>CAVVXI010000004.1:0-2707718 GCA_963752195.1 uncultured Bacteroidales bacterium | reverse complement strand
CCGCCTCCTCAGTCCCATTGCCTGGTGAGTCAGTATAAAATTTGTGCTGGCTAATTTAATAAAAGGGCAGGGATTATTTGGTGGAATATATTTCGGGGAAGGAAATGATTTCGGTCACCAAAGATAAAACGCAAAGATGAATTATGAATGATGAATTATGAAATATGAATGAAAAAAAGCAAGATCCATCTTTATGCGAAAGAGAATCGTATTGATCAAGTTAAATAGTTTGCAAGGATTTGACTAGTACACTTCCGTGTATTTCTGCCATTTGCTGGAGTCAAGAAGCCAAAGAAAAAGTAGTCCCAGGACAGCACCGATTCCATAAAAGATAAAATCACCCGGATCGAATGTGGTGCCGAAGAGAAAACTGAAGAAACTTCGCTGGGTTAGATCAATCATATAAGGAAGGCGGAAAAGCTGAACCACTTCGAGAATACTAATGAGTGTAAAGGAGAATATTACAGCTTTCCAAAATTTCATCCGTTGAAAAACAGTGGAAATAAACAGACTTCCAAAGAGGACATAAAAAACACCAACCACGTGATTGTTGATGAGCAGCTGGTACTCGCCTGTATAGGATTTGGCATATACGGCTGTTAATAATACCGGAAAGAGAAGGAAAAATTTGACAAAACCGGGTGAAAGGAAACCGGGAAGTGTAGCTGTCTGTTTTTCCTGAAAAGAATATTCTGTGGTTGTGAGGTTCTTTAATTGTGCCTTGGGAGCGCTGATTGCCTGCTCGCTTGTATATGTGTTGTTCATGGGTAACATCCGTAATTAAAAAAGAAAATTTGTCTTAATATCAAGGGGCGAAAGATAGAGGTTTGGGTAGTTGAAATTTTAAAATTGGGATTGATTTGGATCAATGCGAGAAATGAACTATGTCGGCGATGGATATGCTACTCGGGTAACATTTTGGGAGTTCCTTTTCGTGCTTTCGCTTCATTTTCTGCAAAGTTTTTCTACTTTTGTTATATACACTTTATTAGTTCACCTTACCAGGCAACTTACCTTATTCTAAAAAAATGGACTTTAATCACAAAACCCTTTTAATTACCGGAGGTACAGGCTCTTTCGGGAATGCCGTCCTTCGGCGGTTCCTGGATACCGATATCTCGGAGATCCGGATCTTCAGCCGCGATGAGAAGAAACAGGATGATATGCGGCAATTTTATAAAAACCCGAAAATCAAATATTTCATCGGCGATGTGCGGAACAGGCAAAGCATTGAAAATGCCATGCAGGGGGTGGATTATGTCTTCCAGGCTGCCGCACTTAAACAGGTGCCTTCGTGTGAGTTCTTTCCTACAGAAGCTGTCATGACCAATGTATTGGGATGTGAAAATGTACTGAACGCGGCCATACGTCATAACGTGAAAAGGGCAATCGTCTTAAGCACGGATAAGGCGGTCTATCCCATCAATGCCATGGGCATGTCGAAAGCTTTGAGCGAAAAGGTGATGGTAGCAAAATCCAGGCAGCTGAAGGGACGCGAAATTGTATTGAGCGGTACCCGCTATGGAAATGTTATGGCTTCCCGCGGTTCCGTGATACCGTTGTTTGTTAACCAGATAAAAACGAATCAGCCTATAACCATCACCGATCCGGAAATGACCCGCTTCATGATGACCCTTGAAGATGCCGTGGAACTTGTATTGTTTGCTTTTTCACATGGCAACAACGGGGATATTTTCGTTCAAAAATCCCCTGCCTCCACCATTGCCGACCTGGCACAGGCTTTAAAGGAACTCTACAAGTCGGATGTCCCGGTGAATATCATCGGCACCCGCCACGGGGAAAAATTGTATGAAACGCTGGTCAACCGGGAAGAAATGGTAAAGGCTGTCGATGAGGGCAATTATTACCGGATCCCTGCCGATACCCGCGACCTGAACTATAACAAGTTTTTCACCGAAGGCGAATCGAAGGTTTCTTTTTCGGGTGAATATACCTCCCATAATACTGCGCGCCTTGATGTGGAAGGAACCAAACAATTGCTTTTAAGATTGCGTTCGATACGGGAGGATGTGTTGAAAGAGAAGCCCGTTGCTGCTTATGAGCCGTGAGGAAGGGTGGAAGGGTGGAAGGGTGGAAAGGTGGAAAGTTATTTTGTAGACAAAATTAAATACCATGATTAAGGTAGGAATAACGGGTCAGGCGGGTTTTATCGGGACACATCTGTTTAACTTTTTTGGTCTGCAAAAGGAAGAAGTGAACCGCATTCCTTTCGAAGACCGTTACTTCGCGGACAATAACCTTCTCGAAAATTTCGTACGCCAGTGTGATGTCATTATCCACCTGGCTGCTCTCAATCGTCACAATGATCCGAAGGAAATCTATGAAACCAATCTTCGCCTTGTAAAGCAGCTGATTGATGCCCTTGAAACAACCGGTTCAAAGCCGCATGTACTCTTTTCCTCTTCAACACAGGAGGAAAGGGATAATGTCTTTGGACAGTCGAAAAGGGAAGGCCGGGAGCTGTTGACTAACTGGGCGGAAAGAAATAATGCACTTTTCACGGGACTTGTTATTCCCAATGTATTCGGACCTTTCGGAAATCCCTATTACAATTCCGTTGTGGCCACTTTCAGCCACCAGCTGACGCACGGGGAACAACCCCGCATTGAAGTGGACGCCCCTTTAAAACTGATCTACATTGGGGAACTGGTGCAACTGATCTATGATCTGATCACCCGTTCCCCTCACCTTTCTGTCACTCCCTCGCCCCGTCTTTCCGTTCCGCACACCTCGGAGCATAAAGTCTCGGAAATCCTGGAACTGCTGAATGCTTTCAGAACGACTTATTTTGAAAAAGGATTATTCCCGGAACTAAAAGACCGTTTCGAAATCAACCTGTTCAATACCTTCCGCTGTTATATGGATATTGCCGGTCATTTCCCCGTAAAACTGACAATGAATACGGATGAACGCGGGATCCTTCGTTGAGACTATTAAAACAGAACTCGGGGGACAGGTATCTTTTTCCACCACGAAACCCGGCATCACCCGGGGCAATCATTTTCATACCCGGAAGATTGAACGGTTTGCGGTGATCAAGGGGAAAGCAAGGATACAATTGAGGAGGATTGGTACCCGGGAGGTAATGAATTTTGACCTGGATGGGAGCCAGCCGGGATATGTGGATATGCCGGTTTGGTATACGCACAATATTACGAATACGGGGACGGAGGAGTTGTATACGATATTCTGGATTAATGAATTCTTTGATAAGGAGGATCCGGATACTTATTATGAAGATGTGGAATGAGAGGGGATAGGTGAGTATGAAGTAGGGAGTAGGGAGTCCCTCAGCATTTATTAATTTTGCCCCAAAATAAATAACTGAAATGGAAAATGCGAGCAAAGCGAGCATTCATCTGCGAAATCTGCGGAATCTGCGAGAGAATTTTGGATTTTATTGCTTTGCAGAGATTGTGTAAAAGTTTTAACGCTAAGGCCACAAAGGAATACGCAAAATTCGCAAAGTTGTATTTTGAGGCGCTTTGCTTTTATGAGGACGCAGAGATTAGCGACCCTGTTTTTGAGGCTTTACTTCAGCCATTTAGAATTTTGTTACATGAGAGTTTGGAGTAGGGAGAGGTTTTAAAAGGTACTATTAACTATAAAAATGACTATACCTAAATTAAAAGTTGTTACCATACTGGGAACACGCCCTGAAATTATTCGCCTGTCACGGGTAATGGCCAGGCTGGATGAGTTCACGAATCATATCCTTGTGCATACCGGTCAGAATTATGATTACGAGCTGAACGAGATATTCTTCAAGGACCTGGAGATCCGGAAGCCGGATCATTTTCTGAATGTCGACACTTCCTCCCTGGGTGCTTCGGTTGGCGATATTATCCGAAAATCAGAGGCTGTCCTTAAAGATGAAAAACCGGATGCGCTGGTTGTGCTGGGAGATACAAATTCCTGCCTGGCGGCTTATATGGCCAAACGCCTTCATATTCCCATTTTCCATATGGAAGCCGGAAACCGGTGTTTTGACGAAAATGTGCCCGAAGAGACGAACCGGCGCATCATCGATCACATTGCTGATTATAACCTGGTGTATACAGAACATGCCCGCCGTCATCTTCTGTCCGAAGGACTCCCGCACCGGCGTATCTACCTCACCGGCTCTCCCATGAAAGAGGTGCTGGATTATTATAAAACCAAAATAGAGGCTTCAACAATATTAAACGATATTTTCAATATTCCAGGTTCTAAATCTAAAGGCACTGAACATACTGGTCCCTTGTCCCTCGTCCCTCGTCACTATTTCATTGTAAGCACACACCGGGAAGAAAATGTCGATAATCCTGAAAATCTTAAAAAAATCCTGGACATACTAAACCGACTCTCCGAAAAGTACAAGGTGCCCGTGATCGTTTCCACACATCCCCGCACCCGGAAAAAGATGGAAGCCCTTGCGGATCACAAATCCGATGAACGCATTCATTTTATGAAACCCTTTGGATTTACGGATTATGTGCACCTGCAAATGAATGCGTTGTGTGCCATCAGCGACAGCGGTACCATCAGCGAGGAATCCGCCATCCTGGGATTTCCGGCGATATCCCTGCGTAACTCCATGGAGCGCCCCGAGGCGCAGGATGCAGGAACCATCATCCTTACCGGTTTCGATCAAAGAGCCGTATTGAACAGCATTGACATTGCCATTGCCGAGCACAAGGTTCGTACATACAATAACAATGTTGCCGATTACTCCATAACGGATACTTCGTGGAGGGTGGTAAAACTCATTCAGGGGTTGGCGGGACTGTCGAACAGGTGGGCGGGCATAGGGAAAGGCTAGTCGTGCAGTCGTGCAGTCATGCAGTTTTGCAGTTTTGCAGTTTTGCAGTTTTGCAGTGCAGTTTTGCAGTTGTCAGGTCAGGCAACTTCGTATTCGAGCTTAGAAGGAT
This sequence comes from uncultured Bacteroidales bacterium, assembly GCA_963752195.1. Taxonomy (GTDB): domain Bacteria; phylum Bacteroidota; class Bacteroidia; order Bacteroidales; family UBA10428; genus UBA5072. Next base: position 2,702,787 of record CAVVXI010000004.1, on the reverse strand, counting down.
GCACAATGCTTTTGGAGGCATTTATAATCTCAATTCCGGTGATATTGCCCAAGGCATCATAATCGAGAATTATTCCTTTTCTTCCTTCATCACTTTCACTTACCTGAGCTTCAGAGAATTTGATATATAGTATATCATTTTCTTTATCATATTTAACTTTCATGGTACTTATCAATTTTAGATGTTTTATAAACTGTAATAATAACATGAGGATCCTTACAGGTATTTATAAAAACTCTCAATAAATAAGGTTTCTCTAATTTTATCGTTGATTGATAAATCATTAGACATTCATCGTATTCAATTATTCTCCCTGGATTTTCAACAACTTCTTTTATTAAACTTTCCGGTATATCCCTGATTCCCGCTTGTTCAATAGCATGCCTTGAAAAAATACAATTCATGTTCAGTTCCAAAAAGAATTGGATCAATTGGTATTATCAAAGTTAGCTATAACTTTAGTTTATAACAATGCCAAAACTACTCCTCTCCTTTTCTCCTGCCGTCTTCTTTTTCAATGAATTTGATCTGGCCCGAACTCTGGATGGCTTTTAAAGTTATTTCCTTCGTATTGCTTTCTGCATTCTCGGCTTTGGCATAGGCTTGTTTCAGCTGGGTTTCCATATCTTTTATTCTCAACTGCAAAGATTCAAGCTGTTGATTCTTCAATTTAATTTCACCTTCATGTTCCTTCAGGAGCAGCTGTTTATCGAATTTATGATCCTTATCCAATTGGTTAGTGGTTTCCTTTATGGCTGCCTGTATCGATTTTTCCAGATCGGCCGGATATTTCTCTGACTTCTGCCTTAGTTCCGACAATTCCTTTTCAACCGCCGCTACAGCTTGCTCCCTGGCATTTATTTCATTTTCAAAAGAGATTCTTTTTTCAGTAAGTTCCTTTTCAAGCAAATTCTTTTTCTGCTCATACTGATCCTTTTCCTTTTTACGTGTCAGTTGTATGTTATATTGGAATTCTTCCTCTTCGCGGGTACGCTGCTTTTTCAGGTTTTCGTCCTGTTCCTTCCGCTTTTCATCCCACAATTTGCTTTCTTTTTCCCGATTCAACTTCTCCATTTTCATTTCTTCGTCAAATTCACCGCGTCTTGTGGCCATTTCGTTTTCGAATTCCTCTTTTTTCACTTTTTGAGCCGCAAGAACAGCAGCAAGAGAATCGGCACCGGCATTGATCTGGTAAAAATCTTTTAATCGCTGTTCTTCAATAGAGATAGCCTCCCTAATTCCCTTTAATTTCTTATATTCATCCGAGAGGTCATCTTCAATCTTATCGAGGGTTGTATTCAGGGATAATTTCAATGTGCTTATCTGTCCGATAATTTTTTCGTCTGAAAGATTGGTGGCACTTGTCACGGTTGTTTCTTTAATTTTCTTTTCCTGCTCGGTTTTCGGGTTATCCTGTTTTGTTTCCTGGATCTTTTGAAGAAGATCGTTATATGCATTCAGGATTTCAGTTTTTGTGTTGACAGGGGATATTTTTTTATCCATGGCGTTCGTGTTTAGAGGGATAAATATACAAAATTGTAATTTATTTGGGATTGATGGAGAAGAGAATTGTGAAAGAAGAAGTCATACAGTCGGGAAAGTTTTGCAGTTTCTGTGAATTACTTGTACAGTTCACCTCCAAAGAGATTGACGATGCGTTCGGCGGTGTGGCCGTCCCAGAGCTCGGGGCGGTTGGGGGTGATGGGGTTGAAAAGGGTTTTGCGGAATTCTTCCCGTATGCGGTCCACGTTATTGCCCACAAGAACAGAGGCTCCGCCATGTTCGCGCAGGGTGACGGGCCGTTCGGTGTTCCAGCGCAGGGTGAGGCAGGGGGTGCCCAGGATACAGCACTCTTCCTGCAGGCCGCCGCTGTCGGTCAGCACGATTTTAGCTCCCATGTTCAGGCGCAGCATTTCAAGGTATCCTACGGGGTGCAGCAGCATCATGTCAGGGGTGGTTTCGGCTTTTCCCCAGAGCCCGAACTGCACCAGCTGTTTCATGGTACGGGGATGCACGGGCCACAATACCGGCATCTCTTTGGCTACTTCATTCAGAAGGAAGTTCATCAGGGGCTCCATCACTTCCTTGCGGTCCACGTTGGAATGACGGTGAAGGGTTACCACCGCATAGGGTCCGCACAGGTCATTCGCCGGGGGCGTGTCGGGATCCGCAATCCGGTTGCGGGCAACGATATCGGCCGGAACCAGGGCCGATGCCTTTTCGCGGTTTAACTCCAGGGTGTCGATCATGATGTTCCCGACAAACCGTATCTTCTCCTCCGTCACACCTTCGCGGCGCAGATTTTCGGACGAAAGAAGGTCCGGCGTTAACAGCAGATCCGACAACCGATCGGTGACCACCCGGTTTATTTCTTCGGGCATGCTCATATCGCCCGACCGGAGTCCGGCTTCAATGTGGCAGCATTTTATGTTTTCCTTCCTGGCGGTCACCGAACAGGCCAGGGTTGCGTTTACATCGCCCACCACGATCACCCAATCGGGTTTGATATGCCCCAGGATTTTTTCAAATACCATCATTGTCTTTCCCACCTGCTCCGCATGGGTACCCGATCCCACTTCGAGGTTGAAATCCGGCAGTGGTATATTCAGGTCACTGAAAAAATTTTCGGATAAGCGGATATCATAATGCTGCCCGGTATGGACCAGGTAATGTTTTATAAGCCGGTCGGGATGGTCAGCATTGTGTTTGGCAAATGCAGCCACCAGGGGGGCGATTTTCATGAAATTGGGCCGGGCACCGACAACGGAAATGACTATCATGGGTATGGAGTTAGAATATAGAACTTCAAAAAGAATATGTTCTAAATAAAAATACCTGTAAAATCTATAAAGATATGGATTATCTTTATCCCTCGTTAAAAACCATCGGGCAAAAAGTTATGTCATTGTTAGAAAACGGTCAGACCCAACCCGGGGAGACCACTGTTGTAAGCAGGGCTGAGCCGTCTCAGCGGCACATTGCATTCCCTAAAGAAGACGTTGTTGGCAGTACAGGTGCGAGGGAATATATCGCCCGGATGCCTGGCCTGTTTACCCGGTTTATTTACCGGAGGAACGCACTCGTACTGAAGATCATCCTCATGTCGCTCGTGTTTATCAGCGGCATTTATACCAAGGTATATACCGGGGAACACCAGGTCGTGATCAACAACCATGTCGGTGGTGTTTTTTATGTTGTGTTCGGCAGCCTGGCGTTTTCGGTTCTTTTTCCGAAGATGAAGCTGGTTATGCCGGTGATTTTGGCTACAGGCGCTACATGCGCGCTCGAGTTCGTGCAATGGTTCCGGTTTCCGTTTATGGTGGAGCTGACGCAGCACAAGGTGTTTGCTTATTTGTTCGGGAATTCGTTTAACCCCCGGGATTTTATTTACTATGGGATTGGAGCGGTAGCGGCAGTGCTGGTGCTGTGGTTTGTGAAGGAAAGTTGATTCTGCTCTACAAGAGATATTCAAAAATTTTACCACGGAGTTTTGGAGGGAAATTTAAGGCGCTGCGCTTTGAAGAAGGACACAGAGGGGGGCGTGGAAATCGGATACTGCTATACAATTTAATGCCCAAAAGGTTTAACGCGAAGGGCGCTAAGTATTTGCGCAAAGGACGCGGAGATTTTTAAGACGCTTTGCTTTATTGAGGGCGCTAAGTTTATCGACAACATTCGCGAGATTAAAATCATCTTTTTACGGTAATTGGTTACCAAATCTACCTTCAAGGATTCCTAAAACGGATAAATCTTCATCAAGCATAGGCCAATGCAGACCAGTACCACCGTTGATTATTTCAATATTCGAGATATCTTCAACAGAGGCACCTCTTAGGATATTGTTTTTTTGGACAGGAAACCGAATCTCCCTTTCATCCTCCAGCATGATACAAATCTGAAGATTTTCATACCATGCCTTAACCGCTTTAACTGTTAGTTCAGCTACCAAATACTTCATTCCATTTGCTTTTGTACTTAGTCAAAATTAGACATTTTACTATAACTGCTATGCATGGAAGGAATAAAAAATTTACCACGGAGTTTAATGCTTTAGTTTAGAGTTTAGCGCTGCGCTTTGAAGGACATAGAGGGAGGCGTGGAAAACGGATTCTGGTGTACAATAAGGTATCCAAAAAATTTTAACGCAAAGATAGCTAAGTATTTGCGCGGAGTTTTATTTTAAGGCGCTTTGCTTTGGGAAGATCGCAAAGCTTAGAGGCTATGGCTTAGAGGAATGCGCTTTGCTTTGAAAGGCATAAACAAGTGCAATAAAGATATATCTGTATTCTTCGGTGAAATGCTCCGTGCCCTCGGTGGTTAAATGTTTTGCCAAAAATCACTACTTTTATCCCCATGAACCCGAATGAACTGCACTGGTATGCGGCGTATACGCATTCGCGTGCCGAGAAAAAAGTGGCGCGCGAACTGGAGAAACACGGCATCGATCATTATCTTCCGATGGTCACTACCCTGAAGCAGTGGACCGACCGCAAAAAAAAGGTGGAGGTTCCCCTCATCCGCTCTTATATTTTCGTTCATATCGCTGAAAACGACTACCTTGATGTATTGCATACCCCGGGGGTGATGACGCTTGTAAGGTTCTCCGGCAAGCTGGTGGCTATTCCCGACTGGCAGATCGGGAACCTGAGGATATTGCTGGGAACCTCGCTGCCCATCACGGTGGAGGAAAGGGAATTTGTCAGGGGCGAGCAGGTGAGGATTACAAAGGGCACGCTGGAAGGACTTCGTGGTGTTATCCAGCAGATCAGGGGTGAACATAAACTGGTGATCAGTATTGATGCACTTCATTATCATATGACGGTGGATATTGATCCGGCTTTTGTGGAACCAATGCAGTGAAAAACTAAAAGTGAAAAACTAAAAGTGGCGGCAACCGCAAGGAAGTGAAAAACTAAAAGATAAAAACTAAAAGTGGCGGCAACCGCAAGGAAGTGAAAAACTAAAAGTAAAAACTAAAAGTGGCGGCAACCGCAAGGAAGTGAAAAACTAAAAGATAAAAACTAAAAGTGGCGGCAACCGCAAGGAAGTGAAAAACTAAAAGATAAAAGATAAAAGTTGGGGATCCGTTAAAAGTGAAGAACGTGCACTAATTTTGTGCTTTTTTAAGTCCAATATGAGATCGAACAAAGAAGTTATCCTGCTGAATATTTCGGGACCGGACAAGCCGGGGATCACCACCTCGCTTACCCATATCCTGGCCGGGTACAAGGTGGGCATTCTCGATATCGGCCAGGCGGTTATCCACGATGAACTGGCCCTCGGCATTCTTTTCGAGGTGTCGGATAACAAGGAATCCTCGCCGATCCTGAAGGACCTGCTTTTCCGGTCGTATGAACTGGGGATGAACGCCAAGTTCACGCCCATTTCCCTGAACGACTACGAGGACTGGGTGAAGCTGCAGGGCAAGGAACGGTACATGGTCACCCTCATCGCCCGCATGATCAGCTCCCAGCACATCGCCCGCGTAACGGACATCATCTATAAACAGCATCTGAATATTGATATCATCAACCGGCTCAGCGGCCGGCCTTCCCTGCTGGCGAACGACCCCAGGGCGATCGCCTGCGTTGAATTTTCCGTGCGGGGCACACCGCGCGACAAGGACCAGATGCGGCTCGAATTCCTGGAAGCTTCACGCGAAACGGGGATCGACATCGCCTTCCAGGAAGATAACATCTACCGGCGCAACCGCAGGCTGGTCTGCTTTGACATGGATTCCACGCTGATACAGGCGGAAATGATCGTCGAGCTGGCCCGGATGAATAATGTGGGCGACCAGGTGCATGAGATCACCGAATCAGCCATGCGCGGCGAGATCGACTTCAAGGAGAGCTTCCGCAAACGGGTGGCGTTGCTGAAGGGACTGGACGAGGGGGTCATGAAGAAAATCGCTTCTGACATGCCCATTACCGAGGGGGCCCATAAGCTGATCAGCACGCTGAAGAAATACGGCTTTAAAACCGCGATCCTCTCCGGCGGGTTCACCTATTTCGGCCGCTACCTGCAGCATGAACTGGGCATCGATTATGTGTTCGGGAATGAGCTTGAAATCGAGGACGGAAAGCTGACAGGCCGCTACATCGGGGATATTGTGGACGGGGCGAAGAAGGCGGAACTGCTGAAAAACCTGGCTTTCAAGGAGGATATCCACCTCGAACAGGTCATTGCCGTGGGCGACGGGGCAAACGACCTGCCCATGCTGAACCTGGCGGGACTGGGGATTGCGTTCCATGCAAAACCCAAGGTGATGGAAAACGCACGACAGGCGATATCCACGATTGGGCTGGATGCGATACTTTATTTGATGGGATTTCAGGGATCGGGAAATCAAATTATGAATTATGAATTATGAATTATGAATGACAGACAAACCATTTAAATAATTAATTATTAATTTCATAAGTTGATAGTTCAAGTTAAAAAATTTAAAACGTTAGGCCATGAAAGACAATGTTATCAGAAGCAAATCTTTTGAGTTTGCAGTAAAAGCAGTAAAATTAGCCAGAGGTTTACAGGAAAAAAAACACGAGTATATCTTAAGCAAACAATTATTAAAAAGCGGTACAAGCATTGGTGCAAATGTCAGGGAAGGTATAAATGCAGAGAGTAAGATTGACTTTATTCACAAATTGGGTATCGCTCAAAAGGAATGTGATGAAACTTTATATTGGCTTGATTTATTGGATGCATCCGGATTTACATCTATTGAAGAGAATATCTCCATGAAAAATGATGCTGAGGAATTACTCAAAATCATTCGATCCATTATCTTAACATCAAAAAAAAATCTCAATTTGCATTCTTAATTCATTCATAATTTATCATTCATAATTCATAATTACTACAGATGTTTTCAGGGATTGTTGAGGAGGCCGCACAGGTTGTGGCCATTGAAAGGGAGCAGGAGAATATGCACATTACCCTTTCGTGTTCATTTACCGATGAACTTAAAATCGATCAGAGCATATCCCACAACGGGGTATGTCTTACCGTGGTGAAGAAAAAGGGCGACACGTATACCGTTACGGCCATACAGGAAACCCTGCTGAAATCGAACCTCGGCAGGCTTACCGTCGGCTCAAAGGTGAACCTGGAACGGAGCATGAAAATGGACGGCCGGCTGGACGGCCATATCGTGCAGGGGCATGTGGACCAGACTGCGGTTTGCACCGGCGTTAAAGCGGCCGAAGGCAGCTGGTATTACACGTTCGAATACGAGCCGGCGCGGGACGACTACATGACGGTCGAAAAGGGCTCCGTTTGCGTCAATGGCGTCAGTCTTACGGTGGTGAATTCAAAGGACCGCTCCTTCGAGGTCGCCATTATTCCCTATACCCATGAACACACCAATTTCCATGAATTCAAGGTGGGAACGGTGGTTAATCTTGAGTTTGATATTATTGGAAAGTATATTGCACGCATTATTAAGAAGAACTCAGATATCAGATAAAAACTAAAAACTAAAAACTAAAAACTAAAAGATAAAAGTGAAGTTGATGGTTGATAGTTGATGGTTGATGGTTGATGGTGGATGGTTTTCCAACTTTTAGTTTTTATCTATTAGTTATTAGTTTAAAAGTCCTTTCGTTTACAATTACAATATAGGTTCCGTTTTCAATATTGGGCAGGTTAACCCGGGTGAGGCCTTTTACGGGCTGTGCAAGGATGTATTTTCCGTTCAGGTCATAGATATACAATACTTCAGATTCTGAACCGGCATTGATGTAAAAACCATCGGTACAGGGATTGGGGTAAAGCAGGATGCCTGCACCGGTCAGCCCGTCCACGCTTGTAACCGTCGTAACCGTAAAGTATATTTTCGCGGTATTGGAGACAAGCCCGTCGTTATCCACGGCATGCCAGCTGAGCGAGTCGGTTCCGGCAAACCCGGGATTGGGCGTATAGGTGATTGATAAACCGGATCGCATGGCGGTGCCATGATCCGGATCCCTGTCAATGGCGATCGACGCGATCGTTCCATCGATGTCGCGGGCTGCTGTCAACAGGGTTACCGGGGTATTTTCCTCGCCGGTTGCCGTTGTATCCCTTGCCACCGGCGGATTATTCACATTCGTTACAAGGATCGTGAAAGCCTCCGTATCCTGGAGGCGTCCATCCGAAACTACAAGCGTAACTTCTCCCGAGGAGAATATCCCTTCCGAGGGGGTCCAGCGGATGATTCCGCTGTCGCTTATTGTCATTCCCACCGGCTTCCAGCTAAGGCTGTAGGTGAAAACAGTATCATCCACGTCGGAAACGATGACCGTGTAAATGTATTCCTCCTCTTTTGACACCGGTGGTCAACGCCGATGGACAGTAATGACCGGCGGATCGTTCACCGGGGTCACCGTAATTTTCAGGTAGAGTATGGCGGACGTGTCGGTTCCGTCGCTTACACTCACGGGAACAGACAGTATTCCGTAATAATCCGGCGACGGGGTAACGGTTAATCCCGCCAGGCTATAGTGGTCCCCTTCTCCGGGAAGGAGGGTGAGCGGATCGCTTTCGGCATCGGAAACGCTGACATCGTCGAGCGACAGCGGAAGAGACGTGTCTTCAGCGGTTGATTTGTTGTACACTGCTGTTAAGGCCGGAGCATCATTTACCGGGGTAACCATGATGTACATATAAGCTGTATCTGATTTAAAAGAACCGTCGCTTGCTGCAATTCCTACGGAAACCGGGCCGTTATAATCCGGCGCCGGGGTTACCGTATTTCCGGATACGGAATAATGGTCCCCCGGAAACATGACCAGCGAAACGGGGTCATTATCGGGATCGGCGGCGGTAATATCCGCCAGCGTAACGGAAACCGGCATGTCTTCAGGGGAAACTTTTGAGTTTACTTCCGAGATTTCAGGCGCCCGGTTATAGTATATCAGTTTGGCGGTGGCTGTATTGCCCCACAGGGTATCGTTCTTTGCCGTCCTTGCCTCGCCTGCAAGGTAGGTCACCGTCAGGGAATCTCCCATGTGGGCCGTAGCCGGGAAGTAGATTGTGTGTGCATCCGAATGGCCCGCGCTTAGACTTGTAATTTTCAACAGCAATGCACTTTGCAGGGTTTCATAATCATAGTCGTTCGAAAGAAGCGCCGAAATCGCAAAATGTGACGCATGTTCGGAAAGCACTTCAGCAAAGGCAAACGGTGCGTTATCACTCACGTTGCGTAATGCAGGCCAGGTTTCGCCATCCCGTATTTTCCACAAAGAGCTGAAGTTCCACCCGGCAAAATTTCCCGGATGGGTCATTTGTGCCGATGTTAATCCGGCAGCCGAAAAGGTTCCTGAATTTTCACCGTAGCCAGAAGCCACCCCCGAAGTTTGTGAATTCCAGTAACAACTGCTTACGATCGAGAAAGAGGAATTATAGCCGATCAGCGAACCGGTTTCCGTTTCGCTTTCCCCGCTCACCCGTCCGCCATAATAGCAACCCGACAGCATGGCTATGGAAGGTACACCGGAGGCACTTAAAGCGGATCCCGCCAATCCGCCAACCGAATGAAAGCCGGTCACATTTCCGGTGGCATAACAATCGTATAGCGAAGTATAGGCATTGACGCCTACAAGGCCCCCTGTTCCAAAGGAGCTGCCGGTTACACTGCAGCTTGTATAGCAATTGCTGACGGACATTTCATTGATCATACCCGCCAGACCTCCTACGGCAGATACGCCGGTCACACTTCCTGTCACAAAACAACCCGACAGGGTGTGGCTGAAATTGGCCTGCCCGATGATGCCCCCTGTATTATCTTTGCCTGTAATATGGGCATCTACAAGGCCCACGTTTTGAATTTCCCCGCTCATTGTATAACCGAACAGCCCGATATTGTCCGAGGTCGGCCGGTTGATGTACAGTCCTTTGATGACAAAGCCATTTCCATCGTAGAATCCCTGGAATGGCGTTCCCGAGCTGCCGATCGGCAGAAATCCCTTTCCTCCATCCCAGTGTTTGGATGCGGTGGCGTCAATATCGGCAATCTGCACGAACTTTCCGCCCTCCGGATTCAGGTGAATAAAATGCAGGTTTTCAAGGGTGGAAACCAGGAAGGGATTTGACACGCTTCCGTCTCCCGGAGGCCTGACCGCGGTTTGTGAATACAGGCAGCCTGTCCATAATAATCCTGAAACAATGAGCAATGAAATTCTTTTTTTCATGGTAACCTTCTTTTTCATATGTTTTAATGCTTTTAAATCCGTCTGATCAGTTTCGGACCAGGCGGAGGGTTTTTTCATTTACCTTCAGGATATAGGCCCCCTTGTTGAGATGGCTGATATCCACATGCGTTAATTCCTTTACCCGTTGCGTGAACACTTCTTTGCCATTCAGGTCATATAGATAAATCACGGCGGCCTGCGGACCCGCATTTATATAAAATGCACCCGGACTGGGATTCGGGAAGAGGATAATTTCCGGCTCCTGCCCTTCGGCAACCGGAGTCGGATCGCCGGCAACAACGGCAATGGCCATCATGGCGGATACCGAGGTAAGTCCTTTATCGTCCGTCACGTACCAGGTGAGCGTATCGTGCCCGGTAAAATCCGTTGCGGGGGTATAGGTAATTGTCATTCCGGCATGTGTGACCGATCCATGCTCCGGATCCCGGTCGATTGAAACCGAATTGACCGTTCCATCCACGTCCGTGGCATAAACATCCACTGCGAGTTCTGTATTTTCGACGGTTGTCGTTATCGTATCGTGAACTACGGGTGCATCATTCACCTCCATAACATTCACCAGCATTGTCCTTGTATTGCTCGTATCCATTCCGTCGGATACGGCTATATTTACGGACAGCAGCCCGTTAAAATCCAGACCGGGGGTAAGGGTGTCCCCTGACCGGGTATAGTTCAGGCCATCCGCAATTACAACCGAAAGCACATCTTCGTCCGGATCAGTGACCGTTAAATCATCCAGGGTTATTCCAAGTTTTGAATCCTCGGGAATTGAAATGTTGGTAACCGCTTTAAGATCGGGAACAGTATTCCTTTTTGTGAGGATACCGGTTGCCGTATTTCCCCACAGGGTATCCATTCCGGCCCGTATTTCCCCAACCCGGTAATGGATTGTAAGGATGTCGCCCATCAGCGCCGATTCCGGGAAATACAGGGAGTCTCTGCTATAGCTTCCCACGCTTATCCCAAGTACTTTGCATGTGAGCGAATGCCGGTTTGTTTCAAAATCATAATCATTCGACAGGAAGAGGGAAAGGGGTATGGCGAAGGCATTCCGGGATATTGTATCCGCGAATGCAAAAGGTGCATTGTCCTTCAACGTCTTTAAAGAAGGATACGATCTGTTTTCCAATATTCCCCAGGTGTTTTCAAAATCCCACCCGCTGAAGCTTTCCTGCTGCTTCAGCTGACCGGTGGTTAAACCGGCGCAGTCTTGAACAACGGCATCTTCGTTATAAGCAACGGCCTCGGATTGATCGGTGGTCACCGGGTTCCAGTAACAGCCGGACAACGAGGAGCCCATCGAGGTGATTCCTGCGAGGCCCCCGGTGGATGTGTGTGTTAGTCCGGTTACCTTGCCGGTCGCATAGCAATTCTCTATCGTTGAAGCCATTTCATTCGTGCCAACCAGGCCGCCCAGGAAATCATCCCCGCTGACAGTGCCCGTGGAATAGCAATTTGAAATAGCCGACTCTCCATTAATCCCTGCCAGTCCGCCTGCAAACCGGGTAGTACTCACGTTTCCGGAAAAAAAACAGTAGTCGAGCCGGCTGTTCGCTTCGTTGATTCCCACCAATCCTCCTGTAAACTCATCGCCTTTCACATTCCCTTCCACGAAGCAATGGCGGATGGAAGACTGCATGCATGCATTTCCTGCCAGGCCGCCTGTAAATCTTTTTCCGGTCACATTGCAATTGGTAATTCCCAGGCTGTCAATATCCGCATTGACCAAAAATCCGAAAAACCCCATCCTGTCGGAGGATGCCCGGTGGATATACAGACCCTTTATCTCATGTCCTTTCCCGTTATAGTGTCCGCTGAAGTTCCACGTGGTATTCCCGATGGGAGCGAAGCCTTCGCCGCTGTTCCATTCCCGGCTTTCGGAAATATCAATATCCGCTATTTGAATGAAATATTTATCCCAGCATTCGCTGTTTCCGGAGAGCCACAGGAGGTCGCTGGCGGTGGCAATTTCATAGGGATGCGCGGCAGTGCCGTCACCGGCGGCCGGCCCGGCCAATTCGGCTTTTTCCACGGGGGAAAACTTAACTTCGGGGCTTTTGTCCGGTTGTGCCCGCATGCCCGTCAGAATGGCGAATAAAAGAAGGGGAATACAAAGTAATTTTTGCTTCATAGGTATGGATTTCTGCTGTAAATAAATGAACCCGGGTACAATTCAGGATAACTAAACCGCGTGGTATGAATTTTGATACGGCATAATCGCCTCAAAAGGTTTGTAAGGACCGACTATGAATGATGAATGAATGATGAATGATAAATTATAGACTGTGGATTTCCTTTCATTCATAATTCATAATTCATAATTCATAATTAGACTGTGGATTTCCTTTCATTCATAATTCATAATTCATAATTCATAATTAGACTGTGGATTTCCTTTCATTCATAATTCATAATTCATAATTCATAATTAGACTGTGGATTTCCTTTCATTCATAATTTATAATTCATAATTCATAATTAGACTGTGGATTTCCTTTCATCCATAATTCATAATTCATAATTCATAATTAATTGATTTCTTCTATCTTTGTACACATTTTGCAATTCGATTTAGTACACAACAGGCTGATTGATAATGAGTAACAAGTATCCGGAATATAAAAGTTTTAATCTTTCCGCAGTAAACCGCGAAATTCTCAACGTTTGGCAGCACGAGAATACGTTTGAGAAGAGTCTGGCAGCCCGCCAGGGCCGTCCTTTGTTTGTATTTTACGAGGGTCCGCCGTCAGCCAACGGCATGCCGGGGATCCACCATGTGATCGCCCGCGGCATCAAGGACATCTTCTGCCGGTATAAAACCATGAAGGGATTCCTGGTGGAGCGCAAAGCCGGCTGGGATACGCACGGCCTGCCCGTGGAACTCAAGGTTGAGACCTCCCTTGGAATTACAAAAGAAGACATTGGCCAGAAGATCAGCATACAGGAATTCAACAGCAAGTGCAAGAGCGATGTGATGACGTACACCCGTGAATGGGAAGATCTTACCATGAAAATGGGATACTGGGTGGATATGGAACATCCGTATATCACCTACGACAACCGGTATATTGAAACGCTGTGGTACCTGTTGAAACAACTGTTCAACAAGGGATTGTTGTACAAGGGCTATTCCATACAGCCTTATTCCCCGGCCGCCGGATCGGGGCTCAGCACGCATGAGCTGAACCAGCCCGGCTGCTACCGCGATGTGAAGGACACCACCTGTGTGGCCCAGTTCGAAGCCATACGCAATGCAAAATCCGAATTTCTTTTCCGGAATGCGGATGCCCCGGTTTATTTCCTGGCGTGGACGACAACGCCCTGGACCCTTCCTTCCAATACCGCCCTGGCGGTAGGCGCCGACATCACGTATGTGAGGGTCCGCACCTTTAATCCCTATACCTTTGAGCCGGTTATTGTGATTTTGGCGAAAGAACTGCTGCATGCATACTTCCCGGAAAACAACCAGGACATTGCCGTAGAGGCCTTCCAGAGCGGCGACAAGCGCATTCCTTTCCGGATACTGGATGAATGCACGGGATCTGCCCTCGAGGGGATTTCCTATCACCAGCTGATCAACTGGGTGGATCCCGGCAAGGGCGCATTCCGCGTGCTGACCGGTGACTTTGTGACTACCGCGGATGGCACCGGCATCGTGCACATTGCGCCTACCTTCGGGGCGGATGACTTCAGGGTGGCCCAAAAGAACAACGTACCCCCGCTGATGATGGAGGAAAAGAACAAGCGCCTGGGTCCCATGGTGGATAAAAAAGGCCGTTTCTACCGCCTGGAGGACCTGAGCGAAAAATTCATTGCAGAACGCGTGAATGTGGCGGAATACGCTCCGTTTGCCGGACGGTATGTGAAGAACGAGTACGATGCAAGTCTCGGCACCGATGATAATACCGTGGATGTTGACATCGCCGTATACCTGAAGAAAAGCAACAAGGTGTTCCGCATCGAAAAGCACGTGCACAATTATCCCCATTGCTGGCGGACCGACAAGCCCGTGCTGTATTACCCGATGGATGCCTGGTTCGTTAAAACAACCGCGTTAAAGGACAGGCTGATCGCCCTGAACAACACGATCAAATGGAAGCCGGAATCCACCGGGTCCGGCCGTTTTGGAAAGTGGCTCGAGAACCTGGTCGACTGGAATTTGTCGCGTTCGCGGTACTGGGGCACTCCTCTCCCTGTATGGGTAAGTTCGGACAACCTCGAACTTAAATGCATCGGAAGTGTTCAAGAACTTAAAGACGAAATTGAAAAATCCATCCAGGCCGGTTTTATGAAGAGTAATCCGTTTAAAGAATACACGGAAGCGGATTATTCCTCTGCCAACTACGAAAAATTTGACCTTCACAGGCCCTTTGTGGATGAGGTATACCTGGTTTCCGACACGGGAAAGAAGATGACCCGGGAAGCCGACCTCATTGACGTGTGGTTTGATTCCGGCGCCATGCCGTATGCCCAGGTGCATTATCCCTTCGCCATGAAGGAGCCGGAATTCAACAAATACTTCCCGGCGCATTTCATAGCCGAAGGGGTGGACCAGACCCGCGGCTGGTTCTTCACGCTCCATGCCCTGGCGGGGATGCTATTTGATTCGGTGGCGTACCGGAATATTATTTCCAACGGGCTGTGCCTCGACAAGAACGGGAACAAGATGTCGAAACGCCTGGGGAATGTGGTGGATCCGTTTGAAGTGATCAACCACCACGGATCCGATCCGCTTCGCTGGTACCTGATCACCAACGCGCAACCGTGGGATAACCTGAAGTTCGATATCGAAGGCGTGGATGAGGTGAAACGAAAATTCTTCGGGACCCTGTACAATACTTACTCGTTTTTTTCGCTTTATGCCAATGTGGACGGGTTCACGCATAAGGAACCGGAAATCCCGGTGAACAGAAGGCCGGAAATCGACCGGTGGATCATGTCCCTGCTCCATACACTGATCATGGAAGTGGAATCGTATTACGAAGATTATGAACCCACAAAAGCAGCCCGGGCCATCCAGGAATTTGTGATGGAAAACCTGAGCAACTGGTACGTGCGGTTAAACCGGAAGCGGTACTGGGGAGGCGAGTTCACCGACGATAAGCTGTCGGCCTACCAGACCCTGTATACCTGCCTTATCACCATTGCAAAGCTGTCGGCCCCGCTTGCCCCTTTTTATATGGACAAGCTGTACCGCGACCTGAATCATGTAACGAAGCTCGAAACGCACCTGTCCGTTCACCTGGCGGAGTTCCCGGTGGCCGATCCGGGCATGATGGACCACAGCCTGGAAGAAAAAATGGAGCTGGCGCAGAGCATATCCTCCATGGTGCTTGGCCTGCGAAGAAAAGTGAACATAAAAGTGCGCCAACCCCTTCGCAAAATCATGGTCCCGGTTTCGGATCCCGTGATGATGGGCCGGTTTGAAGCTACAAAACACCTTATATTGAATGAGGTGAACGTGAAGGAGCTGGAATACCTGAAAGATACCACGGGCATCCTTGTTAAGAAGATAAAGCCCAATTTCAAGGTGCTGGGGCCCCGCTACGGAAGGCTGATGAAAGAGATATCGAAGGCATTTGAAAATTTCTCCCAGGAAGACATCAGTTGTTTTGAATCACAGGATTGGTGGGAGTTGAAGGTAAGCGGGGAAACCCTGTTGCTTTCCACAGCCGACGTGGAAATATCCTCCGAGGACATCCCCGGATGGCTGGTGGCCAATGACGGCAAGCTGACGGTAGCGCTGGACGTGAATATCTCGCAGGAGTTAAAAGATGAAGGGATTGCCCGCGAATTTGTCAACCGCATCCAGAATATCCGGAAAGACAGCGGATACGAGGTGACGGACAAGATCAGCGTGGAAATACAGAATCATGAACTGATCGCCAATTCAATAAATCAGTACCGGGATTATATAGCCTCTCAAACGCTGGCGCGGTCGGTTTCCCTTGTGGACAGGACCGACTTTACAGAAGCCAACGCGGTTGAGATCGATGACAATGTAATTACCTACGTTTGGGTGGGGAAGATTTAGGGTTATAAACACCGGGAATCGAATTTTTTTGTTATTTTTAAACTTACTAAAGCACATAACTATGTCAGAAAAGACAAGGTATTCCGATGAAGAACTCGAGGAGTTCCGGCAGATTATACTTGATAAACTGGATCAGGCAAAAAGAGATTTCGATCTACTGAAAAGCGCCATTACCCAAAGTGAGAGTAATGACACACAGGATACCTCGCCCACATTCAAGGTCCTTGAAGAAGGAGCCGCCACACTTTCAAAAGAAGAGGCCGGCAGGCTGGCCCAGCGGCAGCAGAAATTTATCCAGCACCTGCAGGGCGCACTGATACGGATTGAAAATAAAACCTACGGAATCTGCCGCGAAACCGGGAAGCTGATTTCCAAGGAACGGTTACGGGCTGTTCCCCATGCCACGCTGTCAATTGACGCAAAACAAAAGCAGCGCTAGGCAATGAAGATATCGAACGGCATTAAGGCCATTTCATTGATTCTGATTGTTCTTTTCATAGACCAGCTGGTTAAGATTGAGATTAAGACGACGATGACCATCGGTGAAAGCATCACCGTTTTCGGGAACTGGTTTTTTATCAAATTCATTGAAAATCCGGGCATGGCCTTTGGCCTTGACATCCCCGGAAAGCAGGGCAAGCCGATCCTCACCATTTTCAGGATCATTGCCGTTGTTGCCATCGGGTGGTACCTGCGCGAGCTGGTGAACAAAGGGGCAAAAACAGGTTTGGTCCTGTGTGTGGCGCTGATTTTTGCCGGTGCCATGGGCAATATTATCGACAGCGTGATTTACGGGGTTATCTTCAACGAAAGCACGTATTTTTCAATTGCCCAGATCTTTCCCAAAGAGGGCGGGTATGGTCCCGTGTTGCATGGCCGCGTGGTGGACATGCTGTATTTCCCCATACTCCGGGGCACCTATCCCGCCTGGTTTCCTGTATGGCACGGGCAGGATTTTATCTTTTTCCGGCCGATATTCAACATAGCCGATTCCTCCATTTCGATTGGGATAGTGACGATATTGCTGTTTCAGAAGAGGTTTTTTCAGCATGAACGTGTATCTGCACCGGAGCAGGAACCTGTGGTTAGCGGGGATTCGGTAGCGAAGACGGAAGAGTAAAAAGTTCTGCAGTTCTGCGGTTCTGCAGTTCTGCAGTTTATTAGCCGGTTATTTGGAATTATCGCTTTGCTAAATAATGCATAAAAGCTGAAATTCCATTTATCAACCTTTGCAGGGCAATGCGCCTTTCATTACATGCAGTTTGGGGAAAGATAACTCAGATCATCTGCTATATAATACATGCTTTTAACCTCGGCTGCAGATCCTTTGGCAAAATTGCAGAAATTGATCATTTCTCTTTTACTCTGACGACAAAACCCTTCAGCAATATTGTTCATTATTGATACTGAAGCTCTCTGAATCTGATCCTTGTAACTAAAGTCCCGATTCGACCTGAAATCTTCATATACATGTCTAGTAACAATCCGGGCATTTTTCCAAATGTCCAGTTCTTCAAAATTTTTAATGGTTGGCATGGTTTTTATATATTACGTTTAACGAAATAATATCAAAATTCAACTCTCAAAACTGCAGAACCGCAAACAACCGAACCGCAGAACCGCGATGCGCCCTAGCGTGAACGCGCGATCGGATGAAACGCCTCTTTCACATGTTCCAGGGTTACGTTCCCGAGACGATCTATTATAATAGAAATTATGTCAAACCGAACTTCGAGATCAAGATCATGGGCGAAGATATAGCGTTCGGCGGCGAAGATGAGGTACTGTTGTTTACGGTAGTCCACGGCTGTGTATGGTTCCCCGTATGAATTTCCCGACCGGGTTTTCACTTCGACAACCACGAGGGTCTCCTGGTCTTTGGCCAGGATATCCACCTCGTTATGCCTGAAATACCAGTTGCGTTCCAGTATCTCATAGCCTTCCTTCAACAGGAATTCCACGGCAAGGTCCTCGCCGTGCCGGCCGAAAGCGGTTTTGTTCTCCATGGTTTCAGAAAGTGACAGTACATTGTTTGCGGCTGACTGCAATTTCCACTTCCCTTCCCAGCACAAGTGCCAGGTTGGGATGTGAATGACCGGCCGGGAAACCGAACATCACCGGAAAATCATACGGCGACACGGCGTCGCGGATGACCTTGTATGCCGGTTTGTTGTACCCTGAACCGGAGGCCATCATGTTGTTCATGGTCCCCACAATCATTCCTTTCAGGTCCTTCAGCCTGTCGCGGATAGCCAGGTTCATCATCATCCGGTCAATGTGATACAGGTATTCGCCGATATCTTCGATAAACAGGATACGCCCCCGGAGGTCGGGTTCCATGTCACTGCCTGCCAGGCTGTATAATACCGAGAGGTTTCCGCCGACCAGGATGCCTTTCGACTTGCCCGTTGTGTTTTCAGGATGCGGCGGAAGGACATACCGGCGGGTCTCCCCGAAAAGGGCTGCCCGCAGGGAATCCATGGATACAAGGTCGGGTTCGGCAGGAGGCACAAAACGGGGCATTTCGCTGTGAAGGCTTTCCACGCCCAGGTTCTGCAGAAAGCCATGGAAGACGGTGATGTCGCTGCAGCCGGCGATCCACTTCGGATTTTGAAGAAATTTGAAGAAATTCAGCTTCCGGATGATCCGGACGGCTCCGTAACCACCGCGTGCACATAGGATCGCATGGATGCCGGGGTCGTCGAGCATGGACTGGAAATCCCCTGCCCGCTGATCGTCGGTACCGGCAAAAGAATTATATTTTCGGAATACATGCTTTCCGGTGATTGTCTTCAGTCCCCAGGAACGGATAAGTTCCAGCGCGGGTTCCAGTTCCGCTTTCAGCAGGTAACTCGATGGAGCGGCAATCCCTACGGTATCCCCCTTCCTCAGCAACGGCGGACGGATCATGTGCTATATTTGTTTGAATTAGCGGTGATTTGAATATATTTGCAAGGTAGGAAAAAGTGACGAGTGACGAGTGACGAGTGACAAGAAAAGTGAAAAGAGGAGAGAGATGAGAGGGGAGAGATGAGTAGGAAGAGGTGAGTAGGGAGTATGGAGTATGGAGTATGGAGTATGGAGTTAGGGACCCCGAAGGGGTGAAATCTCAATAACCGTGGGTGAATTGAAAATCAGCGAAGCTAAACCCACGGACGAACAAAATAGGATGAAACACATTCAATAATACATGGAAACCACTTACAAGAGACACCTCATCACCGCCGCGCTGCCGTATGCGAACGGGCCCGTGCACATCGGCCACCTGGCCGGGGTATATGTGCCGGCCGATATTTACGTACGTTACCTGAGACTCAGGGGCGAAGATGTGCTGTTTATCTGCGGGTCGGATGAGCATGGGGTTCCCATCACAATCAAAGCAAGGCAGGAAAAAGTCAGTCCGCAGGACGTGGTGGATAAATTTCACGGGATGATCCGCGATGCCTTTTCCGAATTCGGCATCTCCTTCAGCATCTATTCCAGGACCACATCAAAAACGCATTATAAAACGGCTTCGGATTTTTTCCGGAAACTGTATGACAAGGGGGACTTTATTGAAAAAACTACCAGCCAGTATTACGATGAAGAGGCAAAGCAGTTCCTCGCCGACCGGTATATAACCGGAACGTGCCCGGTGTGCGGCAATGAATCGGCGTATGGCGATCAGTGCGAGAAATGCGGTTCTACCCTGAACGCCACCGACCTGATCAACCCCAAATCGACGATCAGCGGCAGCATACCGGTGCTGAAGGAAACGCTGCACTGGTTTTTGCCGCTCGACCGGTACGAGGATTTCCTGAGAAAGTGGATCCTTGTTGATAACAAAGACTGGAAGCAAAACGTCATCGGGCAGTGCAAATCATGGCTGGATGCCGGCCTGCAGCCCAGGGCGGTAAGCCGGGATCTCGACTGGGGCATTCCCGTGCCGGTGGAAGGGGCTGCCGGAAAGGTATTGTATGTGTGGTTTGACGCCCCCATCGGCTATATATCCGCAACCAGGGATCTGACCGACGATTGGGAAAAATACTGGAAGGATCCGGAAACCCGCCTGGTGCATTTTATCGGCAAGGACAACATTGTTTTCCACTGCATTATTTTTCCCGCCATGCTAAAGGCGGAAGGGAGCTATATCCTGCCGGCGAACGTTCCCGCCAATGAATTTCTGAACCTCGAAGGGGAGAAAATTTCCACATCCCGGAACTGGGCCGTGTGGTTGCATGAATACCTGCAGGATTTTCCGGGAAAGCAGGACGTGCTGAGGTATGTGCTGTGCTCCACGATGCCGGAAGCCAAGGACAACGATTTTACGTGGAAAGATTTCCAGGCCCGGAACAACAATGAGCTGGTTGCCGTGCTCGGCAATTTTATAAACCGCGCCCTTGTGCTTACGCATAAATATTTTGAAGGCAGGGTGCCCCCGGCGGGAGAACTGACGGATGCAGACAGGGCCGCATTGGCCGAGATCCCCCGGCTTAAGGAAACCGTCGAGTACAACCTGGATAATTTCCGGTTCCGCGAAGCGCTGAAGTCGATGATGGACCTTGCGCGCCTGGGAAACAAATACCTGGCGGACAATGAACCCTGGAAAGTGATCAAGACAGACGCGGAGAGGGTGGGTACCGTTCTGAATATTTCCTTGCAGATCACGGCAAACCTTGCCATTGTGGCGCAGCCCTTCCTTCCCTTTTCAGCCGTCAAAATTGCCGGTTTCATTAACCTGGGAACATCCCTGTGGAAGGATGCCGGCAGGGGAGATATCCTGGAGGCCGGACATGTTTTAGGGGAAGTAAGCCTTCTTTTCGAAAAGATAGAGGATGAGGCCATCGACCTGCAATTGCTCAAACTGCAGCAGACGAAAGAGAAGAACCTGCAGGGCAGTCCGGAAACCAAACCGCAGAAGCCCGACATCAGTTACGATGATTTCAGCCGCATGGACATCCGGATCGGGACCATCCTGGAAGCGGTAAAGGTGCCAAAGACAAAGAAACTCATGCAGCTGAAGGTGGATACAGGCATTGACGTGCGGACCGTCGTTTCCGGCATTGCCGAATATTTCGAACCGCAGGAGATCATCGGCAGGCAAATATGCATTCTCGCCAACCTGGCCCCGCGGGAGATAAAGGGAATCCGGTCGCAGGGCATGATCCTCCTCGCGGAAGACGCCTCCGGCCGGCTCGTGTTTGTCACCCCGGAGGAGGGGATGAAGCCCGGGGCGGAGGTGAAATGAGTTCTGCAGTCTTGCAGTCTTGCGGTCTTGCAGACTTGCAGACTTGCAGTCTTGGGTTTTGATAAAATAATGGAATTAAAGCTTTATACGTATTCTATAAAAAGCTGACTGTTATTGAGAATTGATGAGCGATTTTTACTTAATTAATATGTAAGGATAATTCCAGATTAACCTCCCGAATCTACACGACTGCACAACTGCACGACTGCATAACTTTTTTATATATTTTCCCGGTAACCATAATCCCAGAATCTCTTTCCTTTAACTGCAGAACTGCAAAACTGCAGAACTGCAAAACTGCAAAACTGCAAAACTGCAAAACTGCAAAACTGCAAAACTAAAAAAACAGCACAGCTGTTTTTTTATATCTTTGTTTCAAATGGATTCACAGAATGGCAGAAGAAACTACAGAAAAAAAGTCCTTTTGGGAAAAATTCAGGCATAAGTACAGATTATCGATTTACCGGGATGAAACATTTGAGGAAGTACTGAACCTCCGGCTCACCAAGCTGAATGTAATGGCCATCATCGGGGCGGGCATATTCCTGTTCCTTGTGGTTGTCATCAGCATTATCGCTTACACCCCTGCCCGGGAGCTGATCCCCGGATATCCGGATGAAAATACGCTCCGCAACATACATCTCAACAATTACAGGCTTGATTCCCTGGAGCAGGAAATCACCAAGCGCGATATTTATTTTGATAACCTCCGGCGGATCATTGCAGGCGAAAAACCGGAAAGCTTTGGCAATTCGGTCGATTCCAACGTGCCTGCAGCCAAATCGATATTCCGGAAATCAATGGAAGATTCCACCTTGCGCACAATGGTGGAGCCTGCCGATATGTTCAGCTTATCCACCATTGAGCGTAAGAAGATAAATACCGCACTTTCCAGCACGCTTTTCTTTCCTCCGGTAAAAGGGATGGTCACCAACAGCTACGACAATTCCAGGGATCATTACGGAACCGACATAGTTGCTTCGTCGAATGAAGTTGTGAAGGCTACCCTTCCGGGAACGGTGACCATGGCGGGATGGACACTCGAAACCGGGTACGTTATAGAAGTTCAGCACGAAAACAACGTCATTTCGGTATACAAGCATAATGCAGAATTGCTCAAACACATCGGCGACCGGGTGAAAGCCGGGGAACCCATTGCCATCATCGGCAATTCCGGGGAGCTGACCACGGGCCCCCACCTGCATTTTGAACTCTGGTACAACGGAACATCGCTTAATCCGCAGGATTATATAACTTTCTGACAGCATTGCAGGATTCAGAAAATAGGAAAAAGCGGGTCGCCATCCTTGGCTCCACCGGCTCCATCGGCACACAGGCCCTTGAAGTCATCCGCAGGCACCGCGACCTTTTTGACCTGGAAGTACTTACCGCCGGGCGGAATTCCGGTTTGCTGATCGAACAGGCCCTGCAGTTTGTCCCTTCCTATGTGGTGATTGCCGATGAATCGCAATACGAAGATGTGCGCGATGCGCTGTCCTATCTTCCGATTACAGTCATGTCCGGAATGCAGGCCCTGAATGATGTGGTAACCCTTCATTCTATCGACGTTGTGCTTACCGCCATGGTCGGGTTTTCGGGACTGGCGCCCACGGTGAAAGCCCTCAGGGCCGGAAAGAACATTGCCCTGGCCAACAAGGAGACCCTTGTCGTCGCCGGTTCCCTGATCATGCAGCTTGCCCGTGAGCACGGCTCACAAATATACCCGGTGGATTCGGAGCATTCCGCCATTTTCCAATGCCTTGCCGGCGAATCCCACAACACGGTTGAAAAGCTTATCCTTACCGCTTCCGGCGGTCCCTTCCGGGGAATGGACCGTGCACAGCTGCAAAACGTTACCTGCAAAGAGGCCCTCAACCATCCCAAATGGTGCATGGGAAACAAGGTGACCATCGATTCGGCATCACTCATGAACAAAGGGATGGAAGTGATTGAAGCCAGCTGGCTCTTCGATATGACGCCCAGTAAGATCGAAGTTGTCATCCATCCGCAGTCGGTCATCCATTCGCTTGTGCAGTTTATCGACGGGTCCGTCAAGGCACAGCTCGGCCTGCCGGATATGAAACTTCCCATTCAGTATGCCCTGGGATATCCTTCACGGATTCCCTCCGATTTTCCGAGACTCGATTTTTCAACCTGCGGCAATTTCACGTTTGAAAAACCCGATCACGAACTCTTCCGCAACCTGCGGATAGCCTATGAGGCGCTTCGCACAGGCGGAAATATGCCCTGCATAATGAATGCGGCCAATGAAGTTGTTGTAGAGGCGTTTCTGCAGGAAAAGATCAGGTTTCCCGAAATGCCGGCCATTATCGAGCAGACTATGTCAAAGGTGACATTCCTTTCTGCCCCCGGTTTGGAAGATTATGCGCAAACGGATTCGGAAGCGAGGGCGGTGGCTGGGAGGATGATTTTGGGTGATCGGTAATCGGTAATCGGTATTCGGTAATCGGTAATCGGTATTCGGTAATCGGTAATCGGTAATCGGTAATCGGTAATCGGTATTCGGTAATCGGTAATCGGTATCGGTATTCGGTAATCGGTATATCAGTTATCGGTATTCGGTAATCGGTAATCGGTAATCGGTATTCGGTAATCGGTATTCGGTAATCGGTATTCGGTAATCGGTAATCAGTAATCAGTGAGTGGTAATCGGGTTATTTTGGTTTGCAGAATTGAGATGATTTGTCCATCATGGATTGGAGCATTCTCCCTATTGATTCACAATGGTTCAATATTTTAGATTTGTCAGTATCATTAAGATACTGGCATTCACAGGCAACCTCAAGCCAATGTTGCGTCTCCAATTGCTCAGAATCTGCATCCGATAGTTTTGAAACAAAATGATTTATGTATTTTCTTTTTCCCCAGGCCTCAGCTATTTGAGCACCAACGGACCGGGAGGACCTTCTGATCTGATCGGTAAGCGAATACCTTTCTTCTTTAGGAAAGTTCTGGCTAAACAAAAAAATTTCGGCCGATAACGTTCTGGATATTTTATAAACTTCCAGTTCTTTAAAGCTGTTAACGTAATTCATTCGTTTCTGATAAGAGTTTAAGGCAATTCACCTAACCAGTATTAAAATTACACTTTTTCACTAAAAAATCCAACCGACCACCGATTACTAATTACCAACTACTGATAACCGATTACCGATTACCGGTTACCGATTACCGGTTACCGATTACCGATTACTGACCACCGACCACCGACCACCGATTACTGATCACCGATTACTGACTACCGAATACTGATTACTGCCTACCGAATACATGGAACCACAACCACCTCTGGAAAATAATCTCTATCTTTGCACCCTGTATTTTTTAATTTTAATTATCACTCATGGGCGTTGTAATTCAGATCAGTCAGCTTTTGCTGAGTTTATCCATCCTTATCATCCTTCACGAAATGGGGCATTTTTTGTTTGCCCGCCTGTTCCATACCCGGGTGGAGAAATTCTACCTGTTTTTTGACCCGTGGTTTTCGCTTTTTAAAATTAAACGCGGCGAAACGGAATATGGCATTGGCTGGCTTCCCCTGGGAGGCTATGTCAAAATTTCGGGAATGCTCGATGAATCGATGGACAAAGAAGCACTCAAGCTGCCTCCCCAACCCTGGGAATTCCGGTCGAAGACAACCGGACAGCGGTTGCTGATCATGCTGGGTGGGGTGATCGTGAACCTGATCCTAGGATTCCTGATTTACTCCGCTGTATTGTTTACCTGGGGTGAAAAATTCCTTCCCAATAAAAACCTGACCGACGGTGTATGGTGCGTGGATTCCATGGCCCAGCAAATTGGCTTCCGCAACGGGGATAAGATATTGTCAATCAATAATGTGGAGCCCAAGCGGTTCGAAGATATTTACAGTGAGATCATCTTTGGCGGAACCGTTAAGGTGATGCGCGATAACCGGGTGGATTCCTTTCAGCTGCCGCAGGACTTTGTCGGCAAGCTGGTCAAGCAACGGAACATGATGCTGTTCTATCCGCGGGTGCCGTTCATCATCCGTGAAGTGCCCGATACGTCCATTAATGCCAAATCGGGATTGAGACCGCTCGACGAGGTGGTAAGCATAAACGGGACGCCGATCAAATATTATGACCAGTATCTTGGCATTGTGGATACCCTGAAACCCGGCCGGATAAACATGGTTGTGATGCGCAAAGGCACCGCCTATCCGATCGTCTGTACCCTTTCTGACAAAAAGAAACTGGAGATCATTTCGGCGATCCCCGATTTTGATGATCTTGAAAAGCTCAATCTGTATAAGCTAGAGACTAACAAGTTCAGCCTGCTGAGCGCCATTCCGGCAGGCTTTAAACTGGCGGGAAGCAAACTTGGATTTTACATACGTCAGTTCAAGCTGATCTTTAACTTCAAGACCGGCGCTTACAAGGGACTGGGAGGATTTGGGACTATCGGCGGACTTTTTCCCAGGACGTGGGAATGGCAGTCGTTTTGGGAGATCACGGGTTTTCTTTCGCTTATCCTGGCATTCATGAATGTGCTTCCCATCCCGGCACTCGATGGCGGACATGTGGCTTTCCTGCTCTACGAGGTAGTGACAAGGCGCAAACCCAGTGAAAAATTCCTGGAATATGCCCAGATTGTGGGAATGGTGATTATTTTCTCCCTTCTTATTTTTGCCAATACAAATGACATCCTGCGGTGGATCAGAAATATGTTTGGAAAATAAGGCAACCGGGGGAACTTATTGCAAGAAAAAAGACTGAATTTGGAAAATAATTGTAATTTTGGAGATTGATTCAGCCACTGCCGGATGGGTATGAAGAGGTTGGCAGAGCGGCAGCGGGAAGAACTTTGAAGTGAGGATATCCGAAAAACTGGAATTGAACAGGAATAAACATAGATAACGTACATTTAAATAATAATTATTATGTCATTAGGACCAACTGAAATTATTCTGATAATAGCCGTGTTGCTGTTATTATTTGGAGGAAGAAAGATTCCCGAACTGATGCGTGGATTGGGTCAGGGTATGAAGGAATTCAAGAAAGCATCCCGTACAGAGGAAGAAGTAGTTGAAAAACCTGCTGATAGCCAAAAGGAATAGCTTCCATTTAAGAATAATGAACCCGTCATTACCAGAGTGGCGGGTTTTTTTATAGGGATAAGCGTAGTTTCAAACAACACTTAGCACCGTTTCAAACTACGCTTAGCAGTTTCAAACCAAAACCCGGCCAATCCGTATACGATCACATGATCAGACCCTTACTCTGTTTTTTTTGCTTTTTGATCCCTGCTGCGACAGCATTTTCCCAAACTTCGCCGGATGAACGGGACATGCTGTACGAATACCGGATAGCCGGCCTTAACCGGATGTCGCCCGTGGAATTGGTGTACAATGCGGACGTACGGCGGTATATTGACCTTTACACCGGTCCCCGGAAAGAAGAAATGGCCCGGATCATCGGCCTGTCGGAACTTTATTTTCCGCTGTTCGATGAAATCCTTGATCGTCGTGGGTTACCCCTCGAGCTTAAATACCTTACCATAGTTGAATCCGGATTGAATCCGCTGGCCACATCCAAATCGGGGGCAGTGGGATTATGGCAGTTTTTGCTGAACACGGGCCGCCTGTTTGATCTTGAAATCACCTCCCTGGTGGATGAGCGTTGCGATCCGTACAAATCCACCGAGGCTGCGAGCCGTTACCTGTGTTACCTGTATTCAACCTTTCACGACTGGCAGCTTGTGCTTTCGTCATACAACGGAGGGCCTGGAGAGGTAAGGAAGGCCATTGAACGGTGTCACGGGGAGACCGATTACTGGAAACTACGCCCGTATCTGTCCGACCAGGCTAAAAACTACGTGCCTGCATTTGTGGCTGCCGTTTATATACTGAATTTCTACAAAGAGCATGGCATTGAACCCGTAAAACCCGTTTACGATTATTTTCATACCGATACCCTGCACATCCGTTATGCGGTATCTTTCAGCCAGGTGGCATCGGAAACCGGGATCGACATACATCATCTCCGGCTGCTTAACCCGGTTTACAAGCGTGATTTTATTCCTGCCCGCAATACCTGGTCGTTGCTTGTGCTTCCGGCTGACAAAACCGCAAATTATCTGAAGAACGAGGTGAATATTCTCGGACTTGCCGCGCCTCCTGTTGATTATAACCAGCTGGTGGCCCAGGCGGGCAATACCGACGGCAGGTCAAAAATCATCCATGTTGTGCAGGCCGGCGAATACACACATAAAATTGCGATGATGTACGGGGTCACGCTGGAAAACATCAAGGCCTGGAATCACCTTGCCGGGAACGAAGTGAATGTCGGGCAGAAACTGGTGATCTGGGTGAGGGGAGAGAAATAAGTTCTGCACGACTGAAAGTCTGCATGATGACATGATAGGTATATCAAATACAGAAACAGAACCTTCAGACCAACAGAACTGCAGTTCAGAATTAGTATGCCCTGACGTTCCGTCCTTCGATAAAATTGATGAAAGACCGGTTTACCACGCGATTTCCGCCCGGCGTGGGATAGTTCCCGGTGAAATACCAGTCGCCCAGGTGATGGGGGCAGGCAATATGCAGGTTTTCAATGGTCTGGTATACAATCCGCACATCCGCTTTTACATCGGGAGTCTTCAGCATCTGGGCAATTTTATCCGAGATCCGCTGGGGTGTAAACGGGCGGTATACTTCCTTCACATGGTTGATGATCTCTTCCTTTGGCACATCTTCGCTTTCCCGGCATTTGCGATACACCTCGTTGATGATATTCTCCTGTCCGGTCTCCTTCAGCAGTGCAATAGCGGCCCGGAAAGCAATGAAATCCCCGAGCTTCGCCATATCAATTCCATAGCAGTCGGGATACCGGATCTGCGGCGAGGAGGATACAATGACGATCCGTTTCGGTTTAAGGCGGTCGAGTATTTTAATAATGCTGTATTTCAGCGTGGTTCCCCGCACGATCGAATCATCGATCACCACCAGGTTGTCTTCACAGGCCCTCACTGTACCATAGGTGACATCATAAACATGGCCTACGAGGTCATTACGGCCGGAATCCTGCGATATAAAGGTGCGGAGCTTGATATCCTTCAACGCGACTTTTTCAACGCGGGGTTTCATGAAAATGATGCTGTCGAGTTCTTCTTCGGTGATATTTTTTCCCAGGGAGAGAATTCTTTTCTTTTTTTCCAGTTTCATGGATGTCTCCACGCCGCGGATCATTCCATAGAAGGCAGATTCGGCGGTATTGGGAATAAACGAGAATACGGTATTTTCGAGGTCTTTGTCTATGGCTTCCACGATCTGGGGGGTCAGCAGTTCGCCCAGGGTTTTTCGTTCATTGTAAATATCGATGTCGCTTCCCCGGGAAAAATAGATCCTTTCAAAGGAACAGCTTCTTTTTTCGAACGGTCCGCGGATATTTTCCATTTCCACCTGGCCGTTTCTCTTGATGATGAGTCCGGCCCCCGGATCAAGCTCTTTTACCTGTTCCGCATCTACATTGAGTACAGTCTGGATGGCGGGTCTTTCCGATGTCACCACCACAATTTCATCGTTGGCATAATAAAAGGCGGGGCGGATACCCCAGGGATCACGCACCACAAATGCATCGCCATGCCCCATCAGGCCGGCAATGACATAGCCGCCATCCCATTTTTTACTTGCTTCACGGAGGATACTGTCCACGCGAAGGTTATCCGCAATGAGCGGGGAAATTTCTATGTTTTCAAATCCCTGTGCTTTAAAAGAATCGAAATTCCGTTGTATCTCCCGGTCGAGGAAGTGCCCGATGTTTTCAAGCATGGTGACCGTGTCGGAAAAATCCTTGGGATGCTGTCCCAGGTCCACCAGTCTTTCGAAAAGCTCATCCACATTGGTGAGGTTAAAGTTCCCGGCCAGCAGTAGGTTGCGTGTTTTCCAGTTATTCACGCGCATCACGGGATGCACGGTTTCAATATCATTCTTGCCATAGGTGCCGTAACGGAGGTGCCCCAGCAGCAATTCAGCGGCAAACGGAAGGTTTTCCTTGGCCCAGATGGGATCGTTGATCAGGTCGGGATTTCTTTCTTCTACCTTATCGTAAATCTTGCTCAGGGTTTTAAATATGTCGTTGATGGCCGCCTGTTTGATGGAGCGTTCGCGGTGGATATATTGCTTCCCGGGCTTCATATCGAACTTGATGGATGCAATGCCCGCCCCATCCTGGCCCCTGTTGTGCTGCTTTTCCATGAGCAGGTAAAGCTTCTGAATGCCATAGCGCCAGGTGCCATATTTCAGCTGGTAATATTCGAGCGGTTTCAGCAATCGAACCAGGGCAATACCGCATTCGTGATTTACTTCGTCAGTCATTCAGGAGATTTGTATTTTAAATTAATCAGGAAAGGAGATCATATCTTCACGGATAAAAGCATCGGGATAGTCATTCTCGATTTGTTTAAGAAACCGCAATGCATCACTCTTAATCCGGAAATCTCCGACATATACTTTAAAATAGGGATACTCGAATTTTTTATAGCTTTTCACTTCTTCGTACCGGCTTATAAAGCGGGCCCTGGACTGATCGGCGGCCTTGTTGGCCTCCTGGCCCGACCCCATATAGATGGAAATGCGGTATCCCTTAATGCCATTGAGCTTTCTCTGCTGTGACAGGTGCAGTTCCACAAGATTGCGGATGGCATTGTTTTCGGATATTTTCACCGTTCCCTGGCCCGGTTTTGTGGATTGAATCTGCTGGAAAATGTCGGGTGAACTTTGGGCAGTGGCGCTAAAACACAGGCTTACAGAAAGCAGGAACAACAGTCCGGATGCAGATAACTTCACCATACTCTTTTTTTCAGACTGCAAAGTTATATAAAAATATTTATGAAAAGCAGTCCTCAGTTCAGGGAAGGTACGGCCACCATCCGGCTTTCTTTAATATCGGTCTTTTTGGTGGCCAGGAATGTACGTGATTTAACATATCCCTGCATTTCGACAAGGACTTCCTTTTTATGCGACAGGCCGTACAGCGAGGAGGCGCCGGTGAGCATATTGGCCAGCTTAAGCGTGAAATTCATCCGGTAGGACGTATCGGAACGGGCCCTTATTTTTATTTTATCGGTTGTGGTCAGCGTGCCAATATAATTTCCGTCGGCAATGGTCTTTACCTTGAGTTCGCTGACATGAAAACCGACGGATGAAGGATTGGAAACCCCCACCACGGCGGAAAACGAAATTACATCATTGTTAATGCCCTTGAACCGGAAATCGCTGATGCCGGTCATGGCAATGTCGTCAATGCCTTTGCAGCCGGAGAGGATAACAACGAAGAGGAATAGGATGAAGAGGAAATTGTTTTTCATGGGGCAAAGGTAGTAATTAAAATATATTCCGAAATTGTGTTCATGGACGGGAATCGTAGAGACAAGGCATTGCCTTGTCTCTACGATATCCTATTATTTAAAGGATTTTGAAAAACATATTATATTGCATAATTTGCATCGTAATTCAATCCACAATGATAACCAAATCAGATATTCAAAGTTTTCTTCAGCCAAAGCGATTTGCCATTGCCGGGGTATCGAGAAATCCTGGAAAATTCGGACGCGTTGTGTATAATGACCTGAAAAAACAGGGATATACCCTGTACCCCATTAATCCAAACCTTTCGGAAATTGAAGGTGAAAAAGTGTATTCAACCGTGGGAGAGCTTCCTGCTGATGTAAAGCACCTGTTCATTGCCACGGCCAAAAAGGATACCGATGAGGTATTGCGGCAGGCAATCCAAAAAGGAATAATGAATGTATGGGTGCAGCAAATGTCCGAAACACCGGATACAATAAAGATAGCCGCTGAATCAAATGTTCAGCTGATATCCAAAAAATGCATTTTTATGTTCGCCGACCCGGTAAACGGTGTGCATAAATTTCACCGGTGTTTGATGGGCATTTTTGGGAGGTTGCCGAAGTAGGGACGAGGGACGAGGAAGGGACAAGGGACGAGGGACGAGGGACAGGTGACGAGGGACAAGGGACGAGGGACGCTGGCGCAGCTGCTGACGCAAAACAGGGACGAGGGACAAGGGACGAGGGACGCTGGCGCAGCTGCTGACGCAAAACAGGGACGAGGGACAAGGGACAAGGGACAGGTGACGAGTGACTAGCAGGAAGAGTCGTGCAGTCATGCAGTCCTGCAGTCTTGCAGTCGTGCAGTCTTGCAGTCGTGCAGTCCGGCAGTCCTGCAGTCGTGCAGTCGTGCAGTCGTGCAGTCCGGCGGCGTTAGCGTCACTCGTCACTCGTCACTTCCTCAAACTCCCTTTGCCACAAGGTCTCCGACCTCACGGGTGCCCATACCCATCTTGCCGGCGGCAAGGCTTTTGATCTGGCGTGTGGCAAGGCAATTGCTGACGGATTTGTCGATGGCTTTTGCGGCTTCTTCCTCACCCAGGGTTTCAAGCATCATGCCTCCAGCGCAGATAGCGGCAAGGGGATTGATAATGTTCTGGTCTTTGTATTTCGGTGCAGAACCGCCCATGGGTTCAAACATGGAAACGCCTTCGGGGTTGATATTTCCGCCGGCTGCAATACCCAGACCGCCCTGTATCATGGCGCCGAGGTCGGTGATGATGTCGCCGAACAGGTTTTCCGTAACGATCACATCATAGAATTCAGGAGATTTAACCATCCACATATTGCAGGCATCCACGTGGTTATAATCCTGTTTTACATCGGGATAATCCCTGTCGCCCATCTCTTTGTGTGCACGAACCCAAAGATCGCCGGCATGGGTGAGCACATTGCATTTATGAACGAGAGTCAGTAGTTTTCTGCGGTTTCTTTTCCGGGTGTAATCATAAGCATAGCGAAGGCAGCGATCAACTACCGGGCGTGAATAAACCATAACCTGCGTAGCCACTTCATATGGGGTTCCCACCATGGTTGCTCCCCCGATGCCGGTATATATACCTCCTGAATTTTCACGGATGACAACAAAATCGATGTCTTCCGGACCCTTGTCCTTGAGCGGTGTATCCACGCCGGGATAGAGTTTTACCGGGCGAAGGTTAATATACTGATCAAGGGCAAAACGGCTTTTCAGCAAAATTCCGACTTCAAGAATACCTGGTTTTACTTCGGGATGTCCTATGGCTCCCAGAAAAATGGAATCATATTTTTTGAACTCTTCGATGGCAGAATCCGGAAGGGTTTCGCCGGTGCGCAAATAGCGGTCACCGCCAAAGTCGAAGTACTGATAATTCAGCGTGAAGCCAAATTTGGCCGCCGCCGTATTCATCACTTTAATGCCTTCATTAACCACTTCGGGACCTGTACCGTCTCCGGCTATTACTGCGATGTTGTAGGATCGTTTGCTCATGTTACAATTGTTAAGTTGATATGTGTAAAGTTATTTAATTTGGTTTTGCAGTTTTGCTGTTTTGCAGTCGTGCAGTTTTGCAGTTTTGCAGTTTTGCAGTTTTGCAGTTTTGCAGTTATGCAGTTTTGCAGTCATGCAGTCATGTGCGTCAGCGTCACTAGTCACTAGTCACTAGTCACTAGTCACTTTCCTCATCACTTTTAGTTTTTCACTCCGCGGGTTGCACCCACGGTTATTGAGATCTGACCCCTTCGGGGTCGTTTTTCATTGATCATTTTTCATTCTTCACTTTTCCCCGTTTTCAATAATGTTCAGCATTTTCATCGTAGCCTTGATGGCTGCAACGGTTTGGTCGGAGTCGAGCCCCCTGGTCTTGAATTCCCGTCCCATTTTCCATGTGATCACCGTTTGCACAAGGGCATCGGTTTTACCACCGGGGGGTATCGATACAAAATAGTCGAGCAGCGCCGGCAGCGATTTTTCCTTACGCCCGTATATTTTTCGCAAGGCTTTCATGAAGGCATCGTATTGTCCGTCACCGCTGGAAGTTTCTTCAAATACCTCATCCCCGATCCTGATTTTCAGGCTTGCCACGGGTTTCAGTTCGTTGGCTGTTGAAAGGGAATAATTCAGGATCTTGATATTTTCATCCAGGGCTTTGCTGCGCAGCACATCGGCAATAATGTAGGGAAGATCTTCCTGCGTTACGGTTTCCTTTTTATCGCCCAGTTCAATAATCCTTTCCGTTACTTTGCGCATGGAAGGATAGTCGAGTTCGATGCCGATTTCCTCCAGGTTTTTGCGGATATTTGCTTTTCCCGATGTTTTGCCAAGGGCATACAATCTTTTGCGGCCGAACCGTTCGGGAAGAAGGTCATTATAATACAGGTTGCTTTTCTGATCGCCGTCGGCATGGATGCCGCTGGTTTGGGTGAAGACGTTATCGCCGATCACCGGTTTATTGGGTGGTATCCGGATTCCTGAAAAAGATTCCACCAGTTTGCTCACCAGCGTGATCTTTGACTCCTTCACCGACATTGCATATTTGAAATGGTCGCGCACGATGGCCACCACGCTTGACAGGGGTACGTTGCCAGCCCTTTCTCCCAGTCCGTTCACGGTGGTGTGGAGGCAGGTGATCCCGGCCTTTAATGCGGAATATACATTGGCGGCGGCCAGATCATAATCGTTGTGTGCATGAAAGTCGAAGGAGAGATGCGGGTAGCGGTCAAGCATGATTTTGCAGAAGGAATACGCTTCTTCGGGATTCAGGATCCCCAGCGTATCGGGAAGCATAAACCGGTTTATATTCAGGTCCTTCAACGCATCCATCATAAAAAACACATAGTCCTGCGATTGACGCATTCCGTTGGACCAGTCTTCGAGATAGAGGTTAACGGTAATGCCATGGGATGTGGCACTTGTAACCGCCTGGCGGATATCCTCCGCATGCTGCTGGGGTGTTTTCTTCAGCTGGTCGGTCACATGCTTGAGCGAACCCTTTGTGAGCAGGTTCATCACGCGGCATCCTGCGTCCTTTATCCAGTTAATGGAAACATCGCCATCCACAAATCCCAATACTTCCACCTTATCGATGTACCCGTGTTTTTCCGCCCATACGGAGATCTTCTTTACCGCTTCATATTCTCCTTCTGACACGCGGGCCGAAGCTACTTCCACACGATCAACCTTCAGGTCGTCGAGCAGAAGTTTTACAATGCTCAGTTTCTCTTCGCCGGTGAACGAAACCCCCGAGGTCTGTTCCCCGTCGCGAAGGGTGGTGTCCATGATGGTTATTTTCATAATGTAGATTTTGTTTCAGGTGTTCGGTGTTCAGTGTTCGGTGTTCGGTGTTCGGTTTCGGTGTTCGGTGTTCGGTGTTCGGTGTTCGGTGTTCGGTATTCGGTGTTCGGTATTCGGTGTTCGGTGTTCGGTGTTCGGTGTTCGGTGTTCGGTGTTCGGTATTCGGTATTCGGTGTTCGGTATTCGGTGTTCGTTGTAGATTTACGATTTTGAACTTACAATTTACGTTTAAAATCACGTTCCGATAACCGACTACCGACTACCGATAACCGATAACCGATTACCGATTACTGATTACCGACTACCGACTACCGATTACCGACTACCGATTACCGACTACCGATTACCGATTACCGATTACCGTTCCTCTCAAATTCTTCAATCTTTTCCTTCATACTGATCAGGTAATCAATATCATCGTACCCGTTGATCATGCATTCCTTTTTATAGGAATTGATATCAAAATGTTCTTTCAGGCCGTTTGAAAGAATCGTCACTTCCTGGTTTGGCAGGTTGATTTCCACCTCCGTTTCCGGATTTGCTTCCACTTCTGAAATTACCGCCCTGTAAAATTTATCCGGTACCTGTACCGGAAGCAGTCCGTTATTGAGGGCATTCCCCTTGAAAATATCGGCAAAGAAACTGGATATAACAGCCTTGAATCCGAAATCGTGGATAGCCCAGGCGGCATGCTCACGGCTTGACCCGCTGCCAAAGTTCCTGCCTGCCACAAGTATTTTGCCCGACCACAGGGGATTGTTCAGTACAAAGTCTTCCCGTGGCACGTTGTTTTTATCATAACGCCAATCCCTGAACAGGTTTTCGCCAAAACCTTCGCGCGTGGTGGCTTTTAAAAAGCGGGCAGGGATGATCTGGTCGGTATCCACATTCTCGATGGGAAGCGGGACGCAGGTGGACTTTAATAAGGTGAATTTTTCGGATGACATGATCTCTGTGAATTATGAATTATGAATTATGAATTATGAATGCAGATAAAAACTAAAAACTAAAAACTAAAAGTGGAAAACCAACACGAATCAACTATCTACTATCAACTATCAACTATCAACTAAACTTTTCACTTTTAGTTATTAGTTTTTCACTAAAGAAAGTCACGCGGGTCGGTGATGATTCCCGTGATCGCAGCCGCTGCTGCAGTGAGGGGACTCGCCAGGAGGGTGCGTGCACCCGGGCCCTGCCGTCCCTCAAAATTGCGGTTTGAGGTGGAAACGGCATATTTTCCCTCCGGGATCTTATCGTCATTCATAGCCAGGCAGGCGGAGCATCCGGGCTGCCTCAGTTCAAATCCCGATTCACGGAGCATTCTGTCGATACCCTCGGCGAGAGCCTGTTTTTCAACCTGCTTTGATCCGGGTACGATCCATGCGGTTACATTGGCGGCTTTCTTTCTGCCTTTTACAAACGCGGCAAATTCCCGGAGGTCCTCGATGCGGCCGTTCGTGCAACTGCCGACAAATACATAATCCACCGGTTTGCCGATCATGGGGGTGGCATTTCGGTATCCCATATACGCCATGGCTTTTTCAAAAGTAACGCGGTTGCTTTCCGGTATATCACCCAGGGACGGAATACTTCCGGTAATTCCCACGCCCATACCCGGATTTGTACCGTAGGTGATCATCGGTTCGATGTCAGCGGCATCGTAAGTGAGTTCCCGGTCGAAAACGGCATCCTTATCGGAAACAAGGGTTTTCCAGTAGGCCAGTTTGCTGTCCCATTCGGCACCGGAGGGGGCGAATTCACGTCCTTTCACATAGGAAAAGGTGGTTTCGTCGGGGGCGATCAGTCCACCCCTGGCACCCATTTCGATGCTCATGTTGCAGATTGTCATCCGGCCTTCCATGCTCAGGCTCTGAATGGCTGATCCGGCGTATTCGATGAAATACCCGGTTCCTCCGCTGGCTGATATTTTGGCAATGATATACAGGATAATGTCTTTTGCCGTAACGCCCTTGCCCAGGCTTCCGTTAACGGTTATCCTCATTTTCTTTGGCTTGGGCTGCAGGATGCATTGAGTGGCAAGCACCATTTCCACTTCGCTGGTGCCAATGCCGAAGGCTACGCATCCAAAGGCGCCGTGGGTGGAGGTATGGCTGTCGCCGCATACAATGGTCATGCCAGGCTGTGTAAATCCCAATTCAGGACCGATCACATGCACGATCCCCTGGTAGGGATTATTGAGTCCGTAAAGCCGTATTCCCTGCTTCCGGGTGTTTTCGGTAAGTTTATCCACCTGGTTGCGCGACAGAACATCGTGGATTGTCAGGTGCTGGTCCACGGTAGGCACGTTGTGATCGGGCGTGGCAACCGTTTTTTCGGGTCTGAAAACGCGGATCCCCCTTTTATCCAGTCCCGCAAATGCCTGCGGGCTGGTCACCTCGTGGATCAGGTGCCGGTCGATATACAATACGCTGGGGCCGTCCTTGATTTCTGCAACCACGTGGGCATCCCAAACCTTGTCAAATAGTGTTTTTCCCAATGTATACGGATTTAAGATTAAACAATTTTATTGATCGCGCTGATGAAGGCCTCCACGGAAGCCGTAATGATATCGGTATGGCCCGCAAAGCCGTAATACAGTTTTCCGCGGTTTTCGATCTGGATATGCACTTTTCCCACGTCATCGCTGCCCCTTGTAATGGCCTGGATCAGGAATTCCTCCAGTTTGATCTTGTGGCGCACAAGAGTACGGATGGCCTTGAAGGCGGCGTCAACAGGACCGTTACCCGCTTCCGTGGCCGTAAATACCTCGCCGTTTATGTTCAGGGTTACGGCAGCCATCGGGATGGCGGATTTTCCGGAGATCACCTGGAGATGTTCCAGTTTGATCGGTTTTCCGTTCATCCCATCTTCGTTTCCGACAAGTAACTCGAGGTCTTCATCCTTTACCTCTTTTTTGCGGTCTGCCACTTCAAGGAATTTTTCATAAACGGTTTCGAGTTCGGGCCCTTCCACATTATAACCCAGGTTCTGAAGGCGGTGTTTCAGCGCTGCCCTGCCGCTGCGGGCGGTGAGTGCAATGATCGATTCGCTGATGCCGACATCCACCGGGTCGATAATTTCATAATTTTCCCTGTTTTTCAGCACACCATCCTGGTGAATCCCCGATGAATGGGCGAATGCATTGCGGCCGACGATCGCTTTATTCGGCTGAACGGGCATGTTCATCAGGGATGAGACCATGCGGCTTGTTTTATAGATGTTTTCAGACCGGATACCGGTTTCAATTCCCAGGTGCTTGCGGCTTTTCATGATCATCACCACTTCCTCGAGGGATGTATTTCCGGCCCTTTCGCCGATACCATTGATGGTAACCTCTACCTGGCGCGCCCCGTTGATTACCCCGGTAACGGAATTGGCGGTTGCCATCCCCAGGTCGTTATGACAATGGGTTGATATGATTGCCTTATGGATGTTTTTCACATTTTCCATCAGGTATTTGATTTTTAACCCGTATTCCTCGGGGAGGCAATACCCGGTGGTATCCGGAATATTAACCACGGTGGCGCCTGCCTTGATCACCGCTTCGATCACCCGGGCCAGGTACTCGTTGTCGCTGCGACCCGCATCTTCGGCATAAAACTCAACATCCTCCACATACTTTTTTGAATATTTAACGGCTGCTACCGCCCTTTCAATGATCTCCTCCGGCGTGGCGTTAAACTTGTATTTAATATGATAGGGAGAGGTTCCGATACCG
The DNA here is from genome assembly GCA_963752195.1 of uncultured Bacteroidales bacterium. Taxonomy (GTDB): domain Bacteria; phylum Bacteroidota; class Bacteroidia; order Bacteroidales; family UBA10428; genus UBA5072. The sequence continues at coordinate 2,664,444 of CAVVXI010000004.1, read as the reverse complement.
GTATGGATGCGCTTGTGTTTTGCATATTTGAGCGCGTCGGCGGCCACATCGATATCTTTTTCTACAGCGCGCGTAAGCGCACAGATGATGGGTTCCTTTACTACTTTGGAAATTTCTTCGACGGAGTGAAAATCTCCGGGACTTGAAATGGGGAAACCGGCTTCAATTACATCAACACCGAGGGCTTCCAAAGCTCTGGCCACTTCGATTTTTTCTACTGTATTCAGCTGGCAGCCGGGAACCTGTTCACCGTCTCTAAGGGTGGTGTCGAAAATGTATAACCTGTCGCTCATTTCAATTTGGTTTTAGTTATTTGTAAAATCAAAAGAGCCATCCTCGTATGGAGAATGGCTCTTGTTCTTTATATCTGCCGATATACCATTCTCATGCTGGTGTCCGAAGGAGACCAAACAAAATAATACCAAGAATGATAACCAGTTTGTTCATATCAATATTTTGAGAGGGCAAATATAATGATAAAAATCATATTTCAAAAATATTCAGAAATTTTTGTGGTTTCATTCAATTTATAAGATGGCCAAAAATTTTAACGAAAAGATCGCGGAGATTTTTTGTGTTTAGCGCGCTATAGAAAGGTCGCGGAGAAACCTCATTGCATTCGGTTGACCGCTCATTATACTGAAATCATGGCCACGAAGTGGTCAGATGGTAATAACCGTGGGTAAAACCCACGGAAGCGAGATCTTACTCCTCCATCGAATTCATCAGCTCTTCTGTCATTTCGAGGTTGTGGTACACATACTGCACATCATCCACGTCTTCGAATTCATCAATAATGCGAAGCACTTTCTGCGCGGATTCAAGATCGAGGTTCGTGGTGTCTTTGGGAATCCGCTGCAACTGCGCGTTTTCAATTTTAATGTTCATCTCGTCCAGTTTTTTCTGCACCCTGCCAAAATCTTCCACAGCACAGGTAATGATGAACACGTCGTCATTGAGTTCAATGTCCTCAACCCCGGCATCGATAATTTCCAGTTCAAATTCTTCCGGATCGAGATCGCCCTTGGGTACCGTGAATACTCCCTTGCGATCAAAAATAAAAGCGAGAGAACCATTTGTTCCCAGGTTGCCTCCCCGTTTATTGAAAATCGAACGGACCATGGCAACCGTACGGGTATTATTATCTGTAAGGCATTCGATGAAAATCGCTACTCCGCCCGGTCCATACCCTTCATAATTTACTTCCTGCAGATTGCCGGCTTCATTGCTGGCCTTATTAATGGCGCGATCCACATTATCTTTGGGCATATTGGCTCCCTTGGCATTCTGGATGGCCAGGCGAAGCCGGGGATTGTTCTCGGGGGCCGGGCCGCTTTCCTTCACGGCTATTTGAATTTCTTTTACAATACGGGAAAAAATCTTTCCCCGCTTGGCATCCAGGGCTCCTTTTTTACGCTTGATAGTTGACCATTTGCTGTGACCTGACATATGTAGCTTTTTTTGGTTATTGGCGATTAATACATGCAAAAATAGTAAAATGCCCCGTATCTTGAAATGAGGTTGGAAATAATGGTGTAAATTTGATGGGAAAGGGTTTTTTTAAGCTGAACGGTCTAAGCATTAATCAGGGTAGAAGAAGGAAATTAAAAAGGAGTTGTTCTAACCTTTGATATTCTCAAGTGTTTTAATATCACTGTCTAATCTGGAAACCATGCATTCGAAAAAGACTGTCCCATCATGGTTATCTCTTGTCTTTTCTGTCACACTGATCGTGACGGCCGGTTTTGGTGAGGAAGATAATGAAATCCGCCGCATCGAATTGGCCCTTGCTAAGTTCAGCATTGTTTACCCGCAACAGAAAGTATATCTGCATCTCGATAAAACTTCCTATAAGGCCGGTGAAATGATTTGGGTAAAGGCTTATCTGTTAAATGGACTGAACCATTTTCCCGATACGCTGAGCACCAATCTGTACGTTGAGTTGATCAGTCCGTTTCAGACAAGGGTGGAAATTAAACGATTTCAAATGTTCCAGGGATTCGGCATCGGTGATTTTCACCTGTCGGATACCCTGCCTGAAGGCCTATACCAGCTCCGTGCCTATACCAACTGGATGCAGAATTTCGATGAGGCATTTTATTTTAACAAGAATTTTCCGCTGACCAATCCGGGATATAGCAAGCTGATATCCCCCAAGCAGGCCAGGGTAAACCAGAAAGAGATCGAAAGCCGGCAAAAAAAAGCGGAAGATATTGACCTGCAGTTTATGCCTGAAGGGGGTGCTTTGGTGGATGACCTTTTAAGCACAGTGGGTTTTAAAGCCATTAACGAGCTGGGGAAAGGAGTTGATATAAAGGGCTCTGTTGTGGATGAAAATGGCACGGAAATTACCCTTTTTGAGAGTTTTTTCAAAGGCATGGGCCGTTTCCAGATTACGCCAAAAAAGGGAATGAAGTACTTTGCCGTTGTTAAAAAAGGCGGCCTGAATCTGCGCGTTCCATTGCCGCAGAGCATGGAGACGGGACTGGTGATGCATGTTGAAAATTCCGCCGGGGAGGTGAAGGTGTCGCTGCACGCCAACAAATCATCGACAAACGACAGATCGGCAAATGAGGTGCTGCTTGTGGGACAAATCGGCGGTAAAATTTATTACAATAGCCAGATTCAGCTTGAAAAGAACGAAAGTGAGGTTACTATCGACAACACTTTGTTTCCCAGCGGAATCATGCAGCTCACCGCCTTTTCCAACCGCGGGATACCCCTGGCGGAAAGACTGGTTTATAATAACCGTCGCGACTTTATGAAAATCAATATGACGGCCGTTGATACCTTTTTGCCAGAGGGGAACAAATTGCTGCTTTCTTTTTCTGTTTCAGATAAATCCAATAATCCCCTTCCGGCGAATTTGTCCCTTTCTGTAACCCGGGAGAAATCGAACGTACCCTCCGTAAACAACGATAATATCGTGAGCAGCATGCTTCTGTCTTCCGACCTGAAAGGATTTATCGAAGACCCGTATGAATATTTCAGCGATAATTCCACCTTTCATCAGCAGGCATTGGATAACCTGATGCTTACAAATGGATGGCGAAGATTTGACTGGACGAAAATCCTGGCTGGGGAATACCCGAAAATAAATTACCACGAAGAAAGGGGATTGGCCATATTTGGACAGATTACCTACGATTTCTTTAACATACCCCTGAAAAATTGCAAAGTGCAATTATCCATACTGAATTCATACAATGATGTATTTACCCAGCAAACGAACGAGAAGGGTTATTTTCTGTTTGAAAACATGGTGTATTATGATACGGTAAAGGTAAAGATCGAGGCATGGCGGCCATCCGGAAAGCGAAACCTGTTGATTGTATTGCCCGATGAGAAAATAAACGAAATCCGGAATTTTCAGGGCGACTATTCCCTTGTGACCCAATCCCAAAGAGATAATAAGGCATACCGCATTGAACGCTCCATAGAAACAAGGGAGGCTTACGAAAATGAACAGAAAGCGAAAGAAAACAACAACGAGCTGCATGACATTTATGATGAGCCTGATTTTGTACTGCACTCTTCCGAATTCCCCAAAGGAGGCCGCGACGTTGTTGATGTAATGAAAGGCCGGATCCCCGGGGTGAATGTTTATGGTAACCAGATCATTATCAGGGGACCAAATTCGCTGACCGGCAGTAATCAGCCCCTTTTTCTTTTGGACGGGGTACCGACAAGAGATATAGAAACACTTCGCTCGGTGCCCATTGAGGAAGTTGACCGCATAGAGGTGCTGAAAGGGCCCAGCGCGGCAATTTATGGCATGCGGGGTGCAAACGGGGTTATTGCTGTTTATACAAAACGAGGGCAATTTATGAAACGGGGAGTGGTTGAATTTGAAATGCTGGGTTACAGTATACCCCGGACTTTCTACCAGCCCAAATATACTCCTGCTACGGAACCGGAATCGAATTATACCGTTTTGTGGCAACCGGTGATCGTTACCGATTCCCGGGGAAATGCAAAAGTGATACTCAACAAGCCCGCTGTTAAAGGCGACTACCGTTTTACGCTGGAAGGAGTTTCTTACCAGGGACATGTGGGGGTGCTGAATGAGATTATCAATAACGAGTAATGTTCTGCGGTTATGTAGTTCTGCGGTTCAGTTATTTATGGGTAAGTTGTCTGGAATTGCCGTTCAGGGGGAAAGAGTAAAAAAGTCGTGCAGTCGTGCAGTCGTGCAGTCGTGCAGGCAGTCGTGCAGTCGTGCAGTCACAGGAGTAATATTCCGGAGTTATCGTTACATAAATAATATTTAAAATAAGCGTCAATAGAATTTTCAATAATAATACTATCGAAATAATTCCGGTAAACTTCCCATAAACTGCACGACTGCCTTTTTTACAATTTTTCCCCTAAACGATAATTCCAGAAAATCTTCCCTGTAAACTGCAGAACCGCAGAACCGCAGAACTGCAGAACCGCAGAACCGCATAACCGCATAACCGCAGAACAAATTCTCCGACCGAATGGCATTTACCCCCTTGCATTGTTAATATATTCTCAATTCTTCCTCACACTTGGGAAAAAAAATGACCTATATTTAATCGTTTAGAAACAAACGGGTTGCATTTACGTATTGGTTTTTATGAACCGGATGACAGGAATTTATAAACAGATCCGGTTTGGAACTGGGGCTATGAAGAAACTCATCACATTCTTTTTGTATATTTTGCTTGTTTTGCCGGGCATGGCTCAAACATCGGCGAAGAATGATGAATTGAAATTTAATGCCGATTACTTCCTTATGCGGAATGATTTTGACAAAGCGCGCAAGATATATCTCAATATCCTTGATCTGGAGCCCGAAAATTCGGATATTATGTACCGGATCGGCGTGTGTTACCTTAATTCCGAGAACGAGAAGGGCAAAGCAGTAAAATATCTGGCGGAGGCCACCAAAAATGTCTCTGCACGGTACAATACCAATTCTTTTAAAGAATTTCATGCTCCCATTGAGGCTTATTTCCTGCTTGGAAGTGCATACCGTATAAACAACCAGCTTGATGAGGCCATTGATGCCTATGAAAAATACAAAGAATATCTTGATCCCAAGGATAAATATAACCGGAAGGTAACCGATCAGTACATTCAAAATTGCCGGTATGCCGGGGAATTGTTAAAGAAGCCAAAGGACGTCACCTTCACGAACCTGGGGAACGTGATTAACAATAACCTGGCTAATTTTAATCCCGTTATTTCGGGTGACGGAAAAATCCTTGCCTATACCTCTCCGGGGAAACAGGGATATGATATCTATGTTTCCACGTTCAATGACAGTACCTGGTCGGTTCCAAAAAATATTACACCGGTCCTGGGATCGGGAAAATACATGAAAACAAGCAGTTTGTCCTACGATGGAAATACACTGCTGCTCGATCTTGAGGATCCGGAAAATTCAGATCTCTATTCAAGTGAGTTTAAAAAAGGCCGGTGGTCAAAGGTGGAGCCCCTGAACAAAGCGATTAACAGCAAATACAATGAGACCAACGGAAGTTTTTCGGCGGATGGAAAAACGCTCTATTTCACCAGCAACCGGAAGGGGGGGGTGGGAGATCTTGACATATACCGCAGCCTCATGCAGGGAAATGGCTGGGGTGAACCCCAGAATATGGGTCCGGACGTAAATACTCCCTATAACGAAGAAACTCCCTTTGTTTCGGCAGATAACCAGGTTTTGTATTTCAGTTCCGAAGGGCACAAAGGCATGGGTGGGTATGATGTATTCCGGTATGATCTTGTTAATCCGGGAAAGGAAGCTCAAAACATGGGATACCCTGTGAATACCACGGAAAACAACCTGTTTTTTGTGCCGTTCGGGGATGGCAGTACTGCATATTATGCCTTCAGGGGCGAGGATTCGTATGGGGGAAGGGACATTTACAGGGTAGTACTGAATGAGCCGTTTGTGGAAGAGGTGGAAGCGGCTGAACCGATGGCAGGGGTGGAACCGGAGGCAGCAGCTGCTGATACGCAGAATGCAGGTGCAGAACCGGAGGCAGCGGCGGTTGGGACGGAGGCTGTTGTGGAACCGGAAACAGCAGCGGTTGCGCAGGAGGCAATGATGGAGCCTGAGGCTATGGCAGTTGTTGTACCGGAGGCAGGGGCGGTTACGCAGAATGCAGGTGAAGAACCGGAGGCAGCAATAGTAGAGCCGGTGGCAGTTGTTGTACCGGAGGCAGCGGCGGTTACGCAGATTGCAGAAATGGAACCGGGGGATGAAGAACCGGGGAAGGCAAAATCGTATACAATCCAGTTCATGGCGCTGAGAAAGCCTGTGGATCTCCAGTATTTCCACGGATTTTCGGATATATCCGTTACTCTCGGAGAAGATCATTGGTACCGGTATACCTGGATGACTACAACGGATTCCCTCCAGGCGGACCGGATAAAAAGAGATCTGATAACAAAAGGTTTTACCGATGCGTTTATCCGCCGAAAACCGGTTGTCCCGCGCTATACGGTGCAGGTGATGGCTGTTCCCGGTCCGGTAACAGATCTGAATGCGTTTTCAAACCTGCAGGAGATTTCCGCCAGGAAATACAGCGATAAATTCTGCCGCTACACTACAGGCTGGTTTGAGAGTCGCGACGATGCCCGCAATGCACTGGAACAGATAAAATCGCTGGGGTATCCAAAAGCCTTTGTGCGCAAGTTTAAAACTCTACAATAATGCCGATGGTGGGCAAAATGGTTCCCTGTCCTTCCGGAGGTATGTAGCTGAGCCTGTATCTTTCAATTCCTTTTTCATCGATATACGGATCATTGTCCACGGGATGTCCTTCCAGCGTTTCAGTACGGATCAGCATATCCTGCGCATCCGATTTGAAGTTATAGCAGTTTTGCACATCGAGGTAAAAATTCAGCGACCACTTATTGAAAAAATACTGTTTGTCAATGCGTATATCCAGCTGATGGAATACTTTCAGCCGCAGTGTATTATAGAGGGCATAATCGGGATAGGCCATTCCACGCGCATCCCAGGCAGCCTTTATTGACGATTTATCATAATCATACGGGGTATAAGGTGTTCCTCCAACCAGCCGCCATTTGAACCCTGCTGACCAGTTGTGATTGAATTTTTTTGTAGCCGTCAGGTTCAGGATATGCCGGTTGTCCCACGACGTGGATACTTCAGCCGGAAGCGCCGAAAGTCGCTGGTCAGAATTCAGCGATTTGCTGATTACAAAGGTATAGGATAATATGAGGTTCATCCGTGCCAGGTTCCTTGCCCTTCCCAGTATTTCAAAGCCATACGCCTTGCCACGGGCAATGGAAGATACCGGCTCCGATCCATAAACGCCAAATTCATCGCCCTTGCTGGCCAGCGAAATGCTGTCGGTGAGCGAAAAGGGATAATGCCGGTATCGTTTGTAAAATGCTTCAAAGGTTACCTGGTAATCTTCTTCCTTTCTGAATTCAATGCCTGCAACCAGGTGATCGGCCCGGATATACCGGATATCCCTGCTGCGGTTCACCAATTCCCCGGCATTATTCCTGTATCCGAGCATTGTATAGGGTGGACGCTGATAATAGGTTCCTGCATTGGCATTCAGGAACCATTGGGGAGCCAGGGACAGGGATACCGAAATGCGGGGCGAAAACTGTTTAAACGGATTGCTCATGGAAGAGACATAATTGCTTCCATCCGCCCTGGCACCCAGGGAGATGGTTAGTTTTTCACTGTAAAAACCTTTGCTGGCCTGGGCAAACAAGCCATAATTGACCATGGAAAGATCGGAATTGAGCTGAATGCTGTTCAGCGAATCTCCCTCGTAAACCGAATAGGCCGAATGATTTGTATATTCTGCGTAATCCAGTCCTGCTCCATAAACATACTTGATTGTTCCCTGGATATGCCCGTTGTGTTCAATCCTGAGGTGGTTTTCGGCCTCGCTTGACTTATAGTCATAGGTTTTTCCGAGTTCAGGCATATTATTCACATACTTATAAGCCTGGTTATTCAGGTAATTGCGGCTGAGAACAACGGACAAGTATCCATGCCCGAAATAGTGTTTATAGTTGGCGCCGAAAGTATAGTTCCATTGGATATTTTCCGGGAGATAGCCCAGGATATATCGCTGACCGGGCGTATCATCCGCTTTCAGATTAAGAACGGATTTGTCGTAAGCGCCAATCCCCAGGAAAGAGATTTCATTTTTTACATCGAGGCGGGTCCTGACCTTGAACTGAAAATCATTGTATGTGGGTAAAAAGGGAAGGTTTAACGCGCTGAATAAAAATTGCAGGTAGGAACGGCGTACTGAGGCAATAAAGGTTGTGTTTTTTCCCGCGGGCCCGTCAACGGTGAGGGCCAGGTCGGATGAACCGACGGAAGTTTTGAATTTCAGCTTTTCCGCATTTCCGTCGATTTGCCTGAATTCAAGCACGGAGCTCAGGGAATTTCCCCGGTTTGCCGGAAAAGCCCCGGAATAAAAATCCACGCCGCGGATAAGATCCACGTTAATGATGCCCACGGGTCCGCCCGAAGCCCCCTGCGTGGCAAAGTGATTCAGGTTGGGAATTTCAATACCGTCGAGATAAAAACGGTTTTCAGCAGGCCCGCCGCCACGTACAATTAAATCATTGCGGTAAGCCACCCCGGAACCAACCCCGGGAAACGACTGGATGACCTTTGAAATATCGCGGTTGCCACCGGGATTTTTCTCAATTTCAGATATTTCAATCCTTCTCAGCGAGAGGGGGCTTTCTTCCTGCCGTCGGAACGGAGACGCTTTGACGGTCACCTCCTCAAGCCTTACCTGCGCTTCCTGGAGAGGAATTTCAAGGGTCACCTTTTTTGCATTGGTAACGTAAATGTCCTCCGAAAAATACGGCTCATACCCGATGCAGGTGACTGCAATTTTTATATATCCGGGCTCAATGTTTTTCAATGAAAAATTGCCGTCATCATCCGTCAGCGTTCCCAAAGCGGTTCCATATATGACCACGTTGGCAAAGGGCACGGGGTTGTTGCTGGCGGCTTCTGCAACCCTTCCTTCAATAACTCCCCGGGCGGTTTGCTGACCCGGCAGTTCCCGGGAAAAAAAAGTGAGAAAAATACAAATGGCAAGATTAATTCGTTTCATCCTTTATCTGATTGATTGAAGGACTAACGACATTCGGGGGAAAATGTTTAAAGAATTGATTAAAAAAGTGAACAAAATGGTAACGGGTGACGGGTGACGGGTGACGCTGGCGCGGCTGCTGACGCGTGACGATTAGAATATGGAAATACCAAACCGGAGCATTAGGCGGTTGTAGGTGTTATTTTGTTTAAAATCATTATAATACCAGTTATTCATTTCATAATGCAATTCATTGTACCTGTATCCCAGCGCGATTGTAATCGCGGAACCGGAAGAAACCGGAATGATAATCCCGATTTCCGTGCTGAACATAAAACCGCCGTTTGCCTTTTTAATTGAAATATCTTCGGGTTTGCCCAGGGAAACAGAGTAACCTGCTGAAGAACCAAGATAGAGGTCAGAACTGCCGGCCGGAAGAAAAATTTTCAGGTTTCCTCCCAGCGGCATGACACTTTCATTCAATTGTTCAAAACCTATAAGTCCGCCCAGGGCAATGCTTCTGTTAAACCGGTAATTATGCTCCATCAGCACGCTGAAGGGGGCCGATCTGTCATTTTCAGTTGACCCGATAAGCACTCCCATTGAAGTGAGATTCATATATCCTTTCCGCGAAATTGTGGCTTTCGCGGTAATGCAATTTTCCACCGCCATGCGGAGTACCTCGTTTTTGCGGATGGCAAATACACTGCCACAGCAGGTCTGGATTTTTACCACGGAGTCATTTTGTCCGGTGATTTGTCCCCTGAGGATGCTTCCGTTGTTCAGATAAACCGCATCGCAGGATTTCTGTGAACGGGCGGGATGGAATATTGCCAGGGCGAGCAGCATGGAAAGGATGCGAATCATGATAAGTATATTTGTTAAAGGATGATCCGGGACGGGAATGGGTTGCGTTGAAATTAAAAATAAAAGATCACGCAACCTTGCAGGGCCTGAATTCATCTGTAGAGAAATCTAAAACCATGGCTATGAAAACAGCAAATACCTTAATTGCCTTTCTGTTGTTCCCTGCCCTTCTCCTATCATGCAAAGACAAGATTGAGCAGGTTTACACCGTGAATCACCCTGTGTATTTATCATACAGTGAATTGCGCGCTTCCTTCAAGGTGGCTGATGGACAGCAGATCATTCATCCCGGGAAAATTTACTTTAAGGATCCGTATATTTTTGTAAATGAATATCAAAAAGGGATCCATGTAATCGACAATACCGATCCCCGGGAACCAAAGATCATTAAATTCCTGGAAATTCCGGGCTGCGTGGATCTGGCTATCCGTGACAATATATTGTATGCCGACAGTTATGTGGATCTTGTTGCCCTTGATATCAGTAACCTGGATGATATCCGCGAGGTCAGGCGCATACAAAACGTTTTTCCCTATATGATCCCGGATTGTGAAAACGGCGTTGTGGAAGGGGTGGATATGGACAAGGGCATAGTGACAGCATGGAAGTCAACCGATCGCACCGTGGATTTTAAAATTGATAATCCATATCTTCAATATCCCGTGTGGCGGGAGGATTTTATGGTGATGGCCAATTACAACGCTGCAGGAGGGAAAACCGGTAACACAAACACCGGAACGGGCGGATCACTGGCTCGTTTTACGGTATACGATGACTATTTATATACGGTCGATAACAGTTCCCTCCGGTTATTTTCAATTTTTAATCCTGCCGAACCTGCCATGGTAAAGGAAATGTATGTAGGATGGAATATAGAAACAATTTATCCCGACGATAACAAATTATTCCTGGGCAGCACTACCGGGTTGATTATATACAATCTCGAGGATCCGGCAAATCCTGAATTTATCACCAATTTCAGTCATGCAAGCAGCTGTGATCCTGTGGTAGTGGAAGGGAACTATGCCTATGTCACGCTGAGGGCCGGCAATCTTTGCGGACAAATAGAGAGCCAGCTGGATGTAATTGACATATCCGATCTTCAGAATCCTGAACAAATTGCTGAATACCCGATGGAGGAACCTTACGGACTTGGAATTGACGACACCCTGTTGTTTGTATGTGATGGTCCGGCGGGGCTTAAAGTTTACAGTGCCGCGGATCCGAAAAAAATTGACCTGCATAAACTGGCAGAATATAAAGATATCCAGGCTTTTGATGTTATCCCCCTGGGCAGCGTTCTTGTGATGATCGGCACAGATGGATTGTACCAGTTTGATTATTCAGATCCAACAAAAATTCACCAGCTGAGCGTAATCCCGATTCGTAATCTGCAACACTGATCATCCGTGCGATTCCATTCTTTTTCGAAGTATTTCAATCTCACGACTAAAATCAAGATTTGGTTCAGATAGGGTTAATTGATCAATTTGTTTCAACAGGTTTTCGGAGAATTTGTTCGCGTCGGGTAAATCCGTTTGTCGTGGCCGGTGTGCCAAAGCCTTTAAAATGGCGGACACGCCGGCCATTGTTTTCCTGGAGGGTTCGTCAAGGTAGCTGTCACAAAACCTTTCCCAAACATAGGAACTTCCTGTTTCCGAAGGATGCAGCATATCGGATGCATAAAAGCGGTAGTCGCGCAGTTCATCCATAAAAATCTCGTAGGCGGGAAAGTAGCCTGTATTTTCGTGGTCCTTCATCATCCGGTGTATGCTGAGAAGCAGGATTGATTTGCTTACCTGGTTGTTTACGGCGCCATCCTTCCAATGCCTTACAGGGCTTACGGTAAACAGGATGCGGGCTCCCGGGTTAATCTTTTCAAGTGCGGTGAGCATGTGATCATATGATTCGCAAATTTCTTCCGGGGAAAGCAACCTGCGGGTAAAGCCGGCTGAGGGGAGTTTATGGCAGTTGGCCACCACTTTTCCCGTGTGCCTGTAAACAAAAGTCCATGCTGTTCCCAGGGTTATCAAAATATAATTGCACCGGCGGATAAAAGCGGATGCTTCCCCGAGGGATTTATTTACAAGGGAAAGGCATTCCTGCCGGGAGGTCCGGTCGAATTCAGTATAATGGCTGAAGCTGAACCATGAACCGTTATGGGTAAAAAGGTCCTCCGGGGTGAAAATTTTTCCGTCGATAAGCAATCCAAGGTTGTCGAAAATGGAGGCTGGGTTAAACAGGGTTCCGAAAGGGTTGACCATGACAGGGAACTTATGCCGGAACATTCTTCCCCCGATTTCTTCGGTAAAGCAAGAGCCCATAAACAGGCAGCGGCTGTTGTAGCTGATTTTTTCCGCGGATGCGGGAAATTCTACCAGGGTACGAAATTTATCCATACGGATCATCCTTATGCCTGCTCTTTCAGCCATGCGGCGAGGTAGGCGAATATTTCATCAGCACACAATTCATTATGCAGTTCATGCAGGCAGCCCGGCCATTCCTTATATAGGGTCCGGCACCCGGCATGCAGCACAAAGGCCCTGGTCTGCCTGGGAGAGGTGATTGTATCTGCGGTTCCATGCATGACAAGCAGGGGTATATTTATTTTATAAATGCTTCGCGAGGCGGCAGCCCCTTTTTTTTCAATTTCAATAAATAATTTTGGGGAGATGCTGTTATGGACAAGCGGGTCGTTCACATAATCTTCCCCAATTTTCGGGTTACGCGACAACCCCTTCGTGTCGAGTTCCGATCTTACCACAATGTGCGGTAAGGTATATCTGAGAAACGTGGCCATCGCTCTTGCCGTAACAGAAGGTTCAAAGGCAAGCTTAAACCAGGGGGATGAAATGACGGCGGCATTAGGCAATTCCACGCCCGAAATAAGATAGTTCGTAACAATATTGCCCCCCAGGCTGTGACCATAAAGAATGTGGCGGATGCCCGGGTAATGCTGCCGCGAAAAACTGCTCATTATCCTTACGTCCTGCAGATACCGTTCAAACGAGTCGGCATAACCACGCCGGCCTTCAGAACGGCCATGACCACGCAGGTCAACGGCAATCACTCCAAATCCTTCTCTCGTTAGTTGCACTGCCCAGTGCGAAAACCGGCTGCTGTGATCCTTAAATCCGTGCACATAATTGATGATGGCGCGGGGATTGGTTTCGGGAATCCAACTTTGTGCAAACAGGTTTAAACCGTCTGCAGATATCCAGGAATATTCACGATGTTCAAATGAATCAAACTTTCCTGGCATGGGAGAAATTATGACTTGCGGATATAGGTTTTCAAGTGTCTTTCAATCTTCTCATCGTACATGTCATTCAGTGTCACCATAAGTGCGGTTTCCTCCACGTCGCCGAATGAATAGTTCATCGCTGTACCAAATACCTTCATCGTAGGCGATAAATTCATATAAGCATTGATCAGGGGAGGAATATTTTCACCTCTCGCCCTGACATTTATCGAAAGTTGTTTATAGTCGTCGCTGTAACTTTTTCCGTTCAGTATCCCTTCAAGGAAAATGAGATCAGTACTGAATTCGAGCGGTTCAAAAGGAAGAACCAGCTTTTCACGATCGGGGAAATATTTTTTCAGGAAATACAGGATCAGGTCGCGGGCTTCCTTGTCAAAGGTCGTATACATGGTAACCTTGCCAAAGAAATATTTAATATGGGGATGTTTCAGCCATACTGCTCCCAACCCGTCCCACAGATTATCCATGGCATAGATGCCCTTTCCCTTGCGGTTGGTTGACTGGTAGGCCGGCTGAACAAATGACCGCCCCAGTTCAATCATATAGGGAATGTAGTCTTCCCTGAATTTTTTTGAAAATTTGAAAAGCCTTGCAGTTGCCAGGTTGCAGTTACCGTCTTCATCATTGAAAACTTCCGAACATACAAAATACCGGTATCCCCCCAGGATCTCCTTTTCAGCCGGATCCCATACGATGAGTTGCTTGTATGGATTGGGCATTGTGTCATAGGCATCTATATCCACTTCTTTTCCGGTACCGCCGCCGGCCATCCGGAAAGACATCTCCCGCAGACGGCCTATTTCAGTCATTATATTGGGTGAATCCTGATGCGTTACAACATACAGCATATTATTGCCATTGTTTGTACGTCGCAGCATCTTATCCTCCGTAAGCTCTTTCTCAATCAATTCTCGGTCAACCGGGAGTATAATTGGTTTCATACAACAAAAGATTTAATATGATTGATGTCTATATAATTTCTTTACAGGATCTGAAGGATTCCGTTAAACGTTGATCAAGGCGGCATATGCACCGGCGTCCATCAGCTCCTTGATCTGAGCCGGATCATCCACTTCCATTTTTATCAGCCAGCCTTCCCCGTACGGATCTTTATTGATGAGGTCCGGAGAATCGTTTATCCCTTCATTCAGATCAGTTACCTTGCCTGAAACAGGCATAAACAGATCGGATACCGTTTTTACTGCCTCAATGGTTCCGAATGTGTTTCCCTTGTCGATATGATTTCCCACTGTTTCAATTTCAACAAAAACGATATCTCCGAGTTCGCCCTGGGCGAACTCTGTAATACCTACTACGGCAGTTTTACCGGTTAACCTTATCCATTCGTGATCGGATGTGTAGCGAAGATCGGCAGGAATGTTCATATAATTATGAATTATGAATTATGAATTATGAATTATGAATGATGAATTATGAATGATGAATTATGAATGAGCAATGATTCAGTACGCAATTTCACGTAAAAGTAAGTAATATTCCTGATTTCAGGGAGTTGTTTACAGAGAAATTATATTGTAAGCTATTGAGAAAGCGTAAATCGGAGACTGAATCCGACATTCGTATCCACCCGGAGGAATGATCTGGAAGTATGTGGCTTGTTAAGGGTGCGGTCAAAAAAGAACTGCAGGTTAAACCGGGGTGACAGCAGGTAATCGGCAGTAAAAACAATTTTGAATATCCGGTCGCCCGATGTGATCTGGTCCACTTCATCCTGCTCAGTCTGGGCAAGGTACCGGATAATTGTTTTATTGTCGCGGACGGAAAGGTCGAATTTCACGTTGAGGTCGCTTTCATAAGCTTTCTGTCCTATCTTGAGGGGCACTTCTTTAAACCGGTAACCCGCTCCAATGATCAATTCATCATTTTTGCTTTCCGTCAGCTGATTATTAGCCATGCTCAGGGCAAGGATGCGTGATTTGCGGATTTCAAACCGTGTAAGCAGGCTGTTTACCCATGTTCCGTCGAACCCAAACAGGGGATTCATGTCTTCACGGATGGAAACCGTGTTGAGCTGCAGTTCGGGAACGAAATTATCCTGGAAATCCCGGACATATCCAAGTCCGTCGAAAGGGTCATCCTCATACAGCAGGTTTGTTGAAAATGAATTTATGTTATAGGTTGATTTATAGGAATGGGTAAGATTGATGCTCTTCAGGTAGCGCTTGAAAAAATCGATCTTGCTCAATCCGTCGAAGGTAAGCCTCCAGTTTGGCATAATGCTTTTAAATCCCGGGAAGGCTTCGAGTGTTACCGTCTCCGGGTCTTTTTTGGTATAGGCTGCCAGGAATGCGGGTATCATTACCTGCGGGGAAGTGGATCCGTAACCGTCGGTGTACCCGGGTTCAATGCTCTGTTGTATTAAACCCTGGTAATTGGAGGCGCCTGAATTAAGCCTGTCATTGTATAACCGGTGCGAAATCGTCTGGCGATAGGCTTTGAACCGTTCGAAATAGACCGATTTGAAGCCATTGCCGGATTTCAGCTTTTCAAAGCCTGTACCGATGCTGATGATGGATATCGAATAACCCCCGCTGACCGTATGATTACTGAAAGAAAAGCCCTTGTTTTCTGCCGTTGTGTCGCTATAGTGATAGTATTCGCTGTTGAAATCGGTGTACGTGCGCAAACCGGAAATTTCAATGCGGAATCCCTTGAACGGCTCAAAGGTTCCCTTCGCATTGAAGTTTTCGGTTTTTGACATGGTAAAAGGATCGTTGAACGCCTGGTTCGTCGTAAGCCATCCCTGGTCGGCGGCATAGCGGTCAAAGTCAGGATCCTGGAATCCCAGCAGGAAAGGCAGTCCCGGTGCCCCTTTGTATTGATCTCCTGTGTTGAAACCGGCGGTATTGGGTTCGGGCATAAATCCCTCCAGGTGGGTTCCGCCGGTGAGGGAATAGGTAAAGGAAACATTTTTGAGGCCTGTAAGAACACGGATTGTGCTTTCCCCCAGGAAAAGCAGGGGTTGGGCTTTTGCCACCTGGCCTTCAATGACAACCAGCAAGCCCGTGTAGTTCGTATCTGCCGTAATGCTGATCCGGTTATCATCCAGAATTTCCACCTTTGTCGGGATCTCCTGGTTGTTTTTGTCCGTAACCGTTACCTTGATGTCTTGTGTTTTAAGCTTATGGCTGATATTCCGGGGCAAATGGGGCCGCAGGAAAACATTTTCCTTGGTAAAGGTCACTGTTTTCGTTGGTTTTGGGGTATTTCCTTTCTTGTTACCTGAATACTTGGAATCCAGCGTTTTCAGATACTTCACCTTGTTATACAGCCCGTTCAGGTTGAGGGTTGTGCTGGCCTGAATGGTATTGGAATTGGCGATTGAATTTCCCAGTGTGCGCGATCCTTCAAATATAGGGCCTTCGCTCCATTCATAGGTTGAATTGTAGCGCAGGGCCAGGGAGGTCCAGCTTAACACCGGAAATTTGTTCAGCGGAACATTATAGGTTGCATTCAGGCTGTGATTGTAATTAACAGGCCGGCCGCCATGTTTTATGCTGTTCCACACGGAATTTGACCATTCGCCTTTATCTCCCTGCCTGAACAGATCGTATGCACCGGGTGCTTCATCAATGCGCGCGTGCTTGTTGATGGACAGGTCGAATTTCAGGGATTTGGTCAGGTCCCAGTTCAGCTCATACCTCCTGTTCCATAGAAAGTCCTTGCTCACCGTGGAATCGATCAGCACTTCGCGGTCGGCATAAACGTTTCGCAATTTCAGTTCGTTATATGACCGGTCAAAGGCGGTATTGAAGGTAAACCGGCTGGGAAGGGGGGAAAAGTTAAAATCTTTGATAAACCGCAGGTATGGAGATTTCAGCCCTTTGGATTTTCTAAAAGGGACCACATTTTTTACACGGGTATTATAAATATAATTCAGGGCCAGTCCGTACCTGATCGAATTGTTCCGCTCCACTTCATAACTATGCGCCTGTGTTTCACTGTATCCCGCGGTGAGCGAGAAATTGGAAGGAGATATTATTTTAAATTTCTCCAGGTCCTTGTTCACTCTCACATTGGTGAAATTCACGCTGTTTCGTTTTACCACATCCTGCGACAGCTCCTTGGCCTTTTTTTTCTCGGATGAACTGCCGGACTGGTCAATTACATCCTTCATCAGCCGGTCGGGTTCGGCAGGCGAATATTCAGGCGTGATGGTCGTTTTGGAAACACCCACATACATGGGTACGGAAACTTTTGCTTTTTCCGGGAGCAGTTTTCCCAGTTCAAGATTGGCGGATACATCCACCTGGTTGGTTTCTTCCTTATTCCGGTCATTCACTTTTTGTTCTATACTGCCAAATCCGGGTTTGGAAGTACTTCCGGCAACCGACAATACGCCGAGGTCGGCCAGCCTGATCTGGGTCCTTGCATTGGCAGCCCATCCTCCCTTGTTGTTAAAGTCCGTGAGCCGCAATTCATTGAACCATATTTCCGCCGACTTGGGAAGTCCGTCATTGTGGTATTCATTATCCTGATCGCCTGCATTGCGCACACCGATGACTACATTCCGCACGTTGCTCAGGTTAGGGGTGCCCTTTATTTTAATAAGATTTTTGCCAACCCTTTTTTTGTAAATTTTGGTGATGTCATACAGGTCGGGGTGTTCGGTGAGGGCATCGTCCCGTTCCACTTTCAGGTTCACCAGGTCATCGAGTACCACTTCCATAAGGTTCTCATCGGGCCATACAATTCTTCTTTGTGCATCACTGTATTGTCCTTTTGGTGTAAGTACCAGCGGCACCTCGTATTCGTAGTAGTTATCGGTCTGGTCAGAGCCAAGGCGAATGAATGCGGTCATCTCATAATCGTTCAGTACCTGTCCGACGGGCTGTTCCGCGTGAACAAACATTTTGAGTTTCTTGTACTGGCGCAGGTCCATTCCCAGGGTTTTGTAAGCAGCTCTTGCATCCCCGTCGGCGAGGTCATGCACCTTAAATACGATGGCCTGTTCATTCAGCTGGGCCACCTGGGGCTGACTGGGGTCAACAACCCGGTCAATGCCGGGAGGAAGAATGTAATTAACAGGGTCTTTTTTGGCGTTTTCCTCGATATTCACCGAGCTGATCTCAAATCCCCCCTTTTCATACTGGTCAGTGACGGAAGGGCTTCCGGATGCAAGTGTATTGTCGTATTTCCGCCATTCCGAGCGAACCATGTGCAATTCCGCAAAACGCAGGATGACCGGTTTTTCAAAGTTGGTCAGGTACATGCGCATAAAGCGGATTGACTTAAAATCTTCGATATTTCCATACTTGCTTTCGAAATCTTCGATCGGAATGCGGAATTGGAACCATCTTACCGGTTTCCCCGTTGCAGGATCCGGTTTGCCCTCAACGATATCCGTAATGTAACTGTTATCTGTATCCAGGCTTCCGGGTTTTAACGGTACATGATATTCATAATACGCATCCGTTTCATTCAGGGTGTTATCCCTGTTTATGTCTTCCGTGTTCGGAAGGGTGGTGGATGCGGCGAAATCTCCCCCGCTTTGTTCGGTGGTGGGGGAATTGCCCTGCGTATTGTTATAATCTTTGTAACGGGTAATTACACCGGCTGTATCGTCATATTCCGGGGCCAGGAAATACAGGAAATCATCTGCCGAAGGGTCGGAATTGATCTTTTCCCAGGCCCGGGTACCGGGGGTGAACTTGTTTATGTATGAGTTGTATTTTTCTTTCTCCTGGTCATCATTCATACCATCGAGACCCACATCCTGAAGTTCCCTGTTCTTTGGATCGGAATCGAATGAATTTACAATCGACTGCGTGGTGGGAACCCGACCCCAAACCGAGTTTGTATCTATCCGGGCAATGGAATCCGAAGTAGGCAGCCCGTTTTCAAAGGACTTCCGGGAATCCTTCAACACGTCCTCGGAAATTTCGCCCAGGTTAAAAAACAAATCTCCCCCGGTTGAAGTGGGTTCTTTTAGAAAAGGATCCATCAGCCAGAACTCAATGTATTCGATGTTGGATGTTTCAAAATCGCTTGTTTGTATTTCCCTCATGATGCCTCCCCAGCGGGTGCGGGGTGCCGGTAACTTAAGGTCGGGACTGAGTGAGAGCGACGGATCAAAGTTATAGGGGCCCCTCTCCTGCGGAAAAAAGGCCAGGTTCATGACCGCCAGCGTATTTTGAAATCCCGTGCCGCTTTCCCTGTTCGTGTAAATTTCGGTTTCAAGCACCTCGCGCACATAAGGATCATTTTGTTCCTCCTCGGTAATATTTTTTGGCGTTCTCGACTCATTCCGGGTGAAAAGGGGATCGATCGTATACCATGCCAGTTTGGAACGTCCATAGCCATAACTGAGGTCGTTCAAAAGTCCCGAATTGCGGAATTTACGCGGAGTGCTGGCCAAAAACCAGGATTGGATCGTTTTCAGTTCAACCGTCGTTTCTGTGCCTTCAAAGTCATCAATATAGGCAACGCCGCCTTCCCCGATGATCTTGGCCTGTCCGGGTATCATCTGGGCAAATTCAGCATCCACGGCAATGGACGAAGTTTCCTTGGTTTCGATCAGCGGAAGCTTATCAATCCATTTGGTCAGCATCCTGGAATCGGTGCGGTAGCTTGTATTCAGTCCCCAGATCGTATTGGAAATCGGTTCATCGCCTATGTTAACTTTTTGTGTGAGCGGCCTTTCGGTCAGGTGCATGATCGTACCGCCGACATTGAAATTATCGGAGAATTTATAATCGAGGTGGGTTCCGATCAGTGTTTTTGTCTGCAGGTTAAAGAGGGCATTGTTTTCGAGAGAAACCGAAAGCGGGGCGCCGGACTCGATCAGACCCTGGTTCAGGATCTTTACCCTGCCCAGGGCATAGTCCACCGTATAATCCTGTCCCTCCACCAGGGCTATGCCACCCGAAGAGACCTTCACCGATCCCTGCGGCACATTCATGGCATTCAACTGGATTTCAGAACTCGAGGAAGACTCGTATTCCCCGGCAAGGAAAAATTTGTTCTTTTTGGAAATCTGCCTGGCCTTGGTTTGAGTGGAATCGTACAGTTCTTCAAAGATGTATTTCTGCGCGATTTTATTCTGGACCGTATTGCCTGCCGATGTGTCACCCCCCATTATGGTGTACCGCAGATCCTTGCCGAACGGTTCAACCTGGGTGAAAAACACCCTTCCGTCGCGCGAATTGATCGTGGTTCCGTCAATAAAGTCAAACCGTCCATCGGGATTCGGCTCATTGCGGGAATCAAGGTTATCGAGTTTCATTACCCTGAGCAGGATCTTACGATTAAAAGCGCTGTCGGCCAGGGGTTCTGAAATGTAGTTCACCGGAACGCCGGTTTCATCCTTCCGGTAAAGGATATCCAGAATAAAATCGTGGTTTGAAACCTGGTAAGCTCCCAGGGCATACACGTTTTTCATCATCAGGTCCCAGGTTTTCAACTTCGGTGTCAGGCTTGTTCCCTTCAACAATTTAACGATCAGCGTTTTGGGTGCGCTCACACCGTCAGTGGACAATTCCCCTACGCGGTAAGTTTTTCCCTGGTAGGTGTATACATAGGCTACTGCCAGTACCTCATCCGCCCTGAGTGCAGAATTCAGCGAAATGTAACCCAGCTGTTCATTGAGGTTATATTCGGTAGAATTCAGTTTGCGGGCGTTTTCAATTTTTTCGTAATCCCTGCCGCCGTAGAAATTGTAAGTTGCTTCGAGGGGGGCGAGGAGCGCTGCTATCTGGTTGAAAGTGCGGATGCCGGAATACTGTTCCACCATGTTCGAGTACAATTTGTTCGTGGCGTTATCCGCGGCGGCATTTAATGTGTTGACAGGACTGATAAAATTCTTGTTGCCGCCGAAGTCAGGCTGACCCTGTGGGCCATACCCTTCACCAAGGTCCTGTAATGCCAGGATATTTCGTGTATCGGTTGTGCTGCTTGATTTGTTGGTAATCCATACCTCAATTTGCTGGATGCGTACTCCGGAGTTAACATACGGTAAGGATTGAAGCCAGGTATTGTAATTGTTCCTGAAAAAGTGAGAGAGAAAAAAATGCTTGTTGGCATCGTAATCGGCCGCATCCACCTCGAATTTGCTCACCTGTGCACCCCCCTTAACTTCGATTTGCTGCGACTGGCCCTTTTGGTGGCTGAACACGGAACTCACGAACAATTTGCCGAACTGCAGGTCTGTTTTTAACCCGAACAGGCTCTGGCTTCCGGTGATTAATGTGCCCGGAAGGGAAAAAGACACATTCCCCGCTTCAATTTTTTTGATGATCTCATCTTCCTTGCCCGAGTATTCAAGTTTTGTTTTATTCTCGAAATCAAAGGAAGCTTCCGTGTTGTAATTAATGCCGAGTTGCATTTTATCGCCAATGCTTCCGGTAACGTTCATCTGAATTTTTTCCTTGAACAGGAAGGATCCGTTTTTCCTGTTTTTTTCCGACAGGGCGGGGTTGTCAATCCGCGACATGTTATAGCCGAATATCAGTTCCGCCGAGCCCTGGGGAACTATGCTGATGGCGTCGGTACCGAAGATCTTGTCAAAAGATTCCCCCATTTTTATATTGCCCACAAGCGGTGTTTTGGAGGGGGCTATATTCTCTCTTGATTTTTGCTGCCAGTAATTCTGTATGGAAGTTTTACGGTCATACTGCAAATATTCCTTCAATGACATTGAAACCGGAGGTCTGTAATCAAGCCTCCCTATTTTCTCGGAAAATACATACTGGTTTGTAACCGGATCATAAATTACGCTTTGTTCAACATTCGAAGGATTATGAAGATAGAGGGGAGAGGAGGTGGTTGAAGTGGAGAACGGGAAATTGGGTTCGTCGTGAAAAGGGTAAGTAAGCTTGATGGAATCCGGGGAAGGGGTTTGGGTAACCTGCGTGAAAACGGGTATCACAGTCCCAGACAATAGAATCAGGAGGACACTGCGCAAAAGGAATTTTGATAAAGGCTGTTGTAAGCTGATATGTTGTACCTTGCCTGCGACCAAATTAGGGTTGTTTAAAAGCTGTTAAAACTGTTTCAGGGCTTTCTTTATCAATTCCTCCAATGTTAGAGATGATTCAGCAACAAGAATTTTGTTGATCACCTTTTCGGCATCCCCCTTATTGAAACCCAGTATTACCAATGCTGATAACGCTTCATCTTTCAATCTATTGTTCTGAACCGGAAATAAATCGCCGGCTCCGTGCTTTTCTTTTCCCACCTTATCCCGGAGTTCAATAATGAGCCTTTGCGCTGTTTTGGCGCCGATTCCTTTGATCGCCTGAAGAGGGGCGGTATTTCCAAGAACAATGTGTTGGCGGATATCCTCCGCCGACATGGAGGAAAGCATCATGCGGGCCGTGTTCGCCCCAATGCCGGACACGGTAAGCAAAAGCCTGAACATTTCGCGTTCCTGTTTGGTGTAAAAGCCAAATAGAAGGTGCGCATCCTCACGGACCACCTGGTGCAGGTATACCTTTACATGGGCATGGGGTTCAATCTGGGAATAGGTTGTAAGCGAAATCTGAATGAAATATCCGAAACCGCCTGTTTCAATAACACAGTAGGCCGGATTTTTTTCTTTCAATACACCTTCGATATATTCGTACATAGCTAAGATTAATTACCGGGAACAGAATCAGGTATCCGAAACATCGACTGACTTGAGTGGATTGGCCGACATTTCTTTATAACGAAGCCTGTTCTGAAAGATATCACAGGCCATGTATATAGCCATGCGGAATGAATCAGGGGAAGCCTCGTTTTTCCCGGCAATTTCAAACGCAGTTCCATGGGCGGGGGAAGTTCTGACGATGGGAAGTCCGGCTGTATAATTAACCCCGCCTTCCGTTGTAAGGGCCTTAAAAGGAACTAATCCCTGGTCGTGATACATTGCCAGCACAGCATCGAATTGTCTGTAAGTGCCAGCTCCAAAAAAACCGTCCGCCGGATAGGGGCCGAAAACCATCATATTTTCTTCCTGTGCCTGCTGTATCGCGGGGATTATTTCTTTTTCCTCCTCATCGCCGAGCAATCCTTTGTCCCCGGCATGCGGATTCAAACCTAAAACAGCAATCCGCGGCTTCCGGATGACAAAATCGGCCAGCAGGGATTTGTTAAGAATTTTGAGTTTATTGAGCACGGTATCTTTTGTGATATATTCCGGTACCTTGGCAAGAGGAATGTGCGATGTAACAACACCTATGCGCATAAGCTCGTTCACCATCAGCATAAGAACGCCATCCGATTTAAACTGGTTCTCGAGGTATTCGGTATGACCTGTAAAGTTGAACTGATCGGATTTTACATTGGGCTTACTCAGGGGTGCGGTGACCAGCGCGTCGAGTTTTCCGTCGGACATATCCTGCACAGCGGCTTCCAATGCCTGAAGGGAGGATTCACCTGCATAAGCGGTGGATTTTCCCAGTTCAACGCGGGCGGCATCGTCAATGCAATTGATGATGTTAGCCTTGCGGACCTGCGCCTCATCTACGGTACGAATGGTATTGAAAATAAAATTCTCGAGGTTGAGGGCTTTCCGGTGATAGGCGGCTACTTTAGGCGAGCCATAAACCACGGGAATGCAAAAGTCAAATATCCGGTTATCCGCCAGTGTTTTCATGATCACTTCGTAGCTGATCCCGTTAATATCACCATGGGTAATCCCGAGTATGATTTTGTCGCCTTTCATGTGTTTTATGGGATTTATTTTAACGGACGTAAAGGTAGTAAAAAAAGTGACGAGTGACGAGTGACGAGTGACGAGAAAAAAGTTCTGCAGTTGAAAAGTCTTGCAGTCGTGCAGTCTTGCAGTCGTGCAGACTTTCAACTTTGAACTACTTGTCCCTCGTCCCTTGTCTCTTGTCCCTAAAAGTAATATATTTGTACAAAAAAAAGGGATATGGGTTTGTTAAGAACTATATTGATCATCATCATTGTTACCTATATAATCCGGTTATTTACAACGTATATTTTGCCTGCGCTATTTTTCAATTTTATGGATGATAAGGCAAGGGAATTTGCCAAACAGCAGAAAAAAGCACACCAGAAGGCACATCAGGCAAAAAAGCGGGAAGGGGAGGTGTCCATTGATTATTCACCGCAGAACAATGCCAAAGGTAAACCAAAAACAGGGGTTTATGTGGATTATGAGGAGGTAAAGGACTGAATTTTCTTTCATACGGTAATCGTAGAGACAAGGCATTGCCTTGTCTCTACCACATCTGATCACCGATTACCGAATACCGAATACCGATATACCGAATACCGATTACCGAACACCGAATACCGATTACCGAATACCGATTACCGATTACGGATTACCGTTTTTCATCGACTTGATCTTCTTGGCAAAGTTGGAGGCAAATACAAAATCATTCAGGTTTTCATCATCGCTGTCGAGAATTTCTTCGCGGGTGCCTTCCCACGATTTGTATCCTTCATGAATAAAAATCACTTTTTCGCCAATTTCCATCACCGAATTCATATCGTGCGTATTGATTACCGTAGTGATGTCGTATTCATGAGTGATTTCGCTGATCAGTTCGTCAATGACAAGGGCAGTTTTCGGGTCCAGTCCTGAATTGGGTTCATCGCAGAAGAGGTATTTTGGATTTTCGACAATGGCCCTGGCAATGGCTACCCGTTTTTTCATACCGCCGCTTATTTCTCCGGGATAAAGTTTGTTTACATTGACCAGGTCCACCCTTTTGAGGCATAAATTGGTATGTTCAAGTTTTTCACTCAGGCTCATTTCTGTGAACATGTTGAGGGGGAACATCACATTTTCTTCCACTGTAAGGGAATCGAACAATGCACCACCCTGGAAAAGCATACCGATTTCACGACGGATCTCTTTTCGTGAATTGAAGTTCATATCCACGAAATTGCGGTTATCATAAACGATCCTTCCCTTATCCACCTCGTGAAGTCCGACAAGGCATTTAACGAGTACTGTTTTTCCGGAGCCGCTCCGTCCGATGATAAGATTTGTTTTGCCTTTTTCAAAAGTTACGGAAATGCCCTTGAGAATGGCTTTACCGTTAAAGGATTTATATAGATTATCCACAATAATCATCACGCGAGCATTAGTTGAGTGAGAACCAGGTCGGCCAGCAGAATGAGAATACTGCTGTATACCACGCCACGTGTGCTTGACCGTCCAACTTCAAGTGCACCCCCCTGTACATAATACCCGTAGAATGCGGATACCGATGTGATGATAAAGGCATAGACCACAGTCTTAACCAGTGCATAGGTAATATAGAAGGGAACGAACAGGTACTGGATGCCATAAATATAATCGGCAGACGAAAGGGCGCCGGTCACCACAGAAGCGATCCATCCGCCGAAGATGCCTACACCCATGCTGATAAGGGTGAGAAATGGGTTGAATACCATGGCGGCAATAATTTTTGGCATAATCAGGTAACCGGCCGAATTAATGCCCATCATTTCGAGGGCATCAATTTGTTCTGTGATACGCATATGTCCTATTTCCGACGCAATGTTGGAGCCTACCTTTCCGGCAAGGATAAGTCCCACCATGGTGGATGAAAACTCAAGGAGTATGGTATCACGGGCAGTAAGTCCGATCAGATAGAGAGGGATCCATGAACTTTCAAGATTATACCGTGTTTGAAGCGTAATTACGGCGCCGATGAATATGGATATAAGGATAACGATCCCGATTGAATTCAATCCGAGATTTTCTATTTCTTTAAAGATCTGCTGGAAGTATATTTTCGATTTTTCCGGCTTTTTAAAAACCCGCGACAAAAGAATTATATACCGGCCGAAAATTCGAAAGAAGTTCATGTTCGCAAAAATAGTGATATAAAATCAAAATAATGCTCTCATTGATCGTCAGTTTGCCATACTATATCAAAATATTGAGGCATGGTCGCGTTAATTTAGTAAATTCGCTTGCTTTCAATTACAATACCAAAGCTGATTTTAATGAATAAAAACCACTATTGCATTATCATGGCCGGCGGAATCGGCAGTCGATTCTGGCCATTGAGCCGAACCCGCAAACCCAAACAGTTTTTGGATATCCTGGGGACCGGGCGAACCTTGCTTCAGCAAACCTTTGACCGCCTGCGAAAAGTTTTCCCTGTAGAAAACATATTCATTGTGACCAATGAAGATTATGAAGCCCTGGTAGCCAGGCAGCTGCCTGAAATCAAAGCCGACCAGGTACTGCTTGAACCGATGCGCCGGAATACGGCTCCCTGCATTGCCTATGCCAATTATAAAATCAAGCGTCTCAACCCCGATGCGAATATCATGGTAGCCCCGTCGGATCATGTTATTCTGAACGAGGGCGATTTTCTGAATGTGGTAAAAAAGGGACTCGGGTTTGTCACCGGCAATGACCGGATGCTCACCCTGGGTATCCGGCCAAGCCGTCCTGAAACGGGATACGGTTACATTCAGATCAACGGGGATAAAACCCGGATTGAATATAACGAGAGTTTCAGAAAGGTAAAGACATTCACCGAAAAGCCGGATTTAAAAATGGCCGAGGTGTTTATTCAAAGCGGCGATTTTTTCTGGAATTCCGGTATGTTTTTCTGGTCGCTCAAATCCATCATGCAGGCTTTTGCTGTTTTTCTTCCGGATGTGGACCAGCTTTTCCAGGAAGGGGAGACATTTTACAATACGGAAAAGGAAGTGGATTTTATCGCCAAAGCCTATCCGAACTGCAAAAATATTTCCATTGATTATGGCATTATGGAAAAAGCGGATAATGTGCATGTGCTGTGCTCTGATTTCGGATGGTCTGACCTGGGCACCTGGGGCTCTTTATACGATATTCTTGAGAAGAACGGCGATCATAATACGATCTCAGGCACCAGTGTTTTCACCTTCAATACCCAGAACTGCCTGATCAATTTGCCTGAAAACAAGCTGGCGGTAATCCAGGGACTGGATGATTATATCGTGGTTGAATCCGACAATATCCTTCTGATCTGCAAAAAGCAGGATGAGCAGAAGATCAAGAGTTTTGTGAATGATGTCAGAATCGAAAAGGGAGAAGAATATATTTAATTTGAAAATTAATCAATTTGAAAATTTGAAAATGGTGTTTAACGAGGCTGAAAGGGTGTGTCAGCCAATTTTCAAATTAGATCATTTTCAAATTTTCAAACAAAAAAAATGTGCCTAACCAGACCCTATAGCCCCGTTAAGCACATTTTCAAATTTTCAAATTAATTCATTGATCTAGTATTCCCAGAGGTCGTGTTCCATATTGAAAAGATATTCTTTTATCTTATCCGCTTCAAGCAAGGCATCCATGCCAAGTGCATAGGAATTGATGGGGCGGTTTTCATATACGTTTGATTCAGCGAATATATAGCTGCTGAAGCGTCTTTGCATGAAGTAGTCATCGAAGGAAATGCGCTGGGCATCGTTGTTGTCATTAAAGATCTCATGACGTGAAAGCAAAGGCCTGATCTCGGGGAAATAAACCCAGAATGTTTTCTGCCTGATAATAGCATCCGTGGGTAATCCCTGGTCATCCGTTTTGTAATATACCCTGATCGGGCAGATACCGACGATGCGAACATTCATGGTGGACAGGTTCTTATCGAAAAACCATTTTTCTTTGACAAGCACTTGTTTTACCTCATCGGTCTTCCGGTCATTCTGGATAGTGGTATCCGTCATGAGGCCGGTATTGATATCCGGTTTCTTAATGGTTACAGTACCTGCACCCAAAGCCTCATCCACTTTTGCCCTGTCGAGCGGCACCGTAAATTCATTTTTCGGATCATCCTGCGAAAAAGCGCGGATGCCCTCGTTGTCGATTCCCCAAAGGATCAGCTGAACCAGGTTATACCGGTCATTGATCGGTTTTGTGGGATAATACAGCGGAAGATTCTGTTTTTCCTTCAGGTCAATGATCCTGTAGATGTCCTTCGCCCACATGACATCGGCTTCCCGGGTATAGGCATAAGGTACAGGGGCTTTGTTGGGGATATGCTCACGTGTATATACTTCAGTTAAGATATCCTGTGATTTTACCTTCTGCGGTACAACAGCAATCATCGCCAATCCGATGCATAATAAAGCAACTCGTTTCATATGTTAATTGAATTAATTCAGTTTAAAATTTATTGGAGACAAGGTTCTCACAGAACCATCGGGTCCAACAGCTCTGATATCCTGTATCCAGACTGGATTTCCTTTATTCAGTCCATTGATCAGGTTTCTGACTTCCTGGGTAAACAGATTTCCCTTTACCCTTTTTTCCTGGGCAAAACCCTGAACGATGGCCATCACGGTATATTCGGTAACCGTAAATTTAAGGTCAAAGTCAAAGTCAGGGGGCATGGCGGCAATAACACCGCTCTGCGCCAGCAGTACATTCTTGGCGATTCCACCGCCCTTTTGGTTATTTACCTTGGCTTCAGGATCAGGAACCGGTTTAACTCGGAATTCCTTGGTTCCCACCTGCGTCCATTTTCCATCCAGTTCGGCAGAAACGAAGATCTGGCAGTTACCGACTCTTTTTGGGTGCATCATGTAACTATTTCCACGCGGGTCGAGGGATCCGTTCGAAGCATTGGCCCTTATCTTATTGCCTGCCACCCCGGATACCGAAATCTCAACGGGATTATCAACCCCCAGGTAAAAGACATTCATCTTGGTAGGGGAAACAACAACGCTTCCTTCTGCCACTGTATATTCAGCTGAAAAGGGCTTGATGATGGGGTCGCCGCCCGGGCCTTTGATCTGTATTATGCCGCCCCAGATGCGTGAGCCGACGGAGCTCCCACTTACTTTATAAATACCTTTTCCTGTGCCTTTTTCAACTTCCAGTTTCCTGTAGTTCAGTTCTTTTTTCCGTTCATATCGTTTAGCACCGGAAGCATCGCTAATTTCGACCCAGGGTTCTTTCACGCCTTCTACCACAAAAATTTCCGGATCCTGGGTGGTATCCCGCGCTGCCAGGTAAATCGCGGCTTCATAATCATGTCCACGGATAACGTAGTTTGTATTGGGAATCACCACGGCATCGAGCTGGTTAAATTTAACCTCGCCGGCGCTGATCTGGGAATACAGGTAATTGATCATATCTGATTCCGCATTCCGGATATCAATCTGCATGGACGACATGATGGCCAGAAAGCCCATCAGCGGGGAATGTCCGAATTTGTGGTATTCCCAGGTTGCATGTTCGGGATCCAGTTTTTTTCCTTTTCTGGGTGTCGGGGGATTCGTATCCAGACTTTTCGATATGGATGTTTTGAGTTCGGCAGGAATATCCTTTTCTTTAACCAGTGCCAGCAGGAATTCCCTGAAATCAGCGATTTCCTTTTTAAGCTTGCGGGCCTCACTCTTATCCGTGAGGTCATTGCCGAT
Organism: uncultured Bacteroidales bacterium; assembly: GCA_963752195.1. Lineage (GTDB taxonomy): Bacteria > Bacteroidota > Bacteroidia > Bacteroidales > UBA10428 > UBA5072. Next base: position 2,634,888 of record CAVVXI010000004.1, on the reverse strand, counting down.
CATTACCTGGTGAGGGGTATCGTAATTATCAATCGCTACTATTTCATCGCGGTCGATCTTTTTACCCTGGATAGCTTTTGATTTGCCCTTTTCGGCTTCGTTTAGAACTTTCAATTTCAGATCCTGGATATAACTATAGAGTGCATCTGCCTTCTTCTTAACTTCCAGCGCCCGGTTATTCCATACCGCTGTTTTCGTTGGATTTACCTGGTTGGCTTTATAAAACTCAGTATAGATATCCTCGTTCTTTTTGTTCAACGTATTGCCGGTCTTCTCGAGTCCCTCATCAATGATCTTGAAGGCATCCAATACACTCGTGGATACATTCAGTGCCAGCAATGCTGTCAGCACCAAATACATCATACCGATCATTTTTTGTCTTGGAGTCTCTTTGCCGTGTGCCATAGGTATGAAAGGATAATTGAAATTACTTTTTGATAATCACATTCATAGCCGAAAGCATATTGCCATAGATGTTATTGAGCGAGGACAAATTGTCCCTTAATTTCACAATTTCATCTTTGTACCGTCCGGTTTCATCTATCGAGTCTTTTAAGCGGAGGACCATGTCCTCGATTCCCGCATAAACTTTCTGAGAACCTTTCAGATGGTCGCTTCCTTCCTTAACCTGTAATTCATATACAGCATTCAGGGCGGATAAATTTTTGTTCAGCGCTTCAAGGTGCTGTTCATGTACGCGGCCGCTTTGTGCAATAATATCCTGTTCACCCTTTAGCGTATCGGCAATTTTAAGGTATGAACCCGCCACTTCGGTCCCTGATTTGGCGATCTGATCTGCAGATTGCAGATATGCGCTGGCCAGGCTTCCTGCCGATTCCTTAATGGTAAGGGCGGTGGCATTGTAGGTCTCATTCATGCTGCCAACTGAAGTGGCGGCCGTTTGTATATTTTTAAGGAATTCACGGGTAGCCGCTGTAGCGCCGGATATTTCAGCAATTCCGGATGCTGCGGTGTTCAGTTTTTCCAGGCCGGCGCCAATTCCTTTAATTGTAGATTCGCTGATCGAACTATCGCCCAGCAGGTCTTCGATCCGCTCCAGAGGACGACTTCCCGCGGTGACATTCATTTGTTTCAGTTCATCCATTTCATCCTGCTCAGACATTCCGGCAAGTTCAGGGTATACCAGGGTCCAGTCAAGTTCCTCATGGAGAGGTTCGAACGCGGAAAAGAAAAAAATTGTGGCTTCTGTTAAAAGTCCGATCATCAGTAACAATCCGGCACCTTTAAAGTGCTGAATCTTGAACAAGGCACCGACAATAACAATGGAGGCGCCCCATCCGTAAAGCTTGGCCATGAACTTTTTCCAGCCGGAACTTTCAACGATGTCTGTTAAGCTTGGCATAATTGTGATTCTTTTAGTAGTAATTTATTTTGTTTAATGTGGTGTGTATTACACGCCGCCCATGACGGGTCTTACACAGCGGAAACCAATATACGATTTTGAAGTGTCCTGGTATTCATAGCTACGGGTTGCATTTTGCATATAGTAGCCAATGTCTTTCCATGAACCACCGCGGATAACTTTTCTTTTCATCACCGGGGGATCATCCGGACGTGCATTGTAACGGTAATCCGGATTCAGGTCATGCGTAAACATATAGGAGGACTCGTCATATGCGCTGGAGGTCCATTCTGCCACGTTGCCCGACATGTCATAGAGACCGTATTCATTCGGCTGATATGTGCCAACCTTTACTGTAGTTACACCACCGTCGTCGGCATAATTTCCACGGAGAGGTTTGAAATTGGCAAGAAAGCAGCCATCCTTGTTACGGGTATAATAACCGCCCCAGGGATACATGGAGTTGTCCAGTCCGCCGCGGGCAGCATATTCCCATTCTGATTCAAGGGGAAGCCTGTAATCATGCACGCCGGGATTTCCGTCTGCGCGAAGGGATGAATTCAGCAGCATAGACCTCCAGATGCAGAAAGCGGTAGCCTGTTTCCAGGAGACTCCTACAACAGGATAGTTATCGTAGGAAGGATGCCAGAAATACATGGTTGTATAAGGCTCATTGAAGGAATAGGTGAAATCGGCGATCCAAACAAGGGTATCGGGGTAAACATTTACCACATCGCGGATCACAAACGAGGAACGGTCCTTGATCTCAACCTTTTCGCCCCGGTTGTTTACGATAAAACCTTCGTACTTTTTGGTATCGAAATTATACCGGTTCGATTTTTTGGCTGCCTGTTTCAGGTCAATCCAAAAATACTCGTACATCAACTTGCGGGTGTCGATTTCTTTTTTGTTATAGAAACGCTCCTGCTGATTCAGGTACAGGTCACTTAAAACCTGGTTCACTTCCTCATCACGGGTATCAATACGGGTATCCCAGTTAATAGCGGGCGGATCGATCGGATTGCCGTCCTTATCCTGGGAAATCAGATAATCGTCAGGTAGCTGATCGCCTAACATCTTGCGCATGATGGAATCACGCACCCAGAATACAAATTGCCTGTACTCGTTGTTCGTGATTTCCGTTTCATCCATCCAGAATGGATCCACAGTAACCGTTTTGGTAACTGATGTTTGTGCCCATGCAGCATCCTGGTCGTTTCCGCCCATATTATAGCTGCCCTGGGGAATGAAGACCATACCAAAAGGATCGGTTTCACCCGTTGCTTTCGGTCTTCCCTGGACACCCTCAAGCTCACCGCTCTTGGAGCCACCAGAACAACTACTGATAATGAACAGCGCCATCGCAAAACCTAGAGAAAATAACTTTTTCATATTTTAAAAGATGTTTATCCTATATAACAAGACATTTATACTATTGAATTCTTGTTTTTGTTACAGAAATCGTATACTCTTATATTTTTGGGGTGCTTTTTCTATTCCCAGCTTGAAATCATACCCCACCATAATTTCATGAGAACCCTTGGATGCGTTATCCAGAGCCGATGTATCAAAATCATAGGAATAACCGATTTTCACTCCGTTCAGGATGTCAATCCCGATCATTCCCACTACTGCGGCACCGACCCTATAGGAAACGCCGGCCCAGAACTTTTTATTGTACATGACAGTCGCATTCAAATCAATTTTTGTTGCAGACAAGTCGGACTGAAGCATCAGTGAGGGTAATAATTCAAATGCCGGATTGGACATTTGCATGGTATAACCTGCTGTGAGATAATAATGCCTGACCAATTTATCGGTTGATTCGGATGAACCGGGAGAGGTACTTTTCTGGTAAACAAATTCCCCTTCAAGCAGGTGTGTCGATGACAGGCCAACATATAAGTCGTCCGTTCGGTAAAACAATCCGGCTCCCAGGTCAAAGACATTTTTGCTTTGCTTGTCCATCGGAATCGCCCCGTCGCCCTCAGGTTGCTGATGCGCCGGTGAATTGGGAATACTCCATGTCGGATTCAGTTTCCGGTTTATAAAGCTGCCGCTGAGGCCAAGCCCGAGTTTTCCGTTTCCCAGCTGGAACTGAAATGCATAAGACAGTGACAGGTTGATATCATCATTAAAACCCAGTTTATCATCTGAAATGGAAAGTCCGACACCATGATGTGCTTTAAACAATTTGAAGGGTGCAGAAAGGTTAACAATAAAATCCTGGGGTGCACCTTCAATTCCTACCCATTGCTGCCGTAACAGCGCATGGGTGGAAATCATATCCGTACTTCCTGCTGAACCTGGGTTAACTGAAATAAGATCAAACATATACTGGCTTACCTGTCTTTCTTGCTGAGAATATGCTCCCATCCAAAGAATGGAAACAATCAATAACAATAGAATTTTTTTCATATTTCTACTATCCTACATTTAATGAATTACCTACAGATAGCACCAATTAAGCCTATTTATAAAAGGTAAAATAAGTAAAAATATTGTTTAACCGCAAATCTAAATTAACCTCAGACTGTTAATAACCATTTGCATCCGATCATTATACTGAAAAGGCATTCAAATGTTACCGAGAAGTTGTTTTTTTACCCATTTTTCTTTTTCTACCGCTCAAATTGTATTTCAATGTACCCGGTAATTATATAAAAAATTATCGCGGCTTCCTACAACCAGATTAAATCGCGAGAGGGTATCCCCGAAATTGCCGATGCTGAAAGGTGTATTCCCATGAAGCGGAAAACCATTGTGTAATTTGCCGTCCTGGTTGAAAAGGTAAATGCGGTCCCCCTTGCCCGAAACAACACCCAATTTGCGGTCTCCGGACGAAAATTGGTAAAGGGCGGGCCGTGTATCCATGGTTTCCGTGAATGTGTAGGTAAAGAGCAGGCTTTTATCATGAGAGTAAACGGAAAGTGTGTTCCTATCGAGATAAATATATTCCATCACTCCGTCCCCGGTCAAATCGCGGTAATCGAAATAGTGATTCCCGGTGAACCGGTCAAGTTCAACGGTTTTTACCTCACCGTTAAACAGAATATCATACACTTTTCCCGTGGTATCCGTGGTGACCACACCGGGAGACGAGCCATCCCGGGGCAGATCAAGATAATAATTGTTCAGGGAAGACCGGGGGAAAAAGGCATCGGTGTTTACCCTTGTAGTTCCCCTCCTGTCGAGGATATACGTGCGGAAACGATCCCCGAAAACAATAAAATCCTTGTTCCCGACGCGGAAATGATTAACCGGTTGCGTTACCGCGCTTTCCGACTTTTCAAAGACCCAGCCCTTCACAAGTGTTCCTTCCTTCGAATAGGCATATACTTTTTTGTCTTCACAGGCAATCATTAGCCTGTAATCACGCGAGTTGTCGTAATCAAAGACAGAAACGCCACAGGTAGCCGGGGACCGCAGTTTTATGGGATAATGATCCACAAAATTGCCCAACTGGTCAATCAGGTATAAATAATTGCGCGTGCTGAAAAGCAATTGCTTTTTGCCATTGCGGAAATAGTCGACCGGGAATATTTCACTGTTGATCAGATCGGGGAGTGGTAATTTCCATAGGACGCGACCTACCTGGTTGATGAGATAAATATTGTGCTTCAGGTCCTGAACAAATACTACATTCTGTCCCGTTTGCGGATTAACAACAAACACAGGCTTGCAGGCTGCAAGGGTATCGAGTTTGCTTTCCCATACGGTTTGTGTTTCAAGGTTTGATATGGGAAGGTATTTCAGCAGGAAGTTGCTGTAAAGCATTTTATTATTTGAGTACATCTGGAAGCCCATAACCGGAATCTTTTGAAATACGGACTCATATTTCTCCCAGTTTCCGGCAAGACTCTTTTTTAAAAACGGGGCTAATACCGGTCGGCTTCTGCTGAGGTTATTATAGAAAAGTATATTTGAACGGGGAGACAGGCTGTTTTTGAATTGCTTGTACGCCATATCATTTTCAAGGGTTTTATTCAATACCTGGTTATGAATCAGGGAGCGCAGGGATTGTACTGACGATCCAAAAACAAGGTAATTGTCGATCAGCACAAAATAATGTTCACCAAGCGCGGAAAAAATACCACCAAATAAATTGGCTGTAAGATTATAAACCGGCAGCCTGTAAATATCATAGGTCATTTCATTATCAAGCGCATAGGTAAATGTGAATGCGGATAAAGGCCGGGATTCATATGCTGCGGCTTTTTGCAGCAGGCTCATCATTTTTTCGGATGCCAGTCCCTTGCTTTTCACCCGGATAAGGACAAATACACGCGATGAATCGTCCTGGGGAGCAAGTGCATCGTAAGCCAGTGTAATTTCATTATCCATCATGGCGGCAAAATCAGCCGGCAAATCCGAATTGTATATTTCATTGAGCGTTTCGAAAGTATTGTTATACGCCGTTAATTTACCCATGGATTGCAGATAGGCCTTATAGGTTTTTAAATACAATGCCGGATCGGACAGGGAAATCGAAAGAAAGCAGGCAATGGATCCGGGTAATATTTTATCAGCCGTAATTTTCTGCGGATTTTGCTTAACAAAAAGGGTGGCAAGGGAGGGAGCTGAATCGGGAGGATCCACAAACCCATTCATTAACAGCATGTCGGATAATAAATTCAGGTCCATTCCTGCCCATTGCGCGAAGTTTTTCGCCGACCGTGCTTTCCCTTTAAAATCGGTTGACGAAAGTGTAGCCAGACCTAAGGGGAATCTTGAAAAATTAATAAAAACATTCGCGTCAACATTTTTTCCGGCTGTAGCATATATTTCGGCAAATCCTTTCAGATTGCTTACCGATTCATCGGAATTTACCTGGCGGATGGCGTCTTCGAGAACTATAGGAGAGAAGCTGACCATGAGAATATTCCGCGAAGCAGCCCACAGAAAATTATCCACCCCGGTCTTCTTTTTAAAGGCAATTTCATGGATCGTTGTACCTCCATATTCACGGGTGGTTATGTCGGCCGTATTTCCAACCAGTCCGGTGATCAGAGTATTCGTGCTGTTTTCGCCATACCCGGGGGGCAGCTTGAGAACATGAAGGATGCTTATACGGTCTTTTCCGGTAACATGAGCCGAAATGAAAGAAGGAGCGTTTGCAAGAATGCTCTCCGCCTCGGGAACAAATTGCATCAGCGAATCGAGAAAATGAAGCTGCCGGTTAAGTTTATGAAATCCGGGGATGACTTTAAGTTCATTCCATATAAGGTTGTTCACCGATGTCTTTTCGTATAATGCCCTGAAATTGTTTACACGAATGATAACCATGGCACTGCTGGGAACGGCTTTTAAAGGTTCGGCGGGAGAAATCCTTTTATGCACCGTAAAATAGATTAAAATAACTACGATGAGGGAAGCAACGGCAATGAAGGGAATTATAATTCTTTTATTTTTCGGCATGCACCGCAGGCTTTGGTAAAAGCCCAAAAATAAGAAATCTTTTACTATTTTTATTTCTTAATTCATACGCTTACAAGGAATGCAGGTAAATCCGCAAATCGAGGAAAGCTGGAAGGAGACCCTTGCGGCGGAGTTCAGCAATTCCTATTTTATGGAGTTGAAAGAATTCTTAACGGGAGAAAAATTGAAATATACGGTATACCCGCAGGGATCACAAATATTCAATGCTTTTCAACTCACACCGTTCAACCAGGTGAAAGTGGTGATACTCGGACAGGATCCCTATCACGGTCCCGGCCAGGCACATGGACTGTGCTTCTCGGTACCGCGGGGTGTTCCTCCGCCTCCGTCGCTTGTAAATATTTTCAAGGAAATTGAAAAAGACACGGGCATTCCTGTTCCCATGGAAGGGAATCTTGAAAAGTGGGCCAGGCAGGGGGTTTTGCTGCTGAACGCCACCTTGACGGTGAGGGCTAACCAGCCGGGATCACACCAAAAGAAAGGATGGGAAAATTTTACGAATGCAGTGATCCAAAAATTATCCGAAGAACGAGTGGGATTAATTTTCCTGCTTTGGGGAAAATTTGCCCAGGATAAAGAATCACTTATTGATACAAACCGGCATTACATTTTGAAAGCGGCCCATCCTTCACCCTTCTCCGCCTATAATGGGTTTTTCGGATGCCGGCATTTTTCGAAAACGAACGAAATTCTGAGAAAGCACGGTTTGGAAGAAATAGATTGGAATCTGAACAGGTGATCGGTATTCGGTGATCGGTATTCGGTGATCGGTGATCGGTATTCGGTGATCGGTGATCGGTATTCGGTGATCGGTATTCGGTGATCGGTATTCGGTGATCGGTGATCGGTATTCGGTGATTCGGTGATCGGTATTCGGTGATCGGTATTCGGTGATCGGTGATCGGTATTCGGTGAATCGGTATTCTGTAATTGGTTGAACTACCGATTACCGATTACTACGATTACTGATTACTGATTACCGATTACCATCTTACTCTTCATCCTCAGAAACGTCGTCTCCTATTTCCAGGCTTTCGAAATTGTCGAATTCATCAAAGTTGGATGATTCAACTTCTTCCTCTTCTTCGGCAGCATTTGTGCGTGGCAGTTTTATAAGATAGTAAATGTCTTCCGTTTCGAAGGGAATGGCAACTTCGATTTCACCCCTGGGGTTTGTGAAGGTAATGGTCCGGTCTTCATATCCGTCGGGGTATTTCGCTTTTAACCTTTCAACCATTTCTTCCGACAGTTGCTCATAAGATTTGATTATTCTTTTCTTTCCCACGATTTTAAGAGTAATTAAGGTGTATCATCTGATGGGGGTAAATTTATATAAATTTTAATCTTAATTGCAAAAGCTATTCCGTATATTTTTTGATAAAAAAAGCAAATATTTTTCAATTGTCAGAATCCCTTATCCATAGAGGTTATAAGTTATTTTCGGTGAGCACGATACTTATGGTTTCCTCCCCGATCCAGCTGCATTGTTTCAGCCTTGCAAGGTTAATATTCCCGATTATATAATTGAAATCGGGGGATTCGTGTTTGACGGAGATGGAATTAAAATCAGCAACGTCGGGTTTTACATTTTCATCATAACTCACAAAAATCTCAAGGTTTATATCCTGGGAGAAGCCATAGTTCAGATGCTGGCTGATTTTTTTGTATTCATACCTGTAATTATAGGTCAATGCCGAAATATCGGAAAGTACGGCTGACCCGGTAGGATTCCCCCCCGCTCCTTTGCCCATAAAAAACTGGTGTTCGGAAAAGGCTCCTTCCACAAGCAACCCGTTATATTCATAATTAACTTTATTGAGCGTGTCCTCATGGGCAACAAAACGGGGCATGCAATAAGCGATCACCTTGTTGTCAGTTTTCTTGCATTTGGCGATCAGTTTTATGCTGGCATTTTTTTCCCGCGCATAGCGTATGTCCGTATCTTTCAAGTGCTGAATACCATAGTTAAAAATATCATCCGGCCGCAGGATGATACCGAATGCATGGACCAGGATGATCAGCAGTTTGTATTTCGGATCGAGGGCCTTAATATCCAGACTGGGATCGGTCTCGGCATAGCCGAGTTCCTGGGCTGTTTTGAGAGCTTCCGCAAAAGGCTGGTTATGTTGGAATATGTTTGTAAGAATGTAATTTGTTGACCCGTTCAGTATCCCTTCCACACTCGTTAGCAAATCGTTGTCATAATACTCCTCGAGGTTTCGAATTACCGGAATGCTGGCACAGCAGGAAGCCTCGTACAGGAATGACGTGTTGTTTTCACGCTGAAGGTCAAGCAGCGCTTCGAAATTTTCTGCGATCATTTTTTTATTGGCCGATACAACCGCTTTCTTTTTTTTAAGTGCCGAAGAAACAATTTCAAATGCGGCATCCACTTCATCGATGAGTTCCACTACGACATCAATTTCAGGATCATTCAGGATTTCATTTCGATCGGTGGTAAAAAAACAGGCATCAATGGGCCTTTTTTTATCGGGGTGCTTAATACATATCTTCTTGATCTCGGCATTAATACCCCTTGTATGATGCAATACATTGTAAAGACCCTGGCCAACACAGCCGAATCCGAAAATGCCCAGTTTAATTTTCTTTTCCATTATATAAATAAAAAAATCCCTTCTGATATATCAAAAGAGATCCATCGTATTCCACAATAAAAAAATGAACTGGCTCAAAGATAATATCATTTTTTATCAGTTAATGTATCTTTGTGTAAACTTTAAAATCAATCCCGATGAGACAACTAACGTTTATCGCAATCGCATGCCTGGTATGCGCACCGCTTATGGCCCAACCGGCCGGAGGCAAATTTTTTATCGGCGGACATTTGAGTCTGTATGGCACGGTCGATAAGTCAAAAGACGGAAACACCACGGAAAAAGACGAATCTTCCACCTATATCACTGTAATGCCCCTGGGAGGATACTTTTTAAATGATCGGGTTGCAGTTGGGGCCGGGGTCGGCTTGGATACGCAGATTGATAAATATCCGCAATCCACGATTGAGAAGAGCACCACCTCAAAAATGGTCTTTACTCCTTTTGGCAGGTATTACCTGGTATCAGGAACCGGCGGTATTTTTGCTGAAGCGTCAATGGGCTTTTCATTCGGGACGAATAAGACTTTTAGCAATGATGTGACGGACACGCAAAACGTATTCGGATTTTCAGCGCTGATCTCCCCCGGTGTGTATTATTATATTACACCCCGGCTTGCGCTCGAGGCAAAATTCGGATGGTTTGGATTTATGAGTGATGCAACTGACCTGGGGAATGATCAAAAGGATGTTCACAGCACCTTGGGATTGGATCTGTCCCCCGATAGTTTTATCTTCGGCCTCACCTTTAAATTATAGTCGTATTCTTTGATCTTCGGTTGTGCATTTTTATTACAAGCTGTTTCTTTTTTATATTTTTGCCGCAAATTGAAGCGATAAAGGATATTTGCGATGAGGACCATATTGACTGTTGTTTCTGGGTTAACGCTCAGTAACCTGTTTATGACATTCGCCTGGTACGGGCATCTTAAAAACATGAAGGGGCAGCATTGGTGGATAGCCGCGCTGGTAAGCTGGGGCATTGCCTTGTTCGAATACATAGTGCAGGTTCCGACCAACCGTTTCGGCAGCCAGGACTGAGCGTGGGACAGTTGAAAATTATGCAGGAAATTATTACCCTGAGCGTTTTTGTCCCATTCAGTATCATGTACCTGAAAGAACCCTTCAAAATGAATTATTTATGGGCAGGGCTCTGCATGGTGGGTGCAGTGTATTTTATGTTCAAGACGTAAGAGTAACGTACAATTTACAACGGAGTCCTCGGGAGGGTTTCCCTCCAACCTCAGAACAGATAACTTTGCAAAAAATTGATTAAACGAGGTACCCCAAATTTTTAACGCGAAGTCCGGGGAGTTTATTCGCAAAGCGCGCCAAGATATAGGTCGCGGAGAAATCTCATTGCATTCGATTTATCCCTACGGAATTTATTTATTGGAACACGAAGTGGTTATGTTTCGAAGTCTCCAGGCCCGAAGGGCCAAATCTGAAACCGTGGGTAAAACCCACGGGCTGCGGAATCAGCGAGGTAAGCGGGGCTGAATGGAATTATTTCACCATCACCTTTTCGGTATGGGTTTCTTTGCCCGGGAAACCAATTCTTACCAGGTAAATGCCTCTTTCAAGTTTATCCAGTTCGAGATCTACTGTATTGGTGTTGGGCTGAAATTCCTGGTTGAATACGATTTTACCGGTAATGTTTAATATTTGCACACTCAATATGCTTTCGGTGGAAGTAATGGTCAGGTGACCATCGGTGATTGGATTGGGATAAAGTTCAATTTCGCGAACCAGTTGATCCTGACCCGGCTGGTAGTAAGCGCGATTGGGAGCATTAAATTCTGACACGGTAGGTAAGCTGTTGGCAGTTACCACTGTAGCCCAGATAAAAAAGATGGCAAATAAGGGTAAAAGTTTTTTCATAAATGGAATTTATATAACAAATGTAAACAAAAATCGTTCCAATGGAACTTTTTTTTGATGGAAACACAATAATTTATAGCATGCCCAATTCAAGAAGTGCTTCTTCCGACATCATGGACTGATTCCAGGGCGGATCAAATACGAGATTAATATCCACTTCTGTTACTTCCTGAATAGCCGCAATCCTTTCCCGGATCTCCTGCGGCAGGCTGTCTGCCACCGGACAATTTGGCGCCGTAAGTGTCATGGTGACCCGAACTTTCCTGTTATCGTCCACTTCGATATCATAAATCAATCCCAGGTCATATATATTAACCGGTATTTCCGGATCATATGTAGTTTTCAACACATTAACCACTTCTGCCTCAATCGATAACAATGATCTTTCCTTTTCCATGATCCGCTATTTTAATCGTTTGAATTTCATTTTTCATTTCTCTTTATGGAATATCGGAGGGAGGGGGATCTATTCATCTTTTCTACCGATAGTTAATCCCTGAAGGGATTTGTACGTTTCATAATGACGATTGCTTTATCCTGTTTTCTACTGACATTAATCCATAAAGGATATCCGAACTGCAAAACTGCAAAACTGCAGAACCGCAGAACTTAATTCTTCCCTTCCTTGTCCCTTGTCACTAGTCCCTTGTCCCTCGTATGATACGCCAATGCATACAGTTTCATTTGTTTTACCATGGACAGCAGTCCGTTCGATCGTGTTGGAGACAGGTTCTGCCGCAGGCCGATCTTATCAATGAACCATAAATCGCTGTGCATTACTTCTTCCGGGTTCCGGCCCGACAATACACGGATCAGCAGGGCAATAATACCTTTTGTAATGATGGCATCGCTATCGGCGGTAAAATAAATCCTGCCGTCATTGTATTCGGCATTTAACCAAACTTTTGACTGACAACCGTTGATGAGGTTTTCATTTACTTTAAGCTTCGTATCGATCAAAGGAAGATCGCGGCTTAACTCGATCAGATAGTTGTATTTGTCCATCCAGTCGCTGTAAATCCCGAATTCTTCAACAATTTCCTGCTGTACGTCATTTAACTCCTTCACAGATCCAAATCCTTTTTATTATGCCTTGTTATACGAAATTCAACTGAACATGGTTTTTACTTTTTTTACTGCTTCCACAAGCGTATCCAGTTCCTCTTTTGTATTATACATGGCCAGTGAAGCCCTGATGGTTCCCTCCATTCCAAAATGCTGCATGACAGTCTGTGCACAATGTGTCCCTGTGCGGACAGCAAGTCCCATCTTATCCATAACCATTCCGGCATCGTATGGATGCACCCCCTGGATATTGAAGGAAAGGATCGAACTTCTCTCCCTGGCCTTTCCGTATAATGTAACAAATTCCATACCGGAAAGCTGTTCACAGCCGTATTCATGAAGGTCATGTTCATATTTGCAAATATCCTGGATTCCGACCGCGGAAACATATTTTAATGCACATGCCATTCCTATTGCCCCGATATAATTGGGAGTTCCGGCTTCAAATTTAAAAGGAAGGGAATTATAGGTTGTTTTTTCGAACGTCACAATGTCCACCATATCGCCGCCGCCCTGGAACGGAGGAAGCTTCTCAAGCCATTTTTCTTTTGCATAGAGGATGCCGATGCCTGTAGGGCCGTATATCTTGTGGCCTGAAAAAACATAAAAGTCGCAATCCATCTTCTGAACGTCGATGGGCAGGTGCTGGATCGATTGTGCGCCATCCACAAGAACCGGAATATTCTGCCGATGTGCCCTTTCCGTGATCAGTTCAACCGGATTTACCGTTCCCAGCGCGTTGGAAATATGGATCACGGCAATAAGGCGGGTGCGGGGGGTGATCAGATTATCCAGCTGGTCGAGTTCAAGCTCTCCGTTGTTGTTGAAAGGAATGACCTTCAGGATGGCTTTTTTCCGTTCACAGAGCATCTGCCAGGGAACAATGTTCGCATGGTGTTCCATTTCTGTCACCAGGATCTCATCTCCTTCGTGAACATACATTTCTCCGAAGGAAAAGGCCAATCCATTGATGGAAGCCGTAGTTCCGGGTGTAAAAATGACTTCATGGGAGTGGGCAGCGTGGATGTACTGCTGAATTGTTTTGCGGGCCTCTTCGTAATCCTCGGTGGCCATTTCACTGAGGTAGTGCACGCCCCTGTGGATACTGCTGTTTTTTGAGGTATAATAGCTGTTTACACAATCGGCAACCTGCTGTGGCTTTTGGGTAGTTGCGCCGTTGTCGAGATAGATCAGGGGTTTATTGTATACCTGTTGCTGAAGTATGGGAAAATCCCTGCGAATTTTATAAACGTCATAACTCATGAAAAGAATTTTATTACGCACAGCGAATATCGCAATTGTTGCAACGGGAAAGTTCACCCCGGAGCCTTTTGTCTACCAGTTCAATAATGCGTTCTTTTAAGACCGGGATTGTTATTTTTCCTACAATTTCGTTGGCAAATGCGTACATAAGCAGGTGCCTGGCTTCTTTTTCGCCGATGCCACGCGAGCGAAGGTAGAACATGGCCTCCATATCAAGTTGTCCGATGGTTGCGCCATGACTGCACTTTACATCGTCCGCATATATTTCAAGATGTGGTTTTGTGTTCATGCGTGCAGCGGATGAAAGGAGAATATTGTTGTTTTTTTGATAGGCGAGCGTCTTCTGGGCGTCTTTTCTTACCAGGATCTTACCATTAAAGGAGCCGGTAGCATCATGGTCAAGGATTCCCTTGAACAGCTGGTTGGACGTGCAGCCGGGATAGGCATGGTCAACAATAATATAATTCGCCACATGCTGTTTCTCATCGCAAAGGAAAAGACCGTACAGGTTGGTTTCGCAATGCGGGCCCTGGAGGCTGGCATACACATTATTCCGGATCAGGCCGCCATGCAAGGAAATGCTGTTCTCCGTAAAACGGCTCCCCTCTTCCTGGTGAACGAAAAGATTGTTGATTTGTGTTGACAGGTTATTTTCATTTTGCAGCCTGTTGTAATCGATCATTGCGTTTTTACCGGCATAAATTTCGGTGAGCGAGTTTGCCAGGTAACTTTGATGGCACAGGGTATGGTCACAAACGACGACATTCACCTGTGCATTTTCAGCTGCCACAATCAGATTTCGCCGAGTAATGCGGAGGTTCTTATAGGAATGGCTCAGATTAATGATCTGTATCGGTTTCTCCACCACCGTATTTTCGGGTACATAAATAAATACCCCATCCTGGGCAAAGAGCGTATTCAGGGCTACCAGCCCGTCGGCGGATGTATCTGCATAATGGGAATAATGGGCGTGAAAAAGTTCGGGGTACCGTTCCGAGGCTTCATTCAAACCGCAGACAATAACTCCCCGTGGCAGTTGTTCAGCCTGGTTAACAGAATAAAAGAATCCGTTCAGCACGAGTACCACCTGCGTGTCGAGTTCCGGAATATCGCATTTAAAGATGTCCTGCAGGTCTATCTTAAAGGGATTGGCATTCAGCTCCACCTCATAGTTTCCCTGCATATATTTATCAAGCGGGGTATATTTATAAGCTTCGCTTTTTATGGAAGGTATCCCTAACCGGTCAAAATCACGAAAGGCCTGTTCCCTGTATGTATTGAGAATGTGACCCGAACCTGATTCGAGCACACCCGTATGTTGTTTGAATAAACTGATGAGATCCTGTTTAATATCCATGGCAATAATGGGTTCATTCATTGATGATGCGATCCTGTATTTTACTCAGCTTCCTGTTCCATCCACTCATAGCCCTTCTCTTCCAATTCGAGCGCCAGTTCCTTGCCGCTCGATTTCACGATCCGGCCCTTATAGAGAACATGCACGACGTCGGGTATGATATGTTCCAGCAACCGCTGGTAATGGGTGATCACAATGGTTGCATTATCTTTCCGGCGAAGCTTGTTTACCCCGTTGGCAACTGTTTTTAAAGCATCGATGTCAAGTCCGGAATCGGTTTCATCCAGGATAGCCAGCAGCGGTTCGAGCATCGCCATCTGGAATATTTCATTCTTTTTTTTCTCGCCGCCGGAAAATCCTTCGTTAACCGACCGGTTGGCGAGGTTGGTTGTCAATCCCACAAGTTCTTTTTTATCCCGCATTCTTTTCAGAAAATCGGAAGCGGAAATCGGATCGAGTCCCCTGAATTTTCGTTGTTCATTAATGGCGGTCTTCATAAAATTAACGATGGAAACACCGGGAATTTCCACAGGGTACTGAAATCCCAGGAACAATCCTTTGCGGGCCCTGTCTTCGGGTTTCATGTCAATGAGGTTTTCCCCCAGGAATGAAATGCTCCCCCGGGTAATCTCAAAGCTGTCTTTTCCTGCCAGGGCTGCAGCCAGTGTGCTTTTCCCCGAGCCGTTGGGACCCATAATGGCATGAACTTCACCGGCTTTCACTTCGAGATTGATCCCTTTCAGGATCTCCCGGCCATCAATACTGACATGTAAATCTTTTATTTCAAGCATGATATAATTATTGTTCATTGTTCATTGTTCATTATTCATTATTCATTGTTCATTATTCATTGTTCATTGTTCCACTCCCCCGTGCCCGAAGCGCTCACCCATTCATAATTCATAATTCATAATTCATAATTCATAATTCATAATTCATAATTTCTATCCCACGCTTCCCTCCAGGCTGATTTGCAACAGCTTCTGGGCTTCCACCGCAAATTCCATGGGCAGCTTATTCAGCACCTCGCGGGCGTAACCGTTTATTATCAATCCCACAGCATTTTCCGTATCAATGCCCCGCTGGTTGCAATAGAATATCTGGTCTTCGCCGATCTTTGACGTGGTGGCTTCGTGTTCGATGATGGCAGAATCGTTTTCCGCTTCGATATACGGGTAGGTATGCGCCCCGCACTTATCTCCCATCAGCAGGGAATCACACTGGGTAAAATTCCGTACTTTTTCGGCCGATTTGACAACTTTAACGAGACTGCGGAAACTGTTCTGGCCGTGGCCGGCTGAAATTCCCTTTGAAATGATTGTGCTCTTGCTGTTTTTGCCGATGTGTATCATTTTTGTACCGGTGTCGGCCTGCTGGTAGTTGTTGGTTACGGCCACGGAATAAAATTCTCCGGTTGTATTCTTTCCGCGAAGGATACAGCTCGGGTATTTCCAGGTTATGGCGGATCCGGTTTCTACCTGCGTCCACGAGATTTTCGAATTGTCGCCTTTGCAGATTCCCCGTTTTGTAACAAAGTTGAATATGCCGCCTTTGCCGTTTTTATCACCCGGATACCAGTTCTGAACCGTTGAATATTTTACTTCCGCGTTTTCAAGAGCCACGATCTCAACCACGGCGGCATGCAGCTGGTTTTCATCGCGCATGGGGGCCGTGCAGCCTTCCAGGTAACTGACGTAGCTGTCGTCTTCGGCAATCAGCAGTGTACGCTCGAATTGGCCTGTATTTGCGGCATTGATGCGGAAATAGGTGGACAGCTCCATCGGGGATCTGACTCCTTTCGGAATGTAGCAAAACGAACCATCGCTGAAGACAGCCGAATTGAGGGAAGCGAAAAAGTTATCCGTATAGGGCACCACCGAACCCAGGTATTTTTTCACGAGGTCGGGGTATTCCCGGATGGCTTCACTCATGGAACAGAATATGATGCCCAGGTCGGCAAGAGCTTCCCTGAAAGTGGTTTTTACGGATATGCTGTCCATCACAGCATCCACAGCAACACCGGTAAGGTGTTTCTGCTCCTCAAGCGGAATTCCGAGTTTATTGAAAGTGGCCAGCAGTTCCGGATCCACTTCCGACAAGCTTTTCGGTCCTACAACCTGTTTGGGTGCAGCATAGAAAATAATGTCCTCATACCGGATTTCCGGAACGCGGAGATGCGCCCACTGTGGCATTTTCATCGTAAGCCAATGCCTGTATGCCTTGAGCCGGAACTCCAGCATGAACTCCGGTTCCTTCTTTATTGAAGAGATCAGCCGTACGACATCCTCCGTCAATCCTTTTGGAATTGTGTCGGTATCTATGTCGCTGAAAAAGCCGTATTTATAGTCCGCTTTGGTAACCTCCGTCAGTATTTGATCCTTATTCTCTTCCATGGTTCCAAACTTTTATTTCCGTAATTCCCATTCTATAAGTGTATTTAGAATTATTCTAAATAATGGCAAATATACTAAATCTAAATCAATTTATCCTGATATTTGTGGGGGTTTATAAATATCTGTATCCATTGGTATGAGTGAAAAGGAACGCGAGCACGATGAAATTTCGAGTCTGGGGGAGTTTGGACTGATCCGGCATTTGACGCGGGATATCCGCCCGGTTAATCCCTCAACGAAGACTGGGATAGGGGATGATGCGGCCGTGCTTGAATATGGAACCGGAAAGGTAGTTGTAACCACCGATCTGCTGGCAGAAGGGATCCATTTTAATCTTGTTTATACTCCCCTTAAGCACCTGGGGTATAAAGCAGCCGTGGTTAACTTCTCCGATATTTATGCCATGAATGCGAGGCCCCTGCAATTGCTTGTTTCTTTGGCCATATCGCGCAAATTTACCATTACAATGATGGAAGAAATTTACGCCGGTATCCGGTTGGCCTGTGCCGCTTATGGCGTTGACCTTGTAGGCGGGGACACAACATCTTCCATGACCGGACTGATCCTTTCATGCACCGCAATCGGCGAGGGCCATGAAAAAAATCTGACTTACAGGAGCGGGGCAGGGATCAATGATCTGATATGTGTATCCGGGGAACTGGGAGGTGCTTATATGGGACTTCAGGTGCTGGAGCGTGAGCGGTTGCTGTTTGAAAAACATAAGATTCAGCAGCCGGCGCTCGAAGGTTATGATTATATACTGGAACGGCAGTTGAAACCGGAAGCCCGCAGGGATATTGTTGACTTGTTCAGTGAGTTGGAGATCAAACCTACCTCGATGATCGACATTTCTGACGGCCTGTCCTCCGAACTGATGCATATTTCGCAGGCTTCCCAGAAAGGCTGCCGGATTTATGCGGATAAGATTCCCATTCATTCCGAGACAAAAAGGGCAGCCGCTGAATTTGATATTGACCCTCTAATCACCGCTCTCAACGGGGGTGAGGATTATGAATTGCTTTTCACTGTTCCGGTGGCAAATTATGATAAAATAAGCAACCGCAGTGAAATTTCCGTTATCGGGCATATGACAGATTCACCGATCGGAATACGGATGGTGACTTCGGGAGGAAGTGAGATCAGGATTGAAGCGGAGGGATGGAATCCGCTTTTGTGATCTCGCAGATCTCGCTTCCGTGGGTTTTACCCACGGTTATTGAGATCTGACCACTTCGTGGCCATGATTCAATTTAATGAAACGGCTAAACGAATGCAATGAGTTTTCTCTGGCTCCGCGGACTCTGCGTTAAAATTTTTGGCCATCTCACCCAAAAAAAGGCGCCGAAGGCGCCAGTTAAATCATCCCTACTAATCCGTATCGTCAAGTAACCCCTTGATAATCCCTCTTTCCGACTGGTGTACGAAAGCAATGATGTGATCGCGTTCCTCGGAGGGAGGAAAACTGGCTTCAATGTTTCTCAGGGCGTCGGAATTGTTAAATCCCTTCATATATAAGGTGCGGTAAATCTCTTGCAGTTCCTGTATTTTTTCCGAGGCGAAATTTCTTCTTCTCAGTCCGACCAGGTTGAGGCCTGCATAAACAACAGGATCCCTGCCGGCCATGATATAGGGAGGCACATCCTTTACAACTTTGCATCCACCCTGTACCATTACATTGGAACCGATACGAACAAACTGGTGTACCAGGCTCCCGCCGCCGAGAATCGCCCAGTCTTCGATCACTACTTCGCCTCCCAGCCCCACGTAACCCGATAAAATGCAATGATTGCCTACAGCACAGTCATGAGCGACATGCACATACGACTGGATAAGGCAGTCATTTCCGACCGTGGTAGTACCCTTTGACTTGGTTCCCCGGTTAACTGTAACATATTCCCGGATGGTGGTATTATCGCCTATCCTGGCGGTGGTAACTTCACCCTGGAACTTCAGATCCTGGGGTATGCCTGAGATGACAGCTCCCGGAAATATCCGGCAGTTTTTGCCAATCCTGGCACCATCCATGATGGTAACATTGGGACCAATCCAGGTATTATCCCCAATTTCGACATCTCCATATATAGTAGTAAAAGGTCCGATTTCAACTTGTTTCCCGATCTTGGCATCCGGGTGAAGAGAATAAAGTGGTTGATTACTCATGAAAAGTATTTATAGTTTAGAAACTTAAAGAAATTAAACGGAGGGTTTGCGTGCAAGCTGGGCCATAAACTCAGCTTCAATGACCAGCTGGTCACCCACGAATCCTTCGCCTTTGCATAATCCGATGCCCCGTTTGACAGGCTCCTTCAATTCCATCCGGATGTTGAGGGTATCGCCGGGAACAACCTTGCGTTTAAATCTAACGGAATCTATGCGCATAAAGTATAAAAGAAAATTTTCCGGGTCAGGTACGGAACACAGCAGCAATATTCCGGCTACCTGTGCAAGCGATTCAATCTGCAGGACGCCCGGCATAATGGGTTCATCGGGATAATGGCCCACGAAGAACGCTTCATTCATTGTCACGTTTTTTATCCCGCAGATCGTCCATTTATCCATCGACATGATTTTGTCAACCATCAAAAAGGGATTCCGGTGTGGCAGAAGCTTCATGATGTGGTTAATATCGAAAAGAGGTTCCTTATCGGGATCATATACCGGGGCAAGCGGCTTATGTATGCTTGCCCGGATGCTTTTCCGGATCAGTTTGGCAAATTCAACATTGGCATGGTGGCCGGGTTTATTGGCGATAAACCGGCCTTTCAGCCTTACCCCGCAAAGGGCAAGATCGCCGATGACGTCAAGAAGCTTATGCCTGGCCGGTTCATTGCTGAAGGCAAGGTCAACATTATTCAGGATGCCTTCGGGTTTAACCTTGATTTTTGGTTTGTTCATCACCTCCGCCATCCTGTCGAGTTCCTCCTGGGAAACCTGCCGGTCAATGATAACGATGGCATTGTCGAGGTCCCCGCCCTTGATCAGGTTATTTCTTTGTAAAAATTCAATTTCATGGAGAAAGACAAACGTGCGGCAGCCGGAAAATTCCTTTTCAAACTGGTTTATATTCTTCATTGAAGCATACTGATGCCCCAAAACTTTGGAATTATAATCAATATGAACATCTACTAAAAATTCATCATCGGGATAGGCAATAATGTCAATTCCGGCGGCTTCATCGCGGAATTCAATTTTATCCCTTACCTGGAAGTAAACACGTTCGGCCTTCTGGCTGACAATGCCAGCCAGCAGAATGGCTTCAACAAACGGTTTTGCGCTGCCGTCGAGGATAGGCACTTCCGGGCCGCTGATTTCCATCAGTGCATTATCAACACCCATCCCGTAAAGGGCCGCGAGCAAATGTTCCACGGTTGTAATCGATGCGCCTTTGTCAACAATGGTAGTGCTACGTTCCGTGATCTTCACATTATCAGCCAGCGCCCTTATAACCGGGGTGCCCTCCATGTCCATGCGTTTAAACTGATATCCGTGATTTTCGGGGGCGGGGCATATCTTAACCTCAACTTCAACACCTGAATGTAAACCTCTACCTTTAAGACTCACCGGTTTGGCAACCGTTCTTTGCTGATCAGCCATTATTTTAATACTAAGTAAATTACCCAAAAAACAACGGCGAAATTATAAAAAAATATTTAATCTCAGGAAAATGAGCAGTTAATTAGTAAGGATTGACATTATCCCTGCTGCAGTTTTTTCTTTAATTCCTTCATATCCTTTTCCAGCTCAGCCAGTTTCTTACTCATTTCGGGGAGGGACTTGTAAACAATCATGGCTTTTATTTGCTTTGAGGCATCCAATGCAGGAGACCCAAGAACGGTTTCCCCGTCTTTCAGGTTGTTGCTGACCCCGGATTGAGCGCCGATTTTAACGTTATCGCCGATTTTGACATGACCTGCCAGTCCCACCTGGCCGCCGATCATGCAATTGCTACCGACCTTGGTTGAACCGGCTACTCCTGCCTGGGACACGATAACCGTATTTTCACCGATTTCCACATTGTGTCCGATCTGGATGAGGTTATCGAATTTTGATCCCCTGCGGATTATGGTTGATCCCATGGTGGCCCTGTCGATTGTAACATTTGACCCGATTTCCACCAGGTCCTCGATAATTACGTTTCCTACCTGCGGTATTTTCCTGTACTGGCGATCCGGCTGCTGAACGAAACCGAAGCCGTCCGCACCGATGACTGTACCGGAATGGATGATACAGTCGACGCCGATTACGCAGCCGTGGTATATTTTAACCCCGGGGTAGATCACCGAGTTGTCCTTGATTTGCGTGAAATCGCCAATGTAGGTCTGCGGGTATATCTTCACATTTTTGCCGATAACGGCACCCTCGCCAATATAGGCGAATGCACCTATATATACGTCATCCCCGATTTTTGCCGTAGGGCTGATGAACGAAGGTTGCTCTATCCCCACTTTCACAGGGGTTAGTTTGGCATAGAGTTCAAGCAATGAGGTAAATGCGTCATAGGCATTGTCAACCCTGATAATTGTGCTATTTAGCTGCCCGTTTACCTGGAAATCGCGGTTTATGAGCACAACGGACGCGCCGGTACTGTATAAATATTTTTCATACTTGGGATTGGCAAGAAAAGCAAGCGTACCTTTCTTACCTTCTTCGATCCGGGATATATCAGTGATGACTTCATCAGGGTTACCAATTATTTCACCTTTGGTAAAATCAGCAATAATTTGGGCTGTGAACTTCATTCGGTCATTACTTTTTCAGTGGGCACAAAATTAATAATTTAAGCCAAAATCTTTGGGATAGCTTATAAAATATTTTTTCCGGGTTTCATTCAGATTCTGAATCTGGAAGATATCGGATGCTTCAGCCAGATCTTTGACTTCACCGGTATTGTATAGAATGCGGATGGTATCGGCCGTCATGCTGTAGGCTTTATTGGCAATTGTACCTGCATATACAAGATATTCAGCACTTTTAATATCTACATTGTATTTTTCCGCTGCGTCCTGCCTGAGCTTTTCAACCTGGATATCCGGCACCGGATTTTCGAGTATTTTTACCCGGGGCAGTATTCGGCGGATAAGACTGTCCGCCAGGAGAGATATCAGCCTGTCGGGATGATGCGCCCAGGCTTTGGCGGATACCATAATGTCATCGTCGTCGAGACTGGCAAAATAATTCAGGGTTTCCCCGGGATTGTCCTTTAATCCGGCACGGGAGATCTTGTTCCGGAGGAAATAGGCGAGGGAAGGCGTGGCAGCCAGCGAGGGATCCGTTTTGGCAACTTCACCGGCCCTCTTCAACAATTTTACGAGCAGGTGTTCAGCTGAAATGACGGTTTTGTGAAAGTATACCTGCCAGTACATTAAACGCCGGGCAATCAGAAATTTTTCTATGGAATAAATCCCCTTTGCTTCAACCACCAGCTGATCCCCGGAAACATTCAGCATTTTGATGATCCGTTCCGTACCGATGGCGCCTTCAACCACGCCTGCATAAAAACTGTCGCGCATGAGGTAATCCATCCGGTCCATGTCGAGCTGCCCCGAAACAAGCTGGTGAAGGAATTTTTTCGGATACCGGTTCCGGAAGATGGACAGGGCCAGGGTCAGCTTGCCGCCGAACTCCCTGTTCAGGTTGTTCATAAGCAAAAGGGATAATTCCTCATGGCTGACATCTGCGATCATGCTTTCTTCAAGGGCATGTGAAAAAGGCCCGTGCCCGATATCATGCAACAGAATTGCCACTGTCACGGCTTCCGCCTCTTCTTCGGTGATCTCCGTGCCCTTCTGCCGCAGATTTTCAATCGCCAGTCCCATCAGGTGCATCGCCCCCAGGGCATGCTGGAACCGGGTATGTGTGGCTCCCGGATAAACAAGGCTTGTAAGACCCAGCTGTTTTATGCGTCGCAGACGTTGAACGTAAGGATGCTCAAGCAAATCAAAAATAAAAGGAGTAGGAATTATAATGAACCCGTGAACAGGGTCGTTGATAATTTTCCGCTTATTGATGAGGATTGACATAATACAAATTACCGAATAATCTTCGGTAAAACCAATATTCCCTTTGTATAATATAAGGTATTGTTTTGTGAAATGAATTATTATTTTTATCTTTGCGCAGAATTACACCGAATAGGGGACACGTTGTCCCCTATTTTGTTACCTGAACTGTTCGATGATACAAGCTGATTTAGTGAAGTCTTCCCTTCTGGAAGAATTGCCGAAGCGGGGACTTTTCCTGGTGGATGTAACTGTGAGTGCGGGAAACCGGATTACAGTGCATGCCGACAGCCTGAAGGGGATTACCATTGAAGAGTGCATCGCTGTCAGCCGGTTTATCGAATCGCGTTTCAATCGGGAAACGGAAGATTATGAACTGGAAGTATCATCACCGGGCCTTGAAAATCCGTTAAAACAACCCGAGCAATACCAGAAAAGCCTGGGCAGGTGGCTGGATGTAATTACCTTTGATGGGCTAAAAACCACCGGAAAGCTTGTAAAGGCTGAGGGAGGGTCCATCACGCTGGAAATGGAATCAATTGAAAAAGACCCCCTAACTCGTAAAAAGGCGGTCGTAAAGAAATTATTTGAAAAGCAGCTGGACGAAATTAAAGCCGCAAAAATTGTGATTAGTCTAAAAAAATAATGTGTACACATGGAAAACCTTAACTTGATCGAAACTTTTTCGGAATTTAAAGATCTGAAAAGCATTGACCGGGCTACCATGATGAGTGTTCTGGAAGATGTATTCCGCGGTATGCTTGTGAAAATGTTTACTTCAGCCGACAATTTCGACGTAATCATCAACATTGACAAGGGGGATTTTGAAATTTGGCGTAATCGTGAAGTCGTTGCCGACGGAATGGTTGAAGACCCGAACAAACAGATTTCTCTGTCAGAGGCAAAATTAATCGATGCCGATTATGAAGAAGGTGAAGAGGTAACGGATGAGGTTAAGCTGGTAGATTTTGGAAGACGAGCCATCCTGGCACTGAGGCAAAATCTCACTGCAAGAATCCTTGACCTGGAGAAAAACAATATTTTTCAAAAATACAAGGAACGTATCGGAGACATCATCACCGGTGAAGTATACCAGGTTTGGAAACGCGAAATTCTCGTCCTGGACGAAGAGGGAAATGAACTGATCCTTCCCAAAAGCGAGCAGATACCGACCGACTATTTCCGGAAAGGCGACAATATCCGCGCCGTTGTGATCAAGGTGGAAATGCGCAACAATACCCCCCTGATCGTTCTGTCGCGTACCTCTCCTGTTTTTCTTGAAAGATTGTTCGAGCTGGAGGTGCCTGAAATTTTCGACGGACTCATCACAATCAAAAAAATCGTTCGTATCCCCGGGGAAAGGGCAAAGGTTGCTGTTGAGTCGTATGACGAACGGATTGACCCGGTAGGTGCCTGTGTTGGGATGAAGGGTTCACGTATCCATGGGATAGTTCGGGAATTGAAAAATGAAAATATCGACGTTATTAACTATACCAATAACCTGCAGCTTTATATCACAAGGGCTTTAAGCCCGGCCAAGATCTCGTCAATCAAAATTGATGAGAAAACAAAAAAGGCGGATGTATACCTGAAACCGAACGAGGTTTCACTGGCTATTGGAAAAGGCGGCCTTAATATTAAGCTGGCCGGACAACTCACTGGATACGAAATTGATGTATACCGTGAAACTGATTATGCCGATGAGGAAGATGTTAATCTCGAGGAATTTGCCGATGAAATTGATGGATGGATCATTGATGAACTCAAATCCATCGGTTGTGATACGGCCCGCAGTGTTTTAAATCTGAATGCTGAAGATTTGGTGAAACGTACTGATCTGGAAGAGGAAACGATACGGGAAGTGCTTAAAATTCTACGGTCGGAGTTCGAATAAACGATCAGATTACATTTATATTAGTCGGAATTACTATTTTTGACCGTTTAAAACAATCCTAGTTCGCGAATGTCAGAAACTACAACAACAAGATTAAGCAAAATAGCCAGAGAGCTCAATGTGGGGATATCCACCATTGTGGAATTCCTGCATAAAAAAGGGGTGAAAATCGATTCTAATCCGAATGAGAAGATCACCTCCGAGCAGGTTGATATGCTGTTAAAGGAGTTTAGTTCTGATCTGAATGTGAAAAAGGAATCGGAGAAACTCAATCTCCGGAATAAACGGGAGAGACAGGAATCCATTTCGATCGGTGACATGCATAACGAAAAGGATACTGAAATTCAGGAATTTGAAGAGGAATTGCTTGTAAAAGACCTGCGCCCTTCGGTAACGCATCATGAGCCTGAAGCAGAACACCCGGCAGAAAAGGAAACAATCCGGATTAATGTGGTAGGGAAGATCGATTTGAATCCACCCAAAAAACATACTCCGCCACCTCCTCCTCCCCCTGTTAAAAAGGAAAAAGAAAAGGAAAAAGAAAAGGAAATAACAGAAGTTCCTCCACCACCTCCGGTGATGGTTGAAAAAGAGCCCGAGCCCGAGGTAACCCGGGAAGAGCCCGTCATACCTGCTGAAGAAGCTCCTGTGGCAGCAGCACCTGAACCCGAAGAGGAAATAATTCCCGAGCCGGAACAGGAAACCGCTCCGTCAATACCGGGAGAAAATTTCTACAAACAGGAAATTAAGGATGTTGAAGTCAAGGTAGTTGGCAAAATCGACCTTGACGCCATGAATCAGCGTACCCGTCCTCCCAAGAAAACGAGGGAGCAGCTGGAAGTGGAAAGAAGGACCCGCACCAGCAACCAGCAGCGAGAATCAGCTGAAAAAAATCCGCCGCAGGATCTGGAAGTCAAGCCCCGTACCGGCGGCAGGTTACCAGAGGTGATTAAGGCCAAAGCCGACAAGCTTGCCGGTCCCACCGTGGTAGGTAAAATGAGCCTTGAACGGGCCGGTGCCGATAAGGATGACAGCGCCGAAAAGAAAAAAAGAAAGAGAATCAAGAAAGATACACAGCGGGTCAGTGTTGAAAAGCCACCCCGAACTGCCGATCTTGAAGTCATAAAAGACAAAAAGAAAAAGAAGAAAAGAAAAGGCTATCGTTTTGAGATCAGTGAGGAAGATGTTGACAAGCAGATAAAGGATACTTTCGCACGCATCGGAACAAAGGGCAGGACCAAGGGTGCCAAATACCGCCGCGAAAAGCGGGATATTGTCAGCCAGCGGATGCAACAGGAAGAAGAAAAGAAGGAAAGCGAAAAGAATATCCTTCGTGTAACTGAATTTGTTACAGTAAATGAGTTGGCCACCTTAATGGATGTTCCTGTGAATGAAGTTATTGCTGCCTGCATGAGCCTTGGCCTTTTTGTTTCCATCAACCAGCGCCTCGACGCGGAAGCCCTTGTGCTCGTCGCCGAAGAATTTGCCTATAAAGTTGAGTTCGTTACCGTGGATGCTGAAGATGAACAGGAAGAAGAAGTCGAGGATCCTGAGGACCTGGTTCCCCGGCCGCCGATTGTCACTGTTATGGGCCACGTTGACCATGGAAAGACGAAATTGCTCGATTATATCCGCTCTGCAAATGTAATAGCCGGAGAAGCCGGGGGTATAACCCAGCATATCGGAGCCTACGGGGTGATACTGAAAGATGGCAGACAGATTACATTTCTCGATACACCGGGTCATGAGGCGTTTACCGCCATGCGTGCCCGCGGAGCCCAGATCACCGATGTGGCTATCATTGTGGTTGCCGCTGACGACGGCATCATGCCTCAAACCGTTGAGGCCATCAACCATGCCCAGGCCGCCGGTGTGCCCATGGTATTTGCCATCAATAAAATAGACAAGCCTACGGCAAATCCCGAAAAAATTAAGGAATCCCTGGCCCAGATGAACATCCTTGTGGAAGACTGGGGTGGAAAATACCAATCGCAGGAAATTTCTGCCAAAACAGGATTAAACATATATGATCTGCTCGAAAAGGTATACCTCGAGGCAGAACTATTGAATCTCAAAGCCAATCCGGAAAAACTGGCCAATGGCACGATCATCGAATCCTCCCTCGACAAGGGAAGGGGATTCGTGGCAACTGTACTTGTACAGTCGGGAACATTGCGGGTAGGCGATATAGTGCTGGCAGGCCATAATTTTGGCAAGGTAAAAGCCATGTACAATGAACGCGGAAAGAAAATTGAAGCCGCAGGACCTTCTGATCCGGTACTGGTACTCGGATTGAACGGTGCACCACAGGCCGGTGACAAGTTCAACGTGTTTTCAACCGAAAAGGAAGCCAAGGAAATTGCCACCAAGCGTGAACAACTCTTGCGTGAACAGGGACTGCGGACACAGAAACATATTACGCTCGATGAGATCGGCCGTCGTATTGCCATCGGAAACTTCAAGGAACTGAATGTGATTGTTAAGGGCGACGTGGATGGGTCCATCGAAGCACTTTCCGATTCGCTGATCAAGCTTTCGAATGAAGAAATCCAGGTAAATGTGATTCATAAGGCTGTGGGACAAATATCCGAAAGCGACATCCTGCTGGCTGCGGCATCCAATGCAATTGTAATTGGATTCCAGGTAAGGCCTTCTGTTCAGGCAAGACGCATTGCCGAACGGGAAGAGATCGATATCCGGTTGTATTCGATCATATACGATGCCATCAATGAGATCAAATCGGCCATGGAAGGCATGTTATCTCCTGAAATCAGGGAGGAAATCGTTGCGACCCTTGAAGTGATGGAAGCATTTAAGATCACGAAAGTGGGAACTATTGCCGGTTGTATGGTGAAGGAAGGAAAAATTAAACGCGATACCAAAATCAGGATCATTCGCGAAGGCATTGTTATTCATGCCGGCCACCTGGCTTCCCTGAAACGCTATAAGGACGATGTGAAAGAAGCCTTCGTCGGTCAGGAATGTGGTTTGAATATCCAGAATTACAATGATATACAGGCAGGTGATATCATTGAGGGATATGAAACTACAGAGGTAAAGAAGAGACTGTAAAAAAGATGACATTGAGTAATCAGGAATTGGGCGTAGCCTCCAGGCTGCGCTCATTTCTGAGGAAGAAGCATCTCTAAAATCAAACTTAATCATTGTAAAATGGATGAACTTTTTTCACAGTCATCCATGATCAAAGCAGAAGCCGTCCGGCTTGGCTTTAGCGCATGCGGCATTTCCAGGGCTGAATTTCTTCCCGGGGATGCGCACAGGTTAAGGTTGTGGCTGGAAGCAAGCCACCATGCCGGAATGTCCTACATGGAAAATCATTTCGACAAGCGCACGGATCCTTCCAGGCTGGTGGATGGCGCAAAATCCGTCATATCGGTAATTCTCAATTACTATTCCGAGGCCCGTTCCTCCGATCCGGAAGCCCCGGTCATTTCTACCTATGCCTATGGCCGTGATTACCATGAGGTAATCCGGAAAAAGCTGAACAAACTGCTCGGTTTTATGCAGGCATCCATGGGAACTGTCAGCGGCAGGGGTTTCGTTGATTCGGCGCCGGTGCTCGACAGGGCATGGGCTGCGCGATCCGGCTTAGGATGGATCGGTAAAAATTCAAACCTGATTTCCCCCGAGTCGGGATCCTTTTTTTTTATCGGAACGCTGATTGTTGATATTCCGCTGCAATACGATGCCCCCATTGCCGATTTCTGTGGTGACTGCAACCGCTGCGTAAGGGCATGTCCCACCGAGGCCATTCTGCCGGGTCGTACGATCGATGCAAACAGGTGCATATCCTATCTGACCATTGAAAATAAGGGGGAGATCAGTCCGGAATTCCAGGGCAAGTTTCAGAACCGGGTTTTCGGGTGCGACATTTGCCAGGACGTGTGTCCATGGAACCGAAAGTCCGCGCAAAACCAGGAAGAGGATTTCAGGCCGTTGACCGGACTTCTTGAAATGAAGCGGCAGGAATGGTATGAGATGGAGGAAGAAAAATTCAGGATGACCTTTGCCCATTCCCCTGTTAAACGGGCGAAATTTAAGGGGCTGAAACGGAATCTTGAGTTTATAAGAGGGACAAGGGACGAGTGACCAGTGAAAAGGAAAAATGAACAGTGAAAAACTAAAAGTGATGAGGAAAGTGACTAGTGACTAGTGACTAGTGACTAGTGACGCTGACGCATGCCTGACTGCCTGACTGCATGACTGCAAAACTGCAAAACTGCAAGACTGCAAAACTGCAAAACTGCACGACTGCAAAACTGCAAAACTGCAAAACTGCAAGACTACTGCTCGTCACTCGTCCCTTGTCCCTCGTCCCTCTTCACAACTCCCGAATGTCGCAGTCTTTTGCCTTCCGCGATAAACACGATTGAATCGGCGATGCTCTGCAGGTGGTTGGTGATCCGTTCAAGGTCGCGGATGATCAGAATGAGATCTGTCGCAATGAGGATTACCTCTGATTTTTCAGTCATTTTGGCAATTACCTCGTTGAAGACAACCTTGCATGTTTCTTCAATTTTTTTGCAACGCACCAGGATGTCCTTGGCCAGTTCGCTGTTGTTGTTGGTATAAGCTTCCGTTTCCTGTTTGCTTACCATCAGGATCTCCTCAAATATTCCGGAAATATTGTGTTCGGAAAGAATTTCCTGGAAAGGCCTTACTGTTTCTGAATGGCCGATCACATCGAACGCTATATCGCCGATCTTTTCAATTTCATTTGCAATGCGAAGGGAGGACATGATAAACCGTAAATCCGTAGCCACAGGCTGGGCAAGGGCAAAAATACGCTGGCAGAGTTTGTCGATTTTAATATCCAGCTTATCAATCCGGTTTTCGTTTTTCAATGCCAGGTCGGATGTTTCAAAATCTGTATTTGTAACGGACTGGCTTGAGTTTTCAAGCTGAACGGATACAAGAACAAACATTTTGTTCAATCGTTTCCTGAGCTTATCGAGTTCTTCCTGAAAAAAAGGCTGCATAAAAATCGTATAAAATTAACCAACTGAATTTGTACTAATAGAAACACATTAAAATGAAAAATTCCTTCTATCCGAATCTTCCGGATATATAATCTTCCGTTTGTTTTTTTGAAGGATTTGTAAAAATGGAACGTGTTTTATCCATTTCAATCAGTTCACCCAGGTAAAAGAAAGCTGTAATATCGCTGGTTCTCGCAGCCTGCTGCATGTTATGGGTAACGATAATAATGGTATAGAACTTTTTTAATTCATGGATCAGTTCTTCAATTTTGGCGGTGGATATCGGATCAAGCGCGCTGGCCGGCTCATCCATCAGGATGATATCGGGATTTACGGCGAGGGTGCGCGCGATGCAGATCCGTTGCTGCTGTCCGCCGGAAAGATCGAGAGCCGAATTGTTCAGCCTGTCCTTTACCTCGTCCCATATCGCTGCCTGTATCAATGAAGTTTCGACGATCTCATCCAGCACTTTTTTATCCGAAATGCCGTTGATCCTGGGACCATAGGCAATATTTTCATAAATGGATTTGGCAAAGGGGTTGGATTTCTGGAATATCATTCCCACCTTCTTCCGCAGGTTTACGACATCAATGTTTTTCTGGTAAATGTTTACATCGTCAATTAATACTTCACCCTCCACGCGAACATTATCAATCAGGTCGTTCATCCGGTTCAGCGTCCTCAGAAAGGTGGATTTTCCGCATCCCGACGGTCCGATAAAGGCAGTGACCTTTTTATCGGGTATGTCCATTGTAATTTTTTTAAGTGCCTGGTTATCACCATAAAAAATTGAAAGTTCCTTGACGCTTACTTTAATGTCTTTCATTTAGCGGGCTTTTTTTCTGATCCGGTAACGCAAAGTTACAGCAATCATACTGAGTGAGAATGTAAGTAGCAACAATACAAGTGTTGTGGCAAACTGGAGGGGCAGTGTTTCATCCACATTTGTCGACTGGGTGGACATAATATATATGTGATATCCGAGTGACATAAACTGCGATGTGCCGGAGCGGGGCAATTCGGCAAGGTAGTAGGCGGCGCCTGTAAAGAGGATGGGAGCAACCTCCCCGGCACCGCGGCTGATGGCCAGTATTGTTCCCGTCAGGATCCCCGTGATGGATCCCGGAAGTACAACTTTTTTAATGGTTTGCCATTTTGTGGCACCCAGGGCGAGACTGGCCTCCCTGACCTCCCTTGACACCGTGTGAATGGATTCCTCAACGGAAACGATGACAATCGGGAGGGTCAGTAATGCCATGGTGAGGCTGGCCCAGAG
Source organism: uncultured Bacteroidales bacterium (assembly GCA_963752195.1). GTDB lineage: Bacteria > Bacteroidota > Bacteroidia > Bacteroidales > UBA10428 > UBA5072. The sequence goes on along the minus strand of CAVVXI010000004.1, from coordinate 2,603,344 downwards.
AATATTCGGCTGTCCATAGTGAAGTTCCCCCCCAAATACGAGATTATCGATGTTAACCCCGATGAATTTGATGAAAAAGCCCAGTCCGAAGAGTCCGAAAATGATGGAGGGGACCACTGCCAGCGTTTTCACTGCAAAACGGATTGACCGGGCCAGTATTGATTTTTCCGATGCATATTCCGACAGGTAAACAGCGGTTATGGCGCCGAAAGGAACCGCAGCAACCGTCATGATCAGTGTCATCAGGGCTGTGCCGATAATGGCAGGGAAGATCCCTCCTTTTGTCATGCCCTCCCTTGGAAACTGGCTGAGAAACTCCCAGGTAAGATTTTTCCACCCCCCGATAAGGATTACCGTGAGCATGGAAATTGTAACAAAAAGGATGAGTACAACACACGTTGCCGTGAGGTACTTGATGATCACATCCTTGGTATTTCGATTCAGGTTCATCCGTATTTAACTTTGTTTGCCCTGGAAACGCCTGATCAACCGGTTCCTGAAATAGAATTCTGCCAGAGCGTTCAAAATGAAAGTAAAGATAAATAGCAGGGATCCGATGAGAAAAAGCACACTGTAATGTGTGTCGCCGAATACCACCTCGGCCATTTCTGCCCCGATAGTTGCGGATAATGTTCTTACCGAATCAAAGGGATTTACCGAAATAAGCGCTGCGTTTCCGGTGGCCATAAGCGCGATCATGGTTTCCCCGAATACCCGTCCTATTCCGAGCAAAACGGCTGCAAAGATGCCGGGAGTGGCCGCCGGCAGAATCACGGTGAATGCAGTCTGCCGTAAGCTGGCTCCCAAACCCAGGCTTGCTTCCATGTATGTTTTCGGAACGGCGCTCAGCGCGTCCTCGGTTAACGTATAGATGACGGGAATGGCGGCCAGTGCCATGGCAATACCCCCGACAAATGCGTTCAGTCGACCGGAATACCCCAGGAGGTTCTGAAAAAAGGACGCAAGTATCATCAGTGCAAAAAAACCGATTACAACCGAAGGAAATCCGGCCAGCAGCTCTATTGCAGGTTTTATGAATTCCCTGATCTTTTTTGGTGCGAACATGGCTGTATAGAGAGCCGCCAGTATGGCGACAGGGGCAGCAAAAAATATGGCTATAAGGGTTATTTTGAGGGTTCCAAAAAATAAAGGGATGAGACCGTAACGCGGATTATCGGAAACAGGCTGCCAATCTTTTGATAAAAATGTGCCAATTGCTTTGCGATTTTCGTTTTTGGCATATTCACCAATATAGGTTGCTGTATTTTCTGTAACTTCCGGACTTGCGGACTCGGATAATGCGGTATCGGGAACAACGCCATAGGATTCCGGTTTCAGCGGGGCAGATTCCGGTTCGTCCGCGGAATAGGATTCCGGTTTCAGCGGGGCAGATTCCGGTTCGTCCGCGGAATAGGATTCCGGTTTCAGCGGGGTACTTTCCGGTTCCCCTGCAGTATAGGATTCCGGTTGCAGGTCTCCTCCTCCGGCTGCAGTGACTTCGGTCTTTTGCAAGTGGAAAAGAGGCAGGGTTTCCCTGAATACGAAAACGAAGATCAGGATGACAATTGTTATCGACAGGAAGGCAATTGTCTTGATCACTCTTTCGGCAAACCAGTCCGTAAAGCGGAATTGCTTCTTCAGAATCGAATCTGCAAATTCCGTTCTTTTTTCCTGGCCTGGGATTTCGATATTTTTGATCTTCTTTTTCAAACCGGAAGATTGAGAAACAATTGTTATTTTACAGGGAAATAGCCAACTTCAACCACTACTTTCTGGCCTTCCGGACTGAGGATCCAGTCTATATATTTTTTCATATCCCCCGTAGGCCGGCTTTTGAGATACATGTATAAATACCGCGAAATGGGGTATTTATTGTTGGCTATATTTTCGGCTGTGGGCAATACGCCGGCTGACTTTTCGTCTTTTTTAACCTTACAGTGTTTCACGCCCGATGCATAGGCGGCTCCGCCATAGCCAATCCCGTTTTTATCTTTCTTCACCGCATTTACCACAGCGGCTGTTCCCGGAAGGGTTTGGCATGCAGCTGCGTAATCCCCTTTTACAACCTCTTCCTTGAAATAAACATAGGTACCGGAACTGTTTTCCCGGCCATAGAGCTTGATAGGGGCATCTAATCCGCCAACCTGTTTCCAGTTGGTGATTTTGGCCTGGTAAATATCACTCAGCTGTTTGATGGATAATTCCTGCACCTTATTATCTTCATTCAGATAGATTGTTATTCCATCCTTGGCGCAGGGAATTTCAACTCCCAGCGTGTTATACCGTGCCTTGAGTTTTTCCACCTCGGATGATTTAATCGGCCGGCTGGCATTGGCTATATCCGTTGTTCCATTGATAAGGGCGGCAATACCCACGCCTGAGCCACCACCCGTAACCTGTATTGATGTTTCGGGATGAGCTTTCATATAGATCTCGGCCCAGCGCTGGGCCAGAATAACAAGTGTATCAGATCCTTTTACCGTAATTTTGGTGTTTGCCATAAAGGCGGCACCCACGATGAATGCCAAAAGAAGCAGTGGCAGTAAAACTAATTTTTTGTTTTTCATTTTGATTTGATTTGAAGTTTTTGATAATTATTTTCTCTTTTTCCAGATTATTATTTACTGATTACCGATTATCGAATACCGACTCAATTATTTATCTCTCATCTTTTCACCCAACCGCTTCAAGGGTCTGCGACCGCTTGAAGGGTCTGGATCCTTCTTCACCCAACCGCTTCAAGGGTCTGCGACCGCTTGAAGGGTTTGGATCCTTCTTCACCCAACCGCTTCAAGGGTCTGCGACCGCTTGAAGGGTTTGGATCCTTACTTGAAGGGTTTGGATCCTTAAAATTTTGCCTGCATTCTTATCGTAAACACGTTGTCGGCAATGTCATCCTTATAAATGGCATTGGTTTCGTTCGTGGGCATTTCATAATTCAGTGAAAACCGGATGTTGTGATTGAGATAGTATTGCCATGCAACGGTGAGTGTTTTGTAATAAACATCCAAACCGGCAGCATCCCCTTTAAACCTTGTATTTGGATCGAAATAATCGTACCGGCCTACCAGCTGGTTTTTCTTTCCGATATTTTTTATCAGGTACCCGTAATAGCCGGAGAATTTTTTCATTTTATACGGATTTGACCTGGAGTCACCCGAAAAGGCATTCTGACCGGCGATGTACTCCCCTTTCAGCGCCATTCCGCCAAGAAAGTCAAAATAGATTTGCATTTCTGCGCCGGCCCACTTTTTATCGAGATAGGATCCCTTATTCCCATCGAGGGAGTCCAGCTGATTTTCAAGATTAAAAACATACTTGTTCTTCGCCATGAGTCCTCCATAATATAAATGGGCCCCAAAATCAATTCCGATTCCGGCCGAGGGCAATTTTACCGAATAGGTGGCCCTGGCCATGATGTCTTTTTTCGAATCCGCATCCTTTTGCTGGTTGCCGGAAAAATTTCCATTCAAAACAGCAAATTGTAATTTCAGAGGTATGGTAACCGGGTTGAATTCAAGTTTGGCGCCTATTTCTCTTTCTCCGGGATAGATGGTCCGGATCACCCTTGACCGTTCAAGCACTTCCCTTTGTCCGGATGAATATTCCACTTCATAGTTCAGCCGGTTGAACTGGCCGGCCCATAGAGAAAGGGAAGGAAGTTTTGGAAGGGATGCTACTGCATAGGCATCTTTCAGGGAAAGATTTCCTGTACTGAAATCGGGCTGCAGAACAAATTTCAATCCATCCGCAGCCTCATAGGTAAATTTAATCCTGGCACGTCTTATATAAAAGGTGTTATTCGGGTCGTTGGATTTCAGCAGTCCATCCTGATATGTTTCAAACTGGGCCTGGATGTAACCGGATACTTTAATTTTTGTAAGCTTTCCCAGATCACTCTCATTTAATGCAACTCTTTCATCAAGTGAATTCAGCCGGCCATCCAGTGTGGTCATTTTTTCCTGCAGGGTATCTGCGGAGGACTGGCTGAATGCGTTCAGCGACAGGAGGACAACAAATACAATCAGTGAGATATTCTTCATATTGATATGGCTTGATTTATTCTTTTTGCATCGGTACAAAATTGCCGATTGATTATTACAGGCTTGTTGCAGTTATATTAAGATCATGTTACAAAATAGTTACAATTAACACTGAATTAGGCAGATCATTTTGTAATAATATCGTCACAAATTTGTAATATAGCTGTAATGTGCATAATGTATTTTTGAGAATTGTAATACCTGATTATGACAGATTTTAAACCGTACCGTATACTTATTGTTGATGATGAGGAAGATATTTGCGAGATCCTTAAATTCAACCTGGAATCGGAGGGTTATGTGGTTGATACTGTAAACTCAGCTGAAGAAGCTCTTTCTTTAAAAGCAGAGAGGTACCAACTTTTTCTGCTTGACGTAATGATGAAAGGGATGTCGGGTTACAGGCTTGCGGATGAGATCAGAAAACGGAAAAAGGTCAGTACTCCGATCATATTCATCACGGCAAAAAATTCTGAAAACGATAAGCTTACCGGGTTTTCTGTGGGTGCGGATGATTTTATCACCAAGCCTTTTTCGGTTAAGGAAATCATCGCCAGGGTAAAAGCGGTGATCCGGCGGAATGACGGCCAGCCGGGAAATAGAACCCCTGAAAATGCAATCAGAATCGCGGGCATCGAACTTGACCTTGAAAAGAAGAGGCTTTTGCTTGACGGTCAAAGAGAAGATCTTACACCCATTGAATTTCAGCTGTTGTATATGTTGCTCAGGAATCCGGGCAGAATTTTTGACCGGGACCAGATCCTTGATTTTATCTGGAGAGATATCAGTGTGACAGAAAGGACTGTTGACGTACATGTCACGCGATTGAGGAAAAAGCTGGGGAATACGGGAAATACCTGGTTACCCGGAAAGGATATGGATATTGTTTTGAAATGGATTAAGCCGACATATGAAAATATTATTCTCTTACAGCCGGAAATGGCTATTCTATATCGTTTCTTTTCTCTTGCTCTTTACCGCTGGTATTGCTGGTTTCTGAATATCGCCATGAGAAAAATTTCCGGATAGAGGCATTGAATACCGAGCTCGACAATTACACTGTGCTTGTTAATAATTATGCCTCCCGCTACAATATGATTTCGAGCGGATCCTTTGCCCGGATGGATTCCCTGAATAATCTCATTTCAAAGAAATCGCTTCGCATTACCCTGGTCGCTTCCGACGGCAGTGTATTGTATGATTCCTGGGTAAAAGATCCTTCCTCGATGGAAAATCACATTCAACGGCCGGAAATTCAGGAAGCCCTTACAGAATTATATGGAACGGATATCCGGAAATCCCATACAACCCGGATTGAATACTATTATTATGCCCGGAAATTCAACAATGTTTTCATCCGGGTTTCGGAAGTATACGATTTTACGGCCAGGAAATTCATTCAACCCGACCGGGTTTTTATTCTTTTTATTTTGTTGATCTTCTTTATTACTTCCTTTACAATCATCATTATCAATGATAAATTCGGTAAATCCATCCGGACACTTCGGCAGTTTACGCAGAAGGCGCTTGCCAATGAGCCCATCGACAAGGAGATGAATTTTCCGGGAAATGAGCTGGGTGTTATTGGCAAGGATATAATTGATATTTATAAACGGCTAAATAAGACCACGGAAGAACTCCTGGCTGAAAGGGCCAAACTAATCCGTCATCTGAACTTGCTGGATGAGGGAATTGCCATATTTTCAGGGGACAAGAAAGTTATAACAACCAATGCACACTTTATCGGTTTTTTGAACCAGATCAGTGATAACCGCGTGATCTCGGGGGAAGAGTTTTTCAGGATCGGTGATTTTGCCTCCCTTGTAAATTTCATCGACAACTACCTGAAGAATGATAAGGAAAGCAAAACGGGTTCACTGCCAAGCTATGAAATTGCAATTAACAAGAATGGCAAGTTTTTTTCTGTGAAAAGCGTTGTATTTCAGGACCGGACCTTTGAGATCTCAATCAATGATATTACCAAACCGGCAAAACGGAAATTGCTCAAGCAACAGCTGACAGAAAACATTGCCCATGAACTGAAGACCCCTGTGAGTTCCATTAAGGGATTCCTTGAAACGATCCTTCAGGGAAATACAAACAAGGCAAAGACGGCTGATTTTCTTAAGCGGGCGTATATTCAATCAAGCCGATTGGCTGACCTTATCAATGATATTTCATTGCTGACAAAAATTGAAGAAGCATCCAATCTCTACCAGGTTGAAATGGTTGATGTTCCTGAACTCATCCGCGATATTTCCGGTGAACTTGAACTGCAACTCAAAGAAAACAAAATTGATCTTCAGCTTTCGCTGCCGGAGCCATTATTGATAAGAGGGAACCCCGTCTTATTGTATTCCATTTTCAGAAATCTTTTTGAAAATGTCATACGGCACGGAGGAAACGATCTGACTATAAGGGTTGATCGTTACCTGGAGGACAATGAATTTCATTATTTTTCATTTTCTGACACGGGGACAGGCGTTCCTTCAACGGATCTTCCCCGGCTGTTTGAAAGGTTTTACAGGGTTGATAAAGGCCGCGACCGCAAGAGCGGGGGTACCGGACTTGGTCTGGCCATCGTAAAAAATGCAGTGCAATTCCATAAAGGCGAAATTTCCGCCCGGAACAGGGTCGGCGGAGGACTGGAATTTTTGTTTACCCTGGCGAAGGAAGGGACGGCAGAGGCATCTTCTCCGGTAATAAAATCGTAGAGACAAGGCATTGCCTTGTCTCTGCAAATGCAATTTCAGAAAGAGTTTTTCTTTTATCTTTGCGCCGGAGGTAAACATGAAAATCGCACAGACAGCATTACAGCTCACACAGTTTATTGGCGCTGCAAAAAGGCCCGGCTATAAAACGGGTTTTGTCCCCACCATGGGAGCCTTGCATCAAGGCCATATTTCCCTTGTAAATTGTTGCAAAAAAGAAAATGAAATAACCGTAGTCAGCATTTTCGTTAATCCCAACCAGTTCAATGACAATAAAGACCTGGAAAATTATCCCTGCATGCCTGAAAAGGATATCGAATTGCTGGAGGAAGCCGGATGCGATGTGGTTTTTATGCCCGGCGTAAAGGAAGTTTATCCCGAGCCGGATACCCGCATTTTCGATTTCGGTTTATTGGGGGGAGTAATGGAAGGCAAGCACAGGCCCGGCCATTTTAACGGAGTAGCCCAGGTGGTGACCCGTTTGTTTGAGATTGTCAAGCCCGACCGCGCCTATTTTGGCCTTAAAGATTTCCAGCAGCTTGCCATATTAAAAAAGGTAACCAGGGATTTTAATCTGCCGGTTGAGATAATACCCTGCCCGATTGTACGTGAAGCCGACGGATTGGCGATGAGCTCAAGAAATGCCTTGCTGGCGCCCGCTGAACGTTTGCATGCGGCCCGCATTTCGGAGACACTCTTTCAGGCAAGGGATATGGCTCCGGACTCTTTGCCGGCGGACATCCGGAAATTTGTAACTGACCGGATTAACGAGGATCCGTATTTGCAAACGGAATATTTCGAAATCGCCGATGATTCCACCCTTCAACCCATCGAATCATGGAATCAGCCCGGAGGCAAGATAGGCTGCGTAGCTGTAAGGGTCGGCAAAGTCAGGCTTATCGACAATGTCAATTTTTCTTTGTAATTTTGGAGGGTATGTATATAGAGGTCCTTAAATCGAAGATACACCGTGTCACGGTCACTGAAGCCAATCTGAATTACCTTGGCAGCATTACAATTGATGAAGACCTGCTTGATGCGGCCGGCATGATTGAAAATGAAAAAGTGCAGGTAGTTAATATCAACAATGGGGAGAGACTTGATACCTATATTATAAAAGGCGAAAGAGGAACAGGTGTCATCTGCCTCAATGGCCCTGCTGCACGGAGAGTGGTAGTCGGAGATATTGTGATCATCATGTCATATGGCATGGTTGAGGTTGAAGCGGCAAAAAGCCACCGGCCGGTTATCATTTTTCCCGATAGCTTGACCAACCGGTTAGTATGATAAACGGGACATGATTCCTAAAACCGACATAATAAAGCGTAAGATCCTTTCAGGCCCCGAACTTGACAGATGGCTGGCCCAGGTCCGGTTTAAAAACCGCAAAATCGTATTTACAAACGGATGTTTTGATGTTCTTCACCGCGGCCATGTGGATTATCTTGCCCGGGCTTCCGAACTGGGGGACCTTCTTGTAATCGGACTCAATACCGATGAATCCGTCAAAAGACTTAAAGGCCCGTCAAGGCCTTTTCTGGATGAGGAAACGCGGGCATATATCCTTGCTTCCATGAGCTTTACAGCGGCTATAATCCTTTTCGGGGAAGACACTCCCCTGGAACTCATCCGAAAAGTGAAACCGGATGTTTTAGTGAAAGGAAGCGACTACAAACCCGTTGAAATTGTCGGATATGATCTGGTCACCTCCTGGGGCGGCAAGGTGCTGACCGTTGATCTGACCCCCGGATATTCAAGCACCCAGGTAATCGGTAAGTTAACCGATAAGCGATAATGTCAAAATCAAAGTCAGTATTTTTCTGCAGGAATTGCGGTGCCGAATCGCCCAAATGGATTGGAAAGTGCCCCTCATGCGGGGAATGGAATACATTTGTCGAAGAAGTCGTCTCAAAAACAAGCGGACCGAAAAGTTCAGCTTTTCATACCCCCGCATCCGTTCCGGTAAAGATACATGAGATAAACACGGAATCCCAGGCCAGGCTTGATACCCAGACAGGCGAGCTGAACCGTGTGCTGGGCGGAGGACTTGTAAAGGGATCTGTTGTACTGATCGGCGGAGAACCGGGTATCGGCAAATCCACGCTTGCCCTGCAGGTTGCCCTTGCCATGGTTAATTACCGGGTGCTGTACATATCGGGGGAGGAAAGTGCCCAGCAGATCCGGATGCGGGCTGACCGTATTGGCAAAAAAAACGAAAATTGTTTTGTTTTAAGTGAAGTCTCCCTGCAAAATATATTTTCACAGATTGAAAACATCAGGCCGGATATCCTCATTGTAGATTCGATTCAAACCTTGCAGGATGAAGGTCTTGACTCATCACCCGGAAGCATCACCCAGATAAGGGAATGCGCCGGGAAACTGATGAAATATGCCAAGGAGACGGAAACCCCTGTGTTTCTCATTGGCCACATTACCAAAGACGGCACGCTGGCCGGTCCAAAAGTGCTGGAACATATTGTGGATACAGTTTTGCTCTTTGAAGGGGACCAGCATTATTTATACAGGATACTCAGGGCTACAAAAAACCGGTTTGGAGCCACGGCCGAACTGGGAATTTTTGAAATGCTGCAGGATGGTCTTAAAGAGGTATCGAATCCTTCAGAAGTGCTGATCAATAAAAATAACGAAGGACTGAGCGGGATAACCACGGCAGCCACCATTGACGGTATACGCCCTTTCCTTATCGAAGTGCAGGCTCTTGTCAGTACAGCCGCCTATGGAATGCCCCAGAGGGTTTCCACGGGTTATGACGTGCGACGGTTGAATATGTTGCTGGCAGTTCTTGAAAGGAGAGCCGGCTTTAAACTTGCCACCCGGGATGTGTTTTTAAACCTTGCGGGAGGGCTTCGGGTTACCGATCCTGCCCTCGACCTGGCTGTTATTGCTGCTATTCTTTCTTCCGGTGTGGATAAATCCATTGCCAAAAAAACATGTTTCAGCGCTGAAGTGGGTCTCTCGGGGGAGATCCGGCCTGTAAACCGAATCGAGACGCGAATACGGGAAGCCGGCAGACTGGGTTTTACCCATATTATCCTATCCGGTGCCTATGAAAAGATCAATATGCCCGGCAGGGAAGATATCACCCTTGTGCGTGTGAACAGGGTGGAGGAGGCAGTGAAGAAGCTTTTTAATGACAAGGGACAAGGGACGAGGGACGAGTGATGCCAGACCCTTCAAGTGGTCGCAGACCCTTGAAGAGGTCGGATGAGAAGAAAGGGAAACACCGAACAAGGAACACCGAATATCGAATTTCGAATTCGTTTTACCGACTGCACGACTGCACGACTTTTTCTACAATATTCGATGCGCTCCGCGAAATTCTTTATTACCAGGGACATTTCGCGCATTAAATTTCAGAACCGCAGAACATCTCTCACCATTCATCCTCGGTATAATCCCCATCATCCTCAATTTGCCGTGCATATTCCATGCAACTTGGAATAGGGGGCATGTCAGGTGGTGCTTCAAAAACATCCTTGTCCGTTATGCCAAGGGTTTTATCGGCATATACTTTTTTTATAAAGTAGGCATAAATCGGCAAAGCCATTGATGCGCCCTGCCCCATCGACATCCGGTCAAAATGCACTGAACGATCTTCCGCTCCTACCCATACTCCTGAAGTCAGCCTGGGTGTCACGGCCATAAACCAGCCATCGGAATGGTGCTGGGTCGTACCGGTTTTTGCAGCCGTTTGTGCATATACATTATATTTGAACTGGAGGCGGTGGGCGGTTCCGAAATTTGTCGCCCCTTCCATCAGGTTCAGCATGAGGTAGGCCGTTTTTTCATTGATGGATTCCATTCTTTCAGGTCGTATCTCGGCCAGCACATTTCCGTTTTTATCCTCAATACGGGTAATCATTACAGGCCGGGTATGAACTCCCTTGTTGGCAAATGTAGCATAGGAAGAAACCATTTCGGAAACCGTCATATCGGAGGTGCCATAAATCATGGAGGGAACCGGATCGATATAACTGGTTATTCCCATTTTATGGGCAATATCGGCAATGGGCTTGGGTTTGAACTGTTTGATAAGCCAGGCGGCAATATTGTTTTCAGAAGTGGCAAGCCCCCATTTCAACGTTTTCATCAGGCCGAGGTCCTCCTTCCGGCTGTCGCTGCGGGGTGTATATACCGTATCATTCACATAGAAGGTTACTGAAATATTGGGTACCTCGTCACACGGGTTATATCCTTCCTGCATGGCCAGGATATAGAGAAATGGTTTAAAGGTCGAGCCTGCCTGCCGTTTGCTTTGGGTTACGTGATCATATTTGAAATGAATGAAGTCAATCCCTCCCACATACGCTTTTACATTTCCGGTAATGGGATCCATGGACATAAAGCCGGTCTGCAGAAAATGTTTATAGTACCGGATCGAATCCATTGGAGACATTACAGTGTCCACCTCGCCATGCCACGAGAATATTTTCATCGGGACTTTCTTGCGGAATTCTTTGGCTATCTGTGCAGTCGACATTCCCTGGTTTTTCAGACTCCGTCCATGATCCGAATTCAGCATGGCACGGGTCATGATCATTTGTATTTCTTTTTCCGTCAGGTCGTTTGAAAAAGGAGCCCGTTTGCTGTTCTTCTTTTCTTTAAAGAATTCAGGCTGCAGGAAATTACCGATATGTTCGGCTACGGCTTCTTCGGCATACTTCTGCATGCGCGAGTTGATGGGGGTATAAATCCGGAGGCCATCCGTGTAAAGATTATAGGCACTGCCGTCGGGCTTCCGGTTTTTATTGCACCAGCCATACAGGGGATCATTTGACCAGCTGATTGAATCCTCCCGGTATTGTTCGTAATCAAAATAATTTTTGCGTTTCGGTTCCGTATTCATTAAAATGCGACGGACATGTTCCCTGAAATAGGTGGCCAGGCCCTGGTCGTGAGAAATTCGCTGGAACTTCAGGATCAGCGGAAGGCCTTTAAGGGAATCACATTCTGCCGTGCTGATGTAGTTGAGTTTCTTCATCTGATTCAATACCGTATTCCGCCTGCCCTTTACCCGCTCCTGTTTTGCCGGGTCGGCCGCATTGTAAAAGGCCGGGTTCTTGGCCATGCCTACGAGCATAGCGCCTTCTTCGATCCTGAGAGAATCCGGCACGGTGCTGAAATATACCTGGGCAGCTGATTTTATGCCTACTGCCTGGTTAAGGAAGTCGCACTGGTTAAAATACATGGTAAGGATCTCTTCTTTCGTATACGCTCTTTCAAGGCGTACCGCGATGATCCATTCCTTCACTTTTTGAAGTCCCCTGCCGAAAAGAGTTTTTGGCGGTTCATGAAACAACTGCTTTGCCAGCTGTTGTGTTATTGTGCTTCCCCCTCCCGAGCTTTTCTGCATCAGCAGACCTGTTTTCACAACGACGCGGGCCAGTCCCCTGGCATCTATTCCGGCATGCTGGTAAAATCTTTTGTCTTCTGTCGCGATCAGGGCATTTACAAGTTGCGCCGGCAGCTCATGGTAGTCTACAAAGGTGCGGTTTTGATTTCTGTAATAGAAGGAACCCAATACTTTTCCATCCTCGCTGATCACCTGGGAAGCCAGGTTAATTTTCGGGTTTTCCAACGTGGCAATATTGGGCATATCCCCCAGCGCTCCCAGGGCGGCAAGCAAAAGTAACAAGGCCGTTAAAGCAAACGGGGATGCAAAAAGGATCCAAAAGAACTTGTTAAACTTTTTGCGGTTAATGTTGGTTAATGTCATACAAAAATCGAGTGAAGGGGGTAAAAGTAATAATAATTTGAATTAAAATTTTGAACTTAGGGGCATTATTGATTTATTTGCACCCTCATTAAACGTTCATAGGATGATTAATAATCTGGTTATAGTTGAATCACCGGCAAAGGCCAAAACAATTGAAAAGTTCCTCGGCAAAGATTTTCAGGTAAAGTCCAGCATGGGCCATATTCGCGATCTTGCCAAGGAAGATCTCGGTATTGATATTAAGAACAATTTCAAACCCAATTATATTGTCCCTCCCGATAAAAAGAAAATTGTTTCGGAATTAAAGGAACTTGTTAAGAAGTCCGGTACGGTTTGGCTTGCCTCTGATGAGGACCGCGAAGGAGAGGCTATTGCCTGGCATTTGGCCGAGGAGTTGAAACTCAATATGGACAATACGAAACGAATTGTATTTCATGAAATTACAAAGGAGGCCATCCTGCATGCCATTGAGAATTTCAGGACAATTGACCAGAATCTTGTAAATGCACAGCAAGCCCGGCGCATCCTTGACCGCCTGGTGGGTTTTGAAATTTCCCCGATTTTATGGAGAAAGGTAAGGCCCTCTCTTTCGGCCGGTCGTGTGCAGTCGGTGGCAGTAAGGCTGATTGTTGAGCGTGAGCGGGAAATAATTGGTTTTAAAAGTGTTTCCGCGTTCAGGGTTATTGCCGATTTTGAGGTAAGGGATAACAACGATAAGACCTATCATCTGAAAGCGGAATTGGATGAGCGGTTTCCCGACAAGGCAAAGGCTGGTGCTTTTCTCGAAAAATGCAGGCAAGCCACTTTTACCATTGCGAATATAGTCAGGAAGCCCGGAAAGAAATCCCCTTCTCCTCCTTTTACCACCTCCACACTGCAGCAGGAGGCCAGCAGGAAACTGGGGTATTCCGTATCACAGACCATGACGATCGCGCAGCACTTGTATGAGGCCGGATTGATCACCTATATGAGGACTGACTCTGTCAACCTTTCCAATACCGCCCTCACAGCCGCCGAGGAAACCATTACCCGGGAATTCGGAAAAGATTTTGTAAATATCCGCAATTATAAAACCAGGACGAAGGGAGCGCAGGAAGCCCACGAAGCCATCCGGCCCACTTACATTGGCAACCAGTTTGTGAACGGTAACAATACCGAAAAGAGATTGTACGAACTGATCTGGAAGCGGACTATCGCTTCGCAGATGAGCGATGCAAAGCTTGAAAAAACCACAGCGACCATCACCGTTTCCGGGCGGAAAGAGAAATTTATTGCAGAGGGGGAAGTGTTGAAGTTCGAGGGTTTTCTCAAAGTGTATATGGAATCTTCGGATGATGAACCGGAAGAAAAAGACGGAGGTTTGCTGCCACCGATCGAGGAAGGCATGAACCTGCCGTATCTGTCGATAACGGCAACCGAAAGATTTACCCATTATCCGCCGCGATATACGGAAGCCAGTCTGGTAAAAAAGCTGGAGGAACTGGGAATTGGCCGACCATCAACCTATGCCCCCACCATATCCACCATACAGCAACGCGGGTATGTAATTAAAGAAGAGCGGGCCGGCAAGGAACGCAAATTCAGCGTTGTATCCCTGGCGAATGACAAGATCAGTGAACAGGTAAATACGGAGATCACAGGGGCGGAAAAGGGAAAACTTTTTCCCGATAACATTGGCATGGTCGTAAACGATTTTCTTGTTGAACATTTTGCCGAGATCCTTGATTACAATTTTACGGCCTCGGTCGAAAAAGAATTCGATGAAATTGCGGATGGAAAGTGTAACTGGAACGACATGATCGGGCGTTTCTACGGACCTTTCCACAAGAAAGTGGAAGCTACCCTTTCCCAAAAGGAAGTTTCAAAAGCAGAACGTCTTTTGGGCACTGATCCTGAAAGCGGTAAATCTGTTTTTGCGCGGATGGCACGTTTTGGTGCGGTTGCCCAGATCGGGGATACCAACGGAACGGAAAAACCCAGGTATGCGCAGCTTCGCAAAGGTCAGAATATTGAATCCATAACCCTGGAAGAAGCCCTGGGCCTTTTCAAATTACCCCGCTTGCTCGGACAGTTTGAAGATAGTGATGTGACAGTGTCTACTGGCCGCTTCGGACCATATGCCCTGCATCAGTCAAAATTTTATTCGCTCAGGAAAGGGGATGATCCGTATACGGTTGACCTGGATCATGCTATCGGAATCATTGCGGAAAAGAGGGAAAAGGACAGCAACAAGGTCATCCTTCAATATGAAAAGGATAAAGAATTGTCCGTGCTGAATGGCAGATGGGGACCTTATATCAGCTACAAAAGGGAAAATTTTAAAATTCCGAGGGGAACTGATCCGAAAACGCTAACCTATGAAGAGTGCATGAAGATCATCAAGGAAGCGCCGGCAAAAACGAAAAAGAAAAAATAATATCTCCCATGGATCTGAATGATTATTTTGAACCCATAGCCCTGGACAGGCCAGAGGAATCTTTCAGATCGGATGATTCCCTTTTTGGCCGAAGCATAAAGATTCATACGGCCAGCATTGACATTGACGAGATCAGCAATTACAATATAGCCATCCTGGGCGTAAGTGAGGACCGCAATTCGGGGAATACAGGGTCAGCAGAAGCCGTCGACCGTATCCGGACGAAGTTGTATGAACTGAGTCGCGTAAATGAAAAGCTGCGGATCATCGATCTTGGAAACCTTAAACGGTCGGCCAATATTAACGATACGTATTTTGGACTGCGGGATGTAATGATGGAAATCCTCAACAACCAGGTGACTGCAATTGTACTTGGTGGCTCCCAGGATCTTACGCACGGAATTTATATGGCCTTTGAACTGGTGAGAGAATCCGTGAATGTGGTATCCGTTGATTCACGGCTTGACATGGAACCGGTTGCTATTCATTCCACTTCGTGGTTATCACAGGTTATGAAAAGCAAAAAGTTATTCGGATGCACTTGCCTGGGCCATCAACAGTATTTTACAAATAAAGTGCAGCAGGAAACATTGGAAGAAAAGTCATTTGAAGTGATCCGGCTGGGATCCTTACGCTCAAATATCGTCATTGCGGAACCCTTTCTCCGGGACGCGCACCTGGTAAGCATGGATATTTCCGCTGTCAAACAGTCGGAAGCACCTGCCACACGCTATCCTTCTCCAAACGGGCTGCTTGCGGAGGAAGCCTGTCAGCTGGCGCGATATGCCGGGTTGAGTGAGCAGGTGTCCTGTTTTGGCTTGTTCGAGGTAAACCCAAAATTTGATCATCATGACCAGACTGCCCACCTGGCTGCACAGGCGGTATGGTATTTCATGGAAGGGTTTACCCAGCGAAAACGCGAAATTCCTTCGCAGACCAACACCGATTTTAAGGTTTTTATGGTCAATCACCAGGATATGGAACATGCCCTTACTTTTTATAAAAGCCAGGTTACGGGCAGGTGGTGGATGGAGGTGCCTGTAATAAAAACCGGAAAACCCATGATCGTTTCCTGTTCCGGCGATGAATACCAGCAGGCTTGTAACCATGATATTCCGGAACTGTGGTGGAAAGCCTTCCAGAAGATTAATTAGGGACAAGGGACAAGGGACAAGGGACAAGGGACAAGGGACAAGGGACAAGCGGGGACGAGATTCAAAAAAAACGGGAGACAAGTAGAAGAGCGTGATTTAGGGTTATTCAGTGTTTTTATCTGATAATGATTTGATTAATCCAACCAGCATTCGAATTATTTCTTCCAGTTCGGACTGCATTCCTCCAACTTTTTCATGCATTATATATCCTAAATTTATGGATATTATAATTTGCGTTTCAATCTCAGAGGCTGAACCCAGAGATATGTAAAGAAATTGAATGTATTCCTTCGTATTTTTTCTTGCGCTTCCTTCTGCGATGTTGGATGGAATTGAAATTGCAGCCCGTCTCAATTGGAGTGCCATACAATAAATTTCTTCCTTGGGAAAAAGTCGTGTAATTCGATAAATTTCTGTGACAAAGGAAATACTCCTTTGCCAAACCTTTAAATTTTTGTGGGTTTGCATGACAAATAAGTTTTAAGCCTAACATTAAATTCAAGATAAAAAATATAATAATTGTCTCTCGTTTCTTGTGTGCTTGCTACTTGTCACTTTTATCAACTGACTCGTCCCTCACTTGTCCCTTGTCACTTATCCCTTGTCACTTGTCACTCGTCCCTCGTCCCTATTTTCATCACCCATAGATCCTGGTCAAGCTGATCCTTTAGCAACGCGAGTGCGGCAATTGCCGCAGAACGGGTTGGATAGGAGCCAAGGGTTACCATATAATATTTGCCTGAGCGGGGCAGTAATTCAGCATTAATTCCTTTTTTATGCAGGGAAAGAATCTGCCGTTCTGCATTTTCAGCCATGGTGAAAGACCCGGAGATAATCTGGTAGGGTCCGGCCGGAACAGTTGGCTTAATGGCAGGAGCTTCACTCACCGGCACAACTGCTTTTTTATGCTCGTTTTCGAAACGGAGTGCGTTTTCCCGTTCGGCGCGCTGATCAAGCTGCCTGCTGATCGCTTCCCGGGTTGTATCTTTGGTGCTGTCTTTTTGTACGTTTGATTTGCTCCCGAAAACGATCCGCGAATTATCCCTGCTTTGAACAACCACGGCCTTCTTTTTGAGTGGGATTCCCGGAATATGGGTGATCAGTCCCGTAAAGTAGCCAATGGAAGCCAACATCACCAGAACAATGGCAGCAATTGCAGGTATCCACCATTTTCTTCTTCTCCTGACTTCCGGAAGCGGAAGCGATTTTTTATGTTCGGCGAATGCACCGGTCGTCGCTTTTTTCTCAGATGCCGGCATGTCAATTTTCGGTAGGGCAAATACGCCGCCGGGATTCAATAATCCGGTTACTGGCTCAAAGACAAGTGTTCCCGAATTGTCACGTGTTATCTTTCCCAACCCTTCGAGAATGACAGACCCCGCAGACCGCATATCCTCCTCAAGCAGGCGGATAAATTTATTCAGCGCTTCGCTGCCCGCTGTTTCAGACAGTCCGTATTTATTCTTAATGGAGAGTAACAGCAGGTTATCTCCTGATCGCAACTGGCCGTCAAAAACAATTTCCCGTGCCGGCGGTAAAAGTACATGCGTCGTTTTGCTGATCTGCGCCGGACGATGAATGATTTTAAAGGTACCAAAGCCGGGAATGGCAAGTTGTTCATTCCGAAGCAAAAGGTCCCTGATGATTAACGATATATTCACAGTTGAATGATTGAAAATGAGAACCAATTCCCAAAATTAATAAAATATGCATCCGTAATCACCAAATAACTATCTTCGTACCACTATACTTTTACGGCGTTATCAATGAACAACATCAGCATGTGCGACCTGAAAGGTCAATACATCAAAATTAAAGAGGAAGTTGATCTGGCCATCCGTGAAGTCATTGATTCCAGCGCATTCATTAAGGGACCGGACGTCAAAGCCTTTGAAACCGAACTGGCACAATACCTCGGTGTAAAACATGTTATCGGATGTGCCAACGGTACAGATGCCTTGCAAATCAGCCTCATGGCACTTGGCCTGAAACCGGGCGATGAGGTGATCACGCCTGATTTCACGTTCATCTCCACTGTGGAGGTGTCAGCTTTGCTTGGGCTGACGCCAGTCATTACGGATGTAGAACCCGGCACCTTCAATATGGACATGCGGTCGCTTGAAAAGGCCATTACACCCAAAACAAAAGCGATCATACCGGTACATTTGTTCGGACAGTGTGCCAATATGGATGAGATCCTTCAGCTGGCTTCCCGTCATGGCATTTATGTTATTGAAGATGTGGCCCAGTCACTGTCAGCGGATTATATTGATAAAAACGGGCGCAGCTGCAAAGCAGGCACGATGGGGCACATCGGCTGCACCAGCTTTTTCCCGACAAAAAACCTGGGATGCTTTGGCGATGGCGGGGCAATTTTCACAAACGATTCCGGGCTTGCCGCCCGCATTTCAGCAATATCGCACCATGGTATGCGGGTTAGGTATTACTATGATGTGACAGGGGTAAACTCGCGGCTTGACACAATCCAGGCTGCCATTTTACGGGTGAAGCTCAGGCATCTGGATGATTATTCAGCGGCCCGGAATTATGCTGCAACATGGTATGATATGAATCTTCGCGGTCTGCAAGGCATAAAGGTACCGGAAAGGTCCCCGTTCAGCACACATGTTTTTCATCAATACACTCTTTTGGTGGATGGCTTCCGGGATGATCTCAAGATGTTTCTGGAGAGCCGGGGCATACCTGCCATGATTTATTATCCTGTGGCCGGTCATTTGCAAAAAGCCTTTGCCTACCTGGGATATCATAAAGGTGATTTTCCCGTTACGGAACATTTATGCGAGACGGTTCTGTCGCTTCCGATGCATACGGAGCTTGATGAAGAGCAGCTTACCTATATTACCGGTTCCATCCTCGAATTTATAAAACGCTGATCTGTGAATTTAAATTATTTTGCACACGACACTGCCGTAATTGATGAAGGCAGTAAAATCGGAAATGGAACAAAAATCTGGCATTTTTCGCATGTAATGAAGGATTCGGTGATCGGTGAAAATTGCAATCTTGGACAGAATGTAGTAGTTTCTCCCGGAGTTGTGCTGGGCAACCAGGTGAAGGTTCAGAATAATGTTTCCATTTATACCGGTGTTGTTTGCGAGGACGATGTTTTTCTTGGACCATCCATGGTTTTTACCAATGTGATCAACCCACGCAGTGCGGTGGCCCGGAAGGATCAATATAAAAAAACGTTGGTTGAAAAGGGAGCCAGCATTGGCGCCAATGCCACCATTATCTGCGGTGTGAATATCGGGCGCTATGCCTTTATCGGGGCTGGTGCCGTGGTTACCAAAAATGTGGGCGATTACGAATTGGTTGTCGGCAACCCGGCACGCCATTCCGGCTGGATGAGTTCTTTCGGCCATAAACTGAAATTCAATGCGGAAGGCATTGCTGAATGCCCCGAAAGCAAAGAAAAATACAAACTTGAAAACAATCACGTACACCTGATACGGTAAATTATGCAGAAACGAATTTTGGTCACCGGAGGAACCGGTTATATCGGTTCGCATACTGTTGTGGAACTGATGAACAACGGCTACGAACCAATCCTCATCGATAATCTGTATAATTCCCGGTTAAGCGTTCTGGAAGGTATTGAAGGGATTACCGGCAAAAGACCGGCATTTGAAAATTTCGATCTTCGGGAATATGAGAAGTTGCAGGAATGCTGTTTAAAATACCCGGGCATTGAAGCGATTATTCATTTTGCAGCCCTGAAGGCAGTTGGTGAATCCGTTGAAAAACCGCTTGACTACTATGGCAACAACCTGGTTTCCATGATCAATATATTAAGGATCATGAAGGAGTTCAATATACGCTCGCTTGTGTTTTCCTCTTCGTGCACCGTTTACGGCCAGCCGGATTCATTGCCGGTGACCGAGCTTTCACCCATCAAGCCTGCCAATTCGCCTTATGGAAATACAAAGCAGATCGCGGAAGAAATCATCCGCGATACCATCGCCGCAAATTCAGAAATGAAAGCCATTTCATTGCGGTATTTCAATCCGGTGGGCGCTCATCCATCGGCACTGATCGGAGAATTGCCCCTGGGTACCCCGCAAAACCTGGTTCCTTATATTACACAAACTGTCATTGGATTACGGGACTCGTTGCGGGTTTTTGGAAATGACTATGAAACACCCGATGGCACTGGTATCCGTGATTATATTTACGTGGTAGACCTGGCCAAAGCACACGTGATTGCAATTAACCGGCTTACAGGGGACAAAAACAAAAAACCATACGAAGTATTCAACCTGGGTACAGGAAAAGGTTTGTCCGTACTGGAAATTATCCACGGATTCGAAAAGGCCACCGGCCAAAAGGTGAATTTTGAATTCAAACCACGCCGGCCCGGAGATATTGCCAGCGTATATGCCGATACCTCACTGGCTAATAATGAACTGGGATGGAAGGCGGAGGCCAGCATAGAAGATACATTGTCATCTGCCTGGAACTGGGAAAAACAGATTCGCAAAAAAGAGTAACGCTTCAAAATATGGGCAAAACGATATTAATAACAGGGGGAGCCGGCTTTATCGGATCGCACGTAGTACGGCTGTTTGTTAACAGGTATCCCGAGGATATGATCATTAATGCCGACAAGCTGACTTATGCCGGCAATCTTGAAAATCTTTCCGATGTTGAAAAAAGGGATAATTATCATTTTGTAAAAACAGATATAACGAACATTCAAAATGTAAATGCCCTGTTTCATGAACACCGGTTTGATGGAATTATCCACCTGGCAGCGGAATCGCACGTTGACAGGTCGATTTCAAATCCGATGGAATTTATCCATACCAATATACTGGGAACGGTCAATCTGTTGAATGCAGCCCGGGAACAATGGAAAGGGCATTGTGAAAATAAATTATTCTACCACATTTCGACCGATGAGGTTTTTGGCTCACTCGGAAAAGAAGGATTTTTCAGCGAGACAACCGCCTACGATCCCAGGAGCCCTTACTCGGCTTCAAAAGCCAGTTCTGATCACCTGGTGAGGGCCTATTTCCATACCTTTGGACTGCCCGTGGTGGTATCAAACTGCTCGAATAATTACGGACCCAATCAGTTTCCTGAAAAATTGATACCCCTGGCATTCAATAATATCAAGAAAAATAGTCCGATACCTGTATACGGCAAAGGGGAAAACATCCGCGACTGGCTGTATGTGGAAGATCATGCAAGCGCCATCGATGTCATTTTTCATGGAGGCAGGATTGGCGAAACCTATACGATTGGTGGCAACAATGAATGGAAAAACATCGATCTGATCCGGCTGTTATGCCGTATAATGGACGCCAGGCTGGGACGATCGAAAGGAGCATCGGAAACGCTGATCAGCTTCGTGACTGACCGGGCCGGCCATGACCTGCGGTATGCCATTGATTCATCCCGGCTGAAAAATGAATTGGGTTGGACGCCATCAGTTACCTTTGAAACCGGACTGGAGAAAACCGTGGACTGGTACCTGAAAAATGAAGCATGGCTTGACCATGTAGTCAGCGGCGACTACTCAAAATACTACGAAAAGCAGTACGTGAACAGGTGATTATTCCACGGTAACCGACTTGGCCAGGTTGCGTGGCTGATCCACATTGCATCCGCGCATTACCGCCATGTGATAGGAAAGCAACTGAAGCGGAATAACTGCCAGAAGGGGAGAAAAAACGCTGTCACAAACCGGGATCTCCAGGATGTGATTGGCCAACCGGGTAATTGTGGTATCGCCTTCATTCACTATGGCAATAACAATGCCCTTCCTCGCCTTGACTTCCTGGATGTTGCTTACTATCTTATCATAGGAACTGTCTTTTATAGCGAGGACCACTACCGGCATGTTGTGATCGATAAGGGCAATCGGACCATGCTTCATTTCTGCTGCCGGATATCCTTCCGCATGGATATAGGATATTTCCTTCAGTTTAAGGGCGCCTTCCAATGCCACCGGAAACAGGTAACCCCTGCCCAGGTAAAGGAAATTATTAACTTCCTTATACATATTGGCCAGTTTTTTTATATCCTCATCGTGGAGCAGAATCCGTTCAATTTTCTCCGGAATTGTCGTAAGCTCCTGAATATAATGGGTATATTGGTCCTGGCTTATTAATTTTTTCTTATGTCCGATCAGAATCGCCATCATGGCCAGGACGGTCACCTGGGCAGTGAAAGCCTTAGTAGAGGCTACCCCAATTTCCGGTCCGGCATGCGTGTAAACACCGCCATCTGTCTCACGGGGGATACTGGATCCAACCACATTGCATATGCCAAGTACCAGGGCCCCAGCTTCCTTGGCAAGGCGTATAGCAGCCAGGGTGTCGGCAGTTTCTCCGCTCTGGCTTATGGCGATAACCACATCTTCCTTGCCCAGGATCGGGTGACGGTACCTGAATTCAGATGCATATTCCACCTCAACCGATATGCGGGCCAGATCCTCGAACAGGTATTCCCCGACGAGGCCGGCATGCCATGAAGTTCCGCAGCCAATAATAATAATGCGCTTTGCATCAACAAGCCGTGGAATAAAGTGAAAAAGTCCGCCCAAATGAAGATCCAGTTTATCAGGGGTCACTCTTCCGCGGAAGGTATCGAGAATAGAACGGGGTTGTTCAAAAATTTCCTTGAGCATAAAATGCGTATACCCCCCCTTGTCGATTTCACCGATTTCAAGGTCGAGTTGCTGAATTTTTGGGGTCAGCGGCAGGTTACGGATCGTTTTAAGGCTCAGTTCATTTTTTGTGATAACGGCTACGTTTTGGTCGCTCAGGTAAATTACACTGCGGGTGTATTCCACGATAGGAGTGGCATCGGATGCAATGAAGTACTCATCGTTTCCAACTCCTATGACCAGCGGGCTTCCCTTGCGGGCTGCAATTAATTTATCCGGCTCATCTGAGCACATCACCACAATGCCATAAGCCCCTTCAACCCTTCCAAGTGCAAGTCTTACGGCTATTTCGGCAGAAACACCGCCTTTAAGATAGATGTATTCAATAAAGTTGACCAGCACTTCGGAGTCGGTTTCACTCTTAAACTGAAAACCGCCTCGCACAAGACTTTCCTTTAACTGGGCATAATTTTCAATGATCCCGTTATGGATGAGGATGAACTTTCCCCCGGCAGAACTATGAGGATGGGCATTAATGTCGTTGGGTTCGCCATGGGTTGCCCATCTTGTATGGCCGATTCCGATATGTCCGGCTACATTTTCCCCGTTGATATGTGTTTCAAGGTCAGAAACTTTTCCGCGGCATTTAAAAATCTGGGCCTTATCGGAAAGGATGGCAATGCCTGCCGAATCGTAACCACGGTATTCCAAACGTTTTAAGCCATTGATCAGAAGAGGATATACATCACGGCTTCCAATATAACCAACAATTCCACACATAACATTTAAGTTGAGATTATTAAAAGGTCAGGATTTATTCAGCACCTCATCATAGAATGCAGAATATGCATCTACATATGATTCCGGTTCCTGGTAGGGAAGCAGGGGCTTGCCTGATTTCTCAACAAATTTCAGAACATCCGGATTGATTTGACTGCTGCCAATGATTATGCCATCCGACATCTTAACCACCAGTTTGCAATAATTCAGGTATGTCGGATCCTCGATGCCTTTCAGATCTTCTTCTGAAACGCCATCCAGACTTAATTTCTTCTTAAAGGACTTGTTCAGTGTTTTGGTAAACTCGCTGTCATACAAGGAAAGAATGACTTTTGAGTTTTTAAACACCGGATCATCATCGTACAATTTTTTGATATACACAGATATAAGAGCAGAAAACCAGCCGTGGCAATGGATAATATTCGGTGGCCACTGAAGCTTTTTGACCGTTTCGATCACACCACGGGCAAAGAACATCGCCCGTTCATCATTGTCTTCAAAAAAGATGTTGTTATCATCACTTAACAGGTACTTTCGCTGGAAGTAATCCTCATTGTCGATAAAGTAAACCTGCATCCTGGCTGCCTGTATGGACGCCACCTTGATGATCAGAGGGTGGTCGGAGTCGTCGATTATTATATTCATACCCGATAACCGTATCACCTCATGGAGTTGGTTTCTCCTCTCATTGATACAGCCGTATTTTGGCATGAATGTTCGTATTTCCCTGCCTTTCTCCTGTATAGCCTGCGGCAAGTTCCTGCCTATGACTGACATTTCCGTCTCGGGGAGGTAAGGGGTTATTTCCTGGGAAACATAAAGAACTTTTGTTCCTGTCATTTAGTTCTTCGGATGTTTTAAATTCGCACAAAATTACGAAAAAAAAAGAACAATGTACAGTTAAAGATTTTATGTATTAAATCGCTCCCTACTGTTTCCCATAACTTGCCCCTCCTTGTCCCTCGTCACTCGTCCCTTGTCCCTCGTCCCTCGTCACTATCCCAACAGCGCGGACCGGACTGCCATCTCCATCTTTTATTTTGAGCGGAAAGCAGGAAAAGGTAAAGCCGTGTTTTGGCAAGCTTATCAGGTTGACAAGATTCTCGATTAAAATCAACTTATGACTCAACAATATATGATGAACAGGTAATTCCGTTGAATCGGCCGGATCGAAGCTGATTGTATCACTGCCGATTCCTTTGAGGCCCAGAGAGGAAAGATAATTGGCCGCATCCACATGCAGTACCGGGAATCCGCTGAAATAGGCTTCCGTGCCCCAAAACCGGCTCCAGCCGGTATGAAGCAGGAGGAATGCGGATTTTCTTATTTGGGATTCCATTTGCTGAAGAAATTTCCTTGAAATGGGTTCTCCGTCCGTGAACTCTCTGCAATCCACCAGCAAACCGTTTCCATAAAACCGGGTGATCGGTGTTGTAGAAGTATTCAGTCCATCCTTTATTATGTGATACCCGCAATCAATATGTGTACCGGTATGGGTAGAGCAATGCATCCGGAACTCATGGTATCCATCTCCCTCAAATGTTGCGGTTGTTTCCAGGATTACGGGCAGTGAACCGGGGAATACAGGCATATTGCTCTCGATAGGATGGGTAAGGTCTATAATTTCTTGCATATCCATGATTGTGCGGATTTAAGGAATAAAAGTAATGCAAAAACAGCCTCAATTTTAGAATGGATATGTTGAAAAACAGGAATATGTCATTTGATTTATTGCAGGGGTGGAATAGTCAAGTATTCTATGGCATTCGTCATAAGAAACAATCCTGTTGGAAACATTTACGTACAATTAACCAGACAAACAAACCAACCCAAAATGAAAAATTTGTTTATTGAACCATCAAGCAGCACACCGGCCATACAATTTAGAACGGATGGCAGAATGCTCATGGAAGGAAGATCCCTCCCGGAAAATGTACAGAAATTTTATGGTCCTGTAATTGAATGGGCTCAAAGTCTTACCGCACAGGTTGTAAAACTGGATATTAATATGGAATATCTCAATAGTGCGTCAACAAAAAAAGTTCTGGAATTTCTGAAGGCACTGGATGCCAATAATTGCATTAAAACATTTCTGATTAACTGGCATTATGAATCCGAAGATGACGATGCCCTGGAAAACGGCCAGATTTTTGAAGAGTTGTTAAGAAAGGCACAATTCAGGTATCATGAATATTCAGAGGCCATGCCGTCGGCTTAAGCCGATAGAAAGAAGAAAATCTACTTAAAGAGAGAGGTAAAAAATAATTTCATATCATTCCATGAATTTTTATCAGCCTCGGGATTATATTCAATGGGCATACTGAATTTTTTACCGGTGGCGGTTGCTTCCGGATTGGTAAAGGCATGCGTTGCATTGGGATATACTTTAACCGTGTAATTTGCCCCCACAGAATCAAGCTGGTGCTTAAAAACATCCAAATCATGCTGCGGTACAAATTTGTCACTTCCTCCCTGGCAAACAAGGATTTTCGCCTGTAGCAGGTTTTTATCCGGCTTCACTCCCGCCAGTCCCCCGTGAAAGCTCACAACACCTTTCAGATCTGATCCAAGTTTTGCCGAATTCAGCACCACAGAACCGCCGAAACAATACCCGATTGCCGCCAGATTCGCTGTATCTGTCTGTTCATATTCTTTTATCTTTTTTATAGCAGCGTCAAGCCTGGTTTTTCCAAGCTGCGGATTCCGGTAGAAAGTACCCGCCAGTGCCTGTGCTTCTTTAGGGTCGGAAGCAATTTTGCCATTGCCATACATATCAACTGCCATTGCAATATATCCAAGGGAGGCCAGTTGCCGGGCCCGGCTCTTCGGATAATCATTCAGCCCCCACCATTCAGGAACAACCAGTATAGCGGGTCGCTTTCCCTTCAAATTACTGTCGAAAACAACAAATCCGTTGAGGATTACCCCATCGGCTACATAGGTAATATTCTCTTCCTTAATCGATGATTCTGTCTTTTCAGATTTTGTAAACGATGTCAGCAGGGTTATTCCTAAAACTAAAATAAGGATGCTGAGCTTAACAGTTATTTTCATGGCTTTGGGTTATAAATCGGATAAATTTTGAATTATTAAACAAGTTGCAGTAGATAAAGTTTGAAGTTGATGGTTGAAAGAACGTCCATACCCAATCCGTATTAACTCCCTTTGCGAATCAGTTTGGAATAACAGAGGATCATTGTTTAAGGATGCCCGGGAATTATACCGGGTGCGATGCACTCAATACGTAAGCGATGCTGTTCAAATTACTGAAAAGCTGATAAGTTGAGAGAAAAATTTGCGATTTGGGATTGAGTTGACAACAATTATATAAGGATTTTCGCTTCCATGGGTGCCAGGGTTACCTTCACAGCATGAATCGTGTTAATAACGGTTGTGGGAATTGAAGCCGGTGTATCGTTTTTTGTGGAAAACAGCACCTTCCAAAGCCGGATAGCCGGATGAAGATTTTCATCCACTGTAACGTAAACGGTCGTACTTTGATTTGTGTTTGTATTGGCACAAATGAGAATTTCCCTGTCATTCAGGATCCTCGAAAACGAGACTATGCCTCCCGGATAGGATGAAAAATCAAAATCAATGCCATTGCCGCTGCATTCCCTGAAATATTGGCGACCATACCGGAGAGCAGGATGCTGGTCTCTCAAATCCGACAATTTTCGTATCAATCGATAAAATTCATTTTGTTTTGAAAATGAATCCGGTTTGCCCCACATGGTTTCTCTTGCATATTCCCTTCTCCTGTCGTTGTCCGGCGCAAAGCCGTCGAATCCCTGGTCATTTCCCTGGTAGATACAGGGAATTCCCTGCATGGTCATCAGGCACGTAAGGATTATTCGCGTCTGGTCAGGGAATTGTTTGTTGTGAAACCGCCTGTCGATGTCGTGATTATCGATAAAAGTCACGTAAAAAGCGCCCGCTTCTCCATGAGAACTGATTGTTTTCTTCAGCGCTTCCCTGCGATAATTGAAATGGAACGCCAGTTCCGAGGGAGGCATAAATCCTTTGCAAACGGCAAACAGGCGTTTTCGCATCGGAAAATCAATGGCCGCATCAATTCCAATGAAGTTCTGGTCTTTTTGTGAATCGCGGCCGACAAATTCTGCTATCCGGGATTCGTCATCTTCTATCCATACCTCCCCAAAAGTGAAGAAATTCTTCTTTCCGATGGAAAGGGCAAATTCCCTCATGGCATTTCCAAACACACGGGCAAAATCTGATTCTATATATTGCAGGGTGTCAATGCGGAATCCATCCAGGTCAAACCGGGCCATCAGGTATTGGTATGCCTTTATGATATAATCCCGAACCGGGAATAGTTTTGTGCCGGGGATCCGGAACTCTGTTACAAGTTCTTTCAGCGGACCAAAATCACCCCGGGTGATATCCCCGCTGTTGCTGTAGTCACCCCGTCTTCTGAAAAAATCATTCCGCTGAAATTCCATTGGCCAGATGCCTGCATTCACCGGCAAACCGGGAATGCTGGAAATGTCATCCCACTGTATCCGGGGCACTCCGTCTCCATCCTTCCAGTTAATTGTGTATTCCGCTGCTGCATTCCATGAGGCGGAATCCTGCGTGACGTTATAATTAAACAAGGATCCAACATGGTTTAGCACAATGTCGAGGATCACATAAATTCCCTGGTTATGTGCCTTATCCACCAGATCCCTGAATTCCCTGTCCGCAATTTCGGGATCTGCTTCTGCCGCCTGGGGATCATTACAAAACCGGGGTTCGATTCGCAGAAAGTTCTGTAATCCGTATCCTCCCCAGTAATCTTTGAACCATCGCGGATTATAGAGTACCGGGGAGATCCATAGGGCCCCGACCCCCATTCTTCTCAAATAGGGGAGTTTCTTGACAATTCCCCTAAAAGTGCCTCCCTGGTATACATTGCAGGGATAATCGGGAGGGTCGGGAAGTTTAACCGGATTATTAAACCGGTCCACCAGAAGAAAATAGATCCATCGATCCCGCCAGTCAGCCGGGGAAGGAAAGAAGCTGCCCCCCGGGTTTTCAAGTAAGGTCCTTACTTCCTCATCGCGCAGTGATTTTGCCATCGCAGTGCCTCTTTATTACTTACGTTTTTAAACGACTAAATCGATTAAGTTTTTTGATTTGTCATAAAGTTAATGTATTTTTGCACTCCCATTCCCTACAGAATGGTGTTGAATTGAAAAATTGACTTACAATATATTGCGGGGTGGAGCAGTTGGTAGCTCGTTGGGCTCATAACCCAAAGGTCGTAGGTTCAAGTCCTGCCCCCGCTACAAAGAAGCCCGGTTTTACCGGGCTTTTCTCGTTTATTGGAAACTTAAGGTCGGTTAATGACTGATTCCGCACTTTTCCTCATCAGACAAAATTTTTAATATTTAACAATAATTTAATTCCAAAAATTATTCTATTTAAAAATTATGTCGTAATTTTACGTCATACAACATAGGATTGCCATCGGGCATCTTATCAGTTTGGACAGGCCAATATGCGGATTATTCTCACTTGTATTAAAACGATATAATTCTTAAGCATGATCAAAACAGAAGTTTTTAGCACTGAACTGCAGGAGCTGGCGAAATTTGCAAAGGTTGTTTCACACCCTGCACGCCTGGCCATTCTTAAATACCTGGCCGAAACAAGAACCTGTATATCCGGTGATATTTCGGATTATATACCCTTAAGTCGCAGTACGGTTTCACAGCACCTGAACGATTTAAAGGGGTTGGGATTGATTCGGGGTGAAATTGATGGGTTAAAGGTTAATTATTGTCTCTGCAATTCAAATATCCTAAAATACAAGACCATGTTTGATGCGTTTTTTAAGGATATGAGCTCTCCTGACCTTGGCTGTGAATCTGAATGTACTTAAATGCCATGCAAAAGTTCAAGGTATTGCCTGTATGCATACATAACTCAGCCCGTAGCCAGATAGCGGAGACTTTTCTGAACCAGATCGGCAGCAAATTTGACTCCGGGTGTGCGGGTTTGGAACCAGGAAGTCGAAACCCGCCTGCAGTTGAAGAAATGAGGGAATCTGGTCTGAACACATATCCTTTCGTTTACGATTAAACAACTTACTGCAACATGAAAGTATTGATCCTATGTACCGGTAACAGTTGCCGCAGCCAGATGGCCCAGGGCTTTTTGCAATCCTTCAGCAAAGATGTCGAAGTTCATTCGGCCGGAACAATACCGGCCAGCCAGGTTAATCGGAAAGCCATAACGGTAATGGCCGAAGCGGGCATCGATATTCGGGCACACTATCCCAAAATGGTCGATAAATATATTCACGATGAATGGGATTATGTGATAACAGTTTGCGATGATGCGAACGAAACCTGCCCTGTCTTCTCAGGCAAAGTTAAACATCGCCTGCACATGGGCTTTGAAGACCCTTCCCATGCAAAAGGTACTGAAGATTTTGTATGGAGCGAATTTAGAAGGATCAGGGATGCGATTAAAGAAGAATTTTATAAGTTTTATATGAACCAAATTAAACCACAGTTATGAAAGCTGAAGATCTGAAAATAATAGTACAGGAAAAATACGGCGAAATAGCCACACAAAGCAAGCTGCAGAACCAATCATCCTGCTGCGGCAGCACATGCGGTTGCAATGATTCGACGAATAGTATATTCAGTGATGATTACAGTACGCTCGAAGGCTATAATCCCGAGGCCGATCTGGGCCTGGGTTGTGGCATTCCGACCCGGTATGCCGGAATCAGCAAAGGGGATCACGTTCTGGATCTTGGCAGCGGAGCCGGGAATGATTGCTTTGTTGCCCGGGCGATTGTTGGGGAAACCGGAAAGGTTACAGGCCTGGATTTTACAGAGGCTATGCTGGCCAAGGCTATTGAAAACGCTAAAAAACTAGGCTATTCCAATGTGGAATTTGTTAAAGGCGATATCGAAGAAATGCCCCTGCCGGATAACACCTATGATGTCATCGTATCAAATTGCGTTTTAAACCTGGTTCCTGATAAGAACAAGGCATTTGCGCAAATTTTGAGAGTGCTAAAACCAAACGGTCATTTCTGTGTATCGGACGTAGTTTTAAAAGGAAATCTGCCGGAAAGCCTTCGGAAGGATGCTGAGATGTATGCGGGTTGTGTGTCGGGAGCTGTTGATATGGATGTGTACCTGGATATTATCAGGAAGCAGGGTTTTAAGAATGTGACTCTTCACAAGCAAAAGGAAATTTCGATCCCTGTTGAAGTACTGGAAAAATACCTTTCAAAAGAAGAAATATTAAACTTTAGGAACGGGGAAACAGGAATCTTCAGCATTACAGTTTCCGGGTTTAAAATCGGATAACTGAGGATCCTGTCTTTTTTTTTCAAACCATAAAAAATGCCCTCAAAAAAACGATTAAAATTTCTGGACCGCTACCTGACCCTGTGGATATTCCTTGCCATGTTCGCAGGAATATTTGCAGGTTGGGTATACCCGGCTGTGGCTAATTTCTGGAATGGATTTTCTTCAGGAACAACCAATATACCGATTGCCATAGGACTCATAGTAATGATGTTCCCGCCCCTGGCAAAAGTTAAATATGAGGAATTGGGGGATGTCTTTAAAAACACAAGGATCCTTGGCCTTTCTCTGGTTCAAAACTGGATCATCGGCCCGGTACTGATGTTCTTACTGGCCCTTGTGTTCCTTCAATTCAATATTGACTATATGTATGGCGTAATTCTCATAGGACTTGCCCGATGTATAGCGATGGTAATTGTTTGGAACGACCTGGCCAAAGGTGACACGGAATATGCAGCCGGATTGGTCGCTTTTAATTCGATATTCCAGGTTTTGCTTTTTTCAGTATATGCCTATGTGTTTATTGCAATATTGCCCGGTTGGTTCGGTTTACCTGTGAATGACAGCGTCTCTCGGATTACCATGGGCGCTATCGCAAAAAGTGTATTTATATATCTTGGTATTCCCTTTATTTCCGGATTTTTGACCCGATTACTGCTGATCAGGATTAAAAACAAGCAATGGTACGAAACCAAATTTGTGCCCAAAATAAGCCCCTTAACCCTTTTTGCGCTTTTATTTACAATTGTGGTTATGTTTTCCCTTAAAGGAGAATACATTGTGAAGATACCCCTGGATGTGATCCGCATAGCAATACCGTTAATCCTCTATTTTGGGGTGATGTTTGTAATGTCTTTTTTCATGAGCAAAAAAGTCGGCGCAACTTACGAACAGGCAACCACGTTGTCATTTACCGCCGCCAGCAATAATTTTGAATTAGCCATAGCTGTGGCTATTGCCATATTCGGAATCAATTCCGGAGAAGCATTTGCCGCTGTCATCGGACCTTTGGTGGAAGTGCCCGTTATGGTAGCCCTGGTGAATGTCGCTTTCTGGTTTAAGAAAAAGTTTTATACGACAACTTTTGCCGACAGTATCCCAGGCTGACCGGTATTCAATTTCACCCTGGATCAATCCAGCCTCTTTCAGCTCTTTCGGATGCTGAGACAATGGGGATTTCACGGGAAAAGTCCGTCAGAATCGCATAACGTTTATACCTTTTTACCAGAATCAACCAACGGAAACTGCAGTATGAAACTGGTTCCCTTTCCGACGGTACTGTTCACCTCAATGGTACCCATATTCATTTTTACAAACTCAGAAATGAGTGTTAATCCCAACCCTATCCCCTTTTCTTTTTCCGTTCCATAGGTGCTTTTATTTTCCCTAAAATCAAATAACCCTGGAATCCTTTCCGCGGGTATGCCAATACCGTTGTCTGAGACCACAATTTTTGCCCGCCGGTCAGGCGTAATGGCTGTTGTTATCCGAACGGTTCCATCCTTTTGGGTAAATTTTAGTGCATTGCTGATTAAATTCCGAAGAATCATCATCATGCTGTTACGGTCGCCCAAAATAAACAAATCAGGTTTGATTTTCATTTCAATCCGGATGTTTTTCAAAAGTGCGATGGTTGAAAATAACTTAATCACCTCCTGTATGGTAGCTTTGGTATCAATGTTCTCCTCCTGGTAAGGGAACTTTCCCTGCTGATTTTGTGCCCAGTTGAGCAGGTTTTCCAATAGTCCGGTCAGGGAAAAAACGGTTTTATCGATGTAATCGGTTATTTCATGAAGCAAGGTCGGGTTATGGTTTTCCACACTTTCATTAATCATATAGGAAATACCTGCTATAGAACTGATTGGACCCCTGAGATCATGTGAAATGACGGAGAAAAACTTATCTTTTATACGGTTGAGTTCTTTCAGTTCTGTGCTTTGTTTCTCCAATAATATTCTGCGCTCATCAAGGGCAGTCGTGAGCTTTTGTAATCGTTTCAGGTTGTAATAATACAGTGTAACGAGTCCCATAGCCAACAACAGGATGAGTATTAAACTTACGATCACAATACGCTGAATTACCTTATTCTTTTGCAATACATCAACCTCGGATTGTTTTTTAGCTACTTCAAATTCCGTACGCAGATCTGCCATTTTCTGAATATTTTTGAAGCTTTTTATACTGTCATTGGCATCTATATACAACGACTGAAAATGGTATGCACTGTCGTATCTGCCCGAAATCTGATATAGCTGGGCAAGACGATGGGCCGCATCGCGTATAAACTCAATAATGTTATTTTTTGCAGCATAATGAAAACTCTGGGTCGCACAGGAGAGGGCTTTTTTAATCTCTCCTTTATGCTGGAGAATTCCGGCATATTCGATCATAAATTGTGTAACTGCATAATTGTCGCCCTGTTTGGTAAGTATATCAATTGCCCGGAGAAGATACTCCTCTGCTTTTTTGTATTCCGATTGCCGGGAATAAACCAATCCTGAATTCCCCAGGCAATAGGCATATTGAGTAACATAACCCAGTTTCCGGTATATTTCACTGGTCTTTGAGAATAAGATTAAAGCGGTATCATATTGCCCCATACTGTAATCGGCATAACCTAAATTGTGCAATGCCGAAGCCAGGTTTATCGAATCCTTTTCTTCTCTGAAGATTTCAATGGCGTTTTTTAGATAGTATTTCTCATTATCGTGGTTTTCCTGCAGGTTATATGCTTCAGATATATAAAGATATACCGTAGCCAGGCCTTTGTTGTCGTGTTCCTTTTTATAAAGATTCGCCGCTTTCATAAAACATTCAAGTGCGGAGGCCAGCTGTCCGCAATTGATGTAACCAATTCCTTTGAAAACGATTGGCTGAACCGGATTTATGTTTAATTTTTCAGCCAGTTTTATGGCCTGTTCACTGTATTTTAAAATGACATCTGCATCCGTTGAGCCAGAGGCTATTCTGCATAAAAGTTCGTATCTGTTCGTATCTTCTTTGGAAGGCTCATGGTTTAATAAATACAACAGGCTATCCGTTGAAGACCCGGCAGCCACCATTGGTGAATTTATTGCCAGAATAAAGGCAATATAAAAGGCCGAAAAAATACGGTAATTCATTGTTCTATCCTACAGGTGGGGGTGGTGGCGGGATCCTTATGACCGGATCAATGATCACTTTTGTATCATCGCAAAGAGTGTATTCAATGGCATATGCTTCTTCTCCTTCCGCATCCTTTGATAATTGAAGCTTAAATCCCTTGGAAAACAATAACTTCCTTGGATCTGTTTTGAATATATTGCGTTTCCCCGTTTTGGAATATATTTTAGTTATGCTTTTTATTCCGCTCATACAGTCCAATTTCCAAACAATAGCAGCCCCGGATTCAACTTCCGTTACCAGTTTATCGATATCTCCGTTACCATTTGAATCGAACAGGGAAAGGCGTTTATTTTCTTTTTGCCCGATAGACCTTAAGTAAATTGTAACCATTTTCATATACTCTCTTTTATAGTAAAAGTGAACCGGTCCTATGCTAGGATGAAACTAAATTACACAAAGAATAATCACAATCAAAGCAAGTCAGAAAAATTTACCGGGCCTTTCGCACTCTTTATCATCCCTGAACTACCTGAATCACCTGTTGCATTTACAGATTCTATTATTGAATACAGGTAAATATAAAGTTTTCAAAGGGTTTTCCTACTTTTGCACCGGTTTTATAGTAAGATTACACATGTCGAATCACGAGCAAGCCGCTGCACAAGTTTTAACCATCCCCGAAAAAAAGCGCATCCGCATAGCGGTGGCCCTGGTGTATTTCAGTATGGGACTTTGTTTTTCCTCCTGGGCAAGCCGTATTCCGGAAATCAAAACGGCCCTTCATTTGAATGATGCCCTGTTTGGCAGCATCCTGTTTGCCCTGCCTGTCGGGCAGTTTCTGATGATGCCCTTTTCAGGAAGGCTGGTTACCCGGTTCGGGAGTCATAAAGTGCTGGCATTGGCGCTTCCTGTTTATACAATTTGCCTTAACAACATTGGGTGGGTAAAAGAAGGGTGGCAACTGGCCATTGCCCTGTTTTTATTCGGCCTGTCGGGAAATCTCTGCAATATCTCTATCAATACACAGGGTGTTTCGGCCGAACGCCTGTATGATCGTCCGATTATGGCCTCATTTCACGGGGGGTGGAGTCTTGCCGGGTTTACCGGTGCACTCATCGGTTTGCTTATGATTAACCTGAAGGTGCCGCCGAACTGGCATTTTATAACAGTCATCCTGATCGTATGGGCTATCGTCTGGATCAATTATCCATTTCTTGTGAGAATGAAGCCGGGAAGTCACAGGGATACTCCCCGGCGCAAGTTTTTCTCAAAACCCGATGGCATACTTCTTCAACTGGGAATCATCGGTTTTTGCAGCATGGCCAGCGAGGGGGCCATGTTTGACTGGAGCGGCGTTTATTTTAAGGATGTGGTAAAAGCACCTGCTTCCCTGGTTGTACTGGGCTATACTTCCTTCATGATCATGATGGCAACGGGACGGTTCCTGGCGGATCATGTTATTTCAAAAATAGGGCGGAAAAGACTCCTCCAGATATGTGGCGTAATGATTTCCTCGGGTTTGTTTATATCCGTGTTGTTTCCCTACCTGATAACCTGCACTGTTGCTTTTATGCTGGTGGGTCTGGGAGTGTCCAGCATTGTCCCTACTGTTTACAGTGCAGCAGGAAAACACAGAAAGGTGCCCCCCGGAATTGCCCTTGCGACGGTTACGAGCGTAAGCTTCCTTGGTTTTTTAATGGGTCCGCCCCTGATCGGCTATATATCAGAAATTGCCGGTCTCCGTTATTCTTTTGCATTGATCGGTGTTTTCGGGATTGGCATCTCTCTCCTGGTTTCCCGGATAAAGGCGTTGCAGGATACACAGCCCCTGCAGGTTGATCCGGAAATTGACCCCGGCCTCAATTTTCCTCAATAAATATTTTCTTGATTATTAGTACCTCTTTCCCTATATTTGTTTTGACCCTCTTTAGCAATAATTCTGTCTTTCAACCCTAATCGTGAAATTCCAATGAAAAAACTTTTGGCTTTTGTGATATTATTCATGGCTGGATTTGTCATGAATATACCTGCTCAGGCACAAACCTTTTCTGCCAGTGAGCAATGTTCCATACTTGGACGTGGCGTAAATATTCTCGGTTATGACCGGGCATTCTGGAAGGACCATACCAAAGGCCGTTTTAAGGAATCGTACTTTAAAATGATTAAAGACGCCGGTTTTACCGCGGTACGTGTAAATCTTTACCCTTTCTCCTTTATGGATAAAGATTATAAACTCGATCCGTCATGGCTTGAAACCCTCGATTGGGTTGTAGAAATGTCGCTGAAAGCTGATCTGATGGTAATGCTTGATTTACATGAGTTTACAGCCATGGCAGATAATCCTGAGGCAAAAAAGGAAATGTTTCTTTCCTTTTGGAAGCAGGTTGCTCCCAGGTATAAGGACAAATCGGAAAATGTGTTGTACGAGATATTAAATGAGCCAAATCAAAAACTTACCGCAGATATGTGGAATGATTTCCTGGCCAAGGCTTTGCAGATCATCAGGCAATCCAATCCCACACGCACTGTGGTCATTGGCCCGGCAAACTGGAATGGCATTGAAAGTTTAAATACCCTCATACTTCCCGAAAAAGACCGAAATATTATTGTGACAGTTCATTTTTATCATCCGATGCGGTTTACCCACCAGGGTGCCCCATGGTCAAAGGAATATAAGGATCTGAGCGGTATAAAATGGACAGGCTCTGCAACTGAAAAGGAAGAAGTGGAATCGAAACTAAAGGTAGCCGCTGACTGGTCGGCGGAAAATAACAGGCCCATATTCCTGGGAGAATTCGGAGCTTATGACAAGGGCGATATGGATTCACGGGCCCGCTATACTGCTTTTGTTGCCCGTACGGCTGAAAAATTTAACTTTTGCTGGGCTTACTGGCAATTCGACAGCGATTTTATCGTGTATAATATTGAGAAAGAAGCCTGGGTAAAACCCATTCTGAATGCCCTGATGAACAAGTCAGAATAAAACGCTAAAAAGAGGTTATTCTGAATCCTGCCTGATTGGGAGGCTAACTGACTTTTTGAATTGCCGCCAATACCCTTTCGGGTGTCATTGGCAGCTGATACAACCGGGCACCGGTAGCATCAAAAATGGCATTGGCAATCACAGCGCCCATACCGATGATTGCAGGTTCTCCGCCCCCCTGCGGAGGCTGGTCCGGCCTATCGAGAATAACCGTATCTATTTTTGGCACCGAAGAAAAACGGGGAAGCTCGTATGCATTGAAATTGTCGTTATGAATTTTCCCCCCGGTAAACAGCAGTTCTTCCGAAAGTGCATAGCCCAGTCCCATGGTAATACACCCTTCCATCTGGATGGTAGCCCCCTGCGGATTGATGCAAAGGCCCATATCCTGGGCGCAGGCTACCCTTACAACCTGAACCCTGCCGGTGGATTTATCCACCTTCACCTCAGCCATATGGGCAACGTATGATCCTACGTCGGTGCCAATGGAAATACCCAGTCCACGGCCGCTGGGGCCTTTGATTGGAGTCCATCCGAATTTTTCCGCAACGGCCTTCAAAACATTGACCATCCTCTCATCCGAGAGGTTTTTCAACCGGAACTCGAGTGGATCGGTGCCTGATTTTGAAGCCATCATTTCCACCTGCGATTCCCTGGCAAAAGTATTTGTGTTATTTCCGGGTGCCCGCCAGGCACCGGTTGCAAAAGGATGTGCGCCGGTATCCCCCCAAACGGATCCAAATGCCGTTATGCGTTTATCGGGCACGTTGTAAATCGCCTCCGAGCCCCCTTCACCCGCGGAATATACATTATAATCCCATAATGAGATTAAGCCCTTCTCATCCGTCCCTGAAATTACTTTCACTACAGCCGCCGGACGGAATGTATCATAAAAAAATTCTTCCGGCCTTGTCCATACAACCATTACTGGTTTTCCGGCCAGCCTGGAAAGGCGGGCCGCCTCCACCATCTGCTGGTGTGCTGATTTTCCGCCGAATCCTCCGCCCAGGAAGGGAGTAATTACTCTAACCTGTTCAGGAGGAAGATTTAGCGCTTTCGAAATGGAGTCCCTTGCCGGGAAAGGAGTCTGTGTGGAACCTCTTACGATCATCCTGCCATCTTCCATATAAGCCAGTGCGGTATGCGTTTCCATGGGTGCATGGGCCACATAGCTGTTGTAAAATTCGCTTTCCGTAATTATTTTGGAACGTGATCTTCCTGTATCGAGACTGCCCGATTTGCTTTGCTCATTTCCTTTCGATGCCGATTTCACCAGGTGGGCAAAGATTTTTTTATCGTCTACATCTTTTTCATCAAATGTATAGGATGCTTTGATCTTTTTGAGGGCCTCATTGGCGATGTCAAAGGACTCATGCAAAACAGCAATCAGGTCACCCTCTCTGATCACCTTTACTCCCTGTATTTTTTCTGCTTCAGACGTATCGGCCGATGCAATTTTTGCACCCTGCGACGGTGGCCTAAGAATGCGGGCGTGCACCATTCCCGGCGCCTTATAATCACCGGCATACCGGGCAAGTCCGGTCACCTTCAGCAGGCTGTCTTTTCTTGTATAGGGTTTCCCGACAATACGATAATCTTTCGGATTTTTTATCTGTGGTTTTGCGGTAAGGTACCGCTCGATCTTTTTTCCCCGGACCAGTTCAGCGTATGAAATCTTTTTTGCCGGGTTGTTTTTATCCGAGATAACTCCTTCTTTTATTTCCAGGTCAGAAACCGGAACGTTCAGTTTTTTTGATCCCATGTCGAGAAGCACAGCCCTTGCTTCAGCGGCCGCCTCGCGGAAAGGAATCCCGAAAATCCGGGTTGTCATGGAACCGAAGGTGCCCCTGTCCCAGGGGCAGAGATCCGTATCCCCCATGAGCATGTCCACATCATCGTAGGCTACATCCAGTTCCTCCGCCAGCATTTGCGTGAGCGATGTATTTGCACCCTGGCCCATTTCAATTTTCCCGGTAAAACCGCTCACCGTTCCGTCTTCATTTATCCTGAGAAAGGCATTGAAATCGGTAGGCAGTTCGCCCTGAGATTCAGCTTTAGAAGCCAACAGTTTCACCGGATCCCAGGTGCTGAAAAAAATAACAAGGCCTCCCCCGGCAAGTCTGAAAAAGTTTCTTCTTGAAATTCCCGGAATGGAATCCGGTGCAACAAT
Source organism: uncultured Bacteroidales bacterium (assembly GCA_963752195.1). Taxonomy (GTDB): domain Bacteria; phylum Bacteroidota; class Bacteroidia; order Bacteroidales; family UBA10428; genus UBA5072. The sequence goes on along the minus strand of CAVVXI010000004.1, from coordinate 2,564,280 downwards.
CCCTTGAGGAATCAATTTATTTTCTTCCATGGCTATTTCCCTCCCTCCATTTCTGATGATGCTGTAATCACTGCATCAATGATCCGTGTGTGCGCACCGCAACGGCATAAGTTATGATCCATTTCCCGGATTATTTCTTCCCTTCCGGGGTTGGGGTTCCTGAGCAGGAGCCCGGATGCAGCCATGATCATGCCGGATGTGCAGAAACCGCATTGCAGCGCATCATGTTTTATAAATGCCTTTTGCACAGGATGTAATTCACCTCCGCGGGAAAGACCCTCAATTGTCGTAATTTTCCGGCCATTTATATTTCCGACACGCAGCTGGCAGGAGGGAACTTTCGTATTATCCATATGTACGGAGCAGGCTCCGCAATAGCCGATACCGCAACCAAATTTTGTGCCGGTCAGATTATAATGATCACGAAGGACCCACAGCAAAGTCAGATTCGGGTCAACCTGAAGCTCTTCGCTTTTGCCGTTTAGTTCAAAACGAATTGTATCTTTCATCACGATAATGATTGGTTGTATAATCCGTAGTGGAAAAAACTCTTATTAAATAACACAGAAGAAGGTATTCGGTTCTTCGAAAATACCGAAAACGGTATAATTCCCCAAAATTGGGAACCACTGAGTTCAGGAGAGATTAGACCTTATAGTTTAGAGATCTGCGCCGTGCTATGGGTGGCGCCTTGGGCTTTGTGATTCTTCCTGGTTCCTGGTGTAATTATTATTATCTGCGGAAATAACTCCGAATATGCGGGATTATTTTAATTTTGCTGTCTCTTTGACTGTCCGTACCGTGTACTAGCATACCACGTAAAAAACTAGACTATGAAAAACCAGGTTTCCGTTATTTTCATGCTGGCAGGAATTCTCTTCACCACCTGTCTCCTTCTGGCCAATATACTGGCCATAAAAATTATCCAGATAGGGCCTTTCGCAGCTCCGGCAGGGGTGTTGATATTTCCAGTCGCCTACATTCTCAATGATGTGATCGCCGAAGTATGGGGATACAAAAAAGCCCGTTTGATCATCTGGGCCGGCTTTGCCATGAACCTGCTGATGGTATTGTTTTTCAGCGTATCCATCGCATTGCCGCCGGCTGTTTTCTGGACCGATCAGCCTACCTATGCAAAAATTCTTGGATCCGCTCCAAGAATCGTATTTGCAAGCCTCACTTCTTACCTTGCCGGTTCCTTTCTGAATGCCTTTATCATGAGCCGGATGAAAGTAATCAGCCAGGGCAGGAATTTCGGGTTTCGGGCCATACTCTCTACAATGGCTGGTGAAACGGCTGATTCCCTTTTGTTTATTTCTCTTGCCTTTGCGGGTACCTTTCCTTTCAGGTCTGTTATGATCATGATTGCAACGCAGGCTTTGCTAAAGACGGTTTATGAAATTATCATCCTGCCGTTTACCGCCCTTGTGGTGAAATGGGTTAAAAGAAAGGAAAAACAGGATGTTTTCGACAATGCCATCTCCTATAATCCTTTTAAGATAGTTGAAGTTTAACGGGTATGAGTATGTCAAACAATCAGGCACTGGTGTTATTTTCGGGCGGACAGGATTCCACAACCTGTTTATTCTGGGCGCTCAAAAAATTTGACAGGGTTTATGCGCTGGGTTTCGACTATGGTCAGCGGCATAGCTCGGAAATAGAGGCCGCATCACGGATTGCCGCTTACGCCCATGTTTCCTATGAAATACATGAAATAGATACATTTTCAACAATTTCAAAGAATTCACTTACCAACCGTGAAATTGAAATTAAGGAACCTGCATCTGAGGATCAGCCTCCCAATACCCTGGTGGAGGGCCGAAACCTGCTTTTTCTTACTTATGCTGCCATTTATGCAAAACAACTGGGTGCGGACAATCTTGTGATCGGTGTCGGACAGACCGACTACAGCGGATATCCGGATTGCAGAAATGATTTTATTCTCTCGGCGAACAAAACGATCAATCTTGCTTTGGACCATGAGTTTATCATTCATGCTCCGCTGATGTGGAAAACAAAGGCTCAGATATGGGAACTGTCTGATACGCTCGGTGTTTTTGAGAGGATAAGGTCTCAAACGGTAACCTGCTATAAGGGTATCCCGGGGAAGGGTTGCGGGGCTTGCCCCTCATGCCGCCTGCGCCAGGCAGGCCTGAAAGAATACCTTTCAAAAAAATCATCCGGTAAATTCACCTAAATCACGCTAACCATGGAAAATTTTAAAAACCTGGGTAAAAAATCCGATTTGCACTTTGATTATGATAAATCGGTGCTGGAAAGTTTTGAAAACAAACATCCTGGCAAGGACTACTGGGTGAAATTCAATTGTCCCGAATTTACAAGTGTTTGTCCCATTACAGGTCAACCCGATTTTGCCACCCTTTATATCAGTTATATCCCCGACAAAAAAATGCTTGAAAGCAAAAGCCTGAAGCTATACCTGTTCAGTTTCAGAAATCACGGCGCCTTTCATGAAGATTGTGTCAATGTTATTCTGAATGACCTGGTTGAGTTGCTGCAGCCCCGGTATATCGAAGTAACAGGGAAATTCCTTCCCCGCGGAGGGATCAGCATTGATCCGTGGTGCAACTACGCAAAGACGGAGTCGCGGTATATGGATATCGCGGAATTCAGGTTAAAAAACCATGATCTTAATCCCGAAAAAATCGATAACCGGTAGTCAGGCTTGCTGTTTCACGGCTGATTATTCATTCCGGTTTTTCTCCCAAAGATTTTTTCCCGCAAAATCGCCAGGTCGCACGGCAAAACATTTATATTTGGGGAAAGCTATGGGATGAGTCCGAAATATTTCCTTTTGATTCTGTCCTTTCTGATTATTCTGTTCCCTGCTTTCAATAAATCGTTTTAATTATTTTTTTTAAATAGCCGGTTGAAAAAGGAATTCTTTTTCTGTTTGTGCTTTTTCTGATCATATTCGATCTTATTCTTTTTGAATATACCCATGAAATTTTCGATCACATTTTTTTCCCTGTAATCGGGGCAGTCGAGTTCATTTTGCAATTCAGAAGGCAGGGAGGGAAAGTGTCCTGAAAATTCATCCAATAAATCACTGCGGGTTTGCATATTTTTAAGAGTGAGCCCAACCAGGGGTAATGCCAGGGCGCTTCCGGTACCGTTTGAGCCGCTTTTAAAATGCACCGATGGCAGCGAAGCCCCAACCCGGCTGACGATGACCAGTTTGGGATTATAGGCTACGAACCAGGCATCGCCATAATCCTGGGAAGTACCCGTTTTGCCGGCCAGGGGAATCGTTACGCCATAAACGGATGCCATGGGACTGCCTGTTCCTTCCCGAATCGCCTTTTGCAATATGGCATTTATCAGCGTACCGGTTTTTTGGGATATTACTCTTACCTTTTCTGGATTGGAATTGTTTTGCCAGATCATTTTTCCATCGGCACTTTTTATAGAAACCAGTTTGCGGGGAGTGACCCGGTAACCGCCGTTTGAAAAAGCCGCATAGGCCACGGCAAGTTCACCAATGCTGGCTTCCGCAGTGCCAAGCGACACAGACGGATTGTTTATTAAAGGAAAGGTAAAACCCAGTCTGCTCCACAAAGAATCAAGGTGGCTGAAATCAATCTTTAAAAAAAGGTTGAAAGTAGGGATGTTCATGGAATGAACCAGGGCCCCGGTTAACGAATATTTACCGCCGAAGGAATGATCAAAATTCCGGGGACTCCATGCTTCATTTCCTGAAACCACAATGGAATCGTTGTCGAGGTAATTGCAGGGCTTAATCCCTTCTTCAAAAGCTTCTGCATAGAGAAACGGCTTAAAAGTGGAACCGGTTTGCCGTTGTGCCAGAACCTGGTCATACGGATGGGTTTTGAAATTAACGCCTCCTGCCCATGCCCGGATCTCCCCTGTAACCGGATCCATAGCCAGAAAGCCGGCATGCAGCATCCGGATATTGTTCTTTATGCTGTCGATAACGGAAATGGAATCCTGGCTCGTTCCCTGCCAGGTGAAGATCAACCGGGATTTAACTTCATTTGCCTTTTCAGCAAGGTTTGATCTTTTTAATTCATTTTCTGCCAGGCGGTCAATAAATCTTTTTCCTGAACCCGTCCGGTATTGGTCATCCAGTCTTTTTTGCATTATGGAAAGATGATCGTGAAACGACTGGTTGACCATTTTTTGAAGGGAAAGGTTCAGCGTTGTTGTGATAACGAGCCCATCTTCTTCAATATTCCATTTTTTACCCGTGGTGGTGAATACTTCCTGCAAAATATGGTCCGCTTCATTTTTAACCTGGTAAAGGAAATAGTCTGCGGGGCCTTCCGATTCGAGGTTTACGTAATTCAATCGAATCGGAAGTTTTTTGAGGGAATCTGCTACACCTGCCTTCAGATAGCCGTATTTCTGCATCTGGCCCAAAACAATGTTTCTCCTGCCCCTGGCATTGTCGGGATTAAGTCGGGGATTGTACAGGTTGTTTGCCTTGAGAATTCCGATAAGAACAGCCGATTCTTCAATTTTCAGCTCCCCGATATTCTTGTTGAAATAGCGCCTTGAGGCTGCTTCAATGCCATACACGTTTTCCCCGAAGGGAACGGTATTTAAATACAGCGTAATGATTTCTTCCTTTGTATAGACCTTTTCAAGGCGATGCGCCAGCAGGGCTTCTTTTGTCTTGTTTATAAAAATGGCAAAGGGCCCGGTATTTTTCCGCCCAAACATATTTTTAGCCAGTTGTTCTGTAATTGTGCTTCCTCCGCCCGAATTTTTATTATTGAACAGAATGGTTTTAATAAATACCCTCACCAGGCTCCTCGAGTCAATTCCCCTGTGTTTGAAATAGCGGGCATCTTCCGTGGCAATCAGGGCATTGATAAGGTTATCGGGAAGCTGGCCGTACGTAATATTGGTACGATTTTCAGTAAAGATTTTTCCTATCAGTTCACCCTCTTCGGATAAAACCACCGAGGCAGATGCATTCTTATAACTCTGCAATTCTTTTTCGCTTTGGAGAATTCCAAACGCACCGATGGAAACAATCAATACGAAGATCAGCGGAAGAATCGCCGCGATAAGGGTGATCCTTGCTATTTTTAAACCTAACTTTTTCATTTCTTATTTAACAAAGATACAACGCTTTAAATTGTACATAAGCAAAAAAACACAGATATTTCCTTACTTTTGAATTATGAACCGTGCATCCGCCATATTCGCAGTTGTAATTCTGATGATTACCTGTCACCAGGAAAAGAATGCCTATGCGGTTGATTATACACACGTTGCTGCAGGCAGGTGCCAATCAGATACAATGAATGCTTTCCATTTTATCCGGCCTGTCCGGTACAGTGGAAGCCTTCCCCTGCTCATCATCCTTGACTCAGGCGGGGACGGCCTTCTGGCTGTCAGGAAGATGGAACCCGCGGTTTCCGGATTTTCCTGCCTGGTGGTGGGTTCCGACCAGGTACGAAATAACTTCCAGGGGTATATCCAAACCATTGATAACCTGATCCGGGAATTCAGCATGCGATATTCCGTCTCGCGGATCTATCTCGCCGGTTTTTCCGGGGGAGCCAGAATGGCGTATGAATATGCCCGGTTACATTCTGTTCAGGGGGTGATCATGTGCGGTGCAGGTCCATCCGGGTATACCTATAAGGAACTTCCATGCCCGGTTTTTATGATTGCCGGCACAACGGATTTTAATTTTTCAGAAACCTATTATAATCCATTGAAACGGTCCGGTCAGCTAAATCTGGTATCCGGTTATTTCCGGGGTATTCATGAATGGCCTCCCGCTGATATGTTAAACCAGGGACTTCTTTTTTTAATGGGCAAATCTGTTCCCGGTGGTACGGATTTGCTCAGGTTGAAATCTGTGCAGCTTTCAAGTAAGGCTGACAGTTTGCTCGCCAAAAAAGAAACCTTCTTCGCATTGAAGGCAATCGAACTGGCCCTTGCGTTTGATGCCAAAAATACAACCGCAAAAAAACAATGGGAGGAATTTGAAAATAACCCCGTATACCAGGCGGACATTGCCGGGCTTGAATCGGACCTGGCGCTGGAGACCCGGATTAACCAGGCTTACGCACAGGCATCCATGACAAAGGATTCCACCTGGTGGTTCAATGAACTCGAAACAGTTATCCGATTGAACTGGATAACAACATGGGAGTGCAAGAAAGATCATTTTATGCGGATAAAGGCGTTTCTGGGGATCCTTTTTTATTCCCGGCTTAATACATTGATCCATTCACAACCGGATAACGGGCAAATCATTCACATTCTCGCAGCCTACAGAAAGGCGAACCCAAAAATCCGGATGTATATTATGATTATGCCCTGTTTTACCTGAAGCAGGGGAAAAATCAAAAAAGCCTGGCCTCTTTGAAAAGTGCTATGCTGCTTGGATTTAAAGATAAAACAAGGATCGAAGGTGATTTTCCCGAAAGTATTCTGAAAAATATTAGGGCTGTTATTAAATAATGCGGGCTATTTATCCCTTGGGGATCTCCATCGGTCTCGACCGGTGGAGCAATAGCCAGTCCGCATTTTCCATGAGCGATTCCAGGGCAAGTTCCCAAATTATCCAAATTTACATCATTCCAGTTTCAATCTTTTGCCAATTAATTTTGAAAGCGATGCATAATCGCCTCCGAAATGGTGCCCTCCGGCTAATTCATCATGGTCCACCAGGCCATCCAAAGGTTTGAGGCATAAAGCATATTCATTGTCGTCGCAAACGACATATGTATTTATATGCTTAATTTTGAGCAATTCAGGATAAATTTCATCCCCTTCGTTGGTCTCATAGAAGTAATCAGCCAACTTTACTTTGAAGGTTGCTTTTTGCCAGGGGCCGATCAAAATAATATTTTGAATTTTTTTTGTATGGTCCCCGTTCATTCGATTTACCGCAAACGGAAGTATTTCCGCACCCATTGAATAGCCAATAAGCACAACCTTGTCGTGTTTCCATTTGATCCCGTACCGATCCATCAGGGTTTCAATATCAAAAGCAATCTGTTCCGGTTTTTTTTCCGAAAGCAGGTATTGTTTTGTATTTAATCCGAGTACCGATATGTTTTTTGAAACAAGGTAAGTTGTCACGAACTTATCGAGATCTCTCCATCCGCCGTTTCCTGACAGGAGTATAACATAGAAGTCTGATTTTCCGTGGGCTATGTTTTCAATAAGGGGTATATCCTCCGTGGCATGATAGGGCTGCCCCGGTACAGGTGTTGTATAAAGGATCAAAACGATCAGCAGGAACAGCCAGGAAGCTGTGGTACATTTCATCGGCTACTAAATTAATGTTCTATCGAAGATACTAAATTATCGCATTTGCAGGATTCAATGGTTTCTTTTGATGTAAAAAGCACTTAGAATGAAGAACCTATGCTGAAGATTGCGGTTGGATTTAGCAAGATTTGCCTGTTTGTTCAACCCATGCAATATGACTTTTTAATTTGGTTGTGGATTAAAAATGGATTATCTTGATTGTCCTTAATTTCTTACTTTTTCTGGACCTTTTTAATTTCCTAATATTATGAAAATCTTGACGTTTATGCTTTCACAAGTTGTTCTGGTGAGCGCTCTTGCCGGTTCCAACCCGGTAGGAATCTTTGAGGATCATGCCGATGTGGGCAAACCCAAACAGGCCGGAACGGTAGTTTATGATGAGGGTAGCCAAACCTACACCATCAAGGGCGGAGGATATAACATCTGGTTTGAACGCGACGAATTCCATTACGCTTACAATAAAATCCAGGGCGATTTTATACTTACTGCCAATTTTGCCTTTGTAGGGAAAGGCACGGATCCTCACCGGAAAATCGGATGGATGGTCCGTGAGACTCTCGATGATAATTCATCCCATGCCAGTGCTGTAGTGCACGGTGACGGGCTGACCGTTCTGCAGTGGCGCCCGCTGAAAGGCTCCTTTATGCGTGATCCCGAGGATGAGATCAGGGCAACAAAGGGAGGCTACCAGATTATCCAGGTTGAGAGAAAAGGTCAAAAAATCACCTTCCGTGCCGCACAGCCCGGTGAACCTCTTCAAACAGTGGGTTCGCAGGATATGAAGGATATGCCCGGTGAAGTTTTTGCCGGTATATTTATTTGTTCTCACAATCCCGGCGTCACAGAGCAGGCAAAGGTATGGAATGTTCGCATAGACCAGCCCGTCGTTTCCGGTTATAACCCCGATAAGGAAGGGTATATAGGGTGCAGGCTTGAAACCATGAATGTGTTTGATTGTACCCGAAAGGTGATCCATGAATCAAAAGGGCGGTTTGAAGCCCCAAACTGGATGCCGGACGGGAAAAAGCTGTTGTTTAACGAAAACGGCTCCCTGTATACAATCCCGGTAAACGGCGGTACACCTGAAATCTTTAACACAGGTACAGCCAATCACCTGAACAATGACCATGTAATTTCATTTGACGGAAAAATGGTGGCGATCAGCCACAGTCCAGAAGGCAGCGGATCCCAGGTATTTGTTCTGCCCCTTTCAGGCGGAACTCCGAAACAGATTACGGAAAGGGCTCCTTCCTATCTTCACGGCTGGTCGGCCGACAACAGGGAAGTTTATTATGTGGCCCAGCGGGACACCCCTGTTTACAACATTTATAAAAATTCAGTGAACGGCGGCAAGGAAGTGCAGCTTACGTTCAATAAATCGGGACATGTTGACGGACCGGAAGGTTCACCCGATGGGAAATTTATCTATTACAACGGCAGCCAGACTGGAACCATGCAATTATGGCGTATGAAACCCGACGGTTCCAATAAAGAACAACTAACCTTTGATGAGTATAATGATTGGTTCCCCCATGTTTCTCCCGATGGCAAATGGATTGTTTTTATTTCATTTTCCACCAGGGTGAGCCCGGCGGATCATCCGTCATACAAACGTGTAATGCTGCGTCTCATGCCCGCCAATGGAGGTGCACCCAGGGTAATCGCCTATTTATACGGCGGCCAGGGAACGATCAATGTCCCTTCCTGGTCCCCCGACAGCAAACATATCGCCTTTGTTTCCAATTCTGGAAAGAGGGACAAGTGACAAGTTTGGATCAGACCCTTCAAGTGGTCGCAGACCCTTGAAGCGGTCGGATGAGAAGTGAGAGGTGAGTTGGGAGAAGTGAGTAGGGAAAAAGAACAACGAATAACGAACAACGAACAACCAACAACGAACAACTAACAACTTAATTCATGAAAAATGTACTTTTAGTAATCATGCTTTTTATATCCGTAGGAACAATGAGCGGACAACAAACCGGGGTTAACATCATACCCCAACCGGCAAGCATACAGGTTGAAAACGGTTCATTTTTGCTTACCCCTTCCACTGTCATCAGTTATGATAAGGCGGAGGGCCAGGCTGTAGCCGATATGCTTGTACAAAAACTGGAAGTGCCTGTGGGTGCTAAACTGAAAGCAGTGCATGGAAAGAATGGAGAGGTGCAGTTTAACCTGAACGGGTCACCTGATCAGAAACTGGGTGAAGAAGGATATACTTTGATTTCATCTTCAAAAGGTGTAGTGATAACCGCAAATAAACCGGCAGGTCTCTTCTATGGTTTGCAGACCTTATATCAGCTATTGCCCAGGGAAATTGAAGGGAAAGCCTTTACCAGCGCCAAATTACCGGTACCTGCCGTTAGCATAACCGACTATCCCCGTTTTGGATGGAGGGGCCTGATGCTGGATGTAAGCCGGAATTTCTTTACAAAAGAGGAGGTGAAGGAATATATTGACCAGATGTCCCGGTTCAAATTCAATACATTCCATTGGCATCTGACCGATGACCAGGGATGGCGGGTTGAGATCAAGTCACTGCCAAAGCTCACAGAAGTGGGTGCATGGCGTGTTGAAAGGCATGGCCATTTTGGAGACCGGATGCCGCCTAAACCGGGGGAAGCTGCAACAGTCGGAGGATTTTATACCCAGGATGATATCCGCGAGGTTGTCAAATATGCACAGGAGAGGTTTATAACCATTGTTCCTGAAATTGATGTACCCGGTCATAGCATGGCAGCGATTGCTTCCTATCCCGAACTTTGCTGTACAAAAGACACCAGCATCCAGGTTAATCCCGGATCCAATTTTGCCATTTGGCCGGGGAACGGCACTTTCAAAATGCTCATCGATAACAGCCTGAATCCATCGGACGAAAATGTTTATGCTTTTCTCGACAAGGTATTTACCGAACTGGCGGCACTTTTTCCCAACCCGTATATTCATGTCGGGGGAGATGAGTGCTACAAGGGCTACTGGGAGAATGATCCCGGTTGCCAGATGCTGATGAAAAAGCTGAATGTAACGGAGGTTGAAAAGCTACAGGGCTATTTTGTAAACCGTCTCGAGGGCATTTTAAAAACCAAGGGCAAAAAGCTGCTTGGCTGGGATGAAATTCTCGAAGGGGGAATTTCTCCGGAGGCAACCGTCATGAGCTGGCGCGGAGTTAAAGGAGGTATTGAAGCCGCAAAAATGGGTCATTATGTTGTAATGACTCCTACTACTTTTGCCTACATCGATTATACACAGGGAGACCCCACGGTCGATCCTCCGATTTATGCGAACCTGAGAATGGCCAAATGTTATAGTTTTAATCCGGTACCGGAAGGGGTGGACCCAAAATATATCCTTGGGGGACAGGGAAACCTGTGGACAGAGCAGCTGCCCACCCTGCGGTCGGCTTTTTATATGACTTATCCCCGTGCATGGGCCCTGTCGGAGGTATACTGGTCACCCAATGAAACAAAGAACTGGGATAACTTTGTTCAGCGCGTTGAATACCAGTTCCGGCGCTCGGATTTGGCCGGTATAAATTATTCAAAGGCAATTTATGATGCCATTGTGACAGTAAACATGAAGGACGGGAAAATGTGGGCAGAAATGAAACCGGAAATACCCGGATTGGATATTTATTATACAATTGACGGAACCATGCCGGATAATTATTCCCCGAAATATACACAGCCGGTATTGATCCCTGAAGGACCCGTCACCTTGCGGGTTGTTTCCTACCGCAACGGATCGCCCATCGGGCACATGATCATTCTCACACCTGAGTTGTTAAAGAAAAGAGCCGCGAAAGAGGAAGAGGAATAACCGGATAACTAAAATTGCAGAGACAAGGCATTGCCCTGTCTCTGCAATATTCTGTTAATTTGCATTCAGGATAATCGGTGTTCCTTTTGTTCCGCCTGTAATGACAAGCTTGGCATTGGGAGAGGTGGCAATAGCTTTGATCATTTCGTACTGCAGCTGCTTGTCGGTCAGTGACAGGCTGATGATTCGCTGGTAATCGGCGATACCCTGAGCTTCCACTCTTTTCCGTTCTGCTTCCTGTTTTTCTTTTTGAAGTACAAATGTCATTTTCTGTGCTTCCTGTTCTGCATTGATCTTGGATTCGATGGCCGTTTTTACGGAAGCAGGGAGTGTAATGTTCCTTACGAGAAGTTGTTCAAGAAACAATCCCCTGGCTTTAAAGGTGGTTTCGATTCCTTTGAAAATGCGAGCCTGGAATTCATCTCTTTTGGTTGAATAGAGGGCCACTGCATCATAATACACAGCATTGTCCCTAATTATCGTGCGGCTTACGGGCCTGACAATCGTATTCCTGTAATCTGTCCCGATCTCCCTTAAAATATTGGGAGCTTTATCCGGGGTAACCCTGTAGAGAACTGTAAGGTCAATGATGACTTCGAGTCCGTCGGCGGAAAGCACCCGGATCGCATCATCCCCCCTGATTTCCCCTTCGTTTTCAACACCCGCCATTGTGTAATTCTGCGTTTTAATGTCGAAAGGGACTACTTCAACCAGCGGATTCTTAAAGTTAAGACCGCTTTGAAGCGTATTGTTGCTCACTTTTCCAAAGAGTTTCTGAACCCCAACTTCACCCGGTTCAATTTGAATGAGGGAAATCATGAGAAGGCCAACTACAATTGCGCCCAGACCGAGCAGTCGGATCAGGGTAGCATGGGGACGGAGAGGAGAATTTGTTTTGGCTACTGAAAAGCCAAAGACAATTGCAATGATGCCGATAAAAATTATAAACATAGCTAATGGTTTTATATTAAAAGGTGAACAGTAAAATTAAATATTGTAAATAAAAGCAGATCAAATGTTTAATGCTTTTTTAAAGAAAAAAGCAGGTTCAAGAAGAAACAAAGATAACAAAAGGTTGCTTAATTGCTTTTCTTCATTATAAGATGTACCTTTCTTAGTAGTTCCAACGATCAAAAGAGGCGGCAGGCATTATGGAAGGAAGAAAATATTACCTGGGAGTGGACATCGGGTCGGTTTCCATGGCAATCGTATTGCTGGATACGGATTTTTCCCTTATACATTCTTCTTATTCATTTCACAATGGCCGCTTGGCTGAGAACCTGGAAAAAGCCTTACATCCTGTAGATTTGAACCTGGTAAAGGCAGCCGGCTATACCTCATCCACTTCATCAATCCTGAAGCCCGCGAAAATATCGGATTCTCGCATTGCTTATATTACGGCTGCCCGTCATTTTTATCCTGATTTACGGGCTTTATTGATCATCGGGGCCGAAAAGTTTGGGCTGGCCACTTTTAATGAGAAGGGAGAATATCTAAATTACCGGTCCAATACATCGTGCGCTGCGGGGACCGGGAATTTTCTGGATCAGCAGGCTGAGCGTCTGAATCTCAAAGATATCCGGGAATTCTGTGACCTGGCCTACAGCAACAGGGGGAATTTTCCGCTGATCGCCTCCCGGTGTGCTGTGTTTGCAAAAACAGATATCATCCATGCCCAACAGGAAGGCTACACATTACGCGAAATATGTGATGGCCTTTCCTACGGATTGGCAAAAAATATTATAGACGCTGTTTCACTCAGCAACACAGGAACTACTCTTGTGGTGGCAGGAGGGGTGGCCTTAAACAAAGCGGTGATCGGGCACCTGGAAAAACTGACCGGCGCCACGATCCGGGTGGACCCGTATGCTCCACTCTATGGCGCTATTGGGGCGGCAATGGCCTGCCAGGAAGCAGGCACCCCTGGGGTGTTGATTTCAAAACCCGGGGATCTGGTTTTGTCGGGAAATTCAAATAAAGCATGCTTCTACCCTGCGCTTGAATTAAAACTTTCGGAGTATCCTGATTTCAGTGCTGACAAGCAGGATCGATTTCAATCCCGGCATTTTCCCCTGATGAAGCCCGTTGAAATTGATCTGTATGCACTGCCTGATCAATCCCTGCCTGTTGAATCCTTTCTCGGTATTGATATTGGATCTACAAGCACCAAGGCTGTACTGTTGAATAAAAACCGGCAGGTGATGGCGGGCTTTTATACCCGCACTTCCGGTCAGCCCCTGCAGGCCGTGCAGGTATTGTTTGAGGCCGTCTGTGATTTAGCGAAAAAAAGAAAGCTGCAATTTGTTATTAAAGGAGCCGGCACAACCGGATCAGGAAGGAAATTTACCGGAACAATCATCGGGGCCGATATTATGCCGGATGAAATAACAGCGCATGCAAAAGCAGCCTGCGAGCTTGATCCGGAAACAGATACCATTATTGAAATCGGGGGCCAGGACTCAAAATTCACCCTTTTGCACGATGGGATGGTGACATTTTCGGTGATGAATAATGTGTGCGCCGCAGGGACAGGCAGTTTTATTGAGGAACAGGCCAAAAAACTGGGATGCCCCCTGTCAGATTATTCGGGCCGCGCCGAAAAAGCGGGCGCCCCGCTGGCGAGCGACCGGTGTACTGTTTTCATGGAGCGGGATCTGAATCATTATCTTGGTGAAGGTTATGCAGTGGATGAAATACTGGCCGCGGTACTGCATTCCACCCGTGAAAATTATCTGTCCAAAGTGGCCTCCATTGCCCGGATTGGATCAAAGATATTCTTCCAGGGCGCTACGGCCAAGAACAAAGCGCTGGTTGCCGCATTTGAACAGAAGCTGGGCAAACCCATTCGTGTTTCAAAATACTGCCATTTAACCGGTGCTATGGGAGTCGCATTGGAATTGTGTGACAGGCAACCTGCCTCCAGCCGGTTCAGAGGACTTGATCTTTATAAAAAGAAAATTCCGGTTGGCACAGAGATTTGCCAGCTTTGCACCAACCATTGCAAACTCAAACTTGCTGAAGTGGAAGGAGAAATTGTAGCCTATGGATTTTTATGTGGCCGGGACTACAATACCAAAAGATTCTTGCCGGGAAAAACATCCGGTTTCGAGCTGATCGGAAGCAGAAAGGAGATATTCGACTCCCGGGCTCAGCATTTTAAGGATAGCGCTGTTATCGGAATTCCTGCCGGTTTGCATTTATTTGAGGAGGTACCCTTCTGGCGCCGGTTTTTCGAATTGCTGAAAATCAATACTCTTTCGAGTGAGGAATGCCATACGGTTGTCAAAAGACGGCAAAAATCTCTGCAACGCTGAATTCTGCACTCCCGTGGCGGCCATGCATGCGCATGTCGACTACCTTCAAAAAAGGGCGGATTATGTTTTTCTTCCGGTGTATCTTTCTGATGGAGAAGAAAATGGCGCCAGCAAACAGTATTGTTATTATACCCAGTTTGTATCTTCGGTTATTTCCGTTCAGAAACGATTTCAGCCAAAGGAAAGAATTCTTTCTCCTGTTTTAAGATCCTCGCAGGGGGAGATCTTTGTCAGAATGGAACTGCACAGAATGCTTCATTCCATGGGCATAAAAGATTCCGGATTTCTCCAGGTAACAAGAGCTTATTATAATGCGGGGAAATATATTCTTGAACGGGAAAAAAAGCTGGAAAAAAATATATTGTGAAGAATCTGCTGCCTGCAAGGATATACATATTATGCTGCTTGGACGGCCTTACACGGTTCTTTCGCCTGAAATGAACGGCCACATTCCTGAAATAATTGAGAAATTAGGGATCCCGACATTCTATATGGATATGCTTCCCGTAAGACAAGACAAAAGTTCACTCAACGAGGAACTGATCAAGGCATTAAAATGGAAGTTTGCCAGCCGGATAATGGAAGCTGCAGAAACCATTTTGGATACGGATGCATGTTATCCTGTGCTGCTCACTTCGTTTAAATGCACACCCGATTCCTTTGTCATTGAATATTTCAAGGAAATATTCGAAGCAAGAGGCAAACCATATCTTATTCTCCAGCTCGACGAACATAATTCGTCCGTTGGATACGAAACCCGCATTGAAGCAGGCATTCAATCCTTCCGGAATCACTTTCAAAAAAGTAAAATCGGAATAGCGGCAATACCTGAAAAACAAAACCACCGGGAAAGCTTCTTCCGGCCAACCGGAAAGACGATTCAGCTCAAAAATAAAACAATGCTGTTGCCTTCATGGGATTCGCAGGTCGGGCCCTTGCTGGAAGCCGTTTTGCAGAACAGCGGACTGGATGCCCGCCTCATTGACAGCACAAATGAATCCATACAACGCAGCCTCACTCATAATACAGGACAATGCCTGCCGCTGAACATCATCGTACAGAATGCCATTGATTACATCGAATCAAAAAACCTGGACCCTGAAAGTACAGTTCTATGGATTATAAAGTCAACTTTATCCTGCAATCTCAGCATGTTTCCCAATTACATGAAAAAATTGCTGAATGATCATGGAAATGGAATTGAAAAGACCTCGGTGTATGCAGGTGATCTTATGTTTTATGACATTTCGCTACAGACAGCAATCAATGCCTACCTGGCCTACATGTTCGGGGGAAATATCCGGAAAATCGGATGTATGATCAGGCCTTACGAACAACAAAAGGGCAGGACTGACGAAGTGGTGAAGGAATCATTTTCCCTGCTGAGGCAATCATTCAGAGAAGGAAAGCCGAAAGAAAAAATTCTGGAGTATATCATCGGTCAATTCCTGCAAATTAAGAAGGTAAAGGCTGAAAGAACCAAAGTGGCCATTTTTGGCGATCTGTACGTCAGGGATAATGATTTGATGAACCAAAACCTGATAAAAATTATCGAGGAAAACGGGGGAGAGGTGATTACCACCCCCTATAGCGACTATATAAAGATTATTGTGGAACCATTTACGGCCAGGGCCCTCAAAGAAGGGCGCTACCTGGATTATGCGCGGACGAAGTTTTTAAAATCGCTGATCCCCATTGTTGAAGACAACTACGCACCCTATTTCAACCAGGTCTTTGGTGGACAAGTGAAAGAAGAAAAAAGTGAACTGGATGGCTGGCTGAACAAGTTTAACCTTCATTTGCTGCACAGGGGGGAATCCTTTGAAAACATCCTTAAGATACACGAACTGGTCACCCGACATCCCGACATTGATCTTTTCATACAAACCAATCCTTCCTATTGCTGCCCATCGCTGGTCACAGAAGCCATGATACCAAGGATTGAAGAACTAACAGGCATTCCTGTTGTAACAATTGAATATGACGGAACATCCGGATTTAAGAATGAAGATATAATTCCGTATCTGAAATTCAGGAAGGCGAAACATCCGGCTCACATCATTTCATAGACCAAACGTGCCAATTTCAGCCTGTCAATTTTGAAAGAGGCATTCCTGGGGAACCTTTCAATGCGGATCAGGTTTTTAGGCACCAACTTCGCCGGAATCAGAAGAGACAGTTGCGCAAGAATCAGATCATCGGAAATGGGCACATTGATCTTTTCGGTTACAAGGATAAGACGCTGACCCAGTTTCGGATCCGGCAATCCGATGAGGGCAGCTTCAATTCCGGTTTTACCGGACAGAATCGATTCTATTTCTTCCGGTACCACTTTTATTCCTCCCGAATTGATCAGGTTATCGAACCGCCCGATCCACCTGAAGCGACTGTGACCCGACAACCGGACCCGGTCATTCGTGATGACTGGCCCGGGAAGATAAGGGGCTTTTATTATAAGGCAGCCCCGGTTATCCGAGTCAAGTTCAATGCCCGGAAGTGCTTTATACATGGATTCGGGATTGGCACCATTGATCCGCCGCAAGGCAATATGGGAACAGGTTTCGGCCATCCCATACGTCGCATAGGCTTGTGTAGGAATATCCTTTACCAGGTTTTCCAGTTCTTTTGAAATTTCTGCCCCGCCGATAATCAGGATGCGGACAGTCGGTAAATCATTTTTAGCAGTGAAGGTGTTCATAACCTGGAAAGGAACCATTGCGCAGAAATCAATCTTTCCGATATCCTGAATACCGGGTTTGCTTTTTGGCTCCGTAATAACCAGGTTCAGACCGCAAACGATGCTTCTTACCACCATCATTTTGCCTGCAATATATTCAATGGGCAGGCACAATACGGCGGTCTGCCCATAGGCCAGGCGGAAGTAACGGCATGTACTTTCAGCCGACCGGAGCATGGCCTGTTTTTGGAGCCGTATCAATTTGGATTTTCCGGTGGTTCCGGAAGAATGCTGAACAATTGTATCCGAGTCGTCGAGCCATTGCAGGATAAATGCATACACATCTTTTTCCCACAAAGGGGTATTGTCACTTCTGATCGCGGAATTGCAAAATTCAGTCAATGACTGGGAATTGTAGGTGTAATTTTGGATTGTCAGCGAATCGATTTTCATGGCAGGGAGGCCTCAAACAAACCGGAAAGATCCCAGTTCCTTTCAGCATCATAACATAATCGTTCACCATACAGATAAAGGGGGGATGGAATGTTGGTAACATACAATGAGCCGGTGCTAAGCCCTTGCATCATCGGATTCTTCAGGGTATAGGTCCATTGGGCGATTGCATTGAGACCGATGTTGGTCTCCAGGGTTGATGTAATCCACCATCCGACATTCCTTTCCCCGGCCATACGGATCCATTCAAGGCTGGGAGCCACGCCGCCGAGCAAACCGGGTTTCAATATAATGTATTGGGGTTTAATCGTTTCCAGTAGTTTTCTCCTTTCCAGGGAGGTGTGTTTTCCAATCAGTTCTTCATCCAGGGCAACCGGAATGGGAGAGGACTCGCATAGGGCCGCCATGGCTTCCGGGTGACCCGGCGGTATTGGCTGTTCAATGCTATGAAGATCACAATCGGAAAGTATTTTAATCATCTCAAGTGCCGTCTTCGGCTTAAATGCTCCATTTGCATCTACCCTTATCTCGAGTTCATCCGCGGGATAATCCTTTCGCAAGGTTTCCAGAATTTCAAGATCCTCATCAAAACTGAGGGCACCTATCTTCATTTTCAGACAGGAAAAACCATCCTCAATTTTTTGCCTTATCTGCTTGTTAACTTCCTCCCTTGTCCCCATCCATATCAGTCCGTTAATCCCTATGGCATCTTTGCCTTCTGTAAATCCGGAAGGGTAGAAAAGCTTGGTTCCCATCACGCGGAGGTCTTTCCAGGCTGTTTCAAGGGCAAATCCGATCGATGGCCATTCGATCAGTTCCGCGTCAGACCCATAATCCCCCTCGTTGATCCGGTCAACGGTTTTCTTGAGCCTTGCTTCAAAACCCTTGTTATCATCGTAGCTGAGACCGGGGAAAAGCGAACATTCACCAATCCCGGAAATAGACGGGTCATCGGTATGGTAAAGGATAATAAAATAAACTTTCTTTCGAAGGAAGGTACCACGCGAGGTGGTTGCCGGCCGCAGGAAATCAAATTCCCGGTATGCAATTCGTGCTTTAATCATCGCAGTATCAGCCCCAATCCAAAGGTTATTGAGAAAGCAAATGTACTCAAGGCCAGCTTCTTTAACTCTTTGTTCAGTTCACCGGGTTCCGTGTTTTTCATCACCACAATTACATTGAGGGCAAAAAGCGGGCAGGTAAGGATAAACAGGAACTGGTAGAAGGAATTAAAATAAACAAAAGTGTAAACGATGCTGAATAGGATTGAAAGTGAAATCAGCACCAGGTGGTAGATCTTGGCCGCCTGTTTCCCAATATATACAACAAGGGTTCGTTTGCCGGAACGGGCATCGTTTTCAATATCCCGCATGTTATTCAGATTCAACACCCCTGAGCTGAGCAATCCGATAGCAGAGGCAGGCAATAAGTATCCAGGGATCAAAGGTATTTACATGCAGGTAATAGGTTCCCGCTACTCCAACAATTCCAAAATAGATAAAAACAAATATGTCCCCGAAACCTATATAGCCATAGGGATTTTTGCCTACTGTATATTTTATGGCTGCAAAAATGGCAGATATGCCCAACAGGAAAAAAACAAGAATTGTTTTCCAGCCGATATGGTGAAGTCCGGTGAAAATGAGGAGTGATCCTGAAAGCAGAGACAGCATGACAAAAAGCGAGATCATGACTTGCATCTGCTTTTTTGTGACCAGTCCGCTTTGCGTTACACGTTTAGGCCCCAGCCTGTGCATGCTGTCGGTACCATGCATGGCATCCCCATAATCATTGGCCAGGTTTGAAAGGATCTGCAGAAAAAGAGTAGTAGTAACGGCGAGAATGAGGATCTTCCACTGAAAAGTC
Organism: uncultured Bacteroidales bacterium; assembly: GCA_963752195.1. Lineage (GTDB taxonomy): Bacteria > Bacteroidota > Bacteroidia > Bacteroidales > UBA10428 > UBA5072. Next base: position 2,544,873 of record CAVVXI010000004.1, on the reverse strand, counting down.
CCCTGGGCGTAGGCCAGGAAGCTTCCCAGTATGGCACTTGACAAAGCCAGGGGCAGTGTCCGTAATCGAAAGGCCTTTATCCAGATCCTGATGTTCATATTGAGTAAAGTTACGGCAATTTAGGATACTTTTTGAAATCGGGGGGACGTTTTTCCAAAAAGGCCTTTTTGCCTTCCTGCGCTTCCTCTGTCATATAGTAAAGCATGGTTGCATTACCTGCCAGTTCCTGTATGCCCGCCTGGCCGTCGAGTTCTGCATTTAATCCGGCTTTGATCATGCGCAGAGCCAGCGGACTGTGTTGCATAATTTTCCTGCACCATGCAATCGTTTCTTCCTCAAGGGATTCAAAGGGAACCACTTTATTTACCAGTCCCATTTGCAGCGCCTCATCGGCAGAATACTGTTCACACAGGAACCATATTTCCCGGGCTTTTTTCTGACCTACCACGCGGGCAAGGTAGGAGGATCCAAATCCTGCATCAAAACTGCCCACCCGGGGTCCTGTTTGTCCGAAGATTGCATTTTCGGAAGCAATGGACAGATCGCATACAACATGCAATACATGGCCTCCTCCGATGGCATAGCCATTTACCATGGCAATAACCGGTTTGGGCAACGATCGTATCTGTTTTTGAAGGTCAAGGACATTGAGGCGGGGAACGCCGTCCTTTCCGACATATCCGGCAAAGCCTTTTGCATTCTGGTCTCCCCCGCTGCAGAAGGCTTTATCTCCGGCACCTGTAAGAATAACCACCGAAATACGCGGATCTTCGCGGCACATCGACATGGCATCGCACATCTCCCGGGTAGTGTCGGGAGTAAATGCATTGCGGTAACGTGGCCTGTTAATGGTGATCCGTGCTATTCCATCAAAGAAATCGAAAAGGATCTCTTCGTATTTTTTTATAGTTGTCCAGTTTGCGTCGGAATTCATAATAATCGGTTTTTCTGGTTCATCAGGTTGTTTGCATTAAATCGCGGAAGGCGGACGCACTGAGTACGGGATCGGTTTTAACTTCAAATACAGCGGCCTTACCGGTATCCTCCAGGAATGAATCCCATTGTTCCACCAATGAACTTTCGTCTTCCGAATAAAAATAATCAAGATCATATGCGGTGCTGAGCTTATGAATGTCAACGGCAGGACTTGCTTCAATAAATTTTTTAAAAGCAGGCTGGTCGGAAGGCCCTTTCAGGATATGAAAAATTCCACCCCCGCTATTATTAATGACAATAATGCGAAGGTTTGGAGGGAGCTCACGGTTCCAAAGACCGTTTGAATCATAGATAAATGAAAGGTCACCTACGATGGCAAGCGTTAATTTCCCTGAAATATGGGCAATTCCTGCAGCAGATGACAGGGATCCGTCAATTCCCGATACGCCCCTGTTCCCATAACATTCTCTTTGAAAACCGTCGTTGAATAGCTGGATATAGCGGATTACACTGCTGTTTCCCGGAACTAGAATTATTTCAGGCGGAAGCGACTTGCAGATGCGACTGAAAACTTTCAGGTCACAGAACGGAAGATGCTGTATGATCTGTAATGACCGGGCAGCTGTTGTTTCGGCTAAATTCAGCCAGGAATCCCTGTAATCAGAATCAGAAGGGAGTACCTTTTCGGCAGCAAGGGCTTTGTAAACTACATTGGCCGGAAGCGGAATCCGTCTTGTAACCAGTTTGAACGTATCGATCGTGGTATGATCCTGTCCTATCCTCCAGCATTTAACATCCGAAATTCTTCTCAGGTATCCTGTCAGCGCTTTGGAAACAACCTGGCCCCCGCTGTGCAGGATAAGATCAGGATGTTCAGGACCTGATTTCCGGTTTCGGGACAATACAAGGTTGGAATTGCGTATTATTTTTTCACCCGGGATGTTGGCCATGTTTTCAGCCATCAAAATTATTCTCCTGTCTTCGGAAAGAGCATGAAGGTAGGGTGTCACCAATGATCCGGGATGGTCCTGGCCATGGATGATCATTATCTTTCTGGCCTGTCTCCATTCCAGCAGCAATTCTGCCGACAGGCGAAGTTCGATCTCAGGAATGGCCTGGCGGATGATTCGCACAGGAGAGGAAGGAAGCGGCAATTCATCATAGAGAGGTTCCGGGAGCGGTACATTGATCTGCACCGGGCCTCCGGCGGGCATCAGGGTAAGGTCAATCGCCTCGTTGATCATCCGGTGTGCATACCAGAGATCATCGGGAGAAACGATGACCTGGGGAAGATCAAAGCTGCCTTTGATAAAATTCCTGTAAACATCGGGTTGATGAAGAGTCTGGTTATCCTGTTGGTCGATAAGTTCGCGGGGCCTGTCGGCAGTTAAAGCCAGCAGGGGAATACCCTGGTAAAAGGCTTCGGCAAGGGCAGGTCCGTAATTCAATACTGCTGTTCCTGAGGTGCAGATCAATACCACAGGCGCATTCGTATATACTGCAATTCCGAGAGCAAAGTAAGCCGCGCTTCTTTCATCCACGATGCTTATGCAATCATTGCCGAAAATCCGGTAAAAGGACTGGATTAAAGGGGCGCTCCGTGATCCCGGGGAAATTACTATGTTTCTGATTCCTTTCAGGCGGCATATTTCGGCCAGGTCGGATATATGTTGCTTTGGATGAGGCATTTATTTAATTTGGTGCAGAACCGATAACAAGGTATCCGCCTTAATTTCAGTCTCTTCCCACTCGTCTTCCGGCAGAGAATCATGTGTTATTCCGCCCCCTATATATAAAACCAGCTGATCATCAAGCACTTTCATGCATCGGAGATTTACATATAGTTGCAGAAGATCATCGATACCCACAGGACCTAAAAAACCAGTGTAATATTCGCGGCTGTGTTTTTCAGCGGAATGAATGTAATCCATCGCTGTTCCGGAAGCCATGCCACATACAGCCGGAGTAGGATGCAGTGCATTGATGAGTGAGGGCAGTTTAGTGCCCGCCGAATGCACGGAAAAGGTGAAATCGGTACGCAAGTGTGAGAGGTTTCCGGCGCGCAACGTATAGGGGCCGCTTTTTTGATAATCGTTCACTGAAAACGCGATTAGTACTTTTTCAATATGGCGGGTAACATAATCCTGTTCAAGGAGTTCCTTTTTGTTCCAGTTGCTGAGGTCCATATTTTTGGCATCATACGGACGGGTGCCGGCAAGCGAAACAGTAACCAGGGTACCTGCCTCTGAACAAACAAAGGGTTCGGGGGTGGCTCCGGTCCAGCAGTTTCCATTTACACAAAACAGGTAAACAAAAGCATGATTATATGTTTCACACAGGGCATTAAAAATACCGGTAAGCCGGGAAGTAAAATTTCCTTTTACTGTTTTTATCCTTGACAGCACAACCTTTTCGAATTCTTCAGCGGATATTCTTTCAATGATGTTTTCAATCTGGCGTAAGTATTGTTCTTTCCGGGTTTCCTCCGTATGCCTGCTTTCGGTTACAGAGGAAGGCAGGTCGGGCAGACAAAGGATCTCCTCCATTTGCTGATCGCTGATAGAATTTCGAAGGATGTAATCGGGCCGTATGAGAAATGTCTTATCTCCGGAATCGCGGGAAAAGGGTGTAATTAAAAATCCCTTCTGCGGGAAGCGGGTCACCAGGTTTTTTAATTCACAGATTTCCTGGTCGCGCTGGATAACAACTGTAACTTCCGATTTTCCGGGTAGCCGGTAAGCGGCAAAATGGAGTTTTTTATCAAGACACACCTGGAGTGCCCTTAGCAAAGTAGCCTTATTTTGTAATACATCCTGCATTAAATGGATTGTTTGGTCTTTTTGACGATCATCATAGTAACCCGGGCCACTGAAATAAGTTTACCCTTTTCATCCCTGATCTTTACATCCCATACATGCGTTGAACGGCCTTTATGAATAATTTCAGCCCGGGCAAATACCGTTCCCGCATGAATAGTGGAAATATGATTCCCGGAAACCTGAAGTCCAAAAACATCATATTTTTTGGGGTCTACAAGCAAAAATGACCCGCCGCTGGCGATGGTTTCTGCCAGGGCAAGAGAAGCACCTCCATGAAGCAAACCCATCGGTTGGAGTTTGTTATCAACAGGCATGGATGCTTCAATATAGTTTTCGCCGTAATTCAGGAATTCAATTCCAAGATAGCTTATAAAGGTTCCTTTGCAGAAATGATTTAGTTGTTCAATCATGAGGCAAAGATAATAAATCACTTTTATACAATATACAGGTAGGGATCAAGTTCCTTTCTTTATGGCTATAAGCAGGTTTACCGAACCAAACAGGTATTTTTTTTCTGATTGCAGGATAAGCTTATAAGGTTCCATCATGCTTTTCAGGGTAAGAAAATCATAAAAACCGGAGGATGATCCGGCAAGATAGCGATAAGCTTTCCAGTCTCCGGATAAGATCCCTCCCAGGGGAACAAGAATCAATCTGAGATACATGCGGTAAAAAAAACTGACAAACGGATTTTCCGGAACGGCGCTTTCAAGGATAAGCAATCTGGCGCCCGGTTTGAGTATCCTGCTCATTTCCTCCAGGTGCTTCGACTGGTTAGGGTTTTGCCATACCAGGTTCCTGAAACCAAATCCGATGGTGATCCGGTCATATTCCTGGTTGGCAAAAGGCATGGATCCGGCATCACCCTGCCGGAAGTCCACGGATCGAACATCGAGCTGTTTTGCTTTGTTTTTGGCCACTTCAAGCATTTTCTCATTCAGGTCATAACCGGTAATACTCACGGGCCTTGTGGCAGCCAGCGCAATTCCGAGAGCCAGGTCACCTGTGCCACAGCATAAGTCCAGGATCTTTTCCGGGTTATCCTTCAGGCATGCACCAATGGTTTGCCTTCGCCATTTTTTATCCTGTCCGAAGGTAAATAGCCGGTTGACGAGATCGTAAGTCTTATATATTCTGGAGTAGTACTCTTGTAAGGGGTAGCCGGAATTCATGGGTAGAATTATGAATTATGAATTATGAATTATGAATTATGAATTATGAATTATGAATTATGAATTATGAATTATGAATTATGAATGAGGTCTCAGGAACAAAGATAAGGGATTAAAGAAGACACTGGATGCTGGATGCTGGATACTTGATAAGCCTCGGAGAGGATAAATGGAATTGTGGAGATGGATATTCCTAATGTATATGGGTAAAATAATATGGGTGTTATTGTACGAATTTTCATCAGGGACACACTTCTTTATTTAAGACATACCCCATGCCGTTAACAATCCGGCATCCAGTATCCGGTATCATGAATGTTACTACCTTTGCAAAAAAATCATTACCATGTCCCGAAGAGTACGTGTTCGTTTTGCTCCCAGTCCCACCGGTCCGCTTCACATTGGCGGAGTCAGAACCGCCCTGTTTAACTATTTATTTGCCAGAAAGCACGGCGGTGATTTTATCCTTCGAATTGAAGATACCGACCAGGGCCGTTTCGTGAAGGATGCAGAAGCTTATATTATGGAATCTCTGGCCTGGTGCGGCCTTCCTTATAGTGAAGGCCCTGGCAAAGGCGGGCCGTATGAGCCTTACAGGCAGAGTGAAAGAAATGTTTACAGGAGATTTGCCGATGCGCTGCTTGAAAGCGGAAATGCCTATTATGCTTTTGATACACCGGAAGATCTGAATTTACTGCGGAAGGAGCATGAGTCGCAAGGCAGGTTGTTTCAGTATGATGCTTCCACGAGGGCCGGGTTAAAAAATTCCTTATCCCTTTCCTTATCGGAGGTAATGACATTGATCGACTCAAAAATACCGTATGTGATCCGGTTTAAGATGCCTGAAAACGAAGAAGTAAGCGTATCTGACCTCATAAGGGGAGAAGTGGTCTTTAATACGGCCTTACTCGATGACAAGGTGCTGTTCAAGGCAGACGGGCTGCCGACGTATCACCTGGCAAACGTTGTGGATGATTTCCTGATGAAGATATCGCATGTGATCCGGGGTGAAGAATGGCTGCCCTCGCTTCCGCTGCATGTGCTATTGTACAAGGCGTTTGGATGGGAATCGGAAATGCCGGAGTTCGCCCATCTTCCGCTAATCCTGAAGCCGGGCGGGCAGGGAAAGCTCAGCAAACGGGATGGCGATAAGCTTGGTTTCCCGGTATTTCCTTTGCAGTGGACGGATCCCGAAACCGCGGAAATCTCTTCAGGTTATCGCGAATCGGGTTATTTTCCGGAGGCTGTGGTAAACATGCTTGCTTTTCTGGGCTGGAATCCGGGAACCGAGCAGGAATTATTTTCGCTCGATGAAATGGTGGAAGCCTTCAGCCTTGAACGTGTGGGCAAATCAGGATCCCGCTTTGATCCGGAAAAGGCCAAATGGTACAACCAGCAATATCTTAAAAACTATTCCGATGAAGAACTTGCCCTGAAAGCGATGCCGGTTTTGGAAAGGAAAGGTGTCAGATCAGGCCTGGATTATGCAATCCGTGTTGTTTCGCTTGTAAGGGAGCGAATGGTGTTTCCGCAGGATTTATGGGATCAGGCTGCTTATTTTTTCCAGGCCCCTGAAGCCTATGAAGTCCAGCAGGAAAAAAAGGTATGGAAAGAGGATACCCCGGCTTTTATGGCCGATGCAAGGGAATTGCTGTTCCGGACAAATGATTTCAGCTCGGCAAACCTCGAATCCATCATTAAACTGTATGTGGAAGAAAAGGGAATTGGCTTTGGCCGGGTGATGGCCCCCCTCAGGCTTCTGGTGGTCGGATCCGGCGTTGGCCCTCACCTGTTCGATATTATTGAAATAATTGGAAAAGAGGAGACGATTAGCAGGATGGACCGTGGGATTGCGGCGATTGACAGTTAAGGCCCGGCGCAGGTAGGGCAATAATTCGCGCAGGTTCGGCGCAGGTTCGGCGCAGGCTCCGCCTGCGTCCACAAGTTCGGCGCAGGCTCTGCCTGCGTCGTAAATATGGCTCCAGGCTTCGCCTGTGTTCTTTAAACAAATTTCTGTAAATGACATCAGGCATAGCCTGTAGCCATAGCTACAGCTTAGGCGGAGCCTAAGCTGAACATGCAGTTTCACCCGTCACCCTCATTTCATCTTCCGGATCCTGATCTCCGTTCCTTTTTCGTTTTTCAGCAGATCAATAAGCTTTTGGGGATCTGTCTCACCGTAATGATAGGGATAGAGGATCCGGGGTTTGAACGCTTTCACGGCATCCGCTACCATTTCGGGTGTCATTGTATAGGGCAGGTTCATCGGCAAAAAGGCGATGTCTATGTTTTTCAGGGCTTTCATTTCCGGCGTGTTTTCAGTATCTCCGGCAATATAAATCCGTTTATCCCCGAGAGTTAGAATATATCCGTTGCCCTGTCCCTTTGGATGATAAACCATTCCTGCCTGGGGACCATTTACCAGGTTATATGCAGGAACTGCATCTATCTTAAAGGGGCCGAACAACTGGCTGTCGCCATTGTGCATCACTTTAGCGCCCGGGAGGGAACCAGAACACTTTTCAGTGCAATAAATCTGTGTATTCTCTTTTTTAATTGCCTGGATAGCTTTCTGATCCAGGTGATCCCCATGCTCATGGGTAATAAGAATAACATCCGCTTTTGGCAAGACAGAATAATCCGTCAGCTTGCTATAAGGGTCAATATGTATTACCTTCCCCTGGTATGCTATCATCAGCGAACCATGGCCAATGAAGGTAATTTCAGCCGGACCGCCGGTTGTATTGATAACATCTTTTTCAGGTGCATCCTGGGCTTGCATGGATAATCCCATAAATAGCATAAAAACCAGCAACGGGAAATTCCGGGTAACTATCTTTTTCATGGCTTTGTTTTTTGGATTCAGATGAAGCATCCCAAAATTAAGTCAAAAAAATACGGATACCACATGCACCTCGTAAAAAAACATGAAATGATAACTATCAGGGTTTGTGTGGTACATTTTCAGTACATTTTCGCTGTTTTCAGAATAAATGATGACGACTTTCGAAATTGCAGGAACCCGGGGTGACGGTGTGCGGTCTGATTGTTTTGTCAGCCTGGGGCACAACAAAGCCAAAGAAAACGTGATCACCCTCAACAGCAGGGTTATAACCCTTTATGGGGATGACATCCTGAAACTGGGCAGGGATATGCTGGCATTTTATGGGATCAGTCATGCCCGGCTTGAAATTGAAGACCGCGGCGCACTTCCTTTTGTTCTTGCGGCTCGCATTGAAGCTGTGATCCGCAAAAAGACCGGGACCGACAAAGAATATCTTTTGCCTGTACTGCCACAGAATAATTATATCACTCCGCGCGATGCCCAACGCGTATCGCGTTTATACCTGCCGGGGAATAATCCGAAACTTATGATCAACGCGGGCATTTATGGATGCCATGGAATAATACTTGACCTTGAAGATTCAGTGGCCCCGGACAGGAAATACGAAGCCCGTTTCCTGGTGCGCAACGCGCTGCGGCAGGTTGACTTTTACGGCGCTGAGCGGATGGTACGGATCAACCAGCTTCCTGACGGACTGGAGGATTTGAAGTTTGTTATTCCGCATTTCGTAAACCTCATTCTTTTGCCCAAATGTGAATCTGCCGGCCAGGTAAGGGAAGTGGACCAGGCTATTTCAGACATACTGCGACATGAGAATACAACCATCCATCTGATGCCGATCATCGAATCGGCCGCAGGAGTTCTGAATTCTGCCGAAATTGCAGCGGCTTCGCCGAACGTGGCTGCCCTGGCGATTGGCCTTGAAGATTATACCGCCGATATTGGCGTACAGCGGACACCCGAAGGACGCGAGTCCCTTTTTGCCCGGTGCATGGTGGTCAATGCCGCACGTGCTGCCGGAATACAGCCTATCGATTCCGTTTTTTCCGATATTGACGACCTGGAAGCCCTGGCACGGAATGTATCAGAATCAAAATCACTGGGATTTACCGGTATGGGATGTATACATCCACGGCAGGTACCTGTGATCAATAAAAATTTCCTTCCTGACGACACAGAAATAAACAAAGCCCGGAAAATTGTACTGGCTTTTGAAAAAGCGGAAAGGGATGGCCTGGGGGTAGTCGCTGTTGAATCGAAAATGATTGACCCCCCGGTAGTAAAGAGATCACTCCGGATTATCGCCCAGGCGGAGAAAGCAAAACTCATCACCAAAGACTGGAGGGAAGAACATGCGTGAAAAACGGGTTAAAAATGCCGCCGGCCGCATGGTCCCTGATCATATTAATGGTCAGCCTGTTGTTCCCTTTAAAGGGGTGGGAAAACATATTCCGGTTGGTTACAGGCATGCACCCCGCCTGACCACGAATATAGACTATCCGGCGGATGGAAACAAGCTGGCAGCCTCCTTAAAGGAAGCCCTTGTAAAAGCGGGTCTCAGGGACGGAATGACTCTTTCCACCCATCATCATTTCAGGGAAGGGGACCTGGTGGCCAATATGGTATTTGACTGTGCCAGTGAACTTGGCGTTAAAAATTTGTGCTGGTTCCCGTCTGCCTCGTTTTCATGTCACGCTTACCTGCTGAAGTACCTTGATGACGGAACCATCAGCCATATTGAAGGAAGTATGAACGGTCCCCTGGGCCGTTACTGTTCAGAAGGCAAAATGAAAAAGACAGCAGTGCTTCGCTCACACGGCGGGCGTTACCAGGCCATCCAGGACGGAGAAGTAAAAATTGACATTGCCATTATAGGTGCCGGTTGCGCAGATCCTTTCGGGAATGCCAACGGGGTTAATGGTCCGTCGGCGAGCGGTTCCCTGGGTTTTGCACTGGGAGATGCCCAGTATGCTGACCGCGTAATCGTGGTAACGGATAACCTGGTGCCCTTTCCGTGTATTCCATGGCAGATACAGGGAAATTACGTGGATTTCACAGTTAAAGTGGATAAGGTGGGAATCCCGGAAAAAATAGTATCGGGAACGACCCAAGTTACCAAAAGTCCGGACCGACTGATGATCGCTGAATTAACTGCCCGTTTCTGCGAGGAAGCCGGCATTATCCGCGATGGGTTTTCATTCCAGGCCGGAGCCGGCGGAACCGCCCTTTCCATCGGCAATTTCTTCGGCGATATTATGCGCAAAAAAGGCATCAGGGCCCGGTTTGCCAGGGGAGGAAGCAACAAATACCTCGTAAGTATGCTCGAGGAAGGGCTTGTGGAATACATTCTGGATGGTCAGACATTCGACCTGGAAGGAGTACGGTCAATCCGCGACAATCCGGCTCATGTGATGACAAGCCCGTTTTCAAGTTATAATTATCATAGCAAGGGCAATTTTGCCAGTTTGATCGATGTGGCCATCCTGGGAGCTACGGAAGTGGACCTGGATTTCAATGCCAATGTGGTTACCCATTCGGACGGATGCCTGTTGCATGGGATCGGGGGCTGGCAGAATTGTCTGTTTTCAAAAAATGTGATCCTGCCGCTTCCCTTGTTCCGCGACCGGATACCGGTGATCATTGACAGGGTCACCACCTTGTGCGGCCCTGGTGAACTGATCGATGTAATCGTTACGGAAAGGGGTATTGCAATTAATCCCCTGCGAACAGATCTCATGGAAAAAGTAAAAGATTCGGGATTGCCACTTTGTACAATAAGGGAATTGAAGGAAGAGGCTGAGGCGATTTGCGGACGGCCTAAGAAACCGGTATTTACCGATAAAATCGTCGCCGCCATTAAGTGGGTGGACGGTACTGTGATTGACTCTGTGTATCAATTGAAAACAGATAAAAACTAAAAACTAAAAACTAAAAGTTGAAGAAAAGGGGTAGATTTTCACTTTTCACTTTTAGTTATTAACTATTAACTAATTTTTTATGGCAAAGAGGACGATCATAACAATGCCGGGCGATGGAATAGGCCGGGTGGTAATGGATGAAGCAATCAGGGTACTGGATGCGGCCGGATTTGATGCGGAATACGTACATGCCGACATTGGTTGGGAATTCTGGTGCCGCGAAGGGAACGCCCTTCCGCTGCGAACCATTGAACTGTTAAAAAAACACCGGGTGGGATTGTTTGGTGCCATCACATCCAAACCAAAGGAAGAGGCCGCTGCAGAATTGGCCGATGAATTAAAGGGGAAAGGATACGTGTATGCAAGTCCCATTGTCAGCATGCGCCAGATGTTCGACCTCGACATATGCATCCGGCCATGCCGGACATACAAAGGCAACCCGCTTAATTTTATCCGGAGAGGGGCGGCCGGTGAAATCGAAGAACCGGAAGTTGATGTGGTAATTTTCAGGCAAAACACCGAAGGACTTTACTGCGGCGTTGAATGGAGCAATCCCCGGGGAATTGTGTATGAAGCCCTTAATTCGCATCCGGGTTTCAAAAAGAACTTCGGGAACATACCAAGCGAAGAAATTGCCGTTTCAACCCGCATTTTCACCAGAAAAGCTACCGAGCGTATTCTTCGGGCAGCGTTCGGGCATGCAGATAAAAATGGTTATGCATCAGTCACTTTATGTGAAAAGCCCAATGTGATCCGGGAGACTTCGGGAATGATGTACAGGATGGCTAAGGATATACAAAAGGAATATCCGCACATTCAACTATGGAATACCAACATTGATGCACAGATGATGTGGCTTACGAAAAACCCGGAAGACTATGGTGTGATTGTGGCCGGGAATATGTTTGGCGATATCGTTTCCGATGGATTTGCAGGATTGATCGGCGGATTGGGTTTTGCATGCAGTGCCAACATCGGTGATTCGGTAGCTGTCTTTGAGCCAACACACGGCTCGGCTCCCAAATATGCCGATTACCCGGTATCAATTGTTAATCCGATTGCCATGATCGAATCGGCATGCCTCATGCTGGAATACCTGGATGAAAAAGCGATTTCTGAAAAAATAAAAAAAGCCATTGCTGAGGTGATTGAGGAAGGTAAAGTACGTACCTATGATATGATGAAAATGAAAGGAAGTCCCGATGCCCTGAAACAGGGTGCCGCTTCTACGAGACAGATGGGAGAGGAAATCGGGAGGAAAGTGACGAGTGACAAGTGACGAGGAGGAAAAATCCCTTCGTGGATTGCCTGTCGATAAAAAATTAAGGCATACCAAATTATGAAATAATTAAATCCTTTTGGGATTCCCTGTCGGTAGAAGAGACGAAAAAGACGGATAAAAATTAGAATTATGAGCACAACATTGGCGGAAAGTGTGAAAAGCCTCTGGCCTGAGCTGGATTGGATAGAAGATCCGGATCTCCGTGAGAAGACCGCCCGGACCTGGGAACTGGCATTGCAAAAGAGTGTGCTCAAACCGGAGGACCTGCGAAGGATACCCTTTACACTGCTTGCAGGACCTGATTTGAAAGTGAGCTTTATGGATCACAAACGCGCTGTTGTTCATATTGCAAGGGAAAGCGGGCTTAAGTTCAGGGAGTTTTTTAAGGATGAACTCAAGGTGGATATGGATGTGCTGATAGCCGGCGCTATTCTGGCTGATGTGGGCAAGATGCTGGAATATGAGGTAGACGCATCGGGAAAATCCTTCCAGGGGAAATATGGTGAATATCTGCGACATCCGTTCTCAGGCGTTTCACTGGCAGAACAATGCGATGTTCCGCCGGAAGTTTGTCATATTATTGCCGCGCATGCTGCGGAAGGTGATCTGGTGAAACGGTCCGTGGAAGCATACATCGTGCATCATGCGGATTTTATGACGTTTTTGCCCTTTAAGAACCGATGACAATTATTGAATTATCTCCGGGGATAAAATCGTAGAGACAAGGCATTGCCTTGTCTCTACAATTCGACGAAATCTCAATTGTATATTCGAAATCGTAAATTCTTCTTATGACTATCATCGAAAAAATACTGGCCGCACATTCGGGGAAACCAAAAGTCGTTCCGGGTGAAATTGTGGATGTTACAATCGATGTAAGACTGGCACGGGACTTTGGCGGTGCCGGGGTTGTTAAAAACCTCCGGTTGAACAATCTTTCGGTTCAGGATAACAATAAGACCTTTTTCACCTTTGATTGCAATCCCACGGGATCAGACCAGCTTTATGCCGCCAACCAGCAAAAGTGCCGTTTGTATGCACGTGAAAACGGCATTCATGTGTACGATATTAATTCGGGGATCGGCACCCATCTGGCCGTAGATGAAGGACTTGCACTTCCCGGGTATACACTCGTTTCCACCGATTCGCATGCGAATATCCTCGGCGCTGTCGGGGCCTTCGGACAGGGTATGGGCGACCGTGATGTAGCCGCTGCCTGGGCCCGCGGATCGGTATGGTTTAAGGTGCCCGAATCCGTGAAGATCAGTTTCACAGGTGAAAGACCTGCCAATGTTGCCGCCAAGGATATAGCCCTGAACCTTTTGAAAAAGTTTGGCGCGGATGGCATGCTGGGATATGTGGTTGAACTGTATGGCGATGAAGTGAAAAAGCTAACCCTGGATGAGCGGATCACGATTTCATCCATGGCTACAGAGATGGGCGCCATTGCGATTATTATTCCTCCTTCGGAAGAGGTGATCCGTTATTGTGAATCGCGATCCTATTCCCCCGTTGAGGCCGTTTATGCAGATGCGGATGCCCGGTATTTGCAGGAACACGTCCTGGATATTGAATTATATTCTCCCGTTGTTTCTCTTCCGGGACAACCGCATCATGCCGTTCCCGTGAAAGAAGTAAAAGGCACAAAGGTGGATTCCGTTTTTATCGGCAGTTGTACCAACGGCCGGATGGAAGATATGCGCGAAGCCGCCCTGGTATTGAAGGGAAAGAAAGTTGCCCCCGGCGTAGTTCTGAAAATTGTCCCCGCCACGGATGAAATATGGAAAGCATGCCTGGCAGAAGGGCTTATCGGGATTTTTAAATCTGCGGGTGTCCTGTTTGGCAATGCGGGATGTGCCGGATGTGCATCCGGACAGATCGGTCAGAATGGTCCCGGAGAATGCACAGTAAGCACCGGAAACCGTAATTTCGAGGGCAAACAGGGAAAGGGACAGGTTTATCTGGCTTCTGTTTCTACCGCTGCCGCTTCGGCGGTTGCCGGACATATCACAACAGCGGATGATATACCCGCCAAGCCAACTGTTTTCACTATTCCTGACAGAGTAGAGAAAAATTCAGGAACCCGCAATACAATTCAAATTAAAAAAAACACAGTCATTGAGGGTAAAGTATGGCTAATTGACCAGGACAATATCGATACGGACATGATCTATCATAACAGGCACCTGGCCATTACCGATATCAATGAAATGGGGAAGTATTCTTTTGGAAACCTGAAAGGATGGGAAAACTATGCGCTGCAATCAGAAGCGGGGGATATTATCATAACCGGGAAAAATTTTGGCTCCGGAAGCTCCCGCCAGCAGGCAGTTGATTGCTTCCGGTCGTTGCAGAACCAGGCTATCCTGGCGCGGTCTTTCGGGGCTATCTATGAGCGGAACGCCATCAATGCTGGTTTTCCGGTCCTCACTTACGATAGCCTGGATCCCCTCGAGCTTCAAAACCGGGATGTTGTAATTATCGACCTGGAAAAAAGCACAATTAGGAACAGGAGAAACAATAAAATTTCCTACCTCAATCCATTTTCCCCGGTTCAGATGAACATTTACAAAACCGGCGACTTATTGTTACTATGAGATCGATATGAGAAATCAGACATTTGCAGAAAAGATTTTTGGGGCTTCGGCGGGAGACATTGTGTTCCGGCAGCCTGATATTATTCTTAGCCACGATAATACTTCCAGTATTATAAGTACATTCCGGAAAATGGGGGGTCAAAAACTTTTTAATCCCGACCAGCTGTTAATTGTTCTGGATCATAATGCTCCACCCACTAACAGCAAATTAGCCAATGATTATCAGCAAATACGGAATTTTATTACGGACCAGGGAATAAAAAAATTTCACGATGCGGGGGATGGCATCTGTCACCAGCTCATGGAAAAATACGCACGCCCCGGGATGGTCATTGCCGGCAGTGACAGCCATACCTGTACGGCCGGTGCATTTAATGCAATGGCCACAGGCATTGACAGAACAGAGACGGCCGGACTCTGGAAGCAGGGCGAAACCTGGTTCAGGGTCCCTGAGTCAGTCCGGATCGATTTGCTGGGAAAACTGCCAAAGGGAGTGTATGCAAAGGATCTGGCCTTATATATCATTGGCATGATCGGATCTTCGGGTGCCGACTATATGTCGGTTGAATACCATGGAGACGGGGTGACTTCGCTGTCAGTGGCTGATCGCATGACAATTGCCAACCTGGCTTCTGAAATGGGAGCGAAGAACGCGGTATTTCCTGCCGATGAGGTGCTCTCTGCCTATGTCGGAAAGAAGTCTGTCGGGGTATGGGCAGATCCGGATGCAGTATACCTGAAGAAATATGAGATTCAACTGGACCTGCTGTATCCGCTGGCTGCATGTCCCCACCATGTAGATCATGTTAAAAGCATTGATGAAGTAAGGGGAATACACATCGGGCAGGCGCTGATCGGTACATGTACAAACGGAAGGATTGAAGATCTGCGCATTGCTGCCGGCATACTGAAAAACAGGAAAGTGGCGCCGGGTGTTCAGCTTCTGATCACCCCCGCATCACGCGAAATATACCTTCAGGCAGTTCAGGAAGGGCTGGCTGAAATCTTCCTCCTGGCGGGCGGCAATATTCTTACTCCCTCGTGTGGGCCCTGCTTGGGGACAGGGCAGGGAATTCCGCCCGACGGAATCAATATTATTTCCACGGCAAACCGGAATTTTCTCGGCCGGATGGGGAACCCTAAAACATTTATTTACCTGGCTTCTCCGGCTACCGTTGCATTGTCTGCAATTAACGGAATGATTTCTTCCGTGAAAAAGAACGGCCAGACGCACAGATTTCCGTTCCATATAAAGCAGACAGAAACAGTCAGCATACAACCGGGAGATAACCGTTGCAATAACGGGGTATGGAATTACCAGGACACAGATAATCTGAATACTGACCAGATGTTTGCCGGAAATCTTACCTATGAAATCAACAGTGCAGACCCTTCAAAAATTGCCCCGCATTTACTCAAAGGATTTGATGAACAATTTGCCGGCCATGTGAAAAAAGGAGATGTTATCATCTGTGGCGAAAATTTTGGTTGTGGCAGTTCACGGGAACATCCGTCTGTCGGTTTTGCCTATGCCGGCATTAAGGCTGTGCTGGTAAAATCGGTTTCCCGCATATTTTTCCGGTCAGCTATAAACCAGGGCTTGCCTGTTCTGGTATTGCCACAGGCAGTGAAAGCATACAAACCGGGTGATAAAGTAAGTATGGATTTGGCAGCTGGAATTGTTACGATCGGAGATCTGGAGTTTCAGTTCAATCCGTTGCCGGGTAAACTGTTGCAGATACTGGAAATGGGAGGGCTGGTGAATGCGGTAATCGGTACGGAGTAGGGAGTGATCAAAATTGTAAGACTAACTTTTGCCGGGGCATTTAGGCCGCGGAAAAAATAATAAAACAGCAAATTCAACCCATTATGAATAATAACTTTTGATATTAAAGAAGTTCTGAAAGAGCTCAGAATACAGTCCGTAAATCCCGGAATTTGTACAGGAACAAAATGGACCGAAGGTTCAGGGGATGTGCTGACTTCGCATTCGCCGGTTGATGGCAAGGCAATCGCCGGGATCAGGCAGGCCACAAAAAATGAATACGAAGAACTTGTTTTGCAGGCCGGCAAAGCTTTTGAAACCTGGAAAATGGTACCGGCACCTAAGCGGGGGGAGATAGTTCGGTTGATCGGGCTTGAATTGCGAAAATACAAGGAACCTCTTGGTAAACTGGTAAGCTGGGAGATGGGTAAAATATACCAGGAAGGACTGGGTGAGGTGCAGGAGATGATTGATATTTGTGATTTTGCACTTGGATTATCACGGCAGTTGTATGGACTTACAATGCATTCCGAACGGCCGGGGCACCGGATGTATGAACAATATCATCCATTGGGAATAGTGGGTGTTGTGTCCGCTTTTAATTTTCCGGTAGCCGTGTGGTCGTGGAATGCTATGATTGCCCTGGCATGCGGCGATGTGGTGATCTGGAAACCCTCATCCAAGGTTCTGTTGTGTGCTGTAGCCGTCCACCGGATTATTGAAGGAGTTCTTAAACAAAATGGAGTACCCGAGGGCGTTCTCAACCTGCTGGCTACCAGTTCAAAATATCTTGGGGATGATCTTTTTTCAGACAGAAATATTCCCCTGATTTCATTTACGGGATCTACTAAAATCGGAAAACGGGTGGGAAGGATTGTTGGGGAGAGGCTTGGCAAAACCATCCTTGAACTGGGCGGAAACAATGCGATCATTGTTTCACCCAGGGCCAATCCCGACCTTGCCCTTCGTGCCATTGTATTTGGCGCGGCAGGTACAACAGGTCAGCGATGTACCTCCACGCGGCGGATTATTTTGCATGAATCGATTTTTGATTCCTTCAAAAATAAACTGGTGAACGTTTATGAAAGTCTCAGGATAGGAAATCCTTTGCAGCAGGAAACGCATGTTGGTCCCCTGATTGATAAGGAAGCAGCAAAAGGTTTTTTTGAAGCCATTGAAAAACTGAAGGCGGCAGGAGGTAAAATACTTTATGGCGGAATCCCCTTTGAGAGCGGGGATTGCAATTCAGGATGCTACGTGGTTCCCTGTATTGCCGAAGCCGAAAATCATTATCCGGTTGTGCAGGAAGAAACATTTGCTCCTCTTTTATATCTGATTAAATATTCAGACCTTGATGAGGCGATCCGCATTCACAATGCGGTACCCCAGGGATTGTCATCAGCGCTCTTTTCAACGGATCTGATGGAAACGGAAAAGTTTTTGTCACACCAGGGTTCCGATTGCGGCATTGCAAATATTAATATAGGCACTTCCGGGGCAGAAATTGGCGGTGCCTTTGGAGGAGAAAAGGAAACCGGCGGAGGCAGGGAATCCGGGTCCGACGCGTGGAAAGCATATATGCGCCGGCAGACAAATACGATTAACTTTAGTGCGGATTTGCCATTGGCACAGGGAATATCTTTTGCAGTGACGAATGACGAGTGACCATTGACGAGATTGGAAATCGTAGAGACAAGGCATTGCCTTGTCTCTACAGCATTCATTTTTTCACCGATTACTGATTACAATTTACCGAATACTGACTCACATGAACATAGGCATTTTAAGAGAAACAAAAGCACCGGCTGACAGCCGTGTACCCTTTTCACCGGCACAATGCAGGCAGGTCGAGGATGAATATCCGGGCATCAGGATATACGTGCAACCAAGTACCACCCGGTGTTTTACCGATGAGGAATATTCGGATGAAGGAATTGAGATGACGGATAATCTGGATCATTGTGATGTGCTTCTGGGTGTAAAGGAGGTGAAATTAAAATCCCTGCAGGAAAACAAGACCTATTTCATTTTTTCACATACCATCAAAAAACAGCCGTATAACAAAGAATTGCTTCAGGCCATTCTGAGGAAAAAAATTCGCCTTGTTGATTATGAGATGCTTACCGACGGAAGGGGGGTCCGTATCATTGGCTTTGGCCGGTGGGCGGGCCTGGCCGGGACTTATACCGGAATGAGGGCCTGGTTCATTAAGCAGGGCTATCACCCGTTAATCCCGGCAACAGAGTGCAGCGGTCTGGAAGAAATGATGCAAAGGGCATCGGCCAGTGCTCCCGGAAAAGTGAGAATAGCGCTAACCGGTGACGGACGGGTTGCGGGCGGGGCTGAAGAGATGCTGAATGCATTCGGAGTGAGAAAAGTTACTACGGAAGAATACCTTCAGCGGGAATATCCTGATGGACCTGTTTATACCCAGCTTGATCCTTCGAAATATAATGCGCATAAATCAGGAATGGAATTTAGTCTGCCGCATTTTTTTAATTTTCCCGAAGAGTATTCCAGTAATTTTGGACGGTTCTGCCAAAAGACAGACCTGCTGATCATGGCCGCATACTGGGATCCGCATGCTCCTGTATTATTTACAGCCAGGGATATGCGGAAAGCCGGTTTCAATATCAGGGTCATTGCCGATATTACCTGTGATATCATGGGTTCGATACCTTCCACGTTAAGAACTACCTCATTTGCCCAACCCTATTATGATTACAACAGGTACACGGAGAAGGAGGAATCTCCATTCAGCAATCCGGAAAATGTAACGATGATGACCATCGATAACCTGCCGTGCGGCCTGCCCCGGGAAGCTTCAATTGATTTCGGACATCACATTGTTAAAAACATTGTGCCCCTTCTGCTTGGGGAGGATAATGAAAATATCATCGAACGGGCCACCATTGCCCTCGAGGGCATGATAACCGACCGCTATTCCTATCTCCGGGAATGGGTAAACAGTTAATATAAAAAAAGCATGAAAAAAATATTGCTCATTGGTGCCGGCCGTTCCTCAACAACATTGATCCAATATCTCCTTGAGAAATCAGGAGAATATGGATGGGAACTTACCGTGGCAGACAGGGATGAAACGCAGGCCATTGCAAAGGCGCCGATGGCCAGTCGCAAAATCTGCCTGGATATTTTCAATGAGCAACAACTCGATGTGGAGGTTATGGATGCAGATATTGTGGTTTCAATGCTTCCGGCCCGGTTTCATCCGATGGTAGCCCTGAGCTGCCTCCGGCATAAAAAATCCATGCTCACGGCCTCTTATGAATCGGCTGAAATGAACGAAATGTCCACAAAGGCCAAATCACTTGGCATCCTGTTTCTGAATGAACTGGGTGTTGATCCGGGTATTGATCACATGTCGGCAATGCGGGTCATCAACCGGTTAAGGAAGGAAGGAATTGAACTGGATTGCTTTGAAACATTTACAGGCGGACTTATCGCTCCCGACTCAGACAATAATCCCTGGAATTATAAAATAACCTGGAACCCCCGGAATGTGGTGTTGGCCGGACAGGGAGGTCCGGCCCGGTTCATACAGGAAGGAAAATACAAGAACATTCCCTACCACAGGCTGTTCCGGCGTACGGAAGTAATCGACATTGAAGGCTATGGCAAGTTTGAAGGGTATGCAAACCGCGATTCACTGAAATACATTGAAAAATACAATCTCGAAGGGGTGCCCACAGTATACAGGGGCACGCTGAGAAGACCGGGATTCTGCCGTGCGTGGGATGTGTTTGTTCAGCTGGGTGCCACGGATGACACTTATGTTATGCAAAACACAGAAAAAATGACCTACAAGGAGTTTATCAATTCCTTTTTGTATTACAGCAATGAAGATCCCGTAAAAACCAAGCTTTATCATTACATGCACATAGACCAGGATTCTGACGTCAGGGAAAAACTGGAATGGCTGGATATTTTCACGGATACCCGAATAGGATTGAAAGATGCCACGCCAGCGCAGGTTCTTGAACAAATCCTGGTAAAAAAATGGGCGCTCGATCCTTCCGATAAAGACATGCTTGTAATGTGGCATAAATTTATTTACCGAAAGAAGGGTGCCACCCAGGCCAGCCTGTTGACATCTTCGCTTGTAGTTACCGGCGATGACCAGGTGAATACGGCCATGGCAAAAACAGTTGGACTGCCCCTGGGCATTGCCGCCAAGATGGTTCTGACCGGCCAGATCAAACTTACGGGCTGCTATATTCCAACCCATCCGGATGTGTATGAACCTGTTTTGCAGGAACTGGAAAAGTATCATATTTCTTTTCGCGAAAAGGAAATATTGCTGTAGGTACAGGTCGTGACCTGCCCCACCCTTCAAGGGTGCCACCCTTCAAGGGTGGTACCCTTGAAGGGTGGGGGGCAAAAAAAAAAGTGTATATTCGATTAAAATAGGTGTATTATGAAAAATGTAGTTTTAATTTTTCTTGCCATGGTCGGAATGCGGATGACGGCCCAGTCAGATCCACAGGCTACGCCTGAAACCAAAAGGCTGTTTCAGAATCTTCTCACATTGCAAAGCAAAGGGATCCTCTTTGGTCACCAGGATGACCTGGCCTACGGAAACGGATGGTATAATGAGCCCGGCCGGTCGGATATCAAAGAAGTTTGCGGCGATTACCCGGCAGTCTGCGGATGGGAACTGGGGCACCTGGAACTGGGAAATCCTTACAGCCTTGATTCGGTGTATTTCTCCAATATCCGGAAAGGTATCATCTCCTTCTATAAGCAGGGAGGCGTGAATACAGTAAGCTGGCACGGCAACAATCCGCTGACCGGCGGATCGGCATGGGATGTGACTTCCAGGGAAGTGGTGGCTTCCATTCTACCGGGAGGTTCAAAACATGCATTGTATTTGAAATATCTTGATCGTCTCGCTGAATTCTTCCTTAGCCTGAAAACAGAAAAAGGCACTTATGTGCCTGTTTTGTTCAGACCTTATCATGAACATACCGGAAGCTGGTTCTGGTGGGGCAAGGACCTTTGCACCCCGGAACAGTATAAGGCCCTTTGGAAATTTACCGTATCCTACCTGACGGGCGAAAAAAACATACACCATTTATTATACACCTATTCGACAGACAGATTTCAAACACAGGACGAGTACCTTGAGCGTTATCCGGGTGATGAGGTTATTGATGTGCTGGCCTTTGACTTGTATGACCGGGGTCCCGAATATGCCGGTGTGCTTAAAAACTGCGCGGAGATAGTAAGCAGGCTCGCGGCCGCGAAAGGTAAACCCGGCGCCGTTAGTGAAGCGGGAGGACCCATAGCAAAGCAAACTGACTGGTGGACACGGGTTATCCTTGAAACCCTGCGGCCGATACCCCTTTCCTATATTCTGGTTTGGCGCAATCCGTGGCAAAAACCGCAGGATGCCTTTGCACCATTTCCCGGACATCCGGGGGCCCCTGATTTTGTAAAGTTTTACCAGGACCCGCATACGCTGTTTCTGAAAGAAGTGGCTGCTGGGAAGATTTATAAAAAATAACAAACAACAAGGAAAACCCAACGCCCCGAATATTAAAGACCTAAGCGTAGTTGCAAACTACGCTTGGCTTTAACTTCCGGAATCCGGCTTCGAGTATCACTTCTTATTAAAAATTTTTGCCAACCGTGCAAATCCTTCTTTAAAGGATGGTGCACTTTCATTGAAAGCGGCTTTCACTTCATCCCACTTATCTTCTACTGCATTTTCCACCTTATCAAGCACACCCTGCATTTCCGCCTTTTTTTGCCTGAGCTCATCAATCTCATCCTTGTATTTTACCTTTGCATCCGTCTTTGCCTGCTTCATTTTAGCCTCAAGCTTTTCGATCTGGATGAATAAATCGTCAATACTTTGTTTGGCTTTTTCTTTAAATTCTTCGCGTTCCATGAAAATTATTTTTTGGTATATTCAAACCTGCGAATATACCGATAAACCGATTCATTATTTCTGCCCGATTAGCGTTTTGCATCGATCCGAAAGGGAATGATGCTTAATGTAATCGTTCAGCTGGTTAACAGGATCGGAAAAACGCGTGATGGTACCACAATCGCATAATTCTACCAGTGGATCTTTATCAAGAATCAGTTTTTCAAGCTGTTCCATAGGGGGTGGCTCACTGAGCTTTGCATATTCATCAAATGTCATCTTCAGAAAGGCCACATTCTTCCCGATCCCTTTTTTGTCGAGGAGATATCCCCTTTTCAGTTGCACAGGCAGCAAGTATCCCTGGCTGTTTTTCAGATCATTGGGATGCGGATACGACACAATTGCAGTTTTCGCGTCGTTCATCATCACCGGAACCCGATTGGCATAGTCAGCCCTGGTTTTGTAAACCAGGGCTGGCGGTCCGGAAGTTTTTGCATCCGCTGCTTTAGGATCATTGGGTGCAGATGCTGGCATTTGCCGGCTGGAATGGCAGGCACTCAAACCAAGTACGAGGGTGAACACTATAGTTTTCAATTCTTTATAATTATTTTTCTTATTAACATACCCTGATCCGTATATAACCTGACAAAATAAATTCCTTCCGGCAGGCTGCTGACAGACAGATCAACTGATTTACCTGCAGGGGAAAGCATGGGACTTATTACTTGTTGTCCGGTTGCATCCACCATCTCAATTTTCTGCAATTTGCCGCTGAAGGCATCAAGATCGACCCTCACATGCTCGCGGGCAGGGTTGGGATAAACGCGGATCTGGCTTGTTAATGCATTTTCCCTGACTGCCGAGGAAGGGGATCTTTCAATGGTCATATCGAGCAAATAAGTACCGGTTTCACCTGTAAAATAGGGAGAAACCATAAAATAAACGGGTCCACCGTCTTCCAGGGAGATTACCTGGTCACCCAGCACATCATCATACGTATCGGTCCATTCCACACCATCGGGCGACATGGTGAAAATGGCGTCAAGTGTATACGTGTTCCCGTCATCACTGCTATAGGCATCCTGCAGCCTGGGGATAATTGTATAGGCATACCCTGAAGGCAGATCGATCTTATAAAAGTCATAATCGTTGCCAACGTGACAATTTGAGCCAAGAGATGTAACATGGGCCGAATTGGCGGAGAAAGTAACGGGTAATTCCCATGCATTCTCCACGACATCGTTTTGCTCATAGGCATCAGGTATAACACCGGCAGCCTGTACTATAATACGTATGGGGTTCTGGTGATCAGAAGAACCCGTAAGTTGCCAATCGCCATTGGTATATTTATGAAGAACAGCCAGCAGATAGGATCCTGGTTCCGCATCAAGGTTGCCGCCGTAAAAGGTCAGGAACGGAGATAAATAAGTATACCCGGGTTCCAGTCCCTCACTTTCATCCATCATATCGATTGTTTGAATGTCGTCGCCGTTGAGGTTGAATAATTCGACAGCATATTGTCCGGTGAAAATTGTGGAACCGGTATTCAGGATATTCAGGTTAACGGATATCTCATCGCCTTGTGTTATTGTATTTCCGGGTGTTACTTCGATGTCTGAATTTAATTCAATGTCATTGGAATAGGTAACCGTCAAGGGTACCATGTTGGTATAATCCCCGTTGGCGATCTGGGTCCACTCTCCTCCGGCAGGACGGTAAAAAATACCGATATAATATTGTCCAGGCAGCATGGTAACCAGCCCTGTGCTTGAAAAGACGAGGTTGTTTGTATACGTATACCCACTTTCAAGCGCCTGGGAAGTTATAATTTCAACGGTATCAAGAAAATTATAGGCATTGTCAAAAACAAATGCAGCGTAGTCTCCGGTGAATGTCCCCGAACCATTATTGACTATATTGGTATTTACGGTAAAAGGTTGTGTATAGTAGATGGAATTTTCCGAAAGAGTGACCAGGTCATACAGGTCAAGTTCGAAATTCTGAACAATTGAGGGAGGCTCGATTCCAACGATAGCCTGCTGGCCGTTATTATATCCTCCTGTTCCGCCTCCTGTGCCAAGTCCGCCCGGATTTAATGCCGAAACTTCAAAATAGCCATCATAGGCACCGCCCCATCCCCAGTTAAAATGGATGTAGTTGTTGTTGTCATACCCGTCGGCCACAAAGCAATGGCCTCCGCCACCACCAAATCCCACATAAAGCACGGGACGCGAGGCGTCAAACTCTGTTTTCAGCAGGGACAGCCAGTCCGAATTGCTGTAATCGGCACGTTCAACTCCCTGCAAGGAAGGTTTATACCCAAAATATGTTTTGAATGCATATTCAGAACAATTGAGACCCGGACTCTGGCTTGAAATGACCCAGGCCGTACTGCCTCCTGCAGATGCCGATCCATAATTCATGTCAACGCTAACGCCTACATCATACATCAGGCTGGCGATAGAAGAATTTGACCCGCTGATTTCATTTGGCATGGAAGCCCACTGGTATTTGTCGTTACCAAAATTAGCGGAAAGAGTTCCGAACAGGGCATGATTATAGGAGTGAAAACCTGCGCCTTTTTCAGGATAGTTCCAGTATTTCATTATCTGGGCCATGGCCGTTGCAACACAACCGGTGACAGTCCTTTCTCCCGAGGCATTATCAAACGGGCACATATCGTTATAATAGGGCAACTGGTCCCATTTTGTCTGTACAAGCGGGGTAACACTTTGTACGGTGGCCCGGGTACTGAAGGCCTGTCCGTTTCGAAGGCGTGTCCATGCTTCCGTAATTTCAGGGGTGGCTTGCACATGATTTTCGAGTATCCTGCGAACTTCACTTTTGTAACCCTCCAGCCATTTTGCCACATTTTCAGGTATATGTGCCGGGTCAAAATTCGTTTCGCCGGAGTATCCCAATATGGGAGTTACATTGTCATCGCCGGCCACAATGACAAAGCCCTTCGAATCAACATTAAAAACATAATAATAAGTGTATGCCTTTAAAGAAGTCAACCCCGACTTTCCTCCGGCACGGTAAGCGATTTTTAAGGAAACCGAACTTTTAAGAGCCGGTGAGTTTGTGCTGCTCACCAGGAATGACTGCCCCACCTGTCTGGCCGTATTTTCATCAATTTCTTTTCCAAAGGCCAGGCACGATATGATAAGGAAGGATGCAACAAGGTACAATTGTTTCATAGGAAGCACAGGATTAAGTTAATTACTTGTTAAATTAAGAAGTTTATTCTATTGCAACACCAGAACCTGTTTTTTGTTTTTAACATTTTATTTTTTAAAAATAGAATATTTTAATCCTTCAAACGTCTATAATTACAGAAACAAATCAGCTATTGGAACAACCTGCCAACATAATCACGAACGCTGCAGCCAGAAACGAGTTCATGCTGAAAATCATTGACCGTGAAAGAGGCCGGCTGAAGAATTATATACGCAGGCGGGTTTCCAACGATGAGGATGCGGAAGATATCCTGCAGGATGTTTTTTACCAGTTCGTGAACCTGATGCAACTGGAAAACATTGAAAAAGCCGCATCGTGGTTATTTAAAGTTGCAGGCAACCGCATAACGGACTGGTATCGGAAGCGTAGGCCGGTTTCATTTGAAAGCCTGCGGAGAAAGCAGGACGATGACGATCCGTTTTTTCCTCTTTTCCTTGAAGATCTTTTGTATGATCCGCAGGAGGATCCCGACAAGCTTTTTATCCGGTCTACTGTGTGGCCCCTGCTGGCGGATGCCCTTGAGGAATTGCCCGATGAGCAGCGCGATGTCTTTGTCATGCATGAATTGCAGGATCTCAGTTTCAAAGAAATTTCGGAGATCACGGCTGCACCGGTAAATACCTTGATTACCCGAAAACGTTACGCAATTCTCTTTTTGCGTGAACGGCTAAAAGAATTGTATGTGGAATTTTTTACGGATTAAAAAAACAATTAAAAACAAATAGTATGAAATACAGGTGGTATTATAAGGTCCCTTTGTTTGGATTGCTGGGCATATTGGCCCTGATCGGATTTGGTTACCTTGTCATGTTCCTTTGGAACGAACTCATTCCGGCGCTCTTTCATGGGCCCGTCGTTACTTTCTGGCAGGCAATAGGTCTTTTCGTGCTTGCAAAGATACTTCTGCATGGTTTCGGACATCGCCGAGGCCATAACTGGAACAGCGGCCGATATCAATACTGGAAAACACGCATGGAGGAGAAAATGGCATCCATGACCCCCGAAGAAAAGGAAAAATTCAACGAGGAGTGGGGCAGGCATTGCCGGCCCGGTTACTGGAGAAGCATGCACAACCGGTTTCGCGAAAACCGGGAAAAGGAGGTTTAATTCTCCTTTGCATAGGACAGCACCTGGAAGAGTGCACGACCATCGTGATAACAATTCCCGTAGATCATTAAAAGAAGGATCGGTCTTTACAGGAGCGTCTGTGTAGTAGTTCTGGACGAATCCACCGTTTTGTTCATCCCACATATGCCGTGTTAGAAATTCGAACCCGTGATCCGCAGCCGTTCTGTATACTTTGTTATCCGGAAACACGGAAGCCGCCCTTGAGGCTGTCCACAATCCCCGTGCCTGGGTGACCAGCATTTTATCCTGGTCTTTCGAAAGTGTCCAGTCGTATTCAAAATTAATCCAGTATCCTCCATTAACCATATCGATTATTCGCGGAGTAATTTCCCATGAGATCATTCAGTTCAGTTTCAATTTCCGTAACCTTGACACCCAGGTAAGTTGAGCCGGCGGATGATTTGCACCCGGTAAGATGAATTGCGGCTGCCAGAACACAGAGAGTAAGAAGGACAGCAGGGATAATTTTTTTCATTTTGAAAGGGATTTATTTGCGAACCGTAAGATATAGACTATTGCGCCAATGCATATAACCCGAAAGGATTTATTATGAAGAAAATTTGATTTGGCCGGTTCGGTCCTTTTGTTTTAAATATGTATAAATTTGATTTGTATTGAAACCGGCTTCAGATGAAAAAGAAATATATGAATCCTTACCTGGCAGGGACCCTGCTGGGCATCGTACTTCTCATGGCTATGTACCTGTCAGGACGTGGGTTAGGGGCCAGCGGAGGAATAAAATACTGCATCGTTTCCCTTGTGGGGGCCCTTGACCGCCCGCACGCGGAGAATTCGGTTTATTATAGCAAATATTTTGAAAACGGTCAGAAACCTTTGACAAACTGGTTGCCTGTTGAAGTATTGGGGATCCTGGCCGGGGGGTTTTTATCGGGTGCCGTTTCCGGACGGTTGAAATTTGTAATTGAAAAATCTCCTTCCATTTCCCGGACCAGACGTTTGATATTTGCCTTCCTGGGAGGATTGTTCTTTGTTTATGGCGCCCAGCTTGCAAGAGGCTGCACTAGCGGTGCCGCGCTCTCCGGCATGGCCGTATTGTCGCTTGCAGGGTTTGTCACCATGGTTGCCATTTTTGGCTCGGCCTACCTTTTTGCCTGGTTTTTCAGAAAGAATTGGATTTAATTGAAAGAATAAATGGGACCTATATCTTCTTTTCCCGGTTTTCCGGCATGGCTCGATTTAAGTATCGCACTCCTGATCGGAATTGGTTTTGGCTTTGCCCTTGAACAGGCGGGGTTTTCCTCCAGCCGCAAACTGGCAGGCATGTTTTACGGTTACGATACAACTGTAATCAAGGTCTTTTTCACAGCTGCCATCGTGGCGCTGGTTGGATCCCAGTTTATGAGTTACTTCGGATTGCTTGATCTGAACAAGGTTTTTGTTAACGAATATTATGTTGGGGCTGCAATAATCGGCGGGGTAATCATGGGGGCGGGTTTTGTTATGGGCGGCTATTGTCCGGGTACCGGACTTAGTGCATTGTCAATTGGGAAAATTGATGCGCTTATTTTCTTTTTGGGAGGACTGGCAGGAGCGTTTTTATTTGCGGAGACCTATCCGGCCATTCAAAAACTTGCAAACGGAAATTATAAGGGTCCTGTAAAAATTAATGAGGTATTTGGAATTTCTCCCGGACTTTTCACATTTCTTTTGATTGCTGCAGCCATTTGCATGTTCTGGCTGGCAGAACTGGCTGAGAAAAAATTTGCCAGGCCGGATATTTCAAGTGAGTTATAAAATTTAAAAAATGAAAACACGGCAGATCATTACATCCATCCTGTTGATCCTGGGGGCACTTCTGGCATTTCTTCCCCTGTCGGGCAAGTTTTCCCTTCATGGACACCCCGGACAGGTATTGGCGGCAGTACTTGATGAAAGGAACACTTATACGGCCGACCAGGTAGCCCGGTTTGTGGTAACGGAAGACAGCACCCTGCAGCTAATTGATTTACGAACTGCGGAAGAGTTCAGGGAGTGCAACATCCCCGGATCTGTAAATATTCCGTATGCTGAATTCCTGATAAAGGATCCGGCCCCATACCTGGATGATCCAAAAATACATCATGTATTTTATTCAAATGATGATTTGTATTCCGGATATGCCCAGACGCTGGCTGTCGGTTTAGGCTATGCAAACTGCTTAATTATGAGAGGGGGGTTGAATGCCTGGTATGAAGCCATCATGAATAGCGAATTCTCGGGTGACAAGATCTCAGCGCGGGAAAATGCGCTGTTTGAGACCCGGCTTAGAGCAAGGAACCTGTTCAATGAAGTGAATAGCCTGCCTGACAGCCTGAAGCTTGCTTATATTGCCTCAAAACGGTTTGATCCAAAAAAGCTGGATGGTGGTTGTGAATAGCAATTGAAAAAACAAAAAATAATGAAATCCCTTCGTCCTTATCTCCTTGTGATTCTGATCGTACTGCCCGTTATTGTCCTAGTTCTTGTCAGGGCAATGGCACCGGGGTCCTTTAAACCCGATGCCCGCAAACGGGCGGAAGCCTCTTTTACAGGCGCCAATTTATTGAACAGCGACCAGGTTGCAGCACTCGGAAGCAAACCACTTATTGTGAAATTAGCCGATGGAAGTGTGGCGCCGGAAAGCGGTTCTTCAGACACTCTGTATATGGAAGCAGGACGAATCCTCGAAAAGAAAAATCTTGAGACCCTCCGGAATTACGGGGGGACGGTTTTGCTGGTTTCTGAGAATCCGGCACTTGCGGCAAAGGCATGGATGATCCTGTCGCAAATGGGTTATCATGATCTTTATATATTCACTGAAGATGCGGGCACCGAAGTGCTAAAATACAAATTCCGGCCAGACAGTGCGGCCGGAATTTGATTGAAGCGTAGTTACAACTATTTCACGAGCGAAAGCGAGTATGCCTAGCACTCAATGCTATCTATTTATTTCATTACCGGGTAATCATGCGATTCGGCTATTGTGAAGGGCAGCCATGAAAGGCTTGTCTTCTCTGCCACCATCTTGTCGAACATGAAACCATTGTTGCCATAAGAAAGGGTTTTGGCGTCATATCCGAACAGGCGAAGGTAAGCGGTAACAAACCCCGAATTATGGCCGGTTCCGCAGTAAACCACGACCGTTTTGCCAGGGGGAATGGTGGCCATCTCGGAGATAAAGCCAAGGGTACCATCCGGTTTATATCTTACAGCACCGGGGATATGACCGTTTTCGTATTTATCCTTCCTTTCATAATTGATGATATAATACTTTTCAGGATGGGCAAAAACTTCATCTGCCCCGATCATTACATGGTCAATACCTTCTTTGAATACCTCTGCAAAACGGGAATTTCCAATCTCTTCTCCCGTGGCTTTGCCCGTTTTTAGTTCAGGCATTCCTTTAGCCGGGGGCATTGGATTATCGGTGAGTTCAAGGTTATTTTCGTATTTTCCGGATACTGCTTTCAGCCATCCTTCCCTGGCAAGCTGCTCATTCCAGCCACTCATACCCCATCGCATCGCGTAGACATTTCCATAACCCATCAACCTGAGAAGGCAGGTAGTATAGCTGGCCTGCTGACCATCTTCGCTTACCAGGATGATCCTGTCATATTCAAAGGGTTTAATGCCTGATTCAAAGTAGGCAGGCAGATCCTCAAACCGCTTATTAACAGCCGTTTTTATATGTCCTTTTTTGAAATCGGCTGCTGGTCTGAGGTCAACGACAAGCATTTTTTTATCCAGGTTATCAAATACCAGGGATGCCTTGATAAGGGAGGGGAATTCCTTGCTGTTTACATAATCCCCGTTGGCTTCCAGGTCCTTTAAAAACAGGGAAGTTTCATTGCCCACCGCAACAGGTGCTGCAACAACAGAAACCGGTTTTTCTTCGGTTTTTACCTCTTTTTTTCCGGTGCAACCAACAAAGATTACAAGAACAAAAAGAATAAAAATAACAGGTAAATTCTTCATTTTAATTAACGGATCAGGATTACTTCATGGCAATTGGCTGGCTGTCCTTGTTGTAGGTGATAGTATCAGACCGCTGACCTGTTGCATCATACACATATTCGGTAACAGCAATTCCATTATTCGGATCATTCATCAGTTGCCTGTCCTTATCCAAATTTTTGATCTTAACCACTGCACCATGTTCATCATACTCATATTGGGTAACCGGAACATTCTTGCCGCCCAGGTATTCATCATCCTGATCATAGACGGCAGTTTCAAGAACATATCCGTTTTCATCCACTTTATTTAACCGTTTTGCCCAGCCCCAATATAAATTGGATAGTTGTCCAACCACGTTATGAACCGAAAAACTTAAAAGGTCTCCATGCTCGTTCGGTTCAAAGGCAAAATAGGATACGCCGATATCACCGCAATTTTCAGCTGTGCAGTTGTACAGGGAATCGCCCTGGTAATTCGCCATCCTTGTTGTATATCCCTTGTCATTATAGGTAAATCTCAATTCGAAGAAAGGGCAGAATTCATTCATCACCACTTCTTTCCCTTCCAGGTTATAGCGGTTTTCCCTGATCATTCCGTCGGGCAGCATGCTCCAGGTAAAGGAATGAACCTTATTCCGGCTCTCAATCATATTTCCGTCTTTATCCAGGTACATGAGACCGCGTCTTTCCCCGGTTCCATCCAGGCTATACTGGTATGCATAAACCCCCTGTGATTCAACTGGTTGATTTTTATTGTCAAAGAAATGCTTGGTTTGCATTCCGTCAGAATAGGTATATGTTATCCTGGAGGCATTTCCCATTCCTGAATATCCTAACAATACATCGCCACGGACATATTCTACCGAAACCAGGTGGCCGGATTCATCATATGTAAATTTATAACTGTTGATGTCTTTGGCATCTTCGGGAGTAATTTTATGCGTGCCTTTTTCAATATCATGAGGACCTTCACTGAACTGAAGATTACGGTAAAACTCCACCCCGCTTTTTGTTTCAGGCTTTGGTGTTTTTGATTTGCAGCTGAATACAAGCCCTGCAACGATCAGCAGGGTGAACGCGATATAAGAGAAATGATTCAATTTCATAATTTTCGATTTTTCTGTTAATCCTGCAAATATATTACTCTTCTGTGGATATGTTTGTAGCCGGCATCAACTTTCCGGAAACAATAACCGATTTTACATCGATGAAACCGTATTTCACATGCATAAATGGCTTTCCTTTTTTTAAGCCTGCCAGTCCAAATCCGGTTTCTGTGGCAATGAAACATTTGAAATCATCCCCGATCTTTGAATCGATTGTCAGTAGCTTTTCGATGGCATCATACTGTAATCCCGTTAAGCTCTGGATCAATCCATAACTCGACATGGCGCGGGCATACCAATGGCCACATTCGTATTCGTTAAATGGATTACGGATACGTCCATCGTAGCGCTGACGGCATGCTCTTACAATTTCAAGACCTTCCTTAACATGACCTTCAAGGATAAGATGCGAGGCAACCTGGTATTCGATGCCGGTCCACACCTCATTGCTGTAAACAAAGGGCAGGGCAGGCTGACCTCCCCTGGGCCATGAGCAAAGAATAAGACCGCCTTCCTTGCCATAGGCATAGCCGGCTCGCTGGGGGTTCACATGATCGGAGAGATCTTTTCGGAAATTGTATTTGAATACCGACATTAAATGGCTTTGCACTTTCTGATCATCCATGATATTTCCCATCCCGCACATACGGGCTTCCCAGAAGCCAAGCACGCCATCGCTCAGGCAGCCGGTTCCGTACTGGTATTTGGGTCCCTCACGCCGGAAAATTTCAAGCGCTTCCGGTGAATAAGCCGACCCGAATGTTTTTGCCTCAAGCGGACTTTTTGCGGAAAGGCCGGTCCATTTAACCTGCTGAAAAAAGTATTCGCCATTATACAGGGATGATCCCATTTGTGCGGTACTTTTCGAAAGTAAATCCTTGTAAACCGAAGCATCATCTCCCATGGCACCGGATAACTCAATAATCGCTGCCAGGGCACCCATATAAAAGCTTGTACAAAGGGGATCCGGCCCCCAGAATTCAATATCATAGGTATTGTGGTGCGGTTCTTCAATGGTGCCTGTACTCCGGGGGTCCCACTGGCGGATGCAAAAATCCATGCTCGTTTTTACCGCCGGCCAGAGTGTTTTAAGCCATTCTGTATTTCCGGAAATGCGCCACTCCCTGTATACTTTCATAATACCCCCCAATTGTCCGTCTGCCGCTGCATTCCAGTCGTGAGTTGTTTGGCGGATGGGAAGATTGGCCCTGAAATTCTGGTGACCTTCCGGATCCTGATCCACCATAAATTCCGTTTCGCGCAGCGTTCGTTCCAGGGAAGGAAACAGATGGGGAATTGCCTGGGCATAATTCCAGACATGCGTGCATGATCCGTTGCAGCAGCCACTCTGGTCGTGGCAGCCTTCCCAGCCCCATAATTTTCCATCTTTCTGTCTCAATACCGTAGGAGATTTGAGAATGGAAAGATTGGCCGCAACGGCCTCTGTTACCTCTGGAGGAAGGTCGGAATCGTAGAATGCATTCGTAAACAATTCCGTTTTACTTTTAAGATCGCTATACTGTGCCCGCCAGTATCGGGCCACCTCTCTGGCATCCTTGAATTTTCCTGAATACCAGGGTTCATAGTATTTCGAGGTGATTTCTTCACAGCATGACGAGCCGGGTTTGCATACTGCGGTTTTTTTAACATGGACCGCATCCACGGACTCCGGATCACTGCCCGCTCTTACATCGGAATGAGGCACGTACCAGGCGACAAATACCTTTATTGTTTTTGATTCGTTCGGCTTTAATGCAATCGGCACATACAAGGAAGCTCCTTTGGCTCCGGCAGATACGGGATTGGAAGGCATGTTCCCCTTTTCAATGTTATTCCACATGATCGTACGGCTGTCGAACCAGTCTCCCCTGAACCAGCAATGGTCAACCGCAGAAGAAGGGGCATCCGTAAAAACGGCAAACTCACCCTTATACTGAGGATTGTCTAGGAAAACAGGGCTGTTCCAGGATAAAACCATTATCCATTTCCATAATGGAATCCTTGCCTACATATTGGCCTCCCCATTCACTGGGAACCTGAACACGCATGAAATTTTCAGAATTAAAGGAGAAAACAGCTTCCAAATCCTTGCTTCCCGTATTTTTGAATGTGTATTCGATGCCACCGACCGGCAGACTGGAGTTATCGGCATCTCCCGGGATAAAAGGACTCCAACCGGTAATGTCCACTTTAACAGGCATGTCAGAATCCGTCAATGTGACCGTACCAAAAGGGAAGCGGGCCGAAAAGGATGCAGCCTCAAAACGGGGGCATCCAAATACATTGGAGCCGTTTCCCGTAGCGGGGAGCCGAATATTTTCCAGGACTGAACCGGGCCCTCCAAAATCTTTGCCCCGTTTTTTAATCCTTTAACAGATAAGGCAGCAAAAAGAAAGGGAGCATTAAAGACATCGGGTTTGTTTCGCAGCGAGAAATGTGAAAACGACCCATTGCCTTCAAGGCAAATCATTCCCGACCCGATTCCGCCTATCGGAAAAGCGACACGGTTCAGGTTATCTCCGGCATATCCGCCGTTGAATTGATGATCACGGTTTGCCTGGGAATTTGTTTTATGATCTGAGCAACCGGTAAATAATAATAACACCGGGATCAACCAGGGGAGCAGGCTTTTCTTTTTCATTTTTTTGTTTGGCATGTGAATGATTTAATCCTAAATTTAAATCTTTTGAGACACCAAAATACATCTGATCATGAAAAAACAATACTTTTTTATTGCAGGCTTGTGCTTTCTGTCGGTTTATGCTTTCAGCCAGGCCCCTTTTAACGGGTTGGAGAATAATATGGGCAGCATCTACAGGCTTTCCAATGCCCAGACCCGGTCAATAAGTCCGGAAAATTTTACCGGAGAGAAGGGCAAGGGGGGTATGGCCGATCCTTCTGATAAAGATAAGGTGAACGCGGCGAATGCGAGCAATGCCGCACGTGACCTGGGACAAGGCTGGAAGGTTAATCCGTATATCCGGATTCAGTCGGGACAAACGGTCACTTTGGCCGAGATCAGCGGTTCGGGTGCAATACAGCATATCTGGATGACCCCGACGGGTAACTGGCGGTATTCGATTATCCGCATGTATTGGGATGATGAAACCGAACCCTCTGTGGAATGTCCGGTTGGCGATTTCTTCTGTATGGGATGGGGCGAATATGCACCCTTAAATTCACTGGCCGTCTGCGTTAACCCGGGCAGCGCTTTCAATTGCTACTGGCCCATGCCTTTTCACAAGAAATGCCGGATTACCATGGAAAATGTAAATGATACGGAAGCCATGACCCTGTATTACCAGATTGACTATGCCCTGACGGAGGTGCCTGCAGACGCCGGGTATTTCCATGCACAATTCAGAAGGTCAAATCCAAATACAACATCGATTTACACGATTGCTGACGGCATTAAGGGCAAAGGCCAGTTTGTCGGAGTTTACCTTGCCTGGGGAGTGAATAACAACGGCTGGTGGGGTGAAGGCGAAATTAAGTTTTACCTCGACGGGGATAATAAATTTCCCACCCTTTGCGGGACAGGTACAGAAGATTATTTCTGCGGATCGTACAATTTTGACCGGAACGGAAAGTTTACCGAATTCTGTACCCCTTATTCCGGACTTGTTCAGGTAATTCGTCCCGATGGTACATACAAGTCGCAGCAACGGTTTGGACTTTACCGCTGGCATATTGCCGACCCGATCCGTTTTGAAAAGGACCTGAAGGTCACCATTCAGGATCTGGGCTGGCACAAGGATGGCCGGTACCTTCCCCAGCAATCCGATATTTCATCGGTTTGTTTCTGGTACCAGACCAATCCGCATGCTGCGTACCCGAAGTTTCCCGGGTGGAGGGATCTGGAGGTTAACTAGTGAAAAGATAAAAGATAGCAGTGAAAAGTTCTGCAGTTCTGCAGTTTTGCAGTTCTGCAGTTCTTTGCGCGGAACGCAGACCCCGCAGCCAGCGGGTATTTAAATTCACTATTTACAATTTAGTAAACCCGACAATTCTTACAGGGGGTATAAGATTTTGACCATCAGAGGGTCCAGCCTGTATTCTCCGTACCACATCCATTCCCTCTATCACCTGGCCGAAAGCGGCAAATCCCTGGCCGTCGGGATTGCGTTGTCCTCCGAAATCGAGGGATGGCTGATCGCCGATGCAGATAAAGAATTCGGTGGTGCCTGAATCCGGATCACTCCGGGCCATTGACAGGGTCCCATCCTTGTGTGATAATCCGGTAAGGCTGGTTCTTTCAAGAATTATCGGCCGTAGAGTTGCCGTATCAATATTCTGCAGATTAAAACCACCCTGGATCACTTCGATTTTAATTTTTTTATCAGGCTGGTTAGACAGGGTCACTGTCCTGTAAAACTCTCCCCCCTCGCTTCCCAGTGCTTTAACATATTTCAAAAAGTTTTCACACGTAAGCGGCGCTTTTCTGGTAAACAGCAACACCGCGATAATTCCTTTCTCAGTTTCCATCCTGACAATCACAGAATCGGGTTCGCCCTGAGCCAATAGGGGTATTGCAACCGGCAATGCCAGGATCAAAAACAGAAATAATCGGAGAATCTTCATGAACATTTATTGATGTTAAAAAATCAGTGTAAACGTTGTTTCACGGCCCGGTTCGGAATGTACCCGAATTCCCCCGCCATGAAGCTTCATGATTTCACGGGAGAGACTTAAACCGATTCCGGTTCCCCCGCTTCGGGTCGTATAAAAGGGTACAAATACCGAATCGAGCAGTTCCGGCGGAATGCCTTTCCCATTGTCGGTGACGGAAATGCGTACCTGCTCGTCCATTTGAAATGCAGACAGCCGGATGTGTTTTTCGGTCGCCTGGTCCAGGGCCTGCAATGCGTTTCGTAAAAGGTTGATCAGGATCTGGCCGATCAGCCTGTCGTCGGCGTAAAGCACGAGTGATGCCGGTGCTATCCTGGATTCGAACACCACGTTGTTCTTCTGGAAATCCTCTTTCATGAGCATCTCAATATGGACAAACAGTTCATGGACGGGTATCCGTGTCATAACGGGCTGCGGCAGATGATTGACGGCATTGTAATTTTCTACGAACGAAGCAAGTCCCTTGCTTCGTTTCCTTATTGCCTGCAGCCCTGTCAGCAGGTTGTTTAAAACGGCATCGTCAATTTCAGCCGGGGGAAGGGGATGGCCCCCTTTTTCAAGCATCTGGAGGAGGCCTGAAGATGTGAGGGTTATCGGACTTACAGAATTCATGATCTCATGGGTTAGTATACGGATCAGCTTTTGCCAGGCTTCTGCTTCATTTTTTTCAATTTCATACTTGATATCCTGAAAAGAAATGATCCTGTACAAATCGTCTTCCATTCTAAAAATGCTGCATCGCATGGATAACTGCACTACTTCATTGTACAAAACCACTTTTACAAGTTCTTTGCTGTTTGGCGACATGTGCAGGATAGTTTCGCCCATACCGGGTTTCAGCTTATCAAATGGGTAGAGATTGTCGAAATGGTTTGATTCAACCATTCGCTGAACGGCACGATTACTGAATTTAACATTTCCATTCGGTCCAACGATGATCAAACCCATGCCAATATGATTGAGAGATCCGAGATAAAATTGCTTTTCTGCTTCAAGGTTCGACCGAAGCTGCCGGAATTCCTTTAATAGCTTCTCAAATGACCGGTACAGAACGGAAAATTTTTTTTGTTTTTCCCGGGTAAAGGATACGGTCCCGTCCTGGAACCGGAAGGCGTCAAAGAATCTGGCCAGGTCACGGTTCGTACGGTTGATGTAATAGATCAGGTGAACCAATTGGAGGACAGCAAGCACAGCCAGGTTAACCGCGGTGATCACCATATGGGATCTGAAAATAGTCCACATCAGTGCAAACAGGGTTAAGGCCAGCAACAGCTGCAAAATAACAAGCACGACTATAAAACGTCTATAACCCATAGCGTTTTATTTTTTCATACAGGGTAGAACGGTTAATTCCCAGCGATTTAGCTGCCTGGCTAAGATTTCCCCTGTGTTTGTCAATGGCTCGGGCAACGAGTTGCTTTTCATTTTCCTCCAGGTTCAGGCTGTTGGTATCCGGTGCGACATTGCTTTTCCGGCTGAACAGGAAATCATCAGGGGTAAGCTCACGGCCTGTGGAAAGGATGACTGCCTTTTCAATAGCGTGCTGCAGTTCCCTTACATTTCCCGGCCAGGAATGGGTAACCAGTTTATTCATGGCTAACGGCGTAACTCCTAGTATTTTTTTGCAATATTTAAAGTTGTATTTTTTCAGAAAAAATTCAACCAGTTCGGGAATATCTTCTTTTCTTTCCCGAAGGGGAGGCAGTTCAATCTGGATTGTGTTGATCCTGTAGAGAAGATCCTGCCGGAAGAGTCCTTCTTCAACCATCTCAAAAAGATTTTTATTCGTTGCTGAGATCAGCCTTACATCAACAGGGATCTTTTTAGTTGAGCCGAGGGGTGTAAATTCACGGTTTTGAAGCACCGAAAGGATTTTGGACTGCATAGGCAGGGAAAGATTCCCTATTTCATCAAGAAAGATCGTGCCTCCGTCCGCAACCTCGATATGGCCGGTTTTATTTTCAAAGGCATCTGTAAAGGCGCCTTTTTTGTGACCGAAGAGCTCGCTCTCAAAAAGACTTTCAGGCAATGAGGCAAGGTCCACCGTTACAAATATTTCTGAACTCCTGGAGGATAGCAGGTGGACTTGCCGGGCA
Organism: uncultured Bacteroidales bacterium; assembly: GCA_963752195.1. GTDB lineage: Bacteria > Bacteroidota > Bacteroidia > Bacteroidales > UBA10428 > UBA5072. The sequence goes on along the minus strand of CAVVXI010000004.1, from coordinate 2,506,515 downwards.
GCAATTTCCTTTCCGGTTCCGTTCTCTCCCAGGATCAGAATATTGGCATCTGTTTTGGCCACTTTCTCAAGGGTATAATATACCTCCTGCATAGCCGGGGATTTTCCACGGCATATGTCGGCATCCTGCAGCATCTTATCCCCCAGGTGCCGGGTTTTGTTTTTCAATGATTTTATCTCCTGCCTGGATTCCCTTATTTTAAGGGCCGTAAACACCGAGGATAATATACGTTCCTCATCCCATGATTTCTGGATGAAATCCGCAGCTCCTTCCCTGATCGCCTTTACTGCCAGTTCAATGTCGCCATAACCCGTAATCAGGATGATAGTCGATGCAGGATCAATATCCAGTATACGTTTCATCCAGTATAGTCCCTCATTGCCGTTATTTACACCCGCTGTAAAATTCATATCCAGCATGATGAGATCAAAGCTGCTTTGTTGAAGGGCTGAAGGGATGAGGTTTGGATTACGAAGGGTTGCAATCTCACCCACATGAGGGGAAAGAAACAATTTTAAGCCGGATAATAATTCATTATTATCGTCAACGATCAATACCCTGGGTTTTTCTTTCATTATAAATCATTATTTAATTGTCATAGGCATCCGTGCCGTCCGACCGGAAAAATCTACAAATACCGTATGCCCTCCGGGCAATCGTAAATCGTAAATCGTAAATCGTAAATTCATACAATACCGTATGCGTTCCACGCCATTCATAATTCATAATTCATAATTTCCATTTAAATATCGGAAAATTGGTGATAAATCCGACAAGACTGTTGTAAATTCCAACAACTGCAGGAATACAATACCAAATAAACAACACATTATCAGCTCAATATATTTCTGGCATGATAGATGAAAAGGTTTGAAAAACAAGAATCCAATGTTTACCAATTATTTTCTCACGGCATTCCGAAACATTTACCGGCATAAGATCTTTTCCATAATCGTGGTTTTAGGATTAACCATTGGAGTGGCCGTTTTCGGACTCATCCTACAGTATGTCAGGCATGAATTATCCTTTGACAAATTCAATCCGCATTATGAGTCAACCTACCGCTTTGAGTCAACGGACTGGGCTTTAACAGGAACGGCATACGGACCGGAAATTGCACAGCAATTTCCCGAAATTGTGTCCTCAGCCCGTGTTTCGTGCTGGGAAGGATCGGGAGCCACAATTAAGATTGGGAATGAACTAAAACAGCTGGATAACCTGGTTTATGCCGACAGTGGTTTCTTTCGCATTTTTTCATTCCGGTTTATAAAGGGTAATCCGGATCATGCCCTGGATGCGCCCAACTCAGTTATACTTACAGAAAGTTCGGCCAAAAAGCTCTTTGGCAAAGAGGACCCGATGAATAAATCTTTTCTTGTCAATAATAAGCTGACCTTAACCGTGGCCGGAATAATTCAGGATGTTGACCAGTTTCATCTGAAAATTAGTGCCGTGGCGCCGTTTGGTGCGCTCAGGGCCTTTCATGATAATGCGGATTTCTTCACAACCTATGGATCCTGGAATTATTACACGTATTTCCAACTAAAAGAGCATAGTGATGCAAAGATGCTGGCGAATAAAATAAACCGGCTATTATAAGCAAAAGCCGGAATTCCGGGAAAGGACGCCTGATTTTTCTCTCAGACCACTCAGGGAGGTATATTTTACGCATATTAAAAATGACTTCCCGCAAACCAAGGCCAATCATGCGATGTTGCGCTTATATATGATCATTGCCATTTTCATCCTTTCGATCGCCTGTGTCAATTTTGTCAATCTTACTATTGCCTTGTCCGCCAACCGTTCCAGGGAAATAGGAGTGCGAAAAGTAATGGGGGCGAGGCGAGCCAATCTGGTAACCCAGTTTCTAGGGGAATCAATTATTTATGCCCTCATTGCCACCGAATTTTCATTGGTTCTGATGGATCTGCTCAGGCCCGTATTCAATAACCTGGTGCAAAGACAGCTGGCCATGTCTTCCTTGAGCTGGCTTTGGATCCTGTTGCTTGTGCTTGCCCTGCCACTGATCATTGGCCTTGTAGCCGGAATTTATCCGGCCATGTATCTTACCCGGTTTAAACCTGTCATCGCGCTTAAAAGTGAAAAAACCAGGGGGCGAGGATCATTGATTTTCAGGCAGTCGCTCATTGTGGGGCAGTTTGCAATTTCGATTGTCCTTATCATTGCCACACTTACCGTGCATAAACAACTGGTTTTTTTGCAAAAAGCAGATCTGGGCTTTTCAAATGATAATATTATTAATGTCAATCTGAACAGTTCCCTGATGAAAAATCCGGAAACTCTCAGAGGGATGCTTCTTGGCAACACGGATATTCAAATGGTTTCCCTGTCCACCCAGTCCATGGAAAATGTTACCTGGCAGGAAGGTCTGGATGTGAATAATGAAAGTAAGCAATATACATATCTTGGCGTTGACGCTGAATTCATTCCACTCATGGGGATGACCCTGCTCGAGGGAAGAAATTTTATGACAGACAACCGTTCTGATTCTGGAAAGGTGATCATCAATGAAGAAGCTATTGCATATTTTGGGTTAAAACAGCCTGTCACCGGACAAATGCTGGGAACCGGAGAACGTCGTTTCGAGATACTGGGTGTTGTAAAGGATTTTCATTTTAATTCATTGCGCAATCCTATCGGACCGCTGGTTATGTCATTGCAGAGTAAATGGCTGTCCACGGCTAACATCAGGGTTAATTCCGTCCGCATTCCTGAAGCCATCGCTCACATTCAAAAAACATGGAACGTGTTAAGTCCTGATTTTCTGTTTAACTACTGGTTTCTTGATAAAAGCTATGAAAAATTATACAAGGATGAGGAACGGCTCGGCAGGCTGTTCCTTTACCTGGCCATCCTGGCTATCTTCATTGCCTCCCTGGGCCTGCTCGGACTGTCCTCCTTCCTTGCGGAACAGCGGATAAAGGAGATCGGCATCCGGAAAGCAACCGGGGATACGACAAACGGCATAATTCTGATGTTTACAAGGGAATTTGTAAAATGGGTATTTATATCGGGCATTGTGGCCATTCCCCTTGCATGGTACACCATGAACTCATGGCTGAACGGGTTTGCATATCATGTTTCAATGGATATATGGATATTTCATGGCATCCTGCCTGATTGCCATGCTGATTGCCATAGCAACAACCATAATTCAGACCTATCGGATTGCATCGCGCAACCCGGTTGAAGCGCTGAGGTATGAATGAGGAATTATGAATGATGAATTATGAATTATGAATTATGAATTATGAATTATGAATTATGAATGAGGAATGAGGAATGAGGATGAGCCCCTAAACCCCTAAACCCCTAAGCCCCTAAGCCCCTAATCCACTAATCCCCTTCGCCATCTTCTCCGTATCCTGCCGCACCTGCAGAATGAAGCTATTGTCCTCGACACTCCCGATGGCTGCTTTCATTTCGGCCTTATTGCGGAATGTGGTATGACGGAAAGGATTGTCAAAATCCTTTTTCCGGCTGATATATACCTGGTCACTGATATATTGCTGAATTTCCAGCGTTTTGTTAAGGGCGGCTTTCCAGTCCTCCGCGGTTAATTCTTCGGTTCCCAGTATAATAGCATAGGGTGGCACAGGCATGTTTTTGCTTGTCTGTTTGATATTTTTCCCACAACTGGTCATACCGTGCATGAATTTCATTCCAGGAAACAAGGGCTCCTGATCCGATATCCGAACATAATTTATCAAGGTCGGTTGCCAGCATCAACTGTCCCCCCAGATTGATCCATTCTTTTTCCCGTTTTCCGTTCAAATTAAGGTTCATATCCTGCAAGGTTGTATTTTCAATGGATTGGAAGTAAGCCAGCAGGTTGCCCGCGGCATAGTAATGCAGCATATCCCTGTATGCATGCCAGGCTTGCTGTGGTTTTAGGATTACTATCCTGCGGTGTGAATTCTCCATGTTCTCACCAAGTACTTCCACATCGCGGGGCAAAGCATTTGCCGACAACGACGGAACGGCCTTCCCGGACAAGTTCTTCCTCCTCTGTATCCGTTACGGATTTACCCTGCTACACCCGGATCGCTTTGGCCGTCCAAATTTCAAGAAGGCGCATGGAAATAAATATTTCTTCAATCGTATCCGGGGCAAGGGGTTCAAATTCAATGTGCTGCGTTTTAATTTTTCGTTTATCACGGTCCTTAAATTTCCATGAATTCCGGGCCAGGGCATACATGTTATACATCCACCAATAGGCCGGCATAACTTCAAGCTGGTCCTGCGAAAGATTGTTGTTCACCAGGGAGAAAGGAAAGGGAATATCCAGTTCAGCCGGTAATCCGCTTTGGCAAGTAAAACAAAGGATGCAAACCGGCAGGAATGTTTTACACTTGTACACAGTCCCGGCCAGAAACCCCGTCCTGCCTGAATTTCGTTGTCGTTGGCACGGCTGTTGTGATTTGATCCGATGGTTGCACCTGCAGCAATGTTGCTTTGACCCATCACCACGGAGGCAATCAGGAAGGAATTATTATGATGCTGTTCATGGGCCGGAAAGATCAGGTTATTTAATACCTCGCAGCATGAAATGGTGGAATTATCGCCAAGGAATGAATTGATCAACCTGGCCCCGTATTTCAAATTTGAGTTATTGCCCAGAATAAATTTGACCGCCTTGCATCCATAAAAAATATGACAGCCATAGCCAATGATCCCGTTCACCAGTTCAACTCCTTCGCCGATTTGTGTAGGCTCTTCAGGAGATGAATTGATGGTAAGGTTTTTTAGCTTATTGGCACCTTTTATATAAGCATTTGATCCTATTTTAACATCCTTCAGTATAAGTGAATTTTTTATCACGCACTGGTTGCCTGTTGTGCCATAATAACCCCGCCGGTTATCCATGCCCGCTTGGGTAATGGATACCAGCGCCTTTCTGAAGAGCAGTGTCATCCCTGTATTTTGCCCACAGATAGGCATCGGCAGTGATCATTCCATCAAAAGGCAGTACCTGCCGGCAACCCGATTCATTCATAAGATCGATCCAGGTGCGTACCTGTTCGGGCTCCCCTTCCTTGATGATCCCGTTTCCGAATTTCGCATGATCCGTGGTATCCATTTCATGGATGTTGAAGAGGATATTTCGGTTACCGATCACATAATGTGCCAGGTAATGCACATCATGAATGGCCACGTCATCGCCTATATCGCATGAAATGATCAGGCTGTTAGTAATGCCTGCCGGAACTTTCAGGTCGTGATGCTGAAGAATAATGTTTCTTAGTCGGCCGATCCGCACCAGGCCATAAAATTGGGTATTCTTGATCTGGTCTGTATCAAATTCATCTGTTACAAGCAGTTCATCCCAATTGATCGGCTGTATTGTTGTTTTTTACAAGCCTTTCCACCTCGTGCGACCGCAGATGCCGCCATCCGTTTGCGGGGAACACTGTCTGTCCATTTCGCTGGTAATACTCATCCTTTCCGGGAGGTAAAAAAGCAGGAGGAATAAAATTCCTGCCCATGTTTTCGGGGATGATCACTAATACTTCATCCATGATTTTGTAGTATAACCTTAATCAAAGATAAAGTTTTTCGCCAACTTAGGAGCTTATCTACTGATTGTTAGTTGAATTTTAAGCTAGATACCGTGCCTGGTTTAAATATCTTTGATGGCAAATCATCAAATATTCAATCGTATCGGCAACATTCAGTTTAATTATTCCTTTTTAAAAAAGGTTGTGATTTCCGGTGTTACAGGGTCGGATGCCGTGTTATGCCAGGGAAGCCGGGTATTTACCGCAAATACCTAGGGCAGCAGCAAGGTAAGATAGAAAGTAAAAGGTATAAAATGCAACAGAATCCCTGTACTGGAAGGCTGGCTCTTTCCATGCATAATTTTACAGTAAAGAGGAAAACAAGTGGGCCAAACAGGCTGGGAAGAAGCCACGATATTTTGCTTAAATGCGGCCATGCCAGAAAAAAATCGCGGTTGTCAAAAGCGTTAAGAATGGACTGAAAGGTGACGACAAGCACAAGGCCGATCATGTATAATTTAGCCAGGTGATTTCTTTTGTTGAGTGATAAAAGCAGGCCGAGGACCAGGGCATTTATAAAACCTGCTACTGCGAAATATTGAAATAGGTTGGATAAAAGCATATGGATGAAACAGGGTTCCTTTTTTTAACAAATGTAAATGAAAACAGTTTGTTCGGTTTTCATGGCTACTTATTACAGGACATTCTTTTTTCAGCTAATTTTACGCGATTTTAAATTTGTTCCATGTCGATCCGTCCCGATTTCTCTGATCCGTCAACACTCGAAAAATTCTCCTCCGCCTTCTCGTTATCCGATATGGAAATATATGTTTTCCCGGAACTCCTTTACCCACTGGTCATCGCGAACATTATGAGCCCGATTATCTGGAAATGGCGGGATGATCCATGGTTCAGGGATATGCCCCGGAAATCTTTCGTATATAAGATCAACCGGATCAAGCAATACATTATGGAGCATTATGTATTTAATCTCGATCTGGATACCTGGGGACTTACAACAAAAGAAAAGGAGATAAGCCGGTTTTCAGGTTTCATTGATATGGATAGGATCAGTCAGTCAAATGCCCTGTTTGGTTATGAAGGCGATAAATATTACTTTGATATCGACATCAGGCGTCATTTTGGACTGGACAGCTATACCGGCAATGTTATTCCATACTGGAAAACAGAAACCGTGGAAGCCATGTCTTCTTTTCATTTCAAAGAGTCATTCATGACAGGTGCGGGCGAATGTGTTTCCTTATCCGCCTTATATGCCGCAGCGCTTTTCATTGTTGGGCGTATTCCGCTCGAGAATATTTTCCTGATCGCCACTCCACTTCATTCCCAGAATTTTGTGGACATAAATGAAGGCGTGCTTACCAACAACCGCAGGATCGTGACAAAAAAAATGTGGTTCAACGGCACATCCATGTCATCAAGGGCCCGGCGTGCACTTGAAAATGAAAAGGTCAGCCTTGTGTCCCATATTTCCGGATATATTCATCATGCATTTGAAAAGGCTACTATTCAGCCCCAATCCTATGAGCGTTTTACCCACAAGCTGAAAGAATTTCTGAGCGCACCGCTTACCCCCGAGGTATTCATCAATTTTCTGCGGTATAACATGAATTTCAAGTCGTGCTTTCAATTTAAATTTATGAATCATGGTCATGAGCATTATGTTGGACTGGAAACCATATTTACCTATGAACACAATTCGAGATTCAGTTTTACATTGCCTACACGCGATGCACTGTTGAACGAGATAGATGATGAGGAATTCAGCCATACGCCGCTTAAGAACAGGATCATGATACAGGATGCGGAAAAATTCCTTGAGACAAACAGCCATGTGCCTATAGAAGAATTGAGCATGAAGTTTTTGCAACTCACAAGGGAAAGTGAATGCAACAGGGAAGAAACCGTAAAATTGCTTTTCAGAGAACTTGGCGATTTTCTGCATGTTCATCCCCGCCTTCCGGATACGCAAAAACAATGGGTTCATCCGGAAGTTTTGCACTTAAACATTGAAATGACAAGACAGGATATCCTGGAGCATGTAGTATCCAAATCCGATGATAATGAAGTGGCTTTATTATCGCTGTATGCATTCAGGCAAATGGATAAAATCGACTGGAAGCCATTTGTGAAGACCGCATTGGAAAGGAACCCCGTATGCCTGGAAGGTCTGAAAGGCAGGACGGCGGATTCTGTTTACCAGTTGCTTGCCGGGATACCCGGAGAATCGATATACGACGGAACCCGGCTTGCACAACCCGACGAAGTATGGAATTTCGGGAGGGGCGACGGGTTGGAGAAAGCATTCATACTGGCGAATTTTCTTTATAATAAAAACAAATCATGCTCTTTAAGGCTTTTGGCAAATCAATCCAGTATTACACTTGAAGCAGACGGAATCCCGTATGCATTTACTTCTGCAAAGCAACTGGTTAAACAAATCGATCTTTCCGGGCAATTTACGTTGCATTAATTTGTTTTAGTATCCCCTTCCTATGTATATTAGTCCTTTTTATCGGGTAAATGAAGAAAAGCAAAAAAGTATCAATCTATAGTATAACCGCAATATTGGCGGTTATCCTTATTTCTTTTGCAGTAAAATGGGCAATAGACAGGCCGTATCGTTTGAAAATCCCGTCGCTTCCTGAAACGGGAAATCTTTCAGAGATACTTAGGGAACAAATTACCGGGTATACTGATCAGGCGAAACTGAATCCAACTGCGGATAATTTGGGTAAGTTGGGCATGGCCTATCATTCAAGTACATACTACGATAAGGCAGCCCAATGTTATGAGCTGGCAATCAAACGGAACGATTCAAAATGGATATGGAGTTATTACAATGGATATTTAAAAAGGGAACTTGGTGAATCAGAGGCTTCCATAAAGAACTTCAGAACTGTAATTAAAGAAAACAAGAAGATTATTTTGGCATGGTATTATATTGGAGAAGGATATAAGAATCAAAATTCAAACGCCAAGGCTGAAGCAGCCTTTAAAAATGTGGTAAACCTGGATGCAGGATCCGGTTCCGCGAAAATAACGTTCCATTCCGATTATTTTGCGTTGAAAACATTTGCCTTATTTCAGCTGGCACAGATCTATATTAATAACAACCAGCCTGAACTTGCTGAAAAGACATTAAAAGAAATAATTCTGAATAATATTTCGTTTGGTCCGGCTTATCGTCTGCTGGGAAATATTTATGGTTCCCGGGCGGATTCATCCCTGAGCCAATATTACGTCACACGAGCCGGGGACCTGGCTAATTTTTCACCTCCCGTTGATACTCTGGTGGACAAACTGTCCCTGTCCTCACGTTCTGAACTCTATTTGTTAAAACAAATTGATGAGGCGGAAAAAGGCATGTATCCCGAATTTGCCATGCAACTGACCAACAATGCATTGAAATATATACCCGACAATAAATACCTGGTTTCAAAAGCGGTCAGGCTTTATCTTCGGATGGATACCGGCCAGGCAGCAATACCTCTTATCGACCGGCATATCGGTTATTACAGCAACGATTTTAATGAATTGAAGGAAACGGGAAATCTCTTTTTTGAAAAAGGATATACGGATCAATCGGTACAATATTTTGAGCAAGCGTTGAAGATCAAACCGGATGATTCAGAAATCCAATCCAATCTGGTTTTAGGTTTTCTGAATAAAGGGAATAAGGTGCAGGCATTGAAACTTCTGGATACTTTCCTGGGAAATTATCCCGATAACCCAGAGATAGTTGCAAATGCCGTGTATTTTATGCTGATGGTGAGGGATCATGATAGGGCTTCGGCTTATTTAAAATTGCTTAAACGACTTTCACCTGCCGGATCAAAGATGTACCTGTTGTCGGGAATAATGGCGGAACAGGAAGGGGACGTTCAGAAAGCAATAAACCTGTATGAATCCTCCTTTAACAGCAATCCCAGGGACCTCGTAAGCATACAATCCCTGGCAGAAACCCTGATGAAGCACCAGATGTGGAGCAAATACATACGTCATTTGAAAAAGGCTTTGTTGTTCAATCCAAACGAGCCCTACATTCTTGAAAAATTAGGAACCATACTCGTGATTTGTCCCGATTTAAAATTAAGGGATTATAACCAGGGTAAGATATATTCAGAAAGAGCTTTTGTGCATAAGGCTTGCCCGTCGGAACTGATGATATCTGCCGGGATGACGCTGGCTGAGGCTTATGAATCCCTGGGCGACAAAAAAAAGGCTTATTCGTACATGAATATTGTTTCAACCATGGCCCGGAACCAAAAGGCCCCACCGGAATATCTTGAATTCATCTCGAAAAAACTTGAGGAATACAGGCGTTGATTTCTATTTATTGCCGGTAAGCTTCCCGTTGTTTGTCCATAGGGTAATCCTTCCGGTTCGGTCATAAGGGGGATAAGTATGCATGCCTCCTGTTACAACATCAATTAATCCGTCATTATTAAAATCACCGGGTTCACAAGTTAAGAGGTGTGTGGGTGATCTGGCAATTTCATGTTTAATAAAAGTCATGTTGCCTGTATTTTCAAGCCAGATAAAACTGTAGGCATCGGGTTTATCCCAGAGATTAAATGCGCTGACCACGAATAAGTCAACATCCTTGTCCCCGTCAATATCCGCCGGTCTTACATTGGTGGCTCCGGTGAAATTACATATCCGGTGAAATTCAAAATTCAGATTTCCTTTATTTTCGAGCCATTGGACTCCGTGCCATGGCCTGCCTTGCGGCGGAATGTAATCAAATGCATCCCCGTTTGTGTAAAGAATATCCTGATCACCATCGAGGTCAGCATCCGTCATTGAAATTCCGCTGGAGCCATAGTCCTGGTTGCCTGATCCCCAGATTCGCGTTGATTGGAAATTGCCCTTCCCATCGTTGACAAAACAATACAACTCCTCCCATTCCTGGCTTACCAGGGAAATAATATCGAGGTCATTGTCTTTGTCGATATCCACTATTTCCACATTAATCGGCCCTGACAGATTTTGCAGGATGTGACTTTCAAACTTCCAGTTCCCCAGGTTTTCAATCCAACGGGTTTCGCCGTCGTCATAGCCAAACTGCGCCACAGCCAGGTCCATATCCCCGTCCTTGTCGAGGTCGCCAGCTCTCACATCGGATACGCGGGCAATCTTGTCAACTATGAGGTGTTTCTTAAAGTTATTTTTTCCGTCATTTTCAAGGATGATAACTGATCCAATCTTGTCGTTATTTGGGAACAGCATGCCCAAAACTCCTACTATCAGGTCATTGTCTCCATCGTTGTCAAAATCACAGACCTGTACATGCGAGGGTGCTATAACATCCGTTGCCAGTACTTTTTCCGTATAGATACCTGCAGGGTATTGGCGGATCCAGGAAACAAAATTGCCCTTGTCATCACAGACAATAACATCGAGCAGATTATCCTTATCCAGATCTGCCGCCTGAATATGGGAAATAAGAGGAGGATCTGTAAATTTCTGTCCAATCGGCATGGGTGTCAAAAAATCAATCCTGGTTCCGGATATCTCCCCGGTTAATTCAGGGGATGTCTTATCCGGGCCGGTTGAATGGCGTGTAATTCTCCTGATTGTTTCGCCCCACCCCAATCCGCTGTGCCGGGCCTGGTAGCCAAGAAAAATAAGCGGGAGTCCGATAAGAATAAAAAGTACCGTCAATACCAGAAAAATAGTCCCCGGGTTTTTCTTTTGTTTTTTCCCCGTATCCTTCTTTATGTTCGCCATTTCAAAACAGATATATGTTTTCAATTCCGACCAAAGTCCAAACAAATCTAGTAAAATGAAACAGAAGAATAGAAAACTTTTAAAAGATTAGTCCTCGTCAGGTGTATTATTAGAAAAATAATTTATATTTAAATGCTTTCCGCTGACTTTCTTTCATGAAAAATTCCAGGAGATATTTTCCGTCAATTATCCTCATCCTGCTGTTTGGATTGGTCCCTGCATTTACAGGTCAATTCTTTACAAAACCGCCTGTTGACCGGTATATTCATATTACCAGTTTTCGTTACGGAAAAGAACCTTCCGTAATTCGTTGCAACCGGGGGGACAGGCTTCATCTTACCTTTTCGACAAATGACACGGGGCATTCATTTTTTCTCGAGGAGTTTGATATCGATGCAAAAGTCAGTCCTTCCCGACAGGAGGCAGAGGTCTTTAAGCCAAGCGATCCTACTGTACCTTCGGTACGAACAAGGGAAGTCACTTTTACGGCATTGCACCCGGGTTTTTTAAAATATCTTGTGGCTAAAAGCATTTACCGGTGCCATGTGTGGTGTGGCCCTATGCACGCCTTCGAACTGGGAAAGCTTGTAATTTTTCCGAACACATTGTTGCTATTCAGCCTGGGATGTATTATCGGCATATTGACGCTTTGGTTTTCCGGTTTCGGAGCGAAAGTTTCCGTGCCGTTTGAATATTCTGAAAACAGGACCTTCTATTCCGATCTGCTAAAAAACCCTCTCATAAAAAAGATGGTTACCTCACGGTGGCCCCAGTTAATACTCATGATGCTAGCCATGTTGATGATCTATGTCGTCATACTGACTTCCCTGTTTGGCACCCAGATGTCGGGCAGAAACCTGGGTGTTCTTATGATGTGGGCCATCTGGCTCTTTCTGCTGGTTGCCCTTATGACTCCGTTTTTAGGCAGAATTTGGTGCACGATTTGCCCATTGCCTTTATTGGGTGATCTGATTCAGCGCAGATCATTTTTTACTCCGCAAAAAGGAAAGGGTACAATGTATCAAAACCGGTTTTACGGTCTTTCCCTTGTATGGCCTGAATGGTTAACCAATAACTGGCTTAAACTGGTAGTCTTTATGATTCTGGCTACTTTTTCAACCACCCTGGTTGCGAGGCCGGAAATTTCAGGAATTTCCGTTCTTATGCTTCTTGTCGTTCCTACCTGCATGGCTTTCATATGGGAATTGCGTGCTTTTTGCAGGTATGTCTGCCCTGTGAGCGTGTTCATCGGTCCTTTTTCACGAATGAGCACATTCGCGGTCAGGAATAAATCCCAAAAAGTATGTGATCAATGCAAGCCCCATTTTTGCCAGAAAGGGAGCACAAATGGATGGGCGTGCCCTTACGGCATCAATGTGGGACAGATGAAGGAAAACGCGGATTGCGGCGTATGCCTGGAATGTACGCGGAGTTGCTTATATAACAATGTTTCACTTTATAAGAGGCCGTTTGGAACCGAACTTGGTACCCGGAGTACAAGTGAGGCCTGGCTTACACTCGCCATATTCAGTCTGGCCATTGTATATTGTGTATTGTATGAAGGACATTGGGCCAGGGTTCGGGATTATGTGAATATACTCGACAAAAAAAACTGGGATCTTTTTGGGGTATATTCTCTTTTAATCTGGTTTTTTTCCCTGGTTCTTATTCCCGGAATTGTTTACCTGCTTACTTATCTGGGAGCAAAGATTTCCAATATTCACACAGGGATAAAAGATGCTTTCTCAAATCCACCGGATCATTATTGCCTATGGGCCTCATGATGTGGATTGCATTTGTTATCCCCATGTTATTTGTTAATATAACGTTTATCGAACAATCCGTTTCTGACCCCTTTGGTTGGGGATGGGATTTTTTTGGAACGGCGAATATTCCCTGGCATCAATTTGTTCCGGAACTGGTTCCATGGCTTCAATCGGGTTTGATCCTAACAGGATTGTATCTTAGCCTGAGAAACTTAAAAGATACCTGGCGTCCCTTCGGGCTGACTGCCGGAGCGCTGTTCAAAATGATTTTTCCAATGGCTCTTTTTATCACCTCAACTGCTGTTGCATTGATCTTTTTCTATACGAACTGATCCGGAACGTGAATTCAAAAGACAATCCGGTATGACGGATTCCTGGATTTCAATGTTCAGCACCAGTTCCTTTCCAGGGTGAGGTTGTCGATACAAAGGGGCTCATATCCTATATACCTCGTACAAATCTGAATCCGGCCCGTTTCTATGTTTTCAGGTCTGAAATTGCCGCTTTCGTCGGTAGTTGTTCCCTGTACCGGGTCAGTGCCCGCAATATACACAGTTGCTTCCGGCAGGCTGACCTGGGATCGCTTATCGATAACGGTTCCTTTGATGGGTTTGTGCTATTTTCTGCGCACGAATGTTAAAATTGCAGAAAAATGAGATCAGCAGGAGGAAGTTGATTAACGTTTCATTTTTCATACGGGAGATATTATTCGGGTATTGGCAATAGGTGACGCATTCTGTTATTCAAAGACAACATTTTTGCCAAAAGGATGCGGGAGGGAAGGAATTATTAAAAATAAATTACAGATAATAATACACTCGAATTGCCTGAATATGTGAATTGATTTAAATAGAATAAAACATATTCCAAATAAGAAATCAATGTAAATCGCTTTTTTTTCTACATTTGCCCTCCAATTTTTTTTAAAAACGGTTCAATATTTATGCAGAACTTACGAATCATTGTTTTGGCAAAACAGGTGCCCGATACGCGCAATGTGGGTAAAGATGCCATGAAGGCAGATGGCACGGTGAATCGTGCCGCCCTGGCTGCCATTTTTAATCCTGAAGATCTGAATGCACTGGAACAGGCATTGCGGCTGAAAGATAAACATCCGGGGACACGGATCACCGTATTAACAATGGGTCCGGGGAGGGCCGCTGAAATAATTCGCGAAGCCATGTACCGGGGCGCCGATGAAGGTGTTCTTTTAACGGACAGGGCTTTTGCAGGTGCGGACACACTGGCAACATCCTATGCGCTGGCTTGTGCAATCCGGAAAATTGGGGACTATGATCTTATTATTGCCGGCCGGCAGGCCATCGACGGAGATACGGCCCAGGTAGGACCCCAGGTTGCTGAAAAGCTGGGGCTTCCCCAGGTAACCTACGTTGAGGACATTCAAAGTGTGGAAAAGGGAAAAATTACGATGAAAAGAAGGCTTGAACGAGGGGTGGAAATGGTGAAAGCACCTACACCCTGCGTGATTACCATAAACAGTTCTGCACCTGATTGCCGCCCTCGAAATGCGCGTGCCCTCATGAAATATAAGCATGCCAGAACCCTGACCGAACGGCAGGATGCTTCGGAAGATTATTTTGCACTTTACAACGAACGTCCCTACCTCGATATACCGGAGTGGAGCGTAAACGATATTGACAGCGATAGAGCGCAGCTCGGGCTTTCGGGTTCACCAACCAAGGTGAAAAAAATTGAAAATATTGTTTTTCAGGCGAAGGAAACCTTGAGAATATCAGCCGATGATGCCGGCATTAATGATTTCATGAAGGAACTGATCGATAACCATACCATTGGATAATCCAACGGCCCTTCCGTTAATTTAGTATACTCAATAAATATCAAATATTGTGAATAACATTTTTGTAATCTGTGAAATTGAAGACGGGAAAATTGTGGATGTCAGTCTGGAACTGATGACAAAAGGCCGTTCCCTGGCAAACCAGCTGAAATGCAAGCTTGAGGCCCTGCTGATTGGTTTTAAACTCGATGGCATGGAAAAGCAGCTTTACATGTACGGTGCCGATAAAGTGTGGATTGCAGATGATCCAAGGCTGGAATTTTACACCACCTTACCATACAATTCGATAGCCGTACAGTTATTTCAGGAAGAAACTCCCCAGATTGCCTTGCTTGGTGCTTCGACCTTTGGCCGGGACCTGGGTCCCCGCATATCTTCCGCCCTGAAAAGCGGCCTCACCGCTGATTGTACAAGCCTGGAAATCGGTGACCATGAAGATAAACGCGAAGGAAAGGTTTATAGCGACCTTCTTTACCAGATACGCCCGGCTTTTGGTGGCAATATTGTAGCAACCATCATTAATCCGGATAACCGTCCTCAAATGGCAACGGTACGTGAAGGAGTTATGAAAAAAGAGATTTATTCCGACACGCATAAGGGTGAAGTGGCCAGGCTGGATGTTGCCCATTATGTTCATGACAGTGATTTTGTTGTGGAGATCCTCGAACGGCACATGGAGGCATCCAAAGTAAGCATCAAAAATGCGTCGGTCATCATTGCCGGAGGATACGGAGTCGGATCAAAAGAGAATTTCCAGTTGCTACACCAGCTGGCGGATACCATCGGAGGAGAGGTAGGAGCCTCAAGAGCGGCGGTCGACGCCGGGTACGCCAGTCATGAGAGGCAGATAGGACAGACCGGGGTAACCGTGCGTCCAAAAATGTATATTGCCTGCGGAATATCCGGCCAGATCCAGCACATTGCCGGCATGCAGGATTCAGCACTCATCGTTTCCATAAACAACGATCCCGGTGCACCGATCAACAAAATTGCAGATTATGTAATTACGGGTGACCTGGAAGAGATCATCCCGAAAATGATCAAGTATTACAGGCAAAACACAAAGTAATCAAACTAACCGGTTATTCGATCAAAAGACAAATTAAGAAAATGGACAATTTCTATTTAGATAATCCCGAATTGAGATTTCATCTGACCCATCCGCTGATGAAAAAGATTGTAGCGTTGAAAGAACGCAATTATGCTGATAAATCGAAATATGATTATGCACCGGTGGATTTCGAAGATGCGATGGACAGTTATGACAAGGTTCTTGAAATTGTAGGTGACATTTGTGCAAACATCATTTCGCCCAATGCGGAAAGCGTAGACCAGGAGGGGCCCGAACTGGGTGAAAAAGGGGTGACCTATGCCAGGGGAACACGAGAAAACCTCGACGCGATCGTCAAGGCCGGCCTGATGGGAATTACCCTTCCACGCGAATACGACGGCCTTAATTTTTCGATGGTTCCCTATACAATGATTGCAGATATCGTTTCACGTGCCGATGCCAGCTTTGTAAATATCTGGGGACTCCAGGACTGTGCCGAAACAATTCATGAATTTGCCACGGAAGATCAGAAACGAAGATTTCTTCCACGGGTTTCAAAAGGGGCTACAATGGCCATGGACCTTACGGAACCGGATGCAGGTTCCGACCTGCAGGCAGTGATGCTCAAGGCCA
Organism: uncultured Bacteroidales bacterium; assembly: GCA_963752195.1. Lineage (GTDB taxonomy): Bacteria > Bacteroidota > Bacteroidia > Bacteroidales > UBA10428 > UBA5072. Next base: position 2,489,973 of record CAVVXI010000004.1, on the reverse strand, counting down.
CATTCAATGAAACAGATCAAAAATGGTACCTGAATGGCGTTAAGCGGTTTATAACAAACGGGGACGGGGAAATATCCCTTGTCCTGGCGCGGACGGAAGAAGGTTCAACCGACGCAAGGGGATTATCGATGTTTATATTCGACAGGGTGAACCAGGGTGTTACGGTTCGGCGTATAGAACATAAAATGGGAATTATTGGCTCTCCCACCTGTGAACTGGTATTTAAAAATGCACCGGCTGAGCTGGTGGGGAAACGCCGGTTCGGACTCATAAAATACGTGATGTCGCTGATGAACGGCGCCCGGCTTGGAATCGCGGCCCAATCGGTTGGCATTGCAGAAGCAGCATACCGTGAGGCACTGAGTTTTGCAAGAGAAAGGGAACAATTTGGCAAACCCATCATTAAATTCCCTGCCATCTATGAAATGCTCTCTACTATGAAAGCCAAGCTGGATGGAGTGCGAAGCCTGATGTATGAAACCACGCGGTTTGTGGATATATTCAAATCCTATAATTACCTGTCCGCAAAGCATAAGCTTGAAAAAGCGGAACAGGAGGAAATGAAGAAATATGAAAAGCTGAATGATATTTTTACGCCGCTTGTTAAAGGGGTAGCTTCGGAATACTGCAATAAACTCGCCTATGATTCGCTTCAGATCCACGGCGGCTCGGGATTTATGAAAGACTACCCGATTGAACGAATTTACCGCGACGCCCGCATAACCTCAATTTATGAGGGTACAACACAATTACAGGTCGTTGCTTCCATACGAGGAATTACAACCGGTGGTTACCTGGCACAGATCCGCGAATACGAAATGACCGAGATCAAGCCCGAACTTCAAACCTACCGGCGCATCCTTATCAGCATGACGGAGGAATATGAGGAAGCGGCTTTGCGGGTTACTTCTGTCGGCGACAGCGAATATACCGATTTCCATGCCCGCCGGCTGGTTGAAATGGCCGGGAATATAATCATGGGCTACCTGCTCATGCTGGACGCAAATCGTGATTCCGTGTACTGGAAATCGCTGGAGGTATTTTTGCGAAATGCAAGGGGGGAAAATAAAGAGCGTTCTGAGCGGATTCGCATTTCAAACATAAACGATCTGGGGAGATTCAAGCAGGAATAACAGAAAAGATCCCAAAATTTTAACACGGAAGCGTGCAGCATTATTGCCATTATGCTACCCGCGCTCAAATGCAGAAAACGCTGCCGGCGTTAGCTTGCTGTGGTAAATTTTTATAACTTTATTCCAGTACTAAATCCTAAAACTGGAATTCATGAAAAATATCCTGGTTGCATTCATTTTAGTTGCAGGGATAGTTTCCGTTGCCTTTTATTCTGAACAGAAAAAGGCATCCGATCCTGTAATTATCTCCAAAAGTCTGGCCCAGGTGGCCATCGTGGTGAAGGATATTGATGCTGCCCGCAATGCCTGGGCACAGATGCTGGGAATCAAGGTTCCTGCAGTCAGCATTGCTGAATCCAATGATTCCCGGCCAACTCTTTATAAAGGGAAATCGACGAATGCAAAAGCAAAACTCGCGTTTGTTGTGTTGGAGAACATTCAGATTGAGCTGATTGAACCTATGGGCGGTAAAAGTACCTGGCAGGAATTCCTCGACAAACATGGAGAAGGCATTCATCATGTGGCCTTTATGGTGGAGGGCATTGATGGCGTGGAAAAACAATTTGAAATGCAGGGAAATCCTGTGGTTCAGCTGGGTGGATGGGACGGGGGCGCCTATACCTATGTGGATGCATCAAAAAATCTGGGATGTATACTCGAGCTGCTGGAAAATTATAACTAGATTCCATTTTTATTCATGAAATCTGACAATCTCTTCGGGGTCAGCGGGATAGCCGGACTGATGCTAATGTTCTCCGGCATACTTCACGGACAGGAAAACACTGAACCTTTTGCCTATGATGCAAAAGCAGATTACCAGATACAGGAGGATTCTGCATTTTACAGCGACAATATCCTTGTAAGGGAAATCAGTTTTATTTCCTGTAATCCGGATCACGGAAGGATTAAGGCATACCTGGTAATGCCTTCTTCTCAGTCACCCTATGGCGGAATTCTTTATTTTCACTGGCTGGGACGTCCAAACGGAAACCGGAATGAATTTTTAGATGAGGCAGTGGAAATGGCCGGTCATTCAACATTCTCCCTTTTAATCCAGGGTTATTTTCCATGGAAAGAACAGCCTGTTTCGGGGGAAAAAGACCGGCAACAGGTGATTGACCAGACTGTAGATCTGCGCCGTGCTCTTGACATATTGTTAATGCAACCCGGGATTGACAAGGAGCGTATTGTTTTTGTGGGGCATGATTACGGGGCTATGTTTGGTTCCCTGTTAGCCGGAAAGGATAAAAGAATAAAGGCTTACGTACTGGTGGCTGGTATGGGAAATTTCGGTGACTGGTCGTTAAAATACTGGAAAAAGCCACTGGAAGAGGGGGAAGAATCCTACAGAAAATTCCTTGAACGGGTAGATCCGATGGGTTACATATCACAGGCCAGTCCGGCTGCACTCTTCTTCCAGTTTGCCAACAACGACATTTACATTAGCAAAGAAACGGCCCTGCACTTTTACAACGCGGCTTCCCCACCAAAACTTATCAAATGGTATGATACAGAGCATGAAATGATGATTCCGGAGGTCAGGAAAGATCGGGTGGAGTGGGTAAAAAAGCAACTGGAAATCCGGTGACAGGAACCATCTCATCCCTAAGAAATAACGCCTTTCATTTACATTTAATACTGCATGAAAAAATTTTGCCTGATCCTCGTTTCAGCGCTTGCAGGATATTCCCTGTTTGCCCAGAATATTAATGAATCCTGGGTTTTGAATAATTATATTAAAATCGAACGGAGATTCCCATGCGCGATGGCGTGAAATTGTTTACAACAATTTATTATCCTAAGGATACTTCCGAAAACCACCCGGTACTGATGGAACGCACGCCTTATTCCTGTGCTCCTTATGGGGAAGAAAATTTCAGGAATTTTTGGGATTCTTACCTGAAAGAATACCTGAAGGAAGGATATATCATGGTAACACAGGATGTTCGCGGCCGATGGATGAGTGAGGGGAAATTTATGGATGTCAGGCCATTTAATCCAGATAAAAAAACAAAAAATGATATTGATGAAGCCAGTGATTCCTATGATGCCATTGATTGGATTGTAAAAAATATTCCGCATAATAATGGAAAAGTGGGTGTTTTTGGGATTTCGTATCCCGGATTTTATTCAACCATGGCAGCAGCCGGCAATCATCCCGCTCTTGTGGCAGTGAGCCCACAGGCCCCTGTCACCAATTGGTTTATCGGTGATGACTTCCATCACAACGGTGCTTTTTTCATCATGGATGCTTTTAGCTTCTATTCCCCAATGGGCGGGGGTTTCGGTTTGCCACACCCACAGCCGGTGGCCGTAGCTCCAAATACAATTGATTTTCCGGTTCATGACAGTTATAAGTTTTATCTTGAAACCGGGCCCCTGCCGGAATTTGCAAAAATCACCGGTGACAGTGTTGAATTCTGGAAAGATTTGTATGCGCATCCGGATTATGATGACTGGTGGAAAGCGCGTGACGCCAGAAATGCAACCAAAAATCTGCATCCGGCAATGCTTTGGGTAGGAGGGTTGTTTGATGCGGAAGATAACTGGGGAGCCTGGAATTCATATAAGGCTGCTGAAAAAAACAATCCGGGCAAAGAATTTAACCGGCTTGTGATGGGGCCCTGGTATCATACTCAATGGGCAGGAAATGACGGTACGCATCTGGGGAACATTTATTTTGACAGCAACACATCGGAATGGTATCAGCAAAATATTGAAATTCCTTTTTTCAATTATTATCTGAAAGGGAAGGGGGATATCGCATCTATTTCGGAAGCCGTCATTTTTATCACGGGTGAAAATATATGGCATCATTTTGATCAATGGCCACCTCACGGTAAAATTGACAAGGCAATCTATTTGCAGGAAAAGGGTATGCTGGGATGGAACCCTACCGGGAAGAAAGCAGGGCCGGATGAGTATACCAGTGATCCGGCAAAACCTGTTCCTTATACAGACGGTATCCATTTTAACAGAACCCGGAATTACATGACGGACGACCAGCGATTTGCTGGATGCAGACCAGATGTGCTGGCCTATAAAACAGAAATTCTAAAGGAAGAGGTGACATTAACAGGAGTTGTTTCTGCCGATCTGTTTGTTTCCGTTTCTACAACAGATGCTGATTTTGTTGTAAAGCTGATCGATGTTTTTCCGGACAGTCTTTCCTATAATAGCATTGATATTTATTCGTTTTCAGACACCCCGGAGACATATCCGATGGGAGGCTATGAAATGCTTGTGCATGGAGAAGTGTTCAGAGGCCGCTACAGGAACAGTTATGAAAAACCGGAACCCTTTATCCCCGGTAATATTGAAAAGATAAATTTTGCCATTGGGGATGTGGCCCATACTTTTAAGAAGGGCCACCGCATCATGGTGCAAATTCAAAGCAGCTGGTTTCCCCTTGTGGACAGGAATCCTCAGAAGTTTGTCAATATTTACAAAGCCGGGCCGGATGATTTTCAGAAAGCCGTAATCAGGATCTATCATGACAAGGAGCATGCGAGCAGGTTAGTGTTGCCGGTGTGGAAGCCTGATCTGTAATTGATACCGGATGCTGGATGCTGGTGCTGGATGTTGGATACTGGATGCTGACGCCGCTGCCTACTGCCGTTGTAATGTGGAGGACTGCTTTCACATCTCCGTGGATTGCACCCACGATTATTAAGATCAGGCCCCTTCAGGGCCCGCTATACCCAAAATCGTAAATCTAAAATCGTAAATCGTAAATTTCTTTGCATCCTTACTTATTAGTAAGTATATTTGTCGGCGGTTCATATGGTAAAAGTCATGTCAGTTACCCGGGAGAACATACTGGAACTGGGTGAAAGCCTGATACGCTCGAAGGGCTATAATGCTTTCAGCTACCTGGACATTTCATCGGAGCTGGGAATTAAAAATGCAGCAATTCATTACTATTTTCCTCTAAAAGAAAACCTTGGAACAAGCATCGTTAAGACGAATATTCAACGTTTTGAGGAAATGGTAGAAAACATGCACAACCATGGTTTTGATGAATTACAGCAATTGGAAACTTTTGTTAAGATATATATCAAAAGCCACAGGGAGAAAAAATTATGCATCATGGGTTCACTCGGGCCCGACTTTAACACTTTGAATGATTCAACTAAAGTTGAGTTAAGAAAAATGACCGAAATGATTTTGAGCTGGTTGACTTCCATACTGGAATCCGGCAGGCAAAAAAAAATATTTGTATTTAAAGAGGAACCAAAAAATAAAGCTGTAGTTTTATTATCCAGTCTGATTGCAAGTTTGCAACTGGCACGGATTTTAGAAAAGCTGGATTACAAGAGCATATACCTGACTATTATGGAGGGGACAAAGCCCTGACGCAGATGGAATTTGTACTGACAAGGCGATCCGTCCGCGTGCATCAAGCGTACTGACAAGTCGCGACTTGTCAGTAGCTTTTCCTGAAAAATGAATTTATACTAACAAAGAAAACTTATGAAAAGAGCTGTCGTTACCGGAATAGGAGCAGTTACACCCATTGGAAACAATGTTGCTGAATTCTGGCAAAATCTAAAAAGTGGCAAGAGCGGTGCAGCAGCAATTACCAAATTTGACACAACCCTCCATAAAACCAAATTTGCCTGTGAAGTCAAGAATTTCGATCCTCTTCAGATCATGGATAAGCAGGAGGCAAGAAAAATGGATTCATTCACACAATATGCCCTGGTTGCCACCAATGAATGCATAAAAGATTCAGGAATCGATCTTGATAAGGTGGATAAAAATATGGTTGGGGTTATCATTGCCACGGGTATGGGAGGAATGAGCACCTTTGAAGATGAAATACTGAATTTTGGACAAAATGGGAGGAATCCCCGTTTTGGACCCTTTTTCATTACAAAGATGATCCCCAATATTGCTGCAGGGCAGGTTTCGATGCGCTACGGATTCCATGGAGTAAGCTATACCCTGATATCAGCCTGTGCCTCTTCAAATAATGCTATTGCCAACGCACTTGATCTGATACGGAACGGCCGGACTGAAATAGTGATAGCAGGCGGCTCCGAAGCACCTATCATTGAGGCATCAGTAGGAGGATTTAATTCCATAAAGGCGTTATCCACGTTAAATGATTCACCTGAAAGCGCCTCCCGGCCATTCGACAGTTCAAGGGACGGATTTGTGATCGGTGAAGGCTCGGGGATTTTAATGATTGAAGAACTTGAACATGCGCTCAACAGGGGAGCTAAGATATATTGTGAACTGGCAGGATATGGAGCTGCTTCCGATGCTTACCATATTGTTGCCACCCATCCGGACGGCCTCGGTGCTATTTTGGCTATGGAAGGTGCCATGAAAGATGCAGGGCTGACTGCCGGTGATGTAAATTATATAAATGCGCACGCAACATCAACTCCATTAGGTGATGTAAGTGAATATAAGGCGATTGAAAAAGTATTCAATTCCCACCTGCAAAACATTCACGTAAGCGCTACAAAGTCAATGACGGGCCATTTGTTGGGAGGTGCAGGTGCTATAGAAGCAATCGCCTGCCTGAAAGCCATTGAGGAAAATGTTATTCCGCCAACGATCAATCTGCACAACGCGGATGCGGAAATCAATCCATTGATCGATCTGACGCCTCTTACAGCCACCCACCACCAGGTAGACGTTGCACTCAATAATACATTCGGATTTGGAGGGCATACTGTCACTACATTGTTCCGAAGATATGTAAAATAATTTCTAACTATAAATAGATATCCTTCCGGCAGAAAAGCCTGTAGGAAATCAATGTCAGGATCACAGTAAAGCCAATAAAAACCTGTTCCTTAATTTTTTTTGTTTCGCTGATTACATCCATTGCCATAATCCTGGCCTTTCCGCCGTCCGGGAAAATAAGATTCAGCAGTATGGGTATGGAGGTTGACTTACCTTCACCGTGCGGCCCGATAACTCCAAAGATTTCTCCTTCCGGAATCTGAAGATTTACCTTTTCAATTCCTCTTTTTGGTTTTACTCCATTAATGTTGGCTTAAGCCAACAGCTATAGAAATTTCTTTCATAAAATTATACATAAAATCCACTCCTTTGTAGAATTCAATTACCCCTATTCTCTCATCCTTTCCATGGGCTCTTACATCATCTATATCGGTGAACATACCGGATATTCCATAAGCGGGGATGCCCGACCTGCGCAGATATTTACTATCGGTAGCCCCGGTTGACATAACCGGCGACACTTTTACTCCCGGCCACAAGGAAGCTGATATCTTCTCTGCCGTTACCATTAAATCATCGCGGAGTGGTGAAAGGGGAGCCACGAAAGATGAATATGTACATTCAATTGACATAGACGTATCCGCAATAATTCTTTTTAAATTCTCCAGGACATTTTCGGGAGTATCGTCGGGAAGCATTCTGCAGTTTACAACAGCGCTGGCTTCTTGTGGCAATGCATTTTCGGCATGCCCGGCGTTCATCATAGTGGCAACACAGGTAGTCCGCATCATCGCATTATAATAGGGAGAGGAAGCTGCCAGCCTGTTTGCCGCCGCTGTATCGGATGGATTTTGAAGAATCTCAAGCATGTCTGCCTTAACCTGTCCGGTTTCCTTTAGCGCTGATTGTTCAAAATAATTGCGGGTTGTCTCATTCAGTCTTACCGGAAAATCAAAATGTGAAAGACGGATAAGACCCTGAGAAAGCCTATAAATAGCATTGTCCTTAACCGGGAGTGAACTATGTCCACCTTTATTCCTGGCCGTGAGGGTAAAAGACGCATATATTTTCTCACTGGTCTGGATTTCCAAAGCCACAGGCGATCCATTCTTAATGGATCCGCCGCCGCCATCGGGATTTATGGCGTATTCGGCATCAATCAGGTCACGCCTGTTTTCGAGAAGCCAGCGTACACCGTTGTTTGAACCTCCTTCTTCATCGGCAGTGAGAGCAACAATAAGATCACGGTCGGGAGTGAACTTTTCCTGTTTCAGACGGATAAGATTCACAATCAGGTCTGCATCCTCGCTTTTAATATCCGTGGTTCCCCTGCCATAGAAATATCCATCCTTTTCAATAAAAGTAAATGGATCCATTGACCAGTCGCGGGGCAATGCCTCCACTACGTCAAGGTGGCAGATAAATAAAACAGGCCGCAATATACCTTTGCCTGGGTATCTGACCACCAGGTTTTTGTGCTGGTCATCAGGTCCTGTAACCTGGATATCTCCCGGCTTAAAACCGGCCGATCTGAGTCTTGCGGCCATTGCCTCTGCAGCTGCTGTACTTCCGTTGGAGGATGTTGTATTGATTTCAATAAGTTCCCTGAAAATATCACGGGCCAATTTCTGGTAGGTTGCATCAGCCGGAGGGTTTTCTTTTGTTTGTGTAAAACCGTCTAAATAAAAACACAGGAATAAAATCAGCAATAAGAAGGCTGAAATAGCAAAAGAAGATTGATTACGAGGCATTTTGGAATTGTAATTTGTTTTAAAATCAAACTTACAAAATTTTTTTTGAAGCAGGCGGAGCCTTGTAACATACTTTCGGACAAGGCTCAGCCTTGTCCGAAAGTGGCCGAACGGCAAGATTTTACAATCCGGTGACAATTCGTTACAATTCTTTACTTGGCTGTGACAGCAATTCTCTGCAGTGCATGTATTTTTGATCTCATAATCAAGCAGGAAATTTAAAGATAGAAATCATGAAACGGATTAAAGTAATCGCAATTTTGTTCGTCCTGTTCTCCGCCAGTATGATGAACTATCATGAGCAATACAGGTCATCTGTAAATTTCTCCGACCGGATTCACATAATTCAATGTTCCGGGAAAATCCAGGCACAAGAGATCAATCCCTGTCCGAAATCAGAAGCCGATTATTCAGGCACGGACAAGGAATTATCCTCAGGAAAAAACTATGAAGCCACAATGGTTATAATGTAAAGAAATTTTGAAATCTTATTATATGAAAGCACATACACTTAAAAGAACAATTCTAATTTCATTTATCCTGCTCATTGGAATATCGTCCTATGCTGAAGAATTAAGGAAACTGACCTCCCTGTCCGGATTCTGGAAATTTTCAATTGGTGACGATAACCGATGGGCAGGTATTTCATTTGACGATTCAAAATGGGACGAACTGAATGTACCGGGCAGATGGGAAAGTCAGGGTTATAATGATTACAACGGATATGCCTGGTACCGTAAAAGGTTCCATGTTGGAGAGATACCTTCCAATTACACTATTTATTTAATGCTTGGAAGGATTGATGATGCCGATGAGGTATATCTCAATGGGAAATTGCTTGGAAAATCGGGCAGATTCCCCCCGAATTTTAAAACTGCGTATGACCAGACAAGGAAATATGTCATACCCCCGGGTTACCTGCAACCAAATCAGGATGCTGTAATTGCCATCCGTGTATACGACACTTTTCTGGATGGAGGGATCCTTGATGGAAAGGTCGGAATGTATGTGGATGTTGACAATGATTACCTGAACGTGAATTTGAGCCGGGGATGGAAGTTCCACACCGGCGACAGCAAGGATTGGCGTTCACCCGATTTCAATGATGCAGCCTGGAAACCCATCAATGTACCATCAGGATGGGAGAGCGAGGGATACGATGATTATAATGGATATGCATGGTATCGTTTGAAATTCAGCCTGCCTAAAAATTTCAATACCCATGATCTCTATCTCTCCCTTGGAAAGGTCGATGACATTGATGAGGTGTATCTGAATGGAAAGTTTATCGGAAGCGTTTACGATCTTAAACGCGACGGAGAATTCAAACGAACGGGATGGGAATACAATGCCCGCCGTATATACAAGATTCCTGAGGGATTATTAAAGACGGAAGGGGCCAATACTATTGCAGTTAGGGTATACGACTCCCAACTCCGCGGGGGTATATACGAAGGGCCTATTGGAATTATGACAAGCGACAACTGCCGCAGGTATAAAAACAAACATTATTCAAACCAGTCGTTCTGGGATTATATATATGATTCATTTTTCGAAAACTGAATGAGAAGGGATACCCATGAAATCACAATTAACAATAGATAAAATGAAATTAACAGCAGCAACCATCGCCTTCTTTTGCATGTTTGCCATCTCACAACAAATGCATGCCAGCCAGGAAAATCTTTCCCTCATTCAAAGTTTGAAGGGAGGCTGGTCCTTCTCAATAGGGATCAATGATGATTGGATTTCACCCAGGTTCAACGACAATGGCTGGGAAACCATTAAAGTTCCTTCTGCCTGGGAAAACCAGGGATTTAACGGGTATAACGGCTATGCATTTTACCGGAAAAAATTATCAATTGCCTCCAGCCTGAAAGGCCGTATGTTGTATTTGAACATGGGATATATTGATGATGTGGACGAGGTGTACCTGAACGGTCGTAAAATTGGTTCAAGCGGAAGTTTCCCCCCTCATTATGTAACAGCGTACAACGCCGAGCGGATTTATTATATTCCTGAAGAATACATCAATTTCGACGGTATGAATGTAATTGCAGTAAAAGTTTATGATTCATACGATGCCGGTGGAATCGTGGGAGGTGAAATCGGAATTTATGGCGGTAAAGCATCGATAGGGTTTGAAGTCAACCTGCAATCAACCTGGAAATTCAGGCCGGGCGACGACTTGAGGCGTAAAGAGGTGGACTTTGATGACAGCCTGTGGGACGAAGTTCTGGTTCCCGGGCGTTGGGAGGACCAGGGTTACAGGGATTACGACGGATACGCATGGTATCGCAAAACATTCACCTACAACGGCAACCCCGCCGGCAGCGGGGCAGATGACAGGATGGTTATCGTAATGGGTAAAATCGATGATTTCGACCAGGTATACATCAATGGCACGCTTGTCGGAACAACAGGCACTTTTCCCTCAAAAACGAATGGGAATTTTAATGCAGGTGCAGAATACAATGCATTCCGCGGTTATTATCTGCCGGTCGGTATTCTTAAAAAAGGAGAAAAATACGTTATCGCCGTAAGAGTACTGGATACCGGTGGTAATGGAGGCATCTACGAAGGTCCGGTGGGAATTATCAGCCAGGCAAAATACATTGAATACTGGAGAAGCAACAAATCGAATCATTAAGATTGAGAAGGGCCGTTTAGAAGGAGTTACATTAGGCGTAGTTTCAAACTACGCCTGTCACCGTAATACATTATCCTTATTGCAGTCACCACGCCTGTCAAAGTCACCTCGCCTATCCCGGCAACTACGATTTTAGCATTAAATAATATCTTTGAAATTAGTTAACTTTAGAAAAATATCATTTTGTGAATTCTTCCTTGCGAAAAATAGGAATCCTGATCCTGTTAATTATTGTGTTGCCACTTCTGATCTTTTCTGTTTTTGAAATAGGCAATCTGAGGCAGAATGAAAGGGTAATCCAGGATATTTACAAAAACCAGCTCGACGCAATCCTCTTCTCAATCAACCAATACTCCGATGATATTGTGGGTAACCTGGCCAGCCGGATTGAGCGTAGTATGACCAGCAATAAGCCGGAAGATATTCAAAAGGTCAGTGCCCTGATTAAGGAGATGCCCCCCGTGATGAGTCTGCAGCTTTTTGATAAAAATCTGCAGTTTTTGGGATCGGTACCTGAAAATTCCGGAGATAAGGAAATGCTGAGAGAGATAGGGGAAGCCCTGAAAGATAACGAGAAGAACCTTCTTCGCTTAAGGACATACCTCCGTGGCGGATACCGAAAAATGGAGACCATCGGAAAGAACGGGAACGGACTTCAGTGGATCGTGTTTTTGTCCAATGTAAATGGCAGGGAGATATTAAATGTTTTGATCCTTAATCCGGAAGCATTCATCAGCCAGATTCTGGATCCTAAAATGCAGGAAATCGCACGGGGCAAATTTTATATTGCCGCTTTTCGCGACGGTGAGCAGGTACCGTTCTATTCAACCAACCGGCAAATAAATGCAGGTAAGGTATCCAACAAAAAACCATTCTGGCTGATGGAAGGGTATAAGATGGGTATTGAATTGAAAAACCTTACAATCGGTGATTTGGCGCGAGACAGGATGAAAAGGAATTTGTTTCTGATCGGGCTGATGGATCTGTTGTTAATTTTTGGGGCCGGACTGATTTTCAGAAATATTTCCAAACAGGTTGAACTTTCGCAACTAAAAAGTGATTTTGTATCAAATGTTTCCCATGAAATCCGAACGCCGTTGGCATTGATCAGCATGTACATTGAGACACTCGAAATGGGACGGGTAAAGGACAAAGCCAGGATCAATGAATACTATTCGGTTATTTTACATGAAACAACCCGGTTATCGGGAATTGTCAACAGGATACTCAGTTTCTCACAAATTGACAACAAAAAAAGGAAGTATTTTTTCAACTACGTCATGTTGAATGATGTTGTAGAGTCCACATCTCAGACCTTCCGTTATACCCTGGAAACCAAGGGATTTTCTTATTCATTTGAGCCCGATAATTCTCTGCCTCCTGTATGGGCCGACAAGGACGCCATTGCTGAAGCCCTTGTAAATCTGATTGATAATGCCATGAAATACAGCGAGGAGAATAAACACATTCTTGTACGGACCGGTAAGAAAGACGACTTTGTTTCCCTTGAAGTTGAGGATCATGGCATTGGAATAACTGCAAAAGACCAGCGCTATATTTTCGATAAGTTTTACCGTGTTACCGCGAAAAATCTTGCGAACCGTGTAAAGGGTTCAGGCCTTGGCCTGGCTATTGTTAAACATACGATGGATGCACACTCGGGAAAAATAGTCGTCAAAAGTTCTCCGGGAGAAGGATCCTTATTCAGACTTTTATTCCCTGCTAACCATAAACAGTCATGAAAAAAATATTGATCGTAGAAGATGAATTAAATATGATTAAAGGGCTGAAAGACAACCTTGAATTTGAAGGGTATGAAGTGGATACAGCCATGGAGGGCAACGAGGGACTGCAGAAAGTTTTACATGGCAAGTATGATCTGATTCTCCTGGATGTAATGTTGCCGGGGGTTTCGGGTTTTGACATCTGCAGGACGGCCAGGAAAGAAGGTGTGGAAACTCCCGTGATTTTACTGACGGCCAAGGGGGAGGAAATTGACAAGGTAGTGGGACTGGAGCTGGGAGCAGATGATTATATAACCAAGCCGTTCAGTTTACGGGAATTGCTGGCACGGATCAAGGCAATTTTGCGCAGGGCTCCTGCCGGCAAAGAAGAATCGGGCGATTCTTCCCTGGTTCATATCGGAAATATCAGGGTAAATTTTAAAAATTACCAGGCCTTGGAAGGGGATAAAGAAGTGAAAATGTCCCACAAAGAGTTTGAAGTTTTGCACTATCTCTGTAACAATGCCGGAAAAACAGTTCACCGCGATGATCTGATGAGCAATGTGTGGAGTATTGAATACGATATCACAACCCGGACGGTGGATAATTTTATAATGAAGCTCAGGCAGAAAATCGAAACCGATCCCAATAATCCTAAAATTATCCTCACCGTGCACGGGGTGGGATATAAGATGATCCTGGACAGGCCATAATTCAGGATATTTTTTATAGGATGCCCAGTTTTTCTGCTTCACGGATGGCCATCAATCGCGAATGGACATTCAGTTTCGAAAGAATTGCCGAAATGTGATGATCTGCTGTTTTAGCTGAAATAAACAGCCGGTTGGCGATCTCCGTATTGGGAAGCCCATCCTTTAGCAGCAGCAATACATCGATCTGCCTGTTTGTAAGGTTGGCGGAATTGCTTTTTGTACTTGCCCTGGGTCCCCTCGGAATGTTCCGCATTCCTTTGGAGCGCATTTTTGATTTCAGCAATTCCAGTGTGCCAAAAGCGCCCATCTGGTCAAGTAACGTTAAGGATTCGCGCTTTGCATCCTCCGTACCTTCGAACAGGGCGAGAGCATATTCATACCGGCAACCGAGCAATTGCCATTGATGTGCAGCCTTCTTCCAGTTTCCTGAAATACTGGAAGCATAGGGCTCTTTTATCTTTTTTGCGATTTCGCTTTTAATTTCATTCTTATCCAGCCAATAGACAAGTTCACTGTAAAAATGATCGACATGTGTATTTTTCAGCAAATCAAGCGCAGCTTCAACCACTTCGCTATAAGCATACGGATCATTGGCAATCCAGCCATATTCAAGGAGAGCAACCGCTGCCGGAATAATTCTCTGCAGTTCATTGGCAAGAAGGGCAAGCTTTTTTGCTTCCAGCAGATGCGAAAGTCCCGAGAAATCGCCTTTCCGGATCAATAAGCGACCCCATATGACCAGGGCTCCTATTCGAATTATGGATGGATGGGAAGTATTCTCAAGGATACCCCTGGCCAAAGATTCTGCTTCCTTCCATTCACATTTTTCAAAGTGAAGCCGGGCTTTGCAGGACAGCATATAATAGGTCCAGGAATCCAGATCGCGTTGCATGCAGTAATCAATGCCTTTTTCAAGATAATCCGCAGCTTCTGCATACTGCTTATGCTCAAGAGAACTCGATCCGAGGTTTGTATAAGCCCTGGCAATATGTTCCTGGAAGCCGTTTTTCAAAGCTATTTCCAAACTTTGGTTAAGATAACCTGAAATTTTTCCGTCAGAGATAAATAGGGCAGTACCAATATTATTTAATGCATGGCACAGAATTTCATCATCATGAATTGTGTTAGCAAGGTCAATTGCTTTTTGGCCATATTCCAGGGCCATTGCTGTTTCGCTTGACAGCATTTTCAATTGCGCATAATTACTGTACGCCTTAGCCCTTTCATGCAGATGGCCTCCATTTTCGAGCACCCTGATGGCTTCAAGGCCATTTTTTTCGGCCTCTTCCCGGTTGCCATCAAACCAGTAAAACCTGGAAAGAAGCCTCAGGGAGGAACCGACTTTTGTTCTTTCGTCAAGCCCTGACCATAAAGAAAATGCTTTTTTCTGCGAATCAATGGCAGCCGAGATCTGATTCGTCAGGTAACATTCGTATGCATATTTTTCATATAAATCGGCAAGAATTTGATCTTTGGAATCCGAATATTGAATGGCTGTCTTAAACAATTTTGCTGCCTCGCTATGTGCTCCATGTTGTGAAGCATCCCTGGCGGCTATGGGAGCAAATTCTGCCACCACCCGGATATTGTGGGCATTTTTTGCATGGTGCACAATAAGAGTCAGGTCACTTCCTTCCTCACGGTTTGCAAGCAAAACATCCAGTACCCTCGAGTTTAATTGTATTTTCTTATAGGCGGTAAGGGCTTCTTCAATTGTTTTCCTGTACAATTCATGTTTGAAAGTCAGATGATGCTCTTCCATTAGCAAAACCCCTGATTTCAGGCATTGATCAACTTCGGTATAAAGATTGGGAACAATTAATTCAAGCAACTTAACGTCAATCTTTCCCGATAAGGTTGAAACGAGCTCCCAGAGATTCCTCACCCTTTCGGGTTGCCTGTAGAAGACACTCAGGATGGAATCCTTGATATTGTCGGGTATGCCCTCGCTATAATGAGCAAGGATTTCCGTCACATAAAAAGGATTGCCCCCTGTGAGCCGGTAAACGTCCTCTGCATTCATGCCGGTATTTTTTGAAAGTTCCTTTACCGCATCCACCGATAAGCGTTGAATTTTCAGGCGCGTCTGATACTGCGGTGGTATTTCTCCAAGGATGGCACGTAAGCGGTGATCAAGGTTTATTTCATCATCTCTGTAAGTTAAAATGAATAAGCAATTTACCATAAACACTCTCCGGGAAAAATATTTGATCAGGTCAAGGGTAGCTTCATCTGCCCAATGAACATCTTCAAATATCAGTATGGTTGTTTGTTTTTTTTCTTTCAATTCCGCCAAAAAGGAATTGAAAAGTGCGGACCGGTTCGAATTTGATTTTAGAATACGTTGAAATTCAGGACTGAAATCCCCCGAAATATCAAAAAGAGGGCCAAGTGGCCTGGGTGTAAATAAAGAGTCACATCCTCCTGTGAGGACAAGGGTTTCATTTTTAAGATTTCCCGTAAACTCTTTTACCAGGGAAGTCTTACCAACGCCTGCCTCACCTGCAATAAACAGCGTATGTCCGCCATTCATCGCTATACCATTGAAAATCTTTTCAAGGGTATTCAGATAAACCTCACGTTCCAATAGTTTCATTGACTTATGAAACAATATTGCCTATAAACATTCCGGCGAACGTAAAGTTCGCGAGCCGGGCGAAGCAATCCATTTTGAATTGCTTCACTCTGATCGCCCCAAGAATGAAGGTGAACGCGCTTATGGCAAAGTGCCAGTGGACGGATCAATGATTGTTTTCACCTCACAGATGACATCTATCGGAAATCCGGCCCGGGCAGAATGTTCCCTGACCACATTTTCGTTTTCAGCAATATGCACGCAGAACATCTTGTCATCGGTGATATAGGTTTCAATCCAATGGTAGGGTTTTCCAATTTCATTGATTGTAATGCAAGATGCCTGCGCGATTTGCTGTAATTCGGTTTCAGAAAGTTTTCCTGCTGCCGGGAATGGCCTTTCAATTATATATTTTTTCATTTCCTTTCAGTTCAATGATCAAATTATAACGAAAACACCTCTTCATTTTCCCTGGATTACCTCCATCACTGACTCAGGTACCAGGCCATGTGCCTCGGTATGGGTTTTTATTACGGCCTCCTTGCTGGGTGATTGAGATAAACAGTAAACAAACCCATTTCTTTCGTCTACCCAATAATTGATAAAACTTACATGGTATTTATCCTGAACCATCAGATCTTTTTTGTGGGCTTCTGCAACTGCCTTTGCAGTTACCTTACCCTTGCCAAGAACATGGATATCGAGATACATTTTCAGATCGCCCTGTGCGGCTGCTTCCTCGCCCGATTTTACCTCATGAATTTCCTGGGGAATCAATCCGTGGGCTTCCTTATGAGTCTGGATGATTTGCGTTTGGCCCGGCGATTTGGCAAGGCAGTAAACTGTCCCTGTCTGCTCATCCACCCAGTACCGCATAAAGTGTACACCATATTTTTTCTCTACCCCAAGATCCTTCTGATGTGCTTTGGCCACATCGGTTGCAGTAACCTTTCCTTTACCCATATGGTGCACATCAATAAACATCTTATCCTTTTCAACCGGCATGTTCCTGCTCATGTCTCTGGAATTGTTGCATGCTGATAACAGCGCCCCGGTTACAAGTATCGTCATAAACTTTTTCATAGCTTTAAAATTTTAGTTGATTTATATGGGACAAAATTATCCCCTTGCCGGAGGCTGTGCATCGGGCGGATTCCCTATATTAATTATCCGGGCACCCTATTTTATCTATGAGTTTTGCCAGTGGATTTGGTTTTTCTTACACTGGTATAGGGAATATTAAAAAGTTCGGACAGGCTGTGCCCTGGACGAAAATAGGGTACCCGGCTCCGCCTGCATAATAATAAGATAGTATGTAAAATATAACCACGGAGATCGCAGAGGAAAGACACGACACTTCGCTTCAGTGAGATCACTGAGAGTCTAACGGTCCGTTCGGACAAGGCTCCGTTCGGACTAAGCTGTACCTTAGATGAAAATAGGGTACCCGGCTCCTCCCTTACGGTTTAAAAATGAGCACATCTTCTTTTCCGTTGGCGGTGGCAAAAGCGCGAAACATGCCCTCGGAATTAAATATCATGGCGACATTCCCTTTCCGGTCGAGGCCGATCACTCCACCCGATCCACCCGCCTTAACCAGTTTCTTATTTACCACGAGGTCGGCGGCATCCTGAACTGACATCCCTTTATATTCCATAAGGGCGGAAATATCGTGAGCGACCGTCCACCGGATAAAGTATTCTCCATGTCCTGTTGCAGAGATCGCACAGGTTGAATTATTTGCATAAGTGCCGGCTCCTATGATGGGGGTATCCCCGATGCGATTGTACCGTTTGTTGTCCATTCCTCCCGTAGATGTGCCTGCTGCGAGGTTTCCATGCCTGTCGAGGGCACAGCAGCCCACGGTGCCGTTCTTTTCTTTCTTCAGAATTTCCTGCAGGTCATTCCATCTTCTCTGAGTATAAAAATAGGAGGGAGGTACAATTTCAAGTCCCTGTTCTTTCGCGAACTGTGAAGCCCCGGCGCCGGTTAGCAATACATGCGGCGACCGGATCATCACCATACGGGCTGCACTAATAGGATTTTTGATATCGGTAACTACAGCAACTGCTCCGGCCGCCAGGTCAGAGCCATCCATGATGGCCGCATCCATCTCGTTTTTCCCTTCATGAGTGAAAACAGCGCCTTTGCCTGCATTGAAAAGAGGGTTATCTTCCATTACCCGGATTGTCATTTCAACGGCATCAAGTGCAGTGCCTCCTCCGTCCAGTATTTTCTTTCCCGTATCAAGCGCAATTTTCAAAGCTTCCTTGTACTGTCTTTCCAGGCTGGAATCAAGAGTGGCTTTTGTCATTTGACCAGCCCCTCCGTGGATTACAATTGCCCAGGCCTGTGAGTCGGATGGCGGATTATTCAACTGATTCACCGGTGCGTTGCGGGGACTATTGCAGGAGAAGATTCCTGCCAGCACAACAATCATAAACGGAAACAAAGCTTTGAATTTCATTACACGGAAGTTTAAAAAGCGAACCTATGAAATTAGTTTAAACGCCGGAGATTTTCCATTGCTTCAGGAACGTATTTATGAACCATTGCCACAATTTCACAGGTAGCCATTTCTGCGCAGTCGCCGCAGGTTTCGTATCCTTTTTCATTTACGCATTGACGAATTTTACAGACATCACAATGCCCTAATTTGGCACCGTCCATTCTGCAACCGGTGCAGTTGATTGATTCGGGAGTGAGGCTGGCAACATTGTACATTTTTTGCCACTTTTCGGCAGTTGCTTTTCTCAGGTTGTCGTCATTCTGAACGGTTGCAATCCTGGCGTCGCAGGTTTCACAATTCAGTCCGCAGCATGCAATTAACTTTTCCATTTTTTTTGGTTTCAGGTGTTTGATTAAAATATCATCATAAAAGCAGCTTATAATATAAAATGATATTTTATTTAAACCAAATTTTAGGAAATGTTTATACAGATCAGAAAAAGAGGGATGAATTTTGATCTCTGAAGCAGAAAACCCGGGAAACGAGAAAACAAGTGAAGCGCGATACTCCAAAACTACTCGTACTTCAGGCATTCGACAGGGTTTCGGGATGCCGATTTGTAGGATTGCACAGTTACTGTAATCATAGCAACAGCAAGGATTATAAATCCGGCCACTGCATATATCCACCAGCTGATATGGGTACGGTAAGCAAAATGAATAAGCCACCGGTTACTGACATACCAGCCGACCGGACAGGCAATGAGAAACGCCACGGCAACGAGCTTCAGAAAGCTCCTGTTCAGGATGGAAAGGATTGACCGTACCCCTGCACCATTCACCCTCCGTATTCCGATTTCCTTTGTTCGGCTTTCCGCTTCAATCGCACTAAGAGCCAATATACCCAGTAACGACAGCATGACTGCCAGCAGGGAGAAAATGCCTATGATTTTGGTCAGTCGTTCTTCATCGCCATAGGCGGTTTTGAATTTTTCATCGATGGTTTCAAATGAAAACGGAATGTCGGGATATAATTTTGCCCATTGGTTTTTAAAAAATTCCATCGTTTCCTTTTTTTTGTCAGGTTGTATCCTTACCGTCAGATATCCCGGATAATTGTGATGTCGTCCGAACTGATAGATCATTGGCCTCACGGGATGTTGAAGGGAATTCACATTAATATCCCCCACAACGCCGATAACTTCTTTCCTGTTCTCTTTTGAAAAAAGCCCGATATATTTTCCTTCAACAGATTTCCACCCGAGCTTATGTAAAGCGGATTCATTTATCAATATTGCATCCTGATCGGTAGAGTAAACCGGTGAAAAAAATCTTCCCTGGTTTAATTGAATGCCGAAAACATCCAGGAAATTTTCATCTACATCACAGGATAGCATTTCAATACTTTCTTCGGTATTGTCTGCATCCGGATATAATTTAAACAGGTTTCTGAATCCAAATCCGGGAACAAATTCCGTAATGGAGGCTTTCCCAAAGCCATAATGCGATTCAAATTTTTCAATTGACTCAATAAACAGGGATGATTGCTTCAATCTTTCATTCCCGTTGTCAGCAAGTAATCCTACCGGAATGGTAACAAGGTTTTCTTTATCAAACCCTGTGGTATGGTGGCGAAGGAATAAAATCTGCTTGAAAAAAACCAGCAGGGTGATTGCCAGGATAACGGTGAGGGTAAATTGCATTACAACAAAAACCTTTTGAAAGGTAATGTTACTTTTAATCGTGTTTTTTTTCTGTAGCAACACTTTAACCGTTGCCGGTCTTGAGAAAAAGAGGGCGGGATACAGTCCTGAACACAGTACGGTGAGAATTCCAAAACCAAGAATTCCCACCCAGAATACCGGATCTGCAAGATTTACCACAATATTTCTTTGAACCAGTGTATTGAAATAGGGCAGCAACAGGTGAACCGCCATGAAGCAAATTGCCAGGCTGATTAAAACAAGAAGAGTGAGTTCAAAAAAGATATCGCTGATAATTGCACCTGTTGTAGCTCCGTGAACTTTCTTTAATCCTGTCTCCATGTTTCGCCTGCGGGAATTTGAAATGGAGATATTCATGAAATTCAGGCATGCAATTGCTAAAATTCCCAGGGCGATTGCGGAAAGCAACCACAGATACAGGGATGAAACGGATGGAGACAGATCGTTTTCAAGCGAATCATTCAAATGGCTGCCTTTAAAAGGAATCACCCTGTAATTATACCGGTTTTTCATAAAATCAGGATAGTACTGTTTTTCGATATTGGCCAGCCTTTTTTCAAAACCATCAGGAATCCTGCCACCTTTGAAAGTTACAAAAGTAAAAAGGCCAAATTCGTACCATCTCTGGCCCAGATCAGGATAGCTTTTGTACCGGTAAGCATCGGAAAGAAAAAAGTCAAAATTGAACAGGGAGTTGGAAGGGATGGGCTTAATGAGTCCAGTAACTGTAAAAATCTGGTTCTCATAGGCAAAGGTTTTACCGATTGCATTTTCATGCCCGAAAATTTTGTTTGCGAAATCAATGGTTACCACTGCCTCAAAAGGGTCCTTAAAAATGGACCGGGAATTGCCTGCGATAAGCGGAATATGAAAAAGAGTGAAGAAATCACTTTCAACAATGGCACCCTTGACTTCCTCAAATCTTTCCTTCCCATACTTAATGCCATCCCAGGTTCTCATCAGACCGATCACCCTGTCAATTTCCGGATAATCTTTTCTCAATACATCAGACAAGGCAAGCGGGGTTAAGGCACCCAGTGTACCTTCCTGGATGTTTTCGGATGTAACCCGGTATATCCGTCCTGCATCGGGATTAAAATTATCAAAGGATGTTTCAAACCGGACATATAGGAGGATTAGCAGGCTTACCGTAATGCCCAAGGATAACCCGAAAATGTTTATAAAAGCAAACTGCTTATGAGTAAATAAATTACGCAAATTTATACGTAAAAAAAATTTCACGCCGTTCATAATCGTTTGTTATTCATATTTTAAGCTATCAACCGGATTCCGGGAAGCAGCTTTATAAGACTGCACGCTTACGGTCAGCAGGGCAAGTAGAATTGCGGCAGCGCCCGCTGCGACAAATACCCACCAGTTCAGAGTGGTTTTATAGGCAAAGTTTTCCAACCATCGATGCATGGCATACCAGGCAACGGGACAGGCAATCACAAAGGCAATGACAACCCATTTCAGAAAATCCTTGTTAAGCATAAACATCACCTGAATTGCCTTTGCACCATTCACTTTTCGGATACCGATTTCTTTTGTACGGCGTTCGGTAAGGAATACAGACATCCCTATCAATCCGAGTATTGCAATTGAAATGGCCAATACCATACAGTAAATGAAAATAGTCCGGATATTTTCTTCAGCCTTGTAAAGGTTCCTGTACCGGTCGGTTAAATATTCATACGAAAATGCATAATCCACATTATTATAATCCTGCCAGGTTTTTTCAATAAAGGAAATGGTCTTTTGCGGATTGCCGGGAATTATGCGGATTGAGATCCGGTCAAAGGATGAAGGATCGTAATACATGATAATCGGGCTGATGGGGTTATGCAGCGATTCATAATGGAAATCCTGCACCACACCAATTACTCCGGCTTTCCTGTCACCATACTCTATCATTTGTCCGATCGCATCCTCAGCAGATTTCCACCCGATCTTTTTTACGGCTGTTTCATTCAAAATATAGCCCGAATCCGAAACAACATTCTCATATAAATTCCTGCCTGACAATATTTTGATTTTGTATGTGGGAATAAACTGTTGATCGATCCTCACATTGGCGAGCCTGAATCCGATCGGCGTTGAATTTTCGCCTGAAATGATCCGTGCCCCGCTGTTATCCCATAATCCGTCTGACGGCACCCGTTTTGAACCTGCAACCGCCACAATATCCGGGTTAAGAAGCAACTGCTGACGGAATACATCCAGCTTCTCAACCAATTTCGGCGTGGCCGGGATGACGATGATATTGTCCTTATCGAAACCAAGCTCTTTATGATTGAGATAATTTAATTGCTTTGATACGAACATGAATGAGATGATCAGTGTAATGGATACAACAAATTGAAAAACTACCAGTCCATTGCGAAAGGATCTCCTTCCGAAAATGATATTCCTTTTATTGCTGTTTGCACCTGCAGATGATGAAATGATAAAAAGAGGGTAAATTCCTGAAATCAATCCGGTTACTACGGATAACCCGATAAAGCCCAGAAACAGGTCAGGATTTTCCCCAATATTAAAACTTAGCGGATTGCTGATAAGCTTGTTAAATTGGGGCAATGCCATTGAGGCAATGTATTCTGCGATTATAAGGGCAATAAAACAGAATAAAACAGATTCTGCCATCAGCTGAAACACAAGACGTTTGCGTGATGCCCCGATAATTTTTCGTATGTTAATGTCTTTCAGTCTCTTTGAATACATGGCAGCATTCAGGTTCATATAATTGATGCTGCCCAGAATGAGGATTAGAAAGGCGATTGAGATGAGGATATAGATATAGGATCGGCTGCTGTACCAATTGAAATGTATGTCAGTAAGCCTTTCCAACCTCACCTTTGTCCATTTGGTTCCGTCTTCAAGGTTTTTATCGATGAAGGCATCCAATCGTTTATCCATGTCGGAGGGTAGATGGGGGATAAGGGCAAACGTTCCATAATTGTTGCTTCCCCAGTCCTTCATTTCATCGGGGCCAGCCAGCGCTTCCAGGGTAATGAAGGATACCAGGAAATCAGGCCGGAAATGACTGTTTCTGT
Organism: uncultured Bacteroidales bacterium; assembly: GCA_963752195.1. Lineage (GTDB taxonomy): Bacteria > Bacteroidota > Bacteroidia > Bacteroidales > UBA10428 > UBA5072. Next base: position 2,466,502 of record CAVVXI010000004.1, on the reverse strand, counting down.
TCCACTTTCTGAATACGCCGACGATTTCAAGGTAATGGGGTTCCCCTTTTTGGTCCTTGAATTCAAGGGTTTTACCAATTGCATTCCCCGTATGAAAGTATCTCTTTGCCGCCTCATCGGAAAGAATGACAGTTTGCGGCCTGGAGAGCAGGGTCGTATCGTCCGGCAACCCTTCGAAGTTGAAAATTTTGAGTATTTCCGGATCGGCAAAACAAAGGTTATTTTCCTGCAGTTTCTGATTGTTTGAGGTAAAGACGATATTGGTGAAATAAGTTCTGGCAATATGCGTAATTTCAGAAAACTCCTTTTCCATTAAAGGCGCTATGACCGGGGCTACATCGGGAAGATGCAGATTTACCGCGCCGTTTGGATCATAGAAATACCGGTGAACATGGTAGATTTCCCGGCTGTTCCTGTGAAAATTATCATAACCCAGTTCATTTTTTATCCAGATGGCAATGCCAATAATGCAGAAAAATCCCAGGGTAAGGCCCGAAAGATTGATCACTGAAAACAGCAGGTTGCGCTTCATATTCCGGAACATGCCGGTTAGAAATCTTTTCATGTTATTTCTGTTTTAATTCGGCCATCAAACAGGTTAATTACCCTGTGAGCAAATCCTGCATCATGTTCGGAATGGGTCACCATGATAAGGGTTGCACCTTCTTTATTCAGTTCAGACAGTAATTTCATTACCTCAAATCCATTTTTTGAGTCAAGATTTCCGGTCGGTTCGTCAGCCAGGATAAGCCTGGGACCGGCGACCACAGCCCTGGCTATTGCAACCCTTTGTTGCTGCCCTCCGGATAACTGCTGGGGAAAATGGCTTTTCCGGTGACCAATCTTCATTCGTTCGAGGATGGCTTCCACCTTTTTTTTACGTTCCGATTCCCTGATGTGCAAATAAACCAGGGGAAGTTCAATATTTTCGAACACGGTAAGGTCGTCAATCAGGTTAAAACCCTGGAATACAAAACCGATGTTTCCCTTACGCTGGCGGGTACGCTCGGCTTCGTTCAATGAGGATACCTCGTTTCCGTCAAAATAGTACTTTCCGGAGGAAGGTTGATCCACAAGACCAATTATGTTTAAAAGAGTGGATTTGCCGCAACCGGAGGGACCCATAATGGCTACGAATTCACTTTTTTTTATGGCAAGGTTGATCCGGTCAAGGGCTGTGGTTTCAACTTCGTCCGTACGAAAGATTTTGGTAAGGTCACTGGTTCTGATCATATCAGGGAAAATAAATCCATTATTGATCTAAGTCCGGTTCAAAAGCAATGCCATTAATATAACTTTTACATATACAGAACACTATATTAAAACGGCAAATAAAAAGTGTAAAAAAAATGGCTGCATTCTGTAAAATATTTGGACACTTTCAACAAAATCTTCTTAAAGTTTGATAAATTTGATTTCACACGGAAACAAAATGCAAAGCGGTAAAATACTGATAGTAGACGATAACAAAAGTGCCCTGAGTGCTCTCAGGATGCTATTGCAGATCGAGTTTGAAACGGTGGTTACACTGGCTAATCCAAATCAAATAAGAGTGGAGTTGGGAAAAGAAGATTTTGACGTTGTGCTGCTTGATATGAATTTTTCAGCCGGCATCAATTCAGGCAACGAAGGTTTGTTCTGGCTGGGTGAAATAAAAAGTTGCGCCCCGTCTGTCGAGGTAATTATGATCACAGCCTACGGAGATGTTGAGCTGGCTGTCAAAGCATTAAAGCAGGGAGCAGCTGATTTTATTCTAAAGCCCTGGGAAAATGATAAGCTGCTGGCCACAATCAAATCTATCTTTAAATTAAGGCGTTCCAATAAGCAGATTGAGGAATTAAAGCACAGGGAGCAGACCATGAAACGCGAACTTAACCAGGAACAGCGGCCTGTTATCGGATCTTCTCCCGGTGTTATGCATATGATGCAGATGATTTCCAAAGTGGCCGGAACGGATGCCAATGTTTTGATCACCGGCGAAAATGGTACAGGAAAAGAATTGGTGGCAAGAGAAATACATCGCAAATCAGAACGGCATCGCGAATTGCTTGTTACCGTGGATATGGGTGCAATCCCGGATACCTTGTTCGAGAGCGAATTGTTCGGGCACAAAAAAGGAGCCTTTACGGATGCAAAAGAGGACCGGATAGGAAAATTCCAGCTGGCTCATTCCGGTTCTTTATTCCTGGATGAAATTGGTAACCTGCCTATGTCCATGCAATCGAAGCTGCTGGCAATTCTTCAGAATCATACAATTACACCTGTCGGTTCAAACCAGGAGGTTCAAATTGATATCCGTTTAATCAGCGCCACCAACAGTGACCTGGATCAACTGGTCGCGCAACAGAAATTCCGTGAGGACCTACTGTACAGGATCAATACAATCTGGATAGAAGTACCGCCTCTTCGGGATCGAGGTAAGGACATTGAATTGCTTGCCCTGTATTTTTTGAAATACTACGAAAAAAAATACCGGAGATCGGCCCTGAAAATCAGTTCACAAGCCATGCATAAGCTGATGAAATATCCCTGGCCGGGCAACGTAAGAGAACTGCAGCATATGATTGAGAAGGCCGTGATCCTGGGTGATTCGGGAACCTTTAAGCCGGATGACTTTATTTTCAAATCGGGTGCCAGGATGGCATCTTCCAGTTTGCTAACCCTTGAGGAAATGGAAAAACAGATGATTGAAGCTGCACTGGACCGTTACAATGGCAAACATACGGCAGTCGCCAATCAATTGGGAATTTCGCGCCAGACCCTTTACAATAAAATAAAACTGTATGATCTATAGATCATTTAACCTTACCCTGGTTCTCCGGCTGATTGGTTTCGGCCTGTTTGCCTCCATCCTGGGAATACTCATCACGGATAAAAACTGGTTATTTGCAGTTCCCCTGATGATATTTATCGCGATCACCCTGATTGATCTCGTTTATTTTATGAACGGCATTAACCGGAAAGTGGCCTTTTTTTTTGATGCAGTGACCAATGAAGATACAACACTTCATTTTTCTGAATCCATACGTACAAAGTCACTCCTTGACCTGCATGCGAGCATGAACAGGTTAAACAGGCATATATCGGAAATCAAAATAAAAAGTGAAAATAATGAGCGGTTTTTCCGGGAGATGCTGAAATACTCCGCCACCGGGTTAATTGCCGTAGATGAAAACGGATATGTGGAGCAGATCAATGATTCTGCACTCGACATTATCGGGTTTTCACATATTGAACACATGGACCTGCTGAAACAAAAAAACAATGACCTTTATAGGCAGATGATGATCATCACACCCGGCGATGGGAGAACGGTTAAACTTCTTGTTGGTAACGAACTGCGGTCATTATCTGTGAAAGTTTCGTTGCTGAATTTTGGAAATAACCGCTTCAGGCTGTATTCCATTTTTGACATCAGGGCAGAACTGGAAGAAAATGAACTGGATTCCTGGCATAAACTTATCCGGGTGATGACGCATGAAATTATGAATTCCATAGCTCCTATTACATCTCTCAGCAACACGCTATCGGGAATATTCAACCGGGAAAATGGTCCGTTACCAGCGGCTGAGGTAACGGAAAAGCACATTGTAAATGTAATTCATGGACTTGAAGTCATTGAAAATACAGGGAAAGGACTGATGCATTTCGTAGAGGATTACCGGAGACTTACAAAAATTCCAAAGCCTGTCTTTAAATCTATCGGGATCAGTCAATGGCTGAATGCCATTTACCTCCTGATGAAGAACCGCTTCGACGAGGAAAAAATAGATGTTAAAATAAAGACAAAAGAGACTTCGGATGTGCTTATCGGCGATGAAAAATTACTCACACAGGTGATGATCAATATACTGAACAATGCTGCCGATGCAGTAAAGAATGTAAAAGACAAAAAAATTGCAATTGCTGTTTCCGCCGGTTCAACGGGGAAGATAAAAATAAGTATTACGGATAACGGAATTGGAATTGCAGCCGAGGAGATAGAAAAAATATTCATCCCTTTCTATACGACAAAGGAAAACGGTTCGGGGATCGGACTCGATCTGTCGCGTAAAATTATGAGGCTGCATAAAGGCACGATTACCGTATTTTCGCAGCCTGAAAAACAAACTACGCTTACACTAATTTTTTAAGGGTGACTGGTGACCGGTGACGCTGCCGCAGTAGCAGAACTGCAGAACTGCAGAACTGCAGAACTGCAAAACTGCAAAACTGCAAAACTGCGAAACAGTCATTTAATACAGCCGGGCCTGCTTAATGTAGAGTTTTCTGCTCCCGTTTACCCAATCTATCTTGAATTCAATATCGAGGGAAAGACATTCGCTATACAAGTTGCAGTAATGATTTTGAATAGCCCTGCAAAAGGCGCCCAGTTTATAAACCTCGGCTTCGCTGAGCACGGTCGTGTTTTCCATTCCCGGAGCGTTACTGTGGTTAATGTATTCAATGATATCATCAAAGGTATAAAGGATGATCTGGTCAGGAGTATAACCTCCTTCCGGATTGGTGATGGATAACTCACCTGCCTGGGCATTGATTGTAAAACCGGGGTTATAGATATTATACAGGTTTTTTGTGATCACAACCCCGTTGGCGGCTTCATCCGGAAAAGATCGGTGAACCAGGACAGCCATGAAAACGGATAACTGGTCTATTTTAAAGTATTCCCTTTCCTCGTAAGCAGACAGGTTCCATAAGCTGGCCCAAACCTTTCTGATTGCATTTTCGATTGTTTTCCGGGGATCACCGGGAATTCCGGTAAAGGAGTCATAAAGTCCGGCACCGTTAAATCCTTTGATATCTTCGGAATTTGTGGATGACCGGAAACGGATATTCGAATAGGTACCGGATTCATTTATCTTCTCATTTACAAGAGCAAGCAGATCCGTATTAACCGGATATTTCCTGATTGAATCCTGCAGCTTTTCCAGTTGCAGTTTCCGGTATTGAAAATCGTTGTGGAACAGGGGTTCCTGTAACATTTTCCTGACAAGAGCATCCAGATTGTGAGTATGCATATGCTGCCAGTAGTAGTAAAAGGGAATGGCAAACGCATTTTCAGGCAGGGGCAGGGCTCCGTAACCGGGTACACTGATACCTTCATCAATTCGCCGAAGTTCGCTGCCTTTCCGCCAATCATATTGGCATGAACCGATATCCGCATCGCCGAGGTTGGAATATACCTGGTCGTTATCGTATCACAATGCATCCGTATTTCCCGGGAAGGATCTTTTTGACTCCAGAATGCCTGTGCTTCCGCAAGGGAAGCTTCCCGTATTTCAAATGTATCAAGGGATACATTGAGATAAACGAGCTTATTTGAGAGGGATTCAATCTGAGGGTTTGTCCAGCCATCGCGCAGGGCCATATTTGGGGCGCCCCGGTTATGGCTGAGTACGTTGATATGGCTCAATGGAGTTTGAAAATCAGTCGTAATGATACCCGCCACAACGGAAATATCGTTTGGTATACCGTCCAGCAGGACAATGTCGTGTCTTCCGGCATATTGGGTTTTCAGATCCTGTGGCGTGAATTTTTTCAGATATCCGTAAGCCTCTGCCGGATTGAGCGGCTGGTAATTCTGGCCTGCAAATAGTTCTTCGGAAGAAACCGATGGAATTGATGTACAGACGGACCATTTCATGCTATTGGAAAAGAATTTCACATCAGGACCGATATACGTGGTTTCAACCACTTTATCGTAAACCGCCTTTACCTGTTCACAGTTGAGCTCATCCCCCGAAAAGAAATCAAGCGTATAAATTCCCGAAGAGACAAAATAGTTCAGTGTCGCCAGGATGTATTGGCGGCTGGGATTGTTGGTATATTGTTCCTGGTTGAACACAGAATGACCTTTGCCGTACCCAAGTATATCCGCTGCGAAATCATAATGGATGAAATATTTGGTTGAATTAATATAGTAAATTGAATTGGAGCTGATAACATAAACCACTTTAACCGATTTGATTTCACTAAAGACGGGATTAAGCGGGGGGCCCTCCATAAGTCTGAACGCTTCCGGCCTGATAAGGCTGGTTAGATAATCAATGGAACCGCCGGCATCCTTAGGCATGAGTTCATATTCCGAGTAGGCATTCATGATAGGGTATTCCTGTGTAAAGAAACCATCCTTACCAATGAGCAGGGTATCATTTCCAGGATCGCTTTTCACGATTTTCCGGCGGACTGATTTTTCAATTACAATGGAGGTGCCGGTACTAAAATTCGCATAAAAAAACTTTGAATTCAGCGTTTTCCCATTTGCGAATGTGACATGAAGAATGTAAATACCCGGGACCATGTATTTCAGGGTTGCCGTTCCTTCGCCGACATGCAATTTAACCGTGTGAATAAGCTGGCCCGAAAGGTTGTTTATATTTACCATAGCCGAAGAGGATAAGGTCCAGCTTAAGGTGTTGCCTTTAATGGAAATGATACTGGCAGGAAAGGAATCATTTCCGGCATTGATTTGGAATTCTCCAAAGTCATCCGACAGCACGGACCCGGGCAGGCCTTTTACATGGATTTCTGCTCCTGAAACAGGATGCCTTGTTGCGAGGTTGATTACCTTTCCTGAATAGATTGGTTGTCCGGTTGCAGTCAGACAAATCATCCACAAAATGCATCCAGGCAGAATCTTATTCATGATTTATTTATAATTTCATACATTGAGCATCCCAATGGGATGACAGGCACTAAATATAGATTGAATACCGATACACAAGGTTGCGTACGAAATTAATTTCTTTAAATTATGAAAACCACATTCTATTTCTTTCTGCTTCTGTTTTTGCTTCTTAACGGCTGCGGTGATCAAATAAGCAGGAAGAGCAGGCCCGCAATTCCGGACCAGTTATATGAATTTTCAGATCAGATCGAACCACGGTGGTTCACTTTCGAAAATATAAACGGTGAAAAAGGCGCCGGAGGAAAAGAAAACCTGGGCGCCAAGGGACATCCCTGTGATTATATTAAACCCGGTGAAACGAAAACCCTGATGAACATGCAAGGGGCAGGAATTATCAACCGGATTTGGATCACTATTAGCGACAGATCTCCCGAAATGCTCAGGAGCCTTGGTTTGAAATATTCTGGGACAATGAAGAAAAACCCGCCGTATCTGTTCCTTTCGGTGATTTTTTCGGCGTGGGACTTGGCCGGACTGCATCCTTTGAAAATGCCCTGTTTGCCAATCCGGAAGGTCGTTCATTTAACTGCTTTATTCCCATGCCCTTCAAAAAGGCGGCCCGGATTGTACTTACAAATGAATCCAATAAAAATCCTGGATATGGTTTTTTTTGATATCGACGTCCAGCAGCTCAAATCCTGGGATGATGATTTTCTCTATTTTCATGCATACTGGCATCGGGATACTGCCACGACGATTGCCATGGATTATGAAATACTGCCTGAAGTAAAGGGAAAGGGCAGGTTCCTGGGATCCAATATAGGCGTCTTATGCAAGAAAGATTACAAAGGATTCTGGTGGGGCGAAGGAGAAGTGAAAATGTACCTTGACGGCGATAAGGAATATCCTACCCTGGCCGGCAGCGGTACCGAAGATTATATTGGCACTGCCTGGGGGCAGGGAAAATTTACGCTGAGTTATACCGGATGCCTTGTTGCGGAAGATGAAAGTGATGCCTGGGCGTTTTACAGGTATCACATTAAAGACCCGGTATATTTTAAAAGCGATTGCCGGGTTACCATTCAGCAAATCGGAGGGGGGCCAAAGGCAGATGTGAAAGAACGGATGGACAGGGGAATAAAATTAATTCCCGTCACGATCCATGAAATACCGGTGCTCCATCCCATTTATAGTAAGGATAGTATTACAAGACTCGATAATCCGGCATTGCCGGACGGTTGGGTCAATTTTTACCGGTCGGATGATTATTCTTCGGTGGCGTATTTTTATTTAGACCAGCCTGTGAATGATCTGCCGGAGATTCAGGGATTGGGTATGCGGATTTATAATTTACAATACCGTATGCCCTCCGGGCAATAAAAAGGAAACTGTCGATTTATTCTACAGAACCGTATGCCCTCCGGGCAATGATCAACCAGCCCTCCGGGCAATGAGGAAGTTCTGATTTTAACTAAACGAATATATCCCGTCTACAATCCCGTATTTCACGGATTCATTGGCATTCATCCAGTAGTCGCGGTCAAAGTCCTTCAGCACTTGATCGACAGTCTGATTGCAGTTTTTTGCCAGGATTTGTGCGGCGATATCTTTTGTCTTTGCGATTTGCTTAGCCTGTATCGCCAGGTCAGCGGCTGTTCCCTGGAACATTCCGCCAATGCTGGGCTGATGGATCATCACTTCTCCGAGGGGAAAGATAAATCTTTCTCCTTTTTTACCTGCCGATAAAAGCATGGAACCCATGGATGCAGCCATCCCCATGCATACAGTGGATACGGGCGAAGTGATCAGGTTCATAATGTCGAGAATGGAAAAACCGGCAGAGACTGTTCCACCCGGGCTGTTAATGAACAAAGTAATTTTTTTACCCGGATCAATGGATTCAAGGTAGAGGATCTTGCTTGTAATATCTTTTGCCGAATCATCATCCACAGGACCCCAAAGAAATATTTTCCTGGTTTCCAGGAGCTTCATGTCAATCATTTTTTGAAGCCTGGGGCTTTTTTCTGAATTATCCGTTTCATGGCCGTTGCCATTATTAAGCGTATTTATCATGTTTTTAAATGTTTAATCCAAAGATAGCGTGTAATGGCGAAAATGCCAGTTGAAATTAAACAATTAATTCAGAAGAATTGTTGTTTCTATTTTCAATCAACCTCTCAACGAAATCCAATGCAAAGCCCAATTGTTTGCCTGCAGGATTCAACCCTCCCTGCGCATCGTTAAACCTCAGATTGTATATTATTAACTTCAAACAAACAAACGAATGACTTACATTAAAACAGGAGTAGATCAGCCCGGCATTGTAGAATTGCTTTTTTACAAAGGCCCTACAGGAAAGGCCCTGGCCAACCTGGCTCAAACCTTGCTTCATGGACCGTCAAATTTGACCCCTGGGAGAAAGGGAATTAATTGCCTCCTATGTATCAAGTCTGAACAACTGCGAATATTGCCATGAATCACATGGAGCCAGTGCAAATTATCATTTGAAAGACGAGGGGTCTGCTGTGAATCTCGTGAAAGTTGACCCGGTAATGGCTCCGGTTTCTGAAAAAATGAAAGCCCTGCTGAAGATTGCATCCAGGGTTCAGAAAAGCGGAAAGGAAGTTGACCTCAGCCACATTGAGGCAGCACGCCATACCGGGGCATCGGATGAAGACATCCATGATACGGTTCTGATCGCAGCCGCCTTTTGCATGTATAACCGGTATGTTGACGGACTGGGCACCAGGCTCCCGGCCGACAAGGAAGAATATGTGCCGATGGGTAAAAGGCTGGCGACAACCGGCTATAAATATCCTCCGTTATTTCTCAGAAAATTCGTTATCCGAATGATGAACCGCAGGAAGCAGACAGAAAAATCAAAACCCGCAGTGATCTAAACTCAGATATGGATATGAAAAAAGGAGATAATCGGGTTTTCAAAAAAGCAGCCGTCACCATCCTTTTTATTTTATTCCTTGTGAGTCCCTCCTTGCTTGTCCTTTTATCCAATAAATCGCCGATTGAGGAACACGCTCTTGCCAGGGATGCCGTGCTGAAAAAATTCGGATTTTTCCTTGAGGAAGTTTCGGCTAAATCAGGGGTGAATTTTGTCCACCGTTCACCCCGGCTCGATCCCCGGATTGATCCGATTCTACCCATCATTGCATCTACCGGTGCCTCGGTGGCAGTCTGCGATTTTGACAGGGACGGATGGAATGATTTTTATGTAACCAACAGCCGGTATGGCACTTCCAATGCGCTCTATCATAATGAACACGATGGCACTTTCACCGACGTTGCTGAAAAATTGGGGGTTGCCTTTCTTAACCGCGAAAACGAAGGCGTTTCCATGGGCGCTGTATGGGCCGATTATGACAACGACGGTTATGAGGATCTCTTTGTCTATAAGTGGGGGAAACCGGAATTGTTTAAAAATGAGAACGGAAAGCATTTTATAAATGTAACCGCCCGAAGCGGACTTCCAAAATGGATAAATTCAAATTCAGCCATTTGGTTTGATTACAATTCGGATGGACTGGTCGATCTCTTTATCGGGGGATATTTCAGGGAAGATATTGATCTATGGCATTTGAAAGGCACAAACATTTTAACTGAAAGTTTTGAATATTCCCAAAACGGGGGCAGGAATTATCTGTTTAAAAATGAGGGGAACGGATCTTTTGAGGATGTTACTTTTGAAGCGGGTTTGACTTCCACCCGCTGGACATATGCCGCAGGTGCCCTCGATGTTAATAATGACGGATACCCCGAACTTATTATTGCCAATGACTATGCAAACGCAGAGTTCTATATAAATGAAAAAGGACAGCGCTTTGTTGAGAAAAGCAATGGAAGCCTGATCGGACTATCACCGAAAAGCGGCATGAATGTGAGTTTTGGCGACACCCGTAACCAGGGGCAACTGGGCTTTTACATATCAAATATAACGGAAGACGGTGTGCTTTTGCAGGGCAACAATTTTTGGGCTCCCCTGAATGACAATGGAAAAATACTTTACATAAATGAAGCCCGCGAAAATGGGACAGAAGCAGGGGGATGGTCATACGGCGCACAATTCGGGGATCTGAACAACGATGGATTTTCCGATTTGTATGTGGCCAACGGATTTGTTTCCGGAAAAAAGGGAACCAGCTACTGGTATGATTATTCCAAGGTTACCGGAGGGAATTCAGCCATTATTTCGGATATCAGGAACTGGCCGGATATGAAAGGCCGAAGCCAATCCGGGTACCAGCAAAACAGGATCTACCTGAACAACGGATCGGGACATTTTCAGGACGTGGCAAAATCGGTATCGGACAGTGAGTTCTTTGACAGCAGGGCAGTGGCTATGGCCGATCTTTGGAACCGGGGTGTTATGGATGTGATTGTGACAAATCAGAATAACAGTCTTTCCTTGTATAAAAACAGCGCAGATCCGGCAAATAACTGGATTGCCTTTGAACTGGAAGGGGTACGGACGAACCGCTCTGCCATTGGAGCCACCGTGGAATTATTCTGGAATAACAAAAGGCAGTTGCAGGTAATAAGCGGCGGAATTGGTTTTTGTGCGCAAAACCAGAGAAGACTGCAGTTTGGAATGGGACGGACCACGGTTGCCGACAGCGCGGTGATCCAATGGCCAACCGGAATAAAGCAGGTAATTCTGCATCCGGATGTAAATGCGGTAAATCAAATTATAGAATCCAAATGAAAAAACCCGGAGGTTTTATCCGATATGCTCCCCCTTTGCTGATCACACTTATTCTTGTAGTCGGCCATTTTGCTTTCGGCATGCTCGAAAGCTATAAGGCCATTTTACTGGCCATCATTTGCAGTGTGCTTACCGAAACCGCACTCTCCTTCCTTATGACCGGGAAAATGAAAAATTTATCCAGTGCCTATATTACCGGTATCAGTGTTAGCATACTTATCCGTTCAACATATCTATGGCCTTTTGCGATCACAGCCATTATCTCGGTCATGTCAAAATATGTACTGCGGTACAGAGGCACCCATATATGGAATCCTTCCAACTTTGGCATTTCATGGATGCTGGCATTATATCCTTTCAGCGTGGCCGGATTGAGTATCCAGTGGGGCAATAATTTTCTTCCCATGCTCGTGATCTGGGTTCTTGGCTTGATCATTGTGTGGAGGGTGAAAAGACTGCATATTACCCTTACCTATATCCTCAGTTTTGTATTCTTCTCATTTCTGAGAAGCAGGATTACCGGGGATTCTTTTTTTACTGAAGTTGCACCACTCACAGGTCCTATGTACCAGCTATTTATCTTTTTTATGATTACTGATCCGGCAACCACAGTGAAGAACCGGAAATGGCAGGCAATCGTTGTATTTCTTATTGCCTTTGTCGAATTTATTTTCCGGCTGAATCAGTTTATTTATGCTCCATTCTATGCATTATTCCTTGTGGGGCCGGTTGCGATGTTCATTTATCTGTTTATGACCAGGCCGGTCGGGGAAAAGGCTGAGGTTTTGCAGGTGCCTCAATGAACTGAGCCGGGTACCCTATTTTCGGACAAGGCGGAGCCTTGTCCGAACGGGGGCCTCAATGAACTGAGCTGGGTACCCTATTTTCGGATAAGGCGGAGCCTTGTCCGAACGGGGGTTGGAGCAGGGTTGTTAAAGTTTTACTTCTATTAATTTTGTAACCTGAACCCGACTTTTTTTCCGTTTGATCCTGCATACATTCCGGTTGCAGCATAAATGGAGGCAGTGCCTCCGCAAGCGGAGGTGAATTCAAATACAGCTGTACCCAATTCGGGAAATCCCTGGTTTTCTATTCCGGTTACCTTCATCAGGGCCATTCCGTCTGTCGGATTTAATATACATCCGGCGGAGATCTCTAACACCCACCATAGCCTGTTGAGTTATTTCGGCTGCCGGTCCGTTTACCCGTATCAATTGCCCACCTCCTGTAATCGTGTAACTATCATCTTCAAGGTCATTGTCTGTGAGGTTATTAAAAATATCAATAAAATAGGCATCCTGCAAAACAGCAACATAAACATCGGCAGGTCTGGGTTCATCCAGTCGCAGCAATTCCGTTTGAACTTCAAGCGTATTCAGATTCAAACTCAGCAGCGCGTCCTGGTCGGGATTCAGTTGAATGTCCATGCTGGCCATGGCAACATTGATATGGTCACCTGTACGGATAACCGGTATTGTTTTGATCCCAAGCAAATCAAGGGTAGATGTTCCGGTATCATAACCCGTGAGAAGGATTGAAAGAATGGCAGTGGATTCATCCGCCCACAGTGCCGCAATCGTTATTTTGTTTACATCCTGATGGGCAAGGTATATTCCGGGATTGGTTAAAGTATTAATTGTAATCAAAGAGGTGCAGGGAAATCCCGGATTGCTTCGGATAAAATTCACCCCGGGAATTGCGTGACCCGTCATTGAGACAAAGGAAACATTTGCAGCATAGCCGGTGAGAATTGATGTATGGATTGTTTCAACCAACGGGTCCGGATCCGGTTCCCGGAAGTAATCCTTTACCTTGTTGCAGGAAGAAAATGAGAACAGCAGGAGAAAGATCATCACAGGACGATTCAATGTTTTCATGGCGTCTGTTTAATCTTTATACAAGGAATGGTATTAAGAAGTTTCAGAAAGCAGCCGGTCATCCTTTCGGCAAAACAAACCCATAAATCAATTGTTATCCACTTTGCAGGAAAGAACCAAAAAATCGAATAGTATGAAACAGGATAAAGTGAAAAAGAAATCAGCTTCATCCGGTAAAGATGAAAACCAGTTTCCCGATTATCCGCTTTACCCGAGTAACGAAGATATTTATAGTCAATATAAGGAAGAGGATATTGACCTCGATGTAAATATTAAGGAACGTTTAGAAAAAACGGGAAAACCCGATAACAAGGATTTCCAGGAGGATCTGACCGGAGAGGACCTTGATATACCGGGCGCGGAACTTGACGATGAGCAGGAAGAAATTGGCAGCGAAGATGAAGAAAATAACTATTATAGTTTAGGTGGGGATAATCATGAAAATCTGGACGAAGACAAAGGAGATTAATCCCGGTTCCTGGGGGGTTATTTTGTCGCTTGTGATTATGGCGCTTTTGCCGGGTTGTAAAAAAGACAATATTGAGGAGGCAAGGAACAATGCCATAAGTTTTGACAGTAAGGAATATGCCCTGTCAGAAGGGTATCTTGAATATTATGGAAAAGTCCCGGGCAAAGGCAGCTATAATCTCGACCTCACCTTATTGTCTTCGGGGTTTACAGTTCATGAAGCGAATGGCGGCATCGATTCCGTTTCCGGAACCGGCAATATTGTTTATCTTGAAGTTTTTACCGCCGATTCGGTTTTTGATTCAAAACCCTACACTTTTGATCCCGAAGAAAGGCACGAAGCCGGAACATTTGATCGTGCAGCCATAGGGCTGAATCTGAATGTGGTGACGTATGAAGGCGATTATTTATGTCGATCACAGGCGGATCTTTTAAAATAAATAAAAAAACAGATCTGTACGAAGTCATCCTGAATTGCCGGAGTGGAACCGGGAAGGTTATTGCTGCTTATTTCAGGGGCACTATGAAATATTATAATTATGAAAGTATTTTTCTGAAAAATACTCCAGGAATTCCGTCTTTTTTCAAGAGAACATTTTAGTTTTTTCTTCCAAAGCGTATTTTATCGATAAATTCTTTTTAGGATATTAAAGGGTTTCCGCTTTTTATTGTCTTTGGAACAGGCACTTAATTTAGACTTTATTTGTCTTGTAATTTTATTTGCAACCGATTGGTTGCCTATATCTTTGTTTCATTACCCATTGTAATTATTTTTATATGAAACGAGACGTTTTTCAGGCCATTGCTGATCCAACCCGGAGGGCAATCCTGGTATTGATCGCCGCACAGGCAATGACCCCCAATACGGTGGCCGAAAAGTTCGATACCACGCGACAGGCCGTTTCAAAACATATTAAAATACTGGCCGAATGCAAACTGCTGACCCGTCAACAGTCAGGCCGCGAAGTATATTATCATTTCAATTCTTCTGAATTGATGGAAATTGATCTATGGATCGATCAGTTTAAGAAACTTCTTGAAAATCGTTTTGATCAGCTCGATGAGGTATTAACTAACTTAAAATCTAAGTGATATGAAAGCAAGTGCATTATTGATGAATTTTTCCGTTGAAAAGGAAAATAAAAAAATCAGGGTAGAACGAGATTTTGATGCTCCTCTTGACAGGGTTTGGGCGGCGTGGACAGAGAGCCGCCTGCTTGATCAGTGGTGGGCCCCGAAACCATGGCAGGCTAAAACCAAAAAAATGGATTTCAGCGAGGGCGGATACTGGCTGTATGCGATGGTAGGACCCGATGGCACGCAGATGTGGAGCCGTGCTGATTATAAATCAATCATTCCTTTAAGGACTTTTTCCGGACAGGATGCCTTCTGTGATGAAGAAGGCCAAATCGATGACCGGTTTCCCACCTCGTTCTGGACTGTGGATTTTGTTGAAAAAGAGGCCTACACCCGGGTTTACATTGAAATAAACTTCAATGAAACCGCTGATCTCGATAAATACATTGAAATGGGCTTCAAAGAAGGATTTACTGCGGGACTGGAAAATCTCGACATTCTGCTGGCTTCAAAGTAATCCGTGTAAAATTGCCGTCAGTTTTAACTGACGGCATTTTTTTATTCAAGTTCCATCATTTTTCCGCAATATGGATTTCGCTGAACCGGCTGTTAAATGCCGGGCCAAATGCATTGTTCAGGCAAACGGCCAGCTTGTACTTTCCGGGAGGAAGATCAGGCATAGCTGCGGAAAGCTTTCCTGCTGATTCCTGTCCACTATCAATGATTGATATTGTATTTGAAAGAGAAACATCGAGTATATGAATATCCTTTTTATATTTTCCGGTTAACACCAGGCAGACTTTTACCGGAAAGTCCCGGTGATTGAAATTAATGGGGAAATCATAGGTGTTTTTTATCCTGAAATTGATTTTAACGGAATCAAAAGCGTGGAAATTTTTATTTTCCAGGGTATACTTTATTTTCATCCGGTTAACTGTCTGAAGGCTGTCAGCTATAAAACCATGAAAAACAGCGGGGCCTTTCCGATAAATGCGGCTTCTCTTATCATTGACGGAACTGATAAAAACTCTTTTATTGTTGTATCTCTTTTCAAATTGCCAGATATCAAATTGTGTCTGTCTTGAATAGAAAGAACTTAACACTATTCCCTGCTTTCCGGTAAAAAAGTGATAAAGAGAGGGAGATTGATAGGATCCGAGAAAAACGACAGGCAGTTCTTTTGCTACTGTTTCAATGAGTTCATATTTCCCTTTTTTGCCATCATAACCGATCGAACGGGCAATTTCATTGCTGCTCATTAGTATTGTGCGGCTTACAAGAACCAATACTATGGAGGGTAAAATGATCCGTCGGCTGTATTTGAATAAAGCGTGATTTTTGCTAATCCTTTCGGTAAGCATGATAATTACAGGTATGGCACAGGGGATCGTCCAGTTTGGTTCCACATGGTCGCGGAAGGATATAAACAGAAAAAAAACAAAAAATCCAATGATCTGCGTATACAGCCCTCGGTTGTAAGTATCAGCAGGTGCGAATTTTATCAGTGCGAATGCTGCGGCTCCCATAGTAAAAGGATTTAAAAGGATCATCTGGTTTGGCAGGTATTCCAGCACATTTTTTATCTGGAAATTTTCAAGACGGTATGAAAGATGATATTGAAGGCTGGGAAAATCATGTGAAAACTGCCAGTAGCCATGCGGAATAATAAGGAGCAGCGCAAGCAAAGCCGCTATCCGGAATCGGGAATGCCTTAGCAGGTTCATGTTTGACATAACCGCAAAGCCGATCACAAGAACAGCCTGGTATTTGCTATATACCAGTGCTGCCATGGCAAAGCCCAGGAGCAAAGTAACCGGCCAGGCTGGGGAATTAGTAAATCTCTTGTATGCATATAAAAAGAGGGCGGTGAAAAAGAGCAGCGGAGCGTCCGGACTTGTGATTACGCCATAACCTGTAAACATAAATACAGAACCGGCAATGATAAAAAAAGTGTAAAGCTTTTGCCTGTCATTTTTTTCCTTGTCAATTGTCATCCAAATCAACAACAGGGTAAATGGCTGCAGAACCACGGTAAAAAAACGGATGCCCATATTACCTGTAAAGAAAATGGAACTGATCCGCACCATGAGGGCAATCATTGGAGGATGATCGTAATAACCCCAATCCAGGTTTTCTGAATACAATTTATAATAGGCCTCATCACCAAGTATCTCCATGAACCAGGCCTGTGTGAGGTTGATGGTGAACCACACAAGCAGGAGTACAAAGAAAACAGTTATATGGACCCGGACATCAGAGTCCGCGGTACGAGCCGGATCCAACGGGTTTCGATTGGATAACATGACACAATATCATTGGGTTAGGCAGAAATTGTATTTGATATTGTAACAAATACAAAGTTTACAATAATTTGAAAAAAATGCCAATTTGTATTCAATAAATGGTCGTATTTTTATTGCTTAAACCGATACAATGAAAACACTGACAGCACTATTTTGCTTATTAACTGTATTTTCCTGCCACAAAGGTGCCAGGCAACCTGAGTCTGAATGGATATCCCTTTTTAATGGCAAAGATCTTACCGGGTGGGATATCAAGATCACCAAACATCCGCTGAATGAAAATTATGGCAATCTTTTCAGGGTTGAAGACGGAATACTGAAAGTAAGTTATGACCAGATCGACAGTTTCCGCGGGGAATTCGGCCATCTGTTTTATAAGCATAAATTTTCAAAGTATAAATTACGCGTAGAATACCGTTTTACCGGAAAACAATGCCCCGGTGGGCCGGAATGGGGCATCCGGAACAGCGGAATTATGTTTCATTCGCAAAGCGCTGAAAGTATGGCATTGAACCAGGATTTTCCGGTTTCTGTTGAAGCACAGTTTTTAGGGGGCCTGGGAAAAGGGGAGAGGCCTACACTAAGCGTCTGCACTCCGGGTACCGATATTGACATTATGGGAACTTTGGCACCCGAACACTGTACCTCGTCCGCATCAAAAACATTTGATGGTGACCAGTGGGTCATTGCAGAGATCGATGTGTATGGCGACAGCATCATTCATCACCTGGTAAACGGAGATACTGTAATCACCTATTCAAGACCGCGAATTGGGCCCGGCCTTAAACCGGAAGAATATCCTGTTGCGGATGGTACCCCGTTAAAGGAAGGGTATTTTGCTCTCCAGGCCGAAAGTACTCCTGTCGAATTCAGAAAGGTGGAAATAATGGACCTTTCAAAGTGAACCATGGCTGGTCAGCGGTTAGCTTCGTGTTCCCTGAAAGGGATTGAAAAGTAAAACGTGGTTTTTCCCGTTTTACCTGCGGGAAGATTTTCGGGTTCCGATTCCAGCCAGATCCTGCCTCCTAAAATGGTAATCAGCCCCTTCACTATGGAAAGGCCGAGACCTGTACCTCCAAAAGTTATGTTCTTATCATGGGGCAACTGGGTAAACCGCTCAAAAATAAGTTGAAACTTGTCGGACGGTATTCCCATTCCTGTATCCGACACATAAAAAATAAGGTCATTATTTGCATCCAGTTTACAGCCCCCTTCTATTTTACCTGCCTCTGTAAATTTAAAGGCATTGCCGATCAGATTAATAAATATCTGCCGCAATTTCACCTTATCGGTAATAAAAACAAATTCACGGGGCACGCAATGAGCCTGTAATATAAATTTGATGTTTTCTTTACCGAGCCGCTTCTGATGTTCTGTAAAGAAATCAGCCAATTCGGAGAATAAGTCAGTGATGTTGCATACTTCGCTGCTGACAGGCAATTGGCCTGATTCAATTTTTGAGATCTCGAGTATATCATTGATAATTTCCAAAAGGTCGTTACAACGGAGGTTTATTATCTCCGAGAATTGTTCAAGTTTTGGCTTATCGTTGTAGTATTCAACCAGCAGGGATGAAAATCCCATAATTGCGTTCATGGGTGTTCTGATCTCATGGCTCATGTTTTGCAAAAATGCTGTCTTAAGGCGGTCACTTTCCTCTGCATGTTCCTTTGCCTTGATCAGCTCTTTTTCCGCTACTTTTCGTTCGGTGATGTCATGGATAATGGAATGAAGGACTTCCCTGTTTCCAATTTTTATCCTGCCCGAAAAGACCTCCACATCGCGCACAGATCCATTCTTGAGAGTATGCCGGGTTTCGAAAGGGGTCCTGCTTTCTGAAATTCCACCATCACTCTTGTTAATTAATTCCTCCAGTGGCATCCCATCAATCCGGCGGATATTCATCCGGCTTAATTCCTGGCGGTCCCAGCCATAATATTCAGCCGCCGATTTATTGGCATCGATAATATTTCCCCATTCCGGGTCGACGAGCAATTTAATGGCTGAATGATCCTCAAAAATTCGGCGAAACTTTTCTTCGCTTTCCTGCAAGGTTTTTTCGGCCTTCTTTCTTTTTGCTTCTTCCTTTAATACGTTCCTTGCTTTTACGATGGAATAAAAGTAAAAGGATATTATCATTGTAAAGAGTGAAAAGAGAAGGATTAAGCGATTACGAAGCTTAGTCAGCGCATAAAAAATATCTTTTTCCTGCCGGGAAATAAGAATGGTCCAATACGTATTTCCGAGAGGAGCCCGGCAAAAAGCGATGTATTTTCTATTCTCCCGGGTTTTACCTTCCGGCGTACGTTCCTGATCCGCAACAAATGCAGTCCCGCTCTCTTCGGCCCTTATTTGTTTCATTAATTGAATGGCAGTAACATCATTATTCGCATTTTCAAGAAAGGACTTACCAATATGTCCGGTAACCGGACAATACAATTCGACTCCGTTTTCACTCAGCAACCACGCTTTACCGCTTCCGTTGATTTTTATTTTATCAAGGTATAATTTGCCCAGTTTATCAATCGGAATTAAGATGGCAAGACTTCCGGCAAAATCATTCCCTGTAAAAAGGGGGACATGCAAAGCGATGGCGGGATAACCCTGTGCCGATTCAAATACATCACTTATAACCGGTTTGTGCGTTGTAATAATCTGGCGGACATGTTTTTGATACGATATGTCAGTTCCTGTAACAGATTGATTATAAGGATATGTATCCAGGATTATCCCCCTTGAATCGACTTTTGTGACGGCTGCAATAATTTGTTTATGCTGCTCGTAGAAATTTTCAAGGACTGTTTTGCTTTCATCCGAGGAACTAACGATATCATTAAGCAGGGATAAAAAAGTGAGATCGGACTGATAGTCATTAAAAGCAGAAGTAATAGCCTGGGATGCTGTTTTGGCCAGAATTAGCTGTTCGTTTTTAAATTCGTTTACAGTTCTTTCCTTGATATCATCATAAATAAGATAAAAAGTAATTATAAACAAGACCAGTACCAGGGGTATCATGAGATACCGGTTGATGAATCTTAGTTTTTCCATTTTATGATTTCATATATCATCCCTTTTCCTTTTATGAGTGAAAGGGCTATTAAAGTTACAATTTACCCTCCTTATCTTTCTAAAAAGGCAAAAAATTATCGAAGAATCAATTCGCTCTCTTTTACAAGCATAATTTCTTTTCCCGATCCATCGAAAACATCTCCGATTAAGGCATCCCTGTTGTTTTGTCCCTTTTGAATAATTAATACTATAATGAAATATTCACATTATCAATATATTAATAGATTTTATTCTACTTTGCGTATTTTTTACACTAAGTTGAATAATTTATTCAAATTACTTCTTATATTTGTTTATATAACCGAAATTTTCACTGATTTATTTACACTTTGACAAGAAGGTTATTAAATAGTGACACAGACCTTGTGCAGCGTCTCAAGAACAACGACAGACCTGCTTTTGAACTGATTTTCAACAAATACAGTAAGAAGCTCTATTATTTCACCCTAGGCTACTTACATTCACAGGCCGAATCCGAGGAAATAATTCAAAATGTTTTTGTTTCGTTATGGGAAAACCGTGATATGCTGAGTGAGGCTTTTCCGATTCAGAGTTACCTGTATAAAGTTACCGTTAACCATATATACAATTATTTCAAGCACCGGTTGGTTCGTCGGCGTTACCTTGAAGACATGATCGTTGAAGGAACCGATGAAGATCAGGAAGCTATGCAATCAATTCTTTCGAATGATCTGGAGGAAGTTGTTTATAAAATTGTCGGTGAACTTCCCCAGAGGCAGCAGCTTATTTTCCGGTTAAGCAGGCTGGATGGACTCTGTCACGCTGAAATTGCCAAACGGCTGGGGATTTCAATCCGCTCGGTGGAAAATCAGATCTATCGGGCCCTCAAGTATATCCGCGAAAAATTAAATAAAGAATCGATATTGGCCGAATAATTTTTCAATTCCCATGAGTAGTTGTGGAAGCTGAGTTGTATTACTTGGGCAGATTAAAATAAGATTAAAAAGCATGCTTCCGGATTTTAAGTTACTCCTCAGAAAATACAACGAAGAAAAATGCACGCCGGAGGAATTGGCGCAAGTGAGGTCGTTCTTTTCGGGGCAGAATAATGAGTTATTCATCAAGAAAAGCCTCCTCCAGGAAATAGAAGATTTTGTACCTTCCCGGAAGGCCTCAACAGGTCAGGATTTCAACCGGATTTTTGAAAATATACAATCCAGTATCGGAGAATCAATATCGGATGAACCAATAGCTGAACCTGAAAGCCGGAAGCCATTTTATCTGCAAATCCTGAAGATTGCTGCCATTGTCATACCTGTTTTCATGCTGGGAGGCATTTTAACCTATTCTATAACACGAAACAAACCTGTACCTGCAGAAAACATTACGTTTACAGAAATCAGGGCACCCTATGGCGCCCGAACAGTGATCTTATTGCCTGATGGTTCAACCGTATGGCTTAATGCCGGGAGTAAAATAAAATACATGAATGTTTTTAACCGGGAAAACAGGGAAATTCAACTGAATGGAGAAGCTTATTTTAAAGTGGCCAAAAATACCGATTTGCCCTTTGATGTGAAAACGGGGGAGTTGAGCATCCAGGCTTTGGGAACTGAATTCAATGTTAAGTCCTATGACGATGAGGATATAATTGAGACAACACTTGTAGAAGGGAAAATTTCAATACACCAGGGAATGAAGCAGAGCGGATCTATTTACCTTGAACCTCATCAGCAGGCCTTTTATTTGAAAAACAACAAAAATCTTACTGTCAGGGATATAAAAACGGTGAGAGAGGCAAAAACTGAGATTCTTAAATTAAAGGAAGGTATTATTTATGTTGCGGAGAAGATAGATCCCCAGCCTATTGTTGCATGGAAGGATAACCGTCTGATACTAAAAGGGGAGGAATTAAGCGACCTGGTTATCAAGCTGGAACGGAAATATGATGTGAAATTTATATTCGGATCGGAAAAACTCAAAGCATTCCGGTTCAGTGGGACCCTTGAAAATGAGACTCTGACACAGGTTCTGGACGTTATAAAACTTTCGGCACCTCTCGAATACAAGCTCCAGGGAAAGACGGTGCTGATATTTGAAAATAAGCAAAGGACTGAAAAATTCAATAATCATATGAAAAAGAAATAACCATGCGGATGAGAACTAATTATTAACCCTAAAAACCACTCTATGAGATAAAACAATGCGCAAAAAAAGGGAATAGACGTGGCGGTCTATTCCCCGATTCATTAAGTCAAACATAAATTATGCCGGCTACAATGTGCAAATCATTCGGCATAAAAATGTCAAACCTAAAAACTACACAAATTTATGAAAAACAAATCTTCAGACGAAGTTTTCTTCTTAAAAAGAAAACTTAAAAAACTAATCCTAATTATGAAACTATCAGCACTCTTTTTACTGGTTCTATCATTAAACCTGTCTGCTTCTGTGTATTCACAGAATACTCGGTTTACGGTAGATTTGAACGGAAAGTCCGTGCGAGAAGTCTTTCAGTTCATTGAGAAAGAAAGCGAGTTCAGGTTTTTCTATAATGACGATTTCAGTTACATTGACGAGGTGGTTAACCTAAACGTCAGGAATGAAAACGTCGAACAGATCCTGGCACGGCTTTTCGAATCCTCTGATATTACCTACAAGGTTTTCGACAACAATCTGGTTGTTTTAACCTTGAAGCAGGACATGCAGCAGGTTTCCATTAAGGGAACGATAACTGATGCATCTACTTCCGAAGCGCTGCCTGGCGCAAACGTACAGGTAAAAGGAACAACAACGGGTACTACTACAGACCTTAACGGTGCATTCCAAATTGAAGCCAGCAAGGGTGATGTATTGGTATTCACCTTTATCGGTTATTTACCACAGGAAGTTACCCTGGGTGCCGAAACGGTTTTGAATATTGCTCTTGCTCCCGATGTCACAAATCTTGAAGAGGTTGTGGTTGTGGGTTATGGTACACAGAAGAGAAGTGTAGTAACGGGTGCCATTTCATCCGTTTCATCCGAGGCAGTTAATTCACTGCCCTCGTCAGGTCTTGACCAGGCCTTACAGGGACGTGCAGCTGGTTTAACGGTTATCGCCAATGGCGCTCCGGGTTATTCATCCACCATGAGGGTCAGGGGTATCAGCACGGTAAACGATGCCAATCCTTTGTATGTTGTTGACGGTGTTGTTACAACCACCATCAGTAATATTAGTCCCGCTGACATTGAGTCCATTGAAGTATTGAAGGACGCTTCCACAGCTGCCATCTACGGTTCTCTGGGATCAAACGGTGTCATAATGGTTACCACCAAGAAAGGTAAATCGGGGAATGTTGTGGTTAACCTGGATGGTTATTATGGAGTTCAATACACCACGGCAAGGTATGATCTGATGAACAGTGCGCAATACAAAGAATATGCCACAAGCGGTGCATTTACTACACCTGCAGTTTATACAGATCCTCAATACGCTGCCCGTACTACGGCTGCTGAAACCGATTGGCAGGATGCGATATACCAGAATGGTCCTATGCAGGACTATAACCTTTCTCTTTCCGGTGGTACTGAAAACAGCACTTTCAGATTGTCAGCCGGTTATTTGAATCAACAAGGTATCGTTATCCACACGGGTCTTGAAAGATACAACTTCAGGGTCAATAGTGATTTCAAAAAAGGCAGGCTGAAAATCGGTGAGAACCTCAGCTTATCATACTCAAAACAAAATCCGTTGGCTGATAATGGCGGACGTTCCCTGTTGGAGCATGCCATTAAAATGGCACCCTATCTGCCGATATACAATTCCAACAATCCAGGAGGATTCCAGGGTCCGACCAGCTCAGTTGACGGACAGGATGCTGAAAATCCCGTCAGAATCATGACACTGAACAGTCGCACACAGAATACACAGGACATCCTTGGCAACATATACGGTGAATTGGAAATTGTTAAAGGCCTGAAATTCAGAACTAATCTTGGCCTCCAGGATGAGAGAATAACAAACAACCAATTATACCCTTCATTCAATGATGATAACCTGGGTGGCAATACGCACTGGTCAAACTTTGCAAACATTTTTAAAAACAGGGCCACCTATACTGCATTCCTGTTCACAAACAACTTTACTTATAATCTGACAGTTGCTGAAAAACACAATTTTGAGGCGTTGGCTTTGATGGAATACAGTTCTGTTAACTCCACTATTCTGAATACCAATTCACGCAATAATCTTTCCAACGCTGTTGATGAAGTGAGCAACACCAATGCTTCATTGTCTTCAGGAACAATTGATTATTACAGAATTGGTTACCTTGGAAGATTAAACTATAACTATGATTCCAAGTACTTGTTCTCGGCTTCAATAAGGAAAGATGCATCGTCCAGGTTTGGTGCAAACAAGAGATGGGGTACTTTCCCTTCATTATCTGTGGGTTGGAATATTGCCAAAGAAGCTTTCTTAAGCGATGTTCCTCTTCTTAGTAACCTGAAGCTCAGAGGTAGCTGGGGTAAGGCCGGTAATGACAAGATTGCTGATTATGCCTATTCTTCTTCCTTAACCTCAAACATGAACTATACTTTTGGCAATGCACTTTTAGTTGGAACAACCGCTGCAGGCAGACCAAATGCCGATTTAAAATGGGAGGAAATAACCATGACCAATATCGGATTGGATTTGGGCTTGTTTAATAACCAGTTTACGTTGTCTGCTGAGTATTATATAAACATGAGTGATGACCTGCTGATGCAGGTACCGCTGCCGCTTTCTTCAGGTGACTGGACAGGCACAATCCCTCAGAATGCAGGCTCAATGGAAACAAAAGGCTTTGAATTGCAACTTGGATACAATGATTTTGAAGGCGAATTCCGGTGGTCAGCCAATTTAAATCTTGGTACTTTCCATAATGAGGTTAAATCCCTGGGTGGTGCTACCTATATTTCCGGATTTGGTTTTGAAGGGGAAGACCTTAACCGATGTGAGGTTGGACAACCCGCTTTCTTCTTCTACGGATGGGATTTCGACGGTATCTTCCAGTCAGCTTCGGAAGCTGAGACCTACATGGGTGGTACACAACATGATCTTAATGCTTCCACTGCAGGTGATTTCCGTATTAAAGATACCGATGGGGATGGCGCAATTACTGCAAGCGACAGAACCAATATAGGAAACCCCTTCCCGAAGATGACGCTTGGTTTTGACCTCAATGCTTCCTATAAAGGCTTTGATTTTAACGTTTTCATAAGCGGAGTTTATGGGAACAAGCTTTATAACACCAACTTGTATGACCTTCAGGCTATGCCCAGGTTATTTAATGCCGGTGTTGAAGTTCTTGACAGATGGACACCAACCAATCCTTCAAATACCATCCCAAGAGCCGGTGCTGTTGCTGCCAATGCCCAGGCATCCAGTCGTTTTGTTGAGGACGGTGCTTATACCAAGCTGAAAAACATTACGCTGGGGTATACATTGCCGGGTAATCTTTTGAAGAACAAACTCACGAAACTGAGAATTTATGTAAGTGCACAAAACATGATCACCATAACCAAATATTCCGGTTTGGATCCGGAAGTTGGCAGGTACCTTGCCAGTGGCACTACATTGGGACAAATTGGTGCTCCTCAGACAACATCTCAAAACTATGCCAATGGAATTGATGTAGGTAATTATCCTATACCAAAATCAGTTATTGCTGGTTTTCAAATTACCTTCTAAATCTTAAAAACAGAATTATATTATGAAAAGACTAAAAATATATTTTGCACCTGCACTGCTTTTCAGTGCATGGGTTCTATTCTTTTCGTGTAACGCGGATAAGCTGGAACTTACGAACCCTAACAATCTTTCACCTGACACTTATTTTAAATCTGCAGCTCAGGTACAGTCAGCTGTAGATGCTGTTTACGGCAGTATGCAAACTACAGGGATGTACAACCGTGGTATGTGGTACGGGAATGACAACATGTCTCATGAGAATACATGTAACCCCCAGCAGGAAGCAGATAAGCGCCAGTGGCTCAATTTCACCCAGGATGCAACACATAGTCTGACGGAAGCATACTGGAATAGTTGCTACAGGGGAATTAACAAGGCCAATTTTGTTATCAACAATTCCGAATTAATTAACGATATCCCCGAAGCTTTTCTGCCCCAGGCCATGAAAGACAAGTACATTGGTGAGGCACTGTTTATGCGTGCTTTGTATTACTTCTGGCTTGTTGACAAATTTGGCGATGTTCCCATCTATCTCGGCGTTGATCCTGCAGAGAATTTAGGTATGCCCAGAGCTCCTAAAGCGCAGGTATGGGCACAAATCGAAGCCGACTGTATAGAGGCTGCCGCAAAATGCCGTACCAAGGCTGAGGAAGTCCCCGGAAGAGCGACCAAAGGTTCTGCCTGGGCACTGTTGGGCAAAGCACGTTTATTCCAGAAAAACTATTCCGGAGCGCTCGAAGCCTTTACCAATATTACCGGTTACAGCCTGGAGCCTGCCTATTTTAATAACTTCAAGGAAGAAACCGAAAATGGTCCGGAATCTCTCTTCGAAGTCCAGTTTAGCAAGGATGCCGGTTATTCCAGCCAATGGAGTTCCGACAGAACTGACGAGGGTGTGAACGAAGGTACGTTCAGGGCCCAGGAATATAGTTGCCTGGGATGGTTTAACGTATTCGTTTCAGAGGATCTTTGGAATGAATTCGAAACAGATGCTGTCAATGGTGTAAAAACCGATCCAAGACGTGGTTTCTGTGCTTACCAGACGGGTGATTTGTATGACAATAATACCCTGACCATGACACTTGATCCTCTGGTTGAGGATTTTAATGGTGTTGTTACTGAATACACAAGAAGAGGCTGGAGGAAATACCAGAACTACTACAAACAACCCAGTGAAACGGATAATACATCCGGAATCAACATGAAAGTGATCCGGTATGCCGATGTTCTGCTGATGATGGCTGAATGCCAGGCAAATCTTAACAATCTTCCCGCCGCAATTGACCTCATAAACCAGGTCAGAGATAGACCGGATGTGGCTATGCCTGATTACGGAACCGCTGAAATGGATGCTGCCGGATTCCCGGTTACTAACCTGGCTGAATTCATGGTAGCCTTGGAGCATGAGCGTAAAGTCGAATTGTGCGGTGAACAGGTTCGTTTCTCTGACCTTGTCAGATGGGGCAGACTTGAAGCTTTCCTGACTTCGGATAAATTGCTGAATTCTATTCCTAAAGCTGATAGAGCCGCCTTGGTTTTCTCCGCACCTAAGAATTTACTTTGGCCAATTCCTCAAAAGGAAATTGATGTTAACCCGAATATGGACCAGGAAGACCAGAATTTTGGTTATTAATTGGTAGAAAGTATTATGATTCAAAGAAATGGTCCTGCAAAACAGGACCATTTTTTTCTTTTGGTAATAAAAGTACATTCAACCTTCATTCTTTTTAATGGCCGAAATGACTGACCTTTTGATACCCGGATACCGGAAAGTACTATATCCGGCAGTTTTGTTAATCGCAATTCTTGGCGCCTGTTCCTCCTGCACACATAATAAAACAGGGGAAGGTTCCCTTTTCAGGAAACTCTCCTCCCGGAAAACAAATATTACTTTTCAAAATACCCTGACCGAAACCGATACGTTTAATTATTTTTTGTATTCCTATATGTATATGGGCGCAGGAGTATCTGTGGGAGACTTCAATAACGACGGTCTGACGGATATCTATTTTACCGGAAATATGGTCAGCAACCGCTTGTATCTCAATATGGGAAACCTGGAATTTAAAGATATTACCGAAACTTCAGGGACGGGTGGCGATCATCGCTGGATGCTGGGTTCAACAATCTGTGATATTAACGACGATGGATTGCCTGATATTTACGTAAGTGTGTCGGGACTTACCGGCATCAGCAATAACCTTTTATATGTAAATCACGGAAATAATTCTGATGGGATTCCTGTTTTTACCGAGGAGGCCGGAAAGTATGGCATTGATGATAATGGGAAAAGCACACAAAGTACATTTTTCGATTATGACAATGACGGTGACCTGGATCTGTATGTTGCCAATTACCCCATCACCCGGTTCAAGGCATCGCCTTATTTCTACCGGCAAATGATGAAAAATGCAAAAATGGATGAATCAGGGCATTTATACCGAAACAATGGAGATGGTACTTTTGCCAATGTCACCGTTGAAGCGGGTCTGCTGACATTTGGGTTGTCGCTGAGCGCCACGGTTTGTGATCTGAACCAGGATGGATATAAGGACCTTTACATTTCAAATGATTTCACAAGCCCTGACTTCTATTTCTTCAACAACGGAAACGGGACGTTTACCGACAGGACAAAAGAAGTAGTTGGCCAAACCTCGTTTTACGGCATGGGGGCTGATATTGCAGACTATAATAATGACGGTTTGCCTGATATCTTACAAATTGACATGGCACCGGAAGATAATCAACGAGCCAAAGAAAATATGACCACCATGACGCCCGAGGATTTTGAAGATATGGTAAAAGAAGGACTTCACCATCAATACCGGTACAGCACATTGCAATTAAACCGGGGAATTATGGACAATGGATTACCCTGTTTCAGCAATGCTGCATGGATAGCGGGTGTAACATCCACAGACTGGAGCTGGGGTGCCTTGTTTGCCGATTTTGACCTTGATGGATGGAAAGACCTTTATGTAACAAATGGTATCCGAAGGGATATTAATAATATTGATTTCTTTGACCGCATGCAAAATGAGGGGTATTTTAACAAGGGTGCCAATAAATCGGAATTTCTGAAGATGGTAAAAGAAATGCCGGCTCAACCACTGGTAAATTATATCTACAGGAATAACGGCGACCTGACTTTTTCACATTATAACAGGGAATGGGGCATCATGGATAAGAGTTATTCGAATGGCGCCGCTTATGCCGATCTCGACAATGATGGGGATCTTGAATTGATAGTGAATAATATCGATGAAAAGGCGTTTCTCTATCAAAACAACTCCAGGGAAAATAACCTGGGCAATTATATTAAGATTGATTTCAAGGGACCTCCCGGGAATAAAATGGGTATCGGATCTTCTGTTTCCGTTTGGCTGGACGGAAAATCGCAGGTGGCTGAACTGACACTTTCCAGGGGCTATGAGTCCTCGATGGAACCGATGCTGTATTTCGGCATCGGCAAGTATAAAACGATCGATTCACTTGTTGTTATTTGGCCCGATGGCAAAAGACAGGCAATACGGAAAGTGAATGCGAATCAGAAACTGATCCTGTCCTATGATAAAGCTCTGGTCAGCATGTCTCCCGCTGGCGGGGGCAGGGGGGCGTCGAATCCTCCTACGGACCGGCATCTTTTTACCGACATAACAACCTCCGAAAACATTGATTTTATTCATCATGAGAATGAATACAATGATTATGACAAGCAGCCGTTATTGCCTCATAAGCTTTCTGCCACAGGTCCGGATATCACTGTGGGAGATGTTAATATGGATGGTATCGAAGATTTTTTTATAGGCAATGCCTTGCATAGCAGGGGCGCCATGTTCATTCAAAACAAAGACGGTTTTTTTGACCGGTTGGCCGGTCCCTGGGAGAGTGACAGCAATTACGAAGATACGGGAGTTCTGCTGTTTGATGCGGATTCCGACGGTGATCCTGACTTGTACGTCGCAAGCGGGGGAAATGAGTTTCCCGAATCTTCGGATCAATACAAGCACAGGCTGTATATAAATACAGGAAAGGGAGAATTTGTGGAAAGTCCCGATGCGCTACCCGCAATAACCATAAGCGGATCATGCGTAAATGCGGTTGACTTCGATAATGACGGTGACCTGGATCTTTTTGTAGGCGGAAGGCAT
Source organism: uncultured Bacteroidales bacterium (assembly GCA_963752195.1). Classification (GTDB taxonomy): domain Bacteria; phylum Bacteroidota; class Bacteroidia; order Bacteroidales; family UBA10428; genus UBA5072. The sequence continues at coordinate 2,436,539 of CAVVXI010000004.1, read as the reverse complement.
GTGCCCGGTAAGTATCCGTTTCCTGCCCGGAGTTTTATCCTTGAAAACAAATCAGCCAGGGGAACCGTTAAATTTGAGGATGTTACGGCCAAGGTGGCTCCCGGTCTTTTAAGAGCCGGTATGGTAACCGCCGTTTTCTGCACGGATTTGGATAACGATCATTGGACTGATCTGGTTGTGGCAGGAGAATGGATGCCTTTGTGCATATATTGGAATCATAAGGGTAAGTTTGAAAAATCGGCCATTGAAGGCACAAAGGGATGGTGGTTCAGCCTGAATGGCGCCGATTTTGACAATGACGGGGATATTGATCTGGTAGCCGGCAACCTGGGAATGAATATGAGGTACAGGGCCAGCAGGGATCAAACATTTGATGTATATGCCGGGGACTTTGATAAGGACGGAAAATCGGATATTGCATTGAGTTATTACCAGGGGAAACAACAGTACCCGCTTAGAAGCAGGGCCTGTTTCCTGCTGCAGAATCCGGGTCTGGCACAGAAATTCCCCACATACGAAAGTTTTGGCAAAGCTGAAATATCCGATCTTTATCAAGGAAGTATATTGGATTCAGCCCTTCATTTGCAGGCTGAAACATTTGCCAGTTGTTTCCTGCAAAATACCGGGAAAGGTAATTTTGTTATTACCCCCTTACCTTCGGAAGCCCAATTATCTTCAATAAACGATATAATCATCGAAGATTTTAACCAGGATGGACACCTGGATATCCTGGCAGCCGGCAATATTTTTGATGTGGAAGTTGTAACTCCAAGAAACGATGGCGGAGTTGGTGTATTTCTGGAAGGTGATGGAAAAAACAACTTTAGGGCCATCCCTTTTGGATTATCCGGGTTTTTCGTTCCCAAAGAGGTTAATGCCCTGTCATTAATTCACCTGGAAAAAAACAATGGAGATAAGGCTGTTCTGGTGGGAAATAATAATGAAAGACTACAGATCTTCAAAGTTAAATAAACGCCATAATCCCCATCTCAATGAAAACATCAAGGATTTTTTTTGTACCTGTATCAATTATAATGTTCTTGAATCTGAATTGTTGCGATGTTGGTAAACTGGAATTGGTAAATCCTAACGTACCAACTCCCGAAATCTATTTTAAAAACGAAACCCAGGTTCAGCAAGCGGTAAATGCCGTTTATGCTACCCTGCAGACCCACGGTCTTTATCAACGCACCCTCTACTATGCCATGGATAACATGGCATATGAACAAGTTATGAATCCTGCTGCAGAAGCAGATAAAATGCAATATTCCAATTTTACATTCGATGCTAACCATGGAGCTATCGGGGAATACTGGAAAAACTGCTATGTAGGTATAAACAGGGCCAATTTTGTCATCAATAATGAGGAGGCAATAAACAAGATACCGTCAGGATTGATGTCCCTGGCGAAGAAGAATAAATACATCGGTGAGGCGCAATTCCTAAGAGCGCTGTACTACTTTCTACTGGTAACCCGATTTGGAGATGTTCCACTATATCTTGAAATATCTGAAGGCGTCAAAGGATTACCCAGAGCTCCAAAAGCTGAAATCTGGGCTCAAATTGAAACGGATTTAATTTCTGCAACCGAAAAATGCTTTCCAAAAAACCTGGAAGAAAAGGGAAGGGCTACATCCGGGGCAGCTTGGGCTCTTTTGGGAAAGGCTCATTTGTTTCAGGCCAATGAATCCAACGATCAGGCTGATTATATAAGTGCAAAAAATGCTTTTCTTCATGTGATTCAGGACGAAGAAAACTACTCTCTTGAAAGCATATATGCCGATAATTTTAAAGAAGAAACAGAACATGGCCCGGAATCTATATTTGAAGTAGAATTCAACCCGGAATCAGGTACCACGGATATCTGGTCAAGTGATGGTTCCGGTCTAAACGAGGGGACGTTCAAGGCTATAGAATATGGATGTTTCAACTGGTTTAACGTAACTCCTGTGGTGGATCTTGTAGAGGAATTCGAGACTTTGGCGGACAACGGTGTAAAAACAGATCCCAGATTGGGATATTGCATCTACCAGACGGGTGATTTATACAATAACGGGCTGGATACCGTGATTATAAATAATTATACCGAAAGCTTCTGGGAAGACGGTGTTTTTAAAACTGAAGTCTGGCAAAGGTATGGTTGGAGAAAATACCAAAACTATTACAAACAGAAATCTGAGAGTTATTCTTATTATTCCGGAATCAATACCAGGGTGATCCGATTGGCCGATGTATTGCTAATGATGGCTGAGGTAGAAAATGAACTTGGCAATATCCCTGAAGCCATCGATTATCTTAATCGGGTAAGAAACAGGGCTGATGTGATGATGCCAAATTACGGCACGCCCGTCATGGATGCCCTCTTTCCCGTTTCCAACAAAGAGCAGTTAGGAATAGTCATTGAGCATGAACGTAAAGTCGAGCTTTGCGGCGAGCAGGTGCGGTTCAACGACCTGGTGCGATGGCGCCGCCTGGAGGTATTTATCCCGGAAGTATTGCCCGGAATTTTTAAATTCAGAAGGGATGCAGTTAGATTTGATCCGGCCATCCATTATCTATGGCCGATCCCTCAGGCCGAAATTAATTCAAATCCTGCCATAACACAGGATGATCAAAACTTTGGATATTAGTTTCAAATAATTTACTATTTTCAGAATTCATACCCTATTGATATATACTATGAAATCCTCTTTCATCCTGGCCTTTGTTTACCTGTTGCTGATATCCTGTGGCAAATTCTCTAAAGATACCTTTGTAAAAATATCCCCTTCCAGGTCAGGCATTGATTTCACCAATGAATTGATTGAAAACGATACCCTGAATTACACGAAATTCCCTTACATGTATATGGGGGGAGGCGTATCGGTTGGCGATATCAATAACGACGGACTGGATGACATATTCTTTACCGGAAATCTTGTGGCCAACAAACTATACCTGAACAAGGGCAATATGAAATTTGAGGATATTTCCTCATCCGCGGGTGTTACCGGCAATCATCAATGGTTCACGGGCTCTACAATGACGGATGTAAACAACGATGGCTGGCTCGATATCTATGTCTGTGTATCGGCCAAATACCAGCCTTCCGATAATTTGTTGTTTATCAACAACCATGACAATACATTCACGGAAAGTGCAAAATCCTATGGGATCAATGACAAAAGCTCGTCGGTACAGGCCACTTTTTTTGATTATAATAATGACGGATTGCTCGATCTGTATGTGGCCAATTATCCGATTGTGCTGGTGAGCATGGGGGCTGAGTTTTATCGTGGAAAAGTGAAAGAAAATAAAATTGAGGAGTCAGGTCATCTTTACAAAAATAATGGCAACCTTACTTTTTCCAATGTGACAGATGAGGCAGGCGTGCGGAACTTCGGAATGTCAATCGGGGTAGTTGCTGCCGACTTTAATAATGATGGATGGAAAGATATCTATGTTTCAAATGACTTTAACCCGCCCGACTTTCTTTATTTGAACAAGGGAGACGGTACCTTCAGTGAGGTGGTCAGGGAATGTACCTTTCAAACATCCATTTTCGGAATGGGCCTCGATGTAGCCGATATTAACAATGACGGATTACTGGATATGTTTCAGATTGATATGACACCCCCGGATCATTACCGGCGCACCGTCAATGTGATACCCATGCGGCAGGAGACATTTGATAAAAGTATAGGATATGGGTTTCACTATCAGTATATGCAAAATTCGTTGCAGCTGAACAACGGAATATTCGACAATAAGCCTGTCTTCAGTAACATTTCGTTATTTGCAGGAGTGGCCTATACCGACTGGAGCTGGGGAGGCCTCTTTATGGACATGGACAACGACGGTTTCAAGGATCTGTTCGTCAGCAATGGGGTTTTAAAGGATATCAATAACCAGGATATCCTGTCGAATCCCAGGTCAGACATGTACTTCCAAAAACAAAAGACCGAATACCGCCCTGAACTTTTTCCAAGCACTCCGGTTTCGAATTATGCTTTTCGGAACAACGGTGATTTGACTTTCAAGGATAAATCGCTGACCTGGGGATTTGCCGAGCCAACCCTCACCAATGGTATATCATGCAGTGATCTTGACAACGACGGGGACCTTGACCTTGTAATGAACAATGCGAATAAACCGTCAGCTGTTTATGAAAACCGGGTTGCCACCAGGGAAAATCATTATCTGAAAATCAAGCTCCACGGTCCCGAACAGAATCAATTCGGACTGGGAACAATAGTTTTCGTGCGGACCGGAAAAGTAACCCAGAAACAGGAATTAACTCTCACCCGGGGTTACCAGTCGAGTGTCTCCCCGGTAATCCATTTTGGCCTTGGCACAAGCCAGGTGATTGATGAATTGCGGGTGATCTGGCCTGATGGAATGCAACAGGTTTTGCAAATGATAAAAGCCGATCAGCTGATTAACCTGAAATATGGAGATGCAGGAATTCAGGATTCTTCTCCTGCTTCCATTCCGCAATTCAGGGATATTACAGCTGTTTCAGGAATAGACTTTGCGCACCGTGAGGATAGTCTGGATGATTTTAAATCCGAACCGATGCTTCCCTACCGGTATTCCCGGCAGGGACCGGCACTTGCATCCGGAGATGTCAACGGGGACGGACTGGATGACTTTTTTGCAGGAAACGGAGCAGGTTTTGAAGCTATACTCTATGTTCAGACCCCGAAAGGGACATTTAAAAAGCAAGCTGGTCCCTGGATTAATGATTCAAAATATGAGGATACGGGGGCGCTTCTGTTTGATGCAGACGGGGACAACAGGACGGATATCTGTGTGGTAAGCGGCGGAAACGATATTACGAAAAGTGAAGATTTCTATATAGACAGGCTATACCTGAATACGTCAAAAGGATTTGTTAAAAGTGATGCATTTCCTTCTTTGAAGATAAGCGGTAAATGTGTCCGGGCTGCTGATTTTGACGGGGATGGAGACCCGGACCTCTTCCTGGGGGGGAGGATTGTTCCCGGCAAGTACCCGGCACCTGCCGGAAGTTTTATTCTCCGAAACAACGGGAAGAAAAATGATCAGCTGAAATTTGAGGATGTGACAGCTTCTGTTGCCCCGGGATTGCTCAAGGCAGGGTTGGTAACGGATGCTGCCTGGGAGGATTTTGATAAAGACGGGGATATCGACCTCATCCTTGTCGGCGAATGGATGAAGATCCGGTTTTTCGAGAATAATAAAGGTGTATTCACAGAAGTAACCGATAAACTTGGTTTTAAGAACACAACCGGCTGGTGGTACAGCATTCATGCCGCAGATGTGGATCACGACGGGGATATGGATTTCATTGCGGGCAACCTGGGACTGAACTACAAGTACAGAGCGGATCGTTCCTTTGAGGTATTCTCCAATGACTTTGACCTGGATGGCCACCAGGATATTGTATTCGCATTTAAAGAAAAAGGGGTCAGGTATCCTTCAAACGGATTTGATGCCACTGTGCGTCAAATACCCTTCATCGGACAACGATACATGTCTTATGACGAGTTTGGGAAGGCTTCACTGGAAGACATTTATGGCAAAGCCATTCTCGAAAGTTCCCTTTCCTATACTGTCAATACGTTTGCCAGTGTATGGATTGAGAATAAGGGCGATGGAAAATTTGTAATCCATGATTTGCCCGGCTTGGCTCAGCTTTCATCCATAAACGACATAACGGACATTGATTTCAGGGGAAATTCATTCGTGGTTGCCGGTAACCTGTATAATACCGAAGTGGAAACTCCACGGAACGACGCCAGCGTGGGACTTATACTGAAATATGACAAGGCATCGGGAATGTACGCAGTTCCGCCTTCAGAAAGCGGACTCATGGTGAAGGGAGAAGTTCGCCACATTGTGCCATTAAAGCTGGCTACCGGAAAAAGAGCCCTGTTGTTTGGAATAAATGGCAGGGAACTGAAATTAATCGAAATGGATGAGGATCGATAAAGGAGACTGCCCTTTGTTACTGTATGGAATTATGAATATACCAAATAAAATTGTGAAAACCATGAAAATTAAATCGAAGGACGATGTAAAAAGAGCAGGAATATTAACCTTGATGTCGTTGTTTTGCCTGTTCTCTGTTAACTGGCAAAGTGCAATTGGACAGCAACTGCGTGTAAATGACCTGGGATATTTTGAAAAGCAGGGACTCAATGTATTCGTATTCAGCAACGAATTCAACGGTTGGTTCTTTGATGAGAAAACAGCCGGCATTGAACTCATCCATCACGGTGTGCGAACGGCTACCGGCGGGGCGGTAAGACTTCAGAACACACCGGAACAATGGGATCTGGTACCCTTCGTGGCGGATCGAAAAGTAGATAAAACCTCAAATTCGATTGAGGTTGTCCTCAAGTATAAGGAATACGAATTTAGTTCAAGAGTAATTGTGACCTCCGGAGAAAACGGATTTTTAATTACAGTAAAACTTGATCATCCGATTCCGGAAGTGCTTGAAGGCCATGTGGGATTTAACCTTGAATTCCTGCCGTCTGCCTATTTTGAGAAAGCCTACCTGGCCGATGGCAAACCCGGTAGTTTTTCATTGTACCCGTCAAGCAACACGGTAGTGGAACCCATAGCCCAAAAAATACCGCAGTTTGAAAATCATACAACATTCGATGACAGGGGTAGGGGTGAATTTATTGTACCCGAGCCGATAGCAAAAGGCAAAACAATTGTGCTTGCACCGGAGGATCCGGAACGGTACGTAAGAATTGAGTCCGAGACCGAACTTATGCTGTTTGACGGTCGCAACCTGGCTCAAAACGGGTGGTTTGTTGTAAGGAGTATGATTCCGTCAGGCAAAACAGGCATTGTACTTCAATGGCAGGTTAAACCCAACGTGATACCGGAATGGAAAAGAACTCCCGTCATTGGTTTTAACCAGGCCGGTTACAATCCCGCCGGTGAAAAAATTGCCGTGATTGAATTGGATAAGAATGATTCGCCCCTAGCAAAGGCCTCTGTATTTAAAGTTACCGGCGATGGGGCATCCATTGAGAAACTGAATGCTGACATCAAACCATGGGGAAATTATTTAAGATACAATTACGTAAAATTCGATTTTTCTTCTGTCAGGGAACCCGGGCTGTACTATATTAAATATGGCGAACAGAAAACGAACACCTTCGCCATTGATGAAGGAGTTTATGACAATATATGGCATCCCACCATGGATGTTTGGTTTCCGGTTCAAATGGACCATATGAAGGTAAACGAGGCGTACCGTACCTGGCATGGCGAACCCTATAAGGATGATGCGCTGCAGGCGCCGGTTAACCATCAGCATTTTGATGGATATTCAATGGGTCCCACCACAGATACCCGTTTTAAGCCCCTTGAACGCATTCCCGGATTGGCAGTGGGAGGATGGTTTGATGCGGGTGATTTCGATATACAGACAGGTTCCCATAATAGTGTAATTTTAAGCTTTGCCGATACATGGGAAAGGTTCGGAACAAATCGGGATGAAACATTTATTGATCAGGTTACCCGGTATGTTGACATCCACCGTCCGGACGGCAAGCCCGATTTATTGCAACAACTTGAGCATGGCACGCTGAACGTGGTGGCCCAGCTTCAAAATATAGGGCATCCGGTAAGGGGTATCATTGTGCCGAATCTCCATCAATATCATCACCTGGGAGATGCAATTAATGAAACGGATAACCTTCCGTATAACGCGGCGTTGAAACCGTATGAGTCTGACGGTAAGTCGAGCGGAACGTTTGACGACAGGTGGGCCTTTACAAACAGGACTTCCAGTCTGGATTACCATTCTATTGCCGCCCTCGCTGCCGCAAACCGGGTTTTGCTGGATTTCAACAAACCCCTTGCCGACGATTGCCTTACCCAGGCTAAAAGGCTGTGGGATGAGGATCAAACGCAGGTTTTCAGGGAGGATACAATCTTTAGCAAATTCAGGGCCAGTACCGAATTAATGGCTGCACTGCAGTTGTTCATAACCACAAAGAATGAAAAATTTTCAAAGCGCTTTCAGGAAATCGTCTGGAAGGTTCTGGATCAATCGCTTAACAGCAATATAACTGCGGCACTACAGGCTTTTCCTTATTTCGACGATGACTACAGAATTAAACTAAAAGAGTATGTTATAAAATACAAGGCACTTAATGATAGCTATGATAAGTTAAATCCCTACGGCGTGCCGATTTCGGCACGGGGATGGGCCGGTAATACAATCGTCATCGACTGGGCGATTACAAATTACTATGCAAATAAATATTACCCGGCCATCATGGGTACTGAATATGTGTTTAAAGGACTGAATTATATTCTTGGCTGTCATCCATATTCCAATATCTCTTTTGTTTCAACTGTCGGCACCCGGTCGAAGAAAATAACCTATGGCAATAACAGGGCGGATTTCCGGTTTATAGCCGGAGGCATTGTCCCCGGTGTGCTATTATTGAAGCCTGATTTTCTTGAAAATAAGGAGGATTGGCCGTTCCTGTGGGGAGAAAACGAATGTGTCATCGACACCGGTGCTGCATGGTTATTGTTGTCCGAGGCTGTAAATGAGCTGGTTAAAAAATAGCCGATTCCTGCATAATTCCACTTCCTGGCCGGTTCTCGCAAACATCCGATGCAATGCCGGCCAGGTTTCAGTTTACCTTTGAAATTCCGGATGATTCGTGAATCCGGGTTCCGAAATAATTACCGGTTGAATCGAAGCCAGTCTATTTCAACAGGATTCTTATCGGACAAAAATACAACAAGGTTATGAACTCCCGCAGGAATTCCATGCAGTTCAGCATTTACAACCGACCATCCATTCCCTTCGGGTATTTTCACCTCGGCCAGTAAAGGACCATCTGTTTTATCCAATCGTATCTGCAAGGTTCCGCCGCTTTGGGACAAAACATTTAATTGTGCGGATTTGAATTTAATTCTTTCAAAATCCACAGCATTGTATTGAATCCAGGCATCTTTCTCATTGAGAACAGCCTTCCAGCCTTTGAAGGTATTCAACGAATCGAGGAAATCAACGGTTGCACCCGTAGGACTTTTTAAGCTGAACCGGTCGATCTCGATTTTCTGGGCAGCAGGGGTTATGCCCACTCCCCGCAAGGTAGGAGTCACCTTTTGAATCGTTCCGTCTTCATTGAAAAACAGGCTGTCAATACATACTGACCGGTTCTTGTCGAATTTTGGGGACAAAGCATTCTGATGGTAAAACAGGTACCACTGATCCTTGAATTGTATTATCGTTTGATGATTGGTCCAGCAGTTCATTGGCGATTCATCCATAATGACTCCCGCAAATTTAAAGGGACCCAGCGGGTTGTCACCCATCGCATATTCAAGTCTTTCAATATTATTCTGCACATGGGGATAGGTCATATAATAAATGCCCAGGCGTTCGAACAGAAAAGGACCTTCTATAAGGCCCTTTTCAGGCAGATTCGTAACCACCTGTGGTTCAGATGCCAGTTCAAGCATGTTATCGTTCAACCGGGCAGCATATATTTTCCCCATGGCCCAGTACAAGTAGGCTTGCCCGTCCCTGTCGATAAATACATTGGGATCAATTCCGGCAAATCCGCTGATTGGTGCCGATTGAGCGATGTACGGACCTTCCGGCTTATCGGCTATGGCCACCCCGATTGAAAAAGTCTTTCTTCCCAGGATGGTTGTATCCTTGTTATTGGCGGGAAAATAAAAATAATATTTCCCGTTCCGGAAAATACAATCCGGTGCCCACATGCTGTAGGAAGCCGTGTCAACCCAATTCACCTTCTTCTGGCTGACGATAACGCCATGATCCGTCCAGTCGGTCAGGTTTTCAGAGGAAAATACATGATAGTCTTCCATGCAAAACCAGCCGGGCTTTCCCTTTCCTTCCTTTGCAAGGATATCATGAGATGCATAAAGGTACAACCGCCCATTGAATACCCGTGCCGCAGGATCAGCCGTATATTGATCGCGTATGATCGGATTTTGGGCCAATATAGGGGCGGTTAAAAAATAAACCGGTAAGAGGAATAGAAACAGTAAAGTTCGTTTTCTCATAATCAGCAGTTATTTAATGATTTCTACGGAAGCCATTCACATTGAATTATCTTAAATAATCGTAAGATAATAATATACTTTAATTTCAGAAGGTTTCATTCAAAACTGGCAGGATCTCCCGGGTCAGGGAGACGTTTGAGGAATATCTTTTCAGGTTTAAAGGCAAGGCGAAACCGCGATTATGTTTTGGCTTTTTCGGTTTTCTTTTTTGAATTGACCATTTTTTTAGCAGCAGAGATCTTGTTTGTGGCTGGGGATTTTTCTCCCGCAATTTTTTCTTTCCTGGATGGTTTTGCGGATTTTTTTTCCTTTTTCAGGAATTTTCCGGCATCCTTGCTGCTCTTCTTTAATTTTGTAATCCCGTTTTTCAATTCCTGGGTTTTGACTTTTAAGGAATCTTTCAGCATTTGCACTTCTTTTTGCAAGGCTGTGGCTGCCTCCAGATCCGATTCGAGGGTTTTAAAAGTACCTGATTCTTTCAGGTAATTTGCGTTTTCAGCTTTGGCTTTTATTGAATTGATCCGGCTGCCAAGAGCTTCAATCTTTGAATGAATGGCTTTGTTCTTCATATTGGATTAGATAAAGAAAAGTGAAAGTTAGTGAATATTCAGAAAATCCTCAAGGCCATATAGATAAATCCACCTTTTTCAAATCATGTTATTTACAGGATATTCTGTCATCGGATAGCAATCCGGTTTTCTTTAGCGATCTTATATTAAAAGCTTAATGATGCTGTAATTATCGATCATTTTTTTAAGGTTCATGCAGCATTTTATTAAAAACCATGTCTATAATAAATATTATTTTCAAATATGTAACCAATTGCAATCGGAAGGGTAATTATATAAAGGCTATTCCTATTTTTGACCCGTATATAAAAGATGAAAGTGAAAAAAGTTTTGATTCTGCGCGGACTGTTCCTTTGGATTTTGTCGGTATATGTAACATATACACTTCATTCACAAAATATTGAAAAAAAGATTTACGAAACACGATTTACCGCGAGGGAACCCGTTATTGATGGGCAGGAAAATGATGAATGCTGGGCTATGGTGGACTGGGGAAATGAATTCATTCAACGGACACCCAAGGAGAATGTTTCTCCTTCCCAGCAAACTTCCTTTAAAATTCTGTACGATCACAACAATCTTTACGTATTTATCAGGGCGCACGACAGCCTGCCTTCTAAAATAAACAGGCGATTGACGCGTCGTGATAATGAGGATGGGGACAGGGTCACCATTGAGATCGACAGCTATTTCGATCAGCAGACGGCCTTTTCGTTCACGGCCATGGCATCTGGCACAAAAGGCGATGCACTTGTATCGCAGGATGGAGAATCAAATGATGGAAGCTGGAATCCGGTTTGGTACCTGAAAACCACGATCGATAACCAGGGATGGTGTGCTGAGATGAAAATACCTTTCAGCCAACTGAGATTTGGGAAGAAAACCGAACACATTTGGGGCATACAGATCAGCCGTATATTATTCAGAAATGAAGAGCAGTCAGCATGGCAGTTCATTCCCAAAGGATCTCCCGGACGAGTGCATTTGTTCGGTGAATTGCATGGAATTAATAATATTAAACCTATCCGGCAGATTGAATTAATGCCATATGCAGTGGCTAAAACGGAGCTATATGAAAAGGAGGAAGGCAATCCTTTTCTCGATGGCAAATCGAGTTCCATCTCCGCCGGTTTTGACGGGAAATTAGCCGTTACCAATGATTTCACACTTGATCTTTCGGTAAATCCCGATTTTGGCCAGGTTGAGGCGGATCCGTCCGAAGTGAACCTGACGGCCTACGAAACCTATTTTTCAGAACACAGACCCCTGTTTGTGGAAGGAAAAAACATCTACGAGTTCCAGCCTTCCAGTACGATTGTAATAAACAACTTCAGCTCTGACAATCTGTTTTATTCCCGAAGGATTGGACGGTACCCGCAATTAACGCCGGAGATATCCGATTCCGAGCACCTGAAAATGCCCGAATCAACCCGGATACTCACGGCCCTTAAACTATCCGGGAAAACAAGGAAAGGACTTTCCGTGGGATTGCTGGAGAGCGTTACAGCGAATGAAAAGGCAAAGATTGAAAACGAAGGAGTTTATAGAAAGGAGTCCGTAGAGCCGCTGACCAATTATTTTGTAGCCCGGGTTCAACAGGATTTTAATAAGGGAGAGACAACCCTGGGCGGCATCTTTACAGCGGTAAACCGGGATATTGAAAATCCGGCACTTGACTTTTTGCACACGGCTGCATATACGGGTGGAATTGATTTCAAACATTCATGGAAAGAACGCACATGGTATTTTGCAGGGAATATGGAATTCAGCAACGTTCAAGGCAAGCCAACGGCGTTGATATCTACCCAGCAATCTTCGGCACGGTATTTTCAGAGGCCAGATGCAAAGCACATTTCAGTAGATTCAACGCTTACTTCCATGTCGGGTTATGGAAGTACACTTAAATTCGGACGTCAGAGCAAAAAAGTGATCCAGTTTGAAACAAGTTTCACGGTCAGATCACCCGGACTTGAATTCAACGACCTCGGATATATGCGGTATAGTGATTTCTTCCATCATGGCTCCTGGATTGCATTTTATAAACGCGATCCATTCGCCATCTTCAATAACCTGTATATTAATACAAACTATTGGATGTATTGGGACTACTCGGGCAAACACACCACAACCCTGTTTAATACCAACTGGCATGCTGAATTTAAAAACAGGTGGTATTTGAATACGAATATCACGCGCGAGACCAAGCATATTTCCAATGACCTGCTGCGGGGAGGACCTTCTTTTCATCTGCCGGGAAGTATCGAAGGTAATTTGAATGTCTTTACCGACCAGACCAAAAAGATCTGGATGTATGTTGGAAATTACAGGGGCTTTGGCGACCAAAAAAGTTATACAGCCTACGATTATTACGGCGGAATTGTAGCGCAGCCAATGAATGCGCTTTCCGTTTCGATTGAACCGGATTACCTTATTTTGAATACACAGTTGCAGTATGCTCAAACGGTTGACTATGCAGACGAAAAGCGATATATTTTTGCTGAAATGGATCAGAAAACTTTGCTGATGACCATCCGGTTGAATTTTACAATCAATCCTGAACTATCTGTTGAATACTACGGCCAGCCCTTTGTTTCAGCCGGAAAATATACAAAGTTTAAAAAAGTGACAGTGCCGGATGCCAGTAAATACGATGACCGGTATCATATATTTAATCCGCAGGAAATTTCACAAAATGGTGAAGACGGATACGATGTGGATGAAAATCACGATCATTCTACGGATTATACATTTGATAATCCGGATTTTAATTTTCAGCAATTTCGCTCTAACCTGGTTATTCGCTGGGAATACCTGCCGGGTTCCACCTTATTCCTGGTTTGGTCTCAGGGGAGGACGAATTCTGCCACAGATGGCTCGTTTTCTTATGCCAATGACATACAGGATTTGTTCAGTACAAAAGCCAACAATGTTTTTCTCATCAAGTTATCCTATTGGTTGCCAGTGCATTGATTTCACGCTGCTAATCATAATCGGGAAGCGGTTTTAGGAAAGCATAGGACTTCTGAAGTACTCAGCTCAATACAACATCCTTACCCTGATGGTTCCTTCAATGGATTTCAGTTCCTTTAGAATACCTGTATCCAGGTTGCTGTCGGTATCAATGATGACATACCCGATCTCAGGATCGGTTTGAAGATATTGGGCTGCGATGTTTATACCCTTTGATGTAAAAAGGTAATTTACTTCTTTCAGCATACCCGGAATATTTCTATGGATATGCAGAAAACGCTGCACATTATGATTGGGCTGAAGGGAGATTTGTACAAAATTGGTGGATCCGATGGTTGACCCCGTATCGCTGTAACTGACCAGTTTCTCGGCTACCTCTGTACCAATGTTCTCCTGGGCTTCCAGTGTGCTGCCGCCAATATGCGGCGAGAGAATGACATTTTCAAACGATTGCAGTTCTGATATAAAAGAGTCGCTGTTGGAGGCAGGTTCCTGCGGAAACACATCCAGGGCAACACCCTGCAAATGATTTGCGTGCAACGCTTCAATCAATGACGGGATATCTACCACGCTGCCCCTCGAAGCATTCACAAGATAGGATCCTTTTCGCATAGCGGACAATTCCTTCGAGCCGATCAAATTCCGTGTCATTGGTGTTTCCGGAACATGGAGTGTGACGATATGTGCGACTTCAAGGAGTTTCTCCAGCGAATGGCAGGCGATTGCTTTTCCCATCCTGAGCTTTTTTTCGATGTCGTAATAATAAACATTCATGCCCATTGCTTCTGCCAGGATAGATACTTGTGAACCGATGTGACCATAGCCAACAATACCCAGGTTTTTACCCCTTACCTCATAGGAATGGCTCGCGGATTTCAGCCATATGCCTTTGTGAGCTGCGGCATTTTTTGCCGGAATGTCGCGCATCATCAGGATACACTCGGCGATAACCAATTCGGCCACCGAACGGGTGTTTGAAAAAGGTGCATTGAATACGGGTATTCCCATTATTTTCGCTGCATATCCGTCTACCTGGTTAGTACCAATGCTGAAACATCCGATGGCGAATAGTTTTTCAGCATGGCCCAGGACAGCCTTAGTAAGCTGGGTACGGGAGCGAATACCGATTATGCTGGCACTTTTGATGCGTTCATGCAGTTCATTGGATTCAATTGCATGGGGCAGCGTTTCTATATTCGAGTAACCACAGTTTTTGAAATAATCGGGCGCACTTTTATGGATGCCCTCTAGCAAGAGAATTTTGATTTTATCTTTGTGAAGCGAGTACTTTTTCGACATAGTGGCTGTCAATGTGTTTAAATAGAGTTTCTCAAAGCCGGAAAAACAAGGCAGGACTAAAATAGCATAATTAGGAGAATTCTCTCCTATGCAAAAGAATGAGTTTCAAGGTATTTTTTCCTATCGCCCCGGGCAATCGATATCAATCCATTTACCTTTGTTTTATTTTTATACTGGAATTGATTTTATAAAACGAAACTGTTGTATTCACAAGAAACATTCCGAAATCGAAACGATAAACATGAAAAGCAATCAAAAAATTTTGCCTTTTTAAGATGGACTATGTTTTGACCCGAAAATTGCTTTCCGAAACTCTGGAAGTCTACCCAATAAAAGTTTATGGTGCAATCGAAACCGGGCAGCACACGTTTTCGCACATGGAAAATGGTCAATTACAAGTTGGTACATATAAGTTTATTCAAATTTGGCAAAATAAAGATGGCGTTTGGCGTGTAACCCGTGAGATAACAAATTGTGCATAGACTTGTTGTTACATAATAAACATTCTTGTTGTACATTTTGGACATAACGATTTGAAAATTGTTCCTTTTATAGTTAGTTCAGCTGTAACTATAGGGCTGATTATCGCTTTAAATCAGCAATGGGGCATTGTTCCGCCTGTCGGAAAATTTCTTAGTCCCCAGGCAGGATTCTGGCAAAACGCCGAGCCCATAGACCAGAGCTTCGATGCCGAACTAAAATTTCCGCAGTTAAAGGGGAAGGTCCAGGTATATTTCGATGAACGGTTAGTGCCGCATGTGTTTGCCGAAGGGGAAGAGGATGCTTATTTTATCCAGGGATATCTTCATGCCAAATTCCGCCTTTGGCAAATGGAATTTGGAGCAAGAGCTGCTGCAGGTCGCATAAGCGAAATACTGGGTGAAGGTCCGCTTCAGTGGGACAGAAGCCAGCGCAGGCTGGGTATGGTTTACGCAGCCGAAAGAGAGGTGAACGAGGTAAACAGGAACCCCATCACCAAAATGCAATGGGATGCCTATACAGCAGGTGTGAATGCCTATATTGACCAGTTAAAAGAGAGTCAGCTGCCAATTGAATTCAAATTGCTGAATTATAAACCGGAGCATTGGACGATACTAAAATCAGCGCTATTTCTGAAATACATAGCTGAGCAAACAGCATTGTCGGACGATATTGGATTTACCAATGCCCATGGGATATTTACACAAAAGGAATATGAAAAACTTTTTCCCGCCTTTCCTGATTCATTGAAGCCGGTTGTACCCAATACCCCTGAAAATCCTTATCCGAAAAAAGCGGTTGTCGATCTTTCTGTTCCTCCCAATGCAGATTCCTTATACTTTAACTATAAAAATGATGACTTAAAACCCATTTATGAAAATAAACCTAAAAAAGGGATTGGCAGTAATAACTGGGCAGTAGGTCCTTCAAAAACGAAGAGTGGCAAGCCCATCCTGTGCAATGATCCCCATCTCGCTTTGTCTCTGCCTGCCTATTATTACGAGATGCAGATAACAACACCTTCATTGAATGTATATGGGGCATCCTTCCCCGGAGTTCCGAATATCTTATTTGGATATAATGACAGCATCGCTTTTGGCTTCACCGCCTCCGGGAGAGATGTTACAGATTTTTATGAAATCCGGTTTCGGGATTCTACAATGAATGAATACTGGTTCAATGATAAATGGATTAAATCCACAATACGAATTGAACCTATGAAGATCAAGGGAGGGAATACATTGTTTGATACAATTGCCTACACGGTTTTTGGTCCGGTAATGTATGACAGATCATTCCCTGCTGATAATCAGAAGGATAAATACCTGGCCGTGAGATGGACGGCACATGATCCTTCCAATGATGGTTTTGTATTTTATTTATTGAATCACGGCAAAAACTACAATGACTATGTGGCGGCCATCAAATATTTAAATTGCCCCGGGATGAATTGCATTTTTGCATCTAAATCGGGCGATATCGCCATCTGGCACCAGGGAGAATTTCCTGCAAAGTGGAAAGGACAGGGTGATTTTATAATGCCCGGAACCGATAGCACTTACATGTGGCGTGGAATGATACAGCAGGAAGAAAATCCTCACATGAAAAATCCTTCCCGCGGATTCGTTAGCAGTGCTAACCAGTTGCCGGTAAACTCAACTTATCCGTATTTTATGGGTGACATATCTTATGGACTGTACCGTGGTTACATTATTAATCGGTATCTGGATAGTATGCATGATGTTACTATTGAAGACATGAAAAAAATGCAGAACGATAACTATAGTACAAGGGCAGAATTTGCAAGAAAAATTTTTTTAATGACAGATGAAAATCGTTTGGATCGTGATGAAATGGAATATTTTGAAATGTACCGGCAATGGAATAATCGAGAAGATGCCCAGGCAAAGGGAGCTACTGTATTCCATGAATGGTGGCAGGCGTTGCGTGATACTATCTGGGGAGATGATTTCGGCCGCACAACAGTGGCAGTGGCACAGCCCGCAGATTACACCCTGGTTGAGAGCTTGCTAAAAGACACAGCTTATTCCTTTATAGATAATATCAACACGCCGCAAAAAGAAACGTTGCAGGACCAGTTACTTTCTTCCCTGAAAAAAGCAACCTCAATATTAAAGAAGAAAGAGCAGGAGGATAAAATGGAGTGGTGGAAGGGTAAAGACACGAGGGTAGAGCACATTCTTCAGATCCCCGCTTTCAGTCGCTATCACGTCCCGGTTGGAGGTGGATATGACGTGATTAACGCAACTACAGAAAGTGCCGGGCCCAGTTGGCGAATGATCGTTCAGCTTACCGATCAGACTGAGGCTTATGGTATTTATGTAGGGGGGCAAAGCGGTAATCCAGGTAGTCAGTATTATGATAATTTTATTGATGACTGGGCCGCTGGCAGGTACTACAAATTATGGATGATGAAGAAAGACGAATCACGAGATAAACGGATCATCGCTAAAATAGATTTTTCGAATTGATTATTAACTTTCAGCAAATGAAATTCATTATCGCTGTATTTCTGATTGCTATTTTAAGTTTTGTTGCCGGTCTATATCTTCCATGGTGGAGTATTGCTATCGTTTCGTTTTTAGTTATATTATTAATACCCATGCATAGTGGCAAAGCTTTTCTTTCAGGGTTTTTAGGCATATTTATTTTATGGGCTTTGCTTGCGGTATGGATAGATATTAAGAATGAAGGAATTCTCTCAAAAAAAATAGCGGAATTATTTCACCTGGGGGGGTCTTCGATTTTATTGATTCTTATTACATCGCTGGTCGGAGCGATAGTCGGAGGTTTTGGGGCACTCTCCGGCAGCTACTTAAGAAGCAGAAGATATCATATCCAATCAAGATTCAGGTAGTATCTTTAAATATTGTACCAATAAGTAATTTTCAATACCACTGCCCTGTATTTGGTCGAGAAATCCTCCGGCAAATAATTCTGGGTAAAAACCAGGAATATATCTGAAGCCGGTGCGAAGCGCCACTGGAACCGGGAGTTGACATTGAAGTTATTTGCTTGCTGATTATACTGAATAAAGGTGGAAAAGAATATCTTATTGGTGAAGGTAATGTCCAATTTTGGGGAGATAAGCCAAAAGTTAGCACTTTTATAGGGTTCGGGAAGGTGAATACTATTATACGCAAAATTCAATGAAATACCCCCATACGGTTGGACACGGTATCCGATCACCCCTTGTAACTCCTGTAGCGTACCCCCGTAATAGGTGTTGCTTTGTCCGTGCAGGGTAACTGTTAAAAGTTTTGCAGGGGAGGACATATAATCGAATTCCCAGCCTTTCATACTGTATTTCGAATCTTTTGGAAGTTCCTGACCACCTGAATTGGTGGGATCAAATGGATCCTGGAGCTTAACATAATCAAAGCCATATCCAATTCCGAGGCTGCTTCGGTCAAGGAACTGAAAAATATAATTTATCCGGTTTTGATTATCTGTAAGATTGAATTGTGTATCAAAATAATCAGTGGTCCTTAGTTCTGGCCCATGATACAAAAGCCAATTAGATTTAACGTAAAATCGGTAAGCAAAATGCAAGTCGCAGGCGACAAAGCCGGTCCTGGGAAAATACCCGACCTCCGGGTTATAGTTTTCACCCGAATATAAATAGGTACCTTCCACCGTTATATTTTTTACATAATAACCTAATTTTCCTCCCTGCATAAAATCTTTGTTATTAACCTTCGGGGTAAATGATTTATGAATCATTAATTTTCCCTGCCAGAGGTTGTCTCTGGAGGACATATTGTATTCAAGTCCGGCCTCCCGGTTGTAGGAATTAATGCTGCTGTCATGCCGGGTATAATCGAGGTTGGTGGATTCCTTGTTAATAAAGATTCCGGCAATATTGGAACGACTGAAAACATAGCGCTGCAAGGCAGCAACGGCATAATTCTGGGAAGGAACACCCCTACCCGGATTTTCGTCCGTTTGCAGGTCCATCAACCCTACCCTCCATTTATTATCTATTTTACCGCTCATCCGTACTCCGAAATTGATCCGGTCATCCAGACCGATTCTGCGGGAAAAGAAAGGTTGATATCCGTCAAATCCGAAGCTGGCAAAGAGATCATTGTTTTCAAGGAAAAATTGTCGTTTTTCCGGATAAAAAAGTTCATACCGGCTGAGATTGGTGGCTTGCTGGTCAAGTTCCACCTGCGAAAAATCAGGATTTACTGTCAGGTCAAGATTAAGCGCCGATGTGATCGATACTTTGATATCCCCGCCAACCAGCAAATTATGTTTTGCTTTAGTTCCATTTTCGAAATCCCTCGACGATGATCCCAGCAAATAGGGGATCACCGAAACATTTAAACCGGGATCGGGTGGCGGAGACTCCCAGATCAGATTACCTGCATAGGCAAGAGTTGCAGTAGCAAAATTCGTCGGCATTGGAGCCCAGGCTGACTTTTCCTGCTGCTTCAGGTCAAGACGGCTGAAATTGACCCCCCATTTCATTACACCTTTTTTGTATCTAAGGGTTTTAAAGGGAATGGCTGCTTCAAAAATCCATCTATCCGGGTATTCCTTTGTTTCCGAGATCCATTTATTATCCCAGTTCAGGTTAACTGCTCCACCGTTGGCCTGGTTTCCATCCCACTGGGCTCCGGCTGCATTTACTCCGAAGGCAAAACCGTTTGTGAGATCATTATAGGTGTCAAAACAGACGAAAAAATTATCGTTGTTGTTAAAAGCAAAGTCCCTGCGCATCGACTCCACAATGTATCGCCCGGGATTTGGGGAGTAGTTGATGGCCGCAATATACAGGAAGTCATTGTCATATGTCATTTTAACTTCCGTTTTGGCCTTCGCATAACTCGTGTCCATGGGCTGAACCATATAGAAATCCCTGGCTGTATAGGATTCCTCCCAAGATTTCTCAGTCAGGTTCCCATCGACATTGATTTTATCGATTGCCTTCTTAATGGGGAAATTATAAGCGTCATTTTTTTTCTGGGCGTTAGCAATGAAGGGAGAAATCAGGCAGACAGTCAGGATGTTTAAAATTCTATTTGTTATTTTCAATTCTTGCATTTTCCGGGATATCCATATTCTTCAAAGATAATTTATTTACATTTTAAGACACAAGCATACCGGTGTTCATGAAAAATTATCAGAATTGGTTAATGACAGAATAATAGGTGTAGTTCTTGTCTGTTTTAAATTTGTTAGCGTTGGTCTTTTCTTTTTGCAGTGTCGCAGGTCAGGTGTAAGCATGTCCAGTTTGTTAAAGAAGCAGCTATTGTAATCAAATGGGGATTGAGTTTCAGGGTTTTGATGCCGACTTCGTCGGAGGCTATTTCGCTTTAATTGATTTTCCAGACAACTATAATAAACAAGGACGGAAATTTTTATCAAATTGAAATGCACAGATTTGAACCAGAAAGCCTCAATGAGTGTTAAATTAACCATTGATAATAAAATTACTTTTACAATGAAAGCAATTTGGAATGGAAAAGTAATTGCCGAGAGCAATGACATAGTTTCCGTAGAAGGAAACAGTTATTTTCCCGCTGAATCGGTTAACAAGGAGTTTTTGAATGATAGTAACACTCATACCATTTGCCACTGGAAAGGTACAGCCTCATACTACGATTTGAAGATAGACGGCAAAACCAATCGCGATGCTGTTTGGTATTATCCTACGCCTTCAGCACGGGCCACCAGTGTTAAGGGTAGGGTTGCTTTTTGGAAAGGGGTTCAGGTTGTAAAGCATTAAATTAGATTTCTATGTTTATTGAAATATCGACCAGGGAGTTAATTTCCTTAATTTCTGCATCAAAAAGCACCTCTGAAGGGATTGAGGTGGGTACTTTATTACCATCATCACAATTAAAAATCCTTGATATTCGTCCGGTTGATGCCTATAATGGTTGGAGACTTCAACATGAAAAGCGTGGTGGACATATCTTAGGAGCAAAAAGTCTATCGGCTAAATGGGCCAATTACATCGATTGGATTGAAATCGTGCGGTCGAAAGGGATTTTACCCGACCATGAAATTGTGTTGTATGGCTACTCGACAGAGGAAACCGAAAAAATCGCAGAACGTTTCTTCCAGTCTAATTACCCAAAAATCAGAGTTTACAACCATTTTCGCGAAGAATGGTCGGTAAATGATGAACTTCCAATGGGTTTTCTTCCAAAATTTCAAAATCTGGTGCCTGCAAGTTGGGTGAATGACATCATTTCTGGAAAAACACCACCTGAAATCGAAGGGCAAAAAGTAGTGATTTGTCATGCTCATTACCGCAACCGGGATGCCTATTTGAGCGGACATATTCCGGAAGCGATTGATATGGATACACTTAGCCTCGAAGCTCCTGAAACCTGGAACAGACGGTCACCGGAAGAACTGGAACAAGCCCTGCTTCAGCATGGAATTACCGCTGATACAACTGTTGTTTTATACGGAAAATATATGGAACCCGACAATGCTGATGAGTTTCCGGGAAGTGCCGCGGGTGATATTGGAGCCATCCGTATTGCAATGATTATGATTTATGCAGGCGTGAAAGATGTGAGAGTGTTAAATGGTGGATTTCAGTCATGGGAAGATGCTGGTTATAAAATCAGCATCAGATGATGTTCCCAAGAAACCGGTTACTGATTTTGGCATACAAATTCCTGCGAATCCTTTCATCATCGTGGATATTGACGAAGCTAAAGAAATGATTAAAGCCGACGATGCCGACATCGTTTGTGTAAGAAGCTGGCCCGAATACATTGGTGAGGTGAGTGGCTACAATTACATCGAGAAGAAAGGCCGAATTCCGGGAGCCATCTTTGGAAATTGTGGTTCAGATGCCTATCACATGGAAAATTACCGTAACGTGGATCATACCGTTCGTGAGTTTCACGAAGTGGTTGATATTTGGAAAGAAGTTGGCATTGTACCTGAAAAACACCTTGCTTATTATTGTGGCACAGGATGGCGTGGCAGTGAAGCGTGGTTCAATGCCTGGCTCATGGGTTGGCCGCGCGTTTCGGTATTCGATGGCGGATGGTTTGAATGGAGCAACGACCCGGATAACCCTTATGAAACAGGTATTCCTTAAAACTGGAATGCCGAAATATTTTTTTAAAACATGGAACAACAAATACTTATCTCCGATATTGCCAAAGATACCTTTCGAGGACTCTCTGCAAATCCAAAATTTTTATTGTCGAAATATTTCTATGACGATGCTGGTAGCTCAATATTTCAGGAAATTATGCAAATGCCTGAGTATTATCTGACCGATTGTGAGTTCGAAATATTTACAACCCAAAAGAAACAAATTACCGATGCATTCCATAATGGTGTGCTGGGGTTCGATTTGATTGAACTTGGATCGGGTGACGGCCTGAAAACAAAAATTCTGTTACAGTTTTTGGTTGAAAATTCGGTTGGTTTTCATTACATTCCGATTGATATCAGCCACAAGGCCAACATTGAATTAGTTGAAAGTCTTAAAATCGAATTGCCTTTTCTGAAAGTCAATGCTAAAACAGGTGATTATTTTCAGGAAGTCAATAAATTGAATGGTCATTCAGGTCTGCGAAAAGTTATTCTTTTCCTGGGCTCCAACATTGGAAATTTTACCGATGAAGAAATAATCCTGTTTTTTGCACAGCTCTCAAATCTTTGTCACAAAGGCGATAAAGTGTTGATTGGCTTTGACCTTAAAAAATCGCCGGAAGTGATCATGAAGGCCTATAACGATCCGCTAGGTCATACCCGATGTTTTAATCTGAATCATTTAATCCGGATAAACAGGGAACTTAATGCAAATTTTGATCCCGAACAATTCGAACAGCATACAGAATATAACCCGTTGACTGGCGAAGTGAAAAGCTTTCTGGTTTCGAAAAAGGAACAAGCAGTTTACATCGCCGACCTGGAGCGAAGTTTTCATTTCAGGAAGTGGGAATCCGTTTTCATGGAGCTTTCCCGTAAATTTGATTACGGAACTATTGAGATTCTTGCTAAAGACCATGGTTTTAGGGTAGAAACCCAATTCACAGATAAGCTGAATTATTTTGTGGATTCGCTGTGGATTAAGGAATAATGGGCTCATTAATTTCAGGATTACCTGAATTAAAAAGGAAATGTGGCTTTGCTGAACGATATCTTTAAAACGATTGCTGATCGTCGGGAATATCTTTATGAACTGCTTATTCAGCATATTCTGTTAAGCCTTGGTGCCATTGTAATTATTACACTTATTGGTCTGGGTACTGGCATTGGCATTCTGCATAAATCCAAATTACGCCGAATTGTTTTGGGTTTGGTCAATTTTTTATATACCATCCCATCTATTGCCATGTTTGGACTATTCATTCCACTTATTGGTATTGGTTATGGAAACGCGCTGGTTGTTCTGGTTATTTATGGTTTGCTGCCTGTTATACGCAACACCTATACCGGATTAAGTAACGTAGATCCTTTGTTACTTGATGCAGCAAAAGGAATGGGAGCCACTCCAGGGCAGGTTTTTTTACGTGTCAGATGGCCTCTTGCATTCCCTACAATTTTAAGCGGGTTTCGTACCATGGTGGTAATGACCATTGCACTGGCTGGATTGGCTTCTTTTATTGGCGCCGGAGGTTTGGGTCAGGCCATTTACCGGGGTATCAATACAAATAATTCTTCTCTAATCTTAGTGGGTTCAATTGCAGTGGCACTACTCGCATTGGTTGCCGATTTATCCATTGGGGCAATCGAGAATTCGTTGAAATTAAAGGCAAAGAAAACCGAAAAGAAGAATCGTTTCCTGAAATATTTTGGTCTGCTGATTCTGGCGGGTCTGGTTCTTTTTATATCTCTGAAGAATTCCGGCATCTCCTCCGAAAAAGAGATTGTTGTGGCGTCAAAGCCCACTGCAGAGCAGTACATCTTGGGAGAGATCATTTCGCAGATAATCGAAAGGAATACCGATATTCATGTGATCCGCAAATTTGGCATTGGTGGGGGTACTTCCAATATCCACCCTGCAATGTTGAAAGGCAAAATCGATATTTATCCCGAATACACAGGAACTGCATGGTTGTTAGTTCTGAAAAAACCTCAAATTAATCATCCTGACAGTTTGTATTCTGCTTTACGAAAAGCATACCTGGAACTATTCAAGTTTAACTGGGTCTGTCGGTTGGGTTTCAATAATACGTTTACTTTGGCAATACCAGAGTCCGTGGCTCAAAAAGAAAATATAAATACCTTCTCAGAGCTTGCTGCAAAAAGCAATCAATTTGTGTTTGGTGCCGAATTCGATTTTTTCGAGCGCGAAGATGGATTCACCGGTCTAAGCAAAGTTTATCCATTCAGCTTTAAAAATAAAGTGGAGCTTGATGTGAACCTGAAATTTCAGGCGCTCGAAAACCACACTGTTGATGTTATCAATGCTTTTTCAACTGACTCACGCATCCGCCAAATGAACCTCAGAGTACTGAAAGACGACAAGCTGTTTTTTCCTGCCTATCAGGCTGGTATTGTGATTAGAAACGAAACGCAACAAAAATATCCGGAATTGAACGGACTATTCGAACGCCTTGATGGTCTCATTGACGATTCTACTATGATCAAACTGAATTACAAGGTTGAAATTGAGAAAAAATCATCCGGTGAGGTTGCGCAAACTTTTTTAAAGTCACATGGGTTAATATAATAAAGGAATGCAAGAAGCAATCATAGCTATATATAATGTTGTTAAATCTTACCAACCCGGGATACCGGTATTGCACAATGTTTCGCTGACAATACCAAAAGGTGCATTTGTCACCATTATTGGCCCCAGTGGTTGCGGTAAAACAACTTTGTTGCGACTCATTAACGGAATGACCAGTTTTGATTTGGGGCAGATTGTTGTCATGAACAAAGACATCGTAAATTGGGACAAAATTCAACTTCGACGAAGTATTGGGTATGCCATTCAGCAGGGAGGACTTTTCCCTCACTTGACGGTTCGACAAAATATAGCGTTTGTTTTAAGCATCTCGGGTATTTCAATTCCGATTATCGAGGATAGGGTGAACAATTTAGCAGGCATGATGAACTTCGAGGATCGGCAATTGAATTCATTTCCTTCTGATTTGAGTGGTGGTCAGCAGCAACGGGTTGGCCTTGCCAGGGCTTTGGCTTCACAACCCGAAATTGTATTGATGGATGAACCACTTGGCGCTCTCGATAACACTACCCGCCGAAAACTACAAAGCGAGTTAAAAGAGATGCACCAAAAACTGGGAACTACCTTTGTAATGGTCACCCACGATTTGCAGGAAGCATTCACTTTGGGAACTTATGTCGTCATCATGAACGAAGGCAAGATTGAGCAATTTGATACTCCTGAAATGATTCAGAAACAACCTGCCAATAAATGGCTGAAAAACTTCATCACGATGTAATGTCTAAAAAGGAGTAGGATTATGAAAATTGAAACAGTGTCAACAATCACTTGACCTAATGCTGCTCATGACCCCGACGGTTTAGATAGCACGAATAATGAATAGTTTTAAATTAAATTTCTTCCTAATTGGAAAAAACGGAGCGCTTGATCCATTTTAAGCAGGAATTCATTGATCACCCAATCCAGGAAGCTTAAATAATATATTCTTTCTTTATTATTGATTTAACAAGTTCCTCAATATCCTTACCTTCAATATTGTAAGCAGGTTTTAAGAGTTGAAAGTTTTTTTCCTTTTTGTAGTTATTGCTATTTGATAAAAAATTCAGAGCATCCCTTGCTTTTAACCTGTGATTTGAATAGATGGTTGCTCCACTAATCATTGCTTTTAATGATTTGCCTTCTTTCAGCAGAGAATAAATATCATAATAATCACGCCACTCGCTCCGGCGTAACATTACTTCAATTTTCATAATTCCCAAAGAATCAAGGTCCGCAGCCTTGATATTATTCAGAATTGGAATAGTATGTTTAACTGGACTAAAATTTTTCTGTTTTGTAAGAAAAGAAATTTTTACCCCATTTACAATAAAATTAACCTGGTCAAAACCTAAAATATTCGTTGAATCAATATTCCCAACAGTTTTTAATTCTCTCTCAATACCAGGCCAGTCAACAGTAGGTTTGTCAGTTTTTAAATTAGTTGCCCATTTACAAAAGTCCAGGTCCTCACTTAATCGTTTGCCAATCTGAGTTGAAAGGGCTGTTCCCCCAATAAGGGTATAATCTTTAATACAGTTTAAATTAGAAAAGGCAATAAATATGCTATTTGTTCTTTCTGTTAACCCTTGCATATTTTCGATTTATAGCGTTTATTTTTATACTCTTGGATATACCTGTCAGGGTTCTTAATATTAAAAAGAAGGAAGGAATAAAGTCTATTTAACCCGTGATATAATGGTTCTTGTGATAACATTGTATCTTTCCAAACCTTCTGTATCTTGATTTTTGGATATAGCTTAAAGAGATTTTTTATATCATCAATATCAAGATGCAATAATACCTTTGATATAAGCACATCATCAGGTATTTGCATTACTTCGGATTTCTCATAGGACCAAAAAGCATTTTCCTGGTGCAGCCTATTTACTAGGGTCTTATATAATTTTTCTTTGTTCAATATTTTTCCCATTGCATTTGTTGAACTAACCTGAACCCACAAACACTTAAAATTCTTATTTGCGTTTTTATTTCAAGTTTGCCTTCCAAAAACCTCTTTTTGTAAGACCTTGCGGATGACTCATTAATCCCAGAGTTTTTCCACCAGGCTCTTTCTTTAAAAAGTTTATTAAGTGCTTGTTCTGTTGTCATACTATACGCAAATATACCATAACCGTTGCAAAAAAGCAACGTTTTATAACACTAATTTATAGTTTGCTCCTTTTCCCAAATAAGTTGGAAAAAACGGAGCCATTGATCAGCACAATTATTAACCACCCAATTTGATGATTAAAAGATTGATAATATGTTATTTGAAAAAATAAGTTATTTCCTGCGAAAGGTGGTCCGTATGACCGATTTTTCCACAAGGGCATTTCAGGAATTATTGCATATAAACCATGAAGAAGCAACATCATAAACTTATTTGAAGGTGGGTGTAAAAATCGGCCAGGATGACCACCTCTCGCCGGAAACCTATTTTATATTTACATAACATGTTACCAAGCATTTAACCATGAAATAGGGTGGTCAAATAATTTCGGCAAGTCCTAGTCCTTGATTCCGATTTATCCACTGTCCTAATCCCCTTTAATCTAGACAATTTTGGGCTACAAATTAGATGTACCTGATAATAAAAGATTTATACCAGGATATAAAAATAATTATACCCTGGTATAAATGTGACCCCGGAGGGATTATTCGCTTCGCTCGTGATCCGCAGAGAGGGGATCCTACAAGATTATGGATGTCGCAGCAAAGCTGCTTTCATTTTTTATTTGTTTCCGCCATGAAGGCATGAAAAATGCCTTCATGGCGTCTCGAAATAAAAAATGCCCCCCGCCTGGCGGGGGGCCATCCATAATCTTGTGACCCCGGAGGGATTCAAACCCCCGACTTTCAGAACCGGAATCTGACGTTCTATTCAGCTGAACTACGGGGCCATGTTCGCCTTGGCTGAAGAAAGGCATTTAACTGACTTTACCAAGGATACTGCAATCGCAGCAAAAGTATCTAAAAATAGGGGAAGGACAAATATATTCCAGATAATTTATTGAGAAACTGCTGAAAAACAAAACCAGTCTCACGTGAAAAACTAAACAATTCCATGGCTGGCAATGTTATAGTTTCATCCTCATTTCCGGTACAATATATGGCATATTACCAGTTACTTAAAGAACAATTTATTTCCGCTTCCCTCAAGGAGGTCTGGCATTTTATTTCTTCTCCCGGAAACCTAAAACTGATTACTCCTGAATACATGGGTTTTAATGTTACTTCAAATGCATTACCCCAGAAAATGTACGCGGGAATGATTATCGGTTATACTGTAAAACCATTCCTGGGAAAAAAAATGATTTGGGTTACAGAAATAACCCACATTGAAGAAATGAAGTACTTTATCGATGAGCAACGAATTGGGCCCTATTCCTTGTGGCATCACCAGCATTTTATTGAGCCTTCCGGTACGGGAGTGCTTATGACCGACATTGTTACCTATGCTCCACCCCTTGGCTTCCTGGGTGCCGTTGCGAATAATTTATTCATCCGTAAACAGTTGGACTCAATTTTTAATTACCGGAAGGAAGCTATTGAACGGCATTTTATTTAAATCACCACAGTATGCTATGGAATTACTTTATCATCGCTGTAAGGAATTTAAGGAAACATAAATTCTTCTCCTTCATTAATGTTACCGGACTTTCGCTTGGTGTTGCCAGTGTGGTGCTCATCGCACTTTTCGTTGCCGATGAATTAAAATACGATCGGTTTAACACACATGCTGACCGCATTTATCGTTTAACCAGTCATATAAATTACGGGGGCAGTGATTTACGGCTATCAACTTGTCCTGCACCTCTTGCCGCCAAAATGCGTGCGGAGATCCCCGAAATTGAAGCCGTGACCCGTTTCCGGTACTGGGGCGACCTGCTGGTTAAAAAGGAAAAAGAAAATTTTAAGGAATCAGATGCAGTTTGGGCTGATCCTGCTGTTTTCACTATTTTCTCAATACCGCTTCTTAGCGGAAATTCCGATTCTGTGTTGACTCAGCCTAATACTATGATAATCAGTGAATCGGCTGCCAAAAAATATTTCGGTAAAAGGAATCCCCTCAATCAGATGCTTATTATCAATAATGAAATGCCTTGTAAAATTAACGGAATTTATAAGGATTTGCCCCATAATTCCCATTTTCATTTTAATATGATGCTCGCAATGAGCGGACTGGATGAAAGCAGGGAGAATGAATGGCTGACGAATAATTTCCAAACCTATTACATGGTCAAAAATGGCGTAGATCACAAATCCATTGGCAAAAAAATCAATAGTCTGCTCTTTAAATATGCTGAGCCACAAGTCCGGACATTTACCGGGAAATCCCTTGACGAACTGATCAAAAGCGGAACCGTGGTGGAGGAAATCCCCCTGCCTTTGCTTGACATCCATCTGCATTCTGACACAATGGTGGAATTCGAAGCCAATGGGGACATCCGGTATATCTATATTTTTTCTGCCATTGCCTTATTTATCCTTTTCCTTGCCGTTATCAATTTCATTAATCTTACAACCGCCCGTTCAGCGGATCGCATCCGCGAGGCAGGAATAAGAAAAGTGCTGGGTTCACAAAGGAAACTTCTTGTTTTTCAATTCCTTGCAGAATCTGTTATTATGAGTTTTGCTGCTGTTGCCATTGGTCTTCTCCTGGCCTATATGATGATTCCGTATTTTAACCTGATCTCAGGGAAATCGATACAATTTCCTGTCGAAGATATCCTGTTCTGGATTATCCTGTTGTTGTCAGGAATAGCCCTTGGCCTATTGGCGGGAATTTACCCGGCTGTTATGCTGTCTTCTTCAAAGCCGGTCATCCTGTTATCCGGCAAAAAGGAGCAAACGGGCAGAAGCCGGAGGATCCGGAGCGCCCTGGTTGTTTTTCAGTTTACTATTTCAGCCGTGCTGCTTGCGGCGACAATTGCAGTTTACAGGCAGATGCATTTTATTCAGCAATTCAAACCCGGCTACAATATGAACCAGGTCATCACAGTTGATGTTTCCGCCATTTCAGCCGATAAGGCGGAGTTATTTAAAACGGAGGTGATGAAAGATACTGTCATTAACTCAGCTACATTATCGGGTTACCTGCCGGGATTAAATGCAAGCCGCACCAGTGCTACGTATTGGAAAAAGGGGAACCGGTCTCCGGAATCATCCGTAAATATGCAGACATGGGCAGTAGATCACGATTATATTAAAACCCTCGGCATGAATGTAATTGCCGGCAGGGATTTTTCCAAAGAATTGGAGGATGATTCCTCTGCAATTATCCTGAACGAACGGGCAGCAAAACTTTTCAATTTTGATAATCCAATAGGGCAGGAGATACAGGTCTTTGGAAGTATGCCTGACAATTCCATGGATGAAAACAACATCATTACAATGCATATCATCGGGATCGTTCAGGATTTTAACTGGGAATCGTTGCACGATTCCATCGGTTCTCTCAGCCTGTACCTGGATAAATCAAATGAACAAATTTCTTTTCGCATCAAGCCTTTTCAAACCAAAGGTGCATTAAAATCAATTGAAAGTACCTGGTATAAGGTTAATCCCGGATTTCCCTTTGAATATTCCTTCCTGGATGAGAATTTTGACAGTATGTATACGGCCGAAAGCAGAACCGGAAAGATTGTGACCGTTTTTTCCATTCTCGCCATTGTTATCGCTTGCCTTGGCTTGTTTGCACTCGCCTTTTTCCTTACGGTTCAAAGATCAGGAGAAATTGCCATCCGAAAAGTTATGGGCGCTTCGGAAAAGGATATTATTTTTCTTTTATCAAAAAATTTTACGACCCTGGTTCTCCTGGCTTTCCTGCTGTCTGTTCCCATTGCCTGGATGGGAATTAACCTGTGGCTTCAAAGCTTCGCATATAAAAGCCACATGGGATTTTACATGTATATTGGGGTTGGCCTTACGATTTTCATTATCGCCAGCCTGACTGTCGCTTACCAGTCTTATAGGGCAGCTTCTGCTAATCCTGCGACTACACTTCGAAGCGAATAAATCCACAGATGTTCATAAAAACCCTGTTTCCTAATGCAACGAATTCCTATCTCATACGTCATATTCTAAGAATAGTTAAAATACCGGGATATGCTTAAAAACTACTTCACCATTGCCATCAGGAATTTAGGAAAACATAAATTCTTCGGATTCATCAATGTGACCGGACTTTCCATAGGTATTGCATGTGCTTTGCTGATTGCATTATTTGTCAGGGATGAACTGGGATACGATAAATTCAACATCAAATCGGACCGTATCTACAGGCTGATCAGCCATATAAAATTTGGGGGAAATGATGCGCGTTACGCGGTTTGTCCCGCACCGCTTGCAAGGACTATCCGTGAAGAAGTGCCGGAAATTGAAGATGCTGCTCGGTTCCGTTCGTGGGGGACCTTCCTGGTAAAAAAGGACAAGGAAAATTTTAAGGAACGCAAAGCAATATGGGCTGATCCCGGTGTATTCACTATTTTTTCAATACCCCTGGTAAAAGGGAACATCAATTCGGTATTGAAGGAGCCCAATACAATGGTGATCAGTGAATCCGCAGCGAAAAAGTATTTCGGAGCCGATGACCCGTTAAATCAGACGCTGCTGTTAAATGGAAATATGTTATTTACCGTTAATGGGATTTACAAGGATATTCCCCGCCGTTCACATTTTCATTTTGATATGATGCTTGCCATGAGTGGCCTCGAAGAGGCTCAAAACAACGAATGGCTGAGCAATAATTTCAACACATACTACCTGGTAAAGGAGGGGGCTGATGTATCCTCTGTCCGGAAGAAAATAAATGACTTGTTTTTTAAGTATGCAGGTCCCCAGGCAATGGCGTTTACAGGCAAAACCATTGAAGAGCTTCTGAAGGAAGGTACTGTTGTTGAAGAGATTCCTCAACCTTTGCTTGATATACATCTTAACTCCGATGCACTCGTTGAACTGGAGGCCAATGGGGACATCCGATATGTATACATTTTTTCGGTAGTTGCCATTTTTATTCTCCTTCTTGCCCTTGTCAATTTTATAAACCTGGCCACTGCCCGTTCGGCAGACCGCGCCCGGGAAGTCGGACTGCGGAAAGTCCTGGGCTCCCAGCGGAAACTCCTGATTTTCCAATTCCTTACCGAATCCATATTGATGAGTCTTGCGGCTGTTATCATCGGAGTCCTTCTTGCAAACCTTCTGATGCCGTTTTTTAATTCGCTTTCAGGAAAGTCGCTTTTTGTTCCGAATGACGATATTCTTTTCTGGCTGATAATCCTGCCGGTTGGCGTGGTCATTGGAATATTGGCAGGTATTTATCCCGCGATGGTCATGTCAGCCTTCAGGCCTATGATCATCCTGTCGGGTAACATCGCTGCCGGAAGCCGGGGACGGCTCATCCGCAGCATCCTTGTAGTGTTTCAGTTCACCATTTCCACTGTACTGATCATAGGAACAGTTGCCGTTTACAACCAGATGAATTTCATACAGCATTTCAAACTCGGATACAATAAAGACCAGGTCATTTCGGTGGATGTTACCACACTTGCCGAAAACCAGGTCCGGGCATTCAGGGATGAAGTTTTAAAAGATCCGGCGATTCTTTCCGCCAGTATTTCGGGTTTCCTTCCGGTTTCGAATTCAAACCGGAATAATACCACATACTGGAAGAAGGGAAACCGTTCCCCGGAAACTTCGGTTAACATGCAATCATGGGCGGTGGATCATCATTATATTAAAACACTCGGAATGCAAATAGTAGCCGGCCGCGATTTTTCACCGGAGTTTCCCAGTGACTCCACGGCTATTATACTGAATGAACATGCGGCAAAACTTTTCGGATTTAAAAACCCCCTTGGCGAAGAAATCCAGGTATTTGAAGGGACTGTAGATAATTCTATTGATTTAAGCAAAGTAAGGACTTTGCATATAATCGGCATAGTCAGGGATTTTAACTGGGAATCCCTGCATGAAACGATCGGTTCATTATGCATGTACCTGGGTCATTCGAATGACAGGATCTCATTCCGTTTCAATCCGGCTCAAACCGGTATCGCCTTGAAGTCGGTTGAAAATGCATGGAATACAATGAATGCCGAATATCCTTTCGAATATACCTTTCTTGATGAAAGCTTTGGCAGGATGTACGCTGCAGAAAACCGCACGGGCAAGATAGTCACCGCATTTGCCATCATTGCCATCCTGATTGCCTGCCTGGGCCTTTTTGCACTGGCTTCCTTTCTTACCCTTCAACGGTCGCGAGAAATCGGTATACGCAAAGTGATGGGCGCTTCCCCGGGGGATATTATCTATCTCTTATCCAAAAATTTCTCTTTCCTGGTTCTCACCGCCTTCCTGTTATCCGTTCCTATAGCCTTGATAGGGATAAATCTGTGGCTACGAAGCTTTGTCTATAAAAACAATCCCGGCATCTTCCTTTTTCTCACAGTTGGAATTGCCGTATTATTTTTAGCCTGGCTTACCGTGGCATACCAGTCTTACAAAGCTGCCTCTGCCAATCCGGTTAAAACACTCAGAAATGAATGATCCGGCGTAATTCTGATTCTCGCCGTAATTAATTTTCGATCAAAAATTGCAATTGAAACCTGCAAAGTATGAATTGATTTTTGATCTTTGACATACAAATTAATATTGAAAAAAATGTCGAAAATCAAAAAATTAAGCGTCGTAATTTTCCTATGGATAAGTTTTATCCTGGTTTCGGTAAATCCCTCGCCGTGTCAGACTCTATCTCAAATTGAATCTCAACGGGTTACCCTTTCCAACGGATGGAAACTGACCCCTGTAGGACGGCAATTGCCACTCGGCGACCTGCCGCTCAATATGAAGCTTTCTTCATCCGGCAAGTACCTTGCCGTTACAAATAACGGCCAGAGTAACCAGTGTGTGCAACTTTTTGATGCAGTAAACCTGGAATTGCTTGATACGGCAATCATGGCAAAATCATGGCTTGGACTTGCTTTTTCCTCTGATGAAAAGTACTTGTATGCGTCCGGTGGAAATGATAACATCGTTGTAAGATTCTCGGTTAACAATGATAAGCTCACCAACCCGGATACGATCCGCCTGGGGAAACCATGGCCGGTTAAAATATCGATTGCCGGAATTGCACTCGATGATAAACGCAATACCCTGTATGCTGTGACCAAGGAGAATAACTCGCTGTATGTGATAAATACGGATACAAAAGCGATTACAGGGCAGTTTCCACTCGGTGGAGAAGGATATACCTGCCTTCTTTCGCCCGACCATAAAATACTTTATATCTCATGCTGGGGCTGCAGGAAAATTTTATTGTTTGATACAGATAAAAAGCAAATGGCAGGCTCGGTTCCCGTGGGCAGCCATCCGAACGAATTGTGCGTTAACCGTAAGGGTAACTTGCTCTTTGTTGCCAATGCCGATGACAATACCGTATCAGTTATCGATACCCGCAAATCATTCGTAATTGAAACACTGAATTCAGCTCTTTTTCCCAATGCGCCCTCCGGATCTACAACAAATGGCATTGCCCTTTCCGAAGATGAAAAAACGCTTTTCATTGCCAATGCGGATAATAACTGCCTGGCGGTTTTCGATGTTGAACATCCGGGAACCAGTGTTAGTAAAGGATTTATACCTACGGGATGGTATCCAACCTGTGTAAAAACGGGAAATAAGCAATTGTATATTTCTAATGGCAAGGGATTAACTTCCCGCGCTAATCCATATGGTCCGCAGCCTGATAACGACGACGAGGTTGTGGAATACCAGAAGGGCGGTAAGATCAACCGGGTAAAAGTCCAGTATATCGGCGGACTCTTCAGGGGAACACTGGGTGTAATGCAGATTCCCGATGCCCGGCAATTATCGGTTTATTCCCAGGCGGTTTACCATAATACACCCTATTCAAAAGAAAAGGAATTTACTTCGGAAGGAATGGCCGGCAACCCAATCCCATCCCTTGTCGGGGATCCTTCCCCCATAAAGCATGTTTTTTATATTCTGAAAGAAAACCGCACGTATGACCAGGTTTTGGGAGACATGCCCCAGGGCAATGGGGATACAAGCCTTGTGTTGTTCGGCGAAAAGATCACGCCGAATCAACATGCACTCGCGGCAGAGTTTGTGTTGCTCGATAATTTCTATGTGGACGGTGAAGTAAGTGCCGATGGCCATAACTGGAGCATGGGTGCCTATGCAACCGATTATCTCGAGAAAAACTGGCCCACAAGTTATGGTGGCCGGGGCGGAAATTATGATGCGGAAGGTACACGCGAAATTGCCAATAACACAAACGGATTTATCTGGGATTTCTGCAAAAGATATGGCGTTACCTATCGGACCTACGGAGAATTCGCCGATAACTACAAAGCCAACATTCCGGTGTTGATCAATCACTTTTGCCCGTATTTTACCAGCTGGGACCAGCGGGTACGTGACACAGTCCGGTTCGGTCAATGGAAGCGCGATTTTGATTCACTGCTTTTAACCGGAAAATTACCACAGCTGAATACATTGCGGTTTATAAACGATCATACCGAAGGATTGAGTGTTGGAAGGCCGACCCCTTTTGCCCATGCTGCCGATAATGATCTTGCCGTGGGACTTTTCGTTGATTATCTCAGCCATAGTCCGGTGTGGAATGAGAGTGTGGTGTTCATCGTGGAGGATGACGCTCAAAACGGACCCGACCATGTGGATGCCCACCGCACCACGGCCTATGTGGCCGGCGGGTTTGTAAAGCAGGGCCTGGTTGATCATACACCTTATTCCACTTCATCCATACTTCGAACCATTGAGCTCATCCTCGGCCTTCCGCCGATGAGCCAGTATGATGCTTCTGCCACACCGTTATGGCGTTGTTTTAATGATGCACCCGGACACGCACCTTTTTCAGCGAGGCCCATATCGGTGGACCTGAACGACAAAAACCAGGAAGTTAACAAATGGTCAAAACTGAGTGAAAAATTCGATTTCAGCAAAGAAGACCGGGCGCCAGACGGCTTGTTTAATGAGGTGATCTGGAAGGCCGTAAAAGGACTTGACAGCGAATGTCCACCACCTGTGCATGCCGCGTTCTTTACTGCCGGGGCCGAGGAGGAGGAGGATTAAGGAAAGGTAATCGGTATTCGGTGGTCGGTAATCGGTGGTCGGTGGTCGGTGGTCGGTGTCGTGTCGGTGGTCGGTGGTCGGTGGTCGGTGGTCGGTAATCGGTGGTCGGTGGTCGTTGACCGGAAATCGTGAAAAGGAATATATTGTAAAGACAAGGCATTGCCTTGTCTCTTCGATTTTCAACACATTACAGGATCTGTTATTAAATTCCATTCACTTTACTGATTATTAAATAATATACGAAATATGTAATATTATAATAAATTCGTATATTTGTTTCCAAATAGTATATTTTACTACTATGGAAACAGTAAATAAAAAGCAGGAACAAATCCTTCATGCAGGCCGCACCCTGTTCTGGAAATACGGGATAAAAAGGGTATCCGTTGAAGAAATTTG
Source organism: uncultured Bacteroidales bacterium (assembly GCA_963752195.1). Lineage (GTDB taxonomy): Bacteria > Bacteroidota > Bacteroidia > Bacteroidales > UBA10428 > UBA5072. The sequence goes on along the minus strand of CAVVXI010000004.1, from coordinate 2,399,987 downwards.
CCAGGAAGCAGGGGTGAGTAAAATGACCTTTTATAAGAATTTTCCCCATAAGGCAGCTCTTGCCTTATCTATCCTGCAAAGGCACTACCAGCAGTCCATGACCGAATACCGGAAGATCATGGACTGCAGCTTAAGTTATCCTGAAAAAATTGAGCGTAGCATTGCACTTAAGCTCAAAAACGCCCAAAATCTCAGCCAGGAATTTGTCAATGAGTTATACAAAAACGGCGATCCTGAAATCATGAATTTCATGCAGCAAATGGTGAAAGATTCGCTGGATGCATTCATGGCTGATTTCAGGGCATACCAACAAAAGGGCGAGATCAGAAGGGATGTTAAACCGGAATTCATGTTATATATGCTGAACAAAATGACAGAAATGACTACCGATGATGCTTTTATCCGCCTTTTTAAAAACCCGGCGGATATGGTCCGTTCCATCTCCAGCTTTTATTTTTATGGCATAATGCCCGTCGAGGAAAGTGAAATTAGAAAATGAAAAAATCCGCCCGTTATATTCTTCTTTTTTTATTACTTGGATTTCCGGCAGCTCTGCAGGCTCAACGGGTGAAAGCCTTATTCGAAAATCAATTCAGCGGCTGGACAACCGTTAATTTCAACGATCAAACCGGGTTCCAGATTGGCGGGCGGTATATTCCAACCCTGAATTTATCCGATAGCATGAACCGGTCGCAGTCCCTTTCTGCCGAAATTTCCCTGAACACCTATGGAAATTACTATATCGTTGGAAATGGCAGTTCAGACTGGAATGGAAATATAAAACCGTATCGCCTGTGGCTTCGATATTCCTTTCCCCGGCTTGAATTCAGGATCGGGCTGCAAAAGATTAATTTTGGTTCCGCCTCCATTTTAAGGCCCCTGATGTGGTTTGACCGCATTGATGTGCGCGATCCACTTCAATTAACCGAGGGTGTTTACAGTTTCCTGGGACGGTATTATTTCCAGAATAATGTGAATATTTGGTTCTGGTCCCTATACGGGAACAAGGATCCCATGGGATGGGAGACAGTTCCCACAAAAAAGCGCTCGCCCGAATTCGGCGGCCGGATTCAGCTTCCTGTCCCCAGGGGAGAGGTTGCCGCCAGTTACCATCATCGGAATGCGGAAATCTCCATTGATACAGTATATTATTTTAATGAAGTTTATCCCGAGGACCGGTTTGCCATCGACGGGAAATGGGACCTGGGTGTGGGTGTCTGGTTCGAAGCCGTGGCCAAGCATAATCGTGTCGAAAATGAATGGATGCCTTCGTGGGAAACCTATTTTAACCTGGGGATGGACTATACGTTTGGACTGGGCAACGGATTGAACGTGATCACGGAATATTTCAGGTATGGAAGCAATTCCCGGCTTCCTGAAAGAGGGAACGGTGAAAACTTTTCGGTGCTTTCTGTCAACTACCCTTTTGGCCTGATGAACACAATTACAGCAATGGTATATTACAACTGGAACCGTCAGGATTGGTACCGGTTTATCAGTTACCAACGCAAATACGACTACATAAGCCTGTATGCGATGGCATTCTGGAATCCGGACAGATTTGCCCTGTATAGCATTTCAGAGGACCGTAACCTGTTTGCCGGGAAAGGCATTCAACTGATGGCTGTATTAAATTTTTAAACTCAGATAGCATAACTTAATCCTATGAACACAGAAAAATTAATTGAGATCGAGGACCTAAAAAAGACTTTTTCCATGGGAAGCGGAAAATTTACCGCACTGAACGGGATCAGTCTCCAGTTTGGCAAGGGTGAATTTGCCGGTATAATTGGTCCCAGCGGATCGGGAAAAACAACCCTGCTGAACATTATCGGTTCGTTGGATACGCCTACAGGGGGCACGGTAAGGGTGATGGGAAAATCGGTTGGAAAACTCAGTGCCCGGGAAGCTGCATCCTTGCGGAAAATGCAGCTTGGGTTTATTTTTCAAAGTTACAACCTGTTGCAGGTGCATACGGTGTATGAAAATGTTGAGTTTCCTCTGCTTCTCTTAAAAACTGAAGCCGGCAAAAGGAAGCGGATGGTACTGGATGCCCTGGATTGGGTAGGACTTACGGACAAAATTGAGTCACGTCCTTCCCAGCTTTCAGGGGGTGAATGCCAGCGTGTGGCGATTGCGCGGGCAATGGTAAAAAAACCGGTGATCGTACTGGCTGACGAACCTACGGCCAATCTCGATGCCGCAAACTCGCATAACATTTTGCAAACCATGGAAAAGCTGAACCACGATTTTCAAACCACTTTTATTTTTGCCACCCATGATGAAAAAGTGATAAGCTATGTGAGGCGTAAAATATATCTTGAAGATGGCAAGGTGGCCCGTGATGAAATTATGAATTCAAAAATGTCGGGAGGGCATATCCATGATGGCGATTAAACTTGCCTTGCGAAACCTTCTGGGTGCGGGTTTGCGCACCTGGCTCAACGTAATCGTTTTGTCTTTTTCCTTTGTTGTCATCATATGGCACAAGGGTTTCCTGGATGGATGGAACCGGCAGGCCAAAACCGACATGATTGCCTGGGAATTCGGGGGAGGCCAATACTGGGAGCGTCATTATGATCCATACGATCCGTTTACGCTAATCGACAGTCATGCCCCCGTGCCGGAAAAACTGGCGTCGCTTGCCGGTCAGGGTGAATTAACTCCCTTGCTGATTACCCAGGGAACGCTTTATCCTTCGGGACGGATGCTGAGTATCCGGATCAGTGGCATTGATCCTTTCCAGCATGTTCTTTCCATTCCTTCACAAATGCTTGATTCCGCGAAGGATGAATTACCGGCTATTATCGGCACAGGCATGGCGACCAGTACGGGCCTCAGGAAGGGAGACCGGGTGACCCTGCGGTGGAGGGACAAAAATGGCGCTTTTGATGCCTCTGAAATTACGATTGCCGGTGTTTTTAAAACCAACGTTCCGACAGTAGATGGAGGCCAAATATGGATACCGCTTGACAAACTTCAGCAAATGATGATGCTTCCCGGTGAGGCTACCGTATTGGTTGTAAAGAATAACTTCCAGGGAACAGGGGAAGTGAAAAACTGGAATTTTAAGCCACAGGGATTATTGCTCGAGGATATCGACAAGATTATCAAGGCGAAAACTGTGAGTGGCTCTGTTATTTGGGGAATCCTTTTGATGCTTGCCATGCTCGCGGTTTTTGACACCCAGGTATTGTCCATTTTCAGGCGCCAGAAAGAAATAGGGACCTATATCGCCCTTGGAATGACGCGAGGGCAGGTAGTGGCTCTATTCACGGCTGAGGGCGCATTTCATTCCGTTTTGGCGGCCCTGCTGGCTGCAGTGTATGGAATTCCCCTGCTTGCTCTGCAGGCCTCAAAAGGGATTGCCTTTCCAGCTACAGGCAAGGATTATGGAATTTCAATGGCCGACCGGATATATCCCCAGTACAGCGTAGGACTGATACTGACAACTGTCCTGATCATTATGCTCACCACCACCATGGTAAGTTACTGGCCTTCGAGGAAAATATCTAAAATGAAACCAACTGATGCATTAAGGGGGAAGATACAATGATACGATTTCTGTTAAAAGGATTGTTGCGCGACAGGCAAAGGAGCCTGGTGCCGTTGATTATTGTTTTTCTGGGGGTAATGCTGACCGTAGTTTTTCAAAGCTGGTTATCCGGCATCATTGGGGAGGGCATTGAATCAAATGCAAGATTTACAACCGGGCATGTTAAGGTAATGACGAAAGCCTACTATAAGAATGTCGATCAGATGCCGAATGATCTTGCCTTGTTGGACACTGATTCGCTAATGAATTCCCTGAAAAATAATTTTCCCGGCCTTTCATGGGCGGAACGCATACATTTCGGAGGTCTTATCGATGTTCCGGATGCTTCAGGTGAAACCAGGGCGCAGGGTACTGTCCTTGGTTTTGGGATTGACCTTTTTTCGCATGATAACGGGGAAGTTAACCGGATGAATATTCCCAAATCAATTGTACAGGGGCGCCTGCCGGTTAAACCGGGGGAAATATTACTTAGCGACCTGTTGGCGCACAAGCTTAAAGTCATTCCGGGGGATACCGTCAGCCTGATTGGTTCAACCATGTACGGAGAGATGGCAATTTACAATTTTGTGATCGCCGGCACAGTGGAATTTGGAGCAATGGCCATGGACAGGGGAACAATGATTGTCGATATCGGGGATGTAAGGAAGGCCCTGAATATGGAAAATGCCACCGGTGAGATCCTCGGGTTTTTTAATACCGGGTATTACGATGATGAACGGGCGCAACAGCTGGTTTCTGAATTTAACCTGAAATACAACAACGACCAGGATCCGTTTTCGCCAATTATGATCAGTCTTAAGAATCAAAGCGGAATGGAAATCCTGGTTGATTATTCCTCAAAAATGCTCGGCATTATGATTTTTGTCTTCCTGGTTGCCATGTCAATCGTTTTATGGAACGCCGGGTTACTGGGCGGGCTCAGGCGGTATGGGGAATTCGGGATGCGGCTCGCTATTGGCGAGGAAAAGGGGCATGTATACAGGACAATGATCTATGAATCCCTTATTATCGGTATCGTGGGATCGGCAGCCGGTGTTTTGGTGGGTATGTTGTTCGCATGGTATCTCCAGGTTCACGGTGTTGACCTTGGAAAAATGATGCAAAATGCAACCATCATTATGCCTACTGTTTTTCATGCCCGCATTACTTCGGAAACCTGGGTTATCGGTTTCATCCCCGGGGTTTTTTCAACCCTGGTAGGAACCATGCTCTCGGGCATCGGAATTTACAAGCGTCAAACAGCACAATTATTTAAAGAACTTGAAGCATGAAAGCAATCATAAGTATCCTATGGCTGGGCTTTTTCAGCCTGAATGCGCAAACCCCTGACGGCACTGAAATATTGAAACGGATGGATCAGAATATGTCATCGGAGAACCGCATTTTCACTTCGAAGATGATAATCCACGGACTGCGGAACAGCCGGACTGTCGAATCCAAAACATGGACTTCGGGAGAAAAGAAATCGTATACCGAATATCTCTTCCCGGCAAGGGACCAGGGAACAAAAATGCTGAAACTGGAAGACCAGCTCTGGATCTACTCTCCTTCCACCGACCGGATTATACAGATCGCCGGACACATGCTGCGACAGTCGGTGATGGGATCGGATCTTTCGTATGAGGATATGATGCAGGATAATAAACTCACCAACCATTACACGGCTGTGGTTACGGGCAATGAAAAGGTCGGGGACCGCAATTGCTGGATACTGACCCTTACCGCCTTTGATCCGGAAATGGCATACCAGGTGAGAAAATTATGGGTGGACAGGGAGCGGAACATTCCCCTGCGCGAAGAACTCTTTGCAAAAAGTGGAAACCTGCTGAAACGAACAGAAATGTCAAATGTGGAAAACATCCACGGGCGCTGGTTTCCTAAAAAAATTGTTTTTAAGGATGTTCTAAAGGATGGGGAGGGCACAGAATTTATTATTGAAGAAATTCAATTCAATGCACCCATTCCGGATTATATATTTTCCAAAGGGAATTTAAAGTAGGGTCAGGTCGTGACCTGTCCGTACAGAATCAAGAGGAGAAATTGTAGGGACAGGTCGTGACCTGTCCGTACGGGAATCAAGAGGAGAAATTGTAGGGACAGGTCGTGACCTGTCCGTACGGGAATCAAATAGGGTGAATTATTAAATTTCGAATGATTATTTTTATTATATTTATGATGAAAATGTTATTGGCAAGCATATTACATGCAAATAAGGAAATCAAACCGGTTGCGCGGATATGATTATTCTCACGATAATTTATATTTTGTTACCTCATGTGTGCATAATATGATTTGTTGTTTTGGAGAAGTTGTATGCACGGATTCATTTCGAAATAGATCAGTTCCTGACGTATTTATTCAGGATGTTCCCCATATGATTCTAAATAAAAATGGAAAAATTGCGGAAAAACAATGGGAATGGTTACAAGAACAATACCCGTATGTTATTTTACACGCATTTGTCGTAATGCCGAATCATATTCATGGCATAATTGAGATTAATAGAATGCGGATCCAGCGTACAGGACATTTGGACGTATTTTCAAATAAAATAAAAACACTTTCTGAATTGATGGGCGCTTATAAAACGACTGTTTCCAAGCAAATTCATTTAAATGGCTATCCCGAATTCGCCTGGAAACGCTCGTTTTATGAAAATATCATCCGAAATCAATTAGCATACTATAAAATTTCCGATTATATTGCGAATAATCCAGCCAGGTGGTATAATGATCGATTTTACAAGAAACTGTCACGGTCATAATTTTACCTTTAATAATTGGTTTCTGATCCCCTATTAATCATTAAGTTATGATTTCAAATTCTTCATTCTGGCAATGGACATTCGGGTTTGACGCAAATTTCCAGAACGACATGTTATTAACAGCCTGAATAACATGCTTTCCGGAATTTAACAAAGTGTCGTTTGAGATGCGAATTCAACACCCGGTTTTGACAGATTATTTAAAAGCATAATCAAACCAGTCAAAATACGCCGGTGAAGCGGAAATTTTGCCGTTTCCCGATGCAAACATTCCCAGGTATACGCCTGTGAACCCGCCGGCAACTTCTGACGACAGGTAGCGGGTTTCCATGCTGCCAAGGGCAATAAAATCAGGTGAACCGGCGGGTAGATAGCTGAAGGAATACAGGAGCTGTTCTGCATTAATCCTGAGACGCACAGGTCCCGACGGCAATTTGGCTTTCTTTTCGATGTGACTGAGACTGCCAATTTTATAACGCAATACAATATACCTGTCAATTCCTTCCTTCTGAATATACAGGTCATAATGATGATTTTCATTCATGAGCACAGTTATCCCGGCGGTCTCATTTTCAGCAGCCGGATTGAAATCAAGATTAACGGTTGTGATGCAACTGAAGTGCTGCTGGCGCCTTCCAATAAATGCGGGGGAAGCGGATTCATCCAGGGTATGGGCATTCCCGGCCAGTGTGAGCGAACCTGGCTTTTTCGTTAAGGACCAGCTGGTCTCATCGGGGTTTCGCAGAAAATTCCAGCACAGGTTAAGTTTTTCAGATATAAATTCATCCCTTGCTGCGTCTTTTTTCAGGGGGAAAAGTGGCAATGTGCGGCTTGTAACAAAAGGGCCCACTGTATCCGCGGCACTTACTTCCGGCCATCTGTCAGCATTCCATTTCACAGGGGTGAGGAATGTTTCCCGCCCGAGATGGTGGAAATCACCGCCGGCTTTCCGGAAAGCCAGGAAGACCATCCACCACGAACTGTCATGGGCCTGGATCAGGTCAGCATGACCTGTTCCCTGGAAGGGCTGGTTTTGTCCGGCCAGGCCCCGGTGAGTTAGAATCGGATTATCCGGATTGGAAGTGTAGGGGCCCCAGATTGTTTTACCCCGCGCAATAGTTTCCATATGGCCATATTCGGTTCCTCCTTCGGCAATCATCAGGTAATACAATCCGTTGATTTTATAAATATGGGGTGCTTCGGGATACCTTCCTCCCGTTCCTCCCCAGATGTGCCGGACGGGTGACAGAAGTTTTCCCGTTTCAATATCGATTTCCGAAAGAGCAATGCCTGTTTTACCCTCGGCATTGTCGTTTGACGTGAGATAAACTTTTCCATCCTCGTCAAAAAAGAGAGTAGGATCAATCCCTCCCTGTTTTACCCATACCGGTTCGGACCATTCGCCTGCCGGATCGGTTGTATGTACATAAAAATTGCCGCCACCGGAAACATTCGTGGTTACCATGTAAAAGGTTCCCTTGTTGTAACGAAGGGTGGGCGCATAAATTCCCGCGGAGCTGTGGCAATTATTGAGGGGAAGCTGGGAATTACGGGTAAGGCAGTAGCCGATATGTTCCCAGTTTATGAGATCCTTGCTGTGGTAAACAGGAACCCCGGGAAAATATTCAAAGGTGCTGGTTACCAGGTAATAGTCGTTTCCCACCCGGCAGACACTCGGATCGGGGTTAAAACCGGGAATTATTGGATTCCGGAACCCGCTTGATTGGGCGATGGTTTGAAAAAAAGGCAGCGTTAACAGGATTAAAGCCCCTGTAAAAAGATTTAATTTTGAAGGCATAATCATTTTATTATCAGAATTTTAGCAGAAAACCGGAATCGTAGAGACAAGGCATTGCCTTGTCTCTGCTATTTTATCACCGGAGGGAATCCGTCCCTTGTCCCTTGTCCCTCGTCCCTATCTTAATTCCCATCTTCTTCATCAAAATAGATGCGTTCAGGCTGGTGCAAATTCCGGGGGTCAGTTTGTAATCGAAATATAGTTCTTCTCCTTCAACTTTCACATCAAAATGATAATTTTCAATATGTGCAGGGAGGATTTTTTTCATTTCTGCCAGCTTTAAGTCGTGGGTTGCTACGATCGCTACGGTTCCATAATCCGACAATTGTCGGATGAGTGCCACAGAACCTGTATAGCGGTCATTGGAATTGGTTCCCCGCAGGATCTCATCCAGAAGCAGAAAAACCCGGGGATCCTTTTCGGCATAATGAATGATGGTTGCCAGGCGCTTTAATTCGGCATAAAACGAAGAAGTATTGTCTTCAAGCGAATCGGATATTCTCATGCTCGAATGGACCTGCACATGCGACAGGGTGAAAGATGTGGCGCACACCGGTCCGCCTGCGAGCGCTACAACAGCATTTACACCGCAGGTTCTTAAAAAGGTACTTTTACCCGACATGTTTGAACCGGTTACGATCAAAATGCTGTTTTCTTTTTCGATCCTCAGATCGTTTAGGATCCTTCTTTCGCGCGGAATCAACATATGGCCCATGTTTTCCGCCCGCAATGTGAAAAATCCGGGAATGATCTCCGGCATTACCCAATCGGGATTATTGAATGACATGTTGGCTAAGCTGTTCAGTACTTCAAATTCCGCCATGGCGTCAAACCAATGGTTTATTTCCTCCGAATGGCGGTTTTTCCATTTTTCAAGTGCCAGGCAATAATGAATATCCCAGAAGAAAAAGAGATTTAAAGGTATGGAAACCAAAATATTTAATCGCGTGTCGAGGCGGTTTACCAGTTTCGAAAGCTTCTTAATTGAATCGGAAGCCGCCGGATCTGTTTTGAATACATTATGCAGGAAACGCAGCTTCTCCGTTTTAAATTCTTTTTCTTCAACTGCCGAAATCATTTCGGAATAGGTTTGGATGAAGCTGGCGGATTTACTGACCTGCTGGTGGATCGTGTTTATTTTTTTTCCCTGCCGGAAATAAACAAGGGCATTGAGCATGGCCACAACCAGCAATACCGCAGCCGGCCACGAAACAATAACCATAATGATCAGGCCAAAGCTTACAGCGCTCAGACTAAACGTGGTGATTCTGAGCCGTTTTACGTTGCGGAACAGATTTTCACTTTGCGTCCAGGATACCAGCTCTCCCGGATTGTTTACGGCCTTTCGGTTAAAATGACCCAGTGTCATAAAACGTTGTCTCCAATCAATCTGGGGGCTTAATTCCTGAACTGCTTCCTGCCTTGCCTTAATTTCTTCTATTGGGGCAGGAGAATTAATCCAGCGAGCCAGCAAACGGGCTCCGGGCAGGCTTGTGGTACGGTTGATAAACTGAAAGACGGAGGCATGTCCAAATAAATCAAGGTCGTAGGAGTTGAAATGATCCCTGTCAATGAACTCCCGCCCATCTGCATATTGGCTGTAATCTCCCTTGTTTGCCTTAAATTCAAGTGTATTGATCTCTTCAAGGTGCCTCGCGTAGTTTTTCTGTCTTTCTGTTTTATTGTATCGAAGGATCAGTTGTGCAAATAACACCAGGCAAGAAGTAGCTGCCAAAGTCGCCAGCAACTGAGAATACCTGTATAGAACAAAGAAAAAAACGAAAATGAGCAAAAAAACGATCAACCGGCCCATGGAAAGCCTATCCTCTTTTTGCTGCAAGCGGTTCGCCTGCTGTGTGAAAATAGTTATCCGGTTCCGGTAGAAGGAGGTCAGATTCATGAATTTTAAAATGGGTTGAGAAATCGAACATTCAAAGCTAGAAAAAATCATAAAGGTATTCTTGATGCCGGGCTTTCTTCCTGGTTAATTATTTTTTACATTTGCCGGTAACCACATACTTAGCCTGTAAATAATGGAATATAACTTCGGCGATATAGAAAAAAAATGGCAGCAATACTGGGAGGAAAACAAGACTTTCAAAACCAGCGATAATTTTTCCAACCCCAAAAAATATTACATACTTGATATGTTTCCCTATCCTTCGGGAAGTGGGTTGCATGTCGGGCATCCGGAAGGATACACGGCAACGGATATAATTGCCAGGTACAAAAGGATGAAAGGTTTTAATGTGCTCCATCCCATGGGCTGGGATGCATTTGGACTGCCTGCCGAGCAATATGCCATACAGACCGGAACCCATCCCAAAATCACCACCCACAAGAACTGTGAAACCTTCCGTAGACAGATTAAATCCCTGGGACTGGGATATGACTGGGACAGGGAAATAAATACGACGGATCCAAAATACTACAAATGGACCCAGTGGATTTTTATCAGGCTATACAACACCTGGTTTGACGAAAGCCTTCAGAAAGGCCGGCCGGTTAATGAACTTCCTGTACCGGGGATATTCAGCAGAACGGGCCTGCGGCGGTACGTGAGTTTATTGACAGCCAGCGTCTGGCTTATTATGATAACGCACAGGTTTGGTGGTGCGAACATTGCCGGATAGTTTGTTCTAATGAAGAGGTGCTGGCAGATGGAACCCATGAAAAATGCGGGAATCCGGTAGTCCGGAAACTTCTTAAACAGTGGATGTTGAGAATCCCTCATTATGCCGACAGGCTGTTGAGTGGCCTTGATAAACTCGATTGGCCGGAGGGAGTTAAGGATATGCAACGAAACTGGATCGGTAAGTCAACCGGTGCGGAAGTTGACTTTGAAGTAGAAGGTTCCCGGGAAATAATAAAAGTTTATACAACTCGTCCCGATACCTTATTTGGAGCAACCTATATGGTAATTGCACCGGAGCATCCCCTGGTGGGCCACCTGTCTGCACCCGATCATGTGCAAGCGGTTAAGGAATACATCCAGGCGGCTTCCTTGAAGTCGGATCTGGACCGCACCGATCTTGCAAAAGATAAATCCGGGGTATTCACAGGCCGGTATGCTATCAATCCGGTCAATTCGAAAAAAATACCGATTTGGGTAGCTGATTATGTTTTGATCGGGTATGGAACCGGGGCCATCATGGCAGTTCCGGCTCATGATACGCGTGACTTTGAATTTGCTGAAAAATTCGGGTTGCCCATTGACTGTATTATGGATCCACAGGGTGCAGGGGAAGCGCTCCGGATGAAAGTATTGGATGGAAAGGCTTGCTGGACGGAAGATGGCGTGTATATAAATTCGGCAAATCCTGAAAAGGGAATTTCAATAAACGGGTTGAAAAAGGAAATGGGACTGGCGACAATCATTGCCTGGTTGGAGCAACAGGGAATTGGTCATGCCACTGTGAATTATAAACTCCGCGACTGGCTTTTCAGCCGCCAGCGGTATTGGGGCGAACCCTTCCCGGTCATTCACTGGGAGGATGGTGAAATTGAAGTGCTGAAGGACGAAGATCTGCCGGTTTTGTTGCCGGAAATGAAGAAATTTGAACCGGGCGCAGATGGGGAATCCCCGCTTGCCAATGCAACAGACTGGCTGTTTGTATCAAAAAACGGAAGAAAAGGCCGGCGTGAAACGAACACGATGCCGCAATGGGCCGGTTCATGCTGGTATTACCTGCGTTTCATAGATCCTTACAACGATAATGCCCCGTTCTCCCGCGAAAAAGAGCAATACTGGATGCCGGTGGATCTCTATATAGGCGGGGCGGAACACGCCGTACTGCATTTGCTGTACAGCCGTTTCTGGCATAAGGTGCTTTTTGATCTCGGAATTGTATCAACCGACGAACCCTTTCAAAAGCTATTCAACCAGGGCATGATCCTGGCCTTTGCCTATGAAACCTCGGCAGGAGCTAAGATACCCGGGGACCAGGTAGTGGACCGGGAGGGTAGGTATTTTCACAAAGAGACTGGCGAAGAATTACGGCAGATTGTCGCTAAAATGTCGAAATCGCTTAAAAACGTTATCAATCCGGATGATGTGGTGAAAGTTTATGGCGCGGATTCATTGCGCTTGTATGAAATGTTCATGGGCCCTCTGGATGTAATCAAGCCCTGGGCAGAGAATGGGGTGAAGGGAGTATATGGATTTCTGAACCGTGTTTGCCGGTTTTTCAGCGAGAAAGAAAACCTCTCACTGGATGAAGAAGACAGGGATATTTTGAAGGAGTTACATTATACGATTAAGAAGGTCGGGCAGGACATTGAACATTTAAGGTTCAATACGGCGATTTCGCAAATGATGATCTTTACCAACCTCTGTATTAAAAAAGGAAAGGTAACCAAATCCACTGCCGAAACCTTTATCCGGGTACTTTCTCCTTTTGCGCCCCACCTGGCCGAAGAGCTTTGGTATTTGACAGGAAATATAAATAGTGTGACCATCTGCGATTTTCCTGTGGCGGATGAATCTTTTTTGAAAGAAGATACGTATGCTTATCCGGTTTCCTTTAATGGCAAACTTAGATTCAAAATACTGCTTTCTCTCGATTTAAAGACCGACGCTGTTGAAAAAGCTATAATTGAAGATCCGCAGTCGACAAAATGGATCGAAGGAAAACAAATTAAGAAAATCATTTTTGTTCCGGGTAAAATTATAAATGTTGTTGTATAGCTTATGAAAAAGAAATATGTGCTCCTGATCCTGTCCATTACCGTATTGTTGGTATTATCGACTACCCTGCTGATCGTATATGAAGATTATCCCCAGGTTCCCATGGTTGAGGTTCATGATACTGTGGTTGTCCATAAGAAGATTCCCCGTTTATATGGTCTGGCCGTAGATTCTTTTTCAATAGAAACTGGAAAAATTAAAAGAAACGAAAATCTCGGACAGATCCTGGCACAATTCAATCTTCCGGAACATTGTTTGGCGCAGCTACTGCAATATTCAAACAGATCGTTTGATCTCCGAAAAATAAGGGTGGGAAACCCCTATACCGTTTTTCTTTCAAAAGATTCTGTGGCAGAACTTCGGTACCTGGTTTACGAACATTCCCCCGTTGATTATGTGGTTTTTAATTTTAAGGACAGTGTAAGGATATCCGTTGAACAGAAGGACATTACCACCATACAGAGGAAGGCACAGGGAGAAATACACACCTCCTTGTGGGATGCAATAAAGGAAAGCAGTATAAACCCGATGGTTGCACTCCAATTATCGGATATTTATGCCTGGACAATCGATTTTTTCGGCCTTCAACCGGGGGATAAATTCACGGTGGTTTATGATGAGCTGTATGTAGACTCCGTTTCTGTTGGTTTGGGGAAGATCTATGGAGCCAGTTTTAATCACGGTGGCCGCGATCTTCTGGCAATTCCGTTTATGCAGGACAGTTCGGTGAGTTATTACGACGGGGAAGGCAATAGCCTGAGACGTGCATTTCTAAAAGCTCCGCTTCATTTCTTTTCGCGTATATCTTCCCGGTTTTCAAATAGCCGCTTACACCCCGTTCTGAAAATCAGGCGGCCCCATCATGGTGTTGATTATGCCGCACCGGTTGGGACACCGGTTTACTCAATCGGCGACGGAAGGGTAGTATCTGCCACATACAAGGGAGGCGAAGGCCGGATGGTGAAAGTAAAACATAATGGAGTGTATACGACCACCTACATGCATTTAAGCCGATTTGCAAGCGGTATACAAGCAGGCAAATATGTGAACCAGGGAGAGCTTATCGGGTACGTAGGCAGCAGTGGCCTATCAACCGGTCCCCATCTCGATTTCAGGGTCTATAAAAATGGTGCACCCATTGATCCGCTTAAAATGGAATCTCCTTCCGTGGATCCTGTAAAGCCGGAAAATAAAACGGCATTCAATGAAGCAAAATCGAGCACACTTCAGATACTATCCGAAGGTAATATTCCCGAAACCGCCAAATTGGGGGAGCTGGAAGAACATCTTGTTGTCAGGCCGTTGCTGATGATGAAATAGGGACGGGAAGAAATTATGAATGATGAATGATGAATTATGAATGGCGCGAATAAATCCTCCGGAACATCCGGGGGATTTTTTTATAATAGACACCCTTCAAGGGTGCCACCCTTGAAGGGTGGTCTACGAATTTTCATTTACCCTGAACTCCACGATTCTTGCGATCAAATCAAAGGGAATGGGTTTGTCAAGCGGAAACTGGACTGAGCCTTTTCCCTGTTTGTATTTTGAAAGTTCTTCCGAGAACGCCCGGTGGCCGGTTGGGGTAGCATAGAATCCTATGTGTTTATCATATCCTGCAAAATATACAAGGGGTTTACCATGCATTTTATAGGCTGGCATACCGTAACTCATGCCTTCAACCGCTTCCGGGGCTTTTTTCTTAATGAGCGAACGAATTTTCTCAAGAATTCCCTGCGTTTTTTTCGGAAAAGCGCTTAAATATTCATCAACACTTTCTATTTTGGTATTCATCCCTCGCTTTGTTTAGGTGTATTGGATATACAAAGATAAGGATTTAGAAAAAGTGTTATAATAAAAGAATGATTGGGATTACTGGCGTGATCCCTGGGGGGAGAACCTGCAAAAGAAAATAAATCCCGCCAGTCGCTTCGCGCCGGCGGTATATATAAAAAGGGGATTACTGGCGTGATCCCTGGGGGGAGAACCTGCAAAAGAAAATAAATCCCGCCTCCTGCGCTTCGCGCCGGAGCGGTCTTTTTAAATAAAAAAAAGCCTCAAGCAAGCTTGGGCTTTTTTTTATTTAAAAATCCCGGGCTGCGCCGCGGGATTTATTTTCTTATGCGGAGAGAATGGGATTCGAACCCATGAACCGCTTTTGGCGATTACACACTTTCCAGGCGTGCGCCTTCGACCACTCGGCCATCTCTCCTGATTACCCTTTGGTAAGGGCGCGTAAAATTAGTAAAAAAATCGAATATCAGATTATTTCAGTGTCATTTCTCCCCGGAGCGAGGTACAAAGCTGGCTGATGATCCATTCCCTGTCATTGCTAACACCTCCAAGAAACATCATCTTGGTTGCTGCAGCCTCCGTTGTCATGTCGTGTCCGCTGATCACACCGGCTTCCATTAATTTACGGCTTGTTTCATACAGCCCCATTTCCACAAATCCGGTCATGCATTGCGTGATGTTCAAGATAATAATTCCCTTTTCCAGCGCTTTTAAAACCGCTTCGATAAACCAGTCGTCCATCGGGGCATTGCCGGCACCGAATGTTTCCAGGATCAGGAACCGTAATCCCTTTGTCTGAAATATCGATTCTGTTACAGCCCGGCTGAATCCGGGAAATATCTTGAGGATGGCCAGGTTATTGTCCAGTTTTTTGTGAACCGTGAATGGCTGATCCGTATCGGGATAATGGATGGCCGGGTAATTAAAACGGATATGCACGCCACTTTCCGCCAGCGAGGGGTAATTTCCCGAAAGAAAAGCATTGAAATCCTCTGTGTTGTTTTTTGTTGTGCGGTTACCACGGTAAAGTTTATTTTCAAAATATATGCCCACTTCAGGCACTACTGGCATACCCTCCTGCATGGCAGCGGCAATCTCAACGGAGGAGATCAGGTTTTCCTTTGCATCTGTACGCAATGAACCGATTGGCAATTGAGAGCCTGTAAATATTACCGGTTTGCCCAGATTTTCCAGCATAAAACTGAGGGCTGAGGCTGAATATGCCATGGTATCAGTGCCGTGCAATACAATAAATCCATCGAAGCTGTTGTAATCCATTTCGATTATGCCGGCCACCTGGATCCAGGATTCGGGACCTACGTTGGATGAATCAAGGGGAGGGTCAAAAGCAAAGGAACTCAGGTTATGTCCGGATCTATTAAGTTCGGGAACTTCGGAAAGAATATTGTCAAACCGGAAAGGTTTCAGAGCGCCGGTTTTGTGATCCTGCACCATGCCGATGGTTCCCCCGGTGTAAATAATGAGAATTGATTTTTGCTTGTTGTCAGGCATAAGAGTTTAATTGAAATAATTTACAGGCATTATCGGTTGTCACCCTGGCAACTTCATCGGCAGGTATATCTTTTATTTTTCCGATGGTTTCAGCAATATAGGGGACATAGCTGCTTTCATTCCTTTTGCCCCGGAAAGGCACAGGAGTCAGAAAAGGCGAGTCGGTTTCAAGGATAATGTGAGAAAGTTCCGTTGTCCGGATTACTTCCGGCAATGCAGATTTTTTGTATGTTATTATTCCACCTATGCCAAGCATAAACCCCCTGCTGATAACTTCCTGTGCAATCGCCGGCGTGCCTGTAAAAGCATGAAATACGCCATGAAGGTCCGTCTTCCTGTAAAGGTTCAAAATATCAAGAATTTCATCAAAGGATTCCCGGGCATGAATGGCAACCGGCAGGTTGTATTTCAGGGCCAGGTTAAGTTGTTCGCGAAGACGCGATGGTTTGTTCTTTCAGACGGGATTTATCCCAATAAAGGTCAATCCCGATTTCACCCACTGCACAATACCTTTTCCTTGCAAGCTCTTTTTCCACCCTGTCGAGTTCCTCCCTGTAATTATCCTTTACGGATGTGGGATGAAGTCCCATCATGGGAAAACACACACCGGGAAATTGTTGTACCAGTTTATTCATGGGGTCAATCGTCGTGCTGTCGATGTTGGGAAGAAGAATCCTCTTCACCCCGCGGTATACTGCCGTGTTTACAATACTATCCCGGTCTGCATCAAACTCTGGCAGGTAAAGGTGGGCGTGGGTATCTATGTATTCTGCCATGAATCAGTGAAAAGTTAAAAACTAAAAACTAAAAGTTGAGATGAACAATATTACAAACTTACGTCATTCACTTTTAGTTTTTATCTTTTAGTTTTTCACTATAATTCAGGCTAGCCTGAAAACCTTCCCCGGGAGGCATTTTACCATACCCTTGAATTCAAGGTTGAGAAGCACCGAGGAAGTCCGGCTTACCGGAAGATTGCTTTGAACTGCCAATTGATCAATGGTAAGGCTGGTATTTTCCTTTAGAAGTCCGGTGAGTATTTTTTCCTCTGAATCGAGTTCTATGAACAGCGTTTTCTGGAATCCATCCGGAGGCTTATCCACTTTCTGCCAGTTCATGAGGTATTCCAGGTCGCTTATATCTTCCATCAGCGCAGCCCTGTTCGTTTTTATCAGTTTATTGCAGCCTTTTGAATATTTGTCAGATATTCTCCCGGGAAAGGCAAATACATCACGATTATAAGAATTGGCAATATCGGCCGTGATGAGTGCGCCGCCCTTTTCCCCCGATTCAACAACAATGGTGGCATCGGCAAGACCGGCGATAATCCGGTTGCGCTTGACAAAATTGGGGGATTCGGGTTTTTCATCGTGCATGAATTCGGTGATCAGTGCCCCTTTTGATGCAATCTGTGCTGCGGTTTCGCGATTGACCGAAGGGTATAAATGCGATAATCCGTGCCCGAGCACAGCCGCAGTATCCAGGTTATTGCGCAGGGCTCCTTTGTGTGCACAGGTATCGATTCCATAAGCTAGACCGCTAACGATCAGTACATCGGGAAAACTCCCGGACAATTGCTCAGTAAGGCTGCGTGTAATAGAACGCCCTTCTTCAGTTGGATTGCGGGTACCCACAATGCTAATGACCCTGGGGCGGTTCAGTGGAGTTATGCCCTTTACATAAAGAATAACCGGAGCATCTTCGCATTGCTTCAGACGTTCAGGATAATCTCCATCGAGATAAAACAGGGCATTGACCTTGTATTTGGCGAGCCATTCGATTTCCTTATCGACAGGGTCCAGAGTCCGGTGTGACACAATGTGGTCGGCCAGCCGGTCTCCAATGCCCGGAATTTTCGACAAGCCGGTCCGTTTTTCCTTGAAAATACCTTCTGCGCTGCCGCACCAGGCAATTAAACGTTTAGTAAGTACAGGTCCGATTTTGGGAATCAGGCCAATGCCAATTTTGTACCTGAGCTGATCCGTATTCATGGTTCTCTATTATTTCCGAAAACGTTTTGAATGAACAATGAACAATGAAGAGTGAAAAACTAAAAAGTAAAAACTAAAAGTGAAAATGAAATATGCTAATGTGCAAATGTGCAAATGTCTAATGAAGCCCCTAAGCCCCTAAGCCCCTAAGCCTAAGCCCCTAAGCCCCTAACAGCCTTTCCCAAACTTTTAGTTTTTAATTATTCGTTTTTAGTTTATTCTCGTTCTGCTGTTTCAATTTCTCTAACGTGAGCAACAGCTTGTTTTTTTCATTGTCATTGAGTGCCGTAATGGATACGGCCGGATAACTGGCAACTCCACCGGAAGTGCGGCGCATAAGGATGATCTTTTCCCTGTAGCCCATGAAAAACGACTGGATTGTATAGCCTGAGAATTCCCTCTTCGGGATCTCAATTGAATTCTTCTTTGAGGTGAAAAAACTGGGGGCAAAAAAACGAAGTACCAATTTATCCGATTCATCATTGAAATACAAATAGTTGTAATTCCTGAAGGCCTCATAAACGGCATATATAATGTAAGCTGCAGCAATAAAAACAGCAAGAAGGCTATTGTCGACGTATTTGATAAAGTTATTCTGAAATGGGATAAAAAGAAGCACGCAAAGTGAAATAGCCAATATGATCAGTACGATGAATTTGCTGAGGCTTTTTTTGAGAATGGTTCTTTTAATATCGATGATCATATGTTGGAATGTTACGGCAGTTAAAGTTAAATTTTTTTCAGTAAAGCACAAGCAACAAACTGCAGTCCATCACCTTTTCATGAAAAATTGATATAAACTCTGCTAATATTCTTTATCTTTAGTTGAAAATTGATCAAATCCAATAGATTCTTATCCGCCATGGGCAAAACATTATACCCTTCATTATACCAGATTAATACAAGAGTCTGGATGACTGAACTCTCCCACAATCTGGGACGCCGTGCAACTCTCGATGATATACCGGATCAGGCGCTGGATCAATTTAAAGATTTGGGTTTTGACTGGATATGGTTTCTGAGTGTTTGGCAGACAGGTAAAGCCGGACAACTGGTATCAAGGCAGCATTCCGGCTGGAGAAAGGAATTTCAGGATACGTTGCCGGATCTGAAGAAAGAGGATATTGAAGGTTCGGGTTTCGCCATTACCCGTTATGCTGTTTCTGAAAAGCTGGGAGGCGATAAGGCTCTCTCGCGGTTACGCGAACGTCTTACTCAACGGGGATTGAAACTAATGCTTGATTTTGTTCCTAACCATACGGCCATTGATCACGATTGGGTTACCAATCATCCGGAATTTTATATCAGGGCCACGGAATTGGAACTCGAAAGAGAACCCATGAATTATACCAGGGTAGTAAATCAAAGAGGGAATATGATCTTCGCCTATGGCAGGGACCCTTACTTTTCCGGATGGCCGGATACCCTGCAGCTTAATTATTCAAATCCGGATTTGCAGGGAGCAATGATTAGCGAATTGATGAGAATTGCCACGCAGTGTGACGGTCTTCGCTGTGATATGGCCATGCTTGTATTGCCGGAAGTTTTTGAACGAACCTGGGGAACCCATTGTCCGGCTTTCTGGCCCGAGGCAATTCGTCGCATCCGGACGGTAAATCAGGAATTCTGCATGATGGCTGAAGTATACTGGGATCTTGAATGGACGATGCTTCAGCAGGGATTCGATTATACATATGATAAAAGACTGTATGACCGCCTTAAAGAGGGCCACGCAAAAGCAGTAAGGGAACATTTCTTTGCCGGAACTGACTACCAGGATCATATGGCACGGTTTCTTGAGAATCATGATGAACCCCGGGCGGCCTTTGATTTTCCTCCGGATATGCATGAAGCAGCGGCCATTCTCACGTATTTATCACCAGGACTCCGTTTTTTTCACGAGGGACAGCTGGAGGGCAGACAAAAGCGGATTTCACCGCATCTTGTAAGGGCTCCTGAAGAACGGGCGGATGAAAGGCTGCAGATATTCTATAATAAACTGCTTGACATGTTACACTGGCATGTTTTCAAAAACGGATACTGGACACTGGCCGATTGCATTCCGGCATGGGAGGACAATCATTCTAACGGAAATTATATTTCGTTTGCCTGGCAGGGCGACCAGGGAGAAAAAATTCTTATTGCCGTAAATTATTCGCCCGATTACAGCCAGTGTTTTGTGAAACTTCCTTTCCGCGACCTGGCGGGAAATTCCTTTTCATTGCATGACCTAAGGACCGGAAATATTTTTGGAAGGGATGGCGATGAATTAAACGAAAAAGGCCTTTATCTTGATGAGCCGGGTTGGAAGGTTTTCGTTTTTTTATTTACCCAGGATAATATTGATTAGTAATTTGGAGTGACGGGTGACGGGTCCCCCACAGGGATGAGGAGATGACGATAAATGCCTTTCTACCATAATGGTCCTCTCCGAGGATCGTATCAACACCTTATGTATTCTCTCCGAGGATTAAAAGGGATATCCGATGGCGAGGTTGAACAGGAATCCCTTAAACACCTCTTTGGCTGAAGGAAGCCAGTGCCTGCCATCCGTTGCATAGGCATTTCGCAATGGTAATCCAATATCGGTGCGTAAAACAAAAAAGCTGAAATCAAAGCGCAATCCTGCTCCGGTGCCAACAGCCAGTTGACGGGCAAATGAATCAAACCTGAATTCCGCATCCGGCCTTTTTTCATCTTTGTTCAGAAGCCAAACATTTCCGGCATCGAGAAATACGGCACCCTTTACAACCCCGGATATAGTGAATCGATATTCCGCATTTCCTTCCAGTCTTACATCCCCGGTCTGATCAATTATATCGGAGGCATTTTTCGCGTGATACCCTCCCGGACCAAGGGAGCGGGCAATAAACGCCCTGATGCTGTTAGAACCTCCGCTGTAAAATTGTTCAACATAAGGCATAACCACAGAATTCGAATAAGGCAATCCCACACCCGCATATAACCTGAATGCCAGGGTATGATTATTTATATTTCTGTAATAGCGCCAATCGGTGGTTAGCTTAAGGAATTGAGAATAAACATTTCCAACGGTGGTATAAGGTCTTTCCCCGGAAGGGGAGGATGCTCTTTTGAAAAGGTCGATCAGATTTCCTGCAGTACCTATCCCTCCCTGAAAGTAAAATCCATTGATTTGCTTGCTGGCGCTGTTGTCGTAAGTGAAATTATATTTCATTCCGGCAATAAACTGTTCTTCGAAACTTTTCCGGATATACGGATTTGCATTTAAAATTGAATCAAATTGCAGGGTCGTCTTTAACAATGTGATGGAATTGAAATATATGGGATAAAAAATATGAGTGATATGTTCCGACTTCTTCCATTGATAACCATATCCCAGGTTGACAGAACTCATCCTGTAATACTGTACTTTATTTAAAAATTCAAATCCAAGGGTTACGGATGTCTGCGGTAAATTGAACCGTTTGGTATTAAAAAGAGAAAATGGCTTTATAACCCTGGGAAATATCAATGATGAAGAAATTCCTGCATTATAGGAAATGGTTCCCAGGCTGCTGGATGATTTCGTTCCCCACTGCCATTCAACTCCCCCGTCAAGACGCAACTGTAATTTATTCGCTCCGCCCCATAGATTCCTGTGGGCCAGTGTCGCTGCAAATCCCGGCCCCGAGTATCCGGTTGATTTTGTTACTACGTTGGCTTCCAGGTCAAGACTAACCTCCTTCATGGGTGTTAGTTCTAGCATTATATCAAGCTGGGCCTTCAAGGAGTCTTTTACCGGCAGAAACTGCAGGTTGATGAATTTAAATACCCCGTAGCTGTTCAATCGTTGTAAGGTGCGCTGTTGTTTTGTCGAGGAATAGATATCTCCTTCATGGAAATATATCCCTTTAGAGATAAGGTCCGGTTTAAAATATTTCTCCTGTGAAAGAATACTGATCCCGTTATAAAAGATACTATCCGCCTGTTCTGTGACCGGAACCGTGTCAGCCGGATTTTTAATCAAAACCGATATATTTCCGATGTCATATTTCCGGGTTGCTTTTGCCTGCATTGTTTCTTTATTCCTCCCGATCCTGAGATCTATCTTTCCGGGTTGCCTGAGAGTATCTGCCGTCCATTGGATGTCGCCTGAATTGAAATAGAAGTATCCCTTTTCATTTACAAGGGAAGTAATTTTTTTTGTTTCTTCTTTAACAGCACTCAGGTTAAATACATCGCCCGGTTTAATCTTGATGTTCTTTTCATAACTGTTTATCAGGCTGTCGAGGGCATCCTCGGCGGGTGCAAACGAAATTGAATTATATACAAAAGGGCTGCCGAGTTTCACAATGTAAGTGATCTTTGCCTTGTGCGCATTTTTGGAACTGGTATCTGTTTTTGACAAAACCGAGGAATGAAAAAAACCGATATTGAACAGCTCTGATTCCAGTTTTTTGCTTCGCATTTCGGGATTAACCTGGGACACGAGAACAGGTTCAACGGAGAACTTTTTATAAAACCATTTGGCGATCTTTCCCTTTTCTTTCGGTTTCATGTAATTGTAAATCCATAACCCGCCCGGAGGCAAAATTCTTTTTCCAGCCACTGAATTATTCGGTTTATAGGATGTTACATTGTTTATAAGGTCTTCGGCTGCTTTCTTGTTTTTAATTTTGTCGGGACTGATTATCTTAACCTTATTTCTGCCTGTATACAGTAACTGGTCTTCACCGAGGAATTTGGTATTGGAACAGGATGCCACGGTCAGCGCTGCCAAAACAAGGGTTGGAATATAGAGGCGTGGATAATGCTTCATTGCTTTGATTTGGGGTTCTTTTTTTGCTTTCGCCATATGTCGTTTAACCGGTCATAATTTTTCCGGTAGATAAACCCTATTCCCGATTTCACAACTTCTCCTTCAAGGAGATCTTCGTAATTCTGCTGGCGGTATACTTTCAGGAATTTCGAGCGGTTTGTATCCAGCGCATATTCAAAGGTAAAGTTGTCAATCACATTGCTCGACTGATCCCCGGCTGCGGAGTTATCGTTCATTTTACCTGAAACAATTACAGAGCCCCTTTTATTGAACAATTCTTTTTTTACCTCATAGGTAAAACTTGTATATTCCTGTTCGCCGCCACTTGCGGAAGCCCCTTTATATGTATTAAGGCCGAAGGAAATATCCACATTTTTAATTGCAGATTTTGTAAACTGGTTTAATTGGGATTCCCAAAACTGGTTCATCTGTTGTGTTACATAATCCGATGAACCGGCCATATTGGGCAAATCGATTCTTTCAAAAATTAACAGATTGATGGCCTGTTTCATTCTTTCTTCTTTTGACAGGGAGTTGAGTACAGTATTGATATACTGATCCTCGCTCATCACATCAAAGCTAATTTCAAGTTGTGAAAGCCTGTTCGTTAATTTCATATAGACCTTGAAATCCACCTCCCGGTTTTTATTATCCACCGGGTTCAGATAAGATCCCTTCACCTTGCTGATTGTCTCAATTTGCAATTCCGGATCATCTACCTTGCCATCCCATTTCAGGTAACTGCCGGAAGAAATGTCAAAATTTTTACGTGGCCATCCTATTATTTTTAATTCTGCCTTGCCCTGCGATATTTCATATTTTCCGCTTAAACTCATCGAGTTGTTAGGCAGCATGGCGTAATTCAGAAAACCTCCGCCTGTTATGTGAACTCCAATATCAAAGCCTCGGTCTATATGGAAGTTAAAGATGCTTTTAGGATCAATTTCAATGGATGCTTCCATATAAGGTGAATTCGAAATATTGTTACCTGGCTTCATCGTCACCCGGTCGTCGGGCTGATCTTCTTTCAGGCTGGCAAACCGGATGGACTTCTCGGTTTCTGATATTGTAAGATTTTCCACATACTGATAATTAACAACCGTTCCTCCGGCCAGTACCAGGTTTCCTGAAATGGACGGTTTCTGAACAGGTCCGGTTATATTCAGCTTTGAGTTAATAAAAATGGATCCGTAGAATGTCGGGTTGTCCTTTGCAGTTGTATTCATTACCTGCAGATTATCGGAAGTAACTTCCAGATCCGCGGTAGGGTCGGGTCTGCTGTTCAGATTGATCCTGCCTTCGACATTTAATCGCTTCTTTAGAGAGTCCAATACGACAAACCGGTCGAAAATAACTTCGTTGTTTTTAATAACGATTTCATCTCCCGGAATTGTAAACTTTGAATTTAGGGGAATAATCCGGAACCCGGTTTCATTTAAACGCACGGATCCGTTGAGCTCAGGATTTTCGTCAGGAAAGGTGAGGTCAATACCGCCGTTTACCTTTCCGGTTAATCCGCTGATGTATTTTTGCAGAAAGGGTTCAAAAGTGGTCAGTGAGATATTTTCAAATCGGGCATGAACCCCTTTTTCCTGATGGATTCCCATTTTAGCGATCACTGAAAGTTCAGCAGCATCAGCCATTGAAACTTTCAAATTGCCTTCGCTTGCTCCCAGGGTATCTGACAAATACTCGCCCCTGATCCTTACATCCCCGATCTTTTGACCGGATGCCCGGATTTGCAGAATATCCATTTTTGTTTTTATAATTCTCTGGCTGCCTTCATAATAATCAACACTGCCATTTAATATACCATCCGGCGAATAAGGGAGAATTCCCGGTATCAGCAGCTTACTCAATGCGACCTGAGTAAGATCAAGGCTGATTGTATCTGATTTACGGCCGTAAAGGTCAATTTTGCTTTGATTATTTTTCCAGTGCAGGTCCGTGATGTAGTTTTTAGTTTCGGGTTCGAAAATCAGGAATTGACCAGGAGATACAGCCCATGGGTAACCATTAAGTGTCCATTGGGGTTGGGTTGAATGTACTTCAATGCGGTTATCTTTCCGGACGGCTTCACAAACAATGTCATAAAGCACATTTTTGTTTCTTTCGTTGATTTTAAGTGAAATATCTGCTTTTGAGCCCTTTAAGACCAATCCGGTTTGCGACCGACCCAGTTTAATATTTCCGAACCGCATACTGTCCGTTTTTACGTCCAAGCTTGTTTTTTCATTGCTGCTCTCGAGTTTCGCTGCTGTGGCATACCCGGCTATGTTCATAAACCGGTATTTGTCAAGGTATATTTGACCTTTGGCAACTCCATCCGTTTCTTTCTTTAACTGAATCGAAATGGAATTGTAGCTCAGCAGACTATCCGCTATGAATAAATTGATAAGGGGGCTGTAGGCCGCCTCCACGGATAGATCCGCATCTGGCAGATTTGAAATAACCGGCAGTTTAAAATTAACAGACGAATCGAGAAGCGTCGCCAGTCCAATTTCAGGTATCCTGAATGAATTCAGGAAACTATCCAGGGAAACATGACTTACAAAATCGGCTTTCAGAAAATCCGATTCCACATGGGATTTTATTAATTTGCCGGTGGACAGGAATGATATATATGCCTTTTTTAATATCGCCGACTGGTTTTTCTTCCTTAAGACCAGGTCAAAAACAGAGAGTGATGCACCCGATTCAGAATGATCCTGCCGAAATTCCGCACTAAGATTTCCCTTAAAGTCAATACTGTCATTATACAAATGCAGATTACCTGTCTGTATTGCGAAATTTCCGGAAATATCACCTGAAGCAATTGAATCTTTCCGGATGAAATGACCGGTAAGATTGCAAACGGCAGCTGCATCGTCAGATATTATGTGGAAGGTATATTCACCCCTTTCTGCTTCTGCTTCAATTGTAAGATCCCTGTAAACATATCCTTTATAGCCGGCCTTGTCTATTGCAACAGTTGCATTTGCCCGGATACTGTCGGCACTGAATCCCCTTCCCTGCAAACTGATCCTGCCTGTGATCCTGTCTGCGTCCTTTATGCCTGCCAGTTCACCGGCCCTCAGATCGGTAAAGAAAAGATTGAGGATATACTTTTTTTCAGGGATATCAGCAGAACCTTTAATCCCGATGATTCCTGTTCGTCCCCGTAAATCAAGAAAAATCTCGGGAGCAAGAATCTTTCTGCTGATACTTCCTTTTATTACAAACGGTTCAAACACGGGCATTTGCGCGGAACTACCCGACAGCTCAGCCAGTTCCAGGATCTGTGCATGCGTAATTGAACTGGTGCTGAGTTTCAGGTCGCAATATGCCGATCCGGAATCTGTCAGTTGGTTTACTGAACCGTCTATCCATAATTTGAGTCCCGCAGGTGTTCCCAGCTCAAGGTTTTTTATCTGCAGGCTTTCCGTGGATCCGGAAAAAGTTCCCTGTATGCTGAGCTTATCATTCTTTGTCCGGTCAATGTTTCTTTGGTCCGACGGCTTCATGAAAGCATAAAGGTCAAGTATCGAAATTTCACTTCTGTTTACGGATACCGAGAATGGAACGGCCAAAAACGATTTTCTTATTATGGATGAAAGATCTTCGGGGGATTCAGCTTTTATATCAACATGTGAAAATGTAGTTTTTAACGTTACCTTCAACTGAGTTTTGCGTGCGAAATCGGAATGAAAGACTGCTTTTCCCTGTTCAAGGTTCAGGCCATTGCTGATGCTCATGGAAATCCTGTTCATATTAAAGGCACTTTCCACCTTGTTCAATTTCACACGTTTCAGGGAAATATTAAAATGGTCCACACGGGAAAGGTCAGGCCCGGTTTGTATGGTTGGTGAGCCGTCATAGGCAAGCCTGTGAGCACTCCCCTCCTCAATTCTGATTATGTCAGCCGACAAATCCCACGGCCCAGGCAAAGCAAATCCTTCACCGGAACCGGCAGAAGTATCTTTCCTGCTTTTGTGTGGTGAAGAATATAAAGCCAGATCTGGCCGGCCCAGTTTAAGCAGGCCGATATCCACGACATGCTGGCCGAGGTCAATATGGCTGTTGGATATATTTCCTTCTGACAGGGTGAATACCATACGCTGTGTTGCCTCGGGCTGGTCCGATTCAAAGGCAATATTTTTAAGGTCCGCCTCATTTACATTAAATTTCCAAAGGGAAGGTGCAGATTCAGGCTTTGGCCGGACTTTTGGTACGACGGGAGTCCTTGTGACTATTTGGAAACTTATATCATCGAGGTTAATGTAGGCTGCATAAACTTCTTTTGCAAGAAGTGAAAAGCGGCTGAACCGCACGTGCAGTTCTTTTGCCGATTGCTTAAAGCGGATGCCATGATAATCGTCCTTGTAGGTAAACCGGATATTTTCCAGGCTGACTGATCTAACCTGGATGTCCCAGGGCTTTTTATTTAAATTGGATGAATCTTTTGTTTCGGGACTTGAAGGAAAGAGGGCGATAAGATTCAGGATTC
Organism: uncultured Bacteroidales bacterium; assembly: GCA_963752195.1. GTDB lineage: Bacteria > Bacteroidota > Bacteroidia > Bacteroidales > UBA10428 > UBA5072. Next base: position 2,372,619 of record CAVVXI010000004.1, on the reverse strand, counting down.
CGGTACTGTCATTTGTTGCCAGGTTAGCCACCGCATGATCCATACTCAGACTACCTGCTTTCACTTTTCTAAAGATCAGCGAAATTGGATTAAAACCAATTCGCAAACTGTTGACATATAATATTGTATCATTCTGGTTCTGAATAACCTCCAGTTGTTTTATTCCAATTTTTCCATTTAGCAGCAGGGTGATCTTTTTAACATGGGCGGGGATATTCTTTTCATGAAAATAGCCATTGACTTTGGATGTAATAAGCCTTTGTCCCGGAGGCAGGTTTATTGCCAGCAACAGCAAAACAAAAAGGGCTGCCAGGGTGATTACTGAATATCTGAATATCTTGAATAAACGGTTTGATCGCATTCGCACGCAGATTGCATGACAAAATTAAGCCATATTTTTTCGAAAACTTGGATAAGTCATAAAAAAGGTGGTGGTGCAACCTCCGGCCCAACGAGGTCATTCACAGATATCTTTCTGCTGATGTGACCTGTGAGTTCTTCCAGTCCTTCAGAGCGAAGCATGTCGCGAACTCCCGCATGGGCCTCGGCAATTTTCAGGGTAATTCCCCGGGCTTTCATATCACGGTATAATTTTTTAATGAATCGCGCCCCGCTGATATCAATATCCGGGGATGTACTTAAATCCCAGATTACGCACCGGATTTTATCTTCTGAGGTCCCGATCCTGTTCCAGATTGCCTTGTGAACATTTTCAGCATTAAAATAATAGATAGAGGCTTCAACCCTTACAATCAGCAGTCCGGGAATTGTTTCATTGTCGGGATGCCGCCCTAAATCCGTATACCGGGAGGTGCCAGGAATCCTTCCAAGGAAGGCTACATGGGGTCGGGAAACTTCTCTTAGCAGTAGTATAATTGAGGCGACAGCTGCCAAAATAACTCCGGTAAGTATTCCAAAAACAACAACTCCTGCAAGTGCAATCAGGGCTACTGCAAATTCATCTTTACTGACCTTCTGTAAATGGATGATACCTTTTAAATCAATCAATCCACCTATTGCAACAATCAAAATTGCAGCCAACATAACACCGGGCAGGTATTTCATCGGACCCGTAAGGAAGATAAGGCACAAACCTATTGTTAATGAGGCAAACAAAAGAGAAAGGGGGGACCGGGCTCCGGCCTTGCTGTTAACTGCGGATTGTGACAGTCCGCCGGAAACGGGGTAGCTTTGACCTAATGCAACAGCAGCATTGGCAATTGCCAGGGCCAGCAGTTCCTGACGGATGTCGACCTCATAATTCCCGGCGGAGGCCAGAGTCCTGGCGGCTGAAACACTTTCAATACAGGCAAGCAAAAAGCTGGCGAATGCCAGGGGAAAAACTTCCTGGAGAATATCTTTATTGAAGGATGGGAAATGAAAAGCCGGAAGTCCGGCCGGCATATTTCCTGTTAATGCGAAGCCATAGCCGGATAAAGGAGTCAAAGCCATCAGAGCGATTGAAATGAAAACCAGTAAAATAGCAATGGGACGTCCGGGAATAAACCGGCTGCCGGCTGTTAATATGGTTATAGCAACTAACCCGAAAATTAATACCCTCATATTTGTCTCCGGCAGCTGGCTGATTATAATGTCGATCCTTTCAAAAAAACCGTTACCGCCGCCCGGAACACCCAGTAATTTTGGAAGCTGGGTTACAGTAATTATAAGCGCCGCACCGGTTTTAAAGCCCAGTAATACCGATTCACTGATAAAATTGATAATACTGCTTAATTTCAGCAACCAGGCTATTAAACTAAAGGAGGCCAGCATCAGGGCAGTACACGAGGCAATATCCATCCATTTTCCAATGTCTCCTTTTGCCAGAGTTGCCATGCTTGAGCCAAGGATCAGGGAAATGGCGGATGTAGGACCGATTGCCAGCTGACGGGCAGTTCCCGATAAGGCATAAAATATGCCTCCGATGAAATATCCATAAATTCCGCATTGAACGGGAAGTCCCGCAAGGGACGCATAGGCCATGGAAACCGGTATTCCATAGGCTGCCAGGGTTAACCCTGCAAAAATGTCCTTCTTCAACCATCCCAAAGAATATTCCCTTAACCACTGCAGGGGAGGGAAAATATTTATCCGGTTCATAGGGCATGGCTTCCGGTTTTAAAGGTCCTCGCTTAGCCGGAAGGGTGCAATTTAAGAAAAATACTTTTGTCCGCGTTTTGCAAGTTCGTCAATTATGATTTGATTCAGAACATTATTCTGCATTCTTTCCAAAGAAATACATATATCCCAGGATGAGTGAAAGATGTCTGCCGCATTGCACTTACTGTTCAGTTTTCAGGAAGTTCCAGCCTAACAGTAATCAGCAACAATTGCAGTGCGAGTAATTATACCGGAAATATTAATTCATCTGCAGAGAAATAATAGTCTATTTTTATATCTTTCTGATTGTAAACCTGAATGAAAATGCAAACAATATATGTGTTAGTTGAATCTCTTAACTAAAAACCTATGGCGAGAAAAAAGCAAATACGGAAAAAGAGTGCAGTTAATTCGTACGCTGACCGAAACGACTGGAAGGAGGATGAAAACTCTTTAGGCAAAAAGGAATTGATCCAACGCGCAAAAAGCTTTTCCAGTCAGTACTGCGTTAAAGACAGGGAAAAATTCCGGTTGAAGGACTGGGTTACAGAAGCTAAAACCGATTTGAATACAGAGGATAAGCCAACGATAAATCGTATCCTTCAGCAAAGTGTTGAAGCCCTTGCGGCCATGCAGGATATATTATATGCCCATGACAAGTGGTCGTTGTTGCTTATTTTTCAGGCCATGGATGCCGGCGGTAAAGACGGCGCTATCAAGCATGTTATGTCGGGTATTAATCCGCAGGGCTGTCAGGTGACTTCTTTCAAGGCACCCAGCGCAGAGGAACTGGACCATGATTTTTTATGGCGCTGCCAGAAAAAATTACCGGAACGCGGCCGCATCGGTATTTTCAATCGCTCATATTATGAAGAAGTACTTGTTGTAAGAGTTCATGAAGAAATACTGAGGGCACAAAAACTTGATGAAAAGCTGATTACAAAAGACATCTGGGATAAACGCTTTAAGGATATCCGGAATTTTGAAAAATATCTGTATCGCAATGGCACCATCGTAGTCAAGTTTTTCCTCAATGTTTCAAAGAACGAACAGAAGAAGCGTTTTATAGAACGGATTGATAATCCCGATAAAAACTGGAAATTCAGTACGGCCGATGCAAAAGAGCGTACTTATTGGAAAGATTATATGCATGCTTATGAGGAAATGATCCGGAACACGTCTACGAAAAAAGCCCCCTGGTATGTTGTGCCGGCAGATGACAAGGCCTATGCACGGATCGTCATTTCTTCCGTCATTATTGATACACTGGATTCATTGAACCTGAGATATCCCAAGGTAAGCAAGGAACAAATAGATGAATTGAAAGCGGTGAAGAAGATTCTTACGGAAGAGTAAGCAGGTGGCTAACCCCTTTTCCCGGCAAAAAACGATTTAACTAATTCGCTGCATTCCTTTTTCATCACACCTCCCTGCACCACGGTGTGGGGATGAAGTACGGACTGTCTTAAAAGGGTGTATCCACGCTTGGGATCATCCGTACCGTATACGATTTTTCCGAGTTGTGTCCAGAACGCAGCACCGGCGCACATTACACAGGGTTCTACTGTCACATACAGCGTGCAGGCATCCAGGTATTTTCCGCCAATTGTATTGGTAGCGGCTGTAAACGCCTGCATTTCGGCATGGGCGGTGGGATCATTCAGGGTTTCAACCAGGTTGTGCGCCCTGGCAATAATGCGGTTATTCCAGACGATCACCGCTCCAATTGGAACCTCATCTTTTTGAAGGGAAATCTGAGCTTCTTTAAAGGCTTCATTCATAAAATATTCGTCGCTGAATAATTTCATTTCTATCTGGTTTTAGGCGGGAATAATCCGGCTGATTTGTGTTTACCATGAGTTATCGCATGGCAAATATTGTAATTTAATTCCTATTTTCGCATTCCACTAACTTCAATTACAATGTACAGAACACATACCTGCGGCGAGTTAAAAATAGGGGATGCCGGTAAAAGCGTAACGTTAAGCGGATGGATACAACGGTCACGTGACCTTGGCGGAATGACGTTTATCGATTTGCGCGACAGGTACGGATTAACCCAGCTGGTATTCAATATGGACACAGATCCGGCGCTCTGCAACGAAGCACGCCGTCTGGGAAGGGAATTTGTGATACAGGTTGAGGGCCTTGTGCGGGAAAGAAGCAACAAGAACCCCAAAATGCCTACCGGGGATATTGAGATCCAGGTTGAGAGCATGAAGATTCTGAACGGTTCTGTTACTCCGCCGTTTACGATTGAAGATGAATCGGATGGGGGAGATGAACTGAGGATGAAATTCCGTTATCTTGATTTGCGAAGGGCTCCCTTAAAGAATAACCTGTTGCTGAGGCACCAGGTGGCCTTTGAATCGCGGAATTATCTGAATTCCCAGAATTTTATTGAAGTTGAAACCCCGGTTTTGATCCGATCCACTCCTGAAGGTGCACGCGACTTTGTGGTTCCATCCCGTGTAAATCCCGGACAGTTCTATGCCTTGCCCCAATCACCCCAGACATTCAAACAGCTGCTGATGGTTGCCGGATTTGACCGGTATATGCAGATTGTGAAATGTTTCCGGGATGAGGACCTGCGTGCTGACCGTCAGCCGGAATTCACCCAGATCGACTGCGAAATGTCGTTCATTCACCAGGAAGACGTTTTGAACGTTTTTGAAGGATTGATCCGGCATTTATTCAGCAGCGTTAAGGCAATCGGATTTACAGAACCTTTTCCGCAGGATGACTTTCGCGGAAGCGATGGAAAAATATGGAAATGATAAACCGGACCTCCGGTTTGGAATGGAATTCAAAGAGCTGACAGATAAAGTAAAGGGTAATAATTTCGCCGTTTTTGACAACGCGGAATATACGGGGGCTATTGTCGCCACGGGTTGTGCCGAATATACCCGAAAACAGCTGGATGAACTCACCGATTTCGTCAGAAAACCACAAATCGGGGGGAAGGGGCTCATTTATATCCGTTGCAATGCCGACGGTACCTTTAAATCATCGGTAGATAAATTTTTTACGCCCGCAGAATTACAGAAAATGGCAGTAAATACAGGTGCCGTTGCAGGCGACCTGATTCTTGTAATGTCCGGCGAACATGTACCTACTCTCAGGGCTTTGAGTGAACTGAGACTGGAAATGGGGAATCGGCTTGGTTTCAGAAAAAAGGATGGATTTAAACCTCTGTGGGTGGTTGATTTTCCCTTGCTTGAATGGAATGAAGAGAGTAAACGGTTTTATGCCATGCACCATCCATTTACCTCACCAAAGCCGGAAGATATTGACCTGCTAAATACGGATCCCGGGAAGGTCAGGGCCAATGCGTATGACCTGGTGATCAACGGGGTAGAAATAGGGGGAGGATCTATCCGTATCCATGAGGAGGGTCTGCAGAAGAAAATGTTCCAGGTGCTGGGTTTCACTGATGCTGAAGCGGAATACCAATTTGGATTTTTAATGCAGGCGTTCCGGTATGGCGCACCTCCGCATGGGGGAATTGCCTTTGGATTGGACCGCCTTGTCTCGTTATTTGCAGGGGAAGACTCGATCCGGGATGTAATTGCCTTTCCAAAGAATAATGCAGGCCGGGATGTAATGGCTGATGCACCTGCTGAAATATCATCGGAACAATTGAAAGAATTGTCAATCGCAATTAAAAAGGCAGATAAATAGGAAGATCTTTTTATGGAAAAAATTACCATGGGGGCCTATCCTTTTTTGTATCCGATGGCCACAGTAATTATCGGGACTCAGATTGAAGGCAAGCCTAATTTTATCACTATATCCTACTGTGGAATTGTTCAGCACAAGCCTGCAATGATCTCCATTGCAATAATTGATAAACACTATACAAATCTTGGGATAAAAGAGAACGGGTGTTTTAGCGTAAACATTCCCAATACGCGCATGCTGAAAGTTACGGACTACCTGGGCATCAAGTCGGGGAGAATGATCGATAAATCCGAGCTGTTTGACATTTTTTACGGAAAGTTGCCTAACGCGCCCATGATCAGGGAAACTCCCCTTAATCTTGAGTGCAAAGTGGTGAGGTCAATCGACCTGGGCAATGATTGCGAGATTTATATCGGGGAAATTATCGAATCGTATACTGAAAAAAAGTACCTTAAAAACGGTCGTCCCTATATTCTTAAATTAGATCCCATTCTTTTTTCGATAAATTCAAACAACTACTTCAGTGTTGGCAGGAAGCTGGGGCCCGCATGGCGTTCCGGGTTAAATTACAAGCCAAGGAAAGAGCGTAGCTGGTTGGCAAAGTTGTTTGCGGGTAAGAAGTAACTTCTTCCCGGAGTTATCGCTGATCTTGCGGATCCCGCCGATTTCACCGATTTCGCAGATAGATATTATCTGGTTTTTGAAACGGTCAATCCGAATGCAATGAGATTTCTCTGTGACCTTTTATAGTGCGTTTTGCCAAAAACCTTCGTGAACTCTGCGTTATATCCTAAAAACGCCGCAGGCGTTTAACATCAATCGAGTTTCAGCACAGCCAGGAACGCGGACTGGGGTACTTCCACATTCCCAATCTGCCGCATCCGTTTCTTTCCCTTTTTCTGTTTTTCAAGCAGCTTTCGTTTCCGGGTGATATCTCCTCCATAGCACTTTGCCGTAACGTCCTTTCTCACGGCCTTCACCGTTTCCCTGGCAATGACCTTGGCGCCGATGGCTGCCTGGATGGCAATGTCAAACTGCTGCCTGGGGATCAGCTCCTGTAGTTTTTCACAGATCCTCCGGCCGAACGCATAGGCATTGTCGCGGTGGATCAGCGAAGAAAGAGCATCCACCATATCGCCGTTGAGGAGGATATCAAGTTTTACAAGGTTTGCCGGTTTATATCCGGTATAGTGGTAATCGAAAGAAGCATATCCTTTTGAAATGCTTTTCAGCTTATCGTAAAAGTCGAACACAATTTCAGCCAGCGGCATTTCAAACCGGAGTTCGATGCGGTTGGTCGTCAGATAAATCTGATTCTTCAGTACGCCACGCTTGTCAATGCACAATTTCATCACAGGGCCCACATAATCGCTCTGGCAGATAATTTCAGCCTCGATATAAGGTTCTTCAATGATGTCGATATAAGTCTGGTCAGGCAAACCGGAAGGATTGTGCACATCAATGGTCTCCCCTTTATTGGTAATAACCTGGTACGAAACATTGGGTACCGTATTGATCACATCCATATTGAATTCCCGGTCGAGCCGCTCCTGCACGATTTCCATGTGCAATAATCCCAGGAAGCCGCAACGGAATCCAAATCCCAGGGCAGCAGAGGATTCAGGAATAAAGGACAGGGAAGCGTCATTGAGCTGCAGTTTTTCCAGAGATGCCCGCAATTCTTCATAATCATCGGCATCAATCGGGTATATGCCGGCAAAAACCATGGGCTTTACCTCCACAAATCCGCCAATGGCTTTATCACAAGGCCTGTCATATTGAGTGATCGTATCGCCAACCTTGACTTCTTTTGCCGATTTGATCCCTGAAATTATGTACCCCACATTTCCGGCCTTCAGTTCCTTCTGCGACTCAAACCGTAATTTAAGCACGCCGATCTCATCGGCATAATAATCCATTCCCTGGTTCACGAACTTTACATGGTCTCCTTTCCGGATGGTGCCGTTCACAATCTTGAAATAGGCGTATATACCCCGGAAAGAGTTAAACACCGAATCAAAGATCAGTGCCTGGAGCGGAGCCTCAGCATCTCCCTTTGGCGGGGGAACCCTTTCAATGATCCGGGCCAGGATGGCTTCCACTCCCTGTCCCGTTTTGGCGCTAACCTCCAGGATCTCTTCCCGCTTGCAACCGGTAAGATCGACGATCTGATCTTTCACCTCTTCAGGCATAGCACTGGGCATATCCATTTTATTCAGTACGGGGATGATCTCAAGATAATGATCTACAGCCTGGTATAAATTGGAAATAGTCTGGGCCTGGATTCCCTGCGTTGCATCAACCACCAGGAGGGCTCCCTCACAGGCGGCAATGGCACGGGATACCTCGTAGGAAAAGTCAACGTGTCCCGGCGTGTCAATCAGGTTCAGTATATATTTTTTACCATCAAGTTCGTACTCCATCTGGATGGCATGGCTCTTGATCGTAATTCCCCGTTCGCGTTCCAGGTCCATGTCATCAAGAACCTGGTCCTGAAAATCCCTGTCAGCCAGGGTATGGGTCAATTGTATGAGCCGGTCAGCCAATGTGCTTTTCCCGTGATCAATATGTGCAATGATGCAAAAATTCCGGATATCCTCCATTTACAAAATAGTATCTTTTTAACGGACACAAAGATATTTATAATGTGCTAATATGCTAATGTGCTAATATGCTAATGTGCTAATGTGCTAATATGCTAATATGTTAATGTGCTAATGTGCTAATGTGCTAATGTGCTAATATGCTAATGTGCTAATTTAGTCGTGCAGTCGTGCAGTCGTGCAGTCGTGCAGTCGTGCAGTCGTGCAGTAGTGAAAATGACTGGTGACTGGTGACGCTGGCGCCACTGACTCCTGCTCCTGTCCCTCGTCCCTTGTCCCTCGTCCCTTTTTTTTGTACTTTGGCCCGATAATTCATAAAATCATCCTATGATGGAGAACTCAGTAGAAATTATTCCCTGCGATTTTGATAATCCTGAACATTGCAAGGCTCTTGTAAGCCTTATGAATGAATACATTGCCCATAAGATGGGGGATGGAATACCCTATACGGAGGAGCAAAAAGGTGCACTTGTGGATGGACTGCGCAGGCATGAATCAAAACTTGTTGTGCTGGCAAAAGCGGGGGACCGGTTTGTGGGACTGACAAACTGTTTTGTAAATTTTGCCACTTTTACGGTAAAGCCGTTTGTAAACATTCACGATGTTATTGTTACAAGCGACTGGCGCAATAAGGGACTGGGACGGCTCATGCTGTCGGAGGTAATCAGGAAGGCGAAGGAACTTGGCTGTTCAAAAGTCACCCTGGAGGTCCGGGAAGATAACGATAATGCGAAACATCTCTACAACAGCCTTGGATTTCACGATGCCGAACCACGGCAGTATTATTGGGCGAAATATCTTTAATGGCGGAACCACCAAAGGAACCGATATTCCTATTCATATTTTAATGCCGGGGCGGGATTGGAATGCGCCGCAACGTACGCCTGGTAGTATACTGTGAACAAGGATACGAGAAGCACTGCTGTAAACGGAACGAAAAAGTACAGCGCATTCAGGCTGATCTTATAGGCATATCCCGAGAGCCATGAATCGACAAGGAAATAGACTCCAATCCAGGCAAGGATAGAGGAAGCCAGGAGCAGCAGAATAATATTGCGTACTTCAAAGAGTATGATTGTTCCCGGGTCCGCACCCATCGCTTTCCTAACTCCCATTTCAAATCCCCGCCGGCTGTATGCATAGGAAACCAGGCCGAATAATCCCAGGCACGCGATGAGCATGGCTACGATTGACAAAACAGAAAAGATGCGTCCCGTCTCCCTCACCCGGTTATACCGGTTTTGCAGGTCGCGATCAAGAAAATAGGAAACAAACGGGTAAGCGGTGGTATATTTTTCCCATGTGGATTTTATGTTTTGGATTGCCGGTTCCGGATTACCGGCACGCAATCTTACCGTCAGGTATCCTTCCAGGTTACCTGGCATTAGGACCATTACCATCGGGGAAACCGGATTCTCAAGTACTTCAAAATTGAAATCCTTAACAACACCGATTATCCTGTAAGTATGCATCTTTTTTGGCATGGCAGCCAATTGTACCAGGTTCTTTCCAAGCAGTTCTTTTTCGTCCAGCCTGCTCGCCATGGCTTCATTTATAACGCAGCAGGAAGAATCCCCCGGATTATCCTTTGCAAAAAACCGGCCGGATGTCAGGTGCAATTGATACGTTGAATCAAAGCCATAACTGACCATTATATGGGATGCGGCATAATTACGGGTAACCGGCGTACCCTCAAGATAATAAGGGATCCGGGGAAAAATAGAGCCCGGTATACTGGTGCTGTTCGTCACTGAAATGATGCCCGGATAATTGCTGATTTCTTTCTTGTATTCTTCAAGTTGATTTTTAAGTCCATCCGGACGCCTGATGATCAGCAGGTTTTCCTTGTCAAAGCCAAGATCCTTGTGCACCAGGTATTTGTACTGACCCATTACTATACCGGTCATTGTAATAACGCCGATACTGATGAAAAGCTGAAAGAGAACGAGTCCCGACCTGAAGTAATTTCTTCCCGAAAATTTGCGCCGATGATTCTGCAGTACATCCAGAGGTTCGAAAGATGATAAATGAAGCGCCGGATAGAGTCCCGAAAATATGCCGATGATCAGAATCAGACCGGTCATCAGTAAAATACCCGATGAATTCAGCAACTGCGACAATCTGAGATCGAGTACCATGTATCGGTTGAAGGCAGGCAGGAATAATTCGGTAATAAATAGAGCCAGCAGCATGGATATAAAAGCCAGTACAGAAGATTCTATAAGAAACTGGCGCACCAGAATATTTTTCTCCGAGCCGGCAATCTTTCGGATACTCACTTCCCTGGCCCGATCTGCAGAACGGGCCGTGGTAAGGGTAATAAAATTTATGCAGGATAGCACCAGGATTATAATGGCCAGGGCTGTAAACAGATAAACATATAAAATATTGCCTACCGGTTCATATTCTGCTGTAAAAGTGGATCTGAGGTGTATATCTGTTATGGGTTGAATAATAAAATTATAGCTGTCGTTATTGCTGATCGCGGATTGTGGATCGATGCCCAGAAATTTATGGTAATCGGGCAATACATATTTTGGTATCAGTACCTGGACGGATGCGTTGATTGAATCAACCGGATAGCCGGGCTCGGCCCGGAAATAAGTATACAGGTAGTTGATCACCCAGCGTTCATTGTGCAGCATTTTACCAAAGGTTGACAAGGAGCCGACCATATCAAAGTGCATATGGGAATTTTCGGGAACATCCTTCATAACCCCGGTTACGTGATAGTAGGTAGAGTCATTTTCGATGCGAAGCAATTTTCCAACCGGGTTTTCCTGTCCAAAATAGGTTAATGCCTTGGAACGGCTCAGAACAATACTATTCGGTTTGCTCAGCACGTCTTCCGCAGTTCCGCTCAACAGGGGAAATGAAAAAACGGAAAAAAAAGTACGATCGGCAAATATTATATTATCTTCATTATACCTGACATTTCCTCGCCGGACAAGCCATGCACCAAAACGGGCGACACGCACTGAATTTTCGACACCGGGTACTTCGCGTTTTAATGCATCTGAAAGGGGCGCAGGTGTTACAGCGTGATTGAACCGGTTATCTGAAATTTTCCCCTTGATACCAACTCTGAAGATCCGTTCTGCATCCCTGTGAAAACGGTCGTAACTGGTTTCCTGGTAAACATAAAGGAATATGATGATACTAAAGGCCAGGCCAATGGCCAGACCTAAGACATTGATAAGTGTATTTAATTTGTCACGCACCAATATCCTGAAAGCAACTTTGAAAAAGCTGGTAAACATTGACCAGGAATTAAAAAAAAGAAAATGTCCGATGAACTTAACCAATATTCGTGCCATGGGATATATCCCTTTATATTACAAAAAGATATGCTTAAATTTGCGGAGAATTGAATGCACCCGATACTGTACGCTTTTAATACAGCCGGTGTACGAAAATGGATAATTGGGGAAAAATAATTACTTTTGATTAAGGGATGACGGGTGAAAAATTTTGATTATTTCAATATACTTTAACGGATTATGAAAAAGGGCAGGAACTTGTTTATTTTGCTGATACCGGCAATAGGTTTCCTTTTTATCTGTAGTTATACGTTTGCGCAAGCCAGGCAGGGGGAAAGCGAACTCGACAAACGGGTAAAGGATTTTCTGAACAAGCAGGCGAGCATGTGGCGGGATATGAATGTGCCTGCATCGGATGGGAAACTGTTGTATGATATTATCATGGAAAACAAGTATAAGAATGCGGTAGAAATTGGAACGTCTACGGGTCATTCCAGTATATGGATAGCCTGGGCGCTGAGCAAAACAGGAGGCAAACTGATCACTTTTGAAATTGATGAGCGCCGGTACAAGGAAGCCCTGTCGAATTTTGAGAAAGCCGGATTGTCGAATTACATCGATGCCAGGCTTGGCGATGCGCATGATCTGGTAAAGAAGCTGAATGAACCTGTCGATTTTGTGTTCAGTGATGCCGACAAAGATTGGTATACCAATTACTTCAAGGACCTTGATCCGCAGCTGGTGGTGGGAGGCTGTTTTATGGCCCACAATATTGAAATGTCAGGTGCCCGGGAATTTTATGATTATATAAGCAATCTTCCAAACTACAAGACCATGGTAGATAACCGCGGCGCGGGGATGTCAATCAGCTACAAAACCGGTAAATAAACGCCTTCGGCGTTTTTAATTTTTAACGCAGAGATTTTAATGCGGATGTATAAGGTTTCGCGAAGGACGCAAAGATACACTTGCCCGTGTTAGTATATATAGAGGCGCTTTGCTTGAGGGAGATCACAGAGTTTTTAACGACTCAATTCGCAGTAAACTTCCTTCCTGTATCTTATTCCTTAATCGCAAAATCGAATGCAATGAGATTTCTCAGCGACCTTTCTATAGCGCGCTAAACACAAAAAAACTCTGCGATCTCAGCATTAAAATTTTGGGCAATCTCCCCCATGCCCCTAATTGTTCTCACGCGGATCTCGCGAATATATACGAGATCCGCGGGAACTTTTAGTATGCCGTAATTTCTATCACCGAGCTGGTCATGGCCTGGTCGGACGAAACCGTTAATCCCACTTTCATCAGGAATTCTCCGGTGCATGTAATTCCTTCCGGCGGGATATTATTCGGAATACCCCCGAAAAGATTGATTTCTTTAACTGAATATATCTTAGCGGCATCAAGCCCCTGGAGGCGGACTTTCTGGAAATTCTCCCTGAAACCGGAATTCAGATTGTAGGAAAACAGAACAGCTTTGGACTCGTCGGGATTGACATACATCAGTACAGCCCGGTTTTCTTCGTATGGGGATATCAGCCGGTAAAGATCGCCTCGCCAGATAACATCACTGAGCCGTTTGTAGTTGCCTATCGCCAGCTGGCTGAAGGCAAGTTCCTGTTCCGTCAGTGCCTTCACCTGTAAATCGTAACCCAGTTTACCCATCATGGCAACGTCGGTGCGGAATTTCAGGGATTGCTTTCCCCAGGAGGTTACATGGTTGCAGACTGCAATTGCGGGGAAGAAATTGGAATATCCCCATTGAATTTTCACCCTTTCTACCGGATCGGTATCATCACTGGCCCAGAATTCGGTAAAATACCGCAGTACGCCATAATCAACGCGTCCGCCACCACCCGAGCACAGCATCATCGGGATGTGGGGATATTTCGAGCGGAGCCGGTCAAGCACCTTGTATAACCCAAATACATAGTCAACATACAATTGGGATTGCTGATTCTTTAAATAAGGCGAATATGTATTCGTCATCAGCCGGTTACAGTCCCACTTAAAGAACCCGATTCCCGGATACTTTGTGAGCATGCCATTTACAACCTGGTATACAAATTCCTGAACTTCAGGGTTGGTCAGGTCGAGCACCAGCTGATTGCGGTAATAATTTTCCGGCCGGTTAGGAAGTCTTAAGATCCAGTCGGGATGATTTTCATACAGTTCGCTTTTCGGATTTACCATTTCAGGTTCGATCCAGATCCCAAATGTTACATCCCGTTTTTCAGCTTCTTTTGTCAGAAATCCTATTCCATCCGGCAGTTTCGCCTTATTCTCCTGCCAGTCGCCCAATCCCGCACCGTCGTCGTTCCGAGGGTATTTGTTTGCAAACCACCCGTCATCGAGGAGAAACAGATCCAATCCCATTTTTTTGGTATCATCGAACAACGCCGTGAGCTTGTTTTCATCAAAATCGAAAAAAGTGGTTTCCCAGTTGTTCAGCAACGTAAATCTTGGTTTATTGCCATCGAGTATGCCATAATTTACGGCCCATTTGTGCAGGTTTCGGCTGGCCTGACCTTTTCCGTGGTCGGAATAGGTAAATACGAACGACGGGGTAACGAAGGGTTTTCCGGGCTGAAGGATATATTCCGAGGCAAAGGGGTTAATACCCGAAATAATGCGAAGGGAATTTTTTTCATCCATTTCAAACAAGAACTGGAAATTTCCCGACCATCCCAGGGTTCCTGCAATGAGTTCTCCTGAATTTTCATCCGATTTTTTATCCAGCGAAAGGTAAAATACAGGAGTCTGAAACATATGAGCCCGGGTTCCGAGTTTGGAATCGATGATCTTGATGCCACTGCTCAGTTCATTTTCCTGCATCTGCATTTCTTTCGCCCAATCCCCATGAAACTGTGTGAGCCAGTAATGGTTTGCATCAAAGTTAAGCATGGAAGAAGCAAAATTGAACAGGGTAACCGGCTTGGCCTCATGCTGAACGATCTCCGTCCATTGTTCAAATACGTTTTCCTGTGCATACGCCTTAAAATGAAGGATGACTTCCACAGGGTATTGCGGATCTTTCAGCCGGATATGGGTGATTGTAATATCGTCGCCCTTTTTTTCCACCTGGCTGCTGACATACTTCAATTCAAGGGAAGGATTGCCATCGTTATGGGTAATCCGGATAGCCGGGGAAAACAGGTTATCTGTACCCGATGTAACATAAGCAAGGTGTTCCCGCGGGCGTATCAGGGCGGAATCGGCTAATGTGGCGAGCCGGGCGCCAAAAAAAGCCTGGTATAACCTTCCATCGGCACCTACCCTGAATATCAGCTCGGAATGACCGGTTCTCACCGGAATAAGCAGGTCCGTTTGGGCCTTGCCATTGACACTTAATAAAGCGAACAGGATAAGCGTAAGAAATGATTTCATAATATTCTTAAATGGATTAATGCTTTTGTACATATTTGAGCTTGTAAAAATCGTTCAGATTATCTTCTATGACGAATGTATCTCCGGGTGACCATCTGTCATCATATCGTTTTCCTTTCAGAAAATAATAGCGGGTATTGGCCGGATTGGTGAAAATCACCTTGTTAGCTTTCACAGAACGCACTATGAGTACCTTTTGCTTATACAAAGCATAATGCGATTCCTCTATTTTATCTGAAGTCTCATAAATTGTTGAACATGAAGTTATCAGTATCAAACAGGGAATGAGGTTCCTCATGAGAGTGTTGTGAGTGGTTAAAGCTTCAGTTCTCCCCAGCCTTTTCTGTATTCCCTTTTTACAAACTGGTTTGCCGGTTCAAAATTTGTTATCCGCATATTCTCGCCATCCCATTGATAATCGATATAGCGTCCGGGGTATATAAGTCCTTCCATCTCTCCATATACGGGGTCAGTCCTTTTTATTTTTTCCCTTATATTAAAACTCCGGAGCAGCAGATTACCCATAAGCACAGTTTCGGTCAGCGGTCCGGCATAGCCCTCAAAGGGGGAATCCACTTCCATGTTACCATATCCCGCAATGCAGGCATCCACCCATTGCCACCAATGGCCGTCCATATCGCCTTCCACCCGCGCATATTTTTTAGGAACATTCACTACTTCATTCAATGACAGCGGCAAAAGGATCGGGTTTCTTCCACCCCAACCACAGGCGGCCTTACCCTTGGTTCCGATGAACAGGGTCCCGCCTTCGTAATCATTTAAACCAGGCCAGTCTGCCATTACATCATTCATGTTCTTGCCCGGTTCCAGTTCGGCAGGACGTTCCGGTGTTATGCCACCGTCCATCCAGTATAATTTCAGTTCTCTCCCGTCTTTTAATTTGTAATTAAACCGTATAGAAGAGGAAACGGGACCGCTTTCAGGATAATCCGCTTCCTTGAATATTCCGTTATATACAGTGCTGGCACTGCAGCTGACGTGGGTCGGATAACCCAACCCGAGAAGTTTGAAAGGGGGTCCCATGATGTGACAGCCCATATCACCGAGTGCCCCGGTTCCGAAGCGCCACCATCCGCGCCAGTTAAACGGGACCAGGTTGTCGATATAATCCGTATCCGGGGCCGTGCCAAGCCACAGGTCCCAGTTAAGTTCTTTCGGCACCTTTGGATGAACCGTTGGCCACGAAATGCCCTGCGGCCATACGGGACGATCCGTCCAGCAATAAACGCTTTCGATATCCCCCAATAGCCCGGCTTCGATCCATTCCCGCAGTGTTCTCATTCCATCACAGGATGCACCCTGGTCACCCATTTGCGTAACTACCCCGTATTTTTTGGCTGCCTGGGTTAGGATGCGTGTTTCATAAATGTCATGCGACAACGGTTTCTGAAGATACAGGTGTTTTTTCATCTGCATGGCGCTGAGTCCGACGATGGCGTGATTATGATCAGGAATAGCCACCGACACCGCATCGAAATTCTTGCCTTCTTTTTCAAACATCTCACGCCAGTCGTGATAAAATTTTGCCTTTGGAAATTGCTTTATTTTCGGCGCCGCCATTCTGTCATCCACATCACAGAGGAAGGCCACTTCTGCATTTTTTTTGGGTGCCGTTGCATAATGATCGATATCGCTTGCTCCTTCGCCCCCGCAACCCACGGCGGCAATGTATAATTTGTCACTTGGCGCAACATGCCCGAGTCCGCTTATTGTAAAACTGGGAAGTATCGTAAATCCGGCGGTTCCTAATGCTGTCATTCCAACAAATTCCCGGCGGGATAAACCGGCTGCTTTTTTCTTCGTTTTGTTTTTCATGAATTGGCCTGCTTTCTAACAAATTTAACCTTTTTCTTCTTAATTTTGCTTCAGCTACAGCATTATTGTTGCGTTATTATGCCACAGTTATTTAAATTAAATCAAAAAAACCTTCCTTTTATTCCAAAGGAAGCAACGTTACCGGAATACGACAGGTCGGTTATAAAAACAGGAATAGTTCATATCGGGGTTGGAGCTTTTCACAGGGCTCACCAGGCGTTTTATACGGATACGCTTTTACGGAATCCTGCAAATAAGGAATGGGGAATTTGCGGTGTTGGTCTGCTCGATTCGGACCGCAGGATAATCGACTCGCTCATTCAGCAGGAGGGCTTGTATACCGTGCTGATCACTGAACCGGATGGGATACTGACGGCAAAGGTGATCGGTTCAATTGTTGAGTGCCTTTATGCCCCGGATGATCACAAAGCAGTCCTTGAGAAAATGGCGGATCCCGCAGTTCGGATCATTACACTTACCATTACGGAAGGCGGATATAATTTTGATTCGGCCACCGGGGATTTTCTCATACAGGATCCTGCTATCCAAACTGATCTGAAAAATCCGGAAGATCCTAAAACGGCATTCGGCTACCTGGCACAAGCTCTCAAGTTGAGAATGGAAAAAGGATTAAAAGGATTAACAATCCAATCCTGCGACAATATTCCCCACAACGGGGACGTGTTAAAACGGATGCTGCTGGCCTATACCGAGGCAGCAGAACCGCAAATGACGGACTGGATCAAAAAGGAAATTGCCTTTCCGAACAGCATGGTGGACCGGATCACCCCGGTGACCACAGTCACCGACAGGGAGAACCTGAAAGCGGTTTTTTCGATTGATGATGCCTGTCCCGTGGTATGTGAGCCCTATATGCAATGGGTGATCGAAGATAATTATGCCAATGGAAGACCTTCCTGGGAATCGGCCGGAGCCAAATTCGTGAAGGATGTTCTCCCGTATGAAAAAATGAAAATACGATTGCTCAATGCGGGTCATTCCCTTCTGGGATTTCTGGGAACTTTGTCGGGGTGCAATACGGTGGATGAGGCTGTCAATGTTCCCCTTATTGCCGGTTTTTTACGCGCTTTCATGGATAAGGACATTGTTCCCATTCTTGGAACGGTGGAAGGCATTGATCTCAAAAAATACGAGGACAGTCTCATTCAAAGGTTTGGTAATCCTTATATAAAAGACAACCTTTCCCGCATCTGCCTTGAAAGTTCATCTAAAATCCCAAAATTCGTTTTGCCCTCCATCAGGGAAAACCTGGAAAAGGGAGGCGTGATCAAGCATGCAACCGCCATTGTGGCGGCCTGGTGCAGGTACCTGGAGACGGCCGGAACGGCCGGATATTCCTATGAAATTCAGGATAGCATGAAAGCCCTTTTGCAGAAAAATGCCCTTGCCTCCGTAAAAGCAGATCCATTGGCATTTATTAAAACAGAGACGCTGTTTGGCGACCTGGCAAAATCGGAGCGGTTTGTTACTACCTACCTGGGCATCATTGACGGGTTCCGGAAATATGGGCCTGAAATCGTGATGCGGTATATCGATCAGATCGCGGCGGGATAGGGCTAAGTACTATTAGATTAGTGAGAGACCGCTTCAAGGGTCTTCGACCGCTTGAAGGGTCTTTGACCGGTTGAAGGGTCTTTGACCGGTTGAAGGGTCTTTGACTGCTTCAAGGGTTTTCGACTGCTTCAAGGGTTTTCGACCGCTTCAAGGGTCTTCGACCGCTTGAAGGGTCTTTGTCGGCTTGAAGGGTTTTCGACCGCTTCAAGGGTCTTCGACTGCTTGAAGGGTTTGGGTCTGCCTACGAATTCTTAAATGCCCCTGCAAACACTTTTGCAAAGTCTTCGATTCGCGTTGGAGTTGAATTTTCCGGCGTTCGTTTGTAGTCACTGAATGCCTTCCCGTTATTGAAGGATTCTGACATCTGGTTGTACAGGTCCGCCATATTTTCAGTCATATATCCCGAACCTGCCATGGCCTTTTTGGAATCCTCATAAGAGAATTGCATATATTTCAGATCGGGTTTTCCAATCTCTTTTCCCAATATGGAAGCTATCTCAACCATCGTATGATCAGAGGGGCCGAGCACATATTCAACCGTGTTGCCTTTAAATTTAAGATCGTTCATTCGCCGGGCTGCTATGGCTCCCACATCAGCCGACACCACCATTGGAAAGCGGAGATCGGCGCGGATAGGACTGCCTGTTATACCCGCCTGCTTAATTAAATCGAGCTGGGGGAACAGATTTTCCATGAAATAGGTCGGGCGCAGGTTCAGCACATTGACATCGTTCAGTGCGGCCAATTTCTCTTCAAGATACCCCAAGCCATCGATTACCCCGGCTCCATGCCTGAGATGGGCTCCAACACTGCTGAGCAGAACGACATACTTTACACTGTTGCTTTTTATGGCTTCGAAATAATTGTCCGAGATTTTATTTTGATAAGCCCTGAAGTCATTGGATTTAGGATTGGGCGGAATTAAAATATAAACCGCCTCTGCGCCGGCAAATGCCTTTTTCAAAAAGCTGCCGTCTGCCAGATCCCCGATGAGCGGCTCCGCACCTTTGTCAACCAACGATTTTAAATGATCCGCATTCCGGGCAATAACTTTTACTTTTTTTCCATGGGTTAATAATTCCTCTGCAACAATTTTTCCTGTGTTGCCTGATGCTCCTGCTATAACATACATAATCCGGTTGTTTTAAGATTTCACATAAAAACAACCGGATTCCTGAATTGTTTTGACCTTACCTTACAATCAGCACCTTTGCGGTTCGGGGAGCCCCTCTTTTTGAGTTTAATTTGTAAAAGTAAAGGCCGTTGCTGTAGTTCTTTACCGGCATCCGCAGAAGTCCCTGGTTTTTATCAACCCTGATCTTTTGAACCGTTCTGCCCTGTTGGTCAACTACCTCAATTTCGCCCGAATTCTGATCTCCTGCCAGTTTGTAGTCCATGTTCACATAATCATTGGCAGGAACCGGGTAGGCATTCAGGTAATTGTCCGGTTCAATTCCTGTACTTTTCAAGCTGGTGGCAACAGAACCCGGGAGGCTGTATACATCGAAGCTGTATTTGCTGTCGCTTAGGTAAAATACATCGAGGATCATTTTGGTCCCTTCATTTGTATTGATCAAAGAAGAAAGCAGGGATCCGTTTGGAATGGACGAATTAATGAGGAAGGCATTCGAATTGTCAATATCGGACGCAAACAGCACGCTGCCGTTTTCATGGAATACAATCACCTGGGCATACAATTCTTCGGTATTGCTGTAATAGGATAGCTGGCAGAGTATATCAATATCACCGTCAAGATCGAATGTATTCTCCGAAATGTATTGGATCACCAGCCGGGGTGTATTAAAATTCGCAAGTGTAATCATTTGTTGAATGTCCAATGGCACGGTCTTGTATACCGAATAATCCGGATTGTAAAAGACGCACTGGTAGGTGACACTGTCAAGATAATTGACCACACATGTTTTCTGACCGGAATTTTCAAGACTTACGATCTGGATATTAATTGACGACTGGTCATCAAAGGCATGTTCCTTGACGATCTGGGCAGACAACCCCCCGATTAAAAGGGTCAAACTCAGGAGTAGTATAATTTTCCTCATATGCGTTGGCTTTAGTGTTAAACAAAGTTAGGCCATAGTCCCCTAAAATGCCCGCAATTTGTAAGGGATTTTGGTTACAGGTATTTTTTCAGGAGTCTCTGGGTATTGCGAACCCCGTCTTCCTCCGATGTTTTCCATTTTTACCTGTTTCATGACGTCGGTAATCCAGTCGCCATATATGGGATCAACCATTTTAAATTTAGGCTTTTACCAAAGTTTTACTCTATGATAGATATTTTTGCCGGTAATCCATTTAAGGAATTTCTTTATTATATTGCATCTGATCTCCAATATTCATTTCTGTAAAGGCATTACCATGTTGAAAATCAATAAAAGCATTTTTCTAATCTTCTTTGTCTTTATTACGGCACATTCCTATGCCGCACAAAAGGCAGACAGTACCCGGACAAATAAATTGCAGGCGGGGGCAACCTTCACCCTGAACAGCAACGGTATTTCGTCGGTACCTGCGTTTTCACTTGGAGAGCCTGCATTGATGGCTTCCGTTACCATAGGTAAGGGCTGGTTCAGTTATGACCCTACACTGGCCTATGGCCTTAGCGGTCACCCATGGTTTATTGATAACTGGCTTCATGTTAAACTGATCGGCAAACCAAAATTTGAGTTGCGAACAGGAATGAATATCAGCAGTTATTGCAGTAAATACGTCCTGCCCGAGGAAGAATTTTACCGCATTGAACGTTACTTTGCCTTCGAACTGGCAGCAACGGTCCGGTTTGCACGTCACATGTCACTGCTTGCGCAATACTGGAATGACAGGGGACAGGAAGACTGGTCACTCAAAGGTCATTTTCTAAGTGCTGTGGTGGAAAAAACCGACATGGCTATCGGAAAACATGTGCTTTGCACAGCTGCCCTGCAGTTATTCTATATTGATTATAATGGCAACGACGGTGTAAATAACAACAATGACGGGCTGTTTGTGGCCCCGCGCATTGCTTTTTCCGTACGGAATTTCCCGGTTTCCATTTTTTCACAGGCTGTACAGGCCATAACAAGCAATATCGAACCTTTCCCCGGTTTTAACATAAATGTGGGGATTGGATACACACTCTAAGAGACATTGTGGATCAACCGGCATTTTTAGCTGCCGTTTTGGATGCCTTTATTAACTCACCAAATTATGAAATTCAATTATTGGACTTGTTTGGCTTTCAATTCATTATACCATTTCTGCATAATGTAAAAGGCCCTTTTCTTCTGCCCTTTATCCGATATAAGTCCCTTTCGGTTGAAGTCATCCTGGTAGCCCGGAAGCTGTCGGCGGGGAGACCTGAAATCCTTGAGTATCCAGGGTGTGGTTCCTGCCAGTCCCGGAATTCTATCCAGCATTTTAACAGTGTGTATATACAGATCTTCCTGGAAATCTTCCGTAAACCGGTCTGTTTTTTTACCCCGTAAGCCATATACGCATCCGCCGCCAAATTCACTGATGATGACCGGCTTTTGCTCTGAAAAGGTCCATTCAACACGGTCGCATTTTTCAGGCAATCCATCGTACCAGCCTACATATTGATTGAAGCTGATGATATCAAAAAGCTTTCCCAATGAATCGTTGACAGTCATCAGGCCTGGTTTGATTTCTTCTTTTTCGAGTGCTGCCGATACAAATCTTGTATTGTCAAGATTTCTGGCTTTGGCAGCCAGATGGCTTAAAAAGTTATAGCGTTCCGGACTTTGCGGAGTTTCATTGGCAATGGACCAGATGATGATATTGGCCCTGTTTTTATCGCGTGTAATCATATCTGTCAGCTGATTTTCAGCATTCTGGTATGTTGCCGGATTAGACCATTGTATTGTCCAGTATACCGGTATTTCCGACCACACCATAATTCCCATTTTTTCAGCCTGCCGGATCATTTGTTCATCGTGCGGGTAATGAGCCAGGCGAACAAAATTGCACCCCATTTCCTTGGCCCAACCCAGCAATATAGCTGCCTCCTCGGCGGAATATATCCGGCCGTTTCGGAAAGCTGCTTCTTCATGAATGCAAACGCCACGGCAGAAAATTTCCTTCCCATTGAGAAGGATTTTTGTACCCTGCGTTTCAATTGTTCTGAATCCAATGGCATCCGATATTTTGTCGCTTTCCGATACAATTGTAACCGCATAAAGTTTTGGATTTTCAGGACTCCAGTAAACGGGACTGGCTTTTATGCTGAACACGGCATATCCATTCTGGTCAGTCTGCACTTCCTGGTTTATTTTCAATTCGGGAATTTCGATCCGCACCTTCTGTACTGCCTGGCTTCCATCCAGTTGAACCCATCCGGCAAGGGTGTTTTTATCCCCTTTTTTCAGCTGGATAAAGTAGTCCCGGATCAGTGTGGCCGGAGTTTCAATCAGATTAACCTGCCGCGTAATTCCGCCATAGTTCCACCAGTCGGTGTTAATTGTCGGGACACCTTCCACAAGCCGTTTGTTATCGACCTTCACCACCACTGAATTTTCACCGGCTTTTATCAGTCCGGTAACTTCGAAATTGAACGGCGTAAAACCACCTGTATGTTTGCCAATTTCTTTGCCGTTAAAGAAGACAATGGCTTCATAATTTACTGCGCCAAAATGAAGAAACTGACGCTTGCCCTCTGAGGGGGTATAGGTGAATCGGGTTCTGTACCAAACTGTGCCTTCGTAATAGTACAATTCAGGTCTTTGTGTATTCCAGTCTCCCGGCACGGATAAGGATTTGTCAGTAGCAAAATTATACTCCTGCAGTTCGCTTTTATCCACGATGTCCTTGTCGAGGCCGAAGCTGTTTGCGATGGGTTTCCGCCGGTAATCATAGTACCCGTTTTCATAAGGGTCCACGATCGTTTTCCATTGCCCGTCAAGGGATGTGGCACTTCTGCCTCCCACATTGATTAACTGTGGATAGGGCATGCCGGATTCCTGGCCGGAAGCCGGGGTTTGCGAAAAAATCTGGCCCGAAATCAGCATGAGACTTGATATTAAAACAAAGGTTTTCATTTTGAGAATTGTTTTAGACAGTTCAGTGGAGAATGTTTCCTTTTAATGGATTTCCATTCAAATCCAGGATCTGGATGTTTGACATTGTTTTCAGCAGGGAATGATCCTTATAAATCCATACTATTTTTTTATCCCGTGTTATTTCAAAAGCATGGGGAGCTGTTCCAAGCTGGTTATGACCGAGCCAGTTCGTGAATACCCTGTTTCCATCCGGAAGAACTTCCATGCCGGTCATGAATTTAAGACTGATTCCCGGCAATTCATCTTTCGTAATTTGCCAGGTTATTTCACCGGAATTGTTCATTTCAACAATACGCGGGTCCCCGTTGTGGTCGGAACAGGCGATTAATGTATTTCCACCCCGAAGCCGTATGGCAGAGTGGGGTCCACCGGCAATGAAAAACTCCCTGACCATGTGGCCTTCCGGATCATATTCGCTTACTTTATCGAGTCCATAATGGGCCACCAGGTAATTGCCATTGTCGAGTTTCCTGGCATTCCGCATAAAACCATGTCCGCCGTCCACGCTATCCGGCAAAAGTTTTATCCGCTTAACTACCGCACCCGTGGGCGAAATTTCAAGCAGCTGCCCGGAGTTGCATTCCCCGATAAACGTATTCCCATTCGCCAACCGCTGGCAGGCATAAATCTCGCTTTTTGATCCGTATTCAAAAACCACCTGTTTATCCGGTGTAACCTCCTTCACTCCCTTCCCTGTATTAAACAGCAGGTTTCCATTGGGCAAAACCCACAGGTCATTGCAATTTTCTGCCGGGTACTGCCATACCATTTTCCCTTCATCCGAAATGATGCAGACTATTCCCTGGGTGTAATCGGTGCAGGCAAAGAAATGTTTTGTTAGTGTATCTTGCGCACTCTGGGCAAATGAGACCGGAGTGAGTGTTATGAGAAAAAGAAAGAGGAACAGAATTTTTTTCATGGAAAGATTTTTACTGCCTTATTTTATTTCAAGGGAAACAAGTTCAATTCCTTTGTTTTTTCCCATATTCCGGCTGTATTTCTTTTCGGACGGATTATTCCAGTGTTCGGAAGTGCCCAGGCTAGTCAGCCGTGTGCCATCCCTTTCCGGGTCGTAGATCTGTTCCGGAGGGCGGATTTCCGGCCAGGGCACTTTCATTTACCGAATAGTCACTGTACATCATATCCGGGGCATCAGGCCATTCCGTAATAATAAAGTCAAGTACCACGGCATCGATCGCGATCCCATCCTGGGAGGCAAATAAACTATTCGGCCAATTATTATTGAAAGGGGCAAGCTTCCATTTATAGGCAGGGATCTTATCCACGAACTTATTGCCATAAATGCCATCGATCAGGAACAACATCGTTTTTGCACCAAGATCTTTATGACCCATGTAATCGGTATAAACCGAATAAGTATGAAGGCCTTCCCTGTTCTGGCTAAAACCGGGGGAGTGTGCATTCTTATGCCAGTCATCTTCAATGCTGGTACAACCGAAAAAGTTCTTGGCACAGAGAGTTACTCCCTGGCTGACATGTCCTTTCATCAGGGCCAGGTTGATTATGTAATCGGCATTCACCAGGCAGGAAGCCAATCCTGTGGCCACTTTCCCGTTATCAACCGAATACGGAATGGCATTTTCAACAAAGGATGCCTTTTCGCGCCCGTCCCCTCCGTTGTGATCGATGTAATGTACTTTTGGGAAAACAGCATGGCATTTATCATACACATTATTGGTAATAAACCGGCTGGGATCAGTTACTGTGATATTTTCCTCAGCGACGCCGGCCTTATTCACCAGGCTTTTCAACAGTGCCAGGATTAATTGCGGGTTGGCATTGATTTCATTATTGCTTTCGTGGGAATAGGTATTGTTCAGATTAATCTTGATCGTGACTTTTTCACCCTGTTGATAACCGGCACCGGTATTCCGCTTTGTTGTATTAAAAAAGCGGAACAGGGCATCCCATGATTCCTGTTCATTTTGCTTTCCGGTTAAAGCGGACAGTGTTTTCGCCATAAGCTTACCGGTTTCCTTTTCGTTGTTGAACCGGTCTTCCCACCAAAACCCGGTTTTTTCATCCCAGGTGGCTATCTTCGGGTTGTGACCCCAGGCTACCCGGCCCGGATATATGCCCTTGCCGGTACCAAGCGGCTCATTGGGTTTATACCATATCTTCAAACCATCCTTGCTGCTTTTTGCATCGGAATCGGTGGTAAAAAGATTCATGGATAGAATTCCCAGCAATACAAAAACCCCTGCCAGAAGATATTTTGCTTCCCGGAATTTGTGTTTAGCCTTCCTGAATGCAACGGTTGCACCCGATATTGAAACAAGCCAGATAACAAAACCCGACATTACAGGGGCTGCAACCTGCATACACGGGTATGCAGCTCTTGAAGGTTTCGGTATTACGCGAACCAGGAACCATGCAGACGCAAGCAGGGAGGTCACAGCATAAACCATTATCCCCGGGAGCCTTGCATTCCTCAGTAACTGTATGGTTCTGCCAATCCAAGCGGGGTAATTTTTGAATTCTTTCTTCCGGTATCATTCTTTCAGGTTCGAATTAAATTGTCAATCAAAATTAGCATTCTATTGTGAAGTAAATAAATATTTCTCACTTGTCCATACAGATCCTTGTTGACAGTTCAAAAAACTGTCAACCACTATCCATCTGTATAATTGTGCTATTCCGGATTTCTCCGGCTTTTGAGAAAACAGGATCAAAACCGGGATCCAAATTGATCTTTTGCCTCTTTCAACTTGAGATGTATATATTCATTTATCGCCCCGGATATTTTTATTCCCACGCCCACATTCCGCATGTCAAAGTGCATCATATCTCCGTAGCGTGCACCTCCCCAGTCGAGTTTCACCCCGTTCACAAATTCTTTTGATATATTCAGAAAGCCTTTCTTTTTAAGCAATTCCCGGTAACTCCACCGGTCTATGCTCAATGCCAGCCTGTCAAGGTCGGCCTGGATCTTCTTCCGTGCCTCATCGGGCGAAAGGCCTTTCCATTCAAAACCGGGGGTCTCTTCCAGCAATGCGGATAACCGCGACCCGTTCGCCTGGTCAGCCAGGGTGAGATAAGAAACCAGCAATTCATTCATTACGGCATACTGGTCATACGACAATCCGTATTTGAATTCGGACCGGTCAATGCCTGACAGACTGCAGGCATGTGCAAGGACTTCATTCATGGTAATTATTCCATTCGGTTTGATGAAATATTTTCCGGTTCTGGCATTATAGCCTTTTCTCTGCTTATTTTGAATATATGGACTTTGGATATAATTCACATCGATTGCCAGTCCGAACATATGAAAGGAGTAAGTTGCCGTGGCGGATTCCGCCCTTGATCCGGCCAGCCGCTCCCTTTCAGGGCCCAGCAAAAAGTCACCGGCTATTCCCGGATCGGCATGAATGCCACCATACCGGGCCGAAAGCTCGCTTTCCACCGTTTTTAAATGGAACGCCAGTTCCGAATGCACAAATTGGTTCGAATGCAACTCCCTGCCTAAAAAGGTTACGCGGGTAAAATTGCTGAACCATTGTGATGCCGCATCCTTGCCGAGGGCCATCTCCACGATATTTTTCAGGAAGACGGAGGGCGCCTCCCTAATCTCCGACGTCTTGTTCCGATCACTGCCGGCGACCAGCAACAGGGGACGATCAGACAGGGAAAGGCGTACGGTTTTAAACTGAGATATGGGATTTTTTTCCCGGTTAAGAGAAGGCGTTTCATAGCCGAAGGGATTTTCCTGTTCAACTGTTTCGCGTGAAACTGTTGAGGAAACCGGCTTAAACCAGGGCCGCCTGTTGATCTCATTCCGCCAGGCATATTCAATGATCCGCTGGTGGCCCATTCGTTGTTTTGGCCCTATATTCTGTATTCCATGAGATTTCTGCAGGTTTTCTCCCCGGATGCCCGGACTGCTGATGCATCCTCCCCCGGTAAATGCCCAGTAATGATAGAAAGGGACTGATATCTTCAGCGATTCCCACCTGTAATTGTACAGGCAATCGAAACCCCAGCATTCAATCACTTTATCGAGCAATTGATTTTTACCGCCCAGTATTCTTCTCAGCACGCTGCCGCCGGCAGAATGTCCTGCCAGGATAATGCGGTGAGGCTCAGCGGTGGGCGAAAGGTAATTTCGTGATTTGAGTTCTTTAAAGCAATCGGTTATATAGTTGTCGAAGCCGTTCGCTTTTCCGAAAACAATGCTGCTTTGCTGCGGGTCTGAAGTAAGGGCAGGAGCCAGCAGGATGGCATTTCTGCCGGCTTCAGCAAAACAGGCCCGGATGTTGGAATAATTCTTCCAATAGTATTCCATGCCGTTTGGTTTGTTTCCATAGTTGTACAGCCCGTGAAAATAAACGATCAGGTCAACGCTATCCTCCTGCATGTATCCGGCTGGAATGAAAACGCCCGTTTCTAATTTTCTGTTTTCTACAGCGCTTGCATTTAAATAATCGGTCGTTCCCTTTTCAGCAGGCACATCAAATTCGTGATTCAAAAATGCCTCATCCGCCTCCGCTTCATACACTTCCTCATCGGCCGGATATATTTCTGCGGTTTCGCCACTGTCAGCAAGCGAATCATCCACGGATTCATTTTCCGGAGTTTCATATTCATGCAACGAAACCGGACTATCCAAGCTGCCTGTAAATTCATTGTCGTCGGGCGGGTTATATTCATTTCCCGTCTCCGGTTCTTCAATACCGTATGTTTCGGTTTGGGAAGCCACCGGATCCGGATAGTATTCCCGTTGGGCATCCGGGTCGGTTTCCTGCCCGGTTACGTCATAGATTTCACCATCGAAAACAAGTTCCGGTTCATTGTATGGATAGGCGTCCTCTTCCGTATCCCTCACATGTTCCCGGGTTAATGAGGGATCCTCAAAAACCGATTCCTGGCCAAAGGCAACTTCCGGATCATTTAAGATCGATGAGATCAATGTATTGTACATAATGAGGATTTTTAGTTATTCACCCAGCGATAAAACCGCTCTTCCATTTATCAAAACGACAACCCGCCTGAGCCATGCATTCTTCTCCGTAGACTCGCCAAAGACAGTATTGGCCACCGTTTCTCCCAGTCCCTCCACTTTTGTGAATTTTGCTTTTAATTTACCGCCCAGTCTGTCCTCAATTGCCCTGCGCACATTGAGGGCCCTGATCCGGCTTAGATCAAGATTGTGTTGCGGGTCGCCGGACGCATCCGCATGACCGTATATTTCTATCTCACTCAAAGGATCCGAAAAGGCAACCAGTTCTTCTGCACATAAGCGGCCGGTAGCTTCAATGGCCTGAGCCGTAAGTACCGGATTATCATGCATGAAAAACCGGGTATCTTTCAACTGGTATGAAGCGGTAAACTGATCGGGAAGGGGCACTCCCTTTATGTCTTTGGAAGTTTTTTCAGTGTCAATAGAACCCTTGTACAGGGTAAGACTGGGAAGAAAGCCGGCGATTTTTTCATATGTTCCTTCGCCTTCTGAGGAGACATCCGGCTCAACTTCAACGGTATCGGGAAGCCCGAAATTCAGATCCTGCTCAAGTTCCAGTGTTTTCTGGCCCCGTGTGTCAATAAGTATCACCAATCCGCCAATGCCCGCTTTGGTAGAGGATTTAACTCCTCCCGAACTTCCGCTTATTGGAATTTCGAGAACTTTCCCTTCCGTAATTTGGATGTCTGCACCTGAAAAATCGCTGTCACGGTAATAGACAGTTTTCTTTGAAGAGGCTTCGATGGTCTGTCCTGTGGCTATTTTAGGGGTCCACTTCAGAGGATTCAGGGAAAGTGTCGCATTCCACAACACGATGGGATACTCCTTTTGCGTCCATTGCTTGTCTCCCGGATATTTGGCCGGGTCAGTCCTGTTAATCAACGTGATTGTTCCTGAGCTCCTGGCAAAAGGACCGATACCAAATGCAGTTAACCTGATCTTTACCTGGTATTCAAAAAAGGCATCCGTTTTTTTTGTCTCAACCCCAAAGAATTCATACAGTCTCTTATGTTGTTTTTCGATATGATCCGTTTCCCTGAAATCACGGTAATCCTCGAGCATTTTAATCATCCAGTCAAGTACTGACCTGGTTTCCCTGTCACTTCGGGGGCTCCAGTGAGGGGCAACGCTGTAAACAAATTTTATATAGTAATTGGCAAAGGAATGGAACATGGGAGGCAATTTCAGATAGTTATCGATGGCAATGTCAAGTGCGGTGATGAATTTATGCAATCCGGCTTCTTTCAGGCTGGGTCGCGTTTCATCCACACTGTAGTAGCCGCTTATAGCCTCTTTGACAGCTTTCTCTCCTGGTTTAAAGGAATCCAGGAATGATTTTAACTGGTCCGGCAAAGGTGGAATCCATGCCATGATAAGCAGTAAATCCTGGTCGGCACGTCCTGATCTGGGGAATGAATTGAGCATCAGGTTTGAGATCACCGCGCGCTTTGCAAGGGGAACCAGGGGCACATTCATTATAATTTTTCCGGTCTGGTTTTCCATCAGGAATAATCTGAATCGGCCCTGTGCCTTTTTGATGATCAGCGTAAGTTGAGGAATAATTGTACATATTGCGTTCCCCTTATCGTCTACTTTTCCGTAAAATTCCGTAATCGTTTTCCGTAAATCCTTAACGGGAAATTTATAAATCCCGCCCATTTTTCCCGATATATAATATCCGGCCTGGTTGATGACGATATACCGGCCATAGAGCGTCGGATGGCTTGCATCGAAACGGGCGATATACCTGCCGGTGAAATCAGTGACCGGTTTATCGGGATTGGCAGGGGATTGTTCCATGCTTCCGCGGGTTCCTCCCACGGGCGACTGCTGGGCCGGAACATCATAATAATGAGGGTTTGCGAAAATTACTTTTTTAATGAACTCGCTTAATTTTTCCTTGAAGATCTTATCCTGGGGGTGGTGTTTCCAGTCAAAAAATGAAACCGGTGCAAGATGGTATTTGCTGCCATTGGATCGCATTCCTATCATAATCCGTTGCCGGCAATTATCGATGAACCGGGTTTTGTCGGATTCATCCCGAAGTGCAAGGAAGCTGCCGCGAATGTTTTTATTCGTCCGGTCATTGTCAGTGGTCAGGTCGTTTACCATATAGTCAACCGCCTGGCTTTCGGTTTTGCTTTTCAGAAAATTCCGGTAAAGGTTGCCAAAAGCGGAATAGGCAATGCAATACAGGATCACATCGGGATCCCCTGTAATACTTTTGCTTTGCATTATGGCTACCGCATCCCCCAGCGGTTTTTCCCAATTCATCCATTCAACGGGGATGTTGTTCTGTTTATGCAGTATCTTAAGGAGGATCGTTGCAAAGGCACTCACTGCCTTGTTCATAGCTTTCTCGTATGCGTCGCTGTAGGTAAAAAGAATTCTCTTTACATCCACGCAGAAAGTATAAGCGGCGACCTTGATTTTCTCATCTGAAATATAGGACACGATTCTTTGAAAATCTTCGGGCTGAATATTCAAAGGCTTCGACAATTGCTGTTTTACATACAGCGTCATCGTGCTTTCGCCAATCCCCAGGTTGATGTTCCTGTCACAACCCACGATGGCTGCAATCGCTAATTGCCTGATCATTCCTTTGTAACCGTCGACACTGATCTTTACTCCACGACCGTCAATATGCGGATTGAGAGATATTCTCCTGTCATCTTTTACGCCAAGTACCTCTTTTAAATATTTCAGCGTGTAGTAACCATCGACTATAACGACCGGTTTTCCCAGGAAATTTCTGAGTTTTTCAAGGTTGTCGGCAAGGGCGGGATCTATCCTGACAACGTCAAATTTGTACTTTCCCGACTGCGCCCGGGCATATTCTCCGACTGTAAAATGTGCGGAGACCCTCGTATTCCGGTCCCCTGGTTTAACAACCAGCAACGGATTTCCCGAAGGGGATGGTTCTGCCACGGTGAGCGTGGCATTGCCGACCTGGTGAACCTCATCGGAAACAAGTGTTTCAGGCTCGTACCCAGGGTCCGTCAAGGGACTTTCAAGCAGGATCCCCTCATAATGAATCGGATCATCATGATGATTATCTCCTGAACCTGTAAAATTGGTGAAGGGAGATTCCATAACCCCTGTTTTTTTGAATACGGATCAGTTCATTACAGTTGCGGCAGGCTTCATCCCGTTTTGTTGAACCTTTACGGTGCCTGTTATCCGGGCTTCGGGATTTTTAATTTTATGACCGGTCGCTTTTTCCCAGTTATTGATGATCTGCAAAAGATCATTCAGCGCCTGACGATGAGGGTCACTTTGAGGGAGGTTATTCTTCTGGCTTTTAATAATCGTGGTTACTTCCGCTTCATTGCTGTCATAATCGCCCAGTTCGATTCTTCTCAACAGAGTATTCATCGGCGGGGCTATATCGAGCAAACCTTCCGATTTGCTGTGTGCCGCCAATCCGACCTTGTTTCCCACGTTTATCAGCCGTTCGCCCGGTGTGTTCCCGTTGCAGCCAAGAAAGCTCACAAGAGGCGAATCATAGGATACAACTTCATAAAACCACGACATCATCACCACCGATGCAAATTCTTCTTTTGAAAGGTTAAAATACCTGTAATTGTTGAAAGTGGTTTCCGTGGTTCTTCTCGACATGAGCATTTCGCGGATCTTCCGGGCTGTGTCAATTATGATAAACATATCCGTTGTATTCGCACCGGAAGTATTATCGGCATTTGTATAGGCCTGCCAAATTTCCGTGAGGAAATTCTCAAACAGAAGAATAAATGGCTGGTTGTTATACTCCGCCTTAAAATAGTTTACCGGGGCGTTTGAGATGGAATCGCCAAAGGCCAGGTCCATTCCAAACATCCTGAAATAGGCATTTCGGCGCGATGCATCAGCCGATTGCCTTACATAACTTGTGATATTCCGGTAGCTTGTATTCGGCAAGTATTTAAAAAAGAGATTTTCTGTGTTGACCATCCACTGAAATGCCAGCCGGTTTAACGAGTTTTGCGCTGTGGTAGCCTTATTCAGTTTTTCATCGTGCATGTAGAGGTAGATCAGCTTTTCGAAAATCTGGGCACACCGGGTGTTTTCAACCAGGTAGGCATAGATCAGGTGATAAGGCGGTATAAGATCCGTACTTTCAAGTTTCTGGTTTAAAGCCGCGGCACCCCGGAATCTCGAAAAATAAACGGTGGTATCATTGATCTGTGGAGGGTTCTGTGGGTCCTTATCCGTGTAGGACCGGCCGCTAACCACATCAGCCCAGTGTTTCTGAATCGCGTTGTCAATAAAATCCGAATCCTCCACAGCACAAAATTCCTCGATAACATCGATGTTATAGGAAAAATAACTACCCCTGTCTATTGGAAGAAAAGGCTGGGGAAGCATGGCGGGAAGGCTTATATAGTCGGGATTTATCGGCCCAAACGCAATATTACCGGTTGATAAAGGTGTATAGCTGTTATTTCGGGCGGTAAACAAAAGATTATTAATTAAATCCATGATTTCCAGAGTTTGAGTTATATTACTTTGCTTTTCAACTTACAGGAGCGGGCTTAATAAGGGCCAGCGCTTCCTTATCTTTTTTTCGTACTGAACTGGTTTGCAGTATAGACTGCGTGTCAGTGGAAGAAACAGGGCTTTTTTGCGCCTCTTTTCTCATTTCAGCAATTTTTTTACTCTGCTGATTCTCGAAAAAGGTAATGGCATTTATGCATTGCGCTATTTCATTCAGATCAGAATTGGGGTTTGAAGCCAGCATTTCCAGCTTTTCCCGCAAGGTTACGAGCTGAGCGCTATAGGGTACGTCCTCCGGATAAGGACTTATCCGTTTTTTCAATTGTTCAAATGCCCTGGCTTGCCTCTTCAGGTCTTCATAGTCATCGGCTTCTTTTTTCATTTCTTCAAGGGAAGCGAGTTTCTTTTTCAATGCATCATATGCGGCGGCCTGTTCTTTCATTGCTTCGAAGGAAGGATCGGCCTTTTTCTTTACACCGGATCTTTGATTTGCCATGTCAATTTATTTATAGATTTATTTTCAGTTCATTTCAATTGAAAAACCGAGTCGGACCATATATTCCTCCTGTCGTTTATAAAGCGGGGCCAGATCCCCTTTCCCAAGGGCTATCTGGTATCCGTTGTGGGCCAGAATCCGAAGGCATTCCTTCCAGATCCAGGCGTGGGAGGTATACAGGGCCGGGCCGGCTGTGATTTCAAGCTTCAAAAGGGATTGCGGGCTCACCCGTTCCGGGTTGATAAGCTGTGATATAGGCCGGTTGCCGAAAGCCCGGTAAGCTGATTTCAATATCAGCTGTGCCGCGTCCGGAATGGCCTCCTGGCACATCCTGATGAGCGGCGTGGATGCATAATTGGCCAGATCGATGTTGTAATCGCTTTTAAAAGCCGATTCAAGATCATCCCATGGGCCCTTACCATAGAATTGCCTGCACATTTCAATGTTTAATAACACCCTTACATATCCAATGGGGTGGGGATCATTGGCATGGTAAGCAAAAATCGACTGCGGCGATCCGCTAACCACATCGTGCAAGGCAGCCACAGAAGCATATCCCGTGTGAACAAAGGCAAATGCATCTGCCGCTATTTCGCTTGCCCAGCTGGCAAATACGGAACCGACGACCTCGGGATGCCCGTTCAGCTTGTCGTGTAAGGCCGTTGCCAGCTCGGTATTCCAATTTAAGATATGTGCAATCTGGTGTCCTGTCTCGTGAACGATTGCTGTAGGCCGGAAGAGGTTGTGCTGCGTAACTTTAATAGCAGCTACCGAACTGATATTTCCGTCCCATAAACGCAGACCGGCCTTCAGGATGGAAGCCCCGACACCCCTGTCAATATAAGTGAGTACATAGGGCGTTTGCTTTCCCAGGGGGTGTAATATGGCCTGCATGCTGCGGATGCAAAGAATATCGCAAGCCCGCAGAAGTGCAGCTATATTGGGAGTGGTGCGGGAATTAATGGCTACCGTGTAAAAGTGAATGGTTTCTTCAGCCTTAAGATACTGATCGCGCAGCCGGATCAATCCCTGCTTCAGGCTCCTGAGGATTTGAGGATTGTCTGTAGCCGATTCCAGCTGAATGCCCAGTTGCTTTGCCTGTTCAATAACATACTGGATGCTCTTTTGCAAGGTCTGCTTTAATAACAATCCCAGGTTCTGTTCAATACCCTGCCATGCAATGCCCGATGCCAGCTGATCAAAAGCAGCGAGACGTGTGGCCGCCTGCGACCAGTGATTGATCTGACGGTTCAGGGAGGTATATACCGGATTGCTTGTTAAAGTAGTCATGACGCTGTTTTTAATCGATGGAATTGCCTTTTAGTCAAAATGCTTACCGGCTTTAACCTGAATTTCGGGCACCGATAGATTGGGAAAGGAAAGCATGGCCGGATTAAAGGACAGATTTCCCCGAATAGCGGACAGGATCGTTTTTATAGATGCAAGGCCCGGTACGTTTGACCACAGTACTTTGATGGTAACCCCATCCTGTGGTTCAGCCTGTGCCTGTTTGAACTCGGCGGCCCTGGACTTGAGATAACCCCGGATCTCATCATAGGCTTTGCCTGCAAGTTTGCTGATCATGTTTTCCACCAGCGCCGACAGAATGGATTTTCCCGATCCAAGAAGGTTCTCATGGGGATCACTATAATTCTCGAGGAACATTTCCGGAAAAGCTTCATGAATGATCTTTACCTTACCCGGTATATTCCCCAGCAACATGCTGTGCAGCACTTCCTTTACCGAATGCCGGATCCCGGAAGCTGCCCCGATGAAATCGTTCTGGTTCAGCTTTTCAACCACCGATTTTGCCTGTTCTTCACTGAAATAGTAGTTGATGCTGAGGGAGGATTTTACAAAATTGAGAACACCGCGGACGTCATCCGAATGCGCGGGCTTATTCTTTCCTGCCGTTGATCCCATTCGCAGATGAGCGCCGTTGATTTCCAGAAAATAGAAACGTTGTCCGATGGCAACATGATACCGTTTTGTGGTGAACTTCGCCGGGAAGTCCTTTCCGAGTGCCGGTTCATTGAGAAGTAAGGCCGAGGACGCTGTCGAAAGAGGATGCAGCTGAATCCACGAATAGGGGTGTGACGGACCAAATGCGGGCAGATCTTCATAGTGGCTGATCTGCGACAATTTTGTGCCGGCGGTTATTTCATAAAGATGCACGCGGGCCTGGATGGGTTTTGAGGGATCCAACCCGAGCTTGTCGCGTAAAAAATTCGCTAACGGCAGGTTCCGGAAAGTGACAATCGTTTTGGCCGCCACTGGGCTTATGACAATCGGAAAAACCTTTGAATATTTCTTGTATACTGAACGGGAGCCATTCCGGGGTTTCATTACCCAAACACCTGCATCTTTAGCCTTTCGGAGGTCCTCGCGGATATACTGGGGAGGAAAGTTATTGGCAGCGGCGGTTTCAAAAGCTTCCATCAGATTGAGGGTCAACGCTTCGTTATCGTTCAAATCGGCTTCATCCAACTCACCCATGTTTTGAATGGTTTCCTGAATTGTATTGACAAGCGCTTCATAACCCGCATCGGATTGTGACATTTCATAGGTTTCGAAGCCGATTGCCGACATTCCGGCATCAATGATGCTTGCCGAAAGAGGTTTTGCAACCTGCCGCGGAACATATTTTGAAACCAGGTGGGACAGCAGGCCGGCCAGGAAATTAATCACCTTGTGGCGTCCAATGAGTGAGATGCCGGTTTTTATCAGGGGACGCAACGCCATAATCGCTACAGGAAGGAATCCCTCGATGGCGGGAGCGGGACTCTCTCCCTGCTTGAGTTCGCTCAATTCGCCGATGAGTTTCTGGCGCGCAGCTTCAAGCGACGGGGCCCGGAGAGAATCATCCGGAGCGCTTTCGTATTCCATGACAAAAGTATCCGCCTGGGTTTCATTGTCGGAAAAAACCAGGCCGGCTATTTGATTGTCGAGCTCGGTTTGTATGGCATCAATTT
The DNA here is from genome assembly GCA_963752195.1 of uncultured Bacteroidales bacterium. GTDB lineage: Bacteria > Bacteroidota > Bacteroidia > Bacteroidales > UBA10428 > UBA5072. The sequence continues at coordinate 2,336,165 of CAVVXI010000004.1, read as the reverse complement.
CCCCGGATGAAGATACTTCAGGTCCTTCTTCATCGGATACAAGAGGAGACTCGAGATTTAAGAATTTCTTTGAGAGGGTCTGTGCATACGGCTGCAGATTCCTGGGCAGCTTACCGATGGCAAATTTCAATACCCTGTCGAGCAGCGGACGGATCAAACCTTTCAGTTTGCCAAGAATTATATTCACCGGCGATAATTTACCGGCTAATTCAATGCCTTTTTTGACAACATTTTTTACCTTGTTGAATATCGAGCCGAATAATTGCTCCTGCACAGGTGATAAGCCCGAATGATCAGATTCCACCTCGGTAAAGAAGGCCTCCAGTTCATTCCCGGATAATTCGGCAGGGATATAACCTGAAAATCGCTGCGATACGCGGTCGATCATATTTTCGCTGGCATTCACAAGGGGGCTGAAATAAGCCGCTGCCTTTTGCCGGGCATACGGGATGTAAGCTTCACCCATGGCGGTTTCATTCGACATTCCCGAATTGAGCGTTTCCTCCAGTTCAGCGGCAAGCTCGTACAGATTGTCTGAAAACTCCGGGTCATTCAGTTCGCCCAGGAACCCCGCGAATTCATTCGAAAATGGCGATTGAGGACTGGCCTGCTGTGACAGTTCAAAAGTCTGGACAAAGGGGTTTTCCATTTCCCGGTTGAAATTTAGTATGCCGGAATCCGGAGCGCCGTTCCCTGAGGATTCTTCTCTTTTCAGAGAAACATCTGCGAAGGGAGTCTCATATTGATTTAGTTCTGTATTCATGGAGTATAAAAGTTTTCCGATCAGGAATAATTGTAAAAGCAACTTTCTCCTGTAAAGTTAAATGCAGAGTAAAGGATCATAATATCCCCTTAAAGGGTGAATTATTTCTCAAAGAAGGTTTCGTGGTAATAATTGATCAGGGCGGCGGTATTTTTTGCGCCGGTCTTTTCGAGTATGTGTTTGCGGTGGCTTCTCACAGTTTCAAAACTGACGAATATCTTTTCGGCGATTTGCTGGTTGGTATAGCCCAGCATGATGAGGCCAAGGATCTCTATTTCGCGGAGAGTCAGTTTATGATTCCGGATGGTTGTGGGCTGGCTGAATTTTTTGTTGATAAGGAAAATTGCCTGGTCCGGATCTTTCACATCGATTTCAAGGACGAGGTGAATCGATTTGCCATCATGCCGGACGAGGGACAGGATTTCGTGTACTTTTTGGAGCAACAGAATTTCGGAATCTGCGGTCCAGTTCTCGTGATACAGAAATTCCACTTCATGCTTCATAGGCCGTGAAACGGATGATATCTGTATGCTAAGTTTTGTGGACATAGCGGGCCTCCGTTAAGGTTAGAGGGAATTTTATAACAGGAAGTAAGGAAATTTGTTAAATCAAATCAAACAAAAATTGAAAAATATTTTACAGCCGTGCGATTCTTAGCCTGCCAGAATTTGGCTTTGAGCCACGTACCTTATTTATTTTTTTTGTAATTTAATACCCTCTTTCCGGGACGTTAGCTCAGTTGGTTTAGAGCGCTTGCTTCACACGCAAGAGGTCACTGGTTCGAATCCAGTACGTCCCACGGATTAATTTATTGATTTATTGATTGCTTTGCCCGCCATAGCATCAGCGAAGACGAGATGATTTTTTCGCCTGCTTTTCATTTAATAAAACCATAGAACCTTCTTTCCGGGATTATTGTTTAAAATGACACTTTTGTGCTGTTGACCGGTGCATATTTTAATCCATAATTTTACTTAAATCCAAATAAAAATAGCATTTGGGTTGCCGTTAGGCTGTTTATTTGCAGCCATTGCAAATTACTATATCATTGAAAGTTTTCTTCCGCCCTCTCCTGATATTTTTTTATCATAAAAAAGAAGAAAAATTATAGTGAGAAAGAGTATAAAAAATTTGATGTCAAAGTTAAATGGGGTATTATGCTTTCATTCTTCATCATAAATACCATCTTTTTATACCTGAAATGGAATGGAGAATGATTGACAAACTTGTTCTTATTGCCTTAATAAAACAATAGGAAAGAATCACAGCATGTTTGACAAAAGTAAAAAAAAATCAGATTTCTAAACATTTATTGGATTTATATGTTTTAGAATTTTCAATTCTCACCGAGGCTTCATTTTTTCTCTCCGGGCTTCATCTTTTTACTTTCTGAAAGTTCTCGTAAGGTCACCTGAAGTGGTTTAATATCTTATACTAGTCCAATGATTTATGAGGTTTTGAATTCTCTTAAGCTTAAACTTAATTCTTCTTTTTCTGAAGCAAAGAAAACTTCGGAACCGTTTGTTGTTTTGTCCAATCCCTGGACCAATAATGATTCTAATAAAGGTGCCACATTTCTCAATTCGATTTCACTTATCAATATTGAGGAAGAAAGAAATTTCAAAACGCAGGGACTTCAGTATACCCAAACATCTGCACAAAAGAAAAAGGGCGTTTATTCGAGCCGGGAACCCGATATCAAATTGAATTTATTTATTCTGATCAGTACCTATAACAAAAACTACGAAGATGGTTTGAAATTCATTTCAAAAGTGGTGAATTACTTTCAGGAGAATAATGTGTTTGTCAGGCTGAGCGACGGTTCCGAAGACGACTTGCCCGAAAATGTTGAAAAGATCGTGGTAGAATTGTATACAGCCACTTTTGAACAGCAGAATCAGATATGGGCATCCCTCAGTACCGGTTATATCCCTTCAGTGATCTATAAGTTGAGGATGATTACGATTGATACGGCCAGGAGCCTGGAGGTAAAATCAATTACCGAAAGAGTTATCGATATTCAAAATGGCTTAGCCACACAGTAATTTTCATCCTTTGCATATCCCAGGGCAGTTTTCTGCCGAAGTTCTTTTACTTAATTATACAACTTTTAAAACCTTAATTATGCCTACGTACAAAACTCCCGGTGTATTTGTTGAAGAGATTCCAACATTACCGCCATCGGTTGCGGAAGTAGAAACAGCGATCCCTGTTTTTATCGGTTTTACTGAAAAAGGTCCCAAAAATGAGCCTAAAAGGATCAGCTCCCTGGTAGAATATCAGTTGTACTTTGGAAAAGCTTTGCCCGAGGCTAATTTCTCGGTATCGATTCAAGCGGATAGCACTGTCAACATTTCTGTAGATAAAAATGCCCGTTCAAAATTTGTAATGTACTATGCCATACAATTGTATTTTGCAAATGGTGGCGGGCCTTGTTATATTGTTTCTGTTGGTAATTTTGACGCCGCTGCTCCCGGTAAAGATGTGTATAAAGCAGGCCTGGATGAAATTGCAAAAGAAGACGAGCCTACCCTGCTGGTATTCCCGGATGCTCCTTATTTGCTCGGGAAGAATTATTATGATCTCGCAGGAGATGCACTAGCCCAGTGCAAATTACTGGGAGACAGATTTACAATCATCGATGTCCTCGCCGATGGAGATGAAACCAATATGCAGGATGATTCGAAAGCGTTCAGGGATGCTTCTTTTGTATCGGAAAATGTAAAATACGGAGCGGCTTACTATCCGAATTTAAGCACAAAAATACCCTATATCGTAGACGAGACTAAATTAAACGTTAATATTCCGTTGGAATCTAAACCTTCGCCCGTTCCGGTCGCTGCAACGGATACCACAACCGATCCAAAAACGACAAAAAAGGATAAAACAACGCCGTCTGATAAAACTAACCAGGTTGGGTTTGATAAGCTCTCTAATGCCCAGCAAAACCTGGTAAGGTTAAAATTGCGGGATGAGGGGGTTGAGCTTTATCCTTCGGCGGCCATTGCAGGTATCTATGCCCGGGTCGACAGCAGCAGGGGCGTATGGAAAGCTCCTGCCAATGAAGCGCTCAGTTATGTAAAAGCTCCCCTGGTAAAAATTACCGATGAAGAGCAAAGGGATCTCAACATTCATGATTCCGGACGGTCAATTAATGCCATACGCACTTTTACAGGCCAGGGTGGTCCCAAAGTATGGGGCGCCAGAACTTTATCGGGCAATGATAACGAGTGGCGTTATGTGAATATCCGCCGCTTTTTCAATATGGTGGAAGAATCAGTTAAGAAATCCACGTCATGGGCAGTTTTCGAACCTAATGATATCAATACATGGACAAAAGTGAGGGCCATGATTGAGAACTACCTGATCCTGAAGTGGAAAGATGGCGCACTTGCCGGGGCTAAACCCAATGATGCCTTTTTTGTAAGAGTTGGCCTGGGTCAGACCATGTCAGCCCAGGATGTGCTGGAAGGGAGAATGATTGTTATAATTGGCCTTGCAGCAGTCCGTCCTGCCGAATTTATCATCCTGAGATTTTCTCACATTTTACCGGTTTCTTAATGTAAACTAAAAAAACTAAAAATATGGCAGTCTATCCAATTCCGGTGTTTCATTTCCGCGTTGAATGCGGTGATATGAAAATAGGATTTTCTGAAGTCTCCGGCCTTACGCAGGAACTGCAATTAATTGAGTACCGCGAAGGCACCAGTCCCGATTATTCCACCATCAAAATGCCGGGACTGCATAAGTACAATAATATTACCCTCAAACGGGGTATTGCTAAAGGGGATAACGATTTCTTCAAATGGTTGAACACGGTAAAATTAAACACAATTGAACGAAGGGATTTAACCATCAGCATACTGAATGAGAGTCACGAACCTGTTATGGTTTGGAAGGCCCACAACGCGTTTCCTGTAAAAGTTGAGGGACCCGGTTTAAAATCATCTGGTAATGAAGTGGCAATTGAATCTGTCGAAATTGCCCACGAGGGATTGGTATTACAAAACGAATGAGGTTTGAAAATTAAATCCTTCTGATATGCCCTCATATTATCCTCCGGTTGGATTTCATTTTAAGGTTGAATTTCAGGATGTGGGTTCAGGCGATTCTGATACTCGTTTCCAGGAAGTATCCGGATTAACTGCAGAAATTGGCACTGAAGAATTGCAGGTTGGCGGCGAAAACAGGTTCACGTATCGACTGCCAACCCGGGGAAAATACAATAGCCTGGTTCTGAAGCGAGGAATGTTGACAGATTCAGGGCTGATTTCCTGGTTTACCAATGCAATTGAGGATTTCGAATTCAAACCTGTGGACATAAATGTTTTCCTTCTGAATGAAAATCATGAAGTTACTTCATCCTGGACCTTTGTTCAGGCATATCCGGTTAAATGGGCCATATCTGATTTGAAAGCCATGGATAATGCTTTGGTAGTAGAAACGATCGAACTTGTTTATCAATACTTCAGAAGAAAATAAATTATGCCGGTTCAAATTAATGAAATGATTATCCGGGCCCATGTGACTGAGCCGGGAGATAAACCTTCACCTGAAGATAAACCTTCAGAAGGCGGGGCCAACAAGGATGAGATTATCAGGGAGTGTACCGAGATCATTTTGGAAATACTTAGAAAAAAGGATGAACGATGACATCGGAAGCCAACCTTAAAATTATAGCATATGATTCTCCGGACGGCGGAAAAAAGCAAAATGAGGTAAGTGAGTTTGTTGTTGATTTCAATCCAAGCAGTTTTACCATCAACAACAAGATCGAGTACAAAAAAACGGATGCCAAAGGACAGGATGGAGGCGATCCGCAATTTGAAAAAATTCCTCCCCTGGAATTCAGTATCGAATTTACCATTGATGGCACCGGTGTCTCAGTTGGAAGCAAACCTGCCAGTGAACAGAAAGACTATCTTAAAAAGCAGGTCAGGAAGCTGAGAGATGTTACCGGCTGTAATATCAATGGTGAAATTCACAGGCCTAATTACCTGGCTGTTCTTTGGGGTACATTTTATATTGAATGTGTGTTGGTCTCACTCAATATTACTTATAATCTGTTCGACCGTTCCGGGACTCCGCTGAGAGCAAAAGTGAATTGCAGTTTTCTGGAAAGGATTGGCGCGGATAAAAGTGGTCGTAAATCGAGGCTTGAATCTCCTGACCTCACAAAATACGAAACAGTGAGAGACGGGGATTTGCTTCCGTTGATAGTGAAGGCAAAATATAACGATCCTGCCTATTATCTCCAGGTAGCACGAATCAATAAACTTAAAAGTTTCAGGAATATTCCCACAGGAACCATATTGATATTACCACCGATGAAAGATATCAATCAGTCATAATGGCACCAACTAACAATACATCTATGTCTCCTCAAACCCAGGCAACCGATCTTGTAAGTTTTAAAATCCTGTCGGATAACAATGCAGTAAGTGGGGAATACCGTGTACTTTCTGTTGAAATATTTAATTGTTTTAACAAGATAGCATTTGCTAAAATCGTGTTTGCGGATGGAGATCCTGCAAAACAGGATTTTCCCATCAGCAGCAAGGACGATTCGTTGGTTCCGGGTCACGATTTTGAGGTTCAGATGGGATACCAGGGGAAATCCAAATCTGTGTTTAAGGGAATGATTACCAAACATGCCATACGATCGAATAAAAACAAAACTTCGACGCTGACCATCGAAGCAAAGGACAAAGCCATAAAGCTTACAATCGGACGAAGAAATCAGACTTTCACTGATAAAACCGATAAGGAAATTATCGAATCAATTCTGAAAAGATCAGGGTTCAAATCCAGTGAAATGGAGGTGAACGATAGCGGTTTTAAATATGCTGAAATGGTTCAGTACAATGTTACTGACTGGGATTTTATCCTCTCGCGGGCAGAAATGAATTCAATGCTTGTTTTAACCGACAGTAATAAACTGGTGATTAATAAACCTGATACTTCTCCCGAGCCAGTAAAAGAAATTACGTATGGCAAGGATGTCATAGAATTCGATTGCGAAATTGACGGACATACCCAGATCAAAGAGGTGAAAAGCCTGTCATGGAATTACAAGGATCAGAAAATTGAAAAATCTGATTCTGCATCCATTCAGTTTAAAGAAAGCGGCAACATCAAAGGCGAAAATTTAGCGGAAGCTTTTGGTGTAAGTGAATTTAATCTTGTTCATTCGGGAAACCTCAAAACCAATGAATTGAATCTTTGGAGCAAAGCAAGGCTTCTTAAAAGCAGAATGGCAAAAAACACCGGCAGAATAAAAGTAAAAGGAATGACAGATATAAAGCCGGGTCAGGTAATTAAGCTGAATGGATTCGGAAAAAGATTCAATGGCAATGTATTTGTCACAGGGATACGGCAAAGCTATGACAAATCGATCTGGGAAACTGAAGTTTATTTTGGATTGGATGACGGTTGGTTTTATCAGAAGCAGGATATAGTTGAGAAACCAGCTGCCGGCATTATTCCTGGTGTTACGGGATTACAGATCGGAGTAGTGATAAAGGTTGAGGATGATCCGGACAAGGAGGATCGTGTTAAAGTCCAGCTTCCGGCAGTAGATGCCAACGAGGGGATCTGGGCGCGCATTGCATCGATGGATGCCGGAAAAGACCGGGGAGCATTTTTCAGACCTGAGATACACGATGAGGTTGTTGTCGGTTTTCTGAACGGCGATCCCAGGCATGCCATCATACTGGGAATGCTAAACAGCAGTGCACATCCTGCTCCTTTGCAGGGGAAAGACAACAACCATCAAAAAGGGTTTATTACCCGGAGTAAAATTAAGTTTCTTTTTGATGATGAGAAGAAATCGATCCGCCTGGAAACACCTAAAGGAAAAATCATTGATGTAAATGACGATAAAGATGAAATAACACTTTCAGATCAGAATAATAATAAAATTAAACTCGGGTCGGAAGGGATAACAATCGAAAGTGCAAAAAATATTTCTATCAAAACATCAGCAGGCGATGTGAAAATTGAAGGAAAAAGTGTGGAGGTGAAGGCCAGCACCAAATGCAGCATCAGTGGAACAGCCTCTGCTGAACTGGTGTCTACCGGTCAGACAAAAATCAAGGGTGGTGTTGTAAATATAAATTAGCCAGGATATGCCTTTTGCAGCCAGAATCAGCGATATGCACGTTTGTCCCATGGTGACAGGACTGGTTCCTCATGTGGGAGGGCCTGTTCTTCCTCCGGGAAGTGCCAATGTTTTAATAGGAGGATTGCCGGCGGCTACCCTTGGTGATATGCTTACCTGTGCCGGCGGACCAGATACCCTTATTGCAGGCTCATCAACGGTGCTGATCAATAATAAGCCTGCCGCGCGGATGGGCGATTCTACTGCTCATGGCGGTACTGTCATTATCGGATGTGTAACTGTAATAATAGGAGGTTAATATGGATCTTTCATCAGGACAGTTTCTTGGGGTTGGCTGGAAGTTTCCGGTAGAATTTGATTCCCAATCCAAAAATGTAACCATGCTAAGTGGTGAAAAGCTTATAGAAAACAGCCTGGACGTACTTTTTAAAACCAGAATGTCGGAAAGGATCATGCAGCCCGATTACGGATCGGAACTTGACCAGTTTGTTTTCGAGAACCTTTCAAAAAGCATAATGACATACATGCAGGCTGTAATAAGCGATGCTATTCTGTTTGGTGAGCCGAGAATAATTGTCAATGAAATTGACATTGAACCGCACGCAAGTGACGGATCATTAATAGACATAAAGATTGACTATACCATTATGTCAACTAATAACCGGTATAATTATGTGTATCCCTTCTATCTGAAGGAAGGAACCAATCTTGTAAGGTAATAGAAAGTAATATCCAATCAAACGGTATTCCGTGAAAAAAGAGTTTAGTTCATATGGCAGTATTTTTAATCAGGAAGGGACTTCCCGAAAGGAAAGGTTCGCCCCTTCCCTCAATCCTGAAAACCTCTCTTTGGACGATCGTCAACTGGAAGATTTCATAACCTATGCCCAGCAATACTCCAAAAATGTGCTGTTTGTCGATGCAGATGAAAATAATTTTGATACTTCAAAAACCTGGGAGCAGTTCTTTAAGGATGATCTGATTTTGCTTAGCGCCAACATAGCTAAAAAGGATATCAACGAAATCAAGGAGAAGTATGATTTGCTTTATGATAACTTTCAGGAGGTAGAGACCTTCGAAAGCTTTAGCCGGATTGCAGATTTTGTATTTTCCCACTTCAGGAAAATTGATCAGTGGTACGCTTCATCTTCTCAGGAAAGTGCATTAAACCAGGATTTAAACCTTTATATTAAGTCGTATCTGATCAAAGAGCTTCAAAAGTTATATCACATTGTACTCTATACTAACAGCATTGCTAAAGATTCGAATCAACCCGTTAACACCGGATTGATCAATCCGGGCAACATCTGGGAACTTGAGGAAAATCCTGCTGCTTCAACCGGTGCTTATGCATTTGATGGGAAAACAGAAAAAGAAAAGCTATACAACGCCCTTTTAATCATAAATAAAATCTTTGATACGGTATTTCATGCTACATCCCAGATCATCACGTTATCCAGAAATTTTTTCAAAGTTGAAATTTACCGTCAGCAGAATATTTCCCCGCATATAGCGCTGTATATCACATTTGTAAATCTTTTTGGAATCATCAGAAAGGAACTGAATCATATTCCTGGTAAGATACTGGATTATTATTACAGGACAGTTCTGAAGATTGATCCGCTGAAGGCTTTTCCCGACAGCACTTTTGTTGTCTTCGAAATTGCCAAAGGTTTCGATTTTTGCAGGATTGAACAAGGCACAAGATTGCTGGCTGGTAAAGACGGGAAAAATGTTGACTTAATTTATAAAACGGATAAGGAGATTATAGTAAATAAAGCAAGGGTTAGTTCGTTAAAGGCTGTTGCAATTGGCAAAAAGGATGAGTTGATCACAAATTATTTCAGTGCAACTTTAAAACAGGACGAAAAGATCATTAATGAAGGTGTCATGCATCCGTTTGCAGCATCAGGTAAAGAAAAAGTATTACAAACAGGTTTTGCAATTGCTTCTGATCAGTTGTATTTAGCTAAAGGAGAGCGTAATGTGACCATTAGGTTCGAAACAGCCGAAAGTCTTGAGACCTGGGAAAAGTATGATACCTCTATTCTTGAACTCCGGCTCACCGGCGAGAGCGGTTGGATTTCAAGCGGTAACGTTTCGGATGGCGTTATTATCTATTCTTTGGAAAAAAAGGAGAATAATATTCTCGAATTAAGTTTTAATATATCCATTGCCCAGCCGTCGGCTGTAGTGGCTTTTGATCCTTTGTTTCATGGAGAAAAACCCGATCTGCATATGCCTCTTTTAAAGGTGCTGTTCAAATTTCCCGATATACAGCAGCCAGACAAGCCTGAAAATCCTGAGGAGAATGCAGATCAGATAAAACAAATCAACTATCTGATGTCATTAAGCATTGTGAGAATAACACTTGCCGTGCAGGTCGGAAGCATAAGCGAAAAGGTCAACTTTGATGGTATCCGCGAGCTGGTTCTTGAAAATTATGAATCAGAACTTGATCCCAAAAAACCATTTTATCCTTTTTCAACTTCTCCAAAGGTAGGTTCCTCGTTTTACATCGGGTGCAAAGATCTTTATTATAAAAAGAATATCGACAACCTTTCTGTAAGCATCGACTGGATGCTGCCCGATAACTTTGAATCGTATTATGACAAATATTTCCATCCGTACGACTCCAATAAATTTTTAGCTTCCGTCAGTGTTTTGCGCAACAGGGAATGGAAGTATCTTAAGGATGTATCGTTGATAGAACCCTATACAGACAAACCCAGCCTGAAGCTTATCCAGATACCTGATAAGCCGGGCACAGGAAACGGTCCCGATCAGGAAACTGATATTTCAAGATTTGATGTTTCCAAAAAGGACGGTACGGTGAAGCTAAAATTAAAATACCCTGATTTCGGGCATGAGATTTATCCCCAATTGATCACTTCCATTGCATTGCAAAAAGCCAATTCGAAAATAGCAGGAGTTGATTTCTACCAGATTATCAAAAAGGAACTGGCAGATTCTGAGATCTCTATAAAACTTCCAGGCGCCGGCAACAAAAACAACCGGATAAAAACGATAAAAGAGGCTCTTACAACTTATGACGATAATGATACCATCCGCAGCACCATTATAAGCACCCTGACACTCTCACTCACCCAGTTCAATGGAGTAGATATTTCCAAAGCTGAAGTCCGTCATATCTCACTGGACCCAACCCGCACCGTGGTAAACGATGACAATTTTATTGAACGTATTCTCAGGCTGCTTAAGAAAGTCAAGTTGGTTGAAAGGAAAATTCATTTCGACAGGGATAAAGATACAGTGGAAGCCATTGTAAAAGATGTAAATGATGAACTCAATTCCCGGATTGATTTCATTCTGCCTGCAGACGAAGAAATGATTACATTGATCATCAGTGAGGTAAATAATGCGATCGGCAGAATTGCCGCAAAAGCGGCAGATAAGATCATTGAACTTAAAAATACGCCATTTGATGAAAATAGTATTTCAGGGATAATTAGTAAGGAAATTGATGTCGCTAACGAAGTTATAAATGATCTGGTTGCACGGAAAATTGCTATGCTGCTTTCCGCCCGCGATATTCCACCTCAACCTTATAGTCCGCTTATTAATTCAATATCAGTAAGCTACACTTCCGAGAAAGAGCTTACGCAAAACGAAGATCAATTCTTTCATATTTTGCCTTTTGGAATGGCCGCAGCAAATCCGTTTGATGCTAAACCCAGGGCCACAGCCGAATCTTTTTTGCTTCCGACAAATAAATTATTTTCCGGCGCAATTCTAAGTTCAGTCGGAAAAGATTCTGTTTCCTCCGGAATTCTTTTCGTTGGCCTTAAGGATCTTATGGTAAATGAAGTCCTCACATTATTTTTCAACATTGACCAGAGTTTCAAAAAACTCGATTATAAACCCCCGCTCATAAGCTGGTGGTACCTGAAAAACAATGAATGGAAAGATTTGAAAAATGACAGTATTATAGCCGATAATACGTATGGTCTCCAAACATCCGGGATTGTCGAAATCTCCATCCCATCGGATATTAATAACCAAAATACTGTTTTTGATGAAGCGAACTTGTTCTGGTTTGGAATTTCGATCACAAAAGATCCCGAATCCCTGCCGGGATTGGCAGATGTTCAATCACAGGCAACCACCGTCACCTTTGAAGACAATGGAAACGATCCGCAGCACCTGGCATACCCACTGCCAGCCAATAAAATAAACAGGTTCGAAGAAATCGTTCCTGGAATTAAATCAATTAAACAACCGCTTGCTTCCTTTTATGGAAGAGTAAAGGAAACCGAACCTGAATATTATTCCAGGGTAAGCGAACGATTAAGGCACAAAGGCAGAGCCATTAACAATTGGGACTATGAGCGATTGGTACTGGAAAAATTTCCTTCCATTTTCAAGGTTAAGTGCATCAACAATTACTTCCGCGGGCATTTCCTTCCAGGACATGTTACGGTGGTCCCGATCATGAACTTAAAAAATAAATCCTCAGATGAAACTACAGAACTTCCAATGGCCAGTTTCCTGGATTTGAGAAAAATTGAAGAATATTTAAAGAAGCGTACCTCTCCTTTTAATCGGATCCATGCGGTGAATCCACTCCCTAATTATGTGTTGATCAACTGCAAGGTGAAATTTAAAGCCGAAGTGAACAAAGGATTCTATCTCGGGGAATTGAACAGGGAGCTCATAAAATTTTTGAGCCCCTGGATTAGCGATGATGATACACCTACATACTCTGCCAAGATTTATGCCTCCTCTGTCATTAATTTCATTGATAAGAAAAAGTATGTGGATTATGTCGCAGATCTTTCCTTATACCAATATACTATGCTGGATGATGGTACAATCAATTACAGCAGGCTCGAAAATCAAACTATTGCATTGAGTGAAACCCAGGTTACCGCTCCGCATTCGATCCTGGTTTCAGCTAACGAGCACATTATTAAAATATTATAATAAAGTTCAAAATTATGCCCGAAGAACTGTATATCGATATTAATAACAAACTCAATCCCTCCGAGGACTATAATTTTCTTAGGGCTGAAGGTATAAAGTTTATAGAACAACTGTCCGGCAAGGTATGGACCAACTATAATGCGCATGATCCGGGGATTACCATTCTGGAGTCTCTTTGCTATGCTTTAACCGAACTTGGTTATAAAACTTCTTTTAACATAAAGGATCTTCTTGCTTCTCAAAACAAATCTGCGGACTGGAGCAATTTCTTCTACACAGCCAAACAAATATTATCATCAAACCCCGTTACTCTTGCCGATTTTCGAAAACTCGTCATTGATACTGATGGGGTTAAAAATGCCTGGGTTGACACAACCGGCGATTATGAGACTTTATTGTATGCAAATATTGAAAAGAAACCAGGTGGCGAGCCCAATTCATATCAGTTATCCTACACGCCATCGTCGGAAAATGAACCATTGAGAATACGCGGGTTATATAAAGTCACGATAGAATACGAAGATGATATTATTGCCAATAACCAACAGGAAATAGTTAATACATCGGTCAGAATGAGACTTGGTATTCACAGAAACCTTTGTGAAGATTTTTTAACTATAAGGCCGGTTAATTACGAACTGTTCAGGATGGAAGCCGAAGTGAAGGTGAGTGAAAGTGCTGATATTGATAAAATCAATGCTAAAATTTTCCAGGTTATTCATGATTTTTTTTCTCCTTCAATCCGGTTTTATACACTTGAGCAGATGTTCGCGAAAAAATATACTGCCAGCGAAATTTTTGACGGGCCATCCTTAAAGAATGGATTTATTGATACAGAAGAACTTGAAAAATCGGAGAGGTACATGGACATACATCTTTCAGATATCATTAATCTTATTATGGATATCCCGGATGTTATTGCCGTTAAAAAATGTGTATTCCCCATTGAAACCCAATCTGCTTTTTCCGATTTTACGCAGTGGATCACCAATATCAAGGAAAAGGAAAAAGCACCAAAACTGGATATTGAAAATTCGGCTATTATCTTTTTCAGAAGTGGCGACAGGCATCGCTCCGAATCGGAGAGACAGCCAGATAAACAAAGGGTAAAAGATATTTATTACTTTCTTCAATCGGAGGTTCAATCATCGAAACTAAAAGGTGTACAAACCGATATTGCAGTCCCGGAAGGTGAAAATATGGATATTGATGTTTATTACCCGTTTCAGTATACATTGCCTGCGGCATATGGGCTGCAGGAAAAAATACTTGCCGGTAAAAGTATTACAGATCAGAAGGAATTGTCCACCGGGCATCGTCAAGTTTTACAACTCAGAGGCTTTCTGATGATATTTGAACAGATTATGTCGGACTATCTTTCACAACTTTCAAATCTCAGGCAGCTTTTCTCTTTCGATAATTCAATCAGTCAGAGCCTTTTTCCCCGGCCTTTGGAAGGTATTCATGATATTGAAAATCTGTTTGTCAATTTCAACGAATACCCGAAAGAAATACTCAGACTGGCGGAGACCAATAAGCATATTCTGAAAATCAAGAATGCCATGATCAACCATCTCCTTGCCCGTCTTGGGGAAGATGCAGAGGCCTACATTTCGTCCGGTAAAAAAATTACGGACCGTGGAATCAGCAATAAAAAGGATATTTTGACCGATTATGTCGCCATAAGCAGTTACAGGGGAAGAGGGTATGACTATTCAAATCCGGATAAAACCTGGGATACCGATAATGTGGCCGGAATGAAAAGAAGAATTTGCAGATTATTGGGATTCAGGAATTTTGATACATCTTTCATTACGTCCGATTGGATTTCAGTTGAAAAGGTTCCAAAGCCCGGAAACCTTACAAGATTTAAAACAGTTCTTTATGATCCTGAAAAAGCGGGTAATGTCCTTCTTGAAAGTGGTGAATATGAAAATGAATCGGAAATAAATGTAATTATTAATTACTTGTTGCAAGCGGGATTCGACGGATCGTTGTATGAAAAAGACGCCAGGCGTACTAAAAATTCCTACAGCCTGAAAAAGAAAAATAACGAAGGTGGTTTTGACATTGTGGCAGGCAGTAATATAAAAGAAGAAGACCTGGAAATCAATTTCAACAAGACAATTGAGACGCTTAAAAATCTTGCAAACCGGGAGAATTTCCATATCCTTGAACATGTACTGCTGAGACCCCGGATTAATCCGCAGGAAACGGGAACAAGACGCAGTCCGGGCAGGCTTGAAGCCACGGAATTGCTGTCTGTTCCATACATCCCTGAAACGGATTTTGCTGTAAGCCAGCAATCTTCCAAAAGTACATACGCTTTTAAAAAGACGATGGTTCAGGATCCCTCATCCGAAAGCAAGATTATCTGGAGACTCAGTGTGCAAAAAGAAGAAAATGAAGTTCTTGTGTCCAACGAGGATTTTGAAATCGAAAGTCATATCCGCAAAAGATCTGAGCGAATACGGCAACTCGGAACGGATAATGAGAACTATGTAAGGGAGAAAACTGCCGAAGGACGTTTTAATTTCCGGTTAGCCGACCGTTCGGTGAAGCCCCCCCTGATACTGGCTGTTTGCAAAAAAACTTATAAGGAAGAAGAGGTTATGGAAGCTGAAATAAAAGCACTTATCAAATTCTTTTCCTTTGAAACAGGAATATTGGATGATGAGGAAAATTCGCCCGGCTTAAACATTTTTGCCGATCCATATTCATTCCGCATTTCTTTGTTCGTCCCTCTCTGGCTGGTAAAATTCAGGGATCCGGGCTTCAGGCATTTATTTGAAAAAGCGGTCTACCTCGAGACCCCTTCACATATCTACCCCGAGGTTTATTGGCTCGAATATAATGAAATGAAGGAGTTCGAATCGGTATATAAGGCCTGGCTCCAGGAAATTGCTGTCAATGCAATTCCTGATTTTCAAATAGTAAATAATCTGATTACTGTGGTAAATAAAATAAGAAACGCGAATTCCGATGCTGAATGATGTCGTAAATAGGCTGACAATTGAATTTAGCTGTAACTCGGAACAAACAGCGAAAGTTGTGAGCCATGAGATTAAGCACTACTGGATGTCCCGGTTCACTCAAATATTATCCAGGGTAATGTCGGAGAATACAAATAATAGTATGCTTAGGAAAATTGACAGGCTTGAAATTGACCTGGGCGATATCCACCTCGAAGATATTGGATCGAAAGATGTATATGTGAGATTTGCAAAATTGCTTACTGAAAAAATTGAAGCCACCGCAGAACGGTCATCAGGGTCAGTATTTCCTTTAGCCCATGTTCATCTGCAGGTTCTGAAAACCCTACTCCTTAGTGGCGATCTTCCATGGTGGATAAACAAAAATGATTTTGGCAACCTGGATAATACAATGCAATCTGCAATGGATGAAGATATTGAGGAATTTAAACACTTTCTTATATCCCATAGAGATAATCCCGGAATTATACGCAGAATTCGTATGTTTTGCTCGCCGGGGATGGTTTCTGTCCTTACCCGCCTGATCCCGGAACTTCATAATAAGAACGCGGTTTCCATTACTGACATTCAAAGAAAACTGCATTGGGATAAGCTTCCTGATTCAAAAATAAATGGAATTGTCTCTGCATTGAATTCCCCTGAAAAGAATTACGATTTAAAATACCTGATCATTCAAAATCTCCTGGAAAGCCATGTTACTACTTTGCTGGAAGGAATCACACATTTGAGATTATTTTCAGAAGAATCACTGATTGAATTAAGAGACGGTCTCAACTCCGGGAACCCCTATTTAAAACCTGAAAAGTGGCTGCAGCAATTGAATGTATACCAGCTCGAATTCCTGAGACATCCGGAGCTATGGAAAGGGGTTTCTGCGAATAATCAAAAAATGCATCCTTCCAGGCAGGTATTGAGAAATTATCAAAACCTTAAAAAGACAAGGGTTGAGTTGATTGTGAATCACCCTGGCTTTTTAACAAATAACATCCTGGGAATGCTGGTCGGCCAGGTTTCCCCTTCCATAAATGAAGTGATTGAAGTGTCAGATAATCAGCTGGTTTTCCTGGCTTTTTTACAAAGGGTGCTGAGAACCCGTCATAAACTTCAACGGATACTTAAGAAACTTAACAAGAGACAGACCGCACATATCATGAATTTAATCAATCACGGGGAATTATTTTCCGCTGCATCCAAAAAAACAATTGCGCACGTATTAAATATGCTGTCGCAAAAAGAACTCACCCTGGTTACGCAACTGCTCCGGCTCAGCAAAAGCGATTTGGAAACCATCACTGAAACAAATCAACCCGACGGGTTCAAAAAATCAATCATCGAGAATGCCGGCCTGTGCATCCTGGCTTCATTTCTTCCTTCTTTTTTCCATACACTCGGGTACGTCAGTAATGGCCAATTCAAATCGAAGTATAAAGCGCAGAGGGCAGTTTACCTTTTACAATACATGGTCAATGGCCGGCAGAAAAATTATGAATATATGATGCAGCTAAACAAATTGCTTTGCGGTATCGATTTGCAGGAGCAAATTACCGGATTCAAGCGGTTAACCTTTTCTGAGAGAAAAGAGGCAAATGATTTGATTTCTTCCGTGATTGAACACTGGAAAACCCTTAAGTCAGTCAGTATAAAGGGGCTGCAATCATCTTTTATTCAACGCAAAGGTATACTTTCCGAAAAAGACAACCATTGGGTCCTCCAGGTGGAAAATGCATCCTATGACCTTTTACTCGACAGCCTTCCATGGAACTATCGCCTAATCAAATTTCCCTGGATGAAGAAAATGATTCAGATAGAATGGTAGATGAAATGGATATATTGAAAGAAAATACCGATGTCATCCGGCTGGAATTGAACTGGTTTGACGAGGTATTGAATGTGCGGCTGAAATTGTATTTCGGTCATGAATGCAATGTAGCTTCCATTTGGGACATTTTGCCTCCGGACTATGAAGGCAAAAAATCCTATTATGCGGAATTTATCCGGCATTATAAATGCACAGCAGCCGAGCGGCTGATTTTGATGCTGGCCCTTGCACCCCATGCACGCCCGCAGCTGCTTGATGTGTTTACTATAAAAAATGCGACTTACGATAAAGGATTTACCGAATTCGGCGGATTGAAGGGAAGCTCTCACAGCGGCTTTCTGCCAACGGGTGAAACAGCAGTTTTTCTGCTTGGTGGAGACAATCTCTATTCACGCATGGCCGTAATCGATTTATTCAATAACAAGCATTATTTTTCGTATCACCAGATACTGCAATTGAATGATGCTGCTCTCAATGAACCCTTTCTGAGTGGTTCATTATGCCTATCGCAGGATTATATAAATTTCTTTTTAACCGGACAGAACCGTAATCCACGGTTTAACAAGGATTTTCCTGCAAAAATCATCCAGACGGAAATCGAATGGGATGAACTGGTTTTGCCCGAAGATACATTGGCCCAGGTTGAGGAAATCGGTACCTGGATTGAACACCATGATACATTGATGTACAAGTGGGGTTTCTCCAAAAAACTTAAGCCCGGTTACAAGAGCATGTTTTACGGTCCCCCCGGCACGGGCAAAACACTTGTGGCCTGCCTCATCGGGAAACGGTGCAATATGGATGTTTATAGAATTGACCTGAGCATTATTGTTTCAAAATACATTGGAGAGACAGAAAAAAACCTCGAGAAGGTTTTTCAGATGGCTGAAAATCGCAAATGGATCCTGTTTTTCGATGAAGCGGATGCACTTTTTGGAAAACGGACCGGCGTTTCAAACGCACATGACCGTTATGCCAACCAGGAAACAGCCTATTTGCTTCAACGAATTGAGGATTTTACAGGTGTGGTAATCCTGGCGAGCAATCTGAAAAGCAATATTGATGAGGCCTTTGCAAGAAGGTTCCAGTCGATCATCTATTTTCCACTGCCCCAGGTTGAAGAAAGGTTAAGACTCTGGAATCAGTCTTTTTCCCCGGCTACTGTCCTGGAAGAAGGCTTTGATACACGGCACTTCGCTAAAAAATATGAGCTTACGGGGGGTATGATCCTGAATGTGATCCGTTATTGTTCGTTAATGGCACTTAAACGGGAGGAAAATGTTATCAGAAGAATTGATGCGGAAAATGGTGTGCTGAAAGAAATGATGAAAGAAGGAAGGATGATATAAAACATGGAAGCCCTGAAACAAACCGGACAATATACTGCAGCAGTAGCCTTTTCGCATACGATTGGCAAAAATGTTGCGGGTATGTCAGGTCGCGTTTCACCGCCTGTCATTCAAACCAAGTTAAAAGTAAACCATCCCGGTGACCGGTTTGAACAGGAAGCAGATTCAGCTGCCGATAAGGTTATGCGGGGGAACTCAGATCATCCCGTCATAAACCGATCAGCGGATTTTTCACCTTTTTCGCCCACCCCTGCATACCGCAATTCCAGTGATTCTCCTCTATCCGACGTTAGCGATCATACATTGTCTCATGTTGAACCTGAGCTGAATAATAGTAAAGGAAGCGGCCAACCCCTTTCAGCTGAAACAAACAGCTTCATGAGTAATTCCATGGGTGCCGACTTCAGTTCTGTTCGTATCCATACCGGTGAAAAAGCGGCAAATATGAGCCAGGCCTTAAATGCCCATGCTTTTACCCATGGAAGTGACATCTATTTCAATTCCGGTATGTACAATCCGGAAAGTACCCCGGGTAAACGATTGATTGCCCATGAATTATCACACGTCGTGCAACAGGGAGCGGTACAAAGGATTCAGCGCAGTACCGTCCCGAATGTTCCAATCAGCCCGGGCGGGAATACACCTGTTATCCAGCGTCGTTCGGCATCCGCCGTAATGTCTGCCGATCCTGCTTTCCAGGGAACAGTCAAAAAGGTAAAGGTTACCGGAAAAAAAGCTAAGATTCATGAGCCAGCCTCCAAAAAGGTAAAGGATGCCCAGTCCGCCGCCAAACCGCCAGCCAACGAAAAAATAAGCAAGGCAAAAGATAAAAAGGTGGCTGAAATGGATCAGCAGGAGCCGGGCACCTTCGATGAAAATAAATTTAAGGCCGCCCTCCGTGCAAAAATAGCCGCCTTGAAATTAAACACATTGAAGGAGGCTGAAAATTTCAAGGAAAATAATGGTGCAGCTGCTGTTAAAGGCGATGCCACATCGCAGGTAAGCGCTGAAAAAAACAAGGCCGCCGGAAGTATTGAAGGCAAGGTAAAGGAAGCTCCTGCTCCGGGAGGGATCCAGGGCAAGGTAGTTGGTCCTGCCCCCAAAGCAGCTCCCAATATGACGCCTCCCGCATTGAACGGCGCCCAGGCTTCACCCAAACCGGTACCTGCGGAAGATGTCTCATTGCAGAAAGGCAGCCAGGATCTGGATAAGCAAATGGCCGATGCCAAAGTGACCGAAAGCCAGCTGGCCAAATCGAACGAACCCAGGTTTACATCGGCGCTAACCAGTAAAAAAACTGCCCAGAAGGATGCAGTGGACCGGCCGCAACAGTTCCGAAAGGATGAAACAGGTATAATCAAAGGAGCCCAGCTTGTCGCAACAGGTTTAAGCAAGACTAAACTTGCCTCCCTTGTGGGAAGCAGAAAGCAGAAAATGGGCGGGGTCCTGTCCAGACAGCAGGAAGCAAAAGCCAAGGATGAAGCCGACCGGGCCAAGGTTGCGGCAGATATTGAAGCCAAATTTGCCGCCACGAAGACCGATGTGGAAGGTATTCTTACAAAGCTTGATAAGGATGCTTCCGGCATGTTTGAACAGGGCATCAATGAAGCTACGAGTAGCTTTGAAGACTATGTTGACAGGGAAGTTCACCGGTATAAGGTCGACCGGTATCTGAACCGGTTTGGAGGTTCCTTGCTTTGGGCAAAGGATCTGCTCCTGGGAATGCCCGATGAGGTGAATGAAATATATGTGCGGGGGAAGGAGAGGTATGTAAAGGCCATGGATATTGTCATCAATAAAGTGGCCAAACTGGTTGCAGCACAACTGAACGCCGCCAAAAAGCGGATCGCTAAGGGCAAGCAGGAAATAAAAACCTATGTTGAAAGCCTCCCGAAGAACCTGCAGAAAATCGGCACCGATGCAGCTAAAAATATCCAGTCCAAATTCAGCGAGCTCGAACAGAGCATCAACGATAAGCAAAACGATTTGGTAGATTCACTTGCCGCAAAATATAAGGCAGGCATGGAAAATATCGACAAGAAAATTGCCGAAATGAAGGAAGCCAATAAAGGGCTTGTTTCAAAAGCAATCGGGGCAATCAAGGATGTGATCAATGCCATTATCGAATTTAAGAACCTGTTGCTGAATGTTCTTGCCAAGGCAGCCGCCGCCATTGAACTGATCATTGATGATCCGATCGGGTTCCTGAAAAACCTGGTTGCCGGTGTAAAACAAGGCATTCAGAACTTTATGTCACGAATTGGCGAGCATTTGAAAGCAGGCCTGATGGGCTGGCTCTTTGGCACCCTGGCATCCGCGGGAATTGAAATCCCGAAAACGTTTGACCTGCGGGGCATTATCACACTGATCCTATCGGTGCTGGGTCTTACATATGCCAATATCAGGTCGAGAGCAGTCAATATAGTGGGAGAAAAAGTCGTGGCTGGACTTGAGAAAGCAGCTGAAATATTCATCATCATCAAGAACGAAGGCATCGGAGGTCTTTGGAAGTTTATAAAAGACAAGGTGGAAACCCTTAAGGAAACCGTTCTCAGTTCCATTAAGGAATTCATCATTCAAAAGATCGTAGTGGCCGGTATTACCTGGCTCATCAGCCTTCTCAATCCGGCATCCGCTTTTATAAAGGCATGTAAATTAATTTACGATGTCATCATGTTCTTTGTAACAAGAGGGAAACAGATTCTCGACCTCGTGAATGCCGTCATCGATTCAATAACCGCAATTGCCAAAGGAGCTATTGGTGTTGCGGCTAATGCCGTTGAAAATGCCCTGGCAAAAGCAATACCGGTTGCCCTTGGCTTTCTGGCAAGCCTGCTCGGATTGGACGGCATCAGCGAAAAGATAAAAGCGATCATCGCTAAAATCCAGGCCCCTGTGAATGCGGTAATTGATTGGGTTATCAGGCAGGCGGTGTCCTTGGTAAAGGGTATTGCGGGATTATTTGGGGGAGGAAAGGATTCCGACAAGAAATCAGAGTATGGACCTGAAAAGCAGGCTAAAATCGATGCAGGCTTGTTAACAATGAAAAGTGAAGAGGCCAAATATCTCAAAAACGGCAAGATAAGCAAAGAGGATGCAATTAAAGTTGCAAATGCCGTTAAATCTGCTCACCCTGTCTTTACTTCCTTTGCAGCTGAGGAAGCTGGTAAAAAAATAAATTTTTACTATACGGCCAGCGCTAAAACAAAAGCAGACGGATTGGATGCTGCAGATATGGATTTGCCGGAAAAAAGATATATTCCAAAAACTTTAGCAACTAGGGGGCCAGGTGATTATATTAGAAAGAAGTTGTATTTAAATATGACAAATTATGACAAAGAAGCAAAAGCATTTAGAGAAAGAAATATTCAATCAATAAAGGAATTGGTTTTAGAGGTAAAAAAATTGCCTCCTGGCCCAAATCGTGATAGTCAATGGAACATATTAATGTCTCAAGGTCATATAGATCCACAAGCCCCTATTGAAAAATATGATCCTGGAAATGTAGAGTATGAATTAGATCACAAGCAGGATATATCCATCCATTGGAACATCATTGGATTCAATGATGATGATAATGAACGAATAAGGCATACCATGGATAAAAGAGACTGGGAGGTCAAAACACTGAAATCAAATCAAGGGAAGAAGAAAGAAAAGTATATTGATTATGTAGGGCCAAATTTTAAGAGTATCAAAGTAGAAAATGGAGGGAAAACTATTGGGGGTCAGCCTTTTCTTAAAAGCCAAAATGGTGATCCGTTAACTTAATTTAAAACCTTATGGAACCAGAAAAATCAAAGCCACCCCTTATAACCAGGGTTGTGTCGCCTGCACATGGCAATGGTAAAAGCGTGGCAGTGGATGATGATAAAGCATCTCTTGTAAAGGCAAGTAAACTTCCTTTTCCAATGCAGAGGAAAACGGTGGCATCCGAAGAGGAAGAGAAAGAAAAATGGCTTCTGAAACAAAAGGCAATTCAAATGCAAAAAGCATCCACTTTCCTGTATAAGGAATCGGATAATAAGAAATAAGGAACTTTAATACCTTCAGCTATGGCGAAAAAATGGGTATGTCAGAAAAATAAAGCACACTATTTTGATGTAAAAGATCCGGATCCCAGGCATCCATATTACTGTACACTGGATGATGATCCGCTTACCGGACTTCTTAAATGGGAAGAGGTAGTGGAAGAAAGACCTGGTCCCGGTCCCGGTCCCAGTCCCGGTCCCGGTCCCAGTCCCGGACCTGGTCCTGATACAGAACCCCAGGAAGTAGGTCTCTGTGTGATCATGATGGACGCATCCGATTCGATGACGGATATTGCCTTCGACGGGATTGATTTAACGCGCCTGACGCTCGTGGCAAACAGTGCAGCCAGCGGAATATTCGACCTCGAACATCTTCAGAACAACTCCAATGCGTTTGTTGCCTGTTTCAAATTTGACGACCGGGTAGAACTCATGTTTGTGGATACTGTGGCAAATGTAATTAACCGGCATAAGAATATAGACGCCTTTTCAGATTACCTGTACGACGAGCTGATTCAAATGCAGCAAACTCCGCATGGTACCGATATCAATAAGGCCCTGCAACAAGCCTATGAACTTGTGAGCCAGTTCCTGAATAAACAGATGCCCGGATTTCCGGTTAAGAATTATACTCCCCTTGTTCAGCGTATTTTCAAATATGGTTCAACGGATTCAATTTCGGTTCCGAATATCCGGGTGCTGATGTACACCGACGGAAGGCAATATGTTGTGAATGGCAGTATGGTACTCAACCCCAATCCGTTTAACCAAAAACCCATCGTTGGACTGAACCATGATATACTAATCGCGGCATTTTTTGGATCCGAAAACGACCCCGGCTCAAGGGAGCTGCATAATATCGTAAGCAACTGTCCGATCCATAATATTCCACAGTTCTTTTTGTTTGACGATCCAGCCCATATCGGGGACCTGAAATACCTCTTCCGGATGGCATCGGGTGCATCCGGATTTTGCCCAAGCTGCCTCAAAAAACAATTGACCCGATGAAACGGATAATGAAGCATATATTGAATCTTGTATTCTGGCTGGCTGTTTCAATTAATGTATCGGGTCAGAATAACCCGGCAGATAGCATCAGGATTCTGTTCAGGGATATAATTACATCACCTGATGACAATAAATGCATAAAATTCAAATCTTATAAGGACAGCATATCGGAAATTCCCATGGGAAGTGTGGAAACAGCTGTTTCAAAAATCAATAATGCGAATTCTCTTTTTCTAAATAATAATAAAAACAAAAACTGTCCGCTTAAAAATCCCATCACCCGTTTGCAGGCCATTCTTAAAAATTTGAAGTTTGACAGTGCAAAAGATTCATCCTCATTAAGCCAGGCACTCCTGTATGCTAAAAGCGAATTTTCCGGCTATGTGCAAGTTAGGCTTACATTCGACTCTGTATCAAACCCGTTGGTTTCTGTTCAATCGTTTGATCCGTTTATATTTCCCTTTTCCATCCGACAGTACAAATGCTGAAATTTATCTTTTTTCCGGTAAACATTACCGGATTACAGTCTCTCATGCAAATTATTATTCAATTGTAAAACAGGTTGTTGTAACAAGAGATACAACTCTACTCATCAATCTTAAAGCAATACCAATTCCAACTATACACAAAAAATGCGCCATTGGTCTATGGTGGATACCGATCATCCTGATCCTGGTTATCCTTATTCCATTAGCCCGGAGGATATTTAAAAGGGGCGGATCTCCTGATATTCCAATATCTATCGGGATCAGTGAAGAATCGATAAATAAATTAAACGAAAAGGTCAAAAATCAGGAAAACCTGATTAATAAATATGTTAATGAAATAGAATTCTTAAAATCGAAGCAAAGTGTTCCCCCTGCAGGGAATGCCTCAGGTAAATACTTTCTTACTGAAATGATGATGACTGCCGGTCCGCGGAAAAAAATGAATGTGGACAGGGATCTTGGGGAAGATGTCTGCGGTTTTATTTTGAATGACAATGAAGCCCTTATGTGGCTTATGGATGGCTCTTCTGATTTCTTCGATCCGCTGGTTAATCCGGAGACGAAAAGGGAATATTTTTCCAGTCGCCTGCTTGCCCAATCTCTTGGAAGAAAACTAAGAAATGTTTTTACGGCAGGGAAGGCTTCGGCTATTGAAATAGTCTTTGAAAATGTGATCAGGGAAGTCAGGGATGAATGGCTTTCGGCCGTGAATGCATTGCCGGATTCGGAAAAAGCGATCCTGAGGAAAAACCTGAAAGAGGGGGTACAGCCCGACTGTGCTTCCACTGTTTTAATTGCCCGTTTAACCGACGGGGGAGATTTGAAAGTCTTCCGGACAGGAGATTCCAAACTGATTAGTTTTTCCAGGGATGGAGAACAAATGAATGCGGATCCCTCGCTTTCAACCAAGAATGATAAAATTGGACCTGTATCATTTTTATTAAGCCTTAATCAGGACAATTTCGATATCATTATCCGGCATTCCAAGCCCGAAATAACCGAAAGAGCCAACATTTATTCTGTGATCGGTTATTCGGATGGTATTGGAAAGGCTACCGAAAAAACATTCATCAATGAATATCCTTTAAACGAAAGTAATGCCCGAACGGAGATCATTTCTCAGCTGCAGGGTACGGGCGACGATAAATCCCTCTTTATTATTGAAATAAAGAAGTCTTAAAAATAAAATGGGAGCAGAAAAATGAAGCTGAATATCTACGATCAGGAAGTTGAATATATACCGGATTATCCTCAGGGCTGGAAAATTTCAGCCGGGGATCCGTTTAAATTTCCTGTGACTATTGGTAATCAGGATTGCTTTATTAAACGCTTTCAAATTAAAAATCCGGACAATATTTCGGGCTGGCCTTTGTTGCAACACCTTAAAGGCAAATCTGAAGAATCTCTGCCCACCATTTTCGATATACAAACAGTCAGGGAAAAGGGATATGAAATTTCATATGTCATTTATAAATATTTAGAGGGAAAAACGCTCGAACAAAAAATTAATGAAGGGGAGGATATTGATCTTGGGTCTCTCGCTTCTGATATCCTTGATACGTTGGGAGTGATTCACACGTATGGGTTTTGGTTTGCGGATTTCTGCGAAAAAAATATTTTTTTCCAAACGAAGGGAAAGTATATATTGCTCGATATAGATAGCGCCCAGCCTTTATCTGCATATCCCGACAATGAGATTTATGGCAGCAAGGATTATTGGATTCCCGTTTACAAATTTTATAAGGAAGTTCTCAATCAGCCCCAGATACGATTACAGGACGTACATGGAATGGCATTGGATTATTTGCAGTTTATTTTTCTGCTGCTGAATCTTAAATTGCATAAAGAAAATAATCTCAAAAACTACAGATCAAGCGAAAATTACAACTCACTTACTGACAGCCTGAAGCAATATGGTGGTTTTCAAGAATTGTTTTTAAAAATAAACCGTGACAGATCGCCTGTTTTATCTACCGAAATGGTCGATGAAATAAAAAAAATAATCCAGGACAAATTAATAAATAAACCTATGGAAACTAATGCCGGATCTTCAAGGGGAGCCATTATCAACGAATTTAATAGCAGTACCTATGCAATACCTCGTGGGGGATCCTTTATTTTAAGCTGGAATGTCGAGGCTGATAAGATTGATCTTTACCGAAACGGATCCTTCTTTCAGACACTGGGTACTTCTCAGCAAAGTCTGGAAAAAAGCGAATTCTACGATAGTGAAAAGGACGTAACGTATGAGCTGGTGGCTGTCAAAAACGGGATTCAAGCCCGAAGCAAACCATTGGTTATTAAGTGTGTACCTAGTGGCTCTCAAAAGCCTGCTGCTGAAATTTCAGGATATATGTTCCAAAACGTACAATGGGCGAAACGGATCGGCCTTAGTGGTATAATAATTGGCGCATTCACAATTTTCTTTAATTTCCTGGTCGGAGTGAAGGAATCCGCTATGTTTTTGACCATCATCCCATGCCTTCTTTTTCTCGTTCCGCTGGTACAACTGTATTATTATGCAGTTAAATTGAAAACTTCCTTGTTTAATAACGATAATGCCGGGTTATTGCAATCCTTTAAGCATTTAATGAATTATGTAAAATGGATGGGCATTTTAATCCTCATTTCTTTTATATTTTTCCTTTTTGTTCTGATTGTTGTTTTGATAGAATATAGTTAACACCATTGAAGTAATGTTAGTTATAATTGACAAGAAAGAATTTGAATACCGGAGCGATTATCCGGAGGGTTGGAAATTCTCTGCGGGAGATCCTTTCAAATTTCCTGTTCAGATAGGGGATAAACTTTGTTTTGTTAAACGTTTTGAACAAAAAAACCCGAAAAATATTTCCGGATGGGAATTGCTGTTGAAATTATCGGGCAAAACGGAACAAAATCTATCGAAAATTTACGACATCAAAAAAGTAGAGGAAAATAATAAGACTATCTACTATATATTTTATGAACTACTTGATGGAGATACACTTGATAAACATGTTCGGACAAATGAAATCAACCTTGCCGATCTCAGCAGCAGTTTATTCAATGCCATTCGTTCGCTTCAAAAATATGATTTCTGGTTTGCCGATTTTTGTGAAAAGAATATCTTTTGCAGGAAAGACGGAACATTTGTTCTGGTAGATGTGGACAGCACCCAGAAAACGGCTGATTTGCCCGACAATGAAATGTACGGCAGCAAGGATTACTGGATTCTGGTATTCAAATTCTTCAAGGAATTCCTCAATAAGACAGAAATCAAATTGTCTGACATAAATGGAATATCATTCAATTATCTGCAAATTGCCTTTCTCATTCTTCGGATAAAGCTTTTTAATCAGGATAAAGTAAAGGATTATAATTCCACAGAGCTTTTTAACCAGCTTCCCTCGCGGATGAATGATATAATACCCGAAATCCGGGAAATATTTCTTAAAGCGCTTCAATATGGAATTCTTCCTATCCCGGAAGATCAGATTATAAAATTGGAAAAACTTGTCGATGAAAAAATAGTAAAAGTCGAAAAACTAAAGGAAACGCCGGTTGAGGCCATAAATCTGCCTGTAATCAGACAATTTACCTGTAATAAAACCGAAATTGAAAGAGGAGAGCAATTTACCCTCAGCTGGCAGGTAGAAAATGCCAATAAACTGGAATTGCATAAAAATGGCGCCTTGTACCGGTCCATTGATTTAAATACGACGAGTATTGACCTGGTGGGTTTTTCCGATGGAACACAACAGCAATCAACTTATCAGATTGTAGCCTATAAGGATCTTTCAATGGCAAAGTCGGATGATGTATTTGTTAAGTTAAGGCAACAAGATATAAATATAAAAAAACCTGTATTATGGAAGAGAATCGCGGTGGTCGTTGGTGCCTTACTATTTCTTCCTGCCATTATTTTTGTATTTTATTTAACCAAAAAACAGAAGATAGAGGCATATGTTAAGCAAGAATACCTATGGCAGGGAATAGACACCACACTTACACTAATTGGCAGAGATCTCTCATCAATAGAGGATTTAACAGTTAAACTTAATGATGATTCTGCAAAAATTATTGAAAGTTTCGAGACAGTTTGCATATATTAATTCCAGAGAAAAAAATTACTACGGATTTAAGTGATTCAGTATATGTATTTATGTCATCTAAGAAAACGAAGATAAATAAAATAGGAAGTTTTGCCTTATATCCACCCATACGAACCAGGCAAAAAATAATCCGTCCGAATTCGAATACTACATTCTACGGTAAGAACCTGAATTCAAGTGTAATCCGTGTATTTCTTGATAATAATGAAATACCGGTTTTATCCAGAAATCAGGACAGTCTTGTTGTGTCTATTGGAAGCTTGCCTGGTTATTATCTGGTAAGAAAAGTCAATGTAACGATTAAATATGATACTAAGGTAATTTTTAATAATTATCTATTGATAAGAAAATTAGTGGTGGATCCTCCTCATCATCATATTAGTCCGCATGTATACATTCCCCTGGAAAATAATTAAATCACCATGCATGGGAAACTCATCAATTGCCTTTTGGAATAATTGATAATCAGTGATTTCGATTTATTTATTTAAAAACTGGAATAGTCAACCATGAAAAATTTAAAGGAACTGTATACCCCTGAGGAATATAAGGGCAGTGAGGATAATACTGACATTTGATAACCTGGAAACAGAAAAGTGAATTCGTAATCGTTAGATGAATGAATAAACAGTATTCG
The DNA here is from genome assembly GCA_963752195.1 of uncultured Bacteroidales bacterium. Lineage (GTDB taxonomy): Bacteria > Bacteroidota > Bacteroidia > Bacteroidales > UBA10428 > UBA5072. Next base: position 2,306,919 of record CAVVXI010000004.1, on the reverse strand, counting down.
CTATTAGGATAGAATTTAAAAAAAGGCAGAAGACATGAACGGAAGCGTAGAAATGGTAATGTTTTTAGCATTAATTATTTTGATTATAATTATTTCCCGAATGATAAAGCATTCAAGATCTGCATCCGGGGTTAAGTCTGAAAATTATATTTCCCGAAATACCCCTTTAGGTTCACCGATAACAGGCTTAAATAAAAATGCGGATAAAACCATTTCGGGAAGTTCATCCGACTTGTGTCCCCATTGCAAAGGTTCGGGAAAAATGTTATGTCCCTGGTGTTCCGGATTTGGAAGAAGAATTTGTGGTTCCTGTGGTGGTTCGGGCAAAAATTTGTTGGTATTTCCCGGTTTAATCCATCCGGTATTCAACGATGTCCATCCTGTATGGGTGGTAGAATTCCCTGTACATGCATGGGCGGGAAAGTAATTTGTTCAAAATGCAAAGGGAAAGGACATATTCCCATTGCCTCATAAAATGAGAATAATTCCGCAGTTTTGTATCAACTTTTACATATTGAGTCAATAAGCAATTAATTGACTAAAACTTATTGTAGAGCAAACTGTTACGGATAGTATATTGCGTGGACATAACCTATAATCATGGATAATCCAAAAGATATATTTATCAGTTATTCCAGCAAGGATAAACCCATTGCAAACAAGTTATGCAAGTATCTTGAAAAGAGAGGGATCAATTGCTGGATTGCACCACGCGATGTTAGGGCGGGATTTCAATATGGATCAGAAATTGTCCGGGCAATAAAATCGTCTAAAGTGATGGTACTCCTTATTTCAAATAATTCAAATTCTTCCTTGTCTAAGGTTACCAATGAAATAGAAATAGCATCAAATAAGGAGAAGATTATTATACCCTTTAAAATTGAAGAGGTTATACTAGATGATGCGCTTGAATTTTTTTTGGGGAAAGTTCATTGGGTAGATGCACAGAATAAACCTGGGGAATATTTTGAAGAACTTAGAAAACAATGCCTCATTCATATTCAGCCTGCAATAAATTTGATCCAACAGGCCCTGTTGGCTCAACCGGCTTAGTTGGCCCGAATGTTCCTATTGGTCGTTTCAGAACTTTAATTAAGCCAACCAGGAAGAAAATAATAGGATGCATTTTAATCGTAGTAATCCTGTCTGCTTTATTTATCTTTTTTTGGAATTACCAGACCATTGATCATGATCTAATTGTTTTTGATGACTTTAAATCAGAAATTACGACGGATGGAGCGAATGAATTGAATTCTGAATGCCTTCAATACTTACTCATAAATAATATTTTACTTAACTGTGATAAAAAAATCATCACCTCAAAGGAGCTTTCCCTTCCAAAAACTCATTATAAAATTCCATCCCTGATTATTTCAGGAGAAATTATCAAAAAGGATAACAGGTATAAAATTAAGTTAAAGTATAAGACGAAATGGTGGAAAACAATAGAGCCATATGAATTCGCTGATGTTACAGCGCTTTTAAATCCTTCTAAAGGCATCATTCCTATTATCATGAATATTATCGATGGCGTTTATGGAAAATCTAACAAAAAAGTAATGGTTCTGACCGAAAATTGGGATGCATTTTTAACTTTTTATAAAGGTGAAAAGGAATGGCAGAAACTTGAAATTACCCGTGCTAAAAGCTTTTTTGAAGATGCGATAATTTATGATGATAAATTTGTCCTTGCCAAATTGAGATTGGCTCAATTGCTAACTTTTAATGGAAATGTATTAGAAGCCAAAGATATTATTAATGAAATCCAACCTGAAACAAACTACCTGAGCCGACTTGATTCATTACGTACAGAAGCTCTGGTATTCCGTTTAAAAGGTAACTTTTATGCAGAGAACAATATACTAAAAATGATCTACAATAAGTATCCTTATAGAAAAGAATATGCTTATGATGTAGCTGAATCCTATTTTGAGAAATGCGATGTTGTTAAAGCCATTGAATATTATAATATTGCGCTTGAGCAAGATCCGAATTATGCGCTGGCGCACAATCATATTGCCTACTGTTTTAGTCATTTAGGTGAACATACAGAAGCACTTCTGCATTTTAAGAAATATCTGTCACTTGATTCGACTGCTAACTCTTATGATAGCTATGGTGATGGGTTAATGACTGCCGGTCAACTGGATAGTGCGGAATGGGCCAAAAAGCAAGGTATTGGTCTTGATTCAAATTTATATTATTTATGGGGCTCCCTTGGATTCATTGATCTGCGACAGGGTAAATTTATGGATGCTGATCTGAATTTTCAGCAGTTTATTAATAAAGCTGAGGGTAATAAGACAAAAGCAATGGGTTATTTTGGAAAAGCACTAATTCCTTTTTATGAACACAGATACATTGATGCGATTACATTATGTCTGGATGAAAAAAATGTATTTGATACCCTTGATGTTTTAACAAGAGATCATAGAATGCATTGGTTATTAGGCTATTCGTATTTATTTTTGCATCAACCTTTAAAAGCTGAGTCCGAGCTAAAAATAATGAATAAGCTTGCAAATGATAATAATATCAATGCAACAAATTATCAGAAAGAATTCTACAAATTCAAGCTGCATTTGGGATTAGCGATAGAAGCATACAATGGTAGGATTAATAACATACTTAAGCTTATTGATGAATTTGACAACGCAATAAAAAATAAGATTAAAGATCATACTTCATCCTTTGATCTGGCTTTTTTCAACACATCATTTGGAGAGTTATTGCTTTGGAATAAAATTAACCGACCGGATCTGGCTGAAATAAGGTTTCAAAACGCTCTTAATTATAATCGCAATTATCCTTTTGCACTTTATAATTTATGGAAATTATACGATAAACAAGGGAGAAAAAATCAAGCAGATCAATATCGTGAAAGGTTTAGGAAAGTTTGGAAAAATGCCGATCCTGAAGTTAAGAAGGAGTATGGCATTTGATAAGGCCGTTGATTAAGCCGTTCAAAATGGATAATAAAGGATCTGCGCAAATACAATAGAATTTTTGATCCAATTCTGGTGATGAGGTAATTGATAGTTCACGGAAACAAATCGAATATAAGCAGGTCAACGACAATTAAAATGTCAGTTTAAAGGTCTGTAAAAAAATATAGGTAAATTAACCGAAAAACAAGCAAAATTTCTAGCATACAGGGTACTGATAAAAAAAACCAGCTCAAAATGAGCTGGTTACCTGTTAATATCGAGGTCTCTGGCGGATTTGAACCGCCGTAAACGGTTTTGCAGACCGCTGCCTAACCACTCGGCCAAGAGACCAGTATTTGATCAGCTTTCAAAGCTGGTTATTGAGCGCAAAGGTAGAAAATTATTTAGGATTTCAAAGAAGAAGGCAGGCGGAGCCTGGAAACATATAAATGGCGCAGGCGGAGCCTGCACCGAACCCTTATTTTTGGTAATGTTTGGATTTTAGGTAAATTTCGGGGGGTATTTATTTAAAATCAAAGCCACATGCGGAGAAAGGATAAGGAAATACGGGACAAGAAAATTATTGAACGGTTATTGTCCGCGTCGGATATATGCCGTATAGCCATGATTGACGGGAACAGGCCTTACATTGTGCCTTTAAATTACGGATATGACGGGAAAGCTTTGTATTTCCATTCCGCATCGGCCGGCAAAAAGATTGAGATATTAAAACAGAACAACCGGGTTTGTTTTGAAATTGAAAATTATAACGAAATTATCAGGGATGAAATTCCCTGTGAATGGACGGCAAAATACAGGTCCCTGATCGGTTACGGAACGATTGAATTTATCACCGGCCATGAGGAAAAGAAAAAAGGACTGGATATTATAATGGGGCATTACGGAAAAAAGGGGGTGAATAGTTATAAGGATAATCATATAGAGAACATTGTTATTCTGAAATTGAATATTGAGGAGATATCGGGCAAACAATCGGGGAACTGGGAATGATTGGGGAGGGATGCAATATCGTCTTTCTACCGATGGGGAATTCCTACGGGATTTTGCATGCTTTGTGAGCCAAAAAAAACGAGGGGTGGTGAGCCCCTCGTCAGGAATGCGAATGATCTAACTAATTACTGAACACCTATTTTCTGTACTTTATTGTCAACGCGGAGGATATAAATTCCCGGCTGCAGTGATTTGGATACAAAGGTGCCGTTTGCACGAACACTTTGCATCATGCGGCCATTGATGTCAAAGACCGATACGGCAGAGGTAACACCTTCCACTACAATGGTTCTGTTTATTGTATACATCCTGTAAGCCGATGAGATCGGATCCTTAACGCCTGTGGCTACATACAATGCTTTCCAGAAGGCAACGGTAATCTCTACGGGACTGTCCGCCGTTGAAGCGTGCCTGTCGGCAACCGGAGTACCCGATGCATCCGATGCTTCTTCATAAGCCCAATCAGGATAATTGTATACCTTATAATCAATATCCGCTACATTGGGAACGACGGCCGTATACGTTTCGTCATCGTTTTTAACCGCTTTAATGGCTTCTTCCGGTTTCCAGCTGTTCCCCCAGCTGCCAATGATATATACATCGGTAGTTCCCTCTGGTACAGCTACGATATGGACAGTTATATCTCCCAAATCATTTGGATCAAAGATATCCTTAAAATTATCAACCGTTGAGACTCCGTGTGTCACTGTGTATTTGAAATTGGCTGCGTCCGATTGTTCATAAGGCCAACCCGGACCGGCAATAAATTTGTATTCAAGTGATACGGTATCCAGCACATGTATGGTAACCATAAACTCTTTTCCGTTGGAAGTCGAATCCACCTTTTCCATCGGGTTGGCAGTCGGATTCCAGTTATTGAAGGTTCCGGTCAGGTTTAATACATATACCTCCTTGGGCACAAGAACATCAATTGTAACGTCTGCTTCCCAGATGCGATGATATACCGCATTAAAGCTATCCACAACAGCCGTTGCACTGTCATCCATTACGATGAAGGCCGAATCGCGCTTCTGTTCATAGGACCAGGCAGGTCCGGCATAGATTTTATATTCCAGGGTGTCAACCGATCCGTCGTAGGTATAATCGAAGGAAAACATTTTCGGCGAATCGGATATCAATTTCGCTGAATCATCAGGGGCACTGGAAGGATCCCTCCAGTTGTTAATCTCACCCGAAAAATAAACGGTTTCAATTGAATCGGGCACGGTTACCACCAATGTGTGTTTTTGCCCAAAACCCATACTTGAAATCAGTATGAGCAACAGAAAGGGTAGAATTCTTTTTTTCATAGTTGATTGTTTAAGTTAGTTATTAGAACACAGATTAATAAAATCTATCATTTTTTCCATTTGCAGGATGCAATGCTTTTTCCGGGTATTGTATAGGGAAATGAATGATTGCCATCTTCCAGCGTAATTTTTAAACTGGTATCATTTTCATTCAGCATTACAACACCGTAGGTATTATCTTTGTTTATAACCGCCGTTATATATAGCCCTGCCGTCTTATAGCCATTGTTTTGAATCCGGATGGCACCCGGAGAAATCACCTTTGCCAGGTGGGCAATTACATAGAAATGGGTTTTCTTGTTCAGTGTTGAATAATCGGAGGAACTTATCTCAACGGCGCCATAACAGGTATTACAACCTCCCGGTCTGTTGGGTGCGCCCTTTTCATCGAGCATGAAGTTCCATACAATTACCGCCTTGCAAAAATTGTTGAGGGTGCCGATTCCCAGTTCCCGCATGCTCCAGATCAAATCACCGTCAAAGGAATAATTCCAGGTGCCGATCGACATTTCAGTGAAATACAGGTTTTTGCCGGGGGCGGCGTTGTGAACGTTCATCAGTTCGCTTTTATCACCTCCATAAGCATGAAACGCGGCGCCATCCACATATTTTGCAGCATCCGGGATCGCATATATTTTTAGCGGATAGCTTTTTTGATCGGCTATATTGTCATAGTTGTAATTGTGATCAAAGACCAGGATCTTTGTATGAATACCCGCTGATTCAAACTGTGGGCCCAGGGCTGTCCGGATAAAATCTGCCTGTTCCTGCCATGTCATGTAAAGCGACATTGAATTTCCGCGGTTCAGGGGTTCATTCTGGATGGTTATTGATTCAATGGGAATGCCTTCCTGGCCCATTTCCTGGATGAACTTCACAAAATAGGTTGCATAATCCGGATAATATTGCGGATTTAGCTGACCGCTCGTCCAGTGATCATAGGGCTGAAGGCGGGAGAGATCGTTTACTTTCATCCATTTCGGGCATGACCAGGGAGAGGCCAGAATTTTGATTTTAGGATTTATGGCCAGTATTTCTTTCAAAATGGGAATCAGATCCCGTTTATCATACTCCGGCATTTTGAAATTCTCAATGCCCGGCGAATCCCACCAGGTATATTCATCCAGCGAAAAATCAGAGGCACCGATGGATATTCTGATGTAGCTGTAACCATCCCCGGTGAGTGTATCAAATGTTTCGGTCAGCAACTTAGTCCGGTTTTCCCGGCTCATCCGCAATAGGTTGTAACAGGTCGACCCGGTGATGGCCGCTCCGAATCCGTCAATTTCCTGGTATTGCACAGAAGGATTCAGGGTGATGGTGGTTGCGATTGCCATATTCGGCTTTGTATTGAAATTGACCGGGATATGCTGAAAAAGCATGGACTGGTTAGCCGACGTTACATAAACATCCACGTCCCCCTTTGTTACCACCGGCGGAACATCCGGGGGATTATCTCCCGACGGCTTGCACGAGGCCAATGAAAAGCAGATGAAAACCAGGCTGAGCGTTGCACTTAAATATTTGATCATAGATGTATTTTAATAAAGTCAGACTTCAAAATTGTGAGGTTAAACGTAGTTGCAAACTACGCTTAGCTCCCTGCAAACTACGCTTAGCTAGCCCTATCAATTCAATTTTACAACTGTTATGGTTTTGTCATTTTGATTCAGGGTAAAGCGGAATACGCCTTCCATCGGCGCAGTCCCCGGGTTGACGTTCCCCAGATTATTGGGATCCGTTCGTCCGAAAAAAGGTGGGGTGATCGTATATTGGGCGGCATCAATTTCAGTTACCCCAAGGGTTCCCCAGCCTACCTGGTAGAAAAATTTAAAATCAAAGGTTCCAAATCCCGCACCGTTATCTTCGTTCTTTCCATACACGGTTATCTGGTATATGCCATCCGCAACCTGGCGGGCCGGCAAATAGTCAAACGGCGTATTCCAGTTCCAGCTTGATGTTACTTCATAAGGCGGCGAGGGATGGCCAAATCCTGTACCGGTTATCCACATGGCATCGGGATATTTTACATCCGGTTGCGGTTGAACATACAGGTAATCCGCATCAACATAATAATCCGCTTTGTAAATGGCGTTTTTACCGAGGAATTTAGCGGTATTTGCTCCTGTAATCTCGAACCAGTCCGGGGGAAGGCTCTTTGCCAGATCAGTGAGGCCGGTAAATGTTACTTCCACTCCTTCACCAAAGAAAACATTTCCACTTCTGAAGTTTTTGGAAGCAATGACCGAGGGGGAAAGATCAGCCTCTATATCCAGTGTTGTTACCGGCTCCAGTAATTTTCCGGCCACCTGGACCGTCAGTTGCATTGCATCAAAAGTAAGCTCTTTTATACTGACGAGCGTGGGATCAAAGCTCACAATCGGTTTTCCCTGTTCATCTATAATTCCAATTCCCTCTCCAACCTGGCCAAATACAAGACCTGACCAGTCCACCTTGTTAAACTTGTTATCAATTTTAGTGGCCAGCCGGTAGTTTATTGAATCTCCGAAATTCATTCCGCCGACATACCAGATATAATTTACCGAATCAACAAGCGTCAGCTTGTAGGTGGTCCCTTTTTCAGGTACCAGCCACAGGTTATTGACGACAGGCCTTTTGACGATTGTGGTGTTCAATATGGTATCTGTTGTGTACCCGTCCACATTTATGGAGGAAAGATAAACTTTCACGGGCGCATTGTCCAGGCGGTTAGGGCCGAAAGGAACGGCATATCTTCTCTGGATTTCGGCGCTGTTGCCCTTGGTGCGGATGGATTCCGAGGTAAGCAATTCATTGTTTAAAACAACCTGTATCTCCAGCGTGGAAAGCGGCGTGCCCTTATCGGAAACATTCACCGAAACGGAAATAGAGTCATCATATGTGATGGTTGTTTCCGCTACCTCGGCCTGATCGAATTCGGGGAAGGATTTCGGGTATGTAACCAATTTCTCTTCTTTCTCGCAGGAGACCATGTATGCCGTTGCCAATGCAAACAGGAGTATTTTTATCCGATTTTTCATATGTATAATCTATTCAATTATAGAATGATATAATTCGTTGTTTAATATCCCGGGTTCTGAACCATGTTCGGGTTGATATCGATCTGCGACTGTGGAAGCGGCAACAATAGGGTCAGCTCTGTGACGGGTTCCATCGGTAATCTGCCCGGGTCTCTTGAATTCAGGGTATTCATCACATCAAAGACCTTCCCGTTTCTTACCAGGTCGAACCAGCGCTGGCCTTCAAAGGCAAGTTCCAGCCTTCTTTCTTTCAATACAGCATCTGCCATGGCCGTTGCGGATGACGTTACGGACGAGCTTAAATCTGCCAGACCTGCGCGGTGCCGGATTATGTTCACAGCCTGGGCAGCTTCCGGAAGATTGCCGAGATTAACGAGGCTTCTGCTTTTAACAGCAGGATATCGGCCAGTCGGATTTTGATTATGCTGTTAAATTTCGAGGGAAATTTATGCATAAACAGGTACGCGTCAGAAGGATAATGATTGCTCCAGCTGACTGCTGCTGTGATTACAGTGGTCCTTTTACGGATAACGTCACCGGCACTGGCATAGGCTGCCATAAGGTCGCGCGAGGGCGTGAGCCATTTTGCCCAATCGTATTTGCTGTTTGGATCTGTTTCATCTATTCCGAACATCCAGGTATTCCAGTTTCCGCCATCTGAGAATGGTATTTCAAAAATTGATTCGGAGGAATTCCGAAGTTTTGCATCGGTTTTTGCGTCATTCACGGCGAACAGATCAGCGTAAACCGGAACCAGGGACACGTCGGCCTCCACTTTCTGGCAATATTCAACCGTTTTGGCATAATCCCGTACGGGTTGTTCCGCATAAATCTTTGCCAGGAGGGCGTTGGCAACTGTCCGGGAAAATACGAACTTATTGGAAGGATTGATGGGCGGTGCACCGCCGGGCTCCAGGGCCTTATTCAGGTCGGATATGATCTGGGCATACACTTCTTCCACCGTATTGCGGGGAGGATAATATTGCGGGTATACCTCTTCAATATTTTCAGATGTGATGGCGGGTGGTTCCGTGAGAATGAGGGGGATGCCTCCCCAAAGCCTTACCATATCGAACATCATCATTGACCGGAGAATGAGAGCTTCGGCTTTCCATTGCTTACGTTCAGCCTGGGTCAATGCCGGATCGGGAACGGTATCGATGTTCACAATAACACGGTTGGCAGCACTGATAATAGCAAAATACCCATTCCAGTCCCGTTCAATGTTCTTGTTGATCCCGTTTTGCTTTTGTTGTTCCAGCTGTGTTAATTCAGCATCGGTTGCCCCGCGATAGGCATTGTCGGAATGGGTTTCCTGGAAGACAAGCATGTCGAGGTTCCAGTCCTCAAGCCCGTTGTTGCCCTTCAGGATATTATATATTCCCTCATATTGTGAGAGCATTTCGGCCCTTGTGTAATATTTGTACGAGCCTGTGGTATCAGAGCCACCCTGGATAATATTTGATACAGGTGCCTCATCCAGCGAACAGGAACTTAAATAGATCACAGTTCCCAAAATAAGGCTTAAACTGAATATCTGTTTCATGATCTGATTTCTTTAGAATTCAACATTTAATCCAAAAATGTAGCTCTTGGAATGCGGATAGGTTCCCCAGTCAATTCCCTGTACAAGCGCACTGCCGCCATACTGGTTCACTTCAGGGTCAAACCCTTTATAGTTGGTAAAGGTGAGCAGGTTTTGCGCCGTAAAATAAGGCTGAACATTTGTGAATCCCCATTTCTTCAATAATTTGGAATTGAGGTTATAAGACAGGGTCACCGTTTTTACTCTCAGGTAACTGCCATCTTCAACAAAACGGGTGGAGGCAAGAAGATTATCCTTAGCCGAGGAAGCTTTAGGCATGTAGGTAATCTGACCGGGTCTCCGCCACCGGTCGAGTACCCGTGTCGACTGGTTTTTGGCATCATACATTCCTTCCGTTTCCATGCGGGATGCGTTGTAGATGTCATTCCCCTGTGATCCCTGTAAGAATATGTTCAGACTAAGTCCCTTATAAGTAAACGTATTGGTCATTCCGTATATAAAGTCGGGATTCGGATCGCCAATCCACGTCTTATCCGAAAGATTCACCTTGCCGTCATTATTAATATCCTTATATACAAGATTTCCGGTTTCAGGATCGACGCCTTCGCTTATATAGCCCCAGTACTGACTTAACGGTTTTCCGGGCGTCATCCGGATCACAGTTTCACTGGTTGCTTCGGACGTTTGTCCATAATAATAAACTTTCTGAAGGGTAAATTTCTCCACCTTATTGCGGTTAAAGGAAATATTGAAATTGGTTTCCCATTTGAATTCCCGTTCTATATTTCTTGAATCCACGGTAAATTCAACCCCCTTGTTAGACATCTCACCTTCATTCCTCACAAGGTTTGAAACCCTTGCTGTGGAAGGAAGAGGAATATCCATCAGCAGGTTGGTCGTATATTTGTAATATACATCGGCGGTGAAAGCAATCCTTCCTTTAAGCAGTCCCAAATCAACCCCAAGGTTGGATGTGGTTGTTGTTTCCCAGGTGAGGTCTTTATTTTCCATGGTAATTGGCGTGATTGTGGGCAGTGCATTGCTCTGACCGGTTTCCCACCAGTTAATCCGGGAATAGTCCGACAGTTCATAGTGCTGGTAATCTCCGATGCCGGATTGATTTCCTGTCTGTCCCCAGCCAACCCTCAGTTTCAGGTCGTGTATGGCGGTCACACCTTGCATAAAGGGTTCTGCTGAAATCCGCCAGGCTGCCGAAAAAGCAGGAAAATAACCCCATTTGTGTCCTGGTGCCAGTTTTGAGGATCCGTCCGCCCTGAAATTAGCTGTAAACAGGTATTTGCTCTGGTAATTGTAAGCTACACGGCTGATAAATGACATAATATCCCAATTCGAAGCAGTGGTTCCGCTGTATTGTTCGACCTTGTTGCCGGCATTCAGCGTTTTTACCGTACCATCCCAGAAATGGGAGGTTCCCAGGTATACCTGGGACCAATGCGATTGGGTCCAGGAGGTACCCCCCATAATGTTGAGGGAGTGTTCACCCAGTTTTTTATCAAAAGTCAGAATATTGTCAAATACCGTTACAGTACCCAGGCTGCGGTTATCTGTGGCATAGCCATACTGGCTCCGGCCATAGGCAGTTTTTATAGGGTCAAGGAAACTGGTTGAATGACTATAAAGTCTGTCGAGAGACAGGGTAGAACTGAAAGTCAGGCTGGGAAACAGCGTGGCGGTTGCACCGAACGTACCTACCAGCCGGTTATTTGCATTCACATCATCGGCAGTACGTGACATGTTTTCAGCCGGCGAAGTGACCTGTGCACCATAGAAATTGTTGTAATACTGGTCGGGATGGTCGGGGTCCCATATGGGAGCGTAAGTGGGAGTGTTGATCACTGAAAGGATAACTCCGGCCCTGTTTGAACCGGTTCCCGAAATAATACCGTTGTTCGTATAATCGGAATAAGCAACATTTGTGCTGATCTTCAGCCAGTCTTTTATTTGATTTTCAATGTTAGCTCTCAGATTATAACGCTGATAATAAGCTACCTGGATAACCCCTATTTCTTTAATATACCCGCCGGATAAGAAATAGCTTGTTTTATCCGTGGCACCTGTAAACGATAACTGGTAATTCTGTGCTGAGCCCCTTCGGTATGTTTCATCAAACCAGTTTGTTCTATCGGTGAGTCCATCCGGAATTGTTGCGGCCCCGAGCTCATCCATCAGGTCTTTGTACTGATTCACATTCAGGGAGGTCATTTGCTTTACAACGTCCGTAAAACCAAGGCTGCCATTGAAGTTAATCCTTGTTTTTCCTTTGATACCGCTTTTGGTAGCAATCAGAACAACACCGTTGGATGCCCGTGAACCGTAGATTGCAGCCGAAGATGCATCTTTCAGGATCTGGATGCTTTGAATGTCATTTGATGAAAGAAAATTTATATCGGTCATGGGAACGCCATCCACTACATACAGGGGATCGTTGCTGGCATTAATTGAAGTGTTGCCGCGGACGCGAACAACCATTCCTGCCCCGGGTTCCCCATTGGGCTGGATGACAGTAACACCTGCAGCTTTTCCCTGGATGGCGGCTGCGGCGGATATCATGGGCCGTTCGGTAAGGTCCTGCGTGGATACCGTCGAAACGGAAGTGGTAATATCCTTTCTCTTTACCGTTCCATAGCCTACCACTACTACTTCATCAATGGAGGTGACTTCTTCAGCCAGTATAATATTGACGGGAGCCGTACCGTTCACTTCAAATTCCCGGGTTTTAAAACCAATCATCGAAACCTGCACAATATGCTTGTCGGGTACGGTAAGCGTAAACTGGCCATTGGCATCTGTCATGGTACCGTTTGTCGTTCCCTTTTCCACAACGGTAACTCCAATAAGAGGAACATCGGAAGCATCCTTAACTGTTCCGGTAATCTGCACCGGTTGGGCAAAGATTCCAAACGAAAGGAAGGAAGTCAAAATACCGGATAGGATACCCTTTCTGAAAACTGGTAAAATTTTTCGTTTCATAGGTTTAATTCCAAAAGTTTAATGAAAGGAAAAGATGACAGGAATTTTATAAAGTTAAATTCGATAAGGCGCAAATGCATTTTTATGTAGTTTGAATATAGTCAAAATACAAAAAACATATTGCGTATCTATCAATGGATCTATATGTTAACGAACCTTGTTAAAGAGCTCAATATAGAATTCCGAAAAAATAATACAGGGGAGTTTGATTGAATTCAGCACAGAAAAGTAACAATTGATGGCTTGTTAAGTTTCTGCAATTCCAATATTTCGAACGAGCCGTTCAAAATCGTCGCGGGGAACTGCAGCTTTGTTCCGGACTCTTGTCCGGTAATTGTAAATTGTATTGATCGAATAGCGAAGAAAGCTTGCAATTTTTGAGCTGTCGGTAATTCCCAGCCTTATCAGGGCAAAAATTCTCAATTCGGTATTGAGCAATTCTTCGGGTTTAAGAACAAGTCTTTCGTTTTCCGAAAGCAACAGATTGAATTGATCAACGAAATTGGGGAAAATGTGCAGGAACGTGTTATCGAAATTGGTATAAAATTCCTTCAGTTCAGAATCGAAGAAATGAACTGACTTGGTAAGGTTGAACAGATCTTCGAATTGACCGGTTGATACTTTGCGATGGGTCATTTTCCTGAAATCCTCCAGCTTATCGATATAGGTAGAGCACAGGTTGAGAAAAAATCCAATGTGTTCTTCTTTTATATGGTTGGATTCAAAAAGTTCGTGGTTCAGTGATTTAAGCTGGGCATTAACCTTGATGAGGTCCTGGCTTAATTCATACAGCTGGACATTGGCATTTTGCAGGTCCTTCCTGGCCCTGGAAAGTTTTTTCATCTGGTTATACATTAGCAGCAAGGCAAAGATGAGGAGGGTCGTAAGCAGGGTCAGAACGATGGCATAAAAGCGGAGCTGCATCTTCTGCTTGTCGTTTTTTACCTGGAAGGCCTGGCTGATCAGGGGAAGTATCCTTGATATTTCAATAAACCGAAGGCGGGAATTGTAAAATTTTGCATCTTCCAAGGAGAACATGATGTATTTATATGCCAGGTCGATATCCTTCTCATCAAACAAAAGGATGGCCAGCAGAGTGAGGGAAACGTTGTCTTTCACTGCGGCCTTTATATCTGCTGTCGCTGAAAGGATGAAGTACTTCTTTTCCTGTTGGTGATTTCCCATCTCCCTGAAGGATATTGCTCTTTGAAATGCATACAGGGCAAAATCGGGGTCATTTTTGGTGACCCTTGACAACAGCAGGGAATTTATTTTTAATGATTCATCTGCATGGCCTTCATCCTGGAGTTTAGCCTCATATAAAAGCAAATACTCGTTGGAATCCGGATCAAGTCCGGCAAGCAAAGAATCCCTGTAACTTCTTGAAATGGCATAATATTTTTCCCTGTTTTTCAGTGCGGTATATAATCCCAACTCGGCATATACCTGCTGGTAACACGAATAGTAATCCAGCTTAAGTGCGGATGTTAATTCTTTTGGATTTACCGAGTCGAGGATTTCAAGCGATTCACTGTACATTCCTGAAGCGGAAAGCAAATGGGCAAGGTGAAAATTGGTCTCATTGATCAGTTCCCTGTTTTTGAGGGATTCCGCAAGGGAGAGATTTAGGTTAATATAATGGAGAGTAGAATCGAAATTGTATTTAAGATATTCTTTGTACAAAAGCCCGTTAATCACATACGTTTGCTCCGGCGTCATCCCCGGCTTGCTAACCAGCAATTTTAAACTTTTCAGCCGCAATTCCTTCGATTGCATGAAAGATTTATTCGCAGCAATTGCAGAATCGAGGGATACCAGCAGGGAATCTATCTCAGAAGCCTGGATTCCTGTGATGAAAATAGCGGACAGTAAGACCAGCAAAATCAATTTCATCATAAGGTCCTTATGAATTAGAACATCAAATTAAATTTACGTAAATAAATTTGATTTGAGTTTCACAAAAACCCCGCCGGAATTTATTGGCCGAAGTGAAGCTGTTCAGCTTTCAGGTATCCTTCAGCTATGATGGTTTCTTTCATGTTGCTCTTATCCACCACTTCCGTTTTCAGCAGCATGGCCGGTATGTCCCTGGTACCATCGCTCATTATAGAATTTATATTGCTTACGCCTTCACCCCGTGCGAGTTTAACACAGGTTATGGCAGCCTGTGTTGCCAGGTTGCGGATTGACTTATATACTGTCATCCCCTGTTTGCCGTCAAGGATGTTCTGGCAACCTCCAACGGTGGCATCCTGTCCTGTTATCACAACCGCATTTGCTGTCTGGGACATTGCCAGTGCCATAATCGAACCGCCGGCCAATTCATCATTTGCTGCGACGATTGCATGAATGGGAGTCTTATTCTTTTCTATAAATGCCTGAACTACGTTATAGGCATCAATGGAATTCCAGGTATCCAGGTGTTTTTCCAATACGATTTTAATATCTCCCCGATCAATATAAGGCTGCAAAACTTCCTTCTGTCCTTTTAAGAAAAGAAAGGAATTAACATCATTTGTCGGTCCTTCAAGCAAAAGATAATTCCCTTTCGGGCAATGATCTACGGCATATTTTGCCTGTTGCCTTCCGACATCCTGGTTATAAAACGAAAAGTAGTAATCCACATTCGCGTTTTTAAGCATCCGTTCGTAAGCCACCACTTTTACACCCGACTTATGGGCCAGGGCAATTATTCCCTCCCAGTTGTCTGCGCTGGTGGGGAATACAACAAGCACATTAACACCGGCGGCAATCAGTAAACCAGCCTGGCTGAGTTGTTTTGCCGCATCTCCGTATGCATATTCAAACAGCACTTTGGCCCCTTCACTTTTTGCCGCTTCATTAAATATCTGGGGTTCCTGGCTCCAGCGATCGGATGAAAAATCACCGACACTAAAGCCGATTTTCAGGGAGTCCTGGCTAATTACGGCCATTACCGGGGTAAGGCAAAGCATAAAAGCGAAAAATCTTTTCATTTTGGGAGGGATTAAGGATTCATACAAAGGGTTGTACGAGAAATCCCTACAGGAAGTTGTGATTTTATCCCACCCTCCAAGGGTGGTTATTCAGAATATTGGCGAAGGCAATCGGGACAAATGCAATCCTGGTATTTATTCATAACGATCAATAATTCTTTTTTATTGATCCGGAGGTTTTCACACCAGCAATCTTCGTCCCCCGTGCAGGTAAATGCCTTACCGCAGGAGGGGCATATTTTGGTATTTACGATTGTTAAATTCATCGTGTCATCGTCACGCTGAAATGATCCATTTTTCCACCGACCGGCGGATTGAGTTTGAAAACTGTAACGGTTACCTGGCCGATGCCCTTGAATTCGGAATGAATTGCGTCCGCGATCCTTGCTGCCACATGCTCAATAATATGCGACACCTGGTGTATTTCCTTTTTTACCAGCTCATATACACGGCTGTAATCAATGGCGTCTTTCAGGTCATCACTTCCGGCTGCCCTGCTGATGTCCGTTTCAATGATAACATCCACGCGAAATCTGCCACCGATGATGTTTTCTTCGGTAAAATGCCCGTGATGGGCGTAAAACTCCATATTTTGCAGTGTCAGCTGTGCCATTTGAGAATTATATCTGTTGAATGAAATCAGAGCACAAAAATAATCTTTTCAAGCTGCAATAACCATAGTCAGTTTTTTTTACATTTGCGGGTTAGGGTTTTACTGGTTGGAATAAAATAAATTAGAATGGATAATACGGAAATTAAATCATTGAATTTTATAGAGGAAATCGTTGAAGAGGATCTTCGTACGGGCAAGAATAACAGCAGGGTACATACGCGTTTTCCGCCGGAGCCGAACGGCTATCTCCATATCGGACATGCCAAGGCCATTTGCCTGAGTTTCGGGATTGCCGAAAAGTACAATGGCAAATGCAATTTGCGGTTTGACGACACCAATCCCGTCACCGAAGATGTTGAATATGTTGATTCCATTCGTGAAGATATTCAATGGCTGGGCTTTCACTGGGAAGGAGAGGCACATTATGCCTCCGATTATTTCGACCAGTTGTATGAATGGGCGATATTGCTTATAAAGAAAGGGAAGGCCTATGTGGATGAAAGCAGCGCTGAAGATATATCCACCGAGCGGGGCACACCGAAACAACCCGGAAAAGAAAGCGCCTGCCGCAACCAAAGCGTAGAAATGAATCTTGATCTTTTCCAGCGGATGAAAAACGGTGAATTTGGCGATGGCATGCGGGTATTGCGTGCCAAAATCGATATGAGTTCGCCGAACATGCATATGCGCGACCCGGTGCTGTACCGTATCAAACATTGTGACCATCACCGTACCGGAAACAAATGGTGTATCTATCCGATGTATGACTGGGCTCATGGACAGTCGGATTATATTGAAGGCATAACCCATTCTCTCTGCACACTTGAATTTGAAGTACACCGGCCTTTATACGACTGGTGCCTGAATCAGATCGCCGACGGGGATTACAGGCCCCGGCAGATTGAATTTGCCCGTCTTAACCTGAATTATACCGTAATGAGCAAGCGGCGGTTGCTGCAGCTTGTCACCGAAGGACTGGTAAACGGTTGGGATGATCCCCGGATGCCAACTATCAGCGGATTACGCAGAAGAGGTTATACGCCGGAGGCATTGCGGAATTTTGCTGAAACGGTGGGTATTGCAAAGCGTGAGAATGTAATTGAGCTGACTTTGCTGGAACATTGTTTAAGGGATGATCTGAACAGGATAGCACGAAGGGTAATGGTCGTCTCAAATCCCGTTAAAGTGGTGATTGATAATTATCCCGAAGGGAAAACGGAAATGATGGCGGCTGAAAACAACCAGGAAGATGAAACAGCGGGAATGCGCGAAATGCCTTTTTCAAAGGAGATTTTTATAGAAGCAGATGATTTTATGGAAGATCCTCCTAAGAAATTTTTCAGGCTGTCGCCAGGCAATGAAGTGCGGCTTAAAAACGGGTATATCGTGATGTGTACCGGCGTCGATAAAGATCCGGTTACCGGGAATATCCTGCAAATCAGATGCACCTACGATCCTTTAACACGGAGCGGACTGGAAGGCTCCAACCGGAAAGTAAAGGCAACCATTCACTGGGTTTCCGCACAGCATGCCGTGGATGTGGAAGTGAGACTGTATGACCGGCTATTCACAAAAGCCGATCCCGATGAAGTGGAAGAAGGAATGGATTGGAAATCGAATCTCAATCCGGATTCGCTAAGAATCATTACCGCAAAAGCCGAACCAGCGCTGGCTCTTGCTAAACCAGGCGAAAAATACCAGTTCCAGCGAACCGGATACTTTTGCGTTGATAAGGATTCAACTGCCTCTAAACTGGTGTTCAACCGCACTGTCACGCTGAAGGATGATTGGGCAAAAATAGCATCAAGGACCTAAATTCAATAATTGACGATAAAAAAACTAAAAAATGAAACGACTATCTTTTGCAGGCATCTTTCTTTTAATGGTCACATGTGGTTATAATCAAAATCCTGAGAAGAAATCCTCCCTGAATAGCAGTTTACCTGTTATTGCCCGGGAAATGGACAGCCTCCTGATGAATAACATGATGCCGGTCTGGTATCCGCGCGTTATTGACAAGGAATTTGGAGGTTATCTGAGTGATTTTAATTATAAATGGGAACAATCAAACAGGCAGCAAAAAATGATTGTTACACAGGCAAGGCATGTATGGACTTGTTCAAAGATGTATGCCTACACCAGGGACGCAAAATATCTCGACTATGCCAGGCACGGCTTTCTATTCTTAAAGGATGTAATGTGGGATAAGAATAATGGTGGCTTTTATAACCTCGTAACCCGCGAAGGGAAACCAATAGGTGAAAGTGTCGGAGGAAAGATGCAAAAAAATGCCTATGGTAACGCGTTTGCAATTTACGGATTAGCTGCTTATTATAAAGAAAGCGGCAATACTGAAGCTTTGGACCTCGCAAAACAAACATTCAATTGGCTTGAGAAGGGCAGTCATGATGCTGTTTATGGAGGTTATTTCCAATTTCTCAATGAAGACGGCTCACCCTTAAAAAAGGGATTTCACGGTACACCTCCAAAGGATCAAAACAGCTCTATTCACATCATGGAAGCATTAGCTGAATTATACCAGGTGTGGCCTGACGAACTTGTCGGGAAACGATTGAATGAAATGTTAGAGCTGATAAGAGATGTTATTGTTCAGAAAAGAGGAAACCTTCAATTATACATCAGTGAGGACTTAACCCCCGTATCGCTGCGCGATTCATCAAAAGAATATCACCGGAAAAATTTCTTTCTGGATCATATTTCATACGGGCATGATGTTGAAACCGCCTACCTGTTAATTGAAGCTTCTGAAGTATTGAAGATTAAAGACGACAGGAGAACTATGGAAATTACCAAGAAAATGGTGGATAACGCGCTTGACAATGGCTGGGATAAAAAGAGCGCCGGCGTTTATGATGCCGGTTATTTTTATAAAAATGAAGACACCGTTACTATTATACAGAAATCAAAAAACTGGTGGGCCCAGGCGGAGACGATGAATACACTGCTGATCATGTCAGAGCTTTATCCTGATGACCCGCATCAGTATGAAAAACGGTTTAAGGAGCAATGGCAGTTTATTAAAGATTATCTTATTGATTGGGAACATGGAGACTGGTATGAAAGTGCCATTGATCAGGATCCCCACGCCAAAACCGCGAGAAAGTCACAGATATGGAAATGTAACTATCATACCTCAAGATCTTTAATAAACTGCATCAATCGCATTAATAATCAGTAGTCTTCGGAAGTATCAGACATTCCCATATTGATCCTCCAGGGAAAGGGCTTGTTTGCCTGCTGGCAGACAAGCCCTTACTTTAGTTCCCTTGTCCCTTATCCCTTTTTTCCATTAATATTTTGAAATAACCAATATACTTTTTACTTTTGCCTCTCTTTTTACGGCAGGCGTTAGAATTGACGATCTTACAGCTGTAAATGGAATTACTGCCCTTTAGTGTAATTGGTTAACACGTCTGACTCTGAATCAGAAGACTCTAGGTTCGAGTCCTAGAAGGGCAACAAATAATGCTGAATATCAATAAGTTATATTCAGGGGTGGCAAAAGGGTTGGTAAATGGCAGTAAATTTTGCTTAACAAGGCAATTATTTACTGCTTTTTTTATGGTGTATATAGCTAAACGTAAATTACAGAATTCTGATTGCCTGGATAAACCTTGTAGCGCGCTTTAAGCCGGTAGAATGATTTTTTTTTGAGCAAAGTAAAAAGGCTGACGCACTTGGATGTTTAGGATTTTCGGATGAACAATGAATGAAAGTTGAGCCATAATACCAATGAATAGCAGTTCGGCTTCGAAAGATTTATAAAACTATTTACAACAGCGTGTATAATCAATTGCTTGGTAGTGCGTTGCGAACTTTATCACTTTTGGTTGCTCTGGTGTATCTAGATACAGAATCACTTTGGCAACGCAAATGATCATACACGAAGAGAAGTTTCAATGATTGTTATTATAGATAATGAGATTACTAAAATTGATTGGAATAATAAACATTAATGCTAACAGCGTGTATAATCAATTGCTTGTCATCAGGTTGCGAATTTTATCACTTTGGGTTGCACTGGTGTATCTGTATATAAAATAAATTAATAGAGTAATTGAGCATGAATGCGGATGTTGTGTGCAAAAACTGTAACCAAATGAAAATTTGATTGTCTTATTCATATAAAACTAGAAAACCATGGATGAAATAAATCGAATTATTAGACTGCATTTTTTAATACTATTTTTGCTGATGGCTTTTTCTTTCAAGACAAACAAAAATTCTCCATTTCAAATCACAGACAAATTCCATAGAGAACATCCACAATTTACGTTAAAATTTGAAAACCAATTAAAAGAAATCTACAAAGAAAAAGCATTATTTGGAGATTTTATATTTGCTGTAGTTGATGAAAATGGATTGGCTTATTCATTTGTTATCAATAGGGATTTATTAGATGGCAAAAAATCGTCTCTCAACAATAATTCCCCAATTTATATTGCATCAAGTACAAAATCATTCACAGGAACATTACTCAAAATTTTAGAACAGAAAAAAGTACTCGATTTAAACAAATCACTTAATTACTACCTTCCAAAATTAAATTTCAATGATAGTATAGACACAAAAAAAATAACTATCAAAAACCTTTTAAATCACACTCACGGCACATTTAGCACAAGTATGATGTGGAAAACTGCTTATTTGGGATATAGCGGTAAAAATGATGAATTGATTAGCGATTTAAATACCGACTTTCTTTTCGACCCATCAGGTAAATTTCGATATTCAAATGTTGGCCCAATCATTGCCAGTATGGTTGTGGAAAACATAACAGGAAAAACGTGGAAATCAGAAATGAATGACAATATTTTCACACCCTTAAAAATGGAAAATACAAGTGCAAATGTTAGCGATTATGATTTAAAAGATATTCGTCCATCACTTACTGTTTCAAAAGAAAATGGAATCATCGAAGAAGGCTTTTACAAAAATGACATCACAATGCACGCAGCAGGTGGAATAATTTCTACCATAAACGACCTCGCTAAATGGTTAAGTGCAAACATAAGAGAAGATACTATTTTACTAAATAAAAAATCTTGGTCAGAGCTTCATACTTCGACTACACCACAAGACAAAGAATATTTCACTTACCAACGCACAGGTTATAGTTTAGGTTGGGATGTTGCTGAATATCAGCAAGAAAAAATTTTAACCCGTTTTGGCAATTTGGGAGGAATTAGTTTCCATATTTCATTTATGCCAGAGAAAAAAATTGGAATTATCGCATTTTCAAATGACAACAGAGCTTATATACTGCCTCATTTAATGGCAGATTATGCTTACAATCTAATAAACGCATTACCAGCAGACACTATTTTCAAGAGTGAAAAACCAAAATTTGACAAAAGTTTTGAAAGTGAGAATGAAATTTCGTATCCAAGAGATTCTCAAATCCTAACCGTAAACAATTGTAACGACAAGATACTTGGCACATATCAAAATACAAAAAATTGGCCGACCATTTCCATTGACAAGAAGAACAATTACTATTCTTTTAATTGGGGCATATTAAATGGAAAAATCTATGAAAACAAAGAAGGCAGTTATACTAGTAATTTGGGAGTTCTAATTAGAGATTTTAAAATAAGAAATGATACGCTTTTGACAGGTTCATTGATTTACAAAAAAGTTGAGGAATAAAAACGGCACACAACAAAAGGCTATAACTAATGCGGGTTTAAATGAACGATAAATCATTTGAAAAATCTTTACATACATTTGTGCTGGCTGACAGTTGAGCAACAAATGCTCAAGATCAAGAAAAATACCTAAAATATTTATGAAGGATTTCTGTGACGAAATTTATGTTTGCCATCACAATATAAAATGAACTTATGTGATACTGCATGAATTTCCAGGAATGGGAACATATTTTAGTAAAGAGTAGAAAAAAGCTAATGCCAACAACAACATGAATAATCAAATGCCTGGCATCCCATTTGCCAGAATCATCACTTTTGTGTACTTTGTATCTCGATACAGAATCACTTTGGCAACGCAAATGATCATGAAGTCGAATGTTGGCGCACATATTAAAAAACACATCAGGAGGATAATTTTATAATATCAATTTTTCCTTTAATAATTTTTGGATGTAAAAATAAGACTGAAAAATTTGAGCAAATTGATTATTCTTGTTTTATTGATCCAGCTGATATTTATAGCATAAAGATTTCCTGTGAGGGAAATGCAAATTTGTATTCATACAATAAATATTGGAATTCTAAATGTTATCATGATTTTACTTTAGCTAATGCCATTTTTGATTCTTTAAAACTATCAGGATTGATAATGAATTCAAATTTTGATTCAATTTATTCACTTGATTGCGACAGATGTTTAAGCTATTGTTTAATTATTAAGACTAATAAACGAAAGTTTAAGATTTCTTATCATGGTCAACTATTCACTGATAAATCTTTGATTTTATTAGATAGATTTTCAAAAAATATTAATTTAATTTTCCAGGATAGAAGAAAATCGGTGGATTCGATATATAGATTTGAAAGTTGGTCTAAATATTTATTGCCTCCACCACCACCTGGTAATTATTATGACTCGAATATGAAAGATTATTTGCCATATTATCATTAATTAAAATGAATGATTGTAAAAATAAATAGGGTTGCTAACAGTGTGTATAATCAATCGCTTGGCATCAGGTTGCAATCAACATCACTTTGGGTTGCACTGTTGTATCTAGAACACAAGGAATTTGGCAGGGCAAATGATCATGAATGCGAACGTTGTCCGTCATTTTAATCAACCAGATAGAACATTCGCACTCAATTTAAATACAATATGACAAAATTAGACCCAATAATAGCAGTAAAGGACGTTGAATCCAGTTCAAAGTGGTATCAAAAAATATTTGGATTCATCACGAGGCATGGTGGTAACCATTTTTCAGTCTTAGTTACTGACGATGAAGAAATTGTTCTCTGCCTTCACAAATGGGAAGAACATAACCATCCGACAATGACAAATCCAAGTATAACTCCTGGGAATGGACTATTGCTTTACTTCAGAACAGAGAATATGGATAATATCTACCAAAATGCTTTAAAAGCAGGTTGTATAATAGAAGAAGACATTCACTTAAATCTAAATTCTTTAAAAAAAGAGTTTTCTTTTCGTGACCCTGATGGATATTTTTTGACAGTTACCGAATTTCATAAGTATGAAGGGTAAACCCAATTTATAAAAATTGGAGCATTGAGTTTAAGTTACGAATATTTCTACTTTGGGGCACTTTGGTGTTGGATACAGAAGGAATTTAGGGGGCAACAGATTATATAATAGTACGTTAGAGGTCATTGTAAAGCGATGCACCAAGTTCATAAACCTATTGCAACAAAACACATATTAGATTTGTTGTATGATGAAAAAAAAATAGAAACATGCTACAAAACATTGTTAAACTGCACCAAGTTTTTGCAGCTCCAGTAGAAAAAGTCTTTAAAGCATTCATTGATGCCGATGCAATGGCTTCGTGGTTGCCACCATATGGATTTGTTTGTAAAGTAATTTATCAATTTAGCAGTAAAAGACCTTCAGAAATACATGGACTTTTATACAGCTTAGGGTTTACAAACAATCCACAATTTCGGACGACTCAGGAAAATGTATGGTTTGGAGTGAAAGCATTTTTGAAATGATATTGAACCACGAAAAATTGTTTTGCAACCAAACCAGTTGCTGACAATAAATCGAATGTTTGGTTTTAGATGGCAACCCAATTGTTGGTTACAGTAAAAAAGGGATTTTAAAAACTTAGTGAAGCGAAAAGGAAAATCAGAACGACTAAAATAATTCAAAAAAATATGGCGCAAATTAATCCTCACATTAACTTCAACGGAAATGCCGAAGAAGCATTCATTTTTTACAAATCAGTATTTGGCGGAGAGTTCGCAAAAATAGTGCGTTTTAAAGATATAGCGACTACTGAATTTCAGGTGGCGGAAAATGAAGCGAATAAAATAATGCACATTGCTTTACGAATTGGTAAAAGTATTTTAATGGCAAATGATGTACCTGAAATATTAGGACGAACAAACGAAAATGAGAATAGAAGCAAAATAGTAATTAGTGCAGAAAGCAAAGAGGAAGCTGACAAATTATTCAATGGACTTTCAGTAGGCGGAGAAATTGAAATGGCTATTTCCGACAGCCCTTGGGGTTCATACTTTGGTATGTTTAGAGACAAATATGGTATTGAATGGATGGTGGACTTTGACCCGAAATTTAACGGACAGATTTAAGAATAAAAACAAACAACTAACACGCAATATAGTCAATAAAAGGTTTCAGTGGTTTACGAAGTTTATCACCCGCATCAATTTTATCGTATCTTGATATTGATTTTCTCAGCAATCCCTTACTGGCCATAGCGTTAACGATTTCTGCCATTAAAACATACCACACGAAATAGTAAAATAGTTATGAATCGTTACAACTTACTTACAACAATTTTGGCTTTACTTACAACGCTAACTTTTGGGCAGACCATCAAAAGAATTGACGGTACTAAAATTTCAGTCGATAGTTTAAATACAAAAATCGACTACCTAATGAAAGCTGCAAATGTTTCAGGCATAGCTATTTCAGTTTTTAATGACAACAAACCAATATTCAGCAAAACTTATGGGTTTGCAAATGTTCAAAATAATATTCCATTTCAACAATCATCTGTAATGTATGGTGCATCCCTTTCTAAAATGGTATTTGCTTACATTGTAATGCAGTTTGTTCAAGAAAAAGTTATTGACCTCGACAAACCACTTGTAGAATATTTGAGCAAACCTTTGCCTGACTTTAAAATAAATGGTTGGAACAGAGGTTATCAAGACTTAAAAGATGATGAACGTTACAAGATGATAACGGCTCGCATGTGTCTAAATCATACAACAGGTTTTCCAAATTGGCGTTGGTTTGAAGACGACAAGAAACTAAAATTCAAGTTTGACCCAGGCACTCGTTACAGCTATTCAGGCGAAGGAATTTACCTTCTACAATTTGTAATTGAACAGGTAACAGGAAAAGACTATGAAACTATTTCACAAGAAAGAGTTTTTAAACCTCTGGATATGACAAATACAAGCCAGATTTGGCAAGCCCGTTTCGACTCAAATATTTGTTATGGACACAATGCAAAAGGAAAACCTTACGAACTAATGAAATGGAAAGAAGCAAGTGCAGGAGGTTCTATGAGTACAACTTTGGAGGACTTCACAAAATTTTATGCAGCTTTAATAAGTAGCAATGGGCTTTCAAAAAAGAGTTTCAAAGACATGACAAGAACGCAAATTAGAATTAAATCAAGAAGCCAATTTGGACCACTTGCAATAATTGACTGCACAGACAATGAAAATATTCAATTGGGATATGGTTTAGGAGTTGGGGTTTTCAAAACGCCTTACGGCAGATCATTTTTTAAAGAGGGACACGATGATGGTTGGGGACACTATTCAATTTGTTTCCCTGACAAAAAAATTGCCATCGTAATTATGACAAACAATGACAATGGAGAAAGTATTTTCAAGGAGCTATTGGCTTATGCAATTGGCGACACTTTCACACCCTGGCGTTGGGAAGACTATATTCCATATGACCAAAAGAATTAACGGCATCTAACGTTGAATTGACAATAATGGGGCTGACAATAGTAAACTCAACATTTGTTCTTCTATTGGCGTTTATGTAAATGTTGAGCTGACGTTTTTGAAATGCCCCACCATCGCCAATACTTAGCCGTTAGCAAACATTTAAAATCACAAAACGATGGAACGTTTCTCAAATCTTTTTATGGGCATGGCATGGGTTATAAGTTGCCACAAATTTGGTTGCTTATAATGCGAATTAACTTAGGAATTTTGAGGTTTGATTTTTAATATATAAAAAGAAAAGATTCCTATGAAAAATTAGAAACGAATGAAATACCTGAAACTCTTATTACGTCAAAATCTCTCTTTATCTTCAATTTAATACGGTTTAAATATTTTTGAAAAAGGAGGCGCCGGGTGTTTACTTTAACTACATAATCTCCTTTATTTCAACAACGTGTTCAGTATTTCCAATCTTGGCCTTATCACCCATTGTCTTACCAATAATAGAAACTGCCAATGGAGATTTATTATAGATCTTCTGAATTCCGGTTAATCCTCCAAATTCATTCGTTTCAGAATCCACCAGGTGCACTGTCATTTCCTTATCCTTGCCGAGATATTTCAATTTTACCGTACTATACTGGGTAACGCGCTTTATAAGAGGGGTTTGATGAGTTTGTTCCAACGGAATATCAGCCGAAATATTTTCAACTTTTTTATCCGCTGTATTATCTTTTGAGTAAAATTTTTTCAGAATGGTCCATTCTGCATCGAAGTATTCATTATCGATAGGCTTGCCATTCGCGCTAAAACTCTGGTAAACCAACCGGTCAATATCCTTTTTAATTTCCAGTGGCAAAATTTTGTATTCCAGTTTTGAAAAATTATTGTAAATTACTTTATATCCTTGGAGATGAAGTAATTCACGACAAGAAATATTTTCGGTTAAATGAGCCTTGAATTTCTTTTTTCCGTTTTCATAAAAATACAACCCGAGAATTTTCTCTGATTCTATAATGGTCAGTAAACATAACCTGTCATTTAAATTTACACCATTCATATACTCTTTATTCAGTTTTCGGGCTAACAGGGTGGATACGAAAACCTTATTGATATGTCCTGATTCATAACACTGCAATACAAATCCATGACGCTGATCCGCTTTTACCGGCAATACATAATCAGCTTCCAGGGGCTTACCCGCAGTCATAATATAAGTGCCGGAATTATATAGATTAAAATACCTGATTATTTCAGGTTTGTCTTTATCTATTGTTATTTCTTCCATAGCATCGATAACTTTTTCAATGGATAATCACCCTTTTTCTATTCATTATCCATACCTTATTTACAAACTTAAGAAATTTATAAAGTCATTGTCATCCGCTATAAATTTTCTTCTATTTTGGAACCGTCCATTTGCATTTGTTGATCCCATCATCTAACTTATGGCATCTTTTAATGTTACATACAGGAGATTAATATAAAAGCAGGATGAAGAAATTGAATTTACTAAAACTGATTGTGTCGCTGATGCTGCCCCTTAGTATTGGTGCAATAGCCGGAATATTCACCATGAAAGCTATACCCACATGGTATGCATCGCTTAACCAGCCTTCTTTTAATCCTCCTAACCAGGTATTTGGCCCTGTTTGGACAACCCTTTATTTTCTTATGGGAATTTCCTTGTTCCTGATCTGGAAGCTGGATACCGGTAAAGAACGCAACAGGGCTATAAGGGCTTTTATGATTCAGCTTTTTCTGAATTTTTGCTGGAGTTTTCTGTTTTTCTACTTTCATCAGCTTGGGCTCGCCCTGGTTGAGGTTATCCTTTTATGGCTGAGTATTTTTGTAATGATCCTGCTTTTTTACAGGCTCAGGCCCCTGGCAGCATATCTGAATATTCCCTACATCCTGTGGGTGACTTTTGCCACTGCCCTGAATGCCGCTTATTATTTTTTAAACCGGGCCCAGACTTAAAATCTCATCCCAGATTGTCTTATCCTTCAGAAGCTGTTCCCTTAAAAAGCGTATCGGGGGCATTCCGTGATCGAGTACCTGGTCGTGGAATTGCTGTAAAGTGAAATGGTTGCCTTCCTGTTTTTCGTTCATCCATTCAGTCAGGGATCTTCTGTTCCTAACAAACGGGAATGGCCGGCAGATCCATACAACATGCACAATACCAGATTTTGCAGGTGCTTCTATTTCACGATGGGTGTAAGAACCATGTTCCGGTACATTACTGTGCCATGATCTCCCTGGAGATAGATGGGGCCTTCTGCAAATACGTCGGACTGGATAGCTCCGCCGGTAGGTCCGTAAACCGGCTGATTGTCGATAATTGTTTTTCCATTCAGAATGACAGTCACATGCCTGTCGCAAAGAGTTATATCCATGGTTTGCCAGGAACCGGCGGGTTTTTCAGCGGATACAGAAGGCGTGATCCGGCTGTACACGGCGCCCATGTTATGCGGATCGAGGGGTAGTCCATAGGAATCCATTACCTGGATCTCGTACATGCCTCTCAGATAAATTCCGCTATTGCTGTTTTTGGGAACATTGACCTCCAGTTTCAGGTTAAAATCACTGAATTCCCCGTCGGTGCGGAGATTACCGTAGACTATATGCGGCTGTCCTTCAGCCTGTGCCGGGTCATTCTGAAGAATGCCATTTTCCACTTTGAATCCATTTTTCTGTTTATCATCGATCAGTCGCCATCCTGTCAAATCCTTGCCATTGAGTAGTTGAACGGGTTCTCCGAATTTTACGCTTTTCAGATCGGGAGCCGGAGGAACCGGTGGCAGCCGGGTACCGGTAAATGATGTGGAATCAACCCCGGTTCCATCCTGCCTGGGTTCAAGGAAATATCCGGAGATTTTATCGCCGTCCCTCTGGATCTCAAGCCACCGGGTGACGTTGTGTGAACGGAGTACGTTGCCGGCAGTATCCTTTTTAACAGCTACCTCATTGGTTCGGGTGACGATGAGTCCCTTGTCTGCCGTTAAAAAAATATCAGCAACAGGCAGCACGCTTCCCCCAATCCATAAAAAATCAGCATCAAGATATCCCACTTCCTGCCGTACTTCTATCCAGCCTACCATGCCACCTTTGATATCCATTGTCCATTGACCTGAGAAATCGGCAATATCCGCTTTTTCCGGAGTTGCGATTCCCGGATTGGGTTTACAGGAGAACAGGATCATAACTACCGAAAAAATAGCAATCAGGCGTGCAGGCGTTTTCATATAATTGAATTTTAAAATTTAAACAAATGAGGATGAATAAAAGTACTATTATTATTAAGATATACTTTGACAGGTGTGAATTTTCCCAAATGATCGTATTTTGGCACTGAATTTTTATAAATAGTATGATTTCAACAGATTCTCAAAATAAGACTGTAATTTGTATAGTCAGGCATGGTGAAACCGACTGGAACGCACAGGGCAGGCTGCAGGGAAGGGAAGACATCGAATTGAATGACGCCGGCCGGGGGCAGGCACTAAAAATAGCGGAATGGTTAGGCAAAGAAACCTGGGATGTTGTTGTTTCAAGTCCCCTTAAAAGGGCTTATGAAACAGCACAGATCATTGCGCAACGTCTTTCCATTTCTGAAATAAGGGTGGAGGAACAATTCACGGAAAGGGATTATGGTGAGGCCTCCGGATTATGGCCGGAAGAACGCAGAAGCCGATTTCCGGATGTCATTCCGGGCCAGGAGGATTTTGAATTGCTTCGCATCAGGGCCATGGCGGCAATTGAAAAAACAGCGAAGGATCTGGCAGGAAAAAAAATACTGATTATCTCCCACGGCGCTTTTACAAATTCAATATTGTATACCCTTTCCGGCGGCGAATTCGGAAGTTTCAAAACCCGGCTTAAAAACGGTTGCATCAACCAGGTTACATTAGATAAAGGAAAATGGACGGTTGATTTTTACAATAAAACGGGAGAATAGAGGTTCGGGTAGCCTAAAAGATGGGAAAAATTAAAAAGATGGACCTTTTTTTTAAAAAGATACTTATTTTTGAAGGGAGTCGTCTTAACAGTATTTATCTTCTCATTTACATTTATGAAATCACTTCCATTCTGTTTTTTTACAGTCCTGCTTGTTCTCACCGTTATATTTTCGGATTTATTTGCGCAAAGCAAAGAAGAGGTAAGTCGTATTCATCATAATGCCTGTGTTATCGACACACACACGGATGCTCCCATGAAGCTTGTTGAATCGAATTTCAACATGGCTGAGCGGCATGAGGCGCCGGATTCGAGGATTGACTTGCCAAGACTGCGTGAAGGCGACGTAGATGCGGTATTCTTCGGGTTATTCACCAGTCAGCGGGAAAGAACACCCGAAAACTTTGAAAGGGCCTATCGGCTCGCGATACAGATGATTGATTCCACCTATGCTTCAATTAACCGGAATCCAGGCCTGTCTGCAATGGCTTTCTCTCCTGGAGATATTTTAAGGATTTCCAATGAAAACAAAACGGCCATTTGCCTGGGAATGGAAAACGGTTTTCCCCTGGCAAAGGATGTCGGTCGCATCAGTGAGTTTTACCAAAAAGGGGTTCGGTACATAACCCTTTGCCATACCTCCAACAATGATATATGTGATTCCTCCACGGATCCGTTGGGTGCGGAAAGCAACGGGCTAAGCAGTGTAGGTAAAGAAATGGTTGTTGAAATGAATCGCCTGGGCATGATTGTGGATGTATCTCATCTTTCGGACAAGGCATTCTATGATGTGATTGCCCTTTCAACAGTACCTGTGATTGCCTCCCATTCCAGTGCGCGGGCTTTGTGCGATCATCCCCGCAATATGAGTGATGACATGCTCAAGGCTCTTGCTAAAAATGACGGTGTGATCCAGATCTGTATCCTTGGCGACTATATTGTGAAGGCCGATACATCCACGATAAATTACCATAAGCACAGTGAACTCGAAGCAAAATACAACAAATGGAAATTTGCAAACGATGAGGAACGCCACAAGGCATGGATGGAATATGACTCAATTGACTGTAATTTTCCTCCTGTATTGCCGACCATTGCACAGGCGGTGGATCATATCGATCACGTTGTGAAAGTGGCAGGCATTGACCACGTGGGAATCGGAAGTGATTTCGACGGCGGCGGTGGTCTGGCTGACTGTGCAGACGTCTCAGCGTATCCACGGATAACGGCTGAATTGCTGAAAAGAGGGTATTCGGAACAAGATATTAATAAGATCTGGGGCGGTAATTTTCTGCGGGTTTTCACGGCTGTGCAAAACCACTCTCGCTGATTTCGCAGGATACAATTCGCGCAAAATTGCCAAGTCGCAATTTCGTCCCAGTTTTTCCGGAGTTTATCTAATAATGATTCTAATTACTCATAAATAAAGAACCGTTTTAGAGGTTCTCCGTAAACACAACAACTAAATACCAATCCTAATCCCTGGTAAAATTTTCTAGTGCACCTGGCATTTGGCCAGGGCATAATCTTTAATATTCTATGAAAGATGGGTGATGTGTTGGAAGTGAGAAAGGTGACAAATACGGAATTTTGGGTAGGTCCAACCCGGGTTGATTTTAGAGGAGGCGAGAAAAGTCTGGAAAGAAATCTCTGAATATGATTCGACCGCAAAGGTGGCTTTGGTAGGTATTCATCCCGTGGCCCGGGTAATCGCCGGGTTTGTTATGAGTGTTTCAACGAATTCGAAAATACAATTTTTTAGTACCCGGGAGAAAGCACTCAAATGGATTCATGATTGAGATAGTTGAAAAGCATGAGGGAATCGAATAAGTGCTTAATATGTTTGAAAGATGAGGAAGAAGACGGATAAGGAGAGAATTAATGAAATGCTGGAGGCCATTCTTAAAGTGGCGCAGGGAGATTATTCGGTACAGATCGATATATCAGATCGCCGGGATTCGCTCGATTCTCTTGCAATGGGTTTCAATATGATGATTGATGATGTGCGTGACAGCGTTGAAATTGCCCTTCAAAATGAAAGAATAAGCCACATTAATAATGAACTCAAGCTGGCCAAGGAAAAAGCCGAAAAAAGCGACCGCCTGAAGTCGGCATTCCTTGCGAACATGAGCCACGAAATCCGCACTCCCATGAATGGAATACTGGGTTTTGCGGATCTCCTGAAAAAGCCGGAGCTCACAGGTGAACAACAGCAGAAGTATATACATATCATTGAGAAGAGCGGGGAAAGAATGCTGAACCTCATCAATGACCTGATAGAAATATCAAAAATAGAATCAGGGCAAATGGGTACCTCGTTGAGTGTATCCAATATCAATGATCAGATCGAATTTGTTCATTCTTTTTTTAGTCCCGAGGTTAGCAAAAAAGGAATGCAGCTTACCTGTGATCATCCGCTGGATGATCTGCAGGCAACCATTATTACCGATCACGAGAAGGTGCATGCCATCCTCGCCAACCTTGTAAAGAACGCAATAAAATTTACTTCTGAGGGTGTTATTCACTTCGGCTATAAAAAGCGGGAGGAATTTCTTCATTTTTACGTGAGAGACACAGGCATAGGCATTGCTGAAGAGAACCTGACGGAAATTTTTGACCGGTTTGTGCAGGCCGATGAGACAATCAGCCGTACCTACGATGGTGCGGGACTGGGTCTTGCGATTTCAAAGGCGTATGTTGAAATGCTGGGAGGTCAGATCCGGGTGGAATCAAAACTGAACGAGGGATCTACATTTGGTTTTAGTATTCCTTATAAGCCG
This sequence comes from uncultured Bacteroidales bacterium, assembly GCA_963752195.1. Classification (GTDB taxonomy): domain Bacteria; phylum Bacteroidota; class Bacteroidia; order Bacteroidales; family UBA10428; genus UBA5072. The sequence goes on along the minus strand of CAVVXI010000004.1, from coordinate 2,274,154 downwards.
GCCTTGGCACAAAATACGGAGATGAATCCTCTTCCTGAAGAAAACCCTGCAGGAAATAAAAAATTGAAAATACTGATCACCGAGGATAATTTTTCGGCAAGCCTGCTTTTAAAGATATTGCTGGAAGATTTCGCGCGGGAAATATTACAGGCTTCGAATGGTATGGAGGCCGTTGAGATTTGCAGGAATAACCCGGATATTGATCTTATTATGATGGATCTTAAAATGCCGGAAATGAACGGATATGATGCCGTAAGGCTTATCCGTGATTTCAATAAAGGGGTGGTTATTATTGCACAAACGGCAAATGCCCTGAGCGGTGATAAAGAAAGGGCGATGAATGCCGGATTTAATGACTACCTGACAAAACCCTTAAAACGTGAGGCACTGGTCGCAGCCATTCATCGCCTTTTCAAAAACAGCATAAGCACCTGTTTGCAGCAAGCCCAATAAACTTTTGTATTACTTGATCTGGTCAGGGGGAATTGCAGCAGGAACTACATTCCTGACCGGTTTTGTGCTCTTCAGATAAGCAAATATGGCACTTACATCTTCATCCGTTATGTTGGAAAAGTTCTGCCATGGCATGGGTGGTAATAAAGTGCGTCCCCCGGGCATGCCTTTGAATTTTCCTTCTTTCAGCGCCCGCTTGAAATTTTCCTCTGTCCAGCTTCCGATTCCGGTAGGGTCCGAGGTGAGGTTAGCGGCAAATGAAACACCCCAGGGGCCTGCGGCAGCGGTAAGGTCTGCGTTTAATAAAACCCAGCCGTTTTTAATTGCGGCGGGTTCCACCTTTAATAGGGGTCGGTCAGCCGGATAGCCTGATAAAATTAATTCAGGGACCATTTGCGGACCCTGGGGTCCCATTGTTTTGGGGGAGTGACAATCGTTGCAGCCCATAATGGTTACAAGGTATTCACCCTTTTTTACCAATTGGTCGGAGGTGGGTTCGGGAGTAGCTGCTACTTCTGGTTTTTGATTGTTACTGCAGCCGGTGGACAAAATCAGTGCGAACAAAATGGTTGGGAGCAGGTAGGTTCTCTTTTTCATAGCTTTAGTGTTTTTACAATGTTAAAATTTTAACAAGCGGACACTAAAACGGTTCAAAAAAAATGGTTTATTTTTTCGTTAATTGTCTGTTTTAGTGAACAAATAGGATGTGTAATCAATGAAATCCGCTACCTTAACAGTTACGGAAACAACCTTATCCCCGTGAACTTCAAAAGGGAAAATGGCTTCTTCAAACTCCGGATCTGAAAATGTCGCAAAGAACCGGTTATTGCCCAGCGATTCTAATTTTGCATACATGTTGGGATGATGACTGAAAATCATCCGGAGTTCTCCTTTTTCGAGTATAATTTTCATGCCGCCGTAAACATAGTGCGTATAGTCACCCATGTATGCTTTTAAGGGCAAACCTGTACCCTGGTGAAGTGATACCGAATCCTGCAACTGCTGAATACGCCTGCTGCGTTCATTTTCATCCTGCCGGTCTCCCGATTCATAGATCTGACTGTAATTGCGATAAGGCAGTCCAAGATAGGCGTCCAGTATTTCCTCCCTCAGGCTGTAAAAAACAGAATTCCGGATGGAATTGGTCAGGACAACAATACCCAGCGTATCTTCCGGAACAAGAGTCACGCTGGAAAGGAAGCCGGTTACGGCTCCTGTGTGAGAAACTATTAATTTTCCGGCATAATCTTTCAGATCAAACCCCAGGCCATACAATCGAAAGTGGCTCTGGTTAAACATACCGCCATTGTTACCCTCTATTGAGTTCGGGTAGCGCGTTTCAGCGATTGCCTCTGAAGGGACAACCCTTGTTTCACCGTACATGCCGTTGTTCAGCAACATGATGATCCATTTGCTCATATCATTTACCGATGAACCGATGGTGGCGGCGGGGGCCAGGTTATCGATTGTGCAATATGGAACAGAAATCACCTTGCCATGTATTATATCGTGAGCATAAGCCTTGTTTTCGGCATTGGGGAAATTTTTATCCAGCGCAAGCGTCCTTGTCATTCCTAACGGATTGAAAATATTTTGTTTTACATAGTCTTCCCAAGGTATACCGGTGACCCGGGGTATAATCTCACCCGCCGTAAGAAAACCCGCGTTGCAGTATCCCCAGGTTGTGCGAAACGGATAAACCGCTTTAAGCTGTCCCATTTTTTCAATTACTTCCTTCCGGGATAGATCACTCTTCCAGTACATGAAATCGCCCTGGAATGTTCTGAATCCCAGGCGATGACAAAGCAGGTCACGGATGATGGCCTGTTCACCGGCCATTTTATTATCCAGGGTAAAATCCGGAATCCACTTTGTTACGAGATCATCCAGCGATAATTTCTTTTCATAGTCGAGCTTTGCAAGCGCAGTTGCGGTAAAAGCCTTTGTATTGGAACCGATCATAAACAGGGTATTCTCATCCACCGGTTCGCTGCCCCCTTTTTTGCATACCCCATACCCTTTCATGAGCACGACTTTTCCATTTTTTACAATACAGACCGCCAGTCCCGGAAGCTGTTCAGCCTGCATCGCTCGTGTTACATAGGAATCCAGACTGTCAGTTACAAATGCGGGAGCAGATGTCTGGCTGTTCGCCTGAAAAGCCAGGCATGTGCAGAAAAACAAGGCGATGAATTGTTTTTTCATAATCAATTATATGGTACGTTAAAGAATAAGATCCCTGATGACGACAGATGCACAATAGCATCCAAAAACAGGGGGCATGTAGGAAATGGTTCCCACCACGGAACGTTTGTTTTCTTCCCCGTTGGTTTCCTTTATGGCGTGTGAATCCACTGATTCCGGAGAATAGACAACCGTAATGCCCTTGAAAATATCCAGCCGGTGAAGGTATTTGCGGACCATGTGAGCGAATTTACAATGATGGGACTCGGAAATATCCGCTATCTCTATCTTTTCGGGGTTCAACCGACCGCCGGAACCCATGGAACTGACAACCCGGGTGTTATTTTTTACTGATTCGGCCAGCAAATGCACTTTGGGCGTTAGTGTATCGATGGCATCCACCACGTAATCGAACGGGGATGCAAGAATTTGTTCAAACCGGTCCTCCTTTAAGAATTCAGGAATAATATGAATACGGACATCCGGATTAATGTCTTTTAGCCGGTATTCCATCATGCGCGCCTTGGACATTCCCTCGTTGCTTACAAGGGCAATGATCTGGCGGTTCCTGTTGGTAACATTCACGACATCCCCGTCAATCAGAGTCATCTCACCGATTCCTGCCCTGCACAATTGTTCGGCGGCATATCCGCCTACCCCGCCTAAACCGGCTACAAGCACATGAGAATTCTTCAGTTTCTCCACTTTATCCGGGCCCAGTAATAATTCCGTCCGGCTAAGCCAATTTTCCATTTACATGAGTTTGAAACAGAGGTTAAAATTATCCAGAATCTGTGATTTTAACGCATCAGGGGTTATATTCCTTATGAATGCCGCCTGATCGTATACCTGGCTTATGGAAAAACCGGCATCATCGGTTTCAAGAAACAGATGTTCAGCCGGCATATTTTTAAATACGGAATATGCCTTGCTTTGCTCTTTGAAAAGCATATGCCCGAAAGAAAGGAAGCAGTTTTTGCGGATCAGTTCGCGGGCAGTTTGTTCAGTGGAGTTGAACCAGTGAAAAATCCAGGGAATGGACAGGTCCGACTTTTTTCGGTAGGCCAGCATGTCAGAATAAGACCGTACACAATGGATGATGACCGCTTTGCGGCTTATTTCGGCAATGCGAAGTTGTTCTTCAAATGCAGCTTGCTGTATGCGGAAAGGAGCACCAATCGCCCTATCGAGTCCGGTTTCACCGATGGCCAGCACGGAAGGCATCCATGATGACTTCCTGACCATTTCAATATTTTGCATCCACGAGTCTTCCGTTACATGCCAGGGATGCAATCCCACTGAAAAATAACAGGGCAGCCCCAACTTCTCCGGTTCGTCAGGAAAAACATTCAGAAGAACGGTTGTTTCCGGCTCCTGATAATAGGTATGTGTATGGATGTTGATATAGTTCATACCGGGTTTTGCAGTTATACAGTAATCTTACTCTTATATAACAAAATTCTAAATGGCTGAAGTAAAGGCTCAAAAACAGGGTCGCTAATCTCTGCGTCCTCATAAAAGCAAAGCGCCTCAAAATACAACTTTGCGAATTTTGCGTATTCCTTTGTGGCCTTAGCGTTAAAACTTTTACACAATCTCTGCAAAGCAATAAAATCCAAAATTTCTCTCGCAGATTCCGCAGATTTCGCAGATGAATGCTCGCTTTGCTCGCATTTTCCATTTCAGTTATTTATTTTGGGGCAAAATTGTTAAATGCTGAGGGACTCCCTGCTTCCTCCCGTCACCACTTCCTCAATCACCCTTGGGAAATGTTCATATTCCAGGGCATGTACCTTTGAAGCCAGGGTATCGGGCGTATCGGCAGGATCGATGTCACAGGTAACCTGATAGATTATGTTTCCCTTGTCGTATTCGTTGTTCACGAAATGGATCGTTATCCCGGATTGTTTTTCCCGGTTTCCGATCACAGCTTTATGCACACTTGCACCATACATGCCTTTACCGCCGTATTTGGGCAGAAGGGCAGGATGTATATTAATGATATGGAAAGAATACCTCTTAACCAGATTGTCGGGAATAAGCCATAAAAAACCGGCGAGTATAACCCAGTCAATTTTATTTTCTTCAAGATAATCAATCACTCTATGCGTTTCGTAAAAATCCTGTCGAGAAAAAACCAAAACCGGGACACCATAGGGCCGGACCCGTTCTGCCACATAGGCATCAGCCCGGTTTGTGCAAACGCAGGAAACCTTTATGTGCGGCTTATTTTGGAAGTACCGGATAATATTCTCCGCATTCGTTCCTGATCCTGAAGCAAATATGGCAAGTCTGTTCATATGGATATAAGGTATTACTTATCAGCAAAATATAGCAATAAATCGGAGTATTTAAAGTACCCTTCCAAAGAAATATAAAATATTGTTTGTTTTTTCCTTAATATTGCATTTTCTTTGCGAAACATTTTTAAAAATATTTAATAATTAAAACTTGGTATTATGTCAGACATTGCATCAAGAGTAAAAGCCATTATTGTTGACAAACTGGGTGTTGATGAAAGCGAAGTTACCCCCGAAGCTAGTTTCACCAATGATTTGGGTGCCGATTCACTGGATACTGTTGAATTGATCATGGAATTTGAAAAGGAATTCAACATCGGTATCCCGGATGATGCTGCTGAAAACATCTCCACAGTTGGCGACGCCATCAAGTATATTGATGAGAACGTTAAAAAGTAAAGAAGGACTTACAAAATCTGTCATTTTATGGAGTTGAAGCGAGTTGTTGTCACCGGCCTCGGAGCAGTGACGCCCCTTGGTAATAATGTGAACGACTACTGGAACGGTTTAATCAACGGAGTAAGCGGTTGTGATCTGATAACGCGGTTCAACACTGAAAATTTCAAGACAAAATTTGCCTGTGAAGTTAAAAACTTCAAACCCGAAGATTACTTCGACCGCAAAGAGGTCAGAAAGTATGACTTATTTACCATATTTGCCCTGGTTGCTGCCGATGAGGCAGTAAAGGATTCCGGTCTCGATCTTGATGTAATTAACAAAGACAGGGTAGGGGTAATCTTCGGCTCAGGCATTGGCGGATTCGGAACATTTTTAAGTGAGGTAGGGGATTATTTCAAAGGTAATTCCATTCCCCGCTTTAATCCGTTCTTTATTCCCAAAATCATTTCCGACATTGCAGCAGGACACATATCCATCAAATATGGTTTCCGGGGGCCTAATTTTGCCACGGTTTCAGCCTGCGCCACTGCTACCAATGCCATCATTGATGCCTTTAATTACATTCGGCTTGGAAAGGCAAATGTTTTTGTAACAGGCGGATCGGAAGCAGGGATATGTGAACCGGGTATCGGTGGTTTTAACGCTATGCATGCCTTATCCACCAATAACAGCGAATACAGAACTGCTTCCCGGCCGTTCGACAGTACGCGCGATGGTTTTGTGATGGGAGAAGGCTCAGGAGCGCTCATCCTGGAAGAATTAGAGCACGCGAAAAGCAGGGGTGCAAAGATCTATGCCGAACTTGCCGGTGGCGGCATGTCAGCCGATGCATATCATCTTACAGCCCCCCATCCTGAAGGATTGGGCGCATTGCTCGTGATGCGTAATGCTTTGGAAGATGCCCAAATGGTACCGCAAGATCTGGATTATATCAATGTTCATGGTACAGCTACTCCTCTGGGTGACATTTCGGAATCAAAAGCCATTATCGGTGTTTTTGGTGAGCATGCTTATAATTTAAGCATCAGTGCAACAAAATCCATGACCGGTCATTTACTGGGAGCAGCCGGCGCTATCGAATCAATTGCCTGCATACTTGCTACCCGGGATGATATCATTCCCCCCACCATTAACTTCAAAAATCCGGATGATCAGATCGATCAAAAACTGGATTTCACGTTCAACACAGCCCGTAAGCGAAAGGTAACCAATGCAATAAGCAATACTTTCGGTTTCGGAGGACATAATTTTTCAGTTATATTTAAGAAATTTTCAGATTAAATGTTGTGCTAAACAGAATTATCCGTTCAGAAAAATACCTGTTTACCCCGGATAAGTACTTTAGAAAACAACTAAAAAACATCCTGGGGTTTTTGCCCCGGAATTTCGAGCTATACCAGCTTGCATTCGTGCATAAATCTGCCTCGCATGTTGTTTTCAATAATATCAAGGTAAACAATGAACGTCTCGAATTCCTTGGCGATGCCGTCCTGGATTCGCTGATTGCAGAATTCCTGTTCAACAAGTTCCCGGATAAGGAAGAAGGTTTCTTGACCCAGACAAGGTCGAAAATCGTCAACCGGGATAACCTGAATAACATGGCGATCAAATTGGGAATTGGCAATATGATCATTTCCAAGATGTCGAAGGATAACCATAAATCGGTTTATGGCGATGCGCTTGAGGCGCTGATCGGTGCTCTTTATCTCGACAAGGGATATGAACGCACGCGTAAAACGGTTCTTGAAAGGATCATCCAAAGCCATATCAACATTAACCGTTTGATGGAAACAGAAACCGACTTCAAGAGCCGGATTATCGAATGGGGACAGAAGAATAAAAAATCGGTGAATTTCACAAGTTTTGAAGAAATGGATGACCAGTCAAATTCACCCGTTTTTATTACTCATCTCATCGTAGTAGATGAAATCATCGGTCGCGGAAGCGGCAATTCAAAGAAGGAATCCGAGCAGAATGCCGCCCGGCAGGCATTGCAGGGACTGGTTACCAGTGAGGAATAGATTTACGATAAAACATTTTAAATAGCGGGAATCGCAGAGACAAGGCATTGCCTTGTCTCTGCAATTTTTATTACAACCATCGATTACCGGTTTTTAATATCTTAGCACCTACAAATCATTCAACCATGAAAGCCGATAAACCCGAAAAGAAAAAAGTTGTCAGGCTTCGGATCGGTGAAACCAGCGGCTTTGCACTGATTGGAATTTCTTCTCACGAAAACGACTACCGGCTGGTGTGGGCGATGAACAATGCCTTTTCGTTCCAGTTTACCCGGATTGAAAACCAGGTGATTTTTAATGCGAAATTAAACGCTGACCTGGAGTTCAGCCGGTTTATCTATACGGATGAGGACAAATACCTTACCTATCACCTTATTTCCAACCGCTGTCCGGATGGATTTCTTTTTCCTGAAATCAAGAACCTGGATTATCTATTGCAGATCACCGGTGAAATTGATTCCAATCAACTGGCTTCTGTTTTCAGGGAGCTTAAAAAGGTGAGTATGGTTTCCGCTGTCTTCATGATTGATCCCAAACAATTGAAGGACGCAGAGAGGAAATTGCACTAGATGCCAGCGGAAAATTTGAAAATTTGCAAATTTGAAGATTTGAAAATGGGCTGACGCAGCTGACTGCATGACTGCATGACTTCTTTCTACAATACCGTATGCGCTCCACGCAATCAAACCGCAGAACTGCAGAACTTCTTCTATTTACTACTTCTTATCCGTGGCCAGTATCATCTTGATATCCTGGTTGCTTCCTATCTGAAGCACGTCCACCAGATCCTGGATCGACAGGGTTGCGTCTGCCCTTACCACGATCGTAACGTCAGGCAGTCGCGATTTGATTTGGGCAAGCTCAGATTCCAGGTCCTGGTAAATAACCGGTTTTTCGTCGATATAATAGAGTTTCCTTTTTGTAATCGAAAGGGTGATCTGTTTTTTGGTAACTGTCTGGCTTGAATTCGCCTTTGGCAGAAAAAGCCGGATGACATGGGGATTTGCAAATGTGGCTACGATGAGGAAGAAAAGCAACAGGAAGAACATAATGTCGTTGAGGGAAGCAGTTGCCACTTCAGGTTTGAACTCGTGCCGGCGTTTAATTTTCATGGTTTTACAGGTTCACAATATTCAATACCTCGAATGCTTCCTCCTCTATGCGCGAGATAAAATGGTCAATCTGCATATTGAGCATATGATATCCCGTAAAAGCAATAACGCCTACAATCAATCCCGATCCGCTGGAAATCATTTTTTCGTAAAGTCCGCCTGAAATTATGCCAATACTGATATTATCGGTTAAGGAAATATTATAAAAAATCTTTATGATCCCTGAAATGGTACCGATAAAGCCAAGCATAGGGGCTATACCGGCAATGAGGCCAAGATAGCCCAGATTTTTACTTACCCGGGCAATTTCAATATTGCTGGCTGTTTCAATTGTACTTTCAATTTCTTTAACCGGTTTCCCGATTTTTCCGATCACATGCCTGAAGATATTGGCATACGAGGAATTGTCGTTTTTAAGTGTGGCTTCAGCGGATTTCATGTCGCCGGACCGAAGAAGGCTGTTCATGTGAGACACCATCCCCGGGTCGATACGGAGGCTGTTTCTGATATCCAGTGTTTTGCGCACAATAAGGTATACCGAAACGATGGAAAGCAAAACGATCGGGATTAAAATATATCCCCCTTTGAGAAAAAGGCTCAATACAGAAATCTGACCTGTGTCATGAACTCCTGACACTTTCATGGCATATGCCGTTCCGGTTTCTTGCGCTAAAAGTAAAATACTGGAAATCATGGTATATTATAAATAAGTAAATTTCATGCAAACAAAAGAGGTCCAATCGGGATACAAAAATAAAGGAATTATTCAAAATCGCGATGGAAAACGATCAACTTACTGGCATGAACCGAACGGGAATAACAAATTTAACAATAACCGGTTTGCCGTGACGTACGCCGGGCTTCCATCTCGGCATGCTTTCGACCGCCTTTATAGCTTCCTTATCAAGCATAGGATGAACCCCTCTTTCGACCTTGATGTTGTCAACCGTACCTTGCCGGTTTACATCAAAGCTTACAATAACTACACCGTTAAGTTTTTGTTTTATCGCCTGGAGCGGGTATATTACAGTGAGCTCAATATACCGGCGTACCGCATCTGTGCCACCGGGGAACTCGGGGAACTTATCTAACCCGGAACCGCCGCTTCCTTCTTCGCCGGATCCAAGCAGGTAGCCCCCGAAAATGGTGCTGTCGTTTGTTGGGGATAGTCCTCCCGATTCAGCTGCTTCGGGTTCCTCCTGTTCCTCCTTCTCCATAAATGTATCCGGACTGGGTTTTTCGGTCATGGCAAAATCATGCAGCATATCCCTCGGTTTCTTTACCGGCTGATCCACCTTCTCTTGTGGTTTTTCCTGCTGTGCCATCAAGGCAGCCAGATCTGCAGGGTCCATCAGTGAACCCTGGGTGCTTTTCAAACCCGGATTTGAGGATGAATATAAATAGACGCTGCTGTCTCCTCCTGTATTCAGGAAAAAAAAGTAAGCAAGGATAAAAAGCAGAACAATTGTCAACGAAATAATGAAGCTGATGGCAAGACGGGAAAAATAACCTTTACGCAGCTTATAGGAACCGTATTCCTTGTTTCTCTTTTCGAATAGTATGTCATCAAGCAGCTCTTGCATTCTTTGTCTATATTTTTCAAGCGAACAAATGTAACGCTATGACAGGACGTAAAAATACATATTGCATGCCAAATTTTTTATAAAACGCCAGTAAAAAATAAGCCCCGCCATTGGCGGGGCCCTAATCCTAACTTTGAGTAATTAACCTAATAAACACCTTTTGTAACCTAAAAACACTTGGGGAAGAACTATCTTTAAAACCCTCGGGTTTATTATTCCTTAATGTCTGATGTGAAGGTATGACATATCTTAGTTAACAAAACCCAAGAACTGTTAAAGATTGTTAAAAAGCTCTTTTGCAAAAGGTTATAAAGTTATCTTTGTTTCTAATGAACAAAAAAATCATCTGGTTTGTATCGGTTTGCATGGGTCTTGCCATGACCGCATTAATACTTGTCCAGGCTTTCTGGCTGAAAAATGCCTGGCTCGTTAAAGAGAAACAGTTTGATCAGCTAATTTCACGGTCCCTGATTGATATTGAACGGCAAATTGAACGCCGTGAAGCAACGGATCTTATCGTTCGCGAAGATGAACGCCAGAACCGGGATACCAGTTTATTTTCACTTACGGTGCCGGGAACTATCGGCGGACCCGCCAATCCGTCAGGAAATAACAGACCGGATAAAAATACGAAAAAGGATCCTGACAGGAAAAAGCAAATGCATGATTGGGTTACGAACCGCCGTGAACTGGTCAACCGCGTTATTACAGGAATGTTCCTCCAGTCACCGGATATTGAAAAAAGAATCAGTCCCCGCGTTTTAGAAGAGATAATCCATGATGTGATCAAAGAGAACGGAATTGATCTGCCCTATGAATATGCCGTGATCCGGTTCAATAATGATATTGCTTATAGTTCAAAAAATTACAGTCCGGCAGAAGAGGCGGAATACTATAAAGTTCAGCTATTTCCCGATGATGTATTTGCCGTTGCCAATTCGCTTTCCATTTATTTTCCTGATAAACAGAATTTTCTTTTCCGGTCACTCAGTTATCTTGCCATCAGTTCGCTTTTGCTCACCCTGGCTATCGTTGCCAGCTTTGGTGTTACAATCGTAGTGATGTTCAGGCAGAAGAGGCTTTCGGAAATCAGGAATGATTTTGTAAGCAACATGACCCATGAGTTAAAAACGCCGATATCGACCATTTCCCTGGCATCCCAAATGCTGAGCGACAAGAGCATACCGATGGAAATAAAGAATACGGAACAGATATCGAAAATCATCGCGGAAGAGTGCCGGCGATTAGGCAACCAGGTAGAGAAGGTTCTGCAGACTGCCGTTTTCGATAAAGGAAAATTAAGGCTCCGTCTTGTAGAAGTGGATATGCATGAAGTGATCTCCAGTGTGATAGAGAATTTCTCTATACAGGTAAGAAACAGGAACGGCAAGATTTCTTCAGCGTTAAATGCGGAAAATTATTTTCTGAACATTGACCAGGTGCATATCACCAATGTTTTGTCCAACCTGCTTGATAATGCTATAAAATATTGTAATCGGGATCCTGAAATCCATATAGAAACATCCAACCGGGGTGAATTTTTTTTAATTTTAGTAAAGGATAACGGTATAGGGATCAGCAAGGCAGATCAGAAGCGTGTTTTCGAAAAATTTTACCGCGTGCCTACGGGGAATGTTCATACAGTCAAGGGTTTCGGTTTGGGACTAAGTTATGTGAGGATGATTATTGAAGAGCACCACGGGTATGTTGACCTTGAAAGTGAATTATATGCAGGAAGCACATTTAAATTATATTTACCGCTGAAAGATGGAGAACATACAAAAGATAAAAATTCTGCTGGCTGAGGATGACGAGAATCTCGGAACCTTGCTGCGCGAATATCTCATCGTAAAATCATACGATGCGGATTGGTTTATTAATGGTGAAAAAGCTTACAAGAGCTTTATCAAAGGTCATTATGACCTGTGCATTCTTGATGTGATGATGCCGGTTAAAGACGGGTATACGCTGGCTCGTGAGATCAGGATGACCAATGCCGATATTCCTATTATTTTTCTTACGGCGAAATCGCTCAAAGAGGACATTATTGAAGGTTTCAAAGCAGGGGCGGATGATTATATAAGCAAGCCCTTCAGCATGGAGGAATTGTTGTTCCGGGTGGAAGCCGTATTGAGGCGCACGAAAAAAGATGCTGCCGGAATTACCCAATCAGAATACCATATCGGGAATTACCTTTTTTATCCCAATACGCAGTTGTTGAAAATCGGGGATTCGGAACAGAAACTGACCACCAAGGAATCAGACCTGTTGAAACTGCTGTGTGCGAATAAGAATGCGGTTCTCGACCGGAATTTTGCACTGAAAACGATCTGGGTGGATGATAATTATTTCAATGCCCGAAGCATGGATGTATATATCGCCAAATTAAGGAAATACCTCAAGGATGATTCCCAGGTGCAGATTATCAATGTGCATGGAAAGGGATTTAAGTTAATAGCGAACTGATTAAATGAACAATGAATAATGAAAAACTAAAAACTAAAAACTAAAAGTGGCGGCAACCGCAAGGTGGTGGCGTTAGCCTCACTTTTAGTTTTTATCTTTTAGTTTTTCACTAAAAAAAATTGCCGTCAGTTTAAACTGACGGCAATTTTTTTTACATCATACCACCCATTCCGCCGGGTCCGCCGCCCATCGGGGGAGGACCTTCCTTCTCGGGTTTTTCGGCAACCACGCATTCGGTTGACAGGAACATACCGGCAATGGATGCGGCATTTTCCAGAGCAACGCGTGCTACCTTGGTAGGATCAATAACACCTGCCTGGTATAACGATTCGTATTTGTTTTCCTGGGCATTGTAACCGAAATCATCTTTGCCTTCCTTAATGCGCTGTACAACAACAGAGCCTTCAATACCGGCGTTTTCAACGATCTGGCGCAAGGGTTCTTCCAAAGCCCTCTTAACAATGGCAATACCCGTTGTCTGATCTTCATTTTCGCCTTTCAGCTTTTCAATGGCTTTGATGGCCCTGATATAGGCCACGCCACCACCCGGAATGATACCTTCTTCAACAGCTGCGCGGGTTGCACTCAGTGCATCTTCAACGCGTGCTTTCTTCTCCTTCATTTCAACTTCGGAAGCAGCACCTACATAAAGTACGGCAACGCCACCTGCCAGTTTGGCAAGTCGTTCCTGAAGTTTTTCCTTGTCATAGTCCGAAGTGGTAGTTTCGATCTGTGATTTGATCTGTTTGATACGTCCATCGATTGTCTTTTTATCACCAGCGCCATTAACAATGGTTGTATTTTCCTTGTCAATAACGATTTTTTCGGCTTTACCCAGCATATCGATCTTTGCACCTTCGAGCGTGAGTCCTTTTTCTTCGGAAATCACAACGCCGCCGGTAAGGATAGCGATATCTTCAAGCATTTCCTTGCGTCTGTCACCAAATCCGGGAGCTTTTACAGCAGCGATCTTCAGTGAACCTCTCAGCTTGTTGACAACAAGTGTAGCCAATGCTTCGCCGTCAATATCTTCGGCAATGATCAGCAATGGACGTCCCTGCTGTGCAATAGGCTCAAGAATCGGGAGCAGATCCTTCATGGTGGAGATCTTTTTATCGGATAAAAGGATCACCGCGTTTTCGAGAACGGATTCCATTTTGTCAGGATCGGTAATAAAGTATGCGGAAATATATCCACGGTCGAATTGCATACCTTCAACCACGTCAACATGAGTTTCGGTTCCCTTTGCCTCTTCAACAGTGATTACTCCTTCTTTTTTTACCTTGCCCATTGCCTCGGCGATCAGTTTGCCGATCGTATGGTCATTGTTTGCAGAAATGGAGGCAACCTGTTCGATTTTCTCGATGTCTTCTCCGATACTGCGTGATTGTTTTTTCAGATCTTCAACCACAACTTTTACAGCCTGATCGATCCCTCTTTTCAGATCCATCGGGTTGGCTCCTGCGGTAACATTCTTTAATCCAACAGTTACAATTGACTGGGCCAGGACAGTAGCCGTGGTGGTACCGTCACCGGCATCATCATTGGTCTTTGAAGCCACTTCTTTCACCAGTTGTGCACCTATATTTTCAAATGCGTCTTCGAGTTCAATTTCTTTCGCTACAGTTACACCATCCTTTGTAACCATCGGAGCACCGTACTTCTTGTCGAGAATGACATTTCGTCCCTTAGGTCCCAGGGTTACCTTTACAGCATTGGCAAGCTGGTCAACACCCTTTTTAAGCAGGTCGCGTGCTTCAATATTAAATTTAATTTCTTTTGATGCCATTTTTGTGTATGTTTAAGTTAGATATTATTCAATGTAAAGAATGTCTGATTGATTCATCAGCAAATAGTCATTTCCGTCAATGGTCAGTTCTGTTCCGGAATATTTGCCATAAAGTACTGTATTTCCCATTTTTACAATTACGGGTTCATCTTTTTTTGCTTCGCCTACTTTTACCACTTCGCCGCGTTGTGGTTTTTCCTTGGCTGAATCGGGGATAATAATTCCGCTTGCTGTTTTTTCCTCTGCGGGAAAGGGTTTCACTAAGACCTTACCTGCATTGACTTGTCCTTTAATATTTGCCATTTCTCTTATTTAATTTGGGGTTAAACATCTGATTTAATTTGGAATTGCTTTAACGAATATTGTGCCAAAGGCATATTGCAAAAAAAAGTGTCAGTAATTATGACATACTGACACGCTTTTCATGAAAAAAATGCGGACGATGCTTTATTTCTTTTCAGGGGCTGCCTGATTGTTATCAGGAGTGGCCGGCTGATTTTGATTGTCGGCCGGCTGTGCAACAGGAGCCGTAGGATAAGACGGAAGTCTCTCCGGATCAATTGCCGAGTTTTCGATATTGTCCTGGATCCTTGATTGCCGCTGCATGTTTGTCTTCCGGGGTACGACGGTAGCCAGAATACTTAAAACCAGCAAGGCAGCTGCAAAACCCCATGTGGCTTTTTCAACAAAGTCAGCCGTACGTTTTACTCCCATAAACTGGTTCGAAGAAGAAAAGTTGGAGGATAATCCGCCTCCTTTTGGGTTCTGAACCAGTATAATGAGAATGAGAAGTATACACACGAATAAGATGATGCCTGTAATTAGTCCGTACATAATGAATTGATTTACCGTTTATTTGTCAACTTTTTAATTTCTTCGATCTGCGCAGCAAAATAACCACTTTTTTCCGGATATTTCAAAATTAATTTTTCGTATGCAAAGATCGCCTTGCTGTAATATCCCTGTTTGATATAAATCCTTGCCAGCGTATCCGTAAATATCCCGTCATGTTCCTTCACACTGTCTTCAGAAATGTCCACATGCGGGGCGTTTTCCTTTGGTGGCGAAAGCCGAGGACTGGCTTCGATGAATTTGTCGATCAGTATCTTTTCGTCAGCCACAGGAATTTTGTCGGAAGTCTCCGTCATTTTTTCAGCCGGCCGGGCAATGATGGAAAGCCAGTCGGTAAAACTGTGAAGGTTTTCATCATCCGAATCCAGATCGAGCGTCAGCAGATCATCGGAAATAATTTCATTTTCATCCTTTTCCAGGGGTGTTCCATAGGTTTTCTCAATATCAATGCCGGTTTCCGGCATCAATGCTTCCTGGGAAGGATCAACCAACTCAAGCTCATGAAGCTGCCACGACAGAAGATTTGAAATATTTTGCCGGAGATTTCTTTTTTCGGTGGCGGGGGGTTCCTCATTTTCAGGAGCAGGGGCTTCATTCGTATTCTGCGGAAGCGTTTCACTCGTTTTTTCTGCGGCAGTTTCCCCGGGTATCGCTTCATCCGGAATTGTATCACCGATTTCCAGCAACGATTCATCCTCTGAATTTACTCCCGATTCTAACTCTTCTTTTTCAGCTGCCGATTCACCTTCTGCAATCAATTCTTCTTCTGCAACCAATGCTTCAGCTACCGATACATCTTTCGCAATCAATTCTCCCTCCGCAATCAATTCTCCCTCCGGAACGGATTCAGCGGTTTCTATACCAGGTTCCGCCACCGTTTCAGATGTTTCAGCCGGAGCAGTCATTTCCGGCTCTTCTTTATTTATTTCTTCAATTGCGTTGGCGTCCTGTTCCGACTCCTTCATCGGATGGATAAGTTCGTACAACACACGCCGTTCGGCCACATGAGGCGCTGTTAATTCAATTTCATGCTGATATGCCGAATCCTCCAGAAGGAACAAATTCCGTATCAGCAACAAGCGGGCTGTGGTGAAATAAGGATATTGACCGGTGATCCGCCGAAGTTCTTCGATCGAGTCCCGGTTCATTTTGCCGGGGTGATGAATATAAGAAAGCAATTGTTTCGTTCGCATATTCGCAAATGTTACCAATTAGCGAAGGCTTTGTTAAAAATATCTTCTACAAGGAGGGCAAGCAGATCATCCGTATAGGTGGCCTTTGCCTGCTCAAAATCCATGGTGGCGTCATAATCCTCATACCGTGAAAAGCTGCTTTCAAAATCAAGATCCGGATTTACCTCACAGGTGAATTTCACTTTCAGGGTAATGGTGAACCGGTTTTTGGCAGCCTCATCACCCGAAACGATGGCTGTGGGAGTGACGGAATAGCCCGAAATGGCCCCTTCGAAATCCATATCCCCGGTACCATTAATTAATAGCAGCCTTGTATTTGACTGGATGAAATCTTTGAGCTTGTCGGTAACCTGCTGTTTCAATCCGGCTTCCTGGCTGCGGGTGATATCCTCAAAAAACTGTACGGAAACAGTTTTGGCTTCCACGGGAATAGACGCACCCGATGTGGAATATTTCATCGAAAAGCAGGCGCTTACCGATAAAAAAGAAGCAAGCAGGAGAATATAAACCGCGATCCTGAAAATTACCTGATTCAACCGCATAAGTTACTCAATATTAAATTCCTTTATTTTACGATACAGGGTTCTTTCGGAAATGCCAAGTTCATTCGCTGCATGTTTTCGCTTTCCCTTATGTTTTTCCAGCGCTTTCCTTATCATTTCAATTTCTTTGTCGGCAAGCGACAGCGATTCTTCTGTAATCTCCTGCGTGTCCTGAATGTCTTCTCCCGGGTCACGCTGTATATCATATTTCCGGATGGGTTTATCATCAGCCAGGATGGGTTCCACATCATGCACGAACTTTGGCATCACGTGCGAGGACGTATGCATTTCCCCGTCATCCCCGCCCTTATGTATATTTTCATGCACCAGCTTTTTAAGTTCATTCATGTCGCTGCGCATGTCGAATAGAATCTTATACAAAATCTCTCTTTCCGAGGCAAAGGTTTTTTGATCCACAATATCCGGAATAGCCGGGAGTTTGGATTCAAAAAAATCGGGAAGATAGGACCTCATCACTTCGGGAGTAATCAATCTTTTTTCTTCAATGATCGAAATTTGCTCGGCGATGTTTTTAAGCTGTCGTATGTTTCCGGGCCAGCGATAATTCGAAAGCATTTCCACCGCTTCCTCGGTGAGTGAAATGGCAGGCATGCGGTTACGGTCGGCGAAATCAACGGCAAATTTCCGGAATAAAAGAGGAATGTCTTCCTTTCTCTGGCGGAGAGGAGGAACTTCAATAGGAACACTGCAGAGACGGTAAAAAAGATCTTCCCTGAATTTGCCATGCTGAATCGCTCCGCTAACATCCACATTCGTAGCAGCAATAACCCGAACGTTTGACCGGATCACCTTTGAGGATCCAACCCGGATAAATTCGCCTGTCTCGAGCACGCGCAGGAGCCGGACCTGGGTTGACAACGGCAATTCAGCTACCTCGTCGAGAAAAATCGTTCCCCCGTCAGCCACTTCGAAATATCCCTTCCTGCTTTCATAGGCCCCAGTAAAAGACCCTTTTTCATGCCCGAAAAGTTCGGAATCGATCGTCCCTTCCGGAATAGCACCGCAGTTTACGGCAATATAGCCACCGTGTTTGCGGGTACTGAACTGGTGAATGATCTGGGGCAGAACTTCCTTTCCAACACCGCTTTCTCCGGTGATCAGCACCGACAAATCCGTTGGCGCCACCTGCACGGCAATATCAATGGCACGCGCCAGCGCTTCGGAGTTACCGATAATGCCGAACCGTTGTTTTATTTTGAGAAGTTCATTCTTATCCATATTCAAACCCACCCGGAATTTAAAAACTATGACAAAATTACAATATTAATAGTTTTTTAGTAATTTGCTCTGTCAAAAATTCATGTTTCCGATGACCCCAATGAAAAAATACATAGGCATCATTCCTGCACGATATGCTTCTACCCGTTTTCCGGGTAAACCGCTTGCCTTAATACAGGGTAAGCCGATGATTCAGCGGGTGTATGAGCAGGCATCAAAAGTTATGGACCGGGTGTATGTGGCAACGGATGATGACAGGATTTTCAATGCTGTAAAGGCATTCGGGGGTGCGGTCATCATGACTTCCCCTCATCATTCAAGCGGGACGGATCGTTGCGCCGAAGCCGTAATCCGGGTGGAAGAGGAACTGGGTGAGACGTTTGATGTTGTTTTGAACATCCAGGGAGATGAACCTTTTATTGAACCGCAACAGATCAGCCTTTTAATGGAATGCTTCGAAGATCCGCGGACTCAAATTGCCACTCTTGTAAAAATTGCGACCCATCCTGATGAGGTGTTCAACCCAAACCGTCCCAAAGTAGTTTTGGGACCAAACCGGCAAGCCCTTTATTTTAGCCGTTCACCGATACCCCATGTCCGCGGTGCGGAAAAATCAGCATGGCCTTTGTCGGCAGATTTTTACCTGCATATAGGTTTGTATGCGTTTGCAAGGGATGTATTGCTTGAAGTTACACGCCTGCCGCAGTCTTCGCTGGAAAAGGCAGAATCGCTTGAACAATTGCGATGGCTTGAGAACGGATTTCATATCACAGTAAGAACAACTGTTTATGATAGCTTTGGCATTGATACGCCGGAAGATCTGGCCCGATTATAGAAACGCTCCATGATATGGCACGGAACGGAATTTAAATAAATTGAAACAATTCAAATTATTGTGTGTTGTTCCAATGGCTTTTAAATGGGTGCAGCGAATGATTTTAAATTAAATATTTTTTATTGTATCTTTATTTATCTGACGTTCTATTTTTTATTTTTGAAAGTCGGGTTACAACGATAGAAGGCAGAATAGGATTTGTCTTTGTTTCAGATGAACTTCAAAAAAATATGTATGGGTTTTAATTTCATCCTTCGTTCCTCCCTTATTAATATCAGAAGAATCGTCTTCCTGTCCTTTGTTCTTATTTCCGGCGTCCGCTCTTTTTGTGCAGAGCCGGAAAATATTATTGTGGTGCAGGGTGCGGACACTTCATTTAACCTGTCGCATAATGATATTAAAACAGGCGAAAGGTTGTTTTATGGATTGATCCGTGACCAGGATGGACAAACATCCTGCATTTCCTGCCATAACATCAAGC
This sequence comes from uncultured Bacteroidales bacterium, assembly GCA_963752195.1. Taxonomy (GTDB): domain Bacteria; phylum Bacteroidota; class Bacteroidia; order Bacteroidales; family UBA10428; genus UBA5072. The sequence goes on along the minus strand of CAVVXI010000004.1, from coordinate 2,254,705 downwards.
CGGTGGAAGAATTGAACTGGAATCCCTCGGCTTTTGAAGTTGCCGGTTCCATGGAATCCAAAACAGTGGATGACCTCAAAGCCGTTCTGCTTTCACCTTCCGGAAAAAAGCTTTCCCAGGTACATACCGGTTATACAGCCCTTACGCTGAATGAAGTTGCACAGCTTAAGGGATATTTGCATGAATACTATGAGCAGGGAGGTTATAAACCTAAACCTGTTATTAACCAGATACTTCTGTTTACGGGTCTGCTCCTCGTATTTTTATTGGCGCTGCTTGACCTGGTGTGGTTCCATATTATCCGGTACAGGACGGTACACGTAGTTGTTTTGCTTGCATCCTCTTTATTCTTAACCAAAATGGTCGCCCAGGAAGCGATTAATCTTGGAAGATCCAAAAATTATATGCCCGACCAGCCTATCAAATTTTCACATGCGGTTCATGCCGGTCAGAATAAGATCGATTGCCAGTTCTGCCATAACAGTGCCGAATACGGCACTTCAGCCGGCATCCCCTCTCTCAGTGTTTGTCTTAATTGCCATATGGTAGTCCGTGAAGGTTCGCGGTCAGGAAGATTTGAAATCAGCAAAATATTTGCATCGATCGATAGCAAGAAGCCCGTCCAGTGGAAACGGGTATACAAATTACCGGATCACGTATTCTTCAGTCATGCACAGCATGTAGGTGCAGGTAAACTGGCCTGTCAGACCTGTCATGGTACTGTGGAGCAAATGGATCGTATTGTGCAGGTGCCGGATTTGTCCATGGGATGGTGCATCAATTGTCACCGGGATACCAAGGTTCAGTTCCATGATAACCAGTTTTATGAAAAATATGAAGGCCTCAGGAAAAAGCTTGAGAACGGACAAATTGATTCGGTTACGGTGGATATGATCGGAGGTACGGATTGTATGAAGTGCCATTACTAGTGACGAGTGACGAGTGACAAGTGACAAGTAAGTATCAGCTAAAACTAAAAGATAAAAATTAAAAGTGAAAGTCAATTTGAATTTGAAAATTTGAAAATGGGCTGACGCAGCTGACTGCATGACTGCATGACTGCAAAACTGCAAAACTGCAAAACTGCAAAACTGCAAAACTATTTCAGCCTAGCAACAAACAACTATCAACAAACAACTAAATGGACGAAGGAAAGAAATACTACCAGCATATTCGGGAATTACAGCCGGGAGAGTTTGTGCGCAAGCATGAAACTTTTCATGAGTTGAACCACAAGGCGGATATTCTCAGCTTACTGGATGGAAGTGTAAACGGTCCGGCAAGCCGGAGAAGCTTTCTTAAACTCGCCGGTTTTAGCGCAGTGCTGGCCACCGTATTAAACAGCTGTGAAAAGCCCATTCATAAAGCAATCCCTTATCTTATCAAACCTGAGGAGATCACTCCCGGAAATTCGATTTATTATGCTTCTACTTTTTTTGATGGTGAAGAGTATTGCAGTGTTCTTGTGAAAAGCCGTGACGGCCGGCCGATCAAGATTGAAGGCAACCCGTTGAGTACCCTTACCCGGGGTGGCACTAGTGCCCGTGTACAGGCATCGGTACTTGATCTTTACGATAACGACAGGCATCATCATCCGCTCATCGATGGAAAAGAGCGGACATGGGAAAAAGCAGATGCTGAAATATCGAAAAAGCTGAAAGATATAAAGGGCAAAGGAGGAAAAATCGTATTGCTTACCTCAACGGTGATTAGTCCCTCCGCTGAGAATATCATTCTGGAATTTCAAAAGGCCTATCCTTCCGCCCTGCATATCACTTATGATACCGCTTCCTGTAGCAGTATGCTTCTGGCGAATGAACGTACTTTCGGGGTAAGGGCACTTCCGTCCTATGCCTTCGATAAGGCTGAATGTATTGTCAGCTTTGACGCCGATTTCCTGGGCACCTGGATATCCCCCGTCGAATTTACGGAACAGTATGCCAGCGGGCGAAAATTAAAAGACAGCAAAGACACCATGAACCGGCATATTCAGTTCGAGGCCGGTATGAGTATAACCGGTTCCAATGCCGATGAGCGGATCCCGATCAAACCTTCCGAAGAATGGCCCATGCTTTCTGCCCTGTTAAGGTCGATCACCGGGGAAATTTCTCCTTCAGTCCCCTACAGTGAAGAGATGCAGGAACTGGCGTCGGAATTGAAAAATTTCCGGGGACGGAGTCTGGTTATTTCCGGATCGGGGGATACCAGCATTCAGGTTCTTGTAAATCAAATCAACAATGCACTTGGGAATTATGGCAAAACGATTGATATCACAAGGCCGGTTTATGTAAGGAAGGGTGTTGATTCTGATATGATAGCCCTTGTTGAAAACATGAATTCCGGAAGTATAGATGCCTTATTCATTGTGAACACCAATCCGGCCTATCATTTTCCTGAAGCCGAAAAATTTGTCAGCGGTTTGAAAAAAACCGGTCTCACCGTGTACCTGTCTTCGATGGCTGACGAAACGTCTGCTATTTGCCAGTATGTTTGCCCTTCCGGCCACTACCTTGAAAGCTGGGGCGATGCAGAGCCGGTCTCCGGGAAGTACAGCCTGCAACAGCCTTTGATCAACCCGGTATTTAATACCCGGCAATGGGAAGAATCCCTTCTGCGCTGGTCAGGGAATAATTCCTCCATGCAGGATTATGTAAAAGCATTCTGGGAGAGAAAACTATTCCCAATGCAGCAGGAAAAGAAACGTTTTTATGATTTTTGGGTAACCACATTGCAGAATGGTGTATACGAACCGGCAGTAAGTTTCTCCGCACATCCCGGAATGAAGCCGGCGGAGGTAGATAAAACTCCCGATAGCAAAGGGGGCATCGAACTGCATCTTTACCCGTCTGTTGCCATGGTGACAGGTCGTCATGCCAATAACCCCTGGCTCCAGGAATTACCGGACCCGGTAACAAAGGCGGTATGGGAAAATTATGCAGCCATATCTCCCCGCTTTGCCCTGGAGAATGGACTGGAAGATTATGACGTAATTGAAATCAGTAAAAAGATAATGCTTCCTGTTCTTATCCAGCCCGGCCAGGCATACAAGACCATTTCCATCGCTCTCGGTTATGGCCGGAAAAATACCGGCAAAGTGGCTGACAATACGGGGGTCAATGTCTTTCCTCTTACTGGCATTTCATCCGGCAATTTCCGGTTTACAGGCACCACGGTTACTTTTTCAAAAACAGGCCAGAAACATACGGTGGCCCGGAGCCAGATATACAACGTTATGGATGGCCGGCCGATTGTTCGTGAGTCCACCCTCGCCGAATACCACAAGAATCCGGAAGCAGGAAATGAAATACACAAAGAAATACAGGAAAAAAACATATCGCTCTATCCCAAGCCAAAATACGACGGTTTTCACTGGGGAATGTCGGTTGACCTGAATTCATGCACCGGATGCGGCGCTTGTATTATTGCCTGCCAGGCAGAAAACAATATACCGGTTGTGGGCAAGGCGGAGGTAGCCAAAGCGCGCATTATGCACTGGATTCGAATTGACAGGTATTATGCGGGAAAGACTGAAAAACCCGAAGTTGTTCATCAGCCGTTGCTTTGCCAGCACTGTGACAACGCTCCCTGTGAAAATGTGTGCCCGGTGTCCGCGACACCACACAGCAATGAAGGGTTGAACCAGGTAGCCTATACCCGCTGTGTGGGTACGAAATATTGCATAAACAATTGTCCGTATAAGGTAAGGAAGTTTAATTGGTTTCAGTATGCCGAAAATCCAAAGTTCAATTACCATGAGAATTCGGATCTTGGAAGGCTTGTGCTGAACCCGGATGTAACTGTGCGGGAACGCGGAGTTGTTGAGAAATGCTCATTCTGTGCCCAGCGCATCCAGGAAAAGAAACTCCAGGCCAAACTCGATAACCGGGTGCTGAACGGGGAAGAAGTGCAGCCTGCCTGCGTACAGGCCTGTCCCGCCAAGGCACTTACATTTGGGGATCTGAACAACGAGTCAAATGCAGTTGTCATTAATTCAAAAAATGAACGGAATTATTATCTGCTCGAAGAGCTTCATACTTTGCCTTCCGTCGGTTATCTCACGAAAATTCGAAACAAAAATGCTTAATATCGCTGATTGATGAGTTATGCAACCGAAATAAGAGGCCCACTGGTACTGGGAAACAAAAAGCTATCACAGGTTTCGGAAGATATCGTCGCACCCATCGGGATGCAACCCGGCATCTGGTGGTATATATCCATGTTTGTCGCTTCCCTGATGCTGGTTTACGGTGCGTATGCTTTATATATTACGCTTACGGTAGGGATTGGATCATGGAATGTAAATAATGCAAGTGCCTGGGGATGGGATATCATTAATTTCGTATGGTGGATCGGGATCGGCCATGCCGGAACGGCCTTTTCCATTTTCCTGCTGCTGTTGCGGCAAACCTGGAGGACTTCAATTAACAGGGCAGCCGAGGCCATGACTGTTGCTGCTGTAATTTGTGCTGCCTTATTTCCGCTGATTCACATGGGAAGGCCGTGGGATTTCTTTTTTATTGCTCCCTATCCGAATACGCGCGGACCATTGTGGGTGAATTACAATTCGCCTCTATTCTGGGATTTTATGGCTATTTCTGCTTACCTGCTGATATCCGCTTCGTTCTGGTTCCTGGGGATGATTCCCGACTTTGCAACTATCAGGGATAAAACTACATCAAAAATTAAAAAGACCATTTATGGCATCCTCAGTTTCGGATGGACGGGCTCATCACGGGAATGGATCCGTTATGAATCCACCGGGTATGTACTGGGAGGGATAGCGGCTGTACTGGTTGTGTCTGTGCATTCCATAGTATCAACCGACTTCGCATCCTCCGTGGTTCCCGGCTGGCATACCACCATCTTTCCGCCTTTCTTTGTGGTGGGGGCAATCTTTTCGGGTTTTGCCATGGTAATGACGCTGATGATCATCATACGAAAAATCTACAAATTCCAGGATTATGTGACGGATTCACACCTCGATGCAATCGCGCGTATCCTGGTTTTCATTTCACTCATCATGGCTACGGCGTATCTTACGGAAACTTTCGTGGCGTGGTATTCCGGAAATCAATACGAAGCCTTTCTTCAGTTTAAAAACCGGATTACAGGAAAATATGCCTTTGAATTCTGGGCTATGTTCATTTGCAATGCCCTGATTCCGCAATTATTCTGGTCAAAAAAAATACGGCATAATCTTACCCTGGCTTTCATCATTTCCTTGCTTATCAACCTGGGCATGTGGTATGAACGATACATTATAATTGTAACCTCCTTAAGCAGAACTTACCTTCCGTCAGCATGGGCCAATTATTCTCCCTCCTATATTGAGGTAGGACTCTTTTTTGGGACCATGGGGTTATTCATCGCTGCAATTCTGCTCTTTTTCCGTTTTATTCCCATGATCGCGATACACGAAGTGAAAAGCGTGCTGAAACACAATGACCGTGAACATTTCATGGGCGAACTTAAATCTGATACACCATGAAAACAGCCAGCAGATCAATAATCGGGGTATTCGGGAGCGAGGAATCCCTTATGGACGCCCTTTGCCGACTTATGGCTGAAAATCTTGAACCCACCGAGTTGTATACTCCTTACCCGATACATGAGGCGCTGCGGGTATTGGGTCGCCGCTCCAGGATCAGCTGGGCTGCCTGGTTCTATGGTTTCTTCGGGGGTATTGCCGTTCTGGCTTTTTTATATTACACGGCTGTGATTGACTGGCCATTGAATTACGGTGGAAAACCTTTCAATGCCTTTCCTTCTTTTATTACGGTAACGCTGGTGCTGATCATACTGATTGTAACCATTTTTACCCTGCTTACCTTTTCTGTGAGGGCTAAGATTTATCCTTTTAAAAAGGCGCTGATCATGGATGAACGGGTCACTGATGATAAGTTCATCCTTGTTTATGATGCGGATAAATTTGACAGGGATCAGTTGTTAACCTCCCTCAGGGAAGCATCAGCTGAAGAAATAATCGAAAAATAATATTGTATGAAGCCAACAGCCTTATTCATTTTGCTTATTCTCCTTCCTTTGTTTGCCTGTGACCGCACGCACAATGACCCGGGCTACGATTATTTTCCGGATATGGCGTATTCAAAAGCTTATGAAACATATTCCGACAACCCCGTATTTAAAGATGGAAAAACGTTGAGAGAACCGGTTGAAGGAACTGTTTCGCGTGGGTTGATCCCGTATCCGTATCAGAAAAATGATACAGACCGTTTGCTGGCTGGCCGGGAACTGGTCAATCCGCTTTCTGCCGGATATGAAAACCTGGAAAGGGGAAAGGTGGCTTACAACCGTTTTTGCATTAACTGCCACGGTACACTCGCTGATGGTAATGGCAACCTGTTTACATCGGGGTTGTATAATTTTAAGCCGGCTTCCCTTGTAAATGAAAAAGTCAAAAATATTCCGGATGGAGAAATATATCATGTCATTACGGTTGGGCAGGGAGTGATGATGGCGTATGGCGGTATCATACGCCCCGAGGACCGTTGGAAAATTGTGATGTATGTGAGGGAGCTGCAGAAGCAAGTGAAAAATTAATAGTCGAAAGTGAATAGTGAAGCCAAAACCCCGAAGGGGTCAAATTTCAATAACCGTGGGTGATAACCCACGGAAAGTGGGTGATAACCCACGGAAAGTGGGTGATAACCCACGGAAAGTGGGTGATAACCCACGGAAAGTGGGTGATAACCCACGGATAACAATGAAAAATGAATAATTAACAATGGATAATCATCAGTCACCCATTATGAGCCACCCGTCATCTTACCTGGATGATAAATTGAAAGTTGCCCCATGGTTCAATTACCTTTGTTTTACCCTGATTGCCGTTGGGGTCCTTACTTTTGCCGTTGGATTTTACCTCCATCCTGCCCAGGCATGGGGCAATTACCTTCTCAATAATTTCTTTTTCCTTGGACTGGCTGTTGGTGCTTCCTTTTTTCTGGCTCTGCAATACATTACGCAATCCGGCTGGTCCTCCGGATTTAAGCGTATACCTGAGGCAATGGCATCTTATATTCCTTTTGCCGGCTTGTTTTTTCTGATCCTTTATTTTGGAATTCATACAATCTATGATTGGTCAGACCCGGCTGTGATCAAATCGGACGAGATCATCCGCCATAAAGTGCCGTTTTTGAACATTCCCTTTTTTATGATCCGGATCGCAATTTATTTTGGTTGCTGGACTTTCATGACGCGGTTGCTGCGAAAATTTTCATTGAAGGAGGACCTGGAAGGCGGTCTCTCCTGGTTCCGCAAGAGTGAATTTTATTCGCGTATCTATATTTTCCTGTTAGCCATCACTTTTTCGCTGGCTTGTTTTGATTTTCTGATGTCGGTTGAAGCCGACTGGTCAAGTACGATTTTTGGATTCAGAAATTTTGCCTCTGCCTTTTACCATGCCTCCGCCGCTATTTTGCTGATCACTGCTATCCTGCATAAACAAGGATATTTCCCCTTTTTTACAAGAAACCATTTACAGGATATGTCGAGTTATGTTTTTATGCTGTCCATAATTTATGGATACCTGTGGTTTTCCCAGTTCATGCTTATATGGTATGGCAATATTCCGGAAGAGACAATATATTATGCGGTTCGGTGGCAGCCCCAATGGCAGCCCTTGTTTTATGCAGACATTGTGATCAACTGGCTGGTACCGTTTGTTATATTGATGCCGAAAACGCCGGCCCGCCGTTTAAAAGCAGTGGTTCCGATCGTTATCCTGCTGATGGTTGGATACTGGATCGACCTGTACCTGCAGATACTTCCCGGGGTAACGGGATCAAATAACTTTGGCTTTATTGAGATTGGGAGCTTCCTGGGATATGCCGGGTTGTTTTCCCTGGTTGTTTCAAAAACCCTTTCATCGGCGTTGCTTGTGCCGAAAAATCACCCCTACCTGGGAGAAACCCTCGACCATCATGTGGCCTGATCAGACACTCCGGATTTGTTCTGCATGACTGAACCGCATCGCTTTCATTAAAACTGATCAAATAAAGTGGACTCTGGCCGGATCCATTATTTATCCCGAGATGTGTAAACATTTTGTAACTTGACTTCCGATTGTGAAAAAGCGACCGGCAAAACTTACATTACAATGAAACTGGCTTTATTATTGACATTGAGTCTTCTAGGGGAGGGTATTTTTTCTCAAAATCCTGTCACGGAGTCAAATCCCGTGGATATGGTGAACCCTCTTATGGGTTCCGAATCCATTTTCAGTCTTTCCAACGGAAACACCTACCCTGCAATTGCTCTTCCATGGGGCATGAATTTTTGGGTTCCCCAGACCGGCAAAATGGGGGATGGCTGGATTTATACCTATACTGCAGAAAAGATCAGGGGCTTTAAGCAAACTCATCAGCCCAGTCCATGGATCAACGATTATGGCCAGTTTTCAATATTTCCGGAAACCGGAAAGCCCAGAATTGACGAGGAAGCCAGGGCAAGCTGGTTTTCGCACAAGGCAGAGACGGCAAGACCCTATTATTATAAGGTATACCTGGCCGATTATGATGTTTCGGTTGAAATTGCACCCACTGAAAGAGCTGCTTCCTTCCGCTTTACTTTTCCCCAGACGGATAGTTCCTTTATTCTTGTTGATGCTTTCGATAATGGATCCTCTATTAAAATTTGGCCATCGGAGAATATGGTTACCGGTTATTCCACGAAAAACAGTGGAGGAGTTCCGGACAATTTTAAAAATTATTTTGTAATCCGCTTTGATAAGCCTTTCAGGGATGCATCGGTTTGGCATGACAAAAGTATAGATTATCATATTCTTGAAAAGAAAGAGGGGCATACAGGGGCACTGCTGCAGTTTTCCACAAGGAAAGGCGAGCAAATCCATGCAATAGTAGCTTCCTCATTTATAAGCCCGGAACAGGCTATGGTGAACCTTCGTGAAATCGGGGCCAACGATTTTGAAACGATCAAAGAGCAGGGGCGGGATACATGGAACAGGCAGCTGGGAAGAATTGCCATTGAGGGCGGAACTGCCGCCCAGCAAAGTACATTTTATTCCTGTTTATACAGAACCATGCTCTTTCCCCGCAAATTTTATGAGATAGATGCATCGGGCAAGGTGATGCATTATAGTCCTTATAACGGGAAAGTGCTTCCGGGTTATCTTTTTACGGACAACGGGTTCTGGGACACATTCAGGGCGGCGTTTCCCTTTTTTAACCTGATGGAGCAGGAATTGAACACCCATATACAGGAAGGCCTCGTGAATGCATATCTTGAAAGTGGATGGCTCCCGGAATGGGCGAGTCCCGGCCACCGCGACTGCATGATCGGTTCCAATTCGGCATCCATCATTGCTGATGCATGGTTGAAAGGACTTCGCGGATATAACATCGATACCCTGTATGAAGCCATTCTTAAAAATTCGGAAAATGAAGGCCCGATGAGCTCTGTCGGACGCAAGGGAGTGAAGTACTATAATGAAAAAGGCTATATTCCCTATGATGTGAAAATAAATGAAAATGTGGCACGCACGCTTGAGTATGCTTATGATGATTTTACGATTATGCAGCTTGCCAAAGCGCTTGGCCGGCCAAAGGCCGAGATTCGGAAATTTGCTTCGAGGTGCCTTAATTACCGGAATGTTTTTGATCCTTCTGCCGGATTAATGAGGGGGAGAAACCTTGACGGATCATTCCAGTCTCCTTTCAGTCCGTTTAAATGGGGCGATGCATTTACGGAAGGCAACAGCTGGCATTATACCTGGTCGGTATTTCATGACATTCAGGGATTGATTGGCCTGATGGGCGGAAAGGAGAAGTTTGTCGCCATGCTTGATTCCGTCTTTGTGCTTCCTCCGGTGTATGATGACAGCTATTATGGATTTCCCATTCATGAAATAAGGGAAATGCAGATTATGAACATGGGCAATTATGCACATGGCAATCAGCCTATTCAGCATATGATTTACCTTTACAATTATGCCGGGAAATCCTATAAAACCCAATACTGGGTGCGTGAAATAATGAACAGGCTTTATACACCGGCTCCGGATGGATATTGCGGGGACGAGGATAACGGGCAAACCTCCGCATGGTATGTTTTTTCTGCCATGGGCTTTTACCCGGTTTGTCCCGCTTCCGGTCAATATATTATCGGGGCGCCACTTTTCAAAAAGATCACCCTGAGCCTTGAAAATGGCAATAAAATAATTATCCGGGCACCCGGAAACGGGGAAGCAAACAGGTATATTCAATCCGTCACCTTTAATGGAAAGCCCTGGTCAGCCACCTGGCTCGATCATGACGAACTGATGAAAGGTGCTGTAATTGATTTTAATATGGTCGCTGCCCCGCAGAAACAACGAGTGTATTCCCCGTCTGATTTTCCGTATTCATTTTCAAACGAGGAAATAAAGTAATGTTCTCCTTAAAACTTTCGAATGCGATGAAAGCCTTTGGCCTTGTGCTAGTCCTTTTTTTACTAACCTCAGGATCAATTAATTCCGGAGAAAATCAGCAAAATGCAGGGGCCGGATCGGCGCAAGGCTTTGTCCTGCCTGTTTATACCGAACTTCGTCCGGGCGCTATTATTCCCGGCGGGTGGCTTCTTCACCAGTTGCAGATTATGCGTGACGGAACTACAGGTCACCTCGATGAGGTATATGAAAAAGTAAAAAACAGCAACGGATGGCTGGGAGGAACCGGAGACGGGTGGGAAGAAACTCCTTACTGGCTTGACGGAGCCGTACCCCTGGCATGGCTTTTGGCAGACAAAGAATTGCAGGAAAAAGTTATGCGGTATATCAACTGGACTCTTGATCACCAAAGGCCATCCGGTTATTTTGGCCCGCTTACAAAGAATGAAAGAGAAAAAGGCAATTTTGTTGAGATCACAAGCTGTGCACTGGGGGAAGACTGGTGGCCTAAAATGGTGATGCTAAAAGTGTTGCAGCAATATTACCTGGCATCGGGCGATCCAAGGGTAATACCGTTTCTCAGCCAATATTTCGCATACCAGCTTGCGGTGCTTAACGTATGCCCGCTGGGCCAATGGACTGAATGGGCTGTTTCACGAGGCACTGAAAACATCCTCATAGCACAATGGCTTTATTCTATTAATCATGATCCGTCGTTGCTTGAGCTGGCCGCGTTAATAGAGTCACAGTCTTTTGCCTGGAGCACATGGCTGGGCAACCGTGATTGGGTAATGAAGGCTGCGGCGCACCAGGACAGTGAAAACTGGATGCACCGGCATGGGGTAAATGTAGGGATGGGGTTGAAAGCGCCTGCCCTGAATTACCAGCGCACCGGAAGTCTCAAATATCTCACCGATCAGAAAACGGGATTCCATGACCTGATGCTGTTGCATGGGCTTCCCATGGGAATTTTTTCAGCGGATGAGGATCTGCACGGCAATAATCCGGAGCAGGGTGCGGAACTTTGTGCAGTCGTGGAGGCGATGTATTCAATGGAACAAACTATGGCTATTACGGGGGACATTGAATATATGGACGCACTTGAAAGAATGGCCTATAATGCTCTGCCCACCCAAACTACAGATGACTATAATGCAAAACAGTATTTCCAGATTGCAAACCAGGTGCAGGTTAAAAAGGGTGTTTTCAGCTTTTCCCTGCCGTTTGACCGCCAGATGACCAATGTTTTTGGAATGCGCAGCGGCTATACCTGCTGTCTTGCCAATATGCACCAGGGATGGACAAAATTTGCCTCTCATTTGTGGTACACTACAGGTAATAACGGACTGGCGGCACTTGAATTTGCGCCGTGTGTTGTGAATGCCGAGGTAGGATCTGCAAAGGAAAAAATTTCCATAAAGGAAATTACCGGTTATCCATTTGATGAAAACATTCGCTTTGAACTGGGTGCTGTCCGTCCGGTTGAGTTTTCATTTTCCATAAGAATTCCCGGGTGGTGCAGGGAAGCCGTAATAATGCTGAATGGGAAAGAGCTCCAGCGCAAAAAAGGCGGGGTGGTTATTAACATTATACGCACATGGCAGAATGGTGATATCTTGACCTTAAAATTGCCCATGGAGGTGAAGCTCTCTGAATGGGGACGAAATTCCAGGGCTGTCGAGCGGGGACCCCTGGTTTATGCCCTGAAACTGAATGAGCGTTGGGAAAAAGGATTCGATGAAAAGGAAGGTGACTATTTCTGCGTTTATCCGGTGGGGAAATGGAATTACGGCATAACTGCAAAATCGGTGGCTGACCCGGCAAATAATTTTCAGTTCCGGAAAACATCCGGAGCCGCGCATTTGGCCTCAGGTTTTATCTGGAACCTTTCCCACGTGCCGGGCGAGATCGTCACTGACGGTCGCCGGATTCCTTCATGGCAATTGCTCGGTGATGTGGCGCCCATTCCGGTGACGGACAGAAACGGGCTGTTCAAAGGTACAGTGAACGATTCAATCGAAACCATAACCCTTGTTCCCTATGGATTTACCAAGGTGAGGATAGTGGCTTTCCCGATAGTGCCATAACCGGAAGTAAATTTTTAAATTAGACTTATCAATTTTAAATGGAAAACATGAAAACGAAAAAACCAGTTTTACTTTTATTTCTTGCTGTAATTTTGATTTCGCAGTGTGGAAAACAGACAGGTGTCAAATCGCGCGATGTATGGACAATCGAACAGGCCAATGCATGGTATCAGCAGCAGGGTTGGCCGAGAGGATGTAATTTCATTCCCAGCACGGCTATTAATCAGCTTGAAATGTGGCAGGCGGAAACATTTGATACTACAACCATCAACCGCGAACTGGGCTGGGCAGAATCCATCGGGATGAATACAATGCGGGTTTACCTTCATCACCTGGCATGGGAAATTGATCCGGCTGGCTTTAAAAACCGGATGGATCAGTATCTGACAATTGCTGATAGCCACGGAATAAAAACGATTTTTGTCTTTTTTGATGACTGCTGGAATCCGACATATAAAGCCGGCAAACAGCCCGAACCAAAGACAGGGGTTCATAATTCCGGATGGGTGCGCGATCCGGGTGACCTCATCTATAGTGATACCGCCCTGGTGGTTACGCTGGAAACCTATGTTAAGGATGTGATGCAATACTTTTCTCAGGACAAGCGCATTCTTTTGTGGGATTTGTACAATGAACCGGGGAACTCGGGTTATTTAAACCGGTCCCTGCCACTTCTGAAAAAAATATTTACATGGGGACATGAGATAGATCCATCCCAGCCACTGTCATCGGCCGTATGGGATGTGAAGCTCACGGATCTGAATAAATTCCAGTTGGAAAACTCGGATGTGATCACCTATCACAACTATAGCAATGACACCCTTCACCGCAAGGCTATCGACAGCCTCCGACTGTACAAGCGGCCGCTGATATGCTCGGAATATATGGCCCGGAGGAACAACAGCCGGTTTGAAAATATCATGCCAATGCTTAAGGAAGAAAATATCGGAGCTATAAACTGGGGACTGGTGGCAGGAAAGACGAACACGATGTTTGCCTGGGATACACCGATCCCCGATGGTTCGGAGCCGAAGCTATGGTTTCATGAGATTTTCCGCAAAGACGGTACACCGTATAAACAGGAAGAGGTTGATTTGATTAAGAGATTGACCGGGAAATAAACAATGGCACTGTTGTAGGGACAGGTTGCGACCTGTCCCTACTCTTAAAATTGATTATTTCAGCGATTTAATAAATTCAGTAATATTTGCAATTTCCTGGTCGCTGATCTGCCCCTTGTAAGATTGCATTAAATTGGCATTGAATCCTTTCACAATTTCGGTGTTGGGTTCAAGGATTGACTTTTTTATATAAGCTTCATCCACCTTGAGTGTTTTTTCCTTTCCACCGGCTACCACAGTGACTTCATGACCAAAAGCCCCTTTAAAGGACGGACCGGTCATTTGTGAGCCATCAATGGAATGGCAGGCCATGCAGCCTATTGTACGGTACACTTTTTCCCCTGCCGCTGCCGGTAAGGATGCGGTACCTCCGGCCGCAGCAGCATTTGATACAGCAGTGGTATCAATATACCATTTGTCGAATTTTTCAGGGGGCATTACGGTTACAGCTGTAAACATAGCAGAATGCTGGAGACCACAAAACTCCGCACAAAAAATATCATAATTTCCGGGAGCATTCCCAATAAACCAGACTTTCATTTTTTTGCCCGGGATCACATCCATTTTAACCCGGAAGGCAGGAATATAAAAACTATGTATCACATCCACGGAAACCAGGTCGAGCACAACAGGTTTTCCCTGGGGAATGTAGAGTGTGTCCGTTCTTTTCCCGTTTTCATATTCAAAATTCCATTTCCACATTCTTCCCACCGTCTTAATGGGAATAGCATTTTTCGGCGCATCGGAATAGAGAGGAGTCCAACCGATCCAGCCATAATAGAACATGGCAATTACAATTAATATGGGAATTACGGTCCACAATACTTCCAATTTGTTATTGCCTTCAATTTGATCGGGAACCGGGTGTCTTTTTGAATTATAGCGATAGATAAAAATGAGCAATACAATTGTAAGACCGATAAGAAAAAAGAAGCATATCGATAGTATCACTACAAAGGCGGTATTGACTCCCTGGGAAAGATTTGAAAGATTTGCAAACATAGGTTTTGGTTTATCTGAAACTATAATCCGTAAAGGTACCCACAATGACAATCAACAGCAAGAACAGCACAACGGATACCATGATACCGTAGATGGGCTCATCAAATTTCAAATGCATGAAATATAAAAACACCAATGTGCTTTTGAACGTGGCAAAAAGCAGGGCAGCCGTTACGGCAAGCGGTCCCAGTTCATACCTTGTTACGAGTATTGATAAAAGTGTAAAGGATACCAGTGCCATCAGAATGAAAACATAGGTACGATACGGTACTATATGGGGATGATTTTCAGAATTGCTCATGAAGGATGAAGTTTATTAAGTTATAAGATAGAATAACGGGAAAAGGAAGATCCAGATCACATCCACAAGGTGCCAGTAAAGGGCTCCGTTTTCAAGATGGACAAATTGTCCGGCATTGATCTTGTCGTCTGCCACCCTGTATAGCACCCATCCAAGGATGCTCAGACCGGCAATGATATGCAATGCATGCAGTCCGGTCATGAAAAAATACAATCCGAAAAAAAGCGTATCACCATTTCCCAGCCCATGGAGGATATCGGAACCCGGGTATAAGCCATGGCCGAATTTTACTTTCCATTCAAAATATTTGTTCACGAGGAAGATAAGCCCTATCAGCATGGTAATGCTGATAAGGAGGAGGGTGAATTTTTTATGTCCGAACTGGATAGCGGATACCGACATGGCAATTGTCATGCTGCTAACCAGAAGAAGTATCGTATTGGTGGCGCCCATAAAAAGGTCAAGTTCCTGGGCGGCCAGGTGAAATGCATTCTGATGCGTAAAACGGACCACAGAATACACGATGAACAGGCCTCCGAAGAGCAGGAGTTCCGTGAAAATAAACAGCCACATGCCGAATTTGGAAGCGGTGGCATCAAAATGTTCTGCGTGGGTTACGGATTCTGACATAAAATTAGGTTTGCTTATAATGGTAAGGCCTCTGTGTGACAGTTGGTATTTCATCAAAATTCTCCAGTGGCGGAGGACTTGGAACTGTCCATTCCAGAGTTGTTCCACCCCATGGGTTCATTTCTGCCCTTGGACCGTACCTTGCGGAACGTATCAGGTTGGTAATAATTATTACAAGTCCCGCTACCATAATGATAGCACCAAAGGATGACAGGATATTGCCTCCGTGAAACTGGGGCAGATAATCATAATACCGGCGTGGCATTCCCTCAAGGCCGAGAACAAACATGGGTGTATATAATGTGACAAAGCCCGTGAAAAATACAACCCAACCTACGATTGCCCATCCCCTGTCATACATCCTTCCAAAAATTTTCGGAAACCAGTAATGGATGCCGGCAAAAAATGCGAATCCTGTGCCACCGAATATGATATAATGAAAATGAGCCACAACAAATGCCGTATCATGAACATGTACGTCGGTAGCCAGTGAGCCAAGAACAAGTCCGCTTAAGCCGCCGATCATGAATACGAACAGGAAAGAAGCCGCCCAGTAAAACGGGGGTTCCATCACGATGGACCCCTTGTACAGGGTGGATATCCAGTTGAATATCTTAATTGCGCTTGGTATGGCAACCAGGAATGTCAGGGCAGAAAAGGCAAACAGGGCAGCCTTGCTCATTCCGGCAGTATACATATGGTGTCCCCATACCAGGGAGCCGACAAGAGCAATCAGCATGGTGGATATAACAATGGCCTTGTATCCGAAAGCAGGTTTATGTGCAAAAGTGGGAAGTATTTCAGAGATGACTCCCATGGCAGGAACGATCATTATATAGACTGCCGGATGGGAATAAGTCCAGAACAGATGCTGGTATAGAACCGGGTCCCCGCCGAGGGCCGGGTCAAAAAAACCGATGTGAAACAGTCGTTCGCCAACCACCATGAGCAAGGTAATACCAATAATGGGTGTTGCCAGAAGCTGGATCCAGGCTGTACCATACAGTGCCCACGGGAATAAAGGCATTTTAAGCCACGACATCCCGGGTGCTCTCATCCTGTGCATTGTTACCAGGAAGTTCAACCCGGTAAGAATCGATGAAAAGCCGAGAATAAACGCACCCAATACCGCCGGCAACATATTTGTCACAGTTCTGAAACTGTAGGGCGCGTAAAAAGTCCAACCCGTATCCGGGGGGCCGCCGCCCATAAACTGGGAAGAGAGAGCCACAATAGCTCCCAACACGTATAGCCACCATGAAAAGAGGTTAAGCCGGGGAAACGCCACATCCTTGGCGCCAATCATCAGCGGCAGCATAAAATTTCCAAGAATGGCAGGAATTCCAGGGATCACTACCAGAAACACCATGGTAATTCCATGAAGTGTAAAAAAACCATTGTAAAGTTTTGCGTCCATAATGGTTTTGCCGGGCGCAATGAGCTCAATTTTCATTGCCAGGCCCAGCATAGCGGCCACACTGAACATAATCATAATGGAATAGAGATATAAAAGACCTATCCTTTTATGGTCCGTGGATGTAATCCATGCCAGGATCCCTTTGTATTTCCCCTTGTTTTCGTAAAAGCTTCCTTCGTGTACATTCATACTTTGAGATACATATTAATTAAATGCTGACTTTTTGTTTCTTTCTAAATAAAGGCCGCAATGCCAGCCACAAAAACAGGATGAGGCCCATAAATGCAATAAGGCTGCCGGATACCCTGGTTACATTTATTACATACTGTTTCCCTTGCGGGTCATAAGCATAGCAAAACTGTAAAAACCGGTTGATCGTCGGGCCCGATTTACCCTTTGATGCTTCAACCAGGGCCATTTTGAATTCAAACGGCTGAAAATAAATACCGTTCAGATAACGGGTTATTTTTCTTTCAGGACTCAGAACAACAAGGGCTGCAGCATGCACAAAATCATTGCCCGTGCGCTTAAATCCAAAACCTGCCGCATCCGTAATCCGGCGAATGGTGGCGCTGTCCGCTGTGAAAAACGTCCATCCTTTTTTTGCACCTTCCTTTTTAACAAGATGCAGGTAATTGTCATGCTTGTTGGCTGCCAGGTCGGTACCCTCGCGCTCATCAAAACTTAGGGTGAACACCTGGTAATCTTCGCCGATTTTCATATCGCTGCGTTCAATCACATCAGCAAGACCGTCCATTAGCGGACTGCAGATACCCGGGCAGCGAAAATAAACGAATGAAAGCACCGTGGGCTTGTTCACAATATCTCCAAGTAACATTGTGTCCCCATCCTGATTGACCAGTTTTATATCCGATGGTATAATCGTTTCAAGCTTTTCAATGATCCCTATTTCCGGGTCTTTCTGCCTGTAATCAGCAACCGATTGCGGAGCCGGAACCTGACCACTAATATACAAAGGAAACAAAATCAGTCCAATACAAATAAGTTCTAAATTTTTCATGTTCTATTATTTTTATATTCCTCAGAAAATATGAAAGATATGATGTTATCAAGTTTCTGCATAAACCTGCATTCTAAGTAAAATGAAACTGAATTAAAATTAACTCATTCTTTTAACAATTAAAACAAGACGAAGTTTTAAAACACCCGGGTTAAAAAATCGAATATACGGGTTGTGGCGCCGGTATTGTTCCGGACATAGTCTCCTGCTGTTATGGCGGAATGGTTGTATTTTTCCGGATTCCGGATCAATTCGCCTATCGTCATTTGCAAACCGACATAATCATGAATGCTATAGGCACCGCCCTGCCTGAGGAGTTCTCTTGCCTCACGGAATTTATCAAAATTTGGACCAAATATTACAGGAATACCATAGGCAGCTGCTTCAAGAATGTTATGTATTCCCTTGCCAAAACCGCCTCCGATGTAGGCAAACTTCCCATATCTGTATAAAGAAGAAAGCATGCCGATATTATCAATGATAAGCACCTGCGTATTAATAAAATCCGTGCTTGCATTTACCTGTGAATACAGGATATGTTCCCTTGTAATGCTCGAAACTAACTGAGAGATATGGGATGCAGTAATTTCATGCGGTGCAATGATAAACCGGATTTCAGCACCTGAAACATTAATAAAGCGGGTCAGCAATTCTTCGTCCTCCGGCCAGGTACTGCCGGCAACCATGCAATCATAACCGGTTGAGAACAACCTGGCGATTTCAATGCTCTTTGATGTTTCAGCAAGGTCCTTTACGCGGTCAAAACGGGTATCCCCCGATACTGAACAATTCTCCACTTTTATCTGATGCAAAAGTTCGGCAGAGTCTTTATCCTGTACAAAAAAATAATCGATGAACCGCAGGTTTTTACGGAACCAGGCCCCGTACCATTTGAAAAACGCCTGGGCAGGTCGGAAAATAGCAGAAATCAAATATACCGGGTGTTTTGTGATATGTAATTCCTTCAGGTAGAAATGCCAGAATTCATACTTGATAAATACAGTGGCTGCGGGATTCACCAGCTTTATAAAAAGCCGGGCATTGTATGAGGTATCCAACGGGAGGTACATGACAAGATCGGCGCCGGTATAGTTTTTCCGGATCTCAAATCCGGAAGGAGAATAAAAAGTCAAAAGTATCTTTATTTGCGGCTGGCTTTCCCTGATTTTGTCTATTAAGGGTCGCCCCTGTTCAAATTCACCCAGTGAAGCGGCATGAAACCAGATCACCGGCTTATTTTCCGTATTCCAGCGACGGAGCCTGGACCGCCAATCCATTCTGCCCTTAATCCATTGGCGGGCTTTGGGATCAAAAACTGATGCAACCAGCACCAGAAAATAGTAAACATGAAGGGATATGTGATACAGGAATGTCATCAGGGTTAAATATATGCAAAGTAAATCATTTTCATTGGGCCGGTAAACTTTAATATAGGAGTTTTGTTAGTTGAAAGTTGTATTTAGTGACAAGTGACAAGGGACGAGGGACAAGTCCTATCGACCCCGAAGGGGGCCGGATTTTGATAACCGTGGGTGAAACCCACGGATTTAAAGCGAAGATCATACAACCCCGAAAGGGGTGAGATATCAATAACCGTGGGTGCAAGCCACGGAAAGTACTAATAAACAATTAACAATTAAACAATAAAACAATGGCATTCGAACTACCTAAACTGGAATATGATTACGCGGCGCTGGAACCCAACATAGACGCCCGAACGATGGAAATCCATCATACCAAACACCATCAGGCCTATATTACCAATTTAAACAATGCATTAGCCGGAGGTATATGGGAAAACAAAAGCCTGGAAGAAATAATGGCCAATGTATCGAAATTGCCCGCTGCAGTGAGGAATAACGGGGGCGGGCATTTTAACCATACCCTTTTCTGGCAGGTAATGGGTCCGAATGGCGGAGGCACCCCTTCACCGGTTTTGCTTGAGGCATTGAACCGGTATTTTGGTTCCTTCGACAAGTTTAAGGAACAGTTTACAGCTGCTGCCATGACCCGTTTCGGCTCAGGGTGGGCATGGCTTGTAAAAATCGGGGATGAATTGAAAATTACCTCCACTCCGAATCAGGATAATCCTCTTATGGATCTGGCTGAAGTGAAGGGGATGCCCCTTTTGGGTGTTGATGTTTGGGAACATGCCTATTACCTCAAATATCAGAATCGGAGAAATGAATACCTTGCGGCATTTTGGAATGTGGTAAACTGGGATAATGTAGCCAGGCGGATGAAATTGTAAGAAGGGATCCCGTTGGATATGCCGGAGGCGGACCAAAACTTTTAACACAAAGATCGGGGAGTGCGTTTGTGCTGACACGCAACGGAAAGGGCATAGAGAAAAAATCGCATTGCATTCGGTTAACCGTGTTAAGAGCAGATATATCCAAAATGCAGAATTTGGCGAAAATCCGGGGGAAAACAATTGATTTTTGCGCTTAAATCCTTATCTTGTGGATATTAATAACTTTTTAAAATCCACCGGAATGTCATTTGCCTTACCCAACCTGAAGTATGCGCCTGATGCGCTTGTTCCCTTTATTACAAAGCAAACAATCGATTTTCACTATGGGAAACATCATCAGGCCTATGTGAACAATCTAAATAATCTTGTTCCCGGCACCCGATTTGAAAATGCCACCCTGGAACAGATAATACGCGAAGCCGATGGTGCTGTGTTCAATAACGCGGCCCAGATATGGAACCATACCTTTTATTTTGAAAGTTTTTCTCCGCATGGCCAAAAAGAGCCCACCGGCAGTATAGCCCAGGCAATATACAGTGCATTCGGATCCTTCGAGACATTCAAGGAAAAGTTTACCGGTTCTGCTGTTACCCTTTTCGGTTCCGGCTGGGCCTGGCTTGTTAAGAACGCTGACGGCAGACTGGAGATCATACAGGAATCAAATGCCGGAAATCCCATGAAAAAGGGATTCACCCCGCTTCTTACCTGCGACGTCTGGGAACACGCCTATTACCTCGATTATCAGAACAGGAGGCCGGATTATGTTCAGGCTTTCTGGAATATTATCGACTGGAAGGTGATTGAAAGCCGGTTCTGATCAGAAGGTAAAGCCCATGTTGATATAAAACCGGAGATGAGTATCCATGTTGTTCCCGGACAGAAATATATTTACCGGGCCCAGAGGTGTTTTATAAAGCAATCCTGCACCGTATCCTACATGAACATTATCCGTATCCAGGTTTAGTATGCTTTCCGAAAGGGACTTCACCGTGCCGGAGGTCATCAATATATTCCCCAATGTCTGTATCCGCAGATTCCGGGTTAATTGATAATTTAAACCAAGGTTCAGCTGGACTATATTTGAAGCCACTACCTCCCCTGATTTGTATCCGGCAAAGGGAATCTGGTTCTGGCGCAGATTATCCTTGAATCCCCCGATGAAAAAATAATCTGAGGCTATAAACGCATCTTTGCTCAGTCCAAGTGCGAGCCCGGTGTGAAGGCTTGTTTTCTGGCCGATAAGTTTATAGGTCGCAAAATTAATATGCAATTTGCTGAAGGAAGAAAGCGATGTTTCCGTATCAATAGAATCGGATATTAATTTCACATCACTTGCAGGATTATAAATTCCTTTCAGAGTCACTTCAATATCAGTACCTTCGAGGGGATAAAGATCATCATCCAGGGTATTCAGTTTATAAGAACCCGCCAGGCCAAAACCGGCAAAACCAAACCGTTTAAAATTGAATTCGGCGGGATACAATGTTTGGATAGCCTTGTTTGGATAGACTGCCGAATATTCAAAGAGCAGGCCGGCTCCGATCTGCTGATTTATGGTGATGGCATGTTTAAGAGAAAGCTCCGAGGTAAAATGACTCTGTTTGGAATAACCGATCTCTTCTCCGTGAATGTATATGCGGATCAGGTTTGATTCATAATAGGATTCAAAGCCGGCCAGCATTTTCTTTTTAGGTCCGGTATATTTTCGGTAATAAGCCCTGGCCTGCGGATATTGACTAAGATCACCAACCAGGGTTAGCCGGGCACCCCTGGCAAGGAAATTACTCTGACTGAAATTAAGCAAAAGTCCGGCTCCGTAAAAATTATCATAATGCACAGATACTTTCAGCGATGAAGGTGGCTTCTCCGCAGCATCAATAATGAGGCGAAAAGCCGCCATGTCTTTCTCAAAACGATAATTCAGCCGCTCAAAATACTGTGTGCCAAACAATCGTTCAAGTCCTTCCTGGAGTTCCTCTTTCGTCAGATAGGTATTCTTCGGGATATTGAGCATGCCATATACGAGGCTTTGATCATTGTATTTTAGTTTGTTTACAACTACGCGGCTAATCAGAATGCTGTCTTTTTCAGGCAAAGGGTCCGGTTTACTGCGGATACCGTATTTATTTTGCTCGGCGGCCAATGCCTTTAGTTCATCCATATGCTCGCGGGCGGCCATTTCCCCGGCATTTTCAATTTCCACGCTTTTGTTGAAATCAGCGGAATTAAAGCCATTCAAAGGCGGGGCAATCAGCAGGTCCACTT
This sequence comes from uncultured Bacteroidales bacterium, assembly GCA_963752195.1. GTDB lineage: Bacteria > Bacteroidota > Bacteroidia > Bacteroidales > UBA10428 > UBA5072. Next base: position 2,232,202 of record CAVVXI010000004.1, on the reverse strand, counting down.
TCTTTGCCTGTTCTTTTGAGTCGTAGATGCCATAACTGCCGGCTGACCTGCTTAATATTTTGCTCATCGACCGGAGATCGTCCGACGTTTCCTTTTCCTTAAATCCTGCATAAACGCCAATAACAATATCGGCACCCATTGCAATGACTTCATCTACCGGGAAATTGCGGATCACTCCTCCGTCAACAATTACCATCGAGGAATCGAGGACTACCGGTGTAAATACGCTGGGGATAGCCATGCTTGCCCTCAATTTCAGGGCCAGGTCCCCTGAGTTGAAATCCACAATCTCCCCATTGATGATATCTGTTCCCACACATCTGAAAGGATAGGGAAACCGGTCAAAGGAATCAATACCGGCCGTTCGCCAGGTCAGCGAGGATAAGAGAACCGACAGGTTTTGACCCTCGAGCATGCCGGAGGGCAACATAATCTTGCGTTTTCGTATGGGAAGTTCAGCAAAATACCGCTTGTAATCATGTTTTTCCTCCAGGGAAATATTACGCAGCGGAACATAATCCGACAACATCACCTGCCAGGCGATCGTATGGTTCAGCTCAGACAACTGGTCGGCAGTATATCCGATTGCATAGAGACCGCCAATAATGCTGCCCATGCTGGTGCCGCTTATATAATCAGGTATGATACCTGCCTCTTCAAGTACCTTCAGCACACCGATGTGTACCAGCCCTTTTGCCCCGCCCCCGCTCAAAACAAGACCTATTTTTGGGCGTTCGGACGGCTTGCTTTGTGCCGAAGCAGGATAGACAAGGCAAATGGATAGGATGATAAGAAGGATAATTTTATTAAGAGAGTTCATTGGTCAGGGTGACTGGTGTGGGGTGACTGGTGAGGGGTGACGGGTGGAGAATGCTAACGGTACAAATAGAAGAATCCCGTTTTATTGTATAGTTTACCGGGATCGTCAACAAGAGGTTCAATTGTATAAAAATATATTCCCTGAGTAAGTTTTTGACCGGATGCTGCATAACCGTCCCATGTTAGTTTGGTGCCTTCTGTTTTATATACCAGTATTCCCGCACGGGTAAAAATATTCATTTTTAAGGGTACTTCACCCATAGTTGTCACTAAAAAATAATCATTGGCGCCATCGTCATTCGGGGTAAAAACATTGGGGATGCTGATCGCTTCATCAGCTGCCTGAATTGCAATGATCTGCGATTTGGTAAGCATAGCGTCCTCCTGGTCGTTTACAACAAGGGAATCATTTTGTGCAAGCAACGGAAAGGAAAGACACACTGTCAGCAGCACGATGAAAACGCCGGATCTTTTATGTTGTATCGTATTCACGTATGCGGGGTTGACGATTATACCGGTTTTATTATCTTAAAATTCACATTCATTGCTGGAATATACGTAAGGAAGTATCGGCAAGTTGTCAATAAGCCCATATAATCGTTTAAATTTTCATCATTGAAAACCTGCAAAGCAATAACTGCCTGCATAAAGATGGCTAAAAATAATAAAAAATTGATGGTGCCTCAATGTTAATAACTTAAAAGAAATGAACATCCGGCAATAACTTTACGGGTTACGGGTAAAGGATAAGAATATCTTTATTAATTTTACAGCATGCATAACACGATATAAGAAATGGAGCAGTATCTTGATTTGCTGCGGCATGTGCTTGCAGAAGGCACCGATAAAAAGGACAGGACCGGTACGGGTACAAAAAGCGTTTTCGGATACCAGATGCGTTTTGACCTCGACCATGGATTTCCATTGATGACGACAAAGAAACTCCACCTGAAATCCATTATTTATGAATTACTCTGGTTTCTTAAAGGAGACACGAATATCAAATATCTTACGGATAACCAGGTGAATATATGGAATGAATGGGCTGACAGTTATGGAAACCTGGGACATATCTATGGATTTCAGTGGCGAAGCTGGCCATCATACCAGGGCGGATCCATTGATCAGGTATCTTCCGTAATACGAAGTATAAGGGAAAATCCCGATTCACGCCGGCATATTGTCAGTGCCTGGAATGTTGGGGACCTGGACAATATGGCTCTGCCACCCTGTCATGTGTTATTCCAGTTTTATGTTGCCGGTGGACGGCTTTCCTGCCAGCTATACCAGCGGAGCGCAGACATATTTCTCGGGGTTCCTTTTAATATTGCCTCCTATGCATTACTGCTGATGATGGTGGCACAGGTAACCGGACTTAAAACCGGAGATTTTATCCATACACTGGGGGATGCACATATCTATAATAATCACCTTGAACAGGTGAATGTCCAGCTTGCCCGTACCCCGCGAAATTTACCTGTTATGAAGCTCAATCCCGATGTTAAAAATATCGAAGATTTTATATTTTCGGATTTTACCCTCGAGAATTACGACCCTCATCCGCATATCAAAGCCTCCATATCTGTTTAAAACACGAATGAAAAATATTTCAATAATTGTAGCCATTGCGGAAAATAATGGCATAGGTAAAAATAACGACCTGCTGTGGCATATATCCGCCGACTTAAAAAGATTCAGGCAGATCACTCTTGAACACACAGTAATCATGGGGAAGAATACTTTTCTTTCTTTGCCGGCAAGGCCACTGAAAAACAGGCGGAATATAGTGATAACGGATAATCCATCCGACCGGTTCGAAGGATGTTCGACTGTATTTTCAGTAGAGGAGGCCCTGAAAAAGTGCAATGAAAATGAAGAAAGTTTTGTTATCGGCGGAGCTTCCGTTTACAGGCAGTTTTTACCGCATGCCGATAAACTGTACCTGACACGGGTTAACCGTTCCTTTGATGCAGATACCTTTTTCCCTGATATCGTGGCAGAAGAATGGGAAGAGTTAAGCCGGGAAAAGCCGGAGCCGGATCTCCAAAATGATTTCACCTATGAATTCATCATATTAAAAAGAAAAAATTACCTTTAGTGCATGTTTAATCCTTTAATTCACATCACTATGAAGAAAAACCTCCTTTTCATTGCCTGTTTGATTTTTGCTTCTGTTTTCACTTACGGTCAGGCAGATAAGATTGTCGGCATTTGGGTTCCTGCCAAGGGCACGTCCCAGGTAAGGATTTTCAAGGCAACGAATGGCAAATATTATGGCAAAGTGGAATGGTTGAAGGAAGACAAGGATAAGCTTGATGTCAATAACCCGGATGAGGCCCAGCGCAGCAAAAAGATATGGGGACTGATGATCCTGAAGGATTTCTCATACAATACGGAGAAAAACCGATGGGAAGGCGGTACTGTATACGACCCTGATAATGGCAAAACCTATGATTGCTATACGTGGTTCGACGGAGATGCCAATACAATGACGCTAAAAGGGTACGTGCTTGGCATGAAATTCATCGGAAGGGCCGAAGATTGGCAAAGGAGTCCGGAACTTAATAAATAGCTTTGCCGGTTAGTCTACCTAAATTGATATTTCAATTGACGATTTCCCGGTTTCATCAATTTAAACCAACTCCCGCCTGGGAACTTCCGTTATAATATTAAACGAAAGCTAATCGGTTCTCAGTTATGAAGGGATTAATCGTCATATTATTGCTGACCACATTTTCCTGTTCCGGGAAAGTAATTATTACAGAGGCGGAAATCATGCCTGACATTTTCTATGTGGATGGCATTTATGGCCCCTTTACCGGCAAATGCTCCGTCATAGCGAGAGAAGGCAGTCCGGTGCTTGAAGAATTCACCTACAAAAAGGGCAGGCTGCATGGCGAGGCGCAGATCTGGTACAGTAACGGTAAAATTAAGCGCAGGGGGTCATTTCAGAATGGCAAATTATCCGGAAAATGGGAGTATTGGGATAAGGAAGGAAACGTGCTTTGCGAAACCATTTATCGGGAAGATAAACCGGTCACTGTAAAATACCGGTCTCGTTGAAAGGCACATCCTGCCAGGAACCCTTGTACAATATCCGCAATGTTTTATACCCAATCTGTTTCAGGAGAAGTGCGGTTTCCGGAAAACTCTTTTCAATATCATCGGGATGATGTGCATCAGAGTTTAGCATCACAGGGATCCTGCGCAGATAAGCCTGTTTAATAACCCAGGGTTCAGGGTATAGCAGAGGTGGGTCATGTTTGTACAGTCCCCGCGTATTTACTTCCATTATACAACCTTTTTCTGCTATTAAATCCAGGGTGTCATTCACCTGCTTCCTGTACCATAGGGCTTCATCATCAAAATAAGGCCTGACGGTATTGTGCATTTTTATTTTATCCATATGGGCCACCACATCCGGACAATCTTTGTCAATCATTAGCCTGGTCTTCTCATAATATCCGGTTATAACCTTTCTGAAATCATTCTTATAGAGGATTTCAACCGCATTAAAAAAAATATCCGGTTTGCCATCAAAGCTGAACCAGGAGCCGTCGGGGAATCGATCTATAAAATGCACAGAGCCCAGGATGTAATCGCAGCCCTTTCTTTTTAACTCGCTTACAGGGAGGTAGGGAACACCCCCGAGATAATCGAGCTCAAGACCGGCATATACTTCAATAATATCCTTATAAGCCAGCCGTAATCTGGCTATTTCATCAAGGTATTCCTCCAGTCGGCCTGCATCCATATTCCACCTCGTGGAAAAAGGAACCGGGGAATGGCAGGAAATTCCGAATGCGGTGAAATTTCTGGAGACAGCGGATGCAATAAATTCTTCAGGAGCAGATTTCCCGTCGCTGAAAAGAGAATGAGAATGAAAATTAACCCAGGGCATATTTTAATGTTCAAGTACCTGTTTTAAATTAGACAATCCTGTTGCCAGGTCATTTCCCACCATTTTTTCCATGTTCATGAACAACAGCATTAAATTCATGGGGTAATTCATCCTGCTGTCAAATTGCCATGTTACGCGGGTTTCGGCCGGCCGGACAGAATCAGTCTGCAGGCTTGCCCGGGCAATGCCGGCAAAGGGTTCGATAAAACGAATCTCGTAATCAATACTTTCTCCGTCGGTAATTTTTTTGATTTCCTGTTCGCCCTTCCCTACTTTTTTATTTGTGCTTTCCCAGCCCGAAACAAAGCCCGGGTTTCCATCCATACCGCGGTAATATTTTTTCATTTGGGGATCCATTTGTGCCCATACACTGAAATTATCCTGGTTTTTAAGCAGCCGGATATAGTCAAAAACAGTTTTATTGGGCTGGTTGATTGTAATCGTTTTTTGAATGTGGTAATTCTTTTTTGTAAATATAGCCACCACCAGCGGAATAGCTATGATAATGAGTATTACAATTAAAATTTTCATAAGCCTTTTTATGAGGTATGGTAAATATTCAGTGTACGGGTTCCTGGTAAAGTCCAAGGATATTTCCGGCCGGATCCCTGAACCGGGCGGTAAGTTCCGGGGCATCCATTCCCACCGGCTGAACAATAATACCACCGTGGGATTTTATTTGCTCTACCGCGATGTTAATATCGGCTACCATAATGTAAATCAGAATTCCGGCTTCCGTGGTGGGCCTGCGATCATGAACCCATGTACCGCTTACCTCGCCTACCGCATCATCAAAAGCAAGGTGCCCGTCACTGCGGTGGCGCGTTTCCCATCCGAAGACTTTGGTATAGAATGAAGCAGAGGCTGTAATGTCAATGGCCGGAATTTCAACATAGCAGATCTTGCCATTTCCCGGGGTTGGACGGCTTTTTTTATCCATGACCTTGATTATTAAGGAAGTTATCCCCTTTTAACCAGCCATGGGGATATTTGTTCAATTCAAGAGTTCAGACCCTTGAAGCGGACAGATGAGTAAGAAGTAAAGAGTAAGGAGTAAGTCAGGGAGTAGGGAGTAGGACCACGAAGTGGTCAAATCTCAATAACCGTGGGTAAAACCCACGGACCACGGATGGAGTGAAACCTCCTTAAAAAAGAACTGCAGAACTGCAAGACTGCAGAACTGCATAACTAGCTACATCGGGTGGAAGACCGGGCTCGAACCGGCGACCTCCAGATCCACAATCTGGCGCTCTAACCAACTGAGCTACGACCACCATAACAACCCAAAGAAATCCCTTTGGGTGGATCGCAAAGATAATGATCTTTTCAACTTTCTGAAATAATTGAATCAAAAAAAGGAAGAGTTTTAAAATACGATTCATTGCATTTTAGAATATAAATCAGGATTTTACACGAAAAAGTATATTATTTTTAGCGATTAATTTTGAATAAATACTATGCTGAACCTTGAGCGATACTTCGAACAATTCAGAAATCAGATCATTGGCCAGGATACTTTTTTTGATTCTCCCTACGGCCGGAAGAAGATTTATTATTTTGACTGGGTGGCCAGCGGCAGGTTGTATGCCCCGATAGAAAATAAGCTTACCCATGTTTTCGGGCCCTTTGTGGCAAATACTCATACCGGTACCAATGAAACCGGCATCCGGATGACCGGCAGTTACAGATATGCCCATGATTATATTAAAAAGCAGGTAAACGCGGGCGAAAGGGATGTTATTATTACAGCGGGGGCCGGCATGACTGCCGTTGTCAACAAACTTCAGCGGATGCTGGGCCTTCGTACCTCCAACAGGCGGATTAAAAAGGAATGTATCGATGAAAAGGACCGGCCCGTGGTTTTCATTACACACATGGAACACCATTCAAACCATACCTCATGGTATGAAACACTGGCCGATGTAGTTATGATACCGCCTGACGGGAATTTGCTGATTTCTCCCGAAGCTTTGCGTGAAGCGTTAACCCGGTATGGCGACAGGAAATTCAAAATTGGAGCGTTTACCGCTTGTTCCAACGTTACCGGCATCATTACCCCTTACCATGAGATGGCAGCTATTATGCATGAAAACAATGGGTTATGCTTTATCGACTTTGCGGCTTCTGCCCCGTATGTGGATATTGACATGCATCCGGCTGATCCCATGCAAAAGATAGATGCGCTGTATTTTTCTCCTCACAAATTCCTTGGAGGACCCGGATCATGCGGTGTTTTAATATTTGATTCGTCCTTGTACCAGTCGGATATACCGGATGACCCGGGGGGCGGAACCGTTGACTGGACTAATCCCTGGGGTGAGTATAAATATGTCGACGACATCGAAACCAGGGAAGACGGGGGTACTCCGGGCTTTTTGCAGGCAATCAGGGCGGCATTGGCCATGAAGCTGAAGGAAGAAATGGGAGTGAAAAAAATTATGGAACAGGAAGAAGCACTCGTTGGCCGGATGATGAAAGGACTTAAGCAGGTGAAAGGGATCCGGATACTGGCGGGTAATACGGATCATCGCCTGGGGATTATTTCTTTTTATCACCCGGATATCCATTTTAACCTGATGGTTAAGATGCTGAGCGATCATTATGGCATACAGGTGCGGGGAGGTTGTGCCTGCGCCGGTACATACGGGCATTTTCTCCTCGAAGTAAGTTATGACCGTTCTCACGAGATCACCGAAAAGATCAATCACGGGGACCTCTCAGAAAAACCGGGGTGGGTGAGGGTTTCATTGCACCCTGTAATGACAGGGGATGAGGTGGATTATTTTTTGAACGCCCTGAAAGAGGTCATACAAAACCAGGCGGAATGGAAAAAAGACTATATTTATGATCCGAAAAAAAATGAGTTTGAACATTGCTCCAGGGTTGGAATAAAGGCAGACTTTCCAGAGTCCTGGTTTAAACTGTAAAAAATCCTCTATCATGGTACTTACAGAAGTGAATAATGCCACTGCGAAGAAGCAGTTTCTTGAAATTCCCAAAGTGCTTTATAAAAACGATCCCTGTTGGGTTTGTCCGCTTGATATGGAAATTGAGAATATTTTCAATCCGGAAAAAAACTCCTGCTACCGGCATGGAGATGCCCGCCGCTGGATACTGACAACACAAGATGGCAAACCGGCTGGCCGGATCGCCGCCTTTTATGATAAAAACAAGTGTTTTCATAATCCACAGCCTACGGGGGGAATCGGCTTTTTTGAATGCATCAATGATCAATCGTCCGCCAACCTTCTTTTTGACGCGGCAAAGAAATGGCTTGCGTCAGAGGGAATGAAGGCAATGGACGGGCCCATCAATTTCGGGGAGAATTTTGTAAACTGGGGATTGCTGGTTGAAGGATTTATGCAACAGGGATATGGAATGCAGTATAATTTTCAGTACTACAGGCAATTGTTTGAAGATTACGGGTTCAATACCTATTTTGAGCAATACTGTTTTCACGACGAATTCAGCAAGCCTTACCCGGAGGCGATGCGTAAATTTGGTGAGCGGATCTGGAAAAAGCCTGAATTTTCCTTCCGTCACATTGAAATGAAGAACCCCGAAAAGTATTTACGGGAAATGGTTGTCATGTATGATAAAATATGGTCCGATTTCCTTGAATCATATACTCCACTGAAATATGAGGACCTGTACCAGATTTTTAAAGATGCCCGGGCTATCCTGAATGAACGGTATATATGGTTCGCTTACCATAAGGATCAACCCATTGGATTCCTTGTCGTTTTTCCCGATATGAATGAAATACTCCGAAAATTGAAAAACGGGAAAATGTCACCGGTTAATATTTTAAAATTCATGTACTACAGGCGCCGTGCCATTACCCGGGGAAGGTTGCTGATATCGGGCGTCATCCCCGAATTTCAGCGCACCGGCGTTATTGGCGGTCTCTATCTCAGGCTTGTGGATACGATGAAAGAGGATGGCCTCAGGGAACTGGAACTTTCCTGGGTAGGAGACTATAATATTACAGTAAACCGCATGTACAGTCAGTTTGGGGCAACCAAGGAAAAAACGCACATCACTTTCCGGTATTTATTTGACCGGGAGGCGGAATTTAAACGGTTTGATAATCTTAGCCGCAAACACGAAAGGGATTTGAAATAGGATCGGATATATTTTGATCTTTAAAAAGTATTGTCTATTTTTGCATCCCATTTTGCAATTGAAAGATTTAAAGACAACAACAATGAAAAAAGGAATACATCCCGAGAATTACAGGCTGGTGGCTTTTAGGGACATGTCGAACGGTCACACATTTCTTACCCGTTCAACTGCTTCTTCCAGAGAAACGGTTACTCTTGAAGACGGAAAAGAATATCCGCTGATCAAGCTGGAGATCTCCAATACCTCCCATCCGTTCTATACGGGCAAGATGAAATTGGTTGATACAGCCGGACGTGTTGACAAATTCAATACAAGGTACAAAAGCCATTACGACAAGAAAAAGAAGGAAGAATAAGGATTGGCATGCTGCCTGTCTTCTGAACTCCGTTTTCACATGGAAACGGAGTTTTTTTATAGTATTAATCTCAGGGTATTGATTTTACCATAAGTCTTTCACTCTAAATTGACGTATATTTGTACCACTGTGTAGTTGACCATGACAGAGAACAATCGTAATTATATACTATTTGATGATTTGTCACGCGACCGCCTTTTGCCATTTACCTTTATCCGGCCTGCGGCTGAAATACGACTTGGCATTCTCACAATCCGTGAAAAGTGGGAGATGTGGTTGCATAGCCCTTTTTCTTCACTGACAAAGGATTATCTGCAGGAAAAGTACCCGCTTATTCGGAGTGACAGGAATATACTTATTAATGGTGCCATCACGCCAAATACTGACCTGGTAGCGGAAATTGAATCGTTGAATCCGGGTGAGGCGCTGGTTAAAGATTCGTTTCTGATCGCCGCTTTTCTTAATGAAGCGGAGCTTGCGGAATTTGATAATGTCCTCCCCGGGGATTCGGTTCAGAAGCAGAGTACATCCTCATTTCTCAGGATTACCAGGCCATGGCAGCTGTTTTACCATAACGGGCAGGAACTGATCAGTGATTATGAACTCGTTACTGCCGGAAGAATATCGATGCCAATCAGTTCCACAAATAACCTCATTCGACCCGACCGGATTTTTGCTGAAGAGGGAGCCAAACTGGAATATGCAACACTCAATGCATCCACCGGCCCGATTTATATCGGCCGCAATACGGAGATCATGGAAGGGGCCTTGATACGGGGTCCGTTTGCACTTTGCGAAGGAGCTATCGTGAAAATGGGCGCCAAAGTATACGGACCAACCACCCTGGGTCCCTTTTCAAAGGTAGGTGGCGAAGTCACCAACTCTGTGTTGTTTGCACATTCGAACAAGGTTCATGAAGGCTATATGGGAAATTCCGCTTTAGGAGAATGGTGCAATATCGGGGCGGATTCAAATACTTCCAATTTAAAAAATAATTATTCCCGCGTTAAAGTTTGGGATTATGTCACCGGAAGGGCTGAAGATACGGGATTGCAATTTTGCGGACTCATGATGGGAGATTATTCAAAATGCGGCATTAACACCATGTTCAATACAGGAACTGTAGTAGGCATAAGTTCAAATATATACGGCGCCGGATTTCCGGGCAATTTTATACCCTCCTTTTCATGGGGCGGTGCATCCGGTTTTGAAACTTACAGGATGGATAAATCTATTGAAACAATCGAAAAGGCCATGACGAGCCGAAATCTCGTACTCGGTGAAACCGACCGAAAGATTATTGCCAGCGTTTTCAAGGCAACAGATCGTTATCGTAAATCTCTCTGATCATTCAAGCTCTAGTGTTTACAGGGATCTGCAAAATGTGGCATGAAGATTGCCTTACTAATGGATCATGTTATTTTATTTGCAGGCTGACATTTTGTCGTTTTGTTTGTTTAAATTTTCGTTGAATTAAATTCATATGAGCAAATTGCAGGAAAAGAGATTGTCCGATTTTTTTCTTTCATCATCCGTTAACGAAGATTCAGATTTTATTCCACTGATTTCTGAGGAAGATGAAGAAAGCATTACAATGACGCAGATTCCAGATACGCTGCCAATTCTTCCCCTACGAAATACAGTTCTTTTTCCGGGAGTTATCATCCCCATTACCGTTGGACGCGATAAATCGATGAAGCTGGTCAGGGATGTCTATCATAAATCAAAGATAATCGGCACCGTTGCCCAGAAAGATCCCAATGTGGATGAACCCGGTCCGGAAGAGTTATACAACGTGGGAACCGTTGCCCAGCTGCTGAGAATTCTGGAGATGCCCGATGGAAGCACTTCCGTAATCATCCAGGGGAAAAAGCGTTTTCGTATAGATGAAGTCATCAGCACGGAACCTTATTACCTTGCCAAAGTAAGTGCAATGGAAGATGTAAAACCCAGGAAGAAAGATCCGGAGTTTGAAGCCATTGTTGGCTCGTTAAAAGATCTTTCCCTGAAGATCATTAAGCTTTCGAGCAATATACCTCCGGAAACTTCTTTCGCTGTAAAAAATATTGAAAGTTCTTCCTTTCTGATCAATTTTATCAGTTCAAACAGCGATATACGCATGCTTGAAAAGCAACACCTGCTTGAACAAAATAACCTGAAGAAGAGAGCCACTTCGCTTTTGCATTACCTGACCCGTGAGGTGCAAATGCTTGAATTAAAGCATGACATTCAAACCAGGGTAAAGATTGATATGGACCAGCAACAGAGGGAATATTACCTTCACCAGCAAATGAAGACTATCCAGGATGAGCTGGGGGGTAATCCGATGGAGCAGGAAATCGAAGAGCTTAAAGCCAAAGGGAAAAAGAAAAAATGGAATAAGGAAGTGGCCGGCACTTTTTACAAGGAAGTCGACAAGCTGAACAGGCTGAACCCGGCAACCGGAGAATATTCGGTTCAGTTGAATTACCTGCAGACCCTTCTCGAGCTTCCGTGGAACGAATTCACGAAGGATAATTTCGACCTGAAAAGGGCGCAACGGATACTTGACAAGGATCATTTCGGCCTGGAAAAAGTAAAAGACCGGATCATTGAACATCTGGCCGTACTTAAACTCAAGGGTGATATGAAATCGCCCATTATCTGCCTGTATGGACCTCCTGGCGTAGGGAAGACCTCTCTCGGCAAATCGGTCGCAAAAGCATTGAACCGAAAATATATACGGATGTCTCTGGGAGGTCTCCACGATGAAGCTGAAATCAGGGGGCACCGTAAAACCTATATTGGAGCAATGCCCGGAAGGATCATACAGAGCCTTAAAAAAGTGAAATCAAGCAACCCTGTATTCGTTCTTGATGAGATTGATAAGGTCGGGCGTGATTATCATGGAGACCCGGCATCTGCCTTACTGGAGGTGCTTGACCCGGAGCAGAACAGCAATTTCTATGATAATTTCCTGGAGCTGGAATTTGATCTATCGAAGGTTTTGTTTATTGCCACAGCCAATATGACCAACACGATCAATCCTGCCTTACTCGACAGGATGGAATTAATCAACGTGAGCGGTTATATCCTGGAAGAAAAAATAGAGATTGCCCACAGGCATCTTGTTCCGAAAGAATTGGCAAATCATGGCCTTACATCAAAATCTCTTGTTTTAACAAAAGATATTCTTGAACACCTGATTGAAAATTATACCCGCGAGTCTGGCGTCAGGGAACTTGATAAAACACTGGCCAAGGTGGTGCGTGTGATTGCGCGGAAGGTTGCAACGGAAGAGGATTTTAACCGGAAACTTACGGTGAAGGACATTGAGACTATACTGGGTGCGCCGCGTTACCTCAAAGACAAATACCAGGGCAATGAATTTGCAGGTGTGGTGACAGGGTTGGCATGGACAGCAGTTGGCGGTGAGATACTTTTCGTGGAAACCAGCCTCAGCAAGGGGAAAGGAACGCTCACGCTCACAGGAAACCTGGGCGATGTGATGAAGGAATCAGCTGTAATTGCACTGGAATATATTAAATCACACAGCGACCTGTTGGGACTGTCCCCTGAAATGTTCGAAAACTGGAACTTTCATATACATGTTCCCGAAGGTGCCATTCCCAAGGACGGACCCTCGGCCGGCATTACAATGGCCGTATCGGTTGCTTCCGCCTTAACCCTTCGCAAGGTGAAAAGCCAACTGGCGATGACAGGGGAGATTACGCTCAGGGGAAAAGTACTTCCAGTGGGTGGAATTAAGGAGAAGATCCTGGCCGCCAAACGGGCAGATATCAGGGAAATTATCCTCTCGGAAGAAAACCGGAAGGATATCCTTGAAATAAATGAAATTTATCTGAGCGGGTTAACCTTTCATTATGTTCATAATATTATGCAGGTTCTTGACCTGGCTCTCATGGAGGAAAAAGTAGTAAAACCTGTCAAAATCGCATAATACCGTTGTTTACCTGTAATTCACCGATTAATAATTGTCTGTGCCGGCTGAAATCCCTTAATTTGATCCATAAATTAAAAACATTATGAAAATGGCACCTGGATTATTTTTTGGGGTACTGCTGGTTTTAATCGGACTGGCAGCGATATTCCGAGTAGTTTTTGATGTAAACCTGTTCGGAGTTCTGTTTGCTTTGTTTCTTATCTTTGTAGGGATCAGTCTTCTGGTAGGAAAGCCCTGGTTGATACACCGGCAAAAAGGGGAACATGATATTCTCTTCGAGGAAAAAGCGGTTCATGACCAGCCACGGGATAATACCGAATATAATGTGATTTTTGGCAAATCGGTCTATGATTTCAGGGATTTGAACTTTCCGGATAATCAACCGATGAAAATCAAAATCAATACGATCTTTGGACAAACATTGATCCGAATCAGAAAATCAACTTCCGTGAAAATTAAGTCGGATGCTGTTTTTGCTTCCGCAGCGATGCCGGATGGCAATTCGGTGGCCTTTGGAAGCATTCAGTATGCTACGGATTCTTTTGCAGTAAACCTGAATCACCTGTATATCGATGCCCCGGTTGTATTCGGATCCATTGAGGTGATTGCGGATGAATAAGGAATTAATACCACCTGTAAGCGGATGATAAAAGGAAAGACGCTCATTATCTGGGATTGGAATGGCACGTTAATCGATGACCGGGCCGTGTGCATTGCTTCAATGAACCGCATGCTTACAAGCCGGCGTCTTCCCCTGGTCTCAGAATCGCGTTATATGGAATTGTTCCGGTTTCCGGTTAAGGATTATTACATTGACCTTGGCTTTAATTTTGTAACTGAGTCCTTTGAATCCTTGTCGGTAGAGTTTCATGGCAATTACCGCGAATTGCAGCCGGCAGCTTCCCTTCACATCGGTGTTGTTGACCTGCTGAAAGCCTTCCGGAAACAGGGACTTAAACAAATCATCCTGTCGGCCATGGAGCAGGATACCCTGATTCAGGATGTGACAGACCGGGGTATTACAACCTATTTTGACGCGATCCTTGGGGCAAAGGATAATTATGGTCATGGAAAGGCTGCCATTGCGAAGGAATACCTGGTTGCTTCAGGTCTTATGGGCGAAGAGATCATCATGCTTGGCGACACTGACCATGATTATGCGGTATCGGCGGAGCTTGGCTGCAACTGCATCCTCATATCCCAGGGCCACCATGATGCGGCCCGACTTATTGCAACAGGCGCCACGGTCCAGAAAAACATGGCAGGGGTTTTAAATTTCCTGATTAATCCCTAAGTTTACCCGGATATTCTAAACCTTCAATTATACCAGGTTTATGTCTGCTGATAAAATAAACGTTGCAATATTTCCGGGGCTCATTCGACCCCTTTACAATAGGGCATGAATCCGTTGTACGTCGCGCTCTTTCCATGTTCGATAAGGTAGTGGTTGGGATCGGTATCAACACAACCAAATCAGGCTATTTTCCGATTGAAAAAAGAGTAGATTGGATTAAGCGCGTATTTGAGGACACAGCGGGCAGGGTGGAAGTCCGGACTTTTTCAGGTCTCACAATTGATTTCTGCAAAGCGGAAAAGGCCCGTTATATCCTGAGAGGCCTGCGCACCGCGGCAGATTTCGAATATGAAAGAGCTATCGCTCAAACCAATAAAGCGATGTATCCCGACATTGAGACTGTCTTTTTACTCACCTTGCCTCACCATACATTCATCAATTCCTCCGTTATTCGTGAAATTATCCGCCAGGGCGGTGATGCAAGCAAGTTTCTTCCAAAAAACTATAATGTGAATGAATAAAGCCTGCAGGATATCAACGGCGCTTATTCTGGGCTTTCTTGCAGTCAATGTTTTTGCACAGCCGGTTGCAGTTACCGGCCATGCTGAATCATACGCCAATACAACGCTGGAATTCACACGAATTGCAAATTGGATCACCGGCGGGGAAGAACCGGTCGGTACCTGTATTGTGTCAGACAGCGGTGATTTCAGTGTTGTCATTAACATAAAAAATACACAGCAGATCCTTGTGCATCTGGGTGTATACCTTGGATATTTCTATGCGGAACCGGGTAAAAAATATGAACTTGTGCTGCCAGAAAGGGAAGATAAAAAACCCGAAGACCAGTTAAACCCTTATTTTAAACCTGAAGAGATACATCTTGGACTTATTAATTTTAACCAGGACGAACTGAACATACGCATTATGATGTTTGAAGATGCCTATGTGCCTTATTATGAAAAGCACGTAAGTCATATTTATTCAAAAATGGACATTCAAAAACTGGAATCAGACATCCGGAATATGGAAGCGCCGTTCCGGAACCACCCGGGTGAGTTTTTTACCGAATTCCGGCGTTACCGTTATGGGATGCTAAAACTCTTTGCCAATCAGCAAAAAGTTCAAAGCCTTTCCGATGAGTATTTTAACAATCAGCCCGTGTTGTATAATAACCCGGCTTATGCTGATCTATTTAACCAGGTTTACAGCAAATATTTCGTTTTTTACGGCCGCTCGGACGAGGGGAAACAGATTTACACCGATATTAACCAGCTGGGAAGTTATACATCCCTTTTGGCCAGTCTTTCGAAAAACACAAACTTCAGCAACGATACATTGAAAGAGCTGATCGTTCTCAAACAGGTACATGATGAGTTTTATGGCAACCAGTTTTCAAGAAGCGGGTTGTTAAGCATACTTGATTCACTCATACTGAAAACCCGGATAGCTGCACACAGGCAAATGGGGAAGGCCATCAAGCTGAAAATAACACGGCTTTTGGCCGGTTATGAGCCCCCTGATTTTGAGCTGTTTGATACAAACGGAAAGCTTACCCGCCTTGAGGATTTCAGCGGAAAATATGTGTATCTTAATTTCTGTACCTGCCAGAGCTACGCCTGTCTGAATGAATTTAATTCCCTGGCTGTGCTGAATTCAAAATATGCAGCCAAGCTCACCATTGTTACTATCGCAACAGATCCAATGGATGAGGTGCTCCGGCAATTTCTGGTCAAAAATAAATATAACTGGAAATTCCTGTTGTATGACCGGCAGCCGGATGTGATTAAAGATTATGATATCAGGGCATTTCCTACTTATTTTCTCATCGGTCCCGATGGAAAGCTTATTCTTTCACCGGCTCCGTCACCGTCAGAAGATTTTGAATCAAAGTTGTTTGAGATAATGAAAGCCAGGGGTGACCTATAGAAGGTTTTTGTATTTCAGGATGTCAAGGATTCCCATATATGTATTGTGCGTGATTTCCCGTAAGTCCTCTTTGTCAACCCACTTCACTTCTGTAATATCTTCATCGGTTTGGGGCACCAGTGGCTCGTTTCCGGCAGCCATCATGTCGAACCAGCTGGTTCTTTTCAAAATGGATTGACCGTCAAGCCAGTAGCAATGATACGTAGACATCAGCGGGCCAACGATATCGAGGTTTGCGAGTCCGCATTCTTCTGTGACTTCCCTGAGGGCAGCCTGTGAAATTGATTCCCCTGCATTGACCTTGCCTTTTGGCAGATCCCATTTTTCACGCCTTTTCATGATCAGATACCGGCCTTCTTCATTGCATACCAATCCGCCCGCAGCCTCTACTACATGAAAACAGGATTTGAATCTTTCCTGCAATTCATCCAGATCATGATGGAAGATAAACAAGGTGTCAATTTTTTTCAGATTTCGATAGAAATCAATAAGTTCCTTCAGATCTTCGGTGTTCCTGTATTTATAGAACAAACCATACTTAACCTGAAAATTCCGGATGAAGTCATCGGTTAACAGTACAACCCTGTCGTTGAAAAAAACTTTGTACATTTACAGTATGAAAAAATTCGAGAAAACTATAGCCGGCCTTCTTTTGCAGTGCAATGCAATAAAACTCAATCCCGGCAGCCCTTTCCAATGGGCTTCAGGATGGAAATCCCCGATTTATTGCGATAACAGAAAAACACTGGCATATCCCGACATCAGAAACGCGATCAAATATAGCTTTGTAGAATTAATAAAAGAAAAATTTTTATCAACAGAAGCTATTGCAGGTGTTGCCACCGGAGCAATTGCACATGGATCTCTTGTTGCGGATTCAATGGCATTGCCTTTTATGTATGTCAGATCGGAGCCGAAAGGTCATGGATTGGAAAATCTCATTGAAGGAGATCCGGGGAAAGGGCAAAAGGTGGTAGTGGTTGAAGACCTCATATCGACCGGAGGAAGCAGCCTGAAAGCGGTGGATGCCCTGAGGAAAGCCGGTTGTGAAGTGTTGGGAATGGCCGCTATTTTTACCTATGGATTTCCCAAAGCGGAGGAAAGTTTTCTTGCTTCAGGATGCACTCTATATACATTAAGCAATTATAATGCATTAATTGAGCTGGCCATCGAAAGCGGCTACATTCAACCCGGTATGCTGCCTGCTCTCCGGCAATGGAGAGAATCACCGTCAACATGGAAGGCAGAACCCGCCGTATAAATTGTTTTAATAATTTTAAAGTATGCTTGTTATCGAAAGTAAAACAGGGATTGCCAATGGCAGTCAGGAAACAGTTTTTAATTATGTTTCTGATTTCAGGAATTTCTCTGGTTTATTGCCACAAGACCGGTTAAACAATTTGCAGCTTACCCGCGAAAAGGTAATTTTTGACATTCAGGGGCTTGGCACCGTGGGTCTCGAAATCCAGGAAAAGCAACCCTTTACAATGCTTACGATTGGTGCCTCCCGGGACAGCTCTGCCGACTTTACCTTCATTATTAACATACAGGAAACTGAAAAAAATCTTTCCGAAGTGCAATTGAATCTTACAGCCAAACTGAGTATATTTCTTGAAATGATGGCCCGCACCCCGCTTCAGCAGTTCGTTGATATGATGGTGGAGAAGCTTTCACAGGTGGATTTTTCTAAAGAAGGAGATAGCTGAGCATACATCGATCCGAGAATGCGCCCTGCGCAATGTCCATCATTCATCATTCATCATCCATCATCCATCATCCATCATTCATCATTCATCATTCATCATTCATCATTCATCATTCATCATTCATTGTTCAATGTTCATTGAACTCCACTTCCTTAAATCCGTATGTCCTCGTTTCGCCACCTGAGGTAAGGATCACCAGTTCCCCGCTTTCGGCCACATCAACGATCCGGCCCTCAAAGATACCTGCCTGATCTCTAAAAATGGCCCGGGTATTCAGCTGCCAGAGACTATTAAGGTAATGCGATTTAACCGGAACAAAGTCTTCGGCATACAGCGGATTGAGTCTTCTTTCGAGAAAAGGGAGCAATCTTAACAGCAACTCATGAATATCATAGGATTTGCCGGTTTCGCCTTTTAAGGAGGCGGGATTGGGAATGCCCGCAGAAAAAATTTCCTGGTTAACATTGAGTCCGATTCCAACAACAGAGGTATGCAGATTCCGGGATAATATTGTGTTCTCAATCAGGATGCCGGCAATCTTTTTTCCCTTGATCAGGATATCATTTGGCCATTTGACGTTGGAAGGGACTCCAAGATCAACCAGGCAATCGTTTATGCCGGTGGCAATGCACATTGATAAATAGAACTGTTTAAAGGCAGGCAGAAAGTCCGGTTTCAATATAATGCTGCACAAAAGATTCAATCCGCTATCGCTCAACCATATATTATCTCCCTGCCCCTTACCGCGGGTCTGAACATCTGCCAAAATTACAGTACCTTCCGTTGCGTTCTCCCGGGATAGAATCGCCGCAGCGTATTTGTTTGTAGAGTCCACAGAGGGCAGGTGAATAAAGGGAAAGCCCAGTGTCAATGTTCGCATACACCAAATTTTTAGAATTGAAATTAAAGAAACAGACGTTTTGGTATTGTTATTGATCAGGTAAATTAACGAAAATTGTGATAGGATAGGTGTTGTTTCAAAAATTGTTGCTCTATTATACCTCAGTGCAAATCGATAAATTCACTATTTTTGCAGTATGAAATATAAAAATCATCAGTTTGGGAAAGCAGGAACAACTATTACAATATATAATAGAAGGATTACAGGAAAAAAAAGGGAAGAAAATTATCAATATAGATCTTAGAAAACTGGGATTTGCCCCGTGTGATAATTTCATTATCTGTCATGGTGATTCCGGAACACAGGTAAAGGCATTGTCTGATTCTGTGGAAGAAAAAGTTGATAGTACACTTCAAATGGCCATTAATCACCGGGAAGGCCTTCAAAACGCAAGCTGGATTTTACTGGATTATGGCAATATTGTAGTTCATATTTTCCAGCGCGAAACCCGGGAATTCTATAAATTGGAAGATTTGTGGGGCGATGCTGAAATATCATTTATTAAAGAAGATTAATTGCTTATAGCATGGAAGAAAATAAAGAAGTAAAAGGAAAAAAGGAAGAAGAAAAAAATGCCAGCGGGTCAAAACCACCCAATAGTTTACTGGGTGGAAAGAAGCCGCATTTCAATGCACTTTGGATATATGCCCTCATTGGTATTGCCATCATATTGATCTATTTTTTTGATTCGGGACAAAATCCAACGGTTATTGATTGGAAATTCTTTCGCAACGAATTGCTGTTAAAGGGAGAAGTTGAAAAAATCCAGATAGTAAACGAGCAAAATGCAGAAATATATATTAAAGAGCAATATTTGAATGAGCCAAAGCATCAGAAAAATGTTGGCAAGGGATTCAATGCTATTTCAAAAACCGGCCCTCAATATACAATGCCTGTTGGTTCAAATGATATTTTCAAAAAAATGCTTGATGATGCCCAGAGTGGTTTGCCGGATGAGGCCAGGATATATCCTGAATACATCCGTAAGCGAACCTTCGGGGATACGTTATATGTATTGCTTCCGATAATCATCCTCGTAGTAATATATATGATCATTTTCAGGCGTATGAGTGGGGGAGCAGGTTCTGGTGGCGGAACCAACATTTTTAACGTAGGCAAATCCAAAGCCAGAATATTTGACAAAGACGAAAACATAAGGCTTGATTTTAAGGATGTTGCCGGTTTGGAAGAAGCCAAAATGGAGATAAAGGAGATCGTTGATTTCCTGAAAAAGCCAAAAAAATATACCGACCTCGGGGGTAAAATTCCCAAAGGCGCTTTGCTTGTTGGCCCGCCGGGCACCGGGAAGACCCTGCTTGCCAAGGCTGTTGCCGGCGAAGCTCATGTTCCTTTCTTTTCCTTGTCAGGATCGGATTTTGTGGAAATGTTTGTTGGTGTTGGTGCATCGCGCGTACGTGATCTGTTTAAACAGGCTAAAGAAAAAGCTCCCTGCATTGTGTTTATCGATGAAATTGATGCTATAGGAAGGGCGAGAGGAAGAAATCCCAACTTTGGTGCCAACGATGAGCGTGAAAATACGTTAAACCAGCTATTGACCGAAATGGATGGATTTGCCTCCAATGCGGGTGTGATCATACTGGCTGCAACCAACAGGGCGGATATTCTCGATAAGGCATTGCTTAGGGCAGGGAGATTTGACAGGCAGATCTATGTTGAATTGCCTGACCTGAATGAAAGAAAGGAAATATTCCAGGTACATCTCAGGCCTATTAAAACGGAGCGGGACCTGGCCGTGGATTTTCTTGCACGACAGACTCCCGGCTTTTCAGGAGCAGATATTGCCAATGTATGCAATGAAGCGGCGCTGATTGCTGCCAGGAAAAACAAAAAATCAGTGCAGAAGCAGGATTTTCTGGATGCCATTGACCGGATTGTCGGCGGCCTTGAAAAGAAAAACAAGATCATCACCCAGGATGAGAAAAAAACGATTGCCTTTCATGAAGCGGGACATGCCACAGTGAGCTGGATGCTTGAACATGCAAGCCCTATGGTAAAGGTTACCATTATTCCCAGGGGAAAATCCCTTGGAGCTGCCTGGTACCTTCCTGAAGAAAGACAGATCACCACAAAAGATCAGATGCTGGAGGAAATGACCGCCACACTGGGTGGAAGGGCTGCAGAAGAAATTACCTTCGGCAAAATTTCCACGGGTGCCTTGAATGACCTTGAACGTGTAACCAAGCAGGCCTATGCTATGGTCACCTATTTCGGATTAAGCGATGTAATTGGAAATATAAGCTTTTATGATTCTACAGGTCAGAATGAATACGCCTTTCAGCGTCCCTACAGTGATAAAACGGCTGAGCTGATTGACAAAGAAGCCAAGAATATCATTGATAGCCAGTATCTCAGGGCCATTGCACTGTTAACTGAACATAAGGCCGGACTTGTTCAACTTGCCGAACAATTGCTTGAAAAAGAGGTGATTTTTACCGAGGATCTTGAGAAAATCTTTGGAAAACGAAAAGGCAAAATGCCGGATATGCCGGAAAAACCAAAAAAAGAGCGCAGGAGTCCGAAAGGTGTAAAACCCGGCAAGTCCGGTGAAGAAGGATTAGAAGTCAAGCAGTCTGCCTGAAAATATCTTCTAAAAGGATACCGAAGTTTGAAAAATTTCATTCAACGCGTCGCATTTGGTATTATTTACCTTGTGATCATTATCGGGTCACTTTTTACGGGCAAATTCGGATTCGGTCTCGTTTTTCTGTTGATCAGCCTGATCGCCTTGTATGAGTTTTTCGCATTATCGAAAGCCTCGGGAACATATCCTCTTGTGATACCTTCCTTGATCACGGGAGGCCTTGCCTTTGTTCTTTCGTTCCTTGTTTCTTCGCGTATGGCGGAGCCCCGGGTATTGCTGCTCATTATCCCCTTGGTTATTTTAATTTTCATCCTTGCCCTTTATTCCGATAAACAGGCTGTGATGATCAATACGGCAATTTCCTTCATGGGAATCATCTATGTTTCGGTTCCGATGAGCCTGATCAATTTGCTGGCATTTCCGTCGGGCAGTGCCCATCTCTATACCCATCGTATCATTCTGGGAATATTGACACTGATTTGGATAAACGATTCGGGTGCTTACCTGGTGGGAATGTCCATAGGCCGCCACCGGCTTTTTGAACGTATTTCCCCGAAAAAGTCGTGGGAAGGCGCTATTGGCGGTGCAATTCTGACCCTCATCTGCTCGCTGTGGCTTCACCTTCTTATGGGTGTGCTGGACCGAAGCGACTGGCTTTTTCTTGCTCTGATCGTATCGGTATTTGGTGTTTTCGGCGACCTTACAGAGTCGCTGTTTAAAAGAAGTGCAGGTCAAAAAGATTCCGGAAAGATCATACCCGGCCATGGGGGACTGCTCGACCGTATTGATTCAATCCTTTTTGTAATACCCCTTGCCGCAGTTTATCTTAGTTTTAGCCATCTTTAAAAAAAACAACATGAGGATTCACAAAGAAGGAATCATAATTATCCTTGTTTTTTTCCTGATCATCAGCAGCTTTAACCTTCTGATTTATTGGGCGGTTAAAAATACATGGATTCAATCCATTCTGATCATCGCATCCGTAACCCTGCTATTAATGGTAGTATGGTTTTTCCGGAATCCCGACCGGCCGGTAATCCCAAACGATTCCGTGGTACTGAGTGCGGCTGACGGAAAAGTGGTGGTCATTGAAGAGGTGATGGAGAAGGAATACTTCAGAGACCGGCGGATTCAGGTCTCAATCTTTATGTCGCCCCTTAACGTGCATTCCAACCGGTATCCTGTTAGCGGACTGGTCACTTATTATAAATATCATCCCGGAAAATACCTTGTTGCCTGGCATCCCAAGTCATCCGAATTGAACGAACGATCCACCATCGTCATTAAGGGCAATCTTGGGAAAATGATCCTTGTAAGGCAGATTGCAGGCGCTGTGGCCAGGCGTATAGTGTCATACACATATGAAGGCAAACAGGTTATCCAGGGAGACGAACTTGGATTTATCAAATTCGGATCAAGGGTAGATATGTTCCTTCCCGTTGATTCAAAAATCAAGGTAAAGATTGGCGACGTGGTTACCGGCAACCGCACGGTTATTTCGGATTGGTAAGCTGCACCTGGTCAGATCACCTTTAATTCTGTGCCAACCTTAATGAAAGCCTTGAGGGCCTTATCCAGATTTTCAGAGGTGTGAGCCGCTGATAATTGAACACGGATGCGCGCTTCTCCTTTGGGAACTACCGGATAATAAAAGCCGGTTACGTAAATTCCCTCCTTCAGAAGGTTAGTGGCAAAATCCTGCGATAGCCGGGCATCAAACAGCATAATGGCAATGATTGCCGATTTGGACGGCTTAATTGTAAAGCCGGCCCGGGTTATTTCCTTCTTAAAATATTCTGTATTTTGATGAAGCCTGTCCTGCAGTTCGGTCGTTTCCTCCATCATATCAAACATGGCGATCCCTGCCATAGTGATCATTGGCGGCAAAGAATTTGAAAACAGATATGGGCGGGAACGCTGCCGGAGCATATCAATAATTTCCTTGCGACCTGTTGTAAATCCACCGATTGCACCGCCAAATGCTTTTCCAAGGGTTCCTGTAATAATGTCTACCTGTCCCCGGATATTAAACAATTCTGTCACACCGCGGCCTGTATCCCCCACAACGCCTGCCGAGTGACATTCATCCACCATCACCATGGCATCGTATTTTTCAGCCAGCCTGCAAATCTGATCAACAGGAGCTACATTTCCATCCATTGAAAATACGCCATCGGTAACAATTAACCTGAAGCGGTTTTCACTGGCTTTTATCAGTTGTTGTTCGAGATCTGCCATATCCGCATTGGCATACCGGTAACGCTGAGCTTTGCACAGGCGCACCCCGTCAATAATGGAGGCATGGTTAAGGGAATCCGAAATAATGGCATCTTCTTCACCCAGAAGTGGCTCAAAAACTCCCCCGTTGGCATCAAAACAGGCAGCGTAAAGGATGGTATCCTCAGTACCAAAAAACCGCGAAATTTTCTCTTCCAGTTTTTTATGAAGGTCAGTTGTGCCGCAGATAAAGCGTACGGATGACATACCGTAACCGCGGGTATCCAGGGCTTCCCTGGCTGCATTGATCAATGCCGGATGGGAGGAAAGACCCAGGTAATTATTGGCACAGAAATTAAGCACCTCTTGTCCGCCTGCCAGGCGGATTAGTGCATCCTGGGGGGAAGTTATGATTCTTTCCTTTTTGTAGAGTCCGGCTTCTTCAATGGCTTTTAGCTCGTTTGCCAGGTGGGTTTTAATTTTTCCGTACATGTTTTTAGGCTTTTAGGGGTTTAGGGGCTTAGGGGCTTAGGGTCCCAAGGTTGCACCTTCGGTTATTGGGTATTGAGAATTAACCCCTTCGGGGTTTTCGCTGTTAAAGAACTTCATGATTCTATCTATCTTTGTTGGGTGTTGATCACTTTTTCCTAATTGAACTGAACTGCAAAACTGCAGAACAACCTCAGTTTTTAACCGAAATTTCTTCTTTCTTTTTGATTTCAGTCAGCATGCGTTTCGTAATCTGAGGCAGATCATACTTGGGTTTCCAGATTATGCTGTTGCGCAATTCACTATCCTCAATGCTTTGAGGCCAGCTTTCTGCAATCGCCTGCCTGAAATCGGGTTTGTAAAGGATGTCAAAACCGGGAATGTATTTTCTTATATCCATGGCTACCTGCCGGGGCGAAAGACTCGGACCGCTTAGATTATAGGAAGAATGGCATGTGAGATTCGCTTTGTCGGTCTCCATAAGCCTTATGGTGGCGCTTATCGCGTCATCCATGAACATCATGGGAAGAGCAGTGTCCTCACTTATAAAGCTTGTATAGCATTTTTTTCTCACCGCCTCAAAAAATATTTCAACGGCCCAGTCGGTGGTTCCACCGCCGGGCTCTGTCTTATAGCTGATAAGTCCCGGATAGCGCAGGCTCCGGATATCTATGTCATAGCGCTTATGGTAATATTCACACCATCTTTCCCCTGCCAGTTTGCTGATTCCATAAACAGTAGAAGGTTCCATAACCGTGAGCTGCGGGGTCATGATTTTGGGAGTTGAATTTCCAAAAACAGCAATTGAACTGGGCCAGAAAATCTTCTTAACATCTTCAACCAGTTTTGCTACTTCAAGAATATTCATCAGGCTGTTCATATTGATATGCCAGGCCTGGGTTGGCAGTTTTTCGGCATTGCCTGACAAAACGGCCGCAAGGTGATAAATCTGGGTTATTTTATTACGTATCACAAAATGAATGAGATGCTTATCATCCATTACATCGAGCAGTTGAAAAGGTCCGTTTTCCTTTATATCGGGGGGGGCATCTTTCACATCGGTGGCGAACACACTGGAGTTTCCGTAAATTCGACGCAATTCCAGGGTTAGTTCCGAGCCTATCTGGCCGGCAGCACCAATGATCAGTATTCTTTCCATATAGCTGTTTAATTGACCTCCGAAGGTAAAGTAATTGAGGGGCTAAAAAAAATGATGTTTGGCATGTTTACCCCTTTCGTTCAATGTATCCCTGTTCAATGGACAAAATAAATATTTAAATTTACCTGACTTTGTATTTAATTTATTACTAAATTCGTTTATTCATTGAAGAAACAAACAAAATGCCATCCAGCCCGGATTTTTACTCACTCACAGAGAACAGCCATAAGCAGGTTCTCAACTTAATTCGCATTCATAAAGAAATTTCAGGTGCCGAACTTTCACGCATCACCGGATTTCAGCCATCCACTATTTTGTATATTCTTCGCTTTCTTGATCTCAAAGGGTTTATCGCCGTCAGCCGTACGGGCGATTCCACTCTCAAAGGTGGCAAAAAACCCGTATTATGGAAAATACGATCCGGGATTGGTACAATGCTGGGCATTGAGGTATTTAAAAGTAAAATGCGGTATGTAAAAATTGATTTTGCAGGGGAAATTTCAGAACAGGGAGAAAAATCGTTAGCGGTTGTTATTGATCAGGAGAATGCTTCCCACTCCTTGGAAACTTTAATTCGCGAAATAGTGAGTGAACGGGAATTAAATGCCCGGTCTTTTCTTGGAATTAGCATAGCTTTGCCAGGGCTGGTGGATAGTAATAACGGAAAAATACAATTTTCCGCGTTGTTGCAGTTCAGAAATCTTGAAATCGGGGATATGCTCAGAAGAAGGTTGGGTAAACACATTTATTTAATGAATGATGCCAATGCCGGGGCTCTCGGTATTTCGTGGTATCATCCCGTGGAAGAAAAATTGCCCGAACATATTGTGTATCTTACATACAACAAAGAATCAAAAAACCTGGGAGCCGGGCTGATTTTAAGCCATAGCCTCTATGAGGGAATTGCGGGAACCGCCGGTGAGATATTTGACTATCTGCCGGATATTAAGGTTCTTGTAAATGAGAGTATTAAAAAATATGGTCCAAACTTTCCGCTCGTTCATGATAATCCAAATCCGGAAGACGTTTCTTTTAAGATCCTTGCAGATTATGCCCTGAAAGGCTGCAAAATTTCTGCATATACAGTGGATAAAATATGCGATGTGATCTGTGATGAGATTGCCCGGATAACAGGTCTTCTCAATCCAGATCTGATTGTCATCGGCGGTGAAATTACATGCCGCAAGGAATTGCTCACCACGTACATTCTGCCGGGAATAACAAAGAAAACCGGGAAAATGGTGGAATTGGGATTTGTAATGCCAGGCATTTCCTTTTCATCCTTTGCTGAATTCTCAGTTGCCATAGGAGCGACGGCCTTGATTTTAAGTAAAATTCTTACAAGTCAAAAACATAAATTGAGATAAATGAAATACAACACGTCGAGTAAGGTAGAAGACTATTTTAATAATCTTCATCAGGACTTTGCTTTAAGCGCCAAATATCGCCGCATTCAAACAATTATTGTTGACAACTACATTGAGCTCGGCCAATTAACAGCGCTTCGGTTTCTTGAATGGGCCGGACTCAACCCGGGGGGTGTGATTGCCCTCCCTACCGGCAAAACCCCGGAATTCTTTATAAAATGGGTACAATTTTACATTGCCAACTGGAAAAAAGAAATGGAGGGTGGCATTTTAGGGAAGATAGGTCTGGATAAAAATCTTATCCCCGACCTTCGTTCCCTTGAATTTTTCCAGCTCGATGAGTTCTTTCCCATTCGACCCGAACATGAGCGGTCATTTACCTACTTTGTTAAGAATTTCTACATCGATGGTTTTGGACTTGACCCGAAGAAGGTTCATCTCATCAATACCTACGATATACCGGAAAAGGCTAAAAGGGATCTGGGCAAGATACAGAACCTGGATGAAGTGTTTCCGGATGGAGTCATCGATCTGGGTTTGCGCATTACTAAGCCCAAAAGTGAACGTGAACTGCTAAAACAAAAAACAATTAAGCTGTTTGATCAATTCTGCCAGGATTATGAGGATGAAATCCGTAAACGAGGCGGAATTGGCTTCTTCCTGGGCGGCATTGGTCCGGACGGCCACATTGCCTTCAATGTCAAGGGTTCTGCCCATCATTCGCATACCCGTCTCACCAATATAAATTATGAAACTCAGGCTGCTGCAGCCACAGATCTGGGGGGTATTGAGCTGGTAAGGAAAAAGGCCGTTATTACAATCGGACTGGAAACCATAACCTATAATCCGGATACAGTGGCCATTGTTATTGCTGCAGGACAGGCTAAATCGGAACAGGTTTACAACGCTGTTGAGCGCGAGGCGGGAATTACATATCCGGCTACAAGCCTGCAAAAACTTAAAAATTCACGGTTCTATGTGACGCAGAGTGCCACAGCCATGCTTACGTTAAGTGAAGAGAATATCAAACAATTGTACAAGGATAATAAACTTCCGGCCAGTTACCTCGAAAAACTGATTATTTCAGGATCAGACAGGAACAAAGTATCCCTCGTTGAAGCTTCGCGGCTTGATTGTGAATCAAACAGCGGGGAAACTCCTGAATGGAAAATTGCCTGCGAAATTGGGCATAAGTCGCTCGATAAACTTAGCGAGCAGACATACAAAAGCCTGGTGGAAAAAATTCAGTCAGGTATTGATATTCCTGATAATCAAAGGATATTGCATACGGCTCCCCATCATGATGATATCGAACTGGCTTATTTTCCCCTTCTGCATCACCTGGTCAGATCTCCAAACAATGAAAATTACTTTGTGTATTGCACCAGTGGTTTTACCGCGGTCACTAATTTTTATGTAACGGAACGCCTGGAAAATCTTCAGATGTTGCTGGCCGGGGGCAGAATAGCCGATGAGCAAAAAAAGGTGGCTGATTTTGGAAACGCCCAGGATGATATTACCGGTTATTTGAATGGTATTGCCCTTCAGGATGAAGACATACAGCATTTCCATATCAGCACCCGGTTAACCCGGTTATTCCTGCATCATTTAAAAACGAATGACCTAAGGAAACTATCCGATTATATCGCCGACCTGCTTATCCAATTGCAGGCAATAGAACCTGGCCGTTCGGAGCCTTCCATATTCCACCTGATCAAGGGATGGTTAAGAGAATACGAGGCAGAGCTGGTTTGGGCCTATTTTGGTATTCATATGGACCACGTGTCACATCTCCGTTTGCCTTTTTATTCGGCCAATATATTTCCCGAATATCCGAATATCGAACAGGATGTAATGCCAATCGTTGCCTTGCTGGAAAAGATCAAGCCAACCATTATAACACTGGCTCTTGATCCCGAAGGCAGCGGACCGGATACGCATTATAAAACGCTGATCGCCCTGTCGGAGGCTATTGACCGGTATGTGGCCATTCATCCCGAGATGAATCTCAGGATTTGGGGCTACAGAAATATATGGTCACGTTACGCCCTCACGGAAATCAGTACCATTGTCCCTGTTTCGCTTAATTCCTTCGCTGTTTTGCATAACATGTTCAATAGTTGTTTTCTTAGCCAGAAGTCCGCCAGTTTTCCAAGCTATGAGCTGGATGGTACTTTCAGCGAACTGGCGCAGAAAATTTGGGTTGGGCAGTTAAATCATCTGATTGATCTGCTCGGGAAGGAATTTTTCTATGGGAGTACCAATCCACTGTTGCGCCGCAGCTTTGGTGCCATTTATCTGAAAGATATGAGCTATCGCGAATTCACCGATTACCTGGTACCTGTCCGCAGGCTGCTGAAGGCAAAAGAAATGCTGGGGGGAAGCGGGGAGAAGTGAGCCTAGTAAAACTCCCGGCGGTTATCCTTTATGTCGGCAAGTTCTTTTAACGCTTCAATGGCAAAGTAATTTGTGCGGGCTCCATAATTCCTGATGATATTGCTTCGCACCTGTTCTTTCATTGCTTTTAAGTCGGTTTCAGATGGCGGAACAACATCATTGACGGTAAGCACATACACCCCATTTTCGCCGATGATCGGTTCTGATACCTTTCCTTTATCAAGCGTGCAAAGTGCAGCTATTACATTCGGTTCAACACCGGCATTACCCAATGACGATGAGTTAAAACGTACATCAGTGACGGGATATGTCTGCAAGTTCATGTCTTTGGCCAGTTCATCCAAGGTTTTGGCACCGGTCTTTTTTGATTCAATGGAAGCAGATATTTTTTCAGCCTTCTTTTCTTGTTTTACTTTGTTTTCAATTTCAGCGCGGATTTCCTCCAGTGGCGAATACCCTTTATCCTCAATTTTTTCAACTGTGGCAATAACATATTTATTGCCCAGTTTAAGTACATTGGAAGTTACATCATGCAATTCAGCAGAGTAAGCCCATTTAACGAGAGGCCGTGCCTGAACCAGGTCATTCACTTTTTTCTCCATGGGAGCCAGCTTTAGAGCAACGGCTGTTTTTAGCTGACCCTTGTCCGTTTCAATAGCTTTCTCGAACTTCTCATAGGTATTATTGACACCTGCAAATTCATTTGCCTGTACATAATAATCATGATCGGTTGCTTCTCCGGGAACTACATTTTTTACAAGTGTTCCCACTTGTACATGCTTGATAAGCGGCGACTGATCGAGGATCTGAATAATGTGCAGCCCATATTGTGTTGCAACCAGTTTAATATCTCCTTTTCGGCCGGCAAAGCAGCTGTCGCTGAATGGTTTTACCATGGAACCTTCCCTGAACCAACCCAAATCCCCGCCTTTTTGTGCTGAACCATCCGATGAGTATAACATTGCCAGTGTGGCAAAGTCGGCACCTTTTTTAATCAGGGTCATCAAACTGTCTGCCTGCTTATAGACTGCCTGTGCATTATTTTGGGTAGCTCTCAGCAGAATGTGACGGGCTTTTACAGAATCAGGCCTGAAATTAATTGCAGCCAGGCGGGATATTTTATAGGCGTCGTTTTCGAAATAGGGACCATAGGTGGCTCCTTTTGTTGCATTAAACATAAAATCATTCAAAGTATCCGGCAATTCACCTTTGTTGTAATTTGTCTCATCAAAAGGAACATCTGATTCGAGATTGACAAACTGTTTGATATCCTCGGCTTTTTCAAAATCAGGCATAATGTTTTCAATCCATTGCTTTGCCGTTAAAAAATCCGCTTTGGAGGGAATCACTTCAAAATATACGTAGCGAATATCCCGGGATTCATCCTGTTTAAATTGATTTATGTTTTCCTTATAATACTTCTTCAGATCACTTTCCGTGACCTGGATGGAAGAATCGGAAATGGTATTGAAATTTTGTACAAGATAACCACCATCTACCGTTTTTCCTGTTTCCTCCTGCTGTTTTGCCGTTTCCAGACTGGACGCATAGAGTCCCTTTCTTATTAGGTTGAGGTATTTTTGATACTTGCGTTGCCTGTAAATCTCATTTTCAATATAGAGATAAAACGTTTTTTCCTTTGATTCTTCCGGCTCATTCTGAATTCTCTGCATGAAGCTATTGAATGCCTGCCTGTTAAAAATTCCTGTTTGCGGATCAGTGAAAAGCTGCGCAATGGCAGGATGAGGATTTTCACCGGCGATCATGTCTTTCAATTCATCATCAGAGACATCCAGGCCCAGTTTATCATATTGCTTATCCATCAACCTGTCCTGGATCATATTTTCCCAGGTCACATTACGGATCTGGTCAATAGTTTGTTCATCAAGACCTTCCTGGCCAGACTGCATTTTCTGAATATTTTCAAGCTCATTTACCTTGGTTTCATAATCAGTATATGGAATGGATTTACCCGATATTTCCGCTATTTCAAATTTTGACCGGGTAAAAAGAGACCCACCCGAGCTAAGGAAATCGCCCAAAACGAATGCGAGTAATGAAAAACCAATTACAATTGCCAGCAAAAGCCCGGCCTTAACTCTTAATTTCTCTAAGATTGCCATGTAAAACTATGGTTAAAAGGTTCAAAAAAACAGGGTACGAATATAGTAATTAATATCATTTTAAAAGAATCAATCTAAAAAATAAGCAATGTGAAAATTATTGGCAAGACACTGCAAAATAAGGTTCTCAATGTTGAAGTAATTTCAGTTGCACGAGGTCAATGCGGGTGCGGCTTACCTTCAGTATCCTGAATTCGTAGGGCCCTACAATGATTTTGTCGTTTAGTTTGGGGATGCTTTGATACTGGTAAATAATATATCCGGCTAAAGTATCATATTCTTCCGATTCCGGAAGGCCCAGGTTATATTTTTCATTAAGATAATCAAGTTCAAGCCGGCCCGAGAAAATGTAATGTCCTTCTTCGGAATGTTTTTCAATGAATTCATCCACGTCGTGTTCATCATCAATTTCTCCGAATATTTCTTCCATGATGTCTTCAATCGTGAGCATTCCTGAAATTCCCCCGAATTCATCCACAACCACAGCAACGCTTTTGTGTTCCTGAATAAATTTTTTCAGCAGCTTGTTTGCCTGCATTGTTTCGGGAATATAGGATATGTCCATCAACATCGATTTGATTGTGGGAGGGTTTCTGAATAATTCCTTGGAAGTTACATACCCTACCATGTTGTCGATGTTATCATTGTATACGAGCATCTTGGAGAAGCCACTTTCAATGAACTGCTGCCGTAATTCATCAACTGTGCTATTCAGATTTATTGCAGCGATTTCGGGACGGGGGATCATGCAATCCCTTACTTTCACATTCGAAAAAGCAAGTGCATTCTGGAATAATTTGATCTCATCTTTTTCTTCGTTGTTGCTTTCGCCGCTTCTTTCCTGGCTTTCCATGATAAGGTGATTCAGGTCGACTTTTCCAAAAACCATATTGTCGTACTGGTTTACAGTGTCAGACCTGAGAATACTTTTCAGTATCAGGTTGGATAAGCGGTGAATAAACCACGATATGGGGTAAAAAACAATAAAAACAAGGAACAGCGGTATCGACATAAACCGCAGAGCAAGGTTGGGATTGATTCTCACCAGTGCTTTCGGAAGAAACTCGGCAATTGTTAAAACGATAAAAGTAGTGATGAGAGTCTGAACGGCCAGTATGCTGAATTCCGAATGCAGGAATCTGGCCAGTAACGGCTCTATCCATCGCGCCATAATTATACCGTAAACGACTACGGCAAAATTGGTGCCGAGCTGGATCGTGGCAATATACTGGCCTGACCGTGCCTGGAATATTGCGATTATATGCGAGGAAAACAATCCTTGTTTCTTGTCAAGTTGCAATCTTAGCTTGTTGGAAGCAAAGAATGCAATTTCCATGGCTGCAAAAAAAGCAGCCAGCATAAGGGTGATAATTACAAGCAATGCCTCATTCATCGCAGAACCTCCCATTTGGCCTTATTCAGTTCCGTTCCCATTATCATTCGTTACATTCAGTGTGCCACTCGATCCTTTAAGCCGCCATTTAGACATATCCTGCCGTGATTCAAACCCTCCCTCGCCGTAGGATATCCCATCCGCATTGGTGATACGGGTAAATTTTTCGGAATATATTTTTTCTTCTTTCTGGTCCCAGAACATTTGTTCGGTTTCAAGCTTGTCGTGATTAGCCTGATTTTCGGCGACTACCTGGTTCCTGGCCTCCCAGAGTTGTTTTTTTTCATAATAAACTGCATAATTGGCTTTGATAAAGGAGGTCGGTCTTTCAAGACTGTCATAAAACACCACCTTCATACCTTTGGGAAATTCGGCATACGGTTCTTCACCGCGATCAAATTTATTCACTTCCGGTGCATAAATTTTACCCTGGATTTTTCCTGAATCTGTATAGGTGATCTCAATGTTGAATCCTGATTGGTCAGGGAGCTTGATTTCATTGTTCAGGGCATTGATGGTTTCTATATCGTTTTTGCATGAAACAAAAGAACCCGGGAAGATCATCAGGGGCAGCAGCCATCGTGCCATAGCCAGGCCAATAAATCTGTGTGTTTTCATTGCCGGGTTTCAGGACTGTTAAATTCAAGAATATGGTTTAGTCCGGTCAGCACAAGATCGGGAAATGCAAAGATGGGTTTTTTTAGTTTATGAACAAAGAAATCCGCATCCCCGCCGGTAATGACAAATTTGCATCCCGGATAGCGGCTTTCGAAGTGTTGTATATAACCATTCAATTCATGGATAATTCCCTGCTGCACACCGGCCGTAATCGCGGTTTGGGTATCCGTTCCGAAATCAGGGGAACCGGCATTCTTTCTTACAAGTGGAAGCCTGGCTGTATGATCATGCAGCGATTTGAAACGGATAAGCATTCCCGGTGAAATATTGCCGCCTTTGAATTCACCGTTTGCCAATACCAGGTCAATAGTGATGGCAGTTCCCAGGTCAATGATCAACAGGGGCACATCGGGCAAAAGTTTCCGGGCGCCTGCGGCAGCGGCAATTCTGTCATGACCCAGTGTCTCCGGTGTGGCATAGGATATCTTCAACGGCATGGGAAGCGAATAATCCAGGAAAAGGAGTGTTTTCAGATTTCTACGAGCGGCATCAAACAGGGATCTTTCCAGGTGGCCTACAGAAGAAACCAATACCGCGTCGGGAGAGTGTTTGGAGAAGATTATTCTGAGAATGTCCGGGGTGACCTTTTCCAGGCGCTGGCTTTCCAATAATTTACTCTTGTCAAATAATCCGGTTTTAGTATGGGTGTTTCCGATATCAAAAACGAGGTTCATAATGCTGTGTACATCGTATTTATCCCCAAAACTACCGATTTATTCTGTTAATTCAAACTCGGCTGCTTTCAGCAAAGCCTTAGAGCGTTCTCATGGAGTAGGTATAGAAACCATAACTTTAAAAAGAGCGCGCAGGTTAAGGAGTCCTGTTGCAAGTGAGAGCAGGGCACCCACAACCATGAACAATCCGAAGGAATATATCCATTTAACGGGAAGCTGCCGGATGTATATGCTGGTGAAGGCAATTAAAACAATGAAAATAGCAAGTCGCAGCAGAAGTATATAATCCGTTTTAAAACGGAAGATCCGTTTAACAAGGATTACCTGGTAAGCGGATGTAAAAAGCTGGGTTGCCATGCTGGCGGTAGCAGCACCGAACACACCGAAACGCGGGATGAGGATTGTGTTCAAAAGAAGATTGACAAATACGGCTATGGCCGCCATTGTGTTCAATTGCTTCAGGCTTCCGTTGGCGGTAAGAAGTGTGCCGAAAACATAGGTCATACAAATGCCCAGGAAACTGAATATCAATATGCCAAATACCCTGGCCGAATGTTTGATGTGTTCATTATAAAGAAAATCGATAATGTCATAGCGAAAACTCAGGCAACCAAAAGCCACTACCAGTGCGGGAATAAAAAGGAGGGTAAATGAAAGCCGTGTTAGATTTTCCACTGATTCGCCGTGCTGGATCATGCGTGAAAAAATGGGAAGCAGGATGATTGTAAATAAATAGCCGTAGTTTGAAAGAATTTCAATGATGCGGAAGCTCTGCGCATAAATACCGGCCTGCTCCTTCCCGTTTTCAAGCATTTTTCCGAGCATCACGGAGTCGATCCGCATATATGTTGCCATGAGCAGGATAAGCAAGGCATAAGGCAGGCTTCGCCTCAGGAAAGAAAGATAATACCTGTAATTAAACCGGAACCGGATCGGATGGGCTCTTGAAAAAACAAGACCAAAGGCGAGGGATGCCGTTATGATGTATGCAAGAGTTTGGGCGTAAATCAGCCATTCAATGCGAAAATCAGCCCGGGTTAAAGGATTAAGAAGCAACATGCCGCAAATGAGGATCACCACAAAACGATCAACGACAGAAATTATGCTGTCCGCCCGGAAATGGTGCATTCCGCCCAGGTTAGCCCTGCAGTAAAGGATAAAGGAGGCAAGGATCTGGTTGAGCAGTAAAATAAACAGCAAACTGAATTCGCTCATATTCCATTTCAGGAAATAGCCAATTAAGCAGCATACGAGATAATAGATAACTCCCAGGATGAGTTTGAGAGGCAGAATATTTGAAAAGTATTTGTTCAGTAGATGAACATGGCGTGCGATTTCGGTACGGGTAAAATTTTCAATACCCAGATCAAGAATTATCTGGAAAATGAGGGCAAAGTTCAGCAGTATAAAATAGTTTCCATACACCCGGGCTCCAACGACATTTTGCACACCAACATCAATGCCGAAAGCATAAACCGGTTTAACCAGCAAATTCAGGAAAAGCAGAAGAGCAAGATTAGTAACGAATTTTCTTTTCAAAACAATGGAAAATTATTTTCTTTACAAATGTATAAACATTTGCCATGTCTGGTTTTTTTTTTTGATTCTGACCGGGTAAATGCATGAAATTCCAAATATTTCCCCCTTTTGTTAAAGAGCCATCTGATATCAGATATTTTTGAAGCCGGTTGTGATGAAGCGGGCAGGGGATGCCTTGTGGGGCCTGTTTATGCGGCGGCGGTAATACTGCCCGCCCGTTACAGGAACCGGTTCCTGAATGATTCTAAAAAACTCACACCCGAATTACGCGACCGGCTACGTCCGGAAATTGAATATAAAGCGCTGGCCTGGGCTGTTGCCAGCGTTGATCATGTAAAAATAGATGAAATTAATATTCTGCAGGCCTCTATTTTTGCCATGCATCTCGCCCTTGACCAGCTTCTGATCCGGCCTGCTCATATTTTAATCGACGGAAACAGGTTCCATCCCTACAAAGATATTCCCCATACCTGTATTATCAAAGGAGATGGTATTTACGCCTCTGTTGCGGCTGCTTCTGTTCTTGCCAAAACATGGAGGGATGAATACATGACCACCTTGCATAACAGCTGGCCTCAATACGGCTGGAATGAAAACAAGGGTTATCCTACACCAAGACACCGCACTGCTATTCGAAAATATGGATTTTCTCCATTTCACCGCAAAAGTTTTTCGTGTTTGGACGAGGAGCTTGATATAATTTATTGATTTTTGCATTGATTTTGTTCTAATTTGATTTTTAAAGGAAAATATGAAAAAACTGATTGTTGTTTGTGTGGGTGTTCTTCTGTTTTGTACCGGTTATGTGAAAGCGGATGAGGGGATGTGGCTGTTACCCTTGATCAAGAAATTAAATATTGATACAATGCATTCCCTGGGTCTGAAGCTTACCGCAGATCAGATTTACAGTGTTAACAACGGAAGTCTTAAAGATGCCATCGTCCTGTTTAACGGCGGCTGTACGGGTGAAATTGTTTCTGAATCAGGTCTGCTGCTTACAAACCATCATTGTGGTTTTGATGCTATCCAGAATCACAGTTCCATTGAACACAATTACCTTCAGGACGGTTTTTGGGCTCACAATTATAAAGAAGAACTGCCAAACCGGGATATGACGGTTACCTTTCTTATTCGGATCGAGGATGTAAGTGATAAGATATTGTCCGCACTTTCCGATAGTATGTCGGAAAATGCTAGAGATGAAAGAATTGCATTGTTATCTGATTCCATATCGGCATCCGCGATTGCTCAAACCGATTACAATGCCAGCGTGGAATCACTGTTCAGTGGAAATAACTTTTATTTGTTCGTTTATGAGGACTATTCTGACGTCCGCCTTGTTGGGGCTCCTCCTGTTGATATTGGAAAATTCGGGTCGGATACAGACAACTGGATGTGGCCAAGACACACCGGTGATTTCAGCGTTTTCAGGGTTTACAGTTCACCGCAGGGTAAACCGGCACCTTATAATAAGGAAAACATTCCCCTGAAATGCGGGTATTCGCTTCCTATTTCGTTAAAGGGTGTTCACAAAAATGATTATGCCATGGTATTGGGATATCCGGGCAGTACACAAAGGTATGTGACATCCTGGGAGATAAAGGAAATGATGGAAATAACAAATCCCAACCGGATTAAGATCAGGGGCATGCGCCAGGACATACTTATGCAGGATATGCTGGCCGATGAAAAGGTGAATATCGAATACGCCTCGAAATATTACAGGTCTTCCAACTACTGGAAGTATTCAATCGGAGAAAACCAGGGCCTCGAACGATTGCACATACCGGATCAGAAACAAAAAATCGAAGCGGATTTTGCGAATTGGGTTAATGAGGATCGGCAGCGCAAAGCGAAATACGGGGAAGCCCTGACGCTTATTAAAAATGCCGTGGAAGGCAGGGCTAAATACGAACATACCCTCCAGTATACCTACGAAACATTTTTCTCATCCACTGAGATCATTGCCTTTGCAAACAAGGCTACTTTCTTGTATATGAATATGCTGCGAAATCCTGACAACCATAGCCTGATCGATTCGCTTACCAGAATCCTGAAGGCGAAATGGGATGATTTTTATCATGAATACAATGCCGCTACAGACCAAAAGGTGGTGCCTGCGATGCTAAAGCTGTATCACGAAAATGTGCCGGCCGATCTGCAGCCCGGCTTATTTGGCGAGATTCAATCAAAATACAAAAATAATTTTGATGCCTATGCCAAAAACATGTTCCATAAATCGATTTTTGCAGATCCTGAAAAAATGAACAGTTTTATTTCCCATCCTTCCCTGAAAGT
Source organism: uncultured Bacteroidales bacterium (assembly GCA_963752195.1). GTDB lineage: Bacteria > Bacteroidota > Bacteroidia > Bacteroidales > UBA10428 > UBA5072. The sequence continues at coordinate 2,194,293 of CAVVXI010000004.1, read as the reverse complement.
ATTACAGAAAGATCCGGCTTTTCAAGCTGCGCGATCAGCGCTCGATACCTACAGGATGGTTTACCTGAAGGTAGCATCCTATGATGAAGGCTATGAAAAAGGATCCCGCCTGTATCTTGCAGGATTAAGGGAAATGTATCCTGAAAGGATATTTTATCCCGATGCCAATCTCACTATGAGACTAACCTATGGAACCGTGGAGGATTATTATCCCCGCGACGCAGTGCATTATGATTTTCGTACTACTCTTGCCGGGGTTATGGAAAAGGAGGATCCGAAGAGTCCTGAATTCAGGGTTCCTGAGAAGTTAAAGCAACTGTTTCTGGATAAGGACTATGGCCCTTACGGGGAAGACGGTATAATGCCCACCTGTTTCCTGACGACAAACGATATAACCGGTGGTAATTCCGGAAGTCCGGTTATCGATGGAGAAGGCAACCTGCTTGGACTTGCCTTTGACGGCAACTGGGAGGCCATGAGTGGCAATGTTGCCTTTGAACCCGCTTTACAGAGGTGCATCTGCGTGGACATCAGGTATGTATTATTCATTATTGATAAATATGCCGGTGCATCCAACCTGATTAATGAAATGAAATTTGTTCGCTAAATTATAAAACGAGATATTCAACATCCCTATGCACATCAGAATATTAGATATTTTTTCAGTTTTCATGGTGCTATTCGCTGTTATTGATATAACCGGCGCTATTCCTTTTATACTTGAGCTGAAACGGAAAAGCGGTGAAATCGACGCTGCCAAGGCAACTCTTGTAGCGTATGGCATTCTCCTGTTGTTCCTTTTTATCGGTGAACCTTTCCTTGGCCTTTTCGGAGTTGACATTCGCGCTTTTGCCATTGCCGGTTCCTTTGTTCTGCTGTTTTTGGGACTTGAAATGGTGTTGGGCATCGAATTTTTTAAATTTGAATCGATAAAAAACACCTCCATATTTCCGCTTGCCTTTCCGCTGATTGCGGGCGCAGGCAGTATGACAACCATCATATCCCTAAAAGCAGCTTACGATCTGTGGACAATTTTCTTCGCTTTGACTCTGAATATGATCCCTGTGTACCTTGTATTGCGTGCGACGCGTCATGTGGAAAAACTACTCGGACAAACGGGGATACTGATTATGACGAAGGTATTTGGAATTATTCTGCTTGCCATTGCCATCCGGCTTTTTCTTTCAAATACCGGAATCCGTCTTCCAAATGGCTGATATTATCATGTACACCGATGGCGCCGCCAGCGGAAATCCCGGTCCGGGTGGATATGGCGTAGTCCTTATTTCAGGATCACATCGCAGGGAACTTTCTTCTGGCTTTAAACTGACCACCAACAACCGCATGGAGTTAATGGCAGTATGTGCCGGCCTTGAAGCCCTGAAAATAGAGGGGTGCAATGTCACCGTTTACACCGATTCAAAGTATGTGGCTGATTCCGTGGAAAAAGGGTGGGTTTTTGGATGGGAAAAAAAACAATATCTCAGGAAAAAAAATCCGGATTTATGGGCAAGATTTCTCCGTTCATTTCGCAAGCATAAGGTTAAATTCGTGTGGGTCAGGGGTCATTCGTCCGTTCCGGAAAATGAACGCTGCGATGTTCTGGCCGTTGAGGCATCAAAAGGGACAAACCTTCCTGCTGATACCGGATATAATACTGCTTTATCGTAACAAACCGGGAAAGGAATTCGTTCAACCGGTAATCCGGCTGTGTAAAAACCCGAAATAAACCGGATTACCCTGTACTGGCTTTGGAAAAAGTAATTATCATTGATTATAGTGGTGCCATACATTATGATACCATTGGAGAATTGATTCATCAATTCAAGAATCATGTACCTATACTTGGAATACAAATAGGAACATACAAAAAAATTCTCCTTGTCATGATCGAATCCCTTGAGAATATTATGAAATACAGGGAATGTCCCTCGCTGACCGGGGAAAATGATTTGGCGTTCGTCCCCCTTTTCACCGTAATCAAAGAAGGAGACAGATACTTCATTAATTCATGCAATTCACTTGAATATGATAAAATGGAACCGCTTGAGAAACGGCTGGTTTATCTGAATAACCTTACAGTGCAGGGTATTAAAGATTATTACAAAGAAACTATTACAAATGGCCAGTTTTCCCAAAAAGGGGGTGCCGGGTTGGGACTAATTGAAATGGCAAAAATCTCAGGGAATAAAATTGAATATATGTTTCAACAGGTCAATGAAAGGTATGTCAATTTCAGCTTGAGGATCACTGTTGATGAATTCCCCAATTACAACCAGAATGAACGCCATAAAAAACCCAGCCTGCCTTAACGGTTAGCCTCCCGCATATCCTTCTGAACAATATTCCATTCAGCCAGCACATTCAGGGCATGTTTAATTTCACGACGGCATTCATCCCGTGACAGATAATACTTCTTGGAAAAACTGGAAACTATATAATCCGTTTTCTGTTTACGGTATGCAGCCATCAAAAGGTCGGCATAAAAATCGGTGAACTTGTGCTTTTCTTCTACCCCTTCCATATTCTTTGATGATATAATTACGGATCCGTTGGAGAGCCGTTTAACCTTGCAATCGGGATTAAGCCTGATTACATCATCCATTGCGGGGAAACCCGGAAGGTCTCCGCTAAAAGAGGACAAGGTAAATATCAGCAACATTACCAAAAACGTTCCGGTTTTCGAGGGAATGGATATATTTAAAACCTCGGATTTCATAACAACTTCATTTTGTAATTTAAACAACCTCAAAATGCAATTGTTTAACTTTTTGGATGTTTTCCTTCACATGACAATATTAGGCTATTTTCCAAAATAATGCAACAATTTGATGAATTGACGATTAGCCATGACGAAATATATTTAATTTTAAGTACTTAAATCTCAGAATGAAGATCGCCATAATACACTATCATTTGCATCCCGGCGGGGTAACCCGGATCATTGCATCCCAGGTGAGCGGTCTATCCCGAAGGGCTGAAAATGCAGAGATCAAAATATTATGCGGGGACAGCCATACTGAATACATCTTTTCCAACGTTCAGGTGATACAAGACAATTGCCTGTTGTATGACGAAACTGATGACATCCTTTTCGGTTTGGAAGCAAAAACAGAAAGGATGAAGAATTTTATAATACATCATGCAAAAAACTTTGTTCTGCATTGTCATAACCCTAATCTGGGTAAAAATCCGGTTTTAACCCTCGCGGTTTATCAACTGGCCAAACAGGGATTTAAAATAGTGAATCATTGTCATGATTTTGCAGAAGACCGACCCGGTAATATGGAAAGATTAAACAGGGCTTTTGATCACGCCGGCCTGACTTCATCTGAAGTTCTTTATCCCGATCTGCCGGGCTATCATTATGTTGTGTTGAATTCCTGCGATTATGACAGGGTTCTGAAAAATGGCATTTCCCCTTTGAGGATTCACCTGCTGCCCAATCCGGTTTCCATCAATAGCCGGAGAAACTCTAAAAGACGTGCGGATATTATTGCCCGTCTTGGATTACAGAATAACAAGAAGATCATCACATATCCTGTGCGTGCCATCCGAAGAAAGAACATAGGGGAATTCATTCTCATGGCTGTTATTTTTAAGGATACCTGCCAGTTCAATATAACCCAGGCACCTAAAAATCCGGTGGAAATTCCTTTATACCTGCAATGGAAGCGTTTTTGTGAAGAAAATAGAATTGATGTTAAATTTGAGACCGGAGTGGCTGTTAACCATGAAGATTTGATAGGAATTTCCGACTTTTGCATTACCACAAGCATTAGAGAAGGATTCGGAATGGTATATCTTGAACCCTGGCTTGCAGGAACACCGGTAACAGGTAGGAATCTTCCCTGTATTACGGATGATCTGTGGAAATATGGACTTGAATTTCCACCTTTGTATAATCACATACAGGTAAAAACCAGTACAGGAAACTGTGATTACAGGGAGCTTGAAACAGCAGAACAGGAAAATCTTATCTTGCGGCTGCTTGGTTCAACTCATGAGATTGAAATATTGTTGAGTTTAAATCCTTTTTTGAATACTCTTTTTAATGATGTAGAACCGGAGATGATCCGGAAAAACAGGAAACTAATTCGTAAATATTTTTCAGTAGATAATTATGGAAAAAGACTATTTGCCCTATATAAAAGCGTTTCTCGGTGAGGCGGTTACTTTAAAGCCTATACCCACCCTGCTGAAACCGTTTATCAGAAAAGATGCCGGGATTAAGGCATTTGTTTTTGACGTATATGGAACTCTTCTTGTTTCCGCCTCGGGAGATATCGATGAATCGGTTCTGTCTACTGATAATCTGATGCAGGCATTCCACGCTTCTGAAATAAAATTTGCCGAAAACGGGGAAACATCCGGAGAATTGCTTCAGCAAATTCTTTCTGATTTCAGGCAATCAATAAAAGAATTTCATGAACAGGCTCGTTCGGAAGACAGGCCGTATCCCGAAATCGATATTTCATCTGTCTGGGAGAATATTATAAGATCACATCAAAATAAACTCATTATTGAAGATCCGTTGTGCATTAAATGTTTTGTATTTGTTTTTGAAGTGCTGAGCAATCGCATATATCCAATGCCCGGAATGAAAGACCTGCTAAACAAGCTGGCGTCTTTCAATTATCCGCTGGGAATTATTTCGAATGCACAGTTTTATACACCCGTGATCCTTAATTATTTTTTGCATGATTCAGTATCTGAAACGGAAGAGGTAGCTCCGTTTGATCCTGACCTTACCATATTTTCGTATCGACATATGCGGTCAAAGCCTGATCCATATCTTTTTCAAATGCTGAAAGATCAGTGTCTTCAAAAATACGGCCTTTACCCCGATGAAATCCTGTTCATCGGAAATGATATGTTCAGGGATATATATCCTGCTTTTCTGGCGGGTTTTAAAACCGCTTTGTTCGCTGGCGATACAAAGTCACTCCGGTTAAGGCAGGAGAAGCCCGAATTGAAAAAAATAGTGCCTGATTTTATTATCACTGATCTGATGCAACTTTTAACAATCCTCAACTGATGGATATTTCGCATCTTCATTTTGGTATTATTCATTCCCTCATCGGGAAAAATGACGGGGTATCCATCGTTATCGATCAATCGGTAAACGCCATGGTGAAAGACCTGGGCATAGGCCTGGGCAATATATTTTTTATGGCTGCCCATTCATCGCCCCGCTTTAATGCCGAAACCCATGAAATCTTCTGGCATAAGAGTGAAGTAAATAAGAAAATTGTCAGCCAATTCAGCCTTGAGTCGGATAACTCCCTGGCAGAGCTTATTCATGAAAACGGACTTTTAGCACGCGACATCATTGCTGACTTTGTAAAACGAAACAGCATTGACATTCTGATAGCACATAATACTTCACATCCTTATAATTTCATAACTGCTGTAGGACTGGGTTATTATATTGAAGAACTCCGGAAACAAAATATTATCTGGCCCAAAGTACTTGTCTGGTGGCATGATTCCTATTTTGAACGGGCACAATTTGCAAATCCCAATCCGATCATTAAAAAATTTCTGAAATATCTTCCCGGCACCCTGATTGACGGAATTGTATTTATCAATTCAACCCAGACAGGACTGGCCCGAAAGGTATTCCATGAATACGATGCCAATCCGAAGGATTCATTTTTCACGGACCGCACGACAGTGATACCCAACACGCATGATATTTACTGGGACTGGAAAGCCTGTACATGGACCGGCAATTCGTTGAATTTCCCTCCGCAGGATACTTATAATCAATCCTTTCTGCGGGATATCGGGCTGGAAGATATGCTCACTGCAGGCGGTTATTCCGTTAGCGATACCCTTCTTTTATTACAGCACACCCGGATCGTGCCCCGGAAAAAAATTGAAGTGGCCATTGACCTGGCGTTTAAGCTGGCTGAGCGATTTGAACGGGAAGGGAAGCATAAGTGCATTGCCCTGCTCATCAGCGGGCATTCCGGCGATGAACAGGTAAAATACAAAGAATATCTTACTGAATATTTCCAGATAAAAGGCAAATCTGTTTCAACGCATAATGTTTTTATGATCTTTGGTGAAAACCACATTCTTTCCCACCGCGATATTATCGTGGATAAAAAATACTATAATTTTTTCGAAATTCCCGGCATAGTTGCTTCCCTTGGGGGAATTGGCACCTACTTTAGCCAGACGGAGGGTTTTGGCAATAATTTGCTTGAAATGATAGCCGCCGGACTTCCTGTTGTAATAAACAAATACGATATATATAGAACGGATCTTGAACCGCTTGGCTTCAATATGCCTTTTATCGAAGACGGTGTTTTGGATGAGGAGTTGATTGAAAAAACTTTTAAGCTGGCCACGGATATAACCTACCGGAACCAGATAGTAAGTCATAACCTGGCCATTTTATCAGATAAGTTGGGACATAAGATTATATCCGAATTTCTTTCCCCTCTTATCACCAATATTTTTACAAAAAGTCTTTATTAAATCAGGATGAACGCCCACCACGATATCAATGAATTTACGGGTAAGGTGGCCAGGCGGTTGCAATCCATATATCCGGCCGAATTCAGTGAAGGTCTCGTGAACCGCATCCTCGCCTCTGTACATCCTGAAACCGGCAATCCGGCACTTTGGGATGAAAGCGATATCATACTGATTACCTATGGAAATACGATTACACAGGAAGATGAAAAACCGCTGAAGACCCTTCACCGTTTTCTGAAAGAAAAAATTCAGCAAAAGGTATCCTGCGTTCATATTCTGCCTTTTTCCCCTTCCACCTCCGATGACGGATTTGCCGTCAGTGATTTTAACAAAGTGGATTATGGTTTGGGAAACTGGGAGGATATTGAACAAATTGGGAATGATTACAGCCTTATGTTCGATCTGGTACTCAATCACGTATCATCAAGCCATCCGTGGTTTCTTAATTTCTGCGCCGGCAAAGTTCCAGGCCTGGATTACTTCATTGAAAAAATTCCGGATACGGACTATCATCTTGTTGTGAGACCGCGAAACACGGAACTCTTCTCGGAATTTAAAACAGTCGCAGGCAAAAGGGAAATGTGGACCACATTCAGCGCCGACCAGGTGGATCTTAATTTTGCAAATCCGGATGTGCTGATTGAAATGATCCGCATCCTGTTATCATACATAAGCAGGGGAGCCAGGATCATTCGCCTGGATGCCATCGCTTTCCTCTGGAAGGAAACCGGCAGTTCCTGCCTTCATCACCACAAGACCCATGAGATTGTAAAATTGCTCAGGGAAATTGCCTCTTATGCAAAGCCTGGTGTAATTATCCTTACCGAGACAAATGTGCCTAATCCGGACAACTGGAGTTATTTTGGCCAGGATGATGAAGCTCATATGGTATACCAGTTTACCCTTCCACCGCTGATCCTGTATACATTATTTTCCGGAAATTCGGAATATCTTACCCGGTGGGCGGAAAAGATACCCCCTACAGGCATGAATAAAACCTTTCTGAATTTTAGCGCTTCGCATGATGGTATTGGAGTCAGGCCATTGGAGGGCATACTTCCTGAAAATGAGATCAGGATGCTGATTAACGGTATAATGAATTCAGGTGGGTTGTTGAGTGTTAAAACCAACCCTGACGGATCGGCAGGACCCTACGAAATGAATATCACCTATTACAGTGCATTAACCCGAACAATGCATGGAGAAGATAAACTGGGTGAAAAGAGGTTTCTTGTTTCCCAATTTATCGTGTTGGCCATGCAAGGGATTCCTGCTGTTTATATTCAGAGTCTTCTTGGGTGTGAGAATGATTATGACGGGGTTGAACATACCGGCAGGGCCCGAAGTATAAACCGCAGAAAATGGAACGAGAAAGAAATACTGGGAATCTTGTCCTCCGATACGAAACAGGCCCGGATTTTTTCAGAATATAGCCGGGTACTAACCATCCGCCGGAATATAGCGGCCTTTCATCCCGATTGCCCCCAGCAGGTGCTATCCCTCGGTGATTCTTTTTTTGGCATTTTCAGGCTTAATCCGGCAACGGGTGAAAAGGTCTTTTGCATCAGCAATATAACCCCTTCAACTCGGCATCTTAAAATGGAGGCGGCTGTTATCCCGCAGAAAAGGTATGATCTGCTGGAAGAACAGCCGCTTGGCAATACGAATGAAATTATTTTTGAAGGGTACCAGACCCGGTGGCTGGTTTAATTTTTATAGGACATATCCTCCAGCGATTTGCTTACCGTCAGATTATATTTTACTGCATTTTCAGTATTCATCACAAACTTAAGTTTATCTTCCACCAGGATAAAATCAATGGCAGAACCGGAATTGATCATTCCTTTCTTTTCCGTAATTACAAGGCTGTTATAGCCTTGAATTCTACTGATTACCTCGGAAAATTTAGCAATCTTCGAATCCCCCACAAACAGGATCTGGCAACGGGAAATACTTTGAGGATCATCGAACTTCCTCACCACAATGGATTGCGTCCCTACCTTTTTATTTGCCACGAATGACGAGAGACTGCTATATACATCATTATCTCCGATCACTCCTATTATGAATTCTCCCGTGATGCTTCCGGCCGGCCACTGAATCAGCCTTGAAAAATTGTATATAAACATGGATTGGGCCTGGCTGACACTGCTTGCCTGTGATAACGCGGATAAAAGGGGAATAGTAAATAAAGCCAAAACTAAGAACATTTTCTTCATGTGAATAGTATTAAGATCATAATCTATTTACGAAAAAAACGGTCCAGAGTTAGTAAAATTTACAGCTATTTTTTACCGCGCTTTTCTTTTTTAGCAGCTCTTTTTTCTTTAAGGCTTAATTTAGCCTCTTTTTTCTCTTTTTCCTTGGAAGGAGATTTTTCTTTGGACATATGCTTAGTGTTTTTGCAAATTTAAAGAATGAAATTAAAAAATAAAATCGAATTGAAAAATGTTAGCGTGTTAGTTTTAAAAGTTGTTCGGCCAGGCCAATCTTATATCCTGATGAGAACAGGTAAACCAATCCGTCCTGGTCACAGAGAACAACCAAAGGTAATTTATCCGTAAGTTTCCGGCCGACCATCTTTTCAAGCGCCCTGCTGATATTGTTATTCACATCTATTCCCTGTGCATTTTCATTTGGCAGATCATAAGGTTTAAGCACACTCACCACAGTTCTTTTGTTCCGGGGCATGGCCAGCAAAAACCGGCCATCCCATTCACTGAAATGATCAGAATAAGCCCCGAGTTCATCGAGTACCAGGCGAGAAGGTTCCTGGTCAGGGTCGATGACGAGTATTATCAGTTTTTTACCCGCAGCCAGTGATGTCAGCTTTTGCGGAATTGCCAGTCCGGGCACTGAAATCTCCAGGACATTGAGATCCAGTTTACCCGAAGGAGGTTTCAGTCCGGGAATAAGCCTCATATATACAGGAACCCTGACGGCCTTATCTTTTTTAACCTGAAAGAAAGTGAGCGAATTCAGCACACTCCCGTCTTCAGATCGGTTTCCGGTCACGAGCATGTATTTTCCAGTGTCAAGGGGCATTCGAACCGGAAAATCGGATAGCTTACGTCCCTGCTCAAATTCGAGTGTAACAAAATGGCCATCCCTGAGTCTGGACAGTGTGAAATGATTATAATACTCGGGTATGAAAGGATTCACGGATTGAGTAAGCTGGAGAAAACCCTTTGCCGGTTTCGGGTTGGATGTGCTGTTAAAATTTACCTCTTTCCATATTTTTCCTGAATAATATTCTATGTTGTGAGTTACAGGATTAATGCGTGCCGGTATGCCAAGAGAACGGCAGCAGGCAACAAAAAACAGATCGCGTGAGGTCGGATCTGCCACTCTTAAGTTATAAACGCCGGCAGGAGAAATTGCTGTTCCAGGATAAAGCGCAATTTCTTCATCGAGGATTATGTTTTTTTGAATCCAGTCTTTCAATGCTTTTATTTCATCGGTTAAAGGAATTATATCAGCCTCCATCTTTACCCTGAGAAAATTCCGCCAGTTGGTAAGTCTTTCATTTGCTATCCGCGGCGAAAGCACATATTTTTCAAAGATGTTGCGGTCCATCCCCGCCGGAATAACGGTGGCCCGTAAATGACCGGTCAGTACGGATTCGCTTGCGTCGCTGAAATCCTTATCGGACAGTTGCATTAACAAGGCAAGTACGGTGCTTTTGTAATCACGGGCATTTTTTTCGATATAGGAGGCGATTGCTTTCCGGTTGGCGTAGGATTTGTCAATAACGGAAGCGATTGTATCCCTGTTAAGTCCGGTTTTCAGCGCCAGGGATTCGGACCAGCCCGGTTCATTAAAAGTTGCGGTATACTGCCCGCGAATTGAGTCTTCCTGCTCAAATACGCTGTAAATTACCGGCGATTTGGTCGTGAGAAAAGGCGTTCTTAACCTTTCGGCCATGAGGGGGGGTCAGGTCATAATATTCGGTGTGTGCAGGCAGATCCTTTTTATCGAGAACAAGTGCGATTGTGTCAGTAACAGCGACTGATATCATACGGTAATCGAATCGTCCGCCCCTTGAAGCCCATATCAGCAAGTCGCCCAGTCCGGTGGAAAGTTCAGTACATCCTGATTTATCCGAGTACTTAGTTGCCAGCGGATAAAATTCTGCATAATTGTAGAGGCCAAATTCTATTCTTGCCCCGGGAACAGGTTGACCCTCCTTATCTTTCACAATGACTTTAAGAAGCTTTACAGGGGCGTAACTGCCGGTAAGGTTGATTTCCGTATATCTGTCGCCTTCCCGGATCACTTCGCAGCCGGAAATGTATTTTCCATATACACGCGTATGCACTAACATGACCCTTCCCGATGGTTCGGTAAACCATCCCCTGTCAAGGCCGGGTTCCGGTTCACAGGCTCCCATATAATGCCAGTTGCCATCAATCCATACTTCCACCCAGGCATGGTTATCATCTACATGGGCCCAGCGCGGAGTATATACCTGGCGGGCCGGAATACCCGCAGTCCGCAGTGCTGCTACTGTAAAAACGGTCTCCTCCCCGCACCGGCCGAAGGATTTCCTCATTGTACACAGAGGCGCACTGGTGCGGATATCGGTTGCCTGGTAAGTCACCTTTTCATGACACCAATGGTTAATTTCAAGAACGGCTTCCGCCAGCGGCATTCCTTTAATGCGATTTTTGATTTCATCATACATCTTCAGGCGGAAGGAGTCAAGGTTTTCATTATTCACCCTCAGGGGCAGGACAAAATGCAACCAGATTTCCTCGGGCTCTGTTTTACACCAGGAAAAATCCTCTCTCGCTTTTATACTCTGCTTAATATTGGCAAGAAAAAATTCAGGGGCATAATCTGCCATGTCATTTGGAGGCATGTATGCATATAAAAACTCAAGAGCCTGCTTTTCATTCAATGTCATCGGTTGGTTGAAAATTTCCCATAAGGGTATCTGCCGATGGCGTGTGAGCTTTTTCTGTTTTTCCAGCATAGGAATTATTTCCTGCAGGGTACCGGGTGACAGGAGGGGCGGATCTTCTTTTTTGCAGGAAGGGGTCAGTGCCAAAACCAAAACAAATAAGAATAAAAACAGAGGTCTTATCATGTGTATGAAATTAACATCGTTTTGGTGCGCCTTTCTTTTACGTAGAAAATTAAAATTAGTAGAATAATTTAAGATTTTTTCATTTTAACGGCACAGTTCGGACAAGGAGTTGTTCGGACAAGAGGTTGTTCGGACAAGGAGTTGTTCGGACAAGAGGTTGTTCGGACAAGGCTCTGCCTTGGACGAAAGTATGGCACCAGGCTCCGCCTGCCCTGTTCGTACAAAGCACTGTTCAGACAAGGCTCCGCCATGGAGGAAAGTATGCTGTCAAAATAAATTATCATCGAAAATAAACAGATACTTGTACGTACAAGTTATTTTTAGTATCATTGAGGAACGAATTAAGTTATGGAATTGCTCTACCGTAAATTGCAGCAGGACATCAAATCCCGGATCCTTGCCGGTATTTACAGGGAAGGTGATCTTTTGCCCTCGGAATACGAACTCCAGCAGTTGTATTCTGTTACCCGTTCAACCGTGAGGCATGCGCTGAATGAGTTAGAGAGGGAAGGGTATATTTTGAAAAAGCAAGGCAAGGGCAGTATTGTTTCACGGCAGCACCGCCGCACATTGGGAGTGCTTTCAGTGAAGGGTTTTTCCGAAATTGTGAGTGAGAAGAAGCTCGCCGTAAAAACCCAGGTGCTTGAGACGCCGGTTATCTCCCGGTGGGATGAGTCATTTTTTTACCCGCTTGATGATATGGAGCTGAAATCGGGATGTATTTATCTGAAAAGGTTACGATGTGTTGAAAATGAGCCTGTAATGCTTGAATCGACGTATGTTACCAATATCGGTTTATCCGAATTCTGCACAACCCCTTTCGTCAAAGGATCTCTCTTTGAAACGCTCAATGTAAACTATGCGATAGAAATTACGCGTGTTGATGAAGACCTGCGTTCGGTTATTTGCGATGAGGATACGGCCCGGCATCTTCAAATTGCGAAAGGAAATCCGCTTTTGCATATTTACCTCAAATTCCACACCAGCTGTGAGCACCTGAATATTTACAGTTCGCTGCTCTGCAATACGGATAAATATTCAATTGGAAACAGGCTTTAAAATATAATCAGAAATCAATAAAAAATCAGAATATGTCTACAATATCAGAATTGGCTAAAATGATCGATCATTCGATTCTTCAGCCCACACATACAGATGAGGATCTGGTAAGGCAATGCGCCGTTGCTAAAAAATACAATGTAGCATCGGTATGTGTTAAACCGTACGCCGTAAAATCAGCTGTCGGGCAGCTCCGGGGAACAGGGGTTGAAACAGGATGTGTCATTGGATTTCCTCATGGAAACAGTTCCACGGCCGTAAAAGTGTTTGAGGCGGAACAAGCGTGCCTGGATGGCGCTACAGAAATAGATATGGTGATCAATATCGGAAAAGCGCTGGGAGGCGACTGGGCGTATGTGGAAAATGAGATTAAAACAGTTACAGATATATGCCATAAGCATTCAGCCATTATAAAAGTAATTTTTGAAACAGATTACATTACCAAAACAGAAGATAAAGTTACACTTTGTAAAATCTGTACCCGGGCAGGCGCAGATTTTGTAAAAACCTCCACAGGTTATGGGTTTGTAAAGCTGCCGGATGGAAACTTCAATTACAAAGGGGCCACCCTGGAGGATGTTGAACTTATGCGGAAAAATTCAGGACCCAATGTACGTGTTAAATGTGCCGGAGGAGTGAGGACGCTCGATGATTTGCTGAAAATGAAAGCAGCGGGCGCATCCCGTTCAGGGGCAACCGCTACGGAGGCGATCCTGACGGAAGCCGCCAGGCGTTTCGGAGATAAATATCCTTCACTGTGAAATAAATTCTATCTTTAATCTATCAACTATCCACAATGTTTATCATTAACTCTTACTCACTTGCCATTTTCTTTTGTGTGATCACTATGCTGTGCTGGGGATCATGGGCAAACACTATGAAACTTTCACCGAGGCACTGGCCTTTTCAATTGTTTTATTGGGATTACTCGATCGGGTTGGTCCTGACATCCCTGGTCCTGGCTTTAACAATGGGCAGCACCGGGGAACAGGGAAGAAGTTTTCTTGCCGACCTTTTGCAGGCAAGTGCTATGTCAATCGGCTGGGCAATGCTGGGGGGTATTGTATTCAATCTCTCGAACCTGATGATTGTAGCTGCCACTGATATAGCCGGAATGGCAGTGGCCTTTCCGATTGCTGTCGGATTAGCCCTTGTGATCGGCGTAATCGTGAATTATCTGGCTGAAAGAGTAGGGAATCCTTACCTGCTGTTTTTCGGACTTACGCTTGTGGTTATGGCTATCCTGGTGGATGCAGTTGCCTATGGAAAATTACCGGCAGGTAAGCGATCGATCGGCAAAGGCATCCTTCTTTCCATATTCTCCGGTATCCTCATGGGATTTTTCTACCGTTTTGTTGCCAAATCCATGGCCGGGAATGTAATTATACCGGAAGCAGGGAAAATTACATCGTATACAGCCATGTTTATTTTCACGGTTGGAATTTTTCTTTCGAATTTTTTGTGGAACACGCTCTTTATGATTAAACCGGTGAAGGGAGAGCCGGTCAAATATTCAGCATACTTCCGCGAAGGAACAACAAAGATACACCTGGTAGGGATCGCAGGCGGAGTTATATGGTGTATTGGCATGTCGTTTAACCTGATTGCTTCCTCCCAGGCCGGTTTTGCCATATCCTATGGATTGGGACAGGGCGCCACCATGATTGCCGCTGCCTGGGGTGTATTCATTTGGAAGGAATTTGCACAGGCTCCGAAAGGTACGAATAAGCTGATCACATCCATGTTTGCACTGTTTATTATCGGACTGGTACTCATCATTCTGGCTAAAATTTAATCAACTTGCTAAATATATGAGCCAAAAGATATTGGTGATCGGCAGCACAAATGTTGACTTCCTGATCAAAGCAGATAAACTTCCTTCTTTCGGTGAAACGGTAACCGGGGGTATTTTCATGCAAAATTTCGGGGGGAAAGGAGCTAACCAGGCGGTTGGCGCAGCCAGGGCCGGTGGCGATGTCACTTTTATTACCTGTGTGGGTGATGATTTATATGCCGATGAACTGTTGCGCAATTTTAAGACAGATGGTATTGATACAAAATATGTTTATCGCGACAATGAATCTGCAACAGGATCAGCCCTGATCATGCTTGATAAAGAGGGCAATAATTATTTGTCGGTCGCCCCGGGAGCCAATTACAAGCTTACTCCTGCCCATATTGAAAAATCACTGGATGTCTTTCTTGACGCTGAAATAATTGTAATGCAGATGGAGCTTTCTCCACTAGTTACATATCACGTATTCGAACTGGCAAGGAAGTATAATAAAAAGGTGCTGTTTAATCTGGCACCCGCCATGGCGTTTAACAAGGATGTGTTGAAGCAGGTGGATACATTTGTGGTGAATGAGGTGGAAGCCTCGATGGTAACGGAATTAAATGTGGAAACGGATGAGGAAATACGAAAGGCAGCCATTGCACTTCTTAACCTGGGCCCAAAGGTAGTTGTGATAACACTGGGATCAAATGGTTCCTTTATTTCCTCGCGTGAATACAATCAGTATGTTCCTGCCTACAAAGTGAAGGCCGTGGATACAACTGCTGCGGGGGATGTTTACTGCGGCAGCCTGGCTGTAGCCCTTGTCGAAGGGAAGCCTCTTGCTGAAGCGGTGCTTTTTGCCGGGGCTGCTGCTGCTATCGCTGTAACCCGACTGGGAGCGCAGCCATCCGCTCCCCGGCGAAAGGAAATTGAGGACTTTATGAGTTCCATGAAGTAAAATACGATCCCCGGCAACGGCGCCGCAGGCGCCCCATCTGTAGATGAAACGCTAAAACTGGTGGAAAGCCTGGGAAACAAAGGAAAGCACTTCCGGCAAAGCAGCCCTCCAGTAAACCCAACTGTGGGATCCGTCGCGAACGCGAAATTCATGCGGTATTTCCTGTTTGCGCATGGCAATGTGAACAAGGCAGTTTCCCTCGTACAGAAAATCGTCATCACCGCAATCAATGTACCAGCGGACTGATTTTTTTTGTTCTGTGGAAACACTATCCAGCAAGGATAGCACATTGTGTTTCTTATAATAGGTATCAATCTGTTCTTCCGTGAAACCCTTATCTCCCCTTTGTTCGTAATAGGCTTTTGCTTCCTCTTTGGAAGCAGGGCCGGTGGCTGCGCTCAGAGGGCAGGCGGATGAAAACATCTCCGGATGATGCAATGCATACATAAAAGCACCTCCGCCTCCCATAGATAACCCGGCAACTGCCCTGTATCTTTTATCCGATTTTATCCGGTATTGTTTTTCAATATAAGGAACAAATTCCTGGAAGAAAAAATCCTCGTAATTCCACTGTCCGTTTATGCTGTTGAAGTACCCCCGTTGTCCGGTGTTGGCATCCGGCATTACAATAATCATTGGAGTGGCTTTGCCTGAATTAATGGCCTCGTCGGCAATATGCTGAACTTCTCCAAACTGAACCCAGCCGGTCTGGTCATCACCGCCGCCATGAAGCAGGTACAATACAGGATAACTGCGCTGTGAAGTCTCATAATCAGGCGGCAGATAAACGGCATATTTCCGGTCCATTTTTAGAATTTTACTTGTCATGGATGCATTATCCATTACCTTACCGGTTTGAGCCATAAGGAAAGAAGGAAGCAGCAGAAGGAGGAGGGCGATTTGTTTCATGGGTAATCAGGGATAAAGTTTATCGGATGTAAGTATACTAAAAATATAGCATTCCATTACAGTCAGCAGGATCAAGAATTTGAAAAAAAAACTTCAAAATTCATTCACTGAATTATTTTATCGCAGGATTAAGAATGGCATACCGAACTTCGTCCCAGAGTTCACCCTCCTTAAATACGGCTTTTTTAAAAACACCCTCTTTCACAAAACCGCATTTTTCGAGTACATGCTGCGAAGCCGGGTTGTATTCAAAAACACCGGTCTGGATTCGCATCATCCCCAGGGTGTCAAAACCAAATTGAACAATTGCATTTACGGCAGCAGAAGCAATTCCCTTGTTCCAATAAGGTTCAGAAATAAAATATCCTATCTCGGCTGATTTACGATAAACATCATGGCATGGACTCAGGCTTATATTGCCAACATGTTCTCCTTTGAATTCGATGGCGAAAAATGTGTCAGCATGCTTATCCAAACAGTGCCGGATAAAGGCAACCGCATCATCGGGGGTATACGGGTGAGGGAAGCCATCCCTCAGATTCCGGCTGATTTTTTTATTGTTTGCCATTTGAGCCAGTTTGGCGGCATCTGTTGGACGGAATGGTCTGAGCCTGATATCACCCGAAATTAATTCCATGTTGGGTTATTGTAAAAAGCGTAAAGCGATTTCTTCATCCTCCACGGGCAACCTGCATATTTTATCCCTGCATACATAAATTTTAGTAGCATTTTTCACCCGCTTATCTTTAAGCAGTGGTAAATTCTCTTCATTACCGCCCAGAAACAAGGATGTGGGCAGATAATGTCCCTGCAATATACGGTTTTTTTCAAGTGCTTTTTCCCCTGAGATGGCAATTTCATTGACGGGATATGCAAACAATCCGATGGCCCGGGCATAGTTTGCATAATAGGGATTGTGGCTCGAATCACCATTTACCACCTGTTTCAATAACGCAAGGGCCTTTGAAAGATAAGCAGGATTGTCATATAAATGTCCGAGTTTGATCAGCACATGCGCCATAACGGAATTCGAAGACGGGATTACCGTATCGGGGATCTCCTGTTTACGGGCAATCAGGGTTTCGGAAAGATCACTTGTGTAAAAAAAGAGTACATTATTTGCATCGGTAAAATGCTCCAGGGCAAACCGGGCCAGATCATGAGCAAGTTCAAGCCAGTGTATATCGAAAGTAGTCTCGTATAAGCCGATCAGGCCGTACGCCAGGAGCGAATAATCATCCAGAAAGGCAGGAATTGTTGTTTTTCCATCCCTGAAACTCCGGAACAATCTGCCCTCAACTGAAAACATATGACGTTCAATGAACTGAGCAAGCTTAATGGCTGAATCAAGGCAGGCATCCGATCCCAGGGCATGGTAGGCATCAATATAGGCCTGCATCATCAAAGCATTCCAGGCAGTGATAATCTTTTCATCTGTGGCTGGCCTGATTCTTTGTGCCCGCACAGCCAGAAGCTGTTGACGTGCCGTGTGCAGAATTTTTTCAAGGGATTCCCCGCTGATCTCATTTTGCAGCGCAAACTCAGCATAAGTCCTTTTTCGCCATAAGATATTCCGTTCGGGTTGCCAGTTGCCTTCTTCCGTAACCTGGTAAAAGGCAGTCAGAAGCCGGAAGACATCCGGATCCAGTGCTTCCCTGAATTCTTTAGCGGAGAATGAATAAAACTTGCCTTCCTCTCCTTCACTGTCGGCATCCAGGGATGAATAAAATGCACCTTCTTCATTCATAAGTTCACGTTCGCAGAAAGCGATGGTTTCCCTAACAATTCCGGAAAACTCCGGATTGTTTGTTACCTGGTATGCATGGGCAAACAAGCTGATGAGCTGGGCATTGTCATACAGCATTTTTTCAAAATGCGGCACTTTCCATGATTTATCGGTTGAATATCGTGAAAAGCCGCCCCCGATCTGATCGTATATTCCGCCTTTTGCCATTGCTTCAAGCGTATTTGTCACAAAATCCAGGGCCGGTTTATTGCCGGTTAAATATTGATACTGTAAAAGAAAATTCCAGACCACGGGCATCGGGAATTTTGGAGCTGTGGCAAAGCCGCCATCCTTCCTATCCATCAGTTTATCCCATCCATCAAAGAACGCGTCATACTGTTCCCTGCTGAAGAGGATATCTTCACCGGCTGGCGGCGTGGAAAATACATTTGTCTGAATGGCGGTAGTAAGCGTATTTGCCTGTATCTCAAGATCAGCATAGTGGTTTTCATAAACGGAATGGATTCTCTTAAGGAGGTCGAGCCATTGATTCCTGGCAAAGTAGGTTCCTCCATGGAAGGGCCGGGCATCCGGCAGGGCAAAGGCATGCAAGGGCCAACCCCCGCCGCCGGTGATATGCTGCACTGCTTCCATGTATACCTGATCGATATCCGGCCTTTCCTCCCTGTCAATCTTAATACTCACAAAATGCGCGTTCATAAAGGAAGCGACTTCTGCATCGAGAAAGGATTCGTGTGCCATCACATGGCACCAGTGGCAGGCTGCATATCCAATGCTGATGATCAGTGGTTTGTTTTCCTTCCGGGCTTTTGCAAGGGCTTCTTCCCCCCATGGGAACCAATCGACAGGATTATCCGAATGTTGACGCAGATAAGGACTGTTGGCAGTTGCCAGGCGGTTGAGATTGCTTTTCATGGGTATTTCAATGGAGGATAACAGATGAACATCGAACATCCTAAGTATACCTTGCTTGTATTGCGGCTACAGGCAAATAAAAACAACCGGTTTAATAAATTGTTTTCTAAAACGAATTAAGCGCATGAAGATCAACCTCAATACCTGCCATTTTTTTCAGGGTGGCAGCAAAGTTATTTTGCATATCGGCCGGCATATTGATTACCCTTGCCTCATAGTGATTCGCTTCCGGCACCATATAAAGCTGTGAATTGACATTGTTGGAAACGCTCACCCGGCAGGCGGACCATGTATCCCTTCCGCCATAGACATACATAAAATTGTTGCCTTCTTTTTCCAGCCAGGAAAAAATATTATCCATCAGGCTGCTGTCGAATGCTTTGTATGATTCCGATCGGGGCGGGAAGGTAGCGGATGGTTCGGGTTCATTAATATAGTGCAGGTACTTTTTAAAGGGTATCGCATTATAGCCATAGTAGCCTCCTTCTGTCATGTTTTGATAATAATGAACCGCATAAGCGGTCATGGTTTTATCAGAATAGAAATCGAGATCAACGATTTCAAGCATATGTTCAAGCATAACATCCTCCGGTTGATTCTCCGGTATTTTATCACAGGAAATATATCCTACCTGCCAGAATGAAAAAGGATATTCCAGAACTGCGTATTCGAATGCTTTACCCAGACTTCCCAGGTAATTGAAATGAATATTTTTTCCTTTTGCATACCATTTTAGTTTTTCAAGAATTTCCGGTTCGTTTTTCAACAGATTCACCTGAAATTCATAGATACGGTGCCGGCATTCGCTGCTACCCATCGTATCAAGAAAGGCATATATCCTTTTGTCCTCAAGTCCCTTATTCATGGGAGCCACATAAGGAATGGACACATCCACATCATCCGGGTAAAAATACCTGTAAATAATGGTGGTTTGTCCGCCCCGGCTAATGCCCGTACTTATCCATTTACCCGGATAAACCGATCTGAAAATTTGATTAATGTGATGCAAATCATTCGATACCTGGTCATAATTTAAATATTGCCACTGTAATTTATCAGGAACCGATTCTCCAAAATACCTGTATTCAATGTTCAGTTCATTGGCATGCAGCATTTCCACGATTTCATTTTTTGCCTTATAGATTTCATAGCCGTTGATATTCATGACAGTTGGTTTATCAAAGCCCCTGTGGGTAAGAATAACCTGCTCATAATAATATTTGCTTGCGGGATCATGATGGTCAAGAGGCTGCCTTATTTTCAGGGCATATTGCAGGTAGCGTTCGTCGGGGCCGGAAATCTTTTTAAAAGTAACATCCGGAAGATTGTAGAGGGCCTGTTCAATTGCTTTCTCATCTGATTGGGCATTCGCATTAAAAACAAAAAATACGGCAATCAGGGAAACGATCATCTTTTTCATACCGGAAACCTCACTTTAGAATTTCGATTTGGCAATTTTTTCATGTGTTTTTAAATACTGGGGCAGGGCGGCCGAGCCATACCATTCATATAATTCTGCTTCAAATATATGATTCTTTATGGTCGGATCTTCATTCATCAATTCTTTTGCTTCTTCCGGAGTTTTTACATTGAATATAAACAGGCCTCTGTAATTGTGATCGTTTTTTTCCATCGGACCGGCAACAACCAGTTTTTTCAACCTTACAAGACGGGCAATATTATCCATATGTCCCCTGAATAAGCTATCCCGAAGGCTTTGATCCGTAGGATTATAGGTTCCGGTTTTTAAAATGACAAAAATGTATGATTTCATGCCATACTCATCAGCTTCAAGCGAATCAGCCAATCTTTTGTCATATTGCGGATTTGGAATTTGGGCAGGAAGAAAAGTACAAAAAAGAAGTGCCAGAAATAAAAGGTTTACGTTTTTCATAATCTCGGATTTAATTTGCGGCTTTAAGTTCAAAATTTAATCACAGATGCATCACAAATAATAGGAACAAAGTGAAGTGAATTTTGATAATTATCATGAGCGCACATTTCTATCTTTGTAACAAAACACTGGTTTAATCGTCAAATAATCAATATACCTTGAAGATATGCCTGTTCGGTTGCCTGCCCTGCTCCTTTTTATCTTTTATTGCAATACAGGCATTTCCCAGGGAATCAGGGGGAAACTGACGGATGCCGCCAATGCCCCGGTTCCCTTTGCAGCCATCTACGATGAAACAACCTATGCCGGAACAACCAGCAATGCTGAGGGATATTATGATCTGAAGCTGGAAGCCGGAAAACATTCCCTGGTTTTCAAGGCACTGGGATATTATATTGTACGGAGGAAACTGACCACTGCGGCGGAATATATAAGCCTTGACATTCAGATGAATGAGCAGCCGGTGGAGATGAAGGAAGTGATTATTACACCGGGGAAAGAGGATCCTGCATATGCAATTATGCGTAAGGTAATTGCAAGGGCGCCGTTCCATTTGAACCAGGTGAGGGAATACCAGGCAGATGTTTATCTGAGGGGAACCATCCACCTGATTAAAATTCCCAAAATAATTGCAAAAAACACGGAGATCAACGGCAAAAAGAATGTATTGAAAAGCGGGGATGTTTACCTGGAGGAATCCTTAAACCAACTGCATTTTCAGGCGCCTGATAAATATGATCAAAAGGTCATATCGTTTCATAGCACATTTCCGGGAAATGACAACAGTGTCAATCCAATGAATGTAATCCGTTCCAGTTTGTATGAGCCGGAAATGCAAGACATTACATCACCCCTGGCACCGAATGCCTTCAGCTATTACAATTATCGTTATGAAGGGTTTTTTTATGAAGGAGACAATACTATTTTTAAGATCAGGGTTACGCCAAAACATAATAATCAGCAACTTTTATCCGGGACCCTGTATATTATAGATCAGCTATGGTGTTTACATTCGGCGGATGTGTCACAGCATATGTTTTTTGGTACATTAAGTTACAAAACCATTTATTCTCCTGTTAAAAGTACAGCATGGCTTCCCATCAGTTACAATTTTAACGTAGATGCGGATATAATGGGGGTGAAAGCCAATTTTAAATATACCAGTTCGGTAAAATTCAGTAACGTGGTTCTGAATGAAAAAAATCGTGTGAAGGAAACGCCGGAAGTTGAATCCGTTATGAAAGAGAAATTACCTCCGAAAACAAAAGCCGATATAAAAAAACAGAAGGAGCAGCAACAAATTGAAGAGCTCCTTGCAAAAGAAAAACTCACGAACCGGGAGATGGTGAAATTATCAACCCTGATGGCGGGCGAGGCACAGGTGGATACGTCGGGTAAAAAATCACTCGAAATTGTGGATCCGGTTGAAAAAATAGATATTGAAAAAGGGGCCTTAAAAAAGGATACTGCCTATTGGAATGCCATACGGCCAATACCTCTTACAAAAATTGAATCGACACTCCCCGGCATGAAGGTTTCCAATGATACTAACAAGAGCGATGTCCTTTCGGGGAATGATTCAATCACGATCGGGAGTTCGGGAAAATTCTCCGGAAAGCTGGCGAATATATTGTTTAACAAGACAGGGTTTTATGCGTTCGATTCAACCCTGCATATTACATATAACGGCCTCATTGGTTTTAAAAAAATTGATTTTAATACGGTCGATGGTTTTATTTACAGGCAGACCTTTGGACTGGAGCAGAAAATCGATTCTTCACATACCTTGAAAATTGATCCGGGAATTGCCTATGCCTTTAGCCGGCAGCGGCTCATGTGGTGGACGGATATCAGCTATGACTATGCCCCGATGAGATTGGGAAATGTTCATTTCCATATTGGCAGCCAGTCGGCCGATTACAACGATGAAACAGGGATCAATACGACCATCAATTCCCTGGCCTCCCTGTTTTTTCGCCGTAATTACCTCAAATTATACCAGCAAAACCATGCTTACATCACCAACAAAATCGATCTCTCTAATGGCCTGAATCTTTCAACAACACTGGGCTACCGGGTTGCCATGCCCCTGGAGAATAATTCCGATTATTCCTTTTTTTACAGGGATGAACGGAAATATACCCGAAACATTCCCGGAAACAATCCGGACAATGAGCTTCGGAACCTGGCAAACGAAGAAGCCTGGTGGGATATTCAGCTGGAATTTACGCCGCAGTATTATTATAAAGTATGGGGAGGTCGCAAAAGTTACCAGCATTCAAAGTATCCCACATTCTTTATCCATAACAGGATGGCGATTCCCGGGATCGTAAAGAGTACTGCCGATTATGATTTGCTGGAATTTGGCGCCAGGCAGCGGAAAGAGTGGGGAATGATGCACGCTTTTTCATGGAGTGTTAAAGCGGGTTTCTTCCTGAATCAAAAGCGGATATACCTGATGGATGACAAATACTTTAATAACCAGGATCTGCCCTTTGTACTGGATAACACCGACAATGCTTTCAGGCGGTTGCCCGCATACGAATATTCTTCCTTACGCAATTTTGGCGAGGTTCATTTTCAATTCACTACGCCGTACCTTCTGATCAAGTATCTTCCTTTTCTCAGCAGCAAGATATGGACAGAAAACCTGCATTTAAATTATCTGACGGGCAGCGCGGTTAATAATTACTGGGAAATCGGGTACAGTGTCGGCCAAATCTATATGATTGGAAACATCGGATTTTTTGCCGGATTTAAAGGAACCACCTATCAATCATTTGGCGTGCAGGTTTCCGTTGACTTATAAGCTATTTTCTGGCAAGAACCTTAATGTCTTTTATTTCAAGAATATTTTTTGGATATCCCTTCAGGCATGCATTGATCATTGCGGCTGCCAGCTCCCGGAGCGTGATAACCATGTTGGGTGCAAACAACTTCAGCAGCGGAAAAAGCCAGGAAACGAATTTATAGGTTTTATAAAAAGTCTGGTTTGGCTTCAGCGGAAGGAAAGGTTTTATGAAACCGGGCCTGAAATTATAAACCCCCTTAAAAGACATTTTCATCAGGTCATTTTCCGTTTTGCCTTTTACACGGGCCCACATTACCCTTCCTTTTTCAGTGCTATCGGTTCCTGTGCCGGATATATAACAAAATGTCATGCCGTGATTGACACCCGCAAGCGTATTGGCAAAATTCGTAGTAAGCGTGTAGGTTAGTTTATAATACTCCGGCTCTTTTTTACCGAGGGAGGTAACACCCAGACAAAAAAGACAGGCATTATATCCTTTGAGCTGTGCCTTTAATTTCGAAAAGCTTGAAAAATCAGTATGGATAATTTCTTTTATTTTTGGATGGGTATATCCCGTGGATTTACGGGTAATAATAAGGATGTTTTCAACATTGGGGTGTTGGATGCATTCATGCAAAACTCCTTCTCCCACCATGCCGGTTGCACCGGTAATAATCACATTAAGTTTTTCCATTTATGTATTTTTAAAAGTATTCCTGTCAATTATTGAATAATTAACACCTGTTTTGGAAAGTCGTTCACACGACAAGCTGAATATGCAATTTAAACTGGTTTCGGGAGTAGCCGAATACCTTCTTTTTCAATGAGGATTATGCGCTGGCTATACAGATCCCCGAGTATTTTTTTAAACGTTTTTTTGCTGATTCCAAAAAGCGAATGAATCGTTTCGGCAGGAGTTTTGTCGGATATATCTGCATATCCTCCCTGGAGCTGAAGATATCCTAAAATGGCATCTGAATATTGCTTAATGTTGGCATAACCCGGGGGAAACAATCCAACATCGATTTTAAGGTCCTCCCTGACTTTTTTAATGAATCCTTTCATTTTTTGTCCTACAGCCAGTTCCTGGAAAACCTCGTTTGCATAAAGAATTCCCTGGTGGGCATGATTGATGATGACCTTATATCCCAGGTCGGTAGCTTTCCAGATCAGCAAGTCCACCTCTTCTCCGACGACATAAGCAGGGGGTGTGAGATTCAGGTATTTTTCGAGCTTTGCCGAGGCTGCAATGCGGTTGCTTTTCTCGTCATAGAACACATATACCACGCAGGATCTTCCCCTGGTCAGGGGAACTTTCTGTTCCCGGAAAGGGACCAGCAGATCCTTCATCAAACCCCATTCGAGGAAGGCGCCGAATTCATCTACTGTTTTTACATGAAGGAAGGCAAATTCACCTACGCAGGCAAGAGGTATTTCAGTTGTGCAAATTATCCGGTCACTGGAATCAAAGTAAATAAATACATCCAGTTCATCATCAATCTTACATCCTTCCGGCACATATCTCCGGGGCAATAATATTTCACCCAGTTCAGCGCCGTCAAGATATAAACCGAAATCGAATTCTTTTACTACAATCAGTTTATTGAATTTTCCGATGATTGGCATAAATTTTAAATAAGCAGCAAAGATAGGAAACAAAACCCGGTGATGAACAGCTATCGTCAACGGGTTTGGGAATCTTCCATTTTTTAGGTATAGAATTTCTCCGCCTGTCCGATGTTAAAAGAAGCTATATATAAATCCGGCGTTGAATCTTTGTGTAAAGGTGTCCTAAACAGCATAGAATTACAATAAAAGGAATTATCTTTTTCATGTGAATTGAGACTTGCCCAAAAATTACTTTCTTCATAAAAATAGTGAAATGAATATACTAATTTGTCCGGATAAATTTAAAGGTTGCCTGGATTCCCATACCGTGGCCCTGAATCTTCAAAAAGGGATCATAAAAGTATTTCCGGATGCCCGGTGTAAACTGTTTCCTATGGCTGACGGCGGGGAAGGTACGGTTGATGCCCTGGTAGAGGCAACTAACGGTCACGTTGAAAAAGTGAAGGTGCATGACCCCCTGATGCGACGGATTGATTCATTTTTTGGCATTTCAGGGGATGGTGAAAAGGGTTTCATTGAAATGTCGGCGGCCTCCGGATTGGCATTGTTAAGGCCGGAAGAAAGAAATCCAATGATTACCAGCACATTCGGAACCGGGGAATTAATCCGTTTTGCCCTCGACAGAGGAGTAAAGGAAATTATCCTGGGCATTGGCGGCAGCGCCACCATCGACGGCGGAATGGGAATGGCTCAGGCCCTTGGAGTAAGCATTACGGATGATACCGGTTGGGAAACGGAACCCGGTGCCATCAGCATGGGAAGAATATTTCAGATCAACCTCAAAAACCTGGATCCCCGTGTTTTGCAATGCAAAATACAGGTTGCCTGCGATGTAACCAATCCGTTGACCGGTCCCCTGGGAGCAGCCCATGTATTTGGCCCGCAAAAAGGTGCAAACCCCTATATGGTAGTGAAACTGGATGCCCATCTCAAACATCTATCCCAGGTTATTCGCAAACAGTTGCATGTGGAAGTAGATGAATTGCCGGGTGGCGGGGCGGCCGGCGGACTTGGCGCTGGAATTGTGGCCTTCCTCAAAGGCAGTCTGAATCCGGGTTTTGAACTGATCAGCAAAATAGTATGCCTGGATGAATGGATCAATTGGGCTGACCTGGTGGTCACGGGTGAAGGAAAGATGGATTTCCAGACTTTATACGGCAAAACCCCTGCAGGCGTAGCCGTCCTGGCAAAAAAATCAGATAAGCCCGTGATTGCTTTTACAGGAGCATTGGGAGATATTCCGGAATCAACGGCTTTCGACGCAGTAATTCCGATTACCGATAAACCGATGACCCTCGAACAATCCGTCGGAGATGCCGAAAGGCTGCTTGAAAATGCGGCGGAACGTGTTTTTCAGCTTATGAACCTGGGAAAGCGATTTTAGTCCCGTCTGCCCATAAATAGAAAGACGTAATACATCAACATAGCCAGTGATGAAAGCGCTGCTACCACATAGGTATACGCAGCCCATTTTAATGCATCTTTGGCCTGCGGCAGGGTATTGTACCCGGTTACACTGGAATTGCTGAGCCAGGCAATAGCACGCTGGCTGGCGTTTATTTCAACGGGAAGGGTTACAAGGGCAAAAAGGGTAAAAATTGCATAACAGGCAATGATGACAATCAATGCCAGCTCAAAACTGAATATTCGCTGAAAAGCGAAGGCCCCGAAAATCATGGCAATAAAAATAAAGTTCATCACCTGGGCTGAAATATTCTGAATCGGCACCAGTGCAGAACGCAGTTTGAGTGCAGAATAGGCTTGGGCATGCTGAAGGGCATGGCCACATTCATGGGCTGCCACAGCGGCTGCTGAAATATTGCTTCCCGAGTAAACGTCCTTGCTAAGATTGACCGTTTTTTCAACCGGATTGTAATTGTCGCTTAACTGTCCCTCGGTAGCAATTACCCTTACGTCATTTATCCCGTTTTCGCGCAACATTCTTTCGGCCACATCCTTCCCGGTCAGGCCAAAGTTTACGGGTATCTGGGAGTATTTACGGAAACGCGACTTCAATTGTGCGCCCACAATCCAGCTTAAAAGCATGAACACTCCTAAAATAATTAACTGACCCATTCCTATCATTGTATTTCCTTTTTTAATTTCCTATTTTGTCAGATCAAATAGCCTGCCAAATTAATTTAAAACGCATCGAATGTCAAATTGACACTTGTTAAATATTGATAAAAATAACTTTCAAACCAAATTCTATGAAAAAACTTGTGGTATTTTCGCTTGCAACGATCTTAATAGCAGGTTGTAATTCCGGAACAAAAAAAATGGAAACAGAACTAAAAGCCCTTATTGATTCGATTGAGGTTAAAGCCAGGCCGGCTGAAACCGGATCCGCACTTGCCTATTTCAATGCAGCTGTGACGGGTAAAGATGAAGAATATAAGAAGTCAAGTGAATTCAATATACAGCTTTCACGGATATATGCGGATACAATCCTATTTGCCAGATTAAAGGAGATAAAGGAATCCGGTAAAGTTAAAGATACCCTGCTTCTTCGCCAGTTAAACCTGCTTTACAATACATTCCTTGGCAATCAATGGAATGAAAAGAAAATGGAAGATCTCATCCATGCGCAGACCCGGCTTGAGCAGAGGTATTCCACATTCCGGGCAACAATTGAAGGGATAAAACTTACGGACAATGAAATTGAATCCTTTCTTAAAGTTTCCACAAACAGCAAAGAACTTGAGAAATACTGGCTGGCCAGCAAGCAAATCGGGGACACTGTGGGAGCCGATGTGATCGTACTGGTTAAGATGCGCAATGAAATGGCCCATTCCCTGGGTTTCGCCGACTACCACGATATGTCACTCCGTCTTTCCGACCAGGATCCTGAAAAAATCAGCAAACTATTTGATGAATTGGATTCTCTGACGCGGAATACCTTTGCATCCCTGAAATCGGATATAGATTCCGTTCTGGCTGCCAAATACAAGATCAAACCCGATCAGCTTATGCCATGGCATTATCAGAACCGTTTCTTCCAGGAAGCTCCGGCGATTTATAACCTTAATCTTGACAGCTATTATGCCAAACAGGATGTGGTTCAACTGGCCAAGGATTTTTATGCAGGCATCGGACTTGATGTAACAGCTATATTGGCACAGAGTGATTTATTTGAAAAAGAAGGAAAATACCAGCATGCTTTCTGTACACATATTGACCGTTCGGGGGATGTTCGTGTCGTTTGCAATATCAAAAACAACGAACAATGGATGGGAACCACCCTGCATGAACTCGGACATGGTGTATACGACAAGAATATCGATATGAAGCTGCCCTATTACCTGCGGACCCCTGCCCATACTTTTACCACAGAGGCCATTGCCATGATATTCGGAAGGTTATCCACCAATCCTTACTGGTTGCGAGACAATGCAGGACTGTCATCTGAAGAATCCGAACGCATAAAAAAGGATGTTAAAAATAACCTCCGGTTACAACAACTCGTTTTCAGCCGCTGGAGCCAGGTTATGTACCGTTTCGAAAAAGGTATGTATGCAAATCCCGACCAGGATCTGAATAAACTGTGGTGGGACCTGGTTGAGAAATACCAGTTGTTGAAGAGACCCGAAGGCAGAAACAACGCTGACTGGGCCTCCAAAATCCATATTGCCAGCTATCCCTGCTATTACCATAATTACCAGCTTGGAGAACTGCTGGCCTCACAGTTGCAGGTATACATAAATACGCATATTCTCAAGACGGGAGAATATGATGTGGTTAGCCTGAGCAAGAATCCCGAAATTGGAAATTACCTGTTGAATAATGTATTCCGGCCGGGGGCAAAGTACCAGTGGAATGATATGATCAAGAGGGCAACAGGAGAAGAGCTTACCGCGAAGTATTATGCGGGTGAGTTTTTGAAGTAAAAATAGAAGAGCGGAGGAAATGGAAGAGCGGAGGAAATGGAAGAGCGGAGGCTCAGCCTCCGCTCAACGGAGAAGAGCGGAGGAAATGGAAGAGCGGAGGCTGAGCCTCCGCTCAACGGAGGCTCAGCCTCCGCTCTACTCTCGATTTTACACCTTCAGGAATATTTTA
This sequence comes from uncultured Bacteroidales bacterium, assembly GCA_963752195.1. Taxonomy (GTDB): domain Bacteria; phylum Bacteroidota; class Bacteroidia; order Bacteroidales; family UBA10428; genus UBA5072. The sequence goes on along the minus strand of CAVVXI010000004.1, from coordinate 2,164,980 downwards.
TTGCGGTACAGGATGTAGAGCACCGTCCACATGCACAAAATGGCGCCGGCGGACAGGATTGCTGCCTGGCCGGCTTCGGGTACATGGGCGGCAAGACCGCCGAAGAAGTATTTTCCCATCTCCTCAAAATTCAAAATACCCGAGTTCAGCATGTAAACTGTAATGGAATTCAGTCCAATCACTACAAAAGGGAATGTCCACTTTTTGAATCCCCACACATCAATTACCAGGTAGAATACAGAAAGAAGAATCAGACTCCATCCCCCGGCGGTGAGCACGAAGGAGCTTGACCATACTTTTTTAATTACAGGAAAGGATAAACTCCAAACCTGGGCCACAAGAAGTGAAGTGATCCCTGCAGCCAGGATTATCAGGGCCTTTTTCATGCCGGTCAGCGACTTGCTCTGCAATTTGAGAAAATAGCCTGTAATGGCTCCCATCAGCGCGGTGGATATAGCAGGAAATGTTGACAGGATGCCTTCATTATCACCATAGACATAACAACAAAGCCGTCCGGGCAGAAGCTGCCGGTCCACATAGGCGGCCAGATTTCCTTCCGGCGTGAAGATACCGGGTCCGAAGCCCGGAACGGGAACCAGTTTCATAATTGCCCAATAGGCAAGTAAGATTCCTGCAAACCAGATGATTTGTCCCTTTATATTGAAATTCAATACAATGATTGCAGCAAAGAACCATGCCAATCCAATCCTGGCCAGCACACTTGCGTAGCGCTGCTTTTCAAAATCAAAGCGTAACAGGCCATTATAGATCAGTCCAAGAAGGATGAGGATAAACAGGCGTTTGACCAGATGCAGGTATATTTTCTGCATGCTTTCACCCCGCTGTTGTCTTTTTACAATGGAAAAGGGCATTGAAACACCCGCGATAAACAGAAAGAGAGGAAATATCATATCATAAAAATGAAATCCCTGCCATTCCACATGCTCCATCTGGCCTGCTGCCCATTGAAGAAAGGGCCATCCTGTTAAAGCAGCAAGGGAAACAATCAGGTATTCACCTCCGGCAATCCACAGCATATCAAATCCGCGTAGTGCATCAAGGGAAAGCAGTCGGTCTTTTTTAGTATTATCTGTACCGGTCATTGATTCTTTTAATTTAAGGTTTAAGACATTCACAAAGTATTAATTTTCCAGGATAAAAGAGGCATTTCATGTGGAAATATTTTTGAAAACCATGACTGGTGAGTTTTGCAGTTTTGCAGTTTTGCAGTTTTGCAGTCGTGCAGTCGTGCAGTCGTGCACCACGTATCCGTGGGTTGCACCCACGGTTATTGAGATTTGACCCCTTCGGGGACTTTACTTGTCCCTCGGCCCTAAATAAGGAAGTGCAGCCTGAATCACCCTCTCCGGTGTAATATCCTTCATACACTTAAAATGACCTTTTGGACAGTAATTAAGACCTTTTGGGGTGCACGGGCGGCAGGAAAGTGAGGTTTCAACAACTGTGCTGTTTCCTTCGATGGGATAGAAACCGAGTTGTCTTGTCGTGGGTCCGTAAATACCCACCACCGGCCGTTTCTGTGACTGAGCCAGATGCAGCAGTCCACTGTCATTGGCAATAACGAGACTGCTTAATCCAAGCAATGCGGAGGATTCCGGAAGGCTCAATGATCCGGCCAGACTATAGGATCCTTCCCCGATCTGTTCAGCAATAGTATCGCAAAGATCTTTGTCATCCGGGCCCCCATGGATTATGACAAAAACCGATTTTTCTTCCCGAAGGTACCGGCCTGTTTTGATATATCCATCAGCAAGCCATTTTTTATTTAAATAGGTGGCACCGGGGCAGATGACCACCAGCGGGGAATCGAAAGTATAACCGAGGGAGGTTAACATGGAGGTTACTTTGTCAGAAGCCGCTTTGGGAAAATGGATCTCTGACCCCTTGCCATCATACTGTACGTTTAACCTTCGGGCAGCCTTGAAATACCGTAGGTAAACCGGACTGATATGTTTATAGAGATTTATCCTGAATCGTACCAGGAATGTCCTTCTGATAATATATTTCGGATAGGTCGATATTACCCTGGCTCCCAGGCCAAACCGCAAAAACCTTGATCTCCAGTTATTGTGTACATCGAGACAGGCATCGAAATGCTGCTCCCTCAGATAGTGCCTGATTCTTCTTAAGCCACGAAATCCTTCCGATTTATCAAAGGGGATCAGTTCACTGATATGCGGTGAGGCTGCCAGCAAACCGGTATATTGTTTTTTTGTGACATAGGTTAAGGAGGCATTTGGATAGGTTTCCCTGATGGAACGAAGCAGAGGAGTTGTAAGAATGATATCACCGATCGAGCTCAACCGGATGATCAGTATTTTATGCACATCCCTCATATCCTGAACTATTCCCGTATGACAAACACTTCACCCGCAGGCACCAAGTTTTATGATTCCTGAAGGTTTTCCGCGTCCCTCATCTTTTTGCCTGAATTTTACAACATAGTCCACGAGTTTGAGAATGTTCCTGTCTATCTTCTGAAAATTTGGTGGCCAGGGCATTCCGCTTATATTGGCTGAAGTGGAGACAATTGGTTTGCGGAAACGGCTGATCAGTTTGCGGCAAAACTCATCTTTAACAATGCGAATACCGATGGAACCGTCCTCCGCAACAAGGTTTTCCGCCAGATTCTGAGCTCCGGGATAAATAAGTGTAAGCGGTTTATCAGCCACTTCAATCAAATTCCATGCTATATCGGGAACCTGGGACACATAATCATATAATTTCTCAGCATCATCCAGCAGGATGAGCATGCTTTTCTCGTCCTTTCGTTGCTTTATGTTATATATTTTTGACACGGCATCCTTGTTGGTGGCATCGCATCCGATCCCCCAGATGGTATCCGTCGGATACAGGATTATTCCGCCTCGGGCAAGTGTTTCTATGGCTGCTGAGATCTCTTTATCCATTCTTCATTACTTTAAGATATACATCCATAATGTTTGATGTTACTTTATCTTCGTCGAATCCCCTGGCATACTTGTATCCTTCCAGTTTCATCTTTTCCCGGAGTTCCCTGTCAAACAATACCTTCTTAATGGCAGCTGCCATTTCTTCCACATTGTTCGGATCAACATACAAGGTATCTTTTCCGCCGGCTTCATGCAGACTGCTCCCTTTGGATGTAATAACGGGAACCTTGGAATACAGCGCTTCAAGAATCGGTATTCCGAATCCTTCAAAAATAGAGGGATAAACAAACAGGTCAGCCAGCTGGTAGATCCCTGGAAGATCCTGGTTCTGCACAATATCGCAGAATATTATATTGATAAGGCTATGCCGTTCGATAAATTCAATCACTTTGTTCAAATACGGTGTGTTTTTGCCGATCACGACCAGCGGCATATCGATTTTACCATAATGCAGTGCCTTGATGAGGGTGAGCAGGTTCTTGCGTTCTTCAATAGTGCCTACATACAGAATGAATGATTTTGGCAGAAGGTACTTCATGCGCAGAATTTCCTTCTCAACAAGCGAAACTTCGCTGTTGAACATGGGATTACAACCCTGGTAAACCACATCTATCTTGCCTGGTTCTATCTTGAAGAATTCGACCACATCGTTGGCCGTTTGCTGACTTACTGCAATAATACGGTTTGAAACATGGCAGGAGTATCTGAATTTGCGTTCATAGATTGAACGGTCAATGGTTCTGTACAAATGGGGAAACCGAAGAAAGATCAGATCGTGAATGGTGACAACAGATTTCACCTGTTTTACGGGAAAATTATAGGGCAATTCATGACTCAGGCCATGAAAAATTTCAATTCTGTCGCGAGGCAGTTGTTTTGAAACATAAAAGCTTTTCCATAAGGACCGGAATATGCGATGATAAAAATGTTGCGGGACTTTTATGCTGAAACATTCCCGAATTGGTTCAAACAGATCCGGGTTGGTACCGGGAGTATATAACACGTATTCATTTTCAGGGTACTTCTTGGCCAGGCCCTGGATGAGGTTCCTGCTATAACTTCCCAGTCCGCTTTTATTAAAAAAGGCACGCTTGGCATCAAATCCTATTCGCATATTTTAACCGTATCAAACCGAAACATCATATTCACGCAAGGCATTGTTCAGCGAAGTTTTAAGATCCGTAGTTTCCTTTCGTTTACCGATGATCAGTGCCACCGGAACCTGGAATTCCCCGGCCGGGAATTTCTTGGGGATGGTGCCGGGAATCACGACTGATCTTGAGGGAACCACTCCTTTATATTCAATGGGTACGGGACCCGAAACATCGATGATTTTTGTTGAGCCGGTAAGTACCACATTGGCGCCCAGCACAGCCTCCCGTTCAATATGCATGCCTTCTACCACAATACACCGTGAGCCGATAAAGCAGTTGTCTTCAATGATGACAGGTGCAGCCTGAACCGGTTCAAGAACACCCCCGATGCCAACACCCCCGCTGAGATGTACATTTTTTCCGATCTGGGCACAGGATCCTACCGTAGCCCATGTATCCACCATGGTTCCGGAATCCACACAGGCGCCAATATTTATAAAGGAAGGCATCATGATCACCCCGGGGGCAATATAGGCACCGTATCGGGCCACGGCCCCGGGAACAACACGCACTCCGAGTTCGCGATACCCGTGTTTCAGGTCGATCTTATCATGATATTCAAGGGGATCAGCAAGGGAAGTTTTCATTGGCTGGGTGGGAAAGTAAAGAATGACCGCCTTTTTGATCCATTCATTGACAATCCATTTGTCCCCGGAAAGCTCAGCCACACGTATTTTGCCCTTGTCGAGCCATTCAATGACCTGCCGGATATGGTTTCTTGTTTCTTCCTGATCCAGCAGGGATCGATCCTCCCAGGCTTTTTCAATAACGGATTTTGTGGTTGTCAGCATTTTTTGTATTGATTAATCGTCGCAAAAATAGTGCATTTTAACGATTTTCAATTTTTATATCCTTGATGTTTAACTGGATCGTGGTATTGCCCCTGAAGCTATTCTCAACCAGGGTATAAGCAACGTCAAACGCCGAGCCGTTTTTGATTTTAGAAAGATAGGAAGCCTGGTTAAAGGCAATGGCCCTGTAATTGTTAAAAGGAGATTCCTCCTGGATCAAAGCCATCTGCAAATGCACATCTTCAGTCCCGACCAGCCGGGCAAATCCGTTATCGGATACATTTTCGGCAAAAAATACCGGATTTGAATTTTCAGGTCCGAAAGGTTCAAATTGCCGGATGATCCGGAAAAGCTTTGGAGATATATCTTTGAAATTCAATTCCGCGTCAATTTCAATCTGGGGGATCATCATATCCGGGGTAATTGTATTCTTGACGATCTCTTCAAATCGATCCATAAATTTTTGCACATGTTCAATCTTCAGGGTAAGTCCCGCAGCATACATATGTCCGCCATAGCTTTCGAGAAGATCAACGCATGAAGTAATGGCTTTATATAAATTGAACCCGGGAATCGAACGAGCAGAACCTGTGGCGAAACCGTTTGATTCAGTAAGAATAATTGTGGGCCGGAAATAGCTTTCAATTAACCGTGAAGCGACAATCCCTACCACTCCTTTATGCCAGGCCGGGTTATACAATACGGTCGAGTATTTGTATTTGTCTGACCTGGATGTGATTTCGAGGAGAGCTTCCTCGGTCATCAGTTTATCAATATTTCGCCGGGTTTGGTTATGAAGGTTTATTCTTTCACAATGCATAAATGCATTTTCAGGGGTATCGGCAATAAGCAATTCCACGGCCTGTTTTCCTGATTCAATTCTGCCTGCGGCATTTATACGGGGCCCTATTTTGAATACGATATCATCTACGGTTATATTCTTTCCATCCAATCCGGCAGTTGAAATGATGGCTTTGAGTCCCATGGAAGGATTCTCATTCAACTTTTTCAGGCCATAAAAGGCAAGGATGCGGTTTTCATCCACCAGTGGAACAATGTCGGAAGCAATGCTCACGGCAAGCAAATCGAGGTATCCGGTAATTTCCTCGAACGGGATGTTGTTTTTCATGGCATAAGCCTGCAAGAACTTGAAACCTACCCCGCATCCCGACAGGAACCGAAAAGGGTAGCCCCCGTCGGGCCTTTCGGGATCAAGTACTGCAACCGCTGCAGGCAGTATATCGCCCGGCGTATGGTGATCACAAATAATGAAATCCACCTGATGTTCCCTGGCATAGGCAACTTTTTCCACCGATTTTATACCGCAGTCCAATGCAATAATCAGCGATACTCCCTGTTGAATAGCATAATCCACTCCCTGTTGCGAAATTCCGTATCCTTCCGAATATCGGTCGGGTATATAATAATCCACATCGGCATTATACCGGTGAATGAAAGAATACATCATGGCTACCGATGTAGTGCCATCCACATCATAATCGCCGTAAACAAGGATCTTTTCTTTGTGTTTGACAGCCAGTTGCAGGCGTTCTACGGCTTTTTCCATGTCCGTCATCAGGAACGGGTCGTATAACCCGTTAAGGTCAGGGCGAAAAAAAGCCTTTGCCTGGTCGAATGTGCGGATTCCTCTTTGGTAAAGAAGGGTTGAAATCACCGGACTTACAGCGAGCGCTTCCGTAAGTTCTTTAATATCGGTATTATAACCCTCCTTGATTTTCCAGGCACGGTTCATATATCTGATTAACGTAATGACTATTCCAGCTATCCATGCCTAAATCCACTTCACCAGGTTAAAATCCTGGCGGTGGGGTAAATTCTCATTTTTTGGAAAGATGCGTATTCCGTAATTAAAGGTTCCCGGCTGTTTAATAATAATATCTGCGCGGAACACGGCTTTGTCCACAATCGAATTGTCAAGAGTAAATTCCTGTGTAGCGACAAGGCGTTCACCGTTTTCAGTTATCACGAGTTCAACACCCACATCATGGGGTGAAATCTCATTCAGATCGAGAACGACTTTCCCGTTGTAGGCATGGTCCATTTCATAGGCTTCGCTTCCGTTGCTAAATATGGAGTAATCCACCACTGTAATATTGTTCCAGGCTCTTTTGATCCTTTTCTTCCAGGAGGATATGCGTTTTGCCATTTCAAAATCATCCTCTGCCATCGCTTTTGTGCGTTTGAATAATTTGCTGTAAAAGCGGTTATTATAATCATTCAGCATGCGGCTTGTCACAAAGTGGGGCGCAATGGAAGCAATGGAATTTTTCATCATGCGAACCCATGTTTCCGGAACATCGGCCTTGTTCCTCTCATAAAAAGCTGGGATTATTTCCTGTTCAAGAAGGGAGTAAATTATCTCCGAATCAAGGTCGTCCTGCAGGTTGTTATCTTCATACGTAATTTCATTTGTAAGTGCCCATCCTGCTTCCGGCTGATATCCTTCAACCCACCATCCGTCAAGCACACTGAAATGTAGCGTGCCGTTCAGTACCGCTTTTTCTCCGCTCGTTCCTGAGGCTTCCAATGGCCGCGTAGGCGTATTCAGCCAAATGTCGGCTCCCTGCACCATAATCTTGGCCAGTGTTATATCGTAATTCTGCAGGAAAAGAATCTTTCCTAAAAACTCAGGTCTTTTTGAAATATCAATCACCATTTTGATCAGGTCCTGTCCGGCCTTGTCATTTGGATGGGCTTTTCCGGCAAAGATAAGCTGCACGGGGCGGTCGGGAAGATTGAGAATTTGGGCAAGCCGTTCCGGATTCCTAAAAAGCAGGTGTGCACGCTTATAGGTGGCAAAGCGGCGGGCAAAGCAAATGGTCAGAGTCTTATCGGATAACTGGTGATTGATCGCCACAATACGTCTCGGATCCTCATGCCGTTTTACCCAGTTTTCCTTAAACCGGTCTTTAATTGTATTGATAAGCTTTGATCTTAGTTTTTGCTTTATTTCCCATATCTTGTTATCTGGAACGTTGTATATTTTCTGCCAGTAGTCGACATCGGCCAGATTATTCTCGAAGTTCTCACCGAAGGTTTCACGGTATAATTTTTTCCAGCTTTTAGCGGCCCATGTTTTGTAGTGTACGCCATTGGTCACATACCCGATGTGCAACTCTTCCGGAAGGTATCCCGGCCATAATTTGGAAAACAGTTGTTGCGTTACCGTACCGTGCAACATGCTTACCCCGTTTATTGCCTGTGACAGGTGGGCAGCAAGAAAGCTCATGTTGAATTTTTCGCCCCAGGCGTTGATGTTGGAACGGCCAAGTCCCATCAGGTCATTCCAGTTAATCCGCAACCTTTCCGGGTAATGCCCGATATATTGTCTCAGTAATTCTTCTTCAAATTCATCATGGCCTGCAGGAACAGGGGTGTGTGTAGTAAAAAGCGTTGAACTTCGGACAATTTCCTTTGCCTCGTGAAAAGTGAGGTTGGAAAGCTGCATATAATTGCGCATGCGTTCCAGTCCGATGAACGCACTGTGTCCCTCATTGCTGTGAAATAAGTCGGGTTTGATGTGTAAAAGCTCCAGTGCCCTGATGCCGCCGATGCCAAGCAGAAGTTCCTGTTTTAAACGGTTTTCGTTGTTTCCTCCGTACAAGGTATGCGTTATACTCCTGTCTTCTTCAAGATTGGTGTCAAAATCGGTATCCAATAAATAAAGTTTGATGCGGCCTACGTTCAGTTCCCATATCCGGGTATGGAGTGACCTTCCGGGAAATACGATGGTAAGGGTTTTAAAATTTCCCTGCTCGTCGCGGACGGGTTTGAGGGGCAGTTTTGAGAAATGCTGGAATTCATATATAGCCTGTTGTTCTCCGCGGGTAGTGATCATCTGGCTGAAATAGCCATAGCGATAAAGCAATCCCACGCCCACCATGCTGGTGTTCTGGTCGCTGGCTTCCTTCAGGTAGTCGCCGGCCAGAATCCCCAAACCTCCCGAATAGATTTTCATGGAAGTATGAAATCCGTATTCCATGCTGAAATAGGCAATGCGAGGGAAGGCGGAATTTTTTGGGAGGTTGATATAATTCTCGAATCGCGCAAAAACCCGGTCCAATTTGTCAATATATTCCGGATTCTGGCTTAATTCAACCAATTGTCCATATTGAACCTGCTCAAAAAGGATGGCAGGAATTTGATCGCATTTTTGCCAGATTTCAGGATCGATCGTTTCGAACAATTCCTGGGCTTCATCATCCCATGTCCACCATAAATTTTGTATCAGTTCAGCCAGTTTATGGAGATTGTCAGGAAGCTTCGATTTTATGATGATCCTCTTCCAGTTGGGTTTAATATTTACGGGGCCTACCATTTCCTGGACTACCTCCGTTTGTTTCTCTTCAATCTTCACAAAGTGGTCGATTCGTTTTGCCACTTTCTGGAGGGCAATATCATAGGCGCTTTTGTAATAGGAAATCAAGGACGTCCACAATACCTGGCGGGATACCTCATATGCTTTTTCCCTGACTTCATTCATTTCCTCCGCAGTAAGCTCGCATTTTTTACGAATTGATTTTACGACATTGGTTATTACATCCGCGTCATTGTCGTCTGTCCGTTCTATTACATCAGTGCAAATGACAGAATCGGCATTGGTATTATTGATCCACAATCCAAAACCGGCAAGGGTTGTAGTGACAGTTGGTACAGAGAATGCAAGGCTTTCAAGAGGTGTATACCCCCACGGTTCATAATACGACGCAAAAACAGTGAGATCCAGTCCGATCAGCAAATCATAATACGGCAGATTAAAGATTCCATCGTTCCCGTTGAGGTAGGAGGGTACAAAAATGACCTTCACCTTGTCGGATGAGCTATTTAACAAGCCTGCCTGTTTAATGCGGTTAAGGATCGGATCCCATTCTGCATCATGCAGGTTATGGGTAAGGTATTTTGAACCAAAGGTTCCATAGGTCACCGGCAATTTATTTAACAGATCTTTGCGTGGTCCATAATGGTTTGCCGGGATAAGGATATATGCCAGAATGGGTTTGGTGAGGGTCTTTGATCTGTTTAATTCGCCCAGAGCGTCAATAAACAGGTCAATTCCTTTATTTCGGAATTCATAGCGCCCGCTGGTGGCAACCAGAAAGACGTCATCACCGTATTTCTCGTTTAATAAAGCATCCGCCACTTCCAGAAGTTTTTTTCTTCCTTCCTCCCTGCGAAGCGTAAATTTGTTGCCGGAAGGAACAAACGTATCCTCAAAACCGTTGGGTGTTACCACGTCAACTTCCTTTTGAAGAAACTGGCTGCATTCCCTGGCTGTGATATCGCTCACCGTGGTGAATGAATCGGCCATCTGGGCTGACAACTTTTCGGCAGACTGTTTGGAGATGAGGTTGAATTCCCGGGCCACTTCATCGCCATTGTATGTTTGAAGATTTTTGTAGAGAGGCTGGTTGTTTCCTGCCAGGGACCTTCCGACCACGGTGGCATGCGTGGTAAACAGGGTCCCAACCTGGGGAAGACGGTCCTTGAGATATAAAAGACCGGTCCCGGTCATCCATTCATGAAAATGGGCAACGATCCTGTCGTAGGTTGTCAGGTTAAATTTGATGAAGCTTTCGATAACGCGTCCGGCGGCATAACCGAATAAAGCAGGCTCTATATAATCCCATTGGCCTGGCAGGGAATTAAGCTTATATTTCTCCCAGTATTCGAAAAAGATCTTATCCTTATCCGGAATGCAATTTGATATATTAAGAGATATGGCTATGGGGTATCCGTTTATATTCCATCTTCCGATCTTAAGGTTAAGTCCTTCGGATTCAAGATGCTTTTTCCATGCACTGAACAGTTGGGGATCTTCTATAAATTCGGGATTTCCGCCCGAATCTTCCTTGATCAGGTCGGGACCTATTAATATGAGATTATTGTGCAATTCATTTACCAGGGTAAGTGCCTTGGTGGCAATAACAGTGTGAATTCCACCTACCTTGTTGCAAACTTCCCAGCTAACTTCAAAAAGGTAATCAGGGAACAATAGATTTTTATTCATAAACAATTCATTAGGTCAATAGATACGATGCAAATGTAACTTTCAGGTTACGGGCAGCGAAAATACGATATGTGATTTTATTTTTTTCCTGCTTTACCCGAAATAGTTTCCTTAATTGTTGAAGGAGTCTTGGGTTTGCTTTTAGCTGGCGGCTTTAGCGATTTTGAAGTAGAAACGAATTTTTCCTTGGAAGATTTCAGTAATTTAATTTCTTCCTCATATTTTTTCATCATCTCATCCTTTTTAGCCAGGTTCTCCACAAGTTCGGCAATCTCCACATCCCTGGATGTTTCAGGGACCAGTTTAAAGAGACGGTTGCCAAAGTCGCTCAATACATTCATATAATTTATATAGGCCTCATAGGGAGATTCATAGGGATTGTAATATGCGTGATAGGCGCCATCCGTAAAAAACTTGGTAGCCATGTAATACAAATGGTCGCTTGCCTGGAGATATTTCCAGTCTTTTTTGATTTTTTCATCATCGCAAAGGTTCACTTTGTCCGTAAAAGAATACAGCCGGTTGAATGCATCCACCTGCATTTCATTTCCCAGCCATGCCGTCAGATCCCGCTCCTCATCAGCCCAGGAAATGGGATAGGGGACACTGATTGTGGAAATGGGGAGCAGTTGCTTTGCAACATCGGAAGGATTACTGAAAACAAAATTGGTGTTTTTGTAAACCATGCCCGGCAATGCTTTCAGAAAATCAAATATTCCTGTCTCCATCCACTGATGTTCGCCGAAGGTTTCGTAATCGATAAAAATGTTTACCGTTTCCTCCTTCTTGTCCATTTTTTTCAGCCATCCAGTAAATTTTTCGGCTGTAAGCGGAAACTCCGACCAGGCGGAATTTGAAAAACGGAAGGCAATATCATCGCTGATCCTGAAATTGCGCAACAATACTTTCAGGCGCGGGTTAATTGAATTGCAATAGAGATAATTGGGGCTTTTCCATCCCAAAATATGTTTGGCTCCTTCCGTAAGCATGGCATTGAAACCCATTTCTGCCACATCGGCTCCAATCTGATCGGAATAGATCAGCTCCGTATTTCTGAAAACGGTGGGTTCCTGGCCAAAAAGCTGTTTAATTTTTTGCCTGTGTTCATTCACCTGGCGTTTGAATTCCTCTTTATTTTTCAGGGAAACAAGTGAATGAGAATAGGTTTCCGATAAAAATTCAACCGAACCGGTTTTAGCCAGTTTCTGAAAACTTTCAATCACTTCGGGAGCATATAATTCCAGTTGATCGAGCGCTATGCCGGAAATAGAAAAAGCTACCTTGAATTTGGTACCGTATTCCTTGATAATTTGTTTTATAGCCTTATTTGCGAGCAGATAACTTCTCTGGGCTACACTGGATATAATGGATTCATTTAAATAATCATCATAGTAATAATGATCATTACCGATATTGAAAAACCGGTAGCGTTTCAGCCTGAAAGGCTGATGAATTTCGAAATACAGACAAATAGTTCTCATGCGGTTAGCTATAAGGATATCATTATTAAAGCAGGGACAAATACACTTCTTTCACCTTAGCGGCTGCATGCTCCCATTTAAGGTTGTCAACCTCTTCCCGGGCATGTTTCTTAAACATCAGGGGCAAGCCATCATAGTTTAAAAATCCATAGATCGCATCGGCCATGGCATGGATGTCCCAGAAATCAATTTTAATGGCATGATTAAGTATTTCTGAAACTCCTGACTGCCTTGAAATTATAACCGGCACGTTTGATTGCATGGCTTCGAGGGGCGAAATACCAAAGGGTTCCGAGATGGAAGGCATGACGTATACATCCGACAGCGAAAACATATGATGTACATCGTCTCCTTTGAGGAATCCTGTAAAGTGAAACCGGTCTCCCATTTTAAGACGGGCAACCTGTGTAATCATACGGTTAAGCATGTCGCCGCTTCCTGCCATAACGAACCGGACGTTTCTCATTTTCTGCAAAACAAGGCTTGCTGCCTCTATGAAGTACTCTGGGCCTTTTTGCAGGGTAACACGTCCAAGGAAGGTCACAATTTTGTCGTCAATGCTCTTTGCCAGTTTCTGTAGTTCGCGGTCAGCAATTGGCTCAACGGCATTGTGCACCGTAACCACCTTGTCGGGATCAATTCCGTATTTTTCAATGATGATGTTCCGGGTAAGGTTGCTTACTGCAATTACTCTATCAGCAGTTTCCATCCCGGCTTTTTCTATTTCATACACTCCCGGGTTAACACTTCCCCCGCTCCTGTCGAAATCCGTAGCATGAACGTGAACCACCAGGGGTTTGCCTGAAACCAGCTTGGCAGCAATGCCCGCCGGGTATGCCAGCCAGTCATGTGCATGGATAACGTCGAATTCATTCTGCTGTGCAATAATGGAGGCAATTACGGCATAATTGGCAATTTCCTGGTAGAGGTTAGTTCCATAACCGCCTGAAAAACTCAGTTTGCCGGAAAAGGTTGACTGCACAAGGTATTTCGATTCCTCCCGGTTTGCTTCGGATAATGTTTCATACTCTTCGGGGGTAGAATAGGGCCTTAATGAAGTACCCACTTCAATAAAGTGCATTTTCTGGAAAAAGGTGCTGTAATCGATGATCCGGTCACTGACGATGATTTCACCCGCGTCGATTATATTTACCTTGCTCGTATCTTCATCTCCATAGGCTTTTGGAACTACAAACAGAATATCGTTCACGCCAATACTGTGTAATCCTTTCGTAAGGCCGTAACAGGCTGTACCAAGACCTCCCGAAATATGGGGAGGAAATTCCCATCCAAACATCAATACACGCATATCTAGTTTGTTAAAGTGATTTTACTGATGTCCTGATATTTCTCTTTCAATTTCTCAAACTTTTCAATAATTCGAAGCAATGCAGCCACGCTGGAAGCCTGGGATATTGCTCCTCTTGCCCTGTGTGGCGGATCGCCGTCGAAAATCTCCGGCATGGTGCCGATTCCCAATTCAGTCATTACCGGTTCAAATCCTTTGATAAGGCCTTCGAGGAAACCCATTCCGCTTTCTTTATGAAGCAACATATATCCCTCGCAGTAATGCTCAAGCAACCAGGGCCAAACCGTTCCCTGGTGATACGCCAGGTCCCTTTGTGCCTGAGTGCCTTTATAGATTCCTTTGTAACTCTGATTGGTTGGTGAAAGTGTGCGAAGTCCCCTGGGCGTGAGTAAATCCCTTTCAACCATGGTCAAAACTGCTTTTTTGACTTCAATTTCAAGCGGGGAATAATCCATTGAAACGGCGAGGATTTGGTTGGGCCGTATGGACCAGTCTTTGTTGCCTTCATTCACAACATCCGCCAGGTATGCCTTTTTACTGTCCCAGAAGGTATTTGTAAAGGATTCTTTTATGATGGCGGGCCATTTTTCCCATTCGCTGACAAAATCTTCCTCTTTTGCCCTCTTTGCCATTTCAAGACCAAAGCAAACGGCATTATACCAGAGTGCATTAATTTCAACAGCAAAACCTACACGTGGAGTAACCGGTTTTCCGTTCACGACTGAATCCATCCAGGTAAGGGCCTTTCCGGGTTGTCCGGCAAAAACCAGCCCGTTATCCGACATGGCAATTCCAAAGGATGTTCCCTCCCTGTAGGCTTCAAGTATTGAACGCATGGCCCTGCCATAGCTTTTCCAAATGGTTGTGTATGACTTAACGGATTTCGTATATTGCTGAACTGCCCACAGAAACCATAGCGGTCCATCCACGGTGTCAAATGCCGGAATTTCATCGCCGCCCAGGGCAGGGAATAAGCCATTTTTCATTTTATTGACCTGGGTATCGAGCACATCCTTACAAGTGGCAAAATCCTCGATGGCAAGAGTGAGTCCGGGAAGCGCCATGAATGTGTCTCTTACCCGGTTCCCAAACCAGGGAAAACCGGCAATGATTTCAGTTTTTTTGTCTTTTTTAACGATGAATTGCTGTGCAGAATTAATAAGGCAATTTTTAAAACTGTCACGGGGTATTCTTTTCCCCTGCTCGAAGGTGAATTTGCGCTTTAAAAAATCGGGATTTGTTTCGGCCGTGGAAGCAGAGAATATAATCACATCCCCTCTTTTTGCAGCCATTTCAAAGTATCCGGGTACAAAGAGGTCCTCTTTGTAGTCATATCCTCTTCTGAGTTCTTTGTTATACTCAATGCCATAATACCAGTCAGGAGCCGGAATAAATTCGGCTTTGCTTGAAAATTGCATGTGCAGAAACGGATATCCTTCATACATTTTGGCTTTTACACCATTGGGTATAAATTTTACCCGTGTATTGGCATACAGGTTTCCCTTGCTCAGGGTATGCACATTCCGGAAGGCCAAAAAGGGTCTGAAACGCAGTCGTATTGGGGCATCCGACTCGTTGATCGTGTATTTGATCAGCAATTGTTCCTCTTTTTCAACAAGGAGGCTTTCCTTCGTCATTATAACACCCCCGACCCTGTAAACGATTGTGGGTGAAGGGTCAGCATGAAAATCGCGCACATATTTATGGCCGCGCGGACTGTATATATCTCCCTGATACTTGTGAATGCCCAGGTTAAATTCTTCTTCCTTTTCAATAATGGTTTCGTCGAAAGAGGAAAGCAGTACGTGGCGGTCACCATCCAGATTTTCCATCGGTGAAACCAGCAAACCATGGTATTTGCGAGTGTTGCAATATATGAGCGTGGTAGATGAATAAGAACCGGCACGGTTACTTCTGACAAACTCCTTGCTTAGGGAGTATTCAAGATTGATGAGTTGAGATTTGTCGAATTTTAAGTAGGCCATTCCTTATAAGTTTTAATAAACCAAGATATTAAAAAATATCGATACCCGCATATATATGGCCGGGATATTTCGTTGTAAAGGTAACACTAAATTACCCATCAATGTTCTTAATATTATCCAGGAATAATATAAATTTGAGACCTTCATATTTTTGTAACATGCGCATACTGAATATTGCCGTTTGCTTTCTGCTGCTTGTTTCTTCCTGTTCGGGGGATAAGCATAATTTTAAGATCAGGGTGTCGGTGAAAGGTGCCGGCAACGAAACCCTGCACCTGGCCAGGCGAACTCTTGAGGGCACCGCCAGCGTTGATACGTCTGTCGCGGACAAGTCCGGAACATACGTTCTTGAAGGCTATACAGAACAGCCTGATTTTTATATAGTCTATTTTAATCCCAAACACTATATAAACCTTATCATTAACCCGGGGGATGATTTCATGATCCGTGCCGATGTACCGGGTTTTGAAAATAATTACCTTGTTGAGGGTTCAAAAGATTCACGATTAATTCAGAAGATGGTATCCATGCAGGCAAAAACCCTTGTAAAGATTACTGAAATAAGCACAGCCTATGAAAATGGGATAGGGCAGCCGGGATTTGAAAAATTAAAAGCGCATATCGACAGTACGTACAAAGACATTGTGGCGGCTCATAAAAATTTTTCGATCAGGCTCATGGAAGAAAATCCCCATTCCCTGGCAAGCCTTATGGCTCTTTATCAGCAACTTGGCCGGGATATTCCTGTTTTCGATTATAAAACCGATTTCGGATATTATCTTAAGGTTGATTCAAATCTCTCCGCACTCTACCCGGAATCGGAAGCTGTACGTGATCTCGACAGGAAAGTGAATGAACTTAAAAACCTGATCCACCTTGAAACGGGTTCTGTTGCACCCGTCATTTCCCTTCCCGATGTACAGGGAAAAACATTGTCCCTGCGCGATTACAGGGGAAAGCATGTATTGCTTGTTTTCTGGGCTTCCTGGTCAAGTATGAGCTGCGACGCGGTAAAAAAAATATTGCCGGTGTATGAGGAATACAAGGAGAAGGGATTGGAACTCTACATGGTTTCACTTGACCGGTCGAAGGAATCGTGGGTTAAGCGAATGTCCGAGCTTCATGCGACCGGAATCCAGGTTTCCGATCTTAAATATTGGGATTCACCCGTTGTGGAGACCTACAAAATAAACCAGTTACCGGTTCTGTATTTGTTGGATAAGGATGGCAAAATTATAAATAAGGAAGTGGCTCCTGATGAATTGAAAACGATTTTAAATGAAATTCTGTAGGGCCAGGTCGCGACCTGGCCGTACATTGCAGGTCGCGACCTGGCCGTACATTGCAGGTCGCGACCTGGCCGTACATTGCAGTCGCGACCTGGCCTACATTGCAGGTCGCGACGTGGCCATACATTGCAGGTCGCGACGTGGCCGTACATTGCAGGTCGCGACGTGGCCGGACATTGCAGGTCGCGACGTGGCCGGACATAATGGGTGGCGACCTGTTCCTGCATTTTTTAATCTTTAAATAACTATAATGAAAAAAGTACTATTTCTCTTTTGCATACTTGGTGTTGTTGCCTGTAACAGGGACAGGGTAAAAATATCCGGACGAATTTTCAATGCCGATAAACAGGTACTTCATCTGGATGAGATTAATGTATATGACAGCAGGCCCGTTGATTCGCTTGTTCTTACAGGCAATGGCAAATTCTCATTTGCATATGATTCCCCTGAGCCTGGATTTTATCAGTTACGGCTTTCCAAAGGTCAGTTAATCATTTTGTTCCCGGAACCGGGTGAACATATTAAAATCAAGGCGGATGCGAAGGATCTTAATTCTTCGCTCAACATAGAAGGATCTCACAATTCACAACAGATTAACATTCTTATTTCACACCTGAACAAGACAAGAGCATCCATGGATTCTCTGACGGCCTTATATAACAAGACTACCAACGATAGCCTGCGATTCAAACTGAACAAGGAATACAGTGATGTTCTGGACAAGCACAGGAAATATTCGATGGCTTATATCCTGACGCATTATAATTCGCTTTCAAGTTTGTACGCTTTGTATCAGCAGTATGAACCCGGAGGATATGTTTTTTATAAATCTTCCGATCTTCAGTTTTTCAGAATTGTCAGCGATTCCCTGAAGAAATATTACCCCGGATCAAAGCATGTTAAGGCATTGATGGCTTATACCAACAAGATGATCGGCAGGTATAAATCGGAAGTTTTGCTCAGGTCAGCTTCAAAGACAAATGCGCTTCCTGAAGTCAAATTGCCCGATATGGGAGGCGATACCGTTAAACTCACGGATTTTAACGGAAAATATATTCTGTTGAGTTTTTGGGCTTCGGGTGATCAAAATAGTGTAAAGCAAAACCTGGAGCTGAAAAAAGTGTATCCGAAATTCAGGAAAAAGGGATTTGAAATCGTGCAGGTTTCATTCGACAACTCCACGGATGTATGGAAAAGGGCTGTAAGGTATGATGAACTTCCATGGGTAAGTCTGATCGATACGCGTTATCCGAATTCAATTGTTGCCGGCAATTACAACATCTCCTCCATTCCGACAAATTATCTGATTGGCAGGGATAATACGACTATCCTTGCGAAAAATCTCACGCCGGCTGAATTACAGGATAAATTAAATGATTTACTAAAATAACCGGAAATACCATTGACTGACCCGAAGAAGATTTATTTTATTTCGGATGTTCACCTGGGACTTTATCCGCCGGATCAAAGTGCCCGTCGTGAAAAGCTTCTTGTTGACTGGCTCGGCAGAATCGGAGAAGATGCATCCGAATTATACCTTGTCGGCGATATTTTCGATTTCTGGCATGAATATAAACATGTTATTCCAAAAGGGCACACACGGTTCCTTGGCAAGCTTGCCGAATTGTCTGACAAGGGCATTAAGCTCCACTATTTCACCGGAAACCACGATGTGTGGGTATATGATTATCTTCCGTCGGAGATCGGTGCCATAATTTATCGCGAGCCGGTGATCCGTGAGATTGGTAATTCACGGTTTTTTATCGGACATGGCGATGCAGTGGGACCGGGTGACCGGGCATATAAATTTCTAAAGGGAATGTTCACCAATAAAATACTGCAATGGCTGTTTGCCAGGATACATCCCAATGCAGCGCTTGCATTTGGCCGCAGCTGGTCGAAAAACAGCCGGTATGCGAAAGGAATTGTAGCGGATCCCTATATGGGCGATGAAAAGGAATTCCAGGTACTTTTCGCCCGGGAAACACTTAAAAAGGAACACTTCGATTATTTTATTTTCGGCCACCGCCATATTCCTTTTATTGTAAATGTTGGAGATCACAGCCAGGTGGTGAACCTGGGGGACTGGATCAATAATTTTACGTATGCGGTGTGGGATGGAAAGGAACTCTCCCTGCATTCTATTTTCCCTGAGAAAGAGAAGAATATTTTGAGGAAGTGACGAGTGACGAGGGACAAGTGACCAGGAAGAATAATCCCAGAGGGATTTTCCATCGATAGAAATGATTTTTCCTGCGTCCTCGCGTAGCCGCTTTGGGCGAGGCAAGGCCAACGGGGAACACAGATCCTTAAACAAATAAAATGACCTGCAGGAGATCCTGCAGGTCATTTTGCCTTTTGTGATTCCGTTGGCGTCAGCCAACTTGTCACTCGTCACTTGTCACTCGTCACTAAATAAGCGACGTAGCCAGAGTAACTCCCACCACAACGATGGAGACCATACTCATCAGTTTTATGAGAATATTCAGGGAAGGACCGGAGGTATCCTTGAAGGGATCACCAACTGTATCCCCGGTAACAGCAGCTTTGTGGCAGTCACTGCCCTTGCCGCCATAATTTCCTTCTTCAATGTATTTCTTGGCATTATCCCATGCACCGCCGGCATTGGCCATGAAAATAGCCAGGATGAAACCGGTTGCTGTACTTCCAATGAGAAGGCCCATAACGCCGGCAACACCAAAAAGTATACCGGTTGCAATGGGTATGGCTATAGCCAGTAGGGAGGGTAAAAGCATTTCGCGCTGGGCACCCTTGGTGGAGATGGCTACGCAGGCAGCGTAATCAGGTTCACCAGTACCATCGAGGATACCTTTTATTTCGCGGAACTGGCGACGTACTTCGTCAACCATTGCCTGGGCCGCACGGCCCACTGCATTCATTGTAAGACCGCAGAAAAGGAAGGCAGCCATCGAACCAAGGAATGCACCCACAAGCACTCTCGGGTTCATCAGGTCGATATGGTAGTAACTCATCACATCCTGAATGGAGGCATTATGAATAGGTACACCTGTTGTTGAAAGAAAAGCAGCAGCCTTTTCAGGAAGTCTGGCCAATCCCACCTTTATTTCTTCCACATAGGATGCCAGCAAAGCCATAGCCGTGAGTGCAGCGGAACCAATGGCAAAACCTTTACCGGTTGCAGCGGTTGTATTGCCAAGTGAATCAAGAGCATCGGTACGTTTGCGAACTTCAGGACCCAGGTGGCTCATTTCGGCATTTCCGCCTGCATTGTCAGCAATAGGGCCATAAGCATCCGTTGCCAGGGTGATGCCCAGTGTGGATAACATACCTACTGCAGCAATTCCGATACCGTACAATCCCATGCTGATGTTGGTAAAATTAAAATTCGCAGCAAACAGGAAGGCAAGGATAATCGCCGTTGATACGATCAAAACAGGAAAAGCCGTAGAGATCATTCCCGTTCCGATTCCGCTTATAATAACAGTGGCAGGACCCGTCTTGGTTGCAGAAGCAATAGCCTGTGTTGGCTTATACGCTGATGAAGTATAATATTCGGTTGTTCTTCCAATCCCGATACCGGCAACAAGACCGGCGATCATTGCGCCCCAAACACCGACATAATTGGGGATATTCAGCAGCCAGAGAATAAGCAAAGCAAAAATGGCTATAAAGAAAGAGCTGACGTTTACACCCATTCCCAATGCACTGAGCAATTGTTTCTGGGTTGCACCTTCCTTGGTACGGACAACGAAAATGCCAAGAATGGAAAGTACAATACCTACGGCAGCGATGAGCATAGGAGCAATAACCGCGTTAAACTGGGTTGTAGCAGCATCATAACCTACATATCCGGCAGCCACAAGACCAGTTGCTGTAAAACCTGTGGCACCCAAAGCAGCAGTTGATAGGATCGAACCGCAATAGGATTCATACAGGTCAGCGCCCATACCGGCTACGTCGCCAACATTATCACCAACGTTATCAGCAATAGTGGCAGGATTGCGAGGATCGTCCTCAGGAATGCCTGCTTCTACCTTACCTACGAGGTCGGCTCCAACGTCAGCAGCCTTGGTGAAAATACCACCGCCAACACGGGCAAACAAAGCCTGTGTGGATGCACCCATTCCAAACGTAAGGGTTGTGGTGGTAATGATGATCAGTTTCATGGATGGATCACTTGCAATAGCCAGGCTAGTGGTGTTATCAAGCGAACCGATAATATAATTCAAAGCATAGAACCAAACAGAAATATCAAGCAGTCCCAAACCGACAACGACAAGTCCCATTACGGCACCCGATCGGAAAGCCAGGATAAGTCCGTGATTAAGCGACTTCTGGGCAGCATTGGCAGCTCTTGCGGATGCATACGTGGCCGTTTTCATTCCAAAGAATCCGGAGAGGCCGCTGAAAAAACCTCCGGTTATGAAGGCGAAGGGAACCCAGGGGTTCTGGATCTTAAAACCGTAGGCCAAAATAGCGAAAACCGCAGTAAGGATTACGAAAACAATACCAACAATCTTGTATTGTTGTCTTAAATAAGCCATTGCGCCTGTACGCACGTGCAATGCAATCTTTTTCATCGTATCGGTACCTTCATCCGCTTTCATCATCTGCTTAAAGAAATAATAAGCAAATCCCAAAGCCAGCAATGATCCGATCGGAACCAACCAGAATAAATTATTCAACATAAGTCATAGTGCTTTTTGGTTAATAATAATAGTGCTAATAGTTTAAATTACAAATAAATACAAGACCTATTCATAATAAATTTTGGGCGTAAAGATAGCAATTTAACCAAAGTAATGGCAGCCAGCAGGTAAAATTTTAATTGATATTTCTTTTTTTAAAATAAATTATGACGGAACTGCTGTTCATAAGATACCAAAAGCCGCACATTATGTGTATTGAGCGGAATGCACGGTTAGCTGAAGTTGTCTTTATTCCCTGTTTCGCGGAGGTTTTGAGTAAATTTATTATATTTGAATGCATTCAAAAACCTAAAAAATGAAGACATATAAATTACTGATTTTATTCGCGATGGTATCGTCTGTTTCCTTTGGACAGGCACAGAAAAATCCTGAAAGCACGGAATTATGGACACCGGTTCCTCCTGTAGTTACGCCCGGGGAAGGGGTAAAGCCCCCGTCGGATGCCATTGTATTATTTGACGGATCCAATCTCAATGAATGGACGAACGATAAGGGTGAAGCTGCCGGATGGACAGTCGCAGACGGCTGCATGACAGTCAAAGGCGGAGCCGGCATTATCAAGACTAAGCGTGGATTCGGCGATTGCCAGTTGCATATTGAATGGCGTACACCTGCCGAGGTGAAGGGCGAAAGCCAGGGCCGCGGCAACAGTGGTATTTTTCTCCAGAACCGGTACGAATTACAGGTTCTCGACAGCTATGATAACAGGACCTATTCCAACGGACAGGCGGGATCCATTTATAAGCAAAGTATTCCGCTTGTAAATGCATGCCGGAAACCGGGTGAATGGCAGACGTATGATATCATTTACCAGGCTCCCCGTTTCAGCGAAAACGGCCGCGTTGCGATACCCGCTTACATTACTGTTTTACAGAACGGTGTACTTATTCAGAACCATACTGAAATAAGGGGTACCACCCCTTATATCGGGTTGCCGGAATATATTGCGCACAGCATGAAAGAGCCAATTTCCCTGCAGGATCATGGCAATCCGGTTTCGTACAGGAATATCTGGATTCGGGAATTGTAGCGTTTTCAGAGCATGAAATCGTAGAGACAAGGCATTGCCTTGTCTCTACAATATTCAACCTTTCACGGATTGCATATTTTCTGTTACATTGATGCCAACAACTCCTTCACCTTATCCGCGATCATCTTTCCATCCGCTTTGCCGGTGAGTTCTTTAGAGGCCATTCCCATCACTTTGCCCATGTCTTTCGGGGAGTTTGCCCCGGCCCGTTCAATAATTCCACGAAGCAGGGGCAACAGTTCGGCTTCCGACATTTGCGTTGGAAGGTATTCTTCGATAATGGCTGCTTCGTCTACTTCCTTCTGGTAAAGATCTATCCGGTTCTGCGATTTGAAAATTTCAGCGGATTCCTTCCGTTGTTTAACCAGTTTCTGAAGGATCTTCATTTCAAGATCGGGCGCCACTTCATGACTTGCCGATTCGGTTTTGGCCAGCAGGAGAGCTGTCTTTATAGCCCGCAGGGATTCCAGCCTTTCTTTCTGACGGGCCAACATGGCGGATTTCAGGTCGTCGCTGATTTTGTCAAAGAGGGTCATAGGAATTATGAATTATGAATTATGAATTATGAATGATGAATGATGAATTATGAATGATGAATTTGAACTTTTCTCACGACTGAAGGGAGTAAAAGGGGCTGACGCGGCTGACTGCAGAACTGCAGAACTGGAGAAATGCAGAACTGGAGAACTGCATAACTGCAAAACTGCAGAACTTTCTTCCCTGTCACTCGTCCCTTCTCTTCAGTCCACAGCACCGTGGAGGTAAGGATTTTCCTTGCTCAGCTTTACCTGGGAATTTTCATCATCGGTCAGCGAATACTTCGATACCTTGGTCTCATCCGAAAATTTCTGCGGATCGAGCTGAACCTGTTTTCTTTTGAATGCCGGGGTATTTTCCAGTTCCTCGATATCCCTGTCCGATTGCTGCACGGATTGCTTGAGTTCTCTCATTTCTTCCTGTGTTTTCTTCATGGCATTCACCCTGTCGCTTGCCTTCCGGGTATCCACCGGTTTTCTTACCCGGCTGACATCCCTGATCACATCATTATCCACGGCCTGCATGTCAAAAAAATCAAGGCTGCGTTGTGATGCATGCGGGTTTGATTTATCCGTCGGGCCGTCTTTTAATACAAGGATGCGTTCTTCTCCTCCGTCAGGCACAGGTGCTTCTTCAAGGGGGATTGTGTCAATCTGCCGTTTACGGATATATAATTCAGGAATGTTCCCGGCACTGAAGCCGGTTGCAATTATGGTTACACTGATCCTGTCCCCGAGAGCCGGATCTGTTCCGTTACCCCAGATCAGATCGGTGTGAATGCCGGAACAGTCTTTAACATAATCAATGATCTGACCGATCTCGTCCATCGTCACCTCTTCCGACCCCGAAATCACATTGAGCAATATATTTTTTGCCCCTTTGATATCCGTGTCATTTAGCAAGGGCGAATTCAAGGCCTCCTTCACTGCATTGATGGCACGGCCTTCACCGGAGGACATCCCCGTACCCAGAATGGACACACCGCTGTTTGTCATTACAGTTTTCACATCGGCAAAGTCCACGTTGATAAACCCGTGCACGGTGATTATCTCGGCAATACCTTTGGCTGCGACAGCCAGCACATCATCGGCTTTGGCGAATGCTTCTGAAAGGCGGAGATCTCCATAAATCTGCCGGATTTTTTCATTGTTAATGATCAGCAGCGAATCAACATGCTTTTCAAGCTCGCCAATACCTTCAAGAGCCTGGTTTACCCGGCGTGGACCTTCGTTTTTGAACGGGATTGTGACAATCCCCACGGTAAGCACCCCCATGTCCTTTGCCACTTTGGCAATTACTGGCGCTGCCCCGGTACCTGTACCTCCACCCATTCCTGCTGTGATGAACAACATTCTTGTATTGGGCGTAAGAATGTCGGCCATATTATCCAGGCTTTCTATTGCCGCCTGGCGGCCCACCTCCGGTTTATTGCCGGCACCACCCCCTTCAGTAAGGGAGGCTCCCAGCTGTATCTTAACCGGTACCGGGCTGTTTGCCAACGCCTGGGCATCCGTGTTGCAGACAATAAAATCCACATCCTTTATGCCCTGCCGGAACATATGATTTACTGCATTGCTTCCACCGCCGCCCACACCAAGTACCTTGATGATGGATGACTTGTTTACAGGAAGTTCAAAATACATTAATTCTTCCATAACCTCAGGTTTAGATTTATTACATCTTTCTGTCTGTTCCATCATCAAAAAATCCGTCAAAGGTATTTCTGATCGATTCGATAAAGCCACCTATTTTCTTGTTGCCCTTGGGTTCTTTAGGTTCCTTTATCTCTTCCTTTTCCTCCATAAATTCCGGGATCAGCTCCTGGGCGACCGGTTCGGCTATGGATTCGGGAACAGCATTTTCAAATCCTTTTAACAGGAGTCCCACGCTGGTTGAGTACATGGGATGATTTACCTCTTTCAGATCATTTCCTGCCAGTTGCACATCCGGCTTTCCAATGCGAACATCCAGGCCGGTGCGATATTTTACCAGTTGCGGAAGGTGTCTCATCAGGGAACCGCCACCGGTAAGTACAATTCCGGCAGTGAGTTTTTCCATGCAATCCGATTCTTCAAGCTGGTAGATCACGGCATCTATTATCTCTTCCATCCTCGACTGGATAATATAGGCCAGGCTTTTAACAGATACCTCCTTCGGTTCACGTCCGCTAATGCCCGGTACGGCCACTACTTTTCCCTCTTCTGCCAGGTCGCCAAGAGCCGATCCGTACTGAATTTTTAAAAGCTCGGCATGCTTATTTAAAATTGAGCATCCCTCCATCACGTCCTTTGAAATGACATTGCCTCCGAATGGGATGACGGCCGTATGCTTGATAATATCATCGTAATAGACTGCAACATCCGTGGTACCGCCTCCTATATCCACCAGGGCGACTCCTGCTTCCACTTCTTCTTCGGTCAATACGGCAGCCGATGATGCCAGGGGTTCAAGGATCATTTGTTTTACCTGGATGCCCACCCGGTTTACACACCGTTCAATTGTGCGGGCGGAGGTAGTCTGACCAATAACAATATGGTAGTTTCCTTCCAGGCGTTTTCCAAACATACCGATGGGATTTTTAACACCGGCTTCGCTATCTACAAGATAATTCTGCGGCAGCACATGGATTATTTCTTCCCCGGGTTGAATGGATATCTTGTACATTTCGGCCAAAAGCCGGTCCGTATCGCTTTTTGTAATCTCTTCTTCATAGGAGTCCCGAAGGATATATCCCCGGTTCCTGAGGCTTTTGATATGTTGCCCGGCTATTCCCACGTAGGCTTCCTTAAGGATAAAACCTACCTGTTTCTGCACCTCTTCCACCGTATAGCGGATCGCACCCACCGCCTCTTCGATGTTCAGTACAACTCCCCTTTTCACCCCCTTCGAGGGAGTTTTACACATCCCGATTATTTCGAGCTTTCCGCCCTCATTAAGCCTCCCAACAATGGTCACAATTTTGGTCGTGCCTATGTCAATAGCTGCTAGTATGTTATTCCGTTGCCTCATGTTATTGGTTTTTAGTACAAACTACCTGGTTTTTATATTTTAGGCTAATTCGCTGGTACTGATTCCAGCCTATTTTATTGAAAGCTTTCAGATACAATAGTTTCAGGTTATCAAATTTTTCCTGCAAATTATCGGTGCCGCCCAGTTCAATCACCTGGGAGCCTACTCTTGGGATCAGTTCAAACTCATAGCGACCGTTCACATAGATCTGCTCAATCTGTGAGTTCCAGAATTTATCATCACGGATAAACGTTACAAGGCGGTATACATCGTAAATGGTTTTCTGAGCTGCCGGTAACGAATCATGCTTCACATTGAAGATATTCAGGGTCCCATCGAGCCGGAAGGGCTCTGAAATGTTCCCGTTTACTACAAGAACATAGGGACTGAAATTATAAGTAAGGGGAATTATATTTCCTTTTTCATCAAGATAATATCCCTGTCCCAGGCGGTTATAAATCCTGACAAAGGGAGTTTTTTGCCTTACATCCAGGTGAAGAATGCCGGGTTCGGTGATATATGCATCTGCTTTGCTGATAATCTGGCGCGACATGAGGGATCTTTCAATGCCCTCCAGGTCTATGGAGCCTGAACTTACGCCTGACAGCCGGAATTTCTGCCTTTCGAGAAATTGGCGGATCTCGGACACATGGATAAATTCATTTTGAATGCTGTCGGCGATCTGTATTTTCACCGCACTGACGTGTTGCAGCTTTTCCTTGTCGGATATAAAGCCAATGACGATCACCAGGTATGCCGAAACCCCCACAAAAAACAATATGTTCTTTATCCGTTTCATGAATCCAGCCGCTTTGTCAATAAGTTTTTAATGGGTTCCGCCATTTTATCAATGTCTCCCGCTCCCAGGGTAATCAATACATCCAGGTTTGTTTTCTTTAACAATTCCAGCAGGTCATCATTTTTGCATATCTGTTTGTCTGCCAGTTTCACCTTATCAAGGATTAACCGGGCCGTAACCCCTTCAATGGGAAGTTCACGGGCCGGATAAATCTCAAGGAGTATAAGGGAATCCAATAAATTCAGGCTTTGGGCAAATTCATCGGCCAGATCCCTCGTTCGGGTATATAAATGAGGCTGGAAGATTCCGGTTAGTCTCTTGTCAGGATACAGATCCCGCAGTGAGCGGATCGTAGCTTCGATTTCCCTTGGATGATGGGCATAATCATCGATATAGGCCAGTTTTTCGGTTTTGATATGATATTCAAAACGGCGTTGGATGCCCGAAAAATCTTCCATGGCATTCCTGATCCCATCATGGGGCAGTCCCAACAAAACAGCCATTGAACAGGCTGCAATGGCATTTTCCACATTTACAATGCCGGGATGCAGGAGAGTTATATCCTTTATCCGGATTCCGGGTCCGATCAGATCGAAATAATACTGCCTGTTTTTCAACCGGATATTCTCGCCATGAAAGTCACTATTATCGTTTAATGAATAGGTATAAGCCTGTACAGGGGCCGAGGAGCGGTTGACGGGCAAGCCGGGTTTCATGAGCAGGATACCTGATTTGTCAATTTGAGAGATGAACTGGTTAAACGCCACATGCAATTCAGCAAGGTCCCCGTATATATCGAGATGATCTGCATCCATGGCTGTCACAACGGCCGCATAGGGAAACAAACGCAGGAAGGAACGGTCAAATTCGTCTGCCTCCGCGATGACCCAATCGCTTTGTGCATGCAGTACCAGGTTGCTGTTGAAATTCCGTGATATGCCCCCGAGAAAAGCGCTGCATCCGGGCCCTGCATGAGCCATTAAATGGGCGATCATCGTGGAAACCGTTGTTTTACCGTGGGTACCGGCAACGGCAATTGTTTTTTTATACCGCGTGATAAATCCCAGGATCTCCGACCTTTTATAGATTTCAAAATGGCGTGACCGGAACCAAAGCAATTCAGAATGGTCGGGCGGAACAGCCGGGGTTATAACAATTAATGTATTCTCCGGCGAATGATAAATCGGGGGTATGAGTCGGGGGTCATCTTCATAATGAATGTCAATTCCTTCTTTTTCCAGCAAAAGAGTCAATTCGGTTGAAGTGCGGTCATAACCTGCCACCTCCATTCCTCCCGCTTTGAAATAGCGTGCCAGGGCACTCATGCCGATCCCTCCGATTCCCAGGAAGTAAACTTGTTTTATGTTTTCCGGATTAATCACCTTGCATTGTTAGTTTTATGATTTCGTCCACTATTTTTGAAGCCGATCCGGGTAAGGCCATATTTTTGCAGTTTTTTCCCAGGGAGGCTTTAAGCTCTTCATTATTAAGCAAGGATAATGCTTCGTTTACCAGTTTCTGCGGTGCGTCACTGTCCGTAATCATAAGGGCAGCCTGTTGTTGCACCAGCGCCATGGCGTTTTTTGTCTGGTGATCTTCTGCCACATTCGGGGAAGGAACCAGGATCACCGGTTTTCCGATCAGGCATAATTCTGAAATTGTTCCGGCACCGGCCCGTGAAATAATTGCATCGGCGAGGGTATAAGCCAGGTCCATGCGGTTTATAAAATCGAGGCACCGGATGTTTTTCAGCATCATGGGTGCGAGAGCTTCCTGGATGCGGTTGTAGTAGAGTTTTCCGGTTTGCCAGAGCACCTCGATGTCTGCATTTTCAAGTTCCCTTATACCGGCCAGTATACTGTTGTTAATGGTTCGGGCACCCAGGCTGCCGCCAAGTATAAGCAATACAGGTTTGTCACCCGATAGCTGGAAGAATCCGGAGGCTTCTGACCGCTGTACCGGCGTGATAATTACTTCTTCGCGGACCGGATTTCCCGTAAGAACAATCTTTTCTGCCGGGAAGTATTTTTCCATTCCGGCATAAGCGACGCAAATACGGGCGGCTTTTGTGGCCAGCAGCCGGTTCGTTACCCCGGCATAGGAATTCTGTTCCTGAATTAAAGTCGGGATTTTCTTTATGGCAGCCATTCTTAGCAGGGGACCGCTTGCATATCCGCCCACCCCGATGACAACACGGGGTTTGAATGATTTAATTATCCGGCCCGCCTTCATAAGGCTGACCATTAATTTGTACAATACAACAAAGTTCCTTAACCCAAGCTTGCGTTGTATTCCTTCCACCGGAAGGCCAATTATAGGGTATCCGGCAGCCGGGACCTTTTCCATTTCCATTCTTCCCAGCGCCCCTACGAACAATATTTTAGCCTCGTGATCGCGTTTCATGATCTCGTTTGCAATGGAAAGGGCCGGAAAAATATGCCCACCCGTACCTCCGCCGCTAATTATATATTTCTTCTCCATTGGGTTGGGTTTGTCCGGTTACTAAATTCTCAGCCACTACCTGTTGCTGTTTAATTCCGCGGCTGACACTCTGGATGATTCCCAGGGCCACACAGGTGAACAACAGCGACGACCCGCCCATGCTGATCATGGGCAATGGCTGACCTGTAACAGGAAGCAGGTTAACCACTACGGCCATGTTAATGATGGCCTGGAATGTAATCATTACCGCCAGGCCAATGGCCAGAAAGGCCGGAAAGGTCCTTGAGCTTTTTTTGACAAGAACCGCACACCGGAATAACAGCCACAGATAAAGTACCAGAATTGCCATGCCCCCGGCAAGGCCATATTCTTCAATGATAATAGCATAGATAAAATCGGAATAGGGATGGGGAAGAAAATTCCGCTGTATGCTTTTACCGGGCCTTAACTTTACCAGTCCACCGCTAACAATGGCGATCTTTGCCTGGCTTACCTGGTAACTGTCGCCTCCTTCCGAACTTGTATAATTTTCTATCCGGTTTTTCCAGGTGCCGATACGCCCGTGCCAGTCATAGGAAAGCGCCACCCCAATAAAGGAACCCAGCAATAGTATGATTACGCCCACCATGCCAAACAGGTGCTTCAGGTTGATACGGCCGATGAACATAAGAATTAGGGCCGTTGCAAAAATCAGCATGGATGTGGATAAATTGGCCGGAAGCACCAATACACAAACTATCATCAAAGGAATGACGATGGGCTTGAACGCGGTTTTAAAATCTTTGATGTTTTCCTGTTTTTTGGCCAGGATACGGGCAATGTACATAACAATCGCCAGTTTGGCAATATCCGAAGTCTGGAAGGTAAGGCCCAGTCCGGGTACACTGAGCCAGCGTGATGCCTGGTTTCTGGAAACTCCGTAAATAAGGGTAACTATCAGAAGCGGTATGGCCAGAACCAGGAGCACCTGGGCTATGCGGGAAAAATATTTATAAGGAATAAGATGTGTCACATAAGTAATGACAATGCCCATAGCGAGAATGGTAGCATGCTTCAATATATAATAGCTGGTATTGCCACCTTGAAAACGATATGCCAGCGACCCGGTGGAGCTGTATACAGCCAGCAGGGAAAATATGGAAAGCAGCAGGATCACAATCCATATCACGGGGTCGCCTTTGAAGTATTTTTTATACATTCCAGTTAAGTTGCTAGTTGCTAGTTGATAGTTGATAGTTAGTCTTGCAGTCTTGCAGTCTTGCAGTCATGCAGTCTTGCCGTCAGTCGTCACCAGTCACTCGTCACTCGTCACTATCTTCATCACTTTTAGTTTTTATCTTTTCACTGATTAGAGCTCCCTTACATAATTCTTAAACTGACGTCCCCGGTCTTCATAATTTTCAAACAGGTCAAAGCTCGCGCAGGCGGGGGACAGCAATACCGTATCATCCTTTTTGCCCAGCCTGTAAGCAGCCTGAACGGCTTCCTTCATCGACAGGGTATCCACTATTTCCGGGATTACCCCGTCAAATGCCTTATGCAGCTTTGAGTTGTCAACACCCAGGCATACAATTGCTTTCACCTTTGTTTTTACAAGATCCAGCAGTTCATTATAATCGTTACCCTTGTCGGTTCCCCCGGCAATCCAGATTACCGGTGAAGTCATGCTTTCAAGGGCATACCATGTGGAATTCACGTTCGTGGCTTTCGAATCGTTGATAAAATCGATTCCATGCACTTTTATGAAACGTTCCAGGCGGTGTTCGACACCGGTAAAGTCCATAAGGCTTTCCCGAATGACGGGCTTTCTTATTTTCAAAACACTGCCTGCTATTCCTGCCGCCATTGAATTATATACATTGTGTTTCCCTTTGAGGGCAAGCTCGGCCAATGACATCTCAAAATGTTCCTCGTCCACTTCGATCTTCATCATACCACCTTCGATGTAAGCACCGGGCTGACGGTTTTCTTTCAGCGTGAAACCAAGTTGTTTGGCCTTCATCACTATCTTTTCAAGTTCCCTGATAGTGATCTCGTCATCGGAACAGTACACGAAAAAGTCCTCCTCGCTGAGATTCTTGCTGATCCTCAGCTTTGAATCCACGTAATTTTGAATATTGTAATCGTACCGATCGAGATGATCAGGCGTAATATTCAGCAGGATGGCAATGTCGGCTTTAAATTCAAACATCCCGTCGAGCTGGAAGCTGCTCAGCTCAATTACATAATAATCATAGTTCTCGGTTGCCACCTGCAGTGCAAAGCTCTTGCCTATGTTTCCGGCCAGTCCGGCATTCATTCCTGCCTTACGAAGCATATGATGGATGAGGGAGGTTGTGGTGGTTTTGCCGTTCGATCCGGTAATGCAGATCTTCTTGGCCTGGGTATAGCGGCCGGCAAATTCAATTTCAGAAATGATCTTAATGCCTTTTTTCCGGATAGCAAGGATTATATCTGATTTTTCGGAGATGCCCGGACTCTTGATTACCTCATCCGCATTCAGGATAAGCCGGTCTGTATGTTTTCCTTCTTCCCATTCAATTTCATAATTAAACAGCAATTCCTTGTAGGTATCCTTGATCCGCCCGTAATCGGAGACAAAAACTTCAAAACCCTGTTTTTTTGCCAATACGGCTGCTCCGGCTCCGCTTTCTCCAGCCCCAAGGATGACAATTCGTTTTTCCATTTTTATCTTATTTTTAAGGTAACAATCGTAATTATAGCCAGCAGTATACCTACTACCCAAAACCGTGTAACAATCTTGGGTTCAGGATAATTCAGTTTTTGAAAGTGATGGTGCAGGGGCGACATCAGAAAAATTCTTCTGCCTTGTCCTGATCGCATCCGGGTGAACTTAAACCAGCTGACCTGAAGCACCACACTTAAACTTTCGGCGACGAATATGCCGCATAACAAAGGGATAAGCAGCTCTTTACGGATGAGAATGGCAAAGACCGCAATAATGCCGCCGATAGCCAGACTGCCCGTATCTCCCATAAATACCTGGGCAGGGTAGGAGTTATACCACAGGAATCCGATCAGCGCGCCGATGAAGGCGGATATATAGACAACCAGCTCCCCGGTATTTGGCAGGTACATAATATTCAGATACTCCGATATAATGGCATTGCCCGAAACATATGCCAGGATGCCCAGGGTGAGTCCGATGATTGCGGACGTCCCCGCCGCCAATCCATCGAGGCCGTCGGTGAGGTTTGTCCCATTCGAAAC
Source organism: uncultured Bacteroidales bacterium (assembly GCA_963752195.1). Lineage (GTDB taxonomy): Bacteria > Bacteroidota > Bacteroidia > Bacteroidales > UBA10428 > UBA5072. Next base: position 2,132,271 of record CAVVXI010000004.1, on the reverse strand, counting down.
AAAGGTGATCAGGAATATCACAGCGAGGATCACGACTAACCAGGCCCATTTGGATGCCTGGTCACCGAGGAACCATACTACCTTTGCATAATCGAATTCATTATTCTTAAAAAAAGGTACGTTTACCTTGGTTGATTTCACCTCGCGTGTAACATAAGATATTGTGGCTTTTTCCCCTTTTTCGCCTTTGATGGTCCGGGTGATGGGAATACCCCTCATATTTAGCACTTTTTCGCGTGCCACGATATCGTCGTTAAAATGAAGCGTGAGCCCCACAACCACGCCGGCTATGATCTGTGCGAAAACTTTGAATTTGCCGCGAAGTCCTTCTTTATTTTTTTTGAATACCTTGATGTAATCATCGATAAATCCGATTGAACCCAGCCAAATGGTTATGAAGATCATCAGCAGCATATATATATTCTGCAGGTTACCAAAAAGGATAACCGGAATGATAATGGATGCATGGATGATCAATCCGCCCATCGTGGGTGTGCCTTTTTTCTGCATTTGTCCTTCAAGGCCAAGGTCACGGATCGTTTCCCCGATCTGCGCTTTTTGCAATTTGCGGATGATCACCTTTCCATACAGCATTGATATCAGCAACGAGGTAATGACGGCCATTCCCGACCGGAAGGAAATGTAATTGAAAAGGCGGGCTCCCGGCACATGAAACTGATCAAGATAATGAGCTAACAAGTAAAGCATATTCCGGCGGATTAAGTATTAGATGATTGTAAACCAAATAACTCCGACACCACACCGTGATCGCTGAAAGGCTGTTTGACCCCCCTGATCTCCTGGTATGTTTCATGTCCTTTCCCGGCGATCAGTATAATATCCCCTTTCTTTGCCATCATACACGCCGTTTTGATAGCCTCACGCCGGTCTGTCTGAATGATGGTATTCCGCAGTGCCTTTTCATCGAGACCTTTTTTCATGTCATTGATAATGTCACCCGGTTCCTCATCGCGTGGATTATCGGAGGTGAGAATCAGTTTATCGCTCATGCCGGCCGCCACTTTGGCCATTTCCGGCCGTTTTGATTTGTCGCGGTTGCCGCCGGCACCGATGACGGCAATGACCTGCTCGTTTCCTTGCCTGATCTGGCCGACCGTTTTCAACACATTGAGTATGGCATCCGGGGTATGTGCATAATCAATGATAGCAGTGACCCCTTGATCCGAGCGAAGATATTGAAACCGGCCTTCCACCGTATCCAGCGAGCTGAGAACGCGCAAAGTTTCAGCCTTTTCCTGGCCGAGGAGAATGGCTGCCGAATAGGCGGCCAGCAGGTTATATACGTTAAATTCGCCGATAAAGCGGGTCCATAGTTCATGATCATCCATTGTGATCAGTGTGCCGTTCAAATGGCTTTCCATTATCCGGGCCTTAAATTCCGCCATGGTGCGGATACCATAATAATGTACGGATGCACGTGTGTTTTGAACCATGACGGTTCCGTTGCGGTCATCTGCATTGATGCAGGCAAAGCTGCCGGGGGGCAGATTGTCGAAAAACAATTTTTTTGCCTTCAGGTATTCGCTGAATGTTTTATGATAATCGAGATGATCATGGGTAATATTTGAAAAGATTGCTCCTGCAAATTGCAAACCGGCTACTCTTCTTTGCGCCAGTGCATGGGAACTTACTTCCATAAATACATAACGGCAACCTGCATCCGCCATTTCTTTCATGATGCGGTTGAGCTGAACAGGGTCAGGAGTAGTATGGGTTGCCTCAACCGATTTGTTGCCAATATAATTCCGGATGGTGGTGAAACAACCCGATTGATACCCGAGTTCCATGAAAAGCCTGTGTAGCAAGGTTACGGTGGTGGTTTTCCCGTTCGTTCCAGTAATTCCAACCAGTTTAAACCGGCGCGACGGGTTGTCATTAAAAGCGGAAGCCAGGTAACCCAGTGCAAAAGCAGAATCTTTAACCCGTATCATGCATACTCCTTCGGGCATGTATTCGGGCATCTGCTCGCAGACCACAGCGGTTGATCCTGCAGCCACGGATACCGGAATATAATCATGGCCGTCGGTGATGGTGCCCCTGACCGCCACGAAAAGCACGCCAGGTGCAGTCTTTCTCGAGTCAAAAGTAATGCCGGCAAGGATTATCCGGGTGTCGCCCTTAACCTCTTCAACCTCCAGCCCTTGTAATATATCGTTCAGCAGTACCATTGTTTAAATAAAACTCATTTCGAGAATAATCTGATCTCCCTTCCTGGCCGGGGATCCGGGGCCAATTGACTGACTGCGGACACTTCCCCTTCCGATTAGCCGTACTCTCAATCCTGCATTTTCAAGCAGATATATTGCATCCTTTGCCCCCATTGAAACCACATTCGGCACAAGCCCGGTAACAATCCTGCGTCCGTTTAGTGCAACGGCTTCGTTTTGTTTTTCCGTGGTCACCCACTCCGCATCAATCCGCTTGTTTTCAATGGGAATGTCGAGCTGGCGCAATACCGTTTTTAGTTCATCGCGATTTCCGGTTTTTGAAAACGGAAGATCCGCAGGCACATCCTTGTCTTCAGCAATAAGGGGGTGCATTTCGGTAGCCGTGGCATATACTTTTTTTGCAATTTCAAGAAATACCGGACCGGCGACTACATTGCCGAAATATACATTTCGTGATGGGGAATTTACAACCACAATGCAGGAATACTGGGGATCATCGGCCGGAAAATATCCTGCAAACGATGCCTGGTAACTCACAATTCCCCTTGTGCGGTAACTACCGTATTTGTTATTGAAGATCTGATTTGTCCCGGTTTTACCGGCAATTTTAATCTGGGGATTGTTGAGGTTTCTGGCCGTACCAATTTCCACAACGCCTTCCAGTGCTTTCTTTACCTTGCGCAGGGTTGACCGGGAACAGATGGACGATTGAAGTACTTCCGGTCCAAAACGTTTGACCAGACTGCCGTGATAGCGAATCTCCCTCACGAACCGGGGTTTTACCATTTTACCGTTGTTGGCAACGGCATTATAAAACGTTAAGGTCTGAAGAGGGGTGATCTTTACCTCGTATCCGTGGGCGATCATAGCAAGGGAAATACCCGACCAGTGTTTATCACCCGGATAGCCTATTTCAGGAATCCCTTCTCCTTTGAGGTCAATCCCCAACCTCTCGTTGAGGCGCATGGCATACAACCGGTCAATAAATTGCGAGGGCTTGTCTTTGTATGCACTTGTGATGATCTTAGCCATGCCCACATTGGAGGAGAATTCAAAGATCTTTTCAACGGAAGTGCGGCCCAGCCCGCCATGATCATGCGAATCGTCCCGTATTGTATGGTCGTAATATTTAAATGTACCGTCACCCGTATCAATGGTATCATCGAGTTCCACAACACCATCTTCCATGGCGGCTATCAGGGTGGCAAGTTTAAAAGTGGATCCCGGTTCACTGCTTTCGCTTATCGCATAATTCTGTATTTCGCGATAATTACCACGGGCATCTTTTCCCAGGTTGACCATGGCTTTCACCTCGCCTGTCTTCACTTCCATAACCACCACTGTACCGTGGTCGGCATCCTGGGAGATGAGCTGACGCATCAGGGCATTCTGGGCAACGTCCTGTAAATTGACATCAATGGTGGTGACAATATCTTCTCCGTCTCTTGGTTCGATTTCATTTCGCTCATTCATTGGCATCCATACGTCGCCATTCAGCCGCTGCATCAGCCGAAGGCCCTGAATTCCGGCCAGGTAGTCGTTATAAGCTCCTTCAATGCCTACGAGGTTTCCGTTTTCATCTTTTGAAGTATAACCGATCAGGCGGGCAGCAAGATCAAGATGAGGCCTTACCCGTCGGTTTTCCTGCATGTAGATCAGCCCTCCCTTGAACCTTCCGAGCCGGAAAATGGGAAAAGTCTTCAGTTTTTTTAATTGTATATAATTTACGCCACTCTTGACCATATAGTATCGATTGCCCTGCCGGCGTGCATTTACGATTGCCTGCCTGTATGAAGCCGGAGACCTGTCCCCGAAAAGGCGGGAAAGGCACAATGCAAGGGAATCAATTTTTTGCCTGAACATCCGGTCAGTCAGATTTTCGCACCGGGTATCAAAATGGATTTCATAATAAGGTACCGAACTGGCCAGAAGCCTGCCGTCAGATGCATATATGCTGCCACGGTCGGCTTCAATTGTCATGGTCTTTAATGAAAATGAATTCGCCTGGTCCATCCACTTCTGCTTCTCAAAAACCTGCAGGTAGATTATACGCCCGACAATGACAAATCCGATCAGAAGAAATGCCAGATACACTACTGTTACCCTGCGTAATATTTCTTTCTTTACCGACATCTGCTTATTTTATCGCCTGATTTTTTTGGGAGGAACCATCGACTCTTTCAGTCCCATGTTTTTTGATGCCACAAGGGCTGCTACTTCCGAAGGCCTGCTTATATTCATCAATTCAGAAGTTATTGTAATTTCTTCCGACCGGAGGTTTCCCACTTCCGTTTTCATTTCACTGATCTTTCTTACCATCCGCTCGGCATGAAAGCGATTTCCTATATATAGAATTCCCAGGAATGTTAGAAATAGAACAAAAGGCAGTTGCCTGAGCACATTTTCACGGACCAGGATCGTACCATCCAGTAGCTCCCTTATTTTGAATGCCGGCTTTTCTTTCTCCCCCGAGTCGTCGGAAGGTTCCTGTTTTGGCGGTGTTTCCAACGGCGGAGACTGTTCCATATCTTCTACAGGAAGATCTTCAAAATCTATGTTTCGGTTTTGTGTACCCATGTCTTTACTTTTTTTCAGCAATTCTCAGGCGTGCGCTGCGTGCCCTGGGGTTGTCAGCCACTTCCTGCTCACTGGCCATTACAGGCTTCCGGCCTATCTGTTCAAATGGCTCCGGAGCATGCCCGAATACATCTGTTGCAGGTTGTTCGGTTGTATTCCCCCAGCGTATGAAATTCTTAACCATCCTGTCCTCCAGCGAATGATAGCTGATCACCACCAATCTTCCCCCGGGCTTGAGCACTTCAAGGGATCCTTTCAGCATATCTTCCAGGTTTTCAAGTTCCCTGTTCACTTCAATACGGATAGCCTGGAACACCTTTGAAAAAAACTGATTCTCAGCCTGCCGTGGTGCTAGCTTTTCAATGCATCCGATGAGTTGTGAAGTAGAAACTATGCGCTGCGAGGAGCGGGTTCTTTCAATATATGCCGCCAGTTTCGATGCTTCACGCAGCTCTCCGTAATCGCGAAAAAGCCGGATTAACTTCGGCGTTTCGTATTCATTAATGATGGTTTCCGCGGTAAGACCGCCGTGCCGGTTCATTCGCATATCAAGTCCGGCCTGCGAACGGTAGGTAAATCCCCTTTCAGGTACATTAAAATGATGCGATGAAACGCCCAGGTCGGCCAGAATGCCATCTACCTGTGTAACTCCCTCGTATTTCAGATAATTTTTCAGAAACCGGAAATTGCCCTGGATAAAAAAGAACTTTTTATCATCGGGAAGATTCCTGAGAGCATCTTCGTCCTGGTCAAAAGCAAAAAGTTTTCCTTTTCCCAATGCTTTCAGAATTTCAGTCGAGTGTCCCCCGCCACCGAAAGTAACATCAACATAAGTTCCTTTTGGATTTATGTTGAGACCTTCAACACTCTCCTTCAGGAGAACCGGTATATGATAGGCACTCATTCACCTGTATCATTATTGAGGTTTCCCATGATCTTTTCAGCCAGTGAGGCAAAACTTTCATCACTGCCATCAATTTTATCATAGTCTTCTTTTGTCCAGATCTCAATCTTACCCAGCTGTCCCGTCATCACAATTTCCCTGTCGGCACTTATTTCATCAAGCAAGCGCTTTGGGATGAGCAGACGGTTGTTGGCATCAAGCACCACTTCCGCAATACCTTTGAAAAATCCACGGAGGAACTTGTTGTGTTCCCTGTTGTACGGATTTGTGTTTTTGCGAAGTATCTGATTTTGTCTTTCCCATTCTACCATGGGATATAAAACAAGACAGGAATCAAAAATATCTTTTTTAATGACAAACCGGTCCTGCATGGCGCCTGCCATCTGCCTGAGAAAACCCGACGGCAGGAGCACGCGGCCTTTATCATCAATTTTGCAGGTGAAATCACCGATGAAGTCTGTCATGTTGGGTTTTTCTTATTGGAAGGTAAAAATAGTCTATTTATTCCCACTTTGCTCCACTTGTTCCCATTTTTTCCCACATTGTTAATAACTTTTTCCATCGGGTATTTATTACAGGCTCAATCGGGAATGTTTTTGCCGGGTAGAAAGGTTATCCGATGAATTTTGTAATTTTGGCATCAATTGGTACACCCATGCAGGAAAATACAACGATAAACCGGATAAAGCCGGTCAACATCCGCAACATTTTTTACAGCAAGAATCCGTCCCTGGCAAAGCTTCTGCCCGGATTTGTATTCCATTACCTGGAAAAGATCGCTCACCAGAAGGATATTAATGAATTTCTTGAAAAGCATGGGGAGAAAATGGGACTGGATTTTGCGAGGGCCGCCATCCGCGATTTCAATGTTAAAGTGAACATTAAAGGGGAGGAAAACCTTCCTTCCGGCGGGCGGTTCATATTTGCATCCAATCATCCGCTGGGCGGATTCGACGGAATTTTGCTCATGGACGTACTGAGCCGTTATTATTCAGATTTCAAGTTTCTTTCCAATGACCTGCTCATGAATATCATCAATCTTCATCCCATTTTTATACCGATTAACAAGCATGGGAAACAGGCTATGGAAGCAGCAGCGAAACTCGACGAGGCATTTTCTTCAAATACGCATATTGTTACGTTTCCGGCTGGCCTGGTTTCAAGAAGGATCAAGGGACAGGTTATGGATCTTGTATGGCATAAGAATTTCATTACAAAAGCGGTGCATTATAAAAGAGACATTGTTCCCGTGCATTTTACAGGCCGTAATTCAGATTTCTTTTACACTTTATATAGAATACGAAGTTTCCTTGGCATTAAGTCCAATCTTGAAATGTTCTACCTTGTGGATGAAACCTACAAACACCGGAATGACACGTTAACCGTAACCTTTGGCAAGCCAATTCCTTATACAACGTTTGACCGGTCAAGATCGCACCTGCAATGGGCAAGATGGGTTAAGGAACAGGTGTATGCTCTTGGCGGTGTTACAAGCGTGCCATTCTAAATTCCCGGCATTAAAAAGTGTGAATAATATAACATTATTCTGAAGTTATATAATACTTTTCTCTGACCCGGGTTGGACCTTTGTTCATGAAAACCAAACTATCATGAAATATTCCTTCTCCTACCGGCTTGCCTGCTTTATGCTGGTTGCTGCATTTATTGCAGGCTGTTCATCCATGAATAAAACGCAAAAAGGGGCGGCCATCGGAACAGCCGGCGGAGCGGCCACGGGTGCAGTTATTGGAAGAACGGCAGGCAATACCGCCCTGGGAGCAATCATTGGGGCCACGGTGGGGGGCGTAACAGGAGCCGTAATAGGCAATCAAATGGACAAGCAGGCCAAAGAAATTGAGAACCAGTTGCCGGATGCCAGAGTCAAACGGGTTGGAGAAGGCATTGAAGTGGAACTCAGTGAAAAAATACTCTTCGATTTTAATAAAGCTGCACTCACCCCTGATGCACAAAGCAACCTGGATAAAATTATCACAGTGCTTGCGAAATATCCCGATACAAATGTAGAGATCCAGGGACATACCGACAGCGTGGGTAGTGAAAGCTATAACCAGGGATTATCCGTAAAACGGGCTAAATCGGTCTATAAATATCTGAAATCAAAGGATATTGCCGCCTCTCGTCTCACAACCCGCGGATTTGGAGAGGAAGCACCAAAATATTCGAACGAAACCGAAGAGGGCCGGGCACAAAACAGGCGCGTTGAATTCCTGATTACAGCCAATGAAAAGATGAAAGAGGATGCCAGGAAACAGGCAGAGGAAAAATAATCCAATAACGATAAAAAAGATAGACGGGTATGAAAAAAAACATTGTCTTATTATGCATTGCCGTTATCTGCATTGGCCAGGCTTTGGTGGCACAGGATAAAACACCTGCAACATTCGGCATCCGGGCAGGTATCAATTTCCAGAATTTCAATGGCAAAAACATTACAGGGGCTAAACTAAAGAATGATATGCTTGTGGGTTTTAATGCCGGTGTCAATGTAGAGATTCCGGTTGCCCCTGATTTCGTTTTACAGCCAGGACTTCTTTTTAGTCTGAAAGGTTCACAGGCAAACGACGAATCTATAATCGACGGAAAAGTAATGGTTGATTACATTGAACTGCCGGTTAATTTCATCTTTAAACCTGTTTTAGGAAACGGCCGTTTGCTTTTGGGCCTCGGACCCTATGTGGCTTATGGAGTAACAGGTAAAGCCAAAGGCACAATAGCCGGGATAGATATTGAAAAAGACATAAAATTTGAAAATAACCTCGGCAGTTCACCGGTATTGGGTGAAGTTTATTTGAAGCCATTTGATGCCGGGGCAAACCTGCTGGCGGGATACGAATTTGGATCCGGAATTTCATTTCAGCTGAATGCACAGTTGGGTTTGCTAAAAATAAACCCGGGATATGAGGGGGATTCAAATGACGAAACTTCTGTAAAAAATACCGGTTTCGGCATATCTGTCGGGTACCGGTTCTGATGCAGCTTAACTTTACAGGGGGAGATGGCCAAAAATATTAACACGAGGGCATGGAGGTTATTTGTGTTTAGCGCGCTATAGAAAGGGCGCGGAGAAACCTCATTGCATTCGGTTAACCGTTACAGAACAGAAATATTCTATCTGCGAGATCACCGGGATCTGCGAGAGAACAAATGGAGCAGGGGCAGATGGGATCACCGGGATCAGCGAGAGAAAAAAGCGAAATACTTTGAACCAAAACCAATCCATAAGTGTACAGTGTGAAAAATTCATAAAAGATGGCCAGTAATAACAGTTTCATTTTCTCACGCAAAAACTATTCTTTAATTTTAGTTTCTATAATCCTTGTGGTTGCCGGTTTTTTCCTCATGACGGGGAAGGGAAACGAAGGGGCAGCCGGATTTAACCGCGATATATACAGCTTCAGAAGAATAACACTGTCGCCGGTTGTTCTTCTTGCAGGTTACACAATGATGATTTTCGCAATTATGGCTGACAGAAAGAAACCAAAACAAACCGGGCATGTCCCATCATAAATCAGGCAAATACAACTGGTCTACGGATGAAAGCCTGATGACATTAATTCACCAGGGGGAAACCTCGGCATTCGATGAACTGTATGCCCGCTATCATAAAAGGTTGTTGTATTATTTTTACAGGATGCTTGGCAATTCATACGACAAGGCAGGGGATTTCCTTCAGGATATTTTCATGAAAATCATAGAAAAGCCCGACCAGTTCGATTCTTCTCGCAGGTTTTGCACATGGCTGTTTTCTGTAGCGCATAACATGTGCAAGAATGAATACCGGCGGCTTTCCGTAAGAAAAATCGTAATGTGGGATGGCCAAACAGGGTATCAGGGAGCAATAGACACACGGGAAGAGGAGGACCGACAGCTGGCCGAAGAAATATTTAATGAAATAAATGAATTGGGGGAAATTGAAAAAACAGCTTTCCTTTTATATTACCGCGAAGATTTTACGGTGCGTGATATCGGCCAGGTGCTCAATTTACCTGAAGGCACCGTGAAATCAAAGTTATTTTATACCCGGAAAAAAATTTCCGAAAGGCTACAGTTAAAAATAAAGGAATCTTAGTATGAAAAAATTGAGGCTGCTGATCTATAATGTATACAGGGTGTGCATGGTTAACCCTCCGGGACGGAAACAATCCATCCGTTATAAAGAAAAAATGTCCGGGGATCCGGATGTTGTTCCTGATGCCATGCTGCATCGGATTATTACCAGCGATATATTGCCATTTGAGGCTGATCCTCAGATTCAGACGATCCTTCGACAAAGAGTGCGAAAGAAGGACCATCCTTCTGTCACGGTGAAAAATTCCCTGACAGATATTTTTCTTCCGCTTTTTTCTTCCCGTCATCTTGAAATAAAAATGGCAGTGGTCAGTATCGCCTTATTTATAATGATTGGCCTTGGCCAGAAAAATAACCGGACTTCCGATAGGAAAATGCATTTATTTTTCCTGGCTGATTCGCTGGGTGATTCATCCTCCCTCCATCACGCCGCTGCCCGGGATACGGCCTTTCGGGTACTTTATAAGTGAAATGAACAGTGAACCATGAACAGTGAACCATGAACAATGAACAATGAACAGTGAACAGAAAAAACAAGCGATAAAATTGAACGAATAATTGTTGCGGTGTACGTTTTCGAACATGAATTGTACAATCTAATCCAAATTTGTGTAAGGGAGAATCGGTATGAAATATTTGTATAATTCAGTATATTAGATAAATACACACTTTGGCATGGTTGATGTTATATGGTTGTAAAGCAAACACAAAAATATAACCAGCCATGAAAACAACAGCCAACATCAGCCGGAACGACATAATCACCATTATTGCTGTTATCATTTTATTTGCGATGATGATGCCTTTAAATGCAGCAACCGGAAAGAATACAGTTGCCGACTTATATGAAATTCAGGCAGCTTCAGGTCAGTTAGCTTTATTCAATAATGAAATTGAAAAGACAGTTGAATACACTGCTCCTGTTCTTTCAGAAAGTTTAGAAATCATGGCTGCAGAAACCAGACTTGATGAACTTTTCAATACACTTGCCCTGGAAGTTGCCTATACTTCACCCATTGCAGATGATAATTTCGAAATAGCCACTGCAATCGAAAGCCTGGATAATCTGAATTCTGAAATTGAAAAATCCGTGGAATTCAACGCACCTGTATTGTCAGAAAACTTTGATATTGCAACGGCTGAAGCCACACGGAATTTTGAAGTGGCAAGTGCTTTTGCAAACCTGGATAACCTGAATGCACAAATTGAGACGGCAATAAGATATACTGCCTCTTTAAACTAAAACAGAGCATTGGTTTTTAATTTCTATATTTTCAACAAGACCGGTGATGGCATTCACCGGTCTTGTTATTTAGAGTAAAATTGCCGGAAACTTTTCAACTCCTGAAGTATATATTCGGCATACCTTTTCTCATACTCCACTCCTTTTTTCCAACGGGCGTTCAGTGAATTGTAATATTCCAATTCTTTTTCTAAAATTGCCGTATATTCATCTGAAATCTTTTTAACCATCACGGTATTTCCCGCACTGGAATAGGCCCGGATGACCGGCAGCATAAAGATATCGTAGGGTACTGATTGTTGTGGCATCAGTTCCATACAACGGTCCAATACCTTGATTGCCTTTTCCGGAAATCCCTGTTTTGAGTATTCATCCGCCAGTCTTGAAAAACAGTTCCGGATGCCCAGGATATTGGTTGTGCGAAGTGTGTTGTAATCCATGAATATTTTCGGATCATTCATATTTCCCCATTTAAACCGGTTCATTAGTTTATCATACAGCGAATCCGCATTAATCCCGCCCGCATCGTAAAATGCGTCATTTGGCTGCGTTTTCTCTGGAACGAGCCTGTAGGCGAAGCCCTCCAGCTGTAAATAGTTTTCGAATCCCAATGACCGGGGCACCTGGGTAGAGAGGAAATAAACCGGCCGTTTCCAGTTGTTGGTCGCCAGAATATCCAAAATCACCAGTTCATTTTTTAAAAGATAACTCTTTTTTAGTTCAAAATCCACGGGTGTTGCCGCGGGTAAATCTGTTGCTTTAGGGTTTCCAACAGGTATGCTGAAAAAATTTGTAGGGAAATAATTAATTTCGGAGTCATCGGAAGCTTTAACCATTGTGCGCGGATCGTCGCTTTTGATGAATTCTATCACATCCTTCAGGTTCGCATATTGATCTGTGCGTTTATAATATGGAACTGAATTGATCTTTCCGGAAGCGTATTTGGTAATTCCAATCGTTGTTGGAACAGGAAAGGCCGATTCATGCCAATCCGACAATTGATCGATATACCAGTCGGCACTTAAAAATGGGGCAAGTATCACCCTTACGTCCGTTCTTATTCCTTCTACTTCCTGGGCGTACCAAAGCGGATATGTGTCATTGTCGGCATTGGTAAACAAGATAGCGTTGGGTGCACAAGAATTCAGGTAATTCCAGGCAAAATCGCGGGCCACAAAGCGTCCCGACCGGTTATGATCATCAAAATTTTCTTTGGCCATAAGTCCGGGAATGTAAATTGCTCCAAGGCCTATAACGGCCGGCAGGCTTATCCATGCCGGTATCTTTCTTTTGATCAAGGCTGCCAGGGCAGCCACTCCAATGCCGATCCAGATACAAAAAACATAAAACGACCCGCCCATGGCATAATCTCTTTCACGGGGAGTTGCCGGAATTTCATTAAGATAAATCACAATGGCGATTCCTGTCATAATGAAAAAAACCAAAACCGCACTAAAATCCCTTTTATTGCGCCTGAATTGATAGATTATACCGCATAAGCCAAGCAGCAAAGGAAGCAGGTAATAAACATTTCTTCCCTTGTTTGCCCGCAGGGTGGCCGGATAATTTCGCTGCGGACCCAGTCGGGCTTCGTCAAGCCATGTGATTCCGCTGATCCAGTTTCCGTTGAGGATGTTCCCATTTCCCTGGTTTTCAGTTTGCCGGCCGGCAAAATTCCACATGAAATACCGCCAGTACATGTACCCCAGCTGGTATTTGAAAAAATACCGGAGGTTTTCGCTGAATAGGGGTTTGAAAATGATTTCCTGTTTGCCATTTCTGTTCATCACCTGCAAAGGCTTACCTTTAATATTTGCCCATTTTTTATAGGCTTCAATATCGTTCAGATCGTCGCTCGACATTCTGGGAAAGAGCGTCATAAACCTTTTATCATATATATACCTCCCATTTTTTTCCGTCTTTTTGTATCTGCCTTTCCAGGGAATATAGGTATAACCAGATTTATAGCCAATGACAGGAGCATTATAATAGGGCCCGTACAATAAGGGCCTGGATACATATTGCTCCCGCGTAATATAACCGAGCAAACTGAAAGGATCGCTCACCCTGCTAAGGTTTACGGGTGGATTTGCCCCGGCGCGTATCGACAGCATTATATACGAAGAATATCCGATGCAAAAGACCATAAATCCGAGAAGGATCCTATTGAGAATAATTTTTTTGGCTCTGTGGGAATACCGGATCAGCAATGCAATAGCGGAGCCCAGTATTGCTATATAAAACAGGCTTCCGGAATTATACGGCAGACTGAAACCATTTACAAACAGCAGGTCGAACCAGGATGCTAATCTTATAAGAAGGGGAATCAATATAAAAACGAGTGAATAGAGCAGGAAAAAGGAAAGGAATGGCAGCGATAAAAAATCCTTTCCTTGTAACCGGGTACTTCTTAAAATAGAAAACAAGTCCGATGGCCGGAAGTGTAAGCACATTGAGCAGATGAACGCCAATGGAAAGTCCCATCAGGTAAAAAATCAACAATAGCCACCGGTCGTCTCCTGCATCTTCCCATTTAAGAATTGCCCAGAAGGCGACCGCAGTGAACAGAGCCGAAGTTGCATAAACCTCTCCTTCCACTGCCGAAAACCAGAATGTATCGGAAAAGGTGCAGACCATAGCTCCTGCCAGACCGGAGGCAATTATAACGGATTGGACGAATTACGGGGGAATCCCCTGTATCCGTTATTAACCTGGCGGTCAGGCGGGTAATTGTCCAGTAAAGGAACATCATGGCAAAACCCGAGGCAATGGCCGAGAGGCTGTTGATCATTTTTGCCACCATTTCCGGGTGGTTTCCTGCAAATAAGGAAAAAAACCTGCCGAGGAGCATGTAAAATGGCGCACCGGGCTGATGACCTATCTCCAGGCGAAAAGCACAGGAAATAAACTCGCCACAGTCCCAGAAGCTTACCGAGGGTTCAATGGTTCTGAGATAAACTCCGGAGGCAGCCAGGAAAACAAGCCAGCCGCAAAAGGTGTTGATTTTTTTGAAATGCATATTTTACATTAATTATGCATCTCAGTACACCAGGCCGGGGGCTTTGGTTCAACGATCCGGAAACTATTGTCAGTTAAATAATTTCACTGATTCATCCTGCATCAACGCCCATATCGAATATACTCCGGCCAGCGTTCCTATCGGGATAAACAGGCACTCTACGGCGGATACAACCAGAATAAGTATCCGTGCCCATTTCCGGAATCCCAGCAATCCGATTCCACCGATCAGACCAATGCATGCAACAGACAGGATGACGGACGGCAGGATAATACCTATGCATTGAAGTACCTGATTTGCCACATCCACATCTTGTACAAAGGAACCGGCAAATCGTAGGATAAAGAATAGGGCGATAGCGCCAAAAAGGCCAATTATGCTAAACCCAATGTGCAATGCAGCCACAAAGGAAACATGCTTTTTCATAGCTGATTCTTCCATATGAATGAGATTTAAGTGAATGGGTTAAGATACTTATTTTAAGGCATACAGGAAAATATTTCGGTATTTTATGAACAACTGGATTTATTCTGTGTATTATAATACAAACGCTTATATCATGAAAAACTTTTCCCTGCTGCTTGCTGCTCTTTTTATTATTCCGCGTCTTTATTCACAGCAACCCATTCGTGTTTATGAAGACAGCATTGATTATGGTAAAAGTAAATACCCCGGAGTTATAGTAACCGTTCCGGAAGCCAACTATGAGAAACTGCAAAAGGTCTGGAAGAATGAACTTGAGACAAAAACCAGATCAAAGGTGGTTATAGAAAATGGGGAATGGTCCATTTTTGGCGCAAATGTCAAGAACCTGTCTGCTACTCCAGTAAACATTTACAGTAAACTGGTTAATCTGGATTCTTTGGTAGAGTTGCGTGCAGCAGTTGAACTGAAGAAAGACATATTTATCGAAAAACAATCTTCCGATATGTTGAAGCTTCAAAACTATCTCAAGGATTTTGCAAAAAATCAGTATATTGAAACGGCCAGTTCACAGCTAAAAGCAGAGGAAGACACGCTACATCAGTTGAAAAAACAGCTGTCGGATTATGAAAAAAAAGAATCAAACCTGAAGGATGACATAAAATCATCGGAGAAATCAATTAAGGAAGAGGAGGATAATCTTACTGCGCTCAATTCGGAACTTGAAAACCTGGTTTCGGAAATCAGCAATCAAAATATCCAGTTTACTTCAATGACAGAAGGCCCGGTGAAAAATGACAAGGAAAAATATATAAAGGATATGGACAAGAGGAAAAAGAAAATCGGGAAGGATATCGAATCAGCAGAAAAAAAGATTAAAAAGGCAAACAAGACAATTAAAGACGCGGAAAAGGAAATACCGGAACAACAATCGCTTCAGGAGGATGTAAAAACGAAAATTGCAGCCCAGGAACTGGTGGTTAAAAAATACGAGCAGAAACTGGCAACCATAAAACTTTATTGATCAGCGGATTATCCGAGCAAAACCCTGAGAAGCAGAAAAAGCAGGCCTGCCATCAAAACAGTAGCCGGAATGGTTATGATCCAGGCTATTCCAATAGATGCAATTGTCTTCTTTTGCAGGTTTTTTATCCCGTTCCCGGAAACCATACTGCCTGCAATCCCCGAAGATAGCACATGAGTTGTACTTACCGGCATTCCATATCCGCTGGAAGCCGATATAGTACCGGCTGCAATCAGATTCGCTATTGCCCCCTGTGCATAAGTGAGGTGGGTTTTGCCTATTTTTTCACCGATGGTTACCACGATTCTTTTCCATCCGATCATGGTTCCTAACCCCAGTGCAATTGAAATCATAAAAATGACCCACCAGGGTGAATATTCTGTATAAGTACGGATTTCCTTTACCTGTTCCGAAAAATCGGTTATCCATTTTTTTGTTATTGGATTTCTGTTATCTCCCATCAGATTGTATTTCAACATGCCTGACTGTTTTGACAAGATAAGAATATCCTTACGCGTATTTGTTAATCCCGCTGTGCCCATTTGTTTAAAAGTACCTACTCCGGTCATCCTGCGATTGAGGGAATCAAGGTTAATACCGATCCGGTAATAAGCATCCTTTTCAACGGGTGTCAGTGTTGAAGTATCCAATTCGGAAGTCAGCCGGATCAGATTATCCACATTATGCCTCAGCTGCGCCGGATCCCTGGTGAGATTCAGGGAAAATTTCATTGGAACGATAGCAATAAGAATAATCATCATCAGACCCACCCCTTTCTGGCCATCGTTAGACCCATGGGAGAAACTGACAAATGTGCTTGAAAGAATTAATATTAACCTGATCCACAGCGGAGGTGCCTTCTTTGCCGGTGCTTCTTTATTAATCGCCTTGTTGGTGACCGTTTTACTAAAGATATACATAAAAAACATGGCCAGAACAAATCCAACAATCGGAGAAACTATGAGCGACAATCCGGCCTCCGCCACTTTTGTCCAGTTCAATGTTATGGCATGGTTTCCGGGAAGCATTATATAGGCCAGGCTCACACCGGTAATTGAACCGATCAATGCGTGGGAACTGGAACAGGGAATACCCAGGTACCAGGTTCCGATATTCCAGATTATAGCTGTGACCAAAAGGGCCATTACCATTGCCAGGTTATGCTGGATATTGGTATCTGTCAATGCTTCCACAGGCAGAAGGTTCACGATGCCAATCGCAACAGCAATTCCCCCTACGTTTACCCCGATAAAATTCCAGATGCCTGACCAGACAACTGCTGTACCCGGTTTCAGGGCGTGTGTATAGATAACCGTGGCTACAGCATTTGCGGTATCATGAAAACCGTTAATAAATTCAAAAGTCAGAGCTAAAAGGATGCAGAAGATCAGCAGCAAGGAGAGAGAAACAGGTATACCGGGCATATAAAAAGCTAAATCAGCAACAAATTTAAAATTGTTAATTTTATTTTGATGTTTTTACTTTAAAATAGTTTAATTTTCACGCTTTGATGAGAATTATATCCAGGTAAATCTATAAAAATAACAGCATGATATATTCAGATTTCGAAAAGAAAATCTATGGTAAGTCAAAGCTCAAAACTAAGATGAGAGGGGTAAGAAATTTTCTGATTGCCTTGTTGGGTTTGTTTTTTATGATTGTTGCCTTTACAATAATAATTGATGTGAATAATGCGATCGGTGACGGAATGAAAAATGTGCGCTATGGATTATTTTCCCTGGGGCTTATCCTGAGTGGAACAGCCATCATTCTCGCCTTGTTGTTTAAAAGTAAAAAATAGACCGGAATCAGTCTTCCCCTGTGTACAATGTTTTTAGCAATTCACAGGCGGCCATTACCGAATGAATTGGCTCGCATGCCAGTGTGAGTTTGTTGTTTTGTTCCTTCATCCTGAAAAGACGGGGTTGTTTTTGGACAAAACTCAGGATACGGGTAAATACCTTTGATTTATATAAAGGAGAATCCTGGTTTGAAACAAAATACCCGATCATCTTTTCATTTTTCAGTACAATCTTTTCAAATCCCAACCGGTTTGCCAGTTGCCGCAGATTCACCACCTGCAGAAGGTCGCGGCCGGGACCCGGAAGCGGACCAAAGCGGTCGACCAGTCCCTTTTCAAAAACGTGAAGGTCCTCTTGCCGCTGAATCTGATCAAGTTCCCTGTAAAGGTTCATCCGTTCCGAAATATTGGATACATATTCTTCGGGAAACAGCAGTTCCAGGTCTGTGTCAATCTGGCAATCGTCCACAAATACGTGCTCTCCTTCTTCATCAACCTTTTCTTTGGCGGGAAACAAATCAGGATATTCTGTTTCTTTCAGTTCCTGCATCGCTTCGTTCAGGATACGGTTGTATGTTTCAAAACCAATGTCGGCGATAAATCCGCTTTGCTCCCCTCCCAGCATATTGCCGGCGCCCCGGATATCCAGGTCCTGCAATGCAATGTTAAATCCGCTTCCCAGGTCGGACAATTCCTCCACCGCTTTCAGCCTGCGGCGTGCTTCAGGTGTCAACAGGGTAGGGGCCGGAGAGAGCAGATAACAGAAGGCTTTCTTATTTGATCTTCCGACACGTCCGCGCAACTGGTGAAGGTCACTCAGCCCGAAATGATGTGCATTGTTAATGAAAATAGTGTTTGCATTGGGAATATCAAGACCTGATTCTATAATGGCAGTAGCAACCAGCACGTCATAATCGCCCCGGATAAAATCGGTCATGGCTTTCTCAAGTTCATGTCCTTCCATCTGGCCATGTGCCACACAGGTTTTCACGCCCGGACACAACTTTCGGATAAGAGCTTCCACCTCATTGATGTTTTGGACGCGGTTATTGATGAAAAAAACCTGGCCTCCCCGTGAAATTTCATAATCAATGCCTTCACGCACAATATCATCATTGAATGTGTGTAATTCGGTTACGATCGGATGCCGGTTGGGCGGAGGCGTATTAATTACCGAAAGGTCGCGGGCGCCCATGAGGGAAAACTGCAATGTGCGGGGTATTGGAGTGGCTGTTAACGTAAGTGTATCGACGTTCAGTTTAATATTTTTCAACTTTTCTTTGGCGGATACACCGAATTTTTGTTCTTCATCCACTACCAGGAGTCCAAGATCTTTGAATTTAATGTCAGAGCCCAGCAGGCGGTGCGTGCCAATGATAATATCGATTTTACCATCCGCCAGCCTTTTTGTAATATCGGTTTGCTGGCTGCCTTTTTTAAATCGGTTAATGTATTCCACATTGCAGGGAAAATCCTTCAGCCGGTCATTGAATGTATGATAATGCTGGAGTGCCAGGATGGTGGTAGGTACCAGGATGGCCACCTGTTTATTGTCGGCAACCGCCTTAAAGGCAGCACGGACTGCTACCTCCGTTTTTCCAAATCCTACATCGCCGCAAATAAGGCGGTCCATCGGATTTTCGGATTCCATATCCTCCTTGATGGCTTTTGTGGCTTTTACCTGGTCGGGTGTATCTTCGTAAATAAAGGAGGCCTCCAATTCCGTCTGCATATACGTGTCCGGTGCAAAGGCAAAACCTTTTTGCATTTTCCTCCGGGCATACAGGTCGATCAGTTCGCGGGCAATATCCTTGATTTTTTTCCGGGTGTTTTGTTTCAGCTTTTGCCATGCACCGGTTCCCAGTTTGTATAAGCGGGGCGCCTCATTTTCTTTACCTTTGTATTTCGAAATACGGTGCAATGCGTGGATACTGACATACAGAATGTCATTATCCTGGTATACAAGCCGGGCTGATTCCTGCATCTTGCCATTGATGTCAATTTTCTCAAGTCCGCCAAATTTTGCGATTCCATGATCAATATGCACTACATAATCTCCGGGCTGCAGGCCTTTTAATTCCTTCAGCGTGATTGCCCCGCGGTTGGAGAAATAATTCTGCAGCGTATATTTATGGAAACGTTCGAAAATCTGGTGATCAGTATAGCAGCTAATGAGCAGGTCGCGGTCAATGAATCCCTCGTGCAGGGTTTTCAAAAGAGGAGTAAAACGGATGTTGTGGTTAATGTCGTGAAAGATGGAGGTTAACCGTTCAATCTGTTTTTCATTATCACTGATAATGTAATTTTTATACCTTTCTGCCGCGAGCGATAGCAGATCCTCAGCCAGCAAGTTGAAATTTTTGTTGAAAGCCGGCTGTGGCGTTGTATTGAATGTTATTACCCTGCTGTGGGGGTAGAAACTTCGGACACCGAATTCAACCAGCCTGAAATCGGGAATTTTTCCAAGCAGGTATCTTCCTGTCGTAAGCTGGCTACCGGTTAAAGGAACGGTTTCCTCACTCTTTTCGGCACGATGGGAAATGGCATCAAATATGTCATTCAGCTTGTCGGTTGAATACCGGATATCCTGGATCCAAAGAATAGCTGTGGGATCAAGATAGTCAGTGAGGGGCTCGCTTACGTCCTCGAGTGTCAGTTCCTGGATGTTGGGAAGAATGTTTATTTTTTCAAGAAAACCCTTTGATAACTGGGTTTCCACATCAAAAGTGCGGATGGTTTCAACCTCATCGCCGAAAAAGTCGATCCGGTAGGGATCCGGACTTGAAAAGGAAAAAATATCAAATATGCTGCCCCTGATCGAATATTGTCCCGGTTCATAAACAAAGTCAACCTGGGTGAACCGGTATTCCTCCATCACTTCACCAACGAAGGAAACCGGGATCTTTTCACCTTTTACCAGTTGCAGCGTGTTTTTTTTCAGCTTTTTGTGGGTGATCACTTTTTCGGAAAGGCCTTCGGGATAAGTGACCAGGACCAGGTATTCGTCTTTTTCACTGTTAAAATTTCCCAGCCGGTTAATTACGTTGGTGCGCAGGATGATATTTCCATTATCAAACTGGTTATAATGAACCGACCGCTTGAAAGAAGAGGGAAAGAATAAAACATGTTCACTGCCAAGCAAATTAACAAGATCGTTGTAAAAATAGGCTGAATCCTCCTTATCCGGCATCATGATAAGATGTATTCCAGCCAGCTGGGGGATAATGGCAGCTGTCAGCAGGCTTTTAGATGAACCGGTCAGGCCGGAACAAAGAATCTTCCGGTTGTTATTGGATATTAAAAGGGAGGCGAGGTCGCTGCATGCGGGATGTTGCCTGTAATGTTGGATGAGTTCAGCTAAAGCCACAGATAATTCGGATAATTGAAGGCACAAAATTAGGGATTAATATATTTTGAAAAGATTATTTTTGAACTAAAATGCAAAACAATGAAAGTCTTCAAATTTGGAGGTGCATCCGTTAAAGATCCGGAATCTGTGAGGAACATCGCTTCTATCCTTCGAAAATTCGAAGTGAATATGGTGGTGGTGATATCAGCAATGGGCAAAACCACGAATGCCCTTGAGCGCGTTTTGCATGCCTACATAAGTGGGGACAGGGTAGGGGCTGTAACAGAAATCCACTCCATCCGCGAATATCATTTAAAAATTGCAGGGGAACTTATCCCTGACCGGCAACATGCAATGTTCGGGGAGCTGGCGCATATTTTTGAGGGACTGGTAAAAAAAATGGAGGTATCGCCCGCGGGAACCTATAATGAAGAATATGATCAGCTTGTTTCCTGGGGAGAGATCATTTCAACGATTATTGTAAGCAATTACCTGAACAACATAGGCATGCCAAATGAATGGGCCGATGCAAGGCAATTTTTGAAAACCGATGGAACATTCCGGGAGGCTCGTGTTGACTGGGATATGACTTCCGTGAGAGTCAGCGAACGGTTTAGTTTCAGGCATACCGGATTGTATATAACCCAGGGGTTTATCGGGTCAACCGTGAATAACCTCACAACGACACTCGGAAGAGAAGGGTCCGATTATACGGCAGCCATCCTGGCCCATGTGTTGTCGGCCGATTCCGTCACTGTATGGAAGGATGTTCCCGGCGTGCTGAATGCGGATCCCAAGTGGTTTGACGAAACGGTCAGACTTGAAAAGATTTCCTATGTGGACGCCATTGAACTGGCCTATTATGGTGCCAGCGTAATCCATCCAAAAACCATACAGCCCCTGAAAAACAAGGGTATCAAATTATTCGTCAAGTCATTCCTTCAGCCGGGGGATCCCGGAACTGTCATCGGCGAGAATGATTATGAAAAACTGATCCCTTCCTTCATATTTAAGATCGACCAGGTATTGATCCATATTCACCCGATGGATTTTTCCTTTGTCGCAGAGGATAACCTGGAGAAAATATTCCGGTGTTTTGCATTATACGGTCTGAAGATAAACCTCATGCAGAATTCTGCAGTCAGTTTTGATGTTTGTGTAAGCAATGATAAAAGCCGGATACCCGGGGTAATTGCGGAACTGGAAAAAGAGTTCAGGGTGAGTTTTTCAACAGGTCTGGAGCTGATTACCATCCGTTACTTTGATGATGCCACCCTTTCACGTGTGCTTGTCAATAAAGACCTGCTGCTTTCTCAGCGGACAAAGACAACGGTTCAAATGGTGGTGAAGGATCTTGGTTCAGTGAACAATGAACAATGAAAAACTAAAAACTAAAAACTAAAAACGAAAAACTAAAAGTGATAAGAAAGTGACGAGTGACGTGTGACGAGTGACGAGTGACGCTGGCGCCACAGGACTTCAGAACCAATAATCAACTAGCAACTAACAACTAATGAAACGTCATACAATAGGAATTATACTTTCCTTTTTGGCAATGCCAGACCCTTCAAGTGGTCGCAGACCCTTGAAGCGGTCGGATGAGAGATGAGAGATGAGAGATGAGAAGGTTGCCTTAAATAACCTGCAATCTCGTCTTATATACCTTTTGTGCCGATCCGTCAAAAAGGATCAGTTTCACAAAATAGGTGCCTTTCAGATTTCCCGGATTCCATTCGATATGTTGATCACCGGCCTGAAGCTGACCATTTACTAAAGTCAGGATAAATTTCCCATCAATGGAATAGATGTCGATCCTGGTCCGGCTGCCTTGGTCAAGATGAAAGCGAATCGTTGCAGTTGTTGTCGTCGGGTTGGGGAATGCTTCCAGCGTAAAATCAGATAAGTTTTCCCTGGTGGCGGTAGGGATTTCAAACAATTTTACAAGTTCAATTCCTTCACCGGTTCCCAGGTTCCTTGAATATTCCATATCGGTCGTATTGTTCCAGTGTTCATGAACACCCAGGCTACCAATCGGTGTGCCGGAACTGTCGGGATCATAGGTTATGCCTTCAGGCCACCAGTCGCTGCTTGCAGCCTGGTGTAAATAATCATCGACGCCATTCCACTGAACGTAGGTATAACGATCTGGTGTACTGTTGTTATTGTCGATTTCTTCCACTGTAAATTCTTTCTGCAGAATATCGAGCCCAACGGATTCAATGGCTACCGGATCCAGCGAAAACAAAAGGGAAGAACACCAGTCATTGTTAAACGGAGCGGTCCTGAATTTCTGTGGTTTCTGATGTTCAAAGCTGGTTGACCACAGTGCGTCCATAAAATACAGCAAAGTTTTACCCCCCAGGTATTTGCTCGACATCAGATCCACAAAAACACGGTAGTGATTGTAGCCTGTCCGTAAAGGATCGCTGTCGGGTTTCATCAGGCCTTTGTGAAGCTGCCATGACCCATCCGTGGTATTCGCCCCGAAATAATTTTTTGCGAACATCGTGACACCACCCCAGCGGTGACCTTTCATTGCAGGTACATTCAGGATGTAATCGGCATCTTCCATTTCTTTAAAGAAACAATGGCTGGCATGGAAATTTGAAGGATCATCATCCATCACCGTTCCTTTGTCAGAATAATAGATACCGGGCTTTGTGTCAGGCGTTAACTTATATCTTCCGGTAATTGTTCTTTTTGATGTATAGTTAATATCGGGGAATTCGGCATAAAATTTATCATATAACGTATTCCAAATATCGGCCATGGGGTCACCAATGAATATATTCTCCTGGGGAACACCGGCTTCATTCACAAGTTGTCTCAACAAAGCAAGGATAGCCTGTGGTGATGTATCGTCTTCAATGCCCAGGTAATCAGGCATAACGCCATCCGGTTCAGCGCCGCTCCAGGCAGTAACCGCGTTTATTTTAATAAAGATGGTCTCGTCAGGTGCATAGCCTATATCTCCCTTTGCATGGTTCGTATTGAAATAATGAAAAATAGCATCCCAGGCCTCGGCATGAGTTTCTTTCCCGGTTAATGCTTTAATGCCGTCAGAAAACATTTTATCCACCACTGCCTGATCGCAGTTTTTTTCAAGCCAGTAGGCATTGCTGTGATTGCTGTTCGTGCAGGCCGCATTGGTTGCATCCGGATTGAAAGCCCATACCACCCTGCCCGGGAAAAGTCCCTTTGGTGTCCCTATGGGTGTATTCGGGCCGAGGGGATCTTCAAAAAGAGTAGCATGACTATGCACACCGGCGGCATTGGATGGCAATGACTCGTATATCAGTGTCCCTGTCCCCGCAACGAGGGCAAAAACCAGGAAAAGCAGGGCATATTTATACCGGAGTGCCTTGAAGTTTGTAATTGATTTCCGGAAAAGCACAACCGTCGCACTCATGGAAGCCAGGTAGGCCAGGAATGAAAATGCCAGAGGCATCGCAACCTTCATACAGGGATATGTTATCCGGCTTGGCTTGGGAAGCACGCGGATCAATAACCAGATGAATGAACCCAGGCCAATTATAATAAAAGGGATGACGGTAAAAAGTTTTGGTTTCCGGAATCCGCTGATTTTTCCTGTCTCGGGATGGCAGATAAACATCCAATCCATGATTTTTCTCCACATGTTTTTCATAGTTATTTTTTTAGTCAGGTAACTTCATTGAATATTTATCAGTAGTTAAGCCATTGTTCCGAGGTAAAATGCGATACGCCCTTATCGGTTCCAAACCACAGGGAACCGTCGGTATCAAGGGCAATTGCGTAAACCGTACTGCCGGCAAGACCATCTGTTGTCGAATAAGATGTCCAGACTGAATTGCTTAATTTTGACACGCCGCCTTTTGTTCCAAACCAGATGTTGCCATCGGAATCACCGGCTATGGAAAGTATTTCATCGTTGATAAGTCCATCCGCTGTAGTGAAAACTGTCCAGTTTCTCTTGGTTTCAGTTCCCACATGGTAGGCCGCTCCGGATGGCGTGCCAAACCATTGGTTGCCGGTACCCGGATCTACATAAACCGTATTTACAATGTCGGAGGGTAATCCTGCCCAGGGCATTTCATAGTTAGAGGCTGCCGAAATGCCGTCCACGGAAGTCTGGTTTCTTCCAACGCCTGCGCCCAGAGTTGCAAAATAATTCCATCCGTCTTGGGAGGATCCGATTGAGCTTATGGGTTTTGTAAATATTTGTTTTGTAGGTAAAATCCATTCGGTATTATTTTTTAACCCATTCAGTCCCATGCTGGTACCCATCCACAGGTATCCTGCCTTGTCAAGGGCTATGGCCAGCACTGTATCATTAAGAAGTTCAGAGTTTTCTTTGGTGAAACTGTTTTCAATTGACATAATATTTGTTTCGCAATGGGTTGCAATAGCTCCCCTGGTAGTTGCAAGCCAGAGATTAGTGCCTTGATCTGATGACGACTGTGTTATGCCATTAAACCCGGCAACAGGCAAACCGTCACTTTCATCAAAATTGATCCACGTTGTTCCATCAAATGAGGATATACCCTTGTCGGTTGCAAACCATTTAGTGCCATCGGGTTCTATATAGATCGATTTGACTATGCTTCCGGCAATTGAATTTTTGGAGCCTTCATCGGGTTTGCAGCAAGGCAGCAAAAATGCCGTTATACCTAAGGCCAGTAGTGGAAATTTCAGTTTCTGTAACATAAATTCTTAATTAGTTATTTATTTGAATTTTGATTGTTTTTCGGAAATGTTCCTGTTGACAGGCAATTTCAATATATCCCATATAATATCCGGGTGCAACGTTGCCAGCCTGCCAGATAAGATGTTTGTCGCCTGCAGGTTCGGAGTCATTGATGAGGCATTTGATTAACCTGCCATTCATATCATATACAGAAATCTTAACCTGTGAAGGTTGCAGAAGTGTATATGAGAATGCGGTGGAGCCTGTAAAAGGGTTGGGATAACAAATAACTTCAAAGCGGGCATTCTCTTCCCTGGCGGATATACCGGTGGGTATATAGGTTCTGACAGCCGGAACCCTGTATAATTCAATACCGTTGCCAATCTGCAGGTTCCTGCTGTAGGCCATGGTGGTGGAATTCTGCCAGTGTTCATGGGTTCCCAGGCTCGGTAATTCAATACCTTCTTCATTGGGATCATAGGTAATTGCATCGGGCCAGTTCTGCCTGTCGGCGGCCTGGTGAAGATAATCATCCACTCCGCTCCAGTTTGGAGTTGTTTCCGGCTGGTTCACGCCATTGAATTCTGTACGGATAAAATCGAAGCATACTGACTCCAGCGCAACCTGGTCAAGAGACATAAATATCGAGGAAGTCCAGTCGTTGTTGAAAGGGGGCATTTTCCATTTTTTGGGGGCCTTTGTCTCTTCCGGACCGCCACCCCACAAACCGTCAACGATAAACAGCATTGTATTCCTGCCAAGGAACCGGTTTCCCATTATATCAACCTGCACCCTGTATTTCTGGTATCCTGCATTGGTGGGACTTCCATCGGCTGCCGGGCATATCAGGGATGGATGCAGGTGATCTGCGCCGTTCCGGGTATGGGAACCAAAATGGTTTTTTGCGCAAAGGGTAATCCCTGCGCGAATATGCGGCTTCAGGTTAGCAATATTGATCATATAGGCTGCATCGGTCATCTCTTTGTAGAGTTTGTCCGAAACAGCATCCGGCATAGTTGTCCCCAGGTCGGAATAATGCATGGCAGCCATATCGCCCGGATGGATAATCGTTCTTCCGAAATCACCGGACCTGTCAATAAACTTAATATCCGGAAATTCACCATGCCAGGCATCATAATTGTGCTTGTATATATGGGAAATCGGATCACCAATCAGAATATTCTGCTGTTCAATTCCATAGACATTGACAAGTTGCCGGAGAAGGGCCAGTGCAACCGGGGGTGATGCCTCACAGGCGCCTGCATAGGCAGTTTTCCATTCGTCGCTTGGCGGAATCACATCGGGTGCCTCGTAAGCAGTTCCGTTCATATACAGCCAGCTTGCCGTTCCCTGGTTAATTTTTATGAAGATTGTTTCACCCGGCAGGTAGCTTTTTCTCTGGTTTGTTTTCCGGATATTATGATAGGTGAAAATACTATCCCATGCATCTTTAATGTTCAGGGCACCGGTAATGCCCAGCACCGATTTCCTCATCATACTGTCGATGATTGACTGGTCATAATTCTCCGCCCGGTAATAGCGATCGCCGGCATTGTTTGTGCACAGGGAATCGGTAGAAGCCCTGTCATAGGCCCAGGCAACCCTGCCCGGAATAATGCCTTGCGCAATACCTACAGGCTGGTTCGCGCCGTCGGGCGGATCCTGGACCATTGCCTGTACCGCCCAGGATGGTTTTACATCCCCCGAGGCGGCAATGACCAGGAACACAGGGAGCACAAGAAGGAACATGAATCCATGGGTATACCTGTTCCGCGAAAAACTTATCCGTGCCTGTTTAAAGGCAAATGCAGAAGCCCAGAGACCAGCCATGTAGATTACAAATCCCGACATAATGGGCGCTGCAGCTCGCATACACGGATACGATGCACGGGTCGGCTTGGGAATTACGCGAATCAGGAACCATATGGTTGAGGTTATTCCGGCCGCATAAAATGCGGTACGCGGTTTGCCGAACAAATTTCGGAGGAATTGTACCATTTTTTTCATAGGCTTATCATTCCCGATAATTTCAAAAGTCAAATATTTTGCGATGATCAATAAACTATTAGTTTGATAACATCTCTGTGGCCCTTTGATTCGGATGCTACAAGATAAATGCCATCAGGCAAATTTATAAACGAAAAATTCTTTGTACAGTTCTGGCAATTCCGTTTAGGATCCTGTTTTTGAACTGGCATACCCTGCATATTGTACAGGGTTACCTGTGTGAAAACGGGA
Organism: uncultured Bacteroidales bacterium; assembly: GCA_963752195.1. Taxonomy (GTDB): domain Bacteria; phylum Bacteroidota; class Bacteroidia; order Bacteroidales; family UBA10428; genus UBA5072. Next base: position 2,104,749 of record CAVVXI010000004.1, on the reverse strand, counting down.
TTCGGAATAACTGTAAGTTCGCGCAGCAAAGGATCATAAAGCAACTGCGCAGTGTTTTCGGGATTATCTTCACCCCCTGTCGGAATGGAATTGCCTGTGAGCCTTGCAGCCCTGAAGTAATCGGCATTAATCCAATGATCATTAAAATTTTCCTCAGGTACCCAAACCGAACCAATGAAATTATCACGCGTTGTCCCCGCTTCATCATTGTCGCAATAAGCAAACGACAAACCCATGATTTTACCCGGTTGAAGCATTATCCTGTTTTCGTCGGAAGGATCAGCCGGATTGTAATTCTCATCAAAAACCTTAAGCGAAAATTCCCAGCAATAATGGTTTCCCTGCCTGGAAAGGGCAAATTCGGGCATGTGGTCCCTATAATTTACAATCCATTCATCTGACCAGTTTGTACCTGCAATATCACACACGTTCTTTTTCTGCGTAGTATCTCCATCTGGCGGACTATTGACCATAATATGATAAGACCAGGCATTTTCGGCATTATATCCCCAGTCGATTCCTGTTTGGCCTGTTCCATCGAACACATGCTTCCCTTTTGAGGCATTTTCATCGAGAAAAACTTCCAGGAGATCGTAGTCGGGATAGTTGTTATTTTCAGGACTGCTCTTGTATACATACCCGTCAACATAAATATCATCCGTGATTTCAGCCAGAACATACAGCAGATTTTGCGCAGACGACCATAACACCTTGTATCGGCCGCTAAAATCAGCGGAATCGACGGAACTTCCCCAGGGTATCCAAACCTGGCTGATGGATTCCCAGGCAATGGATTCCCAGCAATCATCAGACGGATTTCCATCGATAACCGGCGCAAACGCTGCTTCTTTTATCCATAATGTGTCGGTTTGGAAAGGCTGTCCGCTGCAAATAAGCGGTAAAAGCAGGAGGATCCATAAGGACAGAATATGCCGGGCAACATCATTTATATTTCTGGCAAAATATCCCATATGTTATAAACTTATAAGTGATGTAAATGCAGCGGCGGAAAGTTTGAATCCGGCATTTCCATTAATGACCTGCACTTCCCCGGCCTTTTCCATACCTCTGACTGAATCCGTAATGTAAATTGAAAAGTATTTTATTTCCGGGGGAATGCCTTTTACAACAACATCTCTTTCTGCGCCGTTATTTACAACATGCACAGCATATTTTCCCCGGGATATATTCCCGAATGCCGCACAATTTATTCCTTCCTTACTGACGGCGGCCGGTATGGCGAATGAGCCCTCCGGAGTGAAGGAAAGCTGTTTAAGGTTCCAGAACCGTTGCGTCGGTTTCAAAGGACCCGAAGTGCCAAACACTCCGTCTCCCGTCAAAAGCGAATAGTCAGCTGTCAGTTGCCATTGCAAAATAGAAACTGGCTGGCAAATTGCACACAGTTTCATATACAGGTTAATCTCATACAAAGCGAAGGAAGATTCGGAAAAAATCTCGGGATAATTCCATGCGGCAGCATCCGTGCTGCCCTCACCCACAATCAATGGCAGATTCATCCGTTTTGCTGCTCCGGCCCATTTCCGGAGGATATCATCCGTACAACCACGCCAGGAATGAAACGAAATGGCAGCTATGTACTTATGTGTTTCCTCATCATCCATGGCCGGTACAATAAAGTCAAAAGTGGTGGCATCTGAATTATCCCCCAAAAGCAATTTGGTTGAAAGTCCCCTCACTGCAAGATGGGCGCCCAGTCCTTTTATAAAATCAGCGTGTTCCCTTCCGGTATGCCGGATATTGATTCCCAGGTCGGATTCATTGAATGAAAAGGCTTTTGGCTCAACACCATAATGTTGTTTCAGATAAACAAGATAATCTCCAATCGATTGATATATCTTATCCATTTTGGCTGAATTCAACGGATAGCCATAAATTCCTTCGGACCGGTAACGATAGGCATCCCGTGGATCTCCGATAATTGCCCAGGCTGGGGCGGACCAATCACTTATTATAATAGGCATTCCAATGCTGTCCAACCTTCTGGCCATTTCCATCGCGGAACGAACACGCGGATCGAGGTGTCCTGACAGGGCAGTTTCGATCGGACTTTTATTTTCTTCGGGATGCCATAAGCTCCATGGCATTTCAACCCTGCCCCAGGCAACACGCAGGTTATCTATACAATAGTCGATTACCGGGGGATCGGTTTTCGGATTCTGAAGACGGAAATTGCCACCCAGTCCGTCGAATTTCCTTCCGGGCTGACCAGCATCCAGGACAATCTCTGCAGGTGCCCTGTCAATATTGCCGGAGGCTTTTATTGTAATCGATTTTTGCACCTCTTGTCCTTTTTTAATCCCGGGCCCCATTATACCTATATATATATGCACACCCGGTTTATCCTCTTCTTTTCTTACAAAAACCGTCATGTTCCCCTCAAAATTCAATTCAAGTTGTCTTTCCGCGGAAGTAATGATCAAACCGTCCGCATTCACCCTGAAAGGCTTCAGGGCATTCTTTGCAGAAATGCCGGAAAGATTTATCCCTGACCGTGTGGCCGGGGATCCCTTGACAAATTTTATTTTTGAATCAGAATAGTAATTTTCCGGTAATTCAATACAGAAAAAAACCCCTTCGATGAGTGTATCAACCAGTGCGGTAGTTTTCAGGCTTACCGATGCCATCCCCTTGCCGGATTCCTCCACAACTTCTGAAATCCGGAATCCTTTCATACCGGTAGTTATCGTTTGCTTCAACCCGTCGCGGTCATATTTCGGCTGTTGTTTTTCCTTCCCGGTAGAAGAATAATTCGCCCAGCCTTCTTCCACAATCCTCACGCTGGATTCAAATTCCATTAACTGACCCTCCACGCGGATGCCTGTGATATTGCCCCACGCCATTACTTCAGGCTGGGCGAAAAGTGAAGAAGGGATTAGAACGATAATTAAAATTATTCCAAGCTTCCATACTGTTTTTAAGTAAACCATAACTGAAATTTTGTTGAATTATAGATTAAGGGTCCCCCCGATTTTGGTTCGCTTGATATAAGGGTTCCCCGTGAATGCGTAATTTAATGATATAATTCGAAAAAAGAGGAAGAATACGAATAAAGCGATTGCAAGGTCCCATAATTAGACCGATTCCATCCAATTTAGCCCTTCACTTTAACAAAAATTTAACTTTATTGTTACGTAGGTATTGTCCATGCAACAGGACCGATTTTCAGGAGGTTTTATTTTATAATTTATATTTATGAAGAATCATTTATTCTTATTTTGATGCTGGCATTTTCCCTCGGAATATCCGCACAGAAGCATTATGTAGTTATTATGAAAGAAGGTTTTGAAGCTCCGGTTATTCGCAACCGGGTGAAGAATGCGGACCGGGAACAGCAAAATAATGGAAACAAACCGGAACGGTCAGAAAGCGGGCTTAAAAAATTCCTTGAACTCAACAGTACCTCCTACTGGGATACATACAAGCTGCTGGGCTATTGCTATGTCAGCCAGGGGAAGGAAAAAGAAGCCCTGGAACTGGTGAATACCCTGATGGAGAAGATACATCCCGACTCAAAGGGCTTATGAGATTGCAGGACTGTTGGCTCATTTTGCCGGAGAAAAGACAAGGGCGCAATTTTATTTCCAGCAATCTATAGTACAGAATCAGGGCTATATCGATGATCCAAACACAGTAAGCCCGATCGGACTTGGTCAAATCCTGCTTGGACAAGGCAAAAAAGCGGAGAATTTAAGGTAAAATTCAAGCCAAATGAAAAATTCGCCTATTCGAACCTGGGCTATGTTTTACTGGGGCAAGTGATTGAAAGAGTAAGCGGAATGAGTTATGAGAACCACATTCATTCTACAATAATCAAGCCTTTAAATATTCCTGAAAATGAACTTGGCTTTGAAATAGGGACAAATCAACACGCAAAAGGATACCACAAAAATTTCAGCCTTTCAAATGCTGTATTGGGTTTGCTTATCGATAAATCAAAATTCATGGATGCACCCGAGCATCAATGGAAGCCGTTTAAGGATTATTATGTCAAGTATCAAAAAAAGATGTTCACTGAAAACATAACCAACGGTAACACGCCAACAGGGATGTGTTTATCCTGGTTCACAGGAAGATTAAAGGGCAAACAATTTTATACACATGCGGGCGGAGGGGGCGGATATTATTGCGAAATCCGGATTTACCCGGAAGCTGGGGTAGGAAGTGTGATCATGTTTAACCATACAGGCATGAGGGATGAACGATTTCTGGATAATCCGGACTTGTACTTTCTTGAATCTTATTAGTGCAGCGTTATAAAATAACTTACACCCAGGTTGAGCGTTTGTGATTTGGAGGCCTCGTAATAAAAAACATCCTCATCAAGCGGGAAATAATTTGTAAGCATATAGCTATATGAGGCGCGGATACCAAAGGCACCAAATTTTGTATACCATTCTACCGAGGCTCCGCCAATAAATCCGAACGACCAGGCCTGTGTAAGAGGTTTGCCGTAATAGCCATAATACAGGGGATTGCCATATTCGGGATATAATTTACCGTCGTGTACAAACCGGTAATAATCGGGAACATACTCGGCATCTATAATCGAAATCTCCTCCTTGTCATCTGCCAGGTACGTCACATCCGGGCCCAGGTTAAAAGCAAATCTCAGGTTTTTGCTTCCGATAATAAATACGGCAGTAACGGGTATATCAATGACACTGAGTTTTCGCGTGTAATCGCCCAAAGAATCCCTGTTTTCAGTCCATCCCCGTCCTGCATAATTGAGTTCGAGCTGAATACCGATATGGGGTTCGGAAACATGCCTGAAAATCAGACCATAGGAATTGGCGGCAACCATTTTCTGTTTAACGGAAGGAGTAAAACCAGCATGGCTAAAAGCACCGCCTGCAGCAATCCCCAGATAAGTAGAAGGTGTAAATTCTTTTTGGGCCGCAAGATTCAGGACACATAACAAGGGTAGAAATGCCAACAGGAGCTTTTTCAGCATATACGCGGATAGATATTATTCAGTGCGGCAGGAAGCAGACCGAAAATTTAGGCCAGGCTTTCTTCCAGTGCATTGATGATTTCAACCGAAACTTTTCTGGAATTCTTCTTTCGGATCTCCTTTAAAATTTCCATTGCCTTAAAACCATATTCAACCAAACCGGCAGGATTTTTGTCGAAATTATAACTGCCAATGCAAAATTCAAGTTTGGAAATGATTTCCTCAAAATCAGGCTGTTTCATTTTATGAAAGGTCTGAGCGGCAAGTTCGCAAGCATCCCTGAGTCTTTCACTTTTGGTATCCATGTATAATTGGGTTTAATGATTTAACGGTTAAAGATACTCTTTTTAATCGTTCAGTTTATTAGCCAAACGCTGGTAAACCAGATTTTTTAAAGATTCATACGTGTGATTTTCAGGATACACAGGTTGCAGAAATTCAATAGAAACCCTGCGGAATAATCTTGGAAAACGCGATCCTGAGGGAAGAATATCATAGGAACCCTTGATCGCTACCGGAATAACGGGCACTTTCAACTCCTGGCTAAGTATGGCGAAAGTCTGTTTGAAATCACCCAGTTTACCGGTAAGTGTTCTTGTACCTTCTGGGAATATCATCAGGTTTTTTCCTTTTTTCAATACTTCTGCCAGTTTCTGGATCGATAGTTTAAGGTCTTTGTTTACATCCACCAGAATTATGTTATTCCGGTTTGCTATAAATCGAAGGAAAGGGCCCCTGAAATGTTTTTCCTTGGCATAAACGTAGGTTTTTTTCATAAAACGACGTTTCAGCAAAGATGCTACAAGAAAGCCATCGAGCACACTCTGGTGATTGGGGGCAATGATGCATGCTTCCTCCGGAAGATTTTCCAAACCGTGGGCTTTAATGCGAAGGGATAAGCGGAAAATTACCTGGAACATATTTTTGATCAGGTTGTGGGAAATTCCGGATTCCGGTAGTTTAATGTGTACCTTTTCCTTCAGGATCTGTGACCAGCTGATCCCATCAAAATTAAGCCGGGTCTTTTTATGATGGAGATGTTCCGCAAGTTTTGCAACGGATTGATAATCGGCAAGACTATTTTCCGGGATTTCGACACCGAAGGCTGTTTCAATAAAGGCCGTAAGGCTGACTTTTCCCAAGGAGTCGAGCGCCAGGTCGAGTTCAATGTGATCGGAAGGATGGACAGTTTGCTGGGTTTCGTCTTCGAGGAATTTCTTGATCGCCTGGTATTCCCTGGTTTTGGGTTCATCCTGGATCGTTTCTTTCTTAACACTTGCCATATCGGGCAGGAGATACCGCTTTATTTTTCCAAGCCTTGTTTTGGGTAACTCTGCCGATGTAATGTGAAACCTCAGAATTTTCTTATAGGGGGATACGATGCGGTTAACCTTGTCGATCACCTGCCATCTGAAATGGTCATCAAGATCCGTAATTCCGGCTTCACCGAGCTTTCTGAAATCGGGAAGAATAATGGCCTGCAAGATTCCTTCCTTCAGAAATACACCCACTTCTTTTACAAATTCCGAGTTTTTAATAAGGGTACGTTCCACTTCCTCGGGATTAATATTTTTGCCGTTGGGCAAAACAATGATTTCTTTTTTTCGCCCTGTGATGTGCAGGTATCCTTTGTCATCAAGATATCCAAGGTCACCGGTATGCAGCCAGCCGTCTTTTAATACCTGGGCGGTATCTTCCGGTTTATTGTAATATCCCTGCATAACATTGTCCCCGGCAACCACTATCTCTCCTTCTTCAAACTTTATTTTGATGCCGGGCAGCAGATGGCCGGGTACACCGGGCAAAACGGTGCCGGGTCTGGTAAAAGTGATCATGGGGGCAGTTTCCGTCATTCCGAATCCTTCCAGTATTTCAAACCCCAGCGTTTTAAAAAGCTTTGTAACCTCAGGATCAATGGGAGCGCCCCCGCAAACCAGGTACTTAAGGTTTCCTCCGAATTTTTTCTGTACGGAACCAAATATTTTTCGCGAAAATGAAAGTGAATCCACACTTTCGGCGAGCTTGACCAATATGCGGGCTATCGGGCTGCCATTGATTTTTTCCCGCAGACCTTTATATATAAGCTGATAAAGCCTGGGGACACCGATCATAATGGTAACCTTATACTGCTTGAGGGTGGCCATCAGATCCTCAGCAGCCAGGGAGGTATTAAGCACCATGGTGCCTCCTGAATAAAGAGGTGCAACGATCGTACCGACAAGGGGTAATATGTGATGGAAAGGCAGTAAAATCATTACCCGGTCTCCTTCCACATAGATCGGCACATCACGGCAAACAGCATTCAGATTTGCCAAAAGGTTTTTGAATGAAAGCATAACCCCTTTGGGATTTCCCGTGGTTCCTGACGTGTATAAAATAAGGGCTGTACTGGATTCATCTTCAATGATAAATTCATCTGTATCCGGTGCATCGGCTGAATCCGGTATTTCTTCAAAAATCAGAATTTCAGGATCTCTGCCTGCATCCTTAAGGGCCAGACGGACAAATTCAGCTTTTTCTGCCGAGCAAAATACCGTATGAGGAGAGCAATCATGCAAAATATAAGCCACATCCTCACGCGAAGAAAGTACGTCGATCGGAATAACGGTGGATCCTTGTTTCCATCCGGCATATAAAGCATAAATCCATTCCGGCCTGTTTTCCGAAAAAATAACAATTCGCTGGCTGTGGATTTTCCTTAATAAAGTAGAAAAATATTGGATGCGGGAAAGCAGTTGATCATAGGATATACTCAGATTCTTGCCAACCAGGGCTGGTTGTGCCGATCGTGCGATGAATTTGATCATTGAAAATTGGATTAAACAGCAAAGTTAGGATAATTTGCTTACATCCTGCATATCTAGCTATTCCTAACGCAAAGTGCGTCATTCAGGGCAATGATGGCTTTATTGTAATCATCCCTTCCTATCACAAATTGCATATTGACCTGCTTGAGGGATTGCGAAATGGCATCAACGTTAATATGGTTGGCAGCCAGGGCCATGGTAGCTTTGGCAATGATACCGGGCTGGGCTATATTTGTACCCAGCGTGCAGACCAGGGCAACTGCCTTTACCGTAACCTCATAATATCTTGATTTTAATTCCGCAATGAGGTCCGTAGAAAGGTCCTCTTCCCATATTACCTGGGTAATGCTGTTCGCGTTGGTCGCTTTCAGAATGTAACTGATGTTATATTGTTCAAATGACTGCATAATGGCCCGGTCATAACCAACCTGGCCCACCATCAGTGGATCATGGATCTCGATGGCAATTACCTTGTCGGTTCCCGAAATGATCTCAACCTTTGATTTTTCCCCGACATAATCCTTTGAGATCAGCGTTCCCGGATGTTCGGGTTCAAAGGTATTTTTGATTCGTATATTGATGCCTGCCATTTCAAGTGGTTTGGATGCCTTGGGATGAATAGCCTCCATGCCTATGTCAGCCAGCTGATCAGCCACGTTGAAATTGGTAAAACCAACGGGAATTGATTTTGAAACGCCCACTATATTCGGATCCGCCGAGGAGAGATGATATTCCTTATGAATGATTGCCTCAGCCGCTTTTACTTCAACAGCCACTTTACTAAAAGTGACTTCGCTGTAACCCCTGTCAAATTCCCGCATGATACCTTCTGTGCCCTTGGTATAACCCGTTACGACCGGCATGGTGCGGGTGTAGTCAATATGCGCAAACGCCCTGTGAATTCGTTCGTCAATGGATAAATATTCAGAATCATTGAAACCGCAGAGATCGATCAGGATACCGTTAATCCCGTTATTGAGGAGAATATTTACGGAGTTGAACGCAGAATGTGCCTCTCCTAATGAAGACAATATTTCCCGGGCTGCAAGCAGGATGTTTTGCCTGTTGACATAACCAGTGGCCAGCACTTCGGCCAGGCTCTTGAGGTAATTTTTTGCCTGAACAATGCGGTCTGTTATAAATGCATCCGCTTTGCCCTGGTCGAGCCCTATTGATTCAAATGTTCGGTTGATGGCAATCAGCTTGTCGAGCAATTCAATCATGGCGCGACTATAATCCTCGCCGTTCACAAACTTCTGGTAAATGCCGGGTTGTTTTGTTTTTTTATGTTCAAGAAGCCAGTTGGTGACATCATTATAGGCAGACACGATGAAAATGCGGTTATAATAGTTACAGTCATCACAGGTGCGCATAATAATGTTATTCAGCACATCATGGAATTTGGACATTGAGGATCCGCCAATTTTTTCTACCGTAAGTATTTTTTGCATATTCATAAAGTCAATTTGAATGTATTTCCGACGCTAAAATAGTAAAAAAGGGACAAGGGACAAGTGACGAGGGACACGAAAGAAGATGTTCTGGGGTTTGGCATTTGGCTTGTCTCTTGTCACTTGTCACTCGTCCCTATTTCATTTCCACCCTGAACAGGGATTTATATCCGACCAGGTCACCTTCACTGGTGTAGTAATTGTATCCGAGGTCCATAGCCAGTACTTTTTTTGTCATGTTCCTGTTGGCAGGATCAAGATACCAGGCCTCCGTGAACTGGATCATGCCAATTTCATCCCGGCTGAATCCATCGGCTTTTTCCATATCCCGCAACTGCTTTACCGTTAATTTTTCGCGGGTTTCACGGTTGACAGCAATAAGTCTCCCATCATAAACCATTTTGAAAATACTGTCAACAAGCGTCTTTCGGTTAAGTCCCCGCAGGCATTCGGTGGTCCACGAATCATCAGGATTGGGATTGCTGATGATGACCTGGTAAATGATTGTATCAGCCACCTCCATGTTTTTGGTAATCCCTGAGTCTGCTAACTGAGCAGTCGCTTGTACCTCAGGGGTATGATTATGGCAGGATGTGAAAAGGAGAACAAGCCAGGCGGACATCATTATTTTAAGACTCATCTTCATGAATTGTTGATTTATTTTAAAGATAACTATTGTGCCCTGGATTTAGTGTATGTCCGATTATCTTTATCTTCGATTATTTTAGCCAACATGCATAGGATTACAAAAATTGCGGTGTCACGGCTTGGGCCGAATTACGAAATCTGGTTGAAAAAACTGGATCCGTCACTTGAAATTGTAAACTATGAAGGACGGGATCGGGATGATTTCAAAAACCGGGTGGATCAATTCGCAGGATTGGTTCTTTCCGGAGGGGGCGATATCCATCCATCGCTCTATGGAAATTTCGATCCGGAGCATCACTGCCAGGGTATCGATATTAAAAGGGACGACCTTGAATTTAGCATGCTTGAAGCAGCATTAACCTGTGGAATTCCCATATTGGCTATTTGCCGTGGTATGCAGTTGTTGAACGTTTTTTTGGGTGGAACGCTGATTACTGATATTGGTGCGCTTTCAGGCCATATAATCCATAAGGATCGACAGGATGTATATCACGAAATTTCAGTTTTACCGGGATCACAATTGAACAGGATTGCAGGCATCACCGGTGAAACCGTAAACAGCTCCCATCACCAGGCGATGGATAAGACGGGATCGGGTTTGCTTATTTCCGCTTATAGTGAAGACGGTATACCTGAAGCTGCGGAATTTATTGAGCAAAGACGGCAATTTTGCCTGGCGGTGCAATGGCATCCGGAAAGGATGAGCCTGGAACATCCGCTTTCCGGAAAGATCGGACATGCTTTTATAAACATTCTTTAGAGGTTCGGTAATTTTGCAGTTCGGATCGGGGCTTATTCTCTCGCTGATCTCGCGAATCTCGCGGATAGTATGTACCTTTTTTTTACCGGTTAATCAAATGCAATGAGGTTTCTGTGATATTCGCGGTGATATTTTACTTGCAATCTTGTAATAATTATCAGGCGGAGCCTGGTAACATAAATTTGTCCAAGGTGGAGCCTTGTCCGAACGTGAGGTCATAATTTTTAAATGACACAGCCCCGGATAAAGAATTATGCCAGGGGAATGGTAAACGAAAACGTACTCCCTTTTTCAGGTTGGCTGGTTACTTTGATTTCCCCCTGGTGCAAGTGGACAAACTCCCGGCAGAGGCGCAATCCCAAGCCTGTTCCATCTTCCGAGGCGGTGCCTTTCTTTGAGAGAAGGCCATCTGCGCCAAAGAGAAGTTCCTGTTCCTCTGCCGTCATACCGGTTCCGTTATCACTGATCGATACAGTAACCTTACCGGACCTTATCATTTCTGTAATCCGGATGTTCCCACCTGTATAGGAATACTTGATGGCATTAGAGATAAGATTCCGCAAAATGGTCTTGATCATTTCACGATCCGCCATTGCAATAACCGGTATGCCGGTAATATGTGATATGGTCAGGTTCTTTTGCTCATACAGGGTTTTAAGTCCCTGTACTTCCTCATCGACCAAAACAGTAATATTCTGACTGGTTTTGTTCAGTTGCATTCCTTTTTGCTGCAAAAGGGCCCATTCAAGGAGATTTTGAAGAAGATGATATGTGCCAACCGAAGTATCATAAATAATGTTTGCCTTTTTAAGAGCCCCTTCCTTGTTATCCTTTTCAATATTTGCGATCAGCATGTCCGATAAATTAATCATGAGATGAAAGGAATTCCGAAGGTCATGCCCGATGATTGCCAGGAACTTGTCCTTGCTTGCGTTCAACCCTTTCAGCGTTTGCTCTTTCTGCACCAGTTTGTTTTCCTTAACCCGCCTGTCAGTAACATCGGTAAATATTACCGTCCAGCCTTTCGGCTTATTTCGCTCATTTCTAACCGTTACAAGGCGGAGGTGAAAAAAAGCAGGACAATTGTTTTCGGGTATTTCAATTTCCGTTTCATACCCGTCTTTGAGTTCTGACAGGGAAGGCAACCCTTTGATGATGATATCCAGCGGTTCCCCTTTCATTCGGTTGATTAACCGGGGAAAAAGTCGGGTTGCAGACTGGTTATAGCTTACCAGATTTCCGTGGTTATCGAGAATGACGACCCCGTCTGCCATACTATTAAAAACGTGCTCTAATGTAATTGGCAGGTATTCAAGTAATTGAAATCTAAAAACACCCAAGGCAAACAGGAAACCGACCAGGGTAAAAGAAAACGGATTCAGATCGAGGTTATGGGGACGATATCCGCTGATGTAAACCAGGTAGATGATATACGGAACAATACAGGAGATAAACATAATAAATGACCTGACCCGGTTTAGTCCTTTTGTTTTGCCAAAATGCAACAGGTATAAAATCGTGCTGGCCAGCAGCATCATATTCATTACGGTCTGATGCACCCAATATACGGGTCCGTGAGCAAAATCCGCAAAAACCAGGTTTTCACTGTAAACTATATTGAAGCTTCGGTAAAAAAGGGTGTTAAAATTTGTGAATTGCATAAAAAGGATCACAATTCCATAGAAAATCAGGGTAATGATCACCCACGGTTTAAGAAGTCCCGAATTTCCGGTATACCGCAGGGCCAGCATGATTATCAGGGACGGAATGAACGATATGCCAATGTATTCTATACGCAGCCAATATAGCAGGGATCCTGAATTATCTGCCTGCAATTCATAGGCATATCCAAAGGAATAAATGCTTATTGCCAGCAGGAGGAAGAAATAAATCAGTATTCCGGGGGATTTGCGGTAACGGAGGGAATACAGGGCCAGCAAAAAATTCAAAGAGGCCGTTATGAGGAGGATAAAAATCGATATATTCAAGGGCCAGGTAAAATGTAAGAATAAGGGCAAAGATAATGCCAAATCAATAGCGGTTTTAGCAGAATAGCAGGCGTTGACCTTTCTTTTCTTCGAAAAATGCACCTTCGCAATAAGCAAGGTGCCCATTGACAAAGGTATGTGTCACGCTGTTTGAAAAGCTCATTCCCAATAGCGGAGACCACTGGCATTTATAATGCAGGTTGTTGGTCGAAACAGTCATGGGTTTGTTCGGGTTGACCAATACCAGGTCGGCAAAATACCCTTCCCGGATGAAACCGCGGTTAGATACTTTAAAGAGCGTGGCAGGAGCGTGGCACATTTTTTCAACGACCATTTCGGGTGGCAGTTTCCCCTGGTTGCAAAACTCGAGCATCGCGGCAAGTGAATGTTGCACCATGGGTCCGCCGGAAGGAGCCTTAAAATACGTATTTTGTTTTTCTTCCAGCGTATGTGGTGCGTGATCGGTTGCCACAACATCAATCTTACCGTCGATTAAAGCCTGCAACAGTGCATCTTTGTCGGTTGCTGTTTTTATGGCAGGGTTCCATTTTATGAGGTTGCCGCGTGTAAAATAATCCCGTTCATCGAACAACAGGTGATGAACGCATACTTCTGCCGTAATGCGTTTTTCTGCCAGTGGAATGCCCGATTTTAGCAATGACATTTCAACAGCAGTGGACATATGCAGGATATGCAGACGGGTATTGTATTTTTCTGCGAGGGAGACCGCCAGTTGGGAAGATTGGAAGCATGCCTCCGCACTGCGGATTGCCGGATGGAGATATACAGGAACGTCTTCTGCGAAACGTTCCCGGGCCAGGGATATATTATTGCGTATAATCGTCTCATCCTCGCAATGAACGGCAATCAGCACAGGGGAGCGGGAAAAAATGGATTTCAGGCTGTCCGGATTGTCCACCAGCATATTGCCGGTCGAGGAGCCCAAGAATATTTTAATTCCGCAGACATTCGCCGGATCGGTTTTAAGCAATTCGTCGAGGTTATCATTGGTGGCGCCCATGTAAAAGGAGTAATTTGCCAGGGATACCATGGAAGCCAGGTCATATTTTTCCTGCAGCAGCTGTTGTGTGGTGGCCTGAGGTATTGTATTTGGCATTTCCATGAAGGAAGTCACGCCGCCGGCAACGGCCGCACGCGATTCATGGTAAAGGTCACCCTTATGTGTTAATCCGGGCTCCCTGAAATGTACCTGGTCATCGATTACGCCGGGAATCAGGTAACTGCCGCTGGCATCAATGGTATTATCGGGTATAAAGGGGAGTTCCGTTCCAGCAGGAAGGATTTTATCTATCCGCTCATCGCGGATCAGCAGGTCGGCTTTTCCCTGTTTTCCTTCATTGATAATAGTCGCCCTTGTGATTAGCGTTGTGCTCATACCCCGTTTTTTGGTTTATATTCCCTGAAAAAACTGGAAAACTTCATCCGCAATACTCCCCAGAGGGCTTCATTGAATATTCCTCCCGACATTTTGGAAGTTCCTTCTCTGCGATCGGTAAAGACAATAGGAACCTCTTCAATTTGGAATCCAAGTTTCCAGGCGGTAAATTTCATTTCAATCTGGAAGGCATATCCCTTGAATTTTATCTTATCAAGGTCAATTGCCTCCAGAACATGCCTGCGATAGCATTTAAAGCCTGCGGTAGTATCGTAAATATTCATTCCGGTGATAAAGCGTACATACATCGATGCGCAATAGGACATAAGCACACGGCCCATAGGCCAGTTGACCACGTTCACTCCGGATTTGTAACGTGAACCGATGGCCATGTCAGCCCCGTCGATGCATGCCTGATGAAGGATCATCAAATCCTGGGGATTATGGGAGAAATCAGCATCCATTTCAAAGATGTAGTCATATTTTCGATCGACAGCCCACTGAAACCCCATGATATAGGCTGTTCCCAGTCCCTGTTTTCCCTTTCTTTCCAGGAGGAAGAGACGTTCGTGGGATGAACCTTGCAAGGAACGGACGATTTCACCGGTACCATCCGGTGAGCCATCATCAATTACAAGTATATCATAGGGGACAGGGAGCAATAAAATGGTTTGCACCATCTTTAGAATGTTTTCTTTCTCGTTATAGGTGGGTATAATTACAATGGCCTTGTTCACACAGGATTAAATTAGTGAATACGAAGGTATGATATTATTTTAAATCAAAAAGAGGTTTTGCAGTTTTGCAGTTTTGCAGTTTTGCAGTTTTGCAGTTTTGCAGTCGTACAGTTTTGCAGTCGTGCAGTCTGAAGATGATTTCGCTGGCAGGAATTGTTCGGTTCTGCTGGACACCCTCCCGAGGACTCTGCGGTAAATTTTTGCAAAATGCTTGTAATAAGGAGATATGTTCGTTCACCTCCATTCGATCAGAACTTACGGACAGCAAAACAGAAGGCCTTATATATTAACCCCTGGAATAGATATCAATTTATTTTTAACATTTAGTTTCGTCATTATCAAGCCAGTATTGGTTTTGTAGAAGAAAATCAGAAAAAAAGATGCAGGCGGATATTGGAATGAAGAATATTATTTTACCTTTGTGCCCGCTTTGGTTCTTTGAGTGACTGTCAACAGGGGAAAACAAAAAAATAAAAATAGTTCTTGCAGATTAAAAAAATGTTTTTACCTTTGCAGCCTCTTAAAAAAACAAGAGTAGTTCTTTAAAGTTTTGGAAGTTAAAAATCGGATCAAAAAAAATAAATTTCGATTTATTTTTGCAAATGAAAAAAGAAGTTTTATCTTTGCACTCCGCTTCAAAATTCGGAAGTCAAATTTCGAATGAAGAATCCAAAAAAACGTTCTAAAAAGATTTTGTTAAAAAGGTGACGCGATTAAGAAAGTTTATTAATTTTGTCGTCCCATTTTATAGATAAGTTCTTTGAAAAGATTGAAGAGACAAAGAAGGTAAGGAAAAGGAAAACCCTTATAGTAATATAAGGTCCTTGCAGCAATGCAGGGAATTTTGAGTGAATCTTGAGCAATATTTAAATTTTTAATTACAACGAAGAGTTTGATCCTGGCTCAGGATGAACGCTAGCGGCAGGCCTAACACATGCAAGTCGAGGGGTAACAGGGTAGCAATATCGCTGACGACCGGCGCACGGGTGAGTAACGCGTATGCAACCTTCCTTTAACTGGGGGATAGCCCGGAGAAATTCGGATTAATACCCCATAACATCATAGAAAGGCATCTTTCAGTGATTAAAGCTCCGGCGGTTAAAGATGGGCATGCGTGCCATTAGCTTGTTGGTGAGGTAACGGCTCACCAAGGCTACGATGGTTAGGGGTTCTGAGAGGATGATCCCCCACACTGGTACTGAGACACGGACCAGACTCCTACGGGAGGCAGCAGTGAGGAATATTGGGCAATGGGCGCAAGCCTGACCCAGCCATGCCGCGTGAAGGATGAATGCCCTATGGGTTGTAAACTTCTTTTGTACGGGACGAAACTCCTGGTCGTGACCGGGATTGACTGTACCGTACGAATAAGCATCGGCTAACTCCGTGCCAGCAGCCGCGGTAATACGGAGGATGCAAGCGTTATCCGGATTCATTGGGTTTAAAGGGTGCGTAGGCGGAATAGTAAGTCAGTGGTGAAAGCCTGCGGCTTAACCGTAGAAATGCCATTGATACTGTTATTCTTGAGTATAGTTGAGGTGGGCGGAATGTGTAATGTAGCGGTGAAATGCTTAGATATTACACAGAACACCAATTGCGAAGGCAGCTCACTAAGCTGTTACTGACGCTGAGGCACGAAAGCGTGGGGAGCAAACAGGATTAGATACCCTGGTAGTCCACGCCGTAAACGATGATCACTCGTTGTTGGCGATACACCGTCAGCGACTGAGCGAAAGCAATAAGTGATCCACCTGGGGAGTACGGCGGCAACGCTGAAACTCAAAGGAATTGACGGGGGCCCGCACAAGCGGAGGAACATGTGGTTTAATTCGATGATACGCGAGGAACCTTACCTGGGCTTGAAAGGGGATTGACCTCCCGGGAAACCGGGATTCTCTTCGGAGCAATCTCCTAGGTGCTGCATGGTTGTCGTCAGCTCGTGCCGTGAGGTGTCGGGTTAAGTCCCATAACGAGCGCAACCCCTATTGTTAGTTGCCAGCGGGTAATGCCGGGAACTCTAACGAAACTGCCGGTGTAAACCGAGAGGAAGGTGGGGATGACGTCAAATCAGCACGGCCCTTATGTCCAGGGCTACACACGTGTTACAATGGCCGGTACAAAGGGCAGCTACTTGGTGACAAGATGCTAATCTCGAAAACCGGTCTCAGTTCGGATCGAAGTCTGCAACTCGACTTCGTGAAGCTGGATTCGCTAGTAATCGCGCATCAGCAATGGCGCGGTGAATACGTTCCCGGGCCTTGTACACACCGCCCGTCAAGCCATGGAAGCTGGGAGTACCTGAAGTCTGTAACCGCAAGGAGCGGCCTAGGGTAAAACCAGTGACTGGGGCTAAGTCGTAACAAGGTAGCCGTACCGGAAGGTGTGGCTGGAACACCTCCTTTCTAGAGAGAGATTTACTCTTAATCCTCTCCTTTCCTTCGAGTCTCTTCTTTTTTTTATAAAATATTAATTCCCTGAAAAGTGTTCCCGGCACTTTGAATTGCAGATGAATTTAAGCTCAGTAGCCTGTTTGCTGAAGAGGCCGGGACAGGCTGAGCTGAGTATACCGGATTAACACAGTCCCGTAGCTCAGTTGGTTAGAGCACTACACTGATAATGTAGGGGTCCGCAGTTCAAATCTGCGCGGGACTACTTAATTTGTCGATTTGATGATCTATTGATTTGATGATTTAAAATCAACAAATCAACGAATCAAAAAATAAACAGATAATTCCTCGGGGAATTAGCTCAGCTGGCTAGAGCACCTGCCTTGCACGCAGGGGGTCAAGGGTTCGAATCCCTTATTCTCCACAAATTTTAGTTTGTGGTCTATTAAAATTCGAAATTTCAGTTCTTTTAAATAAGTAATGTAGTTTAGGAAACGGAAACATTCGGTTGTTTCATTACTGCTTGTTTTTTTATGGGTGTGGATTTTAAATTCATCATTTATAATTCATAATTCATAATTAAATTAAGTTCTTTGACATGCTGGAATAATTTGTATATTAAGTTGTAAGTACAACAAAGAAAGTAATTAAGAGCGTATGGTGAATGCCTTGGCTCTCAGAGGCGATGAAGGACGTGATAAGCTGCGATAAGCTGCGGGGAGGAGCAAATATCCTTTCGATCCGCAGATTTCCGAATGGGGAAACCCTTCCGGTTGAAGACCGGAAATCCTGCAAAGGAAGCGAACCCGGAGAACTGAAACATCTAAGTACCCGGTGGAATAGAAAACAATAGTGATTCCCTAAGTAGTGGCGAGCGAACGGGGAATAGCCCAAATCCATATAGTTTCGGCTATATGGAGGTTGTAGGACTGTAATATGGAAATTAACTTCAAGTGGAACTTTTCTGGAAAGTCTGGCCATAGCAGGTGATAGCCCTGTACACGTAAAAAGTTAAAATCCTAACAGTATCCTGAGTAAGGCGGGACACGTGAAATCCTGTCTGAAACTGCGAGGACCATCTCGCAAGGCTAAATACTCCTGAGAGACCGATAGTGAACTAGTACCGTGAGGGAAAGGTGAAAAGAACCCTAAACAAGGGAGTGAAATAGTACCTGAAACCATGCGCTTACAACCTGTTGGAGCCCCGATTCGTCGGGGTGACAGCGTGCCTTTTGCATAATGAGCCTACGAGTTACTCCTCACTAGCAAGGTTAAGTCTTTAAGAGACGGAGCCGAAGCGAAAGCAAGTCTGAATAGGGCGTCAAGTTAGTGGGGGTAGACGCGAAACTTTGTGATCTACCCATGACCAGGTTGAAGTCCCGTTAACACGGGATGGAGGACCGAACTGTTTAACGTTGAAAAGTTATCGGATGAGTTGTGGGTAGGGGTGAAAGGCTAATCAAACTGAGAAATAGCTCGTACTCCCCGAAATGCCTTTAGGGGCAGCCTTGGAGTGAGTGTTGCAGAGGTAGAGCTACTGATTAGGCTAGAGGGCTTCACCGCCTATCAAACCTAGACAAACTCCGAATGCTGTAACATATATCCAGGAGTGAGCCATTGGGTGCTAAGGTCCGGTGGCGAGAGGGAAACAACCCAGACCATCAGCTAAGGTCCCTAAATTTATACTAAGTTGTTCTAACGAGGTCCGACTGCTTTGACAGCTAGGATGTTGGCTTGGAAGCAGCCATTCATTTAAAGAGTGCGTAACAGCTCACTAGTCGAGCGGTTGGGCGTGGATAATAACCGGGCATCAAGTATAATACCGAAGCTATGGATTTATAATGAAAATTATAACTGGTAGGGGAGCATTCCAGTCTGCGCTGAAGATGTATCGTAAGGTATGTTGGAGCGGCTGGAAAAGCAAATGTAGGCATAAGTAACGATAAGGCGGGTGAGAAACCCGCCCACCGATAGACTAAGGATTCCTGATCAACGCTAATCGGATCAGGGTTAGTCGGGTCCTAAGGTGTAGCCGACAGGCGAAGCCGATGGATAACTGGTTAATATTCCAGTACCACCATATATTGCCATGGGGTGACGAAGGAGTGAAAAGTCCGCGTACGGACGGATGTGTACGTTAAAGGGCGTAGTTTTAGGGACGGGTTAAGAGCTGGTCCCTGGCGAACCTGATAGTACCGTGAGTCTTCGGACAAGCGGATAGTGACTGTAATCATACTTCCAAGAAAAACCTCTAAGCTTCAGATATGTGGTGCCCGTACCGCAAACCGACACAGGTAGTCAAGGAGAATATCCTGAGGTGCTCGAGTGATCCGTGGCTAAGGAACTAGGCAAATTAACCCTGTAACTTCGGAATAAAGGGTCCCCTCAGCAATGGGGGGCGCAGAGAAATGGCCCAAGCGACTGTTTAGCAAAAACACATGGCTTTGCAAAATCGAAAGATGAGGTATAAGGCCTGACACCTGCCCGGTGCCGGAAGGTTAAGGGGGGGGGTTATCCTTCAGTAATGTGGGAGAAGCCCTGAACCGAAGCCCTGGTAAACGGCGGCCGTAACTATAACGGTCCTAAGGTAGCGAAATTCCTTGTCGGGTAAGTTCCGACCTGCACGAATGGTGTAACGATTTGGGCTCTGTCTCAGCCACGAGCTCGGTGAAATTGTAGTCCCGGTGAAGATGCCGGGTACCCGCAACGGGACGGAAAGACCCCGTGAACCTTTACTATAGCTTAGCATTGATTTTGGATAAACGATGTGTAGGATAGGTGGGAGACTGTGAAGCGGCGTCGCTAGGCGTCGTGGAGTCAACGTTGAAATACCACCCTTTGTTTATCTGGGATCTAATCCCGCACAATCGGGAGACAGTGCTTGGTGGGTAGTTTGACTGGGGTGGTCGCCTCCAAAAGCGTAACGGAGGCTTTCAAAGGTGCCCTCAGCACGAATGGTAACCGTGCGTAGAGTGTATTGGCATAAGGGCGCTTGACTGTGAGACCTACAAGTCGACCAGGTACGAAAGTAGGACAAAGTGATCCGGTGGTTCCGTATGGAAGGGCCATCGCTCAAAGGATAAAAGGTACTCCGGGGATAACAGGCTGATCACTCCCAAGAGCTCATATCGACGGAGTGGTTTGGCACCTCGATGTCGGCTCGTCATATCCTGGGGCTGGAGAAGGTCCCAAGGGTTCGGCTGTTCGCCGATTAAAATGGCACGTGAGCTGGGTTCAGAACGTCGTGAGACAGTTCGGTCCCTATCTGTTGTGGGCGTTGGAGATTTGAGAGGACCTGACACTAGTACGAGAGGACCGTGTTGGACAGACCTCTAGTGTACCTGTTGTGGCGCCAGCTGCATCGCAGGGTAGCTATGTCTGGTCGAGATAAGCGCTGAAAGCATCTAAGCGCGAAGCTCACCCCAAGATGAGATCTCCTTTAAGGGTCGTCGTAGACTACGACGTTGATAGGCTGTAGGTGTAAAGGCGGTAACGTCAAAGCCGAGCAGTACTAATTACCCGTAAGCTTTTTTGTTGACAGCTTAATATACAATGTTTCCGGCGTGTTAAAATATAACCCCCGCCGATGGCGGGGCAAAATTTTAGGTGACTATAGCATTGGGGTTCCACCTCTTCCCATTCCGAACAGAGAAGTTAAGCCCAATAGCGCCAATGGTACTGCATTAGTGGGAGAGTAGGTCGTCGCCGATCTTCATCCCGACATCGTAAGATGTCGGGATTTTTTTTTGTTATCTGCAGTTCCTCGGAAGGCTTTTATTTATGCCCTGTTTACACTAACTTGCCGAAAATTATTACAAATATCACCTTCATGAATAAACTGGTGCTGGCCATAACGGTTCTTCTCAGCATTCCGGCTCTGATCAAAGCACAGATCGACACCAATACGGTAGTATATTCATGGAAACTCGATGAGTCATTCTCAAACCATATCCGTATCCCTGTAGATACACTCCTCGATAATATTCAAAACCAAAATCCTGTTTACCGGAATTATACCTCCGCCTCCACCCTTGGCAACTATTCCCAACCCGCCGAAAGCAATGTTTATGTGGAACGCGACCAAAACCACGAATTTGTACTGATCAACCCCTTTTACCCTTATATGAAATTATTTACGAATACCCGCTATGTCAATACCCGGAAACCTTTTACCCAGGTCGGATATTTCAAGGGGGGCAATAACCAGACTAAGGACGAAAAACTGGACGCCTTTCATACACAAAATCTCACTAAAACGCTCAATGTGGGCTTGCACTATACCACCATTAACGCCCTTGGACAATACCGGTTCCAGAAAGTGAAAAACAACTCGTTCAATTTTTTCAGCAGCCTCTCCAATCCGGTATATTCCTATCATCTGAGCTTTAACATTAATAAAATCATTGCGGACGAAAACGGCGGAATCCTTAACGATACACTGCTGGCCAGCACCAAATATGATTTTAATAAGGACATTCCCACTCTTTTCGGGGGAACGGATAATACTTCCCACCATGACCCGGATGTTTATACCCAGGTGAAAAATATGAACCTGTTTACTATGCAGGAAATTTCCTTCAGGAAAAAACCAGGGAAAGCCGACTCTGCTGTAAATATTAAAAAGCTTACTATTTTTTATCCCAAACTGATCTATATTTTCTACTTTAATCGCACTGTCAGGCTGTTTCGGGATAAAATCGATACCATCGGGTATAATGCCGGACTATATCCGGATCTGATCTTTAACGATAAGTCCACTTCCGATTCCATGGTGTACTGGAAGATCTATAATTCATTACGACTCCAGTTCCAGGGGAAAAGAAGCAACCATTATTTTATCGATTACAATTACGAACTCATGCGGTACAACATCGTTAATCCGCCGCAAAACCCCAATGACACCCTTCCCGAACACTGGTTTATTTCGGATAAAATTGTGTTACCGGGACTTAAGATCAATACGCAGGTTTTTAATGCCTATGCTTCAAGCGGGTTTAATAAGGTATTCGTTAATCATGTTGAACTTAATCTGTTCGGACGACTGTTCCTTTCCGGTTACAGGGCCGGAGATTTCAATCTCTCGGGAAATCTGCGACTGTTTACCGGTAAATCAGGAAAACAGAACAGTATACTCTTTGCCGCTTCCAATGAATTAAAGACACCTGATTTTCTTTATACCCACTACGCATCCAACAATTTCATGTGGACAAAAAATTTCAAACAGACCACAATCAACAGTTTGTCAATTGATTTGTCCGTTTCATCAAAGAAATTTGCCATTAAAGGAGATTATGTCTTACTTCACAACCTGGTTTACTTTAATGAAATGGCTTTTCCAGAGCAATATGGACCAGGATTGTCAATTTTATCACTGAGCGCTTATAAACGTTTTGATGTCTGGAAGTTTTCAAGTGTGAACAAGGTAGTGTATCAGAAAACAGATAATCAAAGGGTATTAGGACTACCCGAAATTGTTTTGTACAATTCATCATACCTGACGCATATGATTAATTTCAGGTCGACAGGTGGAAAATTACTGGTTATGATAGGTTTTGACCTTTTTTATAATTCAAAGTATTACGCGGATGCTTATATGCCTCCCCTGACAACTTTTTACAGGCAATCGGAAAAGGAACTGGGAAACCATTTCTATTTCGATCCTTTTTTAAATGTGCAATTAAAACGATTAAGAGGTTATATCAAATATGAACACGTCAACTCCAGCTGGGGTGAGGCAAATTACTTTTCTGTACTACACTATCCGAGAAACGAACGTAATATAAAATTTGGTCTTTCGTGGACTTTTTACGATTAAGATTGTTAATATCATAGTGATAAGATTATTGTCACTTGATTGAACATCTCGGCAGTATTCACTAAATTTAATTTATGATGTTTAAAAAAGAAACATATTATTTTGTTCTCCTAATTTTTATTACACTAACATCCTGCTCTTTCCATTCCCGACAAGAAGAAAATTTTGACCTGGCAATTCAGGATCTCGAAGCGATCAAGGAAAAGGGTAAAATCACTGTTCTTACCGATTACAGTTCAACCGATTATTTTATTTATAAGGGCCAGCCTCTTGGATTTCAATACGAAATGTTACAGCAACTGGCCAATCATTTGTCAGTTCGCCTTGAAGTTCGCGTAAGCAGAAGTCTCAATGAGAGTTTTGCCCTCCTGCGTTCAGGGAAAGCCGACCTGATAGCACAAAACCTTACGATTATACCTGACAGGAAAGGTTTTGTAAATTTCATAGTTCCCCACATGCAGGCTTACCAGGTTCTGGTTCAAAGAAAACCTGAAAACTGGAAAAAAATGAGCGAGAAGGAAATACAGTCTGCCCTTGTTACTACAAAGGAAGATCTGAAGGGGAAAACTGTTTATGTAATGCGGGGCTCGGCTTATGCATCCAACTTGCGGGAACTATCAGCGAAAACGGGAGCAAACATTAATGTAATTGAAGTAGATGAGAGCGTTGAACAACTCATGTACCTCGTATCCGTTGGGGAAATTCCGTATACCGTGAGTGATAATGTAATTGCGTCGGTTAACAATACGTACTATCCCAATGTAGATATCAGTACGCCTTTGAGCCTTCAACAGAACATGGCCTGGGCAGTAAGAAAAGGATCCACTTCCCTTCAAAAGGAACTGAATAACTGGATCGTGGATTTTACGCAGACGCGTAAGTTTAAAAACATGTATGCCCGGTATTTCGAAAACAAAAAATCGGCCACCATGGTGGAAAATGATTTTTATGCGATCAATACCGGTCGTATTTCTCCGTATGATCAGGATATCCGGAAATGCAGCCAGCAATTGGGATGGGACTGGCGTTTGCTTGCTTCGCTCATCTACCAGGAATCGCATTTTAAAGTGGATGTAACTTCGCAGGTAGGGGCCTCCGGGATTATGCAGCTGATGCCTACAACAGCCAAACGATATGGCATAGAACCCGAGTCCAGCGCATCGGATCAGATCAGAGCCGGATCCGAATTCATCCTCTGGCTGAATAAATTATTTCGCGATGTACCCGATGCAAATGAGCGGATCAAGTTTGTTCTAGCAGCCTATAATATCGGTCCCGGCCATATCATTGATGCCCGTAACCTTGCCAGGAAAAACGGCGCAAATCCCGATGTATGGGATGATAATGTGGCCCGCTTTCTGCTGTCAAAAGCAGAACCTAAATATTACAATGATCCGGTTGTAAAGTTTGGATCCTGCCGCGGGGTGGAAACCTTCCGGTATGTTTCTGAAGTGCTGGATCGGTATCAGCATTATAAGAATATTGTGGGAAAGTAAGGGAGGAAATTATGAATTATGAATTATGAATTATGAATTATGAATTATGAATTATGAATGGCGCAATGCGCGCTAATGATAATATCAGATTTAAGATACGGACCTCCGGAGTTTTGACCTCCGGAGGTTTTTTCATTTTGATAATAGTACGCTTCCCGCCATTCATAATTCATCATTCATCATTCATCATTTTTTTCACTCTCTTCACAATCTCCGAAAACTCACTGATGATCATAGCGGTGGCGCCCCAAATATGATTGCCTTTAATGTCGAAATAGGGAACAATGACTTCATTTCCAAACAAAGTCATGGTTTTTGTTTTGTGATTTACTTCGCTTAAAAGCTCTTCCAGGCTTTCCTCAATCAGGTACTGTACTTCAGCCGGATCGTGGATGAAAGCCGGCCGGCTGCCGGCCACTCCAACAAATGCATACACATTTACATTGCTGACCGGTATATGCAAGGGTGTTAATTGGCCGATAATTGTTACCGATAAAATATCGATACCTGTTTCCTCGTTTGCCTCCCGCAAGGCAGTGTTCATAAGCAAACCATCTTCCTCTTTGAACATTCCTCCGGGAAGGCTCACCTGTCCGCTATGCACACCATCATATTCCGTGCGTTTGATGAAGACCGTGCATATATGGTTCCTGTCCGGATACAGCAGGATGAGTACCCCGGCATTTTTTAACGGATATTCCATGGAAACGGGACGCCTGACATCGGGGGACATTCTAAACTGTGCATCAATTCCCGGCAATGGTTTTTTTAATTCCGCAGCCAGTTTTTCTTCCCAGTTTTTCGTCATTTCAGTCAAATCGAATAGTCCTGGCCGGATTGATCCGGGCTATGATCATAGAGGGCAGCATTAGTACAACAAGGGTGACAACCAATGTACCCGCATTTAGCAAAAATAAGCCGTATAGATTTAAGTTCATCGGAACAAAGGACAAAAAATAAGATTCAGGGTTAAGCGTGATGATCCGGAAATGTT
Source organism: uncultured Bacteroidales bacterium (assembly GCA_963752195.1). Lineage (GTDB taxonomy): Bacteria > Bacteroidota > Bacteroidia > Bacteroidales > UBA10428 > UBA5072. The sequence goes on along the minus strand of CAVVXI010000004.1, from coordinate 2,079,298 downwards.
GTTGTATCAGGCATATGCTTATCCCTATCAGGTTACCCCAGAATAGTCCTTTAACAATAAGATAAAAAGACTGGTACAGAAAGATGCTGCGTATACCCCGGTTATTCATTCCCAATGCTTTGAGAATGCCAATCATAGTAGTACGGTCGAGAATTATGATCAGCAAACCGGAAATCATATTAAACACAGAGACAATCAACATCAATCCAAGAAGAACCCATACATTTTTGTCGATCAATCCCAGCCAGTCAAATATTTGCGGAAATCGTTCCCGTATATTTATCACCCTCATTTTGGCACCGTTCTGATCGAAAGATACCCCCGCTATATTAAACACCTCATTGGTCAGTTTCCTGAGCTGGCTATAATCGGAGATTAGTATCTCAAAGCCGGAAACCTGGCTGCTGTCCCAGTTGTTCAAATCCTGCACATGTGCCAGGTCGGCCAGGATAAACTGCTTGTCGAATTCAACCAGGCTGGTTTGATAAATGCCTGAAATCTCAAACGACCGGCCTCTGGGCTTGTCATTTATAAAATACATGGCAAAGCGATCCCCCGTTTTTAATTTCAGCAGGCCTGAAAGATATTTTGAAATCAATACCTTATCGGTTTTAGCCCCATCCTTTACCTTGAAAAGAGATCCTTCAACCAGATTCTCCGAGAAAAAACGCCAGTCGAAATCGCTTCCGATCCCTTTGACAATGGCTCCCTGTATGTCGGTTTTTGTTTTGATGATACCCGGCTTTGTTGCAAATACCTGAACATGGTTTACACCTGGCAAATCCTTCAGCAGGGGAAGGAAAGCCGGTTTCCTGTTAATGGGTTCGGTTTCAAATGAATTATTGGAATCATAATTGATGATCTGGATATGGGAGCCGAAGCCAATGATCTTTCGACGTATCTCATTCTTAAAGCCGGTTACCGTGGCAACAGATATAATCATTACCGCCAGGCTGAGGGCGATTCCCGTTATCGAAATGCGGATGATAGGCCCTGACAGGGAATTTTTGCCTTCTTTATTGAAGGTGAGGCGATTGGCTATAAACAGACCTGTTTTCAAGCGTTGCGATTACGTTTGTTTCAAAGATATTAATTATTGCCCTACATTTAATTATATTTACCCAACTGATAACCATGGACATCATGTTTACCTTCCGGGAAAAAGCCGCTCATTTGTGGATTGTCGCAGTCCTGATCTTTGCTTCCTGTAATACAGCCCCTTCACAGCAGGCAGTTCTGACAGGCAGCGAACGAACTGAATTGTATCTGCCAAAACTGGAAGGCAAATCGGTTGGCCTGGTGGCAAACCATACGACCATCATTGGTAAAGAACACCTCGCTGATTTTCTCATCCGGCAGGGAATTAGAATAACGCGAATTTTTGCACCCGAGCATGGATTTCGGGGAGATGCAGAAGCTGGCGCGGATATTCTCAACGACGTGGATGCAACCACCGGTATTCCGGTTGTGTCACTTTACGGAAACAAGAAAAAACCTTTGCCTGGCGACCTGGCAGGAATCGATATCCTGATTTACGACATTCAGGATGTAGGAGTGCGGTTTTATACTTATATTTCAACGCTTCATTATTTGATGGAAGCATGTGCCGAGAACGATATTCCCCTGCTTATTCTCGACAGGCCCGATCCATTGGGTTATTATGTGGATGGGCCGATCATGGAAAACGAGTTCCGGTCTTTCGTGGGTATGCACCCCATACCGGTAGTATATGGGATGACGCCGGGTGAACTGGCTCAGATGATTAATGGCGAAGGATGGTTAAAAGACGGGGAAAAATGCCGGCTCGAAGTGATCCCCTGTTCGGGATATGATCACAATACACGGTACCAGCTGCCGGTAAATCCTTCGCCGAACCTGAACTGCATGCAGGCAGTCTATCTTTACCCGTCCGTTTGCTTTTTTGAAGGAACCATCATGAGCCTTGGGAGAGGCACCTCTTCTCCTTTCCGGGTGATCGGACATCCCGATTACCCCGATACGGGTTTCTCCTTCATCCCCAGGGCAGGCAAATCCAACCCGAATCCTCTGCTTAAAGACCAGATCTGTTACGGGATCAGTTTGCAGAACCTCCCGCTTGACAGCCTTGAGCAGATAACAAACCTTAAACTTACCTGGCTGGTGGATGTCAGCCGAAAAATGGACAGGGGCAAGGATTTCTTCATCCCCTATTTTGATCGCCTGGCAGGTACCGCCGAATTCAGGGAACAGATCCTGCAGGGGCTATCGGAACAGCAAATCCGACAAACCTGGCAGCCGGGTTTGGAAAATTTCTGTAAAAAAAGGGCAGCCTATCTTCTTTATCCTGATTTTGCCCGTTGATGATAGGAATTTATTTTTAAGAACATGAATCCGGAAATCTTTGTCCTGCAAAGCGGAAACTGCACTATTGAAGCAAAGCTGTTTCCGATGACAGGTGCAGATACAGTAATGCTGCTTCACGGGGGTCCGGGCGTACCGGACGATATGACGGAAGTGAGGGAAACGCTGAACCTGAAATACCAGGTCGTTGTATTCGATCAACGGGGAACCGGCAGCGGGGATCACAAAAACTGCACATACACGATGGAGGATTATCTGCAGGATGTAAGTAATGTTGCCGGCTTTTTCAAACTAACATCCTTTCACCTGTTCGGCCATTCCTGGGGCGGTTTATATGCCCAGCTGTATGCGGGTGAACATCCTGAAAGAATCCTGAGTCTGTTCCTGTGCAGCCCTGCTTCCGGATGCGGCCCGGTATGGAAAATAACGGAACGGGAAGTTCTGAAATATTTAAAAAACCGTTCATCCCGCCTGGAATGGCTTGGCATGGGCATTCATTCGCTGTTGGGCATGTTGGGAAGCGACCGGGCTTGCAGAAGATTATTCCGACAAGTGATCATAAATTACCATAAAGGCTATCCGGTTGGTCCTCCGGAACCGGAAAAGCTGGCAAAAATAAATGCACCGCCTGTAAACCGAACCAGACCGTTCATAGTTGCGCATCCTCCGCTCATTCCCTTTGGTCATACAAATTACCCGGTAATGATTACATATGGCGATAACGATGCCTATGGAAAGAGCAGGGAATATGTATTTGAACGCTTTCCGGAGGGCCGGCATGAGATTGTGCCATCAAGCGGACATACCCCGTGGAAACACAATCCTGCCGCTTTTATAAAACTGCTCAAAGATTTTTATTCAATTTAATCTGTTTCCGGGCAACGATTTTGATTTTCCCTGGGTTCCTCTTATTGAAACAGAATACCATTTTGAACGAACAGCTTTTAATAAAACAATGCAAACAGAACCAGCGGCGGGCGAAGGAGGGATTCGATTCGGCCTATCCGGGTTTACGGATCGGGTTCTTCTTTTAAATTTAAGCAAAAAGTTTAGTAACTTGCAGGGAAATTCAGGTCGTAAATAAAGCAATAATTTAATGGTTGAACTGTGTGCGATTGCCTCCGGCAGCAATGGAAATTGCTATTATATTGGCAATAACCGGGATGCAGTATTGGTGGATGCCGGAATATCTGCAAGGTTGATCCTGGCAAGGATGAAAAAACAGAACCTGGAAGCTTCGCGAATAAAGGCCATATTCATCACCCATGAACATTCCGATCACGCAATGGGGGCAAGGGTGCTGAGTAAAAGGCTGCATATTCCGGTATTCCTGACTTCCCGGACTTTTGTCGGGATGTATCCCAATCAGAAGCCCCTGTCTCCCCGGTTCTTTGAACCCGGCCAGGCAATCCAGGTTGGGAGTTTTCTCATTCATACCTTTTTAAAAAACCATGATGCTGCCGAGCCGTGTTCATTCAGGGTAGAACATGAAGGAATGCATGTTGGCGTATTTACAGATATAGGAAGTGCCTGCGACAATGTACGTATGCACCTTGTAATGTGCCATGCCCTTTTTCTTGAATCCAATTATGACCATACCATGTTAATGGAAGGCAGTTATCCGTGGTCTCTAAAACAGCGCATATCCTCCGAACACGGTCACCTGTCGAACGACCAGGCTTTTGAACTGCTGAAAAACCATTCCGGAGCCCAGCTTGAAGTGGTTTTCCTCAGTCACCTTTCAGCAGAAAACAACACCCCTGAGAAGGCAATCGGCCGTTTCGAAGAATTAAAAGAAAAATACAATATTCGACTTACTTCCCGGCATGCGCCCACAGATGTTTTTACGCTGGGAAAAACTGCTGACCAGGGAAGATTGAATTTCGAATTTTAAAATTTTAGTGAAAAACTAAAAGATAAAAACTAAAAGTGGAAAACCACATCATTAACTGGAATGATCTTCAACTTATAGTTATTCGTTTTTATCTTTTCACTGAATTCTGCCGGGGTATGCTTCCAACCCGTACCGCAGGCATTCCATGGCTTTTTTCAGGTCATCGAGGTTAAGTACATAGGCTATACGAACTTCCTGCCTGCCGAGGTCTGTATTGAAGTAAAAACCGGAACCGGGGGCCAGCATTACGGTTTGCTTTTTATAATCGAATTCCTGGAGCATCCACATGGAAAATTTCTCTGCGTCATCTACCGGCAACTTGGCCATAACATAAAATGCACCACGGGGCATGGGGCAGAATACTCCTTTTATATCATTAAGGGCTTTTACCACAAAATTCCGTCTTTCGAGGAATTCATTGTACACATAATCAAGATATTGCTGGGGGGAGTCGAGCGCTGCCTCAGCGGCCAGCTGGCCCAGGTTGGGCGGACAAAGCCTTGCCTGGCAGAATTTCAGGGCAGTCTGGAGCAACTCCCTGTTTCTGGATGCAAGAACTCCCACCCGGAGTCCGGTGGCACTATACCTTTTAGATACAGAATCTATGAGGATCAGGTTTTGTTCAATTCCCGCCAGTTGCATGGCCGATGTGAATTCACCGCCGTCATAGCAGAGTTCCCTGTAAACCTCATCACAAAGAAAGAACAGGTCATGTTTTTTAACGAGGTCACGTAACTGCTCAAGTTCTGCTTTTGAATAAAGGTAGCCCGTCGGATTATTCGGGTTGCAGATAATTATTGCGCGTGTACGGTTCGTTATCTTCTTTTCGAATTCGCGGATGGGAGGAAGGGCGAATCCGCTTTCTATGCTGGATGTAACAGGGACCACAATTACATCGGAAGCCGTGGCGAAACTGAAATAATTGGCATAGAAAGGCTCAGGCACAATGATCTCATCCCCGGCATTCAGGCAGGTAAGCAGGGTAAGCGTAATAGCCTCCGAAGCGCCGGTTGTAATAAGAATATCCTGGTAGTCAAGATCTACCCCGATCGTTTTATAATAGTCGGTGAATTTCCGGCGCAGGGATTCATTCCCTGCGCTATGGCCGTAATCGATGATTTTTGAGTCTATATTCCGGATCGCTTCAATTGCATTGGGTGAAGTGAGAATATCGGGCTGGCCGATATTCAGCCTGTAAACGGTGCAACCTCTTTTAGCAGCTTCTTCAGCAAGAGGGACGAGTTTCCGGATTGGGGAATTGGGCATTAATTGGCCCCGGTTCGATATAGTAGGCATTATATGTGGCGTTAAATTAGAAAATCCTGTTTAGTGCGGGTTTTACCCTGGTGATTCGGATTTAATTCGCCGCCGTCTCCACCTTTCCTTTTATCTTAAGCACAACAGGATCACCTTCAGCATTGGAATAAACGGTAATCGTTTTTGAAAAACTTCCTGTAATGCGGGTGTTATAACTTACTTTGATAGTCCCCTTGTTGCCTTTTTTAATGGGTTCCTTGGGCCATTCCGGAACTGTGCATCCACAGGATGACCGAACATTCTTTAAAATAAGAGGCTCTTTCCCTGTGTTCCTGAACACAAAGGTGAAAGTTCCATCCCCCTTTTCAGGTATCGTACCAAAATCATGTTCGTCGGTTTCAAACTGAATGCCGGCTCCGCTAATGTTTTCCGAAGTGCTCTGTGTTTGTGAACAGCTTATCATTAACCCGCATACAGCAAAGAAGAAAACTGAAAAAACCTTTTTCATAACTTAATGGTGTTTCTTTGAAGCTGCAAAAATAATGGTTTTCATCATATGTTTTGCATTTTAATACATAAATCATGTTAGGCATATGCAGTAAATTAGTTGAGGGTTGGTCGGTGATAGTTGACAGTTGTGCCAACAATCAACCGAAAAGTTCTATTTTTGTGGGCTTAAAATGAGTTGATACTGACAAAAATATTCTACCCCATGGAAATTCCGAGCAAATATGACCCTAAACAAGTTGAAGATAAATGGTATAGTTACTGGATGGCAAGGGATTTCTTTAAATCGGTGCCGGACAGCCGGAAGCCGTATACAATCGTAATTCCGCCTCCTAATGTTACAGGTGTATTGCATATGGGTCATATGCTGAACAATACAATCCAGGATATTATGGTTCGCAGGGCAAGGATGCAGGGAAAGAATGCCTGCTGGGTGCCTGGCACGGATCATGCTTCAATTGCAACCGAAGCAAGGGTGGTAGCCAAACTGAAAAGTGAAGGCATTGATAAAAATACACTGACACGAGAGCAATTCCTGAGTTATGCATGGGAATGGAAGCAAAAGCACGGGGGAATTATCCTTGAACAGCTAAAAAAACTGGGAGCATCCTGTGACTGGGAACGGACAAAATTTACGATGGATGATGAAATGTCAGAAAGTGTTATTCGTGTATTTGTGGATTTGTTTAAGAAGGGTCTTATATACAGGGGTATCCGCATGGTAAACTGGGATCCCCAGGCTCGTACTGCGGTTTCGGATGAAGAAGTGCTCTACCGTGAAGTGAAGTCCAAATTGTATTATGTCAAATACCGGATTGAAGGTTCGGACGAATTTGTAACCATCGCAACCACCCGGCCCGAAACTATCCTTGGTGATACTGCCGTATGTGTGAATCCGGCAGATGAACGTTACCGGCACCTGGCAGGTAAAAAAGCAATTGTGCCCATGGTAAATCGTGTTGTTCCCATAATCCAGGATGCATATGTTGAAATGGAATTTGGAACCGGCTGCCTTAAAATCACCCCGGCCCATGATATCAATGATTATGAAATTGGCATAAAATACAATCTTCCCGTAATCGATATTTTTAACCTTGATGGCACATTGAACGAGAAAGCCCTGCTTTTTGTAGGAACCGACCGGTTTAAAGCACGGGATCTGGTGGTCGACCGATTAAATGAAGAAGGGTTGCTTGTTAAGACTGAAGAGTATGTAAACAAAGTCGGTTTTTCAGAACGTACGGATTCCGTCATTGAGCCTCGTTTAAGCATCCAGTGGTTCGTTAAGATGAAACAATTGGCAGGGCCGGCCCTTGAAAATGTAATGAACGACAATATAACCCTGTGTCCCCCGAAGTTCAAGAACACCTACCGGAACTGGATGGAAAATGTCAGGGATTGGTGTATCTCCCGCCAGTTATGGTGGGGCCAGCGGATACCTGCTTATTATATCGGAACAGGCTCTGATTATGTTGTTGCATTGAATCCGCAGGAGGCCCTGGAAGCTGCGCGGCTTAAAACAGGCAATCCAGCCCTGAATGAGGATGATCTCCGGCAGGATGAGGATGTTCTGGACACATGGTTTTCTTCCTGGCTTTGGCCGATTTCCGTATTTGACGGAATCCGGAATCCGGGGAATGCGGATATTAACTATTATTATCCTACAGATGATCTGATTACAGCCCCTGAAATTCTCTTTTTCTGGGTGGCCCGAATGATCATGGCCGGGTATGAGTACAGGAAAGACAAGCCATTTAAGAATGTATATCTTACCGGCATAGTTCGCGATGCGAGAAAGCGTAAAATGTCAAAATCTCTTGGCAATTCCCCTGATCCCCTTGATCTGATTGCCAAGTACAGCGCCGATGGTGTAAGGGTGGGGATGTTGTTGTGTTCCCCTGCCGGGAATGACTTGCTGTTTGATGAAAGTTTACCTGAACAGGGACGGAATTTCACAAACAAAATATGGAATGCTTTCCGGCTTGTAAAATCATGGAATGTGGATAAAACCCTCTATCCCACACCGGCATCTGAAAGGGCTACGGTATGGTTCTATGAGCGGTTAAAACAGGGCGTTTCTGAAATTGAGGAAGCTTTTGCCCAATACCGTATCTCGGAGGCGCTCATGATTGCCTATAAGTTATTCTGGGATGAGTTTTCATCGTGGTATCTTGAAATAATTAAGCCGGAATACCAGAAATCGATAGACGGCCGTACGTATCAAACCACAATTGAAATGTTTGAGGTGCTGCTTAAAGTCCTTCATCCATTTGTTCCTTTCATTACGGAAGAAATCTGGCACTTGCTGAAAGAGCGACCACAGGGATTCAGCATTATGTATGAAAGAACACCCACGGTAAAGCCCATCGATCATGAAAAGCTCCGCCTTTTTGAACAGGTTAAGGAAATCGTGACATTTATCCGTAATGTACGGGTCGATAACCAGATACCCGGTAAAAACAAACTCACGCTGTATGTAAAAGCGTCCAATTACCAGGGGGATTTTAATCCGGTTATTATTAAGCAGGGCAACCTCGAAGAGATTATCATCATAGAGGAGAAACCGGAAGGCGCTGCCAGCCTGATTCTCTCCTACGCTGAATTTTATCTGCCGTTAGGTGATTTTCATAATGCCGAGGATGAACTGGCTAAACTCCGAAAGGAACTGGAATATGTGCAGGGATTTCTTGAAACGGTAATGAAAAAACTTAACAATGAGCATTTTACAAGCCATGCTCCCGCCAAGGTGATTGAACTCGAAAACCGCAAAAAAGCCGATGCCGAACACAAAATCAGGGCTATAGAGGATGCGATCAGGGGCTTAGGGGCTTAGGGGCTTAGGGGCTTAGGGGTTTAGGGGTTTAGGCTGCCAGGCTGTAGGTTGGAAATAGTTTTGCAGTTTTGCAGTTTTGCAGTTTTGCAGTTTTGCAGTTTTGCAGTTTTGCAGTTCTGCAGTTCTGCAGGTCAGCGGCGTAAGCGTCACCAGTCACCAGTCACCAGTCACTTTTATCTTTTAGTTCTTCATTTTTCATTTCTCAATTTCCAACTTATCCCCGGGTTCTTGTCACTCGTCACTCTGAATAGGTGGATTGGTCAATTTTATATTACGTCAGGCAGTGAAATGTCGTAATAAGAGAAATATTAAATCCCAATTCATCATGAAAAGAATAATCCGCTTTATTGTTTTGGCAGCATGTGGGACGGTACTATTCTCCCACGCATATGCGCAGGAACGATCATACCAGATAACTCCAACATATGAATTTGAGTACAGGCTGACATCCAAAAGCGATACAATGACTACGTTGTATTGCGTATTAAAGGCCGAAGATATATCGCGGTTTGTTAAATTATATGTAACCTATAATGACAAAACCCGGCCCTATTTTACGCGCAATATTTCGACCAATAAGGCAACTGACTTTTTCCTTCTCGATAATAGGGTTTATATCAAGATCATAGGACAGCTTGAAGATCCGTTTGTGCTGATAGAAGGGGAAGACAGGGCAGGAAGGAATATTGTCATTAATGAAAAAAGCGCTGACGGAAAAGCAGTTAATTCAAAACACGAAAGAGAAAAATGGAAAAGGGCAATGGCCAGAATTGATTCCATGGATTTTGTAAGAAAACATGACCCTGACGATAACGGAAAAAGCGGTAAAACAAAGTATAAGAATAAGATGATGGCTGCAGACGCTTCCCTTGTCAATCAATCGTTATCAGCAACAAAAACGGTAACGCTCACATCCAGCAAGGATGCTTACCTGTATATGACTGCAAAACCCGGTTATGATTACTATGCAAATACAAATTACGGGACAAGCACTAAAATCTACTCGGGTGAATGGACTGCAAGTAATTACCGGGTGAATCAACGAAGTGTAATGGATTTTGATGTGGCTTCAATTCCTGCTGATGCTGTCATTGTGGAAGCGCAGCTCACACTTTATTCTTTTGCTCCGCAGATCAATGATGAGTCAAAGCATTCAAGCAGCCTGGTAAAACCGGGTTCAGTTTACAGGTCAAATGCAAGCTATATTGAAAGGATTACATCAACCTGGACTGAATCAACAGTAACTTATAATTCACAGCCGGCCACATCCACAAGCCACAGGCTGGCATTACCGGAATCTCGAACCAGTGATGAGGACTATGTGAACTATGATGTCACCGGTATGGTTCAGGATATGGTGATTAACCCGGGTGAAAGCTTTGGCTTTATGCTTCGCTTACAAAGTGAGCTAAAATACAGCAGGATGGCTTTCTGTTCGCGGGAATTTCCCGATTCAGCCAGGTGGCCCAGGTTAATTGTTAAATATATAATTGCGGATAAGATGACCGCTTTTTACCATCATAGTTTAGTCCTGAAAACGGACGGAAGCCTGTGGGCATGGGGCGGCAACATAAATGGAGAAATCGGTGACGGAACCAAAACTGACCGATATTCCCAGGTGAAGATTGGCGCCAACGATTGGAAACAGGCTTCTCCTGGCTATAATCATACCCTGGCCATCAAAATGGATGGATCGTTATGGGTGTGGGGAGCTAATATAGTAGGACAATTGGGCGACGGAACAACAACAGAAAAAATCACACCTTTCAGGATAGGAACAGCCAATAACTGGAGACAGGTAACCGGCGGATATTATTATTCCCTTGCGATAAAGACGGACGGAACACTCTGGGCATGGGGCTACAATGACAAAGGACAGCTGGGAAATGGTTCTGACATCGAGCTCAAAAAACCCTGTAAGAATCGGAGCTTCAACAGACTGGAAGATGGTGGTTACCCGCAATAATTTCACGCTGGCGCTGAAAAAGGATAGTACTTTATGGGCCTGGGGCAGTAACGACCGCGGCCAGCTGGGCGATGGCACAACCATTGATAAACATTCACCTGTTCAAGTAGGATCTGACAAAGACTGGAAAACTATATCTGCCGGATGGGATCATGCTTTGGCCCTCAAATCGGACGGAACACTATGGGGATGGGGACGTAATAATTATGGTCAATTGGCTGATACTTCCAAAGCAACCCATCTTAAGCCTTTCATGATAGATAATGCCACGGACTGGAAAGATATTTCCACCGGCTATCAGCATTCATTGGCAATGAAGGCTGACGGATCCGTATGGTCATGGGGATACAATTATTATGGACAACTTGGAAATGGTTTTAACGGGGACGCCATGTTTACAATTGATCCGGTGGAAGGCATGAACAACTGCTCCATGATTGCGGCAGGCTTTTTTTATTCAATAATAATGAACCCGGACGGCAGTTATTGTGGCACCGGAGTCAACAATGAGGGCCAGCTTGGGGATGGAACACACGAAGGCAGATCTTTCTATGCCTGCGTAAACGCCCCCGCATCGGAGATGAAATCGGGATTTCACATTGCTGCAGACGAGTCTGCCCTGCCAATGGAAGAAGATTTACAATTATCGGGTATGGAACAAAATTATCCGAATCCTGCCACCACCACCACCACCATTGATTGCTATGTGTCAGAAAACGCAGGGAACGCCAAAATATTGGTTTATAACATGTCGGGTTTTGTGGTTGGTCAGTATCCAATAGCCGGCAAGGGAAATTCGAGTGTGACCTTTGATCTGCAGAATCTTCCGGCGGGTGTGTATTTTTACACCATGCTGATAGATGGCAATTCTGTTTCAGGGAAAAGGAGAATGGTTGTGATCAGATAGGGTCAGGGGACGAGGTTTCACCGGAGATAAAATCGCAGAGACAAGGCATTGCCTTGTTTCTGCATTTAATCAAGGCGCAAGCCGGTGAATCTCCCAGATACTGCCATTTAACTTATATTCGAACCGGTCATGGAGCCGGTTTTCTCTTCCCTGCCAAAATTCGATCGTATGTGGAAATAGCTTGTAACCTCCCCAGTTTTCAGGTCTTTCAAGAGCCTTTTTTTTAAACAGCATAACATAATCTTTCTGGAGATTATCAAGGTACTCCCGGCTGGGTACCACAGTACTCTGTGGAGATGCCCAGGCTCCAATCTTGCTTCCTTCCGGACGTGACTGAAAATATTCATCTGATATATGACGCGGGGTTTTCGCAACCCTGCCCTCGATTCTCACCTGGCGTTCAATCAGGGGCCAAAAAAAGAGCAGGGATGCGTTAGGGTTTTGCTGGATCTGAATACCCTTCCTGCTTTCATAATTGCTGAAAAAGGTAAACCCGTCGCGATCCAGGTTTTTCAGCAATACCACCCTTGAAGAAGGTTTTCCGTCGCTTCCTGCTGTGGATAATACCATGCCGGTTGGCTCCGTCACATTCGCTTTAAGTGCGTCATTCAGCCAGTACCGGAATTGTACAATAGGATCAATATCCAGGTTGTCAATTTCAAGCTGGGCATACGTATATTCTTTTCTGATTTCGTTTATTTCCGACATGTTCTGCGGGGATGTGCGTATACAACACCTCAGATCGCCATTGGTTCAAATTTTATATCCCTCGCATTCCTTATGCTGGCATTAAGTTCAAAGCCTGCCAGCAGAGCCACAGCATTAAAATTCATCCATAGCATGACGGCGATAAGAGTGCCAATCGGTCCGAAGAATTTGTTAAAAGGGGCAAAGTGATTAACAAAATAAGAAAATCCAATGGATGTGAGGATTGACAACAGGGTAGCCAGTATGGATCCGGGAGTAAAAAATCTCAATCTTGTTTTTCTCGAAGGCGCCAGAAAGTAGAGAAAAGAAATGGCGAGAAAGGTCAGTGTAAGAATTACAATCCATTTGCCGAGCTGGAGGAGAAGATAATTGCCATAATCCATAATTATACCATGCATATAAAGATACCGGATGCCCAGGTTGCTAAAAAATAACAGGACCGATGCAAAAGTTACCAGCACAAAAAGGATCGCGAACAATCCGACAGCTATTAAACGACGGTCAATCCACTGACGGGTTTCAATTGTATGGTAGGTGGCATTAAAGGCTTCAAGGATGCCGTTGATTCCTTTCTGAACGAAAAAAACAGTAACCACAAAACCGAATATCTGCAATCCGTTATGCTTAACCTGGAGCAATACCTCAAGAGCTGCATATGAATTCTTTGGTATTACTTCCATCAGAATATCCATGAGTCCCTGCTGAAAGTTACGGATTGGAAGATAAGGAATAAGGCCAAGCAAAAAAACGATGGCCGGACCGAGGGCCAGCAAAAAATGGAACGCAATAGAGGTTGCCCTTATATTCAGCGATCCTTTCGACAATCCCCTTATAAAATAGGATATCACTTCATAGGCAGACAGTCCGCGTGTTCCCGGAAATTTAATCTGCTTGCTCCACCTCACAAGTCTTTTGTTGTGGAAATAAGCTTTATAGATACTGGCGGGACGGTCCGAATTCATCTGTCTTGTAATTTAATGCCTTCAAACTCAGATCGAGGCTTTTTATCTGGTGCGTCAATGCTCCAACGGAAATGAAATCCACTCCGCATTCTGCATACGAGCGGATATTCTCAAATGTAATACCTCCCGATGATTCCGTTTCGTAACGTCCGTTGATCATTTCCACTGCCTTCCGGGTATCCGGAATATTGAAATTGTCAAGCATGATCCGCTGAATACCACCTATATCCATTATTGTCTGAACATCCTCCAGGCTCCGGGCTTCTATTTCAATATTCAGGTTTTTTCCTGTTTGCTGCATATATTCCTTTACCCTGTAAATCGCATGGGGTATGCCACCGGAAAAATCGATGTGATTGTCCTTTATCAGGATCATATCAAACAATCCGAACCGGTGATTTTCCCCACCCCCGGTTTTTACAGCCGCCTTTTCAAGAAGCCGCATACCGGGTGTAGTTTTCCGGGTATCTAGAATTCGTGTCTTCAACCCCTGTAATTGACCCACATACCGGTGTGTGGTTGTGGCTATGCCACTCATGCGCTGCATAATATTGAGGACCAGCCTCTCAGCTTTCAGCAAGGCCAGGATCTTTCCTTCCACAACAAAAGCTATATCCGGAGGGGCAACCCAGTCCCCATCCTGTTTATATACTTCGGTTTGAACAGTCGGATCAAGCTTATTGAATATTCGCAAGGCAACGTTTACGCCGGCCAGGATACCTTCTTCTTTTACAAGCAACTGGGCTTTGCCTGTCGCATTTCGCGGAATACAGGCGCGGGAGGTATGATCCCCGTCACCAATATCTTCTTTCAGTGCGTTGTCAATGAATTCGTCGAAATAGCTATTCGGCATTTCCCTCTTCGAATCGGAGTTGGTGAATATATGGTTTATTCTGTGTCATTTTAATCCAGAGTGTTACCCTGAATGTTCCGGATGATGTGACCAGGTTGCCTATCGCATATTGTGAACCTTCTTTTCCTCCCTTATGCAGTATAGTAAAGCCGCTTGGCACGTGTTTTGCAAAGAAATCCTTAATGATCAGTTCTGCTTGCTGCCTGCTGTAAATATCTTCTTTGTCGAGGATCGCCAGTTCAATGCTCGTATTGAAATATCCCGACAATGCAGTGGTGTTGCCAGTGCGGAGAGCATCGATCACAGCCTGCGGAATATCTTCAGCCATCTTATTTTCCGCGTGCAGGGGGACAAAATAAAAAAGGAATAGCAGGGATAATATAAAACTGTTGATCTTCAAAGTAATGTTTATCATACTTCTTTTAAAATAAAAAGTATTTTTGAACAGGAATGTATCCGTTTGCATGGCAAATTTAATTATTTAATTGAATTATCATTATGTTCAAATTCCTTGCCAACAATTCCGTATTGCCTTTAAGGTTTTACTTTTTGTATTTCCAGCCATGAAAATAGCGTTTTTGAACATAGGTCGCACAACCGAGTCCTGGCTCCGTGACGGTCTTGCCATATATGAAAGCAGGCTTCGCCATTATGTGCCGTTTGAAATGATTTATCTTCAGGAAGCCAGGCAGGCAAAAAGTCAACCGGAAAAATGGCAGAAGGAAAGTGAAGGAAAAATCATCCTTTCAGCACTTGCTAATTATGATTTCAAGGTGCTGCTCGATGAAAGGGGAAAAGCAATGAATTCTTCAGGTTTTTCGGTTTTTCTTCAAAATGCCATGAACCGGGGTACAAAAAGCCTGGCATTTGTTGCGGGAGGTCCGTTTGGGTTCTCTGAGGAAGTTTACAAGGCGGTGCCCGGGCGGATCTCCCTGTCGGAAATGACATTTTCACACCAGATGATCCGGCTTCTTTTCCTTGAGCAGCTTTACCGCGGATTTACAATCATCCGGGGGGAACCCTATCATCACGCCTGAATTTCAGTTTATTTATAACGGGAAGGGAAAAAGTATGAATCTGAACAGAACATTTTTTATTTTTCTTGCGCTTCTGGCACTTACCCTTGGCAGTGATTATTTTCTCGATAATTTCAATTACCGTGCCGCTGAACACAGGAGACTTCAAAAGGAGATGGATGAAAAATTCAAAGTGGCGGACCGGATTCAGCATAAGCTTGAAGAAAATAAATGGCAGCTTACTACGGTAGTCCCGGACAATGGCATACTATTTCTTGCTTATCGCAATAATAACTTGCTATACTGGTCAGACAACAGCATAACTTTTTATCCATTTGATGAAAACCTCGTGGACGGCAAACGATTTGAATTTATTTCAAATGGATATTATGTAATTAAAACGTATGAAAAGGATTCAATCCGTTCATATGCCCTGATCCTTGTTAAAACGCAATATCCTTATGAGAATGAATTTCTTAAAAGCCATTTTCAGCCTGATCTGAAATTGCCGGGTTCTGCCGAATTACTTACGGAGTCACAGCCCGGATCGTTTGCCGTTCATGATTGGGAAGGCATTTATCTCTTTTCGGTAAAATTCTCTCAGAAGGAACTCCGGTTTTCCCGGGTAGAAAAGCGCCTGACCCCATTGTTGTATTTCCTTACGCTGCTTTCATTTTTACTCTTGCTGCGCGGATTGATACGGCAAATCACAAACCGGCGGATTAAAAATTTTGCCATCTTCGGATTGACGGTTTTCCTGGCACTTTTCAGGTACATTCAATACAGGTATCATATTCCCGGTGATATCTATGCGCTGGAAGCATTCGGCCCTGTTCCTTTCGGAAAATCAGAGTGGCTCCCCTCGCTGGGTGATATTTTCGTAAATACAATCTTCATACTTTTTCTCATCGTTCAGTTTAACCGGGATTTTACTTTTCCCCGGTGGTTCTATGATTCCAAAAAGGGAGGATCACCGTTGATTATCATTGTGATGACCATCCTTCTTACTTGTTTCTATATTTATACACATACCATCTTTTCAAACCTTATCCTCAATTCCACGATCAATTTTGAAACGTATAAAGTTGCCAGTCTGGATATTTTTTCCATCATCGGATTGATAATTGCGGCCATGCAATTCACAGCGCTGTTGCTTCTGATCCATAAAATGCTGACCCTTTGCAACCGGAATTGTAAAACCGACAAGGTATTCCTGATGTTCCTGATCGTAAATTCCCTTTTGTTTTTTGGATTATACATGCTTCATTTTAAGTTTGATTTCGGATCCCATCTTGCTTTTGTTCTTCTTTTTGCCCTGCTTTCCCTGTTTCAGTACAGGAAGCTTCCCATGGGGGGATATGCACCGTTGTCTTTGATGGTCGTATTTTTCTCCGCGTACGCGGTTTACTTTATATCTTATTATTCCAAACAGCGGACGGTGGAAAACATGCGCGTTATGGCGGATAATCTTGCCGCCCAGCATGATCCGGTTGCCGAATACCTGCTTGAAGACATCAGCCGCCGTATTGAAAAGGATGAAACGCTGGCGAAGTACCTGTTTAATATGAACATTCCGAGTGACCAGATATTTAATCATTTACGCATCAATTATTTCAATGGCTTTTGGGGCAAATATAAAATCATGTTCCAGGATTGCTATCCTGATACTGAAATTCCCACGGATGACGGGCCTTTTCAAAAACAGCAGAATTGCTTTGACTATTACAACAGTTTGTTGGCAAAGGGCAGCACGAGGCTTCCCCGCACGGATTTTTATTTCCTCGATGTACAAAACGGGAGGATAAATTACCTGGGATGGATTAAATACAAGCTACCGGGAAAGAATAAAATTGTTACTTTTTACATTGAACTTCAATCGAGACTTATTGCGGAGGAACTTGGCTATCCTGAATTGCTGCTGGATGGGAAATTCAAGCAGAACAAACTGATGGATGAGTATTCCTATGCCAAATATTATAAAAACCAGCTGATTGCTCAATCAGGTTCCTTTCAGTACAGCCTGAATTTCGATACATACAGAAATTCGTCCAACCGGCTTGATGCCCACAATCACCTGATGTATTTTGACGGGTACAATCACCTCATTTATTATGTGAATAAAAACAGTGTAATCATCATCAGTCTGCCAGAAACGCTGTTCTTTGACAAACTGGTATCGTTTTCCTATTTGTTTTTATTCTTTTATCTAATACTGCTGGTGTATTCGGTCACCAACAATTTTTCAAAAATTGGGCGCAACATCGATCTGAACTTTAAAAATAAGATACAGCTGTCAATAATTGCTGTTTTATTCCTTTCTCTTTTACTCGTCGGGGGTGGGACTATTTATTTCAGTATCATGCAATACCAGAAGAAACAGCATGACCAGCTGAGTGAAAAAATCCAGTCGGTTTACATTGAACTCGATCACAAACTGGCTTATCTGCCAGTAATTAGAAAGGATTCCCGCGGACCCGACTATGATAATCTGAACCAGTTGCTGATCCGGTTTTCTGATATATTCTATTCCGACATTAACCTGTATGATCCCAAAGGAAACCTGCTGGCCACTTCGCGATCGGAGATCTTTGACCAGGGCATGCAGGGAGCGAAAATGAATCCTGTAGCCTACGAAAAGATGGTTATGGAAAAGCAGGCGGAATTTATTCACCGTGAAAAAATTGGCAACCTCACCTATCTTTCCGCTTATGTTCCTTTTGTAAATGTGAACGGAGAGCTATTGGCATTTTTAAATCTGCCTTATTTCACCAAGCAGAATATTTTAAGGAACGACATAACCACACTGGTTGTGGCCATTCTGAATATATACGTCATGCTGGTATTGCTTACCATAGCTATGGCTGTCATTATCTCCGATCAGATTACCAGACCCTTAAAGCTTATTCAGAAAAAATTCAGCGAAATTAAGCTTGGAAAGAAAAGCGAACAGATCATTTATAACGGCAAGGATGAGATTGCCGGGCTTGTGGACGAATATAACAGGATGGTGAAGGAATTGGCAAAAAGTGTTGAAATGCTGGCCCGTTCAGAGCGAGAAAGTGCATGGCGGGAAATGGCAAAGCAGATTGCCCATGAAATCAAAAATCCGCTCACCCCCATGAAGTTGAGCGTGCAACACTTGTGGCGCTCATGGAAGGACAACCGTGAAGATTTTGATACATATCTTGAAAGGGTTACTCAAACCCTGATTGAACAAATTGATAACCTATCCTTTATTGCATCTGAGTTTTCAAATTTTGCCAAGATGCCAAAGGCAGTTAACGAGGAGATCAATTTAGTAGATGCCATTAAATCCATACTTCAGTTGTTTGAAAATACTGAAGATGTGGAATTCCTTTTCGATTATGAAAGCAGCGTCCTGCCTGTATTTGCTGATAAGGAGCAATTGTCGAGGGTTTTTATCAACCTCATTAAAAATGGAATACAATCGATTCCGGAAAACAGAAAAGGAAGGATAGGGATCAATGCTGTTTTATCAGGAGGAAGGATAAGGGTAAGCGTTGCAGACAATGGTAAGGGCATACCGGATGAACTTCAGGGCAAGCTGTTTACACCAAGTTTTACTACCAAGACGAGTGGTATGGGTCTGGGCCTGACAATTGTCAAGAATATTATTGAATCTTTTGACGGGCATATCACGTTTAAGACAAAAGTGAATCATGGTACAACTTTTCTGATCGAATTGCCTTATTTCGGGAATTTACAAAAAACAGAAGAAAAGTAAGTATAATGAAACCTTGGGAAAGGTAACCATGTATAAACAGGTTACTTAAACGAACCAACCAGCTAACCCATAGTTCATTTGAAACGTATATTATTCATATTCGCTGGCCTGTTATTTTGGCTGCTGGCAGGCCTTTCACAAATTAATGTCGAAATGCCTGGTGTCATCAATCATTACCTCCGGGTAATAAGCGTTGAGACCAGCAGGGTATTGATTACCCCTTCCACCGAATTAAGTTATTTTCATCCGGGCGACAAGGTTTTGCTGATACAGATGACAGGAGCCACAATGCCAACTATTCCCGGTTTTCTGACAAATCCCAACAAGTACAAAGAGGAATGGAGAAATGCAGGGATGTATGAAATCATGCAGATTGGGGAAGTTAACGGCAATTACATAGTATTTACGGATGATCATGTCAATACCTATGATGCGGGTGAAAGAATTCAGTTAGTTCGTTTTGTGGAAGGAGATAATGTAACAGTTACTGCAAACGTAACGGCCAAACCATGGGATGGAACCACAGGGGGCATCATCGCCATTCTTGGCATGGATTCGGTTAAGCTGAAGGCAAACCTGGATGTAAGCGGATTGGGATTCAGGGGGGCAGCCGTTCCTGAAGAAAATTACACCGGTGGCTGCCGTAAAGATTTTGATGCAACGCCCGGCCATGAAATATTGGATACCCTGCATTTTGGAAAATATGTACTGAACAAATCCGGGAATAAGGGAGAAGGTATTATAACCGTTGATACGATTGCCTGGCCATACACAAAGGGTGCAGGATGTGCGGTTAACGGGGGAGGCGGGGGAAACGGGTTGTTTTCAGGGGGCGCCGGTGGTGGCAATTTCTGGCAGGGTGGCGATGGAGGAAGACAATCCGATGCATGCACAGAATCTATGGTCAGGGCCTGGGGTGGTCTGGCCTGTGGTCTGTTGTATAAGAACAACGGTGCAGTAATCATGGGCGGCGGTGGCGGCAGCGGTGTTCAGAACCTGCTGACGTCCAATACAGCCACAAACGGAGGCAATGGAGGAGGTATTATTTTTATTATTACAGGCACACTGTTTTCGAAAAGCGGAACTTATTTAAAGGCCAGCGGGCAGAATGTTACCGTGACTGCCACAGGCAGTGCAGGGGGCGGAGGTGGCGCAGGAACTGTGCTTCTCGATGCAACAGACTATTCAGGAGCCATTTCGGTTAAAATTAATGGTGGTCAGGGAGGCAAGGGAAATGCTGTAAATTGTACGGGTTCCGGCGGCGGAGGAAGCGGCGGAGTATTATGGTACTCAGGCAATGCCATCACCGGAGCTTCACTGACAGTGGACACTCTGGGAGGGAAAACCACCCGGGCATGCCTTTCTCACCTGGGTGATGACGGACACTACGGTGTCAAAATAAATAACATGATCCTTAACCTCACCGGTTTCCTGTTCAATACACTCAGGGGAGTGGACACCATTTGCGCCGGCCAGGTTCCGAACAAAATTACCGGAAGCCATCCCAAAGGGGGTGATGGCACCTATACATGGATCTGGCAAAAATCGATCGATAGTCTTGCCTGGGTTACCCTTGGCAGTACGTCCCGTGACAGCATCAGGCCGCCTGCCTTAACACAAACCACTTTCTACAGAAGAATTGTGAGATCCGTAGATAAAAAATTAAATGTCATTTCCGATACAAGCCGTACACTTAAAATTTTTGTGTACCCGGCCATCACCAACAATATAGTTTCTGGGACTGACACAATTTGCTATAATCTTCCGGCCGCGACCCTTACCGGTACAAATCCGGCAGGAGGAAACAACATTTACCAGTACCAATGGCAATTCAGTTCAAACATGTCTGTATGGAACAACGGGGGAAATTCTGACTCTTTTAGTCCCGGTCTCCTGCAGCAATCGTTCTATTTCCGACGCCAGGTTACCTCTGCGGCTTATTGTTCCCATACAAGCAATACAGTGAAGGTTACGGTACTTCCTTCCATTACAAATAACGTTTTTATCTCTGACGATACGGTGATTTGCAAAGATCTGGGAACAGGTTTGCTGAATGCTTTGTCACCAGGTCAGGGGGACGGAACTTATGCCTATTTATGGCAATCCAGATCCACCTACGGCAACTGGACTTCTCTTCCTGCCTCCAATGTTAAGCGCTATAATCCGGGGATTCTCACGGACACAACCCTGTACCGCCGGATTGTATATTCAGGGAATGGACAGGCATGCAAGGATACATCGGCAATAAAAACAATTCATGTGCTTCCCCTCATCTCCGGAAATATACCTTCCTCAACGGTTAATAAATACTGCGCGGGAGAAATACCGGAGCTTGTATCCGGCTCAATGCCTGGCGGCGGCAACCTGGTTTACAGCTATCAATGGCTGTTGCGTACTTCCGGAAACTGGAATTCCATAGCGGGGGCCACGATGCAAAATTATACTCCTTCAGAAATTGTAGATACGATTACACAGTTTAGCCGGATTGTTCTTTCTGGTTCTTTTAATGCATGCCGTGACACTTCATCAGCACTTGTAATTGATGTGGTTCCGTATATTCTGAACAACATTGCGGAAGCAGATCAGACCATCTGTGAAAACGGTATTCCCTTATCTCTGAATGGCTTGCCGGCGACAGGAGGCAGAGGCGCGTTCACTTATGAATGGCTCGAAAAACAGCAGGAAATTCAAGGCTGGATGCAGGCAAACGGCACCAATAACCAGGAATCTTATACTCCCGGTACTTTGACATCAACAACATTTTATTCCCGGAAAGCAATCAGCGACATTTGTTCGGATACATCAAGTGTCATTGCAATTACCGTTTATCCTTCTATAACGAACAATACTATTCCGGGTGGAACAATTCAATATACCTGCTTTAATTCAGACCGGCTGTTAACCGGCTCACAGCCTGCCAATGGCAGCGGAAGCTATTCCTATGAATGGCAGCAAAGCCTGGACAATACGGGTTGGACACAGGCCAGCGGCATGGCAATGAATTACACCACTCCGGTGCTCACGGCGCCTTTATTTTACCGAAGAGTTGTATTCTCTTCTCCCGATATTCATGAATGCGCGGATACAAGCAGTTCAGTTGAAGTGCGGATCAATCCGCTGCCATCGGGTGATTTGATCGGAAGCAGGGATTCGCTTTGTGCCGGAGAGACATTGGTTGTAAAATTTAACGTTGGCGGAGTACATCCTCCGTTTAGTGTAACGGTAGGCGGGCAATCAAAAAATGGCATTATGGCATCGCCTGACTCGGTGAAGCTGATACCCGCTTTTACCCAATCCTTTACTATGCAGACCATTGCGGATGACAGCGGTTGTTTTGCGGATATTTCAAATTTTATGGAACAGGCGAATGCTGTTGTTTACGACGTGCCCGTGGCAAATGCAGGCAGCGATGACGAAGTTTGCAGCAACACTTATACCCTCTCCGCAAGCAGAAGTATTGCCGGATCAAAAGGAATTTGGTCATCCGACGGTGCAACATTTACAGATCCTGAGGATCCGGCCTGTGTTGCGACGGCAGACCAATATGGATCCAACCTGTTTACATGGAGTGAATATAACTGGCATTGCTTCGATAAGGATGAAGTAAGCGTAATATTTAATGAACACCCGGATGCAGCAGAGGCAGGTTCTGATCAGGTTCTGGATTTTTCCTATACAACCCGGCTTGAAGCAGCAATTCCGAGAGTTGGTTCCGGAAAATGGACTGTTGTGAGCGGAGCAGGTGATTTTGATAATGATACACTGCCGGATGCAGTTGTCGTTGAACTTGAAAACGCAACAACCCTGAAATGGACCGTCCATAATGGCAATTGCGCCGAAGTCTCTGACCAGGTTAACCTTCTGATTAATCCGCTTGTAATTCCCAAGGGGTTTTCACCGAACGGAGACGGAAAAAATGACAATTTCGAACCGGGAGCTTTACACGCAGAAAAAATCAGGTTGAAAATTTATAATTCCACCGGTGTCCTTGTATTTGAATCGGATAACTATGCCGAAGGAAATCCATGGGATGGAAAAAACATGAACGGGGTTGAATTACCCGAAGGCACCTATTTTTATATTGCAGATATAAAAGTTGAAGGGCGGGAGAAAGAATTCCAGTTCAGGTCATTTGTTGAAATTTTACGATAGATGCGCAGATTTATTATTTTCATCGTTTTATTGCTCTCCTGGATCGGAATGAAGGCACAGGAAAAAGCACTGATGTACAGTCATTATACTTTTAATGGTCTTGCCCTTAATCCGGCCTATGCCGGGAGTCACGAAATGCTCAGCGTTAATCTATCCCACCGGAGCCAATGGATGGGATTTGAAGGCGCACCCTCTTATAATATACTGGCAGCGCATACACCGTTGAAGAAAACCGCCATGGGACTTGGCCTGCTGGTTATGAACGAAAGCATGGGCTTACGAAAATATACCGGCTTTTATATGAATTACGCTCACCGGCTTACCGTGGGAAATGGCAAACTTGCACTTGGTTTAAAGGCCGGTCTGGCTACAGGCCAAATGGATGTATCAAGTCTGGAAGGCGATGACGATGTTTTCAATGCAAATTCCAGCAATTACTTACTGCCCAATTTCGGCTTTGGTTTTTATTATAACAGCAGGAATTTCTACGCGGGATTATCCGTTCCCTTGCTCCTGGGTTACAGGACAAATGAATCAGGAAAAGTTGCCGTATACCATGATTTTAATCAATATGCATGGTATCTAACCACTGGTGTAAATATTAAGATGGCGGATAATTGGGTATTACAGCCTTCCGCATTGCTGGAATATGAAATACCCTCGGGTATTATTGCCGATGCCGGTGTTAGCCTGCTATACAGGGACCTGTTGCGGGCAGGTTGTACGTACCGTTCAAAGCAGGCTCTCGTTTTTCTCCTTGATTGTAAGTTAAACTATCAGTTACATGTGGGACTGGCTTATGATTATGGTATCAGTGGCATCAATGAATACAACCGTAATTCCATTGAGATAGTTCTTGAATACAATTTTGGTTTCCAGGTTAAGGCATCCAATCCAACCCTATTTTAAACATGATCATCCGGAGCAAAATATATGTGTTTCTTATTTTAGTGCTTTTTACAGGCAGCGATCTTCTCGCACAGTCATACGTTGAATCGCACCGTCTTTCCTTCAACACCTCATCGAAAGAACTGGCCCCGGCATTTTATAAAAATGGATTGGTCTTTTGTTCGGATAGAAAAAGAGATCTCTTTCCCAGTTACGTAGATATGAGGAACAGTCTGTTTACCAATTTATACCTGGCTGACCAGAAAAAACCCGGCAAATTTGAGAACCCGGTATTGCTATCCAAAGATCTCACTACCTATTTGTTTGAAGGACCCTCCTGTTTCAGTAAGGACGGGAACACAATTTATTTCACACGTACCATTGATGTTTCTACCGGCAAGAGAAACAAACAGAGGGAAGATACAACCTTCGGCATTTTCAGTGCCACCTCTGGTCGGGGAAAATGGAGCAACATTACCCCTTTCAGATACAACAGGCCCGACTGCCATACAGGTTACCCGTGCCTCTCTGAAGATGGAAATGAATTGTTCTTTTGCTCAGACAGTCCGGACGGCCTGGGTGGATATGATATTTATGTTTCCCGGCAGGAAAATGGCCAGTGGGGCAAGCCTGAAAACCTGGGCAGCAATGTAAATACGGACAAAAACGAAGTATTTCCATTTCTTCATCACAGCGGCAGGCTTTATTTTGCATCGCGTGGCCATCATCAGAAAAATGACCTGGAAATATATTATACTGTCAATGAGAATGGAGCCTGGCAGATACCGGTGGCACTCGAATCGCCTTATAACTCGGCAGGAGATGATTACGGATTTATTATCAACGCTGCCATGGATACCGGTTATTTTGTCTCAGACAGAGACGGATCAGCCGATATCTTTTCAGCCTATTCCTCAATTCCAACATTTGTAAATTGCAAACCCCAGGAAGAAAATGAATATTGTTATGTGTTTTACGAACCAAACGACAGTGAACTAGATACAACTGTATTAGCCTATGAATGGGATCTGGGCGACGGTACCAAAGTGAGGAAACTGAAAGCCGAACACTGTTACAGCAAGCCGGGAAATTACCTGGTTCAGCTGAATGTCGTGGATTTGCTCACTAACCAGGTAGCCCTGAACCAGGCAAGCGACAGCTTTTTTGTTGAAGATGTTGAACAGCCTTATATAACTGCATCAGATACGATCAGCGCAGGCCAGGAATTTACACTTGACGCACACAATACGTTCCTGAAAAATTACCAGGTGAGCGGATATTACTGGGATTTTGGAGATGGATACAGGTCAAGCGGTGAAAAAGTGAAACACACATTCCTTTATCCGGGAATATACCAGCTACAACTGGGAATATCGGGAAAGCAAACGGGCCATGCGGTTGCGGAAGATCCAAAGAAATGCAGCACACGACAGATCGTTGTGATTAAGGCCGGACAATAATTATAATATGGGGTTTTGAACGTAAAATGAACCCAAAGACATTTTTTATCGTATAGTAAAACAGATTATAAATTTCTGGAACCCAAATATGAAGTACATTCTTTTTCTGGTATTTATTGTTGGATTGAATTTTGGTATTCATGCACAGCCGGTTCCGGCAGGGGATGAAAACATACCATACCTGATGACCTTCGGTCCCAAAGCCAGCACATCATGGGGCGATGACGACTTTTCTCAAACGTTTTTCTTCCTGATACCAAGAAGTTTCAGCCAGCCTGTGTATATCAGGGTTTATGATCCGGATATCGGTGGAATCGTTGATGAATTGGATGGTGTTTTCGATACAAAGATGACATATTCCATTTATGGGGGCAAGGAATGTTACAGCAACAAAGATGCCAAAGAAACACAGCCAACCGGTAATTATAAAAGTGGCAACCTACTGGGATCCAAATCTTTCGGAAACCAGGATTCTTATGACCAGAAATGGTATACTTTCGGTCCGTTCAATCCATCAGAAGGTGAATTTGTACCCAGTTTTGACGGATATATATTTAAGGTTATCTGTGACGGAATTGACGGTGATGATGGTAACCTGTACCGGTATTTTCTCTCTACCATGCCTGACGAAAATAAAGCAGTGGAAGGAGCAAATGCATTTGCCTACGAATATTCGTTCAGAATGTGGGATAATCCTGCTGAAGTCTCTCATATCTATCCCTTTGTTGACGACAAGGCCATATCTGTTAAACTGTCGAATTTTGACTGGGACAGCGACGGGATGATACGTACGGTTTCTGTTGCCCGGCAGGGTCAGTTAAGCAAAACTTCGGGAGAAAATAACTGGGTAGAGGATGAATTCAAAATTTTTGAGGAAGAAAAAAACAGATCGCTTGACATCCAGTTTATCAAACGTAAAAATCCGGTTGTAAAAAATAACAATGTTGTTGTGAGCGTAAGAAATCAGTACGGGGAATTGCTGCCATTCTTTGTGATTCCTATCGGGGGTGTTCCTAAGTACAATTGGGCTGTGAAAGGCGAAAAAATAAAAAAATAATATCTTTCAACGAATGCGCATAAAATACAGGACTATCCTCGTTGCCTTAGTGGCTTTTTTTCTCATTGAATTTACCGGTGGGCAGGAATACCGGATTCGTAATTTCGGAGTCAGGGATGGCATTTCTCACCCGTTCACCTATACGATAAACCAGGATTCACGGGGTTATATATGGATAGGTACCGGAGAAGGGCTCTGCAGGTTTAACGGAACTGAATTTAATGTCGATATTTCCCAGGATTCCCTGTCGCGTGAAGTGGCAGGAACAAGTTTTAAAGACCATGAAGGTGACCTTTGGTTTGGATACCAGAGTGGAAACATTGCCCGTTACTCAAAATCCCATTTTGAAAAGATGAATACCGGTATCGAACTGAAAGGCTCGATCACCGGTTTTGCAGAATTGGATGAGAACAATCTTCTGGCAAGTACATTAAACCAGGGTGTAGTTGTTATAAACAGGGCCACCGGAAAGGCGCTTAGGTTATCCGGCACACAATCAATGATTTGCACTTCCCTGGCTGTATTAAACGATATCCTGCTGCTGGGTACCACCGATGGATTGTCGATGTTTTCCCTCGACAGGAAAGGAAACAAAGCGGAAAACCAGGTGGCGGTTAAAGAACTCGAATTTGTTAAAATTCAGGATATTCAACAGTCGCGTGACGGAAAAGCCTTTTGGATCGCAACGGAGGACCAGGGAATTTTTAAATTGATCGTCCAGGGCGACCGGTATTTGCTGACTAAAACCGGGGAGGCACAGGGTACCGGAAATTTAAATGCCCAATCGGTCTTTGAAGATTCCGAAGGTCAATTATGGATAAGTACGCTGCGGGAAGGAGTTTTCAAGCTGTCGCAGGCCGATGGCAAAGGAAATTTCGGATTGGTTTCCCATTATGACAAAAACAACGGTTTAGCCGGTAATTCTATAAAAAAAGTATACGAGGACCTTGAAGGAAATATTTTTATAGCTACATACGGAGACGGGATCAGCGAGTTGACCGGCCAGTCCTTTTCATTTCTCGGCTTCGATAACCGGGATCTTGACAATAACATACAATCGGTGGCAGTTGCTGCAGATGGCATCCTTTATGTGGGCGGAACGGAAGGCTTGTACAGCCGGAAGCCCGGAAACCAGGCGGTAAAAGTGAATTCTTTTCCTTCGGTGCATGTTACTTCCCTTGCCATATCAAACCAGACACTTTTGGCGGGTACTGAAAAAAACGGTTTGTATGCGCTCAACCTGGTCACCTCAGCCTTAACCAAAGTGCAATATGAGGCTAACTCACTTGGCAATTCGGTGACTTCAATTGCAGTGGATGATCATGGATTTTACCTGGCAACCGGCGACGGCATATACAAATTCGATAAAAATTTTCATCCGATCGGACATTTCACCACACTTAACCAACTACCCCGTAACAACATAGCCTGCGTTTTCATGGACAGCCATAAGCGGTTGCTTTTTGCTACCCGGACCAATGGAATTTACCAGTTAAATGAAAAGGATGAACCCGTCAATATTTTTCCGGCAGGAGGAGCTGAAATAGAATTTAAGGCAATAGCGGAAGATGAACAGGGAGGCATTTGGGCTGCAACCTATGGAGATGGGGTTTACCGGTTTAAAAACGATTCTGTCTATCATATTACGGCAAGTCAGGGACTTAAAAATGACTATTGTTACAGCATAGTCAGCGGCATCAATCATACTATTTGGACCGGGCATCGTATGGGTCTGAGCCGGATCAACACCGGCAACATGCGCGTTACAAAATATGATGTGAACATGGGATTCACAGGTGACTGTAATCCTAATGCAGTAAACAAGAGCGGAACCGGTGTTCTCTATTTTGGTACCACCGAGGGATTGGTGTCTTATGATCCTTCAAAGGAGAGCAAAAGAAAAATCCCGCCATTTCAAAACATTACAAAGGTATTGATCTCAGATAAGCCATATGATCCGGATCAGAAGATCGCGATCGTATTACCTTATAAACCATACCGACTGAGAATTGAATATATCGGACTGAATTACAGGGATCCCGGTTCGGTAAGATATCAGTATAAGCTCGAAGGCCATGACCTGGTATGGTCGGATGTGACAGATGCCACATCTGCCTATTATCCCAGAATAGAAGAAGGAGACTACGTTTTCCTGTTAAGATCCTATAACAGTGACGGTCTTACAAACACCGACCCTGTGTCAGTAAGGTTTCGCATCAGGCCTCCTTTTTGGAAAACATGGTGGTTTCTGACCCTGGTCGCTTTAACACTGATCCTATCCGTAATTATTTTTGTCAAAGTAAGGGAACGCAAGCAGAAATTATTGCAGGTATACCTTGAAACCGAATTGGCAGCCCGCACAAAGGAAGTTGTGGAACAAAAGGAAGTGATCGAAATAAAGAACAGGGATATTACCGATAGTATCAACTATGCCAAACGCATTCAAACAAGCATGTTGCCACCGGTAAAACGCCTGCAGAAATTTTTTTCCGGTTGTTTTGTCTTTTATCATCCCCGCGATATTGTCAGCGGCGACTTTTACTGGTTTGATCAGATCAACGAAAACAAATTTGTGGTGGTTTGCGCCGATTCAACCGGACACGGAGTTCCGGGCGCCTTTATGTCGATGATCGGATCGACCCTCATAAAAGATATATGCACACGTGAAAACGGAAATTCTCCTTCGGCCGTCCTTCGGGTGCTTGATTGCGAATTAAGGAATACACTGAACCAGAATATCGATGACGGAACCACTCCCAGTGACGGTATGGATATCATAGTGTGTGAAATTGACCTGAAAACGCATTATATGCGTTTTGCTTCGGCCATGCGTCCCATGATCATTTACCGTAACGGAGAAGAGGTTTTCGTCAAGGGCAGCCGGAACTCGGTTGGCGGCCACTATGACCGGGAAGACAATATTTTTGAGGACGGCGGAATCCAACTAAGCAAAGGAGATATCATCTATATGTTTTCCGATGGTTATTCCGATCAGTTCGGCGGTCCCATGGGTAAGAAATTTAAAATGGTAAGGCTGAAAAATCTGCTGCTCGACATACATCAGAAGCCGATGGATGAACAGTTCAATCATGTTAAAAATACATTTAACCTGTGGATGGAAAACTATGAACAGGTTGATGATGTTCTTTTTATGGGAATCAAAATCTGAGATTATTTTATTCTTTCCGGTTTTTTCCGTGTGCCTTCGTGTAAATTAATGCAATTTTGCCGTAGTCATTTCGGATGCATGAAGATTTTACTTGTTGAGGATGAATCCACGCTGGCTCAATCCATTCTGAGCTTTCTTCTGAAAGAAGGGTTCACTGCCGAAGGGGTCTCCGGTTATAAACCCGCCATTGATAAAATTGACGGGGAAACATATGATTGCTTCCTTATTGATATTTCCTTGCCGGATGGAAATGGATTAAATATTGTCCGGTATCTGAAAAAAAACAACGCGGAATCCGGTATCATTATCATCACCGCAAAAAATTCCCTTAACGACCGTGTTGAGGGCCTTGATCTGGGAGCGGATGATTATCTTTCCAAACCTTTTCACCTGGCGGAATTAAATTCCCGCATTAAAGCTGTCTTACGAAGAAGGAAATATGCCGGTTTAAAAATCATTGAGTTCGACAATCTGAAAATCATACCCGACAATTTCGAGGTATTTGTCAATAATGTGTTGATCGACTTTACCCGAAAAGAATTTGACTTATTGCTATTCCTTGCGTCGAACAAGAACAGGGTATTGACCAGGGATTCAATTGCTGAGCATATCTGGAGCAATTACAATGAAATTTCGTATTCCTTTGATTTCCTTTACTCACACATTAAGAATATCCGTAAAAAACTCATTGAAAAGGGTTGCAGGGATTATATCCAGAGTGTTTATGGAATAGGGTACAAATTTTCCGTCGACTAGCCGAATGAAGCTGCTCAACCGTGCCATATTGTATTATTCCCTGGCTATGCTCCTGTCTTTTGCCTATACGGGTGCTATCCTGTATACTTCCATACACCATCTTGTGATGAAGCAGGTCACGGAATCTCTTCTTACGGAAAAGGACATCATTCGTGAACAGCTGGAATTAAATGATACAGTACCCGATTTTTCTGATTTGTTTAACCACCAGATAGAAGTGACTCTCTATAAACACAGGGTGGTAAAATCACAAAACCTTATTGATACTCTTCTTTATGATACTTTGATCCACAGGCCGGTCGAATACAGGTTTCTTGTCTATACTGACAATACTGCCGACAATAAAGGATACATGATCACAACATCCAAATCAACAGGTCATGAAAAAAGCCTGCTCTACGAGATTCTGGGAATTATTATCATTTTATTTGCCGTATTGTCTTTGCTTCTGATCATCATCATCATTTCAATTTCGAACAAGCTATGGGGCCCATTCTATAGTACGCTGAACAATATCCGGAAGTACGATGTGAAAACCACCCGGAAATTCATGCCGGTTGCCACACGAATTACTGAATTCGCCCAGTTGAACGAAGTATTGAAAACACTGACAGAAAAAATAAGATCGGAATACCTGAATCTGAAAGAATTTTCGGAAAACGCTTCTCATGAGATACAAACCCCTCTGGCTATCATACGTTTGCGGATAGAACAAATCCTCCAGTCATCCTATATAAATGATGAACTGGCAGAACAGCTCAGTTCAATCGGTCAATCCGTGAGCAAAATATCAAGAATCAACAAGGCATTGACTCTGATTTCCAAAATTGAAAACAATCAATACCCTGAATTGACTGTTGTGAATGTTAATCAGAAAATACAAGGAATTATCTCCCAGTTTCATGAATTTATTGCCTCACGTAATCTGGTTGTACGTTTTGAACCCGGGGATGAGGTTGCAATGCAAATGAACCCTGATCTGTCTGAATTTTTGTTTTCAAATCTGATCGGAAATGCGATAAAGCATAATGTCGACGGAGGCTGGATTGCAATCAGTTTAATCCGCCAACAGATGATCATCCGGAACTCGGGCAGGGATCCTGGGGTAGATACGGATCAGCTTTTTTTCAGGTTCAAGAAGGCTGAGCATTCGGCTGAATCTCCCGGACTGGGATTAGCCATCGTTAAAAAGATCACTGATTTTTACGGAATGGAAATCAGTTACAACTATTACAATACAGTTCACACGTTGACCGTTACTTTCTGACCTTTGTATTTTTGAACCGGGTAAACCTGTTAATTCAATGTTAAAGCATAACGGAAACAGAATCTCTACAGATTCCTGTTGTACCTTCGATTCATAAACTAAAAACGTTATGGTAATGAAAAAGACAGCAATTTTTATTTCCTTATTGGCCATGGGAGCATTTGTAGCAAATGCCCAGGACGAAACCAGGACACCCGGCACGGATAAGACGCAGAGTGAGACCAGCACACCGGCTATGACTACGTCACCTTCACGTGATGCAAACAATTCGGGGAGTGTATCTACATCCGAAGGGATAGGTAGCAAGAGCATGCACAATGGCACTAAACTGGAGATTAAAGATCTGCCGAAAGTGGTAAGCGATAATATCTCGTCCCAGCATAAGGGATGGACACCACAGGAAGTTTATAAAATTGACCACCAGGGTGCGACCGCTTATGAGGTAGTTGTAAACAAGAATGACCAGGAGATGAATCTTATTTATGACGCAAGTGGCAACCTGCTAAAAACCGAACAAAAGAGCAGCATGGACGCAGGTAGGTCTTCCTCAACGAAATCGGGAACTTCCAGCACCGGTTCACAAAGCGCAACTTCTCCAACTGAAACCAAATAAGTTTCAAAAGAAGGTAATTAAACCCCTGGCGTTTGCCCAGGGGTTTTTTTAGGCCCTTTTTTGTTCTGTTAAAATGTGTTAATCCGGCTATTTCTCCAGATTGTGTACAGAATGCGATCCTACCTTCGATACCATAAACCAATTAAATTTTTATCAAAATGAAAAAGATAGTTTTCATGCTTGCATTTGTAATGTGTATGGTAGCTGTAAATGCCCAAACCCGCACAGCCGTTAAAGTAAATGATCTGCCAAAATCCATTACTGAGAATCTGAATTCACAGCACCAGGGGTGGACTGCATCGGAGGCTTATAAAGTGGATACCAAAGGAGTTATGACCTATGATGTTATTGCCAAAAAGGGCAATTCGGAAACCATGCTTGTTTATGACAAAAACGGCAAATACCTGAAGATGGAACCCACAAAAATGGCATCCGCATCAAAAACAACAACAACCAAAAGCACAACAAAAGAATCGGCCAAAGTGAAAAAGTGATTTTTAGGGTGTGTTGAGAGTGTGAAAGCGTTGCAGAATTTTTCAGCAACGCTTTTTTTCTGACCTCCCGGCCATATCTCTCGATCCGACCGATTGAAGGGTTTGCGACGCGATCCGACCGCTTCAAGGGTCTGCGACCGCTTGAAGGGTCTGCAACAGTTTGAAGGGTTTGCTACAGTTTGAAGGGTTTGCGACGCGATCCGACCGCTTCAAGGGTCTGCGACCGCTTGAAGGGTCTATCGTGCGATGCGAACGCTTGAAGGGTCTGCATCCTGCACGTGTCCCTCGTCCCTACTTATATGCATTCATTTTCAGCATGCTCACTTCCTTATCGGAAAGTATCCGCCACTCGCCGCGATTGAGATTTTTCTTTGTCAGGCCTGCAAAATACACCCTGTCAAGTTTAACCACATCATAGCCCATTGTTTCGAAGATTCTTCTTACAATATGGTTGCGGCCGGAATGAATTTCAATACCTACCTGGGATTTATCCACAGGATCGGCATAATTAATTGCATCCGCTTTGATCATACCGTCATCGAGATGTACACCGGTTGCTATTTTTTCAAGATCGGCATATTTGAGATTTTTATTCAGGTGAACATGGTATATTTTCAGTTTCTCATACCGGGGATGCGTGAGTTTTTTGGTAAGGTCCCCGTCATTGGTGAGAAGTAAAACCCCGGTGGTGTTGCGATCGAGTCTTCCAACCGGGTATACCCTTTCTTTGCAGGCGCCTTTGATTAAATCCAGTACCGTCCTTTTGGCGTGCGGATCTTCAACGGTAGTAACGTAATCTTTTGGCTTGTTGAGAAGTATATATACTTTCTTTTCCTCCCGCAATGCTTCCCCGTTATACTTCACCTCATCGCCCGGTTTGATCTTCACTCCCATTTCAGTCACAAGCTGGCCATTTACAGTCACGAGTCCGGCTTTTATGTATTCATCCGCCTCTCGCCTGGAACAAATGCCCGCACTGGCAAGGTACCTGTTTAGCCTGATCTCTTCGCTTTCATGCCCGGTTTTTGCAGTTTCGTGTGAAAATCTTTTGGGACTGATCACTTTGCGTTCCCGGTTTTTTTGCGGTTTTCGAAATGAGGCAAAGGCTTCCTGCCCGGTTTTTGCATGATCGCGTGGCGGCCTTTTAGAACCGGTGAATTTGGATGTTGTTTTTTTTGTTGGCCTTCCCGCAGCAGGAGCAGCGCTTTTTTTTGTTGCAGCTCCGTCTTTTCGGGTCCTTCTGACAATTACCATGCGTTCCGAGTTTATTAGGTTAACAGTATTATTTTTTATTTCTATTTTAGCTTTTTAAAAACCAGCTTCCGGACAGACGCTTAAGGCAAGTCGGGTTTCGCACAAAATTACGAAATAAGCATGCTTAATCCAGTTAAAAAAGAAAATAATCCAGACCATGACACTAATTAAATCAATCTCTGGCATCCGGGGAACCATCGGCGGCGTTCCCGGCGAAGCCCTTACGCCCCTCGATATCATTCGTTTTACATCTGCATTTGGCATTCAGTTGATCAGCCGGGAAAAGAAAGAAAAATACAGTGTAGTCGTTGGCCGTGATGCGCGGATCTCCGGAGAAATGGTTTCAATGCTTGTGGGAGGCACGCTTATGGGTTTGGGGATCGATGTTATCGAACTTGGCTTTGCCACTACACCTACGGTGGAATTGGGAGTGACCTTCCACAAAGCCGATGGAGGGATTATTATTACAGCCAGCCATAATCCCGGGCAGTGGAATGCATTGAAGCTGTTGAACAGGGATGGGGAATTTATTTCGGGCAAGGAAGGAAATGAATTGCTTGAAATTGCTTCCATGGAAAAGTTTGCCTATGCTGAAGCAGCAAGGCTCGGGAAAATATCGCGTTTTACTTCTATGGATGACATTCATATTCAGCAGGTGCTGGCAATGGACCTGGTGGACAGTGAAGCTATCCGCAGATCTGGCTTTCGTATTGCCATTGACTGCGTGAATTCAGTGGGCGGAATAATTATTCCGGCCTTGCTGCGTTCCCTTGGAATAACAGATATAATTCCCCTGTTTTGTGAACCCAATGGTTTGTTTCCACATAATCCCGAACCCCTTCCGGCCAACCTTGGCGCTATTTCAGAAGCTGTTAAAATGCACCATGCGGATGTGGGTTTTGTGGTTGACCCCGATGTGGATCGCCTGGTAATTGTTAACGAAGATGGAACCATGTTTGGTGAGGAGTATACCCTGGTGGCGGTGGCGGATTATGTTCTTCAGCATACTCCCGGCAATACGGTATCCAATTTGTCTTCTACAAGGGCGCTCCATGATATAACCCTTAATTATGGGGGGAAGTATACAGCGGCCGCAGTGGGAGAGGTTAACGTGGTGGCCGAAATGAAAAAATCATCTGCGGTTATTGGTGGCGAGGGTAACGGGGGCATTATTTATCCTGCGCTTCATTATGGCCGCGACGCGTTGGTGGGTATTGCCCTTTTCCTTACCAGCCTTGCAAAATCAGGTAAGAAATGTTCCGAGTTGAGAAAATCGTTTCCTGATTATTATAACTCCAAAAACAAAATTGAACTCAAACCGGGGGTGAATGTTGATGAGGTTATAGCAAATGTCAGGAAAAATTACGCTTCCCATCCTGTCAACGACAAGGATGGTATCCGTATTGATTTTGAGCGCGAATGGGTGCATCTCAGAAAATCCAATACAGAGCCGATTATCCGGATAATCAGCGAAAGTACATCGCCTGAAAAAGCGGATGCGCTTGCTGCTAAAATGATAAAGGAGATACATGAACTCATCGCATAAAAGTAGATTCTTTTGTTGTGTTTTAATTTTCATCATTACGCTGGCGGCCAGTGCTAGCTTATATGCCCAGGACGGGTACTTGTCAGGAACGGTTATTGACAGTGCCACGCATGAACCGCTGGCTTTTGTAAGCATTGTGTACAATCAATCCGGACAGGGTGTGGTCACCAACCTGGATGGAATTTTCCGCATACCCAAAAACAGGCCGATCCGTTATCTGAAATTCCGTTATGTTGGCTATAGGGATAAGCTGGTTACCCTGAATGTTGCCAACCTGCCATCGGCCATGGTGGTTGCAATGAGTGCGGAACCTTACGAGGTGGCTGAAGTTGTCATAAAGCCTTCTGAGAACCCTGCCCACCGGATTATAAGGCTGGCTGCTGAAAACAGGAACGCGAATAACCCTGAAAAATCAGGGCCGTTTTCCTACATCTCCTATGACAAAATGACATTTGGACTGGAACCGGACACCCTGGAATCCATAGCCTCCGGAGATTCGGTATTGCCCCTCCCTTTTAATATTCCGGATTCGTTAAGGTATGGCATGAAAAGGAAAGAAGCCATTGATATGGACAGGCTTTTGAACAAGCAGTACCTGTTTATGATGGAAAACGTCAGCAGCCGGAAATTCTTTTCCCCCGAAAAAAACAAGGAGGAGATCATTGCTTCCAAAGTATCCGGAGTATCACAGCCTTCTTTTGTTGTTATGGCCCGTCAGTTCCAGTCTTTTTCTTTCTATGACAACTTCATTACAATTGCAAACCAGCAATTCCTGAACCCAATTGCAAGCGGAAGCACGGACAAATATTTTTTCCAGATACAGGATACCCTTTTTACCGAGATGAACGATACGGTCTTTATTATTTCGTTCAGACCGTATAAGGGCCGCACCTTTGATGGAATGAAAGGAGTATTGTATATCAATTCACATGGCTATGCCATTCAAAATGTGCTTGCCGAAGCCTCTGACCAGAAAAATTTACCGTTTAAGGTTTCAATTCAACAGCAGTATGATCTGATCGATGGAAAAAGATGGTTCCCTGTGCTGTTAAGCTCCACCCTTATTTTCAGGGGCGGCCCGCTGGGAAACCAGGTTTCCCCGCAGTCAGGTCCGCTGATGATAGTAGGAACCGGAAAATCGTATATCGTCAACATTAATTTTAACCCCGAATTTAAGAAGGGTGAATTCTCCGATGTGCAAATCGAAATGAAGCCTGATGCGGCAAAGCAATCCCCCGAAACATGGAATGCTTACCGTATCGATACATTGAACCCAAAAGAGGTCGAAACTTACCGGGTAATCGATAGCATTGGAAAGGCACAGCATCTCGACCGGACACTGACCTCCTTCGAGACGATTTTAACCGGGTATCTTCCCGGGAGGTATTTTGCGTTTGACCTTCGCCGGTTTATTGACTACAACGGATATGAAGGATTTCGCTTCGGGGCTGGCGGCAAAACAACAGAACGTGTTTCGCGATTCTTCACCTTCGGGGGTTACCTTGCCTACAGCTTGCGCGATGCAGCCTTTAAGTACAGTGGAAATATAACCTTGAACCTGGTACCGAAAAAGGAACTTGGTTTGAATTTTCTTTACATGAATGATGTTCGTGAATCGGGGGGGGTGCGGTTCAACGAAACATGGAACCTGGCAGGTTCCGCTTTTATCCGCGAGTATATGGTTGAAGTGATGGACATTACAAAGGAGGCCCAGGTGTCTCTCAGCTGGAGATCATTCAAATATCTTACAGCCCAGCTTTACGGATCCCATGGAATATATACGCCTACGAACGGATACGGCTACAGCCTGAGTGATGAAAACCCGCAAATGCTGCTTACCACGTATAACTTCACGGAAGCCGGGATCAGACTGCGCTATGCTTTCCAGGAAACATATATGAAAACCCCACGGGGAAATAAGTTTTCACTGGGAACAAAATACCCGGTGGTTTTTCTCAATGTGGCCCGCGGCGGATATGCCCTGAACGGGTACTTTAAATACTGGCGTTCGGAGGCAAAGATAACCAAGGTATTTAAAACCAAATCGTTCGGCGATACACGAGTTGCGCTTATCGGAGGCATTGTAACCAGCGGTATGCCCTACAGCAAATTGTATGCGGGATTGAGCAGTTATAAACCGTTTACCCTTGAAGCCGAACAGTCGTTCGGAACCATGCGGTTCAATGAGTTTCTGTCAGACCATTTTGTGGCGCTTTTTGTAAAACAGGATTTCGGTAAGCTTCTTTTCAAGCCGAGGGGCAAATTCCAGCCTGAAATCGCACTGGTGCAAAACATGGGATATGGATACCTTACGGATGGGCAGCATCATGAAAATATTGCCTATAAAACCATGGAAAAAGGGTATTTTGAATCGGGAATCCTGATTAATAATATTTTTCGTCTCCAAATATTCCGATATGGTGTCGGTGTGATGTACCGATACGGACCCTATGCTTATCCAAAAACTATTGATAACTTTGCGTTCAAATTAACCGTGCAGCTCAGCATGTAATTTAACGCGGAAAAAATGGCTTTTAAATCAGGGTTCGTTAATATAATCGGTAATCCCAATGTCGGAAAATCTACATTGCTGAATGAACTGGTAGGAGAGAAACTATCTATAATCACATCCAAGGCGCAAACTACCCGTCACAGGATACTCGGCATTGTAAACGGCGAAGAGTTCCAGATTATTTTCTCGGATACACCGGGCATTGTGAAGCCCGTATACAAACTTCACGATTCAATGATGAAGTTCGTACGTACTGCCATTACAGATGCGGATGTCATCCTTTATGTGACCGATGTTATTGAAACCTGGGATAAAAATGTGCAATTCATTGAAAAACTGAATAAGGTTGCGGCACCTGTAATTGTGGCAATTAACAAGACAGATCTTGCCAGGCCCGAGGCTATTGATCTTCTGATTACAGAATGGAACGCCCATGTGCCCAAGGCGACCGTAATGCCGATTTCTGCCCGGACGCGTTTCAATGTGCCGAATCTGTTTAATTCCATTCTTGAGAAACTGCCGGAAGGACCTGCCTATTATCCTGTAGATTCATTGACGGACAAACCGGAACGCTTTTTCGTAACCGAAATAGTACGCGAAAAAATATTTCTGAATTATCAGCAGGAAATACCCTATTCCTGCGAGGTAGTCATTGATTCCTTCAAGGAAGCCGAAGATATTGTGCGGATTAATGCAATCATTCACGTGATGCGGGAATCACAAAAAGGCATAATTATCGGTCATAAGGGGGAAATGCTCAAGAAGGTGGGCACCCAGGCCCGGCTTGACATCGAAAAATTCCTGGGCAAAAAGGTATATATCGGACTGCAGGTAAAGGTGGCGCTTGATTGGCGCAACAACGAGAAAATACTGAAAAGGTTCGGATATTAATTAACTTCGCAAAAAATACGCTTCATACGAAGCAATTTCAATTATGAGTAATATTGTTGCTATTGTAGGCCGACCAAATGTCGGCAAGTCCACTCTTTTTAACAGGCTCACAGAAAGCCGGGAAGCCATTGTCCATGAATCAAGCGGCGTAACCCGTGACAGGCATTATGGGAAATCGGTCTGGAATGGAGTTGAGTTTTCAATCATCGATACGGGTGGATATGTTGAACACTCGGACGATATTTTTGAGGAAGAGATCCGCAAGCAGGTGATGATGGCCATCCAGGAATCGGATGTGCTGTTGTTTGTGGTTGACGCTCTTGAAGGACTCACCCACACCGACGAAACGGTAGCCGATATGTTGCGGCGCGGAAAAAAGAAAACTTTTGTTGTGGCCAATAAGGTAGATAATACGATGCAGCAATACCAGGCAGATGTTTTTTATTCTCTAGGCCTGGGTGAACTGTATAAGATATCTTCGATGAACGGCAGCGGAACGGGGGACTTACTGGACGATGTTGTGAAATCCTTTGAATCCACCACGGTTGAGGAATTTCCTGAGCTTCCGCGGTTCGCTGTGGTGGGTCGTCCCAACGTGGGCAAATCCACACTTATTAATTCCCTGCTTGGCGAAGAGCGCCATATTGTTACACCCATTGCCGGAACCACAAGAGATTCGGTTTTTACCCGGTATACAAAATACGGACATGATTTTTTCCTTGTGGATACGGCCGGCATCCGGAAAAAAGGGAAGGTGACTGAAAATCTTGAGTTCTATTCGGTTATGCGGTCAATCCGGTCGATTGAATATTCCGATGTCTGTCTTTTAATGCTTGATGCCACACTC
The DNA here is from genome assembly GCA_963752195.1 of uncultured Bacteroidales bacterium. GTDB lineage: Bacteria > Bacteroidota > Bacteroidia > Bacteroidales > UBA10428 > UBA5072. Next base: position 2,039,404 of record CAVVXI010000004.1, on the reverse strand, counting down.
GGTATTGAATCCCAGGATCTTGCCATTCTTGATCTCATCCGCCGGAATAACAAGGGACTTGTGATCATTGTGAACAAATGGGACCTGCTGGAAAAAAACACAAATATGGCCCGTGATTTTGAAAAGAACATCCTTGAAAAAATCATGCCCTTTAAAGATGTTCCTGTCATTTTTGTGTCTGCCATGAATAAGGTCCGGATCCACCGGGTGATTGAAACAGCGATGGAAGTATTTAACAACCGCCGCCAGAAAATTGCCACATCGGTTCTGAATGAAGTGATGTTAAAAGTCATTGAGGACTATCCGCCTCCTGCCCTGAAAGGAAAGTTCATTAAAATAAAATTTGTTACCCAGCTCCCTACTCATGCACCGTCTTTTGCTTTTTTCTGCAATTTTCCGCAATATGTAAAAGACCCCTATAAACGGTATCTTGAAAACCAGATCAGGCAACATTTTAAATTTACGGGCGTTCCTATACAAATATTCATGCGAAAGAAATAATTTTGGCTTGGTATTTGAGAAAAATCTATTCAAATCAAGTTTCACAATGAAAATCCTTCGTCTCCTCACACCCGCTGTTATATTGGCAATCCTGGTATTGTCCGCCTGCGAACCCATTGAAAAAGTGAGTGATGTACCTGAAATTCACTTTAAAAGTTTTGACTTGTACAATAAGGATACACTGGAAGGATTCAACCTTACGATTGGTGAGCTGAAATTTTCATTTATTGATGGCAATGCAGATCTTGGCATTCTGCCAGGCTCAAGTGATACCCTGAATGTTTTCCTTGAGCCGTTTCATAAGGTAAACATGGTCTATGAGCCGTTAAGTGTGGATACCTTTGGCCGGAAATTCTCGTTGAAGAATGATGAAGCCCTTGTGCGTGTTGGCCAGAACAAGACAATCAAGGGAGAAATTAAACTGGATATCGTTTATCCTTTGGTCCCGCCTTTTGACACCATCCGGTATGATTTTTACATATTGGACCGGGCAGGGAACAAGAGCAATGTTGAATCTACTTCCGATATTTCTTTTTATTGACGGAATGTTGCAGGGACAAGGCATTGTCTTGTCCCTGCAATTTCAATCATACAAAAAAATCCGAAATCTATTTCCCCGCGTAATCCGACCTCAGTACCCTGAATTCCGTACGACGATTCAGGAAATAAGCCATTTCCTTTCGGTCATCATCACCCAGGCTGTTTATGAAATCTTCCGTTAACACAGTTCCTTCGGGTAAGAAGGAATAGGCTGCATGATCCTTTTTATCCACAACTTTCGGTGTGGTTTCACCATATCCTTTGGCTACAAGCCTGTCCTTGGCAATTCCTTTTTCGATAAGATAGCTTACAACAGACTGTGCCCTTCGAAAAGAAAGATCCATATTGTACTGATCGGTTGCACGGGAATCGGTATGTGAACCCAGTTCGATGACAATATTGGGATTGTCGTTTAACGTTTCTACGAGCTTATCGAGTGAAACCATTGATTCCGGTCGTAAATCAGCCTTGTCAAGGTCAAAGAAAATATTCTCCACCTGGATGGAGGTTTCTGTCGAAGCCAGGAAAATCTCCGTTTTAAATTCGGTACTCTGGGCAACGCCCTTGGTGGATTCTCTTTCCTTTCCTTTCAGGAATCCCGGTTTTTCGGCGATAAATACATAATCCGTCCCGGGTTTCAGATTAAAGCGAAAGATGCCATCTTTGCCCGTTTTTGTATCAAGCGTAATCCCATCGCTGGCTATTGATTTTATGGTGGCTTCCGGAATGATCTCGTCCGTTTTTTCGTTTTTCACAACCCCCACAATGCTGAATTTAAGAGGAGGCAGTACAAAGGAATAGATATCATCATTCCCTTTTCCTTTACGGGAAGAACTGAAATATCCGCTTTCCTGTTCACTCATAAACGTAATTCCAAAGTCATCCGCAGACGAATTGATCGGATATTTTAAGTTATCAACCTGCCATTGGCCGGATGCATTCTTCTGCGCCCTGAAGATATCCAGGCCACCCATACCAATATGCCCGTTTGATGAAAAATACAGGGAGCCATCCGGATGAACATACGGAAATACCTCATCGCCGGCCGTATTGACCGGAGCGCCCAAATTTTCGGGAGTGCCCCATTTACCGTTTGTGCCGGTCCGCGTGACCATCCAGATATCCTTGCTGTTTTTTCCCTCTGAGGTTTTCATGCTCCCTTCCATATCGGAAACAAAGTAAAGGGTTAGCTGGTCCGTTGAAAGGGCAGGGTGGGCAATAACCACACTATCTCCGGCGATACCGAGGGATTCTACATTGTCCCAGTTTTCACCCTGCCGTGAAGCGGTATAGATTTCACATCCCAGGGCTTTTCTCTTGCTGACGTTGCACCGGGTAAAATACATTGTGTTATAATCGGAAGAAAAAACCGGAGTTCCTTCTTCTGCCTCCGTATTGACAGGAGCAGGCAGCGGAAGGGGAGTACTCCACTTTCCTTTTTTATCCATGGTGGAGAAAAAGATATCGGTAAATTGTTGACCGGTTCCTCCATTTTCAGAATTTCCCGTGGTTTCATCCCGCGAGGATGTAAAGTATAGCTCCTGATAATCACTGCGTGAATATTCGGGACTGAAATCACTGTACTTCGAATTAATGAATTTCATTTCTTCTACCTGGTAGCCGGTCGGCTGATTCAGCCATTGAAGTGAAAAATCGCACGACAGGATACCATCCGAACCGCGGGGATCATCGGGGACCAATTCTTTATAATGCTGATATTGAGCTTTAGCTTCCTCGTAATTCTGGTTCATTTTTAGCGCATCGGCATAATACAGTATAGCCAGTGGATTTTCGTAATCCCGGGCCACAACTTTTCCGTACCAGAGAGCTGCCTGTGAGGAATTATCCGTTTTGCGGTAACATTCGGCAATATAAAAAGCCATGTGGAGTTTTTCCTTTTTATCTGTTGTTTTTTGATAGGCATCCTTGAATTGATCAATGGCAGTGTAATATTCACCTGCATCAAAAGTGGCATAGGCTTTTGACGCTTTTTTATTCTGGGCATCTGCCGGTATGATGCAAACGGTGACCAGGGAAATCAATAACAAATATTTAGCAATTTTCATTTTACGACTGGATTATACACATAAAACGGAAATAAAAAGCGGGTTCGTATGTAAATATACGATATCCAACAAATATAGTAAAAAGAAGATATTCACAGTAAGAAGAAATTGGTAGTAGAGCCAAGGCATTGCCTTGGCTGTACTATTTTATCCGATTTGATATGAAATGGGCAATAGAGCCAAGGCATTGCCTTGGCTGTACGATTTTATCCCATGCAGAAGAAATTGGTAATATCCCCCACAAAAAAAAGGAGGCGATAAAGCCTCCTCTATTAACTAACCCAATAAAAATCTTAACGGGTGAACAACAACTCGCGGTATTTGGGCAAAGGCCAATATTCATCGTCTACAATGAGTTCCAGTTTATCTACATGATACCGGATATCATCAAGATAGCAGAATATCTGGGTTGAATATGCGAGGGCCTTTTCCCTTTCATTTTCAATCTTGTTTACCACCTTGCGGGTTTCAATCATCTCATTCACCTTGGCTTTGATATAACTTACATGCTGTGAAATAGTGCGGATCAGTTCAAGACGGGCACCTGCGAGTTCCTTGTATTCCTTTTCACTAAACAGTTCTTTCAATCCTCTTACATTCACTATCAATTCACTTTGGTACCGGATGGCGACAGGTACGATGTGGTTCAGAACGAGATCGCCCAATACACGGGCTTCGATCTGAATGCGTTTGGTATAGTTATCCCACCGGACATGAGCACGGGCTTCATTTTCGCGTTCCGTCATTACATCCAGACTTGCAAAAAGTTTTTTCGATTTGGGCAAAAGAAAAGCATCAAAAGCTTCAACCGGGTTGGTTATGTTGGTAAGGCCGCGCTTAATAGCATCCTTTTTCCATTCCTCGCTGTAATTGTTCCCTTCAAAACGGATGGGCTTTGAATCGGTAATATACTGGCGCAATACCTGGAAAATCGCTTCGTCCTTTTTTACATCCTTTTCAATGAGCTTGTCCACATCCTTTTTAAACTCAATCAGCTGCTCAGCCATGGCTGAATTCAAAGCGATCATGGATACGGAAGGATTGGCTGAGGAACCCACAGCCCTGAATTCAAATTTGTTTCCGGTGAAGGCAAACGGAGATGTACGGTTTCTGTCGGTATTGTCAAGAAGGATCTGAGGAACCTTGATGACATTTAGTTTAAGTTCGATTTTTTCATCAGGAGTCATCTTGCTGCTTCCTACTTTTTTCTCGATCTTATCCAGCATGTCCGTCAGCTGTTTGCCGATGAAAGCCGAAATAATGGCAGGCGGTGCTTCGTTGGCACCAAGCCTGTGTGCATTTCCGGGAGAGGCAACGCTGGCCCTTAACAAGTCGGCATGTTTGTGAACCGCCTTCAGGGTATTGATAAGGAAAGTGAGGAATTGCAGGTTGCTTTTTGGATTTTTACCGGGGGATAAAAGATTCACACCGGTATTTGTAGCAAGGGACCAGTTGCAATGTTTGCCCGATCCGTTAATGTGGTTGAAAGGTTTTTCATGGTGCAGGACAGCAAAATTGTGATGCCTTGCAATCCTCCGCATCAGATCCATGAGAAGTACATTATGGTCCACAGCCAGGTTGCATTCTTCAAATATCGGCGCACATTCAAACTGATTCGGAGCCACCTCGTTATGCCGGGTTTTTACCGGGATACCTAATTTATAGGCCTCGGTTTCAAATTCATTGATAAAGCAAGTAACCCGTTCGGGGATGGAACCAAAATACTGGTCCTCCAATTGCTGATCTTTTGCAGAGGAATGACCCATCAATGTACGGTTCGTCAGCACGAGGTCGGGCCTTGCATTGTACAATGCTTCATCCACAAGGAAGTATTCCTGCTCCCAGCCGAGAGTTGCAATTACCTTGTTCACATCTTTGTCAAAATATTGACAAACATCCACGGCAGCCTTATCGATGGCATGCAAGGCTTTTAATAACGGGGTTTTATTATCAAGAGATTCTCCGGTATAGGATATAAATATTGTGGGTATACTCAGTGTATTCCCAACAATAAAAGCAGGAGAGGAAGGGTCCCATGCTGTGTAACCACGGGCTTCGAAAGTATTACGGATACCTCCGCTGGGGAAACTGGAGGCATCGGGTTCCTGCTGGGCGAGTAATTTTCCGGAAAAAACCTCGATCACACCACCGTCATCCGTAAAATCCACGAAAGTATCGTGTTTTTCAGCGGTTCCTTCGGTAAGGGGCTGAAACCAGTGAGTATAATGAGTTGCTCCCATGTCAATTGCCCATGATTTCATGCCAGAAGCGATCTGGTCGGCAATTTTACGGTCTATCCGGTTTCCCTTTTCAATTGCTTCCATCACGTGTTCATAGGCTTCTTCGGGCAGGTATTTTTTCATCTTTCGTTTGTCGAAAACATGACTGCCGAAAAAATCCGAAATAAGCTTTGTGGGTTGTTCAAAAGGTTGGGGTTGCCGGTTATAGGCTAATTCAAGTGCTTTAAAACGAATTGTTGCCATGGTTTATGTTTTATTATTTTTATGCGGTCAAAAATACAAAAAAATTGCATATACCCCAAAAAATTGAAAGAATATTTATAAAATAATAAAAATATAATTTTTAAGGCTATAAAATTGGGGGTATATATTTCAAAAATTAAAAAATGCAATTAGCCCACTTTAAGGGATCAAACTGTTAAAAGGGCAATAAAAATGCAAAAATCTCTTTAACTGGTAAAGAAAGTAGCTGCAACGAAGAAGATAGAGCCAGGAACAGCGAGGAGGGGGGTAAAAAAAAAGAATAAATGGGAATTATCTGATTTTTTAATAAAAGGTATGATTTTCAATCCTGAGCGGGGGAGTCTTGTTTTTCAATTTTAAGATTTCTTGCAGCCGTTTCGAGCAGGTTGAACCATTCTTCTCCGTACTGGCGACTCAGGGCATCTTTTACAAACCGGTGCACCGGCATTTTCAATTCGTCTCCCAATACGATAGCCGGTTTACAGATATCCCAGCGGTCATAGTTGACGGCATCATACGCCTTGTATTTTTTGATTCTTACCGGGTAGAGATGGCAGGAGACCGGTTTTCGGAAACTTACAACACCTTCATTATAAGCTTGCTCAATTGCGCACAACGCTATACCGTTGTTAAAAACAACATACGCACATTCCTTGCCGTTGTTCAGAGGAGTTACTTTATCGTTTTCAAAATCCACAACGGAGGTACCCAGCTTATCGATTGTAGAAATGGACTCCTCACTTAGAAAGGGCTTTATTTGCGGATATATTTCCCTGAGTATTTCAACTTCATTGTCTTCAAGTGGAGCACCCGAATCACCCAAAACGCAGCAGGCCCCCTTGCAGGCCTGGAGATTACAGGTAAAATGCGATGTTAACAGTTCCGAACTGACAATACTTTTTCCGATTTCAATCATGGCGCACTATTTCACCGGTAAAAGTAAGGAATTATTTAATAACAGGACGCAGGCTGGAGCCTGCGCCTAACAAAGGTAATAAATAAGACGCAGGCTGGAGCCTGCGCCTAACAAAGGTAATAAATAAGACGCAGGCTGGAGCCTGCAACTAACAAAGGTAATAAATAAGACGCAGGCTGGAGCCTGCGCCTAACAAAGGACGCAGGCTGGAGCCTGCGCCTAACAAAGGGCCTGCGCCTAACAAAGGGCCTGCGCCTAACAAAGGCTGCGCCTGATAAAATGATGTTCAGCGCAGGCTCCAGCCTGCGCTGTAATATTCGTTATTTCACAAACCTGAATTTACTTTCAGATCCATCCTTGTATATCAGCCGGCCCATATAGAAACCGGGAGGAAGGGATGATACATCCAATTCAACGGTGCGTTCAGCCGTAGCAGGCGGGTTTCGGATCCGTATTGGCCGAATCGGAAGTCTGGGGCAGGCAAATAGTTGTCCCTGAGATCGCTAGCAAAAACAGGAATACTAATTTTTTCATGATATCCGATTTTAGGGTTTCACATCTGTTCATCCAGATGTTAAAAACAGGATTATCGTTGCGTAGGAATTGGATTTTTCTTTTACTTGCTTCAAAATTAATCATTAATCATCGGAACACAAATAACCGACTTGCGGTTTCGGCATGCGGAAAATTTTATATATTTGCGCCACTGTAAAAAATCAGATTTATAAACTAATACAAACAAAGAAATGCGTAATAAAGGAGCCATTTGGACGTTGGCTATAGCTCTTGTGCTTGTTTGTCTATATCAGCTTTCCTTTACCGTTGTGACATACAAGGTAAGGAAAGATGCAAAGACTTATGCACGGGATCCCCAGAAAGGTATCGATCAGAAGAAAGCTGATTATTATCTTGATTCGGTCGCCAGCGAGCCGGTATATAATTTTCTATGGCTGAAAAAATATACCTATCGCGAGTGCCAGGAAAAGGAAATTGTGTTGGGTCTGGACCTGCAGGGTGGAATGAACGTAATCCTGGAAGTATCTGTGGTGGATGTTATCCGGTCCATGTCGAATTACAGCAAGGATTCAACTTTTAACAAGGCTATTGCTCTGGCCAAAAGAAATCAGGTGGGTTCAAACGAGAATTTCGTGACTCTGTTTGGACAGGCTTTTGAGAAAATTGATAAAAATGCACGGCTTTCTGCTATTTTCACATCCCCCGAACTTCGTGACCGGATTAATTACAATACGTCAAACCAGGATGTGTTGAAAGTGATCCATGATGAGGCTAACAAAGCGATTGCGAATTCCTTTAATATCATCAACACCCGTATCAATCATTTTGGTGTTAATTCCCCGAATGTTCAGCGGTTGCAAAGCGGTGACCGTATCCTGGTGGAGCTTCCTGGCGTACAGGAAAAGGACAGGGTAAGAAAACTGCTGCAGGGGGCTGCCAGGCTTGAATTCTGGGAAACATACAGCAATACCGACCCGGAGATCAGCAATGCGTTGGTCGCTTTGAACAACCTTATCAGGGAAATCAATAAGTCGGTAAAACAAACCGATACAACCACCGTTGCTGCCACTTCAGTCAAAGCGGCAGATAAAACCACGGATCAACAGGCTCCTGCCTTGCTTCAGCAGTTGAACCAGGACAGTTTAAGTGCTGCCAGAGATACGAATGCTGCCAGAAACGCGCTAATCCAGGATAATCCCTTGTTCAGTGTATTGATTCCCTATGTTAACCAAAACCGTGAGCTTATACCGGGGTCTGTTTTCGGACAGGTTCATTACAAGGATACTGCCAAGGTTAACCAGTATCTGAAACTGGGCATGGCGCATAATTTGTTTCCCCGGAATTTTAAATATTACTGGTCGGCTCTGCCGGTTGAAAATCATACAACCAATAAGCCAACCGATTATTACGAAGTGCATGCCATCAAAGTGACAAGCCGGGATGGCAGACCTCCTCTCACAGGAGATGTGATTACCCGTGCTGAAAATTCATTCGACCAGAATACCGGCCAGGCAAATGTTTCCATGAGCATGAATGCTGAGGGTACCACAATCTGGGCCAGGCTTACCCGTGAAAATGTCGGTAAGATCATCGCGGTGGTTATGGATGATTATGTTTATTCCTATCCACGGGTGAACGAAGAAATTCCCACCGGAAGTTCGCAGATCAGCGGCAGCTTTACGGCCAAAGAAGCCGGTGACCTTGCCAACCTGCTGAAGTCAGGTACCATGCCGGCGCCGGCTAAAATTATACAGGAAGAAATTATCGGACCCTCCCTGGGACGGGAATCTATCCGGTCGGGTCTTGGTTCGCTGGGTATTTCCTTCGTGCTGATCTTTTCCTTCATGATTTTCTATTACACCCGGCGTGCAGGCTCTGTTGCTGACTTAGCCCTGTTCCTCAATGTTTTCTTCCTGATCGGTGTGCTGGCATCCCTGGGACTTTCACTTACTTTGCCCGGTATCGCCGGTATCGTGCTTACAATCGGTATGTCGGTTGACGCAAATGTGCTGATCAATGAACGTATCCGTGAAGAGCTCACGGCAGGCAAGGGAATACGGATGGCGGTTTCAGACGGCTATAAAAATGCCCTTTCAGCCATCGTAGACGGCAATCTCACAACCCTAATCACAGGTATCATCCTGTTCGTACTTGGTTCGGGACCTGTTAAAGGATTTGCTACAACCCTTGTAATAGGTATCATCACATCCATGTTTGCAGCTATATTTATTACAAGGCTCGTGTTTGAAATGATGCTCGATAAACAATCCGTATTGACGTTCAGTACCCGTTTGTCAACCGGTGCTTTCAAAAACATTAACCTGGATTATATCAAGCACAGGAAAAAATTCTATTTACTTTCCTCTGTTATTATTTTGATTGGTATAGGGTCACTTATTTTCCGCGGTCTGGATGAAGGCGTTGATTTCGCCGGAGGACGCAATTACATTATCCAGTTTGATAAACCGGTGAATAACCGCGAAGTGGGTAATATGGTTGAAAAGGAACTTGGAGTACCCCCTACCGTAATTACCTATGGTTCGAATAATAAGATCCGTATCACAACCAAATATGGCATTGATTCCGAAGATCCGGAAATTGAAAACAAGATCGAAAAGCTGATCTATACAGGTGTTAAACCCTTGCTCGGCGCTGATGTAACCTACGAACAGTTCAAGACGGATAATGTACAGGGATTGCAACGTGTAGGTCCTACAATTGCAGCAGATATCAAGAGGAAATCCTTTGTTGCCCTGTTTATATCCTTGATCTTTATGTTCCTTTATATCGGAGTACGGTTCCGAAACTGGAGTATGGGACTTGGCGCGATCGCTTCCCTTGCTCATGACGCCTTCCTGGTTATCTCCATGTTCTCGCTATTGTATGGGCTCATGCCATTCTCAATGGAAATCGACCAGACATTTATAGCGGCGATCCTGACCATCATCGGGTACTCGGTAAACGATACTGTGGTTATCTTTGACCGTATCCGTGAATACAGGGCACTGCATCCGAAAATGGATTATGCCGCCCTCATGAATAAGGCCATTAATGATACGTTCAGCCGTACCATCATCACTTCTCTTACCGTATTGATCACCGTGGCCATTATCTTTTTCTATACCGGTGAAGGTGTTCAGGGATTTGCCTTTGCACTTCTGATCGGATTGTTTTCCGGTATTTACTCGACTGTTTTCATTGCTTCTGCACTTGCTTATGATACAAGCAAGAAAAAGGAACTGAAAAAAGCAGTTTAATTCCAAACATGATATTAAACCCCGGGCACTAACCCGGGGTTTTTTGTTCTGGTTTTCCTATATTTGTGCATCTAAACTTTTAATATGAGTCATACTATATTATCGCTGGGTGGAGGGGAAATGCTGCTTGCATTCCTTGTGTTTCTGCTTCTTTTTGGGGCGAATAAAATGCCGGAACTGGCGAAGGGACTTGGAAAGGGATTGAAAGAATTCAAAAGGGCCACTGACGATATTAAACGCGAACTGAGCGACAGTACACAGGGGATAACACAGGAAATCACGGATACTACCGCAGATATACGGCGAAATATCGGCGAAATTACGTCAAATATCACCCGGGAGGTTGACACCCACACATCCGATATCAAACGGGAAGTTGAAGCCCAGACCGCAGATATCAAACGGGAAGTTGAAGCCCAGACCGCAGATATAAAAAAGGATTCCGGTGAAATTGCAAACAACCTGAATAACTGATCACTCATTTAACCATACTGCCCGTGCAGCTCTTTTATACCTGACATGGATATTATTGAAGCGGTTCATATCAATAAAACATTCGGCTCATTGCAGGTATTGAAAGGGATCAGTGTGTCAATCCGCAAAGGAGAAATCGTCACTATCGTAGGGGCAAGCGGCGCAGGTAAAACCACTTTTCTTCAGATCATTGGCACCTTGCTGAAATCCAGCGGGGGATCGGTAAAAATAAACGGCACCCGGGTCGACGAACTTAGGGAAAGGGAATTGTCGCGTTTCCGGAACCAACACATCGGATTTGTATTCCAGTTCCATCATTTACTGCCCGAGTTTACAGCACTTGAAAATGTATGTATCCCCGCTTTTATTGCAAAGGTGCCAAAAGCTGAAGCCATAAAACGCGCAAAAAAACTGCTCGATTTTCTTGCCCTCGGATCACGCATGGACCATAAACCTTCCACTCTTTCCGGCGGAGAACAACAACGGGTTGCTGTTGCTCGTGCCCTCATCAACAATCCCGATGTGGTTCTTGCCGATGAACCTTCAGGCAATCTTGACTCACATAATAAAAAGGAATTGCACGAATTATTTTTCAGCCTTCGTACCCAATTCAACCAGACATTTGTAATTGTAACACACGACAATGAATTAGCCGGCATGAGCGATCGCACCATAACGATGCATGACGGGCTTTTGGTGAACTGATTTGCGAAAAACTCAGGCCATGGGGTCCGCCGGAACAACGGCACTACAGGTTGTCATCCGGCAAAATGTTGTTGCCACTGTGGGGTGTGGCAGGAGCCGGTATAGATAAATAACCAAAAACTATAGTATGAAAAATTGGATAATTTGCCGGAAAAGCCTCTTCCTGATTTCAATGGCATTATTTTCTTTTATCCTGAGTGAGAATAGGTCGGTGGCTCAAAGCCAGACAAAAATCACTCCCGGATCGCATATCAAGCTCGCCTTAAATGCCTTCTCATTCAACGACACGTTGATGGCCCGGGGTGAGGATGGGAAGCCTGCAATTACCTTGTTCGATCTTCTGGACTGGTGTGCCGCACAGAATATTGAGGCGCTCGATATTACCGCTTATTACATCCCCACCTATCCCGAAGTGCCATCCGATGAATACATCCACGAATTAAAGTACAAGGCTTTCAAACTGGGAATTGAAATTAGCGGAACCGGTATCCGGAACAATTTTGCTTCACCCGATCCTGCTGTCAGGGCCGCCGATGTCGAAAGGGCAAAAGAATGGATTCTTGTTGCAGAAAAATTAGGGGCACCGGTAATCCGCTTGTTTGCCGGTGAAATTCCAAAAGGATATGAGAACAAGTGGGATGAAGTTGCCGGATGGATGATCGAATGTTACAAAGAGTGTGCTGCTTTCGGCGCCCAGCATGGCGTCATTATTGGAATACAGAACCATGGAGATATGCTGCAAACTGCAGAACAATGCATTAAAGTGGTAAAAAGGGTAAATTCACAATGGGCGGGATTGATTCTCGATACCGGAAATTTCAAAGTGGACGATCCGTATGCCGATATAGAAGCGGTTATACCCTACACCGTTAACTGGCAGATGAAAGAAAGCGTATTGGGGAACACCAGCGAAGTGAAAACCGATTTTACACGACTTATGAGAATTATCAAAAAAAGCGGTTATCGGGGATATATTCCGGTTGAAACACTGAAGCTCGTAGGGAAGGTAAAACCCTACGACCCCTTTGTGCTGGTGCCTCAAATCATGAAGGAACTGGAGGCTGCCAGAGACGATGTATATTCTTCCGGAAAGGGTCGCTAAAATCCAAAGCCGGGGATATGGCTTACGGGGCATAAGTTTCAGGAAAAACCGGACAAAAGGTTTCGGGAATGGCAAAAACTAGGATAGAATGAGAAAGCCGGATTATTTGAAACCTTCAAAAACACCCAATCCAAACAGGGCAAAATCATACTTTACCGGATCATTCCTGTCCATTTCCCTGAGATTCGTATCCAGTTCAGAAACCGCTTTAGTATCATTTTGTCGGCGAGTAAGAAGACCCAGTTTCCTTGCAACATTGCCGGAATGTACATCCAGCGGACAAGACAGGATTGAAGGGGGGATCGACTTCCAAATGCCGAAATCAACTCCCCTGTCATCCTTCCGGATCATCCACCTCAAATACATGTTCAGTTTCTTTGCTGCCGATCCTTTGAACGGATCTGAAATATGTTTCATTGTACGGCTGTTATGCGGCAATTCAAAAAAGTGGTTTCTGAATTGATGAATTGCCGGTTGCAGGGATTCGTTGGTCCGGTACCGGTTGAATATAGCTTCCAGTCCGGTTTGTGTATTATAAATATGTTTCAGGGCTTTTATGAAGTACAAAAAATCACTGTCATTAAATGTCCTGTGAATTACCCTTGAAATTCTTTTCAAATCGTTGTCGGTGTGGTTCAGGATAAAGTCATAGGGCGAATCATCCAGGAAGTCCAACATTAATCTTGCATTCCTGAGGATCAGCATACGATTACCCCAGGATATGGTTGCAGACAAAAAACCCGAAATCTCGATATCTTCTTTTCCGGTAAACCGGTGCGGAATGCTTATCGGGTCACTTTCGATAAAATCAATATGATTATACTGATCGGCTTTCCTGTCTAAAAAATCCTTTAACTCTTCGCGGTTCAACTTCATTTCCGTGTTTTGGCTATCCAAAATTAAGGAAATGTGGCTGAAAAACCGGCATGGGGATGCATGGATATCACAATTTAAAATTGTAGAATTGCATAACCATTTTATTAGAGAAGAATGTATATTACCACTCTTGGTGAATCCCGGTTTCCGACCCCGGTAAGACGTACGGTAAGCAATAAAATCCGCATACCGGAAGTAATCAGCATTGATCCTGACAATCCTGCAACTTCCGACCTGTCGTTTGAAATGGCCGGTCCCCGGGAGATGCTTTATTTTGATCCTGAAAAGGTGCGTGCGGGTATCGTTACTTGCGGTGGTCTTTGCCCCGGTCTCAACAATGTGATCCGTTCTGTTTTTCTTGAATTGCATTATGCCTATGGAGTTAAGGAATTGCTGGGCTTCCGGGGTGGATATACGGGGCTCGACCCATCCAAATCGAAACCGCCCATAAGGCTGACAGCTGAAATCGTTGATTCCATACACAAGGAAGGAGGAACAATTCTTGGCACATCGCGCGGACCTGTGGACGTTGGCATAGCAGTAGACAGCCTCATCAAGCTGCGAATCAATATTTTATTTGTTGTGGGAGGAGACGGAACTCAACGGGGAGGAAGCGAACTTTTCAACGAAGCAAAGAGACGAGGGTATGACCTTTCTGTAATTGGAATTCCAAAAACCATTGACAATGATGTGCCTTTTGTGTCACGTACTTTTGGATACCTAACCGCTGTAGAGGAGGCCGGGAAAGTACTCAGTTGTGCGCATGTGGAGGCACGCAGCGTGGAAAACGGAATATCGCTTGTTAAACTGATGGGGCGCCATGCGGGTTTTATTACAGCCGGTGCTACTATTGCCTGCCAGGATGTAAATTTCGTCCTGGTTCCGGAAGTTCCTTTCAAACTTGAGGGTCCAAGCGGGTTCCTTGCGGCGTTAAAGCAAAGGATTCTGAGCAGGGCGCATGCGCTGGTTGTGATTGCCGAGGGAGCCGGCCAGGATTTGATTGAAGACCATTTGGTGGAGTGTGATGCCTCAGGCAACATCAAAGCCAAAGACATTGGATTGTTTATGCGGGAAAAAATTGAATCTTTTTTCAGGGAAGAGAAAATTCCCATCGTAATGCGGTATATTGATCCGAGTTATCTCATACGCAGCAGTCCTGCCGATTCGGAAGATGCCGTCCTCTGTGACTTTTTTGCCCGTAACGCTGTTCATGCGGCTATGGCTGGAAAGACAGGACTCGTAATTGGTTATTTGCATGACAAGTTTATCCATGTGCCAATCGAACTGCTCACAAGCCGGCAAAAAAGCATGAAGCCTAAAGGTTTACTTTGGAATGCCGCCCTTTCGGCAACAGGTCAACCCACCCGGTTTGAATAATATTGTTAAATGCACTATGAATACAAATTCGTTGCCTGATCACAAAACCAAGATTGTTGCCACTATCGGACCTGCATCTGAGTCGCAAGAAATGCTGGAACGTCTTATTAGGGCGGGCCTTAATATAGCAAGATTAAATTTTTCGCATGGCGATTTTTCGGTACATGCCGGTCTGATTGAAAGGATCCGCACTGCCGAAAAGGCAACAGGTTACCGGGTGGCTATCATGGCTGATCTGCCCGGACCCAAAATGAGAATTGGAAAAATAGATAACGAGCCGATTCAATTGATACCCGGAGATCCATTTACACTTACGAGTGAGGACATCCCCGGCAACTCAGAAAGGGTATCCATGAGTTTTAAGCAATTACCCGATGTGGTTAAACCCGGAAATAAACTTTTTTTGAATGATGGACTTATCCAGTTGCTTGTTGAAGAAGTGACAGGTACGGAAGTACACTGCCGTGTTCAGGCAGGGGGGGAATTGCGATCCAAAAAAGGACTCAATTTACCGGGTATTGATCTTGGAATAAATGCATTCACCGACCACGATCGTGTTTGCCTTGAATTTGCCCTCAGCCATGGAGTAGATGCGGTAAGCCAGTCCTTTGTGGAAACGGCTGCCGATATCCTGGCTGTGCGTGAAGCAGCGAGGGCCATGGGAAAAAATCCGTTTATCATAGCCAAGATCGAGCGGTCGGGAGCCCTGGATCGCTTTGATGAAATTCTCTGTGCCTCGGATGGCATTATGGTAGCGCGGGGTGATCTGGGTGTTGAAGTGCCTATTGAGGAAATGGCTATTATTCAGAAACGGTTGATTGCAAAAGCAAATATTGCAGGAAAACCGGTTATAACAGCCACGCAAATGCTTGAGTCAATGACCGGAAGCCGACTTCCAACCCGTGCGGAATCCACCGATGTGGCAAATGCGATCCTGGATGGCACAGACTGCATCATGCTTTCAGCGGAATCGGCAATGGGAAAGTATCCTGAGGAGGCAGTGTCCATGCTGGCTGCTATAGCAGCCTATACGGAAGCACACAGGCCCATCGCATTAAAACATTCTTTCAATGAAAATTTCGGACCAAATCCTCCTGCCACTGCTGCTGAAGCAACCGGTCTCATCGTTGAACATGCGCTTCAGGCTATACCCTGCACTTGTGTATTCGTTCCTACTGGTACTGGAAATACAGCCCGGATGATATCCCGTTTTAAACCTGTCGCGCGGATTGTAGCCATTAGCCATGATGATGCTGTTTGCAAGGGACTGATGTTTTCATATGGTGTGTTTCCGGTAACCCTTGATAAGGAACCGGACAACTGGTCGGATTTCGCCAGGAAGTGGCTCGCTGATTACAGGGAGCCCGGTAAGATTACAATGCTGGTTGGAGGTCCGACTTTGCTGAACCCGGATGCCAACCATCGAATTGAATTCCTCCGTATTTACTAACTTATAGGGATCTTAAACACCCCGCCAGGATGGGGCGCTCCCGCCAGGGTGATCAGATGTCAAACAACTATTTTTCTTTTAAGCAATTCACTGTTTTTCAGGATCAATGTGCCATGAAAGTGGGCACAGACGGAGTACTTCTGGGTTCCTGGGTTTCAACGCAAAATGTTTCAAGAATTCTGGATATAGGCAGTGGGACCGGGTTAATTGCTATTATGCTGGCACAACGGTCGACAGCCATTATTGATGGCATTGAAATTGAAAAAAACGCATGTCTGCAGTCAAGAAAAAATGCAGCCGGAAGTCCCTTTCACAAGAGAATAAATTTATACCATGATTCCATCCAGCAATTTTCAACCGCAACCTCTTTAAGATATGATTTGATCGTATCCAATCCTCCCTTTTTCAAAAATTCTCTTAAACCGCCGGTGAATTCAAAAAGTATGGCAAAGCATGATACCGCACTGAATTTTTCCGCCCTGCTTTTATGTTCTGCCCGTTTACTCATGCCGGGAGAACGACTTTCAGTTATCATCCCCGCAACGGAAAAAGAGCAATTTTCCATACTGGCAGATTTTCACCGGCTCCGGCCGACCCGTATTACATGGGTACGAGCGGCTCCGGGAAAGGAGTATTCCAGGTGCCTTATGGAATTTTCAACGGTTGCGGGTGTTAGATGTACTGAAAGTGAATTGATCATAAGGAACGGTGATCTGATGACATATACAGAGGATTATATTGAACTGACGAGGGATTTTTACCTGGGATTTTGATCATCCATCCCCCAGCGTCTTAAGCAGTTTTAGCAGGTCAGTCATCTCCTTCACATTATACCGTGCATGGGATGGATTCATTCCAACCCGTATCGTGTAAGCGGTTTCAGGGAGTATTCGAAAAAGGTCTTCATCCGTAATATCATCCCCGACAGCCATAATAAAATCGAATTTCTCCTTTTCAAGCAAAGATTCGGCTGCCTGTCCCTTATCGTATTTTCCGCTTTTTATTTCCAGGATCTTATTCCCTTCAAGTATTTCAAAATCCGTTTTATACCGAATAATATTTGCCAGGTCATCCTTCAGTTCATTCAAACGCAACAAGGCAAAATCCGAATCCGCATTCCGGTAATGCCAGGCTATGCTGCCGGTCTTTTCCTCTATAAATGTGCCGTAACAACGGTTAACATATTCCAGCAGAATCGGTCTGACAGCCTCTTTCCACTGGCCATCCGGTTCATAAACCGCGTTCCACTTCTTTCCCGCTTTTTTGATAAAAAAACCATGCTCCGCTACCAGGGAAACCCGTACTCCCCTGAACTGCTTTTCAAGAAAACCTCTGCCTCTTCCGCTGATAACCACAACTTCATTCTTTTCATTCGTTGTAAGGGCCTTGATTATTTTGAGGGTTTGCCTGTCAAGAACAGCCTGTTCGGGATATTTTGTCAGAGGCACCAGGGTGCCGTCATAGTCAAGAAATATCACACGGCGATATGCCTTGCTGAAATCCGCAATGAGACTGGTCTGTATGCTCTCCGTAAAATATTTTGTTTCCAGTAGTTCTTGATATTCCCGAATATCATTTGTCTGATTAAAGAAATCATCCGCCCAGGTAAATACAT
Organism: uncultured Bacteroidales bacterium; assembly: GCA_963752195.1. GTDB lineage: Bacteria > Bacteroidota > Bacteroidia > Bacteroidales > UBA10428 > UBA5072. Next base: position 2,021,526 of record CAVVXI010000004.1, on the reverse strand, counting down.
TATAAGTGGAAATCCGGTTCTGCATTCTTTCCATCCGAACCTCCTTGTCACGCGGTTTCATTTCAAGGGCAGCAAGAATAGCCCATGCCATTTCGGATTTATCCGCCGGATTAATGATCAGGGCTTCATTCATTTCAGCAGCGGCGCCAGCCATTTCACTTAAGATAAGAACCCCGTTCTTTTTAGTCTGGCAAGCCACAAATTCCTTTGCCACCAGGTTCATCCCGTCACGCAAAGGGGTGATCAGCCCTACATCGCTTAAATCATAGAGGGCAACCAATTCCTTGAAATTAAGGGATTTGTACTGGTAAAGAATCGGGCGCCAGGCCATGGAGCTGTATTTTCCATTGATGCGTCCAACGGTGGATTCGATATCCACCTTCATCTGTTTATATTGATCGATTGTATCCCGCGAAGGAACAACTACCATATTGAAAACCACCCTGGAGTGCCATTTGGGATTTTTTTCAAGAAAGGTTTCATAGCCTCGCAGTTTCGATAAAAGTCCTTTGGAATAGTCAAGCCTGTCCACTGAAAAAATTAATTTCTGGTCCTTTAGATTTCCGGAGATCTTTTCTTCTTCAGCCAGAACTTTTTTTGTATAGCAGGCGGAATGAAACTTAGTGTAATCGATGCCGATGGGAAAGGCATCCGCTTTTACTACCTTCCCGGTTGTATAAATATAATTTTGCCGGCATTCATAACCCGTTGTGCGTTTGGTTGATTTGATAAAATGCTGGACATAATCGTGCGTATGAAAACCAATCAGGTCGGCACCCAGCATTCCTTTTAAGATAGATTCGCGCCATCCCCTGGGCAGCAACCTGAATATTTCAAAAGAAGGAAACGGAATATGCAAAAAAAAGCCAATTGTAACATCGGGCATTTTATTCCGGATCATTTCAGGCAGCAATAATAGCTGGTAATCATGTATCCACACGAAGTCCCCTTTTCTGAGTTGCTTTACCAATGTTTCACAGAACTGGGTGTTTGCTTCCACATACGCATTATAATATTCTTCGTTGAAAACGCTGAATTCTGAAAAATAGTGAAACAGGGGCCAGATCAGGTCATTGCAGAACCCGCCGTAATACAGGTCGTTTAATTCAGGAGCAATGGTTACCGGAATAATGTCAAACGACTCATTGTTCAGTTCCGACTGTGAAATATTTTCCGGCAAATTGTCGGCTAAACCAGCCCAGGCAATTTTGCTTTCTGTAAGGCTTGTATTGTTCTTCCTGCTGTTTTCGGATAAAGCAAGGACGGCAGAAACAAGTCCTCCTGCGTTCTGCACCGCTTTATACCCGTCGTTTTGTTCGATAAACTTAAAGGGCAGCCGGTACGCTGCGATGACCAATCTCTTAAAGGTAGGTTCTTTACTCATCTTGCTTCTGACTTAGCTGGGTTAACAAATTGAAAACGATATTGATTGATTTTATCACGGTTTAGTATGGCGTGAGTCGGATTTTTCTTCGGAAAAGAGAATGGCCGTGTTAACCAGGGCAAGATGTGAATATGCCTGCGGGAAATTACCAAGCAGTCGTTTCGTAGTAAAATCAAGGTCTTCACTAAAAAGGCCCACATGATTTCCACAGCTCAGAAGAACTTCAAAAATCTTTCTTGATTCTTCGGTCATACCTATTTTATACAATGCCTGTATAAGCCAAAATGTACAAATTGTAAACGAGGATGTTTGAACGCCAAAATCATCTCTGTTCATGTACCGGTACATGAATCCTTTATAAAACAAGGCATTTTTTACAGCAAGGACCGTTTTTTGAAATTTAAAGTCATCATTTTCCATGAAACCATATTCTGCAATTAGTAACAGGGATGCATCAAGGTCCGGACTGTCGTATGCCTGCGTAAATGTCTGCAATTTTTCATTCCATCCGTTAGTCATTACGTCGGCCCGGATGTCGTCCGCAATTTCCTGCCAGGTGGTTTCATAATGTGTTTTACTCAACAGGCGGGCAATTTTGGCAGCCCTGTCCATGGCAACCCAGCTCATTATTTTTGAGAATACATGGTGCTTTTCTTCGCCACGCAATTCCCAGATCCCTTTGTCAGGTTTTTCCCAATGGGTTGAAACAGTTAAAATAATATTACGGACAATTTCCCACATATCCTCAATTTCATCGAGAGTTCCCGGGAAAAATTTATAATACTGGTAAATCACATTCAACAGGTAACCGAAAACATCATTTTGCATCTGCATATAAGCAGCATTGCCAATTCTTACGGGTTTTGAATTTTCGTAACCTGACAGATGCGGCAGGTCAATTTCAATCAGTTCCTTTTCTCCTCTTATCCCATACATTATCTGAAAGGTATCGTGTTTTGATTTCAGGATACCCATGATGTAGTTCAGAAAACGGCTTGCCGATTGATAATGTCCGAGTTTAAGCAGGGTGTCGATTGACATGGAGGCATCCCTGAGCCAGCAATAACGGTAATCCCAGTTGCGCACTTCCCCGATGATCTCCGGAATGCTTGTTGTAAGCGCCGCCAGTACCGCCCCAGTGGGCTGAAACGACATAATTTTCAGAACAAGCAGACTTCTGTTTATTTCGCTCGTGTATTGCTGATATATTTTAGACCGGTTTGTCCAGTTGAGCCAGTAAACTTTGGTGCGCTGATATTCCATGTATACACGCTCAATATCTATTTTAATTACTTTCTGGTTATAGGATACCATTAAAAACTCATGCCCGGTCAGCTCAATTTTTTTTGAACTGAGAATATCATTAAAATCAAAACTTGAATAGAGATAAATGCAATCTGTCGGCCATTCCACGGAATATGTCCTCAGGTGATCGTACTCCTTTGTGTGCGATACTTCATCCCTCGCATAATTCAGTTTTGGATCATAAATTACGCTAAAGGAGGGGGCTCCGGACAACAGCCGGATATACCTGAAAATCTCTGAAGGTGTGAAATAATCCTGATCATTGATCTTATAACGAGGCATAAAATCAATCACTTCAAAGGAACCCTCTTCTGCCTTATATTCTGTTCGCAAAACGTTTGTAAAAGGAAGGTATTTCTGGCTGATCCTATAATGATCTTCAACCGTTATACTGAAAGACCCCCCCTTTTCATTATCCAGGATTTTTGCAAATACAGATGCGGAATCAAAATCGGGAAGGCAAAACCAGTCGATGCTCCCTTTATCCGATACCAGGGCAGCACTCCTGCAATTGCCTATTACGGCATAATTTAAATTATTCATTGACATTTCCCATAAATTTCTGCATAATAAACAAATTACCGGGGGTTAATTGTTCGTTGCGGGGATAATTTTTGTTCCCCGGGGTTCCGATTTGTGCGAAAAACTTTCCCAAGTGGAATTAAAGCAATTACCCAGGCCAACTGCGCCACTATAAAAAAAACATTCATATTTCCCTGAAAGAACAGGGCGGTGATCGTAACCCCCAGCCCGATATTGTTCGCCCCGGAGCTGATCGACAACGTCAGCCTTACCGGGTTTGGTTTGGCCGGCATTAGCAGATATCCAATCAGGTACAAAACAAAATACAATAAGACGGAGATTATGGCATACAGGCCAACCAGGGCGGGGTTACCCAGAATCGCCGCTTTGTTCCTGGCCGTGGCCGCAATAAAAATCAGGGCAAGTCCCAGCAGGGTAAACAAGGCATTGTAACGGCCTATGGTACTGCGAACGATCCGGATCTTACGCAAAGGCAGGTGGACAAGAAAAGGCAGAACAATTGTATAAACCATGGTCATCAGGAGTTGTCCGCCATTCACTTTTACAAGGGCACCCGGCAATGTGCCCAGGATAAGGGGAATGCCCGCAACCGATAAAAAACTGCTATAAATAAGGATCTTTAAGGAAAGGTCAGGTTTTCCCCCGAAAAGTATTGTAAAGGAAGGAGAAGCCACCGCTGCAGGCAACAGAAAGATAAGCAGCATCAGCAATGCATAAAATTCACTAAACCATTTCAAACTGAAAAAGACAACCACGGGGATTAACACGAACCGGAGAAGGTAAAACTGAAGGGAAAGAGCAAAATCGGCCGCCAGCGCCCTTGCTGAGAATTCTATCTGAAAAAAGGAACAGAAAATAATAAAGGCAAGGGAAACCATTATCAGCCGGGGCGTTACAGGCCCTAACGATGGTACCACCATGCCAATCATGCACGAGAGCAACAGCAATAATCCAAAATACCGTTGAATGAATCGCATGAGGATGCCTGCGGCTTATTGTTTTATAAAATAACCTGTGTCCTTTTCGTTGCCTGATTCAATTTGTATAATATACATGCCGGGCATATAATTACTTGTATTGAACTGGAGTGAATGATTTTCAAGCCGGCAATTAACAAATTCATGTCCGGCCAGGTCAGTGATCCGGATCGTAACTTCCTTCTGTTGAGAGAGAAATGTGATATTCAGCTTATCATTCGCCGGATTAGGCCATATTTTCAGCGTTCCTGTTTGTTTAGCACCATCCACACCTGTATTTAAGCCCATTACAACATCAATAGTGGTATCAGTTCTTAAATAAAATGATCCTGCTTCATCCTTATAACCTGTCTTTGAAATGCTGAAACTGTAATCATGAGAAACCGGAAGCTGCGAAAAAGTGGCGATTCCAAGCGAATTGGAAACTAGTGATTGTTCTTCGACGTTTACGGTAGCACCGTTAACAACCGTTGTTCCGCTCTTTAGTCTGAAAAATGTATTTGCGTGGGTTTGTACCAGGTAGATAATAAAGGTAGTGTCGGAATTAACGGATAAACTGCCCGTTGCATCCCCGAAGGAGGGCATGGCTACTGAATATGAATAGGATCCGTCATCTTTGATGAACATCGTCTCACCTGTTGCGCCGGTAGATTGGGTGACAGAATCAAATGTAACCCCCGCTCCCCACAGTGGCTGGTGAGACAATGGGTTAATGACCCTGAATTTTACATTGTAAGGAACCTGTACTATAGGGGTGCCAAATTTCAGAACCCTGGGATTGCCATATACCTCCCGGAGATGCCGGGTTGTATTTTGCTGGAAGGTAAGGTCACTCCATGACATGAAATACGACCAGGGGGCATCCAGATCAAGGCAGTCATCCGGATTCGGGATCGGTCCGTTCTCCGTCATGGCCACCAGTTTATCACCACCGGTTAGATTATACAATATATCGAAAGCATTTTTCTGGTTTCCGTAATTGTAAATCCCCGGGTAGGAATCATAACCGACGATGTCCACTTTATTATTGCCCGGATACCAGTCGGTTTCAGGTGTTGACCATACCCAGATCAGGTTGTGAAGATGATGGTAATTCAGTAACCGGTCATACATAATATTATACAATTCAAGGCATGCTTCCGGGCCTTTGGCTCCCCACCAGAACCATCCGCCGCCTGCCTCATGCAGCGGCCTCCAGAGTATAGGAACGCCGGCATCCTCAAATCTTTTTAACTGGACGGCAATATCGTCAATGTCGCGGATAATATCTGCATATTCCTGGTGCCTTCGATTACCGCTTTTGTTACATCAAATGTTGTAAAATCGGTATAAAATGTATTCGTTCCAGCCTTTCCGCCTGTAGGTGAGCACCAATGCCATTGAAGGGAAACAATCCCTTTTTTATCCGTGGAGTTATACCAGCTGATCAATTCATCCACGGTACCATCATCGTCCTTGCCAAAAGTATGGTGTCCGTTCTGCCATAAATAAGGATAGCCATCGGTATAATGCGACAGATCCCCGTCCCTCAGCATGGGAGAGCAGCCGTAGAGTTTTGATCCGATCATAATGTATCATGGGTCTGGCCCGAAATGATGTTATTTCCGAATTGCGACAGCAGGTAGCTATAAATGGCTTTTGTTTCCACTGTCGCTGCGGTATCCACAAGACCGGCAGTTATATGATATGTGTTTTTCTCCGTAGTGTAAATTTCAAATTTGTCGATATCCGACCAACCCCAGTTTTTGCTAACAGTAATGGTGTTGGAACCGGCTTCAAAGATGTATCCGCCGGCATCGGCAAGCGCAAAAGTATCGGATGTCGGGAAAATGGACAGTGGAAGTAAATCCATCGTTGACCGAAAAATACTGGTCCTTTGCGCCATCGGTCGCCAGGTACCGGATCACAATCCTGTAAAATCCTTTTTCAGGAACCGTCACATGAACGGTAACTTTGTCATTTGCATTATCAAAACCCGTAATGTATCCCGTACCCGAATAGCCGGCTACACTGGTCGATCTTTTCACCCCGGTCAGTGTGCCGGTTTCCGCTTCCGCTTCGGTGACAAAATCCCCGTATGGCCCGGGTTGCGGTTGTGTCCCTTGATCAATACGAGGGCCGATACGGAAAGTGGATCAAGGGGAATATTGATTATATTAGCCATAATCGCACCGTTGTTTTCTGCAAGTGCATTTACGTCGATCCGAAACAAAGGTTTCGGACTGCGGTAAACCGGATAAGGTATATAAAGTCATGATCCGTTCTTAACACGGAAATCCTTCAGATTCAGATCTGCTGTTCTTGATTCGGTGAGATGGCGGTTCACGAGGAAAATGGTCATCGTATCCCTGGTTGCATTTTCGGTGGGATAGGCAGAAACATACAATTCCTGGGACGAAACGCCATCAACATAGAATTTCTGTGCCTGTTTGCTGAACAGGTGGATCACCTCGTCCATGCCTGTTTTCCAGCTCCAGGGCGTGAACATTTCAACCCCCTGCTTTGCAAATTCACCCAGGGTGGATGCATACCATGAGGCGGTTACATTCGGATCATTACCCCCGATTCCGACTTCTGAAACCGAGAGGCCAACTCCATGATCAGCACCCATATATTTTTCAAGCCACGTTCTACAGCGTTTAAAAATATATTCTTTCGTGAGGTTGTTGTCCCAGCCCCCGATCCGACTTTTTAACCCCATTGGCACCCGGATAGTTATAGGTTTCATCGAAAAATACCCGGTGAAGCTGGACTATCTCTGCAGGAATTAGTGGTCTCCGGGTAAAAATGGATATCGAGCACATCAAGAAGCCGGATGCCTGTCAATCCTCTTCTTCAGCCACCCGTAAGATGAAGTATTCCAGCCATGGGTACATTGTTTTCCATTGTATGACACAAGGTTTCCTTTCCAGTTATACCATTGCCATTCATTAGCAGGAACCGGACCTACCAGTTTAATTCCGGGATAGGCAGTCCTGGCTTTTTTTGCTACTTCGAAATATTTCTGCATATATTCTTCTGCTGTCGGGTTGAACCGGATAAACATCATCATGCGTTCCCTCCCATATCTCCGATTCATTATCCATGCTCCAGTACTTTATTCCGTTTGGGTTTAACCCCAATCCTCCTGCTCCAAACCAATGGTTCAGAATTCCGGTCGTCGAATCCGCAGTCCAGTTTTCGAGGTATTTTGTTATATCCCCGTCCACCTTGGCTTTTTTACCGCCCGGGAATCCATATTCCGCCCCCGCAAAGATTCTGTCCAACGCCTTCCCACCAGTTGGAGCTCATTAAAACCCCAGTCATTAAAATTTGCCGTTTTAGTCTTGGCAGCCTTTCCGATCAATTGGAAGGCCCACATTCCCTGGGCCCCCGGAATGTTTGCCTGCAGGCTTTTTGCAGCAAAATCCCAGTCATGGGCATATACATTATTATACCAGTCGGGATGGCTTGATAATTTTAACCGCCAGTTGTATTTGGTGGCATTATTACCGCCATTTTCCCTGAAGATCGTTATTCCCAGGTCACGCAAGCGCTGCCATTGAACTAGCCGAAAGCGGGGATGCAGGGTTATCGGACAGGTTATTGTTTTTCCCGAAAATATAGGGAGAAACCGGCTTTTGAACGGCCCCGGCATCCACAGTAATCGTTACCGTTTGTTGTGAAAAAAGGGTGATGCATGAAAGAAGCAGGGCCATTGCCAGCAGGTATGGTACTATATTTTTCATGAAAGGGGTATTAATTTCGATATCGTTTTTTATTTATGATAGCTTCGAATCAATTCTCTGGTTTTAATTCCTGATTCCTTCAGATCGGCATCTTTCCAGTTGCCTTCAGAGCCTGCGCTTGATTTCAGCATTGAACAGGATTCGTCTTTATCCGCAATAGACCACATAACAAAGCTAATCTGATTTTTATTCATCCAGTCGATCCATTTCTGCCATTCAGGATAATTTATAGGTCCGTTTCCGCTGGCAGCCATTCCTGCCGATTCTGAAACAAAGATTGGAATTCCTTTTTGTAGGGCGTAATCACTGCGGTCACGCAGGGACTGTCCGTGGGTATCTGCATAAAAATGAACCGTATACATCAGGTTATCAAATCCCGTGACCGGATTATCCGCCACAAGATGAATATCCTGGTCCCAATGAGGGCAACCTACAAGGATGACATTATCCGGATCGTATTTCCGGATCGTTTTTATCACATCCAGGGAATAGGATTTGATCGTATCCCATGAATCGTTGACCGGCTCATTGAAAATCTCATAAATGACGTTGGGATATTTACCATATTTCTTAGCCATTTCCGCAAAGAACTGAATTGCCGCCTTGGTTTGAATTCCGTGGCTGTGCCAGTCAATAATTACATATATGTTGTTTTCAATTGCTCCCTCGATAACGGCCTCCGTTTTTTCCTGTGACCAGGCGGGTGAATCCATGTATCCTTTGGCGGGTTCAACGCCCATGGCAGCTCTTAGAACACTGCATTTCCAGTCAGTGGCAAGCCATTTTACAGTTTCTTTATTATAGAAACGGGGCCACCAGTTGTGCCAGCCGTAACTTACACCAAGAAGCATAACCGGGTTTCCTTGCTGATCAACCAGGTTAACCCCTTTCACAGATAAATTTCCATGTTGTTTTACAGGTTGTGCCTTTGAGAAAAAGACACCTGCAAAAAGAATAAGGATCAGAATCGCAGTTTTGTTCATCTTTTTAGTTTTACGAAATTTGGTGTACTCGGGTTATATCACGTATTTACCGGGGAAGTGGAATTTTTATGCTGATTTTTCCCTTTGTTGTTAAGGCCTGGAAAAGATAAATTCCCCCTGGTATTTCTTTTGTGGATATTTGCCCGGATTTTTCCGGGTTGCTGATGGCATAAACCAAAGTTCCGCTCGTGGTGTACAGGCGGATCCACTGAATAGGACAGTCCTTGTCAGCGGAATAACAAATTTCACGATTTTGATCCGCGAAGACTGAAAGGTGAATCTCTCCAGGTGAATTGAAGCCTGTAGGCTCAGAAGGGATGCTGAAAATAAACTTGTCGATATTAAAAGCCGGCAGTGTGAGAACTGTAAACCGCATGATCTGAATGCCGGAGGCCAGGTTCATTACTGCAGATACGGCCTGGGTGGTTAAGGCGCTGTTTGTTTTTGGTGCAATGAGTGTATCGGATTCAACATCGCCGATCTTTACCTTGAAAGTGCCTCCTCCCAGTAATGAGGCCAGGTAAAAATCAGCTCTATAGTCTCCTTCATTGGCAACCGAAATGGTGTATTCGCACCATTCACCGGGTTGGGCGTTCCCAATGTGGTAACCGACCCCGTTCCGGTCATAGATGTCCACTCCTTCTTGCGGACGGTATTTACCGGTTATATTTGCTGCATCCAGATCATGATAGGTGAATCCTTCAGCGCCTGCATCAAAATTCTCGGCTTCGATAGTCCCGGGTATATTACCGGGTGTACCCAGGAAAGGCTCCCTCACCGGCGGAACATATACGGGCATGAATATTCTTACAGGATAAGAATAAAGGTCTTTATCCGCATAGTGGGCAATGATCCTGTAATGATTGAACTGATCTGAAAAAGGATGCAAGTCGTTAAAGAGAGAGGTGTCTCCTTTCAATATGGCAATTCTTTTATATTCAGTACCGGGATTTCTCCGCTCAATAAAAACGGTATCGGTGCCGGCAATCACGTTCGTCCATTTCAGCTGGATAATAGTGTCCTGTATAATTTTAAGGGATGGGTTTTTGGGTGAATCAGCCGTGGTATGCAGGAGGATATCTTTTACCTCATCCCATTTTCTTTCGGATCTTTTTATTATCCGGAAATCCCCGCCATCATCCCAGGCACAATAGGCAAATCCGTATTTTTGTGCCAGTTCAACATACGTTTTATAATGTTTCATCCGGGAATTATAATCTGCGGTTCCTATGGAGCCGAATTCGCCAAGGAATACGGGAATATGGACATTATTGGACCAGTTTTTTACATTTTGAAATTTAGTATTCAGAATACTGATATCGCTTGCAGTTCCCCAGGTTCCTTCGCCAAGAAGGCCAAAATTATAAGGGTCATAGGAATGAAATGAACCGATCAGGTAGTTGTCAGCCGGAATAGCGGCCGCAATAAGCTCATCGGATCCTCCCCAGTTATGGCCCTGTATGATGATTATCCTTGTGGAGTTGGTTTTTCGGATGATATTGATAATGCGCTGATGTAATTCGTTATTCTGGGTCTTTGTAAGGCCATATGGCTCATTGATCACCTCAAAGAGCAGTTTTTCGGGTTTGTCCTTAAACCGGGTTGCGATCTGTGACCATATACTATCAAAGCGGGCACGGTAATTTGCATTCGTATAGTTAGCCTTGATCCATTCTTCATGGTGGGCATCCAGCACAATAAACAATCCGCGCGAAAGTCCCCAGTCAATGACCTGTTCAACCCGCTGAAGCCAGGCTTCATCTATCTTGTAAGGAGAAACAGCCTGCGTATGCTGATCCCATCTTACCGGAACCCGCACGCAGGCAAATCCTGCATCCTTATACATGTCGAAATAGTATTCCTGGGCAACAGGATTATTCCAGCCTCCTTCAAGGGGTGGTTCGAGCGTATTTCCAAGGTTAATACCTTTTTGCATTGAAATGACTGCCTCCTGTGGTGTGATCTGGGCGGTTAAATAAAAGGCGGGGGTTGAAAATAACGCAACCAGAAATAAAATGTATTGTCTTTTCATATTAAATAGAGTCAATCTGCATGAAATCATACGGACAATTTGCAGCAATTTATGAATCTGATTTTAAATAACATGTTAAAATATAAAAAAGCCCCGCTATCCGGCGGGGCCCTTTTATAAAGATGAGCAGGATTATTTCAAAATCAGTTTATAACGGCCGACAATACCGTCATCATTTGAAACTGTGATGAAATACATACCGAAGCGTTGTCCCTGGAGTGAAATAACTTCCTTATCCGACGAGGCTTTCTTGTCGATAACGAGAGTTCCCATGACATTATTTACCCTTATACGACTCCCTGACGTTAACCCTGAAATGGTTACCATATCGATAGTTGGGTTCGGATATACACTGATCGAATTCTTGTCGTTATTACCAACGCCTGAAAGGAAATCGATGGTATACTCGACTACGGTTGCACCGTTTCCGGAAGTTACAACCAGCTTGTCACCAGGGGTAAGAATGCCTGTATTTTCAACGCCGTCTGCATTGGTAACCTTTATCGTTGCACCCAGTGCAGGAGTGAGGTTGGCGATAAAATCGGCTACTGTTGTTTCTTCGCCGAAGCCCCAGCCAATGGTGTATTCAACCTGGTCAATAATAAACAGGTCCGATACTACATAAGCCAGTGAAGAAGATACCTCACCAAGCATCTGAAGATAATATGTCCTGGTTGTTATGCCATCCTGTGCCGTTACCAGCAGCTTGTCATCTTTCACAACGCGGCCAAACATACGTTCGTAGCCAAATTTATCATAAAGCATCAGCGTAGCATCAGGTGAAGGAACAAGATTGTCCATTAAACCGTTTATGGCTATGCCGTCGGGAACCAGGTTAATAAGCGATAATGCCTGGTCAACATCAAATACGCTTGAAGTTACAAAGGCATCAGACCCCAATGCATTGGGTTGCAACTGGTATGTAATTTTAGTTATGGCGTTTTGAGCTACAACTTCAAAGTATACCTGGTCGCTTACCTTAACATCTACGTACAGCGTATCAAAGTTCAGCATTTTCAGCGGAAGATAAGCACCCTTTGCATCAGCAACAGTGAGGGTAGCATTAGCCGGAACAGTAACATGGTCAAGAACATATTTTACTGTTTTCCCGTAGTCAAATCCCGTAATAGTACCCAGATCATTTTCAACGCTAATGGTATAATCCTCAGAAGTTAAGAGGGCATCATTGCTTAAGCCTTCGTCTGTAACCTCTATCACATACTTGGTTGTATTCTGCAAATCAGCCGATTTAACAATCAAGGTATCGCCATTCATGACGGCGTCAGTTAAGGCAAGTTCTGCACCACTGACATGGTTTTTAACCTTAAGAGTCTGACCTTCATCCATCTTTACAATGTTGGCCAGGAATCCCTTAGCCGTGGTATCCGTGATCACACCTTTGATGGTTTCATGGTAGGTATGTCCCGGTGAAACCGTATAATACATCGAATTAATCGTCGAAACAAAGACCGTGGGATCTTTCATGAAGTGACTTCCAAGTCCGTCAGCAACCAGCAAAATGTTATCCGGCCAATTTACATGCTGTGCATCATAGAAAGCCGTATTTGTCATAGTCCATTCGCTGTTGTCAGCGTTAGTACCGAAGGATCCCTTGAATTCAGGATTACCCTTGTAAATCTCAGGTTTCCTGTCATAGCGGTTAATCTGCTCCATTTGAATGCCTGCAACCACCGGAATTGTTCCATCACCCGATCCGAATACATCAAGAAGGGTAAAATCGTTCGGGTCGGTTGCTGGTTTAGTACCCAGCCTGACCGAATCATTATCAATTCTGAAAAGGAACCAGGTTCCGAGGTTCCACTGATTCAGGGCTGCATCGCCGACAATGCTTGCCGGATCGTCACCCCATGGGTTATGACCGAAGTCGATGTCGCACTGCTGGCTTGCCCACCATGGGTAACCACTTTGACCTGTACCACGGATATCTCCCAGGACAAATACATCACCGCCCTGCACGAGGGGATTCACATTGAGATCCTGTACAGCAATGGCCGGATCGGAGGCCCATGCGGCTTCGCTCTTCCATTTATAACCGGGAATATATTTGCGGTACCTGTTAGGCCAGTCTTCGGGTAAACCATAATTGGTAATAGCCGTCACAGGAGAGGTGACATCATAACCGCTGCAGATCATATAATGGCTCATATCAAGAACCTGGTTACCCGGGTTGGCGATTTCCATGAATGTATTCGCCCATTGTTCATTCCACACTAACTGGGAAATAAAGGGATCCGCATGGAAAGGTTCCGTATTTGCATTGCTTTTTTCCTTTTCAAGCTGAACTTTGTATGTCAATATGGTTGTATCGTCTTCCGCAGTAGTTTTAAAAGTAACTGTCTTGTCGGCAATTGTTCCATTCAGACTAAGAGCCTTGGTTACAAGGACTTTGGCATTTTCATCCTGGTTTTTACCCAGAAGTGCAGGGATACCGGAAACGTCAAGGGGTACCTGAACTTTGTATTCGTATTTTGAAGGAACAAAATTGGGAATTGTATCCCCTTTCCAACCGAAAATTCCCTTGTAATCCTCAGGAATGTCAGGCCATGTGATCGAACTCAGGTATGCATCGTGGCTGGGCCTGTATTTGTCAACCTTGATAAAATAGTCTTTTAGAGAGCCGTTTTGGGCAGTTACCCGCAATTTGTCGCCTGATTTCAGGTCTGTTCTGACCTGGCCATCAACCCAAACTATTTTCCAGGAGGAGAGGGGTGCCTTTTCAAGGTATTTGAACAAAGTGTCGACACGGGTTGCATAACCAATGCCGAGGTACGAGGATCCCTGGATTGTATCCATAACAGTATTCTTATGGGCGGAAACCATGTACAAAGGTCCCTGGCCGGCATAAATAGCATGTTCGGTCGGTACATTGATGGGTACCACCCAATTGGCATTAATGGTAGGATCAGCAACTTTAATTTTAAAGTTGATCATATCCATGTCATTACCACATGCATATATGGTAAGAATGTCACCTGTGCGTGCGGATACATAAGCTGAGTCTTCATAGGAAGGAGCATAAGCATAATGCCAGGCAAGACCCGGTTTTTTCACCATTTCCGACATGATAGAATCATCATTCCGGATACCCCAGGGAACAGTAAGCGTGGAATCGCTCCAGCCTATGGTTACAGTTGAGGAAGACAGGGTTGAAGGATTCAGGTTATAATCGCCATGATTACCCACTGTCCAGAAAAGTTTGCGCATCATTTCCCAATGGCCTAATTGGAGCGGGATAGGTATCCATTCCGATTCAGTAAGATCTTGTCCTCTTCCTGCTTCAAAATCAATATTTCCTGTTTTCACACTGAATTTACGAACCAGGGTAGCTTCATTGGTAGCATTGGTAACACCGGCTACATCAATGGGGCCTGAGCCATCTCTTCGGCCGTCGGCTCCGGCAAATACGCCGTTTACCTGGTCAACAACCACGGAGTCCGTTGCAGAAACGTGGTGCCTCAGATAAATACAATCCCTGCCACTCCATGTTTCCAAAACATGGTAATAAGGAGTAACCTCATCTGCAGGATTTGGTTGTCTGGGAGCTTCCGGGAAATGAAGTTTGACATCTGCAAGTGTCCAGAACTCTTTCTTGTTCAGGATTCGGCTGTAATTTTCAGGGTGCATCAGCCACATTTTTGGATTATAGTCATATACAGCTGCAACAACAAAAGAGGCACCGGGGGCCAGATCTTTGTCAGGCAGCATAAACCAGAAATTGTCAGCGGGCTCGTAGGGAAGTGTCCATGCCCCGATCTGGCCAAGTTCGAACTGGGCGAGGTTCACTGTAGTAGTACCCATATTGGTTATTTCCACATAAGAATGACGGGCGTCATCCAGCCTCGCTTCTGTAATGATCAATGTCCTGATAGGCTCCTGAGCTTTCAGGACTCCACAAGATAACAGAATTAGAAATAGTAAAGTTTTAGTTCTCATAAAGTTAGGTATTAAAGTTAGAAAGGAGATGAGAAAAAGTGAAGCATAAGTTGATAATAATTAGGTATAAAAAAAATACTTTGAATCAGGGAGTGCGAAGGATAAAAAGGTATTTACAAGTTTAAATATATAGAAAAATATTTTAATACGGAATTTCGAAATTTTTTCCATACTTTGTGTTAAAAATAGGCTAACCCTAGAGCCACAAAGCTCTTCACAAATCCCCCTACAAGCCGACCCCCGCTTAAAAATATTTTTTTATCATTGTATATTTCAGTAAATCAGATAAATACAAGAGATAAAAATTTATTTAAATTTTAACATTTCTTAACCATTTTTTTTTGTTTTTTTAAAAAATAATACTTTGTATAAAAAATTGTATATTTTTAAATATTCTCTCTTTAGACACCATGCATTATGCGTAGAGCTTTACAAGTATTACTTCTGGCCCAGCTTTTGTTTATTTTTTTGGCTTGCCAAAACGAATTTGAAAAGGATAGTAAGTATAAACGACCTGATTGGCTGGCCGGCAAATTATTTACGCAGGTTCGGGCACAGCCTGAACTTTCAATCTTTGCACAATGCCTGCAATTGACCGGGTATGACAGCGTCATCAACACTTCCGGAAGCTACACCGTATTTGCCCCTGATGATGCGGCATTTGACCTGTATTTCCAAAATCACAGTCAGTATAATTCTGTTGAGGATATTCCGGCCGCTGAATTAAAGGAACTGGTAAAGTACCACATTGTACAGAACCCATGGAGTTTTGAACAGTTAAAATCGCTCGATATATACGGCTGGATCGATACAACGGTTGTTAACCGCGATGAGCCAAAAGGATACAAGAGGGAAACGCTATTAAAGGAAAAGGACAGATCATACGGAGTTTCAAGCAACATCGAAGAGAACCTTATTATTGTTGATACATCCGCATCCACATGGATAAGGAAACAGGCGACGGATTCGCGTAAATATGTACCTGTTTTTTATAAAGAATACTTTTCAATCTATGATCTGGACCTGTCCGATTATGCTTTTTATTTTAACCGGACTTTTGAACAGGCGGGTGACATGTATTTTGCAGGCGGCCGCATTACCAAAAAAGACATTTTTGCTGAAAACGGGTTTGTTCATATCATTGACAGGGTGATTGAACCTCTTCACAATGCTTTTGAATTTTTAAATTCGCAATCCTCCGGTAATTCCTACAAAAAATTTCTGGACCTGGTCAATACTTTTCCTTCCTTCGTTTATAATGAGCAAAAAACGAATGAACAGCCCGGCGCCAGGCAGGGACAGGTGGTGGATTCGCTGTTTGACATAACTTATCCTGAACTGATCTTTGACATTACAAGCGAGAAAACGAAGGCTCCTGAAGGAACCCTGGGTTTGCCGGGAAATGTGTCAATAAGGTATCATCATGGATTAATAGCTCCCACGGATGAGGCTTTTGATGAATTCGTCAATGCTTACCTTGTCGGACCGGGACGATGGGGCACCATACAACAGGCTCCCCACCACATCCGAAGGATGATGGTGAATTCGAACATGGCTGCCGGCCCGATTTATCCTACTGATTTTACGAGGGGTTTCTATAATGGCGAGGATGACATGATTAAGGTTGATCAGGGGACCATCCTTGAAAAGGAATATGGCAGCAATTGCACCTTTATAGGCGTAAATAAAATGATTGTTCCCCGGGCATTTAAAAGTGTAACAGGTCCGGTTTACCTACAGCGTGGTTTTTCACGCATCATGTTTGCAATTGAAGAGTCAGGGTTGCTGGCCGCCCTGAAGAAGGAAAATCAGGATTATATGTTCTATGTGGAATCGGATGCCAACATGAGATTAGACTCTTCATTCAATTATGATCCGGTGAGTAACACATTTTCGGCCTTCATGGTAACTCCTACCTCCGCAAGGGAAGTGCCGCTTTCAACAAATGATCTCCGGACGCTGATATTAAATCATATAGCAATTGAATCACCCCGCGGCATTGCCAGGAAAGAATTTATCCCGAACCTTGCAGGCAATTATATTATATATAATAATCAAACCCTGGAAGTAAAGGGACTTTCTCCCACAACGTTTGGCTATAACGGAATTGATCAGGTGGCTGTGATCCCTCGCGAGATCAGTATAAATGCGGATAACGGCAGGACGTTCGAAGTTTCAAGCATGTTTAATTTTTCCGCACCTACGCTTTACTCAAAGATTTCAGGCAGCTATCCTAACTTTCATAACCTGTTGAAAGCGGCTGGCCTGACAAAAGACAAAGAATACAGGTATACTTTTATTTCGGAAAACGAGAATTATACGGTATTTGTTCCCAATGATGCAGCTCTCAGTGCTTACAGGTATGACACTTTAACAAATGATGAACTTCGTAAATTCCTGATGATGCATTTTGTACAGGGATCTATCATTTTCACCGATGGCAGGGGGAAGGGGGGGTATTATGAAACCACACGGGAGGATGAAAAATCAAATCCCTATACCACGGTTTACACAAAGATCCGCATTAACCCCGGAGTCGATTATATCGAATTGCCTGACAAGCAGGGAAATAATTATGTGACTGTGAATGAATCCACCGAATCAAATATTATAACAGCACGAAATCTCGGAACCGGAACGGAAGCCTATCCGATGGTTTTATCGAACGCAGTAATTCATGAAGTTGACAAAGTGCTTTTGTTCAATCAAATGGATACACAATAATCGATTCATATATCCTTGCATTATAGACCTCAGATTTTTGCACCTATGAAAAAAAATATATTACTGGTTCTTGCACTTTTCAGCTTTACTCTTGGATGGTCACAACAAAAGATAACGGTAAGGGGGCGTGTCATCGATAAAATCGACCAGCTGGCTGTGATTGGGGCGAATGTTGTGGAATACGACAAGGATAACCGGGTCATTAATGGAACCGTTTGCGACGTGAATGGTGATTTTGTGCTTGAGATGAAAGATGCGTCACACACGCTTAAAGTGGTGATGATTGGATATAACACCCGGATCATTACTCCCGGGGGTGCAGGAAACCTTACGATTTACATGGAACCTACCAAGATCACGCTTGGCGAAGTAGTTGTTACGGCCAGGAAAAAAGAGGAATATAGCCTTACGAACATTGAGGACCGCGATGTGGCCTCTTCGCGGGTAAAGATCAATATGTCGGAGATGAAAGACGAAGGGGTAATATCTGCGACGGATGCGCTGCAAGGCAGGGTAAGCGGCCTGGATATCATTGACGCTTCGGGTGACCCGGGATCCGGTTCCCAGCTGGTTATTCGCGGATTAAGTTCCATGGGCAACAACAAGCCCCTGATCGTTATCGATGGAATCCCCCAATATTCCGTTCCGGATAATTTCGACCTGAGTTCCGCCGACCAGGAAGACATAAGCAACCTGATCAATATTGCCCTTCAGGATATTAAATCCATTGAAGTATTAAAAGATGCTGCTTCTACGGCAATATACGGATCAAGGGGAGCAGACGGGGTTTTAATTATTGAAACCTACAAAGGCAAGCTTGGTAAAGTACAATTCGACTACCAGTATAAAAATACGCTTAATTTTCAACCTGCTGCCATCCCTCTCTTAAGCGGAGATGAATATATCATGCTCCAACTCGAGGAATGGCATAATGCCGAGGGTATCTTCAATGTTCCACCTGAAATTGCGTACGACAAGGATTATTATAATTTTAAAAATTATTCTGCAAACACGGACTGGCTTGGTTCCATAACGCAAAATGCAGTGACACACGATCATTATTTCAATATTTCAGGGGGCGGTGAAAAAACCAGGTATTTTACATCTTTCAGTTATGTAGATGAGGGTGGAACTACAATCAATACCAGAGAAAGACGCTTTTCCACCCGTGTCAACCTGGATTATTTCCTGTCAAAGAAAATTTTGTTCTCGGTTTTATTCAACTACACGAATAATAAGACCGATGGAAACCTGGAACTGGATGACGGTACCGGCAAGAATAAAACACGGAATATCCGCGAGATGGCCTACATCAAGTCCCCCAATATGAGCATATGGAAGTATGATGATGCAGGCAAAATTACCGATGAATATTTCACTCCGATCAACAGCTACCAGGGAAATGGTGTCGTCTTTTTCAATCCGGTTGCTGTATCCCAGCTGGGAAAAAAGGACAAAAACACACATAATCTTCAGAATACCTTCACTCTAAGTTATAACCTAGCCCGTTGGGCTAAATTCAGGGAAACCGTATCCTTTCAGTTCGAAGGCGGCAAGGAAAATACCTTCCTGCCCTATAGCGCCATCGGAGCGGATTGGCTTCAGTGGAATGTAAATATGGCAGGTGAGGGGAATAACCTGTTTTCATCCATTAATACGGAAACTCAGCTGGCTTTCAATTCCCCAAATGATTCAAGCAATCATGAATTATCCGGTGCATTAACCTGGATCACCAATCAATCCGGATATGAATGGATGAACCTTCAGAGTAACCAGCTTCCCAGTACAAGCATACAGGACCCGGCCGGTGGGGGCCAGATTAGCTGGATCGGCGAAGGATCGGGCCAGGAAAGAAGCCTGGGCGCCCTGATGAATCTGAATTACAAATATAGGGACAAGTACATGGTACAGACCATTCTCCGTGCAGATGCACATTCATCCTTCGGGGCTAACCATCGCTGGGGATTATTTAAAGGGTTGTCCGTGGGCTGGCGTTTTTCGGAGGAACCATTCATGAAATCAGTGCCTTTCCTTGGAGAAAGCATGCTGCGCGCAAGCTGGGGTGTTTCAGGAAGACAGCCTTCCGACCCCTACGCCCGGTTTGCCACCTACAATACCGCTAAATCAGGAAATTATATGCCTTATCCACCTGCCATTGTCAACGATAACGTTCAGTTGGACAATCTCCAGTGGGAGAGTATTACTTCCTGGGACATTGGTCTGGAATTGAACTTGTTCAACGACCGGCTTTACGTTGAAGGAGATATCTACAATAAGAAAACCACCAATCTTTTATTTGAAGACTATAATATACCCAGTTCTTCAGGCTTTGACAAGTTTAAATTTTACAATGGCGGTGAACTCGGAAACAAGGGATGGGAATTGATGACCGATTTTAAAGTCCTTAAGACAAAGGACTGGCGATGGTCTGTAAATTTCAATATTTCCCGGAATATCAATGTATTCAACTCGGTTCCGGCAAACTTTAATACGGAGCAATCTACTTCCATAAATGATGGGGAATATCCGAAACGTGTTATGGAGGGTCAGCCTATCGGCTCCTTTTTCGGATTCAAATACCTGGGCGTCTTTCCTACGGATGAAGATGCACTTGCCAGGGATGAAGGCGGTAATTTAATTTATGACAGTGAAGGTCTGCCCATGCCCATGATGTATAAGGGTACCTATGCTTTCAAAGGAGGTGACGCAAAGTATGCAGATATCAATTATGATGGCAAAATTGACCTGAATGACGTAGTGTATATTGGCGATTCAAATCCCGATTTTATCGGAGGATTCGGAACAGCCGTAAAATATAAAAATTTTGAAGTTAGCTGTGGCTTCCACTACCGTCTTGGATTTGACATCATCAATGGCGTGGCTATCGAGACAGAGGGTATGAATGATAAAAATAACCAGAGCAAGGCGGTACTGAACAGGTGGCGGGTTGAAGGCCAGAATGAACCGGGAATGCTTCCCCGTGCCTATATGAATCATCCTGCAAATAACCTGGGATCAGACAGGTACGTCGAACAGGGAGATTTTCTCAGGTTGCTGAATGTAATGGTGGGTTACCGGCTGAAACAGGAGCTTTGTAACAAAATGAAACTGAGAACAGCCGCTATTAGCGTAAGCGCCCGAAAATTAATGACTTTCACAAAATATTCCGGCCAGGATCCGGAAGTAGGACAGGATGCTTCTGACCCATTCTGGATTGGAATTGATGAGGCAAAGACACCTCCTCCAAGGACTGTCACATTTACAATAGCTGTCGGATTCTGAGAAATGTTAAAAATTAGAATGATGAAAATATTCGGAAAATTCGCATTGATCGTAGTCATGATGCTGCTCCAGCTGTCATGTTCGGATTGGATGGAACAGTTGCCACCACAGGGACTGATAAGGGAGGAGTTCTGGAAAACCAAGGAAGATGTTGAATCAGTCCTTATGGGCGCTTATTCGACTTTTGCATCTATGGACGGTGTTCTGTTCAAATATGGAGAATTGAGGGCAGATCTGATTAAAGGAGATGTGAACATGTCAGAAGATGATCAGAAGATACTTGAAAGTATTATATATCCCGATAATACATTATGTGACTGGGCTAAGTTCTACCAGGTAATCAATAATTGCAATGAGGTGATTAAATACGCGCCGGAGGTACAATCCATTGACAATACGTTCTCAGATTATATCATGTATGGATTTCTGTCGGAAGCTTATTTCCTGAGAAGCCTCAGTTATTTTTACCTTGTAAGGATTTTCAGGGATGTGCCCTACATTACTGAGCCAACGGTGTCGGACGCTACGGATGTGAATATTCCAAAAACTGACGGAATCGAAATTCTGGCCAACATCACCGGTGACCTTGAAAGCATGAGGACCTATGCTACCATTGATGGCTTCCCCACTATGGCTGAACTGAAGGGAAGAGCTACCAAAGGGGCTATTGACGCCTTGCTCGCTGATATTGCACTGTGGAATTTTGATTACGAAGCGGTGATCAACCATGTGAACAATTTAGAAGCTACCCGCCAGTATGCACTGGTTCCTACTGCTGATTGGTTCAACATCTATAATCCGGGCAATACCCTGGAAGGTATTTTTGAATTTCAGTTTGAAGACAGGCAAAACAGGAGAAATAACGTTGCGGGGTTAACGGCAAGGTATAGTTACAACTATGATCCGAGCGATTATGCCGTTGAGATATTCGGGCTCAAATATGCACACGAGCTTTATCGCGGGGAAAAAGCCTCCATTATTAAATGGAGTGAAAATGATTATGGCATCTGGAAATACATTGGTACACCCGACGGTGAAACCGTAAGGCCATCCTCAACCGCAGCCAGTGCAAACTGGATTGTATACCGTTATGCAGACGTTCTGCTGATGAAAGCGGAAGCTCTTTCCCAGCTTGGCAGGTATTCGGAAGCTCTTGATATAATCAATGAGATCAGGCTCAGGGCCGATGTTCCACCTTTGGCACCTGCCAATTCACCTGTAGCCTATGAAGATTGCATAATGGATGAAAGGGCGCTCGAACTGGCGTTTGAAGGCAAAAGATGGTTTGACCTGATGCGGATGGGAAGAAGAAATGATTACAACCGCAAAAATAAACTGATTGAAATTATGGTCCGGAATGTTCCCGCTACACAAAAAAGGATTCTGGCAACCAAACTTACCAATCCGCTTGGGTGGTACCTGCCGATCTATTCTACCGAGTTGGAGCGAAACATGAACCTGGTTCAGAATCCATATTATAATTTTTAAAGAATGAAGAAGATACCGGTTATATTAAGTCTGATCATTGCTGTTTTTGCTGGCATCTCCTGTGAGGACAAGCCAGTAGCTGCCAATTTTGAGGACCAGGAGCAAATGACAATTTATGATTATATTGTCGCCAATCCAGGCAGATACTCCGATTTTCTGAAAATTCTTGAGAAGGGAGGGATCGATAAAACACTGAGCGCCTATAACCCTAACGGAGTTGGCTATACGTTGTTTTTACCCGATAATGATGCTATCAGTCGATTCATTGAAGCCAGTGACCAGTTTTCCTCTCTCGATGAACTTTTAAATGATGCCGGTTATGTATCTGCATTAAGCAGGTACCATGCAGTGAACATGGGAATTAACTCGAATGATTTTCCTTTTGGCGCCTTGCCTGAAAAAACACTTTCCAACGATTATCTTACCGTAAGTTTTGTGGTGGAAACAGATACCTCTTATTATAAAATAAATAATGAATCCGCTGTCATCAGAACCAATATAGAATTGTCAAATGGATTTATCCACCTTATAAACGAGATGTTGACCCCAATTACAAATACTACCTATGATTGGATCGCCCAAAACCCGGGATATACCATTTTTAAGGCGGCAATAGATATAACCGGGCTTGAGGCTGTCCTGGATATAAATACAAAAGATGAGGTAACCAAGCCCAGGCCTTTTACACTGCTGATTGAACATGACTCTGTTTATAATAAACGGGGCATCCACTCAATCGGGGACCTGGAAGCTTTGGTAAGTCCGGATAATACCGACTACACAAGTACCACCAATCCATTGTACAACTATGTCGTTTATCACATGCTCACAGAGACCCATTTTCTGAATGACTTTGTCGGCAGCAGTACAAATTATACCACGTATTCCGAAATTCCTCTCAATATCAATGGTAACGGAATAGATCTTATGATAAACAAGGGCAAGGAGGTATTTGATTCCCTGATTCACCTGGGAGACACAACCATCATCGATTATGTAGGATTCAATTACGATGCCTGTAATGTATTAACACAAAGTGGTGTTGTACATTTTATTGACCAGGTGATGACCCAGCAGAGACCTTCACGGGCCATACAGACATTTGAATTTTACGAGGAGCCGTTGTTGAATGAATACAGGCTGGAACAAGGTGAATACCTGCTGGAAGATACAACAGCCCTTGTTTCGATAAGATGGAAAGGAGCCGACTTAACCTTTGTTGAAGCGGGTGATAATCTTCCTTCTGCCTGGGGAGGCGATTATTTATTCATTAACGGAAATTTTGAAATTTCATACAACATACCCAAGCTTGTACAGGGAAACTACACGATCTTTCTGGGTGCTGATGCAAATAACCGGGAAAATGCCCTTGTTGAATTGTATATCGATGGAAAAAAGACCGGGGGCATGATTGACCTGTCGAAGGGTACTAATTCAGATTCTCCTTTTACCCAGATCGAATTAGGTAAAATTAATTTTTTAAAATACGAGGCCCATAAAATACAGGTTAAATCACTTGTACCAGGCAGGTTTGCCTGGGATTATATCAGATTTGAACCAGCATTAAAATAATAAGGATGAATTCTAAAATTGTTATACCGGGAGTAATTTTCATTCTGTTTTTGGTTGCCTGCAACAAGGATTGGGATGAGCACTACAAAACAATTCCCCCTGCCAGTACGGAAAACGTATGGGCAGCCATTCAAAAAGATGAAAACCTGTCTTCATTCGTTAACTACCTCAAAGAATACAAGTATGACACATTGTTTTTAACGAATAACTCATATACGATATTTGCGCCTGATAATAATGCGTTTAATGAATTTCTGGCTGATGGCACCATCACAAAAACCATCCTGGATTATCATATTTCCTCCTTTTATATTCAATCAAGCGCCATAAAAGGCAGTCGCAAAATTCAAACACTCCAGGAAAAATTTGCATTGTTTGTGAATGGTCCTGCCGGTCTTTTTTTAGATGATGTTGAACTCAAATTTGAAAGTCCCTTATATAAAAACGGCAAATATTTTATAATGAACAAGGTGGCTATGCCAAGACCGAATTTGTACGAATACATTGCGCTCACTAACCCGGTTTTAAAGAGATACATCGATAGCCAGGATTCGGTTATTGTAGACCCGGAATTAAGTCGTCCCATTGGTTTTGATGAGAATGGCAATACGATTTACGATACGGTTTCCATCACGTATAACGTGTTTGAAGAAGAATTTTTCCCAGTGAGTGAAGAGCTTCGTTACCAGACAGCCACAATTGTTTTTCCAAAAGAGGAAAATTACAATGAGGCCCTGACGGAAATGGCTCTCTCCATGAACTGCGGTTACAATGATTATGCCGATATTCCAATGGTATGGCAGGATGAAGTTTTGATCCCTTACCTGCTCGTTCATGGGGTTTTTGAAAATATGGTTGAACAGGAAGAGTTTTTAATACCTACTTCCGGGGATACCATTAAAATGAAAAATATTCAGAATGACAGTGTCATCATTGACTATATTCCATCTGAAAAAACCATTTGCAGCAACGGGTACGCCTATAATTACCAAGATTTTAAAGTTCCTGATACTTTGTACAAAGCGCCTATTCGTTTGGAAGGTGAAACCCTGACAAGGGATGCCGGGGGGAATCGTTATTTCTGGAATGATGATGTATCGGTGATCAATGATGTTACTTTCCCACCACTTCAGGAATATATTAATACCGCCTCAAACGATTCAATCCTGAAAGTAAATTTCAATAAGGGGTATAATGGCCGGTTTTCGGTTACGTTTAATGTGGATAACCTGTTTCCCCGAAAATACCTGATGGTTTTCAGAACTCACATGAATGTGGGTGGGATTTATAACATATATGTGAACGATCTGCTGGTAAAAACAATCGATTATTATGATTATGTTTTAAACAGGGGAATATACTACAGTGTCACCGGCAAAAGGTACCTGCCCCAGGGAGCCTACAATAAATTCGATTGCTGGATTGAGAATCTGGCAGAATACGGGAAAGCAAAAATTAAAATAGAATACGCGGGCCCGAGTTCTGTATTGTACAATGGACTAGTCCTTGATTATATTGATTTTATTCCATATTAGCTTATACACATTCAATAGCACATCATCCTTATTTTAAAAAACGTATTCAATGCAGGGTATATATAAGTCTCACCGGTTCTACAAGGCATTGCTGTTGTTCATTCTTCTGGCAACCATTGTAATTCCTTCTCGCGCACAAGATACTGTGATGGTTAAAGGGATTATTTATTCTCATATAAACCAACCGCTTGCCAATGTTTCAGTGAGTGTTTCCGGTTCATTGCAGCGACCAACGGTCACCAATGAGGCAGGTGAATTTACACTCTCCTCCGGCTCAGGCAATGATTGGATCATTATTTCGCCAACGGGCGGCTATAAAATGAAAAAGGTTTACCTGAATAACAGAAAACAGGTAACTATTTATATGACCCCGGAGGATATCCAGTCGGGCAATGATGAGCTTTCCGTATTATCACGTCCTATCCTTAAACGCAGTATGATTGCTGCTTCCAAGGATGTTAAGGTGAATGATATTTACCGGACTTCGGCCGTCACTGCCGATCAGCACCTGCAGGGCCAGGTTCCGGGTTTGCACGTGGTAAACCGGTCGGGAAATCCGGGGAGTGGCGCTTACATTGCCCTTCGTGGTTTGAATTCAATTAATACCACCAGTCAGCCTTTGTATCTTGTGGATGAAATACCTCTTTGTTCACACGGAATATTTAATTCAAATGTTGCCGGATTTGCTTATAGTCCGCTTTCCCAGATCAATCCCCTGGATATTTCAAAAATGGTTGTGATTAAAGATCCGGTTGTTACTGCATCTTATGGTTCGAAGGCTTCCAATGGTCTTATTTTGATCGAAACACTGGATCCCAGCGTGACTCAGACCACCATTGAAATTGATGTCCGCAGCGGCCTTTCGCTTGCCCTTTCGAACCCGTTCCCCCAACTTGATGCGGGCCAGCATAAAACCCTCATGCAGGAAGTCCTTTTTTCTTCAGGTAAACTGGAGGAAGTGATCAGGGAAGATTATCCTGCATTGTTTGTTACTCCGGAAGATGCTGATTACATTAATTATCAGCATAATACAAACTGGCAGGACCAGATATTCCAGAACGCTATGTTCTACAATGTGGGCATTAATGTTAAAGGGGGTGATGAAATTGCCAGCTATGGACTTTCTTTCGGCCTTGTAAACAACAAAGGGATCATTAAAGAAACAGCCTACAAGGGCTATAATTTGCGGTTTGTAAGCAAACTGAATATTTTTGGCTGGCTGAAAATGAATGCCGGGGTTGCGGTAAATTATAATTCCTCCGATATGAAAGAGGCAGCCACCGTGGATCAAACCAGTCCGATCCTCACCAGCCTCGGAAAATCACCTCTCTTAAATCCCTTTAAATACGATGTGCAGGGAAACCGGTTAAGTACCCTGGCCGAAGTGGATGAACTGGGGGTCAGCAATCCGCTGGCTGTTATTCATAATTTCTCGGCTACAAATAAGAATTATAGTTTTATTTTTAATATGGGTGCTGAAGCAACCATTAACCATAACCTTTCCTTAAAAACCAAATTCAGCCTGCTATATGACGTCCTGAAGGAAAAAATGTTTATGCCCAATCATGGCATGGAACATTATTACAATAATGAAGCCATCAACGTGGCAAAAACCACCAATAATGACCTGACATCGCTGTACAACAATACTTATTTGAGCTTTAATAAAAACATAGGGAAAGATCATGCATTTTCATCCATGACCGGTGTTCATATTCAGACGAACAAATATCAGCTCGACTGGGGAGTTGCCAAGAATTCACATGAGAATGACCAATATCGTGAACTGGATGATGGCCAGGAGAATTTAAGGGAAATTGGTGGACAAAACCGGGATTGGAACTGGTTGGCAATTTATGAAAACCTGTATTATGCATACAAGGATAAATATATCGTCAATGCTACATTGTCACTGGACGGTTCTTCCCGCGTAGGAGATGAAGCTGACAACACTATTAACCTGTTCGGTGCACCGTTTGGAATGTTCTACTCCGGCGGACTGGCCTGGCGTATTTCGAGCGAAACTTTTCTCAATGAAATTTCCTGGCTCGAAGATTTGAAACTGCGCGTGTCAATCGGGAAAACAGGGAACGATGACATCGGTGAATCAAGTGCTTCAAATTACTACAAAGCGGTTAAATTCCGGGAAACTGTAGGACTTTTTCCCGCCGTATTGCCCAACCCGAATCTGACATACGAAACAGTTACCCAACTTGATGGCGGATTAGATTTGTCTCTTTGGGGAGACCGAATTGCTGCAACTTTTGACTATTTTAATTCTACTACAAATAATATGTTGATATTCAAACCGGTAGAAGCATACCTGGGGTACTTTACCCGTATGGAAAATAGCGGCAAGATGAAAAACAAGGGATGGGAGTTCAGCGCCTTTCTCCGGTTATTTGATCATAACCATTTTAAATGGGATATCCAGGCCAGCCTCTCCCGGATTAATAATGAAGTTGTTGAAATTGCGGATAATAAGCTGGTTTCAGACATCCTCGGTGCACAGATCGTAAATGAGGTAGGTCAGACTGCTAACAGTTTTTACGGGTATATTTATAAAGGTGTATATACCAGTCCTGAAGAAGCACGTGCTGCCAATCTGGTCAATGACAAGAACATGAAATTCCTTGCCGGTGATGCGATCTTTGAGGATATATCCGGCCCTGACGGCGTTCCTGACGGAAAGATCAATAATTATGATAAAACGGTCATCGGCTCATCCATGCCGGATTTCTATGGCGGATTATCCAATATGTTTACCTACAATAAATTTTCTCTCAATGTTTTCCTTCAGTTTGTAACCGGTAACGAACTGTTTAACTACCTGCGCTACAAAAATGAAAGAATGACCGGCCTTGAAAACCAGAGCATGGATGTTCTCAACCGCTGGCAGTATAGCGGTCAGGTTACGGATGTGCCGCGTGCGTTGTGGGAAGACCCTATCGGCAATTCATCCTTTTCAAGCCGTTGGATAGAAAACGGATCCTATGTAAGAGTAAAGAATATTTCTCTGAGCTATCATGTTGCGGAAAAATTCCTGACTTTCAGAAATGCCGAGTTTTATATATCCGCGACCAATATGTTCACCATTTCAAAATACACAGGTTATGATCCGGAGTTTAGTTATTCCTATTCACAAAGTGATCAGGGAGTGGATTATGGCCAGGTGCCCCAGGTAAGACAGTTTGTAGCTGGTATTAAGGTTGGATTATAACATTATTTACGCATATGCATATGAAGAGGTCTTTTAAATACGCGCTTTTATTATTATTCACCATCCTGATTTCTTCTGCCTGTAAGGAATTTCTGGATCCATCCCAGGAATTGGATTTGACGGAAGATCAATTATTTAAGGATTGGGCGGAATACCGGTCGGTCGAATTGGGCATGTATGGTCTGCAGCAGCAGCTGGTTGAGCAAATGATGGTGCTCGGGGAGCTTCGCGGCGATCTTCTGACAATTACCCCCAACGCAGACGCCGATCTTGTGGAGGTGTATAATTTCAATATATCAAAAGATAACAAATACGCATCTCCTACCAATTTCTTTAAACTGATCTCCGCCAGCAATAATCTTATCAGGGTATTAAAAGCCAGGCATCCTGAAGTACTGGATAAAAAAATTCCTGTCACCAACTATGACCGCTTATACGGAGAAGCCCTTTGTATGCGCGCCTGGGCCTATTTCAATGCTGTTCGGATTTATGGCAAGGTGCCTTATATATATGAATCCCTGGTCACCATTGATGAAATAGAAAGTTATATAAATTCGCCAGGTATATATGTGGACAGTGTTTATATAGACTTTTCCACAAACGGATACTACAATGATACCATTTACAACAAGCCCATCGAGCTTGAAAAAAAATACTATGATCTTAATATGATCATTGATGTATTCACAAACCAGCTCGAAAACGAAGTAAAGGCTGTTGGGGTAAATCATCATATGGATAACAGCGACGTCACATGGGATGTAACCATCTGGAACCCTTGGGCAATGAATGCATTGCTTGGTGAAATGTACCTCACCCAGGGGAACATTATGAGAGCCGCCGAGCACTTCCAGTCCATTATTGTTAACTCAACAACCAATCCGGTACGCTACCAGCTTGATAATGCCTTCGCTTATAACAACTGGGCCAACATCTTTACAGGTGTCGATATAAGGGAACATATCTATACAATCTGGTTCAACAAGGCAAAGCAGCAACAGAACAGCTTTCAGAACCTGTTTTTGCCGATCAGTCCGTATAAGTATATGTTAAAGCCCACCGCCGCAGCCATTCTCAAATGGGAAACCGAGTGGCGCATGCAGCAGATCTCAAAAAATGACATGAATCCAAGCAGAACGGAAATGCTTTTCCTGGGAATTCCAAGTGATTTTTACCGCGGGTATGGTTCTTCCTATCTCTATATGAGAAACGGGTACGCACTCGATGGATATTCCTACCGGCAAATGCTGGAATTGAAATCCAAGGGCGACACCCGGGGCGTAAGTAACATTATGGATGGCATGGATACAATTGTCATTAAATATACGATAGGCCAGGCAATGTATTCCGATGATGCCAATTATATTATTTATCGTGCCGGATCGATCCACCTTTTTCTTGCTGAGATCTATACTTATATGATGTTTGATCAGGATGGTCAGGTTAAAACCAACCTGAATAATGCAAAAGGGATTGTGAATGACGGTGCTTTTTATGACATCGATGTGAGCAGAAGCCAGCTGGGTATAAGGGGACGGGTTGGCCTGGGAGATGGTTATGATGGACTGAATTTTGACAATGTCAGGTATTTTCATGATCCATTTACAAATGAAATAACCGGATATGTAAAACTGTCAGGCGATTTGCCTCTGAAACAGAAATATTTCGAGGACGATTTGCTCGATGAAAGAGCCAGGGAAACAGCCTTTGAAGGAGGCCGGTTTTATGATCTGCAGCGGGTGGCCAGGAGGAGGAATGATCCTTCGGTACTGGCAAAAGCAGTCTCGGCAAAATACCCGGCCGGCCAGCGAGAGCAGATCTACAATTACCTGATGGACGAAAATAACTGGTATATCCACTATTTTAAATAGGTTGTAGGCTCTAGGCTGTAGGCAGTTTGCAGTTGGCATTTAGTGGATGCCGACTGCACGACTGCAGGACTGCACGACTTTTTCACCCGACTCTGACAGGTCTTCCGGACTCTGTCAGGACTGATCCCGGGACTGCAGAACTGCAAAACTTTATTATATTTGCTGCCGGGAAAAAATCTTTTTATGTTTGGAATTAGCGCCGCTCTCACATTCCTTTTGATTTTTTGCATCTTTTGCGCTCTTGTATTTGAATTCATCAATGGTTTTCATGATACGGCCAATGCAGTTGCTACTGTAATTTATACTCATTCGCTAAAACCACGTGTTGCCGTTATTTGGTCGGGACTTTGGAATTTTATCGGTGTAAACGTCGGCGGTATTGCCGTTGCTATCGGCATCATTAACCTTCTACCCACGGAGGCGCTGACCGACAATAATATATACCACAATTTGTCCATGATCATGGCCCTGATATTTACAGCCATTATCTGGAACCTGGGCACATGGTACCTGGGAATACCCTGTTCAAGTTCACACACGCTTATCGGATCCATATTCGGGGTGGGAATTGCCTATATGCTGCTGCCGGGAAGTCAGAACGTTGCCTTAAACTGGGACAAGGTAAAAGATATCGGTTTATCCCTGCTCATTTCGCCGGTCTTTGGGTTTTTGCTCGCCATGGGTCTTATGTCCATCCTGCAGGCTGTTGTTAAAAACAAGATCATCTTTAAGGAGCCCCCGGCTAAAAAGGCCCCTCCCATGTGGATACGTTCCATCCTGATCCTCACCTGCACCAGTGTCAGTTTTTCGCATGGGTCGAATGACGGGCAGAAGGGCGTAGGGCTGATCATGATCATCCTCATTGCTGTGGTGCCGGTAAGGTTTGCCCTTGATCATACCAAGGATCCGGTAAAACTGCAGACCAATATAAGCACAATGCAAACTATGTTAACCGGTCTTGATTCAACGGAATTAGCGACAGCAGACAGGGCTGATTTCCGGATCATCCGGTCGGGGATGGATTCATTATCCATCATGTTTGCAAAAGCAAAATCCTTTAAAAACATGACCCGGATCAGCAGCATGAATGCCCGGCGCGATATCCTGGTTGTTTCAAAAAAGTCGGAAAACCTGATGAAACATCTGACGGAAAGCCCGGTGAATTCAGTAAACCTCAAATGGATTACCCGGTTTCGATCGCAGATTAAAGAGATGAAAACATATACGGAGTATTCTCCCTGGTGGGTGATCCTGATGATTTCGATAGCGCTTGGATTGGGCACTATGGTTGGATGGAAGCGAATTGTGGTGACCATCGGTGAAAAAATTGGTAAAACGCATCTGACCTATGCCCAGGGAGCAAGTGCTGAACTCATTGCAGCAAGCACCATCTCCATATCGAGCTGGTTGGGTTTGCCCGTAAGCACCACGCATGTGCTATCCTCGGGTATCGCGGGCAGCATGGTATCCGGCAACGGGTTTAAAAACCTTCAGAAAAAAACCGTAGCCTCTATCGGCATTGCCTGGCTGATCACCCTGCCGGTAACTATCCTGTTGTCCGGACTCCTTTTTCTCCTGTTCAGGGTGCTTTTTGTGTGAGAAGGGGCTTAGGGGCTTAGGGGTTTAGGGGTTTAGAAACAACTGGAACTTTATTTTTCTGACTGCAAAACTGCAAAACTGCAAAACTGCAAAACTGCAAAACTGCAAAACCCATTTTCTGCTATATTTACCAAAAACTATAGAACATGATTTGCCGGGTATGCAACAGCAATGAGCTGAAGTTTTTCTATAAACAGGGTTCCTCAGGGCAGTTTAAATTTTACAGATGCAATAATTGCAGCCTGGTCAACCTTGATCTGGATTCTGTCAGCATTGTAGAAAATCAAAGAAAATATGCTAACCATATCGTAAAACCGGTTGATTACGAAAAAAATGAAGGAGCTCGTCAAGCCTTTCGTTTCGTAAAAAAATATATTCCGATAAAAGGCAATTATCTTGATATCGGTTGTGGAAACGGTTCTGTGCTTTATTATTTTAAAAAAGAGGGCTGGGATGTGAGTGGATTGGAATTATCACCTGTTTTTGCTGACCATGTAAAGGCGCGCCTGAATGTTCACGTGGAAGTAACCAACTTTCTTGAGCGAAAGGATTATGCAGCCAAATACGACCTTGTATCCCTCCGGCATGTATTGGAACATTTACCGGATTCTATCCTGGCTATGAATAAGATATCAGCACTGCTCGTTGAAAAGGGATATGCGCATTTCGAATTCCCGAATATTAACAGTCTTTCGCATCGCCTGCAACGATTTAAAAACAGGATGGGACTGTTCGGCAAAAATTACGATGCTTCCTATTCGCCCGGTCATTGCAATGAATTTTCAAAGGAGGCTTTTACGTTTCTCATTGAAAATACAGGATTTGAGTTAATCCGGTGGGAAACCTATTCAAATAAACCGGTTCCTGATTTTTTCTATAATCGTTTCCATTTCGGTACGAAAGCACGGGCCATTGTGAGGAAAGTGACGTTAAAGGGTTAAACAAAACATTTTGTATGTTGTTGATCCCTTGACAAAAGTTATAATCCTTGCATATGACAGGTTTTGCCAGGGGAATTTCCTTTGAAACAGGACGAAAACGCCTGGGACTGATCCTTACACCCCTTGTTTTTGCGATAACTTACATTCTGAGTGACGGACTTCAGCCGGAAGGACGAAAGCTTGCGGCTATCCTGGCGGCAGTGGCCATATTGTGGATCACTGAAATTATTCCATTGCCCGTTTCAGCTTTGCTTGGTGCGGTATTATGTGTGATATTGGGCGTTGCCGATGCCAGATCGGTTTTGGCTTATTTTGCAGATCCTATTGTATTCGTATTTATCGGGGGCTTTATGATCGCCAGGGCGATGATGCTCCATGGACTGGATCGTCGTATCGCCCTGGGTTTTCTTTCGGTACACCGGATAGGTTCCTCTCCCTGGAGAATAATGGCCGGTCTGGGCCTGGTCACTGCATTTCTTTCCATGTGGGTAAGCAATACCGCCGTAACAGCCATGATGCTGCCAATTGGCCTTGGAATTTTAAGTGCCTTGCATGATGTGAAGGTGTCACGCGGGAAAGCCGAAGGGTCATTCGGCTCCAGGAACTGGTCCTATGCCACCGGAATGATGCTTATGATCGCTTACGGGGCTTCGATAGGGGGTATCGGAACTCCCGTGGGCACACCGCCCAATCTGATTGGCATCGGCATAATCCGCGCTACCCTTGGAATTAATATCAGCTTCTTTCGGTGGATGGCCCTTGCGATACCGGTTTTTGCCGTGATGGGGATCGTTTTGTTCCTCATTATCTATTTATTGCATGGGCGTGACGAAGAATCAGGTCATTCAGAATCAGGAAAATATATGTCGGAATACATCGGCAGGGAACAAAACAGCCTGGGACCATGGTCAGTTGGACAGGTAAATACCCTCATCGGTTTTGTGTTTGCGGTTGTCTTCTGGATTCTGCCAGGTTTTCTACAGTTGCCCGGGTTCAATTTTCCGGTTTTGTCTGACTGGATGTCAGCGCATTTTCCGGAACCGGTGGTTGCCATAAGTGCTGCCATCATTCTGTTCATTCTGCCGGTTAACCGGCGGAAACGAATTTTTACACTGAGCTGGTCTGAAGCGGTTAAAATCGACTGGGGCACTATTCTCCTTTTCGGTGGCGGATTGGCTTTGGGTTCATTGATGTTCAAGACGGGTGTGGCGTCTGCATTGGGAATTGGTGTTGCCAATCTGCTGGGCGTTAAAACACTTTGGGTGCTTACCGCGGTTTCAATTGCTCTGGCAATAATTTTGTCCGAAGCAGCCAGCAATACAGCCTCCGCAAATATGATAATTCCTGTTGTGATCGCAATAGCCCAGGCAGCTGACGTCAGCCCTCTGCCTCCGGCTCTGGGTGCCTGCCTGGGAGCCAGCTTCGGTTTTATGTTACCGGTTTCAACCCCGCCCAATACAATTATTTATGGTTCAGGAATTGTACCCCTCCCAAAGATGATGAAGGCCGGGTTGTTGTTTGACATAGCTGGTTTTGTTATTATCTGGGGCGGTTTGTATTTGCTATGCCCGGTTTTAGGGTTCATGTAATCAATGGCACCATCCAATAGCGCATTCGCTCCGGTCAACTTTGTGACTGTGGGGCCCACCCGTCACCCGTCACCTCTTACTTCTTGAGCGTAATGAGTATCACCCCGTTGGCTCCCCTTGAACCATATATCGAGGCTGCGGGTCCTTTGAGTACATCAATTGATTTCACTTCCTGGGGACGAATATTATCAATCGACATGACAGGAGTGCCATTTACCACAAAAAGCGCTTCTGTATCCAGAGATATCGAGGAGGCCCCCCGCAGTATTACACTGGTACCAACCACTGATACTCCGGGTACCACATTCCGTATCATATCATAAATTGAGTTGTAGTTCGCCACCTTGTCTTTGGTCGCATCCATTTTTGTCGCGGAGGAAGTGAGCGTATTTCTTTTTTGGTCTCCGTATCCCACGTTTACCAGTTCTTCGCCGTGTGAATCTTTGAGGCTGTAAATTTGCTGAATTATAGAATCGTTCAATATGAAGTTAATGGACGTCCTTCCGTTTATAGATTCTTCTATGGATGCCGGGGGGAGGGTGTAAACACCGATTCTTTCTGCCGCAGGCCTGACTTTTATTTTGTAATACCCTTTATTATTGGTCAATTCTCCGGTTTGAATGCCATCGATTGTTATGCTGGCCCCGGGAACGCCATGTTTTGAGGAATCGGCCACTACACCGGTAATTGTAATCTTTTTGTCTTTGGTTTGTCCAGAACAAACTGATATAAAAGACAATATCAGGAAGAATAATATACTTGGTTTCAACTTTTTTGGTATTAATTTTCTACTAATCTACAAAATTGTCCGAATATAAAGGCGGGGATATGTGGATGTCTTAAATTTTAATTTGCAGAAATGAAAAACTATTCTAATTTTGCACCACCATTTGAGGTGCCAAACACGAAGTGGATATAGTTCTTGGATAAAGAATTATTGCGGAAATAGCTCAGTTGGTAGAGCACGACCTTGCCAAGGTCGGGGTCGCGAGTTCGAGTCTCGTTTTCCGCTCCAATTTATTTGCTGATCTGTTGATTGGCTGATTGGCTGATTGAGAATACGTTTAAATTGGATGATTTGGTATGAACCAAAGAATCTTGAAGAACCGATAATAAATTGGTTCTTATTTTTTAAATTAGCATATATCGTTTACGGAAATTTAAGATAAAAAGCATGTATGCTGATTTATTGGTTAGCCGGACAAAGAAGTTTGCTTTGGATAACATAAGTTCTTTCAAAAATTGCCGAAGACTGATGAAGCCAAAATAATCGGCAAGCAGTTATTGAGAAGTGCAGTCCAAGGAGCTGCTTTATATTTTTTCAGCTACTCGAAAATCGACTAAAGAATCCTTATATAAATCAAGGAATAATTAATTTAGCCGATGTTTAAATCAGCATTTCAGCCAATCAGAAAATCAACACATGAATTCGCCCGGATGGTGGAATTGGTAGACACGCAGGACTTAAAATCCTGTGGCCAGTAATGGCTGTGCGGGTTCAATTCCCGCTCCGGGTACGAAAAGCCCTTGATTCGCAGTAAAAATCAAGGGCTTTGTTTTTCAGGGTAACCGAAAGCGTGACCAAATCCTTAAGGACCTGTTGTATTCTCTTAATCGGAAAATCAGGCACCGAATTATGTACATAATGCTTTATCAGATATGTACATCATTAATATTTGTCAAAAAGCTACAGGGTATTGTCGATTTTGTAAATTTGAAATAGTCTTTCAAAATAAATCTCAGCCATGGACTATGTCAAACTGCTCCTTATGCTTATCAGCGCAGTGTCCTGGACGCTAGTCTATATCAGCAGCATACGTATTGGGTTTCATCAGAAAACATACTGCATACCATTTTGGGCACTTGCATTAAATTTTACCTGGGAGATATGGCACGGTATATTTGATCTGCGTGAACTTGGACCTCAATTGCAGGTTATCATAAATGCCGTATGGCTGATATTCGATACTGTAGTTTTATATACTTACTTCAAATATGGAAAGAAATATTTTCCAAAAAGCGTAAAGACAAAGTGGTTTTATACATGGGGAATCCTTTGCCTGGTATTATCATTCTTCATTCAATATTCTTTTGTTATGGAATTCGGCACGAAAATGGGCGGTGGCTATGCTGCTTTTCTTCAGAATCTTCTGATGTCGGTATTGTTTATTGTTATGCTTCAAAACAGGAACAGCTCAGAAGGACAGTCTCTTACCATTGCTTACAGCAAATGCATAGGTACCCTTGCTCCGACCATCTTATTCGGTATAATAGGGAGCGTAGCGCTGGAAGGGCCTAATAGGTTTATGTTGATGATTGGTTCAATTATTTTTGTTACAGATGTGACCTACATAGTTATCCTTACAAAAGTGCGGAAATCGGATTTGGTGAGTTAATGCATTGCTTTTATTAAGAAAATCCCTTGAAGACACTGGTATATATAGCAGGTTTGAAACCAATATTAAAAAAACATTATGCATTATAATATAAAGGGCAACCAGGACAACGGTATAAATTCATTCATTTCCAATCACGACCCTTGCAGTCCGGGTTCCTTCATTTGCTGAAAATTGCAGAAAATAGAGTCCGGGAGGAAGGGATTCAGTGGAGATCTCATAATTCCCGGAATTTGAAACAGCAAAAGAGTGAGTGAGCACGATTTGTCCGAGCGGATTGATGATGTTTATAGAGGCATTCCCCGGTTTCCCCATTGAAGTCCTTACGAAGATCCTTTCCACTGCCGGAACGGGATACACAATTAAATTGTCAGGACCCCCGACATCTTGTATCCCGGTTGCAGTGAGCAGGGAATTGATAATCCCCGCTGCGGCATCCACCACTTCCCGGGTGGCATTTGCGGAAGACTTAAACCGGATGATTCCTTCCCTGTCAACAACAACCATCCTGTCATAAGTAGTCTCGTAAAGTTCCTCAATTTCCGAACCCATTAGGCATAAGGGATAGCTTATGCCGGTAGAAGCCTTAAAATTGGCAACACCGGCTTTATTGCCGTCCCAGGTGTCTATTCCAACTGCAACAAAATCATCATTCGCCACAAACTTGTCATATATGCCTGTTTCCGTGTTGTTGCCATTAGCCAGGCAATGAGGACAGGCATATCCGAAAAGGAACATAAAGACCACCTTACCCTGTTGATCTGACAGTCTAAAATTGGAAGCCTCGTCAGATGTCAAAGTAAAATCCGGAGCCGGAGAGCCAACGGACTGAGGCAGAACAATAACAGGAAATGCCATCAGCATTATTCCCGTAATCAAAACTATTAGGCTTACTTTTTGCATAATCTGGGTTAAAATCGTGTGTTAATTCTGCATTCAATGCCGGTAAAGTCAAGAACATCATAACATACGCCTGAAGTACAGGCAGGACCACCCCTTCGTTTACCGGCAAATATTGAGATCCTGTTGTGACTATCGGGGCGAAACGAAATGGTTACAGCGGGCAGGTAATCTTTGTCAGCGCTGCCTGAAACATATATCGGATCATTGGTAAATTCCAGAATGGCTGAGATACTGTATTTCGATCCCCGTGATAAGGTGTAGGCCAGATATGCGTTTTCATGCGAGACCATTTCAATTGAGTTCCTCCTGATATACTGGAACTGGGATTCCAGCATGGAAGTAAATTCCGAATGATCGGTTTCAGCCACAAAACCGGCCGTAATTCTGAGATCTTCATTTACCAGTTGATCATATGAATAATCTGCAAATACGCTGCCCTTGAAACGCTTGTTTACCGGAAACTGATATTCAGAAAAGTATTCACGAAAAACTTTTGAATTTCCTTCCGGCGGAAATTCATTTTTAGCAAAAGCATGATTGAAGGTAATCCTTCCTGTGTTTGAAAAACTGTAATAGAGCTCGAATTGATAACCGCTTTCGTCGGTAAGTAACGGTACATGTGTGGAACGGTTAAGCAGTTTGTATGATTGCTCCCTGACCAATGTGGGAGGATCGGTGATTCCGGTTCCTATCGACATATTCTGGTAATCTTTTATCTCAAAACTTATACCTATCCTTTTATAAGTATAATTGATTCCGACATATATCCCATACCCGGCATCGTCCGAGAATGAAACCAGGGGACCGGATTTTCCAAGTCGAAAAGCGAGTTCGCCACTGATAAGGAAACGGTCACCAATATTACCATTATAAAAGACTGAAGAGTAGGAATTACTCACGCTGGCATTTGTGTGCCTCATAAAGGTTATGCCTGCCAGATGCCGTGTAAACTGGTAGGTGAATTGTCCACCTTCCACAAGATCGGGCCGTCTGTCTGCCTCTTTGTCAGTTACAGGGGGCAGGGAAATATCCAGCACACGGCCACGTAATAATTTGACTTCCGCTCTTTTAATTTTATATCCGGCTTCAAAACCGCTCAGATCACGATAAAAACCATATCGTACGCGATAACCGCGTGTTTCCCAAATGGAGCCTGGTATTTCGTACGTCCGCAGCAACAGTCCGAGGCCCAGCATAGTATATGTATTACCTACCGTCAGGTTCAGGTTTTTTGTATTGAACCTTGCATAGTACTGGCTCAGTTTGACATAATTCCTGTTTTCCCCGGATGAGGGATAAAATTGTTCGATCCTGGTTCTTAACAGGAATGAATTCACCGAGTATGATATATTTAATTGATCATAAAGCGATGTAAGATCTGCAGGATCAACATGCGGTATATTGCCCAACTGAAATTCAGCCATGTTTGAAATTGTTAAATTTCCTTGTGCAAGGGATGGCTGTGAATTAAACCGGATCAGGCAAATTATCAGCATTTGAATAATTCTATTCCATATCTGCGAGGAGCTTTTCAATCTTTTCCCCGATGATTTTTTCATCTCCATTGATAAATCCCAGGTGCGTGAATAATACCTTACCATTCCTGTTCAGTATTACCAAAGTTGGAAATCCCTCGATCATAAAACCGGATTGTAACAATTGATCTGAATCAAGAAGGACTGGATATGTTATTCCAATGGTAGCTGAAAAGGGCTTGATCTTAGCTCTGTTTCGCGGACTATCTGCATTGATTCCTACAAAACGGACTCCCTGTTCATAAAATCGTTCCGAGAGCTTCACCAATTCCGGGATGGAATTAATGCAGGGTTTGCACCAGGTTGCCCAGAAATCGAGAACCGTGAGTTTATCACCCATTTGTGAGTTCAGTGATACGGAGTTTCCATCCATATCCGGCAGACTTATATGTTCGATCCTTTGAGCTTCGGCTGTTCTCAGTGTTCCAAAAGTTAGAACCATTAATATCAGGCTTCTCCACATCATTCTTTTACAGATTTTCATTTAAATAAACAACGAGATTATACTTATTGTTTTGTAACCGTTCTAAAGTGATTAAATAGGATTTGGATTGTAAAACTAAGAAGCCCGGATCACAGGGAAATCACAAAAGCATCACATTTTCATTATTTATTATCATGCATCTGTTCCGTTTCGCAAAATTTCGTTTGTTTACAGTCGTTTTATCATTTTTGGTAAATCAATAAAGATTTATATCCATCGCATTTCGGGCATATTAAAGGGGGAAATGGATATAAATACCGCAATCGGTTTAAAACTGGAAAAAGCGCCTGATATCAGTGCGGAATTTTGGGTACCGCTTCAGGCATAATAGGGTGTAAAGCTGGAACGACAGAAAACGGGGAACAAGGTTTATTTCAACCCGATCATCCTTTTGATCTCGTTCAGTTTGTTGAGTGCATCCAGGGGGGTAAGGTTATTGATGTCGGCACGTGCAATTTCGTCCCGAATTTGTTTCAGAACCGGGTCATCGAGCTGAAAAAAGCTCAGCTGGAGTCCTTCCCTTTTTTCGGCCAGTCCGGTTACCGGACGAGTCGGCCCTTTTTCATTATGTGATTCCTCCAATTCGCCAAGCACTTCACCGGCCCTTGTTACCAGGCTTTTTGGCATCCCTGCCATGCGTGCAACATGGATTCCAAAACTGTGTTCGCTGCCGCCGCTGACCAGTTTCCGGAGAAATATCACCCTGTCGGCCAGTTCCTTTACAGTGATATGGTAATTTTTCACGCGTTCAAAGGATCCTTCCATGGCGTTCAGCTCATGGTAATGGGTGGCGAAGATGGTTTTTGCCTTATACCGGAAATGTTCATGCAGGTATTCCACCATGGCCCAGGCGATGGAAATGCCATCATAGGTGCTGGTGCCACGGCCGATCTCATCAAGCAGGATGAGGCTCCTTTGCGAGAGGTTATTCAATATGCTGGCTGTTTCCGTCATTTCAACCATGAAGGTGGATTCCCCCATGGAAATATTGTCGGAGGCGCCTACGCGGGTAAAGATTTTGTCGACATAACCGATGTCAGCCCCGGCAGCCGGAATAAAACTCCCGATCTGGGCCATAAGAACGATCAGGGCTGTCTGGCGGAGGAGAGCCGATTTTCCCGACATATTGGGTCCCGTAAGGATGATGATCTGCTGGTTTGATGTATCAAGGTGAACATCGTTGGCAATATACGATTCAGTGGGGGGAAGTTGCTTTTCAATGACCGGATGGCGTCCCATGCGGATATCAATAACTTCTGAATCGTCAATTCCCGGCTTTACGTACTTATTTTCAATGGCACATCTTGCAAAGGACAAAAGGCAATCGATCCTGGCAACCAGGGAGGCATTCAGCTGTACGGGTTCGATATACTCAGATATGGCCAGCACCAGCTCAGTAAACAACCGCGTTTCCAGATCCAGGATCTTTTCTTCGGCACCCAGGATTTTCGATTCGTATTCCTTCAGTTCTTCGGTAATATACCGTTCCGCATTAACAAGGGTCTGTTTGCGGATCCATTCCGGTGGTACTTTTTCCTTGTGGGCATTCCGTACTTCAATATAATAACCAAAAACATTATTGAATGATACGCGGAGAGAGGTAATGCCGGTGCGTTCAATTTCCCTTTGCTGCATTTGGAGGAGGTAATCCTTGCCGGTTCTGAGCAGGGTCCTGAGTTCATCCAGCTCGGGCGACACACCGGGTGCAATGATATTGCCCCGGTTGATCTGAACCGGTGCATCGGATTGAAGCTCTTTTTCAATACGGTTGCAAATCAGCAGGCAGGGATTCAGTTGCTCGCCAGTGCGTAGGAGATAAGGCTCATCCGAACGGGAGCAGATCTCCTTAACCGGGACGATGGCAGACAGTGCATTCTTAAGCTGTACCACTTCGCGGGGTACAATGCGGCCGACGGATACCCTTGAAATAAGCCTCTCCAGGTCCCCGATGCGGGCTATCTGTTCTTCAAGTTCTATGCGCATCCCGGTGCCTCTTATCAGGGTTTCCACGGCATCAAGACGTTCCCGGATGGGAAGGATGTCTTTCAGGGGCATGGAAATCCACCGTTTCATTAACCTTGCGCCCATGGGAGAAATCGTGCGGTCGATAATGTCGATAAATGCTTTTCCGCCTTCCTGCAAAGGATGGAATAATTCCAGGTTGCGGACTGTGAATTTATCAAGCCACACATAATGTTCCTCCTGTATGCGCGATATGGAGGAAATATGCTTAACCTGCCTGTGTTCTGTTAGGTCGAGGTATTGCAAAACAGCTCCTGCCGCGATCACTCCCAGCCTCAGGTTATTCACTCCAAAGCCCTTCAGCGAGGTAGTTTCAAAATGTTTCAGCAGTTTGTCGCGTGCATTGTCTTCGTTAAAGATCCAATCGTCAAGCTTGTAGGTACAGAATTTGCTTCCAAACAGTTCGATGAATTGCTTCTGTCGGCCTCTCTCAAACAGCACTTCCTTGGGAGAAAAATTGTGCAACAGCTTGTCGGCATATTCAAAACTCCCTTCGGCTGTAAGAAATTCACCTGTTGAGATATCCAGGAAAGCTAATCCTGCTGTTGTTTTATCCAGGTGAATGCAGGCCAGGAAATTATTTTCGCGGTGTTCCAGTACGTTTTCATTGAGTGCCGTTCCGGGTGTGACCAGTTCAGTGATCCCTCTCTTAACAATTGTTTTTGTCATTTTGGGATCCTCGAGCTGTTCGCAAATGGCCACCCGCTGCCCGGCCCTTACGAGCCTTGGAAGATACGTATCAAGGGCATGATAGGGAAAGCCGGCCAGTTCGACGAAAGTGGCTGAACCGTTTGCCCGTCGGGTAAGTGTGATCCCCAGGAT
The DNA here is from genome assembly GCA_963752195.1 of uncultured Bacteroidales bacterium. Lineage (GTDB taxonomy): Bacteria > Bacteroidota > Bacteroidia > Bacteroidales > UBA10428 > UBA5072. The sequence goes on along the minus strand of CAVVXI010000004.1, from coordinate 1,978,637 downwards.
TTCAGCTGTTTTAACAGCGTCTTCCCCAAAAGTTTCATAAAAATCGCCTACCCTGAACAACAAAATGGCATCCGGATGCTTAGCTTTAATACCGGCATACTGCTTCATCAGCGGTGTGTCGATCAGATTTTCCTCTTTCAACGCAAACTGGGTTAATAAAATCTAAATTTAAGTCAAGTTGACGGAAGAGCAATCGTACGAATGATTATTTTTACCTTATATAACAGATAAAATGGACGTAACCGAATTTTTTGAATTGTTTATCAAGGAATTGGAGCTTAACCGGGAGCTTCATGGGTATTACCGGCTGCTCGACAATCCACACCGGTTATTGTGGCGCAAAGCATACCTCGAGCAGAGGCTGCGGTATGTACATTTTCACCTTGGAAATCCCGGTAAAAAAATATGGGATGTAGGATGCGGTTACGGTACCACCGCAATTTTTGCTGCATTGAACGGCCACAGTGTGCTGGGAAGTACACTGGAATTTTATTACGATCATATCCAGCGAAGGCTTGAATACTGGAGCAAATACGGCAACCTGTCCGGTTTGCGCATTGCTTATGAAAACCTGTTCGACAGGCCGGTTGAAAAGCATTCGGTAGATGTTGTTTTAGTGCAGGACACGCTGCATCACCTCGAACCGATCTATCCCGCCTGCCGGATTTTGCGTGAGTCTCTGAAGCCGGGCGGAAGGCTCATCGTTTCGGAAGAAAACGGAAATAACCCTTTTATCCGTGCAAAGAATTTTGCTACCCGGGGCTTTAAACGGGTAGGAACTTATTACGATGAACGGCTGGACAAAAGTATTCCGTTTGGGAACGAAAATGCCCGCAGTCTGAAGCACTGGAAAAAAATACTGACCCGCACAGGCTTTACAGTCGTCGATCCTGAAACGAGGTTTGTCCGTATTTTCCCGCCGTTTGTTTATAATAACGCCAATTACATGCACATGATGGAGCGGGAGAACACGATCGGACAAATGGACACCCTGATAAACAATTTTTTGTTTTTCGGGATTAATTTCACAGCTCTCAAAAAAGATGAAAAGTAACCATTAAGTTGTAAAAAATGGAACAACAAAACAATCCCACAGATGTTTTTGCCGGTACCGCCTGGGAAGCCGCGGTTGTAAAAAGCCTGCTCGAAAATGCGGAAATTGAAGTATTCCTGAAAGACGAGATCCGGGGCACCATGGTACCCTGGCACATTTCACCCGGAGGGACAGATGCAGTGACGGTTGTGGTATCATCAGCCGACTATCAGAATGCGAGGCAGGTGGTGGATGAATACATCAGGAATCGGTGATCGGTGATCGGTATTCGGTATTCGGTATTCGGTGATCGGTGGTCGGTATTCGGTATTCGGTGATCGCAATCGTCGAAAATCGTAAATCGTAAATCATTCTTTACTTTTTTGTGACCTTTCTGTTATAATTGGTGTTTAACTTGCATCAACAAATGGTCATATGGAAAAAGCCCTTATAATTGAAGATGACAAGGATATCGCCGATCTGATCGCAATTCACCTGGCGGATCTGAATTTAAAGTCGGACAAATCCTTTGACGGCAGGGAAGGCTTGCTCAAAGCCATGAACGATACCTACCGTATTATTTTGCTTGATATCCGGCTGCCGGGTCTCGACGGCATTGAATTGTGCAAAAAGATCCGGCTTGCTAAAAATCAGACGCCCATTCTGATGGTTACATCAAAATCAGAAGAGATTGATAAGATCATTGGTCTCGAAATGGGGGCCGACGATTATATTACAAAACCTTTCAGCATCCGTGAACTGGTAGCCCGGGTAAAAGCAATCCTCAGAAGGGCGGATCTGACCAAGCTTGAAAGCGCAGAGGATGGTATCCGGGAAATTAACTTTGACGGACTGCATATAAATATCACCCTGCGAATCGTGGAGGTATACGGGAAACGCATTGACCTGTCACCGAAAGAATTTGACCTGCTGATCCTTTTCGCTTCAAATCCCGGCAGAACTTATACCCGTACTCAATTGCTTGACCAGGTATGGGGGTATCAATTCGAAGGCTATGAGCATACTGTAAATTCCCACATTAACCGCCTCCGGTCAAAAATAGAATCAAATCTCAACCAGCCTGAATTTATTCTAACCACCTGGGGAGTCGGATACAAATTCAGGGAAGAATAAATCATCTTTTCTTCTAAAAATAGCAATGTATGGAACATAAACCGAATAGTCAGTTCAGCCGCCTTTACCTGCAGGTGTCGGCCATTTTCTTATTGATCCTGGTCCTGTTTGCGGCAATTACCCTTTATATATCCATCCGCTCGGCACAGAACTACTCCGTTGAGGTAAACCAGAAGCTCAACTGGAATCTGGCGAAAAACACGGTTGAAGTTATTAAACCCCAGTTTCACAACGGCAAGGTTAACACGGAAACCGTGTCTGATATCATGCACTCGATGATGGTCATTAATCCCAGCGTGGAAGTATACCTGCTCGACAGCAGGGGCAAAATTTTAAGTTTTGTGGCTCCGGATAAAGTTGTGAAAATGGATCGGGTATCACTCGATCCCATCACCCGTTTTTTGAAAGATGACCATCAGAACCTGATTTTTGGAGATGATCCAAGAAATCCGGGTGAGAAGAAAACATTTTCTGCCGCGCGGGTAATTGAAAACCAGGTGTTGACCGGCTATATTTATATAGTGCTGGCAAGCCAGGAGTATGCTTCTGCAGCGCAAACTGTTATCGGCAGCTATATTCTGGGATTGTCGCTTCGAACCATCATTGTTATACTGTTGTTGTCAGCGCTGGTGGGACTTTTAGCCATATGGCTCATAACAAGCAAGCTAAACAGGATAGTAAACGGAATCAGGCAATTCCATGCAGGGAACCTGAAGGCGAGGATACCTGTTACGGATAACAATGAATTAGGCACAATCGGACTTGTATTCAATGAAATGGCGGATACATTATCTAAAAATATCCGGGAACTGAAAGAAACGGATGAATTCAGAAAGGAACTGATCAGCAATGTTTCCCATGATTTACGCACCCCGGTGGCTTCAATACAGGGATATGCAGAAACGCTGATCCTGAAAAAGGCGACCCTCGATGAGTCTGATCAGATCAAATACCTGCAAATTATCTATGCAAGTTGCGAAAAGCTGAAAAAGCTGGTTACAGAACTTTTTGAACTTTCCAAATTGCAGACCAATCAGATTAAACTCAACCCCGAGCCGTTTTCAATTGCTGAACTGGTCTCCGATATTGCCAATAAATACAGGATCATATCCCAAAAAAAAGGGATTAGCATTAATACGTTTATGCCCAGGGACGCCGTTATGGTAAAGGCTGACCTTCTTTTGATCGACCGGGCGTTGCAGAACCTGATTGATAATGCACTCAGATTCAGTAAAGAAGGAGATGTAATTAATATTGATATCCGGCCCGCTGATTCCAACAGGGTTCAAATCAGCATTGCGGATTCGGGAGAAGGCATCAGCCAGGATGAGTTACCGTATATTTTTGAACGTTATTACAAGGGAAAAAATTACAGCGAAAGCACCGGTCTCGGCCTGGCTATTGTTAAGAAAATTATGGAACTGCACCAGACCGACATTCGTGTAAGCAGCCAGCATGGAAAAGGAACTGTTTTTTCCTTTGCACTTCCCATATTGAAAGTTGCATAAAAAGTGACGGAAAGATTAAAATGCCGTGATTTTTCTGTGATACGAATCTGCGATTTTTGGTGCAGCAATAACATAATAATAAAGCAATGAAAAATACAGCACTTTTTTTGATGATGGCTTTGATCTTTTCCTCCGGCTGCGCACAGCAGATAAAAGAAAAAGAAGGGGATAAAAACCTCCGTAAACTTACACCCGAAGAGGAACGGGTCATTGTTTACAAGGGAACGGAACGTCCTTTTACAGGCAAATTCAATGACTTTTTCGATAAAGGAGTGTATACCTGCAAACGATGCGGTACCCCCCTTTATCTGTCCGACGATAAATTCAAATCGGAATGCGGATGGCCGAGTTTTGATGACGAGATCAAGGGAGCCGTTAAACGGATTCCGGATGCAGATGGCATGCGTACCGAAATTGAGTGTGCAAATTGCGGAGCCCACCTGGGCCATGTATTTACCGGGGAAGGACTGACTCCAAAAAATACCAGGTACTGTGTCAACTCTGTTTCGCTTGATTTTATTCCGGCAGGTTCAACGAATGCCGATCCGGACACCGCCATATTTGCCGGCGGCTGTTTCTGGGGTGTGGAATACTATATGCATCAGATACCGGGGGTGATATCTACCGAAACCGGCTATACGGGCGACGATGGTTCAAAACCCAGCTATCAGAAAGTCAGCAGCCATACTACGGATTTTGCGGAAGCCGTCAGGGTTGTATTTGATCCGGACAAGACAGATTATGAAAGTATCGCAAAAATGTTTTTTGAAATTCATGATCCGACGCAAATGGACAGGCAGGGTCCGGATGTCGGGCATCAATACAGGTCAGCGGTATTCTACAGGACAGATGAACAGCGAAGGATTACTGAAAAATTGATCCGGCAATTACAGGATAAGGGATTAAAGGTGGTAACTGAGGTGGTTCCTGCTACGAAATTCTGGAAGGCCGAGGAATATCATCAGCGGTATTATGCTAAAAACAACGGGACCCCATATTGCCATGTGTTTGTAAAGCGATTCTGATCCATTGTTTTTCTCATGTGAATAATTCAGGTTTAACATCTTCAGGATGTTCATAACCTGAATTTTTTTTTAGATTTGTATTCCTGTTTTTCCAACACCCTTTTACATTCATAACATTCATTATTCATTATTCATAATTCATTGCTAATTCATAATTCATAATTCATTTCCATGTTAAATTACGGCACAGACAAAAAGCGTGCAGTGCAGGCCAAGTTTGATGCACAGAAGATTGCTTTTGCACCCATCATGTTCCAGGCGGCCCTTGCTCTCAGAAATTTTGGCATTCTGAAACTGGTGAAGGATTCACCCGAAGGAATCACGATACAATCGGTGGCTGATCAATTAAAATTGCCTGAATACGGGGTGAAAGTTTTGCTTGAGGCGGGTTTAAGTCTGGAAGTGGTAATGGTGGAAAACGACAAATTCCGTCTTACAAAAACCGGGTGGTTTATACTCGACGATGAGCTAACCCGTGTTAATATGGATTTTACAAACGATGTAAATTACCTGGGCATGTTTTCGCTTGCCGATTCAATAAAGACCGGAACCCCGACCGGTTTAAAGGTTTTTGGGGATTGGTCCACTATTTATGAAGGGCTTTCCCACCTTCCCCGTAAAATTCAGGATAGCTGGTTTGGTTTCGATCATTTTTACTCTGATTATGCCTTTCCCGAAGTGATGCCTGTTATTTTTCGCAACGACCCGGCACATATTCTGGATATCGGAGGAAACACAGGGAAATTTGCCATAAAATGCGCCTCCCATAACCCGAATGTGCGGGTAACCATCCTTGATCTGCCGGGCCAGCTTGCCAAGGCAGAAACCAATATCGCGGCTGTCGGCTGTACAGACCGTATCGATCTTTTCCCAATCGATCTGCTTGATCATTCAAGGCCGTTCCCAAAATCCGCCGATATCATCTGGATGAGCCAGTTTCTTGACTGCTTTTCCCAGGAAGATATACTTGGACTGCTTAAGCGTTCAGCCGAAGCTATGAATGAAAATTCCCAACTTTATATTCTTGAAACATACTGGGATAAGCAGCCGTATGAGGCTTCCACCTATAGTCTTCATGCAACATCCTTATATTTTACAAATATGGCAAACGGCTGCAGCCAGATGTATCATTCGGATGATATGCGCAAATTGATCGCAAAATCCGGTCTTGTATTAACCGAAGAGGTGGATTGTATTGGTGTATCGCATACCTTGTTTATTTGCGGGAAAATGAATTATGACAGGAGTAAGGAGTCCCTCAGCATTTAACAATTTTACCCCAAAATAAACAACGGAAATGGAAAATGCGAGTAAAGCGAGACATTCATCTGCGAAATCTGCGGAATTTGCGAGACGAAATTTTGGATTCTATTGCTTTGCAGAAATGTTGTAAAATTTTTAACGCTAAGGCCACAAAGGAATGCGCAAAATTCGCAAAGTTGTTTTTTGAGGCGCTTTGCTTTTATGAGGACGCAGAGATTAGCGACCCTGTTCTTAGAGGCTTTACTTCAGCCATTTAGAATTTTGTTACATAAGTGTAGGAGAGAATCTTCAAATCATCAGATTTTCAAATCATCAAATCAATAAATCCATGGAAAGCCGTCGAAGATTTTTGAGAAATGCAACCGGATTAATTGCCACGGGTTTGGTTGCCAATGCCGCACTAGGAAAGGCAATGCCAGGAGAACAAATGGAAGGGTCAGCTGAAAGAAATTACGGAGGCAAAGCCCATTTTCGCACACTTGGCCGTACAGGCATCAAATTGCCGATTGTAAGCATGGGTGTAATGAACAGCAGCAATCCAAATCTGCTAAAGGTGGCATGGCAACAGGGTATGCGGCATTTTGACACTGCATGGATCTACCAGGCAGGGAATAATGAGAAGATGGTTGGAATCGTTATTAAAGGAGTTGAAAATAGACAGAAAAGATGTTGTAATTACGACCAAAATAGTAATTGATCGACAGCCTTAAAAAACCTGAATTTGGCGCAGAACGGAAGAAACAGTTTCTTTCCCGTTTTGCACAGAGTCTTGAAAGGTTGCAGATGGATTATGTGGATATACTTATGTTGCATGATGCGGAACTCAAAGGAAGATGTCCTTGACCCCGTTATCATGGAGGCGATGAAGGAGCTGAAGGATCAGGGCAAAATTAAATTCCCGGCTTTTTCAACTCATGTATACTGGCCGGAAATAGTAACGGCGGCGGCGGATACCGGACTTTACGATGTAGTTTTGCTGTCGTTGAATTATGCCATGGCTAATGATGATGTTTCCAATAAGGCAATGGATTATGCCGTGGCAAAGGGTATGGGTCTGATTGCGATGAAAACCCAGTGCCAGCAGGACTGGTATAAACAGTATGCTGCCGGCAGAATCACAGAAATACTATGAAGGATCGGTGATGCATACAGCCCTTCTTAAATGGGTGCTTAAGCATGAACAAATAAGTACGGCTGTACCCGGCTTTACCACTTTTGAGCAACTGCAGACCGATATTGATGTTGCCTTACAAACTCGATTATACAGCCGAAGAAAAGGAATTTCTGGAAGATCATAACGTGAAGCTGGCGATACAATCGGTTTGCCGTTTCTGCGGTGAATGCAAAGCTACGTGTCCCAATGGGGTTGATATTCCGTCACTGATGAGGACCCATAATTATGCCATGGGATACGGTAATCTGCATATGACCCGCATAACACTTGGTTCCATTCCGCTAATAAAGGACTTGCGGTATGCAGGGATTGCGATGAATGTATTGCACAATGCAAAAACAAGGTTCAGATTGCCAGGAGAATCGAAGATCTGGCATCGGTGATGGGGTGAATAGTTCTGCAGTTTTGCAGTTTTGCAGTTTTTCGTCGCTGATTTTGCCTCCCGTGGGTTGCAATCATGGATATTGAATTATGGCCGCCGCATGGCCCCTGGTAAGAACTAATGGAAAGATCGGGGACGTTGAGCTTTGCCTTCTCAGCAATGCAAGGCGCCTCTAAAAAGCTCAGTATTCTTTTTCGTTAAAATTTTTCCTCTGTGCCCTCAGTGGTAAAACCAGATACGCCCTGGGTATAAAAATCGTAAATCGTAAATCTAAAAAATCGTAAATCATTAAATACCATAAACATGGTATTTACATAACCGATTTTTTCCCGGAAATTTGTATAAAAAATTGTTACTTATGAAATTCAACAATATCCTGGAAAGCATTGGCAACACGCCACATTTGCGAATCAATAAATTATTCTCTTCCGGTTATGAAGTATGGATAAAACTGGAAAGACAAAACCCGGGTGGCAGCATCAAGGACAGAATAGGACTGTCCATGATCGAGGACGCCGAAAAACGGGGCATTCTTAAACCCGGATCTGTTATCATTGAGCCAACTTCCGGCAATACAGGTATTGGCCTTGCCCTCACTGCGGCTGTGAAAGGATACCGCATCATACTCACCATGCCTGAATCTTTCAGCGTAGAGCGAAGAAAAATCTTGTCCGCTTATGGAGCCGAGCTGGAATTAACTCCACGTGAAAAGGGGATGAACGGAGCAATCGAAAAGGCGTTGGAATTATCAAAAAGCATACCGGATTCATGGATCCCATCCCAGTTTGACAATCCTGCCAATATTGAAATTCACCGGAAAACAACAGCCACGGAAGTGCTAAAAGATTTCCCGCAAGGAATTGATTACCTGATTACAGGCGTTGGAACAGGCGGACATATTTCTGCACTGGGTGAAGTGTTGAAAGCCTCTTTCCCTAAGCTTAAAGTTTTTGCGGTTGAACCCGAAGCGGCTCCTTTCATCAGCAAACGGCAATTCGGCCCTCATCCGCTTCAGGGACTCGGACCTAATTTTATTCCGAAAAACCTCGTGGAATCGGTTCTTGACGGAACCATTGCCGTGGGCAAAGATGAGGCATACCAATATGCCCTCCGTATGGCCAGGGAAGAAGGCGTGTTTGTTGGGATTTCCACAGGCGCCGCATTGGCTGCCGTGGCCAAAAAACTTCCCGAAATTGAAAAGGGTTCGCGCATCCTCACCTTTAATTATGATACCGGCGAACGTTATCTTTCTGTGGAGGGATTGTTTTAATATATCGCAGAAACAAATGTGCTTTGATATTGCGAGTACACTTTTGCCTGGCCGGGTATGAATCCGGCCCCAGAACTTAGTCCTGTACCTCCCGTCTTTTTCTTTGCGAATTTAATGGCAAGATGGAAGAATACATGCGGTCAAGCTCGATTGAAGAACTGGCACACTGGGAATTAAGCCTCAATGTCACTGCGCGAGGGCTGTCTTGAGATCTTCAATCAGATCATCGAGGTCCTCTATTCCTACTGACATCCTGATCATGCTTTCCGTGATGCCAACCTTCAGTCTTTCTTCTTTTGAAATGGATGCATGAGTCATAATTGAAGGCAACTCCACAAGCGATTCCACTCCACCTAGACTTTCAGCTATCGTAAACACTTTCAGGTATTCCAGAAATTTTTTGGTTTCTTCCGCGGAGCCTTTCAGCTCGAAAGTGATCATTCCTCCAAATCCCCGGAACAGTTTCAGCGATCGCACATGCTGGGGATGACTAACAAGTCCGGGGTAAATTACCCGGCTAACCCGGGTATGATTTTCAAGAAACCTGGCAACTTCTATCGCATGAAGATTGTGCATTTCCATTCTTGCCGACAGGGTTTTAATCCCCCTTAAGATCAGGTAACTGTCGAAAGGTGAGGCAATAGCGCCCATCGCGTTCTGGTTGTATTTTATTTTCTCATAAAGAACATCATCAGAAAGCATGATTGCGCCGCTGACTACATCACTGTGACCTGCCAGGTATTTTGTTGAACTGTGCAGTGCGACTGTGGCTCCCGCTTCCAGGGGATTGAAAAAGTAAGGGGTAGGGAAGGTATTGTCCACAACCGTTACAATCCCCGATTCATTTCCAATCCTCGATAAGGCTGCTACATCGCACACTTTAAGCAAGGGATTGGTAACCGACTCAAGCCATATCATCCGGGTATTGGAACGTATATGGGGACGTATGTTTTCTGCCAGGGTCAGGTCAATATAGCTGGTGGTGATGTTGAATGGCGCCAGCACATGATCAAACAAACGTTTTGATCCCCCATACAGATCGTCTGAAGCAATGATGTGATCACCGCTTTTAAGCACTGAAAACAGCAAAGTAGTCTGAGCTGCCAACCCGGAAGCGAAGGCAAATCCGTATTTTGCCTTTTCTATGGAAGCATATTTTTCTTCCAGTGCTTTTCGGGTCGGGTTCAATGACCGGGAATATTCATATTCCCCGGCAGGATTTTCAACATACTGACGGGCAAAGGTTGTGGATAAGTGGATGGGAACAACCACATCCGCACTTGAACCCTCCCTGAAATCAGGGGTCTCACCGGCATGGATCGAACGGGTTGCAAAACCGGCTTTCCTGGAGATTGTCATAATTTCTTACTTTATCATTTCGAACATGTAAAGATGCAAAAAGTGTAGCAAATCATTGGCATCCGGGTTGTTTTAGAAGATGAAAAAATTCCATTACATTTATTGAAAATCGGTGATATCAGTTTTGGCCAACGGTAACAAGGATAATTCTAAATGATGAAAAAAGCAGGACTACTCTTTTACCTGTTCCTTTTAATGGATTCAAATCCCGTATCGGGACAGGACTTTTGCCTGTGGAACAACCATGCCCGCTCGCTGGTACCACCCTTCAAGGGTACCACCCTTCAAGGGTGGTACCCTTGAAGGGTGGTTAGCTAAAGCTGCCCGATAAATAATCTTTTGTAAGCTGTTTTTTCGGGTTATTGAAGAACTCTTCCGTAGGTCCTGATTCAATGATCTTGCCGAGATACATGAAGACAATGTTGTCGGCAATCCGCTTTGCCTGTCGAAGCGTATGGGTTACGAGGATTATCGTATACTTTTCCTTCAGGTTTATGAATAATTCTTCTATTTTTTTGGTTGAAATAGGGTCAAGCGCCGATGTAGCTTCGTCCCCGAGTATATATTGGGGTTCAATTGCCAGTCCTCTTGCCAGGCAAAGTCTTTGCTGCTGTCCGATAGAAAGCCGGGTGGCCGGTGAACGCACCCTTCCGCGCACCTCATCCCATAATCCAACATATTGCAGATATTGAATGACAGTCTGGTTTAATGCCTTTCGTCTTTTTAAACCATGGATCCTGGGCCCATAAGCCACGTTGTCGAATATCGACATAGGGAGAGGGCAGGGGCGCTGTGCCAGCAATCCCATCTTTCTGCGGGTATCAATCACATTCACACCCGGCCCATATATATTTTCTCCGTCTACAAATATCTTACCTGAGATTTTTACCTCCGGGGTTTCATCGTGCATGCGGTTCAGGGATTTCAGGAAGGTGGATTTTCCACATCCCGAAGGACCAATGATACAGGTAATGTTTTTTTCCGGAATGACAAGATTGATATCTTTCAGGATATGGGCATGATCGATATAAACGTTCAGATTTTCAATCCTGAGCCACAAATCCGGGGCCACGGAAAGAACAGGATTGCTTTTTGATAGTTCGGTGTAGGCAATTTCCGGCATGGCATCTGAATTTATATCGTTCATAATTAAATTCTGTTTTTCGAAAACCGGTAACTGAAATAGCGAGCTGCAAAACTGAGTATCAGGATCAGCGCCGTTAATATGAGCGCCGATGCATACGCCCTGTTCTGTACCTCTTCCACCGGGCTTCCCAGTTGAAAAAATATAGACAGAGGCAGCGTAGCCGCCGGCGAACTCAGGGCATTCGGAATATTATCGGTGTATCCGGCTGTAAAAAGAACCGTGGCTGCATCCCCGATCCCTCGTCCCACCGCAAGCAGTATGGCAGTTACAATGCCCGGCATTAATTGCCGGGTGATGACGCGAACCATTTCAAACTTTGTAGAGCCCAGGGAAAGCAGCGCATCCGGCAGATCCCTCGACAGCAACCGCGTTACCTCGTCAAGCGACCGCATCATAATCGGCATGATCAGCATTGCGACTGTAATTATCCCTCCCAGCAACGATGCCCTGATGCCCAGGTAAACCATGAGGGCAAAGCCAAAGGCTCCATAAACAATGGAGGGCACACCAAAAAGTATGTCAAATGAAAAGCGCATTATGTTGGCGAAAACGGAATTCTTCGGAAGGTAAAAATTGATATACATTACAACGGGAATACTCAATGCAATGGCCAGCACCAGGGAGCCGGCCATGATATACACAGAGCCGGTGATGGCATTCAGCACGCCTCCTTCCTTGCCAAGATAGAACCCGCCCCCCGGCAGCTTTGTTATCATATCCCATGTGAGCGAGGGCAGTCCTTTATAAACAATGGTTCCGATGATATAAACAAGTACTCCCAGAATGATCAGGGCAGAAAGGATCATTAATACTTTGAAAAAATTCTCTTCGTGTTTCTTCATAACTTCAGTTTCTTCTTAATCAACTGTAACTGTATCGTTTTTCAATCTGTACCAGGGTAATTCTTGAAATAGCATTAAAAACTACAATGATGATAAAAAGCAAAAAAGCCGCCAGCATCAGGGCCGATTCATAGCTTGGCATGGACATCATTTCCCCATAATTATTGGCAATCAGGGCGGGAAGGGGATAGCATGCATCAAAAAGATTATGCGGCATCTGGGTGATATTCCCGCAAACCATGAGCACGGCAATCGTCTCTCCGAACGCCCTTGAAACGGAAAGGACGACGGCAGCAATAATTCCGGAGGTTGATTTTCGAAGGATTACCTTTTTAACTGTTTGCCAGCGTGTTGCGCCCAATTGCAGCGAAGCATCCACCATTTCTACGGGAATCGACCGGAAAACCTCAACCAGGATGCTGATCAGAAGCGGAAGTATCATTACGGCCAGGACTATACCCCCTGCAAATACGGTGTATCCCGATGAAAATTCAACATAATGGGGAGCGATATGATTGGCAATGAGAGGTACTATCGTCAGGCTGCCCCAAACTCCATAGATTACTGGCGGTATACCGGAAAGCAGGTCGATCACCGGCTGAAAAATACGGGCAATCGTTTTTGATGCATAGGCATGCAGGTAAATGGCTGTCAGAAGGGATAGGGGCAACGCAATCAGGATGGCAAGTCCCGATACATATAAAGTGCTCATAATGTATGGCAGGAATCCAAAGTCTCCCTTAAAGGGTTTCCAGTCGGCAGAAGTAAGCAAGGTCCATAAATTCTTTTCCCTCATAATGGGTAAAGCCTTAAAAAACAGGCTTAAGCCGATTACCACGAGAAAGAAAAGGGCAAAAATGGCGATGCCCAGCATGATATGCCGTGCTGATCTGTCTTTTATCGCTCTGATATTCTGCATTCCCCTATTGTATTTTCTTTTGTTCGACTGCGATTTTATCTTTTGTTAATGCAATGTACCCGGCTTCATGGACAAATTTCTGACCATCGGTCAATACCCATCGGATAAAAGCAGTTAACACCTTATTATTTTTGGGGTTTCCCTTCATAACGAAAAACAGATCCCTTGCCGGGGGAGAGGGATATTTTCCGGAAGCAATGGCAGAGATAAGATCGTTCATGGAATCATAGAAATTCTCGTCCGGGTCAATTTTGCCATTGTTATTCAAATCGAGGGGGATCACCCGTAGACCCTTTACCGGTTTTTTGGTTGTGGCATCATAGGCATACCCGATGTTATTGAACCCGATACCCATCGGGTCTTTTTTCACGGCCTGGGCCAGGCCCGGGTCCCCAAAGACTCCAACACCCAGAAGATCCTCCTGCTTTTTGTCAAAATATTTTGCCCACATTTCCGCTGCACCGCAGGCATCTGACCGGGTATACACATGCACAGGCGCAGAAGATTTTACACCGAAGGCCTGTGACCATGATTTGTATTTCCCGGTTATCCAAAGGCTGTTGCCTGCATCTTTGCGAAGTCCTTTCACAAGGATATCCTTCAAAGCCGGGTTCTGTTCACTTACCACCGCCACGACGGCATCGCGTGTAACTGCCACGGGGAATGCCCCCTTCTTCAGCTCTTCGGGATAAATCTGGCGGGAGACCATTCCGATCTCAACCATACCACTCAACGCATCTGCAATTCCTTTTCCTGCGCCCCCGGCAGAAATATCGATCCGAACTCCCGGGTTAATTTTCCTGAATTCTTCTGCCCATTTTACAACCATGGGATAGAGGGCAAAGGCACCGGAAATACTGATTTGTCCGGATAATTTTTCCTGTGCTTTCAGACTGCCGGTTGACCAATTTCCGGCAAAGACAAAGACGAAAAAACAGGCAATTATTTTTTTCATTGGGATAGATTTAAGCTGTTAGAAACCGATCTGGTATTGAAGGGAAAAATAGTTGTTATTAACGGAGGGACCCTCTTCCCCTCGGATTGTATAAAAAGCCTGGAGCCGCGACCACTCATTGAAACCCAGGTTTGCACCGATTGCATAATTTGTGGTTACGTTTTCAGTGCCGGATTTATCCGGATCAAACGTGTCATACTTAACTATTACCTGCAGTTTTTGCCGGATTATATAATATCCAACCCATGTATACCAGCCGGCTTTTTCAGTTTCTCCATCAGTCCCCTGAATATATTCTGCCCGAGCTGAGATCCGGTTTCCGGCATAATTGGCATCCATTCCGAATCTGGTCCTGGGTTGGCTTTTTCCTTTGTAGTTTGAGGAAGGCTTAATAGCTTTTCCCCATCCATTATAATAAGACCCACCGAGGGTAAAGCCCTTAAACGGATTAAGGATAAGGCGGCCTACAATATCCTTTCCTTCATTTGAGGTGTCTGCAATATTTATTCCGGATCCGTTTACTACTCCAATCCTGTATTCCAGCAATGACTTGGCTCCCTTTTTCCAGAGGACGCCACCCAGTTGTATGCCAATGTCACGTCCATTTTGATTTCCGATTACATCTTTGTTTCGTGCAACCATGGCATCCACAGCCTGGGAAAAATCGATAAGCTCAAATACCTTGACAGATGTCAGGTTTTCAAGCGAGAAAGGTATCTTGAACTGGCCTGCAGTAAGGATAAGATATTCGTTGAACTTCACCTCCGCATAAGCATCCAAGAGCTTTGGCTTGTCGGCAAGATCTGCCATCATTCTGAAAGACAAATAAGGAGTCAGCCGACCGGTTAGATCCAGCCTTGCTCTCCGGATATCAAAACCATCCTTTTTTTTTGGCTCATCCAACGCCTGGTACCTGGTTTGCAAGAAACCTGACATTTTGATCTGCCGGGCAGCATTGATGAAATATGATTTTTTACCGGCCTCTGTTTCCTGTTGTTTGATGGCAGCCTCGGCCCTGATGGAATCAGCCTGTTCGGGGGTGATCGATTTGTTTGAGACCAACAGGTTTAAAACATCATTCGTGGTTTGTGCATTTACCTTGCTTATCGCGGTTAGAGCAAGGATCATGAAAATTTTTTTCATGCGGGCATAAATTGGGGGTTGGAATTAAATTCATAATGTCTACCGGAATAGTGTACAAATGTAATCCGCGATTGATAAATTTGTCTTGGCACAATAGCCCAAACCTCATGGGTATAAATACTTATATTTGTTTAAAATTAAAACTTTTTTTTTGATACTTTCCAAAAAAACACGGTATGCTATTGTCGCATTGACAAGGCTTGCACGGGACTTCGGCAAGGGACCCATTCTTATCCGGGAGATTGCGGAGGATGAAAAAATTCCACGGCGGTTTCTCGAAAATATTTTGCTTGAATTGCGAAAGCTCGGAATATTGGGCAGCAAATTGGGTAAAGAAGGGGGATATTACCTGTTGAAAAGACCGGAAGAAGTGACGATGGCGGATATCATCCGGCATTTTGAAGGTACAATCGCGCTGATGTACTGTGTTTCAGAAAAGGCTTATCAACCGTGTGAGTTTTGTAAGGATGAAGTCCAATGCCAAATCAGGCGGGTGTTTAAAGAGGTAAGGGATACTTCGTATGATATTTTGAGAAGGACTTCGCTGGCGGATCTTATTCTTTAGGCTGCAGGCTGCAGGCTGAGGCTTTGAGAATAGGGTTTTAACCAGGAAAGGGGTCAGGTTGTACTCCGGATATCGAATGCCGGAGATGACTAATAGCCTATAGCCTAATAGCCTAAAAAAATAAATGGGTTGACCGGAATTGTTTCTTTAACGGTCAACCCATGGCAGGTGCTTAGGCTGCAAATTTCAATCATATAACGTGTTATCCTGACTGCTAACGTATTTTATAACCTCTAACTATAATTTGATCTACAAACCAATAACTTCTTCCTGCATCTAACGTGTTCTTTCCAGTAACTTCTTTAACCTATAACGGAGACTCATCACTCTAACGGTTCTTCTTGACTAATAACGGGCAACCTGTTTTCAAATAACGGCATTCTTTCTTTCGACTAACGGTGATCTCAAATCTTATAACGTAACTTCCTCTGATGTGAGGCGTGTACAGACGGGTCAGTAACCCGCCTCTACATTTTCTCTGTCAATTAACGTGATCTGATATTTCAAATAACATTTAATCAATTGTTTACTTCAACAACAGCATATTTCGAAAGCTTCCAGAATGTAGCCGGATCTTCGATTTCAATATAGGCGATGGTCTTGTTGGATTCATCTTTTACCATCTTGTAGGAATTGGCGGGGTGTTCCGTCACCAGTTTAGCTGACCTTGAGTTTACCGGAATGGTTTTGGTTTTTGAAATGTCAACCTGGGTAAATAGGTTGTCATCTTTAAAATTTTCCTGTAAAGACTCTTTCTTGCCTAAACCAAGTACGCCACCTTCTTTTACCAACACTCCCTTTTCTTTTAAATCCTTGTAAGTACCTGAAACAACGTACGCCTTATTTATTTCGGCTGTTTGCTGGCTGATCTTTGCACTGTCATTTAGCAGGTTCGTTTTCATGGTTCCCACTGTTTCATTTAACTGACCAATTTGTACATTCCTGTTTTCCAGGTCAGTTTTTAAGGCTGCCATATCATTGTCTCTCCGGGCAATGTTTGCGTTTAACGTATCAATCTGGTTTTGCAGACTGGCTATTTTGATGCCGGAGTTTTTCAGTTGATAATTCAGGGCAGATAATTTCTTTTTGTTTGAATCGATCATTGACTTAACATAAGCCAGTTCTTTAAGGATTTCCGCTTTTTTATCCTTTGAAATTTCGGGATCGTTTGATTGCATTGTAAGGACGTGTTCCCGTGCTGTAATTTTTTGAATATCCCCTTCGATTTCATTAAAGGCGGTTACCCAGCCATTTATAATGGAATCACGCTGTGTCAGCTGATTTGTCATTTCCAGTTTCTGGTTCTGGAGCAATTGGGCATCGGAGGCTCTGTTCTTATTGTTCTTTGAAACAATAACTGTTCCAATAATCAATACCAGTACCAATGCTACCATCAAACCAATAACGAGTGCGCGGCTTCCTTCGTTTGGTTCCCTGGAAGTTTCATTGATGTTAATTTCATCATTTCTCATTGTTTTTTCCTCCTGATTTTATTCTTAAATCCTAACTTTTACTTGTGCCATACCTTTACCAAGTATCGTTCCAAAGATATATTAATCAAAAAATGAGAAGGTTAGAAAAACAGAGACAGCCCGAAATTCCCATTTTGAGAATCGGCGTTTCAATTTGAGAAGCAAAAAAAGGTTATTTGATTTCTTTAATCATGCGGTAAATCGTGGAGACGCCGATTTCCAGCTTTTCCGCTACCAGCTTGATGTCGTTATTGTATCGGTTGAGGTAGGATTTCAGGATTTTAAGTTCGTAGTCGTGCATGGACAATTCTTTTTCTGATACTTCCATGTTCTGCTTGTAAGTATCAAAAACAAGATCGGATGGCTGAATCTCTTCATGATCTGACAAGGTTACCGCCAGTTCTATCACTGATTTCAGTTCCCGGATATTTCCAGGATATGTATGGTTGAGCAATTTCGACATCGCCTGGTCTGAGATCTTTTTTGACGGCATCCCGTTCTCCCTGGCAAACAAATCGGAAAAATACCGCGCCAGGATAATAACATCATTTCCACGGCGCCTGAGAGGAGGCAGTTCAATGGGTAATCCCAGCAGCCGGTAATACAGATCTTCCCTGAAGTTGCCCTTGTTTACCTCTTCGCGCAAATTTTTATTGGTGGCCACAATGATCCGGCAATCGGTCTTGACTGTCTGGTTACTTCCCACCCTCACAATTTCCTTCTCCTGGAGCGCCCTGAGAAGTTTAACCTGGAAAGAAGTATCCATTTCCCCTATTTCGTCGAGAAAAAGGGTACCCCCGTGTGCTTCCTCGAATTTACCGATTCTTCTGTAGGAAGCTCCGGTAAAAGCTCCTTTCTCATGCCCGAACAACTCGCTTTCGACGAGTTCTGAAGGGACAGCTGCCACATTAAAAGCAACAAAAGCCTTGTCTTTTCTTTTGGAATTGTAATGAATTGCCTTGGCAACAAGTTCCTTTCCGGTTCCGGTTTCACCCGATATAGAAACAGTTATGTTTGTATTCCGGGCTTTTTCAATCATCTCGTACACCGGTGTCATTACCGCGCTGTCCCCCAGAATGCTGCTTTTAAAATCGTATTTTTTCTGTACTTCCCGGCGCAGCTCGGTAATCTCTTTTACCAGTCCCATTTCGCTGCGGATGTTCTGTACAGTGTTCAACAGGCGGTCACGGATATCCTGTGATTTCAATATATAATCCTTTGCCCCCATTTTTAACAGTTCCACTACTGTATTGATATCATTCTGTTCAGATATCAGAATGATTTTTATATCCGGATAAAGCTGCCTGATTTGTTTCAGAAGCTCATCCCCGGTCATATCCGGCAACCTGTAATCGAGCGTTACAATATCCGGCCTTTCATGTAAGGCAGCCAGGAAATCTGTGCCATTGAAATAGCTTTTTACCTCATAATCGGGATTTAATGAAAGCGTATGAACCAATAGGCGGTTGTACCAGTCATTATCTTCAACAACGAAAATTTTAATTGCGTTACCTGTCATTCTTCGTTCATTTTCAAGAGATGTGCCTGCAATATATTTTTTAGAACATTAAATTCATCTTTTAAATCAGCCGATAATTTGCTCAGTTCAGAAAATCCATTATTCTGGCTATTGTATTTTTCGATGGATTTGAGGCAGGAATATAGTGCATTTGCACCAACATGTTTGCAGGGTGCTGAAATTTTGTGTGCAATATCCCCGGCTTTTTTAGCGTCCCCTTGTTCAATTGACTCGTCTATAGCCTTAAGCCCCTGTTCAGTGCTTTCGATAAACTGCACAAGCATTATCCGGATAAAGGGTTTGTCATAATTTGCCAGGTGATACAAATCCGAAAGGTCAATATCGCCATCCTGCTCAGGTTTTTCTTTTCCGACGGGTTGTTCTCCTTCATCTGCAGGCGTTTCCTTTGCAACCGGTGTGAAAAACCCGGCATGATCTTTTTTCAAAAGAGAAGACATCATATCAAACAACATTCTTTCCGTAAATGGTTTCGCTAAAAAAGTATTCATGCCCACATTTCTGTATTTCTGTATATCTTCCGCGGTATGCGTGGCGGATATTCCAATTATGGGGAGTTCTGCCTCGCTTCGGTTCAGTTCTTTACGAATGTGCCCCGTAGAGAGGAGACCATCAAGCTGGGGCATCCGAATGTCCATAAATACCATATCATACCTATTTTTTTTAACCAGGTCAACGGCGGTTTGTCCGTCGCCTGCTTCATCATACCGGACTTTCCACCTGTCGAGTATCGTTTTGAAGAGCAGTCTGTTGTATTCCTCATCGTCAACAATCAGTATTTTGAGATGTTTAAATTCTTCAGGAATTAAAAGGGAGGGTAAAAGCGCAGGCAGTTTTTGCGCATTTCCCTTCGCATACGGCATGATGCAGGTAATTGTCGTGCCCTTGTTTTTTTTGCTTTGGAGGGATATGCTTCCACCATGCAGTTCAACCAGTTTTTTCACGATGGACAGACCAAGACCTGTACCCCCGTATTTTTTACTCGTATCGGTCTCTTCCTGTGTGAAGTCTTCGAAGACCCTGTTCTGCATATCTTCCCTGATTCCAATTCCGGTGTCGGACACTTTCACGATCAGGTTAAACTGATTTGATGGCAGCGTCTGTATGTCAGCTGAAAACCGTATTTCTCCCTCTTTTGTGAACTTCACCGAATTGCCAACGAGGTTGAAAAGGATCTGTTTGAGCCTGTATGAATCGCCCAACAATACCGGGGGAGTTGATTCACTTATTGCATGGTATAATTTTGTATTTTTTTCTGCCGCCCTCGTTTCAAAAAGCAGCTGAACTTCTTCAAATGCCTTTTTAATTTCAAAATGATTCGGTTCAAGAACTATTTTACCGGCCTGCAATTTTGAAAAATCAAGGATGTCATTTACGAGTTTAACAAGGTGATCGGATGATGATTTAATAATCTGCAGGATCTGGCTGTTTTTATCATCAAAGGACCGGTAAAGCAGCTGCTCTGAAAATCCATAGATGGCGTTCACCGGCGTACGGATCTCATGGCTCATATTGGCCATAAACTGTTCCCGCATCTGTCCAAGCTTTTCCGTTTCTTCCTTCGATTTGATGAGAGCCTTCTCGTATGCCCTGGTTTTGTGCACATAACTGGCCACAATGAGCACAACGATGATTACAAGCAGGCTTCCGAGAATGGTAAACCCGGCAAGCCAGCGGTAGGTTTGCAATGCCAGTTTATCCGCTGCTTTTGCGTTGTTTTTCAGGGAACTGTTCACTTCCTCTTCCATTTTGGAGATCAGCATGTAAAACCGTTCCCTTATTTCATTTCCGCTGTAAGCCAGGTGTGCCTCTGCCGTCAGCAACCGCGTATTTTTTATACTATCCTGGCGTTCAATCGTATTCAAATCCTGGATGATTTTATTCTGGTCAAGGGTATTGGTTGTCTTTTTGCCAAAGACACGCCTGATGATGCTTCCCTCGTCGTTTTTATCATTTGAAGCAGCTACGGCCATCCGCTGGGACAAACGCCGGATATAATTGTCAACGGAATCATTGTGATAAAGTGTCAGCATGAGATTCCAGTTAACAATATTTTCTTCCATCAGATTACGGATAGTATCAATCTGGTTCAAAAGCACTGTGTCATTCAGACTTGCATCGTGAAGCCGTTCTATCTTGCTGTCGAACAGGGCAATGGTGGAATAATAAGGTTTAATGTCTTTCTGTTTGCGCGTATGAATGAACATCCGGACGCTGTTTTCGGCTTTTTCGAGGTCGCTTGTAATTTCACGAATGAGGATGAGCCTCATATCCGGTTTGGATTTGACCTGGATTGAAGATACGATGGATGACAAGCTTCGGAACGATAGATACCCGGTGGCCGAAATGATTAAAATGGCCAGTGTCATCAACATACCTATTTTCGCCTGCAGTGAAATTTTCATGGGTTTAACCGGAATTCTTTTGTCAAAGCTATAGCATTTATGTTTTAATTGCAGATTTTCCGAATGCCAGTAATGAGTATATTTACCGACATATTTTTTTAACCGGTTTTTTCGTACAGAAATGAATACACTTCAAAGCATTATTATTGCCATTGTGGAAGGGATAACGGAATTCCTTCCCATTTCAAGCACAGGCCACATGATTATTGCACAAAAGCTGCTTGGCGTTGAACCCGGCGAATTTGTTAACCTGTTCACAGTATGCATTCAATTCGGGGCCATCCTGTCGGTGGTTGTATTATACTGGAGAAAATTCCTTGAACCGGTTCAAGCCCGGAAAATAGAAGGGACTGCATGGGAAAAATTCCGTTACCGGTTTGATTTTTACCTGAAACTGCTGGTCGCTTTCCTGCCGGCTGCCTTTTTCGGATTGATTTTCCATAACAAAATCGAGAGCCTTCTCAGTGATGTAAAGGTAGTCGCCATTTCTCTGGTGCTGGGAGGTATTGTGCTGGTGTTTGTCGATAAGTGGTTCAAAAAACCGGCGGAAGATCAGGCGGTCACCTATCCAAAGGCGTTTAAAATTGGGTTTTTCCAGGTAATTTCAATGATACCGGGTGTGTCAAGGGCAGCTGCAACGATTATCGGGGGACTTACGCAAAAGCTTACCCGCAGAAACGCGGCGGAATTTTCTTTTTTCCTGGCGGTTCCCACCATGCTGGCGGCGACGGCGCTTGAATTATATAAAACATATCACTCCATTGATTCAGGCAATATAAAAATATTGATTCTCGGAAACGGGGTGGCGTTTTTTGTGGCTCTTTTTGCCATTAAGGGATTGATCGCCTTTCTCACAAAACACGGTTTCAGGGTATTTGGCTATTACAGGATAATTGTCGGGGTAATAATTCTCATCCTTCTGTATAAAGGTATTGATCTGAATATGGTTGGGTGAGGAAGTTTTGCAGTTTTGCAGTTTTGCAGTTTTGCAGTCAAGCAGTCGTGCGGTCGTGCAGTCATGCAGTCATATACAAATCAATAAATCAACAAATACCTTTTTCACATGAGTACCCTTGGTAATTTGATCTGGCTTCTTTTCGGGGGAATTATCATTGCCCTTGAATATTTTGTTTCTAGTCTGGTTCTGATGATTACAATCATTGGAATTCCTTTCGGCCTTCAAACCATGAAACTAGGATTGCTTGCCCTGTGGCCCTTTGGTTATACCACACGGCAGTCTGGTTCAGGTTCGGGTTGTCTTTATGTTTTTATGAATGTGCTCTGGCTTTTTACCGGCGGCATTTGGATTTGCCTTTCCCATCTCGCCATGGGACTCCTGCTTACAATTACCATCATAGGAATACCCTTCGGGCGCCAGCATTTCAAACTGGCCTCCCTGGCGCTGAACCCGTTCGGAAGGGAAGTGGTTAGTAAGTGACGAGTGACGAGTGACGAGTGACGAGCAGGAAGAATGCCTTTAGGCATTGACTCTCGGTAGAAAGGGCGCATCATATCCAACCCTTAACCCCGCCAGCGGGGGACACACCAACCTTAATGGATTTACGATGTTAAATATTGATTTTTGATAAGAATTGAATTAATTCTTATATTAGATAAACTGTATATAAACGAATTACGCATTTATAACCATCCAAATGCAACCAGGAATGATTAGCGTCTGGCAAATTGAAAAAGATTGTACCTAAATCCAAACCAATGAAAAGCTTAAAGCTGACATTGATCATTTGTCTGTTTTCTTCATCGTTTGCATCCGGGCAAAATTATCAAACGGTTATTTCAAACAGGATTTCCTTTTTTGAAGGCCCTTACAGAAGTATCGAATGTATCAGGTTAGATTCAGTTAAATTTCAAACTGATTCAACTTTATATCCTTTTTCAAATATCCAGCAAACGGAAGATGGTTGTTTTACACCTTTTGGTGATTCATGGATAGGGGCGAAAATTATTAAAAAGGAAAATGGAATAAATATCTACTTTAACAGAAATCATGATTCAATAATAATAAAAACCAATGCCGTATTGAATGATAGCTGGACCGTCTATTATCTGCCGGATTCAATAAAAATAATTGCAACCGTCACCAGCCATGATACAATGAGTTTCCTGGGGCAGCTGGATTCAGTTAAAATCTTAGGATTTCAGGTTTATGATAAAAACATGAATCTGCTGGATTATCTGCTTAATAATATGGAACTCAAAATCAGTAAAAACTTCGGATTTGTAAAAACTTTTAATTTCTATTTGTTTCCAAACTTTACCAAGAACTACGAATCCGTTTTTTTGGCAGAATATTCATTAATTGGACTTTCAAATCCGAAAATTGGAATCCAGAATCTCACCTGGTTCGAAATTAATGATTTTCAACCTGGCGATGAATTGCATATTGTAAATGAATCAAGTAGCTGGGGCGGTTATTTGAGAAGAGAAAAAATAATATGCAAATATCTCAGCAGAAGCGACTATGATGATTCAATAGAATATGCCTATTCTTATTGGAAGGATTATTATGTTATATCGCCTGATACCAGCTATGAAAACTACACAAATGGCATAACTAAACAAATAACCAGATTAAATCCTGATTTTGATAAGTTACCCGGAGAACCAGTCGTGGATAGAGATTATAGAGCCTATTTCTACTCCATGGGAAATGGTTCAGTTTTATCTAAAATGGCCTCGTTTCTGGAAATATTTCGCGGAGGCAATGATTCATGTTGGAATCCGCTAATTATAGATGGATGTTATCCTGAATTTAATTATCTCAAGGGTCTTGGCGGCCCCTATTACGAATGCGATGAATTTACGAGTAAGTCATTTCACAAATTGGTGTATTATAAAAAAGGGGACATCACTTGGGGAACACCTTTAATCATAACCGGTATTCAAGACAGATTGGATGAGGAAAATATTCTTGTTTTCCAAATCCGGCCCGGGAATATATATCTATCCAGATCAAAAATTATAATCAAACGGAAATATTTGAGATTTTTGATATGACTGGCCGGATCGTGTTAAAGAAAGATATTATCTCTGAGGAAAGTAAAATTGGAATTGATTTGGAACCGGGAACTTATTTGTATAGGCTCCTGAATGATAATAAAATTGTAAAAACAGATAAACTGATCATAGAATAACTTCCAATCGTGAAATAGCGATAAAGAAGTCTTGCAGTTCTGCTCTCCGCAATTCGTACAAATCATACAAAACAAAGTGTTGTCGTTTCGCGTATACGAAACATCTGTATACCCTGAGGCCCAGTTGATATTTTGTATAACCGATTAAATCCACCCTATGAAAAATTATTTAAGCTAAACTCTTTTGATGATCATTACGCTGGGTATATATTACCCTTGGGCGATTTGCAAAATTGGGAAGAGAGTTCTGGGTAAAACCTATTTAATAGAAATAAACGCTGCTTAGACTGCAAGACTTTTCATCCGACTCTGACAGGTCCCTCAGGACACTGTCAGGTCTAAATCCCTGGGCACTATAATATTCCCTCCCGCATCTTGGGCTTGATAATGAGCCGGAGGCTCTGATCGTAGGTGAAATAATAATACGCCCAGTTAATAAAAATAATCAGGCGATTCTTTACGCCCACTATGGCCATGAGGTGAATAAACATCCAGAAAAACCAGGCGACAAGGCCCTGGAACCTGAAATATCCGAGGTCCACCACTGCCCGGTTGCGGCCTACGGTGGCCAGGGTGCCAAGGTCGCGGTACCTGAATTCCTTCAGTGGTTTTTTGTTTTCGAGGTTTTTGAGGTTTTGTGCCAGTGTCCTGGCTTGTTGGATGGCTGCCTGGGCTACCTGTGGGTGCCCGTTCGGGTACCGGTCTTCAGTCATATAGGCCGCATCGCCGATCACAAATATATTTTCCGAATCCTTTACCCGGTTATACCGGTCCACACGGATCCTGTTTCCCCGTGCAAGCAGGTTTTCGTCAAGCCCTTCGATTACATTGGCCTTGATTCCCGCTGCCCAGATAAGGGTATGTGTATTCAGTGTGTGGTCCGGGCCAATCCATACTGTGTCGTTGTCAAAATCCGTGACAAAACTATTCAACATGACCGTTACACCCAGTTTTTCAAGGTATTTTTTTGCCTGCCGGGAGGATATTTCCGACATTCCCGCCAGTAAACGCGAGCCATTTTCAATAAGGTAAATCTGCATTTTGGAGAAATCCAGTTCCGGGTAGTCCTTGGGAAGCACAAAATTTTTCATCTCTGCCAGGGCGCCTGATATCTCAACCCCGGTAGGACCGCCACCTACAACAACCATATTCATTAGCCTGGCCTGAACCTCGGGATCAACCGAATTTAAGGCTTTCTCAAAATTGTTTAGAATTGTATTTCTCAATCCGAGAGATTCGCCCACGCTTTTCATAGGCAGAGAGTACGTGCTTATGGAAACGTTTCCGAAGAAATTATTTCCGGCACCCTGGGCCAATACCAGGTAATCGTAACTCAGATTTCCGATTGAAGTTTCAATTTCCCGGGTGGCAGGGAAAATTTTTTTAACCCGGGCCATCCTTACAGAAATGTTCCTGTATCCCTGAAAGATCTTCCGGAGTGGAAAAGAAATGGCGCTTGGTTCTATCCCCGCCGTCGCTACCTGGTAAAACAGGGGCTGGAAGGAATGATAGTTGTTCTTGTCGATCAACACTATCTGGAACGGTTTGCCGGAAAGATAACGGGCAAGTTTTAAACCGCCGAACCCTGCACCAACGATCACAACCCGTTTATATACTGATTCCGGAATATTGGCTAACATAGTCTGAGAATAAGCCGCAAAGTTTGTCAATTTAAAAGAATAGCAAACATGTTTTGCGAACTATTGTTAAATTAGTAAAATCTAACTATTAACAACATGGCTGAAACAATAAGAATCCTTTCATGGAATGTAAATGGCATGAGAGCCATTGTAAACAAAGGTATGTATGTAACCTTTCCAAACTTGCGGGCGGACATCATCTGTTTCCAGGAAACGAAGGCGCAGGTGGATACTATGCCCGACCTTGACATTCAACTCAAAGGATATGACCTGGTATTTAATTCTGCCGTCCAGAAGGGATATTCCGGCACAGCTATACTTTCAAGGGTTAAACCATTAGACCACTGGATGGGGACAAACAATGACATTCATGGACAGGAAGGAAGGGTAATCACCATGGAGTTTGAAAAATTTTACCTTGTGAACGTGTATGTTCCCAATTCGGGACAGGAATTGAAGCGACTCGATTACAGGAAGGATTGGGATGCGCATCTCAGGGAATACCTGGCGGACCTGGATAAGAAAAAGCCGGTTGTATTAACCGGCGATCTGAATGTCGCCCATGAACGGATTGACCTGGCGCGTCCGGATGCGAATTATAACAAGGTTGCCGGGTATACGCAGGTTGAAATCGATGGGTTTAAGGAATTTTTAAATATCGGACTGGTGGATACTTTCCGGCATATGCATAAGGACAGGATACAATATTCCTACTGGAGCCAGCGGTTTAACGCGAGGGCATCGGGAATCGGCTGGAGAATCGATTATTTCCTTGTAAG
The DNA here is from genome assembly GCA_963752195.1 of uncultured Bacteroidales bacterium. GTDB lineage: Bacteria > Bacteroidota > Bacteroidia > Bacteroidales > UBA10428 > UBA5072. The sequence continues at coordinate 1,951,930 of CAVVXI010000004.1, read as the reverse complement.
CAAAAGATTGCTCAAGCATGTTAAGGACGCATTCATCATGGATGAGATCATGGGATCGGATCATTGCCCGGTGGGGATTGAAATTGAATTATGAATTATGAATTATGAATTATGAATTATGAATGAAGTACCCCCATAAATAGTTAAGTTATGTTACGAATATTTCATTTATATTAAAATGTACCCCCATAACTTAATGATTTTGCCACAAAAAATTAACAAAATATAACATACACCCCCAAAACATGTATTAACTTTGCTGTCTCGTTTTAGTAATAATTTAATACCTGTTAAAATGAACGCAAAAGTTAATTCAATCCGAATGCTGGTCATGAGCGGCTTATCAGTCATGATGCTGTCAAAGGCCAACGCTGCAGAGCCTGAAGATTTTAAATTGACTCTGTTACCAAACAAGATGGTGATCATTGAAGCAAATATTCCCCAGGCTCAGGCGGCCAATCTGGAAATTACCAATCTGGGGACCCGGGAAGTATTCTACAACGACAAACTTCAGTTTCCCGGGATGCATAAAGCGCTTTATAACCTGGAGGCTTTGCCTGAAGGGAAATATTCGCTGGTCATAAAAAATGGCAATATGACGCATGAAAAGGATATTATTCTATCCGATGGGAAATCTTATCTGATTAAGGAAGTTGTATATATGGCACCGGTATTTGAAACTTCAGGTGACGGTAAATTATCGGTACGTTATATAAACCACACAGGTGAAAAGGTTAAAGTATCGTTTTTCAGGAATTCGGAAAATTTCTTTTCTGATGAGATTGTTAACCCGACTTCCTTTTCCCGTTCATATGATCTGAAAAACCTTGAGAGTGGCATTTACGGCGTGATATTGAAAACCGGCAACAAATCGTTTTATTATGATTTGAATAAGCTGTAACCGGTTTTAGGCAATCAGTAATCAGTGATCAGTGATCAGTAATCAGTGATCGGTGTTCCATAATAAAGCGGTATCAAATACGGATGCCGATTACCGAATTCCACAAAAAAAGCCGGCATAAAAAGCCGGCTTTTTTTTTGTGGTGCCACGTGGAGTTGAACCACGGACACACGGATTTTCAGTCCGTTGCTCTACCAACTGAGCTATGGCACCTTGGGTTTTTTCAGGCTGCAAATCTAAAGAAAAAATCAATTCGGCAAAACTTTTTGGATGAATTTGTCAATTAACGATCAGCTGCGCCGGCCGGGATGTTTTAACGTGCTGAACACAAGGGCTGCTTTTTACGTTTCTTTATTATTACTTTTGCAGCCACATGTCAACATCGGAATATCAAATCCATACACTTTCAAACGGAATCCGGCTGGTCCATAAGTCGGTTTCAAGCCCTGTTTCGCATATCGGATTGTTTATCAATACCGGTTCAAGGGATGAATTGCCGGGAGAACATGGCCTTGCCCATCTGATTGAACACATGCTATTTAAAGGCACCATACGCCGGAAAACCTATTACATTCTCAGCCGCATGGAGGATGTGGGAGGTGAGCTCAATGCCTATACGACCAAGGAAGAAACCTGCATACACGGTACGTTTTTTAACCAATATTATGCCAGGGCACTTGAGCTCATCAGTGATATCGCGTTTAATTCTTCCTTTCCCGAGAGCGAACTGAAAAAGGAAAAAGAAATCATCCTGGATGAAATCAATTCCTACAAAGATTCTCCCTCCGATCTTATTTTCGATGAATTTGAGGAATTGTTGTACGACGGAAATCCCATAGCCCGCAATATACTGGGCGATTCAAAGAAACTGAAGGGTTACAAGGGTTTGGATATCCGGCAGTTCATTGACCGTAATTATGCAACGGACCAAATGGTGGTGTCTTCCGTGGGTAGCATTGATTTCAAAAAACTTACCCGGCTGTTTGAAATGTATTTCAATAAGCCTGTTCTCAAAAAATCAGCCGGACGGCTTCCGGCGGCCTATAATTATATTCCCACCCACAGGCAGGTAAACCGAAAGACTTTCCAGGCCCATTGCGTCATTGGCAATATTGCTTATCCCTTTAACCATTCCAGCCGGCTTGCCCTGTATCTGTTAAATAATTACCTGGGCGGACCGGGCATGAATTCGCGCCTTAATATGTCCCTCAGGGAAAGGAAAGGATTCGCATATTCTGTGGATTCTCAATATACTGCCTATTCGGATACAGGAAACATCACCATTTATTTCGGAACCGACAAGGCCCAGGTTGAAAAATGCATAACCCTTGTCCTGGCAGAATTGCAACTGGTCCGTGTCCGGCCTCTCAGCCTTATCAAACTGCAGAAAGCAAAGCGCCAGGTGCACGGACACATTGCGATTTCTTCGGAGAACAATGAAAATCACATGTTATCGATGGGAAAAAGCCTGATGATCTTCAATAAAATTGAAACCCTGGATGAGATCGGCAAAAAAGTGGAAGCCCTCACATCAAAAGAATTGCAGGATGTGGCGAATGAGGTGTTCGATGCAGTCAAGCTTTCCTATCTTATTTACCAATAAACCACAGTATTATGTCCGCAACTGATGATGCCATATTTGAATATGCCCGGCAGCATTCATCCACGGAAGATGAAGTGCTGGCAGCCCTGAACCGGGAGACACATCTTCGCACGGTTTACCCGAACATGCTTTCGGGACACCTGCAGGGGAAATTCCTTGAAATGATCAGCCGCCTGCTGACGCCACGCCGGATCCTCGAAATAGGAACTTTTACAGGCTATTCGGCCATATGCATGGCCCGGGGACTTCCGGAAGGAGGGTTGCTGCACACGATCGATATAAACGATGAAACCATGGTGATTGCAAAGAAATACATTCACCTGGCTTCGCTCGAGGACAAGATCGTCCTGCATACGGGAAATGCGCTGGACATCCTTTCGAATTTCGAAGAAACCTTCGACCTTGTGTTTATTGATGCCGACAAACCCCGCTATATTTCATACTACAACGCAGTTTTTGACAAACTGCGGGTTGGGGGAGTAATCCTGGCCGATAATGTACTTTGGGGCGGGAAGGTGTTAAACGAGAATAAATTCCCGGATCGCGAAACGAAAGGAATTCTGGATTTTAATACATTTGTTTTGGAGGACTCCCGTGTTGAAAAAGTGATGATCCCTCTGAGGGATGGACTGCTTATGATTCGCAAGGTTTCAGAAAGATAGGTACTGAACATTTTGGTCAAGCAGTTGTTTAAATTCGGAAAATCTTCAGGTAAAAATGGGTGTGTATACTATTCGGGAACTCGAGAATCTTTCAGGAATTAAAGCTCATACCATAAGGATATGGGAAAAGAGATTCGGATTGATTGCCCCGCAGCGGACATCGACGAATATCCGTACATATTGTGATTCCGAACTGAAAAAAATCCTGAATATTTCAATTCTTAACCGCCATGGACTGAAGATATCCAAGATAGCCCAGCTTTCCCAGGACGAAATAGTGATGCGCGTAAACCAGTTTACCCATGAGGTATCCAATTCCGAAAGCCAGATCGAAAGTCTTACCGTTGCCATGATTGACCTGGATGAATACCGGTTTGAACAGGTGTTGTCAAGGGCCATCATCCAGTTTGGCTTCGAAGAAGCAGTTACCAGGGTGTTATATCCCTTTTTTGTAAGGATTGGCCTCATGTGGCAAACAGGGGCAGTAAATCCGGCTCAGGAACATTTTATCACAAACCTGGTTAAGCAAAAATTTTTTGCGGCCATTGACGGACTGATTAATTCGGAAATGCCCAATGCGCAGCGGTTCATCTTTTTCCTTCCGGAAGGGGAATTGCATGAAATCGGACTGCTATTTCTCTGCTACCTTGCCAAGAAAAGAGGCTATCGTACCATTTACCTCGGGCAATCGGTTCCCCTCAGCGATGTTGCCGAACTTGTAAAGAGAAGACATGCGGATTGCCTGGTTACTTCCGTTGTCACCACAATCAACGGGCTTGATGTGGCAAATCTGATCAAAACACTTTCACAGGATTTTGGAGATAAAACGATCTACCTTACCGGTTCTCAATCGTTATTCCTGCCCCGTAAATTGCCGGATCATATAAAGATCATCACTTCTCCCATGCATTTTCTTGAAGAGCTTAAGAAAAATGCTGTTCCGGTACAGGTCTGACCTCCACAGGAAAACTTTTTACTCTTTCTTACGTAGTTTTTCTCCAACCCCCTCTATATATAGGAAATAAAGACCTTAAAGTACTATGTTAATCATCTCAAGACAGAAGATTAAACATGCAATTAACAAATATTTAACATTATTACTTATTTAGACCTTATTTGGAACCATCGCGCAATCCTTTAGAAACGGTCGACGATATGTTAAATTCACTTCTTGATTGATCTTTTAATTCTGGCTTATTTCAACTAAATATATTTAGTCTAAATAAAAACAATTTGCTTCATGTTTAAACAATGATTACTTTTGATAAACAAAATTAATCTTTAATGCCATGACTGCAATTGAGTTCAACTACCAACTTACAAGCCTCAGTCAGAGTCTTGAACGATTCGCCCTTAGTCTGACATCAAACATGGAAGATGCTCGTGATCTGTTACAGGAGACTTTTGTTAAAGCGATATCCTACAGGGATAAGTTTGCGGATGATACTAACCTTAAAGCGTGGACATTTACAATAATGAAAAATACTTTTATTAATAACTACCGTCGCCTGGTCAAATCAAACACTACTTTTGATCATACAGATGATCTTTACTATCTGAATCTGAACCGGGAATCCGGATTTGAAAACCCGGAGTCTTCCGTTTCAGCTAAAGAAATTGAAAAGCACATTGACCAGTTGGAAGATGATTTCCGGGTGCCTTTCCAGATGCATCTTCAGGGCTACAAATACAAAGAAATTGCCGATAACCTGGGTTTAAAGATTGGAACTGTAAAAAGCCGCATCTTTTTTACCCGGAAACGCCTGATGTCCTCATTAGGCGTAGGCTACAACTAAGTTTTCGGGTTTTGTTTTTGTGAATTCAGGTGCAACAGCCCCTCTGCCAAATCGCGGGGGGGCTGTTGCTTTTTAAGTTTAATGAAGCAGAGTCAAACAGTTTTATTAAATTTGCACCACTTTAACCACACACTTCTTCCATGAGCAATAATACAAATTATGCACAGCGCGGTGTATCTTCACAAAAAGAGGACGTCCATAAGGCAATTCAGGATATGGACAAAGGCCTTTTTCCCAATGCGTTTTGCCGCGTTTTGCCTGATTTCCTGGGAGGTGACGACGAATACTGCAATATTATGCATGCTGACGGGGCAGGAACGAAATCCTCCCTGGCTTATATTTACTGGAAGGAAACCGGGGATTATTCGGTTTGGAAAGGGATTGCCCATGATGCCATTATCATGAATATTGATGACCTCATCTGTGTCGGCGCTACAGATAATATCCTTTTATCATCAACAATCGGAAGGAACAAGCTCAAGATTCCGGGAGACATCCTGATGAATATCCTGAAAGGATTTGACGAAACAATCGACACCCTTGCCAAATGGGGCATAAGAGTTTATCTCACCGGAGGTGAAACGGCGGATGTAGGCGACCTTGTGAGGACCATCATTGTTGATTCCACGGTCACCTGCCGGATGAAAAGGGCAGACGTAGTGGAAAACCGCATACTTCCGGGGGATGTCATCGTCGGACTGGCATCATCAGGCAAGGCAATATATGAACAGGAGTATAACAGCGGCATCGGGAGCAACGGGCTAACCTCGGCACGTCACGATATCTTTATTAATTACCTCGCCGGAAAATATCCTGAATCCTATGACGACCTTATTCCGAAGTCGCTCGTTTATTCAGGCAAATACCAGCTTACACAAAAGGTGGAGGATATGGAACAGGATGCAGGAAAGCTCGTTCTGTCGCCTACCCGCACTTTTGCTCCCCTTGTACGGCAGGTTCTGGAACAGCACAGGACGGAAATACACGGGATGATCCATTGCACGGGAGGGGGGCAGACCAAGGTACTGAAATTTGTCAGGGACCTCCATGTTATAAAAGACAACCTGTTTCCTTTGCCCCCGTTGTTCCGCATTATCCAGCAATCAGCCGGCACACCCTGGGATGAAATGTATGAGGTTTATAATATGGGCCATCGTTTTGAAATTTATACAAATGAATTAACGGCAAAGGAAATAATCGACCAGGCGGCAATATTCAATATCGACGCAAAAATTATCGGGCACACGGAAGAATATGTAGGACATAAATTAACCATTAACAGTGAATTCGGCACCTTTACCTATTAGAGGAGAATTATGAATTATGAATTATGAATTATGAATTATGAATTATGAATTATGAATTATGAATTATGAATTGTGGAGACAAAAATAAATTGCAGGTGGAAAATTGAGGAGGGAGAATAAATAAGCACGAAGTGCTGCAATTTCAATAACCCCGGTGCAACCCGGGGAAAACCGCCTTCGCTGAAGCGGGCAACAACAAATCAACAGATCAACAAATCAACAAATCATTAAATAGAATATGAGTAAGAATTTAATCTTGAGTAAACTTGAAGGCGTTAAGGAAAGGTTTGAAGAGGTAGGCAGGTTGCTTAATGAACCTGGCGTGATGAACGATATGAAATATTATATTCATCTGAACAAGGAATATAAGGAATTGGATCCTGTAGTTGCGGCATACAAGGAGTACAAAAATACACTGATCAATATCGATTCAACCAAGGATCTGCTGGCCGTTGAAAAGGATGATGAAATGCGGGAAATGGCCAAGTCGGAGCTCGACGACCTTACCGGCAAAGTAGCCGAAATGGAAGAAAATCTGAAAATACTCCTTCTCCCCACCGATCCACAGGATGAAAAGAATGCTATCCTTGAAATCAGGGCCGGTTCTGGAGGCGATGAAGCCAGTATTTTTGCAGGCGACTTATTTCGGCTTTATTCCAAATTCTGTGAGCAGAAAGGGTGGAAAATGGAGATTACGAATTTCACGGAAGGCACCGCGGGCGGTTATAAGGAAATTATTGTGGATGTCAGGGGAGATGGTGTTTACGGTGTTCTGAAGTATGAATCCGGTGTGCACCGGGTGCAGCGTGTTCCACAAACCGAAACCCAGGGCCGCATACATACTTCGGCAGCTTCCGTGGTGGTTCTTCCCGAAGCAGAGGAATTTGATGTGGATGTGAAACAGGAAGACATCCGGATTGACCGGTTTTGTTCTTCGGGACCGGGAGGGCAATCGGTGAATACAACCTATTCCGCCGTTCGTCTTACCCACATACCTACCAATGTGGTTGTTTCATGCCAGGACCAGAAGTCGCAGATCAAAAATCTTGAAAAAGCCATGTCGGAATTGCGCACCCGGCTTTATAACCTGGAATACCAAAAGTATCTTGACGGCGTTGCTTCGCAGCGAAAAACGATGGTCTCCACCGGCGACAGGTCGGCCAAGATCCGCACATACAACTATCCCCAGGGCCGGGTAACCGACCACCGCATCAACCTCACCATGTATAACCTGCCGAATATCCTCGACGGAAATATTCACGATATAATCAGCCAGTTGCAGATGGCGGAGAATGCGGAACGTTTGAAGGCAACAGCCATTGTTTAATAAAAGATCGCCATGACACGGGAGCAGCTGTTTGAACAGATTCAGAAAAAGCAAAGTTTTCTTTGCCTCGGTTTGGATACGGAAATGCCGAAGCTTCCCAACCATTTGCTCGAGGAGGAATTTCCGCTTTTTGCCTTTAACCGGGCAATCGTGGATGCCACGCACGATCTGATCGTCGCCTGCAAGCCCAACGTAGCATTTTATGAATGCCTGGGAATGCATGGCTGGAAACAGTTCGAACTTACCGTGGATTATATAAAGTTTAAGTATCCTGAAATTCTGATTATTGCGGATGCCAAGAGAGGCGATATCGGAAATACGTCCCGGAAATACGCGGAGACATTTTTTAAACAGCTTCCCTGCGATGCCGTGACAGTTGCTCCCTATATGGGATCGGATTCCGTGCTTCCGTTCCTTGAATACCCCGGTAAATGGGTGGTTTTGCTTGCCCTAACTTCAAACCTGGGTGCTGATGACTTTCAGATGAAAGCGATGGATAACGGGGAGCTGCTGTTTGAAACTGTGTTGCGTAAATCTTCCGATTGGGGAAATCCCGGCAATATGATGTTCGTTGTGGGGGCGACACGCGCTGCCATGCTGAAAAAAGTGAGGAAACTGGTTCCTGATCATTTCCTGTTGATCCCCGGTGTTGGTGCGCAGGGAGGCGAACTGTCAGAAGTGGCAAAATACGGTCTCAACAAGCAGTGCGGACTCCTCGTAAATTCTTCCCGGGCCATTCTATATGCCGATTCCTCAACCCGGTTTGCCCTGGCAGCTCGTGACATAGCTTTGGAGATGCAGGTGGAGATGGCGGCCATTCTGAAAACGGTAACCGGGATCGGTAATCGGTAATCGGCACCCGGGACAAAGAAATTTGTTGTAGAGACAAGGCATTGCCTTGTCTCTACGATTTTATACCCGGAGAAAGCTTTGTTTTTTCCTCAGTAATTCGTACTTTAATCTCGTTATGAAAACGTTAAGGTATGACAGAGGAATTTATCCAGTTTATTTGGAAATACGGACTTTTCGATCGCACAGGCCTCTTTTCGGATTCCGGCGAAGAAATACAGGTCATTGGCCTGGGGGAGCATAATGCGGACTCCGGCCCCGATTTCCTGAATGCACGTTTGAAAATCGGTTCAACCACCTGGGCCGGAAATGTGGAAATCCATTTAAAATCCTCCGACTGGATTTTGCATGGTCACCATCACGACAAGGGATACGACAGTGTTATCCTCCATGTCGTATATCAGCATAATCAATCCGTTACCCGGACTAACGGGGAAATAATCCCAACCCTTGTTTTGCCATGCAACGAAAAGTTGTATGGCAGTTACAGGCAACTGATGGCGCAGAAGGGGATGATCCCCTGCCAGGAAAGGATCGGGAGTGTAGATCCCCTTCTTCTCGATTGCTGGCTTAGTGCCCTGGTTGTGGAACGGCTCCGGAAAAAGACAGAACACATAGCCGAATTTCTAAAACTCAACAAGGGCAACTGGGAGGAGGCTTTTTATATCAGCCTGGCCCGGTCTTTTGGTTTTGGACTCAACTCAACGCCGTTTGAGCTTCTGGCACGATCAGTTTCCATATCTGTTCTCAACAGGCATCGCAATAACATCCGTCAGGTGGAGGCCCTGCTTTTTGGACAAGCCGGTTTCCTTAACGAGGGAATGATCTTCCCGGAATACTATGCGGACTTGCGGAGTGAGTATATATTCCTTCAAAAGAAATACAGGATAAAGCCAATCGAAAACCATCTCTGGAAATTTTTACGGCTGCGACCCGGAAATTTTCCAACCCTGCGCATTGCCCAGTTTGCTGACCTTATAAGACGTTCGGAAGGATTATTTTCACGGGTACTTTCCTGCTCCAATTTGCAGGAACTCAAACGATTTTTTACATTGCAGGCTTCCGAATTCTGGAATTCTCACTATACCTTTGAAACAACATCCAAACCTGTCGTTAAATCCCTGGGTGAGGATGCTTTTAACAGTCTGGTAATCAATACCGTGATTCCTTTTTTATTTATATTTGGCACTATGAATGGTCAGGACGAAATAAAAGACAGGGCGCTTGAGTTCCTGAACAGCATTCCTGCTGAATCTAACCGCATCACACGTAAGTGGGATGCGGCCGGTATTCGTGTATCAACCGCCTTTTACAGCCAGGCTGTGCTGCAGCTTTATTCGGGGTTATTGTAATTCCCGGCATTGCCTTTCGTGTTCGGTAGGCACTAACCTGATAACTGCCGGAGCAAAATGAAAGCCGGAAATATACGCAGCGCATATATCGCTCTTGGATTATTGCTTGGCCTGGTCACTGCAGGTACCGGCGGTTTTATGCTTATCGAGCACATGACGTTTACCGAGGGCTTTTACATGACCATTATTACGATTGGAACCGTTGGTTTTCGTGAAGTCAGGCAATTGTCAGGTACAGGCATGTATTTTACCGCATTTCTTATTATCGTTAGTTTTGGTATATTTGGATATGCAGTGACAACGCTTATCCAATATGTGGCGGATGGCACATTCCGGAAAATTTATACCGACAGAAGGGTGAAAAGAAAAATAGAACATCTGAAAAATCATGTAGTGGTCTGTGGTTATGGCCGTAACGGCCGCCAGGCTGTGGCCGAACTCCTGGCACACAATGTGCCGATCATTATCGTGGAAAGCAACGAGCAGATCAGGGAAAACGTCGGGGCAAATCCGAATCTCTGGTTCCTTCATGGCGATGCCACACACGACGAAGTGCTGAATAACTGCCACCTGGCAACTGCAAAAGCACTGATAACCACCCTACCTGTGGATGCACATAATCTGTTTGTTGTGCTGACAGCCCGGGAGATTAATCCCAAAATGGCTATCATCAGCAGGGCCTCTGATGAACATTCTGACGTGAAACTGAAACGGGCAGGGGCAACGAATGTAATCATGCCCGACAGGATAGGGGGGCAACGCATGGCCAAAATGGTTGTACAGCCGGATATTGTTGAATTCCTGGAATTCATGATGCTGCAAAGCATGGAGAGTGTAGCACTTGAGGAGGTCTTTTGTTCTGAAATTTCAGAAAGGTTCAACGGTGTGCCCCTGCGTGAATTCGACAGGGAGAATGACTCGGGGGCCAACATCATCGGGATGAAGCGTTCCGACAGATCCATTATCATCAACCCGCTGCCGGAACTGATCCTGACCCCGCAGGACAAGATCTTTGCCCTGGGCACCCGTAATCAGATTCAGCGATTGAGGATCTTGCTCAACTCCGGGAATTAGGCTGAGAAGGGTTTATATATTCATTTTATGGGTTGATAATCGTAGAGACAAGGCATTGCCTTGTCTCTACAACATTCATCCGATAACTGCAACCTGTAAAACCCTCAAACTTTTATTTTTTAACACTTAGTTTTTATCTATAAACACATTGTTATCTGAAAAAAAATAAATACTTTTGCAATTCAAATTTTGTGGAAGTGTAATTAATTAAAAATTATGTATTTAACTACTGAAAAGAAAAAGGAGATTTTTAAATCATTCGGTAAGTCGGAAACCAATACAGGAGCCTCTGAGAGTCAGATTGCCCTGTTCACACTCCGGATTAATCACCTCACCGAGCACCTTAAAATAAGCAAGAAGGACTTTTCTACGCAGCGTGCCCTTCTCAGACTGGTTGGAAAGCGCAGAAGGCTCCTTGACTATCTTCGGGAAATCGATATTGAAAGATACCGTTCGATTCTGAAAGAACTGAACCTCCGTAAATAAAGAAAAACAGGCAATTCTGAAATTGCCTTTTTTCTTTTTTGATACATGGCCTAAGCGGCCATCCATTTATTTTAATTTATTTTATTTATGTTTAAGACATTTCAAAAAACCATTGCCCTGGATGATGGTAGATCCATCATACTGGAAACCGGCAAACTGGCAAAACAGGCTGACGGTTCTGTTGTGGTAAAATTGGGCGATACATTGTTGCTGGCCACGGTGGTTACAGCCGCCGAAGGAGCTGAAAACAGCGATTATATGCCACTTCAGGTGGAATACAGAGAAAAATTCTCGGCCATTGGCCGTTTTCCAGGGGGGTTTTTAAAACGTGAAGCCAGGCCTAGCGATCGTGAGATATTGGTGTCCCGGCTCATTGACCGTGCTCTGAGACCCCTTTTCCCGGATAATTACCATGCCGATACATTCGTTAATGTAATGCTTCTTTCGGCCGATAAAGATACGATGCCTGATGCACTGGCCGGGTTGGCCGCATCTGCAGCGCTAATGGTTTCAGATATTCCTTTCAAAGGTCCCGTTTCTGAAGTCAGGGTAGCCCGCATCGACGGAAAATTCGTCATCAATCCTTCCCTTTCCGCATTGGGAAGAGCGGATATTGATATAATGGTTGCCGCCACTGCCGAGAACATCGTGATGGTGGAAGGCGAGATGAGTGAGGTTTCTGAAGAGGAAATGCTCGAAGCACTCAGAATTGCACATGAGGCAATAAAAGTACAATGCCAGGCCCAGTTGGATCTGATGAATGATGCCGGCAAGAGCGTAAAACGTGAATATTCCCATGAAGTGCATGACGAAGAACTTCGCAAGCAGGTATGGGCAACTGGTTACGACCAGTTTTTCAATATAGTGAAGACCATGACGGGCAAGCATGAACGCCATGATGCACTTTCCAAGGTAAAGGCGGATTTTGTTGCTTCCCTTCCCGAAGATAACACAGTGAATAAATCACTGGTTGACCGTTATTTTCATGATGTGGAGAAAGAAGCTGTTCGTAATCTCATTCTGAATGAAGGATTGCGTGTTGACGGCAGAAAAACGACGGATATCCGTCCAATATGGTGCGAGGTGGATTATCTTCCGGGCGCCCATGGCTCTTCCATCTTTACCCGTGGCGAAACCCAGTCGCTTACCTCGGTAACCCTCGGTACCAAGCAGGACGAAAAAGACATCGACGAGGTTCTTTTCCAGGGAAGCGAAAAATTCGTGTTGCATTATAATTTCCCCCCGTTTTCAACCGGAGAAGCCAAGGCTTCGCGTGGCATCGGACGACGTGAGATCGGTCACGGTAATCTTGCCCACAGAGCTTTGAAAAGAATGATCCCGACAGATAACGTTTATGCCATCCGCGTGGTTTCTGATATCCTTGAATCAAACGGATCCTCTTCCATGGCTACGGTTTGTGCCGGTACCATGGCGCTTATGGATGCCGGTGTAAAGATTCTCAAACCGGTGTCGGGCATTGCCATGGGACTTATTACCGACACTAAATCAGGAAAATATGCCATTCTGTCTGATATCCTGGGGGATGAAGATCACCTGGGCGACATGGACTTCAAGGTTACAGGTACCCGCGACGGAATCACTGCCACGCAAATGGATATCAAGGTAGAAGGACTGACATTCGAGGTACTAAAAAAGGCACTTGCACAGGCGCGCGACGGAAGAATGCATATTCTCGGCAAACTGATCGAAGCGATTCCCCAGCCGAGGCCGGATTATAAGCCCAATGTACCGCGCATGGTGAAGATCATCATACCGAAGGAACTTATCGGTGCCGTAATCGGACCCGGCGGTCGCGTAATCCAGGACATCCAGGCCAAAACGGGCGCTGTGGTGAATATCGAGGAAATTGACGGACGCGGTGAAATAAATGTTTCAGCAGTCGACAAAGCCTGTATTGATGCGGCTATCGCCCGTATCAACGGCATTGTGGAACAACCGGAAGCAGGCAAGATCTATAAAGGTGTTGTGAAAGGAATTCAAACATTCGGCGCGTTTGTGGAAATATTGCCCGGCAAGCAAGGATTGCTGCATATTTCGGAAATCGATTGGCAACGGGTTGAAAACGTGGAAGATGTTCTGAAAGAAGGCGATGAGGTTGAAGTCAAGCTGCTGGATGTGGATTCGAAAAGTGGAAAGCTGAGCCTTTCACGCAAGGTTCTTTTACCTGTACCTGAAGGTTTTGTGCCTCCGGTCAGCAGGCCCAGGGAATCGCGCGACAGGGATTCCAGGAGCGGTGGACACGATTCACGCCGTGACGGAGGACGCGACCGGCGCGATAACCGCGGACCACGGGATAGAAGGGATTAAGAGGGTGATCGGTATTCGGTAATCGGTGATCGGTGATCGGTATTCGTATTCGGTGATCGGTGATCGGTAATCGGTATTCGGTGATCGGTATTCGGTATTCGGTGATTCGGTAATCGGTATTTGGTAATCGGTAATCGGTAATATATAATAGATATATGGGTAGAGACAGGGCATTGCCTTGTCTCTTTTATTTTCCGGTTTTCCCATGGATACCGGATTTTATTTATTTGGAACTATTCCTGCCATAACACTGTCATTTAGAGAATGCTTGCTGCAGATATAATACAGATTAACAGATTATTAACTTTTGGCGTAATTTTTGATAGGCAGGTACCTGTTATTTGTATGGTATTTGACCCTTGTATATTCTTTCGTTTTTTGTATTTTTGTTAATAATCTTTTATTGGGTATTGGGCAAAATCAATTATTTTTATCATTAACATTTGTAAGTTTGTATAATATTACAGATACGCTTGCATTGCGCATTTTCAAATTGTAAAACAAATATTTAACTAATCATGAAGAAAACTAGACAGAACTATCTAACCATTGCCGTTATTGCTGCTTTGTTTCTGAGCGGCTGTGCGGGTCTTAACAAAATGAGGGACAAAGCCACTGACGTTACATATAAAGTAACTCCCGACCCGCTTCAGGAACATGCAGGCGTGGTTAGTGTAAAGGGCGATGTTACTTTTCCCGAAAAGTATTTCAACAAGAATGCAGTTGTTGTTGCAACTCCTGTGTTGAAATATGAAGGCGGCCAGACTGAATTGGCCCCCGTTACATTGCAGGGTGAAAAAGTGGAAGGCAACAACAAATCAATTGCCTATGCAGGCGGTAGCTATTCATTTGATGCTAAAACCGACTACAAGCCTGAAATGATGAAATCACAACTGGTGGTTAAATTTTCGGCCAGGATTAAAGAAAAAACACCGGTTGAATTCGAATCTGCCAAGATTGCAGACGGTGTTGTTGCAACTCCTACCCTTGTAGAAGTTGATCCTAAAACCGTTACTCTGCCTGATAATTTCAAGCGTATTGTTCCTGAAACCTATTCAGCTGATATTCATTATCAGATTAACAATGCTGATGTCCGCAAGTCGGAACTGAAATCAGAAGAAGTAAAAGAGTTCGAACAACAAGTTGCTGATGCAAAGGCTACCCCGAACAAACAGATCAAGGATGCCAAGATTTCCGCTTATGCTTCCCCCGATGGTCCGATTGACCTGAATACCAAATTGTCCGCAAAACGTGAAACTTCTGCACAGAAGTATTTCAAAAAAGCAATGAAGGACAACAAAATTACCGAAGCCGAAGCTGAAAACTTCCTGAGCCTGATGACAACCCCTGAGGATTGGGACGGATTCAAGGCAGCTGTTGAAAAATCAAACATACAGGATAAGGATCTTATCCTCCGTGTTCTGTCAATGTATTCTGACCCGGTTGTAAGAGAAAGAGAAATCAAGAATATTTCAAAGGCTTATGACCAAATCGCAAAGGATGTTCTTCCCCAGCTCCGTCGTTCAGTAATGAGCGTGGACGTTGAAGTAGTTGGTAAAAGTGACGAGGAATTGCTGAATACCGCAATGACAAGTCCTTCCTCTCTTAACCTGGAAGAAATTCTTCATGCCGGTGCATTGGCAACAGATGCAAAACAAAAAGCCACTATTTACAAAGCAGCTACCGAACAGTTCCCAACCTGTTTCAGGGCTAAGAATAACCTCGGTGATGCTTATGTTCAGCTTGGAAACATTCCTGACGCAAAGAAAGAATTCGAAGCCAGCAAGGCTATCAATGATAATCCTACGGTAAAGGCTAACCTCGGCGCAGTTGCATTGACTGAAGGTGATCTGAAAACGGCTGAAGAACTCCTTACAGCTTCCATGGCTGCCGGCGACGCAGTTAGCTACAACCTTGGTATTATCAAAATCAAACAGGGCGATTATGCAGCCGCTGTAAATTATTTTGGTAACAAACCATCTTTCGATGCTGCTTTAGCTCAATTACTCAACGGAGGTAATGATAAGGCTATGGCAACTTTGAATTCACTGGGTGATACCAAGGACCCATGGGTATATTATCTGAAGGCTGTTGCAAGTGCAAGAGGCGGCAATGTTGACGGTGTTGTTGCTAACCTTCGCACAGCTGCAGGCATGGATTCAAAGGTAAAGGCTTATGCTGCAAAAGATGCAGAATTCCTGAAATTCGCCGATAACGACGCTTTTAAACAGGTTATTCAGTAACGGAATAAAAATTTTTAATTGAAAATCCGGTCCCGACATTTCAGGACCGGATTTTTTTTTGAAGTACTCCCTTCTCTTATGCAACAAAATTCTAAATGGCTGAAATAAAGGCTCAAAAACAGGGTCGCTAATCTCTGCATCCTCATAAAAGCAAAGCACCTCAAAATACAACTTTGCGAATTTTGCGTATTCCTTTGTGGCCTTAGCGTTAAAACTTTTACACAATCTCTGCAAAGCAATAAAATCCAAAATTTCTCTCGCAGATTCCGCAGATTCCGCAGATGAACGCTCGCTTTGCTCGCATTTTCCATTTCAGTTATTTATTTTGGGGCAAAATTGTTAAATGCTGAGGGACTCCTTACTTCCTACTCATCACTCCTTACAGCTTTCATTTCCCTCTCAGCCAGCACATCATTGTACAATGTGGCAAATGAACTGCCTATCCAGGATGCAGCGGGCAGAACTCCGACGAACAGGAGACAGAGGCCGGCAATAAAGATAAATATCGACAAAAAGGCTAATCCGAATATTGTCCAGCCATATCCGCGCGTCATTCTCCAGCTTTCTTCCACGGCAGTTATCGGATCGAGGCCCTTGTCCATCACAAGGAAACCGACAAAAGCCAGCCGGCAGGCAACGATTATACCCGGAATGACGAGCATGATGAATCCCAGCATCACCAGGGCAATTGTAAGCAGGTTGGCCAGAACAACGCCAAGGTAATTCTGCCTGAATCCCCTCACCAGCAAATTGAAATCGGGCCGGATTTCCCTTACTGCCTGTAAAAACATCATTCTGCCACCGTATTTGAAAACAGGAACAACCAGCAGACCCCAGGCAAGAGCAAGCAATCCAAGTACAATGCCTATCATCCCCAGCGCCAGCCATCCCATATTATGCATTTGCCATCCCATATGGTCCCAGTTCCAATGATGAGCCGGATTCATATTCCACCTGAAACTCTGGGTGGGTCCTGTAATCAGACCAACTACAATTACTACGAGCAACAGTACAAGAAAATTCTTCTTCATTACATTCCATCCGTAGCTAAGGCTGTTGTTCACAGATGGAATCCTTTTGTTTTGCTCAATTACTTCCATTTTTTTTGTTTTTTAAGTTTTGAAATTTTTACCAAATTTATGAGATGGCAGCTTGCCTTTCTTCATACCAAAGTATTGATTGTGTAAAAGACTACTTAGGTAGGGGAGAACACTGCTTTGGTAGTTCCTATTTATATGCATTGATCGAAGATAATTTATATCTTTAGTTTATGGTTAAATACGTTGTCACCCTGATATTTGTCCTTACTGCCGCTCTTGCCTCCGGCAGCATTGTAATATCTTCGAGATTGAGGGTGGCTTATAAGCCGGAAATCTTCGGCACACTCATGTATTACCAGATTTTTTATTTTACATATGGTTTTTATGCTATATGGGGCCAGGTCATCCTCTACACTTTCTTGTTTCCTTTACTTTCCGTGGAGATATTTAACCGCACAACCAACATTCTTGTTCTCATCGGTTCTCCCTTTGTGATTTTTACATGGCTGATGCTGTTACGGTTAACCCGGGAATTGTCGGGCCGTGATATTCACAATCCCTTCCTGCTGTTGTATGTTCTTCTTATTTTCCTGGTGGTATCCGGCTCCGGCTACCTTATATCAAAGCATGAAATGACCGATCTGTTTTCAATCATCAAATACTGTTTTGTGCTCCTGAACTTTACTTTTACCATAACTGCATCCGTATACCTGTTGTCGTATAAAAAACGAAAGGCTGTCCTGCGAAAAAGGGACATGAAAAGCATTGCTATGGGATTGATGATGCTGGTTTTTCTCCAGAATGGCTTTTTACTCGATTACAAGGACAATATCTATATAGCGCTTGGCTTTATACTCCTGTTTTTTATGGGAGGCGCTTTTATTCCCCTGTATTTGCAGTACCAGGCCGACCTCACCGTATTACAACCCCTGGTACAGGAAAAGCTTTCCCTGGATCGGCTTTTTCTGAGGTATGAGATCTCACCCCGTGAAAAGGAAATCATTCGTGAAATCTGCAATGGATTATCCAATCAGCAGATTGCCGATAAGTTGTTTATCAGCCTTCAAACCGTAAAGGACCATACAAGCCGGATTTATTACAAGACCAATTGCAGCAGTCGCGCACAGTTGATTACAATGGTCAACGGGAAACAGTGAAGAACTAAAAACTAAAAATGAAAAGTGAAAACCGGCACGGACGACCTCGAAGAGGTCAAATTTCAATAACCGTGGATGAAAACCCACGGAGAAGGTGACGGGTGACGCTGAGGCTGCTTAACTGCTTAACTGCACGACAGCACGGCTGCACGACTGCACGACTGCGTGATCGCGCCAAACTGCAGAACCAAATAGATAACCAATTTCCAAACATATATCCCAATTATCATGAAAACAAGTAAAATTCTCCTTCTGTCACTCCTCATGGTGGTGTTAATGTTAAATGCAAGCCCTGTCCTTAATGCACAGAGCTATGATAATGCTTCCTATACTGATCTTACCGATAACCGGTTTATGAACAACTGGATGGTTATAGGTCCGGTAAAATTCAGCCCCGAGGGCACAACACCGGACGAAGCGCAGCAGAGAGCTGCTTTTGACAAAGATGAACTCACCCTTGTCGAGGTTAAAGGTGGAAAATTACCTGCGAGTGTAAAACTCGGTACCACGGTTTACACGTTTAAACCGCTCAGCTCACAGGATGGCATCATTGATTTCACAACGGTTTTTGGTAATGTGGATTATGCAAACGCTTACGCACTGGCTGAAATTAAACTGGAGGAGCCGCGAAAAATTGTCATGGGCGTTGGAAGCGATGATGACATCAAAATATTCGTGAACGGTACCCTGGTGCATAGCAACTGGATTGCCAGGGCAATTAACCCGGATGACGACATCGTAATCCTTGATCTGAAAAAAGGAAGCAACCAGGTTCTTGTAAAAGTCCAGAATATTACCGCCGGATGGTCATTCGCCATGCGGAAAATCGGAACTGATATACTGAATGAGCACCTGGTTCAATCTTCAGGCAGGGGCGACCTGGATGAAATTAAGAAGGCGCTTGAAAATGGGGCTGATATAAATGTCAAAAGCAGATCCGGACTTACGCCCTATCAATCCGCAATGATCCATGGCCGTGAAAAGGCAATGGATTATTTAAAGGAAAAGGGAGCAAAAACAGATGTCCCCATGCCGTCGCTTGAGAAACTTGCTGATCTTGTTTTTGTGAGTGATTCGGGATCCGCACCCGGGGTATCTGTCCTGATTGCCAAAAACGGTGAAATTCTTTATCAAAAAGGATTTGGATATGCCGATATCGGAAACAGGGTACCGGTTACTCCTGAAACAAAATTCAGGATCGGTTCCATAACTAAGCAATTCATAGCCTCCGCCATCCTGAAAATGCAGGAAGAGGGAAAATTGAGCGTTGATGATAAACTCACGAAATATGTTCCGGGATTTCCACGCGGAGATGAAGTCACCATCCGGCATCTGCTGACCCATACATCCGGGATACACAGCTACACGGACAGACCCGCGTTTCTAAAATATGTTACCATGTCCATAACCCCCCAGGCGCTTGTAGATACGATTAAATCCCGTCCTTATGATTTTAATCCGGGTGATCGCTATCTATACAATAATTCAGGATTCTTCCTGCTTGGATTTATCATTGAAAAAATTTCCGGAATGAGCCTGGCTGACTATTTACAGGAGAATCTGTTTAAACCCCTGGGAATGAATAATACAGGGGTATATACAACAAATAAATTGCTTGATCATGAGGCCTATGGATATGACCAGGAAAACGGCAGGATTGTGAAGGCACTGAACTGGGATATGACCTGGGCTGGTGGCGCAGGAGCTCTTTACTCTACTGCAAGGGATCTTTATATATGGAATGAAGCGGTTTTCAACGGAAAGGTATTATCCCCCGAAAGCATGAAAGCCGCGTTTACGCCTGTGGTGCTGAACAGCGGAGAAAAAATCGATTATGGCTTTGGCTGGATGCTTTCAGATTACCGGGGTACCAAATTCATTTCCCACGGCGGAGGGCTGCATGGCTTCCTTTCATTCATTGCAAGGCAACCGGAGGATAAAACCACAGTCGTTGTACTCTGCAATTCCACCCAACCGCCTGTTGGCATCAATCCTACAACCAATTCTTTTACGCTGGCTGAATATGTACTTTGGAACAACATGGCTAAGCAGGCAACGCTTTCATCCGGCATCCGGGTAGATGAAAAAATACTGGCAAGCTACACAGGAAGGTATGATTACGGGCAGGGCATGATATTGAAAGTAACACTGGAAGGGAAACAATTGTATGCACAGATGACCGGACAATCCAACTTTCCGATATTCCCGGCATCGGATAGTGTGTTTAACTGGAAGGTGGTTGATGCCAGCATACAGTTTAAGGCGGATGTAACGGGAAAGATTACCCATGCCATACATCATCAGAACGGGCAGGAAATCAATGCGAAAAAGCTGGCCGATGAAACCGGGATTACTGTTGATCCGGCTATTTTTGACGGTTATGCAGGAAAATATGACGGCGGCAACGGCCTGATAATCGTTGTTACAAGGGAAGGGGATAAATTGTACATGCAGGCTGCTACTTTACCGAAGTACCAATTGATTCCCGCTTCAGTAACCGAATATTTTCCGGAAGAAGTCAAGGCACGGTTTACCTTTAAACAGGATGATTCCGGCAAGACCAACGAGCTCCGGGTAGTTTTCGAAGGACAGAATATTGCGGCGAAGAGGGTGATCAGTGAAAAGTGAAAAGTGAAAAGTTAAAAACTAAAAGGTAAAAGTGAAAAATCAATCTATAAACGATAATGATAAATAACCTGCCACAGGCACTAAAAAAAGTTTAATTACAGGAATACTGTTTATGTGTTCGCTCACCCTGTCCTTTAGCCAGGATACGGTCAAAACTTATATTGCCTACGATATATTCAAGGCTTTTATAAATGAGCATTCCATTACTGTCGGACATGGTCTTGGCCCTCATCACCTGGATACTGCCGGAACACCTCCCACAAAACAATTCCGGCACTAACGGCAATATTGAGGGAATGTTTGGTGCCATGCTGCGGGATCTCGAGGGCGCCGTCGCAGAGGTCCACCACTTCCTGGGCTACACCATTGATCTCATGCCCGAAAATGAGCGCATACTTTTCGCCCGGTTCAATTTTGAAATTATGCAGGGCACAGCTGTGAACGGTTTGTTCCACAGCCAGGATCCGGTATCCCCGTTGCTTTAATTCCTGGACAGCGGCGGCTGTTTGTTCGTAATACTGCCAGTGGACCGAATCGGTGGCGCCCAGCGCGGTCCTGCTGATCTCCCGGTGAGGCGGGGTGGCAGTGATACCGCAAAGGCATATCCCTTCAATGAGAAATGCATCACAGGTGCGGAATATAGAACCGATATTATTCAGGCTTCTTACATTGTCGAGCACCACGATCACCGGATTTTTTCCGGCTTTCCTGAACTCTTCCACCGTCTTTCTGTTCAGCTCTTCATTCCGAAGTTTTTTCATATTGTGTATAGCTTGTGAAATAAGTACAATGATAGCAATAGATAAAAAAATTTAAATATTTTCGTAAACTGAAATTAACAAAAATTTGCGTAACCATGAATATTCATGAATATCAGGGCAAAACGATACTGAGCCGGTTTGGCGTTTCCGTACCTGCAGGAATTGTGGTTGACAATGCTGCAGAGGCCGCCCGGGCTGCCCTGACATTGCAGGAAAAAACAGGTACAAACACATGGGTTGTAAAAGCGCAGATTCATGCCGGTGGCCGTGGAAAAGGAGGTGGAGTGAAACTGGCCCGGAGTATCGATGAGGTGACCAAACGTGCAACCGATATCCTGGGGATGCAACTGGTCACGCCACAGACAGGTCCTGAAGGAAAACTGGTTCGCAAAGTGCTTATTCAGCAGGACATATACTATCCGGGCGAGTCGGAACTTCGTGAATTGTATATCAGTGTTTTGCTTAACCGTTCCACGGGCAAAAACATCATTATGTATTCCACCGAAGGAGGAATGGATATTGAAACCGTGGCTGAAAAAACGCCGCATCTCATATTTAAGGAAGAAATTCATCCGGGTATCGGCATTCAGCCTTTCCAGGCCCGGAAGATCGCATTTAACCTGGGACTGCAGGGCAAAGCTTTCAAGGAGATGATCCGATTCGTCACTTCCCTTTACCAGGCCTATGTGGAAAGCGATGCCTCACTCATTGAAATAAACCCGCTGTTGAAATCATCCGATGACCTGATCTATGCCGCCGACGCAAAAGTAAACCTGGACGACAATGCATTATACCGCCATCCTGAATACGAGGCAATGCGCGATGTGAATGAAGAAGACCCCGCTGAAACCGAAGCGGCAAAACATAACCTGAATTTTATCAAGCTGAACGGTAACGTAGGATGCATGGTGAACGGGGCCGGACTGGCTATGGCCACCATGGATATTATCAAACTTTCGGGTGGCGAACCGGCCAATTTTCTTGATGTGGGAGGAACAGCCAATGCCCAGACCGTGGAGGCAGGATTTCGCCTGATTCTCCGGGAACCCAATGTAAAAGCCATACTGATCAATATTTTTGGCGGAATTGTGCGTTGTGACCGGGTGGCACAGGGCGTGGTGGATGCCTATAAATCCATGGGGACAGTGAGGGTGCCTGTAATTGTTCGTCTGCAGGGCACGAATGCAGCCGAAGCCAAGGTGCTTATCGACAATTCAGGACTTACCGTTTTTTCCGCCACAAGGCTCCAGGATGCGGCTGATCTTGTAAAAAGGAACGTTTAGCCGGTTGCCGGCATGGTTTTGTGGCTGCAGTCGCAAAATGGCATATTTTTGGATTCGCCGCAACGGCAAAGGAGCAATTCCTGTTCACCGGTGATGATCTTGCCGGACGAATCCCTGAAACTGAAGTTTCCCTTGAGTATCATGGGCCCGTTTTGAATGATCCGTACTTCGGGGTTCTTTTTTCCGTTGTCTTCGGTTTCTGCCATATCTTTATTTTCCGGTGAAGCCAGTTTTTCTGTGTGTCCCGTCACAGTAAGGCGGATTATACGACCTTCCGCAACGGCAAAGGGAGGTGATTTTTAAATGCCTCATTTCCTTTCCGTCTGTATCATAAATGGCAAAATCTCCTTTCAATACTAGGGGCCCATCTTCCATTACACGCACCTCTGCCATGACCTCCGGCTGTTCAGGAGCTTTTTCCGGCACGATCTCGGTGTTGTATTTATAGGTAAGCGCCTGGGTGGGACATAATTTTACCACCCGCACAATTTCTTCGGTGGAAGCACCATCCATATTTACCCACGGTCTTTTTCTCGGGTTGAAAACCTCGATCAGTTCCCGGTAACAGGTGGTGGCATGAATGCATTTCCTTGGCTGCCAGAAAACGGTGATCTCCCCGTTTGTATAATTCCTGTCAGTCTTGTCCATCTTCGATTTTTTCCAAAAATAGCAAATAAACAGGTTAGCATGCCAGTATTATTCATACTAAATTTGGCATTTGTTTTGATAACCCTTCCTGTATGCTTAGATTGATCGTGATTTCAGGTTTTGTCGCATTGATTTCCTTTGCCGGTAAAGCGCAGGATACAATACGGATAGACCTGGGCGGTGTGCCGGTAAACGGGGTGATACGGGGAAAGGATACAATACTGGTTGCCAACCTCGGTGAGGCGGTGATCCAGCCCCGCACAAACAAACCCACAAACCGGGATATGCGCCAGTACAGAAAGCTGGTATACAATGTCAAAAAAGTTTATCCCTATGCGAAACTCGCCAGGGATAAGTTTTCCGTTGTGAGTGCACACCTCGACAGCCTGGAAACAAGAAGAGAGCAACGCGAATACATTAAGCAGATCGAAAAGGAAATTCTCCAGCAATATGAGATGGATCTGAAAGACCTTACGATCACCCAGGGCCGTATACTGATCAAGCTTATCGACAGGGAAACCAGCGAGACGTCGTACCAGGTGGTAAAAGATCTGCGGGGATCCTTCCAGGCTGCGCTTTGGCAGACGGTAGCGCGTATTTTCGGATCAAACCTGAAAACGGAATTCGATGCAGCCGGCGAAGACCGGACGATCGACGAGATCATGATCATGATTGAGCGGGGCCAATTGTAGAGATAGTTCTGCAGTTTTGCAGTTTTGCAGTCGTGCAGTTTTGCAGTCGTGCAGTTTTGCAGTTTTGCAGTTTTGCAGTTTTGCAGTCCGGCAGAGTTAGCGTCGCCAGTCACCAGTCACGAGTCACTATTTCTACTCCAGCAAAAATTTATGCACGGGTGTATAATGAGGGCCATCGGGAGTCAGTTGGCTTTCATACAGAACAAGCTGGCGGATCGTGTCGGTTTGGAAATTTACATCCTTGTAAACGCCGATTAATTGGGCGAGATGATTGAGGTGTCGCAATAATTTTACCCTTCCCAGTGTGAGATGCGGCGAAAACGGCCGGTTTTCCACTTCAAAATCCAATTTCTTTAGCAACTTATCCGTTTCCAGTTTAATCAACTGAAATTCAGTCGACGATTTACAACCTGTCCAGATTACCCGGGGATCATGAATATTTCTGAAAAGGCCCAGTCCCTCAAGAGTGATGGCAAAAGAATGACGGGCTTTCATAACGGATTCGATTCCGGAAATGAGTGCCGGAATGAGATTATCCTCTGTATCGCCCAGGAAAGCCAGGGTGAGATGCATCTGGTCCTTTCTCACCCAGTTTATTTTCTCCATCCGCAGGGTATGGCGAATGGTATCATACGCTTCGCTTAAGGCTGTTCCCGGGATGATGTCTACTGCAAGGAATAATCTTTTCATAAGAGGTGACTGGTGACTTGTGACTTGTGACTGGCGGTTGTCCCCGCTGGCGGGGACAGGGGGTGGACGTTTGGACATTCTCTGCAATACCGTACGCCCTCCGTGCAATCCTAAATCGTAAATTCCCTAAATTCCCTTCCTCTTAATAATCGTCATTACTGTATAAATGATTATTTTAAAATCCACATATAGCGACATATTATCCAGGTAGATTAGGTCGTACTTCAGCCGGGCAATCATCTGATCCACATTTTCCGCGTATCCGTATTTCACCTGTCCCCAGGAGGTGATCCCCGGTTTTACCTTCAGCAGGTGAAGATAATGGGGAGCCTGCTTTGTGATCTGGTCAATGAAATATTTCCGTTCCGGCCGCGGTCCGACAAGCGACATATCGCCTTTCAGCACATTGAAAAAATTCGGAATCTCATCAAGCCTCGATTTACGCATGAATTTCCCGAAAGGGGTGATGCGTCCGTCAGTGCGGGACGAGAGTTCGGGTCCGTTCTTTTCAGCACCGCTGTACATGGAACGGAATTTATAAATGATAAAGGGTTTGCCGTAACGGCCCACCCGTTCATGACTGTAAAAGATAGGCCCTTTGGAAGTGAGCTTCACGCCGGCCATCAGGAAAAGGCTGATGGGCAGTGTGATGATGATCGCCAGCAGGGCGACGGTATAATCAAGAAAGCTCTTCACATTCGCCTGCCACCCGGGCATCAGGCTCTGGGAAACGGAGATCAGCGGCGTTCCCAGGATTGAGCTCATCCTCACTCTTCCCGTAAGGATATCATACATGCTGGGAATTGCTTTCACTACAACGTCGACATCGGTCAGCTTGTTGAGGATACGGTTGATCATGCTATGTTCCGATGTTTCGATGGCGATGATCACCTCTTCAACCTTTTGTTCGTCAATAATTTCCCTGATGTTCTCGAGGTTGCCGCAATGCGGCAGGTGATCAGCCAGTGTGTTGTGGCTGTTGTGATTCATGGAAATGAAACCGATAAATTTGTTGCCGCTCCCTCTTTTCTGATTGATGATTTCAGTATAAATCTCGTTGGCTTTCACGCTGCTTCCGATCAGAAGTGTGTTGAACCCTATTTCTCCCCTGTGTACGCGGTGTGTCGTGAGGGTTGTTATTACAACCCGGGGAAGATAGGTTAATGTAAAGTGAAGGGTGAACAACCGCAGGTAAGGCGAAAGCGTAGCTGATTCGTAAATGAATGTTCTTTGCGAGATCTGGAAGGCAAAAAACAGGATGAGCGTGCCAATAAAAGAAAGGGCAAGAGTCTGGCCGAATTCCGATAACCTTGATTTGCGGAAAACATCCCTGTAATACCCGGTGAGATAATAAAGGAACAGCCAGTATGCAGGAATGAGAACAAGGTCCCAGTTAATAAGCCGAATTATTTCCGGAATAGTCAGGGCTCCCGAAATATGTTGCTGAACTGACAACCTGAATTTGAAAAATAAAAACCAGGCGGTGATGGCAGACAGGATATCAAATGTCAGGTATTTCAGCAGTTGCCATTTTCTATTCATACGTTTTCGGTAACAAAACTGATATAAAATCAACCCCTTCCGGGTGAAAAAGTTTGAAACGATTCTAGTGGGATATCCTGTAAATATACAAAGAATGAGAGAATAGAAAACAAAACATTTGTCAGGTAATTGTTATGTGGAATGAGTCTGATTACGAGCATCTGACGAGTGTTTTCATTACTTTTTCGAATATCCGGTCCGTAAGCATATACGGCTCAAAACCATTGTCATTTCCCGAAAGAAAGGCGGGGCCCGACCGGATAAGCTCAATAAAATCAGCGAGTTCACCGGTGAGTGAATCGGTTTTCTCTATACGCATATTTTCGAGGAAGAAAGGCTCGCTCACAACCGTGCTTTGGTGCTGTACAACCCAGCTGGATAACTCCCCGCTGCTGAAATTGTATTTAAGGATCCGGTTTTTAAGCACGAGTGTACCCGTAAAGCCGTTCTGTGCAGCTACCAGGTTGCATGTATAATTCACCGCACAGCCATTGTCAAATTCCAGTCTCGCGCTGATTATATCGGTTTCGGCTGCCTGCATGCATATCCCTTTTGCCTTTACGGATGTCACCCGGGCTTTCACCAGGCTGTTAATCACCTCCAGGTCTGCCAGCAACGCGTCAAACATGTTCCGTACCGGTAAATGGTTGATCCTCGCCTGGTAATCGTGCTGCAGTTCGATCATGTTGATCTCCCGTATATCGGGAATGGCATGGAGCAGATTTTTTGTGTTGTCGTTACCGGTTCTGCCGGCACGAAGAATAACATTTGCCTCGCGGGCCAGCTTGATCAGCTGGGTAACCTCGTCTACGGACTGTATCACATGCGGGTAAAGAAATACATGACGGGCTGACCGGAGTGCGGATATTGCGATCTGTTCGCAGAATGCACCTGCCGCTGCAATGATCAGGGCATCGGCATTGTCCGCAACCTGGGAGGGCGACATGCAGGTAAGACCGGACTCCGCTTCCATCGCTGAACCCTGCACTCCATCCGTTATCCATTTACCCGAGATCCGGACATCCTGTATACGGTCAAGTACACCGGCATGCCTTTCGATGGCCGCCAAAGTACCAACTATTCCAACGTTTAACATTTATCCGGCATTTGCACAAACATAAATTATTTACATTTAGGATATATTTTTTTTAGATCGAACTTATCAACTAATTTTGTTTATAAACCACCACCAATCAAGGAAGGGAAGCATGTACGACAGTTTTCAGCATAAAGGCTTGCGCAACAAGCTGGTAACAGAACTCAAAAAAAAAGGAATAACGGATGAGAAGGTGCTGGCCGCTATTTTTGCCATTCCCAGGCACGCATTCATGGACAGCGGCTTCATGCAGTTCGCTTACCGCGACCAGGCATTTCCCATCCGGGCGGGCCAGACCATTTCCCAGCCTTTTACGGTGGCATTCCAGACGCAGCTTCTCCAGGTGGAGCCCCAGCAGAAAGTGCTGGAGATCGGCACCGGCTCGGGGTACCAGTCGGCCGTGCTGGCGGAACTGGGAGCCCGCGTGATGACTATCGAACGCCAGAAAGAATTGTACCTGGTGCCCCAGGAACTGCTGACAAAACTGGGTTACCAGGTTCATTATTTTTATGGCGACGGCTACCAGGGACTTCCGACGTACGGCCCATTCGACCGCATCCTGATTACGGCAGCGGCTGTGGAAATACCGCCTAAACTCATGGAACAGCTCAAAGTAGGAGGGAGACTGGTTGTGCCCATCGGCAAACCCGACCTGCAGGTGATGACGCTGGTGGAGAAAAACGGTCCGGATGTTTATAAAATTACCGAACACGGTTCATTTGTTTTTGTTCCCATGTTAAACGGAAAAGAATAACTTGCGTAAAATTTTTCAGGATTTGCTACGATGATCAAACTCAAACATTTTATTTTTAACGAGCTGGAAGTGAACGCTTTTGTTTTGCACGACGAATCCGGGGCCTGCCTCATCGTCGATCCGGGATGCAAAAATCCCGTGCAGCAGCAAAGCCTGAAGCAATACATAACCGCCCATGATCTTCATCCCGAATTCATAGTACTCACGCACGGCCATTTCGATCATGTAGCCGGCACTGCCTGGGCGAAAAGCGAATTCGCATGCCCTCTCCTGATGCATAAGGACGATCTATTTCTGCTGAAGGATTCGGTGCAGCATGCCGCCCTGTTTGGCATCAAGGTGGAAACCCCGCCTTTGCCGGACCGCTACCTTGCCGATAGCGACCACATCACCCTGGGCAAAACGGAGATTGCCGTTCTCCATGTTCCCGGCCATTCCCCCGGAAGCATCTGTTTATATATGGCTGCCGATAACCTCCTGGTATCCGGGGACGTGCTGTTCAACGGCAGCATCGGCCGCACCGACCTCTTTGGAGGGAACCATGAACAGCTGATCTCGGGAATAAAGGAAAAACTGATGACGCTGCCGGCGGAAACGGTAGTGTGGCCGGGTCACGGTCCCTCTACCACCATTGGCGCCGAATACAATACAAATCCATTTTTATCATGAATATTGATCACTTCGCCTACAGGCACACGGGCCCCCGCCCGGAAGAAATCCCGTCCATGCTGGAAAAGATCGGTGTACGATCCCTCGATGAGCTGATCGACAAGGCTATTCCGGAATCCATCCGCCTGAAAGAAAACCTCAAGTTAAAACCCGGCATCAGCGAGCAGGCCTATTTCCAAAAGATTCGCGATATAGGCGCCCGCAACAAGCTGTTCAAATCCTGCATCGGCATGGGCTATTACAATACGATCATGCCCGCAGTCATCCAGCGCAACATCCTCGAGAACCCGGGCTGGTACACTTCCTATACCCCTTACCAGGCGGAGATCTCCCAGGGCAGGCTGGAAGCGCTGCTCAACTTCCAGACGGTGATCCTCGAACTCACCGGCATGGAACTGGCCAATGCCTCCCTGCTCGATGAGGCCACCGCCGCCGCCGAAGCCATGATCATGCTGTACAATGCCCGCCCCAGGGAAACCGTGGCCCGGGCAGCCGCTTCTTTTTTTGTGGACGACAATGTATTCCCGCAAACGCTCGATATAATCAAAACCCGGGCCGGCGTGCTCGGCATCACTGTGGTTACCGGCGATTATTCCGCACAGGAACCCGGTGATGCCTTGTTTGGCGCGCTGGTGCAATACCCTGCCGGTGATGGCAAGGTACGCGACTATTCGGAATTTACGGCCAAAATGCACGGAAAGAGCATTCCCGTGGCCGTGGCTGCCGACATCATGAGCCTGGTGCTGCTGGCGCCTCCCGGCAAATGGGGAGCCGACGTGGTGCTGGGATCCACCCAGCGCTTCGGTGTGCCCATGGGATACGGCGGACCGCATGCCGCCTATTTTGCCACCCGCGAACCTTACAAACGCTATATGCCGGGCCGCATCATCGGCGTAACCGTCGACAGGGAGGGGAAGCCTGCCCTCCGCATGGCCCTGCAAACCCGCGAACAGCATATCAAGCGCGAACGCGCCACGTCCAACATCTGCACCGCCCAGGCCCTGCTGGCCAGCATGGCCGGCATGTACGCCGTATACCACGGTCCGGAGGGACTCAAAACCATCGCCCGCCGCATCCATTCCAAGGCCGGCGCCCTGTCGGTGAAACTTACCGAAATGGGATACGGACAGGATAACCTCAACTTCTTCGACACGCTGAAGGTCATCCTCCCCGAACCGATCAAAGCGGAGGAAATACGCTGCAACGCCATCGACCGCGAGATAAACCTCCGCTATTTCTCCGACGGCGCCATCGGCATCAGCCTGGATGAAACCACCACAGAAGCCGATATCGACAAGCTGATCGAGGTGTTTGCCCTGCCGCAGAAACATTATCCCGGCAAGATCACCATCGATGAAAAAGCCGTTTATTATGAAGACAGGCATGGCCGGACCGACAATTACATGAACCTGGAGCTGTTCCGGAGATACCGGAGCGAAACGGAGCTCATGCGGTACATCCACCAGCTCGACCGGAAAGACTTTTCGCTCACCCATGGCATGATCCCCCTCGGATCGTGCACCATGAAGCTGAATGCGGCCGTCGAACTGCTGCCCCTCAGCTGGCCTGAATTCGGCAACATACACCCCTTCGTGCCTCTCGACCAGGCCGAGGGATACCACCAGCTGTTCCACGAGCTGTCGCTGTTTTTGAAAGCGGTGACGGGACTGGAAGAAGTATCCTACCAGCCCAATTCGGG
Organism: uncultured Bacteroidales bacterium; assembly: GCA_963752195.1. Classification (GTDB taxonomy): domain Bacteria; phylum Bacteroidota; class Bacteroidia; order Bacteroidales; family UBA10428; genus UBA5072. The sequence goes on along the minus strand of CAVVXI010000004.1, from coordinate 1,921,343 downwards.
CGCGGCAGGGGAATATACCGGGCTGCTGGTGATCCGCAAATACCACGAAAGCCGGAACGAATCGTTCCGCGACGTGGTGCTGATCCCCGCTTCGGCGCATGGCACCAATCCCGCCAGCGCAGCCATGGCCGGACTGAAAGTGGTGGTGGTGAATTGTGACGACAAGGGGAACATCGACATGCCGGACCTGGTCGCCAAGGCGGAACAGTATGGCAGGAACCTGGCCGCATTCATGGTTACCTACCCGAGCACGCACGGCGTATTTGAAACGGCCATCCGCGACATGTCGGCCATCATCCACCGGAACGGCGGACAGGTTTACATGGACGGCGCCAACATGAACGCGCAGGTGGGACTGACGAACCCGGCCGCCATCGGCGCCGACGTATGCCATATCAATTTGCACAAGACATTTGCCATTCCCCATGGCGGGGGCGGTCCCGGAATGGGCCCCATCCTCGTGGCGGAACACCTGGTTAAATTCCTGCCCACGCACCCGGTGGTGGAGTCAGGCGGGGTGGAAGGCGTAACGGCTGTGGCTGCAGCGCCGTGGGGCAGCGCCAGCATCCTCACCATATCGCATGCATATTGCAGTTTGCTGGGACCCGAGGGGATGACCTACGCGACAAAAATTGCCATACTGAATGCAAACTACCTTGCCGCAAGTCTGGGGGGACAGTTTAAGGTGCTGTATACAGGCTGCAACGATTTGGTAGGCCATGAGATGATCCTGGACTGCCGGGGCTTCAAGGCAACCTCCGACATCACCGAGACCGACATCGCCAAGCGGCTGATGGATTACGGGTTTCATGCCCCCACGCTGTCGTTCCCGGTGCATGGCACCCTGATGGTAGAGCCCACGGAAAGCGAGTCCCTGCAGGAGCTGAACCGGTTTATCGACACGATGAAGAACATTGCAAAGGAAATAAAGGAAATCGCCGACGGCGGCAGCCGCACCGACAACGTACTGAAAAATGCACCGCATACACAACGGGCCATTGCCTCCGACAAATGGGAGCATCCCTACACCCGCATGCAGGCCGCGTTCCCGCTCCCGTGGAGCGACCGGAACAAGTTCTGGCCCACGGTGAGCCGCGTTGACGATGCCTTTGGGGATCGCAACCTTGTCTGTTCCTGCGCCACCATTGATGCTTACCGATAGGGACAAGGGACAGGAGGCAAGGGACTAGTTGGAAAAATCCCAGGCTCGGAGCGCATGCAGTATTGTAGAAAAATGAAGCAAATCCTCCCAAACCCGGGGGGCTATAGCTTCATCAGCAATATCTTAACACGGAATAATCCTATTAGGGATTTCCAATCGGTAGAATGAAAGATAAATAATTAGCAATCTGCTAAATTATTGCTGAATCAACAATTTATTTTGAATTAAAGGCCATGTAAATTATATTTATATGGCCTTTTGCATTTTATTTATTTCTTCTGGGTTACTTTTTAAATTCCTAACGTATTAAACATAAAAAGGACATTGCCATATTCTGATGCTGAAATGTTGGCGGGCCTAAAAGCCCGGAACGAGAAAATTCTTCGGGCATATTACAAGCTGTTTTACAGTAGAACCAGGCATTTTGTACTTAAAAACAGCGGTAGCGATGAGGATGCCAGGGACCTCTTTCAGGATGTGCTATTGGTACTGTTTCAAAAAGTCAGGATCGATTCTTTTGTTCTGACCTGTGCCCTTGGCACCTATTTATTTTCCGTTTCACGGATTTTATGGTTTAAGGAATTGAACAAACGGAGGTATATTTCTCCTGGTTCCTTTGTTCCGGATGACTATGCGGATATGGACAGAGATATTCATGAAACTGCTGAATTGAATGAACGGCTCGAGATTTACAGGGAGAATTTTAATCGATTAAGTTCAGATTGCCAGAAAGTGCTTAGATATTTTATTGAAGGTATGTCAATTACTGAAATCACCAGAGAAATGGGATACAAAAGTGAGCAGCATACAAAAAACAGGCGCTATCGCTGCAAACAATCATTAATCAGACAAATTAAGAACAAATATGGTTTGACAGAAGAGTATGAATACGACGAGAATAATAGAAGCCTATCTTGATGGTTCTCTTGAAAAGGATGTGGCAGAAGAAGTAAGGATCAGGTCAGAGAATGATATAGAATTTGCGGACCTTATCCGTTTGCATAAGGAGGTTAATAAATGCATAAGTGATGATGAATTAGTAAAATTTCGCGTTACTCTTAAGAAAATATCAGGAGAAAACGAAATTTCGGAAAGGGAAATTAATATCTCCATCCGGTATATTTTTCAAATTGCTGCTGCATGTCTCTTTTTAATTCTAATTGGTTTTACGGTTAAAAAATGGTTATTTACCGGATCTTCAGACTCAACTATTTTTAACAAATATTATGTCAGGTATGAAGCTGATGTGATTACCCGTTCGGACAATACAGCAACAAACAGTCTGGAATATGCTCAAATTCTATATCAGACGGGAAATTATGCCAAAAGTGAAGCCATACTTTCTGAAATAACCAATAAGGATAAAAAAAATTATATGGCCTGGTTTTACAGCGGACTTGTGAGAATAGAACTTAGACAGACTGGCGAAGCAATCCGTGATTTTTCAAAAATACCTCTCAGCTGGAATAGTCCGAACAGGATACACAGGAATTGGTATCTCGCCCTTTGTTTAGTTAAGACAGGACATGAAAAGGAAGCAGGTTCACTCTTAATGGATTTGTCAACAGACAATATGTATTATTCTGAAAGAGCAAAAAAAATTCTTAAAGAGATCAGATTCTGAATTTGGGATAAGTAATTACGCCTGCACCGGCCAAGATTAAGAAAAGGATGATTGCCATTCTGGCAGGGTCATGGTTTAGAATAATTGGATCAGTCTTTCCTGCAATTAAAAAAGCACCCCAGTAATATGGATGTGATTTTGCAGGGTCTGCATTTGCAAGGTACTTCAGTTTAGCCAACCGCAATGCATCTTCAAGTCTGTTTTCCTCTTTAATTCCCGAATAGAACCCAATCATGATCTCGGCACCGGCCTGATCGGCTTGCGGCCATAATGTAAATGCCACCGTATGTGCACCACTGTATAAAAAGCTTCTTGCCAGACTTAGCATACCTTCACCTTGCTTTAACGGGCCCCATCCGGTATTACATCCACTTAAAACAATCAACTGAGCATTCAATTGAAACTGGTATAGTTCATAAGAATAAATTATTCCATCATTGAGTGTATCATCATCTGCTGCTAATTCCAGCGATGAAAGTGCAGGAATTTCATTATCAATTGTGGTGTGTGAAGCGATGTGAAGTATTTTATAATTTCCTGCACAAACTTTAAAGCGGGTTTCGCTTGCCTTACGGCCTGAGAATAAATCTCCACCAATAAGTTTTCTTGCATTCCTGGCTTCACGCTGTGCTCCTGTGAGACTTAAAAACTTAGTTTGTTTATTGTTTTTTAAGTTAGGATAATCCGGTATGAAAAAAGCCGCAGATTTCCCTCCATTCTGTTCTAAATTTTCAAAAAGAAGTGTTCCTGAATAACCATAATATATGGAATGCTTACGAATCAGATAGGAAAGGGATTTGTAATCATTATTTCCAGCTGGCAACTCTGATATTATCAATTCAAAAGGCACTAAGTTTAGTTCATTATGGGGAATGATAATCAATCGCTTATTTTCTATTTCCTTTTCAATCGGTTTTAATAACCATGAATATAAAGAATAAGAATTTTCAGTAAATTCTATGAATGATTTATCGGTATCTATATTCTGTGGGTTTTTTGAAATTAAATCATAAAACTTATTTACGGTTCGTTTTCCTGTTCTGTTTTCAGAAATCAATTTCATTGTAATGTTATCCTTTGAAATAGCGATTATAATTAGCTCATTCTCCAATAATTGATATTCAAGAAATATTTCATTTTTACTGAGGCTTTCCTGAATACGATGTAAGCTAATTACATTTTGATTGTACTTCATGTTAAAATAGCGGGTGTAATTTTTTTCAAAATTGGATTTAAGTCGATCATTCTCAAGTTGTAATTTGGCCAGTGTGCTGGTAATCATCTTCTGCTGAGGTGATATTGCATGAATTCGTTCAGATCGATGAAACTCATTCTGAAGATTGAGAATTTCATTATGCAGCTGTCTTTCCTTTTCAATTAAAGAATCAGGTACTCCGGAGAATTTTGTCAGTTTGTTATTCCTAATGGCCATTAAAACAATCATCATTCTGCTTTTTTCGGCAAACTGGAATCCTGCTTCAGCATAATTTATATCCCGGGTTAGATTATAGAGAAGTGTTGAATAGAGAACAGCATTGTTAAAAGTTGTCTGCACAATGGCCAGCCAGTTATATTCTGAAATTTCATTATCCAGGTATCCCAGCCTCTTTTCAATGAGCCGAATGGCAATTTTCTGGCAGGACAAAGCCTCCTTTAGATGCTGGAAATTTCTATCCTGTTTTTCAAAAAGCTGAAGCAAAGCGTAGCCCTTGTTGTTTAAAATTTCTAATAACTCAACTTCATCGCAAAACTTTCTTCCGTGTGCAAAAACAGAGGTATCGCCAAAAGCTATATCAAGAGCGTTCTGATATAATTTAAGGGATTTTAAGATTTCACCTTTATCACGGTGATAATTTGCCAAATTGGTGATAATATCTGTTTCCAAATCCCAGCCGGCATGATAAATTTTTGATTTCTCATAGGCTTTTTGAAAATATAGATGAGCCTTTTCCTCATCACCGATATTCAGATAAAAACCGGCCATACAACGGTAAGTGTATGTCTTTTCTCTGTCTGATGCCAGAAATCCTTTTTCTGTTGCTCCAATTCCTTTTTTAATGCAGGAAATTGCCATTAAGGTATCTCCAAGTTCAAGATAACAATACCCTGAAAGTACCAGGCTGTTAACATGTGAACGTTTTAACCAGGGGTTACTGTTTTCAATAACTTTCCTGTAATACGTTAATGCCTTTTGAAAATCATTGATATAAAAATAGTATGTGTTTGCCAGATCAAAATATAAAAGGTACATGTATGGAGCAAAATCACTATTCTGTTCAAGATATATTTCTGCTTGCCGGAAATAACCCAGCGCCTTTTCCGAATCATGCTCCTGGTAAGCTAATTGCGCCTTATAACAATACAATAATCCATAATTTGAATAAATTGAAGAGTAAAACTTATGGACAATTTCAGTTGAAAATTGAAGGGCTTTTTCAGCTTTATGAATATTGAAATCGTAATTAAGATATATGAAAGATTGGTTGAGATAGTAATTGATCAATGAAGGATGATTTTTATTTGCAAGCGACTGATATACAGAATCTGATTTTGCTTCTATTACCCTTGCCTGGTCTGGATTTCCTGCAAACAGATATGCAAGCTGCAAATAGGATAAGCAGGTAAGTCTTTCCGTTTTTTCAGGCAGGGAATTTTCTGAAAGTATTTTAATGGATTTTTTGAAATACCGAATCGCGTTAATCGAATCTCTGGTTTCGTATCTGAATTTGCCAGATAGAAAGTAGAATCGTGCAGCATCGATAGGACGTGGATTTTTAATCATTTTAAGGAAATACTCCGATCTCCTTATCCATTTGACTGCCTCTATATTCCTCCCTTTTTCTCTTAAAACCAGGGCCATATTGAGAGAGTATAAAAAATTCAACTCATTAATAGATTCGCCTGATGAATTCAAATTCAGGTCTACTTTTCTGAGTATTTCGGCAGCCTTTTCAGGACAGTTTTTATACGTATAAATTTCACTTTGCTTAAGAAGCAAAAACATCTTAATATCAGGATCAGTGGATTGATTCATTGCTTCCTCCGCATATATTATCGCCTGATCATATTTTGCGTTGAAAATCAAATTCTCAAGTACAGAATTAACCTGAGATGATGATGAGCCAAATAAAATGGAGATTTTAAATACGAATATTATGCAAAACACTGAAAATTTTGTTGCATTAACTTTACACATAGCTTAAAAGTGTAACGAGAACAAAATGTTTATATCAGAGTGCCTGTCAATGAGTAAATAAATGTAATGAATAAGTTGATAATGTGATGAATGAAATTTCGTTTTTTGTAAAATCTTAGGTCCGTTATTAAAATTTCGTTCCTATATTTGTTTAACAAAGCGTTGTCAGTTTTCAGGAATGCAGGGTATTATTTGATATTTTTAAGAAGAGTACTGCATATTAAAGCACGAAAATTACAGGGATGACAAACTCCTGTTTCACATTTTTTCCTTCCAGGGTAGCGGGTTTCCATTGTCCGGCATTTGAAACGGTTTTCAATACTTCCCGGGCCAGGTATTTGTCCGGGGAATCCAGTATCTTAACGTCTTCAATTTTCCCTGCCGCACTCACGCGAAAATGAACTGTCACCGTTCCGTGGTTGCGGGCTTCCACGGATTCAGGGGGATATATTGCTTTTTTCTGGATGTATTCACGGAATCCATTGATGTCCTTCCCTTTGAATGTGGCCGGTGTTTCATATTCATAGAACAGGGTATCCTTTCCCGTGATGCCATAACATTTCCCGTCGGTCTTCTTGCCGTTCACGTAATGTTCCAGTCTTCGGACCATGCCGTTCTCATAGTATCCTTTCACTTCGCCGTTCAATATATCCTTTGAATATTCCCGGCTGTAATGCAATTTTCCGCTGTTGTAAAAGGTCATCAGTTTGCCATCCGCTTTTTTCTCGCCGTTCCGGACGATCAACGGTTCGACCCTGACCAGGGTGTCGTTCATCAGGAAGGTCCTTTGAACAAAATGAATGTCCTTCGCTGACTCCAGTGTCTGGTAATACACTGCTTTATCCCGGGTCACCTCGTTATAGGAACTGTCAAGATAAACCTGTCCGATACTTATTTGACAGGCAAAAAGAAACAGAATGGAGATTGAAAACCGGTATTGTGTCATTTTAACCGCCTTACCTGCTTAATCACTCTTTTACTATGATATGCGAACTTGTTTCATTTCCTGATTTGATCTTCAGGATATAGCATCCGGCTTTCAGGCCGCTTCCGTCGATATCGATTTTGCCCGACTTGAAATGATCCCTTTTTATAATCTTTCCGTCGATTCCGGATAGTTCAACCGTGCCCTCCCGGTTTGCTTCTTCTGATTCAATATGCAGTACAGTTCCAAACGGATTCGGATAAACGGAATACGAATTGCTGTATTTCGTGACCGAAAGGACAGTCGGCAGATTATCGACAATATTGGAGCGTGAAGCATTCAACACGGCCTGTGTTGACTTTAAACCCGAAATGTTGCAGGGATCCGGATTAATCACTTCTACCTGGTAGTTGACATTTCCCAAAGGGGCAGAGAAATCTGTGTATTGTGTGTTGCTTCCTGATGTTGTGCCGATCAGCTCCATTTCACCATCCATGGTGCCCCTGTAAATTCTGTATGTAGATACATCAAATCCCTGGTAAGGTTCCCAGATCAGGTTCCAGCTGTTATTCTGTCCCTGGTTAATGGTAAGGTGCATGGTCTTATGCGGCTCACTGTTTTCAGAAATATTTCCACATGAATCCAGGAGGGCTATCACATACTTATTCGATTGAACCAGGGGATTGGATCCTGCATCGATAAATAAACCAGGACTGTCAATTCCCAGGTGCCCGATCCTTTCATATTCATTGGTAACATCGGTTTCCCTGTAAATGAACACCGAATCGAGGCCGCCTGAAGAAGCACTTTCCCAGTAAATGATATTCCTGTTCGTTGAACTGTCAATGCTAACCATGCAGATTGACGGAGTTCTCGGAGGATCCAGGGTGATATCCACCGTTTTTGAAATGTAGCACCCGGTGGAGGTGGTTAATACAACGGAAAAATCATTGCCTGTATTAACAGCAACAGGATTGGCAGAATGAGGATCACTCAGATATTCCGCCGGCTCCCAGCTGTAATTCACTGTGCCATCGCCTGAATAATTTGTACTTGCGTGTAATTGTAATTCCGTATTGCAATCGGCCGGAATATACCCGGTATTCAAAACAAGGCGCCTGACTTCTATTGAGGTTGAATAAGAATTTACCCCGTCCCAGGTGTCATGCCTGACCGACCCTTCCCTGAAAGGAGCGTCTAAACTTATTGTATCATACAGGATAGTATCCTCTCTGATCCATTCGTTATCTTCCTTGTATTTAACGATCCAATAGGAATGCTCAGCAAGTATTGTGTCAGGAAAGAAATGTATTGTCATAATGTTGTCACAGGAGTAAACCGTATCATACAGGTCAACATTTTTCATATCAACAATCAATTGGGCAAATGTCTGCCTTGCCGAAACGGTTAAGATCAATAGAATCAGAAGGTTTCGTGCCGTTTTTTTTATTTGATTTTTCATGATGATAAATAATGTTAAGGGGTAAATGGATGTTTGAAAAATTCATATACGGAGTTGGCCAATGCCCTATAGTGGTTATTCTTACAAACAGTAAATAAATATATACGAAAAATCAGATACCAGGATACGGTATGACCTAAAATTTACCAATATTGAGCATTCTTTGTCTCAGTCTGTGTCCTTATCAATTTCAATGAAGCCCAGGTCCTTGGAATGGGAATTGATCTGGTATTCATCCAGTCTCAGAAATGAATTCCTTATGATACAATCGCCGCATTCGGTTTTGCATGTTTTGAAGCCGGTCACTTTGTATTCTTTTTTAATCTTTGGCAGGATAATCCGGTAATCATTACCAAGGTTTATGCTTTTGCCGTTGAATATGATATAGGTATTATCCCCCGGCGTAAAGCTGTCATCGATCATAAAGCTATCCGTCATAACCTTATAATCGGTATTTTTAATGTAGGAAACAACGAAAATGGAGTCGGTATCGGAGGTGGTAAAATTCCGCAGATATATGCCGTCCATATTATCCGCGTCCATGCAGTCTGTTTTTGCGCAGCAGGAATTAAGACCTGTACAAATGAAACACAGCAATACAATTTTTAAAATATCCTGGAAATACAGGGGACGGTTTTTCATGTGATGATAATATCCCCGTTAAATTAGTAAAATTAATTCTCTGACATACCCGGAAATTCATTCTGGTAATACAAAAACAGCATCTTAACACCGGATTTTGAGACTACGTCACTTTTTCATTGACTAAAACCGCACCATTTCTTAAATTATAGGGTAATTTCCGGGAAGCCCAATGATTTCCTTTATTCGACCTTCTTAATGCACACCATTGTATGAAAACACAACTAAGAGACCTGTTTGTGTTCATGGCCCTGATCACTTGTGAATTAACCATGTTAAACGCACAACACTATGAATTTTATGGCACAACCCTAAGAGGTGAATTTAATCCCGACACCATTCACAACGCCGGAAAATGTGATTCTGTCATCACGGTGAACCCAACCCTACAATGCAATGAATTCTATGGTTATGCATCCAAAGACTCAACTGCAGGCACCATTTACAAAACAGATGCCCACGGGGATAATTTTACGACTGTTTACAGTTTTATTCCTGAAAACATGGGAATTCATCCACAGGGAAATCTATGCGCCTCACCGGATGGTAAATTCTATGGAGTGACTTCTGACGGAGGTATCCATGATGGGGGTGTTATTTTTGAATGGGATACTTCCGGCAATACCTATAAGCTAAAATACAGTTTTACTAAGTACAACGAGGAAGGATACAGTCCCAATGGGCTATTGGTTAACGCCGGTAATGGAAAATTATATGGCACTACTTCAAATGGAGGTGAAACCGGGAATGGTATTCTCTTTGAATATGATCCTGCCACCGGTGCCTATAGTAAAAAGTTGGATTTTAAATCCAGGAATCATTCAAGCAACCCAACTCCCGGATACCTGGTTACAGACCAGAAAGGTAAGTTCTATGTGATGGCTTATTTGAAAGCACCTTATGATAGTTGTGTACTATTTAAATTTGATCCTGAAACCGGGACTTATGATAATAAATTCGATATTAATGATCTGGATATAATTGGAATCAGTCCATTTGGCAGCCTGGTGCAAGCGACCAATGGTAAACTGTTTGGAAAGAACCGGGAAGATTTTTATTATGGTCATGAAGTCCTTTTTAGCTGGGACACCACGGAAAATCAATATACAAAACTGTATGATTTAGTTGTACAAAATGGAGACAACGGATCACTGATTCAGTCATCGAACGGCAAGATTTATGGAACGGATTTGTCAGGGATATTTGAATGGGATATTGAAACCAAAACTTTTACCCAAAAATACACTATTGAAGATGAATACAAGAAGTATGGCACTCTAATACAAGCATCTAACGGCAAAATTTACGGAAATACCTATACGGAACTGTTCGAGTGGAACCCTGTAACAAATCTATTTTTAAGGAAATTCACCTTTGATGGGACAGAAAAAGGAAGCCAGCCTACGGGATCATTTATATTGATCGATAATGACAAAATTGTCGGTTTGACTCAGGAAGGAGGATCCGATGGAAGCGGCGTTCTTTACGAGTGGAACATTAATTCGGAGATCTTTACAAAGAAAATTGATTTTAATTACAGTGAGAACGGAAGAAACCCTTCAGGATCACTTATACAGGTGAATAATGAGAAGCTTTTCGGGACAACTGCATACGGAGGTAAATATGGGGATGGTGTTCTTTTCGAATGGGACATTCCGACCCGGACACTCATCAAGAAAGCCGATTTCAATAGACAACAGACGGGGCGATATCCTGCGGGTTTTCTGGTACAGTCTGATAACGGCAAATTAATCGGAGTGACAAGATGGGATAGGTCTACGCCGGTGATTTTTGAATGGAATCCTTCGGATAGTACTTTGTCAGGAAAATACGATTTCTGTTTGGATGGGAATGATTCATGCGGGATTTCAGACAATGACGAAGTTATTCCTTCCGGGTCTCTTGTAAAGACAAAAACAGGGAGAATATTTGGCATTACCTGGAATGCGAGAGACCATAATTCAGGGGGTATTTTTGAATGGGATCCTTTGATCAGCACCTTAACAAATAAATCAGACCGGGCTTTTTCTTATTTCCCTTTGATAGCGTCCAATGATGGAAAACTTTACGGGAATAATAGTTCGATCTTTTCATGGGATCCAAATACCAATATTGTGACCCGGAAAATCGACTATTTTGATTATTCTTATTGTTTTGACTTAACCAGTCCATTATTGGAATACAATGATAAATTCTATGGGATACTTAGCGATGTAGGATGTGAAGAGGATGGTGGATTATTCTATGAATGGGATACTGTATCTAATATCATTACAAAAAAGACCTGGTATTCCGCTTTGGCTCGTAGTTCTGAAGATGATTCACCCCTGCTGAGGTCTGGCAATGGCAAAATTTATGGGACTGGCAGGAATGGACTATTTGAATGGGATCCGTCGAATGATGTTTTAATAACAAAGCCTGCAAACGGAAGCAAACCTTATGGAGGTTTAATTGAAATTAAGCGTATAACATACAGCACTATATACGTAAATGCCTGCAATAGCTTTATTTCGCCTGACGGGAAGCAAGTTTGGGTAAAATCCGGTTTTTATCTGGATACCATCCCGGGTATAAGGGGTTGTGATTCGGTTATTCATGTTAATCTTACTATTGTCTCACCCGACACCTCAATAAGGATGGATCAGGGAGTGATCAGATCAAATGCCACCGGCGCAACCTACCAATGGATCAATTGCGATGACGGGAATAGTCCGCTGGAGGGAGAAACCCATCAAACCTTTACTGCTTCTGCCGATGGCAATTACGCCGTCATCGTCTCCCAAAACGGATGCATTGATACCTCGGCCTGCCTGACTGTTGTTATGACCGCGCTGCCGGATAATACCTTTAAACACAATATAACCCTTTACCCGAATCCCACAGACGGTACATTTACCATTGATCTGGGGAGCACTTATCCAAGTGCTGTAATTACAATCACTCAACCTGATGGCCGGGTAGTACGCGAAGAGTATATCCTTAACGCCCGGTATAAAGATCTGCAGATTTCAGAGGCACCCGGAACTTATATAGTTAAGATAACCGCTGATAAACAAAATGCTGTGTTTAAAATATTGAAAAAATGATCTGCTAATCGGGCATTCCAACCGTACCTGCATCGATGATTTGGTGGTCAGACAGCAAACGTTTCCTTAGGCTGGAATAGTCTATCTCTTGAACGGTCTGATTGCAATCGATCGCCAGCACGGCGGCGGAAGCACAGGCCTGCCCCAGGGCCATATAGGTAAATTCAATTCGAATGGCCCCATAGGCCACATGGCTTGACGACAGACAGGTAGGGGTCAGCAGGTTGGTACATTCATTCCCCCCGGGCACCAGGGCCCTGTATGAAATTCCAAAGGGACGCCACGAATTTCCTCCAAACACGAAACCTTCGTTATAGGCATATCCATCCTTTACAATCCGGCGCGCCGAATGCAGATCGGGCGGCCAATATGCAACCGCTACCGGATCTTCCGCAGTTACAGGGTTGGAACGACGGGTATGATGTTCAGTTATCACATAACCGGAAACCATCCGGCGGCCGTCCCTCACATAGAACTGGTGTGGCCAGCCCTGGTTGTCCGTAAATTCATCTTTGCACAGCCCCCATTGTTTCCAGGTATTTTGAAGCGATGAATCCAGGGATGCCACCTCGGGATCGCTGGCCAAAAAATAAAACAGACCTTGCGTAAATGTTTTATGCTGATCGAACATCCGCTGGCGATCCCTATAACTACCGTCTGGATACCCGGCGTTCATTCCGTACAGGTTGTGTGACAGATCGTGCCATGCACCCAGGTCGGTCTTCCCGTTCGGGAGTACCGCGGACGGCGTATACAGCCTGCCGCCGGCTTCACCGGCAACGTGCAGTTCAAACCGCCACAGGGATGCATCTTTCGTTCGTGATTTCAGCTTCGCATCAAATTCATCAGGCCGCCCGTAATACCGGGCAACCCTCCGGTAAAATTCCAGGGCCAGTCCCCCAACAGCCGGACTGTTTTGAAATTCTTCGTGGTTATCGATATCCGTTCCGCCCAATCCGTTTACCATTATGCCCCCTATATGGGCGGAAGGTTCCAGGAGAACAACCGACTTCCCTTCCTTTGCAACCTGGATAGCAGCAATTATCCCGGCCGGTGTACCCCCGTAAATGACTACGTCGAAAGTACTGGTGACCGGTTTATTTCTTCCGTTGCATCCATAAGCGAGCAGGATACCTAAAATAACTATGCTAAGCTGCTTGAAATATTCTTTGGTATCCATCCTGAAATTTTTAAATTCCGCGTGTTGGCGGCTGTTGTTATTTTAAAATCACTCCCCATTCGGTCACAAAATATCCTTCTCTTGTGAAGCTGTCAATTGTTGGAACAGTTAATTTACCCGGGATTTGATTTTGTCCTTTAATGACATAAAAAAGTCTCAAAATGTTTTCGGGTTGCTTTGAAAAATCCAATTGTATTACATTGTCTATTATGCTTTTAGTTTGCGGGTAAATTGAATACAATGGATAATCATGAAGCCGGGGAATCCAGTATTCGATAAAATCATCAATTTCTCGACCCCTGAATCCATAATCCGCCATATTTTTCCTGAAAAATAACGCTAAACTATCCGCCGGTATAGTCCATCCGGAATTTTTTTGCCAGACATCGGGTTGTATGCTTTCATAAAACAAAAAGGAGTACGTTTTATTAATCAATCCGGAAGTGTCTACCTGCACATGCCAACCCGTTCCGTATTCCGGAATTGAAGTAACCAGTTGTCCGCCCATGGGAAAACTGAGTTTTACAGTCAAATCAAATTGTTCATTGGGATAGATGTAAATATTTGGTTTATAAACCACCATGCAGGAATCACATCCGTCATCTTCATCCTCAGGTTTGCAGCTTTGAAAGGGTGTTGAGATTATCATATAAACGAAAAACAGGATGGGTAATCCTAAAAATTTTGCCGTCTTCATGTTTTGTTTTTTTAGTTTCTTTCTTATGATGACTTATCTGCTTGCAGGGTTGCGTCTCTACAGTTTATGCAGACGAATGTACTAAATGTTGCAATACATTGTCACCGCTCCTTCAATACGGATAAGCTTCACATCAATATTGAAAGCGAAAATTATATGAAGAATGACAGAGATATCCTATATTCACGGACTAAACTCAATTCGCTATGATCCGGAATATATTTGCAGCCTTATTGTTATTCATTGCAATCAATTCATCTGCCATGACACAAACCGACACCGCCCGAATCCGTCACACGGTTGTTTTTAAGCTGAAACACCCGAAGGGATCCGCTGAGGAGCAGGACTTCTTTAAAGCCCTGATGAAACTTTCGGCTATCCCGGGCGTGGAAAAGTTTGAATTCATGAAACAGATCAGCCGGAAAAACAGCTTCGATTATGGTTTGTCGATGGAGTTTGCCAACCGGCAGGCGTATGACAATTACAACAACAACCCGGACCATATTGCCTTTGTGCAGAACCGGTGGCTCAGCGAAGTGGAAAACTTCATGGAGCTCGATTTCATAGTCCCGAAATAGCAGATCAGCCCGGGTGCCTTACCGCTTCAGAATGATTGGCGGCGCCATTGTCATTGGTGCTGTAGGAGTGGCTGCAGCTCCATGGGTGGCTGGCTTTGGAGTAGTATATGGTATTTCATCTCTTTTCTTTGAAGAACTTTTAAATAATGCTCTTGATATATCAAAATCTATAAATTTTGTTCAACCTAGGAAATGACCGTAATGGAAAAGTTATATATGATCTTTTATTGCATAGTTAGGGATGATGGCACAAACTCTGTCCATTCAAGAACCAGTTACTTATTGGAAATATTTCTGACGCTAATTTTTATTGCCTTATGGTTATTTTATTGGATTTTCCATCGGGATTGCCAATAGTTATTTAATTTTAATCTATGGCTAATTCCGAACTGATTCCCGGTATCAATAAACCAAGGTTTCAATCCCTCGATGCGCTTCGGGGCTTCGATATGTTCTGGATCATTGGCGGAGGTGAACTGTTGCAGGCCCTTGCCAGGTGTTTTCCGGGCAGGGGATTCCAGGTTTTAGCCGGCCAGATGGAACATGTTCCCTGGGCCGGGTTTCATTTTTACGACCTGATCTTTCCGCTGTTCATGTTTATATCCGGCGCCACCATTCCCATTGCCATACTCTCTAAGCGGGATAAGGGCACTCCCAAAAAGGAACTGATCCTTAAAATTGCCCGCAGAATGATCCTCCTGGTTATGCTGGGGATTGTTTTTAACGGCACCCTCCGGGATGGGTTTTCCAATGCCCGGTATGCCAGTGTCCTTGGACAGATTGGCATCTCGTATTTTATTGCCTCCCTGATCCTGATCCATACCCGTTCCTTCAAAATGCGAATCCTGTGGCTGGCCGGTATCCTTGCCGGATATGCGGCGGTACAATTATGGGTGCCTGTCCCCGGTTACGGACCGGGAGCCCTTACTCCGGAAGGATGCATCAACAGTTTCATCGACCGGAATTTCCTGCCGGGAAGGATGGGGCAGGGCACATTCGACGCACTGGGCTTGTTGTGTATCCTGTCCGCCTCCGCTGTCACCCTGATGGGGTCTTTTGCAGGACAGATCCTTCTCGGAAAGGATATGGAAACCACAAAAAAGCTCCTGCTCCTTGTATCCGCCGGAACCGGGCTTATCTTTCTTGCCCTCGTTATCAACCCGTTTTACCCGGTTATCAAGAATTGCTGGACGTCAACTTATAATATGCTCTCCGGGGGCATCAGTTTCCTGCTGGTGGCTTTGTTTTACCTGGTTATCGATGTGTGGGGAGTTGCCAGGTGGTCCTTTTTTTTCACTGTCATCGGGCTGAATTCCATTTTCATATATCTCCTCTCGGTGGGCAACCTGGTGGATGTAAGTCATACAACCCTGGCTTTTCTTGGCTGGATTATCAAGCTTTTGGGTGATAATGCAGGCCAACTGGTGCTTGTTGGAGGAAATATTATTTTGTGCTGGCTTTTGCTGTACCTTATGTATCGAAAAAAGATCTTTATAAAAGTATGATAACCATTTCTCAGAATGCAAACAACCTGTAAGTTGCTTATCGCCATCGGCCTGGTTTTAGTACCGGGCTGCCACCGCCCTTCGGCGGATCAGGGCCCGCAAAAGAAAATCCGCGGGTTTATGATCGATGCACCGCGTGCAACCGAAACCCTGGAATCCTATTTCAGGCTGATCGATTTTTGCCACCAGGAGCAGATCAATACGGTTATTTTCAGGCTGACCGATGACCAGGGCTCGGCTTATCTTTTTACTTCCCATCCTGAACTGATTATGCGGGAAGGAGCATTTACCGCCGCCGAATTAAAAAAGCTGATCGACTATGCCACTCAGCAGGATATTGAAATCATACCCGAGATCGAATCTTTTGGTCATTCCCTGTATATTACCAAGACAAAGCGATATAAGTTCCTGAATGACAGTTCTGCCGGTAACGAATACAATGCGCTGATCCCGGTCAGCGACAGTACCCGTCAATTAATGAAGGATTTGTATACCGAGGTAGCTGCCATTTTCCCTTCCCCGTATTTTCACATCGGGTGCGATGAGGTAAACTGGGGAGGAAGCGAGTTGTCAAAAAAGGCTTTGAAGACGCGGGGTAAAAACCAGATTTGGGCAGACTATGTCAATACCCTGAACAGGTATGTAAAATCACTTGGCAAGAAAACAATTATATGGGGAGACGTGCCCATCTATGTGGAAAGCGATGTCCTCAACCTGCTGGACAGGGACATTGTGATCATGGACTGGAATTACAGGGAAAACCGGAAAGAGGTCGTTGACAGCATTGCCCGTGCCGTTCTGAAAAAAGGATTCAAGGTAATTGGAGCCCCGGGTGTAAGCTGGTGCAGCTGGAGCCCACGGGTAGGGGCGCTGCAATTTGAGAACATCAATGCCTACGCCGGGGTGTACTGCAATTTGGATGATCGGGATAACCTGGGGATCGTCCTTACCAACTGGGTTCCCAAACGCTACCTCCAGAACAGCCAGTGGGATACCTATGCAATTGCAGCCGGGATCCTTAAAAACAAAGGCAATTATAACTATATGGATGCCATTCCCGCATTTGTAAAAGACCATTTTGGTGCAACCTTCGATGAAAACTGGGAAGAAATTTACAGGTCCGTTTATGAGGAAACCCCGACATTTCAATGCGGCGAAGTGGATAGCCTGAAATTTTTCCCGTGGTTTTCAGCCGACCAGATTAAAAATATTGCCAACAGCAAGGAGCCGCTCCAAAACCATTACGGTGAAATTGTAAGTTTGCTGGCCGTATACAAAGACAGCGTGAAAACAAACCGGGGCGATTTTGATGATTTTAAGCTGACAATGGAATTTATGGAATACTGCTATAACCGGCAGAACGAGCTTTTTCATTTCGTCAATACCAAAAATATAAATCTGAAAACGGCTGAAAGCTTTTTGCGAAAGACTGCCCTGGCAGATCAGAATGAACTTTCAGTGATAAATACAGCCTGGAGTATGGGCCGCCGATGCAAACCCGACGCCGTGGATGAAAATTTCATGGGCTCGTTTAACCGGGCTGCCGGTTATTCAAAACACCTGAGTGAAAATCCGGCTGAACTGCTGAAAATTCTTGGAAAGTAAAATATAAAACCTTGCAAGTGGAAAAGCTAAGATTGGGAGTTATCGGAACCGGCTCTGTGGTGAGGGAGATCTACGAGCATCTTTATTACAGCAGTGATTACTCTTCGCTTATACAGGTTGAAGCCATATGCAGCCGCCGGGAGGAGCACATGAAGGATTTCGGGGATGCGCACAATATTCCGGCCGACCGCCGGTTTACCGATTACAGGGAATTAATTGCGAAAGTGCCCCTCGATGCAGTGGCGATCAACACGCCCGACCATTTTCACCGGGAACCGGCTGTTTATGCGCTGGAGGCCGGACTGGATGTGCTTCTGCCAAAACCTGCGGCAGATAATGTAAAAGACGCCCATGCCATCCTTGAAAAGGCAAAACAAACCGGGCGGTTTGTGGGCGTTGATTTTCATAAGCGGGAGGATCCCCGGATCAAAGAGGCTGTGACAAGATTCAGGAAGGGTGATTACGGGATATTCCAGTCGTCGGTCTGGTATATGCTGGATAAGCTGGAGGTGGCCGATCCCAATCACGAACCCCGGTTTTTTGCCACCCCGGATTTTGCGGTTAAAAACTCGCCGGTTTCTTTTCTGACGGTGCATATGGCCGACGCATTCATGACGATCACCGGGTTAAAACCGCTGACCGTTAAGGCCATCGGGTACAAGCAAAAGCTGCCGTCGCTGCAACCCCTGGCGGTGGATGGATATGACCTGGTGGATACGGAGATACTGTTTGAAAATGGCGGGCGTATGCCATATTATTACCGGATGGGCAATACCAAACAGTGCCCATGCTCTGACGGTGCAGTCGGCGCGCATCATCGGATCGGAGGGAATGCTCGACCTGGACCTCGACAGGACCGGGTATCGTGAAGTGGTTGCAGGCGGCCTTTTTGAACGAAACCCGCTGTTCCGGAATTTCGAGACCGACGGGAAGGTTTCCGGCTATGGAATACGATCCGCCGGGAAGATCATCGAAAACATGATCGGGTTTAGAAATGGATTGCTCCCGAAGGAAGAAATCGCCAAACTGATGGATCCCTTTTCGTTGGGTTTTTATACCTCGCTGATCTGTGAAGGGGCACACCGTTCCCTCGAAACCGGAGAAAAAAGCGGGGAAGGCGTGGTCACCGGCGGACCGATCAGCCTTAAGGCATTGCTTGAAATGGAAATTGGGAAAAATGAAAGCGCCGGTTATTATAATGATTAACCGGGCAATTACCGTATAAAGATGGCCAAATACAACCTGGAACCAGTTGAAGTTACCCCTGTAAGTACAAAATACAGGACGATCCGGACAAAGCTGCCGGTACCGGAATCCCTTGAACTGTTCAGGCTGCTGCAGCAGTCCGAGCCTGTTTCGATGATGGGCCAGCCCCCGGTGGTATGGGAAAGGGCGGAGGGATTCCAGGTTCACGATAAATGGGGGAACAAGTGGATCGACTGGTCATCCGGAGTTCTGATAGCCAATGCGGGTCATGGCCGGCCCGAGATCATCCGGGCCATACGGGAAATGTTGGATCAGAACCTGCTGGCTACCTATGTGTTTGTTCATGAAAAGCGGGTGGAGCTTACCCGGATGCTTCAGCTCCTGGCGCCAGATCCCGGCAATTACCAGGTGTTTCTGCTGAGCACCGGAAGTGAAGCCACGGAAAACTGCATCAAACTGGCAAAAACATATTCCCAGGAGAAACACGGTCCTGCCCGGAAATACTTTGTAACCTTCAAAAATGCCTTTCATGGAAGAACCCTGGGGGCCCAGCTGGCCGGGGGCATGGACAAACAAAAAGCCTGGATCATTGATGAAGGCCATACCTTTATCCAGGTGCCGTTTCCTGACGGGTATAAAAATCAGGATGTCTCCTTTGACCTGTTCGTGAAAACGCTGAAGGAACTGCATATTAAGCCGTCTGAGGTGGCGGGGGTCATGACGGAATCCTACCAGGGGGTCGGCCCCGATTTCTTTCCTTACGAATATGCCCGGGCCCTGGCTCAATTCTGCCGGGAACATGACATTCCCCTGATTGCCGATGAGGTGCAGTCGGGTTTTGGCCGCACCGGCAAGATGTTCGCCTATGAGCATTACGATATCGCTCCCGACATTATCGCCTGCGGGAAAGGCATTTCGTCATCCCTGCCTTTATCGGCGGTGATCGGGCGAAAGGATATTATGGGACTCTATGGGCCGGGCTCCATGACCTCCACCCATTCGGGAAGTCCCCTGCCTGTTGTAGCCGCCATCGAAAACCTGAAGATCATCCGGGATGAAAACCTGGTGGAACATGCCCGGAATATGGGCGACATCCTGGTGCCCGGGATTAAAAAAGATACAGCAGCAATATTCCCGGGTACTGGGATGCCTGCAGGGGAAGGGACTCGTTGCCGGAATTCAGTGCGTGAAAAAAAACACACGGATACCGGATCCGGAGCTGGCGCTGAGGATCAATGTATCCTGCTTTCAAAAAGGTTTGCTGATGTTCGCCCCTGTCGGCATCGAAGGGGAATGTATTAAGATTGCTCCTCCCCTGGTATATCACACCCGGCGCTTTGCTTGAATCGCTGGATGTATTCCGGGAAGCCTGCGATGAAGTGCTTGCTTAGAACGCAAAGATTATGATGGATCAGATCATACATATTGTTTCGGAAGAGAAGTTCAGGGAAGAGATCATTTCTTTTCTGACAGATATCTGCCGTGTAGACACCACCGCAAAAAGTGATATCCGGTTGATGGCTGCAACTGAGAAAAAAGTATTTGATATAATCCGGAAAAAACTCCGCGAACTCTCCTTTGAAAATGCGACTATCCTTGAAAAAGAAATATCGCCTTCCATAAAAGACCATCCCGCCTTTTCAAAACTGCATTTCACGAAAACGGAGTCGTGTCCTGAAGGGCTGAGCGCGGAAGATGTGTATAAGGACAGGTATAATTTGCTCTATTGCCTGGATGGTCATTCCTCCAAAGGAGGCAGGAATCCAGCCGTCAATGCCCACATCGATGTTGTATCGCCCTACTTTCCCCCCTCAAAAAGGCGGGACATACTTTCTGGAAGGGGAGTTGTTGATGACAAGGGAGGAATTGCCGCCCTTTACGGGGCATTGAAAGTGCTCGACAGGCTTTGCCAGAACAGGAAGATCAGCCTGAAAAACAAAATTACCGCTATGTTCGTGGTGGAGGAGGAGAGCGGAGGTAACGGATCACTGGATATTTCCGTAGATAAAGAACTGAAAAAAAGGTATGATTCGGTGATGGTTCTTGAATGTGCCGGCAATAAAGTTTATCCGGCAAACCGGGGAGCAGTGTGGTTTAGTTGCCGGGTCGCCGTGAATGACGGAATGAAACCTTCAGCCGGCCGGGTACTTCCTTCACCGCTTGAAAGCATGATCTTTTCCGTTCTTGAAATGCAGAAGGAGGGGGATACAATAAAAGAAGAATCGGATCACCCGTTGTTTCCACACAGACCGGTTCAAACGAGTAACGGGGTCCTGGGACCCTTTGGTGAACATCCCTCAAGGATTTGCGGCTATGTTTCGTTTACAATAAAAGCCATTGCGGATGCCGCGCAGTATTATGAAATTATGACCCTTCTTCAAAAGGGGATTAACCTTTACATTAGAAAATTCGGGGATAAAACGCGGTATTTTGACCCGGATACGGGGAGGGCCAGAGTTGGAAAACATTGTGACACAAGCTTTGATCCCCTGAATGGAACCGTTCTCGTTAAAATTTACGGATCATCGGGTCATATGGGATCCCTGCCGGAACATGATGCCGCCATAACCAAATGGGCTTATATGGCCAGGGAGATTTTCAATTATAAACTTAAAATCACTTACCCGTGGCGCTGGAACTGGAAGGCATTGATTCGTCCGGTCAACTCATCCTCGAAGGGGGACAGGGTTTTCTGCCTACCCATTCCATAGAGGAAATAAAGGAAAGGATGAGGGATGCCTTTATAAGGGGAACAAGGAAATATCTTCGTGCTGATGGGAATTCGATGAGGATATGCTTCATTGTGAGGTTACATACGACAAGCTGCATAATAATGCGTTTTCCTGCGATGCGGATTCCCCTACCTTTAAGAATGCCCGGGAGTCCGCCATCCAGGCCGGCATTGTTGATGAGGATGAACCTGTAAGAGGGTGGGACGTTTCCTGTGATGCCCGGCTGTTTGCCGCGGAATATCCCGGTATGCCGGTTATCACAAGCGGTCCCGGCGAATTGCGTTTTGCCCATGCCGACAATGAACAGCTTTTCCTGCCGGATTTGTTTAATTCCATTTGTTTTGCCGCATTGTATCTGCTCAGGGAAACGGGAACTCTGGTTGCCGACGCCGCTGCTGAAAGCAGACTCGGTTAACAGGACTGTAATTTATTAATTTAAAAATATTGTAAGTGTAGAATAATTTTTATATTTAGATGGTTCCGCTTTTTGCATTTTTTCATTATTCGCCGTAACATATGATCTTCAGCAGTATAGTTTTTGTCCTGTATTTCCTTCCCCTGTTTTTGCTCTTATACTATTTTGCGGATCCGAAGTATAAGAACATCTTGCTTCTGGTATTCAGCGTCTTCTTTTACAGCTGGGGGGCGCCCAAATTTATTTTCGTCATTCTTGTAACTACCTTTCTTGATTTCCACCTTGTTAAATGGATGTCTTGCCTGCAATCGGTATTTCATCGACGCATCATACTTGCATTGTCGGTTTCCATGAATTTGGGATTGCTTTTTTATTTTAAATATTCGAATTTCTTTATAGAAAATGTCAACAGCATTCTTTCCGTATTCGGAGTATCAGGTATTCACTGGACAAAACTGATATTGCCGATTGGCATTTCATTTTATACGTTTGAAACGATTACTTATGTGGTTGATGTGTACAGGCGGGTGCATAAACCATTGGATAAATTTTGGGATTATCAGCTATACATTATCATGTTCCCCAAGTTGATAGCCGGCCCCATTATCCGTTACCATGATATAGCCGACCAGATTTCAGACCGTTCACAAAACGATACTATTGATAACAGATTGACTGGTTTTTACCGGTTTGTCATAGGGTTAGCCAAGAAAGTGCTCATTGCGAATCAAATGGGTTTGCAAGCGGATACGGTCTTTGGACTAAATTATGCAGGTTTGGATAGCCTTACCGCCTGGATAGGTATTCTTGCTTATACATTTCAGATATATTTTGACTTTTCGGGTTATTCTGATATGGCCATCGGAATTGCAAAAATGATCGGATTTAAATTTCCGGAAAACTTCAATAATCCTTATATCTCTCAAAGTATAACGGAGTTTTGGCGACGCTGGCATATTTCATTGGGCAATTGGATGCGAAACTATCTATATATACCTCTTGGGGGCAACCGTGTTTTATCCAGGAAGCGGTTGTATTTCAATCTCTGGTTTGTGTTTTTGGCTTCAGGGCTATGGCACGGGGCTTCATGGACTTTCATCGTATGGGGCGCATATCACGGTTTATTCCTTGTTCTCGAGCGGGGTTTCCTGGGCAAAGCATACAAATACCTGGGCAAGTTTCCAAGTACCGCTATTACCTTCTTAATTGTTGTTGTCGGGTGGGTTTTTTTTCGTGTAGAAAAACTTTCGGATGCTTTTATATATCTCGGAAGAATGTTTTCTTTTAATTTAAAGAATTCACATTCTTTCGACTCTGAGTTTTATACTTTCTTCGCTTTGGCTGCTTTTTTTTCATTTTTCACCTACTTTAACAGGGGATTAGCTATTCAAAATGCGATTTATGTAAATAGTTATACCAATAGGCGTCACTTTCGGTTATCCTTGATTGTCGTTATTTTATTAATGGTTTCCATCGGTTCTATAACAGCATTCGGGTTTAATCCATTTATTTATTTTCGGTTTTAAACATGAGAGATACATCGGTAAAATTGCGCAGTACTATATTCGCAATCATATTAATTGTATTAATTTTTCCAATTCTTCAAAGCAAGTTTAACATTGTTAAACTGAATCCGTTAAGAGGGGCTCTCGCACCGCCGCAAAAGGAATATATTTCAGTTCATGGTTGGCTTAGCGGAGATTATCAGTTGAAAGAAGAACAATACCTGAATGAAACTTTCGGTTTCCGGAGCCTTTTTATTCGAATAAACAATCAAATTGCATTTACTCTGTTTCACAAGGCTAAAGCAAATGGAGTTATTATCGGAAAGGACAATTATTTATTTGAAGAAAATTATATCAGAGCTTATTACGGACAGGATTTTATCGGTTTTGACAGTATATATCATCGGATTAAGAGACTCGAATTTATACAGGATACTTTAAAAAAATTAAACAAAAGCCTGATTATCGTTTTTGCTCCGGGCAAAGGATCATTTTATCCGGAATACTTTCCTGAAAATTATATTTCGAAAAGGAACATCACAAATTACGAATGCCACGTTAAGCTTGCGGAGAAATCGGGATTGAATTACATAGACTTTTATAAATATTTTCTTGATATTAAATCCAAGTCAGGGTATCCCTTATATCCTCAATATGGTATACATTGGAGTAGTTATGGTATGGGTGTGGCTGCCGATTCCATGATCCGGTACATTGAAAAATTAAGAAATATTGATATGCCAAATTTATATTGGAAGGATGTAGAAATGTCGGATCCTAAAGAAAGCGATTATGACGTTGCTGATGGTATGAATTTGATCTTCAGGCTAAAATCGTACAAAATGGCCTATCCTCACATTTTAATACAACCAGATTCAGGCAAAGTCAAGCCTTCTGTTATTGTTATTGCTGACAGCTATTATTGGGGAATATTCAATAATGGCTTTACAGATGCATTTTCAAATAATCAGTTCTGGTTTTATAACAAGATGATATATAATGAGGAAACAAACCTTAAAACTTCCCGGGTTGATCTGAATGATGAAATTTTCAACCACGATATAATTATTATTATGGCCACCGAGACTTCTTTAGTTAGTCTGGGTTGGGGATTTATTGAAAACACGTATGATTTATTTAAAGGCAAAAAAGAACAATAATAAAAGAAGTTACTTTTTAAGGAACAATTTTAAAGTCAGGTTTTAGTTGCCTTCCGGAAGAGAACAAGATAGACTGAAAGGATAATGAGCACCATGGCCACCAGCATTTCCCAAGTTAATGCTTCGCCGCCAAATGCCCAACCGACAATCACCGCAATTACAGGATTGACAAATGTGTGCGTGGAAATTCGTGTAGCACTGGTGATGGTCAAAAGCCAGGTATACGCGGAGAACGTGATTATTGAGCCAAACAGGACGAGATAGGCCAGCCCTGACCACGACCGGATTGTGATTTGAGAAAAGGCAAAAGAAGTCCACTCGCCCAACATGAAACTCGCGAGAATCAAAAACATACCTCCGAACAGGAGCTGCAATCCACCGGTAATAAAAAGCGAGCGGGGTAACTTCGCAACGCGCGAATAGATTGCTCCGCTTGCCCACGAACTGGCGCTGAGGATAATTCCGAATGAGCCGAGCACATGGGCATTTTTGAAATCCAGCCCTTGCGGAAGCATGAGGAGGGCAATTCCGCAGACACCGACAAACATTCCAAGCACGGTGCGTTTGCCGACCCTGCCTTCCCGGGTGAAAAGCGGTTCAAAAAGAGCGATAATGATGGGCTCGGAAGCGATCAGCAACGCTGCGACACCCGACGGTACTGTTTTTTGAGCCCATGCCAGTACGCCATGGCCAACCAGGAAAAAGAGAAATCCGATCAATATCAACGACGGGAGTTCCTTCCGGACTGCATTGGCATCACCGCGCAGCCTTCCCCATGTGTATAGCACGGCGCCCGCAGACAATGACCGCATTCCCATCATCAGAAATGGCGGTATCGTTTCAATGGCATACTTAATTGCCAGGTAGGTGGTGCCCCATACAAAATAGACAGCAACAAACGCTGCAAGGATTTTTAGTTTGCTTTGCTGCCGGATTGTCATACTCTATTTTCTGCCATTGTAAACTCCCCGAAATGCCAAAGGATCCCGGAGGGGTCATGGAGAAAACATTCCCTGCCCCAGTCATAACTTCGGATGGGGGTTAGCCTTACCCCTTCATATTTCCCGGGGAGACCCAACGCTGAAAGTTCCTTCCACTGCAGTTCAACGTCCTCCACTTCAAGGAAAATCATTGAATTGTCCACCCAATCTTTGACATACGCGTCCTGCAGATAAAAACCGAGTTCATTTATCTTAAATAAAGACATATCCGGCGACAGAACTTTTTCCTCAAACCCAAGATCCCGATAAAAATTACGTGACATTTCGAAGTTTTTCGCCCCGATGAAGGGCCGGATCGATTTTGCTTTATGTTCCATAACTTGCTTTATTAATAATCTTTTAAAGCTTTGTAGCGCTTTCCCCAGAATTTATATTTGGTCAGTGAGGTATAAACCATCAATCGTTCAAAAAATTTAAAACGCATTAAATAATGAATAAGGCGATAGGATAGCCATAGAAATACCAGGTATATGGCATTTTCTAAAATAAACCGAAGGAATCCGCCGGGAATTACAAAAAACAAGGCGTTGAAATGTTTGAAAAACAGCGCTGTTAAAACCGACGAAAAGAAAAAAAATGAGATGATAAACCCATGGGCTGTTTCAATGCTTTTTTTAGGACACAGGCTCATGCAGTGCATACAACTTTCGCATTTAAAAGTCCAGAACGGTCTGTCGTCAATTTTAATAATTGCTTTAACAGGACAGTTTTTGATGCATATATCGCAGTGATTGCAATCGCCGGAGGAATAAAACGTCTTGGCAAAAAAGAACCGTCCCGCCAGGTAGTATGCCAGGGATACAGGTGCAATAAGCAGGTCAATTATAAGCTCTGGCAGGGGAAGATATATCTGTCTGCCGGATAATATTTTTTCGCCAAAATCAATCACCCGCGTTTTGTGCCTTGCATGAAGGAAATTAACTGTTCTCTCATTTAGTCCGGGATGAAGCGACATCCAATTAGAAGGCAAATCGACGGATTTCATCCCGGCAATTGAATACCCTTTAAATTTGAGGATTAAGGAAGAAAACAACAATGCAGCACCCGAAATCCCAGGAAGATTAAATTTTCCAATTAACATGCCGGCCCTGGTATCCATCAGTATTACTTTGTTTTTCCCTTTAGGAAACCGGGCAATAAATTTGAGCATGACCGGGGGGTAATTAAACCCATGCACCGGGGAAACAAATACAATCAGCGAATCAGAGGGCAAGGGTTCTATAGAATTTCGATCCATTGCCGCAATATTGTAAATTGCCCATGCTGTATTATTTTTTGAAGCGGCAGTCGCCATCCATCGGGCAACATTTGCCGAGTTGCCGGTGCCTGAGAAATAAAATATGGTAAGGGTTTGAAATGACATGCCCGTCTTTTTGTCAAAAATAGGCAATAAACTTTTCACCTTTTATAATGGCGCTATCATTGTGTGTCATTATTCATTTTCTCCTTTTGGTGTGAGCAATGTGATACCGGTTAAATCTGCTTTCCCGTTTTTCAGGAATGCGTAGGTAATGCGATCTGCCTGACAATCAATAAACCGGATCCGTTTCAGGCTTTTGTTTTTAAAGAATGTGTTAATAAGAGTTGCATTCCGGAATGTCACCCTTGTAAAGGCGCAGTTTTCAAAATAGCAGTCCTCCAGTGTGCCGGTGAAAACTATATCGGCAATCTGTGAATCAATAAAAGAGGTGCGGTTCAACACCGCATTCGAAATTGTATTTTTCCCGGAGTCACCTGATTTAACCGCCACACCGCTAAAGCCACCGGATTTAATCACAACCCCCGTCAAATCAGCGCCGGTGAAATCGCACCCGTAAATAAAACTTCCTGAAAATTCAGTTTCTTTCAGTATACAGTCCTTAAATAAATTACCGGCCAGGTGAGAACCCTGAATGTGGCTACCGCTAAAGTCGGAACCTGAAAAGTCACAGCTATCCACATTATTGCCTTTTAGAAGAAGTCCCGACAAATCTGAACCGATAAAAAGGCAACGCTGCATGTTGGAGGAACTGAATTTTTCATGCAGGTTTCTTAACCCGGAAAAGTCTGCGTCAACCCAGTTTCCGCGTGACATATCCCAGGTGGGCCCTTTCTTCTGCTTTGCGGATGGCAATTCGACCGATTGTTTATTTAAAGGCTCGGCAGGTTCTGTTTCAGTGGCTGCAGACGCGAAGCTTTCTGAAAAATAGTTGAGGTCAACACCCAGCATTTCCGCCAGCCGGTTTAAGGTAATGATGTCGGGCATGGATTCTCCACGCTCCCACTTTCCGACTGCCTGCGAACTGATAAATAAACGCTGGGCAAGCTGTGCTTGAGAAATATTCAATTTCTTCCGTGCTTCGGCAATCTTGTTGCCAATCATTTTAGTATTTAACATGAGTGCTGTTTATTTTGGTTTTTCAATGCAGCAAAGATATTTGTACCTGTATCCAGAATCAAAAAAAAACAAAAACTTATAGTTGTAATTCCGCTACATATGGTTGTTTTCAACAACTATCCGTAGTAAAAGGCCGAAATTTTTATTTGTTATGATCTGACCTCTTGCCTGTGCAGGCAAGAAGCAGCAGAATGATGGAATAAAGGTAAATCTGCTTTTTTATGCAGTCATTGCCTGTTTTATAACCTGAAGTTTTACGGAAGGTTCATTGAACCAATAAATGTTGCAAGTGTTTTTCATTAATCCAAAAGAGATGATCAGATTTGATTCAGTAAATCCTTAAAAACCCGAAGTATGTCGTTCCAGGCTTATATCGATAATATAGAATCCCAAACGGGAAAAAAACCCGTGGATTTCGAAAAGTTAGCTGTTGAAAAAGGTTTTTTTGCCAATGGCAATATAAAACCAAATGTCAAGGCAGGTGAAATAGTTCAATGGTTAAAAGATGATTTTGGCCTCGGTCACGGTCATGCCATGGCCATTTATGCCTGGTTCAAGGGTAAAAGGGATTAGTGCTGTTAAAGGTTCAATAACCCGGCATTCAAATAAGATTTAAAAAGGATGACCTATTTGATCACATAAGCAACTCCGGGAATTTTCCTTATGGCATAACTTACAATAAAACACAAGGGAATTGTAGTGATTGCCACGATGAGGTACTTAAAGAACGGATACATCGCTACATCCTTCATCAGCATGGAAATAAATACCAGCAGCGGCGTATGGAAAATATATACGCCAAAAGCATTGTCCGAGAGAAATTTTCCGAATGATCCCTGGCGATTGAATTTATCGCGAAACCAAACGATTAATCCGAGGCAAACCCCCACGCAGAAAAAGGATTCCCAGAATGAATAGGCGGCGTTTCCCAAGGTGAAATGGCCTGTAAAGGGTTCGAGGCCTTTTTCGGCTGCATTGCCAAGACCGGTCATCCCTAACCAGAAAATTAAACCAAAAACAAGTGTGTATTTAAACCACGTCATTCCCAGTTTATAGGGAATATTCAGGAGTAAATTTTTCCGGAAGAAGATAATTCCGAGGATGAAAAGCACAATGTATTGCGGGAAAAAGCAAAGCTGCATGTTAAGAATATTGGTGCCGATCGGGAAAACTATCCGGGTTAAAAATGTAAACACCGATATTAAAACGGCAACGCCAAAAATTTGCTTTGAGTTGACGGATATGGGCTTATGTGTTTCCTTTTTTTCACCGGCTCCGGATTTACGAATAGCGGCATATATAAGCGAAAAAATGAGGAGGGCCAGGGCAAACCACAACGGCCCGGTGCTCCCGATGAAATCGAAAGTGCGGATATATTTTGCATACCATTGGGGAATGTCAAGGTTCCAGTTCTGGTAATGGCCCAGGATGAAAATGGTAAGCGGGTGGATCAGCAGCATATACAGCAGGGTAGGGATCCCCAGCCGGATGAGCCTTTCCTTTGAGAACGCCCCAAATCCTTTTCTGTCATACGAACCGGGAACAAAATACCCGGCAATGAAAAAAAGAAATCCCATAAAATAAGCCTGGGTAAAGGAGCCATACATGCCGAAATAAAGGGTTTGAAATATATCCAGTCTGGCCTTTTCAATGTAATACCAGCCGCCAAGCATGCTGTAGGTTACATTCACATGCATCAGAACTACGAAAATGATCATCAGCCATCGCAGGTTGTCGATGAAATGCAGCCGGGGTTTTGCTGTTGTACTCATGGGAAAAAGAATGATTTTTTATTTGCTTTAAATATAATATTTATTCTCTTTTCTACCTACAGGCAATCCCTTCGCGATTATGATCTGCCTGTGGCGAAAAGTGAAAAATTCCAAATTATTTTATGGATATTTGCAATTGGATAGATGCAAATAGTCATCCGCCAGTGACAATTAATAAAAGAAATCCTATGGAAGCTAAAATTCTCTACTGTAAGAAACGATTCGCCGGAAAGGGAATCTTATTGCTTTCCCTTATGCTTCTGTTCCCGTGCGTGGTATTACCTCAAAGCAACAGGATTGAGTACAACGGAAAGGCGGTTTTTCTCAGCGGGGCAAATGTTGCCTGGGTAAATTTTGCCCGTGACATCGGCGATACAAATACGCCAACCGATACGGCCTCTTTCAGGAAAATATTCCGGCAGATCCACGACTATGGCGGCAATAGCATGCGGCTCTGGCTTCATACCACCGGCACGGTGACTCCGGAATTTACCGGGAATCTTGTAACAGGCCCCGGCAGCAAGGCCATTTCTGATCTTAAAACTCTCTGCGATATGGCATACCAAAATGACATCGGGCTGATTCTCTGCCTGTGGTCGTTCGATATGCAAAGGATCAAGGACGGGGGGCTTCCTGCAGATGTCCTGGCACGAAATAAGAATATACTCACCACCGATGATGGGTTGAACAGCTACGTTGAAAATGCCCTGGTACCGATGGTGGATTCCCTGAAAGCACATCCCGGCATTATTTCCTGGGAGATCTTCAATGAACCGGAAGGAATGACACAGATCGGGAACTGGGATATAACACAGCACGTAACCCAGCTGAACGTGATGAAATTCATCAATAAATGCGCAGGCGCCATACATCGCACGGATACAACGGCAAAGGTCACAAACGGTGCCTGGTCGTTATTTTCCACGTCGGATGCCGACGGAGGTACAAATTATTATTCGGATGCGAAACTTATAGCTGCAGGAGGGGATACTGCAGGCACCCTTGATTTTTATACGGTGCATTTCTATGACTGGGACGATACTTCCCCGTTCCTCCAGCCCTATTCCCACTGGAACCTGGATAAACCACTTGTGGTCAGTGAATTTTATACAAATTGCACCAAATGTGGCACCAGGAATGCCAACTATCAGACGCTTTATCAGAATGGATATGCGGGAGCAATGGGATGGCAGTTTATTGAAGAGAAATTCAGGACGGGAATATTAAGTGAACTTCAAAGAACATTCGATTTGTATGGCAATGATATTATGCCTGAAGATCCACACCTTCCTTACCTGCCCTCCGCTTTAATTACAAGCCCTGCCGACGGTATCGAATTCGACAGTGGCGACACAGTGAAGATCGTTGCAAGCGCAAAAAAATACAATGGCAGCGTTGTAAAGGTTGAATTTTTTGAAGGAGAGAATAAAATTGGGGAAGATACCACCGAACCTTTTTCTATTGCCTGGATCCTTGCCCCGGACGGATTTTACAAAGTAAGGGCAAAAAGTACGGACAATGAAGGAAACAGCAAATTCTCCTTTCCCGTAAATATCACCGTGGGAGAACCGCCGGTATATAAGTACGAGGCGGAGGACGCTATTCTTGAAGGAGCCTCCGGAATTGTTTCAGGCACCACTGCAAGCAATGGGAAATTTGTGACCATGACGGATAACAACCAAAAGGCGTCCATCACCTGGATCATTCCCAACTGTCCGACCGACAGTACCTATGAACTGGCTATCGGGTACCGTGTTCCCTATGGCAATAAAGAGCAGTTTTTGTATATAAACGATTCGCTTGTTGAGGGAAATCTCGTATTTTCCGGTGACAACGCCACAGATTGGTATGAGAAGATGGTTACGGTGGCGCTGAAAGCCGGACAGGATACTGTTAAGATTGTTGCCAGCTGGGGCTGGATGGATTTTGATTATCTATGGGTGCCTTTTGCTAAACCCGCCATCGTGCATGTAGCACAAATAGAAATTACGAGTGAAAACAACCAGGATTATATTAATGAAAAGGATGGGGAATTGCAGCTTTATGCCACAGTGACACCGGCAAACGCAAACGACACAACAGTAAGCTGGTCATCGGGCAATACGGCTGTTGCAACAGTATCGCAGCAGGGACTGGTCAGGGCAAAAAGTGACGGTGAAGTAGCCATCATAGCTACTTCCCATGACAGGCCGGCCGTGAGCGATACCTTTATCATTACCGTTTCCAGCCAGGTAACCCCTGTCGGGCAAATTAATGCTGATCAGAGTACCAGGATTTACCCCAACCCTGCATCCGATAAATTATTTGTGGAGAACAGGAATATGGCCGGTGAATTGGAAATAATATCCCTTACTGGCAAAGTGGTCCTGAGCAGAAGCATTAATGAATCAAAAACAGAAATCGATATTTCAACTTTGTCCCCGGGCGTGTATATGTTAAAATTACTGAACGGAACAAAGGTGATAAGCACTGAAAAACTGATTATTGCCCGGAATCCATAAATTCATTTCTGCCGGCAATTTTACCTGGGACAGCGAACATGGCAGGTATTGGAGCTGAATGGAATTATTGCAGGTTCGCAGTCCCCGGTCATGGGGCCTACTGAAGTTGCATTTTCAATATCCGGCTAATCTCATCCGACTTGTTCAACGTCATGAAATGTCCGCCTTTTTTTACAACAATGTCATATTCTGTAAATCGGATAGGGAGGATTCTGTCCCCGGTGCCGTGTATGTGGATCAGGTTTTTTGGAAGGGTCTGGTTTTTCCAAAGGACAATCTGGTTTAACGCCCATTTGAAAAATTCGGGATTAGTATCACCCATAATTTGTTTCAGCAGGAGCTGATCAAAAGGAGAAACGGTACCAAAGAGCCAGTTCGTTAGAAAGTTTGTGTTTTTCAGGAAGCCCGAAGGAATGTATTTGTGGAATCCGGCGTTTCCCATCCAGCGATAGTAAAAGGGTACTTCACTTGCTGATTTAATGGAAGAAATTAATATCACCTTTTCGGTCTCGATCAGCTTGGCAACTTCAACTGCCATGATCCCGCCAAAAGACAGTCCAATTAAGGTTGGATTGGGCAGTATGATCTGGCATAAAATCCGGGAAGCGTAATGTTCAATTGATTCATTTTCCGACGGCTGGAAATCCATTCAATATAAGTTACCGTATATCCGGACAGGTCCAGCCGTTGAAAAATTCTTTTGTCTGCACCCAATCCGCTGAACAGGTATAAATTCGTTGCCAATGGTTCTCAGGGGTTAAGCTGGTCTAACAGGTACCAATTTACACAAAAATTCAATCCGGTGTACACCCACCCTTCAAGGGTGCCACCCTTGAAGGGTGGCACCCTTGAAGGGTGGGTGCCCCGGGTTTACAAATTTTGGGTTAGAAATTCCTCCGTTTTGCACACGGTGGAATAATATGCGCCCAGGGCGCCCAAAAAGCTGAGGTGTACATTTTTTGACGAAATTACCTGCCCGTTTATTTCAAGCGATTTTGTCGCACAGGCGTCACCGATCACTGTACAGGTATATCCTGAATCTTTGGCCGCCCTGGTTGTCGCGTCAATGCACATGTGGGTCATCATCCCGCAGATAACCAATTCCTGGATGTCAATTTTCTTAAGCAAATGAAGCAGTTCCGTTTCCCTGAATGCATTCGGATAATTCTTGGTAATCACATTTTCCCCTGACAAGGGATTTAAATTGGGATGTATCCGGGAACCGGCAGTTCCCGGCAGAAAAAAATTTGCTTCGGGCTTCATGGCTACATGGCGGATGTGAAAAACCGGCCAGATCTCACTCCGGAACCGGTCAAGCAGCAGCCTGGCATTATGAATTGCCTCCATTGCCCCGTCGAGCGGCATTTTTCCACCCGGGAAATAATCATTCTGTAAATCAATAAGAAGTAAAGCTTTTCTCATTTCATTTTTACTGTTTTGTTGTTAGGGAGCCCCCTTACTTAGTGGTTTCTGACAGCAAGATAATAAAATAATTACAAGACCTGTTCATTCAGGAATTGTCAACGGTATTTTGCATGAAATTTTTCAGAATTATTTCTCCTGCAGATATTTCTGAGTTAAACTGTCAGTAACTGCAGGCACAATAGAGCACTTTATTGGACTGCCAGGGATTAAAGAAACATCTGAAGGAAATATACGGAACCGTTATAGAGTGTGTGAAACAGAATACAATAAAAGACGGTCCGGTAACGGAATCTTAAGTAACCTAAAAAAAGACCAATGGCTAAAAGCCACAGCAGAGATAAAAAAGAAAAATGAATAAATGCAAATAAGATTCCTGTTATTATGATTGTCAGTTTGGGTGATGTAAATCGCAAAAAATGATTGAACAGTATACCCCTGAACAGCAATTCTTCAAGTATCCCCGGGGCAATGGCTATGAAGGCAATGCCGTAAACATACATGTTTGATGTATATAATTCAAAGCTTTTAAAATAGCGCCCGCCGGTTAGTCCGAAAAACAGGTTTATGTGGCTTGCAAGAAAGTTAACGGTCAGGGCCAGCAAGGGGGCCAGGATTAGGATCTGAACAACAGGTTTTATGTGGAAGGTGAATCTGAATAAATTTTTAAAACCTTCATAATCCAGTATAGCGAATATAATTATTATACAAATTAGCAGGGAATTGAATACAAATTCATGATTTAGCAACGATAAATCAGTCACCATTGATATGCAGATAATCAAAACGATGCATAGGAACAAGACCAGGGTTTGGATAAAATATCTCTTGTTCTCATCGTTATAATCTATTTTACCTCCTTGTAACTGTGTGCCACATTCAGTGCAAAACGCAACTTTTGGCGTGTTTTCCTTACCGCAATTAAAGCATTGCATTTAGCTCATTTTTGTGATTTTAAATTTATATGCCCCATAAGTTGCTCTTATAAAGGCGATAATAAATAAAATTTTAAGCAGTATACCCTTGGGAAATGTGGAAGGATCTAAAAAGCCTGACAGAAGAATTATGGAAACATACATAAGACCGCCTATTAAAATGGCTGCAAAGGGATTATTCTTAGCCCAGATCCCCAGCCCCGCGTATATTCCACAGACGATTAAATTGGTTACAAAGAGAGCCATGCCTGAGTTATCGGCAAACAGCAATAACGTTTGAATAAGCGTAAATCCGGAAATAACGAAAAGAATAATTCTTGCTTCACTTATTCTTTTATTCACCAGATCCTTGTCTATCTGATTTAAGGAATAGGTGACCCTGAAGTGCTTTTGATCTTCATCAGATCCCTGGAAAGGATAACCACAATTCCCACAAAACTTAGACGTTTCAAGGCATCCTGTTTTGCAGCAAGGGCATAGCAATTCACCGGATAAATTTTCCATGAGATAGGATATTTAAGGAACGTTTTAAAAGGTATACGTAAAGAACATGGTTCGGTTCGGAACGAATCCTTAGTCGTGAAGTTTTGCAGTCGTGCAGTCTTTCTCCCTATTCACCTCTCCCTACTCATCTCTCAATTCATCCGACTGCTTCAAGGGTCTTCGACCACTTGAAGAGTATGCTTCTACTCGTCCCCTGTCACTTGTCCCTCGTCACTTTCATTGATCGGTTCCCGCCGGGTATCCGTATAATTTCTCCACCTGAGAAGGAGGTTTTGCATGTCGGCCGGAAGGTCAGAATCGAAGGACATTTCCTTTTTGGTTTCAGGATGTCTGAAGCCAAGGGTTTTAGCATGCAATGCATGCCGCGGCATTTCTTTGAAGCAATTTTCAACAAACTGCCTGTATTTGTTAAATACGGTTCCCCGGATAATTTTGTCACCCCCGTATCGCTCATCGTTGAAGATCGGATGCCTGACATATTCCATGTGGGCCCTGATCTGGTGGGTACGACCTGTTTCAAGCCTGCATTCCACCAGGCTTACATACCCGAGTTTTTCAAGTTCCCGGTAATGGGTTATGGCGGGTTTGCCCTGTTCTCCTTCCGGGAAAACATGCATTTTTAACCGGTCGCGTAAATTGCGGCCGATGTTTCCGGTTATAGTTCCTTCCGTAGGTTCAAAAGTGCCCCATACCACTGCCTGGTATGTCCTGCTGGTAGTACGATCGAAAAACTGCCTGGCCAGTTTTGCAAGGGAAATCTCAGTTTTTGCTATCACAAGCAATCCTGAAGTGTCTTTATCAATACGGTGTACAAGTCCGGGCCGCATTTCGCCGTTCTGAAACAATGGCTGATCCCTTAAATGCCAGGCAAGGGCATTGACGAGCGTACCGGTATAATTGCCATGACCCGGATGAACGACCATCCCGGCTTGTTTATTAACTACAAGAAGTTGTTCATCTTCGTAAATGATATCGAGCGGAATGTCCTCCGGGAGTAGTTCATATTCGTAATGCGGGTAGGGAAGTACAACGGTTATAACATCCAGGGGTTTCACCCGGTAATTTGATTTAACAGTAGCTCCGTTTACCAGTACGTTTCCGGCCTTTACTGCCAGTTGTATTTTATTGCGGGATACCTGTTCGAGCCGGTTAAACAGAAATTTATCAAGTCGCAGCAGTCCCTGTCCCTTATCTGCAATGATTCGGTGATGTTCGTATAATTCGGATTGTTCCGGTAAAGTTTGTTCTAGTATTTCATCGTCCATTTAAAAAGTATTAATGACGTATCACCATTTTTCGGTTCACATAACGGCCATCGTCTGTAATTAACTGCATCAGGTATATGCCGGGGGGAAGTAAAGTCACGTCAATTTCAGGGCGTTTGCCATCTTCGTTGAGCAACACCCGTCCCTGAAGATCAATCATCCTGATGTGGCGCAGTGTCAAACCGGTTGTGCGAATGTGTATAATATCCGTTGCCGGATTGGGAAACAGCACTACATCCAATTCCTTCCCGGGCACATCCCGGTTACCGGTAACAATATTTGCGCTTCCGAAAACGGCTCTTATCATCGGTGTGCCGGGTATGAGACTGCTTCCCGGATTAAACCAGTCGCCGGATATATTCACAAAAATACGGCTCAGATTATTCCGGTTGACATCATAGCCCAGGTTCAGGAAATCTTCGGAAGACTGTTTCCATCCCGCAAAGAAGGAAGTGTCTGTTATTACAAGTTCTGCGTCCTCTGGAAACCGGTAGGTATTAAAGCCGAGAAAATTAAAGTTATCTCCCGGGGTTGAAATTTCGGGCGACATATATATCAGATCGCCCGGCAGTCCTCCTTCATCTTTCCACACACATAGTTGAAATCCTGCATCGGCATTGGCATGATTTCGCGTTTTATTGAACAGCATTTGCAGTGCACGCAGTGTATCAGGCTGGTAAATTCTGAATCGGCATGCCATCAAAGCACCCGTAGTTGATTCTCCTGAAATGCCAAATCCGTATTCCGGTGAGCCATCATCATATGCATAATAATTTTTAAATTTCATGACAATACGGCTGGTATCATTTTCTTTAAACTGCTGAGAGGGAGTGATCAGGTAACTCACCACTTCATAGGCACCTTCACTTGAGTTATTATCACGGGTAAAGGGTGCGAAAAATGGATCAAGCCAGGTTTCTAGCGATCGTGGGGGGGAATTTGAAAAGCGCTGCTCGTAAAAATCCTTTGCACCTGTCTGCATGTTACGAACAAAATAACTTCGCCCTACATTAATGGAATCTCCTGTTGTCAGGTTCCGGATAAGGAAAC
Source organism: uncultured Bacteroidales bacterium (assembly GCA_963752195.1). Lineage (GTDB taxonomy): Bacteria > Bacteroidota > Bacteroidia > Bacteroidales > UBA10428 > UBA5072. The sequence continues at coordinate 1,883,836 of CAVVXI010000004.1, read as the reverse complement.
GCATATCGTTCCGCGTAATGCTTTGGGCATTATTGAGATGGGTCCACGGTACCGATTCATAGAAGTCGAGCAGTTTCCGCGGCAGATCTACCTGTGTAATGTCATCGATGGTACTATGCTCGGCAGCCGGACGCGTGTTCATCATGATATAGTCGATGTTCCAGCAATCAGCGTTGCTTAGCGCGCCATCATCCCCGGTAACTTCAAAGGGAGACAGGCTTGTTTTATTTCTGAAACGGAATCGGAAACCGGCCTGGCAGAATGTGTCGGCAACGGACAGAACTTCCTGCTTAAATTCGGTTACACTATCCATGGAAATTGACCATACTTTATGCCAGAGGCTGTCTGGTACATAAAAAAATTCAAGCATGAGGGAATCCGTTTTTTCGGGAACTTCTCCTTTACCTCCGGGCTGATAAAAAAAGCTGAGAGTCACCGGTTCCTGGGCGCTGGCATAGGGAGACAGGTCGAAAGGACGTGAAGTAAGCACATCGGAAGATGTGGGCAGGTTATTGACCGAATATACTTCGCCGTTGGCATCAATCGCATCCAGGGTTGCTACACCAATTGAAACCGGATCAAGGCCAAAGGAATTGTTCACAAAGACGCTTGCATCAGCCCATTTTGCCGGGTCCGGAACAACATTGGACGTGGAAAAATCTTCAAAAAATGGCAGACCCAGCATTATGGTTGCATTGGCAGATTTCAGAATGGCCGGTTTGTTGCGCAAATATTCCTTGATAACCGGATTCTCAGTAAGGCCGCGAACTTCCTGGCCGAAGGTTCCGGCAAAAGCCTGTAGCCCGACGAAGAAAATGGCTATATGCTTCCAGGATCCCATACCTACCTGATTGAATCATTTCGGTTCATCACGGGGGGCAGCTTGGTTGAATCAAGGGTGATCCATACATCAATGGCGGAACCCTGGGGAAGGGTAGTCCCCGAACCCGCTTCCGGTTTTTGCCTGAAGATGGTTGCATGCTGTTCATCGTCGTGGGATTTTACAGTCTGGTCGTTGACCGTCGCACCCAGGCTGAGAAAGCGGTCGGAGGCAGCAATTTTGGCCCGGTCAAGCGATAGGCCCACCAGGTTTGGAACCGTACTTTGTTCGTCGCTCAGCCCTTTGCCAAGAACCAGGTCAACCGGCGTTCCCTTGACAACGGAATCTCCCGGGGAAAGTGTGTTACCCTGTCGTTGCTGGGCAAGCACCAGGTTCACTGCAATATTGGGCTCATAGGATATATGGCCCAGCTTTAATCCGAAGGATTCAATTTTTGCACTGGCTTGTTTAAAGGTAAGGTCAACCAGGTTGGGCATTGCAATCATCTCAGGATTGATGGCATTCATTGTGAGGAAGATCTTCCTGTTCTTTTTTACTTTCAGTCCGGCTTCGGGATGTTGCAATACAACGGTACCTCTTTCCATTTCCGACATAAATACAGAATCGAAAACCTCTACCCGCATATCCTTTTCCCGGGCTGTATGAACTGCATCTGTCAGAGTCAGTCCCGAAAGATCGGGTACTGTGAGGTCATTGTTATGGCGGGTATATATTTTCAGTATCTGCATGATAATGGTAGTGCCAAAAATCAGTATAAGAAATGCCAATACCAGGTTTCTTAGTACGATTCTCGCTTCAATATACTGAATCAGTTTCTTGAAATTGGATTTATTCTTTTCAGGGTTCATAAAAGCGAATAATTATAATAAACGGTCAGGCAAAGATAAAATTATCAACGGAACTATTTGTAATTGGTTACCGGTAATCGTGGATTGATAGGGACAGGTCGCGACCTGTCCGTAACCAATGGATCGCGACCTGTCCGTAACCAATGGATCGCGACCTGTCCGAATACAATGGGTCGCGGCCTGTCCGAATACAATGGGTCGCGGCCTTTCCGTATAAAATCCATATTTGGGTCAAATTACATGTCTGAGGACAAAAAAGACAGCCAGAATGTACATTACAAGGGATATTTGTTTCCCCTTGCCTGTAAAAAGCTTGATAAGGACAAAACTCAGCATGCCAAAGGCAATGCCTTCTGAAATGCTGTATGCCAGGGGCATCATGATCATTGTCAGAAATACGGGAAGGGATTCGGAATAATCATCCAGGTTTATTTTCTGGATAGGGCTGATCATGAATAATCCTACCAGTACAAGGGCAGGAGCTGTGGCTGCGCCCGGTATCATCAGGAAAAGCGGGGCAAAAAAGAGCGACAGCAAAAAGAATATGCCTACCACCATTGATGTAAGTCCCGTTTTTCCTCCTTCTGCCACGCCGGCTGCACTTTCTATATAAGAAGTCACGGTGCTGGTGCCCAGGATTGCACCGGCGGTAGTGCCAATGGCATCGGCAAACAAGGCCTGGCGTACACGGGGAACGCGTCCGTTTTCATCAAGCAGGTTTGCTTTGGAACAAACACCTACCAGTGTTCCAACCGTGTCAAAAATATCAACAAACAGAAAGGTGAATATAACGATTACCATATCCCAGCTAAAGATCTTGCTGAAATCGAATTTAAAGAATACAGGAGCCAGCGAGGGTGGCAGGCTTACCAGTCCCTTTTCCGGTATATGCGTAATTCCCAGGGGAATACCGATAGCGGCTGTGACAATGATACCGATGACAAGGGCTCCCTTCACCCTGTATACAAGCAATATTCCCATTATTATGATTCCTCCCAGGGCAAGGAGGGCCTGGGGATTGGAGAGACTTCCGAGGGATACCAGGGTAGCTTCATTTTTGACGATGACTCCTGCGTTGCTTAACCCGATGAGGGCAATATACAGTCCGATGCCGACAGAAATGGCATGTTTGAGGTTGACCGGAATGCTGTCAATAATGGCTTCCCGTACACGGAAGAAACCAAGCAGGATAAAAATTATACCTTCAATAAACACAGCAGTAAGGGCCATTTCCCAGCTGTATCCCATCTGTGTGACCACTGTATAGGCAAAAAAAGCATTCAATCCCATTCCGGGCGCCAGGGCAATAGGCAAATTCGCATAAAGTGCCATGATCACTATAGCAATAAAGGATGATAGCGCGGTGGCCGTAAAGACGGCATTCTTGTCCATTCCTGCCGAGCTGAGAATTAAAGGATTGACTGCCAGTATGTAAGCCATTGTCATGAAGGTGGTAATGCCCGCAATGATTTCCGTACGAACCATGGCGCCTTTTGCCTTCAGATGAAAGATCTTTTCTAACATGGTAGTTGCTGTGTTGAATGGAATTCAAATTTAACAAAATGCGTGTAATGCAACACACCATGAACTGAATTAGCCGCTTGGCGATTCCGGTATTTACAATATCTTTGATCCGAAAATAACCCAGATGGCTTTGGCATGATCACACTCCGGCATCAGCAACAAACAGCTGGCAACAAATTTTCCATTCTGATCCCTACCTGGAATAACCTGCCTTACCTGGAGCTTTGCATTCAGAGCATCCGGAAAAATTCCTCCTTCAATCATCAGATCATTATTCATGTGAATGAGGGTACTGACGGAACGCTCGAGTGGGTAAAGAAAAGCGGCTATTCTTTTACATTCAGTGAAAAGAATATCGGCGTATGCTGGTCGATGAATGCCATGCGCAGCCTGGCTCTTGCGGATTACCTCGTATTCATGAACGATGACATGTATGTTTGTCCGGGTTGGGATACTGCCCTTGTGAATGAAATCGATTCGATCGGGCATCCTTATTTTTATTTGTCATCCACACTGATTCAACCCCGTGCTTTCTGGTGCAAAAGTGTTATTTCTCCTGTAAACTACGGAGAAAACACGGAAGCCTTTGATGAGGGAGCTTTGCTAAGGGGTTTTATGGATCATCCCCATGGCGACTGGAGCGGCGCCACCTGGCCTCCTTCGGTTGTTCATAAAGATTTGTGGGATCTGATCGGGGGATTCAGCGTGGAATTCTCGCCAGGCCTTTATTCAGATCCTGATTTTTCTGCCAAGCTGTACATGGCCGGGGTGAGACATTTCAAAGGCCTGGACAGGAGCCGTGTATATCATTTTGAGGCGCGTTCCACCGGCCGGGTGAAAAAGAATAACGGAACAAAGCAATTTTTGATGAAATGGGGGATTACCTCATCCTCGTTCATGAAACATATCCTTCACCGGGGCGAGCCTTTTGCGGAATATACAATGCGAAAAGGCAGGCTAACCAGTGCCCTGCTGAAAAGCCGTATAAAAACGATCTGGGGTTCCTTCACCGCTTCGGGACAGGTTAGGCGATTCTGGGAAAAGTAAAAAACTTCGGCAGTTTATTCGTACAGATAGATCCGTTTTACCCGTTCCGATATGCCTGTGAGAATTTCATAGGGAATTGTTCCCAATAAGGCTGCCATGCCGGTAACCGGATTTTCATCCCCGAAAATGATCACTTCATCCCCTTCGCGCGTATTCATGCCGGTAACATCAAGAATGGTCATATCCATGCAGATGTTGCCGATTACAGGTGCAGCAACTCCGTTGATACTGAATTTGCCCTTTCCGTTGCCCAATTGCCTGTTGATCCCATCGGCATACCCAACCGGAACGATGGCAATGACGGAGGGCTTTTCGATTTTCCCTTTCCGCCCGTATCCTACCGTATCGCCCGGATATACATCCTTAACCTGTAGTACCGTGCTTTTCAGGGTGCTGACATTTCTGAGTTTTTCAGGGGCCTCGCTGCTGATTCCATAGAGGCCGATGCCAAGCCTTACCATGTCGAACTGCGCCTCAGGAAACCTTTCGATACCCGAGGAATTAAGAATATGCCGGATCACGGGGTAACCAAGCGATTCAATAAGTCGGTCAGAGGCGCGACGAAAGGCATCAAACTGGTGGCGGGTAAAATCATCATGCATTTCCTCATCACTTCCCGCCAGGTGGGAGAAAATGCTGCTAACGTGCAGATTCCTCAGGCGGCCCAGTTCATGGCACAACCTCGGGACCTCCGATTCTGTAAACCCGAGGCGGTGCATGCCGGAATCCACTTTTATATGCACAGGATAATCTGTTTCCTGGCTAAGGGACAATGCCCTGTAAAACAGGTCGAGTATGCGGAAGCTGTAAATTTCGGGCTCAAGCTTGTTTTCAATCATTATGTCGAATGATTCAGCTTCGGGATTCATGACAATGATCGGCAGCGATACTCCGGCCTGACGGAGGCTGATCCCTTCATCGGCAAACGCAACACCGAGGTAATCGACACGCTGAAACTGGAGAACACCGGCAATCTCATGCCTCCCGCTTCCGTAAGATAACGCCTTGACCATGACCATGGTTTTCGTACCGGGTTTCAGCAGTCCGCGAAAATAATTAAGATTATGCACAAGAGCACCCAGGTTCACTTCGATGCGGGTCGTATGTTTTTTTTGTTCGAGCAGAGCGGCAATACGTTCAAATTCAAAAGCCCGGGATCCCTTGAGCAAAATGGCCTCATCGTTGAAATCGTTGTCGTTGAAACCAGAGATAAACTCTTCTGTTGACCTGTAAAACCGGGCAGGGATAGTGAAAAGTCCGGCATTTTTTTCCAGGGCAGCCCCGATGCCGATCATGCGGCTGATCTTTTTTTCCTGCATCATGGAAGCCACAAATGTATACAATTCCCGTTCCTGCTTTCCGCTTTGCAGAATGTCGGACAGGATTACCGTTTTCTGCTGGTGCTGAGCCTGGCGATTTAACAAATCGAGTGCAATGGCCAGGGAATTGATGTCGGAATTGTAACTGTCGTTGATGAGTGTACAATGATGAATGGCACTTTTTTGTTCAAGTCTCATGGCCACCGGGGGAAGTTCCCTTAATTTGCCCCGGATTATTTCAGGATCGGTATCCATTAAAAGCAAAAGGCTCAGGCAATGAATGGCATTTTCAAAAGAAGCCGGATCGGTAAAAGGAATGGTGAGATCCAGCTGTTTTTCCTTATAAATCGCCCTGAAGGCAGTGCTTCCATTCTCTTTTGCAATATTTGAAACGGATACATCGGCAGGTTGTGCAACCGACCAGGAAAACAGCCGCGTATCGGCCAGCGGAGGAGTTTCAGCAATTCTGCGGCGGATAAGGGTATGATCCCGGCAATAGATCAGAATCCGGCAATCATAAAACAGCTTGAGCTTTTCATCTGCTTTCTGTTCAAGGGAAGTGAAATTCTCCTGGTGTGGTTCGCCGATATTGGTAAAAATGCCGATAACCGGTTGAATTATTTTCCGCAGATTTTCCATTTCACCGGGAAGGGAGATGCCAGCCTCAAAAATTCCCAGCTGGGTGCTGTCATCCATTAGCCAAACCGACAGGGGAACTCCTACCTGGGAATTGTAACTTTTTGGACTGCGGGTAATGACCACCTGGTCGGAAAGACAGAAATTCAGCCATTCCTTCACAATTGTTTTTCCGTTGCTTCCGGAAATACCGATAACCGGACAAAGGAGTTTCTGGCGATGATGCCTTGCCAGTTCCTGCAAAGCATGGAGGGTATCCTTCACAACAACAAAACCAGCATCCTGCAATTCACGGAATTCGGGCCGCAAATCCGACACGACAAAAGCACGTATACCCCGGTGATACAAATCGGCAACATAATTATGACCATCGTGCAACGGTCCCTTCAAGGCAAAAAACAAAGCGCCGGCGGGAACGGGAGATATACGGCTGTCGATCAGCAACTGGCTGATGGCCGGATTTTTCTTTCCCCTGAGGGTTCCGGAGGTATAAACGGCAATTTGATTCAGTGTATAATTCATGAATGGAAATTCATCGGTTCAGTTTTTCAGTTTGATTCGTACAGACAAGGCACTGCCTTGTCTGTACGATTTTATCCAATTAACATATCAGCGCATTTGCACATTAGCCTCTTCAAATATAATAATAAATGAAGTGCCGAGTTTTATACAAGCGGGTTTGGATTCCGACTCTGCAAAATTATAATCCAATTTTTCCTATTTTTACACAAATTAGAATAAAAATGAGTTACAGGCATACTCTCGAGGCAGCGCTTGAAAGCCTGCAGGATATCGAGGAACTGATCAAAGGATTTCCGGAAAACGGAGATGTTCCTTCAATTGAACTGGACCTGAGCCTGCAGAAACTCAGGAATATTTATGAACTATTGCTGATTTTGAAAAGACCAATGGATTACGGACCAGCGGAAACCACTGCGCCCGGATCGGAAAGCATTGCACAGCCTTCAGCTCCGCCTTCGGCTCCTCAGTCAGCACAGCCTTCGGCTCCGCCTTCGGCTCCTCAGTCAGCACAGCCTTCAGCTCCGCCTGAAGCTCCGCCTTCAGCACCGCCTTCAGCTCCACCGGAAGCTCCTGTTGCGGGACCTGTTTCAGCTCCTTCGTCCGTTCGATCCGTGAACACAGCCGTTGAGATTCAGGTTGAAAGGGAAGTAAAGGAGACGATCAGAACATCTGAGACAATAATTGAGCCTCCAAAAAAGCCACCTTTGTCTCATAGAGAAAGTGCAGAAGCGCAGATTCTTTCCGACCGATTTAAAGGAAGGGCCACGCTGCATGAAACTCTCCATCAAAGCATGGGAAAGGATAGCCAGTTTCATGCCCAGGGAAAGCCTGTTGAAAACCTCATGTCTGCCATTGCCATCAATGACCGTTTTACCTTTATAAGGGAATTGTTTAACGGAGATACATCCGCCTTTGAATATGCCATCAAGTCGTTGAATGAAGCTGCCAATTTTAATGATGCCTATAATTATATGATGCAGAATTACGATTGGGATATGGACAGCGAAGCAGTTCAGCTGTTGTTGGATATTATCCGCCGAAAATATATTATCAGCCGGCATGAGTAAGCTCTATGTGGTGCCCACACCCATCGGCAACCTGGAGGACATTACATTACGGGCCCTGCGTGTGCTTAAGGAGGTGGATCTGATCCTGGCCGAGGACACCCGCACCACGCATAAATTGCTAAGCCATTACCAGATTGGCACACGACTGCAATCGTACCATATATTCAATGAGCATCAAAAAACCTCGGAAATTGCGGATCGTATCCTTGCCGGCGAAACCCTTGCGCTTGTGAGTGATGCGGGTACACCCTCGATCTCCGACCCGGGATTCATGCTGGTACGTGCCTGCCTGGAGCGGGATGTGGACGTTGAATGCCTGCCCGGCCCGACAGCACTGATCCCGGCCCTTGTAAATTCAGGCTTCCCCTGCGAGAAATTTTGTTTTGAGGGCTTCCTGCCCCATAAAAAAGGGCGCAGGACAAGGCTCACAGAACTGGCGGCGGAACCCAGGACTATCATTTTGTATGAATCGCCTCACCGGATCGTCCGTGTTTTGCAGGAACTGCAGGGGGTGATGGGGGATGACCGGAGATGCTCCGTATCTCGGGAATTGACGAAAATACATGAGGAAACGCGGCGGGGAACATTCACGGAATTGCTCGTTTATTTTACCGGCAAAGAACCTCGGGGGGAAATGGTGGTAGTGGTGGAGGCGTTGTAATTGTTCTGCGGTTAGGCGGTTATGCGGTTTTCGGGAAGAGTTTCTGGAATTATCGTTTAGGGGAGATATTGTAAAAAAGTCGTGCAGTCGTGCAGTCGTGCAGTCGTGCATTCAGAGTAAAATCCTAAAACCGGTATGTCATCTTCAACGAAGATGCGGACTGGGTTTTTCCTTCGCCCGTGTGGGAAACATAATTTCCTGGAATAAAATACCCCATCAGCAGCAGGATGCTGAAGTGCTTGCCGGCAATATAGCTGAACTCTGAAACGATTCCTTTTGTGACGTGTATTCCCTTTTCATTTCCGTTGTAATCCGGTTCACGGACCATATTTTCAACATCGCTTGTATAGGTGCCGTCATTGCGAGAGATCCGGCGGACGGAATAATAACCCAAGCTAAAATGCAATCCTCTTACGATCCTTATTTCTCCTTCCACGGTAAATACCCCGATGTTGGCGAATCCAACAGGTATCAGGTCATTTACCGGTGATCGGGTAGCAATCGGCCGAAAAAGGTTCATCCGGGTGTCGGTACTGTCCAGGTCGCCGCTTGCTCCTGCAACCCTGACCTGTATACGGGGATCCATCTGCAGGTCACGCCATCTTAAACCGGCCACTGCCGACAACTGCCACGCCCGGATTGGAGAACTGCCATAAATGCCGGTTTGCCCGATTGCTTCGGCATCATAATAGAACACTCCGGAATACCTGTTCAGCCGGATGCCGAATGACTGGCGGTTTTCTTTGGCGGAATCATTGCGGCAGTATGCCATTTTTCTGTCGTTCCCGATAAAATACAATTCCAGTGTGCCAAAATGGTTTACTGGCGTCGACCATAAGCCTGAATAGATCAGATTATCCTTATTTGTAGAATTGTCAAAATATCCAAATTCATATTTCATTGGATATACAACAAAAAAATCAGCCACTGATTTCTTAAAGGTAATCGTGTAGCGCAGGCCGTCATAAGTTTGGCGGACATTTGCCCCGTCCCTGGTTCCCAGGATACGTTCAACACCATAACTCAGTTCCTGGCGGCCCAAACGAAGCCGCATAGGTATCCTGCCATATGAATTTATATCGGCAAAGGCCTGCAATACACCCGCTAAGTCCCTGTCGGTGTGAGAGACTGAATTTTTTGCCGTTACGTGGTTGCTGTTCAATTGCCCGAAAAGCCGCAGGTATCGTCCAAGATGCAAATCAGCATGCAGCAGGTATCGCTGTAAAAGGTATGCATCATTGTCGTATAAACCTGAATCAACATCTCCAAAATTTACATGCCGGAACATCCGCAATTGTTCCCGGATTTCACCACCGATTGAAAGATTGATAGCGGGATTTGCGGACGAAAGAGCCATGTTTTTTATAGCCCGGTTAAACTTATGATCATTTGTGTCGGCAGCAAGGGCTGCGTTGTTATCGAGTGTTCTGAGATTGTTGTTAATGTCCTGGGCGGAAAGCATGGAGAAGAATATACCATGCCCGGTAAATATGCAAATCAGAAGAATCAGTTTATTCATTAGGATACATAGTTCTGAATTCTGCAGTTTTCTTGTCGCAAATATAAGGGTAATGTGGTAATGTGGTAATGTGATAATTTGTTTTGCAGTTTTGCAGTTTTGCAGTCTTGCAGTTTTGCAGTCATGCAGTAATACAAAGTTTCGGAGGGCGAAGCAAATCATCAAATCAATAAACCGATAGATCAACAAATGATTTCATCCCGCAAATTGCAGCTCCGTCAGCGTTTTATATAAACCCTTATCATTGGCGAGCAGTTGGGTATGAGTACCTTGTTCTATTACCCTGCCGTCCTCAAGTACGATGATCTTGTCGGAATTGCGAATGGTGGCAAGCCGGTGGGCGATCACAACCGATGTGCGGCATTTCATCAGCTTGTCAAGTGCTTCCTGCACAAGTCTTTCCGATTCAGAATCGAGTGAAGATGTAGCCTCATCAAGGATAAGGATCTTTGGATTTTTGAGCACAGCCCGTGCAATGGCAATTCGCTGTCGCTGTCCCCCTGAAAGTTGCACTCCTCGTTCCCCAACTATTGTTTCCATTCCCCCGGGAAAGGATTGGATAAAATCCCATGCATTCGCCTGTATGGCTGCATCGATGATTTCCTGTGATTCAGCATCGGGCCTGCCATAGGCAATATTTTCCCTAATGCTTCCTCCGAAAAGGAAAACATCCTGGGGAACGATGGCCATTTGTTGCCGCAGGGCAGTAATCGGAATGCTGTTGCTGTCGCGTTCATCGAAAAGTATTTTCCCTCCCGTGGGTTCATAGAACTTCAACAGCAGGGAAACAAGTGTTGACTTCCCTGCTCCGCTGGGTCCGACAAGTGCCACCTGCTGGCCCGGTTCCACTCTGAAGCTTACATCCTTCAGCACCCTGTTTTCCTTACGGGAGGGGTATTCGAATACAACATTTTTAAAGGAAATGTTTCCATGAAGCGTATTGGCCGGTTCATGCACATATTTTTCCTCGATGTCCTCCGCAGGCTCATCGAGGAGAAGCAGCAGTTTTTCAGCTGCACCGATTGTTTTCTGCAGCCGTGTATAAACACCTGCCATTCCGGCTATATTCCCGGCGATAAAGCCCGAATAAATGACGAAGGAAAAAAGCTGACCCGCTGCCATATGACCCGTTGCAATTAATGTTGCTCCACGCCAGATCACGGCTCCCATGGCCATGAAAAATCCTAGCACAATAAAGGATACTGCCGCCTGGTATTTCCCGCCTTTTATACCGGCTTTGGCTACTTCATTGGTTTTTTCCCTGTAACGGTTAATTTCAAACAATTCATTTGTAAAGGCCTTCACATTTTGTATTCCCTGCAGCGTCTCCTCTACAATCGTATTGGATTCTGCAACATGGGCCTGTGCTTTTTTTGAAAACCGCCGGATGGCACGGCCCGAGAAAAAAGCAAAAAGTGCCATTGCGGGTAAAATGGCCAGCATGAAAAGGGTTAACTTGAAAGAACTGATCATCATTAAGGTAATCCCGCCGATAATGATAATCAGCTGCGAGAGCAGGTCGGCAAGCGTTGAGGTAAGGGAATCCTGTAACAAGGATATGTCTGATGAGATCCTGCTGTTTAGTTCTCCTACCCGTCGTTCTGCAAAAAAACTCATGGGCAGTTTGATCAGATGGTTATAAAGATGCTGTCGTATGGAAGCCAGTGTTTTTTCTGACACTTCAACAAACAGCCGTGTCCTTGCATACGAGAACACAGCCTGTACAACCAGGATAAACATCAATATTCCGCCTGTACGTGATATTTCGCCCAGAAGCCTTCCTTTGTTCCCCAGGTCAACCATGTTGCCCAGGAATTTTGGAAACATGAGGCTTGCCCCGCTTGAGATCAGCAAAAAAAACATCCCAAGGATAAATTTCCACCTGTACGGCTTGATAAACCGGTATAGCTTAAGCAATTCCTTCAATCCGCTGCCTGCTTTTTTGTTCTTTTTTTCTTCCATTGTGATTTGATATTTGGATGCAAAATGCAGTTTGCAGAACTTCTGATTCCTGCTTTATGACAATTTTAAGACGAACCAGTCCTAATTATATTTTATTAATCCTGAAATTTACATGTATTGAAATATTTCAAAAGATCCTGTTTCGTGATTTACTAATACCTGCTTTGTTAATGAATTCCCTTAAATTTCTTAAACAAGCAAATGAACAATGTGTTTTCTGAGAATTAACAGAATTCTTCCATTTCAGAACCAAAGGACAAATATTATCCTGTTTTATTTCTCATATTTTAATGCAACATTATGAAATTCATTCTTAAACAAATTTTCTCATTTATCCTGCCGGTTACTGTTTTGATCCTTGTACCACTGGCCATTGAACCGGAAATCGCCGTGAAATCGGTATGGACCTTTCTGCCCGGGATATTTTTTATAATGCTGGGATTGTCAGTTCTGACCTGGACAATTTCTGCCTTTATCCGGATTGGTAAAGGCACACTGGCTCCTTGGAGTCCCACTAAGAAGCTGGTGACAGGAGGAATTTACAGTCATGTCAGAAATCCCATGATCATGGGAGTAGGGACAACTTTGATCGGAGAATCCCTGGTGATCTGTTCAAGGAATATTCTGATCTGGACAGTTTTGTTTTTTATAATTAATACATTGTACTTTATTTTATATGAAGAACCGGATCTCGAAAGAAAATTTGGGGATGAATACCGGCATTATAAAAAATACGTTTCACGATGGCTTCCCCGGCTGAAGGCTTATGAGAAAAAATAACCCATTATGCAACTCGAACCCATAACCCTGGATGATCTGAAGAATCTACCTCATCTGCAACCCGAAGGATGGTCGGATATACTCCCGGATCTGCAGTTTTATGTTATGTCGGATTATTGTAACCCGGTTAAAATGACAGCCGACAATACGATAGCCGGCATCGGCGCCTCCATTCATTTTAAGGACACTGCCTGGCTGGCGCATATCATAGTGGATGCTGGTTTCAGGAACCGCGGTATTGGTTTTCAGATAGTAAAAAGGTTGCTTGACGATCTTGAGAAATCAGCGATCCGAACATGTCTACTAACGGCAACCGATTTAGGTAAGCCTGTCTATGTGCGGGCCGGTTTCAGAAAAGCAGCGGAATACATTTTCTTAAACAGGGAGAATTCCTGGCAGACGGTTCCCGTCTCTTCCAATATAATTGCTTTCAGGGAAGAATTCAGGGAGGACGTGTATGGAATGGACCGCCTGGCTACAGGGGAAGATCGCGAAAATCTCCTGTCGCCCTTTTTGAAAACTGCCCGGCTGTATGTAAAGAACTTTAAAATGAGGGGCTACCTGATTCCCGGTCTGAGGGAGGGCCTCATCATCGCATCCGATGAGGAAGCCGGTTTCGCATTGATGAATGTAAAATATGCAACGTCGGACAAGGCTATCCTGCCGGCTGATAACTCAGCCGGCATTGATTTCCTGTTAAAACGGGGATTTGCCGATTCCCGAAAAACAGGAACACGTATGCTGCGGGGTGAAGACATTTCATGGCAACCCGGGATGATTTACAGCCGGATAGGGGGCAATGTTGGGTAAACATTTCTCCTGTTCGCCTGTTAAAATCTTAATTGTAAGCCCGCTAACGCCATCCAAATACCACAATAGCCAGATGAATGCAGTTATTGAATCTACAAAAGACAGATGGAAAACCATTATTATCGGCGCAGGTCAGGCTGGACTGGCAACCGGTTATTTTCTTCAAAAATCGGCGGAAGATTTTCTGATCATTGATACGGCCGGAAGAGTTGGGGATTCGTGGCGTCATCGATGGGATACCCTTCGCCTGTTTACACCTTCGCAATATGATGGGTTGCCGGGTTTCCGGTTTCCTGCCATGAGAGATACTTTCCCCTCTAAGGATGATCTGGCCGATTACCTGGAGCAATATACCGTGAAATTCAATTTACCGGTTCAATTAAATGAAAAAGTCATTCGCCTGCGCAAAGGATCTCCCGGGTATGAAATTACCACATCAAAAAGAATATTAAATACAGATAATGTGGTTATCGCCACGGGTACAAATCCTCTTCCCCGGATCCCGGAATTTGCGACAGACCTGGACCGAAGTATTTTTCAGATTCATTCATCGGAATATATAAACCCCGATTCAGTGCCTTCGGGAAACGTTCTTGTTATCGGGGCGGGAACCTCCGGCATGGAAATTGCCATTGATTTGGCAGGAAGCCGCCATACTATGCTGGCTGGAGTGCCAACATTTCACATTCCGGATCCGGTTTTCAAATATGCCGGAGGGTTTTACTGGTGGTTCATCACCCACCTTCTTACGGTGAGAACTCCGATCGGGCGAAAGGCCAGGAAGAAAATCCTGAAAGGCGGTGCGCCCCTTATTCGTGTATCGGTGGATGATCTTGTTTCTGCCGGAGTAGAAAACGTTTCCCGTGTGACAGGAGTCGAAAATGGATATCCCCGGTTGGAGGATGGGAAGGGTGTCAACGTAAATTCCGTTGTATGGGCAACAGGTTATAAACCCGATTTTTCATGGATCGATTTGAATATTACAGAAAAGGAATTTGGCTGGCCCGTAACGAAAATGGGAATTTCCACTGATTTTCAGGGAATTTATTGTATGGGTATGCCATTTCAGTATGGGCTTACCTCGGGTCTTGTCGGCGGGGTCGGGAGGGATGCGAAACATGTTGCCGGTCATATCCTGCACAGGAAGAAATAACCCTGAAAAATAAGTTTTGCAGTTTTGCAGTTCTGTTTTACGTTTGAAACAGACCTGGCAGAGTCTGAAGAGTCTGTCGGAGCCGGTATGAATAGTCATGTAGTGATTCAGTACCAGATTTCAATTATATTATTAGATTTGAAGTATATAAAATTCTCTCATGGAAATTATCATCGACAAATCTAAAGAGATACTGGCATCTCTGGTTCTGGTAAATGACAGGCTCCATTTCACAGGTATGGCTGATCAAAATCCACAGGTTTCAATCGATTACACACCTCCCCTGGGAGACAATCTCGGTTATACATCTCTTGAGTTGCTTTTGTTGAGTTTATCCTCATGCGTTGGAAGTTCCATCCTGGTGCTCCTTCGGAAAATGAGAAAGACTGTAGCAAGCTTTGAAATAAATTCAAGGGGAATCCGGAAGCAGGATCATCCAACCGGGTTCAAAACCATTATCCTGGATATAAAATTGAGTTCTCCCGATGCATCATCCGAAGACATTCACAAAGTGATCAAACTCTCCGAGGAAACCTATTGTCCGGTTTGGTCAATGATGAAAGGAAACGTGGAGGTTGTGATAAATCTCAAACAGCCTGTATGAAAACCTCTTTTTTCTGATTGCTGCCTTACGTTGAGTCTGAATATTTTTGCTCAGCAGGGTCTTTCAATTCATTTTGGTCCCTCATTTCCCGGTAAGGATTTTGGCAGCATGGATTTGGAAAGTGACAACGCCGGCGGAGCTTCAACGGGTTCATTATAGGTGGCAAATATGTCATTCATACCTCAGTTGATAATGTGAGCGTATTTCCAGGAATCGATTATGCATACAATGGATTGAAAAGCAGTGTTAAGGATGATTTTAAGAAGCTAACCTGGTAACTTTTACGGTCGGATTTATAATACGATAGTTCCATAATACATAAGAATACAGGAAAATTCTATGCGGAATCATTTTTGTGTTTTGTAAAGTGCTTTATCTTTGAATAATCTTGTCTGTTTATGCCTGAAATCCTAAGAACAAACAGTGACAATCCGCATTTCCGTGAACTGGTAGTTTTGCTGGACGGAGATCTTACTCAACGTTACGGTGAACTGCAAAAACATTATTCACAATTCAATCATATTGATTTTCTTGATACGGTCGTACTGGCCTTCGAAGCAGGAATGCCGGCTGGGTGCGGCTGTTTCCGCCCCTTTGCTCCGGAAACCATCGAGATAAAGCGGATGTTTGTAAAGCCGGAATTCCGCGGCCGCGGAATATCCCGGTTAATGCTTGCCGAACTTGAAAAGTGGGCCGGCGAACTGGGATATGCTAAATCCGTGTTGGAAACAGGGAATCAGCAGGCAGAAGCTATTCATTTATACCATCGTTTTGGGTATACCGATATTCCCAATTATGGAAATTATGAAGGTACCGAAACCAGTATTTGCATGGGAAAAAAACTGATCTGACATGAGCGGAAACAAAACAATTTTCCAGGTGGATGCTTTTAGCGGTATACCGTTCAAAGGCAATCCTGCGGGTGTGATGATTGTTAATGAGGATGCTACGGCCGCATGGATGCAAAATATTGCCCTTGAGATGAATCTTTCAGAAACGGCATTCCTTGTTCCGCAGGAGGGCAGTTTTGATATCCGGTATTTCACACCCTCGGTTGAAGTGCCGCTTTGCGGACATGCGACGCTGGCCAGTGCGCATATCCTATTCCGGGAGGGAATTGTTGAACCCGGCAGAACTATTCGATTGAATGCAAAAGGCGGAAAACTTGAAATCCGCAGGGACGGCGATTGGATCGTGATGAATTTTCCGGCTTATTCACTTTCGCAAACCGAACTTCCCGCGGGTTTCCATGCGTTGGTCGGTTTTAAGCCCATCGAGGTTTGGAGAAGCGATGAGGACTGGATTATCGCCATCGCAAAAACGGAAGAGGAAATCCATTCGGCAAAACCCGACTTTAACGCGCTGGTTGAAAACGGACTGGGCCACCTGATGATCACTGCTCTTTCAACTGAAGAGAACACCGATTTTGTAGTTCGTTGTTTTGCTCCCCGATCGGGGATCAACGAAGATCCCGTAACCGGTTCCGCACAATGTGCCCTGACACCTTTATGGTATAAAAAAACAGGGAAAAAAGAGATGAATTCTTTCCAGGTTTCGGAACGGACGGGCAGACTGAAAGTAAAACTGACCGGTGACAGGGTTGAGATCAGCGGGCAGGCCGTTACCGTTTTTAAGGCTGAACTGCTGGTATAAATACAGCTCACTGAGAATTTTTAATAACAAGCAATACCCAATCAAATGATCAATGAATTCGAACCGGTAACCATGGAAATTTCCGACCTGCTGGAACAATGGGGAGCCAAAATTAACAGAACTTTCAAACGAGATAATCACAGAGGGAAGAAACAGTCAGAACCGGACAATCAAGCAGATCCTGGGCCATCTGATCGATTCCGCTTCAAACAACTTACACCGGTATGTTCACCTTCAGTACAGGGAAAGTCCCATGGAATTTCCCAATTATGCCAGTGAGGGAAATAACGACCGGTGGATTGCCATACAACACTATGAATCAGAAGATTGGAATAAAATGATCAATTTATGGCTTTGCATAAATTATCACCTCATCCATGTTATTCATCATATCAATCCCGAAAAACTTGAAAATGTGTGGATTGCGGCTCCCGGAAGAACTATTTCCCTTAGGAATATGGTTCATGATTATCTGGGGCACCTGAACTTGCATCTGGCCGAAATTGGCGATCTCATGCCGGAGATGTAACGGTTCCCCTAAACAAAGTAATTTGCTGGATTGTTAATGGGTACACAGTCTCCTTAACCTTAAAAGCCATGAAAATACCTCGTTCATCTCTACTCTCATTTCTGACGATATTCCTGTTTTTCATCACTGCCTGCGGGACACAAAAGGAAAAGCAAGAAGATGAAAAAGCCCATGCGGATTCCCTGAACAGCCAGGTTTCCATGCTCAAATCAGTCAACCAGCAGCTGGAAGATAATAAAAAACTGGTTGCAAGCCTTTACCAGGAAGTATTTGGAGATAAGAATATCGATGCGGTGGACAAATATGTGGCTGATGGTTATATTCAGCATAATCCGGCCGTTGCAGATGGAAAAGAGGCATTAAAGGCTGCCTTGAAAATATGGTTTAAAAATGCCCCGAAAGAAAAAATCGATATCCAGCATATCGGTGCCGATGGTAATTTTGTATACCTTCATACAAAATCAGTTCAGGGAAACAAAACAATTTCCGTTATCGATATTTTCAGGGTGGATGGAGGCAAGGTAGTAGAGCACTGGGACGTTATGCAGGAAGTTCCGGCGAAGTCTGCCAACGATCACCCCATGTTTTAACTGCCATCAACATCAGGACATATGGAAACACTTCCTTTTAAAATTGAAATGGAATATGACGTGCCGGTTGAAAATGTGTGGAAAGCCATTACAGATCCGGAAGCTATGAAGCAATGGTATTTTGATCTTCCTTCCTTCACATCCATGATAGCGTCGTCAACCGAACTTGAAAAAATCGAAGAGATAGACACGTTTTACCTCGATAAATGCATGGCTATAGAAAAGATCGAGGGGGAAAAGATTTCTTACACATGGAAATACGAAGTTTATCCGGGTAATTCGCTAGTAACTTTTGAATTATCCGGAAAGGGGAAAAAAACAAAACTACGTTTTTCACACGAGGGACTGGAAACCTATCCTGTCAGCAATCCGGATATTGCCAGGGATAACATATATTCCAGCTGGAGATACATGCTTGAAACTGCGATAAAAGTATTTCTCGAAGATCAGTGACATCCAAAGCTGACTAAACCAAAATAGTTGTTCAGTTTCCGGTTGCGCGATGTTTGCAGGGATTGTACTTTTGAAATAAAAAATCATGTTGCCAGATGCTATCATGTACCAGGCCCTTGTAGATAAGGACGGATCCTATGAAGGTACTTTTATTGCAGCCGTTAAAACGACCGGCATTTTTTGCCGGCCTACCTGTACTGTAAGAAAACCGAAAAGGGAAAATGTGGAATTTTTTTCCACAACCAAGGATGCAATATTGCATGGTTACCGGCCCTGCAAGGTTTGCAGGCCACTGGAGCTGCCCAACGAAACTCCCGGATATATCAGGGAAATTCTTGATGAGATCAGCCGGGATCCTTCGCGAAAAATTAAAGACTGGGACCTTACAAAGCGGGGCTTTGAACCCAGCGCTATCCGAAGGTGGTTCTTAAAGAATCATGGCATTACATTCCACACATATCAGCGGATGTTC
Source organism: uncultured Bacteroidales bacterium (assembly GCA_963752195.1). Taxonomy (GTDB): domain Bacteria; phylum Bacteroidota; class Bacteroidia; order Bacteroidales; family UBA10428; genus UBA5072. The sequence continues at coordinate 1,864,846 of CAVVXI010000004.1, read as the reverse complement.
AGGATCAATTCGGCTTTTAAAAAAATTCAGAATGGAGAATCTGTTACTGCAGTTGCTTTTGATGCTGGATATGAATCCCTAAGCGGTTTTCAGGATTCATTCCGGTCCGTTTTCGGTGTTTCCCCTTCCAATGGCAAAAAGAAACTGGTGATCGATGTGATGAGAATAGAAACTCCACTGGGCACAATGTTTGCGTGTGGGGTGGAACAGGGGATCTGCCTGCTTGAATTCACCGACCGGAAAATGCTTGAAACCGAATTTAAAAACTTGTCGAAAGATTTAAATGCAACCATTGTACAGGGCGATAATCCACATTTTAAACTCCTGGCACAGCAACTGAAAGAATATTTTGAGGGCAGCCGGAAAGAATTTTCAGTTCCTTTGTACCTGCCGGGAACTGAATTTCAAAGGTCATCGTGGGAATCACTGCAGCGGATCCCTTATGGAACTACCCGGTCATATCAGCAACAGGCAGTGGATATAAACAGGCCGGGAGCTGTGCGGGCAGTTGCCAATGCCAATGGAATGAACCGCATTGCTATTCTTATTCCATGCCACAGGGTTATTGGATCGGACGGTAAATTGACCGGTTATGGCGGGGGTCTCTGGCGGAAAAAATGGCTTCTCGATTTCGAACGTGAACAGGGCCATACGGGATCATATCAGCCATCACTGCCTGGATTTTAAAGGTTGCCCGATCTTCCTCCTTCCCTTTTTAATCTGCATTCAAATTTCATTATCTTTATTTTTCCTTTCAAAACCCAAGCAATAAAGAAATGAAATACACCGAAAATTTACTGGTAAAAGTCTCAGATGAAGCCTATAACAAGGGTGATGTAAAATTTGACATTATTCCTGAAAAATGCGCCTTGCTTGTAATTGACATGCAGGATGAATTTGTTAAACCGGAATGGACTTCTTCCTGGATTCCTGAAGCAACGCGTCAGGTTCCAAAAATAAAAAGACTGATCGATTTTTGCCGCCTCAGAAAAATACCTGTGATTTATACAGCGTTCAGGGATACGCATGCTTTCAGAGACAGGCCTAAATACGGCAACCTTATGCCGAACAGATACCAACAGCTTGGAAATGACCCCTCATGGTACAAGGAAGGAAAAATCTGGCATGAACTTGCACCTCTGGAAAACGAAATTACTATTTTCAAACCTTCCTACGGTGCGTTTTATGACACACCGCTGGATACCATCCTTAAAAATCTGGAAAAAGATTCAATCGTCATTTGTGGCACTCTGACCAATTATTGCTGCGGAACCACCGCCAGGCAGGGATATGAGAGAGGTTACAAGGTAATCGTCGGAAGTGACATTACTTCAGTGGATAGTCCGGATATGCAGGAGCCCGAGCTGAAGGTCCTCAGAAAGGGATTTGCCAAGGTGATGGATTTGGAGGGAATACTGAAGAGCCTGAAGTAGGGACAGTGCATAATGAAAAACTAAAAACCAAAAGTGATGAAGCAAGTGACTGGTGACTGGTGACTGGTGACGCTGACGCCGCCGGATTACAAAACTGCACGACGGCACGACTTATTTCCCCGACTCTGACAGGTCTGATACTGAAATGCTGAATCGCAGAACAATAAAAAATATCTAAATAATGAACAGAATTTACTTTATGGCCATGTTTTTTGCCGCATTGATACTTAATACAGGGTGTGTCAGTAATCCCAAAAAAAACGGAGCTGAATTCAAGGCCGATGTGATAATTTACGGAGGAACCCCTGCTGCAGTTACTGCGGCCGTCCAGGTTATTAAATCGGGGAAAACAGTTATTGTTGTTTCCCCCGACAAACATCTGGGGGGCATGTCTTCTTCCGGACTGGGATATACCGATACCGGCGACAAAAGCGTTATTGGCGGACTTGCACGGGAATTTTACCAGGGGATATACAATTACTACCAGAAAGCGGAAACCTGGAAGTGGGAAAAGAAGGAAAATTATGGAAATGTGGGGCAGGGGACTCCGGCTATAGACGGGAATCTGAAAACCATGTGGATCTTTGAACCCCATATCGCTGAAAGTGTTTTCGAGACTTTTGTGAGGAATTATAAAATCCGGGTCTTCAGAAATGAATGGCTAAACCGCGAAACGGGCGTTGTACAGGAAAATGGACATATTCAATCAATTACCACTCTTAGCGGATTTACCTTTAAAGGAAAAATTTTTGTGGATGCAACCTATGAAGGAGACCTGATGGCGGCTTCAGGAGTTCGATATGTCACCGGCAGGGAATCAAACGATACATATCATGAAACCTGGAATGGTGTTCAGAAAGAGGTGTTTCACCATAAACATAATTTTGATGACCGTCAGATAAGTCCGTATAAAACTACCGGTGATCCGAACAGTGGCGTATTATGGGGCATTTCCATCGACGATCCCGGTAAAAACGGAGACGGGGACAAAAAGCTGCAGGCTTATTGTTTCCGAATGTGTCTTACTAAAAGTGAGGCTAACCGTATACCTTTTTATCGCCCGCAGGATTATGATTCTTCAAAATATGAACTTCTGATCAGGGTCTATCAGTCGGGTTGGCGTGAAACATTTCAAAAATTTGACCCGATACCGAACTACAAAACAGACGTAAATAATCATGGCCCGTTCAGTTTCGATAATATAGGAATGAACTATGATTTTCCGGAGGCATCTTATGAACGCAGGCAGGAAATACTTAACCAGCATAAAAGTTACCAGGAAGGATTGCTTTATTTTATTTCCACAGATCCCCGCATTCCGGCCGATGTGCAAAAAGAAATGAATCAATGGGGACTTTCTGCAGATGAATTTACAGATAACGGAAATTGGCCTTACCAGATCTATATACGGGAAGCCCGAAGAATGGTGGGGACTTTTATCATGACTGAAAATGAGATCATGGGAAAAAATCCTGTTGATGAATCCATCGGCATGGGATCCTATACCATGGATTCACACAATATACAGCGATACATCACACCGGACGGATATGTTCAGAACGAAGGCGATATTGGGGTAGAGCCTCCCAGGCCCTATAAAATTGCACTGGGTTGCATTTTGCCCAGGAAGGAGGAATGTAACAATCTCCTGGTTCCTGTGGCTGTTTCCAGTTCCCACATCGCATTTGGTTCTATACGGATGGAACCTGTATTTATGATTTTGGGACAAAGCGCCGGTACCATTGCAGCCCTGGCACTGGAAAAAGGGAAAAGCATCCATGAACTTTCTTATAAGGAGATAGAGGGCAAATTGATTGAGAACGGTCAGATCTTAAGTAGGGACGAGTGACTGTTGACCGCAGAACATTTTTTCCTTATGCCTGTAACTTTGGTAAGTTCCTTTCGTCTTTAAACAACATATACAACTGCATCCCATGTTAAAGAATTACCTACATACCGCATTCCGCGAAATCTTTAAGAATAAGATCTTCTCTTTTATTCATATTTTCGGACTTGCCCTGGGCATTGCTGCGTTTGTGCATATACTGCAATACTCACTCTATGAGCTGAGTTATGATAAATTCTATGAAAATCATGATCAGATCTACCGCATCAGGCAGGACCGTTACGACAAGGGTAAATTAAGTACAACCTGGGGAGCAGGATGTTCAGCTATTGGCCCGGCATTGAAAAATGAATTCCCTGAAGTAGAGTCATATGCAAGGCTTTACAATATTAACGGGATTATCAATATTAAAGGGAGTAACCGGGGAGAAAGCAATTTCAGGGAAGAAAAAATGTATGCGGCGAACACTGCATTTTTAACCATGTTTCCGGTTAGGTTGGTACAGGGAGTGGATTCGACAGCTTTAAACGAACCCGGGACGGCTGTAATTTCGGAATCAATCGCCCGGAAATTCTTTGGCCGGGTGGATGTTACGGGACAAACATTCAAATTCAACAACGGGGAAGAATTTAGAATCACCGGAGTATTTAAAGATATTCCGCAAAATACGCACCTGAAATTCGATATGCTTATATCCTGGCCTACTTTTGTTAAATGGAGGGGGCCCGATATCGAAACGGCATGGTTTTGGGACGGGTTCTATACGTATATTCAACTGAAGAAAGGTACGGATGTTTCGGCGTTTGAAAAGAAAATGCATGATTTTACGGATAAGCAGATTGAAACTCTGACACAGCAAAGCAGCCGGATCGCCATTTATACTTTGCAGCCCCTGAGCAGCATTCATCTTAATTCGAATCTCATGTGGGAGGCTGAAGTGAATGGCGATGCACGAACTGTTTATTTTCTCATGGTTATAGCCTTTATCATTCTCATCATTGCCTGGGTGAATTACGTAAATTTGTCCACCGTAAAGGCAATATTCAGGTCGAGGGAAGTTGCCATGCGCAAAATATCCGGCGCTTCCAGGATGCATCTTATCCGGCAGTTCCTGGTGGAGTCCTTTTCGATTAACCTGATTGCCACCGTACTGGCGTACATCCTTGTTCTCATTTCCCTGCCTTATCTCCGAAAAATCACGGGAAGGGAAATTGGTTTAAATACTCCCGCAATATGGGCTGTATTTACAGGCATGATTTTTATTGGCCCGCTCGTATCGGGTGTTTATCCCGCGCTGGTGATTTCATCTTTCAAGCCTATCGCTATTTTCAGGGGTAAGCTTACCGGGGTATCGGGCGGGGCATTTATTCGTAAAGCCCTTGTTATTTTTCAATTTGCCGCATCCATAACCCTTATTGCCGGGACATTTACAGTATACAACCAGCTTATGTACATGAGAAGCCAGGAGCTTGGAGTGAATATTGATCAGACCCTGGTTATAAAAGGACCTGGTGTTGCCGATTCGACTTACCAGGATAAACTTACGGCGTTCAAGGATGAATTGTTGAAATTTCCTGCTATTCAGGCAATCACGGCTTCCACCTCCATTCCTGGCAGCCGGGTATTATGGAATGCCGGGGGTATTAAACGGGTAAGTGAAGATGACTCTAAATCGAACCAATATCGCATTATCGGTATTGACAATGATTTTGCGGATGCATTTAAGCTCAAAGTTATCGCAGGGAGGAGCTTTTCAAAGGAGTTTGGTTCGGACGAACATTCTGTTCTATTTAATGAGGAAGCCCTGAAACTTATGAATTTTGAAAATCCGGAAAGCGCCCTGGGAGTGGATATTTATTTCTGGGGTGACAATTATAAAATAGTGGGAGTTTTAAAAAATTTCCACCAGGAATCCTTAAAAGAAAAGTTTGATGCAATTATTTTCAGATATACTCCTGGAACCCGTGATTATTTTTCGGTAAAACTGAATTTTGCCGGAAAAGCCGGCACGGATACGCATAAGCTGACCCAAAATACAATTGAGACCATAAAAACTAAATGGGAAGAGTTTTTCCCCGGCAATCCGTTTGATTTCTTTTTTCTTTCTGACCATTATAACCAGCAATATCAAGCTGAAAATCAATTCCGGACTATCTTCGGATTATTTGCCATTCTGGCTATAATCATTGCCTGTCTCGGATTATTCGGCCTGTCGTGGTTCATCATTGTTCAGCGGACAAAGGAGATCGGTATCCGGAAAGTGAATGGAGCCTCGGTTTCCGATATCCTGCTGATCGTATCAAAGGATTTTTTCAGGCTGGTGTTTATTGGCATCCTTATTGCTGCCCCGGTTACCTATTATTTTTCCATGCGGTGGATGGAGAAGTATCCGTTTAAAGTTGGATTCAGCTGGTGGCTGTTTGCCTTATCAGGTATTCTGATCCTTATCATTTCAGCAATTACAATCAGCTACAATACCCTGGCCATTGCGCATACAAATCCGGCGGAATCAATTAACTACGAGTAAGTTCTTCCCCGCCGGCGATGCACCAGCCCATTTTTGTGTTCCGTGAACATAGATGTCAGGTCAAATGTTAAACGCAATACCATGTGACTTGCAGAATGCAGGCCCCTTTCTATGCAATCAGCCGGGGAAATCCGATCATAATATAAACACGTGCTCTGGACTTTCAGGTAGTTATAGATATTATAACCAGGTGAATGATTGTTTTTTTCGCAGAAATAGTGATAAATTAGTATGTGAAAAGTATATTTCAATGAAATCTAAAAACGATCGCAAACTCCTGGCAAAGTCTCCAACCGGAATTTCAGGATTGGATGAAATAACAGGTGGCGGTTTTCCATCCGGAAGACCTACTTTGATATGCGGCAATGCGGGTTGCGGAAAAACTTTGCTGGCAATGGAATTCCTGGTAAGAGGCGCTACAACTTATAATGAGCCCGGTGTTTTTATTGCTTTCGAAGAAACGGAGGATGAATTGGCCCAAAATGTAAGTTCCCTGGGTTTTGATCTTCCAAAACTGACGTCTGAAAATAAGATCCTGGTCGACCATGTATATCTTGAACGAAGTGAAATTCAGGAGACCGGCGAATATGACCTCGAAGGATTGTTTGTACGGATTGGCTATGCAATTGATAAAATCGGGGCAAAGCGTGTTGTAATCGACACAATTGAAACTCTTTTTGGAGGTTTGCCAAATCATGCTATTCTTCGGTCGGAGATCAGGAGACTGTTCCGGTGGCTGAAAGAGAGAAAGGTAACCGCCATTATTACCGCGGAAAGAGGAGATAATACAGTGACCCGGGAAGGGTTGGAAGAATATGTTTCGGATTGTGTGATCATCCTGGATCACCGTGTTACTGAACAAACATCCACCCGAAGGATACGAATCCTTAAATACAGGGGAACCGTCCACGGAACGAATGAATATCCTTTTTTAATTGATGAGAACGGCTTTTCCGTAATGCCGATCACTTCCCTGGGCCTGACTCATCAGGCTTCGGAAGAGCGTGTTTCCACCGGAATTTCTTCACTCGATGCCATGCTCGGGAAGCAGGGATACTTTAGGGGAAGCAGCGTTTTGGTTTCGGGAACGGCGGGCACAGGTAAATCAAGTCTCTCGGCTCATTTTGTTGTTGCAACCTGTAAACGGAAGGAACGGGTACTCTATTTTGCCATGGAAGAATCACCGCAGCAGATCATCCGCAATATGCGTTCGATCGGGATAAATCTTGAACCTTTTGTTAAAAGCGGACTGTTGCTGTTTCACGCCATGCGCCCGACTTTTACGGGACTGGAAATGCATCTGTCCACCATGCTTAAATTGGTAACGGATTTTAAACCACAGGCGGTAATTGTCGATCCCCTTAACAGTTTTACATCGGGGAATAATGTGGCAGAATCAAAATCACTTGCCCTGCGGATAATTGATTACTTAAAACTTAACCAGATCACAGCCCTTTTTACATCCCTCACTACTGACAATTCAGCGCTTGAACATACGAATATTTTTGTTTCTTCTTTAATCGATACATGGTTGCTCCTTCGGGATATTGAGATCGGCGGGGAACGCAACCGGGGAATGTATGTATTAAAATCACGCGGAATGGCCCACTCCAACCAGATTCGTGAATTTCTCCTTACCGAAAAAGGAATCGTATTGCGTGATGTATATATTGGCATGGAGGGGGTTCTGACAGGTTCAGCCAGACTGGCGCAGGAAGCACGGGACAAGTCGGAAAAATTCCTGCTCAGCAAGGCTATTGAACAACGGAAACTGAATCTTGAAAGAAGGAGAAAGTCACTTGATGCAAAAATTGCCACTCTTAAAAACGAGTTTGAAGCGGAGGAAGCAGAGTCATTGAGGCTTATCGGAATGGATGAAAACCGCTTACAGATGGATATTGCCGGTCAAATGGAAATGGCCTTAAGTCGTAAAGCAAAGCAGGGAGATACAAATAATGAAAATCAAAACACTTGAAAGGGTATCGGGTTCCGAAAAAGGAACGATACCAGAATCACAGGCGGATAAATGGATACTGCGATTGTATGTGGCCGGCCAAACTCCTAAAAGCATCACAGCCTTTCAGAATCTGAAAAGGATTTGTGAAGAAAGGCTTAAGAATAAATATACAATTGAAGTAATTGATTTATTGGAGAATCCGCAGCTTGGCCGTGAACACCAGATACTGGCTATCCCAACTCTTGTAAGAAAACTGCCCGTGCCGGTTAGAAAAATAATCGGAGATCTTTCAAATACGGAACGTGTATTGATAGGTCTCGATATAAAAAAGGACCAATAAGCTTAATAGGCCATGATAAAGAAAAAAATCCTTCAGCCAGGTAAAAAAGCACTCCGGATGTCCGTAAATAAATTGAAAGACGAAGCCTATCTGCTGAAATTGTATGTTACCGGCATGACACCCCAATCGATTCTCGCCATTGAGAATCTCAGGCAGATTTGCGAAGAACATCTCAAAGGAAGATATACAATGGAGGTAGTGGATTTATATAAAAATCCCGCGCTGGCCGCAGGTGAGCAGATCATTGCCGCCCCAACCCTCATCAAAAAGCTGCCGTTGCCACTCCGCCGTGTTATTGGAGATATGTCAAATACCGACCGTGTGCTGGTTGGATTGGATTTAAAGGAGTTTAAAAAATCTTAAAATAGGTAAGCCCATAATTAAGGCGAATGGCAAGAAAGGATTCCAGAGATATATATGACAAGCTAAGGATTGAGAACGAGGAATTAAGGTTACGCCTCGCCGAATCGGAAGAAGCCCTGATGGCTATACGCAATGGAGAGGTAGATGCCATTATTGTATCCGGAAGAGGTGGTGACAAGATTTTTTCACTTACTTCCGCGGATACGCCTTACCGCGTTATTATGGAAGAAATGGATGAAGGTGCGGTGATAATTACGGAAGACGGAACCATCCTGTATCATAACCAGATGTTTGCCAATATATTTGGCAGGGGAGATCAGCAGTTTACAGGCACAAACATCCACCGGTTCATTTCAGACAGTGAAAAAATAAACTTCAGGCAGTTGCTATGCCTTGGAATGGAAGGCAAAGCGAATGGAAATATCACCTATGTGAATAAAGACAAAACCCTCTACCTTCATTTGTTGATCAGGGCCTTGCCACCTGACCTGGCCGGTGATATGTGCATCTTAATCTCAGATATTACCCAGATGCAGCAATATCAGAATCATCTGCATGAATTGGTAAAGGTGGCTACACTGGATATTGAAAAAGCCAGTGAAAAACTGAAACAAACTCAAGAGAAACTCAATAATGCCCTTGAAAACGGAAACATCGGGGTGTGGGAATGGGATATTAAAACCGGAAAGGTTTTTCTTGATTCAAGAACGGAAAAAACACTCCGGATGGATCCGGGTACCTTTGAAAATACTTTCCAGGCCTTTAAAGAGCTTATCCATGAGGAAGATATATATCATTTTGAAAATGCAGTCAACCGGTCTATTTCTGAAAATGTTCCTCTCGAAACAATTTACAGGCTAAAATCAGACAACCGGTTTATCAGTATTAAGGCTTCCATTGCCATGGATGAAAAAGGCTTGGCTGATCAAATGGCAGGTGTTTGCTTTGATATTTCAGAAATAAAGAAGAGTTCTGAAAGAAGCCTGCTCAGGCTTAGTGAAGAGCTGCTCCGATCCAATAAGGAACTTGAAAATTTTGCCTACATCGCTTCCCATGATCTGAAAGAACCACTCCGGATGGTTTCAAATTTTACGGAATTGCTTGGAAAACATTATCAAAATCAACTCGACGAAAGAGCACAGGAATACATATTTTTTGCAAAGGATGGTGCAAAGCGAATGTATGACCTGCTTGACGGGCTTCTGGAATATTCACGTATCCATACCAAAGGGAAACAATTCTCTGATGTAGATCTTAACCTGGTAATAGATTCGGTGGAAAAAAACCTGAGCCTGATCATGAAAGAACGGAGTGTGGTCATCCATTGCATGAAGATGCCTGTGGTTTTTGCAGATGAAAGCCAGATGATCCTTTTATTTCAGAATCTGATCTCAAATGCGATTAAATTTAATCAGAGGAAACCAAGGGTTCACATTTCCTATAAATTGGATAGTAAGAATCTTGTATTTTCAGTGAAGGATAATGGAATGGGGATCGATTCACAATACTTCGACCGGATATTCCTCATATTTCAGCGTCTTGTGCCCAGGGCACAATACGAAGGAACCGGGATCGGACTTGCAATATGCAAAAGAATAATTGAGCGCCATGAAGGTAAAATATGGATTGAGTCAAAGCCGGGATACGGTTCCACTTTCTTTTTCACAATCCCAAAGAATTAATTGTTTAAAATCTTCAGGTGAATAACCTACCCATTCCCTGAATTGATTTTCAAATTCGTCAACACTAGCATAGTTCAACTGATAAGCGATTTCAATCAACGTAAGATTGTAGTGGATAAGTAATTCAATGGCTCTGTCAATTCTTTTACTGGGTGCAATCAGATTTTTAATGTCGATTCTCATGATTGGGTTTATTTATGCCTAAGTTATAGACGTATTCCCGGCAAATCGTTAAGCACGAATTAAGATTAAATTAAGAGTAGGTTAAGATTTTCGGGATTGTTAAAAATTAAAAAGATTTATTAACTTAGGCCGTCTAAAGGATTTGTTGTGTTCACACTTGTCTAAACGTTAAATGTTAATCATTGGAACCGATTGATATTTTGGTTGTTGAAGATAATCCGGGCGATGCCAGGCTTATAAAAGAGGTTCTGAATACTTATAGAGGCAATTACCGCCTGCACATCGTCGATGATGGCGTTGAAGCCATGAATTTTCTGTACAGGAAAGGGAGGTTTTTGAATTTTCCCAGACCTGATCTCATCTTTCTCGATCTGAACCTGCCAAAAAAAGATGGCCGCGAAGTGCTGGACGAAATCAAATCGAACGAGAATTTAAAGCTGATACCGGTTGTTATAATGACTACTTCCCAGGCTGAAGAAGATATAGTTAAAGCTTACAGTTTACATGCAAATTGTTACGTTACCAAGCCACTTGAACTGGAACAGTTTATTAAAACCATTAAGGCCATTGTTGATTTTTGGCTCGCTTTGGTAAAATTACCCCACAAAGAACATATTTTGAAAAATACGATCTGACAGATCCTGTTTTTATTTTAAATGTTGAATTTTCTCAAATCATGCTATGACCGATGGATGAGAATCTTTTAAACATATTGATAGTAGAGGATAATCCGGGAGATGTGTACCTGATCCAGGAATTATTAAGGACTTCCGGCCTTCAGTTCAACATTGAAAGAGCCTCGTCCCTGGCCGAGGCAATCAAATTTACGGACAATCGTGGTTACGATGCCATATTGCTCGATCTTGGATTGCCTGATAGCTTTGGTCTGGATACTCTCCGTAAATTCCAGGCAGTAAAAATCAAGGCTCCTGTGATTGTCCTTACCGGACTGGATGATGAAGAGATCGCCATTACAACGGTAAAAGAAGGCGCACAGGATTATCTTATAAAAAGCAATCTTACCGGAGATAATATCATTCGCGCAATCCGGTATGGGATTGAACGAAAGAAATTGTTTTTGGAATTGGCATCGGCAAAGGAAGCCCTTCAAAATCTGAATGAAGAGCTTGACCGGAAGGTTCAGGCGAGAACTCAGGAACTTGAAAAGTATACGGCCGAACTTAAAGAGCTGAATGCTACCAAGGATAAGTTCTTTGGCATCATTGCCCATGATTTGAAAAATCCCTTAAGCAGCCTGATCGGTGCTTCTGAGCTTCTTATCAATTATGTGAACAAACTCGACAAGGATAACATTTTAAATATAAGTATGCTTTTGCATGGCTCTGCCCAGCAAGGGTATGCACTCCTGGAGAATCTTCTTGAATGGTCCATGACCCAGACAGGAAAGATTGAATACTATCCACAGAAAATAATTTTGAATGAACTGATAAATGACACTCTCGCCATTTTTAAAACCCAGGCAACAAATAAAAACGTTGATCTGCAATGTAAAATAAATGGAATTCTCGAAGCGGAATTTGACAAAAATCTGATCAGCAGTGTTTTGCGGAATCTGTTAAGCAATGCCATCAAGTTTACCCCCAAAAACGGCAAGGTGTTTATCCTTGCGAATAAACTCCAGGACAATATCGAAATATGTGTGAAAGATTCGGGGATTGGCATTCCTGAAGATATAGGAAATAACATCTTCAGAATTGATGTCAAGTACACCCGCGAAGGAACAGAACAGGAAAAAGGCACAGGTTTGGGCTTGCTGCTTTGCCGGGAATTTATAGAGCGGCACGGGGGAAGGATTTGGGTTGAAAGTAAATTGGGTGAGGGCAGTGAATTTAAATTTACAATTCCTTTAAAAAGTCCGGTATTGAATTGAAGTTCCATTTGTGTTTGAACCTTTGGGATTATCAATCGTTATATGTCAAAACACTAAATACTCAGGTTATGGCACATACGGGCACTTATCTGAATTTTCCGCGAAATACCGAAGAAGCATTTACCTTTTATAAATCCGTGTTTGGAGGTGACTTTGTGGATGGCAAAATTAACCGCTTTGGAGAAATCCCTCCTCAGAATGATGCTCCGCCTATGCGTGAGGAAGATAAGAACCTCGTTATGCATGTTGCCTTGCCAATTCTCGGCGGTCATTTGCTGATGGGTACTGATGCTCCTGAATCAATGGGATTTAAAGTATATCCCGGAAATAATGTTTATATCTCTCTGCATCCCGACTCCAGGGAGGAGTCCGATCGCCTGTTTGCCGCGCTATCTGCGGGAGGCGAAGTTGAAATGCCGCTGCAGGATATGTTTTGGGGCGATTATTACGGTTCTTTCACAGATAAATATGGTATCCGCTGGATGGTGAATTATTCGAGGAATGTATAGGGAACAAGTCCCCATCTGCACAAAACTTACTTATCTTTAGCCGGAAATAATCGGTTTAAAGAGCATCCTGCAATGAACATACAATTCTTCGAATCCCGGAATTTTAATAAAACTGACTATTCTGTCCGTCCACTTCAAAAAGCAGAGTACGATCACTGTAATTTTTCAAATTGCAATTTTTACGAGTCGGATATTTCAGACATCACTTTTACCTCCTGCCTGTTTGAAAACTGTGATTTCAGTCTGGCAAGATGCATGAACACTGTTTTTAACGATGTTAGGTTTGTTCAGTGTAAATTACTCGGTCTGCATTTCGATAGCTGCAATCCCTTGTTGCTTTCTGTTTACTTTGAAAATTGTCTTATCCGCATTTCTTCATTTTATAAACTCAAACTGAAGAAAACCAAATTTATCGGATGCAATTTGCAGGAAGCCGATTTTACCGACTCGGATTTATCCGGCGCTCTTTTCGATAATTGTGATTTGCAGGGAGCGCTTTTCGAAAATACCAATATCGAAAGAGCAGACCTTATTTCTTCCTATCATTACTCGATCGATCCTGAGAAAAACAGGATTCGGAAAGCGCGGTTCTCAAAAACGGAAATTACGGGCTTGCTCAATAAATATGATATTGAAATTCTATAGAACTTTCCGGTATTCTCAATATTGACTGAGCGGCATAAGGAATTGGAAGAATACATTGCCCTTATGAATGCCTGAAAATATATGCGGGGATTTTACCCTGCTACCCTTATTGCAGTGAACAATTTTTGCATTTTTTCATTATTACTATTATAAGGATCCCATTCATTAAAATAGTAAATATGAAACTGCATGAACTGCCGGAATTCCGGCGCCTTGTCCGGATAAAATGGCGCATTTCCCTGTTTCTTACATTTCTGATGTTGCTTGTCTATTTTGGTTTCATTCTTCTTATTGCCTTTGATAAGCCCTTTCTTGCCCGCCCTATTGGAAAAAATCTGACCCTTGGACTTCCCATTGGCATTGGCATCCTGATTTTCGCCTGGGTGCTTACCGGCATTTATACAGCCTGGGCCAATCGTATTTATGACCGGGAAGTTGAAGCACTTAAAAAGAAAATTCCATGAGCTATTCTGCTGTTTTTATGTTCTTCGCCATCGTTTTGCTGACTTTATACATTACCTGGTGGGCAGCCAAACGAACTAAAACCACTTCGGCATTTTATGCTGCCAACCGCAATATAACAGGCTTTCAGAATGGCCTTGCCCTATCCGGGGATTACATGAGTGCCGCATCCTTTCTTGGGATTGCCGGTATGGTATCCCTCAAGGGATTCGACGGATTGATCTATTCAATCGGGTTTCTCGTTGGTTGGCCGCTGATCATGTTCCTGATTGCAGAACCCCTGCGCAACCTGGGAAAATATACTTTTTCCGATGTGGTTGCCTACAGGCTGAGGCAGAAACCTGTAAGAATTGCCTCATCCATCGGTTCCCTGATGACAATTGCTTTTTATCTTATCGCACAGATGGTAGGAGGAGGCAGCCTGATCAATAAACTGTTCGGCATCTCGTATTCTTCTTCCGTCATAATTGTGGGAAGCGTTATGACTGCCTATGTGCTATTCGGGGGAATGCTGGCAACTACCTGGGTTCAGATTGTAAAAGCAGTTTTACTCATAGGGGGCGCAACGATTATGGTGATACTTACTCTTTCCCACTTCAATTATAACCCGGTAACCTTATGCAGGGCGGCCGTTGATCGGTTTGATATCCGTGTTATTTCGCCCGGAAGTTATATTTCAAACCCCTGGGATGCAATTTCCCTCGGACTTGCATTAATGCTCGGCACGGCAGGGTTGCCTCATATTCTGATGCGCTTTTATTCAGTGCCGGATGCAAAACAGGCCCGGAAATCTGTCTTCGTGGCTACGGGTTTTATAGGATATTTTTACATTCTCACCTTTTTTATCGGCTTCGGCGCCATGCTGCTCGTGGGAAAAGATCTCATAACGGCCGGAGGAGACAAAGGGGGCAATATGGCTGCAATATTGCTGGCCAATGCGATCGGGGGGCCAGGATTTATGGGATTTATTGCAGCCGTTGCGTTTGCCACCATCCTGGCTGTCGTTGCCGGCTTAACGCTTTCAGGGGCATCCACCCTGTCTCACGATCTGTTCATGAATGTAATAAGAAAGGGGCAGGCTGATGAAAGGGGAGAGGTCAGGGTGGCAAAAAGAGCGACTGTCATGCTTGGTATTATTGCCATTATTCTTGGCCTGCTTTTCAAGGGACAAAATGTTGCGTTTATGGTAGGACTTGCATTTGCCATTGCAGCCAGTGCAAATTTTCCATCTTTGCTGTTATCCATTGTATGGCGTAATTTCTCTACCCGTGGTGCGGTATGGAGCATCATAACCGGTTCCACCCTATCCGTTGTACTGATCATTTTAAGTCCTACAGTCTGGATGGATGTCTTCCATCACAGTTCGGCAATTTTTCCATTGAAGAATCCAGCCCTGATTTCGCTTCCGGCCTCTTTCCTGGCAGGTTTCCTGGGTTCCAGGACAGGTCGTGAGCCCGAAGCGGCTTTGAAATTTGACGAGGTGAAGGTTCGCACCCATTTGGGCGTCGGCGCACATTAGGGACAAGGGACGAGGGACAAGGGACGAGGGACAAGGGACGAGGGACGAGGGACAAGGGACGAGGGACAAGGGACGAGTGACGAGGGACAAGCAGGAAGAATCTCATTGGGGGTTGCCTGTCGGTAGAAAAACAATGTGTTTCCCGGGAATTCATTTTTCATCCAGAGCCCTTATTTGAGCCCGAAATGACTGTACAGGAGATGTCATCCGCAATATAAATGGCTCCAGGAATCGGCACTCACCATCCAAACCAATTATCCAGCCGATAAAATTCATCCGTTTACCGATTAAATATTTTAAAATTACAGGCGTAACTTTATTTTTGATTCAAATTGATTCATAACCCTTATAAAACTCTAAACATGAAAAAACTTTTATTTTCCTTAACAGCCATTTTTCTGGGATTTAGTGTCATGGCCCAAAACGGGACTACACTGAAGTTAAACCTCGAGAAAAACAAAGCATACCGGTTGAAATCCACATCGGAACAGACCATATCACAAACGATGAATGGTGTGCAGCAAAACACAAATGTGACATCCACTTCCGTCGTTTCAATAAAATTGATGGATGCCTCAGCTGATTTCATTGTCGCTGAATTTCATTTTGATACGATCAATACCATTACAAATGCAATGGGAAAGATAGTCAACATCAATTCCGCAAATGAAGGAAACATCAAATCTACAGAATCGGGTGATGTAATGACAGCTGTCATGAACCGGCTCAGCAAAAATCCGCTTTATGTGAAGATGGATTACAACGGCAAAGTTCTTCAGTTGGTAAATGCTAAAATGCTGTCAGACATACTCTTAAAGGATACTGCCGCTATTACCGGCGAAACTGCTGCCGTGACAAAAATGCAGGTTGTTAACATGACAAGTGAAAAGGCATTAATCTCCATGGCTGAAGTTTTTACGCATAATCTGCCCGGCAGACCGGTTAATATAGGAGACAACTGGCAAATAACACAAAATATGAATGCAGGAGGCATGTCCCTTGATATAATAACAACCTTTAACCTTGACGGAATAAAGGATGGTAAGGCGGATCTGACTGCGGAATCGACTTTTCAGGCGACGCCCAACGCTCCTCCAATGGAGTATGGTCCCGCCAAAGTTTCGTATGATGATTTAAAAGGCATGGGCAAATCGGATGTGGTTCTGGACACACACACGGGCCTGACAATTCAGAATACCTCTAAAACGCATCTGGCAGGCAATCTTAGTATCAGCGTTCAGGGTATGAACCTTCAGATGCCAATGGAAATGGACGGCACATCCAGGGTGGTTTCTATTCAGTAATTGGGAAGAGTTAAAAAAAAAAATGACGAAATATTATATCTGTTGTTGTTGTTTTGTACTGTTACCCTTCAGGCTCAAAACATCGGGGGAAAAGTTTGTATGGAAAAAGACAAATCCCCTGCGCAATTCGCTTCGGTAGGTTTAATGCATTTGCCGGATTCAGCCCTGATCACCGGTGTAATTACACTCACTGACGGGGGATATCAATTCGACGGGGTAAGGCCGGGTGATTACCTGATCAAAGTCAACTTTGTAGGCTATGCACCCAATGGAACCAATGTTACCGTACCGGCATCCGGGGATGTGCAAGCTGACACAATTTTCTTAACCGAATCAGCCACCACCCTGGGTGAAGTAACCGTGGTGGGAGAGCGCCTCAAAGGAAAGGAAATGGTCGACCGCACAGTATATTCAATTCCCGATGCAATTGCAAGGAGTTCGACAAACGGATATGAAATTCTGAAAAAGATACCCCAGGTGAATGTGGATTTTCAGAATAATATAACAATGAACGGAAGTACCAATTTTATTATACAGGTAGATGGCAGACAGCGTGACAAGGAATTTCTTGCCAAGCTGCTGCCATCGGATATCGAAAGCATTGAAATTGTTAACAATCCTTCAGGTAAATATGAAGGCAATATAGATGGTGTCATAAACATTGTACTCAAAAAGGAAGCCCGTTATGGAATGAACGGAAATATCGGGCTAAACCTGAAGCCCTTCAATAAGGTTACTACGTCCGCCACCGGAAGTCTGGATTATGCCCTGGGAAAGATCACTTTTTATATTACGGCATTCACCTTCGTTCAAAACCTGGATATCAGTTCTGAAAACAGGGATTATTATAAAGAAAGCGATTCAACGGCAACCACGGCTGGAACAGGCGCGCTAAGGGTTAGCAGCTCATCCGTAAACGCGGGATTCGATTATTACCTGAATGAAAAAAACAATCTCAGCTTTAACATCAGTTACAAACCGATTGGTCAGGATATTGACATACCGAGTGAAACATTCCTTTATAAGAATAACAATCCGCTGAACAGGATTGCGACGGTTACTTCCAATGGAACACACAGCGATGAAACAACGGTTTCCCTGTTTTATAAAAAGACCTTTAAAAAACCCATCCAGGAATTCACGGCAGATGCCAATTTTTATACATTCCAATCAAAAGAATCGAAAGATTTTAGGAATATCCGCTATGAGTATGACTCTGATTTGGGACTTGATACGGTCATCCGCCTGGAGGAAGTTTTAAATAAACGCGATTATTTGTCTGTTAAGCTTAATTACGTTCATCCCCTTGGTTTATCTGCTAAACTTGAAGCCGGATATCAAATCTATTACCAGCGGATGAATTATGATTTTACCACCAATCACATCCCATCGAACAATCTATTTACATATGAGGAATTGCGTAATTCTGTCTATGGAGGATTTACCTATAATGTTAAAAAACTCGGTTTTCAGGCCATGTTGCGGATAGAGAACAGCAATATTTCCGCTGATTCGGTTACCACTCCCCGCTATGCCTGCCTGTTGCCATCGGCGAATCTTCAGTATAAAATTTCCGCATCGCATAATCTGAAGTTTACCTACAACCGGAGAATCAACCGCCCCGGTATTTACGATCTCGATCCTTATTGGCGGATTGGCTCCAATTATGATATCTCGCAGGGGAATCCAAATCTGAAACCTGAATACCGCGACAGGCTGCAGCTCACATATACCTGGAACTTTGGCAGCAATTATTTTTCACCTTATGTTTACCAGGAATTCTTATCCGACAAGATTGGACGGCGGTATACCCTTATACCTTTTGATACCATTACAACAACATTTAACAAGCCTTTTAACCTTCTCAGCGGCTACGAATATGGCGCCGGTATTAATGCCATGCTGTGGTTCGTAAACATCAACGCTCGGTTTTATAAAGGACATTTTGATGAATATACCGGCCAGACTATTCCCATTCCTGCCAGGGATTATTTTTCCTATGCCATTACTAGCTACGCCTATAAAAATCTGGATAAGGCAAAAAAAACAACCGCTTTTATATTCTTTTCCTATAACGGGGTAGTTCAAGATGCGCAAACCAAAACATACAGCACACCGTTTTATGGTTTGGGCGCACAGCACCAATTAAAGGATCATACCTTTGGCGTGTTCTGGTTACTGCCCTTTTCAAAGGATATTAAGTTCCAGAAGAAGGAAACCGATACACCCACCTACCATAACACCAATACAATCGGCTTTGATGTATCCTATTACATTCAGTTTATGTATTCCTATAAATTCAACAAGGGAAAGAATGTGAAGAAGCTCGACCGGAAAATTGATGTGGAAAGCGACAGCAAAACCCAGGGCATCGGACGATAGGGACGGACAACAATGGAAGCGGGACAAGTTAAGCCATGACCTGACAGCGTCCGAAAGGACCTGTCAGTGATTATTTAGATTCATAATAAATTGCATTTACCACTTGCACTTTTTTTTATTGCGTTGTAATTTTATTCAATAGCATTTATGGCACAGGTGCGAAAAGTGATGTGCTGTTACCGGAAACCGGATTTACTGTGCTAACCGGCACTTCTTAGGAATTATAAGCTTGATCAGGATAATTGGCCTTTCAAAACAGGATAAAACTTTTATACTATGTCAGGTTTGAAATACATTTCCCGACTTGAACGAATTGACCAGTTCATCAGGCAGGAAAGTACCGGCAATGCGCCGGCGTTTGCCGGCCGCCTTGAAATCAGCGTAAGACAGCTGTATAACCTTATCGATGAGCTAAAGGACCTTGGATTGCCGGTTGAATACTGCAGAACACGGCAAACATATTATTACCGTTATCACTGCAGAATTGTCTTCGAGGTTAGAATTGAAGAAATTAATTCACTGGAATACAATAAGATACGAGGTGGTTTTTCGTGGATCGGAAATAATAGTCCTTTTGCATTATAATTGCATAAGCGGAGTTTATATTTGTTATGCAATTTTGCTGTTAGGCCTAAAATTTCATTATTGCAGGCGGTTCCGAAAAGCCTGAAAAGAGTAGGATCAAATTAAATCAAAAACCGTTATGAGCAATTATTATGTTGAATTAAGCGAATCTGAGCTGGGGCAGATTGAAGGCGGCTCCTTTTGGGTAGCGCTGGGAGTAGGTATACTCATCACCTCCTGGTCACAGATCGTCGGTGATTGGGACAATTTCAAAAATGGAATTGCCGGAAGGCGTGAAACTGCAAGGGCAACCTCATAAACTGCGGAACAATGGAAACGACGAATAATTTCAGTGTACTCACAATGGATGAGTCAATGAGCTGCAATGGCGGCGGTTTTGCCTATGATGTGGGCTGTGTTATTGGATTTGCCATCAGGTATTCACAGGGTCTGGCAGGACAGTGTGAAGCGTATGCAATCTGGTATTACCAGCATCGTAAATAATTTGGTACGGCTATATTTTATGTGGGTGCATGCTTTCATAACTTCTCAATCTGTTAAGGGCAGAACTTCATATAAAATATAGCCACTTATAGCCTTCAATATTCAACAGACAATTTATCCAAATTGATTAAAATGAAAAACCTGAAAAAACGACTTTCTGACCTGCTTGTTACCCTGATCACCTGCATCGTGTTCTTTTTCATCTTCCGTTATTGGGACCCTATTAAAGAATTTATTGCCCGATTATTTTGAAACCGTTTCTTATTCAAAATTTGCCCGGTGATCATGAAATAAAATTTCTTCATGATACCCGGCTTAAATCGCAGATAATTTATATATCCATACTTGCTGGCTTCCTTGGATGCCTGATGGCATTGCCATTTATCAAAGTTTCCCTGTCCGTTCAGGGCCGGGGTATCATCCGTCCGGTATCCGAACTTGCTGAAGTGAGAGTAATTCCGTCAGCTTTGGTGACCTCTGTACTCATTGCTGAAGGCCAGTTGGTTTCAAAGGGGGATACGCTGTTAATGCTGTCAGCAGTGGAAACTGATCGTCAACTCGAATTCAGGTACCAGGAATTGAAAAAATATGAAGGTTTTATCAATGATCTGCTTTATCTGACCGGTAATCCGCTCATTCCCGGCTGCAGAACTGAATTGTATAAAACCGAACAGAATAATTTTGCGAAGAGCATGACTGGGATAAACGCAAGGATTGAACGGGCAGACAGGGATATAGCCCGCCAAAAGACCTTGTTTGAAAACAGGCTGATTTCAAAAAAGGAATTTGAAGATCTGGTGTTTTACCGCGATCAGGTCGAAAATGAGAAGAAAATCTGTGAATCATCCGGTATTTTTAAATGGGAGGGAGAATTGGCGAAAATGCGATCTCAAAGGAACGAATGTTTGCTGCAAATTGATCTTCTCAATAAACAAAAAGATCTGTTTATTATCCGCTCGCCGGTTACCGGAACTGTACAATCCTTTGCCGGAATATATACGGGCACCAACCTGCAATCGGGCCAGGTGGTGGCTGTTATAAGTCCGGCAAATGCAATGATTGCCGAGATTTATATACCGGCCAAAAATATCGGGATGCTGCAAAACGATCAGCTTGTGAGAATTCAGGTGGATGCATTTAATTACAATGAATGGGGAATGCTTTCAGGGAAAATTAAGGGAATATCGGATGATTATTTCCTTGTAAATAATATCCCGGTATTTAAAGTTAAGTGTTCACTGGGCACAAATACGCTAAAACTGAAAAACGGAACAAAAGGAAGGATCAAGAAGGGAATGACAGTAAACGCCAGGTTTATCATCGCGAAACGATCGCTTTTTCAGTTGCTGTATCAAAAATCGGATGACTGGTTTAATCCCTCACGCAACATGGGCACAGGTTAAATTTGTATTTGAAAACGTTATTGGCAATTCATGAAAACAAATGAGAAAACACATTTATGTAAGGCAACAGGATATCACGGATTGCGGAGCAGCATGCCTGGCTTCGGTTGCCGCATGGTTCAGTCTTGACCTGCCGGTTGCCAGGATCCGGCAAATGGCGAATACCGATAAACAGGGAACCAACATGCTGGGAATGGTGGAAGCTGCTGAAAAACTTGGGTTCACAGCTAAAGGTATAAAGGGGTCATACCCATGCCTGTCTGACATACCAAAACCTGCCATTGTTCATGTTGTTCTCGAGGGAGGCTTTCATCATTATAAAGTGTTATACCGGGTTAACCAAAAATCGGTTACCCTCATGGATCCGCTTGATGGGAAAATGCATCCGGTGGCTCACGACATTTTTAAGAAAGAGTGGTCAGGAGTTGCCCTGCTTCTGGTGCCTTCTCCCGATTTTAAAAAAATGAGTCACACCTGGTCTCCCGGCAGAAGGTTTATCGCATTGATGTGGCCTCACAAAACAATACTCCTGCAATCCTTTTTCGGTGCGGTGGCCTATTCGCTGCTAGGACTATCTATTTCCATATATGTGCAAAAAATTGTGGATCACGTGCTCGTTGACGGAAACGTGAATCTTCTCAATATGATGAGCCTGCTTATGATTATTTTCCTGTTTTTGAGAATATTCATCAGTTTTTGGAAGAGTATTTTTACACTTCGGACCGGACAGCAGATCGATGCCCGGCTTATCATGGGATATTACAGGCACCTTTTGAAGCTTCCCCAGCGATTTTTTGATACCATGCGCATAGGGGAGATCATATCGCGGATTAATGATGCGGTGAAGATCCGGGCGTTTATTAACAATGTATGCCTGGACATAACTGTCAACCTGATGATTGTTTTTTTTTCCTGTTCGTTGATGTTTTTAATTTCATGGAAAATGGCAGTGATCGTTCTGATTTCCATTCCGTTTTATGCAGGTGTTTTTTATGCATTCAACACGATAAACAAAAAAATTCTCCGAAAGATCATGGAACATTCGGCAGATCTTGAATCACATCTGGTAGAATCTCTTAATACAGTGAGGACAATTAAAGAATTTTCAATTGCCGAATATGCAAATCTTAAAACTGAAACCCGCTTTTACAAGTTGCTGCATTCAGTATACTATTCCTCAAAAAGCAATATCATCACCCAAAGCCTGACGGAAATGCTGGCCGGATTGCTGACAATTTTTGTGTTGTGGAGAGGTTCTGCGATGGTTATCAGCAATGAATTTACACCAGGGACCCTGCTTTCCTTCTATGCCCTGCTGGGTTATATCCTTGGCCCGGTAAATTCTCTTGTAAATGCAAGCCAGGTTATGCAGGATGCGTTTATCGCGGCTGACCGGCTTTTTCAGATAATGGATCTTGAATGTGAAGAAATAGAGGAAAATAAAATATGCCTTACTCGGGAGATGATAGGGGATATCCGTTTCAGTCATATTTCATTTCGCTATGGTTCTCGTTTACAGGTTTTTGATGATCTTAACCTTGCATTTTCCAAAGGCGAGATTTCTGCCATTGTAGGTGAAAGCGGTTCTGGCAAGTCTTCGATTATTGCGTTGCTTGAAAATCTTTATGCGCCGCAATCGGGAATCATTGAAATCGGAAATTACAATATCCGGCAGATTCAGCAGGACAGTTTAAGGGCACATATTGGAATTGTTCCACAGCAGGTTGAACTGATATCGGCATCAATTGCTGAAAACATAGCTTTCGGCGAGCCGGAACCCGATATGCGCCGTATCATTGATATATGCGGAATGTTAAAGATGCGCGAATTTATTGAGAAGATCCCCGGAGCTTACAATGCCGCCCTGGGTGAACACGGAATTTCCTTATCGGGGGGCGAACGGCAACGACTGGCAATTGCAAGGGCCCTTTACCGTGATCCGGAGATACTCATTCTTGATGAGGCAACTTCCGCTCTGGATGCAACTGCTGAATCTCATGTAAGGCAAATGATCGGATCAATGAAATCCCATGGAAAAACAGTATTGATCATCACTCACCGGTTCAGGAGCATTATGTTTGCGGATAAAATCTTCGTTCTTCATAAGGGCAGACTTACGGAAGAAGGCAATCATCAAACGTTGATGGCCGGCAAAGGATATTATTTCAGCCTTTGGAAACAACAGTTTCCCATGCTGGAAGAGGTACTTGACTGAATTTTTTCTTTATTTTTACTTTTCACCAGTAACGCTGAGTATGTCCCACGATGATGATTACCTTGATCTGGATTCTCCGGAAAATATAGGGGTGTTTGATGAATTGCCCTTTTGGTCGGCGCCTTTCGGTATAAGGTTATTTGAACAGATCCATCTGAAAAAAAATATCAGGGCTTTGGATATTGGTTTTGGTGCGGGGTTTCCACTTGACAGAACTGGCCATGCGACTTGGCAAATCATGCACGGTATATGGCATTGATCCGTGGGAGGCGGCTATTGTCCGTACTGAAGAAAAGCTCAAACATTATGGAATCACACATGCCCGGATTATCCGGGGTGTTGCGGAGGAAATTCCACTGGCTGACAGTTCCGTGGATCTCATCGTGAGCAATAATGGAATCAACAATGTTTCCGATTTGACAAGGGTGCTGTCAGAGTGCAGTCGGGTTATGCGGGTAAATGGACAGTTCGTATTATCGGTTAACCTTGATACCACAATGATTGAATTCTATACGGTTATGGAAGAGGTGCTGTCCGACCTTGATATGAATGAATTTATTCCAGACATTAAGGAACATATTTATAGCAAAAGGAGGCCTTTGCCTGAACTAACCGCGCTTCTGGAACAACATGGGTTTTCTGTAATAAACAGTGTGAAAGATCAGTTTGACTATCATTTTGCAGACGGTACCACCCTGTTGCAGCATTTTTTTATTCGCCTTGCCTTCCTGCCATCCTGGAAAAGTATCTTGCCGGCTGATCGGCAGGCAGCAGTCTTTGGAAGAATTGAAGATAAGCTGAATGAGCAAGCCCTGCATTCGGGAAAATGCACCCTGTCAGTGCCGTTTGTCGTATTGAATTGTGAAAAAACAAAGACATCCCCCTATGCATGAAAACGGTGAAGATGGTACGGGTCTTCCACAGGAAGTGATCTTTGATGGTCGCCGGCTCACTTTCATAATGCTCGCCATGATGATCCCTTTCTATTTCTTTGGAGAATGGCTGTTTCATTTCATCTGGGCTCACCGTACGCCGGTGATTTCCATTGGGATTCCCTTTTGGGTAAAGGCTGTATCCATAATAGTAGCCGTTATCATCCATGAACTGATCCATGGAATAGTATTTGCCATCTATGCACCCAATGGGTTCAAATCAGTTTCCTTTGGATTTAATCCGTCGCTTGCCGCTTTTTACTGTCATTGCAATCAACCGCTGAAGGTTAAACATTACCGGAGAGCAGGCATAGCTCCCCTGATTATCCTGGGACTTATTCCATTGGTATTTGCTTTTATTACCGGCGTCGTCTGGTTCAAAACCTTCGGTTTGTTACTGACGATTGGCGGATTTGGCGACCTGCTTGTTTACTTTAAATTGATAAAGCTGGATAAAGACAGGTTAATCCTGGATCATCCTGAGAAAATGGGTTTTATACTCGATCCGCCCTCCTGAAAATTGTACAAGGTGAAACTTTACGTTTTGTAAAAAGCGAAATTTATTCCTGGCTGAACATCCGTTTGCGAAAAGCTTCGCGGAAATTTTCTCCCACAGGGATCCATTTATCGCCTATCATTACCCGGTTGCGTGAAATGGTTGAAATACGTTCGATTGCTACAATATAGGATTTGTGGATCCGCAGAAATTTATTCGATGGAAGGGTTTCAACAAGCCCTTTCATAGTAAGCAGCGACAGTACGGGCTTTCTTCCTTCCGTGAAAATTTTTACATAGTCCTTCAATCCTTCAATGTATAGAATTGAGTCAAACAGAATTTTAACCGTTTGATAACCCGATTTGACAAGCATGAAACGTTCGGAACTGCCGTTTTTTTCAGGTGCTGATTTATTACGCAAGGTATACAATTCATAGGCCTTCGTAACGGCTTTCAGAAACCTGTCAAAGGGCACTGGTTTCATGAGGTAATCGGTAGCATTGACATTGAAGCCCTGCAAGGCATATTCTGAATAGGCTGTAACCAGTATAAACTGCGGGGGATTCTGCAGGCTGCTTATAAAATCCATGCCTGACAGCCGGGGCATGTGAATATCGAGGAGGATAAGATCAATATTTTTTGTCCGCAACACTTCAATTGCCTCGGTTGCACTGCTGCACTTGCCGGCCACTTCAAGGAATGGCACCCTTCCTGCAAATTCTTCCATAACCTGTTGGGCCAGGGGTTCATCATCAACTATCAGGCACTTCATTTTCCTTGATTTTTACAACAAGGTCAACCACATAATTATTTCTGACAGGTCCTGCGCTGAAAGTGAAATTATCCTGGTATAATAATCTCAGTCTTTTTAGCGTATTCTTGACCCCTATTCCACTGTGCTTGTCCATAATGTTGCCATTATCCTTCACAAGGGGATTTGCCACATGCAATTTTAACTCACTCCCTGTTAATTTAATATCAATTAATATGGTACCGCCCTTTTCCACATCCACGCCATGCTTAAATGCATTTTCAACAAAAGGGAGCAGTAAAAGGGGTTCAATAACCGCATCCGAGTCGCCCATGTCCGTCTTCAATCTTACTTTCACCTCGTCAGGCAACCGTAAACGCTGTAATTCAATGTAATTAGCAATATACTCCACTTCTTTTGACAGAGGAACCGTTTTTCGTTCGGTGTCATAAATTATATACCGCATGAGTTCTGAAAGCTTCAGCACGGCCTCGGGAGTGCGGTCCGATTTAACAATGGCCAGCGAATAGATGCTGTTAAGGGTATTAAAAAAGAAATGAGGATTTATCTGTGATTTAAGCAGGGACAGTTCTGCACCCAGTTTTTGGTTTTCCATTTCTTTTTTCTGTTTTTCATTGCTATACCAGCCCTCTGTAACCCGGATACTGGTACTTAATGCGAGAATGGTGAGGCAAAACAAGGCTGAGAAATATCCCCTGAACCGGGGCGGACGATGGTGTGAGACGGCTTGCTGGGAATTTGCCTTATGCTCACGGGATTCCATATTGTATTTATGCCTTGCATACGATGCAGATGCAAAATAGCAGGTGGATAACATCAAAAAAATAGTCAAAAAATAAATAAGGAATTTGCTTTTGCTCAGAATGTAAGGTACGAGCCACAAATAGTTGACATAGAAGAAAGTAAATACAAGTATCCAATTGAGCCAATCGCCAAAGTTTTGTGGCAGTTTTATTTCTGATTGGGTAATAAGGGGTGGGAGCAGGTATAATAAGATCCAGCCGGTAATATGAAAAATTACGATAAATATTTTGCGGATATTCATTATATAAATATAATTCAATCTGTAAAAGTAACCAATGAATCCATTCGCTGTATTTAAACCGGATGCTAATAGATGTAACAGGGATATTTGACGACGAAGCAGGGAATGGGGACACGAGACCAGGGACAAGCAAAAAGGAGGAGGGAGGAAGGAGGAAGGAGGAGGGAGGAAGGAGTAGGGAGGAGAGAGAGAAAAAAAGTGAAGAATAGAGCCCCCAAGGGGCAGATATCAATAACCGTGGGTGAAACCCGCGGAAAGTGTGTGCAACCCGCAGAAGAACAAAAAAAGAGGCATCGTTCCTCTGATATACCGGAAAAATGCCCTAATTTTCGGGCAAAATGAAATCATCCTATGAAGAAGCTCAAAGTTGCTGTTATATTTGGCGGCCGTTCTGCTGAACATGAAGTATCCCTTCAGTCCGCAAGAAATGTTATTGAATCCCTTGATAAAAATAAATACGAGCCCGTACTCATCGGAATTGACAAGGAAGGCCGTTGGTTTCTGAATGAAAATTCCATCCAGCTTCTTCATTCCGGTGATCCCAAAATGATAAGGTTATCTGAAAGCAAAAGAGAGATTGCACTGACCCCGAATGGATCGGCAAGCAGCCTGATCAGCCTGTCGGATCATGAACCGGTTGGCCATATCGACGTGATTTTTCCGGTGCTCCATGGACCTTATGGTGAAGATGGGACAATACAGGGACTGGCCAGGCTGGCAAATCTGCCATGCGTGGGCGCCGGCATTCTCGGGAGTTCTGTGGGAATGGACAAGGACGTTATGAAAAGGCTTCTGCGCGATGCCGGGATTCCAATAGGTCGTTTTGTTGCCATTACCGCCCGTACTCGGCATGGGTTCACATATGCAGGTTTATCGGAAGAATTAAGCAAGGTAATGTATGTAAAACCGGCCAATCTCGGATCTTCGGTTGGAATTTCACGCGTACAGAATGAGGCGGAATTCAGTAAGGCGCTTGATCATGCCTTTTCATATGATCTTAAGGTGGTGGTGGAAGAGGAAATTAAGGGCAGGGAAATTGAATGTGCAGTTCTCGGAAATGAGGAACCCCATGCGTCAATACCCGGTGAGGTAATTCCCCACGCTGCGTTTTATTCCTATGAAGCGAAATATATTGATAATGACGGAGCCGGACTTGAAATTCCTGCGCGTCTCACACCCAGCCAGGTCACAAGAGTTCAGGAAACAGCTGTTAATACATTTACAACCCTTGAATGCCTTGGAATGGCCAGGGTGGATGTTTTTTTAACACCGGATGACAGGATCATTGTGAATGAGATCAACACAATTCCCGGATTTACCAGCATCAGTATGTATCCAAAACTGTGGGAAATAAGCGGTGTACCCTATAAAGCTCTGGTGGATGAACTGATACGGCTGGCAATGGATGAGTATGAAAAACGCAGCCGGTTAAAGGTTTCTGTTGAAATTTAAACTACCTCGAAAGCCAGTAACTGAATTTGACAAGGAAAACGTTCCTGGCCGGCTCACTGAAAAGTCTGTCAAAATTATACCCCGTATTGGTATTGGTTATATTCTCTTCGGATGTTCGATTGTGTGTCCAAACAAGAAATAGAACAGATCCCGGCCTGTATTCCCAACGTGCGACAAAATTGGAACGGAATTCCCTGAAATTGAAATCCGGATTACCAAAGGAATAGGCAGCCTCGGCATTTGAATTCTCAAACACACTATACTTCCGGGTTTCTTCATTGTACATAATTTCATCTTCGGTAAAAGTGCGAAATACCTTATCCGGATCATGCGTTTCGGGATCGGCAAGGGTTTTAAATGCTTCATATTTGCCCATGGAAATATAAGGGCTTCCATAATATTGAATTGTAAATTCCGGTGTAAGCGCATAGCTGATCCGGAAAGTGATCATGCTTGTTTTTCTTGTAAGTTTGCCCAGCACATAACTTCCTGTTTCACTTATGGCGTCATCTTCGATATACTGCAGATCATCGATGCCTTTTTTGAAAGTCAGCTCGGTTGATAACAGCATAGATGTGGTTGCCTTCCAGTTCATGGCAATCTGAAATACATTTTGATGCGTTATTTTATCATCGGAATGGCTGTAATCATAATCAATTTCCAGGGATATCTTTCTTGATTCATCGGTGCTGACTTCGTATTCCTGTTTCGTGAATCCGTGTTGCCAAATTCCCGGTCCACCCCTCAATAAGCTTGTGTTCATCGTTTTTCCCTGGCGGTTTATATCAATGTCAAAGCCCCACTTATTGGCAAATAAAGAGTTACCCTCTGCTTCATATTGCGAAAACAAGTATTCTCCGCCGAAATTCCAGAAATTGATCTGCGCAAGTGAAATTTCGTACGTTCGGAATATACCATTGGGCTTATTTTCGACATATCCAACCATCTGGCCTTCCCATATTTCATCGGCCTTATTCTGAAAGCCCAGGTCATTCAGTTCCATTCCCGGCGACCGCCAATGGGTGCCAATAGCATAACGCCATTTACCGTTTGCCCCCTTTACGAATTCCAGGATCCCTCCATAACCTGTAAGTTGTGTCAGTGTTGTGTCAATTTTCAAATGCGGGGCGTCGGGGCGCTGATAATAGCGTGAGGACTCTTTTTGCAGCGAAGTAATGGCGTTCGTTGAACCCCGCACCTGGCTGAAGAGCGCTTTAAAATCGATATAAAACGATTTATTCAGCAGGTAATGCCTGAAATCCACACCCCCGGTAAAAGCCGATTTATTTATGTGATCAAGGTAGGAATGGTCAATATCGCGAAATGTAGAAGTAAACATTCCTCCCACCATTGTATTGCTCCTATTGATATCCTTCTGAACCCGTCCGACAAAATAATTAGTGAGGGGCTCCGCAATAATTTTTCGTTCGCCTTCGGGTGAACTGATTTCTGCATATTCCCGGGAAGTCAGACTTTCCATAATCCCAACCGACAATCCCTTACTGGTTTTACCGGTTAGCTTCAATGCCCCCAGTATGGATGTATATTCCGGCTGATTTGTATATTCCCCGCTGTCGGGCTCATATTCATACATTGGAATATGACCGATCCGCCTGCTATAGAATAATTGGTCATCATCGTAACTGTAATCGAAAATATTCCGTCCTTCAATAAAAAAAGGCCTTTTTTCCTCGTAATACGTTTCAAAAGCGGTAAGATTCAGGTCGGAAGGGTCAGCTTCAACCTGGCCAAAATCAGGATTGACCGTGTAATCTAAAGTAAAATTGCTGCCAATGCCGAATTTGCCGTCCAGGCCAAGGGCAACCGATGGGTCAAAACCATCCTTATAGGGGTCCCCCGTTGTTTTTTGGTATGTTTCAATTTTAGCCAGTGTATAGGGCATAAATTCCATGCGGTGTATTTTTGGAAGATTGTTTAATCCGTGCAATTCTCCGAAGTAATATAATACACCCGCATTATCCCGGGGAATAAGATTCCATTGATCAGATTCCCGGTTGCGGTTTATCCATCGCCATGCATGGAGACCCCAAAGCTGCGCTTCCTGCTTTCCATATCGCAACTGGCTGAGGGGTATTTGCATCTCGGCTGTCCAGCCTGAATCCATGGCACCCGCCTTGCCATCCCATACCGGATTCCAGTTTGTGTCAAAACCATCGTTCGTGAGAATCAGATCTATTTTGCAGCCGGCCGCCGTGAGGTTAAATTCGAATCCCGTGCGGTGGTCATAATAACTGTCGAAATTAATTCCTACAATATCTCCCAAACGTTCATCGCGACGCGACATTTGCCTGTCAATCCTGTCAGGTTCACTGTCATACGCTTTAATTGCCACATATATGTTTTCATCATCGTACAGGATCTTAAATTCTGTTTTTTGGGAGGGCTGCGCCCCTTCCGAAGGCATATTTTGCCTGTAATTGCCGGTCCATTCACCTTCAAGCCAGCAAACATCATCCAGAATACCGTCTATGTCGGGTTTTACCGATTTAATATGTATTGTATTGTATATCCGGGTTTCTCCGGCAAAAGGGGGATCATCAGCATATACCTGCAAATGCATCAGAATGCCGGTAATAAAAAGAAACAGGGATTTTCCTGCAAGAACCTTTGTGAGGCAATTCTGAGTCATGGAGGAAATGAATTATTCCTAAAATTAGAGGAAAAACTTGGCTATCCGTAAAAAAAGCTCACGGACAATAAAAATAGTTGCTAAAAAATTAGGTTTATATAATAAACAAGTTTATATTTGTACGTAGTTTATAAATTAGCAACAACCAAATTCATTTAATCTTAATAACAACAGTATGGAAACAAAAAATGAAAGTGTGGGATTCAGTCACGAAGATGGCCTGAAGACCATTTATGCGATGATCACCTCTACGAAAAGCACAATCGGCGACAATTATCTTTTCTATCTTTTATGGGGTTACCTTGTAGGACTTGCCTCATTACTGGAATTCATGTTTATCAGCGTGGTACATTATGAACGTCATTATATGGTATGGCCGGTTTTGATGGGATTGGGAATGGTGGTCTCCGGTGTCTTAACCATTCGCAGGCAGAAAACCTCTACCAACCGGACATTTATTGGAAATATCATGAGCTATCTTTGGGGAGGCTGGCTTGTAAGTTTTCTTCTGATCCTGTATTTTTCCTCTCAAATGCAGAATCATGGCCTTATTTTGCCTCTTACTATGGTGATGTATGGTATGGGAATATTTGTTTCAGGCGGGGTCATCAGTTATCGTCCATTGATTATTGGCGGGATAATTTCCTGGGCAGCAGCCCTGGCTTCTTACTTTCAGCCCTACAATGTGCAGCTCCTGCTTATGGCAGCCACGGTAATTGTTTCCTATATCATTCCGGGACACATGTTAAGAAACGAAGCTAAAAAACAAAAGTCATGAGTGCTTTTCGGGAATTGGATCCCATATTGCACTCTCAATTGCGGCTTTCTATTATTTCGCTTCTGATGGGGGTTAAATCCGCTGAATTTACCTTCATCGCTGAGAAGACAGGGGCAACAAAGGGGAACATCAGTGTTCAGTTGAAAAAACTTGAAGAATGCGGATATATCACGATCCGTAAATCGTTTCGCGACAATTACCCGCTTACCACCTGCAGTATCACATCCCAGGGCAGGGAGGCGTTTGTGAATTATGTTGATTCCCTGAGGGATTATTTAGGGATAATGAACAATGAACAATGAACAATGCAGTGAAAAACTAAAAGATAAAAACTAAAAGTGAGGAAAAAGGTGACTGGTGACTGGTGACTGGTGACTGGTGACGCTAACGCCTCCGGACTGCACGACTGCACGACTGCACGACTGCACAACTGCACAACTGCACAACTGCACAACTGCAAAACTGCAAAACTGCACAACTGCACAACTGCAAAACTGCAAAACTGCAAAACTGCAAAACTGCAAAACTGCAAAACTGCAAAACTGCAAAACTGCACGACTGCAGAACAAGTTTCAATTCACCCTTGGGAGCTGGAGAAATATCCGGTCTTTTCGCTTGACAGCAGAGGCTCTGAAAAAACCCTTTCCGCCGTTGCTGACGTTGCCCGGAATATTGGCCGGGGGACCATCCCAGGGACTGCCGCGCCAAATGGTTTCAACCATCAGGGCAGATAGGAATTCATAATAGGCCTTGCTGATGGAGTACATTTCAAGGGTTACAATGGAGGTTATATTTTTCAGATCTATTTCACGTATCCGGAATACCTGGTAGTCACGGACAAAACTGCCATTCACAAACTCATCCGAAGCGAAATTGACTTCTGTAATGGTGTCTGTATAAAGCTTATTATTGATTTTCAGTTCATACATGTAGTGATTTCCCTCAGGTGGTGGTTCGTGTCCGTAAAACAGCACGTCATATCCGTATCCCTGCATATAGGAATTATAATTATTGGATTGGCGTATTGAATCGATATCAGAACACGCTTCAAGCGAATCGGATGCGGTATATTCACGTCCGTCCGGCAATTTTACAGTGAGCGTATATTTTTTTCCCACTTTCCCCGACACAGTTCCCTCGGTAGCATAAACACCGTCTTTCAGTTCTCTCAGGGGAATGATATCGCTTCCATCGGAAATATATACAATTGCACCGGTTGCCATTTCCTGTGCCGAGATTTCAAAATAGTCCCCTGTATAGGAAAGTGTAACAACATGTTGTGTGGTATCGGTTGTAATTGCTCCGTCTACTACGAGGTTTTTTTCGGAATTTCCCACGAAATCCACATTCATTATATCTTCACATGAAACCAGTATAAAAAAAACGGCGACCACTATGGACCCTTTCAGCCATGACTGCGGATATTTTATTTGGTATATCGGAATTCCTTTCATGACTTCTAAAAACTGATATTATAAGTAATAGCCGGTATGATCGGGAATAAATAAAGCTTCACCACTTCAACCTGGTTATATGGGGAAGGATCGTTCACTTCGGGTTTCTTTTCCCTGAAATAGATGGCAAAAGCATTATGCCGGTTATATGCATTGTAAATTGACAAATTCAAACTACTCTCCTTCTTAAATGTTTTGAAGTAATAATTCATCGAAAGATCCAGGCGATGATAAGCAGTACCTGGAATTCGTGTTCCTCCCCGGGTTGAGTAGGAAGGGATCCATGCATTTCCGTAATAGGAACCCTGCGTGGGCACAGTCACCGGAATAGCGGTAGAATATACCCAGTTAAATCCTGCGTCGAATTTTTTACTGATTTCATAGTTCAGTACTATGGATACATTGTGAGGTTTATCATAAGGGGGTGGAAATTCCTTCCCGTTGTTAATAGCGGGAATGTTCCTGAAGGTGCGGATGTAGGAATAGCTAAGCCACCCTGTTAACTTTCCGGTTTGTTTCCTGAGTAAAAATTCAATTCCATAGGAGTGAGCATTGCCAATTCGAAGCTCTCCTTCAAGATATTGCTGGGGGACAAGCACTGCATGGTCCTTGAAATCAACAGCATTGTATATTTTTTTATAAAACGTCTCAACTGAAAACTCAAGCGAGTTGTCAAGGAAATTCCGGAAATATCCGGCTGCGACCTGATCAGCCTTCTGAGGCTTAATATTGGGATTGCTCATAAACCACATGTCGAGTGGAAAGGTGGCGGTCGAATTGGAAGCAAGCTGCAAATACTGGGCGGTTCGGTTATAACTGAATTTAAATGAGTTTTTGTCATTGAAGCTGTACCGGAAATTAAACCGGGGTTCCAGGGAAAAAAAAGTATTGAAAATATGGGCCGATCCATATTCCGTTGAATCGTCCACCTGGTAATTTTCATTGTAATGGTACAAAACGGTTTCTCCCATATTCTGAAATGCCGAAAGCCTCAATCCATATAACAACGAAATCTTTGGTCCCAGTTTTTGTTCATTGCTGAGAAAAAGGGCAGTTTCAAGGGCATGATTTTTCG
This sequence comes from uncultured Bacteroidales bacterium, assembly GCA_963752195.1. Classification (GTDB taxonomy): domain Bacteria; phylum Bacteroidota; class Bacteroidia; order Bacteroidales; family UBA10428; genus UBA5072. The sequence goes on along the minus strand of CAVVXI010000004.1, from coordinate 1,830,463 downwards.
GGTAATTCAGCGCCTGCACATAACTTTCGGAACTGGTTTCCGTTTTTCCCGGCCTTATTGTGTGATAGGTAACCTGAACTCCGAATTTTATGGTATTTGACGGATTCAGATAATAGGAATAATCATTGTTCAGACTGTAATCCCTTATGTTTGACAGCCACTTAAAGGCCATGCTGCCATTTGGGACTCCCAGGTTATAGTTAAAATCACTGAAAATCAGGGTAAGATTGGAGAACATCTTGTCCTTGTAAATATGGTTCCATCGGATCGTTCCTGTTGCATTGCCATAATTCATACTGAACATATCGCCAAAATCATTGATGTCTCTTCCGAAGTAACCCGAAAGAAAGATCCGGTTGTTCTGGTTGACCTGATAATTTATTTTGGCATTCAGATCAAAAAAATAGAGATTGCTTTTTTTGGCTATCGTATCTGTAATAAACGGGCGGAGCACCTCCATATAGGTACGCCGGGCAGTTAAAAGAAACGACATCTTTTCTTTTATGATGGGTCCTTCAATGGTGAATCGGCTGGAGATCAATCCAATTCCTGCACTGCCTTTAATTTTTTGAGTGTTGCCCTCGTTCATTCTCACATCAAGTACGGATGACAGCCGGCCTCCGTATTCTGCCGGGATCCCTCCTTTGAAAAGCTCAACATTTTTAACCGCATCCCCGTTGAAAACGGAAAAGAATCCAAACAAATGGGAGGGATTATAAACTGTGGCCCCATCCAGCAAAATAAGATTCTGATCTGCATTTCCGCCGCGGACATAAAAGCCACTTGAACCTTCCACGCTTGCCTGAACACCGGGAAGCAACTGTATGGATTTAATAATATCCACCTCGCCCATAAGATTGGGTATCTTTTTTATAACCCTGGCGGGAAGCTGAACATTACTCATTGTAATGTCCTTTACATTTTCATCTTTCCGTGCGGCAGTGATTGTGACTGCATCGATCGCAGAGGCTTCCGGTTTCAGGCCAACTGTAAATTTTGTATTTACAGTAAGATTGAATTGCTTTTCCAGGGTTTCGAAGCCCACGAATGAATATCGTACAATATAATTTCCGGATGGAAGGGTTAGGGAATAAAAACCATAGACGTTAGTGATTGTTCCATAGGACGAATGAGGAACAATCACATAAACGCCGGTAAGCGCTTCGCCCTGCTCATCAGTTATATAACCGCTGAGGGTAAATCGATTCTGACCTGCTGCCGTGAAAGTGATCATAACGGCAATCAGTAAAATGCCCAGTTTCTTCAACATTTCAGAGGGGAAAATTACGTGAGATGATTTTCGCGCATCCTCTGCAAATATAGAGTAAGTTATTAAAACCTTCCAAACTTAAACGTAACTCCGCCCATCCAACCTCTAAGCACACCGGGCGATATTTCCTCCGCAAAGTCCGGATTGTCAATTTGCACGTCAGTGGTGTACCGGTAATGAGCGCCAATACAGAATCTGAAAAAACGGGTTATGTTCATTTCCACTTCAATTCCCGGTTCAATGACCATAAATGCGTCAGAGGCTTCTGAATGCCATTTGTTGTCCCACGAATTATCGTTATTATTCATAATTCCGATTCCGCCTCCGCCGATCAGTACAGGAAATGAAACATGCACCGGATATTTAGGCATAACGATGGGTTCGAAAAAAAAGCCGCCGTATCCGCCGGCAAGATGTTGGGAATAACCGGTAATCTGATTATAATACTTGTCGTTAAAAAACCCATTAATTGAAAGGCCCATGGCTACGGTATGTCCCATTAAAATGCCGCCCCGGGCGCCGAATACAAAGGCATCACGATTGTTGATCTGGCTGTATTGCATGGAGATTGCACCATAACCTCCCACAGCGTTATTATGCCCCATAAAGGTCTTTATCTCATTCGGATCCCCATTTCCGCCTTCATTTTGTGCAAAAGCGGCCAGGGTTCCCCCCATAATGAACATAAGAATAAACAGTTTTTTCATGATAGATAATTTAACGGTTATTATTAAAATTTCAGGTTATTTAAGTTCTACAAATATCGAACCGATGCTTTGTTATTGTTTAACAATTTTTCCAGAGCCGGAAATATAAGAAGTGACCACGGGATTTCCAAAGTAGTTCACAATGCCACTGCCCATAATTGTCACATCGAGCGATTTACTGACGCGTGTGTCAATGATTCCCGATCCCACTATGTAGGTTATACATACTTCCGAATTCAAATGGCTTGCCCGTTGACGGCCTGAACCGGTAATCCTTAATTCGGAATTCAAGGCTGATCCGGTTGTTTGTATCTCTCCCGAACCTTCGATCTGTGAATATAAATCATCAACATCAGCTCCACATTCAATATTGCCCGATCCTTCCAAAACCAGCTTTGCTGATTTGGATTTTATGCCGGTACATTCAATTAGTCCGGAACCGGATAATCTTAATACAAGATCTTCTGAATTCGGGCTGTAACAATGTATATTTCCCGATCCATTCAATTCAATGTTGTTCACGGAAGGCGTCATTACGCTAATCTCAACAGGATGGGAGGAATTCAGGCAATCACCGTTCCTGGATTCAATTATCAGTTTATCGCCTGAAACATAGGTTTTAATCAGATCCTGCAGATTTTCATCGGTTTCTACAATGGCAACCGACGCTGAATCGGTAGTAACCTGAACCGAAAAATCCCCATTTACCTGTATTTCCGTAAAGGAAGGAAGGGGCCGATTTTCTGTTGACGGATGACCGTTTCCGTCAATACAGTGGTGCCACATCTGATCACATGACGTGAGCATTGCACTTGCCATAATTGCCTGTATAATTATTAACTTCTTCATCTTAATTTCATTTTTTTGTTTATTATCAGAATAGTGGTTATTTACTGATGAGAGTAAGGTTACACTTCTTCGGAACATGGATTTCCACATTTGAAACGGCCGGTCCATTTCCAATCACTCCGGTTGTCAGAAACTGCTTTTCCTCCACATTGACCACCTTGGTTTTCAGTGAGGCAATACTTTTAGGATAAGTAAACACAACTTCCTGGTGATGCGTGAGTTCAAGATTATAGGATGCCGACCTGTCAAAGGCAAGTGTGACTTTGGTAAATTCAGCCATGAGATTCACAGCTGAAAAAGTTTTTCGGATATTATCCAGGTTTATAGCTCCGTAACGGCTTGTAAAATTCATTTCATTGTGCAGGATGCCTGCATTTATGGTTGAGAAATAGCTCTCACCTGAAAGTGAACCCAGTTCATTCAGATAAAATTTATCGCGCCTGGAATTGACTTTTAATTCATTTGATTTATCAATAGTTAAAGTTGATGACCGTGTCTCTGCCATCAGCCTGCCTGCATCATGAAGATGGAGATTGCCATACGACAGGAAAAGGATCCCCTCGCTGATGTATCCTATTTCAGCATTTCCCGAGGTTATTCTAATATCGCTTTTCCCGGTTAGCCGGTTACAGCTAAAATCACCGTACGACAGAGTGAGATTGAAATTCCGGGCGATATCGTCAAGATATACGTTTCCAAATTTGTTGTCGATTTTTAAAGAAATATAATCCGGAACCATCACCGTGTAATTTATTGTAACTGTGTTCGAGGATGACAGGTAAGTTCCGGCAATATCTTTAATATCCTGAAAAACATCGGAGGCATTATCGCCAATTTTTGTCCTTGCGTTAAGAAAATATTGGGATTCAGTAAATTCAAAATCAATATTTTGTTTCAGTTTCTGCATTTTACTGGCATCCTTTGTTCGGATTCGCAGGTCGATGATAATTTTTACAGAATCATAATTCCATTTTATCACATGTACTTTCCCGTATTTATTGACCAAATCGATCGTCATTCCATCGCTTGCACGGAAAGATCTAACAACCTGGTGTATGTATTCGGGTGTCTGGGCCCGGAGGCTTCCAGACAGGCAAAGTACAGTTAATATCAGGAATATTTTAGAGCGCATAACCGTCATTTTTGGAGAGACATTCATCCTCATGGGGTTTAATTTCACTCAGCAATTCTTCCAGGATTCTTACTTTAAGACGGTAATTCTCAATGATCGCTTCTACTACTTCCTGGTTAGCCATATTATCTTTCAGGTCTTTTTTCAGATCAGTGTACACACTGTCGAGTTCCGACATGTCGTAATTAAGTTCTTCTGCCAGGGCCGGGCAATTTGCCATCACCGGTTTCAGTTCGTCCATTTTCTGATTCAGCAGGTTGGTATAATAGGCTTCTGCTTCTTTGAGTCCCGGCGCTGCATTGGTTTTTGCCACGGCGCGATCTGATTTGCGCTCTCCCTGCTGATACCGGTGAACCATTTCATTTACCAGATAAGAGGCGGCGAAAATAACGGCAACGACAGCAGCCTTTTGCAGAATTTGTTTCCATCCGGATTTGCTTTTAAACCGCAGGTTACCCTGTATTTGGTTCCAGATTTTTGGGTTCGGATCATGAATATCGAAAGCCTCCCGGTTTTCGGTAATGAATTTTTCAAACTTGTCTTCCATGGAAGTCTTGTTTTAATATTTCTTTCATTCTTTGTCGGGCTCTTGAATATTGTGATTTGGAAGTTTCTTCCGAGATTCCCATAATTTGTGAAATTTCAACATGATCGTATCCTTCCAGCAGGTACAGTGAAAATATCACCCGGTAACCTTCCGGCAACTTTTCCAGTGCTTTTCGGATATGTTCGGTTGTGAGTCCTGAAACATCGTTATCCTCCTCTGCCGGTTTTTCCGGTAATTCAACAACAGGCACCAATTCGGCTTTCCTTTTTTTGAGTGAGTTAATGCATTTGTTAACGGTGATCCTTTTTAACCAGGCGCCAAACGCGGATTCAAACCTGAAACTTTCAAGCCGTACAAAAGCTTCCGTAAACGACTCCTGAAGCTGATCCTCAGCTTCTTCACGGTTGTTCATCATGCGATAACAAACATTGTACATAGCCTTCGCATATAAATGATAAAGCTTTTGCTGAGCCCTGGAATTGCCGGCTTTACATTGTTCGATTATATCCCTGTGTATTTCCTGGTAATATGCCACCTGGATGATTGTTTAACATTGATTCATATTATTAGAAATATCATCGGCAATAAACCCTGTGAGCCAGCTAATTTCTTCTCACTATTTAAAAGGACAGATTTAAAATTCAAGGGTTGCATGTCTATCGGTTGCGGGCTATAAAATCATAAAATAAATCCCGGATAAAAGCGGGAATAATCCTGAATAACACCGCAAGCTTCCATACTCCGCCTCTTTTTTGCAAGGCTTTGATGATGGCTGAGGATTTGATGAAAATTTTCTGATCGTCTAGCAGAATAACAGTCTTGTCTGTTAGTTCCCTGGGTATATGATTTTGTATGAGCAAGGTTTCCGTGTCACCGCTTTCGGCCGGAAAAAATACCATGCCCGATTCGCCGGTGCCGGCTTTTAAAAACCGAACCGCCTGATTGCATAATTTGCAGTGGTTGTCGTATATAATTTGGGGTTTTTCGGGCATGGTCGGAAAAAGTTGGTGTTCTGCGGTAATGCAGTAAAGGCAGTCATGCAGTCATGCAGTCAGCTGCGTCAGCGTCACTCGTCACTTGTCACTCGTCACTTTCTTCCTCACTTTTAGTTTTTATCTTTTAGTTTTTCAATGCATTGTTCATTGTTCATTGTTAATTCTTCCTAGTCCCTCTTCCCTTTAACATAGCATCCAATAATTTCACCTATATAAAACTTATGGTAATCCTGTGCCGGATAATTCATTTTTGCCACTTCCATCAACATGAAGTTCTCCGGTTTCAGGCTATCGGCATATATCTTTCGGCATTCAAGCACCAGCCGGGCTTGTTCAAAAGCAATATTTCCCATACCGGTTTCTATTGGCCGCAATCCGGTCTGACTTACTTTATCAATATCCCTTCCGGAATGTGTCCCGCAAAAATCCAGTACTTCGCGGTATTGGTAATCAAAGAAACTGAGCGTAAAGGATTCATATTTTTCTGTAAACTCAAAAGTATACCGGTGGGGCCTGATGAAACAGATGGCAATAGGTTTGTTCCATAATATGCCCATTGTTCCCCAACTGGCAGTCATTGTATTAAAATTTCCCATTGCTCCTGCCGTGACAAGCATCCAGTCATTTTTGATCAGGTTAAAAAAATTGTCCTGTAATTCACCGGGCCGTATCGATTCAAATAGAGTATCCATGCTACTGTAAATAAATACCAAAAGTAATGAATCTGACAGTATTATAAAAGAAAGGAACAACTCTGAGCCAATGCAAATCCTCTCTCCATTTTGATGCTGTTGATTTTTTATTAATTTTAGTTTTTAATGGAAAAATCGAACTCTGTAATTCTATCTGACCTGATTGGCAAATTCCCTGAAATTTTAAATCCTGTGATATGAAAAATGCTGCTGTGCCGGAAGGCTACCTGTTCACCCGACGATATACAAATTACATTTTCATTTTGTTGTTTTTGCTGTATATGTTCGATTATCTCGACAGGATGGTCATTTCTTCCCTTTTTCCTTTTCTGAAGGCAGAGTGGCAGCTGACGGACACCCAATGCGGAGGTTTGGTATCCGCAGTTTATTTATCAATTGTAATTTTTACTTTTCCGGTATCCGTTTTGATAGACCGCTGGAGCCGAAAAAAGACAGTAGGACTGATGGCCTTGCTATGGGGTTTGGCAACCGGTCTGGGTGCTTTTACCAAAACGTTCAGCCAGCTATACACCACGCGTTCCTTGATTGGCATTGGTGAAGCCGGGTATGCCCCGGGCGGGTCAGCCATGATATCAGGTATGTATCCGGTTGAAAAACGCTCGTGGATGCTTGGATTATGGAATGCGTCAATTCCTCTTGGCAGTGCAATGGGTGTTGCTATCGGCGGTATAATTGCTACACATTGGGGATGGCGTCATGCACTTGGGCTTGTTGCTATTCCGGGAATCATCGTGGCTTTCCTGTTTTTCTTTGTTAAGGATTACAAAACGGTGGGTCTGTTAAAGAAAGAACCTTCCGGATCAAAAACAAAAGCGGGAAAACTGGTGAAGATGTCAATAATTGACATGTTTAAGGAATTGATTCATAAGCCATCCCTCATATTTACTTATTTTGGAATGTCCGGCGTGGTTTTTACCACAACCGCCCTCCTGGCCTGGTTACCTAGCTACTTCATGCGGGTTCAGGGAATGAAAGCCAGTCCGGCCGGTCTTAAATCAAGTGCCGTTATGCTTCTGGCCATTGTCGGTGCCCCTCTCGGTGGATACCTGGTTGACCGGTGGAGAAAAAGACGCATCAATGCACGCCTTATCTTCCCGGCCATTACCACGCTGATTTCTGCTATAATCATGTTTTTTGCCTTCAATGTATTCGCCGGAAAATTGCAGTATATGCTCTTGCTTTCCGTGGGTATTTCAATCACGGCTTTTGTTTCCGCGGCTTCCGCAGTAACCCAGGATGTGGTGCATGCTGGTCTCAGGGCAATTTCATACGCGGTGGCTGTAGTCGTTCAGAATCTGCTGGGCGGTTTTTTAGCCCCGCTTGTCATGGGGGCAATTTCTGATGCCACGAACATTCAGACTGCATTTAATCTTCTGCCTGTTTCACTCGTTATTTCCTCAGGGCTGTTTTTCGCGGGATCTTTTTTCTATGCAAAGGACCTGGCAAAGGTTACGGATGTTAAGCTGGAAGCAGTGTAGGTTGGTTTGATTTTTTCGTATATTTAGGGTCGTTTGATCCGAACCGAATCTTGCAACCATGAATAGAACTTTTGGTATTCTATTGTTGTTGTTTGGTAATTTGACAAATGTTATGAGTCAGGATTTGCAGGCCGTTGATAAGGTTGATCTTGAAAAATACCTCGGACGGTGGTATGAAACTGCTTCCTTTCCGGCAAGTTTTCAAAAGGGATGCCGGTGCACAACCGCAGATTATGAAGGGTTACCCGGTAAAAAATACATTCGTGTGACGAACCGATGCATCCGTTTTAAAAACGGGAAATCCAAAATAAGAATTGCCCATGGTAAGGCATTTGTTGTTGAGGGATCCAATAATGCCAGGCTTAAAGTTCAGTTTTTCTGGCCGTTCAGGGGAGATTATTTTATAATCGGACTGGCGGATGATTATTCCTGGGCCGTAGTTGGCCACCCCGACAGGAAATATTTATGGGTGTTAAGTCGCGAATCCTATATGCCAACGGATACATACAACCACATTCTCTCCCTGATCAAAGGCAAGGGATACGATCTGAAAAACCTCCAAAAGACTTCGCAGGATTGTGATAATGAACAATAGTCCGGCTGTAAATCGGAAAAAGCCGTTATTTTTGTAATTGCGGTAAATCAAAAAAATATTTTGAAGAAATCCTTGACCTTAAAACCAGGTAAGGGTGGAGTGGCAGAAATGCTTGCCATAGCCTTACCTATGATCGTTTCAACGGCTTGTGACGGGGTAATGACATTTACCGACAGGCTTTTTCTGTCGAGAATTGGTTCGGAGCAGATGAACGCCGCTATGGGAGGCGGGGTAGCCATGCAGATGATGATGTTTTTCTTCATTGGTCTCACTGGCTATACAACCGCCCTTGTCGCCCAGTATTATGGTTCCGGTCAAAAGAAAATGGGAGGTGTGGCAGCTTTTCAGGCAATTCTGATCGCGCTGGCAGCTTATCCCCTCATATTACTCTGCAAACCCCTTTCCCTGCATTTCTTTAGTTTCATGCACGTGCCCGTATCACAATTGCCATACCAGATCAGTTACTTTAATATCGTCATTTATGGGGTATTATTCAGCATCCTCCGAAATTGCCTGAGTTGTTATTTTTCGGGACTTGGACGTACCAAGGTAGTGATGATGTCAGCCCTGGCTTCGGTGGTGGTGAATGTTGTTCTCGACTATGGTATGATCTTTGGAAAAATGGGATTCCCGGCAATGGGAATAAGGGGTGCCGCAATTGCTACAGTGGCCGGCAGCCTTACCGGATTGTGCGTTCTGATTGCTGTTTATCTCGGACGGTTTAACAGGGAAAACTTCGGCATCATGAGTTCATTTAAATTCAACTGGACCGTAATGCGGAAACTGTTGTATTTCGGATATCCTGCCGGACTTGAATTATTCCTGAATTTCCTGGGTTTCACCGTTATCATTTTTATGTTCCATTCCCGTGGCAACGAAGTCGCAACCGCCACCACAATTATGTTCAGCTGGGACCTGGCCACTTTTATCCCTTTGCTGGGTATTGAAATTGCCGTAACCAGCCTGGTAGGCCGCTATATGGGGGCAGGGGATCCGGAAACCGCACACCGGGCCGCCATGTCGGGCATTAAAACGGGCATTTACTATTCGGTAGTGGTACTGGTCCTTTTTGTTTTTATTCCCGGGAAACTGGCCATGGTCTTCCGGCCGCAGACACACAGTCAGGTTTTTGAACACGCATTGCCCATTGCAACCTCGATGATCCGAATCGCATCCTTATATGTGCTGGCAGAAGCCATGATGGTGGCCCTTGTAGGTGCGCTTCGCGGTGCAGGGGATACGCACTGGACCATGATCGCCTCCGTTACATTTCATTGGACTTTCATCCCGTTGTTATGGATAATGTTTAATGTGTTTAATGCATCAGCTCTCATGGGCTGGCTTGCTCTTGTCATACTTTTTCTTTTCTTTTGTTTTGCCTTGTATTTACGATACAGGTCTGGGAAATGGAAGAAAATGCGGGTGATTGATGTTGAACTTCCTGTTATGGCCAATCCGGGGTATTAATCCGGAGAAAAGCGTATCCACCATTGCCGGTATAATGGCCACAAGCAAAGCAAAGCCTGCCAGGCTTGAGCTGCCATAACAGTCAGGTTGCAGGCCAAACAGCCATTATCCAACCGGAAGCCCTATATTCTGCGAAATATCATCAATCACAATATAATTGCCCGAACCAATCATTGAACCGGCAACGATTGCGGTTGCGTCAAACGGTCAGATTTTTCTGAATAGATCCTGAAGGTTTGGTGCACATGTGAGTAAAAGTTTGTATTTATCAATCCATCAAGTTCTCCAAATTATCCATAATTCTTTTGGCATCTAAACGTAAATGAATTAACTTGCGGCCTTCAATTTAAATTTAACAATTATGCTACATTATAAAGATTTAGGGTTAGTAAATTCGAGCGAATTATTCAAAAAAGCGGTAAAAGGCGGATATGCCATTCCCGCGTTCAATTTTAATAATCTCGAGCAGCTTCAGGCAATCATAAGCGCTTGTGTAGAGACAAAATCACCTGTTATCCTTCAGGTTTCTAAAGGCGCCCGGAAATACGCCAACCAAACCTTGCTTCAATTCCTTGCCAAAGGAGCTGTTGAATATGCAAAGGAACTTGGTTTTGCTATTCCTATTGTACTGCATCTTGATCATGGCGATACTTTTGAAACCTGCAAAAACTGTATAGAGACAGGCTTTTCGTCGGTGATGATCGATGGTTCCCATTTTCCATACGAGGAAAATGTCAGGCTCACCAGGCAGGTTGTTGAATTTGCACATCAACATGGCGTTTCGGTAGAAGGCGAACTCGGAGTACTTGCCGGAATCGAAGATGAAGTAGTTGCTGAGCATAGTTCCTATACTCGACCTGAAGAAGTAGAAGATTTTGTTAAAAAAACGGGAGTTGATTCTCTTGCCATTTCCATCGGAACTTCCCATGGCGCTTTCAAATTCAAAGTTAAACCCGGTGAACTTCCTCCTCCGCTTCGTTTTGACATACTTGAAGAAGTTGAAAGAAGAATTCCCGGGTTCCCGATCGTTCTTCACGGTGCCTCCTCCGTTCCTCAGGACATAGTTGCTGAAATTAACAAGTATGGCGGAAAGATGGAAAACACAGCCGGCGTATCCGAGGACCAGCTTCGCAGGGCGGCTAAATCTGCCGTTTGCAAGATTAACATCGACAGTGACGGCCGTTTGGCAATGACAGCTACTATCCGGAAAATATTTGCCGAGAAACCGGGTGAATTCGACCCCCGTAATTACCTCGGACCTGCCAGGGATAAGCTGAAAGAATTATACATGCACAAAGTGAAAAACGTGCTCGGAAGCGCGGATAAGGCCTGATAGAAAATTCACCAAAAAAAATTGCCGCCAGTTTAACTGGCGGCAATTTTTTATTAATAGAATGTCCTTCCTTTGTTATTCCTTTATAAATGTAGTGGAATAAACTCCGGAACTGGTTTTTACCTTGATCAGGTAAAGTCCTTCTCTCAAACCGGAAACTTCAATTATGTTCGTATTATGAACGGTTTTTACAACCGCACCTGTCAGATTTATGATGTTCATTTCAAGGATACCCTGAACCTGATTTACTTGCAGAGTTGAGGTAACCGGATTCGGATATATTGTAAGTTTTTCAGCCTGCTGAGTGCGAATACCGGTTGGCATAACGATGGCTTCTGCTTCGGCATAGCCTGAACGATTGCCGGAACCATCAAAAGCAACCACCTTAAATGTGTATATGCCTTGAGCCAAACCAATGACCACGAACGTTTTAGCAGTTACCGTATCAAGTACCACATCATCCTGAGAAATTTCATAGCCTTTGACTAAGCCGTTATCAATAGATGCATCCCAGGTTAGCGTAACGCTTGTGGTGTCTACATTGGCGACAAGGTTGGCCGGAATTGAGGGCGCTGCTTTATCCTCTAAAAACGTCTTGCCAATCCACAATGTATCGCCTGTTACTGCGTCCCAGGTTACAGTTTCCTGTCCGGCAAACTGGAAGTTTCCAACAGTACCAATTGTATCAAGTGGGACACTGTAGTTCTTAAATTCAGCGCTGCTGGCACTTCCTGCTGCGGCCATTTCAGTACCATCCGCGAAAGTAAGTTTGAGGAAAGTAAGTATCTTGTCTAATTCAAATCCAGAAGTACCTACTTCATATTTAGAATTCGTACTGAAATGTGTGTAGGCTTTGGTTACATTGATGGGATCCAAAGGTATTGCAGAATTCCAGCCATTCAAAGCAACCTTGAGGTAATCTGTACCTGCCACCTTAACAATTTCCATTCCTGCCGGTAATTCCGAAGGATCATACTGGGCCGGGTCAAATACTACTCCCTTTTCTACTGTAATAGCCCTCACTTTTCCTACCCAGACTGTATCACCAACGATGGGCGTAAAGAGAGGTTTTCCTACGGCATAAACCCGCATGCGTGTTGCAACTCCCGGCTCAACGGTTGCTTTATAGATATTCAGATCATTTTTCGGAAAAGTATTAAGACTGGCATCGGCAAGTATCATATCGGCATCATCATAGATGTAAATTCCAAAGCCGATTTTTGACAGCTCAAAACCGGAAACACCATCACCGTATTTCGTTTTAGTCCGGATGTGGGTTACCTCACTTCCAACCGTATAAGGCAGGAGGTCAAGGTTAGAATTCTCACCATTCAGGATCACCTGGCAATATTTCATGCCATCCAGTTCCACAATGCTCATGCCTTCAGGTAAATCTGCCGGATCATAGGCGCCGGGATCGAATATAGCCTGGGGATCAACTTCAACAGCCATAATCTTGCCCAGCCATAATGTATCGCCGGTAACGGCGGTCCAGTTGGTCGTCTCCTGGCCAGCCACCTGGATGTAACCAACCGTATCATTTTTGGCCAGCTTCACCTGGTAGTGAACCAGGCTGTCACTGCTGTTATTAGCTGCAGAGGCAAGTTCCGTATACACTGAGTCCGTCAGTTTGAGGAAAGTTTTAATTTGGGAAAGCTCAAATCCGGATACACCGGTTCCCAGTTTGGCTACTGTCCGGAAGTGAGTGGCATTTTTACTGATTGCAACAGTAGGGTTGATTTTTATATAAGAATTCCATCCGTCCAGAATAATCCGGACATAAGCCTTACCGTCAACAGAATCGATTGTCATACCGGCAGGCAGTTCATCCTGGGGGTAAGTTGCAGGGTCAAAAATAACCTGTGCACTCGAAAATACGGCAGATAAGGAAAATAATAAAACAAAGAGTAATTTTGGCTTCATAATCGTCTTATTTAGTTAGAAATAATGAAATTTGGCATTTATACTAAATTAAATTAATTTATTGTCGTGCGCAAGAGGATTTTGACGAAAATATTGATAAAGTCGGGCTACCCATCATGAATGGTATGAATATATTTCCCTTTGCCCTTTCGAATCAAAAAATATGCGAGCGTTGTTTGAGGCTTAACGGCAATTTTAGTAATTTAGGCACGGTGTTTGAGTAGAAAATTATTTTATAAAAACTTTGCGGTTAAGCATTCACCCCACTGGTAAGCAAATATGAGAACGTTGGCCAAGAAAATCCTGCTGTTATTCCTATTTACCGGCGTTTGCTTCATGGGTAGTGCCCAGTTCTATAACGGGCACCAGATGAGCTTTGGCAAAAACCGCGTTCAGTACAATGATTTTGTCTGGTCGTTTTACAGGTATCCTAAATACGACGTTTATTTTAATGAAAGCGGTACCAGCCTTGCTGAATATACCGCCGATTATGCTGCTAAAATAATTCCGCAGGTTGAAGCATTCTTTGACTACACTATTGAAAAAAGAATTTTGTTTGTTGTATATAACCGCCTTACTGATTTCCGTCAAAGCAATCTTGGATTGATTACCGGACAGGATGAATACAATGTAGGCGGTACCACAAGCGTAATCCGAAATAAAGCCTTCCTGTATTTTGAGGGCGACTACAGGAAATACGATGAACAGATTACGGCGGTTGTTACCCGGCTGGTTTTGAATGAACTTTTGTATGGCTCGCAGCTGATCGATAATGTCGCCAATTCTACGCTCATTAACATACCCCAATGGTATAGTGAAGGCCTGGTTGATTACCTGACAAAACATTGGGATATCGAAACTGAAAACCATGTGAAAGACGGGATCCTCAATGGAAAATATGAAAAATTCAACAGGCTCACCGGGAATGATGCCATTTATGCAGGCCATGCTTTCTGGAAATATATAGCAGATACTTACGGGGAATCCGTCATTCCCAGCATAATTTATCTTACCAGTGTCAGCAAATCTATCAAGACCGGCTTTTCCAATGTTCTGGGGTTCTCAATCAAGGAGCTGAACTATGAATGGCTGGGTTATTATACCAACTTGTTCGACGAGGACAAAACCCTGGCCAGCACTCCGGCCGGCGGAAAGGTTTTCAAAAAAACAAAAAAAGGAGTCGTTTATGAGAAAATCAAGATCAGCCCGAGTGGCAATTATTTAAGTTATGTGACAAACGACAGGGGCAAGTATAAAATTTGGCTCCTGAATATTAAAACAGGAAAGAAAAAAAGAATTTTTAAACGCGGATACCATCTTGAACAGATCGTTGATTATTCCTTCCCTGCAGTTTCCTGGCATCCTTCAGGCCGTTATTTGGCTTTTATGACGGAAGAAAAAGGCATGGTCAAGCTTTATTATTACAATATTTCGGAAAAGAAACTGACAGTTCGCAATTTCCTTTATTTCGATAAGGTTACCGACTTTTCCTTCTCTGCAGAAGGATCGAAATTTGTTTTTGTGGGCATTCGCAACGGAAAGTCCGACCTATATGTTTATGACATCGCTTCCTCTACCAGTGAACAGATCACAAATGACCTTGCCGACGATGCATTTCCACGGTTTATCGATAATGACACCAAAATAATTTTCAGTTCCGACCGTGTGTCCGATACATTAAGCAGTGAAACACATAGAACTTCACGTTCGCTGACGTCCGATCTGTTCATTTATGATTATTCTGACAGAGGAAATATTCTAATGCGTCTTAACGACGGAAAATACAACAACAAAACCTTCCCGTCGGAAACCGGCCACAATTCGTTCCTTCATCTGGGGGATATAAATGGGATAAATAACCGGTATATTGCAAAATTCGACAGTACAATCAGCCAGATCGATACAGTCGTCCATTACCGCTATTATGCACAAACTTCGCCGCTGACCAACTATAACCGGAATATCCTGGAACAGGATTATAATCCTACCAGCGGGAATGTGGCCGATATCTTTTTTAATAAAGGCCGCTATAATATTTATCATAATCCGCTCGATGAATTATCAACTCTTCCGGAAAAGATCAAACCCACCAGTTCACAAATTCAAAGACTCAAAAGGCTTTCTGCTGCGGACAGTATTCGCAATATCGTAAAGGAGGTTATTCCTATTCAGGATGTGATGGATAATACCATCATTAATCATGGTGATACAGTCAGCCTGGGACCCAGCCAGATTGACATTAACAGGTATGTTTTTGAGGTTGAAAAAATCAATAGCTACAATGCCAGGCTTGACACTAAAAAGCTGGAAGTCGCCATCGACACAACACAAAAAAAACGGCCCAAAATAAGGCTGTATATCCCTGTCTTTTATCAGAACAGCCTTGTTACCCAAATTGATTTCAATTTTCTGAATGCTTCTTACCAGGCCTTTACCGGCGGGGCATTTTATTTTAATCCCGGATTTAATGTTCTTTTTAAGATCGGAGCCAACGATCTTTTTGAAGATTATAAGATCACAGGGGGATTCAGGTTGTCACCCGATTTTGATGCAAACGAATACCTCCTTAGTTTTGAAAACCTCAAAAAACGGCTTGATAAACAGCTGGTCTTCCACAGGCAGGCTTTTAAAAATACGGGTCTTGGAGAGCTGGGGCCATTTGAGATAAAAACACATACGCATACGCTTTCTTACCTGCTTCGCTATCCCTTCAACCAGGTGAAATCATTGGGAGCAACTTTCTCATTCCGGAATGACCGTACGGTTTATCTGTCAAATAATCCCAATTATCTGAATGAGCCCAATATTTATAAGAACTGGCTGGGACTAAAGCTCGAATACGTTTTCGATAATACCCAGTCGCTCGGAATGAATTTATACAGAGGTACACGCTATAAAATATTTGCCGAATTCCAGGAGCAGATGTACAAAGACTTGTACGAACTAGTCGTATTTGGGGCCGACATCAGGCATTACACGAGGATCCACCGCACCCTCATACTGGCTAACCGTTTTGCATGGAGTACTTCACAGGGATCAAGCCGCATTATATATTATCTTGGAGGAGTTGACAACTGGATCAATCTGAACCAGAGCAAAACTCCTACTTTTATTCCTTTCAGCGAAATTCCGATCGACCGCACCCAGAATTATGCCTTTCAGGCAGTTGGAACCGATATGCGCGGTTTTTCACAAAACATAAGGAATGGAAACAATTTTGCCATATTCAATACCGAATTGAGATTTCCCGTATTTAAATACCTGGCTAATTATCCCTTAAGCCGCAGTTTTTTCGAAAATTTTCAGGTTGTCACTTTTTTTGATATTGGATCTGCCTGGTCCGGTCCTACCCCCTGGTCAAGCAAAAATGCCTATGATTCGGACGTAATCAACCAGGGACCGATCACAATCAAAATTGATGCGAACAGGGACCCGATTGTGGCCGGTTATGGATTTGGCATACATACTATGCTGCTGGGATATTTTATGCGGTTTGACTGGGCCTGGGGAATCGAAAACAGGCAGGTGCTGCCTCATGTTTTCTATTTTTCGATGAGTCTTGATTTTTAAACAGGATCGTAGAGACAAGGCATTGCCTTGTCTCTACGATTCCATAAAATGTGCTGAATCCCTAAATCGTAAATCGTAAATCCGAAGATGTCTGAAAACGAAATAATCATTCTCGTCCTCATTGGTCTATCGGCTGGAATACTGTCGGGTTTATTGGGTATTGGAGGTGCGATACTCATGGTTCCGGCCCTTATTTTCTTTTTTGGAATGACACAACATCAGGCCCAGGGTACAAGCCTGGCTATTCTGTTGTTCCCTGTAGGTTTCCTTGCATTCTGGAATTATTACAAACAGGGCTATGTAAATTTTAAGATTGCCATCATCGTAATGCTGGCATTTTTTGTGGGTGGTTACCTGGGTTCCCTGGCTGCAATTCACATATCGGCCCGGATTTTGAAAATTTCCTTTGGCCTGCTGATCATTGCTATGGGAGTAAGATTAATATTTACCAAATAAAATATGCTGATGGAAGACAAGCAATTGCGTGATAAAATAAACCGTTTTGCCGAACAGCATATTCAGGATATTATCGGAATACGGCATCATATTCATCAACACCCCGAATTATCTTTTGAGGAAGTGGAAACTTCCCGGTATATACAGGATCAGCTTAATTCTTCTGGTATACCTTTCAAAACAGGATTTGCAGGAACAGGGATCGCCGGATGGATAGACGGGCGTTCCGGAAATGGCTTGACAGTTGCTTTGCGTGCGGATATGGACGGCTTGCCGGTTCAGGAAAAAAATGACCTTCCTTTTAAATCAGTAAATGAAGGAAAGATGCATGCCTGCGGGCATGACCTGCATATGGCATCCTTATTGGGAACGGCGCGCATCCTTAATTCATTGCGTGATGAATTTGACGGCAGGATCCTGCTTGTTTTTCAGCCTGCAGAGGAGAAACTTCCGGGCGGGGCAAGGCTGATGCTCCAGGAAGGTGTGTTTGCGGACGGTTTGCCGGATGTGATTATCGGACAGCATGTGATGCCGCTTCTTGAAACCGGGAAGGTCGGGTATAAGCCCGGAAAATACATGGCTTCCACCGATGAAATATATCTGACCGTAAAGGGCAGGGGAGGCCACGCAGCCATGCCTTGGCAATTGATAGATCCTGTGCTGATTTCGGCCAATATTATTGTGGCGCTCCAACAGATCATAAGCCGGCTGGGGAATCCGGCAATTCCTTCGGTTTTGTCTTTCGGAAAAGTGGAAGCATTGGGAGCAACAAATATTATACCTTCCGAAGTAAAGTTGGCCGGAACCTTCAGAACGATGAACGAGGTATGGCGAAAGGAAGCCCATGAAAAGCTTGAACAAATGGCCAAATCCATTGCCCGGGGAATGGGAGGCGACTGTGAAGTTGATATTCAGCATGGATATCCTGTGCTGTTCAATCATGAAGAATATACCCGCCGTGCGGTTGCTTATTCGAAAAGACTGCTGGGCGATGAGAATGTGGTTGATCTTGAATTAAGGATGACGGCGGAAGACTTTGCCTATTTTGCAGAGAAAATACCGGGTGTATTTTACCGCTTTGGAATTACCGATTCGGAAAATAAATATACATCGCCCCTTCATTCTTCGGGATTTATGGCTGAGGAAGGATCCTTGAAAACAGCAATGGCAAACATGGCCTACATTGCGATGTGTTTTCTGACGGATGGCCCTGCTTAATGTCATTTTAGAAGATTGGATGTAAATCATTTATTTAAAATATTTTTTTCTTTTGTGATTTCAATTAAAATATTATTTTTGAGGCTCAACAATAAAACTTCCAGATATGGCTTATGTAATTAGTAATGACTGCACTGCTTGTGGTACTTGTCTCCCTGAATGTCCTTCGGAAGCAATTTCTGAGGGTGACATTTATAAAATAGATCCTGACAAATGCATCGATTGCGGTGCTTGTGCTGATGTTTGTCCAACAGAAGCAATCAGCCCCGCCTAAGCGGGTAGGCTGCATAAAAACTCAGGTCCATCCGCAGGGATGGACTTTTTTATTTAAGAGAATAATCCCCGGTAAGGAATGATGCATTCACAGGTATACACTCCGGTTTGGCGTGAGAAATTCCAGGTCCGTTCTTCAGATATTGGCTATCATGGAATAATGCGGGTGAGTAATTTATGCAGTTATTTTCAGGAAGTTGCCGGCCGGCATGCCGAACATCTGAACGTGGGTTACACCCATATGCGCGAAAATGGTATGGCATGGGTGCTTTCAAAGCTGGCTATCGATATAAAACGATTCCCGGCATGGGGAGAAGAATTTTTTCTTGAGACATGGCCCCTGGGGAACGAAAGAATTTTTTACAGGCGTGATTACCGTCTTGATGATGGCAGGGAAACGATGATCGCGGCGTCATCTTACTGGATACCGCTGGACTTGCACAATAAACGTCCAAAGCTTATTCCCATTGATGAAACAGTGCTCAGAGCCAACCAGGGACGATTGGGACTGAACCGGTCTTTTATATCCATTCCGGCTCTGAATGCGAATAACAGGTCGGAACCTGTAACCGCTCAATACAGCGACCTTGACCAGAATAAACATGTAAACAATGCCCGGTTTGTAGAATGGATATTTGATTATTTGTGGCCGGATATCCCCGGCAATGGTATGCCCCGATGCTTTGATATTGAATACAAGCAGGAAGTTAAACAGGGTGATGTGGTTCACTTCAACAAATCAATGGATGAAAACCAGGATAATACCTACCTTGTAGAAGGAACCCTTGAAGGAGCCTTCCAAACATGCCTGAGATCAAGGATTACTTTTTAGATGATCAACGTATCATCGCACCTGTAGGCATCATATCATCTGATGGGGCAACTCCGATCCGGTTTCGGTATTGAAGCCTTTTGCAATGAATCATCATATCACCCTTGCAGTAATTTTCAATAAACTCCTGGCAGTTGATTTCATCAGAACAGTTATATTTATTGAAAAAACCACATTTTTCAAGCAAATAACATTCTTTCATCGGAACCTGAATTTTACAAAAGATACGAAAAAAATCAGGAATATAACCACAGAGTTTTTTAAAAAGAAGAGAGGCGCTTTGCTTTTATGAGGGCGCAGAACTTAAACGGGCTATTAGCGCCTGCGGCGCATGATTCGGACAAGGCTCTATGTTCGGACAAGGCTCTATGTTCGGACAAGGCTCTATGTTCGGACAAGGCTCTATGTTCGGACAAGGCTCTATGTTCGGACAAGGCTCTCTCGCCTTGTCCGAAATTATGGTCCCAGGCTCCGCCTGTTTAATTCTATGAAGAACATTACCACGGATCGCAGCGTCGATCCGTCCCCTAAGCCCTAAGCCCTAAGCCCCTAAGCCCCTAAGCCCTAACCCCTAAGCCCCTAAGCCCCTAATAAGCCCCTCACTTCACCTTCTCAATAATTTTCTTTTCAATTTCCAGGGTGAGTTCAGGATTATCAGCCAGCAGCAGTTTTACAGCATCACGTCCCTGGCCAAGTCGGGTTTCACCATAGCTGAACCAGGATCCGCTCTTTTTGATGATTTCCTGTTCAACACCCATGTCAATCACCTCGCCGAGACGGGATATTCCTTCTCCATACATCAGATCAAATTCAGCTTTGCGGAATGGCGGTGCCAGCTTGTTTTTCACAACCTTCACTTTTGTTCGGTTGCCAAATATTTCTTCTCCTTCCTTTATCTGGTTGATTTTTCGGATATCAAGCCGGATGGATGCATAGAATTTAAGGGCATTTCCCCCGGTTGTAGTCTCGGGATTGCCAAACATAACACCGATTTTTTCACGCAGCTGGTTAATGAATACGCAGCAGGTATTGGTCTTGCTTATCGTGGCGGTCAGTTTTCGCAGGGCCTGCGACATCAGCCTGGCCTGGAGTCCCATTTTGGAATCGCCCATCTCCCCTTCAATTTCAGCCTTAGGGGTAAGGGCTGCAACTGAGTCAATTACAATAATATCAATAGCGCCTGAACGGATCAGGTGTTCTGTGATTTCCAGCGCCTGTTCCCCGTTGTCGGGTTGTGAAATCAGCAGGTTTTCAATGTCGACACCCAGCTTTTGAGCATAGGTACTGTCAAAAGCATGTTCTGCATCAATAAAGGCAGCAATGCCACCCGCCTTTTGTGCCTGGGCAATCGCATGGATAGCCAGGGTTGTTTTTCCCGAGGATTCGGGACCGAATATTTCAACCACCCTTCCGCGTGGATACCCTCCCACACCCAGAGCAATGTCAAGTGCAAGTGAGCCCGATGGGATAACGCCCACATTAACGACGGCATGGTCACCCAGTTTCATAATGGCTCCCTTGCCAAAGTCCTTTTCAATTTTACCTAACGTTGTTTCAAGCGATTTTAGCTTTTCCCTTTTAACGTCATCGATGGATGATTCTTTTGCCATGATATAAATGTTTAATTGATACCTAATAATTCCAGAATCTGCCTGGTGTGATCGCTGGAGTCTACTTTGTTGATAATCTTCTGAATTCTTCCTGACTCATCGATGACAAAGGTGGTGCGCAGTACTCCATCATAAGTCTTTCCAAACATACTTTTCTCTCCCCAGGCACCATATGTATGGATTATGGCTTTTTCCGGGTCGGCAATCAGGCTAAAAGGCAGATCAAACTTTGCCCTGAAATTTCCATGGGATTTTTCATCATCCGGACTAACGCCAAGAATGGCAAATCCCCTGGAAAGAAGACCTTCATAATTGTCCCTCAGATTGCACGCCTCGGCAGTACAACCCGGTGTGTCATCCTTGGGATAAAAATACAAGATCACTTTTTTGCCTCTATAATCCTTCAGGCTTACATTGATTCCATCCTGATCCTTGCCTGTAAACTGCGGCGCCATTGCGCCTTCTGTTAATTGTGCCATATAGTTGTGTTTAGTAAAAATACGAATTAAGGACTTAATCGCATTGAAATTTGAAGAATAAATTTCAGAAGAATATGAACAATGAACAATGAACAATGAACAATGAACATGAAAGACTAAATGTTATAAGTGACTGGTGACTGGTGACTGGTGACGCTGACGCCGCTTAATTGCAAAACTGCAAAACTGCACGACTGCACAACTGCCCCGCAGAACCGCAGAACTGCAGAACCTTTTCTTCGACTGCAAAACTGCAAAACTGCAAAACTGCAAAACTGCAAAACTGCAAAACTTCAGACCTGTGGAATATATACTACTTTCTTAGTCTCGAAATATTCTTCAGAAAAATAATCTTTCAGATTAAACACCTTCACCCCGAATCCCATAGGCCGGAGTTCCTCCTCCAGGTCACCGCCTTTGAGGGCGAGCAGGCCGTTTTTAAGATTGTGGATGCCCCCGGGGGTAATATTTTTGCTTATCCATCCGAAAAGCCGCGGAATATCTGTAACAGCCCTGCATACAACAAAATCCGCTTTTTCACGGAGATCTTCCATCCGCAGGTTTTTTGCAATGCAATTGGTAAGTCCGGTTTCCCTGATAACAGCTTCCGTAACTTTTATTTTTTTTGCGATGGAATCTACAAGGACAAATTGGGAACCTGGAAACAGAATAGCCAGGGGAATACCGGGAAAGCCGCCTCCTGTGCCTGCATCAATAACCCGTGTTCCCGGCTTCAGGTTTATAGCCTTTGCAATGGCCAGGGAATGAAGAACATGATGTTCATACAGGTTTTCAATGTCTTTTCTTGATATTACATTGATCCGCTGATTCCACAGTTCATACAAGGGTCCGAGTTCTGTAAACTGCCTGACCTGATCAGGTGTTAGAGACGGGAAGTATTTTAGAATGATTTGCATCAGAATTTTATCCGGATGCGGGACTTACATCTTTCCCGAGGTATTCTTCAGGATGTTATAAAGAAGTTCACGTGCCCGGAATAACTGGGCTTTCACTGTTCCAATCGGCAATTCAAGCTCTTCTGCTATTTCTTCATAGGACAATTCGCTGAAATACCGTAATTCAATCAGCTTTCGGTAGCGCGGTTTAAGTTTGGAAACCAGCGAACGCATCAGTTTTATTTTCTGATCGTTGATCAATGACTCTTCCGGATCAAGTACCGGGGCCTGAATATCCTTCGTGGCTTTTTCATGTTCCTCATCCGTATGATCGAGAGAAACATGATTGGCTTTTTTCTTCCTGATAAAATCAATACAATTATTGGTTGCGATCTTAAAAAGCCATGTACTGAAGGCGTAATTGGGAGCGTATTGGGTAATATTCTTGAATGCCTTGCCAAATGCTTCAATGGTCAGATCTTCAGCATCGCTGGCATTATTAACCATTTTCAACAACATATAATAAATGGCATCGCGGTATCGTCCCATCAATTCGGCATAAGCACGCTGATCTCCCTCGGTTGCACGCTGAACCAGCATGTAATCGCGCTGTGCTTTTTCGGATAAATTTGCGTTTACTTCCATTGATAATTTGCAGGTCTGAATTGACTTGACAGGTACAAGCCAATATTAATGAAAAGTGAAAAAAGATCAAACAGCAACGAAATTACTAATAAATTCTTCTCATTCAACCTGATCATTGTTTTTTTAGTAACATACAGCTGTGTGATAAGCCTCACAACAAAAGCTGCCAGCACGATCAACCGTAAGGGACCGTAGAACATCATCACAACAAAGGAAGCATAAAAGAGCAGGCGGGAAACAGGTTCCATTCCAAGCATCAGTTTATGGACCGGCTTATATAATTTTGCTGTTGAAAAATGTCTTTTTTTCTGAAATGACCACCTGTCAAAAGATTGTTTTGGAGCGGAACGAGTATGGCTTTCATGGGAACACACGATAGCCGTATTTGACTTTGTGGCATTTTCGTTTACAAAAAGGTCATCGTCACCCGAGGCCAGGTGAAAATGACTGGCAAATCCTTTTCCCTTTTGAAACAGCGATCTTTTATACGCCAGGTTCCTGCCTACACCCATATAAGGACTCCGGCAAAGGGCAAAACTGAAGTATTGCAGGGCAATCATCATCGTATCGTACCGGATATATTTATTAAGGATGCCCGGAATCGGAAAATATCCTCCGTAACCCAGTATTATGGAAACCTTATCGGAAAATTGATCTGTCATCAACCGCAACCACTGGTTGCTTTCAGGCTGGCAATCAGCATCTATAAATAACAGCCGGTCATATTTGGCTGCCTTAATGCCAATGGTTACCGCAAGTTTTTTACCATGTGAGAATTTTTTGTCCTCCTTGATGACGCTTGTCCTTAACCGGGGATATTTGGCCAGGTATCTCTTCATCACCATGTCAGTGTCATCGGTGGAACAGTCATCTACAAGAATAACCTCGTAATCGGGATAATCCTGTGTTAAAATTACCGGCAGATACTGTTCGAGGTTTTCAGCTTCATTTCGGGCACAAATGATCACTGAAACAGGTTCAGAAGAGGTGGAAATAGTTGACGGTTTATAAAGGATAAACCGTAAATAGATCCCCAGATAGTATATTAGCTGAATAAGAATTGAAACAACAAATATCAAGAAAACGATAAACCATTGTTTATCAGCAAGTAAATTAGAAAATAATGACATCTTTCCTGTATAAACCGTGATCACAATTTTATTAAAGTTTTTGACATAAACCAAATTTGCAGGCATAAGTAATTTATTTTAATCAAAAGAATATAAAATCCTATATTTGCCGCCAAAATATTTGGTTATGAATTTCACCGTTGTGGGCAGGGATACTTCATCGTCAGCAAGAACCGGCCGCCTGATTACTTCACACGGGGAAATTGAAACACCTGTTTTCATGCCGGTAGGTACCGCCGGAACCGTTAAGTCGGTGCATCAGAGGGAGCTGAAGGATGACATCGGCGCTAAAATAATCCTGGGAAATACCTATCATCTTTATCTCAGGCCCGGGATTGAAATATTAAGAAGGGCTGGGGGCCTGCATAAATTCATGAACTGGGATGGTCCGATCCTGACTGACAGCGGAGGATACCAGGTATTCTCGTTGTCACATATCCGGAAATTTACCCCGGAAGGCGTAATTTTCAATTCTCACATTGACGGATCAAAACATTTGTTTACTCCCGAAAATATAGTTGAAACTCAACGGATCATCGGGGCCGACATTATCATGGCACTTGATGAGTGCACCCCCTATCCCAGTGAACGCACGGAAGCCCGCAAGTCAATGGAAATGACGCACCGCTGGCTTGCCCGCGGCATAAAACATTTTGAAATCACTAGCCCCCTGTATGGTTATGAGCAGTTCTTTTTTCCCATTGTACAGGGTAGCGTTTATTCCGATCTGAGGAAGATCTCCGCTACGGAAATATGTTCCTACCCGGCAGCGGGCTATGCCATTGGGGGCTTATCGGTTGGTGAACCGGAACACGTGATGTATGAAATGATCGATGAGGTGAATTCTGTCCTCCCGCAGGACAGGCCGCGTTATCTCATGGGTGTTGGAACTCCGGTTAACCTGCTGGAAGCTATCTCACGGGGAATCGATATGTTTGATTGCGTAATGCCTACACGCAATGCCCGCAATGGCATGCTCTTCACCAGGCGGGGAACCATGAACATGCGCAACAATAAATGGAAAGATGATTTTAGCCCTCTTGATGAGGATGGCAAATGTTTTGTGGATTTGCAGTATTCCAAGGCCTACCTAAGGCACCTGATCATCTCAAAGGAAATTCTGGGTGCCCAGATTGCCACTTTGCATAATTTAAGTTTTTATCTTTGGTTAATGGATGAAGCGCGAAAGAAGATCAAGGAAGGCACTTTCAGCGGCTGGAAAAAGGAAATGATTTTGCAAATCTCTGAACGACTGTGAAGAAATTTCAATTACATACGCTCGATTGGTATATCATTAAAAAATTCCTCGGAACCTTTTTCTTTACCATTGCCCTGATTGTATCCATTGCTGTTGTTTTTGACCTCTCAGAAAAGATTGACGATTTCCTCGAAAATAATGCCCCGTTCAGCAAGATCATTTTTGATTATTACCTGAATTTCATTCCCTATTTTGCGGTGCTGTTCAGCCCGCTGATCATTTTCATTTCGGTGATCTACTTTACTTCGCGCATGGCCTATACCTCTGAAATTATTGCTATACTCAGCAGCGGGGTGAGTTTTAACCGGTTGCTATTGCCTTATTTTGTATCTGCTTTTTCATTGACGGTTTTTATTTTTACCCTTAATAACTACATAATTCCGCACGCAAATGCCCGAAAACTCAGTTTTGAGGAATCGTATTACCACAATTCACCCAAGCAGGTAAGGGAACGGAACATCCACAAACAGATTGAACCGGGAATTTATGTATATCTTGAAAATTTCAATACGATATCTAACAGCGGCCGGAAATTTTCAATAGAAAAATTCAGGGATGGGAAACTGGTGTCGAAATTATTCTCCGATGAGATACGCTGGGATTCCGTAAAAAATAAGTGGCATATCCGCAATTACTATATCCGCGATTATATCGATGACGACCAGCAGATCCGTTCCGGACAGGATTTGGATACCACAATCAGCCTTACTCCGGAAGAGTTCAGAAGGCGCGACAATGCAGTGGAGGCCATGAATCTTGGCGAGCTGAATTCATTTATCCGCGAACAGAAACTTCAGGGTGCATCGGATATCGATTTGTACCTGATTGAAAAACACCGCCGGTTTTCCTTTCCCTTTTCTACTTTCATTCTAACCCTGATCGGTGTTTCGGTTTCTTCAAAAAAGGTAAAAGGAGGTATTGGTATGCAATTGGGTATCGGTTTGCTGATCAGCTTTTCATACATCGTTTTTATGCAGTTTTCATCTCAATTCGCCATAAGCGGAGCTTTAAGCCCATTTATTGCAGTTTGGATCCCAAATGTAATTTTCGCATTCATCGCTATCTTTATTTACCGCCTTGCTCCAAAATAGGTGAATTCCTATTTTCCGCCACATCACTTTATCTGTTTGCAATTGATTAATTTGAACCTATATTTGTTCCCTTCAATTTTAAACTAAACAAAATGGCAATTAAGAAGCAAATTCAGGATCTTCAGAAAAGACGTGAGGAAGTCCGGATGGGCGGTGGTGAAAAAGCCATCGAAAAACAGGAGGCTATGGGCAAAATGACGGCCCGTAACCGGATTAAAGCCCTTCTCGATCCGGATTCCTTCCAGGAATACGACATGTTTGCCCAACATGAAGCCAGGGATTTTGATATGGCTAAGAAAATATTGCATGGGGATGGTGTTGTGATTGGGTCCGGAACTATGTCGGGACAGCCAGTCTGTATTTTTGCCCAGGATTTTACCGTGGCGGGCGGATCCCTTGGACTTATGCACTCACGGAAGATCGTAAAAATAATGGAACATGCCCTTAAAATGAAGGTTCCCCTTATTGGTATCAATGATTCGGGCGGTGCCAGGATACAGGAAGGGGTAAATTCACTTGCTGGTTATGGTGAAATATTTTTCAGGAATACTTTGTCCTCAGGCGTAATACCCCAGATCTCGGTGATTCTTGGACCTTGTGCAGGAGGGGCTGTTTATTCTCCCGCCCTCACTGATTTTGTTTTTGTAGTTGAGAACATATCCAAGATGTTCATTACCGGTCCCGAGGTTATCAAAACCGTTCTGGGGGAGGAAATTTCCATGGAGGATTTGGGTGGAGCACGTGTTCACAGCGAAATCACCGGAAATGCACATTTCTTTGCAAAGACCGAAAATGAATGCTTTGACCAGATTAAAAAACTTCTCCTGATGGTACCGGCAAATAATGATCGCAAGGCCGTGAAGGTAAATGTGAAACTTCCATTGCCTGCATTTCGCATCGAGGAAATTGTTCCTGATGATCCGTCCATGCCATATGACGTTCGGGATGTAGTGAGATCGATTGTTGACAATTCCGATTTTCTTGAAATTCAGGAAAACTGGGCTGCAAACCTGGTAATCGGATTTGGAAGGATGAACGGAGAAACCTGCGGATTTGTATGCAATCAGCCTTTGGTTCTGGCCGGCGTTCTTGATGTGGATTCTTCCGACAAAGCCGCCCGTTTTATACGATACTGCGATGCATTTAATATTCCTATAATTACACTGGTTGACCTGCCCGGTTACCTGCCGGGGGTTGACCAGGAGCATGCCGGTGTGATCCGGCACGGCGCAAAAATATTATATGCCTACAGTGAAGCCACTGTTCCCAAAATTACGGTAATTCTCCGTAAAGCATATGGCGGTGGATACATAGCCATGGGTTCCCGTCATTTGCGTGCTGACTTTGTCTTCGCATGGCCTTTGGCCGAAATAGCCGTGATGGGTCCGGAAGGTGCCGCCAATATTATTTTCCGGAAGGAAATCTTGGAAGCTGAAAATCCGGATGAAATGCGTCAGTTGAAAGTAAAGGAATACAAGGAGAAATTTGCAAATCCTTATGTGGCAGCTTCAAAAGGATATATTGATTCCGTAATCGAACCCGAAGAAACACGAAATATAGTGCTTCATGCTCTCGAAGTATCCGTACAAAAGGCAGTAAGCCTTCCCCGTAAGAAACATGGAGTTCCCCCATTTTAATAACTAAAAAAATGACTGAGAAAAAAGCCGGTCCCGAACTCGGCAATACTGCTGTTCGTGACAAAACGGAAGACCTGAAGAAATTGACTGTTCTTGGAGGTACCTATCGTACTACATATACCAAGAAGTATGAAAACAGGAAGAAATGGATCAAACCCGACAAAAATGAGGTGATTTCCGTAATTCCCGGAACAATCAGGGAAGTGCTGGTGAAAGCAGGGGATAGTGTAACCACTTCGGATAAGCTCCTGGTGCTTGAAGCAATGAAAATGATGAATTCAATCTATGCCCCGGTAAACGGTAAAATCAAGTCACTTCATGTGAGTGTGGGCGATTGTATACCCAAAGGTACCCTTATGATTGAAATAGAATAGGGTGCCACCCTTCGAGGGTGCCACCCTTGAAGGGTGGTACCCTTGAAGGGTGTCTTACCCAGGCCAGCAAAAGAAGTCAGGAAACTGATCGCATACAGCCGGGGCTTTTTCATTGAATAGGCCGTATACAGAGGAACCACTGCCCGACATGGAGGCATATAAAGCCCCAAGGGCATATAACCGGTCCTTTATTTCCCCAATGACGGGGTATTTTGCAATCATGGCCGGTTCAAAATCATTGATGATCTGGTTTTTCCATTCATTTACCGGCAGGCGGATCAATGCTTCAAGCGGCCTGAGCGGTTTACGCGGGAATATTCCGGCATATGCCTCTGCTGTACTGATGTGAATGCCGGGATTAACTATGACCGTCTGTAAGTTTTTTGGAAATGCGGCGAGTTCCCTGAACCGGTTGCCCCGGTCAAAGCCGAACAAGGGCCTGTTCTTAATGAAAAAAGCACAATCACTTCCAAGTTTTGATGCAAGGGTACATAACTTTTCTTCACCAAGTTTCAGGCCGAACTGCAGGTCGGCGTATTTCAGCATAAAGGCTGCATCCGATGACCCGCCACCCAATCCGGCCCCGGGAGGGATGATTTTGTGCAGGTGAATATGCACCGCGGGAAGATTGAACTGGTCACACAGGATTTGGTAAGCCCTTACGCACAGGTTTTTCTCATCCGCACCTTCAATAGGAATGCCGGTGGAATCGAAGATGCACGTGCCGGGAGGCAGGGAGGGTTCAGGAATAAATTCAAGGACATCGGATAATCCGGCCGGGCAGAATACCGTTTCAATTGAATGGAATCCATCATCCCTCTTTTCAATAATATGGAGGCCCAGGTTGATTTTAGCATTGGGAAAACAAAGCATATGGTCTAAAAAGATTGTAGGTACTAGGACTGTAAAATATAGGCATAATTCAGGAATAAGCCATTTTGACAACCGGAATATTTTATCAACAAAAAAAAGCGTTGTGGTTTGTAACCTGTTTATAAAGAACCACCCATTCTATAGATAAATGGGGTTGTCATTGCCTATTTTTGAATAGCCGGATGTCAATATTTATAACACAATAAATCAATAAATTATGGCTCAGAAAAGAGCACCCTTGCCTACCCAGTCCGTTACTTCGGTAGGATTAGATCATGGAAAGGTCCCCCCCCAGGCACTGGATTTTGAAGAAGCTGTTTTGGGGGCTATCATGCTTGAAAAGGATGCCATCCTGCAGGTTATTGATATTCTTAAACCTGAAAGTTTTTATAAAGACCAGCATCAGAAAATATACCAGGCTATTGTTGACCTTACTTCTGCAAATAAGGCGATCGACCTGTTGACGGTGACTGAAGAACTTCGCCGTAAAAAACAACTCGAAGAAGTTGGGGGTCCGGTATATATCTCACAGCTGACCTCCCGGATTGCATCTACAGCCCATCTCGAATTTCATGGTCGAATTGTGGCACAAAAGCACATCCAGCGTGAACTTATCCGCGTTTCTTCAGAAATATTGCAAAGGGCATTCGATGAAAGTGCCGACGTGGATGATCTGCTTGATTTCTCGGAAGCCGAGCTTTTCAACATTGCGCAGGGGAATATCAAAAAGGAATCGCAAAAGGTAAGTGTGCTGATCAAAGAAGCCATCCTACAGATAGAGGAAGCCAGCAAACGGGCCGACAGCCTGATTGGAATTCCTTCGGGATTCACGAAACTCGACCGCCTGACAAACGGCTGGCAGAATTCTGACCTTGTGATCATTGCGGCCCGCCCGTCCATGGGGAAAACAGCTTTTGTACTTACCATGGCACGTAATGTTGCAGTGGAGCACAACAGGGCCGTTGCCCTTTTTTCATTGGAAATGGCTTCCATGCAGCTGGTGAACAGGTTGATTGTTGCAGAAACGGAATTGCCTTCCAACCGGATCCGCAATGGAAAACTGGCGGATTTTGAATGGGAACAACTGGATTATAAAATCAAAAAGCTGGTGGATGCGCCCATTTACATCGATGATACGCCTGCCATATCCGTTTTTGAACTCCGCGCCAAGGCGAGGCGACTGAAACGGCAGTTTAACATCGACATGCTCATCATCGATTATCTCCAGCTCATGACCGGTACACCTGATACAAGAGGTAACCGCGAACAGGAAGTCAGTACCATTTCGAGGGCATTAAAAGGAATTGCCAAGGAACTAAACATACCGGTCATCGCACTGTCGCAGCTAAACCGGTCGGTGGAAATCCGAACCGGGACCAAACGGCCCCAGCTGTCTGACCTGCGTGAATCGGGTGCCATCGAACAGGATGCCGACATGGTGATCTTTATTCACCGTCCGGAAAAATACGGATTGCTTGAAGATGAGAACGGCAACTCCCTACGTGGCCTGGCGGAAATTATCCTGGCCAAGCACCGTAACGGTCCAATCGGGGATGTATTGCTGAAGTTTAAGGATGAATTTGCCAAGTTCACCGAGCTGGAAGAAACCTATATTGCCCCGCTGGGTGAGGTGGATTTGCAGCCCGTGGCGGTGACACGCGGTTCAAAAATGAACAAGAACATTATTGGCGGCGGCTTTGACCAGGCCGATGCGGACTACAGCGACGAGGTCCCTTTCTAAATTATGAATGATGAATTATGAATGAAATGAAGGTTTCATCCTAAGAATTCACGATTTACGATTTACGATTGTGCAAAACCAATGGAATTATTATTCAATCTTATTCTAGATTTAATACATCAATATCCTTCTTATGGACCAGGTATAATTTATCGTCATCAATGATATTTGAAGTGCCAATATCAAAAACAATACTGGTACCATCGGATTTATTATATTTTACTAATCCTCCTGGAATTACATATTTTTCCCGCCAGGGCTTTAATACCTCAAAATACTGGCTGGTTTCATTTTCGTATTTCAGCTTACCGATAAGGGAAACAGGAAAGAATTTTAAAAAGCGTAAATCATTGGCGAGTATGATTATACCCCCTGTCGTTACAACAATTATGTCATTTTCTTTGGTTAACCGGCTGTGCAGGCTATGCCATTTTGATCCGGGAGAATCCTGGACATAAACATCGCTGTCATTATTGGCAGCCAGAATAACACCCTTGCCCAATGATTCCGGTATAATATAATCAATATTATAATTTACTGAATCGCTGGCATTTATCCTGCAGATTCGATTATCAAATAAGATAAGTGCAGAATCTGTTTTATATTTTACGTCAGAAATATAATTACTTTGAATAATTTTTTGATTCTTAACTATTGATCCTGTATTCTTATTTATCAAAGCATGATAGGGCGTAGCAAAACTTTGCACACGGCCGTTCTTCATGCATAGCCCGGTATTAAAAAAAGATAATGTTGAATCATTTACTTCATTTATTAAAGAGAATCCGGTTTTGTAAGGTAATTTCTGTTGCCAGTTTTCAATACCGCTTTTTTTATCAAATGAATAAATTCTGTCTTTGTCACTGATGAAAACATTTTTCTGAGAAAAGTAAAAATCAGATGTCAGGTTAACAGAATAATTGATAGCAGAATAAACTGGTGCATATCCTGTCATTACGCCTATTCCTATGGCAAAACCTGCAGATATTAAAAGGGAAGCCATGTCCAGTTGCATCGTATTAAGCTCTGCTTCCCATATTATTTTTTTATTGCTGTCAACAACACGTATTCCATTAATATTTAAGTAAATGCATGAATCATGAAGAACGCTGGATGATAAATAAAAATTGGCAGGTAATTTAATCGTATTTAATATAGAACCTGATTTTTCATAAATGATTTCCATACGGTGGTGTGAAGCAAATTTTGGAAATGCAAATAACAGATTGTTGGCAGGATCTTGAAATATATCAGCACCTTCAATGAAATATTTCAATTTTCCGGATTTTCTGTCCAAAAAGTAGACCCTGTCTTTACTTGTCCAGGCATCATATTGTGTGAATGCCAGGTGGTTTTTCATCAGCTTTCCATTTAGACTGAAGGTATTATACTTCCAATTTATAGTGTCAAACGCCGGATTGTATGAAATGATCTCATTATAATCTTTGCCATTTTTTATTTTCAGAAATGCAATCAGGTTGTCATAGACTGTATCGACCTGCATACTTAACACTTTTCCATTAAATGTATAATGCAATCCTTTTAAAGCCAGGCTTTGATTTGTCGAAGGCAAGATGACAGTATCCGTATAAACATATATTAAGTCGTCCGTCGTACCTGTATTATAAGGAATCTGACCGAAGCCGCAGACGAAGCAAAATAATCCAATTAAAATCGAAAGGATTTTCATGATATGTAATTTGAATAACCCGAAGCCTTGTTTTTTCGCATGCAAAGCTTATGGGTCATTTCCTCTTTTGATTGATTCTGGCAGGCCCCTGGATATGCATTCCAGGCAATGCCTGCCCGGGTGTTTGTTCCTTGTCCCTAGTCCCCAGTCCCTTGTCCCTTCTTTATTCCGTTTTAAAACACGATGCGGGCAAATTAACTGCATTGAATAAATTCGGGGTGGCCGTATTGCTCCAGGCGAATCGAACGGCCATCGGGACTTTCACCTGGCTGGATTGAACAATTACCTGGTTATCTTTAATTTTGGCGGTGGCAGGATAGTAAACCAGGTCTTCACCCGCCACTTCAAAAGAGTTCAGCTTGTCACCTTTCGCATGCAATCCGTCTGCATGATCAAAGGAAATTATTGCCTTATTCCTGTCAATTACCATTTCCCTGAAAAGCGGGCCGGAATCTTCCGTTTTTATAACTTTATAGTACCTGTTCAGCGCCAGGTTGGCAAATCGCAAGGCCGCATCCTGCTTGTTTTTCGGATGAATGTTTGCAGTGTCGCCAATATCACTTAGCACAACCATGCCGGTGTTGGGCACCTCAAGAACCTTTCTCTGGGCTTCCCGCACTTTCACTCCTTCATACGGTTTTCCATAGGTATAGGGCGCGATCTGTGCATAATAGAACGGAAACTCATATCCCCAGCCGGTTCTCCAGCTTTTTATCAGCGCGGACAGAATCTCTTTGTACGCATAGGCATTTATCGTGTTGGCCTCACCCTGGTACCATAAAACTCCGGCAATACGGAAATGAACCAGCGGGGAGATCATTGAATTGTAAATTCTGCCTGATTCCACTGGACCCCACGGCACCGGTTTCTGTTGCGCAGCTGCATCACGCAGAAAGTCATCTTTCTGTATCACATCTTCAGGCATCCACGCTTCAGCGGGTGTGCCTCCCCAGCTCGAATTAATCACTCCAACAGGAACTCCGAGAACTTCATGAAGCTTCCTTGCATAGAGGTAGGCCAGCACACTGAAATTGCGCATGGATTCGGAGGTACAGGCTGTCCATTCACCTGTAAAATGATCCTGGGGATATTTTGAAGTGGCATGATATACTGAGAAGAAGCGGATTTCCGGATAATTCGCGTTTTTTATCTCCTCTTCTGCGTTGTTAATGCCCATGGCAGCCGACCATTCCATATTTGACTGACCGGAGCATAGCCAGACTTCCCCGATTAATATGTTCCTCAGGGTCACTTCATTATATCCTTTTAGATGGATGCTGTAAGGGCCGCCAGCTTCAGGTGTTTTCAGGGTCATGTTCCATTTTCCCTGGTTATCGACCGTTGTGCTGATTTCATCCGTTAGCCAGTCGGCTTTCAATGTCACTTTTTCCCCGGTCTTCGCCCAGCCCCAGATCATAACATCGGATTTTTGCTGAAGCACCATGTTATCGGAAAATATTTCAGGCAGGGAGATGTTTCCGGTCGATACCCGGACAAGAAAGGTTAATATGACAAAACTGAGGGAAAAACGCAGGAATAGTGCTTTCATATTTTTGGTATATTGAGTTCTAAATAGAAAATAAAGGTAAAAAAAATCGCGGGAATGGGTGGTTCTTGTGGATGAACATTTAAAACGTGCTTATTATTTTTGAACCGGAAACTAATTCGGATGGGTATTGACAATTTATTTGTATAATAGCCTTTATTTTGGAACAAAAACAGGAACAATCATTCAAATAATTCAGTATTTCAATATTATGAGAGCAGGCGTTATTCTTCCCCATACCCGCCTTTATGGTGGAGTAAAAAGATTTATTGAACTTGGGAAGATTTTTTCAGGGAAAGGGCATACGTTCACATTGTATACTCCGGATGGGATCCCACCCAACTGGACCACAACGGATTTGAGAGTGGCCACTTTCGATGCATTGGCTGCGGATGAATTGGATATCCTTTTTATTACAGACAGAAAACACAAAGAAATTTTGCTGAATTCAAAAGCACGGTACAAGATCTTCTACCATGTGAGCCTGAATCACAAATCGAGAAAGATGGTCAGGGATAAGAGGCTGCATATTTTTGCCTGTTCATCCAATGTTGCCAGGTATGATAAATGGATATTCAGGATTAAACCTTTTCTGGCGGCAGGAGGTGTTGATACAATTAAATTTTACCCGCTGGAAATTCAACCGCCCAAAGAAGAAGGAACATTTACCATATTGGTTTACGGGCGAATTGCCGAAAAAATTAAGGGTACACTGTTGGTAGTGAAAGCATGTGAAAAATTGTTCCCTAAATATCCCATTCTGCGGCTTCTGCTCTTTGATACTCCCGCCAATCCATCCATGGTAAAAGCTATTCAGGACTTCAAAACGCATGTTCCCTTTGATTTTATACTCAACCACCCGGTTGAACAAAATGTATCCCTCTTTCATCGGGCGGACTTGTTTGTAGCCGCTGAAAAAGGAGCCGGATGGGCCAATACGGTTGCTGAAGCCATGGCCAGTGGAATACCGGTTGTTTCCACAAAATCCGGTACGGCGGATATAGTAATCCCCGGAAAAACCGGGATTGTTGTAAAAAGAAATGTTGCCAGCATTTCGAAAGGGATTGAGAAAATGATGAATTCTCCTGAACTACGGCATGAATTAGCCGAAAATGCCCGAAGCCATATTGAACAATTTGACTGGCATATACTGGCTGACCGGATTATTTCTTGGTATGAGTCAAAGGAAAAGGCGGTGACTAAGGTCCAGAATTAAAGGATACTTCCCTCATTCTATTTGCAGTAAAAGAATATTCATATTTTATTTTTGCTTCATGTTCGCAGTTTTTAGTCAATTTTAAATATTTGACCCTATTGCCATTTTATAAGCTATCGTCGCTTTGGGAAGCGGTGTCAGAGAATCCCGCAATATATTAAAAG
Source organism: uncultured Bacteroidales bacterium (assembly GCA_963752195.1). Lineage (GTDB taxonomy): Bacteria > Bacteroidota > Bacteroidia > Bacteroidales > UBA10428 > UBA5072. The sequence continues at coordinate 1,794,755 of CAVVXI010000004.1, read as the reverse complement.
TTCCTTTTTCCGAAAGTTCATCAGCAATTTTTTTAATCAGATACAGGGTAGCTTTCATTACACTTGAACCGAGGCTTAAACGGGCAACTCCTAAATCCTGCAGTTCACTGACAGAGGGAGGTAATCCTGCCCCGTTTGCAGGGTTTGAAAGAATATTAACCGGTGCGTTAATTTCATTAACCAGTGTTGATATCGTTTCCTTTTCCCAAACCGGCTGAACAAATATACAATCTGCGCCTGCTTCCCGGTATTTATTGCCACGCCTTATTGATTCAGATAGTTTTTCTGCGGTTGATCCGGAGGAAGTGAAAAATGAATCCGTTCTTGCGTTAATTACCAAATGAAATCCCAGTGAATCCGATAATTCACGAATGGCGGAAATTCTTTCACAAAATTCCATATCGTCAATTAATACCGGATTTAAATTAATACTGTCTTCAATATTTATACCAACAATTCCGGTTGAAATTATCTTTTTAACCGACTCAATTATTTCCTTTAAATTATTCCCGTAACCTGCCTCAATATCCACAGTTACAGGCACTTTTACACTATTTACGATACCGGCAATGGCTTGAATCATTTCCGGCAATTGGATCACCTGGCAATCGGGATACCCCAGAGAGGCGGCTATTCCCATACTTGTTGTCGCGATTGCTTTATAGCCACTTGCTTCTATTAGTTTTGAGCTCCCGATGTCCCATGAGTTTAACAAAACCAAAATTTCTTTGTCCGTATGAAATTTCAGGAACATTTCAGCCTTTTCCTTTTGAATACTTGAAACCATAATCTTGTTTTTTATTTTTTCCTCATTTTTTTACCTAAGCTTAAACAGTACCTGTTTTGACTTTTCCAGCCCGTTTATAATTGGCACTGATCACACCATTAGGCGTCACCATACTCTCTGTCAGAGTGAATGCTGCCGGAATAGTTCCCTTGTCAAATAGCTTTTTTCCGTCACCCAGTGTAAGCGGGAAAATCTTAAGCCAGAGTTCATCAACCAAATCACTTTTGAAAAGTGACTGTATAAGTTGGGCACTGCCCCAAACCTGAATGTCAGAACCTTCAGACAATTTGAGCTTTTCGATATCTGCCATGTTTTTCAGGAAAACTGAGTTATTCCAATCAGATTTTTTCATGGTCTCCGACATAACGTATTTAGTAACGTCATTGATACCTGGCCATCCCTTTTCATGGTCCGGCCAGTAGCTGGCAAATATCTCAAATGTCTTTCTTCCTAGAAGCAGATCTGCGGATTGCATCTGTTTTTCCAGGATCTTGCCAAAAATTTCGTCAGCATACGATGCAGTCCAACCGCCATATTTGAAACCGTTTGATGTATCTTCGTCAGGTCCACCCGGTGCCTGCATTACTCCATCCAAGGTGATAAATGATAAAACAATAATTTTTCTCATATTATTTGCCTCCCTTATGTTTTACCATTTAACAATCGTAATCCGATTGCGTTTATTTCGAAACAAAAAAACGGTGTTTTACCTTGAATACAGATCAAAAAATTGCTCCGTATCCTTAATATCCTGTAATTCCAGAATCCGGCAAACTTCGGAAAGGTCTGAGAAATCCAGTCCACCAGCCGAAATTGCCTCATTATTGTAACGCCCCTCTTTTCCGTTATACTTGTTAGATAAATCAATGGCAAGCTGCCATACATCAATCAATATAGGGTTCCTGATTTTATTCTTCCATTGCGTATATTCGGGAGAACGAAATCCCGGCGTTCCATTTCCAACTGCATTTCCGTCAGGTATCTTCTGATAATCAGTATTTTTCTTTACGAATTGCAGGTTTTCAGGGAAGGTAGATTCTTCATTCCAATCACTATGCTGAACCACATGAATGCGTTGAGATGTCGATATGTCGGGTAAATCAGATTGAATGGCTTTTACTAATCTGGCTGTAAAATCAGATTGGCCTGCCTCTGCAATCCATATATCGCCCTGGTTTAAGAGCGTTGTTTTTATAATAGCTTTAACCCGATCAACAGCATCTTTTAAATTTTCATGCGCGTTAGTCCAGTTGTCTCCGAAAGCGAGCTGAAATAAAGTATCCGGCGGAACATATAAACCCTCCTGGGTACCATAAGTACCCGCAACTGCATGATAGTGTAATTTGGAAAACCGGGGATCAGACAATAAAGTAACCAGGGCAGCCGCACTTTGAAGGTCATCTACATCGGTTTTGCAATCAAATTGCACTAATAATAGATCTTTTTCAATATTGAAACTTCCTGCTTTCAAAGACTTGTTGTCCGTAGCAGAACATTTGAAAGACATAAAAAAAGTCGATAAGCCAATGAAAATCAAGATAATATATTTCATTTTTTATTTGTTTTAATTTACTTTAAATCGTAATAAAAACAACCGTCACTTATGTGCAGATTTAGTGGTTCGTTGTTTCCTTATATTAAAAAGCAATTTACTATTTAAGGTTAAACCGGCCAGTGAAAAAACTGCCTAATATATAAATGGAATTAACATTTTGGTCTTTTTGGCATATTCGTCATATTCTTTGCCGTATTTTTCTTTCAAATATTTGTCGAGCTTAGGGGCGTTATAAAAGGCGAAAAAACAAAACAAGAAAATAGGAATTGTAACAGACACTATATTTTTGGTTATTATCGAATAAGCAATTACCCATAATAGATCTCCAAAATAATTAATATGCCGTGAATATTTGAAAAATCCCTTCGTGTATATTTTCCCTTTGTTTTCAGGTTTCTTTTTCCATTGACTTCTTAAAACTTCACCCCCGGTATTCAGAACACAACCCAAAACAAAAATCGCAATCGCAAATATGTCAAATCCATCCATAGGCTGAGAGAAAGGCAATACAAACAAAGGAAATCCAATGAAATAAAGAGCAAAAGCCAGGGGTACGCTCACGCTTTCTTCCCAGGGAATTTTCCTCTTTAATAAAACAATCATCATGTAGGCCATTCGAATGAATATAATGAGATTGAAAATGAAGATTACTATTCTTCTGCCAATGTTTCCAATAGAATTGTTAATGCTTAAATGATTTTCAACCCAGGCACCTCCGCTCTGAAATAAAATCCAATAAGATAACCACAGCAATAGTAACTCAATAAAGTGAATGACTATTTTCTGCGGAATGCTTTTGCTCTCTTGTCCGTATATTTCCATATTCCTGGTTTGTCATTTTTTATTAAATGCCGGTAAGATAAATTTTCTGATTAGTTCGTCAGAAGGGGATTGAACATTGAAGCTTCCCCCTGTAATAACTGTTACCATATTTTGCTCCGGCCATATATAAATTTTCTGTCCGCCATTGCCTTGTGCAGCTTTACCATAATACCTGACGCCATCGGCATCCAAATACTTGAGCCACCACAGATAACCATAATCTACACCCTGAATTACCGAATGCTTTGACAATGATTGTTGCACCCATTCTTCTGAAACTACCGGGTGTCCGTTCCACTTCCCTTTGTTTAAATACAGCAATCCAAATTTAGCCATATCCCGTGGCCTTAAATAAAGCTGGCAAAAAGTCTCGGAACTGGATTTGTCGGGTTTAAAATGCCATTTATATTTTGTTATTCCAAGGGGTTCAAACAGTGTTTTCTTTGCAAATTCCGGAAGCGGCTGCTTTGTTTTTTTTTCGATAATCCGTCCCAATATAATAGGATTTCCTGAACAATACATTCCTTTACCTCCGGGAATGTCAATCATTGGAAGGTCGAGTGTAAACTTCACCCAGTCATCCGAATTGCTCATTTTTGTTTCGTTGCCTTCTGATTTATCATTGCTTATATCGCAATCCAGGCCGCTTTGCTGACTAAGAAGGTTTTCAATTGTTATTTGTTTCTTTAAATCCGAGTTATTATCAAAAGTGTATTCAGCGAAATAGGGAAGTATCGGTTCATACCTGCTTTTTATCATCCCTTTTTCAATTGCAATCCCGGTGAGCGCAGATACAAAGCTTTTTGTTGCAGAACGTAGTTGCTGCAAAGAATCTCCTGTGAATTCATAAAAATATTCCTCAAACACAAGTTTTCCGTCTTTGATTATTAAAACGCTATGAACATTTGGATAGGTTTCGTCGACAATCTTTCGCATCATTTCGGCGAGCAAGGCTGTATCCAATCCGGATTTAGCAACGTTTGCAACCTGCAATTCATCATTTAGATCTTTTGGTATGCTATATTTATATTGAAAACTTTGAGTGGTTGTTGGTCTTGGATACCACATTTTTTTTGGGAAATAGACATTTTTGCTCAACAATTTAAACGAATCCTTGTCAACGATATATCCAGCAATATCTTTTAATTTATTTCTAAAAAACTGAACATTCGCATTTTGCACGTTTAAGAACAGGTCTTTGCCTGAAGGAGTCAAGGGATACCTGCTATTGCCCAAGATTGCATACAATATAGTGTCTTTGGGGGATGCCGCTATTTTGAGTGTGCTGTTATTAATATACTCATAAAGACCTTCGTACTCTTTCAACTGTTCATAGTCCACCCTGAATTTTTGTTGCGAAAAACAAAAGAGTGATGGAAAAGATAGGACTAATAACAAAAATGCATTTCTCATAGCATCAATATTATATTTGTTTTTTTGCGGTAACAATACCGTTGCTCTCCCCAGTTGCTTCATTCGTGCCACTTTCATATATGGATAAAACCGCTTTTTAAGGTGGGCCAGTGCCAATATTATCCTTTAGAGCATAAACCATATTTGCTCAAAAAGGCACTTGCGGCAATCGATTACAAATTCTGCTGGCGACAGATTATTGTCAGAAAAATTTACCTGAAGGCCTCGCCGGCAAGGTATGTGTCAAAAAACTCCTGGAATTTCCAAACTTTGTTATCACGAATTACAATGAAATGTACAAAATCGGATTCATATACTTTTTGTGTTCTGATTGCCTTACATTTCATATGGCCGATTACCGCAACGGAATCGATATCTGTCAGAAATCTTTTTGGGGTTATTGCCAGAATATCTTCGGCATTTTTCCCAATGTTAAGCCACTCTAAAAAGCCTGCATGGCCTTTTCTTGTGCCGCCGGCAGGATTATATGGGTTTTCCGGCTCTCCCCATTCAACATCATCATGAAGTAGTTCCAGTAAAGCATCTATATCTTTTCCTAGAAAGGCCTCATATACTTGTTTTACAATCGCTAAGTTTTCTTCTCGGGTATTCATTCTTTGCATATTTACCTGTTCAAAATTAGTAATTATAAGATTTCCTTGTGATTTATAATAACCTGAGCTAAATAAACAGTACCTGCGGTACTTCCCAAAAAGTGACTATACTTAACGTTTTGAACGGAAATCATTTTTTTTAATTTGAATATTCTAATAGAACCTTTTTCACACACTAATATGTTAAAACAGGATTCCCTTTTCCTTGCATCCTGATATAGCAATTAATTCTGCATGCAAGACCATTATATTGGTACGATCCCAATTGAAGTAATATGGTTACTTCATAACCAAATTATTTTTCTGCTCTTAATAACCTGACAGTATAAACAGCGCCTGCGGTGCTTCCCGAAAGAGCCTGAAACCTGACACGTACATGTGTTTTCCCATTGATCATTGAATCGGGAATCGGATAAACCACATTTTTAAATGTCGACTGGTTCCATTTATCCGTATTGTCCTCTGTAAGTAGTTTTTCATCGTCTATGTAAATATCAAACTTTCGGGATACCCCATTCGGCTCCCCAGAAGCGCAAAAGCAAACTCAGGTTTGTTTCGGATTTTGTAGCCAGGTCGTAACTGAAAAAACCTCCATTAACAGCATCCCGATAAAATTCATCCAGGTTATTACCTGTGCCTGAGTTTTCCTTTTGAATGCCATGGTCGGTTTCCGGTTGCTGCTCGCCAGTGGCCACGAAGTCAATGGTACGTTTTTCGAGGGCAAGCCTTTCCTTTTCAATTTGCGCCAATGAATCCGTATACCCCTTGTATCCCGAATTTGTCAGCGACAACCAGTACATCATATACCGGGAATCATGGATCGTATAAAAAGGTTCCAGGGTGAGTTCTGCCGGATTGATCATTTTAACATTGAGCTTGAAGTTTAGAGGCTTGTCCTTAACTGGCAACATCTTATCTCCAATATTTTGTATATTATCATCTATCAGGATAGGGGCTTTATCAACCGGTAAATATTCTCCGGAGGCATACTGTTCCCAGCGTCCATCACCAGCTATCAGGCCTTTCAGGTCTTCTGTTCCGGTTTTTGCTCCAAGCAAAATCGGGCCATGCAATAAAGCTATATATTCAGGTACATTCGGCAAATGTTCAATGGAATTGTGCATGGGCAGCATGATTTGGACTATATCGCCTTTTTTCCATTTTCTGTCAATGCCTATATAGGATGAGGGAAGGGCCGTATAGGAAACATCTTTCCCGTTGACCGTAATTTTTAAAGCTCCTTTGCTCACCCATGCAGGGTATCGAATCATTAATTTAAAATTTGAACTGCCCTGCAATATCGTTAGTTTTGTTTGCTCTTCGTAGGGAAAAGCTGTTTCCTGTTTGATGATAACGCCTTTTTCCTTCCAGCTGAGTTCGGAAGCAATAAAAAGGTTCAGGAATAAAGTGTCTTTTAGGTGTGTGTAAATAAACTGGTTGTATTTGGAATGGTTTTCCATACCTGTTCCGACACAACACCACATCGCTTCGTTTGGAGCCGAATAAACCCTGTAATGGCGCGGACGGGCAGGGGTGAAATAAACATATCCGCCATGTACGGGATGCTGGGTGGAAAGAATATGATTATACAGGGTACGTTCATAATAATCAGCATATTTGGCTAAAGGACGTACCCTGAACAAATCCTCGGTCAGCTTGAGCATATTGTAAGAATTGCACGATTCAGGCCCGTCATTTACATTGATAAAATCAATACACGATGTAACAGCCGGGAAATGCTCCCTTCTGCTGTTTCCCCCAAAAGCCAGCGAACGGTTGGTGGTGACTGTTTCCCAGAAAAAACTGCCTGCTTTGTCATATTTCCTGTCTTTGCCAAGCTCTGCAATTCTTTCAAAACCAATAAACTTGGGTATCTGGGTATTTGCATGTTTGTTGTCGAGGTTATCAATACCCTCTGACAATGGATCAAGAAACATCCTGTGTGAGAAGCGTTTTGAGGCTGCCAGGTATTTCCTGTCACCCGAAATCTGGTATGCATCGGCAAAAATTTCGTTCATGCCACCATGTTCCACGTTCAATGCAGATTGCAATTGCTCATCGGTAAGGGCAGAAGTGATGCTTATACCCCAATCGCAAAATTTCAAAAACATGCTTCTGGCCGATTCATTATCGCAATAGAGCCAGGCATCCCTTAACCCTGCATACATTTTATGCAGGTTATAAAACGGTGCCCAGGCTGCATTATAAATACTGAAATCGCCCGCCTTAAATGCAGCCCATAGTTTTGTGCTGTTGGGAAACCCGCCCGCATAACCGATGCCCCAGTCCGGATGATTGATTGCATTGGCTTCCTGGCATTCTTTAAGCTCAGACAGCATATATTCCATGCGTTTTTTGCATGCGGCATTGTTGGTTGCAGCATAATTCATTGCCATCGCCGACAGGTAATGACCAGCCACATGCCCATCGAGACCTTCCCAGTTGGGATAACATTTTGCCTTTTCAGGTAATCCCGCTTCTTTTCGGTATGGGGCCAGCAAACGGTCGGTATCATACTCCAGGAGTACCTTGACATTGAGGTTGCGTGCATGTTTAAACGGACCATCAAGCAATGTCACATCCTTCAACGGGAATTCGTTGGGATATAATTTGTCTTGCGCAAACAAATCAAAACCGCTTCCGAAAATAAGAGTGCCAACGTATAAAAATACAATCAGCCTGTTCATATGAGAATATATTTTTCCGTTATTTAGCCCATGCCTTACCTTCCGGTGTTCGCCTCCATTCGAAATAGGAATCCAGTACTTTAAGGGATTCTTCGCTTGGCACCGGACCTAAATGCGGTGTTGGTCCAAAGTACATTACAGCAGGTTTGGCCTCACTGAAAGCCGGCCACTCCGGGACACCCTGCCCGTCAGGCTGGCCATATCTGGCAAAATTAGTCCAGTAAGTGCTCATTGCTTCTGAAATTTCCAGGTCCGATTTTGAAGTTTGCGGATTGGAGGGATCAAGGTGCATAAAAACATACGCAACCTCCTGGCCGTGTGGCGAGCCAAAGCCAAAGCGGGGAGAGTCTTTCGGGTAATCAGGATGCTGATCAAAGTAATAATAGAAAACTTTCGATTTTCCCGTTTGCGACTGAAGTTTTGCCCAAACCCAGGTTTGCCAGCCAAATGCGGCATCGCGGGCCAGGTCACGGGCTGTTTTTGGAATTGCAGCAGAATCTACAGGGTAGGCTTTAAGAAGGTCACCGGCAAATTTGCCATAGCGGACATTAACGCCATTTATAAATTCCCCGGGAGTCTTTTCCCTTGAAAAGCTTGCCCCTTCATCGGAGTTGTAGCCGATAAGAACAGGAACGTCATTGTATTTTCCGGCTTCATATATTTTATATTGATCATCAGGGATCACATAACCATCCACAATTGGCCAGGCATTGCCTAATCCAAAACCACCCGGAAGCTTATCAGCATCCATTTTTCGAAGCTCAGCAACAGTGGAAACTCCGGCATTTTTTACATAAGCAATACCGTCGGATTCAGCCTGCTCCAGGGTTTTCATGTTTTCACCGGGGAATGTAGTCGGTCTCGTTGGACCAAATGAACCCCCGCTTTGCGAAATAGCACCCTGGAATAGCCCTTTGGCCAGTGGCGAAGCACATAACATGCTCACGGCGATCCCTCCGGCTGATTCTCCAAAAATGGTTACTTTACCGGGATCGCCGCCGAAAGCCGCGATATTTTCCTGTACCCATTGGAGGCCGGCAATCATATCAAGCAATCCATAATTACCTGACACATGATTCGGGCTTTCAGCACTTAATTCCGGATGGGCTAAAAAACCCAGCTGCCCTACACGATAGGCAATACTTACCAGCACAACCCCTTTCTTTGCCAGATTTTCCCCGGTGTATACAGGTTCGGCTGTGGATCCAAAACTGAATCCGCCTCCGTATATCCACACCAGTACAGGTACTTTTTCTTCAGGTGATTTGGCGGGTGTCCAGACATTCAGGTACAGGCAGTCCTCGCTTTTGCCCGATGGCGGATTTCCCCCCTGCGTGGGAGCAGGAGCAAATTTGGTAACCTGTTTCACTCCGTCCCATTTAGCCGGAGGCTGGGGTGCATGCCACCTAAGATCACCAACCGGCGGAGCAGCAAACGGGATGCCTTTGTATACTGTCAGCCCGTCTTCAAATGTGCCTTGTAATAATCCATCACTTACTTTTACGGGGGCTGGTTGCTGGGCTATGCCAGAATTGACAAATAAAAGAGCCAGTATTCCTATTAGCGATGCTCTTTTAATGATATGGATACCTAAGTTAATTTTTATCATCCGGGTTATTTTATGTGATTTATTCAGGTTGAATATCGTTGGCTGAAGTAGCATATAGACCGATTAAAGTACCCGTAAAACCGCCGGCAACATTGGTCGAAAGGATATCTCCCGAAACAACGCCTCCCAAATTCACAAAGTCTGTTCCGTTGGTTGAATACGCAAACTCGTAGTTTTCTCCTTCAGCTTTTACCTGTAGCCGGACAGGGCTATTAATACCGATCTTAGTACTTGCAATAATGACAGACTCACCTTTCTCCGATTTCTGCAACAAGATGTAAAAAGCATCTGTTTTTTTGGTAATTCCAAAAACGTAATTGAATTTTTCACTCTGCATACAAACAATTCCGGCCAAATCTTTTTCTGATGACGGGGTATAGTCGATCGTTGTGGTGAAGGAAAAATTATTGTGTTGCTGTCTTAAAAAGAGGGTGGAGGTAGGTTTTACTTCCTTGATTGTAGTTTGAAAAGGGGTGATTTGTAATCCTTTTTTTGTTACGGATATAAAATCTTCGCGGGGTCCCCTCAATCCAATCCACCTGAAATCCAATTTTTCCGAAGTAAAGTTTTCTTCAAACGTAAAGTTGCCGTTAGGGAAAAAACCTTCCTTGCCTGTTTTGTTTTCGGTTACGCCTGCGGGCATTTTCTGCCTGGGTAATAAGGGTATCAGTCCGTTTTCAAAAACAGGAAATTCACCGGTCCAGTCAACGGGTAATATAAACGTTTCACGGCCGATATTAACCATGTCTTTCTGGTTTGGACGGATAGCGAGAAATACCCCATAATACTTGTCATCCGGTCCTTTTACCAGATCGGCATGCCCGGCCCAGTCTACCTTGTTGGCGCGGTCTTTTGAAAAATACCTTTGCGTGAGAATCGGATTATTTGGAGCGGGTTTATAAGGTCCTTTCGGGGCTTTGCTGACAAAAATAACTTCGCTATGCCATCCACCGGTACCTCCTTCGGCACACATCAGGTAATACAGGCTGTTTTTTTTGTAGATGTGGGGAGCTTCAATCCAGATTGGCTTTTGTGAAAGATCAACCCCGCCATCCACAATTATCAAATCGGTTCCGGGAATAACTTTGTCGTTTGCCACATCGTATTCCCAGATTTTTATGACACGATGCCCGGAGTATAGCTCTTTCCCTTTGTCCGGGGCATCGTTGTGAATGACATATGCTTTCCCGTTATCATCAAAAAATAAAGAAGGATCGATACCGCTAAATTCCAGCTTAACAGGATCGCTCCAACCCTGAAAGGGATCTTTTGTTTTGACAACGATATTCCCAAATCCTCCTGAAAATTGGGTTGTGATCATGTAAAAGGTTTCGTTGTTTGGATTATAAGTAATCTGGGGAGCATAAATGCCGGCGCTGATGCCACAATCTTCCACTTTCAGTTGTGAGGTACGGTCCAACACATGACCTATTTGTTTCCAATTAACCAGGTCTTTTGAGTGAAAAATCGGTACTCCCGGAAACATGGCAAAGGATGAGCATACGAGGAAATAATCGTCTCCTTTGCGGGTAATACTCGGATCCGGATAACAACCCTGTAAAATCGGGTTGTAAAATTCATCGGGTTTAAGTGGAAAATCTCTATACACCTGATCGTTTCCCTCATAAATTACCTGTGAAAATACGGGGGAATTTTTGACCGGTTTTTCTTTCGTTTTATCATTTCCGTCTGTTCCGGTAAAGGAACATAAAACGATGAAAACAGAAAATGTAACCGCCCGGCTTACTTTCAGCAAAGTTAATTTGAAACGATTCTTTATCATAATCACAATTATTATTAACAATCAGGGTTTTCGGAGATTTCTATTATTTAAAAAGAAGGAGTGCAAGTTGGTATAAACTGCGACGCCATGTCAGGAATTCATGCGCTGTATTCTCAGAAACATAGGAAATTGCATTGATACCGGAATCTTTCAGTGCAGCAACTGCATTCGTAACCCGGTCGGGTTTTTCCTTGCTTCCGCAGCTCAGAAAAATAAGTTTCACTTTCGACTTGTCCTTGATATCATCGGGTGCGTAGGTTCCTCCGCTTAGCAGTGCATAATGAGAAAAGACCTCCGGTTTGTTGATCGTGATCATCTTTGTCTCCATGCCGCCCATAGACAGGCCTGCCATGGCCCTATCCGGCTGATCGGCTATTGTATTAAAATTAGCATCAACATAAGGAATCAATTCATCAACAAGTACAGTTTGAAACGGTTTTATGTCAAAATTCCGGAGGCCGCCAAACTTGATATCATTGGTCATTCCGTACGTCATTACAATAATGAAAGGTTTGATTTTGCCTTCGGCAATAAGGTTATCCATAATAAGATTGGCATGTCCCTGTACACTCCAGGCTGTTTCATCTTCGCCCCAGCCATGTTGTAAGTAAAGCACAGGATAATGTTTCGACTGATCTTTTCCGTATTCAGGAGGGGTATAGACAAAGGCCCTGCGTGAAGTACCCGTGCTTTTGGAGGGGAAAAGAATTTGCTGTACATTGCCGTGAGGAACGTTTTTAAGGGCATAGAAATCCTGATCGTGAGCGGGAATTTCGATTCCGCTTTCCCATCGTGTGGAACCGTAAAAATTAAGGGCTCCCGGATCGTTAAATACTCCGCCGTCAATTGTAAGATGGTAGTAATGAAAACCTTCATCCATAGGACCTTCGGTGGTGCCAATCCAGGTGGTGTCTTCAGCCATTTTGAGATTTGTACCCCCTTTGCCGCCTAATCCCAGGCTGACGTTTATACTGTGAGCATCGGGAGCCTTAATTCGGAATCGGGCATAACCCTGGGAGTTAACCTGCGGGTAGGCTGCCCCCGGTTGATTCAGGGAGGAAGGCTTGAAATCTTCGATGATCGCCGGCTGGCTATTCTGTGCAGCACAAAATGCGCCAGTAACAACCAGTAATAATGCTGTAATGATTGAATGCTTTTTCATCTTCAGGTGATTTAATTTTTGAATAACAGGGGTGCAAACTGGTAAAGGCTGCGTCTCCAGCTTTGCCATTCATGTGCCGTCTGCGGAGAAACATAGAAATGCGTATTCAATCCGGCCTCTTTAAGCTTTTCTGTATTTGCCTTAGGATCTCCGCCAAAGCCCTGCCTCGGGTTTTCCAGTTCACGGCTGCCATAGCTGATGAACACAAGTTTTACTTTTTCCTTAAAGCCCGGCGCATTTTGAATATCTTCAGCAGTTATGCTGCCCCCGCTGAACATGCCAACATATGCAAAAACGTCCGGATTGGCCAGGGTAATAACACGGGTTTGCATACCACCCATGGATAATCCGGCCATAGCCCGGTGCTTTTGATCTGTCATTGTGCGGAAGTTGGCATCGATCATGGGAATAATATCATCCAGCAGCGTCTTCATGAATTCGTCGGCCCAACCTTTTGGTGGCCACTCGCCGGCAGGACGCTGGCCCTGTGGCGGGCGAACTCCTTCGGGCCTGCGCCACGATCCGTTATCCATTACGATGATAAAAGGAATTGTTTTTCCTTCGGCAATCAGGTTATCCATGATAAGGCCGGCTTTGCCCTGGGCAGACCACCCGGTTTCGTTTTCGCCGCCTCCGTGTTGCAGGTACAGCACGGGATAACGTTTTTGGACATCTTTATCGTAGTCGGGTGGAGTATACACAAAACAACGGCGCATTTTGCCGGTGGTTTTCGAGTAATATATATTCTCTCGCACTTGTCCATGGGGCACGTTTTTAAGTGCATAGAAATCCTGGTCTTTTGCCGGAATTTCAATGCCGCTTCCCCAACGGCTGGCACCATAAAAATACAGGCTACCGGGATCGGGGACAGAGGCACCATCAATATTCAGCTGGTAATAATGAAAACCTTCGTCCTGGGGAGCAGATTCGCCGGTCCAAACACCGTTTTCATCTTTTATTAAATCGTACTTTACAGCTCCAATATCAAGCTGAACTTTATTTGCCTCCGGGGCGGAAATTTGACAACGTACACGTCCTTCTGAATTTACCTGCGGATATTCTTTTCCTTCCTGATTCGCAGAAGAAGGTTTAAAGTCTTCAATTACACTTGACTGTGGTTGTGCATAACATAATCCCCCGGTCATTAATGAGACGAATAAAACGATTCTGGTTAATTGTTTCATGGTAGTTGTTGATTTAGTTTAATCTTTTTCTTTATTCTGATACAGGATTATTCGAATTTTCAGGTACATTCAAAATTGCAGTTTTGATAGATAAAAACGCCATTATGGCTTATTTTCAATGACCGGTTTTGCTTTATGCAATTCTACCAAATTCTTAAAAGCAGATCCAAAAATAAAATAACCGGTATTTCCTGCAATCGTGCCCTCGTTTTCTCCCCACAGAAATGGCCAGTCGTCGTAGTTTTCAAAATGGTCGGGTTTTCTGAATAATACTCCGGGAGCTACATTGCCTGGAATAAATGAGAAATCGGCCCTGTTATTGCCATAAAAGACTGCCTTGGGACGGGCAGCGCCAACCGTTGCCACAAAAGAATAATTGTGATACGGATGGCAGCCAAATAACCAGTTGGTGATCTTGAAAGCATTGCTGGCGTCGACAATGTCAGGGAAATATTTGTTGGCAAAGCAAACGGTGGTGCCGAAATACACCACGGCTCCATTACCAGCCCAGTTACCAAGTCCGATGGGTACTCCGTATGGATTATCTTTTTCAAGCCCCTTGATGTATTCATTGTACTCTCACAATATAGGGCCGGAGCTTCTCCTTGAAGGCTGCGTCCATATGCGGTATGGCATTTAATGCCGTTAAAATGTTGAAATTAACGCTATGGTCAAGTGCAGGCCATAAAAGTTCCTGAAATTTATTGATGTACTGTTTTTCCCCGGTTGAGATATACAGTTGAAGATTGGTGGCAATATCTGCTGATCTGGCCCCCCAGTCTAAAGCTATCCTGCGGCTGATTGGCGAGCAATTCCGTTGCCTCTTTCAGAAGTCTTTTTGACTGTAACAACGCTCTTGCAGAAAGATCGTCGTTATAACCTTTCAATGCCCGGCTTGCTGCGGCAAACATCGTTGCTGCATAAAGATCGAGGCCAGGATTACGGCTTGTAAATGCCCACATATCATCCTTAACTCCGCTCGACCGGCCGTCAGGAGCTATTTCGTAAGGGCCAAGGTTTGGATTATAAGGAAGACCGTCTGTTATTGAGGCTGCGTCGCCCAGGTGATTGTAATTATCAAGAACTGAGTTGGACAGCGTTTGTGCCATGTGGCCGATAATCTCTGCCTGGGCTACCAGGTTCAATGTTCCATGCTCGATAAACTGCAACATGTCGGGCGTTCCATCCGGCCGGTGAAGATCAACATAGCGATGCTTCTCATCAACGAAAGTCTCATCGCGTAAGGGTTTGAAATATTCCCATGTTTGGACAAAGTTCTGCACCACGTTAATGTTCGATCCTGTCTCAATATCAAAATCTCCGGCATCGAAAAAGCCACCAACGTTTAATCCGGGAATCAATTCGAGCGCTTTATATTTGGTATCGGTTGTTGGTCCCTGATCATGGAGGTCGAAGTGATCGGTGTTTGGCGGAGCCTGGAGATAACCTTCTTTAAAGGGCTCACCATGCCATACCCTGTAAGCTTCGTTAACGAACATATGGTCCATATGTATTGGAATCCATATATCGCTGGTGGCATCGGTGATCTTATCGTAAACATTATTTTCTATTAAAAAATTATTTGTTTTAAAATTGCCATATTGAATATAGTATATCCCAGGGGCCTTAACTGAAGAAAAATCGAATTTTACATAGTGTATTTATAATAGTGCCCCAGGGTACGATATTGCCGCTGAATACTTCGGTAGCATTGCCATCGTCGCCTATTTTATATATCGATGCTTTTGCAAGCGGTTTGTCATTCTTGTCGAGTTCAATGACAGAGACTTTTGGTTGCGAAGGAAGGTAGCCCACCTGGGAGAAACCGATATTGGGCTCTCTTATCCAACCTTTAATGGCATTTGGTTCAACTGTCCAGGTCAAAACCTTGCCTGTTTTTCCTGCAGGAAGTAAACTGCGGACCACAAACCAGCCGTTTTGTGCCAGCATACGGCCATCGAAAAGCATAAGATCAGCATCAGGCGAGGTGATTTTCACCAAACGTCCGGGTTCATCGGGTGCAAGAAGGAAGGTACGGCCGGTTTCGAGAGGAAGCGGATCGATAAATTTGCCGGTTCCCCTGTCATCGGAAGTTACATATCCCTTGAATTGCTTTATTTTTTCACTGTTAGGCTTCGTGGTGGTGCTACTTACCGCATAGCGCGGGAATCGATTGATAACGGCCATCCATCAAATAGGTCTTTGCCCAATATTGCGAGGGCAGAAACTCAAGATTAAATCCGGCTCTCCCTTCAAGTGCCTTGGGAACAGGTTTATCAAGGTAAACGGATATCTCAACACCTTTCCCTTTGGCCATGACAACCACCCGCGAATCAAAATCATAATCTTTATACCTTAAGGTAGCCTCAATGGTTTTTGACGCACGGTCTACCTTTCGGTTCGATATTTCCGGAACAAGATCCCATTGCTCAGGAGTGCTGGAAAGTCTCACTGCTCCACCTTGCGCTGTTCTGACGCCATGGTGAATCAATTCTATACCGGCATTCTTCTCATCGTTAAAACCTCCGGTAAAAAGGTTATTGTACACCAGGACATTGACACCTTGGGTCTCGAAATACTCAAGATCATTGAGTTTCAAATCCTGACCCGAAACATAATTGAATGCCGCAATTAGTAGTACTAAAACGGATAAAAGTGTTAGCCTTTTCATTTTTATTAAAAGTTTGAAATTATCGGGTAGTGAAAATCGGATTCATTTTTGCCACGATTGCCAAAGCTGAAACCTTAATAAACTGTTAATATACTGTAAACATAGCCATTTTCTTCCATTTGTGCCGATCACATCATCCTTAAAACATTATTTGTCAGGCATCGGGCGTAGGTGAATCCTTATGTTTATCAAATACCTTCGCATTTATGGGCCGACGAGCCCACAGGTTCATAAATCCACAAATTGCAATGTCAAATAGTTTTATATCCATATCTCCAACCGGATTGTTAAAAGTTTTGTGCTGAACTGATAAATGCCCTGATATTCTCGGTGGAAACAGCAGGGGGCATGCCACCTCCGCAGGAAAGCATTAAACGTGTAGTATCCTTCATACCGGCAAGCAACTCCATAACCGCATTTTTCACATCCTGGGGAGAACCAGCTGCCAATACATCGCGTGGCGGAATATTTCCCAGGATTGTGGTCTTGTGTTTTGTGCCTTCAATCAAATCTTTGGCACTCATCTGGATGCCCGGGTTGTATAAATTGATACCCAAATCCGGATAATATTTTACCGACATGGCACAATCAGCATCGTTATGGAAAAATTTTACTCCTGCGTTAACATCATACAACTCTTTCAAATAGGGATAACCAAATTCCAAAAATTCTTCCTCCCCAACAAAGCCAACAATATCATCCAGCATCATAATTCCATCAATTGTCGGAAAAGTATCGCGTTGTAACTTATGCCAGGATTTCAGAAAATCAGTGATAAGGCGCAAAAGCTGATGTGTAGCCTCCGGTTCCATCATCATTGTAGTTAAAAACTCTGTGGTTCCCATCAGAAATGAGGCTATATTTAGCGGTCCCCGTGAAACGGAAAAGCGTAATTTATGACCTAGTTTTTCAATGACAGGCTGTGCTTTAACCAACCGGTTCATCATAAAAGGTAAAAGTCCGTCGGTTTGCGGGTTTGGCAGTTTCAATTTGCATATGTCATCCGAAGTGTGGATGATTTTTTCAGCATAAGGAAATTCATTTTTCCAGAAAACACATTTTGCTCCAAAAGCGGAGGGTTCGGTGCACATACCGTATTCACTCCAGAAACCCGGCAAAAACATCACCTCAGGAAAGGTGTCAATAGCCTTAAGGTTTGCATTTAACCATAGTTCATCGCTTGTAAAATAATCCAGTATGTTGATACCAAACCAATTTGGAAGCCAGGGGGAATCGATAATAAACCCGATGGGCACAGGCTGTTTCTTTTCTCCGTTTACTATAGCAAGTAAATCGATCCATTGTTTGTCAGTCATAATTCCGTATTTCTGGTTGCGCAGTATTGCCTAATATTAATCGTTGGTCTAATATACATCTGGCTTAAACGGCCATCAACAGCCTGTTGGAATAATATTTTCATCGAAGCTATTATTCTAATCTGTATCCTGACACCCCAAATTATACAAAAGTGATATTGATTGCAAATTGATGTCAAACAATTGAATATACACGCTATTATTGCCCGTTTAATTTTTTACAAATTGGCCTCGGGAAACAATCTCGAGATTAATGGTGCCCAACGTTCAGCGGCGCTATCCAAGCTCTTAACAAAATCCATGGTACGAATACCTGCGCCGCTGGTCTAATCCCAAACGGAGGCAAAACAGTGCGCGGTGCAAGTTAATTATGGGACAGGTAATCCTGTTTTCTCTTTATCAATCTCGTCATTAATGGTTTTCACAAAATTGGTGACAGCGGAATGCCGCACGTTACTGTCAGCCTCAGGCCATGCACTGTTGACTGCAATCACCAGACGCCTCGCAGGGTCAATATGGATCATCTGGCCATAGATCCCTAATGCCTCGAAAGAACTGCCGTCAAAGATCCACCATCCGTATCCATAGCCTCCACCGGGCCATAGAGGCACTTGTATATGAGTCGCTGTCTTAAACCAATTATTGGGAACAATGGATTCCCCGTTAATGCGGCCGTCTTCGAGAACGAATTGTCCGAACCTTGCAAAATCACGGAGTGCAGCCTGGAGGCAACAGCCTGCCAGTTCATCACCGGTCCGATCCATAATCCAGGTAGCCTGCTGCTCCATACCGTAAGGAATCCAGATCTTGGAGGAAAGGTATTGGGATAAGGTTTGATGGGTAGCTGAGCTTACAAGAACACCCAGCAGGTCAGTTTCACCTGTACTATACACCCATTTTTTGCCGGGTTCCGCGTCAGCCGGCAAACGTCGCATGTAGCTAACTGTTGCATTCATGCCCGGTTCTACCGGATCTGTATAAAATCTGGCAATGTCAGAATTCGGATCTGTATAGTTTTCGGTCCATCGTATACCGGTGGTCATGGTGAGGAGATGGCGGATGGTCACTTTATCGTAAGCACTCCCTTTTAAATCGCGGATGTAGTCCGTTACGTAATCGTCTACACTTTTAATGTAACCATCTTTGATGGCAGTCCCCACGAGAGTGCTCGTTACTGACTTTGCAACGGATTGTGAGGTCCACCTGCCGGATCTGCTGTTGCCAAGTGCGTAACGCTCCAACCGGATCTTGCCATCCTGTAAAATGAGGAGGCCAGATACATTCTGTTCCCTCATAAAATCTTCCAGAACTTTTTCTTTTTCTCCGCCTGTACTAAATGCGGCAATGGCCAATCCCTGCGAAAGTTCGTGCACTTTACTCCCATTCGGCACTTCACGCGCTTTAAAAACCTGATCAAAATGCGCAAATCCAAGTTCACGTTCTTGCTGGCTCCACTGAAATGCGTTTTTTGAAAGTGAATCAGGGTTGGAAGTAATCTGGGCAAGGGAGGAAGAATCCAGGGTCAGCAAAATGGCCAGCCCGACAACTGATGGGATTGGTGATTTAAGGAGTGTACGCATGATTTCAATTTGTTTTTTCACTCTCCAGAGTATTATTAAACCAATTGATATCGGTTAAATATACAAAAAAATATGGTTATCGTGGAAATCAAAGTACGAAAGCAAGCAGTGCTCCATTTGGGAAATACCTTCACCATTTAGGGCAACATAGGTTTTCTATGTATAGTGCGGGTTTTCAAGGCACTTCACTTTCGGGTTACCGCTTGGTTTAAAAGTTGTAATTATTTTCATATCTGCACTTTAGCGCGCATTACGCATAGCCATTATTGGCGGTTCGTTGTTTTTTCATTGTCATTCGTTTCTCGGTTCATAATACAGAATTACCGCTCCACCATTAAAGGTTTTAGTTTTAATAAGTTTAAAAATAGTCCTGTCGTTTATGTTTTCAAATAAAGGCAGGCCCTTTCCTGCAACAACCGGATATATGCATAGTTGGAATTCATCAACCAGGTTAAGTTTTATGAGTTGTATAATTAAACTACGACTACCAACAAAGATATCTTTACCAGATTGATGCTTGAGTTCTAAAACAGTTTCTTTTAAATCACGATTTACGATGGTTGCACTTTTCCAATCAACATGGCTCAGGGTACGGGAAAAAACAATCTTTGGAATATTGTCAATGGCTATAGCAAAGTCATTCATTGATTTTTCTTCTGAAGGATATTCTAAAAATGTTCGCCAAAATTCCATGAGCTGATATGTAATTCTGCCGTATAAAATGGCGTCTCCCTGACCCATTAATTCCGTATAATGCTGATGTATATCTTCATCCGGCAACCCTGCCGTATGGTCGCAAATCCCATCAAGTGTCATATTGATTGCAGCAATTAGTTTCCTCATACTATTTTTGTTTTATCAATTGTTAATTTTCGTAGGATTCAATATCCACCAACGTCAGTCTGCGCAATAATTAAGTTTTGGGTTTAATTACAGGTTTAAATTCAGTCTTTTAAAGCAATTGGAGAATTGCCAATCATTCATTTTTTTCTCTTTCCCTCCTTTTTTTGTGTAGCATTATCCCTTGTTATTATCTGTATACAAGGTACTTAAATACTGCAATCGCTGCAAAGCCTAAGTCCAGAAGCTATTAAGAAGTTATGAGTTTTATGCAGTGTCTACCGATGGAAATTCAACTTAAGTTATACCGCTTCCATGTTACGTTCTTTTTCAAAGATACTTAAAAATGAATTTTTGTACAAGGTAGATTTTGCTATGTTTGCCAATTGAGATGAGATGGAGGAGTAATCCGCCAACCTATCTCAATTGTGGGAAATGGTAAAATGCATACAAAATGACATTTGAAATATATGAATTAAAATATCCCTTGGATAAGTACATAGAAAGTATTTTTTATTTCAAAGACTTTGTTCCCGAACATAGCATTGAAAGAGTTGTGCCTACAGGAAACGTCTTTATTCTTATTGAATTAGATGGACTTGAAAGAAAAATATTTGACAAAGAATTAAATCCAATAGCATACCTAAGAAAATCTTGGGTTTCCGGCATGCAACAGAAATATCTCAATATATCTTCACATCAACATTCTGAAATGCTTGTCATTCAATTCAAAACAACAGGAGCATTTCCATTTTTAAAAATTCCTATAAATGAGCTTAATAACACTGTTAGGGAATCTGATAATTATTTTGGAGATAGTATATTAAATCTTCGTCACAAAATAATTCAAAAGCAAAATTTCAATGACAAATTCGAGATTGTTGAGACAATGGCTTTTAGAAATATTTGATGAGAAAAAAATACCGCCACAAGAAATAATGGATGTTGTAACAAAATTGCAAACACAACCATATTCTAAACATAATGAATTGCTGAAAGATTATCCAAAAACAAACAAATACCTAATAGAACAGTTTAAAAAATATTGCGGCTTGACTCCAAAAGTTCTACATCGGATTTTTCGATTCAACACCTTGTTATCCTTCATCAATCAAAAGAAAGAAATTGTTTGGACAGATATAGCATACGAAACAGGATATGCGGACCAATCGCATTTCATTAAAGAATTTCAGGAATTTTGTGGGTTTAATCCCAGTAGCTATATTAAAAATAGATACAATGAATCTATTCCGAATTTTTTCCCACTTGATAAGTCAGGTTAATTTTTTACAATACTTTGAATATTACGAAAGCTAACTTTGCATCAAAATTTAAACTACATAAATATGGATACTTCAACACTAAATTGGATTGCTGTAATTGTAGCTGCCTTGTCAAATTTTCTTATTGGCGGACTTTGGTATTCACCGGTATTGTTTGGAAAAATTTGGATGAAAGAAAATAATTTCTCTGAAGATGAACTGAAAAAAGGAAATATGCCAAAAATTTTCGGGTTCACATTTCTTTTTTCGATTTTAATGGCATTTAATTTAGGAATGTTCTTGAATGAAGCAAATACAACTGCAAGTTGGGGTGCTATTGCAGGGTTTCTGGCTGGATTTGGCTGGGTGGCTATGTCAATCTTTATTATTGGGCAGTTTGAGCGTAAATCAACAAAATATATGCTGATTCACGGTGGCTATTTCACTGTTAGTTTTATTGTAATGGGATTAATTATAGGACTTTGGAGATAAACTCACACTTTGGATAAGGCAGAACAAACTATGATGGACAATCTGTTCAAAAACACAGGTAAAACACTTGAAGAATGGGTTGAGATTGTAAAAAAACAGAACTTTGAGAAACATGGAGAAATACTAAAGTTTTTGAAAGAAAAACATTTTTTTTCACAAGGGGTGCAGATGCTGATTCTGTTGAGAATAAAAACGAGTTAATTGACAGACAGTACAGGGGTAAAGAGCATTTCAAACCCATTTATGACAAACTGATAAGCGAAATTCAAAAATTAGGAACAAATGTAGAAATTGCACCCAAGAATTCCTATGTTAGTTTAAGGCGAAAAAAGCAATTTGCAATTCTCAATCCCGCAACGAAAACAAGATTCGAAATTGGAATTAATCTAAAAGGACAAGGACCAAAGGGGAAATTAATAATGGAAAAACCAAATTCGATGTGTTCCCATAAAATAAACATAACGGACATAAGTGACATTGACAAAGATGTTCTTGAATGGATCAAAACTGCTTATGAAAATGCAGGATAAGAAAACCACTATCCACTACATCGTGTTTAGTACATTTGGCGGATAGTGCTAATTCCGAGGGCGTTACATCTAATAAAATTTGTCTCGGTTTGAAAGGTTCGTGCTTTGAATCGCCAAAAGACACCATACATGTAACCGATGTAGCTGGTATTGTGTTTCAAATACAATTACCGACCATGACTATCAAGGCTGAAAACAAAATTGGCATTTTATCGAACACATTATCAGTGTTTTTTGGTGATAAAATGCATTTAGCACGAATCAAGTACTTTGGCTTATTTATAAGTGCTTTATTCAAGGACCAAACGGTTTGTTTTGAAAAACTGACTGGCAGTTTTGTGCTGTAAATTTTTGTCATGTACTTAGTTCAAAGTTATAAGGAAACCAAGTTTATGAATTAATTCTATGTACATGTCTATGAGGCGGTTTACATAACCAACAACGGTCAAACATAAGAGCAGTAGCGGATTTCAAGACGATTACCTGTCCGCCGCCACGAGAGTTTATTGAATGTACAGACCTTGATTTACCGCTTCATCCGCTATTGCTCTTATTCAATGCTAGCAGCCGGCATTATTTCCCAATCTTTTTAAAACGTCATTTTTATAGGTTTCACTTATAGGAATTTTTTCCTTTCCAATTGTCAATTCGTTATTTGTATAGCTTACAATATTCTCGATATTTACAATAAACGATTTATGTGTCTGAATAAAACTGTCGGGCAATTTTTCTAAGGATTCCTGGATGGTTTCCCTTGCCAAAATCTTGTGGTTTGTGCAATGGTAATTCATATAATTTCCGTCTTTCTCTAAAAACAATATGGATGAGCTTTCAAGTCTATAGGTTTCAAAACCACTTTTAACAAAAATTCGTTGATTTTCTTTTTCGGTTACCGGTGTTTTGGAGGATAAAACTCTGCTTAATGATTTTGTGAATCGCTCCAAAGTGATTGGTTTAACTAAATAATCTACAGCCTGTATTTCATAACTTTCAACAGCATATTCTGAATATGCGGTTGTAAAAATCACTTTTATATTGTCGGGTAACATTTTCGATAATGAAATTCCCGAAATATGAGGCATGTTAATGTCAAGCAAAATCAAATCGACAGGTTCTTTCGATATAAATTCAAATGCCTTCAGGCCATTTCTAAATGTAGCAACTAATTCAATACTATTGAAATGGCCCAAATAACTTTTAAGCAATTCTATCGCTTTTGGTTCGTCATCTACAATTATCGTTTTCATGGGGTTGATATGGCTAAATGGACGATATAGTCATCCACATTTGAAATTTTTAATCTGTATTTATCAGGGTAGATTAAATCCAGTCGTTTTTTGGTATTTTCTATTCCTGTTCCAATGCCGTTTGTGTTCGTCATCATCATTTTATTTTTTATTTCAAATTGGACGGAATCAGCTTTTGACAAATCAAATTCAATATCAATTTTTGATGTTTTTTCAGGTTCTGTTCCATATTTAAAAGCATTTTCTACAAACGGAATAAACAATCCGGGCTCAATTTTTTGTTCGTCATTTTCTCCTTTTATAATAAATTGAACATTTACTTCGTCTTCCTCAAACCGCAACATTTGCAACTCAATATAATTATAAAGAAATTCTATTTCTTTTGAAATGGGAATCTTTTCTGTTTTATTGTCCTCAATAACAAAACGCAAAAGTTGGGAGAGTTTGTCAAAAGAACTTACAAGTTTTGGATTATCAGAACGGTTTACCATTGACAATAGGTTATTAAGTGCATTAAACAAAAAGTGTGGTTGCAATTGATTGCGAAGCAAATTTAATTCAGCTTGTTTTTTATCTATTAAGAGTTGTTGCTGGTGTTGCTCGTTGAATACCGATTTTTTTACAAAGCCATACGCTACCGATATGGAAAAGTAAAAGACAGCCACTCCAAAAGCTATTTGTTTTGGCATCGGTGGCGCGTTACTCAAAAATCTGATTTCTGTAACGGCATATATCAAAACAGTTAGAATTGCAAAGGTAAAAACAATATACCAGATCAAACTTTTTGTGTTTTTAGTTTGTGTTCGTTTGATTATCAACCATGCATTGATGTAAAAGGCAAGTAATGATAATAAGATACAAATGAGAAGTTGGTAAATCAGCCCATTGTTTCTAATAATATTTACTGACTCTATGCCATTAATTACTTCAACCTCTTGTGATTGTATGGAAAAACCCGAGGCTATCAGCCAGGATGAGCAGAGCCAAAAAAGGGCGTGAACAATAACTTCTAACCATTTTTTCATAAACCAAAGGTACAAATAGAAGGCCTTATGTTAGGAAAGGTGTTATGAATAGTTGATTTAATGGTACAAAATGGTTGATAAAAGCGACATCACTTTTTTTCTTACTTACACCCCATCCTTGTGAGGACTCATAACTTTGAATAAACCACCATCCGGGTTGTCTGTAATCTTGTGGTATTGTTTACCAAAACTTGTAAAAATGAAACGATACCTGATTATTTTTCTTGCATCCATTCAACTGGTTGCTTGCATTGGACAAAGCAATTCTTCAAATGGCCTAAACAAGGATAAAATCAGTCAAAAGACAGATGAACTAGTAAAAGGGTACCTTGATTTAGATATATTTTCAGGGGTGGTTTTAATAGCCGAAAATGGCAAACCATTTTACCAGAAAGCCTTTGGACTGGCCAATAGAGAGAAAAATATTCCAAATACGCTTCAAACGGAATTTGTAATCGGTAGTATGAATAAGTCGTTTACTCGTACTATCATCTTACAATTAATTGATGAAGGAATATTGAAATTTACAGACAAAATGGTGCGATATCTAAAGGGTTTTTATCAGCATGATGTCGATAAAATTACCATAAAACAATTGCTTGACCACACTTCGGGTTTTGGCGATTATCACGGTCCGCAGTTTTTTGATTTGACATACAATCAAAAGAATATTCAAGGAATTTTACCAATCATAAAGGAGATGGAATTGCATTTTGAACCCGGGAAAGAAAACGAATATTCCAATGCAGGCTATATTATTCTCGGAGCAATTATAGAAAAAGTGACAGATAAAAGTTACGGTGAAAATGTGGATGAAAGAATTAAAAAACCACTTCATTTAAAATCACTGATTTCAGAGAATATTAAGAATATTCCCGATAGAGCTATCGGATATATGAAAACCTTTGACGGATATGAAGATAATGAAGACATGGTTTTTGAACCCAAATCAGATGGTGGATGTTACGCTACCGCAGCCGATATATTGAAATTTTACAGGGCTTATTTATATGGAAACGCTTTGTTTAGTGAAGAAGCAAAAAATGAGGACGGTTTTTTTCAAAGAATAAAACCGTTATATAAACAAAAAGGCGAGGGAATTCCTTTAGCAGGTGGATTTAATGGAGCCAATACGGTACATCTTGAGATGCTGGCAGATAATATCAGTATTGTTGTTTTTGCCAATATGGACGAACCTGTGGCAGAGAATATTGCTTTCGGCATACATAATATCATCAACAGCAAAGAACCCAAACCGCCACAGCTTCCAACTATTCTTAATGTGTATCAAGCCTTTAAAGAAAATGGTATTAAATATGTGAAAGAGAATTTTGAAACTCTGATCAGTAATTGGTTTGAAAATGACCCTAAAGATCTGATATTAAATAATCTCGGCTATGATTTATTATTTAAAGGCCGAGCCGATGATGCTTTGCAAATTTTCAAGCTCAATACAGAATTATTTCCAAATATCGGGAACTGTTGGGACAGTTACGGAGAAGCATTATTGAAAAAGGGTGATAAAGATGCAGCATTAGCAGCATATAAAAAAGCGATCAAAATAAATCCTGATTTGCCAAGCGCACGAAAAGCCATTCAACAACTTGAAGGTAACTAAATTGCCAATTTGAAATTTCCATACCTTGGAAAACATCAAAATTTTATTATTAATCTATTTTAATAAAAATCATCTTGAAAATCTATAAACATCCAGGCCATTTAAAAAAATTGGGTTCTGTAGCCATTCTATTGTTGATCATGTCAAATTGCAGTTTAAACCCCGATTGTGAAATACTTACCAATATGAGAGTTGTGAAAGAATATCCGGGAATGATTATTGGAAGTATTTCTGAAAATGGCAACATCCGGATTTGTGCTTTTGGTAATGCTGATATTACCATCCCACAGGCAATGAACGTGCATGATAAATTTCACATTGCAAGCGTAACAAAATTGTTTACGGCAGCCGCAATTTTAAAACTGCGTGATGAGGGTAAGTTAAACCTGGATGACAATGTGATTAAATATCTTGATTTTCCAGTTATAATGTCTATTCCGAGTATCAGGTCAGTGACCATTCTGAATTTGCTTGACCATTCAAGTGGAATTTATGGATTTAATAACGACCCGGAATATATTGAAACTCTTATAGGCTCCAGCGCTGATCAGTATAAAAAATGGGATCCATTGGCATTGCTTTCTTTGGCTGATAGCACAAGAGTTGAACCTTTCGGAAAATTGGGAACCGGGCATTATTATGGTGACACCAATTATGTATTATTGGGTCTCATTATAGAAAAAATTAGCGGAACGGCATTTACCGAATATATAAAAGAATCCATTCTCAATCCGTTGCATTTAGATAATACAGGCTTTTACGGTGACCTTAAACCTGATGTTAAAGGATACCTCAAGCGCTCAGATATACTGGAAAGCATTGTAAAAATAAATCCAGTTTTCAAAGCGGTAAATGACAGTATGATCGACGCCACCAAAGCGGTGGAACGTATTGATGCTGCTGCAGGAATGGTGAGCAGTGCGGCAGATTTGCTTCAGTTTGCCAGGGCTATATATATGACTGATTTTTTATCTTCAGACTCAAAAGACATCTTAACAAACAAAAATCTTAAAATGGCCGCAGAAGTAGATTGTAGGCAACGTATAACCAAAAAATGCAAGGCGGCTTTTGGAACTTTTGTTTCTTCGGAAGGTGATGGGCCCGGTGGAATAAACCTACTGCTCGCGTTTAATCCGAAACAAAAAAAAGCAGTGGTTGCCTTTACCAATATTTTCGGAAATTTTAATGAACTTGACAGTATGCGGGTAGAAATTCTTAATTACTATTTTAGTTCTAAATAGATTCAAAAAAGCAATTATTCCTACCATTTATCAAACCAAACTGATGTTTGAAGGAAAAGCCAGGTTGCATAATTGTGGATGTAACCCCCATATTCCCTCCGATACTTGCGCTGATGGTTGTTTATTGGTTGAGAATGACCGTTAATATTCATTCCAGAAATACATCGGCGTTTTTGTTGCAAGCCTCCGTGCTGACGTTTATTGTTGTAAAAATCCATAAAAGCTGAAAAAGTTAATTTGGCTTTAAAATAGCTACAAAATCAAAGCGCTGGATTCTATATCTAAATACACCAATGGAACTCAAAGTGAGAGTGCTCGCAACGTAATGCCAAGCAATTGTATATACAAGTTGTTACGGGCTGGCAATTTTGGTTTTCAAATATTCTTCAGGCGTTAGCACTCCAATTTCGCTATTTTTAAAGTCTTTAACATTCCTGGTTATTATGGTATCAAATGCACCTGATTTATAAGCATCATAATTTTGAATGGCATCCTCAAAATCCTTGAATTTTGAGTTTAGAGCTTGCAAAAGCACTTCTTTATCTATTATCAAAACTTCAGTAATTGTCAGCAGTTCTTTGAGTTTCTCAATTACTTTCTCATGTTTTACAGTTTGTCGCAGCATACACATGAAATTGGTGCGAGCTGGGTTGTTGATACTTTGCACTAAAACCACGGTTAAATTTATGAAATGTTATAGCCAGTTTTTGACGTTACAAGTTGGTTCGATTATTTATTCTTTCCGGGCCAATCCCAATTGAGAAGATCATCACTCCAAGCAATTCCAATCGACGCATTTTTATCAAAATCTCCTTCACTTTCGGATTTAGGACCAGAACCATGAAAAAACATAATGTACTTTCCCGGTTTTTTCTTCTTTATTAGGTTTATTAGCGTTCCGGCTGTGATTCTTCCTTTTGCCCAGTTCCATTCATCTTGTCCCAAAGTGATGAGGTTCCCCCAATCATTCCAGCCAATTAAATCTGAAGAACGTTTAATAGATATTCCATTGGATGGAGAATGAAATAAGATATATTCATTGCTCTCATTTAAAACGCATACATTTTCACCTGACTCCGTATGCCCATAAAAGGTCCAGTTTTGCAAGTCGTAACTGTATGACATACTTACTCCATTTTGTTTATAAAAACACCACCACTTTCCTTTTTCATCTTTATCTTCTAATAAATAGGGGTCAATCATTCTTCCCATTTTGGCAATTTCAACACCAGGGCCCTTGACTTTGATTAATTCAGGTTCACTCCAGTTTTTCAGGTCTTTACTACGCATAGCATATAATCTTGCATCGCCAGTGCCATAGCGAACCCCCTGGTCGGCCGTATAGTCGGGACGAGGATAAGTTTGCAGACATAAAATCCATTCATTTTTGTACTTGATAATATTTCCGGGACTTGAAAAATTCAAGGATTGATTTTTCGGGGTAAGAATTTTCTCAGGACTCCAATTCTTTAAATCTACCGAATGACTCTCTGCCGTGTATGAATAAATCTTTCCATCTTCTGTTCTAACTAAGGTGAAAAACAGATAAAATATATTATTATGGTACAAAACTGCAGGATCACGATATGCCTTGGTATCATCCCCTTTAAATATAATTGGAGACTCTAAAGAATTGAGTATGCTGGTTTGGGCTTCTGTCGGATTGGTGAAACCGTAAAAAAATACCAATAGAAAATAGCTTAAATAATTTTGGCTCATAATATTGAATTTATTTATGCTCCTGTGGTCGAGCTAGTACAAGGTAACCATGAGTATAAACCTGCACAAACCCTCTGCCAGCAACGGTTTATTCCTGCAATTGTGGGTGGTGCAATTCTAATTCCAATTTTTAATAGATTCCCTGATTGCAACCTCTATGTTTGTTGCAAATCTGCCACAGCGGTTTCCATCTTAACACTTTTTATGTTTCATTGTTTTCTTCGTATTTATTATTATAACTGAATAGAGACAAATCAATTGCCTTCAACTTTAGTTAACCAATTCTTTATTGAAACTAAGTATTCGGATGATAATATTTGAAAAAAGGGAAACTCCTCGTTCAAATAGGTCATGGAATGTGAGGTGTTTTCTAAAGTGATAATCTGATAATTTGTTGATTTTGACTTAGATATTGCCTTTTCAATAGTAAGGTAGCTATTAACAGGAATTACATTATCTGATAATCCCTGAATCACTAAAACCGGTTGAGTAATTTTCTCAAAATAGGAAAGTCCACTAAAGTTTAATTTGTAATCTTTTTGAACATCACGTTCAGGTATCCAAATGTATTTTAGCCAATCCGCACTGCTATTTTCATTTATTTGTTGCACTAACGCTTCGTAGGAAATATTTCCTGCAAGATAATTATATCCTGCTTTCTGAACTTTTAAAGCTAGCTCAATATTATCTCTGCCAATATTATTGTAATTTATATTTTTCCAATGGTTTAAATCACTTTCCAAAAGGGAAACGTCAGGACAACTAATGGAAATACCAAAACCTAAATCGGGTAATTTTGATAGGATAAATGGAATTTTAATGCCTCCCTGACTGCTTCCCTTAATACCAATTTCGGATAATGGTAGGTCAGAAATTTTTGAGAAAAAATCAATGGCGTTTAAGTCGTCTGAACAGAGCTCTTCAATTGTTGCGGAATGCCAATCTCCTTCCGACTTTCCAGTCCCCCGTTTATCGTAATTAAAAACGGTATAACCTAAGCTGGCAAAATAGTAAGCTTCTGCATTGGTTCCGCTTCTGTCGTTCCCCTGTGATGAAGTAACAAAGAACAGCCCCTTTTGAATGACTTTCTGAGGTTTCCATATAGTGCCATAAAGCTGAAGTCCGTTTGATTCAAACGTAAAATCATCCTTGTCAATATTATCCTGCTGATTTGATTCAGTTTTGTTGAGATTTGTTTCAAAGGAATTTAATAGTTGTTCCGTTTCATTTGAATATACATTCAAGCTTCCTTTGAAATTTTCATGTATCTTAACGTACAGATACTCATAGGTATAGTAATCACTTACTACATAAAATTTCAAAGTGTCTTTTTCCAGTGTTGTATTTTGACATGGAATTTCATACGCATTCATACCGATACTTGTAAAAAGCGCATTGGTTTGGTTCTCCCTCTCTACCAATTTCACCTGATAGTCGATGGTTGATTTACCGAAATAGATATTTCCGGAATAGTTTTGTGCCATCATTTTTCCCATGGAGCACAAAGCTAAAAGTGTCATAAATGATATGTTTCTCATAAGTTTGGTTTATGAACAATTCATACTAAGCTTCACCGCTTGTCGGCATACATTATTATTAATTTGTTGGTACAGGGTTTTTTCCCATTTTACAATCCGTGCTATTGGTCATTACACATACACTGCCTTCTATTTCCCATACAATAAACATGGCCTTTTGTGTAGTTTCATTTACCCGGTATTCCGAATCACGGCCGGGGGCAAGTTTGGACTAAATGATATTGAAAACGATATAAACCGATAACTTATCGAAAGTTTGGTATTCAATTTTGTATTGGGACTGATAAGGAAATTATTCGGGTGGCTATTTACCTTAAAAATTTCAACATCATTATTCACATTTAGTCTAAATGACAGGTATTTATCAAAATTTTCAATATTTGAGTCTGTTGATAATATGAATATAGTGCTATCATTATTTTGAGCCCCTAAAAACAGAGAGCTGGATAGAAGCAGCAGAATAAAATATAATCTGTTCATAATTAATTCAAATTGCTTGATTCTGTGCCCGGATACAGTGAACTCCAAAGTGATACTTTTCTCAAAAATATGGATATAATTAATAGGCATTTATATTATAAATAACTTGCAGGTTTTAGTCTTCACTCCATATCGGAATATTTATTTTGCTATTGGAACTAAACTTTAGTAACAATGGTTCATTTGCATCCTCAATTGATTCAGTGCTGACATCTTTGCCTGTTCCGTAATTAATCTGTGCATATGGATTTTTATTGCCATTAATGATAGCTATAAGCCGACTTCCTTTTGAAATCTTTTTACTAATAATTCGGGTGTTGTTAAAAATTATCACTGTCTCTTTATTGGGAGTTAGTAGCTCCCTTACTTCAGGGCTTTTGGAATAACTGGCCCTGCCGATATAATAGCTCAGGTGAAAATACTTACCTTCCGGGGTTAGCTCATACAAATTAACCGAGAAATCAAAATCTTTTTTATTGCTTGCAATTTTTAATTCTCCCGTAAAAGGGCCATTAATGATTTTTTCCTTTTGGAATGGTTCACTGATAAAAACAAGACCATCATTAAAATTTATACTATCCTTTATAATTGGCCAGGGATAATAGTCCGAATTATTCAGTTGTGTTCTGTCAGCTAAATTTACCTCAAGTTTTATATATTCTTTTTTGGGGTTCTTACTAAGCAACGTATAATGACCGTTTGATTTATGATTACCCAAATAAAAAGTACATGATTCATTACTCATTGCTGAAACTGACGGCTTATGCATCCATTTATTCTTACCCATAACCTCAAAGTTTACTTTGTCTTTCAGGATTTTTGGTTTTTCCTTTCCTTTGAGAATGTAATCGAACCAGTCGAAGATAAGTTGATTCTGAATATCTATCTGCGCTACTTCATCTAGCTGATAGCCGCGCAGATTGGCACTGGGAGTGGATTGTGCGCCCCAGTGATCATAGGGGCCTATTAATAAATAGTGCTCTGCATCAGGGTTGTATTTTAAATGCTGATTATAGTAATACATTGCACCCCGTTGCCCATCATCATAATAACCAGTGATACTCAGTATTGGAATATCAATATGTGCAAATTCATCTTTATAAGGAATCATGCTTTGCCAGTAACTATCATAGGCAGGGTGGCTGATCCACTCGTGAAATAAATTATTGGGTGTTCCATCAATGGAATCTAATTTGTCATAAGGAACAACAGAATTAAACCATGAGTTTTGAAGGTTTTCCCACCTTTGGTAATTGGTATTATACAAAAATTTGTTTTCTGTTACGTATGAGATCCACTTATAGGAAAAGTTGTAAAAGATATTATTCTCCATAGGTACGTCAATCCCCGGAGCAGCCGAAACACAAGGCACAATGGTTTTTAAAGCCGGATGTACACTTTCTTTCATCGATGCCCACTGAGCAAATCCATTGTAACTGCCTCCGAACATCCCAACTTTACCATTATTCCAGGGCTGCTTACTAATCCAATCAATCACTGCATAAACATCTTTATGTTCATACTTGTAAGGCTCAATAGAGTTATTACTCAGGGCCTTACCTCTGGAAGTTGCTAAAACCCCAACATAACCTTTAGATGCCGGTATTATGGCTTGATTAATATTTGTTTGATCAGCATAAATGGTAAAAGTCAGTATTGCAGGAAGGGGTTCAATCCCTCTTTTGCAGACAAAAATAATGGAAATCTCAGCACTATCTACCGGTGAAATGATCAGTTTTTGTTCGATTTGATATCTTCTTTTTTGTTCTCTTTTTATTTCCTCGAATACAATAGTCTCCGTTTTATGAAACACTTGATAAAAGAAATATGACTTCAACAGTGTGAAAGCATCCTCTTGAGTGATCCCTGGCTCTGAAGCTTTTTCATAGTTCTCCTTAAACTGGTACGTAAATTGAGAAACCTGATCATTAGTTGTCAATACTATGTTGACAGAATTTAACTGCTCATCGCTGCAGTTTTCCAAATAATCAGACAATACCTTTCGGTAAGTGGTTTCAAAACTGGTTTGCATCTCTGATTGCTCTAATTTTGCCTTTGCAAATAGCTCATAAGGAATCTTGTCAGGGTGAGCTTTTTGGACGGAAACAACTTCTCTGACAGATTGAATTATTTTGATAGCACGCTCATACTCACCCGCCAGTATTTCTATCAGGTATAGGTCGTTTGGCCCGATGTTCAGGCCTTTGATCTGGCTTTGCTGCAAATAATCTTTTGCCAGATTTTGCATTTCCTGTGTCAAAGATGCTGTGTCTGATAATGCTGCTTTTTCAAATTTTATTGACTGGCCTTTAAGCGTTAGGCTAACGGTTACTAAGAATAATATGATCAGTATATTTTTCATCTGTTGTGGTTGTTTTAGTCTAATTCCCTGTCAATACAATACATGTCAGGCCATACCTGTAGTTATTAATAGATTGGCATTATTATAAACTATTCCAGTTTTTGAATCGGGCAGATTGCCGACTGGATACCTCAAGAGTTTCTCCGGTAGTCAATTTAATATTCAATTTATGCCTGAAGCTTGGAGTTATTCTTTCTATATATTCCGTATTCACAATTTGGCTGCGATTAATCCTAAAGAATACATTCGGGTCTAGCTTATCCTCAATCAGGTTTAGCGATCGTTTAATCATTACCTTATTATTCCCAAAAAAGAAGCGTGCATAGTTATCCATCGATTGAATAAGCCGAATGTCTTTTAATGGAACGAAATAACACTGCTCACCATCCTTTATAAATATCTTATAGTGCATCGGTAAAGGATTTTTTCTTGGCTCAATTTTTGAGAACTCTGCTTTAATCTTTTCAATGGTTAAGGCAAATCGCTCGTCTCTCAATGGTTTAACCAAATAATCTAACGCATTTACTTCAAAAGCCTTTACAGCATATTGATCGAATGCTGTTGTGAATATTACTTTTGGTACCATCGTAAGTTCTTCCAGCAAATCGAATCCTGATTTTTCGGGCATATGAATGTCCAGAAATATCAGATCCGGATGTTCCTTTTCTATCAGATTGGCTGCATCATAAACATTGGATGCTTCTCCAACTATAATGTATTCAGGGTAGTTTGACAGGGCTCTTTTCACTTCTTCCCTTGCCAGTCGTTCATCATCTATTATGATTGTCTTATAAGTATTCATTCTTTTCGGATTGGCATGATTAGAGTAGCCGTCACAAGGTCATTATTTGTATTTTGCAGTTCGAAACTTGCTTCTCCAGCATAATGCAATTGCAATCTTTTTGTTAAGTTTTTAACTCCGATACCTGTTTCAGGATTGTTGTTGGCAATTTTGCCGGGATTTTGAACTATGATTTCTATGGTTTCTGCTGTTTCTTTTATGGATAGCTTAATATCACCTCCGTTAATTCGTTTATCAATGCCATGCTTTATACCATTCTCTACCAGAATTTGAATACTTAATGGAAGAATAAGGTAGTTTTCCAGTCCACTATCCATAACTATTGACACGTTTAAACGTTCTTCGAATCTGATCTTTTCAAGATCTACAAAGTCTTTTACTAATTCGAGCTCTTCCTTAATAGTGATAAACGGAGCATCTTTTTCATATAGTGAGGTGCGCAAAATGTCGGACAGTAAATCCACAGCTCTTCTGGCAATCTGAGGATTCTCAATGATCAACGATTTTATGGAGTTGAGGGAATTAAATAAAAAATGTGGATTGAGCTGCGTTGCCAGGTTATCGAGTTGTGCCTGTTTTGCAATTATCAAAAGCTCCGCATTTTGTTCGGATGTTTCCAGTCTGTTTTTATGATAATGATATAAATGATAGGCTAAGATCCAGATGGCCATTAAGCGTAGACCTGTAATAAAAACAGGATCCCAATAACTTAAAGAATACCACAGGTCGTAATCCTTATTTCCTACAAAAACCCAATAAAAGTGCCATTTGAGATCTACAAGCTCCATGTAACCAATTGACAATAGAATTATTGAAGGAATAACCCTGGCAGCTAACTTGCCAATACTTAGCGCATTCCAATTGTATTTTTTAGCGTAATATCTATAGAGATGAGTGAGAGAAACTCCAAGAGCAATGTCAAGTATATAATTGAGTAATGTGAAGAACACCCCATAGTTATCCCTTGTATATACGGTATATGCCCAATATATGGAGACTGTTCCCCATCCTAAAAGTTGGCATTTCCAATAGAGGGAAATGGTCTTGTTGTCTGTTGTGTTTTTTGATTCACTCATTGATAATACAAAGAAAGCGTAACTCATTGATTTTAAAAAGGCAAAATACATCAGCGTGAATTATCGGCCGTGAATCCTAATTAGGCTTACATTATCGATTTGTTCAAGACGTTTAGAAGCATGCTAAAGATAAAAGGTATCCGACCGGCGAACTGCTTATTTGAAGGTAAGCTAATTTAAAGTAATTTTTGAGCAGGGATAAGATTTTCAATTTGTTTGGCAGGATAATCCGGGATGATTTCCAGTGCGTTTTTGAGCCAGGCAAACGGTTCCACATCCCTGATCTTACAGGTTGCAAGCAGGGAGTAAATAATGGCAGCTTTGGTTGCGCCTTCATGTGAACCTGCAAACAAGTAATTCTTTCTTCCTAATGCCACTGGTCTGATACTGTTCTCGATGAGATTATTGTCAATTTGGAAACGTCCATCTTCAGTGTATTTCTTTAACCGGGGCCAAAGCGATAGTGTATAATTGATAGCGATTCCAATGGCGCTTTTGGGTAGGATTACAGGCGCCTGGTCCAGCAGCCATTCTTCAAATTCCTTCAGTATGCCAGATGCGATATTCTGGCGCAGATTTTTTATCTGGTGATATGACATATGATTTTCCCTTGCCTCTCTTTCAATATCATATAAGCATCTTATAAATGACAATGCCTTTTCAGATCGTTCCCGATCATTGTCTTTTGCATGCTCGAACTTACGCCTGTTATCAAAAGCTTTTGATAACAGGCGTTATCAATACTTTTAGATTATCAATAGTTCGACCATTATTCCTCATTTAACTATTTGATATTCAATTCTAACTTTTGATAATCTTCTGCTGATAAGATTTTGTAAATTGATTTGGGTTGCAATGTCGCGACCACTAATCAATAAACCCTATGAATCATACTTCCATTGCTAAACTAATCCAAGCTTGTTTGAACACGCTCAAACAGTTGGATTTTAAAGAGAGTACGATTAAACGTCACCGACGAAATCTTCTTCACTTGAAGGATTACATGAGATCAAAAGGGCAATACCTGTACGATGAGAGTGTCGGTGAAAAGTATCAATTAGACATATTAAAAGAAGGGAAAGCCAAAGATCATAGGCTAAAGGAAATAAGACATTCCGTAAACCTTCTAAACGATATGCTTAATTGTGTACCTGTACGAAAAAAGCGCTTACTTCTAAAAGCCTTTCCTTTACCGGGAGAATTTGGAAAACATATTCAAGCCTTTTTGGAACAGTTTAAAATTGAGAGTCGCCCCACTGGGCATACAATGCAAATGTATTTAGCAGCGTTGAGCCATTTTGCAGTCCGAATGCACCTGGATCGTATTCATCCGGATAATCTGGATAACTTCACGCTCAGCAGCTTTGTCTCTTCGCTTCAAAATACCCAACTACGGGTTTGCCTACCAGTGCGCCGTTTCCTGCGTTATCTCTTCGAATTGCACCTAACAAAAATGGATCTCAGCACTCCGCTTCTCTGTATCAAATGCTATCGTGCAGAGAAATTACCTTCTGTATACAATACCGAAGAAATCCGAAAGATGGATGAATCGATTGAGAAGTCAAGTCCAACAGGAAAACGCAACTATGCCATCTTCTTGCTTGCCTCACGCTTAGGGCTTAGGGCAAGCGATATCCGTTTACTGCAGTTCCAGAATCTGGATTGGGATCAAAATGTAATTAATCTCATACAATGTAAAACTCAAAAAAAGATCGAACTACCACTTTTAAGCATTATCGGAGAAGCCATTATTGACTATATCCGTTGCGGGCGTCCGAAATCCGAAAGCAAAACGATATTCCTTACAGGCCAGGCTCCATATACTCCTATTTCGATTCCTGGATTATCCAGCATAATATCTCATATCATTTATAAGGCTGGTATTGACACAAAAGACCGGCATCATGGTTCACATTGCCTTCGTCATAGTCTGGCAACCAGATTACTTGAGCAAGGCACAATACTGCCTGTAATCTCGGATGCCTTAGGACATAGCAACAGTCAATCGACCATGATCTATCTAAGTGTCGAAATAAATGGTCTCCTTCGTTGTTCGCTGGATGTACCTCCCGTTAGTGATGATTTTTACATGCAGAAAGGAGGATGGTTTTATGAATAGGTTGTTCTTATATACAAGTGTTTTTGCTCCTTATATCGAAAATTATATCCACGAGAAG
This sequence comes from uncultured Bacteroidales bacterium, assembly GCA_963752195.1. GTDB lineage: Bacteria > Bacteroidota > Bacteroidia > Bacteroidales > UBA10428 > UBA5072. The sequence continues at coordinate 1,757,163 of CAVVXI010000004.1, read as the reverse complement.
GAGCTGCAGGGCTTCAAGCCAACCCAACTTAAATGGATATTGCTTGAGTTCGATAAATTCTTTGCACAAGCATCCAAAAAGGATCTTTTTATCAGTTCCGGTGATGTAAAAAACTGGGCATCCACACGTACCTGTGATAAACCGAGTACTCTTTATCAGAAGTATTGTGCAATAGCGAGTTTTTGCCGTTATATGTGCTTGTTGGGCCATGAGTGTTATATACCAACAAGGCCAAAGAAACATTTTAGCAATTATGTGCCTACCATCTTTACACATGAGCAGATAAGCACTATCTTCCAAGTTTGTGATAACATGGTGATGAAGGAGCATCATGCTGAAAGCATCATGATCATTATGCCTGCTCTCTTACGGATGCTCTATAGTACCGGGATAAGAATCAGCGAGGCTCTTTCCCTACTGAATAAAAATGTGGATTTTGACCGAAAAACTATCGTGTTGAATGATACCAAGAATCGTTGCCAAAGACTGGCCCCTATCAATGAATCATTAGAAAAAGTTCTCATGCAATACATTACCTATCGAAACAGGATACCAGTGGCCGGTGTTGAATATCCAAACTCTCATTTGTTTATCTCCACTACAGGAAAATCCTGTTCCCGCAGAACGGTTCTGAAGTACTTCCATCATATCATAGAAGAATGTGGAATCCAACGGCGATGTGACCAGCGAGGACCTATGGTTCATGAAATCCGTCACAGTGCAGCAGTACACTCTCTGGTCAAACTCACTCATGATGGAATGGATATTTATGCTTCCCTTCCTTTATTGGCCGCATTTATGGGACACAAGAAGGTTTTGGATACCGAGACTTATGTCAGATTGACACAAGAAATGTATCCGGATCTTTTGAAGATGAACTCCGAAGTTGCACATCAGGTCTATTCATGTATCCTCACTAAACTCAAACAGGAATATGAAAACAGATGTGACTGACTTCGCCCAATATCTAGAATCCTTTTTTACCGAATATCTGGCTGCAGAACAGGGAGTGAGCAAACATACAGTACGTTCCTACAGAGATACATTCGTACTCTTGATCGATTATATGAGTGATATCCAAGGCATCTGTGTCAATAAACTCGCAATGAAAGACATTAGTCGTGATGGAATCCTGGCGTTTCTAAACTGGTTACAGGACAATAGAAAAAACAGTGTCTCCACGCGTAACCAGCGTTATGCTGCCATACGCTCTTTTTTTGAGTTTTTAGAACGAAAGGACCCAACAAGGCTGGCAACCTGGCAATCCATACGTTCCATTAAGTCCAAAAAATCTCCACGGGAAACAGTAAATCATTTAACCGTAGAAGCAATTAAATGCTTACTGGAACAGGTACCAATCAAAGGAAGGCATGGCAGACGCAATCTTACGCTGCTTTCACTACTTTATGAAAGTGGAGCTCGTGTTCAGGAACTGGTAGACCTTACCCCATCTTCATTACGATTGGATAAACCAGCTTTGGTTCGTCTGCATGGAAAAGGAGACAAGATAAGGATAGTACCACTTATGGGCCAACAAGTTGAAATCCTCTCAGCCTATTTAGAAGAAAACAATTTGAACATTCCTTCACGAAGTGAAAGGCCTTTATTTTTTAACAGTAGCGGTGCTAAGCTTACCTGTTCGGGAATAACTTACATATTGAAAACATATGCGGCTATGGCAAGGGCTGTTCATCCTGAACTAATTCCAAAGCAGTTGAGTCCGCATATCCTCCGACATTCCAAAGCAATGCATCTTCTACAAGCAGGTGTAAACCTTGTATATATCCGCGATATTCTGGGGCATGTTTCCGTACAGAGTACTGAAATATATGCAAGAGCCGATTCAAAACATAAAAGAGAGTCTTTGGAGAAAGCCTCCCGTGACATCATCGATATTGAAATTGGGAAGGCATCTTGGGAAAAAGATAAAAAACTCAAATCGTTTTTACAGAGTCTGGCATAATAATTATCAAAAGCTGTTTTGCAAAGTATCGTTAATAACTGACTGATTATTAATGGTGCTAAAGGACAGCTTTTGATAATCTAAAAGTATTGATAACGCCTGGCATGGGCAAGACAGGCCAAATGGGTTATTTTGCCGGGAGGGCCCAGATCCGCATAGGCACTATATCCATCGCTTTGCAGGTAACCCGTAAAATCCTTGAGAAAGTTTTTTGGTCCTTCCCTTCCCCGGCTCTGCCGGTAATCAAAACATACCAGTTTATTTACAGGGTCATAATAGACCCAGTGATATCCCCTGTGGGTTGATCCGGGTTTATCCTCGGAAAGCACCGGTATGGGAGTTTCATCGGCCATGAGGTAATCTGTAAGAAGCATTTTCTTTTTTATGGCTTCATAAACCGGGGTAAGCCAGTTTTCAATTGCCCCGTTTGCCCACCCTCCGATTGTGGAGTCAGGAATATGCAGGTTCTGGCGTTTAAATATCTTACTCTGGCGATAATAAGGCAGATGATCAGTGAACTTACTAACCAAAATATGGGCTATCATCGATGCACCGGCATTGCCCTTGGGAACCGGCAGTGATGGGAGGTCGGCTATGACTATGCGGGTCGATTCATCGGTTGATTCTACAATGTATTTGGGACGGATGATCCGGCGTACATATATATTGGCAGCTTCATATTCCAGGATTTCTGTCACGGCTTCTCCTATCTTCTTTGATCCTTCTGGCAGGTTTTCAGGCTCTATGACTTCTTCCTTGCGGGGAAGATGTGAGGGCAGTTCTGCACGTAAGGGGTGTTTCTTTTCTTCAGGCTCAGGTTTTGTGCGGGTATAAGTGATTTCTTCCTGCTTCTTCTCCTGGACATCGGCTGTGGGCAACTCAAACAGGGTGCTTTGCAAAGGATCTGGCGATATGAACCTCTCGCTTTTAGAACCATATATTAAACGTTTAAGCTCAGCAAGCTGATGTTTCAGCCATTCTATCTCCGATTGTTGTTCCTGCAATGTGGATTTTTGATCCAAAAACTGCTGGTATTCCGCCTTCGATATGGTGATCATTTCCTCGCCTTGCATGATGCAAATATACATTATGAAAGCCTTGATTTTATTGCTATTTACGCTAATATTTTCAACAAAAAATGTTGCTAAAAACGTCGCTTTTTTCTTGCATTTTTCATGGAAAAACCAGTGATCATCATTGCCAACTGGCCATATTCCAGGGGCAGGGATATTCCGGGTTTTTTCGCCTCGGGTAATTCAAAAGTACCTTGCTCAAGTCTTTTAAAGAACAAAACAAAACCACCCGGTTCCCAGCGCAGCATTTTGATTCGGTTACGGGGTTTATTGATAAAAATGAACAGATCCCCACTGCGCGGATCCTCTTTCAAGCGGCTGCTGACAATCCCACTGAGAGAGTCAAATCCCATCCGCATGTCGGTAGATTCCAGGTAGAGAAAATACCGGGGTGCGGTTATCGAAAACATGACCCCTACAGATTAACCAGTGACTTAACAACCGGTATCGGTGTATTTGAAGAAATTTTAAGCTCAACCCCGCTTGGATAATAAAGAATAAATTCCTGATCCAGGCGAAAATCATTGATCTGAACAAATCCGCCGGACAAGTTATCTCGTTTCTTTCTCTTATAAAGCCAGTATTTGAATGTGTGAACTGATAAATTGTTCGCCTCGGCGTATTTGACCTGTGTCAGGCCTGATTCTGGCCATCTGTTAACCAGTTCCAACATCATTATACTTCTTTCCTGTGGGCTCATATCCTTTTTGCCCCAAAGATCACACGCAAAAATTAACTATGAAAGATGCTCATGCCCGGATGGATACGTTTCATTTGAAAAAACATTCAAGCTTCCTTTGAAATTTTCATATATTTTGACGTACTGATACTCATAGGTATAGTAATCACTTACTACATAAAATTTCAAAGTGTCTTTTTCCAGTGTTGTATTTTGACATGGAATTTCATACGCATTCATACCGATACTTGTAAAAAAAGCATTGGTTTGGTTCTCCCTCTCTACCAATTTCACCTGATAGTCGATGGTTGATTTACCGAAATAGATATTTCCGGAATAGTTTTGTGCAATCATTTTTCCCAAGGAGCACAAAGCTAAAAGTGTCATAAATGATATGTGTCTCATAAGTTTGGTTTATAAACAATTCATACTAAGCTTCACCGCTTGTCGGCATACATTATTATTAATTTGTTGGTACAGGGTTTTTTCCCATTTTACAATCCGTGCTATTGGTCATTACCCATACACTACCTTCAATTTCCCATACAATAAACATGGCCTTTTGTGTAGTTTCATTTACCCGGTATTCCGAAAAAATTTCAACATCATTATTCACATTTGGTCTAAGCGACAGGTATTTATCAAAATTTTCAATCTTTGAGTCTGTTGATAATATGAATATAGTGCTATCATTATTTTGAGCCCCTAAAAACAGAGAGCTGGATAGAAGCAGCAGAATAAAATATAATCTGTTCATAATTAATTCAAATTGCTTGATTCTGTGCCCGGATACAGTGAACTCCAAAGTGATACTTTTCTCAAAAATATGGATATAATTAATAGGCATTTATATTATAAATAACTTGCAGGTTTTAGTCTTCACTCCATATCGGAATATTTATTTTGCTATTGGAACTATCCTGCACCTATCGCTAAGACTAAATACCATAGTCCCGCAATTCTTGCAATCTTTTTGTTTTCAACTAATCCATTCATATTATTAATTTTTGTATTCTTTCTTAATATAAAAATCCGATGCTTCAATCATGCGGGGCTTGCACCCAACGTTGGCAGGTATGAACCGTTACGTATTCCAGGCGCTTTGGGGTCTAGGCAGCACAAGGTTGCCAAGAGATCGACCTATGTAAACCCGCTACCAGCAATGGCTAATACACGTTGTGCATAGTTTTAGTTTATATGTTTTGCAATAGAGTCCAAAGCGCTTTCTAAATATCCACTTTGTCTATAAATTATTTTTCTTTTTGAATTAATTAAAACAAAACTAGGGAAAGCCAACATACTGTCAGGATATAAGATATAATTTAATACCATATTATCATTCCTAATTACTATAGGAACATGAAAATTATAATCCTCGATAAATTGGTTAAGGCTAATTTCATTCTTATAAGTGCTATCCTCTACTGCAATTACCAAAAGTTTGCCAGAATATAAAGAATCGATTCTATTGATTATAGGAACGCTTTTTTGAGACCAATGACACCATGTCGCAAATCCAAACAATAATAAATAATCAGAATTATCAAAGGAATTATCCAGATCATAAGTCACACCATGAATATCAACTACAGAAAAGTTTTCTAAAATATTAGTTTCCTCGAATTGTTTTTTTTCACAGCTGACTAGAAAGAAAATGAAAACTAATAGTATAATCTTATTCATCCTGGATCCATTAAAAATTATGCTCAACGTTCGCGTGTATGAGCAGTTGCGTTGACAAAGTGATTCTGTATCAGGATACACCAAAGTAACCCAAAGTTATACTACTCGCAACTTGATGCCTCGCAATTGATTATAGTATATATGTAAAAGCATAGATCCCAAGCATTTTCGCTAAATTAACAGTGTTTTCTCAATTAATTAACTAAAAACTTTAGGACCTATGCTTAACAAATTTAACAAATTTGTCGATTTTACCGGCCATTATGGGTACGCTGGTTTGGATGTCCATGATAAATCCTGGACAACTACCATTATCGTGGATAAATTGCGCAACGAGGTGAAAATTCATTATCCCAATCTGTACAGATTATTAATGACTGTTCCCGGGATTGGTCCCATTGTATCCATGGGCCTTATTGCCGAAATTGGAGATATGACCCGATTTAAATCCTATCGCCATCTGTCTTCATATGTTGGTTTCATTCCCAATTCTCATCAAAGCGGGGAAAAGGATCCCAGGGGAAGGCTCACTTACCGCAGCAACAAATACCTTCGCAGCATGCTGGTTGAAGCCGCCTGGGTTGCCATGAGATATGATCCTGCCTTGATGAAATATTTCAAAGAGCGTGTCATAAAACAAGAGGCTAAATTTGTAATTATCAAGGTGGCTCATAAATTGCTCAATCGTACACGGCAGGTATGGATAACAGGTAATCCGTATCAAACCGCAGTGATATAATATAAAACCCTGCACAAGGAGGCCAGCGCAAAACAGCGTGTGTGGTTAAATCCGATCCACATTTATAGTTTGCGCCTCCTTTTTTTAAAACTTAATAATATTCTGTGGCTTAATTCAGTCCACATATAGCAGTATGGTTTTATATTTTTTTGAATTTCAAAAGGTAAAATAATTTTAGAATCCCGTCAAGGGTAAAACAAGTGGCCGAAAAGGCCACCCTTGACAGAATCCTAAAATTATTTAATGGGAATTATTGCATTCAAAAAAAAAGAAATGTTGTAACTTAGTCATTATCAATGCTGCGGATAGATGCTTTTCATAGCACACGCTGTTGGCAATAGGCCTATTTATAAGACTTTAGAAATTGTTCGGCTGTCATAACAGGCAAAACAGCTTTTTTAAAATCTTTAAGATTTCTGGTTATTATCATATCTTGGTCATTTTCAATTGCAGAAAAATATTGCAAACCATCTTCAAAATCATTGAAGTCAGTGTCGTTAAGTGCAAGATTTATTATCTTATCGTCGAGTGCTAAAACGTCTACCAACAATTTAAACTTCCGTAAAATCGATTTAACATCGTTAGGAGATCTTAATTTCAGTAAAATGTAGCTTGTGTTTGCGATAGATAATGAAGAAACACTAAGTTTTATCTGTTTTTTGTCTGACAAGGAAAACAACTGAGCAGCTGCAATGTAATCTGGTTCTCTTTTAGCCAACAAATCAATTACAATATTCGTGTCAATCAATAGTTTTTTCATTTGTATTTCTCTGATAAATAATCAGTATACTCTTTCTTAAAATCAAAATCCTCAGGCAGTTTAACAACACCACTCAGACTCTCGACAAGGGGAGTTATTTCAATATCATTTGATTTGTTTTTTGTTACCGAATCGAGATATGATTCAACCATCTTGGATAGGCTAATCTTATGTTTTTGTGCATAATTTTTTGCACTTGAAATAACGTTCTTATCCAGTCTTAATGTCAGTTTTGTTTCCATTTTCAAGAAATTTACGTACAAAAATAATAAATATGTACGTCAATCGCAAGGTTTTTCTCTAGATTCTTAAGGCTTATTGCTAACGTTCGCGTGTATGATCATTTGCGCCTTCAAAGTGATTCTGTATCAAGATACACCAAAGCACCCCAAAGTGATGTTTTTTGCAACGCGCTACCAAGCAATTGATTACACGCTGTTAGCAAAAGTTGTATTATTCAATTATTTTTAACCGGTCAGGATCTTGTCTGCTGTCCCAAATTGTCAAAATTGTTATTGCTTTCGGAGTTATTTCGTAGAAAATATTAAAATCCCCATGAATTAGATTTCTTACATACTCGATATCAGTATGGACACCAATTTCAGGATGCAGTGATAGTAATTTTATAACATTTTTTAAAGAGGCATTTAATTTCCTGCTATATGTTTTACTGCCATTACGTTTATAATAGAAATCCAATATTGCCAATAATTCAAAGTTTGCTCGTGGAGACCAAATTATTTTTCTTTTAGCCATTTATTGACTTCTTTTTGAACTTGCTCATTTGTAAAAAACTCACCCCTGACAATTTGTTCTCTGGACTCCTTAATTCTTCGCTTTTGTTCGGGAGTAGTTTTATAGATGGAGGATTCTGATTTGGATTCTATTATAGTCTTAATAGCATTAAGAAACGCTTTATCCTCAATTCCGGCAATCTTATGCATCAATAGACTTTTCAATTCCATAGTTGTCATAACAGAATTCTTTTAAGCGAAATTACGAATTTCAGTTCAAATTTAAGGGGTATCTTTCTATCGTCTGCGGTGATTTTACAATTTTGCTAACGTTCGCGTGTATGATCATTTGCGTCGCCAAAGAGATTCTGTATCTAGATACACCAAAGCAAGACAAAGTGAAACTGTTTGCAACTTGATGCCAAGCAATTGATTATACACGCTGTTGCACTAAATCCCACCCCGGAAAAAGGGGCGGGATAGCTTTTTGTGTTAGTCCTGTTAAATTTATTCAACCAAAATTCATTTTAATATGGAAACACAAACAAAGCTAAGAAAAAAGTCGTTCACAATTGTAGAACAGGCATCGCACAGGTAAGTGGCTTTAAAGAATCTTTACCAGGAATTGGAGGATAAGGTCCTGCTTTTCGGTCATTCATCGAGTGCACTGAATAATTATGCCAGAAAATTAGCCGAGGTATGTCTTCATTTTGACAAGTTGCCCAAGACATAAGCGAAAATGAACTAAACAAATATCTGGCCGACTGGCCCGGGAAAGTAAATCACCATGGTTGAGTAATTTCAAGTTTACAGTTTACGGGCTACGTCATTTCTATCGTCTGCTGGGGTTGAATGACAGAATTGTTGAACTGCCCAGTATTAAGGACGAAAATAAACTGCCTGTTGTTCTGAATTATCAGGAGTGCAAAGCATTGTTTAAAGCACCTGCACTTCTAAAGCACCGGGTTCTTCTTGCATTGATGTACTCTGCGGGTCTTCGTGTACGGGAAGCGAGTCGGTTACGCTTATCTGATATCGACTCCGGGCGGATGATGATCCACATCCGTCAAAGCAAATACAATAAGGATCAGGTATGTTCCATTGTCTCCACTTGTTCTTAAAGGCTTACAAAAGTATTGTATGCCTGCCATCCGGTAGATTATTTGTTCAACGGCAGCAAACCGGGCACTCCCCTTAGCGTACAGTGGCATTCAATGGGTCGTGCGGGAAGCGGTAAAGAAGTGTGGTTTTGCAAAAGGTATCAGCGTACACACACTCCGGCATAGTTATGCTACACATCTTCTGGAGTTTGGGATGGACATCGTATCCATCAAGGAACTTGCTGGGTCATGGACGCATTGAAACCACTATGATGTATCTTCATGTAGCACAATCCCAACCGGATCAACCTGTTTAGCCCTATTGGACAGGTTGTATAAAAAGGATTGAAGCCCAGCATATGAACTGGCACAGATAATTGATCGGTTTGGAGAGGATTTTGAGGAGAAGCATTCACCAAACAGCTTATGTGAAGCGAACTTTGAGTGCACTAAAGCGTTGTCGTACATCGTCATTGGGCGGACATGTTGATAAATGCGATGAGTGCGGTCATATCCGCATCAGTTACAACTCTTGCCGTAACCGTCATTGTCCCAAAGTGCCAGAATACTCAACGGGAAGCATGGGTGGAAAACCGCAAGCAGGATCTGCTTCCGGTACCATACTTTCATGTGGTTTTTACGGTACCTGATAAACTCAATGGCCTGTTTCTTCAGCACCCGGCAGATCTTTACAACCTGCTGTTTGCCTGTACATGGGAAACAATAGCTCAGTTCTCTTACACACAGCTGCACGCAGAAACGGGCATGGTAGCCATATTGCATACATGGGGACAGAACCTTAGCCTGCACCCGCATATCCATTGTGTTGTCCCTGGGGGTGGAATCAATTTCAGAGGGCAGTGGAAACAGGTAAGTACCTCTGAAATGCAAAGTGTTTTTGTTCAGTGTAAAGCCTTTCCAGGGTTCCGGGGAAGTTTATAGAAGCCTTCAAAAGACTGCCACCAGGAGTTTATTAATGACTGTATAAAACCTGGGTTGTTTACTCCAAGAGCCATTCGCGGACCGAACAGGTAATTGAATACTTGGGCAGATACTCAAAGTAGCTATTGGCAACCATCGGTTGTTAAACGTGGATGAAACGGGTGTGCGTTTTAGCTGGCGCGATTACCGCGACAACATAATAAAAGTCATGCCTCTTGAAGGGGCAGAGTTCCTGAGGCGTTTTTGCCAACATATTCTTCCTAAAAGATTTGTTCGCATCCGGCATTATGGATTGCTCTCCACTGCTCGCCGGGAACAGCTTCGTGAACTTCAACAAGCCTTTGGTATCAATGCACCGAAAATTAGAGAAAAGAAACACTGGAAAGATGTTTGCCGGGATCATCTTAAGTACGATCCTGATATCTGCCCAATCTGTGGCAAAGGTTTTATGTCTACTATCGAGACCTTTTTGATCCCTCGCCCACCGCCATTGCCCCCGGCTGCTTTATTGAATCATTTGAAAAATCGTTATAATCATTTAAAACGTTCTGAGAAGGACATGATATACTATTGCATATAACCAAGAAAATGCTGTTCAGGCTAACATCCTATTCCTTGTATAGTGTCATACTTAACTATTTTCGGGCTGTCATCTTCCACAAAATTGCACGCTGACTTCTTTTCTGAAATACACCTGAAATATTGAATCCCCATAGTAAACAAATGCTCTCTAATGAACATTAGGAGTGGATTTCGTGCAACACGGCTTCATGTTGGGTCGCGAAAAGCGACCACACGAAGCCTTATTTATTAGGCGTAGGTTATTTATTCTTAAGGCTTTGAAGAAATTCATCTGCTGACATTACTGGTATGGATGATTCCTTGAAATCCTTAGCATTTCTTGTTAGGAGAATGTGACAGTCTGCTTTTAAAGCACAATGGTATTGCAAAGCATCTTCAAAGTCTTTGAAGTCTGAAGCCAATCCCTTTCAATTGTAATTTCATCTAAATCTGACACCTCTGTAATTATCTTAAACTTCCGTAGCTTTTCCTTTACATTCTCAGAACTTTCAAATTTACTAAGCAGATAGTAAACCATTGGGTATGAAAAGGCAGATACCACCATCTTTATTTTTCCTTTATCTGCTAATGTAGCTATCTTGGCAATAGATTCATAATGAGGAACCCTTTCACCCAGTAGGTCCATCATCACGTTTGTATCGATGAGGAGTCTGGGAATCATTTATATTTGTTTGATAGATATTCACCATACTCTTTTTTATAATCAAAATCAGCAGTTATTTTAACACCTGATGCTATACTCTTCACAAAAGGAGATATCTCAATATCATCGGTTTCTTTAGGATTATTCTTATTTACCAACAATCTCAAGTAGGATTCAATAATCCGTGATAGGCTTCTTTTCTGTGAAGAAGCATAATCCTTTGCTTTATCAATCACGAACTTATCAAGTTTTAAAGTCAGTTTCGAGTCCATAACAAATAAATTAAATACGTACAAATATATAATATTTAGCCGTACTGGCAATGTCTTTTTTAACTTACGCCTAACGCTTTGCATATGGCTTGTGGCGGTTTCGAAGCACTTTCCTGTACACCGAAACCGAAGCTCGCTACGGGGCGAAAACCTTGCTGGCAGCCGTTCACCCGCCATAAGCTATATGCGTTGTTGGCTGTAGTTTTGTATTAACAATTTAAAAACCAATTCATATTTTTTTCAACAAATTAAGGGCAATTAAATAGGGCATTATAAACGGGACTGCTGGAATTGAAACAATAAATCCAGCAATTAAAAATTGCTCTTCAAAAAAAGCTGATAATACTATTATTAATAAAGCAATACTGCTAATCAAGACATAAACTCTACAAGATGTTCTTCCAATTTTTCCAGTAATTTTAAAGGAAATTGCAAACAATGCTGTAGATAAATAGGACAATGATACTTCCACCACTGATATTAATCCAAATAGTTTTCTTATTGGCGCAAACCATTCTGGCCTGTTTTCAATTCCTGTCGAGATTTGAAAGCTTAAAAACTCAGACAAATAAAATCCCCAATACAGCATATTTATAATAAATAGGGGAATAGCAATAGAAAAAGCTATCCAACCTAATTTGGAATAATAATCCTCTCCTTCTTCTCTTAATTTTTCGCTTAATATGGCAAGTCCAAATGCAACAAAAATTCCTGCAACAACAAGCATAAAATATCGTATTTTTTGTTCAGTCATAGTGTCAACCCATCCTATGGCAGTTTCGGGTGGTGGACCAAGCCCAGCAAACATTGAAATTAAAATGAAAGGAATAATAAGTAAAAAAGCTCCTCTCGCTGTTAATACTGTATCTTTATTTTCACTTCTTATCTTACTAAATCCAAGAACCCAAGCTGAATACACCATTAAAATGGAATTAATAATCCATAATGGGACATATATTTTATAACTGCTATATCCTATGCTAAATGCCAAGATAAATCCAATAGCAGGTATAGAAAGAAGATATATGTAACTTATTTTCCTTGATTTTTGGTTGTATATGGTTTTCATTAGCATTCAACTTAGTTTGTGACTTTCAAAAATTACAGCCAACGTTCGGCCTTACTGCGTAGGTTTCCTGTGCGAATCCAAATAATTTTTGGTGGAAAGCCTAATAATAGATTTAAATCATTGAAATCTGAATCCTGAGTTACTATAATAAATTATTTTTTTTGGCAAAATCCCATATTTCCCTATCGGTGGAATTAATTAAACCTTCTTTTTTTATAGATGACGAGTCAGAAAATTTTTCTGGCAGAATTGCCAGAATTCTATGGAAGATATTCTGATCGAACAAGAATCTCATACTGCCACCTGTTATATCTTATTTTCCCTATCAGCCGCGAAACTTAATGCGGCATAAATATCCTCTTCTGTTAATTCCTCAAAATCAGCAAGAATTTCCGGAATATTCATACCTGAAGCAAGCCAACCAAGAATATCATTTACAGTAATTCTCATTCCCCTAATACAGGGCTTTCCTCCTCGTTTCCCAGGTTCGATAGTAATTATCCTTTTTTAATCAACCATTTCATTTATTTTAGGCAAAGGTACGAACTTTTATGTTTGGCAGAAAGATTTTAAACTTCTAACTAACGTTTTCGTAAATATAATAATATTCAACAGGTTACAAATTCGATTTCTGTCGGTTTAATGTCCAATTTGAGAATAAGTTTTCGAATTTCCAAAATCTTCCTTTTTCGTTTCTGATCGAGAAATTCGTACTGGCTTGGTGGATTGTAAGGCATTTTCTTTACTACCATGTTCCATATTATGATTGCCAGTTTTCTTGCAGTTGCTGTTATTGCAGCTGTTCGCCCCTTTCTGATACAGATCCGCATAAAGAAGTTGTGCAGATTGGCTTAACCAGGATGCAAAATGGCTTCCTGTGGGAAACTTTAATAATCCACCAGGTCCAACTTCACTCATCATTACTGTACTATGGCTTAAACCTTCTATATCCATTAAATCAACGCCGCCAAAATATTTATAGGCAACCTGACTCAGATCAATATCCATTACAACGATATCTAGCCTTAAGTTCATTAAACGCAGGTATTTCAGCATCTTTTTGGATGTTGACGCAGACATATCCATTAAATTGCTCCTATGCCGACAGAGCGTTCGTAAATGCTTCGTAGTCTCATCAGGCAAAAAACTTCCACTTAATAATCCTAAGGAATGAAGTTTCTGGATCCATTGGCAATCCTGCACGTCCGTCTTTTTCCCCTAGATATTTTTTGTAAATTTTCCATTGGCCTGCAGAACTTCAAAACCAGCTGCCTGAAGTGCTGAAAATTGATTCTGCCAATACCTGGCTGTTGACTCCATTGCAATGATTTTGATCCCATACTTTTTTAACCATGAAATTAGCTCCTCGTGATCTGAGGCACATAGTCCAAACTCTCAAACATCATCTGTTTGTGGGCCCTTTGATACAAAGTGTGAGAGACTACCAACATCAATCCCCGCTGCATTGGGATTTACAATTTCCAGGTTCATTTTCTTTTTTCTCACTGCTATAAATTTTTAGAATGAATAAAAAAGACACTAAGGAGATGTATCTTTGATGTCAGAGATTATTCTAATCAGGGTCTCCATTTTCGGAGCCACCATTGAAATCATCACAAGCCTTTGGTATGAGCCTCTAACTCTCCAAAGGTTTTTTTACATTCCAACCAGAATTACGCTCGAGCTATAATGCTTCAATTCTAAAATCGGCCTTGCAAAGGGTCATTCCAAATATAGCAGAAATCACATTCAAGGCACTATGAACGTTAGCGTGACAAATCAGAATCTCCGATTCAGCGGGAATTACACCCACCGTTCGCGTTTGTGTTAACCAAAGTGATTCTGTATCGAGATACAAAAGAGCGTAAAAAGTGATACAGTGCGCAACTTACTGCCAAGCAATTGATTATACACGCTGTTGGCAACCGTAGTACTTTGTCATTTGTTGATTCTTATCCAATATGAGCCTCCATGTTTCTCAACTCCTTTTAGATTGTCATGATTCCATATCGGAGAAATCAAGTCAGAAAGTTCTTTGTCCTCGAATATGAAGTAATTTGGTAAAATCGTATCATATTTTTCTGGATTTGCTAATAAATACATCGCCAATCCATATTGCTCAGAATAAAATCTATCGCACATAAATTGAGGATAGTCATAAGGCAAATAGATGTCATGAATATGTACAATTACACCTTTTTTCAACCTTGGTAAAATCTCCAAATAAAAGACCATTGAATCGGAATTCGGCAAAATCCTATGAGAATTATCCACAAAGAGAATGTCATTTTCATTTAACTCGTCTGAAATGTTAAAGTCAATATTCTCAAAAGGTTCTCTTATCACCTTATCAGCTAAATTATCAATCTCTGCACGAGGCATAGGATCAATCGAGACAATTTGAGTATTTAAATTTTGCTCATTTTTTGCTTTAAATGCCACTTTTGTCGAGTTACCCGAACCTATCTCAATGTATTTTTTAGGTTTGAATTCTGAAATCAACGTGTAAATTCCAATAATGTCAAGTCCAGGTAAAAATCCGTTATTCCAAGATGGTTTGTTTGAATCAGTTTCTTTACTCGAGTCTTGAATTGACCATATTTTATCCTTATAAGACAATGCCTTGCCAATTAAATCTTTGTATTTACTGCGATTTGAATCAATTATCGAGTATAAATCCTTATGCGCAGGTTTTCCATGTCCATATCGTGGTTTGAAATCCACTTTGTACTCAAGAAATAAATTTTGAAATTTTGGGTTCAAAAATCTGTAAATCTGTTTAATCATATTTTAAAGTTTAATCTATTTGCTATGTCCTTTTTTACTATTCTAATTAACGTTTTGGTAAAGCAATTTATATTCAGCAGGATATAAAATCAAGTTTTGGTACATTTTTGCCAATTTTATCACCAAAACGTTAGTCGAAGATGTTCTAAGGGGAAGCTATTCTGTCCGTCCCACCAAAGGCTATAATCATTTGCAAAAATAAAAGTAGGTAATTCTCCAACTAGCCATGTTTCATATGCACCATCCCTTAATCCTTTGTCAAGGGTTAAAATGATTTGATTATAATTTTCAATGAATCCATTGGTAAAAGGGTTAGTCTGCTTCAGTATTACAAGGTTTTTCCTATGTGTCACCAAATCAAAGCCAAGGTATATACTATCCTTGCTATCAGTAACTACTGGCAGAAGGTTAATAGATTTTTTTGAATCACCCCATTCAAGAACCTGAATTATTAGGTTTTTAATTTGCGCTTCATCTTTCGGTGATGGATTTTGATAATTAAAACTTAATAAAATAAATCCTAGGATTAAAATTCCAAAAAATCTCATTGCTATTTTGTTAGTTTGTGTATCGTCTGTCAATTTACAATGCCGGCTAACGGTGGCAATATGAAAAGTTGAGGAGTACGGAGCGATTCATTATCAAGCTACACTGAACTTGGTGCGAGCCACAATCCTTGAATAACCTGGTATACCCCAATTTTTTATATTGTATGTTAGCGGTTTGTTGTTCTTTTATTGAATAAAATATTTTTTACTCCACAAGAGTCAAAGTTTTTATTTGAAGACTCTTACTCCTTTAATTAATAACCAAAAACTAAACAATAATTCACCAATGGAACAAGGAATTAAAATTGCTGGATAAATCATTTTCACAATATTTGGGAAAAGAAACCAAGTTAAGCTGTTAACATTGTAACAAATCCCTCCTATTAGAAGTAGAACTCCTAAAACTCGTGGAAAGAGTCCCGAATTGTAAATCAAATACCCAAGAAATATTAGGTGAATACCAAAGAACAATAGAGAAATATTATATCCTGCACCGTGCAATCTGATAGACAATAACGCCAAGGCATCAAGTTGGCTTGAACTAAAAACCATTAGATAATTCGCACCACCTAAAATAAATAACGCTGCATAGTGACTAAGAGCAATAACACTTAAAATTATTATACTTGCTAGTCTGAAAAATGTCGAAGCTAATGATAAATTTTTGCTGAAATCCTGAAGTAATATAAAAAGAATTGTTGTTACTCCGATATCGCATATAAGCATCATTAACTCACTTACAAAACCAAATCTAAACAAAAACTCAGAAGTAAGTATGTTATTTGCAGTAATTGTAGCATTATTGTAATCAACAAGTGCATCACGAACAAAAATTTGGGCAATCAAACCGAAACCTATTATTAGTAAATAAAGGAATCCTGCAACTCTTGCTAATTTTGTTTTTGAATTCATATTTTTTAATTGTTTATAGGACGATTAAATATCCGTTTTGTTACAATTATTGGTATTGATGTCTAAGTAAATAACCGCTAACGTTCGCGTGTATGAGAAGTTGCGTTGACAAAGTGATGCTATATCGAGATACACCAATGAACCACATGGTGATACTGCTCGCAACTTGATGTCAAGCAATTGATTATAGTATATATGTAAAAGCATAGATCCCAAGCATTTTCGCTAAATTAACAGTGCTTTCTCAATTAATTAACTAAAACTTTAGGACCTATGCTTAACAATTTAACAAATTTGTCGATTTTACCGGCCATAATGTGTACGCTGGTTTGGATGTCCATGATAAATCCCGGACAACTACCATTATCGTGGATAATATTGAACATCGCCGATTCACCCAACCTCCCGATCCCATGGCGCTTCATAATTATCTCTCTTCCCATTTTCCGGGTGCGAGCTATTTCAGCGCCTACGAAGCAGGATTTTGCGGTTATCATCATCATCGTAAACTGCTTGAGCTGGGTATACAAAATATTGTCATCCATGCTGCTGATTTACCGGTTACCAATAAAGAAAAAATGAATAAGAACGACCATGTTGACAGCAGGCGTTTAGCCCAGGCACTTCAGAAAAATGAACTTAATGCTATTTATGTCTTTGGACCGGAACACGAACAATTTCGATCTCTTTTCAGAATGCGATGGAGAGCTGCCAAAGAACACCGAAGGGTAAAGAACCGCATTCGTTCTTTTCTGCATTACTATGGGATTAATCCTCCTTCTGATTTGAAACCTGAGTATTGGTCCCTAACGTTTATTCACCGGCTCGACCAAATTATCTTGCCCACTAAGGCTGGGACCTTATCCATGAAGTATCTTTTAAAAGCTTACCATAATACCCGGGAACAGCTTCTTGAAGTGACCCGGCAATTGCGCAACGAGGTGAAAATTCATTATCCCAATCTGTACAGATTATTAATGACTGTTCCCGGGATTGGTCCCATTGTATCCATGTTTTAATACCGTTTATAAACATTACCACCAAACAGAACATTTTGATACCACCCTTCTGAGTTATTGATCTGTTATGTGATTCAGGGACTTTTTTTTTGCTTTATTCCGGTGAAGATTGTCATGATCGATTTTCATTTTAAAACAAGCCGCTATTTCGGAGCATGTTGACCCCTTTGGGATTATTCTTGTCAAAAACTGATAGGATTCCTGCGCAAAGCAAACAGTTAGGTTTTGTAAATTCCAAAGGGAAGGCCAAACCATAAAAAAAGCGCCAACCAAGTCAGCGCCTTTCAATGATTTATAGTTTAACCCTCTGTTGTTATCCTGCTTCTGCATCCTTTGTTTTCTTTTCTGCATATTCATCCTGAAGAAGTTCACCCTGGTGTTTACGATAACTTGGGCCTTTGATCTTAACAATGACCGAATGATGGAAGATACGATCCAGGATGGCACTCGTTGAGATGGGATCCCCAAGGAACTCGGTCCAGTCCGGTTCTTCAATGTTGGTTGTAAAGATCAGTGATTTGTTGTCTTTGTAGCGCTCATCGATCACTTTAAAGAGCAGATGCGCCTCCTTTTTTTAAAACTTAATAATATTCTGTGGCTTAATTCAGTCCACATATAGCAGTATGGTTTTATATTTTTTTGAATTTCAAAAGGTAAAATAATTTTAGAATCCCGTCAAGGGTAAAACAAGTGGCCAAAAAGGCCACCCTTGACAGAATCCTAAAATTATTTAATGGGAATTATTGCATTCAAAAAAAAAGAAATGTTGTAACTTAGTCATTATCAATGCTGCGGATAGATGCTTTTCATAGCACACGCTGTTAACATTAGTTTGATTAATCAATGTAGGTTTCCTTGAGAATGGCTTTAACCTCTTTAATTTCAGGTTTTGACAATCTTCCTAGATTCTTAAGTATTCTTTGTTTGTCTATTGTTCTTACCTGATCAAGGACTATCCACCCAATTTTATTGTCATGCTTTATCTCGACACGTGTAGGATAGTTCTTTGAACTTGTTGTCATCGGAGCTATTACAACTGTTCTTAAATGTTTGTTCATTTCATCAGGTGATATAACCACGCAAGGCCGCGTTTTCTTGATCTCACTCCCAATAGTTGGATCAAGATTCACAAGGATGATTTCATATTGCCTTATTTCCATTCTTCAAGATTTTCATCCAGGAATACATCATCAACAAGCAATTTATCATCTCCTTTGGCATTCATTTCTTTAAAAGCTTTATCCCAGCCTTTTCTTGGCTTAGACATTGGTCTAATAATAATATGCCCTTTCTCAAGAATCAAATCAACTGTATCCCTGATATTATATTTCTCTAGCAATGTTTTACTTAGCCTAATCCCCTTTGAATTACCTATCTTTACCACTGATACTTCCATACCTACCATTTTTAACTTCTGTAATTACAAAGTTAGTACATTTTTCTATTCTTTCCAAATTAATGCTAACGTTCGCGTGTATGATCATTTGCATTGCCAAAGTGATTCTGTATCCAGATACACCGGTGCAACCCAAAGTGATAATGTTCGCACCTTGATGCCAAGCAATTGATTATACACGCTGTTGTGGTTCGTTTTATTTTGAGTTTATGAAATCTTCGACATCGATATCGGCCTGCTTTAAAATTGCCCTTAATGTTCCTTCGGGCATGTCACCGGTATGATTAGGTATGGATGTAAAGCGCTTTGTTTTTGGATTATGCCAGATTTCATGACTACCAGCTGCCTGGCGAAAAAACTCAAATCCAAACTTCTTTAAAATTTTGATAATATCACGATACCTATATCCAGAAAGCCGGCCCATATTATACGCCGATTACTAATGGATAATCAAAGCTGTCACTAAATACCTTTAATTTTTGAATCTGGTCTTCTTGCGCTTCTATGAGTTTTTTGGCTAGGTCCTTTGCAATTTCTATAGTTTCAGCAATAGTTCTCCCTTGGGCTACAAGGCCTTGAATATTATCGCAGGTAGCAAGATAAAAACCTTCGGGTAATTTTTCTATATGCAGATTTACAATGCGTTCCATATCAAATGTATTTTACCAAAGATAACGAAAATCTGTCTATATGCCGTTTAAAAATGAACCACAACGTTCGCGTGTATGATCATTTGCGTTAACAAAGAGATTCTGTATCCAGATATACCAAAGTACCCCAAAGAGATATTAATTGCAACTTGATGCCAAGCAATTGATTATACACGCTGTTGTGCACAGTGCATATTTATCTCCTCAACTTCTTTATGTTTATAAGCAAGGATGATGATCAAAAAATTCGGCGGTGGGATGTTTCAGATAATGCTCATCCATTTTTCGCATGACCTGGAGGTTTTCTTCCTTTTCTCCCGTGGGCTTGTAATACAGCGATCCCTGGTTAATTCCGAGAAGACCGCATTGCTGGCGTTTACTAAAAGGTGCCTTTTCTGAAACGCATTTTATGAGTGCTTTCATAGGCCTAACTTCCTTGAGACTTTTTTTAAAAAGTCACGCTCCATCTCTAATTGGCCTATTTTGGAATATAGTTTATCGATATCCACTACAGCCTGTTTGTCCGGTGATTTTGTCTCAAAGATCTCAGCTGCACGCTCAAGAAATTCTTGTTTCCACTTTCCGATCATGTTGGGATGTATCTCAAATCGCTTAGAAAGTTCTGCCATTGACTCGCGCTCTTTGAGCGCCTCGATAGCAATTGATTATACACGCTGTTGGGCTACGTTTAATTTATCAGTCGTAATGATATTTGCAGCCATAGATTAATATCTCATTTTCCTTAACCTGGTAAACCAATCTATGCTCCCTATCAATACGCCTTGACCATAAGCCCGCCAAGTCATATTTTAATGGCTCTGGTTTACCCTTTCCCTCGTATGGTGTTCGTTGGATTTCCTTAATCAATTCATTGATCTTCTTGAGAATGCTTTTGTCCTCTGTTAACCAGGAAGTATAATCCTCCCAGGCGTTTTTGGAAAAGGTAATAACCATTATTATTCGATTAATCCTTTGCTTACCACCTTACCTTCTTTCATCTGCTGAATTGATTCATACAGACGATCTGAATTTGTTTTAGAACTCAATAAATGTACTGTTTCCATTATGGAGTTATACTCGTCCAATGAAATTAAAACAGTCCCTTTGCCAGATCCTCTCTTTATTATTAGAGTTTCGTTACTTTCCTCAACTTTATCGAGATACTTCTTAAGACTGATCCTAAATTCCGTATAATTCGCCGCTATCATGATTTTTCGGTTTCAGTATTTAATTAAGTACAAATATAAGTACTTTTATAGGAATTTACCATATCTGCGTGCATTTTTTTTAAATGTAGCCCAACGTTTGCGTGTATGATCATTTGCGTTGCCAAAGTGATTCTGTATCGAGATACACAAGTGCAACCCAAAGTGATACTGCTGGCAACTTGATGTCAAGCGATTGATTATAGTATATATGTAAAAGCATAGATCCCAAGCATTTTCGCTAAATTAACAGTGCTTTCTCAATTAATTAACTAAAACTTTAGGACCTATGCTTAACAAATTTAACAAATTTGTCGATTTTACCGGCCATAATGTGTACGCTGGTTTGGATGTCCATGATAAATCCCGGACAACTACCATTATCGTGGATAATATTGAACATCGCCGATTCACCCAACCTCCCGATCCCATGGCGCTTCATAATTATCTCTCTTCCCATTTTCCGGGTGCGAGCTATTTCAGCGCCTACGAAGCAGGATTTTGCGGTTATCATCATCATCGTAAACTGCTTGAGCTGGGTATACAAAATATTGTCATCAATGCTGCTGATTTACCGGTTACCAATAAAGAAAAAATGAATAAGAACGACCATGTTGACAGCAGGCGTTTAGCCCAGGCACTTCAGAAAAATGAACTTAATGCTATTTATGTCTTTGGACCGGAACACGAACAATTTCGATCTCTTTTCAGAATGCGATGGAGAGCTGCCAAAGAACACCGAAGGGTAAAGAACCGCATTCGTTCTTTTCTGCATTACTATGGGATTAATCCTCCTTCTGATTTGAAACCTGAGTATTGGCCCCTAACGTTTATTCACCGGCTCGACCAAATTATCTTGCCCACTAAGGCTGGGACCTTATCCATGAAGTATCTTTTAAAAGCTTACCATAATACCCGGGAACAGCTTCTTGAAGTGACCCGGCAATTGCGCAACGAGGTGAAAATTCATTATCCCAATCTGTACAGATTATTAATGACTGTTCCCGGGATTGGTCCCATTGTATCCATGGGCCTTATTGCTGAAATTGGAGATATGACCCGATTTTAATCCTATCGCCATCTGTCTTCCTATGTTGGTTTCATTCCCAATTCTCATCAAAGCGGGGAAAAGGATCCCAGGGGAAGGCTCACTTACCGCAGCAACAAATACCTTCGCAGCATGCTGGTTGAAGCCGCCTGGGTTGCCATGAGATATGATCCTGCCTTGATGAAATATTTCAAAGAGCGTGTCATAAAACAAGAGGCTAAATTTGTAATTATCAAGGTGGCTCATAAATTGCTCAATCGTACACGGCAGGTATGGATAACAGGTAATCCGTATCAAACCGCAGTGATATAATATAAAACCCTGCACAAGGAGGCCAGCGCAAAACAGCGTGTGTGGTTAAATCCGATCCACATTTATAGTTTGCGCCTCCTTTTTTTAAAACTTAATAATATTCTGTGGCTTAATTCAGTCCACATATAGCAGTATGGTTTTATATTTTTTTGAATTTCAAAAGGTAAAATAATTTTAGAATCCCGTCAAGGGTAAAACAAGTGGCCGAAAAGGCCACCCTTGACAGAATCCTAAAATTATTTAATGGGAATTATTGCATTCAAAAAAAAAGAAATGTTGTAACTTAGTCATTATCAATGCTGCGGATAGATGCTTTTCATAGCACACGCTGTTGGGGACAGTGGTAATTATTCTTCTTTGAAGGAATTTGTATTTGCAATGAGCCTTGCACAATTATGTACAGTTAAAATGTCAATCCGATAATCATCAATTATCCTATAAACAATCCGATAGCCCTTTCGAATTAACTGTCTTATCGTATCATTATTAAATTCCGGAACTCTAGCTCCAGCCTTGGGTTGATTTTCTAAAATGTCAACTGATTCAAACTATTCTTCAACAGTAATTTCCGCATATCTTGGGGAATCTTTACCAATAAATTCCCCAATGCTCTCAAGATCTTCCAATGCTGAAACAGTCCAAATTACTTTAACCATTTACTTAACTTTTTCCTTGCCTCCTCATTGGTATATACTCGACCATTTTCAGAATCTTCCAAACCCTTCTGGACCTTTTCAATGAATATAATATGGTCAATTACCTGGTCAATAGTCAAATTTTCAGGCAATTTCTCAAGGGTGCTTATTAACTGAGTTTTCGTAATCATTTCTCCAGCAATTTACTCAAAATTACAAATTAAAATCCCAAAATAAAAATGACTATACTTTTAGAACGGTCTTCAATCCATTGTACCCAACGTTCGCGTGTATGATCATTTGCATTGCCAAAGTGATTCTGTATCCAGATACACCGGTGCAACCCAAAGTGATAATGTTCGCACCTTGATGCCAAGCAATTGATTATACACGCTGTTGGCGGCTGGCAATTTTGGTCTTCAAATATTCGTCAGGCGTTAGCACTCCAATCTCGCTATTTTTAAAATCTTTTATATTTCTGGTTATTATTGTGTCAATTGCTCCAGATTTAACTGCAGCATAGTTTTGTATGGCATCTTCGAAATCCTGGAACTTTGAGTTTAAGGCTTGTTCAAGCACTTCTTTATCTATTAATAAAACTTCAGTTATTGTAAGCAATTGTTTGAGTTTCTCAATTACTTTCTCATGTTTTGCGGTTTGTCTTAATAAATAATAGACATTACTGAAAATGACAGGGGTTATAAAACCCTGTATAACTTTTGACTCGCAGAATGATAATACTTTTGCAGCATTTTCTGAAAATGGCAGTCTGTCAAAGAAAAAATCTAAAATAACATCCGTATCAATAAGTATTTTATCCATTTAGAGATATTTTTTTGACAACTTATTTGTTAACTCTTTCTTATAGTCATAATCTGAAGGAGCTTTAAAGGAACCTCTCATTGACTTAACAGTAGGTGTAATTTCCATTTCTGATTTAGCACCATCGTAAGTAATAACCTTCAAATAGTTTTCAATGATGTCAGATAGGCTATGGCCCTTTTTTTTTGCATACCGTTTTGCTTTATCAATAACGGTTTGCTCAATAGTTAATGTAAGTTTAGTATTCATATCTCATCATACTTATATTCTAAATAATCACACGTACAAAAATAGCAAAATTTATCCGGCCGTGCAAATATTAAATATATTATACGTGTCTTTTTGTGCTTGCCGCCAACGTTGCGTGTATGATCAGTTGCGTTTACAAAGTGATTCTGTATCCAGATACACAAAGGCAGCCCAAAGTTATACTGCTCGCAACTTGATGCCAAGCAATTGATTATAGTATATATGTAAAAGCATAGATCCCAAGCATTTTCGCTAAATTAACAGTGCTTTCTCAATTAATTAACTAAAACTTTAGGACCTATGCTTAACAAATTTAACAAATTTGTCGATTTTACCGGCCATAATGTGTACGCTGGTTTGGATGTCCATGATAAATCCCGGACAACTACCATTATCGTGGATAATATTGAACATCGCCGATTCACCCAACCTCCCGATCCCATGGCGCTTCATAATTATCTCTCTTCCCATTTTCCGGGTGCGAGCTATTTCAGCGCCTACGAAGCAGGATTTTGCGGTTATCATCATCATCGTAAACTGCTTGAGCTGGGTATACAAAATATTGTCATCAATGCTGCTGATTTACCGGTTACCAATAAAGAAAAAATGAATAAGAACGACCATGTTGACAGCAGGCGTTTAGCCCAGGCACTTCAGAAAAATGAACTTAATGCTATTTATGTCTTTGGACCGGAACGCGAACAATTTCGATCTCTTTTCAGAATGCGATGGAGAGCTGCCAAAGAACACCGAAGGGTAAAGAACCGCATTCGTTCTTTTCTGCATTACTATGGGATTAATCCTCCTTCTGATTTGAAACCTGAGTATTGGCCCCTAACGTTTATTCACTGGCTCGACCAAATTATCTTGCCCACTAAGGCTGGGACCTTATCCATGAAGTATCTTTTAAAAGCTTACCATAATACCCGGGAACAGCTTCTTGAAGTGACCCGGCAATTGCGCAACGAGGTGAAAATTCATTATCCCAATCTGTACAGATTATTAATGACTGTTCCCGGGATTGGTCCCATTGTATCCATGGGCCTTATTGCTGAAATTGGAGATATGACCCGATTTTAATCCTATCGCCATCTGTCTTCCTATGTTGGTTTCATTCCCAATTCTCATCAAAGCGGGGAAAAGGATCCCAGGGGAAGGCTCACTTACCGCAGCAACAAATACCTTCGCAGCATGCTGGTTGAAGCCGCCTGGGTTGCCATGAGATATGATCCTGCCTTGATGAAATATTTCAAAGAGCGTGTCATAAAACAAGAGGCTAAATTTGTAATTATCAAGGTGGCTCATAAATTGCTCAATCGTACACGGCAGGTATGGATAACAGGTAATCCGTATCAAACCGCAGTGATATAATATAAAACCCTGCACAAGGAGGCCAGCGCAAAACAGCGTGTGTGGTTAAATCCGATCCACATTTATAGTTTGCGCCTCCTTTTTTTTAAAACTTAATAATATTCTGTGGCTTAATTCAGTCCACATATAGCAGTATGGTTTTATATTTTTTTGAATTTCAAAAGGTAAAATAATTTTAGAATCCCGTCAAGGGTAAAACAAGTGGCCGAAAAGGCCACCCTTGACAGAATCCTAAAATTATTTAATGGGAATTATTGCATTCAAAAAAAATGAAATGTTGTAACTTATTCATTATCAATGCTGCGGATAGATGCTTTTCATAGCACACGCTGTTGGCAACCTTTTTAGTCGTAATGAAACCTACATTTAGCAATGAGGATCTCGTCATTCCTTACTTGATATATTAACCTATGCTCTTCATTAATGCGCCTGGACCAAAATCCTTTATATTTAAATTTCAAGGGCTCTGGTTTTCCAATGCCAGTGAAAGGAGTACGAAAAATATCTCTTAATAATTCATTAATCCTTTTAACTATCTTTTTATCAGTGTTTTGCCAATATATATAGTCTTCCCAGGATTCGTCAACGAAAATATATTTCATTCTTCAATTAAATCTTTTTGAAACGACGATCCATTTCGCAATTTACTTATCGCAGAATCAAGTCTGCTTTCGTTGACCTTAGTTGACAATTCATGCTGCGTTGCACAAAGTGAGTTATACTCATCAAGGGAAATCACGACTACTCCACTGTCTTTACCGCGATTAATAATTAAGGTTTCGAAATTTTCAGTTACTTTATCAAGATACCTTTTGATATCTTTTCTAAAATCAGAAATGCTTGTGGTTAACATGGCAATAGATTATATGTACATAATTATGTACAAATATACACCTTTATTCTTAATTCCACCTATTCATTTTATCCAATCTTCTATTAAGCATTTTAAATTCTAACTAACGTTTTCATAAATGTAATAATATTCAAGAAGTTACAAAACCGATTTCTGCGGGTTTAATATCTAATTTGAGAATAAGTTTTCGCATTTCCAAAATCTTCCTTTTTCTTTTCTGATCCAGAAATTCATATTGGTTTGGTGGATTGTAAGGCATCTTTTTTACGACCATGTTCCAAATTATTATAGCCAGTTTTCTTGCAGTTGCAGTTATTGCAGCTGTTCGCCCCTTTCTAATGCAAATCCGGATAAAGAAATTGTGCAGATTGGCCCCTTTCATATTTCCAATGCAGTTTGCTGCAAGCCGTAATGCAGTTTTTAGTCGATTGCTGCCTTTCGGTATTCTGCTCGACAGAATTTTACCTCCGGATATCTTATTGTTTGGTGCCAATCTTAACCAGGACGCAAAATGGTTTCCTGTAGGAAACTTAAATAATCCTCGGGGACCTACCTCACTCATCATGGTCAATATGGTACTATGGCTTAATCCTTCTACATCCATTAGGTCAACGCCCCCAAAATATTTAAAGGCAACTTGATTCAGATCAATAGACTTTGGGGCATTCTTGTTTATCCTTTTATGTATTTTATCTGTTGTTTTTAGCTTTTCTGTTTGCCGTTGATCTTTTAAGGTACTCTCTAGCTGTTCTTTAATTTTATGTTCACAATGTATGATCTTCTCCTGTAGTTCATTGTATATCTGATATTCCTGCTGTAAAGCAAATAAGTAATCTTTTCGTCCATTGCTCTGAAGGGCCTTTGATATTTCGCTTTCTGTTTTCCGGCAATTGCCATGTCGGAATGAAGCAAGAACTTTACTATCACTTTCTCCCTGGCAAATCGCTTCTATTATTTGTAAACCGGTAAGTCCGCAAACATCCTTTACAACGATATCTAACCGTAAATTCATTAACCGCAGGTATTTCTGCATCTTTTTTGATGTTGACGCTGCCATATCCATTAAATTACTCCTGTGCCGACACAGCGTTCGTAAATGCTCCGTAGTCTCATCAGGCAAGAAACTTCCACTTAATAGTCCTAAGGAATGAAGCTTCTGGATCCATTGACAGTCCTGGACATCCGTCTTTTTCCCCTTGATATTTTTCGTGAATTTTCCATTGGCTAGGAGAACCTCAAAACCAGCTCCTTGAAGTGCCGAAAATAGATTCTGCCAATAGCTGCCTGTTGACTCCATTGCAATGGTTTTGATCCCATACTTTTTTAACCATGATATTAGCTCCTCGTGATCTGAGGCACATACTCCAAACTCTCGCACATCATCAGTTTGTTGTCCTTTTGCTACAAAGTGCGAGCGACTACCAACATCAATCCCCGCCGCATTGGGATTTACTATTTCCAGGTTCATTTTCTTTTTTCTCACTGCTATAATTTTTTAGAATGAATAAAAAAGACCCTAAGGAAATGTATC
Organism: uncultured Bacteroidales bacterium; assembly: GCA_963752195.1. Classification (GTDB taxonomy): domain Bacteria; phylum Bacteroidota; class Bacteroidia; order Bacteroidales; family UBA10428; genus UBA5072. The sequence goes on along the minus strand of CAVVXI010000004.1, from coordinate 1,729,586 downwards.
TTTGATGTCAGAGATTATTCTAATCGGGGTCTCCATTTTTGGAGCCACCATTGTAATCATCACAAGCCTTTGGTATTGAGCCTCTAACTCACCAAAGGCTTTTTTACATTCCAACCAGAATTGACGTCGAGCTTAAAAGCATCAGTTCTAAAATCGGCCTTGCAAAGGGTCATTCCAAATATAGCAGGAATTACATTCGAGGCACTGTTAACGTTAGCCTGAGTAATCAGTATCTCCGATTCAGGGGGAATTGTTGCCAACGTCCGCGTGTATGATCATTTGCGTTGCAAAAGTGATTCCGTATCTAGATACACCAGTGCAATCAAAAGTGAAAATGCTCGCAACGCACTGCTAAGCAATTGATTATACACGCTGTTGGCAACAGTATTTTACTAGATCAAAGAATATTATTAACGTCTTGTCTTCCGATAATTGCCATTATTTCAACTATATCACTATTTATTCTATAATATATACTATCAGATCCGCAAACACAACGTCTATATCCTTTTTTAATATGATCTACAGATTCAAATGAATTTGGTCTTTGGGCAATAATTTCAAAATAGTCAAAAAACGTATCAAAGTATTTGTCGGCTTGCGTGATTCCAAACTTTTCAACTCCGTAATGATGAATTCGAATCAAATCTTCTTTAGCTTCATTACTTAATCTATATTTAGCCATTAAGCAAAGACTTTGATTGTTTAAGAATTTCTTCTTTAGTGTTGTCGGTAAACCCACTTCGTTCAGATTTATCCAATTTCGCTCTAATCCAGTCAATTTGAACTTGCTGTTTTCTGGCTTGTCTAATCAAATCATTGATGAGTTCACTTTTGCTTGAATATTCCTGGTTATCCAACTGTGCTTTTAACCACTCATCATTCGGTTTTGTAAACGATATACTTTGCCTTGCCATATTATTAATATTTTGATGTAAATTTACATCAAATATGCATCAAACGCAATTTTTTCCAATATTGTTGCCAACGTTCGCGTGTATGATCATTTGCGTTGCCAAAGTGATTCTGTATCTAGATACACCAATGTACGCCAAAGTGATAAAATACGCAACTTGATGCCAAGCAATTGATTATACACGCTGTTAGCGTTCGTTAATTATAATCATGGTCCATAGCTTTTAAGAGGGTCTGGATAAATCTCACCGGTTATCCAGCCATCAACATTATCATTCATTTTTTTCCACACTTCAAATGTTAAAGTGTCATACCTCATTGTTGATAAAAGACTATCTCTAAATGCTTTAGAAAAATTTAATCTTGAATCATGGAAAATCAATTTATATGCGGAATAATCCAATTTTACTTTTTTAAGATAATCAAAATACTCAAGAGTTATTTGCGGATAACAAATAGAATCCGAATGAATCAATTTAATATTATATGAGTGTCGGAAAAGATAAACAAAAGAATTATCTTATTGGAAACAAAAATGACATGAATCTAATCAATTTCATAGAGAGCTTTCCCGACGAAGCCTCGTGCAGGAAGAAATTCAAAGAGATCCGAGACAAAGAAGGTGTTACGTGCAGAAAATGTGGTGGCAAAGATCATTATTGGCAGGCTACCATAGAGCAATATCAATGCAAAGCATGTAAAACCAGGACAACACTTCGAAGTGGGACCGTAATGCAAGCCAGTAAATTATCTTTCAGATATTGGTTTATTGCGATGCACTTACTGACAGGGACAAAGAAAACATTTTCGGCACTTGAACTACAGCGACAAATAGGGCACAAGTTCTATGAACCTATTTGGTATATGTTACAGAAATTAAGGACAACCATGGGCCTGAGAGATCGAAATTATGCGATTAATAAAATAGTTGAACTTGATGAAGGCTTTTTTGAAAGCGTTGATACAGAAAAAGAAAAGGAAGATAAGGATGAAAAAAGGAAACGTGGCAGGGGAAGTCAGAAACAGAGCACTGTTATGGTAATGGCTTCCACGATCCATGATTTTAATACCAGGAAAAAGCACAATAAGCCAACTAAATTCAGGTATGTCAGGATGCTGGTAGTCGATAATCTGAAAAGTCAAACCGTTGAACAAAAGGTAAAGGAAAACATTAGCCCTGATTCAGTTGTGAAGACAGATAATTATAGTAGCTATTCAAAGGTGAAGGATAATGTTTGGTGTCATATTGCCCAGCTGGTAAAGCCCACTGATGCTGGAAAAGTGTTGCCTTGGGTTCATACGATGATAAGTAATGCAAAACGGACATTATTAGGCGCACATCACATGGTATCAAAGAAATATGTTCAAAATTATCTGGATGAATTTTGCTATAAAGTAAACAGAAGATATTTTGGTGAAGAATTGTTTGACAGGTTATTAATAGCCTGTGTATCTATAAATTACAAAAATTGTTAAAGATTACCGATAGTCATATAATATTATAATCAAATAAATGATAAAGTGTACTATCAACTGTAGATTCTGTTACTTGAGACTTTTTACTATTATAAAAATCATCAATCTGTTGTAAAATCTGCCATGTCTCCTTAAGATTTTTTTCATTTCTACGTCGCTTCCAAAATTTGGAATAATAATTATTTCTGTCTGATAGCGTATCTGAATGCAAAAATCCTTTTACGACGTCATTGAGCGATTTATTCTCCCACTGCGTATTACAACACCATTCTGTATTTTTATTGTTGTATTGTTTAAATGAAACAAACTTATCAAGTCCAATCAATTTAACTGAATTAAAGGCTATTCTCAAGTTAGAAGGATTTCTCAACCATTTGTAGTCCTGCTGGCCTATCGAATCAAATGGGTACGGTCTAATCCCTCCAAATTTTAACTCAAAAGGTAAATTGTAAAAATAATCCTGGTCGTTTGTATATCGGAAGGATTCAAAAAATTCATATTTGTGTTCTTTAAAATTTCCAATATAGATTGTCCTCTTAATCGTTTTTATCCCGATACAAGAAATAAATACGAATAAGGACAATCCAATTATCATATGTATGTGTCTGTTTTTCATTTTTGAATGAACGCTAACGTTCGCGTGTATGATCATTTGCGCCAGCAAAGTGATTCTGTATCTAGATACACCAATGCAACCCAAAGTGAAACTATTCGCAACTTACTGCCAAGCAATTGATTATACACGCTGTTAGCGCCTGGCCATTTTTATATAATTTCTCTACAGTTTTAATAATCACAATGAATCAAAGATCAATGGTTATGGTTTGAATCAAATAATTACCAATCAACATTTTGGTCACTGCATATAGTGTCCTGCCAAACAATTACACCCTTACGATTAATATAAAAATGTATATCGCAATTGAAATCATCTGTTGGTTGAGTCCCAAATGCGAGATCACCGTTAAATGGCCTGATTATAGCATTGTTATTAAATTCCTTCGAAATACGATTACCCTTTTTGTCGATAAGAAAAGTAATATGCTTACCAGGTATCATGGGTGAATCAATACTGACAGGCGCTATTCCATTGTTGAAATCATAAGTACTCGCATAATTGTATATTGCAGGTATAACTAAGAGAGTATAAAATACTTTGTGTAAACACTTGAAATTGTTTTTAAAATATTTTACATCTACTTTCAAAAATAGTCAAAAATTGATGGAGAATAATGCCCCAATTGTGAATTGGCATATTCCATTTTTTTTCAATGTTCATAATAGAAAGATATACAGCTTTTTGTACGGAGTTATCGTCGATAAATTGAAGCTTGGTTTTTGTATATTTTCTAATCTCTACGGGGTAAGTTCCCCGAAGCTCTGCTTCGCATAAAAGATTAATTTTGTTATGTGAGTGAATATATCCATAAGAGTCATAACGTATCAGTATTGCTGTATCATTTTGTATGTCCGGCAAAATATCGTCGGGTAGTTTTCTCCGAGGCAGTCGATCAAAGTTTGAAAGAGATTTGTCTTGAAATATCGAAGCGATATGAAATAACATTCATTGAGATAGGAACGGATAAGGATCATGTTCATTTTTTGATACAAAGCATACCAATGATGAGTCCGACACGAATAATTCAGGCAGTAAAAAGTATCACAGCAAAAGAAATTTTCAAACTTCATCCGGAAGTAAAGGCAAAACTTTGGGGTGGAGAGTTTTGGACAAAGGGATTTTATGTTAATACAGTTGGTTGTCATGAAGATGAAAATACCATACAAGCATATGTGAAATCACAAGGAACAGAAAAAGAATATAAAAGGATACATCATCAGCAATTGTCTTTGTTTTGATACCTCGTCAGCTCTGCTGCGAGGTAGTTCATTTTTGTATCATTTTGAGAGTATGAAATATTTGAGCTCAAGAGAATGAAAAGAAGGACATTAAAAATCTGTTTCATAAATCGTGATAATGAATGTCTGTTTTATAAAAATGTTGCACAACGTTCGCGTGTATGATCATTTGCGTTGCCAAAGTGATTCTGTATCTAGATACACCAGCGCAACCCAAAGAGATAATGCTCGCAACTTGATGCCAAGCAATTGATTATACACGCTGTTGTAGGTTGTTTTTTTTCTTACTTGACTTTAACATACCATTTATTGATAGATCCTCATCTAACGACTGCCAATGTATTCCATAACCTGAGGGTGAAATCTTAAAATCATTCCTTTCCTTTTCTGATGCATTAGCTAACTTTTCAGAAATATCAGTAAGCTTCAATTTAATAGTTTGATTATTTACGGTAATAATCATAAAATCAGATACAAAACTTAGATTAGATATATTATATGCTTTCTCCATAATTCCTATTTTTTAAAATACTTGTGCCATTCATTCACGATATAATCAAAATGATCATAAATGATCTTTTTTATCTCTCTTCTAGCCTGTGGTGTCAAATTGTATTCCAATGCAGATTTAATTTCGAAATTTTCCACATCTAGCCAAAACTTACATTCCATATCACCTTTTTCAGCATGGATATGAATAGGTTCATTATTTTCATTAGTCCAGAAATACAACCTCCAACCTGCTATCAATAGTATTGTTGGCATTTTTTATTTCAAAGTTACGAAAAAACGGTTAATGCTACTTAATCGCGGTAAATCTTGACGGTCAGGTCTTTAAACATAACCTACAACGTTCGCGTGTATGATCATTTGCGCTGCCAAAGTGAGTCTGTATCTAGATACACCGAAGCAACCCAAAGTGATACTGTTCGCAACTTGATACCAAGCAATTGATTATACACGCTGTTGGAGGTAGTGTTATTGAATATTGAGTTGTTTGATTCTTTCGAAGTGTTTTTTATTTAATGTCTTCAGAGGCAATTCAAACACCAAACAAGTTGCAGCAATGAATATATCTCGAAAATCTATCATATTATTTTCATGGCGTAGTTGATGATAGATTTCTGCCGCCTTTTTGGAAACACTCTCATCGAAAGGAAGCACAGGTAAGTCTTCAGTCAATAATTTTATATCCTTTTGCTTATTCTCATCTGTTGCACCCATTAATAGTTCATACATGGTAACAGACGAAATAAATAATTGCGTCGAATCTGGAATTGCAAATAAAGCGCTCTTTTTCTTGTCTTTTGCTCTAAGATATTCGATAAAAATACTTGTGTCAACTACCATTTTTCAGGTTTCCATGAAGAATTAAATAGCCTTTGATTCACCTGAAATGACTCAATATCGGAATCCGACCAAGTAGTTACCCCAAGTATCTTTTTCTTATAAGATGATAAAGAATTGCCTTTTTTCTCCCTCTGCTTTTGAAGAAGAAAATCCAAGAAATCATTGACCTCTTTTCTCGCACTGTTATTTAACAAACTGTATTTTAATACAATATCAGCCATTTTCTATTCTTATATGGCAAATTTAGCAAATCTTTGTGAATTCTATTTGATTGTTAGTAGCTGTCTCTAAACATTCTGACTAACGTTAAAATTCATAACTCATATTCAGAGAGTTACCAAATCCAATATCTTCAGGTTTCAAATCAAATTTAGCAATGCTTTTCTTTATCCTTTGCATTGCTTTCAACTTTCTCTTTTGGTCTAAAAATAAATATTCTTGCGGAGGATTGTATGGTACATTTTTAGTGACCATTGTCCAAATTATTGTTGCAAGCTTTCTTGCGGTGGCACTTATTGCAGCCTGCCTTCCTTTTCTAAAGGCAACACGATGAAAAAAATCAGATAAGTGTGTATCCTTTAGATTACCGATTGCATTTGCGGCCTGTCTTAAAGCAATCTTTAGCCTGTTGTTACCTTTGGGGACTCGGTTACTAAGAATCTTGCCCCCGGATATTTTGTTGTTTGGAGCTAACCTTAACCATGAACAAAATGCTTTTGATGTGAAAAATTTTTTAAAGCCTTCAGCTCCTACCTCACTCATAACCGTCATGACTGTAGCATGACTAACTCCTTCTATGGCCATAAAATCAATACCTCCAAAATATCGGAAAGAAACCTGGTTGAAATCCTTTATTTCAGGTGCATTCTTATTGATCCTTTTATATGGCTTGTCTGTAGTCTTCAGTTGCATTTTCTTTGGATCTGTTTTGATAATCTGTCTTACCAGCTTTTCGATCTCTCGATCACAATCCTTGATTTTTTCCTGGAAAAACTTATAGCAATCATACTCTTGCTTTAGCCCAAACAAATAGTCTTTACGATTATTCCCATGCAGTGCCTTTGCAATCTCTTCTTTTGGTTTTCGGCAATTAAAATGTCTGTGTTCTGCCAAGGACTCTGGATCTAAATTGCCTTTGCATATATCCTCAACAATCTTCAAACCTGTAAGACCACAAATATCTTTTACTACCACATCCAGCCTGAAATTTAATAGTTTGAGGTACTTCTGCATCTTATGTGATGCGCTTGATGCCAAATCAATCCAATTACTTCTTTGACGACAATATGTTCGAAGTGTTTCGGTTGTTTCATCCGGAAGAAAGCTTCCAGTTAATAGTCCAAAAGCATGTAGCTTTTGTATCCATCTGCAATCTTTAACATCTGTCTTTTTGCCTTTTGCATGCTTTGTGAACTTACCATTACAAAGAACAACCTCTATACCATGCTTTAGTAACTCTACATAAAGATTTTGCCAATAATCTCCGGTAGATTCCATGGCCACTGTTGTAATACTGTAGGATGTAAGGTGTAAGCATAGTTTAGTAAGGTCTTCAGCATACACTCCAAATTCCTTTACATCATCTAATGATTGTCCTACTGCCACAAAGTGTGATTTACTTCCTACGTCAATTCCTCCGGCATTTGAATTGATGATTTCCATTTCTAAATTTTTCCTTTTTGTCATTTAAAAATCTTTTAAAGTGAATAAAAATGACTCTAAGGAAATGTATCTTTGACTTGAAAATTATTCTGAACGGGGTCTTCGATTTATCGGAGCGACCACTGAAATTATCAACAAGCCTTCGAATCCTACTTCGGAGGCTTTTTACATCTCAACCAGAATTACGCACGGACTATTATGCACCATTTTTTAAACCGGTCACACATAGAGTCGCCCCGAAATTAGTAAAACTCTATTCGAAGAACTTCTGTCGTTAGCAAAAGAAATTAATCGATTTTTTTTGATGTGGGGAATTACCTCCAACGTTCGCGTGTATGATCATTTGCGTTGCCAAAGTGATTCTGTATCCAGATACGCCAAAGAACGCCAAAGTGATACTGTTCGCAACTTGATGCCAAGCAATTGATTATACACGCTGTTGTAGCACGTTTTAATTATTTTTTAGGCCAATAATATCTCAGCAGGAATCCTTAATCCTTTGTACAAGGATTTTACCATACTAAGAGTCAATTTTCTTTTTCTATTTAATACTTCACTCACTCGACTTTGACTGCCTAAATATTTAACCATATCCGCTTTAGTCATGTCCATTTGTTCCATACGAAATTTAATCGCATCCACAGGATCTGGTGGAGCAATCGGATAATGCTTCATCTCATAAGATTCCGCTAATGTTACAAGTAAATCTAATTCATCACCCTGTGGAGTATCCTTTTTTGCCCCCCACAATTCCTCAATCCTTTTAATTGAGTCATTGTAATCCTGCTCTGTTTTTATAGGTCTAATTTCCATAATTAAATCGTTTTAACATCTATCTTGTCGTACTGGTTATGAGTCCCGATAAACCTTATAAAAATCACTTGAAAATCATAATCAATCGCAACGACCAATCTATAGGTATTGCCCTTAATATTAAAGACAACTCTCCCTTCACCAACAATACTGGCATTCTTGTATTGTTGTTTTAAATCATTCGAACTTTTCCATTCGGCTGTCTTTGCATCATGATACCATGCCCGCAAAGAAGCCTCTGAATCAGCATACTCGGGCTTTTCAAAAAATTCTCTTAAAGCTCTAAATGCAATAATTCTCATGTTGCAAATTTATAAAAATTTTGCCTAATTTCCCAATTTGGGATATTTATATTTTACCATCTACTCGGAGGGTCTCTTAAAATGTGCTACAACGTCCGCGTGTATGATCATTTGCGTTGCCAAAGTGATTCTGTATCTAGATACGCCAAAGAACGCCAAAGTGATACTGTTCGCAATTCACTACCAAGCAATTGATTATACACGCTGTTGTGCACAGGCATTTATTTGTTTTAATCATCAAATAGGTCCTCGGGAAGTTTATTAAAATTTGAGAAATATCGATAAATTAAAAGGCACCTTTTTGCTAAGTGTTTCATATATCTCAACTGCAAAACATTGAGCGATAAGTTTTCTGTATGCTTATCAGTATACCCAAAGGCTTATAATCTTTCGAGTGTTTGCTTAGTTTCAGGTGGATTATTGGTCTTTAATTGTTCGTTAACAGCCTTTAATTTCCTTTCTTTCTATTTATTTGATTTCATCGTTAATGCGCACACCACCGGAACAGCAATGAGTTATACATGATTTTAGGCACTTTATTCGGTTTCTTTTATGATTTTCAAATATTGATATTCACATTTAAGTTATCAACAAGCTCTTCTAAAACGTTAACAAGCCAATTATTAGTATTCTTTCCTCACAATCAAGTAAAATCAATAGCCTTTACTCTATTCGATGAACTGCATCCAATTTCGAAGCAAGGCGGTTCTTGTCTCACTCTTGCAGATGAAGTTAGTCCAGATCACATACGAATTGAAGATGGGTAATTGGATCGTTGAATTCCTGTATTTTATGCTATTCTACAATTTTGCGGAATTTATATTTCAGCGGTTCAAAATTTTGCGTATCCAGTATCAAGGTCTCATTCGTCAAAGAATCTATTTCAGAAGTATAACTTATGCAGGGAAATTTAAAGCTAATCATATTTCCTTCATCGATTGAAAACGTTCCTTTGTTGCATCCTTCCCCGGATGGATCTTTTCGAACTGTAAAGTCAATGTGAAATGAATAATAAAATATTAATTGTTCAGGAATGTTGGTCCATGTTGGTATACTGGATCCATCCGTGGAATAGACTTCGAAAACTTTCCAGGTCCCAATTAATTCTAGTGGAATTTCAACTTTTGGTTTTGGATCATTTTCGTCTCTACATCCTATGAATGATGAAACAATAAAACTTATGATAAAAATACTTTTCATAGAGTTAGAATTTATTCAATAAAGATTTTTTTAGTAATTATTTTGCCATCTACTTGTGCATAAAGTATATAAATACCCTTTCTTATACCTTCAACATTCATTCTATTAGTATAATATGATTTTAATTTAAATCCAGATGCATCAAGCAAGGCGGCACTTTGAATTTCATTGTCTCCTAATAATTTGGTTCCGTTCGTTAAGGGCAGAAACAGTAATACTATTGGCAGTGCTACTAATTTTCTTAAGTTTTGAAGAAAGTATAAAACTAACAGAAGAACATAATATTGAATAAGTAACAGTCTCTGTACTATTAATGGTTGATTTTCCAAGAATAAAAATGCCTGACAACCACAATTCAATACTGATTGTAGTATAGCTGAGTTCATTAACGCATCTCTCATTCTTAAAACCTGACCATTTGAAAAATGTTCAAGACACGATGCTAAACTATAAGACATAATGTTTCTTGTATCAGGCGAATAGTTCGGAAATGTATTATCATAATTACAATTTTCGTCCACGAGATTCCTTAAATTCGGGTCTGGTGGAGTATCACACAATAAATCTCCACTAATTGAACAATCATTATTAAGTTCATTTCCAAATTTGGTTTCATGTGTGTGCCATAAATTCAAACAATGTCCCATTTCATGCGCAGATACGTTTGTTTACGCTACTAGTGTCATGTCAATAATAGTATGACGTATCAATAATTTTTGTATCTTTATCAAAAAAACAATGGTAAAGTACAAAGTAACACTTACCAAGGATGAAAGAGAAATATTGATGGAAATAACCAGAAAGGGCAGTCATACTGCAAAGAAAGTTATTCATTCTCTGATCCTATTGAATGTTGACGAAGGACAATATTCAGAAAACCGGCAAACAAACGAAGAGATCTGTAATGTTTTAAAAACGGGCATGAGAACCATTGACAGAGTAAAAAAGCGATTTGTATTGGAAGGATTTGATGCAGCCCTTGAGATTGCACCAACAAGTCGTATTTATCGGAAGAGAATCGATGGTGAAGCGGAAGCTCATTTAATTGCGATTGCATGCGGTAAGCCTCCAAAGGGATATGCTAAATGGTCCTTACGATTACTTGCCGATCGAATGGTCGAATTGAAATATGTTGAAGACATTTCTTATGAAACAGTGAGAATGGTTCTAAAAAAAACGAACTTAAACCTTGGAAAGTAAAAGGATGGGTGATACCTCCGCATCAAAGCAGCCATTTTGTTGCCGCCATGGAGCAAGTGTTAGATGTTTACAAACGACCGTACGATAAAGCAAGACCTGTAATATGTATGGATGAATCTCCAAAACAATTGATTAAAGAAACCAGACAACCAATCCAGATGATCCGTGGATACGTAAAAAAATCCGACTATGAATATGCCCGCTGCGGAGTATGCAATGTATTTATGGTAAATGAACCATTGGCAGGTAAGCGCTATGTCAAGGTAACTGATCAAAAAACCAAGAACGATTGGGCAATATTAGTCCGCGAAATTGCGGATAATTTATATGCTGATGCAGAGATTATCACACTTGTTATGGATAATTTGGCCACACATACAGCTGCCGCCCTCTATGAAACCTTTACTCCGGTTGAGGCTAAAAGAATTTGGGACCGGTTTGAATTTATTTATACACCAAAACATGGAAGCTGGCTAAATATGGCTGAGATTGAATTAAATGTAATGAATAAGCAATGTTTAAACCGGAGAATAGATAATAAATGGACGGTACAAAGTGAAGTGAAGGCCTGGCAAAAACACAGGAATAACAAGTACGCCAGAATAAATTGGCAATTTACAACCAAGGATGCCAGGATAAAACTAAATAGGCTTTATCCGTCAATTGAAACTTGACATGACACTAGATACACTAAAGCATGCCAAAGCGATATTATTAGCAACTTGATGCCAAGCAATTGATTATACACGCTGTTGGGCACTGTGCTTTTCTATTTTGACATGAAGTATACTTTCAAGATGCTGGAGAAATTTATCATCATTCGCAAGAATAAATCTTTCATAAGTAAACTTAACGACCTTATTCAAAACAAAGGGAAGAAGCAGACAAAATGTGAGAATTATTTTGCTTGGAATATCAAAACTTTTACCAATCATTCCATATAGCCACAATATTATGAAAAGCGGAATGGTTGGTGCATATATCAATCCCTTAAATGCCATGGTGAGACTATCCTTCTGATACTCCATAAAAACTTCATTGCCCTTAATCTCAAAATAGAATTTCATGGGTGGTGCATCAAATGTGATAAGCTTAAATGAACTATCATTTATTTTGCCTAAAAACAATACACCCTTAGGTTTATAGAAAGGCTGTTTCTCAATTGTAACAAATTTTAATCTTTCAATAAACGATTCAATCGTTCCAGAATTCCTAATTGTGCATTTTATTCTTTCCATGGATTTATTTCAGTATTGTGCCCAACGTTCGCGTGTATGATCATTTGCGCTGCCAAAGTGATTCTGTATCGAGATACGCCAGTGTAACACAAAGAGATATTGTTCACAACTTACTGCCAAGCAATTGATTATACACGTTGTTAGCGGCAGGCTATGGTTTATTCCCCCACAAACCTATCAACGTTCTACCACATTCGGGGAAGTTGGGACATATCAGTGGGCATTTTTATCATATTTAGACAACTCTTATGCTGCTTTTGTTTGCAAAGTTGCCTGTTCTAAGATTGGAGGCCCCCCTCCAGATGACTTTGCGTTAAACCTTTTACATACTTCCAATCAAGACATATCTTAAGCACAATCTCAAAAATAAAAGCGGATAAACAATCCGGTTTCTGTGCCAAAATAATTGTTTTCCTGGGTTTTATTTTCTATAGAATAGTATTCGGCTATTGTTTTTAGGGTGGAATATCTTAATCCCAATTCACCTCCAAATGTAAAATTTTCTCCCAGGAAATATTCACAACCCAGTGCAGGACCAATTGTATACCGATTTGTCCTGGCCGTAAAATCTGAACCATCATAGGCTAGGCTCCCTTCTTCTTTGATACGGGCATATTCAAACCGTATTCCGGCATATAGGTTTAATTTACTGCGCTGAATCATTCCCAGGGTACCCAGTCCGAAATAGGTACTTTTGTTTTTTACTTCATCCGTTTTATCATGGCCGATTCTAAATCCGAATTCCGGTTCCAGCCTGATTGATTTGACCGGAGCGATTGCCAGAATTATTTTATTGGCCGGACTGGCTTGCAATTCTTCAACATCATTCCATTTGAATTGTTCGAGGTGCAATCCGATCCCAAAAGTTTTAATTAATGAGTTACTTTCTGTCTGACTGAAAAGCTGGATGCAATTAAAACATACTAACGCTCCGAAAAAAAGAAATTTTGAAATTTTCATTGTTTAATAAAATTAATTTTGAAAATGGTTATTGTTTGTTTTAAATCTTTAAATCAACTGTTGTTAAAGTATCTGTTTTATCATAATTATGTTAATTCAATGCCGAATCAAATGCTTGCCGCTAACGTTCGCGTGTATGATCATTTGCGCTGCCAAAGTGATTCTGTATCTAGATACACCAATATTAAACAAAATGATACTGCTTGCAGCTTGATGCCAAGCAATTGATTATACACGTTGTTGGCGTTTCAGTAATTAATATTTTGGATTCAAAATCGTAGTTATCCCAATTGGACTTAATATGATAATTACCCAAATCAGGATATAAGTCAGAATATTTGAATGAATGGAATATCTTAAAATGTTTTTTATACTCTTTTTTAAAAACAGTACATTTATTGAACTTCAAGTAATATTGTCAAAACAAATGCAATAATTAATATAAAAATTACATCATTAATTTTAGAGTATCATATTGAGTCCTAAGGTATCGCCAATAGAATTATTAGCCGCCCATGTTAATACTATTCTTAACAATCCTGTTGTTCCTATTAAGTACTAAAAGATTTGAGATAATACTGTTCGAATGATTTCAAGTTTAACCATTTAGAAGATAATTGTTACTTAAATAAACTCCTTAATTATAAATACTTCAAAAATACAATTATTCCCGAAAAAGATAATGCTCCTATCATCATGTCTAATAGTATCATTTATTTTGTTTTTACTGGTAAGGTTTTGTATAACGCCAACGTTCGCGTGTATGATCATTTGCGTTGCCAAAGTGATTCTGTATCTAGATACACCAATGTACCCCAAATGATAATGTTCGCAACTTGATGCCAAGCAATTGATTATACACGCTGTTGTGATCAGTTGTTATTTATTTTTTCGCCCCCCACCCCCCCCCCCCCCCCCCCCCCCCCCCCCCCCCCCCCCCCCCCCCCCCCCCCCCCCCCCCCCCCCCCCCCCCCCCCCCCCCCCCCCCCCCCCCCCCCCCCTCGCGTGTATGATCATTTGCGTGGCCAAAGGGATTCTGTATCCAGATACACTAAATTAAGCCAAAGTGATAATGCTTGCAAATTCTATACCAAGCAATTGATTATACACGCTGTTGTAAACCGTTTAAATATCAAATATTTAAACAAAAATCATTATTTAATAATTTCATATTTCTAAAAAAATGCCACTCCGATTTTAAGTGAAATTCCGGCTATAATATTCGTTGTATTTATTGCATGAACATAAGCAATAGGGCCTGTATAAACAAATAAACCACATTTGAACTTATAGCTAACACCTAGACCTGTATTTAATCCGATTCCAGTCTGTTCACTAATAAAATCAGTATGATTTAATTGAAAGTCTAATAACAATCCGGAGGTAAGATAAAAAAAGGAAAATCAACGCGAATATTTACTGGAAATTCGATTAATTCTATTGTTTCATTAATTGTATAATCAGGAGAAGGGTAAGGTTTATCGATGTTAAAAGAATGGTTACTATAATAAATTCCAGATTCAATCTTTACCATTTTCTTAGCTTAAAAAAGCCAGATACTCCATAGGAGTAAAAGGAATTGGATGAAAATTTCGGATAATTCTCATCCTTAACAATAGTTGAAACACTAGGAGACCCAAAGGTTGAAAAGCTTAAACCGGGGTTAAATTTCTTTTCTTTTTTGGGTTGATCCTGAGCATAAACAAAAAAACTTGAAACCCAGAAAATATGAAATATGAGGATAAATTTTCTCATTAGTATATGTGGAAATGGTTTACAACGTTCGCGTGTATGATCATTTGCGCCCCCCCCCCCCCCCCCCCCCCCCCCCCCCCCCCCCCCCCCCCCCCCCCCCCCCCCCCCCCCCCCCCCCCCCCCCCCCCCCCCCCCCCCCCCCCCCCCCCCCCCCCCCCCCCCCCCCCCCCCCCCCCCCCCCCCCCCCCCCCCCCCCCCCCCCCCCCCCCCCCCCCCCCCCCCCCCCCCCCCCCCCCCCCCCCCCCCCCCCCCCCCCCCCCCCCCCCCCCCCCCCCCCCCCCCCCCCCCCCCCCCCCCCCCCCCCCCCCCCCCCCCCCCCCCCCCCCCCCCCCCTGCCAAAGAGATTCTGTATCGAGATACACCAGAGTAACCCAAAGTGATACAGCAAGCAACGCACTGACAAGCAATTGATTATACACGCTGTTAGCAATAGTGTTAATAATTAATTTTCCGTTAAATATATTGCCAATTAAAAATAATGGGCCATGCATTCCAATTATGAAAGAGAAATTAATTCTTTAATGAATTTCCTACAAATATTTCCGCCCCAATATTTAGATCTCAATTGTATTATTTCTTGTTAAAACCTTTCTGAATGGGCATTTAAACATTATTGCTAACGTTTGCGTGTATGATCATTTGCGTTGCCAAAGTGATTCTGTATCTAGATACACCAATGTACGCCAAAGTGATAAAATACGCAACTTGATGCCAAGCAATTGATTATACACGCTGTTAGCGTTCGTTAATTATAATCATGGTCCATAGCTTTTAAGAGGGTCTGGATAAATCTCACCGGTTATCCAGCCATCAACATTATCATTCATTTTTTTCCACACTTCAAATGTTAAAGTGTCATACCTCATTGTTGATAAAAGACTATCTCTAAATGCTTTAGAAAAATTTAATCTTGAATCATGGAAAATCAATTTATATGCGGAATAATCCAATTTTACTTTTTTAAGATAATCAAAATACTCAAGAGTTATTTGCGGATAACAAATAGAATCCGAATGAATCAATTTAATATTATAATCAAATAAATGATAAAGTGTACTATCAACTGTAGATTCTGTTACTTGAGACTTTTTACTATTATAAAAATCATCAATCTGTTGTAAAATCTGCCATGTCTCCTTAAGATTTTTTTCATTTCTACGTCGCTTCCAAAATTTGGAATAATAATTATTTCTGTCTGATAGCGTATCTGAATGCAAAAATCCTTTTACGACGTCATTGAGCGATTTATTCTCCCACTGCGTATTACAACACCATTCTGTATTTTTATTGTTGTATTGTTTAAATGAAACAAACTTATCAAGTCCAATCAATTTAACTGAATTAAAGGCTATTCTCAAGTTAGAAGGATTTCTCAACCATTTGTAGTCCTGCTGGCCTATCGAATCAAATGGGTATGGTCTAATCCCTCCAAATTTTAACTCAAAAGGTAAATTGTAAAAATAATCCTGGTCGTTTGTATATCGGAAGGATTCAAAAAATTCATATTTGTGTTCTTTAAAATTTCCAATATAGATTGTCCTCTTAATCGTTTTTATCCCGATACAAGAAATAAATACGAATAAGGACAATCCAATTATCATATGTATGTGTCTGTTTTTCATTTTTGAATGAACGCTAACGTTTGCGTGTATGATCATTTGCGCTGCCAAAGAGATTCTGTATTGAGATACACCAGAGTAACCCAAAGTGATACAGCAAGCAACGCACTGACAAGCAATTGATTATACACGCTGTTAGCAATAGTGTTAATAATTAATTTTCCGTTAAATATATTGCCAATTAAAAATAATGCCATGTATCCAATTATGAAAGAGAAATTAATTCTTTAATGAATTTCCTACACAAAAAATATATTTCACCTGATCTCAATTGTATTATTTCTCGTTAAAACCTTTCTGAATGGGCATATTAAACATTATTGCTAACGTTCGCGTGTATGATCATTTGCAGATTCAAAAAGAGAATTCTATATTATACCCGGTGTAACCCAAAGTGATACTTTTGCAAAACTCGATGACAAAGACAATTGATTATACACGCTGTGTGGCGGTAGTTGTATTTATTTAATAAATCTATGAATTAAGTTACTGCAAAAAAAAGATTACTAAAATCAAATTAACAAAAATATAAATTGTTGATATTGAAAACCCTTATATAATTACTATAATACGCTTTCTTCCTATATCGGTCATTATTGCCAATTATAAAATAAATATGAGCAATAATGTAATTTCAATTAGACTTGGTTATCTGAAACATAAAGCAACCGAAAAAGAAAAATATGATTCAATACCTATGCGCCCATTATTTTAAACAATTCAAAGGATTTATTAATCAATTTATAAAGCTAAAAAATAAAGTAATCCCAAAATAGCACTTTGAAACCAGGAAAATACCTTTCTTTAACTTATAAAAATATTAATATAATATTAGATGACATTACAATTATCGCCTAACGTCCGCGTGTATGATCATTTGCGCTGCCAAAGAGATTCTGTATCCAGATACACCAAAGTAACCCAAAGTGATAATGTTCGCAACTTGATGCCAAGCAATTGATTATACACGCTGTTGTAACCATTTTTTTTGTTATCAATTTGGAATATATATAATAAATCAATTTGGGTTATGCATAAAGCCCAATCTTTTCTAAATTAATTGCTATTCCTATTTTAAGTGACATTCCGGTTAATTTGCCATTACTGGATAAAAGTTATGCATAAAAAAATAAGCCCAGCATATATAAATACACCTCATTTAAACTTTATGAATTCCCTAAACTCTAATTTATATCCGATTCCCCTTTGGTTATCAATTATTGCGAATTATTTAGTCAAGATCCAACAAAACCCGTACTCCATAAAAATAGGAAAATCAATATTTATATTCAATTGTATTCCTATTAATGAATTTTTGCTGATCTGGATAGTAGTTATAATAAGAGTAATCAATCAATAGTCATTAAATGGTAGCTGTAATAAATTCCGATTGCAAATTCTACAACCTCTTTGGTTTTGAAAAAGACCAGATATTCCTAATGAATAAAATGATTTTGAGGAACCAAGTAGGATCGCTCATCTCACTGTAACATTGAAACATTCATATTTCCCAAATAAAAAACATATTCACTCCCAAACTTCCTTTTTTGGATTCGTATTCCTGACTGAACATACATTGAATAAAGCTCATTAATATAGCTAATGATAATTTTTTTCATTTAGTAATGAGATTTATATTAATTCTCATTCTGGTTAATTGGCATTAAAATTATGCTAACGTTCGCGTGTATGATCATTTGCGTTGCCAAAGTGATTCTGTATCTAGATACACCAGTGTACCCCAAAGTGATAATATTCGCAACTTGATGCCAAGCAATTGATTATACACGCTGTTGGCGATAGTTTTTAATTTTAATTTATATATCGTATAATTGTTACTTCGAAATAATTGCATTCATTTTTTCTAAAATCAAAACTTTTCTATCAGACTAATATAAGAATTTTAATATTTTTAAAATCCTTGTTATTGATAATTCTATAAGTGAGTACCTTTTTATCCTGATCATCGATACATCATATTCAATTTACAATATATTTCTAGAAATACAATTTCTGATTAGTCTGCCTTTCTGAAACATTGAGCACCAAAAGCTATAACTCCTGATTCAATTTCGTATAGATGCCCTAGATTCATTTTAACAATATTATTATATTTCTTCGATATAGCTCTAATTATTATCAATTTCTAAAAATACAGTAATCCTCAATAGCATTATGAGAACCAGATACTCTCTGACTTAGTAATAATTATAAACTCATATATTAGAAAGTCAATTTTCATTTGTGTATATTTGATTCTTTTAAAATTACCGCCAACGTTCGCGTGTATGATCATTTGCGTTGCCAAAGTGATTCTGTATCGAGATACACCAGTGCAACCCAAAGTGATAATATTCGCAACTTGATGCCAAGCAATTGATTATACACGCTGTTGTACACAGTTTTATAAATTTATTATTCATTGAATTATCGTTCTAATCTCATTCCTATTATCAATAGATATCTTATCCCAATCTGCAGATTCCAATCTATTTGCTTTCCAATGAATAGCCGTATGAAATATCAATTACACCTGCTTAAATAGCGCTTCTAATCTAAAATTATAATTTATTCCTAAGGCAGTGTTTAAACCAATCAGTTTGCTTATCAACCTATAAACTTAATACTTGAAAATCTAACATACAAATCGAGATAATATAAAAATACTTTTATTTCAAACTATATTCTAGGAATTTCAATAAATTCAATAAGCTCTTTGAGAAATAAGATAGAATGATCAAAGCCACTAATCTAGCTTTATTAAATGATTATGCTATAATCCAAACCAATTCCATTTCTACATTTTATTTTCTATAAAAACTATGATTTATCCTATATGAATCAAATGCATTCTGAAGAATATTCAAATCTATAAGTCTCTATTAAGTGCTATACATTATAAATCCAAGAAATGAAAAACTAACCTAGAACTAATTTGTACTCCATATATAGCATTGATCTTGAGATCAACAGTTGATATCCAACTTATAAAAATACGATAGATTATCCTCCATTATTATCTGAGAAAATTCAAATCTTCGTCAGCATCCAAAATTGTCCCAACGTTCGCGTGTATGATCATTTGCGTTGCCAAAGTGATTCTGTATCTAGATACACCAGATGCAACCCAAAGTGATACTGCTCGCAACTTGATGCCAAGCAATTGATTATACACGCTGTTGTATTCAATAGTTATTAAAATTCGATTAATTAATTTGGGCTCCGTTATAAAGTATATTGCAACCCTGTTATCTCATCAGAGTAATTGGTCCATTAGATGTGCTCAATCTTAATCATTAAATTAGAAATCCAATATCATTTAATCCAAACACAGTAGAACCATATTATAGATCAGAAGGGACATCCTGGAACGCATCAGTCAATTCCTATCACTAGTATAAACCGTATTATTTTGATCAAGTGGACATAGCTCTCCCTTTATAGCTTGCATCTGTGTATATCCTAAAATGCTGATATTTTATCCAATTTTAATAGCGCCATCATTAAGAATTATTTACTGTCTCTTTAAAATCATTTTATGTGTGTCAGTTTCTGCATTTACAATTGTATACAACGTTCGCGTGTATGATCATTTGCGTTGCCAAAGAGATTCTGTATCGAGATACACCAGAGTAACCCAAAGTGATACAGCAAGCAACGCACTGACAAGCAATTGATTATACACGCTGTTGGCAATAGTGTATAATAATTAATTTTAAACCGTTAAATATATTGCCAATTAAAAATCAATGGGCCATGTATTCCAATATAATAGTGAAAGATGACCTTAAAAACAAAATTAAATTTCAATTTTATGAAATTTCATCTCAAGTATTTCTTCCCGTTTATTCAAATATATTTAAAGATATCTATATACCTGAATTATCATTGCTCGTTAAAACGATTTCTAATCGAGAATAGGCTAAAATTTAAACATACTATTGCAAATTGATTCCAGAATATTGATTTAACTCATTATTCAAGTGCGTATTAATACTTCTTGATAATCTTGGATAGAAGTATTCTCAATTTACAGCAATATTGCTTGATATATTAATTCAATATTTACGCTATTAGATAAAATAATCCTTCAAACAAATTCATATATGATTGCTACAGATACCAATTAACTCATTATCCTTTAAAATATGGTTTATAATTAATCTTGAATTCCTTATCTTGATCAAAATTGCACTCAAATATTATGTTAAATCTCATTATTCATCAGAATCTGAATAGAACATCCTATAATTCATATAGGATTGAATGTTCAATAATGTAATTTCTGTTTCATTATAAATTGTGCACAACAATAGTATAAATGCTATTGTGTTTATTTTCACATTAAATATAGTTCAAATTTTCAATTTATCAAAGGGATTGGATAGGTTTTTTATGTTTTTATCTGTAACGTGTGAGTAGATTTGCGTAGTTTTAATACTTTCATGTCCTAAAAGCTCCTGTATAAAACGCGTATCAGTACCATCTTCTAACATATGGGTAGCATAACTGTGCCTGAATTTGTGCGGCGTCACCGTCCGGTTTATTCCAGCCTTTCTTGCTGCAGCTTTGATTATCGCAGCCACGCTTGTAGCGGAATATTTTTCATGTTGCCCTTCAATAAGATAATCTTTAGGATTGAACAACCCAATATAATCATCCATATATTTCAAAACACTCTTGCCCAGTTGCACATAACGATCTTTCTTACCTTTACCACCCCGAATCCAAAACCTCAAATTTTCACGATCAATGTCCTTCAATTTCAACTGAAGCAATTCGCCTCGTCTTATTCCGGTAGAATATAATAAGATTAGGATAAATTTATGCTTTGGGTTAGTCACAGCCGTTAACATTGAAATGACTTCTTCACGGCTTAATATTTCCGGCAATGTTTTTGCTCTTCGGGGCCGGTCAAAATCAATAATTCGTCTTGGACCACCCAATACTTTTTCATAGTAAAACTTTATTGCATTTATGGCTAAATTCTGATATGAGGAAGAGACTTTTCTTTCCTGAACCAAATAACTTATATATTCCTTTATTTCAGAAGTACCTAATTCCTCCAAGGCCAATTTTCGATGGTAATTGATAAATTCCTCGAACATAGAACAATATTGTTTGATAGTGCTTTTTGAATAACGCCTGTTTATTAACTTCTCAATCATTGGTTCTGGACATTTCCTATGGGTAGGGTCATGATATTCAATCGATCTCTTTGATTTGATGGAAGCGGAAATATGATCAATCATTAAATTCAGTTTATTTTCCCGACAAAAATCCTTTAATGCTTTTAAAGATTTTTCATTGAATGCAAATGTCCACCAACTATTAATCGAATCCCAGGAATGAAAGGGCATCGTTTTTATAAATTCAGCTAACAGCCTGTTCCTATCAGAAATAACTCTTACCCTGTTTCCAATTATTATTGCATTAATGTTATTCCTGTTAAGCTGTTTCTCTTCATAAGAGTTTATTTCTTCTTTCAATAGAGGAAATTGCCTCAGGCGTTTACCAAAGTGATTCTTTAGTAATAAACTGGAAGCAGTGGAGTTTTTTATTTTCCAGTATCCGCTCAATTGATAATTCCGGCTTAATTCAATTCCCGATAAAAAGGACTTATCATTCCAATTATTAACACTTATCTTAACATACAAATAATCAATTTCTTCACTAAATAATACATCACCTATATTGTGATTTTCTTCATTAAGCGCCAATTTTGCTGAGGATTCATCTGCAAACTCGATTTCTGAGAATATTTTTTTTAAGGTTTCAATCGAAGTTTTAGTAAACGGTAGAAGCCATGATTTCAAGGTTTCGCTCCATATTGAAATAGCTAATTGATTTATAGCTTTTCCTGCAAAGGTATTGTAGGGAAACTTAAGTACTAAACGATTTTCTCCCTTATACTCAATTTTTCTGACACTGACTTTGGACTGCATTATTATTGCCTATATCATTCCAAAAAGGTGTGATAAACACAATTGCTTCAAAAACTTGTTACTGAATAGCAAAGTATTTTTTAAAAATTTTTGATGCTAAACTCCATGTATTTCATTTAATTGATTCCATTTCAAATTTAATCGAATTCCTTTAAAAAAACTTTGTATGGGATGAAATAATGCATAAAGTTTAAACAATAATTGATGGCTTCGCCCCCTCACTCACAGATGGTAAGCGCATTTTATAACAAATGGGATACTGGTAAATTGCCGTAAAGCATATAATTTGCATCACATTACTATTACAAGCACTATAAAAATAATAAAAAATCACTTCGCAGAACATGGGATTACGAAATAGTTTTTAATCCCGTCCGTCGCTTCGCGTCGGCGGTCTTAAGGGATTGGGGATTACTGTGTGATCCCGTTAGGGGGATCCCTGCATCAGTTTTTAATCCCGTCCGTCGCTTCGCGCCGGCGGTCTTAAGGGATTGGGGATTACTGTGTGATCCCGTTAGGGGGATCCCTGCATCAGTTTTTAAATCCCGTCCGTCGCTTCGCGTCGGCGGTCTTTTGCAAAAACGGCAGGACTTCAAGCGAGCTTGAATCCTGCCGTTTTTGCAAAATCCCGGGCTGCGCCATGGGATTTAAAAACTGATGCGGAGAGGGGGGGATTCGAACCCCCGGTACCAGTTACCCAGTACGACAGTTTAGCAAACTGTTGGTTTCAGCCACTCACCCACCTCTCCGGATTATTCGGCTGAAATAAAATCAAGCGCATTGCCTGATTTCAAAGTGTCACAAAAGTATAAAATATGATTGCATTAGCAAAAGAAACTGGTGAAAATGTTCACTTCATTCACATAGACGGTTGCTAAGAAGAAACAGGCGACTGATAAAGATTTCAGGCCTGTCCGTCAAACATCTTATCCGACCTTCTTTGCATTTCGCTAAAATCTATGTCTTCAGTATGCGTTGCAATGGACCATTTGTATCCAAAAGGATCCATGACCTGTCCCGACCTGTCTCCATAAAACAGGTTCTCAATGGGCCTTACAACGGTTGCTCCCGCATCCACAGCTTGCTTAAAAGCCTCATCTGCATTTTCAACATATAATCCCAGGGATATTGGATTTCCACCTATTGTAACCGGACTTTTGTTTCCCCATTCAATGTTCTCATCTGCCATCATCAGTATAGTGTCTCCGATCTTTATTTCAGCATGTCCGATTTTTCCGTCCGGCATTACCAATCTTCCCAATTCTTTAGCGCCAAACGCTTTTTTATAGAATTCTATTGCCTCACCACATCCCTTGATAGTAATATATGTGTTTAATGTGTGGGCTCCTGGATAAATATAGGATGTTTTCATGATCTCTTTTTTAAGTTTATGTATTAAATTCAGTTGACTAATCTTGTCGATATTTTTTCATGGCAAATCTTTCTTCATACCTATAAAAACATCTATGCCCGCTATCTTCCCTAAGGCTGTCAGATTATGTAAATCCAGATTATCTGCCTGATCTCCTGAATGTTTCATATGACAATAATTTTTCTGAATGTCAGGTTTATTCTTTCACCTGCCACATGCTTTTGCTGGGGTACCTGGTGGTCCCAATGATGCTGCATGGCACCTTTCATGATCAGCAGGGAACCGGAATTCAAATTGATCCGTATTGTTTTGGACTTGTCCGTTTTATGCCGGATATCAAAACGCCGCGTAGCTCCAAGGCTCAATGAAGCGATGGCTGGATTGACTCCAAACTCCTCGTCGTTATCACTGTGCCAGCCTACTTTATCCGTTCCATTGCGATATTTGTTCAGTAACACACTGTTGAACTGAAGATCGGGAAAGGCTTTTTCGATTTGGTTTTTCAAGTCGAGCAATTCCGGCAGCCAGGGCGAAATATTCCGGATAAATCCGGTAATGAAGTAATTGCTCTCCGGATCCCCGAACCATGCGCTTTCTCTTGGCACCGGATGGACTTTTCCATATATTTTAATGATCTGGCGTCGCCAATTTACCTGCTTTCTAAAGTAGTTGAAGAGATGTTCAGATTCCCTGGATGACAAAAAATTTTCCACCAGCAGGGCCTCTCCGTTCTCAATGGGAATCGGAATATATTGGGCAATTTCCTGGTTGTTAAAAAGATCCATAACTTGTACGTAATGCTTTAGTGCCTTATACAACAGGTAAATCCTGTAAGATGTTCGATGAACCAATCTAAAGTGAAATGTGTTTAATTTTAATCAAGCGAATCCGAAGCAATGAAAAAATTTAAATTCTGGCTAAAAAGGATAGGTGTTATTGGTTTTCTTTTTTTCCTGATTAAAGGATTAATATGGCTCACCCTGTTTTTCGGCGTAGGTTCACTTTTTACACGCTGATTTCTATCCCGGCAGAAAAATATGTTCGAAGGATAAGATTAATTGTTATATTCGCACCAGCAAAATTTTTAGGAATATTTCGGGGTGTAGTCCCGCCGGTGGCGGAATACCTGCTTAGGGAGTTCTTTAAAATATTTCGGGGTGTAGTCCCGCCGGTGGCGGGATACCTGCTTAGGGAGTTCTTTAAAAATATTTCGGGGTGTAGTCCCGCCGGTGGCGGGATACCTGCTTAGGGAGTTCTTTAAAAATATTTCGGGGTGTAGTCCCGCCGGTGGCGGGATACCTGCTTAGGGAGTTCTTTAAAAATATTTCGGGGTGTAGCGCAGTTGGTAGCGTACCTGGTTTGGGACCAGGTGGTCGCGTGTTCGAGTCACGCCACCCCGACAAGTAATTTGATGGTGTAGCCCCGCCGCTGGCGGGGTACCTGGTTTGGGACCAGGTGGTCGTCCCGCCTTTTCGGCGGGACCACCCCGACAAGTAATTTGATGGTGTAGCCCCGCCGCTGGCGGGGTACCTGGTTTGGGACCAGGTGGTCGCCCCGCCTTTTCGGCGGGACCACCCCGACAAGTAATTTGATGGTGTAGCCCCGCCGCTGGCGGGGTACCTGGTTTGGGACCAGGTGGTCGCCCCGCCTTTTCGGCGGGACCACCCCGACAAGTAATTTGATGGTGTAGCCCCGCCGCTGGCGGGGTACCTGGTTTGGGACCAGGTGGTCGCCCCGCCTTTTCGGCGGGACCACCCCGACAAATAATCTGATGGTGTAGCCCCGCCGCTGGCGGGATATCTGCCCATTCCCAATTACCTCCTTCTGTTCAGCCACTTCTGTCCCTGGTAACACAAATACGCGGATCCGGCTCCGATAAGCGCACCGGCAATAACATCGCTGGGGTAATGAACTCCGAGGTCCATCCGGGAATAGGCGACCGCTCCCGCCCATACATAGGACGGAACAATTATATACCATTTTGGATATGCAATGCTTACCGATGTTGCGAAAGCAAAAGCCGCTGATGTGTGCCCCGATGGAAAGGAGGGACTTCCTCCGCTACCCGCCTTTTCAATGTCAGGATACGTGATATAAGGCCGGGTCCTGTCTATGCTGTATTTGAATATGTTGGTTATAATCGCGGATGATAAAACCGAAGCTCCCAGGTAAATGGAGTTTCTCCGCATCAATGAATCGTCTTTTATCAGGCTTACCGCAAACAGAATTACTGGCGTGCCGAAGGCAACAGGTCCCGATGAGCTTGTAACAGCCCTGAATGTATTGTCAAGTTCTTTGTTTCGGTTTAGATTTATCTCCCTTAATATGCGGATATCCGCATTTTGAGAATATAATGTTATCGAAAAAAAAAGTAAAATTGCCGGCAATAGTTTTTTCATATTCACATGATTCATTTGTCGTTTAACAATGATAAACCGAAAATGGATTTTCTTCAGTAACTTTCTGCATAAACCATCGCGTAGAATCGTTGATTATTTTTTCAATCACTGAAAATGACATTTTACTTTAAAATCAGCAAGCTGAAATTTTATGTCATTCTTTTCCTGATTCTCCTCATTCCTGTATCCAAAAAATACAGGTTGTTGATTTTTGGAACCTGGACCGAGGGAATCGCGGTAGGTTACGGCGAAAACGCAATAAGACCTACTGCACCGGTTCGCTTCGATCATACCCTGTTCCGGTTTGATACGGAAAAAGGAAGTTTTGAAATCAGGGGACCGGAAAATATTATCTATAAACCCGGCGAAAAAACGAAGGTGATTTATGATAAAAGGCATCCCGACAAATGTATGATTTTTTCCCTCGCTTACTTATACTCAGCCCCCAATGCCATAATTCCCGGCGTGCTCTTGCTGCTTTGGATTGCATTCTATACCTCCTTTACAAAACCCGAAAAGAAGGCTAAAGCATGCCGTAAATATTCCACTTGAACAAAAGATAAGCCAGCATGTTGTCATATCGGACGGTTCCTTAAGCCTCAAACCCGACTTAACCCCTGAATACCGCCTTATTTATAAGATTATATTCTTTAATGTGATCATAATATTTGCAGAATGTATATGATCCTGGAATCATTAATTGAAGTGGTATGAAATTTTCTGAAAATTCAGATGTTCATCTTATCAAGGGTCTTAAAAAGGAAAATGACAAACTGCGCCGAGATCTGGAAGATCTGAAAGCCGCATATAGCCTGCAAAAAGCCAGGATTGAGAAAATTCTTGAAAATAAGCAGCGGCTGCAGGCCATCTTTGATCATGCAGCCATAGGCATTGTTGAAGTAGACATTGAAGACCGGTTCATAAACGTAAATAATAAGGTTTGTGAAATACTGGGATATACAAGGGAGGAACTTCTGTCGAAAACGGTTTCCGATATTACGGCACCTGAAGATGTTGAACGAAGCAATGAACTGAACTCCAAACTGAATAAGGGAGAGTTCGACATCTTTGCTTATGAGAAAAAGTATATTACCCGCGAGGGTCTCCCTATCTGGGTATATGTTACCGTTTCAGCTATCCGTGATAAAAAGGGTCAGTTTTTAAGATCTATCGGCACCGTGGAAAATATCGCCGAACGCAAAAGGGTGGAATTCAAATTGCGGGAAAGCGAGGAAATGTTTTCTACCATGTTTCAGGCTATGCCGATTGGAATTTCACTGATCTCTTTATCCAATGGTATCATCTATGATGTAAACCAGGCATGGCTGGAAATGACCGGCTTTTCCAAAAAGGAAGATGTGATTGGCAAAAATTCTCGTGATCTGGGCCTGATACCTGAAACTAACCAGCTTGATGCTGTAATAAAGGAATTTCAGGATAAGGGAAAGGTAAGAAGCGCCGAAACATCCTTTCTTTCAAAGGGAGGAGTTAATCATTTGGTTTCGCTTAACCTGGATATGATTCAAATCAAAGGAGAAAAATATGTTTTCTATACAATTTCGGATATAACGGAGATTAAACAATCGGAAGTGAAAATCCAGGAGCTGCTTAGAATTTCCGAGCAGCGTACGGCTGAACTTCATGCTGTAATCGAATCCATGCCGGATGCCGTATACATCGGAACAGAAAATGGCATCACCGAATGCAATACGCGGGCGCTTACTATGCTTGGAGCTACTTCGCTGGAAGATCTTAATTACCGGATAGGTGAATTGGGCCGGAAATTCAATGTCCGCTGGCCTGATTCAAATATATTGCTCACTGAAGATGAACTTCAGTTCAACCGGGCCCTCAAAGGGGAAACTGTAATCGAAGAGGTAATGGCTACCCATGCACAAACCGGGGAAGATATTTACATCAGGGCAGCCGATGCCCCGGTTATTGTGAATGGGCAAATCATTGGAGCGGTGGCGATCAATTCCGATTTTACCGAACGGAAAAAAATAGAGAATGACGCGCTTGCCAGGGCTACCGAAATTGAAGCTATTTTGAGCTGTATTGCTGACGGTGTTATCGTTTATGACAGGAAGGGCAGAATTGTACGATCCAACGCGGCTGTCGATTCCATAATCAAATACGGCGAAGACGTTAAAGATTTAACCCTCTCAGAAAGAGTTTCGCATGGCTTTGAATTGTTTACAGAAAACGGCCACAGGCTTGAACTTGATGAAATGCCTGCAAATCGTGCAATAAAATATGCAGAAACTGTCAAAAACCAGGTATATTATGTTCAGAACCTGAATGAACCAAAATGGATCAGCATAAGCGCAGCTCCCCTTTTTGTTTCAGGCAGGCATGCGGGCGGTGTGGTTTCCATGTCGGATATCACCATACGCAGGAGAGCATTGGCCGCCCTTAAGGAAAGCGAAGAAAAATTCAGGTCACTTTTTGAAAATATTACCGAAGGGGTTGCCCTTCACGAGATGATTTATGAAAATGATAATCCGGTAAATTACCGGTTTATCGAAAGCAATCCGGCTTACAGGGAATATACCGGTATTGACACGAATACAGAATCTGAAATTCTTGCAACGGATATTTACGGCAGGGAACAGATTCCTAATCTGAAAGAATATGCACTCGTTGCCGAAACCCGTAGGCCATATCGTTTCGAATCCTTTTTTCCCGGCTTGAACAGGAACTTTATTATTCATGTGATTTCACCTAAAAAAGGACAGTTCGCTACTGTTTATGAAGATATTACCGAGCAGAAAAGAACAGAGCAAGAGATTAAGCAAAAAAATGAAGAGCTCACACGCTTCATATATACTATTTCACACGATTTGAAAAGTCCGCTGGTTACTATTCAGGCGTTTACCTCTTACCTGGGCGAGGACATTGAAAGCGGAGATAAAGAGGCTCAAGAAAGAGACATTCATTATGTGCAGAATGCAGCCGATAAAATGGGAAAACTGCTGGATGAACTCCTGGAACTTTCAAGAATCGGGAGGAAAGAAAAGGCTAAATCGGAAATCCTGCTTAAAACGGTTGTTGAAGCAGCCACAGATCTCGTAGCCGGAAGACTTAATAAAAACAGGATCAGAATAAGCCTTACAGGTCCTGCTGTCATGCTGTACGGACACGCAGAGAGATTCATCCAATTGTACCAGAACCTGATTGATAATGCAGCCAAATTTATGGGTGACCAGCACGAACCGGTAATCGAAATCGGATCGTTTCAGGATAAAGAGAAAAACAATTCAGTTGTCCTTTTTGTCAGGGATAACGGATCCGGAATTGATCCAAGATACGGCCATAAGGTCTTTGGACTGTTTGAAAAGCTGGATAACAGCACCGAAGGAACCGGAATCGGATTGGCCCTGGTGCAACGGATAATCGAGGTCCATGGCGGATCTGTGTGGTTTGTTTCTGATGGCGGGGGAAAAGGAACCACCTTCTATTTTACCCTTGAAGGTACACGGATTATTATATAAATTAAAAAAAATGCAAACCGGACAGCCAGTTACTATCCTTTTTATCGAGGATGATCCAGCACATGCTGAGATCGCTATGCGAAATTTCAGGAAAAACCGCATGGTAAACCGCATCATCCATTTATCGGATGGTCAGCAAGCCCTGGATTATCTGTTCCGTCAGGGTGCTTATGCAGATCCCGAATTATCACCCCTTCCCAGCCTGATCCTTCTTGATCTGAGACTGCCAAAAGTAGATGGATTGGAGGTTCTGGAAAAAATTCGAAACGTAGAATGCCTCAGGCACATTCCGGCTGTCATTCTAACTACTTCAGAGGCAGAAGCGGATATTTCCAGGGCGTATGATTTGAATGTCAACAGTTACCTTGTTAAGCCCATTGACTTCAGTAAATTTTCTGAGTTAATTGAGGCCTTTGGCTTTTACTGGATGGCTTGGAATAAATATCCGCCCTGCAATGAAAAATAGGAAAATGAACAAGTTGATTATTCTTGAGGATGAGCCGGCACATGCAGAGGCAATCCGTCGGTCTTTGTCAGCCGATGAATATGATTGTTACCTGGCGCCTTCTCTAAAGGATTTCCATCAAATTGTCTCAGGCAACGTGCCTGATCTGGTCATTGCTGATCTAAATCTGCCTGATGGCACGGCTTTCGACTTGCTGAAAGGGAATCTCGAAAACCAGCTATGGCCTGTTCTGGTGATGACATCTTACGGGGATGAGGAAATGGCTGTTAAGGCAATTAAATCAGGTGCCCTTGATTATATAGTAAAATCTCCTGAAGCATTTAAAAACATTGAGCATGTCGTAAAACGGAACTTGCGGGATTGGCATAATTTTCAAAAAAGTCGTGAAAATGAGGGAAAATTCAGGGTATTATTCGAGACGATGGCGCAGGGAGTCGTATATCAGAATTTACAGGGGGAGATAATTTCTGCTAATCCGGCGGCAGAAAAAATATTGGGATTCGCTATGGAACAAATGAAAAACACTACATCGTGGGATTCCAGGTGGAAGGCAATTCATGAAGATGGGAGTGTTTTTTCAGGAGAATTGCATCCTGCTGTTGTTGCACTGCAAACCGGATTACCGGTACGCGACAAGATAATGGGGATTTTTAATCCGCAAAAGGAAGGGTACACCTGGCTGCTGATCAATGCCATCCCTCAATTCAGAGGGAACGAAACAAAACCATACCAGGTTTTTACCACTTTTACGGACATAACTTTATTAAAACTTTACGAAGATGAACTTATGAAAGCAAAGGAAAAAGCAGAGGAAAGCGACAGGCTGAAATCTGTATTTCTAGCTAACATGAGTCATGAGATCAGAACTCCTATGAATGGAATACTGGGATTCGCCGATCTGTTAAAATTACCCCAACTCTCTGCGGAATCTCAGATAAAATATATCGATGCGATAGAATTAAGCGGCAAACGAATGCTCAATATCATTAACGATCTGATTGACATCTCCAAAATTGAGGCCCGTCAGGTAGAAGCAAAAAAGGAAAAGGCCGAAATCCATTCGCTGCTGGAGGAATTAATCGCATTTTTCACCCCGGAATCCGCAAATAGAGGAATTGACCTGAGGTTAAATATACAATTGCCTTCGGATGAATTTCACATTGAAACAGATAAAACCAAACTTGCCCAGATAATTACAAATCTGATAAAAAATGCATTGAAATTCACCCAAAGGGGCGGATTTATCGAACTTGGCTGCCATCTGAACGACATTTCCAATTTGTATTTTTATGTGAAGGATTCCGGTGCAGGCATTAAAAAGGAATTTCACGACAAAATTTTTGAACGCTTCAGGCAGGGTGAAAATTCATTTGAATTCGATGGTGTTGGACTGGGTTTGGCCATCTCGAAGGCTTATGTGGAACTTCTTGGAGGAAAAATTGGCCTCAATTCGAAAGAGGGGAAAGGTTCAGTTTTCTTTTTTATATTGCCCTTTTCCCTAAATGTTACCCCGGCTGTTGTATCTTCAGAGGTAACCATTGACAACCAGGGACTAATGCCATGTATAAGTGTTTTGATCGCCGAAGATGATGAGATCAGCTATGTTCTTCTAAGAGAATCATTAAAATTGAAGAACATTGTTACATATCGGGCAAAAAATGGACAGGAAGCGGTGGATATGATTAAGAATCATTCCGATATCAACCTGGTGCTAATGGATATAAAAATGCCTGTAATGGGAGGCATTGAGGCTACCCGCCTGATAAAGCAAATCAAACCCAAAACTCCTATTATTATTCAATCAGCCTATGCCAATCAATCCGAGATTCAGCAAACTTATAAGGCTGGATGCGATGAATATATGACAAAACCGGTGAACATTAATGCCTTATTCAATAAGATTTATACGTATTGCAAGTTTTAAAAGAGGTGACTGGTGACTGATGACTGGTGTGAAAGAAATGGCAAAGCCCAATTGACAGAGCAGCAACAAAGAATGTCGACCTAAACTTCAGAACCTGCAGTTGTTGCAAAAACCATTCTTAAAGCCGCTATGGCGGCAAATCCTAAAACCCGGTATGCCACAGGAGGGGGAGCCAAAACTATATTGTTTGCACGAAGGATACTTTCGGACAGATTGTTTGACAAGTTAATGCTCAGCATGATGAATTAAATAATTACCTAATGAGAGCTTTTATGTACGTAGCTTTGTCAATAGCAATCCTGTTAACGGTTATAACTGTAACCATCCTTAAACAGGCAAAATTTGGAAGATTGCCTGCCGGTGACCGTTTGGAAAGAATTAAAAACTCACCCAACTATAAAAACGGATCCTTTCAAAATAAAAGAGTTACACCGATATTAACTGAAGGTGTTGGGTTTATGCAGGTAAGCCGGGAATTTTTTTTCGGTAAAAGAGCAAGGATTAAACCAGCCGGGGAAATTCCATCTATCAGGACTGACCTTATTAATCTTGATGAGGATAAGGACGTTTTAGTATGGTTTGGTCATTCTTCTTATTTTATGCAGATTGATGGAAAAAAAATCCTGGTGGATCCTGTATTTTGCGGATATGCCTCCCCGTTTACATTTTCAGTCAAGGCATTTAAAGGTTCAAATCCTTTCACAGCGGAGGACTTACCGGATATCGATTATCTGTTTATTTCCCATGATCACTGGGATCATCTCGATTATGAGACGATAATGAAGTTAAAACCAAAAATCAAAAAAGTAATTTGTGGACTTGGGGTTGGAGAGAATTTTGAATACTGGGGTTTCAATAAAAATTCAATCATTGAAATGGATTGGAATGAAGAAATATCGCCCGATAGCGGTTTTGTCGTAAATGCTCTTCCAGCCCGGCATTTTTCGGGCCGGGGTTTGAAGCGAAATCAAACACTCTGGGTTTCCTATGCATTAAAAACGCCCACCCTGAATATCTACCTCGGCGGTGATGGGGGATACGACACGCACTTTTCAGAAATCGGAATGAAATTCGGACCTTTTGACCTGGCTGTATTGGAAAACGGGCAGTACAACAAAAACTGGAGATATATTCATCAGTTGCCGGAGGATGTCCTGAAAACTTTCCGGGATTTGAATGCCAAACGACTTTTTCCGGTTCATTCTTCTAAATTTGCGCTGGCTATCCACCCCTGGGATGAACCCTTGTCCACTATTTCAGGAAATTGCAAAGAAGCGGGTATTCCACTTGTTACACCCCTGATTGGGGAGGTTGTATATCTTAAAGACAAGGATCAGAAATTTTCTCTCTGGTGGGAAAATGTAAGGTAATACCGTGAGATCTCAATCTTAAAAAAAACGACGTATGAAAAAGGTCTTGTTGATGCTGGCAGAAGGATTTGAAACCTTTGAGGCCAGCGTATTCATCGATGTGATCGGTTGGAATTTTGCAGAGGGTGATCATTCCACGGAATTATTTACCTGTGGATTGAAAAAAGAAGTGAAAAGTTCGTTTAATCAACGGTTCCTCGTGGATTTTTTACCCGATCAGATCAACATCCGCGATTTTGATGCGATCGCCATTCCGGGAGGATTTGAAATATATGATTTCTACAGGGACGCCTATGACGAGAGGTTCCTGAATATGATCCGGGAATTTAAAAAAGAGAACAAGATCGTTGCATCAATATGCACGGGAGCACTGCCAGTAGGAAAAAGCGGAATTCTTGCCAACAGGAAAGGTACAACCTATAATATCAAGCCAATCCGGCAGCAAACGCTGGGAGAATACGGGGTAAAGGTGGTGAATGAACCCATTGTGATCGATGAAAACATAATAACTTCCTGGAATCCTTCAACAGCTGTCGATGTCGCTTTTGCCTTGCTCGAAATGCTAACCGGCAAGAAAAATGCCACCTACATCCGGAAAATTATGGGTTTTGACAGGGATTAAACCAGGTTGATATTAAACCTCCTACAGGACGGGGATCAAACCATTGCTGTACCCGGTAATGCATTTCCCCCCTTCCGGGGTTACAATAAACGTATTTTCTATTCCAACCATTCCGAAGTTTTCAATTCCTTTCTTTGGTTCGAGGGCAATTACCATGTTTTCCTGAAGGGGGGCCTCGAAACCCCTTGCAATAACAGGGATTTCATCAATCACCAACCCGATGCCATGTCCCAGAAATTTGACCTGCCGATTGCCAAAACCCATGAAATTCCGGAGAAAATCAGGATTCAGGCTGTTTAAAATATATTCATAGATTTCCGAAGGGATAGCCCCTGGCCTTAATTGTTCAGCCATACGGTTCTGAATGTCCACGCAAACCTGGTGTTCACGAATAACTGCAGGTTCCGGTTCCTTTCCAAAAACATAGGTCTCCGTTTTGTCGGTGTGGTATCCTTCAACACCAAAGCCAATGTCAATAAAAACCAGGTCGCCTTTCCGGAGAGTGGTTTTGCGGTTTCCAATACCGGGTACGGCTGGTCCCATGCCATAATTGCCGCCGGGCCCGTTAAAACTGGTTGGGTATAAACTGCTTTCACCGAATGCAATATGCCCCAGTATAACTTCCGTATCAAACATTCCGAACCGGGCAACGCCATGATGACCTGCACGAAGCATTTCGGCATACAGGGCCCCGGCAAGATCTACTTCACTCATTCCCTCATGCAGAATACCCGGTACCCAATCCTCTAAAATAAGCCTGTGCAGTTCTCCTGATCTTTTCATCAGGCCGAGTTCAAAATCGCTTTTAACCGCCCTTATTGAAGCTATCTGTAAATCAAGGGATAATACATTCCGGATTGGGAAATATTTTTGAAAACGCTGAAGAAAGGCAATGGGTATAAATTCAGTCTCTATATGCACTGATGAAGGCATTTGGGGATATGAACATGCTGCTTCCCTAAAAGAATCCATGGGTTTTATGATCCTGAAAAATGATTCATTGACAGCTCTTTCATAGCTTCTTCTAACCCAGAGTATTGCTTCACCTTCACGAGGGATCAGCAGCATACCTTCCTGCATGGTCCCTGTGAGATAATACAGGTTGATTTTACTGAAGAGTACAGCCATTTCCCAGGCGGGATTCTGAGCGTCCATTATGGCCCTGAAATTTTTTATCCGGTTATCAAGCTCGATGACGGGAACTTTATTATACATTCTTGCTTTGTTGGGTGAAACGAATGCCGTAAAAATAGGAATAATATTGGAAAGGGACTAAGGAGCAGTCAGACCCTTTAATTGGTCACAGAGTCCTCGGGAGGGTGTACCTCCAACCTCAGAAACAGATAACTATGGAAAGAACTGATTAAATGAGGTGCCCCAAATTTTTAACGCGAAGCCCGCGGAGTTTATTCGCAAAGCGCGCCAAGATAGAGGTCGCGGAGAAATCTCATTGCATTCGATTAACAGCATTAAAATTTAGATTATCTGATCTCCGGGATCCCTAAAATCCGACAGATAATGAGGGATTTAAAAAGAGTTATATAGGAGTCCTCGGGAGGGGCTCCCCTCCAACCTCAGAAACAGATAACTATGGAAAGAACTGATTAAATGAGGTGCCCCAAATTTTTAACGCGAAGCCCGCGGAGTTTATTCGCAAAGCGCGCCAAGATAGAGGTCGCGGAGAAATCTCATTGCATTCGATTAACAGCTTTAAAATTTAGATTATCTGATCTCCGGGATCCCTAAAATCCGACAGATAATGAGGGATTTAAAAAGAGTTATATAGGAGTCCTCGGGAGGGTGTACCTCCAACCTCAGAAACAGATAACTATGGAAAGAACTGATTAAACAAGGTACCCCAAATTTTTAACGCGAAGCCCGCGGAGTTTATTCGCAAAGCGCGCCAAGATAGAGGTCGCGGAGAAATCTCATTGCATTCGATTAACAGCTTTAAAATTTAGATTATCTGATCTCCGGGATCCCTAAAATCCGACAGATAATGAGGGATTTAAAAAGAGTTATATAGGAGCCCTGAAGGGAGTGGATGAAAAGAAATGAGCGATGTGAACTGACGGCAGAAAACGGGATATGTACAAAAAGCAGGAGCGGCCAATTATGACCGCTCCAAACTACAATCTGCTTTAACCTACAACCTATTACTTGGTAAGTTCAGGAACGCTTGTATAAATATAATCTGCATGCTGTCCGGTAAAATACTTATTTCTTTTAGCAAAATAATCTTTTCGTGAGGATTCATCGGGCCAGGCCGATTTCTCAAGATCAGTGTCCGTATCAAGCGCCTTTACTATATCTTCAAATGATTTTACAACATAAGCCTGAACAAAGTCCTGACTGTTTGCTCCCCAGGCATGCCTTGAGGGATAATAAGCGAGGATCGCCGGGTTTTTGCTGATCACCTTGTCGGCATATTCGGTCATTAATTCGCCGGCTTCCTTTTGTGTTCCCCCCTCTGGATTATTAGTCTGGCTAATCATAACGTAGTATATCAGGGGTTCCGTGGATTTTGCAGCGAGGACCTTAGCGTACGGAAGAGTAGAATAAATTTCGTCCGAATGAAAATTAGTATAGTAAGCCGACTGCGATTTAAAAAATGCAGTTCGTTGAGCCATATCCGGCCAAGCTTCCTTTGCAAGTTCATTGCTGCGTTCCTCTGCTTTTTCAATATTTTCCCAGGAGCTGTAGGAATTTACAATTTTTAATTCGGTATTATCAGCTGAAAAATAATGCAACAGATAAATTGAACTCATCAGGAATTCATTTTTGCTGGTAACCTTGTCGAAATACTCTTTTTCTATGGCTTTCCATTTATCCATAGTAAAGTCTTTATTATCCAAATTCCAGTGAATAGTGGTAACTGAAATAAAGGCGGGTCGTTCTGTTTGCTGGGAAAATCCTGTTCCGGCAATAGTCGCCAGGACGATTACGAATAATAGGGTGCGGAAGGATGTTTTCATAGAGTTAATAAAATTAGGTTAAAAAAAGATAAAAAGATCAAATAATCTTTTAACATTTGACTGTTATTTTTAACATAGTAATAACATAATTGTTCGCTCATCCTTCAAAAAAGTGAAGAAGTCTTTTATCTAACCATATAAATGTTAAAATCCCATAAGTCTCCATTCACGAGTCACAAGTCACCAGTCAACTTCCTGACATAATAAAGGAAAATTACATAAATAAGGGACCAGGCAACCTGACCCGACAAAAGCCAGAGGAGATTTTTCGGTTTCAGCCCATAATATTTTACCATGAGAAAAGAACCAATGGGAATGGATAGCAAAATGGGGTTTAATACTACAATACCTGGGAGACCGTATTTCATTTTTATACTTACAATTCTCCTGTTTCTTGGAGTGAACACCTGCTTTTTGTTTCTGTTTTCGGGCAGTTTTCGGGGTCGAACTGTATTCCAAATCCGTATCAGAAATTCCGACAAATACATGAAGACAAAAGTTCCCAATAAACCGCCTGTATTTGTATATACAAGCGTTTCCAACGGGCTCATCTTAACAAGGTAAACGGCTACGGGAAAGGTAGCGGCGAATTTGAAAGTGGAGAAGAATATGATGGTAATTTCTTTCACAATAAGGCAAATGTATAGAATTATTTATTTCGAAGGTTATGAGCGGCTTAGGCAGAGCCTAAGCCGAACACTCCCACGTTAGGCTTAGGCTCCGGCCTAAGCCCTGCACCCTGTTATGAAACGTTAGGCTTAGGCTCCAGCCTAAGCCTTGCACGCTATTTTAACAAATAAAGCCGCTAGCCTAAAAGTATTATCTTTATTCAAATTTTTCATCATGAATGCACACAGCTTTTACAGGACAGCGATTCTAATCCTGTTGATGATTTTCGGGGTACCTGCCTTTGGCCAAATACAGGAACAGCGGGTAACCATCGATGCCGGATTGGTGGTTTCACATATGAATGGAGGCATAGGAGCATCGTGGCATTCCATGAGCCGGGAAATACCCCTTGAAAACGAAAAATACGATTACCCGGTTCGTTTTGTTAATCCACGTGGAAGTGGTTATGGAGGGAATCCGCCCGTTACCGATACGGCTGCCTGGAGACAGATTTGCAATCATGCCCTTTGGCTTGGATTGGATTTTTTGCGTGTTGAATTAAGCCAGCGAATGTACGAACCCAACCGCAATGCTTTTGACTGGAATAATGAGGAGATGCAGGCGTTGTACCGGATACTTGACTGGTGTGAAGCCAATCATGCGGATGTCTTTCTGCAGCAAATGTGGGGAGATGTGGCCTGGAACAGTTATCCCGGCGTTCACCCGCTGATGAGCGCACCGCGTTCACTTGACGATTTTGCAGAGGGTATTGCAACCCTCCTTCAATACCTCACGGTTACCCGGAAGTATAGCTGCATAAAATACTTTTGTATTACAAATGAGCCTCCCGGTGGTACCTGGGGATACTGGTGGAGTTTTGGAAGCGGATCGGGTACGTTGACAAGTGCCTGGAAGAAGGTGCGGGAAACACTGGATAGCAAAGGTATTCATATTCCTCTTTCCGGTCCCGACTGGACTGACCTGCCTCCTTTTGATTCCTCTAAAATAGATTTTGATCCATATATTGGTGCTTATGACATACATTCCTATGGAGGAATTGATTACGATGGAGAGGAGATCATTCATAACTGGGCGACCTGGGCCCATCAGCATAATAAACCTTTCTTTTTGTCAGAATTCGGGAATATGAAACTGGGCTGGGGAGGAGAAAATCCGGGTCCGAAAAGTTTTGCAGCTTCACTTTCCAATGCTTCGGATGTTGTACGGAGTATGAATATGGGAGCGGATGCCTTCAACCGTTGGAGTTTCGTCAACCGGGGAGATATGGACGGACAGTGGCAACTGATCCAAACCTGGGACAGAAAAAACAAGCAGTACGTGAAGAAGGTGGAACCCGAACCGGCTGCCTATTATGGTTTTGCAATGTTGTCGCGTTTTATCGGAAAATATCCTGATCTGATTTTCTGGCAAACCAATATGTGCATTGACGGGGTTAAGCTTACGGCCTTCAAAAATAAAAACGGAAGCGTTGGAGTCCTGTTTGTCAATAATGAGAAGCGACCTGTACGCATCTCCCTTTCTTTTTCCGGGGCAGAGGACCAACTGTCATACAACCTTTACCAGGTAACTGAAATGCTTGTTATGACTCCGGGTTTCAAATTAAATCCTGCAGCCATTGAGCATATGGAAAAACAACCGCGCACCATAATCCTGCCACCCGAAAGTATTAGTCTCGTCACAACAATTGCACTGAAAAGTGATGACCGGGGTATAATTGAATGATCAGGCGACCTGTTGGTTAAGGTAAGCCACTGCGCCCTGCGGATCTGGAGAATAATAGTCGGCCCCGATTTTGTTGCAGAACTCCATATTCACAGGTGCACCCCCGATGAGAATACGGGTATCACGGGCTATCTTTCGGATTTCCTGTACAATATTCTCCATATGCACCATGGTTGTTGTCAATAATGCAGACAGGCCAACCGAACTTCCCGGTTTATCCTTAAGGGCGGCTATAAATTTCTCGGCATTCACATCCACTCCCAGGTCAATTACTTCCCAACCGGCACCTTCAAACATCATGCCTACCAGATTCTTGCCAATATCGTGCAAATCACCTGCAACTGTTCCAATAATAATGGTTCCCTTTCTTTTTACACTGCCTGAAAGAAAATAGGGTTTTATGTGTTGCATGGCAGTGCTCATGGCCTTGGCAGACATCAGCATTTGCGGCACAAAAACCTTGTTCTCGGAGAATTTCCTGCCCACTTTTTCCATTCCGGCCACCATGCCCTCGTTCAATATTTTCCCGGCGTCTTCGCCCTGTTCCAGTGCTTTTTTTGTCAGTTCATCGGCACCTTCCTGTCCCCGCATATCCGGAGGGTAGGGGGAGGCAGTATTGATCTTTCCAAATTCAATACAATGGGCAATCTGATCGATAATTTCACTCATAGGATATTCTTTAGAGGTATTTATAAGTTACGTATTTCGAATGATGAGCTTTGGCAGGATGATATGCTGTTCATAGGGGCCTGCATTTCTGCCCTTTTTGATCAGCCCTGCAGTTTGTTCCGCCATTTCCCTGTATCCGCAATCAATCACCGTAATGGCAGGATTAAAAAATTCCGTCAGTTCAGTGTTGCCATAGCTCACAATGGATATATCCCCCGGAATGTTTATTTGTTGCATTTTCAATCGACCTATAACCCTTATGGCATCTGTGTCAGAACAGCACAATACTCCTCCGATCCGGTTTTTTTGAATATATTCAATGTTGAATTCATTCAGGTTTGAAATTACACATACTTTTCGATTTGGATAGTTGGCAGAGACGATATTTATGAAAGTTTGCTCCATAAATTCATAGAGCAGGTTTCTGCCTTTCCAGGTTTCGTTTTTTACAAGCAATAAATTGTCGGGCGTAAGTCCGGTCAGATAATCAATTGCCCTTTTTACGCCGAGGTCATAACTTTGAATTATATACCTGAACCAGGATCCCGACATGGTATTATCCACCAGCACTACCATTGTATTTCCCACGAAAAGCTTTCTGTAGAAATCGGCTGTCAGCGATTCATCATTATTCGGTACAACAATTACTGCCTCATACCCTTGCAGGATCATTGTTCCTACCAGTCTCATTTCCTCTTCGGGATTATTGTAACCGAAGAAATAAGTCAGCTGGCGCCCGTTC
Organism: uncultured Bacteroidales bacterium; assembly: GCA_963752195.1. Taxonomy (GTDB): domain Bacteria; phylum Bacteroidota; class Bacteroidia; order Bacteroidales; family UBA10428; genus UBA5072. The sequence goes on along the minus strand of CAVVXI010000004.1, from coordinate 1,688,909 downwards.
TTCTGGGCCTCATCCCGCAGATAATTGATGAGCTGTTCCATGTTTGAGGAATAAAAGGGAAGGATCATCCCCCATATTTTTTTGATATTGGCAAGAGGAGCGACGAAGGAGCCCTTGCCCGCCCTGGAGATGATCAATCTTTCATCAATCAGCATTTTCAGCACGAGTTTGGCCGTTTCACGGGAAACCTTGTGTTTTTGCATGATCCGGGTAATCGAATCAATCTGGTGACCCGGTTTTATTTCCTGGGCAACAATCTTTCCTTTGTAATTATCGAACAGTCGCCTGTAAAGCGGAATGAAAGATGCATTCATTTTTTTTCTGCCGTAAACTATGAACAAGATATAAAATGAAATCCAAAAACCATCACATTACAGCATATTAATTGACTGCATTTTCGTTGCTGCAAAAAAGGCGAGAATATTTTCCTCAGGTATTCGGGGAGGAGTATCACATCCGGTAGACAAAATAAAATTGGGATGATTCGCCGCCATTTCAAGCAATTCAGAAGTTTTGCGAAACACATCAGCAGGCTGTGCCGTTTTAAACATACCCACGGGATCGATATTCCCGAGAACCAGTATATTGTCGGGCACCTCTTTGAGGGCCCGGTTCATATCCATGCTGTTTCCGAAATGAAGTCCCCCTGCGCCCGTGCTTATCATGGACCGGGTAACGTGACCGTGATTGCCACAGTTATGAAGGATAAAGAGAAAATGGTCATCCTGCACGGTTTCAACGATTTGTCGTATAAATCCAGACGAAAACCGGTCGCATAAAAACTCATCGAGCAATCCGGCGGCAGGTTCAGCCATTATAATCCCATTCAACCCTGTTTTTTTCATTTCGCGGATATAGCTTTTAAGAAAGGTTGTGCATTTCTTAAGCAGGGCCTCGATCGTTTCAGGCACCAGGAATAGTTCGGTCATGATTTCGGTCATGTCAAACAATCTGCCGGCCAGGGAAAAAGGGCCGGTACAACCTCCGAAGACAGGCCTGTCATTTATAGCTGCTGAAGCCAGTCGGGCTGCCTTTAAATATTCGGATATTCTTCCCTTGACAAGCGAAGGTATCTGCAACCGTCTAACGGATTGATAGTTATCTACAAGCCTGCCGGTAACCGAAGGCACTTCATGATCAGAAAACCGTATTGTGCTTCCGAAGGCTTCCGCCTCCACGGTGAGATCCATAATCATAGTGGATGCGGCGACGGGGTATTTATCCGCGACAGCTTTGATAGCGAGGAACTGAATTTCGCCGTCCGAGACTGCATCAAGGACGCTTTTTCCGATCATTTCAATTCCGGGATGAGTCATGATGGGCATCGCGGGTTTGTTTTCCCCAAGCATCAGTTGATGCTTCCATTCATTCATATTCAGGTTAACCATTGTGATGTTGTAAGACTGCTTTCAAATTCCGGCTCAATTTAGGAATAGAAAACGTTAAAACATCACATTACATCACAGTTAATGTGAAAACGGCCTGGTAGATATTGTTCAGAATTCTGCGGTTCTGCTGTTCTGCAGTTCTGCGGTTCATTAATCTGATCTGACAGAGTTCGCAGGATCTGTCAGAGTCGGATGAACATTTACAGTCTTGCAGTCTTGCAGTCTTGCAGTCAAGGATCCTTCGGAGTTGGGCGTTCGATGTTCGATGTTCGATATTATTTTACGTAAAATAGCACTGAACACCGAACATCCAACATCGAATTCCGAAGACTTTCCACCAGCCTACAGCCTAAACCCCTACTAATAATTCTCCTCCTTTACCTGCATAAAGGCCTTGGAGTGCTGGCAGACCGGACATATTTCCATGGCTTTTTCCGATTCGTAGATGTATCCGCAGTTCAGGCATTTCCACCAAACCTTGCCATTTTTCATGAATACCAGATCTTCCGAGAGATTCTGCAACAGTTTCAGGTATCGTTTTTCATGTTCGGCTTCTACGCGGGCAATCATTTTAAAAGCGGTTGCCATTTCCGGGAAGCCTTCTTCTCTCGCAATTTCTGCAAATTGCGGATAAAGCAGTGTCCATTCTTCATTTTCCCCTTCAGCCGCTGCTTTTAAGTTTTCCTTTGTTGTTCCAGCCACACCGGCAGGGTATGATGCCGTAATTTCAACTACCCCTCCCTGGAGCAAACCGAAGAATTTTTTCGCGTGTTCCTTTTCCTGGGTTGCTGTTTCCTGGAAAATATTGGCAATTTGTTCAAATCCCTCTTTCCTTGCTGCCGAGGCGAAAAATTCATAACGGTTCCTGGCCTGAGATTCCCCTGCAAAAGCTTTGAGCAAATTCTGCTCCGTTCTGGTGCCCTTTAGACTTTTTTCCATATTGATGCTTCTGGAATGTATATTGTTGATGCTATTAAAATGATATATTGTTTCCGTTGGTGACGTCCGGTTTCAGATTGAGCACGTACTATTTTTTGGCAAAATCGATTTTCTCCGTGCCGCAAACCGGACATACCCAGTCGTCCGGAAGGTCTTCAAACCGGGTTCCCTCTGGTACCCCACGCTCGGGATCTCCGATTGCCGGATCATAAATATATCCGCAGGAGGTACAGTAATATTTTTCCCAGACTTCTTCCCGGACCTGTTGTTTCAACTTCTCAGGGTCGATATAGGTGGGTGCATTTTTAGGAGCCTTCCCTTTCTTTACATCCCTGTAATAGGTATACGTGAGGGGTTCCGCCAGTGGATCAACCACATCCCCGTCAATTACTTTTCCAATGAAAAGCAAATGCGAACCCGCGTCAATGGTTTGTTCCACCTCGCATTCAAACCAGGCCACTGTATCATCCATTAAAATCGGAGAACCGGTTTTGCCGGTAATGAATTTGAATTTGGTAAACTTGTCCAGATCCTTTCCTGTACGATATCCGAATGTGCCGATAATGTCCGGCCGTGTTTCCTTTTGCAGGACGGAAAATGCAAATACTCCGCTTTCACGGATCATTTCCGACGTATAGTTGTTTTTGCTGCATGTTATTGCAAATCGCGCCGGTTCAGCAGTGACCTGGAATACGGTGTTGGAAATAAATCCATACGATTTGCTGTTGCTTTTCGTGCTCACTACGAAAAGCCCATATGTTACTTTAAAAAAGGCTTCTATATTCATATCCGTAGATTCGTATTATAGTAGGAATAAGTTGGAATTGCTATCTGACATAAAAATAGGTGTATTTTGAGGATCAGCAATGCAAATTCAAAATTTAGATTGCTTTCAAATAGGGGAGGAATTATGAATTATGAATTATGAATTATGAATTATGAATTATGAATTATGAATTATGAATTATGAATTAGAATTAGGAATCTGATATGAACAGTTGTTTATAAATCCGGTGAATAAGGTGTTAATATCTGTAAAGGGAAAAGCGTGCAGGTACTTTTTCCCTAATCTATCTTTGGTATACCAGATGAGCGATAAAAGGCTGCTCTTACAATGTGAAAACAACCTGTTTTTCTTAAGTGAAATTTAGGGTGTTTTTGTCAAATCTCCGGATTTGCGCATTAACAGAGCCGAAGTACCTTGAAAAGTACTTCGTTCAGGAAGGCTCCTTTCGGGGAACCGAATGAACAGTCCCAATGCATCACTGTAAAAGGTCTTGCAGCAAGACAGGGGGTTAGCAGAAGCCGATCTACGATCCGCCCACGCAACCGGCCATAATAACAGTAGTCTGGCATGGATGGTAACCTCGGTTGCCGGATGTGAATGGGACCTATTTGTAACGAATAGATCCCATTTTTGTTTTTAGGGGGACTGGGTAATGGTGACTGGTGACGCTGACGCCGCTACAATAATTGAACATCTACGATGTTCTGGTTCGGGTAATGAATTGCAAGACGACATGATCTACAATAATTGAACATCTACGATGTTCTGGTTCGGGTAATGAATTGCAAGACGACATGATCTACAATAATTGAACATCTACGATGTTCCGGTTCGGGTAATGAATTGCAAGACGACATGATCTACAATAATTGAACATCTACGATGTTCCAGTTCGCATAATGAACTGGATAACCGCAAAACCGCAGAACTATCGTTTGATCAACAGGGCAATATCATCCAGAAAGATGGGGGTATCCAGCCTGTATGCACCTCCTTTGTGCCCCTGGATGTCAAAGGATATACGTTCCCCGGTTAATGTGCTGATCCAGTTTCCTGAATAGTCCCCTTTCGGCAACAGAATTGAAAAGGAAAAGGATTTTTCCTCCCTGTTTAGACTGTCGGCATCGCGACTTTTATTGTTGATGTAAACCAGGTACTCACGGCCTTCATTATACAACGCTCTGACCGTGGCAGGTGTGTAAAAATCAGCCCTTAGAATTGTATCGTTCGGTTTCATTTCCAGAAAATTGATTTCATTCAGTATCTTCCTGAGTATCTTAAGCTGTGACCGCAGATGAATGCCTCCGCCGCCGGGCTGGCCTTTCTCAACCCTGAAGGTCCCGTTCTCATGTTCCGCAGTAAATGAATAATCCAGGTTGTTGAACAATGCGCCTCCCGCTACAAAAAAATCCCATGCTTCCGTCCTGTATTCTGTATCCGTGATGCCATTAAAACCGGTCTCGTTGTCGCCGATTGCTTTATTCAGACCATAATTCAAAGCAACTGTTACCGGCGGTTTTGCGTAATGAAAATTAAAGATCGAAACCGCGGGATTGGGTTCATGGATTTTCCTGGAACCATTGGCAATGTTTTGTGAAATCAGGTGCTTGTGGGTAAAATCTTTTTCTGCATCCGCAATCACGGAGGTCATGTGTTGTTCCCACTCCTCCAGCGCAATTGTGTCGCCAAAGTATGGTTCATTGCAGACTTCATAATACAAATTATCCAAATCCTTTAGTTCGGCAATGATCTTCCTTGCCATATTCTCCTGAATAGCCAGTATATCCGGATGCCTCAAAGAAAGGATCTCCTTATGATCTTCCACATTCCCCACCTCGTTTATATTATTCTGAAAATACAAGGGGCTTATTTGCCATTGCAGAGTGTCATAAAAGTTCGAAAACAGGTCGAGTTCGACGATGATATTCCTTTTTCCTGCTTCATTTATAAAATCTTTCAATCTGCTGAAATAGGCTGAATCCCATTGGTTCAGATCAAACTTGTTGCCCCCGTTTACATAACCCGGTTTATTGCTTCGTGCCCATGGACAGATAAGCTTCCCGCTGGCCGGTGCCATTGTGTTTTGTGCGATGCCAAATGCACCTGAAGGCTCACTGTAAATTCCCGAAAAAGTGCGTGTAACATTCAGATTCGCAGCGGCAAGCTCATCGAGGTACGCAATGTAATTGAAATCGAGGTTCATCACAGCACCGTAATGTTCAGTCGAACCAATAAGGATTGTCGGTTTTCCCCTGAAGAGAAAATAATGCGGATTTTTGGGGTGAAGGCTGATCGGGGCCGGATCTTTGCTACACGAAAACAAAAGAACGACCAGGAGTAAAAGCGGAAATCGGAAAAGGGGTCTGCATCTCATTGCAATAGGTATCAGTTTGTTGAATCAGGTAACTAAAAAATTTTCATTTCCCGGCGAATGAACCTTTGCAGAAACAACAAATATTTCGCATCCGGGTTTACGGATCCTTTCTATCCTGGTTATCTTTCCGCCATTCTACTAATTCAAAGCAAGGCTAACAGCCGAAAGATAGTAAAAAACCGAAAATGGGATATAGGTGGAGGTAGAGAGGAATTTTTTTTGTTTTCATGGTGTTTGCGATAATTGGTTACGTATCAAAATTGCAATGAACCTCAGACGTAACCAATTTTATTCGTTAAACCGGCAAATCACACCGACAAACAGGAGTCAGGATGCTGTATTTGTTTTCTTAAGGTATTCGAGATGCTTCATTACATACCGTAATTCGCTCCAGGATATCTGGTCGCCCAGGGCTGATTTGACCGGTCCCATCCGAAAGTCATCCTTATCGATGTTTTCCGCAATGAGGGCTGTCAGATCCGAAGATACGAATTCATCCACTGATAATTCTCCGGTTCCAACATAGTAGGCCAGGTGCCCTTCAATGGTGGAAACAGCCATGTCCCTTTCACCGGCAATCTGGGATATGGTTTTCCCTTCTTTATACAGATTGAAAGTTATCAGCCGGGTATCCGTTTTTTCTTTGGCAACATGACGTTCTGTGGGAACAGGGATTGAGGAGGATGCAATTTTATTTTCAATACAATAAGCCCGGATCATATCCAGCAATTCCTCTCCGAATTGTGCCGATTTCTTCTTCCCCATCCCCTTTACATTGGCCAGGGTTTCGGCTGACTGAGGCAGGAATGTTACCAGCGCCGCCATGGTCTTCTGTGGCAGGATCATGTAAGGGGGCAATTTTGTTTCAACGACTTTGCGGTCTCTCCAGGATTTCAACCTGTTAAAAAGTCCAGCATGCCTCACCACACCCGAAAGGTCATCTGCCGGACGGGCAGGTTTGGCCTTTACCCTCGGTACTTCAATTGCTGCCTTTGCTTTGGCTTCAAGGTAGGTGCGTAAAACAAAACCATTTACACAGCTTTGCAGGCAGGCATATTTCTGACCAATTTCATTTTTTAACCTTTCAAAGGCTTCCGACACCGATTTTTTTACTTCTTTGTTATCGCTTTGCCATTGAATACTTTCCAGTTTAACCTGTAGTGAATCCGCAATCTTTTCGGTGAAATAGGAACAGGCCCTGGAAACCCTTTCCTGCAGAATTGTACTTGTTTCTGCATCTTCGGCCGAGGCCATCAGATTTCGAAGCTGGTGTTTGAATTTTTCCGAGATAACGGTAAGGTCCGATTTTATTTGTTCCGTAAACCCGGGCAGGATGGTTATTATGTTGCCAAGGATACTGCCGCCATGTTCCCTTACCAGTTTCAGGCAATAATAGGCTTGCTTCTGTATTCCATTGAAATCAAATAATTCAGTCAGCAAATAGTACTGGTATGTTTTTCTTGACCGGTTCAATACATCCTGGTCGGGATGATTCCGTTCAATTGCCTCCACAAACCCCGATACAGTGGGGTCCGTGATGATGCCCCGCTGCGATACCGGTGTGCTGAGCACGATTCCTTCAAGGGTACGGCAACGGCTGAGCGCAACGTATACCTGTCCATGGGCAAAAGCTGCCCTGGCATCTATGATCACTTTGTCGAATGTGAGGCCCTGGCTTTTATGGATAGTGATCGCCCAGGCCAATTTAAGCGGATACTGGGTAAAGGTGCCGATTACAGTTTCCTGGATTTCCTTTGTACTGTCATCCAGGGTATATTTCATGTTTTGCCATTCCACCTTTTCCACCTCTATGTTATCGGCATCATCCGGACACTGAACTGTTATCACATCCGCATCGATATCCACTATTTTACCAATCTTTCCATTGAAATACAGTTTATCCTTCGATATATCGTTCTTCACAAACATGACCTGTGCCCCGGTTTTCAGGTGCAGCTCAAAAGCAGTGGGATAAGCAAATTCGGGAAAATCTTCCCTGATTTTTGCCTTGAATGTTTTGACCTTGCCCGGCAGCTTTAACAGCCGGGTATCATTGAGCGATTGAGCCTGTGCGTTGTGAGTGGTCAGAGTTATGTAACCCCCGTCGGAATCGGGGTCGAAATCAGGAATATACCGCTTGTTCAGTTCCTGCAAGGCGCTGGAATCAAGTTGATTATCCCTGATTTTATTAAGCAGCGTAATGAAAGACAGATCTTTCTGCCTGTAAACATGCTGTAATTCAATTGTGATATAATCAGTTTGCTGCAGGGCAAGGCTTCCGAAGAAAAAAGCCGTATTGTAATACTTTCCCAGGATTTCCCAGTCCTCCTCCTTTACAACGGGAGCCAGCTGTTGCAGGTCACCGATCATGAGCAGCTGCACTCCCCCGAAAGGAACAAGGTGATTCCGGTACCGCCTGAGTATTGAATCCACGGCATCCAGCAGGTCGGCCCTTACCATGCTTATTTCGTCAATTACAAGCAGATCGAGGCTTTTAATGATATTCACTTTCTCACGGCTCATTTTGAAATTGCCGCCTGCCGCGGATCTGCCAATCGGGGAGGGTTGTTCCCCTGAAGTTGGTATGTGCGGGTGGAAGGCTAACTGGAAAAAAGAATGGATGGTGACACCCCCTGCATTGATAGCGGCCACACCGGTAGGAGCTACGACAATCATCCTTTTTGGAGATGATCGTTTCAGGTTATGCAAAAAAGTGGTCTTCCCGGTTCCTGCTTTCCCGGTGAGAAAAACATTGCGGTTGGTAAATTGAATAAAGTCGAACGCCAGCTGGAGTTCTTTATTCTGAACTGTTTCCATATTGAGCCTTAAGGTATAATGAGATTTTAAATTTAGTGAAAAATACGTTTTAGTTAAAAACTAAAAGATAAAAACTAAAAACTAAAAGTGAAAAACTAAAAGTGAAAAACTAAAAGTGAAAAACTAAAAGTGAAAAAACAAGAATCAGTTATAATTTAAAAACTAAAAATTAAAATTTAAAGCCTCGTTAAATTTAACTTTTAGTTTTTAGTTTTTAACTTTTCACTAATTACTGATTTCTATTGAGTTTCCGGTATTCCCCGGGAGTGCGGCCCAGCTTTTCCTTGAATAGCTTGCTGAAATAGAAAGAGGAGCAGAAACCCAGTTTGAAGGAAATCTCCTTCAAACTGAGGTTGGTATCTGTGAGCATATGCACCGCCTGTTTCATTCTCAGCGAAGTATGATATTGCATGGGCGATAATCCGGTATATTTTTTAAAGGCACTCCGGAAAAGAGAATAATTGGTATTTAAATCGCGGGCAAGTTCACCGATGTTCAGATTTCTGTGCCGGATTATCGCGAATGATCAGGCATGCCTTTTGAATGGCCTTTTCTATAGGGCTATGCTTGAAATTTTCATTCTTTTTGATTGAAATAATCTGTCCGAGGGTATATATCACAAGGCCTGCACATAACTGGTGATATCCGGGCTTTTCTATTTTCACCTGATTAAAGATCTCCTGAAAATTGTTCAGGATGGTTTCATCAAAACCAATGTGTATAACAGTTGAACTGTTTAATATTTCAGAGGAACGGATCATTTTTTCTGCTGTTTCACCGGCAAATCCGACATAATGTTCCTTCCATCCCTTATCTTGTAGCGGCCTGTAACGGTGCCAGAGATTTGGCTTAAGAAGGATCACAGATCCTTCGCGGATTTGGAATGATCCATCGCGGGTTTCCATAATTCCTTCTCCCTCGGTAATATAATTGATCTGGTATTCCTGGAGGGTCCTTCCATTATTCCAGTTGAAATTATATCCCGTCGGATGTCCCGAAGGCGGATAGCCTGACTCCGGTTCAACCCTGGCGGATCCTGCCACAGTAAGAAAAATACCCCATTCCTTATCATCGGCATTATGGGTAAGGTATTTGAAAGAATCGTTCATAGAACGGGTATCATTTTGTATAAACAATTACTCAGTTTATGTATTGAATTCGCCCGAAATGAGTAATATATTTGATCTATAATAGCAGCAATTTAGTAAATATTTAATAAAACCATGAATTCCATTTTCAGCATCCTCCTGATGGCAATCGGCAGTATATGCGCCGCAAGCTTCTATGTTCCCATAAAAAAGGTCAAAGGTTGGTCGTGGGAATCATACTGGATCATTCAGGGTGTGTTTTCCTGGCTGCTCGTTCCCATTCTTTTTGCCTGGCTTACGGTTCCTTCCGGCAGCCTGGGTTCGATCATCAGCCAGGCACCTGCCTCCGCCAAGGGATGGGCAGTATTTTACGGCGCCCTTTGGGGAATTGGGGGATTGACTTTCGGACTCAGCATGCGTTACCTGGGTGTTGCACTGGGCCAGTCAATCGCACTTGGACTTTGCGCTGGCATCGGAACCCTGATCCCGCCGCTGGTGAATGGCCAGAATCTATTCAGTGACAGGTCTGGAATCCTGATGCTGATCGGGGTATCCATAAGCCTGGCAGGTATTGCAATTATCGGCTATGCAGCGGGACTTAAAACAAGGAACCTGACAGAAGAACAGAAGAAAGAGGCGGTTAAGGAATTTGCCCTGAAAAAAGGAATCCTCATCGCAATACTGGCAGGGGTTATGAGCGCCTGCTTCAACTTCGGACTGACAAAGGGACAGCCGATCAAGGATATTGCCTTATCGATGGGAACCAATCCATTGTTTGCAAAAAACCCGGTTATTTTGTTTGTTACGATGGGAGGATTCCTGACCAACCTGGTTTATTGTGTTTTTCTAAATATTAAAAACGGGACCGGTCGTGATTATTTGTCAGTTTCCCCGGCCATATTGCTGAATAACCTTTTGTTTTCCGCCATTGGAGGAACACTCTGGTATTTGCAGTTCTTTTTCATGGGAATGGGCGAAAGCCTGCTGCCGGCCACCATGGTCGCCTTTGCCTGGAGTATCCTCATGTCAATGAACATTGCATTCAGCAATATATGGGGTATCTTCCTGAACGAATGGAAAGGCGCCGGCAAACGCACGGTGGCCATCCTGGTAATTGGAATCGTCATCCTGGTGATGTCGACGTTTGTGATTAAGTTGTAGGGATAGGATTAATACTTGAAACGGGAATCGTAGAGACAAGGCATTGCCTTGTCTCTACAACATCCGCTGCAAAATCATATTAAAATCAACAAATCAACAAATCAATAAATCAAAAAATATGGATAAAGGTCAGATTCTTCAGGCTTATGAATACGCCCAGGAGCAATATGCTGCATTGGGTGTAAATACTGACGAGGCAATAAAGAAACTTGATCAGATAAAGATTAGTTTACATTGCTGGCAGACCGATGATGTCGGCGGTTTTGAAACCCCGGATGCTGCACTGGGTGGCGGAGGAATTATGGCTACTGGCAATTACCCCGGGAAAGCACGCACCATCGTACAGCTTCAGCAGGATATTGAAAAGGTCATGAGCCTTTTGCCGGGAAAGCAACGGTTAAACCTCCATGCCATTTATGGCGACTTCAAGGGTGAAAAAGTGGACCGGGATCAGATCGAATTGAAGCATTTCCAGGGATGGATCGATTGGGCAAAAAAACACAAGACAGGCATTGACTTTAATCCTACCTGTTTTTCGCATCCTTTTGCGGATGATGGCTTCACCCTTTCAAGCAAAAACGAAAAATACCGCAAATTCTGGATCGAGCATGTGAAGCGCACCCGGGCTATCGGCGCTGAAATGGGTAAACAGTTGGGAACTCCAACCGTGAATAACATCTGGATTCCCGACGGTTCAAAAGATATGCCCGTTGATCGTGCCACCCACCGTGCTTTGCTGAAACAATCCCTTGATGAGATTTTCTCCATTGAATACCCGAAAGAATACCTTAAGGATGCGATCGAAAGCAAGTTGTTTGGCATCGGTTCGGAAGCCATGGTCGTTGGCTCCCTCGAATTCTATCTTGGTTATGCCATCAAAAATAACAAGCTTATTTGCCTTGATAATGGCCATTATCATCCGACTGAACAGGTAGGGGACAAGATTAGTGCTGTTCTGCTTTATATAGACGAGTTGTTGCTCCATGTGACCCGTGGTGTGCGATGGGATAGCGATCATGTTGTGATCTTTAACGATGAGATCCAGCTCATTGCACAGGAAATCGTCCGTTGCAAGGCACTGGGCCGGGTAAATATCGGCCTTGATTATTTTGATGCCAGCATTAACCGTATTGGCGCCTATGTAATTGGCACACGGGCTGCCCAGCTGGCATTTCTGTTTGCCCTGCTGGAACCCTATGGCATGCTGAAAGCTTACGAGGAAGCCGGACAGAACTTTGAACGTCTTGCCCTGTTCGAAATACTGAAAACCAAACCCTTTGGTGCCGTCTATGATTATTACTGTCTCATTAATAACATTCCGGTTGGTATGGAGTATGTAACTGAAATTCAGAAATACGAAAAGGAAGTATTGAAAAAACGGTGACAAGGGAGGAGGGACGAGAGACGAGGGACAAGGGACAAGCAAGAAAAAATAAGATGAAGCAGGAGGTAATAGCGATATTTGACATTGGGAAGACCAATAAAAAGTTTTTGCTTTTTGATTCATCCCTGAAACTGGTCCGCCAGGATGAACAGATGTTCCCTGAAGCAATGGACGAAGAGGGATTCGGATGCGATGATATGGCAAAGATAGAGACATGGATGAAGGATTGTATTTCGGATGTCATACAACGCGGTACATATCATATTGCTGCTGTCAATTTCACTACCTATGGGGCCAGTCTGATGTACATCGATACCATGGGCAGAGCGCTTACCCCGGTTTATAATTACCTTAAGCCAATGCCTCCCGAGGTACTGGCAGGTTTTTATGAATCCTATGGCGGCCTGGAAGAGTTTTGCCGGAATACGGCATCTCCTTGCCTTGGAATGCTGAATTCCGGTCTCCAGGTCCTCTGGCTGAAGAGATCGAAACCGGAGGTCTATGCCCGGGTTGACACCGTTTTGCATTTTCCACAATATCTTGCTTTCCGGTTTTCCGGAAGCAAAGTTTCCGAGTTCACGTCCATTGGTTGTCATACGGCCATGTGGGACTTTGACCATAGTTGTTATCATCCCTGGATGCTGAAGGAACAAATTCCGGTTCCTCAGCCTGTAGCAAATTCCGTTACCACGGATGTTATAATTGAAAACAGGAACATTAAGTTTGGAATCGGGATTCACGACAGTTCGGCATCCCTGGTTCCTTATATCAAGGGGAGCACGGAAGAATTCATCCTGATCTCTACAGGCACATGGAGTATTTTTATGAATCCCTTCAATACCGAGCCGCTCACTATGGAACAACTCAGAAGGGACTGCCTTTGCTATATGAGTGTGAACCAGCAGCAGGTAAAATCATCAAGGCTGTTTCTTGGTCATATCCATGATGTGAACCTGGAAAGGCTCAATGTCCATTTCGGTGCAGATGCCGGTTCCTATAAAAAAATAAAACCTGAACCCGGGATAATTTCAAGGTTGCTGGCTGAACCGGCAAAGCGCCTTTTTTTTAAAACGCCTTTGCCTTCTGATTATATTGACACCACCGTTGATCCGGGAAAATTCATCACCTTTGAAGAAGCATATCATCAAATGGTCCATGATCTGGTCAGCCTTGCGATGGAATCGCTTGATCTTGTCATCCCCCGGGATGACAAAACAAAGGTGGTTTACGTTTCAGGTGGGTTCGCCCGGAGCGAGCTGTTTGTAAGGTTTTTGGCCACGCGTCTGCCAGGGAAAAAGATATACACATCTGAAGTGGATAATTCCACGGCCCTGGGTGCAGCCATGGTAGTTCGGGAAAGTGCATTTGGGGCTGATTTGCCGGGATTTAATCTCGACTTGACCCGGTGTCATCCTTTTGATCAATATGAAATTTAAAATCGTACACAAATGAAAAAGCTTGTATTATTTTCTTTGCTGGCCCTGCAATGCGGGTTATATGCACAGTTCAATGTGGAAAAGCCGCAGGCAAAAACAGCCAATGGAATGGTTGAAGGTATTGAGAGTTCCGGTATTTCGATATTCAGGGGGATCCCCTTTGCGCAGCCACCTGTTGGCGATTTACGGTGGAAAGAACCCCAACCGGTAAAGAACTGGGAGGGTGTACGCAAAGCCTGGCAGTTCGGTGCCCGGGCTATGCAAATGCCGGTTTTCGGCGATATGGTCTTCAGGTCAGACGTTGTCAGCGAGGACTGTCTTTACCTGAATGTATGGACCCCGGCAAAAGGTGAAAACGAAAAACTGCCTGTGCTGGTTTACTTTTATGGAGGTGGCTTTATTGCCGGTGATGGATCAGAACCACGGTATGACGGAGAAAGCATGGCCAGAAAGGGCATCGTTACACTTACGGTAAATTACAGGCTTGGTGTTTTTGGTTTTTTCAGCCATCCTGAACTTTCAAAAGAGACTTCTTATCATGGATCCGGCAATTATGGCCTCATGGACCAGTGGGCTGCCCTGCGCTGGGTGCAGCAAAATATCGCTGCCTTTGGCGGTGATCCGAAACGGGTAACCATTGCCGGTGAGTCGGCCGGATCGTTGTCGGTGAGTGCCCAGATGGCATCTCCCCTGTCGAAAAACCTGATTGCCGGCGCAATCGGCGAAAGCGGTGCAATTATAAATCCGACCCTTGCACCGGTAACCCTGGCTGTCGGGGAGCAAAATGGTGTAAAATTCGCAACAAGCATTGGGGCGAAATCGCTGGCAGAACTCAGGGCAATGCCCGCCCAGAAGCTGCTTGAAGCGGCCTCTAAATTAGGGGTGACCGGTTTCAGTGCCACCATCGACGGGTATTTCTTACCGGAATTCCCGGTTGATATCTATTTGTCGGGACAACAGGCCCATGTTCCCTTATTGCTTGGCTGGAATTCGGAAGAAATGAATTACAGGTTGATTATGGGAGGAAAGGAACTCACACCGGAAAACTATGCGGATGCATTGCAGAAACTGTATGGTGAAAATTCGGGCGATGCCTTGAAATATTATCCCGGCTCTACCCCGGAAGAAATATTGAAATCGGCGACCGCGCTTGCAGGTGACCGTTTCATTGCCTACAGTACATGGAAATGGTACGACAGCCATCTAAAAACGGGTAATAGTGCGGTATATCGCTATTTTTACGAACATCCGCGGCCTGAAATGCTGTCTGACAAAAATGGGAAACCTGCCGGCGGCGCCGTACATTCAGCCGAAATTGAATATGCTATGGGCAATTTGCCAACAAACCGGGTGTATGACTGGCAACCTGAAGATTATAAGATCTCCGAGGTTATGCAGGCATACTTTGCCAATTTCATAAAAACCGGGAATCCCAATGGCATCGGTTTGCCTGAATGGCCAAAAGCGGTAAAAGGAAAGCCTGCCATGGTAATGCATATTGATGTCAATACCCGGGCTGAAGCGGATCAATGGCAGGAACGATACAAGTGGCTGGATGAACAGTATAATCCGAGATAGGCTGCAGGTGAAAGGCTGCAGGCTGTAGGCGGCGGGAAGCGGCAGGAGGCAGCGACGTCAGCGTCACCAGTCACCCGGTTCGAGCCATGAAAATGGTACAAGATTAATAATGATATGTCAGGGAATAAAGAAAATTTCAAATCATAGTAGTTGATTATGAATTCCAGGGAAAGAATTCTCGCCTCAATCCTTCATAAACAACCCGACAGGGTTCCGATTGATCTGAGTTCGACACCCAGCTCGGGTATATCGGTTGTGGCTTATCAAAACCTGATCAAATACATTGGGAAACCCCATCTTAAGACGCATGTGTATGATGTAATCCAGGAAACCATACAACCGGAGATGGAGTTACTTGACCTGTTTAAAGTTGACGTGCTGGATATTGCGCGAAATTTTAACTCCGATTCCGGCTACTGGCATGAACTGGAGGTTATTGACGGTCACAAAGCGCTTTATCCCCGATGGTTTAATACTGAAAAACTGGCCAGTGGCTCAGTGGTGGCCAGGGGAGAAACGGGGGAAATTATTGGCAGGATGCCTCCCGGGGCTACCTTTTTTGACCAGGTGATTTTTCCCTATGAAAAGGCATATCCGGATGATTACGGGAATATCTCCGCGGATATGAAACATTCAGTATGGGGTGGTTTGGGGATTTCTCCCTGGGACTTGCCAGGGGATAAGGAATTCTGGAAAATTCTCAGGCAAAAAACAATTGAACTTAAGTCCAAAACCGACAAAGCCCTGGTGCTGGGGATCGGATGCAATCTTTTCGAGACAGGCGCAATGATGCGGCGGATGGATAATTTCCTTACGGATCTTTTTCTCGAACCTTCCCATGTGCACGAATTTGTGGATGCCATCATGGAAATGAACATGGATAAACTTGCCAGAACCTGTGAAGCGGTTGGCGATGTGGTTGATATTATTAAGTTCGGCGATGACCTGGGAACCTCGCGGGGACCGTTTTTCGCTGCAGAAACCTATAATGAGTTTTTTAAACCCGGGCATAAAAGGATGTGTGAATATGTAAAATCCAACTCATCCATGCACACGATGCTCCATTGCTGCGGAGGAATATATGAACTGATCCCCGAATTGATCGATGCCGGCTTTGAAATACTGAACCCGGTTCAGATCAACGCCGTCAACATGCAACCGGAAAAATTAAAGAGCGAGTTTGGAAAGGATGTAACCTTCTGGGGCGGTGGCGTTGATACAGCCAGTATATTGAACCGGGCGACTCCGCAGCAGATTAAAGATCATGTGAAACGTAATCTCGAAGTTTTTTCCACAGGTGGAGGTTACGTTTTTAATACGGTTCACAATATTATGCCTGATGTACCACCGCAGAACATTGTGGCTATGTTTGAGGCCGTGAATCAATTCAATAACTGATTATATCCTGAAATTATGAAGCGCAGCGAAATAAACCATATCCTGAGATCTGCCAAGGCCTTTATGGGAGAGAAGCAATTTATCCTTCCCCCCTGGGCGGATTGGAACGTGTCAAACTGGAGAACGAACAGGGAGAATGCGGGGGAAGTGATTGAAAATATGCTTGGGTGGGATATCACTGATTTCGGATCAGGGGATTTCATTAAAAGGGGACTGTTCTTGTTTACGATCAGGAATGGCAAATTCAACGTCGATAAAAAAACATATGCCGAAAAAATTATGATCGTGGAAGAGAACCAGGAAACACCCATGCATTTTCACAAGGCCAAGATGGAAGATATTATCAATCGCGGCGGAGGCAACCTGGTTATTGAATTGTATAACGCCACGCCGGATAAAAAATTCGATTCCTCGCCTGTGCATTTTAAAACAGATGGCATAAAACGGACAGTGGCAGCAGGCGGAAAAGTGGTGCTTACACCCGGCGAAAGTATTTGCCTCGAACAGGGGATGTATCACCGGTTTTACGGTGAACACGGAAAAGGAAAGATTCTGGTTGGCGAGGTGAGTATGGTCAATGACGATACAGCGGACAATTTTTTTTATGAACCTGTCGGAAGATTTCCGGTGATTGAAGAGGATGAGCAACCCCTGCATCTGCTTGTATCCGATTACGAAAAATTCATTTGAGCGATGACAGGCCGGCACTTATTTAAAATCTCGGGCACGGGCTGCGCCCTGGTGGATTATGTGTACGAACCCGTTAATTTTAAGGAACTTGGGTTTCATAAATATATTTCGGTAAAACCAGGAGATGGAGGATTGGCACCCGGCAAGCTTGTTTTCACGGAAGAATTCGAGAAGTTTTCAGGAGAAACTTATTTGCTGACAAGGGAAAAAATAACAAAAGGGATGAAGCCGGTAGCCCTGAATATCGGGGGGCCTTCCATCGTTTCCATGATTCATGCGGCCCAATTGCTGCATGACTTGCCTGTGGAAGTGAAGTTTTACGGCTGCAAGGGATCTGACGAAGGAGGTTCCTTAATCGATCATAAATTGGCGCAGACTCCGCTGAAAATAGGGAAATATAAAACCGGCAAGCACTTTACCCCATTTACGGATGTGCTGTCTGACCCTGAATTCGATCATGGGAACGGAGAAAGGATATTTATAAACAACATCGGGGCTGCCTGGGATCTTATGCCGGCTGACCTTGACAGTTCCTTTTTTGAAGGGGATATGGTGGTCTTTGGCGGTACCGCGCTGGTGCCCAACATTCATTTCTCACTTGGCGAACTGGTTAAAAAAGCAAAGCAATTAAACAGAATCACTGTGGTAAATACGGTTTTTGATTTTCTTAGCGAAAAGAATGACCCCGTAAAACACTGGATGTTAGGCGATTCTGTGGAAACGTACAAATATATTGATTTGCTGATCACTGATATGGAGGAATCGCTCAGGTTAAGCGGCGCAAGATCCGTGGAAGAGGCTGTCCGGTTTTTCAAATCTTCGGGGGTGGGATCTCTGATCATCACGCATGGATCCAAGGATCTGCATTTTTTTGCAAACAATGAATTATTTGGAAATATTGCCTATTCCACGTTGCCGGTATCGGATAATGTCAAATCCGAATTGAAAGAATTTTCCGGCAGGAAAGGTGATACAACCGGCTGCGGGGACAATTTCACGGGCGGTGTTATTGCGTCCATGACAGCGCAGCTTATCGCAAGTCCTCTTTCCCGGGTCAATTTTCTGAATGCGATTGCGCTGGGCGTAGCATCAGGAGGTTTTTCATGCTTTTATTACGGGGGCACCTATTATGAAAAATATCCGGGTGAAAAGAAACACCTGGTGGACACTTATTATCGCTCCTATTTAGTGCAGACCGGCTTATCTGATATCGTCAGTAAATGAAGAAAAAACTGGTGCTTTTTGGTGCGGGTAAAATCGGAAGATCGTTTATTGGCCAGGTATTCAGCCGCGCCGGGTACGAAGTTGTATTTACAGATATTAATCCTGTATTGATCGATCTTCTGAATGAACAGGGGCAATACAATGTCATCATTAAAAGCAGCAGGGCAGATGAAATTCTTCACATATCCAATGTCAGAGGGGTGCATCTCAGCGATACGGAAAAGGTAATTGATGAATTGTCCGATGCCACTATTGCTGCCGTAGCGGTTGGCCAGCAGGGATTGCCCCCGGCAATTCCGCTTATTGCCAGTGCGCTTGTACTCCGGAAATTCAAGCATGGCAATTGGCCGCTCGACATTATTATTGCAGAGAATATGCGTAATGCCGACCATTTTATTGCCTCTGAACTGCAAAAGAATCTTCCTCCGGATTTTCCACTCAATGTCATGGCCGGTTTGGTGGAAACCAGCATCGGGAAAATGGTGCCTATCATGACGCAAAAGGATATGGATGAAGATCCGTTGCAGATTTTTGCCGAGTCCTACAATTCGCTTATAGTAGCAAAACATGGATTCCGGAATCCGATTCCGGACATACCGGACCTGGCCCCTAAAGAAAACATCAAAGCCTGGGTTGACCGTAAGCTGTTTATTCATAACCTGGGCCATGCAACGGCTGCCTATATTGGTTTCAAAAAAAATCCTTCGTGGATATATATTTATGAAGCCCTGAAGGATGCTTCGGTTTATGAAACCACACGGCAGACCATGCTTCAGTCTGCTGAAATTTTAATGGCACTTTACCCGGGAGAATTTACGCAATCGCAGCTTAACGCCCATGTGGATGATTTATTGCAGCGGTTTATGAATAAGGCTTTGGGCGATACTATTTTCAGGATTGGCTGTGATCTGTACCGGAAGCTGGGTCCTCATGACAGGCTTGTCGTTCCAATCAATGCGGCGAGAAGATTGGCCAAGCCTTATGATCTGATTATGGAGGCTTTGATTTCCGCCCTCTCCTTCCGGGCCAAAGATGAAAACGGAAAGCATTTTTCTTCCGACGAAAAGTTTTTTCAGGAAGCCACAAAGGGTACTGCATATATCCTTGAAAATACCTGTAAACTTGATACGCATAGTACTTGATTCACACCTAATTTTTTCTTAGGTTTGATATGAAGATTGACTAAATAGCCCGGTCGTTCCTTTACTTTTTTTTATTCTAAAACCATGAAAAAATCCTTCTGTTTTATCTTCGTCCTTCAATTGCTTTCGGGAATACTTTTCGCGCAGGTAAGCCTGGTAAACCTGTTGACCGAAAACTCCATTAATCCTGTAGGATTGGACATTATTCAACCCCGCTTTACCTGGTTGCTGGGTTCTGAAAAAAGAAATGTCAGCCAGTCAGCGTACGAAATAAAAGTAACCCATGGCAAGTCGGATTTATGGCATACAGGCAAAGTGATGTCCTCCCAAAGTGTCCATGTTGCCTATGGTGGTTCTCCGCTGCAATCCGGGACCAAATATACCTGGCAGGTAAGAGTGTGGGATAATGAAGGCAAGGTTTCTTCCTGGAGCAAGCCGGCAACCTTTCAAATGGCGTACCTGAAATCCTCCGACTGGAAAGCAAAATGGATACAACCGGGTTATGCTGAAGATAGGGAATTACGTCCAAGTCCGCTCATGCGTAAGGATTTTATGGTTTCAAAAAAGGTGGCTTCGGCCATGGCCTATATTACCGCACACGGAATGTATGAGGCGCAAATCAACGGTCAGCGGGTGGGGGATGCTTATCTTACACCGGGCTGGACCGCTTACAATACCCGCCTGCAATACCAGGTTTACGACGTTACGTCACTGCTGAAACCCGGCAACAATGCCATCGGCGTTATGTTGGGGAATGGCTGGTACCGGGGCGTCATAGGCTTCGGGAATAACATCAATTTTTATGGAAAGGATATTTCCCTGCTTTGCCAGATTGATATCACCTACAATGACGGATCAACGGAAAGTATCGTTTCTGATCCGACATGGAAATCATCCACAGGGGCGGTAAGATATTCGGAAATCTATAACGGTGAAACCATTGATGCCCGGATGGACAAATCAGGATGGACTCTACCGGGTTATAATGACAAGGACTGGACCGGCGTAAAAGAGACGACCTTTCCCTTGCAAAAACGGGTGGCGACGGTGAATGAACCTGTGAAAAAACAGGAGACTTTCCTTCCGCAAAAAATATTCAAAACTCCCAAGGGAGAAACTGTAATCGACTTTGGACAAAACCTTGTCGGTTGGGTGCAAATGAAGGTGACCGGAAAGGCAGGGGACAGAATTGTGATCTCTCATGCGGAAGCCCTGGACAAGGAAGGGAATTTCTATACGGCAAACCTCAGGGAAGCCAGGGCACAGGATAACTTCATTCTCAAAGGAGGTGCAGAGGAACTGTTTGAACCTCATTTTACATGGCACGGTTTCCGGTATATCCGGATTGAAGGTTATCCGGGGGAAATAAAACCGGAAAATTTTACAGCCGTGGTATTGTATTCTGATATGAAGCCCACTGGGACCTTTGTTTCATCGAACAGCCTGATTAATCAGCTTCAACACAATATTCAGTGGGGACAAAAAGGGAATTTCCTGGATGTGCCTACGGACTGTCCGCAACGTGATGAACGACTGGGATGGACAGGGGATGCCCAGGTTTTTTCAAGAACAGCTGCTTTTAATATGAACGTCAATAATTTTTTTTCCAAGTGGTTAAGAGATGTTGAGGCAGATCAGGTTAACGGAGCGGTTCCGTTTGTAGTTCCGAATGTTTTGGAACAAACTGCCACCAACAGCGCCGGATGGGCTGATGCAGCCACCATTGTTCCGTGGAACATGTACCTCGCTTATGGAGATAAAAGAATTCTGGAACAGCAGTATTTATCCATGAAGTCATATGTTGAAAGTATCCGGCGTATCGCCAGAAATGACTTGTGGAATACCGGATTTCACTTTGGCGATTGGTTGTTCTATCGTCCGGAAGATGATGCTGAGGGAAGATCCGCTGTAACAGACAAATACCTGATCGCGCAATGTTTCTATGCCAATTCAACCCAACTTTTGATCAAAACGGCCAATGTATTGGGCAAGACGGAAGATGCTGCATTTTATACTGTTCTGTTGCATAAAATAAAAGATGCTTATGTTAAGGAATATATGACACCCAATGGCAGGCTTGTTTCAGGAACACAAACTGCCTATGTTTTAGCCCTGCAATTTGACATGTTACCTGAAGGTTTTCGCAAACAGGCAGCCAAACGGCTGGCGGAAAATGTAAAATCCTATAATAACCATCTGACAACCGGCTTCCTTGGAACTCCTTATCTCTGCCATGTATTGACCCGCTTTGGATACAACGACCTGGCCTTTAAACTTCTGCTTCAGGATACTTACCCGTCATGGCTGTATCCTGTGAAGATGGGCGCTACTACAATATGGGAACGGTGGGATGGCATCAAGCCGGACAGTACCTTCCAGACACCGTCGATGAATTCGCTGAATCATTATTCTTACGGGGCAATCGGGGATTGGATGTACAGGGAGATTGCCGGCCTCGATACTTACGAGGATGCCCCGGGTTATAAACACAGCAGGATCAAACCCCATGTCGGCGGAGGATTTTCCAGCGTATCCGCAAGCCTCGATACCTATTATGGCGTGTTGTCGAGCAAATGGAAAACAGAACCTGAAAGGATATTATTTGATATTACCATTCCTGCCAATACAACATCTACAGTTTATATCCCGGCCATTAATGCGGATGATGTTACTGAAGAAGAGAAAGCTTTGACACAGGTTCCCGGCATTAGAATTCTGCAGGTTGAAGAAGGATATGTTGTGATGGAAGTAGGTTCGGGTTCCTGGCATTTTATTGCTAAAAGGGCAATCAATGAACATGCTGATTATGATGATTTTGTTGGTAAATACAAAGTTGAGGATGGTATGTCTGATGCAATTGAAATTTCCGTGCAGGAAGGCAAGATCTTCATTACGATAAACAACAACAAGGGCGAATTATTTCCGGTTCAGGATGCAAAGGACCGGTTTACGGATGCCAGCAGCCACGTAGTTACCTTTCTACGCGACAGCCATGAACGGGTAGTTTCGGTGAAGGTGGAAGTGGAAGGAACCGAAATTGTTGGGAAAAAGGAATAAATTAGATTATGAATTATGAATGATGAATTTTGAATGGCGCCGTCAGGGCCCCGGAGGGGCATATCTCAATAACCGTGGGTGCAACCCACGGAAATCGTGGGTGCAACCCACGGAAATCGTGGGTGCAACCCACGGAAACCGTGGGTGCAACCCACGGAAACCGTGGGTGCAACCCTACGCTGGGCGAAGTTTACTCGCTATCGCTCGTGAGATAAGTTGCAACTTCGCCCATACCATCGAAATTCGGTGTTCGTTGTTCGATATTGTTTTAAATAATCAATTGTTAACAACATAAAGATGAATTTTTCACTTTTAAAAAACAGTTTTAAAATCGGGATCCTTACCACTCTGATCATTTCTTTTACCAGTGCCCTAAAATCCCAAACTATAAACCCTGACCTCTTAACAAAGCAGTGGGATGCAAAATGGATCACTGTTCCGGGCGCAAGCCCGAACGGATATGGTGTTTACATGTTCAGGAAAGGGATCAGCCTTCCGGCGAAACCAGGCACCTATGTGGTCCACATTTCAGGGGACAACAGGTATAAACTCTTTGTCAATGAAAAACAGGTTTCTTCCGGTCCCGCCCGTGGTGACCTATACTACTGGAATTATGAAACGGTTGATCTGGCGCCTTATCTGTCCGCAGGCAGGAACATTGTGACAGCTCTTGTATGGAATGAAGGCGAGCTTCGGCCCGAAGCACAGATATCTCTGCGCACGGGCTTCATCATGCAGGGTGACACTCCGGCGGAAGCGGAAATAAATACCGACGAAAGCTGGAAATGCGCCGCCGATAAGGGATATAGCCCACTGGTGAATTCAGAGGTGATGGGATATTATGTTGCCGGGCCGGGAGAAAATATTGACATGCGAAAAAGTATCCGGGGTTGGAAAAAGGAAAACTTCGATGATTCCTCCTGGAACAAGGCCACCCTCTCATTTTGGAGAAGCGGTTCCCCAAAAGGATTGAGGGATGCTTTTGGATGGATGCTCGTCCCTTCGGCAATTCCCGCCATGGAGCTTCAGGTTCAGCGTCTGCAAAGTGTTCGTGAATCCGATATTGATATGCCAAAGGACTTTCCTGCACAGGCATCTTCCTTTACGGTGCCGGCACACAGCAAGGCAACTATCCTGCTCGACCAGGGATTCCTCACCAACGCATATCCCACCCTTCTGTTCAGCAAAGGCAAAGATGCCGGGATACTGATCAAATATACCGAGGCCTTGTTTATCCCTGCAAATTCATCCTATTATAAAGTTACAGGAGGCGGGTACATGGGGTCCGATAAAATCTACGGAAAGGGAAACCGCAATGAGGTGAAAGAAAAAATATTCCTGGGCAGAAAAGACAGCCTCGTCTCCGACGGAAGCATGATGCAGGAGTTCACTTCCTTGTACTGGAGAACCTTCCGGTATATTCTTCTTTCAATAGAGACCAAAGAGGAACCGCTTGTCATTGATGATTTTTATGGAACCTTTACCGGCTATCCGTTCAGGATGAATGCCCGCTTTGAATCGGATAACGCTTCCCTGCAAAAAGTACTTGACATTGGCTGGAGGACAGCCAGACTTTGCGCGATGGAAACTTATGTGGACTGCCCTTTCTATGAACAGCTTGAATATATCGGGGATACCCGGATACAGGCCATGGTCAGCTTTTACAACAGCGGAGATGACCGGCTGGTGAGGAATGCCCTCAACCTGATGGATCATTCGCGGATTGCCGAAGGCGTCACTCTCAGCCGCCACCCTTCCTTTTCTCCGCAAATCATTCCTACATTTTCGCTTTGGTATATCGGCATGCTGCACGATTACTGGATGTATCGACCCGACAGCAGTTTTGTTGCGGAAAAGCTACACGGTACACGCGAAGTTCTTGCCTTTTTCCATAAATACCAACAACCGGACGGATCCTTGAAAGATGTTCCATACTGGCTTTTTACCGATTGGGTAGACAATCAGAAGGGCTGGTCCGGCGGTGCAGCTCCTTTTGGAAAGGAAGGATATTCAGCCGTGCTGGATCTTCAACTCTTGTGGACTTACCAGGTTGCTGCCGAACTCGAACATAAACTGGGAATGGAAGCTTATTCAACGGAATACCTTAAAAGAGCCGTCTTGCTGAAAGAAACCATTCAAAAAAAATATTGGGACGATTCCAAAGGACTGTATGCCGACACACCTGAAAAAGATCTTTTTTCACAGCATGCCAATGCCCTGGCCATTCTAACCGGTATGGCCACGGAAAAGGACAACAGTATACTGGCAAAAAAAATGCTGGAAGATCATTCCCTGGCACCGGCATCCATTTATTTCAAGTACTATTTGCACCTTGCGCTGGTAAAAGCCGGATTGGGCAACAATTATCTGGGTTGGCTCGATAAGTGGTTTGAAAATATTGCCATGGGCATGACTACCTGGGCCGAAGATTCCGATGTGAACACAGCCCGTTCCGATTGTCATGCCTGGGGTGCCAGTCCCAACATCGAGTTTTACCGGATCGTACTGGGTATCGATACCGATGCCCCCGGATTCAAGCGCGTGAAAATTGAACCGCACCTGGGAGCCCTGAAAACCGCTTCAGGGGAAATGCCCCATCCATCCGGAAAAATAGCTGTGAACTATAAATTGGAGCGCGGAAAGTGGAATATCAGCATTACTTTGCCAGCCGGTGTGAGTGGCATATTTGTATGGAATGGAAAGGATTATGTTTTGACGGGCGGGGACACAAAACTAATTATGAATGATGAATTATAAATGATGAATGAGAGTGAAACCCTTCAAGCGGTCGAAGACCCTTGAAGCGGTGTGCCATGTATAACGTTGAACGGATAATACCCCGGAGGGGAATATCTCAATAACAGTGGGTGCAACCCACGGAAAAAAATGAACCATGATGAAGAAAATTCCAAATTTGTTAAAACTGTTACCGGTAATAATTTTGACAGTAACTTCAGTATCCGCCCAGGAATTGAATTATCTGGATCACATTTACGATTATATTGAAAACACGTCAGTTTTTGAGTCAGGCCAGGAACCGGGGCATGTCCCCCTGGTCCCCTATTTAACCGTACAGGAGGCCCTTGAAAACAGGATGGAAAAATCTGCCAGTTACCTGTCATTGAACGGTACCTGGAAGTTTTATTACAGTGAAACTCCTGAAGGTACACCCGCAGGATTCTATAATGTAAAATTTGATGACAGCAAATGGAACACAATTAATGTACCGGGTAATTGGGAAATGCAGGGATTTGGCGATCCACTTTTCAGGAACGTGACCACCCCGTTCAAACCTGCACCACCGCATGTACCTCATGAATACAATCCTACAGGTTCTTACCGCAAAACATTTGTATTGCCATCCGACTGGAAAGGCAAGCAGGTATTCCTTCGCCTGGAAAAGACCGCATCCGCCTCCTTTATCTGGGTCAACGGGAAGGAGGCCGGTTACAATGAGGGGGGGCAGGAACCGGCTGAATACAATATTACCCGGTTTTTACACCCGGGCAGAAATGTCCTGGCAGTGAATGTATGTAAATATTCTGACGGGTATTATCTTGAAAACCAGGATTATTGGAGGCTGGCTGGAATTTTTGACAATGTGTGGCTATTTGCCGCGCCGGATGTACAAATAACCGACTGGTATGCCACCACCGATTTTGATGAGAATTACAGGGATGCAAAGCTTGAACTGGCCATTGACGTGAAGAATTATGGGAAAGCTGCAAAAGAAAAATACAAGGTAAGCGCAACACTGTATAACAGGAATCAGGCTGTTGATACCCTGATTTCTGATTTTTTTGCACTGGCTACCGGCACGAAACAGACAATCCGCCTTTCTTCCCTAATCAATAAGCCCGAACAGTGGTCAGCCGAATTCCCCAATCTGTATACTATTGTCTTTGAGCTGACCGATGCAAAAGGAAAATCCCGTGAGTATATTTCCGGCCGGATCGGTTTTAAGGAAACCGAGATACGCGATCAGGTATTTTACCTGAACGGGAAGCCAGTAAAACTGAATGGAATCAATAGCCATATGCAGCATCCCGACTTGGGCCATGCGATGAACGAGGAAACCATACGAAAGGATTTTAATCTGCTTAAGCAATTCAATATCAATTGTGTGCGCACATCGCACTATCCGCCGGTGAACCTGTATCTCGATCTGGCGGATGAATACGGAATTTATATCGTTGATGAGACGGGAGATGAATCCCATGCCACTGAATATGTATCCGGATTAGAGGAATGGCGCGACATGTACGTGGAACGAGTGCAAAAGATGGTGCTGCGCGACCGCAATCATCCCAGTATCTTATTCTGGAGTGCCGGAAATGAAAGTGGCGAGGGCAACAATATTTGTGCTGTGATTGAAGAGGGAAAAAAACTCGATCCTACCCGTTACTGGATGTATGGAGGGAATGCCTTTGCACATCCCTGTGAGGATATCATCGGACCCCGGTATTTCACTCCGTTTGAAATGGTGACACTGGTGGGTTGGGTGCCTGACAGTGTGGATCCCCGGCCTTCCTTTATGGATGAGTATCTCAGTGTGGCTGGCAATGGGGGCGGGGGGCTGGATGATTACTGGGAAATGATCCGCAGCTTCCCGCGAAGCATGGGAGGTGCTATCTGGGATTTTGTAAGTCCGGGACTTCGTGAGAAAGTGATAGCGCTTCAGGATGGTTCACCGAACCATGTTCAGGTGAATGTGATGGGCAGGGTTAAGCTGGTGAACGGAAAGACAGGCAAAGGGATCGATCTGAACGGGCATGACCAGTGGGTGGAAGTATATCGCGACAAAGCGGTGGAAATCAGCGGCGATCAGCTTACCCTGTGCCTGTGGGTTTACCCCCGTGATTTGAACAGCTCTGCAGGAACGCTATTAAATAAAGGGAGTTATCAATATGGGATTTGCCAGGTGGGTGATGATTCCATTGAATTCTATGTAACTACTAACAGGAAATATGCCGTTCGAACACCTTTACCGGCAAACTGGAAAAATAGCTGGCATCATGTGATGGCTGTTTATAATGGCAGCAAACTTATCCTTTTCATCGACGGCGAACCGGGTAGCGAAATCCCTGCCACGGGAAATATTAAAAATCTTCCTTTTCCTGTCAACATTGGACGGAATGCGGAAATTCACGGGCAGGAAACATCGGTTTACTTGTGCGATGCCATAATCGACGGGGTAGGGATCTTTGACCAGGCCTTGAAACCTGAACAACTTATTTCGCCGACCGATGAATTGAAGAGAAAATCTGCTCTCTGGCTCGATTTCGAAGAAATGAAACAGTCGGGTGAATTTTTCAGTCTTGGCATCGGGGCAAGGTCTTATGGGGCAATCTGGCCGGATCGTCGCCCCCAGCCCGAGATGTGGCAGATTAAAAAGTCGGGACAACCCGTAACCGCAAAGCTCATAAATGCAAACGACGGATCGGTTGCAATAAGCAATCACTATCTTTTTACAAACCTGGGCGATCTGCAGACAATCTGGGTGCTGACAGCCGACGGCGATACGGTAGAGAATGGCGAGCTAGTGACCGATATCAATCCCGGCGACACGGGAATCGTAAAAATTCCTTTCCATCAGTACGAAGGGGAAGAGTTGCATGATTGGAGGCTTGTTCTGAGTTTCCGACAGAAAGAAGACAAACCTTGGGCAAAGGCCGGATTTGAAATTGCCTTTGAGCAGTTTGAAATTCCAACAGGGAAGCCGTACCAGCAGAAAAGCATCCCTGTCAGATCTGTTGTCACCACCAGGGAAGATGCCGATTCACTGATCGTGAAAGGAAATGAATTTGAATACATCTTTGACAGAAGAAAAGGCGTTTTAATATCAATGCGCTGCTTTGGGAGAGAAATGATCCGCAGCGGCCCTGTTTTAAACGTGTGGCGGCCTCCGCTGGCAAATGAAACCGATCAGTGGGGCAGTTCTTCATCCGGCACCACCCATTGGGGTGAGGGGTATGGGCACTTTGCAGCTACTGACTGGTATTCTACCGGACTGGATGTTCTGCACCGGACCCTGGTGAGTTTTAGTTACCGCACGATCAACCGGTCGGTTGAAATCGAAATTAAGGATATTCAAACCATGGCACGACAGGCAGATGGCTTTCAGAACCAGTATATTTATACCATTGATGCCGGTGGTGAAATGACGATCAGACATACAGTTATCCCCGGCGGTGATATGCCTTCCTGGCTGCCGCGTGTAGGAACACAATGGGTTCTTGAAAAAAGCCTTGACCAGGTTCAGTGGTACGGCCGGGGTCCGCAGGAAAATTATCCCGACCGGAAATCAGGGTACAGGATTGGAAAATATGCAATGTCTGTTGAGAATATGGTTGAACCATACCTTATTCCGCAGGATTACGGTTTACGAACCGACAATTCCTGGGTTCGCATGCAGGATCAGGATGGACATGGTCTTGAATTCTCAGGGGATCAGTTCTTTAATTTCAGTGCCTGGCCTTATTCCCCTGGTAATCTCACGAAGGCCCTTTATACTTACCAGCTTCAATCATTTGACGGCATTACATTCAATTTTGATTATGCCACCAGTGGTGTCGGGTGTACTGCACGATCTGTCTTCAACCAGTATCGTGTAATGCCACAACGCTATGATTTTGTGATGAAAGTGAAACCGGTCAGGAAATAACCATAGGATGTTCTGCCATTTAAAAATTACCAAATGAAGAAATATTTACTTATTGCCGTTGCCTTTTGCAGCCTGTGCTTCAGGCAGGACAGCCCGGTATTCCTGCCGGGCCGGGTATGGACCGACATGGATGGAAAACCGATCAATGCGCACAGCGCCGGCCTGCTTTTTGATAATGGCACCTATTACTGGTTCGGAGAGATCAAATCAGGCAAAACCTGGCTTGTGAAACTTGCGGGCTGGGAGTGTTACCGCGTAAATGCCGGCGGGATATCCTGTTACTCTTCCACGGATCTCTATCATTGGAAGAACGAGGGTGTTGCGCTTTCACCTGTCACCGGTGACAGTACAAGCGATATTCACACAAGCAAAGTCATCGAGCGTCCGAAGGTGATCTACAATGACAAGACCGGGAAATACATAATGTGGATGCATATCGATACCGAGAATTACCTGTATGCACGTGCCGGAGTAGCTATAGCTGACAGGCCCCAGGGACCCTATAAATTCCTGGGCAGCATACGGCCAAACGGACAGATGAGCCGCGATCAGACCTTATTCAAAGATACCGATGGCAAGGCATACCAAATATGTTCCTCGGAAAACAATGAGACAATGTATATCAATGAATTGTCAGAAGATTACCTACGGCCTTCGGGTGTTTACAAGCGCGTATTCGTTGGCCTGAGCCGGGAGGCTCCCGCCCTCGTGAAGCATAACGGCAAATACTACATTTTGTCCTCGGGATGCACCGGATGGGATCCGAATCCGGCTGCTTATGGTGTGGCCGGATCAATTATGGGTGATTACATTATTATGGAAAATCCCTGCCTGGGTGAGGATGCCGATAAAACATACTATTCACAAAGTACATATATACTTCCCGTTCAGGGCAAGGAGAATGAATACATTGCATTGTTTGACCGCTGGAACAAAATGAATCTGGAAGATTCGCGCTACATATGGCTTCCCATGCATTTTGAAAAGGACCGGATGATCATTGAATGGAAAGATGAATGGAAATTAAAATAGTTTGCTTAATTTTTAACCGAAATTTAAACTCAACCTCAACTAAACAAATGAAAGCAATTACGTTTACTTTATTGGCAATGGCCCTGATGGTTTCGGGCTGCAAGCCAAAACAGGAGACCCCGAAATCCCTCGGCGAAATTTCCTGGGGAAAAGAGGGGGATAAAGAGGTAAGACTTTTTACCCTGACAAATAAGAATGGAATGGAGGTGAAAATTACAAACTACGGTGCCGTAATTACAAGCATAGTGGTTCCAGACAGAAACGGGAAGATGGAAAATGTTGTCCTCGGATTTGATAACCTGAAGTCATACCAGGGAGAACATCCCTACTTCGGAAGCCTGGTGGGAAGATATGGCAACCGCATTGCGCTGGGTAAATTCAATCTGAACGGAAATACATACAGTCTGGCTGTAAATAACGGAGTGAACCATTTGCACGGCGGCATAAAGGGATTCAACAGGCAGGTATTCCATGTTGACACAACGTATTCAACCCCTGATTCATCCGTGATCAGTCTTTCCTATCTGAGTGCGGATATGGAAGAGGGCTACCCGGGTAACCTTGAGTTAAAGGTGAATTATGTACTGACCAACGACAACGAGATAAAAATAGAGTACGAAGCGGAAACAGACAAGCCAACCGTTTTGAATGTTACCAACCATAGCTATTTTAATCTTACCGCCGGAAAGGAAAATATACTGAACCATGAAATTGTGATCCTGGCTGATTCAATTACGCCAACCGATTCAACCCTTATTCCAACCGGTGTTTTAGCTCCGGTTGCCGGAACGCCTTTTGATTTCACTACGGCCCATAAAATCGGCGAAAGAATTGACCAGGTACCGGGCGGATATGATGTCAATTACAAACTGAGAAATAAAACCGGACAGTATGTACAGGCAGCAGAAGTGTATGAACCGGTTTCGGGAAGGGTTTTACAGGCATTTACAACAGAACCGGGAGTGCAATTCTATACAGGAAATTTCCTCGACGGAAGCCTGACCGGTTCAAACGGAGTCGTCTATCACAAGCATTTCGGTTTATGCCTGGAAGCCCAGCATTTTCCTGACTCGCCCAATCAACCGCTATTTCCCAGTGTAGTGCTGAATCCGGGTGAAAAATACACACAATTGACAGTTTATAAATTTTCAGTGAAATAAAATTAAGAATACAGAAACAGACCCCTTCGATTTTTGTTATTTTATGATTAAAAGTAAAAATTACTTTTTATATTTATAGAATAATACATTTCTTGAATCATGCCTGAAAATTCGTATAGCCTTCATGCGAAACATTATGTGGCTGTTGACTGCGTGATATTCGGCTATGAAAAAGACGAATTGAAAGTATTGCTTTACCGAAGGGGATTTGAGCCTTCTGCGGGGAAATGGTCCCTGCTGGGTGGTTTCGTAGGGGTGAATGAAACCCTGGGGGATGCCGCCAGGCGGGTTTTATATAATACTACAGGTCTGGAGAATATTTTTCAGGAGCAGGTCCGCGCCTTTTCCCGACCGGATCGTGATCCGGCGGGACGAGTAATCAGCGTGGCCTATTATGCCCTGATACGGATAAACCAACAGGATTCCGATCTGGTAAAGGAGCATGGTGCTCAATGGTGGCCTATATCTAAACTTCCTAAACTCATTTTTGATCACCAGGAGATGATTGACAGTTCCCTGCTCAGTCTGCAGAAAAAGGCAGAATCCGGGCTGGTGGGAAAGGAATTGCTGGGTGACAGGTTTACCTTGACCAACCTGAAAGGTCTTTATGAAGCAATTTTCCAGCGGAATCTGGACGCCGGAAATTTCAGGAAAAAAATCCTTTCGCTGGGTATGCTGAAGAATACAGGAGTGAAGGATATGTCGGATTCGAAGAAAGGTGCATTTCTCTATGAGTGCTTAGAATACCCTGTTTTTGTTTAAATATTAGAAGTAAATAAACTAATACGCTAAAACCGATGAATTGGAACTCGCAGGAATTTATTTGGCTGGACTGGACAATTATGGCGGTCGGGATTCTGGCTATAGTATGGGCCATATGGCATTCGATACAAAAACATAAAAGCCAGCTTCAGGGAGCTGACAGCCAGGATTATCTCTTCGGAAAAGGCGAACCATGGTATATTATCGGGGCTGCTATTTTTGCTGCAAATATAGGCTCTGAACACCTTGGTAGGGCTTGCCGGTACAGGTGCAAGGGCAGGTGTTGGTATGGCACACTGGGAGATGCAAGGTTGGATGATCCTTATTTTGGGCTGGCTTTTTGTGCCGTTCTATCAGTTGATGAACACTAAGTTGGGAAAAATCATCACAATGCCCGACTTCCTGAAAAACCGGTATACGCCTCGTACGGGTTCATGGTTATCCATCATTACACTTATAGCATACGTGCTGACCAAAGTGAGCGTGACCGCGTTTACCGGTGGTATTTTTATGGAGAGTCTTCTTGGCTTGCCGTTCTGGTATGGTGCTATCGGATTAATAGTGTTAACGGGCGTATTTACTGTTTTGGGCGGTATGAAAGGGGTCATGACTTTATCAGCGATTCAAACGCCTATCCTTATCCTTGGCTCATTTCTTGTGCTTTTCCTGGGATTGTCAGCACTCGGCCACGGTAATATAGTTCATGGCTGGACAGCAATGATTGATTTTTCCAAAACGCTCAATGTGGGAACGGATGGCGTTGCCCATGGAACCAACCACATGTTCCACTTTGAAAAAGGGGATCCCCTCTATGGTGAGTATCCCGGTTTTGTAGTATTCATAGGGGCTTCAATCATTGGCTTTTGGTACTGGGCTACCGACCAGCACATTGTTCAACGTGTGCTTGGACAACGAAAAGGCGAATCCAGCACTGAAGTAATGAAGCGTGCACGCAGAGGTACTATAGCTGCCGGTTATTTCAAATTATTACCTGTATTTATGTTCCTGATACCCGGTATGATAGCCGCCGCCCTGGCAGCACGTCCTGAAAGCGGTTTTACATTGGAAAATCCAGACACGGCCTTTGGCTCGATGGTTAAGTTTGTTTTACCTGCCGGTGTGAAAGGTATTGTTACCATCGGCTTTATATCCGCATTGGTTGCTTCCCTGGCTGCATTCTTCAACTCCTGCGCAACACTCTATACAGAGGACTTCTATAAACCAATGTTCAAAGGCAGAACTGAGGCTCAGTACGTGTTGGTAGGACGAATTGCAACTGTTGCCGTAGTGTTCCTTGGAATCATCTGGATACCTGTAATGATGAGTCTCGGCAGTCTTTATTCGTATTTGCAGGGCATTCAATCGCTGCTTGCTCCTGCTATGGTTGCCGTATTCGTTTTAGGTATATTTTCCAAAAGAATTTCTCCTAAAGCGGGTGAATATGGTTTAATAGTAGGCTTTTTAATTGGTATGGCACGCCTGCTGACCAACATCTTTACAAATACAGGTAACGACGTTATGACAGGCGGGTTCTGGGGATCCACCCATTGGTTCTGGCATACCAACTGGCTTATCTTTGAGATATGGTTGCTTGTCTTCATTATGCTGTTTATGGTTGCAGTATCATTCTTTACGCCAAAACCGACCGCAAAACAAATAGAGTTTGTCACTTTCACAACCGATTATAAAGCACTCATCAGGCAAAGTTGGAACAAGTGGGATGTAATTGGTTCGTTGGGTGTGATACTGTTTTGTGTTGCATTCTATATCTATTTCTGGTAAAACGCAGGAAATCATAGAGACAAGGCATGCCTTGTCTCTACAGCATCCTTCCTTTTACCGATTCAACCATCAACTAACAACTAACAACTATGAACTATGTAATCGGTGTTGATTACGGAACGGATTCAGTCCGGTCCCTTATTGTGGATGCCTCAAACGGCAAGGAAGTGGCCAGTGATGTATTTTATTATCCGCGATGGCAGGCTGGTAAATTCTGCCTGCCCGCCAAAAACCAGTTCCGGCAGCACCCGCTCGATTACCTCGAAGGGTTGGAAGTCACTATTAAAAAGGCCCTTTCAAAATGCGACAAAGATGTGGCCAAAAATGTGGTGGCTATCTCTGTAGATACCACCGGATCCACCCCCATTGCGGTTAACAGTGAAGGGATCCCCCTTTCGCTTACTCCGGCATTCAGGGAAAACCCGAATGCCATGTTTATTTTATGGAAGGATCATACGGCAACTAAAGAAGCGGAGGAAATCAACCGGTTGGCAAAAACCTGGGGTGGAATAGATTATACAAAATTCGAGGGTGGGATCTATTCTTCCGAATGGTTCTGGGCAAAGATATTGCATACAATCAGGGCAGATGAGCTGGTGCGCAAAGCTGCTTTTTCATGGGTTGAGCATTGCGACTGGATACCCGCCATACTGACGGGTTTCACTAATCCGTTGACACTCGTCCGCAGCCGTTGTGCAGCTGGCCATAAGGCTATGTGGCATCCGGATTTTAACGGATTGCCATCCGAAGAATTTCTGGTAAAGCTCGACCCTTTGCTGAAAGGGATCCGGGCCAATCTGTACAAAGAAACATATACGTGTGACGAAAAAGTCGGGAATTTATGTGCTGAATGGGCCGGCAAACTTGGCTTACCGGAGTCGGTATCCATTGGCGCCGGTTCCTTTGATGCGCATTTGGGAGCAATCGGGGGCGAAATCAAACCGTACTTTATGAGCAAAGTGATGGGTACATCAACCTGCGATATGCTGGTGGCTCCCATGAGCGAAGTAGGGGACAAACTGGTTAAGGGAATCTGCGGACAGGTGGATGGCTCCATCCTTCCCGGCATGCTGGGACTGGAAGCGGGACAATCGGCCTTCGGCGATATATATGCCTGGTTCAGGGAGCTGCTTCTGTGGCCGGCAAAGGAATTACTTGAAAAATCGTCCCTGGTTGATGCGGAAGTGAAAGAAAATCTCATAAAAGAAATGACAGGACTGATTTTACCTGAATTATCCAGGCGGGCTGCAGATATTCCGATCGGAGAATCAGGGATTGTTGCACTCGACTGGATGAATGGCCGGCGTACGCCGGATGCTAACCAGGCCCTCACCGGTGCTATCCTGGGACTGAACCTTGGTTCCGATGCACCCCGCATATTCAGGGCGCTTGTTGAAGCTACCGCTTTTGGTGCCAAAAAAATTGTTGACCGGTTTATCAGCGAGGGTGTGAGAATTGATGGCATAGTAGCTCTCGGTGGAGTAGCTAAAAAATCCCCATTTGTGATGCAGGTCGTGGCTGACGTATTGAATATGCCTATTCTTGTTGCACGGAGCGAGCAGGCCTGTGCGCTGGGAACAGCAATGGCGGCGGCTTCTGTTGCAGGATTATATCCGACTGTGCTGGACGCCCAAAAGGCCATGGGAAATGGGTATGAAATGGAATACAAGCCGGTAAAGGCCAATGCAGAGGCTTATTCCGCCTTATACGAACAATATAGCCGTGCCGGTGAATTTGTTGAACAAAGTCTGAAACAATAAAAAAATGAGCAGGTACGATCAAATCAGGCAATCTGCTTATGCAAACAATATGCGGTTGCCTCAGTTGGGCCTTGTATTATTTACTTTTGGCAATGTAAGCGTTGCTGACCGGAATCTGGGTGCATTTGCCATCAAACCAAGCGGGGTGCCCTACGAGGATTTAACCCCCGAAAAAATGGTAATTGTGGATTTTGAAGGAAAAACGGTAGATGGAAATCTCAGGCCTTCATCCGATACACCCACGCATGCTGTTTTATATAAACATTATGAACAGATCGGAGGCATAGTTCATACACACTCATCTTATGCAACTGCATGGGCTCAAAGTCTGCGCGACATTCCCATATACGGTACCACACATGCGGACCACATTTTTGGGGATATTCCCTGTGTGCCGCCGATGGAAGATGAAATGATCCGGGGTAATTATGAATATGAAACCGGGATCCAGATCCTTCAATTCATGGACCAGTCAAATCTCCGGTACGAAGAAGTGGAAATGATCCTGATAGGAAACCATGGACCTTTCACATGGGGAAAAACCGGTGAAAAAGCCGTATACAACAGCGCTGTACTCGAAGAACTGGCTAAAATGGCTTTATTTACCGAAAAAATCAATCCCGATGCAGAGCGGATGAAGGATTCTCTTATCAGGAAACACTATGAAAGGAAACACGGACCGGATTCCTATTATGGACAATGAACAATGAACAATGAAAAACTAAAAACTAAAAACTAAAAGTGAAAAGTGAAATGGACCCCGAAGGGGTCAGATCTCAATAACCGTGGGTGATAACCCGCGGAGTGAAAAACTAAAAACTAAAAGTGAAAAGTGAAATGGACCCCGAAGGGGTCAGATCTCAATAACCGTGGGTGATAACCCGCGGAGTGAAAAACTAAAAACTAAAAGTGAAAAGTGAAATGGACCTCGAAGGGGTCAGATCTCAATAACCGTGGGTGATAACCCGCGGAGTGAAAAACTAAAAACTAAAAGTGATGAAGAAAGTGACATGTGACTAGTGACGAGTGACGCTGACGCGGCTGACTGCATGATCTACAATAATTGAACATCTACGATGTTCCGGTTCACGCAATGAACCGCAGAACTGCAGAACAATTAGCTTACCCATTATAAACATCATAATATTACCAAAAATGATAGATCTGAAAAAACTAGAAGTTTGGTTCATCACCGGTAGCCAGCATTTATACGGTGAAGAAACCCTGAAGCAGGTTGCTGCCGATTCACAGCACATCGTAATGGCCCTGGATAAATCCGCTGCCATACCGGTGCACATAGTATTTAAACCTGTAGTGAAATCACCGGAAGAGATATTTTCCACCCTGCAGGCCGCCAACGTGGCCCCGGGTTGCATCGGTGTGATCACCTGGTGTCATACGTTCTCACCTTCAAAAATGTGGATAAACGGGTTGAAGATACTGCACAAACCAATACTGCATCTTCATACACAGTTTAACCGTGACCTGCCCTGGGGAGAAATCGACATGGATTTCATGAATCTGAACCAGGCTGCCCACGGTGACCGGGAACATGGATTTATAATGAGCCGGATGAACATTAACCGCAAGGTGGTAGTGGGTCACTGGACCGAAGAAGATGTTCAATACCAGATTGGTATGTGGAGCCGGGCGGCAGCTGCATGGCATGATTTCAAAACCCTGAAGGTTGCCCGGTTTGGCGACAATATGAGAGAGGTGGCGGTAACCGAGGGCGATAAAGTTGAGGCCCAGATACAATTTGGTCTTTCTGTAAACGGCTATGGAGTGGGGGATCTCGTGAAAATAGTGAATTCCGTACCAGATAAGGACATCGATAACCTGGTAAAAGAATACTTTGACCTGTTCGAGGTGGCCCAGGCAGGCCGGCCCGGAGGGGAATATTATAAGAATGTACAGTACCAGGCCCGTCTTGAAATTGCCATGAAGGAATTTCTTGTTGCTGGGGGATTTGGGGCATTCACAACCACTTTTGAGGATCTGCACGGATTGACGCAGCTTCCGGGGTTGGCAAGCCAACGCCTGATGGATGCCGGATATGGTTTTGGAGCCGAGGGTGATTGGAAACATTCGGCACTTGTTCGGGCGGTAAAAGTAATGGGAACGGGATTACCCGGCGGATGTTCTTTCATGGAGGATTATACTTATCACCTAAATCCGGGTGGAATGAAGGTCCTTGGTGCTCATATGCTTGAGATCTGTCCGTCGATTGGAACCGGGAAACCAAAGCTTGAGGTTCATCCCCTGGGTATCGGTGGAAAGGATGATCCGGCCCGTCTTGTTTTTAATGTTCCCGAAGGCCCTGCCATCAATGCCAGCCTTATCGATATGGGAAACCGGTTCAGGATTATCGTAAATTCAGTTGATTGCGTAAAACCGGATGCAGATATGCCCAAGCTGCCTGTAGCACGTGCGCTTTGGGTGCCACAGCCCGATTTGAAAACAGGGGCGGCAGCCTGGATACTGGCGGGCGGGGCCCATCATACCGCATTCAGCCAGGCTGTTAACGCGCAATATCTTGAGGATTTTGCAGAAATGGCAGGGGTGGAATTTCTACATATCGGGAAAAATACTACCGTAAGTGAGTTCAAAAAGGAGCTGCGGTGGAATTCAATATACTACAGATGATGATATAAATTGTAGAGACAAGGCATTGCCTTGTCTCTACGATATCAATTTATTACAAAAATACAGTTTATCAGTCGTCGATCATCTTCTTCGCAAGAACCTCCGGGTCGGGTACCTTGCTTTCATAGGTGGTAATTAAGGTGCCGTCCTTCCTATGCAACGCTACATAAGGGAATTGAACTATATCATAATAAAACCGAACAACAAAAGTAGTTCCTTCTGTTCCGACTATAATTCCCGGATGTTTGCTTAATTCAGATCCTGCAAGGTAATTCTTTACCTGGTCTAATGGAACATAGGTGATCATTACGATCTGGACCTCCCTGAACAGGTTAATCTTTTTCAGGAGTTCATGTATGAAAGCATGGCAATGATCGCAGGACGGATCAAAATAAATCAGCATCAGGGGTTGGTCCTTCCTTAAATCCGATGATTTATAATGCTGCCCGTTCACCAACTGTATATTAAAAGGTGGAATTCCCTTATTTACAGGTTTTTGTATCGCCTGTGCCGGAATATCGGTGAAAGTCATAATGCAAATGACCCAACTGATAAGAATTTTCATTTGATCGCGAGGATTGGTTTAAGTCCCAAAATTAACAAACTTATGGCAGTACCCAAAAAGGTTCCGGAGTTTGTACATAATTGACAGGAACATCCATTATAAAGGTTTTCAGCCACCGTGCACATTCTTCCATTCCCGCTTCTTCTGAAGGCACGTGGCCAAGCACGATCATAGCCTTATGTTTCCCCTGTTCCACAGCATCACGTGCATATTCAATGGTTTCCCATTCCCGGGATTCGCCGATAAGCAATACCTCAACATCCTCCCGGGCCAGGGCATCCATTTGCACTTCGGAACCCGGTGCACCGGGAGCAAAAGCGACTTTGGTAACCCTAAGATCCGGATTTCCGGTAACCCTGAGCATTGATATTCCGAGACTCTTTTTCACCGCGGCGGCCAAATCCCTGACACTGGTTTCAGGCATCACGAAATAGGGTATTCCAGGTGTCACTTCATATTTTTCCCAGCCAAGACGGTGCACTACCCCGGTAATTATTCCGTCGGGTTTCATCATGTGGATATGATCATGAAACCGCCAGATAACCAGGTTGTGGTCTTCAATATATTTTCTTTTGTCTTCGTAAATCGGATTATAGCTGTCTGCCAAGGCAGCCGTATCGTCCATATGATTGTAAAAGGTCGGCTCATGGGTGATGATCAGGTTGCATTTTTGGTCAACCGCCTGTTTAAGAATGTCCATTGTCGCAAACATGGTGGTGATGATTCCCGTAACCGGGGTTTCGGGATCTCCCGTTTTAAATACATCCACCGTTTGTCCGGTCCATGGCACTTTCGATTCTTTCCGGATCTGCTCAATGATTTGCGCAGCTGTGGGAGCCTTCTGCTGCGAATAGGCGGCGGAGGCCAGAAAGATGAATAGCGCGAGGAGTTTTGTTGTTTTCATGGTTGCAGATTAAGAGTTTAATGTTTTGCAGTTTTGCAGTTAATGAGTCGTGCAGTCGTGCAGTTCGGGTGGTGACTGGTGACTGGTGACGCTGACGCCACATCAGTATCCGGCATCCAGTATCTCTTTTTATTCCCTATCCGACCGCTTCAAGGGTCTGCGACCACTTGAAGGGTCTGGCTTTCCTCTTGTCACTAGTCACTTCACTTGTCACTTGTCACTATCTCCATATCCAAATACACCGGCAAATGATCCGAAAATCCGCCCTGGAATTTATACCCGTTATACGTCCTGTATGGTTTGTATCCATTATATTGTTCATCAGGAATCAGCAGGAACGATTCTCCGAAAATATGGTAATCAACCGGTTGAACATGCAATCCTTTCAAGGATAAAAGCAGGCTTCCGGAAACAATTACCTGGTCAAAAAGAGTCCATTCTCCCCGGAATTTAACTGTTCCTTTTACATTTCCACTCCGGGGCGCTATACTAAGATTGTAAAGATAATCGGTTTTTATATTCCGGATTTCGGTTTTTGCCTGAAGTATTTGTGAAAGGCTTACATCGGGTGGTTCATCATTAAAATCACCCATGATCACAATTTTCGCCTTGCTGCAACCATGAAACACGGAATCCACGGTCAACTTCAGGCGTGCAGAAGCGGCAAGACGGTAGCGTTCCGTCTCAACCTGTCCGGTTGACCTTGACGGCCAGTGATTTACCAGTATATGGCAGGTATCATTTCCGAAAGTGGCTTTGCAATATAGAATATCGCGGGTGAATAAGCCTGCTTTTCCAACCCCGATATACCGGGATTGAATAACACGAATACGTTCTCTGTTGTAAATTATAGCCACATCAATACCCCGTTTGTCGGGTGAATTGGCATGAATGATCCCGTAATTGAATTTGGAGAGAGGGGTGTTGTTTACAAGATCAGTTAGAACACGCCGGTTTTCCACTTCACATAGTCCGATCAGATCCGGTGGAGTAAAGGAACCGATGGCAATCATGGTTTTGTAAAGGTTGCCTAGTTTGGATTTATATTTGGTGTAATTCCAGTGCCTTCCTCCTTCGGGGGTAAATTCGTCGTCAGCTGTCAGACTGTCATTCAGGGTATCAAAGAAATTTTCGGTGTTGTAGAATACGATCCGGTAAGCATGACCTGTATCCGGAAGGGAATGATTTTTCCTGTCAGAGGGTGTGAAGCAGGACTGGAGAATTGCCAGTACCAGGGGCGTGGCATGAAAAAATGCCAGTATATTCATGGCTTGAACAGTAAAATTTACTCTTCTTTTCTTTCATAAGCTCCTAAATCCGGTTTGCCATCCGTCAATCTCCAGAATCCGGTAATGTCATTTTCAAGGAACGGATAAGTTACCGGAAGTTGCGGATTCCCTGAATCAATTGCCGGGGAGAGTGTATCCAGACTGAAATCAAGGTGATACCGGTCGGAATCATTTGCGAATTCGGGATCTTTGTTCAGAATCAGGTTATTATAATGAGCAATATCGGCAACATCTATCGAATCTTCGCTTGCTTTCATAAGGCAATATTCGAATTTGTAATCAAACCGGTTTGTTTGATTGTTAAGTAGTTGCAATTCATGTGTTGTATTGCCGTAAAGAATACAATTTGAAAAAGTGGCTTCCGTGAGATCACCCGTTCGTGTAATGTAAACATAATCGCCTTTGGCCTCATCATATTCGGGATTGTAAAAGAAATTCGTAAGGATTACAGAAGGATTGGTACGGGATGATCCCAGCACCCCGTTGTTGGAAACCGTGCAGTGAAGAAAGCGGTAAGAACCTCCCCTCAGAAGGGCGGCGGCGGCGCCTGCACAATTTGCAATCACCGTATTATAACAGGTAATATTTGCGCCAAAGGCATAAATACCGGCAAAGGAAACATTCTCGATGATGCTGTTGCTGAGTTCAAGTTCAGGAATATTATAATCCGAGGGAAAGCCGATCTGGATCCCCGCAATGGAGTTTTTAATAATGGCATGGTTGATCACATTTCCGGTACTGATCGGATCGATATAGATAGTTCCCCACTGGCCGGCAATAACCCTGTAAAATTCCTCAAGTCGGTCATTCTGAAATACGACAGGCTCTTCGGTCGTGCCGTTAACAAGGAGCCTGCCCCAGACGATCATGCTTGAATTCTTGTGAAAGTAGATCTGTGTTCCGGCTTCAATGGTAAGCGTGGAGGATGTATCCACGGCCATGGAATTGTACACGAGGTATGGTTTGTTTCGGGTCCATGTCACTGATCCAAAGATTTTTCCGTTAATGAGATTGACATCCTGGCCGTAAGCGATCAGTTTTACATTGCTCAGCCTGCCATTGATATCAAAAAGAACCGAATCCTTAACAACAAGCGGATTATCAGAGTTAAGCGGATCGACGGTAACCGCAACAAAAATGAAAAGACTGTCATCCGGCGGCACATCTACATTATGCAGCGAACGAGCAGATTCACCGTCAATATTTAAATGAAAAAACGATCGCTCCGCACCGGCAAGTGCAATAGAACGAATACGCAATGTTGAGGAACCACGATTATATATTTTAAAACTGAGTGTGGCGGAACCCAGAGTGGTGAAAACGGTATCGAAAGTTACCGTATCGCTTGAAAAACTAAGTTCTCCGTCTTCTGTAACGACAGGATCTTTTTTGCAGGCAGATATGCCTGCCAGAATGACAAGGAAAATGTAAAGTAAGAAACCTTTGCGGTTCATCAGTAGAGTTAAATTATTCCAAATTTTAAAAAAAATGAACGATTAAATTCCCGACAAAAATAATGGAATTATTGGTGTGATTGTTGCAGGTGTTTTTCATTTGTGCTTTATTTATTATATTTGAGCCCGAGGTTTAAATCCATTTATCGAGAAACCCATAATCAATGGAAATTATTCAGGCTAGATCCACTGACCTTGTAGAGATTCTTTACTTGCTAAAGGTATGTACCCGTGATATGAATTCCAGGGGACTAAGGCACTGGAACAGTACTTTTCCTCCTGCAGAACAGATTGATCGCGATGTTATGAACGGGCACATCTATCTTGCCAAAGACAAAGGTGTCTGCAAAGGTATGGTAACCGTGAAGGATGATGAACCTGAAGATTACCGCCAGATGAATCTTTCTTCCGTTGATTCCAGACCTCTCTTCGTTAATTGTTTGGCAGTGCATCCATTATGGCAGGGAAAAGGAATTGCCAGGATGATAATCGACTTTGCCCAGGAAATGGCTAAAAAAAATGGGTACACCTGTATCCGACTGGATATATATCAAACAAGTGAAAGTGCAAGACAACTATGCGAAAAGCTGAGTTTCAGGGAAATTGGCAGCTTTCAGGCCAATTATCAACGCATTCCTTACGTTTGTTATGAAAAGCAACTTTAACCGGGCCATGTATCAGACCACTGAAAATCTTCCACATTAGAGTCCCTTTGTTATTAAGCTGTTAATATCTTTTTCCGGCAAGCCGGTTTATTTCCTTATTTCATTCCATTGTTCTCTTTTATAATAAGTTAGGATTGAAAATAATGAACATAATATTAAGTTATTAACAATGATAAGAAATGCATCCGTTTTTTATCGCACATCATTAATCTTGTATAAATTTTATTTACAATAACGTTATTAAATAAACTGAAAACATCCGATGAAACAATACGGAAATAATGGTTCCCGGCCGAAGAAAAACGGTCAGGCTCCAAATGGATCGTTAGGACCAGTTGAAAACCTGGAGCATTATCTGCAACCCGATTGGTGGCGAAGGATTTTTAATTCCATGTACCTTAAGACAGATGCAGATGTTGTAGAAGATCTGCAAATTACACGGAAAGAAGTGGATCTCTTTACTGACATTCTGGGACTCGAAAAAAACATGGTTATACTCGATCTGGCATGCGGCCAGGGAAGGCATTCCCTCGAACTGGCCCGCCGTGGCTTTAAAAATGTGAATGGACTTGACCGTTCGCATTATCTCATCAGAAAAGCAAAAAATACCGGTTCATCGGAACAGCTTAATACAAGTTTCAGGGAAGGAGATGCACGAAAGTTGCCTTATCCGGCTGATACTTTTGATGTAGTTATGATTCTGGGGAACAGTTTTGGCTATTTTGAAAGCACTGAAGACGATATAAAAATCTTGAAAGAAGTTTTCAGAATATTAAAGCCTTTTGGTAAATTTCTGATTGATGTGGCCGACGGCCATTATTTACGGGAGAATTTCAATCCAAGAAGCTGGGAATGGATTGACAACAAGCATTTTGTATGTCGTGAGCGCTCCCTGGCATCCGATAACCAACGGCTCATTTCAAGAGAAGTTATTTCAAATATCAATAAGGGGGTTATCCTCGACCAGTTTTATGCCGAAAGGCTTTACAACAAGGAAAGTCTTACCCAGATGTTTGACCTGACCGGCTATAGCAAGCTCACTTTTCATGGCAATCTTGAAACCGATTCCAAGCGGAACCAGGACCTGGGAATGATGGAAAGAAGGATCATCGTCACTGCCCAGGTTGCGAAAGAATGGACACCGGTAAAGGTTAAAAAGGCAGAACTGAAAAACGTGGTTGTACTCATGGGCGATCCGGAAAAACCGGATGCTGTAAAACCGGGCGGGATTTTTGCCGATGCGGATTTTGACACCATTCGCCATTTGAAGATTGCACTCAGCCAGTTGAAGGAATACAGGTTTATTTATTTGAATAACCATAATTCC
The DNA here is from genome assembly GCA_963752195.1 of uncultured Bacteroidales bacterium. GTDB lineage: Bacteria > Bacteroidota > Bacteroidia > Bacteroidales > UBA10428 > UBA5072. Next base: position 1,644,436 of record CAVVXI010000004.1, on the reverse strand, counting down.
ATGCTGAACGACCTGATCAAACTGAAGCCCCGCATCGATTTTGTGTTGAATCTTTGTGATGAAGGATTTACAAATGAACCGAGAAAGGAACTGCATGTTCCCGCACTCCTTGAAATGCTGGGTATTCCTTACACGGGTGCAAATCCGCAGGGACTTGCCTATTGTTATGACAAGTCGCTTGTGAGAGGAATTGCCCGCGAACTGGGTATTCCGGTTGCGGATGCCGTTTTTATCAAGGCAGAGGACAATGTTTTTGAAATGAACATTGATTTCCCTGTGATTGCCAAGCCTAATTATGGTGACAGCAGCATTGCCATCACATCGGAAAACGTGGCCAATAATATAGAAGAGTTAAACGATGCGATCATCCGGATAAGGGAAACCCTTGGCTATGACAAGCCCATCCTGGTGGAGGAATTTCTCCCTGGAAAGGAAGTAACAGTAGGCATTATAGGGAATCCCCCCGAATCGTATACATTTCTGCCTTTTGCAGAAGAAGACTATTCCAAGTTGCCAGCGAACCTGCCTAAGATATGTGGTTATGAAGCCAAGTGGATCGAAAACTCTCCTTACTTTAAGCTTTTGCGGTCAATTCCGGTGAATCTTCCCGAGGAAACCGAAAAGATGATCACAGAGCAATGCCTTAAACTTTTTGAGCGGCTTGACTGTCATGATTATGTCCGTTTGGACTGGCGATTTGATCAGCAGGGCGTTCCCAAGCTGCTTGAAGTTAACCCGAATCCGGGTTGGTGCTGGGATGGACACATGGCCAAGATGGCAAACCTGAAGGGCATGAGTTATGCTGAAATGCTTCACCTTATTCTGCAGACTGCCGAGCAACGCTTTGGCGGGAATGGGAATGGAAATGCCAACGGAAACGGAACCAGCAATGGTCACAGCAAGGATGATAACATCAAATACAATGCTGCCGTGGAACTTGGCCAGATGATGAACTAGGCTATTAGGCTGTAGACTATTAGGCTGTAGAAAACAGACCCTTCAAGTGGTCGCAGACCCTTGAAGCGGTCGGTTGAAGAGATGAGAGGTGAGAATCCCGTAAGGATTTGCTATCGGTAGAAAAACGCAGTTCAACAGATAATTTTGTTTTGCAGTTTTTCAGTTAAGAATCTTCGGAGTTCGATATTCGGTGTTCCTTGTTCAGTGTTATTTTACGAAAAATAATATCGAACAAGGAACGCCGAACGTCGAATACCGAAGACGTTCTTCCTGGAAGCCTGGAAGCATGCAAGCCTGGAAGCATGCAAGCCTGGAAGCCTAATAGCCTAATAGCCTAATAGCCTAATAGCCTAATAGCCTAAACCCCCACCGTCTTCTTCACAAACAGCTTATTCCACTGTTTTGCTTCCCTTTTTTCCCAGGCGCGGCTGTGGTAAACGTAACTTACAATCAGCGGTACTACGGTCGTAGCCTCGGCATATACCATCTGTTCATATTTGGTGTCAACCTTACCCCATGAGGAAGCTTCCTGCAAAGTGGATGCGGAGCAACCCCCGTCGCGCACATCGGCAACAGTGATCTGTACCGCGTATTTATGCATGGGAACCGATTTTCCAAGGATCTCTGCACAAACTACCGTGTCCTGTGCAAAATTCTTGGGTACACCTCCGCCGATCATGAAGAGGCCGGAAGTTTCTGCTTCCATCTTGATCATGGTAAGCTCCCTGAAATCACGGACTGAATCAATCGTCACATGCTTCTCGGGATTTTCCCATTGATGTTTGACCAACCCAAAGCCAGCGCTGCTATCAGAAAAAGCAGGGCAGAAGATGGGAACATTATTTTCAAAGGCAACCTGAACCAGTGAATCCTTCTTTACAGAATGGCCTACAAGATATCTTCCCAGTTCATGAATAAATTCACGGGATGAATACGGCCTGCGTTCGAGCTTATCGGCAACCAGCTTAATGGTGCTGTCACACATCTGGAGATCATCCTCATCAATAAAAGTATCATAGATGCGGTCAATATAAAAATCACGAAGCTTTTTATCGGGAACATCCGTACGGCCAATATAATGCTTGTACCCAATGGCTTCGAAAAAATCCATATCAATGATGCTGGCTCCGGTCGCAACAATCACATCGATCATGTTGTGCTTTATCATATCCACATATACCTGCATGCATCCTCCGGCACTGGTGCTTCCTGCAATCGTAAGCATATTTGTACATTCCCTGTCGCGGACCATTTTCAAAAGAATTTCTGCTGCATTTGCCGTATCACGCGATGAAAACGACATTTTCTTCATCGAATCGATGATCGGCGTTGAGTCAAACGACTTAATGTCTATATGCTCTACTGTTTCCCGTAATAACTCTCTTTTTGTTGTCATTTTATATATTTATGCAGTTATATTACATGCGGCTGAACCAATTGTTCAGCCGGGCAAATATAACAGATAATAGATAAAAGTTAAAAGTTAAAAGTTAAAAGTTAAAGGATAAAAAAATAAAGTTGAGAGTTATGGATAAAGGCAAGAAGTTGCACAGGTGTTGGAGGCTGAAAAAGCGAAGGGTGGGAAACCCACTGAAACAGTGCCTCAGGTAATATAGCCTCATAATATTTGGTAAGATGTTCTAAAACAATTACTTTTGCACCGACTAATTTGTGCCATATTATGAATAAGTGCAAGTGTATCAAGAAGTTCAAAGATCCCAAAGTGGATTTTGCGGAGAATTTATTCTATGATTTTGAGTATACGCCTACCATGGCAGAATATCCTGCTTCGTACCGTGTTTATCATAATTTGAGTTGTTTCCGGAGTTTCAGCCTGATTGAATTTAAGCAGTATTTTCAAAAGTACTAGGCAATTAGATGTTAGGCTGTCTTTGGATCTTTGACAAAAGCTTCCGGCAAATAGGTGTTTAATATTTTATAGTAAGGTATCGAACCAGCTATATATGGCACCCTCTTGTCGCACAGATGTTTTACGCAAAAGATTCACAATAAATTTGTATTAACGAATAAATTATCGTTTTCAGTATACAGACTAATTATTTTTTTATTAAGTTTGGATCAGTAAAATTGGCATTTCCATTGATATTCTAGATTATTTACTTGTTTTTTAAACCTCTTGCACAACTGAACCCATTCACAGATTATTTGAATAAAATATATATTTAAAAAAAATCAAAAGTTTAGCATGATTTATAGTATAAATGCTTTTTGTATTAATTTATTTGTATTTTTATATTGTATTTAATACAGTAAGTCATGTAACTTTATAAGAATTTATCAAGCGAAAATCAAACTAATTGTTCGAAAATCAAACTAATTGCATTTTTTAAAACCCCTAACTTAAAAAAAAGCAGAACTATGAAAAGATTTACTCTATTACTTTTACTGTTTAGTCTTATTTCCTGCGCTATGTTCGCGGCGGGAAACGGAACAATAAAAGGTGTTATTACGGATGCGGCGACAGGTGATGCCTTGCCCGGTGCAGCAGTTTTAATTAAAGAAAGGTTCCTTGGAACTTATACTGACATCAATGGCCAATTCATCTTAAATAATGTACCTGCCGGAAGCAATGCTGTTACAGTCAACTATCTGGGTTATCAGGAACAGCAACTGACTGTTGATGTTGTCGAAGGACAGACTTTGACGATTGATATTCAAATGGAAGTTTTGACCACCCAGGTTGAAGAGGTAGTTGTTACAGCGCAGATCCGTGGTCAGAGGGCTGCTATAAACCAGCAGTTGGCTTCAAGTACAGTCGCCAATGTTATTTCTTCTGAAAAAATGCAGGAGTTGCCTGATGCGAATGCTGCGGAAGCTATCGGACGTTTGCCCGGCATTTCTTTAAAAAGGAATAATGGTGAGGCCGACAAGATTGTTATCCGTGGTTTGTCGCCAAAATACAGCAATGTTACAATTGAAGGTATTAAAATGGCATCCACCAGCGACTTTGACCGAAGTGTTGACTTAAGCCTGGTACAGAGTGAAATGCTTTCCGGAGTGGAAGTATCCAAATCCCTGCGTCCGGATATGGATGCAGACGCCCTTGGTGGAACTGTCAACCTGCGATTGATGGAAGCCCCCAGTAAGCGAATGGTAGAATTTTCATTAGAAGGCGGTTATGCCAATCTTAACCAGAGTTTTGGTAACTATAAGGTGGATTTCGGGTATAGTGACCGGTTTTTCGATAAAAAACTCGGATTAACTCTCAGGGCTTCCCGTGAAAGAAAAGATATGCCGTCCCAGCAGTTTAACGGAACGTATGCCGGAGCATACTGGACTTTTCAGACCGGTGAAGGTGGAGCAATAGTCGATTCCGCACTCAATACTAAAACAACACAGGCAGGATTTATTGATCAGTCTCAAATCCGCACCCGTACAAACGGCAGTTTGATCCTTGATTACCATAATGATTGGTGGTCAGTGAAATTTTTCAATATGTTCAGCCAAAAAAATGATGATGTAATCACCCGGAATAATCAATATAAATTCAATGTTTCCGGTACACCCGAAAGTTATACACAAAGGGTTACCGATGCAGAATGGAGAACCTGGACCCGGACTCACACATTGCAGAATTCCTTCCGTTTTGGAAATTCCAAGGTTGACATTGACCTTTCCACCACATATGCTGAAGCAAACGAGGATGAACAGGCCTTTCCTTTCGTTGAAGCAAGCGATTGGGGACTGAACCAGAATTCCCTTGTTTACAGGCAACCCAAATCAATCATGGATCAAATCGGCGGCCCTGATTCCCTTAAAATTGAGAACTCCTATTTACAGGAGTTGGATCTGGCTGACCAGTCATTAACCGATAAAAGCTATGATGTTAAGTTTGACTACGAGCTCTCGTTTTCTTTGCTGGACAAAATTTCGGGTAAATTGAAGGTTGGAGGTAAATATCATACTCTGAACAGGATCAGTGACGGAAGCGCCACATTTTATGACCTGCAATGGGGTGGATCGGTAGCCCGGCGTCAGTCATTTTTGGCCACATTCCCATGGGTGGAAACCAGTCTTAACGTACAAAGAGGCATAAGTGCCAGTAATTTCGTCGATGCAGGATATGACCCGGGAGAATTCCTGAATGGCAGATACGATCTGGGCTGGAGCGCAGATGTAGATTTGCTGAGTGGCATGCAGGATCAAATTCATAAAGACTTTGGGCCAAGTTACACCCAGAGAGGGGTTGAAAGTTACCAGAGAGATTACGATGCAACTGAAAAAGTTGGTGCCGGATATATTATGGCGGAAGTGAATATCGGAAGCAAACTGATGTTGTTGCCGGGCGTAAGAGCGGAGAATTACAAGACTGAATATTTCGCCTACCATATTAAGCAAAACAGCGGACTTACGGGTATTGATGCAAATCCGGATTCTGTAACCACAAAAACCAATAATACAAAATGGTTTCCCTCGTTGAATATGAAATATAAGGTCAGTGATGCTATCACCATCCAGGGTGCGGTTTATAAGAGTACTTCCCGGCCCAGTTTCCGTGAGATATCCCCCCTGGTTATATATCCAAACACAGGGAATGACATTACATCCAATAATCCTTACCTGTTCCCCTCAACAGCATGGAATTTCGATTTGGGCGTTTCTGTAAAAAATGATAAGATCGGTCTGTTTACCGTATACGGTTTCTATAAGGAAGTAAGTGACCTTATTTTTACCATGAACGGATACAAACCCTATAAGAAAGGACAGATCGTGGGTGGTCCGGCTGACCTTGACAGTCGGATTCTGGGTGCTGAATATTATAATCCTTTCTATCTGAAAGCAGATGGTACAACCAACCTGCCTTTTAACAATACCGAAAAGGCCTATGTAAGCGGCTTGGAATTTTCATGGCAGACCAACTTCTGGTATTTACCCGGGATATTAAAAGGACTGGTTCTTGATATTAACTATACCATCATTCAAACGAAAACCAAGTATCCGTATTTCCAAAGTGTGCAGATCGGCGTAGATTCATCCGGATTCATTGACAAGCCCATCTATGGTCAGAAATACAGGACCAGAAAAGGACCTATGCAGGATCAGCCGCAATCGATCTTAAATGTTATCCTGGGTTGGGATTACAAGGGATTCAGTTCCCGTATTTCTTACCGGTACCAGGCAAAAACCGTGGAAGGTCTCGATGCACGTTATTCTGTATTTGACAGTTATTATGATACATTTTCTTTGGTTGACCTTATGTTGAACCAAAAAATTACACAGAATGTATCGTGCTTTTTAAATGTCTCAAATCTTTTGAATCATATTGATGATTATTACTTTGGAGCCCAGCCGGCAGTAGGATTAAACCCTGCAAGACCGTCTTTGCCGACGAGCAGCCAGTTTTACGGTATTCGGGCCCAACTGGGAGTAAGAGTTAAATTCTAAAAAAAGGAGGTATTGTGACAAATAAAATTGAAATTACAACAGTTCTTATGATGATAACTAATTACTAACCAAAAATTGAACAACATGAATTTAAAATCTTTACTTTTTGTGTCTGCAAATTTGCTAATTGCAGGAAATTTGGTCGCTCAGACCGTGAAAATTATTGACGGCGGCCAGGCTAATGACGGATTGCTTGAAGCAACCATCAACGGCGATACAACCGCCACTGGTGAACGTAACGATCCTAACACTATCTATGAATTGAAAGCTGATGAATTTTATATTCAGCATGGACCGATCCTTGTAGATAATCCTACAGGTACACTTACAATCAGAGGTCAGCGTGGAGGTGCAAAACCTGTCATTCTTAAAATGCCCCTGGCTGAAGTAGCCGTTGGTGAAAACACGATCAACAGCAGCTTGTCTTTCATAAATATTCAGTATGAAAACATGGAAACCAGCAATGCTTTGCCGACCAGTTCATTTAACATCAACGGACCTAATCACCGTTTGCTGGTTGAGGATTGCTTAATTGAAAATTCTTCACTGATTGTTTTCAACGCCGGTAACGTTACATCGGGCGCTAAAATTATCCTCAGAAACAATTACTTCCGCGATTTGAATGATTTCTCCCAGTGGTGGGGTGCCAGAGCTGCTGAATGTAAAAATGCCATTGATTCACTTGTTATTGAAAACAACACTTTTACCGGTGGCGGTCTGACCTTTTTGAGCCAGGAAAGTGTTGCCGACGTAGCAATTATCAATCACAATACATTCATTAACAACCATAAATACCCGATCCTGAACCAGTATTGGAGAGAATGTTATTTTACAAACAACCTGTTTGTAAACGCCAACATGGTAGGTGAAGATCATGAAAACGTGGCCACCGGCGGACAGGATCCGGACGGATTATTGATGGGTATATTCGGTATTGATACAATCGAAGCCAGCCTTAACATTCAGGATTATTTTCTTGATGGAACTGCTCTTACCGATGATGTAAACGATATTTCCGATTATATTATTTATGCTGCTGATAATGTGGTTACATACAGCAAGACAGAATTGGATCCTTATTATAATGGTACTATCGATGGTGTTTTTTCTGATGCTCCCGCTTCCTATTTAAATTGGGGCGGTGTAGACGGTGAATTTAAAGTTGTCAATGTACCGGGTATCTGGGAAAATGAAAGAACAGCTGCTTTGGTTGCTGATCATAGCAACCTCAAGGAAGAAAATAACCTTATCTATTCAGAGGATATGACGTTAGAAGACCTTGGTTTGGCTACTGTTCCTCTGACACAGGAAGCTGCTGACCTTTTCGTTACATGGAACAGGGCCCAGTGGGGTGTTGCAGGTGTTGTTGCTCCGAGCGATTATACCGCTTATTATTTTGGAGACCATGATCCTAACACCATTCCTGGTGTGGAAACTGAAGATTCACAAGCTGGTGGAATCACAAAGATCTCCGACGTAATTGAAGATTTTTCATATACGGCTGACCTGACTTCACAAAGTGATGGTCTGAAGATCGGTGCTCAGGCATGGTGGGATCTTGACTATGATGCAGCTGCTTCTTTAACTGCTATCAAGGCAAAATACAGCGGTGCATCTGCTGTGAAACCTATCTCTTCCGAACAGAGTCTGTTTGTATATCCTAACCCTGTTAAATCAGTTCTGAACGTTAAGAATGCAAAGAATGCTGACATCACTATCATGAATCTTGATGGCCGCGTTGTAAAAAGCGTTAAGAATGTATCCAGTGTTAGTGTTTCCGATTTGGCTGACGGTATGTATACTGTTACTATCAAGGACGGAAATAATGTATCGAAACAAAAAGTTCTTATTGCTAAATAAGTTTTGTTTTTAGCTTAATAAAATTCAGGGTGGCATTTTGCCACCCTGTTTTTTTTTAGTATACTTGGTATATCGTACCAACCTGACAACTTATGCAATCGACAATTCCTTCCTTTATGCAGGGGGCTTACCTGCCTGGTAACAGCACAACCGTTCTTAAAGAAGTTCCCGTTCCTGTTCCCGGACATGGAGAAGTACTCATCCGTACCAAGTCCTCCACCATTTGTGGCAGCGATATACGTGCCATTTACCGGGAACATCTCGGTAAAGGCCCCGAAGGATACCAGGATAAGATTGCAGGGCATGAACCGGCAGGGCAGATTGTGGCCTGCGGACCCGGCATGCGTCGTTTTAAAACGGGTGACCGCGTTGTCATCTATCATATTTCCGGTTGTGGTGTTTGTAACGATTGCCGACGAGGTTATATGATCAGCTGTACAAGCAAATTCCGGGCAGCCTACGGTTGGCAGCGCGATGGCGGCATGGCTCCTTATATCCTGGCGGAGGAAAAAGATCTTGTATTATTGCCCGATTCCCTTACCTATACAGATGGAGCCCAGATCGCATGCGGCTTTGGCACATGTTATGAAGGCCTTGAAAAAATAGGAATCAGCGGCAATGATGCTGTATTGGTTGTTGGATTGGGACCGGTGGGACTGGCTACACTGATGCTGGCAAAAGCGATGGGAGCAAATAAGTTGATTGGTGTTGACACGGTAAGAGAAAGATGCGAACTTGCTGCAGACAAAAAACTGGCTGACCATGTCCTGCTCTCAGAACCTGATGCCTTTTCTGAAATTTTAGCCCTGACTTACAATAAGCAAGGTGTTGAACGGTCCATTGACTGTTCAGGCAATACCTCCGGACGGCAACTTGCCATACGTGCTACACGCAAATGGGGGAAAATTGCTTTCCTCGGAGAAGGCGGTTCGGTCGAATTCAATCCAAGTGCGGATATCATTCATGACCAGAAAACAATTTACGGATCCTGGGTAACCAGTATCTGGCTCATGGAAGAACTGGTGGAAAAAATAGCCCGCTGGGGGATTCATCCTGAAGATCTGGTGACACACCGTTTCAGGTTGGATGATATATCCCAGGCATATACGCTTATGTCCCAGGGCAAATGTGGCAAAGTCGCTGTTGTATTTGATGAAGAAATCAAAAACTGAAGCATGAATAATTTCTCCTCAAACAAGGTCAGGATACCCTTGCACCCTACTGGGAATCTTGGTATACCTGTAATCGGACTCGGGACTTTTGGCTCGGACCATGCCACCGGGAAGGAGGTGGCTGAAGCGGTGAGACAGGCGGTCGAATTTGGCTACAGGCATATCGACTGCGCTTCAGTTTACGGCAATGAACCGCAAATAGGCCTGGTACTGGAAGACCTAATTAAACGCGGTTTGGATAGAAATGAACTTTGGATTACTTCCAAGGTTTGGAACAATAGACATGGAACCGGGCAAGTGATCGAATCTTGCAAACAATCCTTAAAGGACCTTCGTCTTGATTATCTTGACTTGTACCTGGTTCATTGGCCTTTCCCAAATCATCATGCAGCAGGAGTTGACGTGGATTCACGCGATCGTCATGCGCTGCCTTATATCCATGAAAACTATATGAACACATGGCGCCAGATGGAGCAACTTGTAGATACGGGATTGGTTCGAAATATCGGGACTTCCAATATGACCATACCCAAACTGAAGCTTGTTCTCAGGGATGCGCGCATCAAACCGGCATGCAATGAAATGGAGATCCATCCTCATTTTCAGCAGCCTGAATTATTTGATTTTGTAGTTCAACATAATATTGTCCCCATAGGGTATTCTCCTTTAGGTTCTCCCGGACGTCCGGAACGGGACCGTACCATTACTGACACCGTTGATATCGAGGATCCGGTAATTGTGAAAATAGCACAAAGATTAAAATTACACCCGGCGGGTGTTTGTATAAAATGGGCTGTTCAACGCGGCGAGGTTGTCATTCCGTTTTCTACAAACAGGAATAATATTCTTTCCAACCTAAATGCAGTTTTATCAGACTTCCTGACTGAATCCGAAATGAAAGAAATCTCAATGATTGATAAAAAATGCCGGCTGATTAAGGGCCAGGTATTTTTATGGAACGGTGCCAGAGACTGGACAGATCTTTGGGATATAGAGGGTACGATTAGCAGATAAAAAGAATATGAGAAAAAAATTCATTTTAAATATTGCGCTGAGTGCATACCTGTTAATGGTAGCCTCCTTGTTTCTCTCTGCACAAAATCCGATTGCACCCTCGGGCATTTACATCGCGGATCCTTCCGCCCATGTTTGGAAGGACGGAAAACTGTATATTTATGGATCGCGTGATGAAAGCCCTGCCTGGTACTGTTCCCATGATCATTATGTTCTGTCAACAAATGACCTGCTCCACTGGGATATTCATAAAAATGCGTTTGCCTCTGCAGGCAAAAATGATCAGGTTCCGTATAGCGACGATTTTTTGTATGCACCCGATTGCCAGTATAAAGATGGCCTGTATTACCTGTATTATTGCCTCGCTTCACCCACAAAAACTGAAGGTGTCGCCACAAGTACGAGTCCGGTTGGTCCGTTTTTGAATGGACGTGCAATTGACCTGGCAGGTATTAACCAGATTGATCCCTGTGTTTTTGTTGATGAGGATGGCCAGGGATATTATATATGGGGCCAGTTTACCGCAAAAATAGCTAAACTGAGATCCAATATGACAGAAATAGATACATCCACTATAATAGACAGTCTGGTTACTGAAAAGGAACATTTTTTTCATGAAGGCGGATACATGGTTAAACGCAACGGGATATACTATTTTATTTATGCCCACATGGGTAGAGCGGGAATGCCGACGTGCATCGGCTACGCCACTTCAAAATCGCCCATGGGACCCTTTAAATACGGCGGTGTAATTATTGATAATGATCATTGTGATCCGGGCAACTGGAATAACCATGGTTCCATTGCTGAATTCCAGGGTAAATGGTATGTATTTTATCACCGGGCAACGCATAACTCGGTAACAATGAGAAAAGCCTGCATGGAACCCATCACCTTTAATGCTGATGGTAGTATCAATGAAGTTGAAATGACCACCCAGGGAGCATCCGGCCCTTTAAATCCACTATTAAAAATGGACGCCGAACGGGCATGCCTGTTAACCGGAAACGTCAGAATCGTTGCATTCGCAGCCGACAACGAAAAGCTGGCAGGTTTAAGGAATGAGGATAAGGCGGGCTATAAATACTTCGATTTTGAATCGGGTGTCGATAGCGTTATCTTCAGGATAGCGCCGGGCAAGGCCGGTGGAAAGATTGATATCGGTATCGATAACCGGTGGGGACATTCCATCGCGGTATTAGATATTCCGGGCAATGGAGATGGCAAAACCTGGATTACTGTCAAAGCGAAAGTAAATCACGTAAGCGGAGTGCATGCCGTTTGGCTTCGGTTTGGCGGCAATGGCGAAGATCTTTTTGATGTGGATTGGTTTCAATTCACCTCCACCCCCGACAAGCCTTAATCCCCAAACTGTCAAATCAAATCCGGCGTTTTCCACTCGGGAGAATGGGTTAGGAGATATATCACATATTCTACAATACCAGATGCGCTCTGCGCAATCACCAAATCATCAAATAACTATTCTGTTATTAATTCGATCTGCATACTGGTATTGTTGTCAATTTTGAAAGGCTGCGAACTTGCAGCCACTTTGCCGTTCAATATATTTACGCTTGCGTCAAAACTTATTGTTTTGGTTTGCCCCTTTATAGTAAGATCACCTACAATTTTATGCGTAAATTTTATATCACCTTGTTCTGTTCTGGTCACAGGTAGTTTGGTAACCTTTCTTATTTCAAAACGGGCTTTGGATTCCTTGTTGTTATGCGCTTTAAGATCCACTGTAAACGAGCCGCCTTTTATTTCAGTATCATCCAGGATCAGTTCACCTCCCGTAAGTTTTGCAAAACCCTTATTTTCACCTTGCGGTTCAGAGCCAGTCCAGTGAATTCTGCTATCCGCAAGATTTATATTTACCTTATGCTCCGGAAATTCGCTGGCAAGTGTACTCATAACTGTTAGAGACATCAGTGATAAAAGACCGATAACTGAAGTGCGAAATATTTTATTCATGATAATTCCTTTCGTTTGTTAAGTATAGCTGATGTAAAAACGTTTAAAAAGAGTGCCGGGTATTTGAAACCATTTTTTTTAACAAACTATTAACGTTTAAGTTTAAGTTTTGCGGTTATGAAGGAGAAAGTGACTGGGGACTGGTGACGCTTACGCCCTAAGCCCCTAAACCCCTAAGCCCCTAAACCCCTAAGCCCCTAAACCCCTAAGCCCCTAAAACGTCATCGTAAATACAGTTTCCACTTCGGGTTCCGAATGGGCTGAGATGGTACCATTGTGAAGACGCATGATTTGTTTGGAAAGGCTGAGTCCGATACCCGAACCGGATGGTTTGGTCGTAAAGAAAGGGATGAAGATTTTATCGAGCACATCTTTGAGAATACCGGCGCCATTATCAATCACCTGCAGGGTGATCCGGCCCCGTTTATTCATGAAACCAAGAAGCTGTATTTTTCCGCTGGGACGACCAATGAGGGCATGCAGCGAATTTTTCAACAGGTTGATCAGTACCTGTTCGATCAGTTGATCGTCCGCTGTAAATTCAAGATCGGAAGGCTCCACGCGCACCAAAAATTCGAATCCGTACCGCAGGATTTCCTCTTCCATTAATTTTTCGATGTTGGTGAAAAGTTCCTTTACAGAACATTGCCTGAAGTTTGGTTTCGGGATGCGGGTGAGATTTCTGTATGTATTTACAAAATGCAGGAGACCCGTGCTGCGTTTGTTGATGGTTTGAAGAGCCTCCTGAATTTCAGAAACCGATTCCTTATCAATATGCAGTTCTTCTCCATTTCCCTCAGCCACCATACCTTTTAGCATAAGATCGAGTGTTGATGACAGGGAAGCGATCGGTGTGATGGAGTTCATTATCTCATGGGTAAGAACCCTTATCAGCTTCTGCCAGGCCTCGGTTTCCTGCTCCTCAAGAACGTTTTGAATATCCTTGATCGTTACAAGGAAAATAAGTTTATCTTTTACCTTGATCGTGGAAGCATATATCGCCAATTGCAGAATATCATCCTCAAACTGTACTTTTACGAGCTTGTTTTCTCCCGGTTTAATGCCGAGCAAGGTAGCAACAAGTTCCGGGCTCAGACTTTCCAGTGATTTGAGATTTTTGATACTGGCGAGTTGAAACAACTTTTTAGCCGTTTTATTGATCAGTTCGATGTTACCATCACCGCTGTATGCAATAACACTTACATCAATATTTTGAACAATGGTTTGGAGATAATGAAAACTCTCTTCTTTTTCGGCTCTTACTTTCTGAAAATCATGCATTACCTCATTAAAGGCACGGTTCAGCTCATTGAATGTGCCGCCCATGCTTTCAATCTGAAAGGAGCGGGTAAACTCGGAAAACCGAATGGATTCCAAAAAGCTTGTAAGTTCCCTGTTTGTTTTATCGAGATAACGGATAAGTGACGTAACTTCAAAGATGACAGCCACTGTCACAATGACAGGGACAATTAGTTTTTTTTCCGTCACAAAATACGCTACAAGGCCAATAGAAACGGCCAGGAGGATTACGCGAAACAGGATATTTAACCGGTAATTTTTAAAACCCATATTTTTCCATTCTCCGGTATAACGACGTTCTGGTTAATCCAAGTTCCTGAGCCGCCTGTGAAATGTTACCCTGATTTTGTTTCATTACCTTTTCAATTACCCTTCTTTCAATCTCATCGAGGTTAAATGTATCAAATTCAAGGTCGCCTGATTTTTTCCGGGGGGTGGATAAGATAAAATCTTCGGGTTCAAGGGACGGTGTTTCGGTCATGATAACAGCCCTTTCTATGGCATGCTGTAATTCCCTGACATTTCCGGGCCAACCATAATGCATCAGTTTTTTATAGGCAGCTGCCGTAATTCCCCGTAGAGATTTCCTGTATTTTTTTTGATAGATTTTCAGAAAATGAGTTGACAGCAATTCAATGTCATCCCCTCTGTCGCGAAGGGGGGGGAGATGAACCTCAACTGTATTAATGCGATAAAGCAAGTCCTGGCGAAACAGGTTATTGCTCACGGAATCGTAAAGGTCGCTGTTGGTAGCGCAAATCAGACGAACGTCTACCGCTACCGGCCGGTTTGCGCCAACGCGTGTAACTTCGTGACGCTCAATTACAGTTAATATTTTAGATTGCATCGCCAGGGGAAGATTGCCGATCTCATCAAGAAACAGGGTACCCCGTGAAGCGATTTCGAACCGTCCCGGTTTTTCTTTTTTTGCATCGGTAAATGCACCTTTTTCATGGCCGAACAGTTCGCTCTCAAACAGGGTATCGCTTAATGATCCAAGATCGACACTGATAAAAACTTCATCGCGGCGGGGAGAATTACGATGCAGGGCACGGGCTACCAATTCCTTTCCTGTCCCGTTTTCACCGAGAATCAGCACATTAGCATCGGTTTGGGCAACTTTTTTAATTGTTGTGAACACTTCCTGCATTTTGGCCGAATTGCCGATAAAATCAACGAACGGCTGATCCATCACCGCACTGATCTCTTTTTGGCGGGTGCGAAGTTCATTGGCTTCAAGCCGCGATCTTCTCAGTTTGATCGAAGAGGATATGGTTGCCAGCAGCTTTTCGTTTTGCCATGGTTTCAAAACAAAATCCGTTGCGCCCGATTTGATGGCCTTCACTGCTCTTTCGGCATCGCCATATGCCGTTATAAATACAACCACTGCCTGCGGATCTATTTCAAGTATTCTGCCCAGCCAGTCAAATCCTTCCTGCCCGCTGATGGCATCCTTGTTGAAATTCATATCCAGCAGGATCATATCGAAGTATTCCTTTGTAAGAACTTCAGGAAGTTTTTCGGGGTTATTCAGCGTGGTGAGTTTTTCAACATGGGGTTTCAGCAGCAATTTTAACGCGAATAGTATATCTTCGTTATCATCAACTGCCAGAATATTACCGATTTTTTCACTCATGGGTTGTGTGGATTACTTTGTGTAACAAATGTAGATAATTCCTTTGAAAATCGGAGGGACGATAATCGCTTTCTGCATACAAGTTTAACTCTTGAGAAAGTGTCCGGTTCCGTACTGACTGTGTTTCATTTTTGTACATAATATCTGGAATATATGAATAGCTATAATTAATAAGTGGTAGATTTTGAACAAGTTATTCATAATGGCATAATTAATGTTAAATTTATATAGCATTTAATTTTTTATCCAAGCTTTAATTTTCATTTATGGACGGAATGGATCGCAAAATCGAACAAAAAGGACTTAAGAAAAAACACATATGGATTGGCGTTGGTGGATTCGTTTTCATTTTAGTCATTTTACAACTCATCTTTGGGGATAAAAGTTCAAAATTAAATGTAGAACAGGATAAAATAGCTATCGGCGAAGTAATTGCGGATAAATACCAGGATTATATTTCAGTGAACGGAACTGTTGAGCCGATCAAAACGGTTTATCTCGACGCTGTGGAATCGGGCAGGGTGGAAGAAAAGCTTATTGAGGAAGGAACACGGGTGAAAAAAGGAGATGTAATTCTAAAGCTAAGCAATGATAATCTGTTGCTGGATATATCGAGTAATGAAGCCGATGTAGCCCGGGCGGTAAACGATCTGAAAAGCGCGAGGACCAATCTCGAAAATCAAAACCTGCAGACTCTTTCGAACATCGTACAGTTAAAATATTCCTTAAAGAAACTGGAACGCCAATATAACAATAACAAAAAACTCATTTCCCAGAATCTTATATCGAAAGAGGATTTTGAGTTTTCAAAGGAACAATACGAAGAAACCAGTTTGCAACTGGAATTGCAAAAGCAGAAATATGAAAGGGATTCTATCTATACAAGAACCCGTATTGCAGCTGACCAGTCATCGATTGAACGGATGCAGAAAAATCTGGTGCTTACACAGCGCAGGCTTGATAACCTGGATATTAAGGCGCCCGTTGACGGGGAACTTGCTACCCTGCATCCTGAAGTGGGGGAGGTAATTAACTATGGAACCCGCATCGGCACTATCAATATACTTGATTCCTATAAAATGCATGTACTGATCGATGAACATTATATAACGCGTATATCACGGGGCCTTCCTGCAGATTTTGATTTCGCGGGTGAAAAGAACACGATGAAAATTGTCAAGATCTATCCTGAGGTCAGCAATGGTACTTTTGCAGTGGATATGCAATTTACAAGCGAAATTCCTGCCCAGATCAGGATCGGCCAGACTGCCCGTATTCACCTGGAGCTTGGAGAATCCGAGGATGCCCTTTTGCTTCCCAAAGGTGGGTTTTATCAAAGCACCGGGGGCCAATGGGTATTCGTCATCGACAAGTCGGGTGACATTGCATACCGCCGTAAAATACGTCTGGGCCGTCAGAACCCGCGGTATTATGAAGTTTTGGAAGGCCTTTCTAAAGGCGAAAAAGTGATCATTTCCGACTATGAAAATTTTGGCGATGCAGATAAACTGATTCTTAAAAACAATAACTAGGTAATATTAACACAAAAACCTCCCCATTATGATCAAAACTCTTGACCTCGTAAAAGTATTCCGCACCGATGAAGTGGAAACCACTGCACTCAACAAAGTTAATATCACTGTCGACAAAGGTGAATTTGTTGCCATCATGGGACCCTCCGGATGCGGTAAATCTACATTGCTGAATATTCTCGGTCTGCTCGACACACCGTCCGGAGGCCAATATGTGTTTAATGGCGAAGAGGTGGCAAAGTACAAAGAGAAACAGCGCACCAATCTCAGAAAAGGGAATATCGGTTTTGTTTTCCAGAGTTTCAACCTTATTGATGAACTTACCGTGTATGAGAATGTGGAATTACCTTTGTTGTATTTAAAGGTTTCTGCCGCTGACAGGCGCAAGAAGGTGAACGATGTGCTTGAACGGATGAAAATATCCCATCGTAAAAAACATTTCCCCCAGCAGCTATCCGGCGGTCAGCAACAACGTGTGGCTATTGCAAGGGCAGTCGTAACAAGGCCCCAGCTTATCCTTGCCGATGAGCCTACCGGTAATCTTGATTCTGCCAACGGAGAAGAGGTAATGAACCTGCTGACCGAATTAAACAATGAAGGAACCACAATCATCATGGTTACTCACTCTCCTTCGGATGCTGACAAGGCTCACCGCATTGTTCAGTTATTTGATGGTCATATAGTTACTGAAAATATCAGGCAGATTTTATAAAATGGAAGGCTATGAAAGAAATCTGCATCCCTATACCTTATCTGAAAGATAATGATATAGCAGAAGTAGAGGTCGTTGTTGCCGGCAAGAAAATCAAATACGACTTCAGGGTAGAATCCTTCCCATGGGAAGTGGAAAATGAGTTTTCATCCCTCGCCGATCCGCTCGAACGGTCGTTGGCACGGATTTATAAGCTTAAAAGCGCTATAGAAGGATATAGCAGGGAGTGGGAACTCATACAGATTTTTAATCCCGATGAACACGCAGATCATATTCATGTATTATACCGAAAAAAGTTAAAAACGTAATCCTATTATTTTAGACTTACTATGAACCCTATGAAAAAAGCAATTATACTTTTGTGCTCCATGGCTACCCTTGGTTTTACGCCATTGAAAGCACAAAAAGCATGGACACTTGAAGAATGCATCAGTTATGCTCTCGAAAACAACCTGCAGATTAAGCGGCAGGAAGGAAATGTGCAGTATAACAAAAACAACATGAATCAGAGTTATTTCAACATGCTGCCCAATGCAAACGGACAGATCAACCAGGGATGGAATTCAGGTCAAACATTCGATTATTTTTCGAGCCAGTACACAAACCAAAATTACTGGTCAAGTAATTGGGGTCTTAACAGTAATATTTTACTTTTTAATGGGTTTCAGACCTGGAATAACATTGCAAAGTCCAAATATAATTTTTTGAAGAGCCAGTCAGATCTGGATAAAACAAAGAATGATATTTCCACCCAGCTGGCTCTTGGATATCTGCAGATATTGTTCACAAAAGAATTGCTTGAAGTGGCAAAAAGTAAGCTTGAGGTGACAACACTTCAATCAGAGCGGACCCGCAAGATGCTTGAGGTGGGAAATGTGGCACAGGGTGAGTTTTTGCAGATAAAAGCGCAGGAGTCAAACGACAAAACTGCCCTGATAAATGCCCAGAACAACCTGGAAATAGCTTACATGAATCTCACACAGATGCTCGATCTTGATTCTGTACAGGGATTTGAAATCGTGGTACCGGAGAAAATTGAAACGGAAATCCTTTCTCCGGTTGCTTCAGTGCCGGATATTTATGCAATCGCCCTGACTACTATGCCGCAGATTAAAAGTGCACAATATGCGCTGAAAAGTTCTGAAAAGGAATTGAATATGGCATGGGGACAGCTTAGTCCTTCGTTCAACCTGAACGGAGGTCTCAATACCTTTTATTCCCAGATTGCACCCGATCCGTTAAATCCTGAAGGAACCGCACCGGCATTCGATAAACAGTTTAAGACCAATTTCAATAAACAGGTCGGCTTAAGCGTATCTATTCCCCTGTTTAACCGGATGCAGGTGAAAACCAGCATCAGTAATTCAAAACTCCAGGTATACGATTACAAAATTCAGCTCGACCAGGCAAAACTTGCGCTTTATAAAGAAGTGCAGCAGGCACAGGCTGATGCCACTGCTGCCCAGGAAAAATACTATTCAAGCGTTGATGCTGTGAAATATAACGAAGAAGCATTTAAGTATACAAGCCAGAAGCTGGAAGTAGGTCTGGTGAACTCCGTCGATTATAATATTTCTCAAAATAATCTGATCAGTGCGCAATCAAGCATGCTTCAGGCCAAATATGAATATATCTTTAAGCTGAAGATCCTTGATCTGTACATGGGAAAACCAATTGTGTTGTAATAATGGGGTTAGGTAGTGAGCCCGGTTCTGATGAACCGGGCTTTTTTTATGGAACAGACAGGCACCGAAAATGCTAAGCGAAGTCTGCAGGCTTCGCTTGAAGTATAAGAAAATAACACCGAACATCGAGTGATGAATTTCGAAGACCTTTTCTTCCAAATTAGAATATTTCTTAAATTAGAGGATCTTCTCCGTGGGTTATCACCCACGGTTATTTAGATATAACCCCTTCGGGGTCGTTTTTCACTCCATGGGTTATCACCCACGGTTATTGAGATATAGCCCCTTCGGGGTCGT
This sequence comes from uncultured Bacteroidales bacterium, assembly GCA_963752195.1. GTDB lineage: Bacteria > Bacteroidota > Bacteroidia > Bacteroidales > UBA10428 > UBA5072. The sequence goes on along the minus strand of CAVVXI010000004.1, from coordinate 1,624,892 downwards.
TTTTCACTCCATGGGTTATCACCCACGGTTATTGAGATATAGCCCCTTCGGGGTCGTTTTTCACTCCGTGGGTTATCACCCACGGTTATTGAGATATAGCCCCTTCGGGGTCGTTTTTCACTCTGTGGGTTATCACCCACGGTTATTGAGATATAGCCCCTTCGGGGTCGTTTTTCACTCCGTGGGTTATCACCCACGGTTATTGAGATATAACCCCTTCGGGGTCGTTTTTCACTCCGTGGGTTATCACCCACGGTTATTGAGATATAGCCCCTTCGGGGTCGTTTTTCACTCCGTGGGTTATCACCCACGGTTATTGAGATATAGCCCCTTCGGGGTCGTTTTTCACTCCGTGGGTTATCACCACGGTTATTGAGATATAACCCCTTCGGGGTCGATTCACTTTTCACTTTTAGTTTTTAGTTTTTCATTATTTATCGTTCATTGTTCATTATTCATTCCTAACTGCCATGTCCCTTCTAAGTGGTCTCCTGCTTGTTCTCGCCGGCATTATTGCCATAATTATTTTCACTTCCTGGCTCCGGTTGCATGCGTTTTTATCCCTGTTCATCGTTTCCCTGGCCATGGCTCTGATCGTAGTTCCCGTGGGGGATATAATCCCGGTTTTAAAAAAGGGATTTGGCGATACGATGGCATCCATCGGTTTAATCATCATTTTCGGCGCTGTCATAGGCGTTACTCTCGATCATACCGGTGCCACGATCAGTATGGCCAATTTTATACTTAAAAAAACAGGGAATCGAAATGCACCGGCAGCAATATCCATAACGGGTTTTATTACAGGTTTGCCTATCTTTTGTGATTCGGGATTTATTGTCCTCAGCGGATTAAACCGGTCACTTACAGCCAGAAGCCGGTCAAATCCCGTATTCATGTCGACCATCCTGGCGTGCTCGCTCTATTCCGTGCATTGCCTGATACCTCCTCATCCCGGGGCAACCGCTGCTGCCGGCATAATCGGTGCAAATATCGGCCAGCTTGTTCTCATAGGGATAGTCGTTGCAATTCCAACTGCCTTGTCCGGATATTTCTGGGCACGATTTCTGACACGGCGCTCAGGTGCTAATTCAGAAGCAGCAGAGCCGGCAGCCATTGCTGCCGAACAACCTGCTGATTTGCCAAAAGCCGGAATTTCTTTTATGCCTATCCTGGTACCCTTGCTTCTTATCACCGGAAAATCTCTTTCTGGTTTTCTGTTTTCAGGATCGAATGCACCCCTTGTGTTAATCATCGGTTTGCTGGGTGACCCGGTGATTGCCCTTATGATTGGCATGCTGTTATCATTCCTGTTATTGCCTGTTTTTAGCCGTAAATCCATAAATAAGGTAATTACCGCCTCTGTTGAAAAGGCAGGGCCGATCATCATCATCACGGCTGCAGGCGGTATTTTTGGAGCAGTGATCAAAGTCACAGGTGCCGGTGAACAGGCTGGAACCTGGCTCGCCGGAACCGGTATGGGGTTGATGATCCCGTTCCTGATTGCCTTTATTCTGAAAACAGCCCAGGGATCCACCACCGTTGCCATTATTACGGCAGCATCAATTATGGCGTCAGTCACTGACAGTATGGGATTTTCAGGGGAATCGGGAAAGTTGCTGGTCATGCTGTCCATGGGCGCAGGATCAATGATGGTTTCCCATGCGAATGATTCTTTTTTCTGGGTGATTACAAATTTCTCGGGAATTCAATCCGGGGATACGATGAAAGTATATTCAACGGCAACAGTCATCATGGCCTTTACTGCCCTGGCTGTGGTATATCTGTTATCCTTTTTGCTTCTATAGGGTCGGTTGAAGAGGAACAAAGGTTGTCCACAAGGCATCTTCTTCCGGCAAATCCGCGGTGATGATCTTTTCCTCTTTCGTTACAGGATGAACAAACCTGATTTCACGCGCATGGAGGCTGATTCCCCCATCTGCATTGGAACGGGAAAAACCATATTTCAGATCGCCCTTGATAGGACATCCGATAATTGACAACTGCGATCGGATCTGGTGATGTCTTCCGGTTTCGAGATTTATTTCGATCAGGAAATAATTATCTGATTTCCCGATAAGCCGGTAACTTAAGGCCGCTTCTTTTGAACCGGGTTTTGCTGTTTCGCTGCTGTATGATTTGTTTTGTTGTGTATTTCTTACAATATGGTGAACCAGCCTGTCAGAATTTTTTGGAGGTCTGTTTTTTACAATCGCCCAGTAGGTTTTTTTCATTTCCCCGTCACGGAACATTTTTGACAGCCGGGTCAGAGATTTGCTTGTGCGGGCAAAAAGTACGACACCGGTAACAGGCCTGTCGAGCCGGTGAACTACACCCAGAAAAACTTCTCCGGGCTTGTTGTACTTATCTTTAATGTATTGTTTAAGCCGGTTATCCAGGGACAGATCGCCTGTAATATCCTTCTGGACCAGGTCATGCTGTGTTTTGTTCACCGCAATGATGTGGTTGTCTTCGTATATGATTTTTAAATCCAATGTGCTAATGTGCTAATGTGCTAATGTGCTAATGTGTTAATGTGCTGATAAAGTTTTACGATCTCTTCCGTCCTTTCTACCAACAGCTATCCCTGCGGGATTATTCCTGCTCGTCCCTCGTCCCTTGTCCCTCGTCCCTGACTAGTACTGCTCCTTCTCATTCGGGAATTCAAGGTTCTTTATGTCATCCACGTAATTGGATACGGCTTTGGTTATTTCAAGGTATAAATTATGGTACCGTCTCAGAAAACGGGGGGAAAAATCCTGCGTTATGCCCAGCATGTCATGTAAAACCAAAACCTGTCCGTCCACATGCCTGCCGGCCCCAATGCCGATAATGGGAATTTTAACTTCCTGGGCAACCTGGGCTCCAAGCCGTGCCGGTATTTTTTCAAGAACGATCGAAAAGCATCCTGTCTCCTCAAGAACATGTGCATCCTCAACCAATTTTTTTGCTTCTTCCTCATCCCGTGCCCTTACCACGAAGGTTCCAAATTTGTGTATCGACTGTGGTGTGAGTCCCAAATGCCCCATAACGGGAATCCCTGCGGACAGGATACGGATAATGGATTCCTGGATTTCTCGTCCCCCTTCAAGCTTAACTGCACTGGCACCCGTTTCCTTCATAATACGGATGGCTGAATTGAGAGCTTCCTTGGAGTTGCCCTGGTATGAACCGAACGGCATATCCACAATGACAAGTGCTCTTTCCACAGCCCTTACCACAGACGCTGCATGGTAGATCATTTCATCCAGCGTGATGGGTATTGTCGTTTCATGGCCTGCCATAACGTTGGATGCAGAATCGCCGACCAGGATCACATCAATTCCGGCCCTGTCGATGATCTTGGCCATTGAATAATCATACGCTGTCAACATGGAAATTTTTTCCCCTCTCGACTTCATTTCCTGAAGAACGTGAGTTGTAATTCTTTTCGGCTTCTCGGCAGTTGCAAGTGACATGACAAGTAAATTAAGTTAATGGATGCAAAGGTTATAAATAAACACGGATTAATCAATATGGCGGTTGCAAAGTCTTAAATCTGTCGTTTTGTCACTTATTTGGAAGCGATATATCCCTGATGCCTGGTTTTGGAGGGTAATTCTGTCAGGACGTCGAATTGGCATAATCCTTGTCAATCAACATTGCAATAAAAGACAGATATTAACCAACTAAAAATAATAGCATGAGCAAAATAATCGGAATTGATCTGGGGACGACCAATTCATGCGTTGCAGTAATGGAGGGTAATGAACCGGTTGTAATTCCCAACAGCGAAGGCAAGCGTACAACTCCTTCGATGGTGGCCTTTTTGGATAATGGTGAGCGCAAAGTTGGAGATCCGGCCAAACGCCAGGCTATTACCAACCCTGCAAAAACTGTTTCTTCAATAAAACGCTTTATGGGAGAAACATTTGACAAAGTAACAAAAGAAATACAGAGGGTTCCCTATAAGGTTGTAAAAGGGGATAACAATACTCCCCGTGTAGTGATTGAGGACCGTAAATTCACCCCGCAGGAAGTTTCCGCACTGATCCTGCAAAAAATGAAAAAGACTGCCGAGGACTACCTGGGTCATGAAGTTACCGAGGCTGTAATTACCGTTCCGGCATATTTCAGCGATTCCCAGCGCCAGGCTACTAAAGAGGCCGGCGAAATCGCAGGACTGAAAGTAAGAAGAATTATCAATGAACCTACAGCTGCTTCCCTGGCATATGGCCTGGACAAGAAGCATCATGATATGAAAATTGCCGTATACGATCTGGGTGGAGGAACCTTTGATATCAGCATCCTGGAATTGGGGGACGGCGTATTTGAAGTGAAATCAACCAACGGAGATACCCATCTTGGCGGTGATGATTTTGACCAGTGTGTCATCGACTGGCTGGCCGAGGAATTTAAAAAAGATGAAGGAATCGACCTGAAACGCGATCCAATGGCACTGCAGCGCTTAAAAGAAGCCGCAGAAAAGGCCAAGATCGAGCTCTCCAGTTCTTCTCAGACGGAAATCAACCTGCCTTATATCATGCCGGTTGACGGAATTCCCAAGCATCTTGTCAAAACTCTTACGCGTGCCAAATTCGAAAGTCTGATAGACTCCCTCGTCCAGGCAACGGTGGAGCCCTGCCGCAAGGCACTGAAGGACGCCGGATTGAGCGCATCGGATATCAGTGAAGTGATCCTGGTAGGTGGTTCAACCCGTATCCCGGTTATCCAGGATGTGGTAGAGAAATTTTTCGGCCGCAAACCATCCAAAGGCGTGAATCCCGATGAAGTGGTTGCAGTGGGTGCAGCTATCCAGGGCGGGGTTTTGACCGGCGAAGTGAAGGATATCCTTCTGCTGGATGTTACGCCCCTTTCTTTAGGTATTGAAACGATGGGCGGTGTTGCAACCCGGTTGATCGAATCCAACACGACAATTCCGACGAAGAAATCGGAAACGTTTACAACCGCTTCGGATAACCAGCCTTCCGTGGAAATCCACGTGCTGCAGGGTGAACGTCCTATGGCAAATGATAACAAGACCATCGGCCGTTTCCACCTGGATGGGATTCCGCCTGCACCAAGGGGTATACCCCAGGTAGAGGTAAGTTTCGACATCGATGCCAATGGTATTCTCCATGTGTCGGCAAAGGATAAAGGAACCGGGAAGGTACAGAGCATCCGGATCGAGGCATCTTCCGGCTTGACCAGCGATGAAATCGAAAAAATGAAACGCGAGGCCAAAGAAAATGAAGCCAGGGATAAGGAGCAGCGTGAACGCGTTGATAAGCTGAATGCAGCGGACAGCCTGATCTTCCAAACGGAAAAACAGCTGAATGAATTTGGCGACAAGCTTCCCGCCGATAAAAAAGGTCCTATTGAACAGGCTCTTACAAAGCTGAAGGACGCTCACAAGAGCCAGGATCTGGCTTCGGTGGAAACTGCAACCGCTGAACTGACCACAGTTTGGCAGGCCGCTTCGGAAGAATTATATAAGAACAGCCAGCAACAGGGTCCGCAAGGTCCGACAGGCGAACCGACTGCTGATGCAGGTCAGACGGGAGGCCAGCAGACCGATTCCAAAAAAGACGACCAGGTAACTGACGTTGATTTTGAAGAGGTGAAGTAAGACAATCGAAATTAACCTACTGGAATGAAAAAAACCGCAGTATCTTTTAAGGTACTGCGGTTTTTAAATTTGGGGATGGGAAGGAAGAAGAAAAGGATTATCTTCGGATTAGCCAGTTTATATTAAAAACAGCTATTGCAGAATTTGTGAATATTAACCTAAATAAACTTATGCAAAAATTGTCCATAAGCATTGGCACCGTTGGTACCTGCATCAAACTTAAGGGGATATTTATAATTGTATTCGGAATTTTCGGGTTAACCCTTACGGCCCAGGTCACAGTTCCCGAAACGATAGAGCCGGCCCAGCAACGAAGGTTCTTTTCTGAAACCAGCTTTTGGAACCAGCCAATACCGGAAAATCCGGAAATTGATCCGCAAAACAGTCATTATATCGAATTGCTCAAACGTGAATGCAGTGGTGCATTTTTTCGAATAAACCTTACTTCCTGGACAATTCCTGTTTACTCTGTTGATGAGACTACTCCCCGCTACGCGGTAAAAAAGTATTATTTAAGCGACGAAGAAAAAAAACAGTGGAATACAAGCCGTATTACATATGGTCATGGAGTTGAGTTCGATAAAGAACCTGTTCCTATTCCCATTGAGGCTCAGGCAGATCCACAGGTTGATGCTCATTGTGCATTGGTCGACTGGAAAAATGGAATGGCCTGGGATATGTGGGGCTTGTTTAAAAACAGCGATGGCAGTTGGACTTCAAAAACAGGTATGAAGTACAGTATTAATGGTGATGGAGTTTTTTCGATTAAACCATTTAAAATTAAGAACGGCGAAAGCATCCATTATTTCGGGCCAAGCAGGGCGGCAGGCGTACCTGCAGTGGCTGGCTTAATCATGTATGATGAAATATTGTCGGGTGAGGTGAAACATAAACTTGCCTGTGCTACCCGCGTAAATGCCTACCAGGAACATGTATATCCGGCTATCTGGACCGACGGATTCATTGTAGGAGGAATTCCGGAGGGCGCAGTCATTCAGTTAGACCCGGCCCTGGATCTATCTAAATTCGATTTAACTCCTGAAGAAATTGTTTTGGCTAAAGCCATGCAGAAATATGGAATGGTTGTATCGGATATAGCAGGTTCAAACACATTGTATGGGGAAGGTTTGTGGGGACATCCGGGAAAGAGCTGGGAGGGAAAACTTCGCGGTATTGGCGGCATAAGCAACATTCCATTAGACCATTATCGTGTTTTGAAAATCAATAATAAAATCAAAAAAGGCGATAGCTATACAAAAATCATGCACGACCACGGTTTGTGGTAGTATTCTATTCAGATGAAAAGAACCTTGTTATTTTTATTAATGTGGACGATTATTGGCGATATCATTGCCCAGCAGAAAAAGATATACATCGCCCCCGATGATCACACCGATTACATGTGGTCAAATACAGAAGAAGCCTACAGTAATGCTTTTTTGGAAATGCTTGATTACTATATTCTCTTAAATGATTCCACATCCGGCGAACCCTATCCTTACCAGAGCAAATGGAATTGCGATGGTTCGTTTTGGATTTACACATACAAAGAACACCGTAATAAGGAGCTATTTGATGAATTGATCCGCCAGATAAGGGATGGAAAAATTTCTGTTCCTTTGAATACCCTGGCCGGGTTGCATGGCATGGCGCCTGCCGAAGCTACAATCCGGCAGATGTATTATGCCGGTTCACTGGAACGTGAATACGGTCTCGACCTGAATCTGGTACTCAGCATGGAAGACCAGGTTTTACCCCTGGGTCTGTCGTCGCTTTGGGCCGGCGCCGGGGCAAAATACTCATGGCGGGGGGTATGCGCCTGTGCGACCAAAGTGAAAGGTTTTAGTTCGAGGCCTCACGAGATATACTGGTATAAAGGACTTGACGACCAGCAGGTACTGATGAAGTGGTACTCGTTGAAAAGCAACAACAAAAATCTGGGAGGTTATGCTGAAGCCCGCGACCCCGCATTGTCAGTGAAAGAATGCAGCCATTTAATGGAAAGCAATGAATATCCGTATATCATTGCCGGGGCATTCGGGAAGGGATGGGATGATCTGAAAACTATCACTGCCGAATTTCCATTGGTAGCTAAACAATTTACTGACGAGCATCATCAGGTGATTGTATCGAATGAAATTGATTTCTTCACAGACTTTGAACAGAATTACGGGAAAGAACTTCCTTCGGAAACCATTTCTTACGGAAGTACGGAATGGGGAATTGGAGTAGCATCCATGGCGGAGGTTTCTGCCTCGGTAAAAAGGGCGATGGAAAAATTGCGGGCCGCAGAAGGTCTTTACACACTCGTAGCTATAGAAGACAATAGGTTTGCTGAAAATCTGTCGGATATGAAGGAGAAAGCCTGGATTGCCTGTGGACTGTTTTTCGAGCACAACTGGACTGCAGATGGCCCGATAACCCGTAAACAACGTGCAGACTGGCAAAGAAAAATGGCGCTTCAGCTAACAGCGTATGTTGATACTTTATACACTTTGTCGCAGGCCCGGATGGGTGAATTAATTTCAACCCCGGGTAAGAATCAGGAAGCTTTCTATGTTTATAATCCCTTGAGTTGGTCGAGGTCAGATTACTGCGATTATTTATACAATGGACAAACCAATATTTCTGTTGTCGATCAGGTTACTTCGCAAAATGTCCCTTTTCAGTTTATTACAAAAAAAGGAAAAACATACCTGCGGATTCTGGCTGATGATATACCCTCGCTGGGATATATAGTGTTCATTATCAAAAAAGAAACTTCAAAAAATAAAAATGAACTGGCTGCAAAAGTACTTGACGGGTTGATTGAAAACGATTTCTACAAAATCACATTTAATTCACTGGGAGCCATTACCAGCCTGGTTGATAAGAAAGACCAAAACCGCGAATGTATTAGTCAGGTTAATGGGCTGTTTGCCAACGACCTGGGTTTCAAAGGCAATCCGGTAATAAATGGCCAATCTGTACGTATTGAAAATGCAGGGCCCGTATCCGTAACTCTTGTGGTTGAATCATATTATCCCATCAAACATACCTCAAAAATAACCTTGTTTAAAAACAATGAACGCATCGAACTGGAGAATTACATCACCCAAAATTTCAGCGAAAAGCCGGTAACTTATTCATTTTCGTTTAACCTTACCCATCCTGAAATACGGCACGAAGAAGCAGGTGCAATTTTGACTGCCAGACCAGTCTCCGCAGGTGGCCATTATGCCGACAGCCTCTGTCGGTTGGACTGGCTTGCGTTGAATCATTTTGTCGATATTTCAGGGGATGGAAAGGGTATGATTTTATCGAACCGCGATGCTTATTTTATGAAACCGGGAAACAGTAATGTGGGAAAACTTGATTATTCCACTCCGCAAATTACCATTCTGGCTGGCGGACAAATTGACAAGGAGGCTGGTTTGGGAATCGAAAACCAGGATGGTGATTCGTATTTCGAGGATTTCTTTGCCTTGAAGCCATACAGCGACAGGTATAAATCAACTGCAAGTATGAAATTTGCCCTGGAACATCAGAATCCGCTGATTGCAGGAAAAATCACAGGAAAGTCAAAAAATTATTATGGATTGGAATATTCTTTATTCACCATTTCCGACCCTAATGTGGTGGTTTGGTCGGTAAAACCTGCCGAAGAAGGAATTGATAAAGGAGTCATTCTTAGGGTTTGGAATATGAATGATAAGGATGTTGATTGCGAAATTTCTTCGGCAAGAAAAATCGAAAATGCAAAACAAACCACCCACATTGAAACCGATATTGAACCAATTACCCCGGTTTCAGGCGCATTAAAAACAAATATTGGCCATAACCGGATTGAGACTTTCAGGGTGTTCTTCAAGTAACCGATTCGAAAAAAGACGACCACGTAACGGATTATTTTTATTATTTTTTTTCGTAAATTATACTGCCTGTTTTTTGCGTGTGAAACCATAAACTACACTGGAAAGAAAAAACAGGCTTTACTCCGCCCCAGATGATACCTGAAAAACCGGGAGACATTGAACGGGCTTCCCTAAAATTTTTTATCGTAGCCATTGTAATCCTTTTGGTTCAAACATTGGCAGGGGTTGCTATGGCTCATTACTTTGCCGATCCCGGGGGATTTTTCGGATTTGACCTGACCTCTATATTGCCAACAAACATTCTTCGTTCCTTGCATTTGCAGACAGCCATCCTTTGGATTGCAACTGCTTATATCGGCGGGGGAATATTCATTTCATCTGTAATCTCGAAAAAGAATCCTAAAGGACAGGTTCCATTGGTTAACTTCCTTTTTTTTGCCCTTTCAATTCTAATTATAGAAAGTCTGTTGGGCGAATATCGTGGGTCTCCCGTTATGGGCTTTACAGGTTTCTTCTCCTGAACATTGGAAACGAATTGAAAAATATGTAAAAATCTCATTTTGGGGACTAAATATAGGTCTTGCGGGAATGGTAGTATTACAGCTCTTTCCCAGCGGTGTTTTGCAATTGCTGGATGTTATAAACAATGGATACTGGCATGTGCGAAGCCTTGAATATTCAGGCCAGCAGCACATTGTCAACCTCGCATGGCTGAGATTGCCCGCTGATATTTTATTTATCATGGCCGGAGTATTGCCACTTTTGTTTGCTGTGATTTCAACTTGTTTTAACATGCAGAAATCGGGTAAACATTAATAAGTGTTAAAAAGAGTATATAGAAGTCCTTTATAGGATTATTATCCCAAACATTTTTAGGAGTATACTGTTTACCAGTTGTCTGGTAATCAGGGTATATCTGATATCTTTTTATATGCATCAAAATCAGAGATTAAAAGGACAATCGGCTTTAATAACTGGAGCCAATTCAGGCATAGGTTATGCTATTGCTATGGAAATGGCAAAAGAAGGGGCCCAGGTAGTTATTAATTATATATCCAACGAAGAGGCGGTAAATTCAATGCTGGAGGAGATCAAATCCTTTGGGGGAATTGCGATTGCTATAAAAGCAGATGTAAGCCAGGAAGATCAGGTAAAGGCAATGTTCACACAAATGATAAAGGCGTTTGGTACGATCGATATTCTTGTGAACAATGCCGGGATACAAAAGGATGCTGCATTTGTTGAGATGACTTTACAGGATTGGCAATTGGTATTGAATGTGAATCTTACCGGCCAGTTTTTGTGTGCCCGGGAAGCTTCTGTTGAGTTCATTCGCAGGGGGCCTGTAACGGCACGTTCTTCGGCATTGGGTAAAATCATTTGCATAAGTTCGGTGCATCAAATCATTCCATGGGCAGGGCATGTCAATTATGCAACGTCCAAAGGTGGTGTCAATATGTTTATGAAATCCATTGCCCAGGAATTAGGTAAACATAAAATAAGGGTGAACAGTATAGCACCCGGGGCTATTAAAACACCCATCAACACATCAGCATGGAATACACCGGAAGCAGAAGCAAAGTTACTTGAATTGATTCCTGATGGCCGTGTGGGGGAGCCGCTTGATATTGCCAGAGCGGCCGTTTGGCTTGCATCTGATGATAGTGATTATGTGCATGGTTCAACTTTGTTCATTGATGGAGGAATGACCTTATATCCCGGCTTTTCAACCAATGGCTGAAGCCCCTTCTAGTATATGTAAACCCTGATGAAGAGTAATACTACGATTGAAGAACAACGCCTGGCAAAGCTGAAAGAAAATAAACTTCCAACCGCGGGCTGGGGTCCCTATGTGAGCGAGCGCCAGTGGGGCACAATACGTGAAGACTATAGCAAAGATGGAAATGCATGGGAATATTTTACACACGATCAGGCACGCTCTAAAGCCTATCGGTGGGGAGAAGACGGACTGGCTGGTATTTCAGATGCGCAATGTCAGCTTTGCTTTGCCCCGGCTTTTTGGAATGAAAAGGACCCCATCCTGAAAGAGAGATTATTTGGGCTCAGCAATAGGGAAGGTAATCATGGAGAAGACGTAAAAGAACTCTATTATTACCTGGATAATACACCCTCACATTCGTACATGCAGTATTTGTACAAGTATCCCCAGGGTGTTTTTCCATACGATAAGCTGCTTGAGGAAAACAGAAAGCGATCCATTCAGGAGGAAGAATATGAATTGCTGGATACCGGAATATTTGAGGATGGCAATTATTTTGATATTCTTATTACTTATGCTAAAATTGATCCAGAGGACATTTGCATCCTTATAGAAGCGAAAAACATAAGTAAGGACACGGCTCCGTTCACTGTGTTGCCAACTCTGTGGTATCGTAAACAATGGTCACCGGATCTGATCCAGGGAAAGCCGATAATAAAATTGCTCAATAATCCGGACGGTGTACACTATGTTAGTGCCATTCATCCGTTTATTGGCGAATACTTCCTCTATTTCGATCAGGCTGAACTATTACTATTTACGGAAAACGAGACCAATAAAGAAAAGATTCTACACGTTGCCAATGAAACACCCTTTGTGAAAGATGCCTTTCATACGGCGGTAATCAGGAATGACTTTTCATTATTTAAGGACAAAAATACCGGCACAAAATTTTCACTGCTTCACAAAGTTAATATTGAACCGGGCGGCACTGCCCGTTTTCGGCTGCGTATATCCAGGAAGAAAAACCTGCAAAACCCTTTGGGCCAGGAATACGATCATGCTTTCGCGAATTCTAAAAAAGAAGCCGATGATTTTTATAAATCTATACTGCCTGCACACTTGTCGCCCGAACAGGCCCTTATATCCAGGCGGGCTTTTGCGGGGATGCTTTGGAATAAACAGTTTTATTATTACGATGTCAGGCAATGGTTAAAGGGTGATATAGGACAACCCCCTCCACCTGATGAGCGATTGGAAGGAAGAAACAGCAATTGGAAACACCTGAATAACCGGGATATCATTTCCGTACCCGATAAATGGGAATTTCCCTGGTATGCCTCGTGGGACCTGGCCTTCCATATGATCGTTTTTGCCTATATCGATCCTGAATTTGCCAAACAACAGCAAATTCTTATAAACAGGGAATGGTATACACACCCCAATGGCCAGATTCCGGCTTACGAATGGAATTTCAGCGACGTCAACCCTCCTGTACAAGCCTGGGCAGCTATGCGCGTTTACGAAATTGATAAGAAAAGAACCGGCATCGGGGATATTGATTTTTTAAAACGCATCTTTCAAAAATTAACGATAAATTTTACCTGGTGGGCCAACCAAAAAGATGCCGAAGAAAACTATGTATTTGAAGGCGGTTTTCTGGGTCTTGACAATATTGGGATCCTTGACCGCGATACCATTTTTAAGAAAGGATACATATTGGAACAGGCCGATGGTACGGCCTGGATGGGTATGTTTGCCACATTCATGCTGGAAATGGCCCTTGAAATTGCACAATACGATCACACTTTTCAGGATATAGCCCTGAAGTATTTCGAACAGTATACCTTAATTGCTGAATCGCTAAATACAAATGGACTTTGGGATGAAGAACAAAACTTTTTCTATGATGTACTTAAATATCCCGATGGTAAAAGAGTACCATTGAAAGTACGTTCCATTGTTGGACTCACTTCCTTTTTTGCAGCCCTTTATATCCCTGAAAATAAATTGAATAAGCTTGAACAATTCAAACATGGAATCGAGTGGTTTCGAAAGTTCTGTAAGGAACGTGGCCTGTACATGGCAGTTATTGAAAAGAGGGAAAAGGAAGATAGTGATAAGCTCATTTCGCTGATTTATCATGAGAAACTGCAAAAACTCCTGAATGCCACATTGGATGAGGAAGAATTCCTGTCGCCTTACGGTATCCGGTCTGTTTCAAAAAAGCATACAATGAGTTATAAGATTGAGCTTGATAATCAATTATTCAGTTTACAATATAATCCGGGAGAATCAACCAGTAAAATGTTTGGCGGCAATTCTAATTGGCGGGGACCCATCTGGTTTCCCATGAATTATCTGATTATAAGATCGCTAAAAGAGTACTACCGGTACTTTGGTAATGAATTTAAGGTGGAGTACCCCAGCCGGTCGGGAAATTATTTAAACCTGAGAGAAGTAGCAATCCAGCTCAGTATGCGACTGCAAAAGATATTTACAGCGGACCAAAACGCTTTCAGACCTGTTTACGGTCGATATAATAATTTTTATCAACGGACTGAAAACAAGTACCTGGTCCTCTTTCACGAATATTATCATGGAGAAACAGGGATGGGACTTGGGGCATCTCATCAAACCGGATGGTCAGGACTTATAGCGGCATTAATCCAGGAAATGAACGAAGAGATTGACAGAAGCTGAACATATAAATAGCACCTGAACCATTGAAGGATCGTGAATCACAGAATGGGTACCGGTAAATCCCGGTTATACCAATACACTTCACCGGCTGTAATTGTAAACGGGGAATGATTGTATTCTAAAATCAAACAGTGACAAGGAAGTATTTCATTGTAAACCATCTTTAAAGCAACTGCATGACTACAGGATGGTAAAGGCCCGATTGAAAAAACCGGCAAAACTTTAAAAATATTTGGCTATATTGTTACACTAAATCCCGGGAAACACGCCGGTGGTACATATCCCCTGCATTTGTGTTTTCAGAGTCACAGGCAGAATGTAATGAATAGAAAATCAATGAATAAAGAATCAATACTATTTTTCGAATGAGAAAAATCTATCCGGTCATTTTCTTGCTGTTCTTTTGGACAGGCGCTGTAAGCGCCCAGATAAACCGCGTTTCCTTGCTGAATTCAAAAGTGTCCCAATATGAAAAGGCAGAGTGGGACATCCGGCTGACAGCCCAATGGGAGAATCCCTATCTCCAGGAAGACATCGCATTGGATATGCTGATTGTTACGCCAGGTGGTAAAAACCTGGTTCTTCCCTGCTATTTCGAATCAGGAGAAAGCGGAAAGGAATCGCTTTGGAAAGCACGGTTTGCACCGCAGGAAAAGGGAAAGTATTCCTATTGCTTTAGATTGGCTAAAGCAGGGAAAAGTGAAATTAAATCGGACACCCATAAATTTACCGCAGGAAAATCATCCGGCAATGGATTCCTGAAACCAAGAGATAACTGGACTCTTCAGTTTGATAACGGAAAGCCATTCCGCGGAATCGGTGAAAATATCTGCTGGGAATCGAGGACCAGTGATGATTCGAAATTCTTCAGGAGACTTCAGGAAAACCCGAAATACAATTACGAATATATGTTGCATTTACTGGCCAAAAATGGGGGAAATTTTTACCGCACCTGGATGTGTTCGTGGAATTTACCTTTGGATTGGAAAAACGGAATCAACAACCCCCGCTATTCGCCAACTGATAAATATTATAATCCAGATGCAATAAAAAGATTTGACCGGATGATTAACCTGGCTGACTCACTGAACATTTACGTTATGCTGACACTCGGGATGGGCGCCTGGGAAGTTCACGATGGGGGCTTTGCTGCCAATTCTGCCGATTTTTTTGTAAATCCTCAATCAAAGGAGCGGTATAAAAATCGTCTCCGGTATATTATCGGGAGATGGGGATATAGTTCCGGCATTTGTGCCTGGGAACTGTTCAACGAAATCGACAACGTTCAGTTTTCTGACCGGGAGAATCCGATCCCTGCCGAATTAATTGTCGCCTGGCATGATGAAATGAGTACGTACATCAAGGAGACCGATCCGTATAAACATCTTGTAACCACCAGCATATCCCACCGCGATCTGAAAGGTTTGAATTCATTAAAAAATATCGATATCAATCAAAAGCACATCTATAAAAATACGGCATCGATACCCGACCAGATTGTGAAGTATGAGACTGAATTTGGCAAACCCTATGTGATTGGCGAGTTTGGCTTTGAATGGGACTGGTCAAAGAATTTTGATGATTTTGCTGCCGACATGGACCTTGATTTCAAACATGGTCTGTGGTTTGGCCTTTTTACTTCAACCCCCGTTTTGCCAATGAGCTGGTGGTGGGAATATTTCGAAAACAGGGGAATGATGACCTATTTCAGAGGTGTCCGCGAAATCAGTGACCAGATGTTAATAGCCGGAAATGGCAACTTTGAAAGGATTAATATAATCTCAGATCAGGTCAATGTGCGAGGAGTAAAGTGCGGGAAAACCTGTTTTATTTATTTGCTTAACGAAACAGGTGAGGATAAAACCTCCTCTATTAACTTCCCTCTTGAAAGCGATCGTTTATTATCAGTGAAGTCATTTGATCCGGTGAGTTTAAAATACAATGAAATATCTGGTTTAGAAATAAAAGAGCACCAGGCTTTTCTCCACAATGTAAAACTGGAACCAAAAGGTGAAATGATATTGATTGTAACTGGTAAATGATTTATCCCTTGATTAATTGGAAATGAAACGATTTTACCCACTTATAGTAATTGTTATTTTTAGCGTTTTTACAATTCGTATTTCGGCTCAGCCAAATCCTAAATTTAAAACGCTAACGTATCTTTATAATATTTCTGGCAGGAATACGGTTGCCGGTATTCATAACCGTGAACCCAATGCCCGTCCAGCCCGGTGGACACATGCCATTGATTCGCTTACGGGAAAGACGCCCGGCCTTTGGAGTGGCGATTTCCTGTTTCAACAGGAAAATATTGCCAACCGGTCGGTAATGATCAAAGAGGCGATAAGTCAATGGAATAACGGTGCTATTGTAAATATCATGTGGCATTCCTGCAATCCGGCTTTGGATGAGCCTTGCGGATGGGATTCCCTGGGTGTATTGAGCAAGCTTTCCGATGAACAATGGAAGGAGCTTACCACGGAGGGTTCTCCCTTAAATCAGAAATGGAAACTGAGGGTTGATGAAATCGCTTTTTTTCTGCAGGATCTAAAAGAGAAAGGTGTTGAAGTTCTCTGGCGTCCCATGCATGAAATGAATCAGAAAGCCTTTTGGTGGGGCGGCCGTCCGGGAGCGGAAGGCACTGCAAAACTTTACCGGATGCTACATGATTATCTAACCAATGAAAAGAAACTGGACAACCTGATCTGGGTTTGGGATATCCAGGATTTTGAAACGTTGGCTGATGACGCAAAAGCCTATAATCCTGGAGATCCGTATTGGGATATTGCAGCGCTTGATATTTACGACGATAAGAGTGGCTATAGTCCGGAAAAATACAACATCATGGTTTCGGTAAGCAAAGGAAAACCGATTGCCATTGGTGAATGTCAGAAATTGCCAACTTTAAATGAACTGGCAGAACAGGCTAAATGGACATTCTTTATGTGCTGGTCAGAGCTTGAATTTAAAACCAACACGGAAGAGCAGATCATTTCAATTCACAATTCGCCCCAGGTATTGACACTTGATGAAATGCCAGGCTGGAAATAACATTTTCTTAAGATAAACAGTAGAGATTCATAATCATATATTTTTAAAAATGAGAAACATATTAAATTTTACATTCCTGTCAGTACTTGCTTTCGGATGGACTTCAGTTTTTGGGCAAAGTCAGCCATTGCAAATCGAAAGCTGGATTACCAATCCGGATCGTTCAATGTTGTTTACACGTCAAACTGATCTTGTTTCCTTTTCGGATGATAATTCCGGACGGGGAACCGCTATTGTTGTGGATGATAAACAACAGTTGCAGCCCATCGACGGGTTCGGATTTGCCTTGACAGGAGGAAGTGCAGAACTTTTAATGAAAATGGCCCCTGCTGCACGTAAAAAAATCCTAACCGAGTTGTTTGCTATCAGCGATCAAAACATTGGCGTGAGTTACCTGCGTTTGAGCATTGGGGCTTCCGACATGAATAGCTTTGTCTTTTCCTATGACGATCTGGCTGAAGGTGAAACGGATATTGATCTGAAAAAATTCAGTTTATCCCAGGATCTGAAAGATGTAATCCCTGTTATGAAAGAAATCTTATCGATCAATCCGGATATACTTATTCTGGGTTCACCCTGGTCAGCCCCGGCATGGATGAAAACTCAGTTCGATGTTCGTGGCGGAAAACTTAACAAAGAATATTATCCGGTGTATGCCCGATATTTCGTGAAATACATTCAGGAAATGGGGAAACAGGGAATACGGATTGATGCGATTACACTTCAAAACGAACCGCTTAATTCGCGCAACACACCCAGCATGCATTGGTCTGAGCTGGATGAGGCTGAATTTATAAAATTGCACCTGGGACCTGCATTTGATCAGAATGGCATTAAAACCAAAATTTTACTTTTCGATCACAATACCGATCGTCCCGATTATCCCCTTTTGGCTTTGAGTGATCCGGAAGTGGCAAAATATGTGGATGGAAGCGCATTTCATAATTACGTTGGAGACATGCAGGGAATGAGCCTGGTGCATCTGGCCCGTCCCGATAAGAATTTGTATTTCACCGAACAAATGGTGACCGAACGGCCGGGGGGAACCGGAATAAATATTACCAATCCGGTTAAGCGGCTTATTTTGGGAGCCACCCAAAACTGGAGCAGGAATGTAATTTTATGGAACCTGGCTGCCGATCCGTTAAACGATCCGCACACCGATAACGGCGGGTGTTCAATGTGCCAGGGAGCCATTACAATTGACGGGAATGAAATTTTCCGGAATATTGCATATTATACCATAGCGCATGCCTCTAAATTTGTTCGCCCCGGTTCAGTTCGGATTACTTCCACCACCCGTGGGGATAAAACAGTAAATCTATATGAGGACGAACAACGGCCCGGAGCCTACCGTGCGGCTTTAAACGAGAATACCGAGGTGCTGCCCAACGTTGCATTTAAAACTCCGGACGGGAGAATTGTGCTGATTGTGGTGAACGATACATGGTCAACCAATTCATTTAAAATTCAGTATAAGGGACAGTTTGCCACTCTGAAACTGAATCCCGGTGCTGTTGGAACATTTGTTTGGTGATCCTCACAAAGTCAATCTGATGAAGAAATATGCTTTTCTGGTAATTTGTTTAATAACTCTGATCTTAGTGGGCGTTTATGGTCAGGATAAACAAGCCGCATTCAGCACTTCGGGATGGTGGAACCCTGCCGGCCCAAAGTTCTCGCCGGTGGTAAATGCAGACCGGACGATCACTTTCAGGCTGAAGGCACCTGATGCCCAAAAAGTATCGTTGCTTTTCGATGAATGGGATGTGGTTGACCGACCGATGAAAAAGGACCCGGAGGGTGTCTGGAGTCTTACGATCGGACCCGTTAAGCCACGCTTGTACCAGTATACCTTTTTGGTTGACGGTGTGAAAATGCCGGATATGGAAAATCCCGTGGTGAAAGCCGGGACTTCAGTTTATGGAAGTATTGTGGAAGTAACCGGCGATACGGCTCGATTTGATGAGGAACAAAACATCGCCCATGGCGAAATTCATATTCTGAATTATACTTCAACTCCATTGAATCAACTGCGCAAAATGGTGGTGTATGTTCCGGCGGCTTACCTCGAAGATAACCAAACCCAATTTCCTGTATTGTATTTACGTCACGGAGGGGGTGACAACGAAAGCAGCTGGGTGAAAGACGGCCGGGCAGCTGTTATTCTGGACAACCTGATCGCCGGCAGCAATGCTGTTCCGATGCTGGTTGTGATGACCAATGGATTAACGGATGGATCGTGGTCTGGCGGAAGCAGTGTGGAAGGGATGAACACCCTTGAACAGGAACTGCTGACGGATGTGATCCCGATCATTGAAAAACGTTACCGCGTTTTGGCCAACCGCGAGAACCGTGCCATTGCAGGTCTTTCGATGGGAGGGGGACAAGCCTTTGTGCTTGGATTGCGGAACCTTGATAAGTTTTCGTACATCGGCGAGTTTAGTGCCGGTATTCTGAGTGAAGCAAGTTTTGATTACGAAAAATACATTCCGGGAATCATTGCAAATCCGGCTGCAATTAATCAGAAATTGAAAATGTTATGGATTAGTTGCGGGACAAAAGATCCACGTTATCAGGGTCATAATAATCTAATTGAAGACCTTAAAAAACGGGGTGTCAATTTTGAATTTCATGATCTTTCTGCCGGCCATGAATGGCAATTTTGGCGACTTCAGTTGCACGAATTTGCCCAAAAATTATTTTAATAATGAAATAAAATGATTTTTCTAAAGATGAAATAAAATGAGTGAAAATGATAAATTAAACAGGAAACAATTTCTAACGGGATTGGGAACATTGGCTGTTGGATCATTTTTACCAGCTAACCAGTCTTGTACTTCGATTGTAAAGGAAAAGAAGGCTCTTCTTCCTGAAATTCCAACACGAAAGTTTGGGAATACAGGCATTGAAGTTCCGGTTTTAATTCTGGGAGCATCGAGGGAAATGGGGAAAAAGTACCCATTATTAACAAATTGCATTCAATACGGAGTGCAATATTGGGATACTTCGGCCTTGTATAGTGGAGGACTGGCTGAGGTGGGATTGGGGGATTATTTCAAAATGTATCCTGGTTCAAGAGAAAAAATCTTTATGGTAACAAAAGCAGATGATATTTGGGATAACAAGCCAGATATTAAGCGGATTGACCACGATCTGAATACTTCTCTGCAAAGAATGGGTTTGCAACAGTTGGATGGTTACGTTCCCTTGCATGCGGCTGAACGTCCTGACCAGATTACGGATGAAGTTGGTGAGTGGGTTAAGAATCAAAAGAAAAAGGGCAAAATTCGTTTTGCAGGAATCAGCACCCATAGCAATATGGCATCCATTCTATTAAAAGCCTCTGAAGCCGATTGGATAGATTTTGTTTATACCAAATATAATTTTGAGCTGTTCAACGATGAAGAGATGCAGAAAGCACTCGACGCCTGCTTCAATGTGGGGAAAGGCATTGTGGCAATCAAAACTCAACGAACCCTTTCCAAAAAACTGACTCTAACCGGACCATTTGAATCTGAGGCTTTGGAAAAAATGGTTTCCCATTTTCTGGAACAGGGTTTTACAGAGGGACAGGCCAAGCTAAAGTTGGTGCTCGATGATAAAAGAATTAGTGCTGCATCAGTCGGTATGGAAGATATTGGTATTTTAATGCAAAATGTTGCGGCAGTTTTAGACCAGTCTAAACTTGCCCGGGCCGATATTGAGATGCTCAATGAATACCGCAAAGCAACCTCACATTTATCCTGTTTGGGCTGTTCTCATATTTGTAAAAAAGCAATGCCTGAGATGCCTTATGTTGCTGATATATTGAGATATATGGTTTATCATAACGGACACTGTCATCATCAAATGGCGAAGCAAAACTATTTTAAGCTTCCTGAAGAAATCAGAAAAAATATCAAGAATTTCGATTATTCAAAAGCAGAAGCTGTTTGTCCACAGAAAATAGCCATTGGAAATTTAATCCACGAAGCTGCTGATTTAATGGCATAAAAATAAAACTGTAACTAATCTGAATATCATGAAATTAATATTTGCTTTACTTATCTGTTTCGTCATAGGCTTTTCCAGTAGCGTTTCCGCTCAATACAAAAAAATATCAGTTTTAGTCTATACAACCCCTGATATTTACCACAATCCATCCGTTCCAACAGCTGTAATCGAGTTTAAAAAAATGGCATCCAAATATTTTATGGATTTGGACTGGACTCAGTTGGAATCAAATTTTTGCGATTCGATTTTGAATAAATATTCCGTTGTGGTTTTTCTGCATGCCAATGACAGTAAATTAAATGATGCTCAGTTGGAAAGCCTTAAGCGGTTTATTCAAAACGGAAAAGGTTTTGTAGGGATTCATGCGGCTTCAGTGCGTGGAGGAGACTGGTTTAGTAAGTTAGTCGGAAGGACATTTTTGAGACATCCTGAAAAACAAACAGCAGTCATGACTGTCGTTGATGAAAATTTTCCTGCAACCTTTCATTTACCATATAAATGGGTATGGACTGACGAATGGTACGAATACAGTGAAGCTCTCACAAAAGATCAACACATATTGTTAACCGTTGATGAATCCACATATGTTGTTAACGTTGGAATGGGAAAAAACCATCCGGTTTCCTGGTATCAGGAATTTGATGGAGGTCGCTCTTTTTATACGGGGTTAGGACATATGGAATATGCCTATTCCGATCCGCTTTTTTTAAATCACCTGTTTTGTGGTATATATTGGGCTGCAACAGGTAAAGGAATTGAAAAATAAGGATTATTAGTTTAAATTGAAAAGGATGAAGTATAATTTTAGTTTTTCAGGAAAGACTGTTCTTATTTTCTTGCGGATAATTATTGGGGGGCACATTTTTTTTAACGGCATGATTAAATTTTTCAATCCCAATTGGTCCGCCAGGTCTTTTTTAATTGGTTCATATGGTATATTCAAATGGCTGGCTTCGCAGAACCAATTAATGAATACAATAGATTTACTAAATATCTGGATACTTATCCTTGCGGGTATTGCTCTTGTAATAGGTTTTTATGAAAGGATAGCTGCACTTACAGTTTTTTGTCTTTTAAGCGTTTATTATTTAGCCTATCCACCATTAAACATTTTATCCGAAACGGCAGGTAGTGCAGGTCCCGCTTTTCTTGTGAACCCTCAACTTATTGAAATTGTGGCTGTTTTACTAATCTTTTTTATTCCTACAGGAAAAATATTTGGGATTGACAGATTGGTGTGGCTTTTGAAAAAAGGGAAGAAAAATGAGCCACCCTCTGAAATAAGGGAAAAGGCTCAGTTAAATCGAAGGGAAGTGATCAGATCTCTTTCATCTGTTCCTCTTCTGGCTGTTTTTTCAATCCCATTCTTCAATAAGAATACGTATCAGAAAATAGATGCAAGTTCAGGTGCAACAGCCTTGGGCAAAGCCGATGTTTTTGGAGCTGAATATAAACGCTTAAAAGAACTTGATATCATTCAAGATGAAAGTGTTATAAAGAATAGGGAGAATATGCCGTTTGGTGTGATTGGAAATATGAAAGTCAGCCGCCTGATTGCCGGGAATAGTATTATTTCAGAAAATTATGGGGCACGCGACCTGGAATATGTTACGAAACTTGCCAAAACCTACAATACAGAAGACCGTATTTTAATGACACTAAAATCGATAGAGTCGAGCGGCATAAATGCGATTTTTCTGACTTTCAGAAATTTTCAGGATTTTCAGCTATTGAATTATTGGAAAGAATGGGGTGGCAAATTGCAATGGATTTCCGAATTACAGACTTATGATCCTGAAAAAATTGAGTCTTTACTGGAAAGAAACCTGAAAATCGGGGCGTCTGCGATATGCATCTCACGCATGGCCTGCGACAAATGGGTAGCCAACAAAGAATACGACAATATCCCTAAAGCAATTGACATTGTGAAAAAATACAATATTCCTGTTGGAGTTGGAGGTTATTACAACGAGACATTTGCATTTGCCGTGAAGGAGAAATTAGAGCCGGATTTTTATTTTAAATCATTTCATAAAGACACGTATTGGTCAGCTCATCCGGCTTCAGACCGAAAATACATGGAGATTTATAATGTGATGGCGGATGACCATAATAGTTTTCACAACAACCTCTGGTGCCGCAATCCTGAGGAGTTTGCAGAATTGATGAAAAATGTGAATATTCCCTGGATCGCGTTTAAAACGAATGCTGCCGGAGCTATTCCTGTACAGGAAGGATTTGAATTTGCTATTCGAAACGGAGCCGATTTTGTTTGCAATAGTTTATATGATTTTCAGGTTGGCGATAGCGTAAGATCTCTGAAGAGGGCATATCTAAACATTTAAATTAACATAATTTTCAAGCATCTGGTTTGTCCACCAGAAGCCTTAAAAAGGGAATTTGGCAGAATTACAGTTACAGCGTATGGAATAAAAACCAGAGCATAATTCGTTTTTCCGGTTATTTACATACTTCAAAAAATTTTGAGGTATTGAGAAACCAAAGAGGTGTTTAGGTTGTTAGGAGATTAAACCGCGCAATGAACCGCACATCTATGCAAACAATATTAGGATCGGGTGGGGCCATCGGCTCCCTGTTAGCAAAGGAATTGTCAGCCTACACAGATAAAATCAGGCTTGTCAGCCGTAACCCCAAAAAGGTAAACGAAAACGATGAATTGTTTCCGGCGGATATTACGGATGCGGAGCAACTGGACAGGGCTATTGCCGGATCAAAGGTGGCCTATGTTACCGTTGGATTTGAGTATAATATTAAGGTATGGCAGGCAAAATGGCCTCCCCTGATACGGCATGTGATTGAGAGCTGCAGAAAGTATAATACAAACCTTGTTTTCTTTGATAACATTTATATGTATGACAAGGAATATCTGAATCGCCTTACGGAAAAAACGCCGATCAGACCTACAAGTAAAAAGGGAAAGGTTAGGGCAGAAATTGCCACAATGATCATGGATGAGATCGACCGCGGAAGGATCAACGCCCTTATTGCCCGCAGCGCTGATTTTTACGGGGTTCGTAATAGCATTATGGTTGAACTGGTGGTTAAAAATATGATGAAGAACAAGCGGGCCATGTGGTTTGCGGACGCTCATAAAATTCACACGTTCACTTCAGCGGAGGATGCTGCCCGGGCAACAGCTTTACTTGGGAATACCCCCGATGCATATAACCAGGTTTGGCACCTTCCTACGGATAATTCACCCTTAACCGGAAAAGATTGGATAGAACTGGTAGCCCGGATTATAAACAAAAAGCCCTCGTATTCTGTGCTTCCCTCCTGGATGGTCGCTTTTATGGGTGTATTTGTACCTCTGTTAAGGGAGCTTTCTGAAATGATCTATCAATATGAGCAGGACTACGTTTTCAACAGCAGTAAGTTTGAAAAGCGATTCGCTTATGTTCCTCAAAAGCCGGAAGAAGGAATTGCCCGCCTTGTTTCATTGCTCGGGCAATCCACTGACAATCAATAGTTACTGTCTCACGATTTTAGTGTAGCTGTCTCCCTCATCCGAACTGAGTTTTACCAGGAATAATCCCCGTGGCAAATCCGTGCAATCCACGGAGTATTGTCCGTTTGATGTAGATCCATTTGAAGAGAGGACAAGGTTCCCGGTAAGATCAAAAACAGATACAGCAAGGTTCTTTTGGGTATGGTTTTTGAATGTCATATACAATGTTGACCCGGTTAAGGGATTAGGGTAAACAGCCACAAGAGCATTGCGGGATATATCCGGTATTGCAGTAGTAGAGACCACGGTGATTTTCCCCTTCATATTATAGGAAACGATATGCGCAGTACAAACATAATAATGAACCCCGGCCTCGGTAAATTTAATTTTTCCGCTTCCTGACGGAAAATCAAATCCTCCATCAAGCGGGGTTACCCCCTTATCCGTCCAGGTGGCTTCACTTACTTCGAGAACCGGATGAAAATCAGAACCGACAAAAACTACCGTATCACCTGCATCAACAGTCAGCTCCGCCGGGGAAAAAGCAAAACCGTTGTCTTTGATTGTATCGCTGTTTTGCGCATACATTCCGACGGCAGCAATCAAGGCAACCACAAGGGAAAGCAGAATTTTTTTCATATGATTAGGATTTGGTTGCAGTAAAACAAAGCAATCCTGAATTTGTTAATCTTTCTTATTGGAAATTATGCCAGGATTCAGTATTTTGACAGTCAGTAATCTCCCTAATTTTCATCTATATTTTATCATGAAGAATTTTTTCTCAGCTTTATTACTGGCAGCATGTTTTGCCAGTGTACTTTCATGTAAGCAATCATCAGACCTTAATCCGGTGAAGCCGGAAACTGTGGGTATTTCAGGGCAAAGGATTAGCCGGATTGATTCCCTGATTACTTCGGGCATAGATAGTGGCTGGATCACCGGTGCTGTCGGATACATTGCCCGGGATGGAAAAATTGCCTATTGTAAGTCGTTTGGGTTTATGGATCCTGAAGCCAAAACCGCCATGAAAACGGATAACATTTTCAGAATTGCCTCTCAAACCAAGGCAATAACCAGTTTAGCCGCCATGATCCTGTTTGAGGAAGGCAGGCTCCTGCTCGATGAACCTGTGTCAAAGTATATTCCCGAATTTGCGCATCCTGTCGTTCTGGATAAATTTAATCCGGCCGATACAACCTATACCACTATCCCCGCTACAAGGGAAATCACGATCAGGGACCTGCTGACACATACTTCCGGAATCGATTATGCGAAGATCGGTTCTGATAATATGAATGCTATTTACGACAAAAACAATATTCCGGTAGGGTTTGAAAGCCGACCAATGCTGTTGGGCGAATCCATAAAAAAATTGGGAAAATTGCCGCTTTTGCATCAGCCTGGATTACAGTTCACCTACGGATTAAATTGTGATGTTCTTGGATATGTTGTAGAGGTTATTTCCGGCATGAGCCTTGATGAATTTATGCATGACCGTATTTTTGAACCCCTCGGCATGAGTGACACCTATTTTTATATTCCTGCCGAAAAGCAAGATCGCCTGGTAAAACCATGTACTGAAAATGAAGAGCATAAGGCAGTAAAATGGAATGAACAGACTTTTCGGGGTGTCAATGTAAATTACCCCCTTGTAAAAGGTACTTATTATTCTGGCGGTGCAGGGCTCAGCTCAACGATATCGGATTATGCCAGATTTCTCCAGATGATGCTAAACGGAGGTGTATATAACGGAAAAAGAATTATCTCCCGCAAAACAGTTGAGCTCATGACGTCCAACCAGATTGGAAATCTTAATTTAGGCGACAGTAAATTCGGGCTTGGCTTTGAAATAAGCACCGAAGCCAGTCAGGCAAAGTTAGGCGTTTCAAAAGGATCATTCGCGTGGGGTGGTTTTTACGGGACTACTTATTGGGCAGACCCGAAAGAAAAATTGGTATGCCTGCTTTTTTGCCAGCAATGGCCACTAAGCCATGGGGAAATAGGGGACAAGTTCAGGGTATTGATTTATTCTGCACTGGAGTAAGAGTTTTGCAGTTTTGCAGTTTTGCAGTTTTGCAGTCATGCAGTTTTGCAGTTTTGCAGTCATGCAGTTTTGCAGTCATGCAGTTTTGCAGTCTTGCAGTCTGGTAGATGTCCTCGTTGCCTGCTCGGCACTTGTTGCTTGTCACTCGTCACTTGTCACTCGTCACTGTATCTCAACCTCTTTTTTACTATCTTTATCCGATAAATAGTAAGTATGCATATCAGGAAAAAAATCATTTTCGTTATTTCATTTTTTCTTCTCAGTTTTACTGTTGAAGCCCAAAAGGACACTGTCTTCAATCAGACGGATGCCAGAAACCTGAAACAAGGTTGGTGGAAAAAGGCATATCCGGATGGCAAACTTATGTATAAGGGATTTTTCAGGGATAATAGGCCGGTGGGGGAAATGCGCCGCTATTATGAGAACGGGGCCCTAAAGGCACTGCTGCAATATGACAGCAAAGGCGAGTATGCAAAGGCCCGGCTTTTATACGCAGATGGCCAGGTTGCTGCTTCGGGAAATTATTTTAATTCATTAAAAGACAGTGTATGGCGTTATTACAGTTATTATGACCATACTCTTACAACACGGGAGGTCTATTCCAATGGGAAGCGAAATGGCCCTCTGATCAATTATTACAGCAATGGCAACCCATCTGAAAAAATTTCATGGGTAAATGACAGGAAAAATGGTTCCTGGGAACAATACTTCGCCGATAGTACACTTAAATTAAAAGCCGCGTACAGGGATAACAAGCTGGAAGGAGAATTCCTCGTGAATTATGACACCGGGAAACCCTATCTGAAAGGTGGATATGCCAATGGATTACGCGAAGGCAAATGGATATTTTTTAATGAAGAAGGTGCAACGGACATGGAATTGACATACCATTTGGGGGTCACACCCGACGCGGAAAAGCTGGATGCACGGCAGCAGGAGCTTTTTCGCATGATAGATGAAAACAAGGGGAAATTTGAAGAGCCTGATGAAATTAATTTTCTTACACCGGCTGGACGTTAAGGTCACCTTCTGCAAAGGAATTGGTACCCTCCTTTTTTGGGGGATTTTTAGCCTATTCTTACCGGATTGTGTTCGTGCGCAGGTTCCGTTTGAGCAGACGGCGCCAAACCGGTATTATATTGAACTTACCGATAAGGATAACAATCCCTATTCTCTTTCAAACCCGGCTGCATTTCTGTCAGAAAGAGCTATCACCCGCAGGAACAGTCAGAACATACCCGTTGTGGAGAATGATCTGCCTGTAACCCCGGCTTATCTCGATAGCATACGTGCAACAGGCGCCAGAATTCTTAACGTTTCCAAATGGTTTAATGCAGTTACAGTTAATGTTGATTCCGAAAATGTGCTGAACCGGATCGCAAAACTTAGCTTCGTAAGGGAAGGAGCCTTCCCTAAAACCGGCTCTTCTCCTGTTCCCAAACTTAAAGGCGGAATACAATCTGCCGACATCACCCAGGAATTTGATTATGGTGTATCAGGGTGGCAAACAGCAATACACAAGGGAGATGTTCTTCATAGTCTGGGATATACGGGGAAAGGAATTATTATTGCACAGCTTGACGCAGGGTTTTATCATGTTGACCGGTTAACGGCTTTCTCATCCCTGTGGTTGAATAATCAGATCATAGGAACGCATGATTTTGTCCAACCCGGGAGTAATGTTTTTGAGGGCCATTCCCACGGAATGGTCGTTCTTTCAATTATGGCCGGTAATTTACCGGGTGAATTGATCGGATCTGCTCCTGATGCCAGCTTCTGGCTTCTTCGTACCGAGGATACGGGATCGGAATATCCGGTTGAAGAGGATAACTGGACCTCGGGGGCAGAATTTGCCGACAGTGCCGGGGCTGATGTGATCAATACCTCCCTCGGATATTCAACTTTTGATGATAGTTTAATGAGCCATTCCTACAGCCAGATGAACGGAAATACATCCCGTATTACAAGGGCTGCCGATATTGCATCATCCAAAGGTATGGTTGTTGTCGTCAGCGCCGGCAACCTGGGTGCACAAAGCTGGCATTATATATCAGCGCCTGCTGATGCCGACAGTGTATTGACCGTCGGTGCTATCGATGCCGGCGGTTATATTGCCGATTTCAGCAGCCGGGGGCCTACAGTTGATGGAAGGGTTAAACCTGACGTGGTAGGCGTTGGCAAGGGGACTTATATGGCTGATTTCACATACGACACTGTACGGCAGGGAAATGGAACTTCTCTTTCAGCCCCTGTAATTTCCGGACTGGTGGCTTGTTTATGGCAGGCGAACCCCAATGCCACGTCAAACCAAATTGTTGAAGCGGTTAAAGAGAGCAGCGACAGGTACGCTTATCCCGATAATGATTATGGGTATGGTATTCCTGATTTTAGCCTGGCCAATGTGTTGTTGGAACGCCTGGATAACGGATCGCCGCTCCAGGGCAAGATGGTTGTATATCCGAATCCATTCCGTTCTGAATTATTCCTTGTTTTTCCGGTCCCCGTTGATGACGCGGTTGATGTAAGCATATTTGATCTTGCGGGAAAGGAAGTTCTTCATTCCTTTATTCCGGCTTTTCCGGGAAGGAATTATATTAAGCTTAGTTTGGATAATGCAAACCTGTCAACCGGAATATATATTCTTAAGTCAGTTACAGGTGGAAGAAGTGATATTTCCAAAATAATCAGGTTCTGACGTATGGAAAGCAATCCATTGTCATTATATGAGCTTCTGGGGGGTGTCAAAACCAGCCTTAAAAGCAGTCTGCCGGCTGCCATGTGGGTAACCGCAGAAATCAGTGAGCTGAAAGTTAATTACAGCGGCCATTGTTACCTCGAATTGATTGAAAAAGACTCTTCCGGAGAATCCATAAAGGCAAAAGCCCGTGCCACTATCTGGGCTTCTGTATATCGTATGATCCAGCCTTATTTTGAATCCGCAACCCGAAGCAAATTGGCAGCGGGCATGAAAGTGATGGTGAAAGCGTCGGTGGAATTTCATGAACTGTACGGCTTCAGCCTCAACATCACCGACATTGAGCCTTCCTATACGGTAGGAGAGATGGCTTTAAAAAAGCAGGAGATCATTAACAGGCTGATCACAGAAGGTGTATTTGACATGAATAAGTCGCTGTACCTGGCCGATCTTCCCCGTAGAATTGCTGTGGTCTCATCCAAAACAGCTGCAGGTCTCGGAGATTTTATGGATCAGCTGGTAAAAAACGATTTTGGCTATAAATTCTATGTAAAACTTTTTCCTGCAGTCATGCAGGGCGCTGAAGCAGAACAGTCGATAATTTCTGCGCTGGATGCTGTTTTTGATCAGGAAGCGCTTTTTGACCTGGTTGTTATTATCCGGGGTGGTGGTTCACAATCCGATCTGAATTGTTTCAACAGTTATTGGCTTGCTTATCACATATGCCAGTTTCCGCTTCCTGTGCTCACAGGTATCGGCCATGAGCAGGATGAAACCATTGCCGACCTGGTGGCACACACACGACTGAAAACGCCGACGGCTGTGGCCGAGTTTTTAATTGGCATATTCCGGCAGGCTGATCAGAAAGTCAATGACCTTTCAGTAACATTGGCTGAACTGGCCACTGATCTTATTGAAATTGAGAAAAGCCGGTTTGCTTCTTTTATGCTGTCCCTGAAACCTGCTGTGAGAAAATACCTGGCCACCAGTTCCGGAAATTTGCATGTGCAGAGTATTCATGTCAGGGGATATGCAAAGCAAATGCTACTTTCTGAAGAAGGCATTATCAGAAGGAGGGGTGATCGACTGAACCGGTTATCGCGACAGTTATTGCTTGTTTCGGGGCACAGGATGGCTTTGACTTTAAGGAAAATGCAGGAAACAAGCCGGAAATATGCCGAAAAGGAGAAGCATTCCCTTGAAATGCTTGAAAAGAAATGCATGTATCTTGATCCCTTTCTTATTTTGAAAAGAGGATATTCAGTTACCTATTATAAGGGCAAAGCCTTAAAGGATCCGCTTGCTGTTCCGGAAAATGCTGACCTTTCTACCCGGCTCGCGGAAGGAATATTAAAGAGTAAAAAAATCTAAACCTACCTTGATCCATGAGCAATGCAATCATGACTTATACAGAGGCAGTAGCCGCCATAGAAGAAATTCTGCAGCAGATAGAAACAGGTGAGATGGACATTGATGAACTGGCTGAAAAGGTCAAACAGGCGTCAGAATTATTAAAATTTTGCAAAGGAAAACTCTTCCAAACGGAAAAGGAAATAGAAAAAATTTTGAAGGAGATGGAGAATAGTGAAGAGTGACTGGTGGCTGGTGACCAGGGGTTTATGTTGACGGTTAGGCAGTAAAGCCATTCCGGGTTCCTTTGAAAAATGGGCGCTTAAGGATCAGCCTGGTGATAAATAAGAGGATGATCACCAGGGACAGGTAACTTGCTGTCCGTCCAATATAATCCCCGTTTTTCACATAAAAAGTGAGCACATCATTTTTGTTCAGAGTACCTTTCAGCGCACCGCGTTTCCACCATCCAAGTTTTTGCAGAACCTCTCCTCGCTGATTAATAAGACAGGATATACCCGTATTTGCCGAACGTGCCACACTTCGGCGGGTTTCAATTGCACGCAAACTGGAATAGGCAGCATGCTGATGATACCCGGGTGTATCCCCCCACCAGCCGTCGTTGGTAATGACAAACAACAGGTTTGCTCCTTTTTTTACATACCCTGTGACAAATTCGCCATAAACTGACTCATAACAGATTACCGGACTAACCCCTGTTGAATCGTTGGCGGAAAAGAACACTCCGCGCTCTTTTTGAGTTCCCCAGCCGCGCATAGTACCCCCAAGTTTTAAAGTGAGCTTTTCTAAAAAATGGAGGTATTTGGCATAAGGCATTGTTTCAACACCGGCCACCAGCTTTGATTTGAAATAGATCGGTATTTTAGGGCTTGAATCTATCTGAATTGCCGCATTGAAACTTTCATAATAGTTTCCGGTTCCCGGGATTTCCCTGGCATTTTCACTGAGTTTCTCACCGGGCAGATATCGTTTATAACATTGAATTCCAGGAATATATGCGGCCTTTGGATATTTGGAAAGAAACTTCCGGATCATCATCACATCGGGCACTGTTTCGATTTGATCTGTCCAAATGCTGTTATTGATGGATGTTTCGGGGGCAATGAAATAATCAACGGTTGAATCTGCTACCCGTCCGGCTTCTGTGAGTTGAACCAGGGTTTGTTCCTCGCTGGGGATCGATACGAATTTTTCGTATGGATCGATATTTGGCTGAATGACAACAATCGTCTTAGGGTCCGATTTCTCCACATATGTGTAGAATCGAACAAGCGAAATGACGATCGGGCCCAAAAGAAGAACAAGAATAAGTGCAGCCTGTGCCCTTAATTTTTGCTTTATAACACCCGCCCTGTAATTTTTGATCAGGAGGAAAAGCATGATATTGAGAACCAGGACCCACAGCGTTCCGCCCATTATTCCTGTATATTCATACCACTGGATCAACCGGATGTTATAAGCAAAGCCATTTCCCAGGGCTAACCAGGGCCATGAAATTTCGGCATTATGATATATAAATTCCCAGCTTATCCAGAACAGGATAAGGCTCAGATAGCCCAATTGCGGACCCAGTTTCCGTTTTGCCATATGGAAGAACCAGGCAACAAGCGACCACATTATAGTATTAATGACAACAGCGGCAATTACGCCGGCCAGCGCAGCATTTACTATCCACCATGTTGTGGCAAGGTTCCATACAAAAAAGGAAATAGAGGCATACCGGATAAAAACGCGTGATCCGAATTCGGCCTGATGCTGACAAAGATAATCTTCTACAAAAAGAAGCGGAATTAGGGCAACGGCAAGGATGAGGCCATTTCCCCATTCGTACCAGGCCGGTGTAAGCAATAAACCACTGAGTAATGAGAGAAGTACTAATTTTCTGGTATTCATGGAGCGTGATCTGGTTTTTATTAGCGCAGCAAAGATAAATGAAATTTTGGTTCAACGATATTGATACCAGGCCTGGCAGGCACCCTCACCCGAAACCATGCATGCTCCGATTGGATTGACAGGGGTGCAGATCTTACCGAATAAAGTGCATTGATCCGGTTTTTTTAAACCCCTTAATACTTCTCCGCAAAGACATCCCTTGGGTTCCGGTACCGGATTAACTTTCAGGTTAAAATACAGAGCTGCATCATAGCGGCTGAATTCACTCCTGATTTTCAGGCCACTTTCAGGAATTACACCGAGTCCGCGCCAGGCATCATCAGTGGGTTCAAAAACGCGACTTACCACTTCCCGGGCTTTGGTATTTCCTTCCTTTGTAACGGCCCTTTTATATTGGATTTCAGTTCCATACCGGTTTTCTTCTCTCATATTCACCAGCATCAGGATGCTCTGCAGAAGATCCACAGGCTCAAAACCGGATACCACGACCGATATCCTGTATTTTTCAACCAGAGGCTCATACATCCCCGATCCGGTAACGGTGGTTACATGTCCGGGACCGATATATCCATCGATCTTAATACCCTGGTCAATCAGACCGGCCATGGCCGGGGGCATTAATTTATGCATGCTGAGGAGGAAGAAATTGGAAATATTTTGTTTTTCTGCTTCTGCAATAGCAACTGCGCTGGAGGGAGTAGTTGTTTCAAATCCGATTCCCAGGAATACGACTTTCTTCCGGGGATTCAACCTGGCGATTTCAAGCGCATCAAGGGTGGAGTAAACAATGCGGACATCGGCTCCGAGCGCTTTTTCCTGGTTAAGTGTGGATTCAGATCCCGGCACCCGTATCAGATCACCATAGGTGGTGATGATTACACCCGGAATAGTGGCCAGTGCAATGGATTGATCGATCGCTGTGCGATTTGTTACGCAGACAGGGCAACCCGGTCCGGAGAGTAATTCAATCGAAGGTGGCAGCAAATGCTGGATCCCATATTTGCGGATGGCGAGTGTATGGCCCCCGCAAACCTCCATGAGACGTATATTTTTAACCGATTTCCGATGGATAGCATCCACCAGTGTGGAGATAAGTTCCCTGTCCCTGAATTCATCAAGGTACTTAATCATAGGGTCTCGTTTTGCAGGTCCCTGATCATCCGGATGGTTTCAAGGGCTTCCTCCTCACTGATCTTCTGCAGGGCAAATCCTGTATGGATAAGGATATAATCTCCGACAACGGCGTCATCCACCAGGTGAAGGCTCGCATTAACAATCGCTCCTCCTACAGATGCTTTTGCCGTATTGCCTTCAATGGACAGTATTTTAGCTGGAATGCTTAAGCACATATTTTAAGAATGAATAATGAACAATGAACAATGAACAATGAATAATGAACAATGAAAATAGTGAAAAACTAAAAGATAAAAATTAAAAGTGAGGAATAATTTAATGATTTGAACTATGTCACAACGAAAAGGAGTAAAATTTGAAAATTTGAAAATGGGCTGACGCAGTTGACTGCAAAACTGCAAAACTGCAAAACTGCAAAACTGCAAAACTGCAAAACTGCAAAACTGCAAAACCACTAAAGCCTCCTCGCAGCAGCAATAACCAGTTGTCCAAGTGCCAGTCCTCCGTCGTTGCAGGGTATTTTTTCATGACTGTAGGTGACGAAGTTATTCTTTCGCAATTTTGTTTCCAATGATTCATACAGATATTTATTCTGGAACGTACCCCCGGAGAGAACTATTTTTTTGATTCCCGTTTCCCTGCTTATTTTTTGCACAGCCTGGAATGATGCTTCCGCCACTGTATTGTGAAACCGTGCAGAAATTACTTCCGGGGAAACACCATCGGATAAATCGGTGCATATTTGCTGAATGGCAGGAAGAAAGGAAATTCCATCCGAAGAATCTATGTCATAAAAATCCTGTATATTATTGCGGATTGCAGATTCAAGTTTCATAGGCGCTTCTGCATGAAAAAGACTGTTCATGCAGATACCCGTAATACTGGCTACTGCATCGAAAAGCCGTCCGGCACCGGATGAGAGCGGGGAGTTTATATTTTTGGAAATTGCTTCAGTAACGAGTAACGCTTTTTTTAAATCCACTGAACGAACAAAGGGAATATCCAATGTATACCATTGATCACCAAACGCCTGGTGCAGAAGGGCCAATCCCATTCGCCACGGTTCTTCAGCCGCCTTATCTCCGCCAGGCATTGGCATATAGGCAAAATGATTCCGCCGTGTATAACCTTTATAATCACAGACCAGGAATTCGCTACCCCAGGTATTCCCGTCATCCCCATATCCGGTTCCGTCAAAAGCCAGTCCGATAACAGGTTCATTCAGTTTGTTTTCAGCCATGCAAGATGCAATATGTGCATGATGATGCTGTACCCGGACAATTTCAAAGCCAAGTGAACGGGCATAGCGGGTCGATAGATAGTCAGGATGAAGGTCAGCAGCCACCAATTCAGCCTTGGTCCGGAATAGTTTCAGGAACAGTTTTGCCGTTTCTTCGAAAAAGTCCATCGTTTCACGGTTTTTGAGATCCCCGATATACTGGCTCAAATAAGCGCGATTTCCTTTTCCAAGGCAAAAAC
Source organism: uncultured Bacteroidales bacterium (assembly GCA_963752195.1). GTDB lineage: Bacteria > Bacteroidota > Bacteroidia > Bacteroidales > UBA10428 > UBA5072. The sequence goes on along the minus strand of CAVVXI010000004.1, from coordinate 1,589,875 downwards.
TGTTTGAAAGTTCAGCCCCGGTTGCAAATATTCCGCTGACATCACAATGCACCTTCACTGCAGCCGGCACAAATCCTCGCGAGCGGCGGATTACCCGCTCCCGGTTATCCATAATCCTTACAACCGAATCATCGGTCCTGTTGTAAATATCCCTGTTATAGGTTATTACTCCATCGGCAATATCCGGCATTAGTTGCAGGGCTTTCTTGTTGTGGATGATAATGGGTTCTCCGCCCAGGTTACCACTGGTAAGGACAACTGCCGGCAGTCCGGATTTTTCAAAAAACAGGTAATGCCAGGGCATATAGGGAAGGAACACACCCATTGTATTCAGTCCCGATGAAATACTATAGGCGGGTTGGTTATCTGCATTAAGAATAACAATGGGGCGGCGCCATGATATAAGCGATTTTTCTTCTTCTTGTGAAACCGACAGGAACTCTTTTACACTTTCAATATCGCGGAACATTACAGCGAAGGGTTTTCCTTCCCTTTTTTTTGTTCGCCTGAGCCGGCTTACGGCATCCTCATTCCAGGCATCACACATCAGGTGAAATCCTCCGGTTCCTTTTACGGCGAGGATGCCCCCATTCTTAATTACGATGCATGCAGATTCCAATATCTCCATGAAATCATGAATTACCTTTTCGGGTGTATGAAACGTATATACGGGTCCACATTGGTTGCAGGCCACAGGCTGTGCATGAAATCTCCTGTCATTTATATTTTCATATTCTTCGCGGCAATCTGCACACATTATAAACGGTGCCATGGTCGTCTTACTCCGGTCATAAGGAAAATCCCTGATTATAGTGAACCGGGGTCCGCAATAGGTACAATTGATGAAGGGGTAATTGATGCGGTTCGGCTGCATTTTCATGTCGGCGAGACATTCCGCACAAACGGCAATATCCGGACTGATCTCTGAGGTTTCATCGGACTGGTCCTGGCTGGAAAGTATAGCAAAATCATTTAAATCTTCAAATGCAGTTCCGTCAATTTTAATCTCTTCTACCCGGGAGACTGCCGGCGCCAGGTTTCTTAAATCTTCAATAAAACCGGGAATTAGAGAAGACAATCCTTCAACATGGATGGACAACCCGTCTGTACGGTTGACAACCCAGCCATGCAGATTATATTTTTGGGCCAGCCGGTATACAAAGGGTCGGAATCCCACCCCCTGCACCAGCCCTGTAACCGAAATCAATTGGGCGATATGTTGATTTGATTTGTTAATGTGCTGATGTGCTAATGTGCTGATGTGATAATGTGCTAATGTGTTAATGTGCTAATGTGCTGATGGGTTAATGTGCTGATGTGAGAATATCAATCTGCTAATTTAGTAAAATGCGTCAGCCAATTCGCAAATTAGCACATTGTCAAATTAACAAATAGGATTTTTAAACTACTTTTGATCAATGAAAACGGATATTCATGGACAGGAATGAGAAACTGCCATCCCGCACTGTGGAGCGATTAAGCAAATACAGGCGGCTGTTGCTTAAATACAGCGATTTGGAAGAGGCCCATATTTTTTCGCATAAACTGGCAGATCTGTTTAACATTACTCCGGAACAGGTGCGACGCGACCTGATGCTGATCGGACTAACAGGTAACCATCGGAAAGGATATAATATACGGGCATTGATTGAACTTATTGGAAATACGATTGACAAGGAAGACAACCAGCATGTTGCTCTGGTTGGAATAGGCAATCTGGGCAAGGCTGTACTTGGCTTTATAAGAAAAGCAGAAACCCGTATGAATGTAGTTGCTGCCTTCGATACGGATAAATCCAAAGTAAATACTACAATTGCCGGTGTTCCCTGTTATCCTGCCGAAGAAATGGAGCAGGTTATCCTGGGAAAATCGATTCATATTGCAATTCTCACCGTACCTCCCGAATCGGCTGTCCAAACGGCCACACTTTTGCAAAAGGCCGGAATAAAAGGAATTTTAAATTTTACTTCAGTGCATCTTGATGTAACATCTGAGATTTATCTTAAGAACTATGACATTATTACTTCATTGGAAGAAATCGGTTTTTTTATCTAGCGCTATTTTCTTTTGTGTCGCTCTGCAGTCCGCCTTTTTCCCGGTTTCAGCCCAACAGCTGGCAGCTTACCAGGATAACCAGGGATATTTTTATATTTTCGACAAGGGGAAAACCATCCAGGCTGAATACCTGCATGTAAAGAAATTCAGTGTAGGGGGACAGTGTCTATTATACGTAGACAACATGAATCACCTGAAAATGTATTACAGGGGTAAAATTACAACTTTGGAGGTCAACCCTGTAAGCCGGTTTGAGGCGATGGATTATCTTGCTGTTTATTCAATAGGGGATATAATTAAAATCATTGAAAACGGACAGGTTACAACAATCTCTACCCATGCGGTCCAGTACCTGGCCGAGGATAGTCTGGTTACCTTCTATGATCGCGGTCAGCAGTTGCTTGCCGTATATTATAAAGGACGCATTCAAATGCTTGAGGACGGGCTCACAGGGCGTACGAATGTTATGTTTAAGGCAGCTGATAACATCGTGGCCTATGTTTCCTTGCGTACCGGTGACCTTAAGGCATTCAGCAACGGAACAATTCATGAAATATTGCCGTTTGTGCAGGGTGGAAGCTTTAAAACAGGGCGGGATGTGGTGGCTTATGTGGCTCCTTCGGAACAGAATTTCAGAGCCTTTTTTAAAGGCAAAGATTATATATTGGAGGATTTTCCACCCGCCAGTTACCAGGTTGGGGATGATATTGTTGCTTATGTGGACAACACGGGGTCGTTTAAAGTATTCAGCGAGGGTGAAACTACCCAGATAACCTCTTTTCCTCCTGATTTTTACCAGGTTCGTAACCAGATGATCCTATACGGTGATCAGGGATATTTTAAGGTATGGTACGACAACAACCCCTATTTGCTGGAAACTTATATTCCGAATGATTGGAAAGCTGAATGGAATACGATCGTCTATCGCGACCTGAACAAAAACATTAAGATTTTCTCCCGCGGTGACAGTAAGGTGCTGACCTATGACCTGGCGGAAACTATTGAATTATATCGCGACCTGGTTGTCGTAAATAAAGGAATGAATAATTGGAATGTTTATTACCAGGGGAAGAAATATTAGGGACAAGGAATAATGAACAATGCAGTGAAAAACTAAAAGATAAAAACTAAAAGTGAGGAAGAAAGTGACGAGTGACAAGTGACGAGTGACGCTGACGCGGCTGACTGCACGACTGCCTGCAAGACTGCACGACTGCAAAACTGCACGACTGCAAGACAAAATTATCTACTGAATTGCGTTTTTCTACCGATAGCAAATCCCTACGGGATATCCACCTCTCATCTCTCTTTTCTACCGATAGCTAATCCCTACCGGGATTTTTCTTGCTGGTCCCTTGTCCCTCGTCCCTCGTCCCTTGTCCCTTGTCCCTGGTCCCTCGTCCCTAAATCAAACTGTCTATATCGTAGTTTTTGATGCCAAAGGTCTTTGCAACTTCATCATAAACACATTTTCCCTTATAAACATTGATTCCCAGCTTCAAAGCATCTGAATTGCGGGCGGCTTTTTCAAGTCCCATCTCAGCAATCATCAATCCATAGGGCAGGGTTGCACTTGTAAGGGCCTTGGTGGATGTAAGGGCCACAGCCCCGGGCATATTGGCAACGCCGTAATGGACAATACCGTCAATAACATATACAGGTTCATCGTGGGTGGTAGGTTTGATTGTTTCCACACAACCACCCTGGTCAACAGCCACATCAACTATTACAGCCCCCTTTTTCATTAATTTAAGATGCTCGCGTTTTACAAGGGTTGGTGCTTTTGCACCTGCAAGCAGAACGGCACCAACGATCAGGTCCGATTCCCTCAGGATTTTTTCTATGTTTGCATCCGTACTATATAAGGTAGTAATCCTCGAACCGAATATATCATCGAGGTAAGCAAGTTTTTGTGCACTCACATCCAGGATGGTTACATCGGCTCCCATGCCGGTTGCTATTTTACAGGCATTAGTACCCACTACACCGCCACCGATGATTCCCACTTTTCCGCGTTCAACACCCGGGACGCCTCCAAGCAGGACTCCACGTCCTCCAAAGGTTTTTTCGAGATATTTTGCACCTTCCTGCACTGCAAGCCGGCCGGCGATTTCACTCATTGGCTGCAGGCATGGAAGCTGTCCATCCTTCATTTCAATGGTTTCATAGGCCACGCCTTTAATACCGGCCTTCATCATGGCCTCTGTCAATACGCGGTCGGCTGCCAGGTGAAGATAGGTATACAAAATCTGTCCTTCGTGAAACAAAGGGTATTCCTCCGGCAATGGTTCTTTTACCTTGATGATCATTTCACAGCCATCGAATATTTTTTTTCTATCGTTCTCAATGGTTGCGCCGGCTTTAATATATTCATCATCCACAAACCCGGCAGCATCACCGGCATCGTGCTGTATTGTTACCTGATGTCCCCGTGAAACATAAGATTTTACATCCGAAGGGGTTAATCCTACCCGGTATTCGTGCTTTTTAATTTCTTTCAGGCATCCGATTTTCATAATAGGCATATTTAAAGTTATAACTCTTACAGGTTGATTTTCTGTAACAAAGTAAACAAAGCGAGCGGATACCTTCTATGATTTTGGTCATTACGCCGGTAAATTCATACCCTTGATAATTACAGTAAAATTTTGTAATTTGTACAAAATAATTACCAAAGGAGGTATTTATGGCAAAGCACCTGATTTCTTTGAAAGTTAAATGTCCGCATTGCGGAAAATCACTGATGGATCATACCCTGTATCTGAATGCCAGTCCCAGTATCAAACTTAGGGTTGAACAAAACAAACGGCAGGGGATCATCAATCTTTGTTCGGCGTACGGATGCTTCGACAAACAAAGCTCACTCGATCTGGTTAAGGATGAGGTAGTAACACTCTCCTGTATGCATTGCAAAAAGTCATTGGCGGGAACCCATGTCTGTGATCTGTGCGGGGCTCCGATTGTTGATTTTACTCTCGACAAAGGAGGAATGGTCCATTTTTGTTCCCGGATCGGATGCGAAAAGCATTATGTATCATTCGAGGACATTTATACCACGCTCACGAGTTTTTATCACGAGTACGATTACGGCGCCAGGGACACAGATTTTTAGAAAACTGGGACAAAACAAATTGTATTCTCCTGGTAGACAAGTATTCTCTTTTTGTTATTGTTATTAATATAACACTAAACGTCGTTTATTGTCGTTTTTCTGCTTTGAGAATAATTGGACGGTTAAAAATTTCATCCGCATAACTGAAGGCATGACAATACTCAGGGTTCACTCCGGAACCCCTTTTGCAAGGTATTTAAAAAGAGCGGCTTACCTCTTAACCTTAAACTCATTCTAAATTTCAGATTTCGTTTGTAATTGTTATTTATCTATTCTATTTTTAGTTGTGAACTAATTAACAATCATTGAAAGCCTTTATTCATAGCTATTTTGACTGTTGTTCCTCCTGCCTGGTATATGGGGCGGGGATTGTATAAACCAATAAACAAAATTTCACAGAATGAAAACAGGAGTTCGGAAAATTTTGGAAAAATACGGCAAGGATAGAACCCGTTTGATGGATATTTTGATTGATGTGCAGTCAGAATATGGGTTTATTCCGCGTGAAATTACGGTTCAGATTGCTGAAGATTTGGGCATGTCTGAGGTGGATGTAGATCAGACCATTTCTTTTTATCATTTCTTTTCTCAGAAGCCTACCGGAAAATATCAGATCTTTCTCAATAACAGTGCTGTTGCCAACATGATGGGCCGTGCGGAAGTCGCCGAAACTTTTATTAAAGAACTGGGTATTGAATTCAGCGAAGTCACGCCGGATGGATTGGTGGGCCTGTTTGAAACTTCATGCATCGGAATGAATGACCAGGAGCCGGCCGCTATTATCAACAATCATATTTTCACCCGTCTCACTCCCTTCAGGGCCAAGGAAATTGTAAGGGATATTAAGGAAGGAAAGAGCATTGATGATATGGTGGTTGCCGATTATGGGGATGGAGAAAACAGGTCGGACCTCATCAAATCAGTGGTGTCGAATAACATCCGAAAGATTGGCCCTATCCTTGAACGGAATTATAAGGTAGGGCAGGCAATTGAAAAAATTACCAAAATGGCTCCCGAACAGGTTATTGACGAAATCAAAAAATCAAATATCCGCGGAAGGGGAGGGGCAGGGTTTCCAACGGGGCTGAAATGGGAGTTCTGCAGAAATGCAAGCGGGGAACGTAAGTTCATCTTATGTAATGCAGATGAAGGAGAGCCCGGAACTTTCAAGGACAGGGTTATACTTACGGAACGGCCGCGGCTGCTTTTTGAAGGGATGGTCGTTGCAGGGTATGCTGTAGGTGCAACCGAGGGAATATTGTACATCAGGCATGAATATAAATATTTGCAGCAATACCTGGAATCAATCCTGCAAAAGGCCAGGGAAACCAATTACCTCGGAAAAAATATCCAGGGCAAGAAGGGCTTTGATTTTGAAATTCGTATCCAGTTTGGTGCCGGCGCTTATGTATGCGGCGAAGAATCAGCACTGATCGAATCAGCCGAAGGCAAACGGGGCGAACCTCGTGACAGGCCTCCTTTTCCGGTAGAAAAGGGATACCTTGATATGCCCACTGTTGTGAACAATGTGGAGACCCTTTGTTCGGTGGTTAAGGTGGTTTTGAATGGCGGAGAGTGGTATAAATCGTTTGGTACTACAGAATCTACCGGTACCAAGTTATTGAGCATTTCGGGCGATTGTAAATTTCCCGGGGTATATGAAGTGGTCTGGGGATTTTCCGTGGATGACATCCTTGATATGACCGGCGCTGCCAAGGAAGATGTGCAGGCTGTGCAGGTAGGAGGTCCTTCGGGAGCCATTATCGGCCCCAATGAGTTCAACCGGATGCTGGGTTATGAGGACCTGGCCACGGGAGGCTCGCTTATCATCATAGGCAAAAACAGGGATATATTAACTGATATCGTTCTCAATTTCACGGAATTCTTTATTGATGAATCCTGTGGCAGCTGTTCAACCTGCAGAATTGTTCCAACCCTTCTGCGGAACAAGCTGACGAAAATCCTGAATGCACGCGGTGTAAAACAGGATATTGACGATATGATCGAATGGGGCAAAATATTGAAAGCAAGTCGCTGTGGACTTGGACAAACGGCTGCCAACCCCATCCTTTCAAGTATTAAGAATTTCAGGCATTTATACGAAGAGAAAATTCAAAAGAACAAGATATTCGATAACGGATTTGATCTGAGTGCTGCCGTGAAAGAATCATGCAGAGTAACCGGCAGAGTTCCAAATTTTTAAAATTATTGCATTATGAGTCAGTTTGTGAGATTTACTATAGACGGAACCGAGTGCATGGCCACCCGGGGTCAGTTTCTTGTCGATGCGGCAAAGGAAAATGGTATATATGTTCCTACTTTGTGTAATTATCCTGGTGTTAAGCCCAAGGGCTCCTGCAGGATATGCACCGTGCGTGTGAACGGAAAACTAATGACTGCCTGCACAACTCCCGTAGCGGAAGGAATGAATATTGAAAACGAGGTAAAGGACATCAGTGAATTACGGCGTTCCATTATTGAACTCTTGTTTGTGGAAGGCAATCATTTTTGCCCGGCTTGCGAAAAAAGCGGCAACTGCGAGCTTCAGGCGCTGGCTTACCGGTTTAAAATGATGGTTCCCCGCTTTCCCTACCAGTTTCCTGTCAGAAAAGTTGATGCATCCCATCCCAAGATAATCAAGGAACAGAACCGCTGCATTCTTTGCAAAAGATGCATCAGGGCAATCCGTGATGAAAACGGCAAAAGCATATTCGCCTACCGGAAGAGAAGCGCCAGCGTGGAAGTGGTCGTTGATCCGAAACTCGGAAAACAGCTGACCGAGGAATTGGCCCAAAAAGCCATGGACGTTTGTCCCGTAGGATCCATCATCGTAAAGGAAAAAGGATTTATTATGCCCATCGGAGAGCGCAAATACGATAAGGAGCCTATTGGCAGCGACATTGAAAACATGAAAATCACAATCATCTAAAGTTATTATTCCATGAGCAAACCAATTGTAGCAACAACATCACTGGCCGGCTGTTTCGGATGCCATATGTCAATTCTTGATATTGATGACCGCATTTTGGAACTGATTGAACTGGTTGAATTCAATAAATCACCCATCGATGATATCAAGAAATTTACAAAAAAGTGCGACATCGGATTAATTGAAGGCGGCTGCTGTAACAGTGAAAATGTACATATTCTCAAAGATTTCAGGGAACATTGCAAAATACTGGTATCCGTGGGTGAATGCGCCATCATGGGCGGTTTGCCGGCTATGAGAAACGGCATCCCCATCCAGGAATGCCTTGATGAGGCCTATATAAACGGAATAACCGTGGTGGCCAACGAGGAAAAGATCATCCCCAATGATCCCGAGTTGCCTATGTTGCTCGACCGGGTTTATCCGTGCCATGAAATAGTGAAAATCGACTATTTCCTGCCCGGATGTCCGCCCCGTGCTGACCTGATATGGGAAGCCCTGGTGGCCCTGGTGACAGGAGATGAAATGAAATTACCGTACGAAGTTGTCAAATTTGATTAAAAAAGCATACTATGGGACAGAAGATCACCATTGAACCGGTAACCCGTGTGGAAGGCCATGGCAAGGTTACCATTCATCTCAATAATGAAGGGAAAATCGAGCAAACGCGCTTACATATTGTTGAATTCAGGGGATTTGAAAGATTTGTGCAGGGCAGGCCTTTCTGGGAAATGCCGGTACTGGTACAACGACTTTGCGGAATATGTCCTGTCAGCCATCACCTCGCTGCTGCCAAGGCTCTTGACGTAATCGTCGGGGCAGGCACCGGGGAGGGACTGACTCCGACGGGAGAGAAGATGCGCAGATTGATGCATTACGGACAAATATTCCAGTCGCATTCCCTTCACTTCTTTCACCTTGCATCCCCGGATCTGCTTTTCGGAATAGATTCGGATCCCCTGAAAAGAAATATCATCGGGGTTGCGCTCCAGCACCGGGATCTCGCGGTTCAGGGTGTGATGATGCGGAAATACGGGCAGGAAGTGATCAAAGCAACGGCCGGTAAAAAAATCCATGGGACTGGTGCTGTTCCGGGGGGAATTAATAAGCATTTATCGGAAGAAGAACGCGAATACCTGCTTCATGGCGACGATTATATGAATATCGACCGGATGATCAGCTGGTCGCAGGATGCGCTTGAGTTTTTCAAGGAATATCATAAGAAAAACAAAGCTGTTATTGACGGTTTTTGCGAATTTCCATCCAGTTACCTCAGCCTGATCAGGAAAGACGGCGCCCTTGACCTGTACCACGGTGTATTACGCGCAGTGGACCATGAGGGCCATAAAATACTGCATGATGTGGACTACCAGGAGTATTATAAATATATCGATGAGGAAGTGAAATCGTGGAGTTATATGAAATTTCCATATCTTAAAGAAATTGGAAAGAAAAACGGCTGGTACTCTGTTGGCCCCCTGGCACGAATGAATACAGTCGAATTTATTGATACACCCCTGGCTCAGAAGGAATTTGAAGCATTCAGGCAATACAACGGTGGCAAACCAAGTCACAGGCCAATGCATGCTCATTGGGCCCGGCTGATTGAAATACTGCATTCCGCCGAAAAAATGAAAGAACTTTTGGCGGATCCCGATCTGATGGAAGGGGAACTGGTTACCAAAGGCACGAAGCAATATGAGGGAGTCGGGTTGATTGAAGCACCCCGCGGAACCTTGTTCCATCATTACAAAATCGAAGAGAACGACATGATTTCAATGGCCAATCTCATTGTATCCACAACAAACAACAATCAGCCGATGAACGAGGCTGTAAAACAGGTGGCCACACGGTTAATGACCGGGAAAAAAGAAATTACCGAGGGAATGATGAATGCCGTTGAGGTGGCCATCCGTGCCTATGATCCATGCCTTAGCTGTGCCACGCATGCCCTTGGTCAAATGCCACTGGAATTTGAAATGTATGATGCAGACAATAAACTAACTGAAAAGAAATTCAAAGATTGAAGCATCAAAAACCTTCAATACTTGTTTATGGCTACGGGAACCCGGGACGTCAGGATGACGGGGCAGGTGTTATGCTGGCTGAAAAACTGGACAAGTGGATCGTAAGCCGCAAGCTGGAAGGCGTTCATACGGATTCAAATTACCAGTTAAACCTGGAAGATGCAGCTACCATATCTCATTATGATTTGGTTATCTTTGCCGATGCATCCCATGAAGAACTTGATGACTTCAGGATGGATCCGCTGGTTGGATCTGACCGCGTAGAATTTACCATGCATGCGGTATCTCCTGCGTTCATCCTTCACTTGAGCAAGGAGGTATTCAACCATGAACCGGAAGCTTATCTTCTGCACATAAAGGGTTACGAATGGGAATTCATGGCCAGCATGACTGAAAAAGGAGAAAGAAACCTGATGAGCGCCCTGCTTTTTGTGCAGGATTTTATCCTTCAACACAGGAAGGTCTAAATTTTAAACCGAATTCACTCTAACTAAAACTCCTGATATGGATCTTTCAACAACTTTCATGGGAATTACAATTGCCAATCCATTGATCGTGGCAAGCTCCGGATTAACCAACTCGGTGGACCGCGTAAAAGCATGTGCCGATGCGGGTGCCGGGGCAGTCGTACTTAAATCGTTATTCGAAGAGCAGATCGTAACCAGCAAGGATGCATTGTCGGCGAAGGATGACATGTATTTCTGGTACCCGGAAGCAGTGGATTTTATAAATACATTTTCAAAGGAAGAAGGAATAGGTATTTATCTGAAGATGATCGAGGCCTGCAAAAAGGCTGTTTCAATTCCTGTTATGGCCAGTATAAACTGTATGTCTCCCCGCGAATGGCCAAAATTCGCAGCGGAAATTGAAAAATCAGGCGCTGACGGAATTGAACTGAATATATTCATTCCACCTACAAACATTAACCTTACAGGTTATAAAATGGAAGAAACATATGTGGATATTATTCATGAAGTCAGAAAAAATGTTTCTATTCCCATTGCGGTTAAAGTGGGCTTCTATTTTACCAGCCTCTACCGTACGTTGTATAAGATCAGCAATCTCGATATAAACAGCCTGGTTTTGTTTAACCGCTATTTCCGTCCCGATATTGATATTGAAACGTTGCGGGTTGTTGCACAAAACATCTACAGCTTACCAAATGAAATTACCCTTTCGCTGCGATGGATTGCGCTACTTTACGGGAACATCCGGGGAGAGCTGGTAGCCGCAACAGGCATTCATGATCACGAAGGCGTGATTAAGCAGATCCTGGCCGGCGCCAATGCGGTGCAGATTTGTTCAACGCTCTACAAAAATGGTGTTCCTTATATTCGTACCATACTTGATGAAATGGAAAATTGGATGGCCCGGAAAGGATATGAGAATCTTAACTCGTTTCGGGGACTGGTTACCCACAGTGAAGAAAACACTGCCGCATTTGAACGGGTTCAGTTCATGAAAAAAACGACAGGGCACCTGTTTTGAAAACTGTTCTGGAGTTCTGCAGTTAGTTTTCTGTGCTGTAAAGCGACCTTTCAGCCGGATAGACTGATAGCCTGACAGCCTGATAGCATACAGTCTGACAGCCTGATAGCCTAACACTCCAAAAAACAGTTAATAAAAACTTACAAATTTCTTACCGCTTGATTACTAAGTAAAAAAATTATTAATAGCTTTAAATCGGTTTTAACATAACTCATTTATAATCCACCATGAATATGAAAGCACGGTTGAACGCTGTTTTGATAATGTGTCTGTTCACATTCCTTTTTATCGGCTGCAAGCAAGGGAAAAAGTCTGATCTGACTGCAGGATCAGATAGCATCAACCTGGGGGATATAAAACCGCTCGTTCATAATATTGATTCGATAGGAGCCGGACTTCCTATTTTTTATAATATGTATCTCTCAGTGGAAATGTCATCCTTGTTTCAGACATCAGGAGCCGTATACAAACCGGAATTGCTGAATTCTGCCGACAACACGACAGATTATGTTACCAGTTCCAAAAAAGCACTTAACCTGGGCGTTTATGCAGTTGACCTTAGTTATGCCAAAGTTTTTGAGCAATATGAAACGGCCGCAAAATATTTTAACGCTATGGAACGAATGGCAGAAGAACTTGGCATTCCCTCCACTTACTTTGAAAACACAGCCAGGCGGTTCGACCTGAATATCAATAATAAGGACTCATTGATCGCCATTGCCAATGAAGTGTATATGGCAACCGATAAGTATCTTCGTGAGAATGAAAGATACAGTGCAGCCGCACAAATTATCCTTGGCGGGTGGGTTGAGGCGCTTCAGATTGCCGTGGATGTAGCCAATTCAACAAAGAACATTGATATTATCGAACGGTTTGCCGAGCAAAAAAGTTCCCTTGACAATGTCATTGCCATGCTTGATGACTATTCTGATGATGTAGCCATCAAACAGAATCTGAAAAAGCTGGAAGACCTGAAGGTCTTATTCGGTACCCTTGTTGTAAAAGTTGACGGGAATTTTGACCCGGAATCTCCCAGTGGAAAAAAGACCATCGAGGCATATCTCATAAAGGTCAATGAGGTGGGAAGAAAGATCAGGGAAATAAGAAAAGAAATTGTTTCATAAGTACGCTGGATGCCGTGCGTCCGCAATCGTAAATCGTAAATTTGTTTCTACCGGCAGGCAATTTCCCTGACGGGATTTATTCTTGCTGGTCCTTAATCTTTTCTTTTCAACTGATTCTCGTAACAATTTCCATACCCCGCTTAAGGGCATCCTCATTCACCGGTATCAGGTGGTGGTGACGGGCAGGTAGAGAATCTTTAATCCCATGTACTATATTTTCCATCTGTATGATCGGCTTAATTTTCAGAAAAGCGCCCAGAACGATCATATTGAATGTTTTTGACGACAGCATCTTTCCGGATTCCGCAGCAGCTTCAACACGATATATTTGTAAATCTGTCCTTTTTGGATGACGGGTAATCCCATTGGTGTCGTATAACAGAACTCCTCCCGGTTTGACAGTGGATTCGAATTTATCCATCGACTGCTGGTTCAGGAGAATGGCAGTGTCAAACAGGTTCAGAATGGGTGAGCTAATCCGTTCATCGCTCAGGATTACAGTGACATTGGCCGTTCCCCCGCGCATTTCGGGCCCGTAGGATGGCATCCAGCTAACTTCCATCTTTTGGATCATCCCTGCATAAGCCAGGATTTTACCCATTGACAGCACACCCTGTCCTCCGAAACCTGCAATTATTATTTCCTCGTTCATTTTTATTTTTTTGATGTTATTCCGTTTTGCCGGATTTACTCACGAGTTCGCCGTTTATTTTAATGTCCCCCAGGGGAAAGAAGGGGAACATATTTTCTTCCATCCATTTATTTGCCTGGTTTGGCGTCATTTTCCAGCCTGAGTTACAATTTGAAACTACTTCAATAAAGGAAACACCCTTATTCAGTTTTTGATTTTCAAATGCCGCACGGGCTGCTTTTTTAAATTTCCTGACACCAAGCGGAGTGTGAACTGCATGCCTGGCTACATAATATGTGCCGGGCAACATGGCTACAAGTTCCGTCATTTTTAACGGATTTCCCATCAGGGCCACGTCACGTCCATAGGGAGTGGTTGAAGACCTCATCCCCGGCAACGTGGTTGGCGCCATCTGGCCGCCGGTCATTCCGTAAATTCCGTTATTGATGAAGAACATGGCTATATTTTCACCCCGGTTGCAGGCATGGATGGTTTCTGCTGTTCCAATGGCTGCCAGATCCCCGTCTCCCTGGTAAGAGAATACATATTTTCCGGGCCAGCAGCGCTTTATGCCTGTCGCAACCGCCGGTGCACGTCCATGTGCTGCCTGCTGCATATCGATATTCATAAATTCGTAGGCAAGCACTGAGCACCCTACCGGCGCTACGCCAATGGTCTCGGCCTGGATGCCCATTTCGTCAATAACTTCCATGATCACCCGGTGTACCACTCCATGTCCGCATCCCGGACAAAATGACAGGGGTTTTTCTGTCATCAGCGATGTCCTTGTATATACAAGGTTTTCAGGACTGATGATCTCTTCCAGCTTCAAATTCTTTGAATCCATTTCTTATCCTATTGAAAAACTTTGCAAAAGCGCGTGATATACATCCTCAGGGGAAGGAACCATACCGCCCATGCGGTTATGCAAGGCTACTTTCACCCTTCCTTCCACTGCCAGCCTTACATCTTCGATCATTTGACCGGCACTGAGTTCCACTGTGAGAATTCCTTTCAGCCGGGGTGTCAGCCTGTCGATTTCCAAGGTTGGAAACGGAAACAAAGTAATCGGCCTCAACAATCCTGCTTTGATCCCTTTGGATCGTGCCAGTTTGATTGCCTTTTGACAGATACGTGCACACGAACCATAGGCAACAAGGAGGTATTCGGCATCATCGCTGTCAATCAGCTCAAACCGGACTTCATTGTCTGTAATAATCTTATATTTTGCCTGGAGCTTTTGATTGTGACGTTCATGCCGGGCCGGATCCAGGTCAAGGGAGGTAATAACATTTCTTTCCCGGTTCGCCGGCTTTCCTGTAGCAGCCCAGCTTTCGAATTTTGTCAGTCTTTCCTGTTGTGGGAATAATTCCACCTTTTCCATCATCTGTCCAATGATTCCGTCTGACAGCATCATTACCGGATTACGGTACTTAAAGGCCAGTTCAAAACCGAGTTTTACAAAATCCGACATCTCCTGAACCGATGCCGGGGCAAGGACAATCAGGCGATAATCTCCGTGTCCGCCACCTTTTACGGCCTGGAAATAATCTGACTGCGAGGGTTGAATGGTTCCCAACCCCGGTCCGCCGCGCATGACGTTCAGAATCAGGCATGGCAGTTCACTTCCGGCCATGTATGAAATACCTTCCTGTTTGAGACTGACTCCCGGACTCGAGGATGAAGTCATCACCCGTTTGCCCGTTCCGGCCGCACCGTATACCATATTAATGGCTGCCACCTCGCTTTCAGCCTGCAACAAAACCATGCCTGTCCGTTTTTCCGGTTGCTGTACTGCAAGGTATTCCATTACTTCCGACTGGGGGGTAATGGGATATCCGAAATAGGCATCGCAGCCAGCCCGAATGGCCGCTTCAGCAAATGCCTCGTTTCCTTTCATTAATTTTATATCGCCCATTTAGGAAATATTTTCTATATAATTAAATCGTTAAATTCAAAAGTGCCCTCTTCAAAATGGGAGGCGGATTTATCTCCTTTTCTACAGTAATTAATGCGCTACGCGCATTCAACAAATAATTAAGCCGCAAAATCATCAAATCATCAAATCATCAAATCATCAAATCAAGCAATATTGAATACGTCCGCCCAATCGTAAATCGTAAATTGCTTAATCATCAAATTTCTTCCGATAGACGGAGATCACCCCGTCGGGACATACTACTGCGCAATTAGCGCAACCTGTACAGTTTTCAGGATTTTCCATATAGGCAAAATGGTAACCTTTTCCATTGACCTTTTTTTCCATCCTGATCACATCGGTGGGACAGGAGATTACACAAACCTCGCATCCTTTGCACCTTTCTATATCAATTACTATAGCGCCTCTAATTTTTGCCATTCCTATAATTCTTAAATCAAATTCAGATTTTTCATTTATACGGACCAAACCGCATTCTGCAAGCATATTTTAAGTCAAAACAAGGCAATTAATTGTTAAAAATATAAAAAATCAGGCATGATCCCTATTAAAATGCTTCAGTCTTTCCTCCAGTACCGGGAATAATTCCGGATTTATCTGGGAAACACAGGCCCTCAAGCCTTCTGTTCGTAAACTTCCGGTTATATCCAGGGTGATGGCACTGATCCCGTAAAACAATAATTCTTCAAGCAATTCGGCTCCCGAAAAGCCCGGGTACGATATGGTAAAATAGAAACCATCCGCGACAGGCACATCCAGGTCCCTGTCATACACGATATGGAAGCCATTGGACCTGAACAGGCTTTTCATTATGCGGGCCCTATCCCCGTATTGCCTGATGTCGTCAAGTAAATTGTATCTTCCGTCATTTACCTCTTTTAATATAGCAGCAATGCCGATCTGTGCGGAATGAGAAGCGCCAGCCGTAAGAGCATATAAGGCACCGTATATAATCGTGTGACCCAATACATCCGAAGTATAATATCTTTTCAAATCGGGGTACCGCCGGGTATACAACCTGTCAGAAACAGCCAACATGGCAATTCGTTGCCCTGCGTAACTGAATACTTTGGATGTGGAGATCAGAAGGATGTAATTGTCGGTATATTTAGCCACCGTAGGTTGAAACGGAGGTTTACCGGGAACGGATATGTCATGCCGGAAGTCCATGCCGAAATAGGCAAGGTCCTCGAGAACAATGACATCGTATTTATTGGCCAGATCCCCGATAATCTGCAATTCCTCTTCATTGAAACAAATCCATGAAGGATTGTTTGGGTTGGAATAAAGCAGGCTGGATATTTTTCCCGTAGAAAGATAGCTTTCCAGCTTATTCCTTAATTTTTCACCCCTGTAGTCGTAGATGTCGAATGATTCAAAATTGTGACCCAGCACATGGCATTGCTGCTTGTGGACAGGGAATCCGGGATCGATGAACAGGGTACCTTCCTTGTTCCTGTCTGTTCGGTTTACCGTTAGAAATCCGACACACGAGCCCTCCATGGATCCGCAGGTCGGTATACATCCTGATGGTTTCAGGTCAATATCGAGAAATAATTTCAGAAATCGGGAAGTTTCCTCTTTCAGAGAGGTTACACCGTCAATAGGCGGATAAATAGCGGCAACCCCGTTTCTCAATGCTTCAATTTCCGCATTGATGGCTATTTCCGGTGGCGTTAATCCAGGAACACCCATCTCCATCCTGATAAATCGGGTGCCACTTTCCTTTTCAATATGATTGACAAGGTTGACGATTTCCCTTATTGAGGCACGGCCGGGTTTCGGAATTCCAATTTCGGAAGTAATACGTTGAACTAAATCCCTGGTTATCGGTAAATTCATAGTGAACTTTAATATTGCTAAATTTTGCCACGAAGGTACAAAGTAACCTGGTGACTGTCTTTCTCGCTGATCCCGCAAATCTCGCAGAAATTTAACGGGACTTTATTTCGCTGATTGATGCTCGCTTTGCTCGCGCCGTAAATCATAAATCGTAAATCGTAAATCGTAAATCTCCTTAATATTTTCTTTTGTCAATCACGCGTTTCGACTTGCCCTCGCTTCTTTCAATCGTTTTCGGCTCAACAAGGGTAACTTTAATTCCCAGGCCAAGGGTGCTTTCGAGGCTGCACTGAATTTTATTCCGAAGTGACTGCAACTGGCTAATCTTATCCTGGAAAAATGCCTCATCCACTTCTACCTGCAGTTCAATCGTATCCAGGTTGTTTACACGATCCACGATTAAAAGGTAGTGGGGTTTGATCTCACTCATTTCGAGAATGACGCTTTCAATCTGCGACGGGAACAGGTTAACGCCCCGGATAATAAGCATGTCATCGCTTCGGCCAAGGCATTTTTCCATACGAACCATCGTGCGCCCACAGGTGCATTTACCAAAGTTAAGACGGGTGAGGTCGCGGGTACGATATCGTATCAGGGGAAGGCCCTCTTTTGTAATGGTAGTAAAAACCAGCTCACCGGTTTCACCCTGCGGCAATACTTCCAATGTGCGGGGATCAATAATTTCAGGCAGGAAATGATCTTCGCTGATATGCAAGCCTTGCTGATGAAGACATTCGCTTGCTACACCCGGCCCGATAACCTCGCTGAGGCCATATATATCAATGGCCTTAATGCTTAATTTTTCTTCAATTTCTTTGCGCATATTCTCTGTCCACGGTTCTGCGCCGAATACGCCCACCCGAAGTTTCAGCTCTTTCCGGTCGATTCCGCTTTCTTCGATAGCCTCGGCAAGAAACAAGGCGTAGGAGGGGGTACAAGCCAGAACAGTGCTGCCAAAGTCATGCATCAATTGAAGCTGCCGGGTTGTATTTCCTCCGGAAACCGGAATTACGGAAGCCCCAATTTTCTCGCCTCCATAGTGGATACCCAGGCCACCGGTGAAAAGTCCATATCCATAGGCAACGTGGATAAAGTCGTGACGGTCGGCCCCGGCACAGGTAAGTGTGCGGGCCATCACCTCCGACCAGGTGGCAATGTCGCGGTGGGTATAGCCAACGACTGTAGGTTTGCCGGTTGTACCGGAGGAAGCATGTACGCGTACTATTTCGCTCATCGGAACCGCAAACAGTCCGAAAGGATAATTATCACGGAGATCCTGTTTTGTAGTAAAAGGCAATTTATAGAGATCATCTGTGGATTGTATGTGTTCCGGGCCCAGACCTGCCTCCTGCATCTTATTACGGTAATAGGGAACATTATAATAAACCCTTTCCACAGTTTCACGAAGTCGCTCACTCTGAACTTCTTTGAGCTCCTTTCTTTCCATACATTCGAAATGCCTGTTCCAGATTTCCATGATACGGTGATATAGATTCTAAAATTTATAAAGATCGCTGGCACGCATTAATTCCAGCTCATGTTCCTTCAGCGCCTTAATGGCGTCTTCGGTATTGCTGCACCGTAAGATGATAATCGATTTGTTACCGATTGAAAAGGCATAGGTATATTCAATACTTATATCAAGGTCAGACAAAATTCTCAACACTTTTGCATAGTGCTGCGCTTCATTGGGGGCCATTACTGAAATAACATCCGTAAGATTAACTGTAAATTGTTTTGATCTGAGAAGGTCCCTTGCTTTTTCCGGTTCGGCAACGATGAGGCGTAATATTCCGAATTCAGATGTATCAGCTACAGTGAGAGCCGTTATTTTTATTTTTTCTTCACCGAGTACTTCCAGAACTTCCGTCAGTCGTCCCGATTTGTTCTCTAAAAAAACTGACAATTGATGAATGATCATGGCTTGCCGTTTAATAATTTGAAATTACAATTGTCGAATATAAGCAAAATAGCTTTTCATGAAATTTATTGAGGCTTCGTTTTTTCTATCCTTATCCTTGCGTCTACAACCGTTATATCTTCCGCATTTCCAAGCAGTGGATTGAGGTCTAGTTCTTTAATCTCCGTGGCATATCGAAGCAGGCTCGACAATCTCACAATGATTTCCGCGAACCGGGCTTCGTTAATGCCTTCTTTTCCACGGGTGCCATGGATGATCCTGTAACTGCGAAGGCTGCGTATCATCGAATTGGCTTCATCAAAGGTGAGGGGTGCGAGACCCGAAGAGATATCTCCCAGCGCTTCCACGAATATTCCACCCAATCCACACAGGATAATATGCCCGAACCGGGGTTCATAATTTGCCCCGATAAACAGTTCCACTCCTGAAAGCATTTGCTGTAATATAACTCCCGTAACATCCGTGATTTTCATCATTCGCTTAAACTCCGCCTGCAAATGGGCATCCGATTTAATATTCAGGGTAACTCCTCCCACATCGGATTTATGCACAGGACCGATTACCTTTAAAGCAACCGGGTAACCGGTCTCCCTGGCCAGTTTCATCAGTTGCTTGCTGGTAGTGGCAGTTCCCTCCTTCACCATGGGTATGGACGCTGCGGATAACAACTGCTGAATTTCATGGGGGGCGAGATACCCTCCTGAAGCTTCATCAATGATCTTTCTGATTTTCGGCACGTCCACCTGGTCGAGATAAATCCTTTCATCCGCAGGGTAGGGAGTGTTGGCAATCCGGGTCAGTGCTCTTGCCAGAACAACTTCATCGGGAAAATTCACATGCCCCAGTCCAAGGAAGTACTCCAGTTCTACATGTGAACTGGTAACCGAAGGCAATATGGGCAGTATAGGTTTGGAACAATCGAGGATCTTTTGATGGAGCAATTCATAAATCTCCCGGATATCAATCAGTCCGTTGCTGCCGAATATTACAATCATGGCATCAATGGACGGCATATTCCTGTCGATATATTCAATTACACTTTGCAGCTGATCGGAAGTTGCGGTGGCAATCAGATCAATGGGATTATCAGCTGAAGCTCCCGGATTCATCATGGAAAGAAGCCTTTCACGATCCTCTCCTGTAATCCGGGGTATATTTAAACCGCCCGACGACAGGGCATCTGTAAGCATGACTGCCGGCCCCCCGGCGTGTGTAACAATGGCGATATTCTTGCCACGGAATGCCTTGTGGGTGAACACACATGCCACGGTGGTGAGTTCTTCCCTGCCAAAACATCGTACAATGCCTGCTTTTCGGAACAGGGCCTCTACCGCCAGATCGGAAGAAGCCATGGCACCCGTGTGCGATGTTGCTGCCCGGCTTCCGGCTTCGGTAGATCCGGCTTTTATAGCTGCAATGCGGCATCCTTTGCGGATAAGGGATGAAGCATGATGCAAAAGTTTATCGGGATCACGGATATTTTCAATGTATAATAGTTTTGTGGATGCGCTGATCCCTTCCTTGTAATTGAGATCCCAGTATTCCATGATCTCCTCAATGCCTGTCTGCGCGCTGTTGCCCACTGAAAAAACACTGGCAAAGGTAAGTCCCTTTGGCAGGGCAGATTCAATTATGAAAACGGCTGTTGCTCCCGAGCCGGAAGCAAAATCACAGCCAACCGGGCTCAGCCGGGGAACGGGGGTTGTGAATACTCCTCTGTATTGCCGGGTGACCACCCCAATACAATTTGGACCGATGAGGCAGCCGTTGTGTTCATTCACTATCGCTACGATCTGTTTTTCAAGGATCTTTCCTTCGGCACTGTCCTCACTAAAGCCGGCTGAAAGTATGATAAATGCTTTCGTCCCCTTATTCTCTGCAAGGAATTGCACAGTTGATACACATTGCACTGCACCGATTGCCAGAATTGCCAGGTCCACCTGTGGCAGATCATTGATATCTGCCAGCGACGGCAATCCCTGTATGATCTTATCCTTCGGATTAACAACGAAAAGATTTCCGGAATAACCTCCTGCCAGGATGTTTTGCAGGATCCGTCCCCCGGGCTTATGAAGATTGTTAGATCCTCCGATAATGACGATCCCTGAAGGTGACAGCAATTGATTATTGATCATAGTGATATTCTTGCATCTTTTCAAATTTAGGTATTAAAGGTTAACCATTTCATAACATATATCATATAAGCCTGTGATGGATGTCATCAAAGTGCGCTATGATTTAATCGCGATAAAATTTTTATTTGAGCTTGTATTCCATATATTGTCGGTTCGTTAACCAGATATAGTAATACTTTCTATGAATATGAGATTCAGGATATTGTTAATTCTATTGCCCTTTTTGCCTTCTGGTGTTTATGGTCAAACCGGCTGGGAAAATATATTCGGCAAGGTGGAAATTCATACGGATACGCTCCTCTTCAGTTCCCTGGCAAGCATGATTGAATACAACAACGAACGATGTTTGTATTTTACATACCACGATGAAAACGCAATTGCCGAAGTAGCGCTTTTCCCGCTGAATCCGCTGCAGAATGATACGGTTGCCCTGCTTCCTTCCGGTGATTATAGTCTCATTGATTCGCTTCAGTTTTATGATAATGCCTGGCGATGCAAAATCGGTTTCAGGAACCTTACCCGCTCACAGTTTTTAAAGCTTCAATTCCGGGTTAGAAGCCGGGAAGGCCAGAAACTGGCTATCATTCGTCTTTTACCTTCCACCTATACAAGCATCAGCATGAAACCCAATGTTGATGAATTATTCATCGGGGAGGAAAAGATTTTTGACCTGGTAACCAATCATGCCGATAACATTCGCTATTCAATGGAGTGGACATCCGGCCTGCCAATCGATTACCGGGTTGAAAAAACAGGTGATCAGTTCAGGTTGCATGTTATGCCCAATGTGCTGGGGTACCATAAAGTCCACCTGATTTTTCAAACGGAAAAGCCATTTATTGACAGATCCGTAAACCGCATCATTTCACAAACAGTCCCTATTGACTACACCTTCACCGTGAAGAACAGCCAGTTGAAATTTCTGAATCCGGATAAGAAGGATATTACGCTGGATGATATGTCGAGGCGTAAGGGCACCGAAATTCTGCTTGACAACACACGATCACTCGACCTCAATAAGACTTACCGGATAGAGGACCAGGAAAATCCCGGAGGTGCGCTGATCGCGGAACTTTTCACAAGAAGCTACCTTTCCAACAACAAGGTGCTATGCTATATCCGTACCTACAATTATCATCGTACGGAAGAAGGATACCTTTATATTAAAAATGGAGATGAAGCACTTTTTATCACCAATCTGAATATCACGCCGGCTGTGTCCATCAATAAAATATCCCTGATGAGGGCGGGAGGGGATTGGAGCAATGATCTGTTCATTTATCCCGGGGAGACCATTCAGCTCAAAATAGAAGGACAGGCATTGAATAAAGCCAGATTTCAGCTTGAGGAAGTTGAAAAACTGAGTCGCGATACCCTGATTCAAAGCGAAACAGAAGTAAACCTGAAATTCAAAGTGCCTGTTTCCATCGATAAGAAACGGATTGTATTGTATAACAATGATATTCCAACGGCATATACGCTGAATGTGAAGGAATACGAGATCCCCCGGCCTTTTGATTACATTTTTATAAATTATGGGGATGCCAGCCGCATGCTTTCTACGCTGCGGGGTCCGATTTTATACGACAAGACAATACGCGATGTGATTATTTCATTTAATGCCAATAAGATTGATTCGGATAATAAGCTGTATGGAAGACAAAACCTGACTTTTGATGTACGGGTAACCGGACCGAACAATGAACTGGTGGATATGCGTACGATTGGCAACATTGTTGTCTGTCCGGCAGATAATTCCCCCCGCTTCCGGTATTATGATACCCGCAATTGTACTCAAAACGAGATAAGCCTGAACAAATTCCTGCGTCGAAGTACTAATGATCTTGAAGACTGGTCGAGGATTTACCTTTCTGTAAAAACGACTCCGGAAAAATCAGGCAGTGAGCCGCAACAGAAAGACGTGGAGATCATATTGAAAAAGAAAGTAAAATTTGACATTGATGTTTCCTTCCCGGCCGGACTCGTCACTGTTTCTAAAGAAAAGTCCGTGGAGGGAGAAAAGACCTCATTCAGCAACCTGTATGGTATCAGTATGGCCATGGTGGCGCAATTTGCCTTTTATAATCCCGATAAAATCGCCAAGCTCAGGCCCTTTCGGGTTGGTGTCGGCTTTTTAGCCCTGGATGCCTTCAATTTTCAAAGTGAATTACAGGATTTGGCTATGGTGGCTCTAGGAAGCCTTTACCCGACTACCCGTGATAAAAAGCTGGCTTTTCCGTTGTACATCGGGGGCGGGTACCAGTTTAAGGCTCAGAAGTGGATGTGGCTTATTGGACCGGGTATTTCCGTGAAATTATAGTGAAAACGTAAGCAACTAAAAACTAAAAACTAAAAACTAAAAACTAAAAACTAAAAACTAAAAACTAAAGGTGAAGAATAATCCATTAGAAATTATTAGCTTTAATTAGAAAGTTATTGGGTTAAATATTAAATGATTAAAGTTATGAGAAACAGCATCTTAAAAACAAAAAGTTACGATTTTGCATTAAAAGTTATTAAAACTTGCAGTGGCTTGATTTATGAAAAGAGAGAATATATATTAAGTAAACAGTTCTTAAAATCTGGTACTGCTCCAGGAGCCCTGATTCGTGAGGCAGAATTTGCTCAATCAAGAGCAGATTTTATTTCAAAACTTAGCATTGCACTCAAAGAATCCAATGAAGCAGACTATTGGATTTCATTAATGCGTGATTCCTCCATTTTGGATTATAATTCTGCTGTTCAATTGGAAACAGCGAATAAAGAATTAATTAGAATACTGGTTTCTTCAATTAAAACCGCGAAATCTAAAAATAAGAGTGAATAACTTTTAGTTTTTACCTTTTAGTTTTTATCTGATTCCATCACTTTTAGTTTTTACCTTTTAGTTTTTCACTGTTTTTTAGTTTTTCACTTTTTTTTAGTTCTCACAGAGAAATACTTGGAATCTCCCCACTCCCCGTAGGCAATTACGTTGTCGGCGAGCGCTATCCGCGCCTCGAGACAGGTTTTGCAATCATCCGGGTCTTCATCTGTACAGGGTTTGTCCTGGTACAACAGGTAATCATCGCGGTATTTACCCGGGGTAATGTTGGGCATAATCACATTGGCGCCGATCTTTATTGCCTTTTCACGGCCCATCTTATCGATAGCCTGCAGGGCTGTGGTGGCGGCTATATTTATATCTTTCATGAGTATTCTTAAAACGGCGATCATTTTCAGGGTAAGCTGGAACCGCTCTTCCCGCGGCAGCAAGGTATCTCTGAATTCAAACAAAGGTGTTTCCTCATGCTCAAGATAGGGACCCATACCCACCATATCAATATTAAATTGTTGCATAAACAGCAAATCTCCGGCCAGGTCTTCCGGTGTTTGAAATGGCAATCCGATCATTACCCCGGTGCCTACCTGGTAGCCGCATTGCTGCAAGCTGAACAGGCTGTCGAGCCTGCGCTGAAAGCTATGATTTTCATCGTTGGGATGAAGTTTTCTGTATAATTCCGGGCTTGATGATTCTATGCGGAGCAGGTACCTGTGTGCGCCGCTGTTATGCCATAATTTATAGATATCTGCAGATTGTTCGCCGCAGGATAGTGTGATCCTTAGTTTACCGCCCGTAGCAGCATGAATGGCAGTGAGCAGTTTTTCCATCCTGCCTGTAAAGCCGGCATGTTGAATTTCACCCGACTGCAAAACCAGCGAGCCGTAATCATTGTCGGCGGCAAATCGTGCGGCGTCGAGTATTTCATCGTCGGTAAGATTATATCGGTGCACGTTTTTATTGTCATAACGTATACCACAGTAAAGGCAGTTTTTCAGGCAAACATTCGAAAACTCAATCAATCCCCGGAAATACACCTTATTGCCAACATGCTTTTCCTTAATTCGGGCGGATTCAGCAAATAATTGCGTTTTTTCAGTTCCCTTTAATCCCAGGAGAAAGACAATATCTTCCCTGGAAAAGGAGGATTGTTGAAATATACTGTTTATAGAAGGCATTTTTAATTTGAAAATGTGACAATTTGAAAATTTGAAAATGTGCTATTCTCTCTAAATCATAAATCGTATATCGTATATCGTAAATTCATGTCAAATCATATGCGCGCAATCATTCATATTTAATTCATAATTCATAATTCATAATTCATAATTCATAATACTTCATTCATAATTTTCCACAAAAGGTTTTATCGCCCTCTCATAAACTCCTTGTATCCACGCAATGGCCATTCCATAGTTGGTTACCGGTATGCCGGCTTCAATGGCCGGTCTCAGCCGGTTCACAAGCTGTTTGCGGGTGATCATACATCCGCCGCATTGCACCACAAGGGCATAATCGGTAACAGGGCGGCTGAGGTGGTTGAGTCCGTTGACAACATCAAATGACAATTCCTTTCCGGTAAAACTGGTCATCCATCGGGGTATTTTTACCCTCCCGATGTCATCACAGGATACATGATGGGTGCAGGATTCCAGCATCAATACCCGGTCACCGTTTTTTAGGTTATTGATTTCCGGGGTACCCAGCAGATAGCTTTCAAATTCACCCTTAAAACGGGCCAGCAATATACTGAAACCGGTAAGCGGAATATCGGTTGGAACAGATGCGTCTGCCTTAAGAATTACGGAGGTATCACAAATTACAAGAGATGGTTTAATCCCCGTTTTTCGCAGAAAACTATCCACTTCTCTTTCTTTAAGCACAATGGTTACGCAATCATTGTCCAACAGATCGCGGATGGCCTGAACCTGTGGCAGGATCAGCCTGCCTTCCGGCGCCTCCGTATCGATGGGGGTGATCAGCATTACAATGTCACCATACGAAACAAGGTCGCCCAGGAGTGACTGTTTTCGCCATGCTGTAACGGGCATGGTTTTGCCGATTAGGTCCATCAGCTCATCGCGGTTAAGCGGATCAACACTGTTAAATTCTATTACCGGCGTGTTGTATTTCTGCGTAAGCTGTTTTTGGAACTCCTGTTCCAGGGGTGAAAGATCCGATTTTGTATGAATAAACAAATACGGTATACCGAGTTCATACAGGTCATCGGTCAGGCGCACTTCGAACTCACCCATATTGTTACCGTTCAGGACGATAAGCGCCAGGTCGATGATTTTCATGATTTGCATTGCCCTGTCAATCCTCATTGCGCCCAGATCGCCCACATCATCAATACCGGCGGTGTCGATGAGGATTGCCGGACCAATTCCTGCTATTTCAATTGATTTTTTTACCGGATCGGTAGTCGTTCCCGGTTGGGCAGAAACAATGGACACATCCTGCCCGGTAAGCGCGTTGATGAGGCTGCTCTTCCCGAAATTCCGGCGGCCGAAAATGCCAATATGGGGTTTGCTTTCTCTTCCTTTTTCCATCCTATTCAAAAATATCCTGTATGTTAAATCCTTCCTTCAACAGATTATCCGGCTGAATGATCTGTAGGAGTTTGTCTTCGGGCATGATGTTCAGCAAGCGGTTTGCTTCCACAATGCTGATATGACCGTTTTTCATTTCATGGGCAAGCCGGGCTGACTGGTTATACCCGATATAGGGAAGCAGCACAGTGCTGATCGCCGCACTGTAGGATAGGTTTTCACCCGCCAGGGTACCGTTTATTGTTAGTCCGTTCACCAGATTCATGTGCAATGTTTCATTGCAGGCAATCATCAGTTTAAGGCTTTCGATGAGCGCGTGGCCTATCGTTGGAATATAGGCATTCAAATCAAGGCAACCAAGGGCACATAAACCGGAAATCAGCTGATCGTTGCTATATACCTTGTGAGCTGCGCTAACAACAAATTCAGGAACTACCGGATTGACTTTTCCAGGCATAATGGAACTGCCTACCTGCAATTGGGGGATTTGTATCTCCTTGTTTTTAACCAGATCGGAGGACAACAGCCTCAGGTCGGAAACGATCTTTTCAAGGTTTACTGCGTGCGCTTTGATGATAGCATGTACCTCTACCATTGAATCGAGGTTACAGGTTGAATCCTGCATATTTTCTGCCCGGGTAAGAGGCAAGCCGGTTATTTCGCGGAGAGTTTGAATAATTCCGGACATGAAAAGGCGCGGAACCGTTATCCCGGTTCCGATAGCACTTCCTCCCATGTTAACCGTTTTTATCCGTTCAAAACACTTGGAAACTCTCCACCAGTCGCGCGACAAAGCGTCACAATACGTGCTGAACAGCCTTCCGTAAGAAGAAGGCACGGCTTCCTGCATTTGCGTATAGGCGACTCTCATCACACTCCTGCTGCCTTTTTCCTTGTCTTCCATGGCGGATCGCAAATTGTTTATGGATTCCTCCAGGCGGACAAATAACCGGAAAAGTGCAATCCTTAACGAGGTTGGAATTACATCATTGGTTGACTGGAAAATATTGGCGCTTTCAACCGGATCGATGAGATTGTATTTTCCGGGCTGGTGCCCGAGCAAGATAAGGGCCCTGTTGGCAATGATCTCATTCACATTCATGTTGATGCTTGTTCCCGCGCCACCCTGGATTGCCGGAACAATAAAAAATCCGATATGCTGGTTATTCTCTACCTCATTGGCAGAAGAAGCCAATGCGTCAACAATATTTTTTTCTATAAGGGGATAGGGAAGTTTGGCCTCCGGATATTTTGACCGGACAGTTTCGGCAAAACGGGCATAAGTCATGTAACAGGCTTTTTTCACCGTTCCTACCGCCTGGTACCATTCCTGATGGAAAGGAGTTTTATCGGGAAAATTATGGGAAGCACGCAGGGAATGAATTCCATAAAGTGCTTCCTCCGGTATTTCCAATGATCCTATGAAATCGGTTTCTGTGCGCATTTTATAAAGTCTTAGGCGTTTAGGCTGTAGGCTGTAAGATAGACATCCACCACTGCACCACAATACGACTGCACAACGGCATGACTGCATGACTTAAACATCCGATTCTGACAGGTCCCTCGGACTCTTTCAGGTCTGATCCACAAACTGCAAAACTGCAAAACTGCAAAACTGCAAAACTGCAAAACTGCAAAACTGCAAAACTGCAAAACTAAAAGTATAAGTCCCTTTCACCGGATTTTATTCTATCAATTCTGGTTCTGATTTCGGATGCATTTACGTTTCCATTCAGCTGCAATATTCCTTTTTCGATTATATCCCAGCCCTTTCTGGCTGTTTCAGGAGTGGCATAGTCCTCGATGTATTCTGCCAGGGTCAGCATGGCATTGGGCGAACAGAAATTTTTGATAAAACCCGGGACGGAAAATTCCATGAAGTGTTCGCCAGTGCGCCCATTCCGGTAGCATGCCGTGCAGAAAGAGGGCATGTGCCCTGTCTCAATGAGTTCGTCGATGATCACATTCAGGCTCCTGTCATCATTGATCTTAAATTGTTCTTTGTCGAGATTTTGTTCAGTTTTTGCAGTTTTTGCATAGGCACCCAATTCGATCTTTGTTCCGCCATCAATTTGCGAAATACCGTATTTCATCAGTTCCGACCGGATGGATGCAGGTTCGCGCGCAGTAAGGATCATTCCGGTATAAGGAACGGCAAGCCTCAGAATAGCGACCATGCGTGCAAAATCCTGGTCACTTACACGGTACCGGGCATTTGCAACAACGGAGGAAGCATCCTGCAGGCGGGGAAAGGAAATTGTATGGGGTCCCACATTATAACAGGCTTCAAGGTGATTGGTATGTCTCAGCAACGCCATTACTTCAAATCGCCAGTCATACAATCCAAACAGGGCCCCGATTCCCACGTCGTCCAATCCTGCCTCCTGCGCCCTGTCAAGGGCAGTCAGCCTGTAGTTGTAATCTCTTTTTTTTCCGGAAGGATGATATATGGCATATGACTCCGGGTGATAGGTTTCCTGGAAGATCTGGTAGGTGCCGATGGCTGCCTCCCTGACTGTCCGGAATCCTTCAATTTCAAGGGGAGCGGCATTTACATTAACCCTCCTGATCTCCCCATGTCCCTTTTTTACGGAATAGACCGTCCTGGCAGCGTCAGCGATAAACTGCGGTGTGTAATCAGGATGCTCGCCAAAGACGAGGATCAGCCTTTTCTGCCCCTGGTCTTCAAGCGCTTCCACCTCACGGATAATCTGGAGATGGTCCAGGCTGGTCCTTACAGCTTCCTTGTTTGACGCCCGGAAACCGCAATACTGACAATTGTTGATGCATTTGTTCCCGATATATAAAGGTGCAAACAACACGATCCGGTTACCATAGACTGCCTGTTTAAGCCTGTTTGCTCCTTCCTTGATCTCCTGAATAAGTTCCGGGTCTTCTGCATTTAGAAGCAGGGCTGTTTCCGGCATACTGAGCCTGTGCTTGTCCAGGGATTTTGCGATTATGGATCGGATAGTGGCTTTATCCGGTTTTGCATGGGTAAGCAAGTGCTGAATCTCCTCCACATCAATAAAAGGCTTCATCCGCTCATCCGGGATCCGATACTTTTCGGGGTTAAATTTCATTTCTTTAGACAATTAGGCAATTAGGCAATTAGGCAATTAGGAATAGGTTGCAGGCTGTAGGCTATAGGCTGTAGGAACCGCAGAACCGCAGAACTTTCAATCCTTCGCCATCACAGCTTTCGTGGATACTCCCTCAATCTTTCCCAATTGTCCTGACAGGGTGCTGATTTCATCGGTAGTGCCTTCAACAACAAGAGAGATTACACTGATTCCTTTATCCCTTATGGGTATGCCCTGCCTGGCAATAATGATAAAAGCATGCCGGCTGAGGATATCATTCAGCTGTTGGATATGTTCCTTTTCTTTTACAAGGATAATGATGGCACCGATTCTCTTTTCCATAGGAGTTTCCTTTGGGTCAGACTAGTAATTTTGGGTCTTTGCTGAAGACTTTTCCGCAGCGCAGACAATGAAAGAATACTACGGTATAAAGATAAATATGTTTTTGTTATTTTAATAACAATATACGAAGAAAATAATCCGGAGCATTAGAATCCGCAAATTTTTAAAGTATTCTAAAACCGAGTAACACGTTGATTTGCTTGAGTTTTGATCCAAAGGCTGTATAATTCGTAAAGCCATTGCTGAAATTATAACGGGCTTCCAGTGAAAACCTATTGTACCCAATTCCTAATCCGGCGGCAATTCCTTTTTCGGATTTGGTGGTTTCCATAGTTTGATTAGATGAACCGGAGCTAATATTATCATAAAAGTGATTTTCTACTATCATCGTATGGCCCCCGCTGATCTGTATATTATAACGTAATCCAGCATTCGCAAAGAGTTGAATCTTTCCGACAGGTTGGGAGTATCTTATAAACAAATGAGTACCTATATAGCTAAATTCAAAAGTATTATGATAAATAGTATAATAATCCGGGGCCGTTGTAATCTTTACATCCCCTTTGCTTAATACAGTATTATACAGCGCTTCCACTCTCATGGACCACTTGCCATGATTGTAGGGAAGTGCCAGGTCTGTAAATATTCCGAATGCGGGTGTTTTGGAAACTGAATAATCAGCCCGGGTAGTAATCTTCCGGATATTCATCGGATCATCGGTTTCAAATTGAACAGATGAAAATGATATTCCGCCCAGTAAACCAATTGAAAGTTTTACTTTTTGTTTTTGTTTGAGGTAGAAAGATTGTTGCGCCCCGCATTTTTGATAATACTTTGAATAAAGACTTGTGAGGCTTTTATCATTATAGGCCGTAGTGCCCAGGTATTTATGAATTGCCGGGCAGTCCTGCAAATAGACCGTTAGTTGCCCGATGTATTTTTTATCTTTTTTTAAAATGCTTGTTGGTGCGGTTTCATTTTCCCTGTATATGGTATCCATATATTCTTTATATACAAGCAATTCATATCCATCCGGACCTTTAATAAAAAAGCATCCCCTGCCGCTTTTATCCGCATACCGGTAAAGATTGCGGTTTCCTTCGGCAAGGACAAGCAGAAAAACCTTTCTTAGCATGGGATCCGGATTATGGGTACCCTGTTTTTCCACAATAAGCTGATCCGTTTGAATTTCGGCACTCAGAAAACGATTTCCTCCAACCGAGAAAGCAAGAACTGATCCCGGATAATAAATTTGAGTTTTAGCTTCGGAATTATCCTTAAAAAGGAATAAATCCGGTATTTTATACTTGTTTTGATTTTCAATCAGCCCTTTTATCGTGTCCTTTTGTAAGGTCACCATATAGCCGGGTTCAAAGTTTTTCTGTGCAATTGAATGAGAAAGAAAGAAAAAATTTACCAGGATTAGCAGAAACCAGTATTTGATCTTTTTCATGTGAAAGATTTCAGAAATTTGAAAATCTAAATATATTAAAAATTTAGAGTATTCCATTTTCCTTTACAACTTGTAAAAAAATAGTATACCTATATATATAGTCCACCAAAAGGAAACGGCTAATTATACGGTTGCTGCAAGAAGGTTATTTCCGATGGAGGTTCTTGAAAACCTTTTGTTTTATCCTTTACAACCCCTGGAAAGATGTTAAAATTTTATTTTTAACATTTTTTAACTTGCTTAAAATCAAATTACTTGTGATTTAGTATCTTCATTCAATGAAAAAATTGATCCAAATCAATACGAACAAAGAAAAATTGCATTAGCTTTAAGTTACCTCAACAAATTAATTAAACTAATTAATTAAACTTAAAACCATTTTTTATGAAAAAACTAATGCTACTGCTCTTATGCTGTGTATTTGCAGGAATGCAAGTAGTAATGGCACAAGGAGTGACTATTTCCGGGAAGACAACCGATGCCAATGGTGAGGCCATGCCAGGTGTCACCGTTCAGGTAAAAGGTACGACCACCGGTACTGTTTCGCAGGCCGATGGCACATACAGATTGTCTGTTCCCTCTGATGCTACCACACTTGTTTTCAGTTTCGTGGGTATGAAAACCCAGGAGGTTGACATTGCCGGTCGTACAGTGATTGATGTTTCTTTGGAAGAAGAAGTCACTGCATTGAGCGAAATCGTGGTTGTGGGTTATGCAACTCAAACCAGGGCTTCACTAACCGGTTCGGTGTCAACTGTTAGTTCCGAAGCAATGGAAAGCGATGGCTCTTCAAACGCTATTATGCGTATGCAGGGTAAGGCTGCCGGTGTTAACATCACAAATGCACATACACCCGGTGGAGATGCTCATATCAATATCCGCGGTATGGGTACGATCAATAACAACAACCCTTTGTTTGTAATCGACGGGGTTCCGACCAAATATGGTCTGTCCCAGATTAACCCGAACGAAATTGAATCCGTCACCGTTCTTAAGGATGCTGCATCAGCAGCCATTTACGGTGCCCGCGGTGCAAATGGTGTTGTGATCATTACCACCAAGCGTGGACAGACTGGCAAGACCCATGTTTCTGTCAGCGCCCGTGTTGGTATTGGAAATGCCACAAATCAATATGACTTGTTGAATACCAAGGAATTCGGGGAATTGTCATGGATGCAAGCCGCTTATGAAGGGAAACCGATATCTGCTTATCCTGTCAGCCAGTTATACGGTACAGGTGCCTCTCCTGACATTCCGGATTACATCAATCCGAACCGTGCTGTTGAAGGAAGTGCCGCTGTTGACCCTGATAATTACGTATCGGATCCGAATGATTTCACCCCGATCACCAGGGCAAACAAAGAGGGAACGGATTGGTACAAGGAAATTTATCGTACCGCAAAATTACAGGAATACAACATCAACCTGTCAGGCGGAACCGAAAAGGGTACTTATGCATTCACAGTAGGTTACCTTAGTGAAGACGGTATTCTGATCCATACCAGTTTTGACCGCTATTCCCTCCGTTCAAACGCTGACGCCAAGATGAACAAATGGCTGACGGTCGGAGAATCATTGGGTTTTACGTATTCAAGCAGGAAGGGTAATACAGGCGATAACGGTGAAGGCACTGTGATCTCCCAGGCTTACCGCATGCAGCCGATTGTTCCGGTTTATGATATCATGGGCAATTTTGCAGGTACAAAAGGCAATGGCACCGGCAATGGTGAAAACCCTGTTGCCATTCTTTGGCGTGACAGAAATGACCTGAACAATGACCTTCGCGGAATCGGTAACGCTTATGCAGAAGTTACCATTTTAAAAGATCTGCGGTTTAAATCGCTTTTTGGATTTGACTACAGAAGCTATAACGGAAAGGACATTTTCATGAAAAATCCTGAGTTTACCGAAGCAAAACCTGCCGATAACCTCACCATGTCAAATAACTATACAATTCAATGGAACTGGGCAAATACGCTGAATTATACGAAGTCTTTTGCTGATGTTCACAAATTGAATATATTGGTTGGAACAGAGGCTGTTTCAAGTGCATATCGTAACTTCACGGCATTCCGTTCCACATTCTTTACAACCGATATCGACTATATGTATCTTGATGCCGGTGAATCGGATCAATCAAACACTGGTGACGGAAATGATGTAAAGACCATGTCGTTTTTCGGCAGGGTAAATTACTCCTTCAAAGACAGATACCTTGTGGAAGCTACAATGCGGCGTGACGGTTCCTCAAGATTTGGTTCCAATAACCGTTGGGGTAATTTCCCGGCCGCCTCAATTGGATGGAGAATTTCAGAAGAAGGTTTTATGGCTTCAACCAAGAGCTGGTTAAGCTATCTGAAACTGCGTGCAGGTTACGGAGTATCCGGAAATGATGAAATCGGTGATTATAATGGTTTCTCCACTTTCTACGGCAATCCCCAGTTTACATTCTACGGGATTGGCGGACAACCGAACAGCACAACGGCAGGTTATTCGCATTATGCTCAGGGTAACGAGGATGCAAAATGGGAAACAACCGCAACTTCCGACCTTGGCATTGATGCAGCTTTCCTGAACAACACTTTGTCGGCAAATGTTGATTTTTGGATTCGCAAAACAAAGGATATGCTCTATCCGCAGGCAATTCCTGCTACTGTTGGTTCCCTTGTTGCCCCGTCAGTTAACATTGGCGACATGACAAATAAGGGTTTTGACTTAAATGTTGACTACAAAAACAAAGCTTTAGGCGGTGATATTACTTATGGAATCGGATTGACTGTTTCTCATTACAAAAACGAGATAACCAAATTGACGGATAATCCGGATGAGTTTATCAATGGTCCTGACCGCAGGCAGGTTGTTTATTCCCGTGCCATGGTCGGAACTGCATTTCCTGAATTCTATGGTTATATTGTAGATGGAATTTTCAAGGATGCTCAGGAAGCTGCGAATTATTATCCGGAGTTTGGCGGATCCTATAACAAGGAAGGACATTTTAAATATCGCGATGTGAATGGCGATCAGAAAATTGACGATGCCGACCGCACTTTCATTGGCAGTCCCCATCCGAAATTCACAAGTGGTTTGAACCTCGACCTGGGATACAAAAACTTTACTTTCTCCACATTCTTCTATGCCAGTTATGGTAACAAACTGGTGAACGTTGTAAAAAGGTGGATTGATTACAGCCAGTTCAACGGTAACCGCAGCAAGGATGCTCTTTATGATTCGTGGTCACCCAGCAACACGGACGCCAGGCTTCCGGCCTTCGACGGCGATAACAATAGCCAGCTTTCTTCCACAGCTTTTGTAGAAGACGGATCATTCCTCAGGTGCAAAACCATGCAGCTTGCCTATGACCTGCCGAGCAACTTATCAACAAAGATGGGGATTGGCAACCTTCAGATTTACGTTTTGGCTACGAACCTTTTCACTGTTACAAAGTATTCGGGGCTCGATCCTGAAGTCACTTCTTCTGAATCAGATGCCAGAACAGCAGGTATGGATCTAGGTCAGGATAATGGATCATGGCCAAGTGTTCGCCAGTTCATGGTGGGTATAAAACTTGATCTGTAGTCTATAACTTGAACAAAAACTTTAAATGTAAAATATATGAAAAAATTAATTTTTGGTTCTTCAATAGTATTCGCCATGGCATTGGGTGTTTTTTCCTGCACAAAGGATTTCCTCGACACCAAGCCAACTGCACGCAATACTTTAGGTACTGTTTCAAGTGACGCCGGGGTGCGAGCCCTTTTAGTCGGAGCTTACCATTCCTTCGTAGGAGGAGTGCATCAGAATGGCTGGTTTGGAGATTGGTCCTGGTCAGGTTCAGTTACCAACTGGGTTTGGGGTTCTGTTGCTTCCGATGATGGTACAAAGGGTTCCGATATTACGGACCAGAGTCCCATTGTTCCCATCGAAGATTTTACTGTAAATCCTTCCAATGGGTACGTAAGTGATAAATGGAACTATGATTATGAAGCTGTCAGCCGTGCCAATGATGTGTTGAGGGTTATGGCTCTTGCCACTGATATTAAACCTGAAGACAGGACTCAATATAAAGCCCAGGCTTTGTTTTTGAGGGCATTTTTTCATTTTGAACTGAAAAGGGTATTCAACAAGATTCCTTATATTACGCAAGATATAATTGATCCTGCAGCAGTTACAAATCAGGAGGATGTTTGGCCTAAAATTGAAGCTGACTTCCAGTTTGCCGTTGATAGTTTGCCGGAAACACAGGCTGATCCTGGCCGTCCGACCAAGTATGCAGCAGAAGCCCTATTGGCCAGGGTATATCTTTTCGAACATAAGTACGACCAGGCTAAGGTCCTTCTGGATGACATTATCGGCAGCGGTAAGTATACTTTGATGACGAATTATGATGACAATTACCTGATTGCTACCCGTAACAATGCTGAATCAATTTTCGAGATTCAATATGCAGTGAATGACGGAACAAATGAATCAGTGAACGGTAACTACGGTGATGCTTTGAATTACCCGCAGAATGTGGATGGTACCGGTACCTGCTGCGCATTCCATCAGCCTACACAGAATTTCGTGAATGCTTTCAAAACGGGTGCCGACGGGTTACCTGATCTGGATCATTTTAATGATACGAATCTCAAGAATGATATGGGACTTGGTTCAGATGAGGAATTCATTCCTGCTACCGAGACCGTTGACCCGCGGTTGGATTTTGCCGTTGGCCGTCGTGGAATTCCCTTTCTTGACTGGGGTATTATGCGTGGTAAATCATGGATCCGTGACCAGGGTAATGCCGGTCCCTATGTATACAAGAAAAACATGTTCAAAAAGTCGGAGAAAAATACCTATTCAACCACAACAGGTTGGGCTACGGGTATAAATGCAAACAACTATCGCATGATTCGCCTGGCACATGTTTTATTGTGGAGGGCTGAGGTTGCTATTGAAGAGAACGATCTCGGAACAGCTCTCGACCTTGTAAATCAGGTTCGCGAGCGTGCGGCCAATCATGTTGTTATGGGACTCTGCACCACTTATGTATTGCCAAGTCAGGACGATCTCGCAGTTGATTATACCAAGCCGGCTGCAAACTACCTGGTTAGCCCGTATCCTGCTTTTGCTGATCAGGAAACCGCAAGAAAAGCCGTTCGTCACGAAGAGCGTCTTGAATTCGGTATGGAAGGCTATCGTTTCGCTGACCTTGTCCGTTGGGGTATTGCTGCTGAGACTATGAATGCCTATATGACAAAAGACAGGGATTTCAGATCATTGTTTGGCGGTACGAATCCAAAATCATTTACCGCAGGCAAGAATGAATACTGGCCGCTTCCGATTACACAGATAGAACTTGAAGGAGCCGATGTATTGCAACAGAATCCGGGATACTAATCCTTCTTACTCTTAAAAAAGAAAAGTCCCGCCTTTGGCGGGGCTTTTTTTATTGCTCATCACATTTGCCCGGGGTTTCATAAATATACTGTTATATTTACTTCTTTCACCTTTTCACCTTATTCTATGGTAAAAAAATCTTCTTCCTTTTGCCTTTTTCTTTTTCTGTTTTCATGCGCTTATTCTCAGCAAAATTACCTTCCGGGGATCATCGTGAAAATTAGCGGTGATACATTGCATGGACTGGTAAATTACAAAAATTCAGAGAAAAATCCGCTGAATGTTTACTTTAGGGTCGATGCGGATCATCAGCCGGTTATTTTTTCTCCACGCCAGATCCAATCTTTTAGGGTTGGGGACGAAATATACTGGGCCGCAACAGTTAAATTAAATGATGGTTTTAATGAAACGGCGGATTTGGGTTATTCGCCCGATATATCCTTCCGAACAGAACTTGTATTCCTGCAAACGCTCATAAAAGGTTCAAAGAGTCTTTTCTATTATAGGGATATTCTGGGCAGAGAACAATTTTTTGTGGAACTGGATTCAACGTTCGAACTCCTGATCTATCACAAATATCTCACGGATTTTCAAGCCAGAGGGAACCTTGGCGGTTCCACTTCAATTGCCGAAGATAAAAGGTTTGTCGGTCAGCTGTCGTATTATCTCAAGGATTGCCCTGAAATTCAAACACAGCTCCACTACCTGAAATACAGCAGGCAAAGTTTAGTGAGGTTATTCGGGCACTATTACCATTGCATGAACACGGAGGCAGAGTTTGAAAAGAAATCGGATGATACTAAGGCCGAATTCGGATTGGTGGCAGGATTATCGCTTGCCAAATTGAAGTTCAATGCGTATGAAGATTATTATGATGAAGTTGCCAATTCCGATTTTCCTGTTTCCCTGGATATAGCCTTCGGTATTTTTCTTAATAAAAAACTGGCCCGCAACCTGGAAAGATTTTCCATCTACAACGAGCTATTTCTTTCATCCTATAAAACCGAAGCGGTTTATAAAGACTTTATAAATGAAAACCGGTATGAAATTAATTACATTTCCTTTGGTGGCTTTTATATAAAGATGAATAATATGCTGCAATATACCATTCCTCTCAGGAAGATTTCACTGTTTATGCGGACAGGAATGGCCAACGGGTGGAACATTAACGAGACGAATCAAAAGATGGTAGAATCGGTTTTCTATACCACCCACAGGGAAAAAACAACCTTAGCCATTAATGAGACGCGGAAATATGCGATCGGAATCCTGGGAGGAATTGGAGCGAATTATGATCACTTTTCATTGGATATACGATACGAACAGAATTATGGCATGTCTGATGTAAACACGTTGAAATCCTCCCTGCGGACCTTCTATTTCCTGGTGGGGTATAGGCTTTAGGTAGTAAACTGCAGGTTGTGTAATGAAGGTTTCAGGCAGCTGACTGTTGGCAGGGACTCTTCGACTGCAAAACTGCAAAACTGCAAAACTGCAAAACTGCAAAACTGCAAAACTCTAAATCTTAACCCCCCGTCAATTCCATCACAATTTTCTTCATCTCCCCGAATTGCTCTTCCATGCTGTAAAGCAACTGCATCTGGGCCAGGGCACGTTGCAGGTTATGCTTTGGATGATGAATACGGTAATAGATATCCCCGTTAAGGTAGTCGGTCAGAAAGCGAAGCACCTGCATGTATGTCATCACCCGTGCTGACAGGGCAAGGTATTCTATCTCCGTTTTATTTAACATCGATCCCGCCGAACCAAGAAAACCTTCTGCAAATGCCTTGAAGTACCGGATATTCATTGATACATTTCCGGGATTGGCATCATCTTCCTCTCCTGTGTTTGTAAAGGTCCGTATGGCGTCACCAAAATCATCATGCACATATCCGGGCATAACGGTATCCAGGTCGATTACGCACAGTGCGCTCTCATTGGTGGAGTATAAGACATTGTTTATTTTGGTATCATGATGCACAATACGGAGAGGTATCCTGCCTTCTATCCCCAATTGACGAATAATTCCCATTTCATCCTGCCGGGCCTTTATTGCTTCTATTTCGGATGCAGCTTCCCTTATCCGGGATGGTACCCCGTTTGACAGGGCATCGTTAAATTGCTGCAAGCGCCAGTCGAGATTGTGGAAATCGGGAATCGTATCCTGAATTTTGGATACAGGCAGATCGGCCAGATAGGACAGAAATGTTCCATAAGCCTTGCCTCCTTCAAAAACCTGGTGCTCATTTACAGCCCTGTCATAGGACCTATGGTCCGGTATATAAATAAAACATCGCCACACCTGGTTTTCAGTATCAACGTATTTTAGCTTGCCTTCGATTGTTTGCACGGGTTGCAATACTCTTTGCCTGAAAGCGGTCTCACCCTGGGTTTTCAATTTGCCGATTATATGTGAAGTAACAAGGGCAAGATTTTGCATTACGGCATCAGGATCCCGGAAAACATTGGTATTGATCATCTGGAGGATGTAATCATCATCCGCCGGGGATTCTGTTTTAACACAGTATGTCTGGTGAATATGCCCCGAGCCGAAACCTGAAATTCCGGCTATTTTTCCGTTCACTTTAAATTGGTTTGCAATAAGAGAAACATTGTCCATTCAGCCGTATGAATAAGGTACATTAGAAAAAGCCCGGCGTCGTTGCCGGGCTATAGAACAGACATACAATTAAGTATGCTGCATAGGGCGCTTGGCCCAAAAATTTGCAAAGACCACGAAAGGGTCTGCGGTTATGCTGATATGTATGATTAAAGATAGCATAAAACGGAGGCGAATGCAAGTTTTTTATGTTAAAAATTGCTGTATGCCGGCGGAATTTTAAATTCCGCCGAGCCTGTTCATTTCTTTTCGAAAGCCGCGTCAAATGCGAGGCCTGAGGGTTTGAAATCGATACTTCTAACAAATTCACACGATTCTGCGGCTCCTTCTTCCCTGTCCATATCCGAATCTTCCCATTCCACCGACAAAGGTCCCTTATAATGAATTGAATTCAGGGCGCGGATTATTTCTTCAAACTGAATATCTCCGCGTCCCAGGCTTCGGAAATTCCAATTCCTGCGGGGATCACCAAAACCCACATGACCTCCGAAAACACCTATATCACCAGGTGTATCTTTCCAGTAGGCGTCTTTCATGTGTACATGAAATATTTTTTCCCTGAACCGGTAAATGAATTCCACATAGTCAACGCCCTGGTATCCCAGGTGGCTCGGATCGTAATTGAAGCCGAAGGAGGGATGGTAATTCAATGCTTTCAGGGCGCGTTCGGCTGAAGCAATATCAAATGCTATTTCTGTGGGATGAACTTCCAAAGCAAATTTCACACCTAATTTTTTGTATTCGTCAAGAATGGGCTTCCATCTCCGTGCAAAATCCTCGTATCCTTTGTCGATCATCTCCTGGGAGACAGGTGGAAAAGAATAGATATAGGGCCATATGGAGCTTCCGGTAAATCCGTTCACTGTTTTTACACCCAGTCTTTTAGCCACATGAGCCGTGGCAATTACTTCCTTTGCCGCGCGCTGTCTTACGCCTTCGGGATCTCCATCACCCCATACATAAGCGGGCAGAATGCCCTTATGCCGCTCATCAATTTGATCACAAACTGCCTGTCCCACCAGGTGTGTAGAAATGGCATACAATTTCAGCCCATATCGTGCCAGTAATTTTTTGCGGCCTTCGCAATACGCGGCATCTGCTTTGTCGATTTCAAGATGATTGCCCCAGCAGGCAAGTTCAAGGCCATCGTATTCAAATTCACGGGCCTTGCGGCAGACGGTTTCAATGTCAAGATCGGCCCACTGGCCGGTGAATAGTGTTACAGGACGCATGGTGTTTACTTGTTAATTAGTACTTTAGAATATTAAGATCATCTTTTATGATTTGAATTCATTTTGTTCTGAATTCTGCGGTTCTGCAGTTCTGCAGTTCTGGAATCAGACCTGACACAGTCCGAAGGACCTGTCAGAGTCGGATGTTTAAGTCGTGAAGTCGTGCAGTCGTGGAACTAAAATAATACCTAACAAGGAATACTGATCGTCCAAAACCGAAGATGTTCTTTGACTGCAAAACTGCAAAACTGCAAAACTGCAAAACTGCAAAACTGCAAAACTGCAAAACTGCAAAACTAGTTTTCTACTCCACAAACTTAACCCACTTCGTGTTATCGTCATAGCCCGCCTTCACTACCGTCTCAATAAACTGCATCCCCCTTACTCCGTCATCAATTCCCGGAAAATCGAGCCATTCCGTTTCCGGTTTTTTATTTTCGAGTTTCGCACGCACTATGAGCGAAAAATTCCTGTAGATGTTTGCAAATGCCTCCAGGTATCCCTCCGGATGTCCTGCAGGTGTTCGTGAATTATGTTTTGATATTTGTCCCATGTATCCCTGTCCCGTTCTGACCATTTCCACCGGTCTGTCTGTCCATTTCAGCCATAGGGTATTGGGTTCCGACTGGGCCCATTCCAATCCGCCCTTATTGCCATACATGCGTATTTTAAGAGCGTTTTCTTCTCCTGCGGCTATTTGTGATGCCATGAGAACTCCGCGGGCTCCGTTGTCAAAGCGGATTAAGGCAGCTCCGTCGTCGTCCAGCAAGCGGCCGGGAACAAAAACATTCAATTCGGCACATAACTCAATGGCCTTTAAACCGGAAATATATTCGGCCAGATGAAAGGCGTGTGTACCGATATCCCCCATACAACCCGCTTTTCCGGAGCGCTTGGGGTCAGTTCTCCATGATGCCTGCACATTTCCGGCATCTTCCACTTTTGATGAGAGCCATCCCTGTGGATATTCAACATAAATTTTCCGGAGTTCTCCGAAATCTCCCCGTTTTACCCTTTCTCGGGCTTCCTTTACAGCGGGATATCCCGAATAGGTATGCGTTAAGGCCAGTGTTAATCCAGTTTCTTTCACCTTTTCAGCAAGGGCTTTTGCTTCTTCAAGGGTGAATGTTACGGGTTTATCTACAACTACGTGAAAGCCACGTTCAAGGGCCATCATTGCAGGTTCAAAATGCGCATGATTGGGTGTGACAATTGTGACAAAGTCCATTCTTTCACTGGCAGGAAGCCTGACCTCGTGTTCAAACATTTCACGGTAGGTTTTGTATACCCTGTTGTCGGGAAGAAAATACGATTTTCCGGAGGAGAGTGACTTTTGCGGATCAATGCTAAAACAGCCGCATACAAGTTCTATCTGACCAT
The DNA here is from genome assembly GCA_963752195.1 of uncultured Bacteroidales bacterium. Classification (GTDB taxonomy): domain Bacteria; phylum Bacteroidota; class Bacteroidia; order Bacteroidales; family UBA10428; genus UBA5072. The sequence goes on along the minus strand of CAVVXI010000004.1, from coordinate 1,547,807 downwards.
CCATAAAAGCTGCCAAGCGGTGGATGCTGCCAATAAAGGCATCGCTGCCTCCGCCCACCATGCCCATTCTGAGTTTTCGGTTTATCATTGCTAAAAATTAGATTTTTTATATGTTGTAAATATAAATCCTGCCCTATAGTTCAAATATAATGAATCAACAGGGCTATTCAAAGAATCAGAAGGAAATATTGCTACTCCCCGGGTTAGTTCATTCCACAAAATTATAGTGGTTTCATGCTCATATGATATTTTTGTTTTGTAAATTTAGTCCACTTACCCATTGCTAATACTTTCAGATGGAATGTCAAATGGCTCCATACAATGCATGAATCATTTTTTCCAGTTCAGAAATTAATATAAAATGCTATGAAAAGAAACGCCTTATTGTTTACCTCAATTCTTATGCTCTGCGGAGTTTCTTTATTCGCGCAGGTTTCCCAGGCGCCCGACGGGTTTACCTCGCTTTTCAATGGAAAAGATCTTGCCTCCTGGCAAATACCGGAAGGGGATAATGGGCATTGGAAAATAGCGGATGGAGTAATCGATTATGATGCGCTCAGCCAGGCGGCAAAGGATAAAAACCTGTGGACTGTTAGCCAGTATAAGGACTTTGTCCTTTATATTGATTTTCGCATCAAATCAACGCCTTTTAAAAACCCGGATGTTCCGATAATCCTGCCTTCGGGACTGCACAAGCTGGATGAAAACGGCAAAGAGATCACTATGGTGGTTCCGGATTCCGATTCGGGAATTTTGTTGCGCGGCAACAGCAAATCGCAGGTAAACATCTGGTGCTGGCCGATTGGATGCGGAGAAGTTTATGGATACCGGATGGATGAAAAAATGCCACCCGAAGTCAGGCGGGCTGTTACTCCCAAAACCAATGCCGACCATAACATAGGGGAATGGAATACTTTTAAAATCACAGTGAAGGGTAATGTGCTGAATGTAGAAGAAAACGGAATCGTGGTAATTGAGAATGCAACCTTGCCGGGCATACCCGATATTGGATCTGTAGGCCTTCAACATCACGGAAGCCAGGTAAATGGTGTTTGGACGGACCCCCCAGCCCTTGTACAGTTCAGGAATATTTTCATCAAGGAACTTGAGTAACTAAAAAACGAAAAGATTAAAGCTAAAGTGAAGGAACAGGTTTCACGTTACAATTTTCACTTTTGGTTTAACACGTGTAACATTAACTTTCAATCAAAATGAAACGACGCAATTTTCTATCTACTACTGCTGCAGCTGCAGGGATCACAATTATTCCACGACATGTTCTTGGGGGTATCGGTTACATCGCCCCCAGCGATAAACTTAACGTGGCCTGTATCGGAAATGGCACCCAGGGAACCCGTGTGATGCTCGAACTGTTGAAGATCCCGGATTTGCAGATCGTCTCCGTAGCGGATCCCGTGAAGGAAGATACCCGCTACCAGAACTGGGGAGAGAACGAATTGCGGGATAACATCCGCGAAGCCATAAATGAACCCAACTGGGGTGAAGGCATAAAGGGATGCCGTGCAGGACGTGAACCCGCGAAAGAGATTGTTGAAACATGGTATGGAAAGCAAAAAGGAACGACATTCAAAGGCTGTACGTCGTACGAGGATTTCAGGGAGCTTCTTGAAAAAGAATCCGGAGTTGACGGTGTTATTGTTTGTCCACCCGATCACCAGCATGCTTATATTTCCTTGAAATCCCTGGCCAAAGGAAAACATGTTTTCTGTCAGAAACCAATGACCAATTCAATGTATGAAGCCCGGTTAATGGGGGAAGCATCAAAAAATGGCAAACTGGCAACCCAGGTAGCTACAGGCAATGCTTCTTCACCTGATGTGGACCTGCTATGCGAGATGATATGGAGTGGTGCAATTGGCCCGGTTAGGGAGGTCTATAACTGGTCTAACCGTCCTGTCTGGCAATCGGGTTTCACTTCACTTCCACCGGAAGATAAGCTTCCCAAAGGCTTTAACTGGGATCTTTGGCTGGGAAGAGCTGCATACCGGCCATTCAGCTATGGATATGCGCATACGGTTTTCAGATCATGGTATGATTTCGGAACCGGTGCGCTGGGCGACATGGGCTGTTATTCCTTTGCGGCAATATACAGGGCGCTGAAACTGGGGGATGTAAGCACTGTAGAAGCATCCGGAAATACGGCCGTGGGTGTGGTAAACGGCAATCCTGCTCCCTTACCCTATGTTTCACATCCCCAGGCCATGAACGCCCATTTTTCGTTCCCGGCCAGGGCAGGTATGCCACCGGTTGAATTGTTCTGGTCAGACGGTGGTATAAAACCGCCGCGTCCCAGGGAACTGGAAGAAGGAATGGACCTGAATGAAGATGGATTGCTGTTTGTCGGTGATTATGGAAAGATCCTCTGCGATTTTCACGGCGGAAATCCAAAGCTGATTCCGGCATCCCGACAAAAAGATTATATCAACCCTCCGGAAATGATCGAAAGATCAAAGGGGCATTATGAAGACTGGATTGCTGCATGTCGCGGTGGCAGGCCCGCACGCTGCACCTTTGAATCAGCCGCACCGATTACGGAAACGTTAAACCTGGGAGTTATTGCCATGCGAACAGGCAAGAAGTTGACCTGGGACCCGGTGAATATGAAAACCAACAGCGAGGAAGCCAATAAGCTGCTAAAACCCAGCTATAGGGCGGGTTGGGAACTTTAGGGTCTCTATCTCACTTCAAATACCCTAACCCAATCTATATAATACTTCTGCGGGAAGATGGTTGAATCAACATCTCCTCCCCAGTCGCCGCCAACGGCAGTATTGATCAGCAGGTAATAGGGGTGCTGAAAGAGACCGCTTTTAACGGTGCTGTCTGCTTTAAACCCGAAAAAGTATTTGTCATCCACAAAAAAGGACAAACTGTCAGCCGTTCTTTCCACGCCATATACATGAAAATTCTCTGTTGCATCATTGAAACGTATGCTGTCGCCTTTTGCACGGTGTAAAGCTGAATCAGACCTTGATGCATCCTGCCAGTGAAAGGTCGAGTATATCACACCGGGCGTTCTTCCCAGGTATTCCATGATGTCGATTTCCCCACAATCAGGCCAATCGACTTTCTCAATATCTGTTCCCATCATCCACAGGGCGGGCCAGATACCTTTTCCCCCGGGTAGTTTCGCACGAATCTCCATCCGTGAATTTACAGGAAAAGAATCTTTTCCCAGGGTATTGATACTGGCTGACGTATATGAAAAGCCTTTCCAATTTTCTTTCCGTGATTCGATGACAAGGATTCCATCTTCAACCCTTGCGTTTTCGGATCGCTTAGATGTGTAATATTGCTTTTCGTTATTCCGGAGATAACCGGTTTCATAACTCCATTTTGAACTATCGGGCAATCCGGAATAATTGAATTCTTCGGACCAGATCAATGCATATTTTTTTGTCGTATCCGATGGGAAAAATGTATTTTCCGTTTCATTTGGTTTGCACGAAATAAGACCCAAACAAAGCAAACCCATAGTCATAAAGTAAATTGCCTTTTTCATTTTCTATAATTTTAAAGTTCTCTTACCTTGATATTCCGGAAATAAATGGGTTTACCTGCATGCTTTCCCTGCAATCCGATCCGGCCGTGTGTTGCAAGCAGGAAAGATTTTTTCATGTAATTGGATTTATACCCGTAAATATAACAAACTTCTTTGAATGTGATTGGTGACTGGTGACGGGTGACGGGTGACTGCATATTTGCAAAATTTCATTCATCACTGGTTACCTGCACCAGATAATTTCCCAAGCGGTTAATCGATCGGGCAAAAATATTTTTGGGCTCACGAGAATGTTTACCGGGTGATTTCATCCCTTTTTTCAGTGCATTGCCAAAAACCTCGTTGCCCAACTGAGCTATCTTCCTGTCCCCTTCATTTCCGATGCGTTTGCGGAAGTGACTGAAATCACCAAAGTAAAAGGGAACTTTATGCTGGAAATAAACCTGGCCACAGAAATGCTGCCAGTAAGGATTTTCCAGCCATTGCACCAGGGCATTTTTTTCACTGTAACGGTAAAACTGTTTCAGAAGAATTAATCCGATCATGATTCTGACCGGTACGGAGGGAGCACCTTTTATGCTGTAATAGCCGGCAAAATCCTTCTCCACATCATCCCAGTTTATTTTTTTAGCCCGGCGGCATAATTCATGTCCTGAATCAATGAAATGGATCAGCGGCACCTCCGTGAGTACCAACTGCGGATTTTTGTCAGATTTGCCCAGCATACTTGAGCCGTTTACACAAATATACTGAATATTTACGATGTATTAATCAAAAAAAATTGACTAAAAAAGCTATATCTGAATGGGTTAGGGAAAGGTTATCGGTTATCCGGTTTCCGGTTTCCAAAATCATTTTTCCCTTACCAGCGTGTCTCCTTCCAATCTGAGCTGCATCAGCACCTGGCATGACGCACAAGGGGCATGCGGCAAATCATTGTGTGAAGTGTCGACTAATGCAATCACCCTCCTGCCGGTAACTTCTTCTATTTTCATGGCAGCCGGAAAATCATTGACTATCGTGAGTGAATCCTGATTGAGCAGGATCAGATGCCTGTCATAGGCAAAGTCGTCTGTTTTCTCATAACCATAGGTTACGATTGCATCCGCTGTTTCATCCTTGTCGAGTTTGCCAATAAAAATTTTATTCTGATTGAAAATTGCGAGCTCCATTTCCCCCTGGATTCTTACCAGTCCCTCATTTTCGCTAATAATCGGGTCATTGAATTTTTGCCTGAAATAATTTTTAACTACCCGGGTTACCTCTGCCTTTGTTAACTTAGCGGGTGGTTGTGCTGAGGATGTCCCCTTTTCCTTTTTTCCATTGCAGGAACCGAGCACTAAAATTGAAAAAAAGAGAATTTGAATCAGAACTTTTTTCATGAAGAAAAATATTTAGATTTTGGATCAATAAAAGTATTTAAAATCCGGCAATATCAGAAATATTATTCTCAGTTTAGGTGGGATATGATAATTGTCCTGTGGAGGATTTCTTGGATTTCATATCTTTATAAGGAGAGTTTTGCAGTTTTGCAGTTTTGCAGTCGTGCAGTTTTGCAGTTTTGCAGTTTTGCAGTTTTGCAGTTTTGCAGTCGTTCTGTCGTTCTATTCAGCAGGGTTTTAAGCTTTTAGTTTTTCACTAATAATTGTTCATTGCTGTTGGAACTTGCGGTTGCCGCCACTTTTAGTTTTTATCTTTTAGTTTTTCACTAATAATTGTTCATTGCTGTTGGAACTTGCGGTTGCCGCCACTTTTAGTTTTTATCTTTTAGTTTTTCACTAATAATTGTTCATTGCTGTTGGAACTTGCGGTTGCCGCCACTTTTAGTTTTTATCTTTTAGTTTTTCACTAATAATTGTTCATTGCTGTTGGAACTTGCGGTTGCCGCCACTTTTAGTTTTTATCTTTTAGTTTTTCACTAATAATTGTTCATTGCTGTTGGAACTTGCGGTTGCCGCCACTTTTAGTTTTTATCTTTTAGTTTTTCACTAATAATTGTTCATTGTTCATTGTTCATTGTTAATTCAAATAGCATGTCCAAATTTACCAGAGAAGAGGCGCTGAATTACCATTCATGCGGGAGGCCCGGTAAGATCGAAGTGATCCCTACCAAGCCTTATAACACACAGTTTGATCTTTCTCTTGCCTATACCCCGGGGGTGGCTGAACCCTGCCTGGAAATTCAGAAAAACCCGGAAGATGCCTACATTTATACTGCAAAATGCAACCTGGTTGCCGTTATATCAAATGGAACTGCCGTTCTTGGCCTGGGAGACATCGGAGCGATGGCAGGCAAGCCGGTAATGGAAGGGAAAGGCTTGCTGTTCAAGATCTTTGCCGATGTAGACGTTTTTGACATTGAAGTGGATGAAAAAGACGTTGATAAGTTGGTTGCCACAGTAAAAGCTATATCTCCCACCTTCGGAGGCATTAACCTGGAAGATATTAAATCTCCCGAATGTTTTGAAGTGGAGGAGCGGCTGAAAAATGAACTGGATATCCCTGTATTTCATGATGATCAGCATGGAACTGCCATTATTTCGAGTGCAGGATTATTGAATTCCCTCGACATCACGGGAAAAAAAATTGAAGCGATCAGGGTAGTGATCAACGGTGCCGGCGCTTCGGCCATATCCTGTGCCAGGTTGTATAAAAAACTGGGTGTAAAACCCGAAAATATTATCATGGTTGACAGCCGGGGTGTTGTTACCACAAACCGCACAGATCTCAACAAATACAAGCTGGAATTTGCAAGGGACATTCCCATTAAGACGCTCGCCGAAGCCCTGGTGGGTGCAGATATGTTCCTTGGATTATCGGTGGGAAACATAATGTCTGCCGATATGCTCCGTTCCATGGCCCCTGACCCGGTTGTTTTTGCAATGGCCAATCCCACTCCTGAAATATCCTACGAGGAGGCAGTTGCTGCGCGAAAGGATGTGATCATTGCAACCGGAAGAAGCGACTATCCCAACCAGGTGAATAATGTTCTTGGCTTTCCTTTTATATTCAGGGGTGCATTGGATGTTCTCGCCAGGACCATCAACGAGGAAATGAAGCTGGCTGCTGTATATGCCCTGGCCGGCTTAGCCAAGGAGGCTGTCCCTGAACAGGTGAATATTGCCTATAAGGTGCATAACCTGACTTTTGGCAGGGAATACATAATACCGAAACCGATCGATCCGCGGCTCATCACCCATGTTGCACCCGCCGTCGCCAAGGCTGCCATCGATACCGGTGTTGCCAGAAAAATCATTACGGACTGGAAGGCGTATGAAATTGAGCTTATGAAACGGATGGGGTTGTACGATAAGCTGGTGGATGATATCCGTATCAGGGCCCGCCAGGATCCAAAAACCATATTGTTTGCCGATGCCAATAATTTCAAGGTGCTGAAGGCTGTCCAGGCCGTAATCAATGAGGGAATTGCAAAGCCTATCCTCCTGGGCAACGCAGACGATATACATCAGCTGGCCCGGGAAAACTCCATAGAGATCAATGGCTGTCCCATAGTTGATTTGCATAGTCCGGATGAAGAAGACCGGAGAAAAAGATATGCCCAGCTTCTTTTTGCCAAAAGACAACGAAAGGGCATGACTTATGATGAGGCGCTGGATATGATCCATGATCCGAATTATTTTGGAGTGATGATGGTGGAAGCCGGCGAGGCTGACGGATTCCTGGCCGGATTTTCAACCCGGTATGCCAACACGATCAGGCCGGCTCTTCAGATTGCCGGTACCAATAATACGCTAAATCATATTGCGGGCATGTATATGGTGCTGACAAAAAAAGGACCCTTCTTTTTTGCCGACACAACGGTGAATATTAATCCTTCAGCCCGCATGCTTGCAGATACAACCCTGCTCACGGCCAATGAAGTGAGAAAATTTAACATTGTTCCCCGGATTGCCATGCTTTCCTATTCGAATTTCGGATCCAACCGTGATGAAAGTCCTAACCGGGTTCGTGAGGCTGTCGGGATTCTTCATCGCGATTATCCCGACCTGATCGTGGACGGTGAAATGCAGGCGAATTATGCGTTTAACAAAAAACTGCGGGAGGAAAAATTCACATTCAGTAAATTGGCTGACATGGATGTTAACACGGTAATTTTTCCCGATCTGAATTCAGGAAACATCGCCTATAAAATGATGCAGGAATTAGGAGGCGCGGAAGTCATCGGGCCGATTGTGACCGGTTTGCACAAGCCCATTCAGGTTCTGCAAATGGCCAGTTCCGTGAGGGAGATAATCAACATGGCCGCTATTACGGTTATCGATGCACAAACGTGCACAGAGGAGCTGGTGGTTTTGTGAAACAGAACAGGTGAGGATGTTTTTCATCATCGTAGATGATGCATTATTGCAGAAGGAGATGTTGCCATTTCTTTCAACACCCTGGGGGTGGGGGATACAACGATGTTTCTACAATAATTTATCCTCTACGAGGATTCGGCACGTTCAGCATCCCGCCTTCGCTGAAGCTTCGGCGGGCAAAGCCAGCATCCAGCATCCAGCATTTATAAACCACGGGATGGTTCGGGAATTATCCATCTTTTTACAATAATTAATCCTCTACGAGGATATCTTTTCTTTTCACTGATATTTTCTGTAATTTTCCTGCTCCTAAATCGTCTTATGAGCAAAGACCTCATGAAATACAGATTTATCCTACCCTTACTGATGCTGGTCTGTACCCAGCTGATCTCTGCACAAAGCAAAAGCATCAGCCGTTTCAGGGCCGAACATCCTGAAAATACAAATATGTTTTTTTACAGCAGCACCCTGAAAATGCTGAATACGCAAAATGTACCGGAATTTTCAGATCTTATCAAGGACATTGAAGAAATCCGGATTCTCAATTACGACAAGGAGAAACAACAGCTTACCCCGGAACATATTTCCGGTTTGAAAAAAGCCCTGTCCGGCGAAGACTATCTTACCCTGATGATGATGACTGAAAAAGGCAGTGCAATAAACCTGTACAGCCGGGAAAGGCACGGAAAGACAGTAGGCTTTGTGGCCCTCGTAGAGGACAAGGGATCACTCACTGTTATCGATCTTGTCGGAAGCATCGACGTTAAAAAATTCATGCAGTTGAAAAACAACCTCGATAAAAAAATGAACCTGTCTGCAAATTAATTTTAATACCACATTCTCCTTGAGCAACGTTGTAACTACCCAGAATCTTACCAAGCATTACGGTCATATCCGGGCTGTAGATGATCTGAACCTTGAAATTCCCGAAAAAAGCGTGTTCGGCATACTGGGGCCTAATGGCAGCGGTAAAACGACCACGCTGGGCATGCTCCTCGATGTGATCATTCCGACCGCCGGATCGTATTCGTGGTTTGGAAACCAATCCAATACGGATAACCGCCGGCAAATCGGTTCCATACTTGAGACCCCGGCATTCTATCCGTATCTGTCTGCTATCGACAATCTGAAAATCATTGCTGAAATTAAGTCAGCAGGATACAACGCTATTGATGAGGTATTGACGTTGGTGGGTCTTTATGACAGGCGCCATTCCACTTTCCGGACGTTCTCCCTTGGAATGAAACAGCGCCTTGCCCTCGCCGCGGCCTTATTAAGCGATCCCCGCGTAATGATCCTGGATGAACCGACAAACGGACTGGATCCAAGGGGCATTGCCGAAATGCGCGACCTGATCCGGACGATTGCCGGCAAGGGAAAGACAATCATTCTGGCCAGCCATCTGCTGGATGAAGTGCAGAAAGTATGTTCGCATTTTGCAGTGCTGAATAAGGGCAAATTATTGTACACGGGTTTGGTAAACGATGTGTCAGGTGATGAACAACGCATTGAACTGGCCTCAGATGATATAAATCAGCTGTATTCCGTTCTGGAGAACTACCCTGGCAAAATGAGCATAGAAATACAGGATAACCGCATCATTATTGCCTTGCCGGGGGATGCGCCGATTGCCGCCCTCAGCAAATACATCTATCAGCAAGGAGTGGTTCCCACCCATCTTGTTGCCCTTCGCAGATCACTTGAAAAGCAGTTTCTTGATATATTAAATGAATCCAAATGAGCAGGCTGATAAAACTTGAATGGCTAAAGATCAGATCGAATGCCACTTTTTGGGTTCTTGTAGGTTTACATATCGGCATTGTGCTGCTAATTGTACTGAGCGGAAAGATATTCCTTGGATCCCTTTCAATTGACGGAAATAACCTGAAGGATTTTGCCGGGGTTAACAATATCCCTATTTACCAGTTTCCCGACATCTGGCACAACATCACGTATGTGGCAGGATTTCTCAAATTTATCCTGGCCATCTATGTGATTATTTCCATAACCAACGAGATTACTTACGATACCCTGAGGCAAAATATAATGAACGGATTGAGCCGGGTTGATTTTATCCTGTCAAAGCTCTTTCTTGTTTTCCTGCTGTCAACAGGATCTGCACTGTTTGTATTTATTACCGGCCTATCGCTTGGAATAACAACTACTACGGACCCGGTTTTTCACGATGTGATCAAATATTCGGGATTTATTCCTGCCTATTTCCTGCAGTTAAGCGCATACCTGGTCTTTGCCTTATTGATCGGTCTTCTGATCCGGCGGACGGGATTAGCCATGGGCCTTCTCTTTCTGTATTCTCTGATTGTTGAACCGGTGTTTGGCTTACGCATTCAAAGTGAAGCAATAAAGGGTTTTTTGCCTATGCGGTCAATCAGCAACCTGATCCACATGCCGTTTGGCAAATACCTTCTGCGCGAGGTTCAGGATTATGTTACGGTGGGGGAGATTGCCATTGTGATCGCCTATATGGCTATCTTCCTGGCATTTATTTATCTGCTGCTTAAGAAGCGTGACCTGAAATAGCTGCCTGGTATAAATTTAGCAGCTTCTGTTCCTCGTTTTCCCAGCACAATTCAGCAGCAGCTTTTTTTGCATTCAGCTTCCATGCCTGTAATTTTGATTCATCATTAAGGATATCGTTGAACAGGTCCCCGAGTTCTGCCGGTGTTTTTGCCTTGCTGATCAGTCCAACACCGTATTGAAGCACGATTGATCTTACCTCGGGAAGATCAGATACAAGCACAGGCACACCAGCCTGGATGTAATCAAAAACCTTATTCGGAAGGGCAAATCGATAATTCAGCCCCAGGTCTTCTTCAAGGGAAATGCCCAGATCCGCCTGCACTGTATAGTCAAAAAGCCTGTCAGGTGATATCCGGCCTGTAAAAGTTATCTTATCAGTTAATCCCGGCGATGCGGCCATATCTTTCAGTTCCTTTTCGATATCCCCTCCTCCAACAATGACCAGTTGTACATCCCGGGTGTACTGCATGGACTGAATTGCCATTTCAAGTCCACGGCCCATGTTAAGTACTCCCTGGTAAATAATAATTTTTTCTGATTTTTTCCTTAGCTGAAACGAGGGTGCCTCGCCTGGCATCTTCCGGAAAGGCAGATTGCGGATTACTTCCATATGGATATTATACTTCTGACGATATGCATCTGCAATCGGAGAGCTGACGGTACTGGAGAAATGAATATGAGGAAGAATCCATGATTCGATTTTTTCCCATATCTTCCTTGTGAGCCGTCGATCTTTTAACTCGGGCACTTCGGTAAAATACTCATGACTGTCGTACACAAGCACAGCCTTTTTAATTGAAGATGAAAGATATACAGCGGGAAGCGTATCCAGGTCATTTGAAACCAGGATATCGCTTTTCATCAGCAACAACCTTAAAAACAGTCGGATATTGAATTCCGCATAAAATAGGGGGCCGTTTTTGAAGATAAGCCCCATGTGAATAGTCCTGAAGCGCGGATCCAATTCAACAGGCGTATGCCGTATACGCCTCCCGATGACAGTGATGCCGGCATTCAGTTTTTGTAAGCTGCAGGCTGTACGGATAACCCGCTGATCGGTATGGATATCGTTGGTAACAGCAAGAATAATGTGCATGGATTCCAAAAGAATTTTGCAGGACTAAGTTAAAAATTCTTTTATTACTTCATGATTTCCTGACAACATACATTGTATATTTGTGAATTCTAACAATTAGAAAATGAGTATTATAGAGGAGCATGTATCCTTATTGCCTTACAATACCTTTCACCTGGACGTTTCGACCCGATATATGGCTGAAATGGAAGAGGTTAGTCATATTAAGGCTTTTTTTTCCTCCGCTGAAGCGGAAATCCGGCCCCGGTTCATCTTAGGTGGCGGCAGTAATGTATTGTTCACGGAAGATTATAATGGCCTTATCATACGGCCGGTATTAAGAGGGATCTCCGTTGTGGAAGAAAGTCCTGAATTTGTATGGATCAGGGCAGGGGCAGGGGAGAACTGGGATGGTTTTGTTTCCTGGTGTGTGGAAAAGGGATTTGGAGGAATTGAAAACCTTTCTCTAATTCCTGGACTGGTGGGTGCAAGTCCTGTTCAAAATATCGGTGCATACGGTGTTGAGGTAAAAGATGTGATCGACACAGTGGACACTGTGCGTATGGAAGACGGCAGGCAGGTAACATTTTCTGCAAAGGATTGCCGGTTTTCATACCGGAACAGCATTTTCAAGCAGGAACTCCGGGATAAGATGATCATTACCCATGTCACTTTCAGGTTAAACAAGCAGCCGCAACCGCTACTGGCTTACGTGGAACTAAGAAAATACATGGAAAAATTCCCGGAAGTTTCTATTGGAAAAATCCGTGAGGCCATTATTTCGATACGGCAAAGCAAGCTGCCCGATCCGGCAGAAATTGGCAATGCCGGAAGTTTTTTCAAAAATCCCGTAGTTGCAGAAAAAGATGCGCTGGCACTTCGTGAGCATTATCCTGCAGCCCCGGCCTTTCCTGCAGAACAGGGATTCATTAAATTATCCGCTGCCTGGCTGATCGATCAGTGTGGGTGGAAGGGGATAAGGGAAGGCAATGCAGGTACCTATGAAAAGCAGGCACTCATCCTTGTAAACCATGGCGGGGCCACAGGCAGCGAAATATTGAAATTCTCCCGGAAGATTCAAAAATCCGTATTTGACCGTTTTGGAATTCGCCTGGATCCTGAAGTAAATATACTATAGAAGGTGCTAAGTGATCTGCATGATCACTTTCATTGCGGAAAAAATAATTTCCTGGGCTTCAACTTCATTTTCCGATTCAGCGTACAGCCTCAGCAGGGGCTCAGTTCCTGATGACCTGATCAGAAGCCAGGCTCCGTTGGTAAAGAAAAATTTAAAACCGTCGAATATTTCATATTTGTCAACATGAAACCGGCCAAAGTCGGAAAATGCCCCACTCGTGCATTTTTCCAGCACCTTATTCCTGGCATTGCGGTTCAGGTCCATATTGGCCCGCTCATAGGCAAACGGACCTGTCAGACTGATCACCTCCCGGAATAATTCTTCCAGTGATCTGCCGCATTCAGCCATCCATTGCCAGATCACCAGGGTTGCCCGGACAGCATCGCGCTCCGGAATGTGATTGCCTATGGAAATGCCGCCGGATTCCTCCCCGGCAATCAATACCTGGTCCTCGGTCATTATTTTCGATGCATCCCTGAATCCAATACGGGTGCGGATTACCTCCAGATTATAAAATTTGCAGATTTGTTCCACCTTTGAAGAGGTTGAAAAACTGACTACCACTTTGCCTGTGAATTTTTTATACCCGGCAAGGTAATGGATCAGCATAAGCAGGATATGGTTGGCGTCATAATAAACAGCTGATTTGTCAAGCATGGCAATACGGTCACCGTCCCCGTCAATGGCCACACTGCAGTCAATATTCTTATTTTTCCATACGAATTCTATCAGCTCATGCATGTTTTTCCGCACCGGTTCGGGAGGGATTCCCTTGAAGGAGGGATTAATTTCACAATGAAACCGTTGCAAACCGGGTAAAAGTTTTGGAAGCACATTCTGGCTGCTTCCATACATGGCATCGAAGGCAAAATTCAGGCCCGATTTGGCAATTTTATCAATATCAAACGTATCCTTTAACTCCTTAAGGTAAATGCTTTCAAGATCGATATAACGGATATATCCCTGTTCGATGAGGTAGTTCCAGTTCAGCAATTCCAGATCAATCTCGATATCATTGTTTATGAGATTCTCCACATCTTTCAGATCTTTTTCAAACATGAGGCCGCCATGTTCCCCCCGTAATTTGAAACCATTGTATTCAGCCGAATTATGACTGGCCGTGATGATTATTCCGCATTGGGCCTTCAGTTTTACAAGCCCCAGGGATACCATCGGTGTTGTAACAACGCGCTCTGCAACAAATACATGTACTCCTTTCGATGCCAATATTTTTGCCGTTGCTTCCATGAACATTTCACCACCGAATCGGCAGTCATGTCCGATCACTGCAATTGGGTTTTTAAACTTTCTGGTCAACCAAAGTGCGGTAGCCAGGGAAATTTTTATGATATTGTCAATCGTAAAATCTTTGGCAATGATCCCACGCCATCCGTCGGTTCCGAATTTTATTTTGTCCATACAAAAACACTATCTGGATTTAGGTACCTTGAAATTACATCTTATTTTGCATGATACAGAATATTTTAGATAACTATTTTAAAATTTTCCGCCTGTTGAGTGCTTTTTGATATGAACGGGCATTTTTGTTATGTTGAGTGATAGTCCGGGCAAAGTTATGGTATCCTGAGAAATCCTCTTTTGCGCAAAAAAACAGGTAATCATGCTTTTCATAATTCAATACAGCGTCTATCGCATGTATGGAAGGCAATGATATGGGTCCGGGAGGTAATCCGGCATGGATATAGGTATTATAGGGAGAATTAACCTGAGTGTCCTTCTTCAGAATGCGGGTTCGTTCAAAATCACCAAGTGCAAATTTTACCGTCGGGTCTGCCTGCAGACGGATTCCTTTGTTCAGCCGGTTTATATACACACCGGCAATTCTTTTGTATTCACCCTCCTTATTGGTTTCGTTAATGAGAATGGACGCCAGGGTAGTTACCTCATTGGGGGTCAGTTTGATTTCACGGGACTGAGCAAGCCGTTTGTCATTCCAGAATTTGCTGTATTCCCTGTATATTCTTTTGAAAAGATCAACCGCGCTGATGTTCCACCAAAACTGGTATGTATTTGGTATAAACATGCCCAAAACGGTTTGCTTGTTAAAGCCAAATTGCGACAGGTAGGATTCATCGCTCATCAAAGCGCTCAGATCTTCACGAGACGGCTCAATCTGCGAGGAAAGGCGAAAGGCGAGGTCATCAGCCGTGCGGGCCGTATTGATCACAAGGTTGACCGGATCCTGCATTCCCGACCGAAGCATATTTATAAATGCATTGTTCGACATATTGTTGCTTACCCTGTACCGTCCCGGGTGAATCCTTAAATTATATTTTTTCTTCTTTGCAATCCATTCGAAACTTTTCTTGTTTTTAACAAGCCTGTGCTTGTAAATGGTGTCTAAAACCTGATTGTAAGCTGATCCCGTATAAATGTAAAGATAAAAGACCTCGCCGCCGGGTGTGTGGATATTGGGTTTAAAAGCTCTTTGATATACCGAGGCGAATTTAAAGCCAGCCGCAAGGAAAACCAAAACGATGAGATACAGGATGATCCTGATCAGGGAACGACTATTCATGAGAGTATTATAAAGATTTTTTATCTCTGGTCTGACCCTTGATGTAAAGGTTGCCGGAAGCAAAAATACAACTTTTTTACTACCTTCGTCCTGTAAATTGAGAATATGGAACTGTCACCTCTAACTGCAATTTCGCCTGTTGACGGGAGATACCGTAACAGTGTTGCAGATTGCGACCTTTATTTTTCTGAGTACGCGCTGATCAAATTCCGCCTGCAGGTAGAAATCGAATATTTTATCGCCCTCTGTGAACTGCCACTTCCACAGCTGCGCGATTTCCGTATTTCTGACTTTGAAGAGATCCGCACTATTTACAGGGCTTTTACGGTTGAAGAAGCTCAAAAAATCAAGGATACTGAAAAAATCACAAACCATGACGTGAAGGCTGTTGAATATTACCTGAAAGCACGGTTTGACGGAATGGAACTTGGAATGTTCAAGGAATTTATTCATTTCGGACTTACGTCGCAGGATATTAACAATACTGCCATCCCAATGACTTTCAAGCTGGCGTTGGAAAATATATATTATCCCTTGCTTGAAAAAATCGTAAACCGGCTGGCCACCATGGCAGATGAATGGAAAGATGTTCCAATGCTGGCACGGACTCATGGACAACCTGCATCTCCTACGAAACTCGGAAAGGAGATCCTGGTATTTGTTGAAAGATTGGGCATTCAGTTGGACCAGTTGCGGAATATCCCGGTTACAGCTAAATTCGGCGGTGCCACCGGCAATTTTAATGCGCATGTGGTTGCCTATCCCGAAATTAGCTGGGTCGGTTTTGCAAATCAATTTGTGGGACGACGGCTTGGATTAGTCCGTCAGCAGACAACCACGCAAATTGAGCATTATGATAACCTTGCCGCGGCATTTGACTGCATGAAACGCATCAATACAATCCTGATCGATTTTGACAGGGATTGCTGGACATATATTTCACTTGAATATTTCAAGCAAAAGATCCGGGAAGGTGAGGTAGGTTCATCTGTGATGCCTCATAAGGTAAATCCCATTGATTTCGAGAACTCTGAAGGTAACCTGGGAGTTGCCAATGCCCTTTTTGAACATATGTCGGCAAAACTGCCGGTATCCCGGCTTCAGCGTGATCTCACCGATTCAACCGTGCTTCGGAATATCGGGGTCCCTTTTGCCCACAGCATACTGGCTTTCAAATCCCTTATGCGGGGACTTGAAAAAGTACTTATTAATCTTCCGGCACTTGAAGCCGACCTGGCAGAAAACTGGGTTGTGATCTCAGAGGCGGTACAAACGATTCTTCGCCGCGAGGGATATCCGAATCCTTACGAAGCACTGAAACAGCTGACGCGCACAAATAAAGTTATCAGCAAGCCTGAATTGCATGCTTTCATAGATGGACTATCTTTACCGGTCGCCGTGAAAAATGAATTGAAAGCCATTTCTCCTTTCAACTATACAGGCGTATAATTTTCGATGAATCCTGATTTTATATTAACTGAACCGAAATAGAATGACCATTAGCGGATTTACAATGGGCAAAAATGCCCGAAAGCTGTATTATCCTATGAAACAGTCGGTTCAAAGTATCCTTCCCCTTGTGGACGAATTTATTGTTGTTTTGGGAGACAGCGATGCGGATGATAAAACAAAGGAAGAAATCCAATCCATTGGCAGCGATAAAATCCGGATCATCGATACAGTGTGGGATATTGAAAAATTTCCCCGGGGAATGGAGCATGCACACCAGACAGATATAGCCAAATCCTATTGCAAAGGTGACTGGCTTTTTTACCTGCAATCGGATGAGGTGGTTCATGAAGATGACTTGCCGGTTATCCGGAAACGATGTGAGGATTTACTGAACGACCAGGAAGTGGAAGGTTTGCTTTTCAATTATACGCATTTCTGGGGTGATTTCGGGCATTATCAGGATAACCATTGCTGGTATCGCAAGGAAATCCGGATTGTCCGCAACCGGCCGGATATTCACTCCTGGGAATCTGCACAATCTTTCCGGAAAATTGAAAATTTTGACGGCATACATTACCGGCAGAAAGAAAATACGCAAAAATTGAATGTTGCGGATGCACACGCACGGATTTTTCATTACGGATGGGTAAGGCCCCCTGAATTAATGAACAGCAAGATCAAATCATTCAGCATCAATCATCGCGGGGTAGAAAAAGTGGGTGAAATGGAAAAGATGGACCTCTTCAGGGGATATTTCGATTATGGCAACATTCGCAAATTGCCCCGGTATACCGGAACCCATCCGGCTGTTATGAAGGACTGGATTTCACAGTTTGACTGGAAAGACAAGCTACGCTTAACCGGTGCAAGAAGAAGCCTGAATAAAATGACAAGCAAACATGACCGTGCCCGGTACGTGATGATAAGCTGGATAGAGAAGAATATCCTGTTTGGCGCCAGGCTGGGAGAATTTAAGAATTATATCCTTTTGAGAAAGTGACAAGTGACAAGTGACAAGTGACAAGTGACAGTGACAGTGACGTTTGATTATACACATTCTACATGAAAGATTTCATCAAATTATTACAGAATTACCTTCCTCCTTACAAAAAATACCTGTATTTAAGTTTCTTATACAACTTTTTAAGTGCTCTTTTTGGTGTTTTCTCTCTTATCAGTATGATTCCCCTTCTGAAAATATTATTCGGACTGGAGGAAAAGGTTTATGAATATACCGATCTGGGTTCTTCTATGACCAGTATGGGTGCCTTTGCCAGCGCACTAAAGAACAATATCTATAGTTTTATCACCCATGTAAGCATCAACAGGGGTGCGGGGACTGCCCTTATCTATATAGGGTTATTCCTTATTTTTATGGTTATTCTGAAAGTTGGATTTACATACCTGGCCAGTTATTCAATTGTGACACTTCGAACAGGTGTGATCCGGGATATCCGTGACAGGATCTACAAAAAAACGGTTTCCCTGCCGATCGGTTTTTTTACCGAGGAGAAAAAGGGCGATATCCTTGCCCGCATAACCGGCGATGTGTCGGAAGTGGAAGCATCCATTATGAGCTCGCTTGATATGTTTTTTAAAAACCCCATCATCATTGCGGTTTCAATCACCGCCATGCTGATTATGAGCTGGCAGCTTTCCCTTTTTGTACTGATCCTTTTTCCACTGGCCGGATCTGTGATCGGCCGGATTGGCAAATCACTGAAAAGACGTTCCATGAAGGGACAGAATAAAATGGGGGAATTGCTGTCGACCATTGAAGAAACACTTTCGGGCCTTCGCGTTATCAAAGCTTTTACAGCGGAAGAAAGGGTGTATGGAAGGTTTCAGAAGGAAAACGAGGATTACCGCAAGATCATGGGCAAATTGCTCAGGCGCCGATATCTCGCCCATCCGCTGAGCGAACTGATGGGAACCATGGTTATCATTATTGTTATGTGGTACGGAGGTCACCTTATTCTAAACAATACAAGCACGTTGAAACCGGCCGAGTTTCTTGTTTATCTGGCCGTATTTTATAGCATTATTAATCCTGCCAAGGCATTTTCACAGGATTACTACAGCATTCAGAAGGGACTGGCTTCCATGGAACGCATCAACCGTATCCTGGAAACGGAAAATGATATCATTGAAAAGCCGGATGCATTGCCGGTTTTGGGTTTCAGAAGCTCCATCGAATACCGGGATGTGAATTTCAAGTATCGCAACGATTATGTATTGCAGGATATTAATGTGAAGGTGGAAAAAGGCAAAACAATTGCGCTTGTAGGGCATTCCGGATCGGGAAAATCTACATTCGTGGACCTGTTGCCCCGGTTCTATGATGTGAACAGCGGCCAGATAATCATTGACGGGGTGGATATACGGGATCTTAAAATTGCGGATCTGCGCGGATTAATGGGTATGGTAAACCAGGATCCCATCCTGTTTAATGATACTTTTTTTAACAATATTGCCTTTGGCGTAAGTCATGCCACGGAAGAGGAAGTCATTGCAGCCGCCCGCGTGGCTCATGCCCATGAATTTATTGCCAATACGGAAAATGGATATTACAGTGTTATTGGCGACCGGGGAAGTAAACTTTCAGGCGGACAGAGGCAACGGATCAGCATTGCCAGGGCCGTATTGAAAAATCCGCCCGTACTGATCCTTGATGAAGCCACTTCCGCCCTGGATACAGAATCAGAAAAGCTGGTTCAGGATGCATTGACTAAACTGATGAAAAACCGTACATCCATTGTAATTGCTCACCGGTTATCAACCATTGTGCACAGCGATGAGATATTTGTGCTCAGCAATTCAAGGGTAGTGGAACGCGGTACCCATGAGGAATTGTTTGCCCTGAATGGCGAATACCGCAAATTCTATAATATGCAGTATCTCACTTCCGGGACAAATGTGGAGTGATTTCTTCCGAAAGGTCGAGGTAATTCTGATATACATATTGTTGCTGTTCCTTTGCCAGGTTCACATGAAGGGTATCCAGGATACCATATTGAAAACTGAAACGCCGGATAGAGAAATCATATCCAAATCCGCTCGAATCAGTGAGCATTGCAATCCCATTTTTATAGGAATAAATTACGAATGATTTGGAATCAGCGGCCAGCAAGTCCTTTCCTAAAATATACCGGTCGGTCCTTAGCCCAAGCTGATGAAGGAGGGTTACTGCCAGATCCGCCTGCGATCCGTATTTTGTAACAACACTGTCTTTATTCACAGCACCCCCGGTAATCAGCAGGGGAATGTGGAATTTCCGGGGCTCATATACCTCGCTGTAATCCGGAACCCTTACTCCATGGTCGGCTACAAAGATCACTACCGAGTTATCCCAAAGGCCTGACGATTTCAACCGCCTTACAAAGTCACCGACACAGCTGTCAGCATAATAGGCCGAACTATAAAATTTCCCGAAAAGATCCTTGTTGCCAAATTTTTGGCGGACGGGAATTTCGAAAGGTTCATGGTTGCTGAGGGAAAGCATAACGTGGAACCATTTGCCTGTATCCCCCTTGATATCGGTAAAAAAACGTGCAAAAGAAAAATGATCGGGAACGCCCCATTTGCCGGATCTTTCGGAGACCGGGAACGCGGATTCGGTAACAATCCTGCTAAAATCCCCATTCACCAGGTATGACCTCATGTTGGCAAAGTCCACGTCCCCGCCGTAATGAAAGGATGTTTTATACCCGTCTTCGATCAGGCTTTTTGACACGAAGGGAAGACGAATTGTCTTGTCGGGGTATTTAAGAATAGGAATCGCTTCGAGTACCGGGTATCCGCTGAGCACGGTGGCGAGTCCCTTATCTGTGCGCGAATCCGTCGAATAGATATTGCTGAACAATATTCCATTCCTGCACAATTCATTGAAACAAGGAGTCACATCCTTTGCACCGCCCAGGGGTTCAATCAACTTGGCTGTAAATGATTCGAGAATGACAAGTATCACGGTCGGATTTTCAGTCTTCAGGATTTTAGCCGGGGGCTTTTCATACAGGTAAAGCTCTTTCAGCCTGGTTTCGTACCTGTTGTTATTAAAGCTGATAAAGGGATTTGAAGATTCCTTTTTTTCAACCAGGGAATGCCCGAAATTCCAGATTACATTGATGCCGGCATGATTCGCAAAAGTATTTTTATGGAAAAAAGCACTGCCCGTATTTATGACGGATACATTAAAACCGCCCCGGATCGGAATTATCAGGGATGCCAGTATCACCAGGGTAACCGGAATTCCAATGAAACCGCCCTTTTCTGCTTCCTTAAGCTGATTTGGTACAAGTCGCAGGTAGGACAGGAACAGTGCAAAAGAAAGCAGGCCAAAGGCAGTAAAATAGAGAACAAGTGTGATAAGACTGGAGGATGCCAATGTATCTCCCGGTGTGGATAAAAACCGGAGAGGAGCACTATCAAGCCTTGACCCCCAGTATTTATATATTTCCAGGTCTACAAGCGTAATTAGCAGAAATACAATGAGAAGAACAAAGGTGTATGCATTTAGTATATAATAAGCCGGTTTACCCCTTAGCGGGAAGGTTAAGGCAATAACCAGCGCAGGCAAAAGAAGGAAATATGCGGCGGTGGAAAGATCCAGCCTGAAACCATGCAGCAAAATGAGAAACCAGTCAGTGAAAGGCAGGGCAAAGGATTGATCATGTTCATACAGGAGAAATAGAATCTTTCCCAATATAAACAGTATGAGCCAGAAGAATAAATACTTCAGTAAAAAGGCAATCCTAACTTTCATCTATTTTTCGTAATAATGCATTTCTTCAATATAGGAATAAACGCCAAAAGGCAAAAAATGCCTTATATCGTGTTTTTTTCTTAGTGCCTCCCGGATGAAAGTAGACGAGATCTCCATCTGCGGGGCGTCAACCAGTGTTACCCGGAAATGCTGATCAGCAGCTACCGGGAAACCGGGCCTTGGGTAAACGCAACGGTCAAAATTTTCTTCAATGATCCGGTGATTCTTCCATTTATAAAAGGTTGACAGGCCATCGGATCCCATAATCAGCACAAATTCGTGGGAGGGATGCAGTTCCTGCAGGTGAACCAGCGTATCAATCGTATAGGATGGTTTTGGAAGTTTAAATTCTATATCACACACCCTGAAGCGGTCATCCTTTTGAATGGCAATTTCAAGCAGGGTACGGCGTTTATGATCTTCAAGCAATGAAGAACTTTTCTTTAAAGGATTTTGGGGACTGATGACAAACCATACCTGCTCAAGTGCGGTAAACTCTGCCATGTAATTGGCAATGACAAGGTGACCGATGTGTACCGGGTTAAAAGATCCGAAGAAAAGACCGATTTTCATTCCTGCCATTATTTTTTTAAAAAGCCGGCAATGAGTTTCTGTGTTTCTCCCTGTGCTTTTTCAAGCTCATCATTTAATACGACGACATCGAATTTGCGGGCAAACTTAAGCTCAAGCGATGCCTTGTTCATCCGGTTGCGGATTTTCTCCGCTGATTCTGTTCCCCTTGATTCAAGTCGTGACCGAAGAACATCCAAAGAAGGGGGCCTTATGAATATTGCCAGTGCATTGTCTCCGAATTTCTCTTTCAGATTAATGCCACCCATTACATCCACGTCAAACAATACATGCATCCCCAAACTCCAGATACGGCTGACCTCACCTCGGAGGGTTCCATAATAGTTATTCTTGTAAACCTCTTCCCATTCGAGAAACTCGCCGTCGTCGATCTTGTCCTTGAATTGGTTAACAGTGAGAAAATAGTAATCTTTGCCTTCCTCTTCATTCGGTCTGATAGGCCGGGTACAGGCTGAAACCGAAAATGCCAGGCGCATTTCTTTTATTTGCAGCAAATGTTTTACAATGGTCGTTTTGCCGGCACCTGAAGGAGCTGATATAATCACTGCCTTACCTTCCATAATCTATAATATGTTCATCAATTGCTCCTTCACTTTTTCCAGTTCGTCCTTCATCATTACAACAACCTTTTGTATTCCGGAATGATTTGCTTTTGAGCCAATTGTATTGATCTCCCTCCCGATTTCCTGTGCCACAAAACCAAGTTTTCTCCCCACCTGGTCAGGTTCTTTCATTACCTCAACAAAATACCGGCAATGATGTTTAAGCCGGGTTTTTTCTTCGGAGATATCGAATTTTTCAAGATAATAGATCAATTCCTGTTCGAACCTGTTTTTGTCGAGACTTTCCTGCGGGATAAATTCAAGCAGCGAAGTGCTCAGTTTAGTCCGCATCGTATTTTCTCTTTCTTTTTCAAAAGGTTCTACCTGGGTAAGAAGAGCCTCAATAAGGTTAATCCGGTTCATGATATCAAAAGCCAGGGCTTTGCCTTCCTGGTTTCTGAACTGTTCCAGCGCATCGATGGCAAGTGTAAAGGTATATTGAAATTTATCCCACTCTTCCGCGTCGGGAATTTCCTTTTCTGCGACGACAGCTTCAGGGAGACGTATGATTGCCTGCAGGAGGGAATCGGTACTGCTTATCCCCAGCTGATCAGAAAGTGATTTAAGCTGCCGGTAATAATTCATGATATTTACCGCATTGATTTGAAGGGCCTGCCTGCCTTCCTTATATTCAAGGTTTACATTTGCATCCACCTTGCCGCGTTTCAGCCGGTTTACCAATTCATTCCGGAGGTCCATTTCCTTTTCGCGGTACTGGGGGGGCATCCGCAGATTTAAATCAAGCTGCTTGCTGTTCAGGGTTTTTATCTCTATTACAACTACCTTATCTGCCAGTTCACAGGTAGCCCTGCCAAATCCTGTCATTGATTGAATCATACCCATCGTCCTTGTTTCTGCAAACCTACATTATTTTTGACATAAATAACATGGATTGGAACAATATGGTCCTACTTCACCCAAAAGTCGAGCAAAACCATGCCCTCAACAGAAGCAACCAGGTGATCGCCGATTTTTACCGGTCCAACCCCGGCAGGTGTTCCGGTATAGATCAGATCCCCCGTCTTTAATGTCATATAGGTGGAAACATAGGTGATCAATTCATCGAATGAGAACAGCAGATCCCGTGTATTTCCCTTCTGAACTGTAATATCATTCAGCTCAAGCTGAAAGTTAACCGCGGACAGGTCGGGCAGGGAGGCTTTGGGCAAAAAACTGCCCAATACAGCCGATTGGTCAAATGCCTTTGCTATTTCCCAGGGATGCCCTTCTTTTTTGCAGATACTTTGAAGATCGCGGGCTGTAAAGTCAATCCCCACGCCGATCTCTTCATAGTAACGATTGGCGAACTGAGGCTGTATGCTTTTTCCAAGCCTGCAAATCTTCAGGACAATTTCTGTTTCATAATGAATTTCCTTTGAAAACTGCGGATAAAAAAACGGATTGTTATTGATCAGCAGCGATGAATCAGGCTTCATGAAAAATACAGGGCTGGCCGGTACCGGGTTGTTCAGTTCTTTCGCATGATCAGCATAGTTTCGGCCGATGCAGATTATTTTCATAGTGAAAAACTAAAAGATAAAAACGAAAAGATGTAATCCTCGTAGAGGATAAATTATTGTAGAAAGATAATTGAATATGAACCTTACAACCCTGTGGGGTTGAATAATATGGTATTTTCAATTATCATTCATCCCCTACGGAGATGGAACAATTTGGTAATAATTCCTTTTACAATAATGCATCATCTACGATGATGAAAACCCTTTATCTGGCAGAATTCCTTCTACAATAATGCATCATCTACGATGATGAAAACCCTTGTCGTCCCTTGTCCCTCGTCCCTTGTCACTTCCCGAAGGCTCCGCGCAACTTAATGGCCGTTAATATTTTCTTTGTATGCATAGGGAATTGGCCTTTCATCATCCAGCCATAGTATCCCGAATCCTTTTTCAACACATCATCCACCCGCTGGCCCTTGTATTTTCCAAAATTGAAAATTTCCTTTTCCTCTTCATCCAGGACAATTCTACCCAGAAAATCGACATTCCGGTTATGACTTGAGTATTTTGACAGTTCATCCACATCGTTGGGAAGGTCGGAATACCTGTCGAGCTGAGCCATTAAAACTTCATAGGTGGCTTTTGTATCTACTTCTGCCGAGTGTGCTCCTTCGAGATTCTTATCACAATAAAATTTGTAAGCGGCACTTAATGTACGCTGTTCTTTCTTGTGGAAGATCACCTGTATATCAATAAATTTTCTTTTTTTCAGATCGACATCCACGTCAGTGCGCAAAAATTCTTCCGCCAGCAGGGGCAGGTCAAATTTATTCGAGTTATAGCCGGCAAAATCGCAGCCTTCAAATACATTGGCCAGGTTTTTGGCTACATCGTTAAAAGTGGGAGAATCTTTAACATCATCATCCGTAATACCATGTATGGCCACAACTTTAGCCGGTATAGGGATAGTGGGATTTATCTTCATGGTTTTGGATTCTTCATCCCCATTCGGATAGATTTTTAAATACGAGATCTCTACAATCCGGTCATTTGTCACATCAATGCCGGTAGTTTCCAGATCAAAAAAAATCAACGGATTGCGAAGGTTCAAATTCATCGAGAAAATCTAGGTGTTGATCATCATTGGCATTAATAGCATTAATACGTCTTCCTGATCATTTTCCTTGTCGAAGGGGATGAACAAACCAGCACGGGAAGGATCGGACAACTCGATGGAAACCTCGGTGGATTGAATGTTATTCAGGATTTCAACCATGAAGGTTGATTTAAACCCAATCTCCAGCTCATCCCCGTTATACTGACATGCCAGGTCCTCAATGGCAGAGGATGCAAAGTCTATATCCTGGGCGGAAACTGTCAGCCTGTTTCCTTTCAGCGACATACGGATAAGGTTGCTGGCCTGGTTTGAAAATACAGACACTCGCCTTACCGTATTCAGTAATTTCACCCTGTCGATCAGCAGTTTATTTGAATTATTTGTAGGAATCACAGAATTATAGCTGGGATAATTGCCTTCAACAAGACGGCAGACTAACTGAAATGAGGGAAGACTGAAAAAGGCATTTTTGTCATCAAATTCGATGCCCACTTCCTCCTGGCCCTTGGCGAGCAGGTTCCTTAGCAATCCTGCCGGTTTCTTGGGTAGTATGAAGGAAGCGCTGGCATTGGAATTCACATCCTTCCGTTTATAGCGAACCAGTTTATGTGCGTCGGAAGCTACGAAGGTCATATCTTCAGGACTCATTTCAACAAATATCCCGTTCATCACAGGCCTCAATTCATCATCAGCCGTTGCAAAGAGCGTGCTGTTGATACCGCTGATGAGAGATGACGCTTTGAGCCGGAGAGATACACTGCGGTCGGTTTTTATTTTTGGCAGCTGGGGAAAATCTTCGCCGTGTTGTCCGGCAATAGCAAATTGTCCGTTGTCTGAACTTATAGCAACAGCGAAAGTTTCAGTGTTAATTGTAAATGTAAGTGGCTGATCGGGAAATTCCCTTAACGAATCTGTAATAAGTTTTGCCGGAAGGGCAATGGAACCCAAACCACTGGTATTTTCGAGCTCAAGTGTTGTAACCATTGTGGTTTCCAGATCCGAAGCTGTTATTTCCAGTGTTTTGCCATCGAGCTTAAACAGGAAATTATCTAAAATAGGCAGGGTATTTTTCGAGCTGATTACCCGGCTCAACGCCTGCAAGTGGTTTAACAGATCAATGCTTGATACAACAAATTTCATGAATAATTGAATTTAATTATTTTATAATCAACCAATTGTGATGGCCAAATTTCTCGGCAGAACAGATTATCAATATTACGAAAAAAACGCCTTTATCAGGCGTGATATTTTGTTTTTTTCCGGGGCTCACTTTTAAATTGGTCAGTTATCCTCTGGTGAACCGTCGCTTTCTCAGCCACACATAAATCAGGCCCATAAGGATGATCACCAGTGGCGGACCGGTCATATTGATCAGGATCCATTGGGTGCGGTCTTTCCTGATTTTATTTTTATCCAGTAACCGAAGGGTAAGCTGGCGTGAACGGAGGCTGATGAGTCCCTGATGTCCCGTAAGATATTGCAGGGCATTCACAATGAATTCCTTATTGCCATATGTCTGTTTTGAATACCGGTCAAATCCCAGGGGTAAGATCCGCATTCCCTGGGGAGTGGGCTGAATATCGTTCCTAATCATGTCTCCATCAGATACAACCAGCATAGCTGATTTTTCTCCCGATTCACGAATCCGGACTGTTGTATCGGGGAAAAGCTGCTGCGTTCCCCGGTTAACATAGGCCGATTGAAATTTACCTTCGAGCAAAACGGCTACCGGAAGATATCTTTCGCTAAACTGTTCCTGACGCGGAGTAAGCCGTACTTCATCAAGACTGATCATTACAGGGGCCCTCACCTGCCGGCTATACTCGGAAGACCGTAAGAGCACCGTTTTTTTAATACCTTTCCGGGCCTCGATCGTATCAATGGTTCCGGCAAACCGGATACTGATCATATTGAGATTCCGGGTAATCGGATGCCCAAACGGAGAGGTCAGCAAAGGATAATATAGCCAGGGTACCGGCCTGAAGTCGGCAGGATTTCCTTCCAAAGCGACATTTACAGGTATCGTATTGCATTGAATATCCTGAAGCAGTACAGGGTTAATTCTGGCTCCAT
Source organism: uncultured Bacteroidales bacterium (assembly GCA_963752195.1). GTDB lineage: Bacteria > Bacteroidota > Bacteroidia > Bacteroidales > UBA10428 > UBA5072. The sequence goes on along the minus strand of CAVVXI010000004.1, from coordinate 1,520,615 downwards.
ACCGGAAAAGAAGGTCCTCGATGTTTGGCTGGTTTATCAGGGCTACAGTAGCTCCTCCCGAACCAAGACTGTCCATATCCGCTTTAACCATATCAATAAACCAGAGCACCCTTCCTCCCTGCATGACATACTGGTCGAGCACAAATTTGTCGCGTTCAGTGAACGGCTGTGAAGGTTTGGCTATGATCACTGCCTTATATTGATCGAGAATACCCGGCTTTCCGTTGATTTTACCCCTGTCCACCTGGAAATACCAACCCAGTTCGCGGGTAATGTCATTCACCTGGTATTCATTTAATTCCCCTTGTCCTTCAATAAAAGCGATCTTTTCGGCCGTGTCGGAAGAAAGTGAACTGATGATTCTCATGAATTCAAATTCCAGTGACTGAACCGAATTGTTGATATTTTCTTCAGCGCCGGCGGTTGGGTTGTTCTTCAACAGATTAACCGGAATTTCCTGGTTATTATAAACTATAAGAGCTCCCGGAAAAACAATTTTTTCACTGGTGCCTCCTTCTTTATCGCGTGCAATAATGTTGGTCGCTTTCAATCCCTTTTCATACAGCTCATCCACCTGCTTCTGTGTGGCTTTGACATCCTTTCCTGCAAACGGATTGATGAACTCGTACCGGAGATTATCCCCGGCATACACTTTAAATTCGTCGAGTGTTTCCCTGATCCGCTGTTCCATCTTCCGGAACGGAATATTAAGGTCGCCCTCAAGATATACTTTTACCAATACCGCTTTCTTAAGATGACGCAGTGAGTTTTTGCTGTATGGGGAAAGGGTATACCTTTTTTCCGAGGTGAGATCAAGGCGATAAAAAAAGGACGACAGAATAAAGGCGAGTGCAAAAACCACTACCAGGGAAATTACCAGGCTAAAGAGAGGCTTATCTGTTAATTTTCTTTTTTTCATCAGGCCGGCAGGGATATTATTTCTTTTCAGTTTTTAACCTGAAGTGAGTCAATAGAAGAAAAACCGCAATCAATGCGGCAAAATATACCACATCACGCGTGTCAATCACGCCCCGGCTCATAGAACTGTAATGACCTATAATTCCAAGTGACAGGATGAATGTTCCCGAATTGCCGGCAGAAAACAGGGTTCCTGCCTGTTCAAATCCATATCCCATGGTGAGGCAAAGAAAGGCGGCAAGCAAAAAAGCAACGATCAGGTTGTCGGTAAGGGATGAACAAAAAATACCGATGGCGGCATAGGCGCCTGCCAGAAAAACCAGCCCGATATAGGATCCCCAGGTTCCCCCGGTGTCAATGTTGCCCTGGGGATTTCCAAGAGAAACAACCGAATAGTAATAAACCAGGGTGGGCAAAAGGGCCAGGATAATAAGCACCATGGCAGCAAAATATTTTGCCAGGATGATCTGGAATTCCGAAAGTGGCCTGATCCGCAACAAGTCGAGGGTTCCGGTACGCTTTTCATCAGCAAAGCTTCGCATGGTGATGGCTGGGATGAGCATGAGAAAAACCCAGGGAGCCAGGATGAAAAGGGTATCCAAAGTTGCATAGCCCCCGTCGAGTAAATTCATGCTCCCTTCAAAAACCCACATGAACAAACTGTTCAACAGAAGGAAAATGATAATTACAATATATCCCGTAAGGGAATTAAAGAAACTGGTAATTTCCTTTACAAACAGGGAATACATTTTGCTGGTTTAGTCGTCAAAAATATAACATTTCTCTGATTTGACGCTGAAAAATATGGATTCTTCAGCCATCCGCAGGTAAACAGGATCAATTATGGTTTGCCGCTTCCACCCTGTATCGCCTGGTAATGACATATGGGTTGCCCATGGGGGTTTTGTAGCTCGCTGAAATAACGATGTCTTTTGTGATCATGGTTCCGGGCGTAACATTGTAACCCATTGCAGCTTTTCCATCCTGAATGGCCAATGTAAGCATATCCTCGTGCAGGTATTTGCCGTCAAGCAGCGATCCTTTTAAAAGCTTCACCCGGTTGCTGTTATTCGACAGGGAAATGATCAATATAATCTTATTGGCATTTTTCAGGTGGTCCTCTTTCTGGATTGATATTGTGGGATAACCCGTTATTAATGACCCATCGGGTTTATATTCCCTGAGGCCCATTCCGGCATATCCATTTTTATAACTCACTTCCGCCTGCAATTTGCCATCTTCATAATAGTGTTTTTGTATCCCTTCAATTTTCCCCTTGATATAGGGTGAAATACGGTAAGGTTTGCCACTTTCATAGAACCATGTCTCGTCTCCTTCCTTAATGCCATTCACGTAGAAAAAGGTGGAATTTATTTTTCCCGTTTTAGCATAGTAATTGGTGGCCTGGCCATGCAGAATATTATCCACATAATTGACCTCGGAGAGCAACAGCCCTGTTCTGTCGTAGTTTTTTGTGGTTCCGTGACGAAGTTGTCCCTTTGCAGAAATCTCGGTTTTTATTTTACCGTTGCTGTAATATTCTTTTACAAAAGAGTTATCTTTTGATTTCGTTTCCGTTTTCTTTTCATTTTGGACTGGTTTGCCGCATGAGAAAACAAGCACAGCCAAAGCGGTTACTAAAAAGTAATTGCTTTTCATATATGTAAAGGTTGAGAACTGTGAATATACAATTAAATACCGATTAAAGGCAATCTCAGCCAAACAATCTGGTCAACCGGGTTTAATGTACAAGTAAATATATCCCTCCTGCCAGCAGTCCGCCAACAATAGGTCCTGCAACCGGAACCCACGCATAAGACCAGTCGGTTCCTCCCTTGTGCTTCAGGGGTAATATTGCATGTAGAATGCGGGGACCCAGGTCGCGTGCCGGGTTTATGGCATAGCCTGTAGGTCCGCCCAGTGAGAGTCCCAGCCCAAGCACAACGAGGGCAACCGGCAGGGCGCTTATAGCTCCGAGGCCTACCTCCGGCTTCGCCATGTACAGGCAGGCAAAGGTCAGTACAAAGGTGCCGATGATTTCCGTCAACATATTGTCGGTATAACTTCGAATGTTGGGCTCTGTGCAAAAAATGGCTTTGATGGCCCCTGCATCTGATGTTGCTTCAAAATGTTTACGGTATGCGATCCATACAAGGAAAGATCCAGTCATGGCACCGATCAGCTGTGCTGAAATATAGGTAAGTATGAGGTTGGGTTCAATCTTACCCACCATGGCAAAGGCCAGGGTAATGGCGGGATTTAAATGGGCACCACTGTAGGGAGCGGAAACGAGTACCCCGGTGAAAACCCCGACTGCCCATCCGAAGGTGATGACTATCCAACCGCTGTTGTGACCTTTCGTCTGGTCAAGTACGACATTGGCCACTACGCCGCTTCCAAAGATCAAGATCAGGGCTGTACCGATAAGTTCTGCGATGAAAGGAGACATAGAATTGATTGATTTGATGATTTGCTGATTTGAAGAATGAATTTACGATTTTTGATATACGATTTATGATTTCGGGATATATATTTTATAACCGGTAATCGTAGAGACAAGGCATTGCCTTGTCTCTAAAACATATCCCTTTCACCGGTTACCGAATACCGAATACCGAATACCGATTACCGAATACCGAATACCGGTTACCGTTCACACATCCTTAGACCATGAAATGGCGGCATCCACCGCCCTTTTCCAGCCGACCAGCAATTCTTCCACCTGCAAGGCGGGCATTTCAGGCATAAAGGCACGATCAAGCCGCCATTGGTGTTCAATATCTTCTTTATTTTTCCAGAATCCAACTGCCAGTCCCGCCAGGTAAGCTGCGCCCAGCGCTGTGGTTTCTGTAATTTTTGGACGGATGACCCGGGTGCCGATGAGATCGCTCTGGAATTGCATCAGGAGGTTATTCACCGTGGCTCCGCCATCCACCCTCAGTTCCCTGATGGTGATACCGGAATCTGCCTGCATGGCCTGCAACACTTCATAAGTCTGATAGGCGATACTATCCAAAGCTGCACGTGCTATGTGTGAAGATGTGGATCCCCGGGTCAATCCGACCAGAGTACCCCGGGCATGCTGATTCCAGTGAGGTGCGCCAAGGCCGGCAAAGGCCGGTATAAAATACACCCCCTCGCTGTCTTTCACCTTGCCTGCCAGCTTTTCAACATCGGATGATTTGCGGATGATCCCAAGACTGTCCCTCAGCCATTGCACAACAGCACCAGCGATGAAAATGCTGCCTTCAAGGGCGTATTGTGTTTCATGGCCGATTTTCCAAGCAATGGTGGTAAGCAGGTTATTTTTAGAATTAATGGGTTTGTCCCCGGTATTCATCACCATAAAACATCCGGTACCATAAGTATTCTTTACCATACCCGGATAAATGCACAACTGGCCGAACAAGGCCGCCTGCTGATCCCCGGCAATGCCTGCCACGGGCACAGGGTCAGAAAACAGTCCTTTTGTATTGCAATAAACTTCGGAGGAGGATTTTACCTCGGGAAGTATCCCGGCAGGAATGTCAAAAAGATCAAGAAGTTCCGGATCCCAGCTTAGCGAATGAATGTTGTAAATCATGGTTCGCGAAGCATTGGAAACATCTGTGATATGCTGGGTTCCCTGTGTTAGTTTCCATATAAGCCATGAATCTACAGTTCCAAAGGCCAACAGTCCCTTTTTTGCCAGGTCACGTGCTCCGGCTACATTATCGAGTATCCACCTGATCTTTGTGGCGGAAAAATAAGCATCAATAATTAGACCGGTTTTCTCACGCACCCGTTCGCTGTTTCCCTGGGATTTCAGCATATCACAGTAGGCCGCTGTTCTCCTGTCCTGCCACACAATGGCATTGTATACGGGTTTGCCGGATCTTCTGTCCCATATAATGGTAGTTTCCCGCTGGTTTGTAATGCCAATGGCAGCCAGGGAGGAGCTGTCGATGCCGGCTCTTGTGATTGCCTCCTGTGCAACCCCTGCCTGTGTGGACCATATTTCATCCGCATCATGTTCCACCCAGCCCGGCTTGGGATATATCTGGGTGAACTCTTTCTGGGCAACCGATACCGGTTTTCCCTGATGATCAAAAACCAGCGCTCTGGAACTGGTCGTTCCCTGGTCGAGGGATAAAATGTATTTTTTCATTTTTAGAGGTATTGGCTCCGTGGGTTATCACCCACGGTTATTCATATTTGACCTCTTCGAGGTCGGAAATGACAACAGAACTGTATTACTTCAGCCGAATTCAGGCAATCGTAAATCATAAATCGTAAATCGGCATTTTCTACAATAATTCATGCTCTACGAGCATTTCGCTCCACGCAATCAAAAATCGTAAATCGTAAATCGTAAATCGTAAATCGTAAATTTATTTGTAATTCTTCACCAGTTCCGAATACTCTTCAAGTTCCGATTTCTTCCACTGTTCATCAAATCCCAGTTCCTCCGCCATAATGTCTGCTGAAGCCGAAGCCATTTCCTCACTGGCAGCAGCATCAAGGAACAGGGCCCTCGTTCTGCGGGCCAGCAGATCTTCGAGCTTATAGGGCATTTCCTGCCTGCATATCCATCTTATTTCCGCTTCGGTATAGGGCAGCCTCGGATGCAATGTTTCTTCCCCATTCCGGCCTTTCCATAATAAGATCCAGGATGTCACGGCCATGGGTACCATAAATATGAAGCCTGTCGTGTTTGTTGTCCGGTAAAAAGCCATGCAGGCGGAGATCACGGGTCAGACAGGGCCGCTTTTCCAGCAGACCGTTTCTCATGGCCCTGTTCAGCGTATCCTGGGCCATTCTTCGGTAGGTGGTCCATTTTCCTCCCTCAACGGTGATCAGTCCGGATGGGGAAATGGTTATCTTATGCCGGCGCGAGATTTCACGGGTATTGGCCGGATCGTCCTGGCTGGCTGCGAGAGGCCTTAAACCGGCGAAAATGCTCAGCACATCTGTCCTTGCTGGTTGTCGTGTCATATACTTGCCTGCGGTGTGAAGGATAAAGGCAATTTCCTCTTCCAGCGCTTTTGGCTCAAGGGCGATATTATCCAGCGGTGTATCTGTAGTGCCGGCTACTACTTTGTCATACCAGGGAATGGCAAAAAGCACGCGCCCATCGTCAGTTTTTGGGATCATCAGGGCGGATTCACTTCCCAGGAAAGACCCGTCAAAAACAAGGTGAACTCCCTGGCTTGGCCTGATCGTCCGTTTATTTACCGGATGGTCCATCCGAAGTACCTCATCGACAAAGACTCCTGTTGCATTGATCACCAACCCTGCTTTTAATTCAAACACCAAATCGGAATGCGAATTTGTCGCCCGCACTCCCTGCACCTTTCCTGAACTGTCTTTTAACAGTCCCGTCACTTTGCAATAGTTCAGGAAACTTCCCCCCTGGTCCGCTATCGACCTGACAATTGAAATAAGAAGCCTGGAATCGTCGAAGCGGCCATCATGATAGATCACACCGCCTTTAAGCCTGTCGCGGTTGAGGGTAGGTAATTTTTTAATTATGGCCTCCGGTTTGAGGAAGCGTGATTTTCCCAGACTACGCCTGCCGGCCAGAATATCGTAAAATTTGAGTCCGATCGTATATTTTGCAGCGTCCCACCAATTATACACCGGTACAATGAATTCCTGGTTGCCCGTAATATGAGGCGCATTTTTGATGATTAATCCTCTCTCCTGCAATGCTTCCATCACGAGCAGGAGATCACCTTGTGCCATATAACGCACACCCCCGTGAAGCAGTTTGGTGCTTCGGCTGGATGTTCCCTTGCCGAAGTCAGCCTGTTCAAGCAACAGTGTTTTGAAACCCCGTGAAGATGCATCCAGGGCAATTCCGGCACCGGTGGCACCTCCCCCGATAACAATTACATCCCACGAAATCCCTGAATATTGCGGAAGCAGAAAGTATAAAGGGCGGGTTATCATTTTTTTAGGATGTTCATGTGAAAGAGGTATAAACTTACGATTATCAACCCGAAATTCAAATGATCAAGGCCATATTTTTCCTTTATCAAAGCAGGTACACATTAAAGAAAACAACGGTTCCAAAAGCAAATTAGTGCAATGTATTTTGAAAAAGCGGTCTTTTGATATGAATTTTATTGGCATTGGTCGAATAAAAACGGGCTTTTGTCTTTTTTATCCCCGCAATGATCCGGTTTGATGTGTGCGCATCATGTTTGTGATTAAATTGCAGGAACAATTCTATTGTACTTACAAACGAAATCAATAGCCCTATGAAAAACCTGAAAACCGGCTTTTATGTTACACTGCTATTTATGGGTGCCTTATCGCTTAACAGTTGCAGGAAATGGGATGAATCGGGCACAGGTTCCATCCGCATTGTGACAAACAGAAATGGACAAACTCTCGGGTTTGATACTACTTCGCATATTAAACTGATCTTTGATAAAGGCTATGCTTTCAAGGACCTGAATAAGAACGGAGAACTCGATAAATACGAAGATTGGCGCCTTTCTGCCGAAGAAAGGGCAATGGACCTTGCTTCAAGAATGTCGGTTGAACAAATTGCCGGTTTAATGCTGTACAGTCCGCACCAGTCCATTCCGGCACGAAACAGCCGTTTTGGAAATGCTACTTACGGGGGTAAGCCTTATGAGGAAAGCGGTGCAAAACCTTTTGATCTGTCGGATGCACAAATAAAGTTCCTCACGGAAGATAATCTCCGTCATGTTCTGGTTACCAGGGTCGAAAGTCCGGAAGTAGCTGCCCAATGGAATAATAAGGTACAGGCATTGTGTGAGGGGATTGCCCTTGGTATTCCCGCGAATAACAGTTCAGACCCTCGTCACCAGACGGAATCCAATGCCGAATATAACGCCGGTTCAGGGGGCACAATATCTATGTGGCCGGGTTCGCTTGGCCTGGCAGCCTCATTTGACCCGGAACTGGTTAAGCAATTTGGTCATATCGCTTCACAGGAATACAGGGCATTGGGAATTGCCACAGCGCTGTCGCCTCAAATCGACCTGGCAACCGAACCCCGTTGGGAACGGTTTAACGGAACTTTCGGCGAGAGTCCCGAGCTCACCGCAGATATGGCAAAGGCCTATGTTGAGGGGTTCCAGACTTCAGAAGGGGACAGGGTTATTGCCGGCGGTTGGGGCTATACAAGTGTGAATGCCATGGTTAAACACTGGCCCGGAGGCGGGTCAGGCGAAGGTGGCCGGGATGCACATTATTCATTTGGTAAATACGCAGTATATCCTGGTAAAAATCTGGCTGAACAGCTTATCCCCTTTACCATGGGGGCATTTAAACTGGACGGGGGCACAGGGATGGCTTCTGCCGTTATGCCCTATTATACTATATCCTATGGCATGGATACAATCAATGGCGAAAATGTAGGAAACAGCTACAATAAATACCTTATTTCGGATCTTCTTCGCGGAACTTATAATTTCGATGGTGTGGTTTGCACCGACTGGGGCGTAACCATGGATGAAACAGCTGTAGATGGCTTTGGCACTACATGCTGGGGTGCAGAAACTTTGTCGGTTGCCGAACGGCATTACAAGATCCTCATGGCCGGTGTGGACCAGTTCGGAGGTAACAGCGATATGCGACCCATCGTTGAGGCATATAATATGGGAATTAAGGAAAATGGCGAAGCTGTCATGAGGGCGCGCCTTGAACAATCGGCTGTAAGGTTGCTGAAAAATATCCTGCGGGTCGGCTTGTTTGAGAATCCCTACCTAGATGTGGAAAAGACAAAGAACATCGTCGGGAATCCCGCATTTATGAAAGCCGGCTATGATGCCCAGCTGAAATCAACCGTATTATTGAAAAACAGAAATAACGTACTGCCGCTGAACAAGACGGTAACCGTCTTTATCCCTAAAAGGGACACCCCGCCCATGCCATCCTTCTTTGGCATGAGTCCGGCAAAATTTGATTATCCTGTTAATATACAGATCGCCAGAAAATATTTCAACATAACCGATAATCCGTCTGAAGCGGATGTCGCCCTGGTGGTCATTGAAAGTCCAAACTCGGGGAAGGGATATGATCCGGCGGATACAAAAAAAGGCGGGAACGGGTATATACCGATCAGCCTGCAATATGGTCCATACAAAGCAATAGATGCGCGTGATCCGAGCCTGGCAGGCGGAGATCCCCTGGAAAAATTCACAAACCGTACTTACAGGAATAAATCAGTAGTGGCTTACAATTCGTCCGACGCAAAACTGGTTGTTGACACCAGGAAAGCAATGAAGGATAAACCCGTTGTAGTGGCTGTGGCGGTTTCAAAACCGATGGTGTTCTCTGAAATTGAAAAAGATGCCTCCGCTATTATCGTCACATTTGGAATCCAGGATCAGGCTCTTTTTGATATTATCTCCGGGGCAGCGGAGCCAACGGCATTATTGCCATTCCAGATGCCGGCGGACATGAAAACTGTGGAATCTCAAAAAGAAGATGTTCCCTTTGACATGATCCCCTATGTTGATTCAGAAGGTCATGGTTATGATTTCGGTTTTGGCATGAACTGGAAGGGCGTGATTGTGGATAATCGGATCGGGAAATATAAAAAAATGCACTAAAACCAACATGAACACCGAATATTGAATCTGAATCCTTCCACGCAAATATATTGCTTTGTGGTATTGTCATGACGGTCAGAATTGAGGGATTGTTCGTCTTGCGGAAGTTTTGTTTTATCCCAAAATTATCAATACTTTGTCAACCTAAATTTTTACACTATGAAATGGGGATTATACTGTTTATGCCTTTTGCTGATTGTTTCGTGCAGCACAAACAATCATAACCAAAACAAATTAGTTATTAACGACAAAAATTATTTTGAACTGCCGGGATTGAACATCATGGTATTCGAGGATATTTATCCTGAGGGTCACCAGGGAGGCGTTGGTATTATTCAACAGGGCGTTCGCGTTGCCACAAATGGTGACCTGAGGCTGGAGCCCACTCCGGGACAATGGTCACCTATTCCGAAGGTTGGCAAAAGAACGGTCGACAGGGATGCCAATGAGATCTCGGTAAAACTCTGGTATCCTGATTCTAGCATAAACAGGAAAGGATTTAATCCTGTTATTTATCCTGATTTGCGTTTCACCTATACGGTTAATGTAAAAGGAGAAGGCGACGAAATTATTATCACCGTAAACCTCGATAAGCCGCTTCCTGCGGAATGGTATGGGAAGGTAGGTTTCAATATGGAACTCTACCCGGCCACCCTTTTTGGAAAAACCTGGATCATGGATAACAAAAGCGGCATTTTTACCCGCCAGGCCAATGGTCCGGCTACGATCAACAATGAAAAGGAAAACCAGGCTGTTCCGTTTGCATCGGGCAAGAAACTTATCATAGCCCCCGAAACCGAAAACCTGCGGATCAGTTTCGAGAGTGCAGGTTCCGATCTTCAGCTGATTGACGGCAGAATAAGACACACGAACGGCTGGTTTGTTGTGCGTTCACTAATTCCCGACGGCGCAACGAAAGATGCTATTAAATGGACTATCAAGGCAAATACCATTCCGGGATGGAAATCAAAACCGGTTGTGCATGTTTCCCAGGTGGGTTATCATCCAAAACAATCAAAAATCGCCATCGTCGAACTGGATGCTGCGGATAAATCTGAAAAGAAAGCGAGGCTGATGAACATCACAGGCAATGGCGATCCGAAACTTGTGAAGTCGTTGAAGGGTGTTAAATGGGGGAACTTCCTGCGATACAATTATCTCCGGTTTGATTTTACCGATGTACAGCAGGAAGGTGTTTACATGGTTGAATACGGGAATGTAAAATCCAATCCGTTTTCAATTTCGCCGGATATCTATAAAAGGCATGTATGGCAGCCTACACTGGAGGATTTTCTGCCGGTTCAGATGTGCCATATGCGGGTGAATGAATCGTACAAGGTATGGCATGGTGTATGCCACATGGACGATGCCCTGATGGCACCCGTGGATTCAAATCATTTTGACGGATACAGGCAAGGCCCTTCAACACTCACCCGTTATAAATCGGGTGACCACGTTCCCGGGCTGAATAGTGGCGGTTGGCATGATGCCGGGGATGACGATCTCCGGGTTGAATCACAGGCAGGAACTGTTCAGTTACTATCCCTGGCCTGGGAGGAATTCCGGCCGGAATATGATGCAACAACCATCAACCAGCGTTTGCACCAGGTGGATATGCATGTACCCGACGGTAAGCCTGATATGTTGCAGCAGATTGAACATGGTGTTCTCACCATCCTTGGAGGATATGATAACCTGGGTCGTGTTTACCGGGGAATTATAGCACCAACAATCCCCCAATACACGCTGGTAGGGGACGTGTCAAACCAGACAAACAATCTTGTATATAAGCCATCTGTAAGGTTCGATGGCACGCTGGAGACAGTACAGGGACTTAAGGACGACCGCCAGGTATACACAGAGCAAAATCCTTCGCATGAATTTTCTGCAATCCAGGGACTTGCATGTGCTGCCCGGGTTTTGACTGATTATGATAAAAACCTGGCCGACCGCTGCCTGAAAGCAGCAGAAGATCTGTGGAAACAGCCACGGACAATTTCCCGAAGAGACATCAATGAACAGATATGTGCAGCCTCTGAACTGCTGATCACAACAAAAAAGCAGGAATACAAAGATTTTCTCCTGTCAGTGACAGATTCCATTAGCCGGCGAATCTATTCCGTGGGCTGGGTGGTTGTAAGGACAATTCCCGTAATGGATAATCCGGCATTCCAGTCGGCCGTGGAGAAGGCATTGGAAGGCCTTTCACAAAATATTGTTGAACAGGAAAAGGAAACTCCGTTTGGTGTTCCTTATCGTCCACATATCTGGGGTGCAGGATGGAACATCCAGGAATTCGGGGTTCATCAGTACTACCTTTCAAAATATTATCCCAAATTGTTCAACCAGGATTTCATGTTCAACGCACTGAATTTTGTTTTGGGATGCCATCCGGGTGAGAACACCGCTTCCTTTGCCTCGGGAGTTGGTTCGCGATCCGCGACAATTGCTTATGGATATAATCGTGCCGACTGGTCCTATATTCCGGGTGGTGTTGTTTCCGGTACTGCGTTGATCCGGCCTGATTTTCCCGAACTGAAGGACTTTCCCTTTCTGTGGCAACAGATGGAATACGTTCTCGGTGGCGGGGAAAGCAATTATCTTTTCCTTGTATTGGCCGTGGATAAGGTTCTTTCCGGTGATCGGTAATATAAAATATATCGTAGAGACAAGGCATTGCCTTGTCTCTGCGATTATCGATTTTTATAGACAATCGTAAATCGTAAATCGTAAATCGTATGTTGTCTTCCTATTTTCTTGATCACGATATCCTGCTTCTCGACGGGGCGACGGGGTCACAGTTAATTGCCCGGGGATTGACGGCAGGCGAATGTCCGGAATTATGGAATATTACGCATGAAAAGCAGGTGCAGGAAATTGCACTGATGTATTATGCAGCAGGGTCGGACGCTGTGCTTACGAATACCTTTGGCGGATCGTGGTTAAAACTGAATGAATACGGACTGCAGGACAGGTGCTATGAACTTAACTTTGCCGGCGCCAGAAATGTGATTGAATTAAGGCCGGCAGGGAGGTATGTGATCGGATCTATCGGCCCGTGCGGAAAAATGCTTGAACCATACGGGGATGTTACAGAAGATGAGGTTACCGATTCTTTCGTGGTACAGGTGAAGGCGCTTGCCGATGCAGGTGTTGACGGGTTCATGCTGGAAACTTTCCTTGACATCCGTGAATTGCTTTGTGCCGTGAGTGCTGTGAGAAAAGTAACCAGGTTGCCCTTTATCGCGTCACTCACGTATAGTCCCTCACCGGCTGGATATTTTACAATCATGGGTACTGGAATACAGGAAGCTGCCAGGGCATTGACAGAAGCAGGGGCATTTGCCATCGGTTCAAATTGTGGTAACGGGATAACAAATATGATACAGGTAGGAACGCAACTCAGAAATGCACTTCCAGGAGGCGTCATCCTGCTGAAACCAAATGCCGGTGAGCCGGTTTTGCAAAACGGCGTAACCTGTTATATGGAAACTCCGGCCGATTTCGAAAATCATTTTCGGGAATTATCTGCCTTTAAACCCCTTATCCTTGGTGGTTGCTGTGGTACCGGACCGGAACATATCCAGGCCTTTAGAAAACTGATCGACTCCATTCGGACCAAGCCATCTGGTGCATTTCCTCACGATAAGGATGAGTTGTAATTAAACAATAGGCATCGGTTGATAGTTGATAGTTGATGGTTGATTGGTTTGAGAAGGTGGTTCTGAACTTTTCGTATTTAACTTTTAGTCTTTACCTTTAATCAATCAACCGGCAACTATCCACTAACAACTGTTCTTAATGCAAAACCTGATCATCGAATACGTTTACCTTATTCTGATCATCCTTGCACTGGTAATGATTGCCAATAAACTTAAGCTGGCATATCCGATTGTGCTGGTAATTGGCGGTTTGGCACTCAGTTTTGCATCAAGATTTTCGAAGATAACAATTGATCCGGAGCTGGTTTTCTTTATATTTCTTCCGCCTCTTCTTTATGATGCAGCTTGGCAGGTTTCATGGAAAGAATTCTGGCGATACAGGCGTGTTATCATAAGCTTTGCATTTCCGATTGTAGTACTTACCTCGTTGGTTATTGCTTTTGTATCCTGGTGGATTATACCGGGTTTTACCCTTGCCCTGGGTTTTCTTTTGGGAGGCATAATTTCGCCGCCGGATGCCATTTCGGCTACCACAATCATGCGCCAGGTAAAAGTGCCTAAATCACTTGTCAGCGTCGCTGAAGGAGAAAGCCTTTTCAACGATGCGTCCTCGCTCATTATTTTCCGTTTTGCCCTGGCAGCCGTATTTACCGGCGAATTCCTTTTCCGCCAGGCGGCTGTCAGCTTTGTTGTTGTCATTGTTATGGGAATAGTGACCGGACTTCTGGTCGGATTGATCTTTTATGGTTTTCATCGTTGGTTACCTACCACACCGAGTATAGGAATTATTCTTACGCTGGTTACCCCGTATTGCATGTATTATTTTGCAGAACATTTTCATTTTTCAGGGGTGCTGGCTGTCGTAAGCGGAGGTCTTTTTTTATCGGGCAGGCGGCATACTATTCTTAATTATCAAAGCCGTATTCAGGGAATAAACGTTTGGTCTGTACTGGGTTTTGTGCTGAATGGATTTGTCTTTTTGCTCATCGGCCTTCAGATGCCTTCAATCATTAAACAACTCGGGGATATCAGCCTGGTAAGAGCTATAGGATATGGACTTGCTGTTTCTTTGGCCCTGATCATTATCCGCATCTTATGCACATTGGGAGCATCCATATTTACCCGGTTTATGAGCCGGTTTATAACGGTTGCCGTTTCAAATCCGGGCTGGAGGGGACCACTCGTTTTAGGTTGGGCGGGTATGCGCGGCGTTGTTTCCCTGGCCGCCGCACTTTCCATTCCTTTGGTTATCTCGGAAGGATTACCTTTTCCATATCGAAATCTGATTCTCTTTATAACGTTTATTGTTATCCTGGTTACCCTCGTTTTCCAGGGATTGACTCTTCCCTGGGTTATCCGGAAACTGAAACCCGAAAACAGCATCCCAACTGTGCCTGAAATGGAACAGGAAATAATCCTACAAAGGAAAATATCGCAAGGTTCTCTTCGATTCTTTGAGGAAAAATTTGCCGAAGAAATATCTACGAACGAGTACATAAGTATTCTTTATGAAAAATTGAAACTTGAACAAGATTTTTTCAGAAAAGAATTTGAGGAGATCAAGGAGATTTCATCCAGGGAAAATGCCTTTAACAGCTATCAGAATATTTATCTCGAGATATTGGAACAGCAGCGAAAATTATTGCACGAAATGAATCAAAACGCCGATTGCAACGAAGAACTGATCAGGAAGTACCTGGCATTAATCGACCTTGAAGAATACAAAATCCGTGAGAAACAAATCCAGCCGGGTGACAGTAATAAATCCAAATGAGAATGCTAAAGATCCAATTTGTTAATATCGATTTCAACTAAATAATATTCATGCAATGAAAAAACAATTATTTGTTTTATATGCTGTAGCGCTTTTGGGAAGCGTTGTTTTTGTGCAGTGCACAAAAAAAGCACCTGATTTGGACAAAGATTCAATAGAAAAGATCATTAAAGCAATGACGCTGGAAGAAAAGGCTTATTTTGTGACGGGCACTGGGATGAACATTCCGGGGTTAAACCCTATGGAGGACACCACATCCACACCCGGGGCGCCCGTAATCGGTTCCACTCAAAGTCTGGTTCCCGGCGCCGCAGGCACAACATATGAAATACCAAGGTTGGGCATACCGGCGATGGTTGTTGCTGACGGACCGGCGGGACTGCGCATCAGCGCCAAACGGGACAAGGATAACTCAACTTACTATTGCACGGCTTTTCCCATTGCCACGTTATTGGCAAGTTCCTGGGACACAAGTCTTGTTTACGAAGTAGGAAAGGCTCTGGGCAATGATGTTCTTGAATATGGAGTTGATTTGATCCTGGGACCGGGCATGAACATTCAACGAAATCCCTTGTGTGGTCGCAATTTCGAGTATTATTCCGAGGATCCGCTTGTGACCGGCATGATGGCAGCTGCCATGGTCCAGGGTATCCAGTTCCAGGGTGTAGGCACTTCGATCAAGCATTTTGCAGCCAATAATGCCGAAACAAACCGGAACTGGCTGAATACCGTGGTCAGTGAACGTGCGCTCCGGGAGATCTATCTTGAAGGATTCCGGATAGCCATTGAGAAAGCACATCCGTGGACCGTGATGTCATCCTATAACCTGATCAATGATGTCTATGCTTCTGAGAGTCCGGATTTACTGACCAAAATTCTAAGGAACGACTGGGGATTTAAGGGAATGGTGATGACAGACTGGTTTGGCGGACAGCATCCGGTGGAACAGATGATTGCGGGCAATGATATCCTAATGCCAGGCACTTCACGTCAGGCAAAAGAAATTCTGGCGGCAGTCAAAGGGGGAAAACTTGATGTGGCTATTCTCGATCGCAATATTGAAAGGATATTGAGCACAATACAGGAATCGCCGCGGTATAAATCCTATAAATTTTCAGGCAAACCTGACCTGGCTGCACATGCAAGGATAGCCAGGGAGGCAGCTGCCGAAGGAATGGTGCTTTTGAAAAACGACAATTCCGTTCTGCCCCTGGTTAAATCATCCCAACCTGTTGCTGTCTTTGGAAATGCTGGGTATGAAACAATAATAGGCGGAACAGGGAGCGGGGATGTCAATGAGCCTTACATCATATCTGTATCAGACGGATTGACAAATGCCGGTTACAAGCTGGATGAAGAACTGAAAACAGCGTATCTTTCCTATATAAAGGAGACACGCAAAAATCAGCCGCCCTCAAAAAATCCGATCCTTGCTTTCCTGGGTGAAAAAGATCCGATCCCTGAAATGGCGATTGATCCGGGCCTTGTTGATAAGCTGGCCGCATCGTCAGATGTTGCCATTATCACAATCGGAAGAAATTCGGGAGAGGGATCTGACCGGAATGTTGACAATGATTTTAATCTGTCGACAGTTGAAAGAAATAGGATCACAACAATTGCCAAAGCATTTCATGAACGGGGCAAAAAGGCGATTGTCCTGTTGAATATCGGAGGAGTTATTGAAACAGCCAGCTGGCGCGATATTCCCGATGCCATCCTGCTTATATGGCAAGCCGGTCAGGAAAGCGGCAATTCTGTTTCCGATGTAATCACCGGAAAGATCAATCCATCGGGTAAGCTTGCCGTCACCTTTCCAATGAAATATACGGACGTACCCTCATCCGGAAGCTTTCCCGGTGAGGTAATTGAACAGGAACCGGTTAAGGATTCAGCGCAAAAACCCGGCATGGCCGATTTTATGCAGCCCCATCCTGCAAAAGTGGTTTATTCCGAAGGGATATATGTCGGATATCGCTATTATCAATCGTTTAATGTGAAGCCAGCTTATGAATTCGGATATGGCTTATCCTATACTTCCTTTGAGTATAGCAACCTGCAAATAAGTTTAGATAAAGTCAAAAACCGGGTTACAATTACGGTTGATGTAAAAAACAGCGGGTCCATCGCCGGCAAGGAAGTGGTGCAGTTATACTTGAAGGCGCCTGTTAAGGAACTGGACAAGCCTGAGCAGGAACTGAAAGGCTTCGGCAAAACGGGGTTATTGCTTCCGGGGGATAAGCAAACTCTCAGCTTCCGGCTGATTCCCCGAAACCTGGCTTCCTTTCATCCATCCGTTTCATCCTGGATTGCTGACGCCGGAAATTATACAGTTAAAGTGGGAGCGTCTTCAAAAGATATCCGGCAAACAGGCACATTCAGCCTCTCAAAAGACATCATGGTGAAGAAAGAATCAATTGCCCTTGTGCCAAAAGCAAAGATTGAGGAGTTGAAGCCGGAAATGTGAAAGTGTCTTGAAAAAAACCAGTAGATTTACTAAACACTATCCACCAATGCATAAAATATTCTGTCTTCTAATAATTCTGTCAGCCTGCAATAACGGGCATGAAAATACCGGTAAAATTCCGGTTACTTCTCACCGGGTCGTAATTGAATCAGGAGTAATATCCGGAATTACCGGAACTGATTCAACCGTGAATATCTTCAAAGGCATACCGTTTGCCCAGCCTCCCGTGGGAGATTTGCGCTGGAAGGCACCTGTTCCGCCAGAGCACTGGGAAGGCATCCGTGAATGCGTTGCTTTTTCAGCCAGCGCCATGCAGGAAAAGCCGGCTCCATTTGAAATGTGGTCAAAGGAATTTATGGCACCCGAAGAGCCGCTGAGTGAGGATTGCCTGTATCTGAATGTATGGACAGCTGCAAAATATCAGCAGGATAAATTGCCTGTAATCGTTTGGATCCATGGCGGCGCTTTTACAGGTGGTTCAGGTTCTGTTCCCCTGTATGACGGAGAAGAAATTGCCAGGAAAGGGGTCGTATTCATTACGGTTAATTATCGCCTGGGCATTTTTGGATTCCTTGCACATCCCGGGCTTTCCGGGGAGTCACCCAACCATGTATCCGGAAATTATGGTATCCTTGATCAGATTGCTGCCCTTCAATGGGTGAAAAAAAATATTGCAGCTTTTGGCGGCGATTCAGCCCGGGTTACAATCGCCGGACAATCGGCTGGTTCAGTGAGCGTAAATGCACTTATGGTTTCTCCCCTGGCAAAGGGATTGTTTCACAGGGTAATTGCGGAAAGTGGCGGAATGTTCTATCCGGAAACAGGAAATGGACTTAAAAAAGCGGAAGAATCCGGCATTGAACTGCTTCATAAACTTAAGGTCAGTTCACTTTCTGAGCTTCGTTCGATGCCTGCCGATGAGCTTTTGAAGAAAAGCGACAGAATGGGAATTGTACTTGACGGTTATGTAGTTCCTTCTTCATATTCTACATTCAAGGCAGGAAAGCAGAATGATGTACCGCTACTCACCGGATGGAATGAAGATGAAATGGCTTTTTTCGTTAAACCTGTCCCTGTGAAAGAATTTAAAAAGAATGCGGCCAGACAGTTCGGTCAATCAGCCGGTGAATTTTTAAAGCTTTTTCCTGCAAATTCGGATACCGAAGCTTTTGAATCGGAAAAACTGTTTTCCGTATTGTCATTCGGGGGGCAGAATTACAGGTGGGCAATGATGCAGAATGAAACCGGAAAAAGCAAGGTCTTTCTTTACTATTTCAACAGGGTGCCTCCCGGAGATCCTGATTACGGGGCATTCCATTCAGCTGAATTTGGATATTTCCTGAAAACACTGAAATTATGGAACCGACCCTTTACCGGCTATGATCACCAGTTATCAGAGATTATGTCTTCCTATCTGGTCAATTTCGCAGCCAGCGGCGATCCAAACGGCGAAAATTTACCCGTTTGGCCGGCCTTTACCGCGGATACAAAAAAAGTGATTGTTCTCGGAGATGAGGTAAAACAAGCTGAAGTACCCTTCCGTGCTCAGCTCGAATTTCTCGAATGGTTTGATTTTGGCAGACAGAAACAGGTCAATTGATTTTTTGATTTACCTTTGATATAATTATTTTCAAGTATATACAGTAAAATAAATATTGTAACATGGCAAGCAGAAGAAATTTCTTACGGAATACGGGCGCCCTGGCTATGAGTTCGATACTGGTTCCCGGATTATTGAAGGGTGCATCTTTACCGGTACGCGCCAAATCATCGGATATTGGCATACAGGTATATACTACGAATTCTTTTATGGGCAAGGATCCCCGGGCTACTTTCCAAAAACTGGCAGATATTGGTTTTAAGAATATCGAGACAGCTTTCAGTCCCATCGGGCCATATTACGGTATGAAACCAAAAGATCTTAAATCGATGATCGAAGGCATGGGCATGAAATGGATCAGCCACCATGTTTCAGGCGCTCCTTTCCGTGCGCCTGCGCCTGCCGCAAAGGATGCCGCATCCGATGCCAGTAAACCTGTGCCACGCCCCGCTATGGCTAACTTGCGTGAAAACCTGCAACTTTTGGTGGATGAGGCTTCAGAAGCGGGACTCCAGTATCTTGTTTGCGCCAGCACCCCGGTGAATTCTCTTGATGAAATTCAGAAATCGGTTGAAACCTTCGTGAAGGCAGGTGAGGCCTGCAAAAAGGCCGGAATTCAATTTGCCTATCATAATCATGCCACCGAATGGGATCCTGTTGAAGGGAAGACACCCTATGAACTTATCCTTTCCCAAACGGATAAGGATCTGGTAAAAATGGAAATCGACCTGGCATGGGCAGCTAAAGCCAGGCAGAATCCGGTGGAACTGTTTAAAGGTAATCCCGGAAGATTTCCTTTATGGCATGTAAAGGATTATGACCTTGTAAATAACAAGATTGTCGGGATCGGCCAGGGATCCATTGATTTTAAGCCCACCTTCGCGCAGGCAAAACTGGCAGGCATGAAATACTTTTTTTATGAACAGGATTCGGCAAAATCCATGGAGGATGTGCAGGCAAGCTTTATTGATCTCAAGAAAATAGTGTAACTTTTAAAATTCAACTAACAGGCTATGAAAAGATTCCGGTTTATCGTTTTCCTTCTCCTTACTTCGGTAGTTTTAAATGCGCAGGACATGAAAATGACCGCATTTATCAGTGATTTGATGAGCAAAATGTCGGTTGATGAAAAAATCGGCCAGTTAAATCTGACTACCTCGGGTGGCTTCGTCACCGGTGCTGCCGTAAATGATAACGTTCAGCAGAAAATCCGCACCGGTCAGATCGGCAGTATCCTGAACAGCTTTTCAATTGCATCTATGAAGGCAATGCAGGATATCGCGGTAAAGGAATCTCCCAATCATATTCCCATTCTTTATGGGATGGATGTGATACATGGATTCCGCACCATTTTTCCAATACCGCTGGCCATGTCGTGTTCCTGGGATACCGGGCGTATTGAGCAAAGCGCAAGGATTGCTGCCAACGAAGCTACATCCAACGGCATTTGCTGGACCTATTCCCCCATGGTGGACATTGCGCGTGATGCCCGCTGGGGTCGCATTGCAGAAGGCTCAGGAGAAGATCCATGGCTGGGTTCGCAAATTGCCCGCGCTCTTGTAAAAGGATACCAGGGGGATGACCTGTCGAAAAACAATACAATGATGGCTTGTGTAAAACACTTTGCGCTTTATGGTGCCGCTGAGGCCGGCCGTGATTACAATACAGTTGATATGAGCCGGGTAACCATGTATAACGATTATCTCCCCCCATACAAGGCGGCCTTTGATGCAGGCGCCGGCAGTGCCATGACATCCTTTAATGTTATTGATGGAGTGCCTGCAACCGGCAATCGATGGCTGCTTACGGATCTGCTGAGAAACCAGTGGGGCTTTGACGGATTCGTTGTAACCGATTATACTGCCATTAATGAAATGATCAATCATGGCATGGGTGACTTGCAGCAAGTTTCGGCCCTGGCACTGAAGGCGGGAACAGATATGGATATGGTGGGAGAAGGCTATCTGACCACTTTGAAAAAATCACTGGATGAGGGAAAGATCAGTCTTCAGGACATTGATCTCGCGTGCAAAAGAGTATTGGAAGCCAAATACAAGCTTGGATTATTCGATGATCCTTATCGGTATATGGATGAAAACAGGGCTAAAACGGAAGTGCAATCGGTGGAAAATATCAAGGCAGCCCGTGAACTGGCAGCCCGATCCATGGTTTTGCTGAAAAACGACAAACAGCTTCTTCCCTTAAAAAAATCCGGTACTATTGCCCTGATTGGCCCACTGGCTGATGCAAAGCCCGAGATGCTGGGAACATGGGCGATGGGCGGTGACCCGAAAACCATTGCTTCTGTTCTCGACGGATTGAAGAATGCAGGGGGAAGCGCCGTAAAGATCCTGTATGCAAAAGGCTCTGAATTTACCGATGATCCGCTTTTGGCAAAGGCAACCAATGCCTTTGGCATGCCTGGACAAAAAGCCTCCAATGAAATAAAAAAATCGCCCGATCAGCTGATCAAAGAAGCCGTTGAAACGGCCAACAAGTCCGATGTGGTTGTCGCTGTTCTGGGTGAACCTGCTGCCTGGTCAGGGGAGGCCTCAAGTCGCTCGGATATCGGCATCCCGGTTGTTCAGCAAAATCTACTTAAAGCTTTACTGGCAACAGGTAAACCGGTAATACTGGTTCTGGTGAACGGAAGGCCGCTTACCCTTGTATGGGAGGATGCCCATGTTGGTAGCATCCTCGAAGCATGGGCAGGCGGTTCAGAAGCCGGAAATGCCATTGCAGATGTTTTGTTTGGAGATTATAATCCGGCAGGAAGGTTAACAACTACATTCCCTCGGAGTGTGGGACAGATTCCACTGTACTATAATCATAAAAATACGGGCAGGCCGTTTGATGCAAACAGTAAATTTACGTCTAAATATCTCGACCAGTCAAATGATCCATTGTACCCGTTTGGTTATGGCCTGAGTTATACGACTTTTGAATACAGCGATGTGAAATTAAGCAAGACTTCGCTGAAAGGGGAGGAAACCGTGACTGCCACAATTACAGTTACGAATACCGGAAAATATGCAGGAGAGGAAGTGGTGGAATTATACATCCAGGATCCGGTAGCTTCCATCTCAAGACCTGTTAAGGAATTGAAGAATTTTCGCAAGATCATGCTGCAGCCAGGGGAGAAAAAGGATGTCACAATGGATATCACAACTGCCGATCTTAAATTCTATAACAGTGATTTAAAATATGATTGGGAATCGGGGGACTTTATTGTGTATGTTGGTCCAAACTCAAGGGATGTAAAGAGGGCGAAGATGAATTGGGTGAAATGATGAAAACCGGTGAACGGTATTCGGTAATCAGTAATCGGTAATCAGTAATCGGTATTCGGTAATCGGTAATCGGTTTTCGGTAATCAGTAATCGGTAATCAGTAATCGGTAATCGGTAATCAGTAATCGGTAATCGGTATTCGGTAATCGGTAATCGGTATTCGGTAATCAGTAATCGGTATTCGGTAATCAGTAATCGGTAATCGGTATTCGGTAATCGGTAATCGGTATTCGGTAATCAGTAATCGGTATTCGGTAATCAGTAATCGGTATTCGGTAATCAGTAATCGGTATTCGGTAATCAGTAATCGGTAATCAGTAATCGGTAATCAGTAATCGGTAATCAGTAATCGGTAATCAGTAATCGGTAATCGGTAATCGGTATTCGGTATTCGGTTTTCGGTCAACCTCACCGAATACCGAATACTGAAAACCGAATACCATCTTCTAACGGATCCGCGATCCTTTCACAGCGAAAAAGGTAATATAGGCATAATAAACAAAGAGGCAGCTGATTGCTACGATAAGCCCAACACTTTTCTGGATTCCGCCCATCATAATGGGCAACAGGGCAGCACCAATCACGGAGGTGGCAATTACACCCGATCCTACCTTTGAATGGGGACCCAGATCTTCAAGGGCCAGGTTATAAATGCAGGGCCACATGATTGAATGCAATAATCCGGTTCCAAGGAATAATACCAGGGCCAATGTATGCATACCCATTCCACCCAGAACGAGGGACAGGAAAATTACGGAGGCACCAAACACGGCATTAAAGCTCAATATCTGACGGGCGGAATATTTACGAAGGATAAATATACCGGCAATACGACCCACCATTAAACCAGCCCAATAATAAGCCAGCAGTTTGGTTCTCATTTCACCGTTGAATTCGAATCCAAGCCTGTTGGAATAATCCGCAAAAAAGCTCGGTATTCCGATTTCAACACCCATATAAAAAAAGATAGCCAGCGAGCCAAGCCACATATGGGGATAGTTATAGGCACTCGACTTGAATTTTTTAACAACGCCGTTGGCAGTATCATCGATCTTAATCTCAGGAAGTTTCAAAAAGAACATGATCACAACAATTACAAGGGTGGCAATTCCAATAGCCGCAAACGGACCCTGGACTGTTTTCGGATCATGGGCCCCGCCTGTATTTGCCGAAACGATGAGCATGGAAACAAAAAGCGGAGCGATAATGGTAGCCAGAGAGTTCAATGCATTGGTGAGGGTAAGTCGGCTTGCAGCAGTTTCCGGAGTGCCAAGAGCATTTACATAGGGGTTGGCAGCTACCTGCAAGAGAACAACACCAATGGCAAATACGGATACAGCACTTAAAAAGCTATAATATCCCAATGCTACCCCCGGGATGCAAAGGAAAAACCCGATACTCACAAGAGCCAGTCCTGCCAGTACACCGTTTTTGTATCCAATCCGGTTCAGCAGGTACCCGACCGGAATAGAAAGAATATAAGCCCCATAAAAAAAGGTGTTGGGCAATTGCTTTTCCACTTCATTGAGTTTGAAAGCATCTTTCAGGTAATCAATAAGCGAATTGTTCATTGTAGTGATGAAGCCGAACAGAAAAAACAAGGAGGCCATCACAATTAGCGGAAACAGAAATTTGGATTGCTCTTTTTGCATAATTAAGATATTTAGTTGTTTGATGATTGATGCCTGCAACACGTCCCCGCTGGCAAGGGCAGGTGGTGGATTTATTTTGTCAAAAACCTGTGGATGCAACTATGTTTATATTCTTCCCCCGGGTTTAAAATTATGGAGGGGAAATGCGGCAGGTTAATAGCATTGGCAAAATGTTGTGTTTCAAGACAGAATGCACATCTGCGGCCGTATTTTTTTCCTCCTTTGCCCGGTTCATTGTCAATCCAGTTTGCCGAGTAAAACTGAATCCCCGGTTGGGTTGTGTAAATTTCCATGGTCCGTCCCGATGCCGGGTCATGTGCAACCGCTGCCAAACCGCTTTCTCCGGCAGGGTGATCTAATACAAAATTATGATCATATCCTGACCCGAATTTAAGCTGTTGATTATCGGATTCGATATAAAGGCCGATCTTCCTTTGTTCTCTAAAATCCATGGGTGTGTCCTGCACTTTCAGAATCTCACCTGTTGGAACATTGACATCATCGGTGGGGGTAAAAAGTGCAGCGTTTATCCTTAATTCCTGGTCATACATGCTTCCCGATCCTTCGCCTGCCATATTAAAATACGAATGGCTGGCGAGATTGATCAGTGTTGTTTTGTCCGTGGTGGCGAGGTAGTCGAGTCGAAGTTCATTTTCTTCTGTGAGCGTATATGTCACGGATATGCGCAAGTTGCCCGGGTAGCCTTCCTCTCCGTCTTTTGAAAGATATGACAGGGCAACATGGCCGGGGGTATGGCTGACCACATCCCATACCACTTTATTATAACCGGTGATCCCGCCATGCAGGTGATTCGGGCCATTATTTACCGCCAGCGAATATTCCTTTCCCTTAAGCCTGAATTTGCCACCTGCAATCCGGTTTGCACACCGTCCGCATATGGCACCCTGATATGGGCTGTTCCCCTGGATATATTCATCAATTGTATCGTATCCCTGAACTATGTCTACGAAATTTCCTTTCCTGTCGGGAACATATATACTCACAATAATAGCACCGTAGTTGGTGATCTGTGCAACCAGCCCGTTTTTGTTCTTCAATGTATAAAGTCCGGTTTGTTTTCCCTGGTGTACTTTCTTAAACGAGTCTTCATTGATGTATTTCATAATTTTGGATTTCTGGTTATTGTTTAGGGGCTTAGGGGCTTAGGGGCTTAGGGGTTTAGGGGCTTAGGGTGAATAGTCATGCAGTTTTGCAGTTTTGCAGTTTTGCAGTTTTGCAGCCATGCAGCCATGCAGTTTTGCAGTTTTGCAGTCATGCAGTTTTGCAGTCGTGCGGAAAGCCGCGTCAGCGTCACTAGTCACTAGTCACCAGTCACTTTCTTCATCCCTTTTAGTTTTTATCTTTTAGTTTTTCCTTGTTCATAATTCATAATTCATAATTCATAATTAATAATTCATTTCACAGTTCAACCTTCCCCGCTCCCTTTGGCCTTATAAACAAGGAATGGCATGAGCCTTTTCCATATACATGCTCCAGGGTGCTGATGTATTTTTCAACCAGGTTCTGGGGGACAAACGCCTGGATAGTGCCGGCAAATCCTCCTCCGTGAACACGCCATGCTCCCTTGCCTTTTAAAACAAGTTCGCTTAACGCCAGGGCAAGTGAAACACCCTGCTCACGCACATTATTCACAGGAAAAATATTCTGGTTGTACATGTAGGAACTGAATCCGGAATCTACAACCATGCCAAGAAATGCCTTGAAATCATTTCGCTCAAGCGCAGCCACTTCATCTACAACCCGCTGATTGTCACCCTGGAAATGTATGGCCCTGAGAAGTGCGCGGTCACCCACTTTTTCGCGTATTTTCGGTGCTATATCAAGAATTTGGTCTAAAGTCACCTCTCTCAATACCTTTGCACCCAATTCAGCGGCAACGGCTTTCATGTCGGCAGGGAGCGATGCATATTCATCGTTCAGATCGGCATGATTTCCGCCTGTATCGGTAATAACAAGCGCAAATCCGGTGGCTACAAAATCAAAATTTATTTTTTTTACAACGGGGTTAGCCGGATCTTTAAAATCTATAGTAATCAGTCCACCCATGGCGCAGGCGGTTTGGTCCATCAATCCGCAGGGTTTTCCAAAATAATTGTTTTCTGAATACTGACCAATGATCGCATTTTGGATGGGATCCATTTTGCCGTTGTTAAACAGCTCATTTACGATAGCTCCGATGAGAACTTCGAATGAAGCGGAAGAACTGAGTCCGGAACCCTTCGGAACACCACCGTCGATACAGGCGTTAAATCCCCCGATCCTATAACCCAGTTCTTTCATCCTTGCACATACTCCACGAACCAGGGCGGCCGATGTATATTGTTCCTTTTTATCCGGTTTCAGGTTTTTCAGATCAACCTCAAATTTCGGATAGCCTTCTGACTGAATATGAATGATGTCCGTATTGTTTTTGGATACTACAGCCACATTATCGAGGTTGACTGCTCCGGCCAGCACACGCCCGTAATTGTGGTCGGTATGGTTTCCCCCGATTTCAGTCCTGCCCGGTGATGTATATAATGTAAGGTCGGCTTCTCCAAATGTGCCGGTGAACTGCCGGATCAGATTTACATACCGCCCGGCATGTCTTTCCAGATCAGCCGGTTTGTTTCCATAGAGATCATGAAGTGTTTTATTGTCTTTGTTTATCCTGGAGATAAGAATTTCTGCTGTTGCCATAATAAAAATATTTTGTTGGATTACAATAGAAAGATATGGTTTTTCCTGCACTGTTCCAATAATTCCGGGGGCCATATGCTGGCCTGGACTTCTCCGATATGTGCTTTGCGAAGATAATACATACAGATACGGGATTGTCCGATTCCGCCTCCGATGGATAAAGGCAGCTCGTTATTTATTAACCTTTTATGAAATTGCAGATCTTTTCTCCCCAAGGCGTTGGATATTTCAAGCTGTTTCAGCAGGGAATCCGGGTCAACCCGAATGCCCATGCTGGATATTTCAAATGCCGTCTCCAGAACGGGGTTCCATAATATTATGTCTCCATTCAGACCGCGAAATCCTTCAACTGTAGGCGTACTCCAATCATCATAATCAGGTGCCCGTCCATCATGCACTTCACCGTTGGGCAGCATTCCGCCGATACCAATTACAAAGATGGCGCCGTGTTTCTTTACGGCCTCGTATTCCCGGTCACGGGCTGAAAGATGCGGATATTGCATTAATAGTTCTTCAGCGTGGAAGAAAGTAATGGCATGGGGGAGAATAGGCTTAACGTGCGTGTAATTCTCATATACAACATATTCAGTACGCTTGAGAACCTCATATATTTTACTGACGATATGTTTCAGGAAATCAAGATTCCTGTCTTTTTGGGCAATTACGCGCTCCCAGTCCCACTGATCCACATACAGGGAATGAATATTGCTCAATTCCTCATCCGGTCTCACAGCATTCATATCAGTATAAATGCCGTTGCCATGCGGAATACAGTAGTCCGCCAGCGCCAGCCGTTTCCACTTGGCCAGCGAATTTACAATTTCTGCCGTGGCACCATTCATGTCCTTCACGTCAAAGCTTACTTTGTTTTCAGTGCCGTTGAGGTCATCATTGATACCCGTACCCTTTAACACAAAAAGAGGTGCCGTTACTCTCCTTAAATTCAGTTCAGCCGAGAGCTGCTGTTGAAAAGTATCTTTCACAAGTTGAATGGCCCTTTCAGTCTGGTTAAGGTCAAGCAGACTTTTATAATGCGCCGGTGCAATCAATGGTTTACTCATGTAATTTGGAAATTTTTAAACAAAAATATAAAAATTAAAGTTACTGATTAAGGATGGATACAGTCACTCAACTGGAAAATGACATTGATGGTCGAAAAGTATAAAAAATCCAGATTAGTAAACCACGAATTGAAATTAAATTGATTATTTTACCGGTATATTGATCTGAAATTTTCAAAATTGATGCGTTAAAGGAACAAAATATGAAAAATGACTTTCAAATTGATAGTCTCGACCGGAAAATTCTCAGCATCTTAACCCGGGACGCCAGGGTTCCCTTTCTTGAAATCGCGCGAATTTGCGGAATTTCCGGAGCCGCCATCCATCAGCGCGTTCAGAGACTTATGCGCCTTGGCATTATTAGCGGATCACAGTTTAATGTGGATCCTAAAAAAATAGGATTTAAAACCTGTGCATTTGTCGGCATTTTCCTGGATAATGCAGCCCTTTTCAACAACGTGTCGGAAAAGTTGTTGAAGATACAGGAGATCACCCAATGCCATTATATTACCGGTCAATACGCCATGTTTGTAGAGGTATACGCCCGCGATAATGAACATTTACGCGTAGTATTGGCTGATAAGATACAGGCCATTAAAGGCGTGTCACGTACTGAAACTTTCATCTCACTGGATATTTTAATTGACAGGCAATTGCCGGTTATGGAGGAGTAGATATCATTTGAGCGACCGGCAAACAGAAATAACCAATTACAGAACGATGTTAGCAAGAGCGGATCTGCACATGCATTCCTATTACAGCCTGGATGGAGAATATTCCATAACAGATTTGCTGGCTTTGTGCCGGGAAAATAAGCTGACTACAGTATCGCTTACCGATCATAACAGTGTGAGAGGCGTCGGAGAAGCCATTGAACTGGCTTTTTTATCGGGAATAACCGTAATTCCTGGAATTGAGATCGATTGCATTTATAACGGAATTGATCTCCACATTCTTGGTTACAACATTAAATGGGATTCAAAAGATTTTTCCCGGATCGAGGGGGAAGTCCATCACAAAGTCATGAATGCATTTCCCGAAATGGTGGGGCTATTAAAAAAGGCAGGAATATCAGTGGATCCGGATGAAGTCATCGCCCTTTCCAAGGGTCGTCCTCCCTGTGCTGAGCAAATAGCCGAGGCGCTTGTTACAAACCCGGTATATCATACAAATCCTTTGCTTGAACCTTATTTAAAGGGCGGATCACGGAGCGATATGCCATACATTAATTTTTATCATGATTATTTTGCCCAGGGCCGGCCGGCTTATGTGAAAACCGAGTATATGTCATTCGATGAAACCATCGCATTGATAAGGGATAACGATGGGATTCCCATTGTGGCACATCCGGGTGTGAACCTCCGCAACCGGGAGGAAGTGATCAATGAGCTTTTCGACAAGGGGGCACTTGGACTTGAAGCTTTTAATAACTATCACCAATTTGATCAGATCCATTATTTTGCTGGCATTGCGATTCAACGGAATTTGCTGCTCACTTGCGGAAGCGATTTTCATGGAAAAAATAAACCTTTGATAAAGCCGGGGGTATTTAAAGAAGTTCAACTTTTTGATGAAAAGGTGGACAGAAGTATCCGGGTATTATTAAAACATGAAAACTGTTGAATACCTGAAACCTAAATTTAATAATATATGGAACTTGCAATTATTGGTGCCGGTGGAGTAGGCGGGTATTATGGTGCGAAAATGGCCAATGCCGGCTTCGACGTACTTTTTGTTGCCCGCGGTCAAAACCTGAAAGCAATGCAGGCTAACGGACTTCAGATTAAAAGCATTCTCGGTGATTTTTCAGTGAATCCGGTGAGAGTTACCGATAAAATAAGCGAACTGGGGAGCGCAGATTTTATTCTGCTGGCCATGAAGGCATGGCAGGTCAGGGAAGTGGCCCATGATCTTAAAGGGGTCATCCGTGAGGATGCCACTATTCTTCCCTTACAGAATGGGGTAATGGCATTCGATGAAATAACACAGGAGCTGGGCAGTATTTATTCGCTTAAGGGACTGTGCCGCATTTTCAGCAAGATTGAAACTCCGGGGGTGATCTCACACCTGGGTTTTGATCCGGTAATTATTTTTGGAGAGCCGGACAATAAACTGACCGACAGGGTAAAAACATTAAAAGAGATCTTTGATAAATCAGGGATTAAATCGAGAATTGCGGAAGATATTGAGAGTGAATTGTGGAAGAAGTTCATTAACATTTGTGCCAGTGGTTTATTGGCAGTTACACGCGCTACATATGGGGAACTGAGAGAAATTAAAGAAACCCGGCAAATGATGTATAGACTTTTTGAAGAAATTTATGCACTTTCGCAGGAAATGGGCATTTGCATTGAAAGTGATTTTATTTCGCGAACCATGTCATTTGTTGATTCATTCGCTTATGATGCCACATCTTCCCTTACAAGGGATGTTTGGGAAGGCAAACCTTCTGAAATTGAATACCAGAATGGAACTGTAGTCAGACTTGCCGAACAATACAGTGTTCATACACCCGTTAATAAGTTCATATATGAATGTATATTGCCCATGGAAAAGAAAGCAAGGGACAAGGGATGAGGGAATAGAGACGAGGGACAAGGAAGAAAAAATCCCGTCAGGATGAATAATGAATAATGAACAATGAAAAATGAACAATGGACAATTCGGGGAAAAACTAAAAGGGAAAAACTAAAAGTGATGAAGAAAGTGACTGGTGACTAGTGACTAGTGACGCTGACGCGGCTTTCCGCACGACTGCAAAACTGCATGACTGCAAAACTGCAAAACTGCAAAACTGCAAAACTGCAAAACTGCAAAACTGCAAAACTGCAAAACTGCAAAACTGCATGACTATTCACCCTAAACCCCTAAACCCCTAAACCCCTAAACCCCTAAACCCCTAAACCCCTAACCCCCTAACCCCCTAACCCCCTAATAGTCTAATAACCTGATATGAAATTACATTATTATTTCACCCGCCTTATCAGCGGTATTAAAGTTAATCTCGATCACCGGCAGCAAATGTACCTGCTGAGTTTTATTACTGGCATTACCAGCGGCCTGGCCGCAGTTATGCTGAAGAACATTGTACACAGGACGCTGCTCTTTGTTTCCCATCAACGGGATATTTCTCATATTAACTTCCTCTATTTCATTTTTCCACTGCTCGGTATTTTACTGACTATTCTTTTTGTGCGGATTTTTATCCGGGATGAAATGGGACATGGCATTACCAAGGTGCTGCATGCTATTTCCAAGAAAGGTGGTTACATTAAACCCCATAACAGCTATTCCTCTATTATAGCTTCTACGCTGACAGTTGGTTTCGGCGGTTCTGTGGGACTCGAATCTCCAATCGTGGTTACAGGCTCATCCATCGGTTCTAACCTGGGGCGTTTATTCGGGATGAATTACAAGTCCGTTATCACCCTCATTGGATGCGGTGCCGCCGGGGCTATTGCCGGTATTTTCAAGGCTCCTGTTGCCGGGGTGGTCTTTGCCATGGAAGTATTGATGCTCGATATCAGTATGCTGTCAATCGTACCCCTGCTCATTTCGGCTGTTACCGGCGCCTCGCTTTCCTATCTTCTTATCGGCAATGAAGTTACCCTCCATTATCCCCTGCAGGGAACATTCTTTTTCAGGAATATTCCCTGGTATCTGATTCTGGGTGCTGCTACCGGATTTGTATCCCTTTATTTTACCCGCATTACAATTTACATTGAATCGCTTTTTGCTGCGATCGGGAAAATCTGGGTTCGCGTTTTTACCGGGGGCATAGCTCTCGGAATACTGGTCCTTTTGTTTCCGCCTTTGTATGGAGAAGGTTATGATATTATCAATGAGTTTCTTACTGGTAATGTTTCTTCCATACTCCAGGGAAGTTTCTTCTTTGCACATCAGGATAACCTGTTCATTTTTTTAATGTTTTTCGTATTGGTATTGATCTTCAAACCCCTTGCCATGACTGCTACCACCGGGAGCGGCGGTGTAGGCGGGATATTTGCTCCTACCATGTTTATGGGCGGATTTACAGGATATTTAGTTGCCCGGCTGTTGAATCTTTTTGATTTTATTAACATACCGGAAAAGAATTTTGTGCTGGCCGGAATGGCAGGATTGATGGCTGGCGTTATGCATGCCCCGCTGACAGCGATTTTTCTTATTGCAGAAGTTACCGGGGGATATGGTATGTTCATCCCGCTGATGATCACATCCACTATAGCGTATATCACAATTAAATATTTTGAACCCCATTCTATCTATAACCACAGGCTGGCCAAGCGAGGTGAGCTGATCACGCACAATAAGGACAAGGCGGTACTTACCCTTCTCGAAATGGATAAGGTGATCGAAAAGGATTTCAAGACAGTTTCGCCCGATGATTCATTGGGCAAGCTTGTGAAGAGTATTTCCAAATCCAGACGGAATTTATTTCCGGTCCTTACCGGCAACAATATGCTGGTTGGTATTGTATTGCTCGATAGCATCCGTCATATCATGTTCAATACGGATATGTACAGCCGGGTGTATGTCCGTGACCTGATGCAGCCTCCACCGGCGCATATTACACCGGGAGAATCCATGGAGAGTGTAATGCGGAAATTTGAGGAGCATGAAGCCTGGAATCTTCCTGTGATCGACAATGGAGAATATATTGGATTTCTTTCCAAATCCAAGCTATTTTCTTTTTACCGGAATTGGCTTATAGAAATTTCGGATGAATAGAGTGCAATAAAATTCTGATAAACTATTCCGGATTTATTTTTTTACTCCTTTACAAAACATTATTTTTGAAGCCTCCACATTCAAATTCTCAACCTATGGAAAAAGATACCCGCATATTCGATCTTATTAAAAAGGAATACGACCGCCAATTGCATGGCATCGAACTGATCGCTTCCGAAAATTTTGTCAGCGACCAGGTTTTGGAATCCATGGGCTCGTGTCTGACAAACAAATATGCGGAAGGACTTCCCGGCAAAAGATATTATGGAGGCTGCCAGGTAGTGGATGAAGTGGAAGAGCTCGCGATTGAACGTATCAAACAATTGTTTGGCGCAGTATGGGCCAATGTGCAACCTCATTCGGGTGCCCAGGCAAATGCATCTGTCATGCTGGCTGTTTTAAACCCGGGTGATAAATTTATGGGCCTCGACCTGTCGCATGGCGGTCACCTGTCGCATGGCTCCCCGGTTAATTCTTCCGGAATTCTTTACCAACCCATTGCCTATACCCTGAATCCGGATACTGGCAGGGTGGATTATGATAACATGGAGGCAATCGCCCTCCGTGAAAAACCGAAGCTGATCATTGCCGGGGCTTCGGCTTATTCGCGCGACTGGGATTATGCACGCATGCGGGCCATAGCTGACCAGGTGGGCGCCCTGCTGATGGCAGATATTGCGCATCCCGCCGGTCTTATTGCAAAAGGGCTCCTGAATCATCCTTTCCCGCATTGCCACATTGTTACAACCACTACGCACAAAACTCTTCGCGGACCCAGGGGTGGGCTAATCATGATGGGAGCCGACTTTCAGAATCCATGGGGTTTTACGACTCCAAAAGGGGAAATAAAAATGATGTCGAATCTCCTGGACCTTGCCGTTTTTCCCGGAACCCAGGGGGGCCCCCTTGAACATGTCATTGCCTCCAAGGCTGTATCTTTTGGAGAGGCACTCACCGATTCCTATAAACAGTATGTTACCCAGGTAAAGCTAAATGCTTCCGTAATGGCGCGATGCTTTATGGATAAAGGTTACAAAGTGGTATCCAATGGAACGGATAACCATTCCATGCTGATCGACCTGCGAACAAAAGTTCCCGATGTTACAGGAAAAATGGTTGAAAATACACTGGTAAAAGCAGACATTACCCTTAATAAAAACATGGTTCCTTTCGATTCAAGAACTCCCTTCACCACTTCCGGCGTGAGAGTTGGCACCCCGGCTATTACCACAAGGGGTGCTAAGGAAGATCTGATAGAAACCATCGTTGATCTTATCGATGAAGTAATCCTTCATATTGACGACGATAAAACGATCACCGCCGTTAGGGAAAAGGTAAATCTTCTCATGAAGGATTATCCGTTATTTGCCTGGTAAAAGTCGGGATCTGCAAAATGACATGGTATCATTATCTTCTCATTATCGGAGCCGGCATACTTGCCGGCTTCATTAATACCCTGGCGGGAAGTGGTTCATTGCTGACTTTGCCTTTACTGATGTTTATCGGCCTCCCTCCCATAGTTGCCAATGGTACAAACCGGATTTCAATTATGCTGCAAAGCCTTGTTGGCTCCCTGGGTTTTAAGAAACAGGGTGCCCTTGATATGAAAACGGGCCTGCGCCTTGGCATTCCCTCTATTTTGGGGTCTATAGCTGGCGCACTTATTGCCCTGGTTATTGATGGTAAAATGATGGAGCGGGCAGTGGGAGTCCTGCTTATCCTTATGTTCTTCATTATCTTGTTTAAACCGGAAGCCTGGCTTAAGGAAAGGACCGGAGCATTACCGGCGGGATCCCCTGTTAATTTCATCGTATTTTTCCTGATTGGTGTATACGGAGGATTTGTTCAGGCAGGTGTTGGATTTTTCCTGCTTGGCGGACTTGTTCTGGGTGCCGGCCTCGATCTGGTAAAAGCCAATGCATTAAAGAATTTTCTTGTATTTCTTTATACACCGTTTGCACTGGCTGTTTTTATGATTGGCCACCAGGTGGATTATAAAGCAGGATTGATCCTATCACTCGGCAGCATGACCGGGGCATGGCTGGGCAGTAAATCCGCCGTTTCCTGGGGGCCGGTATTCATACGCTATGTATTGCTTGTGGCAGTGCTCATTTCAGCGGTGCAGCTGATCTTCTTTTAGTCAAAGGCCTTATATTTTCTTTTTAGGGAGTGACTTTTTTGGATTTTTCTTCCATCTTTTTTTAATTGAATTTATCACAAACGGAAGTGTTGTGATTACAATCAGAAAAATAACGATATATCCCAGGTAATCTTTTGTTCGGGGTATGTATCTCCCTAAATAATACCCTGCCAGAACCAGGATATCTACCCAGAAAAACGCACCAATAACACTGTAAACCACAAATTTGTAATATTCCAATCTGACTATTCCTGCAACAATTGGAGCAAATGTCCTTACGATGGGCAAAAAACGGCTGAGGATTATCGTTTTCTTTCCGTGCTTTTTATAAAATTCATTTGCCATAACCAGATGTTCCTGGCGAAACAACAGGCCTGATTTGCGCTTGAACAACATGGGACCAACCTTTTTGCCGAAAAAATATCCGACCATATTCCCTGCAATGGCAGCAGCCATTATTAAAAGAACCAGAAGTGCAGGATGTACATGCAGCATTCCTGTGGAGCATAGCAAACCCGCTGTAAACAGCAGGGAGTCTCCTGGCAGGAAGAATCCAATAAACAATCCTGTTTCGGCAAAAACAACAAAAAGAAGTAAATAAATTCCCCCGTAACGAATGATACTTTCGGGATTTACCAACTCTTTCAAAAAATCAAGAAATCCCTCCATTTCTAACGGTTCTCAGAATAAATATTTCCTAAATATAGGTGATATTATTCTTATCTCCCCATTAAGCCATGAATTGGCAGAATTATGGAGATAGTTTTTAAACCTTGCTGGTTGTTAGAGGGTTTATTTTTTCTTTATAGAGGGTAAAACTGTCAAGGATGATCTTCATTGCCACTTTTTTATCGAGGAAATCTTCCACCACGGCAACCTTATGCTCCAGCTTTTTGTAGTCTTCAAAAAAGCTTTTCAGTTCTGAAATAAAATGCTGAGGCAATTCGGATATATCGTTAAAATGATTGACACTGGGATCACCGGCAGCTACCGTGATGATCTTATCGTCAGCCTCTCCTCCGTCGAGCATGCGCATTACTCCAATCACTTTGGCAGGAACTATGCAGAGAGGAACGATATCGATCTGGCAAATGATCAGAAGGTCGAGCGGGTCTTTATCATCGCAGTAACTTTGCGGAATGAAACCATAATTGGCCGGGTAATATACCGACGAGAACAATACCCTGTCAAGCCTGAGCATTCCTGTGGGTTTGTCGAGTTCATACTTTGCCCTTGTTCCCTTTGGTATTTCAATAATACCGTTTACATAGTCCGGAACCCTGTCGCCGGGCGATACATCATGCCAGGGATTGAATGATTTGGTCATGGAAGCAAAGTTTTATTTTTGAATAACGTTTCCATATCCAGAACACCCGGGGCGGGGAATTGTTTTGTTAGGGGCTTAGGGGCTTAGGGGCTTAGGGGCTTAGGGGTTTAGGGGTTTAGGGGTTTAGGCTGTATCTGTAGGCTTTTAGGTGGGAGGTCTTCGGTGTGGGGTGTTGGATGTTCGATATTCAGTGTTATTATACGTAAAATAATATCGAACACCGAACACACAATGCCGGATAACGAAATCTCCAAAATGAAAAACTGCCAGACCGCATTTTCTACCAACAGGCAATCCCTGACGGGATTCTTTGCGACTGCATGACCGCATTTTCTACCAACAGGCAATCCCTGACGGGATTCATTGCGACTGCATGACTGCATTTTCTACCAACAGGCAATCCCTTGCGGGATTCTTTGCGACTGCATGACCGCATTTTCTACCAACAGGCAATCCCTGACGGGATTCTTTGCGACTGCATGACCGCATTTTCTACCAACAGGCAATCCCTGGCGGGATTCTTTGCGACTGCATGACTGCATTTTCTACCGACAGGCAATCCCTGACGGGATTATCCGAACTTCAGAACTGCAAAACTGCAGAACAATTTTTACTGGAGCTTGAAATGATATGCGATTGTTCCTATTTGGCGTTCGGCAGCATCGCTTTTGACGTTAAAGGCAGATTCAAGGGCGGCTTTTTTAGCTGCGGCATATAGCGTATTGTCCACAAGTGTGGACCCTTTGGCGCCGGGCGTTGCACTTACTACTTTCCCATTTCGGTCAACCGAAATCTCAACCACCACAATCCCTTCCTTAAGGATATTGAAATCGGGTTTTTTAAGGTAAATAGGACTGCGGCCATTCAGGTTAAATGCAATTCCCGACCCGCCGAGTCCCTGGGAATAATTATCCGATTCGGGCGTTCCATTCGGGTCGCCCATATTTCCCTGGCCTTTGTAGATTCCTTCCGAAGTTCCTTTTTCCGTGGTGGATTGTCCCTTATTTGAATACAATGCCTTTGAATTTACAACAGGTGCCTTTTCAACCGGCTTTTCAACCGGGGTCACCTTCTTTTCAACCGGTTTTTGTTTCGGCTTTTCGGTCTTCTTTTTTTCCGGAGTTTTCGGCAAGGCAGCCGCTTTTTCGAAATCCTGCGTCATGATCCCTTCTTTCTTTTCAGGCGCCGGCTGTTTTTCGGCTTCCTGAGGTTTCGGGGCCGGAGCATTATTTAATCGGGGCTCTGCCTGTCCGCCGGCACTTATTACATCTCCAAAATTTATCAGCAAGCCTCCTTCGGGGGGTGCGGGCTTCGGAAGACTCATAAAGCTGAATAATAACAGCAGAATGAGAATGCCATGTATTATAAGGGAACCTAATATGCCGTATCGTTTTTCGGTCATGAATACTAACTTTTATCTTTCGGGACTGGTAGCCAGGATAACCTTATAATGGTTACGCCGGGCAATGTTCATCACCATAACCACTTGCTCGATGGGAACAGAATTGGCAGCATGCAATGCGATTGTCGGTTCTTTTTGTCCTTTTAGTTTTGCCTGTAAGCTTAATTCAAGCGCAGAAGCATCTATCGGAGTTTTTTCAATGAAGAAACGAATATCGGAAGTTATGGAAACGGTTGTAAGTGCTCTTTCATCTGACTGGCTATTGCTTTGAGGCAACATCAGCTTGATGGCATTCGGTGCGACAAGTGTGGAGGTCAGCATGAAAAAGAGCAATAACAGAAATATTATATCTGTCATGCTGGCCACGCTGTAACTTACCTCTACCCTGTTTCTGGATTTAAGTGCCATGGTTACCTCTTATTTCTTGATCGGTTCATTCAAAAGATCCATGAATTCCATTGTATTGGATTCAAGCTGGTTTACCAATTCCTCAACCCGGGTTACCAGGTAATTATAGGCAAAAAACGTGGGTATACCTACCATCAGACCGCCAACAGTTGTGATCAGGGCAATATATATGCCATTGGAAAGCAAACCGATATCCAGGCTGCTGCCGGCACTTGACATGTCCATAAAGGTCTTTACCATTCCAAGAACGGTACCAAAAAAACCAAGCATGGGTGCTGCTCCTGCGCAGGAAGCCAGGATGGGCAGTCCTTTTTCAAGTTTATAAATTTCTATCTGCCCGATGTTTTCAATTGCCTTGTTGATATCGTTTAGGGGCCTGCCAATCCGGCTGAGTCCTTTTTCGATCATCCGGGCCAGGGGATTGTCGGTTGAATGGCAAAGGGCGGTAGCGGCATCTATCTTTCCATCATGAATGTAATCTTTTATCCTGTTCATGAAGTTATGATCAATCCTGCCGGCATTTCTCAATGTCATCAGTCTTTCAATAAATATATAGACAGCAATTACCGAAAGCAGGGCAATCGGTATCATTACCCACCCACCTTTAACGGCCAGATCGAAATAATTTACAGGAACCTGCTTGGCAGCAGCATTGTATAAAATGCTATCTGCAGGATTAGTCATGCTTTGTAACAGTACTAGAAACATAGTGAAACTTTTAAAGTTTGGCTAAAATAAGTAAAACGTACAATATCAATTATTATTTTTACAACATAGTTATTAACCGCCTTTCCCGGTTCTTTCTTCCGGGGCCGGTATATTGGCTTCTTTTTTTCTTGTACCTGTAATTGATCTCCAGTATCGTCGCCACAGTTCTCCTACTGTATTGAATTCTTCTTTATAGGTCACGCCCAATCCCTGCGTATACGGGGATTCATAAAGCATTTCGTTGTTGGCATGGTTAAAGGTCTTTATCCTGAATTTGCCATTTTTAGTGATCTTATAATCCAGGTCAAATTCACCGACAATGTTATCCGATGCATTTACTGCAGCATTCGTTGCCACGTCAACACTTCCGTTGATGGTAAGCCGGTCATTGAAAAGCTGGGTTGACAAGGCCACCTGCACTTCATCACTTTTCATGGATGTAGCGGACCGGTTTGCCCGGTATTTTACTCCAATATCCACATCATTGCTGATCTGCGACAGCCAGTGACTGAGCTGGTTGGATAAAAATTCACTTGCATTCACGCCTGCTGCATTCGAATACGTTGAACCCGAACTGGATGACTGCCCGGCTCCTGCTGCAGGAACAAACCGACTCATGATCAACAGGGAAAGAAACTGCTTGTTCAGTTCATCACTTGATGAAGTGGCGCTGCTTACCTTTAAACGGGTGTCTTCCGAAGCATTCGGCAGGTAAATATCGTATTTGATATCGGGCGACATAAGTTTACCGGTAAGTGTCAGCCTGTCTTCAACAATGACCTTGGAAGCTTCGGATGTGGAGGATTGATTGGATTGGGACTGGTTTTCTGACTGGGATGAAGAATAATATAAATCGGGATAAAGGTCACTCATATCCGCTTTTGTACTGTAAATAGCCATTATGTCGATGCTTGCATTAATAGGATCCCCGGTCCACCGGATCATTCCGCCCGGTTCTACGGTAAATTTCCGGTTTATCAGGTTCTGGGCGGTAAACAGGTAATTTCCTTCCTCAATTGTAAAATCTCCGAACATCTGAAAATTGCCGGTAGTATTGATGATCATATTCAGGTTCCCTGTTCCTCTTCCCTGGATGATGTCCCCCAGCTTTGGATCGAAAATGATCTGTACTTCTGCATCCGGCGTCATGTTCAGATCGAAATTGATCTGCAGTCCCGATAGATTTACCTGGTAGTTCTTTTCGGTGTTTTCCGATACGTCCGTTGTATCTTCCTGAATAACCGTAATGAAATTGTATTCATTCAGTTTACCCTCATTGGATAAAGGGATCTTAATGCTCGTGTTACTCCCGGTAGTGGCTGAAATGTCCATAACCATGTTCTTCGGAGGCCCTGTCATTTTCAGAACCACATCCTTGCCATAGGCCGTGCCGTAAAACATCTTATTGTCCGCCGGACCCGTATTAAGGCAGAAGAAATTATCCGAACGGATGTTCATGTCAAAATAAAAATTCTTCAGGTATTTGTTCCTTATTGCCCCACTCAGATAAGCTGAATTTCCCTTTGTGTCAAAAATCCTGACTTTGTCGAAATAGATGTTGTTATCTTCAATTTTAATTTTCTCTGTGAAATTATACCGTGTTTTCAGGTAGTTAATAGTAAAGGCTGATTTTTGAAAGTTAAGCAGGCCGTTGATCACAGGTTTTGATAAAGAACCTGTCAACGTTGCCT
Organism: uncultured Bacteroidales bacterium; assembly: GCA_963752195.1. GTDB lineage: Bacteria > Bacteroidota > Bacteroidia > Bacteroidales > UBA10428 > UBA5072. The sequence continues at coordinate 1,480,520 of CAVVXI010000004.1, read as the reverse complement.
TACCCGATGCAATGCCCTTCAAATCATTGAAGATGCTGCTTACATAGGGATTGAAAATATTCATCCGCAATTTATCCAGGGACAGGTCAAAATCGAGTTTGCCTTCTCCCGAGGGGGTGTAATTGCCGCTGATCTCAATTGTTTTCAGATTATCGCGCATGGTATGTGCATCCACAACGATCATGTTCCGCCGGTCATCCCAGGATGAATTGATTTCGGTACTGCCCAGCATTTCATTGTTGATCATCAGGCTGTCGATATGCATGCGACTTGTAAAAAGCGGATTATGGTAAATGTTTGAAACCGAAGCGCTGCCGTTCAGTATTCCGCCAAATAAAAAGCGTGATGATCCTGCAATTCCGTTGAGATTGGCGAGATTGAAATGATCAAAGAGGAGGCTGATCTTTTCATCCGGAATTTCTGACAGGGTGCCGCCCAGTTTAAAGTATTGGTCCCGGTGATTAATCTGTACTTCGGATATTTCCACTCTTGAACTGTCGATTGTAATTTTGCCGGGGCTGATCGTCCACAGGGAGTCGCCGGTAACAATGGAGGTTTTGAATAAATCGATCCCTATATGCGGATAACTGCCTCCTTCGGGACGGGTAATTTTTGCCATCGCGCGGAGGTTCCCCTTATTTTGCAGATCCTGCCAATTATTCCAGCGGATGTGAATATCGGAAGAATCGCCAGCAGTGGTGGTGGTAACGGTAAAATTATCAAGACTGAGTTTGGTGCCCATGGATATATTTCTTCCACCAGCCTCCAGTTTCAGTGAATCGTTGTCACTGATTACCGACAATGCCAACCCATTCCACGTAATGCCCTTTGCGAAGAATTGCGGGCTCTGAAAATTAATATCCAGAGATTTTTTATCGGCATTATAGGAACACTGCAATACGCTTTTATCAGCAATGTAATAGGCAGGCAGAAAGAAATTGAACAGGGGCTTCATATTTTTAAAACTGGCTTTCAGTGTGAAATTGTTATGCAAAGCGGCATAGTCAACCGTCCCCGAATCAATCAATGCAGGCAGATAGTAGTTTAAAAAGTGCCTGAAAGATTTATTCATTTCGGTCAGTTCAAATTTTCCGGTGATGTCGGCGTCCGCAAAATCAGAGCGCAGCTCAAGGTGATTTGAATCTTCGTGATTTATGGCTCTTACAGTAAAATCGTATACTTGCAGCTGTTTGTCCTTTCTTGTAAACAGGGAATTCAGCAGCTTAATTTCACCGTTCAGCGAGTTGATGGAATTTCCGGTTCCCCTTGCAATCAGGTAAAACGACGTGGTAAAATCAGGGTCCGATTTACCGAGATGCAGGGCGTACAAATTCGCATCCGTTACATTGGCAGTAAAATCAAAGGCAGCCACTGAATCCGACAAATTTACGTTTCCAAGGAATTCAAGTTCAACATTCGGATCTTTAATATTGACGGACCCATTGTATGTTTTGTTTTTTAGATTCCCGGCTATTGTTATGTTGGAATAAGTATAATTTTTAAATTCAAGTTTTTGAATGATCCCCTTCAGATTGGCGTTGATCGATTTTCCCATTGAATTGGCACCGTTAGCGCTGACTGACAGACTTATTTTTCCAAAGTTTTCAGAGGCATTCAGTAGTTTTCCCAGGTCGAAGTCGGTAGCATTCAATTTACCTTCGAAATCAATATAATTGGATGTGTCGGGACGGAACAGCAAGTCAGTGTTCACAATACCCAGGCTTGTGTTGAATTTTCCGTAGGCAACAAAATCACTTGTAAAACCGGTAAAATTCCCCTTGTAGGTTACTTTCCCCAATTTGTCTATTTGTTCAGGGATCTTTAGTTTTCGTTGCCCGGGAAGGTTAAGTGATTTAAGATCACCTGACCCGGTGGTAAGCTGTTTTATATCGGCAACGATAAATGTATTCCGTATATCCGGCAATCCTTCGAGGTTCAGGTCACCTTTAATTACAGATTCTGAACCAAAACTTATTACCAGGTTTTTTCCTTTAAGATTACTGACGGGTCCCTTTATTTGTCCGGAAATGGCCACAACCTGCCTGGTTTCCCGAAGGGACCTTGCGAAATATCCCAGGTCAAAAAAATCCAGTTTTGTTTTATTAAGGTTAAGCCTCAATCTGACAAAATGGGAAAAGGAATCGCCTTTAAACTGGGCGAAACTTTTGAAACGAAGTGAAATTTCATCCGCATTTATATCGGAGTGAGGAGTTTCAAGATTCATATCCCTGAAAGATATAAATGTTTTACTCTCACTGAATTTTCCGCTGAGTTTTTCGATTCTGAAGCCACTGCGTTCAATAAACTGAAAGGACTTAATAACAAACGAAAGGGAGTCGGGAGACGGATTAAAATGTTTCACGAACGCATTGATCCCGGAAAGTTGCATATCGGAAAAGTTGATTCCGTAATCAACCGGTTCGGAATAGTAATTTTTAAGTGCAAACCGTCCATCCCGCATGCGCACATTATTGAACCGTACTTTCCATGCTCCTCCTTTTCCTGATTTGTTACCCTGCAGTTTGTCAATAAAATACTGGAGATTCAGATTTTTCGATGAATCAATGGCAAGTCGGATATATGACCTGTCGAGGTCAATGCTGCCGATCGACACCTCACGGCTGAAAGGGTTAACCTGCCGGATACCCACGGTCAATGAATGTGCATAGATTAATGTATCCCCCGAAAGATCTTCCAGGTAAACATCTTTCAAACGTACCCGGTAGAGGAAGGAGATGTCAATTTTGCCAATGGTGAAACGTGTTTGAAGATTCTGTGATACTACCTGCATCACTTTGTTTACAACGCCGGTTTGAATATTCGTATTTTGAAGCAATAAAAATGCGGCTGCCGGAATGGCAAACATCAAAATCAACAGCAGGGCTGTTATTTGTAGGATCTTTTTAATAATTTTACGGCTTCGCATATCGTATTTGCAAATTTGCGAAAAACTTTAATCTATTGCTATTCCGGGGCTGAAATGAATATAACTATTTTGGGAATTGAGTCTTCTTGTGATGATACCTCGGCAGCAGTTATTGAAAACGGAATATTGCTGTCAAATCGTATTGCAGGTCAGAAAGTTCATCAGGAATATGGAGGTGTAGTACCTGAACTTGCCTCCAGGGCGCATCAGCAAAATATTGTGCCGGTTGTGGAAACCGCTCTGAAAGATGCCGGCTGTTCGAAAGATCAGCTGTCAGCCATTGCCTATACCCGTGGTCCTGGCCTTATGGGCGCTTTGCTGGTGGGATCTTCGTTTGCAAAAGGGTTGGCTCTTTCTTTGCAAATCCCATTGATCGATATCAACCATTTGCATGCACATATTCTTTCGGTTTTCCTGGCCAGGAAGAAGGAAAACCGTGCTTTTCCGCCGTTTCCGTTTTTATGTCTGCTAGTTTCCGGCGGACATACCCAGCTCGTCATTATGAAAGATTACCTCGAGATAGAGATCATCGGGCAAACAATTGATGATGCTGCCGGCGAAGCTTTTGACAAATGTGCCAAGGTAATGGGATTGCCATATCCCGGCGGACCCATGATCGATAAGCTGGCCAGGGAAGGAAACCCGAACGCCTATGCCTTTAGCAAGGCCATGATCAAGGGACTCGATTTCAGCTTTAGCGGACTGAAAACATCCTTTCTTTATTTCCTGCGCGACGAAGTGAAAAATGATCCGGATTTTGTGATGCACCATGAAAAAGATCTCTGCGCATCCATTCAGGCAGCCATTATCGATTCGCTTACCCGAAAACTTATCCGGGCTTCAGAGGAAACAGGGATAAGGGAAATTGCAGTAGCCGGGGGAGTGTCTGCCAATTCCGGTTTACGTGAAGCAGTTCATGGAATTGCCGGGAAAAGAAATTGGAATGTATACATTCCTGAAATACAATATGCAACCGACAATGCCGCGATGATTGCAATTGCAGGATACTTTAAGTATTTGAAAGGAGAATTTTCCGGTCAGGACATGACTCCGGCTGCGCGACTGGGCAGATTATAGGGCCCATGTACCTGCCATTCGTCAATATTATATTGCTATTGGTCAATTTTAAGCTATTGGTATATAAGCGATAACGATTAATTCTTTCGCCTATATTTCTTTATAAACCTGCAAATAAAGCCTTCAGAAGCATTGACGCTTTCAACTTGTATACATAAGTTTTAATCACAACCCTAACCACATGTTGAATAATTATTATAAATTTGTTAGACAGGTCATGTTTTTATATTGACCGGGTAATATCTCACTTAACCGGTGCAAAAATTTCCGCATGACAATTTCTAGTATTTCAATTATGGATAACCTGCTAATCGAGAGTACAAAAAAAACCCCTGAAATCGTCTTCAATTCCGATGGAAGGTTTAGAATTAGCGGTCGTTCAATTCCAGAGGATGCGTCAAAGTTTTACGATGACTTGTTTGAATGGGTATATCAATATTGCAGCACTCCTGCAGAATCTACCACGGTTGATATTGAGCTGGAATATTTCAACAGCGGATCTTCAAAGGCACTTCTTCACATTCTGAGAGCACTGGCCGAAATTGACAAAAAAGGTTTTAAGCTGACCATTAACTGGTATTACGAAGAAGGGGATGACGATATCATGGAACGCGGCGAATACTACGAATCCATTCTCGAAATAAAATTCAATTTTATCGAGACGAACTAGCCTGTTTTCGTACGGATCTCCTGTTTTTAATTTTTGCAAAAAAATCCCTTATGCTTTTCAGGGTAAGTTCATGTTTTTTTGTGCCGCGGGTACCCATCAGGAAAGCAAAAGCCTGCATGGAAGGTATCTTTTTCAAAATTATTTTCAGCATGGCCAGAAAAGGAATAGTAACCAGCATGCCGGGAATTCCCCAGAGCATGGCACCGGAAATGAGTCCGAGAATAATAATGAAGGGATTAATACGAATATTGTTTCCGACAATATTGGGAGACAAAATGTTATTTTCGACAAAGTGAACAATAAAGGTAAAAATCACAACACGAAGCACAAACGCAGTTGAATCCGCCGTTAAAAGCGCGAAAGTGAGAACCACCATTCCGCCGATGATATTGCCGAAATAGGGTATAAAGCTGAAAAGAGCCATAACTACGCCCAGCAGCAAGGGGTATTTTATTCCAAGGATCCATAAACCTGCAGAATTGAAGAAACAAAGGATCAGCACAACCATGGTAACGCCAAGCATATAGCGTGTGACTACCCCGGCTATTTCACGGAGTGCCAGAATGGCGATGGTCCTGTTTTCCCTGCCCACTATCTTCAGGTAGAAATAGGCGAATTTAGTTCTATAATACAGAAACAGGAACACATATACGGGTTGCATCAAAATGGCAAAAACCGTACCGGTTGTAGCGGCAAATATTTTTTCTGATCGGTTGCCCAGATCAAAAATATTATTGATCAGAAACTTCTTCAGTCGTTCCGAAGGTATGCCCAAATTGGATTCAATTGATTTTTGCAGGGATTCAATATGGCTGACGGTCATTTGCCTGAACTTGGGCAATTCATCCATGAATAAATTGACCCGTTTTAATATAAAAATTGCTATGACAACAAAAAAGGCAACCGTTACCAGAATTGTCAGAAGGATGGACAATATCCGTGGGACCCCCCTTTTTTCAAGAAAATTTACAATAGGATACAACAAGTATGCAAGCAATATGCCAAACGTAAGTGGATACAGGAAATCCCTGGCTAAGATCAGCGCATAAACAATGCCAAAGGCAGGGATAATTAAATAGGTAAGTTTCTTACCGATAAATTTGCTTTCCATATACAGGATAAAGGTTAACGGCTAAATTATGAAATTTAGTTGTTAGTTGTTGGTTGATAGTTGATAGGGGTACCGGAAGTAATTGAAAAACCAAAATATAAAAACTATGCCGAAGGTATCCCTTAGGGAAAAGGGGAAAACAATTTGAAAATTTGAAAATTTGAAAATTGGCTGACGCGGCTAACGGCAAGACTGCCTTTTTGACTTCGTCTTGCTACAGTACCGTATGAGCTCTGTGCAATATCCGACTCAATAACTGCAGAACCGCAGAACCGCGGAACTGCGAAACTTCTTTATTCTTCTACAATAAGGTTCCGGATACGTTCAATCTGCATTTGTTTGTTCACCTCACGAAGATTGCGGGCTGTCTCCGTGAAATACTGATGTCTTGAAATAAACCGCATTTGCAGACTGTTCCAGTCATTCATCGATTTAATCATGGAACGCTCTTTCAGTTCAAGATACAATGCATTTGAAACCGGGATCATATCGCTTCTGCCCAGGTAGTCGAGATCGGCATCACATATGATTTCCTCCAGTTTGTTTTCCGGTCCGGGAGGTAATTTGGTCGCAAGGATCAGTTGGCAGATCGTATCAACCTGCGACTGGGTATAATAAAATGATGGCAGTATCTCCCTGGCTACCAGAGTACTGTAATGCTCGTGATCGTTGTATGACGATGTATGTCCGCTATCGTGAAACAGCGCTGCCGTTTTTAGCAGCAATAGCTCTTCCTCGGTGACTCCTTCCCCGAGACCGATCAATTCCACCTGTGTTACTACGTCAACCGTGTGTTTTACATTATGATAATACAGGTTATTCGGCAGGTCTTTCTCAAGCCTGTCGAGAACCAGCTCCTGCAAATCGGTGAACTGCATGAGACCATACCTTACAATGAATTTTTTGTTGGGAATGATCCCTTTTCCCTGAAGGGAATAATCGGGTTTGATTCCTTTCACTACATATAAGGGTATTTCTCCCTGGTATTTCACCGGCATTTTGCCAAAATGTTCGCAGAGAAAGAGATCTCTCACGAGTTCATATGTGCTTCCGGAAATCAGGATATTCCCGTCTTCGCAAAACTGGCGGATTCGGGCTGCCAGGTTGACTGTATCCCCTTTCACTTCATATTGTGGTTTTCTTTTGCCGGAAACACTGGCCATCACAGTTCCTGTATGAATGCCAATCCTGAGTTTCCATATTTTACCGGTTGCATTCGACCACTGAATTTCGCGGATAAAATATTGCATTTCAACGGCTGCCAGCAAAACCTCAATGGGATTGGTAATGTTTTTTCGGGGAATACCCCCGATGCACATGATCGTATCTCCGATGGTGCGAATATTCTGAATATCATATTTTGCGATGATATGCTGAAGCTGAATGAAGATTTCATCCAGGCTGTCGACTAGCTTTTTTGAATCTGCTTCAGAGGAAATATTTTCAAATCCAAGGGCATCGGCATACAATACGGTAGCTGTCCGGTAACGGATGACTGACCTTTTCTTTTCAGGAAATTTTAAGCCTGTATCGTGAGCGGAGGTTTTACTTTGTAATTCCTTGTAATGCATAACTTCACCTGCCAGGGCCTCGGTTTGACTGTTTAGCTTTTCGTTTTCAGCTAACAGGGATTTGTTTTGCATGATTAGGTTCGCAATATGTCTCAGCAATCCTATCTTTCGTTTTATCATGATTGAGGGCTGGCTTTTAGCTATATAAGTTGATAATACATTTCTTTTACGATGGTAGTAGTGGAAAAGGTTTGCTAATTTTGACATGTGTACCAAATTATTTGAGAAAGGGGTTCTTAATGGATTTCAAACTGACTTCTGCTTATTATCCAACCGGAGATCAACCCGAGGCCATCCGGCAGCTGGTCACGCAGTTGAACCGTCGTTCGCAATACCAGACCCTGCTGGGAGTCACCGGATCGGGTAAAACATTTACAGTGGCCAATGTGGTGGCTGAAATAAGGCGGCCAACGCTCGTGCTGAGCCATAACAAAACACTGGCAGCTCAATTATACGGTGAATTCAAACAATTCTTCCCGGAAAATGCGGTTGAATATTTTGTTTCCTATTATGATTATTACCAGCCTGAGGCATATCTTCCGGTAACGGACACCTATATTGAAAAGGACCTGTCAATTAACGATGAGATTGAAAAACTGCGGTTGAGCACCACTTCTTCCCTCCTGTCGGGAAAGCGTGATGTGATCGTTGTTTCTTCTGTTTCTTGTTTGTATGGCATCGGAAATCCCGAGGATTTTCACAACAATACAATACATATCAAAAAAGCGGAGCAAATAGGACGGAATGTTTTTCTGCGCCGGCTTGTGGATAGCTTATACTCCCGCAACGATGCCGAATTCAACAGGGGTACCTTCAGGGTAACCGGTGATACGGTGGATGTATTCCTGGCATACAGCGATTATGCTTACAGAATTGTGTTCTGGGGTGATGTTATCGAGGAGATCTCTTCTTTTGATCCCGTCGGAGGCATGACAATTGAAATTATGGAAAACGCAGCCATTTATCCTGCCAACATCTTTGTGACAACGCGAAATCGCATGCAACAGGCCCTGTATCAAATACAGGATGATATGAACAGGCAGGTGGATTTTTTCAGGGAAAATGGCAAACACCTGGAGGCAAAAAGATTGAAGGACCGGGTTACCTATGATCTTGAAATGCTCCAGGAACTGGGGTATTGTCCGGGCATTGAAAATTATTCGCGCTATTTTGACGGAAGGCCTCCCGGACAGCGTCCTTTTTGCCTGCTTGATTATTTTCCGGAAGATTTTCTGACGGTCATCGATGAAAGCCATGTAACGCTCCCACAGATCCGTGCTATGTATGGCGGTGATCACTCACGCAAGCAGACGCTGGTGGAATATGGATTCAGGATGCCTTCGGCCATTGATAACCGGCCCCTGAAATTCGAGGAATTCGAAGCGCTTGTCGGGCAAACCATTTATGTAAGTGCGACTCCGGCAGATTATGAACTTGATAAATGCGAAGGTGTGATCGTGGAGCAGCTGATACGTCCCACAGGCCTTCTCGATCCTGTGATAGAAGTACGGCCCAACCTGAACCAGATTGATGATTTGCTTAAAGAGATCCATATGCGGGTCGGCAGGAATGAACGGGTGCTTGTGACAACGCTCACAAAAAGGATGGCTGAGGAATTGTCAAAATACCTTGCCCGTTTGGACATAAGGTGCCGCTATATCCATTCTGATATCGAGACGATGGAAAGGATCGAGATTATGGAAGGTTTGCGGAACGGAACCTTTGATGTGCTGATCGGGGTTAATCTTCTGAGGGAGGGACTGGATCTTCCGGAAGTGGCCCTGGTGGCAATTCTGGATGCCGACAAGGAAGGATTTCTCCGTTCCGAGCGTTCTCTGACGCAAACCGCCGGCAGGGCTGCCAGGAACCTGAATGGCATGGTAATCATGTATGCGGCAAAGATCACGGAATCCATGCGCAAAACGATTGAGGAAACTACACGAAGGCGTATGAAACAGCTGGCATATAACGAAACAAACAACATCACTCCCCAGCAGATTATCAAAGCCGCTTCTACCGTATTGAGTGACATGAGAAAGAAAACCGGACAGAAACAAGCCTATATCGAGCCCCAGAAGATTGACGTTGCAGCGGATCCTGTGGTTAAATATATGAGCCAGGCCTCCCTGGAGAAAGCCATTGACAAAGCCAAAAAATCGATGGAAAAATCCGCAAAAAACCTGAACTTCATTGAAGCTGCCCGGTTTAGGGATGAAATGTTAGGATATCAGTCAATTTTAGAGAAAATGTGAAATTATTTCATTTATTTAGCGCAAAATATTTTTTATGGGTAAAGTATCGGATATCTCAAAAGGAAGCTTTGTAAAATATAATGGCGAGCTGTCCATTGTTCTTGAATATGAGCATCGTACACCAGGAAACCTAAGGGCCTTCTACCAGGTTAAAATGCGTAATCTGAAATCAGGCCGGTTGATTGAACAGCGTTTCCGGCCGGATGATGAAATGGAACATGTCAGGATCCATTTCAAGGAACACCAGTTTCTTTATATTGATGGAAACAATGTGGTTGTTATGGATAATGAAACATATGACCAGATTCACGTCCCGAAAGATACAATTGGTGAAGGCATTGCCCTGTTAAAGGAAGGTACTAACCTGAAGGTGTTTTTTGACGGGGACGAACCTGTATTCGCCGAATTACCTGTAAGTGTTGAGATGGAAGTCACTTATACCGAACCTGGCATGAAAGGGGATACGGCAACAAGGACCCTTAAATCAGCAACAATTGAAACGGGCGCCCAGATAAAAGTACCGCTATTCATCAGCATTGGTGATAAAATACGGATCGATACCCGTACCGGAGACTATATAGAAAGGGTCCGTTAATTTTCAGGGGCAATCCCTGAAACTCTTGTCATATTGCGTCATTGCCTTTTCACTCATACCCATACTGCTGAATCCTCCGTCGTGGAAAAGATTCTGCATAGTCACCTTACGGGTAAGATCTGAAAACAGGGTTACACAATAGTCCGCGCAATCATCCGCTGTTGCATTTCCCAGCGGGGACATCCGTTCCGTAAAATCGATAAGGGAATCAATGCCGTAAACACCGCTGCCGGCCGTAGTAAGAGTAGGGGACTGGGAAATCGTATTTATCCTGATCCGCTTCTCCCTCCCATATATATAGCCAAAACTGCGGGCAATGGATTCAAGCAAAGCCTTGGCATCCGCCATATCGTTGTAACCGAAGAGGGTTCTTTGCGCGGCTACATAGGACAAAGCTACTATGGATCCCCAGTCGTTTAAGGCATCCTTCTGGCGGCACACCTGGATTACTTTATGAAAAGAAAGTGCAGAAATATCCAGGGTCTTCTGGTAATATTCATAATTGATATTATCGTAAGGTATGCCCTTCCGCACATTGGGGGACATACCGATGGAATGCAGCAGGAAATCAAATTTTCCGCCGAAAAATTCCATCGATTTGCTGACAAGATTTTCAAGGTCAGCCAGGTTGGTTGCGTCGGCAGGGATCAGAATGCTGTTACAGGCTTTTGTCAGCTGATCAATTTCACCCAGGCGCATTGCGACAGGCGTATTGGTTAATACTATCCGGGCTCCTTCAGCATATGCCCTTTCAGCAATCTTCCAGGCAATCGACCTTTCGTTTAATGCACCAAATATGATACCCTTTTTACCTTTTAGCAGATTATAAGCCATTTTCAAGAGGTTAGTTAAATCAGAATGCAAAGATATACTTTGATCTCGAAATAAAAATTATTTAGAATAGCTTTAAATAATAACTACTTAACTCAGTTGCCAAGCAAGGCCCTGGCATTTTCCAGGGCAGCACTGGTTATTTCTTCCCCGCTAAGCATCTTGGCTATTTCCAGTTGTCTTTCCTGAGGATTTAGCAGTTTTATTCGGGTTACAGGAATATGATCGTCTTCAGTCTTATATACAAGAAAGTGATTTTCTCCCTTGCTGGCAACCTGGGGGAGGTGGGTGATATTGATGATCTGCATTTTATCCGCCATACGGCTGATGATATTGCCGACACGCTCCGCAATATCACCGGAAACCCCCGTATCGATTTCATCAAAAATAAGGGTGGGAAGACCGGAAGCATTTACCAGCATTGATTTTATGCATAGCATAAGCCGTGAAAGCTCGCCTCCTGATGCCACCCGTGCAATGTCCTGGGGTTCGAGGTTTTTGTTTGCACTGAATAAAAACTGGAGTTTGTCTGCTCCTCGTTCTGTAAAATCATCCAGCGAATCAAGGGCTACCTTGAAACCTGCATTGGCAATTCCAACCTCCCTTAGCAGATCTTTAACGTTTTCTTCAAAGGAAGGTGCAGCTTTCAATCTTCGGGTTCTCAGTTGAAGGGACAGCGCTTTCAACTGTTCTTTTTTCAGCCGTAGCTGCTTTTCAATGGCTGCCAAATTAAAATCGAGCGAATCAATTTCCTCAATTTTTTTACGCTGGTGTTCTCGAATTGCAATCAGTTCACTTACCGCAGAAACATGATGTTTCTTAAGAAGATTATACAGAACGGTGAGCCGGTCATTTACTTTGGTAAGCGCTGAAGGATCCGGATCGTGACGGGCATTCAGAATGCCGATATCGTGGGTTATATCCTTTAATTCAATATAGAATGTTTCCATGCGTTTATACAAATCCTCACCGGCAGGAAGGTATTTATAAATCCTCTGGAAATGGCTGACGCCATCTTTTATCTGTTGCAGGACGGATGCATTCTCTCCTTCAAGAATCGATTGAAGGGCAGACAATCCGGTTTTTATTTCTTCGGCATGCGTAAGTTGCTCCATCTCGGCCTCCAGTTCCCCGAGCTCCCCGTCTTTGAGTTTGGCATCTTCAAGTTGTGTAAACTGGAATTGGATAAAATCCAGTTCCGCCTTTATCTTACCTGCATTTTGAAGGGTTTGATGGTGACTGCTTTCCAGGTTCAGATATTCTTTGTATACAAGTTCGTACTGATTAAGAAGGTCATTATTCTGTGCATAATTATCCATGACCATCATCTGAAAAATGCTGTTTGCCAGTTCCAGGTTCTGATGCTGGGAATGAATATCGATCAGTTTCTTTCCGAATTCCGACAGAATTTCAAGAGTAACGGGGGTATCATTAATGTATGCTCTTGATTTGCCTGAGACGGAAATCTCGCGCCTCACATAAGTCTGACTTTCAGGTTCTATGTCCTTATCATTTAGATAGGCCTCCAGGCCATACCGGGTAATGTCAAAAGTGCCTTCAACGATGCATTTTTTTGATTTATCAAACAATACGTTCGAATCGGCTCTTTTCCCCAGGATAAGGGAGAGCGCACCCAGCAGGATTGATTTTCCTGCACCTGTTTCACCGGTGATAATGGTAAGTCCTTTCCTGAATTCAATTTCAAGTGTGCTGATCAGGGCGTAATTCTCAACAACAAGGTTGCAGAGCATGTATACGATTTGTTAGTTGGTTAAAATTACGGAAAAAGGATTAGTTTTTCAGGTAACCGCCGGGACTAAATTTGAAAATGATATAATTTGAAAATTTGAAAATTTGACGATGGGCTGACGCGGCTGACGCGGCTGACTGCAAGACTGCAAGACTGCAGGACTTTATACAATATCATATGCGCTCCGCGCAATCGTATATCGTACATCATAAATCTCATTTCTACCGACAGGGCCATCCCAATGGGATTATTTTTGCTTGTCCCTGGTCACTCGTCCCTTGTCACTAGTTTTTCGCCACAGTGATCTTTCTGTATTTATCCACATGTGTCGGATCGATCTGATTGAGTATGAGCATGGCACGACGCTTTTCATCGTCAGTGGACTCCTGGAATACATTGACAAACTCATCCGATTTCGCATCAAGAATTACCTGAAGGAAATGCATGAATGGATCGGGGCGTGCTTTAAACACATTTTGAAGCAGGATCAGGCTTTCCAGAATGGCAGCCCTGCCATCAACCGGCTTTTCGTACATAACGTCGAGTCCCTGCCTGTGATACTGGTAAATAAATTCCCTCACCGGCGAAAAGTCCTCATTTAATATGCTGGTGATAAGCCAATAGCGATTTTTCCGACTGGTGCTTTCACCCGATCTCCATCCGCGTTCCTGTGCATTGGATGCATTATTCATAATTTTTTCAGCCCTGTGAAAAAACTCAGTGCCTGAATAAAGGGCATAGGAATCGAAATCAAGTCCAAGAATAATGTTGGCATAAAATGCGAATATCGAAGTAAGATTGGACAAGTTGGAAGTTTCACTGAATTCAAGGGGCTGAAATTCCACGTATTTGAAATCAATGTCGTTATCGACGTAATTAAAAAGAACCGTATTATAGGATGAATTAAACACAGGTCTCCTGACCTGAATTTGAAGTGAACCCTTAAATTCATCAGAGCCTACCAGTTCCTGTATGTTGATCAGCATGCTGCATTCAATGCGTTCTATATTTGAAAATTTATAGCCCGACCATGCCCGGCTGTTTATAAATTCATTAAGAGCGCTCTGAAGGGTCTGGAATACCTGGCGGTTGGTTCCCTGAACCTGCTGGCTGCTTATTTGTACACTGCATCTGAATTCCTGGGCTTCAGCAAACAGAGGTAAACAAACCAGGAAGAGAAAACACAAACGCTTTATCATTGGGATAAAAAATTATCTAAATATTGAATTATATCCTGTGCGGCTTCTTTCTTTGACTTTAACTCAAAGTACTTCATATTATTGTCTTTGCCGATGATGGTAATCTTATTTGTATCACCCATAAATCCTGAACCCTTATCGCGCAATGAATTAAGCACGATGAAATCGAAATTCTTTTTTTTCAGCTTTTCACTGGCAAACCGGATCTCGTCATCTGTTTCCAAAGCAAATCCTGCCAGGAATTGTCCCGGATGTTTTAAGGTTCCCAGTTGCCTGGCGATATCCGGATTTGGTTCCAGTTCAAGAACCATATTTTCATCGCTTCTTTTAATTTTATGAGGTACAGGTGATACCGGACGATAATCCGATACAGCGGCTGATAAGATGGCTCCGTCCGATTGAGGAAAGCAGGACAGGCAACAGGACAAGCATTTCTGAAGCCGTATGGACAGGCATATACGTAATTCCTGCATGTTGGGGTGAAAGTGCCACCGGTCCGCTGATAAGAGTGACCTTAACGCCCTGTTCGGCGAGTGCTTCCGCAATGGCAAATCCCATCTTACCCGAAGAATAATTCCCGATAAATCTTACTGCATCGAACGGTTCGTAAGTCGGGCCTGCCGTGACAAGGATACTTTTTCCCTTTCAGCTTAGTTAATTTTTTTTTTTTGAGGTACCGCTGAAATGATTTTTCAACGCATCCATCAGAATTTCAGGTTCTTCCATCCTGCCTTTTCCCGAAAGTCCGCTTGCGAGCTCACCGGTAGCCGGCTCCAAAATAATATTTCCGAAACTGCGGAGAATATCCATATTTTTCCTTGTGGCAGGATGGTTCAGCATATCAAGGTCCATAGCCGGAGCGATAAAAACAGGGCAACGGGCAGAAAGATAAGTGGTCAGCAGAAGGTTATCGGCAATGCCGGAGGCCATTTTTGCCATTGTGTTGGCAGAAGCCGGAGCAATAATAAAAGCATCAGCCCAAATACCCAGGTCGACATGGTTATTCCAGTCGCCGTTTCCGGGATTGAAAAAATCAATGAGCACAGGATTTTTGGCCAGGGTGGCCAGGGTAAGCGGAGTAATAAATTCACAGGCGTGCCGGGTCATCAGAACCCTGACTTCAGCACCCTCCTTAATGAGAAGCCTGATCAATATGGCGGATTTATAAGCGGCAATACTACCGGTTACGCCCACCAATATTTTCTTTCCGCTTAGCATGGGGCATGAGTTAAATTACTCAGCCTTCCGGACGTAAATCTGATCGTTTTCGAATTCTTCAACAGCGATGAGGGTATGTTTGGGTAAGCGTTCGTAGAATTTCGAGATTTCAATTTGTTCCCTGTTCTCAAATACCTCTTCCAGGTTATCCGTATAATTGGCAAATTCTTCCAGTTTCCGGTTCAGTTCTTCCTTAATTTCCACGGAAATCTGGTTTGCCCTTTTCGAACATATAACAACACCTTCGTAAATATTACCGGTTTTGCCTTCCAGCTTTTTCAGATCACGGGTGACTGTTGTGGAAGGTGCCTTGGATTTTTTATAATCTAAATTTTCCATCAATTCTTAAGTGTTTCAGTGTCTTTATCTTTAATGTATTTCGACGATTCCATATACATTCCTTCCGCATCCTTTTTGTTCTTGCTTTCAGGATATTCTGCAACAAATGAATAGTATTCATCTATCGTATCCTGGAAACGCTCGGTTTGTTTCACATGAATGCTGTTTAATGCAAGGAAATATTTTGATTTGAGAATTAAAAACATAATTTCTTCCCTTTGTTTTGTATCGGGAAAATCGGCCAGGCAATTATTTAGCGCCACAATGGAGGCCTTGTAATCAGAAAGATTATAATAGAGTTTTGCCGAAAGAAAGGCTTTTTCCATCAGTTTTTCATTCAGTTCTGCAATAATGCGCTGACATTCGGTAATTCTTTCGCTTTTTGGGTACCGGATCATGAACAGATGAAAAGCATCAAGCGCCTGTTGAGTAGGAATCTGATCAAGTTCGGGCTTCGGGGATTGCAAATAATAGCAATAGGCCTCCATGTATGCCGCTTCCTCAATAAAGCGGCTATTCTGGTACATGCCTACAAACACATTGAAATAATGCCCTGCAATGATATAATCAGTAAGTTTGTATTGCGACATGGCCTGGTAAAAATAAACGGAATCAGCGCGACGGGTTCCCCGGGTCAATGGAGCAAGCTGGTCGAATAATCCGCCGGCTTTTACATAATCTCCTTTATTATAATAGTCGAACGCCTTGGTATACTTGAGATTGACATCATCGCTCTTTACTATCTTTTCATACTGCGAACAGGAAAAAGATCCTAAAGCCGTCAGGATTACCAGCAGGGCAGTATAAAGTTGATTTTTGACCATCGCGCAAAGTTACAATATTTTGCCAAAAAACCCGATTCCATTTCTAAATTAAAACAAGAAAAATCAATTCTTATTGTTGTTTGTTGACTGTAATTCAAAAAAGGCTACTTTTACCCCTTTAATATTAACTAAATTTCTTAGTCGTGGACATATTTGATAAGATTAACCGAAACAGGGGACCTCTTGGACAATATCAAAAAGTTGGGCATGGGTACTTTCTGTTTCCGAAACTTGAAGGTGAAATCGGTCCCCGGATGCGTTTCAGGGGTAAAGAAGTATTGAACTGGAGTCTGAACAATTATCTTGGTCTTGCTAATTATCCGGATGTGCGCAAGGCAGATGCCGATGCTGCAAAGGAATACGGTATGGCCTATCCGATGGGTGCACGCATGATGTCGGGCCAGACAACAAAGCATGAAGAACTTGAAGGCCAGCTGGCAGAATTCGTGGGTAAGGAAGATGTCTTTCTTTTGAATTATGGTTACCAGGGAATGATCTCTATTATTGATGCCCTTGTAAACCGGAATGATGTAATAGTTTATGATTCCGAATCACATGCCTGCATACTTGACGGTGTACGGTTGCACATGGGGAAGAGATTCGTGTTTCCGCATAATAATATGGTAAACCTGGAGAAAGAACTTGAACGGGCTACCAAATTGGTGACTGAAACCGGGGGTGGTATCCTGGTTATTACAGAAGGTGTTTTTGGTATGGCAGGAGACCTCGGTAAACTGAAAGATATCGTTGAATTAAAGAAGAAGTTTAATTTCCGTATTTTGGTAGATGATGCCCATGGATTTGGAACCATGGGAAAAACGGGTGCCGGAACAGCAGAGCATTTTGGAGTGCAAAATGAAATTGACCTTTATTTCAGCACATTTGCAAAATCAATGGCAGGAATTGGTGCCTTCATTGCAGCCAAAGAGGACGTGGTAAATTATCTTCGCTACAATATGCGTTCCCAGACTTATGCCAAGTCCTTGCCTATGCCAATGGTTATCGGAGGTTTAAAACGTCTTGAATTGATAAGGACAAAACCCGAGCTTCGCGAAAAATTGTGGACTATTGTAAGAGCACTGCAAGCAGGATTCCGTTCGAAAGGTCTGAACCTTGGAAATACCGAATCACCTGTTACCCCGGTATTCCTTTCCGGATCCGTTCCGGAAGCAACCAATGTTGTAATTGATCTCCGTGAGAATTATAAACTATTCTGTTCAATTGTAATTTATCCTGTGGTTCCCAAGGATGTTATCATGCTTCGAATTATTCCCACTTCGGCTCATACGCTTGAAGATGTCGAATATACAGTGAATTCCTTTGCTGAAATCCAGGAAAAACTGAAAGCCGGACATTACAAGGCCGACAAGATCGCTTCGGTTCTGGGTTAGTATGTAAAAATTAACCACAGGGGACGCAGAGTCTTACACAAAAAAAGGCGCAGAGTTTATTCTTTGCGCCATTTTTATTCTGCTTGGTTTTGCATGCTAAGCGTAGTTTCCTGACTACGCTTGTCGTCATGTTTAAGCTTAGGCTCCAGCCTAAGTATTTGTCGTTAAGGTTAGGCGCAGGCTGAGCCTACGCCTATCGTCATCATTAAGCTTAAGCTCCAGCCTAAGTATTTGTCGTTAAGGTTAGGCGCAGGCTGAGCCTACGCCTATCGTCATCATTAAGCTTAAGCTCCGGCCTAAGCTTTTCTATCTATTACCCATTCTTCGCCGCATCCCTCGATTTTACCCCCAAATACCCTCCGTGGTGCCGTTTTGCATAATCGGCTGCCGTAAATCCTATCCGTTTCATCATCAACACAACCAGTGCGTCGCCGATGACTGTCATAACAGTAGTGGATGTAGTGGGTGTTAGTCCCAGCGGACAGACCTCGGAAGGATTTCCGGTTGAAATGGTAACATCCGCCAGGTTGCCCAGTTCACTGTCGGGACTTCCCGTAATTACAACCACCCGGCAATCGTATCCCAGCATCTTGACCAGGTTGAACAACTCTATGATCTCCCGTGTCTTTCCGGAATTCGAAATCAACAGCAACACATCGCTGGGTTGAATTACACCGAGGTCCCCGTGCTGAGCATCGGAAGGATGCAGAAAAACAGCCGGGGTGCCTGTTGCCGAAAGAGTTGTAGCTATATTCAGGGCTATCTGGCCTGCTTTTCCCATACCGCTAACAATCACCTTTCCTTTGTTTCTGTGCACCGATTCATAAATCAGATCACATGCTTTATCAAAGTTTTGAGTTACGGGAATATTGAGCACGGCACGGGCTTCTGCTTCGAAAATTTCTTTAATGGTATCCATTATGCAGGGTGAAATATTTGGCGCAGCAAATATAAAATAAAATACATGGACGTACGATTTTTGACGGGTAATAATCCGTTTCAAGCTAATTTCAAAATAGGGGGTATAAAATGTTATAAATACTAAAATAAATTATTATACCCATATAAATAAGGGGTATATATCTATAAAAAGTAAAAAATAAAAAAATAATATAAAAATATAGGGGGTATAATAAATTATTATATATATTTGCAATGTCATTCTATTACTAATTTAAATACGCAAGATTATGAAGATGCAATGGTTACTTTTTACGGGTGTGTTAGCCGGAGTGCTGTTTTCAACCGGTTTGAGGGCACAGGAGGATGAATCTCCGTCAAATTTCAGCGCAGGCGCTGATCTGTATTCCAATTATGTTTGGCGTGGTACCAAATTAGGAACCGGACCTGCCGTGCAGCCCACCGTAAAATTCGTAACCGGAGGCCTGACAATTGGTGTATGGGGTTCTTTTGATGCGCATGGATATATGGAAACCGATCCATACATCTCTTATGCTTTCGATTTTGGCTTAAGTCTGGGTATGACAGATTATTATTATCCAGGGCAGGAATTTTTTGATGTTTCGGATTCAACCGGCAGCCAGGCTTTTGAAATCAATGCCGGGTATACTATAAAAGGGTTAACGTTAAGTGCAAATTATATAGTAAATGAAGCAGGAGGGGCAGCATCCGTTGGCGGGGACAAGTATTTCCAGGCTGGATATGCTTTCAAGCATTGCAATATATTTCTTGGGGCCGGAGATGGCTGGCATACTTCTGATGGCGACTTTGCCATATGCAACATAGGGATTGGCACGACCAGGGAAATTAAAATCACGGATTCATTCAGCATACCGGTAACCGGGCAAGTCATTCTTAATCCTGAAAGGGAACAGCTTTATGTCGTTGTCGGGTTTTCCTTCTAATTCTTGAATAACCAATAAAACAACATCATATGAAAAAAATAGAGGTCGTAATTCGAAAATCTAAATTCGACGAGGTGAAAGAAGCTTTAAATGAAGCCAGCATCGAATGGTTCACCTTCTGGGAAGTCAGGGGGGTTGGAAAATCCCACGAAACGCGGATTTATCGCGGTATTGAATATGATACAAGCACGATTGAACGGATACTGATCACTTTTTACTGCCGGGAAAAATTTGTGGATGGTGCAGTGAAGGCCATTTTATCCGCCGCCAGAACTGGTGAGATAGGCGACGGGAAGATATTTATCTCCGATATCGTGGATGCCTACCGGATTCGCACCGGCGATAGGGGAGACAGGGCAATGTATATTGAAGGCGGAGAGTAATAACATTCAAAACTTAGAAAACCATGATGGACACATTACTAGTAGCTGATAAAATCAGCACATTGGAAACGGCATTAACGGATTATGCTTTTTCCCTTAACACGGTTTGGGTGTTGGTTACTGCCGCTCTCGTATTCTTTATGCAGGCCGGTTTTGCCTTGGTTGAAGCCGGCTTTACCCGGTCGAAAAATACAACCAATATTCTTTTTAAGAATTTGATGGATTTTGTAATCGGCACTATCGTTTTCTGGGCCGTTGGTTTTGGCATCATGTTCGGAAGCCAAAATGGATTTTGGGGAGGGTTGGATATTTTTATGAAGCATACGTATAGAACGGATATGCCGGATCTGGCATTCCTTATTTTTCAAACCGTATTTGCTGCAACAGCCGCCACCATTGTTTCCGGTGCTATGGCTGAAAGAACCAAGTTTAACGCATACATGATCTACAGTGGATTTATTACCCTCGTGATTTACCCTATTTCAGGCCACTGGGCCTGGGGAGGGGGATGGCTTAGTCAAATGACCGTTCCATTCCATGATTTTGCGGGCTCTTCGGTAGTTCATATGGTAGGAGGTATGACGGCCATGATAGGGGCTATGGTATTAGGTCCCCGCCTTGGAAAGTATGACAAGAACGGGAAGGCAAAAGCAATCCCCGGCCATAATATTACGATGGCAACACTCGGCGTTTTCATTTTATGGATAGGCTGGTTTGGCTTCAACCCCGGATCCCAGCTTGCTGCAGCCGGAAAAGTCAATGCCACGGCAATATCCCTGATTTTTGTAACGACAAATATTGCTGCCGCCGGGGGCGCATTTTCAACCATGATGTATGTGTGGATGAAAAACAAAAAACCCACGCTGAGCATGACTTTAAATGGTGCTTTGGCAGGACTTGTCGCGATAACGGCAGGATGTGATGCAGTTTCGGTCAGCGGGGCGCTCATCATTGGAATTTTGTCAGGGGTGCTCGTTGTTCTGGCAGTTGAATTCTTTGATAAGGTAGCCAAAATTGATGACCCGGTGGGTGCGATTTCTGTGCATGGAGTCTGCGGAGCATTCGGAACTTTATTGGTTGGAGTCTTTTCAACCAGCCAGGGTTTACTTTATGGACATGGCGGTGCCTTATTGAAAAGCCAGTTTATAGGGGTACTCTCCATTGCCGCCTGGGCATTGGGAACCGCAACAATCTTGTTCCTGGCCTTAAAATACTTAAACGGATTACGTGTTGAAAAACGGATTGAAGAGGAAGGCCTGGATGTGTATGAACACGGTGAATCCGCTTATAATTTATAATGGATAATTAACCTTGACCTTTAATAAACCTGAAAGTTAGGCCTGTAATGAAAAATCCCCGGTCAGTCGGCCGGGGATTTTGTTGTTAAGGACTAAGACTGCAAGACTGCAAGGCTGCAAGACTGCAAGACTGCAAGACTGCAAGACTGCAAGACTGCAAGACTATAACACTACATTACCGGCTTGGGATAATCCTTGAGTTCATCCAAATACTGAAACAGTTCTTTATCCGACATTTCATGCTTGCTCAATTGACCGGTGAGGAATTTATCGTATCCCACCATATCCATCAATCCATGGCCGCTGAAATTAAACAGGATCACTTTTTCCTTGCCTTCTTCTTTTGCCTTTAAGGCTTCACGAATAGTTGCTGCAATTGCATGGTTCGTTTCCGGGGCAGGAACAATTCCTTCCGTTTTTGAAAAAAGTATGCCGGCCTCGTAACATTCAATCTGATCAAGCGACATCGGGTCAATCAGCTTGTCATTCAATGCAGCGGATACCAGGGGGCTTATCCCATGATAACGAAGTCCGCCAGCGTGGATGGGCTCAGGAATAAAACCATGTCCCAACGTATGCATCGGTAATAATGGAGTCATTTTTGCCGTATCTCCGTGATCATATAAAAACGGACCCCGGGTGAGGGTGGGACATGAGCTTGGTTCTACCGGGATGATCTTGATGTCGGCGCCATGGATCTTGTCGTAAATGAAAGGAAAGGAAATTCCCGCAAAGTTACTACCTCCCCCCGCACAGGCGATCACAATATCCGGTTGTTTCTCCCCGAATTTGAGAAGCTGTTTTTTAGCTTCAAGACCGATGATGGTCTGGTGAAGCATTACATGGTTCAGCACACTTCCAAGGCTGTAACGGGTTTGACCCGTAGGATCCGTAACAGCTGCCTCAATGGCTTCACTGATGGCGATGCCCAGACTTCCGGGAGTATCCGGGGTTCTTGCCAAAACATCCCTGCCAGCCTGGGTTTCCATACTCGGACTGGCAATACAGGTGGCTCCGTAGGTGTTCATCAACAATTTCCGGAATGGCTTCTGGTCAAAACTGATCCTTACCATAAATACCTTACACTCGAGTCCTATTAAAGCACAGGCTGAAGCCAATGCACTTCCCCATTGCCCTGCACCGGTCTCAGTTGTAAGTTTCTTAATTCCAAACTGTTTATTATACCAGGCTTGTGCTACGGCTGTGTTCAACTTGTGACTGCCTGCCGGTGAAACACTTTCATTTTTGTAATAAATTCGTGCGGGGGTCTTTAACGCTTTTTCAAGTCCAAATGCCCTTACCAATGGAGTAGAACGCCATATGGACAACATCTCCAATACTTCCTGGGGAATATCAATCCACCGTTGCATACTAACTTCCTGTTCAATCAGATTCATGGGAAATACCGGTGCCAGCATATCGGGCGAAATCGGTTGACCGTTCGGACCCAATGGCGGCTGCATTGGCGTGGGAAGATCCGGAGCCAGATTATACCATTGCCTGGGCATTTCAGATGCATCTAAATATACTCTTCTTTGTAGTGCCATACGTTTATACAATTAATCGTTAATCAGTGCATAATTCTAAAATGAAGAAGGTACTAAATTAACTTTTTAAATGAAAAATACATAAAGTTACAGGCAAACTTTATATAATTTCATTAAGTGTTATTTGTGGGACAAATACCGTTCCGCATCAATGGCTGCCTGACACCCTGACCCTGCGGCCGTTACAGCCTGGCGATACACCTTATCCTGGACATCTCCGCATGCAAATATACCTGGAACATTTGTTTTCGACGAGCCCGGAATAGTTTTCACATAACCGGTTTCATCCGTTTCGAGGAATGCTTTGAAAATTTCGGAATTCGGATTGTGCCCGATGGCCAGGAAAAAGCCGTCTATTTTTATAATTTCATCTGCCTCATCAGGTTGTCCGGGTTTCTTAATGAGTACAACTTCTTCAACCACCTGGTTTCCCCTGAGTTCCTTGGTGATTCTTTCAAACAGAATTTCAATATTTGGAATCTCCGTCACACGCTGTTGCATGATCCGGGAGGCACGCAGAAAATCCTTCCGTACAATGAGATAAACCTTTTTGCACATACCCGACAGGTAAATGGCTTCCTCACAGGCGGTATCACCCCCGCCAACAACCGCAACATCCATCCCGCGATAAAAGAATCCGTCACATGTGGCGCAGGCTGAAACTCCCGACCCCTTGTATTTTTCCTCTGATTCGAGTCCCAGATACCGGGCCGTTGCTCCAGTGGCAATGATGACAGTATCGGCTGTGATTAATTGTTTATCATCAATAATCACCTTGTGAGGTGTCTCTGTAAAATCAACGGCCGTGGCAATTCCCCATCGAATATCGGTCCCGTAACGGGCTGCTTGCTGATCAAGGTCATCCATTAATTTGGGGCCGGTGATCCCTTCAGGATAACCGGGAAAATTTTCCACCTCGGTGGTGGTGGTTAATTGGCCTCCCGGTTGAATGCCTTTAAACAACAAGGGTTTTAAATTGGCACGGGCTGCATAGATGGCAGCTGTGTATCCTGCGGGTCCTGATCCGATGATCAGACATTTCACATGCTCGATTGGGGTGGCTGAAAATATATCATTTGGTTTTTCCGGGCTGGTGTCCAAAGTTTTAAACAAACTCATACGTGTAAATTTTTTTTAATTGTGAACTTGATGGTATGGCAATAAATATACCAATTAATTTCAAACGGATTGTGGCTGACAAAAGTTCAGTACGATTTCAAATAATGGATTAACTTAGCATTGACAAAAAAAATTGAGTATTTGATTATGAGGAAGATATATACTATCGGCGAAACCGTTCTTGATATTTTATTTAAAGATCAATTGCCATTCACTGCCAAAGCCGGCGGTGCATGTCTTAATAGTGCAGTAACACTGGGGAGGCTGAATCTTCCGGTCTATTTTCTGGGTGAATATGGAATGGATGAGGTTGGCAATATTATTGACGCCTTTTTGAAAAAAAACAATGTGTCAACCCGATATGTTTACCGGTATTACGACGGAAAATCCACCCTGGCGTTGGCGTTCCTGAATGAAAACAATGATGCCAGCTACGATTTTTACAAGATTTATCCTGACAAACGCCTTGATGTGAAATTTCCTGCTATCGCTCAGGATGATATTGTCTTATTCGGATCCATATATGCCATTACCCTTGAGGTACGATTCAAGTTGCTTGAATTTATCCGGGAGGCTAACAAGAAGAAGGCGATCGTAATTTATGATCCCAATTTCAGGAAACATCACCTGCGAGAATTGCCAAAATTGAGACCCCTGATTATGGAGAATATGAGCCTGGCAAATATTGTCAGGGGATCCAATGAGGATTTTTCATTTATACTTGGCGCCGATGATGCCGATGATGCTTATGCCGAAGTTGGCAGGCACTGTAAAAATCTTTTATATACAGCCAATAAAACGGGCGTATTTGTTCGCACGGAAAGATATGGACTTACTTGTCCTGTGATAGCCCTCGACCCGGTCAGCACCATTGGAGCGGGAGACAATTTCAATGCTGGGATTGCCTATTCACTGTTCCGTAATAACATCAGCTATGATGACCTGCTAACTCTCCCTGAGACCACCTGGAAAGAAATTGTAGCCACTGCCGTGGAGTTCGCAACCCATGTGTGTATGAGCTATGACAATTACATTTCCGACGAATTTGCATCATCGTATAAACTGTAATGTTGTTCTGCAGTTCTGCGATTCAAGAGTTATGCAGTCTTGCAGTCATGTAATCCTGCAGTCCTGCAGTCCTGCGGTCTTGCAGTCATGCGGGCAGTTGTGCAATTGAGCAGCCGCGTCAGCTATCTTCAAATCTTCAAATCTTCAAATCCTCCCACTCGCATGAAAATTGAACTAATTGTGGTGAACGGAACAACCCTGGCCGAAATAATTTCGGATGAAATTATCATCATCGAACCCCAGGATGCCCTGGATATAATGGCTGAAGCGGGCTACAAGGGTGCGGATAAACTCATATTCCATCAAAAGAATATCGGATCCGATTTTTTTGATCTTAAATCCCGGCTGGCCGGCGATATCTTGCAGAAGTTTTCAAATTACAGGGTTCAGCTGGCCATAGTGGCTGACATTACCAAATTTAAAAGCAGGAGTATGCAGGATTTTATCCGGGAGAGTAATAAAATGGGCCGGGTATTTTTTGTTACTTCGGTGGAAGAGGCTATTAAAAAGCTGGCCGGATAAGCCTGGATTGAATATATGAAAGGAAAATTTCAGTAATTCAGGAACCATCTTCCCTCCAAAATACTACATTTGATATTCTGCTCAGTGAAATAACCAAATGTGTCCAATGAAAGCAATTATCAATCGCCCCATTCAACTCCTTTTTGTTGTCATGCTCATATTCTTTTCCTGTAGTACGAAGGAACATTTTCAACTTGACGAATCCGGGTTCAAAATCCCGCCAGCCAGCGTGAAGATTCATACCTGGTGGCATTGGCTTGACGGGAATATCACGAAAGAAGGAATTACGAAAGACCTTGAAGCCATGAAGGAACAGGGGATCGGACAAGCAACAATTTTAAATGTCGGCCTTTTTGGGGACAGGGATTTTGGAGTGAAAAAAGTTATTTTTAATTCCCCGGAATGGTTTGAAATGTTTCAATGGGCTTTGAAAGAAGCGAACCGTCTGGGTATCTCAATTGGGGCCCACAATTGCGATGGCTGGAGTACCAGCGGTGGTCCGTGGATAACCCCGGAAATGTCGATGAAGCAGTATGTATGGACAAAGACAATCGTCAATGCATCCCAGTCGGAAAACATTCATTTAAAACAGCCGTTTGCCAATCTCAATTATTATAAGGATGTAGCGGTTGTTGCTATTAAAAGCGACAATCCGTTGAGTTCTTTTCAGAAGGGGGCACCCCTTGTATTTTTAAATGATCTCAGGCAGAACGATTATGTTTTCGACGGATGCACGGCAAGCGCGTTATCCATTACCAAAGGTGATAAAATTACTTTTCAGTTTAAGGAAGCGTTCACCGCAGGAAAAATTGCCATTTTGCCAAGAATAGTCTTTATGTGGGGTAATCCCGCACAAATTTCTTCAACATACAGCATTTCAGAATCTCAGGATGGCCGTAAATTCAGTAAAATCAAAGAATTTATTGTACAGGGTGTTAATAAAATGGTTTCCATTCCGTTTGAGAAAACTTCTGCAAAATACTATCAGGTTTCTTTGGTTAATACGGAAAACCTGGACAGCTATGTGCCTGTTAATATTGCAGAATGCGAGTTTCTGCCGCAACAGGAAAGTCCCCTGTATTCGGGTGCCACTGAATTTCTTTCCGAAAAATCGGGGAATGTTAAAGCAGCCGGTGAGTCGAGTTTTTCATATTCCGTAAGCCCATCGAATCTAAATGAGGTGAAGGAGGTAATCGATATCACCTCAAAAATGAACAGGGATGGAACATTAAACTGGAAACCCACAGAAGGAAACTGGACCGTGATCCGGTTTGGTTATACTACCACAGGATCGACCAATGCACCTGCAACAGCTGCAGGAACAGGATTGGAATGTGATAAAATGGATACGGCCGCCCTTAATCTCCATTTTAGCAGTTTCCCGGCAAAACTTATTGAAAAAGCCGGTTCGTTTGCCGGAAACACCTTTAAGTTCATGCTGATTGACAGTTGGGAATGCGGATACCAGAACTGGACCGCAAATATGTTAAACGAATTCGTTCAACGGCGCGGATATTCTCTGGCCTCCTATATTCCTGTGCTATGCGGTGAAACATCTGGAAATTCCGAAACTGACGAGGCTGTTTTATTCGATTTACGCAAAACAGGTGCTGAACTGATTGAGAACAATTACTACAAACATTTCGGGGATCTTCTACATAAAAAGAACATTGAATTTCATGCCGAGGTTATCTATGGAAACACCGGTTATCCTTCGCTGGATATTCTCAAAACGACCAGCTATGTTGATTTACCCATGTATGAATTTTGGTCCGCAACGGATGATAAACGCAATGTAACCTATTATCCCGGAACCGGAGTTGAATTGAATATGCCTTCGTTTGCAGCGATTGGATATGAGAAACCGGTGATGGCATCCGAGGCATACACCGGGTATGCCCATTATTCCGAAACTCCATGGGGACTTAAACCTTTTGGCGACAAAGCGTTCTGCTCCGGCATCAGCCAAATAATCCTGCATAGTAACGTACATCAGCCAAATGACAAGAAACCGGGAATGACCCTTGGACAATTCGGTGCACATTTCAACAGGAACAACACGGACTGGAAATTCATATCAGGATGGTTTGATTACCAGTCGCGTATACAGGATATAATACAGCAGGGTGTCGCAAGTGATGATGTTTTATATTATCTGGGCGACCAGTTGCCCCAGTTTTTATCCTACAATGAGTCCAATTCCCTACCGTTTGGGTACATGTTTAATTCCTGCAATTTCGATATTCTTAAAAACCGGATCAAAGTGACTGACGGCAAACTTGTTTTAAACGGAAACACCATCTATTCAATGTTAAGTCTGCCCCCAACTGAATGCATGAATTTTGAAACACTGGAACGGATAGGACAGCTTGTAAACGAAGGGGTTGTTTTATATGCACCGAAACCGAACCGAATGTTATCGGTCAGTGACATTAAAACAAACGCGAACGCCTTTGATGAATTGGCAGCCCGGATTTGGGGGAATATTGACGGGAAATCAGTTACCTCTCATAAGTATGGTGATGGAAAAGTATATTGGGGTGCGCCTGTCTCCGACGTTCTGAAAACAGAGAAAATACTTCCGGATATAAAGACCAGCCGGAATGATGGAATGAATATCCTGTTTATTCATAAGAAAATGAAAGGTACGGATGTTTATTTTGTAATGAATCAGCAAAACAGCGAGATTTCACGGGAGATGTCATTTCGGGTTACCGGAAAAACGCCGGCAATTTGGGATCCGGAGTATGGAAACATAGTGAAGCCTGCTGTATACACAATGGATGATAATTACACCACCCTGCCGGTAACATTCAAACCTTATCAATCCCTGTTCTTTGTTTTTAATAACACAAAACCCGCGGATCACATTATCGCTGTTAAGCAAAACGGAAAACAAATTTTTCCTGCTGAAGATTCATCCAAATTACGGGCGGTTCCATGCATCGAAAGTGAAAATAATTCATTCGTTGCTGTTTCAGGCAGCGAAGGCGAATTTGAACTAACCAGTTTCAAGAATAAAAAATACGCTTTACAATCTGTAAAAGAGAAGGAATTTGTGCTCTCGGATTTCTCAGGTAAAATCACGTTTGAGCCCGGATATGACGCAACTATCGATCCTGTCGGATTCACAAAATTGCAGTGGCTTACAGAATCGGATAATCCGGATATCCGGTATTTTGCCGGTACAACCAATTACTCTCTTTCGTTCAGATTACCGGCTGATAAACTGAAGTCGTCGGATTCTCTCCTGCTTGACATAGGTGAATTTGAAACACTGGCGGAAATAAAACTAAACGGGACTATTCTCGGAAGACTTTGGAAGCCGGGGACCTATATTTCTGTTAAGGGTTTGCTAAAGAATGACAACCTCCTTGAAATTTCCGTTGCTAACATATACCGGAACCGTTTTATCGGCGATTTTATCCAATACGGCAAAATTAAGAACCTGTACACTTCATCACCTATAACCGATTTCCTGAACAAGGACATGCCATTAAGACCATCCGGGTTAAAGGGACCGATACGTATTCTTTCGATCAGTAAGCAGATTGTGAATTAAGGCACAATTTCAGGCGGTCTTCAGGGTCTGCAAGCTCAGAGGTTTTGCAGTCTGATTTTTTTCTACCAACAGTGCCTAACGGGATTTTTGCCCCTGGTCACTAGTCACTAGTCACTTGTCACTAATTATAAAATCAATTATCCCATTCAGAATGTATTTCGGACGGTAGGGGAAATGATCGAGCATATCGCGACTTGTTATGCCGGTTAAAACAAGGCATGTGTCAATTTCTGATTCTATTCCTGCAACAATGTCCGTATCCATCCGGTCGCCGATAATTACGGATTCTTCCCTGCTGCATTTGATTTTTTTCAATGCGTTGCGCATCATCAGGGGATTGGGCTTGCCAACGAAATAGGCTTTTCTGCCGGTTGCCATTTCAATGGGCGCAACAAGAGCCTTGGTGGCAGGGACGAGTCCGTGTTCGCCAGGACCCGTTACATCAGGATTGGCGCCAATGAGACGGGCACCACCCATCACAAGATTTATTGCTCTTTCCACCATCTCATAGGAATATCCCCTGGTTTCGCCAATGACCACATAATCGGGATCCACGTTATTCATGGTATACCCCACATTATATAAGGCATTGATAAGTCCGGCATCACCGATAATATAAGCGCTGCCTCTAGGTTTCTGAGCACTCAGGAACATCGCCGTGGCCAATGCACTGGTATAAAAAGCATCTTTTTCAACCATCACACCCAGCCTTTCAAGTTTTTCCTGAAGTTCTCGCGGAGTGCGTTCACTTGAATTGGTGAGAAAAACGAATTTCTTGTTGTTGGCAGACAACCATGCAACAAATTCCTGAACTCCTGGCAATAACCTGTTTCCATGATACAGAACACCATCCATATCAATTATGAAACCGTTCTTTTGCAAAATGGCATCTACCTGTTTTCGCATACGTTATGATTTGATTGCTGTAAAAATATTGAAAATTAGTGTGTAACTTCGATATATTTCATTCGTCTAATTAAAAACCCTGGATGTATCATGTTTGGAAATTTCTTTAAGACAGCCCTAAGGAATATCTTTCGTCATAAAACCTATGTAATAATCAATATCCTCGGACTGGCAGTTGGTTTTGCCTGTAGCCTGATGATCTTCATATTCGTTATTCATGAACTAAGCTATGATAAATTCAACGAAAAATACGACCGCATTTACCGGCTATACATTGACGGAAAAATGGGCGAATCGGAATTCAAGGCAGCCTGGACTGCAGCGCCCACAGCAAAGGCCTTTATAGAGGATTTTCCCGAAGTTGAAACTGCGATACGGTTGACCAGTTGGGACGAAACACTTGTACAAGTGGAGGACAGAAAGTTTATTGAATCGCACATTGCTTTTGCGGACTCCGATTTTTTCCAGGTTTTTACGCTTCCCCTGATCGAAGGCAACCCTGAAAAGGCCCTTGGAGAGCCAAATGCGGTTGTATTGACGAAGAGCCAGGCTGTTAAATATTTTGGAAAAGGATCAGCCATCGGGCAACACCTCCGGATTGGAAATGATACAACACTCTATACAATTACAGGCGTTATGGTGGATGTACCTGAAAATTGCCATTTTGATTTTGACATGCTGATCTCTTTTTTATCTCATCCCCGGGCCAATGATGATTTCTGGCTCTCCAACAGTTTCGCAACCTACGTTCTGCTTAAAAAAGGAGCTTCGGCTAAATCAGTCATTGACAAATTACCCGACCTTGTCCGGAAATATGTAGGACCCCAGGTTGAAAAGACCCTGGGTCTCGATCTGGCAGCATTCGCTGAGAAAGGAAACAAGTACGGAATTTACATGCAGCCTCTTTCAGATGTGCATCTCAACCCCGAAATTGGTTCTGATTTCAAGCAAGCGAATGACCGTGGATATATTTATATATTTTCCGGCATTGCTTTTTTAATACTGATCGTTGCGGGCATTAATTATATGAACCTCTCCACAGCCCGTTCCACGAAACGTTCACGCGAAGTGGGACTGCGCAAGGTAATGGGTTCTTCACGCCTCCTTCTCATAAGGCAGTTTATGGTTGAATCCATCCTTCTCACTTTAATTTCCCTTGGCGTTGCAATAGTCATCGTTGAATTGCTGCTTCCGGTGTTCAATAATTTACTGCAAACCAATCTCGTTGTCGGTTATTTTTCGAAATGGTATGTAATACCCGGATTGATTCTCCTGGCCTTTCTCATCGGCATATTGTCGGGAAGCTATCCTGCATGGTTCCTCGCTTCGTTTGTGCCGGTAAAAGTGTTGTATGGTAAAATTAAAATCGGTCTTTCCAATATACGCATTCGCAGCGTGCTTGTAGTATTTCAATTTATGATCTCAATTGCGCTCATCCTGGGATCAATGATCATTTATAAGCAGATCCATTATATGGTTAACAAAGACCTCGGGTTTGACAAGGAACAACTGCTTGTTATCCGCCGCATGGAGGCCATTCACAAAAAAATAATCCCGTTTAAGGATGAGATCAGCAAAATACCGGGAGTGGTGAGTTCAACCAATTCCACCGCAATCCCGGGATATCCGAATAATAATAACGGTTTTCAGATTGAGGGAAGACCCGCAGAGGCTGCCTACCTGATGCAGGTAAACTGGGTTGATTATGATTATCTGAAAACTTACAGGATTCCGCTCGAAGAAGGAAGATTGTTTGAAAAAGATTTCGCTTCAGACAGCAGCACCGTAATAATTAACGAGGAAGCCGTGCGTCGATTTGCCTTAACTGACCCTTTCAACATACGTTTTATTGAACCCGGAAAAACCCTGGAAGAAAGAAGATATCACAATGTGATTGGAATAACCCGGAATTTTCATTTTCAATCCCTGCGCATGAGCATTGATCCCTGCGTGTTCATGCTAAAGCCAGTGGGATGGGACTGGGCAGGATATCTTACCATCAGGCTGAGTAAGGATAACATTGACCAGACCATTGATCAGATAAATAAAACGTGGCATAAATTTACAAACGATGAACCTTTCCAATATTTCTTTTTGGACCAGGAATTTGAAAAATTCTACAAGGAGGAAAAACGTACGGCACGAATTGCAGTTGCTTTTTCAATTCTGGCTATTTTCATTGCCTGCCTCGGATTATTCGGACTTACCTCATTTGCAACTGAACAACGAGCCCGCGAAATAAGTCTGCGCAAGGTGCTCGGTTCTTCCCTGTCGGGAATTATGCTGTTGTTCGTTCGCGAAGTATTGGTGCTCATCTCCGTATCTACCCTTCTTGCCTGGATAATTACTTATTTTCTCATGAACAAGTGGTTGCAGAACTTCCATTACAGGATCCATATGAAATTCGGAGAATTCTTCCTTTCTTTTTTCATTACCCTTCTAATTGCCCTTATAACCGTGTGTTATCGGACGTACAGGGCCGGGACTGCAAATCCGGCAGAGGTTTTGAAATACGAGTGAACAATGAACAGTTAACAATGAACAGTGAACAATGAACAGTGAACATTGAAAGATAAAAACTAAAAACTAAAAGGTAAAAGTGGGGGAAATCCACTGCACAAGACTAGTGGCGTCAGCTCATAATTCATAATTCATAATTCATAATTCATAATTCATAATTCATAATTCATAATTCATAATTCATAATTCATAATTCATAATTCATAATTCATAATTCATAATTCATAATTCATAATTATCCCTTCAAAACCAATTCAATCTTCTGAAGTTCCTCCATTGAAAAGGCCGTATTTTTCAACGCGCCAAGATTATCCATCAGCTGATCGACAGAACTGGCGCCGATCAGCACGGAAGTTACGCGTTTATCCTTCAGCAGCCATGCAATCGCCATTTCAGCCAATGTCTGGTTCCTGGATAGGGCGATATCATTCAGTTTCTTTATCTTCTCAAGCCTTTCATGCGTGAGATCCTTTTCTTTTAGAAAGCCATGTACTTTCGACATCCTGGAGCCCTCGGGAATACCTTTTAAATAGCGGTTTGTCAGCATGCCCTGTGCCAGGGGTGAAAAGGCAATCAGGCCAATTCCCTCGTTTTCCAGCACATCCAGCAATCCATTTTCCACCCATCTTTCAAACATCGAGTATTTTGGCTGATGGATCAGGCAGGGTACACCCATCTCTCTCAGTATACCTGAAGCCATTCGGGTAAGTTCAGCAGGATAATTTGAAATTCCCGCATAGAGGGCCTTTCCCTGTTTTACAGCATGTGCAAGCGCTCCCATGGTTTCCTCCAGGGGAGTATCCGGATCGGGACGATGGGAGTAAAATATATCCACATATTCAAGTTTCATTCTTTTCAGGCTCTGATCCAAACTGGAAAGGAGGTATTTTCTTGAACCCCATTCTCCATAAGGGCCTTCCCACATGTAATAGCCGGCTTTCGAAGAAATAATCAGTTCATCCCGGAAAGGCCTGAAGTCCTTTTCCATTATCACACCAAAATTTTCTTCGGCAGAGCCGGGAGGAGGTCCGTAATTGTTTGCCAGGTCAAAATGGGTGATGCCATTATTAAAAGCAGCACGCATCATGGCTCTTCCATTTTCGAAAACGTCCACACCACCGAAGTTATGCCATAAACCAAGGGAAATAGCTGGCAGTTTAAGACCACTTTTGCCACACTTGTTATAGGCTATTTTAGAATAGCGGTCGGGAAGAGGCTGATATTCCATATATTATATATTTTATGCAAAGTTAGTAATATTAATTTGGGGTTTAGATTTCTTTTAATATCTTTATTTTGATAATTCCATGTCTCATGCAACCATTAGATATCAAAGCCACAAATGACACTCCAAGGGTAATTTTTGATCCGGACAATGATATTTTTGAGATTACCGGAAGATCCTTGCCTGAAGATGTGGTTACGTTTTATCAGCCTGTTCTGGATTGGCTTGATGATTATGCTTCCCATCCTAAAAAGAAAACAGAATTCATTTTTAAATACATCTATTTTAATACGGCCACATCAAAGCTTGTGCAGGATATCCTTTTTAAGCTGGAACTCCTGAAGGAAGCTGGACATTCCGTCAATATCCTGTGGTATTATGAACAGGATGATGAGGATATGTATGATCTGGGACTTGAATTTAAAGAAAATATAGAACTGCCATTTGAATTAGTCGGATATTAATTCAATTGAAAAATTATCCCATTGCCGTTGGCTTAAGCTGACGACAAGGGAGAGATCATTTCAAATCAGCCTCCTTTAATAAATCAATTGCATCCCCGCTATTTTTTTCTTCTGTCAGATCAAAAGTGCTTATCCGGTTCCCCTTGTGCAGCACAATCCGGTTACTGCAAATGATGGCAGTCTCTTCTTCGGAAAAGTTTTTTAACAGGGCTCTTCCGAAAGAAAAATCTGCCGGTATTTTAATATCCCCGCTTGAAAAATCCGAACCATATCGCATCAGTTCAACAAGTCCTTCAACGGGTCCGGCTGAAAGGTGAAATCCATTCTGACTGGAAGAAACTTCTTTCAACCCGAATTTTTCCGCATTCACCAGCAGTTCATTGCGAAGGCTTCCGGGTGTGGCATCGGAAGGATTGGTGTTCCCGATAAACTCATTTCGGGCCACTGACCAATCCAGATTCCCGGTTAGTCTAAAAGGAATGATCATGCGCCCTTCCCGGGTAAAATGAATTAGTTGTTTAGGATGAAAACCGTTGATCAGATAAACATCTTCCCCCTGGACTTTAACGGATGCACAATAATTTCCGCCGGATAATTTTGCCGACTGACTTTGTTGCCAGAGATTCGAAAGGCTGTCGGGCGTAAAGGACGGATATTGCTTGAGGAATTGCAAACTACCCAGTACTTTTACGTCTTCCGGAGTATTTCCGAATACTTCCCTGAATCTGATTCTGGCTTCATTCGTAAAACCTTTTAAGGGTTCCCGGCTAAGGGAGTTGATCACCCCATAATGCTGTGCAATGATATTGTACTTTTCAAGATAAGAAGCCCCCAGCAACCGGATCTCCCGGATCATGAAACCAAAATGGGAAATTTTTCTCAAAAGCATCTCGAGGACAGCCTCAATTTTCTTTTCATCATCTATTTGCGGTATCTCCGGCTTGATGAAGAACAGGAATTCATGTTGCGGATCATGGCCGGTTTTGTTCTCGTATATTTTGCAGTTTGCAATCGGTTTATCCTTTGAAACCCTGATCTGATCAAGGACTTGCTGAATTATAAGGGTAGTATCCATAGTTGTTATTCTGATATAGGAACAATATTCTGAAAAAAAAGATTATGAAAAATTCAATTTCATCTTTAATATGGCATTATTCTTGTATTGTTTGTATTCATTGGTCAAATGATGAATAACCCGGATATTGTAATTTCGTATACTATGTTCAGAATCACAAAAATAATGAAGAATCCCATACGGACAACTCTGGAATTACTGAAGGCCAAAGACAGTTACAACCGGATCAGTTTAAAGTTAAACTGGGCTCATGATAAGACCATTAAATTTGATCGTCTGAAAATGGATTATGGCGATTCAAGGATGGATGTAACCAACGAAAAGCGCAAGTACTTATCAGAAGGCCTTAAAATCTGCAAGTAATTAATTTCCCATCTTTGCCATAGTTCCTGTTTCCCTTAATTTATTATTTTCAGTTCGGTTCGCCTGTTTTGAGCCCGTCCTTCCGCTTACATCATTTGATGTAACCGGATTATTCATTCCATATCCCCTGGATACGATTCTTTGTGCATTCACGGAGGCGGCTATCAGGTAATTGGTAACGGCACGTGCCCGGTTCTCCGATAAAACCTGGTTATACCCTGCTTCTCCCACGTTATCGGTATATCCGCTGATCTCAATTCGAACACCCGGATTAACATTTAGAAACTGAACAACTTTATTCAGTTCGATCTCCGATTCTTTTTTCAACGCATAGGAATCGGTTTCGAAGAATACATTTTTCAGTACAATGGTCTTTCCAATTTCTATGGGCTGCAGAGGTATGTCCTTTAAAAGCGGAGCATCCGCGTGGAAGATTCCCTTAAGGGAGAAATTTTCCGAATAAAACAAATATCCTTTTCTTGATACGTTAAGCATATAATTGTGATCAACCGGTATACTTACAACAAATTCACCGGTCAGACTATCCGAATAGGATTTATAAAATTCATTTCCATTTTCAAGGTCAATCAGTTCAAAGCGGGCCCGGAGCAAATTGTTGTTTACAGCATCAAGAACACGCCCTTTCATGTAAGTAGTCATTGACGGCCTGTCCTGCACGGGCATCTCGAAGGAATATATATCCTTTCCCTGATTCTTGTCGATGTTGGATGCAAAATAGGCTTTATCTCCCCTTGCATTTACAATCAATCCGATCTCATCCCGGTTTGTATTGATCGGATAGCCCAGGTTAACTGCTTTCCGCCATTTTCCTTCCTTGTTTTTCCGGGAAACAAAAATATCATAACCTCCCAGTCCGATCAGGCCATCCGAAGAAAAATACAGCGATTGATTGTCGGGATGAATGAAGGGTGACATTTCCGTACCTGTGGAATTGATACTGTCGCCTAAATTTTGCGGAACAGTCCATTGATCGGCCGAATCTTTATGCGAAACCCAGATATCATGGTTTCCCTTGCCCCCCGGCCGGTCACTGGCGAAATACAACGTCCTGCCATCTGATGTGATGGAAGGCTGCGTTTCCCTGTATGCTGTGTTAATTGGTTTACCCATGTTCCGGGGCACAGACCATTTATCTCCTCTCCGTATGCTCATATATAGATCGCATCTCCCCTGGCCATCCCTGCGGTTACAGGCAGTAAATACCATAAGGCGGCCGTCTCCCGATAAGGTCTGAGCACCTTCGTTGTCGGAGGTATTTATCGGATAACCGAGGTTTTTTGCAACACTCCAGCCATTGTTGTTCCATTGACTGATAAAAAAATCCTCCTGAACTTTTTTAAAATAATCATCACTTTTAATGAGACGTGTAATGACGAGCGTTTGCTCATCGGCCGACAAACTCGGCCAATAATCATCAAATGGTGAATTTACACCGGTTCCCAGGTTTTCAGGTTTAAATTCTACAGGATGCTGCATGGCATTTATGGAAAACGTACACCTGACGATTCCATCCTTCGCTTTTTCTTCATTTTTGGCGTTTCCCGTATGGAGTTTCAGAAAGTGGTTGTAGCTTTTAAGAGCCTCATTATATTGGGCTTCCGCAAATTGCAACTGGCCTAATTGGATAAACCCATAGGTATAATACTGTTCATTTATCAGCAGTCCTTTTTTATAGGCTTCAATGGCTTTGAGAGGTTTTCCCCAATCCAGTTCCACCTGCGCCAGCAGCATGTATGCATCAATAAAGGAAGAATCGGACCGTATGGCTTCCTCCAGAAATCTTTCCGCGGTATCGAAATTTCGCACCGAATAAGCCTGCAAAGCATGGTTATAGGCTTCCATGGCTTTTTTCGAAGTGGTAGACGGTTTTGCCTGCGCAATTGCCTTACCTGCCGGCATAAACAGGATCAACTGGAATAAAAGAAGGCGTAAAAAAAAATGCATAACTGGCTGTATTAGTTCTTTATGAACTTTATCTGATAGAAATCATTTTGTTCATACAGGATAGCAAAATACATGCCTTTGGCTAATTTGCTTACATCAATCGTTTTTTCCATTGAGTTTCCAGTCTCGCTGAAAAGTATTCTACCCGAAGAATCTGCAATGTATAGTTTATATTCTTTTACAGGCTCTGTAAAATGCAGGGTGATTTTATCCTTGGCAGGGTTGGGGACAAGCATAAAATGAAGTATCTTTTCATTTCCAATCCTGCTAACCCCGGCAATATCCATCACCAACCAATGGCGCGGATCAACTTTCACCGATGAGATCTGCCCGTGCAGATACACCTGCCAGTTATCAAGATCCGATTCCTGGCGGTGTGTAATGAGAGTGTCCCCGTTCAACATAGTTACCCTGTATTCAACAAGTGAATTAAAAAAAGGAGTTGTTGAGGAAGGGGTTTCAAGGGAACGGATGTATAGAGTATCGTTCCTGTGAAACCAGTTAACGGTAAGTATGGGATAGCCTTCTCCTGTATACCATTGATTAAAAAAAGCATCAAAACTCCTCCCCGTCATTTCGGTGCAAAGGTCCCTGAAATCATTGCCCGTGGCTGTACTTTCCTTAAACCGGATGAGAAACTCCTTCAGAATATTAAAAAACAATTCGTCATTCCCCACTTCCTGGCGGATCATATGAAGGATTGCAGCTCCTTTTGCATAGGTTAACCTGTAATCAAAAATGCGGTCTTCATTCTCCGAAGATTCAGCAGGAACATATACGCTTCCTCCCGACATGGATTTTACAAAATTCTGGGTTCTGACAATCCAGTTGTCAGCCTCGGTTTGTGAAACCAGGTATTGATTTGCCAGATATTCCGAATAGGATGCAAATCCCTCATTAATCCATATATCCTGCCATGTTTTGCAGGTAACATAATCACCGAACCATTGATGGGCCAATTCATGTGCTACGAGCAGAAAGGAAAAGTTAACGAGCGTCGTCATCGTCTGATGTTCCATTCCTCCACCGGATGGTGCAATACAATGCCCATATTTTTCCTTTTTATAAGGATAATCCCCAAATAATCCGGAGTACATTTTGATCAGATCGGAAGTTTTGTCAATCAATGGTTTATTTTGAGCAAAGTACTCTTCATTATTATAAATGTAATTCTGTATAAACACGGAGTCCTCATCATTTATGGGAGCATAAAAGCTGTAATCCATGTAATCGCCTACAGCAAAAGAGATCAGGTAAAAATCAATGGGATAACGGCATTTCCATTCATATCGTACGCGATTGCCGGGTAAATTCCGGGTTGCAGTCAACAATCCGTTTGATCCGGCTTTCAGATTTTTGTCCGTACTCAGAAATACATACACTGAATCCGCTTTGTCAGTTAGGGATTGCTTGCAGGGAAACCAGCTCTGCGCATGGAATGATTCCGACAGCGTCCATGTAATCCGTTTGTTAACGCCAACATTCACCTTGTTGTAAATTCCCGGAACTTCGCCTGCCGCTTTACCCAGCCCGTGATAAAAAACGTCAATGGCAACAAGCGAATCTTCAGGCTCTAAAACAGGGAGAGAAAGATTTAATTTATCAACGCCGTGTTGGAAGGTTGCCTTTTTTTTGTTTATAAGCACAGAATCCACTTGGAGAAGATGCAACATATCGAAATTAATATCCTTTCCGGTTTGTGCATTAACGGTAATGTGAATCGTTGCACGACCCGTTAAATACGTTGAAGAATCGCTTATATTTAAATCGAGATAATAAAAACGAACATTATAATTTTGACCGGTTTCAGCCTTTGTCGGAAAAGGATTGATGGTGGGAACAAATGCCTGAACGCTGATGGAGGTAAATAGAACTTTCAAAAACAACACAGGGAGCAGGGCTGGTTTTCTCATGGCTTCATAACTTACAGGACATAAAAGTAGCGAAAATAGTCCTATTAAAAAAAGCAAATCCCGGATGAACTCTATCATCCGGGACTTAACACCCAAAACTAATAAACCCTATCTGACAAAAACCTGATTTATTCTCTTCTTATGTTTATAACTATTTTTTTTCATTCATAACTAACTGTACAAATTTACGTCTGTTATCGATTTTAGTTGAAAAAAGGCCGGTGATATACATTAAAACAACCATTGATCTTTATCACTCTTCCTTTTTTTAAGCGTACTTTTAGAAAATTTTGAGAGTGCTTTCCACGATTAAATTTTGCTTTTTTAACACTATTACAGCCTGATTATCATTAATCCCAAATCAAATTCACTATTTTTACTTTCAAATTATGGCGCTTTCATGAATGAAACCGTAATTACTTTAGCCATACAAACCACTGCGATTTTAAAAACCGCCGTTCAGGAAAAACAAGAAGTTTCTGAAGCGGGAATAATTTTTCAATATTTCGGGAAACTCGGAGTTAATTCAGAGGACATAAACCAGGTATACCAGCATTTTCGTTCAATAAAAGCCGTCCCCGGCAAATCAATTTCCGACAGCTTATGCCAGGAAATAAATACAATGCTTCGTTACAACGAGAAAATATACTTGTTGTTGCTGGTTCAGGATTGTCTTTTAAAAATGCATGATAAAGAAGGTTTTAAGGAACACCTTAACGTGCTTTATAAGGGAATCGGTATAGACAGTATGTTGATTGACAGGTTCCGTTCATTCCTTGAACAGGATGATCCTGAGCTTATCGAAAGTGCCGATTACCTGCTGCTTTCACCACTCGAAACTTCCCGGGATGAAATACTTGAGGGCCGGTGGATTGAGAGTAATGCTCCCCGCCTAAGAGAAAATTACACCATCTTTGAAGCCGAAGGTTTTAAGGGACATATCCTTGTGATGTTCGTTGATCAGATCAAGTCGTATGTCATCCGCTGCATGATGCATCCCGGTCAGTTTTTTGATGAAGAAACACGGCTGCAATGCCGGTTTCGCCTGGTTGAACCCGGTAATGAGCTCAGTCTGAAGGGGGTTTCAATCCTGACTTATTCGGAACTGAAAAGCCGGTTCCTTCAATTTCAGGAAAAAAAAGCGTTATCTCTCGTGGCCGACCATGTGCAATTCAAATCTACAGGCGGTAAAAAAGAGGTTAGTTCTTTTATAACGACAGAAACTACCGGACAGCTTATTGGAATTGTTGGCAAGGAGGGTGTGGGTAAAAGTACCCTGCTAAAATTGCTTGCCGGTAAAATTAAACCCGACACAGGCACTATATACATTAACGGGTATGATTTATGGAAGAATAAGTACCTGTTAAAAGGTACGATCGGATATGTCCCCGAAGAAGATCTTCTGTATGAGGAACTTACTGTTTCAGATAATCTCACACTTACAGCCCGGATGTATTACAGCAATTTATCGGCCCGTGAGCTGGATGCCCGTGTGAACAGCATTTTAAGCAGGCTGGATTTGCTTGAACTAAAACATGTAGTGGTTGGTGGAATATTAAGCAAACATATTCAACCCGGCCAGCGCCGTATGATCAATATAGCCCTTGAGCTTTTGCGCGAACCACAAATCCTTCTGGTTGACAATGCTTTGTCGGGACTGGGAATGGCAGATGCTTCAAAAGTGATTAAAATATTGCATGATTACTCCTTCAGGGGCAACCTGGTTATCACAACGATCAGTCAGGCCGATAGCACTACATTCCGGTTCTTCGACAAAATATGGATACTGGATGAAGGTGGGGTCGCCGTGTATAATGGTCCGGTAAAGGGTGCTTCCGAATACCTCAGCAAGAATCTCAAGCTGGCTTATCATGAAGTGCAGGATGTGGATCCCTCACAGTTACTTGATCTTGTGAATTACAAATTACCGGATAAGGAAGGCCATGTTTGGAAACGGGTACGCGAACCCAAGGACTGGCATGACCTATACCTTCGCGAAATGGTTTTGAAAAAGGATTCAGCAGTCACTAAATCAATGCTGCCTGCAAGAATGTTGAAGATTCCCAACCTGGAGGTACAATTCCTGATTTTCTCTATCCGGAATTTTAAATGCAAGTTTTCACGTTTGAATGACATAATCCGTACGCTGATCACGGGTCCGGTCATTGCTTTGCTTATTGGTTTTGCATTCAGGATAAATGACAAAGGCTTTTACAATTATTCGGCCAATGAGAATATTCCGCTTTATTTGTTCCTGAGCGTTGTAGTAGCCATTTTCCTGGGATTGGTGCTGAGTGCCGGTGAGATATTAAAAGAGCGAAACATGCTTGAAAAGGAGGAATACCTCGAGTTCAGCCGTTTCAGTTATATAAATTCAAAAATAATGTATCTGTTTCCGGTTATTGCATTGCAAACGTTTCTGTATGTACTGACAGGGAATCTTGTTCTGGGGATACACGATATGATAGGTTTTTACTGGCTCGTATTGTTCAGCGTCGCATGTTTCGGTGTACTTTTTGGCCTGACATGTTCCGGAAGTGTTCAAAATGCGGATGTATTATATAAAAGAATACTTCCTTTTATGATTGCATTGCAGTTGTTACTGGGCGGAGGAATAATTCCATATGAGCGCATGAACCTGGGAACGGGCAGATATACTCCAATTCTTGCCGACTTCATGGTATCCCGCTGGGGATACGAGGCACTGGCCGTAAAAGAATTCAAAGATAATGCGTTCGAAAAAAAGGTTTATGACGCCGATAAAAACCTAAGCCATGTTTCTTATTATTCATCCTACGTTATTCCCAAACTAGAGGAAACACTGATTCTATGCCTGCGGACAAATGATGAAGACAGTATAAACTTATATACCGGACTTCTGAAAAATGAGATGCTTAAAATAAAAGGTTTTCCTGACATTTTTCCATTTGAATTTGTAAATGATCTTGAAGATTTAAAGAAAAAGGAAAATCTTGCGGTCGAAACCCATGATTACCTCACGTATCTGAGCCTTCGTTTTTATGATCAACACCAAAAAGCAAGCGAGAAAAAGCGCTTGTTGCTGGATAGCCTGAATAACACCCTGGGCAAAAAGAACTTTGCCCTGCTTCAACGCAATAATTTCAATTATGCACTTGAGAATACTGTAACCAATAAGCATACCGGTGTACCCTATGTAAGAATTGGCAGTGAACTGGTGAGGACCCGGGACAATATTTATGAAGAACCAACATCAAACTATGGACGGGCTCGACTTTTCTCTCCCAAAAAACAGCTGAATAATCAAAAGACAGATACAATCTGGTTTAATATTTCGGTGATTTGGCTTTTTACAGCTGTGTGTTACCTGCTGGTGCTTTTTAATGCCCCTTCGCTTGTTCGGAGAATAACCCCAAAATTTAACCGCAAATGACCCCGCCGATGGCGGGGTTAAGGTTTTAACGCAGAGATTTTAAACGCAGAGTTTTTCAAACGGCGGAATCGTGCTGAATTAAAAGGTTACGCTAAGAGGCATGGGGAAAATGGCCACAAAGTGGCCTGATTTTAATAACCGTGGGTGCAACCCACGGCTAACGAAATCGGCGGAAAAGATTTTACTTCTTAATGGTTAATAACTTATTCACTTTAATCCCCAACAAAAAATACTTATTTTTAATTTCACAAAAAACGCAACCCTGGATCGGAATACTCAGTAAAAATAATTGATATGTGATTTACTAAGGCTTATGGATAGGTATTTTCTGAGAACGATTTTGATTGTGGGGGCGTTGGTGATGTCAAGCCTGTTTTACCGTTTTATTCCGGATAACAATTTTTTATCAAAAGGTGAATTTAAACTCAAGGAAACCAGGACCGATCCTGTTTTTCTGAACAGTCCTGACATATGGGTGGATTCGGTGTTGAATACGATGTCGACGGAACAGAGGGTGGCCCAGATGATCATGATTGCGGCGTATTCGAACAACAATCCCGTAAATGAAAAAGAAGTTGAAAAGCTGGTGAAGGAAAATGGAGTGGGGGGATTGGTATTCTTCCAGGGAGCCCCCGGTAAGCAGGCAAAACTGACCAATTTTTACCAGTCGGTTTCCAAAATTCCCCTGCTTATTGCCATGGATGCGGAATGGGGCCTGGCAATGCGACTTGACAGCACAATCCGGTATCCGAAGCAAATGATGCTTGGCGGTATCCAGGATGACAGGCTGATATTCGACATGGGGAACCAGATTGCCGAACAATTGAAGAGATTAGGGGTTCATGTAAATTTTGCGCCTGTTATCGATATCAATAACAATGCAAATAATCCTGTAATTGACAGCCGTTCCTTTGGTGAAGACAGGAACAATGTAACCCGGAAATCCTTGTTTTATATGATAGGACTGGAAAATAAGGGCATACTGGCTGTTGCAAAGCATTTTCCGGGACATGGAGATACCGACAAAGACTCGCATGAAGAACTTCCGGTCATAAAGCACGGCAGAAACCGGCTTGACAGTCTGGAACTATTTCCATACAAGGAATTAATTTATAATGGTCTGTCGGGTGTCATGACAGCGCATCTTCAGATTCCGGCCCTGGAATCTGA
Source organism: uncultured Bacteroidales bacterium (assembly GCA_963752195.1). Classification (GTDB taxonomy): domain Bacteria; phylum Bacteroidota; class Bacteroidia; order Bacteroidales; family UBA10428; genus UBA5072. The sequence goes on along the minus strand of CAVVXI010000004.1, from coordinate 1,436,389 downwards.
CAAGAACAGGCCTGCTTCTCTTTCCCGAATTATTACGGATACATTGCTCAGGCAGGAGCTGCAATTCAAAGGACTTATATTTACGGACGCTTTGAATATGAAAGCGATCACAAATACATACAAGCCCGAAGAGTCTGCTAAACTTGCTATCCAGGCCGGAAATGACATATTGCTGATGCCGGATGATGTACCGGGCGTAATCGAAAAAATTGTCAGGGAAATTCAAAAAGGAAATATAAGGCAGGAGGAAATCGATGCGCATTGCAGGCGTATTCTTTCTGCAAAATACTTTGCGGGGTTAAATCACTATCATCCTGTAAAACTGGCGAATCTCGACAAAGATCTGAATAAACCCGAATACCGGATGTTGCAGCGTCAACTGATCAGCTCCGCGCTTACAGTTCTTCAAAACCGCAGCAGTCTGCTGCCATTAAGGCATCTGGATACACTGCATATTGCATCGGTTGTTTTGAGTTCGGATCATGACACCTCCTTTCAGCAGGCATTGGGACTCTATGGACAGGTTGATCATTTCCGGATGAAAGGCGATGGATTTGATAATCTCGACAGCATTTATACTGCACTCAAAGAGTATAACCTGATTATTGCCAGTGTTCATTCTACCGATATCCGGTCAGCTAAAAAATATGGCATCAGTGATAACATGGTCAGGATTGTGGATTCGCTGGCAGGAACCGGGAAAATGCTTCTTGATGTATTTGCCGACCCATATTTGCTCAATCGTTTTCATAACCTTGATAAGGTGAAGGCGCTTGTAATATCGTATGAAAATTCCTCCCTTGTACAGGAATTATCGGCACAATTGATTTACGGAGGGATCAGCGCCCATGGCACCCTTTCCGTGAGCGCCGGCAATTGGAAATCGCTTACTTCCGGATTGCCGGTAAGTGCAATCAGCCGACTTAAATTCAGTATTCCTTATGAGGCTGGAATGAATGAAGATACACTGCGCCGCATTGATAATATCATTGGAGAAGCCATATCAAAACAGGCCTTACCGGGATGCCAGGTGCTGGTAGCGCGACATGGAACAGTCATTATGAACAAGACTTATGGTAACCCGGTATATGGCAGCAAGCGACCTGTAAAATCGACCGATTTGTATGACCTTGCTTCGTTAACCAAAGTATTGGCCACAACACAGGCTGTCATGCGGCTGACGGATGAGGAATGTATCGGTCTTGACCAAAAAGTCTCAGCCTACCTGCCTTATCTCGATGAGACCAACAAGAAAAATATGATAATACGGGATGTATTGCTTCACCAGGCAGGACTTATATCCTTTATGCAGCTTTATTTTGCAACCATGGAGCCTGTTTTCAGGAACCAGCATCTGATCACCAGCAAACAGACCGACAGCAACCCGATAAAAATAGGGCCTAATCAGTATCTGAACAGGTATACGCGTTTTAACAGCAATATCATTTCCAATCATTATTCAGATCTCTTCCCGCTTCAGGTGGCGGACAATATGTTCATATTGAAGTCCTGGCCTGACAGCATTTACACCAGCATTGCCAAATCCTCCCTGCTGCTGAAGAAGGAATATTTATACAGCGATCTTGGTTTCATGTTGATGAAGCAACTGGTGGATTCGGTAACACATAAGCCATTTGACGCTTACCTGGATTCGGTTTTATACCGGAAGCTGGGAGCCGGCCGGCTATGTTTCAACCCGTTAAACCGGTTTTCGAAAAATGAAATTGCACCTACCGAGGATGATCAGCTGTTCCGGAAGCAACTGGTGCAGGGTTATGTACACGATCCCAGGGCAGCCATGATGGGCGGGATCAGCGGACATGCCGGTTTATTCGGAGATGCACTGGATGTGGCGAAGGTGCTGCAAATGATGCTGAACGAGGGTGAATACGGGGGAGATCGCTACATCTCCGCGGAAACAATTAAACTGTTTACCGAAAAACCATTGAGTACTGGCAACAGGCGTGGACTTGGCTTTGACAAGCCTGAAGCAGACAAGTCAAAACCACAGCCTACCTGCGACGGACCTTCTCTTGCAAGTTATGGTCATACAGGCTTTACCGGAGATATGATCTGGGTGGATCCTGCGTATGACCTTATTTATATATTCCTCTCCAACCGCGTATACCCCGATGCCGAGAACACAAAGCTGGCAGAGATGAATGTGCGGACCAATGTGCAGCAGGTTGTGTACAATGCACTGATCAAACATTGATTTTTAGTATATTGCGGAAAAAAATGAAACCTGTCATTCACGTTGGAATATTGTCGTTCGGTATGTCCGGTAAGGTCTTCCATGCTCCCATGTTGCATGTAAATCCGGGTTATGCCATTGAGAAAATAATGCAACGATCGGGGAACAGTGCCCTTGATCAGTATCCCTACGTAAAAATTGTCAGGGAAATTGATGAAATTATTCAGGATCCGTCCATTGACCTGGTTCTTGTCAATACCCCCGACCATACCCATTACGATTTTGCTTCCAGAGCTCTCGAGGCCGGGAAACATGTCGTGGTCGAGAAACCTTTTGTACTTGATGTGAAAGAAGGCGAAGCACTGATTGAACTTGCCGGGAAAAAGAAAAAAGTTCTGACAGTTTTTCAAAACCGTCGCTGGGAAGGCGATTTCCTAACGGTGCGAAGCATAATCGATCAAAAACTTCTTGGAAGGCTGGTGGAATATGAAGCGCACTTTGACCGCTTCCGGAATTTCATCCGCGATTCATGGAAGGAAAAATCCGACAATAAAACAGGTACACTGTTCAATCTTGGTTCCCATCTTATTGACCAGGTGCTGGTGTTGTTCGGAATGCCTTCCACCGTATATGCCGATATACGCAAACAGAGAACCGGTTCGCAGGTAGATGATCTTTTCGATCTGAATCTGTATTATCCCGGTGTTAAGGTAACACTGAAAGGAAGTTACCTGGTACGGGAGCAGGGTCCCCGCTTTTTAATACATGGAACAGAAGGTTCCTTTGTCAAATATGGCGCCGACCCTCAGGAAGAAGCCCTGAATGCAGGTCACTTTCCCAATGAAGCCAATTGGGGGACTGAGCCGGAAGATAAATGGGGAATCCTGAATACCACAGTTGGCGGATTGCATTTCAGGGGTAAAATTGAAACCACCCCCGGGTGTTATCATCAGTTTTATAATGAGTTATATGATACGTTGACTGCAGGCAAAGAAGTTGCGGTTAAACCACAGGAATCATTGAATGTTATTAAAGTTATTCGGGCAGCGCACGAGAGCAACCTGAAGCAAACTGCCATTGACCCTGAAAGGTTCAGCTAGCTTTTTACGCCGGCCTGAGCTGGTTTTCCAAGTTTCACGAAGTAGGCAACCTTTTCCAGCGAGGTGATCATATCAAACTCTTCAAGGTATATATCCTCCGGAACATTAATATTATGGGTGGTAAAATTCAGAATACCCTTCACACCCGAACCAATAAGTGCTTTTGTCATTTGCTGGGCCGCATCGGCAGGAACGGTAAGAAGGGCCACGGAAATATTATGCGTGTCAATTACCTCCCTTAACCTTTCAATTGAATAGCATTCAACGGGCGATTTTGCCGATCCTATCTTTTTGGGATCAATATCAAAGGCGGCAACTAATTTCAACATGGGTCTTTTATTAAGCAGGTACGCCGAAATGGCGCGTCCCAGGTTGCCATACCCGACAATAGCCAGGTTCAGGACGTCCACAGGATCGATAATATTGGCAATCACCCTGATAAGTTCCTGGATATTATATCCCTTGCGCCCCTGGCTTGCATACCCGATAAACATGATATCGCGACGAACCTGCACTGCAGTGATGTTTTGCATATCGGCCAGTTCATGGGAAAAGATATGAGTTTTGCCCTCATCCAGACAGCGAAAAAGGGTCCTCCGGTATTCGCTGAGGCGTTCTATCGTTTTTTCAGGCAGGCTCTTCATAAAATCAACTTTGGTGTGAGAGCTAAAATACAAAAAAATAACCATTTACATGTTACCATGAAAATTTGGATCGGGATCAATCTTTTTTATCTTTACAGCACTATTGTAAAAATAATGAATCATCGACGTGAGATTGTAATCTGTCTTGGCAGTTCCTGTTTTGCAAGGGGGAATAGAACCATCCTGAAGATTGTACAACGGTATATTAATTCCCATGGACTAACAGACAAAGTATTCTTTAAGGGTGATCATTGTTTTGGCGAGTGCAGTTCAGGTCCGAATCTGAAAATCGGCGGCAAGATTTATACGCAAATCAGCGAAGAAAACATTCATCATATTCTTACGGAAGCGCTTCATGATTTAAAATAACAAAGGAGGTACTGTTTTGAAACCCCTGGTGAATTTGGATAGCACGGCATGCACTAAAAGTTATGCCTGCGTCAGAGTCTGCCCGGTGAGGGCGATTCAGGTCAAAAGCGCAAATGGCGTTCCTGAAATAAATCATAACCGTTGTATCGGATGCGGTAGTTGCATATCCATTTGCAATTCAAACGCCATTTCGTATCGCAGCTCAATTGAAGAGGCCAAACAACTTCTTGAATCAGGAGAGAAAATAGCAGCGTTGCTTTCTCCCAGCATAGCGGCTGAATTCGATGACATCTCCGATCACAGAAAACTGGTAACGATGATCAAGGCGCTGGGCGTCACATGGGTGAATGAAGTTTCCTTTGCTGTTGACATCGTAGCTTACCGATACCTGAGTTTGCTCAATGACTTTAAAGGACGATATTATATTACCGCCAATGATCCGATTGTAGTTTCCTATATTGAAAAACACCATCCCAACCTGATCAGTAATCTTGCTCCGATCGTATCCCCGATGATCGCCATGGCTCGGGTGATTCATAAACTGCAGGGAAATGAAACCAGGATAATGTACATCGGGCCTGAAATTGCCACCAAGGAAGAAGCCCTTATTTTTGAAGACAACAGCAAGGTGGATGTGGTGATTACGTTCGAAGAATTGCGTGAACTTTTCAGGGACTATAAAATAAAGGAATCGAATCTCGAATTTTCTGTTATTGATGCGCCGCTTAGTTATAAGGGGGCATTGTACCCATTGAGAAATGGTTTTGTGCAATCGGCCGATATGGACGAAAACCTGCTTACAGCCAGCCTTACTTCCATTGATGGAAGAAAAGAAATGGTGGATGCGATCGCTGAATTCGAAAATAATATCAGCACCATTCAGCGCCATTTTTCCATAAGTTATGGAAATTCACTGGATGGCCCCGGAATGACGAAACATGGAAACCGGCTTTTTAAGGAGCACCTGGTAACAAAATATGCCAATAAGCGGCTGCAGAATTTCTTCCGTGTGGAATGGTATGATAACCTTCAGCGATATCTTGAACTGGATATGTCCCGGACCTTTAAAGTGGATGACCAGAGAGTTCCTGAACCTGCCAAAGAAAGAATTCAGGAAATCCTGGCGGAGCTGGGAAAATCAGAAAACGACTCAATGGGTTGCCTTGAATGCGGATATAATTCCTGCCGTGATTTTGCCAGGGATGTGGCAACAGGGTTGACAATTCCTGAAATGTGCATTTCTTTTGCCATGCGGAATACAATGAACTATGAGGAATCCCTGCACGAAATGAATGAAAAGCTGGCTCAGGCGCGTAAGTCATTGCGTGAATCGGAAGAAAAAACAAAGCAGGAGAAAGAAAGCGCCATGCAAGCTTCTGAGTTGAGCAATGCCATGCTCGAAAAACTCAGGGCCGGCGTCGTCATTGTGGATAATATGCTCAAAATCGTCAAGGCAAATACAACTTTTACCACTATTCTCGGTGAAGAAGCGGAGCAGATCAACGAAGTGATTCCCGGACTGGAAGGTGCTGACCTTAATAAGCTGATCCCCAATAATTTCATAAACCTTTTTTCCTATGTGCTCGCGGAAAATGTAAACATAGAGAACAGGGATGTCAAAATCGGCGAAAACCTGCTTAACGTTTCCATATTTCCGATTGTAAAAGGAAAAATTGCGGGGGGCATCATCCGGGATATGCGTGCACCGGAAGTTCAACGGGCCGAGGTAATAAACCGCATTACCGAAGTAATAGACCGGAATCTGGAAATGGTTCAGAAAATCGGATTCCTGCTGGGCGAAGGAGCTACTGACATCGAACACATGCTAAACTCCATTATTGAATTTTATCGGGGAGAAAATAAAAAACTGATTCCATAGCTATGGGTGATGATTTCTTTGTGGAAGTGGACTGTCAGCAGAAAAGCTATGAGGGACAGCGGATATGCGGAGACATCTTTCTTTCCAGCAAGGTGAAAGAGGAAAACCGGATTGTGGTTGTTTTGTCTGATGGCATGGGCCATGGTGTGAAAGCCAGTGTTCTGGCTACGCTCACCGCTACCATGGCCATGAATTTTACAAAGGAACACAAGGAACCGCAGAAGACAGCCGAGATCATCATGAAAACACTGCCCGAATGCAGTGAACGGAAGATGAATTATTCAACTTTCACTATCATTGATATCGAACACAGGGACAAGGTGACTTTGCTTGAATATGAGAATCCGGAATGCGTAATTATCCGCGACAGGAAAGTCCTGAAACCGGAATCGAAAAATGTGGTATTGAGCGGCAATAATTGCGGAAAAAAAATCAGGGTTTGCAGTTTCACTCCTCTGAAAGGAGACCGAATCGTATTTTGCACGGATGGGGTAGCTCAATCAGGCCTGGGAACCCCTCGCTTTCCCTTTGGATGGGGAAACGACAATGTGGCGCGGTTTTCAATCGATATGATAAAACAGTACCCGCAGATATCTGCCCGCGACCTGGCAGCCAAAATACTTAACATGGCCTACCGGAATGACGGATTCCAGTCGAAAGATGATACGAGCTGCGGCATTATTTATTTCAGGGAACCACGGGAATTGCTGATTTGCACAGGTCCCCCATACAATAAAGAGGATGATGTGCAGCTGGCCGGTGAGGTCAGGGAATTCAAAGGAAAGAAAATTGTGATGGGGGCCACAACGGGGGATATAATATCCCGGGAGCTGGGATTGACAATTGAAGATGTTTTTAAATTTGAAGATCCCGACCTTCCTCCTTTGAATGTAATGGAAGGCATTGACCTGTTTACGGAAGGTATTCTTACTCTGAATAAAGTGGAAAAAATACTGAAAGCCTATAATCCCAATTATAAGTTGAATAAGGGACCTGCTGATGAAATTGTAAAGCTGATCCTCGAAAGTGATGCTATCCGCATCATCATTGGAACACGAATTAACATTGCGCACCAGGATCCCCATTTACCCGTTGAACTGGAAATCAGGCGTACTGTCGTCAACCGCATCGCACAACTGCTGGAAGAGAAACTCCTGAAAAAGGTGAATGTGGGGTATATTTAGGGATATTCTGCAGTTTTGCAGTTTTGCAGTTTTGCAGTTTTGCAGTTCGGACAAGGCTCTGCCTTGTCCGTACATATGGTACCAGGCTCTGCCTGCCCCCTTCTATCTTTTCGTTTTTATCTGCTTATCTATCCCCCTGTCATAAGATTCCGGGGGCAACATTCTTTCCTTTGTCTTTAACAGTGCATTGCATTTCTCATACGCTTCCAGCGTGGAGTAATAACTCAACAACTTCTGAAAGAACTCTTCATCCTCAAATTTTGGATGTGTAATATTGAAAGCGAGCTTATCCTCTACCGTTAATTCAAACAACTCCTGATCATCCATATAAAACTCAGGTTTCATGTCAGGGAGTTCATCCTCATCCAGAATAGGAAAGTCCCTGTATTTTTCCATAAAATTCAGAAGGGTAACCTGCAAATTTATGAAATCATTATTTTCGCTAAGGAGTACCTTATTTATATCATAATGCTTTTCGATAAAGTAGGTGCGTTCAGCCGAAAGGGGCTGCGTCAGCAATTGCCTTATTTCAGACTGGTTCTGATTAATAGTGTCCAGATTTTCCTTAACCCTTTTTTTCAGAATTTCTATCGTACGTTGTAATAGTGCTTTCATTCCATTAACTGTTCTGAATCAAAATTAGGCAATATTTATTTTCCTTGCCATAAATTTTGATTAAAGCGAAAATGTCGGGGACGGATGATGGATTTGTTGATTTTTTGATTTGTTGATTTGGTGATTTGAAAATTTGAAAATTTGCTGACGCAGCTTCCTGTAAAACTGCAAAACTGCAAAACTTTCTTCCTCCTCCCTCGTCCCTTATGTAATCCTTACCGATTCCAAATAAGAGAAGGAATAATTGTAATTTTCTATTTTATTCTATATTTGTAGGCCCAAAAATTCACATAATAGGCATCAATTCGGCTGTAATTTATTAAAAAATAGCTGGTTATAATGAATTCATTAATTTGAATCTTAATATTATCTGAATGAAAATCCTCGTATGTATTAGCCAGGTTCCCGACACCACAACGAAGGTGAAGTTTATTGATGGCAATAAAAAATTAGACACTGCCGGTATTCAATGGATCATCAATCCCTGGGATGAGCTGTCGCTCACCCGTGCTCTTGAACTAAAAGATGATCCTGCCGCCGGAGTGAGATCGGTCACAGTGGCGCATGTGGGACTTGCCGGTGCAGAACCCACCATCCGTAAATGTCTTGCCATTGGCGCTGATGATGCAATAAGGGTAAATGCAGATCCGGCGGATGCATTTTATGTGGCGGTCCAGCTTGCCGAAGTTGTAAAAAACGAAATGTTTGATATGATCCTGTGTGGCATCGAATCAAGCGATCATAATGAATCAGCAGTGGGTGGAATGCTAGCCGAATTATTGGATTACCCATCAGTTTCTGCAGTTTCCGGACTTTCCATTGCAGGAGGCCAGGCTTCCATTAATCGCGAAATAGACGGTGGCCGCGAGATAGTGAAAGTGCCCAATCCTTTCGTTGCTATCGTTCAGAAAGGAATAGCAAAGGAACCCAGGATAGCTGCCATGCGAGGAATTATGATGGCCCGGTCAAAACCGATCAAGGTGGTGGAACCCGTAAATACAGAAAGTTATACTGAGGTAACCGGATTTGAACTTCCCAAGCCGGGAGCAGCCTGCCGTTTTATTGATCCCGAAGATCCGAAGCAGCTGATCAGTATATTGCAAAACGATGCAAAAGTGATCTAACGATTTTAACTTACGCAAAAATTTAAACATAATGTCAGTTTTAGTTTTCACCGAAAATTGGGACGGGAAATTCAAAAAATCCTCCTTTGAGCTCGTTTCTTACGCCAGCCAGATAGCCGGAATGCTAAATACAACAACCTCCGTTCTGAGTCTTGGAAAAGTTGAAAGACCTGAATTGGAAAAACTTGGTGGGTTTGGTGCCAATAAAATAATCAATGGCATGGGTGAAAGCCTGCAAATTTTTGATAACCAGGCCTACTCAAAGATTATCTCGGATATTGCTACAAAGGAAGGGGCAACCGTTGTCGTTCTTTCCAATAATAATTCCGGCAAGGCCCTGGCACCGCGTATTTCTGTCAGGCTTAAGGCTGGTATTGGTGCGGGGGTAAGCAAACTGCCCGTCAGCATCAGTCCTTTTGTTGTTTATAAAAGGGCCTTTTCGGGAAATGCTTTTTCGCATCTTACCCTTAATACAGATATTAAAATCATTACCCTGGCTCAGAATTCTTTTGAACTGATTCAAAAAAATGCCGGCGCCGCCATCGAGGATGTTGCTGTACAGGCTGAAGGTATAAAAACTACGATTTTAGAGGTACAGAAACAATCCGGCAAAATATTGCTGACGGATGCCGACATAGTTGTCTCCGGTGGCAGGGGTATGAAATCGCCTGATAACTGGGGTCCCCTGGTGCAACTGGCAGATCTTCTCGGTGCGGCAACAGCCTGTTCACGGCCGGTTTCGGATGAAGGCTGGCGCGGCCATGAGGAACATACGGGCCAAACAGGAAAGATCATAGCTCCCAATGTATACATTGCAATCGGAATCTCGGGGGCTACCCAGCATCTGGCAGGAGTAAGCTCATCCAAGATTATCGTTGCTATTAACAATGATAAGAGTGCACCTATATTTGATGCTGCCCAGTTTGGCATTGTCGGCGATGCAGCGAAGATTTTACCCCTACTGGTTGAAGCGGTAAAAGAAATCCGGTCATGAAACAGATCCTCTTTGCCATTTCCCTGTTAATCACACTGGGAGTATTTGCATTTACGGTAAACAGGCTTTTCCAGTTTTTTAAATTCACCCGCCGGGGATTTCCCGTTAAGGATCTGGGAAAAAGGTTCAGGGTGATGAGGAACGTAGCCTTTGGGCAGACAAAAATCTTCCGCAAACCCGTTATTGGCTTCTTTCATGCCCTTGTATTCTGGGGATTTTGTGTGATCCTTGTCGGAAGCATTGAAATGGTCATTGATGGCCTTTCGGGAAGTGAAAGGGCACTTAAAGTACTGGGCGGAGTTTATAATGTAATCGTTGCCTCCGGAGATATATTCGGCTTGGTTGTTGCCATCTCGATTCTTATTTTTCTAAGCAGGCGGCTGTTTTTTCGAATAAGACGGTTCGAAGGGATTGAAATGAAACACAGCACGCACATCGATGCCAATATCGCCCTATCAATGATCCTGTTGTTAATGGTTTCCCTGCTGGGAATGAACACAGCCTATGTGGCCGGTAAGGCCCTGACGGGTGAGGTGATGCCGGGAATTTACCCGGTAAGCCAAATGCTTTCTTCCCTTTTTGTGAATTCTTCGGCCGAAACAACAGCGACCTGGTATGAGATATTCTGGTGGTCGCACATACTCCTGATTTTCTGTTTTGCCAATATGCTTCCTTATTCAAAGCACTTTCATGTTTTTATGTCGGTTCCCAATGTTTTCCTTTCCAGACTGGAGCCACTGGGAAAGCTCACCAACATGGACAGCATAACACGGGAGGTGAAGCTCATGATGAATCCCGATACAGCCTTCGCTGCCCAGCCGGCTGACGTGGCGGTGGAACGTTTTGGCGTGAAGGACATCGAAGATGTAACCTGGAAAAACTATTTCGATTCCCTGTCCTGCACTCAGTGTGGAAGATGCACTTCTGTCTGCCCCGCAAATATAACCGGAAAACTTCTGTCCCCCCGCAAGATCATGATGGATGTGCGGGCCCGTATGAATGAAAAAGGTCCCGGACTTGTTAAAAATGGGAAAGAATACAGTGACAGCCGATCGCTGCTGCATCATTTTATAACCGAAACCGAATTATGGGCTTGTACCACCTGCAACGCATGTGCCATGGAATGTCCCATCAATATAAATCATCCTTCCCTGATCGTGGATATGCGCCGGTACCTGGTAATGGAAGAAGGCGCCGTGCCCGGGGAACTAAAATCCGTATTCAGCAACATCGAAAACAATGGCGCACCTTGGCAATTTTCTCCTGAAGACAGGCTTTTGTGGGCTAAGGATCTCGAAATGAATGTTCATTAATTTTTATCAGCAGCAAGTAAATGGATACCCGCAAAATAGAAATTCCCGTCATGGCTGACCTGTTTGCCCGGGGTGAACAACCAGAGTATCTTTTTTGGGTTGGTTGCGCCGGCGCTTTTGATGATCGTTATAAAAAAGTTTCCCGTGCTTTTACTAAAATACTGTCTCACCTCGGCGTGAACTACGCCGTGCTTGGAAAAGAAGAATCCTGTACCGGTGACCCGGCCCGCCGTGCCGGCAACGAAATGCTATACCAGATGCAGGCCCTTCAGAATATTGAAATATTTAAAATGTATGGTGTAAAAAAGATAATCACCATTTGCCCCCACTGTTATAACATATTTAAAAACGAATATCCTGATCTTGGCGGCGACTATGAAGTAACTCACTATGTTCAGCTCCTGGATGACTGCCTGCGTGAGGGCAAACTCAGGTTGAATAAAACCCTGCCGGCAGACCTGTCTGTCACTTATCATGATCCGTGTTACCTTGGCCGGGCCAACAATATATATACCGAACCGAGGAATGTTTTGCGGGCATTATCGGCAAATGTTGTGGAAATGAAGCGTAACCGCAGCTTTTCCCTGTGCTGTGGTGCAGGCGGCGCCCAGATGTTCAAGGAAGCCGAAAAAGGAACAAAGGAGATCTTTATGGAACGAACGGAAGATGCCCTGGAGACGGGTGCCGGAATCATCGCTACCGGCTGTCCTTTTTGCATGACCATGATGACGGATGGGTTAAAATATAAGAATAAAGAGGACGAAATCAAAAATTATGATATTGCGGAATTAATTGCAATGGATCTGGATTTATAGGCTGCCGGTTCTTTTTTTGAGCCGAATTAATATAACAACCAAAAATAATTTACAATGGAACCCAGGAAAATATTGAAAAGTGGTGAATTTCTCGTAAGCGATATTGAATCAAAAGATGTATTTATTCCGGAGGAAATGAATGAGGAACAGCTCATGATTGCCCAAACCTGCCAGGATTTTCTGAATACGGAGGTATATCCGAATGCTGATAAGCTGGATAAACAGGACAGGGAACTGATGAAGGAAATACTGAAAAAATCCGGCGACCTTGGTTTAATGGGAATTTCACTTCCCGAGGAATACAACGGTTTCGGGCAATCCTTTGTTTCACAGATGCTGGCAGCAGAAACCATCGGTGCAGGATATTCTTTTTCGGTTGCTTTCATGGCGCATTGCGGGATAGGCACCTTACCTATCATGTATTACGGAAATGAAGAACAACGGCAGAAATATGTTACCAGGCTGGCGACAGGAGAATTGCTGGGTGCATACTGCCTTACTGAACCAGGCGCAGGAAGTGATGCCAACGCAGGAAAAACGAATGCGAAACTTTCGGAAGACGGAAAGCATTATATTCTCAATGGCCAGAAAATGTGGATTACCAATGCCGGTTTTGCCGATGTACAGACTGTATTTGCAAAAATCGACAATGACAGGGTATTAAGCGCATTTATTGTGGAACGTGATTTTCCGGGTGTTGTAGTCAGTCCCGATGAACATAAAATGGGAATCAAGGGTTCTTCAACGGCTCAGATCTTTTACAATGATGTAAAAGTTCCCGTTGAAAATCTTCTTGGCAAACGGGGTGAAGGTTTCAGAATAGCCCTGAGCATCCTCCACATGGGCAGGCTTAAACTGGGAGCCAATGTGCTGGGCGCTTCCAAAAAAGCTATTAACGATTCGGTGAAGTATGCCAATGAACGGAAACAATTCGGCCTTCTGATTTCAACATTCGGCGCCATCAAGTTCAAGATGGCTGAACAGGTAATTCGTACCTATGCAGCGGAAGCAGCAACTTATAGAGTCAGCAAGGATATTGATGACCTGATTGAAAAATATAAAACAGAAGGATGTGACAAAGGCAGGGCTACCATTGACGGGATAAGCCATTATGCGGTTGAAGCAGCCCTTCTGAAAGTATATGGTTCGGAAGTTCTCAGTTATGTAATTGATGAAGCCGTGCAGATCCACGGGGGTATGGGATATTCGGCAGAAATGGCTGTTGAAAAAGGATATCGCGATTCCAGGATCAACCGAATTTTTGAAGGAACCAATGAAATTAACAGGCTCCTCATTGCGGACACAGCCATGAAAAGAGCCATGAAAGGGGATTTCGATCTTTTTGGACGGGCTGAAAAAGTGTATAATTCGCTTCAAAGCCTCAGCAATGGGAAGACAACCGAATTATCCTATTTCGAAGAAAAGAATCATTACATCGGGAATTTCAAAAAGATTATCCTGATCGCCATGCATGGCGCTTCTAAGAAATTCGACAAGCAGCTGGTGCAGGAGCAGGAAGTGATGAATAACATTTCCGACATCATGGCAGAAACATACGTGGCCGAATCATTGGCGCTGCGTGTGCAGAAGGTTGAAGGGATGAAGGGTGAGGCAGCAGCAAGCCTTTACAGGGATATGGTGGACGTATTTGTTTATGATGCTGCCAGTAAGATAAGAAAAGCAGCCCTCGATGCAGTTTATGCTTTCGCTGAACCGCAGGAGGCCATTGTTCTGGCGAAGGCAGTAGAAACACTGACCACCGTTGCCGGTGTAAATGTTAAGGCAGCTCGCCGCCGTATTGCCGACAAATTGATCGAAGACAATACCTACAGATTTTAATTTCTAAATGGTGATTGAAGAGACAAGGCATTACCTTGTCTCTAATGCCCTGAAAGGGCGTGATCTCAATAACCGTGGGTGAAACCCACGGATTGTATATGTGCAAGCGCCCTGAAAGGGCGTGATCTCAATAACCGTGGGTGAAACCCACGGATTGTATATGTGCAAGCGCCCTGAAAGGGCGTGATCTCAATAACCGTGGGCGAAGCCCACGGTACGAATGTATACAACCTACTCCGCCCGGAGGGCGGCATAGTTTAAAACTTCAAATTAAAACCCACCGTAAAACCATTCTGCATAAGAGCGAACATCCGGGGATCGGGGAAGGTATAGTAGTTGTAGAAATACTTAAACATCAATCCGTAATAGGGTCCGATCCTTACCTCATATTCCAGAATGCCGGAAAACCCGGGATTTGTAAAAAGGCTGTTCATGCCGACATAATCAAGTCCTTCCACCTCAAAATCAGGACGATATGCTAATCCCAGCAAGGGCAGCCTGACACTAAATCCCACCCTGTTTTTTTCATCCAGTGTATAGGATATCCGGCCGGCCGCTTCGAGATTGGCATTGGCCGTTACATACTTTTGCGGCTTTTGAATTTCCGGAAGGTAAGTGGAACCTGTCAGCAACGCAGCCAATCCTCCGCCGAATGATATGGAAAGTTCGGGCGGCAGCTTTTTAATCCTGAACATCAAAGCATAGTTCAGAAATATAAGCGAATTCTTTGACCCGGGTGAAACTACGGGATCCATTTTCCCTTTGGAGTAGCCGAAATTCAGATTCTGGATATGCTTTTCTTTAAATCTTACATGGGCCAGGTGAAACATCATTTCCGTACCCTGGAAAGTATAAGGCGACTGGAACTGATCTTTCAGGGTAATGATCTGGACTCCTGCACTTAGGTATAGGGTTGATGTATCAGGATAGGACTGTGCCTTGGTAGTAACATGGAATGAAACCCACATCAAAATTGAAAAAGCAAATAGAGTCCTCATTGGATGGCTGGTAAAATGTAATTCTGTATCATGTCCATATCCTGGATACCTGAACTGGTATCCTGGTTTCCCTGTGTGAATACAATCACCATTTGCTCTGAAGGAATGACAAATATTTCCTGCCCCCCGTTTCCTGAAGCAAAAAATGTATATACGTTGTTGTCATTCTTTGTGAACGTTTGTTTCCACCATAGAAAGCCATAGCCGGTAAAAGGCCCGGGCAGGGTTATAAAGTTTTGCGCAGATTGCTGAACCCAGTTCCGGGGAATTACCTGGTTTCCTTCCCAAATACCGTTATTTAGCATGGTAAGTCCAATTTTGGCCATATCCCTTGGCCTGAGGAACAACTGTCCGCCACCTCCGGAAATTCTGCCGTCACCGGATGTTTTCCATTTATAATTTGTTATGCCCAGTGGTTCAAAAAGATTTTGATCGGCAAATTCATCAAGACGCACTTCACTCTGATTTTCAATGATCTGGCCAAGAGTTACCACACCGCCGGTACAATAAAGGCCATTCGTGCCCGGATCATGTACCTGGGGAAGATCCAGGGTGAACTTCACCCAGTCGCTGCTCTGGTTCATGTATGTTTCCGTATTGGCATTCCAGTCGTCACAATCCAATCCCGAACTCATATTTAAAAGATTCCGTATCGTAATTTCCGCTTTGCGGGGATCGGGATTGGCATAGCTCGTGTATTCAGGAAGCAGGGGAAGGATTTTATCATCCACGGAAGAGATCAGCCCCTTTTCAATGGCAATACCAGTGAGTATGGATGTAATGCTTTTGGTAGCAGAATAAATGTTGTGGGGTACCGATTCAGAATATCCATGGAAATATTCTTCGTAAACCAGCTTATTGTTTCGCAGGATCAGCAATCCGTCAATACGCTTAAACTCTTCCCTGATAATTTTGTCCGACATGTCAATGATCAGTGTTGAATCTATTCCTTCCTTTCCGAGAGATGAAACCTCAAGTTCATTTCCGGCTAAAGGAATGCGGTATGTGTAATTTGCAGATGGATCATCAAACTTATGGCAGGTCACAAGAAACAGGGTGGTAACGAAAAGAAAAAGTATTATTTTGTATTTCATACGCTGGAAAAGGATTCTGGTGCAAAGCTAATCGAAAAGAATTATTCATCCCTTACAGAGACGTAACAATTCGCGCATAAATTCATTTCTACAATACTGCATCCTCGCCGAGGATGGAAATCCATTATTGCACACCAACACCTCACAAACCAATCAGGTTTGAATTTTATATTCTGTTTATTTTTGTTACATTCACAATACAAACTAAAATTTTAAAGAATGAAAAAAATAGTAAATCTGACCTGTGTTTTGATGGTAGCTTTTTTGCTGCAATCAGCATTGAGTTTTGCAGCAAACCCGAAGATCCTTGTTTTTACAAAAACCAAAGGGTTTTTTCATACATCCATACCAATCGGTATGAAAACAATAATGAATGTTTGCAAGGAGAGTGGAATCGACGTGGACACTTCACGTGATGCCGGCGTTTTCACCTATGAAAACCTGAAACAGTATAAAGTTTTGGTTTTCCTGAATACAACAGGAGACATCCTTGATAACGGACAACAGGAAGCTTTTATAAAATACATTCAGTCGGGTGGGGGCTTTGTGGGTGTTCATGCCGCTACCGATACGGAATACGATTGGCCCTGGTATAATAAACTGATTGGCGCTTATTTTCTTTCACATCCTGCAGAACAACAGGAGGCTGTGATTGACGTCGTTGATAAATCAAACCCGGCTACGGCTATGTTACCTGATAAATGGAAAAGGACAGATGAGTGGTATAATTTCAAAGATATCAGTACCGATATCCATGTATTGGCTTACCTGGATGAAACTACTTATACCGGTGGCAAAAACAGCCCGAAACATCCGTTTATCTGGTATCATGAATTTGATGGCGGACGGGCATTTTATACCGGAGTTGGTCACCGCGAGGATAATTATGATGAGCCACTGGTTCAGCAGCATTTGCTGGGAGCTATTAAGTGGGCCGGAAAAATCAAGTAAAAACGAATAACTAAAAACTAAAAGTGGCGGCAACCGCACCAATGAAACTAAAAACGAATAACTAAAAACTAAAAGTGGCGGCAACCGCACCAATGAAACTAAAAACGAATAACTAAAAACTAAAAGTGGCGGCAACCGCACCAATGAAACTAAAAACGAATAACTAAAAACTAAAAGTGGCGGCAACCGCACTGTTCGGCAACTGCACCACTGGTGCGGTTGCCGCCACTTTTCACTATTAGTTATTCGTTTTTCACTAAAAAAAAACCCCCGCCATCGGCGGGGGTTTTTTTTAAGCTTGAGCGGACGGCCCGCCAAAATTCATCGGAATCAGCATGTCGCCCTGTCCCTCGGCCTGTTTAATAGGTCCATGGGCTGCTTCATACTTTGCAATATTATCCTTTAACGCCAGGAGCAGCCTTTTGGCATGCTCAGGCGTAAGGATTATCCTTGATTTCACTTCGGCCTTGGGAATACCCGGCATGATCCTCACAAAGTCAACGATGAATTCCGAAGGAGAATGAGTGATGATCGCCAGGTTTGAATAAATGCCCTGGGCAATGTCTTCCTTCAGCTCGATGCTGATTTGATTCGGACCTTTCTTGTCTTCCATATCCGCTAGTTTTGTTCTTCTTTAATGGCCTCGTGGGTGTATTTCTTTTCCTCGACGAGTTTTTCATACTCTTCCCTGGAACCGACGATCAGATTCGAGAATCTCCTGTTTCCGGTACCTGCCGGAATCAGATGACCAACGATCACGTTTTCCTTCAACCCTTCGAGGTAATCAACCTTGCCAAAGATGGCGGCTTCATTGAGTACCTTGGTGGTTTCCTGGAATGAGGCAGCTGACATAAAGCTTTGCGTTTGCAGAGCTGCCCTTGTGATACCCTGGAGGATCTGCTGCGATGTAGCGGGTATGGCATCCCTTGATTTAACCGTTTTCATGTCCTTCCGTTTCAGCATGGAATTTTCATCCCTGAGTTTGCGGGCAGTGACAATCTGTCCCGGTTTGAAGGTCTGTGAGTCCCCGGATTCTTCGACTACCTTCTTGCCATAGATCCAGTCGTTCTCTTCAAAGAATTCCCACTTGTCAACGAGTTGTTTTTCAAGGAACTTGGTATCACCCGGATCGATGATCTCAACTTTACGCATCATCTGCCGAACAATGACTTCAAAATGCTTGTCGTTGATTTTCACACCCTGCAGGCGGTAAACTTCCTGAACTTCGTTTACGATGTATTCCTGAACCTTTGTGGGACCTTTGATGGCCAGAATGTCGGAAGGTGTTGTTGCACCGTCTGACAGCGGAGTACCTGCTTTCACGTAGTCATTTTCCTGTACCAGGATCTGTTTTGACAACGGAACCAGGTATTTCTTCTGCTGACCGGCCTTTGATGTAATGCTGATTTCACGGTTACCACGTTTTACCTTGCCAAAGGCTACTTCTCCGTCGATTTCGGAAACAACAGCCGGGTTGGATGGGTTACGTGCTTCGAAAAGCTCGGTAACACGGGGAAGACCACCCGTGATGTCACCTGATTTTCCAATGGCCCGTGGTATTTTCACCAGGATCTCTCCTGCTTTTACCGGCGCACCTTCTTCAATACTCAAGTGAGAACCAACGGGAAGGTTGTAGGTTTTCAAAACCTGGTCATTCTTGTCAATGATCTCAATGCCCGGGTTCTTCGTCCTGTCCCTCGTTTCCATGATAACTTTTTCGCGGTACCCGGTAACCTCGTCGGATTCTTCCTTAAAGGTAATTCCTTCGATGACGCTTTCAAATTGCACCTTACCGGGAACTTCCGAAATAATTACAGCATTATAGGGATCCCATTCGCAGATAAGGTCACCCTTATTTACTTCGGCACCACTCTTTACATATAATTTAGCTCCGTAAGGAATATTATTGGTTGTGAGCGATATACCTGTTTTCTTATCCACAAGGCGTAATTCAGCCAAACGTCCAATAACAATGTCATACTTGTTTCCATTGTCTTCTACACGTTCCACAACACGCAGTTCATCTACTTCCGCAATACCATTGTATTTGGCCACAATCCGTGATTCAGTGGTGATACTCATAGCGGTACCTCCCACGTGGAATGTACGCAGGGTAAGCTGTGTTCCCGGCTCACCGATTGACTGGGCAGCAATTACGCCGACAGCCTCTCCGTTCTGAACCATGCGGCTCGTAGCCAGGTTACGTCCGTAACATTTGGCACAAACACCCTTTCGGGATTCGCAGGTGAGAACCGACCGGATTTCCATGTGTTCGATAGGCGAATCGTCAATTGTCCGGGCGATCTGTTCGTTGATCTGATCCCCTGAGTTAACGATCAACTCTCCAGTAAGCGGATGGTATACATCATGTACTGCGGTTCGTCCCAGAATCCGCTCAAACAATGACTCCACAACTTCCTCATTATTCTTGATGGCTGTGGCAATCAGACCGCGCAATGTACCGCAGTCTTCCTCGCTGATGATCACATCCTGCGACACGTCAACCAAACGACGGGTAAGATATCCTGCGTCGGCTGTTTTAAGGGCCGTATCGGCAAGTCCCTTACGGGCACCGTGGGTTGATATGAAATATTCGAGAACCGACAATCCTTCTTTAAAGTTCGAAAGAATGGGGTTTTCGATAATTTCGGAACCGGTTGATCCTGATTTCTGTGGTTTTGCCATCAGACCCCTCATACCCGACAACTGCCTGATCTGTTCTTTCGAACCCCTGGCGCCTGAGTCAAGCATCATGTAAACCGGGTTAAAGCCCTGTTTGTCTGTCGACAGCCTTTTCATCAGCGTCTGGGTCAGCTTGGCATTCGTATGTGTCCAGATGTCAATGATCTGGTTATACCGTTCGTTGTTGGTAATGAATCCCATGTTATAGTTATTCATCACTTCGTCAACCTGGTCATACCCTTCCTTCATCAGATCTTCCTTTTCCTTCGGAACGATCACATCATCAAGGTTGAATGACAGTCCGCCCCTGAAGGCCATCTGGAATCCAAGATCCTTGATGCTGTCGAGGAACCTGGCTGTCTGTGCGGTACCTGTTTGTTTCAGTACATTGCTGATAATTTCACGCAATGACTTCTTGGTAAGGATCTCATTCAGGAAGCCCACTTCGCGTGGAACCACTTCATTGAAGAGAACCCGGCCAACGGATGTTTCAATAATTTTCTTTACCGGTTCGCCGCTGCTCCAGTCCATTATCCTTACTTTGATCGTGGCATGAAGGTCAACCCGTTTTTCATTGTAGGCAATGATCACTTCTTCAGGAGAATAGAAGGTATATCCTTCTCCTTTGATCGGCTGTTCCGGTGTGTTTTTGCAGATCTTGGTCATGTAATAAAGACCAAGGACCATATCCTGCGAAGGTACGTTGATAGGTGCACCGTTGGCAGGATTAAGAATATTATGTGAGGCAAGCATCAGGATTTGTGCTTCAAGCACTGCACCGTTGCCCAGCGGCAAATGCACTGCCATCTGGTCACCGTCAAAGTCGGCGTTGAAAGCAGTACAAACCAGGGGATGCAGCTGAATGGCCTTACCCTCGATCAGTTTTGGCTGGAAGGCCTGGATACCCAAACGGTGCAGTGTTGGTGCACGGTTAAGCAACACAGGATGTCCTTTCAATACGTTTTCGAGAATATCCCAAACTACAGGATCCTTGCGGTCAACAATTTTCTTGGCTGATTTTACCGTTTTAACGATACCTCTTTCAATCAGCTTGCGGATGATAAAAGGTTTGTAGAGCTCGGCTGCCATTTCTTTTGGCAAACCGGTCTCATGGAGCTGGAGTTCCGGACCTACAACGATAACTGAACGGGCTGAATAGTCAACACGTTTTCCAAGCAGGTTCTGGCGGAAGCGTCCCTGTTTCCCTTTTAAGCTATCGCTTAATGATTTCAACGGCCTGTTGGCGTCAGTCTTCACAGCATTTGATTTGCGGGAATTGTCGAACAGGCTGTCTACAGCTTCCTGGAGCATACGTTTCTCGTTGCGGAGAATCACTTCAGGAGCTTTTATTTCGATGAGTCTTTTTAACCGGTTGTTACGGATGATCACACGGCGATAGAGGTCATTCAGGTCAGACGTTGCAAACCTGCCTCCGTCGAGAGGCACCAGAGGCCTCAGTTCCGGCGGAATTACCGGTACCACTTTCAGGATCATCCATTCCGGATGATTGACACCTTTGGAAGCGCGAAAAGCTTCAACAACCTGAAGCCTCTTGAGGGCTTCGTTCTTACGTTGTTGGGAAGTTTCCGTATTGGCCTTGTGCCGCAATTCATAGGAAAGGCTGTCAAGGTCGATGCGCTGGAGTAACTGGTAAAGCGATTCGGCACCCATGTTGGCAATGAATTTGTCGGGGTGACTGTCGTCTAACAGCTGATTCTCCTTTGGCAACGATTCCACGATGTCAAGGTATTCTTCTTCAGTCAGGAAATCAAGGTATTGAACGCCATCGGCGGTTTTAATACCCGGATTAATGACTACATAACGCTCATAATATATAATGCTGTCCAGTTTCTTGGATGGCAGTCCGAGCAAATATCCGATCTTATTCGGCAACGTGCGGAAATACCAGATATGGGCAACAGGGACTACCAGTGAGATATGTCCCATACGTTCGCGACGTACTTTTTTCTCCGTCACTTCAACACCGCAACGGTCGCAAACAATACCCTTATACCTTATTCTCTTGTATTTTCCGCAATGGCATTCGTAATCTTTTACCGGACCAAAAATTCGTTCACAAAACAAACCGTCGCGTTCGGGTTTGTAGGTTCTGTAATTGATGGTTTCGGGTTTTAGCACTTCGCCGCTTGAACGCTCGAGGATTTCCTCGGGTGAAGCAAGACTGATTGATATTTTGGAGAAGCTCGACTTTACTTTCGTGTCCCTTCTGAATGACATAGTTGATTCCTCTTGTTAAGTATCTATTTCCAAAAATGAATGGCTCACATGAGGTGATTATACCAGGTTGATGCTCAAACCCAGACCTCTCAATTCATGCAGCAGAACGTTCAGTGACTCGGGTATACCGGGTAGTGGCAACGGCTCGCCTTTTACAATGGCTTCATAAGCCTTGGCTCTTCCAACCACATCATCTGACTTGATCGTCAGAATTTCCTGTAAAATATGGGCTGCACCGAATGCTTCGAGTGCCCATACCTCCATTTCACCAAAGCGCTGTCCGCCAAACTGTGCCTTACCTCCCAACGGTTGTTGCGTAATCAGGGAGTAGGGGCCGATTGAACGGGCATGCATCTTGTCGTCTACCATATGGCCCAGTTTGATCATATATATGATACCAACAGTGGCGGGCTGATCGAAACGTTCACCCGTTCCACCATCATACAAATATGTTTTCCCAAATCGGGGTAAGCCGGCTTTTTCAGTATAGCCGGCAATCTGGTCCACGGAAGCTCCGTCAAAGATGGGAGAAGCAAACTTAACGCCCATTTTCTTTCCGGCCCATCCGAGTACCGTTTCATAAATCTGCCCAAGGTTCATACGGGAAGGAACACCCAGCGGGTTCAGCACGATGTCGACAGGAGTGCCGTCTTCAAGAAATGGCATATCCTCCAGGCGGACAATGCGGGAGACAATCCCTTTGTTGCCATGGCGTCCGGCCATCTTGTCGCCCACTTTCAGTTTCCTTTTCTGTGCTACGTATACCTTTGCAAGTTGAACAATACCTGCAGGCAGTTCATCACCGATTGTGATGCTGTACTTCTTCCGTTTATAAATGGCATCCACTTCCTTGTGCTTGATAATATAGTTGTGGATCAAGGTCTTGATCGTTTCATTCTTATCCTTGTCCGTCGTCCATTTATTCGGATTGATGTTATGGAAATCGATATCCTGCAATAATTTCAGGGTAAATTTGGCTCCCCTGGGAATAACATCAACATTATAATAGTCTTTAACTCCCTGGGAGGTCTTGCCATTTACAACGATAAACAGTTTATCAATGAGCTTTGCTTTCAATTCATTGGAATTACGCTCAAATTCTTCTTCAATCTTATCAAGGATCGGTTTGGTTGATGATTTTAGTTTCTTATCCTTGATAGACCTTGAGAAGAGTTTCTTATCGATAACGACACCTATCAAGTGAAGGGGGTGCCTTCAACGAGGCATCTTTCACATCGCCGGCTTTATCACCGAAGATCGCCCGCAGAAGTTTTTCTTCCGGAGAAGGATCGGACTCGCCTTTGGGAGTAATCTTTCCGATAAGGATATCACCCGGGTTAACCTCGGCACCTATCCTGATCAGGCCATTTTCATCGAGATTGCGGGTAGCTTCCTCACTTACATTGGGATGTCGGCTGTCAGTTCTTCAAGGCCGCGTTTTGTATCCCTTACCTCCAGCATATATTCATCAATATGAATGGAGGTGAAAAGATCTTCGCGAACAACCCGTTCTGAAATAACAATAGCATCTTCAAAATTATATCCTTTCCAGGGCATGAACGCCACCATCAGGTTCCGGCCCAGGGCAAGTTCGCCCTGGCTGGTGGAATATCCTTCCGTGAGGATCTGGCCCTTTACAACCTTGTCACCTTTGTTTACAATGGGCTTGAGGTTGATACAGGTATTCTGGTTCGTTTTGCGGTATTTCAGCAGCTTGTAGCGGCTTACATCCCCGTCAAAACTTACAAATTTCTCATCTTCGGTCATTACATAGCGAAGGACGATTTCGTTCGAATCTACGTATTCTACTACACCGTCATTATCAGCAATAACCAGGAAACGTGAATCCTTTACCACTTCGTGTTCAATACCGGTACCTACAACAGGCGCCTCCGGGTTGATGAGCGGAACAGCCTGGCGCATCATGTTTGATCCCATGAGCGCACGGTTGGCATCATCATGTTCGAGGAACGGGATGAGGGATGCGGCAATGGAAGCAATCTGGTTCGGCGCCACGTCCATCAGGTCAACGTCATGGGCATCGGAAAGAGGAAAGTCACCGTTATAACGGGCTTTCACCTTTGAATTTTCAAATTCGCCACCTTCCTTCACCGGTGCATTTGCTTGCGCTATCACCTTTGATTCTTCCTCTTCGGCGCTAAGCCAGATGATTCCGTCCATGCTGAGGTTTACAGTTCCATTATCCACCTTTCGATAGGGTGTTTCAATGAAACCCAGCACGTTGATCTTTGCATATACGCAAAGGGATGAGATCAGACCGATATTCGGACCTTCGGGTGTTTCAATAGGGCAGAGGCGTCCGTAATGCGTATAATGAACGTCACGTACCTCAAAGCCGGCACGTTCGCGTGACAAACCGCCTGGTCCCAGTGCCGACATCCTTCGCTTGTGCGTTATTTCAGCCAGTGGATTGGTTTGATCCATGAACTGCGACAACTGGTTTGTACCAAAGAACGAGTTGATTACCGACGAAAGGGTTTTCGAATTGATCAGGTCAATGGGTGTAAACACCTCGTTATCCCTCACATTCATTCTTTCACGGATTGTCCTGGCCATGCGGGCAAGGCCCACGCCAAACTGGGTGGCGAGCTGTTCGCCCACTGTACGTACACGCCGGTTGCTCAGGTGGTCGATATCATCTACATCGGCTTTTGAGTTGATGAGTTCAATGAGGTACTTGATAATGCGGATGATATCTTCCTTTGTCAGCACTTTAACATCCATAGCCGTATCAAGGCCCAGTTTTTTGTTGATCCTGTACCGGCCAACCTCGCCGAGGTCATACCGTTTATCTGAAAAGAACAGCTTGTCGATCACATCGCGTGCGGTAGCTTCGTCAGGCGGCTCGCTGTTGCGAAGCTGCCTGTATATATGAAGCACAGCTTCTTTTTCAGAGTTACAGGGATCTTTTTGTAAGGTGTTGTATATAATTTCGAAGTCAGTGAGATTCTGACCTTCCTTATGCAAAAGAATCGTCTTTGCACCCGAGTCGATGATCGGATCAATATGATCATCCAACAGCACCGTTTCGCGGTCTATGATAATTTCGTTCCGTTCGATGGATACCACTTCTCCGGTATCTTCATCCACGAAGTCTTCAACCCATGATTTCAAAACGCGTGCTGCCAGCTTACGGCCAACAAGCTTTTTCAGCGCCGTTTTTGAAACCTTGATCTCATCCGCCAGGTCAAATATTTCGAGAATATCCTTATCGCTTTCAAATCCGATCGCTCGGAGCAGTGTGGTGACCGGTAATTTTTTCTTACGATCGATGTAAGCATACATCACGTTGTTTATATCGGTCGCAAATTCAATCCATGAACCCTTGAAAGGAATAATCCTGGCAGAGTAAAGCTTGGTGCCGTTGGCATGTATGCTCTGGCCGAAGAATACCCCGGGAGACCTGTGAAGCTGTGAAACGACAACTCGTTCCGCGCCGTTGATCACAAAAAGTCCACGTTCCGTCATATATGGAATGGTGCCAAGGTATACGTCCTGAATCACGGTATCAAAATCTTCGTGTTCCGGATCTGTACAATATAACTTGAGCTTTGCCTTCAGCGGAACGCTGTAAGTCAAACCCCTTTCTATACATTCTTCAATCGAATACCGCGGAGGATCAACAAAGTAATCCATGAATTCCAACACGAAATTGTTGCGGGTATCTGTTATCGGGAAGTTTTCCTGGAAAACCTTGAACAGTCCTTCGTTTTTTCTGTTCTCAGGAGTAGTTTCCAGCTGGAAAAAATCACGGAATGACTTCAACTGGATCTCTAGAAAATCAGGATAGGACATCTGGTTTTTAGTCCTGGCGAAACTGATTCGTTGCAAATTTAAATTGGTCATTATGTCTTAAAAATAAAGTGTTGAACTAAAGTTATGAGAAATGACAAAAAGGTCTAGTCCCGAATCATCGGGACTAAACCTAAATGTTATCACACGCAGGGTAACTTTATTTAAGTTCAACGTCGGCTCCTGCTTCAGCTAATTGTGCTTTAATAGATTCAGCTTCTTCTTTGGAAACATTTTCCTTTATTGCTACCGGGGACTTGTCAACAAGCTCTTTGGCTTCTTTCAAACCCAGGTTCGTAATATCCTTAACCAGCTTTACAATTTGGAGTTTGGCTCCACCCGGATGGTTCATGAATACTGAAAAAGTTGTTTTTTCTTCAGCCTTTACTTCACCAGCGGCGGCAGGACCAGCAACTGCAACAGCAGCGGCAGCGGGTTCAATCCCGTACTCCTCCTTTAATATATTGGCTAATTCGTTTACTTCTTTAACAGTTAAGTTAACCAATTGTTCTGCGAAAGCTTTCAAATCTGCCATTTTAATTAAATATTAATAGTTATCAAAATATTTATTCCTTTTCACTTAAAGTTTTAACAATACCAGCCAGTTTATTACCACCGGACTGTAATGCGGAAAGAACGTTACGTGCAGGCGACTGCAGTAAGAATACGAGATCGCCGATAAGTTCTTCCTTAGACTTAATACCTGACAATGCATCGAGTTGATCATCGCCAATGTATATTGATTCTTCCACGAAGGCAGCTTTAAGCACGGGCTTCGGTCCGGTTTTCCTGAATTCCTTGATCAGTTTGGCCGGGATGTTATTCTTCTCGGTAAACATGATTGAAGTGGAATCTTTCAACACGTCAAAAAGTCCTGCAAATTTGCCTTCAAATTTCTCCAAAGCCTTTTGAAGCAGGGTATTTTTCACGACAACCAGCGTGATATTTCTTTCAAAGCAAGCCCTTCTGAGTTTGCTGGTGGTTTCGGCGTTTAATTCCGAAATATCAGCGAGGTAGAAGTGTTTAGCTTGGCTGATTGAATCAGTCAGGTTATCGATTATCCTGTTTTTTTCGTCCCTATTCATAATGTAATATGGTCTTTAGATTATTCGTCGAATGCTTTGGCATCGACCTTAATTCCGGGGCTCATCGTACTGGAAATGAAAATACTGCGGATATATGAACCTTTAGCGGCTGATGGCTTGAGTTTAACGAGGGTATGTAAAAATTCCCTTGCGTTGTCAGCGATTTTATCAGCTTCGAAAGATACTTTACCTATTGAAGTATGTACAATTCCGGCTTTGTCGACTTTAAAGTCGATTTTACCCATTTTTACTTCCTTGACAGCTTTTCCTACTTCCATTGTTACAGTACCGCTTTTTGGGTTTGGCATGAGTCCGCGGGGACCCAGGATCTTGCCCAATTTTCCGATCTTGCCCATAACAGCAGGCATGGTGATAATTACGTCTACATCAGTCCACCCATTGGTGATCTTTTCAACATAATCGTCAAGGCCAACGTAATCAGCGCCTGCTGCCTTTGCCTCTTCCTCTTTATCGGGAGTACAAAGTACAAGCACTCTGATCTGCTTACCGGTACCATGGGGTAGCGTAACAACGCCCCTAACCATTTGGTTGGCTTTTCTTGGATCGATACCCAGCCTTACATCTATATCCACCGAGGCGTCAAACTTTGTGGTAGTTACTACTTTCACAAGGTCGGCCGCTTCTGACAGCTTATATTGTTTGGCCGGTTCTATCTTTTCAAGAGCCGACTTTCTTTTTTTTGTCAAATTTGCCATGTTAGTCCGGAAATAAAGTTTACTTGTTTACTGGGGCATCACCCTTAACGGTAATACCCATGCTACGGGCAGTACCGGCAACCATTTTCATTGCTGAATCGATTGTGAAACAATTAAGATCAGTCATCTTATCTTCAGCAATGGCTCGCACCTGTTCCCAGGAAATGGAAGCTACCTTGTTCCGGTTTGGTTCTGCCGAACCGGATTTCGTCTTGGAAACTTCCAGGAGCTGAACAGCTACCGGAGGAGTTTTTACGATAAAGTCAAATGACTTGTCGCTGTACACCGTAATCACAACCGGCAGTACTTTACCAGCTTTATCCTGTGTTCGTGCGTTGAACTGTTTACAGAATTCCATAATGTTCACGCCTTTCGAACCCAGAGCAGGTCCCACCGGTGGTGACGGATTAGCGGCACCCCCCTTGATCTGCAATTTAATTAGTCCAGCAACCTCTTTTGCCATAATTTACTTGTTTCTAATTTATATAGTTGATCCACACGTTGCAGGATGATTATTCAGGAAGCATTAGGGTTGTTACAATCATCTGTTCACGTATATTGTATAGCAGGTTTATTCTTTTTCCACCTGCATAAAACTTAACTCCAGCGGAGTTTTGCGCCCAAAGATTTTCACCATTACCTTGAGCTTTTTCTTTTCGTCGTTTACTTCTTCAATAACGCCGGTAAAACTATTGAAAGGTCCGTCGATCACCTTTACGGATTCACCAACATAAAACGGTACATTGAGTTCCTCGTCTCCTTCAGCCAGTTCATCTACCTTACCCAGTATCCGGTTTACTTCTGAAGTGCGCAAAGGAGTTGGTAACTCATCTCCTTTGGAACCCAGGAACCCGATCACATGGGTGATATTTTTGAGCATATGTGGTATTTCACCTACCAGCGTAGCTTCGATAAGAACGTATCCGGGGAAATAACTTCTTTCCTTGCTGATTTTTTTACCATTGCGTATCTGGTAAACTTTCTCAGTGGGAATGAGCACCTGCGATATGAACTCCTGCAGGTTAAGCCGGGTAATTTCCTGCTCGATATATTCCTTAACTTTCTTTTCCTTACCACCTATAGCACGGAGAACATACCATTTTTTTTCCTGGTCTTCCATGTTTAATTTCCTTCCGAAGGATTAAGAAAAAATACTATAAATCGCATTCATCAGATTTTTGAAGCCCAGATCCATTAAGGCCACAATTAAAGCAATGATCATGGATGATATCATCACCACGATGGCACTGCCCTGGAGTTCTTTCCATGAAGGCCAGGTAACTTTATGTACGAGTTCTTTATAGGACTCTTCAAGATATAATATTATTTTCTTCATAATTTTTTATTTGGCACGGGAGGAGCGACTCGAACGCCCGACACCTGGTTTTGGAGACCAGTGCTCTACCAGCTGAGCTACACCCGTATGCCTTAAACAGATAAATCCGTCACCCTTCGATAACGAATTTATCATGATATTTATACATTAAATTACTGAACAATATCTGTTACCTGACCTGCACCAACTGTACGACCGCCTTCACGTATGGCAAAGCGCAATCCCTTGTTGATAGCTACCGGGTAGATCAATTCCACAATGATTGAAACATTGTCACCGGGCATGATCATCTCAGTACCTTCAGGAAGAACTATCTCACCCGTAATATCAAGGGTTCTGAGGTAGAACTGGGGCCTGTAATGATTGTGGAACGGCGTGTGACGACCGCCTTCTTCTTTTTTCAGAATATATACCTCAGCCTTGAATTTGGTATGAGGAGTGATGGATCCTGGTTTTGCCAATACCTGGCCTCTTCTGATTTCTTTCTTGTCAACACCGCGGAGGAGAAGACCAACATTGTCTCCGGCTTCACCGTCGTCGAGAATCTTACGGAACATTTCAACACCGGTAACAATGGTTTTTCTGCCTTCGGCACCAAGACCGATAAGCTCAACCTCATCCCCTGTGTGAACTTTTCCCGTTTCAATTCTTCCAGTGGCAACAGTACCACGGCCTGTAATCGAAAATACGTCTTCAACAGGCATCAGGAAAGGTTTTTCTGTTTCGCGGGGAGGAATGGGTATGTATGCATCCACAGCAGCCATCAGTTCAATTACCTTTTCTTCCCATTTTGCTTCGCCGTTCAGTGCGCCAAGAGCGGAACCATGGATGATGGGTGCGATGTCACCGTCAAAATTGTAGAATGACAACAATTCACGGATTTCCATATCCACCAGTTCGATGATTTCCGGATCTTCAACCATGTCAACCTTGTTCAGGAAAACCAGAACCTTCGGTACGTTTACCTGGCGGGCAAGCAAAACGTGTTCCCGTGTCTGAGGCATGGGGCCGTCAGTAGCGGCCACAACCAAAATAGCGCCGTCCATCTGTGCAGCACCCGTAACCATGTTTTTAATATAGTCAGCGTGTCCCGGGCAGTCAACGTGGGCATAATGCCTGTTTGCTGTTTGGTATTCAATGTGCGCGGTATTAATCGTAATACCCCGTTCTTTTTCTTCAGGTGCGTTATCAATGGAATCAAAGGAACGGAAACTAGCAAATCCTTGTCTTTCAAGAACTTTTGTGATAGCTGCTGTTAAAGTGGTTTTGCCATGGTCTACGTGACCAATTGTTCCAATGTTAACGTGGGGTTTAGACCTGTCAAATTTTTCCTTAGCCATAATTTGAATATTTGATAGTTATTGTACGGTTTTTAAAACATTTATTCTTTTGAACTTGTTTATCTTATCACATTTGATAGAAATTTGTTGATATGCTGATCTGTTGATTGAAAAACCAGAGGGTCTTTTTTTGAATCTAATTTTCTTTCAAATTAATTCTCTCAAATCTTCAAATCATTAAATCTTCAAATCTTCAAATCAATATGTCAATCAATCAACAAATCAATAAATTCCTGAGCCAATGACGGGAGTTGAACCCGTGACCTCTTCCTTACCAAGGAAACGCTCTACCAACTGAGCTACATCGGCCTAAATTATTTGCTGATTTTCTGATGTATTGATTTGCTGATTTGAATACAATTTGATGAAACAGTATTTCAATCAGTAAATCAGCCAATCAGCCAATCGTCAAATAACTTGAGCGGGAGACGCGATTCGAACGCGCGACCCTAACCTTGGAAGGGTTATGCTCTACCAACTGAGCTACTCCCGCCTCTGGGTATCTATTGATCTGTCGATCTGTTGATTTGTTGATTTGAGGTCTTTAAAGGTGGAGGCCCTTTTCTTTTCCATCACCAAATCAATAAATCAATAAATCATTCAATCAACAAATTCCGTGTGGGGAGAGCAGGATTCGAACCTACGAAGGCATCAGCCAGCAGATTTACAGTCTGCCCCAGTTGGCCACTTTGGTATCTCCCCTCACACAAAATAACCGGTTAAACCGGTTACCCTTATTGAAACAAAGAACATAAAATATTCTCTGAGCCGATGGAGGGATTCGAACCCCCGACCAGCTGATTACAAATCAGCTGCTCTGGCCAACTGAGCTACATCGGCAATACCCTCCAAAATCGGTTCGCAAATGTATAACAATTTATTTATATCTCAAAATTATTTTGTTGAATTATAGGCCACGCTGTTTCTCCTTATGTTTCAGTATTTGCTGTTTTAAGGCATCCACCACTTCGTCGGTCGACTCTTCAAAGGACTTAGTCTGCTTACGGGCAAAAAGATCACTGCCGGGGATATCAAGCTTAACTTCAACTACTTTATTTTCAATTTCTGTCGTGTTTTCAACCTTCAAAAATACTTCTGCGTTGATTATATCATCAAAAAATCGACCTAATTTGCTAACTTTCTTTTGTATAAAGTCTTCGAGCTTGCTGTCGGCATCAAATTTCACTGCCTTGATTCGGATTTTCATAGCTTTTCCTCCTTGTTATTATGCTCTTGGATGAGCTTGTTTATACACAGACTTCAGTTTTTCAAAGGTGTTGTGGGTGTAAACCTCCGTGGCGGAAAGGTTTGCATGTCCCAATAATTCTTTGATGGCATTCAGATCGGCTCCTTTATTCAACATGTGCGTGGCAAATGTATGCCTGAGCACATGCGGGCTTTTTTTATCAACGGTACTGACCAGTGTTAGAAATTGATGCACAATTCGGTAAACCAGTCGCGGATACAGCTTCTTCCCTGAAGGTGTCAGAAAGAGGTAATCCGCTTCCTGTGCCGGAAATTCAGTGGACCGGGCTACGATGTATGACTGCAGGAGCTGGTTAAAAACAGGGGAGACAGGCAATATTCTTTCCTTGTTCCTTTTTCCTAAAACCTTTAAAGCCTGCTGGCTGAAATCGATGTCCCCGATTTTCAGGTTTACCAGTTCAGACAGGCGCATCCCGGTATTGTAAAACGTTTCAATCATTACTCTGTTCCTGAAACCGGAATAACTTTCGCCAAACTCAACCCTGTCAAGAAGAACATCCATATGATCCTCGCTGACGAAAACAGGGAGCTTCTTGTCCATTTTTGGGGTTAACACCCTTTTTACAGGGTTTGCAGAAATAAAACCTTCTTTCAGAAGATATCCGAAATATCGCTGTAAGGATGATATTTTACGGTTGGTGGTACGGGCCGAATGTCCTGTTTCCAGAAGATGAACCATCCAGTCGCGTATGTGTTGCGCGTTTACATCCGACTCCCCGGAACCGGAGCTGAATCCGGAATAGGAAAAAAACTGCTCCAGATCCTTTTGATAGGCCAGAACCGTATGCGGTGAATAATGCTTTATGTATTTAATATATTGTAGAAAGTCACCGAAGTGCCTCATGATCAGGGATAATTAATTGCCCGGACAGTAATGGTCTGTTTCTTGATTATCCCCGTAAAGGAACGGCTATTCTTCAGCTAACTGCAGCGCCTGAACATAAACGGCACGCTTAACGACCTCACGCTTGCGCATGGAGGGCTTCTGAAATGCCTGCCTTGATCTTAATTCCTTTACTACGCCAGTCTTCTCAAATTTCCTCTTGAATTTCTTAAGCGCTCTTTCAATGTTTTCGCCTTCTTTTATTGGTACAATGATCATACTTGAATTTTTAATTGAACCGCAAATTTACCATATTACGATCTATCTACCAAATTTTACCAATAAAAAAATTTCAAACTGAAACTCAGCGGGAACCATCCTACATCCAGACTAAATTTATAATGATAAAGATACGCATTTTTTGAGCATTACCGGAAAATAATTGTCCAAAAGAATCATAAGGAAAGATAAAATTTTGCCTTATTGAATTGATTTTTTTCAATCAATCCATTTACTTGCAGTTCATTTACATTCACTATTTTAGCTTGATGTTTCCTGTATTGTATAATACCGGCTGCCACATACTTTCCCAGGTAGGGATGAGCAGCCAGGTCTTTTTCATCGGCGGTGTTCAGACTGAGCTTTTTAATTCCTGCGGTATCCGTTTCCAGTCTATCCCTGATTTTCATAAAGAGACTGTCGGGGATGCCATATACTTCCCTGATTTGTTCAGTGCAATAATATCCTCCCAGTTTTTTCCGGTACCGGATAATTCTTCCGGCCAATATGCGACCAATGCCGGGTAAGGTTTCCAATAAAGCGGAATCGGCCGTATTCAGGTTGATTATGGCAGGCAACACTTTTTCAGGATGAGGATTTGCATCGGGATCATTTATTTTTAAATACGGTTTCACCGACTGAAAAAGTGCTGGTGTCAATCCATAGATCTTTTTCAGGTCTTCCGTTGTTTTAAAGCGGCCTCCCTTTGCCCTGTAATTAATAATTGTCCTTGAAACACGTAAACTGAATCCGGCCATTATCAGGTCTTCCATTCCTGCAGTATTCGGATCAATGATCTTAATCTGTCCCTTGCTTTCTCCATGTTCATGAAATAATTCGGCAAATGACTCCTTTTCAGCAAAAATATTGGTATCCGTCTTTTCAAAAGACAGGGTATCCTTCATCCATTCGGGATAGGAATTCTTGCCAGGCACTGGCTGGTGCTTCAGGATAACCAATTTAAGACTGCAGATGAGGATCAGCACAAACACAAGCAACAGGATTCCTTTGCGTTCACCCGAGGAAAAGGAGAACAAATCACGTAGTTTGTCTTTCATATAACGTATTCAGATAGTAACTAAAAGATAAAAAACAATTTGCAAATATGCAAATGTGCAAATGTGCAATGGTTCAGAAATCAGACCTGACAGAGTCCGGAGGATCTGTCAGAGTCGGATTAGATGTTCTGCAGTTCTGCGGTTCTGCGGTCATCGGAGTTCGGCGTTGAATGTTCGATGTTCAGTGTTGTTTTGGCGTAAAATAACAACGAACATCGAACACCGAATGGCGAATTTCGAAGACTAAGCCTCTAAAACGGATATCCAATACCAAAATTCAGATGAAGATCATTGAAACTGAAATTTCTGAAAACCGGGATCCATCTGTCGTTTTCAACAAGGGCAGGGTCCCTGATTTTTAACCCGAAATCCAAACGCAGCAGAAAAAAGGAAAAATCCACGCGAACCCCCAGTCCGGTTCCAATGGCAACTTCCTTGTAAAACCGGTTCCACTCAAAATCCGCCCCTGGTTTACCTTCTTCAGGCTTTATGGCCCATACATTACCCGCATCCAGAAAAATGGCTCCTTCCATTTTCCAAATGACTTTAAACCGATATTCAATGTTTCCTTCAAGTTTAATATCCCCGCTCTTGTTCGGATAAGCGAAACCGCTTGAGGAAGTATCTGATCCGGGACCCAGGTCACGGCTGCTCCAGGCCCTGATGCTGTTCGGACCGCCGGCAAAAAATTTCTTTTCAAAAGGCATCGTATTGGAGTTCCCATAAGGAACACCCAATCCGGCATAAAGCCGGTATGCAAATTTATTTTGTTTATCGATAATGTTATAATACCGGATGTCAACATCTGACCGGATATATTGAAAATAGGGCACATTAAACAGCAAATACTGGGATTGCTGTGCTTCATGGGTATCTAATTTCTTATTTACAAAATTCACAATGTTTCCTGCAGATTCGACATTGAAACGTAGAAAAAAGAAATCACGGTTATGACGGATGCTCTGGTTGTTTAGTTCAAAACCATACCGGATGGCATTCACAATATGGTCCTCAAAACTATATCCGAGGGGCGTAAGTTTTATTGAATCCAGGAATTCCTGTGATGAAAGGCTATCATAAATGTTTATGTAGTTCACTTCAATGGGCCAGATCGTATGGGTAATGAAAGGGGAGCTGTTCCATTTATAGGAAAAGGCAGCATTGGCAATTGAACGGGTGTAATCAGGGCGTGTCTGATAATTATAGGATGCGGAAATGGTGGTCTTGGGCGAATACTTTCTAACAAATCTTTCAAGCCTGAAAGGGGAAAAGAACTTTGGAAATATGATGCCCGTTTCTGCTCCAATTTCGTTCATGCTGGTATATTTATTTTTGCTCCGGTTCTTTAACGCTTCAATAGCTCCTGTCAGCCTCATGTTGAACACCTCTGCACCCCTGAAAAGGTTAAGGTTCTGGTAAGACAGGTTACCACGTATACCCAGGTCACCGCCTGAATTGGTACCTGCGAGTTCGGTCTGATAGGATTGGACTTTTTTGCGGGTAAGCTCAATATTGCAGTCGAGAAACTTCCGGAGTTCAGTTTCGGTCGTAGAATCGCTTTCCCGGAAATTAATATTTGTATACCGTATGGGTCCCAATTCCGACAGGTTCCTGTACGTTTTGTTCACATTGCTAAGCTTGTAATACTGTCCGGGAATT
The DNA here is from genome assembly GCA_963752195.1 of uncultured Bacteroidales bacterium. Classification (GTDB taxonomy): domain Bacteria; phylum Bacteroidota; class Bacteroidia; order Bacteroidales; family UBA10428; genus UBA5072. The sequence continues at coordinate 1,400,981 of CAVVXI010000004.1, read as the reverse complement.
ATATAATTTACGTTTGCAATTACCGGGGGCCTCAATGTTTTTTTCCCGTGGGTAAGAAAAAGCAAGTCCTGGTATTTGGTAGTGTCATAGTCCGTTGTGGCCGGATTCAAACCACCCCTTACCGTTTCTGTTTCAAAATTGGGAAATACAAAGACTTTCCCGATAATGAACCTGGGATGGTATTTTACTTTGGTCCGGGGATCGGCGACACCCTCCACGTATTCCTTGAACCCCATTACAAGATCCGTTGCATAGGCTTCCGCATCAATGGTGGCCTGGTAATAAATATATTCCTTTGAAAAACGGTAATAGCCGTTTTCCTTTAAAAGCGTCTCAATCCGTATGCGTTCATTTTGCAGCACATCCTTATCAAATTTCATACCCCTTCTTACCAGGGAATTAATTGTATCCGGAAGTACCCTGCTCATCAGGCTTGTATCTTCAAAATAGTAATCGATTTTTCTTATCCGGTAGGGGTCTCCCGGAACAATTTGAAATTCTGCAATGGCATTTTTATTATGAAAAATTACCGTATCGGTTACCTTGCTGTGATAATAGCCTTTGTTTTCCATGAACTGGTGGAGCTGATCCGCACTGGCTCTTACCTGCGCGGGATTGAAAACAACCGGTTCTTCACCAATTCTCCGAAGCCAGTTATGGAACCAGTTATTCTTTTTGATATTGGATAAATTATACAGAAAGAGGTGGAATCTTACCCCCAGTATTTTCTTGTTCGGTTTTTGCAGCACATAGCTTTCAAGCTGATCCTGGGAAATTGTTTTTTTTTGGGTGATATCAACTTTATTTTTGCTTAGCAGGTAACTGCCGTCAGGAATGTACTTGGCAGGGTTGCAGGATATAAAAAGCAATACAGGAGCAAGGATCAAAAGGACTTGTTTAACCGCCCTGAATAGTATTGAATTCAAATTAGTATGCATTTAAAGCTTTCCTGCTCACAAAGATAATTTTATTTTGCTATACCTGCTCCGTCGGAAGCGGTACCCCGACTGGGTATCATTCTTTTTTCTATTTTTACAGGATGATGATAAGCCGTAACAAGGTCAAGTACCTCAGTTCACTTAAAATTAAAAAATTAAGGACGGAACATCGCCAATTCATTATGGAGGGCGATAAAATTGTTTCGGATATCCTGAAGGATGGCAAAACCATTATCAGGCAACTTGTTGCCACCCGGGAATGGCTGGGAGCTCACAACGACCTGCTCACAGACAGGGCCGGCGAAGTAATGGAGGCGGATCATACAGATATGGAACGGATCAGTTCGCTGGAGACTCCTCCTCCTGTGGTCGCTGTACTTGATTTGTTCGAACATACGTTGGATATAAAAGAGTTGTCTGGCACATGGTGTATTGCCCTGGATGCCGTACAGGATCCGGGTAACCTGGGCACCATTATACGCTCGGCCGATTGGTTTGGGATCCGGCAGATCCTCTGTAATGAAGGCTGTTCGGATTACTTCAACCCCAAGGTGATCCAGGCTTCCATGGGCGCAATACTCCGCGTTAAGGTTTATTATGCCGATCTTGCAGAGGTTCTGAAAGAATATACTTCCCATCTTGTACAACCTGTATATGGCACATTTATAGACGGCCTGCCAGTACACAATATACCTGTCGATAAAAAGGGCCTGATCGTTTTCGGAAACGAATCCCGCGGAATTTCTGAACAATTGATGCCTTCTATTCAAACGCGCATCACGATCCCCCCGGGCGCCGGTAGTTCCAACCATATTGAATCATTGAACGTTGCTGCCGCTGTATCCATTGTTTGTTCTGTCATTTCACGTATGTAATATTGTTCTTATCTTTTCACAAATAAAAATCAACAAATCCAGGGTCTTTTTATATTTGCTGTATCCTAAATATATTCTTATGAAAACTTTACTTTCAATTTCCCTTCTCATTCTTATGCTGCTTTTTGCGGCTTGTGCCCCGAAAAATCAGCAGCCTGCCGAAGCTGTAGCTGCAACTCCGGTTACCGATACGTTGTCTAAGAAGATCATTACTGCCCGCGTTTTTATAAAAGCGGAAAAGGTGGCGGATTTCCTCGAAGCCGCCCGTGCCATGATCGATAGTTCGCAGGCAGAGGCCGGATGCGAGAGTTATATGCTTTATCAGAATCCATATGACAAAACCAGCCTGATTTTTGTGGAAATTTGGAAAGACCAGGTTGCCATTGACAACCACTTTTCAATGAGCTATTTTAAGGCTTTCGGACCCAAAACGAAGGATTGGCTGCTGAAGCCTACTGAACTGGAGATTTTTGATGTATCCCCGAATGAATAACCAGCCGTATTGAGGTACCTGTTCCCTGTTTTTTGCTTTTTTGTATTGTGCAGCATGAATTTGCCGGCACAGGAGAATTGCATCCTTTCTGGAACAGTCACTGATTCAGTTTCCGGTGAGCCGCTTGCAGGGGCATCCGTTTTCATACCGGCAGAAGCCGCCGGTACTCAGGCGGACGAAAAAGGTCATTACCAACTAAGGATGAAAAGGGGCAGCCATACAATCCGTTTTTCATTTATCGGATTCCGGTCTTTCGAAACCAGGCTGATCATTGATTCGGATCAAACCTTCAATATATCCCTTTCTCCTGTCTCTACAGAAACGAAATCTGTTATTATTACCGCCCGTAATCCGGAAGAAAATACCGAAAGTACCAAAACCGGCCTCATGGAGTTCACGGGGAAGGAAATGAAAAAAATGCCATTGCTGATGGGCGAAACCGATGTCATCCGGGTATTGAACTATTCGCCCGGAGTTCAAAGTGCGGGGGATGGAAATTCGGGATACTATGTGAGGGGGGGAAATGTAGATCAGAACCTGATCCTTCTCGACAATGCCGTTGTTTATAATCCTTCGCACGTGCTTGGTTTTTTTTCGGTTTTTAATTCCGATATTATCAGCAATGCAACTCTTATCAAATCAGGCATTCCGGCAAGTTATGGCGGAAGATTGTCATCCGTACTGGCCATCAGAACAATTGACGGGGATTTTGAACGGCACCATGCTTCTGCCAATCTCGGGCTATTGTTTTCCAGTGTTTCTATACAGGGGCCTATTGCGAAAAATAAATTATCTTACTTTCTTTCATTTCGCAAAAGTTATGTAAACGCGGTGGCAAAGCCAATGTTCGGTCTTTTTGCAAAACACGAAGGCAGCAGCGTTATACAGGGAAATCAATACGATATGTATGATCTCAATGCGAAGATCACCTGGAAACCGGGCTACCGCAATCGCCTCAACCTGATGTTTTATAAAGGAAGGGATCATTTCAGCCTCGAAAACAGTCGTATTGATTATTCCAACCTGATCAACTGGGGTAATACTCTTGTTTCTTTAAACTGGTACCACCAGATCAGTGATAGCAGCTACCTGTCAAGTTCGGTAAATTATAGCAATTACAATTTCAACTACGGTTCAAGCCAGTTTATCCTCGATTTGAACCTTTATTCTTCTGTAAGAAATGCGAATTATAAGGCAGAATATACCAAAAGCGACTTTTATGGGGGAGTATTAAAAGCCGGACTTGATGCCAAATATTATCTGTTCATTCCCAATAAGTTTCTTCTGACTGTAAACGAAGTGAAACTTGATTACGGTTCCTACCAGGATTTACATGCGGTGGAAATAGCCGGCTATGCATCCTGGGAACGGGACATAACAAACAGACTGAGAATATATGCCGGTTTACGGATCAGCAATTATGACCAGATGGGTCCGTATTCAAAAATGACGGAATCCGATGACGAGGGTTTAAAGGATACGATCATATTTAACCAGGGTAAAATAGTCCAGTCCTATACCTATCCTGAGCCCCGTATTTCCCTGCGATACCAGGCAGGTCGGAATTCTTCCATTAAAGCATCCTATACGCGTAACTACCAGTATATCCATGTGGTGTCTTCTTCATCTGTAACACTTCCGTCCGATATATGGATCCCCAGTACAGAGGCAGTTAAACCGCAGGATGGAGACCAGTTTACGCTGGGGTATTACCGTAATTTCAGCCGTAACATGTTTGCCGGTTCCGTTGAAGCCTATTATAAGAGCCTGCATAACCAGGTAGAGATGCTCTACGGACTCGGGGCCTCTTTCCAGGAAACCTCCTTTGAAAAAAGTCTGGCAAGGGGGAAAGGATATTCATCAGGCATCGAATTTTTTCTTCAGAAAAGGATAGGTTATCTGACTGGTTCCCTGGGCTATGCTTTTTCACACAGTGAACGCCAATTTGATGAAATCAATAACGGATTGTGGTTTCCGGCGAAATATGACAGGCGGCATGAGATCAATGTGGTATCCGGGTATACGCTGAATGAACGTTGGGATATCTCATTTGCTTTCGTGTTTGCCTCAGGCAATGCAATGACAATTCCCGAACAAAAGTATTTTATTGAAGGAAGCGTTTTGAATGAATACGGAAAGACAAATTCATTCAGGATGCCTGCCTATCACCGTTTGGATCTATCTGTAACGTATCATCTTAGGTCCAGGCACCTGCTCGAATCAAACCTGAACTTTTCGGTTTTCAATGTTTATAATCGTGCCAATCCTTTCCTGATATTCTTCGATGTAAAGGGCAACATTCAACATTACAACCTGGAGGTTTCGGCAAAACAGGTTTCCATTTTTCCAATTCTTCCTTCCCTGTCATGGAGCTTCAAATTTTAAGATGCTGAAAATTACAAACCTTCATTCCTGGCTGTATCTGATTATGACAGCATCACTTCTTACTCAATGTGAAAAGGAGGTTGATCTGAATATGCCTGTCACGGCCCAAAAACTGGTAGTGGAAGGATGGATAGAGAACGGGAAAGCAGCCGAGGTAATTCTTTCCATGTCGGCTCCTTATTTTTCATCCATTGATTCTTCAAATATCCGTGATTACGCGGTTACCCACGCAAAGGCAACTCTTTACTGCGACGGGGATGCCGAAATACTGACACTGACACCAAACAAGGCGTATTTTCCTCCTTATGTGTATAAGAGCGTTCGCATCAAAGGGGAAAAAGGCAGGCAATACTCGATCGAAATTATCCTTGATGGAGATACAATCACGGCCACTACAAAAATTCCCGCGCCTGTGATGGCGGATTCGGTTTGGTTTCAATCGGATCAGGGCAAAACCGGACAGGGAAGAATCTGGATAAGGGTTTCGGATCCGCTTTCTGAAACCAATTTTTACAGGATATTATATAAAAGGAAAGGGAAAGATAGCCGTTACCTTCCCGGAAATTTTTCAACTTTCAGTGATATTCTGTTTAATGGAAAAACAATCGAAATGGGTTTTTTACGGGGATATTCCAGCCTGCTGACAAGGGACGAAGAAAACTACTTTGTGGCTGGCGATACGGTAAGTGTTAGATTCTGCAGTATTGACAAGGATCAGTTTACTTTTTGGAACGGATACCAGAATGCGGTTTTGGCTGCTGCAAATCCCCTGTCGGCAAGTAATGTGCATTTGCAGTCAAATGTTAAAGGAGGACTGGGTGTCTGGACCGGGTATGGTGCAATATATTATGTGGTGATATGTGGTGATATGTGAGGAGGGTGACTGGTGACTGGTGACTGGTGAATTAAACAAAAAATCTGGTGCTGAAAAGCACCAGATTTTTTGTTGAGTTACAAGTCACGGATTTCCGTCACTATTCTTTAACTACGGGATTGATATCAAGTCCGTACTCAGCATTCAAATCTTCAATAAACTGATCTACAGAGTCATAGAAACTATCCATTTCGGGGTTATTGGGATCCATATAGGTGTTTACATCCACAACGCTTCCGTCAGCGTATACAAACCGCATGGCAGGGCGGTATTTCGTATTTCCGCTGTAATCATCCGTTTCAGAAGCAACATATGCTTCAGCCTCAGCAATTTTCTTATTTGAGTCCCTGTAAATCACAATCAATTCAGCATTTGCATTGATTACATCTACCGAGGTCTGTGCGGCTTCTTCTTTTGAAACCATATCCCTGCGTTCTTTAAGGGCCGACAAGGTATCTCCGATTGATTTAATATTTATCCTGCCAAGAACTTCCAAATTCATTACGATCAGATGGGCATTGGCATTTTTAATGATATTTTCTATGTGTGATTCAGAACTTGTATCCGTTTCGATGATGTTGTCGTCAATATTTTCCTGGCTCCAGTTCCCTTCAGCAGCGATGTAGGTTTCCAACAAAATGTCACTTTTGAATTTCAACGTGTTTTTAAAGGAAGCACTTGTATAGGGATTGTGGGTTACCGTTGTGCTTAAGGTGAAATCATCCACAAATATTTCTACATTGACTTTGGTGGGCATGCCGTCATTCTTGTAGGCAGCACTCATGGAAACACCTGCAACACTGACGTCATTGTATTTTAATCCCATTCTGATCCCTGTGGGCAATTCATTTGTGAGTCCGGACGGCCAGCTCTCCCCGGGAGCACTGATCTCAGTAACCGAAAACTTGTCTACAGTTATTACAGCTGTATTGGTCTGATCATTTTCCAGACCCGGAAATTCGAAAACAATTTTTCCTTCCAGATCCGTTTTGTCGAATTCTTCTGTCTCGAAGTTGTAGGTGTATTTTCCGGCAAGGGAATCAAAAATGGCGGAAATTGCAACAGGATCGGATTCCATAAGGCTGCCTGTCTCCTGCATATTTTTAAATATATCCCTTACCTGGCTCTTTTCATTTAATGAACTAATGAGGGAAAGCGGTTTTAAAACCTGACTTTTAAAGGCCGATTTTCTTGTGCCGACCGGGTCAAGCCCTGCCAGGTGCATGATCACCTGAATTCCTTTTGCCGTTGAGAGTGCATCAATCTGGTCAACCAGGTCAACTGCATTTTGTTCCACGTTTGCTTTACTTTCCTGAACATTTTCAGTTGTGTAACTTGCTTTGAAAGGATCTTTCTCTTCATCTTTCTTGCAGGCAAAAACCAGCATTAAAGCGGACATTGTGAATAGCGCTAAACTTTTTTTCATGTGTGGTTTGATAATTTTTTTGTTTGGTTAATTGAGCGTTGATATGGAAATATATACGATCGGGTATGTTTTAAGTTTCGATTATCATTGAAACACTGATGTTTTTCCTGTTTTATTCCTCCGAAATCTTCTATTTTTACTATTTAAGTAATTTAATTTACAATAACCTATGGGAAAGACATGGATGGTGCTCATGGTCATTGCACTGATGTTTGTGCAGTGCAGGCAAAACAATAAGAATGAAACTGAAAAAAAATCTGCGCTCATGGAAGATACAGTAAAACAGGCCATTGATTCGCTTACCAGGAAATTTGGCAGCAATGAGCAGGAACGCATTACAAAAGGTGTTAACCTTACCGCCTCGTTTTGGACGCCGGCGGACGGAAAAGATGCTGATTTCGTCTCATTCTGTAATCAGAATTTCATCGCTGATTCTGTGGGACGCGATAAGTTATTTAGCCGGATATCGGAAAATTTCGAAGTGATATTCGGATTTTTCAATACAATTTCCGTGGATCTTCAAAGGCCGTTGCAATTGGATATCGGAGAAATACTTCCTGTGGATGAGAAATTTGGTTCCTATAATCCATTCATTCACTTCACCGATGATTTTTTCAATAACAAGATTGCCTTCATTATAAGTTTAAATTTCCCGTATTTTACCCTGGATCAAAAAAACCTGCTGGCTGCAAAATGGACAAGAAAGCAATGGGCTTACGCACGTCTTGGTGATGTTTTCACTTCCCGGGTTCCTGCCGGGGTAAACCAGGTATTGTCCAATGCGCTCACTTCATCGGATATGTATATTGCCGATTACAATATTTATGCCGGCAAACTTTTGGACAAAAACGGGAAAACCTTATTTCCACAGGGAATGAAGTTATTAAGTCATTGGAACATACGAGATGAGATCAAATCGAATTACGGCAAAGAGGGCGGACTGGAGAAACAGCGATTGCTGTATGAAGTCATGAAACGGATTATCACCCAGGAGATACCTGTAGAAGTGATCAATTCCGAAAAATATTCATGGAATCCATACACAAATAAGGTTATGGATGGTAAACAGGAAATAGCGGCTGATCCGGAATCCGATAAAAGGTATGCTGTTCTTCTTGATTTTTTCCATGCCCAGCAAAAAATCGACCCTTACTATCCCGGGCTCAATACCTATATTAAAAGGACATTTGAATCGGATATGGAGATCCCGTTACAGGAGGCCGAACAATTGTTTGGACAGTATCTATCCTCTCCCCAGGTGAAAGAGGTTGCTGCGGTAATTAAAAAACGCCTGGGCCGTGATCTGGAGCCATTCGACATCTGGTATGACGGATTTAAAACAAGAACTTCCATCCCATCGGAAACACTCGATAAGGCAACCCGTTTGAAATATCCAAACCGGCAGGCAGTTCAGCAGGACCTGCCACAGATCCTGGTTAAACTGGGTTTTGACCAGGCCGATGCACTGGATATTACATCCCATATCCAGGTAGATCCTGCCCGGGGATCGGGTCATGCTTCGCCGTCACTTACAAAAGAGCAAAAATCGCTTTTGAGAACCCGCATATTCAGCAATGGAATGGACTATAAGGGTTATAACATAGCTGTACATGAATTTGGCCACAATGTGGAACAGACGATCAGCCTGCACCGTGTGGATTATTATATGCTGCATGGCGTTCCGAATACTGCCTTTACCGAGGCGCTTGCCTTTATATTCCAGAAACGCGACCTGCAGTTGCTCGGAATGAAGGATAATTCCCCGGAACAGGAATACCTGAATTCCCTTGACAGTTTCTGGTCTCTGTATGAAATTATGGGAGTATCCCTCGTGGATATTGACACCTGGAAATGGTTGTATGCTAATCCAAATGCTACTGCAGCGGAGTTGCGCGACGCTGTGAATAAAATTGCCATTGATATATGGAACCAGTATTATGCACCTGTTTTCGGTATGAAGGACCAGCGCATTCTTGCCGTATATTCCCATATGATCAATGCGCCGTTGTACCTTCCCAATTACGCATTTGGAAGCATCATCCAGTTCCAGATTGAGGCATATCTGAAGGGGCGGGATTTTGCAAAAGAAATAGAACGGATATACAGTATGGGAAGACTTACCCCTGAATACTGGATGGAACAGGCGGTGGGTATCAAGATTTCCGTGCAGCCAATTTTTCGTGCGGTGGATGAGGCTTTGACAAAAGTTTCCCGCTGATTGCGCTGATCTCGCAGCCGTGGGTTTTCACCCACGGTTATTGAGATCTTGCCGCTTCGTGGCAATTTTTCCTTGAAGGATAGATCGTTAAGCTCAGCGATCTCCAGTAAAGCGAAACGCCACTATTTTTACTTGCCCAAATAGCTGGCACAGCTGACCGCTGCATTTTCACCGTCAACAGCTGATGAAACAATTCCTCCGGAATAGCCAGCCCCTTCTCCGGCAGGAAACAGGTTCACAATCTGAACATGACTGTTGGTATCCGGATTGCGGGGAATGCGGACCGGGGACGAGGTACGGGATTCAACACCCACAATCACCGCTTCACGGGAAAGAAATCCCCGCATTTTGGTGTCAAATTTCCTAAATGCTTCTCTCAGATTATTGCCGATAAATTCAGGGAGCCATTCGTGCAGAGGAGAAAGTACAATTCCGGGAAGATAGGAACAGACAGGCAGATTTTGGGATGACCTGTTATTGATAAAATCGGTTAGACGCTGTGCCGGCGCATGCTGGCCCGATGATGCCATCCTGTATGCCTTTTGTTCAAGCAACTCCTGCATTCTCAGTCCGGCAAGACCTTCATGATTCTGATGCGACCTGTAATCTGCAGGCATTACCTGTACAACAATTCCAGAGTTTGCGAAAGGCGAATTTCGTTCTGCAAGGGACATGCCGTTAACCACGATTTCCGACTCCGACGTGGCGGCAGGAACGATTTGTCCGCCCGGGCACATGCAAAAGGAATATACTCCCCGGCCATTGACCTGTTCAACAAGGTTATAGGTGGCGGCCGGCAAATATTTGTCTTTTCGGCAATGGTACTGTATATTGTCAATGATCTCCTGGGGGTGTTCTACCCTGATTCCCATGGCAAAAGGTTTGGCCTCCAGGGCAATTTCTTTTGCATTAAGCAGGAAATAGATGTCCCGTGCCGAATGCCCGGTGGCAAAAATAAAAGCCTTGCCGGTAATTTTTTCTCCGTTGGATGTGGAAACATGCGTCAGGATGTCATCTGTCACCATGAGATCGGTGACCCGCGTATTAAACCGGATTATTCCGCCGCAGTCCAGGATTTTCTTCCGGATGGCCGCAACAACACCGGGCAGTTTGTCCGAACCAATATGTGGATGGGCCTCATACAGGATGCTCTCATCTGCTCCATGCAAATAGAGGATTTCCAAAATCCGGCTGATATCTCCCCGTTTTTTCGAACGGGTATACAATTTGCCGTCTGAAAAAGTTCCTGCACCGCCTTCTCCAAAACAATAATTTGAATCGGCATTCAACACATGATTGCTTTCGAGCATATCGATATCCTGCTTTCGCTCATTGACCGGTTTGCCTCTTTCAAGAAGGACAGGTTTCAATCCGAGTTCGATCAGCCTGAGTGAAGCCAATAATCCTGCGGGACCGGCCCCTACAACAACAACTTCCGGCTTATGTTCCACATTCTGATATTCGTATGTGTTTTCAACTGCCGGTGAGGGTTCTTCGCCCGAAAACACATCAAAACTCATATTGATCCGGATGTTTCTCCCCCGGGCATCAATCGATTTGCGCGTGATACGGATAAGGGAGATATCCTGTGCAGGAATACCGCTGGCTTTTACAACCTCTGGTGTATACGCCTCAGCCGTTGAGGCCTGTGCGGGACTTAATATAAGTGATATTTCCTTTTTCAAAACGGTTAACAGTACTACAGCATATATCTATTCAAAATGGAGTGTTACCATGAACATCCTGGAATGCATTTTGTCAATTGCATTGGTATATATTGCATCTTCAACAGGCGGAACAATGGTTTCGCCATGTTTATTAATACTGGTTCTCAGTACGTTAGTAAGTCCCACGGAATAGGTGAATTCTATGCCGAATTTGAAATACTGGAGATAAAAATCCATACCGGCGCCAATTTCATAATAGAGATCGAAAGGTTTGATCAGCACGAGGTTGTTTTCTTTCTTTGATCGTCCCCAGGTTTTCTTGGTGGCAGCCAGGTCGAGCCGGGGATTGAGGCCACCGATCAAAAAGGGTCGGAAATTATTTAATCGAACCGATTTATATTTGAACAGGAAAGGAAATTCAAGAAAGTTAGACTCAATTTTTACCGGAATATCCTTCGGATCTATTGAGGAATTACCGGATCTGTTAAGTGTATAATTAATCTCGCGGATGCCGCCAAAGGCAATCCCCGGCGTAAACCGGAGATCAAAGTTTTTGCCAAGCCGCAAATTAGAAAGGGCATGAACGTGAAAACCAGGCTTCAGCAGGGAAACTTCGGTATATATTCCTGAATCAACCGCCATCCGCGAAGGCTCGATTTTAAAGTCCATTGTATTGGCACCGATCGAAAATCCAAAATGAAGCCATTTGTCATCGTGATAAGGATCATTTTTAACTTTTTCCTTTTGTGCCGATAACAGGATCGGGTAAAAAGCAAGGAGCAACAGGAATTTTTTCAATATGAGGATAATTGATCTGAGTTATTAACGTGGATGACACAAAAATAGTATTTTATCCTATATACACAAAGTGAGTATAGTGGGTCAGAGGGTAAAAATGTGTAATTTAGCGTCCTTTAAACGGATCAATATCACTCTCTATGTATACAGTCAAGTATCTTTTCGATTTCACCCGGAATGTCTTTATTAAGATGGGTTGCAGCTCTTCGGATGCTGAAAAAATTGCAGATGTGTTTATTGCCGCGGAGCTTCGTGGACTACCCTCACACGGGATGATCAGAATAAAGGATTATTTCCAGCTTTGGAAAGCAAACCGGATCAATGTAAGACCTGATATACGGATAGTCCATGAAACGCCCAGCACGGCGGTTGTTGATGGGGACAGGTGTGTAGGGATGGTAGCAGCTGCCCGATCCATGGAAATTGCCATTGAAAAAGCGCTTCGTGTTGGCACCGGATGGGTGTCGACCCGCAATTCAAACCATTATGGAATTGCAGGATATTATGCCATGATGGCTCTTCGCCATGATATGATCGGAATATGCATGACGAATGCCAACCCGCTTGTCGCCCCTACATTTTCCATAAGTCCCATGCTGGGGACCAATCCCATTGCTGTGGCCATACCGGCAGGCAATCAGCCCCCTTTTGTAGCTGATTTTGCCACTACTCCCATTGCCCGGGGCAAACTAGCCGTTTCAGAAAAGAAAGGCGAAAAAGTGCCATTTGGCTTTATACAGGATAAGGAAGGACAGCCCTCCGATGATCCGGCCATCCTGAAGTCGGGCGGATCCATGCTTACCCTGGGGGGCGATTATGAACATGGCAGTCATAAAGGTTTTTGCCTTAGTTCGATTGTCGACATTTTTTCAGCCGTATTTTCCGGGGCTAATTTTGGACCTTTCGTTCCGCCTTCGGTCGCTTACCTGCCGGTCCTTGACACAAAAGTAGGAGAGGGGACTGGCCATTTCTTCGGAGCCATGCGGATCGATGGTTTCCAGGATGCAGGCATATTTAAAGCCTCAATGGATAAATGGATAGAGACATTCCGGAATGCGAAACCCGCTAAGAACCGCGAAAAAGTGCTTATTCCCGGCGATATAGAAAGAGAAAAGGAAATTAAAATCCGGGCTGAAGGGGTTTCAATCATGCCCGCAATAGCGAAGGAGATTTCGGAGATCGCGGTGGAATTGGGACTTGAATTTGATTTACAGTAAAAAATATTGTAGAGACAAGGCATTGCCTTGTCTCTACGATTCAATCCCTGGAAGATGTCACCAGTCACTTCAAAAATCCCTGCTTCCTTATCGCCTCCAGATACCTCTCCGAAAAGAATTCATTGTCCTTTTTCGTGTATCTCTTCTGCGTGAAAATCTGGGCAAGTGTTTCCAGCTGATTAATTTCAAGGAGGGATGCCGTTTGTTCGAGCGATTCCTTTTCACGATACAGCCTGTCAATATCCGCCGGGGTATAATCGCTGTATGTTTCCCGGTGAACCACCCCATCCAGGGGCAGCCTGTCTGTTAATCCTGGATCATCCTCAGGATATCCCACGACCAGTGTCGTTGCCGGAACAACAAATTCTGGTAATCTCAAAATATCAATGATCCTATCCGCATTATAGGTTGTGGTCCCCAGGTAACAAATGCCCAGTCCGGATGCTTCAGCCGCCAGGGCACAATTCTGTGCGGCCAGCAATGCATCGGTAAATGCTGTGATGAAAGACAGGAAATTGCCGTAACCCGGTTCTGCTTTTCTCTGTCGGCACCATAAATTAAAACGGTTAAAATCAGCACAAAAGGTTAGTATCACCGGGGCGCGCCTGACCATACCCTGTTTAAAGTGAACTTCCCAGAGCCTGTCCCTGAGCAAATCGTCCGTGGTTACAACTATACTGTATACCTGCATGTTCCCGGTTGTAGAGGCCCGGCTGCCGGCTCTCAGAATATCATCCAGCAGGGTTGCGGGGATGGGATCACTCTTGTAATTTCTGATCGAACGGTGTTGAAAGATCGTGTTCAGCATATGGATAGGAATTAATAGAGTATAAAAGTACCAGATTCCTTTCATTTTCGCGATAATATTTCTATTTTTCAGAGGTTGTTTCATCTTCTGGAGTATTTTTGCAGGTCACAAAAATTCAGTAATACGGGATGGTATTCGGAGCATTGCTAAAGGAAAACATACGGGTTTCCGTCATGTCAGTAAGAACAAACCTACTCAGAACCATACTTACTGTACTTATTATAGCATTCGGGATTATGGCTCTTGTGGGAATACTCACTGCCATCGATTCAATAAAAAATACGATCACAAAGCAGTTTGCAACCATGGGCGCCAATACGTTCACTGTTGAGAGCCGGGGATTTACAGTGCAGATCGGGAAAAGCAGGTATCGCAAAAAGAACCATCCCTATATTAATTACAGGCAGGCCCGGGCATTTAAAGACCGTTTCGATTTTCCCGCCATGGTATCGGTATACACAAATGCCTCCGGTATGGCCACTGTAAAATACAAATCCGTGAAGTCTCATCCCAATGTCACTGTAATCGGGTCGGATGAAGATTACCTTTCCACTGCAGGATTTGAGATTTCCGAAGGCAGGAACCTTTCCTACCAGGATGTGATCATGAACCGGAATGTTGCGTTGGCCGGAGCGGATGTGGTGAATAAAATTTTCAAAAACAATGAAGAACCACTGGGTAAACAGATTTCAATTGGCAAAGGCCGGTATCTGATCGTGGGAATTCTGAAAAAGAAAGGGTCGAGTATTGGCAGCAGTGACAATATCTGCATAATACCCTATACTAACGTGCGAGAGTATTTTCCGTCACCCCGGCAGGATTATGCAATCAATATAACCCCGGAAAATGAGTCCATGTCTGAGATTGCTGAAGGCTATGCTGAAGGCCTCTTCCGGTCGGTAAGAAAGCTAAATGTAATCGATGAATCTGATTTCAACATTGTGCGGAGCGACTTCCTTTCAAATATATTCAAGGATATGATCCGCATTGTGCTTATCGCCGCCACCATTATCGGCGTTGTAACCCTGTTTGGCGCGGCCATCGGTTTAATGAACATAATGCTGGTATCCGTTACGGAACGGACTACCGAAATAGGCATCAGAAAGGCAATCGGGGCCAGGAGCTCTGTCATTAAACAGCAGTTTCTGTTCGAAGCGATCCTGATATGCCAGATTGGAGGTATTTTAGGCATCATATTAGGAATTTTCATAGGAAATATAGTATCTTTAATCATGAAATCAGATTTTCTGGTGCCGTGGTTATGGATGGTTGCAGGCATTGTACTTTGTTTTATTGTTGGATTGATCTCAGGGTATTACCCGGCTGAAAAAGCTTCACGCCTCGATCCGATTGTTGCATTACGGTATGAATAAATTTTATAATATCCACTTTGTATTATGAAAGAATTATGGATTTCAAAATCAACGAATACACCAGGAATTACTTTCAGTCCTGATTCAGGTATAATGAAAATTGAGGGACGTTCCATACCCGAAAATCCGGGGGATTTTTTTGACCCGCTTATTGAATGGCTCGATAATTACTTTAATAATCCCGCTGAGGTTACCCGTTTCGATATGAACCTTGAATATGTGAACAGCGGATCATCAAAATATCTGCTGGGAATTTTCCGCATTCTCAAAAAGAAACATGACGAAGGGAAAACATGTTCGATTAACTGGTATTATGAGGAAGATGATGAGGCAATCTATGGCCTTGGCGAACATTATAAGAATACGGTAAAAATTCCCTTTAACCTGATTGAATATATTCAATAATTCAGTCTGCATTTATAAAGGGCAAAATCCCGGATTTCCTTAACTACATGGAAATCCGGGATTTTACTTTAGGTATTCCTTACGGCATCCGACGGATTGATAGAAGCAGCCTGGAATACCCGCAGGCTCACTGTGAGCAGTGCTATTGCAAGCGAAATCAGGAGTCCCGACAGGAATATTGTAAAATGAATATGTGTTTTATACGGAAACGCCTGGAGCCATTTATTGAGCAGTATCAATGTTACCGGTGCGGCAATGAGATTGGCAAGAAGGATCCAGATGGAGAACTCGCGGGCAAACATAAGCACGATATTATTGGCTGAAGCGCCTGAAATTTTCCGGATCCCGATTTCCCGTGTCCTTGTTTGTGTCAGGAAGGATGAAAGCCCCAGCAAACCAAGGGCCGCAATAATAATTGTCAGAAGGGCAAATGTCCGGGCGAGCATACCGATCCGTTTTTCACTGCTGTAATATTCCCGCATTTTTTCATCCATGAATTCATATTTGAAAGGGTACATATCCTTGAAGTCCAGCCGCACCTTGTTTATGTATTCAATTGATTTCTGCCGGTTTTTGCCGTCTATGCGGATATTTGCAAAAAAAGTATTCCTGTCATTGTCATTCAGTAAAATAACCAGCGGGTCAATGGGATTCCGCATGGATCCGTAATGAAAATCTTTGACAACGCCAACGATCACACCGTCGCGCGCAGGAGCATTACCAGGATTAATGCCAAATTGAAATTTCTTGCCAATGGCACTGCTGTAATTCATGCCTGATTTACTGCTTGAATCAACCCATCCGAATTTGCGGGCCGCAGTTTCGTTTATTACAAAAGCTTTCTGAACATCTGATTTCATGTCTCTGCTATAATATCTTCCTTCAACAACATCGATTCCCATAAGATTTGCATAATCGTAATCGGCAAAATAATTGTTGATCGCCCTGTCAACCATGCTTCCGCTATCGCCTTCTATGCGCATAACCTGTATGCTCATGCCATAACCGGGATCCCCGTTTGAAAATGAAACACCTTTGATTTCCGGGTTTCTGAGCAATTCATCTTTAAAAGGTTGGAGGCTTTTTTTAAATGTCGTGTCCCGCATCTGCATGATAAGCAAGTTGTTTTTATTAAAGCCGGGATCAGAACCCTGGAGAAAGTTCAATTGGGAACCGATTATGAAAGTCCCGGTGATCATAGCTACTGAAATAGCAAACTGAAAGACGACCAGTATTTTACGCAACAATCCGTTGCCGCCACGCAAATCACTTTGCCCTTTAATAACCTCAGCCGGGTCAAAGGAGGAGAGATATAATGCCGGATAGCTTCCTGAAATTGCCCCTACCAGAACTGCAAGCCCCGCCAGGCAACCGATGATGATGGGAGTAAACATTACCGAAATACTCAGCGTTTTATTTGCCAGCATGTTGAAATAGGGAAGGAGAAGCCAACTCAGTGCCAATGCTATAAGGGTGGAAATTGCCGCAATAACGATGGATTCGATCAGAAACTGGCGGATCAGCATGGTTCGCTGGGCACCGGCAATTTTTCGCATCCCCGTTTCCTTCGATCTGCGCGATGAACGTGCAGTGGCAAGGTTCATATAGTTGATACAGGCAAGGAT
Source organism: uncultured Bacteroidales bacterium (assembly GCA_963752195.1). Taxonomy (GTDB): domain Bacteria; phylum Bacteroidota; class Bacteroidia; order Bacteroidales; family UBA10428; genus UBA5072. Next base: position 1,383,879 of record CAVVXI010000004.1, on the reverse strand, counting down.
GAGAATAAGCATGGCCACAAATGAAAAGATGTAAACATATTTTATATTTCCCGTGGGCTGATCGTACCCAAGATTGGATGAATAATGATGCACCCTGGCCAGGGGTTGTGCCATCAGCATAAAATTCCCATTGAGCTGGTCACCCAGGGACTTCATGTACTTATCATAGAAACTGGGAAATTTTTCAAGGATGGGTTTTATGTCAGCTCCTTCCTTCAGCATGATATAGGTGAATATACCGACGTTCCAGAAAGAACCGGCGCTGCGGTCATTGAATTGTGTGACGCCAATCTGCTGCCGGATGGTGGCTGTGGAAAGTAATCCGTTAAACCGGAGATGAAGGTTTCCGGGAAGATCCCTGATAACACCGGTAATCTCATATTGGTTACCCTCCAGTGATTTAACCGATTTTCCAATCGGATCCTCGCTGCCAAAATACTTCCGTGCAAGAGATTCTGTCATTACCATGGTATAGGGCCTGTTCAGCATGGTTGACGGATCACCCTTGATGACCGGATGGGTAAATACCTTAAAAAAAGTGGAATCAGTATACAGGATACTATCCTCCTGGAATTCACGATTCCCATATTTCAGGAACAGAGTATTATAGGAGGGAATGATCCTTACATATTCCTCAATCTCCGGATATTCGTCTTTTAACGTAGGCCCAAGAGGCACCTGCGTTACCGCAAAAAAATCATCCTTCCCGTTAATTGTGAAATGCGACTCCAGCCTGTATATCCTTTTGTGGTTTGTATGCGACTTGTCATATGTAAGTTCATCCACTACGTACAGAAAAATATAGATTGCTGTGATCAATCCTAGGGAAAGTCCAACCACATTCAGCAGCGTATAAAACTTATCCTTTACGATGTTTCGCCAGGCAGTGATGAGGTAATTCTTTAGAATACTCATGGGAATGATTATGAAATTGGGTTAATGTATTTACCTGGTAGGACGAACAGATTATACCGGGGTTACACGAATTACATATAAAAATAAAAAAAATCCCTGCAAAAGCCAGCTTTAGCAGGGATTAAATATTTCTGAATTTATTCCTTTTTACCGGGGAGGGGTCTCGGCAATATTGCATTTGTTCATTTGCACATCCATAAGGTATCCTGTACATATACCCTTGACATTGATAAAAGCACCGGGTTTCACGCGAACCGAATCAAAACTTGCATTATCAAAACTGCATATGATTCCGGAAATGGCATCCTTTTCCTTCAGGTAAACTGAATATCCGAGCGAATCCTTTGATATAGATCCTACGGTTCCCGAAACAAGAATTACTTTGCCCTGATATTTCATGTTGGCAGAATCCTCGTTTGTTTCAAATGCCTCCAAAAGAACGGGCGCTTCAATTGTAACATCTGTTTTGTGCGATGCAACATTTGATTCGGATTCTTTAAAGGTATATTTCCACATAGCCACTGCTGCTATGAGAGCAACTACCAGGAATATGAGTATGTACCGGAATTTTTTTGACATGGCGTTATTGATTTGGGGTATATGTTGCTTCTACAGTCACTTCAATTTGGCTGGCAATTTTGTCTTCCACCACAGCAGGGATTTCTATATCCCAATCGTGAGGAACTGTAAGGAACTTCGCACCGGCGATTACCGTTTTTCCCTTGACCTCCAATGTCCCCTTTGCTGATAAGGGTTTCGTCACATTATGGATTGTCATGTCACCGGATACCTCGGTATTGTATACTCCGTCTTTTTTAAAATCTATTTTGTCCAGGTTGGTGATTTTTCCCTTGAAGGAGGCCTTCGGATACTTATCCGATTCCAGATAATTTTCGTTGAAATGCTCCTGCATCAAGGCCCTTTTAAACTCAAAGGATTTAATAAGCATCATGAATACCATTTCCCCCGTTGTTGGATCTAAAGTACTTACCACCTGACGGTTGTGAGCCTCAATCTCTTCAAGAGGTGTCTTGGAATAAAACCAGATATGACCGGTTTTAGTGATCAGTTTCTGAGCCTCGGAAATCTGAGATATGGCTAACATGGCTAAAAACAAAAATGTACCTTTCATTGCAGTTTAGTTTAGTATACACATTAAAAACAACTAGAAAAATTAGATCATTTGAGTGTAAACACTCGTGAAAGGTTGAATCCCAATCGTATTCCCGCGTTATTCCATTGATCGGTAGTTTCGCCGATAAAGCCCTTTTCGATCATCGACAATGAGTTGGTTACCATAATATTGAAAACATGTCCCCCTGTTTCAATATCCACTCCTATCGCCAGCGGGTTATAGGTTTTAACGGAGCGATAATCATGCAGGGGTGGTATTATGTAATAATATTCTGCGTTCAGCGACATCCTTTTAGTGATTTTGAAACGGAAACCGGCTCCGACAGCCCAGGTATCATTGGGGTCAACCTCCTCCGCCACCAGGTTGCGATGCACATAGGATGGATTTATTTCGAAGGAAAATCTTTCATTGAATTTCCGGGCTACAAGCAACTGGGCTACATAGCTCATCCTGTCCCAGGGACTAACGTCACCCGGCAGGTTCAGTTTTACGGTAGCATAAGCCACGCTGGTAAACAGCGACATAGAAACGGGCATATTCTTTACCCCCTTTGATTGCCTGAGAAGAGAGAATTTCAGAAAACCATCATAAGCTTTTTCGTATGTGCCACGGCCCAAACCCACCATAACCCAATCGGTAATTCCGTATTCAAATCCAAGGTGCATGTTTGCCTGGTCGAGTCCCCAAAGGTTATATGCTCCTGAATTCAGGGTGCCGAAGCGGTGGCAAATTCTAAAGTCAAGCTGGCCGCCCGGCATCCTTTCGATGGAATGACCATTGATAATGCGTGTGGACTTGAACGTAGCCGTTGTATATTGTGTTGAGCTCCCCGTTGCTTCCTCGAGCATTTTATCGATATCCTGGGACCAGACGGGGGCAGAAACCAAAACAAAAAGAAAAAGGAGGGATATTTTTCTTCTGAATGTCATTATTTGGCGGATTTAGTAATTTGTTAAATACTGCTTATTTCCTGTATGTTTTATTTTGCAATAGCTGATCAATTGTTTAGGGTTGAGCCCCCTGTTCGATCCATAATTCAATGATTCGCATCCCGCATATATCGAGCAGGGGAGCAGGAGGTTCAGGCATTGCCAAAAAACCGGGTATTCTCCGGATAGCGCCCTGAAGGATCGGAGTGCCATTTCTTTTGGTGGTGGCATATTGATGTACCTGGTCATACCCGCTTAGATCCAATCCGCTGCTCGAGGATGGCCCGTCATGGCAGGACATGCAATTGGCTTTAAGCACAGAATCTACGGTGGCATAAGGGATTTTACCGGTGGAATCACACTGACTGCTGATCTGAGGGAAAAGAAATTCCTGGCTGTCATAATAACAGGTGGACATAAATATCATGAGAATCAGTGTTGAAAAAAGGAGGATGGCAATTTTCATTATTATAAGGTATTCGGTTAATTTAAATCAATTCAATCCCTGGGCAACCCACAATTCCATCGTTCTGACACTGCAGTCATCGAGTGAATATGTTTTGGGCATTGCCTTAAAATTCGCCATTCTTTTTACTGCCCCGATAAGCACCGGAGTTCCTCCTTGTGCATTAGGACGCAACGTCTGAGCCATTGCTTTAACCTGGTCGAAACTGCTTAAGGCGACACCGGTATTCAGGGTGGTTGCAACCCTGTGGCAATTCAGGCAGTATTGCTCAATTATCGGGGCAATGTTCGCCGCATAAGTTATGGTACCTGCGGTATCACATACCCCACTTAAGCAACTGTTGTCCCTTGCTCCTTCCTTAATCCAGTTTAGCATCATCGATTTTTCCGACGCTGTCAATGGTGCATCCGGAGACGGAGGCATACGATCCTCGCCGGATTGGCTCAACACACGGTAAACCCGGCTGGATTCAGGGGAAGTCAGATTTACGTTGGATCGAATGGCTTGATAACTGTCCAATTTAAGGAGATTGTCTTCATCCCCATGGGAAAGTCCGTCGTGGCATGAAACACATTTGGTTGTAAATAAAGGAAGGATCTTCTGTTCAAAGTAAATGCTGTCAGTGCAATCCTTCAACGTTCCGCCACCGCCACCGCCACCTCCGTTACCGCCGGTGGAACCTCCGCAGTAATTCTTCGGGGCGCCCTGGGCGATCCAGACCTCTATAAGAGTCCGGTACTCTTTGGATATAGGATGGTCAGGCGGCATAAAATTTTCGCCATTGATTTCTGTCAATACCTTGTATAACTGGCTTCCCCTGGGATCTCCCGGGACTACCATTGCCATTATGGATGCAGTATCGCTCACTGAGAATCCTTCGGTTGAACCATCATGGCATTCGGCACACGACGATTGCAGAATGCCCATAATTGTTGGGCTGAAACAAACCGTGTCGAGCAGTTCTATTCCGGTCGGATCATGGGTGCAGGAGGGAAGAATCAAAGGCACCAGGAAGAGCAAAAATCCGAAAGACGCAACAGGGATTGATTTCCTAAATATCATATTGTGAGGGATTGATATCATATTGAGAGGCATTGATTCCGAAATATAACGTAATTATTGCTCATATATTCAATCTTATATATTTTTATATATGAATTTCATATTTTCGGCTTGTAGTAAAGGTACAATTCTTCTTTTTTTTGTAAGACAAAATGAGGTAAGTTTAGCCCTAAATAAAATAAAATTTTTTTAAAAAAAAATCCGGTATTTTTCACACCGGATTTTTTTTGAATTGTAAAGCAATTACTTAACTGTATCCATATAGGCAATCATATCCAGAAGTTTGCTGGAGTATCCCCATTCGTTATCATACCATGCAACGATCTTGACGAAATTAGCATTCAGCATGATACCGGCCTTTGCATCAAAAATGGATGTACGGGCATCCCCGATGAAATCGCTTGAAACCACTTCATCTTCGGTATAACCGAGTACGCCTTTCAGTTCATTTTCGGAAGCCTTTTTCATAGCGGCTTTAATTCCGTCATAGTCTGTTCCTTTTTCAAGACGGCAAGTGAGGTCAACAACAGAAACATTGAGGGTAGGAACCCTGAATGCCATACCTGTAAGTTTGCCCTTGAGTTCAGGGATTACTTTTGTAACAGCTTTTGCTGCTCCGGTGGAAGAAGGAATGATGTTGCCGGCAGCGGCACGTCCGCCTCTCCAGTCCTTTGCGGAAGGTCCGTCTACTGTTTTTTGAGTTGCGGTAGTTGAATGCACGGTAGTCATTAAACCTTCGGCAATTCCGAAATTGTCATTCAGAACTTTGGTAACGGGTGCCAGACAGTTTGTTGTACAGGATGCATTGGATATCATATCCATTTCCTTCTTGTAATTTTTATGATTTACACCGTATACAAACATCGGTGTTTCGTCTTTTGAGGGAGCGGACATAATAACGCGTTTTGCTCCTGCCTTGAGATGTGCTTCAGCTTTATCGCGACTCAGGAACAACCCGGTAGATTCAATAACATATTCGGCTCCAACATCACCCCATTTCAGGTTTGCGGGATCTTTCTCCGCAGTAACGCGAATAGCGTGACCATTGACAACCAGGTTGCCGTTCTTTACTTCAACTGTTCCTTTGAAACCTCCATGTACGGTGTCATACTTCAGCATGTAAGCCATGTATTCAACATCGATCAGGTCATTTATTCCAACAATCTCAATATCATTTCTCTGAATAGCTGCCCTGAAAGCAAGTCTTCCAATTCTGCCAAAACCATTAATTCCTACCTTTATATTTGCCATAATTATTTGTTAATTAGTTGGTTATAAAATAAATCTTTGAATTTACTACCACGCTGCAAATCTAGGTAAAATTCTTTATTTCTGGAAATTTTAAATCAATTTGCTAATGTGCAAATGTGCTAATGTGCAAATGTGCTAATGTGTAAATGTGTTGACGCGGCTGACTGCAAAACTGCAAAACTGCAAAACTGCAAAACTGCAAAACTGCAAAACTGCAAAACTGCAAAACTGCAAAACTGCAGAACTAAATTATCCCTTCCGTTTTCCCTCCTTGGTGATCTTAGGAGTTTTGTACCGGGCAGCAACTACCCATCCGAAACGATAGCTGACAGCCAGGGTAAAAAAGAACTGGTTGTTGAGATCGGTATACATGATAGGGATTTTCTTGGTGAAAGCGTCCACAGTGGCAGAAACGTCAATTGCATTAATGAGCTGGTTATATTTGCCGAATTCGAAAGTCATTCCGGCTTTGGCATGGAGTCCGGGATACAGCGACAATTCATTCATTCCTTTCCAGAAGGAGGCACGCCCTGCAATCTCGGTGGTCTGTTGAATGTGTTGGGCATCTCCGTATTTTTCCACTTTTGTATCCGTAACATAATTTCCGGGCGGTTGGCCTGGTGCCGCAGGTAGGGGAGTGATAATATTGATCGTATAATAAATTGGCTTGGTGATTCCGAGACTTGGACCGCCTCCGTAATAATATTTAATTGCGATACTTCCCCTGTCTTCTTTGGAAAAAATCTCACGCTGAAAGCCGATGGAAGGCCTTAAATTGACAAACAGGTTTGTCTTGCCTTCAACATATCTGCGACTGGTGGCATAAGAATAAGGAGATGAAGAGATTTTTACCTCTTTTGGATGCTTGATATAAGCCAATTCAATATCGTAATTGATTTTATCCAGGTAGGTTTTATGTTTGCCAAACCTGAATCCGGCAGCCATGCCATTGGTGGTGAGGGAAATCGAAATGCTCCTCTCATTCTGAAAGAGCACTTTATCCTGCGGGTCGATCTCTCCTCCCTGACTCCAGCCAACTATACAGGAGAATAGAAATAGAAAGAAAAATGGAATTCTTTTCAATTCACTATGAATTATTTAGACACCAGTGCAGCAAAAACAATGCCACTGCAAAGCTATTTACACCGTTCAGCCCGGGTGTACAGCTGATTTTCCGGAACTGATGTGACTGTAAGCGGGACAAACGCTTTTAGTACTGCTGCAGGCTACAAAGGTAATTACAAAAATCACCAACAGTAACAGTGAAATGAAATTTTTCTTTAAATTCATGTGTTATCCATTAATTTGAAATAAAATTAATGAAAAAGAATGAATGTCAACAGGGTTACCCGTTTTTTTCAACCGTGGTCACCGTATTGCTTTTTACGTATGCCGGGCATACGCTTTTATTACAGGATACCAGGGATCCGATAAAGATCACAACGGCAATTAAGGCGAGAGCTACTTTTTTCATGTTTCCAGGTGCTAAATAAAACAAAATTACTGTTTCTTGAGGCAGTAAAATTGCCTGTAATAAACAGGCAGCAGATGTTATTACGCAAATACACCGAATGGGTTACAATAATATCTCTGCCCTTTTGATTAATAACTGATTATTGGGGATGGATATTGTGAATATGCCCTATAAGAAATTAAACAAAAGAAGAAACGCCTGGCGGCGTTTTGGGTTTTAACGCAGATTACAAATTCTGCTCTGGATATAAAATAGTAGAGACAAGGCATTGCCTTGTCTCTACGATATCCATTATTTAATCGAATTCGATTTATTCCTCGTATTCCTTTAAAATATCCTTCACCATTTCCGGTGAAACACGGCCGTAAGTTTTTTCACCCACCATGACCACAGGGGCCAGTCCGCAGGCACCCACACACCTCAGGCAGCTGATTGAAAACTTTCCGTCGCCGGTGGTTTCGCCCACCTCAATTTTCAGCGTTTTCTTGAATTCAGCAAGCACATTCTCGGCACCCCTTACATAACAGGCAGTGCCCGTACAAATGGAAATCGGATGCTTTCCCTTGGGGATCATGGAGAAAAAGGAATAAAAAGTGACTACACCGTACACTTTAGCCACGGGAACATTCAGTTCCTTGGCAACAACTTCCTGAACTTCAGCAGGCAAATATCCAAAGGTATGCTGCGTTCTGTGCAAAACATTGATTAGCTCTCCCGGTTCGTTGTCAAAGGACTTGCAGATTTCCTTGATCTTGTCTACATCCTTCTTTTTCAGTTCTACTTTAATTCTTGACATATTCTGTTTTACCTTTTAGCATTATCAGATCAAATGTATATGATTTTCTTGCTCTTATCCACATAGTGGGTATGCAGCAGCTTATGTGATTTCTCACTCAGGGGCTTGCCAAGGAATTCCTCGTAAAGCTTAAGAATATAGGGATTCTCATGGGATTTGCGGATCGGCTTGCCGGCATCTTCGCGATAGATTGCTGCCATCCTTTGTTTCAGGATCTCGAAATTGCCATGGTGAAGCGGCTGTCCGCCTCCCCCTATACAACCGCCGGGGCAGGCCATGATCTCAATGGCATGATAGGAGCTCTTCCCTGCACGGATGTCTTCCAGTAATTTACGGGCATTCCCCAGTCCATGAGCGATTCCTATCTTGATTGGCAGACCGTCAAAATCGATAGTGGCTTCCTTGATGCCTTCCATTCCGCGAAGTGCTTCAAAATCAACTTTTTCAAGTTTCTTCTTGGTAAACAATTCATAAGCAGTTCTAACCGCAGCTTCGATTACACCGCCGGTAGCCCCGAAAATTACAGCCGCACCGGATGATTCACCAAGCGGATTGTCAAATTCTTCATCGGGCAGACTGTGGAAATCAATATTGGCTTGTTTGATCAGGTGAGCCAGTTCGCGGGTGGAAACCGAGTAATCCACATCAGGATTTCCGTTTACCTTGAATTCATCCCTTGTGCATTCATATTTCTTGGCAAGACACGGCATGATCGAAACAACGATCAGGTCTTCTCTTTTAACTTTGATCTTTTCGGCAAAATAGGTTTTTGCTATGGAGCCGAACATCTGCTGCGGCGAGCGTGCCGTGGAAGGAATTTCAAGCATATCGATGAACTGTGATTCAAAGAAGTTCACCCAGCCCGGGCAACAGGACGTGAGAATAGGCAGCTTCACTGACTTATCTCCGGCCAAAGATCTTGATAAACGGTCGAGCATTTCGGTACCTTCTTCCATGATGGTAAGGTCAGCGCTGAAATCCGTATCAAAAACATATTTGAAGCCAAGGGTCCTGAGGGCAGATACCATTTTTCCGGTCACAAGTGTTCCTGCCGGCAAGTCAAACATCTCGCCAAGGGCAGCCCTTACAGCCGGAGCGGTTTGAACGATCACCGTTTTTGTGGGGTTTGAAAGGTCGCGGATCAGCCTGCGTGTATGGTCCACTTCTGTTAATGCACCTGTGGGACATACTGCAACACACTGACCGCAGTATGTACAAACGGAATCTTCGAAGTCCATTTCAAAGGCAGGGGCAACTACCGACATAAATCCGCGGTTGATTGCCGATAATGCGCCCACAGTCTGGAAATCATTGCACATGGTTTCGCAACGGCGGCACATGATGCATTTGTTCATATCCCGGATGATAGCCGGGGAGGTATCCATACGGTAAGTCGACATTTCCGAGATTTCCTCGTTGTGGATCTCGCGAATTCCCATCTTGGTGGCCATGTTCTGCAAGTCGCAATTGCCTGATTTAGCGCAAGTAAGGCATTCTTTTGGATGATCTGACAGCAAAAGTTCCATCACAGTGCGGCGCGCATTCAGAACACGGATTGAATGGGTTTTGACTACCATGCCATCACTAACATCCGTACAGCAACTGGGAGCCAGGTTACGCCTTCCTTCAACTTCCACAACACATATGCGGCATCCTCCGGGTTTGTGTTCAATTTTCAGATCCTGCAGGTCCATGTAACACAGGGTAGGAACATCTACGCCTACCTGTTTTGCAGCCTTCAATATGCTCGTTCCCTGGGGAACTTCAACCTGCTTGTTATCTATTGTGAGTTTTACCATTTCCATTTTTCGAGCGATTAATTTACGATTACTGCATTAAATTTACACCTGTCCATACATGCACCGCATTTGATACACAAAGCCGCATCGATGGTGTGCACTTCTTTTCTTTCCCCTGAAATAGCGGCAACCGGACAAGCCCTGGCACAAGCCGTACAGCCAACACAGTTTTCTGCCACGATTTCATAGGTCATCAGGGCCTTGCACACGCCTGAAGGACATTTTTTATCATGAACATGGGCTTCATATTCGTCCCTGAAATTGTCAATGATGGAAAGAACCGGGTTGGGAGCGGATTGTCCCAGCATACAGAGGGAAGTATCCTTGATCACATTTCCAAGACCGATCAGCCGGTCAATATCATCTGCAGTTCCGTTACCCTTTGTAATATTATTCAGCAATTCATGCATTCTTTTATTTCCAACCCGGCAGGGAGTGCATTTTCCGCACGATTCGTCCACCGTAAAATCGAGAAAATATTTGGCCACATCCACCATGCAATCATCTTCATCCATAATGATCATACCACCGGATCCCATCATGGCACCTGCAGCAATAAGACTTTCATAGTCGATAGGGGTATCAAGGTGTTTGTAAGTCAGACAGCCGCCCGAGGGTCCGCCGATCTGAACTCCCTTGAATTTTTTACCGTTCTTTATACCGCCTCCGATTTCAAAAATGACCTCACGTAAGGTGATGCCCATGGGAACTTCGATAAGTCCAACATTATTCACTTTGCCTGCAAGGGCGAACACTTTGGTTCCTTTTGATTTTTCAGTTCCTATCTTATTATAGAAATCAGCACCTTTCAGTATGATGACCGGAATACTGGCAAATGTTTCCACGTTATTTACATTCGTGGGTTTGCCAAGATATCCCTTTACTGACGGGAAGGGTGGTTTCATCGTGGGTTCGCCCCGGTTTCCTTCCATCGAATGGATCAGGGCTGTTTCTTCACCGCAAACAAAAGCTCCCGCGCCGTAGCGCAGGGTTATATCAAAACTGAACGAGCTTCCGAAAATATTTTCACCCAGCAATCCATATTCCCGGGCCTGCCCGATGGCTGTCTTCAACCGTTCGATGGCCAGCGGATATTCTGCACGGATATACACCAGACCTTTCGATGCTCCGGTACAGAACCCGTTAATTGTCATAGCTTCAATCACGCTGTGCGGATCACCTTCCAGGATGGAACGGTCCATGAATGCACCGGGATCCCCCTCATCTGCATTACATACAACATATTTTTCACTTCCCGGTGATTTCAGGGTGATCTCCCATTTTAATCCGGTTGGAAATCCGGCGCCACCTCGTCCACGGAGACCCGACTTTTTGATTACTTCGATGGTCTCAACGGGGGTCATTGAAGTCAGCACCTTTCCCAAGGCTGCATATCCATCCCGGGCTATGTATTCACCAATATTTTCAGGATCAATAACTCCACAGTTCCGAAGGGCAATTCTCATCTGTTTTTTATAGAATTCCATACCCCTGGAATCCATGATGATCTTGTCGATCTTGGGATCTTTGTACAATAACCTGCTTACTCTGCGGCCCTTGACAATGTGTTCTTCCACGATTTCCTTCGCATCCTCGGGTTTAACCTGGGTATAGAAAGTGTTGTCAGGAATGATCTTGACAATGGGTCCCTTTTCGCAGAAACCAAAGCAACCGGTGCCGACAACCTGGGCGAAATCCTCGAGTCCCTGGTTCCTGATCTCAGTGCGAAGATGTTCTGCAAGTGTCTGGCTGTGGGAAGATTTGCATCCTGTGCCTCCGCAAACCAGTAAATGAATTTTATAATCCGCCATGGATAGTGTTCTCCTTTATTTATTAATTATCAATTTTTTTATAATTAACCGGAATAATGCCATCTACAAGTGCACCACCCTTTATGTATTTTTCAATGATTTCATCGGCCTTCTTCACATCCACATAGCCGAATACAACAGCTTCTTTTCCAGGTAAAATCACTTCAATGGTAGGCTCGGCATAACAATAACCCATGCATCCGGTTTGCGTAATTACAGCTTCGATATTTCTCTTGTCAAGTTCATGCACAATATAATTCATGGTTTCCCTTGAACCGGAGGCTATACAACAGGTAGCCATTGCTACTTTTACCTGCACCAGCAATTCAGGATACTCACTTTTTTCACGAAGTTTCGTACCTGATTGAAGCTGTTCCTTCATGGCTCTCAAATCTGCAAGATTCTTTATTTTGTTCATAGAATAGTTGATTTTTGGTTCGCTAAATATATTTCGAAAGTCCCTATTTCTCTTTTAATTCCCCATTATTTTGGCCATATTCATGTTATTTGTAATTGATCTCAATAAAAAATTTCATGCCAATTTCTTTTGACGCAATTCGCTCACATTTGACCGTATAAAATCGGCAATAAATTCAAGTACTTCCCTGCGGCTAATATCTATATCACCCAGTTCTGCTCTTATTGCTTCCGTATCGAGTTCAAATTCCGCCCCGTCTTTTTCCTGCCTGTAAATGAAATTTTTAAGGGGTTCGGCGGCTAAAAGGGCAATCATGGTAGCTGCCACATCGCCTTCCGGAATCACATCAATGTTGCCGGTGTTAAAAATGGCTGTTACCGTTGTCCCGATTTTTAATTGCGAACAAACATCCAAACTTCCTCCGGTCTGTTCTGCATTCTGTTTGAGCAGCGGAAGTCCCAGTCCGACTTTTTTTGTTGTGGAAGAAGTGAAAAAAGGATCGGCAACCTGTTCCAGCATTTGCTGATCCATTCCAGAACCATTGTCTGTGATGGTGAGTTGCAGCGTTCCTTCGCACGTGTCTTCAACCAGTTCAATTATTATTTTGTCAGCTCCTGCATGAAGCGAATTCTGAACGATATCAAGAATATGGTAAGAAATATCTTTCATTCGCTTTTTATTCTTTTATTCCAATCTCCGGATAGGACTTGTTTTATTTCTGAAAATTCAGGAGTTTCAAGCCAGTAACCGGTTGTTGCCATGCCAATTTGCGGAAGCGAATGGGCATCGGAATTGCGAAGCAGCGGGTAAAGTCCAATTTCAGGATGACTCTCATAAAAATTATCATTTCCGGCCCTGCGGTCCAGCTCCAATGCATCAGCCTTCAATCCTTCCGGCAAAAAGCCCAGCTGACTGAAAATCCCGTTATGTGCGCGGTTAATATGGGCCGGTACTACAAGTCCCCCCAACCGGTGAACTTCTGCAGTCACATCGTCAATACCCGTCTGCAGCGCAGCCACAAGCAACCGCTCTTCTTCATCAAGGATATCTTCGTTTTCATTCACCAGGTACTGGTGGCCGTAAATCTCCGGTTTGTTGGGTATAATTGTCAGGTTACGGTCGATGTATTGCTGAAATTGATCGGCTTTATCTGTATTTTCAAAGAATGCAAGACAATGGATCTCCTCTTTTGTATTCAGCTCGGCACCTGCAATAACCATAATGCCATAATTCCCGGCAATTTCCTGGGCAGACCGGCAATGCTTCGTGCTATTATGATCAGTTATGGCGATTATGTCAAGTTTCTTTTCCACAGCTTGTCTGATAATATTTACAGGACTCATATCCAGACCTCCGCAGGGCGAAAGAACTGTATGGATATGAAGATCGGCTTTAAACCAGCGCATTCCTTTCCATGAGTTTGTACAATTTGCCACAGGTAATAAAAGCCCTGTCTCGGGTACCGAGCAGTATTACACCCTCCGCTATGGCAGTTGCCACAGTTTCCGGCTCCGGCCGGCTTCCGTTTACAATAAGGATAGCAGCAAGTTCCTTGAGGGAGGATACTGCGATGATGTTTCTATGCGTCTGCAGGGTGATCCATACTTCTCCTTCTTTTGCCTTACCCATTACATCGCTGAGCAGGTCGGATGAATAGGCGCCTTTTACAGGTGAGCCGAGCCGATCCGCCCCGCAGAATACTTCAAAACCAAATTCCTTAACCAAATCTGCTATTGTTATCATTATATTCTGTTTTTCATTTTCCATCCGATTACCGATTACCGATTACCGATTACCGATTACCGAATACCAAATACCGATTACCGATTACCGATTACCGATTACCGAATACCGATTACCGAATACCGATTACCGAATACCGATTACCGAATACCGATTACCGATTACCGATTACCGATTACCGCCTTCCTTACTCAGGCAACAGATTTTTAAATCTCCTCTTCCCCCATATCTCCTCGGTGTAATCCACAACCTGGTTCATACTTTCCCCGCCCTTCACCTTGATAGCCACAAAAACACAATCACTGGTATGCGCCCGCTGCTGCACAACATCCTCCGCCAAAGCGCGGCATGTAGGTGAACCACAAGCCCCGCAATCGATTCCCGGCAGGTAATTGTAAATTTTCCGGATCTTCTCCATTTTTTTCATTGCCAGCACCACATCCTCATCCAGCTTCATGATGGACCTGGGCTCAATATGCCCGATGGATGCATTGGCTATCACATATTCACGGTAATGATTTATCGTTTTGTTATCGTGTATCCTTCCCTGTTCTTTGTCCACGAAATACTGTTCAGCCCGTTTATGCAACCGTTCACTGACAAGAAACCGGTTGGTTGCCGACAGGATGCCTCCCGCACAACTTTCATCGCATGCCCTCATTTCGATATAATCAAAAACGCCGATAGTATCATTTTCGAGTTTTTCAAGGAACTCGATCGCATTGTGGATACCATCAATTGACAGGCACCTGCCTCTTACGTGCCGCGCTTCGCCCCCTGTCAGGGTCCAGATCATCTCTTCGGGGAGCAGCTGTTCCTTTTCAGGAACCATGCATTGACCCTTTTCGTCGCGGTTGAGCATGGTAAACACCCGGTTATACAATGTTTTCATGTTAATTACCCCATTGATGGGGGAGGTCATCTCCCCAACGGGACTCTTAACGGCAGCAATTTTTGCCGCGCAGGGAGTGACATAAAAAATACCTGCCTGTTCCTCAGGAATGCCCTGTTCGGCAAGCTTACGGCGGAAGGATATGGCTGCCAGATCAAGCGGGGCTTTGAACGGGAGTATATTATCAACCAGCGAGGGAAATCTGACCTGGATGAGTCGTACAATGGCGGGACAAAAAGAAGAGATCACCGGACGAATTTCAGGTTTCTCAATGAGATAATCATTTATTAATCCAATCAGAATTCCTGCCCCATGCTCTGCTTCATAGACATGGGTAAATCCTTCTTCCAGAATGCCACTGTAGATCTTTCGCGTGGCAATGTTCCGTGCAAACTGCCCCATGCACACTGAGGGAACCAGGGCTACACGACAGGGATAATCAAAGATCCTGTCAAAATCGTCTTCTTCAATAGTAATGGCATTAACCGGGCAAGCCTGCATGCACTCCCCGCAATCGACGCATCTTTCAGCAATAAGGCGTGCTTTTCCTTCCTTAACCCGCAGGGCTTCGGTCGGACATGCCTTGATGCAACGGGTACAACCAATGCAAAGGGCTGAGTTTATTTTAAGTGCGTGATGGAAAGCCATCGGTTATTGTTTTGACTTTGTATATGTGGTCATTTCAACCACTGTACCCCTGTTAATTTCACTGTTAATCAACAGCTGGTCTGAATTCTTCTTCATATTGGAGAGGCCCATGCCGGCGCCAAAACCCATCTCCCTCACCTTGTCCGATGCAGTGGAATATCCTTCCTGCATGGCCCTGTTAATGTCGGCTATCCCCGGTCCTTCATCCTGAATGGTAACTATGATCCGCTCGGGATTAATTCTTACTTTGATTACTCCACGATACGCATGAGCCACCACATTTACCTCACCCTCATACATTGCAACGGCAATGCGTCGCACGATGACCGGGTCGATGTTAAGCTGGTTCAGTACTTTTTTCACCTCGCTGGATGCATGACCGGCCCGCAAAAAGTCACCCCCCTCTATCAGATATTCAAATTTCATGTCCTTCATCTCACCCGGTGATCAGTTTTTATCAGTAAAGCGGCTTTATGCCCGCCTGGAATAATTTGCCGCTGACGCCAAACATGGATCCTGCACATTCAATGATCATCAGTCCATTTTCACGCGCCAGGGAAAGCATTTCACTATTCGTTTTTTTGTTGCGGACAAGCAATACACAGGAAACTTCGGCCATTTCCGCCGTCCTTACAGTTTGCAGGTTTGCCACACCGGTAATCAGCATGATTCCGGGTCTGTTTATCGTGAGTACATCACTGAGTAAATCGGACGAAAAGGCATTTTGCACTTCTTTCTGAAGCAAATCATGACCGCAAATCACCTTACCCTGAACTATGTCTACTATTTCAGCTATCTTCATGCTCTTTCCCGGCTTCCGCCGGCCTCTTCAACCTACGCATACGCAGAATAAAAATTTCTGTTACAAAAATAACAATTTTAATGTTATTAAAATAACAGTAACTGTAAATCTCTGTAATATAGAAGAATTCTAAATAGTTGAGGGTTGATAGATATCTTTGTTCAGCAGTTCTGAAAGCTGTAATTGCAGAGACAAGGCATTGCCTTGTCTGTACGATTTACATCATTGAAAAAAACAGTCTTGTGCCGAAGGCCTTTGGGACAGTCAGCTGCGTCAGCCCATCTTCAAATTTTCAAATTTTCAAGTTTTCAAATCAACAAATCAACAAATCAACAAATCCTCCCCTTCCGCTGTTATCCCGCAATAAAACATTCAAACATGCAACCGAAACATTCCTTATTAATTCTTATTGCCGGGCCATACCGCACCGGGACAAATGATGATCCTGCCCGGATCCAGGCCAATGTGAAAGCCATGACAGATATGGCACTTGAAGTATATAAGATGGGTCATCTGCCCGTGTTGGGCGAATGGTTTGCATTGCCCCTGATTGAGGCTGCCGGATCCGGGAAAACAGGAGACCGGATTTTTAACGAAATTTTTCATCCCGTGGCGATGCAGCTGATTGAACATTGTGATGCCATCCTCCGCATGGGGGGGCCATCATTCGGGGCAGATGAAATGGTCAGTACCGGCCGGGAATTAGGAAAAACCATTTTCTTCGACAAATCAGAAATTCCCCTCGTTTTCAAGAAGGTATGAATAAAAACAGTAATTTCATGTAAGGATCAGTTTTCAATTTAATTCTATATTCCAAACATGAAAATCCTTTACTCGTTTTTCCTTTTATTCAGCCTTACTTTGGTATCCTGTCCCTATGATCATTATAAATATTATGTTGGTACATTTCCTGAAGATCCTGTGAACATGGGTGAAATCAATTCGGAATATGATGATTATAATTCCACGCTGGGGATATTCGGAGGGCAAGCACCTTTTTGTTTCTCGTCGAACCGTGAAAGCAAAGGCGGAAACTTCAACATTGTTTATATGCAGTTGGATGTTATCTTTGATCAGACGGATGGCAAATTAACGGTAGGTAAGAATACCAATGGAAATTTGGATATTAATTTAAATGATGCCGGTTTGGTATATGCATCACGCCTTATAAATTCATCCGCCAATGAACTAGGTCCATACTTGATATCCCGGGGCCAGGGAAATTCAGAAACCGGGTATCCAACCTATAACAAGTATATTTTACTATATTCCTCTGATGAGACCGGCAACCTGGATATAAAATTCACTGAAAATTTAACGAATAAGAGGTATTCCAATCCGGAAAATATAAAATTTCTTAACAGCAAGAAGGATGACGCTTATCCTGCACTTAATGCAGATAGTACATTGATTTACTTTTGTTCCGACAGAGAGGTGGATTTTGATATTTACACTGCCGCCCTCGATGTTAATAAGGAATTGTTAACCACGTTTAAAGATTCATGCAATGCATCAATCGCCAAAGAACAAACCTTATCATCGTCTTATAATGACAAATGTCCCTTTATTTTGAACAGCCTTATCGTATTTACATCTGACAGGCCAGGAGGTTATGGAGGCTTTGATTTATATTATTCCTTATACAGGAATGGGAAGTGGTCAGATCCCATCAATTTCGGGAAAAAAATCAATACACCCTTTAATGAATACCGGCCCATAGTTAAAACATATTATGAGGAGTTCACGAATGATTTCATGATTTTTTCGTCAGACCGTCCCGGCGGTAAAGGAGGATATGATTTGTATTTTGTGGGTATAAACAAAATGACTGACTGACGCCGTTGGATAAATCGGACAAAATTGGATAAAATCGGATGTAACCAATCACGAAATTTATTCATTACCTTTGCATCCGTATGAATTTTGCAGAACTTAAGCTCGATGAGCAGTTGTTGGAAGCCATATCGTATATGGGCTTTGACACAGCAACACCAATCCAGGAACAGGTTATTCCGGTCATCCTCGAAAACAGGGATATAATTGCGTGTGCACAGACAGGTACGGGTAAAACCGCTGCCTATGTTTTACCGGTACTGAATAAACTGATCGGAAAAAAAGAAAACACAGTTGATACCCTCATCATTGTTCCTACCCGCGAACTTGCCATTCAAATTGAACAGCAGATACAGGGATTTTCGTATTTTATTTCAGCCGGTTCAATGGCTATTTATGGCGGGGGAGATGGAAGCGACTGGGAATCCCAAAAGTTTGCCCTTCATAACGGTACGGATATTATTATTGCCACTCCCGGAAAATTGCTGTCTCATTTGAAAATGGGCGATATCTATTTTAACCACATTAAGCATCTTGTGCTGGATGAGGCCGACAGAATGCTCGATATGGGCTTTATCGAGGATATTCAAACCATCATCTCATACCTGCCCAAGCAACATCAAACCCTGATGTTCAGTGCAACCATGCCGGATAGCATCCGCCAGCTGGCCAAGAAAATCCTGCATCACCCGGTTGAAATTTCACTGGCAATTTCCAAACCTGCCGAAGGCGTCGATCAAAAGGCGTATGCGGTTTTTGATGAACAGAAAACCCGGTTACTGATCAGCCTTTTGGATGAACGAAAAAACTACGACAGCATCCTTCTTTTTACGTCTACAAAGAGCAAAATTTTCGACATTGTTTCATCCCTAAACAGGAACGGGTTTCCTTCGCATGGCATATCCTCCGATCTTGACCAGGACAGGCGCGAAGAGGTATTGGGCAAGTTCAGGGCCAAACGGATACGAATTCTTGTGGCAACTGATGTCATGAGCAGGGGAATTGATGTAAAGGAAATCAACATGGTGATCAATTATGATGTTCCCCATGATGCTGAGGATTATGTTCACCGGGTGGGCAGAACAGCCCGGGTTAATATGAAGGGAGAGGCTGTAACACTGGTTACTCCGAAGGATATGGAAAAATTCAAAAGAATTGAATTGCTGATCGAAACCGTCATTCCCAAGCCTGTGCCTCCCGCTTCCATCGGTCCGGTTCCCTCATGGGATGGCCCTCCTCCCCGCACAAAGGAGAAGAAGAAGTTTTTTAAGAAAAGAAGGTGAAGAAAGGGACGAGGGACGAGGGACGAGGGACGCTGACGCAGCTTGATTTTACACTTCAAAACAGCAAAACTGCAAGACTGCAAAACTGCAAAACTGCAAAACTGCAAGACCGCAAAACAGCAAGACTGCAAGACTGCAAAACTGCAAGACTGCAAGACTGCAAAACTTCAAGGCCGCAAAACCGCATGACTGCAATACTGCAAGACTGCAAAACTGCAAAACTGCAAAACCGCAAAATTGCAAAACTTTCTTTACTGATTACCAGCTACTTTCGTGATCCAATCCATCCAATCCTGAAATCCATCCCCTGTTTTTGCAGATAATTCAATAAATATCAGTTCCGGATTTACCATACAGGCATTCTCTTTTAGCTTTTTCAAATCGAAATCAAGATGGGGAAGCAGGTCAGTTTTATTGATCAGGCATATATTTGCCGTCTGAAACATATTCGGATATTTCAGGGGCTTATCTTCTCCTTCAGTAACGCTTATAATGACTACCCTGAAGCTTTCTCCCAGGTCGAACAGTGCCGGGCATACCAGGTTTCCGACATTTTCAATCAGAAGAATCGAAGACTGTTTTGGATTTAGTTCATGAACTGCCTTATGGATCATATTCGCATCAAGATGGCAGCCATTTCCCGTGTTTACCTGCACAACCGGGGCACCGGTTGCCTGAATGCGGTCAGCATCCAGCGATGTTTGCTGGTCCCCCTCAATCACATACACCGGATTTTTTGAAAGCAGCCGGATCGTTCGCTCAAGGAGGGTGGTTTTCCCACTGCCCGGCGAACTTACCAGGTTAAGGCACAGCATATTTCTTGCTTCGAAAAAGCCACGGTTACGCTGCGCCAGCAAATCATTCTGATGAAGTATATCTGTTTCAACAGCCACTCTTATCTTACCACCCTTCAAGGGTGCCACCCTTGAAGGGTGGTCATGATTGTGTTCCAAAATACTACCATGATGACTATGACTCTTCTCCGCCGGGTTCAGGATTGTAAATCCTGCGCCTTCATCCGTACAACCGCAATGATCACACATATTCTTCAATATTTAGGGTAAAGATAACAAAATGATTTTTCCTCAGGATTCAATAGCCACTACCTTTAATTCTTTTCCGGACACAATCACGGAATTGAATTCGCCGCAGAAGGGACAAGGATTGTATATCTCTTCTGTTTCAAACCGGTTGCCGCATGTCCGGCATTCCAGGCGCAATGGAATAAAATGCATTACCAGGCGGGCATCTTCGAGGATTGTATTTTTCCGGGCTGATTCCCAGGCAAACTCCATGGCTGATGGCTCAATTCCCGCTGCTTTTCCGACTTCTATTTCCACACAACTGACACTATTCAGCCCATTGTGGTCCGCCGATCCAATCGCAATGTCGACGATATTGCATATGATAGAGAATTCGTGCATACTGTCGGTTTACATTCAACAAATGCGGGGAAGTTGTTCTCCCGCGAGTTTATCGATCAATCTCGTGCCGCCGGTGACCGATTTCATCAATACCTTTCCCTGATTTAAACGGGTAATGCAACCGATTACCGCTGCATCCATACCAATATCAAACTGTTTCAGAATCGCAACTGCAGCCGGCGCAGATTCTTTGGATATTATAAGCAGAACCTTTCCTTCGTTGGCCAGGTATAACGGGTTAAATCCGTAAATTTCACAGAGACCCTTTACCTGTTCACGAATGGGTATCCATTCTTCCTCTATTTCAACCCCAAATTCTCCGAACGATGCAATCTCAGCAAGTATTGTCGCCATGCCACCCCGGGTAATATCGCGCATAAACCGGATTTCGATTCCGGCATCAAGCAGGGATGCAATCATTTTATTAAGAGGGGCCACATCGCTCAGGATTTCCGTTTCAAAAGATAAATGTTCGCGGGCAGATAGTATAGCCATTTCATGATCCCCCAAAAATCCGTTGACGAGTACCTTATCACCGGGTTGAATAAGGGTGCCGCCGGCAATTAATGAATGTTTTTCCTCAATGAATCCTATTCCTGCAGTATTGATAAACAATTTATCGCATTGGCCCCGTTTAACAACTTTTGTATCCCCTGTTACTATTTGAACTCCTGCAACTTCCGCTTCATGCGCCATAGATGCCGTGATCATAGCGAGTTCCGCCATTGAAAATCCTTCTTCAATAATGAACCCGGCACTGAGAAAAAGAGGTTTTGCGCCTGATACGCAAAGATCATTCACGGTTCCGCAAACAGCCAGTTTACCGATATCCCCTCCGGGAAAGAAAATTGGGTCAACCACAAAAGAATCCGTCGTAAAAGCCAGCCTGGTATTTTCAATTTGTAAAACGGCAGAATCCGACAATTTATTCAGCGTACTGTTGTTGAAATACCTGAGGAACAGATCCTTTATCAGGTCTCCTGTCATCAGTCCGCCGCTGCCATGACCCAAAAGAATTGTTTTATTCATGAAGGAATGTTTTTGGTAAATTTATAAATTGTTCCGAACTTTGCGCGCAACCTTTGAAATTGCTTAAACAATTGAATTCCATGAAAAAATTTCATCTTTCAGGGATGATCCTGGCAGGGATCGTCCTCCTTTCGTGTTCCCAAAAAAAAGTAACATCTGATAATCCGCTTATGATTGATTTTAATACCCATTTGCAGGCTGTTCCGTTCGACAAGATAAAGCCTGAACATTACAGGCCGGCATTTGACAATGCCATTGAAGAAGCCAGGGTTGAACTGGATAAGATCATCAAATCCTCACGCAAGCCTACGTTTGAAAACACAATTGAAGCGCTGGAACGATCCGGTTACAGGCTTAAGCGCGTATCCGCCGTATTTTTCAATATTAATTCGGCAGAGACAAACAAGGAAATTCAGGAAATCGCCCAGGATGTTTCACCCAAGCTCACAGCCTACTATAATGATATTACTCTCAACGAGGACCTGTTCAAAAAAGTAAAACAGGTTTACGATGACAGGGAAAATCTGAAATTGGATACCGAACAGCAAAAACTGCTGGAAGATACCTATAAGTCATTTATTCGCAACGGTGCTAACCTTTCCCCCGAAGCGAAAACCGAATACCGGAAGGTAACTACTGACCTGTCCACTCTTTCGTTGAAATTTGAGGAAAACCTGCTGGCTGAAACGAACGCCTTCAATATGAATCTTACAAATGAAGGTGATCTGGCCGGCCTGCCGGAATATGTGAAGGAAGCAGCCGCCCAGGAAGCAAAATCAAGAAATATGCAAGGATGGGTTTTTACCCTTAAAGCTCCCAGTTACATGGCATTCATGAAGTATGCCGATAACAGGAAATTGCGGGAAGATTTATTCCGGGCCAATAGTTCAAGGTGTTTCCACAACAATGATAAGGATAACCAGGAAGTAATCCGGAAGATTGTTGATTACCGCTTGAGGTTGGCTAATTTACTTGGATTTAAAACATACGCCGACTATGTGCTTGATGAGCATATGGCTAAAACTCCGGAGAAGGTAAATACTTTTCTGAATGAACTGCTTGATGCCTCAATGCCGGTGGCAAAAAAAGAATATGGCGAAGTTCAGAATTATGCACGCAAATCAGGCGCTAAATTTGAATTGCAGCGCTGGGACTGGGGGTACTATTCTGAAAAATTGCGGAATGAAAAGTTTTCCCTTAGCGACGATATGGTGAAACCCTATTTTAAGCTCGAAAATGTGGAAGCGGGTGTCCTTGGCCTTGCAACAAAACTTTACGGACTGACATTCATTGCCGATACGGCAGTTCCTGTTTACCATCCCGATGTCAGGGCTTACCAGGTGTTTGATGAAAATAAGGATTTCATTGCCTTGTTGTATGTTGATTTTTTCCCGCGTGAGGGTAAGCAGGGTGGTGCATGGATGACTAATTACAGGGAGCAGTTCACACTCAAAGGCGAAGACTTCAGGCCTCATGTTTCCCTTGTATTGAATTTTACAAAGCCAACTGATTCCAAACCATCACTTCTTACCTATGATGAGGTAAGGACCTTTTTGCATGAATTCGGCCATTCACTTCACAGTATGATGAGCAAATGCAATTATATGAGCTTATCGGGCACAAACGTATACCGCGATTTTGTTGAGCTTCCTTCCCAGATCATGGAAAACTGGGCCGAACAGAGGGAGTGGCTTGATGAGGTTGCCGTTCATTATCAAACCGGTGAAAAAATGCCGGAAAACATGCTGAACAATATCCTGAAAAGCAGGAATTTCAATAGCGGTTATGCATCCGTTCGCCAGCTTAGCTTTGGAATCGACGACATGGCCTGGCATACACTCACGGATTCATTGAAGCTTTCTGTCCCCGAATTCGAACAAAATGCCATGGCATCTACAGAACTATTCCCGAAAGTTGACGGAACATGTTTCAGTACGGCTTTTTCGCATATTTTCGATGGCGGCTATGCTGCAGGATATTATGGTTACAAATGGGCTGAGGTGCTGGATGCCGACGCTTTTTCCGTGTTTAAGAAAAACGGGATCTTTGATAAGTCCACGGCTAAGTCATTCAGGGATAATATCTTGTCGCGGGGAGGAACCGAGGATCCGATGGTACTTTATAAAAGGTTCAGAGGCCAGGAGCCTACTGTAGAAGCCTTGCTGGTGAGGAACGGATTGAAATAAAATTATGAATTATGAATTATGAATTATGAATTGGCTCCGGTCCATTCATAATTCATCATTCATAATTCATCATTCATCATGCTGCATAATTCTTTTTCCGGGTCAGCAACAATCCCATAAATACCAGAAACCCGTTAATTATAAGTAGTTCAAACCCGAACTTGTACCCCCAGAATAAACGTTCCGAGAACATATTCAGAAAATAACAGAGTATGGGCGATACCACGCATATATAAGGTACATAACGGTCATTGGCCCTGTATTTCGTCAGTATTCCGAAGCCAAACATACCCAATAGGGGTCCGTAGGTATATCCTGCGATTGTAAACAGGGAATTAATGACACTCTGGTTGTTCAGTACCTTGAATACGATGATTACAAAAAACAGCAACAGCGAAAATCCGATATGCACCATTGTACGGGTACGAATTCGCTGGTTGTCTTCTTTGAATCCCAGGAAATCCACGCAAAAGGAGGTTGTAAGCGAAGTGAGTGCCGAATCTGAACTTGCATATGCCGCAGCCAGCAGGCCAAGAATAAAAACAAATCCAACGGAAGCCGGAAGGTAATTGAATACAAGGAATGGGAACAATTGATCGGTTGAACTGCAGGAAAACGCTGGCGATGACGGACTTTGCAAAGAAATCGGACATCCCTGCGCAATTGCATGATTTGTAAAATTCTCAATTATAACCCCTTTTGAATGAGCGTATATATACAAAAGGGCACCCAGTGAAAGAAAGAGAATGTTGACGAAGATCAGCATGGAACTCATCCAGTACATGTTCTTTTTAGCTTCCCCTATATTTTTGCAGGAGATGTTTTTTTGCATCATGTCCTGATCAAGTCCGGTCATCACAATGCATATGAACATTCCGCTCAGGAAATGCTTGAAAAAATTGTTCCTTGGCCGCCAATCCCACACGAACATATCTGAATAACGGCTCTCATGTACTTTTTGCGCCATGTCGAAAAGGCTTAGGTGCAATTCTTTAGAGATGAGGACAATGGAAAGGATCACTCCCAAAACAAGGAATAAAGTCTGGAAGGTATCGGTATAAATAATCGTTTTGATGCCTCCCTTAAATGAATATACAAATATCAGGGCAATCGTGATAAAAACGGTCAACCAGAAAGGTACGCCAAAGGCGGACAGAATATAGCTGTCAATAACCATCGCAACCAGGTAAAGACGGAAGGCAGAACCGATGACACGCGATACCAGGAAATAAAAAGCGCCTGTTTTGTAGCTGTGAATTCCCAGCCGCTTTTGCAGGTAGACATAAATTGAGGAAAGATTCATACGGTAATACAGGGGCATCAGTACATTTGCAATCACCATATATCCCAGGAAATACCCCAGTACAAGCTGCATATAGGAGAATGCTGTTGCGCCAACCTCGCCAGGAATAGAAATGAATGTGACTCCCGAAATGGAAGTTCCGATCATTCCAAAGGCCACAACATACCAGGGTGATTTGCGGTTGCCCACAAAGAATGAAGCATTATCGGCTCCGCGGCTTGTGAAAAAAGAAATAGTGATCAGGGTACCGAAGTACAAAACAACGATCAGCAATAAGATCCAAGGATTCATAGATATCTTTTCCTTTGCAAGAATAGTGAAAACATTCAATTAAAAAAACGCAATATTTAGATTATTTTTGCAGCTGCAGGGTTTATCAAGCACAGGAAATACAATAAATATATGAATTTTAGTTATCCTTCCCGGCTTCTCGAAGAGGCTGTCAATGAATTTTCAACACTTCCCGGGATAGGTCACAAAACCGCTTTACGGCTTGTATTGCATTTGCTGAGACAAGACAAGGCATCTCTGGAGAAATTTGGAGAAACCATTTCCAGGCTGGGCAGAGAGATACGGTATTGCAGCATTTGCATGAATATGTGCGATGACGAGATATGTCCTGTATGTGCCGACAGCAGGAGGGATCAATCCGTAATCTGTGTGGTGGAGACGATCAAGGATGTGATGATCATTGAGAATACCCAGCAATACAGGGGCGTTTATCATGTGCTGGGCGGGATCATTTCTCCCATGGATGGAATGGGACCGGCCGATCTGCATATTTCCGCACTGGAAGAACGAATGAAAAAAGGCCAGGTTCGTGAACTCATACTTGCCCTGAGCGCCACCATGGAAGGGGATACCACCAACTATTATATCTATCGTAAACTGAATGCATATAACCCTGTATTTTCAACACTTGCCAGGGGAGTTTCCGTTGGGGATGAACTGGAATATACCGATGAGATTACGTTGGGAAGATCCATCATCAACCGCATTCCGTTTGAGGCCAAGCAATAAGATACCCCAAAATTTTAACGCGGAGAGCGCGGAGTTTTTTTGCTTGGCGCGCTATAGCAAGGTCGCAGAGAAACCTCATAGCATTCGGTTAACCATTTCAAAAACAGAGATACTCAATCTGCGAAATCTTTGAAAATCAGCGAGAAAAACAGCCCCGAAAACATATTTAATCAGCGAGATCCCAGAGATCAGCGAGCAAAAAAGCCTTCTTATGATAAGAAACTATTTCTTCAGATTGACTTTCGCTGACATGGCAGCACCGATAATGCCGGCCTCGTTCAGGAATAAAGCCGGAACAACCTTCGCCTTTAGCTTCAGCTGATCCTGGAAAAGATCCAGTTTTTTGCTGGCTCCGCCGCCCAGGATAATTAATTCGGGACCTGTCAGAAATTCCAGAAAAGAAAGATATTCGTTCATTCGCGCTCCCCAGTCTTCCCAGCTAAGATTTTCCTTCTTGCGGGCAGCATCGGAGACATACGTTTCAGCATCCATTCCTTTAAATTCAATATGGCCGAATTCCGTATTCGGATATAATTTTCCTTTAATAAACAGGGAAGAACCGATGCCTGTTCCAATAGTCAGCACCAGCACAGCGCCTTTGAATCCTGCACCTGCGCCAAGTTTAATTTCAGCCAGTCCGGCCGCATCCGCATCGTTTATCACCCATACAGGTAATTTGGTAACTTCATTGAACAGCTTTCGGGCATCCGTATTAATCCACGATTTATCGATGTTTGCAGCCGAACGGACCACGCCGTGCTGAACAACTGCCGGGAACCCGCAACCGATCTGACCTTTCCATTTAAAATGCTTGACTAGATCTTTAATTGTTTTTGCAACTTTTGCCGGGGATGAAGGTTCGGGAGTTGGGAAACGGTGTCTTTCTTCTAATAATTTTCCGGTTTTCAAATCAACTGGAGCACCTTTGATTCCGCTTCCACCAATGTCAATTCCCAAAATTTGTTTTGAATTCATATGTAATCAGGTTTTCTGGTTTAACCTCGTAACGCAAGATAGCAACAATAATTTATTTTACCCCCGGGTTGTTTTAATTTTCTTAGGATTTCTTTTTTGTTGATATTTTACACAGAAACTAACTCATATATTTCTTTAAAATAGATATTTTGGTGTAATTTTAGATTACAGATTTGTTCTCATAATTTCTCTATGTAATGGATGACACTATCATTGCCCTGCTGAACAATAATCTCAGGGTAATCATACCTGATTTCGGTGCTTTTATTATCAGGCAGAAACAACCACGGATCATTGTATTTAATGAGTTTCTTCGTTACAACGACGGTATACTTATCGATTCTATTGTCAAAACCGAGGGAATCGACCGCGATATTGCAGAACAACGGGTTATGGATTTTGCAGAGGACGGTTCCAAATTACTGGCAAGTGGTCGTGAATTGGTAATTGAGGGACTTGGATCCCTGAAGAAAGACAGCAGTGGAAAGGTCAGTTTTATTGAGGCTCCCGAATTTGCCGGTACAGATGAAAAAGGTACTGTGGCAGTGGATTTTGTTGTCGAAGACGAAAAGAAAACGGATGTTCCTCCGGTAGTTAAAAAGAAAATTCCGAAAAAGGCTAAGGCCAAAGCCCCCGCGATGAAAAAGGGCAGAAAGGCAAAAATTGCCCCTAAACTTAAAAAGGCAACCGAAATAGCAGCTGAAGAACCCCCTTCCATTGAACCGGCAACAGAACCGCCAGTCCTTGAAAAAGCGGCAGAACCGGCAGGTATAGAACCGGCAACAGAACCGCCAGTCCTTGAAAAAGCGGCAGAACCGGCAGGTATAGAACCGGCAACAGAACCGCCAGTCCTTGAAAAAGCGGCAGAACCGGCAGGTATAGAACCGGCAACAGAACCGCCAGTCCTTGAAAAAGCAGCTGAACCGGCTGGTATTGAACCGGCAACAGAACCGCCAGTCCTGGAAGAGACCAGGGTACCTGTCGCTATTGAAGTTACAACAAATCAATCAGTTGCTGAAATAGGGACTTCGGTTGAACCCCATCCGCAAATCGAAGTTCCAGTTGATCTTGCACAGGAAGGGGTGGATGATGCGGGGGCGCCATTCAGGCATAAAATTGAACCTGTACCACCGGTACAAAGGTCTCCGCAGGCTGAAGCAGCAGCTTCGGACGACCGGTCCGTCCCCATTTCAACAAATCGAATTCTCGCCTGGGTACTCATTATTTTATTCGTAAATGCCGGCATTCTTTCCTGGTTTGTATTCCGGAAAAAAACCCAGGGTAAATCAATAGGAAAGTCTGAATCAGCCATAATTTCAGATACTTTATACGATCAGCTGGCCGATTCGGTAAGAGCTGCAGCGCTTGATACCAGTATTGTTTATGGTGAAAATCCCGAAACGGTCGATTATCCTGAAGAGAACGCTCAAACACCCGGATCAAGATATTATATCGTTGCCGGTTGTTTCAGGGATGAAATCAATGCCGATTTGCTTGTAAACTCTTTAAAGCAGCAAGGCTATAAGGCTGAGAAATTTGGCAAGATCGGTAACTTGTTCGCGGTATGCTTTGGCTCATTCGACAAAAAGGAAGAAGCCGTTCCTGAATTGAAAAAAATAAGGGAAAAAGACCCTTCCGCATGGATGACAAAATTTTAATGGTTCCTTAACTTTAGATTAATTAAGATGAAAAAAATCGCCTCCTCCTTTTTTGTGCTGGTTTCACTTATGTTGCCACTTGGCCTGAGTGCACAGAATGCTAACCTGATTGTTGTAAATACAGATCTGGCTAAAGACACAATCAGCCGGCATATTTACGGAAATTTTTCAGAGCATCTGGGTCATTGTATATACGGTGGAATATGGGTAGGAGAGAATTCACCCATTCCAAATACGCGGGGGATCAGAAATGATGTGGTTGCAGCACTGAAGAACATCAATATTCCGAATCTCCGCTGGCCCGGCGGCTGTTTTGCCGATGAATACCATTGGATGGATGGTATCGGACCCCGTGAGAACAGGCCCCGGATGGTAAATACCCATTGGGGTGGTGTCGTTGAGGACAATAGTTTTGGTACGCATGAATTTCTTGATCTGTGTGAACAGGTAGGCACTGAACCTTACATTTGTGGAAATTTGGGAAGCGGATCGGTGGAAGAAATGTCCAAATGGGTTGAATATATTACATTCGACGGCCAAAGCCCTATGGCTGAATTGCGGAAAAAGAACGGCAGGGAAAAACCCTGGAAAGTTAGCTTCTGGGGCGTAGGCAATGAAAACTGGGGATGTGGTGGTAACATGACCGCGGAATTTTATGCGGATCAATACAAACGATATGCTACCTATTGCCGTAATTATGGGAAAAACAGGTTATTTAAAATCGCGGGTGGTGCCAATACCAACGACTACCATTGGACAGAAACTCTCATGAAAAATGTTTCGGGAAATATGATGGGTGGCATTTCTCTGCATTATTACACGGTTCCTAACAGCTGGGAGCATAAAGGTTCGGCTATCAACTTTACTGAAAAAGATTATTTTGCCACACTTAAAAGCACCTTATATATGGAGGAACTGGTTACGCGGCATTCCAGCATCATGGATCAATATGATCCGCAA
Source organism: uncultured Bacteroidales bacterium (assembly GCA_963752195.1). Lineage (GTDB taxonomy): Bacteria > Bacteroidota > Bacteroidia > Bacteroidales > UBA10428 > UBA5072. Next base: position 1,354,067 of record CAVVXI010000004.1, on the reverse strand, counting down.
AAGAAGGTTGCCCTTGTTGTAGATGAATGGGGTACATGGTATGATGTGGAACCAGGCACAAATCCGGGATTCCTCTTCCAGCAGAATTCCATGCGTGATGCAATGGTTGCTGCCATAAACCTGAATATTTTCAATAATCATTGCGACAGGGTAAAAGGCGCAAACATTGCCCAGATGGTGAATGTGCTGCAGTCGATTATTTTCACTGACGGTGAAAAAATGATCCTTACTCCTACTTATTATATTTTTGAAATGTATAAGGTTCATCAGCAGGCTGCCCTCATTCCACTCAGTTTTAAGTCACCTGATTATGTGTTCGATGGTAAATCAATTCCTGCGGTGTCTGCATCTGCTTCCCGCGATAAAAACGGGATTATCCACATTACATTGACACAGGCAGATCCGCACAATGCGGTTGAAATTAACCTCGATTTGCGCGGACTGCAGGCAAGTTCCATAAAGGGAAGGATCCTTACATCAAAAGAGCTGAACGCGCACAATACTTTCGAAAATCCGGATGTGGTAAAAACAGTGGATTTCACAGGTGCCAGGCTGAATAAGAATATGCTTTCCGTAAAATTGCCTCCTGCTTCCATTGTAATGCTTGAATTAAACTGATCACACCTTCTGAAACTTCTGATAAAATATCGATGAAAAGCAATAGAAGAGAGTTTATCCGGAAAAGCTCCCTGGCAGGCATTACTGCTGTAGGTCTTTCCATACCAGGATCCAATCTTTTTGCAGCGCAGGATGAAAAGGACAAAGCTAAAAAAGATACGGGCAGCGGGATGATACGCGCCGGTTTTATCGGCGTGGGCAGCAGGGGGAGGAGTCATGTCCATGATTCACTCTCCATTCCAAATGTTGATATTGTTGCTATCTGCGATATTCAGAAAAATTCTATTGACGAGGCAAAAAAGATCATCCTGGGGAAGGGAAGGAATGAACCAAAAGTATATACGGGCAGTGAACGGGCTTTTGAAGACATGCTGAAAAATGAGCAGCTTGACTCCGTGATCATTGCTACTCCCTGGGAATGGCATGTACCCATGGCTGTTGCATCCATGAAGGCCGGAGTTCCCTATACTGGTGTTGAAGTCTCTGCCGCCAATACGTTGGAGGAATGCTGGGACCTCGTCAATGTGCATGAAGAGACAGGCATGAAGCTGATGATCCTAGAAAACGTCTGTTACAGGCGCGATGTGATGGCTGTACTGAACATGGTGCGGACAAACCTTTTCGGCGAGCTGATCCACTGTCGCTGCGGTTATGAACATGATTTACGCTCGGTTAAATTCAATGACGGCGTAAACTATGACTATGAAAAAGGAGGAGCACTCAAAATGGGCAAAGAAGCTTATTCTGAGGCTCAATGGAGAGGATTGCATGCCATCAGGCGAAATGGCGACCTTTATCCTACCCATGGCATTGGTCCCGTAGGCAATTATCTCGATATCAACCGCGGAAACAGGTTCCTGACGCTTGCGGCTATGGCCACCAAATCAAGGGGACTGCATAAATTCATTATTGATAACGGGGGATCCTCGCATCCCTATGCTGATATTCAGTTTAATCTCGGTGATATCGTCACATCCATGATTAAATGCGCCAACGGGGAAACAATTATTGTTACACACGATACGAATTTACCGAGGCCTTACTCCCTTGGTTTCAGGGTAGAAGGCACCAGCGGTCTCTGGTATAACGACGGAAATACCATTTATGTGGAAGGAAAATCGAAAGAGCCGCATGAATGGGATAATTCAGAAGCCTGGATCACCAAATATGATCATAAATACTGGCGTGAGCGGGGCCAGGAAGCTGAAGGAGGAGGCCACGGAGGAATGGATTTCATCATGCTGTATGATTTTTACGATGCTGTTCGTGGCAAAAAAGAAGTTCCGCTTGATGCATATGATGCGGCTGCCTGGAGTTCCATTTCCGCTTTGTCGGAAATGTCTGTTGCAAGAGGCGGTTCACTGGTTGATTTTCCTGATTTCACACGCGGTCAATGGATACGGCGTAAGCCATGGTTTGCCCCGGATGACCAGTTTCCGGTTGCACCGGAACGCAATCTTATAAACAGCCTGTTCTGAGATAAGATTGAAAGATGCAGTGAAAAACTAAAAGATAAAAACTAAAAGTGGAAAACAATTTGAAAATTTGAAAATTTGAAAATTATGGCTGACGCGGCCGACTGCACGACTGCAAAACTGCACGACTGCACGACTTTCTACACCGATTACCGATTACCGAATACCGAATACCGAATACCGAATACCGATCACCGATCACCGATTACCGATTACCGATTACCGAATACCGATTACCGAATACCGATTACCGAATACCGAATACCGATCACCGATCACCGATTCTCCATCCACGCCGCAAGTTCAGAAGGCTTTACGGTATGTTGGTTACCGGTAACCATATCTTTGACAGTGAGCATGCCTTCTTTTATTTCATTTTCACCGGCCAGAATAACATAGGGAATATGCCTGGCGTTGGCATAGGAAAGTTGTTTGGTCAGTTTAACTGCGTCGGGATAAAGTTCTGCTGATATTCCATCCCTGTGCAGCTTAATGAGAAGAGCAAAGCAATACAGGCTTTCCTTTTCTCCGAAATTCGCAAAGAGTATACTCGAAGAAACCGCGGTGTCTTCCGGAAACAGGTTCAATTGAGCCATCACATCATAAATGCGGTCAGCACCAAATGAAATACCTACACCGGAGATATTCCTGAGCCCAAAAATGCCCGTAAGGTCGTCATAGCGACCTCCGCCGCAAATGCTTCCGATCTCGGCATCCATTGCTTTAACTTCAATGATTGTTCCTGTATAATAATGAAGTCCGCGCGCAAGAGAAAGGTCAAGCTCAATTTCAGATGTCAGAGGGTCTGGCTGCATACAGCCCAGTAAATATTCCATTTCTTCAATTCCCTTCATTCCGGTTTCACTGTTCTTAAATAGTATTTTTAGACTGGCCAGTTTTGCTTCGTTCGTGCCGGCAATAGTGAACAGTGGTTCAAGCTTAAGTATAGCCTGGGTGGATACACCTTTCATCTCCAATTCCCGGATCACAGCGTCAGAACCTATTTTTTCCAGCTTATCAAGAGCGATAGTGATGTCTGTTAATAATTCGGGTTGTCCGATATAGGAGGCAATACCGGCCAGTATCTTGCGATTGTTCAGTTTAATCCTGATATTTATTTTTAGTTTCCGGAAAACCTCGTCAATGATACAAAGCAGGTCCGCTTCATTCAGAAGGGAATTGCTGCCGATCACATCGGCATCGCACTGGTAAAATTCCCGGTAGCGCCCTTTCTGCGGACGATCTGCTCTCCACACGGGCTGTATCTGGTATCTTCTGAAAGGAAATTCAATTTCATTCTGGTGCTGAACAACGAAACGGGCAAAAGGTACGGTAAGATCATAACGAAGTCCCTTTTCGCAAATTTTAAGCGAAAGAGAATTCCGGTTATCCGTCCTTAAATCCGGCTGGCCGATCCCTGATAGAAAATCACCCGAGTTTAGGATCTTGAACAACAATTTATCACCCTCTTCGCCATATTTTCCCAGGAGGGTGTCCAGATTTTCCATCGCAGGGGTCTCGATTGGAAGATATCCATGAAACTTAAATATGGTACGGATTATATCAAAAATATAGTTGCGCCGGGCCATCTCGGCTGGTCCGAAATCACGTGTACCCTTGGGTATGCTTGGTTTTTGTATTGCCATTTATACAGGATGGTGAAAGTTTATTGTATTCCGCAAAGTAAGGCTTTTTTTCTCGCTGATCTCGCTGATTTCGCGGATAAAATTTGTTGCAAAGCCGCAAAGCCGTCATTTTTTTCTCGCTGATCTCGCTGATTTCGCGGATTTATCTGCCGTGGGTTTTAACCGCGGTTATTGAGATCTGGCCACTTCGTGGCCATGATTTCTGTAAATTGAAACGGTTAATCGAATGCAATGAGATTTCTTCTACGACCTTACTTAAGCGCGTTAAGCAAAAAAATCTTCGCGCTCGCTATGGGCCGTTAATCTCTGTGACCTCAAAAAGAGCAAAGCGCCTCTATTTGCCATATTATTTAATAGATCTTAAAAAATGAGCCATCCCTGCGCAACTCTCTACTAACTCTGTGGTTAATGATTTTGAATATTTCTATATATACGAATATATCGTAATGTACACATTTATAGATATATATATTCAAAGTCTTTAACCTCAATACTCTGCACTCATAAAACTTTTTTGCATAATACCGGGAAATGGTTATATTTCGAAAATTAACCTAATAAGAAAAATGTATATGAAAAAACAACTTTTGCTGATTACTGGCCTCGCAGGTCTCGCAGCCATGGCATTTGGCGGTGGGATAGTGACCAATACCAACCAGAGTGCCGCTTGGGTACGGACAATGGTTCGCGATGCCTCAACTGATGCAGATGCCGTTTATTTTAATCCTGCTGGCTTAATAAAATTAGAGGATGGCTTTCACTTTTCATTGAACAGCCAAACTATTTTTCAAAATAAAGATGTAACAAGTAATTATTCATTTCTCACAGGCGCACCCACGAAATACCATGGCAAAGTGACCGCTCCTGTATTTCCTGGTTTTTATGCGGCTTGGAAAAAGGACAAATTAGCTGTATCATTTGGTTTTAATCCCATCGGCGGCGGTGGGGGAGCTGAATTTGCCTCCGGATTACCTTCCTTTGAACAGCCTCTTTCTGACCTGGTGCCTGCTCTTAGCGGTCTTCTGGCCCCGATGGATGCTGCCTTATCTGCAGATCAGCCCTATGGCTATGGATTTAATCCACATTTAAGTCAATTAACCGGTTATACAGCCGATATATATTTCAAGGGTACTTCGGTATTTTTTGGATACCAGCTTGGAGTTTCTTATAAATTAAGTGAAATGTTTGGTGTATATGGTGGCATCCGCTATGTCTCCGCAAAAAATACCTACAAGGGATATATCCATGATTACCAGATTCAGGCAAATCCGACTCCTCAACCGGCACCTATCTTTAACCTTCCTCCTGCCGGCTCATATACACCCGGTGATTACCTCAGGGCTGTTTCAGGAGTTTACGGACTTTCAATGCTTCAGATCGGAACACTGCAGACTTATGGGGCAGCCCTCGATGCAGCTACCGGTGATGTTGAAGTTGACGCTGAAGAAACGGGACATGGAATAACACCAATATTGGGGGTGAACATTTCTTTAAATGAAAATCTGAATATTGGTTTAAAATATGAGTTTAAAACCAAAATCGATCTGAAACAAAGCATTAATGATAATAAAGACGGTGGCGGAATGTTTGTGCAGGATTCCACAGTTCACAGCGATATGCCGGCGATGATTTCAGCTGGTATACGGTATCGGTTTATTCCGAAAATGTCGGTGTCTGCAGGGATGCACTACTATTTCGACAAGGATGCCAACTATGGTAAGACTTCTGACGCAACCGGAGAACTGGTATCAAATGATAAGGTCATCGACAACAATTATTATGAGCTTGCTTTAAGTCTGGAATATAATATTACGGATAAATTGCTTGTCAGCGGTGGTTATTTGTTTGCCAAGACAGGTGTATCCGAGGATTATCAATCCGATTTAAGCTTCAGTCTTTCATCAGGCAGTTTTGGTTTTGGTTTTGGTTACAAGTTTACTGATAACCTGATGGTGAATCTGGGTGGTTCCTACACTACTTACCAGGAAAGCGAAAAGAACTATATCCACGATATGAGTCTTACGAACATGCCGATACCTGTAAAAGATACTTATTACAAAGACAATCTGTTCTTTGGAATAGGCCTCGATTTCAGCTTCTAGAACAAATGAAAAAACCTAACCTGGTTAGTTAAACTAAACCGGGTTAGGTTTTTTTGCATACCTGAAGTAAAGAATACCCCCTTTGAAGTTTTGTCGGATCAGGCAGTTCCCTGTCCCAAAAAATTAAGATCTTGATCTGAAATTCCTTCCGCCGCCGGAATTATTTTCTTTCTCTCTGGCCTGATTGACGTTAACACTACGTCCTTTAATTTCGGTACCGTTAAGATTCTCAATAGCCTCTTGAGCTTCCTTGTCATTCAGCATCTCTACAAAACCAAAACCTTTGCTTCTGCCGGAATACTTGTCGGAAATGATTTTTACAGATGTAACTTCGCCGTATTCTTCAAAAGCTTTTCTTAATTCATCTTCATTGACATTGAAATGAAGATTACCTACATAGATGTTCATAAATAGAAATATAAAAATGAATAGATTATCAATACAAAAATAAGCTAATTATTGAGATGTGGAAATTTTTTGACTTTTATTTACAAGTTGTTGGAAAAAAAGACTGTTAGGGACTTAGGGACTTAGGGACTTAGGGGATTAGGGACTTAGGGGCTTAGGGGATTAGGGACTTAGGGGATTAGGGGATTAGGGGCTTAGGGACTTAGGGGCTTAGGGGACTAAGAAACCCTGTAATTCAATTTTCTCATCGCGAATTATTGAGCTCCCCTGATTTGTGCAGATAGCACTTCGGAATTAACACCTGATTGATACAGTTCGTCACAGATATTTTAAGGTTGGTCAGCAAGTCCCCCCAATTTGCAACAATAGGCCCGCATGGTGCGTAAATTCTAGCATATAATGTCCCAAAACTAATACAAAACCTCAGTAATGGAAAAGAATATCACCAATGTGGAAGAAGCATTTCAGAAGTTCGCCAATGAACAACAAATGTGTTTATCCGTAAACCTTTGCAAATTTTCCGAACTCTTTCCCGACCAGGAGGATTTTATTTTTGCCCATTTCAAAAATCTTAAAGGGGCAACCCTTGCATTAAGAGTAATGTCAAACCTCATCGGAGGTACAATTCAGAAAAACGGCAGGCGACTTTCATTCGAACATTGGAGTACAGCCTTTATAATAAAAAAGGTGGGAACTGACAGGTATGCCATTACTATTGAGAACAAAGATACAGTAAGCCCCTAAGCCCCTAATACAAGAAGTTCAATCCGATATAGAGTCCGCTTTCCCCATCCCCTTTGTTGAGTGCCCGGCCATAATCCACGGCAACTATGAAATTCTGATTCATGACGATATGGATACCGCCGCCTGCACCCATGTGAAGGGATTCACTTCCGCTGTTCACCAGCTTTTGGGCGAATTCAGCATCGGGACCACTGGTTGGAATGCCCGACATGTCAAAGGAATACTTAGCCGTTACCATTCCGGCATCAAAAAATCCGCTCAGCGCAAGGTATACATTTTGCTTACCCACCATTGTCCGTAGAAATTTCCATCGCATTTCGATATTTCCATAGGCGAAATCATCGCCGGCAATCCGGTTACGCAATACTCCCCTGATTGTCTTGGCTCCACCGAGTCCGTCGCGGGTTAAGGACGGCGCTGTATTATAAACAAAAGGCAGCATATAATACGGCATTGTTCCGGTCAGTTTTGCCTGGTAACTTAATCGGTATGCGATTGAAAGTACCTGGGGGACAAGCGTGAAGTACTGCCTGTGCGTTATTGCCAGCCTTGAATATCCCAGGTCACCGTTGCCCAGGAAGGAAGGTGCCATCAAAACCTGTGCATCCGTCCATATACCTTTCATTGGATTTGCTTCTATATCCCGCGTGTCATAAACAACTCCCAGTTTCAGCAAGGTGGTGTTGCCACCGTGTGCCTGGTCTTCAGGAATGATTCCCCACTGCACATACTTGTCGAAAAGCAACAAAGTATCCGGCAATTGATCTTCCGTATCTTTTCCCTTGTTCAGTTTTTCAACGTCCACGGTGGACATTTTTGCATGGTTGTATTCAATGCCTGCAAACCACCGGAATTTCGGCCCGGTTATCTTTCCCTGAAAATCAGCTTTAACACGGGTTAACCGGCGTTCCTGGTTATAAAACATGCGGGAAATATAATCCGGATTCTTATCATCCTCATAGGCAGCATTATAATAGGATTCATATCCATTGAACCCATAGAAATCGAGGGATTGTTCCGTTAAAAGGCTGGCTTCGGCAGATACCCTGATACCGGGGATCAACCGTTCGGAGTCGTATGTAAACTGATTGATTCCGCTTCCCTTGGTTGTCCGTGACCATTCGAAATACAGGGAATGATCATATTTCGGATACCGTGTTCCATCTCCATAATTGAATACATTGATCAATGCACCGTATTTGAACCCGATGTCGGAATCATAGGCAAGCACCGGCAAACCTCCGAAATTCCAGCCTTTTTTGATCTTATCTGCCTTTGCGAGGGCTTTAGTTGTATCGGGCTGATTCTGCGCTTGGATTGCCATGGAAACCATCAGGGAGAAAGCAATAAGTATTGTTTTGATTTTCATAAACTTATGAAATTTGGTGTCATTCATCAACAACTAAATTAGTATTTTTAATGAACGGCACAACCGAAGCTTGCAAAAAAGTTCTATTTTTAATTGTTGGCTTCCGAATTTCGATCAAACAAAAGAATTCACATGAAACTTTTTCTGAAAATCCTGGTTCTTATTGTTCTGTTGCCCTGTTTAATACTGGGCCTGCTTATCCTGTATGCCACAATTACAGATTATAAGCCAGACGAAACGGAGGTTGTCTATCAACCGGAAGCAAAAACCGATACCCTTTCTATTGTGAAAACTTACAGCTTGCTGATCTGGAATATCGGGTATGCCGGCCTTGACAAGCAAATGGATTTTTTCTATGACGGCGGCAAAAAGGTGAGAACAACAAGGAATCAGCTGGATTCAAACATAAGGTGCATTGAAAAATTCATCACCGCGGAGGATACTTTCGATTTTAAACTTTTGCAGGAGGTGGATATTTCAAGCAAGAGAAGTTATCACCGAAACGAAGTCAAACGGTTTTCAGATGATCTCACTGCAGATCATGCCTTTTATGGCAAAAACTATGATGTGTTTTTCGTGCCGTTGCCTTTTACAAATCCCATGGGAAGCGTGAATTCCGGACTACTGTCTTTCAGCCGTTATAATCCGGCGGAGGTTACGCGGATATCTTTTCCGGGCCAATACAGCTGGCCAAAACGACTGTTCATGCTCGACCGCTGTTTTCTTGTAATGCGGTTCCCCCTATCGGGCGGCAAACAGCTGCTAGTTGTGAACACGCATAATGAGGCATATGATACGGGCAAAATAAGGGATGAACAAATGGCCTATCTTAAAAAATTCCTTTTAACGGAATATGAAAATGGCAACTATATTGTTGTGGCCGGCGACTGGAATCAATGTCCTCCAAACCTTCAACCCCGTTTTTCCGGCGATATTTTTGACACAATTGATTACAAAGGAATTGAACCGGCATTCCTGCCAGCGGGGTGGAACTGGACTTATGATAATACAATGCCTTCAAACCGAAGGGTGGACATTCCCTATACCAGGGGAACCACGCGCACTACTGTAATTGACTTTTTTCTCTTCTCGCCCAACCTCCGGCCGGGAGACTGTAAAACCATGGATATGGGGTTTTCCTGTTCGGATCATCAGCCTGTGCAAGTTCAGTTTAACTTTCAATAACCAAACCTAAATACCGTGAAAATCCTGAAAAGAATTCTGCTGGCTTTCCTGATGCTTGTATTTCTGATTGGAGCAGTAGTTGTGTTTTTTGTGTGGAATCTTTCCCATCGGGCTGTCCCCGATTATAGCAAAGATCTATCCATTGAAGGCCTTCGTGAGCCTGTTGAAGTTTATCGCGACAGTTTTGCCATTCCTCATGTTTATGCCGCCAACACGCACGATCTGTATATGGCCACAGGCTACCTGCTTGCCGAAGACCGGCTCTGGCAGATGGACATGCTGCGCCATGTTACGGAGGGCCGGCTCTCCGAGATCTTCGGCGAAAAATATATTGAAACGGATCTCCTCTTGCGATCGCTGCGTTTTGGTCTCAAATCACAAAAAATACTAGCCGCTGCAGATACTGCAAGTCTGGATGCGATCAATGCATTTACGGAAGGTGTAAATCAATTTATCAAAGCAAACACGCATCATTTACCGCCCGAATTCGCTATTCTGAAATACAAACCCGAAAACTGGAAACCGGTTCAGTCCCTGAATATGATCGGTTATATGGCATGGGACCTGAAAGCCGGCTGGAGTGAGATATTGCTTAATGATTTGCAAAAGATAGTGGATTCTTTGCGGTACCGGCAGCTGCTGCCCGATTTGGTGCGCGGACAACCGGCTGTTTTTTCTGAATTGAAATCCAACCCGGTTTCAGTAGTTCCTGATTTGCTTTTGCATACAGTTTTGCTTCAGTCGCTGGGTGCAGATGTGCTGGATGGCAGCAACAATTGGGCTGTGTCAGGTGTCAAAAGCGCCACAGGCATGCCTTTGCTCGCCAATGACATGCATCTGGGCCTGAATATACCCGGCATATGGTACCAGATGCACCAGGTGGTAAAAGGAGAATTAAATGTAACCGGACTTGTTTTACCCGGTGCGCCGGTAATTATTTGCGGACATAATGACAGCATCGCCTGGGGAATGACCAATACCTATGTGGACAATCTCGATTTCTATGAAGAGAAAATCAACCCTGCAGATTCAGAACAATACGCGTTTAATGGCGGATGGAAGAATTTTGAAGTCAGCAAAGTGGTTATTAAAATAAGCAATGGCAAACAGGTGGAAAGACAGCTGCGATTTACCCACCGGGGTGCTGTGGTTTCATCTTTCAAGCATATACATGGAAAAGTGATCAGTATGCACTGGGTAGGAGATGAGATGAGCAACGAATTCCGGAGCGTGCTTTTGCTCAATAAGGCCAATAACTGGAATGATTTTACAGAAGCATTGAAAACTTTTACTTCAATAAGTCAAAACATCGTATATGCTGACAAGAAGGGAAACATCGGCTTGTATTGTGCTGCCGGAGTGCCTTTGCGTAAACGCGATATTGCCTTTGGCATTCTTCCGGGTCAAACCGGCGAGTACGACTGGAAAGGATACGTCCCATTCGACCAATTGCCACATCTGTTTAACCCGGGCCGGAATTATGTCGCTTCAGCCAACAATCGAACCACTTCAGCCGATTATCCTTACCATATCGGATCGTGGTATAGCCTCCCAAGTCGTTATGAACGGATCTGTGAGATGCTTGAGGATAAAAAGTTACTTTCGGCTGAAGATTTCAAAACGATTCAGAACGATCAGCATTCGCGGATGGCTGAAAAATATATACCCGTAATTATACGGTCACTGGAAACACATACAGGATGGAATGAAACCGAAAAAAAGGCCCTTCTTCTCCTGAAAAACTGGGATTATTCAATGGATAAATCAAGCGGGGCTGCAGCGATTTTCGAAACATTTTACCTGGGCCTGATCCGGTGTACTTTTGCAGACGAACTTGGATCCCGTTTCCCTGACTTTAACGGCGTAACCTCTATCAGCCGCAATGCCATGGACCAGTTGATGGATATGAAGGATTCTCCCTGGTTCGACAATGTATCCACTACGGGCACGAATGAAACAATCAGCGATGCAATAATCTGTTCATTCAGCGGGGCTGTATCTGATCTCGCTATTGAAATGGGGACGGATCCAAATTCATGGGAATGGGGAAAAATCCACCATCTGACCCTGGCACACCCGCTTGCATCGGTAAAAATTCTTGACAGGATTTTTCACCTCAACCGCGGACCCTATGCCGTTGGGGGCAGTTTTCACACGGTTTCACCCTATAGTTACGATGCCAACAAACCGTTTGAATCAAATCATGGTTCGTCCCACCGCCACATTTTTGATGTGGGCAATTGGGACAAATCATTTACTGTAATTCCGACAGGAAATTCCGGTGTTCCGGCAAGCAGGCATTATTGCGACCAGACGGAAATGTATCTGGGCGGACAGTATCATCCTGATTATTTTTCAAAGGATCTGATTGTTTCGCATGCACGGTATAAAATGAAATTTACGCCCAAAGAGGAGAGATGACAGGTGAGAGATGAGAGAGGAGAGAGGAGAAGGATATGACTTTGGAAATTGGATGGCGTAGAAAAAGAAAATTTCAATGTAATGGGTAACATTAACTAAGTGATAGAATGACTTATAGAGGAATAATATTTGATTTAGACGGAACCCTGGCCGACACCCTGTCTGATATAGCCAATTCAATGAACAGGGTTTTGCAGCAGAGAGGATTTCCCGTTCATCCTGCTGAAAGCTACAAATTGCTGATCGGCAGGGGCCTTGAGAATCTGGTTACAACCGCATTACCCCGGGAATCCCGTTTACCATCGATCGTTTCAGCCTGTCTCGCCTCGCTTATCGACGACTACCGGGATAACTGCCTTACAGACACTCACCTTTTTCCGGGAATTGAGTCCATGCTGTACAGCCTGCAGGAGAGGGGTTTGAAACTGGCTGTCTTCTCCAACAAAGCGGATGACCTTACACAGATCATCGTGCAATCGTTAATGCCCATGATACGATTCAGTAAAGTTGTCGGGGCCCGGCCGGATTACCCGAAAAAGCCCGATCCATCGGGAGCGAGGCTTATCAGCGATTTTCTAAAAATTCAGACAGAGGAAATGATTTACATGGGTGATTCGGATGTTGATATGCTCACAGCGCGGGGGGCAGGAATGCTGGCCGTAGGTGTTCTGTGGGGCTTCAGATCAAAGCAGGAGCTCCTTCTTAACGGTGCGGACCATCTTTTGCGTGATCCGTCCGAATTATTGAACCTTCTATAAAATCAGCAGGGCACACATTTACTCTCATTTTGGAATTTCATTCCCGGTAATCCTAACATTATTAATCATAATATGTTAATTTTGTTAAGCTCGCTCATGGCGGGCCGGTTACACCTGTTTGAACACTTATCAAAACTAAAATACAATGAAAAATCTATCTGTTTTATTCATGGTTTTACTGATATCATTTAGTATGATTCCACTGCAAGCACAGCAAAAAGCGGATCATAAACTTCGGGTCATCATCATTGGTGCTCATCCCGACGATCCGGACGATGATGGAGGCACAGCTTATAAATGGGCGCAACTTGGTTATGATGTGATGATGGTTTCGCTTACCAACGGGGATGCCGGGCACCAGAGTATCAAAGCGGCCGAGCTTGCCAAAATCAGGAGGGAAGAAGCCCGGCGGGCAGGAGAAGTAATCGGGGTAAAGTATATTACCCTTGATAATCATGACGGACAGCTGATGCCGACTTATGAAAACCGGCTGCAGGTGATCCGGCTTATTCGCGAACAAAAGGCAGATATTGTTATTTACCCGAGACCCTACGATTATCATCCCGACCATCGCTATACCGGGGTTCTTGTAAACGACGCAGCCTATATGGTTACTGTGCCGACAATTTTACCGGAGGTTCCGTTCCTGCCGAAGAATCCTGTATTTCTGTATACATATGACCGGTTTACCCATCCTGAAGCTTTCAAGCCCGATGTATGCGTTGACATTGATGATGTGGTTGAGAAAAAGCTCGATATGTATCATCAGCATACTTCCCAGATGTATGAATGGCTTCCCTTTAACCAGGGAATTCTTGACCAGGTACCTGCCGGCGATAAGGAAAGAAGAGAATGGCTGGGTAAAACAAGAAAGGGGGAATGGAATGCCGAACCTTTCAGGGCTAAGCTTATTGAGCTGTATGGCCCTGAAAAAGGAAAGAAGATCAAATATTGTGAGGCATTCCAGGATTCGGAATATGGCACAAAGCTGACAAAGGAAAATATGGGCTATTATTTTCCCTTTGTAAATTCCGGTAAATAATTCAATGCATTAATCAACCCTAATAAATTCATTGCTTCATGAAACGCTTAATTCAACACGAGCCACAGAGGGTATTCCTGATTGTGTTTTCTTTCTTTTTAATCTTTCCGCAGATTGTTTTATCACAGGACGGATTAGGGCAGCTGATTCCTGTAGATCAGAAAGTTAAAATCGGCAAGCTTTCGAACGGAATGACGTATTATATCCGTAAAAACAGCAAACCCGAGGACAGGGTAGAACTGCGCCTGGCGGTGAATGCGGGTTCGGTTCTTGAAGATGATGATCAGCAGGGATTGGCACATTTTGTTGAGCATATGGCGTTCAACGGAACAAAGAATTTTGCGAAAAATGAACTGGTCAGGTACCTGCAATCGGTGGGCGTGAAGTTTGGACCGGAGATAAATGCCTATACATCGTTTGATGAAACAGTATACATGCTTACCCTGCCGACCGACTCGATACATATTCTTGAAAAGGGTTTTCAGATTATGGAAGACTGGGCCCATAACCTGTCGTTCGATGATGCGGAAATCGACAAGGAACGTGGTGTCATCGTGGAAGAATGGCGCCTTGGCCGTGGTCCTTTCCAACGCATGCAGGATAAATATCTTCCCCTTGTATTCAAAGGATCACGGTATGCTGAAAGATTACCGATCGGAAAAAAGGAGATTATTGAAAATGCCCCTCATGATAAGATAAAAAAATTCTATACGGATTGGTACAGGCCTGATCTGATGGCCTTCATCGTTGTAGGTGATATTGATCCGGATGCCATGGAAAAAATGATCCATCAACATTTTGACAATATTCCGGCTGCTGTCTCACCCCGGTTAAGGAAACGGTATACGGTGCCGGATCAGCCAGGCACAGAGGTCATGGTAACTTCGGATAAGGAGGCGCCTTATACCCTTGTACAGGTTATTTGCAAAACCGATCCGCTGATCCAGGTGTATCAGAAAGATTTTCGCACCGGACTCATTACACAGCTGATCACCAGCATGCTGAACCAGCGGATGGAAGAGCTGAAAGAACAGGCAAATCCTCCCCTGCTTTATTCCGCTGTTCAATTCGGATCACTTGGAATCCGGGAAAAAAGCGCCTTGCAACTGGCCGGCCTCGTATCAGAAACCGGCCTTGATACCGGAATAAAAGCACTGATTACGGAAAACGAAAGAGCGGCCCGGTATGGTTTTACGGCCGGCGAACTTGAAAGGGAAAAGAAGCAGTTTTATTCTTCTTATGAGAGTGCCTATAAGGAGCGTGACAAGACGGAGTCGGAGCAGCTTGCCGCGGAATATATCCGGAACTATCTTACCGATGAACCCATTCCCGGAATTGAATTCGAATTTAATTTTGTGAAAACATATCTCGACAGCATTTCCCTCAATGAGGTCAATCAACTGGCTCAGAAGATGATCAAAAAGGATAACCGGGATGTAATTGTCATGGCCCCGCAGAAAGAAGGAGTGTCATTGCCTGATGATCAGCAGGTTTTGGCTGCAGTGGAAACAGTTACCCAGGCCGGACTTGAACCTTATAAGGACAAAATGACGGGCAGTGAACTCATGCCTGAAAAGCCCCAGAAAGGGAGAATCATGCTTTCGAAAAAGAATGAAGCGCTGGGAACAACTGAAATGACACTGTCGAACGGGGCTAAAGTAGTCCTTAAAAGCACTGACTTCAAAAATGATGAGATCCTTTTCAGGGCAAGCAGTCCAGGCGGATATTCCCTGTATGATCTTCCCGATTACCAGAGTGCCCTGTATGCATCGGATATTATAGACGCAAGCGGAATAGCTGACTATTCGCCCAATGATCTGACGAAATTGCTGTCAGGCAAAAATGTGGCGCTATCACCTTATATAGGCGCATATTTTGAAGGGATGAACGGATCAGCAGCTCCAAAGGATATGGAAAGCCTGATGCAGCTTGTTTACCTCAGTTTTACAAGTCCGCGGAAAGACAGTGCATTGTTTTCCTCCTTTATTGCAAAACAAAAAGGGGTAATCAAAAATCTTCTTTCTGATCCAGAGAATTATTTCAGTGATCAGTATAATCGCATTAAGACACAAAATAATCCGAGGGCGGATGTTATTCCTACCGAGAAAGATATCGATCAGATCAATCTGGGCCGGGTGTATGAAATTTATCACGACCGGTTTGCAGATGCCTCCGATTTCACTTTTTTTATAGTGGGATCATTCAAAACGGATAGCATAAAACCTCTTATTGAAACCTACCTGGCCAGTCTGCCGTCCATCCGCCGAACGGAAACCTGGAAAGATATGGGTATCAGGCCTCCGGAAAAAAAGACCGACAAATCAATATTCATGGGCAGTGACCCAAAGAGCCTGGTGGCTATATACATGGAAAACCCTGAGCCATGGGATCCATTGCAGGATCATATTTTTGAATCATTGGCACAACTTCTGAACATCCGGTATATTGAAAAACTGCGGGAAGAAATGAGCGGGGTATATGGTATGGGAATACGGATCAACCTTGTGAAAATACCGTATAATCACCTTGAAATTTCTCTGAATATCCCCTGTTCGCCCGATAATACGGAAAAGCTCACCCAGGCTGCTTTTGATGAAATCAGGAATATCCAGGAAAATGGAGTGACGGATGAATATGTGAATAAGGTAAAAGAAGCTCAGCGAAGGGACTGGGAAAGGAATCTGAAGGAAAACGGATTCTGGATGAGAGCTCTGATGGATGTATACAGGCTGAAGGATACGGGATTGATCACTCAGCATAGCGACCGAATCAATGCAATTACTTCGGCAAATCTACAGGCTGCAGCGAAAAAAATTGATTTGAAGAATTATGTGAGGGTGGTTTTGTATCCGGAGAAGAAAAAATAGTTGATAGTTGATAGTTGATGGTTGATGGTTGATGGTTGATAGTTGGGGACTTGTTAGGAATAATATTTTAAGTTACAGCTATTATGGAATACATTGAATTAAGTGTTTGGACTAAAAACAGGGAGTTGTCCAAGTCAGTTTATGCTATTACAAAAACTTTTCCTCCCAATGAGATATATGGGATTGTTAATCAGATGCGTCGCGCAGCAGTATCAATTATTTCAAACATAGCTGAGGGATGTGGACGCAATCATAAAAATGAAAGTATTCATTTTTTTTATATAGCGCGAGGTTCCTTGTACGAACTTGAGGCTCAATGTTATATTTCATACGATCAGGGGTATATAACAGGAGAGGATTTGAAAATACTAATGAATAAAATAACAGAAAGTAAAAAGTTATTAAATGGTTTTATTCAATATTTCGAAAATGCAAAACTGAATTAGTTGATAGTTGATAGTTGTTTGTTGATGGTTGAAGCTAACAACTATCAACTAGCAACTATCAACTAACAACTATCAACTATATCAAACAACTCTCAACAATTTTTCTTATGTTTGTTTCAATTAACGGCAAAATTAACTACTGACAAGTGGACAAAAGAACATTCATTAAGTCGGTTTTTCTCGGAAGTACTGGCCTTTTTCTTTCAGCCCGCGCCTATAGGCTTAAGGCCTCAACGGGTAAAAAAAAGTGGGATGGGAAATTCATGCTTCCTGAACTGGGTTTTGCATATAGCGACCTGGAACCGCATATAAATGCCGGTTCACTGAAACAGCACCATAAAAACGAACATGCCGCTTACACTGAAAAATTCAATGCCGCAGTGAAAGAAGCAGGATTAACTGGAAAAACAGCTTTTGAGATTCTTTCCGGTGCGTCAAAATATTCCGAAACCATCCGGAATACGGGTGGCGGATATCTTAATCACAAATTATTCTGGAAAATGCTTGCCCCTGACCGGGGACAGCAGCCTTCAGGAGAACTTATAAATGCTTTTAACCGGGATTTTGGTTCTTTCGATGCATTCAGGGAAAAATTTGCGCAAGAAGCAAATTCCCGTTCCTCCGAAGGATGGACATGGCTGATATACTCCGACAGACAGCTGAAAATCAGCCGTACAGATGGAAACAACAGTCCTTTAATGGATACGGAATCTGAACAGGGTACCCCGCTTCTCTGCCTTGATCTCTGGAAACATGCCTATTCGGATTTATATCACAATGATAAGTCTGCTTACATCCAATCGTTCTGGAAAATTGTCAACTGGGACTTTGTATCTCTGAGATACAGCCGCAACCTAAAGAAAGGGATAAGGGACGAGGGACGAAGGACGGGCAGATCCTGAACCCTGAACGGAAGCCATTTCCGGAAACTTGCTATTCTTCCCGCGCCAATTCCTGGTCGATCAATTTATCCACGCGTGTCACCCGTTTACGGAAACCGGAAATAATCACCGGATTTTCATCCGTTAACAGGGTTATTTCATCTTCATACCATTGCACAAGCCGGGCGAATTGTGATTTTTTGCGAAAGACTACCTTCTCCGGACCATCCTGTGTTTTAATGTACTCCAGTTTTTCGAAAGCACGTTCAATTTTACTGCGGTTTTGTTCAAATGAACCATTCAGGTGCCTTTTGATCTTAACGAAGGCGATCATCGGATATAGCAAACCATATACCATCAGAATTCCAAACATCGTGGTAAAACGGGTGTTGCCCAGCATTTCGTGCAACGAACCCGATATTGGTTTCCCGTATTTCATTAAGGGGTAAAGTCCAAGAACAATAAAAAAAATGAGAACAATGTAAAAAATGAATTTTGCCGAACGGCGGATGTACTCTTTCATGATAATTATTTTAATTATAAGAAAAACAATGCAACTCCGGATAAACTGATCACGGTCCCCAGCATTTCACGTGCCGTGACCTTATGCTTGAACAGCAAAATGCTCGGGGGAATTATAAAAATAGGAACCAGCGCCATGATGGTTGATGCAATCCCGGTATTTGTATGCTGAATGGCAAGCAAGGAAAAAGAAACTCCCAGGAAGGGACCAAAGAAGGACCCGATTGTTATGGGAACCATAGCCCTGAGATTGCCCACTGCGGCCCGGACGGAACTCCACCTCCCTCCCAGGGTGACAACAATGAAAAAGCCGATAATTCCCGTGATAATTCGGATTTGAGTGGCGGCAAACGGATCGTAATTTCGCATGCCGTATTTGCTGAAGACTATCCCCAGGGCTTGTCCAAAAGCGCCACCAAAGGCATAAAGAATGCCCAGGAGAGGTTTGCTCACCGTAACTTTGCGGTTTACCTTATCACGCCTGAACATGGCCAGCACAATTCCCGCCATGGTAAGGATTATACCCGCCATGGATTTCAGATCGAGCGTCTCACCAAGCAATATCCATCCGAAAATCGCAGCCATGGGAGGCGCCAGCGTCATGATCAGCATAGCGAACCATGACCCGATAATTGTATAGGATTTAAAAAGGAAGAAATCCCCAAGCACGAACCCGATTAACCCGGATACCGACAACCAAATCCAGTTATGCAACGATGCATCGGTTGGCAATATGAGGCCCCTGTAAAACAGGTTCATCAGTGACAGGAAAATAAAACCAAAAACAAGACGGATTACATTAACCGGCAATGAGCCAACTTTTAGGCTTGCCGATTCAAAAGAAAGGGCTGTAATTGACCAGAAAAAAGCAACAAGCAGCGCGGCAAATTCACCATAGTGTCGTTGGATCATGATTCCATTTTGAAATGACAAATATAGGATTTTAAGGAAAGAATGATGAATTATGAATGATGAATTATGAATGATTGGGCCGAGCGGATATGGTATTGAAGAAAGAGTCGTGCAGTTGTGCAGTCGTGCAGTCCAGCCGCGTCAGCGTCACTTGTCACTCGTCACTCGTCACTTTCTTCTCCACTTTTAGTTTTTATCTTTTAGTTTTTCACTGAATTGTTCATTGTTCATTGTTAAATTGCATAACCTCCAATAATAATTACTTTTGTTTTCTTAAATACTTCATCCATGCCAGACGTTAAAAAGCAACTTAATCTAATCAAGGCTTTTGCCTTTGATGTGGATGGTGTTTTCACCAATGGATCCGTAATGCTCCATCCGGGCGGGGAATTTATCCGTATGATGAACATCAAGGATGGTTATGCCGTTCAGCATGCGGTGAAAATGAATTACCCTATTGCAATTATCAGCGGTGGCTATTCAAGGATGGTCAGAAAGAGATTTCAATATCTCGGTGTTAAGGATATATTTATGAAAAGCGGGAATAAAATTTCCGCGTTTCAGACTTTTTTAAAAAAATACGATCTTCAGCCTTCTGAACTTTTGTATATGGGTGATGACCTTCCGGATTATGAAGTGATGAATATGGCGGGTTTTTCAGCATGCCCCTCCGACGCGGCTTCCGAGATTAAAGAAATATCATCCTATATTTCATACCAAAAGGGCGGCGAAGGCTGCGTGCGCGACATTATTGAACAGGTGCTCCGGCTTCATGGTAAATGGATGAATGATTTCTCTTTTGTATGGTGAAAGTTTTGGAACATATTATTTCATTGCTCAAGCTGATCCGCTTGCCGAATCTTCTGATTGTTGCGGCAACACAGATTCTCATCCGTTATTGCATTATCGGGCCCCTTCTTGCCCAGGGAAATATGACCCTGCAACTTCCGGATGGCCTTTTTTTCATGCTTGTCATGGCAACGGTTCTTACAACCGCCGCAGGTTATGTGATCAACGATTATTTTGACAGGAAGGTTGACCGGGTAAACAAGCCCTCGGCCGTTATTGTCGGAAAACTTGTTTATCCACGGCATGCCATGGCATATCATTTGTTTTTCAGCATCGCCGCAACTATCCTTGGCATATGGGTTTCATTCAGGGCACATGTTTTGTTTCTAAGCCTGATATTTTTTATGGTCAATGGACTTCTGTGGTTTTATTCCATAACCTATAAACGCCAGTTTCTTCTGGGAAACTTTATTGTAGCCATCCTGGCCGCCCTCGTCCCTTTCCTGGTTCTTTTATATGAACTTCCTTTGCTTGCCAGGGAATATGGTTCACAGGTGACTCCAATGATCAAATACCTTATGATCTGGGTGCTTGGATTTGCCTTCTTTGCCTTCCTCGTTAATCTTATCCGTGAATTTGTAAAGGACGCTGAAGACCTTGAAGGAGACAGGGTTTATGGGAAAAGAACAATCGCTGTAGTTTGGGGCCTGCCGGCCGCCCGGTGGATTTCTGCCGCCCTTCTTTTGGTTGCCGTTCTCCTTTTAATGGCTGCATGGTACTTCTATATTCCCGATGGCATAACGCTTGCCTACTTCATCCTGTTCCTGATAATTCCCATGCTTGTGACAGCAGGGATCCTTCTGCTTAAAAATTCTCCCGGATCCTTTCACCAGGCAAGCCTGCTTCTGAAATTTATCCTTGTTACAGGATTAAGCTATATGATTATTGTGAACATTATTATCAGCCGGTTATCATGACGACCCTTGCATCTATTGAAAAACTCAATTCACTGGATATTATCCTGGCATCAAAGTCACCGCGCCGGCAATACCTGCTTGCTGAATTGGGGCTTAAATTTAGGGTTATTGACCATATCGATATGGAGGAGGTTTATCCTGCTTCTCTACGCGCTGAAGAAATACCGCTGTATCTGGC
Source organism: uncultured Bacteroidales bacterium (assembly GCA_963752195.1). GTDB lineage: Bacteria > Bacteroidota > Bacteroidia > Bacteroidales > UBA10428 > UBA5072. The sequence continues at coordinate 1,332,727 of CAVVXI010000004.1, read as the reverse complement.
GAAAGCCAAGGCAGCATGCTGCGAACTTTATTTGGATGCAAGTACGGTTTTGATCACGGCCGATACCATTGTGTGGCTTGAAAATGAGGTAATTGAAAAACCATTTGACCCGGAAGATGCGGTGAAAATGCTCAGCCGTCTTTCAGGATGTATGCATGAAGTATTTACAGGCGTATGCATTAAAACCCGGGCCGGGGAGTCCTCTTTTTTTGCCCGTTCAAAGGTTTATTTCAGGCAACTTTCCGAAGATGAGATCCGTTATTATGTGGAAAAATTCAATCCCCTTGATAAGGCAGGTGCGTATGGAGTGCAGGAATGGATCGGTTATGTCGGGGTTGAAAAGATCGAGGGTTCCTATTTTAATGTTATGGGCCTTCCCGTGCAACAGCTTTATCATGAATTATTAAAATTGACCTGAATAAATTATGAACCAGGGGATGATCCGACTTTTAATACTACTTGGTCTTTTTTTCTTTCCGTCCTTTTCCGTCCGCTGCGGAGAGGGCATGTGGTTACCACTCCACATCGACAGTCTGAATTTGCAGGATATGCAACGCCTGGGTCTGACTCTTGGAGCAGGCGAAATTTACAGTACCGGCCACCCTTCGCTAAAAGATGCAGTGGTCATTTTTGGAAATGGCTGTACAGGGGAAGTGATTTCACCGGATGGACTTTTGATCACCAACCATCATTGCGGTTTTAGCCGTGTACAGCAACACAGCACTGTTGAGAAAAATTATCTGGCCGACGGGTTCTGGGCTGCCTCGCGTGATGAGGAATTGCCAAACCCGGGACTGACGGCTGCTTTTCTTATTCGCATGGAGGAAGTTACGGCGGTTGCATTGAAGGGATTGAATGATTCAGTTCCGGAACAGGAAAGAAATAATATTATCTATAAAAACCTGGCGGATATCCAACGGAAGGCCACTGAAAACAATGGTTTTAATTCTGAGATTAAATCATTCTACTTTGGATCACGCTATTTTCTTTTTGTGTATGAAGTATTTATGGATGTCAGGCTTGTAGGGGCGCCACCTGAATCCATCGGAAAATTTGGAGGCGACACGGATAATTGGATCTGGCCGCGTCACACCGGAGACTTTTCCCTTTTCCGTATTTATGCAGGCAAAGACAACAAGCCTGCTGAATATTCGCGCGACAATATTCCCTACAAACCGGTAAAGTATCTTCCGCTGTCTCTTGATGGGGTAAACGCGGGGGATTTTACCATGGTGATTGGTTATCCGGGCCGCACAGATGAATACCTCACCTCCCGGGGATTGAAAATGATCGCAGAAAAAGCACTTCCGGCCAAAACTGAGATGCGATCTTTGCGGTTACAGGGTCTCAGAAATGAAATGGAAAAGAGCCCGGAAGAAAAATTGAGATATATATCCAAATATTATAATATCAGCAATGCCTGGAAGAAATGGATCGGTGTTACCAAAGGAGTTGAACGGTCTGATGCTATTCATTTAAAAAAGGAACAGGAGTTGAAATTTAACGAGTGGATCAAATCAAATCCTTCGAAAAACGAGGGTTATGATTCCCTGCTTAACCGGTTCAAATTTGCCTATGATCAGTATGAGCCTTTATACCTGGCCAATGACCTGGGAACTGAGCTGCTGAATTCCATCGGGATTTTCAATGTCGCCAAAAATTTTTTAACGCATTATTATGATCTGATTGATTCCTCCCGTGCATATAACCAGGTGACTATAGACAAATTGAAGCGGTCGGGACTCGCGTTTTTCAGAAGCGGAACGGAAAATATAGATGAATACATATTGCCCGACTTATTGAGGATTTATGCTGAAAATACCGATGAGAAGTATCACCCCGATCTATACAAGGAGATCAGGGACAAATATGACAATAATTACAAAGACTATACGGATCATCTTTTCGGGACAAGCCTGTTCACTGATTCGGTCCGTTACCAGAAGTTATTAAAGAAGTCGCCCAAAATCATTCACAGGGAATTATGGGCCGATCCTTTGCCTGCCATGTACCGGGAATTTGTGCATATGATGTTGTTTAATGTGCATGGAAAAACAGACAGCCTGGAGCGGGTTTTAAACCGTCTTTACAGAAAATATATGACAGGCTTAATGGCCATGGATTCAGGACGTTTATTTTATCCCGATGCCAATTTCACCATGCGGATTTCGTACGGAAAAGTAGAAGGGTATAATTCGCGCGATGCCGTTTCCTATACTTATCAAACAACACTGGATGGCGTGATGGAAAAGGAAGACGAGAATGTCGCAGATTATAGGATATTTCCAAAACTGAAGGAAGTTTATCGTAACCATGATTTTGGGAAATGGGATGTTAACGGCAAAGTGCCGGTTTGCTTCATTGCCTCCAATCATACGTCCGGAGGTAACTCCGGCAGTCCGGTACTCAACGCAAACGGTGAAATGATCGGGATCAATTTCGACCGGAACTGGGAAGGTACAGTAAGCGATTATGTATATAACCCATCCATCTGCCGGAACATTTCCCTCGATGTACGTTACGTACTTTTCATAATTGACAAGGTAGCCAATGCGTCCTGGTTGCTGGATGAACTCACCCTCGTTCATCACAGCCAGAATTGATTATCCGTTTTTAATGCCGGCCATTTTCTCGAGTGCCAGCATCAGTGCCTGGGTGCCTTTTTTTCCATACCCCAATGCCTTTGCCGACATATACATTTGATTTACAAGGGCTAGTCCGGGAAGGGAAATCTCCATCCTGCGTGCTTCTTCGAGGGCAATACCCATATCTTTTATGAAATGGTCGGCAAAGAAACCGGGCTCAAAATCCCGGCGCAATATTCTGGGTGCCAGGTTATCAAGTGACCAGCATGCGGCGGCTCCTCCGGAGATTGAATTCAGCATGACCGGCAGATCAAGTCCGGCCTTGAATCCATACAGGAGACTTTCGCACATACCGATCATAGTACCGGCAATCTGTATCTGGTTACACATTTTGGTATGCATACCAGAGCCTGCCTTTCCCTGGTATATTATTTTCTTTCCAAGGATGGCGAAAAAGGGTTCAACGGCTTCAAAGACGTCGGGATCTCCACCCACCATGATTGATAAAGTGGCATTACGTGCACCCACATCTCCGCCTGATACAGGGGCATCGAGAAAATACATCTTTCGGGAAACAGCAGATTCGGAAATTTCAACGGAAAGAGCGGGACTTGTTGTGGTCATATCAACCAGTACAGATCCCTGCCTGGCATGATTTAAGATGCCTTCCCCCGAAAGGTATACCTCTCTTACATCGGCAGGAAATCCTACCATTGTAAAAATCAGGTCGGCTTGCTTGCATAAGGCGGCAACAGAGGGGCACCATCGGGATCCTTTTGCAATTGCATTTTCCGCTTTTTCGGCAGTTCTCGTGAAAACTAAAGTTTCGTATCCCTTGTCAATGAGATGGGATAACATCGGATTTCCCATTACGCCGGTTCCAATCCAGCCGATTACAGGTTTGCCAGGTAGGATCATATGTTTTTCAAAATAGTTTGTTCCGTAAATCTACCAAAAATACACACTTGAGGAGCTCAACCCATTCGTTTTTGCTATTTTCATATTAATTTTGACAATGGCATCTTAATGAGACCAAAATTTGGTATTGTAAACATTCTAAAAATGGCAGCTATGGTTGTAACACTGGTTCATATTTGGGTAAAGGAACAATTTGTGGAAGATTTTATCCGGGCTACAATTGACAATCATGAAAACACCCTTAAAGAACCGGGAAATATCCGGTTTGATTTTTTATCGGATGCCAATGACAATACGAAATTTGTATTGTATGAAGTGTTCGAATCTGAAGATGCAATAGCAGCGCACAAATCAACAACGCATTATCTGAGATGGCGTGATACGGTGGAGGATTGGATGGCACAGCCCCGGCAAGGTATGAAACATGTGGCAATTCGTCCATCAGATGCCTCATTATGGTAGAAACATTTGGATTATTACGGACCCCGAAAATCTATTACGGCACTGGAGAGATCAGTCGTCTCCCCGCATTTTTAAAAAACCGTTGCAGCCGGGCGCTTATTCTTACCGGATCAAAATCGTTTTCGGGTAACAAGGCGATAGCCGGTTTGATCAGCGGACTTGAGCATGAAAAAGTCATCCTCGATTTTGAGCGGATCGGGCATGAACCTTCCCCGGAAGTCATTGATGCAATAGTGGACAAATACAGGGATGTGAATCTGCAGGCCGTTGTGTCGGCAGGAGGGGGGAGTGTTCTGGATGCGGGGAAAGCAGTATCAGCTATGCTTCCAATCAACGAACCGGTTATGGACTATCTCGAGGGGGTTGGCACGAAAATGCACCCGGGCATTAAGGTGTTTTTCATTGCGGTACCAACCACGGCAGGAACGGGCAGCGAATGTACTGCCAATGCCGTTTTATCCGGTACCCGCAACGGGATCGTTTTTAAGCGTTCGCTGAGGCATGAAAACCTGGTGCCGGATGTGGCATTTGTAGATGCCACCCTTTCCGTCAGTTGTCCGCAAATTATAACAGCTGCTTCCGGAATGGATGCTCTGACCCAGCTTATCGAATCCTATATATCGGTTAAATCCGGTCCTGTTACAGATGCCCTTGCCCTGGAAGGGATTGTGGAGATCCATCGTAATCTTCTCAAAGCATGGGAGGACGGCGAAAACATAAATGCACGGTCGGGTATGGCCTATGCAGCCATGCTGTCGGGCATCACCCTGGCCAATGCCGGATTGGGACTGATCCATGGATTTGCTTCGTCAATCGGGGCTTCCTATGAAATCCCGCACGGGGTGGTTTGCGGAACGATGATGGCTGTGGTTAACCGGTATATCCTTAACACTATTTTAAAAGAGGATGATAGTGGACATCTTACAAAAAAATATATTTTTCTGGGGAAGATATTTTCAGGTACTGAAACCCGCGAAAATGAATGGTATCTTAAATTTGTAGCAGATTACCTGGAAGAACTAACATCCCGGTTGGAAATTCCGAAGCTTGGAGAATATGGAGTCATCGTCACTGATCTAGAAAAAATTGCTTCCTTAACGGATCATAAATCAAATCCGGTGCGATTTGAGAAAGAGCAGTTAATTGAATTGATGAGGGAAAGATTATAGGGAATTAAACGCCTGCGGCGTTTATTTTTTGTCTGGAAGAATGGCCACGAAGTGGCCACATCTCAATAACCGTGGGTGGAACCCACGGTATGTGAAATCCGCCGGACTCACTCTACTTTATTACATACAAATCCTTCAGATCCTTCTCAAAAATCGTAAACGTATCCTGTTCAAACAGCTGGAAATCCTGAAAGCTTTTCTGTCCTGGAAAGGGAACATAAAAATGTTTCCGGTTTGCATTCCGCCAAACCATTAAATAAGATATATTCCTGGCAACAGAGTCATCGCGTATAGGGGTTAGAAGGTACTGCGTCCACCAATTTTTAACCGGGATGCCATCAAACCCGCATTCTGTCAAAGCGGCAAGTTTCTTTCGTTCGGTAGCCATATTCACAAGCATCCTCAGTTGGGCAATGCCGTTTGATATGGTTGCTCCCGATTGGAAATCCCAGTAATTTTCAGTGCCGAGTATATCAACCCATTCATCTCCGGGATATCTTTCAAGGTATTGCTCCTCCGATTCAAACATATCGGTGGAATATGCATACAGCAGATTATGGACCTGCAATGAATCACGCAGGTAGGAAACAGTATATCGCCATAAACGGATGTATTCTTCTGGTGTACAATGACCCTTCCCCCACCAGAACCAATTTCCGTTATTTTCGTGAAACGGTCTGAAAATAACGGGGACAAGGATACCCTTTTCTGATTTCAACTGTTTGAAAAACGAGGCAGCTTTGTGTAATTGTGATTTATAATAGTTATTCTGCAGGCTGTCGGGCAGGATATCCTTAACGGCGGGATATGTATCTGTGGCCGTACCGGCTGTAACAGGATTTGCCAGGTGCCACGTGATGGTATTTATGCCGCCGCGGTTAAACACGTCGGCTATTCGTTCAGTGAGCACTGTAAATGGTATGCTGTCAATATTGTTTGCATTTCCAATGCCGGAGAGCTCCCAGCCATATACGGCAGGATAGGTTCCGGTTACCTGCTTAACGTCAGAAAGGCTTTGGGGGTATTTCCAGTCGGCTCCTGTGGTGGTTGCATCCTGCTGTCCGAATAAAATACCCTTTCCCTTTAACCTCTTAAGGTTGATCCATAACGCCTTTGTCTCCCTGGTGAGGAGGGAATCAACCGGCTTTTCAACGGGAATGATCACCGGCCCAAGGTCAACCTTTGATACTTCCTTCTTTTTATGATTGTCATGGCACGATGCTATAACACCAGCTAAAAGAAAAAGCAGGAAAACCGAATTTCGTTGTGAAATCATTTATGACGTGTTTTCAAAATTGCAATTACTTCCTCAATACGGCATTCTTTGGCAGTGAGCAGAACAAGTAAATGGAACAACAGATCGGCTGATTCATTCAGGAACAGGTCTTTGTTGTTATCTTTTGCTTCAATGATGAGTTCAACTGCCTCTTCCCCCACTTTTTGGGCTATTTTATTTATGCCCTTATTAAACAAGCTTGTGGTATAAGAATTTTGAGGCATTTCCGATTTCCGTCTTTCAACCAGGTCCTGTAAATAGACCAGGAATTCAATATTATTTTCTGGCATGGCTTTTATATCAATTTGAAATTATTCTTACCGGGATATGTTGCTGATGTAAATAATCCTTAAGCTGGGGCACTGTAATTTCATGAAAATGAAAAATACTGGCAGCTAAGCCGGCATCCGCTTTTCCACGGGTAAAAACTTCAGCGAAATGTTCCATAGAACCGGCACCCCCTGAGGCAATCACCGGAATTGCCAGATTTTCGGATAAAGAAGCCACCGCATCACACGCAAATCCGTCCTTAGTTCCGTCATGATTCATTGAAGTAAACAGGATTTCGCCTGCACCCCTGTCTTCGGCTTCTCTGGCCCATTCAAATAAACCCTTTCCGGTGGAAATCCGCCCGCCGTTAATAAATGCGATCCATTCTCCTTTGTCCAGACGGGCGTCGATCGCAACAACAACGAACTGGCTGCCAAAATTACGTGCCATCTGATCGATCAGTTCAGGGTTCCGGAGAGCGGCGGAATTGATGGAAACCTTATCGGCACCCGCAGCCAGCAAATTCTCAATATCAGCCAGTTCTCCAATCCCGCCACCCACGGTAAATGGGATATTCAGGTGATGTGCTATACGCTTCACGAGGTGAACAAAAGTTTTGCGGCCTTCATGACTTGCAGTTATATCCAGAAAAACCAGCTCATCGGCTCCCTGTGCGGCATACATGGCTCCCAATTCCACCGGGTCGCCCACCTCGCGGATATTAACGAAATTAATACCCTTCACGGTTTGTCCGTTTCGCACATCAAGGCAGGGAATGATTCGTTTAGCAAGCATATTCGGTAATCAGTAAGAACAATATATTGTAGAGACAAGGCATTGCCTTGTCTCTACGATTTCCATTTATTAAAAACAATCGTAAATCATCAATCAACCTAAAAATTCCTTTAAATCCTCCAATTTTATCTTTCCCTCGTACAGCGCTTTCCCAATGATTGCACCAGCTACGCCCGATTCATTCAGGGTATGGATTTCGCTCGCTGACGAAATTCCCCCGCTGGCAATAATCTCCATGCCCGAAAACTTTCCGACCATTTCCTTATACAAATCAACCGAAGATCCTTCAAGCATACCATCTTTTGAAATATCGGTGCACAATACCTGTTTTACACCCATGTTTTTGTACTGCTTCAAAAAATCGAAAAGATCAATGGCAGTCGTATCTGTCCATCCTGAAACAGCAATTTTGCCATTTCTGACATCGGCGCCGAGAATTATCTTTTTGGGACCGTAGGCAAAGAGCCAGCTTTCAAAAAGGTCAGGGTCAGAAACGGCAATGCTTCCTATTACGGCCATTTCTGCCCCACTGTCAAATACCACCTTCAGATCCTGGTCGGATTTGATACCACCCCCAAAATCCACGCTCAAACCGGTTCGGGATACTATCCTTTCCAGTGTATTCCAGTTTACGATATGTTTGGCAATCGCACCGTCGAGATCCACAACATGAAGCCGGCTAATACCGAAATCCTCAAAACGCCGGGCAACGGTGAGAGGGTCTTCCTCATACACTTTTTTTAACCGGTAATCACCTTGTTCAAGACGGACACATTTTCCATCCATGATATCTATGGCAGGAATGATTGTAATCATAAGTCTATAAAGTTTTTAAGGATCAGGGAACCTGCGCTTCCGCTTTTCTCGGGATGAAATTGTGTGGCATAAAAATTACCACGATGCAAGGCTGCACTGAACGTGTATGGGTATTTGCAGCTTGCAATCGTATCCCTTCCGGCAGCAGCATAATAACTGTGGACGAAATACACATGCTCATTATCGACAATGCCTTTAAAGAGATTGGTTTTAAGATCGAAAATGGTATTCCATCCCATGTGGGGCACTTTTAATTTTTCATCCGCCCCATCGGGGGGGAGGAATTTCTTCACGGTTTCCTCAAAAATTCCCAGGCAGGGTGTATCGTTTTCTTCGGAATATTTGCACATCAGCTGAAGTCCGAGACAGATGCCCAATACAGGTTGTTTCAAGTCAGGTATAAGCAGGTTCAGCTTTTTTCCAGACAGGTATTTCATGGTGGTGTTAGCCTCTCCCACACCGGGAAAAATAACCTTGTCTGCGGTGCGGATAAGGTCAGGGTCATCCGTCACAACGGCTTTTATTCCTATTCGCTGCAGGGCATAATCTACCGACATGATGTTGCCGGCGTTATATTTAATAATAACCACATTCATTTTTTACAATAGCGTATACGCTCCGCGCAATTTAAAATTCATAATTCATCCTTCATGATTTTCCATGGGCGTTGTCCCTGGCTTTTGATATGACGCCTTCAGCGTCAACGGTTCCGCCATTCATAATTCATAATTCATAATTTTCTAACCCAAATTTAGTTAAAAACAACCGTCCTGTTATTATAAACCAGTATCCGGCGCTGTAAATGCATCAGAATCGCCCTTGAAAGCACCAGCTTTTCAACGTCCTTTCCTTTCATGATCAGCCTGTCGATGGAATCGCGGTGTGTAATTCTTACAATGTCCTGATCAATGATCGGTCCTGCATCAAGGTCCGAGGTTACATAATGGCTTGTGGCACCGATAATCTTAACCCCCCGCTGATAAGCCGAATGATAAGGCTTGGCCCCGGGAAATGCCGGGAGAAAAGAATGGTGTATGTTGATGATCTTATTCGGGTAATGATTTATGAAATCTTCACTCACAACCTGCATGTATCTTGCCAGCACAACGAATGTAACGCCGTGCTTTTCCAATAAATCGAGTTCCCTGCGTTCAGCTTCCTCCCTGTTGTTCCCGTTAATCTCCACCAGGTGAAAGTCAATGCCAAACTGTTTGGAAACAGGTTCCAGGTCGCGATGGTTGCTTATGATCAGGGGAATGTCAACATCCCATTCCCCGGAATGAAATCTTGACAGTATGTCATACAGGCAATGGGATAATTTGGAAACAAAAAGGGCCATCCGCGGGCGCTGATCACTGAAATAAATGTTCCACGTCATGTTGAATTTTGCAGCGATCAGCGTACCGAAAAAATCAGCAATTTTTTCCTGTGGTATGAGAAATCCATTCAATTCCCATTCGATGCGCATGTAAAACACCTTGTCGAGCCTGTCCACATGTTCATCCAGGGTGATAATATTTCCCTGGTTATTGTTGATGAATTCGGTTACATCGGCGACGATCCCTTTTTGATCGTTGCAATGCATCAGCAGAATGGCGGAGTTTTTATTTGTTCTTGGCATTTTTCACAATGTTCCTTTTGTTGATGGTAATTCATAACTGAATACGTCCCTTCGGATTGCCATTTTAATGGCTCTGGCCAGGGCTTTGAAAATAGCTTCGATTTTGTGATGTTCATTTGTTCCGCTGGCGGATATGTTCAGGTTACAGCGGGCTGCATCGGAAAACGATTTGAAGAAGTGCATGAACATTTCCGTGGGCATTTCCCCTATTTTTTCGCGTTTGAATTCAGCATCCCAAACTAGCCAGGGCCTGCCCCCAAAATCAATCAATGCCTGGGCCTGGCAATCATCCATCGGCAGCGCATATCCATATCTTTCAATTCCCCTTTTGTTGCCCAGGGCCTGATAAAAGGCTTCGCCCAGCGCAAGGGCAGTGTCTTCAACAGTATGGTGCTCATCTATATGCAGGTCCCCTTTGACGGTTAGTTCAAGGTCACACCCCGAATGCCTTGCCAGCTGACTGATCATATGATCAAAAAATCCAAGTCCGGTTGATAACTGGTATTTTCCCGTGCCATCCAGGTGAAGGTCAACCGTGATGTCTGTTTCTGCTGTTTTTCTTTCCACATGCGCGCTTCGTATACCCAGGGCAATCTTTTTAAATATCTCATCCCAGTCGTTTGTCACAAGTGAACTGTAACTGATAACTTCCGGCGCGAATTTTTCGGGTTTTGGTGTATAGAGAATAGCCCGTGTTCCCAGGTTCCTGGCTAATTCAACGTCGTTTCGCCGGTCCCCGATCACCCAGGAATTGGCCAGGTCGTATTCCCCGTTCATGTATGCACCCATCATGCCCAAACCGGGTTTGCGGGTGGGCGCCTTATCCGCTGAAAAGGTTCTGTCGACCAGGATATTATCAAAGAATATATTTTCATTCTCAAAAGCCCTCAGCATCTTTTTCTGAACAAGGCTGAAGTGGGCTTCCGGGTAGGCCGGTGTTCCCAGGCCGTCCTGGTTTGTAACGATCACCAATTCAAAATCGAGATACTTGCGGATGAAGTACAGATTCCGGAATACGCCCGGCATAAATTCCAGTTTTTCAAGCGAATCTACCTGGAAATCATCGGGAGGCTCATGAATGAGGGTGCCGTCTCTGTCCACAAAAATAACTTTCTTCATTCCTGTATGGGTTTAATATTCATTTAAGGCTTGAATCAGCATTCTGTTCTCTTCGGATGTTCCAACGGTGATGCGAAGATATCCTTCGCATAGAGCAACCTTCGACCGGTCACGTACGATAATCTTTTTACCAATCAGAAAATCAAATACTTTTTTCGGATTTTCGAATTTCACCATCAGGAAATTGGCATCGCTTGGCAGGATATTTTTTACAATTGATAACTGTTTTAGCTCGCCATTCAGGAAATCGCGCTGTTCAAGGATCTGATTCACCCATTGCTCCTTGTTTTCGGAACGGGTAAGATGTTCCATAGCCACTTTCTGTGTGAGTATATTAACATTATAAGGATATTTTATCCTGCTGAGCACATCAATAATTTCCCGATCGGCAAAAGCCATCCCAAGCCTTATGCCCGCCATTCCCCAGGCCTTGCTGAATGTTTGCAGGATCACCAGGTTTGAGTTGGTTTTTAATTGGGCTGTCATGGCAGGATGGATTGAAAAATCGATATAGGCTTCATCCAAAATTACCAGTCCCCTGAATTGCCTTACCATGTGCAGGATATCCGCAGCATCCAGGCTATTTGACGTTGGATTGTTCGGCGAACAAAGAAACATCAGTTTGCTATGGCTGTCGGCCAATTGAAGCAATTGACCTACATTCAGCTGGAAGTTCTCATTCAAAAGGGATTCACGGTATTCAACCCCATTAATATCGGCACAAACCTTATACATACCGTAGGTTGGTTTCATGGCCAGGATATTATCAGTACCCGGTTCACAAAACGCACGGATCAGGAGGTCGATGGCTTCGTCGCTGCCATTGCCCAAAAATATATTTTCAACAGCCACGTCCTTGATCTCCGCAATTGTGTTCTTAAGCTTTATCTGAAGCGGATCAGGATACCGGTTGAAAGGATTGTTATATGGATTCTCGTTGGCATCAAGAAATACAGCCTCTTCCCCCTTGTATTCATCCCGGGCAGATGAATAGGGAGTGAGAGTCCGGATGCTGTTGCGCAGTAATGAGGAAATATCAACCATGTCCTTTTTTTAATCTTGTTTTTACGGCATTGCTGTGAGCCTGCAATTCCTCGCTTTCCGCCATTTTCATAATGGTAGGTCCGAGATACTCAAGGCCCTGCCTTGTAATTTGCTGAAACGTTATCTTCTTTACAAAATTATCCAGATTCACCCCGTTATAGGCTTTGGCGTATCCATTGGTAGGAAGCGTATGATTGGTTCCGGATGCATAATCCCCGGCACTTTCCGGTGTAAAGTGACCGATAAATACCGAACCCGCATTGATAATGCGGTCAGCTATGATTTCCGCATCGTCGATGGCGATGATCAGGTGCTCGGGAGCATATTCATTCACCATGGCAGTTACATCGGTTAAATCCTTCAGGATTATAATACGGCTGTGTTCAAGGGAGCGGGAGGCAATATCCCTGCGGGGCAGACTTTCGAGCTGTGCTATAATTTCTGCTTCCACACGCGATGCCATATCCTCACTCGTCGTAAATAATAAAACCTGGCTGTCGGCGCCATGTTCGGCCTGGGATAATAAATCGGAGGCTGCAAATGCAGGGTTAGTTGTTTCATTGGCAATAACGGCCAGTTCCGAAGGTCCGGCAGGCATATCGATTGCCGTGTCTCCCATGGCGACGATTTTTTTGGCAGCGGTAACATACTGGTTGCCGGGACCAAAAATTTTATAAACACGTGGAACTGATTCTGTTCCGAAGGCCATGGCGGCTATGGCCTGGGCACCGCCGATCTTGTATACCTCTGATACCCCTGTAAGCCGGGCTGCATAAAGTACGGCCGGATGAATATTGCCTTCTTTACCCGGAGGCGAGCAGAGAACAATATCCCTGCAACCTGCTATCCTGGCTGGAATTGCCAGCATGAGCACAGTTGAGAACAGGGGTGCCGACCCTCCCGGGATGTACAATCCCACTTTCTCAATGGCTACTGGTTTTTGCCAGCAGGTAACTCCGGGGCACGTCTGGATTTTTTCCGGGACGGTCTGCTGTGAGCGGTGAAAAATTTCTATGTGATGGGAAGCAACCGCGATTGCTTTCTTCAGATCATTGTCCACCTGGTTTGCAGCGTCAAGAAATTCCTGCTGCGAAACCCGAAGGGATGAAAGGGTAACTTTGTCGAACTTTTCAGTATATTCATACAAAGCTCGATCACCGTGTTGTCTCACATTTTCAATTACCGGCATAACGATGGCACTCATATCCTGTCCTGAAAGGGCAGGCCGTTTTAAAATTTCCTGCCAGGTTGATTTATCCGGATGCCGAATTATTAGCATGGCATAATTTATTAAGTGATCATCTTTTCTATCGGAATCACCAGGATTCCCTGGGCGCCAAATTCTTTGAGCTTGCCAATGATATCCCAGAATTCATTTTCATTGACTACCGAATGCACAGAACTCCAGCCTTTTTCATAAAGGGGAAGCACGGTCGGACTTTTCATGCCGGGCAGCAATTTCACAATTTGTTCGAGGTTTTCATTGGGTGCATTCAACAGGATGTACTTGTTGTTTTTGGACCGTCGTACAGCCTGGAAACGGAAAAGCAGGTCTTTCAGTATCTTCTCTTTGGCAGGAACCATGCCGGGAGTAGCGATAACCACAGCTTCTGATTTGGCAACGACTTCCACTTCCTTCAGCCGGTTATGCAACAGTGTGCTGCCGGTACTCACGATATCGAAAATGGCGTCAGCCAGTCCAATGCCGGGAGCTATTTCAACGGAACCGCTGATTTCGTGTATATCAGCTTTCAGGTTATGCTTTTCAAGCCATTTGCCCAGAATGTGCGGGTAGGAGGTTGCAATCCTTTTGTTATCGAAATAGCTCAACGCATTATATTCGTCTGATTGCGGAATGGCCAGCGATAACCTGCACCGGGCAAATCCCAGTCTTTCAACGATCTCTACCTTCCGGTTTTTTTCCATCACCTCGTTCTCGCCCACAATGCCAATATCGGCTACTCCGTCGGCAACATACTGCGGAATATCATCATCCCGCAGATAAAGGATCTCGATCGGAAAATTTTCACCCAGGGATATCAGTTTTCTTTTGCTGTCCTGGTTGTGGCGGACTCCCGATTCTTCAATAAGTTCAAGTGATTTTTCGCTTAGGCGGCCTTCTTTTTGAATGGCAATCTTTAGTTTATTCATTTTATCCTGTTCAATAATTGTAAAAAAAAGGGTTTGCAGTATTGCAAACCCTGAATATATCTTCATGTACACATACTGCATCTGTATTGTATTTAGGGATGATGATGATGGCGATGTGTACTGTTTAATTTCATATTTATAATTTTGTACTGCAAATATACAACATTTTATTGGAAAAAAAAAGAATTAATAAGCACACACTGCTTAATCAGCAGAATCTGCATTAATTGATATCCAGTGCCGTCAGCTTAATCTTACGGCAATGGATATCTGATAATTATAATTATTGCAGCGACTGCAAAAACAATTCTTTCCGCTTTTCTCTCTTCAGTTTCCTGTAATGCGCTTTTTTAGTCCGTCTGATCTTCCACACATGGATCAGCTTATACATAACAGGAATGAATATCAGTGTCAGCACAGTAGCAAAGGATAGCCCGAATATGATCGTCCATGCCAGCGCTCCGAAAAACTGTTTTGTATCGCTGCCGAAGTGAATATGCGGGTGATAATCTGTTAGCAGGGTTGCGAAATTGATGTTAAACCCGATTGCCAGGGGTACTAATCCCAGGATTGTAGCCGTTGCCGTGAGAACGATCGGGGTGATCCTGATTTTACCGGCTTCAATAATAGCTTCGCGGGTCCGTACTCCTTCCTCCTTCAGCTTATCCGTGAATTCAACAAGCAAAATTCCATTTCTTACTACAATTCCTGCCAGCGCAACAACACCCATACCGGTCATGATAACCGAGAAATCCATTTTGAATATGGTAAATCCAAGCAGAACACCGATGATGCTGAAAATGACTTCGGATATGATAATTACAGGTTTGCTCAGTGAATTGAATTGCGTGATGAGGATGAACAATACCAGGAACAGGGAAAGGAACATCGCCTTGCTGAGAAATACCATATTATCCTGCTGATCCTGCTGTTCCCCTGTAATACTTATCTCGGTGCCCTGGGGCCTTGAGAAACTTGGCAACACTTCCTTAATACGGGCATTTACTTCATTTGAAGTATATCCCGAAAGAAGGTTGGAAGAAAGGGTGATCACCCGTTTCAAATTTTTACGGTTAATTCCGCCATATGTATTCTGGTATTTCAAAGAGGCAACCGAAGACAGGGGAATACTCTTTAAAAGGCCGGTGGACATATCCATAAAGGTTATCTTCATGTTCATGAGGCGATCGATATTATCCCGGGAATACTCATTGTATCTCAACTGCACCGGATACTGGTCTTCATCTTCACGATATTTTGTAACCTCTGTACCCAGAATGGCCGTCCGCAATTCGCTGCCTACCTGCGCTGTTGTGATCCCTTCACGGTTAGCTCTTACCCTGTCGACATCTACAACAAGTTCGGGTTTACGGTCCTCAAAGTCCATTTTCAGGTCCTCAATTCCCCGCACCTGCATAGAATCAATAAATCGTATCAAATGTTTTGATGTAAGAATAAGTTCATCAAGGTTCTCGCTTGACACTTCAATATTGATTGGCTTTCCAACCGGGGGACCCATATTTTCCTTATCTACTGTTATTTCTGCACCCGGTATATCGCTTACGGCATCCCGTATTTTATCCATGAAGGGAGTGGTTTTTGTCCCGCGCCTTTTGGCAAATTCAACAAAATTGATGGTTATTTTGCCGAGGTTCGATGTAATTGTAGATGAACTGAACATTTCCGTGGACGCTCCGAGTGCAACATTGGATATAACGGATTCAACAATTGGATTATCCCTTCCGAGAATTCCAAATACCTTGTCCTCCACAATTTTAGTCACGGAATCCGTTACCTGCACTTCTGTTCCTACCGGCATTTTAATACTTACAAATATGGAGGCGGGATCGCTGTCAGGGAAAAAGACCAGTTTGCTGCTTCCCATGTTAAAAATTACGATAGAAACTACGAAAAGACCGATCAATTCCCAAAGCAACCGTTGCGGTCTTTTGCCTTTTAAAGCCCATCGCAGCGCTTTTTCATAGGCGGTCATCATACGGGGAAGCGCTTTTTGCTGGAAGCTGAGCAATACCTTGTACATATACAGGTTATGCAGAACATAACTGACGGCAATAAACAATCCCAGGTTGGCCAGGCCAATGAAAAACTTGCTGTGCATTCCAAATCCCGGAAGGAAAAAGAAAGCAGCGATCAACGCAATGATAAGCCCGGTTTTGAGGATGTGTTTTTTATCGGGTACCTCGGTTTCTTCTTCATCGGTTTTCATAAAAGTTACCGCAAAGACCGGGTTAAAGAGATAAGCAATAATAAGCGAGGCAATCAAAGTAATGATGAGAGTCACCGGTATATAGTACATAAATTTCCCTACCACGCCCGGCCAGAACGCAAGGGGAAAGAAAGGGGCAAGGGTAGTGAGCGTACCCGACAATATGGGTACAAATACTTCTCCCGCCGCCGCTTTCGCTGAATTGGTGATATCCATGCCTGTCTTTTTGAAAATGCGGTGAGTGTTTTCAATTACCACAATGGCATCATCCACCACAATTCCAAGTGCAAAAATGAAGGAGAACATTACAAGCATGTTCAGCGTGAAATCAAATCCCGGCAATACAATGTATGCAAGAGCCATGGACAGGGGCACTGAAAAACCGACAAAGATGGCATTCGTCAGGCCCATAAAGAACATCAGTACAATGGTCACCAGGATAAAACCGATAATGATCGTGTTGTTCAGTTCTTTCAGGATGATGTTCGTATAATACGACTGGTCGCCTGAAATGACGATATTCAGATCTTTCGGAAGATCATTTTTCTTCATTTCCTCAATGATCACTTTTATCCGGTCTGCAGCATGGATAAGGTTTGTGCCGCTTTTTTTCACGACATTCAGTGTAATGACGTTTTTTCCGGCAAGGCGCGCATAACTTTCTGCCTTCTTGTTGGCATCCTTGATTTCAGCTATATCCGAAAGCCGCACTATTGCTCCGCTTGACGAGATAAGGCTGATGTTCTTGATAACATCCACATTGGCAAATTCGCCAACCACGCGCACGGAACGGCTCATCCCTTCCATATCAATGCTTCCGCCGGAAATTGTCATGTTTTCATAGGCGATGGCATTCTGGATATCCCGAAAAGTAACCTTGGCTGCCTGCATTTTGAACATATCCACATTCACCTGTATTTCACGGTCAAGTGCACCTACCACATCCACCCGTGTAATTTCAGGTACGGTTTCAATGCGGTCCTGCATCTTGTCGGCATATTGTTTCAGGTTTTCAAGACTATAATCACCGGATACGTTGATATACATGATGGGTATCTGTGAAAAATCAATTTCCGCAACATTGGGCTGATCCGGCAGGTTATTCGGCAGGTCATTCTGTGTTTTGTCAACCGCGTCCTTTACCCTTTGTTTGGCTTCGGCGATCTCAATTCCTGTATTGAATTCAACCACGATCATGGAAAAATCCTGCACCGAACTGCTCGTGATCTGTTTTACATCCTCAATGGATTTCATGTTCTTTTCCAGAGGCCGGGTAATAAAGTTTTCCATATCGGCCGGGGAAGTGCCAGGATAAACCGTATTTACCATGATATAAGGGATCACGATCTCGGGAATCTGTTCCTTGGCAATTGTAGAATAGCTGATAAAACCATAGGCGGCCAGGATAAAGGCCAGGACATACATGCTGGTTTTATTATTGATGGCCCAGCTGGTGGGCTTAAATTCTTTATATTTCTCGATCATGGTTTATTGAATATAAATGTAAAAACCTTCAATCATTTAGGTAAACTTAAAACCTGATGATCTGGCCTTCGTTCAGATTCATGTACCCGCTTGTAATCACTTTCTCGCCGGGTTGCAGGCCGCCGGTGACTTCAGCCAGTCCGTTGTACTGCTGACCGGTTTGCATCGGTTGTTTGCGGGCGACGTAACGGTCATTTTCCTGTTTGGCAACGAGAACAAAATTTCCTTTGTTGTCGGTCTGGATTACATTCAAGGGAAGCACAATGGCCTTTTGGGTACTGTAATCGTTGATTTTCACCACGGCAACCATATTGGCCTTTAGATTTCCTTCGACGGATTTTAATTTTGCTTCGACACTGAATGTACGGTTGGTCGGATTGATGAACTTGCTGCAGAAAGTGATCTTGGCATTCACTTCCTTTTTGATGTCGGGGAAATAGACAACCACATCATCTCCAACATTTATTTTGGAAGTGTATGCCTCGGCCACATCGGCGGTAACTTTCAGACTGCTGAAATTAACCACTCTGAAAGCCGGCATAGAAGGGGAAACGGCCTGGCCGACTTTTACCATGGATTCTTCCACGTTGCCCGATATAGGGGACTTGATCGTTGCCATGTCAATTTGTTCCTGAATGGCGGCGATTTGCGATTCAAGCCCTTCTTTTGTGGCTTTTGCCTGAAGATACTGCATCTCGGATCCAATATGCTGATTCCACAGGTTCTCCTGTTTTTTAAATGTCGAAGCTGCCAGATCGTAATTGGTTTGAAGGGATTTAAGTTGTTCCTGGAAGGCTGCGTCGTTAATATGGGCCAGGGTTTGACCTGCACTGACATGTTCGCCTACATGTGCGTTCACGCTTGTGATAACACCCATGGACTCAGGATATACCGAGAGATTTTCATCACCATCCAGTTTTCCCTGAACCTCAATGTAATGATTGAAGGGCTGAAACTGAATGTCTTCAACGGAAACAAATACTCCTGTTCTGTCCTTTGCGGTTGAATCAGAACCAGCAGCTATTTCTTTTTCCAGGTTTTCTATTTTCTGGGAAATGGCATCACGTTGTTTTTTCAGTTTTTCGAGCTGGGCCTGTTTGTTACCTCCACATGCCACGAGCATTGACAGGGCAATTAATACGATTACTTTGGTTTTCATTTTATTTGGATTAAATAATTTAGACTTATTGTACTTTGGTTAAAAGGTTGTCCAGTTTTGCCTTGGCAGTTACCAGAGCCATGAGGGCATTAAAATAAGTGCCTTCGGCTGTAAAATACTGTTGCTGGGTCTGATTCAGATCCAGACTGCTGCTTACTCCTTCCTGGAATTTTATAATGGATTTTTTGTAAATCCGTAAAGCGAGATCCCTGTTTTCCTGTTGAAGGAAATAAACATCACGGGCTGTTAAATAACCGGAAAGGGCAGATTCATATTCGATTCTCAGGTTATCGGCTCCCATTTTCCTGTTGGTTTGTGCCTGTTGAAACTCGAGTCCACGCTGCTTGACCTGCGACAATCTCATCCCGCTGCTGAATATAGGGAAGGAAAGTGAAAGTCCATAAGTGTTTGGCGACTGATCATTGAAAAAGTTATTGTCAAGGCTCTTATAATAAGTATAGGATCCATGAATGGTAGGCAAAAACATCGATTTCGATAATTTGTAATTTAATAACCTGAGTTTTTCCTGGGTTTCCAACATGGTATAATCAACGTTGCTTTCCAGGTCAAAACTGTCAATGACAGCTGTTTCGATATCCATTCTGTTCACAAGCGGATCAATCTGATCGGTTAGTATTATCGGCTGATCAATGGACAATCCCATCTGAAATTTAAGCATACGTTCCATTATGCCTATCTGCCTCTTCGTTACCGACAAATTGCTTTTAATATTCGATTCAAGGATCTTCAGCTGATCCACATCCGTTTGCTCAAGAAAACCATTTTTGAACATCTGTTGGCTTTGATACAAAGTTTGTTGGATGGCTGTAAGGGTTGAATCAAGAATGTCACTCGACTGCTTTGCTACCAGGGCTGTGAAATACGTATTTGTGATATTCTCCTCTATGCCGATCTTTGATTTTGTATTGGCCAGTTCAGAAAGGCTGGCATACACCTGTGCGGCTTTTAATCCTACAATATAGGCCCCGCTGAAAATAAGCTGGTTGACCTGCCCGCTGATAAAAAAACTGGTTTTAAAATCATTGGGATTCATCGGCGGAAAACCGGGTATATTTCCGATTTCTCCGGTAAGTCCAGCCAGTTGCGGCGAATAAGAATACGCACTGTTGATATCCACCTGGGGTAGTCCGGTTGCTGTGTTCTCCCAGATCATTTTCTTCGCAATTTCCACATCCCGGGCAGAGTTTAATAAAACCGGACTATTAATCATTGCATAGTCTTTCGCTTCACTCAGCGAAAATTTCATGGGTTGGGGGCTGGTTTGCGCATGGGTTGAAAGAACAACACAAAATAGCAACGTCAAAAATAAGAGGAATCTGACTTTCATTGTGCCTGATTTAAGGTAATTAATAAACTTGATTGTCATGGGAGATGTAGTTATTGAGGTTCTTATTGTTCATATTTTTTTGAAGGATTTGATCCGTGGAATTCAAGCTCCATTATATGCGTTTCAAAATAGGTTAGACCTTTTGCATTGACGATTCCCCTGATATGGTATGCAAAAAATTCGTTAAAAAACAGGGGATCCATAAACTCAGTTATTGAAATCACTTCGCTGTCAACCATATTGTCAATGAGGGCGACATTCAAACGGGATACTACGTCCAATTTGATCTCCTCCCTGTAAAGGCCTTCCTGTATTCCCTTTTTGAGATTTTCAAAAATAAAACTGTAAACGCGGCTTCTTCTCAATTCACGAACCCGGATATACAGATCGGGATAATACTTTTTCAGATCATATTCCGAGGCAGAACTGTAATCTTTCAACATAAGATTGATACATCGTGCAATTTCGAGAAGCTGTTCAATGGCATTCTTATCGTCATTGCAGGTAATATTCATTTTTTCCTGCCTGTCAGAAATTTCCAGCTCAACTACTTTATGCACCAGGTCATCTTTGTCATGTACATACTGATACAGCGTTTTCTTCGACATGCCCAGTTCATGGGATATATCATCCATGGTCACGCTCTTGATGCCGTATTTACGGTAGAGCAGGCGTACCTTTCTTAAGATGGTAATTAATTCGTCATTCATGCCACAAATATAAACCAAAAAAACTATGGAAACAAAAAATAAGAAAAAAGTTTCCAAAGTATTTATCAACACTCTTCGTTTATAAAAGACGATCAGGAAGGGACAATATTTTAATTATGGAAAAAAATTTTTACCACTGTGCGGATCAAAAATAGTAACTGCAGAGGAAGATGAGAAATATCAGAGTTGTGAGATATCCCAAAATATTAACGCTGAGCTCGACGTTTTTTGGTTTAGCGCGTTTAGGGTATGTAAGAGATGGCCAGAATTTTAACGCAAAGTCCACGAAGGCTATTTTTTCTTAGCGCTCTATAATAAGGTCGCAAAGAAATCTCATTGCATTCGATTAACCGTTTCAGAAACGTATAAACTCAATCAGCGAAAATCTGGTGCGCCACGAGGCGTGCGTATATATAGTAGTAAGTAAATACCTATAAGGATGAAAGAGCCTTACAACCCAATTTGCCGTTCAGGTTGAAGTACTCCTGACACAGAGGTAGGAAACGAGCACTGTGAAGCTCAGGAGATACGATTATGTAAGCTGCATCAGTTAGGCTTCGTTACGCCATGGTATCGGTCAACCTGCCGGATTTGATGAAACCTGCCATATCAGTAGTAGCAACGGTAATAAGCATACTGATAGATACCCGGAGTAGAATGATGTTGCGTGCATAATGAAGGTAGCGCATGAACGTGGGAGACCCTAGCGGGGCGAATGTCCAATGCTGCCGAGGGAGTCGGATATGCCCATAGTAGTGAAGATATGCTCGCTTGTTAGCGCCTTGAGGAATTTATAGGAAAGCCGTATGCGGGAAAACCGCACGTACGGATTGATGAGGGGACGGGGGCAGTTTTATGCTGCGCTCCGTTCTACTCTACCGAGAGAGTTTGCGCGATCCTTATTGGAACTCAAGCGTCCCAAACCGCTTATACTCATGGAAGGTCGTGTTGACAGGCTGCCAGAACGATTCGGTTTTTCCATGGTCATAATCTATCCTGTAAAAATTGGCCCTCCAACGGGAGCCTTTAACAGGCGGGCGGCTGACCATTGGGTTCAATAGTGCATAGGGAATATAGAACTCAGCTGTCCATGATTTGCCTTTGCCTGGAGAATTTTCCTGAATGGTAACAGAATGACGGGTAAGCCGTCTTCCTTCATATCGCCATGGCCTCCAGCCATTAAAATTA
This sequence comes from uncultured Bacteroidales bacterium, assembly GCA_963752195.1. Taxonomy (GTDB): domain Bacteria; phylum Bacteroidota; class Bacteroidia; order Bacteroidales; family UBA10428; genus UBA5072. The sequence continues at coordinate 1,310,384 of CAVVXI010000004.1, read as the reverse complement.
CCATCATAATTCGGTACTATAATCGGCAGTTCATAATTCATGGGCGACAATTCATATTCAAAATACACGGGTATACGCTCATCCGCCCAGAAAAACGCTTCCACTACATCCTCCCTGTAAAGATCAAGGAAATCTTCTTTCATGGTAGAAATGATTGCGCTGTCGGTACAATGGTATAGGCAATAGATACCCGAGTTTGAATACAGGATCTTGAACTCAGTCTTATACCGTATATCCGGTTTTTTCTGACTCATAGAAATCCATTGCGCGGAATTCCAGGCAGATTCATTTCCATCTCCGGTAAGTGTAAAATCGGAACAATGAATTACCGGAAGGATTTGGTCAGCCGGATTGGAACTTCCGGATTGCTGCGCCCTAATTGCTGATGCTGCAAACAGAATAATTGCCGTAAGTAATCCGGTGGTTTGTTTCATGGGATTAAAGTTATTGAAAAACATTTAGCTTGCAAGAATGAAAGGTGGCCTGGGCATAAAACAGGCAAAGCCAGATACCATATTGTCGGCCAAGGCAGAGCCTTGTCCGAACGCCTAACGGCATTATTCTTCCTCGTCCCTCGTCCCTCGTCCCCTGTCACTTCAAATACTTGTCAAGCCATCCAAAAAACTCCCGCTGCCACAGAATACTGTTCTGCGGCTTCAGCACCCAATGGCTTTCGTCAGGAAAGTACAGCAGCTTCGAAGGGATTCCGCGCAGTTGGGCTGCATTAAAGGCCGCGAGGCTTTCTGTGTAAGGAATACGCAGATCATTGGCACCGGTAATGAACATGATGGGTGTATCCCATTTGTCCACGTATAGATGAGGAGAGAACTGAGTATAACTTTTAGGCTTTGGTTTATCCCAGAAATATCCCTGCAGGTCATGATGGACAAAAAAAGACTCTTCTGTTGCTGCTGACTGGCTCTCAAGGTTAAACATACCGCAATGTGCAATAAAAGCTTTGAACCGTTTTTGATGAAACCCGGCAAGATACATCACGGAGTAGGCTCCATAACTGGCACCCACTGCGCCAATCCGGTTTCCATCTACATACGGTTCCTTTTTCATATCATCTACCGAACTCAAATAATCCCTGATATTCTGGCCTCCATAGTCGCCCGCGATCTGATCATTCCATTCCTTTCCAAAACCAGGTAATCCCCTTCGGTTGGGTGCAATAACAATATATCCCCTGGCTGCCATGAGCTGCAGATTCCACCGGTATGAAAAAAATTGGGAAACTGCGTTTTGCGGTCCTCCCTCACAAAATAACAGGGCCGGGTAAATTTTTGTGCTGTCGAAATCCGGAGGATATACCACCCATACCAGCATGTTTTTATTATCGGTAGTTTTCACCCATCTTTCTTTCACATCGCCCATCTTCACAGCATCATAAATGTTCTTATTGATGAAACTTACCTGCGTTTCTTTTCCCGTACCGGGATCAATGGTGAAAATTTCTGCAGCCATCGACATGGAATTTTTTGAGCCGGCCAGTTTATCGCCGCATCGGTATATTGCATTGTAATCATGTTTTCCCGAGGTTATGGGTTGTATCGTTCCGTCTGTCACATTGCATTTATATACCTGGTATGTTCCATGAATGACGGTAATAAAATCAATGATGGTTCCATCCGGATTCCACACATAGTTTGCTGCGTTATGATCGAATCCGGCCGTCTGGTTTTTCCTGCTTCTGGTATCGAAATCATATACAAACAATTCTTCCTGGTCTGATTCGTAACCGGGTGTTTCCTGGCTTTTAAAAGCGAGCTTTTTACCATCGGGAGAAAAAACGGGAGTTTTATCGTATCCCATCATTCCTTCCGTAATGTTGGTTGTTGTATTGTCGTTTACATCGAATACGTAGATATCGGAATTTGTACTTGTTGCATAAGCAGTTCCCCTTAATTTCTTACAGGTATAAGCCAGTTTGGTCCCATCGGGGCTCCAGGCAATTTCTGCGGCATCAAAATAGGGCGACATAGGGGAATCAAACGGTTCTCCCTGCATGATATCCTTTCCGGTGGCAATTTTATTATCACTGATGGATGAAACAAAAATATGGCTATAGGCATAATCCTGCCAGGAATCCCAGTGCCGGTACATCAGTTCCGTAATGATCATACCTTTTGCCAGGGGAAGGTCAGGATAAATATCCTGTGTGGTTGAGTCGAGTTTTACATCCTGCAGATAAAACAGCCGGTCGCCCGCATTGGCCAATTCAAAACCATTTATTCCTCCCGGTATGCTGGAAATTTGAGTTTTTTTGCTTCCGTCGGTATTCATTTTCCAAATCTGCATGGTGCCATCGGATTCGGAGAGATAAGCAATGCTGCCATTATTGATCCAGCGGGGATTTACACAGGAAGCGCTTTCCCCGGTAAGCTTAACGGCGTTTCCACCTTCGGCGGGTACTGAAAAAATCCAGGTATGGTGTTTATTGGTTTTATAGTCATACCGCGTAACCGTATAAATTATGGTCCTGCCATCCGGGGAGGGCTGTATTTCGCCGAGTCTTCCGAATTTCCAGAGCATTTCAGGCGTCAGTCGGGCCCCGCTCACTTCGTCACCTGTAAGGGTGTTTGAAAAGTCACCTTCATCCCCGGCATTTTTCACGGAAGGGCTGTCTTTGCAACTGCCAAGAATGGCCATAATGAGGAAAGCAAACAATAGATTTTTCATTGGAGGGAAATATGTCGTTAATATTATCAGGGTTAAAGATAGAATTTAAATAGTTTTGGAAATCTGAAAAAGATCATGTTGAAGGTAGTATTGCGTGAATAGTTACCTTTGAACTTTCATCATAATTTCAACCAAAAAATGACTCTTAAAGATTACATAATTGGTATTGATGCAGGAACATCCGGAATAAAGGCCCTGGCATTTACAACGAAGGGTGAACTGGTAAAAACAGAGAAGAGACAATTGGAAGTACTTCCATCGGATCAGGGATGGATGGAACATGATGCCGAATTAATATACCAGGGTGCCCTTTCCTGTATTACCGATCTGGTAGAGTGGATGGGAGCAAAACCCCTGGCCATCGGATTTTGTACTTTCATGCACAGCATTATGGCCGTTGATAGAGAGGTGAGGCCTCTTGGAAACCTTCAACTGTGGAATGATAACCGGAGTGCCCCTGCAGCCGGTCTCCTGAAAAATACGGCGGAGGGCAACAGCATATATTCCCATACGGGTACACCCGTGCATCCGGTATCCCCATTAACAAAAATTCGTCAAATGAGGGTTTCGGATCCGGAATCCTTCAAGAATGCCGCATGGTTCATTGGCATCAAGGAATATCTTCTGTATAAATTTACCGGCCGGCTGATAATCGATTACTCTACTGCATCAGCAACTGGACTCTTTGACAGCCGGAATAAGGAATGGTATGCACCGGCACTTGACTGGTGTGGGATTAAGGCCTCCCGACTTGCCGGGCCCGTATCATCCATGCAAACTTTTCCCTGTGTTCTGGATCAATTGAAAGATATCACCATCGTTCCCGGGTTAAGTGACGGGGCGGCAGCCAATATCGGCGCAGGCAACATCGATCCCTCCGAATGCACCCTCACACTGGGCACCAGCGCTGCAGTCAGGTTCACCGGAACCGAAAAGACCACGGATCCCGAGGGTATCCTTTTTTCCTATTGTCTTGATGACACCCATTTTATTTCGGGTGGAGCCAGTAACAATTGCTTTAATGTGGTTGAGAGGGTTATAAGCTCCCTCGGATTGGGAATGGACTGTATCAACGACCCGGAATTCATGTCGGATGCGGCCGACAACCTGTTTTATCTTCCCTGGATGTTTGGTGAAAGAGCGCCGGTACAACTTCTTGAACCGCGATGTGGCTTTGTTGATTTATCTTCGCTGAATATGCCTGTTCACCAGGTAAAAAGTGCAGTCACCTGTATATTATACAACCTGAAGCATATTGAGGAAAAACTTTCCGGCATGAACGGGGGCAGTTTCAAATGCATCCATCTAAGCGGCGGACTTACACATATCAAACCGATCAGGCTGCTGGCTTCTTCTGTTTTTAATATTCCCATGGCAGAACATATGACCGGGGAGAGCTCGGCATTGGGGACAGCCATATATACTGCCCTGGCGGCAGGATTAGTATCCGATTATAAAGACATACGGCAATGGAATCCGGTCATCAAAATCCATCAGGCGGATCCTGTTCAGGCTGAAAAATATGAATTTTTATACCAACGGTTCAGGGATATCTCTCTTAAATACATAATATAGCTATTTTTGTCCTTTTCACATCCTTACCTTCTTCCATGAATCGCATTGTCGCCAAAAAATCTCTCTCCGTCAACGTAGTCGAAATAGAAGTGGAATCCCCGCTCATTGCTCAAAAGAGGAAGGCCGGGCATTTTGTTATTCTCAAACTGGGAAGCAAGGGTGAGCGGATACCGCTGACAATTGCAAAAGCAAATCCGGTTAAAGGAACAATTACTCTGATCGTGCAGAAAGTAGGTGTTACAAGTCATAAGATTTGTAACCTGGAGGTAGGGGATGAAATAACAGATGTGGTGGGCCCCCTGGGGCATCCAACACACATCCGGAAAATAGGAACATTGCTTTGTGCCGGCGGCGGAGTGGGAGTGGCACCTCTGTTGCCAATTGTTGAAGCAATGCACGAAGCCGGAAACCGGATCATTACGATTCTTGCTGCCCGGTCAAAGGACCTTATTATTCTCGAGACTGAAATGCGTGCGAATTCAGATGAGGTAATAATCATGACGGATGATGGCAGTTATGGCAAAAAAGGAATCGTTACCCTTGGAATGGAGGAGGTGATCGCCAGGGAAAAGATAGATATGGCTCTTACCATTGGTCCGGCCATCATGATGAAATATTGCAGTCTGCTTACCGCGAAATATGCTATTCCTACCATGGCAAGCCTTAATGCAACCATGGTGGATGGCACAGGCATGTGTGGCGCCTGCAGGGTTAGTGTGGCCGGAACAACAAAATTTGTATGTGTGGATGGTCCTGAATTCAATGCCCACGAAGTGGATTTTGATGAACTGCTGATGCGGCTGGGCGGATATAAGGAAGAAGAGAAAGAGCTGTTTCAGCAATACCTTGAGAACAGTTAAAAGGTAATAACTAAAAACTAAAAGTGAAAAGTGATATCACTTCACGGGACGAGGAATGGCGTGAAAAACTAAGGCAGGAACTGAAGCCTGCGGAACGCAGCAGGCTTCGCCGTATTGAAATGCCTGAGGCTGATCCGGAGGAAAGAAGCAGGGGATACATGGAGGTAAACAAAGGATTGACGCAGGAAATGGCGAAGGCGGAAGCCAGCCGTTGTCTCGACTGCAGGAATCCTACTTGCATAGGAGGCTGTCCGGTAGGTATTGACATACCCGGATTTATAAAAAGCATTGAAACGGGGGATTTTCTGTCCGCCTCACGTATTATTAAATCCGCCAGTGCCTTTCCGGCCGTTTGTGGAAGGGTCTGTCCCCAGGAAATACAATGTGAAGCAAAATGTATTTATGCGGATAAAATGCAGAAAGATCCAGTCGCCATCGGTTACCTTGAACGATTTGCAGCGGATTATGAGATGCATTCCGGAAAGATATTTATTCCGGCTACAGCCTGCAATAACAATACAAAAGTTGCCATTGTAGGATCGGGACCGGCAGGGCTATCGGCAGCCGGAGACCTGGCCCGGCTTGGATATTGCGTTACTGTATTTGAGGCATTGCATGAATTGGGCGGGGTTTTGAAATATGGTATTCCGGAATTCAGGTTGCCAAATGAAATAGTGGATACCGAAATCGAGAACCTGAAAAAGATGGGTGTCGAATTTGTCCGGAATTTTATAGTAGGAAGGACACTATCATTTGACGATTTGACAAACCAGGGATTCAGGGCGTTTTTTGTCGGCAGCGGGGCCGGGTTGCCCAATTTCATGAATATTCCCGGCGAAAATTTCAATGGGGTACTTTCCTCCAATGAATATCTTACCCGTGTTAACCTGATGGGCGCTGCAATGGACGGTTATGATACTCCGGTATACTTTGGCCGTAATGTTGCCGTCATTGGGGGAGGAAATACTGCGATGGATTCTGTAAGAACCGCCCGGCGCCTGGGTGCCGAAAGGGCGATGATCATTTACCGACGGTCGTTTGACGAAATGCCGGCCCGAAAAGAAGAAATCAAGCATGCTCTTGAAGAAGGAATTGAATTTCTCAACCTGAATTCACCCGTGGAATACCTGGCAGATGAAAAAGGACATGTTAACAAAATCAGACTTCAGCGCATGATTTTGACAGAACCTGATGCATCAGGCAGAAGAAAGCCGGTGCCTTTAGAAGGCTCTGAATACGTTGTAGACGCCGACCTTGTAATTGTGAGCATTGGTGTTTCACCCAATCCTTTGATTGCACAAAGCCTTCCCCGACTGAGCGTCAGCAAATGGGGAACGATCAATTTAACGGATGGAACCATGCAATCGAACATTCCCGGACTATTTGCCGGCGGTGACATAGTCAGGGGCGGCGCTACCGTGATCCTTGCCATGGGAGACGGAAGGCGTGCGGCAAAGGAGATACACGAATACCTGAAGAATGAACAATGAAGAATGAAGAATGAACAATGAAGAATGAAGAATGAACAATGAAGAATGAACAATGCAGTGAAAAACTATAAGATAAAAACTAAAAGTGAGGAAGAAAGTGACGAGTGACAAGTGACGAGTGACGCTGACGCGGCTGACTGCATGACTGCACGACTGCAAAACCGCAAAACCGCAAAACTTTTTTACACATTAAAACCAAGGGATCACTTCCGGTTATCAAATCAGAAAACGCAGAACCGCAGAATTCAGAACAATCATTCTACAGGTCCTTCAGAAGAACGTTCCTGGGAGACTGCCTCAGGTCCTCATAGAAAGATTCAACAATGGCCGACATTTTTTCCTTTTCAGGGGACTCATTGTCAAAGTTCACCTGGTGGCCCAGTTTATCTGTTTCATCAATAACGTAACTTACGGATATCACCGATGGATCAAGGGCTGGCTGATAGGCAACTTCCCGTAGTTCCTGGTTAAGTGTTTCAATAATGATTTTAGAGCTAAGCAGGATATAAATAACGTCGTTCACAAGCCTTACCGGTATTGACAGATCCGCCGCGATTTCAGAGGCATTCATGGCCGGCCGGCCTTCCATAAAATTCCGGATTATCTTTTTCGTTACCATCAGCATAACGATTTTTTTATCCTTCAGGCTTACATGAATCCCTTCTGCTTCCTGTTCATAATGAATGGCGTTCTGGTAAGCATACGATACTTCAGCGCCAAGCAAAACGATCAGCCAGCTAAGTTCAAGCCATAACATGAATAAGGGCAGAGCTGCAAAAGTTCCATAAATGGCGCCATAACTTGAAAGCAGGGATTGAAAATTCACATATCCCCATTGTAACAGCTGAAACATAGTGCCTGCGATAATCCCGGCAATCAAAGCCGGAATGAATTTTACTTTGGTATTGGGGATGATGATGTAAACCAGGGTAAACACAAACCAAATGAGCGTAAATGACAGAATAGTAACCAATAGCTTTAAAAATGAATCGAGGTACCGGAGGAAAGGAATGCTGTCAGATATGCTTTCCAATCGCGATAAATTGAAGCTGCTGGCAATTACAAGCAATACCGGGGCAATTACCAGGAGGGAAATGTAATCTGTAAATTTACGGGTGATCATCCTTGATTTCTTTATTCGCCATATGCCGTTAAACGAACTCTCAATATTGCCGAGCACTTTCATTACCGACCAGAACAGGATAAGTAGGCCAACCCCGGTGATATATCCCCCGTTTATGCGGCCAAGGTATTTTTCCACAAAGCCCAGCAATATTTTGAGCATATCCTGGTGTTCATAAAATTTTTGGCTGAGAATGGTTTTAAGGTATTCCTCAAGTCCAAATCCCTGTGCAATTCCAAATATCAGGGCAAGAATTGGCACAATGGAGATCAGGGTATAAAAGGATAAAGCCGACGCCCTTAATTGTATCTTGTCTTCGTAAAAACCCCGCACCGCGATGATCAATATCCTTCCTTGCTTTATAAGGAAGCTGAATACCGGATGCTTATCCTTGATGGATATTTTCCAGATGTCTTTCTCGAAGAAGTTTTTTAACTGTTGAATCCGGTTAACTTTCATACTGGTCCTTATTCTGATAAAAGCATTGTTTCGTGCTTTTTTGGCGGTTAAAAGTACGATTTTTTATACTTTTACGCTTATAATATCCATAAGGTTCTTTATGTCCTTCCCAAATCTGGAAAATAAAACGGTACTTGTTGTTGAGGATGATGACATGAGTTTTCTCTACCTGAACCAGCTTTTTATGCTTACGAAGTGCAGCCTGCTCCATGCCAGGACAGGATTGGAAGCGTTGGAAAAATTTCACAGCCGTCAGCCCGACATTATCCTCATGGACATTCAATTGCCCGATATGGAGGGGACAGAGGTTACCCGGAAAATAAGGCAAAGCGACAGCAGTGTTCCTATTATTGCACAAACCGCCGGAAAGAGCGGTGAGGAACAGGAGAAGGCAATGGATGCAGGATGCAGTGCCGTTCTTATTAAACCTTTTACTATGGATAAATTGTTTGAGGTAATTTTGAGGTTTGCCTGAAAAAGAAACAATCTCCACGGTTTCCCGGGAGATTGTTTCAGTCTTAACCCTAATCTAACCAAATCTAAAAACTAACCAAAAAACTATTACTAACCTATTACTAACCTATTACTAACCTGAAAACCTAAAACCTAATTTTTGAGGGGTTTCCCCTAATTTCTTTCTACCCATATTTGATCCCTAAAGGGATCTTTTCGTTTTTATCATGGAACTCTTTTTCATTCTACCGGTATTTGATCCCTAAAGGGATCTTTCCTGCTAGTCACTGGTCACTAGTCACTAGTCACTGGTTTCACTTCGCCATCGGTTTCAAATACACCACATACGGGGTGGAAACAACCCGGGTGCAAACATTGCATTTTAGGGCAGGTTTATTTGTGAAAATATCCCTGATCTTATACCATGCCGTATGCCTCAAACCCTGGTAATAACCTACCTGAACCACATCATTCCCATACCGTGGATTCGAAATCAACTCGTCTTTTCTTTCCCTTGAACTTTCAACAAGCAATACAGGTACGGACGCATTTTTACTGACCGCAGACTTTTCAGAAAGTCCATCATCCGGATCATCAGAAACTGTGGGAGCCTGGTAACGTATATAATTTTCAGTATTCAGGGCAATCTGGTCGAGATTGCTCCACGCCTCTTCAACCATTGAAACTACTTCCTTGTCATACCTGCTTTTCTCCAGGGGTTGTGCGCTTACAGAGGCAGAAAGGGCCATCAGGACAATAAACAGGATGGCCCATTTTTTTGATTTCCTGAGGTTAGTTTGCGTTTTCATTGTTGTATTGTTGCGTTTATCACGTTATCATCCACGTGCATATAGCATGCCAAACAATGCAAACAGTTAATTGGTAATAGATTACTTCAAATTAACAGATGCAAACGGAAATACAAAAGTGTATAGTTTTGATATTTTACTGTTCGATTCCGAACAAAAACAGGAGAAATTATTTTTGTGTCTTTGGTTTCGTAGTTTTTTTCACGGGTGTGGGAACTTTTTTCGGTGCTTCTTCAGCGGCGGGTTCACCGGCTTCTTTTTCAGCAGCAGGTTCTTCCTCAAAACTGAGCATGTTCAGGGACAGCAAAGCATTATACCAGGCTACAAGTTTCTTGATATCTGAAATATATACTCTTTCCTGGTCATAGTTCGGCAGAATTTTTTCCATAAATGCCTTTAACTCCTCCGGAGAGGACTTGGGATCCGGAGCCGACCCACCTTTTTCGTGTTCGAAAATGCTTTTAAGGACTTGTTTGAGCGGAACTTCCTCTTCACTGGTGAAAATTGCAATATCTTCAAGGGAACTTACTTTGCTGGAAGCATTAACAAAACTCCTTTTCTTGTCAGTAAAAGATTCCACGATAATGCCATTCCGGCCTTGTGAAACAAATCTGAAAAGCCCGCTTTGTCCGGATACGGACATAATTTCCTTTAAATCCATCATTTAGTAGTTAAATACAATATAGTGCAAAAATACAATTTCTTAATCACAATCAAATTAATACCCTTGTTTTGTTTTCTCGTGTTGTGCTTAATTCATTTCGCGTTCTTTTTTAATGGCTTCGTAAGCTTCGCTAATTTTCAGGAATTTTTCCTGTGCGTTTTTCCGGATATCCTCACCCAGATAGGCGACCTTGTCAGGATGATTTTTCAGTGCAAGCTGGCGGTATGCTTTCTTGATTTCTTCCGGGGTGGCCCGGGAGTTGATTTCAAGAACATCGTAGGCCCAGCCGGAAGATCTGAAATACATGTTTTTCACCGAAGTGACATCTGCATTGTTTAATCCGAGGTCACGGGCAATTCCCTCAATTACATTCATCTCTGATTCATTGATTGAGCCGTCCGACTGGGCGATGCCATAAATTAAATGAATCAGTTGCAACCGCGATGGATAATCCATTCTGCCTTTAATCTGGGAAGTGACTTGCCCGAGCGGAATTTCCTGCTTCAGAATGTCACGCAGTATTCTCAACATTTCGAGCGCTTCTTCTTCGCCGAATGTTTTCACCAGGTATTGTTTTACATAGGAGAGTTCAGAATGCACAACTTTATGATCGGCTTTCATTACGGCTGCTATCAATACCAGTAAGCTCACAACAAAATCACCGGTTGTCGTATCAATTCTTGTATTTTCAAACTGTTCAATATTTGAGGCATCCACCAATGAACCGAATGCAAAACCGACTATTGCACCAATCGGCCCTCCGATTGTCCAACCAAGTCCAACACCGATCCATTTGCTGAATTTTTTCATTCTTTTATTTAGTTTGACTGCTTATTTTTGAATAAACTGACAAAATGAGGGGTAGGACCAGGGTCATTCCGTCATTTTTTAAAACAAAATGCGAACGTACAATTTTTTCCTCTTCCGGTAATTGATTCTCCATAATTCTCAGGATTTTTTCCCTGCTCATACCGGGTCTGTCTGTAACCCTCTGTAACCGTATTTCTTCAGGAGCGGTGACCAGGATAACATAATCAAACAACCGGAAGGAATTGCTTTCAAAAAGGATAGCGCTTTCCTGGATAACAAAGGGAGCATGGGCAAAGGTGGTACACCACTGCGCGAAATCTCTGCCTACCTGCGGATGAACAATGTTATTTACGCTGGCTAGCATACCGGGATTATTAAAAATAAGATCCGCGAGAACAGAAGGGTTGAGTTTTTCTCCGGTATAAATACCTTCCCCAAAAACGGAAATTAAGTTCTTCCTGATTTCCGTATCATGAACCATCAGATACCTGGCGGCATCATCCGCAGAATAAACCGGAACCCCTAATTTTGAAAAAACCTGGCAGATCAGCGATTTTCCACTCCCAATTCCACCGGTGATGCCAACCTTGATCATTTACGGGTAATTAGGAATTCAATTTCGTGTGGATTGAACCGGACATTGCTGATCACGGAAGGAGTATCGGCTAAAAATACGGTTAACCGTCCGGAATGCACATAACTGATATCTCTGTAGTTAATCCTGGGCAAAAGCGGTTTATGCAGCATTTTCTGGTAATTGCTGAGACAAATGTGATAGGTCACTTTTACCTGTCCCGGGATTGGAATCATGGCAAGGCTGTCCGGTACATTGACAGGTTGCACGGGAAGATTATTTTCCACTTCGGTAAATCTGTCGACGGGTATCATAACCTTAACTTTCTGTACGGAATAGGTAAGGGATTTAACCGGTTCGAGCTTGCAAAAATCAGTCACAGTATCTGTCAGGTTCGTGAAATAAATGGGTTGTGTGAGTATGTAGTGTATTGTACTTACAACATTATCAGGGCCTGAGACTGTGATGCTGTCGGGGGACACACGGATATTCCCGTTTTGTGTAAATTGTTTCTGGTAAAAGCGTTCATGCATTTTAAGTGCCGGCATAACAGGCACCTTTTTAGTTATGATATCAGTGAGCCTGAAAAACAAGGTGTCAGGGGAAATAGTGAGGATTTTAATCTGGTCGAGTTCTTCCGAAAGCATGTCCCTTATATTTCCCGTAATAACAATATAGGTTTCCTTTCCTGTATTGTTCATGGCATATGAATTCACATTAAAACGCAAGGGTACGATATTCAGATTGAGTCTGCATTTCAAAATGCTGAAGCCGCTTGCCCTAACCCGTAGTATTAACTTCTGGGGGATATCACCGATGAGGACCTTATTTTCCGGAAAATCAGTGTATTTTACAGGATAAACAACATTCGTCTCATATTGCTGGCCAAGCGACCGTATAAACCAGAAAATGGTGGAGACCAATATAAAAAAAAGGAAGGTGATCAGCTTGTGGTGTATCGGTGACCGGGCGTCCGCCAGAAGCCTGTAATATTTTAAAAAATATCCGGGCCAGATTTTTTCTTTGTTATCGATACTACTCAAATGAAACAGAGTTTAAAGTATATGGCAAATATACCTTAAACTCTGATTATTCATGTTATGACTGAGGTTGATTTTCAACGTCCGTTGTGTCACGGAGAACTGAATTCTTATCAACTTTTAATAAAACGCTGTTTCCCACATCAACAGTGATAAAATGATCAGAAATGTTATTGATTTTACCATATATTCCACCAGCCGTAACAATACGGTCACCTTTTTTCAGCGATTCCCTGAAAGTTTTTAATTCTTTTTGTCTTTTCATCTGCGGGCGGATCAGGAAAAAGTAAAAAACAACCATGATCAGCAGCAGGGGTACAAGGGATGACCAGGGACTGCCTGCCTGTCCGGTTTGTGTCGGACCCATAAGAACAACGTTTAATAAATTACTCATTTTAAAATTATATTATATTAATAATCAGGAAATTCATGGAATATTCATCCCTAAATATAAAACGCAAAGTAACAACAAAAATATCAACTCTGCAATAACGAAGGGCGAGGAAGATCACTCTTCGTTTTCACCAATGAGTCCCCTGCCGGTTTTTACGATCAGGCGCTGTTCTTTCAGGTGTCTGAATATTTTGTCGAGCAAACCATTGATGAACACACTGCTTTTCTCGGTGCTGTAAAACTTGGCAATTTCAAGAAATTCATTTATAGTTACACGGGTGGGAATAGAAGGAAAAACCACCGCTTCTGTAATCGCAATTTCAATGATAAGGAAATCCATAAATGCCACTCGTTCGATATCCCAGTTTTCGGTAAATGATTCTACCAGTTCCCTGTATTCTTCTTTATGGATAATGGCATTCCGGTACAGATCGCGGGCAAATTCCCGGTCATCATCATTCTTAAAAAGCGGCATTAACTCCGCATTTTCGGCATCTTTCTGCCTGAATGTTTTCAGCGTTTTGGTGATCATGCTGATAACGAATTCAACCTCATCATTCCAGTAAATACTTTGTTCTTCCAGCGTCTGATACAGATTTTCAAAGTTGATAATCTCGCTGGTATATATTTCAAGAATGATTTTAAGATCGCTTTCATAGCTCCTTTCCGGACTTTCCATATATTCTTTGAAAAATGGAGCCATGCGGATGCTGTTATGAAGCTTTTTAATAAGATCCGGCGTGTTTACCCAGGTCAGTTTTGTTTTGCTCAGATATTGGTTAAGCTGCCGGTTGGTACGAATCTGCTGGATAATTAAATTGTCAACGAATTTAGTATTCGGATTCAGGTCTTCCCGTGTGGGGATCTTTTTCTGGAGGGCTATCTCGATCCGGGAGTTCGCATAGTCGGCTATTTCAACGATGAGCGACAACAGGTAGTGATAGAGGTCGTATGTTTTCTGGATGCTGAAGAATAATTCTTTTTCTGACTTATTCAATGAACTCTCGGCACTTTGAAAGTAGGCATACAGGAGCTGTAAAATCTTAATTCGTATTATCCTTCTGCTGATCATGATTGAAAGAACGTTCTGTATGAGTTATTGGGATATTCCTGGTTTAAGTGCTGCAAAGTAAATGTATTTTTTGAATATTATCAATATTATCCATGTATCCATCATAACTTGTTTTTCGTCAAAAAAATGATAATACAGTCAATCAAATGAATGTTCAAAAAAAAAATATTTATTTTTGAGATGCATTTAAACTCTACAACTACAAAATACCCTAATTTATGATGGATGAAAGAACAGAAAAAAACGATGTCTTTGAAGATTCCGAACACAGGGAGATCTTTTCAAAGGCAGTCAGAGCAGGAAAGAGGACATATTTTTTTGATGTAAAGGCCACCAAACGCAACGATTATTTTCTGACAATCACCGAAAGCAAAAAACGCTTTCAGAAAGATGGCCGCTTCTTTTTTGAAAAGCATAAAATCTTTTTGTACAAAGAGGATTTTGAAAAGTTTGCCGATGGATTTACAGAAGTCATTGATTACATTAAGAATGTTAAATCCGCTGAACAGGGTGTGAATGAGGAAATTAATCACCACGATTCAGAAGGTACACAGGATTATACCAGTGTTGATTTTGACGATCTTGAAAGTGTTGAAGTAGAGAATAAAGAGAGGAAAAGTTAACACATTGCTTTCAATTGCCGTCGGCTTAATTGCCGTCAGTTTAATCTGACGTCAATTAAGCTGACGGCAATTTTTTTTGATCTGTTGTCCTGACCATTAAGTTTCTTATCTGCTTACCTGACAGTACTTTTACGTTTGTTATCAGGCATTCGGGGTCAAGGAAGTTACCATACAAATTACATTCTGAGATCACTTTATCGAACAAAGGTTGAATGGGGATATTTAAGGGGATAACCGACAATATCCTGCACAGTTCCCTGTTAAAATGTATGCTTTCCAGTTCCCCCTGGTTGTTTTTCAAACGGAATTGCATTTCCGACTTAACGAGTTTCTTCTCGTAATCGGAAAAAAGCCCTCCCGTCAATGTTTGCATTACTGTAAAATACCGGAGTTTCAGACCTTTTCCGCCTAATCCGGTAGAAATGAGAATCTGATTTTCATCCAGCAAATTGCTTTCGAGGAACATTTTATTTTCCTGAAAAGCCAGCATTGCCCATTCTTTTAAATCTTCATCGGGCATTGTCATATAATTTTCCAGAATTTTATACGATTCAATTGTACCGATTTTTGCCAGTTCAATCAGGTATTTCTTTTTATACTCAAGTGCATAACCGGGATCTCTGAGAGTATCCTTTTTTTGCAGGATTTCAGACGGGTTGGAGATATCCATTTCCTGTTCCGCCATACGATTGTATTCAAACTGCACAGAAGCATTTATTTTCTGCTCCAGCACAGAGACATTTCCGGTCATTGATCCCAGAAATTCCTTTATTTTATCATATATAGTATCGTTTCCGTTCACGGATTTGTAATCTAACTAAAGATATAAAAATAGAGACAAAACAAATGCCATTTTTGTTCAAAATTCCTGAAAAACAAAATATATTTTTCCCCATTTGTTGGTATTGCCGGGGCCGTATTTAAAGCTTATACTTGCCCTTATTTTTTCATATGACAGGCAGGTCACGACTAAGTGATATTGAAACAGGTGAAAGTGTCTACATCCGCAGGGTAAGAGGAGAGGGTGCGTTCAGGCAGCGCATCAGCGAAATGGGCTTTGTGAAAGGAAAGAAGATCACGGTCGTTAAGAATGCTCCGCTGAACGATCCTGTGGAATTTAGCCTGATGGGCTATAATGTCTCCCTGCGAAGAAATGAAGCTTCCCTGATCGATGTTTCTACGGAGATTGACGTAACGGAACCTGAAGCCTATATTTTTTCTGAAGAAGAAATTGAATTTATCCCCGAAAAAAATCAGGGAAAAATAATCAGGGTTGCCCTTGTGGGGAATCCAAATGCCGGAAAAACAACGATTTATAATTATGCCTCCGGTTCACGCGAGCACGTGGGCAATTATACCGGTGTAACCGTAAATTCGAAAACTGCCACATTTAAGCTTGACGACTTCACTTTTCAGATGACGGATCTCCCGGGAACCTATTCGTTATCAGCCTATTCCCCTGAAGAACTATATGTTAGGGATTTCATTCTTGAACAACGGCCGGATGTTGTCATCAATATTGTGGACGCGGCAAACCTGGAGCGTAATCTTTATCTCACCACCCAGTTAATTGACATGAATGTTAAGGTGGTTATTGCGCTGAATATGTTCGATGAACTTGAAAAGAAAAAGGATAGGTTTGACCATGAAGCCCTGGGCAGCATGCTTGGAATTCCCTTTGTACCCACCATTGGCGCTCGTGGCAAAGGAATCCATACCCTTTTTCAGAAGGTTATCGAGGTATATAGCGGAAAAAGCCGGATTCAAAGAAATGTTAATATTAATTTCGGAACAGAGGTTGAACAAAGTGTAAACCGGATTCGCGAGAAAATAATTTCATTAGCCGGAAGTGACATGGTTGAGGGCGTTCCGGCACGGTTTATTGCCTTGCGGCTGCTAAACAGGGACAGGCATATTGAGTCGTTGCTGCTTAATTTTTCGCGGCACCCTGAAATTTTGGAGACTGCCAGGCGGGAATCAGACCGGATAACTGTTGTTATGAATGACACTGTGGAATCGGTTATTACGGACGCCCGCTATGGTTTTATATTTGGTGCGCTCAAGGAAACATTTGAGGCGGCTCCGCTGGCGAAGGCGACCCATTCTGACCGTATTGACCATTTGTTGACAAATAAATATATGGGATTTCCCGTATTCCTTCTTTTCCTATGGATCATGTTTACGGTTACTTTTACCCTGGGGGCTTATCCACAAGAATGGATTAACCAGGGTGTGACCGCTTTGGGAAATTTATTTAACAGCCTGATGCCCGAGGGTTCGCTGAAGCAATTGATTGCCGAAGGGATCATCGGCGGTGTAGGCGGTGTAATTGTATTTCTGCCCAATATTCTAATCCTTTTCTTTTTCATATCTGTCATGGAAGATACCGGTTATATGGCACGTGCGGCCTTTATGACCGATAAGCTCATGCATAAGATCGGCTTGCATGGAAAATCCTTTATTCCTCTTGTCATGGGATTTGGATGTAATGTTCCGGCAATCATGTCCACCCGCACCATTGAAAGCCGTAATAACCGGTTGCTCACCATGCTGATCAATCCTTTCATGTCATGCAGCGCCCGGCTGCCGGTGTATTTATTGCTTATCGGAGCAGTTTTTCCGCGGCACAGCGGAACTTTTCTGTTTGGAATTTATCTTACCGGGATTGTCATGGCCATCCTGGTAGCCCTTGTTTTTAAAAATACTTTTTTCCGTGCGCCGGATGCACCCTTTGTCATGGAACTGCCTCCGTACCGCATGCCAACGGCACGATCCACTTTCAAGCATATGTGGTCAAAAGCTTCCCAATACATTAAAAAAATGGGCGGTGTGATCATGATAGCCTCTATCCTGATTTGGGCCCTCGGACATTATCCGGTTAAGGTACCCTATACCCTTGATTATGAAGGACAAAAGGCTGAGATCGTTAATAATTATGCAGAACAGACAGGGCATATCCAGGATAAGAGACAGCTTGAACATATCCTGCAAAAAAGAGATAGAGAAATCCTTTCCATCGACACGAAAATGAAGTCAGAACACCAGGAAAAATCGTATATCGGACAAATCGGCAAAAAGATAGAACCACTGATCCGGCCCCTGGGCTTCGACTGGAGGATGGGTGTTTGCCTTCTGACCGGTGTGGCAGCAAAGGAAATCGTTGTAAGCACTATGGGTGTGATTTACCAGGCCAGTGAGGGTAAGGAATATACAACTTCATTACAGGGAAAAATTAAAAATGCCACTTACAGCAAGGGTATCAATAAAGGGAAGCCGGTATTTAATCCCCTCGCTACCCTGTCTTTTATCCTGTTCACTTTATTTTATTTTCCCTGTATTGCCACAGTGGCAGCGATATACAAAGAATCGGGCTCATGGAAATGGGCAGCGTTCTCGGTTTTATATACAACCGGACTGGCATGGATTGTTTCCCTGGCGGTTTTTCAGATTGGCAAATTATTCATGTAATTTTTGAATGATGATTCAGGATGTGCTTACCTATTTGTTGATTGCTTCTGCCACAGCGTATATTTTTTTCAGCCTTTACAGGATGATCTATCCGTCAAAGAAAAATCGCAGAACAGGCTGCCCGGGATGTTCCGGGTGTGAGACTAAAAGAGAGACTTTGGAGCCGAAGTTGCAACTTTCTCGCGAGCGAAGCGAGCAAACTTCTCCCAGCGCTAATAATTTCGATAAAGGCGAGGCGAGGTTTGTATCTTCTCCCGTTACTAAAACTTTACGTCCCCGATCTTATTCATCAGGTTCAGGATCCGTCCCTGCCGACGTAGAAGGTAAGGAGTGGGTGCCGCGGGATTTCGCTTCCTTGGGTTTGGCAAACAGGCTGCAATAAGCGCTGCTTCTCCGCGGGTAAGCTTATTAGCCGATTTATGAAAATATTTCCTGGATGCAGCCTCTGTTCCGTAAATTCCATCCCCCGTTTCAATTACGTTCAGATAAACTTCCATGATCCGCCGCTTGCTCCAGATGAGGTCAATTGTTACAGTAAAGTAAAGTTCAAATCCTTTTCGGAGCCAGGTCCGGGCCGGCCATAGAAATACATTTTTAGCCACCTGCTGGGTTATTGTGCTTGCACCATGTTTCCTCTTGTGGCGTTTATTATACTGAACGGCTTTTTCGATGGCCTTTACATCAATTCCCCAATGTTCGAGAAAACGGTTGTCCTCAGAGGCCACAACAGCACGAACCATGTTGGGCGAAATTTTTTCAAGAGGCATCCATTTTTTATGCAGTCTTGCTTTTTTGCCATTCAATTTTTGTTCAATTACCCTGTGGAGCATAAGGGGTGTTACAGGGGGATTTATAAAGGTGAAGATAACTTCTGCGAAAAGAGTAGAGGCGAAAAAAAACAAAACCGTCCATTTCAAGGCCACCAGGATCTTACGGCTATAATAACGCCAGTCTTTAACAACGATTGGATTTTCGGCTTCTATAAACGGGGGAGATACATCCGGTTCGTCCATTTTTTTTTGTTTGATCGGCTAAAAATAGTAAAAAAAAGGACGGGGATTAATGTGCTAATTTGCTACGAGTCACCATCCTTCCTGCTTACTTCCCATGCTTTCCCTCTAATTCCTTGATTTTTTCCCTGATTCTCAAATAATAAGCCTTGTACTTAATGAAATGATTGCCTCTTTCGAATTCCCATATGATATTGCCGGCACGGTAGATTTTGCCAATGCATGCTTCAAATATGAGATTGTAATTTACGCCGGTGATACTTTCGGCCTGTAAGATAGTATTGAATCTGACGTTTTTATCGCCAAAGTATCCAATGACGGGTAAGTTGTACTTTTTCTGCTTTCGTTTTTCCTGAGGTTGGGTTGTCATGGGTAAATTTTAGTATAATTTACGAATATCCGCAGTAAATTGTTACGAATCAGGTCCTGAATGCGCCGGATGAACAATTGCGATTGGCGTATGTTACTCCAGTCGAGATAATATGAGTGTGGACGTCCTAAAATCAAATACTAAATCCGGTTCAGCGGCATTCAGATCACGGGTTCGGGAATATAGCGCCCTTGTGGAAGACCTGCATGAAAATGTCAGATCAAAAACACGGGGTGGTCCGTCGGATTCTGTTAAAAAACATATGTCAAGGGGAAAGCTGTTGGCACGTGAGCGGATTGACCTTTTGGTGGATGAAAACACTCCATTTCTTGAGTTGTCCCCGCTGGCGGCTGTCAGCCAGTACAATGATGATTTTCCGGGAGCTGGAATAATTACAGGTATTGGCGTGGTTCACGACAGGGAAACTGTAATTGTGGCAAATGACGCTACGGTTAAAGGGGGCACTTATGTGACGGAAACCATAAAAAAGCATCTGCGGGCCCAGCAGATTGCGCTCGAAAATAACCTGCCCTGTTTTTATCTTGTTGATTCCGGCGGCATATTTCTGCCTGAGCAAGCCAGGGTGTTTCCCGACAGGAATGATTTCGGCCGGATTTTTTATAACCAGGCACGTTTATCAGCCATGGGCATTCCCCAGATATCTGCCGTTATGGGCTCTTGTACAGCCGGAGGCGCCTATGTGCCGGCTATGAGCGATGAAACGGTGATTGTTAAGGGACAGGGAACTATTTTCCTTGGCGGTCCGCCCCTGGTAAAGGCGGCAACTGGCGAAATTGTAACTGCCGAGGAACTGGGTGGTGCAATAGTGCATACCACCGTATCGGGAGTTGCCGATCATCTGGCCGTTAATGAGCACCATGCGATCCGAATTTGCAGGAACATAGCGGAAACCTTTCCCTCGCCACAAAAAGAAGACCTGCAGATTACCTCACCGGAGGAACCGTTGTATGATCCGGCAGAAATATATGGCTTGTTGGGACTCTCATCCCGTGAAATTCCCGATGCCCGTGAAATTATCGCCCGGCTTGTAGATGGGAGCCGTTTCCAGGAATTCAAAGCAGGTTATGGAACTACACTGATTACCGGCTTTGCCAGGATTATGGGGTACCCCGTTGGAATAGTGGCCAATATGGGCATTCTGTATCCTGAATCCGCCCTCAAGGGTACTCATTTCATTGAGCTGTGCAATTTCAGGAAAATTCCCATGCTCTTTCTCCAGAATATCAACGGATTCATGGTAGGGAAAGAGGTTGAAAACCGGGGTATTGCCAAGGAAGGAGCCAAAATGGTGCACGCTGTTGCCAATTCCTCGGTGCCTTGTTTTACAATAATTATCGGCGGTTCCTATGGCGCAGGCAATTATGCCATGGCAGGCAGAGCTTATGACCCGCGATTGCTTTTTATGTATCCCGGTTCCCGCATTTCTGTTATGGGAGCGGAACAGGCTGCTGTTGTTTTGGGTAGCATCGGAAAAAAGGAAGATCAGCCGGATCTCCCGATTTCCACCGAATCAGGCAATCCTGTTTACGATGCGTATGACCGTGAGGGATCGCCTTATTACAGTACATCCCGGATATGGGACGACGGTGTTATTGATCCACTCGACACCCGAAAGATTATTGCCATGGGAATTGCCATGTCACTGAATAAGAAATTTCCGGAACCGGCCAATGGCATATACCGCATGTAACCCGAATGGTATGATAAACACCCAGTCCATTATCACCGAATTGCGGGGGCCGCTGGCCCGCCTGTGGTTAAACCGGCCCGGAGTTCGAAATGCGCTGGACGGTCATATGCTTGAAGAACTTTTTTCTGCTCTTGAAGAAATCAACAGCAACCCGGCAATTCGCATTGTCAGCTTACGGGGTATGGGCTCCTCTTTTTGTGCAGGCGCAGATCTCGGATGGATGCAAAATGCACATAGTTTGTCAGGTGAAGAAAATTACCGGGAAAGTACTTTGCTGGCGCAATGTTTCCATGCATTGTACACAAGTCCCAAGATAATTGTAGCCGGAATTCATGGCGCAGCCCTTGGCGGGGCGATCGGACTCGTTTCTGCATCCGATATGGCGATTACTACAAATACAACCGTATTTGCATTCTCCGAGGTAAAACTGGGACTGATACCAGCCACTGTTGCACCTTATCTGCTCCGGAAAAGTTCCAATGGCAAAATAATGGAGTTCCTGCTGACCGGCAGAAAATTCAGCGGGCATGATGCCGTTTCTATCGGACTGGTGAACAAATCCGTTCCGGATGAGCAATTTGAGCAGGTACATGAGGATTTGCTGAATGAACTTTTGAAAGCGGCTCCTTTAGCACAGCTTAAAATAAAGGAACTGATCCGTTCACTGACAGGATCGGCACCAGACATAACCACAATGGCCAGAACCGCTTCACTTCTGGCCGAAGCCCGGGTTTCGGAAGAGGCAAGAGAAGGTATCCAGGCTTTCCTGGAAAAGCGACAACCAGGCTGGATGTCCAGCCAGTAGAAGAAGAGATTGTGTTAAGACCGGAATCCATACATAAAATTCTGATTGCCAACCGCAGCGAGATTGCCCTGCGGGTAAAACGTGCTGCCGCTTCCCTTTCGATTCCGACCGTAGCGGTATACACCGGCCAGGAATCAGAATCCTACTGGGCAAGACAGTTTAATGAAGGCTATTCATTGGGAGATGGGGCCTTGTCTGATACCTATCTTAATATTCCTTCCCTAATCGGGTTAGCCCAAAAATCAGGGGCCGACGCCATCCATCCGGGCTATGGATTTTTGTCGGAAAACAGCCTTTTTGCCAAAGCCTGTAAAGACAATAAAATTCGCTTTATTGGTCCTTCCGAGGATGTGTTAAAGCTTATGGGTGATAAATTAGCGGCGCACCATTTTGTATCGGGACTGGGGATACCGGTAATTGACAAAATCATCAATACGCCTTTCGAGATCAGCAAACTCCGGCACACAATTGAATATCCGGTTTTGGTTAAGGCAGTCGCCGGAGGGGGAGGAAAAGGCATGAGAATCGTAAAATCACATGCTGAGCTTACGGATGTCCTTGAAATAACAGCGAATGAAGCCTATCAGTACTTTGCCGATGACAGGGTATATATTGAAAAATATCTTCATGCCCCGAGACATATTGAAGTGCAAATATTTGGCGATCTGCAGGGAAATATCGTTCATTTGTTTGAACGTGAATGCTCTATCCAGCGCAGGCATCAAAAATTAATTGAGGAGACACCGGCTGCCAGTTTGCCGCCAGGAACAAGAAATGAAATAATTGATGCGGCGCTTGCCATTGCCAGGTCGGTCAAATATGTCAATGCCGGAACAATCGAATTTCTCCTGGATGACAACGGTGATTTTTTCTTTCTTGAAATGAATACCCGGATACAGGTTGAACACGGCATCACCGAAATGGTAACAGGTATAGACCTGGTAAAAGAACAAATCCGCGTGGCAGAAGGACATCCGCTGTCTTTTTCGCAGAAAGATGTCATCTGCCATGGCCATGCAATAGAATCACGCATATATGCAGAGGATCCCGAGCATGACTTGTTGCCTTCTCCGGGGAAAATTCATTTTTACAGGGAACCTTCCTTATCGTCAGTGAGAACAGAATCCGCCGTTACTTCCGGCACGGTGATACATTCGGATTTCGATCCTCTTATCTCAAAAGTTATTGCATGGGGTGAAAACCGCGGGGACTCGATTGAAAAATTGCAGGATGCCCTCCAACAAATGGTGATAACAGGTGTCCGGCACAACATTCCTCTTATCCGCGCAATCCTTGCGGATGAGCACTACCGGCGCAATGAATTGAGCACCACATTCCTGCAGGACAGATATCAGTTATTTAATATACTGATTTCCACGGAAAGAAAAAAAACTGAAACAGAGGAGCTGATTATTGCCGGAACCCTCATCGGTTTGTTTTCCCTTAAAAACAAACAACCATCGCTTTGGAAATCATTAGGCTACTGGCGGATTACACCAAGATTGGGGTTTTTATACAACAGCCAGGTTTATAAAGCTGAATACAGGATCACAGGCATAGATTCAGCGGATATCTGGTATGAACAAAAAAGGAAAATTTTAACCCGGGTCAGGGTAGGTGTAAGCGAACTATCGTATGCGGTGGATAACACAGACACGCGGTTATATTTTGTGCCGGAATCAAACGGGATCCTTGTTATTACAAAAGAGGGTATCGACTACGAACTCCGGCGCACCGACAGGCTTGAATCAATTGACTATAGTGAATTTGAAGAACAATCCTCCCTTGGACAGGAACTGGTAAGATCACCGCTTCCGGGTAAGGTTAACCGGATATTTGTGAATTTGAATGAAAAAGTAAACAAGGGAGATCATCTGATAACTATTGAATCAATGAAACTCGAAAATGGCATTCTGGCTCCACACGACGGTACCGTTCAGCAAATTCTTATAAGTGCCGGAGCGCAGGTCAGGCAGAATGAACCACTTATTTTTATTAAACCTCTACGTTAATCAACATATAATAATATTCGAAATAAATGCATCCATTTCTTACACCATCTCATGAAAAGTTCAGGCTCAAAGTCCGGGAATTTGCCACCAGGGAAATTAAAGAAATTGCCCGAAGTCTTGATGATACCAGCACTTTTTCACCTGAATTGACCCGGAAAATGGGTGAGTTCGGACTTTTTGGAATGAATCTTCCCGAAAAGTACGGTGGAGCAAATATGGATACACTTTCCTATATAATAGCGGTGGAAGAGCTTGCAAGGATTGACAGTTCCCAGGCTGCTACAGTAGCTTCCCACAATTCCCTCGGAATAGGACCTATATACCAGTTTGGCACAGATAAGCAGAAGGAAGAGCTTTTGCCTGGTTTTTGTACCGGCCACAGGTTATGGGCATTCGGTCTGACGGAAGAAACTGCCGGTTCCGATGCCAGGGGAACTAAAACGGAAGCAGATCTCAGCGATGGGCAATGGGTAATTAACGGAACCAAAATGTTCATTACCAATTCAGCTTCTGTACTTTCCTACGGGGCTACAATACAGGTTGTAACCAAAAAAGACAACGGCGAAAAGGAACTGTCCGTGATTCTTGTTCCGCGAGATACCCCCGGTTACAGGAGTGAGAAAATAAGCAACAAAATGATGTGGCGTGCCGCAGATACGGGCATGCTGTATTTTGAAAACTGCAGGGTGCCGGAGCAGAACTTGCTGGGTAAACGAGGAATGGGAGCTAAAATCATGCTTCAGACCCTCGACAGCGGAAGGCTGTCCATAGCCGCCATGGGTCTTGGATTGGCACAGGGCGCATTTGAACTGGCCCTTGAATATGCGAATACACGCGTCCAGTTTGGGCGGCCGATAGCCCAGTTTCAATCGATCGCGTTCAAGCTGGCAGATATGGATATGAAACTCGAACTGGCCCGCAACACTCTTTACAAAGCCTGCAAAATGAAGGACGACCATTTGCCGTTTGGAAGGGAGGCTGCCATCGCCAAGCTGTATTGTTCCGAAATAGCCCGCGAAATAGCCGATGAAGCGGTGCAGATTCATGGAGCCTACGGCTTATTCAAAGACAGCGATATTGAAAGGTTTTACCGCGACCAGCGAATACTCCAGATTGGGGAAGGTACTTCGGAAATTTTGCGGATTGTGATTTCACGATATTTAGGATTAAAACACCATTCTTAAAATATGGAACACCGTAAAGCCGATCACATTGAAATGGCGTTCCTGTCCCAGGTAAACGAGGTAGAACATGACAACCGGTTCTTTTATGAACCTATGCTTCAACCACATCCGGTTAATGATTCACTCGCGCTGACATTTTTGGGAAAAAAGCTTGGAGTGCCAATGTGGGTATCCAGTATGACCGGAGGAACATTTGCCGCCCGTAAAATTAATACGAATTTAGCCAGGGTTTGTCGAGAATTTCGCATAGGAATGGGATTGGGATCATGCAGGGCGCTGCTCGACAGCAATGCGACCCTTGCCGATTTCGATATGCGTGATTTAATCGGGGATGATCTCCCGCTATACGCGAACCTTGGTATCAGCCAGGTGGAACAATTGGTGGAAAACAAGCAACTTGACAAGATCAGGATACTGGTTGAGAAATTGCGTGCCGATGGACTTGTTGTGCACGTTAACCCGTTGCAGGAATTTTTCCAGCCGGGAGGAGATCGTTTGGAGCATGCTCCGATAACATCAATCAAACGAGTGCTCGACCAGCTCAATTTTCCGGTTATTGTAAAGGAAGTGGGACAGGGAATGGGACCGGCCAGCCTTCGTGAATTAATTCGCCTGCCTTTGGCAGCCATCGAGTTTGCCGCATTTGGCGGCACCAATTTTTCCAAACTTGAAATGCTTCGCAGCGAAAAAGGTACTATGGATGCTTATGGCCCTTTGGCCAGCGTCGGAGAACGAGCCAGTGAAATGGTCGCTTACGTGAATAAAATTCTTTCCGATGAACCCAGCATTAATTGCAGGCAATTTATTATTTCCGGCGGCATAAAAAGTTTCCTTGACGGATTCTACCTGATGAAAAAAATAAATACAACTTCAATTTTTGGACAGGCATCAGGGTTTTTAAGGTATGCAAAAGAGGGATACGATGAACTTCATCAATATGTAAGTTACCAGGTAAACGGCCTAAACCTGGCGAACGCTTATCTTACTGTAAAAAATTTGTAATGGAAACCCCGGGCCAAATACAGGGATTTTCGAAACTTGGCCGTGAAGACCAGGTGAAACTCGTATCTTCTTTCAGCGATGATCCGGCCGGTATCATTCATGAACTCAATGCACATCTGGCACTGGATAAAGAAAGGCAAAAGGTGTACATGGATTGCTCTGAAAATTCGGTTTCAAATTTCTTCCTGCCCTATAGCATTGCCCCTAATTTTCTGATCAATAACACCTTTTATTTTGTACCTATGGTCACAGAGGAAAGCTCTGTTGTGGCCGCGGCTGCTTCTGCTGCCAAATTCTGGTCTGAACGGGGTGGTTTTATCACGCGCATCAGCTCTATGCAGAAACCCGGCCATATTCATTTCATCTGGAAAGGCAGTCCGGAGAAAATAGCCTCCTTTATCCATGAATTAATTCCGGGTTTTTATAGTGTAACTTCCTATCTCACGCGGAGAATGAACCTGCGCGGCGGCGGAATACTGGATATCAGCCTGAAGGATATGACGGATAAGATGGAGGGTTATTACCAGGTTGAAGTAATTTTTGATACCGCTGATTCGATGGGCGCAAATTTTATCAATTCGTGCCTTGAACAAATGGCGGATTTTTTGCATCAGCAGGTTCAACTGGCCGGTTTAACAGGCGACCTTGATATTATAATGTCGGTGTTGTCGAATTATTCTCCCGGATGCACTGTCGAATGCAGTGTAAGTTGTTCTGTTGCCGAAATGGCCCACCCGCAGTATGACCTGGGAGGACTTAATTTCAGCCGGAAATTTGAAACCGCGGTGAACTTTGCCAAACACGATGTTTACAGGGCAGTAACACACAACAAAGGGATATATAACGGCATTGATGCGGTGGTGATTGCTACAGGCAATGACTTCAGGGCAGTGGAAGCCGACGGGCATGCTTATGCCTCAAGGGACGGTCAATACAGGGGACTAACCGATGTTGAGTTATCAAAGGATTCGTTCACTTGCCGGATTGAGATACCCCTTACTTTAGGTACGGTTGGAGGACTAACCGGTTTGCATCCGTTGGCATCTGTATCGATGAAATTACTTGGAAATCCGCATGCTCCGGATCTTATGTCGGTTGTGGCTTCGGCAGGAATGGCCTGTAATTTCAGTGCGATCAGGGCATTGATAACAGGCGGGATACAAAAAGGCCATATGAAATTGCATCTTTCCAATTTATTGAACCAGTTCCATGCCTCAAATATCGAAAAACTGGCCGCGATGGACTATTTTAACAAACGGGCTGTGAGTTTTGCTGCTGTCGAGGATTTTCTCAACAATTTACGCACCGGTCTTGAAAAGTGAAGCTATAAACAGGTATTACGCCAACGCGAAATTGCTTATCTCAGGAGAATATCTTGTTCTTTCAGGGGCTGAAGCCATCGCAGTTCCTTTGAAAATGGGTCAATCGCTGGAAGTTGGTGAGATAAGCGGGGAGCATGGGCCTATTCTGAAATGGCGTGCCCGGATAATGGAAAACGATTGGTTCAGTGCTGACTTCAACTTAACCGACATGGAGATCATGCAATCCTCTGATCTTTTGGTGGCAGACCGGCTTTTGAGCATCATCAAAAAAATGACGGAGTTCGACTGCGAATTATTTGCAGGGGGAAATAGTTATTCCTTTACCACGTTATCCACTTTTGACCACTCATGGGGGATGGGAAGCAGTTCAGCTTTAATTGCCAATCTCGCCAGATGGGCAAAGATTGACCCGTATGAGCTTTTTCATCATCTTTATAAAGGCTCGGGTTATGATATTGCAGCAGCCCTTGCTGACGGACCCATTATTTTCAGTAGGGTAAACCAAAAGGAAAGAATAATTCCGGTGAAGTTCCTTCCCCCTTTTCATGAACATATCGTATTTGTATACACGGGACGGAAACAGGATACGGCGCAAGGCCTTATTGCGTTCGAGGGAGTGCAGCAACCAACCCGGCAGCAGGTGGAAAAAATGAACTATTTTACCAATGAATTGCTGTATACCAGGCATCTGAATCAGTTTATGCAAATCGTATCGGACCATGAGTCGTTTATTTCAAATATACTCGTCAGAAAAACGGTTAAAGAGGAGTTGTTCAGCGATTTCAACGGGGTTATCAAGTCCCTTGGAACGTGGGGTGGCGATATGATGATGGCAGTCTCTGAATTGCCCGCAGATTACATCCGCAGCTATTTTCAAAAAAAAGGCATTCAAACGGTATTCGACTTTCATGCATTAATCTTATGGTAATGTTTAATTCTCTGGAGGACCGGTTTTTTTTTCAGGCACGTGAACTGGTTCACCCTACATTTCATCTTACCGGACAGTTGGGCTGGGAATGCCCTTCCAACATAGCCCTTATTAAATACTGGGGCAAACAGCAATTCCAGCAACCCCTGAACCCTTCTATAAGTATGACGCTGCAACAATCACGAACCATTATTTCAGTAGATTATCTTTATCAGCGGAAACTGCAAAAATTGTCGATATCCTATTTTTTTGATGATGCCGTGAATTCAACATTTGAAGACAGGTACCGCCAGTATCTGCAGCATGTTTCCAAATACCTGCCCTTCCTCAATCACACTGAACTGGTGATCCGATCGCACAATACCTTTCCTCATTCTGCCGGAATAGCTTCATCTGCATCCTCCTTCGGTGCCCTGGCACTTGCATTGTGTGATATGGAACGCAATATGTTTGGTACGCTGGCAGAAGAATCTGATCTCGTTGAAAAAGCATCCTTTCTGGCTCGCCTTGGATCAGGAAGTGCCAGCCGGTCAGTTTTTGGAGGCTATACATTATGGGGAAATACGGAGGATATAATTGCATCCACGAACGAAGCGGCCATTTCATTAAACTTCATTATTCATCCGAAATTTGCAGATTATTGCGATAGTATTCTCGTAATCGATTCGGGTAAAAAGGCAGTTTCGAGTTCTGCCGGCCACCGGTTGATGGAACATCATCCGTTTGTTTCCTCGCGTCTTGTGCAGGTGCAGGATAATCTCAAAAAATTGCTGGTTTCCCTGCAAAAGGGAAAAGAATATGAATTTTTATCTGTTATTGAAGAAGAAGCGCTCACATTGCATGCCATGATGCTGACTTCGCAGCCCGGCTATATCCTTCTGAGGCCTGGCTCACTCGGGGTGATTGACCGCATCCGGCAATTCAGGCTGACTACTGGCCTGCCGGTCAGTTTTACCCTGGATGCCGGACCCAACGTACACATACTATATCCGGCCCGTTTGATCAGCCAGGTCAAACCATTTATTGATGAAGAACTGACTGGCTTTTGCCAGGATGGACAAATAATTCATGATACCATCGGTACCGGACCGGTTAAATTTATCTGATCATGGAACACACGATCCTGTCAAACCGGAGGTTTTCAGGTAAGCTTCTATTGTTTGGAGAACATTCGGTCATCGATGGTTCCAAAGCATTGGTGATTCCGTGGCCTGAGGTTTCAGCAGTTTTGGCAATTAATCCGCAGCCACTGGGAAGTATCGATCTGGCGTCTAATCATATATTGGTTGAATTCGCCAAATGGCTAAAGGAAAATGAGGATTCTGCGCTCCCGGAACTGGATATTGCCAGGATGTTTGTTGACATTGAACAGGGTTTGTGCCTGCAGTCCTCAATACCCATGGGATATGGAATGGGCAGTTCGGGAGCACTGTGTGCAGCCATTTACAACGAATATGGCAAGAAAAAAATTGAATTTTCCGAAGATCCGGATACTGAGAAATTGCTGGCAGTTAAAAAAATGCTCGGAGCTATGGAATCCTGGTTTCATGGTACCAGTTCCGGCATCGATCCGCTTTGCATTTATTTCAACCTTCCGCTTGTAATTGAGGGAAACGGTAAAATGAAAACGTGGCGTATTGAGAATCTCAGGAAATCGGGTTTGCAGGTATTTCTTCTGGATACCGGGTTGACAGGCAATACAGGGAAACTGGTCACCGATTTCCGAATGAAATTGCTTGGGCAGAGTTTAAATGAAAGCTTTACAAAACAATATATTCCCCTGGTTAATGAAATAGTTGGGGAATTTGTGGAAGGCCGGCCAAGTTATGATTCCCTGGTACAATTGTCCTTATTTCAATGGAGAATTTTTCATGATATGATCCCCGGGACATTTTGTAGGATATGGGAGTATGGATTTAACTGGGAATATTATATCTGTAAATTGCTTGGCTCCGGAGGGGGCGGATATATCCTTGGTTTCACACCGGATTTTGATTACACCCGTGAATGCCTCCGCGAACAATTTGACCTGGAACCGCTAAGGGTGAAGATCTGGTGATTGGGTGCCAACATCAGGCGTCAGCATCCCGCCTTCGCTGAAGCTTCGGCGGGCAAAGCCAGCATCCAGCATCCATCTCCAACCATCAACTAACAACTATCAACTATCAACAATTTTTTTACCTTTGCGCCAAATCGTTCAGGATGGCGTTTGAAATAGGCGAACATAATTTAAGTAAACTGATAATGGTGGGGGACAGGGTTTTAATAAAACCCAAAACCCCTCATGACAAGACGAAAACAGGATTGTTTCTTCCTCCTGGAGTGCATGAACAGGAGCCAATCCAAACCGGTTATGTTGTAAAAGTAGGACCCGGATATCCGATTCCTGCTATCCATGAAGCCGACGAACCATGGAAAGATAAAGGAGAAGAGGTTAAATATGTGCCGTTGCAGCCCAGGGAGGGAGATGTAGCCGTATACCTGCAGAAAAGCGGATGGGAAATTGAATTTAACAATGAGAAATATGTTGTCGTTCCCCATAATGCCATACTTATGCTCATCAGGGATGAAGGACTTTTTACCTGAGATGCATGTATATTCCGCCCTTATTCATTGCACTTTTTATAAATCAACAACGGGCAATTAATATCCGGTTATATGCTGTTAGTCACTATTTTGCTGCACTCGTCAATAATATTCAAACTTTTTAATTTTGAAATCGTACTCTATCATGTTATTAGATCAACCAAAACCCGGCAGTGATAATATGCGTCATTATAAATTGAATCATGATCAGTTTCCGACTGGACTCTTTTCGGAACACGATGCCTTATTCAAATTAATCTTCGAAGAATCGCCCGATGCCATTTTTATGCTAAATGCGGGCAATTTCAAGATTGTAGATTGCAATATAAAAGCAATACAACTATTCCAGGGAGATCAAAAAGCCGCTCTTACAGGCAAGGAATCCTTTGAATTGTATGATGCTCCGCCGGCAGAATTCAGCAAAAATGAATTTATCGAAACGATAAATAAAGGTACCGATCATACACAGGAGATGGCATTCCGGTCGTTAAAGGGAAATATATTCTGGGGCAAGTGTTCTGTAAAGAGGGTAGAGGGGGCCAGGGGGCCAGTTATTGTGTTCAGGGTGAGGCGTGTGGTTGACTATATGAAAACGGCAGAAATGTTGTCCACAATGATCAAACAAACAGCCCGGGTAACCGGAATGGAATATTTTAGCGTTTTAACGGAATTGCTGGTTAAATCTTTCGGTGTAAGTGTGGCATTTATTGCCAGCATCGATGAAAATCATCAAAAAGCAGAGATTATACATTGCTGGCACAAGCAGCAACTTCCTGAATGCAAATCTCATGATCTTGCGACCAGTCCTTCACTGAATGCACTACAGGGCTATACGGCCTATTATCCCAACAATCTGCGGGAAATGTTTCCCGATGACAAGCTGATCCATCATCTTGGAATGGAAAGCTACATGGGTACACCCGTATTTGATGTTAACGGAGATGTTTGCGGTTTGCTGGTGATGATGGATGACAAACCCATGGAAGAGATCCCTAATTCGAGGTACATGCTGTCCATTTTTGCCTCCCGTGTGGGCGCCGAGCTTGAGCGGATGAAGATAGAAGAATCCTATAAGAAGAAGATACATGAGTTGAGCGGGCTTATTGGAAAACAGGCAGTGACGAGCAACGAGTAAAGAGAAGTTCTGCAGTTTTGCAGTTTTGCAGTTTTGCAGTTTTGCAGTTTTGCAGTTTTGCAGTCCTGCAGTTGTGCGGTCGAACAGAAAGCCGCGTCAGCGTCACTAGTCACTAGTCACCAGTCACTTTCTTCATCACTTTTAGTTTTTATCTTTTAGTTTTTCACTGATTGTTCATTCTTCACTATTCATTGTTCATTGTTCATTATTTTTTTATATTTGCACCCCATACAGTATTAAACAAGGCCCCGTAGCTTAATTGAATAGAGCATCTGACTACGGATCAGAAGGTTATAGGTTTGAGTCCTATCGGGGTCACCAGTAAAATCAAGCCATTCAGGAGTTTTTCACCTGAGTGGCTTTTTCATTTGCACCAATATTTGCACCATAATATTACTAATATCGTTTCACAAACTATAGACAATAATATTATAAGAATTTAGTACTTCCTTATTTTCATTTTCATTCATCCACTAGAAAAAACGGACAAATTGACCACTCAATTGCAAATTAAAATAAGCCTATTAAAACAATATATGCCCAGCCAGAAATTTGGCTTTGTATATAATGACCATATTCATGTTGAAATAATTCATTATATGGGACTTTATAAAGAAAAGTCCAGGTTTTTCCAAGGCTTTTCTCATATCTATGGATAGGTAACGACCCCACCCATATTTATTAAATCCTGCTTATTAATTTCGTAACGTTTTAAAATCCTATAGTTGGTTCTGATATCTTCCCAAGTATTTTTTTCAACTATTTCTCTACTTAATATAAAAATAGTAACCTTATCTTTTTCAAATCTGGTTAATTTCTCGTCCCCTATGTTGTATCCAAAAATATGAGCAGTTTTGTGTTCCCCAATTATATTAAGTATAGGTTTATCTTGAGCTAATGCAGTATCAGGTAATATATATACTCCATATGCATGTATTGAATTATTGGAATTATTTGTAATTTTAATTCCATACCATTGGTCTAAGGAACAACTTGTAAATATTGCTATTATCAATATTGAGAATAATGTCGCTTTCACATACTTAATTTTTTTTAATTTGGAAAGGAAGGTAGGGTAATGCTTCGATTTGGAAATGTTATAATCTTTTATCGTTGCTGTAAAATATGCTAATGCTCTGTTATTTGCATCTACTTCTACATCATAATAATTATGCTTCCATTTTGTGTCAGGCAGAGAAGCACTATACAAACTTGGTATTGCGCAGCGATTTAAAACCCCAATCCCATTTCTTGACTTTGTAAATAATGACCGTATTCATGTTGAAATAGCCTATTTGTGGAATCGGCTTGAATAATGCTGGCATCTCGCTGAATAAAGCTTCCTAAAGTAAAAGCTTTACCATTATGCAAATTGTTATTTTTAAGGACTGTAGCTCCTGCATACTAATCTACTTCACTAATTTCGCCAAGATTATTAGCACCCATTGCGGCAATATATCCTAATGCAGTTTGTTTACTTTCCGTCGTAAATCGCGTCAAAGTAAGTATTAAAGTTTCAGGGGTAATTAATAGTCCAATTTAAATCGTTTAATTCCTTATAACTTAATTCATATCTTTTTAGAATTAGATAATTCTCTCTAACTGTATCCCAGGGGTAAGTTCTTAAAGTTTCTTCATCATAAATAAATATTATTAATGTATCAAGCGATTTAAATTTATCATCCCAGTTTCCTCTTATACGATCTGAAACAATACCCCCGGAAATAATTTTAAAAAACTCTGGCGAATAATAAGGATTATAATCAAATGAGGTGTCAGGAAAATTATAACTATTCGAATAAAAAATAGATTTATTGCTGTTATTTTTAATCTTTAATCTAAAATCCCATGGATCTATTTCACAACTAAAAATAAATAAACCAAAAAGGAGTGAAATAAATAAATAATTATAGTAAATCTTCATAATATTAAAGATTAATCAATATTTATGTTAACAATCATTTATTAACTATAAATCTTTGATATTTGTTTTATTTTAATTTTATCAGTTTTATGTACACTGTCTAATTAACAGAATCACCTATGGTGCATAAATTAATAATGGCTTACCTTCTTCTTGGACCATAATAATATAGTGGATATTTATTGTTCCTTTTATCTAGTTTTGGAAATAAAGGATTTTCTTGATAAACCCAGCCGGTAAAGCCCGGATATTCTTCGTTAAAATAATTGAAGGCCATTTTATTTGCATCAAGTTCTGTCCAGAAATAATTATGCTCTTCGTAAGAATTATTTCTTGCATCTATTAAACTTGGTATACCATATTCTATCAAATATAGTGAGCCTAACTTTTTACTTCGTAAGTAGTGCCCAAATTCATGCTGAAACAAAGGATTATATCGAGACGCTTCAATATTTTTATCGCCAATAA
Organism: uncultured Bacteroidales bacterium; assembly: GCA_963752195.1. Lineage (GTDB taxonomy): Bacteria > Bacteroidota > Bacteroidia > Bacteroidales > UBA10428 > UBA5072. Next base: position 1,275,832 of record CAVVXI010000004.1, on the reverse strand, counting down.
TATAATTTCCAAATGTTATTGCACCCCATTCACTTGCAGTCTGTAAAACTGTAACTCCTCTATAAAATTGAACGTCATTTACATTCCCAAATGTATTAGTAAATTTAGAAACTTCGTAGCCAATAAATGTATTTACACCTTCCAATAAAAATCTTGATAGCAAATCTGATCCCCATCCTGCTTTCTCGGTTCCAGGATCAAACAATTGCACATCGATTTCTACTGAATTTTTTATGGCTTGTCCAGCTTCATCAAACCCCGCTCGAATAAAATTAATTGATGTTGCCCCATTTGTTGCAATATCTAATGTTGATAGTTCAGTTGGAAATACTGATAAAAATGTTGGTATGACAATAAATGCCCTAAAGATTGGATCTTTTTCATTTATCCAATTCTTAAAATGGCTCCACCACGTATTTCCTGAAGGATCATTGTATTTCAAAGGATTATTCAAGCAATACCCGTATCTATTATACGATTGAGTAAATCCTGGTGCTTGAATATAATTATCCGGGCTTAGAAATTGTCCCACCAGTGGATCATATAACCGCCCATTCATATTGATGACTTTGAACCATGGTAGGTGTTCATGCCCAGTAAATCCTCTACCTGCAAAAGTTAGAACAGGTTCCGATCCGGGCGCATAAGCCACCCATGTTGTGGGATTTCTCATTCTACCCCAGGCATCATAACTGTATTCCGCCTGGACCACATTGGATGTATTTACAACATGGGTAATGCTTCCAAGATGATCCCTTAGCAAGTAATAATAGGTTGGTGTCCCGTTATTAACTGTTACAGCAAGCACTGGGGCAGTATATGCACCCCCGCCAATATAGGTGTATTTTTTCACTGTTCCAACCACGCTGTCTTTCATAAATCGGTTAGTAGGATACCACCGCGTTACTACATGACTACTTCCATTCAGAACTATCATTTTAGCTCGATTGTAATCTGTATTATAAGTAAATGTTGCAGTATAAGTACCCTCTGATATAGTTTTAACCTTTTCAAAGGAAGTATAGGTTAACGAGTCATTCATTGCCGCTGATATCAATCCTGTGGAAGGATTAATACTTGTTAATACATACGGTTTACTTGTGGAGTTGTAATTTAAGGTACCTACGTCAGATTTTGTGGAAATTCCACCCTTGCTTGGAGTATAGGCTATACTTTGTAAGGTATTAGAAGTAAAGTAAACACGATAAAGCCGATCAAGATTATCATATTGAAAATATTCTACAGTACCTGAATATTTTGAATTGCCTCTCCAATTAAGATTACCCGTACTACCATCAAAATTATATTGATAATTTTGAATTGTACCAGTTACCATAGATGTTGGGAAGCCGTAATTATCATAACCAAATGTAGCGTTCAAATTGCTTCCATAGGTTCCAGCAGTAATTTGTTGCCTGGCGTTCATTCCGGTTACTGTCCATCGAATGATACCCCCAGCTGATATCGAACTTAAATATCCATTGGCATTGTAGCTATTTTTTTCAACAATCCCGGAAGGATGTGTTATCGTGCTATCCCGTCCCTTGCTATCATAGGTAAAGGTAGTTGTAAAAGCAGATGATCCGGGTATAGTTTCTTTATGATAATTGATCCTCCCTTTGGTATCATAACCTAATGTGCGGCTTATGCTACCCGGTGAGCTGATGCTGGTTAACTGTTTGTTAGTGTTATAACCATAAGTTGTTGTTCCATCAACCGATAATATTTTCTGATTTGGCCTGCCATCAGAATAATAGGTTAGCTGTGTTGTTTGGTTTTTAGCATTTGTCTGATTTGTCAACTCCCCAAACCCATTATATACATAATTTATTATCCCGGCACTGGGGTCATTTAACTGTGTCTGATTTCCGGCAATATCATATAGCATGCTTGTTGTTATGCTTCCAGGGGCAACAATGGTTTTAACTTTTCCATCCAGATAATACGTATAATTGATTGTTCCACCTGCATCCTGCGAGGAAGACTAAAGTACCATCCGATGAATAAGTTTTGGTAAAAGTTTTGCCGGCTGTAGTTTCAGCTATAACATTATTTGTATATACCCATGCGGAATTCCTTCCCGATGGAGTATAAAGATTTATTTTCCTACCATAATTATCATAAATAAACCGGTTCCATAAAGCAGTTCCACTTGAAAAATAGGGATCCGATATACTATCCACTTGACCTTTTATATTGTAGTTAGTTAGGTTATAAATCATTGTTCCCGCAAAACCTTTTACATCTGACCTTATCTCCCTTCCCAGTTTATCATACCAACTTTTGGATTGAGAGCCATCATTCCCTGTTTTTACAACGGAATACCTCGCCGGTTTAGGTGTTGATGTTGGCGTTTCCCATCCATAGAGATGTAGTAGATTGACTACCGTTAGTCGATGATATTGTGGTGGGTCTATTAAGGTTATCATACTGGTAGGTAAAAGTATTTCCAAGATAATCCTGCTGGGTATATAACCTGCCATATGCGTCATGCGTGTTTGTAGTTGTATGGGATAAAGGATCTGTATTAGTCCTAACCCTTATAAAATCTGATTCATACGTATATTGAGTAGTGCGGGTAACATTATTTTTAATTGAATCAATTTGCTTTTGAATTGCACCATAACCCATGTAAACAAATCTATGACTAATGTAATTATTCGTTCCTGGAGTAAACCAGGCTTCAGTTTTGAGATAATTGTTATTTGGATAGAATGTCCGGGCTACTGACCTGGTTATTGTGGTACCATTCCCCGTATACTTGAATAGATGTAGCAGTAGCTCTACCTAAAAGCCATTGAGTTGCGGATATTATATTAGTATAAGTATGAGTAGTTGTTATTGTGGGTCCATTGCTATACCTTTTCTTAATAGGAGTGGGATTTCCATAATTATCATATCCTATTGAATCGATGACCGATTGGCCAGTAAGTTTATTGGTCTGGAGGGATTTTTGGATATATGGGAATATTCGTTTTCTGCTAGCATCTAATACTTTCTGATTCCAGGTGTTAGTTGCTTTTGCAATCGTATCCGTTGTGCCAGTCCGCTTTGTCCAGGCTCGTAATAATTGAGGATAGAAATAAGTTGTACTATACCCAGAAGAGGTTTCTGCATCGATTCCTGTTGCAACATCTGTAACTCTTGTTTTGCTATAACCCAATACTCCTTTCCCCCGAAGATGAATTTTTAATCCTTCATAATAATAATTTTGGATATTCATGGTTCCTTTTCCATTGTCGCTTTGAATAGAGCTAACCACCGTTATTGGTTCCTGAGAATCAATAACCGGATATATAGCCGTTGTACCACGTTGATATACGCTGGCTGGGGCCTGCGATAATTTTGTGTAGGTAAGTTTAGTTAAATAGCCAAGGCCATTTCCCACCTTATCCATTAGGAAAGAATTATTCCCGATGGTTTTATATACCTTGTAACCGTCCCACCCTATTGAAGCCCTGTCAGTGCATACGAAATCAGTATTCCCATCCCCATTATAGTCCCCTAAATAGAAGTTGATAATACCTGGAGGATAGCCTGGCACATTATAAGTATATAAATCTGTACCACCATTCATGCTTAAATATAAATATGTCCCTAACCAACTCAGATTAGGTGAGTTCACCATTAAATCTGTAGCTCCATCCCCATTAAAGTCTCCCATTCGGATATAGTCATCCTTCATATTCGCTTTTTTTTGTGGGATTGACTTCTGTTCAAAACCGGTGCCGGTTGAAAGCATGATCTGCCAGGATGCCATATCAGAAATCGTTCCTCCGCTAATTGTTCCATATAGAAATGCATCCGCCTTACCATCCGCATTGAAATCACCAAGAGTAAAGGCATAGGGCCAGGCTGAAAAATATAGTTGCGTTAGGGTAGTACCCATAAGGGTATATATATGTAATCCATCTGTTGCATTACACCATAGATCAGATTTTCCATCGCCATTAAAGTCCGCACTTATCACTTCTTTGGATAGATTAATATCTGTACCCGAGCCCAACGAATTTAAAGTTGAAGTTATTTGGCCACTACTATTAACAAAAGATCTAATTTCCCAATGGCCAACAGGGTTATTTATAAAAATATCATTTACACCATCTCCATTAAAATCTGCGCCGGATATTTCATTATCTTTTTCTTGCAGGGCAATAGTTCTACGTCTTTTCCCATCTAACCCGGTTTCAATATCATATGGCAAGGCAATTATATCTGTTGGATTGGTAAATGAGCTTCCATCAAATAACATATATTTGAAGGTGGAGGTTGATGTGCCGTATTCATACAAAATATCATCCTTTCCATCTCCATTTAAATCGAGTGACCGAATATCTTTTAGTTGAGTCAAATCAAGAGATGTGGTTTCTGAAAAGCCAAAATTAAAATTATCATTCCCATCCCCATAATATACTTGCATACCTGTCCAAGTGGCTTGTTTGGAAACATCCGGAAGACAAAGAAAATCCGTTTTTCCATCACCGTTAAAATCTCCTCCACACATTCTTGACTTGTATGTCACATATCCATGAGTGGTATTATACATGGTTTGACTAATTGCGACATTGGAAGGTATTTGATAGGTTATTGCCGTAGAATTTAACCGGCTGGTACCGTCAATTCCATATTCTATAACTTCGTTTAAAATAGAGTAGGAGTTATAAAGGGATCCTAAGTTGTTATAGGCAAATTCATACGTTTTAACAATCGTGGAATTATATTTTACTGTAATTTTATTAAGCAGATACCGCTCTACTATTTTAGTTCCGTTAAGAAAATATGAGTTTTGATCCGATTTTATTTTGTAATAAAAGGTTATTGTATTTGGTCCATATTTTATTTCAGCCGGATATATACTATAGTTGTCATTAATATAGTTTATGTTCAACTGATTACCAAAAAGATCAGTAACTTTTGAAGCACACCAGTTTAAAACCTGATTAGCGTTAACCTTTTGTTTTGAATCATCTGTATAACCATATTCAAAGATAAGTCCGGATTTTGTTTCTGCTTTAAAATAGCCGGCATTAATATCCGTCCCATACGGTTTTACCCGTGTAAAAATGTCATTTTCAGTTTGGTATTCTGCAGTGGCAGTTCCATAGGCATTTGAAGTGGTAGTTACCAGCCTCTGCCCATCAAGATAAAACCTGTCGGTGGTATCCCCTGCAATACTTGTGACTTTGTTATCATTATAGTAGTTTTTGGGACCACGACTTATCGCTGATAATCCGGCAATTTGCCATCCATACCCCACCAGACCGGGTCCGCTATTACTTGAATAAACAAGTGAAAGGCCTGGAGCTAACCCATTGACACCAGGTAATAGTTCCAACGGAATAGAATAAGATGCGCCTCCCATGGGATTTACATTTAAACTCCCATTGGTTGCACCAACCAGGTAGGAAGTATTTAATGTGCGATTTTCAGGATCGATGGGAGTGGCATTATATGATACTGTCCCGGTTACAATCGGATTCTGAATATTTATATCTAGTGTTCCTCCCCCTGAATGTGTATAAGAATATCCTGGTCCTAAGGTCACACTATTACGGGCTGTATAAATAAGGTTGGCATACACATTAGTTTCAGTTGTGCTATATGTTACATCAAATACCTGGCCTGAAAGTGTATTGAAACATAACACAAAAACTACGATCAGATTAAATAATCTTTTCATAATCAGTAAGTATTTTTAAATATTACTTACCTACATTTTCAAGATCTGAAATTCGCTTTGTCAGGGCATCTATCTCTTCCTGTTGCTCTTTAATTGCCTGAACCAGGACAGGTATAAGTTCTGTGTAGCGAATTCCGAGCATACCATCTTCCCGGGTAACAACCATATCAGGAAATACTTTTTGCAATTCCTGGGCAACAAAACCATATTGAAGGCTATTCAAATCAGAATCATCTCGTATTCCCTGAATATCAGCTTTTAATTTATACGTGACAGGCCTTAAAAGTTTTAGCTGATCCTTTATCAACGGAAGATTCGTAATATTTAGTTTAATCTTTTCATCAGAATCAATAACAGGCGCATAAAAGTAATAAGCCGTTGCGGCATATAAATGATACCACCGATTGGCGGATGTTCCCAAATCAACACTAGAAGAAGACAATAATGAATATCCATTGAATGTAATATTATTTCCACTTAGCGCCATGCGAACATTCCCGGATATATCTAATTGATAGGATGGTGTTGTATTGTTTATTCCGACCTGGCCCTGGGAATTAACTTTAATCTGGGCCATTAAACTACCAGTCATCATTACAAAACATAAAACGGAAATTAGAATGCTCTTTTTCATGGTGATGAGATTTTTGGGTTATTGAGATTAGCTAGATTTTTTTATAGTCGAAAATAGGATTGAAATAATGCAAATACTTCAATAATTAAAAAAATTGCTCTGGTAAGGGGCTTCTTATTCCTTAACGATTGTCCATTTTTTGTTTTCCCCCTTTAGGCGAATAATCATAAGGTATGTTCCAACCGAAAGGTGAGATAAATTAATAGTATTGCTACTAACGATATTATCCCTTGTTAATATAAGTCTTCCGCTTTGATCAAAAATTGATATGGAAGCATCAGCGTTTTCTTCTAACCCCTGAACATCCACAGTAATTTCACTCTCTACCGGATTTGGATAGATCAAAATTGCATGCTCTTCAATCTGATCCGAGAAAAATTCATTTGACTGATCCTCACCTGAACTTCCAGCAGTACTTTTTAAACCGATAACTGTGGTCCTTGAAGTACGATTGCCAGAATTGTCATAACGGAAACTGGTAGTTTGTCCTGAGACAGCAAGTGCAATGGAAAAGATTACAACAAAAAACAGGGCCTGTTTCATATGGAATGGAATTGGGATTGAATAACATCGAAAATTGAATAATATGGCTATAAATCAATAACATAGCACAATTAAAATTTCTTAGCAAATCCTCCAATTTTTCAAATAACCCATCTATCTTTTATAAATGTAAAATTTAAATTCACATTTCCACTTGTTCCATTTTAATATAGAATTAATCCAAATAAAAGTGGGATCTAAAATATTTTTTTCCCGAATAATTAAATATTTGAAACGGATTACCTGAACCCTGAAGAGCATTTTTCAATTTCTTGCTTAGATATCCAAAATGACAAATTTATAATCAACTTGTCTATATAAGCATGAAGAAAGCCCTGAAATCAGGGCTCAATATGATTTTATATTAGTATTTTAACAGAGAGTATTTATCTATAATTTTATCCCTCAAGACTATCAAATTGCTCTATAAGCGGGTCATCCTGCAATTCTTCTTCATCCCACCCACAGTGTTCAACTAGGCGTTCCTCAATTTGATTAAAAAGGGAATTAAGCATATTCCCGCCCATACTTGTGATAATATAATCCGGATATTTCCTTTCCCAGGCCAACCAATGCATCTCGCTCGTTACTGGTGATAGTTCCATCGGGAAGTGTTTCCATACCAGAGCATTCAAAGTCATGTGATTCGAGGTATTTTTCCCTGAGAAACTCAAATTGTTTTTGGTTCATCTTAACCAGGTTCACATTATCCGATTTTTCAGTTAACTGATTAACCGATTCGGAATGATTTCCTTTTTCCTGGAAAAAACCCAATTTAATACGCAGCTCCTCAATCTGTTGCTCTTGTTTGGTTATAGTCTGCTGCATCATCCGGATATCCGTTTCATCCATCAGGCAACGGATTCGGATGAGTTTTGATAAAACGGTTTCACATTCCTGGGCTTGCTTTTCAAGATTCTCTTTCTCAGCCAGCAGTAAAGAATACAGGGATAGTTTCCATTTCCGGTTCATTTTTAACGGTTAACGGTTTTTCTGATTCGTTAACGGATAATTTATTATCGGTTAACGGTTGTCCTGGCTTTTCAATCGAAAAACCATTAACCGGTAAACCGTTTCTTGCATTGCCATCTGTGCTATAGAAGGCCGCCATTTTACATTTTATTGAACAATAGAGCTTGTTTGCTCTTCCTTCAAATTCATTCCCACATTGGGGACAGTATTTTGTTGTCATAATATTATTGCTTTTAATTTAAGGTTTCAAAAAGGCTTCGTTCATCATGGAGGTGCTATATATGGAAAAATGTGCATCCTATGTGTCCTATCGTTCATAGTACTCTGAATAATAGCTAAATAGATAGAGTCCTACAATCATTTTTCCGCATCCTATATGCGTCCTGTAATTAATAATGCGTCCTAATCTATGGTGGATGCCAGGACATACAGGACGCACTCAATTTACCCTGCGTCCTGTTTTGCGTCCTTTGGAAACCCTTATTATTTCTATATTTTATTTCTTTAGGACGAATAGGACATAAAAAAATAGAAATAAATACCCTGTGGTTATTTTTTTTCATTGGAATCCTTGCCTTTAAACATGAAATATCTGGTAGACATGCTTTTACGCTCTATCAGATCGTCTTCCATCTCGGTGGAGTATTTGCAGTAGGTTTTCAGGAACTTTGAGAATGTACTTTGCTTACCGAAATATCGGTGTTCGAGAATATCCGGGTACTCTTCAATAAACTGTGTGTAGATACTCTTCTTGTTGTATTCTTTGTTGATTTCAATAACACCTTCCTTCAGCTTTTCATCCATGAATTCGACAAACTCAGGGCAAGTATTATCGATAATCTTGCGACGGTAAAGGTTGATCGGAGGCGATTCTATAATTCCGTTTTTCAGGAACAGACAGATGCAATGCATCATGAAATTATCAAATTCGACCCATTGCATTTCATCCCATTCGCTGAAGAACCAATGGCCAAACTCATGCAGGGGACTGAATTTTTCACTGTAATGCTCGCTCAGCTCAAATTCTATTGAGCGATCCTTTGAGCTTTCTCCCTCGGTTGAAACGGTTTTATTTGTTGTAACCAGGATCTTTGTCCTGATGTTAAACGGTTGCTGGTTTTTCCGATTAACGGTAAGATGCTCGGTAATGTCATTATAAAGACTTTCAAAGTCAAAGTTTTTCCGGACATCATTCAGGCAGATGATCTGAGTATCCAGGTTGGCCAGCTCATATTTATGCTTGTTGGAAGCATCAAAGTCTTTTCCGTTAATCTCACAATAGTTTTTGATCTGACCCAGGCTTTTGCAAAGCAAGGTCTTTCCTGTCCTGCCATCCGGTTTGTCAGTTATTCTTGAATCGGTTAGAATAGTGGCTTTAAGCTTGCGGTCAAAATATGAATGCAGATTATAACCCAGGATCGTACATAATTCGGTAAACCGTTTTAGGTCCTTGTTGGCCACATTAAAGACAAAACGGGCAAACACGCCTATGTCCTGAATTTGCGACGCTTTTGGTTCCTTATGTGTGAATGCCCGGGGTAAAATCTGGGTTCGCCAAACATGTTTTTTTAGACTCGAATAATCCTGCAGGCTATATCCTTCGCTGGAGCATTTTACAAATCCATTTTGATAGTAAACAAATCCTTCCGTTTTGGTGTCAGTATTGAAAGTAATTTCAGATTCACTTTTTAAGAGGCTCAATTTGTTTTCACAGAAATAGGTGGCAGGACTCTTGAAGATTTTCTCAATCAGGAAATTCCGGTTCACATCAAATTCCAGCTTCTGGGGCAGGGATTTGATCCATGAGATAAAATAGTCCTGGATTTGAATAGTAGAAACCTCACGTACGATTTGCTTTTCAACCCTTACAAAAATATATTGCTTATCCAGGTCGAAACGCCTGAAACCAAAGGAATACAAGAGGTCGATAAATTTCCGGTAATTGAATTTTACGTCAACAATAATGGAGTTGCCCTCATTGTCTTTTCCGTAAACGGGACTGTAGAACACTTCTTCCTTGCTTTCAGAACGAATGTTTTCATCCTTTTCGCTACTTTTTTCAATACTGGATCCGTTGGGCCTTGCAACATTGCCATTGGCTTTTAGTGAAAAGCCATATTCCTTGGCAATTTGAAAGAATGTTTTGATCGTTATGCCTTTCCGGTTACCGTTTAAACAGTAATGAAACTGTTTCTCACAAGCGGACTGATTATAACCAGGGTAGAACCGGCTCAAACGCTGATAAAACGGTAAACCGTTTATTCCAAAACCATCGGCAAGTGCAAAGCCAAGTTTTAACCAATTATCATAACCAACGGTAATATCAGTCTTGGATCCCTCAATTTGTGTGATCACTTTTTCAACATCATCCGATAAATTGAAAGATTGATTAACGGTTCCTGATGAAGATTTTGGTTGGGAATTATCTGGACCGGGAGTACTAATGAAAAGTCTTGCTTGCTCATTGACAAATAAGTCAGGATCATAAGACAGAAAACACAACCGGCTGAGATCCCTGCATTTTTTATCCATTTCAAGTCCATAGGTATCATAATAATATTTCGCCAGGGAATCAAATGAATTTTCATGTAAACCCTTATCCGGGGCTATCTTAACGATAACCTTGACTCCTGTTCCGGATGGACTGATAAAGCAACCATAGGTATAATGATCTTTGCTTAATATGGCTTTTATATTCCGGACGGGCTCGATACCTTGTCAAAATCAACCTGGATAAGTCCGCTATGATCCATAAAATCGCTTAGAGCATGCCTTTCCTTAAAAATGCCAGACAATGTTATTGCCGGAGTATTTCGCTTTCAGGGCATCACGTTTTGCATCATCCTGTTCAATCCGGATGGCTTCAATATGTTTTTTAATAGGACCCGTGCGGATTATGTCAAATACTTCCTTTAAATCAATATCCCTGGTCTTTTTACCTGAAACATTCGGAAAATAGGATACCCTATACTCCATAGGAGAGCTGTTTAATAGTTTCTGTAAAAAATTGTGAGTAATGAATGGCGGATTAGTTAAACGGTTAACCGATTTGAAGGAGGCGTCAATTATAACCGTTTAACCGTTTTACTGATTCTGTTTGTGTATTTATCAGCTTCCTTTTTGATTTCATTCCTGGTCAATCGTCTCCCGGTATTAAGCCATTCATGCAGGTCCGCCTTTTTGAAGTAAAGTTTCTTTCCTTTCTTGATAAAGGGGATTTCACTTTTGTGGGTTAATGTGTAAATTGTGGGCCGGGCGAGGTTGAGCAGTTCGGATGCCTGGACAATCGTTAGAAATTCATCCTCCCTTGTTTCTGCTTTTTGCTCATTGTTCTTTTTTTGCAGGTCATAAATTTTTTCGGCAACTTGCGAGGCGATATCGTCAAGCGATAGTGATGATAAGATAATTTTTTCCATGTTGTAACAGATTTATTTCTGTCACAAAGAAACAATCAATAATTATAAATAACTATATATCAATATAATTACATATCAATATAATTTAAATAGCTGCAATTAGCTTCGTTTGTTACAGTAAAAATCTGTATCATCATATTTTTGCAGCGAATTGTAATGAGGAAAAAGTCTATTGATATGTTTTTGCTTTGATTTTTTTCAAATCTGCAAGTAACGTTTTAAGATCGTATCGAATTGTTCTCTGTATTTCCTTTAATATAAGTAATATTGTGATTTTTTCTCCATTGGTGCATGGCCAGTTTCTTTACTTTGAGAATTTTGCATACTTCGGTTTCACTATAAAAATCTACTGGTAATATATGGTTTTCATCTATATGTTTAGTTAATAACCTGATAAGTTCTTCAAGATTGTAAATGGCCGGGGTTCTGAACCTTTTTAATGATTTATTCCAATTCAGCGAAACTCATAGTTTGTCTTTCAGGGAATTCTTGTTCGAAAGCATCAATGCCTTCCTGATATGGGATATTTTATATTTGCTTGGCATATTTTTGAAAGGAGAAAACGAATTCGAAAAGCTAAAAGTCAGTTAACATCGATGTGTTTTTCTTAATGGTTTCATCCAAAAAGGAATCAAGATAGTTTTCCGTTGTTTTCAGATCACTATGTCCAAGACTGTCTTTAATATAATCAATAGAAGCACCTTTCCGTTTAAGGACAGTTGCAAAACTATGCCTGGCTGCATAAGTAGAAACGCCGGCGTTAATACCGATTTTCTCTGCAATATTCTTCATGTAACGGTTAATATGCCTGGTAAAAAACTGAATTTTTTCACGTTCTCGTTTAGCATCAATACCGGGTTCGAGGATATCGAAAATATAGTGATCAGGTTTAATATCCGGATTTCCATGTAAACTGATAATGGCTTTTGCTTCAGGAGCAAGAAAGCATCGGATAGGTTTGATATCTGATCTCCTGGTTCGTGAAGTTTTTTTACGGATAAATGATAAATAATCTCCTTCTATATTTTTGTATTTCAACCGGCAAATGTCCGCCATATTCATTCCATTGCATAAATAGCTGAATATCCAGAAGTCAATAGCTTTTCTTTCTCCCGGCAAGTCACTTTGAAATGTCAGTATTTTTTTTAAATCATCAAAATTGAGAGCTTGTTTTTCATTTCTGCTTGTAGGGATTTCATATCTGTCTCTTTTAAAAGGATATAATTGAGGTTTAAGGAGGCCCTTATTAATTGCTAAATTCATTATATGCCGTAGTGAACGCAAATAAATTCCGACGGTTGTAATAGATTTTCCGTTCTTCAGCATTTCCTTTTCATAACTGTTTAGGAAATCAGGAGTAACATCATGAAAGGATAAATTTTTTCTAATTGATTTAAGTGAATTTAATGCTGTCTGATAAGCAACTGCATTACCAATCCGATCTTCTCTATTAAGCTTTTTGATATACTCCTCAAAAGCTTCGTAGACATTGTCAGATCCTTTTTTCTTCGGGTTTTTCTCAAAATATTCGGATTCAAATGAATTAAATGTAAACGAATCTCCGAGCAGATCAATTACAGTTTTGGCCTTTGTAGTATATACTTCAAGTTTTGCCTTTATTTTTTTCAATTCTTCATCCCGGAGTTTAGGAGAATTGATTTTTTGCCACTCAGATTCAGTAAGATCTATGCCTAATCCATATCGTTGCTTTTGCCTGTTATGATAAATGGTAAGCTTTACAGGATACTTATCGTCTTCTTTTGCTCTCCGGGTGTCCAAAAATAGAGTTGTTGTCGCCATGTGGTAAAGTATATTTGCACCAATATTTGCACCACAAGTTTAATTAAATTCAACAAATAAAACAAACCATCTATTATTGATATTATCACATAATAGCAATATATTCAGTATATTACATAAGTATAAAAAAGTAACAAAAATAAAGATGATTTAAATTAATCTGACTACGGATCAGAAGGTTATAGGTTTGAGTCCTATCGGGGTCACACTCAAAATCAGGCGGTTACGAAAATAAAGCGTGACCGCCTTTTTTATTCCGACATACAAACTGACATACACATTATCGATTTGATTGGCCAGGTGGATTCATTGCGGGGTCATGGCAATTATATGAATGGTTGAACGGTACAGTAATGCCATTTACGGTGTGGATGCCTCAATTTGGCGAAAAATTTTTCTCCCACCTTATAGCGAAAACATCTTCGCGCCCTTTGAAAAGGGATCTGAACCATGATATTTTTGTTTGAAGATTTTCCATTCGCCCGTTGAAACAACAATGCATTAAACTTTGAAAGCAGCAGCCATCAGCGTTTTTCGTTTAGGGGGACTCCAAATTCTGCTACTATTTTCGTCCAGTTAAATATCTAAGTTTGGACTTCGTCCAAGATATTGTCCATTTCTTTTCCTAGAAAAATTGCAGTTTTTTGTGATACAAAAATACAAAACCTGGTTCAAAATCGTATTTTACTTTATAGCAAGATCGACTGATTTTTCTCAGCTTATTAATCCGTGAGGGTTTGCGTGCACTGTGAATAACACCCAGGATAATCCGGTCACGGGGTTAATTTTGTAGATAATAAGCCAGCTTTGGCAAACCGCTTTGCGATATATTTTATCTGCTGTCAGGATCTCTTCACACTCACGAAAAGCCAGAGGGTTTTGCCCTATACGGTCGATGGTATCAAAAAGGGCATCGCCCACACGTATGGCATTTAATGGCTGATGATTGATAAAGGCAATGTAACCCGTAATGTAATCAATGTCCTGCTATGCATTTTCGGTAACCCTTACTTGATAAGTTGTTGGAGTTTTTTCTTTCGGTTTTGCCATTGTTGTTTTGCTTGCCTTAGGCTAACGGTAGGGGTATGTTCTGAAAGATATATCCATTTTCTAAATTCTTCAACGGTCATAGGATCTCCGGGCAGACTATAGGAGGATGTGACTTCATTTTCACTAATAATACGGATTAATTGCTTTGCTTCTAAGTTATGAAGTTCCTCAAAAGCCTTTTCATCCATGAGTTCTACCGGTATGGTTTGCATAGTCCTAAGCAATTAATTTTTCCTTCATTGTCATTGGAAAAAACCCTTCATCCTCCAGCTTTTTTATTACGCTCATTAACTGCTTGTAAATATGTAATTTATGAGCTATTTTTTATTTTTACACTAAGAGTTACATACGTTTGTTGTGAAAACAGGGAAGGATTGTGGACTAATAAGATGTTAAACTATGTAAAGGGCCAAATATGGTCAGGCTTGCTGGCTTTTCCAATATGACCCCCAGTAAGATAAAATTAACGACAACAATTTATCTATTTTGATAAATCAATAAAGATTTATTAAATTTGTGATAAATTTTCATAATTAAAGTGATATAATTTCCTTTTATGGTTGTACAATTTAATAATGTTTATTTAGAGCAGCTTTATATAGGAGAACCACTGAAAGGGAAACCAAAGTATTCCTCTCAGGTAATTGACAAGTTTATAAAAAGAGTAGATTCATTAAAGAATCTTAGTAATGCAGAAGAACTTTTTAAGCTCAAGAGCTTCGGTTTTGAGAGATTGAAAGGGAATAAAAAGCATTTGTATTCAATCCGCATTAATAATCAATATAGGATCGAATTCGAATTAGATAACGAAGTATTGAAACTTGCTGAAATTGTAACTATCGAGGGGCTTTCAAAGCATTATGAAAAGTAGTTTTTAAGATTATTTGTGAAGGTAATTTGAAATTGTAAACTCTAATACTGTAAATCAAAATGTCAACCCATAAGGTAATTGGTCAGAATGGAAAGGAAATTCGCTCTAAGGTGTTATTACACCCAGGTGAAGTATTGGAAGAAGAACTGGTGGCAAGAGGTATAAAAAGATCTGTTTTTGCTATGGATCTAAAAATATATCCGTCGCATTTTTCGGGCATATTAAAAGGGAAAAGGGATATAAATGCCGCAATAGCTTTGAAACTTGAAAAAGCGCTTGATATCAGTGCTGAATTTTGGGTACAGCTTCAGGCAGAATATGATTTAAAGCTGGAACGACAGAGATTGCATCATGCGAAAATTACTTGATTGATCTTCATTGCTAAGCTAATCCGAGGGTATGAAACAGGTTTTGAACCAATAAAGAGGGTAACAATAATTGAGGTTGATGAAAACAGAAGTCACGAATGGTGGGAAGGTAAATTTGAGAAATCAGGAGGTTAACACTTTAAACCCTTTTCAAATTAAGGCAACTATTTCATGATTGCACTCGCATTATATTCCGGGACATACGGGTCAGATAAAAAATAACTATCTTCGAGATATGAATTGGAGGAATCATATTGAAACTAATGGTAATGTCCTGCTTGGAAAACCTGTAGTAGCGCAGTAATGGATATTGCAACGAAAGAACAAAGAACAATAATTTTCGATCGAGATTATGGGGAATTAATTTTCAAAAAAGGTTATAGACCTGCTAATGGAGTGATATATCTGAGATGGGATGCTTTTCAACCAAATGAACCTGGCGAATATTTAATCCAATTGTTTAAGTCAGAAGAGATTAAATTTAATAGAATGTTGACAGTTATCAGCCATACAAATATAAGACAACGGAAATATTAATTATGCGCAGTGCACACATCACTGTCAAATCAACTACTTGACAAAATTTGGAAAACTAATCAGGCCGGAATTGATTTGGGTTGTGAAAAAAGTACTTAGAGTAAATGAAATCAAGTTAATCACTGGCCTGGTGTTGACAGGCTTGTTGTGTGTCGCATATGCGGCGAAGGCTCCCGGAAACGGCATTGAATTGAAAGGTGCGGAGGATCAGGAAGTGGCCCCCCTTGTGTTACAGGCGCTTGATTATACTGAGAACCCTGTTGACATTCCGAATCCGGACAGAGGCGCCTATAGAGGCCGATGGCAGAATATATTGCCGGATTCGGTTAATGAGACTAATTCGCCTTTTGGTATTACGCCTGAAGTAGATCACCGGGTTCCGGTTGACGCAAATTCTGTGTTGTACCATGGAAGACAGGTACCGCCTGTGGAAGGTGATGATATCGAAGAGACTCAATTTTATAATGGTGTTAATAAGCACGGTGACCCCTACGTTGGCGGTACGGGGGTCTCAGCCCTTCCTTCCATATCATTTATGTGTTTTGACCTGTGTAACTTTTCTTCGAACGCGTTCCTCTCGGCGAAAGATGCTTTTGGTTACAAGGATGATGGATTGTTTTCTGACCCGGGTACCGGTGTCACAAGAACAGGAAAAACTCAACCTTTAACATCGTTTGCGCTTGATTATATAAGAGGCCTGCTTCAGAAGGTGAGAGATGGCAACGGTGTAGCCTTTGTGAAATTTTCTTATGACGGCAACGGGTTTAATTATATTGAACCCCATAAGTATCCCAGCCTGAAACTCACCGAAGGACTCATACTTGGACCTGAGCCAACATTCGTAACCGATAATAATCCATCGGCCAGGTGTAATGTACCCGGGCATGAGGACAAAAACTGGATACAATATCATATCTGGCAGCTTAAACCCATATTCCACGAATACGAAGACATCATCATGTGTGTTAAAACGGGTATGCTTGGTCCATGGGGCGAACAGCACTCATCACCTGAAGCTCGAAATGTGGATGCCTACAAGATGCTTTTGGATGCATATCTGGACGCTGTTCCCGCTTCGCGTGCGCTTTTAACTCATGCAGGCGGATTTCTGGCATGGTATAACGAAACATTTGGGACCACCTATACCTTTACTAATATAAATGCCATGCCGGTTCCGCCAGAGGGCTCGCCGGAGGCGCGCTTTGGTTTATTCAACGATAGTTATGCGGCTGGAAACTGGACTGACAATGGCTCGCTTTCCGAAGGGGATCCTATGATCAATAGCAGATACGGTAGTAGTACATATGATCGTTATAGAGTTATGACATGGTTCAATAAGCAAAACCAAATCTGTCAGGGAGAAGGAGGGATCGGCGATAATGTTTTCGGCAATATGCCGGGAGCTATTATAGAAGCCCGGCAGCTACGGACAACTGCTTTGAATATGAGACATGGGAATTATACACGGTGGAATGATTTTATCTATAATGAAGCAAATGTCACTAAGCCGGTTCAGTTCCCGGCCAACGAAAAAGAGTTAAGGAAAAGGGCATTCACCGGAGATATTAAAACGGCAATCTTTGACCCGGTATATGACGGCAGAACCGGGCTGGAATATTTCCGCGACAGGTTAGGTTACCGTTTAGTGTTGCGTGAGGCTAAGGCAAGTGAATGGGTAAAGCAGAATGGCATCCTCAGGTTCGAAGGGAAGATCCAAAACGTCGGCTTTGGTAATGTGGTAAACCAAAAAAATGTGTCGGTTATTCTGAAACCCAAAGCCGGTTCTGCCTTTTACATTGCGCTTACAAACCTTGACGCAGGGGATTGGCTGACTGATGAGGGCGGCAACGGAAGACCAGACAATAAGGCTGCATGGCGTGATTTGAACTTCTCCATTAATATGGGCGCATTTGGTAAGGTCCCTCCAGGGGATTATGATATTTTCTTAAAGATCAATGATCCTAAAGAAACCAGCACTAATAAACGTTGTATACAGTTTGCGAATCACAATATCTGGAATACCTCCCTTGGTGCAAACTTAATTGGTTCGACCAAAGTTGTCCCCTAGATTTACAAAAACTGTTGATTTTCCGGTATGGATGGTTCATCAGCTCCATAAAGAGGATACCCTTCTTCACTTGAAGCAATCAGGCTTGGGATGGAAGATATTGGGCTGAAGCAATCTAACAAGGTGCTAGCAGGAAATGTCAATATAATAAAAATCAGCGAATTATGAAAATAATAGGAAGCTATTGTCCATGTGGCTATCTGCCATTTGCACGCCATCAACATTTAAGTGATATGCATACAGGTCAGGTTCAAGCGGGCCGATCGTTAATGTCCAAATGCCATCTTCTCCTTTTGTAAACGGTACCTGTTCATTTCCTTTATCTGCTGAAACATGAAGAAATTTTACCAGATCACCGGTCTCATTGATTCCTCGCGGAACAGTTTATTACCGCTCTTCACTTCCGGAAAAGCAGCATAAAACTCAGGCATGTTGAAAACGGTTCCGTTTACCCTGTATTTTGCCGGGGAATGCTCATCCGTCAGTACCCTCTTTCTCAGTTGCTGATCTTTCATATTATTGCGCCATATCTGCGCAAATGAAAGGAAGAACCTTTGATTGCCTGTATAACCATCAATAGGTACTGCGGCAGGTTTGCCTTTAAGCGACAGCTGATAGGCATTATAAGCTACCGTGGCGCCGCCCAGGTCTGCAATATTCTCTCCCAATGTATGTTTACCATTGATAAATAATGAATCCAGAACTTCAAACCTATTGAATTCATCCACAATAATCTGGGTATGTTCATTAAATGATTTTACGTCAGCGTCAGTCCACCAGTCGCGCAAATTACCATCCTTATCAAACTGTCTTCCCATGTTGTCAAAACCATGAGTCATCTCATGTCCGATCACGAGCCCAATACCCCCGTAATTCACCGCATCATCCGCATTCATGTTAAAGAACGGAGGTTGCAAAATGCCAGCCGGAAATACAATTTCATTTTTACTGGGTTCGTAGTATGCATTCACTGTTTGAGGAGTCATTCCCCATTCTGTGCGGTCCACAGGTTTTCCAACCTTGTTCAAATTATATATGAATTCAAAATTGCCCGAATTCAGGATATTCATCACATACGAATCATTGGTTATTTTCAATCCTGAATAGTCCCTCCATTTATCAGGATAACCGACTTTTACATTTATTTTTTCAAGTTTAGCCAGGGCTTCTTTTTTGGTTTCCGGACCGATCCACGTCAGTTTTTCAATACGCTGACGCAGAGATTCCTTAAGATTGCCTACCAATTCAATCATTTTTTGTTTTGCCTCCGGTGGAAAATATTCCTTTACATACAGCTGTCCGATTGCTTCTCCCAGGCTGCCACTGGTTTCGTCAAGCACCCGCTTCCAGCGTGGTTCCATTTGATCCTGGCCCGATAATGTACGGTTGTAAAAATCAAAATTTTGCTTTTCAAAATCACTGCTCAGGTATCCCGAAGCATGATTGATAAGGGACCATCTTAAAAAAGTCTTCCAATCTTCAACAGGCACTGTTTTCATCATGGAACTCAATTCTTTCAGGAACACGGGCTGATAAACGTTCATTTCCCTGATCTGAGGATATCCTATTTTTTGCATGTATGCCTGCCAGTTAAATCCAGGCGACAATTTTGTGAGTTCCTCAATAGTCATTTTATTATAGGTTTTTTTCGGATCCTGATTCTCTATATTGGTGAAAGATGCTTTTGCAAATTGAGTTTCAATTTTAAGCACCGTCTCCGCATTTTTTTGTGCTACATCCGGCTGATCTTTCAGCAGAATGAACATTTTGGCCAGGTGAACTTTATAAGCATCCAGAATTTTCCTGCTGGCGGAATCTGTTCTGAAATAATAATCACGATCAGGTAAACCGATACCCGATTGATAAAAATTGGCAATTACCATTTCACTGTTTTTTTGATCGGCATTCGAAAACACATAAAACAGGGCTCCGATGTTATATTTCTGTAGATAAGCAGCCACGGATTGGACATCGGCAATTGCAGAAATGCTGTCGATCTTTGAAAAGAGATCTTTTAAGGGTCCAACTCCCTGTTTTTCTATTGCAATCGTGTCCATACCTGTATTAAAAAACGTACCAATCTGTTTATCTACGCTGCCTGCAGGAGCATCATGCTTACTGGCAGCCGTTTCAATGATCGACCTGATATTTTCCCTGTTTCTTTCCAATAACTCCTGGAAGGCTGACCAACTATTCTTGTCGGCAGGTATCGGGTTGTTCTTAATCCATGTACCGTTCACATATTCGAAAAAGTCGTCGCCCGGGTTCACTGTTGTGTCCATATTGCTGACTTCAAAAGCCGGGTATACTTTAGCCTCGGGTGCTTTCTTTTTATTGCCAGAGCAGCCGGTAATAAGAGCTATTGCAAATAAACCAGCCAGGAGAGAAGAGAATGAATATTTCATAGTATTGATTAAGTTGATAAAATTGTCGAATGTAATTGTTGTCCTTAAAAATGACAAATATATTGACTATAGCAAAGCATATTATGACAAACGCTGCATTATTTTTGAGATTATGCCGGGATTGTTTATGTTATCATCGACAGGAAAATAATCCCGGGATAAGCAATCTCAGTATCCCGATTATTTCAAGGCATACACACAACTGTCCGCGCTGCCGAAGTAGATCATGCCGTTATGTATTGCGGGAGAAGACAGGATGGAGCCAACAGAATAAATACGGGCTACTGACTTCATATTGGCTTCATAGGTGTTTTCTGTAAATATCCTGGGATAGTTAAATTCCCCGTTACCGGCTATCACGGAATCCCTGTTTGCTAAAGAGGCCGGTGTGCGGAACTCCCAGAGTGGCTTCCCGGTTTTGGACTCCAAAGCCATCATGCTGCCCCCGTGTGTACCTATATATAATATACCGTTTGTCAGCGCCGGGGAAGAAAAGCCATAGGTTTTGCAGTCGGCCGAATATAAGAGCTTTCCGGTGACGGCAGACAGAGCATTTATTGTATGTGAATCGGAAGTTTCATAATAAAGCGTGTCATTGAATACTACCGGTGTGGCAATCACCCAGGAACCGTTATTGTAATATTTCCATTTCAGATCGCCAGTCTCCGCTTCGATTGCCCAAACATTTGCATCACGACAACCGGAGTAAACTATGCCGTTACAGACAACGGGTGAGGACTGAAATCCGACCTGGTTGTAATATACTGTATCAATTCCGGTTTTGAACTTCCATCTCAATGATCCATCCGTTACATTCAATGCATAAAGATAACTGTCCCAGCTACCGAAATATACCGTTTGGTTTGCATAAGCAGGGGATGAATGAATCACATCCGCTGTTTTAAATTCCCATTTCTTTGTTCCATTGGAGGCGTCAAGTGCATAAAAAACTCCTGCGCCACAGCCAACAAACAGAGTGCCATTGGCAACCACAGGTGAAGAAAGGAACATATCCCATGGATCGTCAAGATTTCTGTCCTTTTCAGGCATCCCATGTATTCCGGGGGCCGAGAACACCTTTTCTCCGGCAGTTTTGAATTTCCAGATCTCTTTGCCTGATTTCTGATCAATACAATATACATACCCGTCAAAGCTAATAAAAGTAACTTTATTCTGATAAACAGCCGGGGTGGAACTCACCCTGCCGCCGGTTTTGTATTTCCAGAATAATTTGCCATTCCGCGCATCCAGGGCATAAAGGTATCCGTCATCGCTGCCAATGAATAACCGCTTTTCACAGATCACCGGCGATGAAAAGATCCGTCCGCCTGTTTTAAAAACCCATGCAGTACCACTTAAGCTATCAAGTCCCCTGTTGCCATAATAACCCGAATGCACGGTATTGTTATGGAAAAAGGCAGATAGGTGGCTGGTATTGCTGTGACAGGATATCAAAACAATAATCAGCGCCGGCAAGGCGAGTTTCTGAAACTTCATAGTGGTAAGATATGTTTTTCCAAATAAATTTTGCACTTTTATATCCGGTTGCAAAAATGATTTATTACCCAAATGTAAGTATATGAAACTATTTTACGTCGGAACTTCGCTCTCTTGTTTTTTACTCCTGGTTTCCTGTGTAGGAAATTCACAAAAATACCTCGAGCCTGTTAATCCTGATGCCTCTCAAAAGGCAAAAAATTTGTATTCCTTTATCCAGGAAATACAGGGAAATTATACTCTTTCGGGGCAACATAATTTTTGTGGCAAAGGTTCTGCGTATTCCGATCAGATGGAAAAACTTACCGGTAAAAAGGCGGTTATCTGGGGATCAGACTTCAGTTTTTGCGTGGAAGGAACGAATGCGATGGATTTTCAGCATTGCGGACCAGCCAACCTTCCGGCAATAAAATGGGATGCTTCTAAAAAGGTGCGTGATTCATTGAGGGCTGTTTCAAAAACGGCATTTCTTGATATTACTCTTGACGATGCCCGAAAAGAGTTGATCAGCGAGGCTAAAAGACAATACCACGAGGGACATATCATTACACTGATGTGGCACGGGTGTTTTCCGACCGAAGGAGAGTGCTGTAACGGATCTTCCATTTGGGCCATGGAAAACAGGCCCTCGCAATCACGATGGGATTCACTGGTAACTGAAGGTACTCCCTTGAATGACGCATGGAAAGAAGGGGCCGATAAGGTCGCCGGATACCTTAAACAATTACAGGATGAAGATATCCCCGTTTTATGGAGACCTTATCACGAGATGAACGGCGTATGGTTCTGGTGGTGCAACCAAAAAGGCGAACAGGGGTTCAAAAGGCTCTGGATCATGATGTACAATTACTTCACCCAGCATCACAAGCTGAACAATCTGATTTGGGTATGGAATACCAATGCCCCCCGGGATATTGCCGGGGATGAAGCATGGGATTATAAGTTGTTTTATCCGGGAGACAAATATGTAGATATTCTCGCAGCAGATGTATACAGAAACGATTATAAGCAATCGCATCATGACGATCTGAAGACCCTGGCCAATGGAAAACCCATTGCTTTGGGTGAAGTAGGGGATATACCTACCCCGGAAATCCTGAAAGAGCAGCCCCAATGGACGTGGTATATGCCGTGGGCGTGGATACTCTTTGCCGCCAATGATCCGGATGAGATAAAAACACTGGTGAATTCAGACCAGGTCCTTACCCTGGATGAGATTAAATTCAATAGTAAATCGGGCGTATATTCCGTTATAAAATGAAACTTATGAGATCGTATCTCATACTGTTTTGCATTTTTTTTGCATCCGCCGGATCCCATTTAAACGCCCAGCTGGCAGAGGAAAGACTGCTTTTAAACCTGCATACCCTTTCCATCCATATTCAGGAACCTGCCCTCCATGATTCGGTATTCCGATTTCTGACGGAAAAACTCCAACTGCCGGTTTATTACCAGCCATTGGTGATGGGTGATCGGCGATACGGAGGCGTATTTGCGGGCAATCTTGTCCTGGAGCCCTGCGGCCCTTATGCGGATATGGTTTACGCCAGCCGGGATTTTAAAGCCTTGTTTTTTGGTTTAACCTTTGAGCCGGCTGTATGCATTCCGGAAGCGGCAAGAATCCTCCGGGAGCGACAAATTGACTATGAAACCGGCGGTGATGAATTTCTTTTCCTGAAAGACACTGTATTATGCGGAGAGAACATCTACATAAGCCTAATGGATAAGCATGACAAACTGAGAGACCGCGTGCGGATGGATTCTTTAAGGCAATTGATGAACCAGGGCGAT
The DNA here is from genome assembly GCA_963752195.1 of uncultured Bacteroidales bacterium. Lineage (GTDB taxonomy): Bacteria > Bacteroidota > Bacteroidia > Bacteroidales > UBA10428 > UBA5072. Next base: position 1,252,200 of record CAVVXI010000004.1, on the reverse strand, counting down.
CCGGGGCTGGGTATTGAATATGTGAAGGAGATCCGGCTTGGTTTTCCTGCTATGGAAAACCTGATAAAATGGAATGCATTTATTGCACCTGCCTTGCTTAATGAAAACCTGACCTGGAAAATGGATGATAAATTGCAATTTAGTTATGCCAGGGCTCCTTATAAGGAGGTCAGTTCCATTGTATTTAAGGTGAAGTTTTTTAAAGAGGCTGAGAACTACCTTACGGAGAACAAAATATTATTTACCACGGAAGCGGGAATCATCCGGATTAATACAATCCAGTCTTTGGGACTCCTTATCTTTCTTCAGTAGACATCCAAACATTCAGCTACACAGAACCGGACGTTGCTTCAGAAACGAACTGAATAGGGGTTTTATTGAATTTCTTTTTGAAACAACGGGTAAAATAGCTGTGATCATTAAATCCAACAAGGGTGGCAATTTCCGAAATGCTGATGCCTTTGTTGATCATCATTTTGGAAGCTTCTGTAATTCTGACATTCCGGATAAACTCATTGGGTGACATCCCTGCAAGGCTTTGAAGCTTCCGGTACAGCGTAGAATGGCTGATATGAATTTTTTCAAGCAACATGGTAACATTGAAATCAGGATTCTCAATGTTTTCCATAATCGAGCTGCTGATTTGCTGCATAAAGTCAATATTGATCTGCGACAATCCACCCGGATGAAATTCGGATGGAATACCTCCTGAGTATTTTTCTTTTATGATTTCCCTTTGTTTTTTAAGCGATTCAATCCTGGCTTTCAGCAATTTCATATCCAGGGGCTTGGCTATATATGAATCTGCACCGGCCAGATATCCTTCATACCGGTCATCGTTGGTAACTTTTGCTGTAAGAAGGATAACCATGATGTGGTTGAAATTAAAGTCATCCTTTAACTTTTTGCACATCTCAAATCCGTTCATTCGGGGCATCATAATATCACTCACTATCAGATCGGGATGCAGGTTACGGGCGATTTCATACCCATCAATCCCATCTTTTGCTTCAAATACCTGGTAATATTTTGACAAATGTCTGCAAATCAGCTTTCTCAAATCATCATTGTCTTCCACTACCAAAACACAAAAATTTTTGTTTGCCGTCAGCCGATCCGGGAAATCGGAATTTTCGAAATCTTCTGTGTTCATAACTTCGTCCAAAACAACTTTAAATTCACTGGCCGGATGGTTCGGCAAGGTGCTTTGCTCCTCTTTCGCCTGCTGCAAATTCTTATTCAGGGGAATGCGTATGGTAAACACGCTGCCTTCCCCTTCATTATTACTTGCCACATGAATTACACCCTGATGCAGATCGACTATATTTTTAACCAGGTGCAGACCTATTCCAACCCCAAAAGTCCTTCCCGTAACTGAATTTACCTGGTAGAAGCGATCAAAAATGTGTTCAATTTCCTTTTCGGAAATTCCGGATCCGGTGTCCCTTACGATTATTTCAAGGAATTCCTTTCCGGCAGCATCCAAAACAGAATATTCTACCTTTATGAATCCGCCCCTATCTGAATACTTAAAAGCATTACTCACCAAATTGGTCAAAATGGTTTCAATTTTTTCCACATCACAATAAATGGCTTTGTCTATTTTCCCGTTGACACGGAATTCCATATTCTTTCTCTTTGCCATTGGCAGAAACAATTCCCTGAGTTTTTCAAAAACTTCATCAATAAAAGTAAGTTGAATATTAAGTTTCATATCTCCCGATTCAATTTTTCTGAAATCGAGGAGCTGTTTTATCAGTGTAATAAGCCGGTTTACATTCATCCAGATGGATTGCAGGGTGGTTTTGTCCACGCCCTGTTTGTCATTCAGCTCTTCTATTCCGCACGAAATAATGGATAATGGGGTAAGCAACTCATGAGACACATTGGTAAAAAACCGCAATTTGAATTCGTTTATGTTTTCATTTTTCACCCGCTCCAGTTTTTCAATTTCAAAGGCCTGTTTGATTTTCAGGTTATTCATTCTGAACCAGAAAATCAGATAGAGAATGGATAGGAAAAGAAATACATAAATGGTGATCGCCAACTTTGAGAAAAACGGGGAAGGTTTTACGATAAAGGTTAGTTGAACCGGTTCCTGGTTCCATATCCAGCTGTTATTCGCTGCCTTTACCAAAAAGGTATATTTCCCCGGAGGGACGTTCGTGTATACAGCTTTCCGGTTGTTGTAATCCGACATGATCCAGTCATTGTCAAACCCTTCCAGTTTATACATGAATTTGTTGTTTTTCGACTGTGAATACGACAACGCCGAAAAATTCACAGAAAAATTGCTTTCATGATTCGAAAGAACAAGCTTGTTGTCGCGTATTCTTTCCACTTCAACGGGCTTATTGTTGATCTCAATTTTCGTCACCACTACAGGCGGTACATATAGATTAGGCTGAAATTCATTGGGATTGAACCTGTTAAAACCATGGATACCGCCGATATAGATCCTTCCTTCCTTGTCCTTAAATGAGGCCCCCATGTTAAATATATTTCCCTGCAAACCATCTTCAACCGTGAAGTTCTGAATATTCAATTCCTCATCATCGGCTACAAGCCTTACCAGTCCTTTATTCGTGGTGGCCCAGATTGCATTGGAATTGTCTGGGATAAGGCTGTAAACCGTATTGCCTGTGAATTCAATAATTTTCGGAAAATCCCTGAAGGATTTTGTTTCTCGGTCATATTGTATGATCCCGTTTGTACCTGTGCCAATCCAAATTCTCTTTTTATTGTCTTCCACAATTACATTAATGGTATGACTATTGACTTTCAATGCAGAAAGCCCGAAATTGCGGATCGTTTCAAATTTCAACGGCGAGTGGAGCTTCAGATCACTGGTAAGCCGGCTAATACCCCCATCTTCCGTTGCGATCCAAAGCACATGTTCCGAATCAATTAAGATCGACGTGATGTTTTTACCGCATATCGAATTGGGATCCTGGCTTTGGGGCAGGTATTTATAGGTATCGAATTTGTCAACTTCATGATTGTAGACCAGTTTAATTAATCCCTCACTGGTGCCTACCCATAAACAATTGTACCTGTCTTCGGCAATACAGTTTACCGAATAAGGCGCAGGACCCTGTGAGAAATAATTGCGTGAAATTATGTTCTCTAGTTTGCCAGTTTTTCCATCTTTTTTATATAAACCCAGATAGCGGGTACCAAACCATAAATTTTCACGCGAATCTTTAAAAATGCAAAACACGGAATTTATTTCTGACGTAAATTCATTATAAACAGGCAGTTGCTTAAATTCCTTGAAGGTTCTGTTTTCCAGGTTATACAAACCAATACCCAAAGACCGGATCCCGAGCAGCAGTTCATTTTCATTTTCAGGATAAAAGCAATATACAACCTGGCTGGTGAGTCGCGTACTGAAACTTGAAATATTGAACAATTCAAACGTGTACCGTTTCAGATCGATCTTGTTCACACCCCCTCCCATGGTTGCCAACCACATCGATCCTGAAACGTCTTGTTTCATATCGTATATTTCCGATTTGGAAGGAAGATCGGTGGTGAGCCCTTCATTATAGGACAGGATAGACGGAATCTTTGCGTTCGGGTTCGTGATGACGCTCAACCCATTGGAAGTTCCAATCCAAATTGAGTTGTCAGGTGTTTGTTCAAGCGAAAAAATAATATTATCACAGATACTTCCTGCCTTGTTTTTGGCATCCAGGTAAAAATGATTCAGGTATTCAATCGACTTATCCGTTATCCGTACCTTAAACAATCCGGTCTCCCATGTTCCAATCCAGGTGTATCCATTTTTGTCTTCAAGAAAACTCCATATCCTCACGGGATTATTCAAAGCGAAAACATCCTGGCTGATGTAATAATTCTTAAACGAATCCGTAGTTTCGTTGTAAACATACAATCCGTTTTCCCAGGTTCCAAACAGAATTCTACCCTGGGAATCTTCGTAAATACACGTTACATTGCCGAAGGGAGCCGATTGGGGATGATTTTTATTTTCAGCATAGATTTTCATTCTTTTATTATCAGCATCGTACCTGGCCACACCATGATAGGTGGCAATCCACATTCTTCCTTTGCTGTCGCGCAATAGGTCCTGTACCTGATTGTCATTTATGTATAAATTGTTATGCGGATCATTTGAAATATTGGTAACCGTTTCAGTTCCCGGATCAAAAATCTGTATGCCAAAATACCTGGTTCCCAGCCAAAGTTTACCATCCTTTGCTACCTCAATGCATTCAAAAACGTTTGATTTAAAATAGGCTTCTCCATTTAACCTGTTTTTATACACCTTCACTGTGTATCCATCATAACGGTTGAGCCCATCCAACGTGGCAAACCACATGTATCCATTATTATCCTGAACGATGCTCGAAACAAAGTCGGATGACAATTCATTCCTGTCATCAATTCTTTCAAATTTCAGGTTCTCATTTGCTGCCAAACGCAGAGGAATAATACCAAGGATTAGCGTTACACCAAAAAAGGGTAATGCTACGTTTTCCAAAAAACGGACAAAGAAGTTCTCAATATTTCTCTTTATGGCCATAGAATATCAAATATACTAATTTACTCAGCTCCTTCGATGACAAAAATGTACCAAAATTTGGTCTGAATATTTTAAAAAAAAGGAAGTAGGCAATTTTGACCGATTTATTATAGATAATGACAGAATAATTTAATAGTGCCCGAAAGAATTAAAGTAATTTGGATTTGTCAATCAACGGATCTTTTCCACATGGTTGTCATATATACATTATATTAAATTTCCTAACCCTTTAAAGTCAATCCTATGAAAAAAGTAATTCTACTTCTTTTAACCTTTGCAAGCCTCTCGGGATTTGCCCAATATCCGAAAGGCATGACTGACATTACCTCGGCACTCGCTGCAGGCGATGCGGGTTTTGCACTTACAACGGAAGATGATCGAAGCGGCACTTTTAAAAGTACCCTTACAATCATTGGGGACAATATGTTTTTTACGGCTAAAAATACAGCCAACGGAGACGAACTTTATGTAACCGATGGAACGCCAGAAGGCACCAAAATGGTAAAGGACATCAATCCGGGAAGCGGTGATGCAAGTCCCCGTTATTTGGTTTCATTGAATAACAAATTGTATTTCCAGGCCGATAACGGAACTGCCGGAGTTGAGCTTTGGGAATCGGATGGAACGGAGGCAGGGACTAAGATGGTAGCTGATGTGTATGCTGGTGCTGAATCATCCGCTCCCGATATGTTAACTGTTCTGGATGGAAAAATACTCTTCAGGGCAACTACCGTAGCCAGTGCAGCTGACGGTAAAAAATGGCTTCACATTTATGATCCGGAAACCGAGGCTGCAACCCTGGTAAGTGAAATTCAGGCCCGGTCTGAAGGGGATGCAATCACACCTAGGATTCAGGTTGACAATAAACACAATGTAGCCTATTTTATTGGAGAACCTGTTGGAGAAAACCAGGAGGTCTATAAAACGGATGGGACGCCTGCTGGTACAGGGAAAATCATGGATGTCACACCCGAAGCGCTGGGAAGCAGCAATATACAGTGGGTTTATGTACACGATGATTCCGTGGTGGTGTGGCGCCAAAAAACGCCCCGGAAATATGCCGGTGCCGACAGCGTAAATTACGTTCAGCACCTGAGCGAACAAATCTGGATATCCGGCGGAACAGCAGCCACAACCCGACTGCTTTCGCATTTTGACAAAAACGTGGACATCGACGGAAATGGTGTAAATACGCAATTTGCATTCCCGGCCAGTTGGAACGGAAAATTGTATTTCCGTGCCGATAATGGGGTAAACGGGGTGGAATTATGTGTTTCTGATTTGACAACGGAAGGAACCGTACAGGTACAGGATTTGAATCCCGGTACAAATGCAAGCTGGCCGGAAGATTTCGCGGTGTACAAAGGATATCTTTGTTTTGACGCAGATGCAGGAGCTGGTAATGAAGGAGCCGAGATACGTTATTTGGACGATGCCGACAACACCATTAAATTAATGGCATATGCCTGGCCCGGTGATGACGGTAGCTGGTCAAAAAGAACGACTGCCTTCCAGTACGACGGAGTTGATTCTTTGCTCTATTTTGTCGGAAGCGGACCGTCAACAGGCGGTCCTGAGTTGTTTGTAGCCTCAGAAATAGGTAGCCAGGCTGAATTGGTCTATGCATTGGATCCTGCAGGTTCCACACCTCATAACCTGAAATCATGGAAAAATTCCCTGTATTTCACATCAAATATGGTTCCCCGGTTATTCCGGTACCAGTTTACCATCGCACCTAAAATTGTGGCCGAAGGGAAAATATTCTATGACTATTCAAACTTCCAGGACACCATAAAAGTAAAAGTGTCAATAGCTAATTCCGAGTCACTTACAAACAAGGTTATGAAAATTGAGCCCAATGATGACTCCGAACTGTTTAAAATAAGCAAAACAAAGGCAGGACCCTTCGGATTTGCATCGGTTTATACAGCGAATAGCGGTATCGACTCTTTCTATGTTGTTGCCAACCATACTAAAATGAGTCCGGATGGATTCAAATTTACCGGCACCTTGCGGATTGCACATCTTGAACTTGACACGCTTATAATCGGTGCACGAGCAGTATTGGAACCCGTATTCCGCAATGAACTGATTTATCATATTGACCTTGGAAATGCGACGGATAGTATTGACAACAGCGTCGATACTCTCGGATCCTATCAATCCGTTTTCGATCAAATGTATGGCGAGGATGCAGTTACAGGTAAAAACTGGGGTTACAGAACAGATGGCTGGGGCATACTGGGATCCGGTAATAAATGGAGTACCATGCATGAAGCCAACTATCAGGCCAATCCGGAGGGCCAGATTTATGATCTGGAAGTTGAACCGGGTGACTATGTGGTCCAGATTGGATGGTTCGAAAACTGGGGATCAAGAACCCAGAATGTATCTGCAAACGGTGAGGAAATGATCGCTGAGATAGTATCTCTGCCAGGCGATTACCTTGTGGAACAATTTGAGGTTACGGTTGACGGCGATATACTTAGCCTGGCATGGGAATCGCTAAATGCAAACAACGCATATTACTCATGGATTAAAGTGGGTAAAAAATGTACAGGCGATGATTGCGCTACCAAATGCTTTGATCCGATGTGCAGATTAAGGTCCGAACTATACACCAGGGAGGAACCGACAGGCACTCACGATGTATGGTCAAAGGATGCACCGGTTCTTTATCCGAATCCGGCTTCCAACTCTGTCAATATTATCCTGGATATCAATTTGTTTAATTCAGTTCAGGTAGTTGATCTGGCCGGAAATACTGTTTTACGCACAAACATTGATAAGGACATTACACCCCTCAATGTTAGCGATTTACAGAACGGTGTATATGTTGTCAGAGCACTTGGCAAGGGCGGCATTCAAACTCAGAAACTCGTGATTTCCAGGTAGTGTTCTATCTTCATTGACTGGATTGTTCCTGAAAAGGAGGTTTCTCATTCAGAATCGGGCAAAGTCGGATATTTCTATTTTTCCTGAAATGAAATATTCGGCATTGCCCGGTTTATGGACTGCAATCAGGGGTGTTTTACCCGTCCTGCTTAAGTAAGCCAGAATGTATATCATTGAATATTAATATTATTTAAAATTTGTACGGATGAAAAGAATCGCTTTTCTATTCCTGGCCGCATTTTTTCTTTTCCAGATCAACGGTTCTGTATTTGCAAACAGCCCTGAAAAAGATATTGCTACCCGGAAAGCGCAACACACTGTGACGGGCCGGGTGATTTCAGGCACGGACAACCTTCCTATGCCCGGGGTGAATATTGTGGAAAAGGGAACGATGAATGGTACAGTTGCAGACCTTGACGGAAAATATACCCTTACTGTGTCGGGCCCCGATGCGGTGATCGTATTCTCCTTTATGGGTTTTACCCAACAGGAAGTAAAAATAGATGGCAGAACCCAGATTGATATTGTGTTGGTAGAAATGGTTGAAACACTTGATGAAGTGATAGTTTATGGATATGGTGTTCAAAAGAAAGCCGATGTTACCGGGGCAATTTCAACAATAAAAACAAAAGATTTAACCTCAATCCCTGTAACCAATGTGGCTACAGCAATGATGGGCAGGGCTTCCGGTGTTCAGGTTATTCAGAATTCGGGTTCACCGGGTTCTGTGGCTTCAATTAAAATCAGGGGTACCGGAACCATCAATAATTCCGACCCGTTGTATGTTGTGGATGGTTTTATTACTGAGAATATGGATTTCCTCAATCCCGATGACGTACAAGACATACAAATTCTGAAGGATGCCTCATCTTCTGCAATTTATGGCGCAAGGGCTGCCAATGGTGTGGTAATCGTGACTACAAAAAAAGGGAAAGAAGGAAAACTAAAAATAGACTTTAATACCTACTGGGGAGTTTCCGATTTCTGGAAAAAGCCCGAAATAATGGACAAATACCAGTATAAGGATTTATATGAAGCGGCGCATGGCGGAGCACAACTGCTGACCTCAGCCCGTGACACCCTTCTGTTTAACGAATATGCAGCGGAAAACTGGATGGATCTCATCAGCCGGAAAGGAATGATCTCGAAATACAATCTCCAGGTTTCGGGTGGCAATGAAAAAACCAAATATATTATCAGTGGCTTGTACAGCAAGGAAGATGGCATTATTAAAAAATCCGACCAGGAAAGGAAGTCTTTTCGCGTGGGCATCGAAACCAAGCTTACGAATTTCATGAAACTGAACATAAACAGCATTTATACAAACAGTATAAGAGGGAAGGTGATAGAAGGGGAATACAATATTTTCCAGTATGCTTTAAACACTCCCCCCAACCAGACTTTGCAGCCTGCCGAGGCCTTTAACTGGAGAGGAGATGAATTGGTTTCCGTGAAAGATGCTTTGTCATGGAACCCCTATACCCGGCTATGGTATGCTGATTTGAATGAAAATGTCAACCAATTTATAAATAACCTGGAACTGACAATCAACCTGGGTAAATCCTTAACCCTCACTACGCGGGCAGGAATTGACAAGTATTACAGCACGAGTACTGACTTCAGGAAACGCTATTCTACTGACATTCATCAATATTACGATGGTATCAACTATGAGGATAATACGGATACGGAAGAACATTTGAACAAAACAAAATGGCAGGTTGAAAATATCCTTTCTTTTACTAAAACTATAGGAGAACACAATCTGAATATGGTTACTGCATTGGCTTTGGAAGGCTATAATAATGAGAAACTGTATGCCCGTAAATCAATGGCTCCGGGGTATAACACCGTTTTTCATTCGCTAAATGCGGCCTATTTGAGCCCGATCAATTCGGACGATCATATTAGCTGGACTTCCGCCGGTATTCCTTTTAGAGTGGATTATAATTTTAAACATAAATATTTTTTTCAGTTTAACTTCAGGGCTGATGCCTCTTCTATATTCAGTGAAGGAAACCGTTGGGGTTACTTTCCATCCTTTTCAGCCGGCTGGACTCTGTCTGAAGAATCCTTTCTTAAAAATTACGATTGGCTGACCCACCTGAAAATCAGGGGAAACTGGGGAACCTCCGGCAATAACCGAATCGATGAGAATGCCAGCTTTACAGTAGTTAGTACCAGCAATGTTTTTTATGCCTATGGCAGAAATACAATGTATAAACCAGCCTGGAGTGCCAGTGGCATGGGTAATCCAAACATATTATGGGAAAAAACCAGTGGCAGCAACATTGGATTGGATTTTGGATTATTCAATTACAGCATATCGGGCTCTGTGGACGTGTTTGTAAAAAAGACCTCCGATATGTTGCTTAAACTACCCATGGTATTATCGAGCGGCATGCCGGAATCGGAACCCTGGCAAAATGCCGGTGAAGTGACCAATAGAGGATACGAGCTGACTCTCGGCTGGAAAAAGAAAATCGGAAAGTTTGAAGTTGACATTAACGGGAACTTTTCGCAAATCCACAACAAAGTTACCAAACTGGGAGAAGAAGGAAATCCGGTTTGGGGAGGTTACCTTACAAATGCAAGTTTAAATTCATTTGCAACGTATACAGCAGTCGGACAACCTATCGGGATGTTTTATGGCTGGAAAATAGACAGAACAAAGTACAGCAATGGCATCTGGCATGAGCAGGACAGGGGAACGCTTGCATTGGAAGCTGTTCCGAGTGAATACACAACACCGGGGGATTTCATGTTTATGGATTTAAACGGCGATAATAAAATCGATGAGAATGACAAAACCTATATCGGAAATCCACATCCCGATTATATGTATAGTTTAAATATGGCATTTCGGTATGGTGGTTTTGAACTTACCTTATTTTTCCAGGGTGTTCATGGAAATGACATTTTCAATGTTCAACGATATGATTTTTACGGGTATCATGGAGGGAATAACGCCGTTCAGGGATTAATCGGGAACTCCTATACAACAGAAAATCAGGATGCTTCTTATCCCAGGTTAACCAATACAACGGACTATAACCACAATTACCGGATTTCAGATTTTTATATTGAAGATGGCTCGTATTTACGGTTGAGAAACCTTCAGTTTGCTTATACATTTCCCAAAAAGATTACAGACAAAATCAGGTTGGGAGGTCTGAAAGCATACATAGGAGGGTATAATCTGATAACAATAACCGGCTACTCGGGCTTTGATCCTGAATTAGGAAACGAAAGCAATACATTCATGGGAATCGACCGTGGGGCTTATCCCCAGGCAAGAACTTATGTTGCAGGAATAATAATGGACATTTAATTCAGGAAGACATGAGAAATAAAATATTATCAGCCATACTATTTCTAACCCTGTCAACAGGATGTGAAGATTTTCTTGACGTGAAAATGAAGGGAAAAGTAATCGAAGATAATTTCTATACAACGATAAATGAACTGCAATTATCACTGAACTCCGTATATGCCATACTGCGCAGCAGCGATTTCCAAAATACCCTGGCACTTATGGGTGATGTTTTAAGCGATGATTTTATCTACCAGGCCTCTTCCTACGGCAACTTTGGAGACGATGGCCTGAGACTGCAGAACTTCAACATAACTTCAGAAAACAGTTGGGTACGTACTTGGTACACGATCAATTACAAGGGGATTTATAGGGCAAATCAGTTGTTACGTCATATTAACGACGATATTCAGCTGGAATATGTTGAGGGAGTGGATGATGCCGATCTGCGACGATGGCAGCAAATATATGGCCAGGTTCTGTTCCTGAGGGCTTATTATTATTTTAACCTGGTTCGGACTTTTGGCGGAGTATCCGTTATTCCCGAAGAACAGGACATTGACAACCCGGCCGTGCCGCGTTCTACGAAAGAAGATACCTATGCATATATCGAAAAGGACCTGAGAACCGCCTGTATTCTTTTAAGGGAATATATTCCCGACGACGATTACGGAGAGATCAGCCAGTATGCAGGTTTGGGTTTATTGATGAAGGTAATTATAACACAAGCCACCCAGGGTCAAAATTCTGAATTTTGGGAAGAAGCCAGAAAGATCGGCAAAACAATCGTGGCAAATCACGGCGATCCTGCCGCTACACTAACATACAATGATGTGTTGAAAATTGAAAAATTCTATCCTGAATTAACCTGGGACCAATGGAAAGAAATGTTCAAGCTGAATCTGAGAGTGGATGAATTTGAACAGACTGAAATGGCCAAAGCAAACGGAAGCGGAATTTATCAGAATAACGCCACTATGAGTCCCAAACACGGACTTACTCCCTGGCCAAGAATGTTGAGGATAGATTATCAGAAGCTCACACAGAATAAAGAGCCCATATTTGTGGTTTCAAGTATGACCGCATCGGGCGTTGACCCTGCCCAGATAAACCTGTTCAACCAAATCGACAGTTTATACAACACGATCTTTTGTCCTTCAAAATCGTTAATGGATATAATGACAAATGAAGGGATCGATCCGAGAAATTTTTACGGATGCTATTCCCACAATATGCAACCTATTGGTTATAATCCTCCGGAATACAACGAATATTGGGGAGGTGTTTTTACCGAAAACTATCAGAGGTTTGTCAAATTCTTCCTGATTGCCAATACGGAAATGCCACCCGGTGGAGGCGGCTCACCACGCAACTTCACCCTGTTACGCTATTCTGATGTTTTGCTGATGTATGCCGAAGCACTGAACGAAACCGGGGACCGGATTACTCCCATCGATATTATTAATGATATCAGGGCAAATCTGAAAGCGTCCATTCCGAAAATCGATAATATCTTCAAATATACGCTCGCTTATGGCCCGTATGTTTATGTTCGTGACAAAATACAGGCTGAACGCCGTAAAGAGCTGGCCGGCGAACGGGAAAGATATTTCGATTTGCTTCGGTATGGCACTGCCGGCGATGTCATCACCGAAGCCTATAAGGCGGAGGTAGCCAAATCAAAACAATACCTGAATTTTGTAAAAGGTGTTCATGAACTGTTGCCTATCCCCCAGGTAGAGATTGAACTTTCACACGGTATAATTAACCAGAATCCGGGGTACTAACTATACAACTAAAACGATGAAGAGAATAACTCATAATACAGCCGTTTTTATATGCCTCCCGTTTTTTATTCTGGCATGCAATACCAAATACGATATTTTCGTCGAGCCAAGTGCAGAAATGGAACTGAGCAAAACCTCAGTAGATGTTCTTGAACCGGTTTACATAAAAAATCTCGGGAAAGGGGAAACCTTTTCTTTCTGGCCCGGTGATGAAGGACAGGATTATTCAAAGACCGCGGATTCAAGAAACGCCGGGTTACCTCCAAACAGGGGAATGGATTTTGAGTACACCTACCTTCGCTCAGGTACTTACACTATTACCATGATTGCATCAAGTTTCAACGAGGAGACCGGAAAGCTTGTTCAGGTGGTAGGTACGCAACAAATTACGGTAAACCCGGGAAACAATGGAAATAACTTCACCCGGTTTGCCATAGACAATGCCCTGGCAGGATACAGTCCAGAGGGAGTTATTGAAGGAAACAAGATTTCGATTCCGATAGGATTCATTAACCGGGTTTCGGGAATTTCCGACCAGGATTATGCCGTGCTGATTAATAAAAGACCCCCGCTTTTCAGTGCAAACAGCTCATCCGCCAAGGTATACAGTGAGGAAGGAAAACTATTGGAGGGAAGAGGCGATGACAATTACCAGCTAAACCTGATTGATGTGAATACCCTTGAGCCAATAATCAGGAAATTCACGGTTGTACAGGATGGTTTGCCGAATGAATATTCTGTTGCCGCTCTTTTCTATCCTGAAATTTCGGATTTGAAAATTCTTGGTTTTACAGCAAATGAATATTCAAAAGACGGTTTATCCACTGTTTCCGAGGATGAAATCAAAGAGCTTCAACTGGCATATCCCGGGCAGACTTTCTTTGGCGTTTTTCTTATTGGTGTAACATCCAATCAGCTGAAAACAGCCATTCTGGATTTTACGCTTTCGGATGGAGCCTCACTCCATTTAAAGTCCACAGGGGAGGAAATTATAAGCGGAATAACACCGGTTGATATTTCAGCTGTACCTGTCGATTTTGAAATCATAAGAACGATTGACGGCTTTAGAATTACTTCTGAATTCCAGGTTTATTCAACTGTTTTTTAAAAAAGATTTATCAAAGCGTAATTTCAAATTACGCTTAGCTCTATACGATTTGAGCTAGGCGTAGTTTGCAAATACGCCTAACACTTCTTGCGCAAGGCGAAGACCCGCTATCGCTCTTGAGATAGTTACAAACTATGCCTTGCTTTGGAACCTAAAAGTCAGTTTCAATTCTTTGTCCAAATAATACCTGCATGTCGAAACTCTCCATTATTTCCCGGTTTCTGTTCCTGTCTCTTTTCATATGTGGAAGAATGGCAGGTGCCCAGGATCATGTATTGCCGGTTGCTGATTATTCGTTTGAAAATAACCAGGTTGTGGATAATTCAGGGAATACCGCGCTTTATCAGTACAACAACACAAGCCTGTTTGATGACCCGGCAAGGGGCAAAGTGCTGCGCTTTTCAGCATCGAATAAAAGCTATGCCGTTTTAGACAAACAACTGCTTCATTCCGACAGTTGTACTATTTCATTTTTTTTCTATTGGGAAAATGAAGGTGCAACCTCCTGGCATCAGATTTTCGAAATTTACAATACCGAATCTGGTTCGAATCTTTATTTCACCCCTCAAAACGGTTGGGGAGCCAATCAATGTTCGTTAATAAGCGATTGCAAGGAATATGGTTCCTACGAAAATGTGGACGCACGCCAGCTTTCAAAAAATACATGGATGCACATCGCAGTTGCATTCGAGGGCAAACTGGTATCAGTATATATCAATGGCCTTCTGGCATCAGAGGGTTATACCATGTTTACACCCGATTTAATCCACGGCGATTCTCTATTTTTAGGGGGAAATCCATACCGATCCGATAACTATTATATCACAGCAAGATTGGATGACATAAAAATATTTGATGTTGCGCTGTCTTCCAACCAGATACAGGCTTTAAGCACTGGGTCTGAAATTCCTGAACCGGCTGGGTCAGAAACATCCTGGGAAGCCCATGGTACTCCCCTTCTGGTAACAGTCGATCTGGATGCAAAAAAGCAAACCATCCGGAATTTTGCTTCATCGGACGCCTGGAATACAGAACGGATTGGTAAATACTGGCCAGCAGAAAAGAAAAATGAACTGGCCGCCCTGTTGTTCAGTACCGAAAAAGACGGGAATGGAAATCCAATCGGTATCGGGTTATCTGGCTGGAGGTTTAACATCGGAGCCGGAACCGCAGAGCAGGGCAATGCCAGCAGGATAAGCAATGCATCGAGACGATCAGAGGGTTTTCTGAATGCGGATAGTGTTACCTGCAACTGGAATAAACAGATCGGACAGCAATGGTTTTTAAAAGAGGCAGCTGTCCGATACAATGTTCACCATATAATCGGGTGGGTTAACAGTCCCCCTGTTCTTTATACCAAAGAAAACATTGGATTCCGCGATTTTGGAACACCCATGTCAACCATATTGAAGACGGAAAATTTCGGTTATTATGCCCGTTTCCTTGCTGACGTGGTGGAACATTTTGAAGGCGAAGGAGTGCATTTCGATTACATCAGCCCCTTGAATGAGCCCCAGTGGGGTTGGGCTCCGGCAGTCAGCGGGGGAACCGTTGACCAGGAAGGAAGCCCATGGACGAACAGGGAAATTCATGACGTAGCTCTGGCGATTAACCATGAATTCTCGACCCGTAGTATCAGTACGGAAATATTCCTGTCTGAAGCCGGGAGTATTGCAAACCTGCTGGGAGGAACAGGTCATGCTGATAATCAGCTTACAATGTTCTGGGATGAGAATTCTCCTTTGTCGCTTTCCGGCACGCCTGCTTTTTCGAACATTGTTTCCTTTCACAGCTACTGGAGCGATTATGGCAGCCTGCTGGTGGATGAACGAAGTTCACTCTTCGGGAATGCCCGGCTTTTAAACCCGGTGCCGGAATTATGGCAAACCGAATACTCGCTGTTGGGTTCGGGTTACCGTGAAGGGTACCCGGGCTCACAGAAATTGTCGGAAATGGATTGTGCCCTTTCCCTTGCCAAAATTATTACAGCCGATCTGAATATTGCGAATACAAGCGCGTGGCAATGGTGGACCACCTTCGATAAAGGAAAACATGATGGTGAATCAAGATTTTGTTTGATTGAAGCATACACTAATACCGAAAACGACAATGGGGAGTATCACCTGAACAAATTGTTTTTTGCATTTGGGAATTTCTCTCATTTTATCAGGCCGGGAATGATAAGGATTGGGACCACACGCTCTGATGAATTAACCCTGGAAGAAACATATCACGATGTTGTTTTTTCAGCTTATACCAACGATGCTGAAAATCAATTGGTCTTTTTGGCAGTCAATTTCACTTCCGAAGCAAGGGCGGTTACCTTATCGCTGGCACAAACAGCCGGCAAAACACTAAAAAATCAATCCCTGTTTCTGACGGATGAATTTTCAAACCTCACAAAACAGCAAATTGATTTGTCAGCCGGCAATCTGGTCATACCTGCACGTTCCGTAGTTACCATTACGGCCGACCTTGAGGCCGGTCTGACAGGTACATCCGAAATTGAAAAAACCGACTTTGATGCATTCTTACATGCCCAGGGTGATGAAATTGTGGCATCCTTTAGTTCCGGGGGTGAATTTCAACACGTTTTGCTGTACGGCATATCAGGAAACCTGATACAAATAAGGGATGTTGAGCCCGGTCAAAACCAGGTGGTTTTTCACGCATCCGATCTATCTGAAGGCGTTTACCTGGTTTCAGGAAGAGGTGAACGATCTGCACAAACCAGGAAGATTATTAAAGTGATAAAATAGGCATTAACCATTTAAAAACGAAGTCATGTCAGAAACCAGGATCAGTAAACTCATTTTTACCTTGTTCTTTGTTGTTCAGATTGGTTCACTGTATGCACAGGGATTTGGACAATCGCACCAAATAGACGACTGGAAGTTTAATCTGGGAGATGTTAAATACGGTGAAAGTGAGTTGCTTGACGATTCAAAATGGGAAAAGGTACAGGTGCCCCACGATTGGAGTGTGAAACAGGTTGCCAGTCCCCATTATGCAAGCTGCATGGGATTTCTGCCTGGGGGAATTGGATGGTACCGCACAAAAGTCGCCATACCTGCTTCCACATCGAACAAGCATTTCTATGTATATTTCGAAGGGGTTTATAACAACAGCGAAGTATATTTCAACGGACGCTGGCTTGGTAAACATTATGACGGATACACTTCGTTCATGTACGATGTCACTCCATACGTTAAACCCGGGAAAGACAATATACTTGCTGTAAAGGCAGATCATAGCAACGATGCAGATTCGCGGTGGTATACGGGCTCAGGAATATACCGGCCGGTAAGCCTGGTTGAAGCAAACAGCACACATATCGACTTATGGGGTGTTTTTTACCGTTCTGAAGTACTGGATGATCAATCAGCTGTGATCCATGTGGAAACCACCCTTAAAAAAGAAAGTCCTCATTCTGCCGTAATTGAGATCATTCACGAACTCCTCAATAAAGAAGGGAAAGTGGTTTCATCCATAAGAAAGAAACTAAACAAGCCGGATTTTAATACATTCACGGAAAACCAGACGATGACGGTAAAGAGCCCCGAACTTTGGGACGTTGATAATCCTTACCTGTATCAACTGAAAACCACCATTACCGAAAATGGCAAAACCGTGGATGAAAGCAGTGTTCATGTGGGCATCCGTAATTTGAAGTTTGATCCTGACAAAGGCTTTGCGTTGAACAACAAATGGATGAAGATCAAAGGCGTCTGCCTGCATCATGATGCAGGTGTGCTTGGAACGGCTGTACCGGCAATTGTATGGAAAAGCAGGATTCTTCAGCTGAAAGAAATCGGATGCAATGCGATAAGGATGAGTCATAATCCTCAATCGACCGGGTTGTATGATATGTGTGATGAACTGGGAATGCTGGTAATGGATGAGGCCTTTGATGAATGGGAATATCCGAAGAAGAAATGGCTCGTTGGCTGGAATGTCGGGGAACCGGGATTTCAGGGGGAGGCAGAATATTTCCGGGAACATGGTAAGGAAACCATTGCCTCTATGGTCCTGCGCGACAGGAACCATCCGTCAGTTTTTATGTGGAGCATCGGTAACGAAGTCGATTACCCGAACGACCCCTATACACACCCGATCCTTAACAAGGAAGGGATCGAACAGTATCATGTTTCCGGGTATCAGCCCGGCCAACCGGATGCACAGCGGTTGGGAGATATTGCCAACGAGCTGGCTGCCGTAGTCCGGAGTATTGACACATCCAGACCGGTTACGGCCGCGCTGGCAGGCGCCGTTATGTCGAACGAGACATCCTATCCGCAGGTACTTGATGTGGTTGGCTATAATTACACCGAGTACCGCTATAAAATCGATCATGAAAGATTTCCAAAACGGATCCTTTACGGAAGTGAAAACCGGCACGACCTCCACGCCTGGAAAGCCGTAACCGATAATGATTTCATTTTTGGCCAGTTCATCTGGACCGGTGCGGATTACCTGGGTGAATCGGGTATATGGCCATCGCGGGGTTCTTCTTCAGGGCTGCTCGATCTGGCCCATAACATTAAACCCCTTGGCTTTTTCAGACAATCCCTCTGGAGCGATAAACCGATGGTCTATATTGGCACTGCCAGAAAAACAGGAAGACCCTTTTATAATAGGTTTGATAGCGAAAAAATATGGAATTATCAAAGGGGTGATTCGATCAGTGTGGTTTGTTTCACCAATTGTGATGAAATTGAACTGCAACTGAATGATAAAGTTATTGGAAATCGCCAAAAGCGGAATACGGAAACAGGTATGAATTACTGGGAAATTGCATTTGAACCCGGCGTATTAAAAGCAATCGCCTATTCCGGCAATCAGAATTCGGCTGAAGACATTGTATTGACAACCGGATATCCTGCTGCCATAAAGTGTAATGTCGTAAAGGATATGCCCACCGGTAAAAATGATGTTATCATGCTTACCCTGTCGGTAACAGATGCCGATGGAAACCAGGTGCATCTTGCCGACAATGAAATTTCCTGTACAATTACCGGCCCCGGCAGGTTGCTCGGTATGGAAAATGCTTCCAATTTCCATTCCCTGGACACGAATGATCATGTCCGCCGATGCAAAAACGGCCAATTGCTGGTGTATATCCAGGCTACAGAAGATACGGGAGAGATCATGGCAACATTCGGGTCCCCCTTCCTGGAAAAGGAAATGCAGGTCATTGAGATTGGCAAGTAAAAATTATTAGCGCAAAAGCACTATTCATTATCCTCCTATAATTCCGTAACTTTGGATGGCTTTTTCTTTTAAGCCTGATGCATTGATAGATAATTTCGCCAGGCGGTGTGTTTATCAATTGGTTGGCCTGAATAACCTCAAAAGAATTAGAAATTTCCAAAAATGGCGCGAAAAGCTGGCAAATAACAAAGGAGATATCATTAATTAATTTTCCGCGGTACATATATAACCCGTCAATCATTCGAAATAGGAAATAGAACAATGAATCTACAAGATCAAATCGTTTTTATTTCCAGTCAGCCTGAACCAAAACGCAGCGATATGCAAGAGTTGCATCGCATTGTTATGAATGTGTTGCCAGAATGTAAATTATGGTTCCTGGATGGTATAAACGGGAAAATAAGTCTGGCAACGCAAACCAATGCTATATTCACTTTGTGGGAAAGCAGTTTTAACCTGTATTGGATGGGCGGTATTTTTCATCATTCCTTCAAAACACCTACTGCAATAAAGGACTCTTTCCCGGTTTCATGATATATGCAGTGTGTGGCTTTTATGAAATCTTCGGGAGTGGCCAGAAAAATGTTATCCACATATTTCTGAGGATTTACATCCACCAGGGGGAACCATGTGCTCTGGATCTGAATCATGATCTGATGCCCTTTTTTAAAGCGATGAAGCACGTCCTGCAAATCGAGGCGGATTGTATCTATTTCCCCGGGCCTGAACGGAACAGGATGTTCATAGCTATTCCTGAACCGTCCCCTGATGACTTCACTTCGCACCATTTGTTCATACCCTGCCATTTTCATTCCTTTTCTGGTCGTAGGATTATCCGTTACATCGGAAGGGTAAACATCGATTAGTTTTACAATGAAATCAGCATCGCTGCCCGTGGTAGACACAACCAATTTGGCTTGCATCGGACCCGCCAGGGTGATTTCATGGTCAAGGATACCTGTCGAATACACCAGTACATCAGGTCTCGTGGCGGCAAACCGCTGATCATCTGTCATATACTCCTTGGTCATTTCAAAGGCAATATCTTCCGTATAGGGAACTGGTTTATGAGGGTCACTGACAAATTCATCGAATGAGGTTTTTGGATGGCCCGGCGGATGAAATGACAGCAAACCGTTTTCGCATAAATAGAGATTGGTGTGTATTCTGTTTTCAGGTGGCCATTGAGTGAATTTCTCCCACTTGTTTTCACCCGTCATGAATAGGGTAGCCCCGTTAAAACCCGGTTTTCCTTTGCCTTTCAGATAAAAATTAAAAAAAGGCAATTCAATGCTATCCCGGTACATAAGGGAATTTTTCTCACCAAACGAAACATTTCCCAAAAAAGAGCCGTCAGTCCGCGCCCAGCCTCCATGTATCCAGGGCCCGATAACAAGCGACACCGGTGTTGAAGGATTATTTCTTTCCATGGTTTTGTACGTCTGAAAAGTACCATAAAGATCTTCCGCATCGTACCAGCCACCCACAATCAGAATTGCAGGTTTAATATTTGCCAGGTGCGGAAGTATATTGCGCTTTTGCCAGAACTCATCATAATTGGGGTGGGCCACCACGTCATTCCAGAACGCGATACTGTCACCTAAATACATGGATTTGGCCTTTGAAAGGGGTTCCAGGTTTGAATAAAAGCCGTAACCGTCGGGCGGGAATTTGTATGGGATTATCCAATCCCTTGTTTTTCCGTGTCTCGGTAAATCCATAACGAACAGAAAATTGAAATTTGCTGCAAGGAAGAAAGCGCCATGATGGTGCATATCATCAAAGAACCAATCGGCGATAGGTGCCTGGGGAGAAACACATACTAATGCGGGATGCGCATTTATGGCTGCGCAGGAAGCATAATATCCCGGATATGAAATTCCCCACATTCCCACTTTACCATTATTGTTTGTGATGTTCTTTATCAGCCAGTCAATTGTATCAAAGGCATCAGAGCCTTCGTCAACATCAGAGTCCGACTTCTTATTTTCAATAAAAGGAGTCATGTGGCTGAATTGCCCATCAGACATAAATCTGCCACGAACATCCTGGAAAACAAAAATATACCCTTCGCGAAGGAATTGGGGGAATAAACCACGTCTGAACGAAAACCCCATGTCTTTCCTATAAGGGGCCACATTGTAAGGCGTACGGTTAAAAAGAATGGGATATCTTACAGATTGGTCTTTAGGCGAATATACGATTGTAAATAATTTATTGCCATCCCTCATTGGAATTGCATATTCTGCCTTGTTATAATTCCGTACGAGGTAGAGCGAATCCGCATTTTCACCCTTTAATTCATGAATAGAAAAGAAACACCACAGGATAAGGAATAAATGTTTCATAAACTTATTGTTCAGTATGTCGCGAAGTTAAATGAAAAATCGGATCAGGGAAATCAGTCTTGCTTTGATTTATTTGATTTTCCCTTGAGTTTATTTAGCTCGGACAGATGCAGTGCTTCCTTATCCAAAAATTGTGATTTTTCGTTTATCCACTTTTCTTCCCTTCTTTTCATTTCTTCCTGTGTAGCGAGCATCTCTTCCATGTTTTGCCTTAGTTCTTCTTCCTGTGCTTCAAGTTCTTTTCGTTGCAAGTCGGCCTGCAAAAGGAGTGACTCAGCCTGTTTATTGGCATTGGAGATAGTAACAAAAGATGTGATGTTTTCTGCTATTTTTTCTATAAACCTGAGTTTATAATCTTCAAGTTGTTTTAAAGAGGCGACTTCCAAAATTCCATGAATAACTTCATTATACTTAAGAGGAATCAGGTAGATCGCATCCGGCATGGTTTCCCCTAAACCGGAGGCCAATCTGATATAGCCTTTCGGTACATTTGTGATTAAAAGGGTATGACCTTCTGCATAACAGGTTCCCACATAACCTTCTCCCGGCTTCCATTTATTTACCGTATATTCCTTTGCCAGGGCATAAGAGGCTTCCATCTCAATTGCAACATCGGTTCCATCCTTTTTCACCACATACAATGCCCCCATAACAATACCAATATAATCAGCCAGTCCGGAAAGTATGCCTGATGACATTTTCTGGATGTCACCATCGCAGGAGACTATTATGCCAGAGAATTTCGCAATGCCTTCATTCATAAAACGAGTTTCAAACTCTCTCAAGTCACGCTCTTTTATTTCCTCTGTTTGTTTATCAACTTCAATTATCTTCTGTCGAATAACTTCTTCCCCTTCTTTGATTTTCTTTTCAAGAATTTCCTTGTCCCGTTTGGCAAGGTTCATTCTCTGTTTATATAAAGAATAGAGGCCGCCAAATATCAATAATATCACTAAAATTCTGAATATCCATGTCTTCCAGAAAGGAGGTTTAACCCTGATCATGAGGGTTACCCCAACATCGTTCCATATCCCGTCATTGTTTGAGCCTTTTACATGAAAAATGTAATTTCCCGCATCGAGATTTGTATACGAAGCTGAGCGCTTGGTTCCCACGTAATTCCATTCCTTTTCAAAGCCTTCCAGCCTGTAAGCATACTGATTCTGACTGGGAGCTGTATAATCCAACGCCACAAATTCAAATGAAAAAACAGATTGCCTGTAGTTTAGAACAATTTTTTTTGTCTGGGAAATATCCTTTTTCAAGGGTGAATTGGGACCATTGATTTTTACAGGCTTGTTAAAAATCGTAAAATCAGTTATGACTACCGAAGGGAGGCTTGCATTATCGTGAAGACTATCGGGAAAAAATATATTGTACCCGTTTGTTCCGCCAAAAAGTACTTCTCCTTTTGATGACCTCAGACTGCTGTTTCGGATGTAACTTTTTCCCTGAAGCCCATCGGTTAACTTATAATTTTTAAAAGAACCTGATTTTGGGTCCAGTTTGGAAATCCCATTGGAAGTGCTAATCCAGATATATCCGTGATCATCCTCTACCAGTCCGGCAATATTATTGTTGGGCAGCCCGTTTATCTCGTAGTAGCGCGTGTACTTTTTATTTTTTGGGTTAAAATGGTTAAGACCGTTTATCGTTCCGATCCACAAGGTTGAATCCCTCGCCACTAAGATCATATTGATCTGGTTGTTGCTTAAGCTGTTTTCTTCTTTTTCTTTATTCGAAAAGTTTTCGAATGTTTTGTTTTCGGGATTAAAAATGCTGAAGCCATTTGTATGTCCTAATATAATATTCCCTGAATGATCTTCGGTGAGGTTAAGTACCCATTGTGAAGGAAGCGCACTATTCGTTAACGTATATACATTAAATGTTTTGGCTGATTTATTATACTCTGCAAAGCCAATGCCTCCGAAAGCCATCCAGATTCTCCCTTTATGGTCTGTAAGAATATCAAAGACGTTATTGTTTGGCAGGCCGTTTTTTTCCCGGGTCAGGGTAGTAAATGTTTGGCTTTTTCTGTTATAGATATTGAGCGCGCATTCCCATCCACCTACCCAGATATCCTGATCAAGATCCTCACTGATTGCTAAAATTGCGTTGCTTTTCAGTGAAGTATTTTTGGTATTAAAGTGTGTTACTTCACCTGTGCTTCGATTGCACAGGTTGAGTCCCCCGCCGTCGGTTCCGACCCATAATGTTCCATCGTCATCTTCATAAAAACAGCTCACTGCATTATAGCTTAAGCTATTCGGATTGCCCGGTATTTTGCGATAGGTGTAGATCTTTTTTTTATTTTTCTTAACAACATTGACCCCGCCGGTATAGGTTCCCACCCAAACATTTCCGGTTTTATCTTCATATATTGAATGTATGGAATTATTATTCAGGCTGTTTGGAGTGTTCTCATCCAACTGGTAATTTGAAAACGTTCCAAGGGAACAATCATAGTAATCCAATCCTCCATTTTCAGTTCCGATCCATATCCCATTTCTTTGATTTGCAAAGAGAGCCAGTATTTTTATCCGGTTCAAATCATTTGTCTGTGGTCTGAAGTTTTCAAAAATATACCTTCCACCGGCACCCTTTGCCAACCGGCATAAGCCTCCGCCCAACGTTCCAACCCAGATAATGCCCGATTTGTCCTTTGTGATCGATGTGATATTATTATGGGCCAAACTGGCCGGATCGCTATCGTCATGCAGAAAATGAGTAATTGTGTTTGTCCGGTGATTTACAAGATTAATCCCACCGTTCTCGGTGCCAATCCAGATGTTGCCCTCTTTGTCTCCCACGACGGCGTGAATGATATCATTGCTTATGCTGTTGGGATTATTTTCATCATGCCTGTAGTGAATAAACTTGTTTTCCTTTCTGTTAAATAAATCCAACCCTCCGCCCGTGGTGCCAATCCAGAATTGCCCCTCCTGGTCTTCATACAAACAAAAAACCCTGGAATCGCTCAAACTATTCGGGTCGCTGTCAATATGCCTCCAGGTTACAAAAAGATCAAGGTTCCTGTCATACAGGCTTAAACCTCCGTCAGTGCCAATCCAAAGGTTTCCGGCACCATCTTCAAAGATACAGTTGATAAGGTCCCCGCCAATGCTTGTTGAGTCTTTGGTATTATGATAGTATTTGGTAAACTTATATCCGTCATATTTATTAAGCCCGTTTTGGGTTCCAAACCACATAAAGCCGAACCTATCCTGAAAAATACATTGGACAGAGGATTGTGACAAACCTTCATCCGGTGTGAGATATTCAAATTTTACGCTTTGAGCGTCAAGGTTTAAGGAAAGAAAGAATTGAAAAAGCAAGCAACAGAAAATCAAATGATATAACCTCATAATTCTCAGTATTTTGAATGGCAATTGAAACAGTCAATCCGATGTTAGTTAATTTTTACGGAAGAAGCATCCTTAAGTTCACAAAAAGCATCGATTTTTGGAGGTGTCGGGAAAATATTTTTACATATATGGGTATTGGTTAGAAAGAATTTCCAACAAAATGAAAACTTGGACTGTTGTAATACGAAACAACATTGAAATAAGATCAGGAAGGACTTTAAAATCAAATATCTAAATGATTAAATTATTTACACCTGTATTGCTTGCTTTTATTTTTGCAGGCTGTAATCCTAAACCGAACAAACAAAACACTATGAAAAAGGAAACCAAAAATAGTATTACGGAAAACAACGCCACCCCAAAGGTTACTGGCATTGGTGGGATTTTCTTTTTTTCCGACAACCCCGAGGAAACTAAAGAATGGTATGCCCGGAACCTGGGAATTGTGACCAACAATTACGGTTCAGTATTCGAATTCAGGAATGCGAACAGGCCCGAAGAAATTAATTACCTGGTGTGGAGTTTGTTTAAAAAAGGCAGCGATTATTTTGACCCGTCCAAAAAAGAATTTATGGTAAATTACAGGGTACAAAATATTGAAGGACTGGTTGATAAGCTCAAAGAGAACGGGGCTACACTGCTTGACAGCATTGTGTCCTATGACTATGGGAAATTTGTTCATCTCATTGATCCTGAAGGAAACAAAATAGAATTGTGGGAGCCAGTGGATAGTGTTATGATTGAGAAGGGGGAGGGGACTACAAAATAGGTACGGATAGATAATTCCGTAGCGGGTTTTCTTAGCGGTGAAGAATAAGCCCGGGGTAGCACAATTCATAATTCATAATTCATTATTCGTCTTCCCAAACACCCGTTTCTCCCCTGACATTCCCATGTTGCACAAGCCTCGGCCAGGCGAGTGTTTGAGTGGAACCGATCCTGCACCGGATTGGCATACCAGAAGGCCGTGCTGCCATATATGCTTTTCCTTATTTCCTTGGGAGGAAATAGGTCAGATCACGTGTGTTGCTGTTTATAGTGCTTTCGTTTTTGTGATCATGAATGCCTGTACACGCATTTATCATCAATGCCAGAAGAAATATTTGAAAAATGGATTTCATCGGATAAAATTTAATGTAAAACCGTCGAAAGTTAATTTAAAACTGCCTGAATAGCATTTCACATACAAAAAAAGATACTGGGAATTATTCATAAATTTGGAGAATAAAAGAAAGCATTATGGCAGATATTATTAACGACATCTCAAGAACATTCAGCGAGTATCTTTTGATCCCGGGATTAACTACCCGGGATTGTTATCCTGATAATGTCAGTTTAAAAACTCCGCTGGTTAAATTTCGCAATGGAGATGTTCCGGAAATAGAACTTAATATTCCATTTGTATCGGCAATTATGCAATCGGTATCCGATAACAAGATGGCAATTGAACTGGCAAGAAATGGAGGAACATCTTTCATCTATGGTTCACAACCCATACTGCAGCAGGCAGAGATGGTAAGCAAGGTTAAGAAATTTAAAGCCGGATTCGTAGTTAGCAATGCTAATTTGACGGCCGAACATTCACTGAAGGATGTTATTGATCTTAAGGAAAAGACAGGATTTTCAACGATTGGCATTACGGATGATGGTTCTTCCAACGGAAAATTGCTTGGGATTGTTACCGGAAGAGATTACCGGCCGAATAAGGATAGCCTGGACAAAAAGGTAAAGGATTTTATGACCCCTTTTTCAAATTTAATTACTGGCAGGTTTGGCATAAGTCTGAATGAAGCGAACGACATTATCTGGGATCATAAATTGAATTCTCTGCCCATCATTGATGAAGGGCAGGGACTGAAGTATTTTGTATTCAGAAAAGACTATGACAATCATAAGGAGAACCCGCTCGAACTCCTCGACTCGCACAAGAGATTAATAGTGGGGGCGGGGATAAATACAAGGGATTATGAGGAACGCATACCTTCATTGGTTGATGCAGGGGCTGACATCTTATGTATTGACTCTTCGGACGGTTATTCGGAATGGCAAAAAATCACAATTGAATTTGCCAGGAAAAATTATGGAGACGAAATTAAGATTGGCGCAGGGAATGTTGTTGACCGGCAGGGATTTTTATACCTGGCCGAAGCCGGAGCTGACTTTGTAAAAGTTGGCATCGGAGGAGGTTCGATTTGCATTACCCGGGAACAAAAAGGCATCGGCAGGGGACAAGCCACTGCCATAATTGAAGTAGCCAGGGCCCGGGACGAATACTTTAATAAAACAGGTATCTATATTCCAATATGTTCTGACGGGGGTATTGTACAGGATTATCATATGGTCCTTGCCTTAGCCATGGGCGCTGATTTTATTATGATGGGCAGGTACTTCGCCCGCTTTGATGAAAGTCCGTCAAAAAAATTAATGGTTGGCGGCAGTTATGTGAAGGAATACTGGGGAGAGGGATCGAACCGGGCACGCAACTGGGAGAGATACGATATGGGAGGAAGCAACAGCCTCAAGTTCGAAGAAGGCGTTGATAGTTATGTTCCCTATGCCGGCAAACTTAAGGATAACCTGGAAATCACCCTCGGTAAAATCAAATCAACCATGTGCAGTTGTGGCGTAACCACAATAGCCGGTTTAAAATCGAATGCACGGATTACACTGGTATCATCAACAAGCATTGTTGAAGGGGGCGCTCATGATGTAATTCTCAAGGATACGAAAAATTAATATACTTTTATACGGCACCGTCTTTCGGGAGGGATACAAAAAAGGTGGACCCGTTCCCGCATTCCGACCTCACCCAGATTTTACCGCCATGCCTTTCAACAATCCGCTTACAGATAGCAAGACCAATACCGGTTCCCTCGTATTTGTTTCTTACATGCAATCGTTGGAAAATCTGAAAGATCCGATCGAAATATTCGGGTTCTATTCCAATGCCTTTATCTTTAACTGAAAAAATATATTGATTTTTTTCTGTTCTGCATGAAATATATACCTGGGGATTGCGGATGCTGAATTTAATACTATTTGAAATGAGATTTTGAAAAAGCTGGATCATCTGGCTTTCGTCTGCAAAAAGGACGGGAAGCGTACGACTTTTAACAACCGCTTTTTTATTTTCAATTATAAGCGACAGGTTTTTTTTAACCGAATCCACAATATTGTTCATATCCACCCGGTTAAATGCCCCTCCTCTTTTGTGTATCCTGGAATAATCAAGCAGCCCGTTAAGCAGGTCATACATTCTTTTAGCACCCTCGGATGCAAAATGGATGTATTCAAGTCCTCTTTCATCCAACACCCTGCTGTAATTTTTTTCAAGCAGCTGCGTGAAGTTTGTAACCATCCTTAATGGTTCCTGTAAATCGTGGGACGCGGCATATGCAAAACTTTCCAAATCCTTATTTGAACGCAATAGTTCTTCGTTGAGTTCTAATAATAAACGCTCGGTTTCAGCGCGCATGCCTGTTATGTCAAAGCTTACTCCGCTTAATCTTACTGCCTTTCCGGCACTATTTTTATTCACAAAAGCTTTTGAACTGATGTATTTCAGGGTTCCATTTTCAGGCCGGGTCCTGAAAATTGTTTCAAGGGGCTTCCCTTTTTCGAGCGTATTCCGGATTGAATTCTGAACATGGGGAATATCTTCTTCATGCACTAAATTCTCAAAATCGGCAAATGTTTTGCCAAAAGTGCCCGGTTGAAGGCCCATCATCTTTTCTAATTTTACATCCCAGGTAACTTCATTGGTTTGAACATCCCATTCCCACAATCCTATCCCTGCATTTTCAAGGGCTATATTCAGCTTATCGCGGGCTTCCTGCAAAGCGTCCTCCGACAATTTTCGCCGGGTTATATCAATGCCGATTGCAATGTGTCCTGATTTTTTCCCGTCGCTGTCAAATATCGCTTTGTTGTGCCATTCAATCCAAACTCTTTCCCGGTTCTTTTTAGTATTTTCATTCATATTTACCGAGAATTTGTCCGGATCTTCATAAATATGATCGATCAGTTTACTTAAATCCCTTCCGGTGCTTTCTGTTTTTGGAACAATAGTTTCCAGGGCTGTTTTTCCAATTATTTCATC
This sequence comes from uncultured Bacteroidales bacterium, assembly GCA_963752195.1. GTDB lineage: Bacteria > Bacteroidota > Bacteroidia > Bacteroidales > UBA10428 > UBA5072. Next base: position 1,223,528 of record CAVVXI010000004.1, on the reverse strand, counting down.
TTCTTTATACCCGAAAAAATCCTGTGCAAATTCGTTGACAAAGGTAAAACGTCCCTGGCTATCCATTTTTAGGATGATGCTCTTTGCGTTTGTAACCAGTTCTTTATATCGCAGTTCACTTTCATGCAATGCTTTTTGGGCAAGCACTTTTTTAGTGATATCACGATTTGTACTTATATATCCAATAATTTGTCCTTCCAGGTTCTTGTGAAGAATGGTAATGGAATCCAGAAATACGGCGGAACCCGACTTTGAAATGTGTTCGACCTGGGCTCTGAAAAACTCTTTTTTCAAGAGGACTCTGGAAATTTCATCTTGTTTTTTTGCATCAAATCCGGCACCAGTGACTTCCATTACAGACTTTCCAATAACATCCTTTTCCTTATGTCCATATAATTTTTCAGCCGCAGTGTTCCAATTGGTGATGCGATGCTGTAAATCGGTTGCATAGATTGCTTCCGAAATATTCTGCATTATATTTGCCTGAAAACGGAGCCGTTCCTCCGCTAACTTTTGTTGTGTAATATCATGGCCATACAGGTTGATATACCCTTCATCAAAAATAGGAACGGCTGTAAAGGAATAGATCCTTTCACAACATTCAATTTCAATTTCCCTGTGGGAACCGTTTTCAATTCCCGAGATCAGCCGTACAATGCTATCCGGAATCTTACTGCCTACAGAAATATCCCATTTTTTTAAAAAGCGGTCACCGGCATTGTTAATGTATATCAGGGTGTAATCAAAACCCATCCGCATTACGGGGTTTGGATTTTCCGAAGGAAATTTAGCCAGGCTCAGGATGTCAGTTTCCATTTGTAAAGCTGCTGTGATATTGTTTTCCGCATCTATGGCGGTTCTGGAATTTTTGCTGAGTTTGCCGGGAGGTTTGTCGGATTTCATGAAATCTAAGTTGTTTGTGTAACAGGCCTGGCAAAAGCATAAAAACTATCCCGATAACAAATATACTTAAAGAACGAATTGATTTCATTCCTGAACCGAACCGAAGATGAAAAGATCTTTTCTTATTTTTTACAAAAATAATTCTACCTTTTATTTTTTTAATAAATCATGAAGCCACTTTGTTTGATTCTTATTATTGCGATCTGTCTTTCCTCATGCAGAACGAAGCAAACTGACACTGTCAGTGAACCAAATGTGAGGGAACATTCTCTTGAAACCGAATTGCGTGCGCTTTACGATATTTCTTTATTGCCTGAATACCTTGACAGCACCTTTTGCGCGCAGGTTTCTACATATGATACAACAGGGAATAATAACGATGGTTTTAGCGGCACATATTCTTTTATAAGAAGCAATGACGACGGAAGCCTGGTGATCCTTGACCAGAAGGGGAGTGGTGTGATAAACAGGATATGGACTCCCACACCAACTGCAGATACGCTTGACTTTTACATAGATGATACTTTAATTCCCACTTTTTCAATTTGTTACCTCGACTTATTTTCGGGGAAGGAGTATCCTTTTGTGGCCCCCCTTTGCGGGAATCAGCTGGGAGGATATTATTGCTACCTGCCGATTCCCTTTGCTACAGGCTGCAGGATCGTATGCCGGGGCAAAAAGATGCAATTTCACCAGATTCAATATCGTATGTATGAAAAGGGATCAAAGGTAATCCCATTTAGCCTGCATCTGACGGCTGAAGAAAGAGAATCGCTTAAGCAGATCGCCTCTGTATGGAATAAGAAAAATTTTTCCATACAGGATTTCCACTCCAAAAGGCTTTCAAAAAGGTCGGGGCAGTTTGATATTAAACCCGGTGAAACAAAAACTGTCCTGGAATTAAACCAGGGAGGCCGTATTGTCGGTATTGAGCTCAATCCCGCAACCACTTTTGAAGGACGCGATAAAAACATGGATATCAGAATTACATGGGACGATGAAAAGTATCCCGCTGTGTATTGTCCTGTGGCGGATTTCTTTGGATACGCATTTGGCAAAACATCGATGCAAAGTTTACTGCTTGGGAGTCATGAAAATACGAATTATTGCTATTTTCCGATGCCTTTTGACAAGTCGGCAAAAATTGAGCTGGTTTACAGGGAAAATCCATCTGGTAAACAAACCCATGGGAAAGTTACAGTTCAGGTTTGGTTTACGAACGATCCCAGGGATCGGGAAAAAGAAGGTAAGTTTTATGCCAAATGGACCGCAAGTCCGATATCAACTCCGGGAAAACCACACATCTTTCTAAACACCAACGGAAAAGGTCACTATGTGGGTACTGTTCTGCAGGCACAGGGATTACAGGCCGGAATGACCTATTTTTTCGAGGGCGATGATTCCGCATCCATCGACGGGAAGTTCCGGATACATGGCACCGGATCGGAAGACTATTTTAACGGGGGATGGTATGCAATGATGGACCGTTGGGATGGTAAAATGAGTCTGCCCATCCATGGTGCCCTGGACTATTCGTTGCCATTTTGCCGAACAGGAGGTTACCGGTTCTATCTTTCCGATAAACTTTCATTTGAGAAAAATTTTTATATGAGTATTGAACATGGGCCTGCCGGCAATAAATTTCCGGTTGATTATACCTCCCTGGCTTTATATTATTCAGATTCTCCTGCAAATGAAGTCACTAAACCTGTTAATGGCCATACCCGTGTTTATATTCCCGATACCTTGATCCTTTATCCCCAATTGATGAATTTTAATATATTTGGAAACATTGAGATTAAAACAACCTGGAAATACGGAACGGGAGGGGAGACCTATCTTCTTACCCCGGGTGATGAGTCGTGGTTGCGAATATCCCTGGCGGATATACCTGCGGGGAATTATAAAATGTTTTTTGATATAATGAAAGAACCATTTGGATGTGATTTTTCGGTATGGCAGCGCCAAAGCCAGGTATCGGGTTGGATCTCAACGTACCGGAGAACAGAGGAAAGGTTCAGCCAAATCTATGTTTGCGACATAAATTCCCTTGATTTTATAAACACCATCACCCTCCGTTTCAGAATCCGGAAACCAAAGAGCAGTCTCGTTCTGAACCGGATCATCCTCATTAAAAGCCAAACCAAAGAGTTGTCTTCAAAATAGAGTGCCATAGGGTAATTATGTCACCCGGGTGTCTAATTAGAAACCTGAAACATATGAAACTTAGAACTTCTCTATGCCTGCTTCTGCTGGTTCTAATCCTGAATAATTCAGGATGCCAGCAAATGGATCCCAAAAGTGTCAACCCGGTAGATGATGTGGCAGCTCTAAAGGACACGCTGACGTCTCTTTCCGAAAAATCGGAAAACGATTTTTTCAAGATGCATTGCAACTCAATTCTCTCTGTTGTCAATTCAAAAAGCAGTCTGACTCATGCTGATTCCGCATTTTTATCGGACACCTACAATGTCTTCATCGATGAGAGCGACACGGCCAGTTCCGTGCAGATGTCGACTTATCTTAAAAGAAGGCGGCCGATGATCCTTTCATGGGTTTCCCCTACGGACGGATCCGTATCATTCTCATGGCTAACGCTTCCAAAAGACTGGAATCCGGGGAATACATACCCCCTGTATGTCAATCTTCACGGTTTATGGTCCGTGGCCGGAAATTCAATCGAATACCTGACCTATCCTTATTTACAGGGCGCTTCAAGCAGTACCTCATTTGAAGACGGATACCTTTTGTCTCCCTGGGGAAGGGGTAATCTCTGGTACCAGGGAATAGCCATGACTGATATCGGGGAATGCATAACAACACTTGAAAATATGGCTCAAATTGATCCCGACAGGAAATACCTGAGCGGACATTCGATGGGTGGTTTTGGCGCATGGAATATTGCCGTCAGTTCGGCAAACACATGGGCTGCTGTAGGTATAATGGCAGGGGCATTGTACTATTTTCCGGTAGTTAACATAAATACAGCCCGAAAATTGAAGTATTTACCTGTTTATTTTGTATGTGGCACCCAGGATGGCCTGCTGCAGATTAATCAAACTGCTTACAATTTATTGGAACAGGCAGGGAACCCGAATCTCAGGTTTGTTACTTTTAATGGCGGACATGAATATCTCGAAGAAAATGTATTGAATATGTATTTATGGATGCGACAATTCGTAAGGGAAGATATGCCTACAGGTATTTCATCAAACGGCGAAGAGACGCCATTTGGAATCAGCTGTGATCCAAACCCCGTATCCTCTGCTTCCAATATTGTATACTCTGGAAAAGAGAATTCGAAGGCAGATATTGGCATCTTTGATCTTGAGGGCCGTTTGATTGACGAAGTTGGCAGGGGATTGTCCCTGACCGGCAGGCAAACGATAGGCTATGATGCATCGGGTTTGAAACCGGGTACTTATTTACTTCGGATGAAATCGGGAAACCACACCGATGAAACCAAAATGGTTGTAATTCATTAATTCCATCCCGGGCGTTTCAGAATTTTAAATAATATGAAATGCCCTTGCCCGGAGTTTGGCCGGTTGCTGTTAAAGATATGAAAAGCGCCCCGCAGAAACAATGATTGCATAAAACGACATGAAACCCCAAAGATGTTAATCTTCGGGGTTTTCTTTTCCTCATGAAGGATTACATATCGGCATAATTAAGTCCGAATTCCTTGCAGGTAGTGCGCAAGGATCTGTCATCAAGCTGCATATGGTAGTTGGTACCATTATACAGATAATACTTTTGGGATTCGTTCCGTGACAAACCCGATTCAAGGTTTTGCACTTTAAGCCGGTACAAACTCAGGTCGTTCCAGGTTTTTATGAGTTCCATAAAAGCCATCTGGTTTGTCGGTTTATTGTCTTCATAAAGCCTAAGCTTATTGTATACTTTACCATTCCTGGAAAAAGAATTGATATCATCGTAATTGATATCAACTTTGGAACCATCATCCATAACCACTGTAGCTTTTGTCATGCCCAGGTTAATTTCCTTGCAATCAATTTTTCCATTGGCGGTTTCCAGCCAATTTGTGCCGGTTACTTTGGCAAAGGCCGATAAACTAAAGAAAAATACAGCAAAAAGAACAATTTGTTTTTTCATGATTTGACCTCCCATTATTTTGTTTATAAACAATGGATCAAAGTCAGCATAAAATATGCCACATATGTATATGTTTATGTATATCAATATCTAATGTATTTTTTTGATTTTGGATTTTGTCTGTTTCTGAACACTGACTGTTCGAAATCGGACATTCCAGTCAGGAATTGGTTACGCCACGAAGTGGCTTTATTTTAATAACCGTGGGTGAAACCCACGGAGAAGATGCCCCGGCCCCGAAGTGGCTCTATCTCAATAGCCGTGGGTGTCCCCCGGCGAAGATGTGCCCGGCCACGAAGTGGCTATATCTTAATAACCGTGGGTGCCCCCCGGCGAAGATGTGCCCGGCCACGAAGTGGCTATATCTCAATAGCCGCGGGTGCCCCCCGGCGAAGATGTGCCAGATCACGAAGTGGCTATATCTCAATAACCTTGGGTGCCCCCCGGCGAAGATGTGCCAGGCCACGAAGTGGCTATATCTTAATAGCCGCGGGTGCCCCCCGGCGAAGATGTGCCAGATCACGAAGTGGCTATATCTCAATAACCTTGGGTGCCCCCCGGCGAAGATGTGCCCGGCCACGAAGTGGCTATATCTTAATAACCGTGGGTGAAACCCACGGATGATCCGAAGACAAAAAAAGCATCGTTTTATTTGATTTTTGTTTTCTTTTATCCTAAATTTAATTGTGTATTGATGTTAGAGGCAAGTCCTTAAACAAATTTTTAAATTAGCAATAAGTTTAGGCGCAACCGCTCAGCTCCATCGGCTGACTTAAATAAACCTTATATGTCAAGTTATCGTCAAATCCTTTATCACATTATTTTCCGAACTAAAAGCGGAAAGGGAACCCTGGCCCCTGAGAATATGAAAGAATTCTTTTGGTATACTATGGGGATTTTAAAAAATAAAAACTGTGTACTTTATAGAATTAATGCAGTTGAAGATCATGTACATATTTTGTCTGATTTACATCCAAATGTGGCACTGGCAGATCTTATGCGGGAATTAAAAGCCTCAACCTCACATTGGATAAAAGAAAGGGCAATTTTCCCTTATTTTTCCGGTTGGGCTGACGGTTATGCGGCTTTAACTTATTCTTGGAAAGAAAAAGATACGATTATAAATTATATAAAGAATCAGCAGGAACACCATAAAAAGGAAACTTTTATGCAGGAGTATATCAGATTAATGAAGGAATATGGAATAAAAGTAGATGATCGATATTTTCCTTGATCGGTAGGCTTTGCCCACATCCGTGGGCGTCCCCTGTGTTCGTGGGATCACCCTTTTCCGTGGGTTTCACCCTCGTGTCCGTGGGTTTCACCCTCGTATCCGTGGGCTTCACCCACGTATCCGTGGGTTTCACCCACGGTTATTGAGAGTGCGCCCTTTGGGCTGAGGGTCACCCGTATCCGTGGGTTTCACCCTCGTGTCCGTGGGTTTCACCCTCGTGTCCGTGGGTTTCACCCACGGTTATTGAGAGTGCGCCCTTCGGGCTGGGGGTCACCCGTGTCCGTGGGTTTCACCCACGGTTATTGAGAGTGCGCCCTTCGGGCTGAGGGTCACCCGTATCCGTGGGTTTCACCCTCGTGTCCGTGGGTTTCACCCACGGTTATTGAGAGTGCGCCCTTCGGGCTGAGGGTCACCCGTGTCCGTGGGTTTCACCCTCGTGTCCGTGGGTTTCACCCACGGTTATTGAGAGTGCGCCCTTCGGGCTGAGGCTAGAAGGTGACCCGGGGAGCACGGCTGGTCTCGGGATCTCCGGCCACTCCGCGGGGATAATTGGTAACATCCATTGTAACCGGTGTGATTTTCACCAGAACAAATATATCCTGCCAGTTTGGAATGTTTTCCCAGTAATCTCTTTTCATCTTTATAAGCAGCTCTTTATCATCAATTACTTCCGCCTTGCCATTAATCGTAACATAACCGCTTCCTGCCTTATGATCGGAAAAATAAACACATACATCCGGATTATTTCGCATATCCTTTACCTTCCTGCTTTTCCTGCCGGTGGCAAACCAGATCACCATGTCATCTTTCAGGGGAAAAGGATTCATCGTGCGTACCTGCGGAATTCCGGTTGAATCAATTGTTACAAGAGCGCAAAAGGAGGTGGACTGCATTATTTCCCGTGCTGCTTTTACCAGCGTATCCCGGGCGTATGCAGGTTGCTGGTTTTGAGCGATGCCATCGATTGAAAGGAAGGCGAAGAGCATAAGAAGTCCGATGCTTTGATTTTTGAAATAGTTTATTTTCATGATATATCTGGATTTTGGAATGTAAAATTCTCTTGGAAACATCGGACAATATAACTCCAATAACATTGACCGGCAAAATAGCATTTTCCCTATCCTCTGCCCATAAATTAATCCTGATCGCTTGCCATTCAGTCTAGCTTTCACTAATTTAGCCAATTCAAATGATTTTGACGGCTCAAAATGCGCAGGTGGGTTATCGGTGATATTCATGGTGCACACAAGGCACTGGTTCAATGCCTGGAAAGATCATCCTTCGACTTTCAAAAGGATATACTTATTTGTTTGGGCGATCTGTGTGACCGTTGGCCGGAGGTGAATAAAGTTTTTGATACGATGCTTGCCATTCCGAACCGTGTTTTGCTTCTTGGAAACCATGATGAATGGGCGCTCGATTGGTTTCTGAATGGCAAAGAACCTGACATATGGTTAAACCAGGGCGGTGATAAAACAAAGGATTCCTATCCTCATGGCGTTCCGCAAGCGCACAAGAATATGCTTCAAAGTGCCCTCCTGTATCATGAAATGGAAAATAAACTTTTTGTTCATGCAGGTTTTGATTCGAAAAGTAATATTGAGGATCAGGACAGGTACACACTGTTATGGGACCGCAGCTTTTTAAGGACAGCTCTCCATTACAACCGGCATGGCGAAAATTTTAAGCTTACTTCCTACGATGAAGTATATCTCGGTCACACGCCCACTCTGAATTTTGGCCAGGATAAGCCAATGAAAACCTGTGAAGTATTCCTTATGGATACGGGTGCAGGCTGGCGGGGAGGATTTTTAACGATAATGGATATCGACAGTAAGGAGTATTTTCAGAGCGATCAGGTGGATAAGCTATACTGCGATTTTTCCGGAAACCCGTAAAAAATAAAGATCTTACTGTTATAGAAACAGGGAAATATAAACCAGGCCCGTAATTTCATACAGGACGGATTGCCAACCCCTTATGGATTTCCACCAATTCCTGGAATTGAATTCCTGTATTTTACCGGAAATTATTCCAACCCCGGCTGAATCGCCAAGGGCTTTTTTATATAGGATAAAGCTTCTCCTGGCATGCGGGCCCTGGGTGAATATGTTCAAATTGCGCCTTGTATTATTCCCGTGGATATCGAGCCATTTTTTTACGGCAAGAGCTGTTGAATATGTTCTTGATTTTTGGCTGTGCATGGTAACTAAAGGAACAATCAGGGAATCGGGGATGCCAAGTACGTTTAAATATTTCGCTGCATCTTGTGCCGAGTTTGGACTAAGCCGCTGGTAAAGATAGTATCTGCCGTTTTTTCTGAAATAACAAATTACCTGCTCATTGTCGGCTTTAAAAATCGCTTTGTCAACCGATACGGAATAGACATACAAATTTCTGTCCCTTAAATTTGTATACATGTCATTATCAAACTCAAGCATAATGGAATCAGGAGGGTTTGACAATCTGGCATTGTAAAGAAAATCTTTCTTGTACTTTGAAGTGTAGTCATCCCCAATTTCAACTGAATCGGCAAACAGTTTGAAATGGGGATATTTTTTATTTGCTTTTGTTCCCCTTATAGTTAAGGATATATTGTAGATACCGTCTTTGCTGGCTGGAATTTTATGGCGGGTTTCAAACACAAGCCTCCCGTTGGAACCCATCAGAAAACCATCCGTGTTGGGAATTCCGGTAGTGAGAATTAATTTGTACCTGTGGTGAATAAACTCCTCTTTTGCCTGATAAAGGCCGTCTCTGTGCAACCACCCTTCAACCACCAATAAATCAGGTTGTACTGGTCTCGAAATACTGAGGAAATTATAGGCATTCAATAAACCAATGGATAGAATGACAAATAGCAACGCAAAAGAAATCACATATTTTATCATTCTTTTATATCTCATCCTTTATCGCTGATTCTGCAAATCCCTGCTCATTGACCGGTAATCTCTGCAAAGCGCTGCAAAGGATTTGGCGCTTTGCTCAAAACCTGGCGATTTCAGTACTTCAGGAAGCTTTTTTATTCCTTTGGAAGGTTCTCTGGAAAAATCCCGGATTTTTATCATCGGTATAATATTTATTATCATACCCGTATTTATGAATATCATGTTTTACATCAAGATCATTTATAAGGATGGAAACGTTACTGAACTTATTGTTTTCAATAGCACGAATCGAATTTTTAAAGGCATCCCTGTAGGTTTTATCAATTCTGACCACAAAAATGTTTAAATCGCTGTGTTTCATTAACAGGTGAGTTTCACTCAGAATACCTGCCGGTGCAGAATCGATGATTATGTAATCATAAATTTCCTTCAACTTATCAATAAGTTCGGCAGTGCGATCCAAAGCTATCAATTCGGCAGGGTTTGGCGCAGCAGGTCCGGCAGAAATCAGATCAAGATTTTCGATATGGGTGGGCACAATTATGTCTTCAATATTTGCCTTGTCAATTAAAAAGGAACTGATTCCGATAATATTGCTGGAATTGAATTCCATATGAATTTTTGGCCGACGGAGGTCATATTCAAGTAAAACAGTACGATTGCCATTTAATGCAAATATGGTTGCCAGATTTATGGCACAGAAAGTTTTTCCCTCCCCGGATGTAGAAGATGTCAATAACAATACCTGCCGTTTTCCTCCATCGGAAAAAAATTGAAAATTGGTGCGAACTGACCGGAACGATTCAGTAACGGAAGAATTCGGATATTTGTTAACAATCTGAACCGAACGATGGAAATTATGATTAATATGGCCCATTACAGGGTAATTTGTAAATGTCTCAACCTCCTCCGGATCGGTAATTTTGTTATTCACAAAGTCTTTAATCAGCAGAACCACGGTGGGAAGAATTAAAGCCAGAAAGAAAGCAATAACATAGTTAAGCATCGATTTGGGAGAAACACGACGGCTTACTGCAATCATTGCAGGGTCAACAATTTCGTAATCAGGTGTGCTTGAAGCTTTTGCAATCTGAGCCTCGGAACGTTTCTGCAATAGGAAGGTATAAATCTCATCGTTTAATTTAAACTTCCGTTCAATTCCCCTAAGTTGAAGTTCGGTTTTGGGCATGGAGGAAATCTGTCCGGATGCCTTTGACATCCTGTAGTTTATTTCGTTCATTGAAATGTTTATCCCGTCAAGGGTATTCTTCACCATTTCCTTGATCGTATTCTTCAGATTGTCAAGACGGATATTGATATCCGCCAGGTATAAGTTTTGCTGACTTGTAGAATTTTTCAATAAGCTGGCTTTTTCATTGTTCAGTTCAATTATCTGGGAAACCAATCCCGACATGATCGGATCCGCCACATTCATGGATGAAGGTGCGACAAGGTCAGCAAAACCGGTTCCATTGGTCAGCGACCGGTTAAGATATTCATAATATTTTTGCTGTACTATCAAAGCGGCTCTTTCATTTTCGAGCTTACTTAATTGCTCATAAATCTGTTGCCCCTGGAAACTCAGGTCCATAACCCCCTGCGTTGTTCGGAAATTTTTCAGATTTGATTCTGCATAACTCAGCGAATCAGCAACATCAGAAATCTGTGTGTCAATAAAATCGATCGTGCTTAAAGCTGTTTTGTTTTTCTTATCCAGACTTTTACCAAGATAGGTAGATGTATGATTGTTGAGGAAATCGGTGACCCGTTGAGGATTGGTTCCTTTAAATGTAAGTTTGATCAGTGTGGACAATTCCGAAACTGTTTCCGTTTTTAGATTCGCCTGGTATTGTAAGGTCAACACGTTGATATTGTTAAAATAAAAGGCCAGGTTTGAGTTAACGGTAAAATCCTTATTGAAAAGATTGGTTTTCTGTACCCTGAAATTAAAATACTTGGTTTTGATTTCATCGCCGAACTTAAAACGTTGTTTGAAATGGATCGTGTTGGCATAGGAAACTATCTGATCGTCTATGTAATTATACAAGGCAATCTCATCGCCTTCCGCTTCAATTGAAAATTCATTCTGATTCAGGAAAACAACATTGAAATTCATATATACGGCCTGGGGAACAGAAGGATCCAGTACCACCTCAATCGGTGAATCCTGGTACAATTCCGTTTTTCTGATGAAGGGGGTCTTATAAAGCAACAATGACAGCGGTGAATTCTTATACGAATAATAAGTCACTTTGAGATCGGTTTCACTGATTGTCTTCTTGATCAGTGAAAACGACTTTAACATTTCCAGTTCATTGTCAATGTTTTGCTTGCCAGTAAACAAGCCAAAACTTTGAAACATATCGGTTGGTGAATTCAACGAACTGTTTTTGTCCTGTTCGTTAAGATATATAGTGGAGGTATTACTGTATTTTACAGGGGAATATCGGTTCACAAGAAAAGCAGCAATGAGCAGAACAATGAGGAGTACAAAATATACAGTTTTAAAACCTAATAATTTATGATAAAACTTTTTGAAATCCATGTTCGGTGTCTGTATTTGCTGATCATCTTTCATAATGAAATCTGTTAAAGTTGTGTGACTATTATATAGATCGAAAGTACCGCAGCAATAGAGGTTAGAATTGATGCTGAAAGGGTTAATGCATAATCCCTTAATTCACGATACTTGGCTTTAATCGGATTTATTATCAGGATATCGTTCGGCAAAAGATAGTAATATTCTGAAGCAGCTATATTCTTCTTGGTCAGATCGAGAGAATAATACTTGATTACATTATCTTTTTCCCGTACAAGGGTGACATTTGTGAGGTCACCATATCCAGAAGCACCGCCGCCAAAGCCCAGGGCCTGGAAAACACTTACTTTCTCATCGTAAAAAGGATACTGGCCCGGTCTGGTAACTTCTCCGATTACAGTTACTTTATTGCTTACAAAACGAACTATTACAGATATATTATTTAAATAAACAGATAAGGATTTTTCAATTTTTTCCCGGGCCTGTATTATTGTCAGGTCCTTAACGTTGATCTCCCCGATAAAAGGCATAATTACGTCCCCTTTTGAATCAACGGAGTAACTTATCAGCTCATTGTCAACGGAATAACTTCTTTCATTAAAGATCGCATTTGTTTTTTCATCAAGACTGAAGATCTTAATATAGAGATAATCATAAGGCTGTATGTTTTTCTCCGTACGATCATTGAAATACTCGTTTTTTACGGTACCGGGAGCATCATCCACGTATCTCAGTTTTTCAACCGGGGCACAAGAGGTCATTATCAGAAGCACAGTTATGATACCTGTGCAAACGAATTGCAGATTATTCCTATATTTTTTCATACCGATACTACAGTAAATAAATTACGATAAAAGTATTAAAATTTTATGAATATATGATTGGGGAATCAGAAGGCAAAAATGTTGAAAGAGACATGGATTAATACCGGATTATTAATATCCACTGCCATATATGACTGTCCTGATAGTTTTAACCAGAAGCTGGAAATCTTTTTTTATGGACCAGTCATCGATATATTGAATATCCAGTTTCATCCATTTGTCAAATACAATTTCATTCCGGTTGGGAATAATCTGCCATGTGCAGGTAATACCTGGCTTTACGGATAACCTTTTCAAGTGCCAGCGTTCGTATTTTTCAACTTCAGAGTAAAGGGGAGGACGTGGACCTATCAAAGACATTTCTCCTTTTACAACGTTAAAGAGCTGTGGTAATTCATCCAGTCCGGTCTTACGCATAAATCTTCCGATAGGAGTAATCCGGGGATCTTTCCGGATTTTAAAGGTCGGGCCATCGCTTTCATTTAAATTCTCTAGTTTGGCCTTTAATTCTTCAGCGTTTACCACCATCGTCCTGAACTTGTAAATGTAAAATTTTCTTCCGCGCAGACCAACGCGTTCCTGCTTAAATATTACAGGACCTTTTGAAGTAAGTTTGATCAAGAATGCAATGATCAGCATAATGGGTGAAAGAAGAAAAATAATGCCCACGGAGATCCAAAACTCACTGAATGACTTCCAGCCGACAGCCCAGGAATAGCGGGGTGAATTCTGGAAGGTCAGAAACGGAATATGTTCAAAATGTGTAAGATGGGCATTTGAAACCGACATAGGAGAAATATCAGATTTCAGCCGAAAGGTTACCCCTATTTCTTCGCACATCTCGACCATCTTTTTTAGCCTGTCTTCATCAATGGATTCTTTTGCATAGATTACCTCATCGATAATATCTATATCCAGGATATTCTTGATATCAATTTTATCGGGATAAATCCGGACTTTATCGCCATAATTTTTGCGGATCAACGACGAATTCGTTAAGATCATCAGAACTCTGAATCCCCATTCCTTATGTTCCATGATGGATTCAATAAATTTTTCGGAATTATCATCCGCATACACAACAATGTTGCTGATATTGTGACCACTCGCACGATAATATTTGAAAAAGCGATAGGTCAGTATCCGCAAAACATACAATGAAAGCAGGTTAGTTATTGAAAAGGAGATGATTACGAAATGGCTGAAATTGGTCAGTCCAAAAATGTGTTTATAAAAAAACATAAGCACAAAACCAATCGCACTGAAATTCATAAAATTCAGAAAAATAGAAACTTGTGAACGGGTTCTGGGTATTTGCGTAAGTTTGGACATATGCAAAAGGACAGCCCATGTGGGTATGATCAGGCCCAGCATAATAATGTATTCCTTACTAAAGGCAAAATATTCGGTATTAAAGAGATTGGTCACCAGATACGCAAGAAAATAAGAGCAAATGGTGACGATAATATCGAGGAAGGCAAAAATCGGATTAAAATCTTTTTTATGTCTTATAACTTTGGTCATTTTGGGTTTGTATAGATAAGAATGATGGACCAAATTTAAAAAGCATTCAATTCACTCGCCAATTTTCGGGGTACAATTTCATTAAAATTTGACAAATTGACTTATTTATGGGATATACTGAAGGAAGTAAACAACTGATACAAATAACGATGTTCAGTGCAGGAACCGAGGTTTATGCAGCAGCAACCGGGATTCTTGGAAAACGGAAGAATACTGGCATCTATACATGCCAGATATTTAGGTTGTTACGTGGATTTGTTTATTGAACAATCAATTTACTCGCCTGTGATTCTTTGCCCGATGTTATTTGTATAATATACATGCCTTTAGGCAGATTTCGGACATCCAGTTCTTTCTGGTATTCATCATTCGGATTAAATACGGTTTCCTGGAAAATAATTTTGCCCGTTAAATCCTGAAGTCTTATCATCGTTGGCATGATATTTTCGAGGCGTTCACTGGGTGTAAAATTAATATTTACGAAGTCAGTTGCAGGATTGGGGTAAAGGTTAATATCATATTTCATGCCATTTACTTCCATATTTTCACAGGGGCCTGCTTCATAATTCCGTTGAATTTGCTGTGAATTCAGAGCAGTATTGTAAATAGCCATGATATAATACGTACCTGTCCAGGGAAGACTCTGATCCGCTTCATTTCCAAGCCTTAAATTGTAACTGGTCTTCCAGTTGTCCAGTCCGTCAGACCGGAATCCGCTGGCTGCAAGTTTACCGTTAATGTACATCGATTCGTTTCCAAGACTGTCATGCACAAAGGCAACATGCTGCAGGTTAATATAGGCGTTTACATCCTCGGAAACAATTTCCGGAAAGCCTTCTTCGGTGGTTGAACTGGTGGTTAAGCGGGATGCATAATTCAGGGATTTTGATTCCTGTGAATTGTAATACTGGTCAAGTACAAATCCCACATCATTTTTATCTGTTCCCAGTGAGGCAATCCGGGCAACGTTTGAAGCAAAAGGCTCATCGGGTTTAATCCAGCATTCCACCGTAAGCTGGTTGGTTTTTTTGACGGCACAGACGATCTTTTCTGCCGGCGCTGTTGAAACAAGCGTGGTATTGGATTTTATCTGCAATTTGCCGTATTCATTCCATTGAATTGAATTAGGCTGAAGAATTTTCAAATCGACCGGATTTGAATAATTCGACAAGTCCCGTATCACATTGAACGGATCATAACCAAAGTTATAGTAAGCGATCAACCCATCGCGAAAGCGTTTGGTTTCTGCAACAGAAAGGGTAGAGGCCACCCCTTTATTACTTACCGGGGATAGTCCGGCCAGGTTAACCGCCCGTACAGAATAAACATAAGTTGTATTTGAGGCCAGGTTATCGTCAACAAAGGAGGTATCATTAGCGCCCAGCTCGAATTGAGTAAAATCTTTCGGATCAATTGCCAGGCCACGCTCAATGATAAACCCGGTTTCATCCGTGGAATTATCATTCCATCTCAGGGTAATACTTTTCTCAGTAAAATCCTTGCTTTTAAGCAGTGAAGGCGCCGAGGGAGGATTCGCGGGAATTGTCGGCGGTTGAGGCGGCGGGGGTTGCACGATAGCTGATTTAACCGCTATCAGGGGAGTATAAGCGGAGACTCCGCCGGTGTTTTTGGCCCTTATCCTGTATTGATAATCGGAATTGGGCTGAATATCGTTATCGGTAAGTGTTGTTATATTCGCGGCAGTTGCTATCGACTTTTTTATATTAAAATCGCCCGGTCCGCTTCTTTCCAACTCAAATCCGGTCTCATTGGTTGAATTGTCAACCCATTTTAAAACAACAGAAGAAGCGTCGATTTTTGAGGCAGAAAGTCCGGAAGGGGAGGTAAGGTCCATCAGGGGAGTAGTTACTGTAACAACATCGGAAGTCGTGTTATCTGCCCTTAACCGGTACGTGTATTTTTTGCCGGGTACAACATCCGTGTCAACGAACGATTTTGTACCATAACTTAATGTGGCAATCGCTGTGAACGTGGATTGATCCCCTTCTGACCTTTCCGCAATATAATCAGTCGGATAAGGATAATCTGTCCAGGCCAGGCTGACTTTTGCAGATTCCAGGCTTGTGACGTTCAGGTATTTTTTCCATTCCGTAGCGGCGAAATTATGATAAGGATGCAGAAGAATTGTGCTCCAGGAACTGAGTTCATGGTTACGGGGTACATTTGATACCTGGCTGCTATACGTATAGGCAAAATAATTGTCCGTATCAATCCATTCATCTCTCAGTGAATTGAATTCTGCGGTATTTCCTCCAAAGAAGGAGCAATTATAGATATTATCAACGTATATATTGTTAAAATTCCGAAACCTGAAGTTTTTCAATTGGATGACCAATTTGCCATCAATGAAACCTTCCAGTATGCCATCGTTATTGCCTACATTGTTGGTGACCGAATTCAGAACAATTCTAATAGTGATATTATACCACTGGCCCGTATTGAATTTAAAATTATCCCAAAAATATGGATCGCCGTATATCGTTTTTCTATCCATGTGGTAAACATAGAATTTTAACCGCCCGCCTTCAGCCCATATGAGCCTTGCCGAAAATCCGTCGCCATTCTGAGGTAAAAATCCTGATTTCACAATTCCTCCGGAAATGCCGGGTATTTTTCCGCCTAACACCCATTCAAAGCCGGGTTTAAAACGGATATCATAAGAGAAATACATTTCTGTATTTTCGCCGGGCAAATAGGTATCCCACGACCATCCGCAGGAGGATGGTCCAATTGTTCCAACCGGAAAATAGCCCCGCATAAACTTGCCATAGCCGTTTCCCTCCGAAAGAATATCCATTTCACTTTGTCTCTGGGTTCCCACGGGATTATTCCAGTCGCGGGTATAATCGCTCATAAGATAATTACCGGACTGATCATCCTCGAAATTATTTTCAAACTTGAAAATAAACATGTCGCGGGATGCGCTCTGCGCGTGCAAAAAAGAATTACTTAACAGAAGAAAAACAGTAAAAAATGCAATTTTGCCTGTAAAACGTGATTTGATCATTTGTAACAGTATAATTTGTTCTAGCAAATATATAAATTTCGATATCATTTTTGACGAAATGCCATAAAATAAGGACGAAATTTATAAATTTTATGATAAAAACAAAAAATATGGTTACACATGGATATGTAAAATATCTCTGATTCATTAGGATAAAACCTTGAATGCTAAATAAATATTAGGGTAGTTTACAGTATTTAAAAATTATTCTTTAATGTAAAATTGGAATCATTCTAAATAGTCAAACCGTAATCCGGAAATGCATGGATTTGGAAGACTATCTAAGGTATAAATCGTAAATAATACTTAATATTAAGCTGACTAATTGGTTTATTATTGCTCATTCTGAAAATGGACAATGCAACAGGGTCCTTTACATTCTGCGTATGTGTATTTAAGAAAATTTTAAATTTTGTAAATCAGACATCTATATGTGCTGATTATTGAACAATCAGTTTACTCGCCTGTGATTCTTTGCCCGATGTTATTTGTATAATATACATGCCTTTAGGCAGATTTCGGACATCCAGTTCTTTCTGGTATTCATCATTCGGATTAAATACGGTTTCCTGGAAAATAATTTTGCCCGTTAAATCCTGAAGTCTTATCATCGTTGGCATGATATTTTCGAGGCGTTCACTGGGTGTAAAACGAATATTTACGAAGTCAGTTGCAGGATTGGGGTAAAGGTTAATATCATATTTCATGCCATTTACTTCCATATTTTCACACGGGCCTGCTTCATAATTCCGTTGAATTTGCTGTGAATTCAGAGCAGTATTGTAAATAGCCATGATATAATACGTACCTGTCCAGGGAAGACTCTGATCCGCTTCATTTCCAAGCCTTAAATTGTAACTGGTCTTCCAGTTGTCCAGTCCGTCAGACCGGAATCCGCTGGCTGCAAGTTTACCGTTAATGTACATCGATTCGTTTCCAAGACTGTCATGCACAAAGGCAACATGCTGCAGGTTAATATAGGCGTTTACATCCTCGGAAACAATTTCCGGAAAGCCTTCTTCGGTGGTTGAACTGGTGGTTAAGCGGGATGCATAATTCAGGGATTTTGATTCCTGTGAATTGTAATACTGGTCAAGTACAAATCCCACATCATTTTTATCTGTTCCCAGTGAGGCAATCCGGGCAACGTTTGAAGCAAAAGGCTCATCGGGTTTAATCCAGCATTCCACCGTAAGCTGGTTGGTTTTTTTGACGGCACAGACGATCTTTTCTGCCGGCGCTGTTGAAACAAGCGTGGTATTGGATTTTATCTGCAATTTGCCGTATTCATTCCATTGAATTGAATTAGGCTGAAGAATTTTCAAATCGACCGGATTTGAATAATTCGACAAATCCCGTATCACATTGAACGGATCATAACCAAAGTTATAGTAAGCGATCAACCCATCGCGAAAGCGTTTGGTTTCTGCAACAGAAAGGGTAGAGGCCACCCCTTTATTACTTACCGGGGATAGTCCGGCCAGGTTAACCGCCCGTACAGAATAAACATAAGTTGTATTTGAGGCCAGGTTATCGTCAACAAAGGAGGTATCATTAGCGCCCAGCGCGAATTGAGTAAAATCTTTCGGATCAATTGCCAGGCCACGCTCAATGATAAACCCGGTTTCATCCGTGGAATTATCATTCCATCTCAGGGTAATACTTTTCTCAGTAAAATCCTTGCTTTTAAGCAGTGAAGGCGCCGAGGGAGGATTCGCGGGAATTGTCGGCGGGGGTGTCGGCGGTTGGGGCGGCGGGGGTGTCGGCGGTTGGGGCGGCGGGGGTGTCGGCGGTTGGGGCGGCGGGGGTTGCACGACATCTGATTTAACCGCAATCAGGGGAGAATAAGCGGAAACTCCGTCGGTGTTTTTGGCCCTTATCCTGTATTGATAATCGGAGTTGGGCTGAATATCGTTATCGGTAAGTGTTGTTATATTCGCGGCAGTTGCTATCGACTTTTTTATATTAAAATCGCCCGGTCCGCTTCTTTCCAATTCAAATCCGGTTTCATTGGTTGAATTGTCAATCCATTTTAAAACAACAGAAGAAGCGTCGATTTTTGAGACAGAAAGTCCGGAAGGGGAGGTAAGGTCCATCATCAGGGGAGTAGTTACTGTAACAACATCGGAAGTCGTGTTATCTGCCTTTAACCGGTACGTGTATTTTTTGCCGGGTACAACATCCGTGTCAACGAACGATTTTGTACCATAACTTAATGTGGCAATCGCCATGAACGTGGATTGATCCCCTTCTGACCTTTCAACAATATAATCAGTCGGATAAGGATAATCTGTCCAGGCCAGGCTGACTTTTGCAGATTCCAGGCTTGTGACGTTCAGGTATTTATTCCATTCCGTAGGGGCGACATTATGATAAGGATGCAGAAGTATTGTGCTCCAGGAACTGAGTTCATGGTTACGGGGTACATTTGATACCTGGCTGCTATATGTATAGGCAAAATAATTGTCTGTATCAATCCATTCATCTCTCAGTGAATTGAATTCTGCCGTGTTTCCTCCAAAGAAGGAGCAATTATAGATATTATCAACGTATATATTGTTAAAATTCCGAAACCTGAAGTTTTTCAATTGGATGACCAATTTGCCATCAATGAAACCTTCCAGTATGCCATCGTTATTGCCTACATTGTTGGTTACCGAATTCAGGACGATTCTCATGGTTATATTATACCACTGGCCCGTATTGAATTTAAAATTATCCCAAAAATATGGATCGCCGTATATCGTTTTTCTATCCATGTGGTAAACATAGAATTTTAACCGCCCGCCTTCAGCCCATATGAGCCTTGCCGAAAATCCGTCGCCATTCTGAGGTAAAAATCCTGATTTCACAATTCCTCCGGAAATGCCGGGTATTTTTCCGCCTAACACCCATTCAAAGCCGGGTTTAAAACGGATATCATAAGAGAAATACATTTCTGTATTTTCGCCGGGCAAATAGGTATCCCATGACCATCCGCAGGAGGATGGTCCAATTGTTCCAACCGGAAAATAGCCCCGCATAAACTTGCCATAGCCGTTTCCCTCCGAAAGAATATCCATTTCACTTTGTCTCTGGGTTCCCACGGGATTATTCCAGTCGCGGGTATAATCACTCATAAGATAATTACCGGACTGATCATCCTCGAAATTATTTTCAAACTTGAAAATAAACATGTCGCGGGATGCGCTCTGCGCGTGCAAAAAAGAATTACTTAACAGAAGAAAAACAGTAAACAATGCAATTTTGCCTGTAAAACGTGATTTGATCATTTGTAAGGAGTATAAATTTTTCGATTTCAATTTTGACGAAACGTCATAAAATGATGACGAAATTATATATTTATACGACGAAAGTAGGTAATATGGTTACAATGGATATGTAAAAAATGTAAAATTGGAATCATTCTAAATAGTCCAACTATAATCCGGAATGCATGGATTTGGAAGACAATGGTCTAAGGTTATTAATCGTAAATAATACTTAATATTATGTACAATTTTAACGGGAAAATTTTAAAGGAAGCTGACAAATTGGTTTGTTATTGCTCATACTGAAAATGGACAATGCAACAATGGCCCTTACCATTCTGCCAAACTTTGACTAAATGTCATTTTTTATTGACGAATTTAACTTATATGGGTTTTAACTCATAAAAATATCTAACTGGTAGATTATAAGTTAGAAAATATTTAGAAATTCTTATCATAAAATATAGCTTCATATTTATTTAAAAATGAGATATATATAGAATAGCCTTGTTCTATTTTTCTCTAATTTATACTTATCTTAATAAGTGAAGGATTAATAAGCAAAACCGCTTTGAAGTAACTATAAACAAAAAAAACCGTAAATTTTGAGAGAATATTATTAGAAGCATGGATATAAATGAAATTCAAAGAATCAAATACAGAAGACAGTATCTGATATCCTCTCATTCCTTGAACATTCAATTCCAGCATAATGTCCACCGAGTAAATGAAAAATATTTCATATATGCACATGTTGATCTTTTGGTCACTAAATTTCAAAAAGAGGACGTAAAGATTTTTCTTTTAGGTGATATATTTGATTATGAGAATCCTGAAAAGTTGAATAAGGAAATAATTAAAGATTTATGGGATGTTGATTTTAATAATGTAACGGACAAAATTGCTAAATATTCGGGCCGGTTTGTGCTGATTTTTGTACAGGGCCAAAACCTATGGATGATGCATGATGCTACAGCCGCTAGAAAAATTTATTATACCAAAACTAAGAATGAATTTATATGTGCTTCACAGCCTCATCTCCTGGCAAAGGTTATTGATGTTAAAAGAAGTAATAACCAATCTAAATTGGCCTTTTATAATTCCCTGGATTTCCACAGATTAAATAATTCCAACATTGGACAAACTACCTGCTATGATGAAATAAACCAGTTAATGCCAAATCATTATTTGAATGTACATGAGTTTAAAATAGTACGGTATTGGCCCAATAAAAAATTTATATCTCGCCCATTTATGGCGGTTGTGGATCAATGTGCAGAAATGATTAAAGGGTTTATAGAAAGCATTTCTTTACGGTACAATATTATGCTTCCTGTAACTGCAGGAAATGATTCTCGTGTACTTTTGGCAGGAACTTATGATTTTATGGATAAGGCTTATTACTATATTAATAAAGATCCCGAACTTACCATCAAGTGTCCCGATCTTTCTATCCCGGTGAAGCTTTTTAAACAACTTAACCTGGAATTTCATTTGGTTGATCCATTTATTAAAGTAGATAAGGATTTTCGGAAAATATACCTGGAAAACAATGAAACCGCTTCTTTAGATTATCTGCCTCATATATACAATTATTATTTAAATTTTTCAGATAAAGTAAATCTTCCTGGAAATACAGCCTCGACTACCTATTGGTTCGATAAATTGAGAAAAAAACACATATCAGGCATGGATCTGGCTGTGTTAAATGAAGTTAGTCAATATGAATTTGCCAGGATTGAATATGATAAGTGGTTAGCAGGATGTAAGGATCACTGTAATAATTGTAATATTGAAATAGCCAACTTGTTTTACTGGGAGGAAAGATTAGGTAATTGGGGTACTCAAACACAATTGGAAAAGGACATTGCACAGGAGGAATTTAATCCTTTCAATTCAAGATTATTAGTGAATTTAATTCAGTCTGTTAAATTGAAATATAATGAGAACCCTGATTTTATGGTGCACAGACAAATTATTTATAAATTATGGCCGGATCTATTGGATGTTCCCATTAATCCAAGTTTGAAAAATAGAGTTCTGAAAATATTAAATCGTGTAGGATTGCTTTCTTTTGTTTACAAATTTAATAGTTATTACAGGTATTCCCATTTATGGTATAAACATGCTCAATCATTATAACTTACCGATTAAGTCTACAAATTAATTTGTCCATTTTCATCCAATTGAATGCAAATATCCGGCTCTGCTTCAGAAGCAAGGCCGGACAATGATTAAAACGGCGGGGGATTTAAACCCGCTCTCAATGATTGAGTACGAGCTTCTGTACAACCTGCCTGTCAAGATACCTGAACATAATTATATACAATCCGTTAGGAACAGACGATAAGTCAAGGTTTTCATTTATTGTCTGAGAAGTAAGGTCCAGAAATTTTGAAAAAATAGTCAGGCCCCTTTGATCGATTACTTTAATTTCGGTGTTGTTGTTTGCAGAAGTTTTCGAAGTATTTTCTGCTGTCGGCGGATCATTTGTCTCAATCGTAATATTTACCGATCCAGAGGATGGATTTGGAAATACGGATAAAACAGGTACATAGGCAGTAATATCCGGAGATGAAGTTGTGCCGATGTATTCACAAATTCCGATATCCGGTTGTCCCGAATAGGGTACTGTATTTCCAAAATAATCTTCTGCAATATTGAGGTTGATTCCTGAATTGATTGCCGGAGAAATATTTTCCAATTCAAAATTTTCTTTAAGGAGGTCTACAAACTTCGGATCCTTCGTCAGGGAATTCACGTCAATACTAAGTTCCTGCTGAAGTTTATCGAGTTTGCCATAATTTGTGGCAGAAATTTCAATGAAACCTTCCTGTTCCGGGTAAAAAATATTGTGATCCGATACGATTTTCCTTGATCCGTGTCTTATCGCTTTCTGTGTTGCGTCGGATAAATAAAATATATTGTTGAAAAGAGATAGTTCTGCATACGTGTCGGAAACGGATTCTGTATTATCTATAAAAACATTATTGAAAATGTTCGCCCTGGAGAGGTTCCCTGCAATGTTCAGCCCAGTTCGGTTGCCCTTAAATACATTGTAATATACATTAATGACATCTGCAATGGCATAAATTCCGTCATCTTCACACTTAATGGTGTTGTATTTTATGTTGCATGTTTTTCCTTTTGCGATGCTGATGGCGTTGGCTGCCTTTTCAAGAATACAATGTTCCACAGTGATATTGTCACATGAATCTCCGATAAAGTAAAGACAGCTTTGTGCGCTGCTTCCTGAAATCCGCAGATTCTTTACGGTTATATCCGACTTGTCAAAGCCGCTGATAATAAATGCCTTCGTGGAGCCTGAAACGGTCGGTAATTCTCCCTCGCCATATGCGTCCAGGGTTACATTTCCGGCACCAATGACAATTGATTCTTCCATGGCAACCGTGCCTTTTTTCTGGAGGTAGACACTTCCATCATTCCAGGCGACCTTCTTCCAGGAAGCAAAAGGATGATCAAGCGACCCGTCTGCCAGGGGATCTGATGCCAGGGACGGATCTATATAAACAACTTTGCCCTGCGATATAAAAGTAATGTGAATGTTGGCGGAACTGCTCAAAGGAGTTGTCCCATTATCCGTAACTTTGACAACAATTGTATAATCCTGGAACTTGTCTTTGAACAGATTGGATGTCGTAGTTATTAATTCTCCATTTAAACTATTGATAGAGAATAAATTAGATTCATTTCCGGAAACAATTGCATAGGTAATTTTCTGATCGATATCATTATCACCAGCTACCACAGTGCCCACAAGGAAACCCTGGTAATTTTTTTGTTTTACATTGAATTTCTGATCGGAAATAAGAGGTGGGTTATTTATGGCAACAGGCAGACCGGCAAAACTTACACTTATAATTGCGGTAGCACTCAGGGATGTTTCTGCATTGTCTGTTACCTTAATTCTAAGGGAGTGGGTTGTGGTTATTGGTCCGAAAAGGTCTGCGGTGCTACTTCCAAGAATTCCGGATTGACCGTCTATGGTAAATTTACCGGACTCGTTCCCCGATTCGATCGAGTAGAGCAGGGTTTGATCTGAATCCTTATCCGTGGCGACTATTTGACCGATTATTAAATTATTGAAATCTGCATGGTTAATCATAAATTCCTGATTCGATATTACCGGGGAGTTATTTGTAGTAACCGACGTGGCGGAAAGGTATTCATAGGCACCGATATCCGGCATTCCCGAAATTTTGTTTCCAAGGAAGTCGGTATTAATTCCGAGGCTAACACCCTTATTTATTGCCAGTGCGGCAGTTGACAATAATTTGTACTTATGGTTTGAATAACTTTCAAAATAATTTGTTACCGGAACACCGTCAAGATCAAGATTATTTGTTTGCGTCATGGTTCCGGCAAGAACTTTGTATAAATTGTTTTTAATGGTGGATGAGGTGGACCCGGTACAATTAATTGACCCGTCAACCGTATTGTTATAGACTATAGCACCTGATCCGACGGGGATGCTTATTGCATCACCTGTGAAGCCATAGATGATATTGTGACATATGAACAATCCCACGGAGGCAATACTGGTTTTAATGCCGTTCTGCGATCCGTTTGCGATTATATTCCTCAAAATATTATTCTTATATCCATCTTCCACACTAATGCCAATGGGAGAATTTGTAATATAATTGTCCTCAAATACATTGTTATGAAAGGGTGTATAGCTTGAACCCTGGTCATCGAGCCATATTCCATACATGCTCGATCCGCTCAAATAGCAATTTTTGACTTTTGTGTAATCCGATTGCATTTCGTATTCGTTGCCTGCAGCCGTAAAATAAATGACTGCGTACCTGTTTAAGTCCATAAACCGGCAGTCTTCAATAAGCGCATGATTCTGCCTTACCTGCAGAGAATAGGTATATCCATTTAAACCCGATACCGGCGACATTTTATTGTTGAATAAGCAGTGTTTTATTGTTGCTCCCTTTCCTCCGGCCAACCTTACACTCCAGCCGCGTGTATTACCAAAATAGCAATTTGTCAGGTTTAAAGAAACATGGCATTTAATATGGGATGGCTCCTTTGCCGGAATTGCCGGATCGTAATTTGAAATATCATTCGATGTGGTATCTGATACATAGTTGATAAGTTCAAACGGTACTGTTAGAGCAGAATCCGCGTAAGAAGAAGTATTTATAACCAAACTCGATTCATAATCCCTGCGGTTGCAATTGTATGTTTCGCAATTGTACCAGCCAATATTGTTATCTGTGCGCCGGGTTTTATAAGCCGCATCAGGATATGCCCGAATCCATAAATCATAAAAATACAGATATTCAATCCGGTTCGTAATTTCATTGGGAAGGGCTACCAGGGTCCAGCAGGCACCGGTTGACATCGCTGCTCCTGAGAATTTGGGTTTGTTGCCGGTCCCGTATGCACAAATAATCAGCGGATGCAACGAAGTGGAAATCAGAGTTGCCAATGAGGTGGTTTCATTTATTATGATATTCCCCCGCTTAATGCAAATCATCTTTCCGGTAGTCCAGGTTACATTGTCAAGATCATTTTTCGGGCTTGTTCTTGTGCCTGTTCCGTTTGCTGCTGAATAGTCCACAAAAATACACCAGGAATTTTCCTTTATGCGGATCTGGGCTGTATCCAGCTCGAATCCAATGCCCGAGTCGGTTGTCCTTATAATTAGGTTGATTGTAGTATCCTGCCTTACTATTTTGCCGTTGATCCGTGAAGGATCCAAAACGGTAATCAACCCCGAACTGGAATTAATCGCGAAGGCTCCCGACGGATCTTTTTCGATTTTGTAAGTGATAGTACCTGCAGGTGCCCATGTGCAGGTTTTCTGCCATACACCCACATAATCATTTTTTAGAACATTTTCGGGAATGGCATACTTTTGTTTCACCGCCAGAACATAGTTAGCATCATACCCGGATGCGTAAAGTTCTGTTGTTTGAATTCCAAGGATAGATGAGACAGTAAATAAAACAATTAGCCTGAGAAAGTGTAAATTTTGCATAACTTTTATTTTTACCATTAACGATTTTAATTTTGACGAAAGTATGATTTTCGATGACGAGTATACGATAATTATTGACCAAAGTTCCGATTTTCCGGATGTCAATAATCATACCAAAGCCGCTTCCCGTCCAGATTAGAATGATTTTAAATATAACTGTACAAGCAGCCAGTCAAATAGAATTCACCCGGCCTATTTTGCTCCGGTTTAAAAAAATATTTTTTTATTTAGAGAACGAAAATTCCAAAAACAAGAAATTATAGCTTTCTTTCCCCATATGCATTTTAATTTAACTAATTACATTTGCATAAATAAATTCCCCCGGGATGAAACAGCTCATTCAAAATTTCAAAAGCGGAGAACTTTATATCGATGAACTTCCTGTGCCTTCAATCAGCGAAGGATTTATACTCGTAGCAAACCGTTTTTCATTAATCAGTGCAGGCACGGAAAAAACAACGGTTAGCACAGCCCAGGCCAGCCTGATTGGCAAGGCTAAAAAGCGGCCTGACCTGGTCAGGCAGGTGATTCAAAACTACAAGAAGGAAGGATTTAAAGCTACGCTCGAAAAAGTCAAAACCAAGCTTGATTCATTGAAAGCACTGGGATATAGCAGTGCCGGCGTTGTACTGGCTTCGATGGATACGCTGGGAAAATTTCAGCCGGGCGATGTTGTTTCCTGTGCCGGACTTGGCTACGCTTCACATGCGGAAGTAGTATGTGTGCCGCAAAACCTTGTTGCAAAAGTTCCCCAAGGGGTTGACCTTGAAGATGCTTCATTTGCCACGCTGGGAGCAATTGCATTACAAGGTGTCAGGCAGTCAGATCCCAGGCTGGGAGAAAATGTTGGTGTTATTGGTCTTGGACTTCTTGGACAAATAACCTGCCAGCTTTTAAAAGCAAATGGCTGTAATGTCCTGGGTATCGATATCTCCCCGGCAATGATTAATCTGGCCAACCAATTGGGTTCAGCGGCAGCTTTTTCCCGTAATGACCCCAATTTGCTTACGGCAATTGAAAATTTTTCAAAGGGGTATGGACTGGATAAGGTAATAATCACGGCTGCCGGTCAAACCAATGACCCTGTTGAGCTTTCCGGTCGTATTCTCCGGAAAAAGGGAGTTGTTATCGTTGTTGGCGCTGTGAAAATGGACATTCCCCGTGATCCGGATTTTTATCAGAAAGAACTAGAGCTTAAATTATCCTGTTCCTATGGTCCCGGCCGGTATGACAGAAAATATGAAGAAGAAGGCCTTGATTATCCGTATGGCTATGTCCGGTGGACCGAACAAAGAAACATGGAAGCTTTTCTCGGGTTGCTTCAGCATAAATCAATCAATCTCAAACCTCTTACCACGCATGTATTCCATATCGCCGATGCTGTTCAGGCATATGATCTGGTGCTGGGTAAAAAGGCTGAGCCCTATGTCGGAATTTTACTGAAATATGACGATGAAAGCCAGGTAAAAAACAATATAGTAAAAGTTAATGCAAAGCCAATTAAACAATTCAACATTGGATTTATTGGTGCTGGCAGTTTTGCCCAATCATACCTGATCCCGTCTGCGAAAGAATACGGGTCATTGGATACGGTGGTGACTAGAAATGGTTTGAATTCAAAAAACGTGGCCCAGAAATTTGGTTTTAATCACGCATCCTCCGAACCCGCAAACATTACCGGCAATGCAGGGATAAATACCCTGTTTGTGGCTACCCAGCACGACACGCATGCCATTTATGTAATGGAAGGACTTAAAAGCAACAAGGCCGTTTTTGTTGAGAAACCATTAGCCATGAATCCGGAGGAACTGGATTCAATCGCTGATATTTACAATCATTCAGTTTCACCCTTCCTCATGGTGGGATTTAACAGGAGATTTGCCGACATATGCCGGATTGCCAAAGATTCGTTCCGAAACATCGGCGAGCCCATGGTTATGAATTTCAGGGTTAATGCCGGGTATATTCCACAGGATCACTGGATTCAATCCGCTGCCGGTGGAGGCAGAATCATTGGGGAAATCTGCCATTTCATTGACCTGATGCAGTTTTTTAGTGATGACAGTCCTGTTAAAGTCTACGCGGAATGTATTGATGCTGCAAACAGCAAACTGAAAAATGACGACAACATTTCAATTACGGTCAAATTCGGGAACGGTTCTGTGGGAAATCTGATTTACACCGCCAATGGGGATAAATCACTTCCCAAAGAGCGATTTGAACTTTTTGGCGGGAATTCCGTATTTGTAATTGACGATTTCAAAAGTGGAACATTATACCGCGACAATAGGGAGAAACAATACAAGTCAAACGGCAAAGGACACAAACAGGAAATTGAAGTTTTTTTTAAATCATTAACGGCGGGTAGTGAAGCCCCAATCCATTTTAATTCGTTATATACCACGACTCTGACCACATTTAAAATATTGGAATCCCTGGCAACAGGGCTTCCCCAAGCAATTAAACCTTTTAAAGCGGATGCAGGAACAATTTTCAACCAGCCTTGACAAACTAAGAGAGTATTGTGAATCTGAGCGGTTTAAAGGGTGGGACCCATTTGATGGATTAAACAGCACGTTTTTCCGGAAAATGGTTTTTTTAAATAAGAACAGGTATTTAAAATTAGCATGGATCCAGGCTTTTAAGAAGAATCCAATAAATCTCAGAAGGTTATTTGGAGTTAAAAAGGAGTACAATGCCAAGGGCCTCGGGTTGTTTCTAAGCGGGTATTGCTCACTTTACCGGAAGAACCCTGATAAAATATACCTGGATAATATCAACAGGCTGGCAACAGAACTTATTTCACTCCAATCACACGGATTTTCAGGTTCCTGCTGGGGATATAATTTTGACTGGCAATCGCTTGCATTTTTTCAGCCAAAGGGCACACCGACGGTTGTTGCCTCAACCTTCATCGGTTATGCTTTGCTCGATGCCTATGAGGTTACCGGAATTGAGAAATATAAAAATCAGGCGGTTAGCGTATGTGATTTCATTCTCAAAGATCTTAACCGTACTTATAATGAAGAGGGAGATTTTGCATTTTCCTATTCGCCTTTTGATCATACACAGGTGTTTAATGCATCTTTACTGGGCGCTCGCATGTTATCCCGCGCCTATAGTTATACGGGCAATTCTTTGTTTCTTGAAGAAGCTGAAAAGGCAGTTGCTTACGGCTGCAAATATCAGAAGGAAGACGGTTCCTGGCCCTATAGCCCGCTTCCTTTCCATCAATGGATCGATAATTTTCACACAGGCTTTAACCTTGAGTGCATTGCAGAATACAGGAAATACAGCAATGATCCATCGTTTGATAAAAATATTCAGGACGGATTGAATTACTATATCAATACCTTTTTCACACAGGAGGGAATACCCAAATATTACAATAATTCGACATTTCCGGTTGATGTGCACGCTACAGCCCAGCTTGTTATTACTTTGTACCGGCTTGATAAAATCCGGGAATATAAACAGATAGTTGACCGGGTACTTTTATGGACAATCGAAAATATGCAAAGTCCCGCAGGATATTTTTACTATCAGAAAAACAAAGGGTATACCAATAAGATACCTTACATGCGATGGACCCAGGCATGGATGTTTTATGCCTTGTGCACGTATAATATTGCGTCTGATTCTTAAACCGGTAGCGGGCGATTCCAAAATTATTCTGGTTCCCTGTAAATATCCGGGGTTGCCAGTTAAAAGCATTAAATTGTAAAAAATATAATCGGGTCTTTAAACCATGAGATTTCTGCTGAATACATTGACGAATTGGAATGAACCTCCAAGAACCCGTCACCAGATAGCTTATGCCCTGGCAAAAAACCATGAGGTTGTATTCATATCATCGAATAAAACGTCCGCCTTTCCGGGAATCAGTATCCTCCGGATTAATGAAAATCTGACAGTCTTAACTCCCCGGTTCCCTGTCGACTGCAGGGTACGGTATCGGATTCCCTTCATTAATGAAATATATCAGATCTGGCTTTTCAGAAGACTTAAGCGGAATTATAAGGATTACGAGATAATAAATTTTGATTTTACCGGTTACGTTATCCATCGGTTTTTCAAGTCGGTTACTTATTACTGCAACGATAATTTTACCTCTATCAGCAAAAAGATAAACAACTGGCTTGTTTACAGATATCATAAATACTGTGAAAGAAAATTGGTACGAAAAGCCAGCCTGTGTATCGGGACTTCAAGGATAATAACCGATAATTTGTTGATAAATAACCCCACTTCACACGAGATTCCCCTGGGCGGACCCGATATTGATGAGTTCAACATCAGGCCAAATCCTAAAAATGACAACCCGGCTTTACTGAATATCGGCCTGGTGGGTTTTATCACCACGTACAACCTGTCCGTTCAGTTGATGAACGAACTGCTGTCAAAGCTCGATTGCCGTATAACCCTGATCGGGCCTTTGGACAATGATTTTTATGATCTTATTATGGACAAGTCAAGAATAAACCTCAAAGGGGTGCTTACAGGCAAGGAATTGCTCGATGAAGTCAATCGTTTTGATGTGGCCATTGCACCCTACCTTGAAAGGAAAATCGAGGAAGGCGGACTACCCAACAAACTCATGATCTACCTTGCACTGGGTAAACCGGTGGTATTATCCGATCTGAAAAGCCTGAAGGAATTATCCCTTGAAGAAGGACTTATTTATCCTGTAGAAAAAAATATAGATTTTGCGGATATAATCTTAAAGGCCCACGCTGAAAACAGTGAGCGGTTGATCAGGATGAGGACCTTATATGCCAAAGAAAATACCTGGGGAAAAAGAGTCGGGAATTTCATTTCATTTTTAGGTAATTCATAATTTTTTCACAATAACATGAAAATTATTATCAATGCAGATGATTTCGGAATTTCGGAAGAGCTGAATTCCTGTGTTCTGGATCTTCATACGCTTGGAGTATTATCCAGCGCCACGCTGATCTCTAATAGTCCGGCTTTTCAACATGCCGTAACAATAGCAAAAAACCTCCCTGATTTGGGAATAGGGGTGCATCTGACATTAGACGGTCCATTTAACGTGCTGAATTCTGCTTCTTCGGTAATAAATCCCGAAACCGGGCAATTCTATAATTCCCGCACTGTAGTGAATAAACTCAGGTATTTCGGCTTTAAATCGGAAGACATTTATAACGAATATTGCGCCCAGATTGAGAAAATCCTGGATCAGGGTATAAAAATCACACACATTGATCACCACCATCACTTTCATCTCTACCACAAATCGCTGGAAGAGGTAAAGAGGGTTGCCAATAAGTTTAAGATCCGATGCGTCAGATCCCAGAAAGTACTATTGCCGCGCAACGGGAATCAAATAAATATACTTTACCGCAGGCAGCACCAGTATCACATGCTTAACCGGAATTTTGTCCTGCCTGACGGTTATTTTGAATTATTGCGGAACTTTCCGGATCCTGTCAGGTTTAATTTGGACAGGCTGATGCAATTATTCAAATGCAAGGTGTCGAATATTGAAATAGAAACACACCCTGATAATGCGGATCATTTTGATACAAATTTTTTGCAACATCCTGATTTTCTTGATTTTATTAGCAAACACAAGATAATTAACTACGGGGAACTTTTAAAGGATCATGAAATAACTTCATTGAATATTTGAAAGAACATCCCTTTTAAAATCAAAACTATTGAAAAAAATTGCTTTGTTCGCCCCGATGCTTCAGCCTTACAGGCTCACGTTCTATGAAAAACTGGATAAGTTTAATCCCAATGTGGAATGGATATTTTTTCACGGTGTAAAGAAATCTGAAGACGGGAGGCCTGCTTATTCCGGAAAGACAAACTTTAAAAATGTCGGCCTTGTAGAAACGGTTAAACATGTCGGCCCTTTTAAGATATTAATTCATAAAGGCCTTTATCGTGAAGTCCATAAGTTTGATCCGGATTTAATTATTATCCAGTCGATTACCGGAAATCTTTCTTATCGCAGGGTGGTTAACTGGGCAAAGAGAAATAATAAAATTATCATTAACTGGACTTGTGCCTGGGAGCCCGGACTTGCAAAGGGCTTCTTGCTGAGGTTCAAGAATCAGCTTGTAAAGTCGTTTTACAATAATAATCATGCATTCTTTACATATAGCTCCACAGCTGTGAAATATGTCAGGGAGAAGGGTGTGGAGGAATCAAAGATTGTCGTCTGTTACAATGGAATTGAAACAGATGACATGTTATTGCATGAAAATGAAATAATTACTGAGTCAGAGGCTCTTAAGGATAAACTTGGCTTGAGAAACAACACTGTCTTCCTGTATGTAGGTGGTCTGGTTCCTGAAAAGCGTGTTGATCTTCTGATCGATGCATTTCGGGTGGTCCGCAGCCAAAATAAGGACATAAAATTGCTCATAATCGGGGATGGACCCTTAAAAGATGAAATTACAGGAAAGATCAATGAGATGGATGATAAGGACATATTGTACCTTGGGAGGATTATCAATAACGTTGATCCGTATTTTGCAGCCTCAACCTGTCTTGTTTTGCCTGGTACAGGTGGTTTGGCGTTAAATCAATCCATGTTTTGGAGAAAAATATGCATAGCGGGTGAAGCGGATGGAACGGAGGATGATTTGGTAATTGACGGACGTACCGGGTTCAGATTTATGAAGGGTGATCTGAACAGTTTGATTGAAGATATGCAGAAAGTAATCAACCTGGATGAAAAGGAAAAGGAAGTTATGGGTAACCGTGCCAGGGAAATTATCACCAGCAAAAGCAATGTAAATTATATGGTAAAGATATTTACCCAAACCATTTTGAAATTTTTTCCCGACCTGGAAGATGTTAAATGAACAATAATTCTGTATCCCTATTTGATGGAGGGGGCGTTTGTATTAATAAAATAAATAGGAAGTTATACCATAGGAATCTAGTTGTTGATCAAATATAAAAGGAAAAAATTCCATATCTGGATTAACATAATTACTTTCGCGTATATATTATTTTTAGGATGAAAATCTGGTTCGACCTTTCAAATTCACCCCACATCAATCTGTTTGCAGCCCTGATCAATGATCTTAAGCATGAACATGAAGTAATAATTACCTGCAGGCCGCTTGCCAATACAACGGATCTCCTTGATCTTCACAAATTTAAATATACCATTGTCGGAAAACATTATGGCGGAAAACTGTTCAGTAAATTGGGTGGATATCCCGTCAGAGTTTTTCAATTGTTAAGTTTTTTACGGAACCAAAAGATCGATATAGGCATCACGCAAAGTACATTCACTAGTTCAGTAGCCGCCAGGCTTTCGGGAGTACCCTTTATCTATATGAATGATAATGAGCGCGCACTGGGCAATATTCCATCTTTCTTATTCGCGAACCGGATTCTTGTACCGGAATTCATCGATCTTAGAAAAATTCGCAGGCAGCTTGCCTTTAAATCGAAAGTTATCAGGTACCCCGGGGTTAAAGAGGGGATATACCTTTGGAACTTGCCAATTCATGTGAACGGGAATAAAGAATTAAAGATATATATAAGACCCGAACCCTGGGTAGCACAATATTATAGCGGAGCCATAAATTTTCTTGACGATCTGTTGTTATTTCTTCAGGATAAAGCCAGGGTAGTTCTGCTTCCCAGAGGAGATAATCAGGCAGAATATTACATGCAGGACAAGTTTAAATCCATTGAGGTCTTAATCAAACCCCTAAACCTGGGGGAAATAGCAGCGCATTGCGCCTTGTTTATCGGGGCCGGCGGTACGATGACACGCGAAATGGCGGTTCTTGGAATCCCTACCATATCTGTTTATCAGGATAAATTACTCAGTGTGGATCAATACCTCATCGATAAAGGCATTATGCTTTATAAGCCGGATCTTACCGGAGCGGAAGCTTTTCAATATTTTCAGGACAGCAGGCAAAAAAGCGCAGTCCGTGACCTTATCCAAAAAGGAGAAACAACCTATTATTTGATCAGGAATCTAATAATACATAAATTATCACAAAATTATATATGATTAAAACCGGAATAATTGGCCTGGGGAAAATGGGGCTGTCCCACGCTTCGATTATAAATGCTCATCCGGATCTTGATCTGGTGGCCGTTTGCGACTCGTCTGCTTTGATTCTGGAAGTTTTGCAAAAATATGGCACTTATAAAACCTATACGGATTATAAAAAAATGATCAGTGAAAATAAGCTGGAGGCCATCTTTATTTCAACCCCAACTAAATTTCATTCTGAAATGGTGTCTTTCGCGCTTGAGAATCAAATACATGTTTTTTGCGAAAAGCCCTTCAGTCTTACAGTTGCGCAAGGCTTAAACATGGTTCAACTGGCATCGGAAAACAAGCTAATTAACCAGGTAGGGTATCATAACCGGTTTATTGGAACGTTTAACTATTTGAGAAAATTAGTTAAAGAAGGTGTACTCGGACAAATTTACCATTTCACCGGGGAGGCATATGGCCCCGTCATAGTAAAAAGAAAGGAAGTCACCTGGAGATCGGAAAAAGCCGAGGGCGGCGGTTGCCTGTTTGACTATGCATCGCATGTCATCAACCTTATTGAATACATTCTCGGGGACATAAGTGATGTATCCGGGGTAATGCTCAAGAAAATCTATTCCAGGGAGGTGGAAGATGCGGTGTATGCCGGTTTGCTTCTGGAGAACGGATTAAGCGGGATGCTGAATGTTAACTGGAGTGATGAGACATACCGTAAGATGTCAACCCAGATAACGGTTGAGGGCACAGGAGGTAAGATCATCACAGACGCACAGGAAATGAAGATATTTCTAAAAAATGAGAACAAGGCCCTCAGACTTGAAAAGGGCTGGAATATGAAATATGTTACCGATCTGACAGAACCTGTAGATTTTTACCTCAGGGGAGAGGAATACTCTGCTCAAATCGATTATTTTGCCAAGAATGTTAAAACCAGGAACTTGAATAATGTTAATTCTTTTGCAGCGGCTCTTCATACTGACAGGGTAATTGAATTAATCATACAAAAAGCCGGCTAAATTTTTACGTACCATGGATAGAATATTATTCGGAGACAACCAGTTTTTTGCAGTGAATCATCTCTCAGATGAAAAAGCGAGAGCCCAGTCCATTCAATTCAGAAACAATGATGCCATAATAAAAGTACTGGATATCACCATTGAATTGGGGCTCACGACATTCATGTGCACCACCCACGACAGGATTGGGGATATATGTGATCATATAAGAGCCAATCCTACGAAATACAAGGGTTTTAAAATATATCCCTGCATGCCTTACGCCCATAAATATGCCAATGCTGTAACCGAACTTGGAATATTAGGAGCCCTTAAGGAATACCTTCCGGGAAACATTTTCAGCACTATGGCCAAAGGAGGCCTGGCATTTGCGAGAAAAGACTTCATGGCCTTTATGGAGTTGCTCATTGATGCGGAGATGAAAATGTTCAAGGGAATTGATACACCTGTAATTTTTATTCAAAACGTCCTCACAGACATGATCCTGGGTTTAGGAATGAAGGATGTTTTTAAAGCATATCATCAGTATATCGTTAAGAAATTTAATGCAGAGCCCGGTTATATTACAATGAACCTCCCCCTGCTATTGCATACACTCCGGGAATGCGGCATTCAAAATCCAATTATTTGCAGTTCAATCAATAAAATCGGGTTCAGGATGTCAGGTGGTGTTGAGCTCTATGAAAAAACGATCCTTGATGGCGGTTTCCGGCCGGTGGCCATGCAGGTATTAGCGGCAGGAGCCTTGAGGCCTGAAACAGCGTTTGAGTATGTATGCAGGCAGAAAAACATTGAATCGGTATTATTTGGCTCATCTTCCCGCGAACATATTCAGCACTCCATTGAAATAATCACTAAGTATAGCCAGAAAACTGCATGAAAACAATTGACATTTGGGATATAAAGATTAATCCCCTGCGTAAAGATGAAATAGTGGATATGATTGATGAACATATTTCACGAAATTCATTCACCTTTCAATTAACCGGCGTAAATCCTGAAACAATTGTGCAGGCTCAGCAAATCCTGAGCCTTAAAACCGCTATTAATACATCGGATATTGTAAATATCGATAATATGCTGGTTTTGACCGTTTTAAGATTGCTGGGACATAAAATTTACGAGAGGGCCGCCTGCCCGGATGTTTTTGAACTGTTGTTGTCGAGAGCCAATCAGAAAGGATACACGGTATACTTTCTGGGAGCCAAGGAGAGCATCCTGCAAAACATGAAAGCGCAGCTGAAATTTAAATATCCTGAGCTGAAAATTGTCGGATCGCAGAATGGGTACTATAATTGTACAGAAGAATTAAACATAGTTCAGGAGATCGAAAAGCTTCATCCTGACATGCTTTTTATAGCGCTTCCAACGCCTCAGAAAGAACTATTCATCCATAAATACAAAGACAGAAAAATTTCCCGCTTTGCCTTTGGAGTTGGCGGAGCATTTGATTGCCAGGCGGGAAAGGTAGTGCGCGCTCCGCGATGGATGAGATCTGTGGGTCTCGAAGGAATTCACAGGGCATTGCAAAATCCTTCTGATTACGGTAAAAGGTATTTTAAATATAACCTTACATTAATTCTGATGTTTATCAGTGTATTGGTAAATAAAAAAAAGTTTGCAAAACAGAAACCGTTAAGATAAATATCAGTATTTGAGAGTTTGGAAACCGGAATCATGCCCTTCTGGTCTGACCAGAAAGATGATTGACAATCAAAATCCGAACCAATTAAATATCAAAAACGTACAAGATCAGATGGCTTGAAAGTCTTAAAATAGATCATAAAATAGAAACAATAATAATGAAAAAAGAAAAAATCTGTATTCTCGGATTGGGTTATATTGGACTTCCAACCGCTGCCTTGCTTGCAACCAAGGGTTATCAGGTACATGGCGTAGATGTTAAAGCGAATGTGGTAGAAACGATTAACAAGGGCCAGATTCACATAGTTGAACCTGAACTCGACGCCTTTGTGAAATCTGCTGTTCAGTCAGGAAATCTCAAGGCCTCTCTCACCCCGGATTATTCGGATATATTTATTATTACCGTTCCTACCCCGGTGGATCATGAAAATAATCCGGATATCTCTTTTGTACTGGAGGCTACCTATGCAATTGCACCCTACGTGAAGGAAGGCAATTTTGTAATTCTTGAATCCACATCACCGATTGGAACTACTGAAAAAGTGGTGGAAATTCTGAAAGAAAAAGGTGTAAATACCGACGGCGTACAAATTGCCTATTCACCGGAAAGGGTTTTGCCCGGTCAAACTATGCGCGAACTGGTGCAAAACGACCGAATCGTGGGCGGCATTACCCGTGAATCCGCGATTCATGTAGCCCTGTTCTACGAATCTTTTGTACAGGGTGAGGTTATTATCACCAATTCGAGAACAGCCGAGATGTCGAAGCTTACGGAAAATGCCTGCCGCGACGTGAATATCGCTTTTGCCAATGAACTTTCTATTTTATGCGACAAGTTCGGAATCAATGTCTGGGAATTGATTAGTCTTGCCAATCGTCATCCCCGTATAAACATACTTAAACCCGGAAGCGGTGTTGGCGGCCATTGCATTGCTATTGATCCCTGGTTTATTGTTGCCCAGGGTAAAGAAGATGCACGGATTATCCGCACTGCCAGGGAAATCAATAATAATAAACCGCTTTGGGTTGTTAACAAGGTGCTGGAGGCTGCTGCCGGATTTAAATCCCTGCATGGCAAACAACCAAGGGTTGCCTGCATGGGCCTGGCTTTTAAGCCGGATATTGACGATCTGCGTGAATCGCCTTCGCTGCACATCGTTCATGATTTAATCTCCAGGGGCCTTGATATCATAATCGCCGAGCCAAACATTAAAGAACATAAGGCATTTCAGCTTACCCAGTATGAGTCAGCTGTCGATCAGGCGGATATAATTCTTTTTCTGGTTGCACATAAAGAGTTCAAAACTGTAAAGGTTCCTGAAAACAAAGTTGTTTTGGATATTTGCGGTGTAAAAAGCAAATATTAAAAGGAAATGCAGAAAATATTATTGGTTTTTGGAACGAGGCCGGAAGCGATTAAAATGGCTCCGCTCGTAAAAGGATTTCAAATGCGCCAGGATAAATTCCTGACAAAAATATGCATTACGGCCCAACACCGCGAAATGCTGGACCAGGTTATGTCAATTTTCGAAATCGTGCCGGATTATGATCTTAACATCATGAAGGCCGGACAAGACCTGTACGATATTACAAGCAGGGTTTTATTGGGCATGAGAGATGTGCTGACTGATTTTAAACCCGACCTGGTACTGGTTCACGGGGATACAACCACATCTGCATCAGCAGCCCTGTCCGCTTTTTACCAGCAAATACCCGTGGGTCATATTGAGGCAGGACTGAGGACCGGCAATATCTTTGCACCCTGGCCCGAAGAAATGAACAGGATGATCACCCGCTGCCTTACACGCTATCATTTTTCACCTACGGAAACCTCAAAACAAAATCTGCTGAAGGAAAATGTGCCGGAAGAAAACATCCTGGTAACGGGCAATACCGTCATTGATGCTCTGTTGCTGATTATGAACAAGATCCGGAATGACCAATCCCTCCAGGCAGAGCTGGAATCCTTTATTAAATCGGTTGGTTATGAAATCAGAAAAGAAAGAAAACTGGTGTTGATTACCGGGCACCGCAGGGAGAACTTCGGGGAGGGATTCATCCAGATATGCAAGGCAATTAAAGAGATTGCGGTGAAATATCCGGATGTTGACCTCGTATATCCCGTCCATCTTAACCCAAATGTACAACAACCGGTTTATAGCATATTAAAAGACCTGGGCAACGTTTTCTTGTGTGATCCGCTGGAATACCTGCCTTTTCTTTATTTAATGGATAAATCCTATGTTGTCTTAACTGACAGCGGAGGGATCCAGGAAGAAGCACCCAGTCTGGGTAAACCCGTCCTTGTTATGAGAGATACGACGGAAAGGCCTGAGGCTGTTGCAGCGGGAACTGTAAAACTGGTCGGAACCGACACTGCAAAAATCGTGGAAGGGATTTCACGCCTCCTGGATGAACCGGAATATTATAATTCCATGTCGAAGGCTCATAATCCTTATGGCGATGGTAATGCCGTTTCAAGAATCATTGACTTTTTAATTCAGTCACAATAGCATTCCATAATTGCTTCAAATGAGTATATCGGTTGCAATTCTGATTCCCGTCTTTAATGGATTGAAGTATCTGAAAGATTCGCTTCCCCGGATACAGGATCAAATTCATGAAGTTCAGGACTGCCGGTTCCGGATTATCATCACCGATGACAATTCCACCGACGGTACCTCAGAATGGCTGCACCGCAATTATCCCGGCGTTACGGTACTGCAAGGAAACGGATCGCTCTGGTGGAGCGGGGGAATCAATGCAGGCGTAAAATATGCCCTTGAAAACGAAGAATTTAAATATGTTCTTTTGTGGAATCATGACAACCTGTGTGATACGAATTACTTCAAAACACTGGCTGATAAAATTCCAACGATTGATACGAATACCATGATCGCGTCCAAAATCTTCCTTGCGCATCATAAACCCGAGATTATTTTCAACATGGGGGCATTTTTTAATCCCAAAACAGGCATAAGATCTTTAAATGGCTATGGTAAACCCGACTCTGAAGAATTCAGCAAACCGGTTCAGGTTGACTGGACCGGTGGAATGGGAACCTTAATTGCCATTGAAATTTTTCATCATATTGGACTTTTTGATGAAAAGAACTTTCCCCAGTATTATGGAGATATTGACTTTTTCCTTCGTGCGAAAGATTCAGGCTATAAGCTTATTGTATTCCCCGATTTGATATTATGGAACGATAAGTCAAGTTCGGGTCTTACACATAATGGAAAGTGGAAGTTTTTTTTCCGTTCCCTGTTTAGTATGCGATCAAACTATAACGTAATTATTGAATACAGATTTCTCAGAAAGCACTGTAAACCTTTTCCGTCTTTGTTTTATTTTGTTTTCAGGGTAATAAAGTATTTTGCTGTTTTCTTGAAATACTGGTTACGTGGATTATTCTAATGATTATGGATACAATGAAAAATTTTATACTCGGATTAAGACTTTATATCTTTAATAAGTTTATTAACAGAATCCCTTTCGCATTTATCCGTTTGTGGCTGATGAGACGATATATGACTATCGGCAGGCATTCAAATGTTCTTTTGAATGTGGAGCTCCTTCATGCAAATATCGATAAAAGCCAGGTTGTTATTGGAAACAATTCCATTATCAATCCCATGGCAGTATTGGATGGCAGAACGGGAAAAATCATCATTGGAAACAACGTGGACATAGCCCGTGAAACTATGATTTTTACCCTTGAACATGATCCGAATTCTGACGATCATGCAACTCGATCGGGAGATGTGACAATTGAAGATTATGTATGGATAGCCTCCAGGGTGACGATACTTCCCGGGGTCCGCATTGGCAGGGGCGCTGTGGTGGCTTCAAATGCAGTAGTGACCAAAGATGTGGAACCGATGGCCATTGTGGCCGGAGTTCCTGCAAAAAAAATAGGGGAACGAAAATCAGGTTTAAAATACAATTTAAATTATTTTCCTTTTTTCAAATAGATCAGCCTGGCTGAATAAATTCGGACCTAAAATGCGGAAGAATAAAATTTGAGTAAACAGATTTCTCCCGATACAGTTTGTTATTGTATTGGCAAAAGTTTACTGGATAATTTATTTCACCAAAATTTAACTGAACAGCATGGAAAAAAAATTAAAAGTTGTATTTGTTCAGCGATTTATGCTGCATTACCGCATCGATTTGCTTGACAGAATTAATGATAATAAAGACCTTGAGCTGACTTTATTGCATGGCAGGGGCATTAAGAACAGTAAATTCGTGAATTTTGAAGGCCCGGTTACCTTCAGACATAAAGAGCTTAAAACCATACAACTG
This sequence comes from uncultured Bacteroidales bacterium, assembly GCA_963752195.1. Classification (GTDB taxonomy): domain Bacteria; phylum Bacteroidota; class Bacteroidia; order Bacteroidales; family UBA10428; genus UBA5072. Next base: position 1,182,232 of record CAVVXI010000004.1, on the reverse strand, counting down.
AAATCCCAATCCAAATTACTCCTGATTTTTCCGGGCCTTTTCTTCCAATTGATGAAATCGTCACCGGATATTATTATTGCCGAAGGGGAATCAAATATGCTGAACAATATTGCAATATATTTTTATTCAGTATTGTTTAACAGAAGGATCGTGTGGTGGGGGCTTGGACTGATTCCGGGCTGGACGGAATCCTTTTTTCAAAAAATGTACCGCCCATTTATGTTGCTCTTTCTCAAAAGAGCTTCTTATATAATAGGATATTCGGAATACAGCCGGGATTACTATTCCCGGTTTGCGGACAGAAATAAAATTGTTGTGGCTTATAACTGCCTCGATAATGAAAAAATTGACAAGGAAATTAAAACTTGCAGAGAGTCCGCACTTAAGCTTAAGAGAGAGCTGAATCTTGAGGACAAATACATTATTTTATTCGTCGGTGCATTTACTTCTCCCAAAAAAATTGATAAATTAATCAAAGCATTTTATGAGGTTAAAGCGGAACATCCGGAAAGCGTACTTATGATCGTTGGAGATGGAAAAATGCGCCATGAATTTGAATCTCTTACAAAATCACTCGATTTGAAGGATGTGATATTTGTTGGTAAGGTAATTGAAGGAGTAAGCAAGTATTTCCTGATGGCCGATTTATTCGTGCTGCCCGGACTTGGAGGTTTATCTATTCACCATGCCATGATACACGGCCTGCCTGTTATATCGGCAAGTGCAGACGGAACCGAACGTGACCTGGTGAAAGAAGGTCAGAACGGATTTCTTCTGAAAACCGACACGGTTGAGGAATTGTCGGAACTGATAAGAAGATTTTTGAATGATAAAGGCATGTCCCGAAAATTTGGTTTGAAATCCCGAGAAATAGTGGATAATTCAATTAACATCGGGAATAAAGTGAAAACATTTTTGTCAGTATGTGAACTGAAATAATTATTCTCATGAAGCTGAAAAATCCAGGCTACAAAACAGCAAGTTTCCTGTTGGATCTTGTTTACGGTTACAATATCAGACAAGCTTCGGCCAAAGCTTTGGAATTTGATTTTTTAACCAGGGATCAAATTGAAGCATATCACCAGCGCAAATTCAGTGAGCTTTCATCCATTGCTTCTCAATCAGATTACTATAAAGCATTTAAAAATGCACTGCTGCATGAATTTCCTTTGATAAACCGGGCGGAATATCAGAAGAATTTTCAACGGATGAACACGCACCACAAACATCCTTTCCAGATTTGCCAGTCTTCAGGTTCCACCGGTCTGCCTGTGAATCAATATGTCACAAGGGATATGTTGCTGGCTAAAAGGTCCTCGCATGTTAAAATGCTGAATTGGTATGGTTTGGAAAGAGAAGATCCGGAATTAAAGTTGGGGGGACTTCCTGCCGCTTTCAAAACGAAGATCTATTACCTGCTTCGAAACAAAAGGTATTACCATTCTTATTATATTGTTGAAGAGACTTTGAAGAAGATCATCAAACACCACAATCGCTTCCGGCCAAAGATCTTATACGGATACCCTTCCACAATAAGCAATTTTTTAATGTATGCACACAGGCATAATATTTCTCTTCATCAGCCGGATATTATTGTCACACACGCTGAAAATCTTTACAAGGAAATTGAATGTAATTTTAAACTCGTTCTTCCCGGTTCAAAAATAGTCAATCAGTATTGGTCCACCGAGGCAAATATTGCCGAAACATGTCCATCCGGAAAGCTGCATATTGATGAGGATACCGTGATCTGTGAGGTAATGAATGAGGACAAGGATGGATACGGTGATTTGTACATTACCAACCTTTTTTCCTATGTTGTACCCATCATCCGGTATAAAATCGGTGACAGGGTTAAAATCTCCGGGACTCCCTGTAGCTGTGGCAGAAACACTAAAGTAATAGAATCGTTGCAAGGCAGGGAAAATGAATTCCTGGAACTGCCTGATGGAAATCATTTTCCCCTCACGGCCCTGGAAGACGCCGGCTTTTCAGAAAATATTCTCTTTTATCAATTGTTGTATCATAAAGCCGGGAAACAAATCACATTCAAGTACATACCCATTAACGATAAACTTCCCATCCAAAATGAATCTGTTTTAAACTATATCCGGGATAAATTCAACCTGGGAACAGTATTCGAACAGGTTTCCTGCATTGACTATTCGAATGGCGGCAAATCGAAAAGATTGATCATTTTAGAATAATTCACCTCGGTTATGAAAATAAATTTTCTGGGAGACATAGGTTTATTTCGGAAGTTTGAAGAGTTAAAAATTGATCCTTTCCGGGAGGTTAAGTTACCGGATTCTGATCTTAATATAGGTAATTTTGAGTTCATTGTACCCCGAGAGGGTAAAAAATTCTTCTATGATGTTCAGGAAAAGTACAGCTGCAGCCGTGATTATCTGGGGACACTGGGCATAAATAAATTTCAGGGATTCGGACTCGCAAATAATCATAGTCTGGATTACGGTCAAGATGGGACACATGATACAATCGATTATCTGACAAGGGCCGGAATTGTTGTTTTTGGTTTTTCTTCTGACAACGATTATTCGATTGGAAAATTTGAAAAAAATGGAATCAGGGTGGGGGTTATAGCCTGCGTGAAAACCGGAAGATGGAGCAAGGAAATTCATGGCTATGGCCCCGATACGTATGATGTTGCGAAAATTTGCAGCCTCATAAAGGAAAATCTGAATAACTTTGATCATATAGTCGTTTATCCCCATTGGGGGACTGAACTGATTGAAATACCTGATTTTGTTGATACAGTAAATGCAAAAGCATTTATTGATTCAGGTGCATCGGCGGTGATAGGACATCATCCCCATGTTTCACAGGGGATTGAAGTGTATGGGAAGGGAATCATTGCCTATAGCCTGGGCAGCTTTATATACATACCGGAAGAGGAAGTGGGATATTCATCGAAAAATACAAACAGGGAAATTTCGATCTGCTTGAATATTGAATTTTCAAAGGAGAGTATTACGAGCTACCACGCATTTTATTACAAGTATAACTTCGGGAATAAAGTCCCTGAACGGGTGAAGGATGAAGATTCGGTTAATTACGCGCATTACCTGGATAATAGCATTTATAATCGTAAATTGTACAAGAACCAGATAATGTCAGTTTTGTTAAAAAGGGAATTTAGATCATTTCTTGTAAGATTCAGGGAAAATCCTTTAAAAACGATTTTAAACTATAGCGGTTACCTTATCCGCAAAGCCGTAAAAATGATTAATTCCAAATTCAAACCCTATGGAAGATTCATTATACAGATTTTTACGATTGTTCCTTAAGCTGCCGAGGCCTCTCAAAAGGATTCTTGACGGCCTGTACAGTAAAGTGCCTGACAAAATAAAGTACGGATCCTTTTATTTTAAATACGATAAACGGATCCGATATTTCAATTCCCTTAACAGGGAGGAAATCCGGAAAGAGCAATCCGCACTTCTTTACCGTCAGATAAACAATGCCATTAACAATATACCCTTTTATAAAAAATATGGGCCCTATACCACGAAGACGGATCTCCTGAAATTTCCGGTCATCAATAAAGGAATGGTCATCGATTCGTATGACATGTTTGTGAATTCCGATCATAAAGATTTGCGCATCAAAGCAAATACCGGAGGAAGCAGCGGAACACCCCTGTCATTTTACCTTGAAAAAAACGTATCGCGGCCGAAGGAAAAAGCCCATTTTAATTGGTTTTGGGGCCAGTTTGGATATAAACCCAACGACCCGATCCTCATGATCAGGGGCAAGCCGCTTTCGGAAAACCGGATGTATGAATATTCAGCCATTAATAATATTTTAAATGTCTCCTGTTATAACATCAATCACAATAATATATCTTTAGTGGTTAATGAAATAAGAAAGCATAAGCCTTTATTCATACACGCCTATCCTTCTTCTTTGAAAATATTGACGGTATTGATGGATAACCACCATAGCAAAGTGGATTTCAATCTGAAAGCTATTTTTCTTGGATCTGAAAATCTGCCCGATGATGACAGGCTTTATTTTGAGCAGTTCTACCATACAACGGTGAAAAATTGGTATGGTCACACGGAAAGACTGATCCATGGTGGAAATTGTCCGTTCTCGAATGAATATCATTTTTATCCGTTCTATGGATACATTGAATTGCTGGATGAAAATAATGAACCTATTGAAAAACCCGGAGTGGAAGGCCGAATTGTTGCAACCGGATTTGATAACAGCATAATGCCATTTATCCGGTATGATACCGACGATATCGGAGTTTTATCGGAATTATCCGAATGCCCCTGCGGTTTCAAAGGCACAAGCCTGAAAAGAATCGTAGGAAGATCACAAAACAGTATAATCCTGTCAGATAATACTCAAATTTCCCTCACTGCATTTATTTTTGGTCAACATCTGCAGGCTTTTAAAAAAATAGTGGAAATACAGATTGTTCAGGAAGTACCGGGTGAACTTGAAATCAGGATCATAAAAAGCTTATCGTTCAGAGCCAGAGATGAACAGTCTTTCATAAGCACATTGCTTTCCTCCGTTGACAATAAATTATTAATTAAACTGAATTATGTGACCGAAATACCAAAAACAACATCGGGGAAAAGCATTTTTTTTATTTCAAAACTGAATCACACAAACCTGAAAGTATGACTTCGATGGAAACGCAAAATAAAAAACGCCTGCTTTTTAACCTGTTAATGAATAAAAGAGACAGAAAGTCCCTTTTGAAGATATTTTCAGAATTAATCCAGCTTTTTATTGTATACCGGCGAATTCCTTCCTATTATTTCGGAAGGCACCTTTACAGAAGCAACAGGACCAATATCCGGGACTATATTCCAAACAAACTTTTATGGAGTATGGATCCGGTTTTTAATGAGGCTGCACTGGTCCCGATCCTGGACAATAAATTATTCTTTAATTACTTTTACGGGCCGCTTAATATCAATATTCCCAAAATCCTTATGTTCAACCATGGAAAGCAGTTTGTTGTGAATAATGAAAGTGTTGAATTGAAAGATGCCAGGGCATTTGAAAAGATAGTGGAGGACCTGGTGAATACAAAATCAGCATCCGCATCCGTATTTATAAAAAAAACGTATTCCTCTTACGGTGGCGCCAATACTTACAGGATATCTGCAAATCAACCGGCATATAGCAGAACGGAATGGGACGATTTATACAAAACTTTATCCGGCTCCTCCTATTTGTTCCAGGAGACGATCCGGCAGCATCCACAGATGGATTTGATCAATCCCTCGTGCATAAATACAATTCGATTCGACACATTCATTGACGACAAGGGGAACATCGAAATCATGTCTGCATACCTGAGGACGAGCTCCAATAACCTTCATGCGGACAATGGTTCGCTTGGGGGGTGTTTTATAGGAATTGAGCTGGAATCCGGTAAACTTAAAAAGGTAGGTTATACCTCGTTTACAAAGGCAGGTGGCAAAATACTGACGGAGCATCCCATTTCAAAAATCGCTTTTGAGAATTTTGCCATTCCTCATTTTGAGGAATCAAAAAGACTGGTTCTAAAGGCTGCCGGTTTAATTCCCGGTTTACGCCTGATCGGATGGGACGTTGCAACCGGAATATCAGGACCTATTCTTATTGAGGGGAATTGCGGTTATGATATTTCAGTCAATGATCTGGCCTACGGCGGATATTCCCGGAACCCTGTATTCATGAAAGCGTTCAACGAATTTAAGCGGTTAAACTGAAGCACGTATTTTCTGAGCATGCGTGGGGGTTTTGAATTCCCAACGGCCAAAAAAAGTAATTGAAAACCCGTTATCAACGATCTTTGCACCCAGCTTGGTTTTAAAACGGATGGCGGGTGGATTATACCGTTGGGAAACACTAAACAAAACATGTCTTCCTTGTTCGGCCAACCCGGTGTAAAGTTGATACCGCAGGACATCTGCAATTCGTTTCCCCCTGAATTCAGGTGCAGTATAAGCATCATACAGATAGGCTTCATTCCCTGATAAAGGCATGTTATAGGGCCTGAATGATAACTCTGAAAGGTTAGCCCACGAGAATGCAATTATTATTCCCTTGTGCCATGCCGCAATGCATATATCCCCATGTTCGAGACGTTGATTCAGGGTTTTAAGGGACTCGTTCCTGTCGGGGAAATCGAGGATCATCGGCATATTTTCTTTTTGAAGAAAACTGAATTCAATATCTTCCGGTTTTCTTATCTCGAGGCCTGAAGGAGTTAATTTTATTCCTTCAAGAAATATATAATACGGATTTATCCTGATTTTTAGCATTTTGAATGCATCAAGCAATATCTGCATAAAAGTATCATAGCGGAACTTGCTGCGGATATATTGAATTCTTTGTTTTATCATGGGTGTAATCCTAAAATTGTCCGGGCTTCTTTCCTCGTATACGGAACCAGTTCCAGTGATTTGGCAATAGAAAGAAGTCGCTTTAATAATTCAATATTGGTGGCCAGCTGGGTTCGATCCGCGTCAAACCAGATATTGTCTTCGAGTCCGATCCTGACTCCTCCTCCTGACAGCAGCGCCATAATATTAATCTTCAGCTGAGCGTCACCCACGCCCCCTGCCGACCAGAGCGACCCATCCGGCAGTTCCTTTACCATAAGGCCCAGGCTCAGCATATCTGCCTGCGCACAGGCAATATTTCCGAGGATCAGGTTGAAATAGTAAGGGGGATAAATAAGCTCCTTTTTAATCAGGTATTTGGCATAGTTGATCATACCCAGGTCAAAGGCTTCGAGTTCAGGCCGGATATTCTTTTCTTTCATTTTGGCCGCGAGGGCCTGAATGGTTTGCGGAGTATTTATGCTGGCCTGGTTATTGAAATTCAATGAACTAAGCGTCAGGCTTCCAAAATCGGGTTTCAATTCCCCCGCAAGATCCAGCACTTCCGATCTTTTTTCAAATTCCGGCACGTTGCGGCCACTTGTTGAAACAGTGATCACCATGTCTTTATGGTGTTTGCGTATGCCCTGTATTATCTCTGCGTATGTCTCTTTCTGGTATGCCGGCTGCTCCGTTTCGGCATCCCGTGCATGAAGATGAACCATATTCACGCCCAATTCGGCCGCTTCGAGAATATCATCCACAATTTCGCCCGTACTTACCGGAACATGGGGGGTCATTGCCTTGGTAGGGATCATCCCCGTGGGGGTAAAATTGAAAATAAATTTATCCATGCTTTATGGTTTATTATTTATCCATTCTGCTATTTTTTCACCGAAGGAATCCCAGCTGTTTTCACCAACAAATAGATTTATGTTTTCCTTTTTATTTTTAGGTTCTTCCAACTGTAAATTAAGTTTTAAAACTAATTCATCATAATCAGTAAAAATTTCAATAAGGCCTTCCTGGTAAAAATCCCTGAAAGAACCTGCATCAGGGCCAATACACCAGGCTTCTCTGGATAATGAGTATACCAGGGCACCTGAACTCAACACACTGTTGTCATTATAAGTGAAAAGTATAATTTTAGACTGATCGATTAAGTCATTCAAAGAGTCATTATCGATGAATTTATTTACTATTTCAATTGTATCCGATTTAAACTTGTCCAGAAGCACTTTATATTCTTCCTGAAATATTTTTCCGATGATCAGGGTTTTATATTTATTTTGAATTTTATTAGACTCAAGAAACCTCAGAAAATTGTCTACTCCTTTATATGGGTGAATGGATCCCCATATTAAGATATCATATTTTTTTTCATTGGACAAAATTTCCGATTCTCTTTTTTTAAAGGGATGCGGCAGGTACTTTATCCACGCTTTAGTGCTTTCATTACTCAATATTTTAAGGCCTTCAGTAGCATGACAAAGAATATAATCCGCATTGCTAAGTATAGTTCTCCTTAGAATCTTTTTTATTTTGGAATTTGTAGGGTAATGGGATTCCTTGTTGTGCAGCGTATAGAAAATCCTAATTTTTTTTATCTTAAGAATTAATAATAATATCTGGAAAGCAATAACCTGTATTATGCCGCCTCTCTTATCCGGTAAATCTTCTATCCAATTGAGAAATACAATATCAATTTTATTCAGGTATTTATACAGGTTTAAAATGCTTGAATTCGGATGAACACCACAGTTTAAAAAATTATACCGGGATTCAAGGCAAGCAGTAAAATCTTCCACATACGGATTTGAAGTTATCCCTACTTTTCCGGTAGGTGGATATATAAATGCATTCTTTTTCGCCATCGGAACAAACTTATTTTTTCCTCAAAGGGTTAAACTCCCGTGTCTTATCTTTTATATATACAAAACCGAATTTCGGCACATCATATAGATACCTTAAAAATGGCCAATGCAGAAGTTTTAGCGATAAATGCATGGCATACCAGTTGTTAAAGGATAATTGAATAAAGAATCTGACAAGAAGGATACCCATCAGGCCATAAAAAGGCAAAACATAAAAGCCCAGCGCGATAATTACGGCCCCGGAGACCAAGGAAGGAATCAGGAACGGTATATGGTTAGTGGAAGTATATATGCTTCCGTGAAAAGAGGAATGCATATCCAGCAAAATTGTCAGGCACAATAACATCAGCAGGGAAGGATCAATAAACCGGGTACTGGTATGTAAAAAGTGCAATCCCCAGTTACCGGCAACGGTGAGCAAGACGCAGGCGATTGCCATAATAAAGAGGCCAACAAAAATGTACTGGGAGGATTTTAATTTGAGGTCATTCAGTTTCTTCTGCGCAGCAAGCTTATATAAGGTTGGCATATTGGCATAAAAAGGAGTTTGTGCCATTCCCCGGATAAATCCAATAATGCGGGTGCTAAAAAGGAAACTCGACATGAGCCTGGTGTCGGAAATCTGGGCAATGATTATTGAATTGCCTGAATCCACAAGGTAATTTCCCCAGAAGATACCGGCCAGCTTCCAGGTTGCCGGCCAGATGGACCAAAACATGGTCTTATTGAAAAAATACTTTTTACCTACAACGGCTTTATTGGTTTTCAGCCATTTATACATGAAATGACGCAGGTACCATTGTTTTATTATCGCTTCCAGCAGCATAACTCCAATCAGGCCTGCAGGTTTGGTTTTAAAAGCCAAAAGAAGGATTATAAAAACAAGGATACGCAGTGAACTCGTTATGGTGCTCAGCCGTGCCTCCATGGCAACATAATTTAATCCCCGCGTAAATGAACTCCATTTTACCGTGTTTATGGTCGTCACACTGTATGGGATCAGCAATCCGAATGCAAGCCAGAAATCGGTCCGGTGACCCGAAAGTTTCATGACATTCCAAACGAACGCCACACCGGCTGTTAACAGCATGATAACGACCAGTACACCCAAAAACAAATATACCCGGTTTGAGGTGGTTAACAAGTCCACGAGCTTTGGCAAATTGGGTTTTGGCTCTTTGATCTCTTCAATTTGTTCGTACTCTTCTCTCGACTTGGGAATACTGTCCGAGCCGGCATTAAAATAAGCCACGGCCCTAACAAGTACGGATCCGAATCCGGAATCCGCCAACATGGCAAAACCAATAATGGTGTTGGTCAAAAACCATAACGACTGTTCAATGTCTGAATAGGTGGTAAGTATGAGTGGAAGCACAAAAATTAAACTGCCGAATTTCACAAAATTTGAAATCCATGACATGATGGTTCCACTATTATATAATTTTTTCAACATACGTTAAGCTGTTAACTTTGGCAAAAAAAAATTACGAATACCTCACAACCCGGCAATTATCCATTACTTCTCCCGGCACTGAAACTGCCAGGTTGATCCTGTACCTGGTGCACTATGTCCCGGAATATTTTCATGTTCGGTGCCAGGGAATACTTTTCAAGAAATATTTTATACGCTTTTTCAGTGTTGTCAGTTTCACCATCCAATATTTCCAATAAACGCTGAATGAAAACCGGAATTTCATCCGCTGTTTCAATTGATCCTTCGTGTTCAACGCCTTCGGCACCTTTTGACGTGGACAACAATTGTGTTTTCAGAGCCATCGATTCAATGCATTTCAACCGGGTACCACTACCATGCAGCAAAGGAACCACGGATACTCTTGCCTTTGCAATATAGGGTTTTATATTCTCCACGCTTCCCAGCGCTTTTATGTTTTTAAAGGATTGAATTTTCCCGGATTTTTTTGCAATACGATCTGATCCGATCCCAATAATACACAATTGCCTGTTTTTGAACCGTTGATCAATCCATATATTCTCCAGAAACCATTCCAGTCCCATGATATTCTGAAAAGCATTGAAATTTGCAGCCATTACCACATAATCCTCTTTCACTGCTTTCGCCACCTCGTAATCTTCTTCAACCAGGAAATTAGGAATTACAAAAACTTTGCGGGCAGGCATATATTGCTTGTAATAAGCACTGTCATTTTCCGAGACGGCAATTATGGCATCCGCCTTTTTAAAATAATAGTGCTCGTGCATATAATAAACAAATGTTTCAATTGCTTGTGAAATTTTATTCCGAAGCGATATTGAAGGGCGCTGGGCTGATATATTGGACTGAACGTTATGAGTGCCATATATAACAGGTATGCCTTTGGATTTGAAATACCTTATGTATTGCCCGTAATAATAGTAATCGATTAGTACTACATCAAACGTATTATCTACCAATAATTTATCAATTAGTGCAAGAAGCCTCTTATTTCTGCGGAATGTATTTACACAATTTACATATTTGTTTTTTGAAAGGATGGCCTTATAGTCAAATTCATGAAATTCAATATTGCGGTAAGGGTTATCAGGGGTATCTATTTCTGATTTACCAATAACAGCCACAACCTTGCTGAAACTATTTTCAAGGATTTTCAGTAAACCGTGGCTTCTTAATCGTTCTCCGCCATACAATGGAAAAGGTGTAATTTCAGTAACAAACAGGACATTCATTACTTAGAAGTTGATTGGTGCAGGGCTGGTAAAATGCATATTTCTATTTTATTTCAAAAATACACCAATTTTGATGAAATGCCATTTTTGTATTATTAATTTGGCATAAAATTTTCCATCTTTGTAACCTAAGATTTCAATAAGATATTAATTGACAGAGGTTTTGGCCGGTCATATTTCAATTTATAAATAACGATTTTAAAGTTTATATTATCAAGATAAATTATGCATATGGAAGATCTTTTCACTATTGCGTACCCTGTGTACAAACGGACTGAATATTTCAGACTTGCGCTGGAAAGCGCATTGAATCAAACCGTAAAATGCAGGATTCTGGTCATTGACAATAATTCTCCCCATGACGAATTCAAAGCGATCATTGACGGCTATAACAGTCCTTTGATTGAGTATATTAAGACCAGCGAAACGGTTTTTCAGGATGAGAATTTTAACAACTGCATTCGAAATGTAAAGACCCCCTGGATGACCATTTTGCATGATGATGATTATCTTCACTGCCAGTTTGTTGAAATGACCCGGAACATACTTTCGAAGCATAAAGATACAATCGGTGGATTTGCTGTTAAAAACCATGTTGGTTCCGAGGAGTGGGCCGGCGTTTCTGAAAAAATAAAACTGACGGACAAATATGTTGAAGTTAAACCTACTTACTTTTATTTCAAACAATTGTCGCCCTTTCCGGGCGTGGTATTCAGAACGGAACTGGGACTTGCCCTGAACGGTTTTAATATTTCATTGCATCCGATTGCCGATCTTGATTTCTGGAGAAGGCTGACTGAAAATTCAAAGATGCTGTATGTTGACCAGGAATTGGCTTTTTACAGGATATCCGCCAATCAATCCACCAACACCCTTGTTAACGACATGATCAACAATGTTTACAAGTACAGGTTGAATTTAATCCACGACAGAAAGGTCAAGGATAACTTTGTCACTCGCCTTGGTGTGGAATACGTGAGGATTAAAGGCATTGAATTTTTTGCAAATCAATACAAGAACGTAAATATCACGACGGAATATCCTAACAAGAGTTCCATGCGCTTTACAAAGCAGTTGATGAAGCTTCCATTATTTTCCCGGTTTATAAACCGTTACATCCGGAAATTATCTTTTGGCCCGCCTCTGAATTAATGAACCAAAACGATCATGGCATGTTTAATCTTCAGTTAAAAAAATTTCCAAACCCATAACGGTTTTATCCTATGTTTAGCTGCAGAAAAATTGCCATGTTCAGTATGGTTTTACTTTCCATATCTGCCTTTTCCAGGAACACCTTAAGTAAGAATTCCTTTTCAGCAGCATCCGTGACAAAGAAAGTCATGTTACTGGGAAACTCACTTACCTATGACGATTTTACAGGGGATTTGCGTCCTGCCGGCTTAAGAACCGGATATCGCCAGCCTCTGTGGCTTGCACTGCAGGAATACGGATATACAATTGATTTCGTAGGGAGCAGGCGTGCCGGCTTTGATGCGGTACCTGCCTTTGATCCGGATAATGAAGGACACCCCGGATATACAGCGGCCCAGGTTGCCGACAGTGTTTATCACTGGCTGACACTTAATCCCGCCGAATTCATTTTGTTGGAAATAGGAACAAATGGTTTGCAAAGCAGCCCGGCCGATGTGGAAAGAATTCTGAATGAAACCGACCGGTTTGAGCAGGATAACAGCGTGCAGATAACCGTTATCCTTTCCCGGATCATCAACCGTAGCACTTACAGCAGTCTCACCACTCAATTTAACAATAACGTTGAATCCATGGCAAATACAAGGATTTCCAATGGTGATAAAATTGTGATCGTTGATATGGAAAATGGTGCCGGTATTGATTACCGGCTTGAGCCTGACGGAGATATGAGAGATAATCTTCACCCGAATCAGAACGGATATAATAAAATGGCTGTGATTTGGTTCAACAGCCTTTTAACAGTGCTGCCCGTTCAGACGCCAAATTTACCAAATGCTCCCGCAAATTTGAGTGCAACAGCCAATTTAAACGGGACTATCTCTTTAGCCTGGACTGATCAGTCGCGGATTGAAAACGGATACTATGTTGAGCGAAAAGATTCTCCTTCCGGAGCCTTCACCCTCAAAGCCACTCTTGCAAAAAACAGCAGTTCGTTTACGGATGGCAGTGTTGTTTCCGGAACTACGTATTCATACCGTGTACGTTGTTTTAATGCCGGGGGTAACAGTTCCTATACAAACACCGCTTCGGCAACTGCTTTAAATAATACGCTGGGGAACGGACTCGTAGCACAATATACCTTTGAGAACTCGGGGAATGATGTTTCGGGCAACGGGCATACGGGCACGCTGGTGAACGGGGCTACCTATTCGGCCTCGCACAAGGAAGGTTCCTCCAGCCTGTCGCTCGACGGGGTGAATGACTACGTGGATATCGGAACGATCAACCTGGGCACACAGTTCTCCATTGCCACCTGGGTGTATATCCCCTCGGGATATTCCAACCTGCGCACGATCGTGGCGAATGCCGGATCGGGAGCTGCCACAAACGGTTTCAGGCTGATGGTCAATACGTATGGTACCACCGACCAGAAGATCATCCTGGAAACCGGGAACGGAAGCCAGGCGGCTCATGCCGAAACACCCGTATCGACCTTTGTCTTCAATGGCTGGAACCATGTGGCCGTCGTAGCGGATCAGACCACCGGGCAGGCCCGGATATATTTCAATGGAAGCGACGTAACCTCGGCATCCTCCATGGCGGCCAATTTCGCCACGAACCAAACCATCCGGCTGGGACAGATGACCAACGGGGTTGCTTCCATGCCAGGCAACCTGGACGACACACGGTTCTATAACCGGCTGTTGACGGCTTCGGAAATAGTCACGTTAGCCAACCCGGGAGCCGTGGTGACTATTCCCAATGCTCCCGGCGGACTCACAGCAACGGCGGGTACAACTTCGATCAACCTGGCGTGGAGTGACAATTCTTCCAATGAAGACGGATTCAGGGTGGAACGTTCCCTGAGTTCGGGAAGCGGGTTCAGCCTGGTTTATACGAGTGCGCCCAATGTAAGCGCATACAGCGATGGGGGTGTAACTGCCGGAACCCCGTATTATTACCGGGTAAAAGCCTTTAATTCCGCCGGCGAGTCGGCCTACAGCAATGTTGCCTCCGCCCTTCTGCCGGCAACGCCTCCTCCGGGCGGGCTCATCGCACAATATACCTTTGAGAATTCGGGGAATGATGTTTCGGGCAACGGGCATACGGGCACGCTGGTGAACGGGGCCACCTATTCGGCCTCGCACAAGGAAGGTTCCGCCAGCCTGTCGCTCGACGGGGTGAATGACTACGTGGATATCGGAACGATCAACCTGGGTACACAGTTCTCCATTGCCACCTGGGTGTATATCCCCTCGGGATATTCCAACCTGCGCACGATCGTGGCGAATGCCGGATCGGGAGCTGCCACAAACGGTTTCAGGCTGATGGTCAATACGTATGGTACCACCGACCAGAAGATCATCCTGGAAACCGGGAACGGAAGCCAGGCGGCTCATGCCGAAACACCCGTATCGACCTTTGTCTTCAATGGCTGGAACCATGTGGCCGTCGTAGCGGATCAGACCACCGGGCAGGCCCGGATATATTTCAATGGAAGCGACGTAACCTCGGCATCCTCCATGGCGGCCAATTTCGCCACGAACCAAACCATCCGGCTGGGACAGATGACCAACGGGGTTGCTTCCATGCCAGGCAACCTGGACGACACACGGTTCTATAACCGGCTGTTGACGGCTTCGGAAATAGTCACGTTAGCCAACCCGGGAGCCGTGGTGACTATTCCCAATGCCCCCGGCGGACTCACAGCAACGGCGGGTACAACTTCGATCAACCTGGCGTGGAGTGACAATTCTTCCAATGAAGACGGATTCAGGGTGGAACGTTCCCTGAGTTCGGGAAGCGGGTTCAGCCTGGTTTATACGAGTGCGCCCAATGTAAGCGCATACAGCGATGGGGGTGTAACTGCCGGAACCCCGTATTATTACCGGGTAAAAGCCTTTAATTCCGCCGGCGAGTCGGCCTACAGCAATGTTGCCTCCGCCCTTCTGCCGGCAACGCCTCCTCCGGGCGGGCTCATCGCACAATATACCTTTGAGAACTCGGGGAATGATGTTTCGGGCAACGGGCATACGGGCACGCTGGTGAACGGGGCCACCTATTCGGCCTCGCACAAGGAAGGTTCCTCCAGCCTGTCGCTCGACGGGGTGAATGAATACGTGGATATCGGAACGATCAACCTGGGTACACAGTTCTCCATTGCCACCTGGGTGTATATCCCCTCGGGATATTCCAACCTGCGCACGATCGTGGCGAATGCCGGATCGGGAGCTGCCACAAACGGGTTCAGGCTGATGGTCAATACGTATGGTACCACCGACCAGAAGATCATCCTGGAAACCGGGAACGGAAGCCAGGCGGCTCATGCCGAAACACCCGTATCGACCTTTGTCTTCAATGGCTGGAACCATGTGGCCGTCGTAGCGGATCAGACCACCGGACAGGCCCGGATATATTTCAACGGAAGCGACGTAACCTCGGCATCCTCCATGGCGGCCAATTTCGCCACGAACCAAACCATCCGGCTGGGACAGATGACCAACGGGGTTGCTTCCATGCCGGGCAACCTGGACGACACACGGTTCTATAACCGGCTGTTGACGGCTTCGGAAATAGCAAACCTGTATTCAGCATTAAAGACAACCGCAACGGGTGATATGCCGGAAGAAAGTCCGGCCGCACCGGAGAATAATAAACTGCTTGTATTTCCAAATCCATTTACAGATCATCTGGAAATTCAAACAACGGTTAAAATCAAGGATGTCCAGGTCTACAACTTGTTGGGAAACAAGGTGTATGAACAGTTCAATATTAATTCGAATGATTTTATCCTGGATAAATTTGACGATGCCAGCACCCTTTATTTCATCAGGTTAAATCTGGAAAATAATGAATCACACGTGGTAAAGGTGTTCCGGAATCCGTAGGTTTTTTATGCAACCCGGGCTTTGGGTTTGGAATTATCAACTTCGGCGATATAAAACATAAGGCAGCTAAAGACAATTATGCCGGACCCAAGGCCCGCCCCCGTGAACATGGTCAATATCATCGCTATGGCGTTGTATCGTATGAAAGCATGCTTTTCAGAATATTTTAAGAATACCATTTTTATCATGAACATTAATTGCGCCAGTGCGAACAATATCCCAAATTTGGACAGGTCACCGATAATTCCGATATCACTCTGGTAATAACCAAGCTTATCGCTTATATCTGATAAAAATACACCGTAATGCGAATGGGGTCCGGGCATTCCATTTCCGGTAAGTAGCCACAGGGGATTGCGATTGAAATCAAAAAGAAAATAATTTGCTGCCATTATCCGAATGTTATCCTTCATTCCGTTTTGCGCTTTCTTTGAAACTTCAAACAACTGGTCGAATATGCCCTGAAAAAGAAAGTAAAACGGGATCAGCATCAAAGCTATTAATATGTAGGTTGTGACCTTTGATTTAATGGAGCGGCTTAACAGAATATTCAAAAGGGTCAACAGTATAATCGTAGCCAAAACCTGTCGGGTTCCGAGCAAGATGAAGACGATAAAAATGGGAATAAGCCCGATGATGTTTATAAGCTTTTTGCTGATGAAGTACCGGGATAACAAGATAAACCAGCTTGCAAAAATATATTGTGAACCGGGCATGAATATGCGGATCGTTCCCCGGTCATTAAAGATTATGGAAGACACTATTTTGGCGGGATACGCAAAATATTGGAGAAAATAGATAAAACAGTAAATGTACCCGAGCCAGACAAACATATCAACAATTTTCACCGAGTCTGGCCTCATCCTGTGGAGCAGGAAATAGAAAATAAACACATAAAATTCATATTGTGAAAACAAGGTAGTCAATATGGATTGTTCATGAAAAAACTCGGCAGCAAAGGCGCTGATGATCAGCGCAATAAATATCATTACTATTTCCGTGCGAAATCGCTTCCGGATACCGTCATCATTTGCATAAACAATATAGACCATCAATAATCCAAAGACGATGAGAACCCCCATTAATGTAACCCCTTTCGCGATGGACATAGGAATTATGAAAGTAAAAAGCCGAAGGGAACAAAGGGTTATTATCCAAATTAGCCAGTTATCAGCAGGACTTGGAGGATAGGTTGTAGGATGGTTACCGTTCAATACCTGGAAAATTAAATTATTTTTTGAGATTGCAACTGGACAAAAATAATCAAAATCACAACACTCCGGTCAGGTCATTTCGTTTCGATTTGATTTGTGGCCGGTACCGGGTGTTCTCTGTTTCAGCCAGCTATAAAAAGCAGGGCTCTATTCATTTTTATACAGGAGGCCGGCTTGTGAATCACCTGATCCCGTAGTCGCGGAATTCGGTATTTCGATAAGATTTTTTTTTGTAAGCAATTCCAGTGTCTTATCCAGGGCTATTTCCATTCCTTTTTTATTCCAGTGCGTATCTGTACCGTAATACAGGATTTCCTTCGAACTGGCAAAATCATTATATAAATTAACATAAGGAATTCCACGCTGCTTAAGACCTTCATATATCCGGGGAAGAAATCCTGAATATTTGTCGTTATTCACCAATTTATGGTAGATGGTATATTTTGAAGGGATGGGCAAAAAAATGAAATCGAGATTATAGTGTTTCTTCAGCTTTGCGGATAAATCAGCAATATTATCGCAAATTGTATTGATCTCGGCATCGGAATAGTTATGGTAGAAAAACGATGTTTTCGGATCGGAATCGGCTGAGTAAAAAAGCCAGGGCGTGTCATATTTAAGAGAATAAACCGGAGTAGATTCAGTTATATATTGAAAGTTTCTGAATTTAAAGGTTGCAATATCGCTGTAAAGGCCCGTGGTTATTTTACTCCTCTGAAGCAAAATCGTATATTTCACTTCGCTGTCCTTCACAAAAATCCAATCCCGCACGTCAGCTATTAGTTTTCGGAACCGGCTGCGGTTGTCTTCTCTGAGTACTGAATCCTGCCGGTTACGGAAACGAAAATCGAGATAGACTTCGGAGGTCTCATAAATCAGGACTTTTGGTTTTGAATTTGAATAATTGGCTTTCTCAAGATATATTAATGGCCTGTGATCATGTATCATCCGCTGGTAATACACCTTTTGATGCAACGTGTCGGCTAGTCGTTCGGGCATGGTCACCATCCTGGAAAAGTCCATAAAACTATCTCCGTAGATGAGAATGTCAGCATCCTGAATTTTCGGCTGTTTTTTTGAATGCCTGTATTTGGGAATATAATGGGGAAGGTTTTTCTCCCTGAAATCCTTGATGAAGTTGTTGATATAATACAATTCACCGTATTTTGTATTCTCCCAATATTCGGGAATGAGTTTTTCCTGGAGTATCGCATTGTACAGAGGCTCTATTCTGATAGAAAGGAACATATACATACAGATAGCCCCGGCCAAATAAATCATCCACCTTGTTAATTTATCTCTCATTGTTTACGATTTTTAAAACTGGAAATAGATAAAATCAGCGGACTTCCAAACGCCCAGAATAATCATGGCAATCACAGGGGCAAGGTAAATCGACCATCGAATCACCACCGGAGATAATTGTACCCACTTTGAAATATTCTTTTTATCGTCAAGCCAGTCAATCAGGAATAATATAAGTATAAGCAGAAAGCTAATGTAAAAGTCCACCGGGAACCTGAAAAGATTCAGATTCTGCAGGGTGTCCGCTTTGAATATGTTTTCCACAATATACAGTGCATCATTCAATGACCTGGCCCTGAAAAATATCCAGGCAAATGAAGCAAGTAAAAAGGTTATAATCCCCTGCGACACATTAAAGAGCGAAGGAATTCGGGATATCCCGATAAATTTATTGAATTTGTCCCTTGTCGTATGGGTGACCTTTGCGAAGATCATATAAAAGCCATGCAATGCTCCCCAGATGACAAAGGTCCAGTTTGCACCATGCCATAAACCGCTCACAAGGAAAACCACAAAAGTATTAAAGTATCCTCGCATTACCGGAACCCTGCTTCCTCCAAGGGGTATATACAGATAATCCCTGAACCAGCTTGAAAGGGAAATATGCCATCGCTGCCAGAATTCCCGAATGCTGAGCGAAAGGTAAGGCTTGTTAAAATTCTGCATCAGATCGATGCCCAGGATTTTAGCCGTTCCGATAGCGATTGAAGAATAACCTGAAAAGTCGCAATATATCTGGAACGAAAAAAAGAAGGTGGCAATCATCATTTGGGATCCGTTGTGATCGTGGGGATTATTGTAAACAATATTTACGTATTCGGAAATCCGGTCCGCTATGACTACCTTTTTAAACAGGCCCCATACAATATGTTTAATTCCGTCGACAATATTGTAGTAATTGAGTTCTGCCTTTCTGTGAAACTGATGAAGCATATTCTGGGGCCGTTCAATAGGACCGGCCACCAGCTGGGGGAAGAACATAACATACAGCGCATATATTCCGAAATTCCTTTCCGCTTTTTCCTTATGGCGGTATACCTCAATAGTATAGCTCATCGCCTGGAAGGTGTGGAAGGAAAGTCCGATCGGCAGTAAAATGGAAAGATAGGGGATGGGATTTTCAATTGTAAATCCTTTAAGCAGTACGGTGAGATTATCATTGAGGAAATTGTAATACTTAAAGATCGCCAATACCCCGGTATTGGCTATAATGCTGGCAATCAGCCACATTTTACGATGATGTCCTTTGGAATTTTCCAGCAGGATGCCTGCGAAATAGTCAATGACAATGGTGAATCCGAGGATCAGAATATAGACCGGGACAAACACCATATAGAAATAGCAGCTTGCTATCAGCAGCAAAGACCATCTGTATTTATGCGGAAGAGCATAATACAAGGCAACAACAATTGGAAAAAATACCAGGAACTGCAGAGAATTAAATAACATGTAATTGGCTTATTATTGGTACACTATTTTTATACATTGCTTTATTCAACATTTTTCTCCTGAAAATTGTTCGGCTTGTTACCGGCAAATTTTGACCGGATTTGCAAACGCCTATTTTACCTTTCAACTACCAGTTTCTTAAATAGCAAACCTTTAGTGGTACTGACTTTTAAAAGATAAATGCCTTCCGGCAGATCCGACACATTTAGTTCGGCTTCATGAACTTGTTTGGACTGTATAATTGAAACGGAAATTCTTCCGGAAATATCATATAAATCAACACCATCTATAAATGAATCAATACTTACTATCTTAATAAAATCACAGGCAGGATTAGGATATATTATCAGCGCAGACGGATCCGTCGTTATGGAATGTGCAGCGCTGAATAGTTTTACTGACAAATTAAACCATTGTTCAACGATATCCCTGCCGTCAGTAACCTGGATTCCGATTTCATAATTTCCGATATCATCATCACCAGGGAGTCCCGACAAAGCATTTGCTTCCGGGTTGAATAGCATCCAGGCAGGTTTTTCAATTATACTGAAAATCAATACATCATTTTCATCGGCATCGGTTGCAGAAATGCCGTAAAGAAACAGATTGCCCGTTACCACCGTAGTATCAGGCACAGATGTAAACACCGGCTTGTCGTTGTCATCGGTCACGATAATTGTAAATTCCTGGAACGAATCATTCATGCCGTCTGAAGCCATTAATTTTACGGGAAAGCTTCCCAGGTTATTGTATTTGGGGGTTCCATAGAGTTCACCTGTAACCGGATTGAACTGGGCCCAGGATGGAATGGTTACGGCGGAGTAAGTAAAATTCTGCGAATCAGTATCCCGTGCCATGAAAGTATACAGGTAATACTGATAATCATCCGCTGTTGTAATCGGTATGGAGGTTATTTTTGGGGGATCATTAACGGGGGTTACACTGACTGTTACTCCGAAAATATTGCTCAATGCCTTTCCGTCCGTTACCTGCACATTTACGGTCAGTGTGCCATTAAAATCAGGGGCAGGATAAATTGTATTACCGACCGAGGAATAGCTGTTACCCGGCAATACGAAAAGATTCAAACCTGCCAGGGGATCATCAATATCCGTTATATCCAGGTCACTTTTTAAAATTTCAACCGAACTATCTTCATTCACTGAAATGGCAGAGATTTGTGAAACGATAACCGGGGCATCATTGATAGGCGTAACGATAAACATGGCGGAATCCATGGCGGAATGTCTCAATTTCGGGATATATTTTCCGCTATCCGTGGCAATGAAAGTAATAACCTCATTTCCATTCCATTCGTTATCCTTTGGCGTTACCGTGGCAACCCTTGAAGAATTGATAGACACATTAAAATGCAGGGGATTTGCCGGTTTGGTGGTCCATTTCAACTTATTATCCGGATCATCCGGATCATCGACATAGCTGTCAAGGCTGATTGTATTAAAGCTGCTGCCTTCAGGAACCGACTGATCGGGTATATTATAGACCACGGGCCGTTGATTTATTCCTTCAATAGTGGAATAAAATTTTTGTCCCATTTTATCATACCCGTTAGTATTGGGATGGAATACATCCCACATATTATTAAAGTAATCCATCCCGGCACCGCATTCCAGGTCGGAAAGAACAATCTTGTCCCCGTTTGAAATGCGATTTTGCACCATCGTCTTCAGATTTTGATTATAAAGGGCTGTGCCCGGATGTGTGCCACACGGGTAATCCTTTTCACTGATAATGGTACCTACTATTACAAGGATAGGTTTACCCGATTGCTGTTCGTATAAGTCAACGGCATCCAATAACCTTGAAACATCCGATATGGATGTCTTGCCTGCTTCCACATCGTTTGTACCAATCTCCAGAAGGATCATGTCAGCGGGATAGTAATTCAGGTAAGGTCCATTTACAATTTTTCCGGTGAATGCAGAGGTACCCGTTTGCACCAGGTCGGCCAGATTTTTTGTGTCGATTCCCGGAAACCCGGAATTATCGCAATCACTGAAATAATTATAACCTGAACGGTAGCTGCCAATAAAATCAAAACTGTATCCGCCTTGTTGCAACAATGTAAATAATTTATACCTGTAGCTGATTTTGTCTCCGGTAGGTCTTGAATCGAGTATCCTTGAATCATATGTCAGGGAATTACCGAGGGGCAGGATCAGAATGGGATCCTGTGCACAAACAGTTACCATGAATAATAAACTTAAAAACCCCGGATACAGTATTTTTCTGATAACTGAATGAATCATTGTATTAAACCCTTTAATTCCTGATGTTAAAAAACCCCGCCGCAGGATTATGCGGCGGGGTCATGAAAACAAGTTGTTATTTAACGATTATTGAACCATTTTGTGTTTTATCCGATGTTATAAGCCTGTAATAGTACGGGCTCGATTTAAGATCTTTTACATCAAGCTGGTATCTGATCTGACCGGAAACATCGAGTTTTTTCACCAGTACTCCGTTTATGGTGAATACCTCAAGAGTTGCCTTATCCAGTTTTTCTGCAAAATCAAAATAAACAAAATCGGAAGATGGAACAGGATATACCCTGGCAAATCCTGCTGTTTTGTCATTTATGCCGGTAGCCGGACTCACTGTAACCGTAAATGATTGTTCTACAGGTGCTCCGCCATCGGTAACCTGGAGAACGATATCATGATCTCCTTCATCTGAAGCAGCAGGGATTCCCTGCAATAATGCAGTATTTCCGTTGGCTGAAATTGTCAGCCAGGCCGGCTTTGTAGGACAGGTAATTGTGAGGGTCTGACCTTCAACATCTTCAGTGCTAATCCAATACTCGTAGTTTTCTCCGATATGTGCCGATAATTCAGGATCACTGACAAAAACGGGAAGATCATTTACAGGATTGACAGTAACAGTCAGATCATAGGACAAGGTAGTAAGTCCATCGAAAATTTCCACAGGTACAGTCAGGTCACCATTCCAATTCAGGTCCGGAGTAACTGTATTTCCATCCAGGGTATAGTTATCCCCTTCATTAACCGTAAATGTGAAATCATCGGGATAAACATTATCCACATCCGTAACATTCAGAGATGTAGGGAGAATTTCAACAGCAACATCCTCGTTGGTACTTATCGGATCCTGGCTGCTTATTACGGGAGCATCGTTGATATTCGTTACGGTAATTGTAAACGTCTGTTCTGTGTATAAATTTGAATGATCGGTTGCCCGAAGGGTCACATCGTATGTGGCTTCATCGTTATATCCGACCTGCGTGTTGGTAGGGGTTCCTGACAAAACTCCGGAGGTTGCATTAAATGACAGCCATGATGGCAAAACGGGAGCGCTTAAGGTTACGCCATCACTCGGATCCGGATCCGAGGCTGCAAAGGTGTAAAGATAAGCTACATCCTCATCTACAGCATTAGCCGGTGTACTGCTTATTACCGGAGCGTCATTTACATTCGCAACATTAATCGCAAAGGTTTGATCCACGGTCACCAACCCGTCAGAAACCCGAAGAGTAACTGTTGTATCTCCTACGTTTTTATTTAAGGGGGTCCCGCTTAATAATCCGGTGGTCGCATTGAAACTAAGCCAGCTCGGTTTTACCGGGGCCGTTTTTGTAAGAGGGGTCAGCTCAAGATCACGGGCTTTTAACGTGTAACTGTAGGCTACATCCTGTGTGCCGGTATTTCCAGGAACAGAAGTGATAATTGGTGTGAAGTTCCCATCCTGGCATATCGGTTTGTTTGTGAGGCCCTTGTTGTAAAGGTCGTCAATTTGCGCGTTGTTGAGGCCTGCACCGTAAATTGCCACCTCGTCAATATTGCCTGAAAATGGATAGGTATTCGATGGAAATTGTGCCCAATAACCAATAGTTACAGGTGTTTCATTATCAAACTTCGTAACTCCGAATGTTTTCGGGGTTGTCTGGCGGATGTTATCAACATAAATTACTATTGTGCTTTCTCCAAACTGGGAACCTGAGAATACAACTGCAGCATGATGCCAGTTTGTATCTGAAATTGTGTGATCATTCCAGGCTATGACTTCTTCGCCACTTGAACTTTTTATGTATAATCCAATTTTTGAACTGGAAGGCACCCATTGCAATGCCCAGCATGAGGAATTTGTTCCTGAAGCGCGACCAATCAACGTTTCGGGATTATCCGGAATGGCATTCGGCCTGTTTTTAAACCACACTGATAGAGTAAATGAATTATCATAAATCCAGTCGTATTGATCAGCATCAGCCACTTCATAATAAATACTGGAGGCGGCTGTGGGATTAAACTGGGCTGCCTTGCCAACTTTGCCATTTATCAGTACGGGCTCATTTGTGGCTATACCAACAAATTGAGCATCATTTGTCCCAGACAGGTCCGGAATTGTACTTCCTTCCTTGGTATCAAAACCCCAGTAAGAAGTTAAATTAGCAGGGCAAGCCACTGCATCTGTAACATATATAAAATAGGATTGAGTGACCGAATTTCCGGGTATAGAAGCTTTCACAACTACCTTTGTACCCTGGTAAATAGTAGTCGGACTCCACGAAATGACCCCGGTGGAGGAATTAATGGTCATCCCCGTGGGTTTCTGATCCAGGGAAAAGTCTACAGGAGTGCCCGGAGGAAGCGTAAGGGCATCAACATCGTACGAATACGACTCATTCAATACAGCTGTACTGTCCGGGGTGGTGGAAATGAATACCTGCGCCTGAATTGAATAAGTCATGAAAATTGCCAATGTAAAAAATATGGCTTTCATGGTAAGAGATTTTTTCATAGTTAAATAAGTTTTAAGGATGTATTCAATTGATTACGTATATTTTTTAAAAAGGGTTTGCAAAACTGTTTTAATTTAATGGGCTAAAGGTATTTGTTTTTGTTTATTATCGTCCTTCTGTTTTACCATCATCCCAAAATCATTGACAAAAGCGATAATAATTCAATTAAACGGATAAAGTTATATATCCTTTTTTAAACTGCAATTGGTTAATCCGAGAATGTATTAAATTTCACTTTTGCCCCAAATGCCCGGTATAATGTAAGAGTCTATCAGATCAGGGTTTAGATGGAATATATCACGATAGTTGCCCCTGCTCCTGGCAAGAATTGATTCCGGATAATCAAAATCATATACTGTGCCCAGGGAATGTATATCCTTTTTGTATTGCCTGTATTCTTTCCCCAGGGAACGCTTTAAGATCAGATCATGGAAGTCTTTTTGATCCGGAAATATGATAAATGCAAGCTCAATATTATGACTTTTACAGTATGCCGATATTTTTTTCAATTCATTATAATAATCCGGCGGATAGATCATTTTCTTTAAGGAATTGTCACCTTGTTTTAATAGTATCTGATTCCATACTTCCTCATTAAAAGGCATTGTTATCGAGCCAGGATCCGGATATCCTGTTAATGAATAATATGCATCAAGTATTGCTTCCTCGAAAAAGTAGCCCCGGGAGAAAAACAGCCAGGGATTTCTATAAACTTCCTGCGCATCCGCCATCAGGTCATAATCCGAACTTCTGCTATAGGTATGGAAGCTAACCTGAATATAAACCCTTTCAGGCTTCGTCACACTCGTTATAAACCCGAATGTCTCAAAAATGGATTTATAATTTCCGCCCGGCACGCCAAAATTAAAATATTCCTTGCCCGATATTTTTTCTATCAGGTTGACATTCAAATCAAAGGCCCTGGAATCTCCAATGATTATATTTTTGCATGGATGTCTTTTAAAATCAATATACTTCCATAGCGTATTTCCCCTTGGCATGGATTTGGGATTTCGGTTGATAACCTCAATTTTGGTTTTGTTTGAAATAAAGTTACGCTTGAAGAAGTAATTATAGGGATCAATGGCCAGCACTATCAGGCAATAAATACCAACAAGTATCAAAAAAACCAAAAGACGCGTGAGAAACCTGTGCATTTATTTTTTTTAAAATTGAAAATAAATAAAAGTTGCCTGGTGTCCTCCTTTATTGAAGATGAGTAAGATCAGGGCATAATAAGTGATCCACCGAACGAAAACAGGTACTTTTTCAATCTGGAGGGCATGCTGTTTATTGCGCTGGAACCACTCTACCACTATAAGCAGTACAATGAAAATAAAACCGGATTTAAAATCCCCCGAAGGTATGTCAAAAAGCGATGAGGAAAACATTTGTCCCAGGTATTGAAAGCTGCTGTGTATATCCGCCGAACGGAAAAAAACCCATGCAATTAATGTCAGAAAAAAGGTCAATCCCATCTGAAAAATTTCTTTCAGCGATGGTAATAGACGCCCTTCTGCAACGGTGTTCATATTTTGCTTGTTCAAATTTAACAGACTCAACGGCACAAAAAGCAATCCGTTGAAGAATCCCCAGAAAATAAAGGTCCAGTTCGCTCCATGCCAGAAACCGCTTATTGTAAAAACCAGGATCACATTGCGCAGGGAAAGCCATTTTGAGCCCCGGCTGCCGCCAAGGGGAATATATAAATAGTCCCTGAACCAGGTGGAAAGAGAAATATGCCAACGTCTCCAGAATTCTGCTATATCACGCGAAAAATAAGGGAAAGCAAAATTCCGCATCAGGTTAAATCCGAATAATCGGGCCAGCCCGATTGCCATATCCGAATACCCCGAGAAATCACAGTAAATCTGAATGGCAAAATAAAAAACACCCAGCAGCAAAGTACTTGCACCATACTGGGAATAGTGGCTGAAGATCTTTTCCACGTGTGGGGCAAGATTATCCGCAATTACAACTTTTTTAAACAATCCCCATAAAATCTGCCTCATGCCATCCTGGGCTTTGTCGAAATCGAATGTTCTTCGGGTTGAGAACTGTGGCAACATATTGCGCGCTCTTTCGATCGGGCCGGCCAGTAACTGGGGAAAGAAACTTACAAACGCGAAATAGGTGATGACATCTTTGGTTGGTTTCAGTTTCTTCCAGTACAGGTCAATCGTATAGCTCATCGACTGAAACGTATAGAAGCTTATGCCAACCGGTAGAATCACATTGATGGAACGTGAATTTAAATGGATTCCGAAACGCGAAAAAAGCGCTACAAATGAATCCACGAAAAAATTGTAATATTTAAATATTCCCAGCAAACCGAGATTTATGATAATACTTATAATAAGGAATAATCTGCTTTTTCTTTTTGATTCGGCATTGTATATGCTTAAGCCCAGCAAATAATCAAATGTTGAACTGAAGATCAGCAACGAAAGAAACCGCCAGTCCCACCATCCATAAAAAACGTAACCGGCGGCAATCATAAATAAATTCTGAAGTCTGAGATTACGGTTCATGACAAACCAGTAAACAGAGAATACGATAGGCAGGAATATCAGAAATTCAAAAGAGTTAAAAAGCATACATCAGTTTAAATCTCTTATTACTATCAATATTAAAGAATTTTTGCACAGGATATTTTGCCATTTATAAAAATTTTTTGCTAAAAGCCTGATATCCGTTGTTCATCCGGTTGTTTTCGACTTCGGTCAAATTAATTGAAAGACGGGGAAGTTTTTTTTCAATTTCAGGGAATAAGCGTCTATTTTTGATTTTTTAAAGGCATGAAAATCCTGCTTCCCATCGCGTTTTTTTTATTCTCCCTGGTTTCATTGGATTCCAGTGCACTCACCAAATCCTGCTTCGGATTTCGTGTTTCTTGAATCTTCAGTTGAAATGAGGAACGTAAAAATGTCCATACTGAATTCGGAAGGCATAACGGTCGCGGAAAACACAATTGAAAGTCTGGAGAAAAACCAGGTTTACCGGGTTGATCTTACCCGGTTAAAAGATGGGATCTATTTTATTGTAGTTGATTCCTTTCCTTTAAGAATAATAAAATTCAGCCGTTAAAGTATATTTGTATTTAGTTTGTTATATATCACACCCTTCATCAAATCATCAGAAAAAGAACCAGGATGACAAATTACTTCATTAAACAAGTAACCTACTCATTTAAAATTCTGTATACTGTTTAACCAATCTAATCCGGTAAATATGAAAGTTGTTATTCTTGCAGGGGGTTATGGTACCCGAATCAGCGAAGAAAGTGGCGTGAGGCCAAAACCGATGGTTGAAGTCGGAGGCAAACCCATCCTCTGGCATATCATGAAAATTTATTCCTCATACGGGATTCATGATTTTATTATATGCCTGGGATATAAAGGGGCAATTATCAAAGAGTATTTTTCAAATTACTTTTTGTACAATTCGGATGTTACCTTCGATATGCAGCAAAACAAAATGGTAGTTCACAAAGTGCATTCTGAACCGTGGAATGTGACACTTGTGGATACCGGCGAAAACAGCATGACCGGCGGCAGGTTGAAAAGGGTAAAGGATTATATTGGAAAGGAAACATTTTGCATGACATATGGAGATGGTGTAAGTGATGTAAATATTAATGAACTGATTAAACACCATAAAAAGCAGGAAGTGTTGGCCACTCTTACATCCGTAAGACAACACGGCCGGTTCGGCGTTTTCAATCTCGCACCAAATGAGGCGAAGATCCGGTATTTTAAAGAAAAACCAAAGAGCGACGGCGATGATTCCGCCTGGATCAATGGTGGTTTCTTCGTTCTGGAACCGGGCGTATTGGAATATATTGACGGCGACAGCACTGTTTTTGAAAAAAATTCACTTGAAGGGCTTGCCACGGATGGACAGCTGTCCGCCTTCAGGCATACCGGATTCTGGCAACCCATGGATACACTGAGGGATAAGAATCTACTGGAGGAACTGTGGAGCAAAGGCAATGCACCCTGGAAAATATGGGATTAACGGATTAGTTATTTAACCTAAATGATGATATATGATTTTTACAGAGCTTGAACTTAAGGGCGCTTTTCTGGTTGAAGTAAAAAAGTTAGAGGACGATCGTGGGTTTTTTGGCCGGGCATGGTGTCAGAATGAATTTACCGATCATGGATTAAATCCGAATTTCGTGCAGCTGAACACTTCTTTTTCAAGAAAAAAGGGTACGATCCGCGGTATGCATTACCAGGTTGATCCCTACCCGGAGGTGAAGTTTATCCGTTGCACCCGCGGACGGATATGGGATGTCATCATCGATCTGCGCCAGGATTCGCCTACATTTAAAAAATGGACAGGGAATGAACTTACAGCCGATAATTACCGGATGGTATATGTGCCGGCGTATTTCGCCCATGGATTTATTACTCTTGAAGACAACAGCGAAGTTTATTATCCCGTCAGCCAGGTTTATACTCCCGGTGCGGAAAGAGGGCTTCGGTTTAACGATCCGGCATTTAATATAAAATGGCCCGTTGAAGTTACCATGGTGTCAGACAAAGACAGGAACCATGAAGATTTCTCATTAAGCAGACTTAAATAATCAAATACCCTATTATGAAACATACTTTTTGTCCCAATTGCAAACACACTGATATTGAAGATTTTTTCACTGTCAAGGACGCTCCGGTGAACAGCCTTGTTACTGTAAAAAACTATACCGAAGCCATGGAAATTGAACGCAAGGATATTACCCTGGCCTTTTGCAACAATTGCGGATTTATTTTCAATTCATCCTTTGACACGTCGCTTGATTATTATACCAAAGGGTATGAGGACCAGCAGGGATTTTCACCCACCTTCCTGAAATTTATTACAGGCGTTACAAGCCGTTTCATTGACAAGTATAATGTAAGGAACAAAGATGTTATTGAAATAGGCAGTGGAAAAGGGGACTTCATTTCCCTGGTGAGCCAGCTGGGCGATAACCGCGGTATCGGTATTGACCCGGCATGGGTTCCGGGACGCTCAGCCGGAAATCCGAATGTGCGGTTTATCAAGGAGTTTTATTCCGAAAAACATGGGGACCTGAAAGCAGACTGCATATGCTGCCGGCATACCCTTGAGCATATTCATGCGACCCATGATTTCCTCAGCACGATAAGGAAGTCAATCGGAAACAGAAAGGATGTTGTCCTGTTCTTTGAAATTCCCTGTATCGTAAGAATACTTAAAATACAGGCTTTCTGGGATATATTTTACGAACATTGCACCTATGTTAGTCCCGGCTCTCTTGCCAGGCTCTTCCGTATGAACGGATTTGAAGTTTTGGATTTATACCTTGAATACGATGATCAATACCTTTTCATCGAGGCCAAACCGGTGGATGTTCCCTCTACGAAGATCCATCCGCTTGAGGAAAGTGTGGAGGAACTGAAGGGCTTAACTCGATTGTTTACACAAAAAATCAATTCGACCCTGGATGCATGGCATGAAAAGTTTGCCGAACTCCGCAGAGATAATAAAAAGACGGTGGTATGGGGTGGAGGTTCCAAATCCGTTGGTTTTCTTACCCATTTTGACAAGGAAAATGTCATTGAACATGTGGTGGATATTAATCCGCATATGCAAGGCAACTTTATTCCCGGTATCGGAAAAAGATATGTCGGTCCCGATTTCCTCATCGAATATAAACCCGATGTGGTGATCATCATGAATGCTGTTTATACCGAGGAGGTAAGAAAAATGCTTTTGGAAAGGGGACTTGAACCGGAATTAATCCCTCTGGATAAATTTTAACGGGATATTTTTATTTTGAACAGGGGTATCATTTAAAAGTTTCAATTTAAATAGTCTTGCCATGAATTCACATCTAACAGGTATAGTAGGAAAGATACAAAGGAAGCTAAAAAGAAAATACAGGATTTACAGCGGCATTGTTTTACCGCCCCGGGAAATGCGGCTTATGGGCGATAAGTTTTTTGATGACCATTATTACCTGGATACTTCCCTGCGTGAAGGTACCCGATTTAAGGAGCGTTTGAAAGTAAACCAGGATACGGAAATCCTGGAAATCGGAAGTGCCACCGGAAGATCGGTTATAGGCCTTATTGAAAAAGCCGGACCGGTTAAAAGATATGTTGGAATGGATACCAAACGGATAAATGTCGATTGGTGCAATAACTATTTAGCTGCTAAAAACAAATATTGTGAATTTCATTTCATCGATCTGTGGCATATTATGTTTAATCCCAACGGATCAATCATGCTTGATGAAAACTTCAGACTTGATTTCAAAGAGGCTTCTTTCGATATCGTGTATGTGCAGTCGGTGCTTCCCAATAACGTCGATTGGGAGATCAGGATATACGCACGAGAATACTTCCGGTTGCTTAAGCCGGGAGGGACCTTGTTTCTGACTTCCTTTATTGAAGAGAATGTTCCTGATATGACTGAGAACCCGGAGGGCTATATCATGAAATGTACATATCCCCGGCAGATAGTGCGTTTTGAAAAGAGCTTCTTTTTGAAAATGTTCACGGATGCGGGATTTACAATTGACAGTTATGAGCAGGGTACCGAGGTTGATTTTCAATCGGCTGTTTATTTTAAGAAGCCGTTGCTCAAATAATCCGGCAATCGGGTCGACACATATTGCAAGGCGATGTGGCGGATCATTTTCGCTATGATTTCACGACATAGGCTTGTGTATCCCACATTTCATTGATGAGTTCCGGCTTGCCGTCAAAGAATTCATCAAACGCCATTTTCACACCCGGCGTTCGTGAATCGTTGTAGTCATGGGTAAGCAGGATGCCCCCTTTAATCATTTTGGGATAAAAGAACTCAAGAACGGATTTGGTACTGCTGTAAATATCCGTATCATTGTTTACAAAACTGAATTTTGTTTTTTCAAGGGATCCTGCCGTATCGGGAAAAAATCCCTTATAATAAAATACATTATTGTAAGGCTTCAGGATTTCTTTCACCATATCAAGGGATGTATTGTTCATATCTCCTTTCACCATCAGTTTGTCACGCTTGCTGTCCGGGGCAGGAAGACCTTCAAAGGTATCGAACAGGTGCAGGTGCTTGTTCTCCTTCGCTTCTGATATAATTAATGCCGATCCTCCCTGGTAAACGCCTATTTCAGCCATGTCACCTTCAAGGTTCTTCACTTTCTTCACGAGATTATAAATATTCAGCATTTCTCTTAAGGACATTAACACCTTGGGCCACCGGTTTGAATATTTCAGGTGTAGCATTTTATCCATTAAGGATTCATCTTTGCATAATTCATTTTGATCAATTTCAAAGGCCCTGTAAAAATCAAGGGGATATTTTTTCCAGGCATAAAGGGGTTTCATTGTAAAAAGAGGCAGGATCATGGCTTTCCTCAGTAATTTATAACCCTTCCAGTCCTTTTTCTTGTGCAGATAGAGTACTTTTGTGATCATTTTTTCCGGATTTAAGGGTGGATATTAATGGTATAAACCCTAAGAGATGAAATTGTTCATTAAACCTGTAAATTTCAAACAGCTTAAAACATTAATTCGGGATATTATTTCTCCATACTTCCCACGGAGCTTTACCCTTCGCATAATTCTCAGCTACAATTTGTAAATCAGCGGTATTTTCCATTTGGGCCCAAAAACCATTATGCTCCCATGAAACCAGTTTATTTTTCTTAATCAGGCGCTGAAATGGCTCAATAAGATTTTCATCTTCCTTTTTGATGTAATCAAAAATTTCGTGACGAAAAATGAAATACCCTGAATTTATATAATACCCGGTTCCTTTTATAGGACTTATGTTATGGACTAAACCATCGTGCCTGCGTTCCACAAAATGAAAATTCTGGGTAGGTTTGCATGCCATAAACGCTGCTGTCTTATCCATACGTTCATTAAACCAGTTTATCATTTCCGGCAGATGAAGATCGGTGAGTCCGTCATTGTTATTCAGCAGAAACATTTCTTCCCCATCAAGGTGCTCCTTAACCTTTATCAGGTTTGTTCCCATACACACACTGTCTTTGGATTGCAAAAAGGTGATGGTCCAGTCTTCCATGTCCTTTTTTAGCAGGTCATAATTCGCATTAAACCTGTCATGAACTATATAAGGCGATATGTTTTCGTTGTAATTCATGAAGAAATCCTTTATCATTTCTCCATTTTCACCCAAACAAAGAATAAAATCCTTGTGACCGAAATGGGCATAATATTTCATTATATTCCAGATTACAGGCCGAAATCCAATGTGGTTAAGGGGCTTTGGAATACGGTCCGGTTTTTGTTTTATTCCGGTTCGGTTACAAAACAAAACTACTTTCATTGTGTCAGGATTTGTAATAACACCTGCTATAAATCACGCTTCTTCCGCCGGTGAAATTTCAGCCAATGTTATCGGTGTTTAGATAAAGATTTGGAAGTACCTCGTTGATAAACCATAACCGACTTCATAAATACATGCTATCAGGTCAGGATTACCCGCTTAACAAAAAAAATTCATTCGGTTAACCGTGTCAGAATACCGAAGTATTGGTCTTTCGTGATAAAACTATGCGAGGAAGAACATTCTGAAGCCAGTTGAATGGGAGCCTCAGGTTTATAATGCCTGAGAAAGAGGGTGAGGAATGATTTGCAATTCGCAATTCTCTTAAATCGCTGTCTGTTATTTGTGCCAAAGTCATCAAATGACTTTTTTATATTTTTTAAATTAACGAAGGTCGATGTTTCGTAACTGGTTAAATGTGAATATGTTCCTGCGTAAATGCCGCTGACATACTCATTACCGGAATAATTGTAGTCGCCGGACAGGCAACTACCAATATACCATATACTTCCTGAAAGGAACACAAACATCCAGCGATAGGTCCGGGGGAGGGCAAAATAAAGAGCAACTGCAGCAATTGTGAATAGGGCTATATACATTAAACCTAACATATCTAAATCACTGATGTGTGGATTAAACACTTAAGTGCTAAAATAGTTTAAAAAAAGGAGAAATGGTTATATTTTTAGGATAGAATGGTTTTCCGGGCATAAAATGCCTCGGCGTAAACTGTGGCAGATTCCATTCCCCTTATCCTGGGAAGGGCTTTGAAAGTGGCGTCATCGAACCAATGCTTTTGCCTTTGGGATTCAAAAGAATCGAGGATGATTTTATTTCGCAGCAGGATATAATTTTCTTCAAGCGGAACATAAAAGTTTGGACTTCCCAGGTCGCCATCATATTTGGGGATCTCGTATTCAAGGATCATATGATTTCGCCATGTATTCCAGGTAAGATCGCTGACCAGCCTGTGATCCTGGTGCCTGTCGTCCCTGTAATGGGTAAAGATGATATCGGGACTAAATTCGCCTTTGATTTTTTCAAAGAATTCTTTCACTTCCGCTGCCATAAAGGGAAGAAACCCATCCTTGTATGAATTCACCTTAATATCCCGGTTTCCGGCTTTACCCAGGAAATTATCCGCACTGGCGACAGCTTCCTTTTTCCGGATTTCATTGGATGCAAAAACCACCCACTTCACCGATCCGACATTGTAATTATCCAGCAATTTCAGCAGGGTTCCGCCTGCGCCGATTTCAATGTCGTCGCAATGTGCCCCCAGGGCGAGAATGCTGAGGGGTTTATCTTGTGGAAAACCCAGATTAATCATTGTTTATTTTTTAAGGAATAAGGGAATAATGGAATGATCATTGCCACAAAACCATATGCGCAATTCATCATTCATCATTCATCATTCATAATTCATAATTCATAATTCATAATTCATAATTCATAATTCCTCCTGCTTCTTCACTCCGTTACCCCGCCAGACTTCCCAGGGAGCTTTTCCCCTGGCATAAGCCTCATCCAGTGTTTGCTTATCCTTATATGTGTCCATGCTGGCCCAAAAACCCTTATGTTCCCATGAGATGAGCCGGTTTTCATCGATTAGCCTCTGAAAGGGTTGCTCTACCAGTTCATCGCCGGGTTCCATGAAGTTAAAAATCTCGGGGCGAAGGATAAAATATCCTGTATTGATATATAAACCCGACGTGCCGATATGGTTTATGCTTTTTACCACCCCGTCTTCCTGGCGCTGAACTACATGAAAGCTGTGATTGGGCTGATAGGCCATAAATGCGGCTGTTTTGTCCTTTTGTTCCTTAAACCAGTCGATCATCACGGGTAATTTCAGATCTGTCAATCCATCCGAATAATTCGCAAGAAACATTTCTTCTCCCATGAGATGTTCTTTCACAGCCATTAAACGCATACCGATATTTGAATTAATACCTGTATCAACAAAGGTGATCGTCCAGTCATCAATGTCCGTATTCAATAGCTCGATATTCTTGCCGCCCCTTTTGAAAACAAAGTCATTTGAAATGGTTTCATCATAGTGAACAAAATAATTTTTGATCATATCCGCTTTATGGCCAAGGCAGAGGATAAATTCCTTGTGGCCATAATGCGCATAATACTTCATAATGTTCCATATAATTGGACGGTACCCTATTGGAACCATCGGTTTGGGAATCTGATCGGAATATTCCCGTAACCTCATTCCCAAACCACCACAAAACAGTACTACTTTCATCTTTTTGTCAATCTATGCCTTACGAAGTTCCCTTTCGTTCCGTTCGTTGAACATTGCATCCGGTTATTTACGGAAGGTCCATTCAAGATTGCTGTTCAGCATTCCTATATTTTGCAGCCGGTCAAGTACTTTTAACCTGATGAAAAGGGATTCCCGGTATTTGGGATCGTTGAAATTCATCGCTATCAGGTTGTCTTTAATTTCCTTTACCGTGCTGATCAGGTCTTCCTGCGGCTGAGCCTCCGGGGCAAGTTTTTTAAACAGGTCGAAACTGGCCCGGTAGGATCTTTTGTCGGGAGGTGCATCCGGGTTAACCGAAATTTTTACCCCGGGTATCACTGTTTCGATAGCCTCTGCAAGGGCCAGAATGCGGTTATTCCATGCGTTGCTCCCGGTATTGACAGCAAGGAACTTGCCGCCGTTTTCGGGCTTTCTTGAAATACCCCAGGTAAGGGCGCGTGCCATATCCTTTGTATTGATCATGGGTCGCCAGGGCGATCCGTCACTCAATATGGAAATTTCTTTATTCACCAAAGCCCCGGCAACAAAATCATTCAGAACCAGGTCAAGTCTCAGCCGGTTGGTCCATCCGCAGGCAGTGGCAAACCGGTGACAGGTAATTGTAAAACCGTCTCCTGCAAGGGGCTCGAGTTCTTCTTCGGCCATAACTTTTGAACGGGCGTAAGCAGTAAGCGGGTTCAGTTTATCGCCTTCCTTGCGTTCGGTATCATCCGCCTGTCCGTACATACTGCAGGATGATGCATATACAAAAGCTTTTACGCCATTATCTTTGGCTAATTTTGCCAGGTTAACGGCTGCACGGTAATTGATGTCAAGGGTCATCTGCTCATACTTCACACTCATCGGATCATTGGAGATGGCGGCAAGATCAATGATAGCATCAACACCCTGTAGCAATTTTGCGGGAAAATTACGGATGTCTCCGTATACCTGGGTATTAAGCTTGATTTCAGGAATGTAATCAACATTGGTAAGACAATGGGTGAAATAGCCAATGTCATAGCCAATAAGTTCTGCATCTGGATAAGTTTGTCTTAACTGATTTGTTACACTGGGTCCAATATAACCTAAGTTTCCGGCGATAATTATTTTCATCGTTTAATAGCTGTTTGGTATGTGTTTAATCTTGGAAATTTCTTGGGGAGGATTCATTCTGCTGTAAAAAAAGAGAACAAATAAAAGGATTCATGTCAGGGTGATAGATAAAGATTTCAGAAAATTTTGTGTATCACAAATAAATAAAGTATATGCATTTTCAGGCATAAAGGTTGCCTTTTTTTACGATTTA
This sequence comes from uncultured Bacteroidales bacterium, assembly GCA_963752195.1. Classification (GTDB taxonomy): domain Bacteria; phylum Bacteroidota; class Bacteroidia; order Bacteroidales; family UBA10428; genus UBA5072. Next base: position 1,145,645 of record CAVVXI010000004.1, on the reverse strand, counting down.
ATTTTCACTTTTTTTACCAATGTAGCTTTTGTTTAGACCAACACACGGGTTAGCAGGGTGACCCTGATTCGTTGACCAGGTTCAGCGTATGACAAGAGGCAATTCCGGCGGTTTCTGTGCGTAGGCGGTTATTACCGAGAGATACCGGAACAAAATGATGGTTCAGCGCAAGCCTGATTTCATCCGGGGAAAAATCGCCCTCCGGGCCGATCATCACGATCGTATTTCTTCCGGCAGTGCATGCCTGAACGAGTTTTTTACGGTCGGTTTCTTCACAATGGGCAATAAAGAGGTCCGTATTCGTTTGATCCTGTGCAGTGACAAAGTCCTTAAAGCCGGTCAGCTCATGCAAAAGCGGCCGTGAAGGTATGATCGCCTGCTTCAGCGTCGAAACGATCAGCCTTTCCAACCTCTCTGTTTTGAGCACCTTGCGTTCCGAATGATGACACAGCAGTGGCGTGATGATGTCGATTCCGATTTCAACCGCTTTTTCAACAAACCATTCAAACCGATCCATGTTTTTAGTGGGCGCTATGGCAATGTGTACGGTATAGTTTCGCTGAGCCTGGTTATTGATGGTTTCGGTGACTGTAAGTTTGCAATGTTTTGCATCGGGAACTGTGATCACGGCATTGTAATAGCCCCCCTGCCCGTCGATCACCTGCACTTTATCACCCGTACCCAGCCGCAATACGCGGATGCAATGTGCAGATTCTTCCGGCGACAGCGTTATGTCGGGAAGTTTGATATCATTAGCATAAAAGATATTCATTCTGAAAAATGCTTTAACGATGAAATTTAATCTCTTTTTCTTACGAGCTTAAGGGGAATAGCACCATCTGCACCGATCGGCATTTCCTCGATCGTAACGTTGCTTGAATCAAATCCCAGGGCTTTTACATCCGAATGGCTGAATTTCAGGATAAAAATATAAAGGTTGATGATCAACCGGTCAACTATTTTGAAGTCCAGTTCGGATGGATGGATCTGGTTGATGAGGATAAATTTGAAATCGGTAAGGATGTTGTGTTTTCGGAGGGAAGGATAACCGCTGAAAAGATCAATTTCGCCCTCCCGGGCCAATTCATGGGTAACATTTCTAAACATCAGGCTGATACGGGGCTCTACCTTAAATCCTAAAAAGAAGTCGATCCGGGTAAGGATTCCCGGAATAATGTGGGTTACTTTATAATCCATGGTACGCGGATCATCAAGAATATCCACATGAATCAGCCAGTAATGATCCGCCCGCTTTGGTTTCAGTATGGACATGATGATTTTTGATTCGATATCGGAAGATCGGTTAGCTTTCGTAAGGAATACAAGGTTTGTTGCAATTTTTGGCAAACTCAAATCATTTCGCAGGTCGGTGATGATGTCAGTATACTGCTCCATCGGCATAAATCTGAGGTAACGGTTGGTGATTTTGCGCCCATTATACCAGGCAAGCATAATAATTGACAATAATCCTCCAATGGCAAGGGGAAAGTATCCGCCGTTCATAAATTTAAACATGTTTGCATAGAGAAAGGCTCCTTCCACAGCAAGGTAAGCAATTAAAAACAAGAAGATCATGTATAATTTTACCCGCCTGATGCTGAAATAAAAAACAAGAAGAAATGAATCGATCATCATCGTTATGTTAATCGATAAGCCATAAGCCGCTTCCATTTTTGCAGATTCCCTGAAGATAAACACAACGATGAGACAGGAGAAAAACAGGAACCAGTTTATGCTGCCAATGTACATCTGGCCCTTATGAATGGTGGGATATTTTATCTTTATCCGGGGCCAGAAGTTAAGTGAAATGGCTTCACTGATAAGGGTGTATGATGCGGTCAACAAAGCCTGGCTGGCAATGATGGCTGCCGCGGTGGCAAGGGCTATGCCAAAGGGCAGGAACCAGGATGGCATTATGGCGTAAAAGGGATTTGTCGTGTCCGACATCTCGTTGCCATGACTGAGTATCCATGCTCCCTGGCCAAGATAATTCAGGATAAGGCTTGCTTTGACAAACATCCAGGAAACCCGTATATTTTTAAGACCGACGTGCCCAAGGTCAGCATACAGGGCTTCCGCCCCGGTTGTACAAAGAAATATAGCTCCCAGTAAAAGTATGCCTCCCGGATAATTCCAGAGCAGATTGATCGCATAGTAAGGATTGAAAGATTTAAGAACCACAACCTGATCCTGGATTTCAAGTGCGCCAAGCAAGCCAAGCGTAAAAAACCAGCAAAACATAATGGGACCGAAAAACCTGCCGATATATTCCGTTCCAAACTGCTGAATGGAAAACAATACCGTAAGAATAAACACTACAATATACAAAACATTTATATCGGGGTTGATCATCCGCAATCCTTCAATAGAAGAAACGACGGTGATGGCAGGAGTGATGATCCCATCCGCAAGCAATAGGCTTCCCCCTGCAATGGCAAAGACATAAATCCACCGTTTGCTTTTCCTGAGCAATGCGAAAAGGGCAAAAATACCCCCTTCCCCCTTGTTGTCGGCCCGGATGATGATCAGCACATACTTGATCGTGGTTTGAATGGTGAGCGTCCAGATGACACAGGACAGTACCCCCAATATTAATTCCGTGCTTATGGGATTACTGCCCCGCACGATCGCCTTCATCACATAAAGAGGGGAAGTGCCTATATCTCCAAATACGATTCCCAGCGTGACTATGATCCCTGCCGCACTAAACTTGATAGTGTGATTCCTTTCATTGGAAATCATAATTCAGCCATTACTTGCGTTCAACCAGTGGGAAATTAGTGCCTCCTTCAAAGCCCAGGGACATTTGCTCAATAAATACCGTGCTGGCATCAAAGCCAAGCGATTTGGCATCGGAGAGACTATGCCTGACAAGGAACAGGTATATGCTGATGATTATTTTATCAAAGAATTTAAAAGTCAAATCCGAAATATTAAGCCTGTCAATGATTATAAATAAGAAATCCGTTAATATATTATGCTTTCTCAGAGAAGGATAACCACTGAAAAGATCAATTGTTCCCGATTTGCCAAGCTCATTGGTGATATGTTTGAACATGGGATGTATTCTTCGTTCCACTTTAAACCCAAGAAAAAAATCCACGCGTGTTAAGATTCCGGGTATGAGCTCAGTCACCTTGTATTCCATGGTGCGTGGATCATCCAGTACATCCACATGGATCAGCCAGTAATGATCTGCCCGTTTGGGTTGTTTGTTAAAGATAGACAAAATAATTTTGGCCTCGACATCCGATGTGCGGTTTGCCTTGGTAAGATAAACCAGGTTCGAACAGAATTTAGGAACACTGATATCGTTCCTCAGATCTTTCAGGGTTTGAAGGTAATGTTCAAGCGGTAAAAACCGGAGGAACCGGTTTGTGATCCTGCGCCCCTGGTACCACGACAGCATGATCATAGCCAGTACTCCGGCAACCAGGATCGTAAACCACCCTCCATGCATGAATTTAAACAAATTGGCATAAAGGAACGATCCTTCAATTACCAGATACGTTCCAAAAAACAGGGCTATAATTGGTTTAGGCACCCTTTTCATGCTGAGATAGGAAGTCATCAGCAAGGTGGTGATCATCATCGTAATTGTAATCGACAATCCGTAAGCGGCTTCCATATTGTCTGATTCGCGGAAACCGATAACCACGCCTATGCAGGAAAGCCACAGAAACCAGTTTATGCTGGCAATGTACATCTGCCCTTTGTGCTGTGTCGGGTAATTGATCTTGATTTTTGGCCAGAAATTCAGGGAGATCGCTTCGCTGATGAGTGTATAGGATCCGCTGATCAGGGCCTGGCTGGCAATGATAGCCGCCGATGTGGCCAGTGCTATGCCAACCGGCAAAAACCAGCCGGGCATGATTGAATAGAACGGATTTGGAATGGCCGAAGTAGTGTTCGTGTGATGGCTTAACAGCCAGGCACCCTGCCCGAGATAATTAAGAATAAGGCATGTTTTCACATACACCCAGGAAACACGGATGTTTTTCAAACCACAGTGGCCAAGGTCTGTATAGAGTGCCTCTGCTCCCGTTGTACACAGAAAAACCGCACCCAGCAACAAAATGCTTCCCGGATAACGGATTAATAAATTAACCGCATAATAGGGATTAAAGGCTTTTAAAACAAGCAATTGTTCATGGATTTCAGTTGCGCCCAGCACTCCGAGCATCAGGAACCACAGGAACATGACCGGTCCGAAAAATTTACCGATGTAATCCGCTCCAAACTGCTGGAAAGCAAAAAGTAAGGTAATGATCACGAGTACGATGGGGACTACCTGGATGGCCGGATTAATCAATTGCAAACCTTCAATGGATGAGACCACTGTAATGGAAGGGGTGATGATGCCGTCGGCCAGCAATGTACTTCCGCCGATGATCGCAAGAATGAAAACCCAGCGCTTGGTTTTTCTTAACAGGGCAAACAATGAAAAAATGCCTCCCTCACCCTTGTTGTCTGCCCGGAGAGTGATGATAACATATTTAACGGTGGTCTGCAATGTCAGCGTCCAGATAATGCAGGATAAAACGCCAAGGATGAAATCGGGTTCCAGGGGATAATTTTCCCGGATGATGGCTTTCATCACATACAGCGGGGAAGTACCGATATCACCGAATACGATGCCGAGTGTGATCAGTAAACCTGCTGCACTTAATTTGATACCGTGGCTTTTGACGTTTACTGCCATTGGATTTTAACGAAGACACGTTCTTTGAAAGCATGCAAAGATATAAATATTCACTACATTTACGGGACCCAATATTTCAAATGAATTTCATCGATGGAGAAGACAGATAAGGAATATACCTGCTGCCCGGTTTTTGATGCGGCAAGATGGAACGATAAAACATTTATCTGGGAAAATAAGCAGTTTATCCGTGGCAATATTTTTCAACTCCTGCACATCTCCTTTCCGGGAATGGCGAGCCGTATGATGAGAAAATTGTGGAAGCAGGCTGTGGATGCTTCGGCAGAACCGGATCAGGATGATTTTCTGATGCTTACCCATGATCTTTCCGCCTGGAAAGGGGAGATATATCTGCCCGTCACACGTCCCGTCAAGGGTGCCGATAACGTCATGCTGTCGGGCACCTATTTTACAAAGGTTTTTGAAGGTCCGTTTTCCCTCTTACCACAATACGAAAATGAAATGGATATTCTTCTCTCTCACAAGGACATTCTCGCAAAGCGATATTTTTTCCATTCTTCTGCCTGTCCGCTCTGTGACCGGAAATATCCGGTAAACAACATTGTGGCTTTTGCAGAAATCTGAGGAAAGTGACAAGTGACAAGTGACAAGTGACAAGTGACAAGAAAGAACCCGATCCACCCCCTGCAGCCAGCGGGGGACACCGTACCCGTGCGCCCCGCACAATGAAGATTTAACTCCTTGTCACTAGTCACTAGTCACTAGTCACTTTTTTTTGATATGTGAATTACAATGGCTATATTTGCCCCAAGCTAAAATCTAAATCACTAAATCATTAAATCAAAATCAATAAACAATATGCGAACAAAAAAAATAGTCTACGCCATCTCTTTTCTCGTGATTATTATGGCCGTTGTATTCTCGTCGTGCAAAGGAAAAACCAAAACAGCCGATCAGGATCAGGTTGTTGCCGACAGTCTGAATAAAACGTTGCTTGCTACTGAAGTGGGAGAAGTACTTTACCCGCTTCCTACACCGTTTGAAATGACAAAAATGCTCAACGATATCGGTGCAACTTATTCAACCAAAAACCTCAATCCCACCTCCAGGGTTGAAAAATATTTTAGTGAAAGCCAGAAAGCCGTTAACCTCGGAATTTATGGCGCTGACCTTGCCTATGTTTCCACTTACCAGCAACAACAGGACATCCAGGTATACCTGAATGCAATTAAAAAATTGGCCGATCAGCTTGGCATTACCTATGACTATTCCAAACTGTTGTCGGATGAATACAAGGAAAAATTCAACAACAAGGATTCACTCACCGGCATCGTAACAAACACGATTTACGATACCTATTATTATCTCGATCAGAAAAGCAATCCCGACCTTGCTGTGACAATGGTCACCGGAATGTGGGTGGAGCTGATGTACATCGGCACCAACATCTCACAGGATTCCTATAATTATACCGGACTTGTTAACATTATCAGCAAACAAAAGGCATCGTATGAAAAGGTGATGGAACTTCTTTCCGGAAGAAATGCCAATACTGATATCAAAACCCTTGAAACCAAACTCCAGGTGTTAAAGCCGGTGTTTGACAAGGTGGATGAGGGACTATCCGAAGCCGATTATAACCTGATCCTTCAGACAATCAAAACGGTGCGCTCCTCGCTGGTATAAAACGTTTATCGCTGAACTGAATAACATACAGCCCTTTGCAAATTGCGAGGGCTGTTTTGCATAGGCATACCGATACCATGAACGAATCGATCTTAAAAGCGCTAATGCGTTTATTTGCGATTGTCTCCGATATCAACAAGGAGGGACAGTCGGCAAGCCGGCGGAATATTGTCATGGATTACCTTGACCGTCAGTATAGCTATGAGATAGTTCAGAAATACATCGAATTCTTCGATGAACAGGTTAAGGAACTTCGCATAATCAGCGATAACCCGGAAGTGGCAGATTTCTCGTTGCGGAAGATCAATGCCGAAAACCGGATCATCGAACTCTGCAACCAGATCAACGAAGAACTGGAACACGAACAGAAAATCATCATCCTCCTTTACCTTCTTGATTTTATACAGAGTGAACGCAAACCAACCCGTACCGAAATAAGCCTTGTCAGAACTGCCTCTGCCTATTTAAAGATCAATGAACAGGAATTTCTCGATGCCCTGTCGTTTACTTTCGAAGAAACTGACAAAATCGTTCACCAGGATTGGCTGCTGATTATCCGTGCCCCGGATTCATCAGCCCGGACGGATATAAAGCATCACTTTATAGAAAAGCTCCAGGGACAGATCATCGTTTTGCATATTCCCAGTACCGATACCTATGTATTCCGGTATTACGGTAAGATGGCGCTGCTTATGAACGGACACCGGATCAACCCGGGCAGGTCTTACATTTGGTCGGTAGGTTCGGTTATCCGCAATCAAAAGATCGGATCCATCTATTTTACCTGGGTGGTTCGCCAGTTTATCCAGGCAAACGCAGAAAATAAATTCATTTTTACTGCTGAAGACATCGTATTTAATTATTTCAACAGCAAAAACGGGGTAAAACGATTTAACCTCACCGAGGAATCAGGACGGCTGGTTGTCATTATCGGCGGAAGCGGATCGGGAAAATCCACATTGCTGAACGTATTGAACGGAAACCTGAAACCAAGGTCCGGCTCCATTAAAATTAACGGGTGGGACATCCATGCCAACCGGGAAATGGTGAAGGGGATCATTGGTTATGTGCCCCAGGATGACTTGCTGATCAAGGAATTAAGTGTGTATGAGAACTTGTACTTCAACGCAAAATTGTGTTTTGATGCCTATACAGAGGAGGAGATCAGCAGGGTAGTTGAAAATGCCCTGGTTGATTTTGACCTTGTAGAAGCGCGGGATCTGAATGTCGGCGATGCATTCACGACCATCCTGAGCGGAGGGCAGCGAAAACGGCTTAACATAGCGCTGGAACTGATCCGCGAACCGGCTATCCTGTTTATCGACGAACCTACGTCAGGATTGTCATCGGCGGATTCGGAAAAAGTCATCACGTTGCTTAAAAGGCAAACCATCAAGGGGAAGCTGATCATTACCAACATGCACCAGCCTTCGTCGGACATATTTAAGATGATCGACAAGCTGCTGGTTATGGACCAGGGCGGCCGGGTAATCTATTACGGGCACCCCGTGGGCGCCCTTACCTATTTCAAGGAAGAAGCACATTATGCCGATGCCGAGGAAACCGAATGTCTCAGCTGCGGAAACATAAATACCGATGAAATACTTCGCATCGTGGAGTCGCGCGAGGTGGATCCCAATGGCAGGCTGACCAGGAAAAGAAAGATCAATCCCGAAGAATGGTACCAGCGGTTCCTTGAAAAGATCGATGTGAAAACAAAGCTGATCGACAGGGAACATGATTCCTCCATTCCAAAAACCAATTTCAGGATACCGAATCATTACAACCAGTTCCGGATTTTTTTGAGGCGTGACCTGCTGGCAAAATACTACAACAAGCAATACCTGATGCTGCTTTCCATGGAAGCCCCCATTCTGGCATTTACACTGGCTTTCTTTTCCAAGAATTTCACGTTTGTAAACGGAATTCCGCGTTATATATTCGGCGAAAATACGATCCTGCCTGCTTTCCTTTTCATGGCTGTTATCGTTGCATTATTCCTGGGCCTTGTTATCAGCGCGGAGGAAATATTCAAGGACCGGAAGATCCTTCGCCGCGAGAAATTCCTGAACTTAAGCCGGTCGAGCTACCTGTTCTCCAAAATAAGCATCCTGTTTGCCATTTCCGCTTTGCAGACCCTGATCTTTGTTCTGATCGGCAATTATATGCTTGGAATAGAAGGCATGGTGTTCCGTTACTGGATCGTCCTGTTTACTGCATCGTGCTGGGCAAATATGATTGGGCTGAATATTTCCTCCGGCTTCAATTCCGTCGTCACCATTTATATCCTTGTTCCTATGATCCTCGTCCCCCAGCTTCTATTCAGCGGCGTAGTGGTCGATTTCACCAAGATGCATAATAAGGTGGCAAGGGACAGGCAGGTTCCCCTCATCGGGGAAGCCATGGCGTCGCGGTGGGCCTATGAAGCCATTGCCGTAACACAGTTTAAGGATAATCTGTTTGAACGGAATTTTTATGAATCGGAGAAAAAAGCGAGCAACGCAGGCTATTACAGATCATACGCAATTCCCGGACTGATGGAGATTGCAGCCGACTCCCGGGATCTTTTCAGTAACAATACCGATAGCTTCCGGATCCGGAATAACCTCTTGGTCCTACAAAGCGAACTTAAGAGGATAAGCCGGGACACACATCTTCCTGAACCATCTTTTATGGACAGCATCACCTTGCAACTTTACAATCCTGCACTGAACCGTTCGATAACTTCGTATTTGAATTCGGCCCTGCTGGTATACAGAATGCGTTATAACAGTGCCGTGGCAGAGCGGGACGCCACCTACGCAAAGATGGTGAAAATGCTGGGGGGAGCCGATCAGTTCCTCACTTTTAAGCAGCAATATTATAACAAGCAACTTGCCGATCTGCTGACCAATGAAAAGGAAATAAACAACTATTCGGTTCACGACGGGGAAATGGTGCCGGTCAAAAATGCCATTTTCAGGGATCCGGCCGAAGAGGGCTGGCGGACACATTTTTATTCACCCGTTAAAATCTTTTTCAAGAAGAAAGTGAATACCTATTGGTTCGACCTGGCTGTAATCTGGATATTCAGTGGCTTGCTGTTCGTCTTGCTGTATTATGACGTCATCCGACGGCTGCTGACTTACGCAGAGACACTGCGGCTGAACCGGTTGAACCGGCTGAGATTGAACCGCCTGCTTAAACTTACCGAACAAAACCCGCTCTGGCACGCCAGAAAGCCAGGTAAATAAGGCAGCAGAGCAGGATTATAAAGACAGAACAGGAAAAAATAAAGGATACAAACACCGGCTGGTTTTCATACCGGAAAGTGACCCGGTGATTGCCGGCCGGCACCAGCGCCGAAATATACATGAAATTGGAGGTGAAATGAGAGGTGTTTCCCCCGTCAATGCTGACCTTCCAACCCGGATAATCAGCCTGGAGATACGTAATGACAGATGCCGTATCAAGGTTACAATCTACAGTGATGTGATTTGGACTGAACGACACGTAAGTTAACATATCCCTGCTGCTGTTTCTTTTCAGATAAACGGGAAGAGAGTTGTATACCTCTTCCGGGATAAACAGGTCTTTCTTTGTGAACGCGCGGTTCCGTAACATTACTTCCCTGTTTTTGTATACTTTTCCCGATACATATACCGGTGGATTCCGGATAACCGCATCCCTGAGCCCGGGTATGGAATCATCCAGAAAATTATAGGGATTCAGGATAAACGAAGAAAACCCGTCGTACGAAATTTTTTTGGTGAGAATTCCCATATTCCGCCATAAAGGTCCCTGCTTGAGCATTTTATCTGAATTATCCGCTATGGAAGTATGATCGGGTACGGGAAAACCTTCGGGCTGGGCATTCATGAAACGCTGTACATCCCCGGGGCGAAATGTGTAATATACAGTAAAGTAACTATTTAGATTAACGGCAACGATCATTTCAAGAAAAATAAGAAACGGGATCACGAATTGAATATACCTTTCCGTATTTCCAAATCTCAGGTACATAAGCAGCACAATCACAAGGATGATCTGGAATGGCAGTTGAAGGACCAGGTGTTCATGGAAATTCAATGACCGCAAAAATTCATCGTGATGGTGAAAAAGCTCCCGGAAATTTGGAAAGGCAGGGCTGACATGGAAAATGGAAAACAAAAGCAGGACCGACATCGCTGCGACAGCGAGCAGACCGAAAATATAGAGGTTCCGGATATACTTCCCGGTACGGTCAAGGATTTGCGGAAGGTGAATTCCTGCCGTTACGATAAGGGCAAATACAAAAAACAGGTTAAAATAGGCCGGCATTCTGAGATTATGAATCAGGGGCAGGAACCGGAACATCAGCTTATGCACGGGCAGGGCAGGCCCAAAGGAGGCGAGAAGGCAAACAAATCCAAATGCAAGGATAAGCCACTGCAGCCCGGTTTTCTTTCTGAAAATCGTAGCAACAAATACAAGCAGCAGGATCAAACCAACATACATGTTCCGCATGGATATATCGGTTTGAAAAAAATCGGGGTACTTAACCGTGGCAAACGGAGCGATGAGTGAAATAAGGGAACGCCAGTTAAACGGAAAAAGGATGGATTTTGCATAAAGCACACCCGAAGACACCCGCAGGTTATAGTCCAATACCTGCAAAAGGGGCACAAGGATGACAAGGCAGAGCCCCAGCACCAGGATTACAAGCAGTCCATTATACCGTAAGAAAGTGCGAAGAGTACCCCCCTTTTGCGAAAATCGAGCCCCGTAGTATATGAATATCGCCAGCAGCAGGTAGGCAGTTATGATAGAAATAAACTGATAACCAGTGCTTATCATCATGAAAATGACAACGGCAAGTTTAATGGTACGGTATAAAGACGGTTTTTCGCAATTTTTGATCATATAGAGCACCACCCAGGGAAGCCAGGCGGCTCCAACGATTGCAAACAGGGCCTGTCCGTGTCCGGTAAAAAAGCCGCTGAGCATGTAAGCGGCACCCGCAACAAGAGCGGAAGTTTTGTGCCTGTTGAAATAAAGGGTCAGCCTGTACATTCCGTATCCGGCCAGCACGAGGTAACCCATGAATAAAAAATGAAGAGTATATATTGAATATCCCGAAGTAAGTCCGACCAGCCATACTTCGGGCGACCACAACGGATACTGCAGGTCGGCACATACCGGACTTCCGGTGAGCAGGTAAGGATTCCATAACGGAAACACGCCATGCCGGATGCATTCACCGGCAAAGTAGCGGAAAGGCAGGATTACATCCAGCATGTCCCATTGAAACGTGTAGATACCGAAAGCCACCGGCCAGTAAGCGAGGATAGCTATTGCCACAAGGATGGCCAGCGGGGATCGTTTTAACAAAGGTCTCTTCATTTATGCCTGAAAAATAGGCGTTTTTTTTTATCTTTGCGTCTTGTTCACAAAAAAAAAGGTTGATGATAAAGATCACATTTCCCGATAATTCAGTCAGAGAATTTGAAAACGGGGTAAACGGAATTGATATTGCAAAAAATTTAAGTAACAGTCTGGCCCGTGAAGTTGTGGCCGTTAGTGTGAATGGTGAAATATGGGATGCCACACGAGCCATCAACATGGATTCGTCCCTCGTGCTGCACAAATTCGATACCCCCGAGGGGAAGCATGCATTCTGGCATTCCTCGGCCCACCTGATGGCAGAGGCGCTGGAAGCCCTGTATCCCGGTATTAAGTTTGGGATCGGACCCGCCATTGATAATGGTTTCTATTACGATGTGGATCCGGGTGAAGGAGTTGTGATTACGGAAGCCGACCTGCCCAGGATCGAGGAGAAGATGGTGGAATTGAGCCGGAAGAACAGTCCCTATGTAAGGGAAGAAATCGGCAAGGAGGAAGTGCTGAAATTGTTCCGGGGGAAAGGGGATCAATATAAAGTTGAACTTATCGGGGATTTGCAGGATGGTACAATTACCCTTTACAAACAGGGAAATTTTACGGATCTCTGCCGTGGCCCTCATGTTCCGGATACGGGACATATCAAGGCCATCAAGCTGCTGAGTGTTGCAGGGGCTTACTGGCGGGGAGATGAAAAACGAAAACAGCTGACCCGCATATACGGGATTTCTTTCCCGAAAAAGCAGATGCTCGACGATTACCTGGTGATGCTGGAACAGGCAAAAGCCCGTGATCACAGAAAACTGGGCAAGGAACTTGAACTTTTTGTTTTCTCACAGAAGGTAGGGCAGGGATTGCCATTATGGCTTCCCAAAGGAGCCCAGCTGAGAGAAAGGCTTGAGAATTTCCTGAAAAAGATTCAGCAGCGATATGGGTATCTGCCCGTGATTACTCCCCATATCGGTCAGAAGGAATTGTATGTGACTTCCGGACATTATGAAAAATACGGGAAGGATTCCTTCCAGCCGATCCATACCCCGGAGGAAGGGGAGGAGTTCCTGTTAAAGCCGATGAACTGCCCCCATCATTGCGAAATATACAAAAGCAAACCCCACTCCTACAAAGATCTGCCTATCCGGTATGCTGAATTCGGAACCGTTTACCGGTATGAGATGAGCGGGGAACTGCATGGCCTTACGCGGGTGCGCGGTTTCACACAGGATGATGCACACCTGTTCTGCCGTCCCGACCAGATAAAGGAAGAATTCATCAAGGTTATCGAGATAATTTACACCGTTTTCAAGGCATTCGATTTCCAGGACTTCGTGGCACAGGTTTCCCTGCGCGATCCGGACAACAAGGAAAAATACATTGGTTCGGATGAGAACTGGGAAAAAGCCGAAAGGGCAATCATTGAAGCCACCGAGGAAAAGAAAATGAAAACGACAATTGTAAAGGGTGAGGCAGCATTTTACGGACCCAAGCTCGATTTCATGGTGAAAGATGCCCTGGGACGCAAATGGCAGCTGGGGACCATCCAGGTGGATTACAACCTGCCGGAGCGGTTCGAACTGGAGTATGTGGGCAGCGATGACCAAAGGCACAGGCCCGTAATGATCCACAGGGCGCCATTTGGTTCGATGGAGCGGTTTGTGGCGGTGCTTATCGAACATACGGCAGGAAAATTCCCGCTGTGGCTTACACCTGATCAGGTCATTGTATTGCCGATCAGCGAAAAATACCATGATTATGCGGAAAAAGTTTTAAAATTCCTAAATAATTACGATATTCGCACCCTGATTGACAGCCGGAACGAAAAGATAGGTAAAAAGATAAGGGACAGCGAGTTAAAGAAAATTCCCTACCTGCTTGTCGTGGGAGAAAAGGAAGAGGCGGAAGGCACTGTAGCGGTGAGACGGCAGGGAGAGGGAGACCAGGGTGCCATGAAAATGGAGGAGTTTCGGGATTATATTAATGAAGAAGTAAAGAAACAATTGGAGTATATAGCATAAATTATAACTAAAAGGTAAAAACTAAAAACTAAAAGTGATAAAAACTGTGAAAAGGATTTTTCACACTTTTAGTTTTTATCTTTTCGTTTTTCACTAAATTAAGGAGGACAAGAATATAGCAACACCATACATTAGAAGAGATATCAGGAGGGTAGAAGAACCCCAGTTTGCTGTAAACCATGCAATTAAAGCACCTGTTGTTCGGGTTGTAGGTGAAAATCTTGAAACGCCCGGAATCTTTCCGATCAAAGAAGCCATTAAACTGGCGGAAGGATTGGAACTTGACCTGGTGGAGATTTCTCCGAACGCTAGTCCTCCTGTCTGTAAGATTATTGATTATCAAAAATTCCTGTATCAGCAGAAACGGAAGCAGAAAGAGTTAAAAGCCAAGACTGCCAAGATTGTTGTGAAAGAGATCCGTTTCGGACCCTATACGGATGACCACGATTTTAATTTCAAGCTGAAACATGCAATGAAGTTTTTGCAGGATGGGGCAAAAGTCAAGGCCTATGTTTTTTTCAAAGGCCGGTCGATTGTTTATAATGAAGATGGTGAGCATCTTTTGCAGCGTTTTGCCGAAGAGCTGGCGGAAGTGGGTAAACTGGAACAGGCTCCGAAGCTTGAAGGAAAGAGAATGATCATGTTGCTGACACCATTGCCAAAGAAAATAAAGTAATAACCAATTTAAAGTTGATCGAATGCCAAAAATGAAATCTAATTCCGGTGCTAAAAAAAGATATGATCTTACCGGAACCGGAAAAGTGAAACGGAAACATGCTTATAAAAGCCACATTCTCACGAAGAAATCGAACAAGCGGAAAAGAAACCTGGGTTATTCAGCCGTTGTTTCCTCAACCGAATCGAAGAGAGCCAAAATTTTGGCCGGAGTGTAACCGTTTTGCAAATTTAAATGAGTATTAACCGAGTGTATTAGCCGTAAAGTTTCTGCAAGCCAGGACGCTAACCATTCAAAAACCAGATTATCATGCCAAGATCAGTGAACGCAGTAGCTGCGAGACAAAAAAGAAAAAAGATCCTCAAACTTACCAAGGGGAATTTCCTTTCCCGGGGGAATGTTTGGACCGTTGCAAAAAATACATGGGAAAAGGGACAGGCATATGCGTATGCCGATCGCCGCACCAAGAAAAGAAATTTCAGGGCATTGTGGATCGTCCGTATTAATGCGGGTGTCAGACAACATGGAATGTCCTATTCGGAATTTATCGGCAAACTGAATGAAAAGGGGATCGCCCTTAACCGGAAGGCTTTGGCTGATCTGGCCATGAACAATCCCGACGCCTTTGCTGCCGTGGTAAATTCGGTAAAATAAACTTTACCTTTCAATGCTTAGCCTCCCCCGCCGTTGGCGAGGGAGGCTTTTTTTTAACGCAAAGGTCACTAAGAAACTGCGCAAAGATCACAAAGAAAAATCTTTGCGAACTTAGCGCAAAACTTTGTGCACTTTGCGTTAAAACCCATAGCGCCAAAGGCGCTCATTTTAATTTCTTTTTGTTCCTTTGTTGTTCTACTAATAACTCCAACCATGAAAATCGCTCTCCTCGGATACGGTAAAATGGGCAAAGAAATTGAAAACATCGCCCTGTCACGCCACCATGAAATCGTCCTTACAATCGATGCTTATAACCTCCATGATCTGACTCCCGAAAACCTTTCGCTGGCAGATGTGGCAATTGATTTCTCCACCCCCGATTCCGCCTTTTCCAACATCATGAAATGCTTTGAAGCGGGAGTGCCGGTAGTTTGCGGAACGACCGGCTGGCTGGACCGGTTCGACGAGGTAAAGAAAAAATGCACGGACCACAACCAGGCGTTTTTTTACGCATCCAACTTCAGCCTGGGAGCTAACCTGTTTTTTGCCCTTAACAAATACCTGGCCCGGCTGATGAATCCGATGAAGGATTATGATGTATCCATCAAAGAAATCCATCATGTGCATAAGCTCGATGCTCCCAGCGGTACTGCAATTACACTGGCCAGGGATGTCATTGACGGAATCGGCCGGAAAGAAAAATGGGAGCTTGGCCAGGCCGGGGATCCGTCAATCCTAAAAATCACGGCAGTGCGTGAAGACGAAGTCCCCGGAACACATATCGTTACTTATGAATCTGAAATCGATTCCATTGAAATCTCACACCTCGCCAAAAGCCGGCGGGGGCTTGCCCTGGGTGCCCTCCTTGCCGCTGAATTTATTAACGGGAGGCATGGCATCTTTTCGATGCAGGATATGATGAATTTAATTATGAATTATGAATTATGAATTATGAATTATGAATTATGAATTATGAATTATGAATTATGAATTATGAATTATGAATTATGAATTATGAATTATGAATTATGAATTATGAATTATGAATTATGAATTATGAATTATGAATTATGAATTATGAATTATGAATTATGAATTATGAATGAAGTCTGAAACCCTTCAAGTAGTCTGAAACCCTTCAAGCGGTCGCAGACCCTTGAAGCGGTGTTCCATGAACCCGATAAAGAGACCCGCAAACCCTTCAATCAGTCTGAAACCCTTCAAGCGGTCGCAGACCCTTGAAGCGGTGTTCCATGAATATCTTATAAAGACTGAAACCCTTCAATCAGTCGCACACCAGAACCTCAGACCCGTAATTTTTGTTAAAAAGTCTTAAATCATTATCCTGCCGGATCTTCTTTCGATAAACGATTTAGTTCGTCACGGAAAAAATATTACTTTTAGCATAAAATATATTCTAATGAAAGCAGATCGCAAAGAATGGATATGGTATGGAATTGTATCATTTATTTACATTTTATGGGTAATCTGGTTGCGGAATTACTGGTTCCTGCTGGGCCTCCCGATCATTTTCGACCTGTATATTTCCAAAAAGGTGAACTGGACTTTCTGGAAAAGGCGCGATGGTCAAAACAGCAAGTTAATCGAATGGCTTGACGCGTTGATTTTCGCTGTAGTTGCGGTAAGCATTATTAACATCTTTCTTTTTCAGAATTATAAGATACCAACCGGTTCCATGGAAAAAACCCTGCTGATCGGTGATCACTTATATGTCAGCAAAGTTGCCTACGGACCCCGCATTCCAAATACTCCCCTTGCCTTTCCGTTCACACAGCATACGATGCCCCTTACAACAGGCGTGAAATCCTATGTGGAGTGGATTAAGCTTCCCTATAAACGACTGGCGGGGTTTGGCAGTGTACAGCGGGATGATGCAGTGGTATTTAATTTTCCTGCCGGAGACACGGTGATCATTGAACACCAGAACCAGAGTTATTATTCTGTTGTTCGCGATTCGGCAGAAATGCTCCGGATGAAGGACATGTATTACAAGCGTCCCCTGAAATCAAATCAGGAGTATTACAACCTTGGACGCCAGGGTGTATGGAGAAGTTTTGATATTGTGGTAAGGCCGGTGGATAAGCGTGATAATTACATCAAACGTTGTGTTGGAATTCCCGGCGACACGCTTCTGATCTCTCATAAACGGGTTTACAGGAACGGTATTCCGCAAAAAGAATTTCCCGGAATTCAGTATAGCTATTATATTTATCTGAAGGAAAATCAAAATATTGCCGATAAGGTATTTGAGCGTATGAATATATATGATATCCAGCGTTCGGGCAATGTGATCCATGCTTTTCTTACCAACGACGAGTTGAATACGATCAGGCAGTTTAACAGCGTTCAACAGATCATTGACAATGATTACTGGGATGCATACTCCTATGATTATTTTCCGAATGACACGAATTATAAATGGACCATCAATAATTTCGGGCCGCTGTATATTCCCAAAAAAGGCGCTACAATTAAGATCAACACGAAAAACCTGTGCCTGTATGAGCGCGTGATCTCTTATTATGAAAAGAACGACCTGAAGGTAAAAGACGGCCAGATTTATATCAACGGAAAGCTGGCCGATGAATATACATTCAAAATGGATTATTACTGGATGATGGGCGATAACCGCCACAGTAGTCTGGATTCAAGGTTCTGGGGATTTGTCCCCGAGGATCACATTGTGGGCAAGCCGAAATTCATCTGGCTGTCACTCGACAAGAACAAGAAATTCCTGAACAAAATCCGCTGGAACCGGATGTTTAAGGGTGTTTAGAGTGACTGGTGACTGGTGACTGGTGACTAGTGACGAGTGACAAGTGACAAGTGACAAGTGACAAGTTGGCTGACGCGGCTTTTCTCGGCCCCGTTCGGCTTAGGCTCTGCCCCGTTCGGCTTAGGCTCCCCGTTCGGCTTAGGCTCTGCCTAAGCCGAAACTATGGTACCAGGCTCCGGCCTGAATATTTAATACGAACCACATTCAGGCAAAGCCTGTTACCATATGTACAGTTTAGGCAGAGCCTAAACTGAACAAGTAGCCTAAACTGAACACGTAGCCTAAACTGAACAAGTAGCCTAAACTGAACAAGTAGCCTAACCCAAACACATCACCTAACCTGGACCCTTGTCCTAAACCACCACAAAAAAAAACCCGGTGCTTCACAACACCAGGTTTTTTCGTCATTAGAACAAACTAATTTCTTTTGCAGTCACTACTCGTCCCTTGTCCCTCGTCCCTTGTCCCTGATTTACTCCCCGACAATCTCAAACGGAATATCCACATACACTTCTTTGTGAAGACGGATATGAGCGTGATAAGTACCCACTTCCTTGATAAGATCTTCCTTGAAAGTAATGCTTTTGCGGTCAATGGCAAAACCCTTTTCCTGCAAAGCTTCGGCAATCTGAATTGCGTTCACCGAGCCAAAAATCTTTCCTTTTGTGCTTGTCTTGGCTCCAACTGAAAGCGTAATATCTTTCAGTGTTTCGGCCAGTTCCTGTGCCTGTTCCTTGATCTTTTCCTCTTTATGAGCCCGCTGCCTCATGATTTCCTTGTGGGATTTCATGGCGGAACCGGTGGCTGTAATTGCCAGACCCTGGGGGATCAGGTAATTGAGCGCATATCCATTCTTGACATTGACAATGTCATCTTTATATCCGAGATTCGGAACGTCATTTTTCAGTATAATTTCCATGACAGTCTCTTTAATTATTTCAATAAATCGGTAACATACGGCAATAATGCCAGGTGACGGGCTCTTTTAACTGCCGTGGCAACCTTGCGCTGGAATTTCAAGGATGTTCCGGTAACGCGCCGGGGGAGTATTTTTCCCTGTTCATTCAGGAATTTCTTGAGAAATTCGGGATCCTTGTAATCCACATACTTGATTTTGTTCTTTTTGAACCGGCAATATTTTTTCTTCTTGACTTCTACAGCCGGAGGCGTCAAATACCTGATTTCTGATTGTCCTGTTGGTGCTATATTTGCCATTGCTTATTCCTCCGTTGTTACTTTAGCTGCGTTTTCTTTCTTGTTCCGTCTCTTTTCAGCATACTCGCTGGAATATTTGTCCAGTCGGGTAGTGAGAAAGCGGATCACCCGCTCGTCGCGTTTGTACTCGATTTCAAGTGGCTTAACCAGTTCGCCCGGTGCCATGAATTCCATCATTGTGAAAAATCCGGTGGATTTTTTCTGAATGGGGTAGGCCAGCTTACGCAATCCCCAGTTCTCTTCGTTGATGATCTCTCCGCCCTTGGCGACGATCACACCTCTGAATTTTTCAACCGCTTCCTTCATCTGGGCCTCAGACAAAACGGGAGTTACAATGAAAACGGTTTCATAGTGATTTAACATATCCAATTTATTTAATTATTTAAAACAGGTCGCAAAAGTAGCAAGATTTTATTACAAAGTGAAAAACTTATGGATAAAAGATAAAAATCCCGATAGGGATTATCTATAGGTAGAAAAAGGATGTTACACGAATCACTTCCTTCTGCAAATTTGTTCGGATTTATTATGCTTTGGAAACGGGTCGCAAATTAATTCTTCTACCGACAGGCAATCCCTACCGGGATTCGATGGTTTCTCCCAACTCCGGAATCATAATATCCGTAAACCCGCTTTCCTTTAATTTATCATTGAAGAATTGCTGGGCTGAATACTCTCCATGGACCAGGATAAGCTTTTTCAGCTGCGATTTATCCTGGCATTCCAGGAAACGGATCATCTCTCCATAATCCGCATGTCCGCTATAGGAATCAATACGTTCGATATCTGCTCTTACAGGATATATAGTTCCAAATATGGAGATCTCCTTATCTCCCCTGAGTATCCTGGCACCAAGCGTACGGGGGGAACAATATCCTACGGCAAGCACAGTATTCCTGGGGTTGGAAATGCTGTTGGCGAGGTGATGTTTCACCCTCCCGGCCTCCATCATACCCGATGCGGAAATGATAATACATGGCTCGTTTGTGTCATTTAGCCTTTTTGAATCTTCCACCTTTTGAATAAAATACAGATCGTTGAATCCAAACGGATCCGGATCGGTTTCCATTACCTTCAGCATGGCATCATTGAAACATTCCCGGTGCAACCTGAATATGTTGGTGGCATTCACAGACAGGGGACTGTCGACATACACCTTGATTTTTGGCAGCTTTCCGCTATTGTAAAAATTATTGAGCGAATAAATGACTTCCTGGGTTCTGCCAACACTGAATGACGGAATTATAAGCTTTCCCTTCTTTTCAACGCAGGTCCTTTTTATAATATCGAGAAGTTTGTTTTCAGCCTGGGTGGTGCTCTCATGTAAACGATCGCCATAAGTGGATTCACAGATGACATAATCGGCCTGGGGGAATTTTTGCGGGGGCCGGAGAATACGGTTGACAGGTCTTCCGACATCCCCGGTGAAAGCGATCCGGGTAGTCTTTTCTCCTTCTTTTATTTGCAGGTTGACTACGCCGCTTCCCAGCATGTGCCCGGTGTTGGTAAAAGTAACCTTAACACCTTTGGTCACCCTGTATGACTTTTCATAAGGTACGCCAACAAAATACTGCATGGCTTCCTCCGCATCCGCCTTGGTATATATTGGTTCAATCAGGGGCAGCTTCTGGCGTAATCTTTTTTTGTTGTTCATTTCTGTGTCATGCTCCTGAATTTTGCCGCAATCGGCCAGCATTATTGCACACAAATCACGTGTGGCATGGGTTGTCACAATGGTACCCTTAAAACCAAGCTTTACTATATAGGGTATTAAACCCGAATGATCGATATGGGCATGGCTCAACAGCAGGTAATCGATTTCCTGCGGATCAAAGCCAAGGTTGCGGTTCATCGATTCGGTTTCCATCCCCTTGCCCTGGTACATACCACAGTCGAGCAGGATTTTTTTTCCGTTGTCAAGACTGATCAGGTGTTTACTGCCGGTAACCTCGCGTGCAGCACCACAAAATTTTATTTGCATACTCTTTTTTTTATCCTGCAACAAACATAATCAAATTATACCTAAAATTATTTTCAAAAAACTTAGCGTAAATATTACGCTAAGTTTGGAAATGACAATCTTTCTTTCTATTTTTCATAAAAATTTCAAGGTTTGGCCCGAATCAAAAATAATTCCAAAGAAAATCTTAATCCGCATGTGTCTGTAGACTGCGTGATTTTTGGCTTTGATGATAAAAAACTGAAGGTTCTTCTCATTGAAAGGGAAAAAATTCCGCATTCTCATTTGCGCGGTCATAAACTGAAATTGCCCGGAAGTCTGATCTCTGAAAACGAAGACCTCGATACTTCTGTATTGCGCACTTTAAAAGAACTGACCGGACTGGACAAAATTTTCCTGAAACAATTTGCTGTTTTTGGATTGCCCGACCGGCTGGCACCTGCTGAAGACCTTGCCTGGCTGCGAAAAACAAGCGGCATGAGGATTGACCGCGTTGTTACGATTGCGTATTATTCGCTTGTCAAAATATCGGAAAGCAACATTACAAGCAAAACCATTTGGATTCCTGTCAATGAATTGCCTGAATTAATTTTTGATCATAACCGGATCATCAACAAAGCACTGCAGGTAGTGAGACAGGGATTACGGACTGAGCCGCTCTGTTTTGAACTTTTACCCAAGTCTTTTACAATCAGACAAATGCAGAATTTGTACGAGGCGATCCTGGATGAAGACATGGATAACCGGAATTTCAGGAAGAAGGTAAAGCCGCTGGAATTTATCATTCCCATGCCGGATAAAGAAAATGGGGTGAATCACAAACCTGCCCAGCTGTTCCGGTTTGATAGAAAATTGTATGAAAAACACAGAAAAGTGAGCAGCGGATTTGACCTATAGTAGTGAAAAACTAAAAGATAAAAACTAAAAGTGGTAAAAATATGATCCTGAAGGGGTCCGATTTAAATAACCGCGTATGCAACCCGCAGAAGTAAAAACTAAAAGTGGCAACAATATGACCCTGAAGGGGTCTGATTTAAATAACCGCGTATGCAACCCGCAGAAGTAAAAACTAAAAGTGGCAACAATATGACCCTGAAGGGGTCCGATTTAAATAACCGCGTATGCAACCCGCAGAAGTAAAAACTAAAAGTGGCAACAATATGACCCTGAAGGGGTCTGATTTAAATAACCGCGTATGCAACCCGCAGAAGTAAAAACTAAAAGTGGCAACAATATGACCCTGAAGGGGTCTGATTTAAATAACCGTGGGTGCAACCCACAGAAGTAAAAACTAAAAGTGGCAACAATATGACCCTGAAGGGGTCCGATTTAAATAACCGCGTATGCAACCCGCAGAAGTAAAAACTAAAAGTGGCAACAATATGACCCTGAAGGGGTCTGATTTAAATAACCGTGGGTGCAACCCACGGAAGTAAAAACTAACAACTAACAACTATGTTCCTAATCGGGTATGACATTGGAAGTTCTTCCGTAAAAGCAAGTCTGGTTGAAATTGAAACCGGCATTTGCAAGGCGAGTGCCTTTTTTCCCAAAAAAGAAATGCCGATCCAGGCTAAGCAAAGCGGTTGGGCGGAACAGGATCCGGAACAATGGTGGGAAAACCTTAAGCTGGCCACCTCGGAAGTACTTGAAAAATCGGGAGTGTCAAATACCGCCATTAAAGCCGTTGGCATATCCTACCAGATGCATGGACTGGTTTGCATCGACAAAGACCATAAAGTGCTGAGGCCTTCTATTATATGGTGCGACAGCCGGGCGGTGGGCATTGGTGAAAAGGCATTTTCCGCCATAGGAGAGGAAAAATGCCTCCGCCACCTGCTGAATTCCCCCGGCAATTTTACCGCATCCAAGCTCAGGTGGGTATTTGAAAATGAGCCGGCCTTGTATGAGAAAATTTACAAGATCATGCTTCCCGGCGATTACATTGCCATGAAGCTCACAGGGGAAATATCGACAACTGTTTCCGGATTGTCGGAAGGGATGCTGTGGGATTTTATCAACAACCAGCCGTCGGCTGATCTGATGAATTACTATGGAATCAAGAAAGAACTGCTTCCGGAAATTCTGCCGACTTTTTCCGTACAGGGAAAGGTGAGTGCACATTGTGCAGCAGAGACCGGTTTGCCTGCCGGAATACCGATAGCCTATCGGGCAGGAGACCAGCCGAACAATGCCTTTTCACTCAATGTCCTTAATCCGGGCGAGATTGCCGCCACTGCAGGCACATCAGGAGTTGTTTACGGCGTGTCCGGATCGGTTCAGTATGATCCGCAGAGCAGGGTTAACACGTTTGCCCACGTAAACCATGAAAAGTACAATACCCGCCTGGGAGTTCTGTTATGTATCAATGGAACCGGAATTCTGAATTCCTGGCTCAAATACAATATGGGCTATGAACAGGGCGGCTATGAAGCAATGAACCACGATGCAGGACAGGTTCCGGTGGGTTCCGGCGGACTTGCCATTCTTCCATTTGGAAACGGAGCCGAGCGGATGCTTGGAAATAAGAATCCCGGCAGCCTGTTTTCAAATATTGATTTTAATCGTCATTCCCGGGCCCATGTAGCAAGGGCAGCTCAGGAGGGGATTGTTTTTTCATTCAAATACGGAATGGAAGTCATGGAACAAACCGGGATTCAGCCCAGCATGATCAGGGCCGGACATGCCAATATGTTCCTTAGCCCGTTGTTCCGCGAAGCCCTGTCGTGTATATCCGGCGCACAAATTGAATTGTACAATACGGATGGATCGCAGGGTGCAGCCCTTGGCGCCGGCGTTGGCGCCGGGTACTATAAGTCATTTCCCGATGCTTTTGATGGGTTGAAAAAAATTCTGAACGTGGAACCCGACACGTCAAAGATCGCCGCCTACCAGGATGCATATGCGAATTGGCTCAAGGTTCTGAAGAAAGGGAATGGGGACTAGCATGAACCAGACCCTTCAAGCGGTCATAGACCCTTGAAGCGGTCGGATGAAAAAACGAAACCAGACCCTTGAAGCGGTCGGATGAAAAGCAAAACTGCAAAACAAATTTGTACTAATAAATAAACTTAACACAATGAAAGTAACCGTAGGAAACAAAGAATTCTTTCCCGGAATCGGAAAGATCAAGTTTGAAGGTCACGAATCGACGAATCCGCTGGCATACAGGTGCTATGACGAAAACCGCGTGGTGGCCGGAAAAAGCATGAAGGATCATTTTAAATTTGCCGTTGCCTACTGGCATTCCTTCTGTGGCACAGGCGGCGATCCTTTCGGACCCGGAACCCGTATCATGCCCTGGACCGACAGTGAAGATGCGATTCAGTGTGGCAAGGACAAGATGGACGCTGCCTTTGAATTCATCACCAAACTGGGTGTGCCTTATTATTGTTTCCATGATATCGACCTGGTGGATGAGGGTAGCCTGTTCACCGATTATGAAAAGAGGTTGAAAATTATGGTGGATTATGCTTCCCAAAAACAAAAAGAATCCGGCGTAAAGCTGCTGTGGGGAACTGCCAATGTATTTTCCAATCCCCGCTATATGAATGGCGCTGCCACCAATCCCAATTTCAATGTGTTGGCTTGTGCCGCAGTTCAGGTGAAAAATGCCCTGGATGCCACCATCGCACTGGGGGGTGAAAATTATGTATTCTGGGGTGGACGTGAAGGCTATATGAGCCTGCTCAATACACATATGAAAAGCGAACAGGAACACCTGGCCCGCTTTCTGCATATGGCAAAGGATTATGCCCGCAAGAACGGTTTCAAGGGATGGTTTTTCATCGAGCCCAAGCCCATGGAACCAACCAAACATCAGTATGACTTTGATGCAGCCACTGTTGTGGGTTTCCTGAGGTATTTCGGACTCGACAAGGATTTCAAACTGAATGTGGAAGTGAATCATGCAACTCTTGCGGGACATAGCTTCCAGCATGATCTGCAGGTTGCTGCCGATGCCGGTATGATGGGCAGCATGGATGCCAACCGCGGGGATGCGTTTAACGGATGGGATACGGATCAATTCCCGATTAACCTTTATGAATTGGTTGAGGCTATGCTGGTTATTCTGGAAGCAGGCGGATTGCAGGGTGGCGGTGTGAATTTTGACGCCAAATTAAGGCGGAATTCAACGGATATGCAGGATCTGTTTATCGCACACATCGCGGCAATGGATGCTTTTGCAAGGGCGCTTACGATTGCGGATAATATCATGACGAAATCGCCTTACCTGAGCATGCGCAAAGAACGGTATGCCTCTTTTGGAAGCGGTGACGGAAAAGCCTTCGAACAGGGTAACCTTACCCTCGAAGATCTTCGCAACATAGCGATGAAGAATGGCGAACCAAAACTCATCAGCGGTCAGCAGGAATTGTACGAGGCAATTATTAATATGTATATCTGAAAAGTGAAGGTGAATGGAACGGCAGTTCTGCAGTTCTGCAGTTTTGCAGTTCTGCAGTTCTGCAGACTGGAATTACTGGCGTCAGCGTCACCAGTCACCATTCACCGTTACCACCCTTCCACTTTCTCAATCACTCAATTCCATAATCTCCTAATTACAATACAAAATGGCATTTGTAGATACTTCTTAAAGTCCGCCGGAACTGCCTTCACAAAAGGAAATCCTGTATACATCATGGTGCTTACACTTGTCGCAACCCTGGGAGGATTGTTATTCGGGTATGACACAGCTGTAGTCAACGGTGCCGAAAAATCACTCGTTGAATTCTATATCACAAAGATTTTTGACCCTGCAAACGCTGCCTATACCTTATTGCTGATAAGCCAGTACAAGGTGTTGATGGTTTTTGTCATCTACCTGGTCAGTGTCATTATCTCTTCCCAGATCGTTCGGCTAACGGGATTGAAGAAGGGAATTATCCCCATTGTAATTATCCTGGGCCTTGTAACTGTTTGGGCGGTTAGTTTTATGCATAAGAGCATACCCACTGCGGGTCCCGAACTTCAGGACACAGCGGATACGATCAAAGGTTTTGTGATCGCCAGCGCCCTGATCGGCTGCGTTATCGGCGGCGCATTAGCCGGACTGGTATCCAAATCAATGGGACGCAGGAATGGCCTGATCCTCGCTGCTATCGCTTTTTTTCTTTCCGCTATCGGCGCATGGAGACCGGAGCTCTTTAATGTTTTTGGCACCCTGCCGGTTTATTCCTTTGTTGTATACCGGATCATCGGGGGTATTGGTGTTGGTATTGCCTCCATGATCTCGCCCATGTACATTGCCGAGATTGCGCCGGCCAATGTTCGGGGAAAGCTCGTATCATGGAACCAGTTTGCCATCATTTTTGGCATGCTTGTAATTTACATTGTAAATTATTTTATAGCAAAGCAGGGGAATGAACAGTGGCTGACCAATGAAGGCTGGCGCTGGATGTTCTTTTCAGGATCCATTCCTGCCGGCATTTTTCTGATCCTTTTGTTCTTTGTTCCTGAAACGCCGCGATACCTGGTAATGAAGGGACATGATGATAAAGCGCTGAAAGTGCTTCAGAAAATTTCGGGAAAGGACAGCGCCCCGCTAATCCTGAAGGAAATAAAAGATACGATACAGGAAGCAAGCGCACCCTGGCTTTCGTTTGGCTTTTTTGTGATCTTTATTGGCATAATGCTTTCCGTATTTCAGCAATTTGTCGGCATCAATGTGGTTCTGTATTATGCCGGTAACATCTTCCGGAATATGGGTTCTGACAATCCTCACCTGATGACGATCATTGTCGGTGTGGTCAATCTTACCTTTACTGTTTTGGCGATCATGACAGTTGATAAGTTCGGACGTAAGCCGCTCATGATTATCGGCGCCCTGGGTATGGCCGTAAGCATGGTTGCACTTGGTTTTGCGTTTTATTCGGGCAATCCCGGACTGATAGCCCTTATCTTCATGCTCACATACACGGCAGCTTTTGCCATGAGCTGGGGCCCTGTAACCTGGGTGTTGCTGTCCGAAATATTCCCGAACAGCATCCGCGGTGCCATGTCGATTGCCGTTGCAGCACAGTGGATCGCCAACTGGGCGGTATCGCTTACCTTCCCGATTATGAACGATAACCAGTGGCTGACAAAGCAGTTTAATCATGGCTTTTCGTACTGGATTTACGGGGTAATGGGTATTCTTGCCGCTGTCTTTGTGTGGAAACTCGTTCCTGAAACAAAGGGCAAAACCCTTGAGGAAATGGAAAAACTCTGGAAGAAGTGACAAGTGACTAGTGACAAGTGACTAGCAGGAAAACGTAAAAAGATGAAGCCCCGGGAATTCAGAGAGTTTCCGGGGCTTTTTTGACTGCAAAACTGCAAAACTGCAAAACTGCAAAACTGCAAAACTGCCGTACTGCAAAACTGCAAAACTGCAAAACTGCAAAACTGCAAAACTGCAAAACTTCTTCATATTCTTACCGATAAGCTAACCATCAGTCCATACGTATCATAATACAGCTCTCCAACGTCAAATGCCCCGGCAACACCGAAATACAATTCTTTATTTATTTTCCGGCTGGCCTCAATGATCGCAGAAAACTGCTTTTTCTCACCAAACAGTCCATAGCGCGGGAGGGTCCTGTTCTTTCCCAGGGTATGACCGACTTCACTCGTTCCAAACGTGCCGTAATTCAAGGAATAAGAAGACTTCAAAAGGAAGTCCCATTTTTGCACCGAGCCTTCAAAGCCAAAATGAAATGCGATAATCCGGTTATTGATAAAATAATCCCGTGGATCCGCCGGAAGTGACTTCCGGATGTCCTTTCGGGTTCCAATGAAGGGATTGCCAATACCGAGGCTGTTGTATGACCATCCCTTAATGTACTGGTCGTTGTTGTAATAATTTTCATCCCCTGAAGGAGTATAAGGAGACCAAAGCTCACCGGCCTGGTTTTTTGTATAGAATACCTCAAGCAGCATTTTATTCCATCCGAAAAAATGATTTCCCTGCTGTGTATGGGTAAGACTCAGCCCGGTCAATCCATCCCTTAGGTTTGCCATATGGTACAGAGCTCCGATGTCATAAATAAACTGGTGGTAGGCAAACAATTTTACTTTTTTGAAAGCCAGGTCAAAACCTGCGTCAATGGATCCCAATTGGTTACCAATTTTCGACTTCGGGATTGAATCGGTACCGTAAGGTTTGCCAAGAACAACATACATATAGGTTTCAAAGGGGGTAAGGATATGATTTGATCCGTAGTATACATTTTCACTCCCCCAGAATACCTGGTGGTTAAAACCGCCGTATAATTTCAGTTTCCATTCCGGTTTTCCAAGGCGTCCATACAATGATTTCTGGTGCAGGTAAGTTTCCAGGTTTTGATTTGGTTCATTTCCCATCATGTTTACCGGTACGGCGCCTATCCAGCCATGGGAATAATTGCCTTTGAAAGCGAACAGGTGTCCCAGGAAGGGCAGGGTATAGAATTCCGGGATACTGATTTCCACTTTCGGTATACCAAGCGCATTGCCGGCCACTGCAAAAGCACCGACAGAGAGGCTTGAATCACAGAGTCCCATAATTTCCCGTGACCGGCCGCCTTTGATTTCAAAAACACCCAACCGGAATTTGCCATATCCTTCAACCAGGATGAGGTTTGAATTATTCCCAATATTTCCCCTTGCTTCGATGCCGGTTCCCCAATCGATTAATTTCCGCCGGGCGGGATTGTATTCTTTATGGAAGCTGGCTGAAAGACCCAGGGAGGCATTATCCAAAGGTATGCTGCCAAATTGGTTTGACCGTAGCCAGAAAGGAACATGATCTGCGGAAGTATAGCCGCCGCTGGCCTGGAATTGATAATGAAAGAGACTTTCCTGGGATTTTAAACCGGGATTTAGAAATATCAGGGGTAATAAGAAGAAAAAGTTACGTCTCACAAATATTATATTTTATTTAACATCCCTGGAAGCCCAACAACCTAAGCCCCTAAGCCCCTAAGCCCCTAAGCCCCTAAGCCCCTAAGCCCCTAACAAGCCCCTAATTATTGTTAATCCAGTTCAGGATCTTATCCGAGTAGGGTTTTTCCTTGGGTTGAACCACATCAACGAGGTTACCGTTCGCATCGATCATGTATTTTTGAAAATTCCAGGTCACCTCGGAATCCATTTTCCCATTCAGCTTTTTAGAAGTCAGCCATTTATACAGCGGATCCATGTTCTCTCCCTTAACAGAAATCTTCGACATCATCGGGAAGGTAACATGGTAATTGGCCGAACAGAAAGTCTTGATTTCCTCGTTCGTGCCGGGTTCCTGGGATCCAAAATTATTGGCAGGAAAACCGATGATCACAAAATTCTTATCGCTGTATTCATTATATAACTTTTCAAGATCCGCATACTGAGGTGTATTCCCACATTGAGAAGCTGTGTTCACAATGAGCACTTTTTTGCCTTTGAGGGATGACAGTTTAAACACGTTTCCGTCAATGTCTTTCACGCTGAAATCATACAACGATTTATGTGCCTGAGCAATAACAGGCATTGCAATAATTGCGGATATAATAAATACAAAGAGCGTTTTCATTTTAGTTTTGTTTAAAGTATAAGATACGAATATACAACATCCGCAAACACGAATTGTTCTGAATAATAGTCTTGCAGTTTCGCAGTCGTGCAGTCGCTCTGCCGGGGCAACGACCCCTTCGGGGTAGGGCAGGACGGAGATATTCATTTCTACCGATGGGGAATCCCTGACGGGATTATGGCGGTTCAGAAATTGATTCATTTCTACCGATGGGGAATCCCTGACGGGATTATTTGGGGAGACGATATTGCATTGTCTTTCTACCGATGGGGAATCCCTGACGGGATTATTTGGGGAGACGATATTGCATTGTCTTTCTACCGATGGGGAATCCCTGACGGGATTATTTGGGGTGAGATATTGCATTGTCTTTCTACCGATGGGGAATCCCTGACGGGATTATTTGGGGAGACGATATTGCATTGTCTTTCTACCGATGGGGAATCCCTGACGGGATTATTTGGGGAGGACGATATTGCATTGTCATTTCTACCGATGGGGGATCCCTGACGGGATTATTTGGGGAGACGATATTGCATTGTCTTTCTAGCGGTAAGGATCCCTGACGGGATTCCGCTAAACTTTTCCTATTTTTGATTACAACCAGTAACCAAATGTCTGCAGATATAATTCATAAAAATATTCGTTTAACCGGGAGAGTACAGGGAGTAGGATTCCGGTACAATGCACGGGAAGCTGCTTCGCGTTATGGTATCCATGGATTTATCCGCAATCAGCCCAATGGCGATGTTTATATTGAAGCAGAAGGACCCCTTGCGGCAGTGGATGCATTTGTCGGCTGGTGCCGGGAAGGGCCGCCACGGGCAAGGGTGGACTATGTGGACATTATCGACGGGGAGGTGAGGGGATTTAGTGAGTTTTTAGTTAGATAGAACTATTGAACAATGAACAATGAACAATGAACAATGAGAAAATCAGTTAAAAACTAATAGATAAAAACTAAAAGTGATGAAGAAAGTGACTGGTGACTGGTGACTGGTGACGCTGACGCGGCTTTCTGCACGACTGCAAAACTGCAAAACTGCAAAACTGCAAAACTGCAAAACTGCAAAACTGCAAAACTGCAAAACTGCAATCTCAGAACATTTCCTCACTTCTCCCTAAGAAACTTATCCACCTTCTCAAGAAATTCCTTGATATCGATCGGCTTCGTAATGTGGTCATCACAACCGGCTTCGTGGCATTTTTTTAATTCATTTTCCATCACAAATGCGGTTTGGGCAATTATGGGGACTTTGCGGTTAAACGCGCGGATCTGCCGTGTTGCCTCAATGCCATCCATATCCGGCATTTTCAGGTCCATCAGCACCAGGTCTATTTTGTTTATCGTTTTACAAAGCTGAACAGCCTGCAACCCGTTTGACGCATGCAGTATCTGTACCGCTTTATCCTGCAGCAACGCTTCCAGGAACCTGAAATTTACCACATCATCTTCCACTACCAGGATGACCTTATCCTTCCAGGTATAGACGGGTATCTCGCTTTCTTCTTCCGGTGCCAGCGAATTATAGGTTTCCGGCACTTCCTCAAAGGGAATCGTAAAATGGAAGGTGGATCCCTGCCCGGGTTCCGATTCAACCCAGATTTTTCCTCCCAACAATTTGATAAGGTTGCGTGAAATGGTCAAACCAAGTCCCGATTTATCCAGCCTGGCACCCAGGTTCTCTTCTTCGGCGAAGGGACTGAATATGTTTTTTTGTAAGTCGCGGGATAATCCGATACCCGTGTCCCGCACATAAAATTCTATTTTATGTTCGATTGCCGGCATATAGCCGATTTCAATCCAGCCTTTCTCGGTAAATTTTACCGCATTATGAATGAGGTTGGTCATCAGCTGCTGAAGCCTGCCGGGATCTGTATAAATGATCAGTCCCCGTTGAGGAGGATAACTAATCCTAATTTCAAGGAAGTCCTTGTTCTGGGATTTTTTATACTGATTGAAAATGTTCATCAATTCCTGTAAAAGCAAGTCGATGTTACAGGGTGATTTGCGGATCGTGATGCGTCCCCGCTCAATGCGGGTAAGCTCGATGACATCATCAATCATTTTCAGGATTCGGATGCCCTGGTTCTTAATGATTGTTACGTATTCATGGCGTTTCTCGGTAGGCAGGTTCCCGATAGTCAGCAATTCGCTGAACCCGATAATTGAATTCATCGGGGTACGGATCTCGTGTGAAATGTTTGCAAGCAATGTGTTTTTCAACTTTTCCGCGTCTTCAAATTTATCCCGTGCGCGGATAAGGTCACGTTTCAGTTTGTCGTTCTTTGAAATGTCCCTGATTGAACCCAGGAATAGGTTTCCTGACTCGGGGGAATTGTATATTGAAACATGGATGTTTACAGATCTTGATTCGCGTCCTTCCCCTTCCGTGCGGGCGATTTTAAGCTCAAGTTCGGCAGTTTTGCCCGATTGACGGATATCGGCCATGGCTTTTTCCAGGTTGATGCGATCTTCTGGCTGAATAGCCGTTTTGAAGGTTTCCCAGGATATATTGTTTCCCGGAATGCCCAGGATTTCTTTTCCCGGGGCGGAAATCCAGAATACATCGTCCTGCATCGGGCGGATCCAGATGCCGATATTATTAAAATTAAGTATCCGGGATAGTATCGGCAGGGTATAGCCGGGGCCAGGTTCACCACTACCGGCAGACAGTGAATTTTTCAGCAGCTGGAGTTCCTTTTCACGTTCCGCCAGTTTTTCCCTGAGTACGGCAAGTTCCTTGTTTTTACTTCCTAGCATAGATCAACACCATAAGACCTGTTTTATTTTTTAACAGGCTGCAAAAAAGCGGTATAAGTGTTTTCATTATCAATGCGTGCCTTGGCAAGCTGAATTACAATCGTTTTTTCTTTTCCGTTCTTGTCAATTATGGAAGCTTCCTTCCGTTTACCGGTAATTTTCTGGTCCCCGGGACGAATGAAGCTGTCAAGCAAATCATTCTTACCGGTAAGATTCTCAGGGAAAAGCACACTTACATCCTGGTCAATCACTTCTTCACGTTTTATATCAAACAGCAATTCCGCTGCTTTGTTAAAATGATGAATGCGATTGTTCTGTCCGGTAGTAATAATGGCGTCAGGTGAATCATCGATAATCCGGCCGTCAATAGCGAGCAGCCGCTCGGCTTCTTTTATATTGCACTGAAGTTCATTCCGTATCTCGCGAATGCGGCTGGCCTGTTCCTTTTCGGCATTCTTCAGCGTTTGTTCCTGTTTGCGGATCGTCTCTGCATGGGTGATATTTTCTTTTTCCAGCATTTTCTCATGGGTCACATCATACCCCGTAAAAACGATACGGTTTATTTCATTTGCCATATTAAATACGGCGCCGAATGAACCGTTGATCCATTTTTCCTCACCGTGGGAAGATCTGATCCTGAGAAGTCCCGAATAATGATTTCCGCTGATGATGGTTTCCCAATGTTTGTTGAAGGATTCAAGATCCATTGCATCGATCAGATCATAGATAACCATGGCTTTCAGGTCTTTCTGCGTATATTTCAGCATATGCATGAAAAGATGGTTATAATCCTGGAAATTGCCATTGATATCAAGTTCAAAACGGATGCCTTGTTTGGAAGTCAGGTCACACAGGATCTCGTTTTTCTGAACGCGGATCACTTCATCCGAAGCATCCTGGCCAAGAAAGATGATCCTTTCATTTTCATTTTCCTCTGTTTTCGTGAGGACGATGGATGAAATGGTCCATAGGTTTTTGCCTGTCCGCGTGACATGCTTCAGGTAACCGGTATAGGGATGGCCATCCTCCTGAAATTTTTTCCACATTTCATGAAAATGTTCGCGGCTGTCCTCACTGATGAAATCGAACATTGTTTTTCCCTGCGTGCTTCCTTTCTGGTCATACTCGAATTTCGAAAAGAACAGGGTGTTTCCCGCCAAAAACTTTCCATCCGTGCTGAATTCGGCTTTTATAAGACTTTGATTGATCGTATCTTCAAGCATCATAAAACGCTGTGCCTGTCGCATGGCCTCTTCCTGGGTTGCCTGAAGTTCTTCCATGTTCTGCCGCATTTCCTCCTCATGGGAGGTCATGGCCTGGGTTTGCGCTTTTGATTCTTCCAAAAGGCGTGCAGTGGTCATGTTTGTGCGGACGGCCGAAAGGGTAGAGGCCACTGATTCCGCAGCCTGTGAAATTAAATCGATATGATCCTGCTCAAACTTCTTAAAGGAGGCAAATTCAAGAACTCCGTATATTTCATTTTCAAACTGGATGGGAACGATAAGAAGACTATCGGGATTTGATTCTCCCAATCCGGAAGTGACGCTGATGTAGCTGTCGGGAACGTTTTTTAAATGGATGACCTTTTGTTCCATGGCGCAGGTGCCGATCAAACCGTCTCCCCATTTTATTTGCTGATCGGCAAATTTACGGCGGTCGTAGGCAAAAAAGGCGATCAGGTTAAAAAAACGATTCTGCTTGTCTGTATCATCGATGAGATAAAAGCCACCCTGGATCGCATTCACCTTTTTAACAAGTTCCCGGGTGACATTAAACGACAGTTGATCAAGGTCGTGAAGGTTATTGCGGAGGATCTCGCTGATGCGTGCCAATCCATCGGTGATATAATTTCTTTGTTCCTCGGAAATTCTCAGGTTTTGAGCATTATCCTTGTTTGTCTTCAGGGCATCGCGCAAGCGGATAAGAGAATTTCCAAGTTCATCCGTTGAACCCGAGACTTTAAAATCAGCTTCAAAGTCATCCTGAATAAGATGCTGCGTAAATTGATTGATGCGCTGCATGCGTTCCTGTTCATGGTCGATGAGGACTTGTTTTTCAATCAGCTGGAGGGTGAATTTGGAGGTGAGCCAGAAACTAACAAAGGGAAAGACGATTAACAAAAGGAGGAGGAACCAGTATCCGGGATTGTGGATAACCAGCCAAAGAACTCCGGATGTTGAAAATGTAGCTTCTTCACTTTTCATCAGCCCGATGAAGACGGCGGCAACGAGTACCACAATTGAAAAAATGACAGCCAGGAAAGTAAACTGGGAAATGACTTCTTTACGTTTAATTGCATCCATAAATAAATGTTCTTTGGCTTTTATACGCTGAACAGGTTTAAAAGTAGCTAATATTTTGCAAAATTTGAGAAGTTTTAGAAATTACAGAAGAGCAATATAGCACATTATTTAACTTACTGCAGGTATTCATCATTGTGGAACAAGGCAGAATTAAGATAGGATACGAATATCTCCGGATTATTTAAGAAACAACAGGATGTTAAGTCATACTTTGAATTTGGAATATATTTCAAAAGGAACAATATTCCGGATGACATATAGTTATTCTATTATGGATGTTTCATCTTGTCGCAGGATACCCTAATAAGGCATCAAAGTTATTTGACGGGATACAAAAGCCTATTCAAATGAATAATCTAATTGGTACAATTTCTATGGGATACGATACGGGAAATCTTTTAGGCAGTCATTTGGTTGGGGGGCTGTCATTGCGATGGAAGTTCAGGATGTAGACTGATATTGTAAAATTTTTCTGAAAAATAATTTAACAATAAGCAACCATTTGATATTAATCCGCATCCTAACAAAATACACCTGTCGTTATTTAGGAATTAGCTAATGCATATTGTTAATAAAATCTTCAGTTTCTTATAATTATTAAATTATTATTGTGCTTTTTTTAGGCACTATTTATCATTTAGCAAATCCGGTGTCTATTTTGATGTTATCATAAAAAATGGAATAATTTTCAATGTAAATTCAATGATTTTCTAGTTTTAATAGTAACCTGGAACATGAGAATCTCGTTAGACTCATAAAAAATAGATCCAAAAAACCAAAAACCAAGTCCTTTTTTAAATTTCACATTGCACCATGATACACGCTGAAGCGAAATCTTTTTCAAACAGATATTCATTGTTTTTTTTCAAAGGTATTAACCCTCGCTGGTTAATTCTTGCCATTGATGTTTTCATCTGTCTGTTTTCTGTAATCCTTTCATTCATTCTTCGTTTTAATTTCAGTTTTACTCCTGAAATTTATCAGAAGTTTGGTGAAGTAATTATTTTGATACTGGTTATCAGGTTATTAACCTTTGTGATTTTCCGTGCCTATACGGGTATCGTAAGGTATACGAGTATCAAGGATGTCTTCAGAATTTTGCTAATTAATTTAGCAGGGTCTGCCAGCCTTTTAATTATGAATTTTATAGCAGGTATTTACAAAGTGAGTTACCCCGTTCCATTTACAATTATAGGTATTGATTTTCTTGCCACTGTGTTTCTTATGATAATGTATAGGTTGGCAGTAAAAACAATGTACCTGGAATTCAGTTATGGATCCGTTCCAAAAACGAGAGTAATTATATACGGTTCGAAAGAAATGGCGATATACGCAAAACGCGCACTTGAAATAGATCCAAAGAATCATTATAAAGTGGTGGCATTTATCAGTACTTCTCGTGTTACAATCGGCAAGCAAATGGAAGGGATTTCTGTATACCCTTATGAAGATCTGGTAAAAGTGATCGAAAAGTGCAACGTGGAACAGCTTTTATTTGCCAGCAGTAAACTGAATGTTGATTTGGAGAGCAAAATAGCTAAAATATGTTTGAATCATAATGTCAAGGTTTTTAATATTCCCAGTGTGACAAATTGGATCAATGGGAGTCTAAATGTGAAAAAAATAAAGGAATTTAAAATTGAGGACCTTCTGTCACGGGATACTATTGTTTTAAATAAGATTGCCATAAAAGATCAGCTCGAAAATAAGACTATACTTATAAGCGGGGCAGCCGGTTCTATCGGGAGTGAAATTGTGAGACAGATCATGCAGTTTTCATTTAAACGCCTTATCCTGATTGACAATGCTGAAACTCCACTATTCAACCTGGGAAATGAACTGAGCAATTTAAGAAATACAGGATCATTTGAATTCATTGTTGCGGATATTACCTCTAAGCAAAGAATGGATAAAATATTCAGCATTTTTAAGCCTGATATTGTATACCATGCTGCTGCTTACAAACATGTACCTATGATGGAAAGCAACCCCATTGTAGCTATAAAAAATAATGTACTGGGCACAAAAAATCTGGCAAATCTTTCGTCTATTTATAAGGTTTCAAAATTTATTTTTATTTCAACCGACAAAGCGGTAAACCCAACCAATGTTATGGGTGCATCAAAAAGAATAGCTGAAATGTACGTTCAGTCCTTAAATAGTCATTCAACTACTTCATTCATTACTACCCGGTTTGGCAATGTTTTAGGTTCCAATGGTTCTGTCATTCCACTCTTTAGCAAACAGATCGAATGTGGGGGGCCGGTTACGGTGACGCACCCCGAAGTTACCCGGTTTTTTATGACAATTCCCGAAGCCAGTCAGCTGGTTCTGGAGGCAGGTGCCTACGGCAATGGGGGTGAGATTTTTATGTTCGATATGGGCAAATCGGTTAAAATTCTCGATTTAGCAAAAAATATGATCAAATTAGCCGGATTGCAATTGGAAAAGGATATTCAGATTGTGTTCACTGGGCTGCGTCCGGGTGAGAAACTTTACGAGGAATTGTTGCATCAGTCAGAAGATGCAATTGCGACCCATCATCCCAAAATTTCAATCGCGAAAGTGCGGAAGTATGATTTTGCAGATGTCAGCGAAAAGATTTTTAATCTAGAGGAAGCTGTAAGCAGCCAGAATGCTTTGCTTGTAGTTCGGGAAATGAAAAAGATAGTTCCTGAATATAAAAGTCAGAATTCTGTATTTGAGGAGATTGATAAAGAAAATGTTTTTCCGGACCAAAGATTATCCTCCCTTAAAGCAGTATAAGTTCGGATTAAATCTTCGCATGATTATTAACCTTCAGCCACGTGCATCTTGCGTTAACAGTAAAGGCGGACTAATTTTCGCAACCAAACATATTATCGTGGCCAGAATTTTTGTCATAATATTGTTGCTGGCAAATGCATCAGGCATTTTTGGCCAGTCATTTAAACTTCCTTTTTATACAATCGGTGCCGGAGGTGTGTTCAGTGCAGGCCGGCAGATTCCTTTCTGGCTGGTAAGCGACCAATTCGGAAAGAATTCAACAAAACCTTCAGCGGGTTTCCTCGATGCATTGCTGGAAACAAAAACCAATCCATCCCGAAGGTTTGATTACAATTACGGTTTGGAGCTGTTCGAAAGATACGATGGGGGTAACGCCTTCTGGGTCCACCAGGCATACATTTCCGCAAGATACAGGTTCATTTGTCTGCGTTTTGGGAATAAAGAGGAAGTTTATGGAAACCAGGATTCCTTGTCTATGGGTTCAACCTTATGGTCAAAAAATGCAAGGCCTATTCCGCAAGTGGTATTGAGTTCTAATGGATATGTAGACATTCCATTCACAAAAGGATACATGCAGGTAAGCGGATTATTGTCGCACGGATGGTTTGGCAATGAAGGGTATGTGAAAGATGTATATCTGCATCATAAATACTTGTATGTCAAAGTGGGTGGACGATTCCCTGTAAATGTTTCTTACGGACTGGAACATTATGCTCAATGGGGTGGTGTTCATCCTGTGTTGGGTGAGTTACCTTCGGGCTGGGACGCCTATAAACGAATTTTTATGGCACGCGAAGGCAATTCCGACGATCCTGCTACCCCCATACCGGATACGCTAAACCGATTGGGAAATCATCTTGGATCGCGACAATATGGAATTGATATCAAATTAAAAAAGGTATGTATTAATACCTATTATCAAACAATTTTTGAGGATAATTCAGGTAAAAGAGAATACTTTATGCGCGACGGTCTTTGGGGAATTGCACTTAGGAGCCGTTCGAAGAACAGGATAGTCAATTCTTTGGTATATGAGCTTTTCCGCTCGGTATATCAATCAGGTGGATTTCAACCGGATATTAATGAAACATTTTCTATAGATAATTATTTTAATCATTTTCTTTATGAGAATGGGTGGACTTATCACGGCTTTACTATAGGAACACCTTTTATCACATCCCCGGTTTTAAACACGGAACCTGTTACCGGGATTGTAAATAACTGCGTCATTGCACATCATTTTGCAATTGCCGGAATAATTCAAAAAAAAATCAATTATAATCTGCATGTTACCTGGAGCAAAAATAAAGGTACATTCCAAAACCCCTTCCCTGAAACACTAAATTCAACTTCAGCATTGCTGCAGATTAGTAATGACTATCAACAAACGGGAGGTTTTGAAGCAGTGGTGCAATTGGCATTTGATATTGGCGAAATGTATGGCAATAACCTGGGTATAGGTATCACAATCAGAAAACACGGTATATTCTGATAAAATTACCTAATTACCGGCTTTCTCAAAGGGTTTGGCCTTGTCAATCCACTTCAGCACAATCAATAGCAAAATGACATCCGTCAAGAGGAATATCCATTGCCAGGAAATAAATACTACTGCCAGAAAGGCAAGACCCAAACCAATTAAATTTAACAATAACGACCATAGCACAGTCTTCTGATGACTGAAACCGGACTGAACAATTCGCTGGTAAGCATGTTTTCGGTGGGCGACGGACAATTTCTCTCTGTTTCGCATCCGCCTGAATAATGTAACAGTGGCATCCACCCAAAATACCGAGGTTAGGATAAGCCATACCGGAATGGAGGAAAGATGATTGTTATGATGATAGATAGCCAGAATGGCTACACTAAATCCAAGGAGCGTACTGCCGGAATCACCCATAAATATTTTCGCTTTTTCCCAGTTCCATATAAGAAATCCCAGGGTTGCCGAGGCGAGAAGTAATCCAGTGATGTCACCCGTAAGGAGCCATGCGGAAGTACCGATAAAAATTACTTCCGTGCTTATATATCCATCAATACCATCCAGAAAGTTGAACAGATTAATGGCCCATAGAATTGCAAAAAAGGAAAGAAAATTTAACAGAATGGAAATTACTTTTTCACCTGCGCCGGTATATAATGAATTCAATCCGCCTAAGAAGTACAAACCAAGCAAACCACAACCGATTTGTACCAGAATTCTTATCCGTGGGCTTAAATCAAGGATATCATCCGAAAAACCCAGTATGGCTAGAAAAATTCCACTAGCAAGAGCATAAAAAAGCTTTGCCTCAATTTTCCCGTTCAGAAAAAAAATGAAAAGCCCCGTTATCCAGGCAATGGCCAAGGCAATTCCTCCCCCCCGGGGTGTTGAAACAGTATGGGAACTGCGGTCATTTGGATGGTCCAGAATGGATTTCCGTAGGGCATATCGGCGGTATAATCCTGTAAAAATAAAAGATAGAATAAATACAACCGGCAAAACAACCATATTAAACTGTTTAGTCATTTGAAAAATTGTAACAGTTTGGGAACTCTCCTGTAAAAAGGATAAAAAGGAGAAACACCAATTTTATTTACTCCGAAAGCCTTGTAGTATTCTATATTCTGAGCAATAAAATTCCTTAAATTTTTGCTGGTGGCTCCTCCCATTCGCATTTTAACAACGGGAATAGGAATATAAGTTGAACGAGCTTTATGGTTTTCAAGAAACCGTAACATAAGCTCAAAATCTGCCGCAAGTTTGAAATGAAGATTTAAACAAGCATAAGACTTTGCAATTTCCAAAGTTCTGTCCGTTGAGTCTCCATCAATTATAGTATATTCAATATCCTGATTGTCTTGAGAAATAACGGAATCAATGGCATCGGCAATATATTTTTCGCTATTGAAGCAGACGGTAATAATCGAAACTTTCATCAGGCAATTTAATTAGATGATCTTAAAATGCCTTAACAGGGTAAGAATAGCCATATCGATCCTGTACTTAACTCTGTATGCCAGGGGATTGTTACTTTTGCCTGATGTATAAGGTGTGGCATTGGCTGAATGCCTTCGGTAAAGTATTAAAGGAGCTCTGTAAAAATAGGTCTTACCCTCTATTTCAGCCATTAATCCAATCCAGATGTCATGCATGGCAATTTTCCCGGGAAAGGGCAGGACTTTTTTCATAAGTCCTGAATTGAAAGCAATACAACAGCCCAAATAGCCATTCTTTATCAGGTTGTGAAAGTATCCACTTCTGGCATCTACCATTTTAAAAAAGGAGTCGGAGATGACTGTCCCCTGTTCATCAATAAGTTTACAGTCGCTTACAACAAGGTCATAATCTTTGAGATAACTGATGCTAACCTTCACCTTATCGGGCAACCATATATCATCCTGGTCTGACAGGAAAATATAATTACCTTTTGCATTCTTCAATGCATTCTCAAGGTTAAAAATCGGGCTTTTAAAGGTACAATTCTCGATCAGTCTAATTCTTGGATCACCATAGCTCTTAATTATTTCTGTTGTGTGATCACCGGAAGAATCATCTGAAATGATTATCTCATCGATATCTGTCAATTGACACAAGATCGAATCAAGCTGTTGCCGGATGTATTTTTCTCCGTTATAGGTTGGTATGCAGACAGATACCATAGTTTTTCAAATAATTAGTTTATTGACAGACCATATAACAAAAATGAAAAATGAACTAAAATAATTCATAAAAGGAGTCATTAAGAGACAGAAAATTATGATGGACCAGGACAATATATATTTTTCATTTCGTAATTTGTAATTTCTGTAAAAATGAGATGAAATTATACCATAAAGAAGACCAAATATAATCACTCCCAAATATCCAAAATCAAGGTAAGGATTAATTGCATAGGTGGCCAGCGCCGATTCCACATCGTATC
Source organism: uncultured Bacteroidales bacterium (assembly GCA_963752195.1). Taxonomy (GTDB): domain Bacteria; phylum Bacteroidota; class Bacteroidia; order Bacteroidales; family UBA10428; genus UBA5072. The sequence goes on along the minus strand of CAVVXI010000004.1, from coordinate 1,104,359 downwards.
CCTTTTCATAATTTACAATGGCCATCCTGTCAAGTAAGGTTAAAGAGATAATAGGCCGGAATACAAACTTTCCCATGCCAATATATTCATCGTGTTTCGCTTTTTTTACATACTTGTTTAATACATCGTACCGAATGGATGAATACAAAGTAAAAGTGGATTCAACTATATTGGTATTGTATTCAATACCTGCCACGTTATTTAAAAACATGGCCGGAGTATAATTCTTATCGTCCTTTAAGGAACTCATTTGAGACATCCTGATTTGTCCGATAATAAAAAAAACACCTAAAATTGAAATCCCATAACAGGATAATTTTTTTATAATTCAGTCTATTATAAAATGAAAAAGTAATTGCTCCGCTAATTAAACATAACATAATCGTTTGCCTGCTTAAGTAATTGAGAATAACAAAACAGGAAAGTAATATAATAAATATCAACCATTTTTTCGAAACCATTTTTCTTTTATAATAGATATATGTCCATGATGGAAGGACTGAAAAGAGCATTGCAAAATAATGAATAAAGGAAACGAGCTTTTTATTCGCATCATTGTAAACATCAAAGTTAAACATATTAAGCACAGGCATATAACCAATATGAATCATTTCATAGACAAAAGACAGAAGACAAAATATAAATAATAAATAGTAAATCAATAAACTGCTTCTCCGTGTAAATCGGAGTTCACTAAAAGGGGACTTGATTTTAAGATCCATTAGTGACCCAATGGAAAAAGTGAAAATGGAAATTAAAATAATGATGATTGTATTGAGTTCAAAAGGTTGGATATATTTTGAAAGGCCTAGCAGGCTATAGCCAAATCCAAAAATAAAAATGAAATAAATAGTGAGAGGATTGATGATATCATTCCATTTCTGAATTGAATAACATACTAATAATACCCCAATAAAAACGACCAGTTCAAAAGCAATTATGCTTTCATCCAATCCCATGGTTTTATACCGGACAGCCAAAAGAATTTGAAAAGTCAGAAGGATAAAAAATGCAATTAGGGCAACCTTCCTGATATTAAGTTGTATGTCCATTCCTTACAGGGGTTTTGTTTGCAACAAAGAAAAGCAGGAACAGTTTAAAAGGAAGGAATGAATGATAGGACATGGATAATTTCAAAGACCGCAGGCATACAATCGGGCTGATCGTGATCAAATCGTAAAGGGAATGAATTGCGCCGCGGTAACTCCTGGCATATCGGATGAAACGCTGATCATTGAATTTCTGCTTAAAAGCGGATTCCAAATGATGGTTTAAATGTACATTTAACAGATATACCTTGTTGCTTGTTTTTTTAAATCTTTTCAAAAAATCAAAATCAGAAAAATCCAAAAATACTTTTTCATTATAGCCTCCACATCTCATGTAAGCTTCGAGGGATACAATTAATCCACTGTTGAGTAAAGATATACCATTTAATTCCTTAAATCCAGGCTGAGGCACTATTTTAAGAGGATATCCATAGTTCATTGTGAAACCACATGGAGAGATCAGCATAGAATTTGAATATAGAAAGGGAGCTAACAGGGAAGGACTAAAATTATTGACAGCGGTGTATAGATTCCTGAAGAATTCATTTTGAAACATAGTATCCTGATCACAAAGAATCAACCATTTTTTTCCCGTTTTTTGTGCAAATAACGCGCCACTGTTATATGCTTTGCTGACTCCCGGATTTTCCCGGTCACCAAAATAATGGACCCTGCAATTCCCCATGGTATCAGGCACATTTAAATTATAATCCGGACTGTTGTCATAAACAAATATATCTAAATTGCATTCGTTCACAGATTCTGTAAGAGTAATTATACTTTCACACTCAGCGATTTTTTTTTTATATAAAACAACCACGAAAAGAATTTCCGATATTAACTCTGTGTAGGTCATAGTATTAGCACAAAAAAATATTTTGTGGATATTATTGCCTTCGTTGGAAAAGCAAAGCGTGAAATTATGAATGCCCCTATGGATCGTAATTTTATAACCATAGAAAATTCTGATATTATGAAAATAGCCTGTTAAAAGAATTCAATATATATCGAATGGGTTTCAATAGCCATTTTCCCAATTTATACTCCCTTGAATTATAAATTAAATCGTATTCAAAAGATTTGACAGGATCAAAAAAATAAGTTGAATACAATTTTTTATGGTTAATATATAGCTGATACCGCATATTTCGCAAATAAGTTTCCTTTTGTTGAAGATTCGTAATCATCGAATTCTTCTTTATCCTGTAAAAAAAATGTTCCTCCGGTATCCGGTATACTGAACCGCCTGTCTCAAGTAGAGATAACCAAAAATCCCAGTCCTCAAAGCCATACTTCATATTGGGATTATATCCGTGTGTTAAATCAAAGTCTTTCCGTCTAAAGAATGAGGAACAAACCATGGTATTCTGACAAATCAAATTCTCCATGTTGAAATTCAACAAATCCATTCTGTGGTTAACGGCTCCAAAAAGCCTTGTTTCAGCAGTAACAACCTTTATTGTTTCATCATTGTCCAGAATTTTTAAACCCTTGGAAATATACGTTGGTGAAATTTTATCATCCGCATCCAGGGGCAAAATGTACTTGCCGCTTGAAGCCTTTATTCCGGTATTCCTGGCCATTGCCAGGCCCTGATTTTTCGTTTTGATGATCCTGATATCCGGGTGATTAATTTTATCAATAAATTGATTTGTAAATGAATCTATAGAGCCATCGTTCACTACAATCACCTCATATGCCGTATAGTCCGAGCGTAAAATACTTTGAATGCATTCGTCAAGAAATTTCCCGTGGTTATAACATGGTATAATAACAGATACAACTGGTTTGTCCATGTCTCTAAAACTTCAATATCTTACTGCTCGCGGTTTTACCTCCCGCTACCAGTTGAACTATATATACTCCGTTACTCAAACCCGAGAGGTTAAATGACCTGGCATGCGTGCCTTTATTCAGGAAACTATTTGAGAGAAGGGTTTTTGCGATAGTCCCATTCAGGCTAATCAGTTTTAGACTAATTGCTGCATTTTCTGACAGCACGAACCTTGTTTCAATCAGGTCCTTTACCGGATTTGGAACAACCGATAATTCAAGATTGTATTCACTACGCTTGATCAAAAGAGTGTCAACCTCCGTTACCTTGACAATGCGAAGTTCTCCCGGCTTAAAATCAACATAGAAACTAGTTTCGTTATAGGTTGAATTAAAACGGGTATCGGGAATGGTGAATGTGTCACTTTTGGAGCCAAAATCCTCAACCGGAACTGAAACGGAAATGTTATTGTGATGATTCCCTTTTAAACTTACATAAATATTGTTAAATGTCTGATCTTTTTTATTGTGCATGAACAAATAGTAAGAGGAAGTGTCTCCCTTGGATCTAAAAATACCTGTAACGATATTGGTATTTGAAATTGTTGATATTAAAGGTGTTAAATCGTTAAGTAAATATTTCTCATCGATGGTTTCATTTAGAAACGGCGCATCCGACACATGGAAAGTCCCGATACGCTCACTATTCATAATAATTGGCCCTGCCACCTTGCTTACAAAGCGGTTTATATCTTTTACAATGAAGTACTTTGAAGTCGGAAGATGCATTGTATCCAGCAATGCACTTTCATAATCATAGTTTGCACTTTTTATAATAGTTTCATATGTGTAATAAACGATTCCTTTTACACCGTATGTTAAAGGGCTAAAAACCATGAAATTGAGATGATACCTTTCCGGATCCAAATAAATGGAATGCGCGGTTGTTAAGGGATATATCCACACAGGCCTATTTTTTGCTTTTTCTGTTATCAGCTGCAAATTCTTATAATAATTGTTTTGTACACCAGTCTTATGAAATGGATAGAAATCATAAGAAACAATTTTAAGTGTGGAATCACTCAAATAAGCATCCAGATATTTTTCGTATTCAGATATCGTCTGAAAAGCATATACAGGTAACAGGTTAATATAGGCAGGTTTTGAAACAGGCCGATTCTGTAAATCATTTATTATGTTGATGATATCACCTGATTCTACCAAGGGCGGTTCATCCCTGAGGTACCAACCGAAAATTTTACTGTTTGCCAGTTCAGTTTGCATAATGCTTCCTAATTTCGAATGAAAGGATGCAGAACCTTGACCCAGCTTATAAAGAGTATTAATTCCCAGACTATCGTGAATCTTAAGCAATTTCAAATAATTACCAATATCAACGAATTCATTGCGGGTATCTGTAAATAAATTGAAGTATGCAGCCTGTGCTAATTTGGCATTTTCAATATAGGAATTGCTTAATTCATTTTTGATAATAGAAACCGAAGGATCACAGAATGTGCCGATTATGAAATCCTTTTGATACCATTGCCCTGATATATCAAAGGGTAATACCTCGTTAATAAAAAATAAGAACAAAAAAATGTATGCTTTTCCTTTCATCGACCTATATAATTCATTGAGAACAAAATCTTTAGTATTGTTTTGCTGTTTTGCTTAAAAACGGTTAAATATACCTATTCTTTGGCATTCGTTTAATAACTTGAAATTTAATACGCGTAAGGTAAAAAGCTTTTGCAGTAATTAATAAGGCTTGTATTATCGGTTTATTACCCTTGCAGCTTTTGATGTACAATTTTATTGCATCATACGTCTTGGTTAAAAGTGATTTATTATGAAAGTAAAAAAGTGCAATTAATTTGGAATACAAAAACTCTATTTTGTATTCATTTTCGTGAGAAAGATAAAGTTTGTGAGTAAGGTCCATGCGTCGTTTAAAAGCTCTTCGCCTGGCTTCATGATCCCAAAACATTGCTGCATAGATGTTCCTCCTGCCTAATGAAATGTTTCCCGAATGGTGCCTGTAATAATATAAAGGTTCATTAACATATTGAACAGGTCCCTGTTCCTCAAGCAAGAAATATAAATAATGATCGACAGCCTTTTTCATTTCAGATGGAATTCCTTCGGTGTTATTATAATCTTTCCTTTTAAACGTTGCGAAATGAGAAATTGATTTGCTATTTGGGATGGCTATCAATGAGTCTCCATTCTCCAAATCGCCCACATATTCCGCAATGCCAATTACACTCAATTTACTGTCACAAATAAAGTGCGTCGAATAAATTAAACAGCAATGGGGAAACTCCCGGAAAGCATTTACCATCCGGTTCAAGGCACCTGCTCCCAACGCATCATCCGAATCAAGAAAGGCACATATTTCCCCGTGTGCCAATTGAATACAACGATCCTTGGTATAGCCCGCTCCCTTATTCTCAATATTTTTGTAAATACTGATCTTGGAATTGTTTTCATATTTAGCAAGAACCTGCAAAGAGTTATCTGTGGAACAATCGTCGACTATAATAATTTCCCAATCGTTATATGTTTGATTTAGAACACTATGTATTGCTTCATCAATATAAATGTCATTATTGAAATTTGCAATTAATACGGAAAAATAGGGCATAGGGTTGACTTTTAATGCTAATTAATTGAGGGTTTCCCATTCTGAATGGTTGAATCTTTTTCTAATCAACAAGACATAGGAGACAGAAAAAATAACGGAAAGAACTTTAAAAAAATGCAAAGATGAAACAATCCGTTTATAGTGTAAAAGCAAATAGAAAAAGTAAATAAACCCCCTATTACGGAGACTGAATGCTATATTATGTCTCACTTTTTTAAAAGTTGATTTTTGTAAAATTGTTTTTCCAGTGCTCAGGTAAGGATGTTCAACAATAAATTTGTTGACGAAAAATACATTTAATTTTTTTTTAAGGCAATCATTAATAAGTATTTCATCTTCTCCACCCATGCTAAAATACTTCGATCCAAGGCCAAATCTTTCGTCAAAAAAAATGTTGTTCTTCATTATGCCTTCTCTTTTAAACGAAATCTCAATAGAACTAATGTAATGTTTATAATTGCGCTTTTGAATTGAATAGTTTTCTGTCGGATATTCCTTAAAAGCGGGTTCATTGGACTGTGTTCTGATTTTAAAAACTATGACATCCTTATTTTCTTGTGCCCTATAAGTATCAAGTATGGTATCAAAATCCTGATGGGTGTATTTTACATCATCATCTGCAATTAAACATATTGTGCTTGATGCATTTTTTAAGGCAATATTTCTGTTTTTTGACAATCCTTTTCCAATACTTCTTACAAAACGTACATCCCTGCGATCCAGGAAATCGGGAAATATATAATAGGCCGGACTATCACATTGATGGGATATAATATATTGCACATCGATGCGGGGACTTAAAAGCAACTTGTCAATATTTTTTATGGATTCATTATAACAACAGACCAATACATCCAGCTTCATAACTCAGAATTTACTCAGGATTTTGTGTAATAAGAAATGTCTGCCCTTTCTGATCTTTACAATGCACCATAGAAAGTAGCCAGAACCCCATATCTTTCCTTGTTTTATAGTATTAAGAAAAGTTGCAAAAGCAAGATCTGTATAAGATTTTGTAAGGGCATCTGCTATTTTATCCGTTTTAAAATATTGCATTAAAATTTTCTTGCCCATAAGTGTCTTTTTTTGTCTTTCAGCATAACTTAGTAAGCTCCAGACACCTCCTTCATGAATTCGATAGACTCCCATGGGTTCATCAAAATACTTTATACGACCCTTTTGAGCAATAATTAACCACATAAAATAATCACCGAATGGCAACTTCGCTGGAATTGCTTCCACTGTGAGGCTTTCTCTTCTAAATACTACTGATGCAGTATATATGTAATTATTTAAAGCCAGGTCTTCAATGGTTATCTCAGGTTTTTGGGGCCAATCCGAAATTTTTAAAGTATTATTCGACTCATTTTTGAAATATACATTATGGTAACTCAATGAGAATGTCGGGTTTGACTCCAAAAAATCTACCTGCTTTTGAAGCTTGTAAGGATCCGTCCAATAGTCGTCTCCCTCACACATTGCTAAATACTTGCCTCTGGCAGACATCCTGTTCCATATTCCATTGAATCGGCATATGAAATTCCCTTTCCCATCATGGTATTGTGATGTTTCCCGGCTCCGCAAAAAAAGCCGTATTTTGTCCTTATGATTTTCAGCGTATTCAATACAAATAGATCGTGTTGAATCAGTAGATTGATCCTCCCCGATTATAATTTCTATTGGGAAATTGGTAATTTGCATTAATATACCATCCAGGCACTGCTTTATATAATTTTCATGTTGATAGGTAGCTACCGTTATTGATACCAAAGGATTTACATTATTTACAGGCTTTGCATTACCCAGATATTCCGTTTCCTTTGCAAATCGAGTATTGCATTCAAGCTGAGTCCTCATGTTTTGAAAAATATTTGTTCTATTCTTTGCGTAGGATTGATTGGATTCCCGAGTTCATCAATAACCTTAACCGCCCCATCAACCAAAGCTGTTTTCCATCGAATGGCTTCTTTGAATTCTTCTCTGCCTTCCCAAAGATAAGGAACAGGCATGATTCCTTTCTTAAAAATTGCATAAAGTCCTTCAGCAGAATATGGATTAGGAATGTTTTTCTCAATTAAACCAACGATAGATTTTACCTCCCTATAAATGTCCTCACTTCGCTCTTTTACTTCCCTGTTGTTTTTCATATCGTCCATAAATCCCATACCTTTAAGCCTTCGGTATTCAAGCAAAGATTTTATTGTAATTTGAATACTTTCGTTGATATAATCAGGTGTGGCCAATTTTACAGCCTCACAATAACTAACCACGTGAACAATATCAGGACTAAAGGGATTATCAGGTTCAATATCATCCATCATAGCTGATACGGCTGCCAATTGAGTTTTGGCCTTATCCAAGTCAGCTGAGAAATAATCCAATCCGGCTCTCGGTTGAAGAAAAACAGTAAAATATTTATTTTCTAATTCCCTTACTAATTTGAGCAAAGCCCTGGCTTTAGCCAAATCCTGGACACCCCATGTGTATTTAGGGGTATTTAACATGGTTTGAAGGACTAAATACCTTATACCTGTTATTTTTGCTGTTTTTGCAGCGAGATAAGCCGACAATACATAGGTATAATCATCTCCGCCCCGGAACGAAAAATGGTGGGGGATATTGGGTTCAAAAGGTTTACCTGATTTTGCAATAAATTTTAGAGTTTCCAGGTGTTGTTGCAGATTTAGGTCAACCGGATAGGGTCCCCTGCCATCAATCTGATTGAACCACCAAAATGATAAGGCATGCCATGAAATATTCAAAGTTCTTTCAAATACATTCGCCATGTAGGGAATGTTTCGGGTTGCAGAATAAATTCTGACCAGCATAGGACGTGAGGCTTTCCATATTTCATTCAAATCCTGTTCAGAATTCACCGGTACACCGCCTCCATTGGGTTTATCACCCCATTCCATTCCAAAATCAGACTGGCTGAGCTGTGAGGAACCTATAGACACAATGTCCAAATACCTGGTCTCCGCCAGGATTTTTAACCATGATTTGAATTCTTCCTTTGCCTCCCCATAATTTGGATTGTATGGACCAACATGTACCCTCATAAGTGGAGGAAAACCTTTCAATCTGTTAAGTTTTATTCTTTCTACGACGCTATCTTTAGAGGTTCCATATGAACTGTAATTTTTACGATCATATGGCAATTGATATTTAAAACTGCCCTCTCGAATTAGTTCCCGGGCAAAGTCCATTCTCTTATTGTCATATTCTGATCCCTGTGTAATTGAAGAAGGAATCTGATCTTTTGGAACACCTAATCTTATAAGTGTCTCAATTTGTGTTTCATCCCCGCCAAAAACAGGAATTTGCTCCTTGTATTCCATTAGGATTTTTTTACAGGATTCAGGCAAACCCGCAAAATATACCAGGTTTATAGGTCCACCTTGCTCCTGTAAAAGATTATTTTCTTTTAATACATAATAAAATCTCCCAAAAGCTATTTGGGCATCATTTGGATCAAGGCGATAACTAAAACCTAATCTGGTTATTTTGTTAGAAATAACCCACTTAATAAAAATCGAAACATTATTAATTCCGGAAAATTCAGAAATAGCGTTACAAATTGCAGCATTGCCTATAATTACTTTGAAACCACAATTCTGTAAAAGGTCACCAATCGTTGATATTCCAAGAGTATGTGCATCTATATATGGCCTGATCAGGCCAATTATTTCGTCCTTTTTAATTTGAACCATTCCTTTTAAAGCATTTTTCTAAATTCCTCAATGGATAGATTTGTTAACCCGAGATTTTGCAAAGATCGGCCATTTTTTGTGAAATCAGATTTTAGTAAGGCGCTGGTTATCTGTAATATAGAATTTAAAAGTGGAGTTGCCACTCCCGCCATTCTACCCAATTCCACAAAGGGCAAAATTCCGGTAGGGACATCTTCAAGAAGTAGTCTGCTATGGAGGGTGTTTGGAGCTTGAATTTCGAAGTATGCCGGATTGTTGCGCATTTTATTACATAAGTTGTCTCCCTGGATGTTTTTATATGCATAGGAAATCCAATCAGTTATTGAAATTAAATTGATCCCGAAAGCTTTACCAATTGCCAACCGCTCTTTATCCAATACTACAAGAAAATTTGCGATTGTTGGTGTCATATCATTGTAAAAATAAAACAACTGCCCTCTTTCAATTGAGGCAGCGTTAAACAAAATTACCGATGGATGCAATATTGCGCCAAAATTTTCCAGACTGGTTACAAGAACATTTTCAACTTTCAAAAAGCAATTATATACAGCATTGACCAGATTAATTACATGGTCTGTATCCACGGATGGAAAAGCTGAAAGAAGAACTTTGTCCTTTACTCCAATTATTTTTACTTTTCCATTGGATTCCGACCTGCATGCATAGATTAAACTTTGTGCTTCAGCAATAAAAACTTTTTTTTTCGTATTTTTCCTTAAGTTATTTGAAAATTCAATTGCACCAAGGCTTCGACCCGGATTTAAAACAAATACCTGACCTTCCTCTGCAAATTGAGCTATTTCCTTTGCCAATTGTTTGTGAGCATTTGCAGTAGTAGTAATCATTATCAGATTCGAATTTTCAATGGCTTGTTTAAGATCATTGGTAATAACGCGGATCTTTCCAAATCCATTAACAGAACCCATTAGTTGAATTCCCCCGTTTTGAATTATGGGAACCAATCTTTCCTCAGATCTGTTGTAAAGTGTCACCTGATGTCCAAGAAGTGCAAAATGGCCTGCCATTGCCTGCCCTCCATTACCTGCGCCGATAATTGAAATGTGCATACTTGTTAATATTGAATGATACTATTGGTTAAAATTATACAGGCCATGTATCATCAAATCCCTGTTTTCATTACTTATGATCGCAAGATTTTTATCGGCTGTTTCGATCTTGCTTTGTAATTCCTGGATATTATCAGCAATAACCATAAATCCTGCAGGCCTATCTGCACTGGAATTATGGCCAGATATATCCATTCCCGATGTTTTGTAATAAAATCTATCAGCAATAATGTCTTGTTCGGCCAGAAAATCAAAACCTTTAAATTCTTTAATTTTTCCCGGATATCCATAGATGTAATTCATGCATGCAAATTGATAATTGTAACTACACTTTACGGCAGGTTTATTACCCAGGAGAATCTCAACAAAATAATCAAGTATATCAAAACCTGTTAGTTTTTTAATAAAATGGTGTTTCGATCCTCCTCCAATTCTCGAACTGAATTCGATCACAGAAATATCCCCGGCATTATAAATCAGCTGTAGCAAGAGAGGGGCGTTTTTTAAATTGTATGCTAATGCAATTCTTTTTGCCACATCAACAATTTTTTGAAGTAAACCAGGATTCCCCATAGGGACATACAAATTCTGAACAATTGTTAAATTCCCTTCATTCCTTTTTGCTTTAATATTCTTAGTTACCAATAATACAATCGGTTCAAAATCTTTAATTATGATATCAACGGAATACTCTTCACCTTCTTTGAATTCTTCAACAATTGCTTCGTGTGATCGACTATATTCCAAAGCAACCTGAATTGCTTTTGTCAATTCCGGTTTATTTGCAACCTTGGATATGCCTTTTGAACTATTAGAATCTGAAGGCTTTACGACTAATGGGAATGTAAGATTAAATGATGAATCAATTATATTATTCTTAAGTACAAAATAGTGGGAAGTAGGTATGTCATTTTCTACAATTATACTTTTCATGAGTATTTTATTCGTCAATGCCAGGGCTGATTTGTATGAAATATGACAGGCCATTCCAAGTTCTTCAGCAATAAATGCCATTGTAAGGAGTGCCTGATCAATACATGTCGCTATTAACAGATCAGGTTTAATTCTATTGGCGATTTCAAGAACTGCTTCATGATTGAGTGTGCTTTCAATAATATGTTCATTTGCGTATAATTTAGCGGGAGGATTTTCCAAATAGTCAATTAATATAGTATAGTATCCTTTTAGCTTTAAAATTTCAAGTAGCCGTATATGGTCATGAGTGCCCCCTAATATTATTGCCTTTTTCATAATTGACCCTTTAAAATTTCTGTTATTTTTACAACAACATCTTCTTCTAAATCCGGATAAATTGGTAAGCATATTACCTGGTTAGCAACTTTTTCAGAAACGGGCAAATTATCTGGTGCTGATGAAGGAAGTCCTTTATAAGTTGGGAATTCACTTATCAAAGGATAAAAATAACGGCGACCAAAAATATTTCTTTCCTTCAGCCGTTCATACACTTCATCACGGGTTAAGCCGTATTCACTGGCATTTATAAGAATTGGGAAATAAGCATAGTTATGGCGAATTCCTTCAATATCGTTAAGAATCCTTATTCCTTTTAAGTCCTTTAATTTTTCCCGATAGATTTGGGTTATTCTTTTTCTTTTTTCAATATTGTTGTCCACATATTTTAGTTGCAGCAATCCATATGCAGCCTGTACTTCATTCATTTTGGCATTAATTCCCGGGGCCACGACTGTGGTTTCATTGGCAAATCCAAAATTTTTTAAATAATCAATTCTTTTCTTTGTCTTTTCGTCATGACAAACAATAGCACCTCCTTCAATAGTAGTATACACCTTGGTGGCATGAAAACTTAATACGGAAATATCGCCAAAATTCATCACTGAATTGCCACTCACACTTACTCCAAAGGCGTGGCATGCATCATAAATCAATTTCAGGCCGTATGTATCTGCTATTGCCTGGATTTTATTTACATTACAAGGATTCCCATAAACATGAACGGGTAATATGGCAGTGGTTTTGGGTGTTATAGCTGCTTCGATTTTCTCAGGGTTAATATTGTAGTAATCGGGCTCAATATCCACAAAAACAGGCTTAATCCCATTCCACCACAGTGCATGGGTTGTAGCCACAAAACTAAAGGGAGTGGTAATTACTTCTCCTGTAATTCGCAGGGTTTGTAAGGCAGTTATTAGCGCCAGGGTGCCATTTGAAAACAACGATATATATTTTACACCCAGGTAATTACAAAGCGCTTGTTCCAGTTCCTTATGAAAACGGCCATTGTTGGTAAGCCATTTGCTATCCCAAATTTGTTTCAGATAATCTGTAAATTCTTCCAGGGGAGGCATGGAAGGCTGGGTTACATAAACAGGTTTTTGATCGCTTTCTTTCATTATTTGCTTACTTTATTTACCTTGTTTTTAAATTTTCTCAGAATATCCAATGCCTCATGCATGGCTTCAAATTTGAAAAAGAAAGAACCGATGAAATAGAAACCAGCACCCAATAAAAGTTGCAATGCCAATTTCAGAATATAATTTTCAATTAGGAGTAATCCTGCAATATATACGAAAATGCCCATGACCAATGCCAGAGCAAAATAAGGAAATATATCAGTAAGTTGTTCTTTAACTGAATAATCAACGAGCCTGCCTGAATAATACATATTTAATCCATAGGAGACAAAGGAAAGAACAACCTGACCAATTACCAGGGCGATGATGCCATACGGAAGCGAAATTATAATAGAAATAATGATTAAAACTTTTTTGATTACTTCAAGCCTGAAAAATATATCGGAACGGCCTTTTACTTTCAAAATGTTCAAGTTTATAATACTTAGCGGGTAAGTTAAACCATTGATGCATAAAAGCTGAAGAAAAATCACTGAGGGCAACCATTTGTCCGTGAGCAATACATTTACCAGGGGCTCAGCAACCACCATCAGTCCAATCATCAATGGGAACACAATAAATACGATCGTTCTGATGGTTTTACGGTAATTGTGCTTTAAGCGTATGTCCTGGTCTTGTATAGATGAAAAAATCGGGAATGTGACTCTGCTTATAGTGCTTCCAATAAGATTACTGGGAATAGTCTGAATTTTCTGGGCCTGCGCGTAATATCCGAGTTGCTTTGCAGAAAAAACCTTCCCTATTATGATATAATATATATTCGTAAAAATAACATCCAGTAAACCCGATGCAAGTAAGCGTGAGCCAAATTTAAACATTGTTTTCAGGGATGCTAAATTAAACACCAAAGCGGGTCTCCATTTGCTGATGGTAAATAATAAAATACTATTTAAAACCGCAGATACAATTTGTTGTATTGCAAGGCTCCAAACACCAAATCCTTTATAGGCCAGGAAAATGCCGGTTGCACCAGAAAATATTACCGTCGCAAAGCTGATTTTTGCAGTGGTTTTAAAATCAATGTGTTTTACAAAAATATTAGCCTGTACAATTGAGAATGAATTTATTATAATATTCAACCCTAAAAATCGTGTGAGATTCAGTAGCAACGGCTGATGATAAAAATCAGCGATCAGTGGAGCACTTAGGAAAAGTAGGGTGTAGAAAGCAAGACCAATGAATACATTAAAAAAAAATACTGTTGAATAATCAACCTGAGTTGGATTTTTCTTTTGTATCAAAGCACTCCCAAAACCACTGTCTACAAAAGATTGTGCAATGCCGAAAAAGATCGTAAGCATGCCGATAAGTCCATAATCAGCGGGTACAAGAATGCGTGCAATAATAATACTAATAACAAACTGAATGCCCTGCTTTCCAAAAATATCAACGGAACTCCAGAATATACCGAGAACGGTTTTTGATTTAAGACTTTCAGTCATTTAATAATGAACTTGTTATCTTTTGAGAACGGGTAAAAAATTTCTACATATCATATGAGATAATGCCATTAAGGTTAAAGAAACCCTGGGAAAGTAAATTATCACGCAGATTACAAACCATAATTATGTGACATACGATTGATGCTTATTGTGATTTAAGCTTTCGAAATACTAATTTCGCTATCACAATCGTTACACCTGCAAATCCCCCCAATGCCACCATGCCCAGAATAATAATTGTGGTCCTGGGTTTGCTTTTGGAAAGGGGAACCTTAGCCGGCTCCATCACCTTAAATACCGGAGTTCTTTCCTGAACTCTGATTTTAGCTTGTTCAAGTTGCTGTGCCAATGTATTGTATACATTAAATGCCAGGGTATACTCCGATTGCAAATTTTGTTCTGTTATCCTGCCTGAGGATGTAATTATGTTCATGTTACGATCCTGGAAAGCAGCAAGATCTCTTTGCGCCTTGTTATACTTTTTTTCAGATTCCTTGAGATTCAGCTCGATGAATTGAAGATCTGTCCTCACTTTTTGGGTACGATAGTCTATTATATAGCTGGTAAGACTTTTTACCACCGAATCAGCTAATTCGGCAGCCAGCCTGGGATCCTGCATTTCGGCAGTAATGATGAGTGTATTGGTTGATTCCCCTTCTTTAGCGGTGATCCTTTTTGAAAGTTGTGCAGAAAGGCGGTTAAGCTCAGGAGTTAATTTCAGTGGAACATTATCCTGTATCCCCACCGGAATTCCTTTTTTTTCCTGGGAACGCCGTCTGAATAATCTTAGAAATTTTCGCGGCAGTCCGATAGTATTCTCCGTAATAAGCTTTCCCATGCTTTTGCGGCAATGCCTGTCCAGATGTTCCGAAACAAACAATGTGGAATCGTATTTTGATGCTGTTAGTCTTACATCAAGCATTTCAAGAAGAAAAGGTGTACTTTTTATGATGTCGGGATATAATTTAGGTGTCAATGCATCTTTTTGCGATACCTGGCCCAATCCGCCTAAGCCCACCAGTCCGCCTAACTGCTGCAGCATGCTGTTCATACCTGAAGAAGAAGAGGATTCCACAAGCAGCACGACTTCCGATTTATATTCTTTTGGACTGCCAATTATAATAATGAAACCTATAATTAGAGATAGGACTACAGATATATAAATGATCTTGCGGTTATGCCAAATTTTGACGAATACATCTATCAGATCGATCTCGTTATTGGTATTTGTTTGCTTTATATCTTCTGACACTTGTAAAATTTTAAGGTTAAATGGTATATAAGACCAATCTGGACAGGATTATTACAATGTTCTCAGCAAAGTTACAACCACTAACGCCATAGAGGTTAATGCAGAGCCCAGGGATATTAATTCTCCGACTCTTACAGGGCGCTTATTTTTTATGGGAACAACAATCTCCGCACCGGGTTCCACTTTTGGATAACTTTTAATCCCGAATGTAGTTCGGGTTACATCAACACTGCCATTGGCATAAATCACATAGGATTTAGATTTTTTGGCGTCCGAAGTAAATCCTCCGGCACTTCGGATATAATGCTGAAAGCTGTATCGCTTGTCATACCTCGCGCTGATCGGATGAAGCAGGCTTCCGCTAAGACTGACTGTTTGTAACAATTTGGGTACAATTAACCGGTCGCCTTTTTGCAGGATCAGATCATATTTGCTGTGCGGATGGGCCAGTATCATTTCCATATCAATTCCAATTGCCTGCTCTTTATTATATTGAATAGCACTTGTCAAAATAGAATCCAAAACCTGGAGTTTCTTATCACTCAGTGTGTTGGTGGAATTCTGAATTCCGGGTGTGTTGTAATTGCCATTTTGATTTGCATTAATACCAGCATTGTTTAAAAACTGGGTCTGAAACGCCCCCCCTGTTTTGAAAGCCTTTGTGCGTTCATTTTCATCAATTTCAAACATTCTTATCAAACTGGCACCTTTTGGATAAGCATCCTGCGTTAGCCCACCGGATCTTTTAATCAGGTCGGAAATTCTTTCATCTTTATTTGAAATGCTATATTCTCCCGGGAATAAAACCTCACCTTCAAGAGTGGCAGTAATTTGTTTTTCATAACCAGGAGAACGCCTTATAAAAATGCGGTCGAACGGTTCAAGCACGAGATTCTTACCGGCTTCCGATAATCTCAGGTCCTTTGATATAGGATAGTAAAAAATTTCAGCTACTTTATTGGTAGTGGAAGTAGTTTCCGCGTCTTTTACCCTTCTTGCTATTTCAAGGCGTGCCATGGAGGCTGATTCCAGGAATCCTCCTGCCTGTATAATGATATCTTCTACAGTTGAATTGTACATAAAAGGAAATTTTCCTGGATTCCTGACATCCCCGTCTATCTGCACATAGTATTCCTCCTGCATATCAAAAATCGATGGAATGACTACAATATCTTCCCTTTTTAACAAAATATCAGGAAAAGTCCCATTTAAAACAGCCGCCAGATCAACAGGAATTGTTTCCAGGGTATAATTTTCCTTTGTCCTGTAGATGATGGCACGTGATAAAAAGGCATCACCTTTTACCCCTTCTGCTTTTTCAATGAGCCTTTGCAGCGTAAGACTATCCTGAATGGAATAGGTCCCGGGTCTGTATACAGCGCCCTTTATTTCAACGCGGTTTGAAAATCGTTCAAGGATGGGCTCAATTACCACACTGTCGCCGTTATGTAAATTTATTGAATTGAATTCCGAAACCGGAACATCAAGTATTTCCTTTTCTCTTGTTGTATTCCTGATTATTTTAATACGGTTTGTATAGGCCTTGTCCCCAAATCCTCCTGCAAACCTGATCAGATCCGCGAGCGACTCGTTGGGTTTCATTTCGTAAACCAAGGGGCGTTTGACTTCTCCTGTTACTTTTACGCGAATAGAATACGGATTTATCTTAATAATGTCCTGGTTCTTGAGCAATATATTTTTATGAATATCACCATAGAAAAGAAAACTGTAAATATCTATGCTGTCAATAATTTCGTTGTCTCTAATAATTTCAATATTGCGGAGAGAACCATTAATATCAGGACCTCCCGAAAGATAGAGTGCGTTGAAAGCCTTGGCCATAGAACTTAGTGTATATGACCCCGGCAGGTAAACTTCTCCCAGAAGGATCACTTTTATACTTCTGAGATTGCCGAGACTTACCTGGGCAAAAGTGTTTGGCTGCGCACCACGCAAACCGGAATATATTGATGAAAGCCGGGTGGTAATTATTTTAGTTGCGTCTTCAATGGTTTTTCCACTTACTGAAACCGGTCCGATTTTATCAATGACAATAAACCCGTCCGGAGAAACCATCAGACTGTATTTTTGCTGTGAAGCACCATAAATATCAATATTCACCTCATCACCCGGTCCAAGTACATAATTTGCCGGTGTAGGAAAATTAGCGCTCGGTTCAAAGGTAAGATCTTTCGTATTGAACAATGAATACCCGAATATTTGTTTGCGGGGATCTTCCTTTAGCATAAAGCTGTCATTTTGCGCTGTAAAGAGTTCCGTCAGCAGGTCTTCCGGTTTAAGATCCTTTCTTTTAGCAGTGTACGTTTCATTTCTTCCCCTGGCATTGATATCAGTACCTTGTTTTTTAGAACCGCCGAGCGTTTGAATTGTGTTCATCCGAAGACTGAGTTTTTGTACCTCGTTCTGTGACATGCCTTTTGACAAGGCAACGGATTCAATCTGTTGCTGGGTCATACCACTTTCAGCTGCCTTCTCCATTAATTGCCTTATCTGGTCATCAGAGATGTCATCTACATTAACTTTAGCAAAATCAATCGAGTTTAGGTCGGAGGGTTGATTTTGCGCTGAGACTTCCGCTAGGGTGAAGTGGATCAAACACAGGAAAATGGTAATGAAATTCAGGAAATTGCTGATTTTCATTGTCTTTAAAAAATGTACCATCAAAAAAGGTAATTTATATTAATTTATATATGGCAGGGCAAATCTAACACGTTTTTTAATACGTTATAGCTGAAAAATTTATGCAATATGAGATTAAATATAGGATTCATATCCCGATTGCCAATTTGAGCAAATTCATTTTGCAACAATTTTTTTTGGCGATTGTCCTTTATACGGCGAACTGATTTAAAAGTAGCTAAACTTTCGAATAATTTCGTAATTTTTAAAATCAGGTAGTTGTGGTTCAGCAGAGAGGAAATACCTGACAGGACTCCGAGGACATTTCACAATTGGAAAAAGTATGCAGGCATGTATTTTCTAAAAAGCAGGGGATATACGAAAATTCATCCCATCATTTGAACCCTCTTGCAAACACGATGTTATATAATTCACTAACTTAACTTTCATAAATCATTTCCAAATTTCATGCCTGCAGTAAACCATTCGGAAACCCAAAAGCGCAACTTCCTCTATCTTCTCCTTGCCTGTTTTTTCCTTGGAAATGCGATACTTGCGGAGCTAACGGGTGCGAAGATTTTCAACGTCGGGAAATTGTTCCAGGAAATTTTCAGGGGAAGCACTATTCCGGCCTTTGTCTTTTCCATGAACATGAGCATCGGGGTAGTGATATGGCCGCTGGTGTTCATCACCTCCGATATTATGAACGAATACTTTGGCCGTGACGGCGTAAGGAGGATCAGTTTTATTACCGCTGCGCTGATTGGCTATTCAAGTCTTTTCCTGATTACTGCCAATAAGCTGCCGCCGGCGGATTTCTGGCTGAAGAATAATCCGCTCGATACCGCAGGGAATCCCTTCGACATAAATTTTGCCTATACCAGCATTTTCCGGCAGGGCGTGAATATTATCGCCGGTTCGCTGGTTGCCTTCCTGGTCAGCCAGATGGTGGATGTTTATTCCTTTCAATATTTCAAGAAGATCACCGGCCACAAATATTTATGGCTACGGGCAACGGGTTCAACCGTTATATCCCAGGTCATCGACAGCTTCCTGATTTTGTACGTGGCTTTTTACTGGCTTGGGAACTGGTCGCTCGACCAGGTCATCAAAGTAGGAGTGGTGCAGTATGTCTACAAGGTTTCCCTGGCCATAATTCTCACCCCATTGATATACCTGATGCATTTTGTCATAGACAAGTATATTGGGAAAGGGCATGAAGCGAAGGCGTGAAAAGTCCTGCAGGCTGGCAGTCATGCAGTCTGGTTCCAGGGCAATTATTCCCCGCTGGCGGGGGCAGGGGTGGAAAGTCCTTGGACAGGAGCAGTTAGATTAGGAATTATTTTGAAGCAAACTACCTGAAACGCCTATTGAAGGGTCCTCCGGAGGGATGCTTCCAGATTGATCCAAGCGAATCCAGAAAGGATCATGATTCGGGGTAGTATATCCAAAGATGGTGAAAATACCGAAATGAAGCTAATTTTGGTGGGACTTCAGTCCTATATTGTTAAATAGAAAAAGAAGTAATATGGTTGCAAGATGTTTCACAGAAATTTTATCCCGTTGTATGAGAATATTGTTTTAAAGTAGCAAAGGGGATGGGCGATGTTCGATATAAATAATCTGGAATCTAGACCAATAGTTTTGGTTATATTTCCAGGGCCGAAGATTTTGATAACCGGAATCCCAGTGTTTTAATTTTTTCTCTGAGAATTAACCCTATAAACTGAGGATTGCCAATAATGTATCGTTTCCACAATCGTCGTGGCTCACATAAAAACCGAAAAAGCCATTCTAAGCCTATTTTGATCATCCAATTTGGAGGGCATTTCTTATTTCCTGCATAAAAATTGAAAACTGCGCCAATACAACATATATGATTTGCATTTAGCAAATTGAAATTTGCAGCTGCCCATTTCTCTTGTTTGGGAGCTGTCATGCCAATAAAGAGGACGTCGGGCTCAAAAAAATTCACAGATTCAATCATACTCTCATTATCCTCATTGGTAAATTCCTCTTTGTACGGAGGACTAAATGAATCAATTATGACATTTGGGTACTCAATTGCTGCACGGGTTTTGATTAGATAGTTTGTGGCTTCAGAGGAACCCAGGAAAAAACATCTTCCGGATATTGAATCCAGGTGCTCCATTTCATGGTGAAAGAGCATATGTCCTGAAATTTTGCTGAGTTTAATGCCACATAAAAATCGCAGGGCATACACAATGGCAATACCATCCGGCAATATGATGTCACTGTTCAGAATCGCACATTGAAACGGCATATCCTTCTGTAAGAGGTTGAAAGAATAAGCATTCAAACAACTTATAAGTGCCTTTTTCTGAGGGAGGGTGCTGAGAGATTGATTGTAAATCTTCTCTCTGAAATTACTTAAATACATAGGATAGGGATATGAGATAGTATATATTCAACTGCCATGAAGGTTTCCTGACCGGAATTTCAGGGTCGCTTAAAAATATTGTGATATATAATTTTGAATATGAAATCAGGGTTGAGGTATTTGTTCGATTTGAAATTTGGGAATAATATGAAGCAGTTTTGATCTTTGCTTATACTCGCCGTTCGGCTTAATCCTGGTTAATTTATCCCAATGAGAGTCTAACAGCATTTTCGTTTTGAAAAACAGCATGCTTTCCCGGTCAGATATTCCCATTCTTGGTATACACGTTTTATCAGGAGATTTGCCAATGCTTGTCGATTTGGTTGTAAAGGCCAAACGAACCTTGCTTTCTTTGAGATAGTTCATTTCTCTTTCAGTAAAATCAAGTAAGGGTATTCCGTTGGGATATGAAAAATATCGGATCTCAGTGTTTAAAATGTCTGAAAGCCCGGCTATGGAATCCATAATTTCTGATTTGCTGGTGCTATTATCCTCATTGTGCAGAATGGGATGATTGAGGGTATGGGCACCTATGGTAATGATTTCTGACCGAAAGACTTCTTTTAAATTTTCGATGGTCATGTTTTGAAAAGTCTTTTCAGGCGTATTGTTTTTTTTTCTGTAAAGCCTGATGATCTCGTGTATCTGGCCAATGGCAAAGCACTTTAGTATCGAATCAGTATGATAATTGACAATGGCCTGCAAAGGGATATTTGTATACCCGGCAATAATCTTTTTGAGGGCCAGTTGATCATATCCCTCCACTTCCTGGAACCAAAAATTGGATTTTTCTGTGCATATCCTGGGAGAAACAAACAAGGTAGCCGGTATCTTGTATTTTTTTAAAATAGGGTATAGGATATGGTAGAATGAAAGATCACCGTCATCAATTGTAAGGTGGCATAAACTTTTATTATCTGACCGACCATTATAAAACTCAGCCAGATTGTCAGCGGTTATCAGCTCAGTCCTTGATTTCAGATAACAGATGATATGCTCAAACCAATGACCACTTTTTACAGAATGAAAGTTTAATACTTTATTCATATTGGTAAATTTCATTTAATCTGGTAATGTATGCTTCAGGATTGAAATTCCGGAATATGAACTGGCGTGCGTTCTTACTCAGGGTAACCAGGTACTCATTGTTTTTTGCAAGATTTTCAATCGCATCTGAAATATCCACCGATGAATGAGATTGAATAAAAAGGCCATTTTCCCCATGTTTTACGACATATTTGATCGACCCAACGTTTGTTATTACCGGGACCAATCCGAATGACATGCTTTCAATTAATGCCATGGGTAATCCTTCATAGAAGGAGGGTAAAAGGAAAATATCGCATTCTTTTAATAATGTTGTTTTATTATCACCGGAAACAACGCCTTTAAATTCGAAATCATTCCCAAGCAATTCTCTGAATTTAGGAATGAAGATTTTTTCTTCAGGTCCTTTCCCGGCTAGAATAAATTTGAATTGGATATTGTTCGTTTTTAATGTGTGCGTAGCATTGTATATGTATTCGATCCCTTTATCGGATGAGATGCGGCCCAGAAATAATATCACCGGCCGGTCCTTTTTATAAGTGCGGTTAAAACTCAGTGCGTCATTCAATTCCACGCAATTGGGAAGTATATGTATCCGCTGCCTGTTGAATTTATTTTGGATGATCTCTTTTTCAAGCGCACTTAATACGATTACCGGATGCCGGCCTGAAAATATAATCTTCAACAGGTAATTCATCCATTCAGGATGTTTCCTGTGCATGAGAAAATTCCCGCCGTGAATATGCAAAATCATCCGCTTGCCTGATATCCGAGCCATCATTAGTATTGGAAAGTCCCTAATGATTGAATTCCTTGACAATGCGAGATTAAAATGTATGAGTATTTCTTTTTGAGTGGCCAATACGTATAACCATTTCATGTATAGGACCAGGATACTGGTAAGCCATCTGAAATTCCGTTTGTCATTGTCCCTTTTTCCTATGGTAAAATGCACATAGTCATGGTTCTTATTATGATTTATAATAAATTGTGTAACCGATGAAATGCCACTGACATTTTCATTCAGATTAAGGGAAGGCGATACAATGATGATCTTCATAGGTTGGAACATGAAATCAGGTTAATTTCCCATTGAGGTGCAAAATCCGGCCTGATTCCTTCACAAAGGCTTCATAATGTTCATTGTTCGCAATCAAATTTGCCTTGATGGTATCCATCTGCCGGTTGAAATTTGAAATTGCGGGCTTATGAAAATCAAAAAGATAAGTTGCATTGAGCTTGTTCAGATCACCTATAAAATTATCCGGGATATTAAATGATTGGAACAGGGTTTTGCTTTTGTTGTCCCCGTGTATGGTAATATCCGTAAAATGCTCAGGGAAAAAAATCACGGGTGTCAAATTCTTTATACTAAAAATTGAATCATGATACCTGTGCGTAATGACCAGTTGAAAGTATTTATAAAGACCAATTTGTTCGAATGCTGATAAATCCGTAAATATAATATCAGCATAATGGGCTGGTCGAAGGGAGGCTACCATATATCCTTCTTTTCTGAATGAATCAGCAAGTTTTGAGGCCCATGCAGTGCCCCTGAGCAAATGCAGGCAAACAATGGGTTTTTCAAATTTTAATTTTTTTCGGGCTATATATTTTTCGATAAAACTATAGTCAATTTCAAATGTGAAAGTCGGATCAGGCATAAGCTGCAATCTTTTGTCGCCTGGCTGTACAAAATGAGACAGCAGCCTGTATGTTGCCTCATCCCTTACGCCCAACAGTGAAAAATGATCAAGGGTCTGCCGGATTTTCTCTTTCCGTTGTTCAGATAAACCTTCAAACGTAACATTCAATGCGGAAGCGGCAATAAGGAATTTTTTACAATGTATGCTTTCATCCAGCCAATAAGCGGTTAGCTTATTCTGAGTGGCCCCTTTAAGTTCAAGTATAGTGTCAGAACCAACATATATGGCGTCATAATTCTGCTTTTTAATGAATTCAACCGCTTTTTCCAGGTCTGCAGTAATTAATCTTTTAGGGCTAAAGGTTAAGTCGGATTTAAAAAAATGGTCAAACTTCCTGATTCTTTTGTAATCATTAAACAGGGATTGAATTGAGATTTGAGACAGATAAGGCTTTTTTGCCGGTCTCCAGGCTGAAAAATCAATCAGTTCTGCAACATCCGACGGAAACTGCTTTTGAATAGCCTTAAGCGTGCAGTACGACTGCATATTGGTTCCCAGATTTGCATATTCTCTGATATATGTTAGAATGCCGATTTTCATTTTCTCATCAGTAGGATCTATTAATTTCTCTGTTTAACAACGAAATCGATGGTGTGGAAAACTTGTGAGTAAATTAATCTATTCTTCAAGGCATTTATTAAGAAATGCCCTGTACAGGCCAAGTATGGTTTCAATTGAAAGTTCTTTTTCAACAAATAACCTGACGTTTTCTTTTAATGCAGCATACTTACCATCATGGGTTGAAATTGCCTCCATCAATGCAGATGATAAGCTTTTCGTGGATTCACTCCTGAAAACAAACCCGGTAGAACCATTGATCACAAACTGTTTGAAAGACTCAATATCTGAAACAATTATCGGTTTGTTGTATTGATATGCAAGGGTCAGTACGCCACTCTGGGCACCGTCTTTGTAAGGCAGCACCATATAATGGCAGGATGAGATCAAATCGGGGATTTCATGAATCGGTACTACTTCAATACGGGAGATTATTCCCGGATGATTATCAATCATGGAATCATAGTGTTCCCAATTCTTGCAATTGCCTGCAATATATAATTCAATATGATGAATGCCTGAATCATATACTTCATTAAAAGAACGGATCAACAGATCAAGTCCTTTATAATCCTTGATATACCCGAAAAATAAAAATCGTATTACATTATTTTGTGGGGTCACATTTGAAACGCCATAATCTTCAAGGGCTAAAGGAGCATAATAGTGATTTTTCAACGGAATTATTTCCTTAATGATTCTTAACTGGTATTTCGAAAAAACGTGGAAATTCCTGATACGGTTGAATGCGTATTTCTGGTAGCGATCCATCCAGCGATCATTACTCGCCCCTTTTGGGGTTCGGACATTATGAACGGCGAAAATAACTTTATTTCGATCAATCAATTTAAGGAATAACGGGAAAAAAAAGGGGAATCCATGGAACGAGATATAGATCAGATCATACTTTAATTTACGAATCTGAAGCAAAAAATCAATATACTGAAAAATAATCCGGGGATCTTTTCCCCTGTATTTCAGATTATATTCCTTTGGTTTAATGGTATTAGATTCAATCTCCTCAATTTTTATTTTCGTATTTAAGCTATTGATGACAATCCAATCAATATCAAATTGATCCGTTAAATGTGGAACAATAAACGGATCAACGCACAAAAAGTAATCAGGAGTTATCCAGCAAATTTTTTTTCTGCCTTTATTCATGGACATCAATTATTAGGGTTTAAAAAGGTAGTTCGAAGGATTTAACTATTTTTTAATAAGATTGTAAACAAAATTGAATAAATGCAATTTTTCCAAAATCTCTTTTATCCTATGCTTATGAAAGACTTTAATTTCGGTCCATAAATCTAATTTATTATCGTAGAAACCGCCATCAAAGAGTGGTAGTGTAAATCCTAAAATTTTATATAAAACAAATCTTGACTTTTGTCTTATTTTCTTACTTGATAGATTTTCGTGCTGTGATTTTTTTATTTCTTCAGGAGAAATTGGGGTAATAGTTATTAAATCTGATTCAATCATTTTATTCACAACTAATTCAGAAAAGCTATTCCTTAATATAATTATTGACCATGGATTCTTATCTGTAAGAAATCTGGGCAACCAGGCATCACCACAACTTATATCTGCAAGTTCTCCTGTTGCATCAACGCATAAATGACATCTCAAATGTTTGGATATGCCATTTATGCCCACATATTTGGGATATGGCATTTCAACAATAGTACCATTTGTGTCTTTTATCAGCATGCTTCCAGGTTGCCCCTTGCCTCGAAATCTGAAGAATTCTATGTTTTTTGGATCAATTCCTTTTCTTTTTGCTATCAATTGGATATTTTGATGCTTTTTAACACCACCACAAAAATTAGCTATTGTTATGATAATCTTTCTACTAAATATAGGATCAATTTTTTGAATATTTCTTATTCCAGCAATCTGACAAGGTGTGCCGATAATTGCTACTTTAAAATCATTTTGCTTAATTTCCTTAATTGCACAAGAAACATCCACAGGACAATATTTGGAACCTTGTGAAAGGAGAATTTCTTCTCGAGATTTTGCAAGAACACATTTCGTTCTTAGTTCATCCCCATATGAAAATTGAGTAGTTAATACTCTATCAACAATTTTGTTATCCAGAAGAAAAATTGCCAAATGGCTCATTAATCCTCCTGATGAAGCGTTCTCTAGAATTTGATTATCATTTGAAAAAGCAGCATATTGACTTAATACATGGCCTAATTCTAAATCGTATTTTGCTTTATTGTAAAGATTCATTGAATCCTGAATTATATTATAACCCTTACCGGGACATATCCTAAGGCAATTTTCATCATTCAGGGTTTCATCGGAAATGTAAGGTAAATATTGACCCTTTTTCTTTGAATATATGGTTTTGCTCATCTTATCCGAAAATGCACAAATCCCGCATCCAATGCACAGGCCGGTGTTAATTATATCTTTAAGGTCTTTCATGTATGAGCAGAAAAATTGAAGATTAATTCGGGTTTAAATTGTCAGGAATCAATCTCATTTGAATCAATCTTTTCAGAAAATATTAATCGGAGCCTTTTTATAATCATTTTATTTGCAAATAACACACTTGGTTTTTTAATTAACAAGTATAAAACGATAATTATGAGCCAAAAACCAGCAAAAAGAGCTAAAGGATTCAGTAGTTTGGCGAGAAGGAAATAGCCGGTAATAAATAATGAACTTAACATATAGAATTCGAAAGCATGTTTCTTTGAGCTGATCTGCTTTTTAATTAAAAAGATATCCTGTAAAATACGGAAGACCAGAAAGCCAAAGAATATGGAAATAATAATAATTGAAAGCGACTTATGGAAATATATGCCAAGGAAGCAAAAAATTAGATTGGTTGCCAAACAGGCCACATTAAACCACATATCCAGTCTTTCACACTTCATGGCTATTAAGACATTGGCCTGCAAAAAGGCTGTAGGAAAAATCAAAATAGTCAAAAACATTAATTTCGTTGCATGGCCTGCCCCAGCATAGTTTAAGCCAAAAGCCCACGGCAATAGAAAATCAGCAAAGGAATAAATGAAGGTAAATGAGAAAACTCCAAACAGGAAATAGTAAAAATGCATATTTCTGTAGAATCTACCGAGTTCAACTGATATTATTATCCTTATAATGCTTAATAAGTATCGGAAATATAGTAGCTGATATGACAATAGGTAGCACCTGAGCAATTGAGAAAACCCTGTAGGAAATTTCATAATTTGCCACATCCAATGCCGTCAGAACTTTTGAAATAATTATGGTGGAGATTCTCCAATTAATGATTGAAACGCTGCCAATTATAATAAACGGCCAGTTTAAAATGATGAGTTGTTTTAAGTATCCAGAAGTTACCTTATTTCGCAATATTGAATTGAGGCTTATCAGTCTTGAGGACCCTATGTTCAGAAATAAATTCAGGGTGAATAACCTTATAAAAATAAGTATAACGGAAAGTGTAATGACTGAAAAAGGCAATATAAAAAGCGAGCATGTAATTACAAATTTCAATATTGATTCTATAGAAAGTATTGTAAATGTTTTCTTTTGCTTAAACTCAGAAATGTTAATGCATTTAATGGCATTTATCAGATTATCGAAAATTATATTTATGCCTAATATGATGGTTAAGATATGTACCTGGCTGTCATCATACAATAAATAGCCAATGATTATGGTAATAATATAAAAGGATATTCCGGCATAAAGTTGGATTTTGAAAAACCTATTTACTACATCCTGCTTATTATCGCTGCCTGTAATTTCTCTTATAAACCATTGACTGAGGCCTAATGATGAAAAGGCAGTAATCAATTGGTAAAGGACAGTTGCGATTAGAAAGTTGGCAAAAATCGGTGTAGAATAAAATCTTGCAATAAGTATAAAATAAAGACTAAGTAAAACGCTTTGCAGCACCTGGGAAATAATTCCCCATGAACTATTCACGAGAATTAGACTATTCTTTATATGGAAGTATTTGATAATATTGTTAAGCATAAATGGAATCCGAGGATTTATGGGAAATGATCAACAGACTTAAAATTGCCCCTACTACAACCATTAATCTCCTGTCATCCAAGGAATAGATTGTTGTAAAGGCTAATAACCAGCTTATGCACGATGCTACTAAAAGTAATATATTATTATTATGGGATATTTTATATGATCTGAAAGCCTTTGCAAGAGTTATTGAAATAATTGTGAAAAAACCAATGAATCCAATGACTCCGCATTCTATCAGTATCTTTAGATATCCATTTTCAGTACCATAATATACTATTTGCTTGTTAATCATGTAATATCCATTGAGGGCATATTTTACAATATAATTATGATGGTTGCCAATGCCGATACCCAGAAAGGGATGGGAAAGAAAAATCTGCAGGTTTTCCTGCCATATTTTATATCGAAGTAAAAAAGAAGTACCAAAATTTTCATCCCTGTTTAGCAAACTGAAATATCCAGAATAATTTGAGATTAAGAAAGTAGACTGCCAGACATCCAATCAAGCCGGGAATCAGGATATTTTATTTTTTTTGGTAATATAATTAAAAAGCCAAGACAAAAACCTAAAAAAGCGGATCTTCCTCCGGTTAGTAGAAGAGCTGTTATAGTCAACAGAAAAAGAATTATGTTTAAGTGCCGGGAGTTTGTCTATTCTCTTTTACTATTAAAAAGAAGAAACTCAACATGCTTAGATATTGCCCGTATTTTTGCGGATCCTGAAAAAAGCCTAGGATATCGTCATAGCATCATTTTCAATATTGATACATTTGGATTTATATCGGCATAAAAAGTAAAGGATATTCCAATGATAATTTGTATGAATAAGAAACATCAATGAAATGACACAACCCAATTTTAAATATTTAATAAATTCCTTTAATAAAACCCGGATCCTCAAGTATTCGTCAATGATCATTTTAGAAAAGATAAGAACGGAGAGGAATTTAAAGAAACTGAAAATTGAATTGGCTATAAATTCGGATTGAATACTTCCAAAGATTAGCATCACCATTAAAAATAAGAAGAATATGGTAATAGGATTTATTCATTTTTGAAAAGCGAAAAAAATCCTCCAAGGTAAAAAACAAGACAAAATAAGAGATGAAGTCAAATACAGAAATGCTTCCATATTCCTCCGGGGTAATATTTAAATCCAGTAAGGGAAAAAACATCAATGAGAATATTATATAGGATCTCCTGGGAGACTTATTTAAAAGAAAGTATCCTAAAAAAAGCACAATGCATATTAATGCAAGAAGATGTTTAATTTCCAAAGCCAAATTTTAAAAATTGCTTTTCACTGAAAATGATTTAATCCTTACAATGCTTCGCCCTGCCACTCACATTTTGTGAACCAGCAAATGCTAAAATTCAGATTACATGTAGTTTACCTATCAATAAATTGCCCAAGCTGTTTTGAAAATATCTTAATTTGTCATGCCATTGCTAAAAAATGGGAAGGCAGTTTCACGTATATTAGTCTGCCGATCCCATCAATTTGGAAAACCACCAGTTTTTTACCGGCATTCTCTGACAGAATGCCCGTCAGGCCTATCAATGGACCTGCTATAATCTTTGCCGGTGAGCCAATTGGGATATTTGCCAGGTTATCACTCACTTCAATATTTTCACCTAGCAGATTTCTGATCAGTTGAATCTGCTTTTCCGGGATTTCGACCGCTTTACCTTCGAAGGTCACAAATCGAACCACTCCATCCAAATTCAATATAGGGTAATATTCCTTGCAGGTTATACGCACAAAAACATAGCAGTTGAACAGGGGTTCAGTGATTTTCTTTTTTCGGTCACTCCATTGTCGAATAGTGGTCTGTAGCGGTAGGAATGATTCTATCTTTTGATACTGCAATTGAGAATGAACTTTTTTTTCGTGCCTGGGACGCGTATATACTGCATACCAAAAGGCTTGCTTATGGCAAATCATTGGTAATCGGGCAATATGGTTGTGAAAGACTTCCAAGGGTTGAAAAAAAATCATTTGTTTTTTTTGTATCCGTATCCATAACCGTATTGATCGCTGTAAATGCGATTGTTATTTAATAAAACGCATACATTTTCAATATTTTTGTGTTTAAGATCTTTCATAATAAATTCAAATACCTTCTTTTTGCTGTAATTGCAGCGGGCAACCAGGATCTTAATATCCGCAAAATCCATTAGCAGAAATGCATCACTTACCTGTGCCAATGGGGGTGTATCCATGATGATGCATTCATATTCAGAGGAAAGATAATTGATGAGGGTTGCTGTTTTTCCTGTCGATATCATTTCAAGGGGATTAGGACATATAGGTCCTGCCTCAATATAATCCAGTTTATCATGGGGTGAATGCAGAATGATATCCTCAAATTCTGCCCTGTCATTGAACCAGGTACTTAAACCTGTCAATGTTTCATGTGTATTGCCATAAAAACTCGTGGATTTGCGCAAATCAAAATTGAGTAATACCGTACGCCGGCCAAGATTTGCATAGCTAGTGGCAAGATTGAGCGCATTGAAAGATTTACCCTCACCCTCAATGCTTGAAGTAATCATAATTACTTTATGGGGCAAACCCTTATACAGATATTCAATGTTGGTTCTTAATGCCCTGAAAGATTCAGCTACATGTGATGTTGGATATTCCGAAACTACGTTATTGGTTTTCTTATTGTTATGCATTATTTTACCAATCAGAGGATTATCGGTATGTCGCTCGAGGAAATCTGCTGAATCAATTTTATTGCTGACTGCTTTTTTTAATCCTATAAAACCAAAAGGAACCGCGAGCCCGAGAAAAAAAGCAATTACGATATTTATTTTTTTATTAGGTGTGATGGGTTTTATTCCGACCATTTTGGCGGGTTCAATAATGAGATTATCCGGCATATTTGAAGACTGGGTTATCTTGGCTTCAGCTCTTTTCTCAAGCAAATAATTGTAGATTGCATCATTTAACCTGAACTTTCTTTCAATTCCACCCAATTGTCTTTGTGTTCCGGGTAATCGGCTAATTTCTCCCTCGGTCTTTCGGATTCGCTTGTTCATTTCATCGAGTTCGATATCAGTTGTCTTTTGAACTGCATTTATATTTTCTGAAATGGTTTTTTTAATGTTTTCGATCTTGATGTTAAGTTTTTGAATCAATGGATTGCGTTCCTGTTTATTTTGGATCAGATTGTTTCGTTGCGCCTGTGCTGCAATCAATTCGGTCATAAGGCCATTGAGAAGCTGATCAGATATTCCCATGGAAGCTGGTACGATCATGTTGGAAAAATCTTCGTTTTTAGCAAGATAATCTGCTACATACTCGTAATATCGTTTGCGTGTCATAAGTTCAGCAAGTTGATTCTGCAGATTCATATATTGGGCAGAAATTCCTGTGGCTTGTTCAGTGACATTTAGCAACTGATTTGATGATCGAAACTGCTGCAGGTTTTTTTCCGTTATATTAAGTGAATCGGAAATTTCATCAAGTTGCTTTTCGATGTAGTTGATGGTCATTTCGGCTATATGATTTTTACGATCCAGGTTTTGTTGGGAGTAAACATTCATTACTTCGTTTACAATTTCTTTCCCTTGGATGACAGATGAAGATGTATAATCGATTTTAACTACGGTGGCCATTTTTTCAATGACCTTAAAATCAAGGTATTCCTTGAGTTTATCTGTGAGGGTTATTACATCAGTCAATTGAAAACTATAAATAAATTCGTCCTTGAATAAACTACCGTTTATTTTGTCAAATTCCACAATAAAGGCCAAATCCGGTGTCTCAATTAGTTTTCCAAACTTCCCTGATTTTCTGAATTCCCAGACATGCTTTTGATCAACAACTTCACCGGTATTAATTTTAACAAATTTGACATTCTTTCCTGTGGCTTCAATTTCAAAATTATCTTTATCATGAATGGATAAATTAAAACGTATTCCGGAAGGTTGAACATGATTCGGAAGCAAGAATATACGGAAGGGCACATCGCCATATCTTGGAAAATGCTGAAATCCTTCTTTTTGGTAATAACTGACAGTCAGGTTTAAGTTATTGATAGTCTGTTCGATTACGGGACTTGACTTCAATACCCAAAGCTCATTTTGAAAGTTTTGATCAATACCAAATAAATTGCTATTCAGAAAATCTTTAACATTTCCCCCTTGCTTTTGCGATGTTTCTTTTATCAGAAGTGATGATGATATCCTGTATACTGGGATCATGAAATAATTAATCAAAAGGGCACCACACAAGGAAATAAGGACACTGATAATAAACAGTTTGTAATTTTTTGAAATGATGTCAATGAGTTTTTTAAGCTCAGTATCTTTTTGATCCGAAAAGGAAGGAGATGAAATCATGGAATATATATTAGCCTGATTATTATTTAATGACACTATACATCAGCAATGCTGCAGTAATGGTACCCAATACCACAGTATATGGGAACTCTTTCATGGCCCAGAATTTTTTACGGAGAGGTTTTACGTATAAGACGTCATTAGGTCGGATATAATAATAATTCGAGGCCATTAGGTCTGACCGTGTGAGGTTTAAAGGGATTCTGATATTCTTACCATTTTCGTTTCGGGTCAGGATCACTTCTTCACGATTGCCGTAATCGGATATATCTCCTGCCAGTCCTATGGCATCAAATATCGTTAGCTTGTCCTGTGCATACGCAAAATGACCGGGATTACGTACTTCACCTATAACAGATACATACCGGTTAACCAATTTTACAGTTACCATAGGTTGGCTAAGTATGTTGGTCAATGATTGTGTGATTATTTCACCTACCTGGGTTGTTGTTTTATCTGAAACAGAAATCCTGCCAATCACTGGCAGCAATAAAAATCCTTCTTTATCAATGGTATACGATATTAATGACGCTCCATAAGGTTGTATAGTTCCCATGCTTAACAATTGCTGTGTGCTATTTACAGAGAAAACGTTGGATGAAGGATCGTCTAGGCTATTTATCTGAATGTAAAGCTCATCGTTGGGTTTTAACCTGTAATCACCTATCGAAGCTTCATTAAAAACCTTGCTTGTTTTGGATTTATCCTGGAGATATTCTACGTCCTTTTGGGTAACGCAGGAGGTAATGAGAAATATAAGAACGGATGCAACGAAACAGATTCCTGCACCCTTTCCTTCGAATACAGGCTTATCGCGCAGCATCATTCTGTGTCGGATTAGGTTAATTAGGTACCCACAAATATATGAGAAAACTCATATGTTGATACTCCAATACTAATCCAATTTGATCAAATATGTGAATATAATGCTAAATATATGTGATGCGGTGATGAGGGTTGTTATTTGAAACTTATTTAGAATTGTCGAATGAAATTTTAAAATATTCGTGCATTCATTGCTACAAATTGATTATCGGCTATTTGTAATTTAAGCCACGAATACAATTTTGGTAATAAAATCCACTTTATATGGATGCTTCTATTCCTGCGGGCCCGTAAAATTATATTAGGAGTGATAAAGGGTGGGGTATACCAGCATTATTTCAGGAAACACTGAAGGAGCATCCCATAATACCCCTGGAAAACCCTTAAATTGATATTGATTATAAATTGCTGTTTACCATAGTAGCGCTTTTGTCAGATATTAGCTGGTTGGAAAGAAAATTCGCATACTGACCATCAAATGATCTATCCAAATCAAAAGAATTGTGAGTATTATAATTTTTGGCAATATACGCCAGGTTTTGTAGCGCCTGTCTTGACATTGTCTTTGGATGTGATATGGTTACAAGAAAATTATCATTTTTGAAATGGTAGTTTAATAAATATTTAAAAAAAGTGTAACTTGTATTATCAAGTGAAAGAAAGGTTTTTGAAAAGCTAAGCCTTCTTTTTAATGACCGGAAGAAATAATATGATTTCGCCTGGATTCCCTTTCCATCTCCAAAAATTTTATCGTCGTTGTATTTTAAATTAATATTATTTAGTAATCGATAAATTGGATTAGTGCTAAATACACTCACAGGAATTTCAACAAATTGACCATTTGGTTCAGATTTTTTTACATCATTCTGAAAAGCATAATATGCAAGGTTAGAAGTTTCAGAAAAGTCATAATCATACTCATTTCCAGTAATTAAGCTCATTCCCGGAACTACTGAAAAATCGTGTTTTATTTTAAATGTTTCAAAAGCAATCTTTATAGTTTCAAAAGGTTCAATACAAAAGCCGCCGGCCCTAAAACAATTGATTTTTTGTAAAGTAATACCTTCCAGAAGGTCGATAGATCTTTTGAATAAACTAAGAATTTGTTCCTGTTTTAGATTATGCAGTGTATAGTTTTTAAATGATTTGAATTTTATCTGGCCTCCAATTTTTACAGCATCCAGCCACTGTGGATGCAAATGTAATTCTACAGTAGAGCCTGATTTTATTATGTCTTTTAATTGGTCTGAAACTTCCTGGAAATCCGAAGGAAAATTCTCCTTTATAAAAAGCAGCCATGGTGCATCAACAAAGAAAATAGATTTAGCATTATTTACCTTTAGAATCTCCAATACATATTGAGTTGGCTTAATCACACAATTTTGGATTGTTCCAATATTATTGCCTAAAAAAACTTCGTAGTCAAATGTTATAATTATATCCTTCTTCATAAGTTTTGAAATTAAATATGTGTCGATGTCAGGATAAAGAAAAACCAAATACCGTAGATATACGCAAACCTCAAAAATAAGTTAAATAAATGTTAAATTCTTTAAGTGAGGCCAGGAAGGGTGAAAGAAATGTCTGAAATATCGAAGAGGGTTAAAGAGGCTAATGATGAAGTGTTTGATGTCCTAAAAAGTCAGGGAAAGAGATGCCGTAATCCCAAAAAAAATTATGATAAATTTCACCTATATCCAGGGCAATTACCAGGCCAATGCGAATTCTTTCGAAAGGTAAAGGTAGTTTGGAAGGAGGCCTGAAAACTGACCGGTTTCAGGACTGCAAAACTGCAAAACTGCAAAACTGCAAAACTGCAAAACTGCAAAACTGCAAAACTCAAACTCAACTTATTCCTTATCCCTAGTCCCTGAATAATACTCCAGGTACCACTTTACAAATTTTCGGATTCCTTCTTCTACCGAATGCTGAGGCTTATATCCGGTATCCTTTTCGAGATGATCCACATCGGCCCATGTTCTCCGCACATCTCCGGCCTGCATTGGCTGGAATTCAATTATAGCTTTTTTGCCGAGTGCTTTTTCGGCAGCCCGGATAAAGTCCATCAGCTTTACCGGATTGCTGTTCCCGATGTTGTATATTTTATAACCCGCAGTGGAGCTGGAAGGATCGGGATTCTTTGGATCCCAGCCGGTGTTTCCGGTTGGCGCAGGACCGGTGATCAATCTGAAAATCCCTTCCACAATGTCTTCCACGAAGGTGAAATCGCGTTCCATATCGCCGTTGTTGAAAACCTGTATCGGTTTTCCCTCCAAAATAGCTTTGGTGAAAATAAACAGGGCCATGTCAGGCCTTCCCCAGGGTCCGTAAACGGTGAAAAAACGAAGTCCGGTTGTCGGAAGTCCGAAAAGATGACTGTATGTATGGGCCATCAGTTCATTGCTTTTTTTAGTAGCGGCATACAGGCTGATGGGATGGTCCACATTGTCTTTTTCTGAAAAGGGAATGGTTTCGTTCAGTCCGTATACGCTTGAGCTGCTTGCATATACAAGATGCTGCACTCCATGGTGCCTGCAGGCTTCCAGTATATTGATGAAGCCGGTAATGTTGCTGTCGATATAGGCGTAAGGATTGGTGAGACTATATCGAACCCCGGCCTGCGCGGCGAGATTGCAAACTCTGTCGAACCGCTCGATTTTGAATACAAGGTTCAGGTTCTCCCTGTCCTCAAGGTTGAGCTTTATAAAACGGTAAGGAATATTTCCGGTTGCCTGCACCGGCTTGTTGTATTCAATTTTTTCTTTTTCAATACCGGAAACAGCTAACCGGCTGTATTTTAAATTCACATCATAATAATCATTGATACTGTCGATTCCAATAACAGTATGACCCTCCCGGATCAGTTTCCGGGCGAGGTGAAATCCGATAAATCCGGCTGTGCCGGTAACAAGTATCTTCATGGATCAGGGTTTGTTTCAAGGTATTTTTTCAGGTACTGCTTTTCAAATTTATCATAAAATTAGTATGGTAGTCGCGAATCTTGACAATTAGGGAAATTTTTTTGATTAATAGACAATATAATCAGGTACCCGGAATTTTACCACAAAGTCCCCGGGAGGGTGTACCTCCAACCTCAGAAACAGATAACTATGGAAAGAACTGATTAAACGAGGTGCCCCAAATTTTTAACGCGAAGCCCGCGGAGTTTATTCGCAAAGGGCGCCAAGATAGAGGTCGCGGAGAAATCTCATTGCATTCGATTAACAGCTTTAAAATTTAGATTATCTGATCTCCGGAATCCTCCGAGAGGCAGATTCAAAAATGGGTACGTTTTTTGTAGGGAATAATTGCTAACTTTTCGGCTTAAACGATATACCCTTGCTGCTTTCCGTTTTATTTTCCTGGCTGCTTGCAGCCCACCCGGTGCATGTATCCGTAACCAACCTGGATATCAATACCGAAAAGGATAGCATTTTCATTTCCCAGAAAATGTTTACCGATGATTTTGAACTTCTGTTTTATCATCTTTATGAAAAGAACATGAAACCCACAGCTGGCAGGGATTTTTCGCAGAGTGAACTTTCACTGGTCAATGGGTATATGAAAGATGCATTTGTAATAGAGGCCGGAAGCAGGAAACTGCCGCTTAAATTTGTAAAAAAAGTTCAGGAAGCGGAGTCAATATGGCTTTATTATACATGTCCCCTTCCGTCAAACAATATCAATTCGCTGGTGTTAACCAATTCATTGCTGCTGCAGTTGTTTGAAGACCAAACGAACCTCGTTATCGTTACTTACAAGGGCGCAGACAGCGGTTACACTTTTAATTACGATAAGT
This sequence comes from uncultured Bacteroidales bacterium, assembly GCA_963752195.1. GTDB lineage: Bacteria > Bacteroidota > Bacteroidia > Bacteroidales > UBA10428 > UBA5072. Next base: position 1,067,704 of record CAVVXI010000004.1, on the reverse strand, counting down.
GGAAGTCGGAGATCAGGCTTAAAAATCAATAATCAATCCGCATATCGGGGCTTTAACAAAGAATTATTAACTTTGTAGGAATGAAAAGAATTCTCTCCATATTAAGCGCAATCATACTCGTTTCACCTTCTGTTTTTGCCACCCATAACCGTGCCGGAGAGATCACTTTCAAACTTATTTCAGGATACACATACGAAGTTACTGTTACTACTTTTACTTTTACCCAAAGCGCTGCCAACCGGTCGCAACTCCAGGTAGAATGGGGGGATAACACCTCATCCATAGCCCCCCTTGTCAGCCGTACCGTATTGCCGAATTACTATTACCATAATATTTATAGGGCAAATCACACTTTCCCGGGACCAGGGATATACCAGATCCTTATGCAGGATCCGAACCGCAATTTCGGAATTCAGAATATCCCCAATTCCGTGAACGTGGTTTTTTCTATCAAAACGACGATGATCATCAGTCCGGAAGTGGGTAACAACAGTACGCCTGTCCTGCTCAATTTTCCGATAGACAAGGCCGCACTTCACCACATTTTCATACACAATCCGGCCGCTTACGATCCTGATGGCGACAGCCTCTCCTATAAACTCACTGTTTGTACCGGACAGGACGGAAATCCCATACCCAATTATTCTCTTCCTTCCTATAGCGATACCTTTTATGTGGATCCCGTTGTGGGCGACCTTGTTTGGAATACGCCGGTAGATACGGGAAAATACAATGTAGCCATGAACATCGAGGAATGGCGCAAAGGAGTTAAAATCGGCAACATTGTACGTGATATGCAGATTGACGTGTTTAACACCACGAATAATCCGCCGGTTAACTCTCCGCTTCCCGATTATTGCGTCACGGCGGGTGATCTTATAGAATTCCAGGTTACCAGCACGGATGCCGATCTCGATTCAATAAAGCAGACCATGACAGGCGGGCCTTTTGCTTTAAAGGTTAACCCCGCCACTTTTAAGCGGCTTGCAGGGGGGCGTGGATTCACCACCTCCACTTTTTCATGGCAGACAACGTGTGACCATATCCGTAAACAACCTTACCAGCTGACCTTGAAAAGTGAAGATTATACAACGGATATCAGCCTTGTGGATATTGATAATTTCAGGATACAGGTACTTGCCCCGGCACCGGAAAACCTTGCTTCAACGGCTACAAGTACCGAGATCGACCTTACCTGGAATAAAGCGGAATGCGGACCGGTTTCGGGATATAATATCTACAGGAGGGAAGGGGATTATGATTTTGTTCCCGACAGCTGCCAGGTTGGCGTGCCATCTTCCACCGGTTACCGGAAAATAGCCACGGTAAACGGGGCATCAGACTGTTGCCTATACCGATGATAACCATGGCGAAGGACTCATACAGGGCGTACAGTATTGTTACCTGATCACTGCCATTTATCCGGACGGAAGTGAGAGTTTTGCTTCTGGCAAGACCTGTAATTTGCTGGTACCGGGATTTCCGTCGATTTTAAATGTAAGCGTAACACAAATCGGTGAAACAGACGGCAGCATTTTTCTGGCATGGGCCAAGCCGCGTAATTTTGATTCGCTGGAAGCTCCCGGTCCTTATGTTTTCACGATCTACAGATCCACCACGCCCGAGCCCGCTGATTTTGTCCTGATCGATTCCGTCCTCACAACGGATCTGAACGACACTACATACATCGACCAGCCCCTGAATACGGTTGTTTTTCCGTATTATTACAAGATAAAAATGTACAACAATTCACCGGGAAATCGTTTTGAAATGAGGCCCGGCGAAAGTGAGATTGCTTCCTCCCTGTATATTGATATCACACCGGGAGATAACCAGCTGACACTTGACATTCGGAAGAAAGCCCCCTGGATAAACACCAGCTATGTGATTTACCGGCAGAATTCATCGATGGGCTATGACTCGATTGCCACATCGGAGGCGAATCTATTTACGGATACAGGTCTGAAAAACGGGGTCACCTATTGTTACCAGGTGAAAAGCATTGGCTGGCGGCCTATTGAATCTGCCATTTACAATAACAGCAACCTGTCGCACATAAATTGCGGAACTCCTGTTGATGTAACACCTCCCTGCGCCCCGATTCTTAATGTGACCTCCCGATGCGACAGTTTCATGAATGTACTTACATGGACCAATCCAAACAGAACCTGCTCAAATGATGTTGTCCGATATAATATTTATTTCACGGGGGATATAAATTCACCAACCGATTCCCTGGCCAGCACATTTTCGGCAACGGATACTGTATACTACCACAAGCTGACGGAGGGAAATCTGCTGGCTGGCTGTTACCAGGTTGAAGCTGTGGATTCCTTCGAGAACAAAAGCCCCAGGTCAAACCAAATGTGTGTGGATGATTGCATCATGTATGAATTGCCCAACGTATTTACACCGAACGGAGATCTGATCAACGATAAGTTTATATCCTTAAATCTGAACAACGTGATACAGAAAGTGGATATGAAAATATTCAACCGGTGGGGACAGCTTGTATTTGAGACAGATGATCCGGCTATTAACTGGGACGGAAGTTACAAGAAGACAAGTACCAAAGTGCCATCCGGCGTCTATTATTATATATGCGATGTGTATGAACCGCGCATCAGCGGAACAGAAGTCAGAGCACTGGTTGGGTTTATTCATCTTTATTCAGAAGGACATGGTACCGAGAACACAAAATAGATTCATCCTTATTTTACTTTCCATTGTCCTGGTTTTTTCCCAGGGTTTGATAGCCCAATCGCCGGATGCAGGCTTTCTGTCGGGTTGTGCATATTATAAGAACGGAAATTTTGCGAAGGCATTGGAAAGTTTTTCAATAGCCATAAACCGGAATAATTCGGATGAAAGATTCTACCTATACAGGGGCCGTGTGTTGCTTGAGCTCAAGAATTACGAAAATGCCATAAATGATTTTAAGGAGGCCAACGAAATCCTTCCGGGAGTGGGGGATATATGGCTGGCAAAAGCGAATGCCCTGTCCGGAAATGCGGACCAGGCAATCTCCTTCCTGAAAAGTCATCTTTCTTCTGAATTCCGTTTGCCCGGGGACAGTATCAGGAAGGACCGTGCCTTTGAGAGTTTGCATGCCACGCAAGGTTGGTATGCCTTATGGGAACAGGAATGGTACAATGACCAGGAAAAGGCCGTTCAGGAGGTGGGATATTTTGTAAAAAAGGATCAGCCTGAAAAGGCCATATCCTACCTTGACGAGCAGGTCATTAAACCGCAGGCGGGTCCGGGACTTTTCGCCCTCAGGGGCAGGGTATATCTCAGGCAGGGCAATTATGCTGCTGCTATCGCCGATTACACTACTGCGTTGAATATGGAAAAAAAAGGGGGCCAGGGACATCCGTTTTCAACCTTGAATCCGGAAGAAAGTCATTATTACTATCGTGGACTATCCTTTTTAGGGGCGGGTAGATTCAAGGATGCACTGGCAGATTTTAACAAGGCATTGAGGGAATTTCCCGAGAATTTTAACGGGTATTTGAAAAGAGCCGAGGCGTATGCGGGTATGGAAGATTACCAGGCTGCACGCAAGGACGTGATGTTTTACCTTAATTATTTCAGCGATGATCAGAAGGCGGTTTTCCTGTGCGGAGAATATTTTTATGACGCCGGTGATTATATGAATGCCCTAAAATATTTCAATATCAATTTGAAGGAAGATCCGGCGAATGGAATGTATTTCAAGGCAAGGGGCAAGACCTATTTAAAAACGGCTACTTACAAATACGCTATAAGCGATCTTTCCATGTCACTTGATCTCATTCCCGATGATGCCGAAACATGGATGTACCTGGGTTTGGCGAAAATACAGAGCGGCGAAAAGACCAACGGTTGCTCCGATCTCCATAAAGCCCAGCAACTGGGGAATACGGAGGTGCTGAAGTATATTGTGGATAATTGCGAAGCACGTTAAGTAAATAGATATCCCAAAATTTTAACGCGGAGATAACGAAGGATTTTTTGTTTAGCGCGCTTATTAAGGGCGCGGAGAAATCTCATTGCATTCGATTAACTGTTTCAATAAACAGAAATCATGGTCACGGGGAGTTCGGACAAGGCTTCTCAGTTCGGACAAGGCTCCGCCTTGGACGAATCTATGGTACCAGGCTCTGCCTGACTTAGTTCTCCTGTGTTAGTGAATATTCTTCCTTAATCCGTTCAAAAACTCCCTCATTTTATACGTGTCCTTTTCCTTAATTATATTCCGCAAATGGTTCAGCTCGTTTCCGATTTTTTCGATTTGTTCGAGGGTAAACGGACTGAACATAATTTCGGAAAGCAGGAAATCGTCTTCTGAAAAAAGCCCCTTCGCAATTTCCTGGTGTTTCCTGAATGTGGTTCCCGGAGCTTCCTGCTTTTTCATGCAAGCGGCAAACACCATGGTTGAGGCAAAAGGAATGGCCAGCGAATAAGCAATTGTCTGGTCATGCTCCGTAAACGAATATTCAAATATGTTGAGATGGAAGGAACTGTAGAACTTCCGGAAAAAGGCCTTTCCCTCTTCATCCGACTCCTGAATAATTATGGCACTTTGTCCGGTCAGATCCTTGATGTTGGCAAAGGTAGGCCCAAACATCGGGTGGGTGGAAACAAACCGGAAGCCTGATGCAGGATAGAATTTCTGCAGCCCGTTTTTCACCGATGTAATATCTGCCAGAATACAGTCGTGCCTCAAATAAGGAAGGATCTCGCAGAATACGGGAACCGTGATCTCAAGGCTGACCGAATTGATCACCATATCGGGATCAAAGGCCCGGATCTCTTCGGGAGAAACAAGTTTTACCGTATTGAAAAAATATTTGAGACGGGTAAGATCTTTGTCATAGGCTGCTACTTCATAATCGAGGCATAATGATTCAATCAGCCACGATCCCATCTTGCCAGCGCCTATTACGAGTATTTTCATTGTAATGAAAGATTAATAATTATTATGTGTTGGATATTGTAGAGACAAGGCATTGCCTTGTCTCTACAATCCCTATTTTTTTACCGAATACCGAATACCGAATACCGAATACCGAATACCAACATTATCAAACCCTTCTCCCAACAACCCCCTCCTGGATCATAAAATCCGCCAGAACAATGGCAGTAGCCGCTTCAACCACAACCGGAACCCTCAGTGCAATACAGGTATCATGACGGCCTTCAATTTCGAGGTCAATCATCTCACCTGTTTTTGTATTTATGGTTCGTTGTTTTTGATGGGTGCTTGACGTTGGCTTCACTGCAACCCTTACCACCAGGTCATTTCCGTTGCTGATACCTCCGTTGATACCCCCGGCATAATTGGTCAAAGTCTTTCCTTCAACCGATACGAATTTATCGTTGTGTTCACTTCCCCACATTTTCGCTGCTGCGAAGCCAGATCCGAATTCGACGCCTTTGATAGCAGGAATTGAAAAAAGCATGTGACTGAGCACCGATTCCACGGAATCAAAAAAAGGTTCTCCCAAACCGACCGGCATAAGCGTGGCTTTGCATTCGACAATGCCTCCCAGGCTGTCCTGTTTTTCGACGGCTGTATCAATTGCTTCTTCGATATTGCGATTTCCGCCTACTTCAATTATCCTGGCTTCAACATTCACGGGCCCTATCAATTTTTTGGCTATTACGCCTGCGGCGACCAGGGCCAGGGTAAGCCTTCCCGAAAAATGACCTCCTCCCCGGTAATCTTCATATCCGCCGAATTTCCTGGTGGCGACAAAATCGGCATGTCCGGGTCGCGGTGTATCATGAAGTGCCGTATAATCACGTGACCGGGTATTTGTATTTTCAAAAAAAATGGTCAGCGGCGCACCTGTTGTGTGATCATTGAATACACCGCTCATAATGCGGGGAATATCCGCTTCTTTCCGGGGAGTGGTTCCTTTTGCCCCACTCCGTCGCCGATTGAAATCCGCTTCAAAATCGGAAAAAAGAAGGGGCAAACCGGCAGGACAGCCGTCGATGATCACTCCTACACTGGTACCATGTGATTCTCCGAAAACACTGATTCGAAATATTTTACCAAAAGAGTTCATAGTGTCAGATTTGCATTATCTCAAGGATGTATTTATTCAGGCGCTGGTAACTAATCTGTCCGGGTGCAATAGCATTATCATCCGTCAAAGAGGCATACGTAAATTCTGCACCGAGGAATGGAGCAACAATCCTGCTGATCTTTCCCAGCTCCCCCATTCCAATGGCTACCAGGCGGCCCGGGGCTTTGTATAATGACAGTATTTTGGAATTATCCCTGTTCACTCTTATCATGGTGGCAATTTTTGCCATGTCGGCTCCCAGTTCGAAGCACTTATTCATAATTTTTTCGAGATCTTCCAGTTCAGGTGTCATCTCATAATTATGGTATGAGATGATCACATCACACTGACGAACATGAGCAAACTCAATCAAAGCATCCCTGAAATCATCCGTTGCTTCATATTCAATGTCAACAAACGTCGCGCCTGATTCGATGGCAAGCCTCAGTTTGTGGATTCTTTCCGTTTGCAGGTACTTGCCGGGTCTGCAAGTGGCAACCAGCTTTTTTCGGGAAGAAAATATTTTAACAATATCATTGTCGGACAATTCGGCAAGATCGATCCGTATTTCAGCCATATCTACTTTTTCAAGTATTCCAAGACAAACATTCGGATCTTTTTCGGCCAGACTAACGCAAATCATAGACAAGGTTTTCAAGTTGTTCAAGGGGTATCTTATGGATGAGGGCATTTCCTATCTTATTGAGCAGGATCAGATGCATAAAATCACCTTCCTTTTTTTTGTCTTTTTTCATTGCTTTCAAAATCAAGCGCAGATCAGCGTTTGAAGAATCAGGCAGGTCAAAGTGATTGATCAGGGCCGAAATACGCAATGATTCAGTGGTTGTGAGAAAGCCGAGCTTCACTGACAGGGAAGTGGCAAGGATCATTCCGATAGCAACCGCTTCCCCGTGAAGCATTCCCGTCATGTGTTCCAGCGCATGGGCGAAGGTATGGCCAAAATTCAGCTTTTTTCGTTCTCCCTTTTCCCGTTCATCGGTTTCAACAACGTTTGCCTTGATGGTGACCGAATCAAAGATCAGTTTTTCAATAACGTCCGGTTTCTGAGCAAGCGCATCGTGGTAGTGATCTTCGAGGTAGCAAAACAAATCCGCATTCTTAATTGCCGCGGCTTTTATTATTTCCGAAAACCCGGCTTTAAATTCGCGTTCATCCAGTGTCTGGAGCATTGTTGTGTCGCAAATCACGAATTCGGGCTGGTTAAAGACACCCAGCATGTTTTTATACCCCCTGAAATTGACGCCGTTTTTGCCACCCACGCTGGCATCCACCTGTGACAGAAGGGTAGTGGAAACAAAACCGAACCGTAGTCCCCGCATGTATATTGAAGCAGCAAATCCGCACACGTCACATACTATGCCACCGCCAATTCCAACAATGAAAGTCGACCGGTCGGCCTCGAGCTCCACCAGTTTGTCAAAGATCAGCGTTAGGGTCTCAAGGGTTTTGTGCTTTTCCCCGGTGCCGATGGAAATTACAGGGCAATCGGGAAATGAAGCACCGTATAATTTAAGAATATGATCATCTGTGACAAGGATGGTTTTGCCGGCGGGAATATAACGGCCCAGGCTCCCCAGCTTCTCTCCGATGAGTATCTGCGAGGTTTTTGTGTCGGTATGGATTGTGATCGTTTGCATCGTTAAAATTAGGAACTTTCTAATTAATTTTCAGCGTTTTCTTTAAAGCTAAGCGTAGTCTCCAGACTACGCTTCAAACTCCTCCCGCAAGCGGGCTTGGGTTTGGCGCATTCCTTTCTACAATAATTCATGCTCTACGAGCATGCAATGATTTACCCTAAGCCCCTAAGCCCCTAAGCCCCTAATTCATCACCTTTGTCTGGTGGTTAATGGATTCTTCATGAATCGCACGGAAGACCTTGATGATAAATTCCTCGCTCAGCCCTTTCCTGGCAGCCTGGTCGAGGCGGTTCCTGAGAAGCTCATCCCACCGGCTTGTCTGCAGGATAGTGATGTTGTTCTGCTTTTTGTATTCACCAATCTTCCGCGCCACAGCCATACGGTAATCAAATATCTCCATGATCTTGTCGTCGTATTTGTCAATTTCATGGCGAAGGTCCTCCAGCGTTGAAACCAGTGCATTGTTGGTGCCGATGTCGGCATGACGAAGGATCAGGCGTTTGATCAGCTTATTCAGGTTTTCGGGTGTCAGCTGTTGCTGTGCATCAGAAAGCGCCTTGTCGGGATTGCAATGTGTTTCAACGATAAGCCCGTCGAAATCAAGGTCCATGGATCGTCTGGGATATTTCGAAAAGCAATTCACGGCTTCCGCAAATATGACTGGGGTCGGTAATAATCGGCAATGCAGGGATCAGCCGTTTCAGTTCAATGGGTATTTCCCACTGTGGATTGTTGCGGTACATGGTTTTGCTGTAGGTCGAAAATCCCCTGTGGATAGCCGCCAGTTTTGTGATGCCTGCCCTGTTTAACCGTTCAAATGCGCCGATCCACAAATCAAGATCGGGATTGATAGGGTTTTTAATCAATACGGGAACATCCACGCCTTTAAGGGAATCAGCGATTTCCTGAACGGCAAACGGATTGGCAGTGGTCCGGGCTCCTAGCCAGATGATGTCAATCCCTGCCTTAAGCGCATCATATACATGCTTTACATTGGCAACTTCCGTAGCCGTGTACATTCCGAGTTCCTTTTTTACCCTTTGCAGCCAGGGAAGACCTTCCTTACCCACTCCTTCGAAAGCATCGGGACGTGTACGTGGTTTCCAGAGACCGGCCCTGTAAATTTTTATACCATAGCCTTTTAACTGACGGGCTGTGTCCATTACCTGCTCTTCGGTTTCGGCGCTGCAGGGACCGGCCATCATCAAAGGTTTGGTATTGGGGACACCCTTGAATTCGAACTTATCCAATTTTAATTCTACTTTCATAATTATTCCAATATTGATTTACCTTTTGCATATTCACCCATTATCTGCAGATCACGCGTGAACGGTTTGACCGCGTCAATAGCTTGTTTATAGTGAGTAAAATTGTCGATTTCTATGTCTACAAAAAACTGGTATTCCCAGTCCTTGCCAACGATTGGCATTGACTGCACTTTAGCAAGGTTGATATCATAAAAGGAAAGAATGGAAAGAACTTTCGACAATCCTCCTATTTTATGCGCCAATGCAAAAGTCATGGAAGCCTTGTTGATATCGGGAGATATCTCGCTGATGCCGTTTTTGCCTTTCAGGATCAGAAAGCGGGTATAATTCATTTTGTGGGTTTCGATACCCTCGGCTATAATATCAAGATTGTATTTTGTGGCTGCCTGTGACGATGAAATGGCAGCGGCGCCAAAGGTTTTGTTATCCGCTATATCTTTGGCTGACAGAGCAGTATCCATACTATCGATGAGGGTAATCCGGGGATGGTCATCAAAAAATTTCTGGCATTGCAGGATAGCCATGGGGTGGGAGCGAACTTCTTTTATATCTTTGATTGTTTGGCCAGGCAGGGCTACCAGGTTTTGTCTGATGCGTAAATAGATCTCCCCTACGATGCTGAGTTTTGACTCGAGCAAAAGCGTATAATTTGGAAGAATGCTACCTGCAATAGAATTTTCAATTGCCGTAATACCGAAGTCTACCTGGCCCTGTTTCAATGCCTTAAAAAGATCCTTGAATGTATTTCTGGGAACGATTTCGATGTTTTCATTTTCGAAATATTTATTCGCCGCAATTTCATGGAAGGCTCCATATCCGCCCTGAATTGCTATGCGCTTTGTTTTTTCGCCGGCTTCCTGATTTAGTTCCATTTTGAGATAAATTTATTGTCGGTATTTTAAAAAAAAAGGTCCCGCTTTTCAGGGGACCTTTTTGATATAATATCAATATTACACAAATAAAGTCCCTTCAGGTTTTCCAAAAATAAAAGTAAAAAAAGAAGAAAACTTTATTTGACAGATTGTTCATGGTTGTGTCATATTTGAATTGCAAATATATACAATAAATCATATAAAAGTTAAAAGTAAAAAGATAAAAGTGATAAAAATCAGTGAAAAGTTAAAAACTAAAAACTAAAAGTGATGGGAACAATTTCCAGGAAAAATTCCCCTGAATACTCTATTTTTACTCTTTGTAAGCACCTCGGAGTTCATTTTTTAGTATATTCTTTGAGTTTTTGAAAGTTTATCAGGTTTTTAGTTTTTATCTTTTAGTTAATCACTGTTTTTCATGACTATAAGGGAAAGATACGCCGGCGTTATTGAATATTTCCAGAAGAATAGGCCGGTGGCCGAAACTGAATTGCATTACACCAATGCTTTTGAATTGGTAGTAGCCGTTATTCTTTCCGCCCAATGCACAGATAAAAGGGTGAATATGATCGTTCCTGCCCTGATGGAGCGTTACCCTACGGCGGAAGCAATGGCGCTGTCAACTCCCGAAGAAATATTTACTTATATTAAAAGCTGTTCCTATCCCAACAACAAGGCAAAGCACCTGGCTGCTATGGCCCGTAAGGTGGTAAGCGACTTTGATGGACGTATTCCCGAATCCATTGAAGAACTGATGACATTGCCGGGTGTGGGACGCAAAACGGCCAATGTTATTACTCTTGTTGTTTACGGAAATCCGGCTATGCCCGTGGATACTCATGTATTCAGGGTTGCAGCCAGACTGGGCCTGACAACCAATGCTAAAACACCGCGCGAAACAGAGAACCAGCTGGTGAGCCATATTCCCGGCAAATTGCTGCCGATTGCCCATCACTGGCTTATATTGCATGGACGGTACGTTTGCACGGCACGGAAACCGCAATGTCCGGTTTGCGGGCTGAAACCGTTTTGCCGTTACTATGAAAACGGACAAGGAACATCGGATGTCGAAAACCGAAGATAAACAAACAGAAAAAGAGATCCTTAAATAATAAACACACCATTGTTCATATCCTGTTTGGTAATGGAATTTAAAAAAGCCTATAAAAGAGTAACTTTAATGAAAATTCGACGTTATAAATATCTGAATTACCATCAAAACATTAACAATAGCAGGTTTGACCCACTAATTAACTAACTAAATTACTCATGCGACTCATTTACTCAAATCTACGGCTGGCCAGTGTTATATTCCTCCTGGGATTGTCGTTGGTGAATAATTCATGCAAATCCGGAAAGGCAAAACTGGATAAGGAACCCGGTCTGGAAAGTTTTCTCACGGAAGAGGACATTTTTGATGATATTGACAAAGCCAAGAAAATATTCTATTCCCTTCCTTCTCCGCTTGAGACCGCCATGTTGCTAAAATCGGCAGGCATTACTTACAACGAGCAGGTGCTAAATGACCTGGAAAGTGTGGATAAATATTCAACCAATAAAAGCAAGGCCATTAACCTCGGAATTTATACAACTGACCTGAGTTTCGCCAGCCTGTTCGATCAGCCGCAGACTTCGCTGAAGTATATGAATGCAACGAAGAAACTTGCCAATGAAATGGGTATCAGTGACGCTGTGGATGAGGAAACAATGAATCGTCTGAAACAAAATTTAAACAACCGTGACATTGTCATGGATGTGATTTCCGAAACTTTTCTGAACACAAGCGCATACCTTAAGGAAAATGATCAGCAGGCTGTTGCGGCCATGGTTTTGGTGGGTGGCTGGGTCGAAGGTTTGTATATCGGCACACAAATGATCGGTAATCATTCAATTGAAGGCAATAAACTGGTCGACCGTATTGCAGAACAAAAACTTTCATTCAGCATTGTAGAAAGGATGTTGCAGGACAACCGGAAAAATCAGAAAGGGGTGGAAAACCGCGATATTATTGAAATGATCAATGAATTGCACGCGCTGAAAATGGCTTTTGACAAAGTTGAAGTGAAAACTTCTTCCGTTAAGGTTGAGGAGAATGATTCCACAAAGAGCAGCATGTTAAAGTCACAGACTAAAATAAAGGTTACACCTGAGGCCTTTAAAGAACTTCAGGCAACAGTACAGTCATTAAGGAATAACTTCGTTCAATAAAACAGAGACGTATGAAAAAGTATTTGCCGTATATCATAACACTGATTGTTGTTACAGCACTTGCCCTGCCAGTTCAGGCCCAGTGCAAAGGATTTGCCAAAAATCTCTGCAAGTCTGAACTTACAGGTTATACCCATGATGGTAATTATCATGCGGCCATTCTTACCGAAGGTGAAGAAGCTGAATTGTATAAGACATTTTATTCAGGTCAGAAATACCGTCTCGCTGTTTGCGGTTCAGAAATATTACCCGCCATCGAATACCAGGTGGTTGATGCTTATAAAAATGTTCTTTATGATAACCGGCAACATAATAGTTCAACAACCTGGGATTTTACCCTGGAATCGAGCCAACAGTTGAAGGTTATTGTCAAAGTGCCGGTGTCAGGCAAAAAATCCGAATTTCCCGAGAGCGGTTGCGTTTCGATTATGTTCGGATTCCAGGAGGTTAAGAAGTAGGGGCTTAGGGTTTATAGGCAGGAGCTGTAAAATATTACGAGAGACCTCCGGGGTGGAAACCCTGGGGGTTTTGTTGTTAAGTTACACATGGAATATCGCTTGAAGGGTTACGGGTATATTTAACTGGGTTCATGGAACACCGCTTCAAGGGTCTTCGACCGCTTGAAGGGTTTCAGGGGTCTGCGATCGCTTGAAGGGTTTCGGGTATATTTAACTGGGTTCATGGAACACCGCTTCAAGGGTCTTCGACCGCTTGAAGGGTTTCAAGGTCCTCAATCGCTTGAAGGGTTTCGGGCATCGTTAACGGGTACATGGGACACCGCTTCAAGGGTCTGCGACCGCTTGAAGGGTTTCGGGGGTCTGCGACCGCTTGAAGGGTTTCGGGGGTCTGCGACCGCTTGAAGGGTTTCGGTCACCAGTCACCAGTCACCAGTCACTTTAATTTCCCTTTCAAAAATTTCCCCGTATACGACTTTTCGCATTTGACAAGGTCTTCGGGAGTGCCCTCAAATACAAGATATCCACCGGCATCACCGCCTTCCGGTCCAAGATCGATTACCCAGTCGGCTGTTTTGATAACTTCCGGGTTGTGTTCAATGATCACAATCGTATTTCCTTTGGCAATCAGTGCCGTAAATGCATCCAGTAGTTTTTTGATATCGTGAAAATGCAATCCCGTTGTTGGCTCATCAAAGATAAACATCATCTGTAAATCGCTTTTTTCCTGGCCCAGGAAGGATGCCAGTTTTACTCTCTGGCTTTCCCCGCCGCTTAGTGTGGATGACGATTGACCCAGTTTCACATATCCAAGGCCGACATCCGCCAGCGGCATCAGTTTCCGGATAATTGCCTTTTCTGAACTTCCTTTATGGGAGCCGAAAAATTCAATCGCCTCATCCACCGTCAGATCAAGCACGTCAAAAATATTTTTCCCTTCAAAATGAACATCGAGTACTTCGTCTTTAAACCTCTTTCCGTGGCAACTGTCGCATACGAGGTGTACATCGGCCATAAATTGCATTTCTACCTTTATTTCTCCTTCCCCCTGGCATTCTTCGCATCTGCCGCCTTCTATATTAAATGAAAAATGGGAGGGTGTGAACCCGTTGTATTTCGAAAGCTGCTGGCTGGCAAATAGTTTCCTTATCTCGTCGAACGCCTTTATATAGGTTACCGGGTTGGACCGTGAGGATTTGCCGATCGGGTTCTGATCTACAAACTCAATGCCTTTAAGCAAGTGCAAATCCCCGTTAATGGTGTTGAACTGTCCCCCTTTGTCTCCCGCACCATTGATCAGTTTGTTCAGGGCCGGGAAAAGTATTCCTTTTATCAGCGATGATTTCCCTGATCCGCTTACCCCTGTGATCACAGTCATTACATTCAGCGGAATGCGAATTGTCAGATTTTTAAGATTGTTTTCCCGGGCGCCGGAGATTTCAACGAAGTTGTTCCATTTACGCCGGAAATCCGGCACTTCTATTTTCTTTTCACCACGCAGGTAATTTGCCGTAAGTCCCTTATCCTGTTTGATCAGATCGGTGTAACTGCCCTGGTAAATAACCTCTCCGCCCAATCGCCCGGCCTGCGGACCGATGTCAATGATGTCGTCGGCTGCACGTATGATTTCTTCTTCATGTTCAACCACAACTACTGTATTTCCAATATTGCGCAGGTCTTTCAGCACTTTCACAAGCAACCCGGTATCCCTGGGATGTAATCCTATGCTTGGTTCATCAAGGATATAAAACGACCCAACCAGGCTGCTGCCCAGAGTAGTTGCCAGATTAATGCGTTGCGATTCTCCGCCCGACAGGGTTGAGGAAAGACGGTTCAGGGTAAGATATCCGAGTCCCACTTCGTTCAGGAACTGCAACCGGGTTTGAATCTCCACCAGGATACGGCCGGCGATTTTTTGTTCATGAACATCAAGGTTAATTGAATTGAAAAAATTACTCAGCTTTTCAGCAGGCATAAGAACCAGGTCCTGCAAAGGGGTACCGCTGACTTTAACATACGAAGCTTCTTTCTTCAGGCGTGTTCCACGGCATTCGGGACAGGTGGTTTTCCCCCTGTACCGGGCGAGCATAACCCTGTACTGAATCTTGTATTTTTTCGTTTCCACATAATCAAAAAAGCTATGTATGCCTTTAAAATAGCGGTTTCCATCCCATAATACCTGCCGCTGTTCATCCGTGAGCTCGAAATAGGGCCGATGGATCGGAAAATTGAACTTATCTGCATTGTAAATGAGTTTATCCTTCCATTTGCTCATCTTTTCACCCTTCCAGCAAACAATGGCCTCATCGTAAACCGACAGGCTCTTGTCGGGAATGACAAGATCCTCATCAATGCCGATCACCTTTCCGTAACCTTCACACAGAGGGCAGGCCCCGATGGGGTTATTGAAGCTGAACATATGAACGCCCGGCTCCTCGAAGCGTATGCCGTCTTCTTCAAAAGCATCGCTGAATGTACGTACCCGTGGATTTTCATCAACCGATTTAATAATGCAAATACCATCTCCCAACCTGAAGGCCATCTGGGCTGAATCGGCAAACCGGCTTTTGGAATCCTCATCCGAAACTACCGTTATGCGGTCAATTACAATATTCACAGCATCACCACTTTCGGGAGAATACCGGACAATCGCTTCCTCCAGTTTAAGCACCTCACCGTTAAGTTCAATACGGGTAATGCCCTGCTGTTTCAGGTCTTCCAGCTTCTGGGCAAAGCTTAATCCCGTATTTTGATTCATGGGACTAAGGATCATCAGCCGTTCATTTGCCGGAAGGGAGATGATATAGTCCACAACATCGGTAGGTGTTTCCTTTTTAACCACCTTTCCCGAAACCGGTGAATAGGTAATGCCAATCCTGGCATAAAGAAGCTTCAGGTAGTCATATATTTCCGTGGAAGTGCCCACCGTGGAACGCGGATTGCGGGTATTCACCCTTTGCTCTATTGCAATAGCCGGAGGCAGACCTTTGATGAAATCAACTTCCGGTTTGTTCATCCTTCCCAGGAACTGTCGGGCATATGAGGATAAACTTTCCACATAACGACGTTGTCCTTCCGCATAGATAGTGTCAAAGGCCAGGGAGGATTTTCCGGAGCCCGATAATCCCGTGATAACTATCAGTTTATCGCGGGGAATGGAAACACTTATATTTTTCAGATTATGTACCCTTGCACCTGAAACTATGATAGAGTTATTTTCGTATAATGATTGTTGAGCGGACATAAAAAAGTTCAGGGATTTTTTGGCATTTTTTAATAATTTGAATTACTTTCGGCAAAAGTATCGCTTTATTTAATAATATTGCCGTAATTCGCAAACTAAACTAATACCGGAGGAAGCCTATCGCCACAATTCTACTTTGCTTTTAAACTCAAAAAGGAGGTAGTGTTGAATAACATTTATTTAACTGACAATGAACTTGTGGACAAGTTCGTCAGTGGCGATGTAAATAGCCTTGAACAGCTCATTAACCGGTATCGGAAACAGGTTTACACCTACATCTTCCTGCTTGTAAAGAATCAACATCTTGCTGAAGACATATTTCAGGATACCTTTATTAAAGTTATCAAATCACTGGATGACGGAAAATACCGTGATAACGGGAAATTTCTTGCATGGGTTCTTCGGATTGCGCACAATCTGGTTATTGACCACTACAGAAAGGAAAAGCAGCTAAACTCTACCTCGCGGGAAGATTTTGGTATGGATATTCTGAATTCGCAGAAATATGCCGTGCGGCCTGCCGAAGACGGCATGATCGACAGGCAGATCAGGAAAGATATTAGGGAACTGGTTGACAGTTTGCCTATTGAGCAAAAGGAAGTGCTTATTTTGAGGCAATATTGCGAATTGAGTTTTAAAGAAATTGCCGAGCATACCAATGTAAGTATCAATACTGCGCTCGGACGCATGCGATACGCACTCATCAATCTAAGGAGAATGGTGAAAGAACGGAATCTTACGCTGACAGCTTATTAGGGACAAGGGACAAGGGACAAGGGACAAGGGACAAGGGACAAGGGACAAGTGACAAGTGTCGTTGTCACTCATTATTTCTTTTCAAAAAAAATATTATCTTTAACACAATTTGTCAAATATTTGGTACGTTCTTATCCTGTACTTTTATTATTAACCTAATAATATAAATATGGACAGAACCTTTACTATGCATGGTTCCACCAAATTCTCCGATGATAATGAAAATGAGCTAATTAAACTTGCAGGGTTCCTCGAAAGCGAAGAATTAGAGGTTATAGGGTCATACCTGAAAGGCCTCCAGAGCGATGTAAATGATGAAGTCATCAAGCGGATCGTTGACTTCTCGAGAAATTACACACGAAAGAATCCCGCAAAGGAGAATGTGGTTTACTGAATCGAAAATTGAACTGTTAAGAAACCGTTGGATGTAAATCTAGCGGTTTTTTTCTTTTAGTTTGTCCAGTACGTCCATTGTTTCCTTAACAGCTTTTGCACTTTCATTCAGCTGTTCTTTTTCCTGGTCGGTCAGTTTTAGTTCGATTATCCGTTCAATGCCATTTTTACCCAGTACAACAGGAACTCCTACGAAGACATTTTCAAGTCCGTATTCTCCTTCAAGTTTGATACAGCACGGAAAAACACGTTTGTGATTGCGGGTTATGGCTTCAGCCATACGGGCGGCTGCAGAGCCGGGTGCATACCAGGCAGAGGTGCCCATCAATTTAACCAATTCACCGCCTCCCTGCCGTGTTCTTTCCACAATGGCATCGATTTTGTCCTTTGGCAGCAATTCCGTAACCGGAATGCCCGATACGGTGGTATAACGCGGGAGCGGTACCATCGTGTCACCATGTCCGCCCAGCAACAGGGCGCTGATATCTTTTGGTGAAACGTTCAGGGCATCTGCAATAAAGGCCTTGTAGCGGCCGGTGTCGAGAACCCCGGCCATTCCCATAACCCGGGTACGGGGGAAACGTGAAGTGATATAGGCCTGGTATGTCATTACATCAAGGGGGTTGGAAACCACAATGATGACCGCACAGGGAGAATACTGGATAACCTGTTCTGTAACGCTTTTTACAATAACTGAGTTGGTTTCAATAAGATCATCCCTGCTCATCCCCGGCTTACGGGGCAATCCCGAAGTTATGACAACAACCGTGGAGTTTGCCGTAGTGAGGTAATTGTTGGTAACGCCGATGGGTCGGGAATTAAAACGGTCGATCGGTGCACTTTGCCAGATATCGAGGGCCTTCCCTTCTGCAATTCCGGGTTTGATATCCACCAGAACGATCTCATGGGCAGCATCTCTGTGTGCCAGTACATCTGCACAGGTTGCCCCCACGTTTCCGGCTCCGACCACTGTAATCTTCATATAATTTGGGATATTTAAATTATGAAATTGAAATTAAACCACACCCGTTCTCCAAAAATAGTAATTGTTTAACAATTATTTTTTGTTTTAGTTGTCACAACGAACTTATCCGGATTGTTTAAGTCTTTTTTGGATTCTCCACCGAAGGATGCCGCCAGTCGATTTCAGTAAAACCCGACTGCAGTAAGGCGGCGGCTGCCAATTTAAGCGCATATCTATTTGCAATATACGGGGGCGCTGCAGGAAGAAACCCCGTTTTCATCAAAAGCCTCAATTGCAAAATAATAATCCTGTCCTTTATTCAGAGCACGGATCTCGAGTTTATTCCCTTCATCAGCAAACCGCTGATAGGTTTGATAAAGCTTATCGGGTTTGATTCCCCACCGGATATTGTAGCCGGTGACACCGCGAACCGGATCCCAGGAGATAAAAACATTACGGGGGTCCGCATCGCGCTGTGCCTTAAAATGCCGGGGCGTTGCGGGAATTTTTCCGTCACCCAGTCCGAATACCCTTATGTCACTTATTGCCAGGTTATGAGAACCGACATATACATGTTCGTATTTGATAAACCGTGTTTTTACAGGCTCCTCCAATTCAATGTATGCGTTTGGCCGGTCACGTTTTTCGCCGGTAAGATCGGCCAGCAATACCCAATTTTTTCCATCCGGAGAATGATAGAGCCTAAATTGCGTGTATACTGTGGAATCACTGTCATAAATCCCGGATTTGTAATCTGTAAAGTTTACCTGCACGGACCGTACCTCATAAATTCGTTGCAGGTCAACCGTGATCCATTCTCCCGGATTTGGAGCGCTGGCAACCCAATAAGTCCTTGGATTTTCATCACTTACTTTTGCTGCTGAAAAAGTATCTCTTACAGAAGAAGCCGTACAGGATTTCTTGTACGACAAAAGCATCCATCCTGTGAATAGTTCATCCGGATCGATCCATTTCCTGTCAGGAAGATAATGCGGAAAATCACCAAACCGGGTATTTGAAAACATCTGGCCATCCTTGTCAAAACCTGCAGGGAACATGGCAATCCGCCGTTCAAAATTCCAGTTGACAGCTATCCAGGGTGTTCCGGTGTTCCAGTAATTGCCATAATTGTCAAGAAAGGTATTTCCATGTCCCGCCCCGGTAAGAAATCCTCCGGGTTTATAGGAAACCGGATTGTAAGGCGCATAGGTAAAGGGACCCAGGGGATCATCCCCCACATAGGTTCCATTGGCATACACGTTGTATTCCGTGCCGGGAGCCCCATACTGCAGATAATACTTATCCCTGAATTTTGTCATCCAGGCTCCCTCTATAAAAGGCTTGATCGTATCGCGGTGATCGCGGCCGAATCGCTCCCAGCCATGATTTTCCGGATCGAGATAAATCAAGGGTTTTGATGTTCCCACATAGGTAAGATGTTTGCTGTGGTCAAGCTCAATGCCATAAATCGGGTAAACATTCGACGATCCCCAGTACATAAACCATCTATCCGTGCCCTCGTCATGAAAAATGCAGGGGTCCCAGGGACCTGTGGCCCCTGGAAGCTTTGGCAGCAACCGGTTGTAAAATTTCAGGTGTCCGTTCCAGGGGGTCGTGGTGCTGAAAATCGGCCGCAAGTCGAATGTGCTCTGGAAGAGATAGAGGGTATCCCTGACAGACAGGGCAGCCGGGGCGCACATATCTTCCATGGGCCATTTGTCGGGCACAACATAATCCCAATGGGCAAGATCCTTTGAATGCCACCAGCCCCCCGATATTGTAACGAAAAGATAATATTCTCCACGATGATTCACAATGACAGGATCCGCACCCGAGCGATACGATATTTTTTCATTCAGTTGTTCGAAGTTATAGCGATAATTGATATCCATGGGGTTGCAGTAGGTTTTCTGGATGCCGGATGCTGAGGTCTGGGGACCGGATGCCTGATCCGGAAGCTGAGCGCTGATTCCTGATGCGATCAGAAGGACCATTATAACAGGGATGAGTTTCATTATTTTCTATTTTATAAATTGCATTACCGTTGACTTAAGCCAACGGTAATGCAATTTACAAAATTTGCATAAAAAAACCCCGCCGGTGGCGGGGCTTAATATATCAATCCTTTCCGCCGGCTAAGCCGACGTCCATTCTAATTTATTTTACAAATTCTGCTTTGTTCAGGTAATCAAACGATTCTGCAACACCGGGAAACGGACCAACTGTATATTCTTCACATTCTACCACCGGGTATTTCATGCCTGCCAGTTCTGCATTGGCAAAAATGGTTTTGAAATCCATAGTGCCGCTTGCGCCCACTTCTTTAACATCTTTCACATGCCAGAGCTCGAAACGTTTTGGGTATTTGTTGAAATAGGCGATGATATCAGCGCCACCGTTCTGTGCCCAATACAAATCCATTTCGAAAGTAACCATTGAAGAATCGGTATGGGTGACCATATAGTCATAAATAACCTGGCCCTCAACCTGTTTGAATTCTTCTGAATGGTTATGGTATCCGAACTTGATCCCTTTGGCCTTGCATTTTTCACCAATTGCATTGAAATAATCGCAATACCTCTGTAATCCGGCTATTGACTGGTAACCTACACTGTCCATAAATGGCTGGACAATATATTTTACACCCAGTTCGGCGTGAGCGGAAATGCAGGCATCCCACCATGCCATTACACTGTCCCATTTCATTGAGTCGGGAACTGGCTGACCTGTATGGGAACTAATGATAGCCAATCCATTCTTTTCGCAAAGTGCTTTGAAATCAGCGGGAGACATTTTGTAAAACATGCCATCGCGATATCCGGCAGGTTCAACAAAGGAGTATCCTGTTTTTCCAACGAACTCAACGGTTTTTACTGCATTGGTTTCCATACTATCCCGCAAGGAGTAGAGTTGTAAGCCAATATTTTTTTTCGTACTCTTTGTGCATGACATAGGTACAAAAGCTGCTGCTAACAGCAACACAATCATGAAATTAATCGCTTTTTTGTTCATAGTGAGATTATATTTTAGACGGCTAAAGGTACATGAAATTTGCTGAAATTAAGCGTTCCTCCCTGATAATTGCAGTTTGGAGTGGTATAAAGGTGCATTGGTGTATTAAACTTAATGTTAATCAAATCACTAAAGATATATACAACTGTTTCCCATCTTTTGCGTAAAAAAACCAAAAGGTTACATTAACCGTAATGTATTTTTAAAAATTGAGCGCCTATCTACTACCGCATATGAAAAACAGAGCATTCACTCACACATTGCAAAATATTAACCCTGAAAGGATATTCCGAAAGACTGTAATGCCCCTGGCATTCCTTTTTCTTTTCTCGGTTACCTTGTATTCGCAGGTTACCTGGGACGGTGAAGCCGGAACCTCAGACTGGGGTGATCCGTTGAACTGGAGCAGTAATTCAGTGCCCTTACCGGGCGATGATGTGGCTGTCAATACGGCAATATCCATTACTGGCGTACCCTCAATTATCCTGAATTCACTCAGTGTCACTCAGAATGTCATCCTGATCAGTGACGCAGGATCCACCCTTACCATCGACAATGTCAATGGCACACCTGCCCTGATTATTGCCGGCTCAACTTCGCTTACACTTGGCGGCGGAACTGCCCTCTCTTCAGTCAATCTTGTATTTCAAACCGTTACGGGAGCCACCGGCATCACCGGAACATTGACCAATACTGCAAATAACTCGATCACATTAAACAATGGCCAGGTTGTTTCTGTATCAGGCTCATTGATAAATACGAACAATGGAACAATCCTGATAAATGGTACCTTAAACAATTCCGGAACCTTTACGGCGAATGCCGGAACTGTTACCGTGAACGGATCGGTCATCAACACCGGTATAATAAATGGTTTACCGGCCAATTTATCATTTGCGCCCGGGTCAACCTATTCACACAACCGGAATGGGGGATCAATACCCCTGGCTGCTTGGGATGCTGCTTCAATTTGCAGTGTTTCCGGGCTGACAAATACGACCCTGGCCGGAGGTCTCAATCAGACTTTTGGGAACCTGTTTCTTAGTTGTGCAGGATTATCCGCACCCCTTACACTCTCCCCTTCAGGAGCCATGAGCGTTCAGGGAAACCTGCTGTTGCAAGGCTCGCCTGTAAATACACTTACACTGGCACCGGGTGCCAATAACCTTACTGTAAACGGTACGACTACAATCAATGGCAATGGTATTTTTAACGATGCCAATATAGGCGGCACGAACACTTTCGCCGGCGATGTAAATGTCAACGGAAACTGGAATAACACCACAAGTGCCGTCAACGTGGGCGGCAACCTGATTGTCAATTCAGGTGCGGTTTTTAATTCAGGTGCCGGTATCTACACTATGAGTGGAACCGGAAAAGTCATTGGAGGAACGATTGCAGGCATCACCATTTCAAGCCTTTCTGTAACCGGTAGTCTTGAAAATAACCTGGCCACACTCACGGTACCTACCCTTAATATTCCCGGTACCTTCACAAATATTACCGGTCAGACGCTTATATGCAGCACCCTCCTTGCGGGAACAGGAAGTTTTATCCAGCAGGCAAATGCAACCCTGACTATCGGAAATTCTGCAACAATTACAACCTTAACCGCCAATGCTGCCGGGAATACCGTAAATTATACACGAACCGGGGCCCAGAATATTCTGCCTGTAGATTATTATAATCTTACCCTTTCGGGAAATAATACAAAAACAATTACCGGAGTTACCGGGGTTTTGGGTGCTTTAACCTTCAACGGTGCAGGTACCCTGGCCATCGGGACAAATGCACTTACAGTTGCTTCGGTAAACCGCCTCAATCCAATCATAATAAACTTATCCTCGGGTTCTTTTATTGTCAATAGCAGCCTGCTGCTTGCTTTAACCGACCCCATCACTTTTACGGGCGCAGGCATATTAAATGTTTCCGGAGACCTTACATGCGGGGCTCTTACTGCCTTTTCAAGTACAATCCAGGTTTCCGGCAATTTCGGTCCAAACTCCTTCAGTGCCACGACGGGTACTGTTGACCTGAATGGAGCACTTGCACAACAAATTAACGGGGGCTACACATTTGGCAATCTGACTCTTTCAGGGGGCAGTAATAAAATACTTACAGCCAATACCACCATTGCAAATTCACTTAACCTGGTCTCCGGTGTCCTGCAATTGGGAAACTTTAATCTCACATTCTCCGGTACAACAGGTACGACAGCCATTACCGGAACGCCCTCGCCAACGAACATGATTGAGACGAATGGCACAGGCTTGCTTGTTTTTACAAATGCTTCCCTTCCAAATACTGCCTTGAATGGCACTTATCCCGTAGGTTTAAATGGTACCTACAATCCGCTGGTGTTATCAGGACTTGCCGGGGGTACAGGAAACCGTACATTCAGGATTCGTGTTGCATCCGGACAATTATTCGTAAATGGTATAAACCGGTATTGGGAAATTACCAGGAACAATGTTCCGGGCACACCTGCTTTATCTTTCGCATACAATGCAAGCGAAGCTTTGGGTGATATTACCAAATTCCAGCCCTATACAAACGTTTCAGGTTCATGGGGCCTGGCGCCTTCACCATCGGCACAGGGCGTAAATCCGGTTACTTCAACAACAGCTGCGGCATTGCCGGCAACCAGTTTATGGACTGCAGCCATGCCCGGGGCTTTCTATTCTTACCAGACAGGGGACTGGAATAATCCAACCACCTGGACAAACGATCCCAGCGGCAGTACCTTGAATAACCCGTTAAATGCAATACCCGGATATCTTGATGTGGTTTACATTTTAACCAGCCGAACTGTTAGCCTTACCACGGATATTGCAACCACCGGCCTTGATTTAACCATAAGTGCCGGGGGATTTCTCGACCTGTCATCCTGGCAGTTTCAGAACGGACTTCTTGCATTAAGAGGGCAGGGGACAGTGAGAATCAGTCCCTCAAATCCTGTTACCGGGTATTTCCCTGCTGCAACCGCAAATACTTTTGTGAATGCGGGTGGCGGTACAACAGAATATAATAGTACGACTAACCTTCCGGCATCCCAGTTAACCTATAATAACCTCAGTATTAACACGGCAGGAACGGTAACCCAAAAAAGCAATATTATCCTGAATGGCGACTTGTTTGTCAAACAGGGTACATTCAGGATTAATGACAACGCAGCTGGCCGATACCAATTGACCGTTGGTGGCAATGTTACTGTAAGCAATGGAGCATTTTTCACTGTGGGTACGGGAACTACCAATGCATTTACCGATCCGGTATTAGTTCCGGCCGGGGGTGCTTCCCCATTCACCAATTATTATGACGGGCAATCGCACAGGGTTGTTGTAAAAGGTGATTTTACAAACAACGGGACTGTTAAATTTACAAACCAGGCCAATCCGGAATACACCCAGTTCCCTTCCAATGGTTTTGCAACGGTTTATTTTCAGGGTTCTTCCAATAATACACTTACCTGCAATGGCCAAACCAGTTTTTATAACCTGGTTCTCGATAAGGGAACGGATCCTACTTTCAGACTTACAGTTTACAGTACGGCTTTTAATAATTTCAGATTATACGGTGCCAACAATGCAGCCATTGAGAGTGGCAATGCCAATCCAAATGTTCGCAAAGCGCTCTGGATAAGAAATGGAACCCTTGTCTTAACAGGCTTAACGGTTATTCCTTCCCTTTCGGAAGGTTTAACTGCAGCCGCACCGACAACGACCGATTTTTTAGTTCCCGGCAATGGTGCCCTGATACTCGATGGGGCGTTTGTTACTGTTTTATCCACCGCCGATGACTATACGGAAGTGAATGCAGCTTATGGACTTGCCGGCGGAAGCAATGCCCTTTATGGAATTAATGCAGGAAACGGAGGAAGCGGACTTGCTATTTCCGGTATCCTGCAGGTAAATAATGGCTACTTATCTACCCGGGAATCAGGGGGGTTAACCTATTGGAGCTATGGTTCGGGAGGTCAGTTCATAGTAACCGGCGGAACTGTGGATACGAAACAGTTTCACAACCCGCAGGGAGCCGCTACAGGCCTGATATCCTATTTCCAGACCGGCGGAAATGTAATATTCCGAGGCCGTTTTCAGAATGTGATAAACTATCCCACAGTAAGCAGCCTGTCGAGTCCTGCAATTAATACAGCAAGGGCTGACAACGGCATTGATGCCACTGCCGGTATCGGTGCGCTGAGCATCAACAGCAATGCTGCAAACGGATTTACGATGTCGGGAGGCACCATGGTAATACATGATGTATGCGGAACAACAGGAACCAACTATGCATTTTATGCAGGTTGTCCAGTATCCAACATTAATGTAACCGGAGGTACGGTTCAGATTAATCCAACATCAGGAACGGTTTCTGCCGATGCAGACTATTTGATAAATTCAACCGCGCCATTTGGAAACCTGACAATTTCCCGCGTAAGCGGAGCTTCGGTAGTACAGCTGACTGCGAATTCCCTGACAGTATTAGGGAACCTTAATCTTGCCACGGCATCGAGTGCTTTAACAACAAATAACCTGGATGTTACTATCGGAGGGAATTTTACCGTGGAAAACGGCGCTGCCTATAACCCCGGAACGAATACTACAACTTTAAACGGCGCAAATGCACAGACCTTTACAAATAACCTGGCCGGATTATCGTTAAATAATTTTACCATTAATAAGGCTGCCGGCGTTGCGGTTAACCTGGCCGGAAATTCCATAAATGTTGCCGGAAATTTCAATCTGTCACTCGGGAGGCTTAACGATAACGGATTTTCTGTATTTGTAAGCAAAAATGTATACAATTCAGGTCTCCACACAGGTACCGGGAAAATATCGCTGAATGGCTCTGTATCCCAAACTATTGATGGGAATGGTGTCTTTCAGAACCTTGAACTGAATAATGCAAGTGGGGCTCCGGGGTCGGCGCCGGTTTCCCTGGTGGCACATACCACCGTTAACGGAACTTTGACGTTGTCACAGGACAGAATATTTAATATCGGAACATACAATTTAAAATTAAATTCCAATGCCTCAATTGTAAACTGGGGCGCCAACCGGTATTTGCAATCAGCCGGAAATTCAGGTGACGGTGGGATTACCAGACAATATTCAGTCTCTTCTCCGGGTTTTACATTTCCGATCGGGGCACCTACCATAACACCTGCACTTCCGGCTGCATATACTCCGGCCACAATAAACATTACATCAGCGCCGGCAACCTGGGGATATATAACTGTAGTTCCGGTGGGAGTTGAACATCCTGCCACCACCACGAAAAATTTAAACCTTACTTATTACTGGAGGATAAAATCTTCAGGCTTTACCGGGTTAGCCGCCGGTTCGGTTACACATAGTTATGCTTACAACCCGGCAGACGTACCAAACCCGGGCCAGGTAGGTAGTTATGTGCCCGCCAGGTATGATGAATCAACATTCACCTGGACGAGCGGAACCAGTGCAAGTATCAATACGGTTGCCCGGGTAATTGGAGTTGGGGTCGGTGATCCCTTTATGTCAAATACAAACAATATTGAGGGCGACTATACAGCCGGATTGGCTGCTGATTTTGGCGTACCGGCCAAGTTTTGGAGCAGGCAAAGCGGTAACTGGAACCTCACCACTACCTGGTCAACTGTTAGCTCTGCAGGTCCGGCTGCTGCAAGAATTCCCGCCGCCGGAGATATAGTAATAATCGGGGATTATCCTGCCCGTAATGATTCTGTTTGGTTGAACAATGGAATAGCTGCAGGTAACGGTTCTGCTCAGAATTGTGCAAATCTTTTAATTAAAAGGGGTTCTGCCCTGGACGCATACACTTATTCTGCCAGTAATTTTGGTGTGGTTTCAAGTTTTTCGGGAGGGAATGGCAAATTCAGGGTGACTACCGCTGTTGCAACAAACTGGAGATTTCCGCAAATATTCACATTCCCATCCGGTGATTTTTCTGACTTTAACGCAAACGGTGGAACAACCGAGTTTTATGATATCGACGGTAGCCAGGGATGCCTGTATATATTACCACCAAACGTTACTTCATACGGAAACCTCATGATGACAGCGAAAGGTGGCGATAATATTATTTTACCAAATAACTCCTTAACTACTATTTATGGAAACTTAACCTGCGGCGGGGATAACAACCGGGCATGGATTTGCATGAGCTGGAGCACAGGTCATAATGGATTTACAATAGATAATTATGATCCTATTGTTGAGAAAACGGTTCATGTCACGGGCAATTTGTACGTGAACACAGGGACGTTGATTTTTATGGATGAATATTTGCCCCAGCATTTAGTTGTTGATGGAAATGTGACCGTTGGCACTAATGCGTGGATTGATGTTAATATTGCCGGTGGAAACAGTCCGGGTGCAGCACCGCAACCCAATACCTTTGTTATTGGGGGAAGTCTGACAAACAATTCTCTTGCTCTTTTAGGCCAACCGGGAATAAGGTTCCGAAGCGGGACTTACTATTGTGATGTTACATTCCAGGGTTCAGCAAACGCAAATATATCAGGAACAAGTCCGTCTACCATATTCAATAAATTAACCGTAAACAAAGGAACATCCCAGGCGACTACCCTTACCTGTAATGTCGGCGGTACCTTAACTACCCCAACCGATAATTGGCTCACATTGCAAAATGGAACATTTATCTATAACCGGAATGGTGATTTGACTATTTCCCAGGGAAGCACATTTACAGTTCCTTCCACTGCGGGCTTAAGCATTAACACTCCCTCAAATACATTCATTGCGAATGCCAATTCCAATGTAAATACAATGTATCTCAGTGGTACACTTACATTGGCTTCCGGTAATACCGGGAATGTTTATATCGGCCAGCCCGGTGCTCCGGATAACTGTCATAACGATATTGAATATTCGAGTGGAGGTGCATCTGCTATCCAGGTTGACGGAGGGAATCTTTATGTAAACGGACAAATACGCAGGAACCCGTCAAATGCCGCGGGTATATTGAGTTATTCCCAATCAACCGGAAATGTTATCCTATATGGAAGAAATTGTGTGGCACCTTTCAATAACGATGCCAAACTTGAAGTTCTGAACACCGGCAGTCAGTTTAATATGTCCGGTGGAGCGCTTACCATTGTTCGCGGCAATGGTGGAGCCTTTGGCGATCTTTACCTTCGACCGCAAACAGGTTCAGTAACAGGCGGAACAATAACATTGGCCCCGGGAGCAGCTGTTGGTTCAAATCAAAACTACAAAGTTGAGTCCTCCATACCTTTAAATAATCTTGTAATTACCGGATTTGACGGATCAAACAAGGCTACCGTTCAGTTAATGGTCAGCCCGCTGGTTTTAAATGGCGATCTTACTATATCAAATCCCAATAGTGCTCTTAATGCTGTATCAGCATCGGGCAACAGCATAAATGTTACATTTAACGGCAATGTTGTGAATAACGGCAACGCTGCCTCTTATTTATTTGGTACTAACCTTACTACTTTCAGTGCCACCAACGCATCTCCATACCTTGGAGTACAGAGCCTGACCGGAACCGGCACTACCAATTTTTACGATTTGCAGGTTAATCCGGAGGCTTCCCTTTCCATAAACAGGAGCATCATTGTAAATCGCAATCTTTCAATTGGTTCGGGTACCCTGGTATGCAGCTTATATAAAGCGGATGTAGCCGGTAATTTCACCAACAACGGCAACTACACGGATAACAACGGGTTGAACATGGGTATTTGCTTAAACGGGACCACGGTTCAACAGGTCGGAGGTTCCGGTACTTTTGGAAGGCTTGAACTGAATAACCCGGCCGGTGCCCGGCTGAACAGCAGTATCTCCTTGCAGGAAGACCTGCTTATGACCCAGGGAATTTTCGATGTGAACAGCAATTTGTTAACGCTCGGCGTAAACAGCAATATCGGCGGGGCACCCTTTGGTGCAACAAAAATGATTGCAACGCAAGGCGTTTTCAGCAACATAGGTATTAAAAAGTTTTTTAGCACCTCACCCCAGGTATTTACCTTTCCAATTGGTACTTCCGGTAAATATACCCCGGCTGTTCTTACTATTAACGCAAGCAGCTATGTTGGCTCCATCCGGATAAATAATATTAACGGCATGCAACCGGCGGTCATTGACCCCGCCAATGCGCTGAAATATTACTGGGAAGTAGAAAGTTCTGGCATCTCAGGTTTTACAGGAAACCTGGTGTTGAATTATTTGCCAGGCGACGTAGTGGGAAGCCAGGAAAATAATTACCTGGCAGCGAGGTTAATAGTTCCCGGCACCAGCTGGAGTATTACCGGTGGCGTTGTCCCTGCTTCAAAAACAATTACATTTAATTATATAAATTCCCTGAACCTTTGTGGTGAATATACCGCAGGAATTGCGACAGCCTTCCCTCCCAACGTTCCGACATTTACAAGCAATGCAGATGGAATCTGGAATGACAATTCAATCTGGGATCAGACAGGAGGAACACCCTATGTATTAGCTCCGGGGAATGGGCCGAACGGTTTTATAGTAATTGTAAATCATGAAGTAACGGCAAATAGCAACAACTGTTCCGCATACAAAACAACCATTAACGGAAAACTTAAAATTGTTGCACCTTTTTATGGCCATAACCTGGGAACAGTTACCGGGAATGGCACCTTGTATCTGGAAAACGGGGCATTTCCGGCAGGACTGTTTACTACATTTTTAGATTGTAACAATAATGCCACAATTGAATATGGGGGTACTGGCACTTATTCAATCATTGCAGACCTTTACGATAATGTGCCCAATTTATTGTTTTCCGGAACCGGAACCCGGATTTTACCCGACAAGGATATTACAGTTTGCAAGTCATTGAAAATTGGTACATTGACTGATGGTCCAATACTCGACAATAGTGTGTATAATAGAAAACTCATTATTCAGGGTACCATGGAACGGTATAACACCGGGACTTTTAACGGCGGATCAGGTACGAATGCGACAGTTGAATTTGCCGGTTCCGCCTCCCAGGTAATTGGCGGGGCAACGGGGAATTTTGTTGGCACAAGTGCTTTTAACAATTTTGAGGTAAATAACACGCTGGGATTAACAGTGAATGGTCCAACAGAGATTGGCGGAAATTTAGTGCTGACGAATGGATTGATTAATACATCTTCACTGAATAGTCTGACCATTGTCAATACGGCAATTAATTGTGTTTTTCCCCCGGCAGGAATTACTACATCCTATGTAAACGGACCGTTGACAAAAAAAATCAACCAGGGCGACAATTTCTTTTTTCCCATTGGTCAAAACCTGATTCCGGGAAATAAGATTTCGCTTTCTTCAACCCAAACGGGTACATTATTATGGTCCGCACAATATTTCAGTCCAAATAGTACATTTAACAGTTACACAGCCCCGCTCGCAGCAGTGAGCTGGAATGAATACTGGAAAGTTTCTGCCCCTGCCGGAAATGGAGCCATTGTAGGCCTAACCTGGGATCCGGCCAGCGACATTACCCCGCTGGTTACCATGGGGGGTAAAAACGACATGAGAGTGGCCTGGTATAATACTGGAACAAGCGAGTGGAATGAAATACCCTCAAATGCTTCAGGTAACGATTACAATGGAAACGTTTCAACAACCGGCAGAATAACAATCCCTGCTTTGGGTTCATCTGATTTTACCATGGCTTCTGTTACAACATTGATACCCAAGGCTAAACTGTCTCCAACGGGTCCGGTTTGTGGTATTTCAGGTGTACCGGTTACTTTTTCAGCGCCGGTTCCGGTTCCGCCTAATTACAAACTGACTTATACAGTAAATGGAGGGGCGCCCCAGACTGTTGTCATAACGCCTGCCATGATGCCTTATAAAATACCGACGAACCCGGTAACATCGCAAATAATAAAGCTTACAGGTTTTTCCTATAATACAGATGCAGCTGGCGACGGAGGCTTAACCGGCGTGGTTGATGTAACAACTGTTACCGCCTATGCCAATCCAACAACTGCAGATGCCGGAATTCCGCAGTCGTTGTGCGGAATAACCGCGACTAACCTGAATGGGAATATTCCTGTTACAGGTACCGGGGTATGGAGTATTGTACTTCCTAATTTCGGGGGTACGGTAATCACACCAACCAATCCCACAAGTCAGTTTAATGGCTTAAATGGCAAATCTTATACTTTAAAATGGAAGATAAGTAATGGAACATGTACCTCTTCCAGTAATACAACGGTTAATTTTACCCTTTTACCGGATGCCCCGACCGCTTCTCCAGCCCAAACGCTTTGCACAGGAGCAGTTGTATCTGATATTGTTGCATCCACTCCAACCGGTACCGTTAACTGGTTTGCCAACGCTACTGGTGGAGTTGCATTGCCAGGTACAACAACCCTGGTTAGCGGCAATAATTATTACGGGGAAGTAAACAATGGCTGTATTAGTGAAACAAGAACACAGGTAACAGTTACAATCAACAATCCTTCCGCACCCACTGGAAGTGTGACCCAGTCATTCTGTACAATTGATAACCCGACCGTGGCCAATTTAACCGCAATTGGAACGGCTATAAAATGGTACACTGCAGCAAGTGGTGGAATGGCGCTGCCAACAACCGATGGATTAGGCACAGGAACTTATTATGCCAGCCAAACTGTAGGTTCGTGTGAGTCAGTTTTAAGATTTGCAGTGGCTGTCACGGTAAATGACCCAGCTGCCCCGACAGGCACAGCAGCTCAAAGCTTCTGCACAATTGATAACCCGACCGTCGCCAATCTTACGGCTACTGGAAACGGTATTCAATGGTACAATGCCGCTACCGGAGGAACAGCCCTTGTAACGACAACCGCCCTTGCCACACAAACGTATTATGCCAGCCAGACAATCGGCTCGTGCGAATCCGCCCTGCGGTTTGCCGTGGCTGTCACGGTGAATGACCCGGCTGCCCCGACAGGCACAGCAGCTCAAAGCTTCTGCACAATTGATAGCCCGACCGTGGCCAATCTTACCGCTACCGGCTCAGCCCTTAAATGGTACAGCGCGGCAACCGGCGGAAGCGCCCTGGTGGGTACAACCGCTCTTGCAACACAGAACGTATTATGCCAGCCAGACAATCGGCTGTGTGAATCCGCCCTGCGTTTTGCAGTGGCTGTCACGGTGAATGACCCGGCTGCCCCGACAGGCACATGCAACGCAAAGCTTCTGCACAATTGATAACCCGACCGTGGCCAATCTTACCGCAACCGGCACGGCTATTAAATGGTACAATGCCGCAACCGGCGGAAGCAGCCCTGGTGGGTACAACCGCTCTTGCCAGCGGAACGTATTATGCCAGCCAAACAATCGGCTTGTGCGAATCCGCCCTTCGCTTTGCCGTGGCCGTCACGGTAAATGATCCGGCAGCTCCCACGGGAAGTGCAACGCAGGATTTCTGCGCGATCGATAATCCGACAGTCGCTGATCTTACCGCTACCGGCACGGCTATTAAATGGTACAGCGCCGCAACCGGCGGAAGCGCCCTGGTGGGTACAACCTCTCTTGCCAGCGGAACGTATTATGCCAGCCAAACGATCGGCTCGTGTGAATCCGCCCTGCGCTTTGCAGTGGCCGTCACGGTGAACGATCCGGCAGCTCCCTCGGGAAATGCAACGCAAGATTTCTGCGCGATCGATAACCCGACCGTCGCCAATCTTACCGCAACCGGCTCAGCTATTAAATGGTACAATGCCGCAACCGGCGGAACCGCCCTGGTGGGTACAACCGCTCTTGCCAGCGGAACGTATTATGCCAGCCAGACAATTGGCTCGTGCGAATCCGCCCTGCGATTTGCAGTGGCTGTCACGGTGAATGATCCGGCAGCTCCCTCAGGAAATGCAACGCAGGACTTCTGCGCGATCGATAATCCGACCGTCGCAGATCTGACCGCAACCGGCTACTGCCATTAAATGGTACAATGCCGCAACCGGCGGAAGCGCCCTGGTGAGTACAACCGCTCTTGCCAGCAGGAACGTATTATGCCAGCCAGACAGTCGGCAGCGTGCGAATCCGCTCTGCGATTTGCAGTGGCTGTCACGGTGAACGATCCGGCAGCTCCCACGGGAAGTGCAACGCAGGATTTCTGTGCGATCGATAATCCGACCGTGGCTAATCTTACTGCAACCGGCTCAGCCATTAAATGGTACAATGCGGCAAGTGGTGGAACTGCCCTGGTCACTACAACCGCCCTTGCAACAGAAACCTATTATGCCAGCCAGACGATTGGATCCTGTGAATCCGCACTGCGATTTGCAGTGGCTGTCACGGTAAATAATCCGGCAGCTCCCACGGAAGTGCAACGCAGGACTTCTGTGCCATTGATAACCCGACTGTCGCTAATCTTACCGCAACCGGAACTGCCATTAAATGGTACAATGCCGCAACCGGCGGATCAGCCCTGGTCACAACAACGGCCCTTGCATCAGAAACCTATTATGCAAGCCAGACGATCGGAAGCTGCGAATCCGCCCTTCGATTTGCAGTGGCTGTCACGGTAAATGATCCCGCTGCCCCCACAGGAAGCGCAACACAGAGCTTTCTGTGCGATCGATAACCCGACTGTGGCAAATCTCACCGCAACGGGAACTGCCATTAAATGGTACAATGCGGCAACCGGCGGATCAGCCCTTGTTACTACAACGGCCCTTGCAACACGGAACCTATTATGCAAGCCAGACGGTTGGAAGCTGCGAATCTGCATTACGATTTGCAGTGGCTGTCACGGTAAATAATCCGGCTGCTCCCACAGGAAGTGCAACGCAAAGCTTCTGTGCCATTGATAACCCGACCGTCGCCAATCTTACCGCAACCGGAACTGCCATTAAATGGTACAATGCCGCAACCGGCGGGATCAGCCCTGGTTACGTACAACGGCTCTTGCAAGCGGAACGTATTATGCAAGCCAGACAATCGGTACCTGTGAATCCGCCCTTCGATTTGCCGTGGCCGTCACGGTAAATAATCCCGCTGCCCCCACAGGAAGTGCAACACAGAGCTTCTGCGCGATTGATAACCCGACTGTCGCTAATCTTACCGCAACCGGAACTGCCATTAAATGGTACAATGCCGCAACCGGCGGGATCAGCCCTTGTTACGTACAACAGCTCTTGCATCAGCGAACCTATTATGCAAGCCAGACAGTTGGAAGCTGCGAATCCGCCCTGCGGTTTGCAGTGGCTGTCACGGTGAATAACCCGGCTGCTCCCACAGGAAGTGCAACGCAGAGCTTCTGTGCAATTGATAACCCGACTGTCGCTAATCTTACCGCAACCGGTACTGCCATTAAATGGTACAGTGCCGCAACCGGCGGGATCAGCCCTGGTCACGACAACGGCTCTTGCACACAGAACGTATTATGCAAGCCAGACAATCGGAATCTGTGAATCCGCCCTTCGGTTTGCAGTGGCCGTCACGGTTAATGATCCGGCAGCCCCCTACAGGAAGTGCAACGCAGAGCTTCTGCGCCATCGATAACCCGACTGTGGCTAATCTTACCGCAACCGGAACAGCCATTAAATGGTACAATGCTGCTACCGGCGGAACTGCTCTTATTGGTACAACCGCTCTTGCCAGCGGAACCTATTATGCAAGCCAGACAGTCGGTTCCTGCGAATCCGCCCTTCGCTTTGCAGTGGCTGTCACGGTGAATGACCCGGTGCTCCCTCAGGGAGTGCAACGCAGAACTTCTGCGCGATTGATAACCCGACAGTCGCTGATCTTACCGCTACCGGCACGGCCATTAAATGGTACAATGCTGCTACCGGCGGTACAGCTCTAATTGGTACAACCGCCCTTGCAACACAAACATATTATGCAAGCCAGACAATCGGCTTGTGTGAATCCGCCCTGCGCTTTGCCGTGGCTGTCACGGTGAACGATCCGGCAGCTCCCTCGGGAAGTGCAACGCAGGACTTCTGCGCGATTGATAACCCGACAGTCGCTGATCTTACCGCAACCGGCACTGCCATTAAATGGTACAGTGCCGCAACCGGCGGAACCGCCCTGGTGGGTACAACCGCCCTTGCAACACAAACGTATTATGCGAGCCAGACAATCGGCTTGTGTGAATCCGCCCTGCGCTTTGCAGTGGCCGTCACGGTAAATGATCCGGCAGCTCCCTCAGGAAGTGCAACGCAGGACTTCTGCGCGATCGATAACCCGACGGTGGCAGATCTGACCGCAACAGGTACTGCCATTAAATGGTACAGCGCCGCAACCGGCGGAACCGCCCTGGTGGGTACAACTGCTCTTGCCAGCGGAACCTATTATGCCAGCCAGACAATCGGTTCCTGTGAATCCGCCCTGCGCTTTGCCGTGGCTGTCACGGTGAATGATCCGGCAGCTCCCTCGGGGAGTGCAACGCAGGACTTCTGCGCGATCGATAATCCGACCGTGGCAAACCTGGCCGCAACCGGCTCAGGCATTAAATGGTACAATGCCGCAACCGGCGGAACCGCCCTTGTAACGACAACCGCCCTTGCCACAGAACGTATTATGCCAGCCAGACAATCGGCTTGTGTGAATCCGCCCTTCGCTTTGCAGTGGCCGTCACGGTGAATGATCCGGCAGCTCCCTCGGGAAGTGCAACGCAGGACTTCTGCGCGATTGATAATCCGACCGTGGCAAACCTGACCGCAACCGGCTCAGGCATTAAATGGTACAATGCTTCTACCGGCGGTACTGCTCTTATTGGTACAACCGCCCTTGCAACACAAACGTATTATGCCAGCCAGACAATTGGCTCGCTGCGAATCCGCTCTGCGATTTGCCGTGGCTGTCACGGTGAATGACCCGGCTGCCCCGACAGGCACAGCAGCTCAAAGCTTCTGCACAATTGATAACCCGACCGTGGCCAATCTTACCGCTACCGGCTCAGCCCTTAAATGGTACGTCGCCGCTACGGGCGGAACCGCCCTGGTAACGACAACAGCCCTTGCCACACAAACGTATTATGCAAGCCAAACAATCGGCTCGTGCGAATCCGCCCTGCGATTTGCCGTGGCTGTCACGGTGAACGATCCGGCAGCTCCCTCGGGAAGTGCAACGCAGGACTACTGCGCGATCGATAATCCGACCGTGGCAGATCTGATCGCAACAGGTACTGCGATTAAATGGTACAATGCCGCTACCGGAGGAACAGCCCTGGTGGGTACAACCGCTCTTGCCAGCGGAACGTATTATGCCAGCCAGACGATCGGCTCGTGCGAATCCGCCCTGCGCTTTGCAGTGGCCGTCACGGTAAATGATCCGGCAGCTCCCTCTGGAAGTGCAACGCAAGACTTCTGCACAATTGATAACCCGACAATGGCAGATCTGATCGCAACAGGTACTGCGATTAAATGGTACAATGCCGCTACCGGAGGAAC
Source organism: uncultured Bacteroidales bacterium (assembly GCA_963752195.1). Lineage (GTDB taxonomy): Bacteria > Bacteroidota > Bacteroidia > Bacteroidales > UBA10428 > UBA5072. The sequence continues at coordinate 1,031,439 of CAVVXI010000004.1, read as the reverse complement.
CGCCCTGGTAACGACAACAGCCCTTGCCACACAAACGTATTATGCAAGCCAGACGATCGGATCGTGCGAATCCGCTCTGCGATTTGCCGTGGCTGTCACGGTGAACGATCCGGCAGCTCCCTCTGGAAGTGCAACACAGGACTTCTGCGCGATCGATAATCCAACCGTGGCAGATCTGACCGCAACAGGAACTACGATTAAATGGTACAATGCCGCTACCGGCGGAACCTCCCTGGTAACGACAACAGCCCTTGCCACACAAACGTATTATGCAAGCCAAACAATCGGCTCGTGCGAATCCGCTCTGCGATTTGCAGTGGCCGTCACGGTGAACGATCCGGCAGCTCCCTCTGGAAATGCAACGCAGGATTTCTGCGCGATTGATAATCCGACCGTGGCTGATCTTACCGCTACAGGTACTGCGATTAAATGGTACAATGCCGCTACCGGCGGAACCGCCCTGGTGGGTACAACCGCTCTTGCCAGCGGAACGTATTATGCCAGCCAAACAATCGGCTCGTGCGAATCCGCTCTGCGATTTGCAGTGGCCGTCACGGTGAACGATCCGGCAGCTCCCTCTGGAAATGCAACGCAGGACTTCTGCGCGATTGATAACCCGACCGTGGCTGATCTTACCGCAACAGGTACTGCGATTAAATGGTACAATGCCGCAACCGGCGGAACAGCCCTGGTGAGACAACCGCTCTTGCCAGCGGAACGTATTATGCCAGCCAAACAATCGGCTCGTGCGAATCCGCTCTGCGATTTGCCGTGGCTGTCACGGTGAACGATCCGGCAGCTCCCTCTGGAAATGCAACGCAGGATTTCTGCACAATTGATAACCCGACCGTGGCCAATCTTACCGCTACCGGAACGGCTATTCAATGGTACAATGCCGCAACCGGAGGAACAGCCCTGGTACTACAACCGCCCTTGCAACACAAACGTATTATGCCAGCCAGACAATCGGCTCCTGCGAATCCGCCCTGCGATTTGCCGTGGCTGTCACGGTGAATGACCCGGCTGCCCCGACAGGAAGTGCAACACAAAGCTTCTGCACAATTGATAACCCGACCGTGGCAATCTTACCGCAACAGGAACTGCCATTAAATGGTACAATGCCGCAACCGGCGGAACAGCCCTTGTGACGACAACCGCCCTTGCCACACAAACGTATTATGCAAGCCAGACAATCGGCTCGTGCGAATCCGCCCTGCGATTTGCCGTGGCTGTCACGGTGAATGACCCGGCTGCCCCGACAGGAAGTGCAACACAAAGCTTCTGCACAATTGATAACCCGACCGTGGCAGATCTGATCGCAACAGGAACTACCATCAAATGGTACAGCGCCGCAACCGGCGGAAGCGCCCTGGTGGGTACAACCGCCCTTGCCACACAAACGTATTATGCAAGCCAGACAATCGGCTCGTGCGAATCCGCTCTGCGCTTTGCCGTGGCTGTCACCGTAAATTCGCAGTCAGCACCTATACCAGGGGTAGTCACGCAACCCACATGTGCATTAGCCACTGGCAGTATAGCACTGAGCGGCTTACCGGCAGCAGGCACCTGGACCGTCACAGAATCCATCGGCTCAACGACAATAACCGGCAGCGGCACAACGGCCAGTTTCAGCGGACTGGCAGCCGGGACTTATACCTTTACCGTTACCAATGCGGCAGGTTGTACATCCATTTCCTCGGGCAATGCGGTAGTCAATTTGCAGCCGGCGACCCCGCCAGCACCTACGGGTAGTGTATCACAGACTTTCTGCAGTAGCAATAACCCAACTGTTGCTGAACTTATGGTCACGGGAACAAACGTTCTATGGTATGACGCGCCATCAGGCGGCAACCTTTTAACCGGAACAACCTCACTGGTTGATGGTTCAACCTATTATGCCAGTCAGACAGTCGGTGTATGTGAAAGTATTATCCGGTTAGCAGTAACTGTAATAAGTGGTAATGATCCATTGACCTCGGTAATTACAGGTGACATCAGCCCGGTGTGCAGCGCTTCCGGTGTAACATACAGCGTAGTGCCGACAGCCGGATCCGTTTATTCATGGACAGTTCCGGTTGCAGCAGTCATTGCTTCAGGTGAGACAGGTCCGGATAACAATGCAATCACTGTCGATTTTGGGATGCAAAGCGGTACCATAACTGTAACGGAAACCTCATCAATCGGATGCGTGGGAAACACGGTCAATCTTGATGTAAACCTTGTTGGCTGCAACCTGGTAGCTGATTTTTCAGCCAGCGTCACAAGTCTATGTTTGGGTGACGAAGTCATATTTACGGATCATTCCCAGGGTACAACATCAGGCACTACTTTTGAATGGGAATTTGGTGATGGCGCTACGCCTTCTTCAGCAACCCTTTCAGGTCCACATGTTGTTAATTATACAACACCCGGATTAAAAACGGTTCGCCTGGTTATCAGCAATGGTCTCTCAGATACCCTGGTGAAAACGGATTATATCCTTGTTAACCCGGTTCCGGGTGTGGTAATCGAAAGTGCAGAAAGATGTGGTCCGGGTACTATCGACCTCAATGCCACATTGACTGATGCCGACAAGGTTGACTTCTCAACGGATGGCGGTTTAACCATCGCATCGACAGATAATTCGGCTCCGTATGTTTTCACAGTTACCCTTGCAACCGCTGAAACCCTTCATGTTATGGGCAAAGCATATAATACTTTATCAGGATGTTCGGGTAGCTGGGAAGGGAATGCCTTTGCAGTGGCCAACCTGGTGCCTGTTTCGGAAAAAATCACTTCATCACATATTGGCGTATCGGCTCCGGGTTATGTTGACGTAATTTGTTCGGGTCAGCAAAATGTGCTGTACTATGTGAATGGTGAATCCAATGCAACCTATAACTGGAATGTTCCGGGATTGGGAATTACCGCAAATGATGTAACAGTAATTGAAATTGACTGGAACGTACCCGGCGGAGATTATGCGATCGAACTTGAGAAGGTCTCCAATAAAGGCTGTTCCTCAATAGCAGACACTCTGGTGCTTGTTTCACAGCCTAAACCCGGTTTGGGTCCGGATATGACCATTTGTGAAGGCAGCTCGCATACGTTCAGCCTCGCAGAGAATTACGAAAACTACGAATGGAATGATGGTTCAATAAATCCCACATTTACCGTATCAGCATCCGGAACAAGTATATGTAACTGTATGGGATGAATATCAGTGCACGGGTTCTGATACAGCTTCCCTGCATGATCAGTACAACACCGATCGTTGATCTTGGAAAGGATACCGTAATCTGTGGCGACAATTCACTGGAATTGAATGCAGGTGACTTTGCCAGCTATTCCTGGTCAACAGGAGAAAAGATGAATCCGATAACCGTTCGTGAAGGTGCAGGAAATGTAAGTGTAATTGTAACAAATGCCGATGGCTGTGAAGGCACGGATGAGATTACAATCAAGCCATGTGATCCTGAAACCCTTCTGGGAGTTATACCCAATACTTTCACTCCCAATAACGACAATGTACATGACACCTGGAAGATTAATAATATCTTCCTCTTCCCGGACGCCACCATTCAAATTTTTGATCGCTGGGGAAGGTTAATATTCAAATCTGAAGGCGGGTATGATAATAACTGGCATGGTAAAGACTCGTCCGGCAGAGATCTGCCAGTAGATTCATATTATTATATCATTGATTTAAATGTTGAAAATTCTTCACCGATTGCCGGTACAGTAACCATTATCCGATAACTCATATAACTGAAAACCCATGTTTCGAATTCGAGTTTCCATATTAATCTGCCTGTTTTTAATCATACCGGTTTGCTGGCTTCAAGGCCAGCAACTTCCTGTATACAGTCAATATACCTTCAATAAGTTTTTGCTAAACCCTGCCATTGCCGGAAGTGACGGATATACCTCCATCAGTCTGGTTGCCCGTGAACAATGGGTTGGTTTAAAGGGGTCCCCGAAAACCCATGCGATCACCCTTGATTCAAGGCTGCTGAGGAATAGTTTCATTTCAAAGAATCTTTCGATTCGCAAAAAAAGAAGGCATAGTTCCCGTTCGGGTCGTGTTGGATGGGCGGCACATGTTTTTAATGATCATATGGGAACTCTCGATCGCACCGGGCTTGAGGGAACGTATGCTTACTTTCTGAATCTGGATGAGGCACAGTTGTCTTTTGGTCTTTCCGGTGTTTTTTATCAGTTACGGCTCAATAAGGATAAAGTGGTTATGTCGGATAATGTCTTTGATGATGTGATTGACGGTAATAAAGGAACAATTTACATTCCGGATGGCAATTTTGGTGTTTATTATAAAACCGCCAGCTTTTATGCTGGTGCGTCAATAATGCAGATATTCCAGTCATCCATTCAATTTGGCGATAACAATTACGACGATTACCAGTTGAAACGCAACTATAACCTTATGGCCGGTTATATTTATGCAATCAATGATAATTTCACAGTTGAACCATCATTTTTGTTGAAAATCCCGACCGCATCCAAACCGCAAATTGATATAAATACCAAGGTTTATTATAAAGAGGACTATTGGGCGGGCTTATCATATCGTTCGGGGAATGCGATGATCGTTTTCTTTGGCGTCCGGTTTGAAAGGTATTATTTCGGTTATGCTTTTGATTACAACTTCAATCCGCTCATGCAGCATACCTATGGTACACATGAATTCATGGCGACGATAAAATTAGGTGATACAGCCCGCAGGTACCGGTGGCTGAATACATATTAGTGTTTTTACAAGTACAAATTTGCGGTTGTTTGCCTTTGCCATTATTGCTTATCGCGAGGAATGACATTTCATCGTTATCCTTACGGAGGACATTCAATTCTACATGTATTAAAGTCCTATCGTGATTTCTTCTTCCTTGACACCCTCCCTCGTCACTCATCACCCGTGTTAAAAAAAGGTAATAATTTAAGACACAATTGTTTTTATTATATATGCTGATATAATAACTTGCCGGAAGCTAATATTCGCCCAACATGAACCTGAATTCCACCCGGCTTCCAAAGTTTCCGAAACACTTCTTCCTGAGTCATTTGAAATTAGTGACCCTCGTTTTGCTTTTTTCCCTGATGACAGGACGGCTTTCCGGCCAGACCAGCTGGTATAGTTATCAGTCCGGTGAATGGACCGACTGGCGTACATGGACGACAGACCCTTCGGGAACCACATTGATCAATCCCGCAAGCACAACACCTTCATCAGCTTTAAATAATTCCATTGTCATACTGAATGGCCGCACAGTCATTATTGCGGATGCTGTTCCGGCCATCACAACCACTTCATTTACCATCCAGGAAGGTGCAGTACTTGATCTGACTACAAATACAAATGCGCATAGTTTTGGGATTTTCAGCGGTTCGGGACTTCTCAGGCTTTCCACGGCAACATTTCCTGCCTTTGCATCTGGAACTTTTGTTCTTACCGGCGGGGGTACTGTGGAATACCGTAACCTGGCCGGATTTCAATTTCAGCAGGTTACCTACAATAACCTTATCCTTAACCTTAACAATAAAACGGACGAGGCATTGTTTATTACAACCACAAGCCCGTTGACAATCAATGGAAATCTGACAGTGGAAAAGGGAATTTTCAGGATTAACGACAATAGCAATACCATCGCATTAAATGTCAGTATAAAAGGAAATGTTACAGTTAATGAAAACGGGCAGATCGGTATTGGAAATATTAATGTTGGAAGCGCGGCCAATACCGGCGGCAGAAGCCACCAGGTTACCATCGCCGGTGACCTGAACAACAATGGGGGAACCGTGAAATTTACCAATATGACAGCCCCCGTTTATAATGCTGATCCAACAGGTGGTGCGCAGGCTGGCTGGTCTGACGTCATTTTTAATAATGGTACCAGGGATCAGTTTGTAGTTTGTAACGGGCCGACTGTATTTTACCGGATACAGGTTTCAAAGGGAACGGACCAGACTTATGTGCTCAATATAGATGCCGACAATTCGGCCAGGTTCCAGTTAATGGGACGTAATGAAAGAACAGCTTACAATCCAGGTACACCTCCCAATCTACCGAACCTGAATGCAATAGGTTTACTTTCAGGAACTGTGCGTTTTGGTCCAAACATCGTTATTCCGTCACTCGCTACGGATGCTTTTGTTGTAGATGGTGATGCAGGTCTGTGGATCGATGGTGCAAATGTAACGATGTTATCCTCAAAAGCTTACAGTGCTTTATTTACATACGGTACTGTACGGTTTTCATCCACCTGCCAGGCATCCATCATTGGACAGATTGGTATGGTCATCCGTGAATCCGGAAATCTTATTATCGAAAATGGAACGATTGTCACTCGATCCGTTCGTACTTCAGTTTTAGGAAATCCAGGTCTCCACCGGGGAGCCTTCAAGATGTACGGTGGATCGCTTACACTTGCTTCCTGTGATATTTCAGAAGCTTCAGATTATCATGCCACTTTTGCCATTGCCTATCCGCAAAATGTTTTTATCATGTCAGGCGGAACTATTGATATACAGGTTCCATATGTTGATGCCGGCGGAGGGAGTGTGCCTGCCACCAACTTCAGCCTGATGCTTGGCAGTCTTCCCAAAAACGTAGAAGTAACTGGAGGGACGATCCGGATCAAAACAACTACCCGTCCTGCCTATATGAATTCTACCGTACCCTTGCCGAACCTCGAAATATATGGTACGGCAAATACTTTTCAGGTAAGAGGGATTGCACTGGCAGGTTCAAATCTTGCTAATCCATTGCCACTTGTTGTGCTGCAAAATCTTACCATTCAGAATACAGCCAATTTCAACAATTCGCAAAATGTGAATGTCCTTGTCGGCGGAAATTTCAACATCCTCAGTGGCACAACCTATACGCCTGGGATCAACACCACCCTGTTCAACGGAACAGGATCCCAGATGCTGGATATTCAGGGTACCATAGCCGGCAATCTCAATAATCTTACGCTGTCAAACGCTTCCGTCCTTACTGTTAACAATGCAGGTATTGCCACGCCGGTGATAGTGAACGGCAATCTCCGGCTTGACCCGGGTTGTACCCTGAATGATAATGGCCGTATCATTGAGGTAAGGGGGAATATAACCAACTCCGGAACCCATTTTAAACCTGTAACCGGAGCCGGAAGCATCCAGCTGACAGGAACAAATAACCAGGTCATCAATGGCAGCGGCTCGGGTAAATTCAATAACCTCACATTGAATAAAAACGGCGGAACCGTTTCCCTGCAATCGAACATGATTGTTACAGGGGATCTCCGGCTGGCCAACAGTAGTGCCCGGTTGAATATTGGTACCTTTAATTTATTACTCACGGCCACAGGGGATGTTTATGATAACCTAAGCGGCACCGGCAGAATTTTTGACCGCAACAGGATGATCCAAACTGCCGGACTTATGTCGGATGGCGGTGTAAGCAAGGTTTTTTCAAACACGGGCGCCTATCTGTTTCCATTCGGATTTTTTAATGGAACAACTTATTATTACATGCCGGCATCCCTCCGTTACAGCAGTGCGCCCACAGTCTATGGAATGGTTACATCCAGGCCGGTAAATGCCCCGCATCCCCTTGCACAGGCTGGCAATTCCCTTGCCTGTTACTGGAAAACAAGCGAAAGCGGATTCTCAGGTGTTTCCGCAGGTTCTGTAATTCATAAATATACTTATGATCCCCTGTCAAATGATTTTGTTGGCGGCGGTACTGAGGCTTCCTATATACCGGCGGTTTTCAGAAACAATGCCTCCAATTCCTGGATATCTGTCAATAATCCGGTTTTGGTTAATGAGGGTACCAATACTGTCACCTATGATACTGCCTTTACGGCGAATGGTGAATACACTGCCGGTGAACCCGCATCATTTTCCTCCGTACCGGTTTTATACAGTACAGGCACAGACGGCGATTGGAGTCATGCGGCAACATGGTCTGCTGTGGCGGTTGGCGGACCGGCCGGAACAAGTGTGCCCGACGGAAATACGATTGTAGTGATTGGCGACGCAACCCATAATCATACCGTGTTTATTAATCAAAATGGCAAGGTATGCGGTAACCTGGCGATTTATCCAAACTCGGTTCTTGACCTTAAAAATTTTACAGGCCATAATTTTGGAGCCCTTCCTGAAAGAGGAGTTACAGGTTACGGAACCCTGCGTATTGCCTCGAATAATTATTTTCCGCAGGGGGACTTGGGCGAATTCATAGGTGAAAACGGGGGAACTGTTGAATATTACACACTTACAGGAACCAGCATTACTATGCCCCTGACTTCTGACCTTACCGGCCTGGTTTTGAGCCATTATTGTAATCTGAAAATGAGTCCAGTTTCGGGAACCCATGTCGGCTTCCCTGATAGTGACCTGACTATTTATAGCGACCTGACCAAATCAGAGGCCGGTGATGCCATTACAAACACGCAAGCAAAACATACAATCCAGGTTAATCATAATCTGAACGTGGCAGCCGGTAAATTCCTTTTTCAGAATGCATTTATCCAAACAGTCAAAGTCCTGGGCAATTTGATTGTGAATGGATCATTTACGGTGGTAAACAGTGTCCCGGCCGTCAGCCACATCCTGGAATTATCAGGGAGTCTGTCAGGCACAGGCACTTTTGATGCAAACGTGACAAACGGGCGGATCCTGACCTGTTTTAAAGGATCGGCAGATGCCAGCATCAGCGGTGCTGCCAAGGATTTCTATTCCCTTGAAGTAGACAAGGGATCGGATCAGTCACCTGTGTTAAATCTAAGGTCTGATATTACAACATTAATTGACCCCGCAGTTACACTAAAGAACGGAACCTTCCGGATCAAACAAAGTACATTTAATCTCTCAACGAACCGGAGTTTTTCAATTCCGGAAACCGGATGTCTGAGTATCGACAGTTTGGCCAATATAACAATCTCAAATAACAATACATACGACAGTACATTATTTCTCAGCGGTAAACTCGAAATTCTGGCCGGAACATTAAATGTAGGTAACGCAGGGTCTGCACGGAGAAATTGTATCGAATATTCATCTGATGGTGTACCGACGATTTACATGAGTGGTGGCACGCTCAATGTTTATGGGCAGATTAAAAGGAACTCACAAACCACACAGGGATCCCTGAGGTATTCCCAATCGGGCGGTGTTTTGAATGTTTTTGGAAGGGCTTCGGACAATACCCGGGCCAAATTTGAAATATGCAATGATAACAGTTCATTTGCTTTTGGCGGGGGCATCATCAATATATACCGCGGCGCGGGAGTTGATTTCGGAGATATTTATCTCAGGCCTTCACTGAGCTCGGTGACCGGGGGTACCATTAACCTGGGACCCGGATCTGCCTTAATTCCAAGCCAAATTTATAACCTGGATGCCACCTGCAATTTGCATAATTTATTTGTCACCGGCTTTTCCTCTGGTAATACCGCTACAGCCCGGATCATGGTGAATCAATTAACACTTACCGGCGATCTCAATATAGGGGCAAGCAGCAGTGCCCTGAACTGTAACAATAAAAATGTTTTTATTGCGGGTAATTTTACAAATAACGGTACTTATAATGCCGGAACAAATACGACCACATTCAATGGCGGCAATACCCAAACCGCTTCATTCGGAGTAAATACCCTCTTTAAAAATGTGGTTATCGATAAAACCCCGGGTACGGCGATCACATTCTCAAGTCCGGGAGCATCCCAGCCTACGATCAGCGATACACTTTCGATCACGCAGGGTACCCTTACAAATGCGGGAAACCTGAACATCATACTTCAGGGTGACCTGATTAACAATGGAATACATTCCTCAACAGGAGCTGGTAGCCTTTTGATACAGGGCACACGCAACCAGGTCATTTCCGGAAATAATTCAGGCCAGCTTGGTAACGTAATGCTCGACAATGGTGCAGGCAACGGGGCTACACTGGCTGCCGATGCCACCATTAACGGAGTCCTTACCCTTACCACCGGTTACCTGTACATAAATGATTTTTTATTAACACTCGCTTCAACATCTTCTGTTTCAGGAGTCACAGGCAACACTGCCAATCATAACTGGATCATATCAAATGGTGTGCTCAGTGATGGGGGGGTAAAGAAGATATATCCGGCTATCTCAGGAACATCCTTTACCTTTCCAATGGGTATGGCGGGTAAATATACTCCTGTTACATATGCAGTGAACTTTGGAACACCGGGAAGTATCACACTGAAACCGGTGAACAACAAAATTCCTTCTCTTACCGACATACTGGCGAATGAGTTGCAGTATTACTGGAATGTTTCGAGTTCGGGATTCGCGGGAATGACTTCGGCAACTCATACTTATAGTTACCTTCAAAGTGATGTCACCGGAAATGAAGCGAACTATGTGGGCGCAAAATACTTTGCCAATACCTGGACGAACCTCGGCTCAGCGGCAATCAATACAGGTAGCAATACAATCACCTTCACTCAAAATTATATTGACGGTGAATATACGTGCGGTGAGCCACCGAATTTTCTGACCAAGCCGGTTTATTACAGTTATAACTTTGCCCCGGATATCACCACCACGGGAGCTGACTGGAACACTGCCGGGTCATGGGCTACGGGAGGACATGCCGGAACAGTGGTAACAGTCCCTCCGGATGGAAACCCGGTCATCATTGCACCGGGTCACAGGATCAATATAGCAAATGACGACAGATTGGCCTATTCCATTCAGAATGAGGGTATTTTAAATCTTGATAATAAAATCGGACATAACTTCGGACATGTAAGCGGTGCAGGTCGCATAATCATAAGCAATACAGGTGCCGGCCAGTTTGTATATCCGGGTGGTGATTATACCGTCTTCATGAATACCGAAGGAAGCACAATTGAATACAACGGGGCTTCCGGTGTGCTGAGTAATATTTCCCCTATAATAAGAACTTACCAGAATCTTGAATTCACCGGCCCCGTCAGCAAGACGATGTCCAGCACGAATATCCTGGTGAAGGGTAATTTGTTGATATCGGGAAGTCCGCTCATTAATTCGGTGTATAATAAAAGCATAGTGTTGTGGGGCAACTGGAATGATGTGGTATCTTCCGGTTTTATACCGGGAACAGGAATGGTTTCTCTTGATGGAAACACACTTCAAACGATCAACAGCAGTGGCCCCGAACTTTTCTCAAAATTAAGGATCAACAACCCGGCCGGTGTTACGCTTTCTGGTTCTGCCGAAGTTTCAGGATGGTTATACCTGGCTAACGGACGGATAAATACCACGGATGTCAACCTGCTCACTATTACCAGCAACCTGGCTAACCCGGTTACAGGCGGAAGTGATTCATCCTTTGTGGATGGTCCTTTGAGCAAGCTGATTATTACAGGTCAGTCGTTTAATTTTCCTGTAGGAAATTTTAACGGGGCATCAGCCATACCGTCCCGATATGGAAACATACTGGTTTCCGGCGTTAATGCCACCGGTTATTGGAAAGCGCAGTATTTCAATTCTGATCCGGATGGCATCTACAGAAGGTCAAACCTGTTACCTCCGATAACTTCCGTAAGCAATAATGAATACTGGATTGTAAATCGACCCGGCGCTAATACAGCAAACATACGGCTTCGGTGGGATGCCGCCAGCGCCATTGCTTCGGTGGCTTCGACGCGCGTAACCGAATGGGTCACGAACCGTTGGGAAGAAAAGGGAAGCGACGTCAGCGGATCCATATCATCCGGCACTGTTTCAACAACAACACCTGTTACCACAAATGATTTTGTATTTACCCTTGGAGTAAGTGGTGTAACTGCCAGGATCAACAATGTCAGTCCTGCCACTATCTGCAACAACGGCGAAGTGGTTACGGTATCAGTCACATTAACCGGAACGCCAAACTGGACGCTTACATATCTTGCCGGAATGAATAGCTTCACCCAATCGGGAATAGGTTCGGGTACCTATGCCATTCAATTGACAGGTGCCGACCTGGGTGGTCCCGGCGCATGGAATATACAACTTACCGCTGTTTCGGATGGTACAGGTCAGGGTGTAGTGGATCCGGCTGTTTTCCCTGTTATAGTTAAATCTACCCATATTCCGGATATCCAGGGAACATTTACTGTCGGTGCCGCTGAGGTAAGGAATTTCAATACGGCCGGCAATGCCGGAAGTTCCTATGCATGGAGCTGGCTGGGTGCCGATGGAGGTATAATTTCATCGCCGGCCACAAATTCTACCGATGTTTCAATTACAACACCCGGAGCTTTTCCTGCCGTATACCAGCTTCAGGTTGACGAAACAAGTACCAATGGATGTGTGGCCAGGGATGTGCAGGGGATTACCGTTTTGGATGCCCCGTCACCCGTTATATCGCCCGCAACCGCAAACCAGTGCCAGGGCAATGTGGTCAATTATTCAACACCACATATAGGGACACATACGTACGCCTGGACCGTTGTTGGCGGAATACCGGCATCCGGAACAGGAAATACCCTATCGGTAACATGGAACACGGTGGGCAATGGATCGATAACTGTGGTTGAAAATAATGCAGGATTGACAGGCACCGCTGTTGTAAATGTGGTTGTTGATCCAAATCCTTCAGTCGGACTCGCGGTTTCCGGACCGCCTTCCGTATGTTATGATAACATTGCCGTCATTTCAGTGGCAGGTTCTGAGCCGGGCTTCAGCTACCAGTTGAGGGAAGATGCTGTTCCTACAGGCAGTGCAAGTGCCGGCACCGGTGGAAATATTACACTGTCTTCCATGCTGTTGACCTCATCCGCAACTTTTAACGTCCTGGCCTATAATAATGGATGCAGCAGCCAGCTTACACAAACAGTAACTGTGAATGTCAGTGATCCTGCCGCTCCGACGGGTTCTGCATTCCAGTCATTTTGCGGCATCAATGATCCAACCATTGCCAATCTCAACGCTGGGGGAAATGGCATACAATGGTATTCTTCCGGCGTTGGAGGAACCCCGCTTCCGGCTGCTACCGCGCTATCAGATGACAGCACCTATTATGCCAGCCAGACCATTGACGGCTGTGAAAGTAATCTGCGTCTTGCAGTTACGGTTGTAACGGGAAATGATCCGGTGCCGGTGGTGGTCATTGAAAGTGCTGAAAGATGCGGTCCGGGCAGCATTGACATCGAAGCCACAGCGACAGATGCCGACAGGGTTGACTTCTCTTTGGATGGTGGTTTGACAACCACGGCAACTGACAGTTCAGCTCCCTATGTTTTCACTGTTAACCTGGCCACCTCTGAAACCCTGCATATCATGGGCAAAGCTTACAATACTGTATCCGGATGTTCGGGCGCCTGGGAAGGTGATGCACTTGTTGTGGCCAACGTGGTGCCTGTTCCTGAGAAAATAGTCTCTTCAAATATTGACATAGAAATTCCGGGCTATATTGATGTGGTTTGTTCAGGCCAGCAAAACGTTATGTATCATGTGAATGCCTCGTCCAATGCAACCTATAACTGGAATGTTCCGGGGTTGGGAATTTCAGCAAACGGTGTAACGGAAATTGAAATTGACTGGAACGTACCCGGCGGAGATTATAGGATAGAACTGGAGAAGGTTTCCGATAAGAACTGTTCCGCAAAGGGAGATACTATGGTGCTTGTTTCACAGCCTGAACCTGATTTGGGTCCGGATGTGGCCAATTGTGAAGGCAACTCGCATACCTTCAGTCTCCCTGAGTATTACGATAACTACAAATGGAATGATGGTTCAACAGATCCCACATTGACAGCATCGGCATCCGGACAAGTTTATGTCACCGTTTGGGATGAATATCAGTGTACGGGATCCGATACGGCTTCCCTGTTTATCAGCACTTCACCCGTTGTTGATCTTGGAAAGGATACCGTAATCTGTGGCAGCAATTCACTGGAATTGGATGCCGGTGACTTTGCCCGCTATTCCTGGTCCACCGGTGAAACGGTGAATCCGGTTACCGTTCGTGAAGGTGCCGGAACTGTTAGTGTAATAGTGACAAATGATGGTGGGTGTGAAGGCAGGGATGAGATCTTAATCAAGCCGTGCGATCCTCGAGCGCTCCTGGGAGTTATTTCAAATGTAATTACCCCCAATGATGACAATGTTCATGACACCTGGATGATTAGTAATATCTACCAGTTCCCTGAAGCCAGTATCCAGATTTTTGACCGGTGGGGCAGGGTGGTTTTCGAGCAGAACGGAGGCTATGAGAATGACTGGGAGGGGAAAGATTCAAGCGGCAAAGATCTGCCTGTCGACACATACTTCTATGTTATTGATTTGAAGGTGAAAGGAAATCCGCCAATTTCCGGTAACGTGACCATTATCCGATAACCCATATAACTGAAAACCCATGGTTCAAATTCGAGTTTCCATACTGACCTGCCTGTTTCTGATCGTACCGGTTCGCTGGCTTACAGGCCAGCAGCTGCCTGTATACAGTCAGTATACTTTTAATAAATTCCTTCTAAACCCTGCATGTGCAGGGAGCGATGGTTATACATCCATCGGTCTGGTTGCCCGTGAACAGTGGGTTGGACTGGATGGTTCACCCCGAACTCATGCGCTTACTGTCGATTCAAGGCTTCTGAGGAATAGTTTCATTTCAAAGAATCTGTCCGTGCGCAAAAAAAGAAGGCTCAGTTCCCGGTCGGGAAGGGTAGGATGGGCGGCGCATGTTTTTGATGATCGCATTGGCCCGCTCGAACGGACGGGACTTGAAGGCACATACGCCTACCATTTGAATATGGGGGAAGGACAGTTGTCCTTGGGTTTATCGGGTGTGTTTTATCAGTTCCGGGTTAACAAAGACAAGTTGGTCACAATTGATAATGAGTATGATGTATTGATTGATGGCATTAAGGGAACTATTTATATCCCGGATGCCAATTTCGGTGCTTTTTATAGAACCGGTAACTATTATGCAGGTGCATCAGTTATGCAGATATTTCAGTCATCCATCCAATTTAGCAGCGATAACACGGCTGAATACAGGTTGAAACGGAATTATAATCTGATAGCCGGATATATATATGAGGTCAATGAAGAAGTTACGATTGAACCGTCCATGTTATTGAAAATTCCTACATCGGCCAAGCCTCAGCTCGATTTGAATACTACGGTGTATTACAGGCAGAATTACTGGGCCGGGGTTTCTTACCGGACGGGAAGCGCCCTGGTAATTTTCCTGGGTGCCCGGTTTGACCGCTATTTTGTCGGATATGGATTCGACTATAATTTTGGGCCCTTAATGAAGCATACATACGGTACCCATGAGTTCATGGCGGCTGTCAAATTTGGGGACACTGCACGGCGATACCGCTGGTTGAACACATATTAAATCCAGGCGTTACCTATCCATGGAAGGAAGGAAAATCCTTACACGTACAATACTGATTGTTTCTTTTATCAGTCTTTTTACTGACATTGCCAGTGAAATGCTTTACCCGGTCATGCCCATTTATTTGCGCAAAATAGGGTTCACTATAGCATTGATCGGTATTCTTGAAGGCATGGCTGAAGCCACCGCCGGATTATCAAAAGGCTATTTCGGAAATCTTTCCGATAAAAGCGGGAAACGTGTTCCTTTCATACGCTGGGGGTATGTCCTGAGTGCACTTTCAAAACCTATGATGGGACTCCTGATAGCTCCCGCCTGGATTTTTATGGCAAGGGCATTTGACCGGATCGGCAAGGGTTTGCGCACCGGCGCCCGGGATGCTTTGCTTTCTGAAGAGGCAACACAAAAAACGAAGGCACGCGTATTCGGGTTTCATCGAAGTATGGATACTCTCGGAGCTGCTATAGGACCTGCATTGGCCCTTCTGTTTCTTTCCTTTTATCCGGGCCGGTACCGCTGGATGTTCATTCTCGCCATTGTTCCCGGTATTGCGGCTGTTTCCCTGACATTCCTTTTAAAAGATAAATTGAATCCGAAAACAAATGAAATTAAGGTCCGGACCCCCATCTTTGGCTTTATCTCCTACTGGAAATCATCCCCGGCTGGTTATAAAGTTCTTGTGGCCGGTTTGCTATCCTTTGCCTTATTTAACAGTTCAGATGCCTTTCTTTTGCTGGCTTTAAAAGAAAAGGGCTTTGCCGATACAGCACTGATAGGCATATATATTTTTTATAATGTTTCTTATGCCTTGTTAAGTTATCCGCTGGGCGCCCTGGCTGATAAAACCGGACTGAAAATTGTGTTGCTGGGGGGGCTGCTGCTATTTGTGGTTGTATATGGAAGCATAGGCTTTGTTAGTTCCCTGGGACTTATCCTGCTTGTATTTTTTCTCTATGGTTTGTATGCTGCAGCTGTTGAAGGAATATCTAAAGCTTTGATCACAAATATCGTTGAAAGCAAAGATACAGCCACCGCCATTGGTTTTTACACCGGGTTTGGAAGTCTTGCCACCCTGATCGCTTCCAGTATGGCTGGTTTTATCTGGATGGCTTTTTCTTCCCGCGCTTTGTTCCTGTTTTCCGCCACAGGAGTTTTATTGGTGGCAACTTACCTTGCCTTTGTTTTCGGACTGGGCAAGATCAAAATTCAAAATAAATTTAAAAGAAAGGCGTAGTTGCACACCACGCCTTTCGATACCCTCTATGCTTGTGATTTAAAATAATCCTTTATCCTCCGGCTCAGAAGTTTGGGTTTCTTCTGAAACAGGGGCAACAATTGTTTTTTCTTCTTCTTCGCGTGTTTTCTTAACAGCAGGCTTTTTTGATTTCTGAGAATCACTGCCCGGAATATCAATACGATTATCGCGCAGAAACATTCCTGTGATCACACCGCTTTTGATATCCTTGATTATAAGGCTAAACTCCCAGTCGGTATCCGGAAAATCCTGGGGCTTTACATTGAACTCAATTTTTTCTTCCAAACAAAAATCAACAAGCACAGGGATAGCTTTTGTCTTTAAAATAAGTTTAATTGATTCACTCATAGTATGTTATATTAAACAGGTTACTGATTGTAAAAATATATTTTTATATACTCTTACAGGCACAATCGGCCTACTATTTTTAATCAATTATTATCATAATTGAGTATCAGGTTTCTGTCCTCTGTTTAATTCGTCAGTTTCAGTATATTTGCATGCGACCGCAATATTTTTATCAGAATTTACCTATGTGGCAACTATTTTTTGGAAGTATTCTTCTCAGCATTATTCATGCAACCATACCCAATCATTGGTTACCCGTGGTAGCCATTGGAAAAGCGGAAAACTGGACGCTGCATGAAACCCTTGTAGTGACCGGCATTAGCGGGTTTGCTCATACTTTAAGCACACTTATAATCGGGATTGCCATTGGTTTTGTCGGACACCGTCTGCATGAAAATTATACCTTTATATCCGAAAAGATTGCGCCATCTCTGCTGATTGTTTTGGGAGTAATTTACCTTATTGTCGACCGGCTGAAACATCATCATCATACACATGGGGTTCCATCCGCCGTTAACCGTAAACGTTCGAAATGGGCAATCATCATTTCCCTTGCCATAGCCATGTTTCTCAGTCCATGCCTGGAAATTGAGGCCTATTATTTTCAGGCCGGAACCCAGGGTTGGATGGGCATACTGCTTGTGTCTGCAGTATATGTGATTGTTACCGTTTCAGGTATGTTACTGCTGGTATACCTGGGTAACAAGGGTGTACGTGCTATACAGTCCCATTTTCTCGATCACCATGAGAAATTGTTATCGGGGATGGTCCTGATCCTGTTAGGCGTTTTTGCGCTGGTTTTGAATCTGTAGATGGTTTACCGGTTTTGTGGTTCATTGTGCAAATAAATTCGTAGGGACAGGTCGAGACCTGTCCGCATAAGACGAGACCTGTACGGACAGGTCTCGACCTGTCCGTACAGGTCATAAGTCAGCCACCATTTCCAGTTTGTTTCCCGGTATGATACGGCGATAGAAGCAGGTTTCCAGGGGGGTGCCATCCGCTTTATATGCATGGCATGCGCCAATCCCTTCCTGTGTAACCATAAACAGCAGTGAGTTTTGTTCGCAGTTAATCCTTATTTCTATGACCTTGAGCATATTTCCGGAGGTTAGACCTTTTTTCCAGAGTTCCTGCCTGCTACGGCTGTAATAAGTGGCATAGCCGCTTTTGATAGTTTCATCATAGGCATCCCGGTTAGCATATGCGAGAATGAGAACCTTGCCTGAGTTATAATCCTGCGTGATCACAGGAACCAGTGTGTTGCCATCATTGCCGAAATCAAGCAACAAATCATCTGTATATTCTAAAGCCATGAAGATATATTTTTACAAAATTAGTAATAATTGTTGTTGGGTGTTAGGGGGTGACTGGTGACGCCAGTGCGAATAACCGCCGCTCCACACGACTGCACGAATGCCTTGAATATAGAACTTCAGAACTTTAGAACTGCAGAACAAAAAACACTGAATGCTGAACACCGAATTTTCCCTTTTCATTTGGATAGGTTAAATATAAAACTTACTTTTGTGGCGCTTTAAACGAGGTGATGTAGTTCAGCTGGTTAGAATGCCGGCCTGTCACGCCGGAGGTCGCGGGTTCGAATCCCGTCGTCACCGCAAAATTAAAGTTTGAATCCCTGGTAATCTTTTGATTATCGGGGATTTCTCATTTTATAATATCCTGACTGTTTATTAATAATTAAAAATAAATGCGAGCACAGGAGCGGCTCTTAAAAGCACACAAACAAGCCAGGGGCCCGGCTGACTTACTCTGGTTCAGGAGGCGCATTCCCAAGGATTGTCATTCTTTTGGTGGGGATGCGTCCATATTTGTCAACGCAGCGGATACGGTAAAGGCCGGGATCAAGATTACCTTTAAAAAGCTTAATTGGAAGTTGCCCCGGATTAAACTCCAGCACTGCCTGACCACTCTTTTTCTGTATCGAAATCTTCAATGTATTTAAATCGAATCTTCCTGAAATGGAGATTTTCGTAGAATCCTTAAATGGATTTGGAGATACGGTGACCTTTCTTTCTGATTTGTGCTTCCCCGTTGTATTCTTTTGTGAATAACAGGAAGGGCTGATCACCAGGCAAATCAATATCAGAACAAAGAGAAAATAAGTTTTCATAGCCGCGGACATTCTTTTACCGGAAGAAAGAAAAATGGATATTACCGTACTTCCGGGTATCAAAGAAACGGGGATGTTCTGCAAATTTGTATTTTTTAGAGTGCTCAAGAATAAACCAACCGCCTGGAAGCAGCAAGTCACGGCTCAAAACTGAATCGGGCGTCTTTTCAAGATCCTTCAATTCAAAGGGTGGATCGGCAAAGATTAAATCGTATTTCGTTTTGCAGATTTCCAAAAACCGGAACACATCCATTTTTACAGTATGAATTCCTTTCATGTTCATTTTAGCGGCCGTTTTTGCTATGAACTGAATGGATTGGCTGTTTGAATCAACAAGATCTATCTTTCTGCATCCCCTGGAATTGCATTCGAAACTGATGCTGCCTGTACCGCCGAATAAATCGAGAAAACTGATCTCATCAAAATTGAAGTAATTGGTGACAATATTAAACAGGGCCTCCCTGGCAAAATCCGTGGTTGGCCTTGAGTCAAATTCTTTGCTGACTTCGATTATTCTGCCTTTATGCTCTCCACCGACAATGCGCACGCCTGTAAATTAAGTAGGTTTAGGTATTTATAGGTTATGGCTGGGGATAATCCGTTTGAAATGGGTGGATGTCCTGCTGCCGCATCCCTGTCAGTGGCGGGAAGATATTGTTTAAGCATTTCGGAATATACAAGCCTGGAACTCATCTCCCCTGAAAGGATGAGGGGAAGATCCGTTGTTTTGAGTGAAAGCTGTTTACACACATACAGTACATAATATAACAGATCGGTTTCATTGACGTATTGAAACGTGTTGTATAGCAAAAGTTTACCTTCTCCGGTAACAGCAACATCAAAAAAATCTGCATTCAACCCGACATACATGGCAGTATTATTCAGCGAACCGGACTGATTTGATACATTCCATAAAAAGGGAGAAGTCTGGCTTGAAAATTCAACCTTTTTGAAATGAAGAGTTATCAATGAAACCAGGGCCCGGGATAATGAAAATACATTATAAGTATCCAGAACCCGTATGTTATTGCTGAACAGTTCCCCATCTGCAGTTCCTCCCGCATTATAATCAAGATAATCGATAAGATGGTCAGGACTGAAATAGTCAGCAGGAACCAGTGTATTTTGCTGGGTATAACTCATAAAATGAACGTCCTGGAAGGGAAGGTGTAAAATCTCATCCTGGTCGAGAACGGAAATCACATTTCTTATAAGGTCATTTTCGAGATAGACGTGATCAAATTTGTATTTTCTGAAAACGACAAACTCTTTGTGCCTGAAATTCCGGACACAATAGACCAATCCGTTCCGGTCAGCCTGGATGGATAAATGACAATTGGCGGAATGGTCTTTATTGAATGACCTGTCGACGAAATTCAGTTCAGGCATGAAAATAGATTATCGAATCGCTTTCTGCGAATTTAGATAAAATTTAATTCAATTTATCTAAATTGCATATTCCGGCAGATACATAATTGAATAACGGATATGCTTAAAGGTCACATGATTTCCATGATCCGTGAAAACCTGGGTCATCAGCCTACCCTCGGACAGGAAGAACTGATCGGCAAACTGGCGGACTTTATCATGGAGGATAATGAAAAGAAGGCCTTTATTGTTAAGGGCTATGCCGGAACGGGAAAGACAACCCTGGTAAGTGCCGTGGTTAAAACACTTGAATACTGGAAAATAAAATCACTTTTGCTGGCACCCACCGGAAGGGCAGCCAAGGTATTTTCATCGTATGCAGGTAAGCCAGCCTATACAATTCACCGGAAAATTTACAGGCAGAAGTCATCAACAGATGGTTTCGGCGCATTTGTACTGAACAAAAACCTGTTCAGTAACCTGGTTATTATGGTGGATGAAGCATCCATGATTTCCAACTCGTTTTCTGAAGATTCCGTTTTCGGCTCTGGCAGGCTGCTTGAGGATCTTATCAGTTTTGTCAGGGATGGGGTGCAGTGCAGGCTCATTCTGATCGGTGATACCGCCCAGCTTCCACCTGTCGGGATTAATCTGAGCCCCGCTCTCGACCGTACTGAACTTGGAGGGAACATACCCGTTGCCGGTGAATATGTGCTGACGGATATTGTGAGGCAGTCAATTCAATCCGGGATATTGCAGAATGCAACCCGGTTAAGAAACCAGATCACCGGGAAAACCTTTGCCATGCCTGTTTTTAAACAGGAAGGTTTCAGTGATATCCGCTTTGCCGACGGGAATGAGATGCCTGAATTACTTGAAAGAACCTATGGAAAATTCGGAATTGAAGAGAATATTATCCTATGCCGGTCCAATAAAAAAGCAAACCAATACAATGCCGGTATACGAAAACAGGTTCTCTTCCGGGAAGAAGAACTGGAAACCGGCGATTTGTTTATGGTCGTTAAAAACAATTACCATTGGGTGACTGAAAATCCTGAAATTGAATTCATTGCCAATGGAGATATCCTCAGGTTACTGAAAGTTAAAAAATACGAGGAACGCTATGGCTTCCGGTTTGCCTATGCCACGCTGCGGCTGATCGATTATGAAATTGATTTTGAAGCCTGGGTATTGCTGAATACGCTCACTTCAGAATCCGCATCCCTGAATAGCGAGGATAATAAAAAATTGTATACCAGTGTATTGGAAGATTATACCCATATTGAATCGCGTTCAAAGCAATATAAAATGGTTAAGGAAGATCCATTCTTTAATGCGCTTCAAATTAAGTACGCCTATGCCATTACCTGCCACAAAGCCCAGGGTGGGCAATGGAAGTCGGTATATGTCGACCAGGGATATGTTCCCAAAGATAAAATTGATATGGAATACTTACGGTGGTTATATACCGCCGTTACCCGGGCTACCGAAGAATTATACCTCGTGAATTTCTCCCCGGAGCAGCGGATCTGAGTGAAAAAGTAAAAACTAAAAACTAAAAACTAAAAACTAAAAACAGTAAAAAGTAAAAGTGAGGGTGGACTCCAACTTTTCACTTTTACCTTTTAGTTTTTCACTCCATTGTTCATTGTTCATTGTTCATTGTTCATTGTTCACTCATACCGGAGAGCATCAACCGGGTTCATTCTTGCCGTTTTGTAGGTTCTGTAACTTATTGTTAAAAGTGCGATAACAAGGGATATGATGAAACCCGACAAAAAATCAAGGGGCCTGAGGGTGATCCGGTAATAATAATTTTGAAGCCAGTTTTCTGCAATGTAGTAAATGAGCGGCCAGCTGATCAGTGTTGAGAGGGTCACCAGAAGAATGAATTCACGGGTTATTATGTAAAAGATCCCTGTCAGGGATGAACCCATTGTTTTGCGTATGCCTATTTCCTTGGTTCTTTGTTCGATCGTAAACGATGTTAATCCGAATAGACCAAGTGATGCAATTATAATGGCAAGGATTGAAAAGATAACCGACAATTGAGCATTCTGCCTTTCTTCCCTGTATTTCAGTGCAAACTCCTCGTCCATAAAAAAATACTGGAACGGATCATCGGTTACAAAGTCGGTCCATACCTTTTCAACCTGTTTGATTGTTTTCGATGTAGCACCGGCAGTTAAGCGCAGGCTGAAATAACCATAATTATCACTGTCGCCTTTGAATTTGAAAATGTATGGATTTATGCGATTTTGAAGCGATGCATAATGGAAATCCTTCACAACGCCGATTACGGACAGTTTTTCAAAATTATCGACAAGCCGGGTAGTGAAAGGACTGGTTAGGTGCATTTCCCTGACTGTACTTTCATTAATTATACAAGCCTCTTTATCAGCCCCGAATGATTCATTGAAAACCCTTCCCGAAGCAAGTTGTATGCCATAGGTATCAAAAAAATCATAATCAACCAGGTTTATCCTGAAGTCCATTGCATCACCATTTCTGCCTTCCACAACATATGTCCTGCCCGATTCGTTATGACCGGGCACTTCAGTTGAAGCCGAAACTTTGCTGACTTCCGGAATTTTAGCAAGCGCTTCCTTGAACGCTTTGGAATGATCACCCACAGCACCGGCATGGGAAATCACCAACAGTTGTTCCTTATTAAAACCCAGGTCGGAATGCATCATATACCTGATCTGTCTTACCATGATCACGGTACCCACAATTAATATAATGGAAATAGAAAACTGAAGGATAACCAGGACACTTCTGAGCCTGCCATGCTTCATCGAATTGCTGAATTTCCCTTTCAGCACAACCGATGGATTGAATGATGAAAGAAAGAACGCAGGATAACTACCGGATAATAAACCTACTATTGCGGATAATCCAATGAGCGCCGGTATGGTGTACCAGTTGCTGAACAGGCTTAGACTTAGTTTTGTGCCCAACAGGTTATTGAAATAGGGAAGGACGTTTTCAATTACTATTATTGCAATAAGCAGGGATCCGAACGTGAGTAAAACCGATTCTGATAAAAACTGGCTTATCAGTAATCTTTTAGAAGATCCGGATACTTTTTTTATCCCAACCTCTTTTGCCCTCTTCGAAGCCTGGGCTGTGGACAGGTTCATAAAATTGATGGCCGCAATGACAATAATGAGAATGGCAACACCCCCAAAAATGTAGAGGTACTTTGGATTGCTGGCCGGTTTTGAATTATTGATCTGTATAATATCGGGTGTGAAATGCAACGTTGGCAAAGGCTGCAATGTGAGACTGTATTTATACCGGTTAATAAACTCATCTATAGTGATTCCCATTGATGATTGAGCCATTTCGCTCATGTATTTCCGAAGCAACCCGGGCATTTTTGCCTCCACCTGTATTGGACTTGTATTTTCCTTCAGCAGTATATAGGTGGCGTAGTTACTATTACCCCAATAGTTTTCCCTGGAAGCAGGATTTGTAACAAAAGATCCGATCATGCTGGCTGTAAAATGAGAGGTTTCAGGTATGTCAGCCATAACCCCGGTTATTCTGTATAATACCTTGTCCCTTCCCACCTGGATCATTTTATCCATCGGATCCTCATCGCCGAAAAAACGGGATGCAACTGCCATGGAAACTACCAGTGTATGAGGTTCCCTGAGGGCGGTTTTCTTATTTCCCTGTATAAGTTCGATAGAAAAGATGTTGAAAAAGGATGAATCTGCCTCAATGAAATTCTTTTCCGTATATTTTTTATCAAGATATTTAACCGTGGGTTGATCAAAAGTGTGAATCCTGACAAAATCTTCCACTTCCGGTATTTCCTTTAACATCACAGGCCCGACAGGAGCCGCGGTAACTCCATATTTCAATTCTCGTTCACCAATAATACCCTTGACTTCCATTCTGTAAATCCGGTCCTTCTTCGCATTAAATTGATCGAACCGCAACTCATAAATTATAAACAAAGCAATGACAAGGCTACAGGCAATTCCGATCGATAATCCGATCACATTAATTATAAGGTAGCCCTTCTGACGGTTTAAAATACGAAAACCATATTTGGATATATCTTTTAGCATTGGAGTTGAGTTAGTGAGTCATAGTCTGAAATGCAATATCAATGCCATTAAAATGAATTCGTTGTTTATCAGATATATAAAGTTAGTATATTCTGCAAAAAGTTTGATCTTTGTTCATTATCTGAACAAACAATGTTCATTTATTGAACATAATTTGTAATTTTAACTTGAAAACAGGGATACACATGGAAAAGCCGGATGGAAAAATACTTGTGGTGGATGATAACCTGCAAATAATAAACTCATTGCAGTTATTGTTGAAACCCGAATTCAGGGAAATTGCCGTACTTCGCGATCCAAACCAGCTATCTTCCATGTTATCCCGGCAAAGTTTCGACATTATATTGCTCGACATGAATTTCAAATCGGGCGATAACTCCGGGAATGAAGGATATTACTGGCTTGCCGAAATACTTAAAAAAGATCCGACCGTTATGGTTATCATGATAACCGCCTACGGGGATATACACCTCGCGGTACGGGCCATCAAGGAGGGAGCGACCGACTTTATTGCAAAACCATGGGATGCTGAAAAACTGATCGTCACCCTGCGTAATGCGTTGAACCTGAAAAAATCCAAGGCGGAGGTAAGAAAGCTGCAGATTCGCCAAAAACAGCTTAATGAAGATTTGGGCCGGCAGGACAAACTATTCAGAGGTACTTCCAATAAAATGGAGGAGATATATAAAACAGTAGACAAGGTAGCTGCTACAGAAGCCAATGTGCTGATCCTTGGGGAAAATGGAACCGGCAAGGAGGTGATCGCCAGGGAAATACACCGGAAATCCAGGCGTTCGGCAGAAATATTTCTTTCGGTAGATATGGGATCGCTGAGTGAATCCTTATTTGAAAGTGAAATGTTTGGTCATGTTATGGGTTCTTATACGGATGCAAAGGAAGATCGCACAGGCCGGTTTGAATCGGCATCGGGCGGAACACTTTTCCTGGATGAGATTGGAAATTTATCGCTTTCATCACAGGGCAAACTCCTGGGTGCAATACAAAATCTTGAAATAACGCGACTTGGGGATAGTCGCCCCATACCGGTTGATATCCGGTTGATCACCGCAACAAATAAGGATCCCGAAGAACTGATCCGTCAGCACCTTTTTCGGGAGGACCTTCTTTTTCGCATAAATACTATTCAGATTACATTACCGCCCCTGCGTGAACGGAAGGAGGATATCCCCGGTTTTGCGGATTTTTTCATGGAAAAATACACTTTTAAGTATGGAAAACCATCTGTTAAACTGAGCAGTGCATCGTATAATTCATTGGTTAATTGTTATTGGTCGGGAAATATAAGGGAACTTAGCCATACAATTGAGAAGGCAGTAATTCTGTGTGATGGTCCGGTTATAAGACCTGAAGACTTGTATTTAAAGGAGAAGACAGGTCCCAGGGAAGCCGGTGAATCATCGCAAAGTCTTCGTGATTTTGAAAAAGAAGGCATCGTGAAAGTATTGAGATCAAGTAAGGGAAATATTTCGAATGCAGCGAAACTTCTTGGCATTTCGCGAACTACGCTGTATTCGAAAATGAGGGAATACGGAATTTAATTATGAATTATGAATTATGAATTCAATGTCGTTTAGTTAAGCTTTAAAATTAATATAAAATATTGGATAACTGTTTATAAAATAGCCAATTATGTTCATAATGTAGTTCATTGACATAGTGTAGTTTGAGTAAGATTTATTAATTTGGGGGTATAATATATATGCCGATCAAAAGGCCAGTATTTATAGAAAATTTCGTGAAAATGTCAGTATTAACACCATAAAACTACTTGAAAATGAAACATTTAGAAGCCGGTCAAAAACCGGCCGGATGGGGGCATTTACACGCAATAGAAAGTTAACGTTCAATCGATTAATGGTTTTTATAATACAAAGTGGGATGAAGGCACTGCAGCGGGAATTGGATTCGTTTTACAAAAAAGTTACCGGAACAGATTTCAATATTCGGGAAGTAACTAAAGGAGCATTAACTCAAGCAAGATCTCAATTAAAGCCAGAAGCTTTTTTGGAACTCAATGAAAATGCATGTAAGACGTTTTATGACGAGGCTCCTTATTGGGTGTGGAAAGGGCATAGATTAATGGCAGTTGATGGAACCCGGCTATTATTACCCAGGCATAAGACAATCATTGAGGAATTTGGGGAATATGGTTTTGGACCCAATGCGGACAGCAAACGATCTCTCGCTTTGGCATCCATGCTTTATGATGTACTGAACCTTGTCACAGTGGATGCACAATTCGCGCCTTACCATTATAGTGAACGGGATCTGCTCAATCAGCATGTACCTTTTCTGAAACAGGGTGATTTATTATTGCTTGACAGGGGATATCCAAGCATTGCAATGTTTTATTTGCTCAGGCTTATGGGTGTTGATTTTTGTGTACGCATGAAGGAGAATTGGTGGCTTAAAGTAAAGGACTTTGCAGAAAGTGACGAAAAAGATTGTATTGTGCACTTTGATTTGCCAAAGAAAGACAGAAAGCTCTTTGCAGAAAATAAGGAAATATTAAAAACGCCAATCATCTGCAGACTTATCTGTGTAACGCTTGAAAACGGTGAAAAAGAAATACTTTGCACCTCCCTAACTGATAAGGAAAAATATGTGTATGATGATTTTCCGGAACTATATCATTTGCGCTGGAATGAGGAAGAGGCCTACAAGTTATTAAAAGCCAGAGCCGATATGGAATGCTTTACTGGGAAGACTGCCCTGGCAGTGAAACAGGATTTTTATGCAAGGATTTTTGCAATGACCTACTGTTCAATACTGGCTTTCCCCTTAGTGGAAAAGGTCAGAAAGGAATACAATGAAAGTAAAAACAAACACCCTCAACAAATAAACCGGACCAATGCATTGGCTATGTTCAAAAACATCAGCATTGGACTATTTCTCAAAGGGAACATCAAAAAAGCTATCCAGGCATTTGATGATGTAGTCTTAAAAACCAGGGAAATAGTCCGACCTGGAAGAAAAAATGAACGAAAGAAGCGGCCTAAAAAGCTACACTATATGAATTACAAAGTATTATAGCTTAACTAAACGACATTGAATTATGAATTATGAATTATGAATTATGAATTATGAATTATGAATTATGAATTATGAATTATGAAAAACAGCCGGTATTCTATTATAATAGCCCTGAGGGTAATCCTGCTCAGTATCAATTGTTTTTTATTTATCTGGTTCTACATGTATACCAGCAGGCCGGCAACGACGTTGTTTCTCATTTTCGTTTTCATCCTGCAGATCGTTAGCCTTATCCGTTATCATTACAGTATCCTTGGTGATCTGTCAAACTTTCTCATTTTTCTGAATGAAGAAGATACATCCCTGGCTTTTACCGAAAAGAAGGTTGAACGGAATTTTAGCGGCCTCGCCAAAAACCTGGACATCCTTAATCAGAAACTTCATGACGCGAGAATGAACCAGGAACGGCAAAATCAATATCTTCAGGCTATTGTAAAACAAATAGATACAGGCATTATCACATTTGACAGGGAAGGAAAGATTGATTTGTTAAATCAGTCTGCTAAAGAAATCCTTGGAATTCACACAAAACAAAATATCCGGGAAATCAAGGTCCTGTATCCTCAATTATTGCCTTTTTTTGAACCGGGAAATCGGAACATGATCTCCCCGGTAAAAATTCATGCCAACGGAAAGGAAAAAGTTTTATCGTTGAAATCGACTGTTTTAAGGATGGAGGATCGGATCATTTACCTGCTGAGTTTTCAAAATATCCGGACAGAGCTCGAAGCGGGGGAGCTTAACGCGTGGCGCAAACTCATCAGGATTCAAAGGCATGAGATCATAAACTCAATTACACCCATCACTACCTTAACAACAGCGATTAAGAGAATATTTAATACTGGCACACAAAGAAAGAACAACCGTCAAATCTCTGAAGAACAGATTGAGGATGCACTGAAAAGTGTTGAAGTAATCGAGGACAGGAGCCTTGGGTTGATCGATTTTGTGGAAAGATTCAGAAGTCTTACTGATATTCCGGTATTAAAAAGGGATTCATTCATACTTAAAAGGTTTTTCGAACGCCTGCTTATTCTTTTTAAGATGGATCTTGAAGATAAAAAGGCAAATCTTACAATTCGCCTGATTCCGGATAATCTGACCCTTTTTGCTGACGAAAAGCTGTTGGAACAGGCAATGATCAATCTTATAAAAAATTCCTTGGAGGCGATCCATCAACCGGAAGGCGAAATATCGGTCAGCGCCCGCAAAGCGAACGATGCAGTTATATTTCAGGTAAAGGATAACGGATCGGGAATGGATGGAAATATCCTGGAGAACATATTTGTTCCCGCTTTTACCACAAAGGACAACGGCTCAGGAATAGGTTTGCCCATTACAAGGCAGATAATCCAGATGCACCAGGGTTTGATGGAAGTGCGATCCACACCGGGGGAGGGAACGCTGTTTGAAATCATTATTCCGCAGTGAGGGGTAAGGTATTCGGTAATCGGTATTCGGTAATCGGTATTCGGTAATCGGTAATCGCGTGGTACCACCCACCGATCACCGAACACCGGACTCCGGTCACCGGTCTCCTTTTCCTTTCCTGTCAATGATCGGCGGAATACCGGCCATATCGCCAATTATGTTGATCAGTTCAGTACCTGCCGGAACAACGACTTTGGCATTATCTTTCATAGCTGATTCCATAGCCTGCAATTTGCGGAGCATCTGGGCATTGCCGATAAAATATCTGTCTGCAGCCTCGTTCACCAGCCGGATGGCTTCAGCCTCGCCTTCGGCAGTAAGTATCTTTGATTGTTTGAATCCTTCCGCTTCCTTAATCTTGGCGCGTTTTTCACCATCGGCAACTGTTTCACGTGCAGAGGCAAAGTCAATGGCGGCGATCTTTTCATTTTCAGCCTTTACCACCTTGTTCATCGTTTCCTGAACATCTTTTGGCGGATCAATTTCCTTTAGTTCGGTTCTGACAATTTCGATGCCCCAGGTCTTCGTTTCATCCAGCAATGTTCTGTGCAGGTCGGCATTTATTTTACCGCGTTCACTGTTGGCAGATTTGAGAGTAAGGGTGCCGATTATATTACGGAGAGTTGTACGGGCCAGGTTAACGATCTGCCAGGAATAGTTGTTCACATTATATTGGGATCCCTTTACGCTGTTTTCGTCTTCCTTAACTTTAAAATATACCTGTGCATCTACCTTGGCATTCAGATTATCATTGGTGATAATCTCCTGTGGTTCCGCATTGACCATCTGTTCAGTGGTATTTACCAGGTACAGCTTATCAATCATCGGGATTATCCAATGAAA
This sequence comes from uncultured Bacteroidales bacterium, assembly GCA_963752195.1. Lineage (GTDB taxonomy): Bacteria > Bacteroidota > Bacteroidia > Bacteroidales > UBA10428 > UBA5072. The sequence continues at coordinate 1,001,599 of CAVVXI010000004.1, read as the reverse complement.
ACCCGGATGCGCAAAATGATGATATTTCCCAAGCCGTTCAATCAATCCCCTGTGGGTCGGACGGATAATTCTCATTCCCAGTAGAAATATAATTATTACGGGAATGATAAGATAGAAAAAATTGAAATTTGGTTCCATGTAATTTGTATTATTGGTTGTACTGTAAATATAATACAAATTGCGGCACCTGAATAATCAATCGCGATCCTATAACCAGAGAAAAAGTTAATGAAACTGTTATTTCCCTTTGTTCAAATCCGCACTCCAGTTGCACAGGGTGGTAATCTGCTCCTGGGTCAGCACAGCTTCTGGATGGTCTTTCAGAAAACCTTTAGGTGGCATTTTGCCCCGGGTTACCATTTTACACATGTCATCAGCTTTAGATGCCTGTTTTTCAGGAGAATATGAACTCCATTCCGACATTTTAACGTGCGACAGGGCCATTGCTTTTCCGCCTTCGCCATGACAGGCAAAACATGAATTAGTCATGATCTGATGTACTGCAGGAGGAATTGCTGCAGAATCCGCCTTTACCACGGATCCTGAATTTGAGGTGGAAGCAGATTTAGTGGATGAACAGGCAAAAATGCACAAAATCAGCAAGAGGACCGGAAGGGAATATTGGCTTTTCATTTTGATTGGTTTTAATGGATAAAGTTAGGCAAAATATTACCAGCATTCCTGAAATGATTCTGGGATTTAACTTTTATTAATAGTTCAATCTTAATTATTTACGCCAGCCGTTCTGCCAGCATAAGTTCTTCGGGATAGGGCTCAAACAAATTATCCTTTAAAGGATCAATATTAAGATCCAGCCACTTCTGTTCTGTACCGGGGGCCAGAATAACAGGCATTCTTTTTTTCAGATTATGGATCTCCTCCATCATAGGATTGGCACGCGTTGTGATCACCGTAAAGGTGTCAATTGTTTCCCCCGATTCGCGGTTTGTCCATTGATCATACAAGCCGGCAAGGGCAAAACCAATCTGATCTTTCAGTGAAAGGAAATAGGGGGTTTTTTTATTTCCCTCCGTATGCCACTCATAAAATCCGTTTGCCAAAACAAGGCATCGTTTTCGGTTTAACGAATTTTTGAATGACGGCTTTTCGGCAAGGCTTTCCGATTTTGCATTAAATGTTTTTGTTCGAATATCCCTGGCAGAATTTGCATCTTTTACCCAGAAGGGGATAAGGCCCCAGGTGAAAATCCGGATAGTGAATGGATCATCATTGCAAATAACCGGCAATTGCGGTAATGAAAATGCGTTTATTTTACTGCCCGGTCTATAATTTTCAGGCACGTTAAGTTTTGCCCCAAAGCGAAGCTCAAGTTGTTCCCGGGTAAGATCTATCTTAATAGTATAACACATCCGAATGCAGAAATATTTTTTAGAAGAACAATCCGATACTGAGAATAATCTGATTTAACCGGGTATCGAATGAAGTTGTTGTATTGCCAATGCTTATGCCCGTTCCCAGGTTACTCAGGTTACCTTCATACTTCACATCCAGGGCAATTTTCCCGATATCCAGTCCAATTCCTGCCTGGTATCCTATAGTGGCCTTATTCCATTGCATGTCATATTCCGTAATTGTTTCAAGGTCTGAATTATTGCTGATCACAAAAGAAGCCACAGGCCCTGCTTCAAGTTTTAATATCTTAAATTTGAATCCGATCATCACAGGAATATCAATGCGGTTAAGTTTCTGCCTGACAGCAATAGCTTCATTAGGGTCTGCACTCTGCAGGTCGTATACATCCAGATCGTTGCGGATGGATGAATACAATAATTCAGGTTGCAGGAAAAAATTGAAAAGTTCGATCTGGCTTATAAGTCCTGCATGATATCCGATAACGGAATAATTGGGACATTTGATTTTATAATCTCCTGTATTGACTTCGGTGCTGCTGTTCATTTTGGATGAATTTATTCCGCCGCGCAAACCAAATTTTATCTGTGAAAATGCGAGGGAGGATGTGAACATCGACAATAGTAACAGGGCAATCCATTTGTTTTTCATGAGTCTGGGCGTAGGTGTAACAATACAAATTTAAAATATTTCACTGGCAATGTATAATCTCCTTTTATTTGAACGGATTGGTAACCGGATTATTTCAGATTCTTTAACTTTTCTCAAATAGCAGTTGACGATTTCATTTGGGGAAACAGCCTATATTTGCAGATTTACTAAAATTGACTGATCCATGATGCGCCGGTTATCCGTTTTAAAAAAAATTCTGCTTGTATTCACAGTGCTGGTTGATGCATATACTTTCCTTGGCATTCTGGGTTTGATGAAGGACAAATTTTCTTACCTGAACCTTGCCCTGATTTCTGTTTTCTGCACCGCATCGATCCTTTTTCTCATTTTTATAATTAGAATACCTCGTTTTGAGCCAGGAAAAAGAGACCCCGATGGCCTTAGCAGCTTATTTCTTTTTATTGGAATTTATCTGTTGTTTTACCTTCCGAAATTGGTTTTTACCGGTTTCAGGCTCACAGAAGATGTTATTTGGCTTTTATCCTGGATCATCCGGTTTCCTGTCGGTTGGATCACGGGTATTGAAATGGCCCCTGTACGGTGGAGCATTCTTTCAAAAATAGGGTTAGCGGCAAGTACAATTCCCTTTTTTGCGATACTCTGGGCTTTAATTTTTGGCCGTTTTCATTACAAGGTTGAAAAGACGGAAATCCCATTCCGGGATCTTCCGGATTCTTTTGACGGACTGCGAATCGTGCAGCTTTCCGATATTCACCTGGGAAGTGTATTTGGAAAACATGACCGCTTGAAAAAAGCAATTGATATTGTCAATTCCCTCAAACCCGATCTTGTATTATTTACAGGAGACCTGGTGAACAATTACAGCGAAGAGGCCCACGGATGGGAAAAACTGTTCAGCGAAATAAAAGCCCGCTACGGAAAGTTTTCCATACTGGGAAATCATGATTACGGCGATTACTGGGAATGGAAGTCGGATGCTGAGCGACAAAACAATATGCGAATGCTGTATAAAATACACAAGGATATGGGATTTCACCTTCTTTTAAATGCATCGGAGATTCTGCCGGTTAATGGGGAACGTCTGGCACTTATTGGAGTTGAAAATTGGGGACTGCCTCCTTTTAAGCAATATGGAGATCTTGAGAAATCTCTGCGGGATGTGCCTGCTTCCATTTTCAAAATACTGATGTCGCACGATCCAAGTCACTGGGATGCTGAGATCAAAGAAAAAACCAATATTCAACTGACGCTGTCGGGCCATACCCATGCTATGCAATTTGGATTTAGACTGGGCAAGTTAAAATGGAGTCCTTCAAAGTATATCTATAAGCGATGGATGGGACTCTATCAGCAAAACGGGCAATCTTTGTATGTTAACCGGGGCATGGGCTTTATCGGATTTCCCGGCCGAATTGGACTTAGACCGGAAATAGCCTTGCTTGTGCTTAGAAGAACAATGAACTAATCTGCCCGAATTTGGTTATATAATCAGTAAATGGTTCCTTATTTAAATTAAATTTAAATAAAATTCGGCTGAATTTTAGCCCGAAATTTACTTTCTTTGCGAAATATTATCAGTACAATTAAACTCGGAAAATTATATGGAAGTTACAAAAGATAAAGTGGTTTCTCTTACCTACGAGCTGCGGGTTGACAACAACCAGGGTGAAATAATTGAGACGGTTGACCGCAATTCTCCGCTTACCTTTTTATTTGGAACAGGTTCCCTGTTGCCAAAGTTTGAGGATTATCTTGCCGGATTAAAAATTGGTGACACCTTTGATTTTAATCTGCCAAGCATAGACGCTTATGGCGAATTTGATGAAAGTTCAATCATTCAGATTCCGCTTCAGGCATTTGAAATGGACGGCAAGGTGGATTATGAACTTGTAAAAACAGGAAATAAAATCCCAATGCAGGACAGCGAAGGACATCGTCTTACAGGTACAGTGAAATCAATAGAAAACGGTACCGTGACAATGGACTTCAATCATCCGCTGGCAGGTAATCATCTCTTTTTTAAAGGAGAAATTGTGGATGTACGCCCCGCAACAGAAGATGAAATGACCCATGGACATGCCCACTATGAGGGAAGTTGTGAAGGTTGTGATCATTGTGGCGGAGAAGGTGGACATTGCCACTAGTTCATTTGTTGATTTGTTGATTGTTGATAGCCTATTGGCCTTAGCCGGGGCGGGGATGATTTATTGACCGATCGAAAAGCGGTCTGCATCTTTCCACACCGGAAATTTTGCACGAAAAACGTTTAGTTCATCCAATGAAATTGCCGCACTTATGACACCTTCTTCAGAAGGAGCCAGTGCGGCAATTTCTTTTCCCTTCGGATCAAGAAGAACGGATTCGCCTATATAGCCGATACCATTTCCATCTTTTCCAACCCGGTTAACACCGGCTGTAAAACATTGATTTTCCATAGATCTTGCCCTGAGCAGTGTATTCCATACATCGCTGCGCCCGGCAGGCCAGCTTGAAGAATACACAAGCAGGTCATAATTTTGCCGGTTCCGGCTCCAGACTGGGAACCTTAGATCATAGCAAATCAGAAACCTGATGCGCCACAGGCCCAGGTTTACAATAAGGGGCTTTGTACCTGCCGTATAATCCGATTCTTCTCCGTCTATACAAAACAAATGCCTCTTATCATACCATTCCATACCATGCCGGTCAGAAAAAATCAGCCTGTTATAAAATTTTTCGCCTTCATTGATGATCAAACTACCGGCAATTGCACAATGCAAGCTTACGGCTGTATTTTTCATCCACTGTACAGTAGGTCCATCCATGGTTTCGGCGACCGGGGCGGGATCGGTGCAAAATCCGGTTGAAAACATTTCCGGGAGGAGGATGAGGTCAGGTTGAACCGGTAAATTTTTTATAAGTCCATCTATCTTTTTACGGTTTTTATCTGCATCCAGCCAGGCACTATCCGGTTGCACAAGAGCAATATTTAGCTGTTCTGAGTTCACGGGTTATTGAATATGAAAATCGGTTTCAAATTCAGATATCAATTGTGTTACGATGGATTTAACCTGAAGAATTAAAGCCGGAGTTTCATCTTTCTTCAGGCCGGCTTTGCAATTTTCCTCAATTATTTTCAGAACAGCTTCAAGTTCTCTGGCTCCAAGGAATGATACCCCCGGTATCAGTTTGTGAGCTTCACGGCCGACAGCTTCCGTTTTATTCTGGGACATGTATTCTTCCATCCGGGCAACCACCGGTGGCGCGGTTTTCTTAAAGGTCTGCAGCATGTCGATAATGAAATTCTCATCATTATCCGACAATTTTCTGAGCATACTTAAATCGTAATTCATGGGATCGGTAAATAGGCTATTGTGCTGATATGCTAATGTGTTAATGTGCTAATGTGTTAATGTGCTATGTGCTAATGTGCTAATGTGCTAATGTGCTAATGTGCTAATTTAACGAATGTCGGGTAATTGAAAAAATTACTGGTGACTGGTGACGCTGGCGACGTTGCATACAGCCTACAGCCTTCAGCCTACAGCCTTCATCCAGCTTTACCTTCCATCAACTATCAACTATCAACAATCAACAATCAACTGTCAACTTTCAACTACTCGTCCCTCGTCCCTCGTCACTGCTCTTCGCTTGCTCCCAAATCACGTTCATCTCGTCGAGCGTCATGTCTCGCAAGCTTCGTCCTTTTTTTAGGGTTTCGTTTTCAAGATAGTTAAACCGGCTGATGAATTTCCGGTTTGTTCTTTCCAGGGCTGTTTCCGGATCGATTCCATATAGCCGGGCTGCATTGACAAGCGAAAAGAACAGGTCCCCGAATTCATTTTCCATCTTGCTTTTGTCCATCTGTTCAATTTCGACCTTCAATTCCTGTAGTTCTTCCTCCACCTTATTCCATACCTGTGATCTCTCATCCCAGTCGAATCCCACAGCCCGGGCTTTTTCCTGAATACGGTTTGCCTTGATCAGTGAGGGCAGGGAAGGGGGGACACCGCCCAGTACAGAATGGTTTCCTTCCTTTATTTTAAGTTCTTCCCAGTTCTTTTTAACTGTTTCCGGATTATTCTGAACGTCAATATCGCCAAAGACATGGGGATGCCTGAATATGAGTTTTTCAGAGATGGAATCCGCCACATCCTTTATATCGAAATGACCGGTTTCCGACCCCATTTTTGCATAGAAAACAATGTGAAGCAATAAATCACCCAGCTCTTTTTTGGTGTGATCCATATCTCCATTCAATATGGCATCCGCCAGTTCGTAAGTTTCCTCAATTGTATTATTTCTGATGCTTTCAAAAGTCTGTTCGCGATCCCAGGGACATTTCACTCTCAATTCATCCATGATATCCAGCAGTCTTCCCAATGCCTCCAGCTTATCGTTCCTGTTGTTCATCTAAATTTGGCTTAATGTATAATTACTTGCTTTCCCTGAATTTTATCCGGATTGTTGAATTCAATGCCAAATTTAGTAATTCTGCCGCATTACCACCATGAATGGCAACTTCAAGCAAATTTAAGGAATTGAATAAGGCAAGTATTTCACCTGATGAAGTCTCACTATACCAGTTATTTATCCGGTTTATCCGGTAATGGTTGCTTTGAATAAAAAGCTCAAAGGATCTTCCTTTTCCGATCCGTTCGAATAATTCCCTGCTGATATTCGTAAATGCATTCCGGTATGAATCGATATAAATTATGCTGCCTGTAATTATCGATTCGTCGATGGCAGGAAGCATGGCAACCTGCCTGTATAACGGTGCATGCTTCTGCCCAAGGGATTGCAGTTTTCCCGATTGAACCAGTTTACAGGCAGCCTCAGCAAATACGGTTAATTCAGGAAAACTTCCCGGATCATCGTTTTTTAACAGCACCGCTTCCTGGGGTTCTTCATCCGACAGCAAACCAAAGATGCCGTTATCATACCCGATAAAAAACTGGCTTTTGAGTTTTACGGCAACAAAAGGATGGCGATCCTTTGTTTCACTGTTTACTGCGATAATATGAATGGTTCCGTCGGGGAAATGGGGGAAAGCATGCCGTAACTGGAAGGCCGCCAGTGAAATATTAAAAGCAGGTACCTGGTTTGTAATCGAGATGAAAAGGGTTCCGGGGCATTGAGTTATGACTTTGCCCTGAACCGAAGCGGTATAAAAATCGTCTTTATTCCAATCACTTGTTAACGTGACAATTGCCATGGGTCAGGTTGAAATTGTAAATTCGTACCTTTGTGTTGTTTATGTAATAAAATTGATCCTAATTTGTACTTTTCAAATGTAAGCATTATTGCGGGAATTAAATGATTGAAAAGGTTGTATATTTAGAGGGCATTGACCCACAGGCTTTTTATGGTTCCAATAACCGGAACTTCGAAAAACTAAAATCCTATTTTCCCAAACTCAAAATTGTGGCGCGGGATTATGAAATCAAAGTATTGGGAGAACAATCGGAAATAAGCCGCTTTGAAGAGGACACGGACCGGGTTATCGAATTCCTGCAGCAACGCAATATGTTGACTGAAGAGGACATTGAAAGAATTCTTCGTACAGAGGACGATGAGATTGGGAGTTTTAACGAACGTGAAGAAGATGTTCTGATTTTCGGGAATACAGGGAAGGTGATCAAGGCACGCTCAGTCAACCAGAAAAAGCTCGTCGAAGATTACAAAACCAACGATCTCCTGTTTGCCATTGGTCCCGCCGGTTCAGGAAAAACATATACTGCCATTGCTCTGGCAGTGCGATCCCTTCGTAATAAAGAAGTGAAGCGGATCGTACTTACCCGTCCTGCTGTTGAAGCCGGGGAGAAACTTGGTTTCCTGCCGGGGGATGTCAAACAAAAGCTGGATCCCTATTTACAACCACTATATGACGCTTTGCGGGATATGATCCCGCAGAAAAAACTGGAAAGCTATATTGAAGAAGGGATCATTGAAATTGCACCCCTGGCCTTTATGCGGGGACGTACCCTGGGAGATGCGGTTGTGATTCTGGATGAAGGGCAGAATACCACTGTAAACCAGCTAAAAATGTTCCTGACCCGCATGGGGAAAAATGCCAAATTCCTTGTTACCGGAGATGTAACCCAGATTGACCTGCCCGAAAGACAACAGTCTGGATTGCTGAAGGCCCTTGGTATACTGGGTAACATCAAGGGAATTTCCGTTATTGAATTCGACAAGGGAGATATCGTCCGGCACCGGCTTGTTCGTCATATTGTTGGCGCTTACGAAAGTGACAAGGGACCAGGGACCAGGGACTAGGAAGAACGAATCCCGTTAGGGATCGCCTACTGGTAGAAAGAAAAGAAAGACAACTCCGGAACACGAACGAATCCCGTTAGGGATCGCCTACTGGCATAAAGAAAAGAAAGACAACTCCGGAACACGAACGAATCCCGTTAGGGATTGCCTAATGGTAGAAAGAAAAGAAAGACAACTCCGGAACACGAACGAATCCCGTTAGGGATTGCCTACTGGTAGAAAGGGGAAATCCTGCATCCACCCCCTGCCCCCGCTACGCCTTCGCATAGCCGCTTCGGGCGCCTACGCTAAAGCTTCGGCGGCAGCGTGCGAAGCAAGGCCAGCGGGGATATCCGCTCCAAAAAAGCATGGCAAAACCAAAACAGATGTTATATCTTTGCAGATATAAAAAATTTAATGGAATGAGAGCAATAACCAAAACCAAATTTAACTTTCCCGGACAAAAAAACGTCTATATTGGAAAAGTCAGGGATGTATATAATATCCAGGGAAAATACCTGGTAATGGTAGTCACCGACCGGATTTCCGCTTTCGATGTAGTGCTTCCCAAGGGAATTCCGTATAAAGGCCAGGTATTAAATCAAATTGCTTCGCGCTTTCTTGATGAGACCTCCGATATCGTACCCAACTGGAAAATATCAAGTCCCGATCCGATGGTTACCATTGGTCATTTTGCCGATCCATTCAAGGTCGAAATGGTGATCAGGGGTTATCTCACCGGTCATGCCTGGCGCGAATATAAATCAGGAAAGCGATCCCTTTGTGGTATTCCCATGCCTGACGGCATGGTGGAAAATCAGAAGTTTCCCAGGCCGATCATCACGCCCACCACAAAAGCGGATGAGGGACATGACCTTGATATCCCGAAAGAGGAGATAATTTCCACCGGCCTTGTTTCAGCTGCCGATTATGCGCTCCTCGAGCAATATACTTACAAGCTTTTCGAAAAAGGAACCGAAATCGCTGCTTCAAAGGGATTGATTCTAGTTGACACCAAATATGAATTTGGTAAAAAAGACGGTAAGATTTATCTCATTGACGAGATCAATACACCGGATTCATCGCGTTATTTTTACGCTGAAGGATATGAAGACCGCATTAAAAAAGGTGAACAACAAAAACAGCTTTCGAAGGAATTTGTGCGCCAATGGCTGATTGACCACAATTTTCAGGGTATGGAAGGACAACAGGTACCTGAAATGACCGACGGATTTGTAAACCAGATTTCCGAACGGTATATTGAATTATACGAAAACATCATTGGTGAAAAATTTGAACGTGCTGATCTGAATGATGTCCAGGGACGTATTGAGCAGAATATTAATATTGCTTTGAAGGAACTGGTGAAATGAATTATGAATTATGAATTATGAATTATGAATTATGAATTATGAATGAAGTCCGTTTTCATTCATAATTCATAATTCATAAATAGTCCTCATTTTCCCTCCACCTGAATTATTTGTTTCAGTTTGATATCCTGCGACGAAGAACCTACTAATAACTCCACGGGTCCCGGCTCAACCGTGAATTTATGTTCTTTTTCGTTCCAGTAAGCCAGGTCCTCTGCTTTCAGATTCAATGCAACTGTTTTGGTCTCTCCCTTATTCACCGGAATTCGCTTAAATGCTTTCAACTGCTTTACCGGGCGTTCCACCTTTGAATCCGGAAATCTTACGTAAAGCTGAACCACTTCATCCCCGGTCATTCTTCCGGTATTCTTTATATCAACCGTTACTTTTATTTCTCCGTTTGCCGGTATTGAATTTGAACTGACAGTCAGATTGGAATAACCAAATGTCGTGTAACTCAATCCAAAGCCAAAAGGAAATAGCGGAGTGTCTTTAAAATACATATAGGTTCGTCCATGCCGGATATCATAATCCATCATTGGAGGCAGCTGCGTAATCGATTGAGGCCATGTCTGAACAAGACGGCCAGCGGGATTTACTATGCCAAACAACACATCGGCAAGTCCGTTTCCCATTTCCTGGCTCCCATGGGTCATATGCAATATTGCCGGTACATGTTCAGCCGACCAGTTTATGGTAAAGGGAAAACTGCTGACCAATACCAGAACAGTATTGGGATTAGCCTGCAGAACGAGTTTTACCAGGTCTTCCTGTTCAAGCGACAACGATTTACGATCTACGGCTTCCTTACCGTCACTTGGCACAGGGGAGGTTTTCCATTCTGCCGTTGTGCCAATGGGATGGCTTCCTACGATCACAATGGCTACGTCAGCCGCTTTGGCAGCATTTATCGCCTGGTCCATCCTGTTTTCCGCTGCAAAAGTTACCTCCACGTTATTGCCGCACGCTTTAATTATTCCCGCAAGGGGTGAAATTTTATAGGGCGGGGTTCCACTATACCAGTCCAGCAGCACGTCATCTGCCAGGGGCCCGATTACAGCGATTCTCTTTATCCTGTTCAGATCAAGAGGTAATAATTGACTGTTGTTTTTGAGCAAAACGATTGATTTTGCAGTGACTTCCCGTACAAATTGTTTGACATCCGGTTTTGTCCATGGATCAATAGTATCCTTTACTCCAATATCGCTGTATGGGTTTTCCTGTTTTAAATCCAGTAATCCCAGTTTTAAAGCGACCCTGAAATTGCCTTTCAGAACAGCATCTATGTCGGCTTCTGTTAACAAACCTTTTCTGAATGCCTCTTTTATGGAGGGTTTATAATTGTCAAGAAACTGTCCGATCCCTGCCTTCACACAAGCTGCAGCTGTTTCGGCCAATGAAGGAAAGGCTTTATGGGCTGAAAAAAGCAGGGCCATTGCGCCTCCATCCGTACATATGATCCCGTCGTTTCCCCATTCTTCAACGGTTACTTTTTTAAGGACAGGATTTATTGTCATGGGAATCCCGTTATAGGCATTATAAGATGCCATGAATGCTCTTGATCCCCCTTCGGTAATTCCTTTGTAAAAAGTATATCCATAGTATTCCCGGAACAGGCGGTCATCGAAGTTGGATGAGGTGGAATCGCGTCCATCCTCATTGCTGTTCGCCAGGAAGTGTTTCATCAGGGATGCTGTTCTCCAATAGTGTGGATCATCCCCCTGTAGTCCTTTCACAAAGGATACCACCATTCGTGAATTTAACCAGGCATCTTCACCAAAACACTCTTCTGTTCTTCCCCAGCGCGGGTCCCGTCCCAAATCGGCATTGGGAGCCCGCATGACAAGTGATCCCCTGTAATATTTCGGACTTTGGTAATAATATCTGTTTTCATAGGCTTCCTGCTCCGCCACTTTCCTGATAAGATCCGTATCCCATGTTTCTCCCAGTCCGTATGCCTGCGGGAAGATAGTGGACGGAACGGGGGACCTTGATCCCCAATTCGAAGGGCCGCCATAGGCGAGTCCATGCAAACCTTCAACCTGTCCGCAATTGCGGATCCCAAGCCTGGGAATTCCCAATTGGGTCGATAACGCATTGATCTTCTCTTCAAGTGTCATCAACGAAAGAAGGTTGCTGATTCTCTCTTCCCCGCTCAACGATGTATCCTGAAACGCATATTGCGCATATACAGGGCAGCTTCCTAAAACGACGAAAAGAACGAGGCAAGCAATTATCGGATTTTTCATCTTTTTGGATTTAAATGGACCCTTCAAGGGTGCCACCCTTCAAGGGTGGCACCCTTGAAGGGTGTACCTAATATATTTCAATATTGGATATCACGGGGCAAGCGCGTGAATCCAGGATGTTTACCCTTATTTTACGGGTTTCTGCCGGGTCGATTTTAATAATTCGTTTGTAACCAATGGTAGTCCCTGAACCGGCCTTTTTCCAATTGCCGTTATCTTCAATTTCAATGGAAAAAGACTTGACCCGTTGTCCCAGTTTAATATATTCCTGGATAACCACATATTTTACACTTTTGGTTTCAGCCAGATCGAGTTCGATCCAGCCTGCCTTTGTATCATCGTTTGTGGCCCAATAAGTTTCCTTATTTCCATCCGTGGTTTTTGAGGCATCGAATATCTTTTCGTTTCCCCTGAAACTGCTCGCAAAAACTTTTGCCCCCTCGGTCATATTGGTTTTGAATTCGCTTTGAAGCAATTCATGAAAGCCTCTTAATGCATTCCGGTCAATTTCATGAATAAGACCCCGCTGGTCCGGCGGCACATTCAGCAGCAACACGGAGCCACGTCCGACCGAAGTAAGGTAAATATCGAACAATTGCTCCGGTGTTTTGACCTTATCGTTTTCCTGTTCATGAAAGAACCATCCCGGACGAATTGAAACATCTGTTTCTGCCGGAATCCACCGTGTTCCGTTTTCCGAGCCTTCGTTCAGCAATTTTTCTATTCCGGATTTCCCGGCGTAAATTGTATCGGGTGTGATCATGGCCCAGTTGGTGAAGCCGGCAATACCTTGCTCATTTCCTACCCAACGCACTCCGGGGCCTGCATCACTAAAGAAAATCACGCCGGGTTGCAGCTTACGCACTAAATCCAGCGTTCCCGGCCAATCATAATACAATCGGCCATCAATTGATCTCTTTTCATTTGTCCCGCCATAATACCCGGTTCCTCCATTTGCTCCATCAAACCACATTTCGAAAACCGGGCCATATTGTGTAAACAATTCCTGAAGCTGGTGCCTGTAATATTCAATGTAAGCTGGTTTCCCATAATCCGCATGATTCCTGTCCCAGGGAGACAGGTAAACGCCAAATTTAAGACCGCTGAGCCTGCAGGCATCCGACAATTCTTTAACCAGGTCACCTTGGCCTCCCTTATAAGGGCTGTTTTGAATGGTATGTTCAGAGTATTTGCTGGGCCAAAGACAAAAACCATCATGGTGTTTGCAGGTAAGAATAACACCCTTGAACCCGGCATTTGAAAGAATTTCTGTCCACTGTGCAGGGTTTGCTGAAGATGGATTAAATAAAGAAGGCGATTCACTTCCCATGCCCCATTCAAGGTCGGTGAACGTATTAATTGTAAAGTGAATGAAAGCATTCATTTCCATCTCGTGCCAGGCAAGCTGCATGGCTGTGGGAACCGGGTAAACGGGTTGCGGCGGATCTGCCTGCGAAGGATGGAAGGATGTAATTAGAAAAAATAACAACAAAAATGCCGCAGGAGCGCAAATATGTTTAATGTCTTTCATTATTTCAGGGCTTCCTGGATGGCCTTTTCTGCCAGGGGTGCCATCACCTGGTATCCGGCCAGGTTCGGGTGAACACCGTCGTATGTATAGTCCGCTTTCAAACCGTGTCGTTCATCCACCATTGATGAAAAGTAATCAAGGTAAATACAACCGTTTGTTTTGGCGTAATTTTTTATCCAGGTATTAAGCGCTATTACCTTTTCAGCAGGCTGCATTCCCGGATGCCACGGAAAATCATAAGCAGGCAGCACTGAAGACAGAATTACCCTGATTCCGTTGGCTTTTGCAATCTCGGCCATAGAAGCTAAATTGTCCTGGATCATTTCCTGAGTTGATGGCCCGGTATTGCCGGCGATATCATTAATGCCCGCAAGGATAACGACTACAGCAGGGTTAAGATTGACCACATCGGGACGAAAGCGAATCAGCATCTGCGGTGTGGTCTGACCGCTGATGCCCCTGTTAACATAGGAACTATCCTTAAAAAAATCAGGCATTGTATTGCTCCAGCCTTCCGTAATTGAATTGCCCATAAAAACGATACGCTTTTCTCCTTTTTCCGGCATCCCGATTTTCTGATCAGCTTCTTTGAAGCGTGCAAGGTTTGCCCAATCCGTATGCATAGGATCTTCCCTCGGAGGGATGGAATCCTGAGCTTTAACAAAAAGTCCCGATACGATAAACATAATTAACAGGGAAATGAGTTTGGTTATTTTCATGGTGGAAATAATTAATGGAATAGTAAAGATATAAAGATATTCAATATGTGGGCGCAGGCTGGAGCCTGCGCCCAACATATATAAAAATATGACCATAGGCAGGAGCCTGCGCCCAACATATATAAAAATATGACCATAGGCTGGAGCCTGCGCCCAACATATATAAAAATATGACCATAGGCAGGAGCCTGTGCCCAAAATATATAAAAATATGAGCATAGGCTGGAGCCTGCGCCCAACATATATAAAAATAGGAGCATAGGCAGGAGCCTGCGCCCAACGTTGGCCTGCGCCCAATGTTATTTTACACCAACCGGCGAAATGGTAAACTCATAAGCATATTCACCGGGATAGAGCAGATATTTGTCCAGCGGTTTTGCACTCCAACTGTCATCTCCCCCAACGCCCATCTGTTTGTAGTCAATATTCCATTCAATAAAATCACGGGGTACAATGTCATTTATATGTCGCTGATCTTTGGCAGCTCCGTCATCTATATCTTCCATTCCATAGTTGTGGGCTGAAGAAGATATGACCGGTTTTCCGCTTACTTTCAGGCCAAACCCCGAATCGTCGGTCAGCGAAAACCACCTTACATCCGTATGGTAATTATTCTCCTGGGGGCGCACATATAAAAATACCTGGTCTTCTACCTTTTCTGAATACAGGGATACCAGGGCAGAGGTCTTTCGGTCCTGGTAATTTTCCCAGGGTCCGCGACCGTAATAATTCATATTGGAAAATTCAGAGCCCAGCCGCCACTTCATACCAATCCTTGGAATTTCGGGCAATGACCTGTTAAAAGTGGAAAACTTATTCGATACCTCAATCCGGCCATCTCCCTGCACAAGGTATGTAGTGGACCAGGTTCCCCTTACTTCGGGAATATCGTACAAGCAGTAAACTTCCACCATATTACCTGTCAATTGCTTTATTTTCAAGGACGTCAGCTTAAATTTCCGGTTGACATCTTTCCATACCTTCAAACGAGATGGCATGTTACTGCCATAATCATTGTCATTGGGGGCTCTCCAGAAATTCGGCATAAGAGGTGCTTTCAATATTTCGCGACCATCTAATTTATAGGAAGATATCCATCCCAGGCTGTCGAAACCAATTGCGAAGGATTGACCTGAAATGACTATTCCGGGTTTCTCTGTATATTGAAGATCGGGAAATACATTGGCAGCATCCGGTATGATTGTCCGGTATGGCAATAGAAATTGCTCGTATGCCACAATGTGCCCGGCCGGGATCATCCGTTCGGCATCGCGCTGATGTGCCCTGAAAATAATAAAGTACTCGCAGTTCGGCTTCACCGTGAAGGCAGACAAGTCAAGGCTGACAACTCCTGATTGGCCCGGGGAAATATTCAAAACAGGCAGTTCCTGGTTCAAAACCGGCTTGCCGTTCTCTTCCACCGTATACTCAAAATTGTATTTATTGAGGTCGGTAAAAATAAAGCCGTTTTTTATTTCAAATTTTCCGGCTGACATGTCAAGCACCCGGAATTTAATATTCTGGTATACTTTCTTTACCTCATAAAGAGTGGGATGGGCGCGTCTGTCAGCTGAGATCAGGCCGTTATCACAGAAATTGTTATCGCTGGGGACATTTGCCGGACCGAAATCGCCGCCATAAGCCCAGTATTTCCTACCGGATGAGTCTTTCTGAGCGATACCCTGGTCCACCCAATCCCATATAAAGCCTCCCTGGAGCATAGGGTATTTTTCAATAATATCCCAATAATCCTGAAAATCACCTACGCTGTTTCCCATGGCATGTGCGTATTCGCATTGGATCAGGGGACGGTCCGGATTCTTTTTGGCATACAGCTCCATCTGGGAAGCCGGCATGTACATCGGGCAGAAAATATCCGTATTCCGGTCCATTTCTGCACGTTCATATTGTACCGGGCGTGTGTTGTCTCTTTTCTTTATCCAGTCATAGGTAGCAAAAAAATTACTCCCGTTTCCTGCCTCATTCCCCAGTGACCAGATGATAATGGAAGGATGGTTTTTATCTCTTTCAACCATTCTCCTGGTTCGATCCATATGGGCATTGAGCCATTCCGGCTTGTTTGCCAGGGTCTTATCCTTATCATAGCCCATTCCATGCGATTCAATATTCGCCTCATCAACCAGGTAGATGCCATATTCGTCGCACAATTCATACCAGCGTGGAGCATTGGGGTAATGGCATGTGCGCACAGCATTCAGATTATTTTGCTGGAGCAATTCTATGTCTTTTCGCATTAAATCCTCACTGATTACGTGGCCTGTGATCTCATCATGTTCATGCCGGTTTGCTCCCTTAATATAGATGGGTTTGCCATTAATGCATAATTGTCCGTTGATGAATTCAACTTTCCTGAAACCAATTTTTGAAGTAACGGCTTCCGTTTCTTTGCCTTTTTTATCGGATACAGTAAGTACCAGCTTATACAGGTTGGGCGTTTCAGCAGTCCATTTCAGGGGATTTGGCACATCGTTTTTAAAAAAAAGCTGAACTGAATCCTTCATGTTGATTAGAACTTTCTGTTTAGCAGTGGCAACTGCAGCGTTGTTTTTGTCAAACAGATTTAATTCAACCGTATAATCCCCTGATTTCAAATCAGGGAATGAGTTTTTCAGATCAACTGACACTGATAATACCCCATTTGTATAATTGTTGACCAGATCGGTTTTTGCAAAAAAATCAAAGATGTGAACCTTCGGTGTGGCGTAAAGATATACATCCCGTTCTATGCCGCTCAGCCTGAAAAAGTCCTGGTCTTCAAGGTAGGACCCGTCGCACCATCGGTAAACCTCCACGGACAGGTTGTTGTCTCCTTCTCTGATTTTGTCGGTAATATCAAATTCCACCGGTGTTTTGGCATCCTCGCTGTAACCCAGTTTCACTCCGTTTATCCAGTAATAAGCTGCGGAATTTACACCCCCGAAATGCAATACAATTCGTTTGTCATTCCACCCGGCCGGAACTGTAAACGCATGTTTGTAAGATCCAACGGGGTTGAATAATTTCGGAATATAGGGCGGATCCGGCTTTGATGGATTAAATTTTTCCTTCGGATTTGTTTCCGGCGAACCGGCAATCCGACTGAATCCGGCCAGGTTGTTTTCCCCGGCGGGAAGCGGTGGATCCGCATGAAATGGGTACAGTATATTCACATAAATCGGGTAATCATAGCCTTGCATCTGCCAATCTGAAGGAACCGGAATTTCCTTCCACGAGGCAATGTTGTAATTTTCCTTATAGAAATCCATAGGGCGTTCAGCCGGGTTTACTGACCAGAAGAATTTCCAGTTTCCGTTAAGAATTTTGCAAAACGGGGATTCCAAGCCTTTTTTCCCATCTGTTGATTTGCTGTCAGGAAAAGGGATAAACCAGGCATGGGGTTTCAGGGTATTAACTCCGGTAATTGTCGGATCTTCCAGCTCGGTACCAATAACCTGGCCGTTTAGGGTGCCGGTAAAAAAGAGGATTGACACGAAAAGGAAGCAGTTTTTCTTTATGTATTTCATGTTGATACAGGTATGAATAAGGGAGCAATTCTACTAAAAAGAATTGCTCCCCGTAAATATAATAACAAATAAGGATTTTTATGCCACCAGTCACCAGTCACCGGTCACCGGTCACCGGTCATCGGTCACCAGTCACCGTTTACCAGTTTTCCAAAATCGAGAATCCCCAGGGTTGCAGGGTAAAATAGGTATCCGCCTTCACAAATATCTTGTCATTATTAAATGCTTCCCGGTATTTGCCGAGAGCCTCTTCCATGGGAACGCCTGTTTTGACAATATTATCGGAAAAGTTGAAGACGCCAATGACTTTATCTTCGCCGGTTTGTCTGAAAATAGCAATTGTGTTTGTAATAGTATCAACCGAATATTCAAAAACATTTTCTTTATCGCCCGCAATAAGAGCGTAATTCGTGTGTTTCAAATTATTCAGCCGGCGATAAAAGGAATAAAGCGTTGTATCGTTCCAGTTCACTGTATCTTTTTCGAAAAAGCGCAGTCGTTTTTTCAGGGCTGCTTCCTGTCCTGTATAAATCAGCGGCATGCCGGGAACAATATAGGTGAACGCGGCAAAGCAGTTGACTCCGCGACCCATCCTTTCATATTCGGTGCCCGACCATGAATTCTCATCATGATTGGTGATGAAGTTCAGAAGGATGTCGTCTTTATCATACAGGGTATCAATCCTGTGAAAATACTTATCCAGGGCATTCACCTTTTTTGCTCCCTTTGCAATATCATTTAATAAATGGTGCAATTCCCATCCGTATACTGCATCAAATCCATTATCCATCAATTCCGGTTCCCATGCCTCGGCAAGTTTTATTACCGGGCGCATGCTATCCACCTGTTGCCATGCACTTTTCCAGAAGTCTGTCGGTGCCATCGCCGCAGCATCGCAGCGATACCCATCAATACCTGCTTCTTTTATCCAGTATTTCATTGCTTCTGTCATGGCTTTTCTCAGATCGGGATTATCGTAATTAAGATCAGCTACATCCGACCAATCGGCAACAGGGGATACAATTTTTCCTTTTTTATCATGAGTGTACCAGTCGGGATGCTCAGTAATCCAATGATTGTCCCATCCGGAATGATTGGCTACCCAGTCGAAAATGACAAGCATTCCCGAGGCATGTGCTTTTTTCACAAGATCCTTCATGTCATCGAGTGTTCCGAACTCCGGATTAATTTCTTTATAATCGGCCACGGAGTAGTAGCTTCCAAGTGGCATTTTGCGGTTCTTTAAAGAAATAGGGTATACGGGCATCAGCCAAATAACATCTATTCCCAGGTTTTTCAAACGGTCGATATGTTGTTCGGTAAAAGCCTTTAGCGTTCCCTCCGGTGTGATCTGCCGGATATTCACTTCATACATGACTCCATTTGCCAACCGCTGGTGGATGGAATCAAGACCTGAAAGCGGATTAACGGCATCAACCGGTGTATTTTGCTTGCAGGAACCCAGGAGCAACAGGGCAACCAGTGTGGTCAATAATAGGTTGGTTTTCATATTGTGGTTTTTGGTTATAGAAATTTATGTATTTTTAAAAATGCAACTCATAAGAGAATAGTTTGGGGCCAATCTATCCATTTTTTCATATGGAAAGACGTTTATCTCATCGTTTTATCTTTTATCCGGAATACATTTTACCGGGTTATCGTTAATTTCAACCATGAGAGGTTCGCCTTCAATTAAAGCAACTTTCACTGTTTCTTCAGAAATACTGACTTTCAGTTTTCTACCCCTGTAGTTAATATGAAAGGAAAGAGATTTCCATTTCTTCGGCAGGCTGGGATTAAAACTGATTGTTTCTTCCCGTATACGCATCCCGCCAAAACCAAGGATGACCGACATCCAGGTGCCTCCCATGCTCGTAATATGAAGCCCCTCATTCACTTCCCTGTTATAATCATCAAGATCAAGCCTTGACGTGCGCAGGTAGAGTTCATAGGCATCGTCGAATTTGCCGATCCTGTTTGCCAGTATTGAATGAATGCAAGGGGACAAAGATGATTCATGTACGGTTCTGGATTCATAGAATTCATAATTTCTACGGATCGTTTCCAGGGAAAACTCGTCTTCAAAACAGAAAATGCCCTGTAAAACATCCGCCTGCTTGATAAAAACAGAGCGAAGAATCCGGTCCCATGACCAGTGCTGGTTTATGGGTCTTTCAGCAGGATCAAGTTCAGCAGCCAGGCGTTGTTCTTTGTCCATAAACCCTTCCTGCTGAAGAAATATGCCATGCTCTTTAAGTTCCGGAAAAAACATATTGTCAATAATATGCTGCCATGATTTTTGTTCTTCCTCCTGTTTGAAATTGATTTGCTGAACGATGCGCAGATATTCGTCGTGAAGATTTTTCTGCACATAATCAATGGCTTCCAGCGTATATTTCAAGGTCCAGCATGCCATTTTATTGGTATACCAGTTGTTATTCACATTGTTTTCATATTCGTTAGGTCCGGTAACACCAAGCATCACGTAATTCGCTTTCGATTCAGACCAGTTTACCCGTTGCCTCCAAAACCTTGATATTGCTATCAAAACTTCGAGGCCATATTCAGCGAGGTATTTCTTATCCCCGGTATATCGTATATAATTGAAAATGGCGTATGCGATGGCGCCGTTTCTGTGGATCTCTTCAAAGGTGATCTCCCACTCGTTGTGGCATTCTTCACCATTCATCGTTACCATCGGGTATAGTGCGGCTCCTGAATGAAATCCGAGCTTGGCGGCATTTTCAATTGCCTTTTGCAGATGCTTATACCTGTAAATCAAAAGATTCCGGGCAACTTTTTCATTCTCTGTACTGAGGTAAAACTGGAATAAGAAAGCCTCGGTATCCCAGTATGTACTTCCTCCATATTTTTCTCCCGTAAATCCTTTCGGCCCGATATTCAGACGTTCGTCACGGCCGGTATAGGTTTGGTTCAACTGAAAAATATTGAAGCGTATGCCCTGCTGTGCCAATGGATCTCCTTCAATGATAATATCACTGTTTGACCAGTTTTCTTCCCATTTTGCGGTATGCCCCGCAAACAGGGCGTCGAATTTTATTTTAAAAGCCTTGCGGACCGATTCTTTACATTTTTCAACAATCTGGTCATGGCTATATTTCAGGGAGTCAAGCACAGATGCATATTTGTAAAGGATTATTTCATCCCCGGCGGATACAATAACGCGGGTAATTATTCCTGCATAGGTTTCGGAATGCACAGGTTGTCGGGCGGCGGCCGCAATCGTACCGTTTACGGATATTTCCGTCATCATTGAAAAGCAGGCCTCAAAACCCGATTTTCGGGTCCGGGCATGAAGAAAGGCCAGGTCGGATTGTGATCCGGAATCAAGCACATCCCAGAATTTTTCATCATAATTGGAATCCCTGTTAAGCACATTGCCTTCGATAAAAGCTATGAATTCTATTTCGCCTGAAAAGTTCAGAGGTTTAACAGAATAGCGAATGGCGCCAATTTCATCATCTGCCATGCTTAGAAACCTCCTGGATCTGATTTGCAGTTTTTTTCCGGATTTCAATTCGGCAGTAAAAGAACGTTCCAGGTAACCTTGATTCATGTTCAATTCCCGAACAAAATGCGATACCTTGCAGGTGTGAAGATCAAGATCTTCACCATCCGCATGCACGTGTATGCCAATCCAGTTTGGGGCATTGGGAACCTTGGCAAAGTATTCGGGATACCCGTTTTTCCACCAGCCAACCCGCGTTTTGTCTGGGTAATAAACCCCGGCTATATAAGTGCCCTGCAGGGATTCGCCCGTGTAATTTTCTTCAAAATTGGCTCTTTGGCCCATGTGACCATTCCCCAGACTGAATATGCTTTCAGAAGCCTCATGCCTTTGTGGATCGAACCCTTCTTCAATTATGCTCCATTCATCCGTTTTATAGTAACTTTTCATCTCCGTGCCTTCAATAGTTAAACAAACACTTCTTCTGAATTACAATTAAAAAGTAAGATCCCGCATAGTAAAGTTTTCAAAACCGGGTATTATCAAATCCGCTTCAATGAGGATATCCTGAGAACCGATACCAACGCATTTCATTCCGGCCCGGTGTGCTGCTTCAACACCGGCTACGGCATCTTCAAAAACAACACATTGGCCCGGGGGCAGGTTGAGCAATTTAGCACCGGTCAGGAATACTTCCGGATCGGGCTTTGCCCGTGAAATGATATTTCCGTCAACAATTGCATCAAAGAATTCCGTTATGGCAGTTTTTGTGAGGATAGTCCGTGCATTTTTGCTAACAGATCCAAGTCCGATCTGAATACCGGTATTTTTTAATTCTGTCAGGAATTCTCTGACACCCGGAAGGATATCGGCGGGCGTCATTTTTTCAATTAGCCTGAGATACAGGTCATTCTTTTCCGCGGCATATTCCAGTTTTTCGATATCTCCCGGGAATATCCTGCCAATTTCGAGCAGAATTTCCAGGGAAGCCATACGGCTGACCCCCTTGAGCCGTTCATTGTCTGATTCCGTAAATTCAAATCCCAGCCTGTCAGCCAGACTTTTCCATGCCAGAAAATGATAGCGTGCGGTATCTACTAAAACTCCATCCAGGTCGAAAATACATCCTTTTATAATCATCTTTTGTCTTTATAATCATTTACGATCAATACAAGCAATGCAGCGAGGATCATGGAGATGCCACCGCTGATAAGCGCATAGATACTTTCGCCGTGGAAAATTATTTTTACCATAAAACCAAGAAGGGTCGCAGCAAGGATCTGCGGAATGACGATAAAAAAATTGAAGATTCCCATGTAAACCCCCATTTTCGACTGGGGCAGTGCGCCGGTAAGTATGGCATAGGGCATTGCAAGTATGCTTGACCAGGCAAGACCGATGCCGATCATGGAAAATACCATCTGGTGAGGATCGGTAAGAAAGTAAAAGGAGATCAATCCTAATCCGCCACAGGTGAGGGCAATCATATGCGTAATTTTCCGGCTTGTATAACGGGCCAGCCAGGGCAGCACGGCGATGCCAAAAAATGCAGCGAAAAGGTTATACCAGCCGAACATGCCGCCGACCCAATTTGCGCCTTCGTTGTATAATGCCGAAGAAGTATCACTGGTTCCGTAAAGATGGCTTGTTATAGCGGGGGTCGTATAGATCCACATCGAGAACAGCGCGAACCAGGAAAAAAACTGGACCACTGCCAGCTGTGCCATGGTTTTGGGCATCCGGTAAAGATCAGTGATGACATTTACCAAGCCTGACTGGCCATGCATGTTACGAATCAGCAATGCACTGATAAGCTGCAATACTCCGAACAACGCGAGGCCGCCAGAGAGAATATACAACTCTTTTTCAAGTTTGTAATGATAAACCGGAAACGCAATAATAGCACCGGCTATCAGCCAGATAATTCCTCTTCGGATGTAAGTTCCTTCCGGTTCCGTTGTTTGATCTTCCCGGATTTCTTTGTCCTGTTGGGTTTCAAATTTTTTCATTTCCTCCGGCGAATATTCTTTTGTCGAAAATACAGTCCAGAGCACGGCACCAAAAAATACCGCCCCGCCAAAATAAAAGGAATAGATAACGGTAGGAGGAAGTCCGTGTTCCGCTGTATTGGCAATATGCAGCCAGTTGGCAAGCATATAGGGAAGCCATGACGCAACGAAAGCACCGATACCGATAAAAAAACTTTGCATTGTAAAGCCTAACGTTCGCTGTTCATCGGGAAGCATGTCACCTACAAAAGCCCGGAAAGGTTCCATGGAAATATTGATGGAAGCATCCATGATCCATAACATGCCGGCAGCTATCCACAACGATGGCGAATTTGGCATAAAAAGCAAGGCAAGGGAGGCGAGGACTGCACCAATCATGAAAAACGGCCTCCTTCTGCCGAATCTTCCCCAGGTATGATCGCTAAGGTACCCGATAATGGGTTGCATGATGAGCCCGGTAACAGGAGCCGCAATCCAGAGAAGGGGGATCCGGTCGATGTCAGCGCCAAGAGTTTGGAAGATACGGCTCACATTGGCATTTTGCAATCCGAAGCCAAACTGGATACCGAGAAATCCAAAACTCATGTTCCAGATTTGCCAAAAGCGAAGTTTAGGTTTATTCATTTACCTTAATTATTAAAATGTACTCGACAGAACAGGCAAAAAAAAATCCCTGTCTGTTTATTAACAGAATCAGAGATCAACAAATATAAACTATCGGGAAACAGTTGCAACAAATTTAAATTAAAGATAATAAATTCCAAGCATATACCCTGATTTTTTAATTTGGACCCTTCGAGGGTACCACCCTTCGAGGGTACCACCCTTCAAGGGTACCACCCTTGAAGGGTGGTACCCTCGAAGGGTTGGTGAAGAAATTTAAAATTTTCAAGGTCATTATAAACACGAATGATTTCGGTTCTCCTTATCTGTATTCCGTCCTGTTGTTTACCAGAGGTAATAAAATTATAGGATGAATAATTCCAAGCATCAACATTATCAGCAAATTTTGATTCAACGGGATTTTTATGAATATAGCAAATTAACCTTCTTAAGGAATCATCATTTTCTACTATTTTTCGTTTGAAATTGCTCATAAAGAGACACCCCTTTCTTTCATATTTATTATTGTACCATTGTGCATAGCTATTGAGCAAATTCGAAAATGATCGGTATAATCCTTCGGCTATGAGTTCATTGGTCATATATTTCGACGGAAGAGTCGAAATATATTCCATATCGTTTATTAAAACACAAGTATGAAAATGATTAGGCATTAAACAGTAGGCGAGGGTTGAAGCTACAGGAGAAATATACCGGGTATATTTCACTAAAAAATTTTTGTAATCTGGTTCAGATTTGAATAACAAATCAGATCCAACGGCATGATTATAAATGTGATAATACCTGCCGGGTTCTAAGGGAAGTTTTTTTTCCATTGCATTTAAAAATTTACCTAACGTTATTATAATAGAAATTTCAAATATTTAGACCCTTGAAGGGTACCACCCTCGAAGGGTGGTACCCTTCAAGGGTGGGGTCACAATTTCCTAGTCGTATCCCTAATCATCAATTCCGTTTTTACCACATCAATAATAGGTTTGAAGATGTCTGAATCTTCCGTGATGCGTTTTATGAGGATGGTGGCAGCTCTGCGGCCAATCTCAAAGGCATGCTGACTTACTGTGGTCAGCAGTGGATCAGTCACGGTGGATACCAGACCGTCGGTAAACCCCACGATCGAAACATTTTCCGGAACCCTGAACCCCGATCTTTTCAGACAATTCAACGTTCCTACTGCCGTTTCATCGTTTGCCGTAAAAATTGCATCCGGGGGATTAAGCCGGCACATTATATTTTGCGTGGTAACAAATGCACAATCATAGGAATCACATTGAACGATTATTGAATCATCCACGGGCAACCCGTTCTTTTCCAAGGCACTTATGTAACCTCTTTTTCTCTGGTAGGCAATCTGAAGGTGCGGCGGACCCGAATAATGCGCAATTCGCTTACATCCGGTTTTTATCAGGTAATCCACTGCATTGAACGCCCCTTCGAAATCATCGACTATAACACGGTCAGTTTCAATTTCATCACACGCCCTGTCAAAAAACACCAGCGGTATATTATTGTCCAAAAGTTGTTTCAGGTGATTGAATTTTTTTGATCCCTTAGCTACAGATAACAACACACCGTCAACCTGGCTGCTGATAAGCGACTGCACGTTCATTACCTCACGTTCGTAACTTTCATTCG
Source organism: uncultured Bacteroidales bacterium (assembly GCA_963752195.1). GTDB lineage: Bacteria > Bacteroidota > Bacteroidia > Bacteroidales > UBA10428 > UBA5072. The sequence goes on along the minus strand of CAVVXI010000004.1, from coordinate 976,225 downwards.
ACTGAAAGAACATTACATTATAGCCTGCTTCCATTGCAGTTTCGTCAATACCCGATATAACTGACGCAAAAAAATGATGGACTATTTCAGGAACGACAACACCAATAATATGCGTTTGCCTGTTCCGAAGGCTCAATGCGATGGAATTAGGCTTATATTTTAATTTATCAACCACCGACCTGACAAGTTGCTTTGTTTTAGCACTGATATCCGGATGGTCTTTTAAAGCCCTGGAAACCGTTGAGATTGAGACTCCAAGTTCCCTTGCAACATCTTTGATAGTTACCTGGTGGTTTTTCATCTTGTAAGGCAAATGTAAAAAAAATATCAGCCTTTTTACATTTTGATTTTTCTTTTTAAATTGGTTAAACAAACGATTGCGATAACGATTGCGCAGATTTTCATGGAATTAAAGCTTTGTTTATTTGGGGTTTACCGAACGATCCACTTTCTTTACTCCGGGATTGAAATTCCTATTTATCTGACTTTCGGGAAAAAATTCAGAGATCAATTACGATTTGGCATACAAACCCTATGTTTCTGACGCACCTTTTTATTTAATAATCAGGTGCGTCTTTTCAATCTTTTTATTCCTTGTATTATCGATTTTTATTTTAACCCGGTGGCCGGTATAAAAAATGACAAGTAAAGCCAGATTATGTTTTTGCGCATTTATTTCGGTCACTTTCCGGGTCCGTTTTTTAATTCTGTGGACTCAAAGGCTAAGGTGAGGGTTCTCAACTAAAAATATGGCCTGGAGTTTTATCAGACCTGAATATTCCTTTTCCTTAAAACAATTACAGGATATTCCCCGAATCTGGCCCAAAACCCGGGATATTTGTCTTCGCTGTTTTTCAGCCAATTTAAAAGCTTTTTTCCTCCTAGGCCGCTATGAATGTAAAAATTTAAAAAATACTTGTTCGTACTTCTCCAGCAATAAAACTCAATGTCGTTTCCAAACTCAAAGGTTTTCCTGAACCATCTGAGGGAATGGGGGTAAAAATAAAGGCGGGGCTTGCTGTTGAACAGATTTACATATGCTTTGCCCGCAAAATGCCGGATTATTCTGTAAAACTGTATTGGGAATAAGGTAATATCCATAAACAGACTGTGATAAAACAAACTATAAACAATGACTACCGACGAACCCGGTTTTACAACTCTGTACATCTCCTCAACTGCAATTTTTTGTTCATCTTTAGGTATATGATACAATGTATGCTGGCTTAATACTGAATCACATATGTTATCCTTTAACGGGATATTTGAGATGTCGGCACAGATATAAATTCCTTTTCCCCGGCTGTAGTTATGTTTAGCCTGAATCAGCGCATTTACAGATATATCGATACAAATCCGGATTTCATAGTTCTCCGATAATTCAATGTATTCCTTCAGGCCGATGGGGCCGGAAGCAACATCAAGAAAATACTTACCCTTTGGATGAAGGAAATTTCTGGCTCTTGTAAATGAGTGGTGGATATAGTCGCTTGTTACATCCCTAAAATCGACCCATTTGGGGGAATCTTCATATATTTGATAACTGTTTTTTGTAGCGTAATTTAACTCGTTATAATAATCAAAGACTCTTTCTTTATCATAAGTCATTTTTTCTCTTTCATCCAGGCCTGTTCCGATATACAAGGCATAAACCTCTAATAGCAGCAATATTCCATCAAAAACAGGGTAAAAATATGTTGAACTGTCATTGATAAGGCCTTCCGTAATATTGTCAATTTTTAAAAAGGTTCTATCGTATCCGGAAGCAATTTTATTTGCATCTTCCCTGGAAAGAAGCCTTAAATTCTCTTTGGTTACCGGACAACGAAGAATTGAGAAATCAAATTCGAGCATATTTTTTTTTTTAAAGATATCATAATATCACATCCCTGCCAGTGGAAATGTCCAAATTGTTGAATCCGGCAAAACATAAAAAAAGGGTGTCCCGACTTTGGGACACCCACATTTGCACTACGTATATATGGATTGAACTGTTCTTTATTCGGCTTCGGAGGCAGTGTATTTAACCGACTCCTGGATTTGTGCGCTCAACTGATCGAGGTTTTCAAGGGAAACGGCTACCTCGAAATCTTCGTTTATTACAGGGGATACATATTGTGCTTCCGTTGAAGCAGAGGAGAATATATCGTTCAGTCGGGTTTCAGCAACAAACACTTCAAATGATGCTGAATTTTCCATTAAAACAGGAGCATTGAATGCGACCGTTTTTTCAACTTCGATGCTATACATTGCAAGGTTGTTTGATGCTGCCTGTATTTCATTCATGTCGGAGCTGGTGTTTTTTCCGGAGGCTGCCTGAACAGGGATAAGGGATGCGAAGAGAAAAGTTACGGTAGCTAAAGCTGCGGTAGCAATCGGGTTAAAGTTTCTTGTTGTTTTCATGGCTGGTTATTTTTTTTGTTTTGGTTTCTTAGTTAGTATGATAACTATATTACATCAACCATGCCAAAGTATATAAATTCTTATATATCAAATAATTAAATTAGAAACGCCACTATTTATGTTATCTTAATTCTGTTGGAATGCGAACAGGTGTGTACGAAAGTGAACAATGAACAGTGAACAATGAACAATGCAGTGAAAAACTAAAAGGTAAAAACTAAAAGTGGGAAACAATTTGCAAATATGCTAATGTGCTAATGTGCTAATGTGCTAATGTGTTAATGTGCTAATGTGCTAATGTGCTGACGCGGCTAAGGAAACTGCGGCGGGATGTGTAATAACATATGCACCCGTTCAAGTGACAGACTGAATGACTGCCTAACCGCATGACTGCATAACTGCAAGACTGCATAACTGCAAGACTGCATTATCTACCGGGAGATTATCCCTCCGGGATATAGGACCAGGTTTGCAATACTTCCTACTCCAGGGAATGGAGGACCAGTCCGCTTCGGAGCTTGGGCTCAAACCAGGTAGTCTTGGGGGGCATGATGCTGCCTGTATCGGCAATCCGCATGAGTTGATCCATTGTAACAGGAAACAGGGCAAAAGCGGCTGCCATTTCACCGCTGTCCACACGGCGTTTCAATTCGGTCAAACCCCTGATGCCACCTATGAAATCAATGCGGTTTGAACTCCGGAGATCTTTTATATCAAGCAGCGGATCGAGTACATGCTCGGAAAGCAATGTCACATCAAGGCATCCGATAGGATCATTGTCATTGAAGGTTCCGGACTTGGCCTCAAGGGCATACCATTTTCCGTTGAGATACAGGGAAAATTCATGCGCCCTTATCGGTTTATATTCATGGTCTCCCTTAGGCACAACAATGAATGGTTTTGCAAGTTTTTCAAGAAAAAGTTCCGGTGTATTGCCATTCAGATCTTTTACCACCCGGTTATAATCGAAAATGGATAACTGGCTGGCCGGGAAATGGACGGCAAGAAAATAATTATATTCTTCATATCCTTTGTGTGCTGGATTATCCTGCTTGCGCTCTTCACCCACGTGGGCTGCTGCAGCAGTCCGATGATGTCCGTCGGCGATATAGGTAAAGGGTATGTCTTTTTTAAAGATGGATTCAATCCTTTGAACGATATTTTTTTCTGAAATTATCCACAATTGATGATGGATAGCATCCTCAGTTTTAAAATCATATTCGGGCTTATCCGAAATCACCTTATTTACCAGCCGGTCAATTTCTTCATGATCGGGATAGGCAAAAAATACCGGTTCGGAATTGAAATTTGTTACACGGATATGATTTTTACGGTCCTCTTCTTTTTCAACCCTGGTTAATTCATGTTTACGTATCACATTACCAAGATAATCAGCCACTGAAGCACATGCAACCAGCCCATACTGGGTTCTTCCCCACATGGTTTGTGCATAAATGTAGAAACAGGGCTTATCATCCTGCACGAAAATGCTTTTATCAATAAACGACTGTATAACCGACTTCGCTTCCTCATATACAACCGGTGCATAATGGTCGGTTTCTGCCGGCATGTCAATTTCAGATTTAATCACATGATAAAAGGAATATGGATTGCCGGCGGCTTCTATTGAAGCTTCATCTGAAGTTAATACGTCATAAGGACGGGAAGCGATTTTCGCTACAAGATCCTTTCTTGGCCGAAACCCTTTGAATGCTTTTATTATAGCCATTATGCATTTAATATATTGGCTGCAAAGGTAGTAATAACTTGTTAAAACAAACAGAGACGCAATATTTTACGCCTCTGTTATTTTAACCGGCCAGATTTTAAAAGCTGACCGATCCTTGATTGATTAATTAACCTGAAATGTCTTATCCCCCTTTGTAAGGAAATTTACAATCTGGCGTGCGGCTGCCAGGCCCGCATTAATGTTGGCTTCCTCCGTCTGGGCACCCATTTTCTTGGGTGTTGCATAATATCTCGTGGCGTATTCGGTCTTTATCTGTTCCTGGCAATCCGGTGCCACATCGGTAACATACCTGAAATCCTTGCGCATAGCAAACATCTTGAGAAGGGAAGGTTCATGGATGATTTCCTTGCGGGCTGTATTTACAAGAGTGGCACCTTCCGGCATCAAATTCAGAAGGTCGAAATTGATTGATTCTTTTGTTTCCTTGTTTGCAGGAAGATTAACCGATATATACTGGCATGTGCGGTACAGATCTTCTGCCCTGGAAATGAATTTTACCCCGTCATTTTCAACGACCACCTTATCCACAAAAGGATCATGTGAATAAACATCCATTCCAAATCCTTTGGCAATTCTTGCCACTATCCGCCCGATATGTCCATATGCATGAATACCCAATGTTTTGCCTCGCAATTCGACGCCTGAGCTGCCATTATAGAAATTGCGATTTAAAAAGATCATGGCACCAAATGAGAGTTCAGCTACAGCATTGGCATTCTGGCCCGGGGTATTCATTACGACCACTCCCCTGGAAGTGGCGGCCTTCAAATCGATGTTGTCATATCCCGCTCCTGCCCTGACAGCAATTTTCAGCTTGCCTGCTGCCTTTATCACTTCTTCGTCGATGATATCACTCCGAACAATGACAGCATCTGCATCTTTTATGGCTTCAAGAAGTTGATCTTTGGCGGTATACTTTTCCAGGAGCTTCAATTCATATCCTGCGTTTTTTATGATCTCACTGATTCCACTTACCGCTATTTTGGCAAAAGGTTTGTCTGTTGCTATAAGAACTGTATGCATGGTTATCTGTTTATAGGTTTAAGAAAGCTAATAAGAACTGCTTAATCAGGGTGACTGTTGACCGGTGACTTCTTCCTACACTCCGGCTTCAAATTCCTTCATAGCATTCACAAGAACCTTTACGCCTTCAACAGGCATGGCATTGTAAATAGAAGCGCGGAATCCGCCGACTGAACGGTGACCTTTAATACCAACGAGCCCCTTTGATTTTGCAAGTTCCAGGAACTTTTCTTCCAGATCCTTATATTCCGGTTTAAACACAAATACAACATTCATAAGTGACCGGTCTTCCGTGTTGGCCAGGGGAGACATAAACAGTTTATTTCCGTCGATTTCCTTGTACAGCATATCCGCCTTCTCGACATTCATCTTGTAAATTGCCTGAAGTCCACCCAGACTTTTAAGCCATTTCAATGTTTGCAGGCAAGCATAAATTGCCACACAGGGAGGTGTGTTATATAAAGAATCATTCTCTGCATGGATCTTATAGCTGAGCATGGTTGGAACCGGACGCGCCGATTTCTCAAGAAGGCTGTCTTTAATTATGGCGAATGAAACGCCAGACGGTCCCAGGTTTTTTTGTGCACCGCCATAAATAAGGGCATATTTTGAAACATCGACAGGACGGCTAAGTATATCCGAAGAAGCATCGGCAATGACAGGCACCGGTGAATCCGGATCCTGCTTCATTTCAGTGCCATAAATTGTATTGTTGGTGGTTATATGCAGGTAATCCACATCCGACGGTATACTGAAACCTTTCGGAATGGAGGTGTAATTCTGGTCCTTTGATGATCCCAAAACCTGAACTTCGCCAAAAAATTTAGCCTCTTTTATTGCTTTTGATGCCCATGCACCTGAATCAATATAGGCAGCTTTCTTAGTTAAAAAGTTATACGGTATCATGGTAAACTGCAAACTGGCTCCTCCCTGAAGAAAAAGAATTGAATAGCCGGAAGGGATATTCAATAATTCCCTGAATAAATCCTTAGCCTCTTTCAAAATGGCTTCAAAATCCTTGCTGCGATGAGATATTTCCATAATTGACATTCCACTGCCATTAAGGTTAAGAACTGCTTCCGCCGTGTTTTTCAGCGTGATCTCAGGCAATACTGAAGGGCCAGGATTAAAATTGTATTTTTTCATAGGAGCTTATTTTATTTGTTAAACAATTAACAGCTAGTGTTTTCAAATTTAAAAATTATTGTTTGATTGTGAAAAAAATAACAATGAATATGGAATATTATTTATTAACATGTGTCAACATCTTTAATTATTCCCAACCAAAGTAAGATAATTTTCCTTTAAAGAGGGAATTAGCCGGGTAAGATTCATCGTATGGCAATATCCGATCACATCATCAAGCCGGCTCTTTTTTAAGCGGTGTCTTTGTGCTGCTTTTTCAAGATATCCCATAAGATCGTTTTTTGCCAGATTCCACAAATCCACCGAGGCAAAAGTGGAGTCGCAATTGGTGTCAAACCGAGGGTTCTTTAATACTTCTTCAGCCAATACCCCAGCAAAGAGGGTATCTTCGAGGTTAAATTTATTTTTCCATCCTGCACATAGGATAACCAGGTCGCGGTCCTCCTGAACAATAAACTCAACAAGCGACTGAAGGTTTAAATAGGAACCGATCAAAACCCGGTGACTTTCTTTTGCCATCATGATGCTTAAAGTGCCATTGGTTGTAGAGTAGACTATATCTTTACCGCCAATAATTTCCGGACGAAAATTATAAGGTGAATTGCCAAAATCGGCAAAATCGCGCACAATGCCATCCCGCTCCGCTGCCACAAGAAATCCCTTTTTTTTATATTCCAGGGCTTCTTCAAGTGTGGCAACAGGAATAATTGTTTTAACGCCGTTCATAAAAGCCGTCACTATGGCGGAAGTTGCCCTTAGAATGTCGACAATGACCACTACAGAAGCATCGTTTTTGTAATCAGGGAACATGACAGGCGAAAAACAAACTTCAACTTTTCTTTTATTATCTGTCATTGCTCCGTGGTTGTTTTGAATTGCTATAACAAATAAAAAACAATTTATAATGCAAAAAAAGAAAAAGGGGGTTTTATTTTGGCAGAACACCTCAGGGGGGGAGGATATTCGGAGGAGTTTTGGAATATACAGGCAGCGGAGCCAGGAGCCATATTTTCGACCAAGGGGGAGCCTTTGCCGAACCACTTCAAAATACACCTATTCCAAAATACTCCGAACTGGTTCAAAATACTCCATGCTACTCCGGAATTATCAGGGGGTTTCTGCCGGGGCCTGCTCTGCCTCCGATGCTTCGCGGAATTTTCTTAAAAATGTGTTCTTTTTGACATCGGTGGATACCATGTAAATGTAGGATTCGCCTGAAGAAACCTTCATTCGCCGGTCGCCCGTCTTTATTTTCTTGATCTTTTCAAGGAAGGTATTGTTTGAGGAATGAATTTGCATCACACCCCTCGTATATCCGAAATAATACCAGGTACGGCGGTCAAATTGAAGATAGATATCCATGATGTCCCCGCTTCTTTTGATCTGCAATTCAATCAATCCGTCCACCCTCTTATTCAGAGGTGTGTTGTTTATGCTCGCTATTCCTATTTTTCCCACCGACATCCAGGAATTGGTCTCGTTGTTCCATTTCATTTTCAACTCATTGAATACCAGGGTGTGTTTCATCTCCGCCGGCATTGTCCGGGTGGACCCGAACAGGTTTAAATCGGATTTCAAAGCATTGTACTTCTCTTTGCCCATAAGCTCCACCATGTTCTTTGTGATTGACGAGCTGCCAAGATCCACAGCAGGTAACCGAGGCATGCTGTCGGCTTCACTCGACATAACGGCCATTATATCATCTGCTACAAAAAAGTCCATACCCATCAACACATCCATCACAGTTTCATCTGTAACTGTATTATGCGTTACATTTCCGGCAGCAGTTAATTTTATCTGCCCCAGCTTTTCCCCAAAACTTACCCTGCCTTCTCCATATACCTCACAGCTTTCGCGATGCAGACTCAACAGGTTTCCGGGTATATTCCTGTCCTCGAGTTTTTCTTTGGCTGCGATTACATATTCCTGCTTTTCCTTGTCGAAGTGCAAAAACCCTCCGGAAGTGACAACAGGTCCATCGCTGTAATTCTTACGGCCCGAAAGAAAGGCCGGGTAAACATGTACCGAATCATAATACATGAACAATCCGTTGAATATTTTATCCCTGGTGATATCAATGAGCGGATCGGCGATTGGGATAAAGATATTCGCCGGATCAATTTCAGATCGGAAATATACCCAACGGGATGGTAACCGGTCACAAGTCTGTGCTATCAGTGCGCCACCTTCGAAAGTGAGCAGTTTCTGCAATGCCTTCATGTAAAATTTACCCTGGTACCTGAAATCCGGACTAAGCGTGAAATTGTCGGTTTCCGCTATCTCTCCTGATCCTGTGCTTTGCCTGCTTGTATCCACCCCAAGTGTACTGAAGAAGAGCGTCTGCTTCTGTTCTGTTTCGTCAACGTATTCATAATAACCTGTTCCGGTATACCTGTTCTTAGCTGTTATTGTCAGTACTGCATCGTGAATGGAAAAATATTTGTTGTCCCTGTTTGCGACAAGGCCGGCTTTGTATAAAGTTCTTAAATGGGCGTCAGGGTTTACTGTAAGACGTTGATTTTCAGGATAAATGCGGGCATCGGCAATGTCAATGTATTGAACGGCTGTTGCTTTGATCAGGTTACTGTCATAATCATAAAAAGCGACAGGTGAAATAAAACTCAGTGAATCCTGTTCCGGATCAATGCTGATATACCGGGGCCCGGTGAACCCTTCCTGTGATGTATCCACTGCGGGAGGCACATTATTCATTGATCCCATGGCCAGTTCTTTTTTGCCCATATCCCATTCAAAATGATCAAGGAAACTGACATACTTGTTTTCAGGAAAGGAGACCAGTGTGTAATCTTCATTAGAATTAAAGATTCCTTTATGTTCCGCAAAATTTATATCGGCATTGATGTTTTCGGTCAGCACTGTAAATCCTTCTGAATGAAGGGACTTAAGATAGAAATCCGAACTATCGGCATGAATATCATTTGATTTGTATGTATAATGATCTGAACGCATTTCGGCGCCTTCAAAAAGCATTCTTCCCTTTCCCGACAATCCGGCAGGCTGCAGTTTTAAATCCCCGGCTAAAACGCCTTTGCTGTCGAACATTTTGAAGGCGGTATCGGTCCTGTAAGCATATAGCTCATCCAAATAAGGCATCCAGTGAATCGAGTCGTGCACAGATTCCACTTTTGGATATTCCGTTACAGACGTTTTTTTCGCTATCGTAAAATCTCTCGCTATTGCGTTCATTGAATCGGGGAAAAACCTCATTTCATCCGAAGCAACGGATGAGGTGAGATACTCCAGCGTTCCTTTTCCTGTAAGTCCTGACCGGTTGAGAATAATGTCATTTTTAAATGTACCTTTTCCTTCATAAACCGCTATTCCCGAATCAGGAGCCATATGGTGAAAGCCCAGTGAATTATCCGGTTGAAGTCGCAAGGTTTCGTGAATTAAAGGGAATATGCCGGCTGAGGTGAGTTCCCCATCGAATTGCATCGACTTACGGTTAAAATTATCCAGGCTATCCATTTCAAAAGGATAGATCTGGTAAAAGAATTTGTCACGACTATATACACCCGACTGTATGGTTTTATCGTCATAGTAAACATGTCCGTTGGCTTTCGACTGAAATACCGGGTAGGCGGGATAAGAATTGCGTCCTGATTTATTGTCAGGCCTATCTACATATAAATCTCCTTTTACATCCTCAATAAGATTTTTTGCCTTTTCTGCCAGCGGCATGCCATAAATGTCATTTGTCCCGGTGAGATAGCGGATCTGCAGCGAATCAATCTTTGACATATTGATTTTGAAAGTGTCATAATCGAAGAAAAAATTCTTGCCCGAAAAGGTAAACAGGCCAGCCTGAACGTGTCCGTCGAACTGGAAATTCCGGTTCTTTTTCATTACAATCCGGGCATTGGACGGATATATAGCTACATTTTGAGAATCACTTAAAAAAATTCGGGACACCCCGTTGATGGTGAGATTATAATTGCGAAAATCAAACAGGGCATTGTCCACCGGCATTGTTGTCTTTGAAGGAATACTGATCACATCATAGTCGATTTTGGAAACGCTTGCCGCAAGGTAGTCGTGAAGGCGGGGTCTTATTGTAGCCATGCCTGTTTCACTTTCATAATAGATAAAGCCCTGGGCAGCCATCCTCATCAGTAACTGTTTTACCTGGGCGAGCGATTTATTCAGGTATGCAGCGAAATCATCCGCCAGAAATTCTTCGGATCCCATATACCTGGCAAAACTTCGGATTGAGATCAGCGGATGAACCTCATCCATGAGCTGCAGACTCAGGTATTTATTGTTATTGAAAAAGTTAACGGATTCAAAATTCGCCTTTCCTTCCGTGCTGCCCATAAGGGCTGTAAAGTGCATCTCGGGTTCGTTCATTTTCCATACGAGTTGCTCAAACGACATGTCAATTTTGTGGTATGAATCGAAGTAGGGGCTTTGTGAACTGTAATTATCTGTACGATACAAAGTAAGCTCCCGGTTCGGAACAAGGTAGGTCAAAGCAAGACCCGGGTGAAAAATGGAATCATTTTTTAACCGGATCACGATTTCCGCTTTTGGCGCATTTATACGCCCGGTTTTAAAAGCAAAGAAGGATGCTCTGGCAATAATTACAAGAGTGTCCCTGCGGTAAATGTAAATTTTTGCCTCTGCTTCACGGGTACCTTTGCCGACCATCTTACTGCCCTGCATCGACAGTCCCCCTTCATAATTAATATCCTTATAGAGGTTTTTAATTTTAAAGTCTTTCTGATAAGAATTAAATTGCGGATAATCAGCGTCTTCCGGAGTCTTGTTCAATTGAACCTTGTCGATAAGCGTTCCTTTAAGGGGATTGCTGAAATATACTGAATTGGTGAACACTACCTGGGTGGCTGAATATTCGGAGCGTGCCATATTAACCTGGTAATCATCTAACCGGGCATTAACGTCATTTCTCTTAAAACCGGCGCGTTCCCAAGTCACCAAACCATTTTTGCCATTCCAGACAGAAGTAATTGGATTAAAATCACCGGAAGTTTCAAAGATTGCCATGCTGTCGCGTTTGGCGTAACAAACCAGGTTGGTAGACGGAATAATTACATGAATGGTGCTGTCAATTACAAACCGGAAATTTTTTGAACTCAGCTTCCAATTTACCGATCCTGATCTGTATAGTGAGCTGCTGTCAATAAACAGAGTTGTGAAAACAAAGTATCGGTCGGTATTCATCAGGGATACTTTTCTCTTTTCAAGCAGCAGATCCAGTCCTTTTTCCCAATTCCGATAATTTTCAGGAGATACATTTTTCTTTTTCAGAGTAACAAGGCTCGCCAGATAATGGGTAAAATGAGGGTAGGGACGTCCATTCCGCTTTACCATGTTGATGGATGAGGCAACGATATGTTCCATCTCCTTAGCGGAAAACAGGCTGTCCTTTGACCAGGCTTGTATAAAATCATTGAAAGCCTTTTCGCTTTCAGTATTGGCATTTTTTTGCATAAACACCCCGAGTTCGTCGGCATAATTGTGGGGATCTCCTGAAAAATTCTTTGAGTCCTGGGCATTCGAAATTCGGAGAGACGCTGTAAATTGCAATAGCAAAAAGATAAGCAGCAGTCTATGATTTATAAATAATCTCATATAACTATAAAAGTATCATTTTTTTTTATCCTTACCACGCCCGTGTATTGAGCGAAAAGTTCGCAATATGTTCAAGTCCGGTTTCCCTTTCAATAAGCCTTCAAATTCCAATTTTCCAACCAGTTAGGGGAAAGCTGCGTTAATGCATTGCCCAAGGCTGCGGTGGAAAAATTATTTTAAGAAATGCGTGCAATAGCAAAAAAACGGTAAGGGATAATAAAAATTATCCCTTACCGTCCTATTTTATTCTGTTATCCAATCAATAACAGGTTATAAAGTCTGGCTTTTAGAATGCCGTAACTATGCCCATAAAATCAGATGCGCTGAGGGATGCGCCGCCGATAAGGCCGCCATCCACATCAGGATTGGCAAAAAGTTCTGCTGCGTTGGAAGGTTTGCAGCTTCCGCCATAAAGTATGGATGTATTATCTGCCACCTGGTTTCCGTATTTTTCAGAAATCAGATCACGGATCACTTTATGCATTTCCTGGGCCTGGGCAGAGGATGCAGTAACGCCTGTACCAATTGCCCAAACGGGCTCATAAGCAATAACCACTTTTCCGAAATCCGCCGGGGAAAGATCGAATAAACCCTTTTCAATCTGTGTGCGTACGACGTTCACGTGAATACCTGACTGTCTTTCCTGAAGTACCTCGCCACAACAAAAAATAGGCGTAAGTTCATTTGCCAGGGCCAGCTTTGTTTTTTTGTTCAGCATGGCATCATCTTCATGGTAATAACTTCTTCTTTCGGAATGGCCTATAATTACGTATTCCGCGCCGGTGGACCTGATCATTTCAGCAGATACTTCACCCGTATATGCACCAGAAGCTTCTGATGCACAGTTTTGAGCACCCAGGAAAAGGGAATCTTTGGTTAGGGCATTTCTAACTTCAGTAAGATGAATGTATGGAGTACAAAGAATTACAATTATTCCATTATCCTCAATCTGCCTGTTTACAGTCTTTGCCAATTCAATTCCTCCCTGGAGGTCTTTATTCATTTTCCAGTTGCCGGCGACTATTTTTCTTCTCATTTTTTTGAATTATTTTTAATAGTGTAACAAGAATAAGCGGGTTCAAAAATAGTAAAAGGAAACGGAAAATTATACTGTAAACGGAAAGAAGATGCTAGATAGATACTGGATAGCTGGATAGATAATGGATATGCCAGCATCCATTATCCGGTCTGCGTTATCCAGCATCCAGTATCCAGCATCTTCTTTAAAAATTACCTGACTAAAAGTTTTCCCGAAAATCTTTGCTGTGGTGTATCAAGGATCAGGAAATAGGCGCCCTTTTGCAGCGAACGGATATCAATCGGTTCAGAAGCATTTTTAAGATAGGTATCGCGAATCACGGCCCCACTCATATTGATCATTCTCAGCCTCCCTTCTTTCGAATCCTGAAATCCCGACAGTTTCACATAATCCGATGCAGGATTTGGAAGAATTTCAAGGCTCATGCCATTTTCTGATTTTTCAATAATTCCGGTTGTCATGGCCGGTACAAGTACTGCATTTATTACGTGCACAACACCGTTGTCGGCCTCAATATCGGCCACGGTCACTTTAGCTTCATTGATAAATACCCCTTCCTCATTTATTGTAACATTCACATCTTTTCCAAGCAGGGTAGGGACTACCTGTCCATTGGATAAATCCCCTGACATTGCCTTCCCGCTGGCAACATGATATAACAGGATATTGGCCAGGTCACCGGCAGGATCGGCCAGCAGGGCCTCAATAGTGCCTGCGGGCAGGGCTTTGAATGCGTCGTCGGTGGGTGCAAAAACAGTGAAGGGACCGTCACCGGAAAGATCATCGGCAAGTCCTGCAGCAATTACAGCGGCTTCCAGGGTATCGTGAGCAGGACTGTTGACAATGATGTCAACGACTGTATTTGAAGGCGGAAGCAATACTGCATTTATTACGTGCACAACGCCGTTGTCGGCCTCAATATCGGCCACAGTCACTTTGGCTTCATTGATAAATACCCCTTCCTCATTTATTGTAACATTCACATCTTTTCCAAGCAGGGTAGGGACTACCTGTCCATCGGATAAATCCCCTGACATTACCTTCCCGCTGGCAACATGATATAACAGGATATTGGCCAGGTCACCGGCAGGATCAGCCAGCAGGGCCTCAATAGTGCCTGCGGGCAGGGCTTTGAATGCATCGTCGGTGGGTGCAAAAACAGTGAAGGGACCGTCACCGGAAAGATCATCGGCAAGCCCTGCAGCAATTACAGCGGCTTCCAGGGTATCGTGAGAAGGACTGTTGACAATGATGTCAACGACTGTATTTGAAGGCGGAAGCAATACTGCATTTATTACGTGCACAACGCCGTTGTCGGCCTCAATATCGGCCACGGTCACTTTAGCTTCATTGATAAATACCCCTTCCTCATTTATTGTAACATTCACATCTTTTCCAAGCAGGGTAGGGACTACCTGTCCATCGGATAAATCCCCTGACATTGCCTTCCCGCTGGCAACATGATATAACAGGATATTGGCCAGGTCACTGGCAGGATCAGCCAGCAGGGCCTCAATAGTGCCTGCGGGCAGGGCTTTGAATGCATCGTCGGTGGGCGCGAAAACAGTGAAGGGACCGTCACCGGAAAGATCATCGGCAAGTCCTGCAGCAATTACAGCGGCTTCCAGGGTATCGTGAGCAGGACTGTTGACAATGATGTCAACGACTGTCTGAGCCTTAGCACTGTTGAATGATAACAACAGGGCAAAAAACAGTATCTGAATGAAAAGTACTCTTTTTTTCATGGTTTTTTAGTTTATAAATTTACAGGATTAACAATGAAAGTTTTTAAAATGTTTAAAAAATATTATTATAGATTAAACTAAATAAAAAAATTTAGTTATATAACTAAAATATAATAGTACGTTAATAATCACAATTACAATTAATTAAAATTTTAATAAAAAATAAATTATAAATAGTGAAATATATTATGTTTAATATATGAAAGGAAAAATTTAACAATTAATTAATTTCAATTGGTTAAATGTTTTTATCTACTTTTAATACATGAATTTTAGGATATACATTCAACTAAATTTTATGAATACATCAAGGTCATTAACTTTTATTCTGCTGTTTTTCGCTCTTTTAACAGCCTGCTCAAAAAATCAGACGGAAAGTAACGTTCTTCCCCAAAGCACTCCGGAGGCAGAGGGTGTTTCTTCCGCATCCATAATTACTTTTCTTGATTCAGCGGCAAAAAGTTCCAATGAACTTCATGGGTTCGTTTATCTCCGGCATGGCAAAATAATTGCAAGTGGCTGGTGGAATCCATACCAACCCGATCTCAGGCACACTCTTTATTCCACCAGCAAGAGTTTTACTGCAACTGCCGTTGGTTTTGCCGTGAATGAGAAATTGCTCACCGTTGAGGATAAGGTTATTTCCTTTTTTCCGGATGATCTGCCTGATACCGTAAGTCCATTTCTTTCAGACCTGCGTGTGAAAGACCTGCTCAGTATGACTGCCGGCATGGATCCTGATCCAACATCGGTTGTTACCCGGAGGGACAGTAACTGGGTAAAGGGTTTTTTAGCCACACCTATTGTTCATAAACCCGGCACTGAATTTCTTTACAACACGCTGGCAACCTATATGCTCTCAGCCATTGTTGAGAAGGTAACAGGCAAAAAGATAATCGATTACCTCACCCCCCGGTTGTTCACTCCCCTTGGTATTACGGGAATGGACTGGGAAGAGGATCTTCGCGGGATCAATACCGGCGGATGGGGACTCAGGCTTAAAACCGAAGATATGGCCAAATTTGGCCAGCTGTTTTTGCAAAAAGGCAAGTGGAACGGAAAACAAATCATACCGGCAGAATGGATTGAAGAGGCATCCACATCAAAAATCGACCAGGCTCCGGATATGCCCAGGGAAAAGAAGGATTCAAGCGACTGGACACAAGGTTATTGCTACCAGATGTGGCGTTGCCGACACAATGCATACAGGGCAGACGGTGCTTTTGGCCAATTCATAATTATTATGCCGGAGGAAGATGCAGTTATTGCTATAACTGCGGAAACGCCGAATATGCAGGACGAGATCAATCTGGTCTGGAACTATTTACTGCCCGGTATGCAATCCGAAAAACCGGAAGAAAATAACCGGGTCTATGTGGATCTGAAGAACAGACTGTCCTCATTGGCCCTTCCCAATTTGCCCGTTAGCAAAGATTCCGGGTTAGCCGGCGAAATTTCAGGAAAGACTTTCACCCTGGCACCCAACAGCAAAAACCTGGAAAGCCTCACTTTCACGTTTTCGGGCACTGAATGCCGTGTAACTGAAAAAACGGACAAAGATACCTACGAGATTACGTTTGGGTCCGCAACATGGCGCCCGGGACTGACAAACAAGCCCGGTCCGAGCCTGGTGTCCGCTGCCCTTACAAACACAGCATTCCTGTATCCGGCAAAAATAGCAGCAAGCTATACATGGACAGATGAAAATACTCTGAAACTGATCCTCAGATATATCGAAAGCCCGCATTCGGAGACATTGATTTGCCGGTTTAATCACAACAGGCTGGAAGCCGATATAATGAACAGTTTTGATTATGGTAAACAAAAAGTAACCTTCACTGGTACTCTTAATAAATAATTTGAAACCCTAAATGATTGAAAAAGGAAATATAAATTTTATGGAAAAGCATAACAGGAGAAAATTCTTAAAGTCCACCGGCATAGGACTTGCCGCCGGAGCGATCGCCCCACAATTACTAGCCGCGGGAACATCAGTACCCGTTGCTTTTCATATGCCGGAAAACGATGCTTTTAGGTTGGGATTGGCTTCTTATACTACCCGTGCATTTACACTTGAGCAGACCATCAGCATGACAAAGCAGGTTAACCTGCAGCATATTAGCCTGAAGAGTTTTCATCTGCCCCTGGATGCTTCCGAAAATGAGTGTAAGGCGGCCTCTGACAAAATTAAGGAGGCCGGAATTGACTTCTATGCTGCCGGAGTGATCTATATGAATAAAAAGGAAGAAGTTGACAACGCATTCAATTATGCCAGGGCATGCGGCATTCGCATGATCATCGGAGTTCCTGCCGTAGATTTGTTGACTTATACCGAATCAATGATCAAACAGTATAACATCATGCTTGCCATTCACAACCATGGTCCGGGCGACCTGGTTTATCCATCGGTGCCCGGGATTTATGAGAAAATATCACAACTTGACAAACGGATGGGCATTTGCATGGACATCGGGCATACGGTAAGGCTGGAACGCGACCCGGTGTCTGATCTGAACCAATGCTTTGACCGCATTATCGATATTCACATCAAGGATGTTGATAAAAGGGCTGCCGATGGAGAAACACTGGCAATCGGAAGAGGTGTGATCGATATACCTGCCTTCCTGAAGGAATTGAAACGCTTAAATTACAAGGGAATCCTTTCTTTCGAGTATGAAAGGGATGAAAAAGATCCAATGCCCGGTCTGGCTGAAAGCGTTGGATTTGTTAAAGGAGTGATTGCCACCATTTAGTATTGTTCTATGATCGTTAATAGTGTTCATCATGAATATAAAGCAGATTTTTGATAATAATCAAGAATGGATTGCCGAAAAGCTCAGGGTGAATGAGGATTATTTCAGGACCCTGGCTCAGGGGCAGAGTCCTGAAATCCTTTATATCGGATGTTCCGACAGCCGGGTATCGGCAGAGGAGCTAATGGGACTACACCCGGGGGAGGTCTTTGTGCACCGGAATATTGCCAACATGGTACCTAACACTGATTTAAGTGTTATGTCCGTAATTAATTATGCATTGAGCCATCTCAAGGTGAACCATGTAATTGTCTGTGGTCATTATTATTGCGCCGGGGTAAAAGCCGCAATGCAATCTGCTGATCTTGGCATATTAAACCCATGGCTCAGGAATATCCGCGACGTTTACCGGTTTCATAAACATGAGCTCGACCAGATTGAAGATATCGAGTTAAGGTATAAAAGACTGGTGGAATTGAATGTGCAGGAACAGTGCATTAACATAATCAAAACGTCCGATCTGCAGTTTGCTTATAAAGACAGGGGAGTGGCGGTGCATGGATGGGTATTTGACATACAAAGTGGACGACTGATCGACCTTCAAATTGATTTCGGTTCAATAATGGATAAAATTCAGGAAATATACCGGATCATTTAGCCGGGTTATCCTAATTGACCTGATCTTTTTATCCACCCTCTGTTTGCAACTTTTCCTGATTTCCATTTGTTAATCTATATTTAATGGTTTAACAGTAAGGAGGATCAGTTATGGAAAAAAAGTTGGTAGCCAGGGCAACAACTGAAATTCAGGCCCCCATCGCAAAAGTATGGAATGCACTCGTAAATCCGGAAATTATCAGGGAATACATGTTTGGTACACAAGTTATTTCCGATTGGAAAGTAGGAAGCCGTGTTACCTGGAAAGGGGAATGGAAAGGGAAAAAATATGCTGATAAGGGTGAGATTCTTCAGATGATTGATCAGAAGTTATTGCAATATAGCCATTTCAGTCCGCTTTCAGGGGTTCCTGAATCTCCCGAGAACTTCCAGATTGTGACTGTTCAGTTATATGAAAAGGGCCCTAAAACGGTTGTTGACCTGTCGCAGGATAACAATGCAACGGAAGAAAGCCGGGAACATTCCCAACAAAATTGGGAAACAATGCTGAAAAATCTGAAAGAAATTCTCGAAAAAGGAAAGGAATATATACCCTGATAAGAAAAACGTTGAAGCGGGTAAAACCGCCAGATCCGAAAGTGTATATCGAGGTTCCGTTACTTATGATGTAAACAAGAATATTTTTACGTTGTTTAAGGAATATATTTTATTCCTTTTAATTGTCGAAATCCTATGGAAACAAAAAGCAAGACAACGGTTACAGTTGAGAATACTGTAAATGCTCCGGTAGAAAAAGTATGGCGATTCTGGACAGAACCCGATCATATCCGCAACTGGGCTTATGCAATGGATACCTGGCATACACCCTTTGCTCAAAATGATCTGAAAGTGGGCGGTAAGTTTGTTTCACGCATGGAGGCAAAGGATGGAAGTGTCGGATTCGACTTCGGCGGTACCTATGATGCTATTGTCCCGAACAAATATATTGAATATACACTTGGAGATAACAGAAAAGTAAAAATTACATTTTCAGAAAATGGCGATGAAACGAAAATAGTCCAGGACTTTGAGGCGGAAGACACGAATCCCGTCGACATGCAGAAGAACGGATGGCAGGCTATTCTGAATAATTTTAAAAAATATACGGAAACAACCGCAGGATAAGGGAATTCTAGTTTTGTCCCAGTTCCTTGCGTATTGAGGATTGAATTTCAAGAATCATTTCCTCTGCATTTTTACCCTTGGGTTCTACCGGATCAAGTACGGTATATTTGATTTTTTGGCCCAATGCAAGGGGGAAGGATCCTTTGTTCATAACCTGGCTGTGGCCGTCGATCACAAAAGGGATCACCACGGCAGATGGTGCTGCGCGAAGCAGGGTTTGAATGCCACCTGTCATAAACCTGCCGACTTTGCCTGTTTTGCTTCGGGTACCTTCAGGAAATATGCAGGCAGAATAACAATGCTCTTCAATAAGCCGGCCCAGCCTGAATATTTCCTTAACAGCCTGTGTCCCGTTCTCCCTGTCAATCAGGGCGGATTTTCCATATTTCAGGTTATAGGAAATACTGGGTAGATTGCGGGATAATTCCTTTTTCGAAATGAATTTCGGATAGTATTTTCGGAAGCCGTGCACAACAGCAGGTATATCAAAAAGACTCTGATGGTTTGCAATAATGATCAGGGGTCGTTGTCCGGGTATTTTTTCAAATCCCGAAAATGTGATGCTGCATCCTAAAATATGCAGGCATTTCACAAGAAGATAATTTAGTATATCAACCGTTTTTTTTCGGGCTTTGTCGCCCGACAAATACCTTGCAACCACCTGGACCGGATGAAATAATACCAGCAACATTCCAAAACAGGCGTAAAATATCGGAGTTAATACGTAACTCGCCATTCTTTTCATACTATGCAGTGTTTGAAATCGGACACAAATGTACATTAATCGTACAATCGTCCAAATAAAAAAAGCAGCTATATTAATGTAAACATCTAATTTATAATGTATTAATTAGTTTGGTATGGATTATGTATATATAAATTGACAGTTGTATCAGGAACTCTAATAAATCTTACAATGAAACTCATTCTCCAACCCAACGAAACCATCATCATGGCGGGGAATTCAAAAATGCTCCATCTTGATCAGCAGGTTCAGGGAAAGCTTATTGTTACAAACCAGCGCATATATTTCAGGTCAATAAAAGAAACTTGCCGTGATTGTGACAGGGAGATTACCCCGGATGAAATCAGGGATCTCATTTATTTTAATACATTCTGGCTTATTCCCAATGGAATGAAGATTGTTACCCGTAATGGCAATGAAAATCAATTCATTGTAAGCAACAGGAATGAATGGGCCAAGCTGATAACCAGAATGTACTAGAAAATCAAGGTATCTTACCTGGGTTTGACTCCATCTACAATATAGGGCGAGTCACCGCGCCAGAAAGCTGCCGAATTCTTCTGACGATAGTGCACTATCACCGATCTTCCCTGGAGGGTATCCAGGCGTGCAGCCAGGCTATCGATGCTGACTGAAAAATAAAACTTCTCCGAAGCAATTACAGTAGTGCTATTTCCGCTTACACTGCTCAGAATCAATTCTCCCTCATAGGTTTTAAATATCGCTCCTTTCCTCGAAAATTTTTGCAGCAATCCTGCCCTGTACCCATCACTATAGGTATAAAAATACTTTATATAAAAGAATACGACCAGGGTAATCAGTATTACCGTTATCAGCCACTTGAAAATATTTTTTACTTTTCGTTTAATTATTGTACCCCTTGAGTCAGGTACTAAGTTGGTTTCTGGATCGGGTGTCATTTTGTTCGATATTTATTACTAAGTTAATATTTCCCCGCAAAACAATTCTTCCAAAAAATATTTTGTTAATTAGCATCAATAAACATTCAATTCAAGACGGTGTTTACATATATAAATAGCATTTCGATAATATCTGTCAGGCACCGGCAGGCTCTTTACAGATATTCGGGATTAAAATAGTATCAGGTGCCTATGAATACGAATGTCTCCTTTACAGACAAGAAAAAGACAATCAACACATTAAATCCTCAGAAATGGAGGAAATTATTATCGTTTCTGGGTCCGGCATATCTCGTGAGCGTGGGATATATGGACCCGGGCAACTGGGCCACAGACATAGCAGCAGGTAGCCAGTTCGGTTATGCACTTTTATGGGTTATCCTTCTTTCCAATCTTACCGCAATCCTTGTTCAGAGTCTCAGCGCCAGGCTTGGACTGGTAACCGGTAAAGATATGGCACAGTTCAGCCGTTCCTACTATTCACCGGTTGTGAATTTCACTTTGTGGATTCTGGCTGAAACGGCAATTGCGGCAACTGACCTTGCCGAAGTACTTGGTGTTGCCATCGGTCTTAAATTACTCTTTGGACTCGATATGCTGATTGGAGTCAGCCTGGCTCTTTTCGATACTTTTCTTGTCATGTTTTTGGTTCGAAAGGGAATGCGGACCCTGGAAGCCATCATTATAGGGCTCATCAGCATCATCGGAATATCATTTGTAATAGAGCTGTTTTTGTCGAAGCCCGCTTTGTCTGGCATCCTGTCGGGATTCGTTCCTAGTTTCCCTGGTTCTGCAGCTTTGTATCTTGCCACAGGTATTATTGGCGCTACCGTTATGCCACATAATTTATACCTTCATTCTTCAATCGTTCAGACCCGCAAATTCAAACCCACACATGCCGGCATCAGCCAGGCGATAAAGTTCAATTTTATAGATACGGCACTTGCCCTGAACCTCGCCCTGTTTGTCAATGCAGCCATTTTAATCCTTGCAGCCTCCACCTTCTTTCGTACGGGTCATTATGATGTGGAGGATATTACGGATGCCTACAAAATGCTCGCGCCAATCCTGGGAACAACGCTTGCACCCATTCTTTTTGCTGTTGCATTGATTATATCGGGACAAAGTTCTACCTTAACCGGTACGCTTACCGGACAAATTGTTATGGAGGGATATCTTAATCTCAGAATATCGCCTGTCATTCGCCGTTTGATTACCCGGCTCCTGGCAGTAATACCTGCCTTTCTGGTAATTTGGATAGCCGGGGAAAGCATGGCCGGAAGCCTGCTTGTTTTCAGTCAGGTTATTTTAAGTTTCCAGCTCGGGTTTGCATTAATCCCGTTGATACATTGGGTCTCATCAAAAAAAATTATGGGTACTTTTAAGATACGGATCATTACACGCATAATATCGTGGATTGCGGTAATTATCATTGTTTCACTCAATGGAAAATTGTTTGTGGATTCATTATCCGGTTACATTACCGGTATTCATAATTCCTTTTTGTTGTATTTCCTCATTTTGCCGGCGGTAATTGGTGCGGTTCTGCTTATGCTGTATATTATTATTGAGCCTTTAATAAGACATGAATTAAGGACAAGGTTTAAACCTACCCACGAATTTGGAGTTGAAATCAGCCTTGAAAAGCCAAAGCCCTTCCGAAGGATCGCTATTCCGGTCGACTTCAGTCCGGCCGACCAGGGGGCCATCAATTATGCAATTTCGCAGGGCGGCAAGGAAGCGGTTTACATCCTGATTCACGTGGTTGAAAGTGCAGGTGCCCGGATGCTCAGATCAGAAATCACCGACCTGGAATCATCCGATGACCAGGGATTCATCACCCTTTATGCCGAATACTTAAAATCAAAAGGGTATAAATCCAATACCATAATCGGACATGGTATGGCCAAAACAGTAATCCCCGAGGTGATCAGCCAGGTTGACGCCGATCTGCTTGTTATGTCGTCGCATAGAAAAGGCAGAATTCACAGGTTTTTCAAGGGTACTACGATAGCGAATGTTCAGAAGAGGATATCAATACCGATGATCATTCTTAAATAATCCTGCAGATCTCGCTGATAAATGGATCTAACGTGGCTATTTTTCTCGCAGATCTCGCTGATTTCGCAGATTTTGGGAGGCTCTCCCTGGCCCTGCCGTTCGGTTCGGACAAGGCTCTGCCTTGGCCGAAAATATGGCCCGTTCGGACAAGGCTCTGCCTTGGCCGAAAATATGGCACAAGGCTCCGCCTGCCAATTACATTAATTATCCGTCTGATCGAAAATAGCAACCGACTGCGAGTCCTCAATATTGATTTTGTTGTTCATGAGATCCTCGAGGGTTACCGACTTGAAAAACTTTATTATTATATTATTAAGTTGTCCCCAGAATCCTTTTGTCAGGCATCCGTCCTCCATTGGGCACTGGAAACTGCCGGAAAGGCATTCAATAAGGCAAATGCCCGGTTCAAAGGCTCTGTGAATATCGAACATGGTTATTTCGGAAGCATTCCTGGCAAGGACATAACCGCTCTTCTTGCCCTTCACATTCGAAATAAGCTGGGAGGTCTTAAGGGCCTGAATGATGTGATCAAGATATTTGTTTGAGATTTCCTGGTTTTTAGAAATATCTTTTTGAAAAATGCCCTTTTTAGCGGAGCCGGATTGAGCAATTTCAAGCATGGTTCTTACGCCATATCGTGTTCGTGTACTAATCTTCAAAGCTTGGTGGATAAGGGGTTTTCATCCGCAAAATTAATTATAAATCCAAAATTTACATCAATATTGTTACTTACCTTTACCAATCCTTTTAATTTCACAGGAGGTTTGATGTGAAAATCAGTAAGCTTAAGCCTTTTCTCTCCCTGTATGAACATATTGTCGGAACACGGAAGAATAGAGCAATCTATTTTATAAGTCCTTGTAACACCTGCTATGGTTATCCGAATATCGGGACATGAACTATAGTTTCCGGAATTCACCCGGTTTAGCTGTTTCCTTTTAAATCCAATTTCAATTATCGGGTATTCAGATTCTTTCATCATTTCAAGAAAATCACTGTACATCATTTGATTACTGGCCCTGAATTCACGGATTGGTATCTGTATAACTATATCCCCTGTATCTGCAGTGCTTCGGAGACTTCGGCTTAATATTTCAGCCTGGTTAAAATTGAAACTGAATTGATTGACATTGGATTCACCCGTGATATGAATGAAATTAAGGCAACTGTTTTTTCTAAGGGATAATTGCTTACCGGCGGGTTGGGCTAATATATCCTTTGCTGTTAGAAAAAACAGCAACCAGCATACAAGTATATATTTAGGGCGAAATAACATATTCTTAATTTCATTTTTCCTTTGACATGGTAATCCGGCAGGTGCAAAGGAGCACCTGCCGGAAAACCATCAACCCTACATGAAGAAACCTAAAAAGATATGGCGGCTTCGAACATCATACCCTTAAATCCTGCATCTGCGCCATATTGAGCAATGAAATCAGTATATTTCTGGTTTACATATTCTAATTTTATAAGTACGGTTTCAAGCATGTACCAGCCTGCTGCAACCTGTACGCGGTTAACCGACATATCAAGGTTGTTTTGTACCTCGTTATACCTGACTCCGCCATAGAATTGTTCTTTTCCTCCAAATCTGTATAAGCCTTCCACAGCGTATTGCGAGAACTTTGAATCGGAATTGTTTCCAAGAACACCCTTGAAATTTTCAAGTGTTCCGAAAAATTCGAGCCCTTTGTATTTCGTAAAAAGGTTCAGCATATAAGAATTGGTTTTCTTTGCTGATCCCGGGCCCCAGTTACCGGAAGTATGGTTTACCGTTATATCAACATCACTGGCAGCAAAATTCTCCCTGTTCATCACAAGGTAATATCTTGATCCTGTCCGGTCCCCGTTGTAAAGAGTACCCGAATGGTGTTTGGGATTATGGTATCCCGACAGCGTAAGACGGAAATGAAAATCGTCGTTAAACTGCTTATCATATCCAGCCTTCCAATAATAGGCCAATTCCTTATGTGTATCGTAAGCCGTATACGTTTTTGTTGCAGCACTATAGGCAGTAAGGGCGGGTTTCAAACTTCCGTTCCCAACTGCACCCATCAGCAACAGGCCATTTGATCTGAACATTAATTCCGCTGCAATTTCAGTGGTGAAAGCATCCATTATATAATTTCCTACGAACGGATTGTGCAATACATTCCCGTTATCGGATCTGCGCAGGTGTGCATCCCCATAATTGATTTCCATATCTCCGACCTTAAGAGTCAGATAATCCATGGCTTTGTCAATTCCCGGTGATTTCAGAAAAGGAAGCTTGTCAATAAGCAGATATCCACCTTTGACCCAGGCTTCATTATGATGTCTTGCAGATAAATAAGTGGTAAGATATACCTGGATGCCCGGGGCCAAAGTGGCAAAAACGTTCAGATTGGCTGTGGGCAGATTAAAACCGGTTCCAAGAGGAATCAAGGCACTGTCAGCGTAATGGTCAAGTATCTGGTACTGCATGGCAAAGTCAGCACCAACGCCAACCTTCACTTTGTCAAATCCTTCACCTGTGAGCTGAGGCTCCTCAAACTGACCAAAGACTGCTGTAGTTAATAAAAAAACCGAAGTAAGAAGTAAAAATTGCTTTCTCATTTTACACATATTTAGAGTTAGTATTAATTGTCTGTATTCATAATTATACGCCCTGAAACTGCAGGTTAAAGGAAATGGTAACCTCGTCACCGGTTTTTAAAGCACCCAGCATGGCAGTTGGTGGTTTTATGTTGTAGTCTTTTAAACTCACCTTTTTGGATCCCTTCAGCGATATTTTGCTGTTTGCATTATTCCCCGTGAAAGAAATAGAGATGCGTTTGGTAACACCTGCCAGTGTTATATCTCCGCTTACTGTTCCCGAAAAGGTTCCCCCCTGGGATGTGAGTTTGTCTACAGATACCAGTTTAAAGGAAATGTCAGGATATTTTTCAGCTTTCAGCGCGTCAAGCGTCTTATTCGTCATGATCGAACTTTCGCTCGATATTGATTTTGCCTTGCAAACAAAATTTGCCCTGTCAATGGATGTAATCTCCCTGTCTTTGATTTTCAGGGATAGATTCACATCGAATTTGTCTACTTTTTCTTCCCAATCATGCATGGAGGATGTACCCTGAATAATCATGGTACTTGAGGCCGGTATGAGGCTTACAGTTTGCTGGGAATACAGGGAGACAGCACCAACTGTAATGCCGAAGAGGAATAAGGTAATTTTTTTTATCATATGCTACGAATACTATATATCCTATTAAATTAGTAGTGTAAAATTAATTGAATTTTTCAGATAAAAGAAATCTGGATAAAAAAAAAGCGGGAAAAAGCTAAAAAAAAGTTAAAAAACGAAACTAAAATGACGGTTTTTACCTAGATGGTGGGTGGCTTACGGAACAGGAACCTATAAACTGCCAGTAATAAAAGAATTAATCCGATTACTGTTAATCTTCTCTGTATATTCTGTTGATGCAAAATAACAGGGGAAAGCAGGTTTTTTTTCAGGTTGCCTGGCAAAGGGGCATCGCGGTAATTCCATTTATCCAGGATTGTTCCTTTTAGCAATAGCAGAACTCCCGGATTTGCCCTTGAAATCGTTTTGAGTGTGGTTTCATCCGATATACAAAATTCGTAGGCTGGTTGAAATAAGTCCTTATATGCATCGATCCGGCTGTTTGTGGATGCTGTAAGTGCAATTGCTTTAATTCCAAGTTCCCGGCTTCGGAGAGCCATTTCATTTATTTTTACTAGACCTTTTTCAGCCGATTTTTCGAGATCCGGAATGATGAAAAGAATTACATAGCCGGTGTCTGTCAGTATTTCTTTGGTGATATCAGATCCGGCCAAAGTTGTGATTGAGAAGTTATGTATGGGAGGTTCATATCCTTTGCTGATCAGTTTCTGTTTGGTTTCCACCCATTTCCATGTAGTATCCTGCCAGGGAAAATTTTTGTCTGTAAATTCTTTTCTTTGTCCATCCTTTTCATAGATCAGAAGGGTTGCATACTGATCAACGGGTGCGCCGGGCGGTGTAGTCATATTTTCCGGTATATAGGTTCCGGTTTTGTAAGGCCTGAAATCGAGCAAAGGCTGATAAACAATGCCGTATATTGAAATAATACAACCTGCAGCAAAGTTAAAGGATACAATTCCCCATTCTTTTGCAGGCATAATAAGGGAAATAAACTGTTTTCTGCAAATGAAAAGAAGGATGGCAGGAACGATCAGGATCACATTTTTTCCAAATGTCTGCCAGTTTGTTAATACAAGGGCATCTCCAAAACAACCGCAATCACTTACGGGATTGGTAAGGGCAAGGATTAAGGTGAGAACGGTAAAAAAACACATAAAAAGAAGCAATGCCCATGAGGTGAACTTCATCCGTAATGCTGCCAGCAGGTTCAATCCGATCATCAATTCGGCTGCAGACACTGCAATGGCCAGCGGCAAGGCTGAGAAATGAAGGAATCCAAGGTGAAATGCGTCAAAATATTCTTCCAGCTTTATGGTAAAACCCATTGGATCCACTGCTTTAACAAAGCCACTGAAAACAAAAACCAATCCCACAAAAATTCTTGAGATAGTACAGGTAATTTTCATATCCCAAAATGGTTAAGCAAGGTTTGTTTCTACGATAATTTTTGTAAAAATTTCTTCCGGGGAAAGCATTCCGCCAGTGCTGTCGACGCAGCTGATAATTTTCAGATCGTTGCTCGATTGTGCCTGCCAAAGGTAAATATCCCGGACTCTTTTTTGAAATTCAAGGTCTTCCTCGTGAATATCAGGTAAGCCTTTCAGATAATCGCGTTCATTGCCATCCCGTTCGCTGGTAAGTTTTGTTTGCGTAAATGAAAAGGGCACATCCAGTAAAATGTTCATCTCCGGTTTGGGAATATTGTAATAGGAATATTCCAGGTTCAGGATCCATTTGCGAAGGAGTTCCTGTTGTTCCCTGCTCTTGAGTTTAGCGCACTGAAAAGCTACATTGGAATATACATACCTGTCAAGCAGTACCATATATCCGTCTGCAAGCCATGCATTTATTTTCGTGGCAGAATCTTTGCGATCACCTGCATAAAGCATGGCAACGAGGTATGGATCTACAGATTCAATCGAACCAAAATCTCCCCTGAGAAAGCGTGCGATCAATTCCCCGAAATAAGGACTTTCCGTACGGGGAAAATGCAGGTAACGATAACGTATATCCCTTTCTTCAAGGTGTTTCATAATCAATTTGATCTGGGTTGATTTTCCCGAACCGTCAAGTCCTTCAATTACCAGAAACTTCATGCCGAACTTTTTATTACTTTTATCCAATTGTATATGTGAATGAATTCTAAAGATACATTTTTTTCGCCAAAACTGACAATTACCTGCCATGGCAGGCTGATTGATTTTACCATTCCAAAAGTAATGGGAATCCTGAATGTAACTCCCGATTCGTTCTATGATGGAGGCAGGTATACAAGTGAATCCGCGATTATTTCAAGGGTTGGCACAATGATTGACGAGGGGGCTGACATAATTGATATTGGGGCTTTTTCAACCCGGCCTGGTGCTTCGGAGATTTCTCCTGATGAAGAAAAGGCAAGGCTGCTGGGTGCCCTTCAGATCATCCGCCGTGAATTTCCGGAAATCTGCCTCTCTGTTGATACTTTCCGGGCTGATATTGCGGAACGCGCAGTGAGCGATTTTGGGGCCGGCATTATCAACGATATTTCTGCCGGAAATATGGATGACCGGATGCTGGAGATAGCAGGAAAGTTAAAAGTGCCCTATGTGATGATGCATATGCTGGGAACTCCGGGAAAAATGCCATCAAAACCCGTTTATGCAGATGTTACAAGGGATCTTATGGCTTATTTTGCCGACAGGGTGGCCGCTGCTAAACTTATGGGTATCCTTGATATTATCATTGATCCGGGCTTTGGATTTGGAAAAACAGTTCAGCAGAATTATCAGCTCCTAAAGGAATTAAACCTGTTTTCGCTTATGGGGATGCCGGTGATGGTTGGTGTTTCACGTAAATCGATGATTTACCGGACACTGAATGTCAGTAAAGAGGATGCACTCAATGGAACCACTGTATTGAATACGTTTGCGCTGTCTAACGGAGCCGGGATACTGCGTGTGCATGATGTAAAACAGGCCGTGGAGGCAGTGAAGCTGTTTATGATTTACAATGCGGCGGCAATTTAATGTGCTAAATTGTATTAATTTTGAATTCTATCTGTAAAGCAGCCGATAATGATTACATCTTTCATCCATGTCCGAATTATTGATGTTGTCGATATACTGCTTGTTGCATTCCTTATGTACCAGGTTTATATGCTTATCCGCGGTACAATTGCCACCTACATTTTCATAACCATCATTACTTTTTATGTGGTATGGTTGCTGGTAAAGGATAATATGCTGCTGCTCGGCGGTATATTGGGACAGATAATCGGTGTTGGGGCTATTGCCCTTATTGTTGTATTTCAGCAGGAGCTCAGGCGGTTTCTTATCATGTTCAGTGCTCGCTATTTACCGAAAACGGGGATTTCGCTGGATAATTTCTTTTCAAAGATGGGACCCGGATTGCCGGTTATGAATGTAAATGCGATTATAAAAGCCTCTGTAAGTATGGCCAAGCAGAGGGTAGGAGCCCTGATTGTATTACAGCGCAATTCTTTGCTCGACAATTACGTAAGTACAGGTGATCTTCTGGATGCCAGAACCACAAGCCGTTTACTGGAAGCCATTTTTAACAAGAACAGCCCGTTGCATGACGGAGCCGTGATCATTCATGACGAACGGATCAGGGCAGCCAGTTGCATCCTTCCCGTTTCCGATAATTTTGAACTTCCGGAATATCTTGGCCTTCGTCATCGCGCTGGCGTGGGCCTTACAGAACAATCCGATGCACTTGTTATTATTATTTCGGAACAAACGGGTACTATTTCATTGTCCGAATCAGGAATGATCCGACCCGTGGAAATTAAAGAATTACATAAAATTCTGGAAAACGAATTTATTCCGAAGCGAAAGAAATAAGTAAGATTACGCGGATTGCTTCAGTCGTTCAAGTTCCCTTCGTTTCTTGCTCATGAGGAAGAGTACTTTTCTTTCTTCCTTCCGGAGCAGCCTTTCGAGATTCTTCTGATGGGTAAACAGCAAAAGTACAGCCAGTATAAGGGAGAAAAGGACAAGCGAGGGAGTGGTTGTTTTAAAAACAAAAATCACCAGGATCGGAAAGGCGAATGCGGCGATCATTGAACTTAGGGAAACGTACTTGGTTAATACCAGGGTGATCACAAATACGCCTATGCACAGTAAGGTTGGTTCGGGATTAATGGCAAGAACCAATCCAAAAAGTGTGGCGACTCCTTTACCACCCCGGAAACCTACATAAATCGGAAAAATGTGGCCCAGAATGGCAGCTATGCCAAGCAGAAGCTGAAATTCAATAAAATCACCTGTTTCAGGGATATAGTAATTTGTGAGTCGAATAAGATTCACCGCGAGCCATCCTTTGAAAATATCAATAAAAAGAACCGTCAGGCCTACTTTCCATCCCAATACGCGAATGGCATTAGTCGAACCGGCATTCCTGCTGCCATGCTCCCGGATATCAGTGTTGAAAAAGGATTTGCCAATCCAGACCGATGTGGGGATTGACCCAATCAGGTAGGCAAATATAAGGACGCCAATATTATAGACTATATGCATTAAAGAACGTTAATAGATATAGGGGTGCAAATATAAAGATTATTATTCATCCTGCAACGGTATTTATACCTAATTTTCGTTACCACCCTTCGAGGGTACCACCCTTCGAGGGTGCCACCCTCGAAGGGTGGTACCCTCGAAGGGTGGTAAAATCAAATCTGGGGACCTGATGAAACCAGCGCCTTTCCGGCTTCGGTATCGGTATAAAACTCGAAATATTTGATATACCGGGCTGAAAGATCCCTGGCCTTCTTTTCCCAAAGCGATTTATCAGAATATGTATCGCGCGGGTCAAGAATTCCTGCGGAAACATTTGGCAAATCCACCGGAATCGTAAGGTTAAGGAATGGAACATGCTTTGTTTTAGCTTTTTCAATAGATCCATCCAGAATGGCATCAATTATCGCCCGGGTTTCCTTGATTGAGATTCTTTTGCCAGTGCCGTTCCATCCGGTATTTACCAGGTAGGCCCTGGCATTGTGTGCATCCATTTTGCGTACCAGTTCGGTGGCATAATATGTAGGATGAAGGGTCAGGAATGCTTCCCCGAAAGCAGGCGAGAAAGAGGGAACCGGTTCCGTAATGCCGCGCTCTGTGCCGGCCAGTTTGGATGTATAGCCGCACAGAAAATGATACTGTGCCTGTTCGCGGTCGAGAATCGATACCGGAGGAAGAACTCCAAAAGCATCTGCGGACAGGTATATGATCTTGGTTGCATGACCAGCCTTGGATGGCAATACTATCTTGTTGATGAAGTAAATGGGGTAGGAAACACGGGTATTCTCTGTAATTGAACCATCTGCAAAATCAACTGATCCGTCGTTTCGAACCGTTACATTCTCGAGCAATGCATCCCTGCGTATGGCTTTAAAAATATCGGGCTCATTTTCAGGACTGAGATTGATCGTTTTTGCATAACAACCCCCTTCGAAATTGAATATTCCCTGTTCATCCCAACCGTGTTCGTCATCACCGATAAGATATCTTTTGGGATCTGCCGACAGGGTGGTTTTACCGGTTCCTGACAAGCCGAAGAACAAAGCGACATCGCCTTTTTCTCCAACATTGGCTGAGCAATGCATACTTGCCATACCCCGCAGCGGAAGGTAATAATTCATCAGGCTGAATATTCCTTTTTTCATTTCACCACCGTACCATGTGCCGCCGATAACGGCAATTTTCTCGGTAAGATTAAACAGAACAAAAACATCTGAATTCAATCCCTGCTCTTTCCAGTTCGGATTTGTCACTTTTGACCCATTAAATATCACAAAATCGGGTTCGCCGAAATTGGCAAGTTCGAAATGTGACGGACGAATGAACATGTTTGTCACGAAATGTGCCTGCCAGGCAACTTCAACTATAAATCTTACTTTCAGGCGGCTATTCGGGTTCGACCCGCAAAATGCGTCAATAACATAGAGACGCTGTCCGCCGGAAAGCTGGTTGATCACGAGATCCTTGCAATGCGACCAGACAGGTTGATCAATGGGCCTGTTAATGATACAATCCCACCATATTGTATTTTCAGTTGTACTGTCCTTAACAAAGTATTTGTCTTTTGGAGAGCGTCCTGTAAATATCCCCGTTTTTACTGCAATGGCACCGCTGTTTGTCTGTGCTCCCTTTTCAAATCCATCCAGCGAGGGATCTGTCTCATAATTAAATAAATCCTGGTAAGAAGGATTATAAATAATTTCCTTTACGTTTTTGATGCCATACTTGGCCAAGAGTTCAGGACTGATAATGCTCATTTGGTCAATAGTTTAGAGGTTAGTACTTTATTTTTTCCGTTGTAAAGATATATTTTTTGCCATAAAAATAGCCGTTTGATTGATGCAAGCGGCTTTATAAAAATTAAATAAATTCAAAAATAAATAAGGCATGTACGGACAGGTCACAACCTGTCCGTACAAGACCTTTTTGCTATTTGGCGCCCCGTATCGATGCCTGGGCGGCAGCCAGACGTGCGATGGGCACACGGTAAGGTGAACAACTTACGTAAGTCAGTCCAGCCTTGAAACAGAATTCAACGGATGCAGGGTCTCCACCTTGCTCACCGCAAATACCAACCTTAAGGTCGGGACGTGTTGCACGGCCTTTTTCAACTGACATTTTGATCAGTTGTCCAACGCCATCCTGGTCAATTGTCTGGAACGGATCTGCAGCCAGCATCTTCTTGTCGAGGTACTCATTGAGAAATCCGCCGATATCATCGCGGCTGAAGCCGAAAGTCATCTGTGTAAGGTCATTGGTACCAAAGGAGAAGAATTCAGCCGATTTTGCCATCCGGTCGGCGAGTAAGCAAGCCCGTGGAATTTCGATCATCGTACCGTATTTATAGTCGATGGCCTTCACTCCGAATTTAGTGCAAACTTCACCATATACCTTGTCCGCAATTTTCTTGGTGAAATCGAGTTCGGAAACTTCACATGTTACCGGAACCATGATCTCGGGATGCGGATCCTTTCCTTCTTTTATCAATTCAACAGCGGATTCGAAAATTGCCCGGATCTGCATTTCAGAAACCTCAGGATATGTTACGCCAAGACGAACACCACGGTGTCCCATCATAGGATTTGATTCGTGCAGACTATCGCCGCGTTTTGCAATGGCTTCCACGGATATGCCGAGAGCTTTTGCCAGCTCAGCCTGTTTGTCTGCTTTTTGCGGTACAAATTCATGCAGCGGGGGGTCAAGAAGGCGAAAGGTTACAGGAAGACCGTTCATGGCATCCATAGTAGCCTTGATGTCCTTTTTAACATATGAGAAAAGTTCGTTCAGAGCTACCTTGCGTTCTGCAACACCTTCGCTGAGGATCATTTTCCTGAGCAGGAAAAGAGGCTGATCTGCACCTTCTCCGTAGAACATGTGTTCGGTGCGGAAAAGTCCGATGCCTTCTGCTCCATATTCGCGGGCAATCTTTGCATCAGCCGGGGTATCCGCATTTGTGCGAACGCCCATTTTCCGGAATTTGTCCACCAGTTTCATGAAATCCTGGAATCTCGGGTTTTCCGTTGCATCCATCAGCGTGATAGCGCCAAGGTATACATTTCCCTTAGTGCCATTCAGCGTGATAACATCTCCTTCTTTCAGTACTATGTCCGTGCCGGATACCTTTGCGGTTTTGGTATCAGCATCAACATGAAGATGTCCTGCGCCAACAATACAGCATTTTCCCCACCCGCGGGCCACAAGGGCCGCATGGGAAGTCATGCCGCCACGGGCAGTAAGGATACCTTCTGCGGCGCGCATTCCTTCAACGTCTTCAGGATTGGTTTCTTCGCGAAGAAGAATTACCTTTTCCCCTTTACGGAACCAGGCTACTGCATCTTCAGCGGTGAATACTATTTTACCTACGGCGGCACCCGGGCCGGCAGGCAAACCTTTTACAACAACATTCACTTTCTTTTCAGCATCAGGGTCGCAGATCGGGTGAAGCAATTCGTCAAGCTGGGTGGGATCCACGCGCATAACTACCTTCTTTTCATCGATAAGGCCTTCTTTCAGCATATCCATGGCCATGTTCAGGGCAGCCGTACCGGTACGTTTTCCTGCGCGGCACTGAAGCATATACAGTACATTTTCCTGGATGGTGAATTCGATATCAAGCATATCCTTGAAAGAAGTTTCCAGGATATCACGAATATTGCTTAACTCTTTGTAAGTGGAAGGCATGGCTTCCTGCATACTACTGAGATGGCTGTTCTGGTCGTTCTTTGTATCGTTGTTCAATGGATTCGGGGTGCGGATACCGGCAACAACGTCCTCTCCCTGTGCGTTGATGAGCCATTCTCCGTAGAATACATTTTCTCCGGTGGCCGGATTACGGGTAAAAGCAACACCTGTAGCGGACGAATCACCCATATTGCCAAAGACCATGGCCTGTACATTCACAGCAGTACCCCATTCATCCGGAATACCTTCAATACGGCGATAAGAAATTGCCTTTTTGCCATTCCAGCTTTTAAATACGGCTTTGATACCCCCTTCGAGCTGTGCTTTTGCATCATCCGGAAACGGTTGACCAAGGGAAGCATGAACCCTTTTCTTGAAATCTTCTGCCAGTAACTTCAAATCCTCGGCATCCAGATCTGTATCTGATTTATATCCTTTTTTACGTTTATAAGCGTCCAGCATATCATCGAGTTGCTTGCGAATGCCTCTTCCGTCGGTCGGCTCAAGACCTTCCGCCTTTTCCATTACAACGTCGGCATACATCATGATCAACCGGCGATAGGAATCCCATACAAAACGGGGATTGTTTGTTTTTTTAATGAAACCTGGAATTGTGGCTGAGCTCAATCCAATGTTCAACACTGTGTCCATCATACCGGGCATCGAACTGCGGGCACCTGAACGGCAGGAAACCAATAAGGCATTCGTGGGATCACCGAATTTCATACCCATGGTCTCTTCAGTCTTCTTCATGGCAGCCCATACTTCAGGCATCAATTCTGCCGGCAGTTGACATTCGTTCTCATAGTATTCTGTACAAACCTCGGTTGTAATGGTAAATCCCGCAGGCACGGGGAGGCCTAACAGGCACATTTCGGCCAGGTTAGCACCTTTACCACCAAGCAAATTCTTCATATCTGCTTTACCTTCGGCTTTTTTAGCCCCGAATGAGTAAACGCGTTTAATGGTAGACATCTTTTTTAATTATTTAGTTTTCAATGTGTTAATAATAAAATTGGACTGTTTGTAAAAAGCACAAATGTAATAAAAAATGTGGGTATTGGTTCAGGATGAGTCATTTTTTGTTTCGGCACGGCAAGATTATTCGTCACTAATTTTCAGGTTAGAAGCGAAAATGAGCCTGGTTCATTTTTTTTGCCGCGACCGGGGATGAAAACGGATGATGGCATCCCGAAGGAATTCCCGGTTCAGGTGAGTGTATATCTCTGTTGTCAGTATGGATTCGTGTCCCAGCATTTCCTGTACAGCCCGAAGATCCGCACCTCCTTCTACCAGATGTGTGGCAAATGAATGCCTCAGGGAATGGGGACTGACCTGTTTTTTTATACCACTTTTTTCAACCAGATTGCGAAGCAGGGTAAATATCATCACACGCGATAATTTATTTCCTCTTCGATTTAAAAAAACAATGTTTTCCGCTCCTTTTACAGGATCCATCTGATTCCTTACGTAGCGAAAATATTCTTCAATATAATTCATGGCTGTTTCGCTTATTGGCACAAGCCGTTCCTTGCTTCCTTTCCCGGTTACCTTGATGAATCCTTCCTTAAAGAATAAATTGGTTATACGGAGATTAACAAGTTCACTTACCCGCAAACCGCAACTATAAAGTGTTTCAATAATGGCTTTATTCCGTATTCCTTCAGGCTGGCTCAGGTCAATGGCGGCGATTATGGCATTTATTTCATCGAGATGTAAAATTACAGGCAGCTTACGGCCGGGTTTTGGCGATTCCAGTAATTCCGATGGGTCGGATACTATGCGCTCGTCAATGGCAAGAAACCGAAAGAAGGATTTAATACCGGAAACAATCCGGGCCTGGCTGCGAGGGCTAAGGTTAAATTCACCGATCCAGACGAGGAAATTATTTAACTGTTCATAGGTAACGGTTTCAGGTTGAACCTCCTGGCGTGTCATTTCAAGAAATGCCTGTAACCTGGCAAGATCACTGAGATAAGCTTCAACCGAATTTGGTGAAAGTGACTTTTCGATCCGTAGGAAGGCCTTATACCGGGTTGTTTGTTTTGACCAATCCACTTGATTCAGATAAATTTATGTGAAATTAGCTAATTTGAAGGTAATTCATACTTTTGCACTTCATTATATAATGTTTTATTAACATGTTGAAGAAAACCAAAATTGTAGCAACTATATCAGATCTTAAGTGTGACGTTGATTTTATTAGGTCTCTGTATGAAAATGGGATGAATGTGGTACGTTTGAATACGGCCCATCAGTCAGTCCATGAATCTTTACAGGTTATCCATAATGTCAGGGCAGTTTCCGATAAAATAGCCATTATTCTCGATACCAAGGGTCCTGAAATCAGGACTAACCCTTCCGATTATAAGGTATCGGTTAAAAAGGGCGATAAAATATATTTGCGTGGCAACAGTTCATTACCTACCGTACCGGATTGCATTTATGTCAGCTATAATCTGTTTGCCGAAGAGGTGGGTCCGGGCAAAAGAATCCTGATTGATGACGGGGATATTGAATTTGAAGTAATTGAAAAAATCGGCGATGCACTTTTATGCCAGGCAAAAAATGACGGCACAGTAAAAGGAAAGAAAAGTGTCAATGTGCCTGACGTTCGGTTTAATCTTCCCGCATTGAACGACCGTGACAGGGAATACATTGATTTTGCCATTGAAAACGATATTGATTTTATTGCCCATTCTTTTGTGAGGAATAAGCAAGATGTGCTTGCTATTCAGGAGATATTGGATAAACATAAGTCCAGGATCAAAATCATTGCAAAAATCGAAAATGGGCAAGGGGTTGAAAATATCGACGAGATACTGCAACATGTTTATGGTGTAATGGTTGCCCGTGGCGATCTGGCTATTGAAATTCCATATGAGAAGATTCCGGGTATTCAAAAGATGATCATCAACAAGTGCATCGATGCCCGGAAACCTGTTATTGTGGCCACACAGATGCTTCATTCCATGATTGAAAATCCAAGGCCCACAAGGGCTGAGGTTTCCGATGTAGCCAATGCCATCTATTCAAAAGCCGATGCAATCATGCTAAGTGGTGAAACTGCCTATGGGTGCTACCCGGTGGAGGCTGTTATGGCAATGTCGCGTATAGCCACAGAAGTGGAAAAAAGCAGGAGCGATCTGCATCATACACCCATGCAGGTAATGAGCACCCGAACATCGGCTTATCTTTCTAAAAGTGCGGTGGAAGCCTCAATTGAACTTGATTGCAATGCGATAATTGCCGACACATCTTCGGGCCGGACAATTAGAAATATCGCTTGCTACCGGGGACGAAAAGTAGTGTTTGCCCAGTGCTATGACGAACGTGTGGTCAGGGAGCTTGCCCTGTCTTTTGGCGTTTATGCGGATCATATCGAGGGGGGGCCTACCTATTATTTTATTGTGCAATCACTGAAAAGCCTTCTTAAAAGACAACTTCTGAATAAATCAGATATGGTCGTTATTCTGGGAGGTAATTTTGAATGGACACAAAGCGCATCCTTTATTGAAATCAGCACGGTGGAAAACATGCTAAACCTGCTGCACAAGGGTTATTAACTTTTTGCTATCTTTGGTTTGTGGAATTTGTGACGGGATGAATAACCAGGAACTTGAGAATGAAATCATTATTCCTCTTCAGAACTATCTGACTTCTGATGAGATTGAAGAAATCCGCCCACACATCACAGTAATGCGACATTCCAGGCGGGATATCATATTTCGC
Organism: uncultured Bacteroidales bacterium; assembly: GCA_963752195.1. Classification (GTDB taxonomy): domain Bacteria; phylum Bacteroidota; class Bacteroidia; order Bacteroidales; family UBA10428; genus UBA5072. The sequence continues at coordinate 938,140 of CAVVXI010000004.1, read as the reverse complement.
CAGTATTCGATGACAACCCATCTTATGTTTGTTAAATCCGGACTTGTGAAGGTATACCGGGAAAGCAAAGACGGTCGTTCCTATATTTTAAAAATTGTTACTTCGGGCGAATTTCTCGGACTGCTTTCCTTTTATGGAAATACAATTCACCAATTTTCTGCCTCTGCGGTGGAAGATTGCGAAATTGCATTTGTTGATATACAGATTTTCAACCAGGTTTTGAAAGAAAACGGGACGTTTGCCATGGAATTGATTCGGCTTGTGAGCCGCGAGGGCTTGTATATGTTCGAAAAATTATTACGGCTTTCTCACAAGCAGCTTCCCGGCAGAATTGCTGATGTGATCCTGTATTTTTCCGAAACCATAAATAAAAATGAAGAATTTGATTTTCCGCTTACACGACGCGAACTTGCTGAGTTAGCCGGAACAACAAAGGAAAGTTTTATCCGCACCCTGGCCGAATTTAAGAATGACAAGATTATTGACCTGAATGGGTCTCATGTAAAAATAAACAGCATGAAAATTGTCCGGACCCTGAGTGAACTGGGGTAAGGCAACAAATAAAACAGTTGATGAAGATAATTATTGCAGATGATTTTTATTCAAACCGCCTTCTTATTTTAGAAATACTCAAAGACCTTGGCCATGAGTTGATTGAAGCTGAAAACGGGCAGCAGGCATATGATGCCCTTGATACCCATGATGATGTTGACCTTATTCTGATGGACATTGAAATGCCTGTCATGAGCGGTTTGGAAGCTATGCGAATGATTCGAACCAGACTATCGCCTCCGAAAAACAGCGTACCCATTATAGCGCTCACTGCCCATAATTCGATGATGTTAATGGATGAACCCAATATTGAAGGATTTAATGGGATGCTGATCAAGCCTTATTCGATCAGCAGGATTTCCGAGATTCTGGAAACATACAGGAAATAAAGGTACAAATCACCGCATCATCAAATTGCTACAACAGTCAATCATACAGCTTTTTTACGATATTTTCAAGGTGAACGGCATCCGTATTGTCAAAATTGGACAGGAGGCTGCTGTCAATGTCCAGAACACCAATTACTTTGTTTTCATGGTTCCTGAGGGGAACCACAATTTCTGATTTCGACCTGGAATCGCAAGCTATATGCCCGGGAAACTGACGCACATCCGGCACAATGATTGTCTGGTTCTGATTGATCCCGGCCCAGCATACTCCCTTGTGTTTTTCAAGTTCCAGGCAAGCAAGCGGACCCTGATAAGGACCAACGATCAGATGACCGTCTTTTAACAGGTAAAAACCTACCCAGAAAAAGCCATCCATCTTATGATAAAGCACAGCATTGATTGTGGCCATGCGGGCGTCTAAATCCTTGTTCTTCCCAAACAAATCAGCGATCTGTTTCTCCAGGCGGGTATACCGGGATGATTTTTTATTATTCATGAAACAAATTTACGAATAAACTTTTATAAGACGAAAATTGTAGAGACAAGGCATTGCCTTGTCTCTACAATATTTTCCAATTAATAATCACCGATTACCGGTCGCCGATCACCGAACCTTCTGCCAATTGCAGTTCATAATAACCGATCAGCAGGTCAATCCGGGCTTTCAGCAATCTCAGGTGACTTTCAGACAGGCTGGTTGTTGCATCCAGCAAATCAAGGTTTGTGATCACCCCGGCTGCATAACTTGTGCTTGCCAGGTCAAATGCCCTTTTAGCCTGATCCACCTGTAACTGGGTCTGTTCTACCTTTTTCGTTGCTGCGAGTTCTTTCTGGTAATAATTGATCACCTCATTGGTAATTTCGAGGGCGGTAATGTCTTTTTCATGCTGTGAAGACAGGAACGATGATTGTGCCAGCGAAATCGTATTTTTTGTGCGGGAAGCATCATAGACCGGTATTCTAAGACCTATTCCCGCAGAAAAATTCGCCTGGAATTTATTCAGATCCGGAATATACCCGTTTTTGCCTCCGGCAGATGCATATGCATTAATGGAAGGGTTACGATCCGTTTTGGCCAGATTGATTCGCATTTGCATGATTTTTACATGCTCTTTGGCCATCTTTATCTCCGTGCGGTCCCTTAGTGCCCTCGCTATGGTGGAATCCTGAATTTCGTGTTGCATGGGAACAAAGGTCCTTTCAGAAACAATCACCCTTGTTCCTTCCGGTTGTCCCAGAAATGAATTAAGAACAGCCATCTGGAACGTAACGTTGCTATTGAGGTCATTTTTCTGCGAGACAGCTGCCGTAAGCTTTACCTGGGTGGATAATACTTCATAATCCGTAGCAGACCCCGTTTCCTTTTTCTTATTGATCAATTCAAGGTGCTCACGAAGATTTTGAATTTGCTCTTCGTTGATCTTTAAGGCTTCCTGTGAATAGAACAGAAAGTAATAAACATAAATTAACCGTTTCGTCAATTGATCTTTCACCAGTTCAATATTCTGCTCCGCCATAGTTCTGCCTTCCTCTTCAATAGACACACGTGTGGAAGTTCTGCCAAAATCCCAGATTGTTTGCCTGACATTTACTCCGGCCGAATAATTATTTTCAGGGTATAGTTTAAAACTTCCGAACCCGGGGAAGTCAAATGTAGGAACCGGGCCTATGCGAGTATAGTTGCCCGAGATATCTACATCTGGCCGGTAACCTGAACGGGCCATTCCTATCATTGCATCTGAAGCATTCAGCGCTTCTATGGCCAGGTTGACAGACGGGTATTGCTTAAACATTTGGTTGATCGCATCTTCAAGCTGAAGTGTATCAGAACCGGTTGCGGAAGCAAGGGCCTCGCCTATCCCTGCAACGGAAATACAAGCAATAAATGCAATTTTCAGGTAAATAATCCTGGTATTACAATTCAATTTCATGGGATATATTTTTAGAAGCATGTTTTTTCTTTTTTGTATGTAACCAGAAAACAGGAATTGCACCAACCAGTGTAAGGATTGCAGCAATAAGAAAGTCATCGTTGATTCCCTGTATGTAAGATTGCTTTGCAATGTGGCCGGAAAGGATCATCTGACCCTGGAGAATGGCATCAGAATGGCTGGCGCCCGTAATATGCTGTATTTGTTGAACCAGGTTTCGCGATACCGATTTTAATACCGGCGAATTTACATCAAGTGATTCACTGTATAACTGGTTGTGAAATTTTACCCGTGTTGAAAGCAAGGTTGCCAGGATGGCGACTCCAAAACTACCCGCCAGCTGCCGGATAGTATTTGTTAAACCCGAAGCCTGTGCCATTTTTTCACGCGGAATTTCAAGAAGTGATACGGCACTCAGAGGCGTAAACATCAAACCCATTCCCAATCCCCGCAAATACAAAGTGAGCATGATAAACCTGTGCTCTGTGAGATAGGAAAGTTTGCTGTTAAGATAAAAGCTGAGGGCCATTATGAAAACACCCAGAAGGATGGGTAACTTGGGATTTAGCCTGTCCGCCGCTAATCCAGCCATGGGAGACATGATGCCCTGGATGATGCCAACCGGCAAAAATACTGCCCCTGCCTGGATGGCTGTATAGCCAAGGGAGTTCTGTAAATATACCGGCATCAGGAAGGTACTGCCGAACATTCCCATTCCAAATAGAAAAATAACGATGTTGCTGATTCCGAAGTTGCGGTTCGCCAGTAACCGAAGCTCAATGAGCGGGTGTTCAACCGTTAATTCATTGGCAATAAAAATAACCAGGGCAATTAATGATATTCCAAAACAGGCAAGGATATAAGGTGCATGCCACCCGCCGGAATTTGTCATAGCACTTCCTTCTGCAAGGGCATATAATACGAGCGGAAGAAAAGTGCCGATCGATAAAAATCCCACAATATCAAATTTCCGGCTTTCCTTGCTGATATATTCCCTCTGAATTAGAACGGTTACAAGCAATCCCGCAATTCCAACCGGTACATTTACGTCAAAGATAAGGGGCCAGCTGAATGTATCCACCAGGTAACCCCCGATCAGCGGACCGAATGAAACGGATGCCGCAGCTGCAATGGACCAGAATCCGAGAGCAATCCCTCTTTGGTGGGGTGGAAATTCGCGGGTAATAATAGCCATACCGATAGGCATGATTGTACCGGCACCCAGACCCTGTATGATCCGCGAAAGAATGAGAATATTCTCGTTGGGTGACATGCCGCACAGGAATGACCCAAGGGTAAAAAGTGACAGGCCCAGGAAATACATCCTTTTATAACCAAAACGATCGGCCAGCCATGCAGTAGTGGGCAACATCACTGCCAATGCCAGCATGTAGGCGGTTAATACCCATTCAATGCGGTCAAGACCAACACCAAAGGAAGTCATGATCTTCGGCAAACCTACATTGACAATGGTTGCATCAAGAACCGACATGAATGTCCCGATCATAATGTTCCCCAGCACCCACCAGCGATACCAGCTGCTTTTCGGATGATACGAAGAGTTCCGGTTACGCAGTTTTCTTCTTATGCGATGCAGGGGGGTAGCCTTTGGCATAATTCTATTTAATTATTTTTACAATTACCGACATCCCGGGAAGCATCCTGTACTTCGCAAGGGGTTCGTCTTTTTCCGTTTTATCAATACTCATTTTCAGCAATATCCGCTGGGTTACCTTTGTAAAATTACCAGAAGCATTATTCGGAGGTATAAGCGAGAATTGCGCGGCTGTACTTGCCCCTATGTAGGAAACATGACCCATAAATGTCACGCCCGGATACGAATCAACCGTAAATTTTCCTCCCTGCCCAAGGTGGATCCTCGACAGATTGGTTTCCTCGATGTAAATGGCAACCCAACATTGTTCATCAAGCATGAGTGAAAGAATGGTTTGTCCCGGCTGGGCGATGTCTCCTTTCAGAAGCCATTTCCTTGCTATTACGGCTTTGGCAGGAGCATGGATTTTTGTATTGGCCAGTTGTGAAGCGGTAACCCCAATCTGCGCCTCTGCACTTTTAATGCCGGCTTGTGCAGCACTTATCTGCGATCTCGATAAATTAATCTGGGCACTGGAAGCATCAAATTTTGCCTGTTCCGCTTCAAATGTCTTTTGGGCGTGCTCATAAACTTCGGTTGAAATTACACTTCCTTCGAATTGTTTCTTCGCGCGATCATAATCTCCCCGGGCCCTTTCCATGTTAATTTTTAAAAGCGAAATGCTTTCTTCATCATACCGGAGTTTTGCTTCAGCCAGATCCTTCTGTGAGACAGCCTGGTTCCTGGCTGCCAGCAATTTGTTCTTCTCGGCCACAAGATCATTCGTATCGAGTTGCACCAATAATTGCCCCGCCTGAACCGTATCGCCTTCATCAACCAGGACATCATTAATCCTGCCAAGCATCTTCGAGCTTAACGAAACCGTATTGCCATCAATATGCGCGTCATCGGTTGAAATATATTTATTGTAATCAATGTACCAATATAACCCTCCTCCAAGGATAATAATGATTGCGATGATCACCGGGATTAGAAATTTACCTCTTCCGCTGGCCGGTTGCTTGATTTTCTCATTCTTCATGTAAAGCGATTTAAAATTTAGTTATATACGGCTGATGCCCCTTATAAATATATCCACCAGCAAGCTGGTTTTATTGGCCATTTGTTCGTATTCCCAATTTACATCCTGAAAACTTGTAACTCCTTTCAGCATGCCTATTCGAAGGCCTTTCAGAAGGTCAAGAAGCAAATCGGCCGTTTCTTCAATCTCTTTGATTTCAAAAATCCCATCGGCGGTACCCCGCCTAAGAATTTCAATTATTATCTCTTTTTCCTGTTTTCTGAGATCGGCAACTGTTTCCTTCATGAACATGTGAATATCAGGAAAGGATTCCAGGCGTGTTCTGCCCAGATTTACGAGTTTTTTGAAAACCGCCTGCCGGATGAATACAATTTTTCTAAGCATGACAGAAGGTCCTGTGGAATGTTCAATCTCATTGCGTATTTCCCTGATAAATAAATCGTGTTCCTTATGCACAATTGCCTTGTACAGATTTTCTTTGTCGGGAAAATAATAATACAGCGATCCCTTTGACATATTGAGATCCCCTGCAATTTCCTTCATTGTGGTTTTTTCGAAGCCAAATTGTGCAAATCGCATCTGCGCCGCTTCAATGATCTGATCTGCTTTAATATGATCATGCCCTTTAAAGACTACCAGTACCATAAAATATGTTATTTTGACCCATTTGTTTAAAGAGTCAAAGATATAAATAAATCGGAGGAATAATTGGGATGAACAAAAATTTTAACACAAGTCCTCGGGAGGGTGTACCTCCAACCTTAGAACAGATAACTATGGAAAGAACTGGTTAAACGAGGTACCCCAAATTTTTAACACGAAGCCCGCAATAACCGTGGGTAGAACTCACGGAAGCGAGATCAGCAAGATCTGTGAGAGAACAACCTCATTCCTCCATTTTACGAAGCGCCTTTTTCCGGGAAAGGAGTTTTTTTGATTCTATTCTTCTTTCTTTTGATGCCAGGGTCGGTCGGGTTGGTTTGCGTTTCTTAACAGGCGCCAGGGCTTTCCGTAGCAGATTATAAAACCGCTCCGTAACTTTTTTCCTGTTCGCGATTTGGGAGCGTTCTGTCTGGGAAACCAGGATCAGAAAGCCTTCCTTGTTTATTCTATTGCCAAGGGAAGATTGAATTTTAATTTTTTCTTCGTCATTCAACAGGGCAGAATCAGGTATATTAAACCGAAGTTCGACACGCGTATTTACCTTATTTACATTCTGGCCCCCTGGTCCGCTGCTGCGGGAGGATGAGTATATCAGTTCTCCTGACAGATCTTTTTCCAGTATTTCGTCCCGTGCCATTTGCCTGTGCTTCCTGTTTTAAATTGCGAAGGTGTGTTTAGAGCAGGAATTTTAGACACACAGGGGAGGGAATTTTGACTTCCATATTTATATCCTCGAGCATTCCGGTTTCCTGATTAATCCTGAAAGTCACCACATTTCCCGAATCCTGGTTGGCCACGATCAGAAATTTTCCGGTTGGATCAATGATAAAACTTCGGGGTGTTTTTCCTTTTACCGGTTGATGGCCAAGAGCGGTTAATTTACCTGTTTGCTGATCTACCTGGTAAATGGCCAGAGTGTTCACATCTCCCCGGTTGGAAGCATAGAGAAATTTACCGGATGGAGTAAGATGGATATCTGCACAGGCAGCATTGGAACTTACTCCGGGTTCGAGTGTGGAGATAAATTGAACACGGCTGAGAGCGCCCGTTGCTGTATCCACATTCGTCACTTCGACAGTTCCGTTGAGTTCATTTACCACATAGGCCATATTCAGCGCTGGATGAAAAGCCAGGTGCCTGGGTCCTGCTCCATTGCGGGTAGCGTAATTGTGTCCTGCAGAAATTAATTTTCCGGTTGTTGTATCTAGTTTATAGATGTAAATAGTGTCTGCTCCAAGATCGCATGAATAGATCAGATCATTTGACGGGTTTTGAAGAATAAAATGGGCATGTGCAGATTCCTGCCGGGGTGGTATCCCTTTTCCCGCATGCTGATCTGTCATTGTGGCTTCGCCAAGGGACCCTGAATCCTGAACCGGAAAAACCGCTACATTTCCGCTGCTGTAATTGGCACACATTACCCATTTTCCGGTTTTATCCATTGATATGTAGCAGGGAGAATTGCCCTGGGAAGAAACCGAATTTATAAAATCTATCTGCCTTCCGTCGGGCGACAGTTTGAAAGCACTGACTTTTCCTCCGGCAGTTCCCTGACCTCCGGTTTCATTTACTGCATATAGTTTTTTGTTTTTATCGTCTGCGGTCAGATAGGAAGGATTCATCGTGTAAGGACTGCTGCTGACATAGGTCAGTTTTCCATTGTTTAGATTCAGTTCATAGACATAAATGCCTGTGGACTTGCCCTCTGTATTATTCTGGTTTTCCGTATAGGTACCCACATACATGATTTGGGTAGTATCCTGTTTTAAGGAATCCTTTGTAATTTGTTTCTCATCCTGTCGCGAAAGTTTTCGGCAACTGGTCATTGAAATTAGAGCCAGGAACACAAAAATAACAATACCTTGGGTTTTCATAGCTTCGGTTTATTACGTGAATTGACACAAAGATAGAAAAAATAAAATGGTGCTGATTTTACATCGGTTATGAATAAAAGTATAATTTAACCTGTTAATTTTACACCCACAGCAGAGAACATCTGATGGCACCGGAAAAAAAGAACAATGAGCTGAATACGACCGTTCCAATTGGCAACCTCGACAACTTTGAGGCATTGTTCAAACAATACTATGCGCCGCTTGTTGCTTATGCCTGTAAGTTCGTGCCTGAACTGGATGCAGCACGTGAGATTGTGCAGGACTTTTTTGTGAAACTGTATGAAAAACGCGCAACCCTTACTATCGATATCTCGCTAAAGTCCTATTTATACCGTTCGGTTTATAATTCCTGCATGAATTATATCAATCAGCGAAGCATTCAGGATAAGCATATCCGAAAAATCGATATGGAAAGAAGTGATGAAGAGAATCTTGAGAATGAGATCAGCAGCATTGAATTGCAGAACCGTATATTTTCATTGATCGAGGCCCTTCCTCCCAAATGCAGAAAGATATTTAAAATGAACCGGCTGGAAGGAATGAAAAATGAGGAAATAGCTGTTGCACTTCATCTTTCAAAGCGGACTGTGGAAACGCAAATAAGCAAAGCTTTAAAAATATTACGGAACAAATTATCCGATTATAACCTGGATTCTGGTTCTAATCAGGGTTCAAATTAATTTGTGAATAAAATGTTAAAAAAAGTATTTATTATGTTGTACATTCTGTATATCAATAGTTTAATATTTAAAATCAAGCTTTTATTTAAAATTGAATAAGTGAACTGGTTAACTTAAATGTCATATAAACGATTTTAGTATGGATTTAACAAAGATGCCTATTAAACTTTTTATAAAAAAGCTTTCCCTTGAAACGGACCTCCACGATGAGTTGAGGTTTAAAGACCAGATAATGAAAAATGCCCGGAAACTGGAAGAATTCAGGAAGATAGAAAAAATCTGGGAGGTGTCCGGTAATATAGGGTTGTTTGAACAATTTGACACTGATTCTGATTGGGAACTTGTCAGGTCGCGCCTAAGGGTCCCACTTACTCAGAAATACCGCCAGATTCCTATTTATAGCTATGCTTTACGCATGGCTGCTGTCATTGTCATCGCTTCCGGACTTTCCATCGGAATATATAAAACAATTACATTTGTCAATCATGAAAAGCCTGCCGGGTATCTTTCTGTAGCTGCAGCAGCCGGTTCACGTAATATTCAGCTGCCCGATGGGTCGGTTGTTACATTGAAGGCAGGGTCGGCCTTAACTTACAGATCGGATTTTGGAAAAGTAACCCGGGATGTAATTTTGACCGGTGAAGCACTTTTTGAAGTTGCTGCCGACAAAATCCATCCCTTTAAAGTGTACACGGGAGAGTCGATAGTTGTTGTCACAGGCACCCGGTTTACAGTGAGGGAAGAAAAAGGACTAGTCAAAGTTTCGGTACTAACCGGTCATGTAATCCTTTCAAATTCGGGAGAACATGCAAAACAAATCAGTATAGAAGCCAATCAGTCGGGTTATATGCTTCCCGATCACAAATTGAAAATTGAAAACAAAATTGAGGTAAATAACCTGTCATGGAAAACCGGGCATCTTGTATTTCATGAAACGCCGATTGATACTGCGTTAATTGATATTGCCAGGCATTTCAGCAAGGATCTGGTTGTTGAAACCGAAATTAATGAAGAAATTACTGCTGAATTCCAGGATCAGCCCTTAAATGAAATTCTGGATGAAATCAATCTGGTTGCAGGCCTGAAATTCGATACCACCGGTACCGCGCTCATTGTCAGAAAGTAACAGCTAAAGAATGAGTCTGCGGGAATCATACACTCGTTTACTTCCCGTCGTTTTCGCCCTGTTTCTTTTGTTTCCCGGGTTTTCAGCACAAGCACAGCAGGGTCTGCTCGACAAAGAAGTAAATTTATCCCGCACCTCAGGGGAAATAGAAGAGCTGTTAAATGAAATTAGTCGAAAAGGTAAGTTTTCATTTACCTATACTTCGCAGATACAGGTTCACCGGATGGCTTCCGTACTTCAGAAAAAGCAGCTGATCCGCAATCATCTTGCCGATATTTTCCGCTTTGACAGCATCCAGTTTATTGAGCAAAATGAGAAGATACTCCTGGTACCCTTTCACAGGAAAATATCCCCCCCCGTTGATTACACATCCATCCGGGGACTGGTAATTGACAGCAAAACAAGGCACCCCCTCCCTTATTCGAGTGTATTCCTTACCAATAAAAGTATAGGAACAATTACCAATATGGGTGGGCGGTTTGAACTGAAAATATCGGCTTTGGAACCCGATGATACGCTTGGTGTATCTTTCATTGGCTACAGACTTTATAAAATTCCGGTTGCATCATTAGATACGGGACTTGCCATCGTGCGTTTATCTTCTAAAAAAGTACAGATTAAGGAAGTCATTGTTAAGCCATTGGATCCGATTTATATCCTGACCAAAGCGATTGAGGCCATTCCGGTCAATTACGACCGGCGACCTGCCGTTTTTACAGCATTTTTCCGTGAATCCACGCGTCAGGACAACACGGATATATCCCTCTCGGAGGCTGTGATCAATATCTTTAAAGAACCCTACACATCTTCAAGGGAAGATCAGATAAAAATATTCAAAGGGAGAAAGGGCAGCAACACAAAAGAAAAGGAATTTGTGGATTTTGTGGTGCAGGGCGGTCTGTATAATACCTTACAACTCGATATTGTGAAAAATCCTCCGACATTTTTAGACGCCGATTATTTTGCATTGTATGAATACAAGATTGACCGAATTATAACCCATTTTGACAGACCTACTTATGTTATATCTTTCGATCAGAGGGAAGGGGTAAAGTACCCCTGTTACAAGGGAAAAGCCTATATAGATGTGGAATCGCTGGCCATTGTCGGCGCATCCTTTCAGCTTAGTGAGAAGGGAATGAATTATGCCACCGGCATTTATGTGAAGAAAACACCAAAACGGATGGGTGTTAAGCCCATGAGTGCCCAATATGAGGTTTTCTACAGGTCGTACCACGGGAAATGGAATCTGAGCAATGTTCGGAGTGATATTACAATCAGGGTCCGACGTAAAAAAAACAAACAACAGGACCGGTACAATTCTGATTTTGAATCCACATCTGAATTTGTGATAACCAGGAAAGACACCGCCAATATAGCGCGATTCAGGTTTGCTGAAATCTCAAAACCCCGGGATGTGCTGGTTGACCAAATCGGGGATACTGACCAGGAATTCTGGGGGAGCGAGAATGTAATCAAGCCAGAAGAGCCGATTGAAAAAACAATACTTCGGCTTGGACGGAAAACCAACTTTTTTTCCGATGAGGAAATTGCGGCTATTAAAATTGAAGAGGAAAAGGATGCGGTTAAGTCTGAGGAGGAAGTTGTACCCGACAGCGGAAAAAAAGAGAATGAAAATATTGAGTATTAGTGTTGAATAATAAATCATCGCTATGGCAAAAAAAATTACCGGATTAATCTTACTTATTGTGACGGGCACACTTGTGTTTATTTTATCAGGATTTGATAAAATAAAGGACAAGTCATTTCTTGAAATATTGCAGGATAAGCTAATCAGGTTCAACAGAGATTTCTACAATGAAAAGGCCTACCTGGTTACCGACAGATTCGCATACCGGCCGGGTGAAGATGTCTGGTTTTCCGGGTTTGTATCCTCGCAGATGGGTACGCACAATGATTCAAGCAGTGCAGACCTGTTTGTGAAATTCGTAAATATGAAGGGGGAGGAAATTATCTCCCGGCGTTATCCCCTTAAAGATAACCAGGTAACTGGCAGATTCATTATTCCCCGCACTTCTATTCCCGGGAAGTATTATCTTTTAGCGTATACCGGATGGATGAAAAATCAAAATATAAGGGATGTTTTTAAAAAGGAAATTCTGGTAGGCAAATATTATGATAAACGATTCCAGGTTGATATTCTTTATGATCGCAGCTTTTACTATGCCGGCGATTCCATTCATGCGAAAATGCGGCTTGATGATCCGGCCGGCAAACCCATATCTGAAATGGATTTTATCTATACCCTGGGATCCTTCAAAAAAGACATGTTAAAAGGATATGGCAGAACATCCTCTTTAGGATTGTTTGAATTGAATTGCGAAGTACCTTCAACCGATGATATTCTTGTCCTTAAGATTATACTGAAAAGCCGTAAAATTTCGGGCGATTACACACTTATCCTGCCTTCTGCTGCTTCCAATCCTGATATTGCATTCTATTCTGAGGACGGGAATGTTGTTGCCGGGCTTGAAAATCGAATTGCATTTCATTCCCGGACGAAACTTGGTATTCCAATGAGTATTGAGGGGGAGATTGTTAACAGGGAAGGACGTATTTTACAGCAGGTACAATCGGATAACAAGGGAATCGGTTCTTTCACATATCAGCCTTCCGAAGATTCCGCTTTTCTGAGGATTTTAAAACCGGCTGGCATTGACCGGATGTATGCCCTTCCTTTGGCTTCAAAAAACGGAGTTATACTTCATCTTCAAAAGGCAGACAGGGATACGGCATGGTGCACATTGTTGTCAAATGAAACCTTACAGGATTCTGTAATCTACTGGGTTGCGCTGTTGAACAGGCATATTACCTGGCGTTCTAAAACCGGGGGGAATCACCCTGATGTTAAGATCCCGTTGAAAGGGGTTGATTCGGGAATTATGCAGATATCAGCTTTTAACCAGGACGGAAAGTTGCTGGGAGACAGACTTATACCTGTTTCAGGAGATGACTTTCTGCATGCCCGGACTGACCGCAAGATATACCAGAACCGGCAGCGTGTTACTTTGTCTGTTGATTACCTGGGCAAGAGCAAAAAAGTGGATCTTGCCGTGTCGGTTTCTTTGCAACAACTGTCTTACAGTCCCCTCAATACAGGTTTTGAACAGGTGTTAATTTCATACCCTTATGATACACTCTCAAAGTGGCCGGGAGTTTCAATGCATTTATCCGATCTTGAATTAATGGCCTCAGGGTACAGGGGGATTTCCTGGACTGACATACTGAAAGAAAATCAACGGGGGAAGATCTATGAGAAACTGGATGGATTAACCGGAATTGTTATCGATAAAAAAAACAATCCCGCCCAGCATGCCAAGGTAAGAGTTACCCACCTGCCCAATTTTCGGTTTTACGAGACCCAAAGTACTGAAAATGGCAATTTCAGGATATTGTTCGGTTCTGATGTAATTGATTTCAATTATCTTAAAATTGACGCCTATGATGCACTCGGAAAAGTAAACCTGATTGCATCTGTGAATCAGCAGTTTTCAAATAAAATACGAGATGAAATCATTCAAAATGCCGGTAATCATGATAAGCAAAAAGTTTTTAATACAGCTTTTTATGGAGATCCTGATGTAATTTATTCCTTACGTTATGGCTCGCGAAAGTATTTCAAGTCGGAAAATGTTTCCAGGAAACGATATGATCCCAAAGTTTATGCCGATTATGCTGACGTGCTGGATATTATTGAAGACTTAAAGCCATTTCTTTTGAAAGGCAATATGATCGTCTTCACGGATTCAGGGGAAATTAAACTGCCATTGCATACCCAGGAAGGGGTTATCATTATTATTAACGGAGCAATCAAGGGTACCAACGTAGATGTATTAAAAGGACTGTTTCCTTCGGATATAACAAACATCACTATTTCCGAATCGATGATGGATGTTCACAGGTACACGCCTGTTAATTTCCAGGGAGTAATTGAAATAACCACAATTCAAAGTATGTTTAAATACAGGCAGCCGGGGGTGCAAATTGGGATGGACATCCTTAATACAAGCCGGGAATTCTACTCTCCTGATTATTCAATTGAAAATCCGGCTAATACCGACAACCGCAAAACATTGTACTGGAATCCCCATGAGACTATTGCCCAGGGAATGTCAGCGATTATTACATTTTATACTTCCGATGTGAAAGGCGAGTATTATGGCAAGATCGAAGGAATGGATGCGGAAGGTCGTCCGGTACAGGATGAATTTACGATTATTGTGGAATGACAGGTTCCGGTTTTTTTCTGTTCAGGATGGGGATAATCAGCAAGGCTGCCAATCCAAGAACCAGGTATATAAGGTTTGTTGATGCATGTGCAATAAGAGCAAATACTTTGCCATCCGCCTTGTCAATTCCATAAATAAACAGGGTTTCATAAACCATAAAATGCCATGGCCCTATTCCTCCCTGTACAGGGGCCAGCATCGCCAGTCCACCCATCAGAAAAGTAATCATGCCTGTCTGAAGTGAAAGGTGTTCAGTTGGCGCATAGGCTTTGAAGATAACATACAGCATGAAAAGCCACATGATGAATATGAACAGCGTATGTCCAATAAATATCCATTTATTTTCAAGTTTGGCTATGGATTTAATTCCTTCAAGAAAGTTTTGCCTTATTAACCTGATTTTTTTCACAAACAAATTACCCCTGTCGTTTTTCTTCCGGTGATAGTAGTGGTTAAACAGCACAAAAACGAGCACAAAAACAGCAACAACAAGCAGAAAGACCAATAGATTGCGCATCGAGAATATATGCAATGCGTTGTCACGTATGTCGGGATGTGTATTGAAAAAAGTAGCAAATACCCTGAGCTGACTTATTATGATCACTATTGCCAGCAGCATAAGAGTGATCAGATCAGCCAATCTCTCCACAAAAACAGTCCCCGCCAGTTTGGCGAAAGGAATCTTTTCATACTTGCTCAGAATGGTACATCTGAATACTTCACCTGCTCTTGGCAATAACAGGTTAACAAAATACAGGATTAAAACCGCCAGGTATGAATTGTATAATTTTGGATTATATCCAAGGGGCCTGATCAGCATATTCCAACGCATCGCGCGGCTTATTTGGGAAAGAACGCTGAAAAAGATCGAAACCAGTATCCAGAAATAATTCAGATGCTGAAATGCACCTTTATATTTATCCAGTGGTTCATCCTTATATACCCACCAAAACACCAGGATTCCCGCTCCGAGGAAAATAAAATATTTGAAAATGCTCAGGAACTTTTTCCACATACGATTGAAATCAGGAAATAGTGAATTTGCCGCAAAGGTAATGAAATATGTTTATCCGGATAGAATAAATACACTGGAAATACAGATCATACGTAGCTGAAGAAAATATATTATTTTTACACGCCCAAGCCGGAACACCGTTTAATTTGTCTCTATGACTTTACATAAAATTAATGGAACAGGGAGATTCATGATTATCCACCGGCAATCATTTCAATTTTCTAAATTATGGCTGCCGCTGTTCTTCTTTGTCACCTGCACACAGGTTATACGGGGGCAAGCTGAGCCAATCGATACGCTGAGCATTATAGAGAGTATTATTCAGCCGAAAGACACTTTGGTTCACAACACGAAAAGGTTTTCGGGAAAATGGAACTATCTGTCCGACAGTGCATTTTTATCAACGAGTCCAAACCGTTTCAACAAGGAGCTTTACAATTTGCTGCAAAAATTTTATAATTCCCCGCCTAAAAACGGGAAAATTCCCGTGACCAATGCGAATATGACCGCATACGATGGATTGATCATCCGGAATATCAAATTTAAACAAGTGAATATCTATTCAGGTTCCATTGAAGATACAAGTTTTATCCCATCCACCTGGACAGAAAAGGCAGTTACTGCCATACATTTTAATACACGGCAAAAGATTATACAAAAGAATCTCCTTTTCCGGACCCATGACAGGCTTGATGTTTTTCTAATGGCAGAAAATGAACGGTTGATCCGCGAACTTCCCTATATAAGAGACGCCCGGTTTCTGGTAAATCCAATTCCCGGGTCACCTGATTCAATTGATGTTATATTGCTGGTGAAAGACCTGATACCACTTGGAGTCAGTGCTGAAATCTCCAGGCCTGATGCCGGAAATGCAAGTCTGGGTTATTATAATATATTTGGATATGGCCATCAGTTCCAAACCACCGCTTATTGGGATGGGCGGCATGCCCCTTTTATGGGATATAAATTATTGTATGGAATTCCCAATATACAAGGATCTTTTATCTCATCTGAACTCGAATATACTCACCGGTGGAATACGGATATGAGCAGAATAAGACTTGAGCGCAATTTCAAAACAGTTGGAATCAAGTACGCCGGTGCTGTGGAGTTTACAAATGCAAATTTACAGCGCGACATTGTTTTGCTTGATACAACAATAAGCAATATCACCTGGAAATATACCGATTATGATTTTTGGGCAGGTCGGTTATTCAGCATAAGAAAGGGAAATAAGACGGGAACACGGAAAGGCTTATTTCTGGCTGGCCGCGTTTATTATAATTATAACAGGGAGGCACCTCCTACGCAGGAACACAATTTTTATGATTTTCAGGATAAAACAATGCTCCTTTTTTCGGCAGGATACACGTACCGGGGATTCCGAAAAGACAACATGATATTTACGTTCGACCGGGTGGAAGATGTTCCGTTTGGATATATGCTTGAAATTACCTCGGGTTATGAATGGGGACAATATACAAACAGGCCTTATTTTGCCGCAAATATTTCATTCGGCAAATATTTAACCCGGCATTATTTATTCGGACAATTCGGATATGGTACCTTTTTTAATAACCATTCGCTCGAACAGGGCACAATTCACCTTCAGCTAAAAGGATTTTCCCACCTGAGAACTATGGGAATGTTTTTTCAGAACCGGAATTTTTTTACGTTTACATACCTCAATGGTATAAACCGGTTTAAGGACGAATTTACCCGCCTTGAAAGCACCGGCGGTATCCCTGGCCTATACAGCCCGTCACTCCGCGGCAACGAGAAATTCATACTGAACCTTGAATCCGTTTTATTCAGCCCTTACCGTTTACTTGGATTCCGTTTTGCATTTTTTGCCTCTGTAGACCTTGGATTCATTAAAACGGAAAATCTGAGTTTTTTTGAATCCACGCCTTACTCCGGCATCGGATTAGGAGTCCGGATCAGAAATGAACGGCTTGTTTTCGATACATTTGAAATTAAGTTTTCAATCTATCCCGGGATGCCCGCGGATGCGGATCCTATGTATATCAATGCCGGAAGCATTCCCAGACTTAAATCGAATGTGCTTTTCCCGGATAAACCGGCGATTATAGATTATAAATAGGTGACGGGTGACTGCAAAACAATAAAACTTCCTACTCCAGAAGTTTATTAAGTATCCTCGTCATTTCGTCCCGATCAATGGTACGAGTGGATTTCGGCAAATTATATTCATCGGGAATATCAGCTATCGGCTGAAATTTTTCGGCGCTGAACCGCATATGAAGATGCAGCAGGTTTAATTCAAATTCCATGAGGACACCGTCAATTTTACGATATGGATTGGTTGAATTCGGACGTGTAAGATTAATTTCTCCGGTATAATATATATCAAATGTGGAATTCTTGGAAGGCAGATATATTATGGCCTTACGACAGTTAAACCCGGCAATGTATTTGGTTTCCTGGGTTTCAGTTATTACCATATCATCCATTGAGTTGAAACAGCACATCATTTCATCATGCTTGCCTTTATACAGGTAATTTTTATCGATCACTTTTAATACCGTGGAACATTTTCGTGAATTAAAATTAGTGAGCGCCTCAAGTTTATAAAATCCTAAAAACCCTTCAATATTGTTAATCGCTTCCTTCTGGTTAAACAGTAATTTCATCCGTTTGGGCAGAATTTCAAGCATTTTCTTATCCAGATTGTCATTCAGGTAAGTGATCTTGTAATCAATTCTGCCGGAGTAGACTCCTTTCCGGTTGCTTTTAAGACCGCAGGATGAAAGCAGCAAGGGAATCAGAATAAGTAAACAAATCCGGGGTTTAATCATCAGTTAGTTTTGTTTGGATGTTAAGGTATTACGTGAATGATGAAAGGAGGTTCACTTTTCCATGCCGGGTTTTGATCAAGCAAGGATAAAACCGCTATCAACGAATCAATCGGGGTGACAAGAATCGGAGACTATATAAATTCCTAAACCTGCGCCGTAATATTTAAATTTATGAAAATATGTTGTATAAAAATGCATAAATGACAAATATCATGGAAGGATGATGAATACTTTAATTATTTTTGTTGCCAACAAGTCTTGCATTTAGTTGATATTATACTATCCATAACCTTAACCATTATTCCTTATGCCATTCAATCTTCGCAACCGCAGTTTCCTTAAATTGCTGGATTTTACGCCGGCGGAAATAAAATTCCTGCTTGATCTTTCCTTTGATCTGAAAAAGGCAAAATACAGCGGTACTGAACAACACCGCCTGACCGGAAAAAATATTGCGTTGGTTTTTGAAAAGACATCAACACGGACAAGGTGTGCGTTTGAAGTGGCCGCCCATGACCAGGGAGCTCACGTAACATTCCTCGACCCTGTGAGTTCACAGATAGGTCACAAAGAATCCGTGAAGGATTCGGCCAGGGTACTCGGAAGGATGTTTGACGGCATTGAATACAGGGGACACGGTCAGAAGATCGTGGAAGAACTGGCTGAGTATTCTGGTGTTCCGGTTTGGAACGGACTTACAAATGAATACCATCCAACGCAGGTTCTTGCTGATCTCATGACGATGATTGAACATTGTGACAAGCCTTTGAGTCAGATGAAATTCTGTTACCTGGGTGATGCACATAATAATATGGGCAATTCGTTAATGGTAGGTTGCGCAAAAATGGGCATCGACTTCAGGGCAGCTGCCCCGAAAGCATGCCAGCCGGCAGCTGAACTTGTGCAGACCTGTCGTGACTTAGCCGGCGTAACAGGAGCCAAAATTCTTATAACCGAGGATATAAAACTTGCTGTGAAAGATGCGGACTTTCTATATACCGATGTCTGGGTTTCCATGGGAGAACCGGCTACCGTGTGGGAGGACCGGATTAAGCTTCTTAAGCCATATCAGATAAACAGCAGGGTAATGCAACTCACGGGAAATCCAAAAGTTAAATTTCTGCATTGCCTTCCCGCCTTTCATAACCGGGATACCAAGGTAGGAGAGGATACGTTTCAAAAATTCGGCCTCGATTCCATGGAGGTAACAGAAGAAGTCTTTGAATCAGGAGCATCCATTGTATTTGACCAGGCCGAAAACAGGGTGCATACAATTAAAGCGGTTATGGTTGCTACCTTAGGTAAATAAGGGTCTATCCTGAAAAAATCAATAATTTCATCCAGCCTCCCCTAATTTATCCGGGGAATGTTATATTTGTCGTTTACTTATATAATAAATAATAACCTATGCTTTGTTTAGTTCCGACAGTCGCGGGGATTCGACTGGAATTTATCCTTTTTGCCCTTACTTTGATCGGTGTAGCCGTCTTTCACCACAAAACCATGTATGTGGCATTGACCGGACTGGCCGTTATTTTGATTGTCAAATATGTGTTTAGTGATTTTTCATTGGTTTCGCACATTCTTGGGACTCCTGCCCGCGAAGGTGAATGGAGGATCCTTCTCAACCTGCTGGGTCTCCTTTTTGGTTTTGCCATCCTTGCCGAGCATTTTAAGGAATCTCGCTTCCCGGATATTCTTCCCGATTACTTGCCGAATGACTGGAAAGGTGGTTTTATTCTGCTGCTTTTCATCATGATATTGTCTTCTTTTCTTGACAACATTGCGGCTGCCATGATTGGCGGCACGATTGCCCTTGTTGTATTCAAAGGCAAGGTACACCTTGGTTACCTGGCTGCCATCATTGCCGCCAGCAATGCAGGGGGGGCAGGCAGCGTTGTGGGCGATACGACCACCACACTGATGTGGATTGACGGAGTAAATCCATTGCATGTTATACATGCCTTTATTGGTTCAATAGCCGCCGTAGCCATATTTGGAGTAATAGCTTCCATTCAGCAGGACCGGTATCACAGAATTAAAAAAGACGCTCCGAAAAATGTAAAAGTAGACTGGGGCAGGATCGGAATTGTTTTTTTCATCTTGATTTGTGCTATAGCCACCAACTGGACACTGGATTTTCCCGCTGCGGGCGTTTGGATTGCGATTTTGATCGGTGCATTTTTCAGGAAAACGCCCTGGGGCGAACTTAAAAAGGCCTGGATGGGGACCGTTTTCCTGATGGCCCTTGTAACCTGCGCTTCCCTGATGCCTGTGGAAGATCTTCCCCCGGCTTCTTACTGGACCGCGTTTGCTCTTGGTTTTGTTTCTGCTGTTTTTGACAATATTCCTCTTACAAAACTTTGCCTCGAACAGGGCGGATACGATTGGGGTGTGCTGGCTTACGCTGTCGGTTTTGGAGGTTCCATGATCTGGTTCGGTTCATCTGCAGGGGTTGCTTTGTCCAATTTATTTCCTGAATCCAAGAATACCGTAAATTATATTAAGAAAGGATGGCATGTAATAATAGCCTATGTTATCGGATTCTTTGTAATGTATTCCATAATGGGCTGGCACCCGCATGCACCTCACAAAAAACACGCATCGCAGGAAGTGGAAATGACTCAGTAATACCTACTTCATCGTCACCAGGTTATTTTTGAAAGCAAATATTACGAGAGACAGGCTGTTTTTACAGCCTGTCTTTGCAAACAGGTTAGCCTTGTGATTTTCAATGGTTCGGTCACTTAAAAACAGCCTGGCAGAAATCTCAGCCGTTCCCAAACCCTGGCATATCAAAGCCAGTATCTCCTGTTCCCGGTTTGTTAAATTGATGTTAGCCGGGGTTTGCTTATTGCGGATGAGTCGTAGAAGCAATTCCTGTGAAAAATAGGTTTTGCCATTCAAAATATCACGGACTGCAGTTTTTAATTCCGAATTGTCAGCATCCTTGAGGATAAACCCTTTTACCCCGTTTTCGATAACACTGTTATAGTATTGTTCATCACCATACATGGAAACCACAAGAATTTTAATTTCCGGATGATCCCTGGCCAGTATTTTACTGGCTTCAATTCCATTCAGAAAAGGCATATTGATATCCATTATAACCAGGTCAGGTTCCAATATGCCTGCGATTTCAACCAGTTCCTTTCCGTTCGGTACATCCGCAATCACTTCAATGTCATTTAGCTCCATGAGAATAAGCTTCAGACCCTGACGGAAAAGAGAATGGTCATCTGCGATAATGACCCTGTGTTTTTTATTTGTCATAATTGGCGGCTTCCGTTTTTAAGCTCAGAAAAAGTTCAAATCCGTTTCCGGGACTTGTGTTCATTTCCAGTCCTCCCCCAAGGGATTGTATTCTTGATTTAATATTGCTTAGCCCCATACCACTGGCCGGCGCATTAAAGTAATTATTCATATCAAAGCCAATGCCATTATCCTTGTAATGACAATCCAAAGTCGATGAAGAATAATCCAGACCAATGAATATATCCATAGCCTGGGCATGCTTTATCGTGTTATTGATAAGTTCTTTAATTACCCTGTATATAACCGATTCAACGATTTCAGGAAATCTCGTCTTCCCGATATTTGATTGCAAATGGATGGCAATATTCCTTGTAAACAGATCAGAGATATTCTGAATGGCAGCAATTAACCCGAAGTTCACCAGAATGTGGGGACTCATATCATTCGATATATTTTTGATTGATTCGATCATGTCCCTTATGATCACACCAATATGGCCAGCAATGTTATTTTTTCTATCGATGTTTTCATTTTCAATGAAGGATGTGATGTAAATCTTCAGGGCTGACATCAGGGGGCCTATTTCATCATGGAGGTCCTTTGCAATCCTTGTCCGTTCTATTTCTTCCGTATGGATAATCGTTTCAATCAGCCGGCGCGACAGGAATTTCCTTTCTGTAATGTCGCGTACAATGGTTAAAATAGCTTGCTGACGGTTAAAAATTATAGGTACACTGCTGATTTCAATGGGTATGGTCCTGTCAGCAAAAGGAGAGAGTATCTCGATTTCAAAATTTCCAACAGCAATTCCTTCTCCCAACAGCTTGCGACGTTCACCGATCAAAGTTTTAAAGTTTGGCATTACATATTCGATCAGATCTTCCTTTAGAACGAAATTCCTGTCAATGGCAAACTGTTTCAGGAATGTATCGTTTACCTCGAGTATTTTGTAATTTCTGTCGGAAATAAACATACCATCACTGGTGCCATTAAAGATATTCCTGAAATTGGTCTCATTTTCCCGCACTGCCTCAAACAGGGAGATCAGTTCATTCGTTCGTTCCTCAACAATCTTCTCCAGTTCTGTGCGGTACCTGTACAATTCATCGCGTTGTTTTTTCTGTTCAATGGTTTTAATTACAGTAATCGGCAGAATCTTGAGGTAATTGTAATTCATATCTTTTATAAGGTAATCATAAGCACCTGCCTTCAATGCTTTAACTGCTATTTCTTCACTTCCTTCACCGGTAATTATGATAAGCGGTGAATCGCCCAGGTAGGGAAAAAGATCAATTGCCTGTCCATCTCCAAGATAAAAATCGGACACAACCGCATGGTAGGAATTTTTTTCAAGGTAGGTAATTGCGTCTTTTAATGAAAATGCAATATCGGATTTAAATGGAAATCCCAGATCATTCGATTCATGCTCAAAATACACCCTGTCTGCAAGGTTATCTTCAATATATAGGATTTTTGTTGCTGTATTATCCATGAGGTTAAAACAGGATTTAGGCTAACTTATTTCGATGTACAGGTTAAAAATACCACATTATGTTCTCAAATAAAAGCAGTCATCCGGTTTTCAGTTAATCCACTGGCAAAAAGGGCTTATTTTGAGCTGGATATTGTAAATTTGCAGGAAAAGCTTTGAAAATGATAATTCGCATTACGTTATTGCTGTTTCTCTCCGTTATATGCAATTCTGGTCGCCGGATTTCTGAACAGGATTATTATTCGGGATATACCCACGAAAACTTCCGGACAGACAAGCGATACAATGAAATGCTGGATCCCGGGAATCCTGACCTGGACAGGCTGCAGGCAGTATTGTATTTTCTTACAAATGAGATAAGGGTTAAATACAATCTTCCGCCGCTGCAATATTCAAAAAAACTGGAAGAAGCGGCCCACATGCATGCTGCCGACATGGTGAATCAAAATTTTTTCAGTCATATGAATACCAAAACACCGGGTAAATATTCACCAAATGACAGGGCGAAGCTGGTTAAGATCAGCAATCCTTTTCTTGCCGAGAATATCATTGAAGGATATGGACTTCAGTACACATCCAAAAGAACGGTGTACCTGCGGGGCAAAGGAAATTTCAGCTATAAGCCGGATGGGGAATTGCTCAAACCGCATACCTATCTTTCCCTGGGAGAAGCGCTGCTCACAGGTTGGATGAACTCGAAAGAACATAAAAAGAATATTCTTTCCAGGGAAGCGCTGCAACTGGGTTGCGGGATATTTTTCTACAATGACCCGGAATTCAATGATATGCCATCCTGCAAAGCTGTGCAGGATTTCCAATGGTACCATGTTATTTTATAATTTGAAGATTTTATTTGAAGATTTGAAAATGAGTTCCTCCTTGGGAAGTATAACCGGAGGCAACAAGAATAGCCGCGTCCGCTTCATCTTCAAATTTTCAAATTTTCAAATTAATTCATTATCTTAAATATATTTGCAGCATTTCAATAAATTCCCCGTCTATATATTGATTAAATGATTGAACGATCAGCTTTCAACATTCATCAGGATTTGATTGAGAAATGCCGAAAAGGCAGCCGGCCGGCCCAGGAGGAGATTTACAGGTTATATTACAAGGCCATGTATAATACCTGCCTTCGAATGTTGAATGACAGGATGGAAGCTGAGGATGTGATGCAGGACGCTTTTTTGACAGCTTTTTTGAAACTCGACCAATACAAGGGAGAGATGAATTTTGGTTCATGGCTCAAGCGGATCGTCATAAATAAGACGATTGATGTGCTCAGGTCAAGAAAAATGAGGTTTGAAGAACTGGATGAAAGGCAGGCAGATGAGACGGCTTTGAATTTTGAAACAGATCTGACCCGGGAAGAAACTGAAGAACAGGTACGCAGAATTAAAAATGCGGTTCAGCTCCTTCCGGAAGGTTTCAGGATAGTTCTTTCACTTTTTTTATTTGAAGGGTATGACCATGAAGAAATTGCCCTGATATTAAACATAAGCGAATCTACTTCCAGGTCACAGCTTGCGCGGGCAAAGAAAAAGCTTGCGGAATATTTAAAGAAAGAATGAAATGAAAACAATTGACGATTTTATTCATCAGAACGGCGGGATGTTCGATAGCGAAGAACCCGGAACGGGACATGAAGATCGATTCAAAAACCGGCTGAATAAGTTGCATGAAAAAAACAAACCGGCCTTGAAATTCATCTTCTTCCGGGTTGCAGCCATCCTGATTTTGGGCGTAATAATCACCTTTTTTGCTGTAAAGGAATTCAGGTTGATTGATCGCCAAATGAATAACACTGCGTTGGATATGTCAAACCAGGAATTGAATGAAGCTGAAAGATTTTATACAAAACAGCTTACCATTTACTATACTAAAATTGAAAAACTGGGCTTTAATAATGACAAGGCTGAAAAGAATAAAGTATTGCAGGAATTATCAGCCATGGATGAACAGGTACGGGCGATGAAGTATGATTTGAAACAAAATCCGGATGATGAAAGGGTTATGTCAGCCATCATTAATTATTACCAGCTGAAAATTGAAATGATGGATGTGATTATTGCCAGGGCTCAAAAAACAAACACCACAATTCTTTAAATTTAAGATCATGAAAACAATTTTTTCAAAAGAGAGATCAATCGCCACACTAATAATTATTACGGTGACTTTTGGATTGCTGGCGCAAAACAGCCAGACGAAAATTATTAAAAAAGATTTTCCGGTAAATGCGAATACAAAATTTGAATTGTCAAACAAATATGGGAATATAAATATCGTAAATACTACAGATCCAAAACTGACAATTGAAGTGAATGTGAAGGTGAATGTTCGCGATAAGGAGCGTGGTGCAGCCATTCTTGAAATGGTACATATTGATATTTCCCAGGACGGTGACATTGTAAGGGCAGAAACCCAAATTGAAGATAATTTCAGCAAAATGTTCCATGGTTTCAACATGGGAGACGGCGGTCTGGAGATTAATTATTCGATCAGCATGCCAAAAACAGTCCCACTGAATCTTTCAAATAAATATGGCAATGTGTTTATTGATGAACTTACCGGTACATCCACGCTCGACATAAAATACGGTAAACTTACCGCAAATAAGATCATTCACGATTCAAAGGAACCGCTTAGCAAAGTGTACCTGGCTTATTCCAATGGTTGTTCTATCCAGGAAACGCGCTGGCTTGCGCTGGATATTAAATATTCAAATATAAGCATCACCGAAAGCAAGGCACTGGCTATAATGAGCAAGTATTCAAAGATATATGTGACAAACGGCAGTTCCATTGTCAGCGAATCAAAATATGATACATATGAGATCGGAAAACTGAATAACTTTATAACCACTGCAGGATACGGACATTTTACAATCTCACAATTGTCGGGTAAATTGCAGCTCGACACAAAATATACCGATGTGATTGTTGACCGGATCTTATCCGGATTTGAAAGCATAAAGGTGACAAACAGCTATGGAACTTATAAACTGGGTATTGATCCGGGTTCTTCCTATAAATTGAACGGATATGGAAAATATTGCGATATTGTATATCCTCAAAACGGGGCCCGGGTTAGTCGGTTTGATGAAAACAGCGAAATAAAAGTAAATGGAACCATCGGGGGAAACGGCAATCCTGCTGCCGAAGTATCAGTAAATTCCCGTTATGGGAATATAAAGCTAGTACCATAAGATGGACGAGAGACCAGGGACAAGGGATAAGGGACAAGTCAGACCCTTCAAGGGATCACAGACCCTTGAAGCGGTCGGATGATATTGATCCCTTTTCCCGGGAAGAACTCACTGAAATCGTGCCCTTGTGATTTTGCATAATCTGCTTTGACAAGCTTAACCCTATCCCTGCAAGGGTATTTGGCCAACTCCCTGGAGAATGTCGTGGAATAACCTGATGGTTGTCGAATCAATGATAACCGGTCTTTTTTTATATTTTATATACTTTTACCGGACAACAGAGAACTGCAAAACTTTTATTCTTGTCACTTGTCACTTGTCACTTGTCTCTTGTCTCTTGTCACTTTTTATCAACAATTCCCGACTGAAATGAGTAAATAAATATCTTTGCAGATACATGAGCAATTTTTTAGTATCAGCAAGAAAATACAGACCGGTCAACTTTGACACTGTAGTAGGACAGCCCTCTATTTCCAATACATTGAAAAGTGCTATCCGGTCGGGACAGGTAGCTCATGCCTATCTTTTTTGCGGTCCCCGCGGTGTGGGTAAAACCACCTGTGCCAGGATATTTGCCAAAACACTCAACTGTTTCAACCTGTCGGAAAGCATTGAAGCCTGTGAGCAATGTGAATCCTGCAAATCATTTAATGAATCACGCTCTTACAATATCCATGAACTGGATGCCGCATCCAATAATTCCGTGGATGACATACGAAGCCTGATCGAAAAGGTGAGGATAATGCCCCAGGTGGGAAAATACAGCATTTATATTATCGATGAGGTTCATATGTTATCGGCAGCCGCTTTCAACGCGTTCCTCAAAACGCTGGAAGAGCCTCCGGCCCATGCAATTTTCATCCTGGCAACAACTGAAAAACACAAGATCATCCCTACTATTCTTTCGAGGTGTCAAATATTTGATTTTAACAGAATAAGGGTTGAAGATATCGTAACCTATCTTTCTAAGGTCGCGAAACTTGAAGACATTCATTATGAAGAAGAGGCCCTGAATGTCATTGCCCTGAAGGCAGACGGTGCCATGCGCGACGCATTGTCCATATTTGACCAGGTTGCCAGTTTTTCGCAGCGGAACATAACCTATGCGGAGGTATTGGAGAACCTCAACGTACTTGACTATGAGTATTATTTCAAAGCTACGGATGCCTTTCTTAAACAGGATACTGCAGCAGCCCTGGTTTTGTTTAACGAAGTGCTTCAAAGAGGATTTGACGGGCAGAATTTTATAGGCGGACTTTCCTCGCATCTCCGTGATCTTCTTGTATGTCGTGATACATCTACCGTTCAGCTTCTTGAAGTCAGTGATTCACTTAAGGCAAGGTACAGGCAGCAGGCTATGGTCTGCGAACCTGACTTCCTGTTCCAGTCCCTCGTTATCTGCGATCAGTGCGAACTTACTTATAAGGCCAGCAAAAATCAACGGCTTCATGTTGAGATCTCTCTCATCCGGCTTTGCAATTTGCAGGCTCAAAAAAAAAACCTGAATTCAGAACAGCCGGCCCTGGCAATTCCTGAAGTGGCCGGACAGTTGGCGGAAGTCAGCGGAAGCCGGCAGGAAGCAGTGGCAGGCAGTAGCGCCGGCAGACAGGAGGCTGGGGCAGGAGGGAGCGGCAATGGCATCCGGCAGGAAGAAAAGCAGGCTGTGTCAACGGAACCCGAACCGGATTATCAGCTTCCGCCAAGAATTTCAATTAAAGAAGCACTCCAGGCCGGAAAAAAGGTCGAACAGCCGGTTTCCGCCCCGACCGTTGCAAACGGTATTGCTGCTGATCAGGCTGGTACAAAACAGGTTCCAGTTACACAGGAGTTGCTGCTTGAATGCTGGAATAGTTTTGCCGTTCAGATAAGGGATGAAAAACCACGAATGGCAGTTACGCTCAAAAGTATACAGCCGGATTTGACCGGAGAATCTGGCATCTCCATAAAATTAAATAACAGGGATCAGCTTGAAGATTTCAATTCTTCAACAAAATATGAACTCGAGAAATTTCTCCGTCGCGAATTGCAGAACGACCTGATCACAATAGAAGCCGGTTTGATGGAACCTACCGGTCCGGCCCAGGTTCGACTGTATACAAGCGAAGAGAAATTCAAATACCTTAGCATGAAGAATCCGCTGTTATCAAAATTCAGACAAAACCTAAATCTTGAGCTTGAATAATCTCTAATTCATATTTCTATGGAAGGACATAAAATTACCCTGGTGAATAAATCATTGGTTGTACCTGATGATCCGATAATACCCTTTATTGAAGGAGATGGCACCGGGCCGGATATCTGGGCTGCATCCGTAAAAGTATTCGATGCTGCTGTTGCCAAAGCTTATAAAGGCAAGCGCAAAATCGTGTGGCATGAGGTGCTGGCCGGTGAAAAAGCCTATAAAGCAACCCAAAACTGGTTACCGGAGGAAACGCTCCAGGTGATAAGGGAGGCCCTTGTTGCTATTAAAGGTCCGCTTACCACACCTGTTGGCGGTGGCATCCGTTCCCTCAATGTAGCGCTTCGCCAGATACTGGACTTGTATGTTTGTTTGCGCCCCGTAAAATATTATGCCGGCGTGCCATCCCCCGTGAAGGATCCTACAACCACCAACATGGTGATCTTCCGTGAAAATGCCGAAGACATTTATGCAGGTATTGAATTTATGCAGGGATCACCCGAGGTGAAAAAGATCATTGGTTTTCTTCAGACGGAAATGAAGGTTTCCAAGATCCGTTTTCCAGATTCCTCTTCAATCGGTATAAAACCGGTTTCCAAAGAAGGAACAGAACGGCTTGTTCTTGCAGCATTTCAGTATGCCGTTAATCATGATCTGCCTTCCGTAACCCTTGTGCATAAGGGAAATATTATGAAGTTTACTGAAGGCGCATTTCGCGACTGGGGCTATGCCCTGGCGAAATCTGAATTTGGTGCCGTTGAAATTGACGGCGGACCCTGGTGTTCCTTTGAAAATCCGAAAAACAGGGAAGAAAATCATCGTAAAAGATGTAATTGCGGATGCTTTTTTGCAGCAGATTCTGACACGTCCGGCTGAATATTCGGTAATTGCCACCTTAAATCTTAATGGCGATTATATATCCGATGCGCTGGCTGCCATTGTTGGCGGCATTGGCATTGCACCCGGAGCCAATATTAATTATAGAACTGGTCATGCTGTTTTTGAGGCTACTCACGGAACCGCACCCAAGTATGCCGGCAAGGATATGGTAAATCCCGGTTCTGTTATTTTGTCAGGTGTTATGATGCTGGAATACCTTGGATGGCATGAAGCTGCCAACCTTATTACCCGGGGTCTGGAAGCATCAATCCTTGCGAAAAGAGTAACTTATGATTTTGAAAGGTTGATGCCGGGTGCAACAAAATTAAGTTGTTCCGGTTTCGGTGATGAAATTATAAGCCATATGGCCTGAACAAATCTTCCCTAGGAGGCAATACAGCATAAATTGCTTTGCTGCATGAGTTAATACATTAACTTTGCACGGTTTTTGAGCCGGAATATACCGGTTCAAGTTTGAAGATAATTACGAATATTATAACCAATGGCTATTTCGAGTATACTGAATAAATTTTTCGGTAATAAATCACAGCGCGATATTAAAGAGATTATGCCGCTCCTGCGAAAGATACAGGAAGCATATCCGCTCATTGAGAAGATGAGTCACGACCAGTTAAGAGCAAAAACAAATGAAATAAAGGAGAAAATCCAAAATACGGTCAAAGAAAACGATGCTGTCATTGCCGATTATAAAGTTCAGATTGAAACCGGCAACCTCGATGTGGAAAAGGTTGAAGAGATCTACCGCGAGATCGACCGGATTGAGAAAGAGAGTATTGCCGGCATAGAAGATAAATTGCTGGAAGTATTGCCGGATGCCTTTTCAATTGTTAAGGAAACGGCCCGCAGGTATAAAGAAAATGAATATATTGAGGTCACTGCCACAGACATTGACCGGAATTATGCGGCACAACGCACCAGTGTTCAAATTGTTGATGATAAGGCGCGGTGGATGAGTACCTGGATAGCAGGCGGAAACCCTGTCAGATGGGATATGGTTCACTACGACGAACAGTTGATCGGGGGCGTTGTTCTACACTCCGGAGAAATATCCGAAATGGCAACCGGTGAAGGGAAAACGCTGGTAGCCACGCTTCCTGTTTTTCTCAACGCCCTGGCAGGCAGAGGTGTACATATTGTCACTGTAAATGATTACCTCTCAAAACGTGACTCGGAATGGATGGGTCCTATTTTTGAATTCCACGGACTTACCGTGGATTGTATTGATAAACATCAACCCAATTCCGAATCACGAAGAAAAGCGTACCAGGCCGATATTACCTACGGAACGAATAATGAATTCGGTTTTGACTACCTGCGTGACAATATGGCAATCAGTCCGTCTGATCTTGTTCAGCGTAAACACCATTATGCTATCGTGGATGAGGTCGACTCCGTATTGATCGATGATGCCCGTACTCCGCTGATCATTTCCGGCCCCGTTCCCAAGGGGGAAGACCAGTCTTTCGAAGAATTCAAGCCACAAGTTGAAAAACTGGTGTCGGTTCAACGGGTTCTTGTTACCAATTTGCTGGCTGAGGCAAAAAAGCTTATTGCTGACAATAAGACAGAAGAAGGTGGATTTAAATTGCTCCAGGCCTTTAAAGGTCTTCCGAAAAGCAAACCGCTGATCAAATTTCTCAGTGAACAGGGGAATAAGGCTTTGTTGCTCAAAACGGAGAATCATTATATGCAGGAGAACAGCAAAAACATGCACCTGGCAACGGATGACCTGTACTTTATTATTGATGAAAAAATGAATTCGGTGGAAATGACCGAAAAAGGTACGGATATTATTACCGGATCGGCGTCAGACCCGAATTTCTTTATCATGCCTGATATCGGGTCGGAGATTGCCGATCTTGAACGGGCCGGATTTACTCCCGAGGACAAACTGCTGAAGAAAGATCAGCTTCTGCAGGATTATGCCATTAAGTCCGACCGGATCCATACGGTAAACCAGCTGCTCAAAGCATATACCATGTTCGAAATCGATGTGGATTACGTGGTTATGGACAACAAGGTGAAGATTGTGGATGAGCAGACGGGCCGTATTCTTGAAGGCAGACGATATTCAGAAGGATTGCACCAGGCTATTGAAGCGAAGGAACGGGTTAAGGTGGAGGCTGCAACACAGACATTCGCCACCATTACTCTGCAGAATTATTTCAGGATGTATCACAAACTTGCCGGTATGACCGGGACAGCCGAAACTGAAGCCGGTGAGTTGTGGAATATTTATAAGCTGGATGTGGTGGTTGTTCCCACGCACAGAAAAGTAATCAGAAACGACCAGGAAGACCTGGTTTATCGTACAAAACGTGAAAAGTACAATGCGGTAATTGAGGAAATTGTGAGGTTACACAACCAGGGACGTCCATCCCTGGTCGGTACCACTTCGGTTGAAATTTCCGAGTTGCTCAGCAGGATGCTAAAGATCAAGGGTATCAAGCACAGTGTGCTGAATGCCAAGTTACACCAGCGCGAAGCAGAAATTGTTGCAGAAGCCGGGCAAAGTGGTATCGTTACAATAGCCACCAATATGGCAGGCCGGGGAACCGACATAAAGCTGAGTCCGGAAGTGCGCGAAGCCGGAGGTTTGGCAATTATCGGAACAGAACGGCATGAATCGAGGCGCGTGGACCGGCAGTTAAGAGGCCGTGCAGGCCGACAGGGCGATCCCGGAACATCGCAGTTTTATGTTTCGCTCGAGGATGAGCTGATGCGTTTGTTTGCTTCTGACCGCATCGCCGGCTGGATGGCTAAAATGGGATGGAATGAAGGGGAACCGATACAGGCGAAGCTGATTACACAGTCGATCGAAAGGGCTCAGCGCAAGGTGGAGGAAAATAATTTCGGCATTCGTAAAAGACTGCTCGAATATGATGACGTCATGAATTCACAGCGGGAGGTCATTTATACGAAGCGCCGCCATGCATTATACGGTGAAAGAATACAGGTGGATGTGGCTAACATGATGTTTGACGTTTGCGAAAGTCTGGTTACCCAGTTGCATTCACAAGTGGACTACGAGGAATTTGTACTTACCGTTTTACGTGTGCTTTCGGTAGAACCACCCATCGACAGTCATGATTATGTAAAATTGTCGCCAAACGAAATTTCCGACAGAATATATAAAAGCCTGAGGGAAACCTACCAGCGGAAGCAGTCTTTAATTTCAAAGCAGGCCTTGCCCGTTGTAAGAGATGTTTTTGAAAAGCAGGGCAAGCAGTATGAAAATATAGTGGTTCCGATTACAGACGGTGTAAAGGTTTACCATATTCTTACCAACCTCGAAAAGGCATACCGGACAAACGGAGATGAATTGGTGCGGTCCTACGAAAAAAGTATCATGCTAAGTATGATCGATGATGCATGGAAAGAACATCTCCGTGAACTGGATGATCTCAGGCAGTCGGTTCAGACCGCCACTTATGAACAGAAAGATCCGCTGCTCATCTATAAATTTGAATCGTTCGAATTGTTCAGGACCATGATTGATAAGATTAACCGCGATGTGGTTGGCATATTGATCAGGGGACAGATACCAGTTAGGGAAGGCAGCGAATTTCAGCGTGCTCAGGCTCCAAGGCGAACCGACTTCAGCCAGATGGAAGCAAACAAAAAGGAATTTGAGTCAGGCGGCAATGCAGATAAAAAGAAAGAAGAACATGTTCAACCTGTGCGTGTGGAAAAAAAGGTTGGCCGAAACGATCCCTGCCCCTGCGGCAGCGGAAAGAAGTACAAGCATTGCCATGGGGCGGGCTCGCTGGTCAGTTAAAAACTAAAAACTAAAAACTAAAAATTTATGGACATCTTCGGAGTTTGGCGTTCGGTGTTCCTTGTTCGATATTATTTGGGGTCAAATAACACTGAACAAGGAACATCGAATAATGAACTCCGAAGACGTCCTTCAACTTTTAACTATTAACTATTAGTTTTTCACTTAATTGCCCCCATCAACCCCTCAATCCTCTTCTTTAGAGTAACACTCACCGGAACCAGAGGCAATCTTACATTGTTCTGGGTTATCTTGATGGTTTCTAGGGCACACTTAATTCCGGAAGGGCTTCCTTCTTCAAACAGCGCAATCATCAGTTCAAGCAATTTATAATGGATAGCGGCGGCTTTGTCGAAATTTCCCTGAAGCGCCAGGTTCACCATATCGGAAAATTGCTTCGGGCAGCTGTTCGCTATGACGGAGATCACTCCTTGTGCGCCCATGGCCATCATGGGAAGCGTAAGAAGATCATCACCGGATATTACCTGGAAATCTTTCGGCGCGTCACGAATAATCTGCATTACCTGTGTCATATTGCCCGATGCTTCCTTAATGGCAACAATATTTTTTACTTCAGTTGCCAGTTTCACCGTGGTATCAGCGGAAATATTTGATCCTGTACGACCGGGAACATTATAAATAATGACAGGAACCGGGCTAACTTCGGCAATTGCTTTGAAATGCGCATAAATTCCGGGTTGTGAAGGCTTATTGTAATAGGGTGATACTGATAACAGACCATCCACATTACTAAAATCGAAATGAGTTACAGAATCAAGGATTTCCTGGGTATTGTTTCCGCCGATTCCCACAACTACCGGCACCCTGCAGTTGACCGTATCGGTTACAAAATTGATGACTGCCTTTTTTTCGTCTTTTGACAAGGTTACCGACTCTCCTGTTGTACCCATGGGAACAATGTAATTCACACCATTCCTGATTATATGCTCCAGTAATTTACCCAGCGATTTGAAATCGACGCTTCCATCATTGCGGAAAGGCGTGACAATGGCAACTCCTGTGCCTGAAAATTTTTTGTGCGCCATAAATATTTACTTTTTAAGGATCGACAGGTAATGCAACAACTGGTTGATCAGGAATTTCAGCTGAAATTCTATTTCTGTTCTTTTTTCAATATCTGACGCCATGTCCCCGTTTTCAGCCAGGGATTTTTTTTCAAGAATAATGTCGCGATGCAGGCTTTTCATAGTTTCCTTCTCCTTTTCAATATCAATCATGAAGTCCAGCGAAGCATCCGTTAAAGAATATCGCCCGGATTTAAATGAAGCTTTTGAGGAGGAACTAATGAAGTGAATGGGAAACTGATAATCCAGACTCAGGTTAATGAGAAGATCAAAGGGCTCATTAATAAACTCGTCTGTTTGGGATGAAACCGGCTTGTAATACCAATTCAAATCGTTCTTGCAAAAAAAATCGAATCCTTTCCTGTAAAGATAATGATCAATTAGTTTTTTGCTTTCAACATAGCCCAGCACTTTAATTGAGATTGAATTATTAGACAACTGCTTGACAAGGTCCCGTACAATTTCAAAGCTGATATATTCGGTAGCATTGTAAATAATACCTATGTTTTTGGCCTCCGAAAGCGTGCACAGGTTAATTTTCCTGTCAGTATTGACGGATTTGCCTGCAAGCATCTGCCTGCCTATTCTGGCTTTAATATGATCTGCCCACTTCATATTGCAAGTTTAAGCAAATAATATGAGAAATTTAAAAAAACAAAGCAGGAGAATGCAAGGTGACAAAGCCAGGTTCAGTGTACAAATTTGAAGAGTTCATCTATGAATTATCTCCATTCTTCTATTGCGTTTTTTAAGAAATACCCCAGTCTTTACCTTTACCCATAAATAATAAATATTTTATGAAAAAGGAGTTGCTTCTGATTTTTCTCAACATTTTACCAGGTGTGCTGTCCGTGATGGCACAGCCAGGCAGAACATGGACATTGCAGGAATGTATCGAATATGCCCTGGATGAAAATATACAGGTTCGAAAAAGCGATCTTAATAATCAATCGTTTCAATATTATGAAGCACAGGCAAAAGCACAACGTTTTCCGTCTGTAAGCGCTGACATTACCCAGAGTTTTTCATGGAGTAAGGACCCAGACCGGTGCAAGCAACGGTTACAGTGGAGCCAATGGAACCAACTACCAGGTAAATTCCTCTGTAAATCTATTCAGCGCTAACCGCATCAATAATCAGATCAAACAGGCCCGGCTGGATATAAAAAGCGGGCAATATTCTCTTGAAACAACCAAGGAATCAATCAGTTTAAGTATCCTGGATGCTTTTTTACAGGTATTGTATGCTGAAGAGCAGGTGAAAAACAGTGAAAAACAGATTGAATCTACCACAAGCCAGCTGAATCTGGCCAGCGAGAGACTCACACTGCAGGTGATTTCCCAGGCAGATTTCGCCCAGGTTAAATCTCAGCTTGCCTCTGAAAAGCTCAATCTTGCCAACGCACAAAGCCAGCTTGCAATTGCAAGGGTAAACCTCGAACAGCTAATTGAACTTCCGGTTTCGGATTCATTTAACATCCAGCAGCCCAACCTGGATGAATCCCTTGATATTGTTAAAACTCCTGACGTACGTTCTATTTATGATACGGCACTGGTTATTAAGCCTCAGATCAAATATGCAGCCGTAAATAAACAGATAGCTGCTCTTGATGAGAAAATAGCAAAAGCGGATTATTATCCCAGTCTGTCTGCCCATGCCGGAGTAAGTTCCAATTATTCCGGGATCAGCAACTCCGCTTATTTCAATCAGCTCAATAATGGCATCCTGCCTTCTGTAAGTTTTGGCTTAAGTATACCCATCTATCAGAAAAGGCAGGTAAAAACCAATGTGGAAATTGCTAAAATTGGTTTACAGAATGCGGAGCTAAGCGAGCTGGATACCAGGAACCAGCTTCGGAAAAACATTGAACAGGCATGCCAGGATGTGGTTTCAGCGAAATCAAAGTATGAGGCAAACCAGGAAAATTATACCGCCACAAGGGAGGCGGCGGCCTTATCGGATGAAAAATTTAAACAGGGTATCATTAATTCCGTGGATTACCTCGTTTCAAAAACTAATTTAATAGTGGCTGAAAGCCAGTTATTGCAGGCAAAATATAACCTGATTTTCAGTTATAAAATCCTTGATTTCTATACCGGCATTCCTTTGTCATTGTAATAAAGATAAAATATAACAAAAAGCAATTATGAAAAAGAAAGCAATATTTATCAGTGCAGCTACAGCCATCATATTGGTTATTATCCTGTTGATATTCAAACCATTTAAGAAAAAAGAGGCTGAAGTCACATTTGAAACAGTTAAGGTGGAAAGAGGAAATATTACCAATATAGTTACAGCCACCGGAACCATTGAGGCTGTAGTTTCTGTAAATGTGGGAACGCAGGTATCCGGCATCATTAACAAAGTATATGTTGATTTTAATGATGTAGTAAAGAAGGGTCAGATACTGGCTGAAATAGATAAAAAAGCGCTTATGAACCAGCTGGAGCAGAGCCAGGCATCTGTTAACCAGGCACGTGCCCAGCTTACTTTACAGGAAGCGACCTATAACAGGATGAAAGTTTTGTTTGAAAAAAAACTGATCGCTCAATCCGATTATGACCAGGCACTTTACAATTTTGAAAATGCCAAAGCTTCTCTCACCAATGCCAACGCAGCTTATGACCGGAATAAAGTAAACCTTGACTATGCAACCATTTATTCTCCAATTGATGGTGTTATACTGAACAGGGCTATTGAAGAGGGGCAAACTGTAGCTGCCAGTTTTAATACGCCTACCCTTTTCACAATTGCGAATGATCTGACACAAATGGAAGTACAGACAAATGTTGATGAGGCCGATATTGGAAAAGTCAGGCAGGGACAGCGAGTTGAGTTTACCGTGGATGCCTATACCGACCTGAAGTTTGAAGGAACGGTTTCCGAGGTCAGGTTACAACCTGTAACTACCAACAATGTGGTCACCTATGTAGTGATCCTGAATGCTCCCAATCCGGATAAAAAGCTGATGCCCGGCATGACAGCCAGTGCTACGATCTTTATTGACGAAAAGGAAAATACCCTCATCCTGTCGGGAAAGGCACTGCGCTTTACGCCAAGCCAGGACTATATGCAAAAAATGTTCGCAAAGAGGGCTGCCAATGGGGAAGCCGGTGGCATGCGGGCCGGCGGATCATTTCCCCGTCAACGTGCGACAGCTTCTGCATCGGGCATGCCGGATGCCCCGGCCGGCTCTCTCACAGGCAGTGTACCTTCAAGAATGCCCGGGAATGAAGCAGGTATCGGGAAAAAAGGCGAAAAAACGGTTTGGGTAGAGGACAGCCTGGGAGGTATTCGTCCGAAACCGATAAAAACCGGAATTGACAACGGAAACAATTTTGAAGTGGTATCGGGTCTGAAAGAAGGAGATGAAGTAATTATTTCCATGAGCGGAGATGGCACCACAAACCCTAAAAAAACCACGGAAGGTCCAAGGGGACCGTTCCCATTCTAAGAAATCCCTGGATATAAAACGAATAATACCGGATTATGGACAAAACAATTATAGAAATCACGAGTCTTCGGAAAGATTATACAGTGGGTGAAGTAACCGTGCATGCCCTGCGGGGCGTAAATTTAAAGATTCAGGAGGGGGAGTTTGTTGCCATTATGGGCGTGAGCGGTTCCGGAAAATCCACCATGCTGAATATCCTGGGATGTCTTGATAAGCCTTCACAAGGAGAATACTGGCTTGACGGGGTAAACATTAATACGCTGAACAAGGATGAGCTGGCCTCTTTACGAAACAGGAAGCTGGGATTCGTCTTCCAGGCATATAATCTTTTGCCGAGGACAACGGCCCTGGAAAACGTAGAATTGCCCCTGTTTTACAATTCAAAGGTAAAGGCAAAAGAAAGAAAGGAAAGGGCGATAGCGGCGCTTGAAGCTGTGGGACTTGCCGACAGGATGCATCATATGCCCAATCAGCTGTCGGGAGGGCAGCAGCAAAGAGTGGCCATTGCCCGTTCGCTGGTGAATGACCCGGTATTGATCCTTGCAGATGAACCTACAGGTAACCTGGATACCCGTACATCCTTTGAAATCATGGAGCTTTTTCAGGATCTGAATGTACGCGGAAGAACTATCGTTTATGTAACCCATGAACCTGATATTGCCCGTTTCGCCACAAGAAATGTAGTATTCAGGGATGGACATATACAAAAGGAGAACAGCGTAACAGACCGGCTTTTTGCCCGCGAAATCCTGAAAACATTACCCGTGGAAATCGATGAATTAGACATTAAGTAAAACCTGATTACATGAGCTACTCAAATTTATTAATAATTGCCATTCGCGCACTGGTCAGAAACCGTCTCAGGGCTATACTTACCATGCTTGGAATTATCATCGGCGTTGCTTCCGTAATTGCCATGCTTGCGATTGGAGAAGGTTCAAAACAAAAAATGAGAAATGAAATGTCGAAGATGGGTACAAACCTGCTTATGGTAATGCCTAATTTTCAGCGACGGGGAGGCGTAAGCCTGGGCGCATCCACCTCAATGGCATTAAAATACTCCGATGTAGTGGCCATTCGGAATGAAGCCACGGCCATTGCAGCCGTTTCCCCTGAAATCAGGGCCAGCGGCCAGGTAATTTATGGCAATCAAAATACTCAAACCACCGTTTACGGTGTTAGTGAAGAATACCTTGGCATTAAAAAACTTGTTCTGAAGAGTGGCCGAATTTTCTCTTCCAATGAAATAAAAAGCATGGGCAAGGTATGTATATTGGGACAAACTGTAATTGAAAACCTGTTCGGCGCCGGGGCCGATCCTATCGGCCTCTCAATCCGGATTAAAAATCTTCCTTTCACAATTATTGGTACCCTCGAGGATAAGGGAGAAAGCGGAATGGGACAGGATCAGGATGACCTTATCCTGGCACCCTATACAACGGTGCAACGCCGTTTGGCAGCAATTGACTATATTAACGGTATCTTTGTTTCTGCCAAATCGGAGGAAAAAAGCGACGAAGCGCAGGCTCAGATTGAAGAAATCCTGCGAAGAACTCATAAACTAAAGGATACGGATGAAAATGATTTCAGGATCATGTCCCAGACGGAATTGATGACAACTGTTTCTTCCATTACAGATGTAATGACTCTTCTTTTGGGTGCCATTGCCAGTATCTCCCTGCTTGTAGGTGGAATCGGCATTATGAATATTATGTTTGTGTCTGTTACTGAACGTACGCGTGAGATTGGACTTCGCATGTCAATCGGAGGACGGGGGAGGGATATCCTGAAGCAGTTCCTGGTCGAATCCATGCTTTTGAGCATCATAGGAGGTGCCCTTGGAGTAATCTTCGGATACCTGCTGGCTCAATTGGGCGGATCACTGATGGATACTCCGGCTATAGTAAAGTCCAAGTCAGTTGTGCTTGCCTTCATGGTTTGTTTTGCTATCGGTGTATTTTTTGGATGGTATCCTGCCCGGAAAGCTTCGAACCTGAATCCTATAGATGCCCTTAGATATGAATAATTAAAAAGTATGTCAAAAACTAAAAAGTTAATTTCC
Source organism: uncultured Bacteroidales bacterium (assembly GCA_963752195.1). GTDB lineage: Bacteria > Bacteroidota > Bacteroidia > Bacteroidales > UBA10428 > UBA5072. The sequence goes on along the minus strand of CAVVXI010000004.1, from coordinate 898,774 downwards.
CGCAGCTTGATCCGCGTGTTGCTGCATATCCTGGCATGGGCAATATTGCTTGGTATTCCTCTCTACCTCATTAAGCGGTGGGATGCAGGAAAGGATTTTGTATGGATTTATTATACAAATACGCTGATAGGCGGCACAATCTTTTATATCAATTACCTGGGATTGATCCCCCGGTTCTTTTTCACAAGCAGGATTAAATATTATATTTCTGTTCTTATGTTGGTTATCGGATTCTATTTCATTTCCGATCAGTCAAACCGACTGATATTTAAGTATGTGCCCAATGAGAAAAGGATGGAAGAAGCGCATAAACAGCACAGGGATGAGCCTCATGGACGGCCTCCTTTCCGTCAGATCCATCTTTTCAATTACGCATTTACATCGGTATTTCTCATATTCTTTTCACTTGGCCTGCGCATGATAGAACGGAACGAAGCTATTGAAAAGCGACAAAAAGAACTTGAAAAGGAAAAACTGAATTCCGAGCTTGCTTTTCTGAAAAATCAAATCAGTCCTCATTTTTTCTTTAATACCCTGAACAATATCTATTCATTAATCGGCATCAATACCGGAGATGCGCAGAATGCCGTACTTAAATTATCCAAACTCATGCGTTACCTGTTGTATGATTCGGAACAGGGTTTGTCGCAAATAAGCAGCGAAATCGATTTTATGAACAATTATATAGATCTGATGCGCCTGAGAATGAGTGATAAAGTAAAGCTGCATGTGGATTTTCCAAAAAAGTTTGAAAATACAGCTATTCCCCCGTTGCTTTTTATTCCTTTCATTGAAAACGCCTTTAAACATGGGATCAGCTACAGGGAAAAATCCTTTATCGATATCGCCATGGAAGTTGAAAAGGACTGGATAACTTTCACCTGCAGAAACAGCATAGTGCGCCGTGCAGAAGAAACAGGAGCGGACAGATCCGGCATCGGACTTGAAAATGTGGGCAAAAGGCTTGCCCTTTTGTATCCTGGCAATCATGAGCTGTTCATTGATAAGTCAAATGCTGCCTTTCATGTAATTCTCAAAATAAGGATAAATAAAGCCTAATCCGATGATATCCACAATTGCCATTGATGATGAACCTCTTGCACTGCAGCTTGTTACCGGCTACATCGAAAAAACTCCCGGTTTGAAGCTTGCCGGTAAGTTTGATAATCCCCTTGACGCAGTGGAATTCATAACGTGTGAAAAAGTCGACCTTATTTTTGTCGATATCCAGATGCCTGATATTTCCGGAATTGAATTCACAAAATCACTGGTCAGAGGTCCGAAGGTCATTTTTACCACCGCCTATGAAAAATATGCCATCGAAGGTTTCAGGCTGGATGTTGTTGATTACCTGTTGAAACCTTTCAGCTATGAGGAATTTTTCAGGGCCGTGCAAAAGGTACAGAATCTCTTAAAACTCGAAGGTACCGCCCTTAACCAGGTGGAAGCCAATGCCGAATTTCTTTTCCTGAAATCGGATTACAAGATCAGGCGGATTAATTTTAATGACATCCTCTATATTGAGGGATTAAAAGATTATGTGAAAGTTTATATAAATAATGATCCCAAACCCATTTTATCTCTGACTTCCTTAAAAAACCTTGAGATCAAGTTGCCGGAGAATAAATTCATGCGGGTTCACCGGTCGTTTATTGTTAACCTTGATAAAATTGCCATTATTGAACGAAGCCGTATTGTTTTCGGGAAAACTTACATCCCTGTCAGCGATCTGTATAAAGACAAGTTCCAGGAATATCTGAATAAGAATTTTTTGTAGATGGCGGTAGGGACAGGCCGCGACTTGTCCGTACTTATTCGGTATCTGTAAAAGGATGAATGTTGTAGAGACAAGGCATTGCCTTGTCTCTACGATTTTCATCCTATAATTCAAAACGGCAAATCCCTTAGAATGGATGCACTCATTTCAGCGGTTATGTCACGCTGGGCTTCGGCCAGCAGTTCATAACCGACCATAAATTTTTTAACGGTGGCTGACCGCAGCAGCGGTGGATAAAAATGCATATGCATATGCCATTCCTCATGTGATTTGCCATCTGTCGGTGACTGGTGAATACCTGCTGAATAAGGGAATGACATCTTAAACAGATTGTCGTATTTTACAGTAACCACTTTCAATATCTCCGCATAGCCGGTTATTTCGTTTTCAGTGAGCTCCAATAAATGGCGGATATTTCTTTTGGGAATGATCATTGTTTCATACGGCCAAATGGCCCAGAAGGGCACAAGGGAAACAAATGTGTCATTCTCGTATACAATTCGTTCCTTCTTCTCCAGTTCTGATTTTAAATAATCACCCAACAGCGACCGCTTTTCTTTGGCATGATATGCCAGCTGTAATTCCTGCTCCCTGGCCGGTTCAGCCGGTATTGATTCCTGCGCCCAGATCTGGCCGTGAGGATGCGGATTGCTGCATCCCATGATCTCTCCCTTGTTTTCAAAGATTTGAACATGATTTATATAGGGCAGTTCTCCCAACGTTTTGTACTCCGATTGCCAGGTTTTAATTACTGTCACAAGATCCGGAATTTGCATCTCTGCAAGGGTAAGATTGTGCCTGGGTGAAAAGCATACTACCTTGCACAGACCCTTCTCTGACTTAGCTTTGATCAGTGATGATTCATCCACGCTGAATTCCGGGATATCCGGCGACATGGAACTGAAGTCATTGACGAAGGTATAGGTTGAGCGGTAATCCGGATTAACTGTTCCGTTTGCCCTTGTGTTACCCGGACAAAGATAGCAGGCGGGGTCATGCTCAATTGCATCTTTTACGGCCCTTGCTTCTTCGTGGCCCTGCCATGGTCTTTTTGTACGATGGGGAGCAACCAGTATCCACTCCCCTGTAAGAATATTAAAACGTCTGTGACTGAATTGCCCGATCATGTTATTTTCCTTCGAGTTCATTAAACCAATTGATTGTATTGATTCCCCAGGGAATTACTCCGGTTTCATGGGTTTTTCCTTCGAGGGGCAAAAGGCTGACCCGATCAGGGTCGGCTCCCGATGCAATAAAATTGTCATATATCATTTCGGATTGAACCGGGGGTACGTTTATATCCGCCGTGCCATGAGAGAAACGCAGCCTTGCTTCCACCTGCCATGCTGATACACTGTTTTCAGCCAGCGCATTTCTCAAATCCTTGAATTCATCTGCCGTTGCAAAATTTTGTATTAAATCGGCTGTTAAAAGTCGGGATATGGTATCGTTTAAACTTGCATTGACCTGCCCATTTGTATGAGATCCGTCAAAAAGTCCGGGAATTCGTCCGGCATAGGGTTCGTTGAAATACGTGTCAAGCGGATCAGTGAGGGCGCCGTAAACCTGCTCCGAATAAACGAAATAGGGAAGGTACACCGGGCCGGGAAAGGTATCCAATGCTATTATGTAACTGCTCACATTCATCAGGTCATAAGCTCCTGCACCGCATGATGCAGCAGCTACTTTAATGTCGGGATGGTCCCCTTTTTCAAGTTCTTCCAAAACGGACAGGGTGGCCCACCCCCCCTGAGAATAACCCATCAGATAACTCCTGTCAGCCATCTTCGCAAGTACTTTTTTATCCTGAACCAGTTCACTGCAGGCATGCATCATGTCAATAACGGTAGATGCTGTGGTTTCTTTCTGATAGTAAGGATGAACCTGGTCGGAAGAAGCCCCGAATCCTATATAATCGGGTATAAGGAGAATGTAACCGTTGCTTACCATGGCCTCAAGAAGAAGATAATTGTAATTCTGGGGATTTGCTGTTGGAGCATTGCCTTCAAAAGTATTGGTGCCATTCTGAAAGCTGATTACAGGAAACTTTTCATCCGAAAGCGGCATGCAAGCCAGTCCCGAGGCGGTAATTTCTTCTCCTTTATATTTCGTTTTATATTTAATACTGAATACCTGAACGCCGTAAACTGCATTTTCCTTGATGCCCGCTGCCTCGGGGTATAACGGTTCAAGCGGGGAAAGCATGGCTTCGATCGTTTGAATTATTAACGTATTTTCCAGCTTGAAGTCAACCAGGTACTCATTGCCTGACGGATTGGTGGTCTCCTTGTTACAGCTGTTGACGATTAAAATCATCACAAGCGTCAACATTCCCGTGAATACACGGAAATGACGCCTGGCGATGGGTTTGATTAATCTTTTTATTTCCATATAATTTTTTTGAAGATTCGTGAGGGATGAATGAGAAACACCTACTTTAAGTCAATCCAATCTATATCCACTTTTCCTTCCAATACCTTTATTTTCAGAATATTTACTCCGCTTTTACATTTCAGGCTTCCCAAAGGAAGTTCCAGCCATTCATTTCCATCAACCCGAATATTTTTTTGCAACCCGTTCATTTCCAAAATAATCGTTGAGGGATGTTCCGCGGCGAAAACCCGTATAGTTCCCTGTATGTTTTGCTTCATCAGGCTTTTCACTTCGTAAGCGGTCCATTCCTCTTCATTCAGCTGGATAAATTCCTCATCATTTTTTTGCGCGGGCGACATGGAATTTTGAGTTTCGCTGGTTGGAATGAGATATACCGGAACCGGTTCAGAAGTTCTATAATTTGTTGATCTGAACGCTGTATCTTTTACAAAATACGAAAGGTTTAATCCCCGGTGACCATAATTTTCTGCCTGCACTTTGACTGGTATTTGTCGGAAGATGGAATTAACCACATCCGGATAATAAACACAATTAACCAGCTTAATGTTTTCCAACAATTCATCAAAAGCTTTCTTTGCCACCCCGGGAAAAGGTTTCGGACCATCGCCGGTATATGCGGCAACCTGCCCCCAACCGGAAGGTTCATTGATTGAATAGGGCGTATTGCGGGTATCCATTTTTTTCCAGGGCCAAAACGACCAGCCTATGTTGTTGTACTCAAAATACTGGGTGGTTCCCCAATAAATCGTATTGTTTTTTTCACCGGTTTCACCTACCCATACCGGGGTTTTCAGCTTTTTTCTCAGGTCGGTAAAATACTGTATATTGTTAAGATTATCAGGCTCGTTCCAGCAATAGTAATGGAATTGATAAAAAACATTCTTGTCAAAAGGAGGACCAAAAACCGACCAGTTATTTGACCAGTTCATTCCCTCGAGTGTAATCATATGGTTCTTATCGATTTCCCGGATGGCTGCTGTTATCCTTTTATATAGAGGTTCAAGCAGATTGCCGTATTTTAATGCGCTGCCTGTGTTTTCAGGAAGCGGTTCATTCAACAGATCATAGGCAGCTACCGAAGTTTCATTCTTATACCGGTCGGCAATTTTAACCCACAAATTCACCAGTCGGTCCTGGTTGTGAATATCCATAAACAATCGGGGCAAATCGTCTGCGCTGTCATCGATGTTTGCACCGGTCTGTCCTCCCGGGGCACCATGCATATCAATTATAACATAGATGCCGTATTTCCTGCACCAGGAAATAAGATTATCCAACAATAAAAAGCCTTCGTCGTTGAATACGGTGGAATCGCTTTCCATAATGAACAACCTGGCATTCAGGGCCGGTCGGACCGAGTTAAATCCCAATTCGGCAATGCGCTGAATATCCGCCTCCGTGATATAATTCTTACGAAACTCTTTCCAGAATATGGAGGCATTGTCTATTCCGATCAAATCAGCAACAACAGATTCAATCTTCCTCGGCCTGTCTCCTTTATCACTGAATTTCCACATGTATCCTTCCGGCAGCATCCAGTTGCCGAGGCCGACGCCCTTAAGGAACACCTTGTTGCCTGCATCGTCTATAATATCCTCACCACTTGTATGAAGAAAACCTTGTTTTTTAAGCGATTGGGAATTAAGATTATTCTGCTGAAAGGTTAAAATTGCCCAGAATAAAATAAAATATCCGATTTTCATTTGGAATGTATTATGGCAACCCAACCACCCCCGGGAGCCAGGTGTATCTTTAGTTTCGAACCGACAGGAACCTGTATCGTTTTTTTGACAAAATCAATGGCATTGCGGTCTGCATTTATTCCATCCTGCCAGAGATCTATCGGGAATTCATCCCTGCCAACAAACGAAAGATCGAGTGTAAGATCCCGGGCAGTCCAGTCTGTCATGGCCCCGATATACCAATCGCCGTTTGCCGCCTTGCGGGCGATAGCAACATAATCCCCGGTTTTTGCATTCAGCACTTTTGTTTCAGTCCAAACAGCGGGCACCTGTTTCAGGAATTCCATGCACTCCGGTTCGCGATAGTAATTTGAAGGAGCATCGGACAGCATTTGAAGGGGACTGGTAAAAACCACATACATAGCTAATTGGTGGCAACGGGTACCCAGGCTCATCGGTCTCTCAAAGATTGGCCTCCAGGAAGCCTTTTGAGCATTGATCATGGCTCCCGGAGTATAATCCATAGGGCCAACAGCATTACGGATAAAAGGAATCGTAACATTGTGCTCGGGACCGATGCTTTTTGTTGTATCCCATTTGCTGTTTTCCATTCCGAATACGCCTTCACGGGTAATCACATTCGGATACAATCTTTCCATTCCGGTAGGCTTGTATGCGCCGTGAAAGTCAACCAGCAAATGCCTTTTGGCTGCTTCCCGGGCGGTTCTCTCATAAAAATTAACCATTTTCTGGTCATCGCGCTGCATAAAATCCACTTTAATTCCCTTTACGCCCCAGCCGGCATAAATATCCATTGCTTTTTCCATCTGTTTGTCGAGTGTTGCCCAAACGACCCAAAGAATAATGCCTACATTTTTCTCTTTTGCATAAGATGTTAATTCATCCATATTGACATCGTTGATTGATCGGGTAATATCCATTGTCGGCGACCAGCCTTCATCGAGTATTATATATTGCAGTCCATAATGAGCGGCGAAATCGATATAATATTTATATGTGTTCGTATTTACACCTGACTTGAAATCTACACCATCGATATTCAATGCGTTCCACCAATCCCATGATATTTTGCCGGGTTTCACCCAGGAATAATCATCCGTTGTTTCCCTTGAAAGCAGGTAAACAAGCGGGTTGTTCAGCAATTCACCATCTGTGCGGGCAATCATAAATACGCGCCATGGAAATGTTCTTGTTCCCCTGGTTTTTGCCAGGAAATTATCCCGGGATGTAACCAGTACATTGCGGTCATCCTGTTCTTTTTCGGTTGCTGCATGATGCGGAAATACTGCTGACAGCCGGTTGCCCCCGGTGCCTGTTATCCACATTCCCGGATAATCGAACAAATCTGCCTCGCTGATCAATATATTGGTGCCATTATGATTGACAAGGGCAGGAAGACTTGCCAGATTGTCGCTGGCTATTTGGCCAAGCTTAAAATTTTTGTATAAGCGTTCATTATGTGAATAAAAGCTTTCTTCAAGAGGATACCAGCAAAGATCTTCAGAACTGAAACCTGCGTCGGCCTTTTCACTTACCACGGTGATGCTGTCGGGAAGGGAAGTTTCCCAGCGATAGGCAATTCCCTGGTTATAAGCCCTGAATGTTAATGAAAGTTTATTTTTGAACCGGAGATTGAGTTCATTAAAGTTATCTTCTAATTGTATAGCCTTTTCGGGCACAACCGGTTTTACAACCTGGTTGACCGACCGTTGTGAACTTTTTTTGACCTGCAGATCTCCTGGTTTTATCTTATCAATTTCAAGTGCGATTGAAGTTGGGGACATTAATTCTTTTCCGTCAATCACCACTTTGAATATTGTGGTGTTCCCTGTGGTGATTTCAATTTTAACCGAATTATCGGGGGAACTCAGGGTGTAGGATTGGGCGCCTGCATAAAGCAATACGAATAACAAAAGAAAAGTACTTATCGTTTTCATGATGGAGGTTGAAGTTTGAGTGTCTAAAATAACAATTTATTTTCATTGTTAAAGCAATTGGTTAATTTAGCTGGTAATCCGGTGCAAGCCATCTGATGCTTTCACCTCCAACATTTCTAACCATGAAAAAAGTCGCAGATCAACTGATACATGAACGGCGTTCAACCTGGCCAATGAATTTTGATCCTGAAAAAAAGATCGGGGATACTTTAATTGTTGAAATGCTGGAAACTGCCATCTGGGCTCCATCTCATGGACTGACTCAGCCCTGGGCTTTTAAGGTTTTTCATAATGATGGGATCAGCGAATTTTTTACAAAAATGAAAGATATTTATCTTGAAATTACGCCTGAAGACCAAGTGAAAGCAAGTAAGATTCAAAAGTATGAGGATAAAATCGGCCGGGTTTCACATGTTATCGCTGTTTGTATGATCAGGGACCCTAAAAAAAAATATCCTGAAATTGAAGAACTGATAGCCACAGCCTGTGTAATTGAAAACATTTATATATGCATCAATGCTTATGGGATTGCCGGTTATCTGAGTACCGGAAATATCTGTTATACACAGCAGGTTAAGGATTATCTGAATCTTGGCGCCGAGGACCTTTGCCTTGGTTTCTTCCAGCTGGGCTATCCGAAGAACGATATAAACAGGCCGGTTCGAAAACGTATACCGGCTGCTGATAAAACGGAATGGATAGGATGATCCTGTTATAGATCAAGCAATAGTTTTTCAGGGTTCCTTCCCCCTGCGATCATCTGAAGGGGCGATTCAATGAGCTCCTTTATCTTTACGAGGAAGCTGACAGAATCGCTGCCATCGATAAGACGGTGATCATAGGATAAGGCAACATACATGATAGGTCTGATTTCCACTTTACCATTTATTGCCACTGGCCGCTCAACTATGTTATGCATACCCAGGATTGCGGATTGCGGAGGGTTAAGGATCGGGGTGGAAAGCATGGAACCAAATACGCCGCCATTGGTAATTGTGAAAGTACCGCCTGTCATTTCTTCAATGGATAAACGGGTGGCCCGTGCCTTTTGAGCCATTTCGCCCAGCGCTTTTTCAATTCCGGCGAGGCTAAGAGTCTCAGCATTCCGGATTACCGGTACCATGAGCCCTTTTTCAGTCTGCACAGCTACGGCAATGTCAACATACCGGGGTGTGACCATGTTGTCACCGTCAATCATTGAATTTACACGCGGAAAAGCTCTGAGTGCTTCTGCTGCAGCCTTCATGAAGAATGACATCAGTCCCAGTTTAATACCATATTTTTCTGTAAATTCCTTTTGGTACTTTTTTCGTAACTCCAGCACGGCGCTCATATCTACCTCATTGAAAGTGGTAAGCATGGCCGTCTCATTTTTTACGGCAACCAGTCGCTTGCCAAGCTTTCGCCTCAGGGGAGACATTGGAGTAGTTTCTTCCGTTCGGGCAACCGGAGGAGCTGAATAGGTAAGGGGTTGTCCGGCTGCTACGCTGAATTGATTAACAACCCGCTCAACATCCTGTCGGGTCAGCTTTTTCAATCCCCTTATGATGTCATCCACATCGAGGTTGTGTTCGTCCATTACATTTCGGGCCAGCGGAGTCACCTTAACATGAGTGTAATCAACTTGCGTTTCCCGGTTTTTGGAATCCTTAGCGCCGGCGGGAGTAACTGGTCTCCCTTCTGCAACATCGTCCTTCTTTTCCTCAACAGGATGAGTCTCCGGCACTTCCTTGCCGGCAGTAGCTTGTGGTTCCCTGACAGGCACAGCCTCTGATTTCTTTTTCGATGGTTTCGTAGATTGTACAGGCGCTTTTGCGGAAGTGTCGACTGTGCCGGCTATATCGCCAACGTTCGCTTTTGCACCGGCCTGAATTAAAATATTAAATATTCCCGAGTCAGGAGCAATCAGGGGAAGCGTGGCTTTATCGGATTCAACTTCGGCAATTTCCTGATCTTTCTCTACATAGGCCTTATCTTCTATAAGCCAGTTTCCTATGGCGACCTCGGTTATGGATTCTCCCGCACTTGGAATTTTTAATTCGATGATCATGGATGATGTATGGGTTAGGTTCTTTCAGGAAAATAATTATAAGGCTTAAGCATGTTTTGCCGGATACTTCCTTCAGGGCATTGCAGACCGCAATATTTACGCTTCAGTTCACATTCGCATTTGCGAAATACTTTGCCAATCAGCTCTTCCTGGCTTAACTGGTGAATCTTTAATAGGCCTGTCGCCGGACTTCCACTGGGTTGTCTGAAGATGGGGATGATCTCCCGGTTTTTAAATTCATGCTGAATGTGCCTCCAGGGTCCCATGTTTCCGGGCTCTTCCTGCACCCATAAGGTTTGCAGCACATTGCTGTATTTTTTTATTATATAATCAACCTGGCCTGTAGGAAAGGGATGTAATTGTTCCAATCTGACAAGGGCAATATCCCTCGCATTGAATTGTTCTTTTCGGGCAAGCAGGTCATAATATATTTTTCCGGAACAGAAAACAAGCCGGCGTACTTCCTTAATATCCACGTCATGATCATCAATCACCTCTCTGAAGCGGCCATCAACCAATTCATCAAGTGCGGATATGCATTTGGGATGGCGGAGAAGGCTCTTGGGGGTAAACAATATTACCGGTACCCTGAAATTGCGGTAAATGCTTTGCCTGAGCAAATGGAACAGGTTGGCCGGTGTGGTGGCATTCACAATTTGCATATTATTTCGGGCTGCCAGAAGCAGGAACCTTTCCACGCGGGCGCTGGAATGTTCGGGCCCCTGTCCTTCAAATCCATGGGGAAGGTACAAAACGATCCCGTTCGTAAGGCCCCATTTTTCTTCTGCCGAGCTAATGTACTGATCCACAATTACCTGTGCTACATTAGCAAAATCTCCATATTGTGCCTCCCAAATGGTAAGTCCGTTTGGATTGGCAAGGGCATATCCGTATTCGAATCCCAATACACCGTATTCGTTCAGGGGTGAGTTAAAGATATTGAATGAAGCCTGGCCCGGAGATATATTCTTCAGGGGAACAAAGGTTGAATCCGTATCTTCAATTACATGGGCTGCATGCCTATGGGCAAATGTACCTCTCACGGAATCCTGTCCGCTTAAGCGAACCGGGTGTCCGTCATATACCAGTGTTCCGTATGCAAGCAATTCCGCCATGGACCAGTCTGCTTTCCCTTCGGATATCATCTTTTTCCGGTCCTCAACCAGCTTAACTGTTTTGTCTATAAACCTGTTTTCCGGGGGCAGATAATTAATCTTATCGCTGATGAATTTCAGCAGTTCAAGGGATATCTCGTTGGGATAATGCTTTTCAAAGTCGGCACGGGCTGCATGCTTATAGCCCTTCCAGAGATGATGCAGGAATCGTTGGATGTGTACTTTGCCAAGACCTTTGGAGATTGACAGTTTTTCTTCGAGGAATGCATCAAAATCTTTCTGCTGACTCAGGATTTCTTCCTGTGTAAGAATACCTTGTTTTATAAGGTGTTCGGCATAAATATCTCTTGGACTCGGATGATTTGCAATGGCTTTGTACAAGGTAGGTTGTGTATAACGTGGTTCATCGCCCTCGTTATGGCCATATTTCCGGTAGGAAAGGATATCAATGAATACATCGGAGCTGAATGCCTGCCTGTATTCCATAGCCAGCCTTACTGTGTGGATTATGGCTTCTACATCGTCACCGTTAACGTGGAAAATTGGGGCTTTGATTACCTTTCCGATATCCGTGCAATAGGTACTGGAACGTGCATCCAGATAATTGGTGGTGAATCCGACCTGGTTATTGATGACAATGTGTATGGTGCCGCCTGTTTTATACCCGCTCAGTTCCGACATCTGCACAACCTCATAAACAACACCTTGTCCGGCAATGGCGGCGTCACCATGTAGCAAAACAGGGGCTACTTTTGAGAAGTCCCCCTTGAATTTATTGTCGATTTTCGCCCGTGCGATCCCCTCCGTTATGGGGGAAGAGGATTCAAGGTGGGAGGGGTTGGGAGCCAGGTTGATGGTTATTTTTTTCCCGTTGCCCAGTTCAATTTCATTATAATATCCCAAATGATATTTAACGTCCCCCAGTGAAATGGTATCTTCATATTCCTCGGCTATGAATTCCTGGAAGATATTTTCATAAGGCTTCTCAATGATGTTGGCCAGAATATTCAGGCGGCCCCTGTGTGCCATTCCGATAAAATATTCCTCGACACCCAGCGAGGAGCCTTTTTCCATCAGGTAATATAAAGCGGGAACCAGCGCTTCCGTTCCTTCCAGTGAAAATCGTTTCTGGCCAACAAACCTTTTGTGTATAAAAGCTTCAAAACCGACAGCCTTCTTAAGGTGTTGAAAGACCTGTTTCTTTTCGTCTGCCGTAAACCGGGTCATATTGCGGCTTTTCTCCATCCGTTTCTGCAGCCATTCTATTTTGTCGGGATTGCGGATAAACATGTATTCAGCTCCGATCGACTGGCAATAGGTTTCTTCCATCGCATGACGGATATCTCTGAGGGTTGCATTTCCAAGTCCGATTTCAGTGCCGGCGTGAAATACGGTATCCAGATCCTTTTCCTCCAGCTGGTAATTATCCAGATCCATAGTGGGAAAGTAAAGCCGACGTGTTCTTACGGGATTTGTTTTTGTAAAAAGGTGGCCTCTTTTCCGAAATGCATCAATGTAATTCAGCACCCTGAATTCCTTATCAAGCTGTTGCTGACTATTGTTTTCAGTATAATACTGCCTTGCAAAATCGTATCCCTTAAAGAAATTGCGCCAGCTTTCATCAACCGACCCGGGGTCATCTGAATAATTTTTGTATAACCGATCGATTGTCTCGATCTCGCTGTTGCCTATAAAAGTAAGATGATCCATCTAAAACTGAAATAAATAGTTGAGAAATGAAAAGTCACTTAACCAAAATTACAAAACTTTTTAATAATGTTGTTGTTAACATAGAGATGCTGCATTGAGCCTCAGATACAACAAAAGATGGGCCATTTGGTTTTGGGGATGCGGCTGTTTTAAAATACCAGTAAAATATGACCATTGCAGTTCTGAAGGAAATTTCACCTGAAACCAGGGTGGCACTTACACCCGAAACAGTGCAAAAACTTACACAAATCAGTGTAAACGTATTAATAGAAGAGGGAGCCGGAGCAAACTCCCATTTCCCGGATACTGATTACAGTCAGGCGGGTGGGAAGGTGGTAAGCCGCAAGGATATAATGGAAGGGGCAGATTGCATTCTTACGCTCTCCGCCATGAAACCTGAGGAACTAAAGGGCTGGAAAGGCGGATTGCTGATCGGGGCCCTGGATCCATACAAGAGCAGGCCTCAAATCGATGCGCTGATTAAAGGCGCGATCACTTCGTTCAGTCTTGAATTGCTTCCCCGAACCACCCTGGCCCAGTCGATGGATATCCTATCCAGTATGGGCACAATCTCGGGATACCGCGCAGTTTTGGAGGCTGCATCGCGACTTCCGAGGTTTTTCCCCATGTTCATGAGTGCTGCCGGAACGATTAAACCGGCCATGATGCTTATCCTGGGGGCCGGTGTTGCCGGTTTGCAGGCCATCGCAACTGCCAGGCGGCTGGGTGCAGTTGTTGAAGTATTTGATGTGCGTGCTGCGGTAAAAGAGGAAGTTCAGAGCCTGGGCGGTAAATTTGTAGAAGTAGAAGGCGCCCGGGAGGACCCTGCCGCCGGGGGCTATGCAGTGGACCAGACAGAAGAGTTCCTTCAGAAACAGAGGGAGCTTATTCATCAGCGTGCTGTCCGTTCAGATGTGATAATCTGTACAGCCGTGATCCCGGGCAAAAAAGCGCCCACTTTACTATTCAGGAATACGGTTGAATCAATGAGGGGCGGGTCTGTTATCATAGATCTCGCAGCGTCATCAGGGGGTAATTGTGAACTCACAAAGAACGGAGAAGTAATGGTTCATCAGGGAGTTACGATAATAGGAAAATCTGATTTTCCCGCCTCTATGCCAACCGATGCAAGTTCTATGCTTAGCCATAATTTTCTAAGTTTTCTACGCCTGATCATTGATGAAAAGGGAGAACAGCACCTGGACTGGAATAATGAAATTATCAAGGGATCCTGTCTTACTCATGATGGAGTACTTGTAAATGACAAGATAAAACAGTATTATCAATAACAACATGGAAAAAATATTTGAATTTATATTCAGTTTCAGGCAGGAGATATTTATCATCGTGCTGGCCAGTTTTCTGGGAATGGAAGTGATTGCCCACGTTCCTTCCGTATTGCACACTCCGCTGATGTCCGGAGCAAATGCTGTAAGCGGCGTAATAATCATCGGAGGGATCATTCTTCTGGGTCATGCAGATATGACAAGGATTTCCGCCGAAATGGTCATCGGTATAATTGCCGTTTTTTTTGCTACGTTAAATGTAGCCGGTGGTTTTGTGGTTACTGACCGAATGCTTGAAATGTTCAGAAAACGCAAGAAAAATTAGACAAATCATACTTTCAATACATGGGACAACCGGAATTTTCAATTGGCTCTGCCATTCTTGATTTTAGCTACCTAATAGCGGCTATCTTATTCGTAATTGGTCTGAAAATGTTAAGCAAGCCTGAAACCGCCCGCACCGGAAATTTATGGGCAGGAGTGGGAATGTTGCTGGCAATGGTAACGACCCTTATTCTCCATAAAAGTCCGCAGGGGCATTTAATTCCCTTGCAAAATGCGCTCGTCATTATTCTGGTTATCGCTGCGGGAACCGTTGTGGGATGGATACTTGCACGAAAAGTGCAAATGACCGCAATGCCCCAGATGGTTTCATTTTATAATGCAACAGGTGGAGCGGCATCCGGATTGGTTGCCCTGATGGAGTACAGCAATCCCGATAATACTTCTCTCCTGGTTACCCTGTTGGGAATTGCAGTTGGCAATATCGCTTTCAGCGGAAGTATGATCGCCTTTGGAAAGCTGGATGGCAAGATCAAAGATTGGATTTCACCGGCTATGAAATATATCAACCTTGTGATGTTACTGTTAACCACGGCACTGATCATCCTCGTAATGATTCCCGGTATTGACAGGCATCTGGCGCAAACATTGGTATATGTTTTATTTGGTGTTTCACTCTTATACGGAATTTTATTTGTGATGCCCATTGGAGGCGCGGATATGCCTGTGGTAATTTCGCTTCTCAATTCCCTTACCGGTGTGGCGGCTGCCATGGCCGGATTTATATATGATAACCAGGCTATGATCCTGGGAGGAATACTGGTAGGTGCCGCCGGAACCATTCTTACAATTCTGATGTGCCGGGCGATGAACCGATCCTTATTGAATGTAATCATCGGCGCTTTCGGGGGGGAAAGTGCGGAAGGTGCAAAAGGAATAACCGGTGCAATCCGCGAAATATCGGTCAGTGATGTATCCATTTTATTGAATTACAGTCAGAAGGTGGTCATCATTCCGGGGTATGGACTGGCATCTGCCCAGGCACAGCATGTTTGCAGCGAGCTCGACAATATTTTGTCTTCCAGGGGTGTGGAGGTAAAGTATGCGATACATCCGGTGGCCGGGCGAATGCCTGGTCATATGAACGTACTGCTTGCCGAGGCTCATGTGCCTTATGAAAAACTGGTTGAAATGGAACATATCAATCCCGATATGGTGAATGTTGATGTGGCAGTGATCATCGGCGCGAACGACGTTGTAAATCCTGCCGCGCTGGACGATCCTTCCAGTCCGATTTACGGAATGCCGATTATTCTGGCCAACAACGCTAAAAACATAATTGTAATTAAAAGAGGCATGGGGAAGGGCTATGCTGCGATTGAAAACCCTCTTTTCTATAACGAAAAAACCCGCATGCTGTTCGGAAATGCCAAGGATGTCTTGCAGAAATTGGTTGCCGAGATCAAGAATATGTAATCGTTAATTGTTAATGTGTAAAATGTTGTAGAGACTAGGCATTGCCTTGTCTCTATGATTCCCGGCATATTATAGAATATAGTACGAAGACGAGGCTATGAAGCCTGCAACCTGCACCCTAATTAAATTTTCCATCCTTCAGGTAGTTTCTCACATAATCGTCAACTCCCTCCTCCAGCGTATAAAACGGATTCGTATACCCGGCTGCCCGGAGTTTTTCCATCCTGGCTTCCGTGAAGTACTGATACTTTTCGCGGATATCTTCAGGGGTATCTATAAAGCTTATTTGTGGTTCCAGGTCAAGTGCATTAAATGTGTTAATGGTGAGATCGAGGAAGGTTCTTGCCTTTCCGGTACCCAGATTGTATATCCCTGATCCGGGTCGTTCATTGTAAAGATAAAGAATGACAGATACCACATCTTTCACATAAATAAAATCTCTTTTTTGCCCGCCGTCCGGAATTTCCGCTTTATGGGAACGAAACAGGTTCATTTTACCTGATAGTTTAATCTGGCCAAAAGCATGAAATATTACGGATGCCATCCGTCCCTTGTGGTATTCATTGGGGCCGTATACGTTGAAAAACTTCAGGCCCGCCCAGAATGGAGGTGTTTCGGTCTGTTCAAGGACCCATTTATCGAAATCATTTTTTGACTCTCCGTAAGGATTCAAAGGTTTCAGTTCCCGAACCAGGTTATGGTCGTCAAGGTATCCCGATTCACCCAGCCCATACGTTGCCGCCGAAGAAGCATAAATCAACGGGATTTTATATTGGCTGCATGCTTTGAACATAGTAATGGAATAACCCAGGTTTAACCTGTCGAAAATGGCTTTGTCAAATTCAGCCGTATTGGTTCTCGCACCCAGGTGGAAAATAAATTCAACTTCCGGGTGATTCAGATCGAGCCAGGCGAAGAAATCATCCCTGTGTATGCGGGCGACGTATGCTTTATTCCGGAGATTTTTGTTCTTTTCCTCGTTGTCGAATGCATCTACCAGAATTATCTTCTGAATTCCCTGTGAATTCAACATGCTTACCATGTTACTTCCGATAAAGCCTGCTGCACCGGTTACTATTATCATGTTCCAGTTAAAAGTTAAAAGTTAAAAATGCCAATGTACTATTGTGCCAATGTTTAAATGTGCTTATGAGGTATCCCAACCATCAACTATCAACTTCACTTTTAGTTATTCGTTTTTCACTTTTCACTGATTTCAATCCGCCCGGAGTTCCTCCAGCAGATCCAGCGTAGTAGCAGTGAGATTACTGAGGGCCAGGGGCAGATTCCAATTATCCACTTTTGGAATTTCAATAAAATAGGAAATAGCCCTGATTTGGAGGAATGGGATTTTTTCCATCAGGCAGGCATAAAAAAAAGCGGCGCCTGACATTGTCTCAATCTCACTTTTGAATTGTTTCTTTACCCGCTGGATATTTTCCTGCCTGCCATGAAGCGTATTTACGGTTATTGCCTTTACCGGGATCAGAGAATCCACCACATCGATCTCGAAATTTCCCAGACTACGCAATAATTCCCCAGTAAAAGGGAATGAATCTTCATTCAGCAATTCTTTTTCACTCAGCGTAAAGAATGCATCTTTTTCTTCGAATCCGAGATCAGCAAACTGATCCTGCACCACATTCACCACAAAACCCAACTCGAGGAAATAGTCAAAACTTCCGGCTATTCCAAGATTAATGGCAAGGTCATAACTGTATGCACTCATTGTTTTCAGGAGATGATACACCATCGGAACACTGCCGTATCCGGTTATAAGAATATCAATGTCGAGGGTGCCCAGTCTGTAGTTTACGAGGTTTGCATTTAACTTCGATACGAAGGTCAGCTTATCCCTCAATAATTTTATTTCGTTATTGGAGGAAGCTACCAGAAGGATTTTCATAGGCCGTTATTTTTTCTCTTAATGAAACAAAAAGTTCCTAATTTTGTCTTATCCTCATGGATTTAAAGTTAAGATATTTTTATATCCGCATAGCTAAAATAAGTCCGGGGTTGAATTAATTTAACATATTACTCATGGATAATAAAAAGATCGTTATTGAAGGGATATCAGAAACAGGCTTTGAGCGAATCGACAAATTTAATGGGAGGAAAACAAAATCCTTGTCTTCGCTGTACAGGAAGGTATTGATGAATCTGGGCGAGGATCCTTGCCGCGAAGGTCTTATTGACACTCCTGACCGGGTTGCCAAGGCCATGCAATATTTTACACACGGTTATTATATTAATCCGGAAGAAATACTCGCCGCTTCCATATTTCACGAAGATTACCAGCAAATGGTCATTGTTAAGGATATTGAGATGTATTCTCTTTGTGAGCATCATATGGTCCCGTTCTTTGGCAAGGCCCATGTAGCTTATATTCCCAATGGCAATATTACGGGATTAAGCAAGATTGCCCGTGTTGTGGATGCTTTTGCCCGCAGGCTGCAGGTGCAGGAAAGACTTACTGTTCAGATCAGGGACTGCATTCAGGATGCTTTAAATCCGCTTGGCGTAGCGGTGGTCATTGAAGCCAGGCATCTGTGCATGGTGATGCGTGGTGTACAAAAACAGAATTCGGTAACAACCACTTCTGCTTTTACGGGTTGCTTTTTAAACGATAACCGCACACGTGAAGAATTTATTCATATGATCGGTGTAAAGCTGCATTAATTTCTCTATGGAAAAACAATTCCGGCCAATTTCCCTGATTCCAGGAACAATACGCAGCGCATGAAGAAAATTGCGCTGATATTCCTTGCGGCCGTTATCTATATTCCGCTTCAGGCACAATTCCGGTACGGCCTTCAGGGAGGATTGAATGTTACCAGCCAAATTGCCAGAAATTACAGCGCGGATTACGCCAAAAGCAAATTTCTGATAGGTTTTAATTTTGGTCCCTCTGTTGATTACAGGTGGGACCGTCATTTTTCACTGCATTCCGGTATAATCCTGGAAAACAAGGGCACACGGGGATACGTGGAGTTGCAGGGAAGATCTGCCGATGTTTCCAACCGGTTGTTGTACCTTGATGTTCCGCTGCTTGCCAGGTTCAATTTTAAAGCCGCGAACCTGGTGATTTTTTTTGAAGCAGGTCCCTATGCGGGATGGGGACTGACTGGTAAGGCCAGGATAGAAACTTCCGACCTGACAAAATCGTGGGATATCCAGTGGGGAAAAGATCCACAGGATGATTTTAAAAGATTTGATTATGGAGCGACCGGTGGTGCCGGACTGGAATGGAAACGGTTCTCCCTGGAGGGATGTTTCTCTTACGGATTAGCCAATATATATGCCCTGGCACAAACCGGTTATGTCATTGAACAACGCGCTTTCAGTATGCGACTTGGATATTACCTGAAGAAATAGACCCTTCGAGGGTACCACCCTTCAAGGGTGCCACCCTTGAAGGGTGGTACCCTCGAAGGGTCTATCCTATGTTTCTTTGTCTTTTGCCTGGTAATTTGAAGAACCGTAATCGAGTTCAGATCCTTCCGATTCCTTTCCCAAATAGGCATTTTTCATCCTGTTTAAATCGAGTTTTTTCATCTTCATCACTTCGCTCATTACCGCTCCGGCTTTTCGGGGATCACTCAACCAAACATCAATTTCATCGGGAACAACCTGCCACGATACCCCATATTTATCCGCAAGCCAGCCGCATACCTGGGCATTGACATCTCCGCCTTCGGTTAAATGGTCCCAGTAATAATCAATTTGCTCCTGGGTTCTGCAGTTTATCACGAAGGAAATGGCGGGAGTAAACCCAAACGGTGAATCATTTCCATTATCCATGGCAACGAATTTCTGTCCGTTAATAGTAAACGCGGCATATTTAACCATTCCTTCCGGTCCGGGTTCGCCGGGTTCATAATGCATCACCATATCCACGGAAGACAGTCGGAATATTGACATATAATAGTTGATTGCTTCTTCAGCTTTTCCTTTCTGACTTCCGCTAAATAGAAAGCTGGGAACTATGATGGGCGATTCCTCACTGAGAATGAGTTGCCAGGATATTCCGAATTTATCCTGAACCCAGCCATACCGTTCACTGAACGGGTATTTGTTTAATTCCATCAGCACTTTACCCCCATCTGACAAACCCTTCCAGAGGTCATTCACCTTTTCTGCAGTTCTGCAGTTCACCATAAATGATATGGCAGGTGTTATTTTATAAACCGGGCCTGCATTGATGGCCGTAAATTCCTGTCCTTCGATATCAAAGTTTACAGTCATTATTGAATCCTTTGGCATTCCACTGCCTTTTGCTGCTTCGGAACTATACCGGGTTGACGTCTTAACCCTGGCATTTTTAAAAACCGAGGTATAAAAATTTGCAGCATCCATGGCCTCAGTGTCAAACCATAAAAAGGGGTTTATTTTTTGGATTTCGGTATCTTTTGCAGCCGAAAATGGCTGTGTTTTAATTTTCGTTTCCATAATATATCAGTTAAAACAATTCCAAAGGTTCCTATTCATTATGAAAAAAACAGAAACAAAATGAAAAATAGAAGGTTCGGAAAAAATTGAAATGAATGGAATTAGGCTTTCTCTTTTTTTTACTTTTACAATATGTATATGCAAATAGCTAAGTAAGAATATAGGCGATCAAACTCTCAATTCATGAAAAAAATATTTGCCTTTCTCACGACCCTCATTTTGATTCTAAATAATGTACACACATTTGCACAAAAATACGGCCTGCAGGGTGGGGTGAATATTTCAAATATGATTATTAAAGATAATGAAGCCACATACAGCCCGCATAATCAGGTTGGATTTAATATAGGTATAACCATCGATTATGAAATCTCGAAACTGACAGAGCTTGAAGCTGGAATAATTTATGAATCGAGAGGTGCAAAAGATGAAATGTGGGAGTTAAAAATGTTGTACATCGATATTCCTCTTCTTTTGAAAGTGGGTCCTACATTTGGGCGGGTAAAGATTTGCGGAGCGGCTGGTCTTTACGCCGGGATGGGTCTTGGAGGATTACATTATTATTATATCAAGGGAAAGCAACAGTCTGAATGGTTCAACTGTGGGAAGGCTGAAGATGCTCTTACTAAAAGATTGGACTATGGTGCGAAATTCGGAATTACTATCCAGGATGTGCACCTGAATATGGGCATTTATTATACTCTTGGAATCGCAAATATTTCAGCTATAAGATTCGAAGGAAGTAAAGCGCAAAACAGGGGATTCAGTATTTGTGCCGGGTACAGGTTCTAGTCCCCAAAAAATTATATTAAACAAAAATGGCGGAAACTTATCCGCCATTTTTAATTATTCAAAAAATTTTGTTTATTATTTATGCTTGCTGCCAACAAGTGCGAAAAACAAAATATAGCCATAACATACAACGGGCAGTATGAAGGAATATCTTACACCGAAGCCGTCAGCCATTAAACCCATCAGAACGGGAACAACTGCACCTCCTACAATAAGAGTATTGATCAAACCCGAAGCCATACTCAATTCTCCATGATCGAGTCCGTCAACTCCCAGAGCGAAGATATTGGGGAACATCACTGAATTGAAGAAACCAATTGAACAACCGACCCAAAGGATCAGGTTTGAGGGGACCACCATGGTGGCCAAAGCAAGCATAGCTGCTATCATGGCAAAAACAGCCAGGGTTTTGTTAGCCTTGCCGCTTCCAAGCTGAATGGCGAGATAATTAACAATTGCAATGCCAACGAAGATGAGTCCGTCGGAGAATTGTCTGCGGATATACCAGCCCACAACAAATGCAAGTATCAATACCAAAACGGTATAGAGGCTTTTTTTCGCCCTGTCTACATTTGACAGCATGAAGGAGCCATAGAAACGGCCGATCATAGCACCACCCCAGTACAGGGCAATCATCTTGGCAGCGTCGGTCTTTGTAAAATTGGCTGCTTCCTGCAGATAACGCTGTATCATGGCAGCACTTCCTACTTCAGCCCCTACATAAAAGAATATACCCAGTGCACCTAGAATAACATGCGGGTACTTCCAGACGCTTTTTTTCTGTTCGCCAACGGTTTGAATAACCGGGAGTTTTAACAGGAATATTACAACAGCAATGATCAGAACCAGGACACCTATTATAAGAAATGGCACAGGTACCGACTGGGCTGCTATCTGAGCAGGATTTAACGCCGAATTCAGAGCTCTTTCAGCAACTTCCTTAAAAACAAAAATGCTGGCCAGGATAGGAGCCAGGGTGGTAGCGATAGAGTTCAATGCCTGGGTGAGGTTTAACCGGCCTGAGGCAGTCTCCGAGGGACCGAGAGCAGTAACATACGGGTTAGCAGCAACCTGAAGAAAAACAACCCCGCTGGCCATAATAAAAATGGCAACAAGGAAGAAAGGGAAGGAGGGAACCTTGGCTGCCGGGAAGAACAGGAAACTGCCAAAAGCAACTAATACAAGACCCAGGATTACCCCTGATTTATAGCCTATTTTCTTAATAATTCCACCACTTGTAAAAGAGAGCACAAAATAGGTAAAGAAAAATGCACCATTGACCAATTGCGCTTCAAAATTGGAAAGATCAAAAACAGCTTTAAATTTATCAGCAAGCGTAATGTTAAATGTTGTTACAAATCCAAAGATGAAGAAGATCATCCCCATAAAGGCCATACCAACGGCCTGTGTATTTTTCTGTTGAGTCATCTTAAAAATATTAGGTTAAACATCAGGATTAAAACGGGTATAAGTTTACGAATTTATGTTGAGATACTAAAATTATTAACGGATCATTCTTGGCAGTGATTCAAAAACCTCAACAGCGGCCCTGGACTTGTTCAGGGTATAGAAATGAATGCCGGGGGCGCCTTTTTCAAGAAGATCGAGACATTGCCGGATTGCATGGTCAATTCCTGCCTGGTATATTTTGTCCGGGTTTTCCTGGTATGTCTCCAGTTTTTCAAGCAGATCGGCCGGGAATGTGGCAGAGGTCATCTCCACATATCGTTTGATTTGTTTATAATTTGTAATTGGAATAATGCCAGGGATGATACGGCAATTTATACCTGCAAGCTTTGCCTGGTCTACAAAACGGAAATAGGCATCGTTGTCAAAAAAAAGCTGGGTGATGAGAAAATCAGTTCCTGCTTCACATTTAATTTTCAACCTACGGATATCTTCTTCCAGGGAACCGGCTTCGGGATGCTTCTCAGGATAAGCGGCCGCTCCTATTGAAAAAGAAAACCTGCTTTTCACAAAGGAGATCAGGTCGCTGGCAAAACTAAACCCATTTTCAGGAGCAAAGAATTCACTGCTGCCTTTTGGGGGATCGCCACGCAGCAACATCAGGTTTTCGATCCGGATCTTTTGCAAATATTCCATGTCATTCCCGATCTTATCCCTTCCGGCTCCCACACAGGTATAATGGGCCATGGTATTAAGGCCAATTTTATTCTGCAGGTAATCAACCAATGAAAATGTACGTTCCTGGTTGGAGCCTCCGGCACCATATGTGACTGTTACAAAAGTTGGGTCGAGCTTGATTAGCTGGCCCACATTGATGCCGAAATCTACGGCTGATATTTCATCTTTGGGAGGAAAAAATTCAAATGAAAATGTACGTTCTGCTTTGTCAAAAAGATCGGTAATCCTCATGCGGATTTGATTTAAAGCTATTTATAATTCAGGTTTGAGGCAAGTAAACTTTCAATTGTTTCAACCGGCAATTGTTTCCTCAATGCATAATCCTGAACCTGGTCAAAGGATATATTCCCAACAAAAAAGTAACGCGACCCGGGATGGGCAAATACTAATCCGCTGACAGAGGCTGCCGGATACATTGAAAAACTTTCAGTGAGAGTTATTGAGGTGTTTTTTTCGGCATTCAACAGGTTAAAAAGAGTTCTTTTTTCGGAATGATCGGGACAGGCCGGATAACCATGTGCAGGGCGTATTCCCTTATATTTCTCCAAAAGCAGATCCTCCAGTGAAAGGCTTTCATCTTTGGCATAACCCCACCATTCTTTTCTTATTTTCAGATGGATTAGTTCGGTAAATGCTTCTGCCAACCGGTCGGCCAAAGCTTTGACCATAATCCCATCATAATCATCAAGTTCTGCGGTAAATTCTGCCAGCAGTTTTTCAATGCCCGTTCCGGCGGTTACGGCGAATGCTCCCAGGTAATCAATGAGGCCGCTCGACCGGGGCGCAATGAAATCGGAAAGGCAAAGATTCGGACTGCCGTCTGTTTTCAATTCCTGGTTTCGCAGGTTTACAAACCTGGATATCACATTGGTTCTTGATACATCACTGTATACTTCTATATCATCGCCGACAGAATTGGCAGGAAATATGCCGATCACTCCGTGCGCAGCAAGTGCCTTTTCCCGGATGATCCTGTCGAGCAACCGGTTGGCATCGGTAAAAACTTTCCTTGCTTCTTCGCCCTGTCTCGGATCATTCAGGATGTCGGGATATTTTCCGCGCAACTGCCATACAACAAAAAAGAACACCCAGCTGATATAATCCCGGATCTCTTCAAGTGGAAAATTATGAAAGGTTTTTAAGCCGGTAAAAGCAGGCACGGCAATCTGCGATTGGTCCCATGACATGTCAAGGGCATTCTTCCTGGCTTCTTCAAGGGTTACATAGGACACCTGCTTTTTAGCCCCGAGATACGATTTTCGCAGATCGTCGTATTCCTTTTTGATGTTTTCGGAAAACGAATTCTTCTGACTTGAAGAAAGCAGGCTGCTGACCACGCTTACGCTCTTGGAGGCATCTTTCACATGAATGACGGGAGCGGTATAATGAGGTTCGATTTTAACGGCTGTATGAATTTTCGAAGTAGTTGCTCCTCCAATCAACAAAGGTTTGTTCATACCCTG
Organism: uncultured Bacteroidales bacterium; assembly: GCA_963752195.1. Classification (GTDB taxonomy): domain Bacteria; phylum Bacteroidota; class Bacteroidia; order Bacteroidales; family UBA10428; genus UBA5072. Next base: position 874,195 of record CAVVXI010000004.1, on the reverse strand, counting down.
TTTTTGAAGCTGTTTGGCAACCTCCGACATGATCTCGAGAGAGGGCGTGATCAATCCGCTTAATCCAATGATATCCACATTTCGTTCGAGGGCTGTTGCAATGATTTTCTCTGTTGGCACCATTACACCAAGGTCAATAACTTCGTAATTATTGCATGCCAGCACCACACCAACAATACTTTTACCAATGTCGTGCACATCTCCCTTTACAGTAGCCAGTAATATTTTTCCGACTTCCTGTTGTGCACCTATAACAGGATTCGACTCTTTTTCCTCTTCAATAAACGGTTGCAGTATCGCAACTGCTTTTTTCATAACTCGCGCGCTTTTTACAACCTGGGGAAGAAACATCTTTCCTTCACCAAACAAGTCTCCGACTATCGACATTCCATCCATCAATGGGCCTTCAATAATCTCAAGGGCACGAACATAACGCGGCCTCGCTTCCATGACATCATCCTCGATATAATCGGTAATACCCTTGATAAGGGCATGATTAATCCGCTCTTCCACGGTTCCGTTGCGCCATTCATCTGTTTTCGCTTCTATCTTATCCTGCTGTTTCACCGAATCGGCGAAGGCAAGTAAGCGCTCAGTGGAATCGGGCCTGCGGTTTAAAACCACATCCTCGGCCAATTCGAGCAGATCCCTGGGAATATCATCATAAACGCCCAACATGGAAGGATTAACAATTCCCATGTCAAGACCTTCTTTTATGGCATAATATAAAAATACCGAATGGATAGCTTCACGAATGACATTATTACCGCGGAAAGCGAAGGAAAGGTTACTGATACCCCCGCTCACCTTGGCATAGGGAAGGTTTTCCCTGATCCACTTAACGGTTCTGATATAATCAACGGCGTAATTATTGTGTTCTTCCATACCGGTTCCGATGGCGAGGACATTGGGATCAAATATTATATTTTCCGGGGCGAATCCGACTTGTTCGGTTAATATTTTATAGGCCCTGCCGATAACTTCGGTTCTCCTTTCAAAAGTATCCGCTTGTCCTTTTTCATCAAATGCCATCACAACAACGGCTGCACCGTATTGTCTTACCTTCCTTGCCTGCCCGATGAAACTAGCCTCTCCCTCCTTTAAACTGATTGAATTTACAATGGATTTTCCCTGTACGCATTTCAATCCTGCTTCAATAACGGACCATTTGGAAGAATCGATCATTACCGGAAGTTTTGCAATCTCAGGCTCAGCCATGACAAGATGCAGGAATTTCACCATGCATTTTTCCGCATCCAGCATGGCATCGTCCATGCAAATATCCAGTATCTGGGCTCCGCCCTCCACCTGGTCCCTGGCCACGGCAAGGGCTTCCTCATATTTTTCTTCCCGGATGAGCCGGGCAAATTTTATTGAACCTGCCACATTGGTCCGTTCTCCTATATTTACGAAATTGCTCTCCCGCGAAATGGTCAATGGTTCAAGTCCGCTCAAATGCGTAACATGAGTCTTTTCAGGCACAATGCGTGCTGGGTATCCGGCGGCCAGTTCGGAGAATGCTTTGATGTGGGCCGGGGTAGTACCACAACATCCGCCAATAATATTTACAAGGCCCTGTTCAAGAAAATCTTTAAATTGACCTACCATCAATTCGGGTGTGTCGTCATAACCCCCGAATTGATTTGGCAGTCCCGCATTTGGATGTGCACTTATATAAAAGGGCGCTTTTGACGATAATTCAGCCACGTACGGCAGCATCTCTTTGGCTCCAAGGGCACAGTTTACTCCAATACTCAAAAGATCCACGTGTGAAAGTGAATAGAGGAATGCGGTAATTGTCTGTCCCGAAAGGGTTCTGCCACTGGCATCCGTTATTGTTCCGGATATCATTACAGGCCACTTTTTGCCCGTCCTGTTCTGAATTTCCTGAATGGCAAATAAGGCTGCTTTCGCATTTAAGGTATCAAAAATGGTTTCAATCAGCAACAGGTCTACCCCTCCATCCACCAGTCCCCTGATTTGTTCTTCATACGCACCCACCAATCCGTCGAAAGTCACTGCCCGGTAACCCGAATCATTCACATCGGGTGACATGGAAGCCGTTTTGTTGGTTGGACCAATGGACCCCGCTACAAATCTTGGTTTTCCGGGTTCGAGTGCCGTTACTTCAGTGGCAGCGGACACAGCTAATTTTGCCGATTCAAGATTCAGTTCATAGACAATATCCTCCATGTGATAATCAGCCTGTGATATTGCGGTTGCGCTGAATGTATTGGTTTCAATGATATCGGCGCCTGCCAGCAGGTAGGCAATGTGGATGCTGCGGATCACATCCGGCCTGGTAAGTGTCAGTAAATCAATGTTTCCCTTAAGATCATGCGGAAAATCGGAAAATCGTTGTCCCCGGTAATCTTTTTCCTCCAGACGGTACTGTTGCACCATGCTGCCCATGGCACCATCAAGCAACAAAATCCTTTTACTTAACTGTTGATATATACTTGGTTTTTCCATATTTAGAGTAATATGCAAAAGTGGGATTTTAACAACAAAAATAAAACCCGCGAAGGCTAATTCTGTTAACTCTTTTTATGGAGAACGAAAAAAGAGGATGAATTGTTTATAATGGAGGGACTCTGCGAAAAAAAAACGGTGCCGAATAACCTAGAGCATAAGCTTTTTAAGGGTATTGATGTTTAAATCATTGAAAATTTGTTTGCCCTGCGGGGTGTACATATACGCCAGCCTGTCCTTAAAATGTTCGTTTATTTTCGGTCGTACTATTTTCAAGGTACTGTTTAGCAATTGATTATCTTCAGTAAACCCATCTTCAATAATTGAAAAGGTGGCCGGAAGCCAGCGGTGCGGAAACATATCTTCGTGTTTGCCACCGGCAAGGAACTGATCAATTTGAAATTCAATTAACTGGATAATTTCACGGGCTGTTTCCTCTTCATCGGCACTGCTGTTCTGTGTCGACAGCCAGCGTTTTACTGCGGTCATGTTGGGATAGATGAGTGCGCTGGTGTATGCACACTGGTTATTATAAAGCATGCACTGGTCAATAAATTCCGAGTGCTGAACAATCGCTTCTTCAATGCTTTCGGGACTGTATTTTTCACCGTCATCGGCAATCAGCAGGCTTTTTGAGCGACCCAGCACATAAAGAAAACCATCCTTGTCCATATAGCCCAGGTCACCGGTGTATAACCAGCCATCGCGTATAGTCTCTTTAGTGGCTTCGGGATTTGCCCAGTAACCGGCCATAACATTATCGCCCCTGACGACTATTTCACCCTTGCTGCCCACAGGGAGTTCTCTTCCTTCCTCATCACAGATCCGCAATTCAAGATTTTTTACAAGGGCACCGGAGGAACCCAGCTTATGTTGTGCCGGATTATTGGCTGAAATTACCGGCGATGCCTCTGTAAGACCGTAACCCTGGTACATCGGAATGCCAATGGCATAGAAAAAGCGCTGTAAATCAATATCCAGCAAGGCACCTCCCCCAATGAAATAAACAAGCCGCCCTCCAAAAGCTTCTCTCACTTTTGTAAACAAGATCTTATCAAAGAGGATATTCAGTGGCATGAGGAATATCCTTAATCCTTTTCCGCGGTTCCAACCGTTACCGTTAAAGGAATAGGCAATTTTCATTGCCATATTGAACAATTTTTCGGTCAAAGCACCTTTTTCCCGGATTCCTTTTTCAATATTTTTTCTGAAATTTTTAGCCAGGGCAGGTACACTCATCAGTAAAAAAGGCCTGTTTTCTTTTATGTTTAAAGGGATGTTTTTCAGCGTTTCAATCGGTGTTTCTCCAGCCTGTATGGAAGCAAGGCTGGCACCACACGACATCAGCGTATAAATTCCGCATGTATGGGCGAAGGCATGGTCCCATGGTAAGATCAAAAGGGTAGTCCAGTACATGGGTATGTTAAACAGGCTGAGGGACTGTTCAATATTGGCGGTATAATTCCTGTGACTCAGTATAATTCCTTTCGGATCGGCAGTGGTTCCTGAAGTATAGCATATATTGGCATAATCCTTTTCCGTGATGGACATCCACCTCTCCCGGCACTCGGCGTTATGGGATTTTAAATAACTCTTTCCCTCGGCAAGCACAGTGGAAAATACGATGTCATTTACCTCAGATTTCTCAGGCTGATCAAAAAGAATAATCTTTTCAAGTGTTTCAATCTTATCTTTAAGGCCGATAAGCTTTTTGGCCTGGCTTTTGGAAGCAATGACAAACCTGGCCCCTGAATGAACAATCCGGAACTTGAGTTCGGACGGTTCGACAAGTTTGACTGAAAGCGGAACATTAACCGCCCCGGCATATAAAATGCCCAATTCACTGTATACCCAATCATTTCTTCCCTCAGAGATAAGGGCAATCCGATCGCCCTTCTGTATACCCAGTGAAATTAACCCGGCAGCAAACTGGAGAACTTTCTCATGCACTTCCTTAAACGTTGCTCCCATGTACTTGTTATTTTTCTTCTCCAGGAGACATACATTATCACTGTATTTGGAAACACAGTCTTCAAACAATTGCACAAGTGTTCTCATAGGGGATGGGAGTTAAAACAATGCAATATAGAAAAAAAGTCAATGCGGTGGGATAAACGCCATTGGCGTTTATTTTAAGAACTAAACGCAAAGAGCGCAAAATTATAAAAACGCAAAGGGCGCGAAGTAAATTTAAACTTCGCGCCCTTTGCGCAATTCATCGCGCTCTTTGCGTTAAAACATTGTGGCCTTCCTTACCGGGTAGGAACGGGAGATAAGAGGTTCTCTATCCGGTACATGAGATCCTGCAGATTAACCGGTTTAGTAATGTAATCATCACAGCCAGCCTGGAAACAACGATCCCATTCTTCATTAAATGCATTCGCCGTTTGTACAATGATCGGCAGATTGGGCTTGAATTCCTTGATCAGTTTAATAGCTTCGACACCGTCGAGTATAGGCAATTGGATATCCATCAATACCAGGTCGATATGATTGTACATTCTGCAGAAATCCACAGCCATCTGCCCGTTTATTGCCCATATAATGCTCACATTGGTCTTTCTCGATAAAACCAGGTCAAGAAATTTGAAGCTGATTTCGTCGTCTTCTGCAATTAGAATGGTCTTATTTGTTAAATCCATCATTTAGTTTGCATTTTGTTGCATGTAAATTGCAATTTCATTGATATACGTGTTTAACCAATAAAAGTATGCTTTTGTTGACAAACATTTAATAAAAAGTGACAAGTGACAAGTGACGAGTGACGGCAAATTTGAGAAACTGTTCAATTCTGAAGACTCATGTATTAAAGTCATAGTTGCCTATCCGTAAAAGTTGTAATTTTTTCAACTAAATATTTTAAGGATGAAGGAACTTAATGATCCGGCAACGCGCATTCAGAATGTGCTGCAATTTGATGAATACGGGGGTGTAAATCCGGCAATTACCGATTCTTCCACTTTTACGTTTCGTGATCCGCTAACCATGTCGGAAACTTTCCTGGGCCATACGGAAGGATGCTTTCTTTATTCCCGACACTGGAATCCAAGCAATAAATTTCTTGCCAATGCAATGGCTGCAATGGAAGGCACTGAATCGGCCTGGGTAACAGCTTCCGGAATGTCTGCCATTACCTGCGCAATCCTTCAGCTTTGCAAGGCCGGTGATCATCTGATCACCAGCGTAACCTCTTACGGGGGAACTTTTGCCTTCCTTAAGAATTATCTGCCGCGGTTTCAAATAGAAGTTACTTTTGCAGACATAACCGATACCGGGTGTGTAAAAAATGCGATCAGGCCAAATACCCGTTTAATTTATACTGAATCCGTTACAAATCCCTTGCTTGAAGTCGCAGATATCCCGGCATTATCTGCAATAGCGAAAGAAAACGGTCTGCTGCTGCTTGTGGATAACACGTTTATGCCAATGATCCTTTCCCCGGCGATGCTGGGTGCCGACATCGTGGTTTACAGCATGACAAAATTCATCAATGGAAAAAACGACTGTGTGGCAGGGGCTATTTGCAGTTCTGAAGCATTCGTAAATGAATTGTCAAATATAAATGAAGGTACTGCGATGTTGCTGGGTCCGGTCCTCGATCCGATGCGATCTTCCTCAATTCTGAAGAACCTGCATACACTTCATGTACGGATGAAACAGCATAGCAGCAACGCTTTATATATAGCAAAAGGACTAAGGGATATCGGACTGGATGTTCGCTATCCCGGACTTCCTGAACATAAGCAGTATAAATTGATGACCACCCTTATGAACCAGGAATACGGATATGGAGGAATCGTTTCTGTTGAAATGGGAACTGTGGCACGGGCAAATGAATTTATGCGCCTAATGCAGGATAAAGGAGTCGGCTATTGCGCTGTTAGCCTGGGATATTTTAAAACCCTGTTCAGCAATTCGGGAAAAAGCACTTCGTCGGAAGTACCCTGTGATGTTCAACGGGAAATGGGATTATCGGAAGGGCTCGTCCGATTTTCCATAGGTCTCGACAATGATATTGCAGGGTCGCTCCACAAAATGAAGGAATGCCTGGCAAAGATCAAAGCCTGAAAATGAAACAATAGGGTTGATTCGTTTGTTTCTTTCTAAAATATAAATTAGATAGATATGGGTTTCACGTTAGATATAGGTTCAAAAGCACCTGCTTTTGAATTAAAAGCTACTGATGGTAGGACTTACAAATTGTCAGATTTCGACGACAGCAAATACCTTGTTTTGTTTTTTACCTGTAATCATTGTCCCTATGTTTTGGGATCGGATGAGGTAACCCGGCAGACAGTACTGAAATATGAATCAAAAGGGGTTCGTTTTGTGGCGGTCAACTCAAATAGCGCAAATACATACCGGGAAGACGATTTTGAACACATGGTAAAAAGAATGGAGCAGTATCGATTTCCCTGGGTATATCTGCATGATCAAACGCAGGACATTGCTGTGAAATATGGAGCGCTCAGGACCCCCCATTTTTATGTCTTCAATGAGAACAGGGAGCTGGTCTATTCGGGAAGAGGCGTTGACAATCCCCGTGAAACAGCCCGAATGGCGGTAAATGATCTTGACAGGGTACTGGATGAACTTACCTCGGGGAAGGATGTCAGCGTTAAATTAACAAATCCCATCGGATGCAATGTTAAATGGGAAGGCAGGGACAAACACTGGATGCCGGCTGAAGCAGGAGACCTTGTGTGAATATAATCCCGGACCTGAAGCCTAAGTTCCCTGGAATCCCCTGAAATATTTCATGAACTGAACACGTTCAAAAGCTGCAGGATTCCCGGATTTAGACTGGCTCAGGATTCCCCTGAACTGTGCTATCGAACTGAATTCCTTTCGATCCATCCAGTTGTTCAGATCATCCAGCATGGTTTGGATTTGTTCATGTCCATTCTTATATACCGTGGAAGCGATTTCAACAGCATTTGCACCGGCCAGCAATTGTTTAATCAGGGCAGTGCCGTCATGAACACCGGTAGATGCAGCCAGACTGCATTCCACCCTTCCTGCCAGTATGGCAATCCAACGGAGAGACAAATACAGATCCGAAGGGTTGCTCAATACCGCACCCGATGTGATTTCAAGAGTTTCTATGTCAAAATCGGGATTGTAAAAACGGTTGAACAGAACCAATCCATCAATGCCTGAAGCAGAAATACGCTTGAGCAGGGAAGCAAGGTTCGAAAAATAGTAACTGAGTTTAACAATAACCGGTATTGTAACCTGTTTTTTGACTTCCCGGATAATTTCGAAATAAACTCTTTCATTTTCTTCGGAAGTACGGTTGAAATCCGTTGGCAACACGAAAATATTGAGCTCAAGTGCGTCGGCGCCTGCCGTTTGGATCTGGCGGGGGAAATAAGTCCATTGTGAAGCTGTCATACAATTTATGCTGGCAATTACCGGAATGGATAAATTCTTTTTTGCTTCCTGTATCTGTCCGAGGTATTTTAGGGTAGCTTCTTCCGGAGTTTCATAGAAATCATAAAAATCAACCGTTTCAGGATATAGAAACCCTTCAGAGCTCATCCTGTGAAGGCTTGCGTTCATTTCCTTCAGGATTTCCTCCTCGAAAAGGGATTTCAGCACAACTGCTGCGGCTCCGTGTTTTTGGAGCTCAAGCATATTTTCAAGTGAGTCTGATAAGCCTGAACTTCCGATTATAATGGGGTTTTTTAATTTTATACCCGCGAAGGTTGTAGTAAGGTCTGCCATGTATCGTTAAATTTTCCTGAGTAAAATTAAAAACTTATCCCGAAAGATAAGTGTGCATCATCTTATTTTCATAAATTTGTTTAATACCAATTAGATAATTGATTTTTTGAACTATCCATTCAATTCCTTATGCAATGAAAAACATCCTCATTTTATTATTTCTGAGCCTGTTTCTGGGTTATGGCTGCAAGTACTTCAAAAAATCCAAACCTCGGGAGGTTGATTCCGTTATGGCCGATACTACATCTGCATTGGATGATTCGGCAGCCTATTATTCCGGTGCGAATACGGATAATATGGATGCCGCATCGCCGGCCGGCACAAGCACCACTACCCGCACTAATGCAATTCAGGGTCATTATTATATGATTGTGGGATGCTTTACAGTTCAGGAAAATGCGGATAGTTATGCTGGTAAACTCCGGAACATGGGATATGAAGCCCAAATAATCCAGGGACGTGATAATTTTCAGATGGTGGCTGCAAAATCCTATGATAACCTGCGTGCGGGAATTGCGGAAATCGACAAATTCCGAAATGAGATCACCCCCAATGCCTGGGTTTACAGAAAAAGATAAACAGCCTATGAATTGCCGGTCATGATAAAGAGCGGCTGAAATTCAAAACTTTTATAATGTGGCCGGTAACGCTCCACATTATAATATCTTTTTATATCAACCACTTTGTTGGTGCTGGTTACCACGTCAATCGGAGCGTTGTCATACCTTCCGTTGCGCAGCACGACAAGTCTTCCGTGTATTCCTTTTAATATCAGGTCAAGTGCCAGGTTGCCATAAGCCATGGGAACTATTGAATCGATGGCATCCGGATCACCGCCGCGCACGAGATAACCAAGCTGCTGATAGATTGTATTTATTTTGCGGCCATTGCAATATTTGGCTGAAATTTCCCTGATTTTATCGGAAACCACTTCTCCTATCCCTCCATGAAGACTGTGTCCGTATACATCTTTTTCCCCTTCATAATAAGTACTTTCAAGAGCACCTGTCATTTTGGCTCCTTCTGAAACCAGCACTACCGAATAGTGGCTCGGATTTTTTTCCCTGTCTTCAATTAACAATTGTGTCAGCTGATCAGGATCAAATTTATGCTCGGGGATCACACAACGGTTGGCAGCACCCGCCATGGTAGGAAGCATGGCGGTGAATCCGGCATATCGTCCGAAAACCTCAATAACCAGGATGCGTTCATGCGATCCTGCCGATGTGCGGAGCGTATTGCACATCTGTATGGTTCGCGTTACGCAGGTGCTGAACCCGATGCAATAATCCGTACCCGGAACATCATTGTCCATCGTTTTTGGAATGGCAACCACTTTTACTCCTTCAGAATATAATCTTACCGCATAACTCAGGGTATCATCCCCACCTATAGGCACTAGATACTCAACACCAAGATATTCCAGATTTTTGATCACCTCTTCGGTAAGGTCGTTCACGTCGTTCTTGTATTTATCCTGGTATTGCACGGGAACGCTGCTCCTGGCAACATGACTGGGCCTCGTCCGGGAAGTATGCAGAAATGTGCCTCCCGTGCGGCCAGCTTTATTTACTATTTCTTCGGTAAGTACCATGTACTTATCGCTGTTGTCGGCTTTCCGGTCGCGTACAAATTCCATTATACCTGCCCAGCCCCGGCGCAATCCAATAACCTGGTAACCCTCACGCAATGCTCGAATGGTAATTGCCCGGATAGCCGGATTAAGTCCCGGTACATCACCGCCTCCTGTAAGTATGGCAATGGATCCCTTTTTCTTGGTCATATTCACCATGGTAATCGCTTTATTGAATGTGGATTAATATAGTCACAATAAAGATAGATAAATTTTAATAAAAAAGTGACTGGTGACTGGTGACTAGTGACTGGTAACAAGCTGAAAATCCCTTTAGGAATTAGCTGTTGATAGAAAATGGTTTATGGAAGGTCCACCTCCTGCCCCTGCCAGCGGTGGAGAACGGCCCCGGGGGATTAACGGTCAATAAAGAAAATGAAAATAAAAAAAAGCCTCCGGAATACCAACTCCGGAGGCTTAATCTAAATTTATGGACCAGTAACTACCAGTCACCAGTCACTACCAGTTAAGAATTTTCTTAAAATCAAATTCTTCCGGATCGGGGATGTATTTTTTAGCGGCTTTGTAATCGTTTTTGGTAATGTAATGCAGGTTATTCTCATAGACGAGCTTTACCTTTTCCGATTCCATGTTTACAAGCCGGGGCTTTACCTTGCCATTTTCGTCCTCGACGTCCTTCATGAACAGGGGCATGATGTCTCCAATCGGGGTGACAGTTACCATGCAACCACTCTTGCCATCCTGAAAGAGTTTCATTACGCCGGTACCCAGTTGTGTGGCATACGAAAGATCGTAGGCAATCGGCCTGACGCAACGCAATTCATACCCGATTTCATTCGGCCTGCTTTTTACAGACACATTCAGTTTCCTCAGTTTTCTCTGCACAAGCATATTGAAGATATGGGCCTTGCTTACATTTCCGAGTTCAGGATGTCCATGATCGTCATAAGTGAAATTAACGCCGGTGCCTTCGATTTCTTCATCACTCATAAAATGGAACACACCTTCACTGATAATGGCAACTCCGTATTCAATTCCGAGCATATTGCGTTTTATCATCGATGAAATGATCATCCGTGTGATGGCGTCGAAGGTGACCTTGGTCTTATTGAACATTTCAGGGATAATGATCATCGGATAATGGCAGGATAAGCCAATGCCAAAGGCAAGATGGCCTGCCTCACGACCCATTGCCGAAACCACAAACCAGTTGCCGCTGGTACGGGCATCTTCATAAAGGGTTGTGCCTATGCGAACTCCTTCTTCTTTTGCAGAATGATATCCAAATGTAGGCGTGCCTTCAGGTAAGGGAAGATCATTATCAATGGTCTTCGGAACATGTATATTGGATACTTTTACCTTGTTTGATTCAAGAAATTTGCTGAGCCTGTTTGCTGTGGATGCGGTATCATCACCTCCTATGGTGACAAGCAATTTTATGTTATTGTTAACAAAAAAATCAACTTTGAATTCATCGTCCTTGGGTTTATGCCGGCTCATTTTGAGAGCAGAGCCACCCCGGCTGTATATGGTATCGGCAAAAGTGAAATCTAACAGTTCAAAATTCGGATTGTCTGTGAAAATGGTTTTATAGCCCTCATGAATTCCCAATACATCATATCCGGCATTTAAGAAAACTTTTGTAACTGATCCGATTACGGTATTGATTCCGGGTGCCGGACCACCGGCGCATAAAATAGCAATTGATTCTTTCATATTATATTAATTCTTAAAGATTTAGATGAAGTATACCTTTAATTGTTCTGGTGCTGCAAAGATGTAAATATATTTTTAAATGATGAATTATTAAATGAGATAATTAAAGAAGACGGGCAGGGTACCCCGAACCTGGAAGGATTTACAGGTACTTCCGGTCTTCACAACTTGATAATTGTCATATCCATAAAAAATAAAAACAATATATTTGAAGCCTTAATCTAAATTTCATGAAAGAACAGGTAAGGTCATTAAAGGAAAGTGCAAAAATGCGATGGGTGGTACTGCTGATTGTTAGTTTGATCATGGCTGCCAATTATTATTTCTATGATGCCTTGTCTCCTTTAAAAGAGACAATGCAGGCCCGCCTGGGTTTTTCCAACCAGCAATACGGTTTTCTGCAATCCACCTATTCCATTTCAAATGTTTTTCTATTTATGGCCGTGATCGGTGGGGTTTTGCTTGATAAATGGGGTATACGATTCACGGGAATTGGATTTACATTTTTTATGGCTGCCGGTTCCATTCTAACCTTTTATGGGGCTTCAGACGTATTTAACCAGGGTGGCCCCGGCTACGATTTCTTTAATTCCTTCCTTACCAAATATTCCCCGGCTTATAAACTCATGCTTTTTGGGTATTTTCTTTTTGGATTGGGGGCAGAAACCAGCATTGTTGTGATTACGACCGTCGTTGTGAAATGGTTTAAAGGCAAAGAACTTGCACTGGCGCTTGGTCTAAATCTAGCTGTCGCCCGACTGGGACAAGCGTTTTCATTTTTCTTTTACAAAAATCTGAGTACAGCCGATTTCTGGCACAGGCCTATCTTCCTTGCTGCCTGCATGCTTACGACAGGTTTCGCCCTCTTTCTGATTTATAGTTTTATTGATTATAAACTTGACAGACAGATCAGTTTTCGAATGGAAACAGATGAAACAGAGAAATTTAAGGTATCTGATATTCTAAAAATTATAAAAATACCGGCATTCATTTATATTACCCTGCTTTGTGTTACTTTCTATTCAGCTTTTTTCCCGTTCCTGAAATACGCTACAGATCTTCTTCACAATAAATTCAGCATGACTACGGCGGTAGCCGGGAGACTTACCTCTGTTCCCATTTTTTTCACCGTATTTTTTACGCCGATATTCGGATGGATAGCCGACAAAAAAGGAAAGAGCGCTTCCATGATGATATACAGTTCGATTTTACTCATCATCGCCCACCTTACCCTTACCTTTACGATGATTCATCCGATAATTCCCATGGCTCTCCTGGGTATAGCCTTTTCTCTGATCCCGGCTGCCATGTGGCCTGGAGTATCAAAGATCATTGATCAGAACAAGCTGGGAACGGCCTATGGTATCATGTTTTCGGTTCAGAATTTCGGTTTATGGCTTTTCCCGATCCTCATCGGTTATATTCTTGACAAAACAAATCCGAATGTGACAGCGGCCATGGTAGAAGCGGGAACAGCGAAATATGATTATACTTTTTCGATCCTTATGCTGGCATGTATCGGTGTTGTTGGCATCGTGTTTGCCATACTGCTGAAACGCGATGATAAAACCTCGGGATTTGGATTAGAACTGCCGAATAAGGTAGAGTGAATTTACGATTTACGATTTACGATTGAAAACAAAAAGACCTCCCGGGAATTCATATCCTGGGAGGTCTTTTAATTTATTAATGTAATCTTTTAACGTCAGTCAATCGTAAATCAAAAATCGTAAATCGTAAATTAGAACCTTATAATCTGCCGCCGGTCCGGACCCAGTGATACCATTGTCACCGGTACACCGGTTTCTAATTCAATGAAGCGGATATAATCCCTTAACTCAACCGGTATCTGTGCAATTTTGTCAATATCTGCCACATTTTTCCATCCTTTCATTTGAACATATTCGGGGCTTTCAATTTCTTCCATCTCGTAAGGCAGAATGCTGATTATCTCATTCTTTGTTTTATAACCGGTGCATATGCTGATGGAATCGAAATCAGACAGAACATCGGCCTTGGTCATCAGTAGCTGGGTCACCCCGTTGATCATAATGGAGTATTTTAAAGCCACCAGGTCGAGCCATCCGCATCGGCGAGGACGTCCTGTAGTTGCACCGTATTCATGCCCTTTTTCACGAAGGAATTCCCCCATGTCATCAAGCAGTTCCGTTGGGAACGGGCCACTGCCCACCCGTGTGCAATAGGCTTTGAATACGCCGAATATCTCACCCAGTGTACCGGGTGCTACCCCAAGGCCCGTGCAGGCACCGGCACTTATGGTATTGGAAGAAGTCACATAAGGATAGGAACCAAAATCAATATCCAGCATGGTTCCCTGTGCCCCCTCGGCCAGTATTCTCTTGCCGTCGTTTAAAAGCCTGTTTAATTCATATTCACTGTCTACGATCTTGTATCCCCGTATCTCTTCAATCCCTTCGAACCACTGTTGCTCAAATTCTTCAATATTGTATGCATAATCATAGAGCTTCAGCAGATCTTTATGCTTTTGCTTAAGCCGGTTGTATCTATCCATGAAATCGGGAAGCAGAATATCACCGATGCGAAGTCCATTCCGGCCCGTCTTGTCCATGTAGGTGGGACCAATTCCCTTTAGTGTGGAACCGATTTTCGTAATTCCTTTTGCTACTTCTGAGGCGGCATCCAGTATCCGGTGGGAGGGCAAAATAAGATGAGCCTTCCGGGAAATAAGAAGTTTCTTTTTAAGATCCACACCGAGTTTGTAAATTGAAACAGCTTCCTTTTTAAAGATAACCGGATCGATTACAACTCCATTGCCAATTACGTTAAGTTGGTTTTCATGAAATATACCGGAAGGAATTGAGTGCAAAACATGCTTGATTTCGTTAAATTCCAGTGAATGACCGGCATTTGGTCCACCCTGGAACCGTGCAATTACATCGTATGCCGGGGTGAGAACATCCACAATCTTTCCTTTTCCTTCATCACCCCACTGAAGGCCTAATACTACATCTACTTTCATTTTTCAAAGGGAATTTAAAAATGCATCCGAAGATACTCATTTTTTTTATTCTTCAACTACCTGTGGTTGAAATAAATGGTCACATAACACTCAGGTAATCCGATTGTTAAAAAATTTTTTTACGCTTATCGGGAATGTCTTTTTTCCGGCCGTAAATATAGAGGGAGTGATGTGAAGGGTCAAAGCCGTTTAACTCACAGGCAGTATTAATGATCTCCTGCATCCGCGGATCACAAAATTCAATTACCCGGCCTGTATCCATATCAATCAGGTGGTCATGTTGCATACACTGGTAAGCTTTTTCAAACTGGGCAATGTTTTTGCCAAACTGATGCTTAACCACAAGGTTGCAGTCAAGCAAAAGCTCAATTGTATTGTACAACGTGGCCCTGCTTACCCGGTAATTCTTGTTCTTCATGAAAAGATACAGTGTCTCAATATCAAAATGCCCGTCTCTTGAATAGATTTCATCAAGAATGGCATAACGCTCCGGCGTTTTTCGATGACCTTTCTTTTCAAGATAATCGATGAAAATCTTCTTTACTGTCTCTTTTGTTTCGGAAGAAACCATAAACTAATTGGTTTAATGAGTAGGCGAAATTAACGATTTTTCAAAATAGTTAATGTTCTATTTAGAATTATTTTAAATTAATCGGGATAAAATTCAGACAGCAGCATCCACACGCTTCACAGCATCAACACCTTTGATCTTACTCAGGCTCATAAGGAGATTGTTAAGGTCTTTTGCATCATGAACATACAAATCGATGGTCCCTTCCCAAATACCATCGTGACTTGACAAATTGATGCTGCGGATGTTCACGTTCAATTCCTTGGATATCACTGTGGTGATATCATTATACATGCCAAAGCGGTCATACCCGTTGATTGCAACTTTTACGAGGAAGGAAAGCAGTTTATGGGTGGTCCATTTTACGGGTACAAGCAGCTCGCTGTGACTGGAGAGGAGTTTTATGGCTGTAGGGCATTTTGCCTGATGAATGGTAATATTATCCTGGTTATCGGGCTCGCAAAAACCGATCACATTATCCCCGGGAATAGGATTGCAGCATTGTGCAGTTGAGTAGTCCGTTGTGGCATCATGTATGTTTTCGCGAAGAAGTATTGGGGTTTTAAAACCGGTTTTTTGGGGAGTGTGATTTACGGTGGACGCCTTTTTACCTATCAGGGAAGCTTTTCCAAGTTGCAGGCTCCAGTAATTTACCCATTTGCTTTTGGTATTGCGTTTCAATACCTGGTCAAGGTCTTCAAGATGTATTATGCCGGTACCCACCTTGCTGTAAAATTCATCCTTGTTCGATACATCATAGGCAGGAAGCAGTTTTTGTATTATCCTGGCATTCGGCCTGAGTTTTAGACCGGATAATTTTTCCTCAAGCAGTTTTTTACCCTTTTCAATCCTGTTTTTATTATCCGCCTTCAGGGCATCCTTAATGGCTGTTTTAGCCTTAATTGTCTTTACATCATCAAGCCACTCCAGCCTGGGTCGGTAAGTGTCGGATGTGATGATCTCCACCTGGTCGCCGCTTTTCAGTACATGATTTAATGACACGAGCTTATGGTTTACCTTTGCGCCAATGGCTTTATGTCCGATCTCGGTGTGAATTTCATAGGCAAAATCAAGCACTGTGCTGTCAACAGGAAGTGTTTTCGTATCTCCTTTGGGTGTGAAAATAAAGATCTCCGAAGCGAACAGGTTCAATTTAAAATCATCGAGAAATTCCAGGGCGTCGGAATTTGTATTTGACAATAATTCCCGGATCCGCTTCAGCCATTTATCCAGTTCGCTTTCATGTGAATTGTCGGTTTTATATTTCCAGTGTGCGGCAAAGCCACGTTCGGCAATATCATCCATACGTCTCGACCGGATCTGCACTTCCACCCAGTTCCCCTTGGGTCCCATCACGGTAGCATGGAGAGCCTCATATCCGTTTGCCTTTGGCGTGCTTACCCAATCGCGGATTCTTTCCGGTTTTGGCATGTAGATATCCGTAATCATGGAGTAGATATTCCAGCATTGCGTTTTCTCGGGAATACCGGCCAGGGGATCAAACACTATCCGTATCGCCATCAGGTCATAAACTTCTTCAAAGGGGATGTTTTTGCTTTGCATCTTATGCCAGATCGAATAGATCGATTTATACCTGCCGCTGATGTCATAAGATATCCCGTTATGCTCAAGCTGTTCCTTTATCGGCCGTGAAAATTCCCGGATAAACTCCTGGTGGCTTTTCTCCTGGCTCTTGATTTTTTCGGATAGCTCCTGGAAGATCTTCGGATAACGGTGTTTCAGGCTGAGATCTTCCAGTTCATTTTTGATTGAATAAAACCCCATCCGGTGGGCAAGGGGGGCATACAGGTACAGCGTTTCTGCCGATATTTTCATTTGTTTGGCTACCGGCAGGGATCCGAGGGTCCGCATATTGTGCAAACGGTCCGCCAGTTTAATCAGGATAACCCGGATATCTTCCGAAAGGGTGAGCAACATCTTCCGGAAATTTTCTGCCTGAAGGGATGAATTTTTGTCGAATACGCCGGATATTTTAGTTAAACCGTCAATTATCGAGGCTATTTTCGGACCAAAATGATTTTCTATATCTTCCAGCGTAAATTCAGTATCTTCCACTACATCGTGCAGCAACGCGGCTACAATTGCCTTTACCCCGAGTCCCATTTCCTGGGTAACGATCTTTGCAACCGCAAGGGGATGGAGAATATAAGGTTCACCCGACATGCGCATCGCTCCCTTGTGGGCATTGTATGCAATTTTAAATGCCTTCCGGATCAGCGCTTTATCTCCCCGTTTATTGCAACGGGTGCAATTATCGAGCAAATCATTTATCTCGCGTCTGACTTGTATTTCCTCAGCCGTTAAGGTGGAACTCATTGAAATCAAAAAGTATTTTTAGAAAGACTTACAAAGTTATTGAAATTGACGTATAACAGGGGATTGTTGGAAAAAAATATCCGTTTCCCGTTTAATGGTACATAACAACAACTTTGCCATTTAATTCTTTTACTTCGGAAGAATAATTGTAAACCCGGAGAAGGTAAAGATATACACCCTCGGGAACCGGCTTACCCGAAACCTTCCCGTCCCATGGACCTTTTCCATCCCATATCCTGGTTCCGAGGCGGTTGAAAATAATCAGTTCATACTGCTCCGGAGCAAAGGAGAATACCGGTTCAAATACCTGGTTTACGGGTTCTCCGTCATTGGGGATAAATGCATTTGGCATTCGGATATCCGGCGTCACAATAAAGCAAACCTTATTTGAAAGGCTGTTTTCACGGATACCGTGGATGTTGGATCCTTCGAGAGCATCAATTTGATAGCAGATCTTGCTGTTCTCGGGATCGGAATAATCAATAAGCGCGGATACATCATCAGTATAGGTTGTGGATGTGATGCCATCCAGGGTATCCACACGGAGTATGGTTTGGCCGATCATTCTTATGATCCGGTATCTTTCAACACCGCCGAGCCAGTCTGTATACTCATTCCAGGAAAGCGATACAGCAGGTCCCGACTGTGAACCGGACAGGATGATGTTATTGGCCAGGTTCGATTCAGTGTACATAGTACCGCAATTGTTGATCATTTGCAGCTTATAATAGAAAATTCCCGAGGTAAAAGGAACGTCATCATTCAAATGAATTATTGTATCCGAAGTATAGATGGAGTCAATGGCATTAAAGGGTCCCGAAGGGTTATTGCTGCGGAACAACGTGTATTTATCCTGGCCGTCTCCTCCCCGAACGGAGAAAGAAAGATCAATTGTGTTATCGGCGCTGATGGAGGCATAATCGGCATTTATCGATCCGGATTGGGTTGTCATCTTGTAAAAACGGAATCTCGGTTTGAATTAGAACGTCGGATACCATCCGTATTGGCTGCCTCTATATAAAGATCATAGGTCTGGTTTGGCAAAATATTCGGCAAAACATATTTATATTGTGTAATATTAGGATCCGGGGTTACGTTATCAATGGGTATGTATACATACGGTGCGGTCCTTCTGAAAACAGTAAAACCTGAGGTTGATCCCCGCCAATTATTATAATCGTTCCATGAAAGTGAGATTGTAGCGGAACAAGAATCAAAGATTGGTTTTTGCAGAAAGATGGTGCTGTCAGGATGATTGAATTTCCCTACTTGTATACTTCCATCTCCTAATGGATGTACGCCCCAAACAGTATAGCCAACAGAATGTCCTAAATTTACTGAATTATCATTGTTATTAACATAAAAAGTTTCTTTAATAGCTGCACTGACTGGTAATGTTGGAGGGCCTTGGATCATCGGTCGATAAGATTCTGCAACAATATAATAATCATTTGGCTGCAAAGCAATACCATACCATATTATGCTGTCGAGTTGGGATTCGATATCAACAGTCACCATAAATAATTTCGGAGGCGGAAGATATTCTTGCGATTTAACATTTTCTTCCGAAAAAAAATGAAACAATAAAAGAAGGATGCACGTATATTTCATTACCCGCCTATTTATCTGGATTAACGAGTTACTGCAATAATTATTGCAATTCAAAGATAACCGAAGGAGCCGATAAAAGGTTAAGGGAACCAGAATTTTTAACCACACCCCCGCATTATTTCTCATTCTATTTATTAACAGATATTGATCATGAAACTTAAAAATTTCATTTCAGTTGTCATATATACATTTATTGTAATATTCGCATGCATTGATCTCAACGCTCAAAAGCCTCCAATGAAATATGGCAGGATTGATCCGGCTTATTTTGACATGAAAGCGTATGAAAAGGATACTTCTGCTGAAGCATTGATCCTGGGTGATTATGGTGAATCAAAGGTTATTTATGACCGGACGGATGGTTCATTTGCGGTGGAATACAGCAGGCATTACAGGGCAAAAGTTTTTAAGAAATCGGGATATGACCTGGCTAACCAGGAATTGATGTTATATCATAATGGAAACGGCAAGGAAAAAATTATCGCATTAAAAGGTTCGGTTTACAACATGGAAAATGGAAGGGTGATTAAATCAACCCTGCAGAAGAGCATGATCTTTGATGAAGAGATGGACAGCCGGCATACCGAATATAAGTTCACCCTGCCCAACGTTCGGGAGGGAAGCATTATTGAATTCTATTACAAGGTTAGTTCGGATTTCTGGTCACTGCCTGACTGGCAGTTTCAGAATTCGATTCCTGGTTTATGGAGCGAATACAGGGTAAGCTATCCTGAATATTTTTGCTTTAAAAAGCTGCTGAAAGGATACCTTACTTTTAGTGTGTCTGAAGAAACGACAAAGCCGGTATCTTATACAATTACTGAAATAAGGCGGTCAGCAGGCTATGCCAGGGCCGCTTCAGTTATCCGCCGGCTGGTAAAATACAACGATTTGTCGTTCCGCTGGGTGCAAAATGACATACCGGCATTCCGCGATGAGCCCTTCATGAATGCCATGGTAAATTACCGGAGTGCGTTGGAATTTGAACTGGCTTCCTATAAACCGGCATCCGGAATGGAGAGGAACTATACTCAATCGTGGGAGAAAATCAATGAAAAATTAATGGCGGATGAAGATTTTGGCCTTCAGATCAAGCATTGCGGTTTTTTGAAGGAGATTGCTGATCAGGTCAAAATGTCCTCAGAAGATGAGGAAAAACAAATGACCGAAGCCTTTAATTATGTCAGGAATACAATGAAATGGGACAACCGGAACCGCATTTATCTTAGCGGAAATCTTCGCAGCATCCTTGAAAAAAAATCAGGCAGTTCAGCGGATATTAACTTATTATTGGTTGCCCTGCTCAGAGAAGTGGGCCTGCGGTCGAACCCGGTTATACTCAGCACAAGGAATAACGGTTTCATTCATCCGGCCCAGATAATGATCAACCAATTCAATTATGTCATAGCCTCAGTCAATATTAATGATAAAATATACCTGCTCGATGCAACCGAAAAAGACGGTTCGTATAACCTGCTGCCACCGAGGTGTATTAACGGACAGGGCCGCATGATCAGTGAAACCAAAACGGATTGGGTGGACCTTAACCCTGCCCAACGGTATGAATTTACCAATATTGTTAAAGCATCCATTGGCACAGACGGGGTTATCACCGGAAACATGCACCGTTCTTTTGGGAACTATGCTGCCTTGAATAAACGGGTGGAAATCAAGGGAAGCAAAGATAATGACGAATATATCCGGAACATGGAAAGCATAAACAAAGGCCTTATTGTCCACAACTTTGAATTGATAGGGGTAGACAGTCTCAACAAGCCCTATAAAGAAAACCTGGACGTTGAGATTTCGGATTACGCACAGATTGCGGGAAATATCATATCTTTGACTCCACTGTTGTATGATCAGTGGCCTTCCAACCCGTTTAAACCCAAAGACCGTCAATTTCCCGTTGATTTCACCTATCCTCATATCTATAAGGATATTATTAATTTTACGCTCCCGGATGGATATGTTCTGGATGAAAAACCGGATGACCTGATCCTTTCATTGCCTGACGGAAAAACGAAATTTATATACAGGATGAGGGTTGACGGTAACCAGCTGTCTATTTCCAGTACGCTGGACATCGGAAAAAGCATGTATACAATAGATGAATATGTCTCCCTCAAGGAGTTTTTTGCCCGGGTGGTCAGCAAGCAGGCGGAAAAAGTGGTCTTGAAGAGGTCAGCCTTACCTTTCGGATCCTGAATAATTCTCAAGTAATAATTCGGTATTAAACAGAAATGCTCAAGCGAATTCTTATCATTCTGGTATTTGTTGTCGAAGGCATGTCATTCTATGCAAGGGATGTACAATCCTATAACTGCGATTTAATTAATGATTCCCTGAAAATGAATGCCAACGCGGTTGTCCGTGACGAACAGTTAACCTATACATATGAAACTGAATTAATAAATAAACGGAAGTACAGACAGGTTATCACCATTTTGAATAAAAACGGGGATGGCGATGCAGTATTTCAACAATTTTATGACAAATTCAGAAAGTTTTCCTATTTCAAGGGGAATATATATGATGCTGGTGGAAAACTGGTAAGAAAAATAAAAACTTCCGAGGTGAAAGATTTTTCGGGCTCGGCAGGTTATCCCCTGTTTGGCGATATCCGCTATAAATATTTTGTGCCTTTGATTTCAGTGTATCCCTATACAGTGGAATATGAATATGAACTTGAAATTACAGGTTCCTATTATTTTCCTGATTGGATTGCCTTTGACGGATACAATGTATCGATTGAGAAAACGACGTTCACCATGACGGTCCCTGCTGATTACAAGCTCCTGTATAAACAATTGAATTATCCGGCAGAACCGGTGGTTGAAACCAACGGAAACGGAAATAGCACAAAATATTGCTGGAATGCTGAAAATATAAAGGCCGTTGATCATGAGCCTCTTAGTGATGGCATGAACCACTATTTCAAAACAGTTTACACCGCTCCCTCCGAATTTATGCTGGATGGATATCATGGCAAAATGTATACATGGCAGGATTTTTCCGATTGGATACTGCAATTGAACGAAGGCAGGGATATCCTGTCAGAAACCAGTGCCGCAAAGGTGAGAGATATGGTGAAAGACCTGCCGGACAACAGGTCAAAAGTCAAAAGGTTATACGCCTATTTGCAGGAACGTACAAGGTATTTCAATGTTGCTCTTGGAATCGGGGGATTACAGCCTGTGGATGCAAATGTCGTGGATGAAGTGGGATATGGCGATTGCAAGGGATTGAGCAATTACATGAAAGCCCTTCTAAAGGCGGCTGGAATTGAATCATATTATACCCTGGTCAATTCGGGAGGAGATTTTCCACAGCTCATGGATGATTTTCCGTCACACCAGTTTGACCATGCCATTCTTTGCGTGCCGATGGCTGAAGATACGATCTGGCTTGAATGCACCAGCCAGACTATTCCATTTGGATTCCTGGGTGATTTTACCAGCGATCGAAAGGTGCTGTTGATTAAGGAGCACTCGGGTGCACTCGCAAAAACCCCTGCTTATGGGCTTCATGATAACTACCAATACACAAAGGCCAAGGTAATTATTACAGCGGATGGAAACGGAACAGCAGATATCACACGAAAATTTGGCGGACTGCAATTTGAAGATACCAAGAATAAACTTACCGCCACAACAGAAGATCAGAAAGATTGGCTGTTTAATTACCTGAGAATTCCAAATTTTAACATCAATCACAGTGATTTTAAGCAAAATAATCCAGATCTGCCGGCGTCAGTGCTGAATGTAAAACTGGACATGAGTACCTATTGCTCAATCTCAGGGAAGCGGATGTTTTTGCCTGTAAACCTTGTGAACAGGTCTACCTATATTCCTTCAAAGACAAAAAGCAGGTGGAGTAATTTCGTGCGATTTGTTCCTTATATTGATTCCGATTCAGTTGAATATGTACTTCCCGATGGAGTGAGCGTTGAATTTATCCCGGAAAAAAAAGAGATCCATTCACCCTTTGGCAATTATATTTCCACTGTTGTCTGTTCCGGCAATATAATAATTTATTTCCGGCAGGTCGAGATGTTCAAAGGAAATTATACCAGGGAACAATACGGGGATCTGATGACGTTTTATCGCGATATCAGCAATGCCGATAAGGAACAGGCCGTTATCCTGAAATAGCAAGGATGAAGGGCATTGACCCGGATTGTTGTTTTTTGTATTTTTGGATAAAATATCTGTCATGACTTCTTACAGAGCCTGGTCAAATTTAATGTGGGTCACATTCCTGGCTGTTTCCATGGCATTTTTAGAAAGTGCGGTAGTTATCTACCTGAGAGAATTGTATTATCCTTCAGGATTTAATTTTCCCATGGTTTCCATGCCCGGAAAAATTGCCCTTACCGAATTATTCAGGGAAGCGGCTACACTGATCATGCTTCTCTCAATTGGAATTCTGGCAGGGAGAAATGCACAACAGCGTTTTGCCTGGTTTATCTATAGTTTTGCAATATGGGACCTGTTCTATTACATTTTCCTAAAGATGATTCTCAACTGGCCACTGTCATGGTTCACATGGGATATCCTGTTTTTAATCCCGGTTGTATGGACGGGTCCGGTGCTTGCCCCTGTGCTGGTCTCGTTAACGATGATCATTTTGGCATTCACTCTTTTATATGTTGATAAAAAGGAGAAATGGAGGATCAACAAAATTGTGGTTTTGCTTGTAATTCTCGGTTCCGTACTGATATTTCTTTCTTTTATCTGGGATTTTACGTCTTATATGCACCGGCAATATTCCCTGGCTGCTCTGCTCAATCTAAAAATAGCCTCTACTGCATTGAACCTCTATAGTCCGAATTCATATAACTGGTTTCTTCTGCTGGCCGGTGAGGCAAGCATATTTTCGGGAATTGCCGTCGTTTTTTTAATGAACCGGAGCCGGCCATAACCAACCACCGATTACCAACCACCGATTACCGACCACCGATTACCGACCACCGATTACCGACCACCGATTACCGATTACCGATTACCGACTACCGTTCACCGGATACATGACCTGTTGTATCTGCCGCCATGTGACCAGTTGAATATGGTTTTCCTTTATTAGTTTTTTGAAACTGTCACTCAACACAAGATCCAGGTCTTTTTGACGCCAGGCAGATCCATATTCCTCTTGACCCCGGGCAATGGCTTGCATTTCATCATTGTCAAATGAAAGATGCACAACAATTTCGTTGAGACCAGGAATAAGCTTCCTGATGAATTCAGTATACATGTCATTCCAATTTCCTTTAACCGCTTCTCCGGGTAGCATTTGAAAATTGTCGACCGAAATGATATCCGGCGGAATTTCACCGGTAAGAAACGGAACACTTTTTTTCACCTCATTCAAAGGAATAAACAGGGGTATTTTGTATTCATGCGCCATCCTGATGGCTACCCTGAAGAGGGCGGGTGAAATGAACATGCTCCCCATATGGCTGTCAATGTGAGTGGGCTTAATGCCATTGGCAATTGCCATATCAATCTGTGCCCTCAGTTCCTTTTCCACTTCATCCGGTTTGGCCCCGGAAAAAAGAGGCTGAAGGGAGGCATTGAAATAGCCATCTTTGGCAATC
The DNA here is from genome assembly GCA_963752195.1 of uncultured Bacteroidales bacterium. Classification (GTDB taxonomy): domain Bacteria; phylum Bacteroidota; class Bacteroidia; order Bacteroidales; family UBA10428; genus UBA5072. The sequence continues at coordinate 849,570 of CAVVXI010000004.1, read as the reverse complement.
AGGCTTGGTATTTCATCGGAAGCGGCAACGCCCTTCCATTTATAAAACTTCCATTCTGCATTGAGAGTGAAATGGATACCCACATCCAAATCCGGATGATCTCTTACATAGTCTGCAATTTCAGGAAACCAGGGACATGGCACCATCACGCTGGCTGATGTGACTGCCTTATTTTCAAATGCTTTTATCACTGCCATATTGGTGGAGTGGGAGAGGCCCAGATCATCCGCATGAATAATCAATAATTTTGAATCTGCCGGGTAACCAAGTAATTCAGCCGTGTTTTTCTGCTGAGCAAACAGGCCTCCCGGAATTACGAACAGCCATAATAAACAGCTGAATTTAAAAATATTTCTTCTCATATCTCTTATGTAACAAAATTCTAAATGGCTGAAGTAAAGGCTCAAAAACAGGGTTGCTAATCACTGCGTCCTCATAAAAGCAAAGCGCCTCAAAATACAACTTTGCGAATTTTGCGTATTCCTTTGTGGCCTTAGCGTTAAAACTTTTACACAATCTCTGCAAAGCAATAAAATCCAAAATTTCTCTCGCAGATTCCGCAGATTTCGCAGATGAATGCTCGCTTTGCTCGCATTTTCCATTTCAGTTATTTATTTTGGGGCAAAATTGTTAAATACTGAGGGACTCCCTACTGCGGTGTTTCGTTCACTGTCAGCCAGAAGATGCCTGTTTGCACCATGGAATTTGAAAATGCTTCAAATTCTACCGGCTTAACCACATATCCATTGGCTCCGAGTTCATAAGCCGCTTTAATGTCCGGATCTTCCCGCGACGAAGTGACAATAACGACAGGTATTTTTTTTGTTACGGGATTTGTCTTGATTTCTTTCAGGATTTCAAGTCCGCTTATTTTTGGTAGTTTGAGGTCCAGGAAAATAACTTTAGGGGGGGTATGGGTCTGTCTTGTTTCATAATTGCCTCTTGAAAAAATGATATCCAGGGCTTCTTCACCATCCTCTGCCACAAGAATATTGTATGCAACATTAAGTTTCCTGAGGGCTCTCATGGTTAATTCAGCATCCTGCGGGTTGTCTTCTACTATGAGTATTTCAACCGGAATGTAATTTGTTGTATTCATTCAATGAGGAATAAAATGCTTCAATACAAAAGTAGACTAAATGCAATCAAAATTGCTTAGCCGGCAATGAAAAACAGAAGGTAGCCCCTTCCCCGGTCTTACCATCGGCCCATACAGTTCCGCCATGCCTGGTAATTACCTGCTGCACTATCGCAAGTCCAACCCCTGTGCCTTCGAATTCTTTTTCGCTGTGCAATCGTTGAAATACTCCAAAAAGCTTATCATAATATTTCATGTCAAAACCGGCGCCATTATCTTTAATACAGTATACAATCCGATCTGTTTCCCTGCCTGATGAAATGGAAATATTTACCCGAGGTTTCCCCTGGGAGAATTTCAAAGCATTCGATATCAGATTTAACCACACCTGTTTCATCATTCCGGGATCTCCTTCAGCTGCAAGCAGATCCTCAACAATTATTTCCCTTTTTTTCCCTTGATCCTGCATTGTAAGCTCCTCCACCGCATTCATTACCAGTTCTTTCATATTGATAACTGTCCGGTTCAAGCTGGTACGTTTCAGCCGGGAAAAGGCCAGCAATTCATCGATCAGGACACCCATTTTTTGTGTATTCTGCCGAACGATATGAATTAATCGATGCCCTTCTGCATCAAGCGTATTTTTGTAATCGAGTTCAAGTATTGCACTATATCCGTCAATTGCCCTGAGCGGAGTCCGGAGGTCATGTGAAACCGAATAAGTAAAGGCTTCCAGGTCTTTGTTTGTCTTAATCAATTGTTCGGTTCTCTCTTCCACACGTTGTTCCAGTTCGGTATTTAATTTCCTTATTTGCTCTTCGGCTTCCTTGCGGTTTGTTATATCATGAAAAACAAGAACGACACCGGATTTTTTGCCATGTTGATCATAAACAATTGCCCCGCTTTCACTTACAGGAATCTTCCTTCCGTCTTTAACCAGCAATACGATGGAACTGTTCTGATCATCAACCAATCCTTCCTTCAAGACCCGGTTAACCGGATTATCAATGAGTTCACCACTTATTCCGTTTAGAATGGACAACACTTCATCTATCTGTTTACCTGAGGCTTCCGATTCTCTCCAACCGGTGAGTTTTTCCGCCGCCATATTCATATGACGGATAATTCCAACCTGATCCGTTGTAATAACAGCATCTCCGATGCTGTATAAAGTAATCCGGAATTCCTCCTGGGCATGACGGAATTCCTGTTCCCGGAGAAATAACTGTTCATAAATGCTTTTTTGCCTTCGGCTGTAAAACAGGGCCGCCATGGACGAGATTATCATGAGGAGCATAACAAGCATCACTGCCTGCAATATAATCCGGAATTTCAGTTCATAAAAAACTTCACTTTTGTCGATTTTTGCAACCATAAGCCATGGAGTCCCCCTGATTGCCCGGATATCGGCTATTACTTGATTTCCGGCATAGTCTTGTCCTTGGAAACTCTCCATTTTTCCATTAACCGCATCCATTGGGGGCATACTTGTTCCGGAAAGCGGCTGTTTAAGCTGCAATGCTGCCCCTGGGGCATGCTTAAGCTCATTCAGGAACAGGATGGAATCACCTTCTCTTCTAAGCAACAGGGTTTCCGAAGTTTTGCTTGGTGAAGGCCATGATTGAATCAGGGGATATAAAAATGTTGAAGGGTCAATCGTAAATATCAGAACGGCAATTTTTGAATGATCTGACCACACAGGAGCTGCAATATCAAGATGTATGAGCCGGCTTTCGGGATCGATGGAAAAATCATGAAGTTCTATTTCTTGATTTTTCCAAACGGAAGATACAATTGATAATATACCTGAATCAGCCTGATGATGAGGGCCTTTGAAAGAATAAAGTGCATGTCCTTTAAAATCTGCAACAATTACATCAGCATAATGATGATTCTTTCGCATTCGCTGAAATACACGATTGAAGTCTTTCTGTATAAGGGAATCCTTTAGTCCAGTTTCTGACTTCTGGATAATCAGCTTTAATTCAGTACTGCCGGCAAAATAATCCGCATCGGAATATCTTTCGCGAAGCCAGTGTACAATTTCATCCGATTTTAAACCTGCAATTGCCCTTATTTCAGCGTATTTATTTTCGCGGATCAGGTTAACCTGGTGTTTGAAAAAGTATACTGCCCCGCTGATCAATATCATGAATAACAGGGCCAGTGCCACATACACTATTTTGCCGTTAAAGCCCGGGGGTTGCTTATTCATACCAGCAATGCCAATAATTGATTCCGAAAAGCGCCCGTAATACCAGCAAAGTATTACGGGCAACATGAAATACAACGGGAAGGTATGAATTTTTCAGCTATCGTGTGTGTTTTTCATGCTAGTTTAAAACGAAGCTAACGGGGATAACAAATTTTTGCTTAACCGGATTCCCTCCCTGTCGGGCTGCTTTCCATAAGGGAGATGAGGAAATTACCCGGAGTGTTTCCTTGTCTACCGAATTGTCAAGTCCTCTAAGCAATTCGATGTCTACTACTTCTCCTTTTTTGTTAACACAAAAGGCAACGATTACTTTCCCTGTAATGTTACTTTCCACGGCGATTTCAGGATATACTATATTTTTCTGTATCCACATCCTGAATTCATCGATACCGCCATTCATGAACGAGGCAGATTCCTGAGGATTGACCAGTACAATCTCAGCCGGCTCTTCAATTCCGGGAGTGGGTGGCACAGGGTCAGGCATCTTATCGATTACGGGTCTGTTATTTGGATGATCAACCAGTGTTGTCATGGGTGGAATATAATCTTCCTTTGCATTTTCAACAACAACCGGTGGCTTATAGGATACCTGGCCGGCGAGCTCCTTTATGGGAGGTGCAGGAGGAGGTGGAGGAGGAATGGATGGCTCCGGTGCGGGGGGTTGCAGATGGATTGTCACATCCCTTTCGATCCCTCTGAAAAAAGCCTGTCCGTTCAATGCCTTTAAAAAAGGAAATGCGATGGATGTGGATACACCTGTAAGAGAAATCAGAAATGCGATTACCAGGTATTTTCGGTGTTTTTTGTTTAGGGCATATGCGCCATATGCCTTGTTGCGATTCTCAAAAACAATGTCGTCGAGCGTTCGCGAATCCGATTGATTTGTTTGAGTTTTCATGGGGCAGGTTTTATGGGTTATTATAACACCTTTCAATTAATAGATGCCTGGTTTTGTCAAATTCCATAATTATTATTTGTTTTGGAACATTTTTTGCTGATTATATTTAAACATTCTCAGCCATGTTTCTGCAATTGAAACGTCAAAGCAAAAAAGAAGATCCGGAGAATAACATTCCGGATGAAGTGCTTGTGGCAGAGTTTCTTGAAAACGGAAATAAAGAATTAATTGCCATTCTTTTTGAACGATACACCCACCTTGTATACGGTATTTGCCTGGGTTATCTTCGCGATAAAGATTATAGCAAGGATGCCGTCATGGAAATTTTCGAAAGTTTATTTGAAAAACTTTCGATCCACCGCGTAACAATTTTTAAGAATTGGCTCTATACCGTATCACGCAATCATTGTTTGATGATTTTGCGCAAATCGGCCACCCAAAACAAATCGTATGAAAAGAACCTATCCGGTTTGATTACCTCAATAGAGCCGGATGAAGTATATCAGGAAATATCAGATGAAATAAAAGTAGGTATGATCGGCACAGCATTTGACAATCTGAATCCCGATCAGAGATTATGTGTCAGCATGATGTATCTTGAAGATAAGAGCTATAAGGACATTGCCGACCAAACCGGATATACTCTCAATGAGGTGAAAAGCCATATTCAAAATGGCAAAAGAAACCTGAAAAATTACTTACTTAGCCGGTATGATTACTTCCGTCCATAACCGGCTCTTTTCTCCCGGTGGCTGCCTCACGCCTTTTGCCATTCGTGGATACCTCGATGGCACACTTCGCTTAAGCGGCCGGATGCAGGTAGAGGAACATCTAAAAAAATGTAATTTTTGTACCGAAGCCCTGGAAGGTTATAAAAGCCGGGGTTCAAAAAATTATTTACACAGTGATGTTGAATATTTATCGAGAAAAGTAAGGCGGGCCTATAATTCAAGGACATATTCCCCGGGTCGCAGAATGCCGGTTTTTATTGCCTTTACCCTGGCTATTTTCCTGCTGATCCTGGTACTTATATTTTATGTTTTACACCAGAACATTGTAAATCAGAAGGAACATCAAAAAGTAAAAGCCGATTCTACCGTTCAAACACAGGCAGCTCCGGCAGATTCATCAAAAATTTTGCATTCTGAGAACTCAGAATAGGCTTTTCTTTTTGCTCTTATTCGTATGGATTTTATTGGTTTTTCTCTTTCCTGCTTCTTTATAATGGCTGTTTCTGGCCATTTCCGATTTTTTAGGCATCATGAAATTCCTTCTCTCGGTCACATCCTTCTGAGAACTGCAGCCAAAAGCAAATGTGAAAAGCAGCGCCAGGATCAGTCCAAACCAAATAATTTTCCTCGTGATCATACAAGTAGTTTTTGTAATCACCTAACATGAAACGGTACAACTTGTATACGAGTAATTTTGAGGAAGGTTTATTGAAATTATGGAAGGGTGGAAGGGTGGAAGGGTGGAGCCGCGTTAGTCGTCACCAGACACCAGTCACCTTACCAAATACCGATTACCGATTACCGATTACCGAATACCGATCACCGAATACCGAATACCGAATACCGAATACCGAATACCGAATACCGAATACCGATCACCGAATACCGATTACCGATTACCGATACATACCGATCACCGAATACCGATTACCGATTACCGAATACCGATTACCGATTACCGATTACCGATTACCGATCACCGAATACCGATTACCGATTACCGATTACCGATTACCACTATATCTCTTCCCCTGGAACGTATCCCTCTCCTCCAGCATTTTCTCAAATTTTACAAGTAACTGATCGTAACGGGGACCCCAGGGTTTATGAACAGCATAACGGGGAGGGGTTTCACCCGCTATTCTCTCCACAACGAATGCCGGATTGAGCAATTCAAGGTACCGAACCATAAAATGCAGGTAGTCTTCTTCTCCGGGAGTAATAAAATCTTCAGGATGGTTTCTGAATTCTTCTTCCATGGCAGTTCCCTTAAAGATCTGCAGTTGGTGGAATTTGATGCTGTCGAGAGGCATAGCCGAAATAAGTGCGGCGCTGTCAAGCATATCCTGTATGCTTTCACCCGGCAAACCAAATATCAGGTGGCCTCCCACATGAATACCCTTACCGGCAGTCATTTCGATCGCGGCTTGTGTTTCTTCAAAGGTGTGACAACGATTAATTCTTTCCAGGGTGCGGTTATAAATGGTTTCAATGCCATATTCCACTACAATGTGGTATTTTTTCGATAAATCAAGCAGAAGGTTCAGCTTCTCCTGGTCCATGCAATCCGGCCGGGTTCCAATGACCAACCCGATTACTCCCCTGCAGTTCAATGCCTCCCGGTACCGTTCAGCCAGCAAGTCAACTTCCGCATGGGTATTGGAAAATGCCTGGAAGTAAGCCAGGTATTTTTCTGCCTTCCGGTATCTTTTTTCATGGAATTCTATACCTTCTTTAATTTGAAGAGTTATGCTTTTTGATGGGGCACAATAGGAAGGGTTAAATGCATCGTTTAAACAGAATGTACATCCGCCGGTGCCTTTGGTGCCATCCCGGTTCGGGCAGGAAAAACCAGCGTCAAGGGTTAATTTCTGTACACGCCCACCAAACTTTTTACGCATATAATCCGGGTATGCGTTAAATCGCCTCTTTCCTCCCCATGGATATTCTATCATATTTTTATTTCTTGCTTATGGCCAGGTACCGACTTGAATGTATGGACAGGTCACGACCTGAATTTACGGACAGGTCACGACCTGAATTTACGGACAGGTCACGACCTGTCCCTACGAAATTTCAACATCCACAATCTTTCCCAACAATGCGTACCAAAGATATCCATGCACATTGGGATATTCCATCTTTCTTATTAGATCAATATATTGTTTTACCTGCGTTTGGTGCCCGGGATCTTCCTTTTCACCGAATTTATAGTCAATTATAATTGTTTGGTCATCCATGGTCATGATCCGGTCGGGTCGTTTAGAAACTCCGCCCGGCAGAATTATTTCCGCTTCATTCATTATTTTCCAGTCAGGTTGGAACCAGGAAATAACATTTTTATTATTTATCAGGCTGGTTATAATCGTGCAATAATTAGCTTTTTCCTCTTCATTGATTTTCCCATGAATGAACATGGAGGTTACTGCCGGAATAATATCAGCAGGTGTTCTGATGCCCATGAACATTTCATGCAATATTTTTCCTTCATTCAGGGGCCGCTTAGGCTGGTTTACAGTTGCATCTATATATAATTTACCCTGGTACGCAACCTGTATACGGCGTGCTGCCATTTCAACCGAAACGGGGGACGGGTTAACTTTCACCATATCCGGGGATTCCGAAGTAACATCTAAACTTTGAAGCCGGCCAAAGCTGAAAACCTGATCATGCTGTTCCAGTAGTCCTTTTTTTAAAACACGGGAAGCCACGTCTGACACATTTTTTATCTTGTCGTCTTTTCCCGGCTTGCAGAATACGAATAACCCGCGGCAGGCCCTTGTAAAGGCAACATACAACAAATTGAGGTTGTCTATATACTGATTCAGATATTCGGTATAGTAATCGGCTGCAAAAAGCGTCTTTTTCAGTTTTTGAGAATAATATACAGGCAACCTTTCGAGCCTGTCAAAAGGCGCTTCGTTGGGCTTACACCATAATATGGTATTATGTATCTGATTCAGGTCCCAATCGCAATACGGGATAATGACAATGTTAAATTCCAGCCCTTTGGCTTTATGCACCGTAAGAATCCGGATGGCATCCTGTCCCGCAGGGGCGGAAATTGATCTTTCCTTTCCGGTTTCATTCCAGAAGTCCTGGAACTTTCCAGGATCTGCCGCGTTTTTCTGCCCGTATTCCTGAACCAGGTCGCGGAAAGCATCAAGATATACCTGTTCTCCGGCAAAACCGGATAAGCTGAATATGGAGATCAGCCTTTCCACAATTTCTGCCAGTGACAGGGCACCGGCAGATTCGATCAGATCAATAAAAGAAGCCGGCATTATCCTTTTAATGTCCTTATTTCTTGTTTCCGGATTGTTGGATGGCATAACCCGGTTCCCGCCGGAATTATCTTCCCCTGAAAGATGGTTTAAATAAAATGAAAGAATATAATACGTACAGATTCTGTTGTCCTGATCAAGCAAATATTCAAGCAAGGAAGCCAGGAATACAACAACGGAAGAACTTCCAAGCCGGAGCGCTTCATCGGAAATCACCTTAAAACTCCGGCCTGATCGTGGGTTATCATATTCATAGTTCATCAGAATATCGGCCAGCTGTTTGGCCTCCGTGTTTTTACGCGTGATAATTGCAATATCGGCTGGCCTGTAGCCTTCATCCAGCAAATTGCCAAGCAATTCTATTAATTGTTCATTTACCTTATCGTGAAAATTGTTTTCTGTATCTCCTTCTACAAAACTGATCTGTATCTTTCCATCCTCGGATGTCTCTCTTCCCTGCTTTTGCACGATATCAGCATAAATCTTACCGATTGGCGATTCTCCAAAATGATCGACAGGAAAGTTCTCGCTTTCAAGAGTACCGTGGAATTCCTTTTCAAGAATGCCGGCTGCCTCATTAAAAAAAAGGTTATTAAATTCTATGATATTTTTTGAAGATCGCCAATTATACTCCAGCGACAGATCTTGGATTATTCCACCGGGAAATTCCCGGGCTATGCCACTTGAAAGGATAGTCCAGTTGCTGTTTCTCCACCTGTAAATGGATTGTTTTGGATCACCTACAACCAGGTTGTCAAAATCCTGGGACAGGCTGTTGCTGATGAGCGGTTTAAAATTCTGCCATTGAAGCAGGGATGTGTCCTGGAATTCATCGATCATAAAATGATGATACCAGTAACCGGCTTTTTCATAAATAAAAGGGGTATCATTTCCGTCAATTATTTTTTGAAGGAACAGAGGTGCTTCCGGCAGTAAAAAAGCATTGTTTTCGTTGCACCATCGATAAGCAAGCCGCGACAAATCTGATAATATCCCGAGCGTAAACATGTTTTTCAGAACCACTTCAAGAGTATAATACCTCCGGTAATGGGTTTCGTAATACGATGAAACCCGCTGCATCAGGGGCATAAGTACATTTTCGGCGAGTGACCTGATTGCAATTGCATCAGAAGAACCTTTTGTGAACCATTTATCAGCGTTCAGGGCAGCCAGTTCTGCGGTATCTGTTGGTTTTCGGAATTCCCCGTTCGCCAGTTTCACGAGAAATCCTGCGGGACCGCTCCCCTTCTTTGAAAAATCATCTACTATAAATCCGGAAGCATCTAAAATCGACATGGCCTGGTATCCGAATGCTTTATATTCTTTTTCAATTGCATGATAGGAGGTATAAAGCTCATGGCGGAAATTGTTAAGAAATTCGCGGTTTCCGTATTGTGAAAAGGTGAGATTTGAAAGGGACTTAAACTCTTCTCTGAAAATCTCCTTACCCAGCTTCCGCATTCCATTTCTAAGATTCCAGTTTTCGCCCCTTTCAATAAGCGATTCGGCATAATCACCAAGCCAGGTTAACAGCGATTTATCGTTTCCTGCTTCTGCAAGCAACAGGTCAATAACATCGGTAAGCAGGGTTTCAGTGTCCAGTTCAATAGAGTAGGTACCCTGCAATCCGAGTTCCCGGGTAAACGACCGAATAATTCGCTGAAAGAAAGAATCTATCGTACTTACAGAGAAATCTGAATAATGATGAAGCAGCCTTTTTAAAATGACAGAGGCTTTTGTCCGGAGCTGTATTTCGGAAAGTCCGGTGGCCTTCAGAAGTACCTGCAACTGTTTTGATTCCCTGTCCTGTGCCAACAGGTCAAGTTCCCGGATAATACGGCCTTTCATCTCATTGGTGGCCTTATTTGTAAAGGTAACAGCCAGAATATGCCTGAAATAATCCTTTTCAGTGAACAATAACCGAAGATATTCTCCTGCAAGCGTATAGGTCTTACCCGATCCGGCGGAAGCCCGAATGACTTTAAGTTGTGGCAATAATTGTTGTTTTTGAATGTGAAAATTACCATAAATTTTTCAATTAATCATTGATTTCACTATGTTTGCAATACAACCGAGCCGCTGCCTTCATGAATTCCACCCCCAGTTCAGTCAAAGAAATTCCATCAAAAGGCAGGGCTTTGCCACCATGGTATTACATTCTTTTGGCAGTTACTGTTTTTTTAGCGGCTGCCTTATCCCTGGCCAGTCACTATCATCTATTATTTATTCCTGCTATAATTCTTCTGATTCTCAGGTGGACTTTCCTTGTTTTGCTGATTGGATATGCATGGGTTCGAAGGTCCCTTACCTCATGGATACTGATCAGTATGGTGGCAGGGGCACTTTTTGGATATGATGTACCCCAGGTAGGAATTCATTTGCAGGTAATCAGCAAAGTTTTTCTCCGCTTGATCAAAACAGTTATTGCTCCCTTGCTTTTTGCCACGATTGTGGTTGGTATTGCAGGTCATTCCAACCTGAAGCAGGTGGGAAGAATGGGCTGGAAATCGCTGTTGTATTTTGAAATTGTCTCCACGTTTGCCTTGTTCATTGGTCTTTTTGCCATTAACATCAGCCGGGCAGGAATGGGAGTGACAATTCCCGAAGCAGTGGCTGCCGAAAATATCACCCAGGTTGAACCGGTGACCGGAACGGATCTTATTTTGCACATATTTCCCGAGAATATTGCTAAATCAATTTACGAAGGGCAGGTATTGCAGATTGTAGTTTTCAGCCTTTTGTTCGGTATTGCGGTTGCATTGCTGCAGGACAGGTTCAAAAAGCCCATGGTGAATTTTACCGAAGCATTGGCAGAAACCATGTTTAAATTTACAGGTCTTGTAATGCTGTTTGCACCCTTTGCTGTTTTTGCAGCGATAGCATACAGCATAGCCCATATGGGTCCCGGTATCCTCGTTAATCTGTTCAAATTGCTGGCAACACTATACGTTTCACTCATTTTATTTCTTTTGTTGGTGCTTTATCCGGTTGCCTTGCTATTCCGGATTCCGGTGAAAAAATTCATTGTGGCAGTCTTCGAACCGGTTTCAATCGCCTTTGCCACAACCAGCTCGGAATCTGCCCTTCCGATTGCCATGGAGCGGATGGAGGAATTCGGTGTACCACGAAAAATTGTTGCCTTTGTCATGCCTACCGGGTATAGTTTTAATCTCGACGGAACTACCTTATACCTCTCCCTGGCCACCATCTTTATTGCCCAGGTTTGTGGCATTCACCTTCCGATTGAACGCCAGTTGCTGATCGTTTTTACCCTGATGCTGACCAGCAAAGGTGTTGCCGGTGTGCCGCGTGCATCCATGGTTATACTCCTGGCAACGGCGTCAAGTTTTGGACTGCCGGCCTGGCCGGTGTATATTATTCTGGGTATCGATGAGCTAATGGATATGGCACGGACTTCTGTGAATGTCATTGGAAATTGCCTGGCCACCGCGGTAATTGCCCGGTGGGAGGGGGAACTGGATTTGGGGAACAGTGAACAATGAACAACTAAAAACTAAAAACTAAAAACTAAAAGTGGAAAATAATTTGGTAATGTGCTAATGTGCTAATGTGCTGATGCAGCTTAACTTACTGCAAAACGGCAAAACGGCAAAACGGCAAAACGGCAAAACTGCACGACTGCACGACTGCACGACTGCAAAACTGCAAAACCGCAAAACTGCAAAACTGCATAACTGCAATTTTGACGGAATTTGCACTTTTGCAATTTCGAAATTAGAAATAGGTTCAGAATTTGGATTTGTAAGATTTTTATTTAATTTAGCTTACTTATTGTATCTTTTACAATACCAATGATCAAAAAAATTATCCCTAATCTTTCAGTAGACTGCGTTATCTTTGGATTCGATTCAAATGATTTAAATGTACTTCTTGTAGAAAGAACACTAATTCATAAAAATGACAGATCGGTTGTTTTTTCTGACTTTACACTTACCGGTAATCATGTTCTTCTGAATGAAAATCCCGACGAGGCTGCTGTTCGAATCCTGAAAGATCTGACGGGACTTCACGACATTTATCTTGAACAGTTTCATACTTTCGGCAACGTTGACAGGCTGACAAATATAAAGGATCAATTATGGATTCACAGCCTGGGCCTGAATATACCCGACCATGTGATTACTGTCGGATATTATTCTTTGATAGATTGCACTACGGTGGAAATTAAAAACCATGGAATGCAGAAAGTTAAATGGTTTCCTGTAAGTAATCTGCCGGAACTTGGCTTCGATCACGGTGCCATTCTTGTTAAAGCTCTTGAACGTCTCAGGCTGAAACTCAAACAGGAACCCATTGGATTTGAATTGTTAACGGAAAAATTCACATTGACACAGGTACAGCACTTGTATGAAGCCATACTTGATACCCAGTTTGACCCGCGAAATTTCAGAAAGAAGATTTCACAGATGAAATACCTGATACCTCTGGATGAAAAGCAAACCAGTGTCAGGCACAAACCTGCAAAACTCTATATTTTCAGCAGGGACGTGTATGAAAGGACACGTAAGGAAAAATACGGTTTTATTATTTGATATTATTAATCTCACATAACCTGATCTACTATGAAGCTACATTACATTGACCTGGGGATAATATTGCTTTACCTGACAGCGACTATTTTTATCGGAAACTGGGTATCCAAACGAGCCTCTCAAAATATCAAATCTTATTTCCTGGGAGGAAACAGTCTGCCGTGGTATTTGTTGGGCATATCCAATGCATCCGGCATGTTTGACATTGCCGGAACCATGTTGCTTGTATACTGGCTTTCACTTTATGGAATGAAGAGCATCTGGATACCCTGGTTATGGCCTGTTTTCAACCAGATATTCCTCATGGTATATATATCACCATGGCTTCGGCGATCGAACGTAATGACAGGTGCGGAATGGATTAAAACAAGATTTGGCAATGGAACCGGAGCTAAATTGTCGCATATAATCGTGGTTGTTTTTGCCCTCGTCAGCGTCATCGGCTTTTTATCTTATGGATTCAAAGGAATCGGAAAATTTGCGACTTCCTTTCTACCGCCATTGATCACTAACCTTGATACTTTGGCCCGGTTTCCGCAGATGAATGAAAATTTATATGCGCTGATCCTTATGGCCATTACCACTTTTTATGTAGTTAAGGGAGGAATGTTCAGTGTGGTGATCACCGAAGTAATTCAATATGGTATTCTTACGATTGCTGCCATTGCGATTGGAATTATTGCCATACACCAGGTATCTCCTGAAGCGATTGCCAATGTAATTCCTGACGGATGGAGAAGTATCTGGTTTGGCTCTCACGTAGGTCTCGACTGGACCCATCTTGGGCCCGGTGCTTCTGGAAAGCTCACGGCTTTCAGTGAATGGATATCTAAAGACGGATATGAAATGTTTGGTTTGTTTTTTGTCATGGTGTTGTTCAAGGGTATTTTCCTCGCAGCCGCCGGTCCTGCACCCAACTATGATATGCAGAGGATATTGTCAACCCGCAATCCCAGTGAGGCTGCCAAGATGAGTTCTCTTGTAAGCATTGTTCTGAACCCTACCCGTTATTTTATGATAGCCGGATTAACCGTACTTGCCCTTGTTAATTTTGACACATTATATACGGCGTCGCTCACCAAACCCGACTTTGAAAGTATCCTTCCCCAGGTATTGGCCAGGTATGTGCCGGTTGGATTGCTCGGTTTCCTGATGGCAGGTTTGCTGGCTGCTTTCATGAGCAACTTTGCTGCCACTGTTAATGCAGCGCCTGCCTATATAGTAAATGACATCTATAAGAAATTTATAAATCCTCATGCCAGTGAAAGGAAATATGTAAAATTAAGTTATGTAGCCTCTATAGCTGTGGTAATTGTGGGTATCTCGGTTGGCTTTATCGTAACTTCCATTAACGATGTGGTACTTTGGATCACAGCTGCACTTTGGGGTGGTTATACAGCGTCCAACGTTCTGAAATGGTACTGGTGGAGATTCAATGGATACGGTTATTTCTGGGGCATGGTAACAGGTATTGCAGCTGCACTGATTCTCCCGTTTTTCAGTCATACCTTCCTGGGTCAGTTTCCGCTTACCAATAACTTCAGTATGAATGTTTTTCCTGTCATCCTGTTTGTTTCAATCATCGGATGTATTCTGGGCACTTTATTGACAAAGCCGGAAGACGATGAGACACTCAAGAATTTTTACAAAAATGTCAGGCCCTGGGGCTTCTGGAAACCGGTTTTAAAGATGGTTCAGAAGGATGATCCTACTTTCCAGGAAAACAAGGATTTTCCAAGGGATATGTTCAATGTAGTCATCGGTATTGTTTGGCAGTCCTCTCTTGTTGCTTTTCCCATTTTCCTTGTACTTCGCTACTGGACTCCCTTATTCGTTGCCCTTGGCATCGTAGTGGTTACTTCTGCGATCCTTAAATTCAACTGGTGGAATAAACTTAAAGACTAACGACAAAAACAGCACCCTATGAAATTCGGACATTTTGACGACGCCAACAGGGAGTATGTAATCAATACTCCTCAAACACCCTATCCGTGGATTAATTACCTGGGCAATGGCGATTTTTTCTCAATTATTTCGAATACTTCCGGTGGATATAGTTTCTATCGTGATGCGCGGTTGAGGCGAATAACCCGATACAGATACAACAATATTCCTCTTGATTCAAACGGGAAGTATTTTTATATCATGGATGACGGAATTCTCTGGTCCCCGTCATGGAAGCCGGCACAAACCGACCTTGATAAGTATGAATGCAGGCATGGCCTTGGTTATACCCGGTTTACAGGTGAAAAAAACCAGTGCCGGGCTGAAGTAACCTGTTTCGTACCCGATGATGCCAATGCTGAAATCCAGGTTCTGTCATTGAAAAATCTATCAGCCGGAACTAAAACCGTTAAGATCCATTCTTTCGTTGAGTGGTGCCTCTGGAATGCACTTGATGATACAACAAATTTTCAGCGAAATTTTTCCACCGGGCAGGTGGAAATAGATAAAAGCACAATCTATCATAAAACGGAATTCAGGGAACGTCGCAACCATTATGCCTTTTATCATGTGAATTCTGCGATCAAAGGATTTGATACTGACCGCGAAACATTTATGGGATTGTACAACAGTCTTCAGAATCCCGATGCGGTAATGAATCAGACGGCTTACAATACTGTAGCTCACGGATGGAGTCCAATAGCGTCGCATCATCTTGAAATCACCCTGAAACCCGGCGAACAAAAACAATTTGTTTTTGTGCTTGGTTATGTGGAATTGCCCCAGGATTTGAAATTTACCGGAAAACAGGTGATCAATAAAGAGCCTGCCCGTGAAATCATTTCAAGGTATGATACGGCTGAAAAGGCAATGGCATCCCTTGACAAGGTAAAAGCAAAGTGGCTTGACCTGCTTGGAACCTTCCAGGTGAATAGTCCGGATAACAAATTCGACCGCCTGGTAAATATATGGAACCAGTACCAGTGCGTTATTACCTATTATTTTTCACGAAGCGCTTCTTATTTTGAATCAGGTATTGGCAGGGGCATGGGTTTCCGCGATTCAAACCAGGACCTGCTTGGCTTTGTTCATATGATGCCGGCTCTTGCCAAACAACGCATCATTGACATTGCATCCACACAGTTTGAGGACGGTGGAGCATATCATCAATATCAACCCCTTACCAAAAGAGGAAACAGCGATGTAGGAGGAAATTTCAATGACGACCCGCTCTGGTTGATTGCCGCTGTAATGGCCTACCTGAAGGAGACCGGCGATATAACTGTTCTCAGTGAAATTGTACCCTTTGATAATGATGAGAAGAATACGGCTACTCTCTTTGAACATTTAAAGAGATCCTTTTACCATGTGGTGAATAACCTTGGTCCTCACGGACTGCCGCTTATCGGCCGGGCAGACTGGAATGACTGCCTCAACCTGAACTGTTTTTCAAATAATCCGGATGAGTCGTTTCAGACCACGGAAAACAAAAGCGGAGGTGTGGCAGAATCAGTTTTCATTGCAGGTATGTTTGTTAAGTATGGAAAGGAATTTGCCGAGATATGCAACCTGATCAAAAAGAAGGATGAGGCTGAAAAAGCTGAAAAACACGTGGTTAACATGAAAGCGGCAGTGAATGAGCATGGATGGGATGGGAAATGGTTTCTGCGGGCCTATGATTTCTTCGGCAAAAAAGTGGGAACCCATGAAAACGACGAAGGCAAAATTTTTATTGAACCCCAGGGTTTCTGCGTGATGGCAGGCATCGGGCTTGAGGACGGAAGGGCAAAAACCACGTTGGATTCGGTAAATAAGTATCTGGCTTACGAACACGGTATTGTATTGTTGTATCCGGCTTATTCGTCCTATCATATTGAATTGGGTGAGATATCCAGTTATCCTGAAGGATACAAGGAGAATGCCGGGGTATTCTGCCATAATAATCCCTGGGTGATCATTGCTGAAACCATGACGGGTAACGGAGACAGGGCGTTTGATTATTTTAGCCGGATCTCTCCCGTGCATTCGGAAGAAGCAGGCGAACTTAGAAAGACAGAGCCCTATGTTTTTGCACAGATGATTGCCGGCAAAGAGGCATTTAAACCGGGAGAAGCTAAAAATTCCTGGCTGTCAGGCACAGCTGCCTGGACGTTTTATGCCGCCAGCCAGTATATTCTCGGCATCCGGCCCGAATTGGACGGATTGCGAATCGATCCCTGCATTCCTTCTGCCTGGAAAGAATTGAACGTTACGCGGAAATTCAGGAATTCAACGTATAATATTCATTTTACCAATCCTTCTTCTTCCAGCAAGGGCCTAAAGGAAATCAAACTGGACGGCTCGGTCATCCAGGGTAACATTTTGCCCATTTTTAATGACAATAAAATTCATAGCGTGGAGGTCATATTATCATGAAAAAATCCATAAATAGTTTTCTCCTTTCAGCAATCCTGCTGTCTCTTTCGGCTTATGCAGTTGCCGCCGGCATGGATGAAAAGATCCTGATACCTCAAACCGGTTATGAAAGCGGCATGCAGAAGATTGCAATCATCCGGGTTCCGGCAGATTCCTTCAGAATTATTTCTTCAACAGGAGCTGTTCAATTCAAAGGAAAATTGACCGAAAAGAAATTCTGGTCCTTTTCCAACGAATGGGTACAGTGGGCTGACTTTTCTGACCTCACTACGGCCGGAAAGTATACACTTATGATCCTGGGAACAGACTACTCAAGGGAGATTACAATAAATGCAGATCCCTTTGAAATCATTGCTCATGCAGGGGTGAAAGCGCTTTATTATAACCGTTGCAGTTATCCGATTCTCGAAAAATGGGGCGGAAAATGGCATCGCGAAGCAGGACATCCGGATAACAAGGTATTTGTCCACAAATCTGCTGTTTCGGAAGGAAGGCCCGAAGGATTTGTTCTGTCAAGTCCCGGGGGCTGGTATGATGCAGGGGATTATAACAAGTACATCGTCAATTCAGGTATTTCAACATACACCCTTCTTCTGGCCTATGATTTCTTTCCTGCATACTGGAAACAGGCCGATCTGGATATTCCCGAATCTTCGAATAAGATTCCGGATATACTTGACGAAGCCCTGTTTAACCTGCGCTGGATGCTGACAATGCAGGATGCGGATGGGGGAGTGTACCATAAACTCACAACCCTGGCATTTGAGCCCTTTGTTATGCCGGATAAAACCCATGAGCCAAGGTATGTAGTTCAGAAGAGCACAGCTGCAGGACTTGATTTTGCTGCCACTATGGCCCATGCATCCATTTTATTTTCTGAATATGCAAAACAATTGCCGGGGTTAAGCGACAGTTGCCGGAAAGCGGCCGACAATGCCTGGAAATGGTGTTTGAAAAATCCAAATGTGCTTTATAAACAACCTGAAGATGTTTCAACAGGGGCATATGGCGACTGGAATCTTCGGGATGAGTGGTTCTGGGCCGGGGCTGAAATGTCTTTCCTTTCGGGTTTTGCTTATCCCGACAGTCTTACTTGACAAACTCGAATTTGCAACACCTTCATGGAATAATGTGGCAACACTGGGACTCCTCACCACTGTGAAAAACGGTCACATCTCTTCCGAACTGCAGGCAAAATGCGATGGGATACTCTATAAATATGTTGACAAACTGGTTGGCATATCCGAGTCGGCCGGTTATCCTGTAAGCCTTGATCATTTTGCATGGGGAAGCAACAGCGATGTGGTAAATGAGGGAATGCTCAAAATGGTGGCCTATGTCCTTACCAACAAAGATAAGTATCTTAAATCCGCACTTCAGGATATGTACTATATCACCGGTGTAAATCCGACTGGATATTGCTATATCACCGGAATCGGCGAAAAGTCACCTATGAATATCCATCACCGGGTTTCGGGAAGTGACGGGATTGCGGAACCGGTGCCTGGATTTTTAGCAGGCGGACCCAATACGGTTGTATTTGTTGATTGTCCGGATGCCGTAAGAAGCAAGCTTCCGGCCTTATCTTATGTTGATGAGGAATGCAGCTATTCAACAAATGAAATAGCCATAAACTGGAATACACCGTTGGCTTTTTTGGCCGGCGCACTTAGTAATCTGTCGGAAAACAATAAGAAATAAAAAGAAAAACTCTCATGTTCCCGGAGGGTTTTATTTTAGGTAAGGATTACTGGCTGATCCGGGTGAATTTGGACAGGGAGTAGGGAGAATCAAAAATCCCTTTAGGGATTATCTATCGGTAGAAAGAAAATTCAATTTCGTGTCCTTTACAAATCCCGTCATGGATTCCTTACTGTTAAAATAATTCCGAAAAATTCACAAACCCCTCAGGGATTCCCTATCGGTAGAAAACGCCGGACAAATCAAAGCCCGCAAATATCCCTTTAGGGATTATCTATCGGGTAGAAATATTGTTGTAATCAATCTCCACCGGTTTGAAAATATACCGTAAATCATAAACAATTTCCAATTCTTTTAAGAGTGCCACATATTCTTCCGTAAACGTTATTTTCCTGTGATGCTCCCTTTGATTCTGTATATACCTGATTACATTCTTCAAATCGGATTTGGCATAGGAAAATGCACTGTATCCTTCCTGCCAGGAAAATTTGCATCGTAAATATCCTTTTTCATTAATCCATCGTGATGAATTTCCCTTTATTTCATGCATTAATTCTGACAGAGATTGAATGGGCCTGAATCCAAAAAGGATATGCACATGATCCGGCATCCCGCCTATGGCCAGTAATTTATGTTCACGGCCCTGGATTATTCCGGTAATGTATCGGTATAATTCATCTTTCCATTTGGAATTTATAACAGCATCGCGGTTTTGTACAGCGAATACTGACTGAATGTGGATTTGGGTATAGGTGTTTGCCATAAAATTGGATTTATATATTAATGCCGGATTTGGCTTAATGGTAACCCTCGGGGAAGGATGTTTTTCAACGAAAATTCTACCAATAGAGAATCCCTGGCGGGATTATGGCGGTTCGGAAATTGAATTTTTATATAGCGGTAGATAATCAAAAACAAAAAAAACCCGGATATAAACCGGGTTTTTATGTATAAAGATTTGAAAATGAATTATCTGTATCCCTTTAATCCCACTCTGTAACCTCTTAATGCATAGAAGAGAATATACAGGTAGCAGGGAACGCAGACCCAATATGCATATTGAGGGTGTGCCGGAAACATGTCACCCAGCTTTCCCCATAGCAATGGAAGCAGTGCACCGCCTGCAATCATCATCACAAGAATTGATGAACCGGTTTTGATAAACTTTCCAAGATCATGTATTGCCAAGGGCCACATGGCAGGCCATACCAATGCATTGGCAAGTCCGAGAAGGGCAACAAACAACACGGATGTTTTTCCGGAGGTGGACACAGCAAGCAGGGTGAAAATAACACCCATTATGGCGGACCAGATGAGGGCTGTCCTTTGTGAAATTACCTTGGGTATAAGTATGATTCCAATAAATACATAACCAACAATCATGGAAATTAAAGTGAATGTGGTAAAAACCTTTGCCTGGGCTATCGGTATACCTAGTGCTATCCCATACCGGATTATTGTGTCACCTGCTATAACTTCTACGCCTACATATAGAAACAAGGCAAGCGCGCCCAGCCATAAATGAGGAAAATGAAAAATGCTCGTCCTTGAGGATATGATATTTTTATCTACCACTTCATCGGATTCAGTTTCAATTTCGGGAAGGGGGGAAAAACGAATCATTATACCAAGAATGGCTAAAACAACAGCGATAACTATATAGGGAGAAATTACGCGTGCAGCCAGACCATCAAGTGCCACCGCTTTTTCTGCCAATGACATGGTTTGAAGTTTTTGTACAAAAGCATCTCCGTCACTCAGAATAAAATAAGCCAGTATAAGCGGGGCAATCGAACCTGCCAGCTTGTTGCATATTCCCATGATGCTTATCCTCTTAGCTGCAGTTTCCCTGGGGCCGATTATGGTTATATAGGGATTGGATGCTGTTTGAAGAATAGCAAGGCCCGTTCCCATCACGAATAATCCACCCAGGAAAATAGAATAGGTTCGGGTCATGGCAGCAGGGATAAAAATCAAAGCACCAACAGCCATGATAAGAAGGCCAACCATCATTCCATTCTTAAAACCGGTTTTACTAAGTACCCATGAAGAAGGTAATGCCATAACAAAATAGGAAATATAAAAGGCAAACGCTACAAGCAGCGATTCAAATGTGGTGAGTTCGCAAGCGATTTTTAGATAAGGGATTAATATCCCGTTCAACCAGGTCACAAAACCAAAAATAAAAAACAGAATTCCAATGATCGTAATGGACGTCCAGTAATTTTTATTTGTTTCGGCTGTGCTCAGGGGTGCTGCTTTGACGGATTTTTCCATAATTTATCCAGATTAGTTTCCTTGTTAATTTGAGATTAAGATAATAATTTCTCAAGACAAACCTATTTGTTTTTTTTGAATGCGCAAATATTGGCTGTGTTAAAGGAGTGCAATGAATAAACCGAAGAATGAAAAGGATAAATGGCTGATCCGCATTTTCTTTTTACCGGTGGGGAATCCCTGGCGGGATTATGGCAGTTCAGAAATTGATCTTTCTTTCTACCGGTAGGCAATCCCTGACGGGATTATGGCAGTTCAGAAATTGATCTTTCTTTCTACCGGTAGGCAATCCCTGACGGGATTATGGCAGTTCAGAAATTGATCTTTCTTTCTACCGGTAGGCAATCCCTGACGGGATTATGGCAGTTCAGAAATTGATTTTTCTTTCTACCGGTAGGCAATCCCTGACGGGATTATGGCAGTTCAGAAATTGATCTTTCTTTCTACCGGTAGGCAATCCCTGACGGGATTATGGCAGTTCAGAAATTGATCTTTCTTTCTACCGGTAGGCAATCCCTGACGGGATTATGGCAGTTCAGAAATTGATCTTTCTTTCTACCGGTAGGCAATCCCTGGCGGGATTATGGCAGTTCAGAAATTGATCTTTCTTTCTACCGGTAGGCAATCCCTGACAGGGATTATGGCAGTTCAGAAATTGATCTTTCTTTCTACCGGTAGGCAATCCCTGACGCGATTATGGCAGTTCAGAAATCGATTTTTCTTTCTTTTCATTTTTCATTTTTCATTTTTCATTGTTCATTCATCTTTCAAAACTTCCACCGGCCTGGTTTTAGCAGCTTTCAGTATCTGGTAGCTGATTGTAATGAGGGCGATGATGAATAAAAGGCCGGTAGCCAGCAGGAATTCCCATATCCGTATCGGGTATTTATGTGCCCCGGGTAGAAATTTATAGACACCATATGCTCCCGGCCAGGCAATTACAATGGAGATTAAAAGCAATTTTAAAAAGCCTGAGGACATATTATAGTATAAGCTTATTGTGGAGAAACCCAGCACTTTGCGAATGCCAATTTCCTTCATTTTCCGGCGGGCAAAGAACAAAACCAGTCCGAACAATCCAATTGAAGAAATCAAAATCGAGACGATGGCAAAGAAAATGCACATTTTCCGAAAAACGATCCACACTTTTAAAGCATTTTCATGCAGAATCAGGTGCTGTATGTTCCTGAATTCAAAGGCATCATCGGGAAGCGTATTCTGGAATTCCTCCGTGACCAGTTCACGAGCCTTTTTTTCATTGCCAGGAACAAACCGAACAGTGAACACTCCGCTCAAACCGGCACTATCGGGAATAAGCCTGTACATATGCGGTTCGATCGGATTATGCACTGAGAAAGGTATATAATCCTTAATGACCCCAATTACTTCCACATCTCCTGTAAATTTTCCTTTAATATGTTTTCCGATTGGTTTATCCCATCTGAAAACGCGGACAGCCGTTTCATTGATAAGACATTTATCGCCGTCTGAAGGATATTCACGCGAAAAGTTCCTTCCTGCAATGATTTTCATATTGAAGGTAGTCACAAAATCATAGGTAACATTGCTTTTTCTCACAAATACCACTTCATCATTTTCGGCTCCATCCCAGCTTAATTCGTCACCACCGGGCAAGATAAACGGGATATAATCGGAAAGGCTTGCATCTGCAATCTCAGGATTGCGAAGAAGTTTCTGACGTAATTGTTCAAAGGATCCCTTGCTGTTGCTGACAATATTGGCAAATAAAAGATTTTTCGAATCAAATCCCATATCACGGTTTGCCATATACAAGCTTTGATTGTATACTATAAAACTCACGATGAGCAAAAAAATCGAAATGCCAAACTGTGTGGTCACGAGTATTTTCTTCAGACTGATCCCGTTTCTTTCATCTGCTGTATACTTTTGCTTTAACGCTACTACAGGATTAAAGGATGAAATAATGAAAGAAGGGTAAAGACCTGATAAAAACCCTAAAAGCAGGGTAACTGATATTATGATAATGAGCAAGTTACTGTGATGAAAAATGCTGGTCATTACATCTTTGCCAATCAGGTGGTTGAAGGCCGGTACACAAAAATGTGCCGCCAGTATTGCTGTAAATCCTGCCAGCATTGAAATCAGGATTGATTCAATTATAAACTGAAACCATAGTTGTTTTTTCGAATAGCCCAGGGCTTTCTTTATTCCTATTTCGCGCAAACGGGTTCCTGCATTGGCACTCTGGAGGTTAATATAGTTGATTGAAGATAATACCAGGATCAGCAGGGCAATAAACGAAAGCAGCGTAAACCCGTTGAGCATTGAATTTTCAAAATAGGGATTTGAATGCAGTTTCGACATTGGACGAAGATAGGGCGAGTGTTCCTTACGGTAATCCTTTAAAGCATCGTGGATTTTCATATCAACAGAAGAGGGCTTTGCATTTTCCTTAAGTAATACATATGTAGCAAATGAATAGGCCCAATAATTATCTTCATAATTCTTAAAACCGGTTATCGCAGTGAATGACAGCATGGGCAGAAGATATTCAGGCCTCCATTCGGAGTTTTCGGGCAAATCGGCATACACACCGGTCACAGTGAATAACACCTTGTTTTCCCCGTAAACCTGTTTGCCCAATGGGCTTTCGCCAGCAAAGATTCGTGTTGCAGTTTTTTTGGACAGAACGATTGAAAAAGGCTGGGTAAGCGCCTTTTTTTCATCCCCTTCAATAAAGTGAAAGGTGAAAATATCAAAAACACTCTGATCGGCATAATAACCATAACGGGTAAGGAATTCATTTTTCTTGTCACGCGACAGAAATACCCCGTCTTTGTTATTATCTCCCACATCATGGATAAGCACAATATTTTCTATTTCTGGAAGGTTTACCAGGTCATGGCGGCTAAAAGCAGCAGTAACACTTGAGGAATGCTGTTCTACATTATTCTGCTGGTTCATAAATAACTGAACCCTGTATATCCGTTTGTAATTTTCATTATGAATGTCCCAGTTCAGCTCCATTTCGATGAATTGACTGATAAGAACAAATGTGGTAAAACCAACTACCAGGTTGGTAATGTTTATAAGGGTAAATATTTTGTCCTTTAAGAGGTTTCTCAGGAAAAGGACAAGGGATTGCGTAAACATGCCTTAATTTTTAGGGATTAATCCTGTGGATGAATGTTAGATAACTGCCCGGAAGACTTTTTCAATTCTTTCAGTTACAATGTGGCCATCGAACAGGTTTACTACTCTGTGTGCCCTGTCCGCATGATTGACGGAATGGGTTACCATAACAATCGTTGTTCCTTCCTTATTCAGCTGTTCAAGGAGCTGCATCACCTGTTCCCCATTCGTTGAATCAAGATTTCCCGTAGGTTCGTCCGCCAGGATAAGCTTTGGATTGGTGATAAGCGCCCGTGCCACTGCCACACGCTGTTGCTGTCCGCCCGAAAGCTGGCGCGGGAAATGATCCCGGCGATGTCCGATCCGCATCCGCTCCAGCATATCATCAACAGCCTTGCGACGGGCAGAGCGTGGCATCTTTAATGCAATGAGCGGCAGTTCCACATTTTCAAAAACATTAAGCTCATCAATAAGGTTAAAACTCTGGAATACAAAACCGATGTTGCCTTTTCGCAAATTGGTGCGCTGACTTTCCCCAAATGCAGCTGTATCAATGCCATCAAAAAAATACTGACCCGAATTCGCTTCGTCAAGCAATCCGAGGATATTCAGTAGCGTGGATTTACCACAGCCTGAAGGCCCCATGATGGCCACGAATTCGCCTTTTTTGACTTCGAAATTCACATTCGAAAGGGCGGTAGTCTCGATCAGCTCGGTTTGAAAAACTTTATTAAGATTTACTGTGCGTATCATGTGATGTATTTTTTATCGGGTACACGAATACTATGCCATTTATTCCAATGTTCACACATACAATTAATTATCATTTTTTCGAACCGGCAGGTGTTAAATTTTTTTACACTGTATGGTATAATTTTTTTACATTTATAGGAATGTTAACCTAAAAATTTATGAAGGAAGGAAAGCTGCTGATAGCCGACGATAA
Source organism: uncultured Bacteroidales bacterium (assembly GCA_963752195.1). Taxonomy (GTDB): domain Bacteria; phylum Bacteroidota; class Bacteroidia; order Bacteroidales; family UBA10428; genus UBA5072. The sequence continues at coordinate 824,414 of CAVVXI010000004.1, read as the reverse complement.
CAGGGGCATATTAAATGCCTTGCAGATATTGCTTCAGCGGGAGTTTAACCTGGTAAGGATTTTGCCGGGACCCAATCAGCTCATGTCTGAGCTAGGCCAGATGAATTACGATCTTGTTCTCCTCGACATGAATTTTAAAGCCGGCGTAAATACAGGAAATGAAGGTATCTTCTGGCTAAGGGAGATAAAAAAGAAATATCCCGACATCGAGGTCATTATGATTACCGCCTATGGCGATGTGGAAATCGCAGTAAAGGCACTAAAGGAGGGGGCGGCTGATTTTATCCTGAAGCCATGGGATAATGAAAAACTGATTGCAACGCTGAAAGCCGCTTTGAAATTGCGGAAATCGACTCTTGAAATCTCGGAATTGAAGGCTCGTGAAAGTCTGCTTAAAAACGAATCCAATCGCAGTACGCCGATTATCATAGGCAATTCAAAGCCTATGCAGGATGTGATGAAGATGGTGGCCAAAGTAGCTCATACCGATGCCAATGTACTTATTACGGGAGAAAACGGAACTGGCAAGGAGCTGATTGCACGGGAAATTCACCGCCTTTCGACCCGGTCATCCGAACTATTTGTATTGGTTGATTTGTCTTCTATTACGGAAACGCTGTTTGAAAGTGAGTTGTTTGGTCATAAGAAAGGCTCGTTTACCCATGCCTATGAAGACAAGACCGGCCGGTTTGTGCTGGCACACAGGGGAACTCTTTTTCTGGATGAAATTGGCAATATTCCACTAAGCCTTCAATCCAAACTGCTTACCCTTCTGCAAACACGCATTATAACTCCTGTAGGATCAAATGTTGAAATTCCCGTCGATATCCGCCTGATCAGCGCAACCAATAAGAATCTGTCTAAAATGATCGCTATGAATGAATTCCGGCAGGATCTCCTTTACCGCATGAACACAATTCAGATCCATTTGCCGCCTTTGCGCGAAAGGCCCGAAGACATCGATGAACTGGCGCAATATTTCATAAGCGTATACAGTAAAAAATACAACAAACCCGACTTGCATATTCGTGAAGATGCCCTGAACCTGTTGCGCAATAACACATGGCCGGGCAATATCCGGGAATTCCAGCATACGATGGAAAAGGCTGTTATCCTTTCTGATAAAAATGAACTGGGAAGACACGATTTTTATTATGGCACGGAAGACCTTGGTGTAATGGATGAGGCAGAAACACTTGAAGATATGGAGAAAAAAATGATTGTCAGTATTTTGAAAAAAAACGACCGTAATCTCACTGCTGCGGCGTTACAATTGGGCATTACGCGACAAACACTCTACAATAAAATGAAAAAGTATGATCTCTGAAAGATTCTTGCATACCCGGTCGAGGTTGATTGTCCTGGCGCTGCTCGTAATTTTTTTTATATCTGCCGGCTATCAATTTTCCATGTCACATTATAGAGCTACAGCAGTTTTTTTTGTATCCGGCCTGGTTGCAATATGGATTGAAATGCGGATCTACCGGGCTACAAACGATATGATAACCTATTTTTTCCATGCGCTCAGGAATGACGATACAACACTTCAGTTTCCAAATAAAATCAAGAATTCATCCCTATCCGGCCTGTATGAGGGCATGAACCAACTCAGCAGGCACTTTCAGGACATCAGGCTGCAGAATGAATATAATGAAAGATATTACAAAACATTGATACGAAATTCAGCTGCCGGGCTATTGGTGCTGAACAACGCGAATGAGGTGGAACTGATAAATGAGGTCGCCTGCCGGTATGCCGGAATTTCACCGGACTCCACCAACCCGGATGTTCTAAAAATAAAGAATTCTGAATTTTATGAGGCTATATGCAGGTTGCAGCCTGGAGAAAGCCAGTCTTATAAGCAAATAAACGGAAATTCAGTGCAGATACTGTTGTTTAAAGCTATCCTTTTTCAGAAAAATAATCTTTATGTCAAACTCATATCTATACAGGATATAAGGCAGGAGCTCGAAGCACGGGAACTTGAATCCTACCGGAAACTGATCAGCGTGTTAACCCATGAAATCATGAATTTGCTGTCGCCATTAAGTTCTGTTGCGGGATCTCTTGATGTGATATACCATCCGGGCAATAAACCTATTAACCTCGAGGCGGTAAATGAAGACATACTGAAAACCACGCTCAGCAGTATTGATGTTATCAATGAACAGAGCAATGGCCTGTTGAATTTCGTGAATAATTACCGGAAATTATCGCGTATCCCCCAGCCTGAAATAAAACCCTTTGAAACAGGTGATTGGATTGATCAGCTTCGGATAGTGTACTCCGAAAAAATGCAGGATAACCAAATCGATTTTCAAATCAGCAATGATGATGGCATAAAACAGATCATAGCGGACAAGAAACAAATCAACCAGGTTGTGGTCAACCTGATGAATAATGCCATGGACGCAGTTAAAGAAAGGGCGGATGGCCGGCTGATAAAACTGAATATTGAGAGCTCGAGGCAAAATCGGGTCTGGATTTGCATATCCAATAATGGACCTGCAATACCTCCTGATGTTCAGGATAAAATCTTTGTCCCGTTTTTTACCACAAAGAACGAAGGGTCGGGAATCGGACTCAGTATCTGCCAGGAAATTATGAAACTGCACAATGGATCGCTGATGGTGGTTTCCGGTATGGATAATTTGACTTCTTTTATTATTGAAATATAGCAAACGAATTAGTCCTTAATTACTACTTTTATCTGTAAATAATGCCTTCTGTCACCCGTGAAAATAGAGATACGGAATCTGAGTAAAAAATACCCCAACGGGAAGATTGCTCTCGCAGACATCAACCTGACAATTGAAAACGGCATGTTTGGATTACTTGGGCCGAATGGTGCCGGAAAATCCAGCCTCATCCGTATTCTGGTTACCTTATTGCTTCCATCATCGGGATATGTTAAAATTGATGGTTTCGACCTGATCAAAGACAGGGGCGAGATAAGAAAAATGCTTGGATATCTTCCGCAGGATTTTCGTTTCTTCAGTAAACTGAAGACGTGGGAATTTCTTGATTATGCTGCCGCACTGGCGGGACTGAAAAACAGCCGGGACAGGAGGGCTAAGGTAGATGAATGGCTCGAAAGGGTAGGACTTTTTGATGCTCGTGACCGTCAGGCCAATAATCTCTCGGGTGGAATGAAGCGCCGCCTGGGCATTGCCCAGGCGCTCATCGGCGAACCGCGGATTATTATTGTGGATGAACCCACAACCGGACTGGATCCGGAAGAACGCATACGGTTCCGCAATATTCTTTCGGAGCTTAGTCAGCAGGACGTAATTATCATCCTTTCCACCCATATTGTCGGAGATATTTCCAGTGTATGTAATGACCTTGCCTTGCTTGACGGTGGCCGCCTGCAATTCAACAATTCTCCTGAAAAACTTGTAGAAAAAGCCAGGGGACATGTTTGGCAGGTCTTCACATCCGGCGTGGAATACGACCTGCTTAAGGAAAAATATGCCGTTACATCAACAATTCCGTCAGCCGAAGGCTGGGAAATCCAGCTTGTCGGAAAAGATCTGGATATAGCCTCTGCTGTTTCTATTGAACCGAACCTGGAGCATGCGTATGTATACTTCATGGATAACCTTTCAGATAACCTGTAACATATCGTAAAATGGCATTTTACAATACCCGTACCATTGCACGCTATGAAATGCGAACCCTATTGCGAAGCTGGTTCTTTCGCATTTTCGCAGGTTTGTCTATCATGGGATTGGGATTGTTCAATGCCGGACTGAATATTCCCGGCAGCGGATCGCCCTGGGTATACAGGGCTATTGCAGCTTCCATACCTTATGCCAATCTGATCATTCTTAACCTGGGACAGGCAATAGTGGCCGTATTCCTGGCTTCTGAATTCCTGAAACAAGACAGAAAAAATGATACTGTAGAGGTGATCTATGTGCGTTCCATGTCAAACGGAGAATACATATTAGGCAAAACCCTGGGAATTCTTTCCGTTTTTCTTATACTTAACCTGGTCATCCTGGCTGTAGGAGTCGGTTTTTCATTTATCAGCAATGCCGGTTCCCAGCATATTTTCCCCTATTTGGCTTATCCTTTGCTGATCAGCTTGCCAACCCTTGTATACATACTTGGCCTTTCATTCTTCATGATGGTCCTTCTAAAAAATCAGGCGGTTACCTTTATTTTGCTGCTTGGTTATATCGCTCTTACCATTTTCTACCTGAACAAAAAAGCATTTCATATTTTTGATTTTATTGCCTACCAGGTTCCAATGATGTACTCCTCTGTCAGCGGCTTCGGCGACCTGGGGGAAATTCTCATGCATCGTTTAATCTATTTGCTCCTGGGAGCAGGATTGATTTTTCTAACGACTTTTAAGCTGAACAGGTTACCACAGTCCCCAAAACTGGCAAGGCTTCCCTTATATACTGGCCTTTTCTTTCTGTGCGCTTCTGCCTTTTTTATCCACCAGTATCTTCAGACTAAATTTGACAGCAGGTCCTTCCGCCAGGAAACTCTGGCCCTGAATAACAGGTATGCCTTATATCCAAGGGTTGCTGTAAAGCACTGCAAACTGGAGGTAGTACACAAGGTGAATAAAATTGAAGTGAATGCCGGTATGATTGTATATAATCTCTCCAAACGAAGGATTGATACCCTGATTTTCAGTCTGAACTCCGGTTTGATCCTTCATAAAGTAATGGTAAACAAAGAACAGGCAGGGTTTAAAAGGATAAGGCAGATCATTCAGGTGAAACCGGCAAAGCCTTTGTTCCCTGGTGACAGCCTTGAAATTGATATGCATTATGCAGGGAATATAAATGAAAACGGATGCTATCCTGATAAGGACCCCCTCAGTTTTGACGATAATTTCAAGATACAGGTTTTTACGTTGCGTAAAAGATTTGCTTTTATACAGCGTGATTTTGTTTGCCTCACCCGTGAATCACAATGGTATCCCGTGTCGGGAACAGGATATGCAAGTGCGGTTCCCTTCCGTTATGAACCCGATTTTACGGAATATGAACTCACGGTTAATACACGCCCGGATTTGATTGCCATTTCGCAGGGCAGGGAAAGCAATCCCGGGAACGGAATTTTTTCGTTTAAACCTGAATATCCATTGCCATTCATTGGATTGGTGATAGGCAATTACAAAAAGTTTTCGGTGAAAGTGGATTCCGTTGAATACTCGTTGTATTCAATCCGGGGGCATGAATATTTCGAACCTGTATTTTCCTCAATTGCAGATACAATACCGGCACTTATACGTGGACTTAAGCAGGAATATGAAGTAAGCCTGGGCCTGAAATATCCTTTTAAAAGGTTTATCCTGGCAGAGGTGCCGGTCCATTTTGCCCTCGACAATCCGATCTATGGGTATGCCAGCGATGCGGTACAGCCTGAAATGGTTTTATATCCCGAAAAAGGATTTGTATTCAATACCTCCGACTTCAAGACGCAACAATACAGGAGGGAAAAAGATATGAAAAACAACAATGAAGATGTCCTTCCCGAAGAGGTAAAATCCACTTTGTTCAAGGAGTTTGTAAAAAACAGCTTCATGGAAAAAGAAGGCAATTATTACGATTACAATCTGGCAATAGATAACAGGTCATTTTCCCTGTTTCCTCAATATCTCACTTTTGTCACCCGTCTGCAGTCGGAGGAATGGCCCGTGCTAAATACCGCTTTTGAAGCATATGTGAGTGAAAGGAATAATGATGCGGGAACCGTACTTCAATGGTACGAGGATTTAAGCCGTCCTGAAAAGATAAATATTGAACTGGGGCAGGCGCCTTTATCAGACCTTTTACAAAATGGCATATCATCAACAGGAAACAGGAGAGAAGAAGTTAATCTCCGTGAAATTGCCGTGGCAAAAGGGAATGAATATTTTAATCTGTTGAGGGCACGCCTGGGAGAATCGGCCGTGGATACCCTGGTAACCCGCCTCATCAATTCACACCGGCATAAGATCCTTGCTTTTGAGGAGCTTGATTCAATCTTTAAATTGAAGTTTAATGCCAACCTGGTGGTTGAAACAAACCGCTGGTATTATCAGCGGCTACTGCCCGGATTTATCATAACGAACATGGCAACCTATAAGGTGCGCCAGGGAGAGGCGACCCGATACCAGGTAAGGTTTGTCTTGACAAATGCAGAAAATGCAGATGGACTGGTGACGGTGAATATTGAGCTGAATGATCCGAACCGCAGGGAAGAAGGCTGGAATAACGATAATTTTAAAATTGATTATTCAAAAAAAATATTTATGCCGGCCCGTACTTCCTTTGAAGTCGGAATTTTATTTAATACAGAACCTGCAAGAATGTCAATGGTTACCCATATTTCAAAAAACCTTCCTTACAACCTGATGAGCAATTTCACCGGCTTTACCGAAACCCGGAATGTGCATGCGCTGGATGGTGTCTATCCTGTTCGGTTTTCCGATAGCAGGGAAGTGCAGGGTGAAATAATCGTAGATAATGAGGACAAGGGATTTTCCGAACACCAGGCTACCAGCCAGGCATATTTAAAATCAAAAATTAAAAAGGATAATAAAAACCGTTACAAATATTCGTCAATTCATACCTGGAATCCTCCACGGGAATGGATCGCTGTGCTGCGTTCGGAATTTTACGGAAGATATATTCATTCCGCAAGTTATACCAGGGCGGGAACCGGCGAACGGACAGCAACATGGACAGCCAGGTTGCCGGAAAAAGCCAGTTATGATGTGTATTTTTACCTCGACAAGTTGAACGGCGTATGGCGAAGGAGCAGCAAATCTCCGGATTACAATTTTCTGATTTACCATGACCAGGGAATTGAAAAAATAAAGAAAACAAGTGTGGATGCTGAAGAGGGATGGAATTACCTGGGGACTTTTTCCTTTTCGACGGATTCAGCAAGAGTGGAAATGAATAATAAAACGGTGGGCGATATGATCATTGCAGATGCGGTGAAATGGGTGCTGAGTAAGTGACGAGTGACAAGTGACAAGTGACAAGAGGAAAACCAGACCCTTCAAGTGGTCGCAGACCCTTGAAGCGGTCGGATGAGTAAGGAGAAATGAGAAGCACCAGACCCTTCAAGTGGTCGCAGACCCTTGAAGCGGTCGGATGAGTAAGGAGAAATGAGAAGTACCAGACCCTTCAAGTGGTCGCAGACCCTTGAAGCGGTCGGATGAGTGAGGAGAAATGAGAAGCACCAGACCCTTCAAGTGGTCGCAGACCCTTGAAGCGGTCGGATGCGTAAGGAGAAATGAGAAGCACCAGACCCTTCAAGTGGTCGCAGACCCTTGAAGCGGTCGGATGTGAAATGAGAAATGAGAGTTATTCCTTTATTAATAAGATGATTTCGAAAATTTATAAATACAATTATGCATACCGTTAAAAAAATGGAACATGGCTTGCCGTTTCCTTTTTGGCAAGTATACTGTTTTGTCCTCCTTCCCTGGGTCAGAAGATCCTTACCATGGAGGATGCCATGAATATTGCCCTTAAAAACAGTCCGGATATAATAAAATCGGAGCTGACAATGACAATCAGCCGGGAAAATCTGAATGCCCTGGAAGCAACGACAAAATCCCTGATACGCTTTCAATTTACACCTTTTAACTACATTCAGGATAAAACCTTTGATACACAATCATCCAGTTGGGTGACCACTGAAAGTAAAAGTGCAACCAGTGATCTTAGTATTTCCCAGCCGATAAAATTTTCGGATGGAAATATTACACTTCACAATGTTTTTTCCTACCGTGATAATTCAAGCGATTTTCTTGGCGTTAACAGCGAATTCAAAGGATATAGCAATGATTTCTTTATTGCCTATTCACAGCCCATATTTACTTATAACCGGCTGAAAATGGAATTGAAACAGCTCCGTCTGTCCCTTGAAAATGCAACGCTCAGCTATGCCATACAAAGATTATTTCTTGAGAAGCAGGTTACGCAGTACTTTTATATGGTTTACCAGCGAAAAATGGCCGTGGATGTCGCCCGGGAAGAACTTAATAATCAGCAGGTAAGTATGGATATAGTTAAAAGCAAGGTGGAGGGAGGTCTGTCAGCACGGGAAGAATTGCTGCAAATTGAACTGAACCTGGCAACCAGTATTTCCAATCTTCAGAATGCCGAAGTGGAACTGGCCAATGCGAAGGATAATTTCAGCCAGTACATTGGAAAACCGTTAAATGAGGAATTTGACATCGAAGCAAACGTTGAATTTACAGAGGTTCTTGTTGATCTGAACAAAGCAATTGAAAATGGCCTGGAAACTCGGATGGAACTCAGGCAACGTGAGATCAGCCTTGAAAACAGCAAGGATCAGCTTACGGTGGCAAAAGCGACCAATGAATTCGACGGAAATGTAAATCTTTCCATGGGATTGAAAGGGGAAGATCCTGCACTAAACAGCATTTATGAAAAACCAACCCGTTCTCCCGCCTTTATGCTTACTTTCAATATTCCGATCTGGGACTGGGGTGAAAGGAAATCGAAAATTAAGGCTGCACAGGCCGGGATCCGTATTGAAGAAATCAATCTTGAAAGCGACAGGATCAACGTTGAGGTAGGAATACGGCAAACATTCAGGAGTCTGCAGAACCTGAGCACACAAATGGACCTGGCACGGCAGAATGTTAAAAATGCCCAGCTTACCTATGAAATAAACCTTGAAAGGTATAAAAACGGGGACCTGACAAGTATGGATCTTGGACGTTACCAGAACCAGCTTTCAGAAAAAAAGATGAACCTGGCCAACAGCCTGATCAGTTATAAAATCGAACTTTTAAATATGAAGATCCAATCGCTGTGGGATTTTGAGAACAATACAAGTTTTGTACCAAAGGAGGTGCAGGAGAATTTGGGGCAATAAACAATGAACAATGAACAATGAACAATGAAAAACTAAAAGATAAAAGAGGAAATCGTAGAGACAAGGCATTGCCTTGTCTCTACAAATATTCTTCTTTTTACCGAACACCGAACACCGAATACCGAATACCGAACTACCGAATACCGAATACCGAATACCGATTACCGAATACCGAATACCGATTACCGATTTCTGATTATCGAATAAATAAACACAATATGAAAAAACCAATTATCCTCTTAATAGCAGTGACAATACTCGGCGCCTGCAAAGGAAAACAACAGGATCTCAGCAAAGATATTTCTGTGCCGGTAACAACATCCCAGATTCAACCCCGGTCCATTGAAAAATTCATCGATATTACCGGAACGGTAAAACCGGTTAAGGAAGTGCAACTCAAGTCGGAGATGAATGGAAATTATTTACTCAGGGTCAATTCTTCAACCGGAAAGCCTTATTCCCTGGGAGATCGTGTTTCCGAAGGGAACGAGATTATACAGCTGCAGGATGAGGAATATGAAAATAACATAAAAATTAATTCACTGAAACTGAACCTGGAAATTACCAAACAGGTATTTGACAGGCAACAGTCGCTTTACGAAAAGGGTGGCGTTACATTAAGCGAGTTGAAAAATGCCGAGATTAATTTCATAAACGCACAGTATGCTTTTGATGATGCACAGCTCAGATTACAGAAAATGATTGTGAAAGCGCCCTTTGCGGGTGTTATAATTGATTTGCCCTATTATACCCCGGGCATTAAGATCGATGCCAACATGAACCTGGTTACATTGATGGATTTCAGCAAGCTGATCATGGAAATCAATCTTCCGGAAAAAACGATAGATCAGACCAGGCCGGGTCAGGCTGTAAGGGTTTCCAATTATACCCTGGCAAATGACACGTTGCTGGGGGTTGTATCACAGCTTTCACCGGCCATTGATGGTGAAACCCGGTCGTACAAAGGAACCATCCTTATCAATAATCCTAAATTGCTTTTAAGGCCCGGCATGTATGTAAAAGGTGAAATCGTTGTTGCTTCTGCTGACAAAGCAATTGTTATTCCAAAAGATGTCATTATTTCAAAACAAAGAGGCAACAGTGTTTTTGTTGTTGATAAGGGAATTGCCTACGAAAGGGTCGTCGAATTCGGGCTTGAAAATCCGAAGGAAGCGCAGATCGTTTCAGGGCTGAGTATTAATGACCGGCTTGTGGTAAAAGGGTTTGAGACTCTTCGTGATCATTCCAGGGTGAAAGAAATGAAATAATCCGGATATGAAGAAAATTGTTCAGTTTGCTGTTCATTATCCGGTGACCATATCCATGATCATCCTGGGTATCCTGTTGCTGGGTTACATTTCCCTACGGAAGCTAAGCATTGACCTGCTTCCGGAAATCAATGCACCCCGGATATTTGTGGAATTAAAGGCCGGTGAGAGACCGCCGGAAGAAGTTGAAAAGCAGTTTGTGGAAGGAATTGAAGCGCTGGTCATACGGCTGAAAGGGGTTTCCCAGGTATATTCAACCTGTATGGTGGGGGCGGCAAGAATAAAAGTGGAGTATAACTGGGGGGCCGATATGGACGATGCTTTTCTCGATCTTCAGAAGGCGCTGTCAACCTATGGTCAGAACCCCGATATTCAGAGTTTTGTGATTACCCAGCATGATCCCAATGCATCACCGGTTATGCTGATTGCCATGTCAAATCCGGAAATCACAGATATGAACGAGTTGCGCAAGACGGGGGAAAACTACATCCGGAATGAGCTCATACGGCTGGAAGGAGTGGCTGAAGTGACGCTCTCGGGTACGGAAGAAAAGGAAATTGTCATTGAAACCGATCCGTACAGGCTTTCTGCCTACGGGCTCACTACCGAAAACCTTGTTCAGCAGATTATGAGCATGAATCGAAGTGTTTCGGGCGGCAGCATCGTTGAAATGGGCAAACGTTATACGATTAAGGGCAACTCGCTTTTGGCAAGCCAGAATGACCTTGATAATCTTGTTGTCTCTTACAAAACTCCGTCACCCGGCTCCTCCCTACCAGCTGCCACCGCTGCCAATGCAGCCGCTTCCCCATCTGCCGACCGCGTTCCTGTTTTCCTGCGGGATGTAGCCCGGGTAAGCTTCAGCAACAAAAAACCCGATAACATTGTGCGCATTAATGGAAAGCGATGTGTGGGATTGTCCGTTTATAAAGAAACAAGCTATAATACAGTTAAGTCTGTTGAGGAAATATCCAGGGCCCTTGAATCCATCAAAAAAGCGCTTCCGGGATACCAGTTTACGGTTGTGCAGAACCTGGGTACTTTCATTACAAATGCTATTGATGAATTGAGAAATTCTGCCTATATCGGCGCCTTTCTGGCTATCATCGTCCTGTTTCTTTTTCTTCGGCGCATTGGACTCACGGTCATTATTGCCTTTGTGCTTCCGGTCTCTATAGTGGCAACTTTTGCTTTGATGTATTTCAACGGACTTACTCTTAATATTATGACTCTGGGGGGGCTTGCCCTTGGGGCAGGCATGCTTGTGGATAATGCCATAGTGATTGTGGAAAACATTTTCCGAAACATGGAGTTGGGAAAGTCAGCGAAAGATTCAGCGATTATCGGGACAACCGAAGTTGGAGGGGCAATCATTTCCTCAACAATAACCACCATCGTGGTCTTCCTTCCCATTGTTTATCTTCATGGCGCTTCAGGTACACTGTTTAAAGACCAGGCATGGACGGTGGCTTTCTCCCAGGTTGCATCCCTTTTTATTGCTATTCTTGTTATTCCCATGTTGTTCCATTGGATGTATGCCAGCCGGCCGGCGATCCGCTCAACCAACTCCCTGCGGTTTACCTGGTATTCCGGCTTCCTTTCCCGCATGCTTGATTACAGAACACTGGTTGTTTCAGGGGCATTTCTGATCATTGGAGCCACAATCCTCGTATTGCCGCATGTAGGAAGCGAATATATTCCCCAAACCGGAACGGGAGATTTTAGTCTCGACATTAAACTTAAAGAAGGTACACAACTGGAAAGAACGGAGGGACTCGTGAAAAATCTGGAATCCATGCTGTATGAGATTCTGGGGGATAAAGCCGATATTATTTACAGCCAGGTTGGGCCCTCTGAAAGCTCCAATTCGGAAAAATCTGTTTTTCAGAATCAGAATACAGCCTCCGTGAAAATAAGATTGAAACCCTCCGCGATTGCCGAGTCGGAATCTCTGATGGCACGGATCAGCACACTGGCGGATTCAATTCCCGACGCGGAAATATCCCTGGTGAGAAATGAATCGTCCCTTGAAGCAACGCTTGGAACGGATGAATCTCCCTTGTCGATTGAGGTTAAAGGGAGGGATATAAAAATGCTGGATTCCCTGACTATGGAGATCAAGCGAACGATTACCGGTATGCCGGGAGTTTTTAACTTAAAGACAAGTATTGAACAGGGCGCACCGGAATTGGACGTAGTCATTGACAGATACATGGCCTCTTATTACAATCTAACATCCGAAGGAATTACTACCCAGCTGAAAGATCTGCTGATGGGCAGAAATGCGGGAAAATTTGAAAACGCGGGTGAATTAAGCGATATTACGGTCAGACTTCCGGAACTTAGCCTGTCAGAATTCAATACAATTATGCTGAGAAGCGGGAATAAGGAAGTCCCTTTGTCAGAAGTGGCCCGCATTCATAAGTCGGTTTCACCAAAACAATTGCTGCGCATAAACCAGAACCGCATTGGCACAGTCACCGGTGACATTGACAGGACAGTTGCATTTGACAAGGTCATTGACAGGGTAAGGGAGAAAATAGGTACAGTCATTGCTCCGGATGAATATGAGATAAAAGTGACGGGTGAAGAGGAAAAAAGGACGGATGCCATGCGAAACCTTGGGTTTGCCCTTCTCTTATCGGTGGTGCTGGTATATATGGTTATGGCTTCGCAATTCGAATCTCTTATCCACCCGTTCACTGTTCTGCTTACCATTCCGCTGGCCGGCGCAGGTTCAATATGGGCTTTTTTCCTGCTGGGAATATCACTCAACATTATGGCCTATATCGGTATCATTATGTTAGGAGGTATTGCTGTAAATAATTCCATATTGTTAGTAGATGCTATAAACCAGTTTAAGGAGCAGGGGTTGCCTCTCAGGGAAGCAATTTTAAAAGCCTGTCAGAACAGGATCCGTCCGATCCTTATGACAAGCCTGACTACTATTCTGGGCCTTGTACCCTTAACACTGGGAATCGGTCAGAGTGCGGCGCTTCGTTCACCCATGGCCATAGCACTTATTTCAGGATTAATCACTTCCACCGTTATGTCGCTTGTGGTTATTCCGTGTGTTTATTACATATTCGACCGGTCAAAAAAACCTGCATCCGTTGAACAACCTGCTTAATTTACGCATATGCAATTTATTATAAAGCGTAAAATACTCATTTCAATGCTTTTCATAGCAGTCACGCTGCTGGGTGTATTTTCATATAAACAACTGGCAGTGGAATTGCTGCCCAACACACAGATCCCTTATCTTTTTGTGCAGGTAGGGACCAGCCTGCAGGTTGACCCCTCCTACCTTGAAAGCCAGGCCATTATACCTATTGAAGGTGCTATCGGTACCCTGAAAGGAATTGAAAAGATCGAATCCACGGCCGATCAGCAGCAGGGAATGATTCAGATATCATACCGGCAAAATACCAACCTGAAGTATGCCTATCTGAAACTGATGCAGAAAATTGAAGAAGTAAAGAGAAAGCTCCCGGCTGATTTTTATGTGCAGGTGATCCGCTTTGATATTGAACAGCTGAATAATATGCTTATGACCGTTCAGGTCAGGGGTGGCGGGGGAGTTGACAGGGTGAGGGAAATAGTTGACCGGAATATAGTAAACCGCATACAACATGTGGATGGCATTGCCAATGTTGCCGTATTCGGCGGACGGGAAAAATCGGTCGAAATTACCCTGAACGGGGATGTCTGCCGCTCCTATGGCATCACTTCGGCCGATGTGAGAAATGTGTTGAATCAGAACAGCAGGACAAGGACTTTTGCCGGCAAAGTCACAAAAGACAACCAGCTCTATTTTGTGAATGTGATATCTGAATATGATGACCTCACGGACATTAATGATTTGGTCGTTGTTCCCCAGGGGAGTATAAGGCTGAAGGACATTGCCAATATCCGTTTTGGATTCAAGAACGAGGATACATACAGCCGGGTTAACGGCAAGGAAGCGGTAACCCTCCAGCTGACGAGGGATACACAATCCAACCTTATAGACCTCTCGCATCGCGTTAAAGCTGAAATTGAAAAGCTGAACGGGGAACTTAAATCAAAAGATATTGAAATTGTTATCCAGAACAATTCGGCTGACAGGATGGAGAAAAATATTGACCTGATCATCAACCTGGCCATTGTGGGTGGATTGCTTGCAATTTTCATCCTCTGGATTTTTCTGAATAATATTTTCCTGGTGCTGGCAATCGGACTGGCAATTCCCATTTCGGTTTTCAGCGCATTCAATTTTTTCTATGCCACGGGCATATCCATAAACAGCCTGACGCTTCTGGGGATGGCGCTGGCAATCGGAATGCTGCTCGACAACAGTGTGGTAGTAATGGAAAACATTTACCGTCTTGCCTCGAAAGGAGTTGATTTGGATACTGCCGTAACCCAGGGTACCAGGGAGGTCTGGCGATCAATCCTGGCAGCAACGCTCACAACGGTTGCCGTATTTTTACCTTTCGCCTATTCCAAAAATTTCTTTGTGGGAATACTGGGCAAAAATATAGGCGTTTCCATTATTTCAACATTGCTGGTTTCAATGGTAGTTGCCATGATGCTGGTACCCATGATCACCCACGTTTTCCTCCGTTTCCGGAAAAGAGAAAACGGGGCCGGTTTTACCCGGATTCCGCCGCACAGCCGCTTGATCCAGATATACCTGGTTTTACTGAAAACCGGCATGCGCAAGCCTGCCCAAACGGTTATCGGTGCACTCGGCATCTTTTTTATCACCCTGATAATCAGTTTGGGACTAAGTTTTATTAACAAACAGGAACCCGAAATCATTAATCTGACCTTATATATCACCATGCCGGGAGGCACTACGCTGGCGGGCACCGATCTGCTGGTTTCAGAAGTTGAAAAACGCCTTGAAAAACTTAAGGAAAGGCAGGATATTATTAGCCAGGTTTATGAGGAAGAGGCCGAAATCACAATCAGCCTGAAAAAAGAGTATAAAAAGGAGCGGAATTTTTCGGTTCCCAAAATTAAAAAAGAAATACTGAATAGCACGAACGGCCTGGAACCGGCGAACTTCAGCTGGGAGCCTCCCGTTTCAGCCAGGCGATTCGGCGGGGGTGGTGGTGGGGACCTCGGCATGGAAGGGTTCCTGGGAATCGGAAACAACATAGAAAAAGTGATCGTTAAGGGTGAAGATTATGATCAGATTGTCAGCCAGGCCAATATGGTAAAGTACTTTCTTTCCCAGCAACAATCTGTGAATACTGTAAATATTAATATCCCAGCTGCTGAACCCGAAATCATCATGGATTTCGATAAACAACTGATGTCGTTGTATGATATTCCCGCATCATCAGTATTGGCCGAGCTGAATTCTTTTCCCCAGCAGTTTTCAAGTGGCGTAAAATTCAGGCAGGGCAATGATGAATACGATATCCGGATACGCATGGAGAAACCTGCTGAACAAAAGGAACGGAATCTGGCGGATCTGAAGGAATTGCCCGTGAAAGGCCGGAATGCTGCACGGTTTGAACTGCAAAACATCAGCTCTTTCAACTTCAGCAATGGTATACCTTCCGTAAAACGGGTCAACCAGCAAAGACAACTCGAAGTGGATTATACATTTTTGAGTGAGGTAAATGACGACAAGGACCTGCTTACAGCAGCCCGACTGGAGGTGGATGGTCTGCTGGCATCCATGAGAATCCCTGCCGGAGTGGCTGTTGAAATAAAACATGAACAAAATGACCTCAGTGATTTCAAATTCCTTATTCTGGCAGCCTTCATTCTTATATTCATGATCCTTGCTTCCGTTTTTGAATCCTTTTCAAAACCGGTGGTGCTGATGTTCGCGATTCCCCTGGCTGCCATCGGCTCCCTGATCGCACTGATTTTAACCGGTAATTCACTTCTGAACCCCAATACTCTTACGGGTTTTGTAATTCTTGTCGGCATAGTGGTCAACAATGGAATTATTCTGCTCGATTATTCGAATGTACTTCAGAATAGAGGGTATACTCCATCGCGTTCACTTATGATGGCAGGACTGGCCCGCGTCCGACCTATCCTTATCACCTCTCTTACCACGATAATTGCTTTATTCCCCTTGGCAATGGGGAAAGCCGAATATGTTACAACCATCGGGGCACCCTTCGCAATTACTGTCATCGGAGGACTCGGCCTGAGCACAGTTCTGACGCTTGTTTTCATTCCTACGATGAATTCCGGTCTTCAGTCCTCCCTGCAATGGATATACGGCCAGAAATCAGTTATTAAGCTGATAATCCTTGTTATCTATCTTGTTGGAGGATTGCTGATTTATTACAGGATAGATACTCTCGTGTGGAAAATGATCGATTTTATCCTCCTGGTCCTGCTGGTTCCGGCGACTGTCTATTTCATCCGGAACAGCCTGCGAAAGGCCAATGAAAAGCTCATAGATGACGCAACGCCCTTGCATATAAGGGTCCGTAACCTGGTAAAAATATATGAACGCGACAACCAGTTTGTCAGGGAATGGAAATCAGGGCTGAAGATCAGGGCACGGCTGGGACTCACAGCCACCTATACGAAATGGCGTGATTTTACATACATAGTATGGCTCCTGCCACTCGCAGGATTCATGATATACTTTATCTATTTTTATCTTGATAGCGGCTTCTGGTCGTTCCTCCTGCCCATCGGCCTTTACCTGATGATCCTTTCGCTGATCCGCCCGTTTACAATGTTTATATCTTCGCAAAACGGACGTCGGCGAATCAAATGGATTTCTTGGATGGTAAGGGCAATTTATTACCTGGCCTTCTGGTTACTCCCCTTGTTGTTTGCTTCGTTATTCTATCATAAGTACAAGCTGATCGGATTGCTTATTCCCGCCACAATGATCGCGTACCTGGTGATTTTGATCAAAGTTTCCTCTGACAAATTGTACAATGAAAAAATCAATATTAACCGGATTACAGGCAGGTTTAAAGGAATACGCAAGGCATTCTACCGGTTTGTTCAGTTAATTCCGGTCATTGGAAAAAAGAAGGTTCCTTTTAAAGCACTTAAAGGTGTTTCGTTTGAAATTGAAAACGGCATGTTTGGGTTGCTGGGTCCAAACGGAGCCGGCAAATCGACCCTCATGCGGATTATTTGCGGAATCCTGGAGCCCAGCTATGGACAAATCACAATCAATGGCATCGACACTAAACTGAAGCGGGAAGAGTTACAGGGACTCATAGGTTATCTGCCACAGGAATTTGGCATGTATGAAAATCTAACCGCATGGGAATTTCTGCATTACATTGGAATCCTTAAAAAACTGTATAACCGGAAACAGCGCGAGGAGAGGGTTGATTATGTCCTTAATGCAGTGCATATGCTGGAGCATAAACATGAGAAAATCGGATCCTATTCGGGTGGAATGAAGCAAAGAATAGGCATTGCCCAGATCCTTCTTCATCTGCCTCGCATCCTTGTTGTGGATGAGCCGACAGCAGGACTGGATCCCAGGGAACGGATCCGTTTCAGAAATTTGCTGGTTGAGTTAAGCAAGGAGCGGATCGTTATTTTTTCGACCCATATTATCGAAGACGTGGCCAGCTCCTGCAACCAGGTGGCTGTTGTGAAAAACGGACAGGTACGATATCTTGGTGAACCTGTACAGATGGCGCAGATTGCCGAAGGAAAGGTGTGGTCGGCCGCCATGGACATTACGGCTTTTGAAAAGTTTAAAGAGAAGTTTGTCATCATTCATCATATGCGGGATGGTGAAATCATCCGTGTGCGATGCATTGCCGATGAATGTCCGGCAGAAGGAGCCCTGTCGGTCAGGGCTAATCTTGAAGATGCCTATTTGTGTTTGTTGCTTAAAAACTAAACGGATGCGGACCCTTGAACTTTTCAAACTGACTGTTGCGATTATCCGGTATAACCTGAAAATAATTTTTGCAGGGCGCTTTCTCTATTTTCTCCTGGCAGCCTGGCTGTTCTTCCTTCTCATCATCGGCCTGATGTTATTTTCAAATGGAAATGCCGATGTGACGGATATTTATGACACGCTCATCTTTCCGGGTATACTCATCATGTTCTATCCGATAGTTTACAATATTCAAAACGACAAGGATGCGCGGATGCTAGAAATTGTTTTCGGGCTTCCCGATTACCGGTATAAGGTTTATCTCCTGAGATTCATCATTACGTTATTGCTTCTTGTGTTCCTTATGCTGCTGATGGCATTCTTTGCCTGGTTTTCAGTAGTGAAGATCCCAGTGTTCGGTATGGTGATGCAGTTAATGGTTCCACTTTTGTTTCTTTCCTGCCTGACTTTCCTGTTTACAACCCTTCTTCACAATGGCAACGGGGCAGCAGTTTTAATGGTGATCATCGGACTTGTATTTTTCATCCTGAACGAACCCTTAGCCAAAAGCAAATGGAACCTTTTTTTAAATCCCTACAATATTCCAACCGACATGAATCTAACAATTTGGATGAACGTGGTTTTTCAAAACCGCATGATTATGATGATCGGTTCTGTCATCGCCCTCCTCTGGGGTCTCATTGGCTTGCAGAGAAGGGAGAAGTTTGTTTGAAATAGTCCATCTTTACAATAAAATACGTAATTTTATATCTTATCATTCTAGTTTGAACCTAAACAAATTGATATGAACTCATCGAGGCGATCTTTTATTAAAACCAGCACAATGGCAATTGCAGCTGTGGCAGTTATCAATAAATCAGCTTTTGCTTCATCCATGAAGAAAGACCTTGTTGGTGTGCAGCTTTATTCAATCCGTGAAGACATGAAAACGGACCCTCTGGGTTCATTGAATAAAATTGCCGGAATTGGCTATAAAAATGTGGAACATGCTAATTATGTCGATCATAAATTCTACGGATATCCGGCAGCTGAGTTCAGGAAGATACTTGACGGACTGGGTTTGAAAATGCCCAGCGGCCATACGGTATTGGGCCTGGATCATTGGGACAATGCAAAAAATGATTTTACCGATGCCTGGAAAAAAACAGTAGAGGATGCTGCTGTTCTTGGACAATCTTATGTGATCAGTCCCTGGATGGATGAGAGCTTTCGGAAAACATACGACGATTTGAACAGATGCCTGGATATATTTAACAAAAGCGGAGAATTGTGCAAAAAATCAGGGATGAAATTCGGTTACCATAACCATGATTTTGAATTCAGCCAGGTGTTGAACAATGAAAAGGTATTCGACATAATCATGCAGAAAATTGATCCCAACCTGGTGGCATTGCAGCTTGACATTGGAAATCTGTATAATGGAGGGGCGATTGCTTCAGAAGTAATGAAAAAATACCCGAACCGGTTTGAAACAATTCATGTAAAGGATGAAATCCCGTCCACGGAAGGAAATGAAAAATTTGTCAGTTGTGTTTTAGGAAAAGGCATTGTAAATACCAGGGAGGTAATTGATATGGCTACAAAATCAGGAACTGTTAAATCCTATATTGTGGAACAGGAATCCTACCAGGGAATGTCGCCGATGGACGCAGTAAAAGAAGACCTTTCCATCATGCGCAAATGGGGATATTAAAAAAATACTTATTTTTAGCGTCTAAACCTTAATTCTCAAAAAATATACGATTTATGAAAAATCAATTCGATTTGAGTACTGCACAATTAGTTGATATTGCAAATGATTTATCGGGCAAAATAGAGGCGGGTCTTAAAAAAGACGGAACAGAAATTAAATGTCTGCCTACTTATATTCATCCGAAAAAGGACGGAATCAAGGGAAAAGCAACTGTATTTGACCTGGGAGGGACCAACTTCAGGGTTGCCACTGTTGAAGTAGCTGATAAAACATCCATAACCAGCATGGCTGAAAAAGATATCACGGAAATGAAGAAAAAGGGTTTTACCCGTGATGATCTGTTTGCCCGCCAGTCCGAAGTGCTCAGCCAGCTTAATGTAAGCGAAAGATCACCGATCGGATATTGTTTTTCATATCCGGCAAAATCGATGATAGACGGTGATGCAGAATTGATTAAGTGGACCAAGGGTGTGGGAATTCCGAAAATGGAAGGCGAAGCTATAGGAAAGCCGTTGTTGACCTACATGAATGAAAAATGCAATCATAATTTTTCCGCCATTAAGGTGGTAAACGATACCATAACCAGTTTGTTTGCGGGTTTGCTGAATCCGGGATTTGATGCCTATATCGGGATCATAGTAGGTACGGGTACCAATATGGCTTCATTCTTCCCGTCTTCTTATATTCCCAAGTTAAAGGATCTGAAAGAATGGTCCGGCGACACCCCTATCAACCTGGAATCAGGAAATTTTCATCCCCCGCATCTTACAGCCTTTGATGAAAAGGTGGATGCCAATTCAGATAACAAGAGTTATCAACGATTTGAAAAAGCTGTTTCCGGAATGTATCTCGGGGAAATCTTTAAAGCCGCCTTTCCCGCCGACAAGTTCGATGATAATTTCAGCGCTGTCGATTTAAGCCGGATGCTTAATAATCCGGCGGATTATAAACCCGAATACGTGGAAGTTGCCTTCTATATCTATGAGAGATCAGCCAGGCTGGTTGCTGCTTCATTGGCCGGACTCGCAAAGAATCTGCATGAGGCAGATCCCAAATTAAAACGGATACAGGTGCTGGCGGAAGGAAGTCTTTACTGGAGTAAGATGAAGGCCGGCCATGAGTCCTACCATAAAATTGTAGATAAACACATCCCGTTAATTCTGGAAAAACTGGGACTTAAGGATGTGACAGTTACAGTTGCCCAAATGGAAAATTCAAATATGATCGGCGCTGCCATGGCCGTATTGTCATAATACAAAGTTTACAGTTCAATGGGTGGCTCCGGAATTATTCCCTTGCGGATATAAATCGGACGGATATATTTCCGGAGCGACTTTCTTTTCAATTCAAATATTGCACCCGAGATTATTGTGATTATTCCACCGGTGAGGAGTGTATTGGGAATCCCGATCCCGCTTGCTATTGTTCCTGCCATCAGATTTCCAATGGGAGTGGTACCCATCAGGGCCATAGCATAAAAACTCATTACACGTCCCCGTTTATCCTCATCCGCAATTGTCTGGATCATTGTATTGATGGCGGCAATCGTGAGAATCATTGACAACCCTCCGAAATAAAACAGGATTAGGGAAAAATAGGTTTTTTGTGAAAATGCAGCCAGAACGATCATTAATCCAAGCAAAGCTGAACAAAGGGAAATGATGCGGCCCAGTCCGATTACACTTTTGCGGGATGCCATGTAAATCGCACCGGTCAGAGCACCGGCGCCAAGCGATGACATCAGGTATCCCAAAGTATCTGCACTGCCGTGGAGAATTTCCTTAGCATAGGCAGGCAGCAGAACAATGAACGGAAGGGCAACAAGGCTTAGCAAAGCCAGCTGTATTAACAGCATTCGAATGGGTATTGTCATGAATGTATAGCTGAGCCCTTCCCTAAATATTTTTTTCAGTTTTGTATTCTCAACAACAATTCTTCGGGAGGGAACTCTAATTTTCACCAGGGCAATGATCACTGCCATAAAACTCAGTGTGTTCAGCAAAAAGCAGATACCTTCCCCGACTAGGGCAATTGTAATCCCCGCAATGGCAGGACCAACAAGCCGTGCCCCGTTAAAAACAGCCGAATTAAGGGCTATGGCATTTCCCAGGTCTTCCCGTTTGTCAATGAGATCGATTACGAGGGATTGCCGCGCCGGTGCATCAAAAGCGCTGATAATGCCAAAAACCAGGCTCAGCGCTATAATATGCCATATTTCAATCAGGTTGAATAAAACCAGCAGGGTCATGGCCAATGCCTGCAGCATAAAGCATACCTGTGCAAGCGTCATAATCCTCAGCCTGTCAAAACGATCTGTCAATACACCCGTAATGGGAGCAAGAATAAACATCGGTATCTGGCTCATAAAGCCGACCAGCCCGAGAAGAAATACTGAACCTGTCAGCCTGTATACCAGCCAGCTGAGAGCAACATTTTGCATCCATGTGCCAATAAGCGAAATGCTTTGTCCTGCGAAATACAGCCTGTAGTTTCTCGATCCCAGGGACGAGAAAATCTTGACATTCATTTTTAGCAATAACGGGATATTCATAATTTTCATAACATAAGATGCCTGGCGGCTAATTTAGAAAATTTACAGCTGATCAGCCTGGTTGAATTGCAATCAAAATTGTTTACTTTTAAATTTTTGGATGATTGGGTGCAAAGTGCCTGCAATATAATAGAATTGGGAAAATGGAAGAACAAAGTTTTAAAGTATATGGCTACAGGTGGATCATGCTTGCCGTATTTATGGTTGTTGTGCTGACCAACCAGCTGATGTGGATAACTTTTGCACCTATAACCGGTGATGCCGCCGGATTTTATAGTGTTTCCGATTTCAGCATCGGATTTTTGTCGATGTGTTTTATGGTTGTATATGTAATTATTTCAATACCGGCATCATGGGTAATCGACAAATTCGGTATTCGCATTGCGGTTGGGACAGGAGCTCTTTTTACAGGAGGATTCGGCCTGATGAGGGGGCTGGTGCCCCCTGACTATACCCTTGTATTGATCGCACAGGTTGGGATTGCCATCGGTCAACCCTTTATTCTCAACGCAATCACAAAACTGGCAGCAAGGTGGTTTCCCATCCACGAAAGAGCAACAGCCACGGGATTGGGAACCCTGGCCATGTATGTGGGAATTTTGCTGGGAATGGCCATCACGCCGTATATAACAATAAAATACGGAATGGAGAAAATGCTCCTGACCTATGGTGTCGCCTCTGCAATAACCACATTCCTGTTTTTCCTTTTTGTTAAGGAACGTCCGTTGACACCTCCTTGTCCTCCCGGACAGGATGAACGTTCACTTGTTTTTGACGGCCTGCGACAGATTGTCCGGCAGCCTGAATTCATCTGGCTTATGCTTATTTTTTTCATCGGACTTGGAGTTTTTAATGGCGTGGCCACATGGATTGAAGATATAGTAAGACCGCGGGGTTTTACCGCAACACAGGCAGGTATGATCGGCGGGCTCATGATAGCCGGTGGAGTGATTGGGGCGTTGATTTTGCCTCCCTTATCCGACTATTTCAGGAAACGAATTCCTTTCATTATGCTTGCTTTGACCGGAGCGATCCTCGGATTGATCGGTATTACATTTGCTGCCACCTACCCGGTGATTCTGGTTTCATCTTTTGTCCTGGGCTTTTTCCTGCTCAGTGCGGGGCCAATTGGTTTTCAGTACGGGGCTGAACTGGCTTTTCCTGCTCCCGAGGGAACATCCAACGGGCTTTTGTTGCTTATGGGCCAGGTATCAGGCATTGTTTTTATAATTGGCATGGATGTTTTCAAATCCCCGGCGGGTTCAATGACCAGATCATTGGTAACCCTCATTGTGCTGATGTTTGTGAGCCTTCTTTTATGTCTCAAACTCAGGGAATCTGCTATGATGTCAGGTAAAATTGTTGCAAACCCGGATGTGTTGAAATGATAAGAACATCCGCAGATTTCATGAGATTTTTACTGATTGCCCTCTTTCCTGTATTCATTTATCCGAAAACTGCAGCGGCTCAATCCATTGCATCTGACTCGATGATCTTTGAACGGCTTTCGGAAATCAAGACGAAACTGGCGGATGAAAGATTAAGGGATAATCGCTGGTGGTACGGATGGCTTGGAGCCTACAGCGGGGCTACGGTTGCTCAGGCGGGCGTGTGGATCGCTGTGGATGAACTGGCCACAAAACAGGACATGGCTTTGGGTGCATTAACCACATTGCTGGGGGCTGCCGGACAAATGATTTCACCATTGAAGCCTAACGGGGAATGGCAAAGGATTGGGCAATTGCCGGAACGAACTCCCCAGGAAAAACGGATTAAATTATTGGAATCCGAAAATCTGCTAAAGCAAAATGCTATGAATGAAAAAGTAGGCAGGTCATTTAAAACACACGCCATTTCTACGGCAGTTAACCTGGGCAGCAGTCTCGTCACCTGGCTGGCATTCAAAAGAAGTGTCTGGGCCGGATTGGGGAATTTTGCCCTCAATGAGGCAATTACGGAAACTCAGATATTTACCCAGCCGCGAAGGGCAATTAAAGATTATGATAATTATATAAATAAATACAGGTTCAGCCCGGTGCAGTCAACTCCGATCAGCATGAGGCTGGGTGTTTATCCCGGGCGGAATTTCGTTGGTGGTAACGTTTTAAGCCCCGCACAAAACCACAGAACTACACAACAATGCTCCTACCACATTTACGGTACACAATATACCCTATTTGTGTTATTTCATAACTTCCGGCGAACACCTAAACTTGCATTTGAAATTAGAACTAACTTAATTCAGATCAAAATGAAGACCTATGCTTTCTGCCCTATATCCGAAAAGAAAATAAATGAAAGAGTTGCCCGGTTAAATGCAGCATTTACAGTGCTCCTCATTTCCGGTTTTTTTATTACACATAATGTATTTTTTGTAGTCTTCCTGGGAATTGACTTTTTCTTGCGGACTGCCGACAAATCGAAATACAGCCTGCTTGCCATATCCTCAAAAAACATAGTGAAATACTTGCAGGTAAGGGAACTGTTGATAAATGCGGGCCCAAAAATATTTGCTGCCCGCATTGGTCTCATATTCAGCAGCCTCATCGTTTTAACATACCTGTTGAATGCCAAAGTACTGGCTTTCATTTTCGCCGGAATACTTGGATTATTTTCATTTCTGGAAGCATTCATCGGACTTTGTGTTGCATGCGAGATTTATCCGTATGTATACAGGCTTCTTTACAGCCGGAACGCAGATTATAACATTTAATATATATCCTTACGGCGTACCCCGGTTCGGACAAGGCTCCGCCTAGTCCGAAATTATTCTACCAGGCTCCGCCTTGATTTTAAGATGTTTTGCTTCCATGAGGACACAAAGACCCCGAAGGGGTCAGATATCAATAACCGTGGGTGCTAACCCACGGCTGCGAGATCCGCGAGATCCGAGAGAAACAAAGCCCTAAAGCAAAAACGGAAGAACCGCCTTTCTTTCCGCCGGATAATCTGAAAATTTGGACTTATACCATTTGTGATGATCAAGTGCCCTTGGAATAAGGTTGCACAAGGTCCATACGAAAAACGAAAAAGCCGGCCACGACCAGCATAACAACGCAAAACCGCCCCATTCAATGATTTCACCAAAGAAATTAGGACAGGAAATCTTTTTAAACAAAAACCCAAAAGGTACCTGGTATCCGTTTCCACTGTTTTTTCGCAAACGGATCAGATGATTGTCAGCGGCAACGTTTACAATCATTCCGGTTATAAATAAAACGGTTCCTGCAACAAAAACCGGCTGTGTAAACCATTCATTCTGATACTGGTGCTGCAGGGTTCCGAGGTAATACCCGTTAATAAAACCGTTCATTGTATTGAAACATACAGCCATCATCATGATAGCCAGGGGCATTCTTTTGTTTTTGGTTTTTATCCGGAAAGGGTATATCAGCGATCGGTTAATGTAATGCAAGCAGAAGAGCCCAACAATAGTCCAGACAACGGCATTCTTTTCGCCATTCCCCGAAATGACAAAATACAAAAACGGAAGTAAAGCAGATAATTCCATGAACAACCAGCCCATCCGGTTTGGGACAGTCAGTCCCCACTTTTGTGAAGTATGTCGCCCGTAAGGAGCAGATATTCTCAACAAAACCAGAAATACAGTCCCCGCAAGGAGTATCCAGAGCAATACCAGGTGATCAAATTGAATTTTATCCATTATAAATAGTTATTTTCCTGGAACCATTTGATTGTATCCTGCAATGTTACGTCAAAGGGACGGGGATTAAACTTCAGAACCTGGCTGGCTTTTTCATGGGAGATGTCAGGATGGCTGTTTTTAATCGTATCCAGCGACCCATAGCTATACAGGGGAGGTTTCCGGCGGATCAGCGAATGAAGATTAAGAAACGGTGTGCCTATGCGGGCCAGGAAAATTGGAATTTCAAGCCTTGGAGGAGCATGCCCTCCCAGTTTCCGATATTTTATCCACCACGCTTTTCAGACTATGCCAGTTGCCCGAAATAAGATAGGTACCTCCGATCCCGTATTCCAAAGCGTTTATTGTGGCAGCACAAACATCCCTCACATCGACCCAATTATATCCACCGGGAATTAACCCCGGATTCTGTCCTCTGTAAAACCGGAGTAGGGCATGACCGAGATAAGATGGGGTATGGTCTGCGGGACCAAGAATAGCCGTGGGATTTAATATTACGATTTCCAGATCGCGGGTGGCGGACTCCGCCATTACCTTTTGTCCCCAGGCTTTCGACTGGTTATAGGATACCGGACTGTTCAGGCAAAGGCTGCGGTTTTCGTCGAGTGTTTCATCAAAAGGTTTCGGTTCGAAGGCATGGATAGAACTGAAATGGATGATTTTCCTGACTCCTGTTTTCCGGGCTGCGTGAATGAGATTGACACAACTGTCAAAATTAATTTTCATGCAACTTCTGTCCCTCTTCCGCAAGACTGATATTTGCAGCCAGGTGAATAACAACTTCACAATTCCGGCAAAGTGCCACAAGATCCTCCTCGTTTGTTATATCCCCATCTATAAATTCAACGGGTAAATGTTCAATCACACTCCTGTCCCGGTAAACCAGTATCCTAACATGATGACCCTGTTGAACCAGCAATTCGCACAGATTTGTGCCAACATGACCTGAAGCCCCGGTGACTGCGATTTTCATGCGGGTTTGCATTTTACCTGCAAATATATCAATTTAAAGAAAGGTCCATGAAGATGGATTACCTCATGGGTAAAAAATGTACATTTATGGACCACATTAAATATCATTACCATGAAGGCGACCAGTTTTCTTTTTCTATCAGCGGTTTTATCGACACAACTCCTTGCAGCCCAGGAACAACGTACAACAATAAATCTGAATGGCACATGGGATTTTGAACAAACTGTCAACGCTTTTCCGCCGGCAAAATTTACACGAACAATACAGGTTCCCGGACTGATCACAATGGCTGATCCCAAAATTGAGGATTATGAGGTGTTTGTTAAAAGACCAGGACAGGTTAAGGCAGCGGAACAACATAATTTATATGAATTGGATTATATTCCAAAATACAGCTGGTACAGAAAAAAAGTGGCAGTTGGAAAAGAGCTGCAGGGAAAAGAGGTAATGATAAGCCTGAAAAAAAGCCAGTATGTTACGCAGGTTTTTGTCAATGGAATTGATATGGGAACCAGCATGGCCTGCTATACACCGGTTGAATTCAGGTGTACACCTGCCATCCGGTGGGGTGCCGAAAACGAGATCCTTATCCGCGTAGGAGACCGTATCTGGCTTCCCAGTGAGGCTGCCGGAGGCACTGATAAGGAAAAGGAACATTATCTGCCGGGAATATGGGATGATGTTACTCTTTCTTTTACCGGCAACATTGCCATCAACAGGCTGCTCCTTTTGCCGTCGGTTGCCGGGAAAAAAGTGCAGGTCAAAGCGCTTATCCGGAATTTCAGACCTTCCCAGATCTTCTATGGGGATGCAATGGATGATTCGGCCCGGCTGACGGTGATATTGAAAGAAAAAAAATCGGGACTGGAATTGACAAGGTCAACAGGAATATATAAGACAAAGCGGGATAATCTGACGGAAGTATCATTGGACATTCCTTTAAAATCTTTTAATGAATGGTCACCTGAATCACCTTTTCTTTATGAAGCAGAGGTGCTCCTTGAAGCAAATAATACCATTACGGACAGGGTGATTCGTGCATTTGGAATGCGTGATTTTACCCGGAAGGGAAAGTTTTTCTATTTGAACGACAAGCAATATTTGCTTCGGGGTACCAACATTACCCTGCAGCGGTTTTTTGAAGATCCTGACAGTCGTGACCTTGTCTGGAACAAAGAATGGGTGAAGAAAATGCTCGTTGATATCCCGAAGCAACTCGACTGGAATATGATGCGCATTTGTGTGGGTATTGTACCGGATTTCTGGTATGATCTGGCAGATGAATATGGAATCATGTTTCAGAATGAATGGCTCTATTGGCAGAATCACGGCTGGAATGACCAGATACGAAAGGAATATACAGATTGGGTGTGGACTGATGGATGTCATCCTAGCATTGCAATCTGGGATGCCATCAATGAAAATGAAGATGATTATATTGGAAACATGCTGATCCCGGAATTGAAAAAGCTGGATCCGACGAGAGTATGGGATGCGGGTTACATGACAGGGAGTAGCATGGCGCAGGATGAAATGGATGAACCACATCCGTATCAG
This sequence comes from uncultured Bacteroidales bacterium, assembly GCA_963752195.1. Classification (GTDB taxonomy): domain Bacteria; phylum Bacteroidota; class Bacteroidia; order Bacteroidales; family UBA10428; genus UBA5072. The sequence continues at coordinate 796,000 of CAVVXI010000004.1, read as the reverse complement.
AGTCCCTGGAACCAGGATATCAAAGAATTTGAAAAGCATCCTTATCCGTTGGGAAAACTTGACTATAAGCCGGGGATAATCAGGGATATTGAAAAATCATCATCGGCACAGCTTGTAAACGAGTATGGCTGGATCTGGCTGTGGAGAAACGGATTGCCGAGCAAACTAACCGTTGATGTTTATAATTACTACCTGGGTGAAAATTCAACCGCGCAACAAAACAGGGAATTGCAGGCTTACTGGCTGCAGCTTGAAACTGAATGGCTTCGCAGCAACACTTCAATTGCCGGCGTACTTGCCTTTTGTTACCTTGCCAATAACTTTGGGTATACAGGCGATTGGTTCATCGGCGATATTAAAGATCTAAAACCCGGAATCACGCTGGACTGGTTCAGGCATTGTTTCGCTCCCGCAGCGGTTTTCTTAAATCTGACCGATGAAAGATATGTTAAACATATGGAACCTCATAAACCGGGTTCTAAACTTGATTTCAGCCTGTCAGGAATTAACAATAACCAGGATAGGATTTCCGGTCAGCTGAATCTGAAACTGCTCGATTCGAAAGGTAAGGTAACCGTTGAAAAATTAATGGACGTAACGCTTGATCCGCTTCAGCGTACCGATTTTATTGCTTCGCTGGATCTTCCTGAACAGTCTGGCGGATATCTTGTGGTTGCGGCATTTACCCCCTCAGGATCCCCACATGAAATAATTTCGCGAAGATATATCCGCGTTGGTAATCTGCCTGACTATTCATTTTTTGATTTGCAACCCGAGGGCTTGCTTTAGGATAAAAAAGCCTCCGGAGAATATAGAGGCGCTTTGCTTTACAGAGAACGCAGAACTTGATGTTTCTGTTTTCATACCCACGAAGTGGCCCAATCCCAATAACCGTGTGTGCAGCCCACGGAAGTGCAAGGAACCCTTTTTGAATTTTATAAAATCTTTATATTAACCGCTTCAGTTTTGATAAAATAATTATACTATCCGGAATAAATTAGCAGTGTCTGAAAAGAGAACTTAAAACATGTGCTATGTTGATGTTCGCGGCTACTACGATGATTGTACTGAAGTTTTTTGGTGAACTTATACTGCTTTTTCTGGTCAGTGCTTTGATCAGTCATATTCTTAAAATAGATAAATCATCAAAGGAATAGGAATACTGTGCTTCTTTTTTTTTATTTTCCAAAACGGTATCCTATCCCTGATTCTGTGTTCAGATAATTGGGTTTTGAGGGATCATCCTCAATTTTTTTCCTTAACTGTGCTATAAACACCCTTAAATATTGGGTTTGTTCCACATAACCCATTCCCCATACCTCTTTTAAAATGTATTGATGTGTTAATACCCTGCCCTCATTTTTTGCCATGAGGGCAAGCAGGGAAAACTCGGTGGACGTTAATTTGATAAGATCCATATTTTTTCTGACAACATGATTAACAAGGTCAATCGTCAGATTATCAAATGAAAGACATGGATTTTCAGTTGCTCCCTCACTCTGACGTATCGCAGAACGAACGCGTGCTAACAATTCACCTGTGCGGAAGGGTTTGGTAAGGTAGTCATTTGCCCCGTGATCCAAAGCCCTGACGATGTCTTCTTCTGAATTTCTGACAGATAAAATCAATATGGGTTTCAGGAACCACTCCCTCAGTTTCTTAAGAATTTCAAATCCATCAGCATCAGGCAAACCAAGATCCAGTATAATTAAAATGGGATGTCCTGTAGCCGCCTTAACCAATCCTTCTTTACCTGTGGATGCTTCAGAGATTTTATAACCATTGTTTGAAAGGGTGATATCAAGCAATCGTCGTATCTGAACTTCATCATCAATGATGAGGATATTTTCAGCCATACTTCTTTCTTTGTAAGGGAAGAATGATCGCTTGTAAAATTAGACTTAATATAAATCTACGCATCAGCATCGTGCAATATTTTAACCGGCATTTTTATTATAAACCGTGCCCCGCCATGGGCCCTGTTTTCTGCAGTAATAGTTCCCCCATGAGCTTCCACGAATCCCTTTACAATGGACAATCCCAAGCCAGTACCACCGGCTTTTGCATCCTTTCCGCGATAAAATTTGTTGAATACCGAAGAAAGTTCTGATTCAGGGAATCCTGTGCCTCTGTCCATTACCTGGATAATCAGAATTCCGTTGTCATAAAATATTTTCAGCCTTATCCTTGTACCTGCCAGGGCATTTTGTGTAGCATTCAGCAAAAGATTATGCAGTACCTGTTCCATTAATCCAAAGTCAATCATTACGAGGGGCATTTCATCCGGAATGACAACCAACAGTTCAAACGGACTTAACTCCTCCTTAAGCGATTCTGCCACATGGTTCGCAAGGTCATGCACATCGCACCAGTCGGGTTTTGCGGTAATCCTTCCTGTTTCAAGCCGGGACATATTTAACAGGTTCTCAATGAGACGGTTAAGGCGAATAGAAGCGATATTGATCTCGGAATAGAGTTTAATCCTGGTTTCATCAGGATAGGCCTGGGATAAGAGCGTATCCGTAGCGCCCAATATCGTAGCCACCGGAATTCGCAATTCATGCGAGATAGAATTGAATAATGTTTTATACAATTTATCTGATTCATTCAATAAAAATACCTTCCTGGCAGCGCTCCGCAAAAATTCACGTTCATATTTGCCCGAAATCTGGGAAATAACTGATTCCCAGAATTGTTCTTCACCTTGAGAGAACACAATTTTATGCTGAACGGCTATAACGCCCATGTTTTCATAATTTCCGGTTAGTGGGTACATGGTCAGGTCACCTGATGGAAGGGTATCCGTATTCTTTCCAGCCTTGGCTGAATGCTTAAATACCCAGGCTGCCACACTAAGATCATTTTCTGAAAGATTGACTTTTGTTTCGTGCCTAACATGGTTTTCAAGTTGTCCTGTCTCTGACTTCAAAAATATGGCACAATCCAGTTTAAAATACTTTTGAACGCATTTTACGGCGATATCCGTTACTCCATCAATCCCGGGAGCATTGGCCAACTCCTTGCTGAGTTGATACAGTGCATGGGTTCGTTCCTCACGGATCCTGATCTTTTTTTCCTGGTTTCTGACCCTGGAAGTTAAAATACCATTTAATAACGCAATGATAAAGAACATAATGAGCATCAGCACATCCTCAGTCTTGCCAATATACATTGTATACTGGGGCGGAATAAAGAAGTAGTCCCAGATGACCGCACTCAACGATGCTGCCAGCAAGATGGGGCCGGTACCGTAAAAAATGGCCAGTATGGAAACCAGGAACAACAGGCCAAAAGAAACCACTTGGTATCCCAGTATATCACGAAACGGGTAACATGCTAACGAGGTGAGGATCACCATGATAGAGGTGATGATATATTGCCTGAAACTGGAAGTAAAGGAAGGTAATGCCACCTTCTCCCTGAAATGATCCTTTGCCTGGCTGTCTGACCCCAGTATATAAACGTCTATATTGCCGGAATACCGTATAAGCCGGTTAACAAAATTCTCCAGTTGCAGCATCGAAAGAAGGTTCCGGATGCGTGGTTTTCCAACAATTATATGGGTTATATTTTCCTTTTCCGCAAAGCCGATGATGGCCTTCGCTATATCGTCATTGGTGATGATCCTGAAGGATATTCCGAGTTGCTTTGCCAGGTTTATATTCCTGTCGAGTTGTTCGCGTTCTTTGTTTGTGAGTTGGTGCTGGGTTTCAACATACAGGGCCTGGATATTAGCCCCCATGGAATAGGAAAGATTTTTTGCCCACCGAAGCAACCGTGTAGACTGTTGTTTGTAATCGATGGCTACCAGCAGATGTAATCCTGATTTCCAGGGACCCCGGATACGTTTTTGCTGCATATAATCATGCAACTGTTTGTCTACCCTGTCTGCAACAATTCGCAGCGCCATTTCCCGCAACGCTGTGATATTTCCTTTCCGGAAGAAATTTTCAATCGCTTCAACAGATCGTTCGGTTGTGTATACTTTTCCTTCGGATAATCTTTGGAGCAGTTCATCCGGCGTAAGATCAACCAGTTCAATTTCATCTGCATTTTCAAAAATTTCATCCGGGAGCGTTTCCCTGACTATAATTCCGGTTATTTGTGCGACAGTATCCGAACGGCTTTCCAGGTGCTGTACATTTACGGTAGTGTACACATTGATCCCGTTTTCAAGGATCTCAAGAACATCCTGGTATCTTTTTGTATGTCGGCTGCCGGGTGCGTTGGTATGGGCAAGTTCATCAACCAGAACAATCTGCGGTTTACGGGCAAGGATAGCGTCCAGGTCCATTTCTTCCACCTGCGTTGAATGGTATTCATATTTTTTACGAGCGATTTGTTCGAATCCATTGACCAATTCGGCGGTTTCACGACGATTGTGGGTTTCCACATACCCGATAACGATATCATTGTTCTTTAACTTTTCCGCATGGGCGGTTTGAAGCATGGTATATGTCTTGCCCACACCGGCACACATGCCAAAAAAAATCTTCAGTTTGCCTCTTTTGCTTTTTTGATCTTCTGAATAGAAAGACGCAAGCAATTCATCCGGATTGGGTCTGTTTTCCTCTTCTATGATCATATATTTTTTGAAAAAAAGCAGGATCTATTTCATAAAGGTCGAAAATATTTTCTAAAAGGATAAAACAGGCAGGTTAATTAATTTTATCCACTTCAATATTTAGCTGCAGAATATTGATCCTTTCTTCCCCGAATATTCCGAATTGCCGTTTTTGTGCAAACTGGTTTACAAGATCATTCAGTTTTTGTTCCTGGGATGCATTAAAATTCCTGACTTCTGCAATTCTTTTTACCTGCATACGGGCGGCATCCACTGAAGTATGGGGATCGAGCCCACTGCCCGATGCAAAAAGCATTTCCATAGGAACAGAAGTCGTATCCTGTAAACTGTTTCCTGTAATGAAAGTATTCTTTCTTTCGTTAAAAAGGGTTAACAATTTGGTATTGGTTGGTCCAAAATTCGATGCTCCGGACGGAACCGGGTTATAATCCACTGCCGAGGGGCGTGACCAGAAATAAGCACTGCTTTCAAATTTCTGGCCTATCTGGCTGGATCCGATAATAATTCCGTTTTTAGTGATCAGGCTTCCCTTGGATTTTTCGGGAAAGATCACCTGGGCAATTCCGGTCAGGAAAACGGGGTAAATAATACCGGTCAGCAAAGTCATGACCAGCAAGAATTTAAGTGCTATCGCAATTTGTGTTTTCATTTTATTCAATTATATCATATGTAAAAATACAATCAACATATCGATCAGTTTTATACCAATGAATGGAATAATAACGCCTCCTACGCCATAAATAAGGAGATTCAACGCGAGGACCCGGTTTGCAGAAATGGGACGATATTTCACTCCTCTCAGGGCAAGCGGAATAAGAGCGATAATAATAAGAGCGTTAAAAATAACAGCGCTCAGGATGGCACTCTGAGGTGTAGACAGTTTCATCACATTGAGCGAGCTTAGCGGAGCTACACCGCTGGCAGTAATATAAAGCGACATGGCAATGGCGGGAATAATGGCAAAATATTTTGCTACATCATTGGCTATACTAAAGGTGGTTAATGCTCCCCGCGTCATCAGCAATTGCTTTCCGGTTTCCACCACCTCGATCAGCTTGGTCGGGTTGCTGTCAAGATCCACCATATTCCCGGCTTCGCGTGCAGCCTGAGTTCCGGTGTTCATGGCAAGGCCCACATCGGCCTGGGCAAGTGCGGGTGCGTCATTGGTTCCGTCGCCGATCATCCCCACAAGATGGCCATTGGCTTGCTCTTCGCGGATCCTGGCCAGTTTGTCTTCAGGTTTCGCTTCCGCCAGGAAATCATCTACGCCGGCTTCTGCCGCAATGGCGGCTGCTGTAAGACGGTTGTCGCCGGTGATCATCACAGTACGGATGCCCATAGTCCGTAACTGGGCAAATCGTTGTTTGATTCCCCCTTTCACAATATCCTTAAGCTGAATTACACCCAATACTTTGTTGTTTTCGGATACTACCAACGGCGTTGCGCCCTGCCGTGAAATTTCTGCGACCACTTCTTCCACCTGTTTTGGGAAAAACCCATCCTTATTCAGTACAAAGTTCCGGATGGCCTCGGAAGAGCCCTTCCGGATGCTTCTCGGCATCTGGCCGTCCGTTCTCTGATCAATACCGCTCATTCGTGTCTGGGCTGTAAAGGGAATAAAATCAAATTCGGAGGAGTGCATGTTTCGCCCACGTATATTGAATTGTTCCTTTGCCAGAATTACAATTGACCTGCCTTCGGGAGTTTCGTCAGCCAGGGAAGCCAATTGTGCAACATCGGCAAGATATTCCTTCGATATTCCATCGGCAGGGATGAATTCAGTAGCCATCCTGTTTCCGAGTGTGATGGTCCCGGTTTTATCCAGCAGCAACACATCCGTGTCACCTGCAGCTTCAATTGCTTTTCCGCTTGTGGCAATTACGTTTTTCCGCAACAGCCTGTCCATACCACTTATGCCGATGGCACTCAGCAAGCCGCCAATGGTAGTGGGGATAAGGCAGACAAGCAGGGAAATCAGCACAGGAAGGGTCAGATTTTGTGAACCGGGAACTCCTGATGCCCTGAGACTATATCCAAAATACGCAGGCATTGATACTACTACCAGCAGAAATATGATTGTCAGGCCTGATAATAGTATAATCAACGCAATTTCATTCGGGGTTTTTTGCCTTTTTGCCCCTTCAACCAGGGCTATCATGCGGTCAAGAAAACTATTTCCCGGTTCAGAGGTGATCTTTATTATGATCTTGTCACTGATTACCTTGGTGCCGCCTGTAACAGCAGATCGGTCACCACCGCTTTCCCTGATTACCGGTGCCGATTCACCCGTGATAGCTGATTCATCTACGCTGGCAATCCCCTCAACTACATCCCCGTCTGCCGGAATTACTTCGCCTGCCTCACAAATTACTTTGTCACCTTTTCTAAGTTCCGTTGCCCAAACAAGCTCTTCTTTGGCACCGACAAGCTTCCGTGCCCGGGTTTGTGTACGGCTTTTTCTCAGACTGTTGGCCTGGGCTTTTCCCCTGCCTTCGGCAACAGCCTCCGCAAAATTGGCGAAAAGTATGGTAAACCAAAGCCATATGGTGATCTGGAAGTTAAAGGAAGAAAAATGACCTGCCAATATATCAGTTAGAACAACAACTGAGGTCATTGTTGCACCAATGCCCACGATAAAAATTACAGGGTTCTTTACCAGGGAAACGGGATTCAGCTTGATAAATGCATCCTTCAACGCCTGAATTGTGATTTCCCGGGTGAATAAATTACTTTTCGGATAATTTTCAATATTTTTCATTGCGATTAAAATTAATAGGTGACACCCATATTCATTAAGAAGTGCTCCACAATAGGCCCCAATGCAAGAGGAGGAAAGAATGTCAACCCGCCTACGATGAGAATGACACCGGCTAATAATATTACAAAAAGCAAGTTATCTGTTCTGAATGTACCGGATGAGACCGGGGTTATTTTCTTTTTTGCCATGCTGCCGGCAATAGCCATCACCGGGGCAATAATCCCAAATCGGCCAATCAGCATTCCGAAACCCAGCATCACATTATAAAATACCGTATTTGCCGTTAGCCCCGCAAAAGCACTTCCATTATTCCCTGCTGCTGAACTGAATGCATACAGGATCTCCGAAAGCCCGTGCGGCCCGGCATTGTTGAGGCCCGCCAATCCCGGTCCTACCGAACAGGCTATGGCCGAGAATAATTTAATTACAATGCTGGGAGCCAGAACGGCTATTATCGCCATTTTTATCTCAAAAGCCTCCACCTTTTTGCCCAGGTACTCGGGTGTACGGCCTACCATCAGTCCTGCAATAAATACAGTAAGGAGAATGAACACAATCATGCCGTACAATCCGGAGCCCACACCGCCAAATACTATTTCGCCAAGCATCATACTAAACATGGAGATCATTCCGGAAACCGGAGAGAGACTATCATGCATGGAATTAACCGATCCGTTTGATGTGGAGGTGGTTGTGACTGACCATAAAATACTGTTCATTACGCCAAAACGTGTTTCTTTTCCTTCCATGAGCCCTGAAGCATGAAATACATTGTTGGCATGGTATTCAGCCCATATCGACAAGGTGAGTGATGCAGTATATAAAAGAAGCATTGTAATGAATATCGTCCACGCCTGCCGCCTGGCTTTCATATAATAGCCAAAGGTGAATACCAGGCCGCCTGATATGATAATAATGGCGAACATCTCCAGGAAATTGCTGAATGGGGTCGGATTCTCAAATGGATGGGAACTGTTGGTGTTAAAAAAACCACCGCCGTTTGTCCCCAGCTGCTTAATGGCAATCTGCGAGGCTGCCGGCCCCAGGGCAATGACCTGGTCAGCGCCTTCCAGGGTGGTGGCATGTGTATAATGTGAAAATGTCTGAACTGTGCCCTGACCCACCAGAATAATTGCCAGCAGGATACTTAATGGCAATAACACATAAGTTACAGACCGCGTCATGTCAACCCAGAAATTCCCGAGAAGATCGGTTGTTTTTCTTGTGAGGCCTCGCACCAGGGCCAATAACACGGCAATACCCGTTGCAGCGCTTACAAAATTCTGAACGGTAAGACCGAGCATCTGTACAAGGTAGCTCAGTGTGTTTTCTCCACTGTATGACTGCCAGTTGGTGTTCGTAACAAAGCTAACGGCCGTATTGAATGAAAGGTGCCAGGAAACCCCCGGCAATTTTTCAGTATTCAGCGGCAAATGAGCCTGCAACATCTGGAGAAAAAAAAGCAATATAAATCCGGCCAAATTGAAAACCAATATACTGAAGGTGAATGTTTTCCAATTCATTTCTTCGTTGCTGTCAATGCCGGACAACCGGTAGATAGTTCTTTCCAGCCAGCCGAATACCGGTTTCATAAAGTGCTTTTCACCCATGAAAACTTTGGCCATGTACCTTCCAAGAAGAGGTGATAAAACTATAAGCAAAACCAGAAAAAGAAGAATTTGAATAATGTCTGCTGATTTCATGCGATTTAGAATTTTTCAGGTTTGACCAGTGAATAGATAAGATATACCAGGATGAATAACTGAAATAATTGCTCCGATTACATATCCTCCCGGGGAGGTTGCTGTTGATGCGGCAGGAGAAGGGGGGACCGCAAGTAATGAAATTGTAATTGCATTCATGTCTAATTAATTTTATATATACAAAGTACGCTATGAATGCATATACATATTGTAAGGATTTCTATATGAGTTATAAAGATTTTATAAAGAAAAGGAGGCGCTTTGCGAGAATTAAACGCTGCTTTCATAAGAAATTTAAACGCAAATTCACGAAGATTTGCGCGAAGAACACAAAAATTATTAAGCCCTGAATCTGGAGAGGGAGTCGAAATCAACGGAATCTGAGAGAGACTATGAGGATGAGAGCAATCCCTGCAGCCAGGTTCAGTATGCCAAACCAATCTCCGAAACGGCTATATATAGTATTTTTTTGCGCAAGTGTTACCTCACCGACCAGGGTTACGTTTTTTTTATGCAGGGTGGAAGCTTCTGCGTTAACCCGTCCATAACAATCGCTTATTGTCAGCAGGCCTTGCCTGGCAGCCCGAACTTCCGAAAAACCGCTTTCAACGCCCCGTAGTATGGCCATCCTTGAATGCAGCCAGCCATCCTGCACAAAATCCCAGGCCGGAACACAAAGAATTTCAACATTTTTTTGACCGTATTTTCTGAGGTGTTCCGGAAAATCAAGATCCTTGCAGATAGCAATACCTGAAGCCAATCCTTCAAAACTGAACAGGCCCGTTTCATTTCCCGGCGAGAATTGACGTTCAAATCCGGTTACAAGGTGGACCTTATTGTAGTCGCAGAGTAGCTTTCCCGAAGGATCTATCACCCACGCAGAATTCCTTAAAGGATTATTTTTGAAATTTGTATATCCGGATATTATGTAAACATGATTTTTCTTTGCTGCATCGGACAGTTCCTGAAATATTCTGTGTTCGGTCTCTGAATTGATGTTGAAGGCCCTTTCGGGAAGAACGACCAATTCAGCTCCTTTATTTGCCAATCCGGATATGCTGTCAATATAAATTGAAACAGTGTTCATTTCCTTTTCCAGCACGGGATGGTCGGTCACGAAATGATGGCTTTCATTCAGCACAACCAATCCGGCTGTAAAAGTTTTCTTAACGACATTGCCGTTGATTCTGATGGTTCCGGATAAAACGACAATAAAAACTAATACCACTGCAAGGAATAGTGCCATTATAAAGCGGTTCTTTTCCTTATTGTGAAACCAACCGACCGCGAGAATGGAGGGGATCAGCGTTATAATAAAAGTAATCCCCAAAATGCCCGTTGCAGAGGCTATCTGTATGACCGGTAAAAAATTCGCCTGCGAATACGCAATACTTGCAGCCGTACCGTCGGGAGAAAGAGTGATCAGCAGAAATTCATAAATCGTAAATAGTACCGGGAAAGCTAAAATTCCGATCGGAAATTTTGTTTTAAGAACAATCCAGCGTGTGCAAACTACAATCAGCGCAAATATCAAGGGCAGCAGGAGGGTGAATATTATTGCGGGTATAACAGTGGCCACTTTGATAAGATATGCAAACCAGCTTATTCGGCCTATGAGGTATGCCAGAAAGGACAATGTAAATGCTTTTTTGCCGGTTGAATTCAGGGCCACAATCAAAATCGGAACCGGAGCCACCCATAACAGAAACCAATAATCTCCGTTTAAGCCACAGGAAAGATACCAACAGATACCCGAAAGAATTACAGAAGGTGCAATCCACTTTTTAAATTCCGGTTCGTCTTTTTGCTGATCGTTCATCTTGCTGTTTTTAAATATACCCAAAGATAGGAGTTTAAGTGATTAGGAGAACGAAGGAGATAAAAAGGAAAGGCCTTCAGGAATTTCCAAATCCCTGAAGGCCTTCCCTCCAATATCCAAATCTTAAATCAAAGTCCGTAAAAATCGTAAATCGTAAATCGCAAATTACGTTTTTGATTTAACGCCGCAACCGATCGCCTTAGTCATGCTGGTTTCAGGATCTTTTCCGGAAAGCAGGGCATTAACGGCATTTTCAAGATAGGGTTTTTTTACAGAAGATGCATCCTGGTAATTATCATCGATGGCGCCAATGTATTTTACCACCAGTTTACCCTGGGCATCCTTGTTTAAAACAAATGCATGGGGTGTATTTGTTGCTCCGTATGACTTGTATACCACATGCTGAGGATCGAACAGGTAAGGGAATGTATAGCCCTTGTCTTTGGCTTTCGTTTTCATGGCATCGTATGAATCAGCCGGTTCAACGGCAGGATCATTCGGATTTATTGCGATCACCGGGTAACCCTTGGTTTTATATTTCTGATCAATTGCTATGATTCTGTCCTGGTATGCTTTGGCATATGGACAATTATTACAGGTAAATACCACAATAAAACCTTTGGCATTCGGAAAATCGGCCAAACTGACTGTTTTGCCATCTACATTTTTCAATTTGAAATCCGTAGCCTGATCCCCTATTTTATAGCCCTCGGCAAACAGGTTGGCAGCCAGTATAATTAAGAATGATGACAGAATTGTTTTCATGATATTTCATATTAAGGTTTAAGAGAAACTATTGAATTATTTACATCCTGGTAAGTAAGTTCTTTCTCAAAGAACAACCGGTCTTTTCCTTTGTATATCAGTGTGGCAGGAAGTGCACCTGTCCACGAAGGATCCACTTTGTCAATCCAGGCATTGGCATCCGGTTCATTTAACAGGAATACGGGCGCGGTGATATGATTGGTTGAAAGGTACTGATGCAGGGCCTTCTGCTGATTTGGAAAATCAAGACTTACGAGAAGCACCTTCACTTTCCTGCCGGAATAGTCCTTATGGATTTTCTCCATGTCGGGAAGTTCGCGCCGGCATGGGCCACACCAGGTAGCCCAGAAATTAATCACGTATACCGTATCTGAACTTGCTCCCAGGTAGGGCTCAATGCCCGCAAAGTCCACCATCGGCACGGATCGGCTTTGACCTTTCAATCCGGCCGGCGAAAAAACCAACAGGAAAATAATTAACCACCCGTTTTTCAAATTCATAAGGATTAGTCAAAAGAAACAGAATGCCGTCCATTTGGTTAAAACCGTACCTGTTAAAAATGGTTAAAAAATGCCAAAAACTCGTTGCTCTGACTGTCAAAAGAGCCGCAAATCCGTCGTCAACGGGGGAGGATGAATTATCAGGGATTGGTTCAACCAAATTCAGTTTGCTTTGTTTTTTTGGATAACATGGTAGAGAATGTATTCATGGCATATAAACTTTTTTGCGTTATGTGCAAAAGATAAATGTTTCTAAATGAATGAATTTCCAGCTAAATCCGGTAAATCAGAATGGCGCTTTTTTTTGTTTTGTGCGGGAATTTTTATGCAGATTGCCGGCATATTTCCTGTGCAAGCCCGGTTGTTTGCCCAGTCGCCTTCCGACATAATCACTGACAGTGCTGACCTGAATACCTGTCTCGTATATGCCATGAATCATCAGCCCCTGGTTCAGCAACTAAAAATCAATGAAGAGATCAGCAGACGGGATATCGGCATCGCGATTTCTGATTGGCTCCCTCAAATTGATCTTTCAGGCAGTTATCAAAAGTATGTAAAACAGCCTGTTTCAATCTTCCCCGATTTTACGGATCCTGAAGGACCTAAAAGAGAGATCACTACAGGTGTTAAAAATACTTCGGCTATCCAGCTAAATGCAAACCAGACCATTTTTAACAGTGATGTTTTTATCGCGGGCACTTCGGCAAAATATTACAGGTTAAGATCGAGACAGGCGACACAGCAAAGCAGGATACAAATTGTTGCCCAGGTAAGCAAGGCTTACTATGATGTATTGCTGTCAGATGCCCGTATGGATTTCTTAGAAGAAGACTTTGACCGGCAGGCAAGGAGCCTGAAAGATGCCCGAAGCCAGTATGAAGCGGGTGTAAGTGATAAAATCGATTATCAAAGGGCTTCTATTTCATTGAATAACATAAAGGCTGAAATATATGGCACCCGCGAGGAAATAAAAGGCAAATATGCCTATTTGAAAGAACTGATGGGATATCCGGTCTGAACAGCCTTTAAAAGTATCGTATGACAGTATCCGGATGATGAAGGATGCATGGATCGATACGCTCACGTGGGTTAATTATCACAACCGGATCGAATACCAGCTTCTGCTTCACAGGATTAAACTTTCGAAAGTCGAATGCCGATTATTATAAGTTGAGCTTTTTGCCGGAATTATCCGCTTATGCCAATTATAACCTTGTTTACCAAAGTGATGCCCTTGTGGATCTTTACAGCCGCGATTTCCCAAATTCTTCTGTTGGTTTGAAGTTTTCCTTCCCTATATTCCAGGGCACTAAGAGGATTCAGCAACTTAAGAGGGCCAACCTGCAATACCAGGAAATGGCTCTCGACACACTGAACATGAAAAGCCGTATAAACACTGAATATGTGCAATCAATGGCCTCTTACAAAAGCAATCTCAAAGCCTATGAGGCGGCTCTTGAAAACGCCCGTATTGCCGGTGAAGTCTATAATACGGTCAGGCTGCAATATAACCAGGGAATAAAAACCTACCTTGAAGTGATCGTTTCGGAAACCGATTTGCGCACCTCCCGGATCAATCAATTAAATGCCTTATACAGGTTGCTTTCAAGTAAAATAGATGTTGAAAACGCACTCGGAACACTTTCAGTTAATTATTAAAATATGAGAGAAAAGGAAATTTACTTAAAAACGTCCAGGTTTATAGCGGTCCCGTTACTTGCCCTTTTATTATTAACTGCCTGTAAGAAAAAAGACACGGGCAACCCGTCCGGAACAGGTATTCCGGTAAACGTTACGGAAGTGCGCAGTGAAATGATAAGTTTTTATTCAAACTATCCCGGGACTATTGTTGCCCTTAACGAGGTTGAGCTAAGGAGCGAGGTCAGCGGTTTTATTACTGGCATCTATTTTAAAGAAGGCAGTTCGGTAAAAAAAGGTCAGAAACTTTATGAGATCGACCGTACAAAATACATTGCCTCCTATAACCAAGCCAAAGCCAACGTGGATATTGCCATTGCCAATGAGGCAAAGGCACGGCGCAATGCGGACCGGTATACAAAGTTGAGCGAACAGGATGCTATTGCCAAACAACGGCTCGAAGATGCGATGACAGATCTGCAAAATGCCGGACTTGAGCTTGTTTCGGCAAAAGCCGGATTGGAAAGGGCACAAACCGATTTGAACTATTCACTCATTACCGCTCCTTTCGACGGTACTATCGGTATCTCCCAGGTAAAAATGGGATCCCTGGTTTCTCCTGCGCAAACGTTGCTAAACACAATTTCCACCGATGATCCAATGGGAGCTGATTTTGTGATTAATGAGAGAGAACTTGGAAATTTTCAGGAATTATCCCGTATTGATCGGGCAAAAAATGATTCCACTTTTCGGATTTCACTGCCGGATAATACACTATACAAAGAGGAAGGCAAAATCCAGGTGATTGACAGGGCCATTGATCCGCGAACAGGCACTATCCGGGTTCGTCTTGTTTTTCCTAATCCCGACCGGAGGCTTAGGGCAGGACTCAGTTGCCTGATCCATGTACTTAACGCCAGCGATCATGAACAACTGGTGATCCCCTCCCGGTCTTTGCTTGAACAAATGTCGGAGTATTTTGTGTTTGTTGTAGACAGTCAGAAGGTTAAGCAAACGAAGGTTTCACTTGGGGCTCAATTCGCCGACCGGGTGGTAGTTACATCCGGCTTGCAGAAGGGCCAGCAGATCGTTACGGATGGCATACAGAAACTGAGAAACGGAGTTATGGTAAATGTCAATAATGCCGGTAAAGATGAAAAGCAGGACTAAAACGTTCAAAATGTGAATTAAATGATATCCAATACATTCATAAAAAGACCCATAACAGCTATTGTCATTTCCATCGTGATTACGATTGTGGGCTTAATATCCCTGATAAATTTGCCTGTCAGCCAGTATCCTTCTATAACACCCCCGGTGATACAAGTATCGGGTATTTACACGGGTGCTGATGCGGCGACCGTTGAGGAGACGGTAGCTACACCTGTGGAAGTGCAGGTGAACGGGGTGCCCGGAATGACCTACATTCAGACGAACAGCACCAGTGACGGGCGCCTGGGAATGAATGTTAATTTTGAACTGGGAACGGATGTCAACATTGCAGCCATGGATGTTCAAACCCGGGTAAACAGTGCTTTGCCCCAATTGCCTGATGATGTCAAACGACTGGGCCTTACGGTGCGGAAAAGCAATACCGGAATTCTTATGGTGGTAGGGGTATACTCCCCCCAGGGCACACATGATATCAAATTCGTAGATAACTACACCAACATTTTTATCCGCGATGCCATACTGCGTGTAAAAGGGGTGGGGGATGCCTTTACCAGGGCAGAGGATTTTTCCATGCGCCTCTGGCTTCAGCCTGATAAAATGGCACAGCAGGGAATTACGGCAAGCGACGTGATCAGGACTGTACAGGAGCAAAACGTGCAGGTAGCCGCAGGTTCTGTCGGATCCGCCCCCCAACCTAAAGACCAGGCTTTTGAATACACTGCATTTGTGCATGGGAGGTTGAAGTCTGAAGAAGAATTTGGAAATATCATTCTCAAAACTAATACTGTCGATCGGTCCCTTGTTTACCTTCATGATGTTGCCCGGATTGAGCTGGGCAGGTTTCAGTATTCCGGCAGCGGTTATGTGGATGGGAAAAGGGCTTCATTCCTGCTCATTTTTCAGAGTCCGGGAAGCAATGCCATTGAAACGGCACAAGGGGTTGTGAAAGCCCTTGACAACCTCAAGAAATCATTTCCAATTGATATAGATTATAGCGTTCCTTTTGAAACTGTATCCGTGGTCCGCGTTTCAATCCACGAGGTGGTGCAAACCCTTCTCATTGCATTATTGCTTGTTACCCTTGTTGTATTCCTATTCCTGCAGAATTTCAGGGCCACCCTGATCCCTATCCTGGCTATACCTGTATCCATTATCAGCACGTTTACCTTTTTTATTCCGCTGGGTTTTACGGTAAATACACTTACCCTTTTTGGATTTGTGCTCGCCATAGGCATTGTGGTTGATGATGCCATAATTGTTGTGGAAGCAGTTCAGCATAACATTGATGAAGAGCATTTATCACCGAGGGAGGCGGCATATAAAGCCATGAAAGACATTTCCGGCCCGGTGATTGCCATTGCGCTGGTCCTTGCGGCTGTATTTATTCCTGTAGGCTTCATTCCCGGTATTGTAGGAAAACTGTACCAGCAGTTTGCCATTACCATTGCCATTTCCGTCCTTATTTCCGCGTTCGTTGCATTGACGCTTACACCTGCCCTGTGCTCCCTATTGCTGAAACGGGTCAGCATCCCTTCCGAAGAAAAGGCCCCGAACCGTTTCTTCAACGGCTTCAATTTGTGGTTTAAGCGAACCACGGTAAAATATACATCCCAGGTTGGAAGGATAATGCACCATGCCCGGTTTGTTGTCGTTTTTCTGGTTCTCATTCTGGTGGCGACTTTCTTTCTTTTCAGAAGTAAGCCAACCGGATTTCTGCCCACGGAAGATGAAGGCCGGGTTTATATAACTTTTGAATTACCGGAAGCCTCCTCCACCATCCGTTCGGTTGAAGTGCTTCATAAGATGATGGGTATACTTGAAAAGATGGAGGGTGTTGGCCATTATGCGGCTATTGCCGGATTAAATGTTGTTTCCTTTTCAAATAAATCAAACAGCGGTACGATATTCTGCCAGTTTAAACCCTGGGATGAACGAAAATCCAAATCCCTTCAGCTTGCTGGTATGATAGCCCGTTTGCAGCAAAAATTTTCAACAATCAGGGAGGCCCGAGTTGTGGTCATTCCGCCGCCTGCCATTCCGGGACTTGGAAGAACAGGGGGATTTAGTTTTATTTTGCAGCAACGTGAAAGTACAGACGACATTCATGCTTTTGAAAATGTCGTCGGGAATTTTATGATGGAAGCCAATAAAAGAAAGGAGATCTCGGGGGCCTTTACCTTCTTCACTGCACGCACTCCGGGCTATCAGATCACTGTGGACCGCGAAAAATGCAAGCTTATGGGAGTGAGCCTTACAGAAGTATTTACTACCCTGCAGACTTTTCTTGGAAGTCGGTATATCAATGATTTTTCAATGTATTCACGGAATTTCAGGGTGGTAGCCCAGGCAGATACCGCTTTTCGCAAGAATATTGATGCGCTCGGCAATTACTTTGTGCGGAACGATCACGGAGATATGTTGCCTTTAAGTACATTAATCAGCTACGAGGTTACAGAAAACGCGCAATTGATCTCGCATTATAACCTTTACCGTTCCGTGGAGTTTAATGGAAATGCGGCGGAAGGTTACAGCAGCGGACAGGCAATTACGGCGTTGCAGGATGTTGCAGCCAAGGTATTGCCTGCCGGATATGGATATGAATTCTCAGGTCTCAGCCGGGAAGAGATCATTGCCGGTAATACAACCCTTGTCATCTTTTTCATTTCGATCATGTTTGTCTTTTTGTTTCTTTCCGCCCTTTATGAAAGCTGGTCGATCCCTTTCTCGGTTTTACTCGCTGTTCCGTTGGGTGCCTTCGGGGCGATTCTTGCCCTTACATTTAACCACTCGCTGAACAATAATGTATACGCCCAGATCGGTCTAATTACACTGATTGGACTTGCGGCAAAAAATTCAATTCTGATCGTCGAATTTGCGAAAGTGCGCGTGGATTGCGGTATGGATATCACCAGGGCAACACTTGAAGCAGTTCAACTCCGTCTGCGCCCTATCCTGATGACATCGCTGGCTTTCATTTTGGGTGTTTCACCCCTGATATTTGCCAGCGGAGCAGGTGCCGTGGCGCGCCAGACAATTGGCTGGACCGTTTTTGGAGGTATGCTTGCCGCCACCTTCCTTGGAATATTTATCGTACCGGTTTTGTTTGCCCTCATCATTACAAGAGCATACGGTGAACATAAGCTGGAAAAGCTCAGGAAAAAATTTGGTCCTAAAGATTCATAAAGCACCTGTCAAGTTTGATCTTGACCAGGATTACGTCTGTCACGCCGATCAGTTTGCCAAATATACTTTCACCGGTTAAGCCAAGCAGGTAAATATTTCCATTGTCAGCCAGGCTGGCATCTTTTCCGGACGCTCCCAGGAATATTTTCTCCCACAATAAACTGCCTTTGGGATCGTACATTCTTAAAAATGTCTTGGCAGGTGGCAGATTCATAACCCCGCTGACCAGGATATTTCCCGAGACTTTGGAGTTGTATTCAAGTCCCCTGACACCATCGTGATTCGGTGTTCCAAATTGCCGGCTCCATTCAACATTGCCATTTGAATCTATTTTTGTCAGAAAACAATCGCCTTCTCCAAGCTGGGCCTGTTCCAGGTTCCCTGAGGTTGAGCCGCCTACATATAAGTTGTTTTCCTTATCCGCGATAATTTGCAAGCCGATATCAAATCCATCGGTTCCAAACTGGATGAACCGGGCAGGCTTCCCGTCAGTGGAAAATATGCCTGCAAAGGCATCTATCATGCCCTGGCTTTTGCCTCCCAGGTCCCCCCAGGTTGTTCCGGTTATATACAACGACTTTTCATTCCCTGATATTCCGACCGCATTATCATTTCCACTTGTTCCAAACTGACTTACATATACTTTTTCTCCATACTCGTTTATTTTAAGAATGATCCCGTCCATATTTCCAAATGACTTATCTCCCATAACACCCATTGTGCCTCCTGCAATATAAATCCCTCCCATTTTGTCGGCATAGATACCCTGCGCCATGTCAATGCTGTCGGTTCCAAACTGCCTTGTCCAGGCCAGTGCGCCATCCGGATTAAATTTAACAACAAAAATATCTTCCTTTCCTTTATTCGTCCCTTCCATGGAACCCATTGTTATACCGGTTATGTAAACACAACCCTTTTCATCAATAGCTGACCATTGAACGTCATCATTTAGTGGTGTGCCGAACTGTTTTGACCATACCGTATTGGATAAACTGTCAATTTTAGTAATGTAACCATCATTCTCACCCAGATTCTGTCCGTCCATAATGCCTTTTGTTTTACCCGAAACATAAATGTTGCCGTCCTTATCGACTACATGATTTAAGGTATAATCTTCTTCAAGTGAACCAAATTGTTTTCCCCACACAAAATTCGTCTGGGATTTGAGATTGATAGAGGTGTAAAGCAGAATAGCCGTTAAAATAATGCGGAAAGACCTGAAAAGTGAATTCATGAAATTAAATTTAAAGGTTATTACGTTCTAAAAATACAAAAATTTTAAATCCACGAAGTGGCAAAATGTGAATAATCGTGGGTACAATCCCCGGTTGACAGCTACAGAAAGGAAGTGGCTAAATCTCAAGTTTTTTAGTCAACTTTGCATCTCATTTTTATCACTCCATGGAAGAACTCAGAAAACCGAACCTCAGTAAAGAACACAAAACTTTGGAAGACATTGTTTTAGAAGTAAAAGAGAGCTCTCCCTTAATGAAATTTCTTATTCAAAATCTGAAGAGCAAAAGCCGGGATAATATAAAATCCCTTCTTCGGAATAAGCATATCTGGATAAATAACCAGGCTGTTTCCCAGTTTGATTATCCCCTGGTCAGCGGTCAGCAGGTGCTGATCAAAAGAAAGGGTAGTCCCGGCAAGGAGATAGAACGTAAGCTGCATATTGTTTTTGAGGATGAGTATATAATCGTTATCGAAAAGAGTGCAGGCTTGTTATCGGTATCAACCGGCGTTGAAGGAGAAACCGCCCTGGGTATATTGAGTGAGTATGTGAAAAAAGAAAATCCGCAGAATAAGATTTTTGTGGTCCACAGGCTCGACCGCGATACATCCGGATTATTGCTGTTCTCAAAAAGTGAAAGAATTCAAAGTCTGTTGCAGAACAGCTGGCAGACCAGTGTGACAGAGCGGACCTATTATGCAGTTGTGGAAGGAATTGTTAAAAAACCTGAGGATACGATCAAGAGATACCTGTATGAAAGCAAGGTCTATTTTATGCATGTCACGGATGATCCGGAAAAAGGAGAATTAGCCATTACCCATTATAAGGTGATAAAAACGTCAAGGGAACATACGCTCCTTGAGGTAGATCTCGAAACGGGAAAGAAAAATCAGATCAGGGTTCATATGCAAAGTATCGGACACCCGGTAGTAGGGGATAAAAAGTATGGCACAGGTGCCAGTCCCATTGGCCGGCTTGGTCTGCATGCCGGTGTTCTGGCATTTATTCATCCCGAAACACGGGAACCCATGCGATTTGTATCAAAAATGCCTGCCAGTTTTCTCCGGTTGTTTTAATAGCTATCTTTGCTTCCCTTAATTAAAAAGAATGAGTACATACCTGTTAATTGAAAATGCGTCCAAGTCGTTTGGGGATATCAACCTCTTCCGAAATATCACCTTTAGCGTCAACGAAGGCAGGAAGGTTGCCATCATCGCAAAAAACGGTGCCGGTAAAACAACCCTCCTGAATATCCTGGCGGGAAGAGATTCCTTTGATACCGGCAGTTATTATATCAATAAAGACATTAAAACAGCATACCTTGAACAGGATCCGCGGTTCGATGAAAGCCTGACAGTCTTTCAGGCAGTATATGGGTCACCCGGTGAGATGATGGATACGGTAAGGAAATATGAACTGGCGCTTCATCACCACGATAATAAAGGCCTGGAAAAGGCAACGGCGCAAATGGATTTTCACCAGGCATGGGACCTCGATTCGAAAATCAAGCAAATGCTTGGTGTATTTAAATTGAATGATGAAGAGCAACTGGTCGGCACCTTGTCCGGAGGGCAGATTAAAAGGCTTGCGCTTGCCGTGGCATTAATTAATGAGCCTCATTTTCTGATTCTTGATGAGCCTACCAACCACCTTGACCTGGATATGATCGAATGGCTTGAGGAATACCTGTCCAAATCGCAAATCACGCTGCTGATGGTGACACACGACCGGTATTTTCTTGATCGCATCTGCAATGAGATCATTGAAATAGATGAAAGGGCAGTGTATTCATATAAAGGAAATTATTCTGAATTCCTGCAAAAACGCGAGGAACGGATACTCAACAAAAATCTGACCACCGAAAAAGCACAAAACCTGCTTCGTGGTGAACTTGAATGGATGAGGCGCATGCCAAAGGCCCGGACAACCAAAGCCAAATACCGGATTGATGCTTTCTATGACCTGAAAGAACAGTCAGAATACCGTCGCAACGACCGCCAGGTTGAAATGAATGTGCAAACAGCCCGGCTCGGGAAAAAAATTCTCGTTCTTGATAAAGTTTCCAAGAACTTCGGCGATATGATCATCCTTGATAAATTCAGCTACACCTTTACGAAAGGGGAGAAAGTCGGAATTATCGGAAGAAACGGGGTGGGCAAAACTACTTTTTTGAATATCATTACAAGCCTGATGCAACCTGATTCGGGAAAGATCGACCAGGGAGAAACCGTTGTTTATGGATATTACAGGCAGCAGGGACTTGAATTTAAAACAGGCCAGCGTGTGATCGATATTATGCGCGACATAGCAGAGGTTGTTACCCTGGCAGACGGCAAGCAATTAAATGTTTCGCAGTTTCTTAACTTTTTTTTGTTCCCGCCTGAAATGCATTATGTGCAGGTGGAAAAACTTAGCGGCGGAGAAAGGAGACGCCTGTATCTGATGACAGTGCTGATGCGAAATCCCAATTTTCTGGTCCTCGATGAACCTACCAACGATTTCGATATTGTTACCCTGAATGTGGTTGAGGAATACCTGGCTAATTTCGGAGGTTGCCTGATTATTGTTTCACACGACCGGTTTTTTATGGATAAGCTGGTTGAACATCTTTTTATTTTTGAAGGCAACGGCACAGTGTATGATTTTCCCGGTAACTACAGCGATTACCGGGTATCACAAAAACAACAGGAGATTGAGAACCGCCGGAGTGAAGAGCAACCTGCATCCAAATCCGCTGGTAATCCCGGTAATGAAACTGCAGATCCGGTGAAAAAGAAACGCAGCTTTAAAGAAATAAAAGAGCTGGAGAAACTGACGGAGGAAATAGATCAACTGGAAAAGGAAAAAAAAATGCTTGAATCCCTCTTAAGCTCGGGAAAACTGGAAACCAATGACCTGATTGCTAAATCTCAACGGATCGCAGAAATTATCTCCCTTTTGGATCAAAAAACCGATCGCTGGGTGGAACTCAGTGAATAATGAACAATGAACAATTAACAGTGAAAAACTAAAAACTAAAAACTAAAAGTGAGGAAGAGAGTGACGAGTGACAAGTGACGCTGACGCAGCTGTTTCCCCCGCTGGCCTTGCTACGCCGAAGCGGCTATGCGAAGGCGACGCGGGGGCAGGGGTGGATTTTGCCGTATTTTCTACAATAACGAATGCGCTCCACGCAATGGAATGACTGCAAAACTTCTACTCAGAACAACCTCAATTGTCCCGCATCCTCAACCTTGCGCACCACCGGCTGCACTTCCCCGAAATTTGAAAGGGTTATCCCCAGGAGCCGGACCGCTTTATCCTCCGTGTCCGTCAGGGCAAGCAACTGTTTGGCTGTCTCGGAGATAGTCTCCCTGTCATCAACAGGATGCAGAAAGGACCGGTTTCGGGTGATTTGCTTAAAATCGCTGTATTTTATTTTAAGCGTAATCGTTCTTCCCCTGAGGCTATGCCTGTGCAAACGGTCACATACCGTTTCCGCAATCCTCTCAAGTTCAGCGTTCATCTCTTCTTTGGTTGTGAGATCAAAGGCAAATGTGTCTTCCGCCCCCACTGATTTCGTTTCTCTGTCAGGCTCAACCCTTCTGTCATCAATGCCCCGCACTATATGATAATAGAACCTGCCGGCTTTTCCAAAATACTTCGTCAGATCTTTTTCGGTCATTTTTTTCAGATCAGCGCCTGTATTCAGTCCCATTTTCTTCATTTTTTCTGCAGTCACTTTCCCTACACCAAAAAATTTCTCAACCGGAAGTATTTCCATAAAACTTTCAATTTTGGAGGGGCCGATGAAAGTAAGGCCATCCGGTTTTTTCATGTCCGAAGCAATCTTTGCGACAAATTTATTAATTGACACTCCTGCAGAAGCGGTGAGATGCAATTCATTTCTGATCGCGTCCCTTATTTGCGTGGCAATTTCAATGGCTGAACCGATATTTTGTTTATCACAGGTTACATCAAGGTAGGCTTCATCCAATGAAAGGGGCTCAATCAGGTCAGTG
Source organism: uncultured Bacteroidales bacterium (assembly GCA_963752195.1). Taxonomy (GTDB): domain Bacteria; phylum Bacteroidota; class Bacteroidia; order Bacteroidales; family UBA10428; genus UBA5072. The sequence goes on along the minus strand of CAVVXI010000004.1, from coordinate 772,641 downwards.
TATCTCGAAAATATCTCCCTCATCTTTCCGGATACTTCCTTGTAGGCATCAAAGCGGGGAGTCAGAAAAATTGCGGAAGGACAAAGCTGATAGGCACGTTTTGAAGACATCGCCGAGTGTATTCCGAATTTGCGTGCTTCATAACTGGCGGTTGACACAACGCCTCTTCTCCCATCGGGGAGCCCGCCCACAACTACCGGCCTCCCAATGTACTCCGGGTTGTCACGCTGTTCAATGGAAGCATAAAATGCATCCATATCAATATGGATGATTTTGCGTCTTTCTTCATGAAGAATTGCTACCATGCGGATTTGCCAAATTTACCTGCAAATATACTTATCCTCAAAAAAGGATGTGAAAATTGATTGAACTTTTGGATAAGTTATTGGTTTGATCAGATTCAGGATGTGATTCTAAAAGAAAATTCTATAACCTTAAAACAACTGTATATGGCAATCACGAGAGTTTGGCTGGATGAAAGCGACAATGAGTGTATTTCCTGCGGCGCATGTGAAATGGTTTGCCCCGAAGTTTTTGCTGTTCCCGACAAAATGGTGGTGAAAAGCGGTGTTGATTTCAATAAATTCGAACCGCAAATCATCGAGTCTGCAGAAAGTTGTCCTACCGAAGTAATAAAATATGAATGAAACATCTGCTACGGATTATAATAAAATGAATGCCTATTGGCGAGCGGCAAATTATTTGTCGGTCGGCCAGATCTACCTTTACGATAATCCGTTATTAAAGGAGCCGTTGTCGATTGACCACATAAAACCACGGTTATTGGGTCACTGGGGTACAACACCCGGTTTGAATTTTGTGTATGTTCATCTGAACAGGATCATTAAGGAATACGATCTGAACATGATCTATGTAACCGGTCCGGGGCATGGCGGTCCCGGATTGGTCGCCAATACATACCTGGAAGGCACATATTCCGAGTTTTATCCTCATATTTCTGAAAATGAGGAAGGATTGAAGAATTTTTTTATGCAGTTTTCCTTTCCCGGCGGTATTCCAAGTCATGTTGCGCCGGAAACACCCGGATCGATCAATGAGGGTGGGGAACTGGGATATTCGCTGCTGCATGCATACGGTGCAGTTTTTGATAATCCTTCCTTGATTGCCAGTTGTGTGATTGGTGATGGGGAAGCTGAAACAGGAGCCCTTGCTGCCAGCTGGCATTCCAATAAATTTCTGAATCCTGCGCGCGATGGTGCCGTTCTCCCTATTCTTCATCTGAATGGATATAAAATTGCCAATCCCTCTTTTCTTGCCCGTTTGGAACAGGAGGAACTGACGAGCCTGCTGGTCGGATATGGATATAAACCGTATTATGTGGAAGGGGATGATCCGGCAAAAATGCATCCACTCATGGCCGATGTTCTTGATGCCGTTGTGATGGAAATAAAAGCGATTCAGAAAGACGCCCGCTCAAAAGGAATTTCAAAACGCGCACCATGGCCTGTGATTGTATTGCGAACGCCCAAAGGATGGACCGGTCCGGCCACCGTGGATGGCTTACAGATTGAAAATTCGTTCAGGTCACACCAGGTACCCCTGTCGGAACTCGCCAGTAAACCGGAACACCTCAAACTTCTTGAAGAATGGCTTCTCAGTTATAAACCATCAGAACTGTTCGATGCGAAAGGTAAGCTAATGCCTGAACTTGCAGAGCTGGCTCCGACAGGCAACCGAAGAATGGGCGCCAATCCACATGCCAACGGCGGACTTCTGATGATCCCCTTAAAGCTTCCCGATTTTCGAAAATACGGAATAGTTGTGGAAAAGCCGGGAACGATTTCCGGGGAGGCTACCCGTGTGGTGAGCCGGTTCCTGAGGGACGTATTGGAAATGAACGGGGACAGCCATAACTTCAGGATTGTAGGACCCGACGAAACCACTTCAAACAGGCTCAATTCTGTATTTGAAGTTACCAACCGCGTGTTTATGGATAAAATACTTCCCGGTGATGATCATCTGTCCCATGATGGCCGGGTAATGGAAGTCCTTAGTGAACAAATGTGCCAGGGATGGCTGGAGGGATATTTATTGACCGGCCGGCATGGACTATTTTCGTGCTATGAAGCCTTTATCCATATTGTCGATTCCATGTTCAATCAGCATGCCAAATGGCTGAAAACAACACTCCATATACCCTGGCGAAGGCCTATAGCTTCTTTGAATTATCTCCTTACTTCGCATGTATGGCGGCAGGATCACAATGGTTTCAGCCATCAGGATCCGGGCTTCATTGATCATGTGATTAACAAAAAGGCTGAAGTTGTGCGTGTTTATTTGCCTCCCGATTCAAATACTTTGCTTTCGGTGATGGATCATTGTCTCCGGAGTACAAACTATATCAATGTCATCATTGCCGGAAAACAACCTTCCCTGCAGTTCCTGGATGTTGAAGAAGCGATCCGGCATTGCACCGAAGGAATCGGAATATGGGAATGGGCCAGCAACGATATGTGCGAGGAGCCGGACGTAGTGATGGCTTGTGCCGGCGATGTTCCAACTCTTGAAACCCTGGCCGCCGTGGATATTCTCCGTCGGGTACTTCCCGAATTAAAAATCAGGGTTGTAAATGTTGTCGACCTGATGACAATACAGTCAATGAATGAACATCCGCACAGCCTTTCGGACAAGGATTTTGACTCCCTGTTTACAACCGACAAGCCTGTTATATTTGCATTTCACGGCTATCCCTGGCTGATACACCGCCTGACTTACAGACGGACCAATCATGCCAATTTTCATGTGCGGGGCTACAAAGAGGAAGGAACAACCACCACACCTTTTGATATGGTAGTGATGAATGACCTTGACCGCTTTCACCTGGTTATGGATGTTATTGACCGTGTACCGGAACTGGAACGCATAGGAGCCCACATCAAGCAAAACATGCGGAATAAACTACTCGACCATAAACGGTATGTGTCTATACACGGAGATGATATGCCGGAAATTCGGGATTGGAAGTGGCCCTATACCAGTGAAAAGTTAAAAACTAAAAGTGAAAAGTGATGAAACCCTGAAGAGGATTCACCGACCGCTTCAAGGGTCTTCGACCACTTGAAGGGTCTGCCTTCTGCCTGCTGTCAACTGCCTCCTTCTACTCGTATTTCAGCACATCCGCCGGATCTTTTCCGGAGGCCCGCAGGGTTTGATACATTACTGACAACTGCGAGATAACCAGGACAAGTATGCTGGCCAGCAAAAATGTTCCCACATGCAATTTTGTCCGGAATGCAAAATTCTGAAGCCAGTGATGCAGATAAAAATAGGCTGCCGGCAATCCGATCAGCGTGGCAAGCAATACCCAGTATGTAAAATCCAGTGAAAGCATCCTCACAATTTTGTATCCTGAGGCGCCCATGGCCTTTCGTATGCCTATTTCACGGGTCCTTGTTTCCGTTATATAGGAGGCCAGGCCAAACAGGCCAAGGCATGAAAGAAAGATCGCGACCATCGCAAAAACACCAAACAGGATTCCCATTTTTTGTTCAGCCGTGTAAAGCTTTTTGTATTCGGCATCGAGAATTTTCAAATCCATTGGAAAATCGGGATTATACTTTTCCCAGACCCGGCTGATAGAGGTCATCGTTTTTGGCATATCGGACGTATTGATCTTGACAATAATATAGCCCCAGTGACCTTTGTCCATGTACAAAAACAACGGTTCAACCGGTTTATGGAGCGATTTGAAGTTAAAATCCTTCATTACACCGATGATTGTGCCTTTATCCCCATTGGAAAACCATTTACCCACGGGATCCTTTAATCCCATCATGCGAACGGCCGCTTCATTAAGAATATAGCTTCCTGAATCCGTGGGATGGGATAGATCAAAATTACGTCCCTCCTTCATTTGAATTCCGAACGTGGGTATATAATCTTCATCAACCATAAATTGATGGATCAGTAAATCGGAATTTGGTGTACTCCCTTCCCATTCATATCCCCAACCTGAATGTACAGTATAAGTGGGAATATCGGAAGAATAAGTGACATTGACCACGTCGGGCAAAGCCTTCAATTCGTTTTTAAACATCCTGAAATTCTTGTACAGTTCGCCTTTGAATTCTGTGTATAACACCTGCTCCTTGTTAAGACCCAGGTTCCTTTTTTGCATGAAATGCAATTGATCAACAATTACAAAAGTTCCAATAATAAGCACAACACTCAGGGAAAACTGAAAAATTACCAGTATCTTCCGGAAAAGCGATGAACCGGTTTTTACATTTCCTTTAAGCACCAGGTAGGGCGAGTAGGAAGAAAGAAAAAATGCCGGATAACTGCCCGCTGCCAGGGATGTAAAAAGCACTATACCAATGAGTCCCAGCGTAAATTCACTGTTGCGGTAATGAATGCCGAGATTTTTACCAGTAAAGTCATTGATATAAGGAAGGGCTAATTCTGCAAGGACCAGGGCAATGAAGCAGGAAATGAGAGTTAATATGAAGGATTCACCAAGATATTGAAGGATCAGCTGCCTGCGCGATGCACCAAGGGTTTTGCGGATGCCGACCTCCCTGGCCCTTCTCGCTGCTCGTGCGGTGGAAAGATTCATGTAGTTGATGATAACAATAAGCAGGATAATCATCGCTACAGTAATGAAAATGTAAATATATTGTATGCTGTACTCAGTATGTGAATACAGGTCAATATCAAAATCCGATTTTAAATGAATGTCAGAAAGGGGTTGCAGGTAATAATCCGAAGTGATCTCTTCATCTTTCACTTTAAATTTATCCACAAGGAATTTGTGGATTTTGTCTTTCATGGTTCTATAGTCATACCGGTTATCAAATAACATATAGGCATAGTAATAATTATTATCCCATGAGAGATTCCAGCGCATCTCAGTTAATTTTCCAAAGGGCGCCAGGATATTAAAATGGAGATGCGAGTTAGCGGGCAGATCCTCAATTACCGATGTTACCGTATACACATTGCCGCCATCGATTTGCAGCGATTTTCCAATCGGATCCTCCTTGCCAAAATATTTTTCAGCAATATAGGCGGTTATCATAATGCTATTCGGCTGATCCAGTGCGTGTTCTTTGGATCCATGCAAAAAATTGAATGTAAAAATATCTACCAGTTCGGGATCTGCATATCCGAAGTTATCTTCATAAAACTTCTTATCCTTATAGGCCACCATTACTTTCTCTGTAATAGGCCGGTAACGGGCCGCTACTTTAATTTCAGGAAAATTTTCCTTAAGTGCCGGCGCGAGAGGTGCCGGAGTAGCAGCCACCTTAAATGCACCGGCTTCAAATTTTTCATCCTGAACCAACCGGTAGATGCTGGAATATTTGTCATTGAACCTGTCAAAATTAATCTCATCAAGAATCCACAGGTAAATGACAATTCCACAGGTCAATCCGACCGCCAGCCCCAGGATATTTATAAAGGAATAGCTTTTGTACCTTGCGATTACCCTGTAGGCTAATAGAAAATAATTCCTGATCATAATAAGTAAATTTAAATTGATTTGACAGGATTCATCAAAAATCTCAGTTTGATTTAACCAATATCATGCCATATAATTTATATTCTAATTATCAGTAGGTTGAAAAAAATATTTTATATGTTTGTAATGAATCGTTACATTGCAGTGTAACGAATAATTACATATTTGTTTCATAGATAATGAAAGAAGATCTAAGAATTCTGATCGTGGACGATGATCAGCAAATGCTCGATACGCTGAGACTGCTGCTAAAATATGAATTCAGTCATATTCAGTGTTTGCGGAATCCGGGTCTGATTCCTGATATACTACAGAAAGAGAGTTTTGATCTTATTGTGCTGGATATGAATTTCTCCACCGGAAGAACTTCCGGAAATGAGGGGCTATTCTGGCTTCGCGAGGTCAAAAAAATAAATCCTGCTGCCACGGTTCTCATGATTTCCGCATATGCTACCATTGGCCTGGCAATTGAAGCGATGAAAGAGGGCGCTATGGATTTTATTTTAAAACCGTGGGATAATCAAAAATTGGTGGCAACCCTGAAATCGGCAAGTCAATTTAATAAGTTGAAAGAGGAACTGGAGAAAAGCCGGGCCCGCCAACAACTTCTTTCAACCAGTGTTGAACAAAGTTCCCCTTTTATTCCCGGCAAATCAATGAAAATGCAGCGGATAGCCGAGACCATTGACATCGTGGCACAAACGGATGCCAATATACTTATCCTCGGAGAAAATGGGACAGGCAAGGAGGTAGCCGCCAGGGAGATTTTTCGCAAATCCAGACGGAGCCAATCGGCTTTTATGCATGTAGATGTTGGTTCCATCGTGGAAAGTTTGTTTGAAAGTGAGATGTTCGGTCATGTAAAAGGCGCCTTTACGGGCGCTGATTCAGACAAAAAAGGCAGATTCGAACTGGCTGATCGGGGAACACTATTCCTGGATGAAATTGGGAATATCCCCGTTTCACTTCAGGCTAAATTACTGTCCGCCATTCAATCCAAGGAATTTTTCCCCGTAGGCAGTCAAAAGAAAGTACAGGTAGATATCCGATTTATATGTGCTACCAACCGGAACCTTGCCAGTTTGGTTTCACAGGGCCTGTTCAGAGAGGATCTTTATTACCGGATCAATACAATTCAAATAGAATTGCCTCCCTTAAGAGAAAGGGTAGAGGATATTCCTTTGCTGGCTGAGTTCTTTATTGCGAAGTTCAATAGCCGGTATGGCAGAAATTGCATGTTGAATACGAGCGCATTAGAGCGTTTGCAGCAGTATTCATGGCCTGGAAATATACGCGAATTGCAAAATGCCCTTGAAAAGGCGGTAATTCTTTCTAAAACCGATAAACTTGATCCCGGTGTTTTCAATCAGTCAGATTCCACCTTCCAGCCCTTGCATGATAAACTCAGGAGCTGGGAGGAAATTGAGAGATATTACCTCGAACAGACTCTGTCCCGCCACCGGGGAAATCTCACAGAAGTATCAAGGGAACTAAAATTATCCCGTCCTGCAGTATATCGAAAGTTAAAGAAATATGGGCTTTAAATCATTCGGCTTTGCTGTCGCTGTTCGTGTGGTCATTTTACTGGCTACATGTTATTTAATCGGATATATCGGGTATAAACCTGATTATGTCCATACCATTATCTTTCTTCATATTTTATTGATACTTGAAGTTATATGGATTATAAACTACTTCAACAAAACCAACCGGATGCTTGACCGGTTCTTTGTGTCCGTTTTCGAATCAGGTAACTCCATAAAATTTGATTCACTGTCGGGAAATGAATCTTACAGAAAGCTGACAGAAAAATTGGAAAAGCTATCTCAATTAATTAATGCAACCAAGATCCAAAAGGAGAATGAATATTATTATCTGCAGTATGTGATTGAACATATAAATACCGGGATTCTATCGATTCTGTCTTCAGGAAAAATTGATTTAATTAATCAAACCGGATTAAGTATTCTTGGATTGGAACATGCCCGGCATTTAGATGATCTGAAGATTTTGGGAAAAAGTTTCAATGAAGTTATACTGAATATCCGGGTAGGAGAGCAGAAAATTGCCCGGGCCATTGTTCATAATGAAATGGTTGAATTATCTGTAAGAGCTTCTGAATTTAAATTATTTGATCATCATGTCAAACTGCTTTCCTTCCACGATATTTATCATGCCCTCGATCAGAAGGAACTGGATGCCTGGCAAAAAGTGATTCGTGTTATGGCTCATGAAATTATGAGTTCTGTTTCACCGATTAAATCATTGAGTGAACATTTAAATAAGATTTTAAGCGAAAACTCTTTGGATTCAGCGCAGGTGTTTGAAGACGTAAAGGAAGGCCTTGGAATTATAAATCAACGAAGCGACGGACTGATGAATTATGTAATGGGATACAGGCAGCTGAGTGATACTCCCCGGCCGAACCCGGCTAAACTGAGTATCAGGCACCTTATCACTGAAATTTCAACACTTTGCAAGGCGGAATTTGAACTGGAACCTGAATGCCAACTAAATGGCATCAGTGAAAAATTGTCGATTATGGCCGATGAGCGGCTCGTGGTGCAGGCTGCACTGAATATACTCAGAAATTGCTGCCAGGCAGTGGAATCGAAGCAAGATCCTCTGGTTAAAATCACGGCAATTATGAATGGAAACAAAGTCCGTATTCAGTTCACAGACAATGGTTCGGGAATTGACCCGGAAGATATCGAAAATGTGTTTATTCCTTTTTTTACAACCAAGCCAAAGGGTTCCGGTATCGGTCTGACTATTAGCCGGCAATTGGTAAACATCCAGGGTGGACAACTGGAAATTTTTTCCAAAAAGGAGGAAGGAACCACGGTCACCATGGTCTTCGAACAACTTTTATAGGTTACTTCCGTACATACTTCCAGTTTTTTTCCTTGCCTTCAGCCATCCATTCCAGGGCAGTTTCCAGCCTGCGTGCCCTGGTCTGCTCAGTTTTCGCTTCATTAATCCAGTCAATATACTCCCTTTTATTTGTATTGCTGAATTTATTAAAAGTGATCTGTGCAGCGGAATTTTTATTTAATCCTTGCATTAAAGCATCCGGAATTATCAATTCTCCCTTTTCCTTTTTAGGAGCCGACGGAGGTTTAACTCCATCTTCATTCATGTGAGAAGCTTCCCTGATAAAATTCAATAATACTTCATCAGGAGGCAGATCACTGAGAGATGTTATTCTTCCAAGGTTTCCCATTGCATCACCGCCCTGATTAGATCTTTCACTCAGGTATCCTTCCGGATCATTCAATAATTTTGCTTTCCAGAATCCAAAAACACAATGTTGCTTAAAAGAAGCCATACTGCAAAGAGGGCCTTTATAATCAAAGGAGGGAAACCCCCATTTGATGGTTTCTTTCACATTCGGGTTTGCCAGGTGAACCAGGTTACGCAAATGCTGAAGAACCGGCCTGGCAAATTCTGCGGACTTGCCAATATAATCGTCAATACGTTTATCCTCAATTGCCATGGTGTTTGGTTTGTTTACTTAATAAAGCCATTAGCCGCAATTTTGTTCGCTTCAGGGGAGCAAAAATCTCATTAGGGACAAGGGACAAGAGACGAGGGACAAGGAGGATTTTGATTTTTTCGGAAAAATATACTACTTTGAGCCTAAATATAATCACATGAAAAAATTTTTATCAATTATTCTGTTATTCGGCTTTTTTGTGTTTCATTTAAATACATCACAGGCACAAACAACATCACAGGCTCCGGTTCGCCTGGCTATTGCAGGATTAACGCATGGCCATTCCGCCTTTATACTTAATCGTTCCGGAAAAGGCAAAACAGATATTGAAATGGTAGGCATTTATGAGCCGAATAAAGAACTGGCGGATCGATTGGCAAAAAAGTATAATCTTAAGGCTGATCTGTTTTATACAGATCTGAATAAAATGCTGGATGCTGTGAAGCCTGAGGCTGTGGCGGCCTTTGGTTCCATATATGAACACATGATGGTAGTGGAGGCCTGTGCCCCGAGAGGAATCCATGTGATGGTCGAAAAACCCCTGGCAACCAATAATGCACACGCCGGTCGAATGGCTGACCTGGCCGCGAAATATCATATTCAAATCCTTACCGATTTTGAGACATCCTGGTATCCAACTACGGCAAAAACCTGGCAATTGACAAACGATAGCAACTACCTTGGAAAAATCCGCAAGGTGGTTATTCACGATGGTCATGAAGGGCCAAAAGAAATCGGATGTGAAAAGGAATTCCTCGATTGGCTCACGGATCCTGTTCAGAACGGCGGTGGAGCCCTGGTGGATTTTGGTTGTTACGGAGCCAATTTAATGACATACCTTATGCAGGACGAAGATCCGGTTTCAGTCACAGCAGTAACCCGTCAATTCAAACCGGAAATATATCCAAACGTTGATGATGATGCGACAATCCTTGTGAATTATCCTTCCGCCCAATGTATAATTCAGGCTTCATGGAACTGGCCTTTTGGCAGAAAAGATATGGAAGTGTATGGCGAAACCGGGTATATTATTACAAAGGATAATACCTCGATGAGGCTAAAAAATAAAACCTCCGGAGAGGAACATTCACTGCTTGTCACCTCAAAGGATGTACCTGTTTATGAGGACCCGTTCTCTTATTTTGCGGATGTATTGCGTGGAAAAATTGTGGTTCCCAGAAAGGGACTATATTCCCTTGAAAATAACATCATGGTAGTGAGGATATTGGATGCCGCCCGGGAATCTGCAAAGACAGGGAAGACGGTATTAATCGGTAATCGGTAATCGGTAATCGGTATTCGGTAATCGGTATTCGGTAATCAGTAATCGGTATTCGGTATTCGGTAATCGGTAATCGGTAATGGTAATCGGTAATCGGTAACCGGTAATCGGTATTCAGTAATCGGTATTCGGTATTCGGTATTCGGTAATCGGTAATCAGGAATCGGTAATCGGTAATCGGTAATCGGTATTCGGTAATCGGTAAGGGAGTCATGCAGTTCTGCAGTTCTGCAGTTCTACGGTTCTGCGGTTAAGTATTTCTCACTTTTATCTTTTATCTTTTAACTTTTATCTGTTTTCCATTGTTAATTGTTAATTGTTCATTGTTATTCCTTGCCTCCGGTGACTGCCTTCATTTCCACCAATTTCTCGGGAGTTGGCTTACTTCCCAGGTAATTCGTTGTTTTCTTTATGAAGTCTTTGTCAATATTGAAAATTTTAAACTGTACCATCTCTTTAAGGGTTATGTCGGGATATCCATGTGCCTTTATATCATCTACATAGGCCTTGTCAATGTTGAAAATCTTCAGCTGTACAATATCATCCGTGGAAAGATCGGAGAATCCCAAAATTTTACACGATTCAATAAATGCGGGCGTGATATTCTGCGCTTTAAGCTGAACAATTTTTTGAGCATCCAGGTCTTTGAGGCCGTAAGCTGCCAGTTCTTTTATATAGCCCGGGGTTATTCCCAATGCCTTAAATTCTATCAGTTGGTTCCCGGCTAATTTATAACCTGCCCGGCTCATTTCTTCCACATAATTTTCCGTAACTCCCAGGGCAGCAAATGAGGTAATCTCATTGGCTGACAGATCTTCTCCTGCCAGCTTTTTCATCCGTTCAATATACCCGGGATCAATATTCTGTGCTTTAAAAGAAATCAGCTCGCTAGTCGAAAGGTCGTCAAAACCCGCCTCCTTTATTTTTTCAATATAGGCAATACTTACATCAAGGGCTGTAAGTCCAACCAGGTTGCTTTCGGAAACATCTTTGTAGCCCAGGTTGTCAAGTTGTTTTACAAAGTCGATGGTCTGGTTTTTAAAGGCAAACAGAAGCAATTCATGGGCGCTTAAATGATATCCATAATTGGCCAGGGCCTTTTTCTTCCTTTTCAATTTCCGGGTTTTCCTCAGTCATGGAATGATAATCTTTCACTTCAACATGGCGAAACACCTCGCGTTTTTCATTCCGGTGATAATCAATGCCCACATTATGTGCTATTACGAACAACCAACCGGCAAAGCTTCCTTCGCCCTTAAACTGGTTCTTGTATTTCAGTACCCTGTAAAATACAGTATGTACAAGATCTTCACATGACTGGTCCCGGCCTCCGGTTAGCTTATAAAAGTACGAATACAGGGGTATCTTATACCGTTCATACAGAATCCCGAATTTGTCAAGATCCCCTGCAATGGCTTGTATCATCAGGATTTTATCGTCCAAGCTTCATTAGATAAGATTATACCCGCAAATAAGGACTGTTGCTATCTGAAAAAGTTACAAAGAATAGGGGAGTAATTTTTAAAGGCGCGAATATTTTTGGGTAACTAACGTCTTGGATCCAATCAAACGAAAAGACCCCCGGAAAATTCAAATCCCGGAGGTCTCCCTTAGTCCGTGGGTTGCACCCACGGTTATTGAGATATGACCCCTTCGGGGTCGTTATGTTCTCCCTTAGTCCGTGGGTTGCACCCACGGTTATTGAGATATGCCCCCTTCGGGGTCGTTATGCTTCTCCCTTAGTCCGTGGGTTGCACCCACGGTTATTGAGATATGCCCCCTTCGGGGTCGTTATGCTTCTCCCTTAGTCCGTGGGTTGCACCCACGGTTATTGAGATCTGACCCCTTCGGGGTCGTTATGCTTTTCACTTTTAGTTTTTATCTTTTAGTTTTTCACTATTCATTATTCATTCTTCATTCTCTTTCAATCTTGGAGCCGCCACGCGTATCAACAGTTACTTTAGAAGGGTTTCCGGCATAATAGACGTTTCCGCCTCCGGAAATCTGACCTGTAAGTTCTTGAGAAACATTGACATGTATATCGGAACCGCCGCTTACCTGAAAATCAAAATTGCCAGCCTGCAAATTACGGGCATTAATATCGCCTCCGCCGTTCAGATTTATCGTAACATCCCCTGCTTGTCCATTCAGTGTAGCATCTCCGCCACCTGAAAGCGAAAAATTCATTTTTTCGGTATTCAGATCCATGGTAAGATCACCGCCTCCGCTGATATTGATTTTGGCATCTGAAGTCTTGCCTTTGCTTGTGATTTTTACATCGCCGCCACCGGAAACCCGGCAATCAATAACGGATGTGGCATTAAGTACCGATACCACATCCCCTCCGCCGGAAAGTTCCAGATCATAATCTTTTACATTCCCATCTATTTTTAAATCTCCGCCCCCGGAAATACCGCATTTCAATGCATCGGCGTTAAGGTTAAAGGTGACATCGCCCCCGCCGCTCATACTTACCTTCATGTTTTGGAGATTAAGGGTGGTTTCGCTTGTAACATCCCCTCCACCAGAGACATTTATTTCATTGAGGTCCTTAAAAGAAATCCGCGCTTTCATCGGTTGGGTCGGATTAATGTTTTTGTCTGAATATATTTTCAGAATTCCTTGCTCCACTTCGACTGTAATGTATTCAAGCAGGTTTTCCTGTACGGTCAATGTGAGACCTTCCGAATTTCCCTGCACAAGGATAACGTCAAAGCCATGAGAGACATCAATACCATGAAAACCGGAAACTTTAAAATCCTTGGCTTTTGACGGACCGGTTCCTTTAATATTCATAAAAGACTGAGAGGATACGCACGATGTTATCATGCCAAACAGCACCGTTAAAATTGCGGCAGCCATGTTGGGAACTATTTTTTTCATAGGATAAGTTTTTGAATTTAAAATAGAGACGATAAATTTCAAAAGCTGCTGCATACACCTGGAAATAAATATTGCCATGATCTTTTGCCGTTGGCTTTAGCCGACGGAAATAGATCATGGCAATAAAAGAACGATTTTGTATTAGTCACTTAGTTTACGGCTTCTGCATATCATAGATGCTCTGCACCTGCGAAGCCGACAGAGCTACGTTGTAAATGGCAATATCGTCGAGTGAACCTTTGAAATAACCGGCAGCCCACTGTGCCGGATCATCTGCCTCATCAATACCGGGTCGTTCATTTGGAAATTCCTGTCCGATTGTAAAAGCCACCGGATTAGCCGGAGGATTCAATCCGCCGGTCACATCGGTCCATGATTTAACCAGCTGGCCGTCAGCATAAAAGTCTTCCTCCCCTTCTTTGAGCGTAACAACTACATGATGCCATCCGGTTGTATCCTGGCCGTTAACACTCCAGTCCCTGTCAAAATAAGAGGCATCGGCATTTTTGTAAGTAAAAAATACCTTGTTGGCAGACTGGTACTGAAGTTTATACCCTTCCCACCAGTTTTGCGATAACATATAATTGTCAGCAAAAACGTGATCTACCTTAGCCCAAAGAGAGATTGAAATTTCAGTTGGGAATAATACCGAATTATAAGGAACTTCAATATGTCCTCCATTGTTAAACTGAAGTGCTTTGTTATCATTCCCGTAACGGTCTGCCGTCCAGGAAGGGAGCGGTCCATTTCCCATAATTGTTGAATAACCGACCTTAAAGGTTCCATCAAGTCCATTCGGAGATGCATCTGCGACAGTTGTTCCTGAACCCTCATCGAATGCCCAGTAGGCGATAAGATTTGACTCAGCAATTGGCACTACAACTGCAGCCCTGAAAGTATTCATGGCATTGTGCAGGTTTACAACGGCGGCATCAATATTTGCTTGTGTAGATGAAGCATTGTCTTTTATTTCGGTTACAGCATCGATGGCGGTTTGAAGGGTAGCCTTTGAGCCAACCACGTAATTGCCAGGTGCTGTACCTTCTGTGGCACCCGCCAGCAGATCATCAGCCGCAGTAATAGAATCAGCAAGTACGGTCGTATTGACCGGAGTCGAATTGTCATCCTTCTTGCATGAAGAAGAGATGATGCTGGCGCCAATAACAAATATGGCAACCAGGGAAGTCAACGATAACTTAGTTTTCATAATATTGAATTTAAATTAAATAATAAAGTTTATAGTTAATTTTATGGTAGCAACGGATTGTTTTCAACTTCCAACAATGGAATAGGGAAATACCGGTTCTTATCAAAATCGAAATTTGTACCGGCAAGAGCTGCTTCTGCTGCCTCTTTGCCGTATCTCATCAGATCAAAATACCGGTGAAATTCCAATCCCAGTTCAACACGCCTTTCATGCCGAATGGCTGTTCTCACTTCCTGCTGACTAGTTGATGTTACATCCGGCAGTAAATCAGAAGGAACAGTCCCATATCCCGGCAAACGGGTATCGTACAGGTAGCTTTCCCGGGCCCTTTTGCGTACCAAATTGAGCGGCATCAATGCCTGCTGGATCTGGCCGAGTTCATTCAATGCTTCCGCTTTCATAAGCAGAACATCCGCATAGCGCATATATACATAACTCAGATAGCTGTCGGCAAAAGAACTCGACACTTCACTAAAAGGCTGAATATGCTTTTTGCTTAAATAGGTTGTCGGTGACCAGGACGGTTTGTAGTTTTCTCCGTTTATCCATTTCGTGCCCGGCCGACCCACGCTGTAATCGAGGCGGGGATCCACGACACTGTCGGCAGTTACTTCAAATTCATCCACAAAATCCTGGACCGGCGCATCAAAAGCATACCCAAAATTAAAGGTGGAATCAGCTCCTCTCGGACCAAAATAGACATTCAGATAGCTCCCAAGGGAAGGATCACTTCCCCGTAAATGATGAACTGCAAAAACAATTTCCGGATTATCCTGTGTGGGAGCCTCAAAATTCTCACGATATACCGGAACTAAACTGTATATGCCAAGCGCATTGATTTTGTCGATGGTTTGAATAACATCCTGGTATTTCGATTCAAACAGGTAGGTTTTTGCAAGCATACCCAATGCGGCTCCTTTGGTGGCACGACCTGCATCGTTCGGGCCATAGGCAGCCGGCAGTGCATTAACGGCTTCATTCAGGTCTTTTTCAATCTGGGCATAAATCTGGCTGACATCGCTGGCCGGAACGTTTATATCAGCCTGTGATAAAGGCGGATTCAGCTTCAGTGGTATATTTCCGAAAATATTGGCGAGATGGAAGTAATAAAATGCTCGCAAAAATTTGGCTTCCCCCAGTAAACGCGACTTCAACTCTTCATTCATGCTGATGTTCGGGATATAGTAGAGAGCGATATTGGCCCTTGAAACACCCTCGTAATAGCATTGCCACATTTTCAACAATTGCGAATTGGAGGACAATACATTAAACTGGTCAATATACTGGATATCAATCTGATCACCCGGCAAGCTACCCTTAACGGCATCATCAGAGGCTACATCGCCAAATACCCAGAGGGAATTGTCGGTATTGTTAAAAAGCAGGGAATTGTATGCACTGGTAACCGCATCCAGCGCCTGATCCTGGGTTTTATAAAAGGTTTGGCTTGTGTATCTTCCCTGCAGGTCTTCATTTAAAAAATTGTCACATGAAACACCTGCAAGCACCAGAATAATTAGTAAGACATGTTTTGTTTTCATGACCGCAGGTTTTTAAAAGGTAAGTTCAAGTCCGAGATTGTATGAAATAGCCGTTGGGAATGTACCCCAGTCGACATTCTTAACAAGATCAACCGATCCGGGAGGAGCGTTATTGTTGGTGCTCATTTCAGGATCAAGGCCTGAATATTTGGTAAGGGTGAATAAGTTAGTGCCGGAAAAATAAATCCGTAGTCTTTCAATGTGCATCTTTGATACCAGGGTTTTTGGAAGCACATAGCCGATCTGTACATTTTTCAATCGCAAAAAGGAGCCGTCCTCAAGGAATCGGGTTGATGTTGCCGTATTGTTCTGCGCATCCGCCCATGAGGCAATTGGTTGCGTATTGCTTGTACCGGGCCCCGTCCAGTGCTCCTTATAGTATCTCTGCGTAACAGGGAAGGGCCTGTAAAAACCTTCAATATCCCTGGCGGCCTGGAAATAAATATCATCCCCATATACGCCGTGAATAAATATCGACAGATCAAAATTTTTCCAGTTGCTGCTGAAATTCAACCCTCCTGTTAATTTGGGTATGGGGCTGCCGACATGGGTCCTGTCGCTTTCATCAATCTTACCGTCCTTGTTTATATCAGTGTACATCACATCCCCGGGTCTTATGTCCCCGGCATGGCCGGTATTTACATTTCCCTGGGATGCGTGACCCAGGATAGCTGCCTGGTCCTGGAATATCCCTTCCATTTTCCACATGTAAAAAGAACCGATAGGATATCCTTTTTCAGTTTTTGTAAACAGAAACGGATTATCCACATATGCGCCATCCATTTTTAAAACCTCGTTATGAATTGTGGACAAGTTTGCAGAAATTGAATAACTGAAGTCTCCTTTCTTTTGACGGAAGGTAAGTTCAAGTTCAAGACCGCGATTCAATACTTCACCGTTATTAATCCACGGACTGGCGGCATATCCAACGGAAGGCGGAGTGGCCTGGGGAACAAGCATATCGTGGGTGACTTTATAAAAGTAATCCGCGGTGAGGGAAAACATACCTCTCCACAGACTGATGTCGGTGCCTAGATCATACTGAGTGGCGGTTTCCCATTTAACATCCGTGTTTCCCAATTCCGTAGTTGCATATCCCGGGAACGCAACGCCTCCTATAGGATAGTTGATAAGCGGAGATAACTTGTCGGTGTATGCGTATGGCGTGATATCCTGGTTGCCATTTCTGCCATAGCCGGCCCGGATTTTCCATCTTTCAATAAACTTTACATCCCGCAGAAAGGCCTCCTGGCTTATTACCCAGCCAATGGAGCCGGAATAGAAGGTTCCCCACCTGTTCTGGGGTGCAAACTTGGAAGTGCCGTCTTCGCGGATTACAAAACTGACCAGGTACCTTCCGTCATAGTCGTAATTTGCACGGCCAAAGAATGACTGCAAAGCAGTTCCGCTTTTACTTTCAGATGGAGGCGTTAATATGGTGCCGTTTGGCAGGTAAACAAGGTTGGGATCCTGGTTTGGGAAACTCCTTATTGATGTTCCCTGGTCATAATAAGTGGACTTAATGGACTCCTCACCAAGCATGAAGGTCACATTGTGCTTGTCTGAAAATTGGTTGGTATAATTTAGTACATTATTGATTGTCCATGTTGAACTATATCCATCCACAACTTCCAGGCTGTTGGGATTGTTAATTCGTCGGCTGGTGCCCCAGTTGTAGTTAAACCTTCTTCGGCTGTAATTATTATAATCCACACCGGCATTGGTGATAAAATTCAGATTCTTTGCCAGCCTGATGGTAGAATTGAATTTTACGCTGTATCCATTGTCAATTCTTGTATTATCGGTATATTTTGCTACTCCGAGCGGATTGTAGCCGTCACCGAATAACTCCGGATGGTCAGGCAGGTCAACGAAATTTCCGTTTTCATCATAGGTGGGAATGGCGGGTGACCTGAAAAAGGCATACCTGACAGGATTGCTTCCATTTCCACCATATCCGTCACCGGTTGTGGCCATTATATCATTAACCGAATGAAAAATATTAAGACTGCCTGAAATGGTAAGCCAGTTATTTACTTCGGAATTGACGCTTGCCCGTGCAGTTCCCCGTTTAAAGCCGCTGTTGTAAATTATTCCATCCTGATCAAGATACGAGGCTGAAATCAGGTAAGTGGTTTTTTCCTTTCCGCCGGAAATGGACAGGTCATATGTCTGAACGGCAGCATTTCTGAATATCTCCTTCATGTGATTGATATTCGGCAGTGTGGAGGCATATTCATCAGTAATAAGCGGCATTTTTGCCACGGCAGGAAGAAATGGATTATCATTGTTGGCCATTTCATTGTAAATATTAACATACTCATGTGTGGAAACCATGGGAATCAAGCGCCCATGTTGCTGAATGCCATATTGAGCCCGGAACTGGATTTTCCCCTCTCCCTTACTGGCTTTCTTGGTGGTGATCAGCACAACCCCGTTATTTGCCCTGGAGCCATAGATAGCAGCCGATGAGGCATCCTTCAGAATGCTGATACTTTCAATTTCATCGGAAGGAATATTGTTCAGGGCCAGGGGATCTTTTGTCGGAATCCCGTCAATCACATACAGCGGGTCGTTGTTGCTGAATATGGAGCCGGTACCCCTGATCCGAATGGCCACACCGTCACCCGGTGCCCCTGAATTCTGCGATACTGCCACACCTGCCGCGCGACCCTGCAATGCCTGGTCAATCCCCGTTGTAGTCACACGTGTCAGTTGTGATCCTTCCACAACACTGACTGAACCGGTCAGATCCGCTTTCTTTTGAGTGCCATAACCCACTACAACCACCTCGTTCAGTTGCTGGATTGATTCAGCCAACGTGACTGTTATGTTCTTTTGTCCCGCAACCGCTATCTCCTGGCTGGCATATCCGATATAGCTGAAGATAAGCACAGGATCTGTGATTGTTGCCGGAATATTGAGCTCAAATGTACCGCTGTTATCGGTTGTGGTACCGCTGGTGGTTCCTTTAATTTGTATGCTGACCCCGATAAGAGGCTCTCCTTTTTCATCGGCAACAGTACCTGTAACCTGGTTCTGTGCAGCAACTGAAAAAGAAATTGCCAGCAAGGACAAAAAAGCAAGTATTAATTTTTTCATATCTCTCATGGATATTAGAGTGAATAATCCGGTTTACATGCAGATGAATACATCTTTTGCCATATTACTATCCTTAATTAATGATATGCGACAATGTTAATACCGACGAAATACCTGCCATTCCTTTTTTCAACAATCGACTTATGGGGAAGGACTACAATTACCCTTGCCTGGTCGGCAGGAATTTCAAATTTCTTTTCAGTCCTGATGTTTTTGGCTACTATCCGGTGGTTAACCGCATCATACAGATCCACGCTGCTCTTTCCATCGTTTTTGTAGATTATGGATTTAGAGATATTGTATGGATTGTAATACAAATAAGTGGGGAAAGTGTTTGAACTACAAAAATCCGTCGCATTGCAATTCAACTGAAGGATGCATTCAATATTGGTTGTTCTTATGATTGATCCAAAAACACCCACCTGGGCCGAACTATAAATACTGAACATGGAAACATCGGGTTCACCCTTATACCACTGGGGCCCGTCACCCTGGGCCACTGGTGATACACCTTTCAGTCTGTCACTGTTATAAAAATCAGTTTTCCTCAAGCCTTCGTAAGCAATCACATTGCAGGCATATTCCTTCTTTTCAGGCAGCCATTGATGTGCATCGTCTATTTCATCCGGATAGAACAAGCGTGCTGAATTTGAAGCATTGATCATCCATTTTCCAACCGCCCTGGCATACCGTGTATCATATTTTACCATGGGAATAAGAGGCCAGGCGAGAACAAATGTATTCATAAGAAAACCGTAGCCTCCCCCGTCTGTTTTACTGCCCTGGAGCCCTGATACATCATAGGGTCCCCAATGGCCTTCAATTACGCCCCACCCGGTACGGCCGGTTTCAGAAGTGCATCCGTCAAAAGTCCAGTTTATGATTTTGGTTATATCATAATCTGTACCCTGTTCGGCATTCAGTTTTGCGGCTACATAAGCTCCGAAAGGCATGAAAAGTTCATAGTACCTGCTTTCTTTCTGGCTTAGCAATGCCTTCAGGGCTGATTCACAACCCTTTAAATAGCGGGGATCCTTAAATTCGTTGTAAGCGCAAAGAAGAACATAAGCATGTCCGGCTGATGCATCCTGCTGAAAGGGGATGTTGTTTCGCATACCCTTCATTTGTGAATAGTCGAAATAGGAATAATCATAATTGCCTTTCAGTGTGGAATCAGCTTTATAGAATTGCTCTGCAACTATATGCTGTATATTCCTGGAGTTATCCACACCGGGAAATAAATGGCTGACACCATAATAAAGCATATTGGGAAAAACGTCATACCACCAGTCACGGCCATATCCCCCTCCCAAAAGAGCGACATTTGGATTGGTGTTGTTCATCACTATATTCCAATGGTTATCGGAATTGAAATAGTTCTGAGCCATTTTAACATAATTCATCCCGTTTTGATTTGTTTTGTCAATTCCTACCAGGCCTGCACCCATCAATGATCCCAAGGAACAAAGGGCTTCATGGTATTCCGGATTTTTTCCGGGTCCCTGGCGCACATCACCGATTACTGTATATAACCCGTATGTTTCCTGTGGAATATTGTGTTTGGAATCATCAAGCCAGATAAAGGGCCTGTAATTCCCCTCTAAGCTGAAATCATAAACCACCTTGTCAAATTCCATGGCCTTTTCATGCCAATCCAACATTTTATAGGGTTCGGGCAGATTTGGCATTTTTTCGATCCCCGGGATCCCGATTTGGATTTGACTCCATAGCTGAACCAGGCTGAGGTTCAGTAATAAAAGTATCAGAATCCCCGTCAGGAAGTTTGTTCGTTTTGTCATATGAATTGGATTGATTGATTATATGTTTTGCAACAGGTATCGACAACAATTGAACTACGGCTATGATAATTAAGGCATATTTCAGAGCAAATGTTTCCGAGATATAAAAAGCAAGGTAAATGAACAGTCCAAGCCCTAAAAAACGTCCGACATATAAGCCAAATTCATGGTTAAAAATGTATCCGAATTCATTTCGTTTCTCCTTTACGGCTAAAACATTAATAACTCTCATCTGGATGGGGAAGTAAGCTATATCATGCAACGGCTGGAACAAGACTTTGCAGAGCACAAATACCATAACACCTGCCGCTGAGAAAAGGATCCCATTGGTGATTGTGCCAATGAGAAATATAAGATAACCAACTGTAAAAATGTAAATCCGGTGCCTGGGTCCGGTTACCCTCCCCAAAATATAAAGCACAAGGGCTGTGATGATCCCGCTGATGCTTTGTATCAAACCCAGCGAACCCTCATTACCTACCAGCCGCATAATAAGAATAGCCGGCGCGGTAACCAGGTAGCCCTGGGCCAGGCCCTTTAGTATTGCCAGACCCAGCATTTTGTACCAGAGAATATCGAATTTGAAATAGAGAAATTTCTTATGTGCCGGGTTTTTAAATTTTCCTTTATGGATCACAATACTTGAAAACAGGGTAAGAATAAAAACAGCCAGTGTGACCAGTTTATATGCATTGCTGATGTTGCCGCCAAACCAGCCGAACTTCCCGCTGAAGTATAAATAGGAACCGATAACAAAGGGAACAATAATAGCGGTCAGGGTATAAAAAAAGGTCTCAAGACCGTAATAGTAATTCCTGTTTTCATCATTCGTTGTGCTTAATGCCAGGAAGTCCCGGTTGGCCCAAAAAAATCCAAATGAACACCCCATCAATATTCCGGCAATTCCTACGCCGGTAAAGGAAAGCTTGCCAAAACTCATCATGATCAGCATGGAAATCCCGCTGAGTAACATGCCGAAACTATATAAATTACTGACCTTTATCCTGTTAAGGAGGTAGCCGTTTATGAGAAAGGTGAGAGGTATCCCGGTATATACAGTGAGCTGATACAAGGCTACTATTTTAGGATCATTGGAATTACGCATAATATAGGCACCGACAAATATTTCAATTACAGGGATCACAAAGGCATAGATCATGTTCGTTATCAGCAAAACACGCATGTTCCAGGGCATGGACCTGAAAAAGGCATATTCTGTAATGAATTGGGCCGTTATCTTTTTAATTTGCATTTTTTACCCGTTTTAAAATTTCCCTCACTGAAAGCTTCGCACCACAAATCACTTCATCACTTGCACCATAGTACAGCGTAATTGTATCGCCATCAACGAGGTGACCATTCGTGAAAACTACATTTCCGAAAAAACCTGTTTTTTCATATTCCATAACAGGCTCCATGAACGGAACATCAGAACGTGCGATTACCTTTGATGGATTATGCAAATCAAGCAGCAGGCCGCCTAAGCAGTACCTGGATGTATTGTCGGCACCATGAAATATAACCAGCCATCCATCCTTTGTTTTAACCGGAGAGGCGCCTGCACCAATGCGCACACTATCCCATTTATCCTTTCTTGTGATTGCCAGGCAAATATGATTTCCCCAGTGTTCCAGATCTGGCGACTCTGCAAGCCAGATATAATTGCCGCCCAGTTCGGGACTGCTGGGACGGTGAAGTGCATAGTATTTGCCGTTGATCTTCTCTTCAAATAAGGCGCAATCCTTATTATGGGGAGGAAGGATCATTCCTTTTCTTTCGAAATGCTTCCAGTCTGACGTAACCATCAGGCCAACGCCAACCCCGGTTGATGCAACCTTGGTGTAAGTGAGGTAGTACTTATCATCAATTTGAGTGACCCTGCAATCTTCAATGCCAAAGGATTCGGAAGCTCCCTTTCCAAAAATGGGCGGATATTCAGGCGATTCCTCGAAATGTATGCCGTCGGAGCTGGAAACGAGCCTTAAATAGGAGAGTGTGGTGAGATAGTGTTTGTCCTCATACTTTATTATGCGGGGATCGGACATATCCAAACCGGGATTATCCTTGCCGAATGATTTTATTCTTATATGATCGTCTGCTTCCATCACGGGGAAACTAATGCTTCCTGTTTCCTGTACAGGACGCTCCGCAACACGCAGTATGAGCCATGTCAGTCCCTTAAACCTAAAAACGCCGGGATTCAGAAGGCATTCTATTTTCATTCCTTTGATTCCGGGGGCTAAGCTTTTGGGAGTTAATAACGGATTGCTTTCAAACCTTTGCGCCAGATCCATGTTTTTTCATCGATTTTAATACATCAAAGTTCAGCCAATAAGCAAAAAAGGTTGTCCTGTATATTTCATATTATGTACACTATATGGTTTTGTTGACAAGTGGATAGAGTTTATGTTTAAAGATTTGCGAGTTTTGTGTCTGCAGTGTTTCCAAACTTAATTCTGTACAGGCTGTTATTTAAACAACACAAAACTTACCGATGAGATTTAGTTGGCATAAGCTTCTGTTGATTACCGGCATCTTGTTTACTTCAGGTCATGCCTTTTCACAACAAATCAACATTGCCCGGGTGGAAGAAATGCCCTCTTTGCCAACCCCGTATTTGATGCGCGACTGGGCAGACGTTGCACGAAAGTATGACAGCCTTGTTTATGACGTTCACCGTACCGGTACTAACTGGCCCCTTGTCAGCCAGGGATCATCGGGAACGAATTATCCGGTTATTAAGCCCGTATTAATGGATTCCTATGTAGGATCATCTTCACACGGATCACAGGCAGAAGCCATCAATATAATTCCTTCCCTGGTGGGTGCCTCCCTTGCGGGCATTGACAAGTCGAACCAGTTTGGCGTAAATTGGGTTGTATCTGCAAAGGATTTCTTCAATAAACAGAATGGGCAGAATGTATACCTCAATGGCAGATCAACGAATAGCGGACACGATTGGTGGTATGATGTGATGCCCAATGTTTTCTTTTACCAGTTATACTCTCTGTACCCTCACTCCGCAGACTTTGACCTGCAGTTTACCTCAATTGCCGATGTATGGCAGGAGGCGATCTATAAAATGGGTGGTTCTGCAATACCATGGACGGTACCTGAAATGAATTACAGGGCATGGAACCTGGCTGAACAGGCTCCTCTCGAAGATGGTGTGAAGGAACCGGAGGCATCGGGTTCGCTGGCCTGGCTTTTGTATAATGCTTATGCGGAACGGCATGATAAACACTATTTATATTCCTCACAAATGTGTATGGATTTTCTCAATGGATTGAATACAAATCCCTCCTATGAAATTCAGCTGCCTTACGGAACGCTTACCGCAGCCCGCATGAATGCAGAATTAGGCACTGATTACGATGTTGAAAAAATGATAAACTGGGTATTTAACCGGGGTTCGCTGAGAGGATGGGGAACCATTACGGGCAAATGGAATGGAAATGATGTTTCGGGCCTGGTTGGGGAGGCAAATGATGCGGGCGATGATTATGCTTTTGTAATGAATGGTTTTCAACAGGTGGCAGCTTTGGTACCGATGGTCAAATATGATAAACGGTTTGCCCGGGCAATTGCTAAATGGACGCTGAATCTGGCCAATGCGAGCCGGTTTTTTTATACCGGTTTTCTTCCGGCTGACCACCAGGACAGCTATGCCTGGAGCACACAAAATGACCCAGGCTCTGTTATAGCACATGAATCACTTAAACAGGAATGGAACAATACCAGCTTGTTCGCCAGGGGAGATGCAATCCTGGGTGGATGGGCAACCACTAATCTTTCATTGTACAGTTCCTCTCATGTGGGATACCTGGGTGCAATTGTACATAAGACCAACGTGGAAGGAATACTGCTCCTCGATTTGAATAAAACCGATTTCTTCGGGAATAATGCCTTTCCGCGATTTCTTATCTTTAATCCATACAGTACGGCTAAAAATGTTGGAATACCCCTGGGGACAGCAAGCTATGATATTTATGATGCCATCACGGAACGCGTTATCCTGCATGCAGTAAGCGGCAATTCCACGGTACCGGTGGGTCCGGATTCGGTGCGGCTGCTTGTGTATCTGCCGTCAGGCTCAACTTTAACAGAAAAGGACCGGAATCTTTGCGCCGGTAATTTAATTGTGGATTATCATTATAAATACAATTTTGAGGCCCTCTTCCGCATAAAATCGCTGGCACCGGAAAAAGAAATAATACAAATCGGATCAAATGATGTAATTTATTGCACGGTTGATAATGCTACCGGATCCCCGGTCTATAGCTGGAAAGTAAATGGTTCCGCCGTATTCGGTACGGGACCGTCGCTAACATGGCAAGCCCCTCCCGTCGCAGGCGTTTATAAAATATCGTGCCTGGCTTCTTCAGGTGGACAGGAATCGGAGGATACGGTTAACGTAAAAGTAGTATCCTATATCCCGGATAAACCTCACATAAGCAAAATACAGGGGGATCAGCCTTTTTATTTCACACAGGATACTGCTGCAATCATCGTGACAGCCGTGGATGTGAATGGCAATCCGTTAAATTACAGGTGGAGTGCCGATTTTGGGATCTTTAACGATTCAGTTTCAGCCTCTGCAATATGGATTGCTCCTTCCGTGGCTGGAGTTTATGAAGTAAGATGTCGCGTTGAAAATGATTCGGGGATATATGCAGATACAAGCCTGATTGTGCTCGTTAAACCGCATATCGACACGGAAGTTCCTCCGTTGGTTTATTATCCTTTTAATGGCAATGTTAAGGATTACAGCGGCAATGGATTTGATGCCGAATTATCGGGTGCCGCCAGGGCCCCTGATGCGCTTGGCAATGCAGAAAGTGCTTATCTTTTTGCATCTTCCACGGACCTGATTTATACAGAAAACCAACCAGCGCTTAACTTTCAGGATAAAATTACGATCAGTTTCTGGCTAAAAATTGACCAGGTACCGGAAGAAACCTATGTTATTTCACACGGAAGCTGGGAAGAAAGATATAAGGTTTCCGTTACTCCTGAGAAAAGGCTTCGGTGGACCGTTAAAACCGATGTGGGAACAAAGGACCTGGACAACTCATCTGCATTGCTTTTGCATGAATACAACCATTATACTGTGTGTTATACCGGATATTCGATGGAAATATACATGAATGGTGTGTTGGATGTTTTTACGCCCCTGACCGGTAAAATTCAGCAAACCGGCAAGGATCTGACCATTGGTCATAAGGACCGTTCCACCCACAGTTATTTCCTGAGGGGCACCCTGGATGAAATCAAAATATTCAACAATGAATTACCTGTATCACAAATAAATGCATTGCAATCTATGTGGAATTCCTATACTTCCATTAACGCATTGGATGGCAACCCAATACTTCTTTATCCAAATCCTTCTGAAGGATTTTTCTTTCTCAGGCTTCCCCGGAGAGAGACCCCGTTATATATTGAAGCATACAATGTAACCGGTCAGCGGCTCGGAATATCAATCAAAGAGGCCAATGAAAATACATTCATGATCAATATGATTAATCCTGTACAGGGTGTTGTTTTACTAAAAATTGTGTTCAAAGACAGTCAGAAAATGGAAAAGATATTTTTTCGGTAATTTTGGGAAGATTTCCATTTATAATAACTTAAGTTAAAAGATTTATAATAAAAT
This sequence comes from uncultured Bacteroidales bacterium, assembly GCA_963752195.1. Classification (GTDB taxonomy): domain Bacteria; phylum Bacteroidota; class Bacteroidia; order Bacteroidales; family UBA10428; genus UBA5072. The sequence continues at coordinate 746,193 of CAVVXI010000004.1, read as the reverse complement.
ATTTGCACAAAGTGGATGACCCATAAAGCCATTATTATATTCATCCGGCTGTTTTTATTGTCCAATATAGTTATAGCCCAGAACTATTCGCAATGGCCGTACCAGCATATTGACAAGAGGGCTGGCTTATCAAACAGCGCCATTACATCAATCCGTATGGACAGGAATGATTATGTATGGTTTGGCACCTGGGACGGATTAAACCGGTATGATGGCAGCTTAATCTCAGTTTACAAGCCATCTTCCGATCACCGGTCCATAAGCAATAACATTGTAAGAGAATTACAGGAGGATGGAAAAGGAAGGCTGTGGATCATTACCCATTCGGGAATTAACCGGTTTGATCCCGACCTGAATTCATTTACTTCCTTTTTTGACACGCTGAATGTTCCTTTTCAGGAGTATAATATGAAATCGTGCATTGGCCCTGATTCCGCTATCTGGATAAGTTTGACGGGATGGGGAATAGGGAGGTTCAGTGAAGAATCAGGGAAATTCATTCACTATACGGTTAATGGTGTCAACAAGGAAGCGCTAAAAACGGTGACCGCAATCGGATCGTACAATGGACGGTTATATGTCCTGTCGGGTTCCGGCACACTGATCTGCCTTAAAGACCATCAGACTGTGTTTTCTTTTCCTGTGGATCTTCGAACCGGCAGGCGTCAACCCAGGTTCCTGATTCTCAATAACCAGTATTTTCTGGCGGTTCCCTCAGACAACGGTTCCCTGGCAATGTATAATTTACTGCAGGATACGATTACACCGGTTCAATTGAAAATGGGATCCACGGGGATTTCATCCATATCCCAGAACCAGGAAAAAGATGCATTATGGGTAGGAACCGAATCCGGTAATATTTATAAAATTTTCTATTCGGGGGGGCAATTGAAAAGCGAATCGCTTGATGCTTATATTCCTTTACTTGCGCAGAAAAAGTTGAAAATATTATCCATTACGGAGACACCCCAAAACATTATGTGGATTGGAACTGATGGTGATGGGATCTATAAATTTCTGACAAAAGAAAGACTCTTTAATTCGATAACATCTGGACCCACCAACCAGGGTCATCTTTCACAGAGTATTGTACGGTGTATTTTTGAGGATGACGGAAAATTATATGTGGGAACGCGCGGAGGGGGACTGAATGTTTTGAATACTCAAAACCAGCTTGAAAACAGGGTTTTTACTACCAAAGACGGATTGTCGAACAATGCAGTTCTTTCAATAAACAAAGATCAGTTTGGAAATTTATGGATAGGCGTTGATGGGGAAGGGATTGATATGATGGAGGCGAAGACCGGCAAAATTCTTCATTTCCCCCGGGATATTAAATCTGCCCCAAATCTGAATTTTGCATCAGTTTATGCAATCTGTGCCGGTTCGGACAACAGCATATGGCTCGGAACAAGTGGATATGGAGTCATTCGGCTGCAAGTGCAAAAACAAACGGATGGCAGGTATGAGGTCCGAAAATTTGAAAGGATCGATTCGCGCAATTCAAAAATGAAAAGCAATATTGTTTATTCGATTGTAGAGGAGAAACCGGGAATCTTTTGGTTTGGAACACGGTTCGGCGGATTATATAAATACAATTCCAAAACGAGGGATTTTGAAGAAAGGGTGCAGACAAGTTCTGGTCCCACAGGCCTCAGCAATAATGATGTGTTGAGTTTATGCATGGATTCGAAAAATCACCTGTGGATAGGAACCAGTGGAGGATTAAACTATATGAGCCTTGAATCACCCACCCAACCTGTTCTGCAATACAGCCAGACTGACGGTTTGCTGAATAACACCATTCATGGTATCCTTGAAGATAACCAGGGGAGAATATGGATTTCAACAAATGAAGGGTTATCCTTATTTAATTACAATGACCTATCATTTAAAAATTTCGACTGGAATGACGGTTTACAAAATAATGAATTCACAGATGGTGCTGTGTTCAAATCTCCTGTATCGCATAAGCTTTATTTCGGCGGAATTGATGGCGTGGATATTGTAAACCCCGATAAACTTGATACTTCCTTCTTTTTCCCCAGGCTTGCCATCACTGAATTCCAGGTTCATAATGTAATTATCAATCCCGGAGATAATACGAATTTATTGAACCATCATATCAATGCAACACAAAGCATTCGCCTTAATCACGACCAGAATTTTATCACTTTTCATTTTACGACCCTGGACTACTGGAATAAACAACGGTGCAAATACGCCTACTATCTCGAAAATTACGATAAAAATTGGATATACATCAATAAACAAAGCTTTGTAAATCTGGTGAATGTGCCGCCCGGTAATTATAAACTTCACATTAAAAATACGAATGAAAATGGAAGCTGGAGTACGAAGATCCGCACAATTTCCATCCTTATTACGCCGCCTTTTTGGGCAACAAAACTTGCCTATGCTCTGTATATCCTTATGTTTATTCTTATTCAGGCAGCCTGGATTAACGCAATCAGGAAGAGAAGCAAACGAAAAAAGATAATTGCAATTGAAAAAATCAGGCGTGAACATGAAGAAGAACTGAACAATTATAAGCTTCAGTTTTTTACGAATATCGCACATGAATTCAGGACTCCCCTGACTCTTATCATGGGACCTGTTGCTACTATAATTAAAAAGAATACTGATAGTACAATTAAAAAATACCTGACAACTATCTTTAAAAATGCATTGCGGTTGCAGAAACTGATACAGGAGCTGATAGAATTCCGGAGAATTGAAACCGGGAATGCAAGGCTTGAAGTCTCTGAAAAGGATTTGAATGATTTTACCTCGGATATCGTCGGCATATTTCAGGAATACGCGCTTGAACGGGGAATTGAATTAAAATTTATACCCTTTGAGGGCATATCCCGGGGGTATATAGATTCAAAGAAAATTGAAAAAATACTTATCAATCTTATATCCAATTCCATCAAATATACACCTGAAGGGGGTATGATCACGGTTAAGTTAACGCTGGCAAACCTGGTCGCAAGTTTTGAGGTATCAGATACAGGTATAGGAATTTCTCCGGAAATTATAGAGAAAATATTTGATCCCTTTTTTCACGGATCGGAAAATTATGCTGAAGTGAATGGAATCGCTAAAGGAACGGGTATTGGATTATCCCTGACAAAAAGTCTGGTCGAAGTTCATAAAGGCAACATTTATGCTGAAAGTGCTGTCCGGAAGGGTAGTAAATTTACGTTCACCGTTCCTGTAGCTGCCGGAGATTATGAAATTATAGTTTCCGCCGATGATCAGCTGATATTGAAAACACGCTTAAAAGAAAAAATAAATACAGAATTTGAATCAAGTGAATACGAATCGTCGGATTCAATAGCCAACACGGATACTCAATTGGTATCGGGACCGGATAAGGAAAATCAGTTGCTCATCGTGGATGACAATCCGCAGGTTCTGTCCATGCTGGCTGATATATTAAATGACCGATACGGAATTGCCCGGGCAAGTACTGGTTTAAAAGCTCTTGAAATATTACGCAACAATAAAATAGATCTTGTAATCAGCGATGTTGTGATGCCGGATATGGATGGGCTGGCTTTGTGCAAGAGTATTAAAGAAAACATTGAAACAAGTCACCTGCCGGTAATCCTGTTGACAGCGAAAGGAGAAATCGAGCAAAGGATTGAGGGATTGCAGGCAGGAGCCGATTCCTATATTCCGAAACCTTTTCATCCTGATCACTTGTTTGTAAGAATTGAGAAACTTCTGCAAACCCGGGATGCCATACGAAAGAAATTTGGAAGCCTGGCTCTTTATGCTGATGAAAAACTGGCACAGGGACTGGGCCAAAACGATGAGGACTTTCTGGATAAACTATCCGAATTTATCAAAAAGGAATTGGGCAATTCCAATTTAGGTGCGGATGATCTGGCTTCCTATATGGGAATGAGCAAGACATCTCTTTATAAAAAAATCAAATCTCTTACAGGTCTTTCTCCCCATTTGCTTATTAATCAATATCGCCTGAAGAGGGCTGCATTTTTATTGAAAAATGGAGAAATGAACGTGTCTGAAGTGATTTATGAAACCGGTTTTAACAGCAGATCTTACTTTTATAAAAGTTTTAATGAATTGTTCCATTGTGCTCCGAAGGATTATAACAGGATTATCTCAAACTGATCTTTTGCTTAAGCCAGGTATTCACTGATTGCGGAAAGTATTATTTCTTTTTTTAAGGGTTTACAGATTAAGGTGGTACATCCGCTTTCTACGGCAAGTTCTTTGTCTTCTTCTGAATTAAAGGCAGTTTGCGCGATTATAGGGATATCAGGCATGAATTCCCTGATTTTTTTTGTAGCGAGAAATCCATCCATCAGGGGCATTTTTATGTCCATTAATATAAGGTCAATTATTTTTGTTCTGCACAGCTCAACTGCTTCAATGCCATTTTTTGCTCTGAGAATATTGAGTCGCAGGCTGGATAATTGTTCCTTCAGGAGATCGTAATTTGATTCCTCATCTTCAGCAATAAGGAGGGTTCTCCGATCCTTTGAATCAATTCCCTCATCCGGATCAGAAACGGTTGTTGCAAAGGCCGTTGATTTATTTGTTCTTTTCAGTGGAACTGTAAAGTAAAAAACAGAACCCTCATTTAACGTGGATGAAACCCATATCCGGCCTCCCATTAATTCTACATAGGCTTTGGAAATGGACAGGCCAAGTCCGGATCCTCCGAATTTTCGAGTATTGGTACTTTCAACCTGGTGGAAACGCTTGAAAATTTCCTGGTGTAATTCCGGTGCAATTCCTATACCCGAATCCTTTACGAAAAATTCAAGTTCTGTTTCCATGATTTTATAACCAAATGTTACAGCACCCATTTTGGTGAATTTCAGGGCATTATCGATAAGGTTTGCCAGTACCTGCACTAATTTTGTTTCATCTGCAATAAGTTCAATTTCTGTCTCCGGAAGGCTGAGCTTTAATTCAAGGCTTGTATTCTGTTCCCTGGCTTTAAGCCAGAATTGTTCATGAAGATATTCAAGAGCGGTATTGAGATCAAACTGACTTTCCGTAAGCGTTTCCTGGCCTGCTTCAATGCTAGCGATTCGCATAATGTCGTTAATTACGGAAAGCAAATGATTGCTGCTTTGGATAATGATATCCGTATATTGGGTTCGCTTTTCCGCTTCAACATTCTGGTCACTCAGTAAGCCTGAAAAACCGATGATGGCATTCATGGGTGTGCGGATCTCATGAGAAATATTGTGCAGGAAAGCTGTTTTGAGGCGATCGCTTTCTTCGGCTTTTTCTTTTGCAATTTCAAGCTCCCTGCCATAGTTTTTGAGGCTTGTAATATCAGAGTCAATGGCAATGATCTTGAATATGGTTTTTTGTCGGATAAAAGGCGACAAGGTTGTTTGCACCCAGATTTCTTTTTTATTATTAGTGATTACCGGTGTTTCAAAAACGACAGGTAACTGGGTTCTGCGGCAATTACTCAGGTATTCATGTATATGGGGATTGGGAATAATATCCTCAATTTTGTCCCTTTTCCCCCTGATCAGATCGTTAATAGCTACTTCGTATAATTTTTCAAAACCCGTGTTTCCCCATTCAAGCAGGCCTGTATTATCATATATGGCAATACTGTTATCCGTTTCACTTGCAACAATGGATAGCTTCTCGAGCTCTGTATTAATTATTTCCAATTCCTTATTTTGAACCTCAATCCTGCGGAGGTTGTCTTCAATTGTGCGTTTGTCGTTGTTCTGGTGAATCCTGAAGCGTTCCAGAACGGCAATGGTCAGTAGGATATTTTGCAGGGTCAGCCCTATTTTGATGGCATCAATGACAAAAAAATTAGGCGGAATTAAGTTAAATTCCTTTAACTGATGAATGAGCAGTCCCAAAAAAACCATCAAATATGCAAATACTAGTATATGCGAAGGTGCATAATCCCTTCGGAATCCCGGAAATAGCCATCTTGATAATAAAAATGAATGCGATCAGCACCAGTATGGGAATGTCCAATATCTGCTAATCAGGGAAAAGGGATATGGAAAATTATATGCGACAGGAAAAACTAAAACAATTATTATTAATGGATTAATAAGCTTGTTAATTATGACCAGACGGTCATTGCTTGCAACAAATGAACGGGTGAACAAAAGAAGAAAAACACTATATAAGCTTGGATTGATCCATTTCAGATGTTCAATAATTCGTGGAGGATTTATCAGGTATAGGTATCCATCGTAATGTAAAAAGGTAATGACAGCAAAAAGAAGACTCAGTGAGTAATATAGGTTGACTTTATCATTTAAAGCCCTGTACAGGTATATATTAAAAACGACAATAAAAATCAATAATCCATAAATAGACCAGTTAAAGGCATCTTTTTTGTTATTGAATTTTTCAAAGTAGGAACGTTTCAGTTAAGGATACAGGAATGGAACATGGATGCGAATTATTACGCACAAACAGGTAGTAGGTCTGGGAAGATTCCAGGATCAAGTGTAATGTGAAATAAAAAATTCCGGTTATATACTTCCCTTGATTTTACATCCCTTAATTCCCCGGTTTTTACATTTCTGATGACTTTGCCGTGATCCACTTCGTAAGAAACTCACATAATCAAGATCAGGATTAGAAATTTCAAGGAAATAGTGTATGGGTTTCTTATTCTCATTTTTAACAGATAGTCTAAGCCAGAATGTATTGATCCGGAATATTTAAAATTTAGATTTACGTTGAGTATTTTTATGAAAATCCAATCTCCTCTTTTTTAAGAATATCAGCTATAGTTAACTGATTGCTGACATCTTCAAGGATCGATAATATTATTGTAAATATCATATGTTATCTGACAATCGATTTATTAAAAGAGTATCTGCAGCCAATAATTTACCGGTTCATGAAATTGAACAATAATATTGCATAACAGATTAAAAATCTATTCATATTGCGCATGTTGGTTAAGCTTACTTTTTGATACTATACGCAGGAAGTCCCGGATTGTTAGAAATAAAAGGATCAATATGATAAAATATTTAAATCCAGCGGGGAGGAAGTTTCTTATATATATTTTTCATGAACATTAATCTCTTAAATGTATTCTCATCACTGAAGACTGTTTCGTAAAATTGATCAGTGAATTTTTGGCCTCATTCCGGGAGGATTTTTTCATGCCGGAAGACCAGGTTGTAAAAGTTACATTCGTTCCAGAACACCGGATTGAATAATTTTCCTTCTGCGAGCAAGGTTCGTATAATCTGCTGCCAGGCATGGGGGTAGCAATTGTAAATTGTCCGGGCATATTGTTCTGTATGGCGAAATTCACCAATTTCTTTAAATACAGTTATATCATCGTTTTGAAAACCTACAACAAAAGCCCCAAACGCCACAATTCCATTCTCCTGTATTTTTTTAATGCTTTCGTGTATGTTTCAACCTGTTTCATTTTCCATTATTTCTGTTGATTTCTCCCAGGCTTTCCGGCCTCAGGCTTTCAAACCCGATGAATGCGATGTGGCATCCGCTTTTATAGGCAAGTTGAGTAATTCATCATCTTCGGCAATACTGATATCCGTTTGGGCAAAATATTTTATCTTTAAGGGGATCAAGTACCTTTAATAATTCCTTGCGATATTTTTTATCGACAAACAGGTTATCATCGGCAAACAGGATCAGTGAATCCTTATTGAATTTCTGAAGATATTCGATTTCCTCTACGACGTGGGCTATGCTCTTTTTTCTGATCTTTGCCCATAAAGTTTTGTGACAACGCAAAAGCTGCAGTCATGCGGGCATCCGCGTGTGGCCTGAACAGGAATATAATTAAAATAACTGTCTGAATCCCTAAACGCACTGAAGTTAAGCAGATCATATCTCGGTACCGGGGCATCCGACAAATCAAAATGGTGTTGTGGCCTGTAGGTCTTTTTTTCCTTCGCCAGCCCTAAAATCCGACAAGAAAAGTTCCCCATGTGTCCTCTGCTTCACCGATGAAAACAGTATCTACATGCTCCAGGGCTTCTTCCGGCAAAAGGATGCGTGTATTCCTCCCATTACAACCGGGATATTTCTTTTTCTGAATTCAAGGGCGATTTCATAGGCTCTGAACGCTTGTTGTGTCATGGCAGTTATGCCAACAAGATCAAATGTCTCATTAAAATCTATTTTCTCATAATGCTCATCAATGACTCTGATTTCAATATTGGAGGGAGTAAGGGCAGCAATTGTCAATAAATTCAGGGGGGAGCAAGCCAGGGTTTTAACCTGTCCTTGTTTCTTTGAAACATATTGTATATTTCAGGATTTTCCTTTTGAAGAGGGGTCTTGGGACTGATCAGGGCAATTTTGTTTATATTTTTTCTCATGCGATCTTCTCTTTAACACATTCCAGAAAATTATTTATATCATTTTTGGTCAGGTGCCGGGTAATATTATCCTTAATCCTTCCTCGCCTTTTGCCACGGCGGGATATCCGGCTGTCATCGGAAGAAATCCATCTGAAATTACCTGCATTAAAACACTGAACATTTTTTCCATGCTACCGATCTTCAACAATTGAATGGGGGTTTCATCAATTGTAAATACCGGCAATGAAAGTTCAGTACTTCGCTTTCTGAAAAAGGTGATCAGTTCAAGCAGTTCATTTTGCAAGGATTAAGTTGATCTGACAAATGCAATTTAACACTCGCATTCAAAGCCCCAAGTGTTGCAGGTTGAATTGGTCCTGAAAATATCATGGTCTGACCTGTGAAGCCAAGTATTTCAGATTATCCTTTTGCTTGTTGAGACAATTAGCAGCCCCATTGGCAGCCATGGATTTTGCAAATGATTCAACCACTATGATCTTTTCATGTAATTTATGCTTACCTGCTATATATCCTGACCCATTTTCCCGCACCAGCCGGTACTATGGGCATCATCAATATATGCGTAAAAATCATCTTCCTCATTTAGTAATTTTTCCAATGCCGGCAAATCGCAAAATTCACCATGAATACTGTATAATCCATCAGCACAATACCATATTCTTCCTGTATCCGTCTTTCTTTAACCTGTAAATTAAGTATTTTACATGCTCCATATCGTTATGCCTTGAAATGATAATGAAAGTTCCGTTGGCTTTGCATAATTGACTTGCCATCCTGACACTGTTATGGACATTTGCATCAAGTATGATTGCATCTTTTTCCCTGATCAGGAGTGGCAAAGCGGAACAATGGGCCAGGGTGGTTGTGGCAAATACAGCCTGGTAGCCCGGGAACATTTTGCTCAGATTTTCTTCAAGTGTTTTATATAAAGGGGAGGAAAGCATGGCCCTTGAAATTGAACTTTGGGTGCCATATCTTTTCAAGTGCTTCACCAGCTTCCTTAATCAATAGCGGATGTTTTTCAAGTCCAAGATAACTGCAATTTGCAAAATGCATGAGTTCCCGATTGTTTATTGTAATGTTTCGTCCGTCAAACTCATCATCCTCATAATACTGGAAAACTCCACCGTGCGATTTTGCAATTCTTTAATAGAATTATAAAGATCACTGGGTTCAATGCCAAAATCGTTCATCGGTCTACAATGTATTTATTTATTCAAATAACCACACTTTTGGAAGCAATATATTGTTGATATTTTCATAACACCAGTTTTTAACGGCATTTTGCTGGTGGAAAGAGTTGTCGTGTAATTTAATGGTAGCCCCGACTATCTGTCCCTGTAACGTGGATTCCTCCCGGAAAATACTCACATCCATTACCATTTTGTTTATCCTGATCATCCGTTCCAGTTTTTTTGGATATACATTATTTCCTGCAACATTGATCATGTCTTTTTTTAACCCGCAGAAATACAGATTACCATGGATGTCCATTCTTCCGTAGTCACCCGAATACAGCCAGCCATTCTTTACGATACTTTTGGTGGCTTCCTCATGATTTAAATACCCTTTGAATACCATATCCCCCTTAATGCAGATCTCCCCTTTTTCCTCGGGAAGGCAAACATTTCCGTTTTCATCGAGGATGGTAATATCACAACCGGGCATGGGCTTTCCAATACTCGATACAACCGGTTCTTCCCCGCTGAAATCAAGAGCGACCCCGGGTGAACTTTCAGTCATTCCATATCCTTCGCGTATTTTCCGTGCCGTCTTTTTGTAAAAGCAATTGTAGATAAATGAAGATAGCTGGGTTCCACCGGAATAAAATTCCTGCACATCATGCACCACGTTTTCAATGCCCGGAATTTTGCTGAGCAAATAGTAAAGTGAAGGTACTGTATATAAATGGGTTACTTTATAATTACGAATCTGTTCCGCAATTTCATTGATTTTTAGTATGTCGAGTTCAATGATAATTCCGGTAGACCCTGCATGGGTGGGAACAAGAATGCCCTGCACCAGCCCGTACAAATGCGAGAATGGCAGCAACGCGCATGTGACGGATTGTTCGGTTAACCGGTTTGTCGTTATCAAGGCGGCAACCTCCGATAGCAGGTTTTTTTCTGTGAGCATGGCTGCCTTGGAATATCCGTCTTCAGCATTTGTAAATGCAAGGGTAACTACATCCGATAAGTCGGAGTTAATTATAAATCCCGATTTTGTTTTTCTGAAGATAATTTCTTCCTCATAATGAAAGGAAATTTCATTCGTATTTAAAAACAGGATGGCCCCGGGATCAATCTCTTCTATTATTTCAGTCAGTTCGATGGATTTATTCCCCGGATCCATAATGGCAGGTATTTTACCGGCTTTCAATATAGCATAATAGGCAATCAGAGATTTAATATGGCTATAGGTAGCCATCAGAATAAAAGGGGAGGACGAACGGTTGTTTGCCTTTAGATATGCGGATAAATGATCGATTGCCTGGGTCAATAAGGCCCTGTCAAATCTTTTCTTTCTGAAAAAGATATGTTTGAAATTCAGTCGGGTAATCGTCAGATTACTAATCATGGATGGCAGTGACTTATTTGTTCAATTCTGTATCAAGCAATTCCAAAAAGGCTTTGCCGGTTTTTACAGTCATTAAACGCAAGGGTAATTCTACCGATAACTCATTTTCCAATGCTGCAAAAAGTTCTACGATCTGGATTGAATCAAGGGATAATTGTGATTTCAAATCTGTATCGAGATTGATTTTTTCAATGTTTCTGCCGGTAACCTTTCTTAAAACATTTAAGACCTTTTCCCTGGTTATATTATCCATTCTGTAACGTGTTACTGATATAATAAAAGATTATTCATCTTAATTAGGTACCGCTAAAATAAAAATATTAATTCATGGTATATATGATACAAATCAAATGAATAATTAAGGTGGAATTTGGTTAGATAGGGTATAGCAATATTAATACTTTTTATAATAAAATTGCTATTTGCCGTTGGCTTTTAGTCAATAGCATTAAGATATTTCTAATCCAAAGATTTATTTGGACCCGGATTTGTTGATATCAACTTTAATATAATGGAATATTATAGGTTCCCTTAACAATTAGCTTATGAATGCCATCCGAATTTTTTAATTCTACGAATTCCTTATTCTCAGCACCGGTGGATACTTTTACTTTATTGAAAAAATAACTTTTGTTGGTTTCTTTTTCAAGATTTAGTATGTATTTTTCGTTTTCAACCTTTACGATGGCCCCGGCAGGCACTGCATCTGCAGAGAAAGAATCAACAACAATTTGGCCTTTAATAAATTGGTTATTTACAAGGTTTAATAATTTAGGGTTTTCATATTCAGCATAACAGTCAATGGCTTTGGTTTCACTGTTAATGGTTTTTCCGACATTCCTTAACCTGGCACGGTACATTTTCATATTATCTTCCATTAAATAAAAAAGTATGTTCTGACCCATTTTAAGCTTATTAATATCCTTTTCGAAAACGGAGATCTTTAGCAGGAATTGATCAGTATCAACTATCTCAGCCACAACCGATTGTCGCTCAATAAACTGCCCAATTGTTGCATCTATACTTGTAATGAAACCTTGAATAGGAGATACTATGGAAAAGGATTTATAAAAGGAGCCATTTTCAATTTGTTTTATATCCAGACCAATTTTATCAAGTTTAAGTTTTAAAGCCATATATCGGGCCAGCTCCGTTTTATATGTACTTTCAACGAAAATAAGCTCCTTTTGCGTTCCGATATTTTCCTTATATAGTTCATAAATTCTATCATATTCACTTTTCAGTCTTTTATTCGTGGCTGCAGATTCGGCAAAATCTTTTTGTAAATCAATTAGATCCGTGCCGCTGATTTCAAATAGCATTTGGCCTTTTGAAATATGCTGACCGATGGAGCAGTAAATCTTATCCACCACTCCCATAATTGGCAGACTGACCTGGGCTTTACCATTGGCTGCCGGAGTAATAATTCCGGTAAATGCTATGGATTCGGAAAATATTATTTGCTTTGGCTTTCCCAATTCCATGTTTTCTGAATTAAATTGTGCCTTCGTTATCTCAATAAATTCGTTTTTTGTTTCCACCTGATTATTGTAGCTTTTACATGACCCTGATAGCAAGATGGTAATGATTAGAACATTCATTGCGATTGTCTTCATGGTTCAAGTGGTTTATTTAGTGAAATACTTCAATTCCAGGTTTTTTGCGTTATATTGAAAGATGTTTTCTATAGCGCCAATCTGGATATTAATAGCAGTTTCGTAGCTATTTATAAATTGGAAGAAATCTATTTCTCCTTTTTCAAAACTTTTAACTGAGGTCCTCAAAATTTCATCACTCAATGGCTTTGCCGATTCATTGTAATAATCGATCAACTGCTTGTATTTTAACCTGTCCTTTATTATTTCATTCCGTTGGTTATCTAAAGCATTCTTTTCATTTTCTGAAAACAATAACTGAGATTTGTGGCCAATTTTGGCCGCATTTATCTTTGCTTTTTGGCCTCCAAACAGAAGGGGTACCGCCATTCCTACTTCAAAACCCTGATAATAACCGGCATCGGGGAACCAGTTGGTTCCCCAAAAATAGTTGGCTGAAAAATCGGGTAGCAAGCTGCGTTTTTCTATTTGAACGCGAGCTTCAGAATAGTTATTTATTAATGTAAAAAGCAGATAATCAGGGATTGAATCGTTCACGATTGATATTTCCGGTAAAACTTCCAGGGTTGCATGAATAATAAAATCATCCGCGTAACCCATTAACATTTTAAGCTTAAAATAAACTTTATTGATATCGTTTTCTATTGACTTTATAAGCAAATCGGCCTGATCTTTTTTAGCTTTCATATTCAATAAATCCAAATGGCTCAGATCACCTTTGTCATATCTTATTTCCGAGTTTAAGAGCAACAAATTATACAGGCTGTCAAGTGTATTGTAAATTCTAATTTTATTTTGGAGAGTCTGATATTGAATGTATGCAATTGAGATTTCCCGAATTAATTCATTTTTTTTGATATTCATTTCTATTTCGGAAATGGAAGTTTCCAGTTTTTTTGTTTTGTTATCAGCCGTGTAATAAGTTGGGAATCTGAAGTTCTGTGTAACGCCCCATACTTTAAGCGGATAGCCGTTGCCCGCAATATTATTTTGATCAGTACCATAAGCAAATGTGGTTTTATCAAAGGCATAGGCTGATTTTTCGATAAGCCTGGATTGATCTATCTTTAAACGATATGCTGCAATTTCTTTGTTATTTTGCAGGGCTATTTCAACAACATTGTCCAGGCTTAAGGCATTGTCTTGTGATTTGCCGTAAGTAAATGGAATAAGCAGGAAAAGTATTACCATTGTATTTTTTGATCTGATAAATCTCAAAGGGAAAAATTTTACACCGGTTACATTATTAAATATTTCGAATAAAAGAGGAATTGCGATCATGGTCAGCATGGTTGACGTTATAAGTCCGCCTATAACAACCGTGGCAAGCGGACGCTGGACTTCCGCACCTGCGCCGGTTGAGATTGCCATAGGCAAAAATCCCATTGCGGCTGCACCAGCCGTAAGCATCACCGGCCTGAGTCGCTCTTTTGTGCCTTTCATGATAAGTTCCCGCATGGATAATCCCTGGTGCTGTATTTCCTTAAGATGCTCGATTAAAACGATTCCGTTCAGCACTGCAATACCAAACAGTGCTATAAAACCAACCCCTGCTGACACGCTAAAGGGCATGCCGCGCAACCATAAAAGCAATACACCGCCAACCGTAGCCAGGGGAATTGCGATATAAATCATGATGGCGTCCTTTATTGATTTAAAGGCAAAATGCAGGAAAACAAAAATTAACAGTAAGGCTATAGGAACAGCCAGCATTAAACGATTGGTTGCATTTTTTAAATTCTCAAATTGTCCGCCAAAACTTAGAAAATTACCCGGAGCGAGTTTAATGTTTTTGTCAATTTTGTTTTGAATATCGAAAACCACGGATTGCAAGTCCCTGTTTCGTACATTTACGCTTACTACTACTCTACGGTGTGTATTTTCCCTTGAGATTTTTGCGGGCCCATCAGTATACTCAATTTTAGCAAGTTCGTGCAACGGAAGTTGAATCCCTTCTGAAACGGGAACTTGCAGCTGGCGAATGTCTTCAATATCGGTACGGTTTTGCTGGTTAAAACGCATTACCATATCAAACCGTTTCTCGCCCTCAAAAACAATCCCGCTGATTTTTCCGCCAAATGCAGCTGATAAATAGGTGTTTAAAGTGCTAATATTCAATGAATAATATGCAATTTTCTCGCGATTGTAACTTATTTTGATTTGGGGCAAGCCTGATGTCTTTTCTAATATTATATCACTGGCGCCAGGTACCTCCAATATCAGATTTTTTATTTCAACAGCTTTTTGATTTATATAATCAAGATCTTCCCCAAATATCTTAATGGCAATATCAGATCTTACCCCGGTAATTAATTCATTAAACCTCATTTCTATGGGTTGTGTAAACTCATATTCTATTCCCGGTATGACGGATAACGATTTTTTAAATTTGTCAGCCAGTTCTTCTTTATTTTTCGCCGCAATCCACTTTTCCTTGGGTTCTAATTTAATGATCATATCTATCTCTTCCATCGACATGGGATCAGTTGGGACTTCCGCTGCACCAATTCTGGATACGATCTGTTCAACTTCATTTGGAAAAGAATCAATCAGAATATTTTCCATTTTTGTTGTCATCTCGATAGTTTTCGACAGGGATGTGCCTGTTTTTAATATGGGTTGTATAACAAAATCCCCTTCATCGAGTGTGGGGACAAATTCACCGCCTATCCTTGAGAAGATAAAGCCCGTAAAAGCCAGTGAAATTATTGCCGTCCCAAGGACGATTCGCTTATGGTTGCAAGACCATCTAATCACTGGTAAATAAGAATTATAAGCTATCCGCATTATCCAGTCAGAAATATTCTTATCACCGTTCTTACGGGGCTTCAGGAAAAGCGCAGATGCCACGGGCAACCAGGTTAGTCCCATAAACATTGCCCCAATAATGGCAAATGAGAATGCCAGGGCCATGGGGCGAAACATTTTACCTTCCACTCCACTTAAGGATAATATAGGAATGAAGACTATAAGGATGATGATCTGTCCGAAAATGGCCGATTTCATCATTTTTGAAGAGCCTTCATATGAAATTTTGTCCATAAGTGCTTTTCGGTCATCGCCCGTGTTGACGGATATCTCCTCTTTCTGCACCATTATTCGAAGGGCTATGTACTCCACAATTATCACAGCTCCGTCAATAATAATTCCGAAATCGAGCGCCCCCAGGCTCATCAGGTTAGCATCTATTCCAAATATATACATCATTGAAATGGTAAAAAGCAGTGCAAGAGGTATCATGGATGAAATAACCAAGGCGGACCGGATACTCCCCAGCAGGAGGAAAACGGTAATTATTACAATAATGGCCCCAAGGATAAGGTTTTCAACAATTGTAAAAGATGTTTCTGAAATTAGCTCGCTCCTTTCCAATATCGGATTGATGAAAATCCCTTCAGGCAGACTTTTTTGAATCTCATCAACACGTTGCTTGACTTCGTTAATTACCTTTTTTGAGTTAGCATTTTTAAGCATCATTATTTGACCCAATACGGTTTCACCCTTTCCATTGGCAGTGATAGCACCAAAGCGGTTGGCATAACCGTACTGAACCTTTGCAATGTCCCTGATCAGTATGGGTGTCCCAGAATTATTGGAAACAACAATATTTTCGATTTCATCTAATGACCTTATTTGTCCATCTCCTCTGATAAAATAACTTTGATTTGTTTTTTCAATATAAGCACCTCCCGAAATATCATTATTTGTTTCGAGTGCGTTAAAAATATCCATTAAAGTGATTCCCATGCTTTTAAGCCGGAATGGTTCAACTGCAACTTCATATTGTTTTAAATACCCCCCCCAACTATTAATTTCCACTACACCATTAATACCAGATAACCTGCGCCTTATTGTCCAGTCCTGTATGGTTCGTAATTCCATCGGGTTGTATTTGTTTTCGTAACCCGGTTTTACATCGATGATATATTGATAAATTTCACCCAATCCGGTAGTTATCGGACCCATTTCCGGGGCTCCGTAAGCAGCAGGTATATTTGACGAAACAACTTTTAATTTTTCGGATATTAATTGGCGGGGCAGATACGTGCCCATGTTATCATCAAACACGATAGTAACCAGTGAAATTCCAAATTTCGACACTGACCTGATTTCTTTTACTCCGGGAAGGTTGGCCATTTCCATTTCAACCGGTGCAGTAATAAACTGCTCAATTTCCTGTGTCGATAGATTACCGGAGGTAGTGATTACCTGTACCTGATTGTTGGTTATATCGGGAACCGAACCTACGGGTATGTTTAAAACGGCAAATATTCCAAAAACTGCAATTGTTAGGGTAATCAGTATGACAATTAATTTATTCCTGATACTGAAATCAATTATTTTTTCCATCATAGGTCTGTTGCATTTGGTTTGTAAGCATTTCTCACCCTATCACATGCCTGCATCTAAATTAGGAATAAAAAGCTTTACGTACAACATCAATCTCACACAGGAAAGCATAAACCAAACAAACCCGGTAATTTAAGAGCCATGCGATAATCATGTGCCCCGGGTAAACTCCCCTGTGTATTAATTAACTTCCTCCCGCATATGGGTAAAAAATTACGCTGTTTGTAGAATATTTTTACCTCTTTAAATCAATTTTGTCTGTCTAGAGTGTTTAATATAAGCATTTTATATAACTGGAAGAGATTTTGAATAATCGTTTTCAGTTACAAACACAAGCAGACATATAGTCTATGGAAAATTTCCTTTATATACTGGCAATAATTTTCGTAATCGCTTGGGCTATTGGTTTTTTCGTTTACTCTTTAGGAGCTGTAATCCATATTTTGCTTGTTCTGGCAGGAATAGCTATACTTCTCCGGATAATCCGTGGAGGTGGTTCTGCAGTTGACTAACCATTTAAAAAAAAAGTTATGGGACTATACAGTAAAAATCTGGTATGCACGCACTGCATAAATATGCTTCAATCGGAACTGAAGAATCTGGGACTGGAGTATAAAGAGATAGGTTTAGGCTTGATGGAAATAAACGAGGAAAATAATATGGCCAAACAATTCAAACTTAATAAATTAATAAAGACGTATGGTTTGAAGCTGGTCCCTGATCATAAAAGCATCATGATCACCAAGATTAAAAACCTGATCAGGGAACTTATAAGTAATCCGGGTGAAAACGAAAAATTCGTGTTGTCGACCTATATTAGCGAAAAACTGAATTATGATTACACTTATTTGTATAATCTGTTTTCCGCGGGAACCGGCCAATCCATAAAATACTATTATATGACGCAGAAAGTTGAACGGGTGAAGTATCTGCTTGAATATGAACAGTTGCCCGTAACTGAGATCACTTATATGCTTAATTACAGCAGCGTTGCCCATTTATCCAACCAGTTTAAAAAGATAACCGGACTTACCCCTTCAGAATTTAAAAACATTCAAAATAAAAGATTCCTGCAGCCAAAAAGTAAGGCAGACATGGTTGTTAAATATGCTTAACTGAGGTTAAGAAAGCAAAAATCAGGGTCATGGTTTTACCCGTCAGGGAACCCTTAGGGTCAGGATGGGTGAAGGAATTCTGTGTGGAGTTTTTTGCGGCTGATCTAAACTAAAGAGGGAATTATATGTTATAATTTTCTAACAGCCACAAACCTGAGAAATGAAATTCCTGCGATCGGAACAAAGGGTCCGAAACGGTTATTTTGGTGCATTTGCCCTGCTCATCATAATTTATTCTTTTGTTTTTCTCAGCATGCTCCAAATGGCAAAACGCTTTAGTGGAATGAACCGGGGTTATAATGTGATCTGGAATCTGAAGTTATTATCCTCATATCTGAACGATGCAGATGTTACGTTAAGGAGTTATAAACCTGATACCAGGCCGTCCTATCTCGATTCAATCACCAAGGTAGAAGATAAAGCAGATTCGGTTCTTCTTGTATTAAGCATGCTAAATCAAAACAGCAAAAGAAGCAGGACTGACTCGCTAAGAAAGCTTGTTCAGTCAAAATTTGATTATCTGCATACAGTGGTGCAATTATCGGGGAGAAGTGATACGACCCTTTCTGTTCCATTTGTAGCAAACCAGGATACGACCAATCGCAGGATTAGAACTCTGATAGCCAGGATGGAAGCCGGAGAGAAAGTTGTTTTTAGCCAGGGGAAAGACAGGCTCAATACGATATCGGGTTTTTTTATTGCCACCAATGTAATTGGATTTGTTCTGTCCCTGTTATTGGGTATGTATGCTTTTAACATCTACAACAAGGAAAATTACGCAAAACGCATTTACCGAAGGCAACTGGAGGAAGGAATTGAACAGCTTAAGGCAACCAACCGTGAACTGGATGAGCTACGAAGTATCGAAAAGTTTGCAGTCAGCGGCCGGATTTCAAGAACAGTTGCCCATGAGATTCGCAATCCGCTGACAAATATCAATCTGGCCTGTGAACAGATTTCCGTTACACAGGATTCAGACTCCCAGATATTACTTGAAATGATCAAAAGGAATTCAAAAAGAATAAATGACCTGATTACTGACTTGTTAAATTCTACAAAATTTTCCGAACTGAATCCACAAAAAGTATTTGTTCATACCGTTGTTGACCAGGCATTGCAGCTGGCAGTCGACCGGATTGAACTTAACGGCATAAAGATAATAAAGGATTACGCTGTTCCCCGGGAAGTCGAAATTGATCCCGATAAAATGAGAATAGCGCTCCTTAATATCCTGATAAATGCAATTGAGGCTATGGAACCCGGCCAGGGTGTTCTTGAGATAAAAATCGTAAATCTGCCTCAAAATTGCCTGATTACGATCAAGGACAATGGAAGTGGTATGGACAATGAATCACTTCTGCGCATTTTTGAGCCTTATTTTACATCGAAAAACGAGGGAAATGGATTGGGTCTTACACACACTCAGAACATTATACTGAATCACAAGGGTAAAATAAATGTAACTAGCACTCCGGGTAATGGAACCACCTTCTTTATTGAGGTAAATTATAATCTGGTATATCAGTCATATGAGCAAAATGGTTATACCTGATTCCCGGATAGGGTCCGAGTTTCTATTTTTGTGTAGTAAGGAAATGAAAACAAATGAAGACAAAACTGTTAATGCTTTAATAATCGACGACGATATTGACACCTGCATTTTGTTAAGCAGAATTTTGATAGATAATAAAATCAAATCCCTTTCTGTTAATACGTTACATGACGCCGAGAATCTTTTTGAGTCAGTTAATCCTGCCTTAATATTTCTTGATAATAATCTTCCGGATGGATATGGTTTAAATTTTCTGTCCTATATAAAGGAAAAATTTCCCCGTGCGCAAATTGTTATGATTTCTGCCCATAATTCAGAATATAACAGGAGGATTGCATTACTCAAAGGAGCAGAATATTTTATTGAAAAGCCGTTTAGTTTAAATGATATAAATAATGTGATTGATTCTATATTCCGAAAAAATCATAATCTTGATAATGACCAATGATAATTTTAAATCTATGAATAAAAGGATTTTAATAATTGACGATGATATTGATATTTGTACTGTATTGAGCCGCTTCCTGAACAATAACGGCTATGAAGCCGATGTTGCATTTACGGCAACGGGTGGATTATCTAAATTCAAGAATGGAAATTTTGATATCGTAATCACAGATTATCGTTTAGGGGAAAAATCGGGGCAGGATGTATTGATTGAAATAAAAAAAATCAAACCGGAAACGATTGTAATCATCATAACCGGGTATGCTCACATAAAAACAGCTGTTGAAGTAATGAAGTCAGGGGCCTATGATTATATTTCAAAACCCCTTATTCCCGATGAAGTATTGAATTTGCTTTCCCGTGTAGCCTCCGACACAGAAAATCCTTCCCAGGATGAAATGATGGTAAAAATGCAAAAATTGCAGGGCCCCGGTACCAAAGAAACTTATTTGACAGGCCGCTCTAAAATTGCGCAGCAGCTTTATAATCAGGTAGAAATGGTGGCTCCTACAAATTACAGTGTGATTTTATACGGTGAAACCGGGACAGGGAAGGAAGTAATCGCTGAAAGTATTCATGCCAGGAGCAACCGGTCGAATCAGCCCTTTGTGGCCATTGATTGTGGAGCCATTTCAAATGAACTTGCGGGAAGTACTCTTTTTGGACATGTCAGGGGTGCATTTACCGGGGCCATTTTCGATAAGGAAGGCCATTTTGAATCCGCCAATCATGGCACTATCTTTCTTGATGAAGTTTCCAATTTATCCTATGAAACACAGGCTATTTTGCTGCGGGTAATACAGGAAAGAAAATTTAAAAAATTGGGCGGTCTGAAAGAAATCGACCTCGATATTCGGGTTATTGTTGCTTCAAATGAAAACCTGCTTGAAGCGGTTCACAATGGAAGGTTCCGTGAAGACCTTTATCATCGGTTCAATGAGTTTACTTTGCATGTACCTGCCCTGCGCAACAGGGAAGAAGATATTCCCCTGTTTGCAGCGTATTTTCTTGAAAAAAGTAACAAGGAACTCAGTAAAAGCATTATCGGCTTTGAGGGGGATGTGATGAGTACTTTTATGAAGTATTCATGGCCAGGAAATTTGCGCGAATTGAGAAATGTGGTGCGGCGGGCTGTTTTGCTGACAAAATCGGGAAATATAAACATGTCAAGCCTGCCCTACGAAATTATTCATCCCATTGATTCTTTTCCCGGGGATGCCGGTGAGCCTGGACAATCCCACCAGACCGGCCGGCCGGATTTTGATCTGAAAGATGCGGCATCGAGGGCAGAATATGATACAATAATGAGCGTTTTGCGTCGCGTTAATTTTAATAAAAGCAAAGCGGCCGAAATTCTTAAGATTGATCGGAAAACACTGTACAACAAAATAAAATCCTATGAGGATTCCCTGGGAAATGTGCAACAATAAAAATGTAGATGTAGTACCCCACATTGACGAATTAATGCAACAACTGATGAACGATTCATTATTCAAAAAATTGATAATCAGTATAATGTGTTTTGGTACAATTTTACAATCAGCATTTGCATTAAACTAAACTTAATCATTATGGAACATACCAAAGATTCATCAAAAGGAAGAGATGAGAATCAATCTTCAAGCCGTAAAGGATCCGAAAAAACTGAAAAACAGGGATCCCGTAGTTCAAGAAGTGAAAATAAGGGCAGAGGATCTTCTAAGAAATAATCTCTCCTACTAACATATACTGTTTAGCTTCGGCTAAACAGTATTTTTTTACTTTATTTTCCTCAAACCCTTAAAAATCCCCCCATGAATCTGACCCTACAAATTGATCATGCCGATGCAAAGGATGTATCACGTGAGGATTTCAGAAAATTATACCTGCGTGCATCCAGGCCTTTGATTTTACATGGTTTTGCATCCTTGTTTCCGGCCGGACATTTATGGACATTTGACTACCTGAATCAAAGAATCGGAGACCATCCGATTGGTGTTTTTGATAATTCGGTGAAGGCAAACACTGCCTACGTGCAGCCTCATCTAAAAATGTCCTTCACCCGGTTCACTGAAATTATTCAGCGTGATGAAGAAACGCCATATCGCATTTTTCTTTTTAATATGTTCAAGGAATTTCCCGCGCTTCGGAAGGAATTTCCCACACCGGATATAATAAAGGGGCCACTGGGCAATATAGGCTTTGCCTTTTTTGGCGGCAAAAATACAACGGTTCGCTTTCATTATGATATTGATTGTTCCAGTGTTCTTATGACACAAGTCATCGGCAGAAAAAGAGTCATTCTTATTCCCCCGCTTTATAATTCATTGATATATAAAGTACCCTGGTCCTCCTTTTCCCTTATCGATCCTGACAAACCCAACCTGGATAAATTTCCGGCCTTACGCTATGTGCAGGGGTATGATTTTATTCTTCAACCGGGAGATGCACTGTTCATGCCCAGCTGTTACTGGCATTTCAATACTTATCTTGAAGGGGGCATGGCTGTTTCGTATAGGGCCCTGGCCACGAAAACAGCCGATGTATATAACGGAATTATGAATACTTCCGTCCGGTTACTGGCTGATAAAATGATGAACCGGATACTTGGTGAACAATGGATGGAAAGAAAAAGAAACAGGGCGGTGGCAAATGCCAGTAGCATGATGGAGCAGATAAATAAGGAACAAAAGGACAGGATCATATTGAATTACTAATTTTTGTTCTCATGAAGGCGATTTGGAATGGTGCCATTGGATTCGGACTGGTGAACATCCCCGTGAAATTATATGCCGCTACAGAATCAAGCGAGCTTGAACTGGATATGCTGGATAAGAAAGATCATGCCAATATCAAGTATTTAAAAGTAAATGAAAATACGGGAAAGGAAGTTGCCTGGGAAGATATTGTAAAAGGTTATAAATACAATGATGAATATATTATTCTTGATGATGCTGATTTTGAGCAGGCGAACGCGAAAAAAACCAAAACCATTGACATAGAGGATTTTGTTAAAATAGAGGAGGTTGACGCTATTTATTATGAAAGTTCATATTTTGTGGCGCCTGATGCCAGCGGTTTTAAAGCGTATCACTTACTTCAGCAGGCGCTCCTGAAAACGGGAAAGGCAGGCATTGCAACGTTTGTCATGCGCAGCAAAGAAAAGCTGGCATTATTGCGGGCAACAGACAAGGTTATCCTCCTTCACCGGCTGCATTTTCATGAAGAAATACGTGACTCAAGAGAATTAAATCTTAATGAAAAGGCCACATTCAAAGGTAAAGAAATTGAAATGGCAATTTCATTGATTAACCAGTTATCCGGCACGTTCGATATAACCGCATATAAAAATACCTATTCCGGTGAGCTGATGCAAATCATAAAACAAAAGGCCAGGGGTGTTAAAAAACCTAAATCAAAAATGAAAGTGGTACACAGGGAAACCAGGGATTTAATGTCGCAATTGAAGGCAAGCCTGGAATTAAAACATGGCAAGGCATCCTGATGCTTTGAGTAAAATATTCCCCCGATTGTGGATAAATCAAACCCCGAAACAGGCGGAAAAAAATTTTATAAACTTAGTTTTCAGACTGTTGATTCTCTGGTCGCAAATTTGAATCACTCTTGTATAATCATAAAAAAATAGAGTATTATGGAAGCTAATGAAAAAAATATGGGCAATCGCTCAGCAAAAGAAAGCCTGACAGATTCCCGCCTCCACGAATTCTTTCTTGAGGAACTGAAAGACATTTATGGTGCAGAAAAACAGATCGTCAAGGCTTTGCCTAAAATGCAGGATGCAGCTACTTCACCGGAATTGATCGAGGCTTTTGAAGATCATTTGGATGTAACCCAAACCCAAATTACAAGATTGGAAGAGATTTTCGACAATTTGGGCGAAACAGCGGATTCCAAAAAATGCGAAGCCATGAAAGGAATTATTGATGAGGGAGAACAGGTAATCAAGGATACCGAAGAGGGTACTGCCACGCGCGATGTTGCTCTTATACTGGCAGCTCAGAAAGTTGAACATTATGAGATCGCAACTTACGGTGCTTTGTTGCAGTTAGCTCATACTTTGGGCCATACGGAAGTTGCCGATTTGCTTGAGGCCACTCTTGACGAAGAAAAAGAAACCGATCTGAAACTTACCGAAATAGCCGAAAGCAATATAAACTACCAGGCAAGCGAAGAAGTAGATGATTAACAGATAAATATAGTTTTTCAGGTTATGCTATTTGTTTTGGTAAATTGCGCAAAGCGTTTATTGAGTTGATTCAGAAAAGCCCCCCGCCGTTGGCGGGGGGCATTCTGATTACAAAGGTTAAATAAATCGATACTGTTATGAAAAAGCTGAAATTTATTTTTACGCTTGCCTTTTTGGCAGGAACTGTTCTTAGTGCTTATAGCCAGATAGGAACAGATACGGTAAACAACAACTATAAAAAGGGAATTAATCAGAATCCGACGATGAACGATAATCAGGATAAGAATATTAATAATTCAAACCAAAATCCCGCTTATCAATATAACAAGGATGTAACATCACCCGGGCAGAACTCTTCTTCTGATTATAAGCTGAACAAGGAGGATTCAGTGACCTTGTATCAAAAAGGCGGAACATTAATCAATACTGATTCTTCATCCCAGTACCCTGTTAATGGGCCATCGACAAAATCCTATACAGGAACCAAGGAAACTCCTTGATAATCTTTGCCGTCGGCTTTAGCCGACGGCAATTATTTTTTTCAGTACTTGATTTTTGCATGACTTCAGGCTTTGCTTTTGGCGGTTTTCTTTTTGGGGACTTTTGATCCTTCCTTGCGGGCCTCACTCAGACCAATTGCAACAGCTTGTTTACGGCTTTTCACCTTGCCGCCCTTCCCGTCTTTTCCTGACTTCAGGGTACCTTCCTTATACTCATGCATCACTTTTTCCACTTTATCCTGGGCTCCTTTTGAATATTTTGGCATGGCGTAAGTATTTATAGGTTAGTAAAATATTATCGATTCTGATGATCAAAGATCGTAATGAACAGATCCCTTTCCGTTACATGTTTTTATAAAACTGTTGCACATTGTCCACTTGTATGCAAAAACAGAATTAAATAAGGGTTATTTGTAACATATATAGGAAATTGTATAACATTTCCACGAGCGATGAATCTAATTTTGAACACGGAAAACGAATTCTTTAATCATGCCAGATGGGTGTTAAACAATCAATAGATCAGATTCCATTAGATACCGTTCCGGATATCATAAAGACTACCACACCATACAAAAAGTCGATTGTTAAGGTTAAAAAAGTCTTGCGTGTTCTGGGTCCCGGCCTCATCACCGGCGCCAGCGATGATGATCCGTCGGGTATTGCCACTTACTCGCAGGCCGGAGCACAATTCGGTTTTTCCGTTTTATGGACTGCCTTTATTACCTTTCCGCTCATGGCAGCTGTTCAGGGAATGTGTGCCCGGATAGGGCTTGTCACTTTACAGGGTCTGACTGTGACAATAAAAAAGAATTATCCCAGGCCGCTGCTTTACTTTATGCTTATTTTAAGTTTCCCGGCTATTACTTTAAATATAGGTGCAGATATTCAGGGAATTGGAGCGGTATCTCATATGATTTTTCCATTTATTCCCACCTCAGTATTTTGTGTTGCTTTCACTGCTCTTCTGATGTATATTATCATAAGGTACCCCTATAAAAAAATTGCCATGTTTCTTAAGTGGCTTTGTTTAACACTTCTGCTTTATATCCTGGTTCCTTTTTTAACGAAACAGAATTGGGTATTAATCGCTAAAAGCACCATCATACCGACCCTTAAATTTAATAAAGAATACCTGTCAATTATCGTTGCCATATTAGGAACCACTATTTCTCCCTATCTTTTTTTCTGGCAAACTACAATGGAGGTAGAAGAAAACAAGCAAAAAAAAAGAATCATGATTAACAAACGGGTACTTACCGACATGAGAAAAGATGTAAATATTGGCATGCTGTTGTCAAACGTTGTAATGTTTTTTATTATTCTTACTACAGCTACTGTTTTGAATGAAGGCGGCGTTCGGAATATTGTAACTGTTGATCAGGCAGCTAAGGCTCTTGAGCCTCTGGCCGGCAAACTAACATACCTGATATTTGCCCTTGGGGTATTAGGGACCGGATTCCTGGCGATCCCTGTCCTGGCAGGTTCCCAGTCCTATATGCTGGCGGAAACATTTGGATGGAAGTCAGGTTTAAACAAGAAATTCCCAAAGGCAAAGGCCTTTTATACTACGATTGTAATTTCACTGTTGATCGGACTTTCACTTGATTTTTTTAAAGTAAATCCGATCAGGGCCCTTTTATATACTGCAATATTGTATGGCCTTACAGCCCCATTCCTTGTAGCTGTGGTTATGTTGATAAGCAACAACAGGAAGATAATGAAGGAACACACAAATTCCTTGTTTTCTAACATTTTAGGCTTTATCACATTGATCCTCATGGCTGCGGCAGCTGTTGCGCTGGTATATTTTGAAATCGTGTAACTCTTTTCAGGTTTTATGTAACACATTTGAGTTCCTATAGCCTTAATTTTGATATGAATTAGTAAAAACTTAAATTAAAATACCATGAACTCAACTGTAATCAAAGGAAACTGGAATGAGCTTAAAGGCAAGCTAAAAAAGAAATACGGAAACCTTACCGACGATGATCTTATGTTCACCGAAGGAAGGGAAGATGAAATGTTGGGCAGACTTCAAAAGAAACTTGGTAAATCAGAAGATGAAGTCAGACGGCTTATAGCCGATCTTTAAGATTTAATTTTCTATCGTTATTCGTAATTTAAATTTAAAACAATGAAAAAAATAGCAGTTTTTGTAGTGCTGGCAATGGCTATAGCCTATGGTTCGGCACGTGCGCAATCTGTTGTAGTCAGTGACAAGGCTGGCTGGCATAAGATTGGATCGAGGACGATCGATTTTAAAAATGACAAAGACGAAATCTCCGTTTTGGGTTCAGACAAATTCTCGTCGATCAAGTTTAAAATTAATGATGCACCTGTGAATTTGCAAAATGTAGAGGTGTTTTATGAAACGGGCGATAAACAGGATATCGCTGTAAATTCACCAATAGGTCCCTCCATGGATAGTAAAACGTATGACCTGAATGGAGGAGAGCGTAGTTTAAAGAAAATTGCTTTCGATTATAAAACGCTTCCAAACATACAGGATGAAAAAGCCGAGATTGAAGTGTGGGGATTGAAAACAAATGCTGATGAAAAGAAGTAAGTCATAAATTAATTCATGATCTACTTCCTGAAAACCCGCAGATATCCCTCTGCGGGTTTTTTTAAACCGTCTCTCATGCCCTTACCCCTGAAAGTGGTAGTTTTCAAGCATCTTTAGCAACACCCTTTCCTCCGGCATATAACCTTCCGTGTCATTTTCTGATTCAACCCGGTTCAAATCATTTAAATAGGTTTCCAGCTTTTTATCCCTGTAATATTCAAGGATCAGCGGATGCACATAGTATTTTTTACAAACTGCCCTTGTATTGCCTAATTGTCGGGCCACGATATCCAATGCCGCAGGTATCTTGCGATTCATTTCACTGATTGTTCCGAAATCTCCAAGTTCTTTGAAAGCAAGAAGAGCGTGAATACTTCCGGCCCATGTTCTGAAATCCTTAGCTGTGAAATCACCTTCCGAAATTGTACGTATATAATTATTTACCATTCCTGAATCAACAGTGTGTATATTTTTATTTTCATCATAGTATTCAAAAAGTTCTTTGCCGGGAATTTCTTTACACCCTTTAATTATGCGCGATAGCTTTTTACTTGTAAATGCAATGTTTTGCCTTACTCCCTTTTTCCCCCTGAAAGTTAGCTGTAAGTGCGAGCCATTTACTTTTACATGCCTGTTTTTTAATGTGGTGAGACCGAAAGAACCATACAATCTTTCGTAAAATGAATTTCCTACCCTGATATTAATCCTTTCAAGCAAGCTCACCATAGCCGCCAGTACCTTATTTTGCGGGAAGCCTGGCAATGAAAGATCCTTTTCGAGCCTTTTCCGGATCATGGGCAGACACTCTCCGAATTCTTTCAGCCTGTAGAACTTGGTTTGATTACGAATTGCCATCCAGGAAGAATGATACCGGTACTGTTTGCGGCTTAGTTGATCATACCCTGTAGCCTGAAGATGTCCGTTGCTTAATTTGCAGATCCACACTTTTTCCCATGCCGGCGGCAACACCAGGCCCTTTATTCGGTTCAGTTGCTTACTGTCAACTAGTCGTTTATTCCCTTCCGTGTAATAGAAGCCATTGCCCTTTCTCGTTCTTGTAAAGCCTGGCTGGTTATCCGATACATATACAAGTCCGGCTGAAACGGCTGTTTTCACGGCATCATTCAGTTCTTCGTCAGTGGAAAACTCTTCGGTTTCGGGTGTTTCAATAACTTCCGGCATTTTATAATTCCTTTCCTGCTTACCAAGATGTTAACCATCAAAGATGGTAAGTGCTTTGGTCAGAATCATTACATTTTTCAGTCAAAATGTTGCAATTTTCCCTTCTAACCCTTTACCTGCTGCAGGTTCACCAAATTGGCAGGATTTATCGAATTCCTTTCCAGATCACTAAAATTGCGGATGGTTGTTTCAGCAATCTGGGTGAGTGCTTTGTCTGTGAAATAAGCCTGGTGAGCCGTTACCAAAACATTGGGAAAGGTCATTAAAAGCAGGATCTTATCATCGAGTATCAGTATTTCGGAAAGATCTTTAAAGAATAATTTCTCTTCCTGTTCATAAACATCAATTCCAAGATAGCCGAGCCTGCCTTCCTTCAGCGATTCGATCGCTGCATCGGTATCAATAAGCTTTCCCCTGCTTGTGTTTATCAGCATAACCCCTTTTTTCATTATGTCGAGTGTATTCTTGTTAATGATCCGGTTTGTTTCCGGTGTGAGCGGACAATGCAAAGAAATGATATCCGATAACCTGAATACTTCTTCCAGGGAAAGATATCTGACTCCTGCATCCATCAGATCCGGGTTCTGATAGTTGTCGCAGGCTATCACTTCACAACCGAATCCTTTCATAATAGCAGCAAAGGTCGCACCTATTCTTCCCGTACCGATTACACCTGCAGTTCTTCCTGCAAGTTCAAATCCTGTGAGCCTTTCAATGGAAAAATTGCCTTCTCTTACACGATTATAGGCTTTGTGGGTCTTTCTGCTGAGCGCCAGTATTAAGGCAACCGCATGTTCGGCAACTGCATTCGGGGAATAAGCGGGCACCCGTAAAACCGTTATATTATTGGCAGTTGCACTTTCAATATCCACATTATTGAACCCGGCGCAACGCAAAACAATCGCGCGGATGCTGAATCTGGCAAGGCTCTCAATTACCTCACGGGTAAGGGAATCGTTCACAAATACGCAGATAGAATCAAAATTTTCAGCCAGCCTTACCGTCTTTTCCCGTAATGCAGATTCAAAATAGACCAATTCATGATGATTCCCTTCATTTGCCTGATCAAGATACTCCTTGTCGTACGATTTTGTACTGAATACAGCCACTTTCATTGCTTCACATTTAATTATACAGGGATAACAAAAATACGGCTAACCTGTTATGAAAATCGGGAAAATTCACAATCACAGGGAAAAAACTTTGTGCCATTGCAGCTTTGTCATTCGGTTGTTCGGTCAAGATTGCAGCTTTGTCATTCGGTTGTTCGGACAAGATTGCAGCTTTGTCATTCGGTTGTTCGGACAAGATTGCAGCTTTGTCATTCGGTTGTTCGGACAAGATTGCAGCTTTGTCATTCGGTTGTTCGGACAAGGCTCTGCCTTGGACGAATTTATGTTGCCAGGCTCCGCCTGCCAATTATACAAAATTTCAATTATAATATCACCACGAGAAATTTCAGACTATACTTTCATGATGATAGGGTTGAATGCTTTTGAAAATACGATGATCTGATCTCCTTCATTCAGGTTTTCCACATCATTTTGAAATGCGGTAACTTTTAGGATTTGATTCATCCCGGTCACAATCGTAAGCAGGTAAAAGGTATCCTTCTTTTCGATCTTAACCACCTTGCCGGTTATCTGCACTTTTCCACTGATATGAGTGTCAATAAATATCTCCTCGGGACGGCCTATGGCAGTGATTTCGCCGTTTTCAAGCTTGAGTACTTTCTTTGCCAGCCTGAATACTTCCGAAAGATCATGACTGACCAGAAAAGTGGAAGTCTTTTGATTTTCATGAGCCTTTAACACTTCATCCTGCAAAAGAGTTCGGGTTTTTGCATCCAGGGCTGATAATGGTTCATCCAGGAACAGGAAATCAGGCTGTCGCGCCAGCGCCCTCGCCAAAGCTACCCTTTGCATCTGCCCGCCCGATAAGTTTACCGGTTTGCGATTGGAAAATTCAGACAATCCGAATTTTTCAATCAGTTCACCTGCCAGCTGCTTTTCCTTCCTTTTTTGTGCATACAGGATATTCTCAAAAACAGTCATGTTGGGAAATAACGCATAATCCTGGAACATAAACCCGATATTCCTCTCCTGTACAGGCATAATAATTCCGGCGCTGGTATCAAGCCACACCCGGGAACCCATTTTTATATATCCCTTGTCGGGCAAGGTCAGACCTGCCAGGATCCGCAATAAAGTAGTTTTTCCGGCACCCGAGTCACCAAACAGAACAAATAATTCTCCTTTTTTTAAAACGGCCCGGATATGCAGATTAAGCCTTCCTCGTGCCGACACAAGTTCTTTTTCAACGTCTATTTCGATTATATCATTTTCCATGTATCCTGTTTCCGGTTAATGCTGTAAATAAATACAAGCAGTACAAAAGATACCGCAAATAAAACCAGGGCATATTTATTGGCTGCCTCAAAATTCAGCGACTGTACCTCATCATAAATAGCCACTGAAGCAACACGGGTCTTTCCGGGCATATTTCCTCCCACCATTAACACCATGCCAAATTCTCCTATGCTATGTGCAAAAGTCAACGCCAGGGCGGTAATTATGGATGGCTTGATATTGGGCAGGAGAATGTGAAAAAAAGTAACCGTTCTTGATTTTCCCAATGTATAGGATGCCTCCCTCCATTGACCCGGAAGCGCTTTTAATCCGTTTTGCAGGGGTTGTACCATAAAGGGAAGGCTGAACAGCACAGAAGCAATTAATATGCCCTCAAATGAAAAAGCAAGCCTTACATTCAGTAGTCTTCCAAGCAAATCGCCGGGAAAATACCTCGGACTATAGGCAACTAAAATATAATATCCCAATACGGATGGTGGCAGAACAAGTGGCATACTCACCAGGGCTTCCACAACCGGTTTTAACCGGAAATCCGAATAGGCCAGCATGTAACTGAAAGGTAAACCGAGGAAGAAAAGGATAATTGTAGTAAGCGAAGCCAGTTTAAATGTGATCCATAGCGTTATCAGGAATTCATGATCCATTCGTTTAGTTTTTTTGCATCAATGTAACCTCGTTGGCTTTTATCATCGCTGTAACCTCATCCCCTTTTTGCAGATCAAGCATGTCAACTGACCGGGATGTAATGGCCGATTGCAACTGGCAGCTCCTGTGCATCATATGGATGATGCTCATCAGTTCTCCACGTTCTATGCGGATTACCGTACATGGAATTTTATTACGCAGGCTGATTTTACCGGAAAAATCTTTAGCGATGGAAACTTCGGTTTCTTTAAAAACAGCATAAACCAGATTGCCCTGTTTAAGCCAGGCGGGATTGTGGGGTGTATCTATCAGCAAAGCAGTAAGGGCAAGTCCGGCCGTTTCAAGATCCACCATAATAATGCCTCCTGAATTCATTACCTGCTTTATTATTGCCTCAATCCGATTCACGGTTTTTAATTTTTATTGAATATAAAACCATACTTCTCAAACAAAGGTTTGCAGGTATTGCTCATTACAAAGTTCATAAATTTTAAAGCTTCCGCGTTGCCCTGGCTGTTCTTTAACAATACACAGGTCTGTTCGACAGGCTTATAACTCTTAGGGTCAGGCATATACCATGTTCCTTTGTCTTTTAATTCCGGTCCTGCAAACAAAGCGTAAGCAATAAGTGCTGCTTCTGCATTGCCGGTTTCTGCATACTGGGCGGCCTGGGAAATGTTATCGGCATAAATAATTTTAGATTGCAGTACATCGAAGAGCCGGTAGAATTTAAGACATTGTATGGCCGCCTCACCGTATGGAGCTATACGAGGGTTCGCAAGGGCTATCCTGTGAATGTTGTTTCCGCTTAATACGGACATGCCTTGTGATACATTCACGGTATTGCTCCATAAGACCAGCCTGCCAAATCCGTAAGTTGTGATGGCTCCGAGTGTACATCCTTCTTCCTTCAGCGTCGCAGGATGAAAAACATCAGCTGCCATAAAGAAATCGAAAGGGGCGCCATGAATGATCTGCTGGGTCAAAGCGCCAGATGCCCCAAGGGAGATGTCAATAATAGAGTGCGGATTCTGTTCAAGATACTTTGATTTTATTTCCTCCAGGATAAACCGTAGATTGCTGGCCGCAGCAACCCTGACTGTCTGACCCTGTACTGTCATTCCAGCAAGCAAACATAAAAAAACAATATACTTCTTCATGTTATATCCGGTTTTACTACTGCTGCAATTTCGTGTTACTAAAAGTAATGCGTATTCACGGATTAATATTAAAAGTGTTAACAGTTATTTTACAATCTTTTGATTTTTTTAACTTTGCAATCAGGTGGAAGCGACCCTTGTTGATTAAATGATATTAACCTAAAATCCGGTTATGAAAAAGACAATTTTACTTTTTAGTTTGTTGTTTGCGATCTTTTTGAGCAATGCACAGATAACAGATATGGAAAAGCAGCTGAAAACACAGACTGTTGATTCGGTTGAAGGATGGAAATCCGGAGGTATGATCAATTTAAATATGTCGCAAACGTCATTAACAAATTGGGCAGCGGGCGGTCAGAGTTCTATTGCCATCAATGGTTTGCTCAATCTGCACGATCAATATAAAAAGGGGAATGAACTGTGGGAAAATTTTCTTGATCTGGCTTATGGTTCTATGAAACAGGGAGATGCGAATTGGTGGAAATCGGATGATAAAATTGCCTTTACTTCAAAATACGGTCATAAAGCAGGCACGAATTTTTATATTGCCGGATTGGTGGATTTTAAGACCCAGTTTACAAAGGGCTACAATTATCCCAATGACAGTGTAATCATTTCCAGGTTTATGGCTCCCGGCTACCTGGTGGGTGCCCTGGGGATTGAATACAGGCCCGGTGACAACTTCGATGTTTTTTTTGCCCCACTTACCGGTAAATTTACTTTTGTACTTGACAATGCATTATCAGATTCCGGCGAATTTGGCGTTAAACGGGGTGAGAAAGTTTTTAGTGAATTCGGAGGGTATTTAAGACTGTTCGCTAAAAAGGACCTGATGGAAAATATATCCATTCAAACAAACCTCGATCTTTTCTCCAATTACCTGAATAATCCGCAGAATATAGACGTAAACTGGGAAGTGCTGCTGTCAATGAAGATAAATAAGTTCTTTTCTGCAACCATTTCCACAGATATGATCTATGATGACGATATAAAGATTGTAGAGGACAAGAACAATAACGGGATCATTGAAAGTGGAGAAAGAGGTCCCAGGCTTCAGTTTAAAGAAGTGCTCGCCATTGGTATAGCCTATAAGTTTTAGTACAAGAGGGTAGAGCTATAATTCCCGCAGAATGCGAATTGCATTTTTACGGTATGGGTGATTTGGATCCCTGACGATCCTTTGTAGCAGGTCAGCTGCTTCATTTTTCTTCTCCATCTTAATAAGGCAGAGGGCGCTATAGTATTGTTTCATAAAAACGAAATTACTTTTGTCGCTTACCCGTTCAAATGTCTGTATAGCCTTTTGTGTTTCATTCATTTCCATATGGCAAAGTGCCAGCATAAAATATGCCTTTGATGCGGAAGTGACATTATTCATCTGAATGATTTTGTTGAATTCATTTTCAGCCATTTTAATCTTATGATTTGCATAAAAGTCCAGCCCCCGGTCCCAAAATATCTGGCTTGAGTCGTTTTCATCACCTCTTACCGTAAATTCACTGATATCAGGCCTTTGATAATAGGCAAGGTAAATTTCTCCGGTTGATTTGTGAGGATGAAGAAGAAGGAACATTATCCAGCCGAGTCCTGTGAGTAAGGCAACAGAAGCAGCTACAGCCAGGTATCGTGCAAAAAGGGTTTTTCTCTTATCCTGTATTTTGAGGGCTTTTCCGGTTTCAATAAGATGTTGTTTTAGCCGGTCGTTGGACGCAGAGGCAATGGCTGTTCTCGACAGGATATAACTTTGTAGATCCGCTGCAGCTTCCACATCGGAACGGATGAGTTTTTCAAATTCTTTCCGGTCAGATCCGTTCATTCTGCCTTCGTAAAAATTTTCAAGTGTTTCGAGATCAACTTTCATCTTTTTTCTTCTAAAGGATTATTTTTCAAAACTGGTAGGTTTGCTTTTCCCTGCCAGGGCCATTAACTGCTGAAGACAAGTATATCTTTTGCTGCGTGCTACATGGGCGTTGAGCAAATCATTTCTTTGCGCAATTTCATCCATACTATACCCGTCGTTCCAATCTGCCAATATTTCGCGGCAACCCGATCCCAGTTTGGTCATCAGATCGTCAAGATATTTCTTTTCCACTGTCATTGTAAGTTTTTGAACAATATCCGGTGACTGGTCCTTCATGTTTTCTGGTAAATCGGTGGTTATGGTATAAGTCGTTTTCTTTCTTAAAAGGTCAATGCATTTGTTGTTAAAAATGCTGTATAAATAAGTCGAACATTTCGATTTTTGGCGAAACTGGTG
This sequence comes from uncultured Bacteroidales bacterium, assembly GCA_963752195.1. GTDB lineage: Bacteria > Bacteroidota > Bacteroidia > Bacteroidales > UBA10428 > UBA5072. The sequence continues at coordinate 711,317 of CAVVXI010000004.1, read as the reverse complement.
ATTTTTCACTTGTTCTTTGAAATCAATAATTGCATCCGTATAAGCGTCCGATGCAGCTTCCCGGGTTAACCCGTACTTTTTTCCGATCACACTGATAAACCGGATGTTTTCATTATAAAAAGCTTCAAGGCATTTTTCCATATGAGATCCACCCTGCAGAATTCTTTGTATGATCTCATTGTCATTCATTCTTTTATAAGTATTTGCAATAGCAAAATTGCATTTTTTTGTTGACATTTTTTTTGAATCTGCGACTAAAGGGTAAAAGTCAGTCAACTATGAAAAATATATATACAATACCGTCAGGGAGAATTGACAGTCCCCATCTGATTCTTTCCCTGTTTTTTTTGGTGATTCTCATCACAGGACCTTTTTCAGATGGATATTTTGATGTGCATCCCAAAAATGGGGGCGTGAAACAGTATTATGAAAACCAGACCGGTTCCTATTCCCTTTTTATCGCAGTGTATGATACGCCTACAGGTAAAGGCATGGACAGTGCAGAGAGGTTAAGTTCGGATAAAACGGATCAAACAAGGAAAGAAGATACGATCTTTTCTATACCGCCGCAAAAAATCATTATGAATGAAGTAGTTTGGTAAAACTCAATCTCCAAGGCATGTACCTACTGCACGGGCGCTTTTTATCCAGGCATGATCCAGCGGGACGATCTTCCTCTTGCCAACGATTTTATCCAGCGGAACAGCCTCAGCCTTTTCACATTTGGAGGCAATCATAACTCCAAATTTCCCTTTTGTTATATAATCCATACAGGCGCTGCCCAGCCTGGTACCCAGCAAACGGTCAGCTGCCGATGGAGTACCTCCTCTCTGCAAATGTCCCAGTATGGTCACTCTCGACTCAAGGCGAGTCACTTCTTCAAGTTTTTTTGCCAGGTTCAGGGAATGGCCGACCTGTTGTCCCTGGCATTTTTTTAATGCTTTTCTAAGTTCCCGCAGCTTTTCATCTTCTTTGGTACTGTCAATTTCCTTTTGAACTTCATTCGCTTTCCTGAAGGATTTCTTTGACATAGCTCCCTCGGCGACGGCAATAATGCTGAAATTTGAACCTTGTTTAAATCTTGTAGAAATTGATTCAGCGATGCTATTGATATCATACGGGATCTCGGGAATAAGGATAACGTCCGCACCTCCGGCCAGCCCGGCTCCAAGAGCCAGCCATCCGGAGTTATGACCCATTAATTCTACTATAATGATCCTGTGGTGGCTGTGTGCAGTACTGTGCAGCCTGTCAATGGCATCTACACCAATTCCCATGGCAGTATCGAAACCGAAGCTCGTATCCGTCATAGGGATATCGTTATCAATGGTTTTCGGAAGGGTAATGATATTCAGTCCTTTCTTCATAAGGATATGCGCGTTTTTTTGAGTGCCGCCTCCACCGATACACACAAGCGCATCCAGTTTGTGTTTGCGGTAATTCTCAACGATCAGATCGGTCCTGTCCTCGAGCTTACCACCAACAGGCATTCGGTGAGGCTTTTCGCGACTTGTTCCAAGAATAGTACCTCCAATGGTAAGGATCCCTGACAGGTTCGATTTGTCGAGTTTCATATACCTGTCTTCCATAATTCCCCTGAATCCATCCTTGAATCCGATGACACTTAAATGAAAATTGTTTAATGCCGATTTGCCGAGTCCCCTTATTGCAGCATTTAATCCCGGGGAATCTCCGCCGGCAGTAAGTACACCGATGTTTTTGATCATAACAGGCAATTATCTGGTTTACAATAATTAGATAGGATACAAAATTAAGATTTAATTTCTGTAAACCTTCGGACAAGGCTCCGCTTTTCCTAAGTTCCTACGTTCGGACAAGGCTCTATGTTCGGACAAGGCTCTACGTTCGGACAAGGCTCTACGTTCGGACAAGGCTCCGCCTTGTCCGAAAATATGGTTCCAGGCTCCGCCTGCTTTATAATTCATTTTGGTGACCAAATACCCGGTAAGAGTGAGGTTTAATGGTTACTTCGCAACTATGATAAACAACAGGATCTTTTGAAGGGAATAAGGATTTTACAGGTGCAGCCTCAATAAGTTCACCCGACAGCAAGTCGGTCAGACCTGCAGCCGGATCCCTGATCAGGATCTTCACAGTTACAGGTTCAGGCAAAAAAGATTCCACAATAAAGGTTCCATTGTCATAACAGAACAAGCTTACACGGGAAGGTCCCTCGATTTTTACATCCAGATCAGCTGATAAAATTGACCGGAGACGATTTAAAACTTCAGGCGGATATTGATACAAATCGGAAAAATTATCCGGGATTGTCAAAACATACAGATTTGCTTTGGAATATTGGGCACGGTGTACAATCGGCCATCCGGTGGCTCCATTAATCGCCGAGACTTCCTCCCAGGAATCGTTCGTCAGGTAGGTGATCTGTGGAATGAGTATTTCCTGCGACGATTTGGAAACCGGTCCCCATCCGGCCTTGAAATCGGTGACAATTGCCTTGCGATCTGAGCATTTCAATTCGGCGATATCAGCAATTCCTTTGTCCTGTAATGCTTTAAGCAAACCCGAGGTGATCATCACATTTTTACCCGCCTGAAGCCGGTCTTTAATTTTTTGAAGAATCTGCGGATCGTATTTTGCCGATTCGGTCAGCAGGATCATGTTTCCATCCACAGGAAAATCGGTTGAAAGTTCCATAGGAATGCCGATCATACCCAGGTAATTTTGAAGAAAATCTTCCCCTGTAGCATGAAAGGGCCTGTAACTCTTTATTCCTACCGGATTTCCAAGCATGCCAAGAAACCGGTCCACCTGTTCGAATGTCATACCGGCTGTACTGGCAATTGTCGTTGGCTGAACAGATTTCCCGTCTTTCTGCTGAATCGGTTTCATCATAGCATCATAGTCAAAGCTGGTTCCCGTTCCCTGCCAGGATGCGCGGCTTTCCTTCCGGATTGGCGTTTGAAGTGAACCAAAGTCGAACATGGTAATTTCATGCGGTTTTGCAAACAGGGTCAGCCAAAACTGTTCAGCATACCGATCGAGATAGGGACTTCCAAATGGGTCAACCCATCCGCCGCCATGATTGCGATTTGTTGTTTGGTTCATGCAAGATATACATTAAAACTGAAGAGCCATAACATCATTGAGGACAGCACATCCTTTTACATTTTCCCGGTCGAAAAAACATCCTGAAGCCCCTGATTCCCTTTTTTCTTGGCATGAAATTGGAGAAACCGGCATATTTCCTCCAGGGCGAGCTTCGATTCCCGGAAGAGATTGCCAAAAACCGGGTAACAATGACACATTCCTTTGTCAATTCTCAGTATTACTATAACGCCTTCATCCTTCGCTTTTTCGGCAAAGGATATCGCATCATCCAGGAGGATCTCATTGCCTCCTGCACTGATATGAAGGGGAGGCAGGCCTTGCAGATTACCATACAGAGGTGAAATTAACGGATTTCTCCGGTCATTGTCACCGGCATACATACGGCTGGCATTCTCTGCACAACCGTCGGGTGAAAAACATATCTTTTTATTGGTTTGATATGATTTTCCTGTCAGCACCAGATCAGTCCAGGGGGAAAGAACGGCCGCAGCGGCAGGAGAGGGGAGACGCTTATCCTTTATGGCCAGCAGGGTCGCCAGGCATAAACCTCCCCCGGCTGAATCTCCGGCAAATACGATGTTTGCCGGATCATATCCCTCGGAGAGTAAAAACTCATAAGCCAGAAGAGCATCTTCCAATGCGGCCGGAAACGGATTCTCAGGTGCCAGCCGGTAATCAAATACAAATGCGTTTATTCCTGTGCCCGAAACAAATTTTATCACGTGTGGACGATGAGCCTGTGCAGAGCCAACGAGGTACATTCCTCCGTGAAAATAGAGGATGACCTTGTCATTTTCGGCTTGTGGAATTTTTACCCATTCTGCATGCAGGCCCCCGATTGTAAGGGAAACAAATTCGGCTTCTTTGGGTAAATGCCCGAATATTTTTCCGGCATTTTCCGTCCTTTCCCTGAATCGCATGATTCCCTCAGGGGAAGGATCGAAAGGTTTGCGTTTTCGCTGCAATTTAAACAGATGACTGTTAAGAAGCAGTGTCAGGATGACTTTACTTTTCAGGCTTTGCATAATTTTTCGTTTTTTCCGTGGGTTATCACACTTTATCCGTGGGTTGCACCCACGGTTATTGAGATCTGACCCCTTCGGGGTCGTTGATTTTCACTTTATCCGTGGGTTGCACCCACGGTTATTGAGATCTGACCCCTTCGGGGCCGTTGATTTTCACTTTATCCGTGGGTTGCACCCACGGTTATTGAGATCTGACCCCTTCGGGGTCGTTGGGTTGCACCCACGGTTATTGAAGATCTGACCCTTCGGGGCCGTTGGGTTGCACCCACGGTTATTGAGATCTGACCCCTTCGGGGCCGTTGGGTTGCACCCACGGTTATTGAGATCTGACCCCTTTGGGGTCGTTGGGTTGCACCCACGGTTATTGAGATCTGACCCCTTCGGGGCCTATGGATTTACACTTTTCGTTTTTATCTTTTAGTTATTCACTATAAACATTTCCAGGATAATATTTTTATCCGGCATTTTATACTCTTTGCCATAGATGATTTTATTAAGTACCAGTCCGTTTATTGTTGAAAAGAAAAGTGTTGCCATATCGATGACAGGATAGTTTTTAACCGTTCCTTCCTCCTGGCCTTTTTTAAGAATTCTCGTCATCACTTCATATTTAATATGATTTCCTGCGCTTATTATATTTCTGGCTTCCTTCGGAAACGAATCCGACAAAGCCGTTTGAATAATCAGATAATAATAATCGATTGTACTTGCATTTTCATTGAATCCCTTTATTAAAGACTCTACGGCGAATATTATTTTTTCCCTGGATGATATGGTGAGTTTTTCAAGATGGATCGCCGCTGAATTCATTTTATTGATTGCCGTTTCTATAAGGCTGGTAAATAACTCTTCTTTTGAACGGTAATAATGATAAACAAGTCCCTGTGATATCCCGGTGCTCTTTGATAATTCCGACATTCTTGCTGCCGCAAGGCTCTTGCTTGCGAACAACTTCAATGCAGCAGCCAGGATTTGTTCCCGCCGCTCATCCTTTATGATCTGGTTCAGTTCTTTGTTTCTTGACATTTTTATTGATTGAATATTTAGTCAATACAAATATAAGAAAGTTTTAATAAAAAGAAAATTTAATTTGATCTTTTAATTTTCGGAAGGGAATGACAAAAAGCTCTGCCGGAAGTAGTACTCCGGCAGAGCTTTATATTAATATTTTATACTGTGCCAAATGAGAACTTTATTGAACGGTAATATATTTGCTTCGTACGGGTAAAGTACCATTCATTTCATAATATTCGATCAAATATCTGCCTTTGTCAAAAAACATCATCAGATCACAGGAAGCATCTGAATTGATGGCATGTAAATGTCTGTGTGTATGTATTAAAGTCAAACAGGGTAATACTCCAGTTAAGGGATGTACCCATTCCGTAATACCAATGACCCTTAATCGTATCCTGCTGACCAATGCTATCCACGGGTGTTTCAGGGTTTTCCGAACCCATCGCAGTAATTTTTATTTTAAGTGCGGTGCCTTTTTGGAGATTAGCCGCCAAACTGTAAGAAGTATGGTTCTCCGAACTGAACAGGGTGTCAGCGGATACAAGAATATTATCCCCGTACAAACCTGTGGCCGGATATTCAATCTGACTTTCCGTAACCACAAAGGTTGTTTTGGATATAAAATCGGATATGTATTTTTCAAAAGGCGGAATTTCAGAAGCAGCCCCGATTTCAGCGTAGCGTTCAACAAGATTACTACGGATACCAATTGTGTCGAGATTTATTGCATGATTAATAAGGGCTGAACCAATAGAAGCATCATCCAGTTGTCCATCCTCCGTGATATCATTAATTATATTTGATAATAGCTCTGTTAATTGACTTTCCTGGCGGTAGCCCTGGAGAATTGCCGAAATAGCGAGCAATATTCCATTGTCTTCACCGGCCCCTGATATATCCAGTTCTTCAGAGTTTTTTATTCCGGCCTTTTCCATATTGAAAATAGCGAGAATCTCCTTTTGGGCTTTGCTTTTAGCAGATGAGAAGGATTCACCCTTAGTCATCAGGTATTCCACCCTCGATTTTTCAAGATGGGTCAATAAATTTACGTTAATATCTTCTCTTCCGGAAATATCTGCCAGTGCATACAATGTGATCTGGGCAGCCGATTGTTCACCTGATACCTCGTTAAAATAAAAACCATCTGCACGAAGGCTTGCATAATTCGAACTGAGTTCAACATTTTTCAATTCAAATGTGCCCTTATTATCCGTGATTTGAGCATTATAGGATTTCCCTGTTGCGGTTAAATCTTCCCGCAGATCGAATACGGTGACAGAACTTCCATTAATGAAGGGTCCTTTTTGGGCATGCCCTGTTACATCCCGAAATTGAGAGGTGGAACCGGAGTCATCCCGTTCGCAATTCAAAAAAAGTAGAATAAATAAGGTGAAAAACGAAATAGTAAAAATAATTTTCCCGGATTTCATTGGGTCTGATTTAAGTAAGATATAGTATAGGTTGAAATGTGCAATAAGAAATATACGAATTATTTACCCATATGGTTCATCACAGAGAAATATTTTTGATGACATATGTCAATGAAACTAATCCAGTTGAATATATTTTTGAGTCGATCAGGTTGAGCAATACCCGTTTTTGAATATTCCTGAACAACGGTGTACCCTTTCCCAAAATAAGGGGATGCACTGCCAGGGATAATTCATCTACCAAACCAAGATTAATTAATGAAGTTGTCAAACCCGCTCCTCCGAAAAGCCAGATATCCTTTCCATTTTCATTTTTGATTCGCTCAACTTCATCCTTGATATTGCCTTTTACAAGAATCGAACTATCATTAACCTTTTCAAGATGACTTGAAAAGACATAGTTTTTCAGTTTTGAAAAACCTTCTATTCCGATATCGTTCATCTTCAATGTCAGTTCATATGTTTTTCTGCCCATAAATACTGCATCTACCCGGTTCATAAGGTCAGTGATCCCATAATCCTGATCCGTAAAACACCAGTCATAATCCCCGTTTGGACCTTCAATTAAATTATCAAGACTCACTGCGACTGCCAATACTACTTTCCGCATCTTTTTTTATTTAGTAAAGAAACCATCTGTTCTATTAACCATTGTGAGTTTTTTTGGTTGTAAATATAAAATGGTTTAAACATGTTAACCAAAACATTTCCAGGATTAAGCTTTCTACCTCTTTTTCTGATATTTACAGGTTCCTGTGCATATTCTTCAAAAGCAAGCAGGCAGCTGCTTGAAGAATCCTTTCATAAGAAATACGATATGATCGTCGTGCCGGGCGTCCCGTTCGAGGATGGTAAATGGAGTACAACAATGAAAGACAGGGTCTTCTGGTCAAAATATTTATATGATAAAGGAATTGCAAAAAACGTTATGTATAGCGGATCGGCTGTTTATTCCCCCTACAGGGAAGCAGAAATAATGGCTATGTATGGCGAAAAGCTGGGCATTCCCAAAAAAAATATATATACCGAAATTAAGGCTGAGCACAGCACGGAAAACATATACTATTCCTATAAAAAAGCTAAAGAACTGGGATTCTCAAGTGTGGCGCTTGCCTCAGATCCATTCCAGACTAAGATGCTGCGCCGGTTTACACGAAAAATTGTAAGCCCTGAAGTAGCATTTATTCCAATTGTTTATGATACACTCTTAAGCGTGGAGGCTATTACCAGGGACCCCACCATCGATTACAGCAAAGCCCGTGTAGATGATTTCAAGTCTATAAAAAAGCGTAAAAACTTCTTTGAGCGATTCCGCGGTACCAGGGGCCTTGAAATTGACTCAACTGCTTATTGATATTATTTCCCTCTTTTTATAGCATATCCGGTGATTCTGACTCCTTCAATAGTGACAGGATTCAATATGCCGCCATGCAGTACGGTGTTCGGTTGTATATTAAAATTGATAATGGCATCCGCACCGAGTGCCACACATTGTTTATACAGTTCTTCAAGTACAGCGTCCATATTGATATTATCCGTCACCCATGTTTTTTCAATTTCAGCAGGATGTCCAAATTCAGGTGTGACCGGTTTGTTGTTATCGTCGAGTTTTGTTCTTTTTATATATACTGCTCCCGGCATTTTAATAAAGTCGATCATTCCCACCGCATGGTATTCCCCGGTATATTTTTCGGGAGTAATTAGAAATCCCTTATCACTGAATTTCCTGAAATCAATTTTATTGAGTATGCTGTATCCTTCAATTTTTGACATTTCTTTCATCTGAACACTGCATGATGCCATGACAATCATGGCCAGTGCAAAAGCAACGATTTTTTTCATATTAAAATCTTTAAAATATTGAGCAATCCGGCGGATCACAAGATTTGATAATTCTATTAAATAAATATAAACATTAAATTCATCGGAAATTGATCCGCTTTAGCAGAAGTTATTCACTGACTGCATTTGATATCCTCCTTCCTTTTGTTTTTAAACCGGAAATATTTATATTAGAGCACCCTAAAATTCAACAGTTGCATCTGCCAAATAAAGAATTTCTTCAGAATACTTTCCGCATTTTGACCTGGGGAGTAGTTTATTATTTCATAGCCTGGTTTAGTCTCACCTATTTTCTTGATTGCAACGGAGTTGGTTTGGCATGGCCACCGGTAGGAGTATATATTTCGGCTATTTTGCTTACGCCTGCTAAACAGCGTCCTTTTCTGATAGCAGTTATTTTTATGGCGGATATTGCAGCTGATATGCATACCGGATTCCTGTCGTCACACAGGTGGCCTATGCATGTCTAATTCTACAGGGGATGCACTGTTTAGTGCATGGGTACTGCTTCGGTTTGTGGCCAATCCTTTTGTATTTACGAATGCCCGAAATTTTTCATTATACTTATTGTATTCGGTTGTCTTGGTAATGGATTTTTTTCCGTTTTTGTATCCGCGTGTAACGTCTTATAGCCAGGGTTCGCATGTTCTGGCCGGGTATACTAGCCTCCTGGGTGGCCGATGGTGTAGGCAACATAATGATAGTTCCATTCATCATCAGCTGGGCCCACATTTCGCGATGGGAATGGAAAAAACTCAAACTAAACAGCATCCTGGAGATATTTATTCTCGTTGTAGCTTTATTTGCTTCAAATATACTATTGTTTCCTTATTCGAAAGATGGGATACTGTTTTCATTTATAATTAATTATCTGAGTTTTCCTTTCATCATCTGGGCGATCTTCCGGTTTGACATGAAGATCGTTACCCTCGTGCTGTTGCTATTGAGCGTGGTGATGTTTTTGAGCCTGATGAATGAATTGGAAATGTTTAATAAGGATATAAATAACGAGCACTTTCTTTTCTTTCAATTATATATAGCTTCCATTTCAGTTATTTCCATAGTAATAACTTCCATAGCGATGGAGAGAAACCAGGCACGCCTGGAATTGATGAATAACATGAAGCTGTTGGTTGAAGCAGAAAGAAAGCTTGTATTTAATTCAATTGAAATTGAAGAGAGGGAACGAAACCGTTATTCAAGAGAGCTACATGATGGACTTGGGCCTTTGCTCTCCACAATAAAGATGTACATGCAAAGCCTTTATGAAACCCGTGATTCCGAAAAAGTAAAATTTATTGCCGCGGAAAGCGAGAATAACATAAAAATAGCGATTCAGACCATGAGGGAGGTTGCTCATGGATTATCGCCGTTTAATCTCAGTAATTTCGGGTATGTAAATGCAGTTCAGGAATTCACAAAAGGCATTAATAAGATACATCACCTGGAAATTGATTTTACCTATAATTCACACGTTCGTTTCAGTGATTTCTATGAAATCATCCTTTACCGGATCACCACGGAATTAATAAACAATACCCTGAAGCATGCAGATGCTACAGAGGCGTATATCGCATTCAACTATTCAGTGGAAAAGAAAAATATAACGTTGGTTTATAACGACAATGGTCGGGGATTTGATACCTCCTGCAGTGACATGAAAAAAGGAATGGGCCTTATGAATATTCAGCAACGAATCCGAATATTGGGCGGAAATTTCAGAATTGAAAGCATTGTCGGCAACGGATGTACAGTATTTGTGGATTTTCCTTTAAAAGAAGTAAATAAGCGAATTAAAGCCAGTATTTAGAGGGTGAAAGTATTGCTTTTCAGCTTTTCGGTTATCTTTTCATGCATATTCTTTTTAATTTGTATGTTACCGATTAAAAGCCCGGGTGAACCGCTCCCGCTGACGGATGAGCAAGGTAACCCGCTTCCGGCAAGTATTTCCGAAAAAATCTTTATCCCTGTAAACGGGGTGGAGCAGGGGATGTTCATTAAAAGCAGGGATTCTGCGAATCCTGTAATGCTATACCTTCATGGGGGGTTGCCGGATTATTTTCTGACTAAAAAGTACCCGACTCATCTTGAAGATTATTTCACAATAGTCTGGTGGGAACAGCGCGGATCCGGCATTTCCTTCAGCCCCGGCATTCCTCCTGAATCAATGACACTTGAACAAATGATAGCGGATACCCGCGAAGTGACGGCCTATCTCAGGAAGCGCTTCAGGCAGGATAAAATCTATCTCATGGGCCATTCCGGAGGTACATTCATTGGAATCCAGGCTGCGGCAAAAATGCCGGGATTGTATCATGCCTATATCGGGGTGGCGCAGATGTCATTTCAGCTCAAATCTGAAATGCTGGCGCATAAGTATATGCTCACGCGCTTCAAAGAATCAGGTGACAGAAAATTGGTCAGGAAGCTGGAAGCATCCCCCGTCACAATGGAAAGCGGAACACCTGCTTCATACCTTGCAGTCCGGGATCCTGCCATGCACAGACTGGGTATTGGCACAACACATGATATGAGATCCGTGATCACAGGAATCTTTTTCCCGTCACTGGCATGCCGTGATTATACTTTGTCTGAAAAGATTAATATGTGGCGCGGTAAATCACAATCAGGCGTTAGTTGTCTGTGGAATGAGATGCTTTCTACAGACCTGGCCCGGAAGATACCCTCGCTCGATATTCCCGTTTATTTTTTTCATGGGATATACGATTATACAGTCTCCTATACCCTGGCAAAAGAATATTTCAAACAATTAAATGCACCTGTGAAAGGTTTCTATACCTTTGAGCAATCTGCTCACAGTCCCTTATTTGAAGAACCTGTAAGAATGCGGCGGATATTGCAGGAAGATGTATTGAAGGGCTTGAATCATCTTGCAGAAAAATATTGAAAAAAATGAAAACAATTTTTTTACTTCTTAACCTGTCCTTGATTAATTCGCTTATTGTCGGGCAAGCGGTTCATAAGATTTCAGTGTTTGCAAAAATGGTAGGAAATTATACACTTTACGATAGGGCCATGGATAAGGCTCCCGGTTTTGGAACAGGGGTTGAAATGGTCATATATGTGCCATCGGGTTTCAGGCCATTGTTAGATTTAAATTGCGATGTCTTTCCCACAAATGCTGTTCATACATTTATCGATGGAGTCGAATTAGAAAAGAAAAAAACTATTCCAACTGTATTTGTTGGAATTTCCTATCCCGTTTTCCGGAATTTCTATATTGCATTCGAGGCTGGTCCGGCCTTTATAAATTCCGGTGTTTACCCGGGTATTAAACCGGGTGTGCGGTATTTCTTGGATAAGTATCAACGAATTAATGTTGCCTTATCTTTAACGCATATTTTTGAGGCCGACCATTCCGATGACGGGGATTTTGGATATGCCAATCTGGGATTGAATTTCAGGGTATTCTGAATTCAGAGTATGACTTCAGGGTAATTAATTTAATAATAATTTACCGGTTTTTCATTCCTTCCAGCTACCTGGAATTGCTTATTTTAATGACTATATCGAGTGCATAGGCCGGAGTTATAACCATAAGTTTTCCCCCTTCTGTGGATCGTTTTTCGGCTCGCACTTCGGAACCGGAGACCGGGTTATACCAGTGCACTAAATATGCTCCTTCCGGTATGTCATTCAGGGTGAGTGTATCAAGATAATTCCCGGGCTTTGGAATAAAGTTGGCTCCCCAATTACTATCATATGAACCGTGAAACAGGTATAACGCATATTGTTTTCCATCCTCAGCAATCCCATTACAAAAAGCACCTTCACGAATTCCGCTTATTTTTGAAAATTTTGTCAATCGCGAAAGATCAAGCCCTTCCATGAATTCCTTTAGTATTTTCCTCTGTGGCGCTATCTGGTTAACGGTTACCGGCTGGCCGGATTCACTCTTCCTGTAATAATCTCCGTTGAGGTTAATACTTCCGGCTCCTCCGCCAAGCATAAACCACCAGCCCTCGATGCGGACGGCATCAGAGGTATAAGCATCCTTTGTAAGGCTCGACCCGAAATAATTTGACTCAACATTTACAATGGGCTTATTTGCCTGGTAATCGATGTTCAATGCATTTTCTGCAGGTTTAACATATTCACAGGGCAACCATTCACACCATGCTTCTTTTGAAAAGTCAGGAGAAAGGTTTTGAACTGTTTGGCCGAGCAGGTGTTTCCCGGGAAGCGACTTTTCTGCATTTATGAATGCATCTTTCATCTCATTTATCCATGGAGCTATGAGACTGTCAGGGTGAACTATAATACTGCCATCGGACAAACCTTGCAGGGAAGGCTCATCACAAATGTCATAAATTACATTGTCATATTCGTTAAGCTCAACGACAAGTTTTTGGATATATGCTTTCTGGTAATTCATAACTTGCTTATTCCGGTCATCTACCATGGTGTAAAGTCCACAGTCCTGTGCCTCATATTGCCCGATATTCTGGATATTGTTTCCGTGATACATGGCCATCAATGGCCAGCAGTCTGCATACATGCCATTAAAGAAAGGGACCTCCACGATGATATCATATTTTCCGGCGAGCTCTACAAAGGCTTTCAGCCTGGCAAAATAAGCAGGATTCCAGGAATCAAGATCATATTTAAATGAAGGTTGTCCGGCCTCTGCGAGGGAAGGATTGGCCCCGTCCTGTTCACTTCTGGCCCAGGGAAGAAGCTGTCGTCCGGGCAGGGGTCCAAGCGGATTCCCTTTTTGATATTTATCGGGTGGTTCGAACATGCCACCGGGATATATGCGCGTTAGATTCATGCCATTGTCTGCAAGAAATTTCAGGTACTTCGCATAATCAAAATCCTGGTCAATTATTGCTCCGTAGTGATGATCGGAGGTAACAAGAACAAGGGGATGTCCCTTATAACTAAAATAATGGGTATTGTCCGGATCGATTTTAACCGGACCGTTTGTACAGGAAATTATTAACACAATAAGCAGGGTACAAATACCGGTGAGAAAGTGATGGGATTTCATATGAAAACAATTTATTCTTCTAAATATATCCAAAAAAAAAGACGATTCAAAATCGTCTTCTCTCATCCGACCGCTTCAAGGGTCTGGGACCACTTGAAGCGTCTGGTAACCCCTAGTCCCTGAATGCATCCAGCGCCGAAGTGGGTCTGCCGCTGTTATCAAATGCTCCGAGTGTATACCCTTTCCACCCGTTATATGCTTCGGGTTCCCAGTAAAATACACCCAGGCATTTATTGTTAGCAATTGCCCTGGTCCGGGTGATCAGATCCGTAAGAAATGATTTTGCAGCAACTTCTTCGTCCCAGGGCATGCCTGTCTCGCAGATCATCACCTCTTTTCCGTACCGGCTTATCATGTCATTGATGTTGCTGATGCAATCGTCGTTGTATTTCTGCCATTTGTCTGTTTCCGGATAAAGTGACATTCCAATGACATCCCATTTTCCTCCGTTGTTTTTTAACCCATCAAACAACCAACGGAATAGTCCGTTAGAATTTCCGCTCTGAACATGTACAATGACTTTTGTATCCGGAAACACTGCCTTTACAGCATCATAACCTGCGTTGCTCAGGATTGCATATTGCGCCATATTAATATCGGCCTTTCCATCCTCCCAAAGCATACCATTGCCCGTTTCATTACCTACCTGCACCCATTCCGGACTTATATTCCAGTTTTTTAGTGCTGTCAGTATTTCGGTGGTATGTGTGGAAACTGCGGTGCATAAATCCGGAAATGATAATGTCGCCCATGCAGCAGGCTTGGATTGGTGACCCGGATCAGCCCATACATCGCTATAATGAAAGTCGATCATAATTTTCATTCCCAGATCTTTGGCCCGCTTTGCCTTCACCAGTAAATCGGTTTTATTACACCATCCATCAACCGGATTTACCCATACCCGGAGGCGGATCGAATTCATTCCAAGGCTTTTCAGCAGGGACATGCATTCGGTTTCATTTCCGTTTTCGTCATAGAATTGAATGCCGGCATTTTCCATTTCGGTGACCCAACTTACATCTGCACCTTTTGCAAATCCGGCAGTATCCCCTGCCGGCGGCATAGGTCCCGGTTTATCATCTTCTCCACAGGTACAGGTGAAAAGGCCAAGAAAGAAAACTAAAATAAAATAGTGTAATAACTTCATTAAATGTATTTTTTAAATAGATAGCCGGGCGGAGCTGCAAACTCCGCCCAACTTTGCTTAAATAGCCCAACTTTACGTAGATGGTTAGGCGGATCTTGCAGCTCCGTCCACTATTCTAAAATATGCTAACAATCTATCAAGAACTTTATTTAGCACCAAAAGTACATGTATTGTTTATAAAATCCACGGTAACATTATAGGTTCCTGCTTATATGGTGGGGTTCACCAATCATTCCTATTTTGCAAAACGGTTTCATGAAATGTATGGCAAATCCCCCAAAAACTATGCTGAAGATGAATTTACCGAATAGGAAACCGGTTTGATTCGGATTTATGCCGTTTTCATAAAATGGATTCCGAATACGGTGGATAACAGAGAAGTATTTTAGATGGAACCAATGATTTCAATGTGATTGTTTTAACTGCCGCCGGGAAAAATACCTCATCCCCCTGCGAAAATGGTGTTTCCACCTCTTCCGTAAAAATTTTGCCGTTTCCTGAAAATACCACTCCCACAAAAAAATCACCATTTCCCTGGATCGTTATTTCACCATCGAGGTCAAGTTCCTTCAATGCAAAGCAGTCAGTATGCGTTTTCGTCAAAAATTGATTTAAGGGTAAACTCCTTCGATGCACGGATAACTTCCGGCATAATTTTCCACTTCAGGTTGGCTTCTTCGAACGAACAACCATAGTAATGAAAACATTTCAGCATTTTTTCTATTCCAATGCCCTGGTGAATCAGTTCGTCGCTGATGGTCAGTCCGCCCGGGTGTTACTTTTTCCACACGCATGGTATAATCAGTAGGTTCCTGTACCTCCATCAAAAAACAACCGCTCCCTATGGCATGGGGCACGCCGCCGTAAATGATAAAGGCATCTCCCGGATTCACTTCAAAACGGTGCAAATTACTCAGCATTCCCTGGATATCCTGTTTCAGAAAAAGTTCCTTCCAGATTTCTTCAGTCACGCCTTCCCTAAATCCAAGATATATGGCACTTTTTTCACCATTTATCTCCCGTCCGCCGAGAATATACCACGATTCGGTTTTTCCAAAGGCGGAACCCAGCATTTCGCGTGCAAAGATTTTATCCGGGTGTACCTGGATGGTAAGTCGTTCCGCTGGAATCAAGCATTTTTATCAGCACTCCGGTTGTCCCAAACTGTCTGGCAATCCTGTCGCCCAGAAAAAGTTCCGGACCGGCTTCGATAAGTGATGACCAGGTTAACCAACCCTTCGGGAGTTTCAATAATCGATAATCCCTCGTTTGGCGGCCGGTTTTTTCCCCTTGCGGATATGGTTGACATGATCCATTCTTCCGGCAGGCTGCCGTCACTTTCAGGAGTAATTTTTTTCCAGCGGTCAATTAAAGCGCCTCCGGTGTAAGTGCGCCACACCCGGTTAGATTGCTGCCTCAGCGGAGTCCTGGCATATTTAAGCAATTCTGTTTTATTCATTCAACATCTCTTAATTTTTGGGGCTGAAAACCAAGTACCGAAATCATAGATAACGGAATCAGCAAAAGTCCCATTGCAAAAAATGGTATCCAGTTTCCTCCTTTGTCAGGATGGGAACCAGGTAAGTTGAAATCACTATTCCAAGTACTGCGGAGGCACCACCCATTCCGGCCAATGTACCCACTGTTTTTCCGGAATGAAAGTCGCTTGGCAATGTTTGAATATTGGTCATGGCAAACTGAAAACCTCCCAGGATAAACATCAGCATCAGGGAAGCTGAAAAACCGGTAAGGGCAAAAGCGGCCCCCACCATTCCGGGAACGATCAGTGCACATCCGACAATTACAGTAAGTTTTCTGGCTTTAATAGCACTTTTACCCTTTCTGATCAGCCATCCGGCCCACCAGCCACCGGCCAGACTGCCAATTGCCGCTCCAACAAACGGAATCCACGCCACGGTTGCCACTCTTTCAGGTTCAGCTTGTACACTTCCTGCAAATAAATTGGAAGCCAGGTCATGAACATCCACCAAATCGGATCAAGGAAAAAACGCCCGGCAATGACCGAATAACTGCGTTTATCGCCCAGCAGCTCGCGCCATGCTCCATATTTCACCTCTTTTTGCTCTATCTCATCCTGACCGCGAATGATGTATTCCCTTTCCTCATCGGTGACCCAGGGGTGTTCTTTCGGTGAAGTTTTGTTTATAATGTACCACAGGGGAACCCAAATCAGGCATAAACCTCCCAAAATCAGAAAAGTCATCCGCCAGCCAACCGTTAAAAACAAAAGGGGAATTATCACAGGAACCAAAATATTTCCGACAGATGAAGCTGCTCCAAAGAACCCCTGGCCAATGGCCCTTTCCTTAATCGGGAACCACTCTGCATTGGATTTTGTTGTTCCAGGCCAGGGCCCGGCTTCTCCAAGCCCCAGCAAAACCCTGAAAAAAGCCAGCATCCGGATGCCCCCGACCAGGGAGGTAAGGGCAATTGCCCCTCCCCAGATTATTGCAGAAATGCTAAAACCGTTTCGCGTGCCTACCCTGTCATACATAGCGCCCGACAGCAGCTGGCTTGATGCCATAGGCAACCATGAAAAAAATATTTATCCATGCAAATATCTCTTTTGATCTTTGTTCCTTTTCCTCTGCGGTCATGTTGGTGCCAACAATACCCAATTCGGAAGCAATTCCCTGCTGCACAACCACCCCGGTAGTTTTGTCCACTTCATCCTTCCACATGTAATTTAAGTGTACCCCTGTCAAGAATATTGATTATTGTCACTACCACGATCAAACCAAGTATTACCCAACGCATTCCCTTAATCTTCATTCTTCTGATTTTTTATCAGGTCCATAATCTGCGGTTTCAGTATTCCATCCTTCTAAATGAATTTCAGGTGATTTATTTAACAGGGATTTTCATCAATTTTCATTGTAATCGTTTTTTCTTCATCCAGGGAAAATGGATACATAATCATCATCAAAGAAAACAGGCAATATGCTTTCACCGGTGTTTTTGTCTTTCACTTTTATCTTATTGAGAAGGGAGATGACGGAGGACTCGTTTTTCAGGTTAATTCTTACCGAGTAAATACCATCTTTTATGTTCGACTATTCAACTTAATACTTATCCTGGCAGCAGGCAAATCATTTAAATCCAGACAATTTCCTTCTTTATTTTCCAGCCAGTAAAAATTTTCATCCCTGGGTTTGCCTTTTGAACGTAATTCCAATTTCAGAAAATTCACCTTGTCCGGAGGTTGAGGCTCCAATTCAAAACATGTTTTGGCTGTTGCAGAATTGACATCGGTTTTAAATGATTTTTCCCAGATTATTTTGCCATTCAGGTCATAAACTGTGGCCTTGGCAGTTACATCTTTAAGATCGGACTTTGTATTGTTTGCAATACTAATTTTTCCGGTTGAAGCATTCCAAAGGATATGAACCGGGCTGACAGGCTTTTTTTACGGCAAAGAATGAAGCCGTGTATTCAAAATAGTGATCGTAAAGCTGGCAAATCAAAGATGGCCATGCAGACTGGCTCATCCATAATAAAAGTCCACTACCCTGATTGCTTTGCAAACTTTCGAATATTGCTTTGGCAGATTCATAGTTCTGAAGTTGGGCCCGCCTGCAATAATCTTCCACGCTGGTTGGTCTTCCAAATCGGGCTATAATGGTGTCCGTGAATTTCTCGGAGCGTCCCCATTGATAATCATGAATTGCCCACATATCGTTAATTGGCCATAAATCTTTGGCTTCCATCATCCGTCGCATGCTTTCCACTTCAGGAAAAGCAATAATTCCCTGTTCGCTATGAAAGGTCTTTCCCCTGTTATCAAAATACCATTTCGGGTTTCTTACATCGTATGGACCAAGTCCTGTTACCGTTCCGGCTGCCGAATGAGGAATGTAGATACCGGGTACCATCAAGAATTTCTGTTTCATGTTTCATGGCAACATCCAGTCCAACAGGAGGAAGTCCCTCGTTCCGTCCGCAATACAGAGCCAGCGAAGGATGTTTTCGGACCCACTTGATCTTATCGCGAACGTTATTCATAAACATTGCCGTATCCTTTGGGTCAGGACCATCAACCGGGTTAGCCAGCCAGAAGTCATCAAATATAAGCAGTCCATACCGGTCGCAGGCATCATAAAAGGCTTCCTGGTTTGTCATGCCAATCCAGTTCCGGATCATATTGAAGTTGGCATCCTTATGCAGCTTTACCCTTAAATCATAGCCCAAACTGTCACACCGCATCATGGCTTCCGGCAAACCCCAGTTTCCTCCCCTGATTAATAAGCGTTGACCATTGCAGTAAAAGAACAGGATGTTGTTTTGAATTTTGGATTCAAGCATGCGAATACCGAAATTGATTTGTCGGGTATCTGAAATTTTTCCTTCTTCAGTGAATTGCAGCGAGAGTTTTTCAAGGTTTTGTTGCCCATACCCATTGGGCCACCAAAGTTTCGGACCGGAAAGGGACAATTCCGGAAATTCGGTTTTATCAAGGCTGATATCTTTTATCTCCCCCGGATTAAGAACCACATCCCTATGTATCTTTGTTTTACCAAACGATGCCACCAGTGTGCCTTTGACAGGCTGAGACCCATTGTTTTTCAGGCGGGCATGAATCGTCAGATCAGCTTTGGTGGTATCGGGCAATGGCAGGATTGACGAAACCCAGGGATCAACTATTGACACATTGCCCGCTACCCGAAAAGTGACATCATTCCATATCCCCATGTTGCGCCCTTTAATAATGGGCAACCAGTTCCATCCGGCTGATGCAAGGCAGGTTGGACTGTCGAGACCCATTACATCCCCGTTTGTTGTCCGTGCGCCAATATATTTCCGGTTTACTTTTTGTGTGCTGCTTTCCCAATGGTCCGGATGATGAACCAATACAGCAATTGTATTTGCCCCTGTTTTATTGAGCAATCGGGTGACGTCAAACTCAGCACGAAGGTAAGCACCCTCAATGCGTCCCAAATAATGAGAATTAAAATAAATATCAGACTTCCAGTTAATGCCTGAAAAATCAAGAAACAAATGTTTATTGTTCAGTCCTGATGGCAAACTGACAGTGGTGCGGTACCAAAAATCGTTTCCTGAAAAGAATTCATCGGAAATTTGATGCATGTTGTCGCTAAACAACGGATCAGGTAATGCGCCAAAATCATAATAACTTTCCAAAACGGTACCCGGCACACTTGCCGGAATCCAATACGTATCATTGTATCCCGCACTGGCAATATCCCCGGGTTTATCTTCAATGAACATCGTGTTTTGGATACGCCATATGTTTTTGTTAAGAGAAAGATTGTCATCAGAAAGTGCCGTAATTACCGATGGCACGAATCGATCTTCGCCTTCTCCCATTAATTCCACCTCCGTGATTACACAACCGCGAATGGGATCCTTCACATTTGAAACATCTAACTTTACAAACCGGGCTTCTGTAGAAGGGAATTCAATAGAGTCCACACCTCCATCTCCCTGCATGGAACTGAATATTTTCTTCCCGTTGCTTTCAAGGGACTTTAGCGCAACTACCTGAAATTCAGTGCCGAAATTTGCTCCCCAATGAATAATAGCCTTGTGGATTGCATGAGAAGCACCCAGGTCTATCGTGATAAAATTGTCTTTTCCGGGTTGGCTTTCCCAGTACGTCCGGTCACTTCCGTCCACCACAAGATGGCCGCAATGGTTCTGTTCAGCCGATGAAGAATGATATACGACACGATATTTTGCGAGGTTGGTGTCACTGGCTTTCAAGTTGATCGCATTCGCAAGGAACAGGAACACAAGAGCCAATGAGGAAATGTTTTTTTTGCTGTAATTCATGATCATCACTCTAAGTTGTATTGATTTTCTCCTTTTATCCGGCCAGATTCCCGATTGTATAGGCCATTTCTGTTGATGGAGTTTGCTTTGTCATATTTATGGTTAAATATATTGTTTTTTTCATTGTTGTCAGGTAATGCTGGGCGAAACCCGGAGGTACATCATAAAAACTTAAAGGTTGCAGGAATCATAATTCATATAATTATTTATTTTTGATGGTGGTTATATAGTTTCGGGATTCAGTCCGAATACTGATTATTAAGCTCAATTTATTAATCCATAATAGAGAATGGCCGATAACGACATCATCACTGTAGAACAAAGACTGATCGGCGGCCTCCTCAGGGCATCCGAAGGTAAAATAACCATTGCAGGCAAAGACATGACTTTAACTCCGCCTTATCTCCGGCCGGTGAATACTGTCTTTCAGAAATATGCACTTTTCCCTCACCTGAATGTATATAATAACATTGCTTTCGGTCTTAAGTTAAAAAAGCTGCCTGAAGAGATTATTAAGAAGAAAGTGATGCAGGTGCTGAAAATAGTGACCATGACGGATTATGAGGAGCGCGACGTGGATCATAGCGGGATTGGTTATATTAATCGCCGCCTTTCCCGTATATCGCCAGGCCAGGAAATTCCGCGGAAAAAAGAAAAAACAGGGAAGAATGAAAAAAACCTAAGTGAATAAGTAGGGTAAAATTATTTCTGTTCGGATATAGATTAAGTAACTTTAATGAATATTTGCTTGATGGTTAATAACCAAGCTTTTACAATTGACTAAGGAAGAATTTAACGTATTATTTGATTCCTATTTCGATTCTGTGCGCAGTTATTTATTTTATCGTGGCGCAGAAAAGGAACAGGCTTCGGATCTCGCTCAGGATGTGTTTATGAGGATTTGGGAAAAGCAGCTAAATGTTGACCTGAATACTGCACTCCGTTTTTTGTATAAAATAGCAGGGGACATGTTTATAAGCAGGTACAGGAGAAAAACACTGGAAATGAATTACAGAACAACCCTGAAAAGCGATGATGTTGATTTTTCACCCGAGGATGAACTTCAACACAAACAATTGTTGGAGAATTATACCAGGGCATTGGCCGGATTAGGTGAGAAGCAGCGGATTGTTTTCCTCATGGCCAGGATGGAAGGATTAAAATACCACGAAATAGCCGATCGTCTTAACTTAAGCATAAAGGCAGTTGAAAAGCGAATGAATTTAGCATTGGTCTATCTGAAAAAAGTATTACTGGTATAAATGTCTGACAAAAGAAAAAATAGCAAACCGCAGGTCAACCTTTCAGCGGATCCACTGGAAGCATTTCCCCGAACTCACATCGGGTGGGGAAGGAGCAAGGAAGAGATCCGCGTTGAACTCGAAAAGAAAATGGATGCTTCGGGACCTGTTAAGGTCAGGGTTTTGATCAACCCATGGCCAAAAATTGCTATGGCTGCGGCAATAGCTGTATTGGTATCACTTTCTGTCACCATGCAGTTTTATAAGAAAACAATTGAAGTCCCCCGGGGACTGCACAGCAGTTTTATGCTGCCTGACCATTCCAGGGTGACGCTGAATGCGCAGACAACCCTATCCTATAAACCTTTGCTTTGGATATTTTCAAGAAGGGTCAGTCTGGAAGGTGAGGCTTTTTTTGAAGTAAAACCCGGAAAGAAATTTGAGGTAACTTCAACCTTTGGAAAAACGTGGGTACTCGGTACAAGTTTCAATATTTATTCCAGGAACAGTTCCTACCAGGTTACCTGTGTAACCGGAAAAGTAAGGGTCATAGAAAATAAAGGAAATAGGGATGTGGTAATCATGCCGGGGCAAAAGGCGGAGCTAAATCAACAGGGTATCCTCAATGTAAAAACAGGTGTTAATACCGGGCAAACCATAATATGGCTTGAAAATAAATTGAGTTTCACATCGGTACCCCTGCAACAGGTTTTTGAAGAAATCGGCAGACAATATGGTATAGTTGTTCTTATTCCGGGAGACCTTGAAAATACCTATACCGGAACGTTCAAACGCAACTCCTCTGTTGAAAATGTACTTAACCTGGTATGCAAACCATTTAACTTGAAATTTTCGCTGCAGTCGAAAAATGAATATATTATTACCCGGAACAATTAAAAATATTGCTGCAAGGAATTCCCTGGTTCTTTTGCTTTTGCTTTTCCTGCCAGTTCCAGCATTTACCCAGGAAATCAGGATCAACTGCATTGATGAACCGTTGAATAAGATACTTATAAGTTGTCGTGACGAGATCGGCCTAATGGTTTCCTTTGATGACCGGCAGCTATCCGCCTACAAGCTGACGCTTGAAAAAAAGTTTTCATCACCGGCCCAGGCACTTGATTACCTGCTTAAAGGTTTGCCGTTGCGTTATGATGTCAGCGATGGGGTATATGTTATCTATACGGTTACAGAAAAGGAAAAGCCCGAAAGCTATAATATATCAGGGACCCTATCCGACAAAACCAGTCATGAAACTTTGCCTTACTCAAGCCTTTTAATTAATGATAAGGGATTCATTTCGGATGCAGCAGGAAATTTCTCTTTCACTTCAAACACGGACAGCATTTTCTCAATAAAAGTTTCTTACCTGGGATATTATATCCTCGATACTATTGTGCCCGCAGGCTATCACTATAATTTCAGGCTAACTCCATCTGTCATTGCCATGAAAGAGATAATTATAACAGGCACTGAGGTTGAGAGGTCAATGCAAACAGGAAACTCTCCGGGTGTAATCAAGCTGAATCATAAAATTGCCTATTTCCTGCCCGGGAATGGCGACAACTCGGTATTTAATTTACTGAGGCTTCAACCCGGGATACTGGCAGCCGGTGAACAATCAACCGACCTGATCATTTGGGGAAGTGATGTTGGGCACAGTCAGGTTATTTTTGATGGTTTTACGCTGTATGGAATGAAGAATTTCAACGATAATATCAGTGCAGTGAACCCGTTTATGGCCAAGGATATAAAGGTCTTAAAAGGAAATTTCGGTGCAGAATACGGCGAAAGGGTTGGCGGAATCGTGGATATTACCGGTATGGATGGAAACCGGCTGGCTCCTTCCGTTCAACTGAATATAAATAATATGACATTAAATGGATTGATCAGTGTTCCAATCCACAAACATTCCTCCCTTCTGATGGCTTACCGTCAGACTTATTACAATTTATATAATCCGGTGGAACATTCTTCATCAAGATATGGAAGGGGCCGTCAAAGCGGGGGTGCTGATTACTATCTTATTCCTGATTACAGCTTTCATGATATGAACCTGAAGTATTCCGGCAGTGGAGCCAAAAGTTATTATTATATTAGTCTCTATGGGGGAGGTGATAATTTTAACTATGCTTTTGACGAGGAGACGATGCAGAAAACAATTGCGCTCAGTTACAATGAGCAGAATTTTCAACTTGGCGGGGCTGCATTGTACGGATTCCGATGGAAAGAAAAAAATACCAGCAACTTTACTGTCAGCTATTCTTCGCTGAAAACCGAACGTGATTATCAGGAGGAAGCCGAAAGATTAACAGGCAACCCGGTTCTCCGCAAGATAAATGAACAAACACGAAATTCCATTTATGAAATAGACGGAAAGACTGACAATAAGATTATCCCATCAGAAAATCATACAATAGATTTTGGGGCAGGTTTGCTGTATTATTTAACTGACAACCATATTAACACGATTCGTGATACAACTTTTAAGGACCTCCCGGTACCGTATGTGTACCTTCAGGATAACATTTCAATCCTGGACAATTTTTCGGTCAGACCCGGATTACGTATAAATTTTCATACACTGTCAGGCAAAATTTACTTTCAACCGCGACTTTCGGCGGTTTATAAAATATCAAAGGCTTTCAGGATGAATGCTGCCCTTGGAATGCACAACCAGTTTGTATCCAAAAACATGATAAAGGATGCCTCGGATAATTTTAAACTGGCCTGGTCAATATGCAACAATACAGAAATTTCCGCACTTACTTCTGATATTTACTCGATTGGCTTTTCATTTTACAGGCACAATCTTACGGCAAGCATGGAAGGATACCTGAGACATACCAAAGGCATTACACGATATCTGGAAACTGCAGGAGGAACAGCTGCAAATAAAGGCACAAGCAGAACAAGGGGGCTGGATATATTTGTAAAGAAAGAGTTTAAAAATCAATCATTCTGGATTGCATACACCCTCAGCAAAACAGAGGAAAAGTTTTCCTATTTCCCCGCGGATTCCTATGTCCCTGCCATGCACGACCAGAGGCATGAGCTGAAGATCGCCGGACTTGCCAAAATAAAATTATTACATGTTTCTGCTTCTTATGTTTTTGGATCAGGATTCCCTGATCCGGACCTGTTACCGGATGCAGTTGTCTATACAAAGCCGTATAACAGGCTTGATGCGAGTATAATTTACACTATATCGTCACGAAGACTTAAGATCGATGCCGGGATATCGGTATTGAATGTTCTGAATACGGAAAATATAAGGTATTCCAATTTCACACGGATACCAACAGATGAATCCACAACCGTAAGTCTGTATTCGGAGGCTGTTCCTTTCACTCCTACCTTATTCCTTAAAATTTCATATTGAAAGATCAACGTCCTCCTCAAAAAAAACAAAAAAAAGTAGGGTAAGAAAGGATTTGTGCGGATTAATAGTATTGAAGCAATAAAAAGTAAGTTGAAAATTAAAATGCTTCAGACTATTCATAACATTTAATTCAATACCATGAAAAACTTAATTGCGAAAACGACCGGAAGTGCATTCCTATTCTTCCTTTTTACAGGAGTATTCTTTGCACAGGAAACCAGAACAGAGGTAAAAAACCAGGATCAAAACCAGGCTAAAGTGCAAACTGCGACGCAGGAAAGAGTTCGGAATCAAACAGCTGTTAATGGACAAAACATGCAACAGGATCAGGACCAGGTAGCCCTGCAAACCCGAAATCGGTTCCGTGCATCATTAACAGAGGATCAGAAGGCTATCCTTGAGAACAGGGAAATGACGCAAAGTGAAAAGCGCAAAGCATTCAATGCTTCTATTACCGAACGTCAACGAAACATGTTGAGAGAACACCAGGAATTGTGCAAACAGCAGAATAATGAGTGCCGCAAAAATACTGCCGAAGCACAAAAGCTGCAACTGAGACAAAGCCAGGGAAACACAATGACACAGAACGGCAAACAATCAAGAGGTGGCAGATAGGCACCTATGTTTCAAAATCGAAAGTCAGGGATGCCGGGTGGCATTCCCTGCTTTCTTCCACAGGACCCAAAAACAGAAAAACATAATCCGGTAAGAAATGAAAAAGGTCATTGTTCCCATCCTTATGCTAACGTTCGGATTATCTGCATGGGCTCAAACCGACAGGTTGGATTCATTGCTGTATGAAGTTGTTTGGAACAACGAGGAAATGAGGATGGCCCTTGTTCCTCCTTCATCAAATATCTATCTCTATGGGGGGGTGGGTGCAGAGAATAATTTACCATATGCCGGCAGCGGGCAGAAAGAGCAAATGGTCGCTATGAGTGGAACAGTATTTTTTATTCATTCCAGTGGTCTGTTTTTCGGTGCATCGGAAAACTGGTATGACGATCCTTTTTCAGGTTACAACAATATAATGGCAACAGGCGGAATAAGCACCTTTTTAAATGCCAAAAAGAGCTTGAATTTTCAGGCATGGTACAGCCGGTATTTTTATTCTAACATCAATGTGAACGAAAATTATTATTTTAATAACCTGGTTACGGCTATATCATTAAGAAATAAATGGATTGGAGGCCGGTTATCAGTAAATTTGTTTTTTGGGCAGGATTTTGACGTGCATTTCACGCCATCCGTTTTTTCTCGCCTTCCGATTGTGCGGTTTGGAAAGTACAATAAAATTCAATTTGAACCGGAATTTTCGGCTTTTATCGGATCAAAAACCGGGGAACCGGAAATGATCCTAAGCACAAGCGGATCTCAAGAATCCACAAGTGAAAACGCTTACGGTTTGGTGAACACCCGGTTGCATTTGCCGGTTTGTTTCTATATCGGAAATTTTGACATAGAACTGGGTTATTCAGTTACGGTGCTTTCTGTTCCGGATGAAAACACGGATTATTCCATAAGTTCATTTATTTCCTTTTCGATCGGATATATGCTTCCCTTGAAATAAATCCACCCGTATATTCCTTACATGTGAAATCAGCTTTAATTGTCATAATTGAAGATCAACCGGTTCGCTGATTTTATATCCAATTCGTTTTGCCCTGACAATGATCCTCTGACCCTTTTTGAGTTTCAAGGGTTCACTATAAAGCATCCATCGCTCAGAGCCAATCTGATCATCAAGCTGATATCCGATTGAAGCGCCTTCTGTTTCACAGGATAATCTGACAAGTCCTTTTTCTTCACCAACGACAACCTTTTCTGTTGCAGGTTGAATCAGTCCGGGCCAAAATAGCTGAACCAGGTTATATTCATCAATAAGTCCCTTGTCATGGACCTTCAGTTGCCAATCGGCCAGTTGTTTTCGCATTTTTAAAAGTTGCTCCCGATACTCAGGTAATGAAGCCAGATTATGAATTTCATCCGGATCAATCTCTAAATTGTAAAGTTCTTCCACATCGCGGCTGTCCCTGAAGATATAGGCAGCACCTCCCTCCAATTCCCCATTTTCATTCATTTCTATCAATTTGCGCGTCATATCAATTTGCTCGCGGTATTGGTTGCGATAGATATAGGGAAGTCCCGGTTCAAAATTCCGGATATATGAAAACCTGCCATCGATTACAGAACGGGAGAAATCGTACGTTTCGTCAAAACGGTCTGCGCTGCCGTAATTTACTTCTCTCTTTTCCAATGCCTTGTATTCTCCCAGGAAAGCCTTGCCCTGCATATAATCCGGTGGCTTAATACCGGCGAGGGACATCATGGTTGGCCCAAGGTCCATGAGTGAAACGACATCATCGATTATGGTTCCCGCCATTCGCTTGTCGGGGAAACGCACAATTAACGGCACATGAAGTCCGGTGTTTCCAACCGCTCTTTTTTGACGCAGCAGTGGTCCTCCATGATCACTCCAGAAAATAATGATGGTTTTATCCAACAGTCCTTCTTTTTCCAATCGTTTCAACCAATCCCCAATTTGAGCATCCAATTCTTCAATGTTGGAATATTTACGACCGACATCTTTCCGCACCACCGGAATTTCAGGGTAATACCCCGGGATAGGTATCGAGCTGGTGTCAACTAACATGGGATGGCCCGCATTCATCCATATTCTCGATTCATGCGTAACTTCGTGATTATAAACTGCAAAAAATGGCATTCCTTCCGGCCTGTGACCATAGTCCGCTGTTCTGCTATTCTCATCCCAGGCGGTAAACGGAGGATAAAACTGGTAATCGCATTTCGCATTGTTTGTGCAAAAATAGCCCGCTTTACGGAGGTATTCTGTAAAACACTTCACCTGGGCATCCGGTACGGCTGAATAAGCGGGAATATTTCTGCCGCCTTTGCTGGTAACAGCCTGATGGGAAACATAGCTTTCGCCGGTCACCCCATTGTAAAAGATATTTGTACCGGATGTTCTCATGTTCTGTGAGCCAATACTTACCGGGTACATCCCTGTAATTACAGATGACCGGCTTGGCGCACAAACACCAACTGTGGAGTAGGCATGAGTATACCGAATTCCATCTTTTGCCAGTTGGTCTATATTGGGGGTTTTTACACTTTTGACGCCATAGCATCCAAGAATGGGATCGATATCTTCGCAACTTAACCACAAAATATTAAAAGATTGTTCCTTTGGTTTTGTTTGTGATATGCCTGCAAATGATATGCATGCCAGTGCAATGGCAATAAATAGATTTTTATGCATAGTCAGGTATTTGATATGTTAATTCAATATTTTCTCAATGAACGGGAAATCAGGATTTTCAACCCGGCTGGCTTTCATGAGATCCAGCAGTTCTTTTACAACCTCAGGATGTTTAGCGGCAACATCGGTTTCTTCACCAGGGTCATTGTTCAGATCGTATAATTCGGTGGTTGTCATTTCCGCCTGCATCACATTTTCCCTTACCATCTTCCAGTTTCCTTTGCGAATAGCCTGGCGCCCCCCCTGCTCATGGAATTCCCAATACATGTATGCATGCTCTTTTTGTCCATTGGTACCCAGCAAAGTTGGAAGAAAGGAAATGCCGTCAATATTTGCGGGGCATTTTATTCCTGCCAGATCAGCCAGGGTGGGCATTACATCCCAAAATGCCGAGATCAGATCCGTTTTTGTTTCAGAATTAATTTTTTCCGGCCACCAGGCAATCATGGGCTCACGAATTCCACCTTCATAAAGATCGCGTTTGTATCCTCTCAAAGGTCCGTTGCTATCAAAATAGTCCGGATCAGCTCCACCCTCCCTATGAGGACCATTGTCTGAACTGAAAATGACAAGAGTGTTTCTATCTAGTCCGAGCTCTCTTAATTTATCCAGTATTTCCCCCACCTGTTTGTCGAGCAAAGTCACCATAGCTGCAAATGCAGCATGCGCTTCCGTTTGAGTTCCGTATGCCCCGGTTCTGAAATCCTTATCACCGGGCGCAGCGCCTTTGAAACTTTTTTCAGGCAATAGTTTTCCGCTAAATTCTTTCAGTTTATTCGCCGGAAGCAATAATTCAGCATGAGGAATTGTCGTTGGATAATAGAGAAAAAAGGGTGTATCCTTATTCTTTTCGATAAACTGTAATGCCCTTTGATGGATCAGTTCAGGAGCATATTCATCAAACCTGTCTCCCTCATTTCCGGCCAGCATTATTTTCGACTGGTTGTCCCAGAGATGAGATGGAAAATAATTGTGCGCCATTCGCTGACAGTTATACCCGTAAAACTCATCAAAACCCTGCATGTTGGCATCCCCTGCGGAGCCAGGGTAGCCAAGTCCCCATTTGCCGAAACCTCCTGTCGTGTAACCTGCTTCTTTAAGCATTTCAGCTAGCGTAAAAGTTTCTGAAGGCATTGGCCACTGCCCTTCAGGATTCAACTCCCTGTTACCACGAATGGGTGTATGACCGGTATTGAGTCCGGTCATTAAGGAAGACCGGGATGGTGCACAAACCGAACATCCGGCATAATGCCGGGTAAAAACCATCCCTTGCCGGGCCATTCGGTCAATGTTGGGAGTTTCGAAACGCTTTTGACCATAACAACTTAAATCGCCATATCCTAAATCATCGGCCAGGATATATACAATATTGGGTTTTGTTGCCCTGATTATTATGGGTTTCTGATTACCCGCTCCTGTACAGGCTGCAAATAGGGCAACCAAAGCCAATAAGAAAATAATTTTTTGACTGGAACTCATGGTCATCATTCAAAATTATTTTTGTTTTATTCATTAACCCGACCGGGTTCCCTGGTATTCCTGCCCGTAATATTCTGAATATCATCTCCAAGATCAAGCCGCGCCTCATCGGCTAATTTTTTCAGTTCGGCAACTATTTCAGGATAATATTCTTTGACATCATATCGTTCGCCGGGATCGCGACGCAAATCGTACAAGGCTTCTTCGAATTGGAAATTTTCATTTGTATTTCCGGGAAAGCCATCAAATCCGGGTGCAAATCCGATGTATGTCCTGCCCGGATGTTCGAACACCAGTTTCCACGTGCCCTTGCGAATGGCTTCCAGGCTGTTTTTGCGGTAATAATAAAGAAATGATTCGCGGGGGTTGGCATCTTCTTCACCCAGCATTAGGGGCAGGATATTCACCCCGTCAATTTTTTTCGCGGGAAGAGGAGTATTGGTTATTTCGGCAAGGGTGGGGAGGATATCAATTGTTGAAGCAAGCTTATTGCAAACCGAGCCTTCAGGAATATGTCCCGGCCACCACATTATACAGGGTTCCCGTTGACCTCCTTCAAAAGTATCCCCTTTGCCTTCACGCAACCCGCCGGTTGAACCGGCATGGTTACCGAAATTTAGCCACGGTCCGTTATCCGAGGTAAAGATTATAAGTGTATTTTTATCGAGACCATTTCTTTTGAGCGCTTTCACAATTTCACCGACAGACCAGTCAATTTCCATCATTACATCGCCAAACAAACCCTGCCTGCTTTTTCCTTTAAATTTCTCCGATACTGCCAGTGGAACATGCGTCATGGAATGTGCGAGATAGATAAAAAACGGATTTTCCTTATTCGCGTTAATAAACTGAACGGCTTTTTCGGTGTATAGCGTTGTCAATTCCGATTGTTCTTCGAGGGTCTTAATTTCCCTGAATTTGTCATTGTTCTCAATCAGCGGAAGTACAGGGTACCGCGACTTGTTTGTGCCAGGGGCCGCAGGCTTTCCATCATAATCAACAGGCCACATATCGTTCGAATAGGGTAGTCCAAGATATTCATCAAAACCTTGTTGTAAGGGTAAGAATTCATGCTGGTAGCCAACATGCCACTTGCCAATAGCACAGGTTTTATACTTTCCTTTTTTTAAGACTTCGGCAATGGTTTCCTCCGAAGGGTTTAATCCGATTTTCGCATCGGGCATCAGTGCGCCTGAAATGCCAACACGATTGGGATAGCAACCTGTTAAAATTCCGGCCCGTGAAGCGCTACACACGGCTTGTGCAGAAAGAAAGCTGGTAAATCGCATACCATGGGATGCCATCTTGTCGAGGTTAGGCGTAAGGTATTGTAAGGCCCCATAACAACTTAAATCACCATACCCCAAATCGTCCATAAAAATCAGGATGATGTTCGGGCTCTCAGACTCCCGGGAAGGGTTACCGAAAGAAGAAAATATCAACAATGCCAATCCCACGAATAGCAATTTTTGTATTTTATCTTTTACATTTTTCATAATCCGGGTAAGAATTTGCGTTGTTATTTTCAAGTTAATTTAAGGATTTATTGAATAGATTTATATGATTAAATAAAAGAATAAATACTCCCGCAAGATAATTCGTTAATACGCAATCGGTTAAGGATAATCCCCCTGCCAACAGAATGCTTTCATGGCTGCAGTAAATAAAAAATGCCCCGCCAAAAGTCGGGGCATCCTTGTTTTTGTGATCCAGCTGGGATTACCTTGTGATCCGCACCGCTACGGGGGGATTTGCCTACAAAAACAATGATGCCGCAGCAAAGCTGCTTTCATTTTTTATTTACTTCCGCCATGAAAACACGGGAAATGCTTTCATGGCTGCAGTAAATAAAAAATGCCCCGCCAAAAGTCGGGGCATCCTTGTTTTTGTGATCCAGCTGGGATTACCTTGTGATCCGCACCGCTACGGGGGGATTTGCCTACAAAAACAATGATGCCGCAGCAAAGCTGCTTTCATTTTTTATTTACTTCCGCCATGAAAACACGGGAAATGCTTTCATGGCTGCAGTAAATAAAAAATGCCCCGCCAAAAGTCGGGGCATCCTTGTTTTTGTGATCCAGCTGGGATTCGAACCCAGGACCCCATCCTTAAAAGGGATGTGCTCTACCGGCTGAGCTACTGAATCGGCAATATGTATATTACCTTTTATTTTTTAAGAGTTGCAAATATAGTATCTAATTCTTAATCAAGAAAAATTAAGCCTACATTTTTTTAACATTATCCTGGTATAATCCTGGATAAATTTGGGGAGAAGATGGAACAAAGCGGCCGATTCGCCGTAAAATGAAATTATGCTTTAAACTTATTAACAATTTTTCGGGTCAAAATTCAGACTTTAAAACCAAAACTTGCGCATCATGAAAAAAGTAAATCGATTGAGAATTGCATTCCTTTTTTTTACAGTTCTTGCCTTGCAACCCTTATGCTTTGCCCAGATCGAGGATATCGGCAAATTTATGGCCGGCGGTGAAGAGGATGCGAAGCTACTCCTGGAACCCTATATTTCGCCTGCTGTTAATGCCTTTGGCGCTGCACTGGGCAGCGGATGGTACAATACCGCCAAGCCACATAAGCTGGGTGGCTTTGACGTAACTTTTACGTCAAACATAGCCATTGTCCCAGGCAAATTCGAAAAATTCGCAATCGACGATTCAAAACTGACAACCCTCAAACTGGCAGATCAGGCAGATAATATATCACCGACTATCGCTGGGGATAATACGGAAGGACCTCAACTTGTCTATAATGTCGAAGGATACACGCAGGATGCTTTCCGCATGCCCAAGGGATTAAATACCAATTATGTTCCAACCCCAATGGTTCAGGCCGGAATCGGACTGATCAAGGGCACTGAGGTGATGGTTCGGTATATGCCTGATATAACTTCACGCGGCAATAAGATCGGATTCTGGGGAATCGGTGGCAAACATGATCTGAAACAATGGATTCCCGGTTTAAAGAAACTTCCCGCCCTGGAACTTGCCGTTATGTATGGCTATACGAAATTGCATGCATCGGTGGACATGACAATAACCCCGGAAGATATTGGCTTGCCGGCTTCATCAGTTAGTACATGGGATAACCAGAATATGACACTCATTACTCAGAGTCAGACAGCTAACCTGATCGTCTCCGGTAATTTCCCGGTTATTTGTGTATATGGAGGCATAGGGTTTGTTTCATCAAAAACCAACCTGAAATTAAACGGAGATTTCCCGATCCCTGTTTTGGATGGCATGGAACCCGCTGTTGGTGCATCTGTTGACCCGATTGATATGACTATAAAAAATCAGGATGGAAATGCAACCCAACCCAGGCTGAATGCCGGTGTTCGGTTTAAAATGGCCATTATTACAATTCATTTCGATTACAGCTGGGCTAACTACAGCGTGTTTACTGCAGGATTGGGATTTAGCTTCAGATAAAATACAATTCGGCTAAGCCGAAAAGAATATCTGGCAACAGGCTCTGCCTGTTGCCAACAACTAATAAAAAAGCCTGACAGTATTCTGTCAGGCTTTTTTATTATTGAACTTCCCAATAGCTTTGAATCATAACAACCTAAGCCCCTAAGCCCCTAAAACCCAAATCCTATTCTGAATATTGGATTGCTGTAAGGAGAGTATGCGTTGTTTGTCACATCCCAGAGTATAAGGACGGAAACATTGAATTTGGAACCGACCGACTGGCTGAGGCCGCCTCCGACCAGGAAATTGTCAATCCACAAGCGATTTTCCTGTTGACTGGTCAGGTAATTGTAAGGTTCTACATTCAGAAACTCATTTTCTATGTGCAGGATCAGGTTCCCAAACTGAAAATTGGGATTAATATCCGTACTCCGCAAAACTGTAAAGGAAGTAAGTAACTTGGCTCCGTACATGGAGCTTTCATAATTGTAATAGTTATCATTTTGATATATATATATTGGCCCGAGACCAACAGTTAACCTGTTTGTCACCCTGTAACCCACTGCAGGGGAAACATTTATATACGTATAAGTTCCAAGGCTCAACCCAATATCTCCCCCGAAAACAAGCCGGTCTCTGAATTTTGGTTTTTCTTCGACAGGTTTTTTCTTGCCCTCAATTCGAACGGGTTCTTCAACCTGGGCAAGCAGTGAGAAGGAACAAACAAGAAAGGCAATTATGGAAATTGTGCGGTTACGTATCATACTTCTTTGTTATCTTTATATTGTAATCGGGTCAAAAATACAAATTCATAAGAACTTTTCATATGGTAATAGTAATCACGGGAGCCAGCCGCGGAATAGGTTTCGAGACTGCCAAATACTTTGCCCGCAAGAAAGATGCCGAAATATTCGCATTCTCCCGAAATAAGAAGGGCCTGGGACAGCTGGCATCCGAATGCGCCGGCCTGCACAAGACTTCTGTTCTGCATCCGCTCGTTTTTGACCTGGATGACTTCCTTGTAAATCCAGGTTCCCTGATCAGAAAATTCCAATCTAAAATACGCCACATCGATATTCTTATTAATAACGCGGGTATCCTGATAAATAAACCATTTCAACAGATCTCCCTGGAGGAAATAGAACGAATTTTCAGAGTTAATATTTTTTCCCCGTCCCTTCTTATTCGTGAACTGATGCCATACCTGGGCAGGAATGGCATGTCACATGTAGTTAATATCAGCAGTATGGGCGGATTCCAGGGAAGCGTTAAATATCCCGGATTGAGCTATTACAGTGCCAGTAAAGCAGCGCTAGCCTGCATGACGGAGTGCCTGAGCGAAGAATACAAGGATTCATCCATTGCCTTTAATTGCCTTGCCCTGGGCTCCGTTCAGACTGAAATGCTGGAAGAGGCTTTCCCGGGCTATAAGGCACCTCTGCAACCCGAAGAAATGGCGGAATTTATCGGTCATTTTGCACTTACGGCACATAAACAAATGAGGGGAAAGGTTATTCCGGTATCCCTGGTGAATCCCTGAGATAGTGACGAGTGACGAGTGACCAGTGACGAGGAGTGAAAAGTTAAAAGAGATAAGTGAAATGGGCTGACGCGGCGGTTTCCCCCACTGGCGGGGGCAGGGGATGGACTTTGATGTATTTTCTACAATAATGTATGCGCTACGCGCATGGGATATAATTCATGACCTATTCTAATAATGTATGCGCTACGCGCATGGGATATAATTCATGACCTATTCTAATAATGTATGCGCTACGCGCATGGGATATAATTCATGACCTATTCTACAATAATGTATGCGCTATGCTCAATCGTAAATCGTAAATTTCTTTCTATCGATAGTCAATCCCAACCGGGATTTAACTTACTTGTCCCTTGTCACTCGTCACTCGTCACTATTTCATCATTTCATCCTTCTCCCTGTCCCTTGAATCCCAGCAGGGCAGTTTAACATTTACCATGGTGGATTCGTCGTATTCCTTGGGTTTGATCTCTCCTTTCAGTACCATCAATCCGTTCATAGCCAATGCATGCATTTCATCTTCACCCGGATAGATAACTACAGGCGCAATGAAGGAGACCATTTTCTTGATGTATTCCACTACCATCGGGTTATGCGAAATACCACCGGTTAATATAATGGCGTCTACATCTCCATGAAGCACGGCACACATGGAAGCAATTTCCTTTCCAATCTGGTATGACATGCCATCCTGTATCAGGCTGGCTTTCTCGTCGCCCTCCTGTGCCAGCAGTTCCACTTCATAAGCGCTGTTGGTGCCAAGATAAGCAACATATCCTCCTTCGCCGGTGATCATTCTTTTCATTTCATCCAACGTTAAGGTACCATCATAGCATAGCTTCACCAAGGCTCCGGCAGGCAACGTTCCTGAACGCTCGGGGGAAAACGGGCCTTCCCCGTCAAGTGCCTGGTTTACGTCAATGACCTTTCCTTTGCGATGGGCACCCACCGATACCCCTCCGCCCAGGTGGGCAATGACAAGGTTCAGCTCTTCATATTTTCGGTTCATCAGCCGTGAATAGGCACGGGCAGTGGCCTTCTGGTTTAGTGCATGGAAAATGGAAAAACGCTGGAACCGCGGATGGCCCGCAATCCTGGCCACATCCTGCAATTCATCCACCACAACCGGATCAGCAATATAGGCTTTGCAATGGGGCAGGTCCTTGGCAATCTCTATGGCTATCAGTCCCCCCAGGTTGCTGGCATGTTCACCCATCACTCCCTCAAGCAGATCATGTTTCAGTCGTTCATTGATGTTATATACCCCCGATTCAATGGGGTGAATTAATCCGCCCCGTCCGACTATGATTTCAATTTCTTCAATATCGAGATGGGAATTTTTCAATTCTACCAGGATAATGTTTTTCCTGAATTCATGCTGATCGCTGATCCTTTTATATTTCGAAAGTTCCTTCGGGTCATGAAGGATGTTTTTCAGGAATACGGGTTTTGCATTGAAATAAACCGCAATTTTGGTAGAAGTTGATCCCGGGTTGATGGCAAGAATTTTATGATCCATACATCACATTTTAAACGTTTTTACCGATGATAACCTCATTCCATGGCCGCTGCAAGGGCAATGGATAAAAATTTGCTTCTGTCGGAATCCGACCGGGAGGTTAACACTACCGGAACTGATGCGCCGACGATCATGGCGGCAGTTACGGCCCCCCCGAGAAAGATGAGTGATTTATACAGTATATTTCCCGATGTGATATCCGGAGCCAGCAGAATGTCCGCATCCCCCGCCACCTCTGAAACAATTCCCTTGTGATGGGCCGCTTCCGCTGAAACAGCATTATCCAGCGCCAGGGGACCATCTACAAGGCATCCCCTTATCTGGTTGCGTTTTTGCATGGCTACCAGCAAAGCAGCGTGTGCGG
Organism: uncultured Bacteroidales bacterium; assembly: GCA_963752195.1. Classification (GTDB taxonomy): domain Bacteria; phylum Bacteroidota; class Bacteroidia; order Bacteroidales; family UBA10428; genus UBA5072. The sequence goes on along the minus strand of CAVVXI010000004.1, from coordinate 674,708 downwards.
TTGCCTCCATTTTGGGATTGACGGTTTCCACTGCTGCCAGAACAGCTACTTTAGGCATCGGTACTCCCAGCCTGTGAAAAGCATTGACGGCATTATTGATGATTCCCGACTTATCCTGGAGATCAGGATTAATATTTAATGCTGCATCCGTTATGCAGATGAGCTTATGATAATAGGGGCTTTCAAAAAGGGCAATATGACTTAACAGGGTTCCCGACATGAGTCCGTTCCCTTTATCAAGAACAGCCCTCATAATCGTACCTGTGGGTACCATCCCTTTCATAAGGATAGAGCCCTGAGTATCCCTCGCCATGCCTGCAGCGACATTACACGCCTGCTGTTTATCGGTAACCGGAAATATATCAATAATGGAAATGTCAAGGTCGGCCTCTGTGGCGGCGGCTTTGATTTCGTCAGGGTCCCCGACAAGAATTGGTTTGATCAGGCCGGCCTCAGTGGCTGATTTCACAGCCAAAAGCACATCCTTATCCTGCGCCACGGCAACTATAAGTATACGCCTGCCTTTTTGCGCTGCCAATTGCACCAGATCTTCAAGCCTTTTCAATATTGAATAATTTAGATGACTACTTCATCTCATTAACAATTCTCATGGTATCTATGGCAATTACAAGTTCCTCATTCGTCGGAACAACCATCACCTTCACTTTTGCACCTTCTTTGCTTATGATCGCTTCTTTTGACCGTAATCCGCTATTTTTTTCAAGGTCGAGGTCTATACCCAGGAATTCAAGGCCCTGGCAGACTTCTTCCCGGGTTTCAGGTCCGTTTTCTCCAATACCGCCGGCAAACACCACAACATCAACACCTCCCATGGCTGCAGCATAGGAACCAATGTATTTTCTAACCCTGTAATGATACATGTCAAGTCCTAACATAGCGCGTTCGTTTTTTTCCTTGAAGGCCGCATCCTCAATTTCGCGCATATCCGAGGATATCCCTGTAATTCCCAGCATACCGCTTTGTTTGTTGACCAGTGTTCCAACCTGTGAAATACCTATTTCTTCCTTGTCCATTATATAGGTGAGCACTCCGATGTCGAGATCCCCTGAACGTGTGCCCATGATCAATCCCTCTATCGGTGTGAATCCCATGGATGTATCGATGGAAACTCCATGTTGAACGGCCGCCATGGACGCACCATTGCCCAGGTGGATCGTGATAATTTTTTGTGTTTTTATGTCGACATTCAATATTTCACATGCCCTTTTGCTGATATAATAATGACTTGTGCCATGATATCCGTATTTTCGGATTCCGTATTTTTTATAAAGAGAGTAGGGGATAGCATACATAAAGGCATGTTTCGGCAGTGTCTGGTGAAAGGCAGTATCAAATACCGCTACCTGCGGTTTGCCGGGCATCAGGAGTTTTATCGCATATACCCCTTTCAGGTTGGCCGGATTATGCAGGGGTGCCAGGTCAATGTATTTTTCAACTTCGGCCTGTACTTCATCTGTGATCAGCACGCTGGTATTGAATTTTTCGCCTCCGTTGACCACGCGGTGTCCGACAGCATCTATCTCATCAAGGGATTTAATGCAGCCATGTTTGCCACTCGTGATTATTCCCAGGATATATTCTATTCCTGTCTGGTGATCCAGAATTTCCCCTTCAAATCGCACCTTGTCCCCATTTTCTTTCTCCAGCTTAACAAACGACCCTTTTATACCCACTTTTTCGGCTACTCCTTTTGCAAGGGTGATATCTTTCTTCATGTCAAACAACTGGAACTTGATGGATGAGCTGCCGCAATTCAATACTAATACTATCATAATGTAACTTGCTTTATCTTAATTTCAGTAATTACAATTCAAATTCTAGCCGATCTTTCTTCCGCTTTCATCATACACATAAAATCCCTGTCCGGATGACCGTCCATACTGGTGTGCCCGCACATGCCTTTTAATAATGGGAGAGGCTTTGTATTTGATATCTCCAAATTCACCGTAAAGATTATCCATCCACCGTTCCACTTTGTCGAGTCCTACCTTGTCAGCCAGTTCAAAAGGTCCCAGTGATAAGCCAAGACCAATGCGCATGGTGGTATCAATGTCAGCCTTGGTGCCAACCCCTTCCATCAGAATTTCACAGGCTTCGTTTACCATGGCGACAAACATTCTTATGCTGATGAGTCCGGGTGATTCCTGCACTGGCACAAGCTCTTTTCCCAGCATGGTTACAAATTGGCTCACCTTGTTAAAAACCTCCTCGGAAGTATATAGGCTCCTAACCACTTCGATCATTTTTGCACCCGGGGCATTGGTAAGAAAATGAAGGCTCACGCATCGATCCTTGTGTTCCAGGTCTGCCGATAATTCGGTAATTGCAATGGTGGTGGAATTTGTGGCAATGATTGTCTCCGGCTTTGTGAATTTTTCAATACTCTTGAATACCTCTTTCCGGCAAGTCACACGTTGTTCACGTGTTTTCGAACGAATGGCTTCAATTACAAGGTCGCAACCTTCGAGATGCTCATATCCCACATATCCTGTAATTCTCGACAGGATAGCTCGCTTTTCCCCGGGTGTCATACCCCACCGGCCGATCATATTATCCAGTTCTTCTTCGATCTTGCAGAAGGCATAACTCACCCTTTCATCAGACAACTCAATAAAAACTGCTTCCAATTCCTTCTGGCTGATCAAAAGGGCGATATTCTGTCCAACTGTTCCGCACCCCACGATACCCACCTTTGAAAACAGGGTAGCTGAACGGGATTTTTGACTAAGACCGTAATTTTCAATCGATTCAACAATCAATTCTGCCATATTATCTAATTTGAATTGTATTTAACTTTTCTATTTAATGCCTATAGCCTGGCTGGCAGTAATAGCCACCAAATCTACGATATCTTCCACAGAACAACCCCTTGAAAGGTCGTTTATCGGTGCTGCCATTCCCTGCAACACAGGTCCGATGGCTTCTGCATGGCCCAGCCTTTGTACCAGCTTGTAGCAGATGTTTCCACTTTCCAGGCTTGGGAAAATAAGCACATTCGCCTTTCCGGCAATTTCGCTTCCGGGTGCTTTTTTCAAACCCACGGAAGCTACAATGGCCGCATCTGCCTGCAGTTCACCGTCTATTTTAATGCCCGGGCTCATCTCTTTTGCCATGCGTGTTGCATTTACAACCTTGTCAACCATTTCGTGACATGCGCTTCCCTTTGTGGAAAAACTTAACATAGCGATCCGGGGTTCGATCTGTGCGATTGAACGGGTCGTTTTTGCGGTAGCAACGGCAATTTCGGCAAGTTCCCTGTCGGTTGGATTCGGATGGACCGCACAATCCGCAAATACCATCAGTCCGTTATCGCCATATTCCTTATCCTTTAAGAACATCAAAAAGGCGCCCGATACCACGCTGATTCCCGGCAGCGTTTTTACATACTGAAAGGCAGGCCTCAATACATCACCGGTGGCATTATCGGCCCCGGCCACCTCACCGTCTGCATCGCCATATTTGATCATCACCGTGGCAAAACAGAGCGGATTGTTAAGTTGTTCAAATGCCTGTTCCATTGTGAGCCCTTTCGCCTTCCTCAACTCAGTCATCATTTTGGCATACGTCTCCCTTTTCTCGTTCGTGAGAGGATCAATCATCGTTGCCATTCCGATATTTTTCAAACCAAGGCCGGCAGCCTGCCTATTAATATCCTGTGGCTTTCCGAGAAGGATGATTTCGGCAGTTCCATCCTGAAGTATACGATCTGCCGCCTTCAATGTACGTTCTTCATAACTCTCAGGCAAGATGATCCGTTGTTTGTTGTTCCTGGCATTATCCTTGATCTGATCAATCAAATTCATTGTATATCTAATATTTAAGTTAAAATTTATACTATAAATGTAACGAAAAAAGAAAGATTGCGTTGCAAAGAAAACAATAATTTACGGTTGGATTCAGGAGGGTTGAAAAATAGGATAATTTTTTATCAACTATGATGATAAATATCAATCGGGTTCCATATTCAAGATACCCCAGATTTTTAACGCGGAGCCCGCGGAGTTTATTCGCAAAGCGTGCCAGGATAGAGGTCGCTGAGAAATCTCATTGCATTCGATTAACCGTTTCATCAAGCCGATATATTCAATTTGCCGGATTCGCGAAAATCTGGTGCGCCACGAGGCGTGCGTTATATATAAGTAAATACCTATAAGGATGAAAGAGCCTTACAACCCAATTTGCCGTTCAGGTTGAAGTATTCCTGACACATTGTTAGGAAACGAGCATTGTGAAGCTCAGGCAATACGATTATGTAAGCTGCATCAGTCAGGCTTCGTTACACCAAATGGTATCGGTCAATCTTCCGGATTTGTTGAAACCTGCCATATAGTTGAAGCAACGGCAAATAGCAACTGATAGATACCCGGAGTAGATATGATGTTGCGTGCATTATGAAGGTAGCGCATGAACGTGGGAGACCCTAACAGGGCGAATGTCCAATGTTGCCGAGGGAGTCGGATATGCCCATAGTAGTGAAGATAACCGAAAAGGTAAAAGCGGAAGGAGCGAAGGGGCATTACTGTAAACATGTTCTACAAGAACATAAACCAGACAGAATTGAAGGTAAAAGATCAGAAGAGCGTCGAAGCAGCCGTACAAGGAGAGCTGTTCAAAAGAAAGCGATCTGAAATACCGGATGCAGAAAGGGTAATTACATCTGCAGGAGAAACTATATCAAAAAGCCAAACAAGAGCGGGACTATAAATTTTATGTACTGTATGATAAGATGTTCATTCCCTACATGTTAAGGGAAGCATGGAAAAGTGTAAAAGCCAATGGCGGGGCGCCCGGAGTAGATAAGATAACCATTGAGGATCTCGAGAACTGGGCATCCCATACGATAGAGGAGATTGCGCAAGAGAACATACGCCCACCGGAAGACGGAGTATGTAAAATGATCCTCGAACCGATATTTGAAGCGGATTTTGAAGAGAGTTCCTACGGCTTCCGCCCGGGGCGGAGCAGTAAGGACGCCATAGGTAAAATAAAAGAGCAATTAAAAGCAGGCAAAACGGAGGTATATGACGCCGATTTGAGCAGCTATTTTGACACCATTCCACACGAAAAACTTCAGGTAGCACTGGAGGAACGCATTGCCGATCCAAGGATGCTTAAGCTACTAAAGAAATGGCTAAAGGCTCCGGTAAAGGAGAACGGGCAATACAAGGGTGGAAAGGGAAACAAAACTGGCACACCCCAGGGAGGAGTAATATCGCCACTGCTGGCCAACATATACTTGCATTTATTAGACCGAATCATCAACAATCCGAGGAGTATATTTGGTAAAGACGGGAATAAATATAATACGATATGCGGATGACTTTGTATTAATGGGTAGAACCTTAACTGAAAAGAGTATTGACAATCTGAAAACTCTGATTGATAGAATGGGACTTCGGTTAAATGAAGCAAAAACCCGGAAAATCAATGCAAAGGATGAGAGCTTCAACTTTTTAGGATTTACTGTTCGGTACGATCGTGATATTTATGGCACAGCCAATAAATATTGGAACATCATACCAAGTAAGAAAGCTGAACAGAAAATCAGGGATAAGATTAAGGATTATTTAAAGATGCATGGTCACTGCACAGCTCAGGAAATAGCCAACGGGTTAAACATGATTATACGAGGTTGGGTCAACTACTTTGACGTTCGAGGTATTAGCTATCCTGCCGTAAGTAATCGCAAACTTCGTTACTATCTCTCGGAGCGAATATATCGGTATTATACCCGTAAGAGCCAACGGAAATGCAGGCTTTATGGACATAATGCCTTTGAGACCCTGACAACCAGATTTGGTTTGATTGATCCCAGTAAATGGCAGGTCCGTTCTGCTCGCTTGTTAGCGCCTTGATGAACTTATGGGAAAGCCGTATGCGGGAAAACCGCACGTACGGATTGATGAGGGGACGGAGGGCAGTATATTGCTGCTCTCTGTTCTACTCTACCGAGAGAAAAAGCCTGATAAACACATTTATTCTGCGAGATCCCGTCGCAGATCATAAAGAGTTAATTGTTAACTTTACCCGAATCCTGTTTAGAACAAAGTCAAGACATATAAATTCATATTTCAACGATTAAATGAATACTGCCTCAAAAACCCATCCGCTTGATCTGCTGGCAAAAGAAATGGCCGGGGATCTTTTTCATGATATCACCCACCGGCTTTTATATGCCACCGACGCATCCGCTTACAGGGAAGTGCCTGTTGCTGTGGCTTTGCCCAGGGATGAAAAGGATATTCAATTGCTCATCCGGTATGCAATAAAAAATAACACCACGCTGATACCGCGGACTGCCGGAACCTCTCTGGCAGGCCAGGTTGTGGGAAACGGAATTGTTGTTGATGTTTCAAGATATTTTACCCGCATTCTTGATATCAATCCGGAAGCAGGGTATGTTCGTGTTCAGCCGGGAGTTATCCTCGATGAGCTGAACCTTAAACTGGCCGAACAGGGAGTTTTCTTCGGTCCTGAAACATCTACTTCAAACCGTTGTATGATTGGCGGTATGGTGGGAAACAATGCCTGCGGGGCCCATTCCCTCATTTACGGAAGTACACGCGATCACCTGAAAAAGATAAGGGCTGTGCTCAGCGATGGCTCCGTGGCTGAATTCGAACCGCTGGATAAGGAAGAGTTTACCGGCAAAACCAGGGGCGATAGCCTGGAAAGTTCCTTGTATCGCCATATTTATGATATTTTGTCAAAACCGTCAAACAGGGAGGAGATCGCCCGTGAATTTCCGGACCCTGTAATCCGCCGCAGAAACAACGGGTATGCGCTCGATATGCTGCTCAATACGGAACCGTTTGAAGAAAACAGCTCTCCGTTCAATTTTTCCGCTCTGATAGCCGGATCGGAAGGCACTTTGGCCTTTATCACAGAAATAGAACTAAACGTGGTTCCTTTACCACCAAAGGTCAAGGGACTTGTATGCATCCACTTTCATACGCTTGAAGAGTCGCTTGAAGCGAATCTTATTTGCCTGAAACACAGACCCGGAGCTGTTGAACTGATGGACAGCACCATCCTTGCCTGCACGGAAGCCAATATCGAACAGCGCAAGAACCGCTTTTTCGTTGAAGGTAAACCCGGCGCACTGCTGATCGTTGAATTTGCCCGTGAGTCGATGGAAGAACTGATGGAAGATAAGATCCTGCTTGAAACCGAATTGAAAGCGGCAGGACTTGGATATCATTTTCCGCTGATCACCGGACCGGATATCAATAAAGTCTGGGCCTTACGGAAATCCGGTCTCGGTGTATTGTCAAACATGCCTGGCGATGCCAAACCGGTTTCATTAATTGAAGACACAGCCATCCGGCCTGATTTGCTGCCTCAATATATCCGTGATTTCAAGAAGATCATGGAACACTATAATCTGAACTGTGTATATCATGCCCATGTGGCAACCGGGGAGTTGCATCTGCGGCCTGTGTTGAACCTCAAAGATCCTGCACAGGTGGTTTTATTCCGCAAGGTAGCCACCGAAGTAGCCCTGCTTGTAAAAAAGTACAGGGGTTCGCTCAGCGGGGAACATGGGGACGGACGATTACGGGGTGAGTTCATTCCCGTTATGGTTGGTAAGCATAATTATGAACTTATGCGGGAGTTGAAATATACATGGGATCCGCATGGCGTTTTCAATAAAGGAAAGATCACCGACACTCCCAGGATGGATACTTCGTTTCGGTACAGGGAATCCGTTTCTCCCTGGGAAAAACAAACCATTTTTGATTTTACTTCTTCACAGGGGCTTCTGCGACATGCCGAACAATGCAACGGTTCCGGCGATTGCCGTAAAACAGCCATCATGGGAGGTACCATGTGCCCCAGTTATATGGCCACCCGCGATGAAAGTACAACTACCCGTGCAAGAGCCAATATTCTTCGGGAATACCTGAATGATACCGGGAAAGTCAAAGAGGTCAATATCAACGCGGTTTACGATATTCTCGATCTATGCCTTTCCTGCAAGGGATGTAAATCGGAATGCCCGTCCAATGTGGATATGGCCAAGCTAAAAGCCGAGTTTTTACAGCATTATTACGACAAAAAGGGGGTTTCGCTTCCGGTTTGGTTGATTGCGCATATAGGGAAGATCCACAGGATCAATTCCCGTTTTCCGGCTGTTTACAATGCTTTGTTTTCAAATGAAATTGTTTCAGGCCTGGTAAAGACAGTCCTGGGATTTGCATCACAAAGGAAACTGCCCTTGCTGTCAATTGTCTCCTTTGAAAAATGGCTAAAACAGAATGGCTATGCAAATGGAAAAAATCAGGCTGCTTCGGATGATAAACCCGGGATCGTATTGTTTTTAGATGAATTCACCAATTACCTGGATGCCGAAAAAGGGATTGTTGCTGCCAAACTGCTCTCCGCGCTGGGCTATCAACTGCAGTTTGCCCCTTCAACCGAAAGCGGCCGTACATACATTTCCAAAGGTCTTTTGCGAAAGGCCCGGAAAATCGCGAATAATAATATCCGTAATTTCTCTGCCATCCTGAACGAAAAGAAATTGCTCGTGGGCATCGAACCCTCCGCATTGCTTAGCTTCCGTGATGAGTATCCTGAACTGGCCAGCGCCGGATTTAGAGACGATGCCAAAAAGATTTCCAAATTCTGTTTCACAATTGAGGAATTCATAGCCAGGGAATTTGAGGCGGGCCGCATACGAAGGGACCAGTTTACCAATGAAAAACTGCATATTCACCTTCACGGACATTGCCAGCAAAAAGCAATTGCATCCACGCAGCCTTCAAAGGTGATGCTGACCATTCCGGAAAACTATACTGTTGAAGAAATAAAATCGGGATGTTGCGGTATGGCCGGTGCGTTTGGATATGAAAAAAGACATTATGACCTTTCCATGAAAATCGGGGAAATGGTATTGTTCCCTGCCGTGCGGAATGCCTTGCCCGGATCGGTTATCGGGGCATCCGGAACCAGTTGCAGGCAGCAGATCATGGATGGAACCGGCGTCAATGCGCTGCACCCTGTGGAGATTCTGTATAACGCACTTGTGAAGTGACAAGGGGAAGCAGACCCTTCAAGGGGAAGCAGACCCTTCAAGTGGTCGCAGACCCTTGAAGCGGTCGGATGAAGAGAAAGTTCTGCAGTTTTGCAGTTTTGCAATTTTGCAATTAACCTTTTGTCAATTCCCTTTAAAATAATCTGGTCCTCATCCATCATAATTATTTTTTCTTATCTTGAATTCGATTTCAATTCTAAAATCGAATCATATGAAAATTCCTTTCCTTTTTATTGCTTTACTCATCTGTTTTTCAAGTGCTTTTTCACAAAAGAAAAATCCTGAAGTAAATAACCGTCATGGATTTAGTCAGCTTAAAGCAGATGAAAATGCTGACATTTTTCAACCTGGCATGTTATCGGATCAGGAACAGCCTTACGACAGTCTCGTCCAATACAAATTCAACTCGTTAATTGATTCAGTGTATTATTCGAAAAGAATTTATACCAATGATATTAAATCCCGGAGAACCGACGAACTCTGGTTAAAATGGGATATTGAAATCCCTGACTGGAAAAACTATGTAAAAATACATTATGCATATGATGACGCCGACAGATTGACACTCGAATCAGATTATTGGTATACAGAGGGAAATTGGATGGGTATCCTGAAAGAAGAATTTGCATTTGATGAGAACGGAAAACAGGTTTTATACATATTCAGTATGGACTGGAATGAGGTGTTGAACGATTTCATTCCTCTGGAAAAGAATGAAACTACGTATGAAGGTGAAAATATCTCCACGTTTTCATTCTATACCTGGATGGATGACATAAATGGGAGTGATTGGGTTCAAACATCCCACAGGGAATATACTTATAATGATAACGGTAATTGGATTTTGCAAATCGCGACTCGGTGGTCCGCAGAAAATAATGATTGGATAAACGAGTCCAAAGACAGTTCAACCTATGATATCCAGGGTCAACAAACAGGGTATGCTACTTATTTCTGGGTATCTGACGCATGGCTGCCCTATGACAAGCATTTAATTGAATATAATGGACTCTCATATATTAACACCACCTATATCTACATTACAGGTACCTGGCTGCCTAGCCAAAAAGCGGAATACACCAAAGATGTCAATGATAATATTTTGAATTCTACCGAATATATCTATGGCTATGAATCTAGCGACTGGATATTGACTTCGAAATATGATTATACCTACGATGATCATCAGAACAGGATATCGGAAGAGGTAGCCCTTTGGAATGGTAATGTATATGCATGGGATAAGCAAACCAGGTGGGTTAAATCGTTCGATGATCAAAACCGTGAGATTTTTTTATCCCAGTTTGAGTGGGATATAGATTTATCGGATTGGAAAGAAATTTCAAGAAAGGAAATTGAATTTAATGAATTGGGAGACGTGGCACAGGAGATAAATATCAATTTCAAAAATACGGTGGGATACAGGAAAGTATATAATTTTGATACCAATGGAAACACGATATCTTTTATTCAGTACAACGGAGATTATGATAATTGGGTACTGACTGATAAAGGATATTATTACCTCACGCAACAAATCCCATCAGGTGTGCCAGTCGTCGAAACAGGTTCCCTCAGCATATATCCCAATCCCGCCGGGGATATAATCCGCATTTCCGGGATCAAGGGTTCAGCATACCTGACCGTTTATGACTTGCAGGGTAATACGGTATTGCAGTCGATAGTTGAATCGGAACAGCTCATTCCTGTATATGCTTTATCTGGCGGTATGTATGTTGCAAAAGTTATAACCATAGAAGGGACCTTTGAGAGCAAGATTATTAAGAAGTAATAAATGAAGTGAAGTTCTGTAGTTATGCATATGGAGCAGACCTGACAGAGTCCGAAGGACCTGTAAGGGACGGATTAAACAGGTGGTGTAGTCCGGTAGCGCCAGCGTCACCAGTCACCAGTCATTACACCTCAATCATCTTATTCTTAATTGCATAAATCACCAAACTTGCGGCATTGCGGGTATTGGTTTTGGTGAGAAGGCTTGCACGATGATGGTCCACGGTCCGTTTGCTGATGAAGAGCTGTTCGGCAATTTCCTGGTTGGAAAGTCCCTTGCATATAAGCAATAACACTTCCTGTTCACGATCCGACAGGGTGAGTGTGGGTTCCGGGACCGGTGACCTTGATTTGAACCGGTTCACCAGTTTATTGAGAATTTCTTCCGTGAAATAATTATTTCCCTGCACTGCATTCGAAATAGCTTTTTTAACTTCTGAGAAATCAGAATTCTTCAGAAGAAACCCGCATACGCCTGCATCAATCATTTTCTGAAAATATTCTTCATCGCCAAACATCGACAATGCCATGATCTTAAGTTCGGGATATTGCTCCAAAGCCTTGGTGGTGGCCTCTATACCATTTACCCTCGGCATTTCTATATCCATCAGCACAAGGTCGGGATGATATGTCTTTATTAGCTGGAGAAAAATCTCGCCATCGGCAGCTTCCCGTATTTCTCCCACTTCCTCAAGACTGGCAAGAAGCAGTTTCAATCCTTCGCGGAACAGCTTATGATCGTCAACAATCAACAATTTAAGTTTTTCCATGGACTGCGTTTTTGAGCTTTGTTTTGAGCACTATGCTTGTCATCATGCCCCTGGGCTGTATGCGCCGGAATTCAATTTCCCCGCTGAGAGCCTTAAGTCTCGATTTCATGTTTGAAATGCCCATACCGTTCATTTTCACGGCATCTTCAGGATCAAACCCTGCACCATCATCAAAATACTGAACAATGATCTTGCCTTCATTAAAATGCACCAACAGGGAAACCTTACTGGCATTTGCATGCTTCACCGTATTTTGAAACAGTTCACAGATGATCCTGTATAGGTTCGTTTCTATCTGGCTTTCGAAACGGATGGTTTCAACATTATTATTGAAGGTTATTTCTATTTTACCAATCCGGTTTATGTTCTCCATAAAAGAATTGACAGCACTGGCCAGGCCGAAATTATCGAGTATATGCGGACTCAGGTTATTTGAAGTGTATTTAAGGGCTGTAATGGACTCATTGATCAGCGTGCTGATGTTGTCTACCACCGTGCGGTTAAAACCGGTTATTTGCGTTTTATCGAGTGCGGAGACCGACATTTTAATGTTTGACAACAGGGGACCGATACCGTCATGCAGATCCTTGGCCAACTGGCGCCTTTCTCTTTCCTCTGTCTGCATTATGGCCTGCAAAACCCTTGTTTCAGACTCCCTTCGTATATCATCGATCCTTTTAAGAAATTTAAAAAGGCGACGGATAAAAACAACGCCAAGCAACAGGAAAACGGAAGTGAAAATTCCCATCAGCCGGTCAATAATGTATATATCGCTTTGAAATTCCTTGTAGTATATAGGCACAAGGTCAAGTATCCGACGGAGCGCGATCAGCAAAAATGCAAGTGAAATAAGTACCCAGCTGATGTTGAATTTAGTCTGACGTGTAAGTCCCAGCGCAATAAACGCAGCAAGTAACTGAAATACAATGGATATAATAAGTGCTGCTTTCATTCTCAGGCCCCCGATCTGTAGACCGCTTAATTGGAAGCCATATCTGTCGATATGGGTTTGTATTCTTTAATTTTATTATTTCTTATCTGGTAGGAAACGGAAATATACCAGACCTGCGTTTTGCTGAAACCCTCAGGGGCTGCCGCATACGTATATTTTTCCTCCAGGTAGTTATCCAGGTAATATCTGAATTTGAACTGGAAACCTGCCGGTAGCTGAAGTCCCACGAAAACGGAAGGAATAAGGGCAGGTGTATGTTTACTGAACCAGCTGGTGTATTTTGTTTTTGTGTCATCAATAAACGTTTTTTGTTTGAAATGAAACATCCATTCATATTCCGCACCGCCGAAAAAGAACAGGTTTTTTTTGAATGAGCCGAATTTAAGCGCCAAAGGTAAGCCCAGGTTATAGGTTCTGAATTTTGATGTTGTGTCCCCTTCATCAGTGATAAAGCCGACATTACGGATTCCGAGACCCGAGAAAATTCCAATGTTGTCTGTAATATCATAATGTACATATTCCCCTACATGAAAGAACAGGGTGAACCGCAGGTTCGTATTTACGCCGGTGTTAATGCCGTCGGTCTTTTTTTCAACATTTGCCGATTGAAAAATAATCTCACCACCAGAAACGGTGTATACATTCTGGGCCTTTATGGAAATATCGAACAGAATTAAAACTACCAGAATAAGAAATCCGTTTTTCATAAGCGGTGATTTAAATTTTCATGAAATTGCCGATGCAATATTAGTGATTTTTAACTTTTCCATTACTACATCGTATAACACAAAAAAACGGGACTGAATGGGTTTTGTCCCCCGGACGGCCGTTTCTAATTATATAATTGGCAATATAACGAATTAGAATTATGTTATCCTTTAAAAATGCAATTTTTGCCTTATCTGCAGGGCTTCTGTCTTTGGTTTTAAGTGCAGGCAGCGGAGTCTCTGCACAGGTAACCAGGGAGCAATTCACAGGGGAACTGAATATAAAATTACAGTCGGGCGAGGAAAAAAAAATTGAGCGGGCTGTTTCAATACTCAATGAGGCGGAAGCATTAAAAGACAAAGCGGAAAAGGAATATGCAGCCCTTACACCGGTTGAAATTAAAGAAAGGGTATCCGATGAATACCAGAGTGCACTCAGGCACCTGTTTGAGAGTTCACAGATGTATAAGGAGGGCCATAATCTGATTTATGTGGTTTTTAAAGATAAGGCGAATGATTTCTGGCAAAAGATGCTTAAAAACAATCACAGGGCTACCGGCATGGAAAAGGCAAAGTATTATGAAGGAACGGCAACAAAATCGTTAAACCGCGCCCTGATACGGAGGCAACAGGTATTGGAAAGTGACCGTTTTGATTATTCCCTGGGAATTATGAAGGATGCCCTTAATCTTGAGAAACTTGCGGTTCGAGACCGGGGCAGGGGAATGCAGATATGTGCCGACTATCCCGTGGAATACAATTATGGCTGGGAAAATGATCTTTCCCTTGAGCAAATTGTAGCTATCATGAAGGACCCGATTGTACACGAACCTCCGGCCGACATTTTTGCCACTGTAAGCCAGGATGTCGAGATTGATTCTGCACTTTTTAAGGAAATAATTTTCAAAGTTCAGATTGCCGCGCATACCATGCCCATTACGGACGAATATCTCAATACCCTTTACAGAGGGAATCTGAAGATCGATATGATTTTTGAGGATGACTGGTATAAATATTCAATCGGCCGGTACAAAACCTTTGATGAAGCCGAAGCCACGCATCGTGAATGCAACATCAAAAAATCGTTTGTTGTTGCCTACCAGTCCGGCAAAAAAATCAGTACCACCGAAGCTGTTCAGATTCTTCAAAAGAGTGAAGCGATGACAAAATAGAGCGGTTGTTATCCGGTCACCGTTTTGTGATAAGTTGACAGCATTCCACAGGCCGCAAAAATATCCTGTCCTCGTGAAGCCCTGACTGTGGTCAGAATACCCTTGGCATTTAGCCTGTTTTTAAACCATTGAACGGTTTCCTCGTTTGACGACTGAAGCTCCACTCCTGGAATAGGATGATAACGGATAAGATTGATCCTGCAGCGGAGTCCGTTCAGCAGTTTTGCCAGTCCGTTCACATGCTTTGCCGTATCATTGATACCGCTGAACATGATATATTCAAAGGAAATCCTTCGTTGTCCACCTGGTGAATTTTTCTTCAGAAATTCCACCACTCTTTTGATCGGGTATAGCTTTTCCACCGGCATAAGTTGCAATCTTTCCTCTTCAAAAGGCGTATGCAGGCTTATTGCCAGGTGGCATTTGCTTTGCTCAAGCATCACTTCTAAACCCGGGAGCATGCCGATTGTGGAAATTGTAATTCGCGAGGGACTGATGGCATATCCGTAATCCGCAGTCAGGATCTCTACGCTTTTCATTACATTTTCAGTATTGGACAGGGGTTCGCCCATTCCCATGTATACATAGTTTGTAAGAGCGGATCTTTCAGGAAGGGAAGCGATCTGGTTGACGATCTCACCTGCTGACAGATTTCCCTGGAATCCCTGTTTACCTGTCATGCAGAATATGCATCCCATTTTGCATCCTACCTGTGAGGAAATACAGAGCGTAGCTCTTTCCGTTTCGGGAATGAAGACCGCTTCAATGTGTTTACCTGATTTCACCGGAAAAAGGTATTTTTTGGTACCGTCAGAAGATACCTGAACACCGGAAGACGGATGTCTCCCTATGTAAAAGGATTCTTCGAGGACCCTGCGACCTTCTTTCGAAAGATTTGTCATCTGTTCAAATGAGCCCGCACCTTTCTTGTAAAGCCACTCGGTAATCTGCGTGGCCGTATATCCGGGCATTTTCAGGTTTTCAACTATTTCCTTTATTTCCGGAAAGGTCTTACCCAGTATATCTTCTCTTTCAGTCATCAACCCGGTTAGTATTTTACAATTCGTGTAATAAACTCATTTTCACCGGATCCGACTTTAAGAATATACACACCCCTGTCCCAGGATTTTATATTGATTGTAAGAATACCGTTTGACGGACTTTGCATTTCATCTTCAACAAGTACCCCCACCAATGAGTATATACTCAGATGTACAGGAGCCGTCCGGAGCGCATCACCTTTCACATAAACCACATCATCTGCGGGCTGCGGATATACGATGAACTCATTTTCTTTTGTCCCCGGCACATCCGTTACAAGCAGGGCAGTCAACTGAAGATAAAAATTATCCTGCAGGCCACCACCACTGCCGTCTACCTGAATCCAGTATGTTTTACCCGGGGTAACCGGAACCGACCTGAGAAGGGGATTGAAATCATCCGTAGAGCGATCATCATTTGCAGCAAGTATCGTATAATTATGGTTCAGGATATCGGCAACACTGGCTGCATCATAAAGGGCAAGTTCATTATCAAATCCGGAGGAGGAAATTGTGATATGTCCCTGGGGTGCAGCAACAAATTTAAACCATACACTGTGCTCCACAATATTTTTCCCGGTTCCGTATTCATCACACCACGAATACTGGGTAGTGCAGGAGTAGGAAGAGGGCACGGGTTCCCCTGATTCTATTGTTGCACATTTGTTTGAATATATTTTTGTTTTGCCGTATGTGATCAATTTTGCATCTTTCAAACTGTCATTCGTTTGTTTGATCAGATCGTATGCAAGCCTGGCGGTATCAGAGCATGTACCCTGCGTGCCCGTTAACAGCAGGTTTACAGTTACGGTAGAGTCGGCTTTATAACCCGGAAGAAGGCTTATGGAAACCGTATCGCCACTGCTTTTATTCAGGAAGACCTTGTCCTCACTGTCTGGCAGAACATCCCAGGAGTAATTTGTTGCTCCACTTCCAAAGGCAATAAAATGATCGAAGGTACATAAACAGGATTCCCCTGCAGGGAGGGAGTTTATGCCAACGTCAATCGTGGTTCCGGCTTCGAAGGCATCGGTGAGTTTCATTGAATCCTGTCCGTTTGCATTGGATACCTTGAGTTTAATTGAATATTTTCCCGCTTCAAGGAATTGAATGACAGGACTGGCGGATGCATTATCAGTTCCACCCACAAACGTATAGGTCGATGGGGTAATGGTCCATTTTCGGATATAGGGACCAAAAACGGAATAATCGGTTAATCTAACTGGCGACTGTATACACACACGGGAAAAGGGAGCTGCAATAAAAGCGTCTGGAGCAATAGCAGCCGGGTAATGGCCTTCCAGGGAAGTAATCCCGGTACTGTCGGGATCAAGATAAACCCTTAACCGCTTATACTTATATAACGGATGAAGCCAGGAATAGCTTAATTTTCCATACAGATCATATACATCGTCCCCGCCATGCAACTGTCCGATAACTTGTTTTTTTTTATTGAACAGTGGTGATCCCGATGATCCGCCTGCTGTTTTTCCCACATCAAAATTCACCTGCCAGTGGCTTTCAACGGGTGAGGAAACACTTTCCTGCCACTGGATTGTCGCCGTGTTTGTGGTGATGGTATCATTATCGATGGCCAGTTTTTTTGTCAGTCCCTCGGGATGATGAACCCCCGAAACATGATCAAATGACTGATTTACTGCGTTCCATCCTGCATAATAGGGTTGATAGGATGCGGCAGGTTTTTGGTTCAACCGCAACAATGTGTAATCCGATGCGGGTGAATTGGTAAGCAGAGTTGACCCCGAAAGTGTCTTTGGAGTGAGCGCGGTTCCGTTACAATCGGCTCTTTCATAATTAAAATAGGCAACAAGTGTTGAAGCTTCAGCAGATGAGCTGATGCAGTGGCTGGCTGTAAGGAAATACGGGATTTCATCGTTGCGAACATTATTCAGCAATGCGCCGGAGCACAGATAGGAACCTGAATCTGACCGGAAAGTGATTTTGCAGACTGAATGTTTTATATCCTGGAGGTCTTTCCCTTCAGGGCAGTTCACACCAATGTAATCACTTTCACTTGTAAGTGCGAATATGTCCTTATAAGCTTTGCCTACCGACCCGATTACAACCTCACCCGGAAAGTCAGCTTTAGCGGGCTCGAAATATTCAATAATGGCTTTGTTTCCAATAATATCAGCAATAACAAAAGTGGAGTCGCCCTGCATATTATTGCAGGTGAATGCTCCCGATATTTGAGATAAATTCTCATTATAGACGAACAGTTTTGCGCCTGCAGGTATAAAAAATTTACTCAGGATCAGTTGTATGCTGAACGCGCTGTCAGATTCAAAGGCCAGGCGCCAGATTGTACCAGAGTTATCCGGTAGTATATCTTTACGGCCTTCCTGTTTAAGATCAATATGAACATCTTCGAAAACAGCATATCGGAAGGGATTCGGATGTTTCCTGTCCTCCCCGGCCAATGCTTGTTTGTTGATGTGTTTCAGGCTATAGTGGGGAAGGCTTGCTGTTGACTTTAATCCGGCTATTGAAAGGGAAGCAGGCAACCCGCCTTCTGACAGCTGGGCTGACAGCCTGAATGCACAGCTAAGAAACAACAGTAAGAATGCAACTGATCTGTTCATGAATGTTCAAATGTTTTGTCCGGGTCCGAACTGATATCTGTAAATTACGGGTGCAAAGTTATACAAGCCGATGAGAATGCAGGCAATAATATACAGAAAGGTAAAATGTGCCGCCAAATCCGTTATTTTTTTATACGTAGCGATGGATTCCAACGGTGATATATAACCTGAAAATGTAAAAAATGTTGTGAAAAACATTAAAATAGTGTATATTAGATAATATTTCTCTGCCATGAAAATAGTCAGCTTGTCAGGCCTCCACCCTCATACAAAAAGATTTACCGCCTGATGGGAGGATGAAGAAATTGCGGAAACCTATTTCTATAGGTGTTTAATTAATATTAATATTGAACAAGGAACACTGAATAATGAATTTCGAAGGTGCTTCTTCGGAATTTGAATTTTATATTGTTCAGGGAGCATCTCATTATTCGGTGTTCGGTGTTCCTTGTTCGATATTATTTTGATATGTATTTAATACGGTCAGGGTTTCAATTTCCCTTTTTTTTCGTTTTTCAACCAATCCCTTCCTTGTTTGTTTCTGTATCAAAATACAGATATGAAAGGAACCTATAAATTACCGCTCCTTTTAGCCCTGATCATTCAGTGTTCATCACCTTCAAAAAATGAAATCAATATGGCCCGGCAGGATAAAATGCCCGATATAAAATCCGAATGGAAAGCAAAGCTATCCGAGGAACAATATAATATATGCTTTTTGAAAGGTACCGAACCCCCCGGCAGCGGGAAATATGATAAATTCTATGAACCCGGGTATTATAAATGCGTTGTATGCGGTAACCGGTTGTTCGATTCAAATACCAAATACGATTCAGGAAGCGGCTGGCCCAGTTTTTATGATATGCACAGCAAATCGGGACTTGCTTTTCATAAAGATACCACTTATGGCATGATCCGCACTGAGGTTACCTGCGCAAATTGCGGGGCGCACCTGGGACATTTGTTCGAGGACGGACCCAGGCCGACCGGCTTGCGGTATTGCATCAATTCATTATCGCTTGAATTTGTACCCGATTCATCCATTGTAGCCAAAAATTAGGCACCATATTATCCAAAATTGGCTAAATTGCCGTTCTAATTTTCTTTTGTATGACAACAACAGGACGGCGTCGCGGTTTTGCCAGTGACAACAATGCGGGAATTCATCCGGTTTTGCTTGAATCCATAGCCGCGGCTAATTCCGGTCATGTAGTAGCTTACGGCGACGATGAATATACCCGGCGTGCCGAAAAAGCTTTCAAGCATCATTTCGGCGAACAGGCAGAAGTTTTTTTTGTGCTTACAGGTACCGGTGCCAATGTACTATCCCTCGCTTCCTTTACAAAATCTTATAATTCAGTTATTTGTGCTGAAACGGCTCATATTCAGGTTGATGAATGCGGGGCTCCTGAGAAATTTACCCAATGTAAACTGCTGCCGGTTATTACATTCGATGGAAAGTTAACCACAGAGGGAATTAAAAAATACCTTCATGGATTTGGATTCGAACATCATGCACAGCCGGGGGTGATCTCCATCAGCCAGCCCACCGAGATGGGAACAGTTTATACGCCTTCTGAAATCCGGTTGCTGGCGGACCTTGCACATCAGAATGACATGTTCCTGCATATGGATGGCGCCCGGCTTGCCAATGCTGCCGTAAGCCTGAATCTTCCATTTAAGGCATTTACCACTGATTCGGGTGTGGATGTGCTTTCTTTTGGGGGAACTAAAAACGGTATGTTGTTCGGTGAATCGGTGGTGTTCCTTAAACCGGGGATGTCTGCCAATTTCAAATACCTTCGCAAACAGGGCATGCAGCTGGCATCAAAAATGCGATTCATAAGCGCCCAGTTCGAGGCTTATCTTACCTGCGATGTTTGGAGAACCAATGCCTTGCATGCCAATAAGATGGCACAATTGTTATATGATAAAACAGCAGTTATCCCCGGAATTAAGATCACCCAAAGGGTAGAGGCAAATGCGATATTTGCCATCATTCCTGCCCACCTGGTTGAAATTTTACAGGAAAAATATTTCTTCTATGTTTGGGATGATACCACTTCCGAGGTAAGGTGGATGACTTCCTTCGATACGACAGAGGAGGATATTGAGGATTTCAGCTCTTTCCTGGCTTCAAATATGTCAGCTGTCCTGTCTGAATAGGATCGAACTATCGCCATAACTTAGGAACCTGAAACCATTTCCGAGTGCATACCGATAGGCATCCTTCCACGAACTGCCTATGAATGCAGCCACAAGGAGCAACAAGGTACTGCCGGGCTGATGAAAATTGGTAATCAGGGTTTTGATCATTCTGAACCTGTAGCCCGGAACAATCATCAATCGTGTGGAGGAAAAGAATTCCGTCAATCCCTGGCAGTCAAGCCATTTTTCAAGGCACTGAAAGGCATCGCGAATGCTTACATCCTGCCTGAGCTCATACGCTTCCCATTGCTCCAGCCTTGGCTCCCCGTCGTATGCTGCCCCTCGCTCCATCAGTTTTACACCCATCCAGTACAGCGATTCAAGAGTGCGGACGGAAGTAGTGCCGACAGCTACAACAGGCTGGTTCAGTGTGGCTATGCGATGGATAAATTCCCGGGAGACCTGGATAAATTCGGCATGCATTGTATGGTGCAGCACTGATTCGCCCTTGATCGGCTGAAAGGTTCCTGCACCCACATGCAATGTTACTTCATGAAGGGAAATGTTCTTGTGGGTAAGTTGATCGAGCACCCTCCCGGTAAAATGTAATCCGGCTGTCGGCGCAGCCACAGATCCGTCCATTTTAGAATAAACTGTCTGATACCGTTCCCTGTCCTTTTCATCCGGTTCCCTTTTAATATAGGGTGGAAGCGGTGTTTTTCCCAGGGAGGACAATATCTCTGCAAAGGTAGCCTCCTCAGGCTCCCATGTAAACCGGATATCAGCCACGTTTCCGTTCTGCTTCAGTTTTTCAGCGTTCAATAAGACCTGACTTCCATTCATCCTTAGTTCAAGGGCCAGATTTTTGCCCGTAAACCGTTTAAGATTTCCAACCATGCACTTCCAGATGCAACTGCCTTTTGAACTGAGCGAAAGATCATACCGTAATGGTTCCGAAGGCGCCAGGCAGAATAATTCAATTTTTGAGCCGGTATTCTTTGTAAATATCAGTCGGGCAGGGATCACCCGGGAATTATTAAAAACCATTTGATCCCCCATTTCAAGATATCCGGCCAGATTCCGAAAATGATCATGACGAATCTTTCCTCCCTTTTCACAAACGAGAAGAAGTGATTCTTCCCTGTTTTCTATGGGAAAAGCAGCGATCCGGTCCTCCGGTAAATCATATGTATATTCAGAAAGGTTGATATTTTCAAATGGTTTCACTCCCGGTAATTTTAGCCTGCAAAAATAGTTAATTTTGCGGGGGTTAAATGAAAAGTGTATGGCAGTGAAATTTAAAAGCGGTGACAAGGTTAGATTTTTAAACGATATTGGCGGAGGAATTGTGAACAGGGTGAATGATAACGGAATCGTCGTTGTGCAGACAAACGACGGATTTGAAATTCCTGTTTCATCAAAGGAACTTATACATGCCGGCAGTTTTTCAATCGAAGACAAGGATGAGCAACAGGAAGAAATTCCGGTAAAAAAGGAGGATTCCAATCATAAGGTTAAAGAGGTTGAGAAACCTGTGCTTGAGAAAAAGAAGCAATTTCCCGGCAATGTGCCACAGGACGCCTCTGTAAACATACTGCTGGGTTTTATCCCTGAACAGCAGGGACCCGTTTTCAGCAGTGAGCTGGCATGCTACCTGATAAACGATTCCCCATACTTCGCATATTATTCGATCGGGACTTCGGAAGGTGGAAATTTCTATTATCTTTCATCCGGCATACTTGAATCCGAAACGAAAAACCTTGTCTCCGTATTCACACAAACCGCGCTGAATAAGATTTCGTCTTTTCATTTGCAGCTTATCTGGCTCAGTAAGGGACGTTATTTCAGAAAGGAGCCTGTAGATATACTGATCGACATGCACCCTGTAAATTTCAGCAAGGATAGTTATTACAGGGAAAATGCATTTTTTGATGAAAAGGCAATTCTTTTTCTTGTTGAGGGTACAGACGATTGGGTAAATCCGATGGGAGATCCCGAAGTGACGGATAAAGCAAAATCCGAAAAAGCGGATGCGGATTCCCGGCAGCCACCGCAGTTTAAAAAACGCGAACCTGCTGTGGATACGATGGAAATTGATTTACATATGGATGAGGTCGATCTTCAAAAAAGCCAGTTTTCTTTATCAGGAATTCTGGCCCTGCAGATGAGCCGTTTTCATTCGGCACTGGATGAGGCGGTAAGCAAAAAATACCGCAAACTTGTCATAATACACGGGGTGGGACAGGGTACCCTGAAAATGCAGATCAGAAAAGAATTACAGGAAAAGCACCCTGAATATTTATTCCAGGATGCCTCGTTCCGCGAATATGGATTTGGAGCAACCATGGTTCATTTAATAGCAGATAAAAAGCAGTAGACCGTTCCATCGCTCTTTTTTTGCATACTTGTATGCACGAAGGGGGAGGAAAGTCCGGACAACAAAGAGCATCGTACTTCCGAAAGGGAAGATGTCCGTGAGGGCATAGCAGCGGAGAAGAAAATAACCGCCCGCCCGGGCCTATGGCTTCGGCGGGCAAGGGTGAGAAGGCAGGGTAAGAGCCTGCCAGCGGTGATGGCAACATCGCCGGCTGTCCGCCTTACGAGTTGAAAGATCACGTATACCGGTGCCTGAGGGCTGCTCGCCTGATACCGGGGGGTAGATCGACAAGACAAATGATGGAAATCCGGCATGTGCAAGCATGACGGAAACAGAATCCGGCTTACAGGTTTACTGCTTTTTTTTTATATTTTAACCCTTTCATAAGGGAAAAGGAAATCTATTTTCAAAAAATACATATATTAACGCATAAATATAGAACGATATGGTCGTCAACTTCGTATTTAGTTCAGAGTAAGTCAACTATTCTCATGGTTTTTCGGAAATTCAAACTCGCAGGTTTACTTTGTTATCTGCTGTATTCGACGGCAGCGGCCTGGCCTGTGGATGACAAGTCTTCCGACAGGCCTGTACTGGCTTCAGAAAGAAAAAAGGTTGAAAAACTAATTTCACAGGCTGCTGCATATGAATCCCTGAAAAGTGACAGCTGCATGGTTCTTGCCACTGAAGCACTTCACCTGGCAAGGGCTTATAATGCCCCCGTTCTCGAAGCCAAAGCACTTAATATTATTGGTAATTTTTATTTCGATACCGAACGTTATCGCGAATCGCTTGTCCATTTTAATAAACTGCTTGGCCTTTACACCCAAACCGGAGATTCAACGGCAAAAGCGGAGTGCTATAATCTTATGGGACTTGCCAATTATAATCTGGGCATATACAATGAAGCCATCCGGTCCTATCATAGTGCTATGCAAATTGCCGGTGCTTTGAATCTAACGGCAATTTTGGCAAAATGCAGCCAGAATATCGGTGTATTGTATGCTGAAATGAAGCGTCCCGACGAAGCAATGGACTACTACAAAAGGGCTCTTGATCTTCATAGAATATTGAAAGACAGGTCGGCTGAAGCAGGTGTTATGCAAAACATCGGCAATATTTATGAGAATGAGAGAAAATTCAAAGATGCCCTGGGTTATTACCTGTCTGCGCTGAGAATTTATGTTAACCTGCGTGACAGCGATTCAATGGCTAACATTTATCTTGGCTTGGGAAGCCTTTATGAAGACCAGTCGGATTATAAGAAAGCCCTTGATTACTATACCAGATCTCTTGAAATTTTCGAAAAGGAAAAATCCCAGATTGGCATTGCCTATAGCTACATCAGCCTGGGTTCAGTTTATTATAAGCAAGGTAATCTGGAAAAAGCAAAAACCATTTTGCAACGATCGCTTCTCCATTCCCGGAAAATATCGCTGTTGGAAAATGAGGCGGATTGTCATTTTTTGCTTGCCGATGTTTATTATGGGTTGAGGGACTATGTCAGCGCTTATGCTGAAAAGAAAGAATATGAAGTATTGCATGATTCCCTGTTCAGTCAAACCGTGCAGGAACAGATCGCGGAACTTGAATTGCGTTATAAAACCAAACTCAAGGATGCCGAGATAGAAAACCTGAAACTGGAAAGGGAAAAAGCGGTCCACGACATGATACGCCTTTCTGTTGGGCTGGCATCTATTGTTTTGCTTACTATTCTGATCATCGCTGTTTATTTTTATTATAGCCGTACACTTAAAAAAGCGAATGAGAAGCTCACAAAGGAAGTGAACGAAAGGACGCGGGCACAGGGGGAATTGCTTACGATCAAAGAAAACCTCGAAGAGCGTGTTGTAGAGAGAACGCATGAACTTGAGGTTGCCAAACTTAAAGCGGAGGAATCGGATAAGCTGAAATCAGCCTTTATTGCCAACATGAGTCACGAGATACGTACACCATTGAATGCCATAACCGGCTTTTCGGGACTTATGCTGCGGGAGGATATTTCCCATCAGAAGAAACAGGAATACAATGACCAGATCATAAAAAACAACCGGATACTTGTAAATATGATCGAGGATCTTATCGATACATCGCGCATTGAATCTGGAAGCCTGCAGCTTCATCCTTCCTCGGTGAATCCCGAGCAGATTCTGTGCCAGATGAATGAGCCTATCTTTGACAATATGGCCAAGAAGAACAAGCCATTCATTGAAATTGTCCAGGATAAGGCAAATATCAATACGCCCACTATTTATGCCGATCCGGTCAGGCTGCACCAGATCCTCTGGCACCTGCTCGACAACGCGGTGAAATTTACGGATAAGGGATCCATACATTTCGGATATACGGAGAATCATCATAACATTATTTTTTATGTGAATGATACCGGAATCGGTATACCCGATGAATTCAAATCAGTGATTTTTGACAAATTCAGACAGCTTGACGAATCAGCCAAAAGAAAATACGGAGGCACGGGACTTGGACTTTATTATGCCCGTAAAATTGCCGAAATGATGGGAGGTAATATCTGGTTCGAAGCCAAGCAGGATGGCGGATCCATCTTCTATTTTTCAGTACCCGTAACCCAGAGGTAATTGGTATGGTATTAAAAAAATAAGCCTGCACTTTCATGCAGGCTTATTGCTAATATGGTCAATCGTTAGGGTTAATAACGCCGTAAAGATAATAAATAGATCCTTATCTGCAACCGAAAAGGCAATTTTTTTTGTCGTTGGTTTTATTTTTCGATATCCCGAATTGTTTTTCTGATTTTTACGAGTCGTTCAAGCATCTTTTCGAGCAGATCAAGCCTGAGCATATTGGCACCGTCGGATTTAGCAAGCATGGGCTCAGGGTGGGTTTCAAGGAACAGTCCGTCTGTCCCTACGGCGATAGCGGCCCTGGCAAGAGTTTCGATCATATCGGGCCTTCCGCCGGTAATCCCGGTATTCTGATTGGGTTGCTGGAGAGAATGGGTGATATCCATAATAACCGGAAAACCAAAATTTTTCATCTCCGGGATACCCCTGAAATCGACGATCAGATCCTGGTACCCGAACATGGTTCCCCTGTCGGTGATCATTACGCGGTTATTTCCCGACTGAACGACTTTATCTACGGCGAATTTCATCGAATCGGGAGCCAGGAACTGTCCTTTTTTTATGTTCACCACTTTGCCGGTTTTGGCGGCGGCAACAAGTAAATCCGTTTGCCTGCACAAAAAAGCCGGTATCTGCAGTACATCAACGTACTGAGAAGCAAAATAGGCTTCTTCCGCAGAGTGAATATCGGTGAGAACCGGAATTTTCAATTCTTTCCGGATATCACGCAGCAATTCAAGGCCTGCCTTATCTCCAATGCCGGAGAAAGAATCCATTTTTGACCGGTTGGCCTTTTTATAGGAGGCTTTAAAAATATACGGAATACTGAGCTTATCCGTAATTTCAATCACCTTCCTGGCGATATCAAAGCAGATATCCCTGTTTTCAATGACACAGGGTCCGGCAATCAGAAAGAAGTTTCCACTTTGCGTATGCCGGATTTGTGGAATAGATAGAGTGGTTTCCATACAATTCTGTTAATCATTAGTAATGATATTTGTCCTTCCAAAGGCTGGAAAGTTTTTTCTTTATTTCGATTTCTTTTGGATTTTCCTGCGGAATATAAATCTTCTGATTCCGTATCTCCTCAGGCAAAAATTCTTCCCGGGCAAAGTTTCCCTCAAACTCATGGGCATACTTGTACCCCTCACCATAGCCAAGGTCTTTCATTAGGTTTGTGGGAGCATTGCGGATATTCAATGGCACGGAAAGGTTCCCGGTTTTTCGAACCAATTCGATGGCATCATTGATAGCCATATAAGATGAATTGCTTTTTGCACTGGTAGCCAGATAAAGGACAGTCTCTGAAAGGATGATCCTGGATTCCGGCCAGCCAATGAGGTTAACTGCTTCAAAACAGGCAGTGGCCAGGAGCAGGGCGTTGGGATTTGCCAGCCCGATATCTTCTGAAGCCAGGATGACCATTCGGCGGGCTATAAACTTTGGATCCTCGCCTCCCTCAATCATGCGGGCAAGCCAATACACTGCAGCATTCGGATCACTCCCCCTCATAGACTTAATAAAAGCCGACACAATGTCGTAATGTTGTTCACCTTCCTTGTCATACAAGGCAATCTTTTCCTGTACGATGTCCATTACTGCCTTGTCGGTTAACAGCAAGGAATCGGAGTTTGATGCCACCAGGGTATTTATTACCAGTTCAAGAATGTTAAGCAACTTTCTTGCATCTCCACCCGACATCCGCAAAAGGGCATTTGTCTCTGCCAGTTCAACCTTCAACTGTTTTAGATAAAAATCTTTATCCAGCGCCTGGTTCAGGATCTTCAACAGATCATCCTTTCCCAGGGGCTTGAGCACATATACCTGGCATCTCGACAGGAGCGGGGAGATCACCTCAAAGGAAGGGTTCTCCGTTGTAGCTCCGATAAGCGTAACCGTACCCTGTTCAACAGAGGATAACAGGGAGTCCTGCTGAGATTTATTAAAACGGTGTATTTCATCTATAAACAGGATGGGAGAGGGATTATTGAAAAATTGCTGGCTTTTTGCTTTTTCGATCGTCTCGCGTACATCTTTTACCCCTGCATGCACCGCACTGAGCTGAAAAAAGGAACGTTTCAACCGGTTGGCGATGATCCTTGCCAGGGTAGTTTTGCCAACCCCGGGAGGACCCCAGAGAATAAATGAGGGAATATTACCGCTTTCGATGCTTGTGCGCAGAATTGACCCTTCGCCGACCAGGTGCTCCTGGCCAACATATTCATCGAGGTCCTTTGGACGCATCCTGTCTGCCAGCGGTTGATTGGTCCCGTTCATTGTCGTATGTTTTCCTGTGTAAAATTACCACTAAGTTTTAACATTTGGTGACAAAAATCCCGTGGAAACATAGATAGCCATTTTCTTTATGATTACTTTTATCGCTCAATCCATTTCATATGAAGGACAAAGTTGTGATAATCACAGGTGCCTCATCGGGAATCGGACTGGCGACTGCCAGGGAATTCGCCCGGATAGGTGCAAAGGTAGTGCTTGCTGCCCGACGGTCAAATCTGCTCAGGGATATTGAAAATGAATTGCGAAGCAACGGGTATGAAGCTACGTCGTTTTATGCGGATGTAACGATTGAATCAGATTGTAAGATATTGATTGAGAAAGTAATAGAAAAATATGGCCGTATAGACATCCTTGTAAATAATGCGGGAATTTCCATGCGTGCAATTTTTGGCGAAGTGGAGATCAGTGTGCTGAAACGGCTTTTTGATGTGAACTTCTGGGGTGCCGTTCAATGCACAAAATATGCGCTTCCATACCTTATTGCCACGAAGGGAACTGTGGTTGGCATGTCGTCGCTGGCGGGTATAGTAGGACTTCCTGCACGAACCGGTTACTCCGCCTCCAAATATGCCCTGCACGGATTTCTTGAAACCCTTCGCATAGAGAATCTTCGAAACGGACTTCATGTGCTTGTGATGTGTGCCGGTTTTACAAAATCGGATATCCGTAAAAAGGCGCTTACCGCCGATGGAACTCCACAGGGATATACCCCGCGGGAAGAGGAAAAAATGATGATGCCTGAGGAGGTTGCCCATGCCCTGATAAGAGCCATCAAATGGCGCCGGAATCTGGTTATACTAACACTGGAGGGTAAATTGACAGCCATTGTAAAGCGCATTGCACCCAGGTTGGTGGAACACGTGGCTTACCGCAGAATGGCCAGGGAACCTGAAACGCCGCTGGGCCGAATTACAGAAATAAAACCCCCTGTACATTTCCATGAATCGGAAACAGTCCATCCCAAACCATAGAGGAAGTATTATTCACAAATTCACAAATCAACAAATGTTTGTTAGCGAAACCACGATCCGTGTCCGATACGGAGAAACTGATAAAATGGGATATTTATATTATGGTCACTACGCCGAATATTTTGAAGTATCAAGAACGGATATGATCCGGTCACTTGGATTAACATACAGGGAAATAGAAGAAAAAGGCATCATAATGCCCGTCAGAAGCCTCAAGGTTGATTTCAAAAGTCCCGCCTATTATGATGAATTGCTTACCGTAAAATCGTGCCTGAATACATTGCCGGTTATAAAACTGGATATTGATTATGAAATCTGCAATGCACGGAAACAAATGATCTGTACCGGAAATACGGTACTGGCTTTCGTGGATGCCGCAACCGGCAAACCCAGAAGGGCACCTGAGTTTTTCATAAATGCCGTTGCCGGCTATTTCAAAACATGACACACCCTTCAAGGGTGCCACCCTTCGAGGGTGCCACCCTTGAAGGGTGTGTATTGGTTACTCCGTTTGGGTATCGGCAGGAGTTTCTTCCGGGAATTTGAAGATATCATCTGCAATATCCTCATTTACCGTTACGCCAGTAAAATTTAACTTCTGAACACTTTGACCCTGCATTTGAGTGTCCATAACAAATGGCATTAATAACCCATTCGGCAGTTCCTGGTAATCACTCAGGTAAATTTCGATTTCCTGGCCCATGGATTGAGCACTTTTTTGCTTCACCATAATCTGGAGGTTCGTGGCCTTATCAAAGTAATAATCCGAAGACATTTCCTGCCCCTCAACGCCCTTGTGTTTGATCAGTCTCACAACATTGCATTCAGCGCCTGCCACATCAGCAGTGCCTTCATAGCTAAGATCATATCCTTTGGATTTATAGTCGATAAACGGGTCTTCAAATTCCGATTCGTCCTTTACAGCCTGAACCTGGTCCTCGGGTATTTTTGATGCACTGGAACTTCCGGCAAAAGGATTTATCATCCAGGCTGTTTCTCCGTCAAAAGCCTGGGGTATTATTTCCTGTCCCTGGATGTCCAAAACGATTTTAAATTTGTTGGGGGCTTTCCGATAGATCGTAAACCCGAATTCTCCCATTTGCATTACAAGGTTCCCTGTCATCTTCATGGATTTCAGGCTTTTCCACTTATCTATGCCGCCAACGCTTTCGAAATATTTGTTAATCACTTCATCTGCGGTCTGTGCCTGAAACCCTTGAACGGCAATTACGAGGAATGCCACCAGGGACAATACTTTTTTCATAACAGTAGTTTTTGGATATATAAATATAATTTTTCCAGAGTAAAGATAATTTTATTTTGAAATAATGTAATATTTCCCGTGGAGGGTCGTCTGAATTATGAACGCATTTTAAAAAATAGATTTAACAAACCGTAATTTAAAATCATCAATATGAAAAAAGGAATGATTATTTTAGCGATGGCATGTTTTGCCGGCGCAATTTTTGCCCAGAATGACCCGGTTGCTGCCGCATTTGAAAAATACGACGGAAAAGACGGATTTACAGTGGTTACCCTGAGTGGTGATATGCTGAACATGTTTGCAAAGGCTGTGGAAGAAAAACAGGATACGGCCTTTCAGTCAAAAATTACTTCCCTAAGGATACTGGTATGTGAAAAAGATAAGAATGGGGGATCTGCGATTCCCGATTTCAAAACGGAAGTTTACGATAAACTCAACAGGCAGGCTTACAAGGAAATGATGACAGTAAAAAAATCCGACCAGAATGTGGTGATTCTTGTAAAGGAAAACGGCGGACGGATTGGCGAATTACTTCTTATGGTAACAGGGAAAGAGGATAATGTGCTGATCCAGGCAAAAGGGGATATGCTGCTGAGCGAAATGGCAGACCTGGGTGGAAAATGCCAGATTAAAGGATTTGAACAAATGAAAATGCTGGAAAAGGCAAAATAACCTGTTTTAAAAGATACAGGCCGACAAAATGGATGCAGCACGTTTTAACAATCTGGTACTTCCAATGAGCAAAAAACTGCTCCATTTTGCCTTTCAGATGTTGCATGATAAGGGAGAGGCAGAAGACGCCGTTCAGGAAGTGATCCTCAAATTATGGAAGATCAGGGATACGCTGGAAAATTATGACAGCCTGGAAGCCTTTTCTATGAAGGTCACTCGGAATTGGTGCCTCGACAGGCTGAAAGCGAAGAAGCCTTTATACATTGAAGGATATCAGAAGGGATATGACAGGCTGGCGGCAGAGGAAAACCCGCATCGGCAGATGGAAAAGACAGAACGGCTAAATCTCCTGGCGGCGGTCATGGACAAAATGCCTGAGCCACAGAGACTGGTCATCCGGCTCCGGGATATTGAGGGACTTGAATTTGAGCAGATTGCCGAAATTATGGACTCAAATGTAAATGCGCTGAGGGTTAGCCTTTCCCGGGCCCGCAGCAAGTTGAAAGAAGAACTTACAAAGTACAATGAATATGGATACCAAGGAAATAAAGGTGTTGCTGGAAAAATACTTTGAAGGTGAGACAACCCTTGAGGAAGATCAGGCGCTGTTTGATTTTTTCTCCGGGGAAAGCATCGACCCGGCATTCCGGCCCTTGCAGAAACAATTTCTGCTGCTGCAATCAGCACGTGAGCCGCTGGATTTTGATCCTGCATTCGAACGCCGCATGGCAGAGCTGATCGAGGCAGAACAGGTGATTTCCTTGCCGGTTCATAAAACAAATTGGATCAAGAGATTTGCCGTTGCAGCTACAATTGCCATATTAATTGGTGTTTCAGGAGTTATTGTTCTGAACAGAGAGTGGCACAAGGAAAAGGATACTTACTCCGATCCCCGGATAGCCTATGCTGAAGCACAGAAAACACTGCTTTATGTTTCACAAAAAATGAACCAGGGTATGAAGCCCCTGGGTGCCGTATCTAAAATTAATGCAGGGGCAAAACCCCTGAAATCATTGAAGAAGCTTGATCACAGCATGGACATGTTGAACCGGGTTTCATTTATGAATCAATCATCGAATCTCAAAAAATAAAGATCATGAAAACAATAGCTTTTTTAACTACGATGTTGGTGTTTGCCTTGGGCTCAAAGGCTCAAAGCGCAATGGATAAGGTATTCGACAAATATTCTGAAACCGACGGTTTTACTACCGTCTACATTTCCAAGTATATGTTCGACATGTTCCGGAATAACGAAGCCGATCAGAAGACGCAGGATGATTTTGCCCAGGTAATGAATAAGCTAACCAGCATCCGCATACTGACAACCGACGATGATCCGGCTACAGTTGTACCGGTTGATCTTTACCAGGAAGTCATGAAGATGCTGCCTTCGAATGCATATAAGGAAATCATGGTGGTAAAGGACAAAGGATCGAATGTCAGGTTTTATGCCCGTGAAGTGAATAACAGGGTGGCTGAACTTTTACTCGTGGTGGGCGGAAAGGACGGAAGCGCCCTCATCAGCATCCAGGGGGATATTGACATGAAAAACATCTCCAAACTTGGCAGCGCTATGAATATTCAGGGAATGGAGAATCTTGAGAAGATGAAAGAAAGTGACAAGTGACGGGTAAGTTTTGCAGTTTTGCAGTTTTGCAGTTTTGCAGTTTTGCAGTTTTGCAGTTCCATGCCCGACCTGAAGTTTAATTATCAATGCAGTATCTGCCAGTCACTCTTTTAACTTTTCACTCCCGAAAGGGATTCTCCCTTAAAAAATCCGGTTTATAAATATGGGCGCTGCTCATTTCCTGAATCCAACCGTTATAGAATCCAAGCCCTTCCATTGCTTTTTCCACAACGGCATATTCTTCTTCCGTTATCCTTCTGTTTAACTGGGAATGATCAGCCATGCATGATGTGGGATAATACTGCGACATCAGTGAAATATACAGGGAACGGGATAACTCTTCCGAAATCCATTTTAAAATGGCGAGGCTGTCCTCCGTTTGTCCGGGTAAAACAAGGTGACGTATGATAAGACCATTTGCGGCTTGCCCGGAATCACTTACAACGATAGAACTTCCCTTCTGCCGAAACATTTCTGTAACCGCTTTTCTGGCAACCTGTGGGTAATCTGAAACGTCTGAAAAAAGTTTAGAAAGGGAAGGATTTGCATATTTAAGATCAGGCAGGTAAACATCAATCAGGCCTTCCAGGGATTTTAAAGAATCTACCGTGTCATACCCGTTGCTGTTGTAAACAGTTACCGGGAAAAATCCCCGGGAATGCAGTTCGTCAATTATGGCTTTGACATGCGGTACAAAATGGGAAGGAGTCACAAAACCCACTGCTTCTGCCCCCTGGTTCAAGAGGGGGATGACACTGTCAACCACCTCTTCAAGTGACATGATCCTTTCGCCGATATTTCCCTTATTCCGGCTGATCTGGAAATTCTGGCAATAGACGCATTGCAGGTTACAATGAGAAAAGAAAATATTACAGATGCCGTTGGCACCGCTGATAACGGGTTCCTCTCCCCGGTGGACGCAGATTGAACTAATATGATAGCCAGCATCAACCTTGCAATATCCTAATTTTCCGGCGTTGCGGTTAACTCCGCAGTAACGGGGACAGATCATACAATGGTCGAGTTCTTTCATCGCGACAAAATTAAGGGATTCCTTCCTCCCAAAGAGGATATTTGGCAATAATTAAAAAATTCCTTGCAAAACAGGATATTTTGTTAAATTTGCAGCGCAATTAACGAATCGGCTCGTAGCTCAGCTGGTAGAGCACGTGACTCTTAATCATGGGGTCCGGGGTTCGATCCCCCGCGAGCCGACTAAATTGCAAAAAACCCGCTGTTACGGCGGGTTTCATTTTTTGTGTCAACGGCCAGTGGATTACCGCCATTGCGTCTTTAATTTGCAATGGCGTAACCCTTAATGCTGTTTTTATTTAATCGCTACAGCCGCACTTGAAGGACCTGTGAGCGGCATAATATATGTTCTTTCAAACCCGGCTTCCTTTGCCCAGCCGGTAAAATCAGCACCTGTGAAATCAAAGCCTTCTGCGGTTTCAATCAGCATATTCAGCGACATCAATAATCCAAAGGCATTTGACCGCCTTTCATCATCGATGATATTTTCAATGACAACCAGGGAACCGCCTTTGGGCAGGGCTTCGTAAGCCTTACTGATCAGTTTTTTCTTTTCTTCGGTATTCCAGTCATGCAGGATATTTCCCATTGTAATAACATCGGCAGCAGGGAAAGGATCATTGAAAAAATCACCGGTTCTTACCTCAACCTTATCGGCTATTCCCATCTTGCTCATATTTTCAAGGGCGATTGGCACCACCGGCTGCAGGTCAAATGAAATGCACCTGACATGCGGGTTATGCAGAACTACCTGGGCCGACAGCTGCCCACCGGCACCCCCTATATCGCACAGTGTATGATAATTCGTAAAATCAAAACTCCCGGCAAACCGGATAAAATTACCTGTTTGCGCACCACCCATTGCATTTACAAATTCGCGTGTCTTTTCCTTATCTGCATAAATCTCATCAAATAACGTTGTTCTGCCTGTTCTGATCTCATTTTGAGGTGTACCTGTCTTTAATGCTTCTTCAAGATAATTCCAGAATGGATAGAGTCTGTTATTGGCCATTTCCAGGATTCCACCGATGTAGGTAAGCTTGCATTTATCAAGGAAAAGATCTGTATCGGTAGAATTGGAATAAACCGCTGAGTCCTTATACCCTGTTCGTTGTAAAAATTCCAGGGCAACCAGGGCATCCAGAAAATCATAGAGTCCACGTTCCTGGAGTCCCAATTCAGTTTTGATCTGTTGTCCCGATAAGGGCCTGGATGCCAAAAGCGTAAATAATTCCAGCTTTACGGCTGTCAAAAGAGTTTTAGTTGCAAAAAATCCCATTCCTGTTTGCATAATATGCATCGGATCCACCATTTTTTCCTGCTGTACCTGAACATCTGATGAAGTTTTCATACCAAAGGCTTTAAGTTTAATTGAAGTTGTTGAGTAAGTATTTGTTACGGTGAAAATTTTTTCGATTACAAAATCGATTTCCAAGAAACATAATTCTATTGCGAAAGTTCAAATAGGGGCTTAGAGGCTTAGGGGTTTAGGGGCTTAGGGGTTTAGGGGTTTAGGGGTTTAGGGGCTTAGGGGTTTAGGGGTTTAGGGGCTTTGAACATTTGGGGGCGGAATCTGTTAATGGGAAAACGTAAAATTGATTTGAATGATCCGTAAAATAGCGCATCTTATTTTTTATACCCTGATGTTGTCCGGAAATGTGATGTCACAGGATAAAACGTATGGCATATTGGAAAGAACAGGAGAGTTCCTTCCGGAAAATGTGATGATCACCAACGAGGATTCGGTCAAGGTCCGGTTTGGTGACCTCATCGACCGTCCAACACTGCTTTCCTTTGTTTACTATAATTGCCCGGGTCTTTGCAGTCCGGTGATGAATGGAATCGCCGAGATAATACAGAAATCAGATCTTCAGATAGGTAAAGATTACAGGGTTATCACAATCAGTGTCAACTACCAGGAACCGGTGAGCCTGGCAAGATCAAAAAAGGCATCCTACATCAGAACGTTGCATAATCCAAATGCGCAAAAATACTGGCAATTTTACGTAGCTGACAGCAATGCCATCAAAACGCTGACAGATGCTGCCGGGTGGGAATTTAAACGCACTGGAAACGATTTTGTGCATTCCGCCGCCACCATCCTTATCACGCCTCGTCGTAAGATCAGCCAGTATTTTTACGGAACCTTTATCCTGCCCATGCATTTTCATCTTGCCGTAAATGATGCCCGGGGAGAGCTGGCCGATGCATCGCGGATGAAGGACCAGTTGTATTGCCTGAATTATGACCCTGTAGCTCCCAAATCCTTCAGCCTGATTGTAAATTCTGCCGGAATAGGCATTTTGGTCCTTGCCGCAGTCCTTTTTATTTGGCTATCTTTGTCGCCGGCACCTGAGAATTTTTCCAGGGACAAATTATCACAATGACCCGATACGAATCAGGAAGTTATTTTTCTGTTATACTCGAGTTGAGCAAGGTTAAGATAACTGTAGCTGTTGCCTTTACCACTATAACCGGATACATTCTGGCGTCGAGGAGTTATGACCCCGGATTCCTGTTGCCGACCCTGGGAATTTTCTTCCTGGCCTGTGGTTCCTCCGTATTTAATCACCTGCAGGAAAGGCGCACAGATGCTTTAATGTCGAGGACCAGTCAACGTCCATTGCCTTCACACAAGATTTCTGCGAAGGTTGCCCTGTTAATCGGTATTTTGGAAACGATGGCCGGCTGGCTGATCCTTTTGCTGGGTTCAGGAGCAGTCGCTTTGATATTAGGACTTCTGGCAATGGTATGGTACAATCTTGTGTATACGAATCTGAAGCGTATTACTCCCCACGCTGTCATACCGGGATCTGTTATTGGTTCAATACCCCCGCTTGTGGGCTGGGTGTCAGGCGGTGGCAAGCTTTTCAGCATTCCTGCGCTTATTCTTGCCATATTCTTTTTTGTATGGCAGGTTCCCCATTTTTATCTACTGGCCATCCGGTATGGGGGTGAATATACGAAAGCAGGACTGCCATCCATCACTGAACGGTGGTCTGACAGCCAGACAAAAAAAAATATATTTCTTTGGATTATCCTTACATCCATAACGGCAGTCATTGTCGCCTTCAGCAGCCTTCCTGTTTCCGCGATCAGTGCATCACTTATTATGGCCAGCAGTGCAATCCTGATATTCTCGTTTCGTTCCCTGGTGGTATCTTCGGAAGAATCTTTCAGTCCGTTTCGCTACTTTATGCGGATCAATTACTACGTTTTAGCTGTTACGGCCATTCTCATCACAAGCCCGCTCTTTTATATTATTTTTCATATGTGACCATGACAGCAGCCCAGCTTGCCAGCCGGGATTAAGTTCATTCCTGTTTCTGAACAAAATTAAGCATGCGGTTGTTAAACTCGGGATATCATGCTCTCAACCATTAACAACCTCATACCATGGATCAAAATAACCAGTCAAGGTTTATCTATCCCCCCGAATCAATTGTTAAAAATGCCAATGTCCCAGAATACGATAAGTCTTATCGTCATTCCATTGAACACAGGGAGGAATTCTGGTCGGAACAGGCTGAACAACTGCACTGGTTCAAGAAATGGGATAAAGTGCTTGACGATTCCAATCCGCCCTTTTTCAAATGGTTTACAGGCGGAAAGACAAACATTGTCTATAATGCACTGGACCGCCATCAGCTCACAGCCACACGGAATAAACTGGCGCTGATCTGGGAGGGAGAGCCCGGGGACCTTCGCACATTTTCCTATCATGCCCTGAACCGGGAAGTATGCCAGTTCGCGAATGTGCTCAAAAGTATGGGCGTTAAGAAGGGAGATGTTGTTACAATCTATATGCCCCAGATTCCGGAGCAGATTTTTGCCATGCTGGCCTGTGCAAAAATTGGCGCTGCACACAGCGTTGTATACGGAGGGTTCAGCCACGAAGCCCTGGCGGACCGTATTAATGATGCAAACAGCCGTGTGGTGATCACTGCCGACGGTGGGTATCGCAGAGGTAAAATCGTTGAACTCAAAAGTGTTGTAAACAAGGCCATGGAGTTGTCACCCACGATGGAAATATGCATCACCGTAAAAAGAACCGGACAGGATGTTTATATGGAAAATGACAGGGATTACTGGTACCATGATCTGAAGGGACTTCCCATTGCCGGAAACAAATGCGACACAGAGCCGATGGGCTCGGATGAAATGTTGTTCCTGCTTTATACGTCAGGATCTACGGGGAAGCCCAAAGCGCTTATACATACCCATGGCGGCTATAGCGTTTATACAGCCACAACCCTGAAAATGGTATTCGACATAAAGCCGGAGGACCGGTACTGGTGCGCAGCCGACCCGGGATGGGTTACCGGGCACAGCTATATAGTTTATGGCCCTCTTATGAACGGGGCCACTATCATGTTGTATGAAGGAGCACCCAACCATCCCTATCCTGACCGATGGTGGAAAATGGTTGAAAAATACGGTATCAATATTCTTTATACCTCTCCCACTGCCATCCGCGGATTGATGCGTTTCGGAGAGTCATGGCCAAAGAGGAACGATATCAGTTCCCTTCGGCTTCTGGGATCTGTAGGTGAACCCATTAACCCGGAAGCCTGGAAATGGTATCACAAATACATCGGCCAGGAACGCTGCCCGATAATGGATACATGGTGGCAGACTGAAACCGGCGGTTTCGTCATCTGTCCGCTGCCCATTACGCCGTTGAAACCCGGTTCGGCCACTAAACCCTTTTTCGGAAATGAAATAGGAATTGTGGATGATGAGGGCAGGGAAGTAAGCTTCGGGGAAGAAGGAAACCTGGTAATCAAATCACCCTGGCCTGGAATGACAGCCGGGGTTTACCGCGATCCCGACCGGTTCGTGGAAACATACTGGAAAAAATACGCAAAGCAGGGATGGTACCTGACCGGGGACTCGGCTAAAAAAGATGAGGATGGCTATTACTGGATTATAGGCCGTGTGGATGATGTTATCAAGGTGAGCGGTTACAGGCTGGGAACCGCAGAAATCGAAAGCATCATGGTCAGTCACCCCGCAGTGGCAGAAGCGGCTGCGGTTGCTATTCCCCACGATCTCAAAGGAAATTCGATCCATATTTTCGTTATCCTGAAAAAAGGATTTGACGGCTCTCGTGAACTGGAGCATGAAATGGTGCAGCATATTGTGGATCATCTCGGCGCAATCGCCAGACCGGAAGCAGTTAAAATCGTTGATTCACTTCCCAAAACCCGAAGCGGAAAAATCATGAGGCGGATACTTAAAGCCCGGCTTCTGGGTCTTCCTGAAGGAGATCTCAGTACGCTGGAAGAATGATCAGGCTAAACGCGGCTTATATTCGGGAGACTTCCGGTGTTTTGTTGCCTGTTCGAATGAATAGGCCACTTTGATCAGCAACGGTTCACTCCAGGCAGCACCCATAAATGTGATCCCGACAGGAAGTCCGGATATGAACCCGGCCGGAACAGTAATGGCGGGATAGCCGGCACAGGCGGCAGGGGCGGAGCTTCCCCCTGAAAAATGATCCCCGTTAATCCAGTCGGTCGTCCATGAAGGCCCTCCGGTAGGTGCAATAATTGCATCCAGTTTGTTTTTCTGAAGAACAGCGTCTATTCCCTCTTTTCCGGCGAGTCTTTTAAGATCAGCCGCCTTTTTAATATAAATCTTATCCGTCAGGGGTGCCTTTTTATCTGCCATCAGGAAGATTTCCTGGCCAAACCAGGGCATTTCTTTGTCCCTATTGGCCTCATTAAAGGCAATGAGGTCGGTGAGGTTACGGCTGGCAACTGAGTCCGGCAAATTGGACAAATAGCGGTTTAAATCAGCTTTAAACTCAAAAAGCAGCACATCAAACTCAATTGCTTCTATTTCTTTTTCGTTTTCAATATTTGCCGGATCAACAATTTCTGCGCCTTTTTCACGCATAACGCGGATGGCATCTTCCATTAACTGGTCCACCTTTTCATTGAATCCGAAAAAATTCCTGGCCACACCGATTCGGGATCCTTTAAGACCCTCTGTATCAAGAAATTTGGTGTAATCGGCTGATTTTTTATCCTGTGAAGCTGCCGTAGCCTCATCCCGTGCATCCTGTCCCGTGAGCAAGCCAAGCATAACGGCTGCATCGGCGACTGTTCGGGTCATGGGACCAGCTGTGTCCTGGCTGTGGGAAATGGGAATAATTCCGCTGCGGCTCAATAAGCCCACGGTTGGTTTAATACCCACAATGCCATTGGTTGAGGAGGGACAAACAACGGATCCATCGGTTTCAGTGCCAATGGCGGCCACACATAAATTTGCCGATGTAGCAACGCCGGAACCTGAACTCGATCCGCACGGGTTGCGGTCAAGTTCATACGGATTCAACGTCTGGCCCCCTCTGCCGCTCCATCCGCTGGAGGAATTTGTGGACCTGAAATTGGCCCATTCACTCAGGTTCGTTTTACCAAGGATAACGGCCCCCGACTCCCTGAGCCGGGTGACAATAAATGCGTCCTTTTCCGCATGTGATTCTGCCAGGGCAAGAGATCCGGCGGATGTAGCCATTTTATCTGCCGTATCGATATTGTCTTTTATCAGCACCGGAATTCCATGCAGGGCACTACGAATTTTTCCCGATTTCCTTTCCTTGTCGAGTTTCCTGGCGATCAACAGGGCATCGGGATTTACTTCTATCACACTATTTAATCCCGGACCATTTTTATCCAGTTTCTGAATACGTTCAAGATAAAGTGAAACCAGCTTTTCAGATGTGTACTTGCCATTCTGCAATTCCTGCTGTAACTGATGAATAGTAGTCTCTTTCAACTCGAATTCGTCCGCGAAGAGTTCTTCCTCTCCCTGTTTTTTTTCAACCGGAGTTGAACAGGCCTGAACAAGGGTGGTGCCTATTACAGCAGCACCGGCGACAGCGGTGGTGGCAAAAAATTCACGGCGTTTCATAAAGAAGGATTTGAAAGTTTGTTATTTTGATCTGTCAATGGCTTGTTCAAAGTCAGCTTTTATATCATCGATGTGCTCAAGTCCGGTCGAAATTCGGATCATACCGTCCGTTATCCCTGAGGCACTCCGTTCCTCCGTTGTAAGTTTTGAGTGTGTAGTCGAAGCCGGAATGGTAAGGGTTGTGCGTGTATCTCCCAGGTTAGATGTAATCGACATCAGTTGAAGGGCATTTACAAACTTCCGTGCTCTTTCACTGCCTCCTTTCAGTTCGAAAGACAGAAGTCCGCCACCCTGTTTCATTTGCCTCTTCGCCAGCTTATATTGGGGATGGGATGGCAGAAACGGATATTTAACCCATTCGACTTCTTTGTTGTTTTCAAGAAATTGCGCCAGTTTTAGCGCGTTTTCACAATGCCTGTCCATTCGCACGGAGAGCGTTTCAAGGCTTTTGGAAAGCAGCCAGGCTGTAAAAGCGGACATTGTGGGTCCGGTGATCCGTGAAAGCGGCCTTATTTCTTTCATAATATCCTTACTGCCAAGTACGGCCCCGCTGATCGTTCTCCCTTGTCCGTCAATGAATTTGGTGGCTGAATGTACCACGATATCCGCACCCATAAGAATGGGATTTTGCAGGTATGGAGTGGCAAAACAGTTATCTACAATCAGATAAAGTTCATTTTTGGCTGCGAATTTCGCAAGCCATTTCAGGTCAACCAGGTCCATGCCCGGATTGGAGGGCGTTTCCGTATAAATCACGCGTGTGGTGGGAAGGAGGCTGTTTTTCCATTCCTGTGGATCCTTCATGTCGACGTATGTATGCGATACGCCCCATTTTGACAATACCTGGGTAAACAGCAGGTGAGTTGTTCCAAAAAGCTGCCGGCTGGCAAGCACATGATCGCCGGGACGGAGCAGTGCATTCAGACTGAGGTATACGGCAGCCATGCCCGATGCGGTGGCTATTCCATCTTCCGCACCTTCAAGTGCACATAACTTCTGAATAAATTCATCTGTATTTGGATTTGAAAACCGGGTGTAGATATTTCCGTTTTCTTCCTCTGCAAATACAGCCCTGGCTTCTTCCGCCGAATCAAAAATATAACTTGAAGTTTCAAAAATAGGAACACTGTGCTCTTTATGCGATGACCGCCTGACCTGGGTTCTTACACAGTATGTTTCAAATTTCAGGTTCTTGTCCATTTAGGAAGCCGTTTCTTCAGGTTTTTTGGGTTTTGCTTCCTTCTTTGCCGGTGCAGTCCTGGGAGCTTTAACTTCGGGAGTGGCAGTCTTTACTTCCTTCACATCTTTTACTTCTTTTACTTCTTTTTCTTTGGTGTTTTTTACGGCAACCGGAGCAGCCGTCTTATTCTTTGATCTTCTAACGCCAAATGAGCCCTGGAATAATTTCCCGCGCCTGGTTTTCTTATCGCCTTTTCCCATGATAGTGTTGATTTATTTGTTAATATCTTTCAGATTACCAAAATTAACAATTCGGGGATATTTATCACTATGTATCCAGGCAGGGCCCGGAATTTTACCATAATTTTTTTACCAGGTTGACTATCAGGGTTAACAACACACTGATGATGATCATGGTGGTGATGGGAAAATAAAAGCGGAAATTCTCCTTTTCAATGCGTATATCACCCGGCAGATGTCCCAGCCATTTCATGCGGTCACCGCCGAAGTGGAGCAGAAGTCCGGCCACCACCAGGATGATTCCGATAAAGATTATATATTTGCCCAGCGTTTGCGGCATCAGCAATAGTATTACCGTAGCCAAAATTACTTAAAATACCGGTGTAATCCATGGGAACCCTTTACAAACACATCATTTTTGACCTTGACGGTACGTTATCCGATCCCCGGGAGGGCGTGTACAATGCTTATCATTATGCAGCTGCAAAACTGAAACTAAAGGTGCCTGATTTGAATGTGCTGTCAACCCTTATCGGACCCCCGTTACAAAAAGGATTTTCCGATGTTTTTGGATTACAGGGAAAGGAAATTGATGAGGCGGTAGCTGCCTTTCGTGAATATTACGGGGACAGGGGCCTGTTTGAGAACCAATTATATGATGGCATACGCGAATTACTTGAAGAACTGTCCAGCACCGGCACTCCGGTTTATGTTGCCACATCCAAGTATGAAGCTTATGCGAAACGGGTGCTTGAGAACTTTGACATATTGCGGTTTTTCGCGGATGTGGCAGGTGCTGATTATAGCGGTTATCATGCAACCAAAACGGGACTGGTATCGGGATTGCTCTTGCGGAACGGCATTCACGATCCCACGGAGGTTGTGGTGGTGGGTGATACACATTATGATATAGAGGCGGCGGCCGAATTGGAGCTGGATTCTGTAGGGGTCTCTTATGGTTTCACCTCTTATGAGGAGATTGAAAAATTAAATCCTGATTATATTGCAAAGAATGTGAATGAGTTACGGCGATTACTTATAGAATGAATTTATATACTTACGGGAATTGCAGAGACAAGGCAATGCCTTGTCTCTACAACATATTAACAATTAACTAATTCCGGTAACCGCTTTTTTCATTTGCGATAAAATCCTCCGCACACGGCTCCGGTAGCCGGCTGAAGCATCAGGCATTCTTTCTTCAAGGATACGGCACAATTCTTCCCCTATTTCGGGAATTTCACAACTCAGGTTATAAAGTATCTGCATACTGAAGACCTGA
The DNA here is from genome assembly GCA_963752195.1 of uncultured Bacteroidales bacterium. Classification (GTDB taxonomy): domain Bacteria; phylum Bacteroidota; class Bacteroidia; order Bacteroidales; family UBA10428; genus UBA5072. Next base: position 632,010 of record CAVVXI010000004.1, on the reverse strand, counting down.
ACTGCAATTGGATAATCATTTGAAACCAGGTAGTCAAAGCACTGGTTTAACAGGATGGATTTATCCTTTTTGGTAAGCTTCAGGGGGACTTCAGCCAGCGTTTTTAAGAAATTCCGCATGGCTCCATCACTTTTGAGGTTCTTTAATTCGGCAATAACCCTGGAACAGTGGGGCTTGAATAATTCGGGAAAATTATGGCTGCAAACACTTATCACCCGGGAAGCCCGCTCGGCATAATGTTTCTCATCCATGAGAGCAAGTTCAATAAATATACCGAACAGGGAAGGTTCTTCGTAAACCATGCTGGCCGTGAGAAGTGATAGGGCACGACTGCTGTCGCCCAGTTGCATCCGGGCCTGTTCAAGTGTGTAGTGCAAATCGGGTTTGAAATTCATGGATACACCAGGCAGTAGGAAAAGAGGTTAATATGCAATTATAAATAATCAGGACCAGTAACCGGGTATGATCTGTCCGCAATGAATGCATTTACCCGAGACAAGGTCACTCTGCAATATGCGATATCCCTTCCGCACAATAACCGTTTTATGGCATGACGGGCATGTTGTATTTTCCGCATCTGTGTTTGGCACATTGCCAATGTATACAAAATGCAACCCGGCTTCCAGGGCAATATTACGTGCTTTTAGCAAGGTATCAACAGGGGTGGATGGAACCTGGGTCAAACGATATTCCGGATGGAACCGGCTGAAATGCAGTGGAGTGTCATCAAATCCATTGGCATGAAGCCATTCACACATTTTTTTGATCATAGCAAGGTCATCGGTCCAGCCCGGGATCACCAGGTTGGTGATCTCAAGCCATACATTCACTTCCCTGAGTACCTTCAGGGTATTCAGCACCGGTTCAAGCCTTCCGCCATTCAGTTTTGCATAGATATCATCACTGAATGATTTCAGATCAATGTTTGCGGCATCGATATACCGGGCCATTTCCCGCAACGGCTGCTCATGAATATATCCTGCCGATACAAGTATGTTTTTAACCCCTCCGGACCGGGCCAGTTTTGCCGTATCACAGGTATATTCATAAAAGGTAATCGGTTCTGAATAAGTATATGCAATTGACTTGCAATGACCGGCCTGCGCCGATTCTACAACCTTTCCAGGCATAAGATCTTCGTTCCTGGTTTTATCGGGAGTTGTCTGTGAAATTGTCCAGTTCTGACAATTCAAACAGGCCAGGTTGCAGCCTGCAGTGGCGATTGAAAAAGCCAGGCTTCCCGGATAAAAATGAAGCAACGGCTTCTTTTCAACAGGATCAATATGCACTGAACACGGATTGCCGTAGGCAATGGAAAAAAGAGTCCCGTTAAAATTCCTGCGGTTTCCGCAATCCCCGGAGGATCCCTCCGGAATACTGCATTCATTCGGACAAATCATGCATCGGACACCCTTCGGGGTTTGAACCTGGAAACGTGCTTCCGTGCTGAATTTACCCGGCTTATCATATGATTCCATGGATTTGCCTGTTTTAATTGCTTCACCGGATAACAGGGGTAAACCGGTTTTAACCGACCATACCGCCGCTCCTCCGCAGAGTATTCCTCTTTTTATGAATTCCCGTTTATTGTTTATGCCGGATTTATTATGCATAACTATTTAAAATCACCTCTCAAAAATATTGTTTTTTACCCTTTTCCGGCGTTTTTTTTGACGAAATATCATGTTAAAAATTACCATGGCATTCAGAAGCGCGGCCAGGCAGGATGCCATTTTTATCCCTACCGCCGGAATAAAAAGAATGGACGTGGCCAAAGCACCCATGGAAGCTCCTGCAAGGTCTGCACCATAGATATGGCGAATCGTATTCATGCCACGAACATCTTGATTATCTGATAATTTCGAAAATGTAATGCCGGTTGTAACAGAAATTGCCAGTATTAGAATTAAAAACAGCAGGATAAGGAATATCGGCATGTCACTTATTTTTTGAGCCAACACGATAAATCCCGGAATTGCGATAGCAAACATGGCCAGGATCATTTGCAAATGAATTGGCCGGTACCGTGAAGGGGCCTGAACCCTTTGACGTACATACATCATGGCACCCACTGCCAGTCCCAACATAAAAACAGCTGCAAACAGACCCAGAATCCTGAATATATAACCGAAAATGATCTGGAAAGCAAGGATCAGGACAACCTGCATCGAAGAAGCACTGAAACCGGCTGCAAACATTCCTCCCTGTGCAGGAGACACTAATATCATAACAATGAAAATCAGCACCAGAATTACCGCTATGCTTAATCTGAAAAGACCAACGCCAAGATGAAAACGGTTGAGCCAGTGCTTATCAAACGCGAAAACTGCAGCGGGCATGAAATCGGTATTGATTCCCGCATATAACACAAGCTGATCGGTGATGTTCTTCGACCTTCTTTCCATATCCGGCTCATCCATATAGTAAAAGTTCACATAATCTGTCGAAATAGATTTATTTTCAAGTATCTGAGAAATTCGAAAAGTTAATTTTTGATCCGATGCAACGAAATAACACCTGACTCCCGGAAAGATTTGAACATACTTGTATATGTTGCGGCTGGTATAGTATAGCGAGGAATACATTTCAAGGGTTCCTTCATCGAGATAATTTGCCGTAAGAGGCAGGGAATAGGAAAATATTCCTTTTCGGCTCATGCTGTTTTTTACAAGCATCATGAATTCACTTGTATAATAACGGTTAATATAAAAGGATGAAGGAGGAGGCAGAAAACTGATTACAATATCATATTTCTTTTTAATGTTTTGAAGAAAAATCCGGGGGTCCCCTGTAATCCTATTTATCCGGTTTGACTCCAGCTCGCTGGTAAATTTCTTTCCAATTTCAAAGATAAGCGGATCAATTTCAACATAATCAATCGTGTTAATTGATGTATATTTCAGGATTTCGGTTATAAGTCCGGTAATGCCGCCGGATATGAGTAGTACATGTACCGGGTATTCATGCTGGGAAAGCACAAAATGAATCGTTTGCTCTGCAGATTGCTGATCATCAGTTGAAAACAAAAGTGTGTTGTTTTCATACACATTTGTTTGTTCTCCTGTTCGTGTTACGGAAAGTGTACCGTAAGGGGTATCACGACTTTCAATTAATGTTTGTCCGGCGAATAAAAATTTCCGGGCAAAGCTGTTTCCGAAACCTATTGTAAACAGTATAATCAGCAATTCAGCCAGGAGTGCAGGCACCAATAGAATTCTCTGGTTTCCGACAAAGCAGGTCCAAAGGATCCACAGGGAAGCCGGTAACTGTGATTATTCCAACAGCCCTGAAGCTATCATACAAATAAACCAGCACAAAACTGAACAGCAATCCTCCTGCCATGCTTCCTGCCGATTCAATCGCATAGATGTTGCCCGGCGACCTTTTCACTTCCGATGTCGCCATTTTTTCGGCAATTCCGGAAAACAGGAACCCTGAAAGCAAACAAAAAGGCGTGAGAAAAATGAATGTGAGTACCAGGTGCTTGAATAATCCCGTTTCAACACCCGGCTGGAACAGCAGGTTTCTTGTTATATCCGGCAGATAAAGCAGGATCAGGGGAAGGACTACAAGTACAAGCGTATAATATGGAGCTTTTTTTTCCTTAAATTTTAGAAAACCCGTCAAATAGGATCCGGCAGCAGTGAGTAACATCCAAACAGCAAGGAAAATCCCAATATAAAGCTCATTGCCACCGAAAACCATCAGCAATTCACGCATCAGGATCACCTGGGCGGGAATTGCGCAAAATCCAATGATGAAAATGAGCATTTTGCCCGAGTCAGATTCCTTCCCCATATTCTAAAGTTAAATATTATTTGCTTAAAAGCGTTAAATTTGGGCAGCTCTAAATCATACCTAAACATGCAGGTTAAAGCGCCGGAACATATTACACCGCTGAGAAACAGGTTTGAAAAATTACTCAGGCAAATACGCAGGAGTAGGGAGATCAAGGATTACAGCAAACTGCGCAGCGCGTTCGACAGGATGGTGAACACACTTTCCAGTGAGGATGATCATGTGGGGCAGCAGGATCTTTTAGCCGCGATAGAAATTGCGGAAATTGCTGTCAGGGAAATTGGTCTCGGCATGACGTCTGTTCTCGGGATATTCCTCATCCGGGTTTTCAGGAATAAAGGAATCACGCAGGCCGAAATTGAAAAAGAATACGGGAAACCGGTTGAAGTAATCATCGTGGGCCTCAATTCGATTCATGAGCTGGGAAACAAAACCATGGCGCCGCAGGCTGAAAATTTCAGGAACCTGTTGCTGAACCTCGCAGGGGATGTAAGGGTGATCCTTATAAAAATAGCGGAACAACTGAGCCTGATGCGTGGCATGAAAAGCATGCCGGAGGAAGAACAGATCAGGCTTGCATCAGAAGCATCCTATCTTTATGCACCTCTTGCACACCGGCTGGGATTTTATATTATCAAGTCGGAGATGGAGGACCTGTCCCTGAAATATACCGACCGCAAAACCTATGATACAATTGCAAAGCAGCTGGCCCAGACTATGTCGGACCGGAAACAATTCATTGAGGATTTTATCGGTCCGATTGAAGAAGCCTTAAGAAAACAGGGGTTTGATTTCGAAATACTGGGAAGGCCAAAGTCAATTCATTCCATATGGAACAAGATGGTCAACAAAGGGGCCTCATACGAAGATATTTATGACCTATTTGCCATTCGCATCGTACTGAACAGTGAACACAACAATGAAAAGGCAGATTGCTGGCAGGTTTACAGTACTGTGACCGACAAATACCAGCCTAATCCACTCCGGCTGCGGGACTGGATTTCGGTTCCAAAAACAAACGGGTATGAATCACTGCATACAACAGTAGTCGGACCGGGAGGTTACTGGGTTGAAGTTCAGATCCGCACACGCCGGATGAATGAAATCGCCGAAAAAGGATTTGCGGCGCATTGGAAATACAAGGGGCTGGAATCGGAGCAGGGGCTTGAGGAATGGCTAAGGCACATACGGGAAGTACTCGAAACCCCTGAAACGGATGCCAGGGAGTTTCTTGACGACTTTAAGCTAAGCCTGTATTCAAAGGAAATTTTTGTCTTCACTCCGAAGGGTGATCTTAAAAAATTTCCGGCTGGAGCGACCGTACTTGACTTTGCCTATGATATCCATACGGAAGTGGGCTCCATGTGCACCGGTGCACGCGTTAATGGTAAAAATGTGCCGATCCGCCATGTATTGCAGAATGGGGACAGGGTTGAAATACTGACCTCGAAAAACCAGACCCCGAAAATGGATTGGCTGAGCTTTGTGGTAACATCCAAAGCGAAAACCAAGATCAAATTCAAGCTGAATGAAGTGCGGGTTAAGCAGGCTGAGCAGGGGAAGGAGATCCTTACCCGCCGTTTGAAAAACTGGAAGATTCCGTTCTCGGATGAAACGGTAAGGAAATTACTTAAAGCCTATAAGTTTAAAATAGCGCAGGATCTTTACTGCCAGATTGCTTCGGAGGAAATCGATCTGAGCCAGGTCAAGGAATTGTTGCAGGAGCCTGTAATAGAAGAAAAGCCATTGATTGCCGAGCCTGAGCCACAAATGCAGGCAAGTGTTTACCGAACCGATGATTTTCTGATCATTGATGACAAGCTCTCCAATGTGGATTATAAACTGGCTAAATGCTGCAATCCGATCGTAGGGGATGAGATTTTCGGATTTGTTACAGTAAGCGAAGGAATAAAGGTGCACAGGCTAAACTGTCCCAATGCAGCCCAGCTAATTTCAAAATACGGTTACCGGATAGTAAGGGCCCGATGGAGCACCAAAGGCAAACAAACCATGTTCACTGTTGAAATCGCCATTCACGGTGAAAATGATCCGAATATGCTGAATAACATATCCACGGTGCTGTCAAAAGATTTAAAAATAAGCCTTCATTCAATCAACCTTGATAATGTGGACGGAATGTTCAAGGGACGTTTGAAAATATCCATCAAGGATACGGCCCACCTGGATACACTGCTGGCACGGTTATCTTCCATTAAGGGTGTATACCAGGTTACCCGGGTGGAAAGGTATGGAGTATGAAGCAATTGAGTCTTAGAGAAAGGAATTGCCTTGTCTCACATATCAATAAATTATAGATTTAAGGATAACCATTTCCTGGTCAATCAAAGCCACCGCATTTACAAATTCGTAAAATTCCGAATACGTTTCCTTTGGATATAAAGCCTTATTAACCGCCAGATTAAGGGTATAATACAGGTATTTTCCATTGCGTGAGACGGAGCGTGAAAAACTGCCGAATTTTGAAGTTAGTGTTTTACTTTCGGGGAGAAACTCAGCATAATAACCTAAAGGAATTTCAATTCGCACTGAATCATGACGCTGATAGGATGTAGCAATCTCTACTTCACTTGGATCATCCCAGATATACGATGCACGGGAAATAAAGGAAGGTGTAACATACAGTCGTCCCTGGCTCGTTCCGGAAAGATCTCTCATCTGAATTTCAAAACTGGCAGAAGCAACAGGCATCGGGGAGTTCCTGTCAAATGAATATTCCTCCCTCTTCACTTCAAATGCTGCACTTCCTACTTGTCCGGCCAGCCAGTTTTTCCGGATGTCCGGTTTGCTTTCGGTAACAGCAAATAATTCATCATACAGGAGACCTGTCTGACGATAGTGCATTTTTATCCTGGCATCACCGGATGTCAGCAATGAAATTTCTGAATAAGTGCTGACCTTATTATAATCCAGGCCATATACGGGAGTATGCAACAGCTTTCCGCCATCCGGGGTAATTGCGAGAACATCGCGGTCGCAGGTGAAACTGCCAAGATAGTTGAAGGGCATGGTTTGGCTGGTGCATTCAAGCCATATCATTTCCTGGCTGTCCGGCACGCAGAGTATAACATGATCAAACTGGTCACTTGGAAAATCCGCTTGTATATATTCGTTGTCCCCCGATTTTACAAGTGTATAATAAGATTCAATACCAACCGCCTTTAGAAGGGCTTTCATATAGTTACTCAGCGCCTTGCAGTCGCCGTACCCATTTTTTGCCACGTCGTTGGCAGCCATGGGTTGATTGCTTCCAATACCAAAACCTATATAAAAATACCTTGTATTTTTTTGCATGTATTCATACAGGGCTTTAATCTTATCACGCCGAACAGGAATATCCTTAACAAGTACAATTGCCTTATCGGTGTATTCTTTATCCAGAATATCACGGCCTTCTATCAGTTGATTGACCCAGTTTCCGTATGATTGCCAGTTGTTAAAGGATCCCTTAAATCCTTTCAGATCAAAATTTTCAGGAGCAGTATAAACCACCGGCAGCTTTTTTACAAGCGGAGGAGCATAGTCTCTTTGCCGGATTGCAGGGAGATTTTCTTCCTGCCAGGTGAGATAAAGGTTATTTTTGATCTTAGCGCTGTCGGTAGGATTCCTGAGGTTTAGCCCTTTATAGCTAAAGCCGGTCCTGTTAGGTATAATGCATTGTAAACCTGATTGTTGAACGGATATTTCCGGATCATTCTGAAGAAACAACGCGCTGCTTAGGTAATAATCAGGCATTTTAATCTTATAGGAAAAGCAGATTGTAAACGGATAATTGTAGGAGGGTATCTCAAATATTTTCTGCCTGGAATCACTGAGAAATTCAGGCCCCTGGAAATAGCGTACGTCCCTGATGTTATACTTATTCAGGGTCCAAACCAGTTTGCCAGATTCATCCCAGGCGCTGGCGCTGACTGACGAAACCTTCATCATATCATCATAAGGAATCTGAATGATAAGAAGTTCTTCAGCGCTCTCATTTAAAAGAGTCATGACTGTTTTTCTTTCATACTCACATTCTTTTTCGCTTTTCACAAAAATCTTGCGCTGCTCTGACCGGATTACGGCTTTTGCTCCGGCCCGTAAAGTGACAGGTATTGAATCACACGGATACATCAGCTGAGCTTCTGATACGGGAGTGATGGATAAAAAGAAAAGTATGATGATCAGAATTTTTTTCATGAAAGCGTATTATTTAACAAGGATGTTTTTCAAAAGGATCATTTCAGCGCATTTCTTGTTTACCTGGGTAAAAAATTCCTTTACAATCGAATATTCGGTTGTTTTAAAACTTGTCTTTTTCAAATCGAGTTCAGCCTGTATGGATATTCCCCCTTCTTTATAGGTGACACCAAATAAAAACCCGGCATCATTTTCAGGCATGTGAATGCGAATGGTTTTTGGCATTTCCTCCACCTTAGTAGTAGCAGGAAGATAAATTGTACACACGAAATTATTGATGACAGGACATCCCAAATCTATGGGAAATTTTCTTTCATCCTTTATCCATACATTCCTGTACCTTCCGAAAAGGCTGATAAGAGGCCTGAAGAAAAGATACTGGTTGGCAAACTGAATGCTGTGTTTAAATTTTATATCAAAAGAAATTCGTAAGGGAGCTTCCAGGCTGTCCACAGCATAGAACTTCAGGTTGGTAAGGGTTAGATCACCTGAATTTGTAATTTTTTTATCACGAAATCCAACTTCCCCCTCAGTTTGTAAAAGTTTGCGAATTTCACTCGCATCATAGCCTGCAAAAGACACATTCCCATGCCCCGTAATTTCGCCCGCCACATCCAGCGTCAAATCATAAAATTCCTGGATGGCCCTTTTTTCTTTGTTCAACAGTTCTACCCATCGTCCCCTGTCCGGACTTAAAACCCAGCCCTCACCATTCATGCATTTGAAGGGCAATTCACCCATGGGTAAAAATTTGTCCGAAGCATCCATCAGATAATCCTTCCCGTCAATGGAAGCAATGCAAACAACATAATTGAGCTCACTTACAAGTGCGACCGCGTGATTCACATGTCCGTTTTCACGGGTGCTGAGAACCAGGGGATCTGCTGTAATACCCGCAGTTCTGAGCATATTTACCAGTATCATATTAATAGCGGCATTTGAACCTGTCTTCTCCCTGTGTGCTTTAATAAAACTTTCCTCGGGCAGCACCTCCTCATATCCATTCCATTTCATATGCTTTTGCACATAATTGTATATAGCCTGTAATTTTTCGTAGGAAGTATTCAATCCATTTATCAGTTCTTTTACTTTTCCTGTAAACAGATTGGTATTATTAATTTGTCCCAAGTGACTGGAAACTAGTAATTTATTATAGAGTTTCGGGTATTGTGGAGATTCCTCAAAATAGCGACCATTGGGCATATTCGCATTAGTTAGTACAAAATCTACGGATGCAAAATATTCATGACTTTCGGGCATCAGGTGTTCAGGTTCAAAGGCAGCGAGGTTGGTTCCTGTCCAATGATACTGATCAAAAGGTACCTGGGTGGAATTAATATATCCTTGCAATGTAGTGTATTGCTGTTGGATCATGTTATTGTGATTGAGATTGATCATGTATTTAAGAATTCCTGGAAAAGTGGCAATATATTCAACATGGCGCACGGGGATCATTCTTTGAAACTGGAATGGTATAAACTGCCGTATTTCCTCCTGATTCAGGGTATAAATAAATTCGATGACCGAACCTTCTCTCACATTGGGAAAGGTGAAGCGGGTAGCATTGCGGTATGAACTAACCTTTTCCTTGTAGATATCCTTACTGCCTACTTCATCAACCGTAATCTTCTCATCATCCAGATTATAGGTCGCTGCCTTTAAATCGGAAATTTCATCGTTTTTGGTATAGACTATCTGAATATTGGCCAGGTCCAGCCCCGCAGTCTTGAAGATCTTAATGCGAACATGACGCATGAATTCGATGTGGAATTCACGGTTCATTTTTGCTGTTGCGTAGTCGCATAAAACAATGGCCTCTGCACCTTTTTCCGCCTGATAAAGTTCTGTCTCCAGGTCATCCCTGGAAATGGCACCAAAGGTGATAGGGGAGGTTTGAGAAAACGCAGAACATAAACTCAACACTAATAGCACCAGACCAACATACAGTTTATTCATTATTTTAATAATTATTTTACTCATAAGAAGGATCATATTCCAATAAATCGGCTTCACTTGATCCGCCGCCACCTATATAACCTTTTCCATCATAAGAAAATCCATAAGCACCATTTTTTACTGAAACAGGCAAATCACGCATTCTTATCCAGCTATCGATCAAAGAGTTATATTTCCATAAATCCCGATAATAAGCATCATTACCAGTAATTTCCATATTACTCCTACCCGTACCAAAGTATAGATTATCTCCAATTGAAAATCCTGTTCCATGGTATCGGGCCGGACCCGGAAAGTCAGCCATTTGTACCCAGGAATTCAAATTTGGATCATATTTCCAGAAATTATTTCCTGAAATTACATACGCATAATCATTCATGGTAATAGCGGTGGCACCGGCAAGAGAACCAAAAGGCAGGTCGGTCAGCTGATTCCAGGTTCCCGTACCGGGATCAAATTTCCAGAAATCATTCAGTAGACCGTTTTCGTATTTTCCGGAACCAACATATCCTTTCGATAGCAAAGAAAATGAGAATGAATATTTCCTCATTGAACCGGGGAAATTTTGAAGATTTGTAATCGTACGATTCGTAAGATCGATTTGTTTAACGCCAGGGTAGTAATGTTCATTGCCATCAAATAACAAACCCAATCCAAAATATCCCTGTCCGTTTATTTCAAATGAAAAAGTGCTGGAAGTATAAATTCCTGCACTAAAATGAGCCATATTTTTAGTAATTAATGAATATACATACACATCATTTGTCCACTGCCATGACCATAAACCTCCAACGAGCCAGATTCCTCCATTATAAAAGAAACTCGAACTAAACTCCCGTATATTGCCTATAGCTGGTTTTTCAATTCTCCAGGGAATTTTACAATGAAAGGATTCTATTGGCGAAGACAGATCAGATCCGTTTTCCACCTGAATGGGATAATCTCCTCTCAGAAAAGATACCGGAAAATTAAATTCAACATAACTCCGGCTGCTGCTATTGCAATTAATAATCTGATCTCCAATGTGCACTTTGTTATAAATGTTTTCGGGATTAAAATAGTCACCGTAGATTCGTATAACTTCGCCTGGTAAACCTTCAGAAGGCGTTATTTCATCTAATCGGGGAGGTAAGATTTGCAGATTTTCCAATGAACCAAAGGTCGATCCCTTTGTATTGATATAGATCTTGCACGGACTGCGAGCACCTGTATTGGGAATAGCAAATTTTACCAGGGTTGAACTTTTCTCAATGGCTTCAAACTGTATTCCATTATTTTCAAAGGCGACCGTTAAGTTATTTGGATCGAAACCTTCACCAGTTACCGTAATTATATCACCGAAAGTGCCCTCTTTCGGGTTGAAATCGGAAATCGCGGCTTTTGAAAAATATATTGCGTTTTCCTGTGTGGTTTCTTTGTTATAAACACGAACATTTATTGATTTATAACCCGATTCAGGAAAATCTGGCATATTAAACTGAATTAACCTTGAATTTGACCCGCAATATACGGGTACGTTACCAATCTTCAGAAATGTAATCCCATTTCTGAAATATTTGCCTTTTATTGAAATAGGGGCATCCTTGCCTGCCTTGTTGGGAGCGATTTTCTCAATGACAGGACCGGAAAGCCCTAAAGAATCGGAGTACGAGAGATAGTACCCATCGGTTAAAATGTGCAGTGCTGCTTGATGTCCTAGAGGGTAATCCGGTACAATACAACGGATTCTGTCTCTCCTTACATCAAGAATAGCAGAGTTTTGAGTGTTTTGGCCCGAGCTGAATTTGACGGTGTTTGCCATTTTTACCGGATTAAAAACGCCTTTTATATCAATAGTATCCCCCCAGCCAAATGGACTGTCTCCTACTGAGGTAATGACCGGAAGAATCATATGATTTTTTTCAACAGACTGGATCAAATGTCCATCAATATTCAAATCTACAGTTATTGAATCGTAATATTTAAGATTAGAGGGAACTACAATTTTTATTTTGCTTTCATTTCTTTCCAAAATATTCGTTGGAATTAGATCCATTGAAATTTGAGATCTATAAGGAAATCTGCCTGTTAACACTAAAGTATCTCCCCAAGTAATGTTTTTTTTGTTTACGGTATTTATTTGCCCAGGTGTTATCAATTCAAATAATTTAGAGGAAGTTCCAAGGTTTCCTACAATTTCTACTGATATTTTTGAAAATACACTGGTTAAATCGGATGGGACTTTAACTATTAATGTTTCCCTGGTGGCGCTAATAACACTGGCAACTGCATTTCCAATATGTACGGAGTTTGAAAGAAGAACGGGACTGAAATTTTTACCATTTATTTTGACGGTATCCGTCCAGCTGGCAGTTTGGGGCTCAAAATCAGTTATTTCAGGTGCCATACTTCCAAGGCTCATGAACTTAACAGGATCACCATATATGATCAGACCCTCTGATATAACATAAGATCTTACATAATATTCCTTCATTTCCTCAAGGGCAAAGGTGATGTTATCCGAAAACTGGTCCTTTTCGGGAGCGTCCTGGATTAAAACTTTTTGTGAATTATTAGTGGCCAGATATTCGGTTTCACCCCATAGAAATCCGTATTCACTTATGCTTTCCCTGGATCCACTTATTATAATGGCATTAAAACGTGCGCCCTGTGAGGTAATCTGATCCACCGCGATAGTTCGGATCTGGGGATAGTCCCTCCCTTTTTTTTCTTCTTTCTGGCAACTCCCAAAGACAATAATAAGAACTAATGAAATGAAATATAATCTATTATGCATTCTAAGTGAAATATTTGAATTTTCTAATATAAATATTATTCTTTACCCAGATTCCGCGATCTATCAATATTTGCATATAATCTGTATAAAAGTAATTTTAACGATGATTTTGAAAGGCTGGATGAATTTTTTAATTAAGTTTAAACTTTTGGACTTTCACTAAAGCATGAAAAAAGTAATTATTTTAAGTTTCCTGATTTTCTCCAGTTCTTGCATGATTGCACAGGCAGGTTTTCGTCCGGGTTTCATCATCAAAAACTCGGGAGATACTTTAAATGGCTTGTTATTCTATGGAGCAAGCGGTAAATTTTCAAAATCATGCCTATTCAAAAGATTTGAAATTGCACAGGAATTTTCATATTCCGCAAATCAGATAAAAGCGTATGGCTTTAAGAATGGCCGGTATTTCGAATCAAAGAAAGTCCACGGTAAGTGCACCTTTCTGGAATGCCTGGTACAAGGAGAAGTCAGTGTGTATATTAATCCTGGTAAATATAAGGGTATTGTATTCCTCCAGAGTAAACCTACGGGTTTTTTTAAATTGGACAAGGGCAAAAATAACCTGGACGGAGGCGGGCGTTTTGGCAATTTCCGCGATGCTTTGGGCTGGTTGCTGAATAATACGGGCAACAAATCAGTATCCACAACGGATATGGAATATGATTCAAAAAGGATTGCTGCAGTGGTGCGGGAATCCTTTTCACTTTCAAAAAATGCCACGAAAGGATTCTGCCTGACTCCTGGCATAAATAATATACGTGACAAATCCCTTTTTAAAGATAATTCTCTTCTGAAAATTGACCTGAGTGGGGGATATCAATTTATAACTGTTAATACATCCGGGAATGAACACGTGCCATATTTCACAGGTACCCAATTTAACAATAGCTACAGACCCGTCATTGGAGTAAATATAAACACCAGATTTTCAAAGATTTACAATCGCTGGTCGGTTGACATCGGACTTCATTATTTAGAAGACTATTATTATGGCTATACCGAATATAATGATGCAGGACCGGGCATGTACCGGGATGATATTAATATTGAATTCTCTGAGATACAGGTTCCAGTTGCGCTGCGCCTGACATTAGGAAAGGGATCTAACCGGCCCTACATTAAGGCCGGCGGATATATGTCATTTCTCACCGACGAGACCTACGGCAGACAATCGGAAGTACAATATGGCAATTCAGTTTATACCGATTATTATGAAGATTTTGAACTTGGGAGAGTTTCGGGATTTATTGGCGGGAGCCGGTATTCAATTTAAGCTTGGAAAAGCCCGAATTTTATTTATTGAAGGACTTATTTTCAAAGGAAGTCAGGTATTAAGAAACGAAAATGCGACGAAAAACATAGATATTAAAACAAGTGGAGTTTTGATTATGACGCGGATCAACTTATAATTCTTTTAATTGTTGCCTGAATGGAATCGGCTCACTGTTAAATTCAATATGATGTTCAGGAATATAATCAAACCCCTCAGTTTTCTTTTTCTGTTTCTTATCGTAACAGCCTGTTATAGTAAACTGACTATCAGTGTGCTGGAACCCGGCACCTATATTTTGCCTTCATCCGTTCAGAAAATTAACCATTTATTCGCAACCCGGTATGCCGGCCACTCCGGGTTTATTCGACAGCTTAACGGATGTCAGCCTGGACCAGGAAACTGACATTAACAAAATCAGGCAGGGTTACCTTGATGGACTTTATGAAATCCTATCGGTTTCTCCTCGTTTTAAAAAAGCTGTATTATCCGATACGGTCTTTGATAAACTCCTGTTATATAATAACCTTTCATGGAAATCCGTAGACAGGATCTGCCGCCATGATACAACGGACGCCTTGCTTTTCCTGGCACGGGCTGTTAGCCATTCCCAGCAGGCAAAATCATATACTTTATACTGGTCCCCGGAATACATGGCTCTGTCTCACTTAGTGAACAACACAAAATGGATGTTATTCAGTCCGGTTACCCATAAACAGCTCGCATCGTATTCATACAGCGATACGGTGACCATATCTCCTGAATTGCTGGCTGACCCGGAAAACATCGAAGGTGTGCTGTATCAGAATTGTTATATTATGGGCCGGTCATTCGGGGAAAAACTTTGTCCGCATTGGAAAGACGAGGAAAGGATAATGTTTGCAGGACCGGGCAGGGAATTACGGAAGGCCACAGCCCTTATTGCCGATGGCCGGTGGGCGGCTGCAGGAGCCATATGGGACAGGCTGGCCGGAAGTCCAAATAAAAAGCAAGCCTTTCGGGCTGCTTATAACATCGCTCTCGCTTTTGAACGCGACGACGTCCTTGACCAGGCAATTTTATGGATATCCTATGCGGATAGTATTCAGAACACTGCAGCTTCCGCTGCCTATAAAAAAATTCTGAAAGACCGGCTTAAAGTGAAACCTTTGCTGGATGAACAAATGGCAGGGAATTGAATTTTTCTTGTTAATATTGCAGTTAATTCTTTAACTAAATCAACATAAAGTATGAAGCTTCTCGAAGGAAAAACTGCGATTGTCACAGGTGCGGCAAGGGGAATTGGAAAGTCTATTGCCGTTGCTTTTGCTAAGGAAGGAGCCAATGTGGCGATTACCGATTTGCGGCTTGATGACAATGCACTCGAGGTTGAAAAAATGATTGCCGGCCTGGGAGTTAAATGCAAGGCTTATGCTTCCGATGCCAGTAATTTTACGGATACTGAAAAAGTGGTGGAGCAAATTGTCACTGATTTTGGAACAGTGGATATTCTGGTCAATAATGCCGGAATCACAATGGATGCATTATTATTGCGAATGAGCGAACAGCAATGGGATACCGTGATCAACGTTAACCTGAAATCCGTGTTTAATTTTACAAAAGCGGTTCAACGTATTATGATCAAAAAACTGGGCGGATCTATTATCAACATGAGCTCTGTGGTGGGTGTTGGAGGGAATGCCGGACAAGCTAATTATTCCGCATCAAAAGCAGGTATGATTGGCTTCACCAAGTCAATCGCCATGGAACTTGGTTCCCGCAATGTCAGGTGTAATGCCATTGCACCCGGATTTATTATTACAGAGATGACAAATAAACTGCCAGAGGATGTAAAGAAACTATGGGAAGAAAAAATTCCTCTCCGGCGTGGCGGAACCCCTGAGGAAGTGGCCAAAGTTGCACTTTTTCTTGCATCGGACCTTTCTTCATATGTCAGCGGACAAGTACTTGGTGTTTGCGGCGGCATGAGAACTTAGAGGCATTATAACCAGGAAGTCACTTGCAATTGCAGGTGACTTCCTTTATCAATTTCAATGAAACCCAAACTAATTTCGCATTTTCAGGTAATTCTCTTTCTTTTTATTGTCTCAGCCTGTACCACAGAGCGGATTATAATCAGCGTGCTCCAACCTGCCGAAATTTCAATTCCGCCTTCCATTCAAAAAATTTCTCTTTTTCCCGGGGCAGGTATTCCCGATCCCCCCGGAACCTACGACAGTATTAGCCGCATAAAATTGAAACCGGATTATAATTATAACCCGATCAAAAGGGGTTATATGCAAGGACTTTATGAAGTAATTCAGGAAACGCCGCGATTCACACGGGTTGTACTTACAGATACAATTTATGAAAACCTTGTTGCTTCAGGCGTAATCAGCTGGGATGATCTCCGGCAAATCTGTATTCATGATTCAACCGATGCGGTTTTGTTATTAAAAAAAGCGGTCAGCTATGATATTTTGGATTATGTTTATGAGGACGATTATTGCAGTCTCCGTTATAACCTGGTAACTCACACCAAGTGGTGCTTTTACCAGCCCTTTTTATATACTGCCTCCGATGATTTAATATTCACTGATTTTAATAATTACGAACAACCGCTGGATAATTGTCAGCCTCAACCTCTTCAAAATATTACCGGAATATTGTATGATGCTTGTGTACAATCCGGGAGCAAACTGGGAGAGCGTATAAGTCCCGGATGGCAGGATGATATACAGCGGATAATATATAAAGGTCCCGGAAAATCCCTGAAGCAGGCCTATTTTCTTGCCAGTCACCATCAATGGAACCAGGCAGCTGCCATCTGGTACGAACTCTCCGGAAGCAAGAAAAAAAACCAGGCGACCCGTGCATCCTGTAACCTGGCATTAACATGGGAAAGGGATGATGAGTTTGAGCAGGCAATTCAATGGATACTTTATGCAGACAGCATCCGCAGCACTCAGAATACAAGAGAATATGCAAAAATTCTGGAGCAAAGGATCCAATTTAAAGAAGAATTGGATAACCAGTTGAAAGGGAAATGATTTATCGCCTAATTTTGTATTTTATCCGAAATGTTAAAAAAGTATGATTAATACTGTGTTTATTGCAATTGTTGTAATCCTGGTTGTGGATTTTGCCCTGGAGCGATACCTTGATTTTCTGAACAGCCGTCGTCGTTCAACCGTTTTGCCGGCTGAGTTAAAAGATGTATTTGATGCGGAACAATATCGAAAACAGCAGGAATATAAAAAGGTCAATGACCGGTTTTCATTGCTAACCAATTCATTCAGCTTTCTTATTATTCTTCTGATGCTGTTTCTGGGCGGATTCAGCCTTGTGGACGGGTGGGCAAGAGGCATCACAGACCGGCCTGTGTTAATTGTCCTTGTATTCTTTGCGATTTTGGGACTGGGTGCTGATCTGATGGGAATGCCTTTTAGCCTGTATGATATTTTTGTCATCGAAGAAAGATTCGGATTCAATAAAATGACTCCGAAGATATTTATAACGGACAAGTTGAAAGCATGGTTGTTGAGCGGTATAATCGGCGGCGGATTGCTTGCTTTGATCGTCTGGTTCTATCGTATGACGGGTCCCTTGTTTTGGGTTTATGCATGGATACTGGCCACTGTCTTTTCTGTTTTTATGGTGATGTTCTATTCTTCATTTATTGTTCCGCTTTTCAACAAGCAAACGCCACTTGAAGAAGGAGAATTAAGGAATGCAATCCGTACATTCAGCGATAAAGTGGGATTCAGGCTCAATAATATTTATGTGATCGACGGGTCCAAAAGATCAACCAAGGCCAATGCCTATTTTACCGGACTTGGGCCAAAGAAGAGGATCGTATTGTATGATACCCTGATCAAAGACTTATCGACGAAAGAAATTGTGGCAGTGCTTGCGCATGAAATCGGCCATTACAAAAAGAAGCACACACTTACAGGCATGATCGCTGGGATAATACAGACAGGACTGACTTTGTTCATATTGTCGATTTTCATTGGTTATCCCGCATTGTCGGCAGCGCTTGGTGCCGATGAGCCAAGTTTTCATATGGGGCTGATTGCGTTTGGAATTCTTTATAGTCCGATTTCCCTGCTTACAGGGCTCTTTATGAACTACCTCTCCCGGCGCAACGAATATTCAGCGGACCGGTATGTGAAAGAGAATTATGAGGCGGATGAATTGGCAGGTGCGTTAAAAAAACTGTCATCCAAAAATCTCAGCAATCTCACTCCTCATCCGGCTTATGTGTTTTTTCATTATTCGCACCCGACCCTGTTGCAGAGAGTGCGGGCACTGGGAAATGAACAGTGAACAATGAAAAGTGAAAAACTAAAAACTAAAAACTAAAAATGTAATGTGTTAATGTGTTAATGTGCTAATGTGTTAATGGATGACGTGGCTTTTTTACGGGCGGACTTTGAAACTTAATATTCCTAAAATGCCCTGTGCGCTCTGTGCAATTCATAATTCATCATTCATAATTCATCATTCATAATTCATCATTCATAATTATATTAATTCTTGGTGGGATTTCTCGCTTGTTCCTCGTCCCTCGTCCCTTGTCACTTTTCTTTCTTCTTTAAATCGTTTGTATCCTTCCTAATTATTTCTAATTTTGGGCGCTGACATAAAAATTGCCACCTTAGCTCAGCTGGTAGAGCAGCGGTTTCGTAAACCGCAGGTCGGGGGTTCAAGTCCCCTGGGTGGCTCAAGTAATTGATAATAAAATAATTGCGGGAATAGCTCAGTTGGCAGAGTGAAAGCTTCCCAAGCTTTAGGTCGCGGGTTCGAATCCCGTTTCCCGCTCTTACCCGCCAAAGCTCCGGTTTTTGGAGCAAAGGCGGGTTTTAAGATAAATTATGAACGCTGAAATCATTACGATTGGCGATGAAATACTGATTGGACAGGTTATAGATACCAATTCGGCATTTCTGGCCACAGAATTGAATAAACTGGGAATATCGGTAATTCAGATCACCTCGGTTGCCGATACAAGGGAAGCCATCATGGGGGCGCTTGATACAGCGCAAAACCGTGCAACCCTGATTTTGCTTACCGGCGGACTGGGTCCCACCAGCGATGACATTACAAAGCCGGCCCTTACAGAATATTTCAATACCCGGCTGGTGGAAAATCCTGAGGTAGTTGAGAAAATTCGGTCGATCCTCGCGTTACGGGGAGTGAAAATGACAGAAAGAAACCGAAAAATGGCGGATCTTCCGGCCGATTGCGAAACACTGAATAACAGTGCCGGATCTGCCCAGGGAATGTGGTTTGTAAAGGATGGAAAACAATTCATATCACTTCCCGGCGTGCCTTTTGAAATGAAGGCTATTTATCTCGAGGAAATTGAACACCGCCTGAGAGAACGGTTTTCATTACCCAATATCCATCATATCACGGTACTGACCCACGGTATGCCTGAATCAATGATGGCAAACCTGATCCAGGAATGGGAGGAAAGTCTTCCGTCAGGAATTAAGCTTGCCTATCTTCCTTCACCGGGTATACTCAAATTGAGAATGACAGGCAGGTCGACCGGGTCAAAGAATGACCTGATCATGCTGATGGAAATGGAAAAAGGAAAACTTGAAAACATCATCCGAAAATATATATTCGGATACGGATCGGATACGCTTGAACAATTAATAGGCAAGACTCTTACTGAAAAGAAAATGACCCTTGCCCTGGCCGAAAGTTGTACAGGGGGAACCTTAAGCGGCATGATCACTTCAGTGGCCGGTGCATCAGCCTATTACCGGGGGGGCGTAATTTCTTATGCCAATGAGATTAAAACCTCAGAACTGCATGTGAGTCCATATACATTAATGATCAATGGCGCTGTGAGCCAGTCTGTTGTTGAGCAAATGGCGGAAGGTGTAAGAGTAAGGTACCAAACCGACTTTGCAGTGGCTACAAGTGGCATTGCCGGACCCGATGGCGGATCGGCCGAAAAGCCGGTAGGAACCACCTGGATCGCCGTTGCTTCTAAAAACAGAATTGTTTCAAGCCTTCATAACTTTAGCGATGACAGGGGTCGCAATATTCAAAGGGCCTCTATTACTGCGCTTTTCATGCTATGGACCGAGCTAAAAGATTGTTTATAAATATTTTTCAAGGTATAGTTGAAATTTCGAAAAAAATTACCGTACTTTGCGAGCTGTTTTTAGAAAGCGAATTAACCGATTTATCCAATGTCAAGAATTTGTCAAATTACCGGAAAAACCGCGCAGGTGGGCAACAATGTATCACACTCGAAGCGCAAAACGAAAAGAACTTTTGAGGTGAACTTGTTTGATAAGAAATTTTTCCTGCAGGAAGAAAACCGCTGGATTCCACTCCGGGTTTCAGCAGCCGGCTTACGTTTCATCAACAAGCTTGGTTTGAAACAGGCCCTCGAAAAAGCAAAAACTAAAGGATTTATTAAAAATTTCTAACACTTAGCACATCAGGATATGGCAAAAAAAGGGAACAGAATTCAGGTAATTCTTGAGTGCACAGAACACAAGAACAGTGGTCAGCCAGGTACTTCCCGGTATATCACAACCAAGAACAGGAAAAATACACCCGAAAGACTCGAATTGAAGAAATTTAATTCGGTTCTGAAGAAGGTGACAGTACATCGTGAAATTAAATAACTAAGGGCCATGGCTAAGAAAGTAATCGCAACATTAAAGACCGGCGCAGGCAAAACTTTTACCAAATGCATCAAAATGGTAAAATCGCCTAAGACCGGTGCATATGCATATAAGGAAGAAATTGTACACGCTGACCATATTAAAGATTTCTTTTCAGAAAACTGATGCGTTTTTACACCCGGTAAAAAAGGGCTTTCTTTGTAAGAGGAAAGCCTTTTTTTTGCAGGAATAATTTCCGTAAACTGACTCACGCTATGGCAATTTTTGGTTTATTCGGCGGACAAAACAAGGAAAACCTGGACAAGGGACTTGAAAAGACCAAGGATAATGTAATAAAAAAACTGTCGAGGGCAGTTATGGGCAAGTCCCAGGTGGATGAGGAAGTGCTTGATAACCTTGAAGAAGTACTGCTATCCTCCGACGTCGGAGTTGATACGACCCTCCGTATCATTAAAAGAATTGAAACCCGTGTAGCCAATGATAAATATATGGGTACAGGGGAATTGAATCGCATTCTGCGTGAGGAAATTGCCGTATTGCTCGAAGAAAACAGCTCCGGGAAGCTTACAGGTACTTTCACCGATATTCCGCATCGACCTTATGTAATCATGGTGGTTGGGGTGAACGGAGTAGGCAAGACCACTACAATCGGTAAGCTTGCCTATCATTTTAAAAAAGCCAATAAAAAAGTGCTGTTGGGTGCGGCTGACACGTTCAGGGCCGCTGCCATTGAACAGCTCTCCATATGGGCTGACCGCGTGGGTGTTCCTATCGTGAAACAGGAAATGGGTTCGGATCCCGCCTCCGTCGCATTTGACACGGTAACTTCCGCAAAGGCCGGCAATACAGATGTTGTGATTATTGATACGGCCGGACGGCTTCACAACAAAGCCAATCTCATGAATGAACTATCAAAAATAAAGCGTGTTATGCAGAAGGTGATTCCCGATGCGCCGCATGAGATTCTACTGGTGCTTGACGGGTCAACCGGACAAAATGCATTCGAACAAGCCCGGCAATTTACAGGTGCAACACAGGTTAATGCATTGGCTATTACAAAATTAGACGGTACTGCAAAGGGTGGGGTAGTGATCGGGATTTCCGATCAGTTCAAGATTCCCGTGAAGTATATCGGCATCGGTGAAAAATTGGACGATCTTCAGATATTTGATAAAACCGCCTTTGTTGAGACACTTTTTTCTTCCTAAAAGATGTAATTTCAATCCTTAAAAAATCGTTCCATGCAGTTATTCAGGACTAAATCAATTAACCAACTCCTTGAAGATGCGTTCGACAAGGAACACGGCATGAAAAGAACGCTCGGAAGAGGCAGTCTTGTCACACTCGGAATAGGTGCCATCATCGGTACGGGAATATTTGTTCTTACTGGAACGGTAGCTGCCAACAATGCCGGTCCGGCCCTTGTGCTGTCCTTTCTCTTTTCTGCGCTGGGATGTGTTTTTGCCGGACTCTGTTATGCCGAATTTGCCTCCATGATACCCATTTCGGGAAGTGCCTATACATATGCATATGCAACACTCGGAGAGTTTGTGGCCTGGATCATCGGCTGGGACCTCATACTCGAATATTTGCTTGCGGCTTCCACAGTTTCCGTAGGCTGGTCGGGTTACATCGTAAGTTTCCTTCATGATTACCACATCGATATTCCCGCCCAGTTGTGCAATGCACCCTTCGACTATATCAAGGGCCAGGGATGGATAGCAACCGGCAGTTTTCTAAACTTTCCGGCCGTCTTTATCATATTGTTCCTGTCCACCTTGCTCGTCATTGGCATTCGGGAATCGGCAGGATTCAACAATGTGATCGTTGCCATTAAACTGATTGTCATATTGTTGTTTATCGGCTTCGGACTTTCGTTCATTAAGACCGCCAACTGGAAGCCCTTTATTCCACCCAACACCGGTGATTTCGGCCATTTTGGATGGTCAGGAATCCTTCGCGGGGCAGGGGTGATCTTTTTCGCCTATATTGGGTTCGATGCCGTTTCTACGGCAGCGCAGGAATCGCGGAACCCGCAAAAGGATATGCCATGGGGAATCCTTGGCTCTCTCTTCGTTTGCACTATTTTGTATATTCTTGTATCCGCCGTACTCACGGGTATTATGCCGTATACCCAGCTGAACGTGCCGGCCCCACTTGCCGTCGCCATTGATCAAACCGGAAAGGCTTTATTCTGGCTTAGGCCGCTTGTTAAAATAGGTGCCATTGCCGGGTTAAGTTCAGTCATCCTGGTCATGTTGCTCGGACAACCCCGCATATTCTATACCATGGCGAAAGACGGACTGTTGCCGGCCGGATTCTCGAAACTGCACCCGCGTTTCCGGACACCCTATGTTACCACCATTGTAACCGGAATTGTTGCCAGCATTTTTGCCGGACTTTTGCCCATTCATATCCTGAGTGAACTGGTATCCATTGGTACCTTATTTGCCTTTGTCATCGTTTGCATAAGCATTCTTATCCTGAGAAAGAAAAGACCGGAAATCCACCGCCCGTTTAAAACTCCCTGGATGCCCGTTGTTCCCTTATTGGGAGCTGCAATATGCTTTGCCCAGATGCTGGGCCTTCCGTGGGAAACATGGGAACGACTGTTTATCTGGATGGCCCTGGGTATGTTCATCTATTTCTTTTTCAGCCGAAAACACAGTAAACTGGCTTGAGGAAGGCTGTCAGGCTATTAGGCTATAGGCTTTAGGCTGTAGGATGCAGGCGGCGGACAAAGAGTTTTTAATATTTCATCGAATGCGTACAAAACCGGATCAGAACGAGAAGATCAATATAGTAACGCTGGGTTGTTCCAAGAATGTGGTGGATTCGGAATTTCTGATGAAACAGATTGATGCAAACCGGATCGGCGTGGTCCATAATGCCGAAACCTTCCAGTATAAAACCGTTATTATTAACACATGCGGATTTATCCAGGACGCGAAGCAGGAATCCATCGATACGATCCTTCGGTTTATCAGGGCCAAGGAAAAGGGCCTTATCAGGCATGTTTTTGTCATGGGTTGCTTGTCGGAAAGATACAAGAAAGACCTGGAGAAAGAAATTCCCGATGTGGACATGTATTTCGGGGCGAATGATTTACCCCGGATCATTAAGCAACTGGGATTGAATTACAAGGAAAACCTGGTCGGGGAAAGGGTTCTCACCACTCCTTCCCATTATGCCTATATGAAAATCTCGGAGGGTTGTGACCGGCATTGTGCATTTTGTGCTATTCCCATCATGAGGGGGAAACACATATCCACCCCGGTTGAAATGCTAACGGAAGAAGCAAAATCGCTGGCCGCATCCGGCGTGAAAGAGCTGATCCTGATTGCACAGGACCTGAGCTGGTATGGTATGGATATTTACAAAAGGCAGGCACTGCCTGAATTGCTTGAAAATCTGGCGGATGTTGGTGGCATTGAATGGATCAGGCTTCATTACGCATATCCCGCCGCTTTTCCGCGCGATGTTATCCGGGTGATGAAGGAACGATCCAATATTTGCAGCTATCTTGATATCCCGTTCCAGCATGCCAGTGATAAGGTCCTTCAAATGATGAAGAGAAATCATGACCGGAAGCTGAATTATGAACTCATCGATTATATTCGCCGGGAAATACCGGGTATAACCCTGAGAACCACCCTGATGACAGGGCATCCGGGAGAAGGTGAAAAAGAATTTGAAGAGCTCAGGCAGTTTGTTAAGGATGTGAAGTTTGACAGGCTGGGCGTTTTTGCCTATTCAGAAGAAGAAGATACCTGGGCCGCCGGAAAATACGAGGATTCCATTCCGGCGGAAGTTAAAAAACAACGGTCTGCAGAACTGATGGAGCTACAGCAGGATATTTCTACAGAATTGAATTTAAAAAAGATAGGGACATCAATTAAAGTGTTAATTGATCGTAAGGAACAGAACTTTTATATAGGCCGTTCAGAATCCGATTCCCCGGAAGTGGATAATGAAGTACTGATACCCGCTTCTCCTGAAAAGTTGCAAAGCGGGAAATTTTATTCGGTAAAAATTACAGGGGCTGAGGAATTCGACCTGTATGGTGAGGTGGAGCAATGATGTTAACAGTGCATATAAGCGTAGTTTGTAACTAGGCTTAGCGGTGTAAGTGCCAGGCGAAGTTTACTCGCTATCGCTCGTGAGATAGTTGCAACTTCGCCTGACACTTATTCCATTTCATCTGATTCGTCAACGATTGCCTCGGCTGAGGAGGCATCATCCGGATGGACCACCTTCATATCGACCGTTTCCTTTTTCTTATTGAATGTGATCGCAATAGTGTCACCCGCTTTCATGTTCGACCGGATGATCGTTTCAGCCATCGGATCTTCGAGGTATTTCTGGATAGCCCTCTTCAGCGGACGGGCCCCAAATTGTATATCATACCCCTTCTCAGCAATATAGTCCTTGGCAGCATCCGACAGACGGAGGTTGAAGCCCATGGCAATGATCCTGGCATACAATCCCTTCAGTTCGATATCGATGATCTTGTGGATATCCTCGCGGGTGAGGGTATTGAAAATAACCACATCGTCGATACGGTTTAGAAATTCGGGTGAAAATGCCTTTTTCAGTGCATTTTGAATAACACTGCGGGTATACTCATTGCTGGTTTCCTGCTTGGTTTTGGTTGTAAAACCAACACCCTGTCCAAAATCCTTTAATTGCCGTGTACCGATATTGGAAGTCATGATCACGATGGTGTTCCTGAAATCCACGCGGCGTCCGAGACTGTCGGTCAGCTGGCCTTCATCCAGAACCTGCAGCAGAATATTGTAAACATCGGGATGTGCCTTTTCGATTTCATCGAGAAGGACAACACTGTAAGGACGGCGTCTTACCTTTTCGGTCAATTGTCCGCCTTCTTCATAACCAATGTATCCCGGAGGTGCCCCAACCAATCGCGATACGGAAAATTTCTCCATGTATTCGCTCATGTCAATGCGGATCAGGTTATTGGGAGAGTCGAACAGGTACTGTGCAAGCACCTTGGCAAGTTGTGTCTTACCAACTCCGGTCGGACCGAGGAAGATGAACGTACCGATCGGCTTGTTCGGATCTTTCAGTCCGGCCCTGTTTCTCTGTATAGATTTCACCACTTTTTCTATGGCTTCATCCTGGCCGATCACACTGCCTCTCAGTTCTTCACCCATTTTGAGCAACCTCACACCTTCTTCCAGCGCAATACGCTGAACCGGAACTCCGGTCATCATCGCCACTACTTCCGCTACTTTTTCGGCATCCACCACCTGGCGGTTGCGGGTGAGTTCCTTTTCCCATCTCAGTTTTTCTTCTTCAAGGAGTTCAAGGAGTTCTTTTTCCTTATCCCTGAAGCTGGCGGCTTTTTCAAAATTCTGATTTTTGACGGCCTTTATCTTTTCCTTCTTGGTTTCTTCAATTTTCTTTTCCAGTTCGATGATTTTCTCCGGAACATGAATATTGGAGATGTGAACCCTTGAACCCGACTCATCCAGGGCATCTATTGCCTTATCGGGCAGGTGACGGTCCGAGATATAGCGGGTGGTTAATTTAACGCAGGCTTCAATGGCTTCCGGAGTGTAAATCACATTATGGTGATCTTCATACCTTTCCTTGATGTTATTCAGGATTTCCTGAGTTTCCTCCGGTGAAGTGGGTTCGACCATTACTTTCTGGAAACGGCGTTCCAGCGCTCCGTCCTTTTCAATATGCTGCCTGTATTCATCGAGCGTAGTAGCGCCGATGCACTGGATATCTCCGCGGGCCAGCGCAGGTTTCAGCATGTTGGCCGCATCAAGTGAACCGGTTGCACCACCTGCACCTACTATGGTATGGATCTCATCAATAAATAGCACGATGTTGGATGTTTTCGACAGCTCATTCAGGATGGCCTTCATACGCTCCTCAAACTGTCCCCGGTATTTTGTACCGGCAACGATCGCTGCCAGATCGAGGGTGACTACCCGTTTGCCGAAGAGAACACGGGAAACTTTCTTCTGAATAATGCGAAGGGCAAGCCCTTCAACAATAGCGGATTTTCCAACACCGGGTTCGCCGATGAGGATAGGATTGTTTTTCTTACGGCGGCTCAGTATCTGGGCCAGGCGTTCTATCTCTTTCTCACGGCCAACGATGGGGTCAAGCCGGTCCTCTTCAGCCGCTTTCGTAAGGTCTATTCCGAAATTATCAAGAACCGGGGTGTCCGAATTGGTTTTGGATCCGGGATCAGGATTACTGCCTTTCCCCCCCTGTGAGCCGAAAGAACCCATCGGTTCATCATCTTCATGGGGATAATCGGAGCGAGGTTCGTTGTCTTCGGAATCGCCCATATGTTCATTCAGCAATTCCCTTCTGGCTTTTTCATAATCAATCGAATGATCAAAAAGTATCCTGGATACCGCGGAATTTTCATCCTTGATCATTGCGAGCAGCAAATGACCCGTATCAATGGTACTCTTTTTCATCGATTTAGCTTCCAGATAGACCAGTTTTAATATCCTTTCCGAGGTCTTCAGAAGGGGAACGTTATCCATGTCGGTTACCTTAACAGGTCCGACAGCAGGGGCAATTACAGCTTCAATATCTTTTTTCAACTGGTATAAATTCACACCGAGGGAGACCAGAATATCAATGGCAACCCCTTCACCCTCACGCAGTATTCCAAGCAGCAAGTGTTCCGGCGCAATTTCATTATTCCCCAGCCTGATTGCTTCTTCTTTGCTATAGGATAACACATCTTTTATACGTTGCGAAAACTTGGCGTCCATAAAAAATTTAAGTTCGTTTTTCCCCGTAAGGGGATTCGTTCGTTATGCAAATATACGAATTTATTAGAAACGTTTTTTTAACAGCTTTTGTTAATATAAACAATATAAAAAAACGATAAAACAGGGAGAAATATTTACCTTAGCTGCTTCTATTTTTTGTGCATTATCCAATGTCGTTTTGTTCAGTCAACGTGTTAATTCATGGCACTTTGCATCCGGTTTTTCAGGTTGCATAGGAGTTAGGGCTGATCAGGCGACATTATAATTAACTTTTTATCGAATTTTTTACAATGGCTGAAGGAGAAAAGATCATTCCGATCAATATTGAAGAAGAAATGAAATCGGCCTACATCGATTATTCGATGTCGGTTATTGTTTCACGTGCCTTGCCTGATGTGCGCGATGGACTAAAACCAGTGCACCGCAGGGTATTGTATGGTATGCAGGATCTGGGCGTTATGTCAAACCGGCCGTACAAAAAATCGGCCCGTATTGTTGGGGAGGTGCTTGGCAAATACCATCCGCATGGCGATACATCTGTCTATGATGCCATGGTTAGAATGGCACAGGAATGGTCCCTGCGATATCCGCTGGTGGAGGGACAGGGTAACTTCGGATCAATGGATGGCGACAACCCGGCTGCAATGCGGTATACAGAAGCCAGGCTCCGTAAGATCGCTGAGGAAATGCTGGCTGATATAGAAAAGAATACGGTCGACTTCCAGCTGAATTTTGACGATACATTGCAGGAACCCACCGTGTTGCCTTCCCGCATTCCCAATTTGCTGATCAACGGAGCTTCGGGAATTGCGGTGGGAATGGCCACCAATATGCCACCGCATAACCTTACGGAAGTTTGCCGTGCCATTATGGCTTATATCGACAACAGGGAGATCACTACGGAAGAACTGATGGTACATATTAAAGGTCCGGATTTTCCTACAGGTGGTATTATTTATGGCCACCAGGGCATCAAAGAAGCCTTCGAGACAGGCAGGGGCAGAATTGTGATGCGGGCAAAAACTGAAATTGAAATCACTTCAAGCGGCAGGGAAGTCATCGTCATCAATGAAATTCCTTACCAGGTCAATAAGGCTGAAATGATCAAAAAGATTGCCGAACTAATTAACGATAAGAAACTCGAAGGCATTTCCTACATTAATGATGAATCCGACAGGAATGGAGTCAGGGTGGTTATCATCTGTAAACGGGAAGCACAATCCAATGTAGTTTTAAATAATCTCTTTAGACAAACACAGCTACAGACCTCATTTAATGTTAATAATATTGCATTAGTTCACGGGCGTCCACGACTTCTATCGCTGTTTCAAAGCATTAAATATTTTGTAGAACATCGCCATGAGGTTGTCGTGCGCCGTACCCAGTTTGACCTGGAAGAATCCGAAAAGAAAGCTCATATCCTTGAAGGGTTAATGATCGCACTCGACCATCTTGACGAGGTGATCCGCCTGATCAGGGCATCCAGGAATCCGGATGAAGCAAAGGACAGCCTCATAGCCGCTTTTAATTTCTCCGAAGCCCAGGCCAAAGCCATTCTCGAAATGAGACTTCAGAGACTTACAGGACTGGAAAGAGAAAAGATACGCCTGGAATATGAGGAACTGCAAAAACTGATCACTTACCTGAGGAGCCTGCTTGCAGATGAAGGTCTCCGTATGCAGGTGATCAAGGATGAACTGGCTGACCTTATCGAAAAATACGGGGATGAACGGAGAACCAGTATCGTGCCCGATGCCGGAGAATTTAATCCCGAAGATTTCTATGCCGATGATGAAATGGTCATCACAATATCACGTTTGGGTTATATCAAGAGGACACCTCTTACCGAATTCAGAACACAGAACCGCGGGGGCAAGGGTTCAAAAGGCAGTGAAACCCGGGATGAGGATTTTCTCGAACATTTGTATAATGCCACGATGCATAATACAATGCTTTTCTTTACGGAGAAAGGTCGCTGTTTCTGGATGAAAGTTTATGATATTCCGGAAGGGACTAAAATATCGAAAGGCCGGGCCATACAAAACCTGATAAGTATTGAACAGGGCGATAAAGTCAGGGCATTTATCAATCTTCAGAGCCTTACAGACCCGGAATACATAAAGAATAATTTCATAGTGCTTTGTACCCGGAAAGGCATTATTAAGAAGACCTCACTGGAAGCGTATTCCCGGCCCAGGATAAATGGCATTAATGCCATCAATATACGCGAAGGAGACAGTCTGCTTGAAGCCCAGCTGACCAATGGAACCAATGAAATTCTCCTGGCCGTGAGATCCGGAAAAGCGCTTCGGTTTAATGAAAAGACAGTCAGGCCTATGGGCAGGACAGCCTCCGGTGTTACAGGCATCCGCTATTCATCACCCACAGATGAAGTTGTGGGTATGGTATGTCTCAATGATCCCACAAAATCTATATTGGTTGTCTCTGAAAAGGGCTATGGCAAAAGGACCGAACTGGAAGATTACAGAATAACCAACCGCGGTGGGAAAGGAGTGAAGACAATTAATATTACCGACAAAACCGGTCCCCTTATAGCCATTAAGGCTATAACAGATAAAGATGATATTATGATCATCAATAAGTCGGGTATGACGATAAGACTTGCTGTTTCTAACCTGAGGCTTATGGGCAGGGCAACACAGGGTGTCAGGCTTATCAATATCCGGTCGGGGGATTCAATCGCTTCCGTTACAGATGTGGTAGGTGGTGCAGAATTGCCGGAAGAAACCGAACTTACGGAAACTGTTGAATAAATTTCATGCTTATTATATTGTGAATTTTTGGACAATAAGCAAATAGCATTTATATTTGGCAGAATTTTTGTATCTTCCATAATAACTTATTTGAAGTAAAATTTAAAAATGAATACAATGAAGCGAATTAGTTGGTTTCTTATGGCATTTTTCATAATGGCTCCATTCAGTTTGAAAGCCCAGTCTCCCGACGGAGCAACCCAGGCTTTGAATTATGCGGGCCTGGAAAAAAAGTTGAAAGCGAGTGACGCTGATATCCTTGATCCGAAAAGAAGCGTAAAGGTAAAAACATGGATCAACCGTGCGGACCTCATGATCAATATTTATAACGTTCATAATGATCTGTTGCGCAAGGGAATGGACCCCGTCAGCGTTAAACTGTTCTTCAAGGAACCGAAAGAAATTCAGACGACTGAAGAAGGTGCAGATAAAATCGAAACGTATATTTATGACAGGGTAAACATAAAATTCCGGAACGGGGTAGTGGAAAGCTGGGTTGATACCCAGAAGATTCATCCTGATCCCCTGGCAGAAGCAGCCAAGGCCATTGATGAAGCCAACAAGCTGAATTCAGATGGCAAAGCCGATAAGGACATAACCAATTCGATTAAAAATTTGAAAGCTGCGCTGGAAACCGAAGCCGTATTTCAATACGAGAAAAAAGATTACAAAGGGGCCCACCAAAGCTTTATCAAACTTCTGGATCTGAATAAATACCCCCAGATGAAAGATGTTGTGGATACAATATATTATTATTACGGGGGCCGTGCAGCACTGGAAGATAGTAATTATGCTGAAGCCAACAGGTTATTCGAAGAAGCTGCTGCCAACAATTATGACGATCCGTACATGTATGTTTTCCGCAAACAGTCTTATTTCGGAAGCGGTGATACTGCCAAGGGCGTTGAAATCATCAAGGAAGGATTCAATAAATATCCTCAGAATCAATCGATCCTGATTGAAATGATCAATTATTACCTGACTTCAAACCAAACGGACGAAGCGCTGAGACTGTTAAGTGTGGCAAAGGCAGGCGACCCCAAAAACGTTTCTTATACTTTTGCGGAAGCTACACTGTATGACAAAATGGGCAAGTTCGAAGATGCCGAACGTTCCTATAAAGCTTGTCTTGAAATAGATCCAAACTATTTTGATGCATCCTATAACCTGGGTGTGCTCTATTTTAACAAGGCCGTGAAGATCTATGAGGAAGCTTCAAAGCAATCAGACAATGCTGCTTATGAAAAAGCCAAAAAGGAAGGGGACGACATTTTGTTGCAGGCGGTTCCGTATATGCAGAAAGCGCATGAGATTGATCCCACAGACAGAGCTTCCCTTGAAACTTTAAAAACCATTTTTTACAGGTTGAAAATGGATGATCGATACAATGAGGTAGTTGAAAAATTAAAAGCACTTTAAATTCAAAAAGGGAAGACCTAAAAAGCTTCCCTTTGCTTTTACTTTATTCTATTTAACATAATATTAATTATAGGACAAAATGAAACAGGAGTTTTATGGCGCCTATGGCGCCTTATGTTTTAACGCTAAGAGCGCAAATGCTTAATCATGCCACACGCAAAGTGCGCTAAGCCGCTCACTATGCGCTTTCTTTTAATTCGTCCATAATATATCTCTGCGTTAAAACCTAAAACGCCGCCAGGCGTTAATCCTTATATATCTTTAAAGAAACCTGGCGCTATGACAACCTGGAAACTGCCACCAAAACCAAAAATATACGAAGCCTTCAGCGTAATTGCCGATGAACGTTGTGTTCTTGAAAATAATTCAGCCACAATCACCGCTTCCGATGGCAAGAAACAATATTCTGTTGAGTGGATCCCTGACAATACCTCAGGTAAAATACGGAAAATCAGTTCAAATGACAACGCCTCCTATTGGCAGGGATATATGGGCTACCCTATTATTGCAGTTCTCCTGGTTACCAAAAGAATACAGTTCAACGAGGAAATCATTCATCATTTTAAGGATATCCCTTGGAATGCCCTGAATAAAGCCGCAAAAAACGATTTTGAATCTGTTGTAAAGAATTTTCTTTCAAAAATTGAGGATAAAAAAGAAGTTAAGCGGATACAGCTCGAGGTGGAAAATATTTACAGACAAATTACGGCACTTGAACTGGAACCATTGGGGAAAAGCAGAAGGCCCCCGGGAAAATGATACTGGTCTCTGGATACTTGATTCTTGATTCTGGATGCTGACGCAACTGATGTTACAACATCCAGCATCCAGGATCGCCAGTACGGGAATTTTTTTCCCCAGCGGGATCTGATCTCTGAATACAATATTAAAAAAGTACCTGTCTTCATTAATCCTGCCTAAACAGGAATTCTGTAACAATTCGTTTTCCGGGTTGTTACTTTTTGAGTATGGTATTAATTTTGCATCCAAATCCCTAAACTTAAAGAAAATGCGGCAGAAAATACTCTCATCCAGCCTGGTTGTTTTAATGGCCGTTCAGTGTGCTACGGTCCCGCTGACCGGAAGAAAGCAGTTTTCAATAATTCCTGCATCCCAGATCATGGCTTTAAGCAACCAGAGCTATGACCAGATCCTGAAAGAAAACAAAATTTCTTCGAATGCCCAATATGTCAATACGGTTAAGTCCGTAGGTCACAATATATCAGGGGCCGTTGAAAGATACTTTGCTTCAAAGAATCAGTCAGATCTTCTGAAAGGATATGCATGGGAATATAATGTTTTGCAATCCAAAGAGGTCAACGCATTCTGCCTTCCCGGTGGCAAGATCGCTTTTTATGAAGGTATAATGCCGGTTTGCATTGATGAGAACGGGGTGGCTGTTGTAATGTCACACGAGGTTTCCCACGCCATTGCCAACCATGGAAACGAAAGAATGTCGGAACAAATGGCAGTTCAATTGGGCGGAATGGCGCTGGATGCCGCTCTTTCGCAAAAACCGGATGCTACGCGCAAAATAGCTTTGGCTGCCTTTGGTGCAGGAACTACCGTTGGTGTATTATTGCCCTTTAGCCGCACCCAGGAAAGCGAAGCGGATGAACTGGGGCTTTATTTTATGGCCATGGCAGGTTATGACCCATCCAAAGCGATTGAATTCTGGCAAAGAATGATGGATCAAAGCAAAGGCGCCCCACCCGAGTTTTTATCCACCCACCCGTCCGATCAAACACGGATAAATCAACTTAAAAAACACATGAATAAAGCCATGCAGTTTTATAAAAAGGAACAAAAAAAATGACCGTTCCCTCTATTGCTGAGTTTAATTTTTATTTTCATTAAGGTATAACAAGTAATCGGCCAGGTATTCAATATCTTCTTCGCTCAGGTTTATCGAAGGCATTTTCTTGTTTTGAAATCCTTTCACCTTTTCGAAATCAGGTTGTTTTAATGACCGGATAATATACTGCCGGTCAGGCCTTAATCTTATTTCGATTCCTGACCTGATTATCACAATTTCGCTGTCGGGATTGAATTTTAAAGGTGGTCCATATCGTTCCTCCCCGGAGATAGAATGGCACATCAGGCACCCTACCGAGTTGAAGAGTTTCTCCCCTTTCCTGGCATTTTCGGCGTTGACCGCTTTGGGATCACTTTGGCGGCAACCGTTGATTGCGGTTAAACATAAAATAATAAGGAAGCGGGCTTTCATAAATTACCCTTTTCAATGTCTATGATGCTCCATTGATTAAAAATTTAGCCAGGAAGAACAAATGACGGTGTTCAAAAAGATTTTATTTCAAATGTATAAAATCCGGCCGATTTTTATTATCAAATCACCGAACCCTTTGGGCTTTAATATCCCGGAAAACCGACATGATTGGTCACCTCACTTGAAACTACGTAGATATTCTCATCTTCTCCCTGCAGATCAGATGAATAGGTTTCCATGCATCCTGCTAAAAACACAAAAAACCCCAGAAAAAACAAAGAAATCCGGGTAGACAGCATTCGTTTTTATTTTGGCCAGAATTCCGGTTTTTCAAGCACTCCCCCGTAATACCGGCAATCCACACAATGCGGATCCACAATTAATCTCAATCTTTGATACATTACCAGGTAAACCGGATAGTCAGCGCGGGTATAGATCTGCCACCCCCTTCTGCCCAATGGGTATGGAGCACATATGTCATCATAATATATGTCCATGTCCCTGATTGCATCAATAAAGATCCGTTTTTCAGAAATTCCGGAGGCTTCAAAAAATCCAAGGACTTTTTTCCCGGGGTCGGAAAGGTTTTTCAGGTTGCCTGTTACCGGCAATGGCTGCTTTTCATACAATCCTCCGGAGTGATCATTGTTGATCCTCAACTGTTCCCTGTAATTGTAGGCAGCCTCTGTTAAGGCATGCTGTGTAATCAGCACACTGTAACCGAAATACAAACGGGTTGTTGTGTTATCCACGTAATTTATCGGCAACATGTAATAATCATTGGTGACGAGGTTTATTGTGGACAACGTGATGACCTGTGAGTTTGGCTCTGTAATCCAGCAAACGCTGAGACTATAATCCGGCGGATCAACAACGTTTATCTTGCCATCATAATAAAATTCAATCGGCCATGGAGAATGATGCTCCCAGGTTTCAACGGCACTCCACCTGTAATACCTGCTGTCGGTTTCCGAACCATGAAAATTGGTATAAAACTGGATGGCTTTCACATTTGTACCCGTTACAGGGGAAATCATGTCCACTCTTTTATAATAAACAGAATCTATTTCCGGGCAATTATGCAATGTATCATAATCGGAGATAATCTTATCACCGTTTGGCAGTGCTATTTGTAAACGGTATGATGTGCCTTCCTGAAGGAATTGCCCATCCATCCATACCCTGTATTGGCCATTCGAATATTCTTCCATGTAGAATACATGCCCCTGATCATCTTCAATACTCAGAGTTCCCCCGGTAACGGGATCAAGAAGGGGCTTATCAATCGGGGCAGCCTTTGAAACGGATACAAACTGATAACCTTCTTTGTTGGTTACCTCACCTGAAACCACATAGGTGCTTTCTGCTTCTCCTTGTAAATCAGGTGAATATGGTTCAATACATCCCGCAAAAAGCAGAAGGCTCATGTAATATAGCAGGCACCGGTAATTCAGATGCATAATTTTTCCGTTTCTAATTTAAAATGATCTGGCGGGTTACATCAAAACCGACGGACTGACTGAAAACCTGGCCATCGGTATATACTCCCCTCACAACTATAATATAACGGCCGGGTGTATCACCGGTAACAAAATCAAATTGTTTTGACATCTTATCACCCGCAATTATTCCGGGTAACCAAAACAGCGTATTCCTGGCATCCGGGGTGCGGGCCGCTGTTGAAGCTTTAATGCCGGAGCACACCGGGGCAAAAAAATCATACTTCACAAATATGCCTGATGCCGGAAGATCGATTCCCGCAAAATCCCCTTCCCTTGAAATGATACTTATAATACCTCCATAAATCAAATCTCCCTTGATATATGGCTTGTTCACGGTTTCGATCCTAAGGATTTTCTGGGGTGAAATAGCCAGTACACGGTCAATATCATTGATTACAACCCAGTCGACCAGGACCAGCGGATGATTGATGATCATGGCAGCTGCACCCCCGAAGAATTTAAAATACGGTTTCCCTTTCCTCTCACGTACCCTGACTTCCTGTGAAATCTCACTGAAATATTCCTTCAGGGTCGGCAGTTGGATAAATTTGTCCATAACAAGTGTGCTGGTTGGCGATCCGTAGAAGGGCCTGTTCAGGGCGGCATTTGAGTCAACGACCGCTTCCGGGCCGGAAAATTCCTGCCGTATCCTTGTATTCACTGCCAATGAAAGTGCTGATTTTTTCTCCTGGCCCGTCAGTATAAATTCAGAAGAAGGCAAACTAACCGGGAGGGAACAAAAATCGTTATCAATCAATAAGCTCAACCCAGAACCTGTAAAATCCTCAGGGGACAGGAATATGTCTTTCCTGCCGTAATCATCCGGCAGAGTGAAGAAAAAGCGCCCATTCGGGTTGGTTTTGGAGGCGCTGAAATCTTTGGCGCCTAAAACAGACAAACTTACTATGCGATCGGCAGAAGGTGTTTTCTGATCCTTGTTAAGAAGGGTTCCCGTTAAGGAAATGCCCCGCGGTTCAGGGTAGAATATGACTGAACTGTCCCGCGTTTCTATTGACTTGACAACCAGATCATTGGTCGATATGGTGCTTTCCGGAACTACGGTAATACAAATATTGCTGATTTCCTTACCGGGCTTTCTGTTAAAGTTAAGGATAAAAGAAACGCTGTCGCGGAGGTTATACTTTGGTTTAAGATCTGAAACCCGCACAAATCCGGTATCGGGTTGAACAAATGAAACCGGGCCTGTGGCTAACTTTTCAGAAACAAGCACATCGTTCTTGGTGGGATTAATGACCTTTACGGATACATAATCATATGATGCAGGTCCTGCATTGCGCATTTCACGAGTATAGGCCCTTATATAGTATGATCCGGTGAGAAGGTCTTCCGGTATGGCGAGACAGCCGGAGGCCAGACCTTTTTCCGATTTAAACTTGCCGCTTTTGATCTTATCTCCGTCAGGCGTGATCATTTCCACGTAAATAACTGATTCTAAAGTGTCTTCACTTAACAGGTTCGCGGAAAAATAAACCTCTTCGCCGGCCACATACAGATTCCTGTCTGTAAATAACTGTATTTTTTCCCTGCTGTCTGATGCCGGGCCGGCATTTGCTCCGCTTGCAGGTGCGAAATCAGCAACCGTAAGAAGCACGAGGATTAAGGTAATAAAGGTTTTCATTTTACTTTGGCCAAAATTCTGGTTTTTCAAGGACTCCTCCATAGTAACGGCAGTCTATGCAATTAATATCCACAATTAATGTGTAATTATTATACCTGACCAGATATATCGGCCATTTACTTCGAGGGTATTCCCTCCACCCCATTCTGCCTAACGGGTAAGGAGAGCAAATAGAATCGTAATAAATTCCCATATCCTTTATTCCGTCAACAAAGATTCGCCTTTCCGATGTTCCGGATGCCTCAAAAAATCCAAGAACTTTTTTGCGGGGATCGGATATGTTCATCAGGTTACCCGTAACCGGCAATGGCTGCTTTTCATATAATCCTCCATTATGATCATTGTTGATCCGCAACTGTTCCCAGTAATTATAAGCGGCTTCTGACAGCGCATGCTGCGTAACCAGCAGGCTGTAACCGATATACAGCTTTGTTGTTGTATTATCAACATAGTTAACCGGCATCCTTTTATAGCCATTGGAGGCCAAATGGTTAGTCGACAATGTATAGACCCGGGGATATGGTTCTGTGATCCAGCATACACTGAGGCTATAGTCAGGCGGATCAACGGTGATTATCTCGCCATAATAATACATTTCAATAGGCCATGGTGAATGATGTTCCCATGTTTCAAGGGCACTCCACCTGTAAAACCGGGTGTCAGATTCCGAACCCTGAAAATCTAAATAAAACTGCAATCCTTCCACATTATCACCAGTTACAAGGGATAACATATTCTGCCGTGTGTAATAAACGGAATCTATGTCCGGGCAATCATGCATCATATCATAATCGGAAAGAATTTCCTCCCCGTTTGCCAGGTTAATTCGCAAACGGTATGACGTGCCGGCATGAAGGAACTGCTGATCGATCCAGACCCGGTATTGACCGGCTGAAAATCCTTCCATGTTGAAAACGTTACCCTGGTCATCTTCAATACTTAAAGTACAGTCAGTGACGGGAATATTCGATGGCTTATCAATCGGAGCTGCCATGGAGACAGATACCGTCTGGTAGCCTTCGTGATTCGTCACCTCCCCCGAAATAACATATATATCTTCCGCTTCGCCATACAAATGCGGAACATATGGTTCTATACATCCGTCAAGTAAAAGAAATACCAAAAATGTTAACAGGTATCGATTACTCAGAGGCATAATTACCAAGTTTTAAAAGCCAGGTAATTGTAAAAATCGGAACACCCATTACCGAATATTTATAGCTTTTCAATGCACTGTATTCGGGTTTGAAGTACACCGAATAGGCATTTTTACGGCCGGTTAAATTATATACCCCAAAAACAAGCGAACTATGCACAGGTTTGTTTTTGCGCAAATTCCCTTCCAGGGTAACGGAAGCATCTATCCGGAAATAATCCGGAATGCTGAACCGGTTCCTTGAAGAATAATCTGTGTAGGGAACCCCGTCCACATAGTAAATGGTAAGCGGATAGGTAATCCTTCGTCCTGATTGATAAGTTATTACTGAAGAAAGGCTCAGGCGCCTGTTCAGGCTGTAATTGACCAGGGCATTGGCTGAATGCGGGATATCGTAATTGGAGGGATATTCCCGGCCGCCATTGATCCTATTCCAGACATTATCACCATCCACGGTAACCAGTGATCTCGAATAGGTGTAAGCAATCCAGCCGGTCAGCTGCCTTCCGTTCCTTTTAATCCATAATTCCATACCATAAGATCTCTGCTTGCCTTGCAACATAAGGGTTTCAGTTCCCGCACTGCTCAGGAAATCGGCCCCGTCTTTAAACTCAGGAAAATGATTAATGTGTTTATAAAACAATTCAGCAGATGCTTCCCAGCCGCTATGCGGAAAATTCCGGAATACACCGGCCGAGTATTGATTTCCGTGCGCGGGCTGCAAATAGTAATCAGCTGTTTTCCATTGCGTGTTGGGTGCCACGGAAATGGTGTTGCTGAGCTGAAAAATTGACTGGTGCATCTGGTTAAAAGCAAGCTTTACAGAACCTTTAGGGTCAGTTTCAATGTTGACTGAGAACCTGAATTCGGGATTTGAATACCACTTGATGACCTCGTTATTACTGAAATGAATTGTATCCTTGGTATACCTGACATCCACGGGCTGACCCTCCTGGTATGTGTTTACATCACTGGAACCTAATGGGGCAAAAAGAGAATACCTGAAGCCTCCGGATAGTTTCAGCCAGGGTAATACTTCGAAATTGTCAGAAATATAGGCCGAGCTTTCAATACCCTTTTCCTTGCCCAGATCTTCCTCTTTGCGCAGGGACGTTCCGTAAGGCTCAACCACTCCCCTGTCGAGCTTGCTTAGAAGCACGTCGAGTCCGTACTCGAGGCTGTGCTTGCTCAGTGTAAGATGGTTAAAATCAAGCCTTATTTCATAATGATCAATATTATATCCATGCTTATAAGCTGATGATACCTGCTCTGTGTTAATCGTCTTAAACCGGTAGCTTGCAGCGATGAAGGCAAGGTCGGCCTGGATATCGGTGCTGAAATTACGCCTGATGTTCAGTGAGGCCCCGCGATTGCCGTATTCATACTGTGTAATATCGGATAATTGAAAATAATCGTATGTATTCATTCCGAAGAATGAAAGCTGCGTCTTCTTAAAATCATAATTCAGTGCGAGGTTCAGGTCATTGAAACGGGCACTGCTTTCACTGATCACCGGATCATGGATCTTTTTAAGGATCCAGTCGGAATAAGAGGTTCTGCCACTGATGAGAATAGAGCTTTTATCCTTTATTATCGGGCCTTCCAGGGTCATGCTGGCCGTTACAGGGTTCATGGAAGCATGCATGTTGAATAACTTACGGTTTCCCTGACGGGAGATGATATTAAAGACCGAAGAAAGCCGTCCTCCATATTGTGCTGGTGTATAACCCTTATAAATAGAGAAATCGCGTACAATATCGGCGTTAAAAGCAGGAAAAAAACCGAACATATGCGATGTGTTGTATACCGGTATTTTATTGATATAGAAGGCATTCTGGTCAGATCCGCCGCCCCTTACATTCAATCCCGAAGCGCCCTCTCCCACACTTACAATCCCCGGCATCATCTGCGAAACTTTCAGAATATCGCGCTCCCCAAGCATAGTGGGTATTGCCTTTACTGTTTTGGAGGAAATACTCTCCAGGCCGGGTTCCTTTGATATGACACTGGTTTTTCTGTCACCGATTATAACAACTTCATCTATAGGGGTAATAGCCTTCTTAAGTTCAACTGAAAATTCACCTGAAGAATTAACTTCCATCAGGCAGGCCTTTTTTTCATATCCCATGTATTCAAATCTCACACTATAATTACCGGGTTTCAGCACAATCGTGAGAAATCCGTTAGCATCCGTCAGGGCGCCGGCCGATAGTTCATCGATCATAAGCGCAGCACCGATAATAGGCTCCCCGGTTTCCTGGGCCGTTATTTTTCCAAGAATCTTTACCCTGGCCGGTTTTGCTCCGAATGTGGTTTTACCCACGCGTATAATTTCGGGCTCCCTCGCCTTTCTGCCTTTGAGGTATCGCTCCTCACTGTCGGTGAGTACATTTCCGGTTTCAACCGGCATCTCCTCCTTTACGGGATTTTTGAATTCAGGCATTTCAACGATCAGCGGCTCCCCCTTTAATATCACCAGGTTATCGTTCCAGACGGATACTTTTAACTGTGTACCCTTTAAGGCTGCTTCAACTGCTTTCTTTACGGTTATCCTGTCGGCATCAACTGA
Source organism: uncultured Bacteroidales bacterium (assembly GCA_963752195.1). Taxonomy (GTDB): domain Bacteria; phylum Bacteroidota; class Bacteroidia; order Bacteroidales; family UBA10428; genus UBA5072. Next base: position 591,325 of record CAVVXI010000004.1, on the reverse strand, counting down.
AATTTTCAAAAAATCAACGTCTTCCGGCTTATAATAGATAATTATTCCGCTTTGCCGCTCGATCTCTGAACAAAAGGCAGAAAACCCCACTTGATTGCAGTGTATGGATATGATCGTATCCTGGCCGGAGGCTGAATGAGCCAGGACAGATACGAAAATCAGTGAAATGAATAATAATGTCCTCACCGTTTGATCAGTGTATTACAAAAGTCAAGCAACGCCCGCATGGAAGCATCTGACGCATTTTTAACTTTTATTTTGTTAATTTTCAAGTATTTGGATATCGCAGCCTTTTTGGCCGAATCAAAAGCTTTCACAAAGTCCCTGTTTTTCTTATACACATGATCCGTGCCAAGTATGACAAGCCAACGGGTTTTGCGTGAATCTGAGAAAGCATATGACGCACTTGTCATCACATTTTCAAGTTTCAGCTCCTTCTTCCACAGATACCGGACCTTAATATCCCCGCTTCCAATAACCTGGTAAATCAATGGCTTGTCAGTTCCCCTGATGAATTCGAAATCGCTCGCTCCAATGCCAAAATTTGTAAGCCATGATTCAGATACTTCAATGACCATTGTATATCCTTCCTGATCAATGTATTTAAGCAATAATACCTGGTTAACAATATCATAATTCAGGTCGAGATGCTCATATTTTCTATCGCCGATAACTATCCATCCTTTTTTGAATCCGGGACCATGTAAAAAGGGGTTACCGCTTGATCCGGGAGGGATCTGGTAAATATACTGCCTGCCATTGAACAAAAGCGGATCAGATCCGTATATTGTATCAATTCCTTCAGAAGAAGTTTGAGCTGATGCCGGATTTAAGGCAATTGCAAAAAGAAAAAGTGTAAAGCCGGTCTTTAAAAAATTGTGAAACATTTATACTTCCAGTATTGTTTATTTTGCATGATTTTAATAATCCTTCTGAAATTGAAGGAGTCAAATCCTGCAAGAAGCCATCAGGTTGAATCAAACCCCTAAATTATCATTTAATCCAATCTCTTTTCAATTCACCATCAATATTTTTTTTTAACCATGGCATGCTATTTGACTTGTAAATAAAAAACAAATTTTTATGAAAAACCGAATTTATTTTTTTGCATTATCCTTCTTCTTTCTCCTACCTGCCTGTTCAAGTGCACAATTCCTGAAGAAAGCCCAAAAATCGCTGGGACTTTCCGGTTCCGGGTTTTCTGAAAGCGAAGCTGTTCAGGGAATTAAAGAAGCCCTGGTGAAAGGAACCGGAGAGAGTGTAAATTTTGTATCCGTGGTGGATGGTTATTTTGGCAATCCCGAAATTAAAATACCTTTTCCAGAGGATGCCAGAATGGTGGAAAGTAAGTTGCGTGCGATTGGCATGGGCAAGCAGGTTGATGAGGCTATTCTTTCAATCAACCGTGCAGCAGAGGATGCAGCCACGCAAGCCAAGCCCATTTTTGTAAATGCCATCACGGCCATGAGCATCAGTGATGCAATCGGAATTGTGAAAGGACCGGATGATGCAGCCACAAGTTACCTCAGGAATACAACATCCCCTGATCTGCGATTGAAATTCAGGCCTGAAATTCAAAAATCTCTTGACAAGGTACAGGCTACAAAGTACTGGAAGGATCTTATTACCACGTATAATAAAATACCATTGGTTCAAAAAGTCAATCCCGACCTGGCCGCTTATGTAACTGACAAGGCAATACAGGGACTATTCCTGATGATTTCAAAGGAAGAAAAAAAGATAAGAAAAGACCCCCTTGCCCGAACAAGTGAAATACTTAAAAAAGTATTCGGAAGCTGATCAGTTACCGGCCAATATAAATTTCCGCTTTATCGTTCTGTTCTGAAACTGCAGCACTGCTATATATATACCGGGAGATAAGGAATTACTCCCGGTTATTTCTTTTATGTCAATTTCATCCTGGTCCGCATTCAGTGAGGAGTTTCCAATGAGGGTACCATATATACTGTATATGCTCAGGCTGACTGGACCGGTCAATTTCGCGTTTCCAGCATTTATAAGCAGGTTTTCACCTGTAACATAAATGTCAAATGATTCTTCCGCGGAGGATCGGATTGCTGTGAATTCTCCTCCATTCCCGCCTGTGTATAGGAATGGTGTTTTGCGCGCTGCAGCAAAATACAGCCAGGAAGTCGCATCCAGGCTTGACCAGTCCACTGCCCAGATACCGCCTATTGCTCCCAGGTTTTCGTTATAGGCGGGCACTGTGCCATCGGGATTGATGTGCAGGATTAAGCCTGAGAAAAGTGCATTAGCGCCGGGACCACCCGAGGCAATATAGGAAAGCGTGCCCTCATACCATGTGGCAATGGGACCGATACCATCAAACCCGTACGGATCACCGGGACCTCTCGTATACAGAAGATCTCCTGCCAGTGAAAGTGCCGCGGAAGATTCATATGCATAGCCCATATGTCGTCCCAGGGCTGCCAGCCATGTATTGACCAGCAAAACCGGTCTTGAAGACCCGGGACCTTCATTCCACATTCCGAGTTCATTATCCCATCCATGATCCATTACATAATCCATCACCAGCTGTGATTTGACGGTGTCTCCCAATGCAAGCAGCCCGTACATGGCTGCTGCATAACCTTCATAATTCGAAACTTCGGACTTAATTCCGGTTACCATATTTTTCGAGTAGACTTTACCGTTTTCACCGATCAGGTCATACAAAAATACTTTTGCTTTTATAATGGCCGGATATACGGATTCATCGCCTGATTTCCGGTAATAAAAAGCCAGGCTTCCCGGGATCCATGGAAAATCACCCATCCAAACCGTATTGTCTCCTTCAAGTTTTACAAGTATATTTCCTGAAACAGAATTCCAGGCCCGGGGCCAGTATCCCTGTGGTTCCTGGTGACCAGCCAGAAAATGGGCCAGTTTGGAGGCGGCAACTGCATAAACATCGGCCGGTTCGCCATTGTTCCACTGGCCTTCCTCACACAATGCCCTGAGGGCCAATCCCTGTCCATACAGCCATGATGAGCCGTCAGGGATCCAGGTGGTAAGCAAACCGGAATTCTTTTGCCGTCCCGCAATCGCTATGGCTGCATTCTCCCTGATTGCCTGCAATTGTTCTGCCGGAATGCTTTTAAGGGACTCAAATGAGTCTGCCCGGGTGAATTGATCAATAGACTGTGCAATGAGATTTTTGAATGAAATAACACCAGAATCGGATTCAATATCGGTGCTGTCCCCCGAATTCATTGTTACTGAAAAAGAAATAACCTTTATTGCGTTCCAGTCTACCGACTGGTAATTCGAAAATTGCTTCTTCAAAATAACAAGCTTTTCACCCCATCGGCCCAGATGGGCAAGATTTTCCCAGGTATAAGCAGCCGGATGGCCACCGGATTCAAATTTGAATTCAATATGCCGCGCCCACTTTTTACCGGCTTCACCCCGGATATCAATCCCAAAAACATCAAAGCCCGAGAGGTCAACAGGTTCCGTCAGCACAATATATGCCTGTACAAATTTAGGCCTGTTTCCCGCACCGAACTTCCAGTGAAGATGAAATGCCTCATCGGAAGAGAGTCTGCACGTATCGCCGCCAGGCAGGCTCGACTGGTTTTTCGTCCATAACGCGGTATCCAGGAAAAGCATATCGGGAATAACTTTATTTCCTGACCAACCCGGTTCAAACCCTTGTGCGAGTATCACGGCAGGCAGGAAGCAGGTAACAAGGAAGAAGATTTTTCTTATCATGGCGAGCAGATAAGGTGTGTTTTGTAGTAAAGATAATTCTAATCACAATTTTCCTATCTTTATTCACTCACAAATTATTCGCTGCACATGAAGGCCAGAAGTCTTTTTCGTACTAAATCCCTTCAGGATATCCTGGTGGAAATGAAGTCGAATGATGCAACGGGTAATTCTCTTAAACGCACCCTGAATGTAAGGGATCTTACGGCATTCGGGATTGCGGCAGTTGTAGGCGCCGGCATCTTTTCAACCATTGGCAATGCCGCTGCACAGGGCGGGCCGGCCATTTCCCTTTTATTTGTTTTCACAGCAGTTGCCTGCGGTTTTTCAGCTCTTTGCTATGCTGAATTTGCTTCAATGGTGCCGGTCTCAGGAAGCGCATATACCTATGCCTATTATTCACTCGGTGAATTGATCGCATGGATCATCGGCTGGGATCTGTTGCTTGAATATGCAATTGGTAATATTGCCGTAGCCATTTCCTGGTCCGACTATTTTACCGAGTTTATCAAGGGATTCGGGTGGCGGATTCCGGAATACCTGACAATAGACTATTTTTCTGCTTTTCATGCCCATAAAGGCGTTATTACGGCCCTGGCCACCGGACACAATATCACCGACCTTCCATCCTCAGTACAATATGCCAACCAGGCCTGGCTGAATGCTCCGGCTTTGGGCAATATCCGGCTGATTGCCGATGTACCCGCGCTATTTATCGTTGCAGTGATAACCTATATCGTTTTTATCGGCATCAGGGAATCAAGGACCACAAATAACGTCATGGTAGCCATTAAGCTGCTTGTCATCTTTTTTGTGATCGTAGCGGGCTCGTTTTACGTTCATCCTGATAACTGGAGTCCGTTTGCACCGGAGGGAGTTGCAGGTGTTTTAAAAGGAGTTTCGGCGGTGTTTTTCGCCTTTATCGGCTTTGATGCCATCTCTACAACGGCAGAGGAATGCAAAAACCCGTCGCGTGACCTGCCCAGGGCTATCTTTTATTCCCTGTTCATCTGCACGGTTTTGTATGTACTGATCGCCCTGGTGTTAACCGGAATGGTGCATTACACGGAGCTGGCTGTGGGAGATCCGCTGGCTTTTGTTTTTAAGAAGATAGGCCTTGACTGGATCAGCGGCATTATCGCGTTTACAGCCCTCATTGCCATGACAAGTGTTTTACTTGTTTTTCAATTGGGCCAGCCCAGGATATGGATGAGCATGAGCCGTGATGGTTTATTGCCCAAAGCATTTTCAAGGATCCATCCGAAGTTCAAGACACCTTCGTTTGCCACAATCGTAACCGGACTCGTGGTGGCTATTCCTTCCCTGTTCATGAACCTTACAGAAGTAACCGACCTGACAAGCATAGGTACACTTTTTGCCTTTGTTGTGGTCTGCAGTGGCGTCCTCATTTTGAATAACAGGGGGAACAAGCCGGTCAGCAAGTACCGGGTGCCGTTTATTAACAGTCGCTATATACTCCTTCCCTTGCTGGTAATAATCTTCACTTTTCATATCCGGAATAACCAGGATTATTGGCAGGGCTTCTTCAGCTTAAATACAGGCGGCAACCTTGTAATTTTTGTCATGGACAAGATACCCATGTTATTATTTATATTCGCCAGCGCCCTGCTTGGCTGGTATAGCCTGACAAAGAAAATTTCATTGATTCCGGTGCTGGGCCTGCTGAGTTGCCTTTTCCTGATGACCAAGCTGGGTCATTCGAACTGGCTGAGGTTTTTAATCTGGCTTGGCATCGGGTTGCTGATCTATTTTCTTTACAGCAGGCATCACAGCAAACTCACCCACCCATATCAATAAATCAACAAATCAACAAATAAAAAAACCCCACCATGGGCGGGGTCTATAATTTTGTTTAAGGAAAAGGACAGTTCTAGAATTCGCGATATTCGGGTGCAGTCAAAACCAGATAGGCAAGTACAAACAGGGAAATCGCCGGAATCAAAACCAATAAGAACGTTGCCATGGTAGTATATTTTAGCTGGTTATTAAATTACTCATACCAAATATACGCATTTTCGTCACTAAAAGATGCACGTTCGTCAATATTTTTTCAATTTAAATTAAAATAAATTTTAATGAATTTTTAATTTACTAATTATCAGAATCTTATAAATCAAATCCCGAATTCTTAATCAGGATAATTTCTCCATCCAAAGCAACCAGCATCAGATTTCCCTCAAAATCTTTTCGAATGCCGGTAATTGTCATGCCTATGGGCATCGGGACAGATTTAACAACAGCACCTGTGGCTGTATTAATCCATGAAACAGATTGGTTCCGGGCAAAATCAGCCAGGACAATCACCTGTCCGGCAGTGCCCTGCAGGACTGAACGTATTGTACAAAGTGTGTCAAGCGGAAAGGCTTCTTTATCATAAATCGGTTTGTTATCCCAACTGGTTTTAATTAAAACCGTTTTCGATTTGGTCCGCACACCCAGGTACAATATCTCTCCTTTTGGCAGGGTTATGGCCTGCAGGATACTGTCATTTGCTGAAAAAGAGGATTCTGAAACAAGATATCCATGGGAATCAATTTTCGCATGCCAGTGGTTTCCTGCAAGCAACATATAATTGTCGGGCAACTGACAAAGTCTGACAAGTTCACCTGCACCGGTATAATTACGTTTCCAAAGGTTTTTGCCATTTTCGTTTAACGCCACGATGGCATATTTCTCTCCGGATGTATCTGTGGATTCGGAACCGGCCAGGAAAATTTTTCCCAATCCTGAAACGAGTATGCAATTTACGTTCAGTTGCCCAAGTTTTTTACTCCACAGTTTCTGTCCGTCAGCCCCCAGCTTAAAGATCCATGTTTGGCGCGACAAAGAATCAAGGCCAAGCCATGTATGCCCTATTCCCAGGATTTCATTATGCAGTCCGTTTTCAAGAATACTTAATTCATCGTTAAATTCTTCACCGGCCGTTTTATTCCAGATCATCTTTCCATCCGGTGCAGTTTTAATAATCCAGGCATCCGATCTTCCCGTATCGCCACGCACCAATGTGCCTCCCGCAATTACATTATTCAGGGAATCTACCGTCATGCACGCGGAAAATTCCTTTGTGTCTTCAGCTCCAAAACTTCGTGCCCACTGGAGGTTATTGGCCGGAAAACTACGTGATTCCATTAGTTTCGTTCCTTTATCCAGAGACCGCAGGTTGAAAATATCAATGTACTGCTGGCCGTCGGGATATTTGGTTATAAATACGTTGTAAGCCTCAAGGGTATGGATCTTTTTTGCATAATCATAAAGCAATTGCTTCTGCAGTATTTTGGCATCAGCCACTTCAAGGGCATCCGGATAATGCAAAATATAATCGTCATAGGAAGCGATCGTGTTTTCGTCTTTTGCCTGTTGGAAGGCGGCGGCATTCAGCATTTTAACAGCCTGGTTGCATTCCTGTGCATCCGGATATGTTTTCATAAAATCCTTATAGGCAGAAACAGTGTTGTTCTGAACGGCTTCTTCATATGCCAGTTTGTTCCTGTAACGTTTTGCCCTATCTATCTGGGCTGCATCCGGGAAGGCTTTTATAAATGCAAGGTAGGCCTCCAGTGTATTCAGTCTTTCATACTTTCTGAATTCCAATTGATTCCGGATATGCATGACATTGTCGTGATAGCGGTAATCCGGAAATTTCTCAAGTACTTCATATACCAGGTCAAGGTTATTCTCTTCGCGTACATATTTAATAAGCTTCGCTTCAATTGTTTTTATGGCATGGTCAATTTTCTTTTTTACAGGCAGGTTGCTAATCCTGGTTTCCGTGTTATGAAAATAATCCCCGATTATCTCAAGCTCATCGGGGGTGAGTTTTTCAACATTTGCCTGACTTTTCAACGCATATTCCCAGGAATCCACCAGGTTGAACAAGGGCGACTTTTCATCCCCGTATATCATGGCAAGTCCAAATGCAGCAGCCGGATCATCGCTTTTCTCCTTCAGGACTTCCCCGAATATTTCTGCTGATTTTTCAAATTCGGCCTTTTCCAGGAATTTATAACCCTTTTTTGAATTCTGTGAAGAGGCAGTGAGAGCAAGAAAAAGAAAAGGTATCAGTAAAATTTTATACATGCCAATTTGTTTATAGTCGTAAACAAGCAACAACCTATTTTTTTATAAGAGTAAATTCAACACGCCGGTTTTGAGCCCTTCCGCCTTCGGTCTGATTGGTATCAACCGGCCGGCTTTCGCCATAACCAACCGCCTTCATTCTTTCCGCAAGCACACCCTTTGAAGCCAGGTAAGTAACTACTGCAGCAGCCCTTCCTTCTGACAATTTCTGATTGTATGCGTCAGAGCCTTCGTTGTCTGTATGTCCCGAGATTTCAATCATCTTGATATCCTCGTCTGTCATAAAACGGGCCACTTTATCCAATTCAATAAAGGATGAAGGCAATAAGGTGGTTTTATTGAACTCGAAAAAGATATTCTTCAGCACAACTGCAGATCCTTCATCGATATCCTTTAGTCCATCGAGAAAATCATCCCTGGAAATAACCGGCTCGACAAAAGTGACAGTGTCTGATGATCGGCAGTTATTGGCATCCCAGGCATCATAGATATATTGTCCCGCGGGCAAATTCTTTAATTCGGGTCCCGTCATCTTATTATTCCAGGAAACCAGGTATGGAGGGGTCCCTCCCAGCATGCCTATTCGGATCTCACCGTCAGCGACAATCTTTTTTACATTTCCGGATGATGGGTCTTTCCCTCCCGTATACCGGGTTTCAATAACGCGGCTTTCAAAATCGTGCTGCAGACAGGGACATAGCAAACAATTGCTTAATTCAACAACCGACACATCGTCGAAGTAGTAATAGGCATAGGCATGATTACGAAGATTCACCACATTTTTATCCGTGACCACATAATTGGTATTGTCATAATTGCAAAAATTGCCTATGATGAAATAAGATTCATTTCCTTTCGCAGTATACACAGTGCAGAGCTCCTCCCAGTCATTTATATTGTCGAGAAAAAGCCCAATCCGGTTTGTGATTTGGGGTGTATACGAAAGATTGACATTTATATCGTTTTTTACTTCGGCATCATTAAAATACAGGCTCATCTGATCCACGGCAAATCTTGAAAAAGACGCCAGTTTATAATTAAAGCGCACACAATACTTCTGTCCTTTGACAAGAGGAGTCTTTAACTTGCCCTGGAAATATTCCCTGTAACTTTCTTCTGTACCGCTCAAAATAGCACCTACATATCCATTACCACTGTGCGGCTCGCTTTCACCGGCGAAATTTTTCGGAACGCCAACATTTTTGGGACTGCAACGATTAAAATAATCCGGCGTGGCCCTCGTAGGATAAGTCCATCCCGGAATTAAACGGTGGGTCAGATTCTCAGGAGTAAAATCTTCCGGGCATTTATCGTACACTTCAAATCCCGGATTCACCACAAGGTTGTTATCCTGGGCTGAAACAGCCGTAATACTGAGAAAGAGAAGAATTCCGGATAAATAAGTTCGGACTATATTCATAGTTTGAGATTATTTTGGCCTCTTTTGCATGGTTCCGGCCGGAAATGCCTGGAAATATTCTTTTAAAGCAATGTTAATATCGCGAACAAGAAAGGGACCCTCGTAAATAAAACCTGTATACACTTGTAACAATCTTGCACCGGCCCGTATCATTGCAAGGGCATCATCTGTATTCATAATACCGCCTACGCCAATGACAGGAATAGCACCTCCCGATTGTTTACATATGTAACTTACTATTTCCACTGAACGGCTCGCAAGCGGTTTGCCGCTTAATCCGCCAGGGCCATACATATCGACCTGTTTTGTATGAGAAAGGCAATTGCGATCTGTAGTCGTATTGGTGGCGATAATACCATCAAGTCCGACTTCGGCGTACAGGTCAATAACCTCGTCTATCTGGCTGAAAGTAAGATCCGGAGATATCTTGAGAAAAACCGGCTTATAGATGTTTTTTGCACTTCTAATCAGCATAACCGCCTTAAGTATTTCACGCAATGAGTCGATATTCTGCAGTTTTTCCATTCCCGCAATATTGGGACAACTTACATTTATGGCAAAATAGTCGACGGAATCATACAATCCGGCAAAACATACAGCATAATCGGCTGATGCATTCTCATTCGCAGTAGTTGTGTTTTTACCTATATTTCCACCCAGGATGATGCGGCTGTTTCTTTTTTTCAGCCGTTCAATTACCTGGTCCAGACCTTTATTGTTAAATCCCATCCGGTTTATAAGGGCATTATCATTCTTCAGGCGGAATAAACGTGGTTTAATATTTCCGGGTTGTGGCCTCGGAGTAACAGTGCCAATTTCAACGAAGGAAAAGCCAAACATACCGAATTCATCGAAAAATTCCGCATTTTTATCAAAACCCGCAGCCAATCCAACCCGGTTTGGAAAATGCAAACCCGCAATGGTAACTCCTCCAGAAGGATCACTTTTATTGGTATAGCGGACCATGGCACGGCGAATGCCGGGAATCTTATCCAGAAACTTAACGGCAAGCACAACCATGTGATGAACCCGCTCAGGATCAATCCGAAAGAGAATGGGTCGGACAATTGATTTATACATGCGTTTTTTACAAATATAGGATAAATCCTATTCATTCGATACAGGCAGATAGGGTTTAAAGGTACCGTCTGGATAAAAAATCACGATCTGCTGAATGCTGGTTACATTTGTAACTATGGGAGTTTGGCTTTGTTTTTCTTTTTCCGGGAGATAATCAGGCTTATGAGATATTTTCGGGGTTTCCTTTTCATCAAAAAGACCGGGTTCTCCACTGTTTTTTTCTTTGCCGATTGATCGTAACATGTTTCCCTTCCCCATAATTAACCAATCCGGATTGATTTCAGGGTATTGCTTCATCAGCTTTACAAGGAAATCAAAGCTTGGCTGATTTCTTCCGCTTAGAATATGGGAAATTCCTGAACGCTGCACCCCAAGTTCGTCAGCGAATCGGGTGGAGGTAAGATTGTACTGTTTTAAAATTTTTAGCAACCGGTCTTTCATATTACAAATGTAATAATTTTTAAGTTCACAAATGGAACATTCATAAGTTACATATGTAATATATGCCTTTTTTGATCGAATTAACAAGCTGATTTTATCACACTTCACCTAAAATTCAATATTTTCTGCATTTGTGTACCCCGGAATTACATGAAGTATAAGTTTATTTATTATATGTAAATATCAGGTTATCAATGATAAATGCTTATTTATTTCATTTTTTTTCTCAGCTTTGAATATATACTTGCGGTTTATTTAAAGAATTACTTATGATTATGTTTATTATTAACAGGTTTACAGGCTTTTAAAACTATAAAAAAATCGTGTGATTATTTATACAAAACGATTGTAAGGGCACTTTTGGGGAGGAACGCCTGGCGGCGTTTTGGGTTTAAACGCGGAGAATTTAACGAGGAATCAAAAGGGGGCGCGAAGTACGCAAAGATGTTTTCGTTTTTAAACGGTTGAGTGCAGAGGCGCTTTGCTTTGAGGAAGGACACCGAGCTTAACGCCCCCCTGGCATGAAAGACTTTGCGCTTCCGGCACGAGGCGCGAAGTACGCAAAGATGTTTTCGTTTTTAAACGGTTGATTGCAGAGGCGCTTTGCTTTGAGGAAGGACACCGAGCTTAACGCCCCCCTGGCATGAAAGACTTTGCGCTTCCGGCGAAAAGAATTATCCTCCTTTACGCTTGGCGCAATGCCTGGCGGCGTTTTTGGGTTTAAACGCGGAGAATTTAACGAGGAATCAAAAGGGGGCGCGAATAAAGCCTACTCCGGAAAATGTTCGTATACAATACCGATGCTTTTAGGAAGAATCCGGAAACAACTCGGAGAATGTCCCAGCGTTTCCCCATCCGCCTCTACATATAACAGCGGATTGATATCAAGGCAGATTTCCGAGGCTTTGTAGCCCTCAATTTTACGATGTTTTAAAATCGATCCGTCATACAATTTTTTAAGGCTTACTATTATATCTCCCTTTCCTATTTTTTTAATTATTGTAATATCAAATAATCCGTCATCCGGAATTGCATGGGGTGTTTGCAGCATACCACCGCCCGAATAGCGGCCGATTCCTATGCTGATTGTAAAAACGTCCCGTGATATTTTCCGTTCATCAATTGTCAGTTCAATATGGGTTGTTTTATAGATTAGCAGGCTGCGCAACAAATTTATCAGGTAAATGGCTTTACCGCTCTTTCCTGCTTCCTTTTGCCTGTTTGTCCGCTGAACCACAAGAGCATCGAAACCCATACCTGCAATATTCAGGAAATGTCTTTTTTCAGGTTCAATCCCATTCATGTATTCAACAATTCCCACATCCTGGGGCCTTACTTTCCTGTTCCTGATTATCTTTATGGATTCCTCGTAGGAATGGGGTATATGAAACATTTTACCCCAGTCATTTCCGGTTCCCACAGCGATCATGGCCAGCACAATTTCATTCGGAGAACAGGTCTGCTGGCTGAAAACACCATTAACGACCTCATTCAACGTGCCATCACCACCTACAACGATGAAGTTCCGGAATCCTTTCTGAATGTATTCCTGCGCAAGCCTTATTGCATGCTTTGCGCATTCGGTAAATGTATATTTATAGGATATATCATAATCTCCAAGCAGTGCTGATATCAGGCTCCAGTCCTTTTTGCCTTTTCCGCTTCCGGCATTGGGATTAACGATCACCATCCACTCAACAGCCATTTTCGTTCTCATACGCGTTTTAATTCAATTACAGACTCCCTTTGCAGTAAATATAGCAATATTATCATTCAGCGATAAAAAGGCCATCTGGTGAATATAAAAACAAAAATTGCCGTCAGTTTAACTGACGGCAATATTGCATAAGACTTACTCAGGTATTATTCGAATAATTATATTCGTTTCACGTTTACCGCATTCAATCCCTTTTTACCCTGTTGTAGTTCAAAAGACACATTGTCGTCTTCCTTAATTTTGTCAACTAAGCCAGAAACATGAACGAAATACTCGTTACCAGATTCTGCATCTTTAATAAATCCAAAGCCTTTGTTCTCATTAAAGAATTTTACTTTACCTTCTTTCATAATGTTTAATTAAAATTTATGTGCAAATGTATAATTAAAAAACATATTTGTCAATATGCAACAAAAAAATTTGGATAAAGTTTAGCCTGCAAAATTTTATATCTCAGTTAAGGTGATAATATTCCATCCCTGATATTTAACCCGGGAATTAAGTTTTGGCAACCACATATTCCTGTATATTTAAAGTTTCTTTATACATTTGTTTAAAATATCAGCAAAGAAGTGAATTATAAGTTATTACATGTTTTATATCAGCCATATAAATGGCTATTTCTTATTCCGTTCATCGCTATAAACACGTTCCTGTTCGGAATTGTTGCCGTACTGGTTTCCTCTCTGATCAATCAGCGTATCGGCAGTTACTTCGGCGGGGTGATCTGGTCCAGGGTAAATGCTTTCATGACCCCTATGCTGGTCAACGTTAAAGGAAAAGAGAATATTAAGAAAGGGACGTCCTACGTTGTCATTTCCAACCATCAGAGTTATTACGATATTTTTCTGATCTACGGATGGTTAGGTATTGATATTAAATGGATTATGAAAAAAGAACTGGCCAGGATTCCGGGTCTTGGTTTTGGAAGCAAAAAAGTAGGTCATATATTTCTTGATCGTTCTAACAGCCGGGTAGCGCTGGAATCTCTCAACGAAGCAAAGCGAAAACTGGTGAATGGAACCTCAGTGGTTATATTTCCGGAAGGTACCCGCAGCAAGTCGGGTGAAATGGGACCGTTTAAAAAAGGTGCTTTTAAACTTGCACTGGATCTCGGCCTTCCAATTTTACCCGTGACTATCTCCGGCACCGGAAAAATATGGCCTGCTGATACAATTGACATTCAACCTGGCAGATCAGGCCTTTTAATACACAAGCCAATTGAAATTACCGGTTATTCTGATGATTCAATTCGTGAACTCATGCTTCTTGCAAGGAATGTCATTGCAGGAGGACCTCCTCATCAACTTGACCTCTGAAACCTTTGAACCAATTGAAAACTGGCGGGTTATCCTTTAAACAATGGAAACAACAATTTACTTACTCATCAGGCATCTTCATGCAATTATCCGTTGGCTCCTGCTGGCGGGACTCCTTGGTTCCATCTTAACAGCCTTTGCGGGATTGTCGGGCAAAGATGGATTAAGTTATTCCGGAAGACTGTTTGCCAGGTTGACCGTATACTTTGCCCATTTGCAATTTCTTGTGGGAATTGCCTTATTTATTACCAGTCCAAAGGTTATCTTCAGCGCGGAAAGCATGCGAAGCCCAATCCTGCGTTTTTTTCTTGTGGAACATACTTTGGCAATGTTTCTGGCTGTCATCCTGATCACCATCGGGCATGCACAAATGAAAAAGGCAAATTATGAGGTTCGTTCAATAAAGAAGCTGCTTTGGTTCTATATTATAAGTCTTGTAATCATTTTATTTATGATTCCCTGGCCTTTTACACGTTATGCAGGACATTATTTGTAATTTAGTTAATAAATTATATTTTGAATTGCCATGAACAGATTATTCAGTATCTTCAATCTGTCGGGTATACTAATATTAATTCTTGTGATTTCGGAATCTGCAAGCTATTCCCAAACCCGGGAGGCTTTCTTTGCAGGACAGTTTTATCCGGGTAGTCCTACGGAACTTAAAAAAGAGCTTCAAATTCTTTTTGACAAAGATGTATCCGGCAAACCGGACCAAAATGTGCTGGCTGTTATAGCGCCCCATGCCGGCTATGTATTTTCAGGTCCGGTAGCTGCTGAAAGCTTTAAACAAATCGGCCGTGACAGGCAATTCGATAATATATTCCTGATCGGATCAAGTCACCGTCTGGCATTTGACGGAGCAAGCATTTATACACGGGGCAATTTTAAAACTCCCTTGGGCGAGATTCCGGTTAACATCGATCTTGCCCTGGAATTATGCCGTACAAATGCTGTTTTTACAACCCGGGAGGATGCTCAGATGAACGAGCATTGCCTGGAAGTTCAGCTGCCATTCCTTCAATATTGGTTGCACAAACCCTTCCGGATAATTCCAATTGTACTGGGTACTCAAAATACGGGTACCTGTCAGAAAATCGCAAAAGCACTTGGTCCCTATTTCAATCAATCCAACCTGTTCGTCATCAGTACCGACTTTTCGCATTACCCTGCTTATTCTGATGCACAAATTGCTGATCATAATACAGCTGAGGCAATACTGTCAAATAAGCCAGATCAGTTGGTGAAAGCAATTCAAGTGAATGAAAAATCAGATATCGACGGATTGGCAACAAGCTTATGCGGCTGGACCTCTGTAATGACCCTTCTATATATAACCCGGGATATGCCTGGAATTACTTACAAATTAATTGACTATAAAAACTCGGGTGATGCTTCTGCAGGTGACAAATCAAGGGTTGTTGGTTACTGTGCCATTGGTGTATATCCACCTGAAAACAGTTTGACCCGGACCGGCGAAAATTCATACCGGATACCGGAGGAGGACCGCAAAGTTTTGCTGAAGTTGGCCCGTGAAACAATAAGCAGTTATGTGTCATCGGGTAAAATTCCGGAAATCAATGCCGCCGGATTATCGCCTGTATTGAAATCCCCTGCAGGTGCTTTCGTGTCCTTGTATAAAAGCAAGGAGTTACGGGGTTGTGTCGGAAGATTTGATCCTGACCTGCCATTATACAAAGTGGTTCAGGAAATGGCCGTGGCATCGTCAACCCGGGATAGCCGGTTTAATCCCGTTGAACCGGATGAAATGGGCGCTGTTAAAATTGAAATTTCCGTTTTAACCCCCTTAAAAAAAATCACCTCGCCCGATGAGATCATCCTTGGTAAACACGGCATTTATATGAAGAAAGGATACAATTCCGGAACATTTCTTCCCCAGGTTGCGACAAGTACCGGATGGACCAGGGAAGAGTTCCTTGGGCATTGTTCACGTGATAAAGCCGGCATGGGCTGGGACGGATGGAAAACAGCAGAGTTGTATACTTACGAGGCGATTGTATTTGGGGAGGATGAGAAGAAGTGACAAGTGACAAGTGACAAGTGACAAGGGGGGAATTCCTTTAGGGATTGAAAGTCAGCAGACAGAATGAATCCGGATCTTAGAATAATTTACTAAATACAGTTATTATCAATGGTACAAATTCTCCCCTTTGAACAGGTGCTTTCTACAGCAGTTACTCCCCTCGTCTTGATTTCGGGAGTCGGACTTATTTTATTGAGTCTCGTCAACCGCTATAGCCACGCTATTGACCGAACACGGCAATTGCATAATACATCCACTGAAAATGCCGAGCTTTATATAAGCAGGCAAAAGCAGGTATCACAAATGTACCGTCGCTGCTCCATATTGAAGAGAAGCATTGGTTTCCTGGTTTTAAGCGTAGCCTGCAGCGGTGTGATAATCCTCCTTTCCGTTATCCAGCTCATGACAAAAGTAAATTTCGATTATTTGAAAACCGGTTTGCTTTTTATTGGAATTACCACTCTTGTAATATCCATCCTGCTTTTCTTTTTCGATATCCGGCTATCTATGAAAGCACTGGATATAGAACTGGGAAAATAAGGGATCGATCCGCCTAAGCAACGATATCCGTTTCCTTTTGCAATTTCCTGTAATTGATAAAAGCGATAAGCGCCGTTACAAAGACCAATACCACGGTATAATAAACAAACGGGGGAATGGGAAGCGGATCTCCTTTGGCATAGGAATGAAGTCCGGACAAATAGAAGTTGACGCCAAAATAGGTCATGATCACTGAACTGAAACCGAGAAGGGATGCCAGGTTAAAGGCAAAGAGCCCGCGAAGTCCGGGAACCATACGCATATGTGCAATGAAAGCATAAACGAGCACTGTTACCAGTGCCCAGGTTTCTTTCGGATCCCATCCCCAGTATCTTCCCCATGATTCATTCGCCCATACTCCACCCAGGAAAGTGCCAATGGTGAGCATATATAATCCAACAATCAGTGTCATCTCAATAACATTGGATATTTCCCTGATTGTAAGATCGATAAACTGAAAAGTCTTCCGGTTTACCATGATCATCAATACAAGGTTAAATGCCGCCAGCAATGCTCCAAGCCCAAGGAACGCATAGCTTGCTGTAATCGTTGCCACATGGATCACAAGCCAATAGGATTTAAGGACAGGAACGAGGTTTGTGATCTGGGGATCCATCCAGCTCAGATGGGCAGTTCCCAATAAAAGGAAAGCCATGATTGAACCTGCACTGAGGGCAATCGGTGACCGGGATGAAAAAATCAGTCCCGCCAGTACCGTTGCCCATGCAATATAAGTCAGCGCTTCATAACCATTGCTCCAGGGGGCATGACCCGATACGTACCAGCGCATTCCTAATCCAATTGCATGAAAGATAAAAGCAATGATAATTAAAATAGTAGCAGTAGTTACCGGAATCTTTAATTTAAGTTTTGTATAAAAAAGCCCGATAAACTGAAGGATAAGTAAAACGAATCCAACGATACCATAGACATACGATATACGGGGAAAAATATTGGATTCATTGAGGAAGATCTCAGTGGATACCTTGCGGGCCGGTGGAATAAATCCTGCAGAATACCTGGCCTGGTAATTCGTAATGGCTTTTACAATGTCATCGGGTGCTTTCCAGTTACCGGATTGCATGCTCTCATTGACGTCCTGAACATATAAGGGAATGATATTATTCAAAAAGACGGAATCAGGAGAATTGACTTTTCCGGCAATGTTCCTGTAGCTGTACCATGTATGGCTGCTGTCGCCCGGAACGGGCAGAACCCGCAACAGATCTCCTGTAAACATCAGGTAACAGATATTGATCCGCTCATCGAGCCGGATAATCTCGTTATCGAATTTATCCCGTTCTGCCGGTTTCTTTTTGAAAGCATTTTCAACATAGCTGTGGAGGATGTAATTATTATCCTGAAAAAAGGATGCAAAGGAAAAATACTTGCCTTTGTTACCCATGATTTCCTGTATCCTGGGATGTGTAGCCCTTATTATGGGTTCGTGCTGCCAGTAGTCGGGATCTGCCATCATGCCAATGAAAACCTGTTCTGCAGACAGTCCGTTATACTTATCTTTTCGGTATAATTTCCTTAATACATCCGAACTAAGGGTACTTACGGGCTCAATTCTTCCGCCGTTATCCTGGATTAATAACCTTCCGAATCGTTTGGCATGTTCCGGGGATACCGTCCGTGAAGGCATATGCTGAAGGCTGTCCTGTGCCGAAATTCCCTGTATTGCAAAAAGAAAAACAAGGAGTGCCAGTCCTTTTTTTGCCTGTTTCAATAACGAATTATCGACTGAAAGTGCCCTGAAGCGGCTGTTCCGGTTAATTAGGCTAAGTGCCATTCCAAGGGCCATCAGCAGGTAACCGGAATACGTCACCCAGGTACCTGCCCAATCGCGGTTGACTGAAAGGACCGTACCTTTTTCATCGGAAGTATACGATGACTGGTAGAAGCGATATCCCCTGTAATTAAGGATATTATTCATGAAAATCCTTCTGTTCTCAAGTACATGACGGCTGTCGTCCTTAAGTTCAACGCGGCTTTCAAACCAGGAAGGACTATTGGAGCCAGGATAACGTTCAACAATAAAGTCATTAAGTTTCAAAGTGAAGGGCAGGCTCTGATACACAGAACCATAACTGACAGGAAACCGGTTGTTTTGAAAGTTAATCTCCTGTGGATTGCCGATATTTCCTGCTTTGCCCCAAAGGGTAAAGTCACTGGATTTACCACCCGATGAAAGCTGCATGGAAAGTGCATCGAAATTCTCTCCTCCCTCTGTTTTAGCCACTGGCCGGGCCTCAATCTTTGCCTTGTCGAAGAACTTGCGAATTACAACCATTGTATTTCCAAATGTATATAACTGCAAAGGCAGAAACCGGAAAGGTATTCCCTGCGGAAGCAGGGTCTGCACCTGGTCACTCATGCCTGTGCGTATGACAGGAAAAGGAGATTCACATACCAGGGAATCACCCTGCAGGTAAATTTTAACAGCGTGTGGATCCGAATCTGCACGATTGAAGGAAAAAATCACCGGTCCTGCTTTTCTTGTTTCTCCTTCAGAAATAACCAGGCTGTTTCTGCCGGTAGAATCGGTATACACCAGGTCAGCCATTGGCTTTCCTGCCGGATCCGGCATAAGGTCGGGAATAGCATTTGGGGTAAAAGAGGAACATGTCAGCACATAATCCCTGTCCTTATACCTGAAATTTTTACTGAATTTGTTTTTTCCAACGGCGCTGAACCGGGCCGGGAAATTATACACCTGGTCACCGGTTTTGATCTGAATGAATGCATTGTTGGTAAGCACATGACTGGAAGTTTCCCCCTCGCTCAGGGTCAGCGTTCCCTCAAATCCGGTATAATGGGTGATAGCAGCACCGGCAAGTATTAAAATAAAAGACATGTGAAAAACAAACATTGTCAGTTTCTCCTTGGTATACATTCTTTTACGAATAATATTACCGGTGAGGTTGATCACACCGATTAAAAGCAGGAACTGGAACCAGGGGGCATGATAAACCAGGGCTTTTGCAGAGGCACTGCCAAAATCATTTTCAATAAACGTGGCTGTGCCGATTGATATAGCAAAAAGGGCCAGGACTGTTGCCATCAGGTAACTTGAAAAGAGGTAATCTCCAATTTTTTTCATTAGGAATCAGGGGATTAAAAATGATAAAATCCAGGTGCAAAATAAAAAGAAAATTAGTGAAAAATATCCGGTACGGTTATTCACTTCTTCAGCTTGTCGGCAAATACCTTCCTGAATTTTTCGATCTTGGGCGTTATGACCGCCCTGCAATAAGGCTGGGAACTATTCTGATCATAATACCCCTGGTGATAATCCTCAGCCTTATAAAACACCTTGTACGGAACAATTTCCGTAACAATTGGGTCTTTCCAGATGTCGGCCTTATCCAGTTTGGCCTTCATTTCTTCCGCCAGTGTTTTTTGTTCCTCGTTATGATAAAAGATGACCGACCTGTATTGAGTGCCCACATCGGCGCCCTGTCGATTCAGGGTTGTCGGATCGTGCGTTTTCCAGAATACCTCAAGGAGACTTACATAGGGTATAACCGAAGGATCATATATTATCTGGCAAACCTCTGCATGCCCTGTGCTTCCTGTGCAAACTTCCTTGTAAGACGGATTTTTTACGTGGCCGCCCGAAAAACCGGATTCCACTGAAGCAACACCTTTAAGCTGTTCAAACAAAGCTTCCGTACACCAGAAACATCCTGTACCGAAAGTAGCTGTATCGAAATTCTGATCTGTCATTGCAGTTTTCACATTTGATTGAACCGGGTTTGCATGTGTGCATGATGCAAACATTATCATCCCCATAAATATAAGTGATATTCCGTCAATTTTGTTCATTTCCGGCATTTTTTTATACTAACAGACGGAGGGGCCGATGGTTTAATTGCTGGCCAGATCCTTTTCATCCCTGAAAAGAAGAGGAGGCATGTATTTGCTGATGTGCTGAGTATATCCTTCATCAATAATGGATGTATAACAGGTGATATACTGCCATTTCTGGGATATGGAATTAAAATAAAACGCAGAATTTTTGGTGTCGGTATGATATGGAATTACAAAGGCATAGCCGAAGGTAAGATCCTTTTCGGATGTACACAATTTATTCTTTTTCAGATAAGCCGCGACCATTTTATCGGCATGGATAATGGCTTCGCCTTTTTTAACAGCCTCCATGGTTGAAGTCGGTTTGAATTCATCGATTACGACTATCTGGTTATGCCATTTAAATACACCGCACGGATTTAAGGAGTCGATCCTGGCTTTTACAGCCTGGTCGGTATACCTTTCCAGCTCTTTTTCCCTGCCCTTGCTTTCCAGAAGGTCAGACAATGAGGAATTAACAACAAGTCCCTGCCTGGCGAAAAAGGAAGGGTCAAGCCGTGAACCGGTCAGGAGGGAATAATTCTTGCAGTAGGAAATGAGGGATCCTGCTTTACGGATATTTTCAATTGTATCACTTTCTACCAGGGGAACAAAGACCTTTTCAAATTCCTTAATGCTTCCGGTAAGAGCCGCCAGGTCATATTCGGAACCTGCGTCAAAAATGAGGGCCTCGGTGTAGGATTTATAGTTATCAAGGTATTTGACCGTCTCAGTAAGATTGTTTTCTTTGGCATATTTAAGAGACAGGTTCACCATGTGCAGCGTTTTCTGGTAATTATCACCGCTCCCCGACTCCGCCAGCCTGTCAAATTCCTTCCTGAAGTTTTTTTCCTTTGCAAATAACGCCTGGTAGTGCATTCGTTGCTGTTTGATCAGTTTGTTCACATCTTCTTTATATTTCCGGCAAAAAGCAATTGAATATTGTTCCCTTCTGAACTCCGCTTTTTCCAACCGGGCATTTACCAGATTTTTAGCATTGTCGAGGTCCTCCTCATGGATATATTCCTCCACATTTCTTGCAAAGAGTGTCAGTTCAAGCTCACGCTGCATGTTATAATAGCCCACATCCCGCTTCTGTTTCAACCGGGGAATTTGCTTCTGCAAGTCGCTGATCCGGTTATCAATGCTGTCGAAAAAAGCAAACGAACCTCTTTCCAGCCGGTTTGTCTGTGCTGAAATGACAGACGATGAAGCCAGGGTTGCCATCACAAAAAGAGCAATATATTTATGAAATCCGGACACGGTAAAAAGTTGATTCAATACCATATACGGCTAATGTGCCATGAGGTTATCCGGATTTGAGCAAAGCAGGTTTTTACAGGGTTAAAAAAACTATTTTTTATCTCTTTCCATTCTGCTTTTCAGGATATTAAAATCCTTTTTAAGCCCCGCTACCGTTTTGACGAGCTCATCGGGCGTGATCATCGGATCAGGGATTTCGGAACTTATGAAATTTACAAATTTCCAGATTTCGCGGATTTCGGTAACACCCACTTCAAAAGGTTCATATATAGGATTCAGGGAATAAAGCCGCAGCCTGTGATCCGATTCGAGCAGGTTTTCAACGATTTTGAAAACAATCCCTTCATCAAGAGTAAGTACAATATAACCGTGGCCGCTGATAAGCGTATTCCAGTCCTGGACAAATTCCCCGGTCACAAATGAGCCGTCGGGAATCGGCAGCATGGAATCCCCGTTAAGCTGGAAAGTGCGGTATTTTTTTTGTTTCGACAGGAAAGGCAGCTGAAACACGGGCAGATCACGAATAAATTCAGGATCGGCAAATCCCGTCGCATAACCCGCTTTGGCCTTTTCAGAAACCAGCTCGATATTATCCTCATTCCGGCTGTTCACCGTAGTGGCCAATACCCGGAGGTTGCTGCCCCGCAGGTATACATCCCCGCCCCTTTCGAGCTGCGACAGCTGGCTTTCGGCCAGTGTGCGCAGATCCACCTTAACCAGGGTATCGATGGCCACGCCATAATACTTGGAAAAGGCAACCAGTGCCGGAATTGTAGGTTGACTTACTTCATTTTCGTACCCGCTGAGGGTAGATCGCTTCATGTTGAGTGCAAAAGCGACATCATCCTGTGTGCGGCCCCTTCGCTTGCGGAGGAGGCGGATGTTTGTGGAGAAGTACATGTTGTGTATATTTAATTAATTGGAATAATCTCTTCATTATTCATCATTCGGTGTTCGATGTTCAGTGTTAATCTTCATTATTCATCATTCGGGCATGTTCGGTGTTATTTTCAGAATTCATGTTCCATTTACCTCTAATGATTTATTTTTTTAAGATTCTTCTTGTAAAGATAAATCAAAATGATTAAATTATCATCACAATTTTTGATTATTTTATAATCATTATGAAAATGTTTTTGGAACCATTGGAAAATATGAACCGGCGCAGCATCATCCACATGGACCTCGACAGCTTTTTCGTGTCAGTGGAGCGTCTGATTAACAAAAAACTTATCGGAAAGCCGGTGGTAATAGGGGGTATATCGGGCCGGGGCGTTGTATCCAGTTGCAGTTATGAAGCACGGAAATACGGTGTGCATTCGGCCATGCCCATGAAAATGGTGAGGCAGTTATGTACGGATGCCATTGTTGTGCGGGGGGATATGGACCTGTACAGCAAATACTCGAATGTGGTAACTTCCATCATTGCAGAGCGAGCGCCGGTATATGAAAAGGCTTCCATCGACGAGCATTATATTGACCTTACGGGGATGGACCGATTTTTTGGATGCCTGAAATGGGCGCATGATCTGCGGCGGGAGATCATTAAAGAAACCGGATTGCCCATTTCTTCCGGATTATCGGTAAATAAAACCGTTTCAAAAATCGCCACCGGTGAGGCCAAGCCAAATGGAGAGAAGGAAGTCCCGGACTCCCTTATCAAACCCTTTCTCAATCCCTTATCCATCAGCAAGATTCCCATGGTGGGGGAAAAGACCTTTCACCTGCTCCGCTCCATGGGCGTGGCCACCATTGGCACCCTGAGCCAGATACCCCTTGAGATGATGGAAAAGGTGCTGGGAAAGAATGGCATCGATATATGGAAAAAGGCCAATGGCATTGACTACACGCCTGTCATACCCTATTGGGAACAGAAATCGATCAGTTCGGAACGCACATTTGATGTGGATACCACCGACCTGGCACTGCTGAACAACACGCTTGTCGGCATGGTGGAGAAAATCGCATGGGAGTTGCGGAAAGACCAAAAACTCACCTCATGTATCACTGTAAAAATAAGGTATTCAAATTTCGATACCCATACACTGCAACAGCGGATTCCCTATACTTCTTTCGATCATAAGCTGATCGAACTGGCCAAGTCGCTTTTCACCCGCCTTTACCAGCGGCGCATGCTCATCCGTCTCATCGGCGTAAAATTCAGTCACCTGGTACAGGGCACACCCCAGCTGAATCTGTTTGAAGATACACCTGAAATGGTACGGCTTTACCAGGCCATGGACAAAATGCGTCAGCGTTATGGAAAACGGGCGGTGGAAAGGGCTGTGGGAATGAGAAGTGACAAGTGACGAGCAGTGACTAGGGACAAGTGACAAGTGACTAGGGACAAGTGACGAGCAGTGACGAAAGGGAGAGCAGTGACTAGGGACAAGCAGACAAGTGACTAGGGAAAGTGACGAGCAGTGACAAGGGACTGGGACGGCAGTGAAAAGTGAAAAGATAAAAGTGAAATGTGCTAATGTGCTAATGTGCTAGTCCCTATCTCACGGCCTTATTTCAAAAACCCTTAGTATAAAAATGTTAAAAGTTGAACTCCCGTAAAATTAAATGATTATATTATAATCGCATTTATTGATTATATTTTAATCATTTCTTATCGATGGACAAGCGGTTGTTTTTTTTGAAACAGGATGGATGGTTTGAAGTGGATATCACGGCGAAACTCCTGAATTCATCAAATGAGGAATTATTCCAATGGGCCTATGCCATGATGGATAAGCATGGCTACCGGAATTACCTGATCACGGAAAATCCGGAGCCGGTATTCGGTAAGCGGTATTCAGTAATCAGTAATCAGTGTTCGGTAATGGGTAATCGGTAACCGGTAATCAGTATTCGGTAATCGGTAATCAGTAACCGGTAACCGGTAATCGGTGTTCCTTGTTCGATATTATTTCAAAAAACATCGAACAAGGAACACCGCGAATGATGAATTTCGAAGATTTCCGTCTCTAAAGAAATTACCTGGAATGTATTTAAACTCTCATTCATATTACAGTCTCCGCTACGGCACCCTGTCCATCGAAAAACTGGTGGCTGCGGCACGCAGGAACAACGTGAAGGCCCTGGCCCTCACGGATATCAACAACAGCACGGGTATGATGGATTTCATCAGCGAATGCCGCTTGAATGGAATCAAACCAATTGCCGGGATGGAGTTCCGTGATGAGGACAACAGGCTGTTGTACGTGGTGGTTGCCCGCAACAACGAGGGCTTTCGCGAGATAAATGAATTCCTCACAAAGCATAATCTCGAAAAGCTCCCCCTGCCTGTCCGGGCCCCGGCTTTCAACAATGCCTATGCAATTTATCCGCTAACCGGCACCGCTCCTGTTAAGCCGCTGGAAAATGAATTCATCGGCATCCGGCCCGGGGATATCAACCGCCTGGTGTCTTCCCGGTACCGCTATCACGAACAGAAACTGCTGGCCCTGTTGCCGGTAACCTTTGACATGGCCGATGAATTTGTATTGCATCGCCATCTTCGCGCCATCGGCAAAAATACCTTGCTCAGCAAACTTACACCGGATGACCTGGCCTCCGCCAAAGAGATATTTCTTTCCCCGGATTTCACCCGGATCCTCTATTCCGATTACCCGCAGATTGTACAGAATACGGAACAGATCCTCGATGAATGTTGCGTGGAAATGGACTTCAGCACAATTAAGAACAAGCGTACGTTCACCGGCAGCCGGTACGATGACAGGCAGTTGCTTGAAAAACTGGCCATCGACGGGATGCATTACCGCTATGGCAATACCAATGCAGAGGCCATTCGCCGCGTGAAACATGAACTTGAAGTAATTGATAAGCTGGGCTTTTCAGCCTATTTCCTCATCACATGGGATATTATCCGGTATTCCATGAGCCGCAGCTTTTACCATGTGGGTCGCGGCAGCGGCGCCAACAGCATTGTGGCCTATTGTCTTAAAATCACCGATGTTGACCCTATTGAACTGAACCTTTATTTTGAACGGTTCATCAATCCGAAGCGCACCTCCCCTCCTGATTTCGATATCGATTATTCCTGGAAAGACAGGGATGAGGTGCAGGACTATATTTTCAAGCGCTACGGACGCAAGCATACGGCCCTCCTGGGGACGATGAGCACCTTCAGGGACCGTTCCATCTTCCGCGAACTTGGAAAGACATACGGCCTTCCTAAAGAAGAAATAGACCGGCTGGTGGATAACCCGGGTACCGTCACCCGTGACGATATTACGGAACAACTTTTCAACATCGGAAATCAACTGCTCGATTTTCCCAACCTCAGAAGCATTCATGCCGGCGGCATCCTGATATCCGAAGAACCCATTACCTGCTACACGGCGCTCGACATGCCCCCTAAAGGGTTCCCGACAACCCAGTTCGACATGTATGTTTCCGAGGCGATCGGTTTTGAAAAACTGGACATTCTCAGCCAGCGCGGCATCGGACACATCAATGAAAGTGTGGAGATCATTGCCGGGAACAGGGGAATAAAGGTGGATGTTCACCGGATTTCCGATTTCAAGCAGGACGAGAAAGTAAACGACCGGCTGTACAACGGCGAGGCAATCGGCTGCTTTTATATCGAAAGTCCCGCCATGCGCGGCCTTCTTAAAAAACTTCATTGCAACAACTACCTCACCCTCGTGGCTGCCAGCTCTATAATCCGCCCGGGGGTTGCCAAATCGGGAATGATGAAGGAATACATCAACCGGTTCCATAATCCCGGGGGATTCAAATACCTGCACCCGGTAATGGAAGAACAGCTGAAGGAGACTTTCGGGGTGATGGTTTACCAGGAGGATGTGATCAAGGTATGCCATCATTTTGCGGGACTCGACCTGGCCGATGCCGATATTCTGCGCAGGGCCATGGCCGGCAAATTCCGATCGAAAAAGGAATTTGAACGCATCCAGGGGAAATTCTTCGAAAATTGCAGGGAACGCGGTTATTCTGATGCTTTGTCGGCTGAAGTATGGCGACAGGTGGCTTCTTTTGCCGGATATGCTTTTTCAAAGGCGCACTCAGCCTCGTATGCCGTGGAAAGCTACCAGAGCCTCTACTTGAAAACATATTATCCGAAGGAATTTATGGTAGCCGTAATCAATAATTTCGGCGGCTTCTACCATACCTGGGTTTACTTTAACGAAGCCCGGCGTTGCGGAGCGGCCATTTCCCTCCCCTGCGTGAACAAAAGCCGGTACAAGACCTGTATTTACGGCAGTGAGGTATTTGTCGGCTTTATTCATATAGCCAACCTGGAATCAAAGGTAGCCGAACAGATTATCCTCCGGCGCAATGCCGACGGGGAATACAAAAGCCTGGAGGACTTTATCAGCCGCGTTCCTGCGGGCATCGAACAACTTATCACGCTTATCCGGCTCGATGCCTTCCGCTTCACCGGAAAAACAAAGAAACAGCTGCTCTGGGATGCCCATCTGATGCTGGGCAAGAATATGCAGTCAGAGGATACACCAAAACTTTTCCATGAAAAACAACGGGAATTCGTTCTTCCCGAATTGGAGCAAACCCGTATTGAAGATGCCTACGATGAAATTGAACTACTCGGATTTCCGGTCACCCTCACCCCGTTTGACCTGCTTATTACCCCATTCCGCGGGCAGATTGCCGCCGGCGATCTCAGCCGGTATGTGGGGCAAAAGGTGAAGATGCTCGGAAATCTCGTTACAATCAAATATGTTCATACGGTAAAAGGCGAATGGATGCATTTTGGCTGTTTCCTGGATGCGCGTGGCGAATTTTTCGATACCGTGAATTTCCCGAATTCTTTAAAAAACTATCCTTTCAGGGGCTATGGCGTTTACCTTATTCTCGGCATCGTCACCCAGGAATTTGGATTTCCCAGCATCACGGTTGAAAAAATGGCGAAATTGCCGTTTCAGAAGGATCCACGATACTGATACCCAAAAAGGATTCGTAGAGACAAGGCAATGCCTTGTCTCTACAACAACCGTCAATAAAACCAAAACAGGTTTTTTACGTATTAAAAATAAAAATCGAAAATGAAACCAATCCTATTCGTATCGGCATGCCTTGTCAGCCTTTCCTCTATAGCCCAGAATTATGAATTGCCTGCATCGGCCTCCAGGGAACAGCAAATAGTTCATACCCTGTTTACCCTTTCATACAGCGAACCCTATGAACTGCCATCATGGATAGCCTACAAGCTTACCCCTGAACAGGCAAAGGCTACCGGTACATTCAAGGATAAGTATACGGCTGACCCGCTTGTTTCCACCGGATCTGCGGTTCCAAAGGATTATAAGGATGCGCCATTTATTATGGGACAGCTTGTCCCGGTTGAAGATATGTTCACTTCCGCGGAAGCTGTGGAAGAAAGTTTTATGATGACAAACATAGTACCCCAGAAACCCGCTTTCAACCATTTCATATGGAAGGCAAACGAAAAGCTGATCCGGGAATGGGCAAAGGAAGGCAACACACTTTATATTGTGACAGGTCCAGTACTTACCGATGTGCCGTTCTTTACTTTTGGCGCCAACAAGGTTAGTATTCCTACCCGGTATTATAAAGCCGTGCTGGATGTGAATGGAAAACGGGCTATTGGATTCCTGTTCCGGAGCAATACGGCAAACGGAGCTGCTAAATCCTTTGCTGTATCCGTGGATGATGTTGAAAAAGCGATTGGAATCGATTTATTTCCTTCTCTTCCGGATGATCTTGAAAATGAGGTTGAAAAAAGCAATGATTTTTCAAAATGGAATTTCAAGGTGCTGGAGCAGTGACAAACTTGAAAACGCCTTGCGGCGTTTTAGGTTTTAACGCAGAGCTTAACGGCCCAATTTTTCCATATGCGTATACCAGGGCCACGAAGTGGCCCAATCTCAATAACCTTGGGTGCAACCCACGGCTAGCGAGGACCGATCAGCCTACAACCAATGAAAATGGATTTCCGTTACCGCATCCCCCCTTGCCATCGACTTCTTTATTTCGTACCCGGCTTCCCGGCAGTTGGCCAGTTCCAGGGCTTTTTTGATCCATCCCGCTATGCGGTATTCCACCGCCTCATCAATTTCTTCAAATTGAATAACCCTTAAGACGGCGCTATAAGGTCCGGTGATTTCCGCTTCTACCTGGCTGGGCTTATAAAAGGTGGTAAATATCTTGGAAGCCCTTTGCATCAGAAACTGGGGTGAAGCAATTAAAAGAAACACTTTGTAAAAGCCCTTAAGCGCAGTTTCGGCGCTATAGCTCCCTAACTGATCTCCGCCGGCTTTTACATCCGCTTGGTAGCATAGGTCCATAATTTTATTTACAGGGATTGAATATCCTTCTTTAAATGGATACCAGGCAGTTGCATCCAGGGTTGCCGTAAATAATTTTCTTGAATCAGCAGTTAATGAATTGAGCCACAGGTCATAATGATCCGGAAACCGGGTTTTTATAAAATCACGCGTTGTTTTAAGGGCTGTACCTTTAACTTCCATATAAAATGTTATTTGAGAGCCTGAACCATTGTTTTGGCAATGTCAGCGGGTGATTCTACTACATGGATGCCGCATTCCCGCATGATCATCATTTTTGCTGCAGCGGTATCTTCTGCTCCGCCAATGATGGCGCCGGCATGCCCCATCCTTCTGCCTTTTGGTGCCGTCTGACCTGCTATAAATCCTACCACCGGTTTTGTGCCGTGATCTTTAATCCAGCGGGCTGCATCGGGTTCCATGCTGCCACCGATCTCGCCGATCATAATGATCCCTTCGGTTTGGGCATCATTCATGAATAGCTTGATCGCATCCAGCGTGGATGTACCAATGATCGGGTCGCCGCCGATGCCAATACAGGTCGACTGGCCCATCCCTTCCTTTGTTACCTGGTCAACGGCCTCATACGTGAGCGTCCCGCTGCGCGAAACAATACCAATGCCTCCCTTTTTATGAATAAATCCCGGCATAATACCCACCTTGCATTCACCCGGGGTAATGATTCCCGGACAATTCGGTCCGATCAGCCTTGCGTTTCTGCTTTTTAGGTATTCTTTCACTTTTACCATATCCTGGGTGGGAATACCTTCCGTTATGCAAACGATAACGCCGATCCCCGCTCCGCCTGCTTCCATGATGGCATCTGCTGCAAAGGCAGCGGGAACGAATATCACGGTAGTATCAGCACCGGTTTGCTTTACCGCATCGGCAACTGTATTAAATACAGGCCTGTCGAGATGAAGCTGCCCTCCTTTGCCTGGAGTGATGCCACCCACAACATTGGTTCCATACTCAATCATCTGCCCTGCGTGAAAGGTACCTTCTCCTCCAGTAAAACCCTGTACAATGACACGCGAATTCTTGCTAACCAGAATACTCATAAATATCCTTTTTTCAATACAGGATAAAAATAGAATAAAAGGATGAATTATGGTACAGGGAATAAAATAATCAGCAAAATTATTCCCGCATTTGACGACGTCAGGTTACAATCCCTTTCCGGAAGATAAAATCTCCAAAACGCTCGTCGCTGTTTCTTTCTTTGGAGTAAGCTTCCAGCAAAGGATCCAGGATGGAAATTATCTGATCTTCATCAAGCGTTTCTTTATACAGGAAATTGATCCGGCTTCCTTCCGCATTTCCGCCAAGATATAGATTGTAATGCCCGATTGATTTTCCCACCTGAGTTGTTTTTCTTTTACAATGGCAATGAATGCGAGGTCATTGGCATAAATATCCGTATCGTTATCCGGAGGTATGGCAAAAGCGATCTTAAATTTCCGGGGCAAATAAGTCCTGCCATAAACAGGTTCTTTTTCTTCCCCGGGCTCTGAAACCAGCTTTTCATCCAGCCATATTTCATGATAAGCACGGGTATGAGGAGTCAGGTGTTTGCTAACCCTCAGGGTATCTGCATATACCTGTTCATGGACAGCCGAAACATTTGAAAGCGGATTGCACATGACATTCCGGTTAACATCCCCGCAGGCAGCAATTGTATCCAGCAGCGTATCGTTTATTTCGCGGATTGTTTTCTTAAGATTTTTCATAAACACACCCTGCAGCTGAAAGGCTTGTCGGGTCGTTAGTTTGATCGTTCCGTTGGCATATTGGTGAGCCAGTTCAAAAATGCGGCAGCCGGCTTTTCTCTTTAACATGCTCAACTTCAGTGAGCGGGATGGGTTCAGAATTTTTGTTATCCATAATAAAATGTTATTGTCATTTCTCGCGCAATTATTCATTGTTCATTGTTCATTGGATGGGCATGAAATCCTTATTTATAAACGTTCTGATCATATTTGGTGATGCTTTTCACGACTTCACAATTGATGCGTTTATTAACCGTATGAAATGCCCTCTTTGCGGTATTTTTGCCTACCTCGTTTATGGTATGAGGATTTTGCTGAGGTGTTAGGACAAGGCTCCGCCTTGGCCGAAAATAGGGTACCAGGCTTCGCCTGATTTCTTTAGCATAATCTCTTCATTTATAACCTAAATAAGCCGCAAGGCGTTTCCCCAAAGTTTCCCTCGCTGAAAATAAATACCTTTACGCCCTCAATTGATAACAGAAAATGTATTCCAAAGACGACACAATATGCGCCATCTCTACCCCGCCCGGCCGCGGCGCTATTGCCGTGATCCGTTGCAGTGGTCGGGAAGCAATTGTCATTTGCAATAAGATCATCCGGCTTCCTGCTGAAAAGGGAGATTTAACCAACCAGGCCGGCAACACCCTGCATTTCTGCAATGTGGCCGACGGCGACCAGCTTCTCGACCAGGTAGTACTGAGTCTGTTCCGCGCACCCAACTCCTATTCAGGCGAGGATACTGTTGAGATAAGCTGCCATGGGTCTCCTTATATCCAGAAGCGCATTCTTGAATTGCTTGTACAGTCCGGCGCCCGAATGGCCACAGCAGGTGAATTTACCATGAGAGCCTTTCTGAACGGCAAACTTGACCTGACACAAGTGGAAGCCGTAGCGGACCTGATCGCTTCCGGTTCCACCGCAGCGCACCGTGTAGCGATGAGCCAGATGCGGGGCGGATTTACAAAAGAAATAAAAAAGCTGCGGGACAGGTTGCTTCATTTCACATCCCTGGTTGAGCTCGAACTTGATTTTGGTGAAGAAGATGTGGAATTTGCCGACCGGCCACAGTTAAAGCAATTGCTGAACGAAATAACAGGCGTCCTCGAACACCTTAAAAATTCTTTTACACTCGGAAATGTGATCAAGAATGGAATTCCCGTCGCCATAGTTGGTAAAACAAATGCCGGAAAGTCCACTTTGCTGAATCTCCTGCTAAGTGAAGACAGGGCCATTGTGTCAGAGATTGAGGGAACTACACGGGATTCCATTGAAGATGTCATCAGCATCCGGGGCATTCATTTCAGGCTGATTGATACTGCGGGACTTAGGCACACGACAGATGAAATAGAAAAGCTTGGTATTGAAAGAACATGGCAAAAGATCGACCAGGCATCCGTTATCCTTATGGTATTGGACATAAACAGTGATCCGGATGAAATGTCACGATTGCACAATGAAATGAAGGCTGTGCCGGGAACCGCCGATAAACGAAAAATAATAGCCCTGAATAAGATCGATCTCTTAACTGCAGACGAGCTTAGCTGGAGGAAAGTAATAGTTGAAAAAATTTTCAGTGAAGGGGAGATCCTAGTTCCTCTTTCCGCCCGGTCGGGTACTCACCTCTCCCACCTGGAACAAGCCCTGATCAATGCATCGGGTGCGGTTTCCACTGATGAGAACGATGTGATAATCACCAACCTCCGGCATTTCGAAGCGCTCGACAAAGCTCTTTCCGCCATGCACAGGGCAACCAACGGGCTATCCATAGGCATGACAGGAGATCTCCTTTCCCAGGATATCCGTGAAGCCATGCACTACCTTGGCGAAATCACGGGCGAAATCACCAACGACGAGGTATTGGGAAATATTTTTAAGAATTTCTGTATCGGTAAATAACTGATTATAATTGTAATAATACAATCCCATATAAAGAGTAAATCTTTTTAACAAGTCAACCGGATGAATTGGAATCTGTTCGTCAGTATAACTTGCCGGTAACAATAAAATACTCTGAACTGGTTATATGAATGTTCTTTATATTAACGCTAATTTAATTAAATTCCCGATGTTGAGACAGATAACTCAATAAATTCCTCTTTTGTCATTATTCTTGGTTGTGTGAACTAAGCAAACCCTAAACACTATTTATTAATAAGTGCTCTAATTTTCTGATAGACAGAATAATTTTAATATTAATAGATATTAATTGTTTAACTTTTTATAATGATTAGCGTATAAATCTTGCATGTTAATTAATTTGGTAAATGTGCAATGGTTTGCCGAATACTTGTTAGAGTGAATAAATATTAATAATCAAAAAATATGAAAAACCTGTTGCTATTACTTTCCATTACGATAATGGTTGCCGGCTGCTCAAAGGACAATAAATCAGAAAGTGCTGCCAATATTGTTATAAAAGGCACTATCGGATCTACAGACAATGTGAAAAGCACCGGATTAAAAACGACAAATTCATTCCTGTTATCAGACGCCAGAAAAGTTCTTGTCTTTAATAGCAACAGCTATTCCGTATTTGATATTGTCAATGGTTCCTTTTCTGCCCAGGCGGCTGCGGGAACGGCCTGTGCTTTAACTTTCCTTACGGCGGATAATCAGTTCATCGGAAGTCTGCAGGCTGGCGGATTGAATGTTTTACCTCTTGTAAGTCTTAAAGATGGAGATAAAACGATTATTGATCTGAGCAATTTAACACTGGAAGGTACAAATGTAATCCCTGCAAACAATCCCCTGGGTAATGAAATAGGGCTTAATGCGGAAGAAATTGAATGGTACAAAGAGATCGGGGGTTATTATGAGTCCTTAGCAAAAAATATAGATGTTGATAATGACGGGGTAATCGATATCCTGTCAAAGAAATATCTGCGTGTAAGTTCATCGTTTATGGTTATTGCCGGTACATACGGAATAGACAATCTGAAACCACAAATTTATGACACATCGGCTATTAGAATCAGTTATTCCATGCGATTTTCCTACGGTTCAAATCTTATTCCTGCCAATGCAGGATCCGCTATACTTTCGGGGCCAAATGATAATCCATACAATGATATTTCGATGTCGGGATATGATACTGCGGAGAGGGGGTTTCTTGCATTTTTTCACAGGGGTCCTCAAGGTCAGGATTCTCCTCCCTTCAGAAAAGGTGAATATACAATGACAGTGAATGGTACCGGATATACAATAAACTACGCCACTGTTTGTCCCAAGATTTATCTTATTTTCCCGGCGCCAACCCTGCAAACCAATAGCAATGGTGATATTACTTCCGTTTCAATTGATTACAAAAGATTCGATGAAAGCTCAGTTAATCCGGACAATTTCATATACCTTATACAGATACAGTTGGCGACAGATAATCAGCAGATCAATCTTGGTGCAACTCTCTATTCAGGCCAGGATCAATCTGCAATGGATAAGTATAATTTTGTACTTACTACACCTTTGGCTTCATCCCATCTGTTTTACATAGGTGCCTCTTACCAGGATCTATTGGGAAATGAATACAATGTTATATGGGATAAAAATAATGCAAAATAAACTACTCATTACAATGAAACAGCATAGACTACCTTGAGCTCAAAACTTAACTGTTCATATCAGTATTCCGAAGATACCATTCATGTTTTTTTTGCTTTCATCAGCGGGGCCGGCAAAGAAGTTTC
This sequence comes from uncultured Bacteroidales bacterium, assembly GCA_963752195.1. Classification (GTDB taxonomy): domain Bacteria; phylum Bacteroidota; class Bacteroidia; order Bacteroidales; family UBA10428; genus UBA5072. The sequence goes on along the minus strand of CAVVXI010000004.1, from coordinate 557,069 downwards.
AAACAGTCGTTACATTGGCAGTGTTGAAGTTGCATAACATAGGATTGAATCTTTTGGTAAAATCCGATTTCTTTGTGAAGGCGGTTTTACATCTCAAAATTCCCTCACATTTTTTCATTTCTTTACCAACAGTTTTCACATTCTCTTTAAACATTTGTTGCTTATTTGTTGCCCAATCTTTGTAAGTAACTGATAAGCAATTATTGTTTAATTTCTGTATCGGAAAGCAGGCCCACATCCTTCCCCATTTTTCCTCTATTTATTGTCTGTTTGTACTTCTTGATTAACAATTTGTTGCTTATATATTACCCAATCTTTCTACGTGATTGATAAGCAATTATTGTTAAGTTTCTGTATCGCGGGAAACGAGTGATGTCATTGCCCTCTTTGTTACCGCCAGCCTAGCCCCGGTGCCACGTATTTTAAAATAGAAGAAAGTACGTGAACATTATAATCTACACCCAATGTATTTGGTACCGTCAAAAGCAACGTATCTGCTTCCTTTATAGCTTCGTCCACTGCCAACTCTTTAATAAGCTGATCCGGTTCGGCAGCATAGCTTCTGCCGAAAATTGCCTGTTTGCCAGGCTCAATAAAACCGATCTGATCTGACCGGTCAGATTCATGTCCAAAGTAATACCTGTCCTGATCATTTACCAGTGCAAAAATTGACCGGCTTACCGAGACCCGCGGTTCGCGATCATGACCTGCCTTTTTCCAGGCTTCCTTGTATAATCTTATTTGCTCTGCTTGTTGTATATGGAACGGTTTACCGCTTTCATCAAATTTCAGTGTGGAGCTTTGCAGATTCATTCCTTTTTCAGCCGCCCAAATGGCTGTTGCATTGGAAGCTGCGCCCCACCATATACGGTTGCGCAATCCTGATGAGTGGGGCTCCAGTCTTAATAAGCCCGGCGGATTCGGGAACATGGGATTCGAATTAGGTTGTGCAAATCCAACGCCTTTTAGCTTGTCAAGAAATAGCAAGGCTTTGTCCCGCGCCATTTCTGCATCAGTTTCTCCATCAGCCGGCTCATAACCAAAATGGCGCCATCCTTCAATTACCTGTTCCGGCGAACCCCTGCTAATTCCCAACTGTAGTCTTCCTCCGGATATCAGATCAGCTGCTCCGGCATCTTCAACCATGTACAAAGGATTTTCATAACGCATATCGATCACAGCTGTTCCAATTTCTATTTTATTAGTTCTCGCCCCGATAGCAGACAATAAAGGAAATGGAGATCCCAGCTGGGCCGCAAAATGATGCACCCTGAAATACGCACCATCCAGGCCCATCTCTTCACCTGCAACTGCAAGATCAATTGATTGAAGCAATGCTTCACTTGCCGTACGGGTTATATAGCCTTGCCGGTTTGACCAATGTCCAAATGATAAAAAACCAATTTTCTTCATACAGTAATTTTCTCAACAAGCATATTCTTCGTATCTAACCTAAAGAATATTATAATGATAATGAATACGTTATTCAGTTAATGCTGATTTTTTAACATGGCTGTCCATAAAAAGTTCACTGTTATCAATGATAAATCTCAATAGCACCGGCCGGCTGAAATCTGGTGTGCCCGGAAGGCATAATTTATTGTGGATATTCTCCCTTAATTACAAAAAACGAACCCCGGATTGTTCCCGCAAGCTTAGACTTCTGAGTGGCAAATTTAAATTTCCCATCCAATTCTTTTGGCACCTTCATTCCCTCGGAGAGTTTAAATCCAACAGCTCTTTTCTTTGGATTATCAAGTGTATACAGCACGTTGACCGAAAGCCCATCCTCATAAAAGACATATGTCCAGTTAATATTTTCCACCTGAAAGCGCGAGGTTTCCAAAGGTTTGGCCCCGATCACAATATCACGTTCATTCTTTAAAATCCGATTCACATAAACGAGCATATCCTTGCTTTGGCTGGCAGGAACTACAATAAATTCATGGTTGTATTTGTTCATAAAATAACGGGCTTCATTGGCACGTAAACCTGCAAGCGTTTCTGCAACAGGTGAAGACTCCAGACCAATTTCAGATACATTTTTAAAATCCACAGCATAAGACATATTCATTCCTCCATTAAAAATTATAGTTACTTTTTCCGGTTCTCAATTCTTGCTATTTTTAACAATTACATCCAGGTTATTGTTAATTCGTTTTCTGCAAAAAATGTTGACGGCTTGTAACAGCTAACCCGATTAGGCGCGATACTTATTGTGTTGACCCAGTGTTCGGCAGCGAAATTTCTGACGGTATTTTATTGACATTTGGGTATCATTTGTTTTGCTTTTCGACTTGCAAATGAGCCAGGGTTTTGCTTTTGCCGGAGAAAATGATATTTCCAAATGACATGAGCAATATAGTAATGAAGATAACCTGGGTAATCACGCCTTTATTCATAATGGGAAGTATTTGCACCGGCGGGATACTCAGAAACAGCAAAATAGTGATCAACCCCCTGGGGGCAAAAAAAAGCAGGGGTTTTAACGGCATTCTCAACACTATTTTAAAATATAATGCCCTGATGATGAAAATTGCGGCTGATATGATAACCGCACTCAATAGATTATGCGGGTCAAGTATATCATACACAGTGGTATAATAACCAAACATAATGAAAAAGAAGGAGCGTATAATAAATGTTAACTCCCTTGTAATATTTTTAAAAGAAATCAATTCATGGCTGAAGTTGTCGAAATCAATGATCTTTTGAGAGTATATGTTTTTGAACAGATGGTTATTATTCATAACCAATCCAAATATCAAGACAACCAATAAAGAAGGCATATGCACCAGCTTGGCCAGGGAATAAACCAGTACAATAACGGTAGTAATGATCACATATTTAACATGATGGGTGATTTTATGCAAAATCAGGGCAAGACCTGTACTAAATACTACCGAAACTACAATTGTCAATACCAGGTCAAAGAATAATCCGAGCAGATCCTTGCCCAAAAAAGTATACCGGAATAAAATAAAATCAAATGCCAAAATGCCAACGATATCGGAGAATGAGCTTTCATATGTAACAAACTCCCTCTCATCCGTGTGAAGCCGGGATGCAGAAGGAATGGCAACTGCACTGCTGATGACTCCAAGGGGGATCGTATTTATTATCGAAGGCAACAGTGGAAAATTCCCCACCTCCACCAGAAAAAAGGTGAAGACAAACACAAATAACACAAATAACAGGATAGCTGCGGACACCGATTTTATAATAAGGCGTTTCTTTTCGGCGCTTAAGGTCAGATCAAGACTTCCCTCCAGAACGATTAAAATGAGGCCGATTGTTCCCATCATGGGTAATAATCCTGACAGATCGGGAATGCGAATATCCAGGTAGGCCAGGAAATAATTGATACCAATGCCTGTCATGATCAGAAGAATTACACCGGGAATCTTTGTGTATTTCCCCGTTATTTCAAAAATATAGGCAATGATTATAATTATACAAAGGGCAATTGGAAGGTAATATGTCATAAATGTTTATTCTAAATGAAATGATGAAATCTGCCGATGAAAATAAAACTTTCTAAAATTACGATAAACAATGAAATGATTATTTGTTAGTAAGGTAAATGGCAAAATTATTGCCTTATGTTTTTTGCCAAATCATAAAGGTTCGGAAGTGGATGAAAAACAAAAAAGAATGCACTGGAATATCACAAAGGAACGGGCCAACTGACAAAATGTTTTGACGGTAGGGCTGCATTCCGCCCGCCCCTGTTGGATATTCAATATTTTGAAGCTGCAACAGAATTGAAAATTGAAAAAATTTAAACCGACAAGGAACGTCGGTTTTCATTGGAGAATTTTTAAAAGGAATGATTAATTCCTGATATCGTAGAATATGAAAGAATTGAATGTATTTATTGCTGTTATTGCATTTACAATCTTTCTTTTGGGTTTGATCAAAAAAAGGATTGAACATTCCTGGATATCTGAACCCATAATAGCTGTAATTTTAGGTATGATAATCGGCCCGGGAGTCCTGAATCTGGTTCCACCGGGCGATCCCACAGATCAAATGAATGTTTTACATGAGACTGTTCGTTTTACACTTGCCATGGCACTTATGGCCTCAGCCCTTCGGATAAGGACCAGTTTCTTCCGGGAGCAGGGCAAACAATTATTGGTTTTATTGTTTGGCGGAATGGTTCTGATGGCTCTCATCAGTTTTATTGCTTTTTTTATCCTGGGACTTTCATTCTGGGAAAGCATGATAATCGCTGCCGTTCTCACTCCTACCGACCCGGTGATGGCTACAACGATTGTTTCCGGCACCTATGCGCAAAAACATGTTCACATAAAAGTACGGGATCTGTTATCAGCTGAGTCCTCGGCCAATGATGGGCTAGCTTATCCCCTTGTTCTATTTCCCCTGGTTTTCAATGGTACGGACCACCCTCTTTTTTTTAACTGGTTTCTGCGGGTTGTTGTGGTGGAAAACCTGGGGGCCATTTTGCTGGGAGGGTTACTGGGTTATGTGGCTTCCCGGTCATATAGCCATTTCGAGAAGAAACAGGCCATGGAACCCAAAACACTCATTTCATCCACCCTTCTGCTGGCATTTTTTATAATCAGCTTTTTTGAACTTATTCATTTGAATGGCATTATTGGCGTTTTTGCAGGGGGAATTGTCTTCTACAGGTACTTTTCCAAAAAGGAGGAAATGTACAGTGAAAAAGTACAGAATATGATGGAACGGCTCTTTCTTATTCCCTCCTTTGTGTTGTTGGGAATTATTAACCCCTGGACTGAATGGTCCGCGCTTTCGTGGGGATTGCTCCTGTGCATCCCGTTAATATTGATCATACGCCGTTTGCCTGTGCTGCTGATGCTGAAACCATTCCTTAAGGACTTATCCTTAAAGGACACCCTGTTTATGGGATACTTTGGACCGGTAGGTGTTGCCGCTTTATTTTATGTTTCCCTTATTTCCGGGCGTACTGCGGAATTTACTTCTTTGTGGCCGGTGGTAAGTTATTCTGTGTTTTGTTCCGTTATCATTTATGGAATTACCGCCTATCCCTTTACCCAAATATATTCCGCATCCAAGGGGAATATTAACAGGAAAAAAGGTTAAAGGCGTGTTATTTTTTTTTCTGCCAGCGTTTAAAAAAAGAATTTACTTTTTTTTCTACTTTCTTTATCCTGTTGCTCTTGTCTTTTTCTTCTATGTACTTAACAAGTTTTCGCATGAAAGGGATCGCTGGTGCCAGCAAAAAAGCGCCAATGGCAAGGAATATATAGCCCAACGGTATAAACGGCACAAACATAAAAACAGCACCAAGGAGCAGCACTATTCCACCGATAATATACCGTAGGTTCTTTTTAAAGAATTCTTTCATTCAGTCAAAATCTGTTCAATACTCAAATTGATTACATATTGTTGTGATAGGCAATTGAGCTTAAAAGTGATATTTCAGGGCGCCTGGAATCCAGTCGCGTATGCTGCACCACAATGGGCACATCCGAAGAAATAACACTTGAATAATCCGTGTCCCTCGGAATAATCTCCGGCTCGTTTAAGTCATTAAATCGGAGATGTTTTGTTCTTTTCGAAGGAACCGTGATCTTATAAGGACCCACCGGTTCCCTGTCGGAGAAATAAACCGTGATTTCCACATGGGCTTCCTTCTCACCCGCATTAAGAATACAGGCGGTTTCGTGGCTTATGAATTCTTTTTGCTGGTTGATGCTTTGTCCGGGAATGTATCCCTCCGCTATCACCCATAAATTGTTTCCAATAGGTTTCATAATATACACTTCTTGTTTGGGTAAATTGATAACAAATCCTGGTAATCAATTAATTATCTTTTGACAATACCCATCCTCGTGAGAATAAAACCGACAGTCACGGCCAACATAAATGAGGCCGCGGTTATTGTTGCCGGGTGTGTGGTGGTCCATACCTGGGGACTGAAGTTCTTTGAGTTAAGCTCAAAAGGACCATATACTCCGTGATCTCCCGGAATGGGGGCCCACAGATTATCTTTCCGGTCAGGATCTTCCGGTTCATTTGTCTGCTGGCCCTCAAAGCCTTTTTTCGCCAATATCCAATCTGCATACCAGGGAGCGATTTTATTTCCGATTATTGCCTGGATTGTGGATCCCCCGACGTATATTTCACGCCGGTTATGTTTTGATGCATACACAATCGCACGTGCTGCAATTTCAGGATCGTAAATTTCGCCCATTGGTTTTGGTTTATTAGGCAGCCGGCTCTTGACAAATCCAAATTGTGTAGTATTCATGGCCGGAAGCTGTACCATGCAGGTTTTTATTTTGCTTCCGTAATGGATCAACTCAGAACGCAGGGAATCATAAAACCCCTCTATGGCATGTTTGGATGCACAATAGGCGGATTGAAGGGGGATCCCCCTGTAAGCGAGCGCCGAACCAACAAAAAGAACGGAGCCTTTATCCCGGGGAAACATTCTTTTCAATGCACTAATTGCACCATATACCTGTCCAAGGTACGTTACCTCAGTCACTCTTTTATATTCCTCAGGCTCCATTTCCATTACGGGTGAAAAAACGCTTGTCATGGCATTATTCACCCAAACATCAATGGGGCCATATACATTTTCGGTTTCGGAAGCTGCCATATCCACTGCCTTGGCGTCCGATACATCAATTGAAAAGATAATTGCCCGGCCGCCGAGTTTTTCAACTTCCCTGGCTGCACCCTCCAGACCTTCTTTTCCCCTGGCAATAAGAGCTATATCAGCTCCCTCACGGGCAAATTCCCTTGCAATTGCCCTTCCAAGTCCTGCTGAGGCCCCCGTAATAACGACAACCTTCTTGTTTCCGTTTCTCATAATTCCGCTATTAAATTAATTTGTCTTAATTCCTAATGGAATTTCCTAACCATGCAACAAAACACAAACCAATCTTTTCAATGGCTCAAAAACCCGCAAACTGTTAATTTTTATCGGTGTAGGTATCCAAAGAACTGTGGATTTTTTGCCACAATCGGCAAGAAGTTACACACTGCATGTATTCACGACTCAATTTATGCACAAACATTTAACGCTGTATTTTTTGCTTAATGTGTTTAAACCATTGCCAAATGGAATATTTAATGACAACCATGCAAAATTTGGCATACGATTGGTTTCAGTGGGTGCAAACGGCATGTCAATGAATCGGTTCCCGCTGAATAAAATTAACGACCTGAATGTTTCTGTTTACCGGATTCCGACTGATTGCCCCGAATCAGACGGTACTCTTGAATGGGATAACACAATTATGATTCTCGTGGATGTTGAAAGCAATGGCTTTCATGGCATAGGATACACTTACGGACACCCGGCGATAGCCAGCCTGATCTTTGAAAAATTGAGAGACAGGGTACTCGGAAATGACTGCCTCAGGGTTGAATATATTACCGATTCTATGATCAAAAGCATCCGCAATGAAGGATCCTGCGGAATTGCATATATGGCAGTATCCGCAGTGGATATAGCGCTCTGGGATCTGAAAGCCAGGTTGCTTGATTTGCCGTTGGCTTCCCTGCTGGGAATGCTGAATGAACGCCTTCTTGTATATGGAAGCGGGGGCTTTACCTCTTATGATCCGGGCCAGTTAAGAGAACAATTTGCAAACTGGGCCGACAGGGGAATAAAATATATGAAAATGAAGATTGGCCGCAATCCCGGCGAGGATCCGGCCAGGATTAAAACCGCGAAATCATCCATTGGACCCGGTTGTGGGCTATTTGCAGACGCCAATGGTGCTTATACAGTGAAACAGGCACTTCAAATGGCGGAAGAATTAAAAGCTTGTGATGTCACCTGGTTTGAAGAACCGGTTTCCTCAGATAACCTGAATGGACTAAAACTCATCCGGAATAATATACCTGCAGGAATGAATGTTTCGGCGGGAGAATACGGGTATAACCTACCCTATTTCAGCCGGATGATCGATGAAGGTGCCGTGGATATCCTGCAGGCAGACATTACCCGTTGCGGCGGGGTTACAGGGTTCCTGAAAATCGGGCACCTCTGTGAAGCCCACCAGGTACCTTTTTCCTCACATTGCGCTCCTGCCCTGCACATTCATGCTGCACTTTCACTACCCTCCTTTTATATCGCCGAATATTTTCACGACCATGAACGTATTGAGCATCTGTTTTTTGATGGATTTTCTGAACCCGTCAACGGATATTTATCGCCTGATCTCAGTTCTGCGGGATTAGGACTTGTGTTGAAATCTGCCGATGTGAAAAAATTTAAAATCAGCTAAAGATTATGAGTATTGACGTGAAGGCTATTGAAAGGGAGTTGAAGGAGCATGTTTCCGGAGAAGTACGATTTGACGACGGAACCAGGGCGCTGTATGCCACAGATGGCTCAAATTACAGGCAAACACCCATTGGAGTAACACTGCCAAAAACTGAAAAAGACATTATCGATATTGTAGCTATATGCCGAAAATACGGAGCCCCGGTTCTTTCGCGGGGCGGTGGAACCAGCCTGGCCGGGCAGTGCTGCAATACGGCGGTGATCATGGATATGTCGAAATACTATAACCGGGTAAAATCAATAAGCCCGGCCAGAAAAATTGTGGAAGTGGAACCGGGCATTGTGCTCGACCATATGAAAAAAGAAACCCGGAAACAGGGACTCACCTTTGGGCCTGATCCGGCAACCCATAATCATTGCACCATCGGTGGCATGCTGGGAAACAATTCATGCGGTGTTCATTCCGTTATGTCGGCTAATTATGGTTACGGCGCCCGTGTATCTGACAATACAGATTCCCTGAAAATACTGACACCGGATGGTACCATTATGGAAGTAGGCCCCACAGGTGAAAAAGAATTGGAATCCATTATCAGGGAAGGGGGGCCAAAGGGGATTATCTATCAGAAATTAAGAGATTTAAGAAACAGGTACTCGGAACTTATACGTAATCGTTTTCCCGATATCCCCCGTCGTGTCTCCGGTTATAACCTCGATGAACTGCTGCCCGAAAAAGGATTCAATGTGGCCCGGGCTCTTGTTGGAACCGAAGGAACCTGTGTAACAATCCTTTCTGCCCGTTTAAAACTAATGCCGGTTCCCCGTGCCCGTTCGCTGGTTGTGCTGGGTTATCCCGATGTTTATGAAGCGGGATCCCATATCGTGGAAATTCTGAAACATAAGCCCGTTGGTTTAGAAGGATTGGATGACATGCTCATTCAGTTTATGCATAAAAAGGGTCTGCATCCTTCCGAACTGACCTTATTGCCAAAAGGAGGCGGATGGCTGCTCGCGGAATTCGGAGGCGATACCAAGGAGGATTCCGATCAAAAAGCCAAACGGATGATGGAGGAATTGAAGAAAACAAAAATTCCTCCTGAAATGAAACTTTTTGATGATCCAGCACAGGAAAAGCTCATCTGGGAAATCCGTGAATCGGGACTTGGCGCTACCGCATTCATTCCCGACGAACCGGATGCATGGCCCGGATGGGAGGATTCTGCTGTGCCCCCTGAAAAGGTTGGAGATTATCTGCGGGATTTCCGTAAGCTGATGCAGAAACATGGTTATAAAGCTTCGCTGTATGGGCATTTTGGACAGGGTTGCATTCATTGCCGGATTAATTTTGACCTTGTGACTCAGTCTGGCATCCAAAATTACAGGCGTTTTACCGAAGAAGCTGCAGACCTGGTTATCCATTACGGGGGTTCACTTTCAGGGGAACATGGAGATGGTCAGGCTCGGGGTGATCTTCTGGTACGGATGTATGGAAAAGAATTGATACAGGCTTTCCGCGAATTTAAGCGAATCTGGGACCCTCAGGGACTGATGAATCCCGGTAAGGTAATCGACGGGTACGGTCAAACCAGCAATCTGCGCCTTGGCACATCGTATCATCCACAGGACGATGCGACACATTTTAAATTTCCGGCTGACAACGGAAGTTTTGCAAGGGCCTCCCTTCGCTGTGTTGGTGTCGGAAAGTGCCGCAGGACGGAAGGTGGGACCATGTGCCCCAGTTACATGGCCACCCTTGAAGAAAAACACTCCACAAGGGGGCGGGCCCATCTGCTCTTTGAAATGTTCAACGGGGAAACCATAACAGACCGGTGGAAAAACAAATACATCCGTGAATCACTCGATCTTTGTCTTTCATGCAAAGGATGCAAAGGCGATTGTCCGGTAAATGTGGATATTGCCACATATAAAGCTGAATTCTTCTCACACTATTACAAAAACAGGTTGCGGCCGCCCTCCGCTTATGCTTTTGGCCTTATTTACTGGTGGGCAAGGGCGGCCAGCATGGCTCCGCGATTTGTTAATTCTCTCGTTCATGCCCCCGTGTTGAAATCATTATTTAAAAAAATAGCGCAGGTGGCCCCTCAAAGAGAAATTCCCCAATTTGCAAAGGAAACATTCAGAGCCTGGTTTCAACGCCATACACTGAAAAACCTTGACAAGAAAAGAGTCATTCTATGGCCGGACACATTCAATAATCATTTTCTGCCCCAAACGCTAAAGGCCGGGGTAAGGGTTCTTGAAGCAGCCGGATTCGAAGTGACCATACCCGCACAGATTTTGTGTTGCGGAAGGCCCCTATTTGATTTTGGCATGCTGTCAACGGCAGTTAAGCTCTTACAAAAAATCCTGACTGTCATGCGCGAAGATATCCGCTCCGGTGTACCGGTTATTGGATTAGAACCCAGTTGTGTGGCGGTTTTCAGGGATGAATTATGCAACATGCTTCCCAACGATCTGGATGCTCAACGGCTCAGGCAGCAGACTTTTACGCTTGCCGAGTTTCTCCAGGAACAGGCTCCCGGATTCAACATACCGAGGATAAAGCAAAATGCGCTTGTTCACGGGCATTGTCATCATAAGGCCATAATGAAAATGAATCCGGATATTGAAATACTGAAAAAAACCGGACTTGAATTTGAATTGCTCGAATCAGGTTGTTGCGGAATGGCAGGATATTTCGGCTACAAAAAGGGGGATCCGTACAAAATTTCTATAAGGGCCGGTGAACAGGTGCTTCTTCCCGCTGTAAGGCAGGCCTCAAAAGATACACTGATCATTGCCGACGGATTCAGCTGTCGCGAACAGATTCAGCAGGAAACCAAAAGGAAGGCTTTTCACCTGGCAGAAGTCCTGGAAATGGCATTGGCAAAAAACCAATCCACGGAAAAATTTAACGAGACATATATAAAAGTCGCGGAACATGGAAAATAGAGGTATTGTTCGGCCCATGACGGAACACCACCCGGATGGCCACGGGCAAAATCAAAAGGATGGTCATCATGAAATGACAGCGGAAAAGCGAATGGAAATGCTGAAAATGCATCACATGCAGACCTTATGGATTTACTGGACGTTGATCCTTTTAGGCGTATGGATGGTTTTGGCACCGCTGACATTCAGCTTTGAAAATACCGTGGTTAATCCCAGCGGGGGAAGAACTTTATGGTTATCGCTGAATGAACGGATCCTGGCCATGAAATGGAGCGATATCATCAGCGGCATCCTGCTGATCGTTTTAGGTTTCCGTTCCCTGGTGCCGAACCGGCCCGTTAGCATATGGATAATTTGTTTCACCGGGATCTGGATAAGCATGGCCCCGTTGATTTTCTGGTCCCCCGTTTCGGTTGCTTATTTGAATGATACACTTGTTGGCATGCTGGTCATTGCATTGTCGGTTTTGATCCCCGGCATGCCCAATATGATCCTGTATATGAAAATGGGTTCCGAGGTGCCTCCCGGATGGACGTATAATCCTTCAAGCTGGCCCCAGCGCTGGATCATGATTGCCACCGGTTTTGCCGGGTTCATCGTTTCCCGGTACCTGGCAGCCTATCAATTGGGATATATCGATTCAATATGGGATCCGTTTTTTGGCAATCAAAGCCAACAGGTGCTTAATTCTGCCATGTCACAGTCTTTACCGGTTTCTGACGCCGGACTGGGAACACTCGCCTACACATTTGAGTTTCTGATGGGTTTCATGGGCAGTCCCATGCGTTGGCGCACAATGCCATGGATGGTCACCTTTTTTGGTATCCTTGTAATACCCCTCGGCCTTGTTCATATTTTTCTTGTTATTTCACAGCCCCTTGTCGTTGGGGCATGGTGTACATTTTGCCTGTTGGCAGCCACTATCATGCTGCCGATGATTCCCCTCGAAGTGGATGAGGTAGTGGCCATGGGACAGCATATGCGTCAGGCCACCCGGAAAGGTGAAAAATTCTGGAATGTATTCTGGAAAGGAGGCAGACCGGTTGAAATGAACAAAGATGAACGTTCACCTCAGCTTATGCGACTTCCGAAAAATTTCAGGGAAGTCTTTTCAGCATCCGTATGGGGAATGAGCGCCCCCTGGACACTGATCCTTTCAACTGCCACCGGCATTTTTCTGATGGCATTGCCCGGCATATCCGGTGTTCCGGTTAAAGCTCCCCTGGCCGATATAAATCACCTGTGCGGCGCACTTATCGTTGTGATATCTGTAATCTCCATGGGAGAAGTGGTGCGGATGTTCAGATTCCTCAATATTCTCGCCGCTCTTGCAGTAGGCATATTGCCCTGGTTTATGGATGGCAATTATCCGGGTTTGAAAATAACCTGCACAATAGCCGGATTATTTGTGGCAATTCTGTCTGTTCCTTTGGGTTTAAAAAAGGAAAAATACGGATTGTGGGATAAATATATAAAATGAAATACAATGCCTGAACATAAACGGAAATCCTCTATTGAATGACAGACCAGGAAATTTTCAAGCGGGTTCGGAAGATTATGTTTGATAATATGATCAAAGGGTATTCAAAATCAACCCGTATTCATTTTCATTATACAAAATCTTCAACGAAGCCATATGACTCGCAATATTTCTGGGATACATGCTTTCATGCCTTCATCCTTACAGCTATTGGGGAACATAAAATGGCAGAGGATCATATTAAAAGCCTCTTTTCATTGCAGGAAGACGACGGGTTTGTAAGTCACATCATTTATTGGAACAAAGTGTTCCCTAACCGCATCACCGATATATTTCAAAGCAAACCCACCCTGGGTTGGCGTCTTTTCAGCACACACCCGAGCGCGCTGGTTCAACCTCCCCTGATTGCACAAGCAGTTTTAAACATATATAACCATACCGAAAACATTGATTTCCTGCGTTTTATTTTTCCAAAACTGAAAAAGTTTTATTCGTGGCTCGAAAAAAACCGTGATTTTGAAGGAGATGGATTGCTTTCAATCATTTCACCCTTTGAATCGGGAATGGACTGGAAGCCCACATTTGACGAAGTAGTCGGGTTTAAACACGGAAAAGCAAACTGGATACTGTTCCTGAAAATGGTGTATGTCGACATCCGCAATTTTCTGCACAATTATAACCTGAAGAAGATATACAGCAAAAACTATTTCATTGTAAAGGAAGTCGGATTCAATTCGAAATATGTGCAAAACCTGGGTGCTATGGCTGCCTTATGTAAAATACTGCATGATCCCGATGAAGGTCATTATGTTTCCCTTGGGAAAAAAGTGTTAAAAAGCATGCTGGATATCCTGTACGATAAAAAGGATGCCGCTTTTTACGATGTGTACGGAAAAAACCATAAAAAACTGCGGGTGCTTACACCCACCCTGTTTTTTCCCGTTGTGATCAAGGGATTACCGGAATCAATATGCAAGGAAGTACTGAACAGGCATTTGTTCAATAAGGAAGAATTTGAAGCTTCGTACCCTATCCCTTCGGTTGCAAAAAATGAACCATCCTTTAATCCCGCGGAGTCACTGTTCATATGGCGCGGCCCAACATGGATCGTTTATGACTGGTTTCTGTACCAGTATTTAAAAGACAAAGGCTTCGACACTGAGGCAAAGCAATTGATAGACTGTATCAAATCGCTGATAGAGAAGAGCGGGTTTCGTGAATATTACAATCCGTTTACGGGAGAAGGCTATGGAGCCACTGATTTTACATGGACCGGATTAATCGTGGATATGATAAAAAAAGAAAAACATCCGGCAGAGAAATAGAATTTTTAATAATTAGTTAAGATTGAACTTATCTGTTAACAGCTTGTTCTCCAAATGTTCCCGTCTCGGGTAGGTATCGAACCCTGCGGGTTATTTTGCAGAACTAATTTTTAAAATTCTCATAATCTGTTGATTATGAAAAGCAGACTAGGCCGGCGTTCATTTCTCATGATGACAGGAGGCAGTGGAGCTGCCTTATTATTAAAGCCGGGAGAAAAGTATATTCACAAACTGATTCCTTACGTTAACCCCCCGGAATATCCCAAACCGGGAGAATGGGCCTATTATTCAACAACCTGCCGGGAATGTCCCGCCGGCTGCGGACAATTGCTGTGGCACCGCGACGGAAGGGTTACCAAGGCCGACGGCCATCCATTCCATCCAATCAATAAGGGCAAACTTTGCATCAGGGGACAATCCTCCGTACAGGGTGAATATCATCCGGAACGGCTTAGCCGGGTGCTTGAAAAGGTACACGAGGGATTCGATCAAAGAAGCTGGGAAGATGCGCTGTCTTCCATAAAACATGAACTGGCGGCCGGCAGGAAATTGCTGGTGATTTCTGATCTGCAAACCGGATCCCTGGCCGGTGTCATAAAAGAATTTACTGCTTCATACAATGCACCGGATCCTGTTTTCTATGAGCCCTTGAATTATGAAGCCATGCGCAAGGCAAACAGCGAAACTTATGGTTCTGATAGCATACCCCGATATAATATCAGGGATTGCGACCTGATCATAAGCTTTGGCGCCGGGTTCCTTGAAACCTGGCTTTCCCCCGTTGAATATGCCAGGGATTTCAGTGAATTTCACAGCCTGAAAAATGGCCGCATTGGCAAGCTCATATATCTTGCCCCGGCTGAAACACTTACAGCTGTGAATGCTGATGAATTTTTTAAGATCGAACCCTCTTCTGAAACAGCGATTATTTATGAAATAATCGGTTTGCTGGCCGAAAACGGAAGGATAGATAAAGAGCTGCTTGCTAAATACGCCCCTTCCTATTCCTATTCCCCCGGTAAGAATCAAGCTGTCGCAGAAAACCTCGCCGGCCAGATCAGCCGTTCCAATGCACCGTTCATCCTGTCAGGGAATGCGGCAGATACATCTGTACAGGGGAAGGAGACAATGAAGGCAGTCAATCTGCTGAATGAATTACTGGGTTCAGGCAACCGCCTCGATTTCGCACAGTCCCATGCCCTGGGTTCAACGGTGTTTCGGGCGGATATGGAACAACTGCTGGAAGGCATTGATGATCGTTATACAGTGATCATCCATAATTCAAACCCGGTTTATACCCTGCCTGCCCTGGCTCCGGGACTTAAAAATGCCGGTTCTGTCATATATATCGGGCACACGCACAATGAAACCACAGCGTTTGCTGATTGGATTTTACCCTGCCATTTTTCGTTGGAGGACTGGGGAGACTATGAACCGTGGAAAGGAACTGTTTCTTTGATTCAGCCTACAATGCGTCCTATATACGATACCAAAAGTGCCGGTGATATTTTCCTTGAATTGATGGCCGGAAGGTCAACAGGAAGAACATTCAAAAATGTCGTTCATGATAACTGGAAGGCCTGGTATAACGAATCCACCCAAACAGAATCCACAGAGGGTAAAGATTTAAAACCCGGTAAGGATATATTCAACGAATTGCTCCAACAGGGAACCATTCTCTATAACCCCGGGCCGTCAAAGGCCTCCTTTGCACCAGCCGGCTATTTCCAGGCGGCCGGCAAGGTTTCTGCACCCAATGAATTTTATCTCTATGCGTATCCTTCCCTGTTCTTTTACGATGGAAAGTTAAGCAACCGGTCATGGCTCCAGGAAATTCCCGATCCGGTATCTAATATCGTATGGCAGAGCTGGATAGATATTAACAA
The DNA here is from genome assembly GCA_963752195.1 of uncultured Bacteroidales bacterium. Lineage (GTDB taxonomy): Bacteria > Bacteroidota > Bacteroidia > Bacteroidales > UBA10428 > UBA5072. The sequence goes on along the minus strand of CAVVXI010000004.1, from coordinate 541,172 downwards.
AGGGCAGGCATCCCAATTGAATATTGCTGAAGGAGATATCCTCCGGTTATCTGCCGGCCCCGTTTCCCTGGAGGCAGCAGCACGGCTTTCTGATAAGGTGTCGGAAAACACAGCCGCACTTGAGATCGGTCAGGGTCACTGGGACTTTGGAGAAACTGCCAATGGCACCGGGATCAATGCATATTCGCTTATGACCGGCGGGGAAAATATCCCGGTTGTAACCTTGCAAAAAATCGACCGGAATGAACAGCTGCTGTACCTGAGTACCGGAGAAGAGCCAGAGAATAGCGAAAAGGCGGTTTATGTTGACAATAATAACGAACAGTACGGCCGTGATTTATTAAAGGTAGTTGACCTGAAGGAATTGCTGAACGGAAAGGCCCGGAGGGAGGATATCACCTGGCCCACACCGGCAGGGTATGATCCGGAAAGAGACCTGTATAAGCCGCATGAACATAAAAAGCACCGCTGGGGAATGGTGATCGATCTGCAGTCATGTATAGGATGCAAGGCCTGCGAAGCAGCCTGTTATGCGGAAAATAACATTGCGGTTGTCGGAAAGGAGAATTGCAGCAAAGGAAGAGAAATGAGCTGGTTGAAAATCCATTCCTATAAAATCAAAATTGACAAATCGGCGTTCATCCCGGTTCCCTGCCAGCATTGTGATGCAGCACCCTGTGAACCGGTTTGCCCTGTTTTTGCTTCGGTACACAATGAGGAAGGACTAAATGCACAGATATACAATCGTTGCGTTGGCACGCGGTATTGTTCCAATAACTGCCCCTACAAGGTAAGGAGGTTTAACTGGTCGAATGTTAAACATGTGTATCCCATGACGATGCAGCTGAACCCGGAGGTTACAGTAAGAGAACGCGGGGTTATGGAAAAATGCACTTTTTGCATCCAGCGTATCCGGAATACAGAAGACAAAGCAAAAATCGAAGACCGCCCCGTTGAGGATGGTGAGATAGTGACAGCCTGCCAGCAAACCTGTCCGACGAATGCCATCGTCTTTGGAGACCTGAATGATGAAAATTCAAGAGTACGAAAGCTGATGGATCACGAAAGACGATACCAGTTGCTTCGCGAGCTGAATACAAAGCCTGCCGTGGTCTATCTGAAAAAAATCAACATTACCTGAATTGCGGATCATGCCTGAATTTAGCGGCGACATACCTTTTAGTGAAGTAAACCGGAAGATCCTGGCGGGTCTGAAACCGCCATTTACCCGTTACTATCTTTTCATGGGTATACTGGCCCTGTTAACCGGATGGGGCGTAATCGCGTGGATATACCAGGTAAAAACAGGCATGGGTGTATCCGGATTGAATCACCCGGTAGGCTGGGGTACTTATATTACCAGCTTTGTCTTTTGGATTGGGATCGCTCATTCCGGTACCCTTATTTCCGCCATTCTTTACCTTGTAAGGTCAAAAGGAAGGGATGCGGTATCAAGGACCACAGAGGCTATGACTGTCATTGCGATCATTACTGCAGGGATATTCCCGCTTGTGCATCTCGGACGGTTGTGGGTGTTTTATTACATATTGCCCTATCCTTCCGAACGGGGCCTCTATCCGAATTTTATGAGCCCTCTTGTTTGGGATGTCATAGCCGTTCTCACCTACTTTGTTGTCAGTGTTCTTTTTTTCTATTTCGGCCTGATACCTGACGCGGCTTCCGTAAGGGATCACTATGAAGAGAAATATGGAAAGGATCACTGGAAGACTAAAACTTTCAGGTATTTGTCCATGGGTTGGTCGGGCACTTTAAGCGAATGGCGACATTATAACCGTTCTTACCTGTATTTTGCCGCACTGGCTACCCCGCTTGTTGTTTCAGTGCATTCCATTGTTTCGTGGGATTTTGCCATGAGCCTTCTTCCAGGTTGGCATTCGACTTTATTTGCCCCCTATTTTGTTGCAGGGGCGATCCATTCCGGCCTGGCCATGGCGCTTACCCTGCTGATCCCCATGCGCAAGCTGCTGAACCTGAAGCAGCTGATTACGGATGCCCATCTCGAAATGATATCCAAAATCATCATCCTCACTACAATTATCATAGCCTATTCTTACATTGTAGAACCTCTCATTGAATCTTATTCCGGAAATATTTTTCACACTCAGTTCAGTCACTGGAGAATGACCGGTCCCCTTTCCTGGATATACTTCATGATCCTGTTCCTGAATGTTTGTGTGCCCTTGACATTCCTCTCCGCAACCCTGAGACGGAAAATAAAATGGCTTTTCATCGCTTCATTGCTGATCAATGTCGGTATGTGGTTTGAAAGGCTGTTCATTGTTATCGGTTCCACGGAGCATGATTTTATGCCGCACAATTGGGGTTCTTATTTTCCATCCTGGGTAGAACTCAGCATTTTTGCCGGATTGGCCTCTATGTTCCTTTTCCTCTTCCTTGCATTCGTCAAGTTTCTGCCCGTTATCTCCATCGCCGATTTCAAGGATTATCTTTCTGGCGGCCAATTGCCAGGGGAAGCAAAGGAATACAGGGGGAAAAGAGAAAAATATCCGCAAGGTAAGCCTGAACTGATAAAGAAGATGCTTGTATTTCCCTCTCCCAAGGCCTTAACGGTGGCTGTAAAAAGATTTAGCGAAAAAGGGTTCAACGACATAGAAACATTCTCTCCGTCAAAAGTTCCTGAAGTGGAAAAAATGCTGGGTATTGAAAAAAGCCCGGTTAGTTACTGGACTGTCACAGGGGGTATTCTCGGTTTCCTGGCAGGGTATTTTATGACGGTTGGTTCGGTGCAGCGATACCAGCTCATTGTGGGAGGAAAGCACCCGGTTTCCCTTATCCCGTATTTTCTGATCATGTTCGAACTTACTATATTGTTTGCAACCCTGTTCAATTTTCTATCCTCCGTATTTTACATGAAATTGTACAGGTTCAGGTTAAAACCTTATTACGACAAAAGATTCAGCGTGGATAAGTTCGGGCTGCTGATCACCTTCCGAAAAGGGGAAGACGAGGTCGTTAACCGGATAGCCATGCATACCAATTCAGAGGAGGTATATGAATACCGGTAAAAACATCGGCCTGAAATCAGCAATTGCTTCGGGAATCGTCTTTATGTTCCTGGTCACCGCCGTTTTTCTGCTTTTTAGAGATGGAATGAATCCCAGGATATGGAGGTCTTTGCTTGTAAACTACCTTTTTTTCACATCCGCAGCGGCAGGCCTGACGGTTTGGCCTGCGATCATCCTTGTTTCAAACGGAAAATGGATGCATTCGCTTGAAAAAGTATGCCAGGCCGGCATTTCTTTTTCCGTTGTTTCTTTGTTTACCCTGATCCTTCTATGGGTTTCTTCAGATTACAGCTCCCTGTGGACGGGTTTGCCCGGAAAATTCTGGCTTAATAAAAATTTCCTTTTCCTGCGGAACCTGGTCATGCAGACTTTGTTCTGGTTCATTGTTTATTTATTTATTAATAAACGACATCATAAAAACCCGACCTTTTTCACCGGTTTCCTGGTTCTTTTTTACGCCATCACCTTTTCGCTTGCCGGCTTTGATTTTATCATGTCACTGCAGCCCGGTTGGAGCAGCATGATGACCGGAGGATATTTTGCCATCAGCGGATTATATATCGCCGTTGCGGCCTGGGCTTTTTTGTCCGTGATTCTTGAAAGGGATATCAGGAAAGACAACCTGCAGGATATTGGCAGCCTGATCACTGCATTTTGTATGCTGACAGGTTACCTGATGCTAAGTCACCTCCTTCCGATCTGGTACGAAAATCTTCCGGAAGAAACATCATTTCTGGTCCCACGTATGAACCTGGCCTGGAAACCGGTAAGTTATGCCCTGCTCGGAACGGTATATGCCGGTCCGGTATTTTTGCTGATGAGCAGGAAAGTAAAAGGAAACGTCACTTATATGGGAGTGATCTCCGCCGCTATCCTGCTGGGCATGTGGGTTGAAAGATGGTGGCTGGTATCGGCTATTTTCGAGAAAAACAGGATTTTGTTCGGCTGGCCCGAGGTAATTGTCCTTTTGGTTTTTGCCGCAACGATGACGATAGGAATCTGGGTTTTCATGCGAAAGGAAAGGAATTCTAAACTTGAGCCGGCTCATGGGTGAAAAATATTCGGTAATAAAAAGCAGGTATATATGGCTGATTGCAGGAATGATCCTCCTCCTGCCCCTGGCAGGGATGATTTTTTATACATTTTCATACAGGAGCAGGATAGGTCCGGAACAGCCTGTTCATTTCAGTCACCGGTTGCATGTCAACGAAAAGGGGATCAGCTGCCTAGTTTGCCATGAAGGTGCTGTGGATACAAAACAGGCAGGCATTCCGCCCCTGCAAACCTGCATGCTTTGCCACGACCGGATTATAACCGGGCATCCCGAGATCGTAAACCTGCGTGACCATTATATTTCCAGGAAGCCCGTAATCTGGAACAAGGTTCAGGAAAAGCTTCCCGACCATGTATTTTTCAATCACTCGGTTCATGTGCATAAAAATATAGATTGCGGGGTTTGCCACGGAAATGTACGGGAAATGGACAGGGTTGAACAAGCCAACCAGTTTACGATGGGATTTTGCGTAAAGTGCCACCAGGAAAAGAAAGCAAGCATAGATTGCTATACATGTCACAGGTAAAAATGAAGTGTAGTAATTGATAACCAAGACCGGAACCTGATCATGAACGGATTCACAATCAAACCAAAAAGTGCGGCACTGGCCTTTATAATGGCCGGTTCAGCCTGGTTCATAGTAGGTACGCTTTATGGGTTGTTTTCAGCCATTCACCTGATGGCCCCGGAATTCTTCAATAATATTCCGGCCCTTGTTTTTGGCAGGGTACGCCCTTCTCACGTCAATACCGTTTTGTATGGTTTTGTCGTTTCCACCTTAATCGGACTGGGCCTGTATTATACGCCGGCACTGCTCAAACGGAACCTGTGGTCGGAGCCGCTGGCCTGGGTAAGCTTTTTCCTTTGGAACATCACCGTGCTGAGCGGTCCGGTCTTTTTTTCCGCCGGTATAACCCAGGGAAGGGAATATACTGAGTATGTCTGGCCCTTTGATGTTACGTTTATGCTCACTATGATATCCCTCATTATCAACATGGTAATGACCGTACTGAAACGAGTTGAAAACATTCTGTATGTGTCCGTGTGGTATTATATTGCCAGTTTTATATGGATCGCGGGCAGCTATTTTATCGGGAATGTAATGTGGCATCCACATACGGGCGCTGTTCCGGGAATTCTTGATTCCATATTTCTCTGGTTTTATGCCCATGCCCTGCCCGGATTGCTGCTTACACCCCTTGCGATAGGCGCTGCCTATTTTGTGATTCCCCGGGTAACGAAAACACCCTTATTTTCCCATACGTTGTCGATAGTGGGATTCTGGACACTGGTCACCTTTTACTCTCATATTGGCGGGCATCATCTTCTCCAGGCGCCGATTCCCCAATGGCTTAAAACCATGTCGGTCGTCGATTCCATGGTTATGTTCATCCCTGTGATCATCGTCACGGTTAACCTGTGGATGACCATGCGCGGCAAAAGCCATATGATCCTGGCCGATCCGGCGGCAAAATGGGTGGCAATGGGCCTCATCTGGTATATTATTGTCGGGGCACAGGGATCCCTGCAGTCATTGCCCCAGATACAGAGGGTGACCCATTTCAACAACTGGACAGTGGCTCATGCACATATAGCAGTGCTTGGTTTTTCGGGATTCATCGCGGTGGGGTCTGCATGGCATGTTCTGCCCCTGATAACGGGACGGGAATTATTCTCGAAAAAGCTTGTTGACCTTCAGTTTGGCCTGGTCATGATTGGTCTTACCGGCTTCTTCATCGTGCTCACAATTGCAGGATTGATCCAGGGAGAAGGATGGTATAACGGAGAAACAGTTTACCGGATATTGCCGGAATTGCATCCCTATATGGTGTTGAGAACGGTTTTCGGACTTTTCATCATTGCCGGGGCATTGATCGGTTTTTACAATATGGTCATGAGTATCAGGAAGCCATGAGAATGACGCCTAAAATACTGCTGATTGGCAGCATCCTTGTATGGGCTGCATCCATTTCGATCATGGTTGTTTTTCCCGTTATCAATATGAAAGACAAGCCATCCGATACATGGAGGCCGATGACCCATGAAGAAAAGCAGGGATTGCGGATTTATGTGAAGAACGGATGCAGTTATTGTCATTCGCTTTATATCAGGAAACAGGACTGGGATATTGGCGCGGAACGGATAGCACAGCCGGGGGATTATTACGGTCAGCTACCTGCCATCCTGGGATCGGAACGAACGGGACCCGATCTTTCGCAGGAAGGCGGCGAACACCCCGATGACTGGCATAGGGCTCATTTTGTAAATCCCCGCTTTACAAGACCGGCTTCCGTAATGCCTTCGTGGAAATTCCTCGGGGAGGATAAAATTGAAATGCTGACCGCCTATGTACAGAGCCTTGGAGGGAAAGAGGCCGATGAAAGGGTAAAGCGCCAGAGGTACTGGAAACAGGAAGCGATTAAGGCCTATAAGGCTGGTCCGGATAAAAATATAGAATGGTTGCACAATCAAGTACCCGAAGTGTGGAGAAATATGCCCAATCCCTATCCTGCCTATGAGCCGGATGTGCTCCGCGGAAAAAATATTTATCAGAAATTTTGTATTGGCTGCCACGGTCCGGTCGGTGACGGCAAGGGACTGGCAGCGAGGTATCTGAATCCTCCACCCATTAACTTTACGCAATTAAAAAGACATCTCGCCGAAGGAAAATACATAGGCGGTATTTTATATTACCAGATCATGAATGGAATTACCGGAACCGCCATGCCTTATTTTAAAAAGGAACTCGAGTCGGAAAAAATATGGGACCTGTCGAATTATATTGCTGTGGAATTTATCGGGTATTCGGATTCCGACATGGAACCAAAAGGGATTGATGCCTCCTATGAATCGGCAAAAAAGGACAGTACCGCATCAAAAAAATAAGAAATGGAAGGAAATGTGCAGGATATGTTCGTGATGTTCTGGTTCGGATACGCATTTTTTATGATCGGCATAATTGCCATTGCCTTAGTATGGGCAATAAAAAGCGGCCAGTTCAGGCGTTCCGGCCATGCATCATCTCTGCCCCTGGAAATTGAAGAAGACAATAAGGAAGGAGGGAAATAAATGATCAGTTATGAAGCGTTTCGCGAACGGGAGGTCATTATCGTCCTGGCAGTGGGCATTGCCATTGTTCTGTATATAATTCTTTTCTACGTTGATTTATGGAAGCCGAGAAAGCTGAAAGAAGGTCAGCCTTCTGAAACTGAAACCCGGTACCTATCGGTTTGGGAAGGAATACCCTGGACGATAAGGGTGATTGCCGTTATAATCGTGCTGTCAATGGCTGCCTATACAGTTTATTTGTTTACTCATCCAATGAATTGGTAATATGAATGATTCGGAGGAACACCATGAATGGAGCACTACTTTCAGCTGGATGTTCATAATCGGGCTTGCAACTTCCCTGTTCCTGCTGATGATAGTGTTGATGCTGATACCTGAAGTGCCGAGGCATTGGGACTTCGGAACGGTTCCCTTTACTCCGTCTGAATCTGTTTATTCAACGAACAATCCGGAAAAGTATCCGGAAGAAAAAACAAGAATGCAATTGCCTGGAGAATATATACAGGAGGACAATTGAATTATGAAGAGAAAAATTATCCTTGCGCTGATCCTGTTTGCGGCAGGATTTATGATTACCGCGGCTGTTCTTTTAATGAGCGGGCCAAAGATGAGGTACCAGCCGGGTCTGAAAACTTATGAATCCTTACGAAGACTACCCCCGGAAGATGCCATCCCTTACGGTCGTCCCGGCACAGATTCTGCTGACCTGAAAATTCCGGCGTATACGCATCAGAATATGATGCAGGGAAAGGTTTATTACCAGTATTACTGTTTGTTCTGTCACGGCGACAAGGGGAAGGGCGACGGACAGGTGGGACTTGGTTATGTGCCGAAACCGGCAGATTTAACAACCGATTCAATTAAAAATTTTGAAGCCGTAAAATTATATAAATCATCCTTTACGGGTACGGGTCATTCTCCTGTTCTTGAAAGGGTGGTGCCACCGGAAGACCGGAAATATATTATGCTCTATATAAGGAACGGACTGAAAACGGACTGAAAAAGTATCGTTAGGTATACAAATTGCAGTAAGAATTGACATTGATATCCATGGGAAATATTTTCCCGTAAAGTAAAACCTTAAAAATTCAATATTATGGCAAAAAATGTCAGCGGGTTTCTGATTGAGAGATTATCAGAATGGGGCATTGATACCATTTTCGGATATCCGGGAGACGGGATCAACGGTATTATGGGGGCATTGCAAAAAGCCCAGGATGAAATGAAATTTGTGCAGGTGAGGCATGAAGAACTGGCTGCATTTATGGCCTGCGGCTATGCGAAGTTTACCGGAAAAATCGGGGTGTGTATGGCTACCTCGGGTCCGGGTGCTATCCACCTGTTAAACGGACTGTATGATGCAAAAATGGATCACCAGCCTGTGCTTGCCATTATAGGGCAACAGGCACGTACGGCCCTTGGAGGCAGTTACCAGCAGGAGGTTGATCTGCCAAACCTGTTCAAGGATGTAGCTTCGGAATTTGTGCATATGGTCACCTCTCCCGCTCAGGTTCGTCACCTGGTTGACAGGGCAATCCGTATTGCCATGGATCAGCGCACCGTAACCTGTCTTATTTTCCCCAACGATATACAGATTGAAGATGCGGTTGAAGAGCAGGAACATAAACATTCTACGATCCATACAGGCATTGGATTTCCCGAATCGATAGTCATTCCCGGTGTTGAGGAGATCGTGAAAGCCGCGGAAATCCTTAATTCCGGCAAGAAAGTAGCAATTCTTGCGGGTGCAGGCGCACTTCATGCCAGTAACGAACTCAAGCAGGTCGCGGAACTTCTTGGTGCTGGAGTCGCCAAGGCTCTGCTGGGACGAACCGTGCTGTCTGATTCACTGCCCTATGTGACCGGTTCAATCGGGCTGTTGGGAACCAAGCCCAGTTATGACCTGATGATGGATTGTGATACGCTCCTTATGGTAGGCTCCAGTTTCCCCTACCCCGAATTTCTTCCGAAGGAGGGACAAGCCAGGGGCATTCAGATCGATATTGACGGCAGGATGCTGAGTATCCGGTATCCCATGGAACTGAATCTGAAGGGCGACAGCAAAGCAACGTTGCAGGCCCTTATTCCTTACCTTGAAAATAAACGCGACAGGTCATGGAGAGATACAATTGAAAAAGGAGTAGAAAACTGGCGGAAAGTATCAATTGAACGATCCATGAAAAGTGCCAACCCAATTAACCCGCAACGCGTTTTTCGTGAATTGTCACCGAAACTTCCGGAGAATGTAATCCTTTCGTCGGATTCAGGCTCGGCGGCCAATTGGTTTGCGCGTGACCTTGTGCTGAAGGAAAGCATGATGGCTTCCCTTTCAGGAAATCTTGCATCCATGGGGCCGGGAGTGCCCTATGCCATCGCTGCTAAATTTGCGTATCCCGATCGTCCTGTCATTGCTTTGGTTGGAGACGGAGCCATGCAAATGAACGGTATCTCAGGATTGATAACAATTAAAAAATACTGGAAGGAATGGGCAAATCCAACTTTTGTGATTATGGTATTGAATAACAGCGATCTCAACCAGGTTACATGGGAACAGCGGGTTATGGAAGGTGATGTCAAATTTGAAGGATCGCAGGTGCTGCCTGATTTTCCATATGCCGAATATGCTTCAATGCTTGGCTTCAGAGGCGTAAGGATAGAAAATCCGGAAAGTCTGGCCGCTGCCTGGGATGAAGTTCTGCTGGCGGATAAGCCTGCTTTGCTCGAAGTGATAGTTGATCCGGAAGTTCCACCTATGCCGCCACATATTTCCTTTGAACAGGCCATGCATTACGCCAAAGCTATTATCAAAGGGGATCCGGACAGGGGAAGGATGATCGTCCAGTCATTTAAGCAGAAAATGGCTGAATATTTTCCCGGCTGATCCGGACCTGTCTGTTTTTACTTCTGACTTTGTAGTTTTTCGCGGGGATAACTCAACAGAAAGACGCGTAAGACCTTTAATTCATAACATACGACTGAATTAGGTTTTACATAATTTTTTCTTTTTTTCTTCGGAATAACCAGCTGTAAAGAAGTCCTGCCAATCCTACCGCAATGCCGGCAATGGCAAGTTTCCCGACAAACGGGAGAATAACTGCGGAAAAAGTAAGGGAGATCCATGCCAGGGCTTTCCCCTTCTTTCCCGGAAGAAGCTTCACACCTGCTGCGGATCCGACAATATAGATGATGATGGCCGCCCCGCTGGGGATCAGCAATGCGGTTTGTAAATCCACATTCAGGAAATAATAAATGAGAAGCATGAGGATTGAACTTCCCGAAAGCATGATCAGGCTTCTGTCAGGAACTGAATTTTTTGCATTGATGTGGGTCAGCGTTTTTGGGAAACATCCGTCTTTGGCAGCAGCATAGATAACTCGCGACATGCCTGCTGTATAGACATTCACAGTACCGAAAATGATGAATACCGCGATCAGGGATGTGGCAATTGCACCGTAAGTGCCGAATACATTTGAAAAAATGGCTGCAAACGGGGCTACACTGCTTCCGGTTTTGTAAGCCAGCGTTCCTATGGTAACAAAAGCCATGGCAATATACAATAACCCGATCAGGATAACGCTGCCCAGGATGCTCCGATGGAAATCCCTTTCAGGATCCTGGAACTCCTCGGCAACATTTGATACATTTTCATACCCCAGGTATGACCAGAATATTAAGGCTGCCACTGTGCCTACAGCCATGAATCCATGAGGAAAAACGGGATGAAAATTTACGGCATGCACCTTACCTGCAGAAAAGAGAATGGCGAAGGAGAGCAACAATACAATTAAAAGCACCACAGCAAACTGAATATTGCTGCTGAATTTTATTCCGCGATAGTTAATAATGAATCCCAGGAGGATTACAGTGAAAGAAAAAACATACAGCCCTTCACGGCTGAGCGGGAATGCATAGGAAATATAGGACGAAGCAATAAGGGTTGCCGCCGGTGCACCCGTTATATACCATAGTGCAATCAGCCAGGCTGATACGGAGGACAGATGTGGACCAAAGCTTTCCTTTGCAAAAGAATAGATCCCCCCTGACTCAGGATTCCGTGCCGACAGGGAACCAAAGGTAAAAGCGAAGGGATAACTCGCCAGGGAAAGAATGACCCATGCAATAAGCGATGCAGGTCCTGCGATCTGTGCGGCCAATCCGGGTAGTACAAGCACCCCCGACCCCAAAACCGAGCTTACATAAAGTGCGATTGCATGGCGTAATGTAATTGTTTTCTGAAGGCTCCCGACATTCATAAAGTACTGGATTTTAATGTGAAGATAAAAAATTTGACCCTTTCATGCCTTTAAGTTCGGATAAACACATATCCATCGTAACAACCCTAAAATTATAAGCTTAAAACAAGTTAGGAGATTAACATATTTTTAACAAAAGGATGCTTGCATAGCCAGATATCTACAAATACCACGTTATGCAAATTGGCTTTGCCCGGGGTATTAATACCGGGCAGAATCTCATGCAGGAAATAAGCGGGTAAATTAAATTTTTAACCCGCATAAAACGAGCGGATATTAAACTGCCGACTGTTAACCCCTGCTTACAAGGCAGCACAGGCGTAAAGCCATAGGGCCTGATAACCCGGGATTATCACTTATTTCAATAGTATTTCCCCTGTTTCACTGTCCATAACAACAGTGGAATTTGCATCCATCTCAAAATGAACTGTTTTTCCATTTGTCAGCAGTATGCTTTTGCGACCCCCGTTTTTCGTGGAAACACCCAATAATCCCGCACCGGCGAAGAAGGAATCATTGCTGTCAGAATAAATATGAGCCCCGGCTTTACGGAATATCGTGCGCAGCATCTGCGGATCTTGCCATGGCAGAGAGCTATAGTATACAGAAGCCTGTCCCACTTTTTTGCTGGCTATACCCACCCAATTTTTGTTACCAAACTCACCTATTAAGTCTGCTTTGTTGTCTGAAATTACTGGCAAAGGAGCCAGTTTATCCTGCAGCTGAAATTTTCCAGATCCAAACTCTTTATTTGTGACGATGACTTCCGGTTTATTGTCATAGGATACATTTGTCAATTCAAACCCTGTGATATCTTTTACAAATTGCAGATTTATTTCATTTCCATTGGAATATCCCGGCATATAGTTCCATAGAACGGTAATGGATCTGTTCATCACATTTTCCTTAATGAACTTTTTCATGTCATCAGAAATAAGCCAGGTATTGGCAAACACAATGACTTTATATTTTGATAAATCGGCTTTGGGAAGGTCGAAAAGGTAGATGTTGGTGGCTACAGCACCTGTTTTATACATTTCTGACGAAAGGTGGTCAATGGACATTTCGGAAATTGCATTCCATCGGGCTTTGAACTGGGTGTAGCCTTTGTCATCATAAACTACAAGCACATCCGCCGGTTGAACATAGGGTTTCTGAATGTATTTGTCGATTATGGTTTTCAACTGCCTGATATTCTGCATATATTCGGGCATATCCCACCAGCCGCTGGTTTTAATGGGCCCAAAATCGTAATACCACTGCCCCACTCCTTCACAGAATGGCCGTAAGGTATTCCTGCGGATCCTCGCAATGTCAAGAGCAACCAGGCTATCAGCTTTCGCCTTTGGCGTGTTCCAGTATTCCTCCTCCAAACTCCCGAAGTGGGTGAACTGGTCATTCTCTTCAAGCGACAGCTTGCCATGAAGCAGCAATGAACCCAGCACAGCCCTTGAATTGCCACCACCGCCCAATTCCCGGGCTTCTCCCCAATACGATTGCGGGGCGCTTAAGTAGTCGATGTATTTCGAATTAAGGATCCGTTCCATTTCAAGATGTCCACCCACAGCCTGACGGCTGAACATCATGAAGAAATAACCATAAAATACACCGGTAAGGATGGGCCGCGGCCAGTTCTCTTTAACCGTTTTACAGAAATGGATAATATCATCGGCCACTATCCTGTGTTGCGCTTCATAATAGTCGATTACATACCGTTCTTTTTGCGGATCGCGGAAAACACCGTCCGAAGTGAAATCGCGCTCTTTCATTCCGGGTACCTTCGCGCTCTGAAGTGTTGCTGCCGGATTGTTCCATGATTTCTGCAGGTTTTCGTCGGTAGTGTATTTTTCGGTTAGCCACTGTCTGAAATAGCGGGTCATTGAAATGCCGGTATCCGGATCATGTTCGATAAATCCCCAGTAATGCCATTCGTGCGAAACCCCGTCACACAGGTGCAGTCCCGCCAACCGTTTCCCCTCGGGAGTGGCGGATAAACGATTACAGAATTCGACAAGCTTTTCGGTGGTCTCCTTGCGCCATTTTTCCGAAGCCAGCGAATGGATTTTGGTGCGTTCAAGGTCTTTGTTGGTCGTGTTTCTGACCAACGTCCAGTATTGGGGCATTTCAAGCGTTTCCCCGTCGGCAAACAATGTGGTTTCATCCGGATTCTGCTTGTCCCACCAGAAAGGAGCGTTAATATGTAACCGGATAAATACAATGGCGTTGGGGTTAATGTCCATTACTCCCCGGATTTGCTTTTGAACGTAATTTATATCGAGTGAACCATCCTGTTTCCAGATGTCTTCAAACCATACGGCCACCTGGAAAAGCTGAAAGCCTGCATCGGAAAAATTCTTCAGGTTGCGCGCAGGCCGCTCTTCCCATGTATTGCGACCGCCGGGACAGTCAGTAAGTGAATACATGACCGGAGAGACAGGCTGGTCATTGGCAAAAATAGTTGGCCTGCCGTTATATTCTTTCACTACACAGCTTAATTCAGTATCCTGCCTGGAACATGAAGCGTAAGCTGCTAGGATAAGCAAAAAAGCAACTGGATATCTCATAGGATTTATTTCGGTTTTTATCATTTTCAGGTTGTGCTTTCAAATGTAATTATTTAAGGATAGTTACGCGCAGAATTTATTTGCAGAATATCTTTAGCCGAAAAGAATTTTCACAATTCATTCATTAAGCTATTTTTGTAGTACAGTAAACCCTTTCGTTAACCGGCTGTTATAAAATAGTTTCCATGGGTAGAATTTTATTTGCGATTCTTAAAGTTTATCAGAGGATACGCCTGTTATGGCTTGGAATTTCAGGTACAACAGAGGCGGATATTCATGCCCGTCATATTGTAACCGGAAAAGCATGGTCGGAATTCTGTGATCATCTGAAAACGGCAGGTGCTGCCCTGGCTTACCAGGGGGCACCCAGGGACGCTTTTCAGCAGGCAGAGGGCGTCAGGTACCTTTCGCGGCTTACAAGGGCTGCACTGGAAGCGTATGTGGAATACGGCGATGTGGAATTTCCCGTATTGAGAAGGATGGTCCATGAGACGGTAAAGCTCGGTGCCGACAATCCCGATAACTATTACCTGAACGCCCAGATAAGCGGAAAATACGAATACCGGATCACAGGGAAGAGAAATACGATCGATTACCTCGGATTCTTTACCCAGAATGGAGGTTATGGCACCGCCGGCGGAATGCTGCCTTGCGGCGTACTTGAATCAAAAGATATCATGGTGGAGGATGACGGCAGTTTCGAAATTATTCTGAGCCCTGTACGGAAGGGTAAAAACTGGCTTAAAACGGAGAAGGACACCAGCCTGGTGATTGTCAGGCAAACCTTCTTTAACAGGAACACAGAGATTCCGGCCGAATTGATAATTGAAAATCTCAACGGACAGAAAGTGCCCCAACCGGTATCTCCCGAAAAAATAGATAAGGGACTTGCAACCGCCGCTCTTTTTATAGCCGGGGCACCTGTCCTGTTTGCCCGGTGGGCTAACGGCTTTAAAAAACATACAAACAGGCTGCCGGTTTTTGACCCGGATGTTTCAAATGCTGCCGGCGGGGATGCCAGTATTATTTATCATCATAGTTATTGGAAACTCAAGGATGAGCAGGCCCTGGTGATTGATTTCATCCCCCCCGAATGTGATACCTGGAATTTTCAACTGAACAATTACTGGATGGAATCCCTGGATTACAGGTATTTTCCGGTGTCACTCAATAAAAATTCGGCAAAACAGGGCCCGGACGGAAGCGTCAGGATCATCGTTTCAAATAAGAATCCGGGTGTTCCCAACTGGATAGACACATGTCACCATACGGAAGGGACTATGTGTCTCCGGTGGTACCGGCCAAAGGAGGGAGTCAAAACAGTGGAACCCGCCTGCAGCGTGGTAAATATTTCTGATATTGTGTAAAATGCGCCAACCGAAAACGATTTCGTCCATCCACTTTAAGAATAAGCCTGTCTGGTTCAGGCTTATTAATTTTGCCTGGAAAAATTCCTACTTCCTGGGTACAAAGATTAAACTCAGCAAAGATCACCTGATAAAACGGGCACGCAATCAAACAGGTCTTCACTCATTCGGGGATCAATTCTGGGAGGAACCGTTGGACAGACTCATCGATTCGATCAATCAAGAAGCGGATCTCCATGCGGTCGGAAGGTTCATTACCCGGGAAAGACTGACTGGACTCCTGGCAATCCGCCTGAGGGCGGAACACTGGTTTAAGAAGTATCCTCAGATTCTTGAACAGGAACTCTATCCTGTAAGCTTAATATGCGGACTCCAACGCACCGGAACGACAAAACTGCACCGGTTGTTGGCTGCAGATCCGGAAAACAGGGTGTTATCGAGTTGGGAGGCAATAAATCCGGTGCCGTTGAACGAGGGACCCCATGAGACTGCAGAGCGAATCAGGACCGCACGGATCAGCGAAAAGGCTTTGCGGTTGATGGCCCCGGGATTTTTCTCCATTCACCCGGTGGAACATGAAAAACCGGAAGAGGATATTCTTCTTCTGGATACTACTTTTCTTAGCACCACGCCCGAATCAACCATGCACGTGCCTTCCTATGCTGCCTGGCTTGAACAAACGGATCAGTCCTATGCCTATGAATATACGGCCCGACTGCTGAAATTTTTGCAATATCAGCGGCCAGCAAAGAAATGGGTATTGAAAAGTCCACACCACATGGAGTTTCTTGATCTCGCTAAAAAGTATTACGGCCCGGTCCACTTTGTGTGGACACACAGAAACATCCTTGACAGCCTGCCTTCCTTTATAAGCATGGTAGCGCACAGCCAGACCATTTTCAGCGACCGGATTTCCATTGAACGGGTCGCCCGGCAGGTGGTGAAAAAAACCGGTTACATGCTTTCAAAAGGCATTGGATTCCGAACGAACAATCCAACGCAGAAGTTCACCGATGTTTTTTATGAAGATATTGTGACATCCCCGGTAGGTGTTCTATGCAGGTTATATAATAATGGACTTTCTATTTCACCTGACCTTCAGCAAAAATTTCTTGATGCCGACCGTCAGAATGCCCCCAACCGGTATGGAATCCATAAATACAATCTTGATGATTTTAATCTTGATTCAGCTGAGTTGAAAAAAACAGTGAGCCTTTACGACAATTTTGTTAAAACGATCAGGCCTTAAATTATGAATAAACCCCGAAAAAGTTATTCAAATGCATTTACGGCAACCTTAACGGGTATCCTTGACCTTTTCCGGAAGCAAAGAAATGCTGTTATTCTTGCAGATGAGGACAGACTTACCGGGAAGAAAGTATTAATTACCGGGGCAAGTTCCGGACTTGGATTTGAAGCCGCAGTGCAACTTGCCAGGCGGGGGGCGCATATTCTGATGGCTTGCCGCAGTGGCATTCCGGAAAAGGGTGAATTGGTCCGCAAACTTTCGGGGAATCCAAATGTGGAAATGTTCAGGGTGGATTTATCCGACATGGAATCCATAATCAGTCTGGCAGAAACACTTAAAAAGTTATCCCTGAAACCCGATATTTTGATTTGCAACGCCGCTGTTGTCCCATTAAAAAGCAGGAGAACCCGGCAGGGCTTCGAGGAAATGTTCATGGTAAACTTCCTGGCAAATTACCTGCTTGTGCGGCTGTTTATTGAACAGGATATATTGAACCCTGACCCTGCCGCTATACCCAGGATCCTGTTTGTGTCATCGGAAAGCCACAGGAATCCAAAGTCATTCGATTGGGAAGGGTTTGGGAAATACAGGGAATATACAATGGGGAAAACAGTGGAGCTTTACGGCTACTACAAATTATTGCTGACCACTTTTGCCAATGAACTTTCCCGCAGGCTCAATGCATCCGGAAAAATACGGTGTTCTGTATTTGTACTTTGTCCGGGTCCCATCAACTCCAATATTGCGAGGGAAGCCCCGGCTCTTTTCAAGCCCCTGTTAAAAGTGGTTTTCAGTATATTTTTCCGGCCTCCGGAAAAGGCCGTTGCGCCTGTGGTTTATTTTGCATGCTCGCGCGAAGTTATGGGAAAGCCGATTGACTATCTTTTCCTGATGGGCAGAAAAGAAATGGATTCAAAAGCCACGGATGATCAAAACGGCGAAAAGCTTTGGGAGTATTCGGAAGCATTGCTGGAAAAACATGGGATTGTGTTTAAAAAAACAGAAACGTCAAAGTTTAACCACTGAGTCCTCGGGAGGGTTTCCCTCCAACCTCAGAACAGATAACTTCACAAGAGATTGCAAAAAAATCTACGCGGAGGGCTCAGAGTTTAATGGCCCACTCTTCGCAGCTTTTCAAATTTGCGTGATAAAAACCGGCGAATATCCGCGAGAATTAAGGCCCAAATATTCGCGAATGAAAACTGCAAAACTGCAAAACTGCAAAACTGCAAAACGCAAAACTGAAATGCAAAACTGCAAAACTGCAAAACTGCAAAACTTATGATTTCATATGATATTCCTCCGCCAGGTATGTCTCCATCCCCTCATACTCGATGAATGATTTGGTATCCGAATATACCATCAGCATCCGTGGAATTATCACCAGGGGATTGCCAAAAAACCGGAAGGGATTCAGAAGATCGGAAGCCTTTCTTACCTGTTCTTCAACGATACCATCAAAACTGGCCGAATCTTCGGTTATCCTTTCATTTACCACATTCCGGACATAATTCCACAGGGGATGAATGCGGAGGGAAAGTGGCGTATGCCCGTTATGCCATCTATTGATAAAGGTCTTATAATCAATGTTTTTCTTTTTTGAAAATAAAGTAAGCAGGCAGGCTCCGGGTGTTACTTCCGCGTCCTTCCAGACCTTTTTGTAAGTGACCGGCAGAGCCTCCGTTACGCGGTAGGCCCCATAAAATCCCGCCGCTTTCCGGAGTTTGTCGATCGGATAGGCGTTGTTCTTATAAATGGATATGGCAGCAATCTTGCTCCGCCGGAATGGAATGATTGTTATTGCAGGAGGCGCCTTCACGGTGAGCGTAAATTTCAGGGCATCAGGATTTAATTCATTAACCAGGCTATAGGCCAGATCAAGGATCCGGCTTTTAAAATCGCGGTAACTTTCCGGCTCGTTGCCCCGGATCAGATAAATTTCCTTATTCATTAAAATAATCCCCTTAAAATTAATATTTTGGTACTATTATATGAAATTGCCATGATAAAATCAAACCCGGACTCAATTATTAAACTGAAGGTACTTGTCACAGGCGGGGCGGGATTTCTGGGTAAAGCCATTGTTGACGAATTCCTTGACGCAAATTCCCCTGTTGATATACAGGAGTTAAGGATACTTGATATAAAAGAGCCCGATGGGATCAGCGATGAACGGGTTCACTATCTGAAAGGCGATATCCGCGAATACGACGAGGTGGCAAATGCCTGCGAAGGAATTGATATTGTGGTACATACCGCCGCTATTGTGGATTGGGGCACAAAATCGGAAAAAGAAGTTTATCAGACCAATTTTACCGGAACCCAAAATGTTATTAAAGCCTGTAAGGAAAATAAAATATCCATGCTGGTATATACAAGTTCTCTCGATGCGGTAATAACCGGATCGCCGTTGGTAAACATCGATGAATCGCAGCCCTATCCTGAAAAGCACCTGAATATGTATTGCAAGAGCAAATGTCTTTCGGAAAAGCTTGTTAACGCGGAGAACAGTGAAGGGCTTAGAACCTGCATTTTGCGGCCTTCCGATATCTATGGAGAGAATGATCCCTACCATATTCCGCCGCTTATTGATATGGCAAAAGGAGGTATTTATATTCGTATAGGAGATGGCCATGCAAAAAACCAGCATGTATATGTCAGAAATATGGCCTGGGCACATGTGCTGGCAGCAAAGGCACTCGCCGGGAATAATCCGAAAGTGGCCGGAAATACCTATTTTATTACCGATGGTCCCGGCTGTAACTTTTTTGCATTTTTTGATGAGATTGTTACCGGATCGGGCTACACCATCCGGCCAGCCAATTTACGTTTGCCACGCGGGTTAACTTACTTTCTCGGCACCCTTTCCGAGTATCTCGCGGTGTTAATACGTCCCTTTAAATACTATAATCCCAGGCTAAGCCGTTTTGCGGTAATGTATACCTGTACAGATTTTACATTTACTTCAGCAAAGGCAATGCAGGATTTCGGATTTACACCCAAATACAGCGAGGAGGAAGCCTTCAAAAACACGGTTCGATTTTTCTCGCGAAAGTAACTTGCCCATGAACAGAATATTGTTACTTGTAATGGTCCTATACGGCCAGGCCTGTTTTAGCCAGGCTTGCAGGACTTATTACGGTGATAAGATGCCCCCCGCGGGCCGGCTGAATACCCTGAATATCTTTATAAATATTATCTATGATCAGACCCCAAAAGATGATCCTGTAGCGGATTCCGCCACTCCCCTTTGGTTGCCGGGAAAGCCAAATTCGATTAATGATAATCCGCCGGCCTTTTTGGATGGATTTATGGATAGCGAATATGATCCCGAAAAAATTGAGGGTTCTTTTACCCGCCGGTTTGCTGAATTGTCATTTAACCAGCTAATCATAACAGGCGATTTCATAGTGGTTAATATTGCCCAGTCTTATATTACGCCGGAAGTACCCGGATCAGGTTTTACCTACAAACAGTTAATCGGTAAAACCATCGAATTGATCAATTCCGATGTTCATGGATTTCGCACAATACACGGTCACAACAGCATTAAAGATTATGACCGGATGCAAATCAATTATTTGCTAAGTTTTCAGAAAAAGGAACCCCTTTCCAATGACCGGATTGATATGGCGCAATTCTTCGTGCGAAATTGCACAAGAAAACATGGTTCCAATGATGGCGGCGGTAAGACCGGTTTTGTAATTAAACAGCCTCTTAAAATGAATAACAGGCTATACTATTTTGATGCCGCTACATACCAGGGAAGAGTCGGAAACCAGGATCTTGCGCATCCGTCCATCCAGCCAACGGAAATTCATGAACTCGCACATAATATCCTGGGCAATACTAATTCGGCTCATATGGGGGGCGGCGGACCGGTTGATGTGGGTGACCTTGTAACGCTGGAATTTAACAAGGGAGGTTATTCCATAATTGGTTCTTCCGGATCCGGCATGATTTCCTGCAATGGATTTGAGCGTTGGAGATTGGATTACAGGGGTCCGACCAACCAGAATTATGCAATTGCCGTGAAAAATGAGAATTCTGATCTGACCATCGCGGATGGACCAAAGACTTTTTATCTGAGAGATTTTATTACATACGGGGATGCAATCAGAATTAAGCTCCCCTATAAAGACGATGGTGCCCTAAACCAGTATATATGGCTGGAAAATCATCAGGTAGGCAAAAATAACAAAGAAGAATACCCGGCCTATTGGAACCAGGCATGCAGAGATAAAGGCGTTGCCGGCATTTATGCCTATTACCAGGTTGGCAAGGACAAGCGGGAAGGAACCTATTCGGATATGCTTCCCTCGCTGACGGATCACTTGATTCCAATCAGTGCCGAGGGAAACTGGGAAGTAAGATTGTTATCGTCCAGAGAGACCGGTTGTATCAGCAATACCAATTGCAATATTCAGGAATATTACCTGCCGAATCCATTCTGCGGATACTGTGATCTTGAAAATCATTATTTCAATTCAATACCGGAGAATATTATTGATTGGAAACGGGATAGGCATGAATTTGTAATTAAGTCACAAAAGGGTATCCTATCGAACAAGTTAAGCGATATGGGTGATTCATCCGATGTCTTTACCGGATCTTCAATTCTGGATATAAGTTCGAATCCACCGATAGCAAACGTAATAACCTATCATCATACAGACGAACCGAATGGAACAATTAAAAAATCCAAAACAAAGACCGATAACAGAAGAATCCATTTATCCGGCCTTAAGATTAAAATGCAGGATCAGCACAATGGGGCATATAAAGTAGATATTACATGGGATTCCTATGATGTTGCAGATTCAGTGCGCTGGACCGGAGATGTGGTTTTACATGAAAAAGTGAATTTACTCGCAAATGCCACGATCACGCTCGATCAAAACCACACACCCGTTACGCACGTTAGAGACCCTCTAACCAAATTGTTTTCAGGACCCTCCTATTTCACCTGCTTAAGCAACTCGAAACTGACGCTCCGGGCAAATTCCGGTTTTGTTTGTATGGATCTGAGTTCTGTTGTTTTGGACGCAGGAAGCACCCTGGAAATAAATGACGGGGCTACCTTAACAATTAAAAAAGGATGTTCTTTTTTAGTTAAATCAGGTTCAAATATAATAATTAAGGGGAATGGCAGAATAGACGTGGAATCAGGTGCTTATGCTTATTTTGAGAAAGGATCCAACCTTAATTTGGTGGATAAAGCAAGTCGCATTAAAATGCATTCGCGGTACTTACAAGGAGTAAATCCCTCTGTAAATCTCTCTTCCGGAAATATGTCTGACCGGCCATCCGATTTGAAATTCAGCGGATCCGGCAAAATCAAAACCGGACTTCGGAACGTGGGCAATCATCCGTAAAGTGTATTTAATATCATCTGGGAGTTTCCTCATTGATCTGCGGATCCATGGTTTCCGTCAGTTTTTGCACAACCCTGAAATTCTGAAGAAACTCTTTTGCAATTACACGCAGCACAGTATATACAGGTACCGCCAACAGCATACCCATCAAGCCTGCCAGGCTTCCTCCCATGATTATTACGATAAAGATTTCGAGGGGATGAGATTTTACACTTTTGGAATAAATCAACGGTACCAGAACATTGTTGTCGATAAAATTAACTGCAATCTGGACACTGGCAATTTTTATAAGAACAGGAAGCAGATCGTTGTACTCACCTGATGCCATCGTCGTTGTGAGGCCCAGGGTGAGGGCAATTGTCGTTCCAATGATGGGTCCCAGGTAAGGTATAATATTCATGATACCGCCAAAAAACCCGATCAGTAAAGCGTTTTTAACGCCAAATATCCACAAACCTATGGCTATTAAAGTCATGACCCCAAAAACCTCCAGTATTACACCAATAAAATAGCGCTTTAATAATCCCTTGCATTCTGTAACCACATTATGCACAGCAGGATGATGCACTTCAGGAATTAAAAGAAACAAGCCATCTTCAAGCATATTTTCATCTTTCAAAAAGAAGAACGCAATGAAAAGAATGGCGAAGCCTCCCAGAAAAAAATTGCCCGCAAAACTAAATAACCCTCCGAGTATGACGCCCATGCTGCCAAGATTAACTAACGTTTTGCCTTTGGTGACAATATAATTCTGTAATGTTTGTCCTTCGGGAATCACTCCAAAAGCGTGGGATTTTTTTTCAAGCCATTGCATGGGCCCCTGCAAATTATCAGCAAGCTGACTGACATCAATTTTAGCGATAGCTTCTGCCTGGTTTACAATAAGAGGTACAAAAATGGAAATCAGCCCAAGGAACACGATGACTATCACAAGGAGGGCAAGCAGAGCACTGACGGCATGGGGAATTCTTATTTTTCTGATATGTATCCTGCTGATAAAATGAACCATCGGCTGGCCTATGAATGAAACGATGGCGGCTATTAACACCCACACAAGAATATAATAGAACTTCCAGATCAGAAACCCGAAAATTACAATTAGTAAAACATAACCGGCGTACTTAAGAACTTGTTTCATGCTAAAAGAATGATTACTGCACAAATTTAGGAAAAGGAAGGAAAATTACCCAAACACAACTCCGATTAGCAAACTTACAAAACCAATTATATTGGCAATCTGCCTGTACTGGAATACTTTTAACCATTTAGACCTGAAATCAGTCCAGTTTTCCGGATATTTATCGGGTGACCATTCATTTATGGCATTGTTAACCGGCATGTTGCCCTTGAGAGTCAGCCATGTATCTGTAACCAAACAGACAAATGCTACTGAGGCCGTAATAAACTTTAAGTTAGCCGGGTTTTGAACAGTTGCAATAACAAGCAGGAGATTGGTAAACAGGGCTCCATATACAGCATATTTAAAATTGTTTCTCATGCTGGCATCGATAAGTTTTCGAAATTCAGTATAGGTACTGCCTTTTAAATTAAGTTGAACATATCTCAATGCCAGAATGTACATGAAAGACTGACTTACAACAAAGCTGTATGCTAAAATTGTGCAAAGAAAAATTATCTTGATTGCCATGGCTTGTTAATTTATAGGGTTTTCGATTATATCAGGCTTATTTATTGTTAAAAATTAAACACAACAGTCGTAATTTAGTTTTATTGAAAATATAAACAATAGCCGGTATGATGAAAATTTTTTTTGAAAACAAAAATGCCCTGGTGGGCGGCAGCACCCAGGGGCTTGGTAAAGCAATAGCTTTGCAATTGGCGGAATGCGGTGCGAATGTTACTATTATGGCAAGGAATGAGGCCAAACTCAAAACGGTTCTAAAGGAGCTGAATACGGAAAAAGGGCAACAGCACAACTTCCTTGAAGTTGACTTTTACGATCTTGCGGGATTCAAAAAAACAGTGTCCGGCTACCTGAAAGATTACCCGGTACACATTCTTGTCAATAACACAAACGGGCCGGAAGCAGGAGGTGTGCTTGAAAAAGATATTGAGGACTACCAGCGGGCCTTTGATCTGCTTTTTCAAACGGTTTGCTTCACAACGCTGGCCGTGCTGCCCGGAATGCAGAAAAACAAATCGGGTCGGATAATCAATGTTTCCTCCCTGTCGGTTAAAGAACCCATTCAAAATTTGGCCCTGTCCAATACGATTCGCAGTGCACTGGTCAGTTGGGCAAAATCACTGGCCACGGAAGTTGCAAAGGACAATATAACTGTGAATTCAATTCTCACCGGCAATTTTGATACGGAAAGGCTAAATCACCTGATATCCCTCCAGGCAAAAGCAAAAAACATGAGTGAGCAGGAAATGAAAGCATCCAGGATTGCCGCAATACCCCTGAAAAGACTCGGCATTCCGATGGAATATGCCTACCTGGTTGCATTCCTTGCATCGGATTATGCCTCCTATATAACAGGAACCAACATTCCGATTGACGGGGGATTAATGAAGTCATTGAGCTGAACTAAGACTTGCATTTCATTTGCCCCGGGGTTAAACAAAAGTATTCATAAACTGTTTCTTCCAAACAACTTACTAAAAACCAATACTATGGAAGACCCGAACGACAAACGCAAACGCATTGTATTTAGCATCCTGATGGTAGGTGCCCTTGTTTCTGTGATAGCCCTGTA
Organism: uncultured Bacteroidales bacterium; assembly: GCA_963752195.1. Classification (GTDB taxonomy): domain Bacteria; phylum Bacteroidota; class Bacteroidia; order Bacteroidales; family UBA10428; genus UBA5072. Next base: position 516,477 of record CAVVXI010000004.1, on the reverse strand, counting down.
TGTTATAGCCAGGCCGTTTTTAGAAGACCTTCGCGATCTGAACATTGCATTTATTGCGACCATTATCTTAATTACCACCGCTTTAATAATGGCCATAAAAACAGGAATTCCTCCAAAACCGCCAAGGACGTTGCTAAAAAAAGTTCCCGGAGTACCTCCTGGCCCTTCAGAGAAACCTGTCAACCCGGCAAAACACGGAATGCCATCTTCCGCGCCAAAAGCTTCTGTTAAAAGCGGAATTCCGCCTTCGCCGCGAAAAACAAACGGATAAATGGTAATGAAAAAGTATTGCCTGAAGCTTACGTTATTCATATTAATCATTGCGATTTCAGTAAAAGCTTTCACTGCCCGGCCCCAGGACAAAAGAACCATCCTTGAGGCCGGGTATAATAAATATATAGATTCGCAAAAATTCCTGGAAGATTATAATAAAGCCCGGCAATATTTTTCGGGCGTAATTCGCGAAAGCGAAAAGGAGGGATACTGGGACATATGCCTTGGTGCATTAAGCATGCTTGCTTATATAGCGGACCTAAACTATCATCACGATGCCATGAAGGAAGCCGTTATGAAAGGTCAAAACATTTTAAGGCAAAAGTCCGCCGAATTGGATTCACTTGATCCGCAGTTTTACATCAGGGCCGATATGATGATGATGATCGGTTCGTATTATTCAAGGAACTTTGAAATGAAAAAGGCTGCAGATATTTTTCATTCCCTGACCGAAAAATTAAACGAAATAAAACAGCCGGATAAATCATCCGTGTTTAAATCCTATTCTTTTCTGGCTGATTTATATATTGATATGGGTTTATACGACAAAGTGGATTCCTATTACCAGCTTATGCAGAGATCCCTTCCCGAAAATGACGATTTATATGCCTATTCCTATATGCAGTATATCGCTTCGGGTTTCAACCGTAAAATGCAATATGCCCGGGCCAGGCCAATCCTAAGGGAAGCCAGTAAAAAGATACCGGCCAGGATCACCGAACAGTGGAAACCCTTTGTTATTTCCAATTATAAAATGATGGCTTCTATTTTTCAAAAAAGCAATCAATTTGATTCGGCCAATCTTTATCTGAATTACTGCCTGAAAATTCTCCATCCGGGTGATCCTCTGATCATTGACGTATATGAGCTAATTGGTGATGGGCTGAATCACCAGGAAAATTACAGCGCTGCCCAGCTTTATTATAAAAAAATTGAAGCGATTATCAATAAAGAAAGGAGTTTCAATATAGCCCGCAAAGCACAGGTTTTATCAAAAATAGCCGAAACATACCTCCGGCAAAACAAATTTACGGAAGCTATTCAATCCACCCAAAGAGCATTCACGATTCTCTTCGGGGATTCGGCATACCTTCGGCCTCCTTTTGGAAATCCTGACATCTCCTTAATTCATCCCGATAAAATAATATTGGCGTTATTGATCACAAAATCGAATGCATTATTTGAAAAAGCAAAAGCCACCGGGTCAAAAAACAATATCTACAGGGAAACTCTGTCCTCCTACGAACTTACCACCCGGGTGATCGAAAACTTCCGTCATTTGATCTCAACGGACGAATTCAAGGAATTCTTTGTTATGGATGTACGGAAGATGTATGAAAATGCGATTTCTGCCTGTTTTAATGCATATTCTGCTGAGCCGGATGATTCGGTGACCGCGTACGCATATTATTTCATGGAAAAAAGCAAGAACCAGGTGTTACTCGATGCTATCCGGGAAAACCAGGCGCGAAAATTCGGCAATATTCCTGATTCCCTGATTGAAAAGGAATACCAGTTTAAAAGCCTTCTTGTGAAAATGCAAAATGAGCTTTATTTATTGAATTTTGAAAATGCAGACCCTGAAATAATTCAAAATTGTCAGTTTGAAAGTGCCAGCATTCAAACGCGGTATGATCGGTTTCTGAAGGACCTTGAAACAAAATTTCCGGACTATTACCAGGCAAAATACAGTAGTAAAATACCTGATTTACAATATATTAAAAAATATGCCAATAAAAAAATCCTGATTGAATACCTTGATGGCGAAAATTCCGTGGCACTGATTGCATTTAACAGGGGACAAACTGTTTTTAAAGTGATCCCAAAAAGCAGGGAATTTAATGCATGCCTGGATGATGTGCTTCACGCCCTGTATAATTCTGATAATTTAAACCGGTATGATCCCGCAATTTACAGGCAATATGTCAACCAGTCGTTCTGGTTGTATGAAAAGCTGCTGAAGCCGGTATTATCCCGCTTTGCAAATGCCAGGGAACTTATCCTGATACCGGATGGAAAATTATGTTACCTTCCTTTTGAAGCATTGATAAAGGAGCGTCCGGTTAATCCGTCTGAAGTAAACTACCAAAAACTTAAATACATCCTCCTTGATTTTATCGTTAGATATGAATATTCTGCCGGTTTGCTGGGGTATAGACGAAGCAATGCCAAAAGATCACAATCCGGCATCTATTCAGGATTTGCTCCATTATATAGTAAAAACCCTGATTCAAACAGGGTTAGTGTACTAGGCCAAAAAACGGGATTTCTTTCCGGTTTGAAATACAATATGGAAGAAGTTGAAGATGCAGCCCGGATTTTCAAAGGAAAAGCTTATCTGGGCAATGATGCCACAGAACCGAACTTCAGAAGTGCAATTTCATCCCGGATAATTCATTTTGCAGGACATACCATTATCAATGATTCCATACCCCAGTTGTCGGGAATGTTTTTTTCCAGTCTCGATGACAAAGATGAAAAGCATGAGGTGATGTATCTGGATGAAATGTTTAACCTTGAAATGAATACGGACCTGGCAATTCTCAGCGGTTGTGAAACCGGATTTGGACGATTGCTGAAAGGAGAAGGATTAAGCAGCATCGGCAGAGCTTTTAAATATGCAGGATGCAATGACCTTGTTATGACATTATGGAAAATCAATGATCGCTCGGCATCGGTATTGATAAAAAAATTTTGCAGGAACCTCCGGCAGGGAATTCCTGCAGCCTCCGCCCTCAGAAAGGCAAAAATTGATTGCCTGGAATCGACTGGTACCGGATTGCCCGCAAATCCATTCTACTGGTCGGGATTTATAATGATTGGAAGCAATGAGCCTTTATTCCATAAAGACGACAAGTTGATTTTCATTGGAGGAATTGCCCTGGCTTTCTTTCTTGTAATGTTTTTTTACGTACGCCGGGCAATCATCCTTCCGGGAAAAAATATAACCATCCAACCGCCTGTTGCGGGCAAAAGCTGAAATAAATTTCATAAATTGCCTCTCTGCAAAAATGCTAACTACACTATGAACAGGAAGACTATTTTCATTTTATGGATGGTGACCATCAGCCTGGTTTCCAAATCGGCTGTATTCAATGTCATGGATTTCGGTGCAAAAAATAATGGTTTGGAATTAACCACGTTGCAAATACAAAATACCATTGATAGCTGTTTTTTGCATGGAGGTGGCATAGTATATATCCCCCAGGGCGAATACCTGGTGGGTACCCTAAATCTGAAGTCCAATGTTGAATTTCACCTGGAAAACGGCGCTGTTGTTAAGGCAACCACCGATCTGTCGCAATACCAACGGCATAATGAACAACTGGCCGGCGTTCTTTATACCGAGGACGCTGAAAATGTGTCAATTACCGGTCTTGGTAAATTCTTCGGCCAGGGAATGGAATTCATGTATAAGGACAGTGCCAAAGTTATCCGGGGTGATGTAAATAATTATATTCGTCAGAAATTCGACTTCAGGAAAGTGGAAAGCGGACTTGGCGATGGTCCGGTAACACCAAAAGACAGGTTTCACCAGATGATAATTTTCAGCAATTGCAAGAACGTGGTACTGCAGGATTTTGAAGTGGTGGATGCACCATACTGGACTTTCCTGATCGTTCATTGCGACAGGGTAAGGGTTACGGGTATTTCCATTAATAATAACCTTTTGATTCCAAACAGCGACGGATTGGATATTAATTCCAGCAGCAACGTCAATGTTTCCGGATGTATAATTACTTGTGGCGATGATGCAATTGTTCTGACAGGCTATGCGCATCACTTTGGTGATCCGGGTTTTAAGGATATAATGAAAACATCGGAAAATATCAATGTCTCGGATTGCGTGCTCCAATCGCGATCGAGTGCAATCCGGATCGGCGGCTGGGACCAGAATCATATGTCGGGTTATAACTTCAACAACATAACCATTTTCGATTCCAATTGCGGAATAAACATCACCGTTCGTGATTCCGGATCCGCGCAGAATATGAATTTTTCCAATATCCGCATCGAAACGCGCATGCATACAGGCGATTGGTGGGGAAATGGCGAACCTATAAAAATTTCAGCCTTGCGGGGGGTGATCGGACCCCGAATTGGAATCGTCAGGAATATCCATTTTGACAACATAACCTGCGTGGGCGAAAATGCCATTCTTCTGTATGCCTCCGATGAAACAAAACTTCAGAATATATATTTTAACAATTTCGATTTTTTTCTGCGGAAAAGTGCGCTGGATAAGGTCAGTGGAGGAAACTTCGACTTGAGACCCAATTCCGTAGCAGGGAAAGAAATATACGAATCGACTGTGCCGGTTGTTTATATCGAGAATGCTGAAAATGTGTTTTTTAACCAGGGAAGCATTGCCTGGGGAGCCGTAAAAGCTGATTATTACACTTACGCCATAGAGGCTGTAAAAGTAAAAGACCTGAAATTGAATAACATGACCGCTGTTCCTTCTCCTTCAAATCCCAAACTATCCCCTGTATCAACGAAATCATGTACGAATGTTTCCATTAACCTGGGAAAATGATTTCCGGAAATGTGAGAATATTGCAAGTCTTCGTTTCATTGGATGTAAACAATTCAAGATCATTCAGGCTACCTTTGGTATGATTATTAACTCATAATCGCGATTAATTTAATCCAGGCACCAAACATGGATTAAATGAGGTAAAATGCTTAAATTATGGCATTTACTGTGTGTGATAGAATAACCATAATAAAATCGGAAGACTTATTTAAAGAAGCTTAGTGCTAATTTTTTGGTACAGATTTTATTAAAAATATCACATTCAAATTGGTTTAATTTAATAAGAAAGGAGATTACCATGTTAATCAAATCAAAAACAATCCGCAGCTATAAATTAAAAGGAGTTGACGGAGAAGTTGGCGGCATTAAGGATTTATATTTTGATGATAAGTACTGGACGGTCCGCTATCTGATTGCCAATACGGGAAATTGGCTCAATACCCGGAAAGTATTGATATCTCCCTATTTTCTGAATAATATGGACCATGATTCGGAATTAATCAATGTGGACCTGACAAAAGATCAGATTGAGAAAAGCCCCTCGATAGACCAGGATAAACCGGTATCCCGCCAGTACGAACTAACCTATCACAATTATTATGGATCCCCCCTTTATTGGACTGGTCCTTATTTGTGGGGTGTTGACCCTTATATAACGCGTGACCGGGAAAAATGGCCGGGTATGCGGGATAGATCTGCCGGCTCATTTGGAAGTGAAACCGGAGCGACACGAACTAACCTCGGTGAAAGTGGTGTTCAGGATACAAACACGGGTTTAACAAACAGTGGAAACCGGGTTTCCACTAACAGTGATAACTCTTGGGATGCCAATCTGCGCAGTATAGATGAGGTGAACGGATATAAGATACATGCTTCAGATGAAGATAAAATCGGTCATGTAGATGATTTTATTATCGATGAGGACACATGGACTATCCGATATCTGATCATCAATACAGGTAATTTATTTACCGGTAAAAAAGTGTTGGTTTCGCCGGAATGGATAGAACGTATCAGCTGGGATGATTCAAAGGTCTATATCAACTTGAGCAAAGAATCAATAAAACAGTCCCCGGAATATTCCGATGAGATTGAATTGACAAGGGATTATGAATCATCGCTTTATGGCCATTATAAGAAAACGCCTTACTGGTCGCCTGAACCGAGCACGCACGACTATTCTCATTCACAGGTTGATACGGAAGGTAGATATACCGGTTATTAATTTGGATGTTGGTATGCTGGATGCGTCGTTAAGCATCCAGCATCACTCCTTTACCGGAATCGTAAAATAAAATATGGATCCCGAGTCCGGCTCCGATTCAAGCCAGATTCTTCCTCCATGACGCTCGACTATTCTTTTGCAGATAGCCAGTCCTATACCGGTTCCCTCATACTTTTCCCTTGGCTGGAGCCGTTGAAAAATATTAAAAATTCTTTCAAAATATTGTGATTCAATACCAATACCGTGGTCTTTGACGGAAAAGCAATATTCGTCTTTGTTAAATTGTGCTGTAATGGAGATGGCGGGATTTTCGGGACTGAATTTAATTGCATTTGCAACCAGATTTTGGAACAGTTGAATCATTTGTGTTTCATCCGCATTGAGTACAGGCAGGTTCCCGATTTCAATTTTTGCTTTTCGTTCCCGTATTTTAAGAGCCAGGTTTTTAGTTACAATATCAATCACCTGTACAAGATCAACCTGGGAGAAGTTTTTCCCTTTTGTATGAATCCTCGAGTATGCAAGTAGTCCGTTTAAGAGTTCAGACATCCGGTTAGCCCCTTCTACCGCAAAATATATATATTCCCTGGCCTTATCATCAAGTTTGTTTTCATATTGTTCAGCCAGCAGTTGAGTAAAGCAGGAAACCATTCTTAAAGGTTCCTGCAAATCATGGGATGCTATATAGGCAAAACTCTCAAGTTCTTTGTTTGAACGAAGCAATTCCTCGTTAAGTTTTATGATCGTTTGCTCTGTTTCTTCCCGCAGCCAGGTGACATCAGAACATACTCCGATTAAACTCACCGGCTTTTCATTTTCAACCTTATTGATAATGGCCCTTGATGTGATGTATTTTATTTTTCCCTTTATGGGCCTTGTCCTGTATACATTTACATAGGATTTCCCGTTGTTCAGCGTATCACCGAGAGCCTTTTTAATGTGCGAGACATCTTCTTCATGAACCAGGTTGATAAATGCATTGTGAGAACTTTCAAAGGATCCCGGTTCAATTCCAAATATATTTTCCATTCTTTCATCCCAGATCGTAATATTCGTTTTCAGGTCCCATTCCCATACCCCGATGTTTCCGCTTTCAAGAGCCAGGTTAAGTTTTTCCCGAGCCCTAATTAATTCATTTTCAGCTCTTTTTTTTACTGTGATGTCAGTAAGCATGGAAACCGTTTTAACCAGTTGTCCGTTTTGTTCAGTTACAGGGGAATCATTGGAAACGACCCAGAGGATAGAATCGTCCCTTCTTTTTAACCTGAATTCCCGGGATGTTTTGATACCCTGTTTCAGCAATCCTATTGTTTCATTCCAGGCATCATCCCGGATGTCAAACAGGAAATCCGAGGAATTTTTTCCCACTATCTCGTTAATCGGATAACCCAACATTTCGGATAGTCTTTGGTTAACCATTGTAGTCACCCGGTTACCATCGGTAATCCAGATTCCTTCATTGGCAGTTTCAAAAATCAGACGGTATTTTTTTTCGCTTTCCCTTAACGAATTTTCGGAAAACCTTCTTGAAGCATTGATCCTGTTTACTATATTTCGGATCCTGAAAGCCATCAACGAAAAAAGAAGGATCAATACAACTGCCTCAATACCTGTAGTAAGCGGTGGCGTAAAGCTTATGATCTTTTCTATGTGAATTAAAACGAACCCGACTACCAGGGGTATAAGCACAATAGCCGGCATAAGCCTGCGAATCAATATATCACCGGGATTATCGTTAACCAAAATATCCTTCAGGTCTTTTCCGGGTCTAATAAAAACCAGACTGAATCCTGAAAGCGTTAAACTAACTACTGTAGCCCAGGCAATTCCGGTAAGCTTTGGATCACTGAAAAATAACCCGATATTGAGCAGGTAACCGGATGCAGGAATTAAATTAATGATGCAAACAATTAATCCCAAAAATGTGGCCGTTTTTCTATTCCCTTTCATGAGAAACAGCAAACCAGACCCCAGGAAGGTAAAACTCAGGGAAGCGGGCATACCCATACGGTTGGGGCTTATTGTGGCTTTTGCTCCCGGAGGTTCGCTGGCTAATATCTGGTCAATTCCGAGGTTAAAATTAAAGAGGTGCTCAAACAAAGTGAGAGCTCCTGTTATTAAAATAAGGACAGCGAATAATCCAGCAATCCATTTTAAAATCGCTGAATTAAAGGGCAGTCCGATCAGCAGCAGTACAATCCCTGAAAGCGAAATTAAAAGGGAAGTATTGGTTTTCATAATTATTTTGCCTGATTCCCTTCCGAATGAAGACAATTTAATGGCTGAACCGTCAAGCCAGATGATAAGCCAATAGATCCCAATAGATATTATGACCAGGGAGACAAAGCGTAACGCCCAATCGACATAGTTAAGCTGACTGGATTTATCCATGTGAACTTAAAAATAAGATTAAAAATAAGAAATTAAGCATTGAAATTGGTTGAAATTGTGAAAGTGATTCCTGAATAGAAGGCTAACAATCCGGTGTAAGGATTGTTGAGGGTGGGAAGAGTTACAGCCTCACTGATATCCCGAATTTCCCTCCTGAAAGGGTATTGCCTCCGCCAAATTCAAGATTGATGCCAAATTTTTCCGTAAAATAATACCTGCCCCCGATTTGAGCTCCCATTCCCAATCCCGAAGAATGGGGACCGGCATAGTTATTTTCATTATTCCAGATATAAAAACCAAGGTTTAATCCCGCATAAAAATCCCAGTTCCTTGGGATTTTCAATAAGGTATTAAAATGATAATTTGCATTCCCGGAAATTCCGACTATTGACTGATTATAGGTAACATCTCTGTACCTGTCACCATAAAAGCGAAGCGAAAATTCCCCCCCGACTGTTATATCCCTGTGAACACCAATATCAAATCCCAGGTAAATGGGCACACCCCAGGAAGAAAATCCTACGCCTGCATTGAACTGTCCCTGTCCCTTCTCTATTGGATTTTGCGCAAAGGTAAGGCTTACAAGGAAAATAAATCCTGTTGTTAAGATCTGCCTTTTCATAATGTGTTTATAATTGGTTTAACGCGCAAACAACTGTGCAAATTTCATGCTAAGGAAATACTTTTGGTCAGAACTGCAAATGCTCATTAAATGGAGCTTTCAATGTGGATAAAATAGGACACTTTGATACAAAACTTTCTCGTGGTTCTGAAACATACAATAACAAATCCGCAAGATTTAAGTTTTAGATCCCCTATCCCGTTTGGTTTTTACGAAAATGGAATATTTAGGGATGCCATGGCATAACTTTTTCCTGCAATGGAATTAACTTTAAAAACTTATGTTATGAAACGTGCAACATGGATATTGTGTTTTCTGGTTTTTTGTGGTTATTATGGTTTCTCGCAACCAACCAGCACAGGTAGTTCAAAAGGATGGACTGAAGACAAAGTCAAAGATTTCGTTATGGATGCCGCGAACGGCGGTATGATGGAGGTGCAGCTCGGCAAACTGGTGTCACAGAAGGCGAGCTCTCCCGAAGTGAAGGATTTCGGCAGTACGATGGTAAAAGACCATTCCGATGCAAATCAAAAGTTGAAATCTGCTGTTAAATCTTTGCAGATTACAATTCCTTCCACCATGGATAAAGATCACAAAGACATGATGGATAAGCTAAATAATAAAACCGGCAAGGATTTCGACAAAGAGTACATGGATATGATGGTAAAAGATCACAAGAAAGATGTTTCGGATTTTGAAACAGCCCAGAAAAACGTAACCGATCCTTCGTTAAAAAGCTGGATTGATAAAACATTGCCGGTTTTAAAGCAACACCTTGCGAAGGCTGAAAATGTGCAGAAGCAATTGAAATAAAGCTATTTGCTATTGTAATGCCTGAAGGTCCATCCGTAGTATTATTAAAGGAGGCTGTCATGCAATTTACCGGTTCCGTTATTGTTTCTGTAGCCGGTAACAGCAAAATCGACAAGGGCCGTCTGGTCAATGAAAGAGTTCTTGCTTTTAAGAGCTGGGGTAAGCATTTCCTGGTTTGTTTTGAGAAGTACACGGTAAGGATCCATTTCATGATGTTTGGCTCCTATAGGATCAACGATGAAAAAGATACGCCCATACGTCTGAATCTTAGCTTCCCGAATGGCTATATTAATTTCTATTCATGCTCGGTCAGGATTCTGGAGGGAAATGCTGATTCCATCTATGATTACAGTTCGGATGTAATGAGCGGTTCATGGGACAGGGAGAAGGCAAAAGCAAAATTAAAGTTAATACCCGGTGAACTGGTTTGTGATGCTCTTTTGCAGCAGGAAATTTTTTCAGGAGTCGGAAACATAATAAAAAATGAAGTATTGTACAGGATCCGGGTTCATCCCGAATCAAAAGTAGGAAAACTTCCTGCCAAAGAATTAAACAGTATGATTGAGGAAGCCAGGAATTATAGTTTCGATTTCCTGGAATGGAAAAGGCGGTATGAGTTGAAAAAACACTGGCTTGCGCACACAAAAAAAACATGCATGAGATGCAATCTGCCAATAATCCGAAAGCAGACCGGCGTTAAAAACAGGAGAAGTTTCTTTTGCATCAATTGCCAGCGATTATACGTGTAATTACACAATTTTTATCCAATTAAGTTTAATGGAAACCCCTTTCAACTGTCCTGTCGTTAAAAGAAAATCAAGGAAACAGCCATGAAAAAATTCCTTTGGAACAACGGTCTTTCCCTGGCCTTTTTGTTCCTTTTTGGTATATCAATTATAGGGCAGATTCACTTTGGCCTTAAAGTATACAATAAGCAGCTAATGGAAGAAGGCGGCACCCCGGTTCAACTGAACAAGTACCTGACTTCGGGTCATTTTTTGCAATCAACTTTTGAAAATTGGGAAAGCGAGTTCTTGCAAATGGCCTTGTTCGTAATTCTAACAATTTTTTTGCAGCAAAAAGGATCTTCCGAATCAAAGGATCTGGATAAGGCAGAGCCGGTGGACAAGAAACCCCGCAAGCCCGGAAAAGATGCTCCCTGGCCCGTTCGTAAGGGAGGATGGTATTTGAAATTATACGGGAATTCGCTTTCACTGGTGCTATTTCTCCTGTTTCTACTATCCTTTGTCCTGCATTTTTATGGCAGCTACAAGGATGAGAATACTGAACTTATGCTAAAATCCCTGCCGCAACATTCCTTCATGCAGTATTTAACCGATTCACGTGGATGGTTCGAATCGTTTCAAAACTGGCAAAGCGAGTTCCTCTCGGTCTTTTTGCTTGTTGTATTATCTATTTACCTGCGGCAGAAGGGTTCACCACAATCCAAACCCGTGGATGCCCCCCACCTTCAAACCGGTGAATGAGGGTGAGGTCCGGATCACAATCCGGCAGTTTGAGTAACAACTGTATTTGATTGTGAGTTTTTCAGGATATTCACAAGCTCTCTTACATCCAGGGTAGCATATGTGGAACCATAATCCGACATTGCATAGGGAATAATAAGATCGTTATTGTGGATCATGGACCCGCAGGAATATACCACATTGGGGACATATCCCTCCCTTTCTTCCGCATTGGGCGCCAGCAAGGGCTTGTTTAAACGGCCGATTTCCTTTTCCGGATCTTTCAGATCAAACAGCGAGGCCCCCAGCACATATTCGCGCATGGGGCCCACTCCATGGGTAATTACAAGCCAACCTTCCGGTGTTTCAATGGGAGAACCACAATTTCCGATTTGCACAAATTCCCAGGGATACCGGGGCTGCTGAATCAGTTTAGCTTCGCGCCATATCGTTAATTGATCTGAAAAAGCAATGTAATTATTGAATCCATCCAACCGGCAAAGCATGGCATATTTGCCGTTGATCTTTCGGGGAAACAGGGCCATTCCCTTATTGTGGGCTATTTCGCCATGCAACGGCCATACTTTGAAATGATAGAAATCTCTCGTAGAGATCATCTTGGGAAGAACCGTAATACCACTAAAAGCGGTGTAGGTTGCGTAGTACATATCTGAACCATCGTCCTCCCTGAATTTAACAAAACGTGCATCCTCGATCCCGTTTCTTTCTGCAGTCGAAACGGGAAAAATAACCCGTTCGGAGATATGGGTGTCATAAGAAAATTCAAGCTCATAATGCGATGATGCCAGCCACATGATCTGATTAAACAGAAGGTCTTTATCGGCAGCCAGGTGAAGTGTGGCCCTTGCCTGGGATATGGTATCGCGCAATTCTCCGTAGGTAAACTTATCCGGCAGCTTATCCATGATCAGATTAGGCGGGATAATCGTATGAAAATCCAGCATTTCATCCAGTTTGCTTTTGAAAGATTCCTTATCATATAAATGCCGCTGGATATGTTCCGCCTCTTCCATCATCTTACCCGCCGGTTCCAGGGTGAGATTACTGGATTTATCAAGAATGCCGGTTCGAAATACAATGGATGATATATGTCCCTCCCCGGTTGCCCTGAAACTGATGATCACTCTCCTTTCACCCGTCCTGAGGCTGGTCTGATCAGGATGTTCGATAATGGAAGGATTAAAAAAAGCCGCAGATTCAATGGCATATTCCAGTGTAAAATAGGATCCGATTAACAGCTTCCTGGAAAAACTCAGCGTTTCCGGATCAACGCCCAATTGGGAGAAAAGAGATGATACCCGGTTATAATGTTTTTCAAAAATTCTTGAAATGTTCCTGTGCCGCAGGGAGAAATTTCTCAGCACTTGGCTGAAAATATAGGTGACTTCTGATTCAGGCAAACCCAGTACAGCATGAATTACGTTGGTTGACCGGGCATTATCGAGATACAGGAAACGAACTATAACCCTGCTTGGATCGGGCAAAAATCGTATATTTTTTCGCTTAACAGCTATTGGCATTAAGAAAGTGTTTTAAAAGAGATATCCGGAGGCATTTAAGAATTGGATCAAATATATTGAATATTAACAAAACTTTAATTCATTAGTTTATCGCATAATCCGGAATGTTGCAATCCTTTTCCGGTCAATTGCACAGGCCCTTCACATATTCCAGTCCCATTTCCCGCAATTTGTATTTCTGAATCTTTCCGCTGGCAGTTTTTGGATATTCATCGATAAAGAGCACATGCCTGGGTATTTTATGGCGGGATATCTTCCCCCTGCAATATTCCTGAACCTCCTCCTGGGTGAGGGATTTTCCGGCCCTAAGCTTTATAAAGGCACCTACGATCTCCCCGTATTTTTCATCCGGTATACCAGCAATTTCAACCATTTCAATCTGGGGCATCTGGTACAGGAAATTTTCTATTTCCCGGGGATATATGTTTTCCCCGCCGCGGATGATCATATCTTTAATGCGGCCTGTTATGCGGTAGAACCCCTCGTTCGTTTTTACCGCAAGATCCCCGGAATGTAGCCAGCCATCTTTATCAATGGCATTGGCCGTAGCTTCACCATTGTTATAATAGCCCTTCATTACATTATATCCCCTGCAGCAAATTTCACCCTGCACCTCCGGAGCACATTCCTCCCCGGTTTCCGGGTCGACAACCTTAACTTCAACCCCCGGAAAATTCGTACCTACCGTGGTTGCCCTAACTTCTGGACTGTCCGTTGTGCGTGTAGCCGTCATTCCGGGAGATGATTCGGTTAATCCGTAAACAATGATCAGGTCGCGGCAATTCATTTTTCCCATAACCTGGTTCATGGTTTCGATGGGACATAACGATCCTGCCATGATTCCGGTCCTAAGGCTGCTAAGGTCAAACATGTCAAACATGGGATGATTCAGTTCGGCAATGAACATGGTAGGTACGCCATATAAGGCGGTACATTTTTCCTTCTGAACCGATGCAAGAACCATTAATGGATCAAAATCCTCCACAAATACCATTGTGGAACCGTGTGTAATTATAGCGCACATTGCCAGAACACATCCAAAACAATGAAACAAAGGCACACAAACCAGAAGCCGGTCAGCCTGTGTATATTTCATGCATTCGCCCGTGGCAAATCCGTTATTCAGAATATTGTAATGACTGAGCATAACTCCTTTCGGAAAGCCTGTGGTTCCGGAGGTATATTGCATATTTACCACGTCATGGCAATTTACCCTTGCCATGGCCTCGTTTAACTCCACATCAGGCATATACGATCCCAGGAGAATCAGCTCATGGGTATTGAACATTCCTTTATGCTTTTGCGGTCCGATAAAAATGACATTTTTAAGCAGCGGGAATTTCTCACTGGCAAGCTCACCCCGAACCGCTGTCCTTAATTCAGGAATGAGTTCAAAGGTCATATTCACATAATCGCTGTCGCGATAGCCATCAATGATGCATAATGTGTGCAGGTCCGCGTTACGGATGAGAAATTCAAGTTCCGTCAGTTTATAGCTGGTATTGACAGTTACAAGAATTGCACCGATCTTTGCAGTGGCATACATAAAGGTGGACCAGTCAGGTACATTATTCGCCCATATACCGACTTTATCACCGGCTTTAACCCCAATAGACATAAGGCCTTTCGCAAGCTGGTTAACCCTGTTATTAAACCCGGAATATGTAAATCTAAGGTTTCGGTCGGGATAAATTATAAACTCATGGTCCGGTGATTCGGATGCCCATTTTTCAAGCATCCCGCCCAGCGTATATTCAAGTAGTTCCATCCGGCAATTATTTAAACAGGTACATAAACAACGCCCAGTATCCGGGCCGAAGGACCCGAAGTGGTCACAAGGTGGTCAACAATTGAATCGAGGTAAATGCTATCCCCTTTTTCCAGACATATCACATCCGTTCCATACGCAACCGTAATTTTTCCTTCCATTACATAGATAAATTCCTCTCCTTCATGCGAAGATTTTGGGAGCAGTTTGTTCTCACCGGGTACAATATCCACAATGAACGGCTCCATGTGGCGTCCGGCCTTGTTGGGTGCCAGGGAAAAAAAGGTAAGGTGTTCCCGGTTTACATCCTCGCTGGTGGAAAAACTGTGGGCCTTCTGCCTGTCCTTTTCCCGCATTATGGCCGGTCCTTCCTTTACAGTGTCATCAAGAAGGGTTCCGATACGAATGCCCAAAGCACGCGAGATGCGAATAAGCACGCCAAGGGATGGGATGGAACGGCCCGTTTCAATTAACTCCAACTGGTTAGGGGACAGACCTGCCCTGGTGGCCAGATCAGCCGGCTCAATTTTCTTCAGGGTCCGCAACAGGGCAATTTTCTCACCAATGTGATTATTCGAATTCATATAATTCAATTTTGGATATTATAGAAAGTGAAAGTAAAAAAAGAAACGGGAAAAAAAAATCCCGCTGATGAGCGGGATTCGCACAATGATCCTTGAAGCCCTGAATTATGTTTTCTTCTTAAAAACGGCCTTAATGGTTGACTGTTCCCTGCCATCCAATGTTTCGATGACATTTAGCTCGAGGGTATCCGGATCCTTAAAAACTGCTGTTCCCTTTTCTTTATAAGGCTTCCCGTCCTGAGAACTGTTATGTTCCATAACCATTTCCTTGTCCGATTTCCATGATACCACATGTTCATGTGTCGTACCTACATTATTAACAGTATACCACAAAAGCTTTTTTCCCACCGGATCATAACCGATCAGATTTTCACCATCAAATTTCCCCATATCCGGGACATCTGCCCATTCATGCATTAACAAACCGGAGCCATTGGCTGTTTTTTCAAAGGCCGAATGGTAAGTGAATTTATATTCTTTATCGCCCATTGTTAGCACCGCATTCGGTGCTTCCCATTCGCCAAGGAATTGCATCATGTTGATCAGATCTTTTGGCATTTCCTGTGCTATCAGCGAAGGCATTATGCCTGCCTGGGTTAAAATAAAAAGAAAGAATCTGAAGTGCGTTTTCATTTTCAATTTTTTTAGGTTAACAATTGAAATAGGCTAATTCAACGGCATATAACAAGATGGGCAAAAATTAGTTCGAATTATTTATGATTAACTTTACCGCTCATTTTTTAAACTAATTCTGGCTTGTCATGTCGAAATTATTTTCACCCCTTGCAATAAAGAACGTTACGCTAAAAAACAGGATCGTTGTTTCTCCCATGTGTCAGTATTCTTCCCTTGATGGATATACCAACGACTGGCATCTTGTGCATTTGGGCAGCAGGGCCATTGGAGGTGCCGGATTGGTGATAACGGAAGCTACCGCAGTATCTCCTGAAGGCCGCATCACTCCCGGGGATACGGGAATTTGGAATGATGGGCACGTTGAAGGATTCCGGAGAATCACCCGCTTTATCCACGAGCATGGAGCAATAGCGGGTATCCAACTGGCACATGCAGGCAGGAAGGCATCCTGTGTGGCACCCTGGGATGGAGGGAAACAACTTTCTGAATCCGAAGGCGGGTGGCTGACAGTTGCGCCCAGTGCTCTGCCCTTCAATCCCGAGGACAGGGTCCCGGTCTCTTTGGATGTAGCAGGTATTCAGAAAATAATCAGTGATTTTAAAGCGGCTGCCGGGAGGGCCTTGCAGGCCGGATTCAATGTAATCGAAATACACGGCGCTCACGGTTATTTATTGTTTGAATTTCTATCCCCGCTAAGCAACCATCGTACGGATGAATACGGAGGTTCGTTTGAAAACAGGATCCGTCTGCTGCTGGAAATTGTGAAGGCGATAAAGTCTGTATGGCCAACGGAAAATCCCCTGTTTGTAAGGGTTTCATCCACCGAATGGGTGGAAGGAGGCTGGACGGCGGAAGACAGCGTACGCCTCGCCGCCATATTAAAAATAAAGGGTGTAGATCTGATCGACTGTTCATCGGGAGGTAATGTGGCGCATGCAAAAATTCCGGCAGGCCCCGGATACCAGGTCCCGTTTTCAGAAGCGATTCGCCAAACCGGAATACTTACCGGTGCGGTTGGACTAATCACTTCGGCTGTTCAGGCGGAGGAAATACTTCAGCAAGATCGGGCAGATCTTGTATTTTTTGCAAGGGAATTGCTTAGAAATCCATATATGCCGTTGACTGCCGCCCATGAATTCGGCGAAGATATTGAATGGCCGGTTCAATACCTTCGGGCGAAGAGGAAATAGGCTTTTAGGCTGTAGGCTATAGGCTATAGGCTATAGGCTGTTAGGGGCGATGTTCAGTGTTAATTAAGGTAAAATAATATCGAACAAAGCTTGTCCCGACTTTTGTCGGGAGAACAGCGAAATGTGAATTCCGAAGGTCTTAAACTGCAAAACTGCAAAACTGCAAAACCGCAAAACTGCAATACTGCAAAACTGCAAAACTTATCCTCAATCCAGAACAAACCTGTCTTTTTCTATTTCAACCAGGAATCTTGAGGGCATATGAAAAACCGCATCGTAGGAGTAAATATTTCTTGGCAGGGTAATAAACAGCTCTTCCTTTGCGCGGCTGCAGGCTACATAAAACAACCTTCTCTCCTCTTCCATTTCTTCGATATCCGTGGCCCTGTTGGATGGAAACATTCCGTCAAGCGCATGTGGTATAAATACAACGTACCATTCAAGTCCCTTTGCTGAATGTACGGTACTCACCGTAACCTTGCCATTTTCCTCTCCTTCATCAATTAAAGGTGCCGACTGGTCGGCCACCCTTTTCGATGGTGGATCCAATGCAAAGTCGGATAGAAACCGGTCGGGATTTTTATACTTCTTCGAAAGGTCAACGAGCACTTCAACATCCTGCATGCGCTGCAGGTAATCATCCTCCCTTGCTTTTAAGAGGGGCTCATAATAATCGCGGATCATTTCAATTTTCTGTGTGAGCGTATAGATCGGCTGACTTGCCTTTGACAGCATCAATCCCATTTCATACAGTTCATCATAGAATTTTTTATGCCGAAACCTATCAAATGCAAACTCGTTATTCGATTCCTGTATGGAAACAATCACATGACTTGCCGTCACTTGCCCCACTCCGCCGATGTACTTGAGGACCCTGTGCCAGGAAATAGCATCCGACGGATTAAAGGTGAGGCGAAGAAAAGCGACTACATCCCGTACATGCATTCGTTCATTGAACTTGAATCCTCCCACCACAACATAAGGTATACCCCTTTTACTTAACTCTGCCTGGATATACCGGTTATGCCAGTCGGCTCGGTTCAGTACCGCCATCTGGTTCATGGGAACCCCCAGCTCACGAAGTTCCAGGATGCGGTCAGCTATGAAGGTCGCTTCGTCATCCTGTCCATATGTGCGATGTACCACTGGCATATGGTGATTTTGATTATGCGTAAATAACTTTTTCCTGTATCCTATTTTTGCATTGTCAATAATGCAATTGGTGAAATCAAGAATGGACTGATTGCTTCGGTAATTTTCTTCTATTTTCACCACTGTGCATTCGTGATAAACCGCAGGAAAACGGAGAATATTTTCATAATTTGCTCCCCTGAAAGCATATATACTTTGCGAATCATCCCCAACAACCATCAGCCGGCGGTGCTTCGCAGCAATTTGCTGCACAATCTCATTCTGAACGGCATTTGTATCCTGGAACTCATCGACCATAACATACTGGTACGCTTCCTGCATTAATTCCCTGAATCGCTGGTTCTTTTTTAAGGATTCATTCAGAACATCCATCAGATCATCAAAATCGAGCATGTGGCTGGCCAGCTTGTATTTTGTGTACGCCCTGTAAATCAGCTCTATATCGGGTATACGATCTTCGAGTCCCGAATACTGTTTCAGGATAATCTCCCGGATTGCGCTTTGTTTGTTGCGTGAATATGAAATTATGTCGTAAATGCGTCCCTTTTTCGGAAACTTCTTTTCCTGGGTATTGTATTTAAGTTCGGTGCGCAGGAGGTCAATTATATCTTCGGAATCGGCTGTATCGATGATCGTAAAATTAGGGGGAAGTTCGAGCAGGTTGGCATATTTACGTAGCACATAACTGGCGAAGGAATGGAAAGTCCCACCTGTAACCTTCCCTGCATTCTTATCGTGAAGCAGGGTTTCTACACGAAGAAGCATTTCATTTGCAGCCTTACGGGTAAAGGTAAGCAGGAGAATCGACTGCGGGTCGACGCCTTTTTCCATCAGGTAGGACACCCGGTGAACGATCACGCGGGTTTTTCCGCTACCTGCGCCGGCAATGCAAAGAACGGGCTTTTCAGTGGAAATTACGCCGGCAAGTTGTGCCGGGTTTAAAGCATGAGAATAGTCTACCCTGAACTTTGTGAAATCAATATTCCCGGCAGCAGTTGCACCGGGAGCCCTTTTTTCAATGGATTCGGCGATCTTTTGCAATTCAGCGATCTTGTTTTCAAGATCACCTGAAACAGGAAGAAGGGGAAAATCACGTACAGAAACGGAATGAAAACTGACCGGTTGATCGGAAACCGCTTTTTGCGAAGGGCTTGTTTCACGGGGTGTAATACGGCTAAGAAAATGATTCAGCATATCCTCCCTGTTTAACTCTTCAGAAGGTATTACATCATCATCAGGCGTCCTGTCGGGTATATTGTCCGGCGTTAATCTCTCTTTTGCAGCAATGCGCTTAAATCGATCAAAAAGACCCATTTTATGATTATTATTTCGTCAAAAACAAGAAAGGTAAATTAGGAAATTATTCCGGGAGTAAATAGATGGCCAAAAAATTTAACACAGAGTTTTTAATGCTTTGGTAATTGGCAGCACCAAATCCCCGTTCGGACAAGGCTCCGCCTTGGCCGAAAATATGGTACCAGGCTCCGCCTGCTAAAATTTTAAAAATAAAGAGTATTCCTTTTTTCCAACAGTTTTTCATCGGTGACATAATCGTCATATTCCATCTGTTTATCGATCATCCCTTTCGGGCCGATCTCAATTACACGGTTGCAAACGGTTTGGATGAACTCATGGTCATGCGACGACATCAGCACATTTCCCTTGAACTTGATCAGAGTATTGTTGAATGCCTGGATGGATTCCAGGTCGAGGTGATTCGTCGGCGAATCCAGGATCATAACGTTGGCATTTCGGATCATCATGCGGGCAATCATGCACCGCACCTTTTCCCCACCGGAAAGAACAGAGGCTTTTTTATAAATTTCCTCTCCTGAGAACAGCATTTTTCCAAGGAATCCTCTCAGAAATTGCTCGCTTGTATCTTCCGAATATTGAGCCAGCCAATCAACAAGCGGAATGTCTTTTTCAAAAAACTTCTCATTCTCAAGCGGAAGGTAGGCCTTGACAATGGTTTGTCCCCAGTCGAAGGAACCTGTATCCGCTTTGTCATGTCCTTTGAGTATTTCAAAGAGCACGGTCATTGCACGGGAATCCCTCGAAAGAAAAACGATCTTGTCGTTTTTATGAATCGTAAAGGACAAATCCTTGAACAGCAGTTTGCCATCCACTTTCTTGCTCAGATCTTTTACAGTGAGAACATTATTTCCCGGTTCTCTTCCGGGTGTGAATATGATGCCGGGATATTTTCTTGTAGAAGGCTTTATTTCTTCAATGTTCAGTTTCTCGATCATCTTTTTCCGGCTCGTGGTCTGCTTTGATTTGGAGACGTTGGCGCTGAACCGGGCGATAAATTCAAGCAGTTCCTTCTTCTTCTCCTCGGCTTTTTTGTTTTGTGCCAATTGCTGCCTGAGGGCCAGCTGGCTCGATTCATACCAGAAACTGTAATTGCCCGAAAACTGTTGTATCCGGGTATAATCTATATCAACAATGTGAGTGCAAATAGAGTCGAGAAAATGCCTGTCATGTGAAACCACAAGAACCGTATTTTCGAATTCGGAAAGGTAATGTTCAAGCCAGTTGACCGATTCAAGGTCAAGGTCATTCGTGGGCTCATCCAAAAGCAGGTTATCCGGTTTTCCAAACAGGGCCTGGGCAAGCAAAACCTTTACCTTTTCTTTCACTTTCAGCTCCTTCATTAATTTTCCGTGAAGCTCCTCCTCAATTCCCAATCCGCTTAGCAAACTGGCAGCATCGCTTTCGGCATTCCAGCCGTTGAGTTCATGAAATGTTTCCTCCAGGTCCGATGCACGCATGCCGTCAGCCTCGGTAAAATCCGTTTTGGCATACATGATTTCCTTTTCCTTCATGATATTCCATAATTTTACATGCCCCATAAGGACTGTATCAAGTACAGGATGCTCATCGAATTCAAAATGGTCCTGTTTCAAAACAGATAATCTTTCACCCTGTCCGAATGTTACAGACCCGGTACGGCTTTCAACCTCGCCGTAAAGCATTTTTAAAAAGGTTGATTTGCCGGCGCCATTTGCTCCGATCACACCGTAGCAGTTGCCGGGGGTGAAATTGAGGTTAACATCCTGAAACAAAATACGTTTGCCAAACTGAACGCTCAGATTAGATACAGTTATCATTTAAAAAAAATATGTTAAAGCCAAAATCTATTATGGAAATAATTTTTTGCAAAGGGACTGCAAAAGTAAGTAAAAAGTGTGAAAGAGAAAAAATGGTAATCATTTTGAAGAAATAAATTGTAGAGACAAGGCATTGCCTTGTCTCTACAACAACCCTATTTGAACAAAATTTCTGATTATTGTTTATTGTCCGGTTCAATCTGCTGTTTGGCAATGGCTGCCAAACCGCCAATGACACCCAGGTTCATGGAATCAAGTGCTGAACTTGGCACTACGATCATGGATCCTCTTTCCTTAAGGCCCTCCCCGATCAGGTTCATGGCCCGTAACTGAAGCGCAACCGGATTATTGATATACTGTTCGCTGGCCTTGGCAAATTTTTCCGCGATTTCGGTTTCCGCCGTTCCAAGAATAACCCTTGCCCTGCGCTCTCTTTCTGCCTGGGCCTGCCGGCTCATGGCATCCGCCAGGGCCTGTGGAATCGTAATTTCCTTTATTCCCACATTCTGACAGGTAATTCCCCATGGAGTTGTATTTTCATCCAGCACAACCTGCAGATTGCTGGCGATCTTTTCACGGTCCTGTAAAAGTTCTGCCAGCTCATGTTTGCCGATAATATCCCGCAAGCCTGTCTGTGCTATATATTCAATAGCGGCATTATATTCCTGCACTTCCAGGGCAGCCTTTTCGACATCCCAGACAGTCCAGTAAAGAACTGCCACCACATTGACAGGAACCGTATCCTTGGTGAGGGTTTGTTCGGCTTTGAAATCGGTCACCCGTATACGCTGATCGATATAATTGATAATCTTGTCAATGATGGGAATTATGACAAAAAGGCCCGGCCCTTTCAGCCCGTTATATTTACCCATCCTCAGAACCACTGCTTTTTCCCATTGGTCGGCAATCTGGATTGAACTCGCCAGTAAAACCGACAGGAGGAGTAAGCCAATGTATAAAGGCAAGGACAGGATCTGAAAATAATACAAAGCCGTCTCCACAGCGGCTAATACAAGCAAGATTGAAATTGAAATAGGATTAAAGGAGTTTTTGGTGATGAGATTTGTTTTCATTTTATTTTTGTTTTTGAAGTTCCTTAATCATGTCGTCGTTGGTGAATCCGTATGTATAGGCAATTGTCATGAACTCCCTGCAAATCTCCTGCATTTTGTTCTGCTTTTCTTTTTCCGACAAGAGCGTTTCGCTCTTATGGATAAAGGTGCCCGTTCCCTGGTATGTCTCCAGAATATTCTGGATTTCAAGTTCTTTATAGGCCTTGGCCACTGTATTCAGATTTACTTTCAGTTCAACTGCCAGGGACCTTACGGTAGGTAACTGCTCCCCTACCGCCAGCTTGCCTGATGCAATGCCAAACCGGATCTGGTCAATGATCTGCCGGTAGTAAGGGGTGCCTCCTTTGGGATCTAAAATGAATTTAATCATTGTTGTATATGTATAATGTATTATATGACTAGTACAAATATACAACAGTTTTTTTAATAACAATGAAAAAATGTCTATTTTTTAATTTTTGATAATCATTATTTAGCAGGTAACCACACTTTCATCGGTGCATCACCTCTATTATCCCATGAATAATAAGGAATTGCCATGAAATCACCCGGTATTCCGGAGTATTTGCCGCGGATTACCTGCACGCCATTGAGAAGTTCCTTCTCGAAATTTGTGGTTAACCGGATGCCATCCTGGATCTTTATGTCATTAAGGGAATGATTGTCTGTTTCCTCAATGCAATAAACAAGCGGACCCCGCTCAAGAGCGATTTTATTTCTGTCATCTTCCACCTGCTGATTGGCGATCACCTGGTGAATGTCCATCGGTAAGGATAACAAGATGACATCCCCTTTTTTCCAGGAACGGGAAAACACAGCATATCCGTTTTTCATTTCATAAGGAACCTTTTTTCCGTTTACGGTAAGGGTATATTTTGCCTTTTCCGATTCTTTGTAAGTATAAAGATCGCTGGGAACGGGACGTCCGATCGCCCAGCCAGGCACACGGACGCAGACGTTAAAAGCAGATTTTTCAACAGGATCAATGCTGATCCGGATATTTCCATTCCAGGGGTAACGGGTTTCCTGTGTGACAGTTACTTTTTGTCCCGCATTTAATTCAATTTGTGATTTGCTGCCAATAAAAAGGTTAATATAAAGGTTGTTTTGTGCATGTGCATAAATATAACCTGCAATTGACGACATAAACCGGCAAACATTGGTGGGACAGCACGAACAATCAAACCAGGCCTGCCTGCCCAGGGAACCGGCATTGAATTTATATTTTGCATCTGACTCAAGCGGATTTGGATAAAAGAACAACCGTCCATCCAGCGAAACACCTGCCGCCACATTATTATACAGGCTGCGTTCCATAACATCTATATATTTTGATTCCCCGTGAAGCAAAAACATCCTGTAATTCCAGTAAACATTGGCTATCGCGGCACAGGTTTCGTTATAGGCTGTCAGATTCGGCAATTCATAATTATTGCCAAAACGTTCACCGTCATGAACTGCTCCAATTCCACCCGTGAGGTATAATTTTTTTGACACCATGTTTTCCCATATCCGGTCAATTGCTTTTGTGTATTCTATATTCCCGGTAAGGGCGGCCACATCAGCAACACCCGAGTATAAATAGCCTGCCCTTACTGCATGACCCACTGCCTCGGTTTGTTCAATAAGGGGGATATGGTCCTGGGAATACATTTTTTCGGGGTTATGTGCTGCACCCCTGCAGTCGATAAAGAATTTAGCCAGATCAAGATATTTTTTTTCCGCGGTGATGCGGTATAGGCGAACCAGGCCCATTTCAACTATTTCATGACCCGGTGCATCCGCTCTTTTTCCCGGGCCGAATACCTCACACAGCAGGTTTGCATTTTTTAAAGCCACATCCAGTAAATTTCTTTTTCCTGTGGCAAGGTAATGGGCGGATGCGGCTTCGAACAAGTGCCCGGAATTATATAATTCATGGCTCAGCACCGACTCATTCACCCACCTTTCGTTGCCCGACCAGGCGTGAGGATGGTGAGGATCAATAGTCCGTGCTGTATATAAATATCCGTCAGGTTCCTGTGCTTTTGCGATCAGGGTGATAAGGCTGTCCACATAATGATCGAGTGCAGGATCCGGATGAACCTGCATGGAAAAGGATGCCCCTTCAATGATTTTATAGGGATCAGTATCATCAAAAGGAAAAGTTGTCTGAAATTTTCCTTCTTTTGATCCCCCGGCGATCTCGAAATTCAAAATCCGGCCTGTCTCTTCACACTTTTTAAAGGATGACGGGATGGTAACCGTCCGATTGATCTCAATTCTTGGATTCCAGAACGAATCGTTCATAGTTACCTTGTTAAATGTAACCCCTTCAATTAAATAGTCATCGGGGTTTTGGGCATGCAGGCAGAGACCAAACCAAAGGAATATCGACAGGCTGAAAACTTTATTCATTTTACCGGATATTGGAATTTATGACTACTTAAAAGTAGTATTTTTTTCTTGCAGTTGCGGCAGGCGGAGCCTGGTACCATAATTTCGTCCAAGGCGGAGCCTTGTCCGAACGGGGGTAGGCGGAGCCTTGTCCGAACGGGGGTAGACGGAGCCTTGTCCGAACGGGGGTAGGCGGAGCCATGTCCGAGCTAGCCGGTATTGCCTATTGCATTAGCTATTGCGTTGATGCTTTTCAGGATATCGAGCAAAATTGGTTCCTCCTTTTCAAGTTCTCCTGCTTCTTTATGCTTTCTCCATTTCGCCAGGAGCATGACCTGGTACCTGTGAAGGTAAACAAGTGGTTCGGCACGAAGCAGCGTGGAATAATAGTGATTGGAGCGCCGTGTTACCATGGGTCGCTGGATGATCAATCCCATCATTTCCCTTAATTTGTGCAGTTCATCCGTGATTTTATTTAAAATAATCTTCCGGCATTCGGGATCCTCAACAAGAGTGGCATATATAGCCATAATATCTTCATCGGTGGCTGCCAGGCTTGTATCTATATTTGTAAAAATATACCGCACAAGGACATCGCTAATTACAAGCTCTTTTAACTGGCTGAACCAATCGGGGTGGTTCGTTTTTAAATCTTCCAGCGCTGTTCCCATGCCATACCAGCTTGTAATATGGAAACGAGACTGGCTCCAACTGAATACCCAGGGAATTGCCCTGAGATCGGCCAGGGTATGAGATTTCGTCCTGTGGCTGGGCCTGCT
This sequence comes from uncultured Bacteroidales bacterium, assembly GCA_963752195.1. Lineage (GTDB taxonomy): Bacteria > Bacteroidota > Bacteroidia > Bacteroidales > UBA10428 > UBA5072. Next base: position 490,938 of record CAVVXI010000004.1, on the reverse strand, counting down.
TCCGATACGACTTGATTCAATCGCGTCAATTGGCGTAGCCTGTGTGAAAAATTGCATGAAATAAGGATGAACGATAAGATCATGATAATGAGCGGCGCTCCGGTCCGACAAAAACTGAAGCATATCCGATCCTTTGTGGCGCTCCTCATGAATCCGTCCGTGCAGGAGGGTGTTCGTGACGGTCCCTGATACCAGCAACTCCAGGTTATAAGCCGCATTCAGGAGGTTTGCATACTTCTTTTCGATGATCTCTCCCTGTTCCGTAATCCGGATCTGCCCCGTAAGGCTTCCGGGCGGTAAAGCCCGCAGGAACCAGTGTGCCGGACCGGCGCCCCGACTTATTGTTCCGCCTTTGCCGTGAAAAAAACGAATTTTTATGTCATGTTTTCTGCCGATGGCAGAGAGTTTTTCCTGGGCTTTATAAAGATTCCACATGCTGGCCATAATACCGCCATCCTTATTGCTGTCGCTATACCCGATCATTACATCCTGCCTGGGCTGGCAACGGTTGCTTTTTTCCATCTGCCAGTTCAGGGAATCCCTTACCATGGGAACGGAAAGATATTCATCCAGCATAACGTCGCTGTGGGCCAGATCATCGATTGTTTCAAAAAGCGGTACTACATGCAGGGACATTGTATGACCTTCCGGAGATTTTGTCCATAATCCGGTCTCGCGCGCAAAAAGGTAGGGAATCAGCAGATCTCCCACATTGCGTGTCATGCTCACAATAATGTTACCGAGCGATGAGGCTGTATATTTTTCCGTATGCCGTTTCAATACCCGGAATGTTTCTATGACCGACGTGGCTTCCGGAGGCAATTCTTCGGCATAATTGGTAAACGGCCGTGAGGATTTTAATTCAGCCAGCAGAAATTTAAAGCGGTCCTCTGCGGATAGACCTGTATAGCTGAAATCAATGGCAGCTGTTTCCAGAAGCTGATCAATGGCCAGCTCATGGATACGGGAATTTTGCCGGATATCGAGTTTTGCAAGATGAAATCCGATGCTCTGCACAAGGCGGATAACATCCCGCAGTTCTGACCAGGCGATGGCTGAGGCGCCGTGACTTGCCAGGTCATTCTGCAACAGGGTAAGGTCATCAATCAACTCGCCCGAATGCCTGTATGAACCGGGAACATCGAGGAGGGCGACTACCTTTTCACGGCTGTAGTCAACCGGCAAACGGGTAATCAGCAAATTGAGATAGAGCCGGTAGGCTTCGTTGTGATACTTCGACTGCAGGGCAATGGCCTGCTCTCCTGCCGTGTCAATATATTCAGCCATTTTTTCCTTCAACTTTCCGGATACCTTGTCCCGTGAAATGTAAAAACTCAGATTGCGCGATAAAACAGTCAACCTGGCTTTTAATATTTCGAAGGCATTCATCCTGAGCGTAATGAGCGTCTCTTCTGTTATTTCAGGGGTTACAAGGGGATGCCCGTCCCTGTCTCCTCCAACCCAGTTGCCAAATGTGGTACGGGGAAGAAGGTTGGTCCGGCTGATGTGATGCATATTAAATCCCGATGCTTTCCAGGCTTGCATCAACCGATGGTCCAAAATGGGTATAACCTCGGGAAAAACATTCTTTAAATAATGAAGTACGTTATCGAGCTCAGAACGCACATCGGGCTTTTCGAGAAAAATTTCCCCGATGAGCCACAGCTTATGAAGGATGAGCTTTATGTCCTGGCGGATTTGATTTAATTCAGTACGGGTATACGTGCTGTTTTCCCTTCTTACTATCAACAGGTATAAATTTCGGAACTGCTCAAGTACCTCGGGTCGTTTTGCCTCTGTAGGGTGCGCGGTAAGTACGGCCTCTACCTGGATTTCGGCAAAGCCACCCAAAATTTCATCTTCGGAAAAACCAGCCCCTTTCAGGATCTGAAGATTATTACCCCAGGATCCATTCACTCCCGAAGGATCATCTGATTCCTTTTTCCTGCGATTCTGAACAGCGCCGTTTACTTCCACAATATTAAGCAACTGAAAACTGATGGAGTATACCTGCAATTGTTTTTGTGTGTAATGCCCTTCATCCACCGGTATATCGTTAAGCCACGGAATAATCCGGGCCAATGCCGGCTCATTTTGTTCCTCCAGCACTTCCCTGAAGCAGATAAGCAGATATTCAAGATCGGCGTAGGGCTTGCCAAGTTTTTCCTGTAAAAGCGACAGAAGCTTCATTTTTCTGTATTGAAATGTTATGCAAAATTTGAAATATCACACGATGACTAAATACCTGGAATGTAATCAGAATACATTGCTAAGTTATAAATAGAACACCATTATCAGATTAATGTTGCCGGATGAAAGCAGAAGATTTATTGAGGCAGTATCGGCGAATGACTTAATTTGTTGTTACTTTGTTTTTATCAAATCGTTTTTCCGACTATGGTTCTTAAATCCAAAGAAATTCCCGCAAAAAAGGAAAAAAAGCCTTCGATTTTCTCATTGCTTGTCCCTTACAGGAATATGGTTATCCTTCTCATCGTATTTGCCTTATTCGGAAACGGAATAAACCTGCTGATCCCAAAAATTATTTCTTCGGCTATTGACTCTTATGATCTCAATAAGCTAAATTTCAGCCGGGTTATCCTTGAATTTTTCCTTGCCGCATTGTTCATTTTTATTTTCAGTTATTTTCAGAGTGTCATTCAGACTTTTACTTCCGAAAGAGCGGCCAGGGACCTCAGAACACGGCTGACAGATAAGATTTCACGCCAGACTTTTGCATTCATTAATCACGCCAATCCCTCCAAACTTTTAACAAACCTGACTTCCGATGTAGATTCAATAAAACTTTTTGTTTCCCAGGCGGTTGTATCTATTTTCTCATCTGTTTTTATAATTATCGGTGCCAGCGTTTTACTCCTTTCAATTAACTGGCGGCTCGCACTGGCTGTACTGATCATAATTCCGGTTATCGGGGGTACATTTTTCCTGGTTCTGCGCAAGGTCAGGGTTCTATTCCGGAAAAGCCGTGAGGTAATCGACTGGCTAAACAAGGTTATCAATGAAAGCATAATGGGATCGGCTATCATCAGGGTATTAAATTCGCAGCAGTTTGAATACCGGAAATTCCTGGCTGCCAGTGCCACCTCCCGTGACCTGGGCTTATCGATTTTAAGCCTTTTTGCCGCACTTATTCCGGTGATTACCTTTGTGAGTAATATGGCCATGCTCACTATCCTGGCCCTGGGAGGCCATTTTGTTATTGCAGGGAAAATGTCCCTTGGCGATTTTGCCGCATTTAACGCCTATATATCCATCCTGATCTTTCCTATATTGGTTATCGGATTTATGAGCAACATCATTGCCCAGGCATCGGCATCGTATCAGCGCATCGAAGAAGTGCTGACAGCACCCGATCCGGAGGATGAAGGAATGTCGGAAGACCTTTTATCCGGCAAAATAGAACTAAAGGATATATGGGTGAACTACGGTGAAAAACCTGCCCTAAAGGACATATCTCTTTTAATTGAGCCCGGATCGAAAACGGCGATAATCGGCCCAACAGCTGCCGGCAAAACCCAGCTGCTGTATTTGCTTACCGGACTTATCAAACCCGACCGCGGCTTTGTTTATTTTGATGGTCGTACAATTGATTGGTATAAAAGATCTCATTTTTACAGGCAGGTGGGATTTGTGTTCCAGGACAGTGTTATTTTCAACCTCAGTATGCGTGAAAACATTGCTTTTAATGATGCGGTGACCGATGAATCTCTGGAAAAGGCAATTGAAACTGCTGAATTAAAGGGATTTATAACTGGACTGCCGGATCAGCTGGATACGATGATTTCGGAACGGGGAACCAGTTTATCGGGAGGACAAAAACAAAGGATAATGCTGGCAAGGGCCCTTGCCGTTAATCCCCGCATCCTTTTGCTGGATGATTTTACAGCCCGGGTGGACCGCAGAACGGAATACAGAATCATGGAAAACGTACGGGTGAATTATCCTGAAATTACACTGATATCTGTTACACAAAAAATTGCTGCAGTAGAAGATTATGAACAGATTATCCTGTTAATGGAAAGTGAAATAATCGGGAAAGGAACACATACTGAATTGATGCGAACCTGTCCCGAATATGTGCAGATCTATAATTCACAGCGAAGCACCAGCCATTATGACCTACAATCTTAATATCGGACAAGCGGAATCGGGCAGGCCTGTAAAGACATGGGCCGCCCTTAAAAAACTGGTGCTTATCCTGGCCGAAGAGAAGAGGACCCTGTTTATTGCCCTTTTCATTATCCTGATCAACGCGTCCCTATCTCTTACCGGACCTTTTCTCATAGGGCATACGATCGACAGGTATGTGCAGACAGGGCAATATCATGGTGTTATGGTATTTTCCGGTATATTGCTCTCAATATACCTTATCGCCTTTCTTACCGGGTATTTGCAAACCAAGCTGATGGGAGGCGTAGGTCAACGTCTGTTGTATAATTTGAGAAATGCCGTTTTCAGCAAACTTCAGGAATTGCCAATCACTTTTTTTAATGAGAACAAAGCCGGGGACCTCATTTCCAGGATCAACAATGATACTGACAAGCTGAACCAGTTTTTTTCACAATCACTGATGCAATTTGTGGCAAGTATTTTTGTGATGACAGGTGCCGGCATTTTCCTGCTGGTGTTGAATCCTGCGCTGGGGGGAGCCGCTCTGATCCCGGCTATCCTTATCCTGGTTTTTACCCGGGTCCTTTCTCCGTGGGTAAAAAGCAGGAACGCCAAAAACCTCAGCAGTACAGGCAATCTGAGTGCAGAAATCCAGGAAAGTCTCTCAAATTTTAAAGTGGTCGTTGCTTTTGACAGAAGGGATTACTTCAGAAAGAAATTTGAAGAAGCCAACCTTGAGAATTATCTTACCGCCACCCGTGCCGGCCTGGCCAATAACCTGTTCATGCCGGTATACAGCTTTTTTTCGAATGGGGGGCAGCTGATTGTATTGGTGCTGGGACTGTATATGATCTCAACAGGAAAATTCTCGATTGGATTGCTGATCAGTTTCCTGAGTTATGTAATCAGTTTTTACAATCCTCTCCGTCAGCTGGCCGCTTTATGGACGAACTTCCAGATAGCCCTTGCGGGCTGGGAACGCATATCCAGAATATTGAAACTTGAAAACAATTTGTTAATCCGGGAAACAGATTCTGAAATATGCGATCCTGCCTACATCAATTTCCGTCATGTGTCTTTCAGTTACCCCAATGGAAAGGAAGTGCTTCACAATGTGAGTTTTGAACTTGAAAGGAGTCGTACCTACGCATTTGTTGGTCCGACAGGGGGTGGCAAGACGACTACAGCGTCCCTTATAGCCCGACTTTATGATCCCACAAAAGGCAAAATTCTGCTCGATGGACGTGACCTGCGGTCATATACCCCTGCTGAACGAACCGAAAAGATCGGGTTCATCTTGCAGGAACCCATTCTGTTCACTGGTACTGTAAAGGAAAATATTGTTTACGGCCATGAAGGATTATCGGCACTTACTCCTGAAATGCTGATCTCGGAAATAAAGAACGCAGGACTGGAGGATCTTCTTGTGCGGTTTGAAAACGGACTTGAAACCAGGGTACTTAGCAGCGGTGAGACCATAAGCCTCGGACAGAAACAGCTGATTGCATTTATGCGAGCCGTATTACGCAAGCCCGAAGTCTTGATCCTGGATGAAGCCACTGCCAATATTGATACAATTACTGAACAACAGCTTGAAAATATTTTGAAAAGACTGCCGGAATCCACCACACGTATCATTATAGCGCACCGGCTTAATACGATTGAAAACGCAGACGAAATATTCTTTGTAAATTCAAACCGTGTTATACTTGCCGGATCAATGGATAAGGCGGTGGAATTACTGATGCATTATAAGGGAGATAGCTAATATTAATTTAAATTTTAAAGCATGCCTTTGCTGATTGTCATTATTGGGATTGTCCTGCTGATCCTTCTGATCACTGTTGTAAAGCTGGATACGTTCCTATCTTTTGTAATAATTTCCATTGCAGTAGGATTAGCCGAAGGCATGAAACCGGCAACCCTGATTACATCGGTAGAAAACGGTATCGGAAGCACGCTGGGCTCGCTGGTCATGATCCTCGGATTTGGCGCAATGCTTGGCAAACTGGTAGCTGACAGCGGAGCTGCCCAGCGTATCTCTTCAAGCCTTATTAAGCTGTTTGGCATACGATACATTCAATGGGCGCTTGTAATTACCGGATTTATCGTGGGCGTGCCGATGTTTTACAATGTTGGATTTGTCATCCTGGTTCCGCTCATTTTTACAGTTGCCAGCGCTACCGGCCTGCCTCTTCTGTATGTCGGCATCCCTATGCTGGCCTCCCTTTCGGTCACTCATGGCTTTCTCCCGCCCCACCCGTCTCCTTCGGCTATAGCTGTCATGTTTAAAGCGGACATCGGAAAAACCCTGATCTATGGGATCGTTATTGCCATACCCGTGATCATCCTCGCCGGACCTTTATTTTCAAGATCCCTCAAAAAGATAAAAGCCACCCCGCTAAAGGAATTTGTGAATCCGAAAATCCTTACGGAAGAGGAAATGCCCGGCACGGCAGTGAGTATTCTGAGTGCGGTACTACCTGTCATCCTGATCATCCTTTCAACCGTTGTAAACTTGTTTCCAAACAAGGGATCACTCGCCGGAAAAATTATCTCTTTTACCGGAACACCCGCCATTGCCCTGCTTATTTCTGTCCTTTTTGCTTCTTTTACTTTGGGAATCCGAAGGGGCAAATCAATGAAGGAAATCAGCGATACGATCGCCCGCTCGGTCACCTCAATTACTATGGTTTTGCTGATCATTGCAGGAGCCGGTATATTCAAGCAGGTACTCACCGACAGTGGAGTAAGCCAGTATATTGCCGGTTGGCTCAGCGGGTCAAACCTGTCCCCTTTATTCCTTGGATGGCTCATTGCCGCAGTCATCCGGGTGTGCGTGGGTTCAGCAACAGTGGCCGGATTAACGGCAGCTGGGATTATCCTGCCTGTGATATCGGGAGGAGCTGTGAATGCGGAACTCATGGTTTTATCCATCGGGGCTGGAAGCCTGATGCTGTCACATGTAAACGATGTGGGATTCTGGATGTACAAGGAATACTTTACGCTCAGCGTAAAGGATACATTTTTGACATGGACCATCATGGAAACGATTGTGGGTGTTTCCGGACTCTTGGGTGTTTTGCTTCTTAACCAATTAATTTAATCAAATGAATACAAATCCCGAATTACGGCTCGAGGAATTGAAACTGCTCCTCCCGCCTTCGCCAAAACCGCTTGGTGTGTATAAGCCAGTGCTGATCATTGGCAAGTTCTTGTATGTTTCCGGCCAGGGGCCGATGCGCACCGATGGTACGCTCATCACGGGCCGTCTGGGTGACAGCCTCACCCTGGAAGAAGGCAAACTGGCAGCCCGGCAGACCGGCCTTACCATGTTAGCCACAATCAAAGGACAAATAGGCGATTTAAATGAAATAAAGCGGATCGTTAAGGTGCTGGGTATGGTGAACAGTACACCCGACTTTGGACAGCATCCTGCTGTAATAAACGGGTTTAGTGAGCTTATGGCAGAGGTGTTTGGTGAAGAAAACGGCATTGGTGTGCGCAGTGCTGTGGGAATGTTCTTACCGATGAACATTGCGGTAGAGGTCGAAGCCATGTTCGAATTGCATTGATTTTTACCGATGGGCGAAGCTCCGATTTCCAAACCGTGGTTTGAAACAGTGCATGCGGATGAAATTCCCAGCCCGGCACTTCTTGTGTATCCCGAACGGGTGGAGGAAAACATACGCCGGATGATATCCATTGCCGGGGGACCTGACAAACTGCGTCCGCATGTGAAAACCCATAAAATGCCGGCGATTGTCAACCTCCAACGAAAAATGGGTATTGAAAAATTCAAATGTTCTACCCTTTCTGAAGTTGAGATGGCTGCTAAATGCGGGGCGAAAGAGGTAACCCTGGCCTTTCAGCCTGTGGGACCGCACTTGTCAGGATTGTTCCGACTGATAAAAAAATATCCCGGTTCCGATATTTCGGTAATTGCGGATGACGCCGGTATTGTTCGCGAGCTTTCATCCCACGCCGTCGCCGGTTCTTTGAATATGGGCGTCTGGCTGGATATCAATAATGGAATGGACAGAACAGGCATAATGCCGGGAAAGGCATTTGATCTGTACAGAATGATTGGCGAACTGCCAGGCATTCTCGCCCGGGGATTGCACGTATACGATGGCCATGTTCATGACGAAGATATCCGGGATAGAAGGGAAACGGTTGCAAAGGCATTTGCCCCAGTCAATGATTTAATTGCCGCACTCAATAACCAGGGACTGAATGTTCCGGCTGTCATTGCCGGCGGAACCCCTTCATTTCCCGTTCATGCAATGCAGGGCAGCGCTGAAACCAGTCCCGGAACCCTAATTCTTTGGGATGCCGGTTACGGCGAACGCTACAGAGACCTGGATTTTTTGCATGCCGCTGTACTTTTAACCCGCGTGGTCAGCCTTCCGGATAATAACCTGTTATGCCTGGATTTGGGTCATAAGGCGATTGCCGCGGAAATGCCCCATCCAAGAGTGCGGTTAATGGGATTGCCACCCCATGAATTTGTGAACCACAGTGAAGAACATCTCGTGGTAAAACTGGCAGAGGCGGAAAAATACAGGCCGGGTGATATCATTTATGGCATACCCTGGCATATTTGTCCTACTGTGGCCCGCTATCCCTTTGCTTATGCTATACGTGATCACATAATGACTGAAAAGTGGCACATTGAGGCACGCGACAGAATGATCAGCGTTTAAAAACATATTTATTCCCAATTTATGCAGATGATTATGGATGGCCATCTTGATCTGGCCATGAACGCACTGGAATGGAACCGGGATCTTACCCTTCCTGTATATGATATCCGGAAACAGGAAACCGGCTTGAATGACAAGCCCGACAGGATGCATGGAACCGTCAGCCTGCCTGCCATGAAAGATGGAAAAGTGGGACTTTGCGTTGCCACCCAGATCGCCCGCTTTGTGAAGCCTGACAATCCCCTTCCGGGATGGAAATCACCCTGCCAGGCCTGGGCTATGACGCAGGGGCAACTTGCCTGGTACAGATGCATGGAAGAAGCGGGACAGATGGTTCAGATCACAGACAGGCAAAAACTGGAAGTTCATCTCGGCCTATGGGAAAAATCCAACGCGGATATGCCTATTGGGTATATTCTCAGCCTCGAGGGAGCAGATTCCATCCTTTCTCCTGCGTCACTTGAAAAAGCTTACTTAACCGGATTGCGTGCCCTGGGACCGGCTCATTACGGACCCGGAACCTATGCCCAGGGAACGGATGCAGAGGGCGGAATTACATTAAAAGGACGCGGGCTATTGAAAGAAATGGAGCGGCTGAATATTATTCTTGATGTGACTCACCTGAATGACCAGAGTTTTTGGGAATCGATGGATCTGTTTCATGGTCCGGTCTGGGCAAGCCACAACAACTGCAGGGTGTTTGTATCGCATAACCGGCAGTTTTCTGACGAACAGATCTGGGAGCTGATTCAACGCGACTCAGTTATCGGTGTGGCACTGGATGCCTGGATGATGGTTCCGGGATGGGTAAGGGGCAAATCTACCCCAGCATCCATGGGGGTAACCCTTCAGCTAATGGCCAATAATATTGATCATATATGCCAGATCGCTGGCAATGCAAACCATGCTGCCATCGGATCCGACCTGGACGGAGCTTTCGGAACCGAACAGTGCCCGTCGGATATCGATACCATTGCCGATTTGCAGAAATTACCGGACATTCTTACATCGCGGGGATACAAGGAAGAGGAGATTGGTAATATCCTAAGCGGAAATTGGATTCGGTTCTTGAGAAAAAACTGGAAGCTTTAGGAACAATGAATAATGAACAATGAAGAATGAAGTGAAAAACTAAAAGATAAAAACTAAAAGTGATGAAGAAAGTGACTGGTGACTGGTGACTGGTGACTAGTCACGCTGACGCGGCTTTCTGCACGCCTGCAAAACTGCAAAACTGCAGAACTGCAGAACTTTTTCCGACTGCAAAACTAACTCCAGGGAAAACGGATTATCAGCAGAGCAAATGAAATAACAATTCCAGCCAATGAAACAGACCGGTTCAGAATTTTTGTCTTAAGCTTGAAAAAATGCATGACAATAAAGGAAATGCCCATGATCATAAATATAACCACCCACTGACCCAGTTCAACACCCAGGTTAAAAGAAACAAGCGGAATTAACAGTTTTGTTTCTTTTCCCATCAGGGAAATAAGGGTAGAACTGAATCCAAGGCCATGAATCAATCCAAACATCAGGGTGAGTCCGTATTTGAACCAGTATTTCACTGTAAAAGTGCGGTTTTCAATTACTTCACCTGTTAAAAAGGTTTCGATTCCGGTAATAAAAATTGTAACTACGATCAGCCACTCTATCAGATCACGCTCCATATGAAAGAATCCAAGCGTGGCAATTGCCAGGCTTGCCGTATGTCCCAGCGTAAAAGCAGTAACCAGGGCCAGCACAATTTTCCATTGATGGGATTTATAGCCTATGGTAAGCAAGGTTATAAACAGGATGTGATCATAAGCATTTATACTAAGTATGTGATGAATTCCAAGATTGAGAAAAATTCCAAACATACAGGGCTGTTATTTTAATAATGAGCAAGTCGCTATAATACAAAGGTATTGATAAACTCACTCATCCTTGCTATATTTATATTTTCACACCTTAAAACAGCGTCATAAATTGATTTACGATTATATCATTGTAGGATCAGGATTTGGAGGCAGTGTGGCAGGACATGGCAGAAAATCGTTTGATACCTTTTCGAATATGAGATCTGTACTTGTTAAATCAAACCTGTTTGACATCCCGATCCGATATGCTCCCTATAGCAGATTTAAGGAGAAATTAGTGACCCTGCTAATGAGATAATGTCACCCGGTACTTTCTGTATTCAATTATCGGGGAATCACCGGGAATCAGTTTTTCGCCCATTTTTAAGGTGCTCTTCACCGGCCCCTGGGTTAATACTACGCGTTTATCCTCTTTCACCCGCCGGCGAGGGGGTGGACTTTTGGCCGTTCTTTCTACCGATAGGCAATCCCTAAAGGGATTCTTATTGTCTTCAGAATAGCTTTTTCTACCGATAGGCAATCTCTAACGGGATTTGCATCCAGTATCCAATTCCTATTTCAGTCCCCTTCTTATCAGCAGTGGTTCTTCCGATGGTTCCTTCCCCCTGAATTTCTTATACTGGATCATTGCTTCATCGTCGCCTGACTCTGCAAGGCAATATTTTCTGAACCGGGCTGCCAGTTCGGGATTGAAAATATCTCCCGACTCCTTAAAAGCACTGAACGCATCTGCATCAAGTACAGCGGCCCAAATATATACGTAATAGCCTGCGGCGTACCCTCCGTCAAAAATATGGGCAAAATAGGTACTGCGATAACGGGGCAGGATTTCCGCGATGAGTCCAATCTTATTCATAGCCTGGCTCTCAAATTCTTCTACATCAAGCTGTGTGGAATCCCGCAATTCGTGAAAATCCAAATCAAGTATTGCCGCTGCCAGGTATTCCACTGTTTCAAATCCCTGGTTAAACAATCCGCTTTTCTGGATTTTTTCAACCAATTGTTCCGGGATAGCTTCCCCGGTTTCATAATGCTTTGCATAAGCTCTCAGCACTTCCGGCTCACCGGCCCAGTTTTCCATTACCTGGGAGGGCAGTTCAACATAATCCTGGGGAACATTTCCGGCTGTCCTGTAGTACTCGCCCTGGGTGAACAACCCATGAATGCCGTGCCCGAATTCATGAAACAGGGTTGTAACTTCATCCCAGTTCAACAACGCAGGAGCACCGGCCGAAGGTTTGGTGAAATTGCAGACCACAGTCATGATCGGCTCAATCCGTTTGCCATTCTCATTTACAGAGGATCGAAAATCACCGCACCATGCTCCTGCACCTTTTCCATCACGTGGGTAATAATCGAGATACAATATTCCAAGGGGTTTTCCATCTGCCTCTTTCACTTCGAATGTTTCCACATCTTTCTGATATACAGGCAGATCAATACGTTGTGTGAATGTAATTCCATACAGCCTGGTGGCTACCATGAACATGCCATCCCGAACATTCGACAGGCTAAAATAGGGCCGGAGCTGACTGTCATCAAGGTCATATTTTTCTTTTCTCACTTTTTCGGCATAGTACCACCAATCCCACGACTGTAATTTGAATTTGCTTTTTCCCCTGTCAATGATCTTCTGCATTTCTGCTACTTCCTTTCCTGCCATTTTAAGAGATGGAGTCCATAACTTTGCCAGGAATTCATCTACCTTTTCAGGGGTTTTTGCCATGTTATCATCAATAACGTAGGCCGCATAATTCTTAAAACCGAGTAACCTGGCCTTTTTAACCCGCAGGGAAACCATTTTGGCCACCACCTCGTTATTATCGTCTTTGTTGCCGTTGTTTCCTCGCATAAAATATCCCCGGTAAATTTTTTCCCTGAGGGCACGATTATCTGCAAACTGAAGGAAGGGAATCATACTTGGTTTAGATAGGGTAAAGACCCATCCCCTAATGCTGTCTGCCTGGGAAGTTTCGGCAGCACCGTCAATAACACCCTGCGGCAACCCTGCCAGGTCAGTGGAATCGGTAATGACCAGCTTAAAATTCCTGTTTGTTTCTGCCAGGAGATTTTCTCCAAAGGTCAGCGACAAAAGTGACAATTCAGCATTTAATTTCCTGAGCTCATCCTGTCTGTCAGGTGTTAAATTGGCTCCCATACGCTCAAAATCGCGGTAATATTTTTTTGTAACCCGCATTTGCTGTGAGTCAAGGTTCAACTCCAGGCTCTTATCGTAAATAGCCTTAATTCTTGCAAACAGACCTGCATTCAGATAAATATCATCGTAATGTTTTGAAATAAGGGGAGTCACCTGCCTTGCAATGGCCTGCATCTGCCTGTTGGTGTTGGCCTGGTTGAGGGAGAAAAATACCTTGCTTACCCTGGTCAGAAGCATACCCGACCGATCAAACGCCAATATGGTATTTTCAAAGGAAGGGGTTTCTTTCTTGTTTACCAGTTTATAAATTTCCTCCTTTTGCACCTTCATGCCTTCGATAAAGGCAGGCATGTAATCCGTAGTGTCAATCTGGCTGAACGGAGGCACCCCAAAAGGAGTTTTGTATTCATTAAAAAATGGGTTATCATTCATAGAATTCTTTTTACATCCTGCTATCAGCAACAGGCAAATGGTCGCAAAAATAAGGGATAAGTTTTTCATTATTGCAAGATTAAATGGAGATTGTATTTTAGTGCACAGCTCTATAGCATGAAACTATCTGAATCAGGTAATAAAAACCATGATAAATATACATTATTATTGTTTAGTCAGCCAAGGTAAAAATCATAAAAGCATGGCTTATCAAAACCCGGCAATGTCAAGAAATACGGTACTTTTTGTAACCAATTACCCTATTTATCGTTAAATTTTAAAATCAAATTTTGTAACCACGAAACGTCAAACAGCGCACATTCATGCTTACAAAAACCCCAAAGATCCTGATCTTGATCGTTATTAGCTGCCTCCTGCATCAGGACCTTTTTTCGCAACATGCCAGCCGCAATAATCATAAAGGGTTCTGGGAAGATTCCGGAACCTGGGATCCCGGATGGGCATCTCCCTCAAAATTTATTTCCGGATATGATATCACAATAAACGGTTATGTAACTGTAGAAGGCTCCCTGGTATTCCATAACGCGGCCACCCAGCTGATTGTAAATGACACACTGGTCATAAACGGGGATTTATATCTGAATAATAATAATGATCTTATTATCCGGGATCCGGGAGTTTTAATTGTAAGGGGTAACTTTTTTTTAGAGGAACACTGCCTGATCACTTCAAATGGTTATTTCATTGTTTCTGGCAATATTTATAAAGATAATAACCATCACCTGGGTTCCTTTACAAGCAATGACAATCCTCCGAAGGTTTTTATCGGGGGATCGGTCAATCCTGCACAAATCACGGATAATTTTCCTGATTACCCGGTGCTCAACTGTACCAATCCGGAGACGATCCCCTATCCTAATTCAGGCTGCAGCTCAGGAAATATGGATGATTTAAAACGGGATCCTATCTTCCCGTTTTTTCAATCCACCTGTAACTTTTACATATCGACCGCTAATATTTCCGTATGCCCCGGCGATTCAATTCATTTATCCGCAAACGAGGGCGAAAGTTATTACTGGAAAGGACCTGCAAATTTCCGCAGTATTCTGCAAAATCCAGTTTTGACCGATGCTGATTCTGCTATGACGGGGATTTATACGGTTTATATTTCAGCCGATCATGATTGTGAAACAACGGACTCTATCCATGTAATTGTTAACCCAAAACCAGCCGTCAGTATTACAAGCAGCAATAATATCCTTTGTTTGAACAGTCAGCGGACGTTAACCGCAATGCCCGCAGGAGGTACATTCCTGGTAGAAACTGGACCGGGGATTATTGCGGATGACATACTGAAAGCATCGGATGCCGGAGAAATCAGGATTAAGTATCTCTACACGGATGCTTGCAGCAACTCCGACAGTCAAACCGTGGTCGTACATCCACAGATTGAGGTGGATATCTCCAGCAGCGATGACACAATGTGCATATTTGAACAACGCACTTTAAAAGGAAATCCGGCAAATGGCACATTCGAGGTAGAAAAAGGTCCAGGCCTGATTTCCGGCAACTTTTTGAAAGCAACAGGTACCGGAAAGATTTACATTAAATATAGAGACAACAATGTATGCACCAAAGTTGACAGCCAGGTTATAGTTGTTAGCCCACAGATTGACGTCCGTATTTCAAGCAGTGATGATACCTTGTGTTTAAATGACGAGCGTATTTTAACAGGACTTCCCGCAGGAGGAACCTTTAGGATTGAAAAGGGCCCGGGTTTGCTGACAGGTAACATTCTGAAGGCAGTGAACGAAGGTGCAATAGTTTTAAAATACGAATATGCAAAAGCCTGTGCCAATACTGTAAGTCAGACCCTTATTTCAAATCCCTGGCCGGAAGCGGATGCCGGTGCAGACCAGGAACTGACTTATATTTTTGAAACAAAACTGGCAGCAAATTTATATCTGCGGGAAAAAGGCACATGGTCCCTGGTTTCAGGAAGCGGCACCATACTGGATCTCCATTCGCCGGAATCTGATGTAACGGGTTTATCCATGGGGGCAAATGTTTTTTTATGGAAGGTTAGCAATGGCGCCTGTGAATCCGAATCAAAAGTTTCGGTTACAGTTCTTGATCTGGTTATTCCATCGGTTTTTACGCCCAACGGCGATGGTATAAACGATAACTTCTATATCAAGGATTATATCTACCCTTTTGAAATATCAATCCTTAATCAATGGGGATTAACAGAATATGAAAGCCATTCCTTCGTGAACCAATGGGATGGAACAGACAACAAGGGAAACCAGCTTCCGCCGGATACCTATTTTTATGTTCTGAAGTTTGTGAATGGCCAAACCAAAAAAGGAACGGTGTTAATTGTAGAATAAATGAGCCGTACACTTATCCTCATATTAATCTCGTTTCTTCCGGCAGGCCTCGCCGGACAAATAAATCATATTTCAGACCTTTATAATTCAAACAAACTGATTTTTAATCCTGCCTTTGCCGGATCGCAGGATGCATTGAATATAACAGCTTTATATCGCAATCAGTGGGTGGGATTTGAGAATGCCCCCGTGAATTATTCCTTTTCTGCTCATGCCCCTTTCTCTAATGGGCGTATGGGCCTGGGATTGCTCATTGAAAAAGGAAGCGTCGGCATTTTTAAGGAAACAAATGTAATGGCCAACTATGCTTACAACATAGAATTATTACAGGGCAAACTGGCATTCGGACTGGGTTTTGGTGCAACTGTGTATAACATCGCCTGGAATGAACTTGTTTCCTCATCAGGTGGCGATATGCTTCTCCTCAATGATCCGGTAACCACGGCCATACCCAATGCAAGCATTGGAATATATTATTTCACCGCGGGTTATTTTATAGGTCTTTCTGTTCCGTATCTTCTCAGTCGTAAAATGGATGAAATATCGGGTGAATATCATACAGCCTTTGATATTGATAAAAATGTCTTTCACCTCACCGGGGGATATACCTTCAGAATAAACCCTCAATTCATGCTCTCTCCCTCCTTGTTACTGAAATACAGGTCAACCAGTAAAGTACAGATTGATCTTAATTTGCAGGCGGTACTAAATAACAAAATATCGCTTGGTATAGGGTACAGGAATCAGAATACAATGATCGCCATGATGGAACTTCGGTTAAATCCGCAGTTAAGGATGGCCTATGCCTATGATTTTGATGTAAGCCCCATCGGAAAATACAAGGGCGGTTCCCATGAGATCGGGGTCAGTTATTTATTCAGATACCAGAGGAATGTAACCGGTCCACGCCAATTCTAAACCATGGAAAAAACGTGCAAATATGTCTGTTTCCTGCTTTTTCTGTTTATTTTTTCAGAAAACATACTGCATGCCCAAAGAGAAAATTTCATTGTAAAACGCACTTCCTTTAGCTCGCATATCACGGATGAATTTTCCCCCGTACTTTATAGGGACGGTTTGGTTTTTTGTTCCAACCGGGGTGGAAAATCAATAATTGGC
This sequence comes from uncultured Bacteroidales bacterium, assembly GCA_963752195.1. Classification (GTDB taxonomy): domain Bacteria; phylum Bacteroidota; class Bacteroidia; order Bacteroidales; family UBA10428; genus UBA5072. Next base: position 474,182 of record CAVVXI010000004.1, on the reverse strand, counting down.
TATGCTGATAATCAAAAAGGGCTTTATAAAATTTTTTATGTGAAAAAAACAAAGACCGGTTGGAATCAACCGCAACTTTTAGCCACAGATCTGACAACTTTATTGAATGATGGCCCGATAACCTTCAATCGCGAGGGTAATGTTGCCTGTTTTGCAAAAAATAACCGGATTGAAACCGTTTTCGGAAACATAAATGATACAACCAATAAATTAGGAATATACTTCGCTGAATTCACCGGTGAAAAATGGACCAACATCATGGCTTTCCCTTATTCAGTGACGGAATTCAATTATTCTGCACCTTCATTGTCCCCGGATGCATCCCGGCTTTATTTTTCTTCCGACAAACCGGGAGGTTTTGGAGGAATGGATCTCTATTATTCTGAAATAAAAGAAGGAATATGGAGGGAACCGGTAAACATGGGTCCTCTCATCAACACTGCGCATAATGAATCCTTTCCCTTCGCTTCACCTGATGGAAAATTGTTCTTTTCTTCTGACGGGCATCCGGGTTTTGGCGGAAAGGATATTTATTATACCCGTCAATTGACCGGATCATGGTTAGCCCCGGTCCATCTTGATTCCGCTATAAATTCGATTTATGACGATTTTGGATTGGTAACCGACTCCACATTTGAAAAGGGATATTTCTCTTCCAACCGGATGAAAACGGATGACATATTCAGCTTTTCCCTGTTTCAGCCGGTTTTTTTACAGTGTGATACAATCCGGGCAAACAACTATTGCTTTACCTTTTATGATGAAAGGCAGGAATTGACCGATACCGTGCCTGTCGTTTACTGCTGGGATTTTGGCGATGGACAGATACGCAAAGGCAAAGAAGTAAAATATTGCTTTTCCGGAGCCGGAGAGTATATCGTTCAACTCACCATTCTTGATGTGATTGGAGGTAAAACAATATCCGATAAGGTAGAATATAGGGTTAATCTTAATGATATTGAACAGTTTCTGATCGGCACAGATAATATCGGACTTGTAAATCAACCCATGTTATTTGAAGCAATAAAATCCGGATTACCCGATTTTAAACCGGTGGAATATTTCTGGAATTTCGGAGAGGGTTTCCGGGCCGGCGGGCAGTGTGAGAGCAAGATCTTTGGACGGAAGGGTGAATACACAGTACAGCTTGGATTATGGGGCCAAAAAGACAGCCTTGGAATTATTCCTGAAAAATGCTACCTGAAAAATGTGAGGATCTTTGATTCCTCCGAGGAAATGCCCGTTCCTGAAGTGCAAAATGGTTTAATGAATAACAAACCATCAAAATGAACGTACAACCCTTTGCTGAAATGAATAATATGTCCCCGTATGTCTAAATCAATTTTGATCATACTATTCCTGATGTATGGCATGGTTGGCCACTCACAATCTGCGCCCGCCATAGATGAAAATATTCCCTACCTTATGACATTTGGTGGGAATGCCAGTACAGCATGGGGGGATGATGATTTCTGCCAGATCTTTTTTTGCGTCATTCCCAATTCACAGACGCAACCGGTTTATATCCGCGTATTTGACCCTGACACAGGCGGTAACCTTGATGAAGCCAAGGGCGAATTCAATTCGGTTATTAAATATTCCGTCTTCGGGGGAAAAGGTTGCTGGTCCGATACGGCATCCCAAAGTATTCATGCTTCCGGAAACTTTAAAAGTGGTTACTTATTATCCGAAAAATCATTTGGCTCAGAGGCCCGCTATGACAAACAATGGTTCACTTTTGGTCCTTTCAATCCTTCCGAAGGAGAGTACGTTGAGAAACTGCGCGGCCACGTTTTCAAGATTATCGCACAGGGAATTTCAGGGGATGACGGGAATATCTACAAGTATTTCTTAAGCACAAATCCAACACAAAACATACCACCGGAGGGAGGAAATTTTTTTACCTACAAATATCATTTCAGACTTTCAGATGACCAGAAACATGTCTGCCAGATATATCCCTTTATTGATGATAAAACAATATCAATTGAGGTATCAAATTTTGATTGGGATAAGGATGGGATTATCCGTATTTTTTCCGTGGCTAAAAATGGCATACTGTGTGAAACATCGGGAGAAAATAATTGGGTCGTCAGGGCGATTCCCCATTGTTGAAGAGGAAAAAAACTCAACGTTGGAGATTCAATTCGTTAAAAATCAATCGTCGCAAATCAGGAATAATAATGTAGTTATCGCAGTGCGCAACCAATATGGCGTTTCTTTGCCGTTTTTCGTAGTTCCGATTGGTGGTATTCCGGTATATACGCCTAAAATAATGATGAAAAAATAAAATCTGATGTTTCATACCGGTAAAACAGTTCTTGTCCTCCTTTTTATATGCATAAATCTTTTCCCGGTTAGGACATTAAGCCAGGATTACAGGTTTGTTACCTTTAAAACGGAAAAGGAGCTTTCTCAACCCTATGTTTATTCCATTTTGCAGGATTTGAATGGATACTTATGGATAGGCACCGGAAACGGGTTATCAAAATATGATGGCTTTGCGTTTAAAAACCATACTGTAAATGATTCTCTGGCAGACAATTTTATTACCTGCGGTCTCAGTATGGAAACGATTTGTGGTTCGGCCATATGAACGGCAGGGTAACCATTTATCATAACCGGGTATTTCAAAAAATCAACATTGCGGGCAGGAATTTAAGTCCGGTTACCCACCTGGCAGAAGATACCCGGGGAGAAACCTGGTTCAGCACATATGGAGAGGGTCTGTTTTGTATTGATCGTGCCAGGCTTTTAATTAAATCCCGGCCATTCAAGGTTGAGACAAACATCCATACATTTGAATTCATAAACGGGCATGAAGTGTTCCTTGGTACGGGAACGGGTTTATTTTTATGCAATCTCTCATGGCTCAGATACAATCAGAAATTTGCTCAGGGTCAGAAATATACCTGAAACCAAAATCACATCAATCCTAAAGAAAAAGAGTGGCCCGGGTTTTTATGTTTCAACCGAAAATGAGGGAATTTTCTTTATCGGGGTGAACAAGCATAATTATGTTGTTACGGAAATCAGGCCATCCAATGGGAAAAGCTTTTCCGGAGTCCAGCAGATTCTCGAAGACAGCCAGTCCGGCCTGTGGTTAGCAACGATCGGGAACGGATTGATCCGGCTTTCCATGGATGGATCTGCGGTTAAGAAAATGACGTATTTTAATAAGTCGAATGGCTATTTAACCGATAATATTAAGACTGTATTCGAGGACAGGGAAGGAATTATATGGAGCGGAAATTACGGGGATGGTTTAACGCAAATTATACCAAACCCTTTTGTTTTGGTGAAGCTAAAAAAAGATACCTATGGAACGAATGTTACCTCAGTTTTTGTCTCGGGGCCCTTTCAATGGATCGGAACTGAAAAAGGATTGCTGAAAAAAGACAGCAAAACCGGGAACATCCTTAAATTTTATACACAACGAAATGGTCTTCCTGCTGATAACATAACAGCCATATTTTCTGCCAATAAAAAGGACTTCTGGATTGGGACAGGACATTCCGGCATTTTTTGCCTCAACGATCAAAAGGGCACTATCAGAGCTTACCCGCTTGGAGAAAATTCAATGACGAAGGCGATCACCCAGATTTCCGGCAGGAATGAAATCCTCTGGGTGGGCACTCAAAAGGGATTATGCCGGATAAATACGGTTAACGGCGAAAAGTATTGGTTTACGATAAGCCAGGGTGGTCTGCCGCACAATTTTATCAATAGCATATACCTTGATAAAAAGGATGTCCTTTGGGTAAGTACAAACAGCAGTACCCTTGCAAGTATCAAAGATAACAGGGTAAAAAAAATTGAACTATCGGCAGGAAAAGGAATACTTACGCTTGGAGATATAACCGAGGATAAATCTTCCCGCATTTGGATAGGTTCCTTCGGAGATGGCGTTTTTATGATCGAAAAGGACTCAATTGTCAGTCTGAACTCAAAACAAGGTCTTTTATCCGACTACTGTTATTCAGTTTCATGTGACGATCAGGATAATATATGGATCGGACACAGAGGAGGTATCAGCCGGATCAGGGCAAGTGATTTTTCGGTAAAAATCCTCGGGAATCCGTCCGTCATAAGCGGAGAATGCCAGTTTAACAGGAATGCGATCTGCGCGGATCACGAATCCGTTCTTTTTGGTTCGGATATGGGACTTTATTCCTATAACCGGCAGTTGGAATTACCGAAGAATGCGGCACCATCCCTTGTGATAAGATCCATCCGGATCGATGAAGATGAAATTGATCCTGAAACAAGAGATATTAAACTTAATCCGGGTAATCATAAAATTAAGATCACCTTTTTAGGTATAAGCTTTAAAAATCCATCCCTGGTAAGTTATCAATATAGGCTGGATGGCTACGATCAGTGGTCTGAAATCACAAGAAAAAATGAAGTGACCTATAATCAACTTGCACAGGGTCATTTCAGGTTCACTTTAAAAGCATCCGACAGCGATGGCAATATTACTCTTAAGCCGCTGACCATCAATATCAGCATCCGTATACCTCTTTGGAAAAAATGGTGGTTTTATACCGTGCTGGTTCTTTTAATAATTGCCCTTGTATTTATCTATATCAAATGGAGATTACACAGGCTGATCCTTGCGAATGAAATTCTGGAAGAGAAAGTACACAGGAGAACCGCTGAAATTGAATGTCAGAAAAATGAGATCGCATTACAGCGGGACCAGATAGAAAGGAAAAATGCAAGCATTACATCCAGCATATTGTATGCCAGTCAGATACAAAGTGCTATGCTGCCACCGGAAGAATTTATTGATAAGTTGTTGCCGGATAATTTCATTCTGAATTTACCCAAGGACATTGTAAGCGGTGACTTTTTCTGGCTGGCAGAAAAAAATAACAGGATAGTATTCACTGTGGGGGATTGCACCGGCCATGGTGTTCCCGGTTCCTTCATGAGCCTGCTGGGAATAACGCTGATGAGTGAAATAGTCAACGTCCTTGGAATTGTGGAATCGGATGAAATTGTTACGGCTTTAAGAGACAAGGTAATCGAATCCCTGCAACAAAACAGGAAAGCCATTACTACTTCTGACGGAATGGATATTGCCCTGTGCGTGATGGACAAAACCACGAATACATTACAATTTACAGGTGGAATGAATGACCTGGTTTACATTCACCGGGGGAACCTGGAGATCATCGAGGCGGACCATATTTCGGTCAGTATCTTATATTCCGACTTTGGCAAATTTTCAAAAAAAGAAATACATTTTGAAAAGGGGGATACCATTTATCTGGCCTCTGATGGCTTCCAGGATCAGTTTGGTGGAACACGGGATAAAAAATTTCTAAAGCAACGGTTTCATGGCCTGTTGGCAGAAATTCACCAGATTCCCATGGCTGTTCAGAAGGAAATTCTTGAAAAAAGGCTGCGCGAATGGATGGGGTCCACTGTTCAAACCGATGACATAACGGTTATGGGAGTACGTTTATAGTCCGTTAGAAGCTAATCTTCAGGTTTCTTTGGTTCCTTCGGATTTTTCAGAAGTGTAGTCCTGATGCCTGAAAGTATCGATCGGAAACAATAATGGAACAAAAATCTCTCCGGATCTCTTTTATTATCAATTTCTCCTTCCCTGACATCCTTGCCCGGCATGGGATTCGCATCAATGAGCTTCCTGTTGGCAATAAAGGTGACCAGCTTTTGCTTAATTCCGGTGGTATCCCCTGTTTCCTTATCCTTTACCGCAACCGCAAGATCATGGTAAAAGAGTTTCATTCTTCCCTTTGCCTTTGTATTGTTGGCAACAAAGTTGAAGTTCAATGTGTCAATTCTGCCGGCTGTTGCCACCAGGAAGGCGCTGTTTTCAAGTATGGGATTCAGAGCTTTCAATTCCAGGCCGGAAAGATGTCCGTTTAATGTAAACGTATTCCGGGGATCATACAACCTCGCCTTCAGCAACACTTTAATCAGGCTTTTGTCCATAAACATGGCCTCCGCCTTAAGTTTGAAATAGGCCTCGTTTTGCTTGTACAACGTATCATTTGAAATTCCCGACAGGGTCGCCCGAATATCGGAAAACACAATCCGGCCATATTTCTTTGCATTTTCAACCATTTCCGTATAGACTACCTTTCCGTGTAAAATCCCTATTGAATCTATCTTCAATGGAGCATGATAATCATACATAATTTCCTGGAAGATGGGTTTTATTTTATGGTTGAACTTTTTTCTTTTATCCCGGTATACCTGGATGTCCATATCTCCAATTTTCATATAGGAGCTGTTGATGTTTCCGGAACGTATATAATCCGCAGCAGGAAAATCATGAATGTACATATTCCTGAATCTTGCCTCAATTTTGTCAGTTTCATATTTGAACCTCGCCATGAATTTGCGATCGGAGTAATTAGGCATAATTGAAAAATCCTTGATTTCCAGGGTATGCGACAAGGCTGAATAGAGGATGCCTTTCCCTGTGATCGTATAAATACTATCGGATGTAACTGCCTGTATTTCTTCGCATTCTAAATGAAATCGGGTCATAATGCGTTGTGAAAGAGTATCATTCTTACCAATGCGGAAATTATACAATTTCAAAATTCCGTTTTTCAGCCTGTACGACCTTGAATCGGTTTGGTTATGTAAATCAATTCCCACCTGTTCAAAAGATATAAGATCCATTCTTATTTTGTACGGGGAAAGGATAGCTTTTGCATCCTCCTTAGGGAAAGGTATGCGGCCTGTGATTACAGGTTCGCTTACGGTTAACCGGCCGATATGATAATCGTGGTGGAAAATAGCCTTGAAAAGACGGATACCGGCAATTTTCACGGATGTTATCCGGCCATTCAGGTCTCCGTAACTTACAACGGATGAATCGGTGTGTATTGAAATGGAGTCAATTTCGATCCCTGCCTGAAGAATTGATATACGGACTTTCCTTATATCAATTGTATACTTATTGCTTGCTTTATTCAGCGCTGCCTGAAGTTTATCCCTTAATAAGGATTCCAGGTACAGACTTGTAATTAATTTTATTAACAGGGCGAATAAAATAATACCCGTCAGAATTTTCAGAACTGTTTTCCCTTTCATTATGCAGCTTTACATATAACGTACGTAGAGGAAACAATTGAAAGCGGTTATATGTTCGAAGGGTTGTTCTGCGGTCTTGCAGTTTTGCAGGTTTGCAGTTTTGCAGTTTTGCAGTTTTGCAGTTTTGCAGTTTTGCAGGCTTGCTGTTTTGCAGTTTTGCAGTTTTGCAGGCTTGCTGTTTTGCTGTACTGCAGTTTTGCAGTAGGTAGTATTCGAAATTCATCATTCGGTGTTCTTTGTTCGATATTATTGTAAGTCAAATAACACCGAACAAAGAACGCTTAACACCGAAAACCTTAAATCAACACATCATTAAATCAACACATCATTAAATACTTCCAAGGGCCTGGTCAAGATCCCGCTTGATATCATCAATATGCTCAATTCCCACTGAAAGCCGGAGAGATCCGGGAACAACACCTGCAATCACCTGTTCGGATTCGCTAAGTTGTTCATGTGTTGTCGAAGCCGGATGAATTATAAGTGTTTTGGCATCCCCTACATTTGCCAGGTGGCTTATCATTTTTACATTATTTACCACTTTATCGGCTGCATCCTTACCCCCTTGAACCGTAAAGGCCAACACACCGCCAAAACCGTTTTTAAGGTACTTCTTGGCCAGAGAGTGATATGGACTGCCGGGAAGGCCGGGATAATCCACGCTGACTACCCTGGGATGTTTTGTAAGCCACTGTGCGATTTCCAATGCATTGTCAACATGGCGTTGAACCCTGAGTGATAAAGTTTCAAGTCCCTGGAGGAAGAGAAATGCGTTAAACGGACTGAGCGAGGATCCGTAATCGCGTAAACCTTCCACCCTCGCCCTGATGATAAAGGCTATATTACCGAAAGGACCATCCGTTCCAAAGATCTCCCAGAATTTCAACCCGTGGTAACCTTCGGAAGGTTCAGTAAATTGAGGAAATTTTCCATTTCCCCAGTTAAAGTTTCCTCCATCGACAATCACACCGCCAATACTGGTTCCATGGCCGCCTATCCATTTTGTGGCAGACTCTACAACTATATTGGCACCATGCTGCAACGGCCTGAAAAGGTATCCTCCCGCACCAAAAGTATTATCCACGATAAGGGGTATATCATGCTTTCCGGCTACTTCGGCGATCTGTTCGAAATCGGGTATATTGAATCGCGGATTCCCGATAGTTTCAATGTAAATTGCTTTCGTATGTTCATCTACCAGCCTGTCGAAATCCCCAGCCTGGTCGCCTTCCACAAATTTAACATGAATGCCAAGCCTTTTCAGCTGCACTTTGAACTGGTTATGGGTGCCTCCATATAAATACGAGGTGGAAACCAGGTTATCGCCTTGCTGCAGGATATTTGTCAGGGCAATAAACTGGGCTGCCTGGCCTGAAGAAGTTGCCAGCGCTGCAACCCCGCCTTCCAGAGCAGCCATCCGCTTTTCAAATACATCCGTAGTGGGATTCATTATACGCGTGTATATGTTGCCGAATTCTTTGAGTCCAAACAGCCTGGCGGCATGCTCAGAATCATTGAAAACATAGGAAGATGTCTGGTAGATGGGAACTGCTCGTGAATTTGTCGCCGGATCAGGTTCCTGTCCTGCATGAAGCTGCAGGGAATCGAAGTGAAGATTTTCTAAAGACATGGTGGATTTGATTATAATTATGAATTATGAATTATGAATTATGAATGATGAATGATGAATGAATGATGATGTAAGAACAACAAAATTCAGGAATAAGTTGCAATGAATAAATCCCGCTTTTGCGGTATATTATGTACCGCATTTGTGGTATATCATATCTGGTATTCAATACGGTCAATAATGCCGGATCTTATAGCAAACATTACAAGTTCAGAGGCATTATTTACCCGTACCTTGCGGAAGATATTTTTTCTGTGCGTCATAATAGTATGGAAACTGACATTTTTACGGGATGCAATTTCCTTTGTTGTCATCCCATCGGCAATGAGCTTCACGATCTCAACTTCTGCGGCGGTAAGAGGGGAAGTCTCCTGCATTGTCTTTTTCCATTCGCCTTTTTCAAGCAGGATTTCCATGACTTCCCTCCCATAGTATTTTTTGTCCTGCAATGTAAGTTCAACAGCAGTCAGTAATTCCGCTTCTGTGCTTGACTTGAAAAGAATATTTTTTATTCCTATTGAGTCAAGTCCGGCCAGTTCGTTCCTTGTAAGGGAATTGGTCAGTACGAGAACAGGTATCGAATCCGGACAGATAGTTGCCTTAATATCATCCGGACCTTCAAAATCAAAATGGTTAACATCAATGACAATCAGCGTTAACATACCTTCCTTCACCGATTTCTCAAGATTCTTTCGATTCGTTACAATTTCCTTAACGGTAAAATGGTATTTTTCTGACAATAATTCAGCCAGTGACCGGGAGATAAGAAATTGGCTGTCTGCTATAAGAACCTGTTTTTCAGATGAATTCATAATTTCTCAGTGTCTTTTTATTCATCAGGATTTACCGTATTCGATAATTTCCTTATAAATACCTCCAGATAGGTTTTAGATATGGGAATTGTGATGTTTACAGGAGATTCAAAATTAATAATTAATCCTTCCTTCTCCCTGCGTATAGTTCTGACATGATCGATATTAATAATATAGGAACGGTGACATCTTACCAGGTTTCTTGCCGGGAAATCCTGTGCAATGCGTTTGAGCGTGGTCCTGATCATATATTTCAATTGTTTGTCTCCATCCAGGTAATGAATAAGAACATAATTGTCAGCAGCTTCAAGATATAATAAGTCATCGCGTTTAACTGAAAAACGCAAAATCCCCTTCTCATCCTGAAACGGGATCAAAGACCATTCTCCCGGCTGATTCCTGTCATTTAACGCACGGCTGGTTTCCGAACGGCCCATGCTTAGTTTTTCCAGCAACACATATTTATCCCTGAATGACAGGTAAAGCCAGTAAATGGCATACGGAAGCAGAATAATAAAGGCTGTAATGCGGACAGTATTGCGCATGATCACCATAAAATCCTTTTGTCCCTGGAGAAAAAAACGCTGAATAAGTGCATATACAAGAGCCATGGAAAGTATTTCCCCTATAATCCAAAGCGCATATTCCCCGTACCGTATCGCCTTTTTCGCCGACAGGAGGTACATCAGCAAACGGCTGACGGCGATAACAAGCATGCCGATAAGTATAACAATGCTTGAATAAAAGAACAATTGGAAATCGGTCACATTTAACCACCTGTCCACACCAAACGGAGCGTAAATATTAATGAAAATCAATGCAAAAAGGGCAGTGAACAATAAAAAACTCACGATGTTCTTCCTGTCGGTAAAATACTTCGGTATTTCTTTCTCCCAGAGCAACATATTTCCATTATTTCCACCAATAAAAGTACTCAATTTTTAAATGGTGCAGGCCGTCATCATCCTTTTTCACCCCGGTATGTGAATTTTCACCCCACGATCGGATGATTTGTCCCTGGCTCCGTGTCTGAAAACCATTTTTTTTTATACTCCGTGAATACAACGTTACTTTGGAATTACAACCCACAAATGCAATGGAGTATATTGATTATTACCGGAAATTAAAAGGAATTTTTAATCTGTCGTCCGATATAATTCAAATACCGGAAAGCAATATGATCATCCGGAATTTCGATTTTATTTCGGAAGGAATGAACAAAGAATCAGGGCCTCCTGAAGGTATGGAGAATACCCTGATTTGCGGAAAATTACAGTTTTCGTTATCCCGTTTTGATACCAGATCGGGAAGCACATCCCGGAAAAGCCATTTTATACCTGCATGGATTAAATGAGCGCAATTGGTTAAAACATTTACCCGGAGCCTTGCTATTGGCAGAAAAAACCGGAAATCCGGTCATCCTGTTTCCTTTGTCGTATCATATAAACCGGGGATTGCCGGAATGGACTGATACCCGAAAAATGGCAGATCCGCTGGAACTGAGACGAAAAACCTATGCACAACTCAAGGAATCCTCCGTTCTGAATCTTCCCATAAGCGAACGTCTTACCGAAAGACCGCTCCGTTTTTTCACTTCAGGTTACCAGAGTGCATGTGATTTGCTTAAACTTAAAAATCAAATTTACGCCGGATTACATCCTTTGTTCGAAAAGGGAAGCGGAACAGATATTTTTGCCTATTCAATCAGTTGTTTGATGATGCAGGTTCTTATGCTCAGTGATCCGCAGGAATTCCAGCCCGATACAAAAATTGCATTTTTTGCGGGTGGGTCCCTGTTCAGCAATATGAACGGAGTTTCAAAGTATATTATGGATAATGTGGCTTTTGGCCGCATCCGGAAATATTACGGCGAAATATCCGAAAAACCGGACATTTCATCACCACTTAAATCCTGGTTTGAAAAAAACCCCTTTGGTAAGGCGTTTACATGGATGCTTGGTTATGGCCGGTTTGATAAGGAGCGGGAAAGATCCTTTCAAAGCTATTACAAAAACCTGCTGGTAGTGGCGCTTAAAAAGGACCAGGTTATTCCTTTAAACGGAATCAGGCTGGCGCTTGGTAATAAATTCAGCCGATCCGGCGGACTTCGTATATTGGACTTTCCATACGAATACATACATGAAAATCCTTTCCCCGTATTAAACAGAAAAATCGATCATGAAGTCAACCAGGCATTCCGGAGTGTATTTTTACCGGTGGCAGCCTTTTTTAATAATATCAAAACACCGGTGTCACTGAACCGGAAGATTGATCTTAAAACTGCTTCCTTCGCCGGGTGAACTTTCGATAATGATCTGGCCCTTATTCATGGAAATAAATTCCTTGCATAACTGGAATCCCAAACCTGAACCTTTTTCATTATCGGTTCCGTAAGTGGTAAAATGGATGCTTTTGTTCAGTAAATTATCGATTATTTCCGGGCTCAATCCAGTTCCTGTATCGGAAATTTCAATAACCGCCCTTTCTTCATTGAATTGGTTTACCTCTGTATAAGACTTCACCGTAACTTTTCCACCGTGGGGAGTAAATTTAAGTGCATTGGAAACGAGGTTTCTGATGACAACCGAAATAAGCTCCGAATCAATCATTGCAAAAACCTCTTTATGATCCGTAAATTCAAGGGTTATATTTTTGCTGTCGGCTTGCATGGCAAATAACATGAGAACCGATTTGATAAGGGAATGCATATTCTCGCGCTGTGGACGGCATATGATCCCCCCTGACTGGCTTTTAGCCCAGTTCATCAGGTTCTCAAGAAGGTTAAATGCATTGTCTGACAGCAAATACAGGTCTTTGAGTAAAAGAATCGTACTTTCATCCATTTCATCATGCACAAGCAAAAATGCATCGATATAAGTTCTGATATTTCCGATCGGGCTTCGGAGATCGTGGCCGATAATGGAGAATATTTTCTTTTCAAAAGCCGTACTTAATTCCAGTTGCTTTTTTTGCATCTGCATTGTGATATGGGTTTTCACCCGCATCAGTAATTCCTTCCGGTTGTAAGGCTTGGTGATGTAATCTACAGCACCTGTCTCAAATCCCTGGATAATACTTTGAAAATCTGCTTTCGCTGTAAGAAAAATAACCGACACTTCTTTTGTATCCGGATTTTCCTTGATTCTTTTGCAGACTTCAAAACCGTCCATTTCAGGCATCATGATATCAAGCAGTACCAGGTCAAATGGTTTTGTGTTAAGCCAGTCCAGCGCTTCTTTGCCACTGGTTGCAAATTCGAGTTCGTAATTCTCCTCCTTTAGAATGCTTCCCAGTAACTGAATATTCTTTGGAACATCGTCGACAATTAAGATACATTGTTCATTTGCTTTCATGGCCAATTTTTTTCAGTTGTTTCAATAAATCGGGAAAATAATCCAGTTTCAGCCGCATCTCCTCAATATCGAAGTTTTCAATTGTGGAAAGCAATTGTTCTCCATAGTTCAGAACAATTCCTATTTTAAATTCTTTGCCAAGGGTAATGATTTCCTGGGCAAAAACCTGGATTTCTTTTAAGGGCTGCTTGGATTCGAATAGTTTCCATTGCCCGGCCAAATCCATGTTAAATCGCCTCATAAGTTCCTGGTAGTCTACCTCGTTGATGGTATTGGTCCGCAACACCGATTTCTGTTCAGTTGTTGTCTTATCCCTCCGTTTGGCAGCCGATCTGGCGGAACTGATTTTCAACAAAGGATTTTTGTATATAAAATCAGTGTCGATTTTAACCGGATTTTCTTCAAACTCAATATCCGGAAATAGGACTGTGAATGCACTTCCTTTTCCGAGGGCGCTCTCAAGTTCTATGGTTCCATTCATCGCTTCAACGAGTCTTTTTGTAATAGCCAGACCCAATCCGGTACCTCCGTATTTTCTTGAATTCAGCTGGGAGTGCTGGCGAAAGGATTCAAAGATCATCCGGAAAGAATCATTGGGGATCCCGATACCCGTGTCAATTACCTTAATTTCAAGTTTCATCCGGTTAATTCCTGACTTATCCCGTTTCCGGTAAGCTTTAACTTTTATTTGTATTTCTCCCTCATGTGTAAATTTAACTGCATTACCAACCAGGTTGATGAGTATCTGGCGAAGCCTGATTTCATCAAATTTTATTTCCGGTGGAAAATCCTTATCAAGCTGTTCCACATATCCGATTCCTTTAATTGAGACCCTCAATGAAAAGACATTCCTTATTTCATCGAGCAACCGACGGATATCAAAGAAAGAAAAGTGAAGAGTCATCTTGCCTGCTTCAATTTTTGAAAGATCGAGCAGGTCATTGATCAGCATCATCAGGTTTTTCCCGCTGGCCTTGATACTGTTCAGGTATTTTACCTGTGTGGAATCGTTTGTGAAGCCCTCCAGCAATTCTGCAAATCCCAGTACCGAATTCAAAGGGGTTCTGATTTCATGGCTGATATTGGCCAGAAATTCACTCTTTGCCTGGTTTGCCTCTTCAGCGAGCATCTTGGCCTTTTTCAACTCCTCAAGTACCGCAACCCTTTCTGTGATATCGAAAAGAAACCCGTCCAGCCATTTCACAGAATTATCGTCATTAAAAACAGGACGTCCGCTATTTGAAACCCATTTAATAGTATTGTTCCTGGTTATAATCCTGTATTCTGTATTGAATTGCTGGAATCTTTGAATGCTGGTTTGGATTTCCTCAATAACACGCTCCCGGTCATCGGGATGAATAAGTCCTGCGAAAGTTTTCCTGCGGTTTCCCTGGATATCATACGCCCCATATCCTGTCAGGTTTTCAATTGCCTCCGTAATATAAAAGATAGTCCAGCTATGGTCGAATGCACAACGGTAAACAACGCCAGGAATGTTGGATACCATTGACCGGTATTTTTCTTCACTTTCGATGAGAGATTGTTCAGCCTTTTTCCGCTGGGAAATGTCCTCTTTTATTGCAATAAACCGAATAACATCCTTCTTATCATTAATAATAGGCGTAATTGTTGCAGACTCCCAATACAGTTCGCCATTTTTTTTGCGGTTATGAAATTCGCCGATCCATTGCTTACCCCGGTTAAGTGTTTTCCAAAGATTATCATAGAAGGTGGGCGAAAGAGTGCCTGATTTAAGGATACGTGGTGTCTTGCCAAGTACTTCAGCCGCCGAATAACCTGTTACGGTTGTAAATGCCTTATTAACATATTCTATCTCACCGTCTTTCCGCGTTATGATTACTTCATTTGCACTTTGATCCAATGCTATGGATAATTTGGCAATTTCTTCTTCAATTTTTTTACGATTGGAAATATCACGAAATCCTAAAACATGCAGCGATTGTTCGTTATACATTACATTTTGAGATTCAATCTCCACCAACCGGGTAACGCCTTCTTTTGTTACAAGAACCGTTTCAATCGTTTCAGATCCCTCCTTCCCTTCATTTTTGAAGATTTTTTTGAAAACGGCAGAGGAAATACACTTATTCAGTACATTCTCATTCGCAAGTTCCTCCCGGCCATATCCTGTAAGTTTAAGCATGGCATCGTTAACATCAACTATCTTCCCCGTAAAAACAATTACAATACCCTGAAAATTAACTCTCGCCAATTTTCTCATTCTCAGTTCGGATTCTTCACGTTCTCTTATTGCCGATTTAAAGGGCGTAATGTCGCGTTGAATTCCCAGAATACCCGTTGTATTTCTATCCTTGTTTTTTACAAGTTTGAAATTTACCTCAATCCAAAGATCAGTGCCATCTTTGTGCTGTAAACGGAATTCCGAAAGAACCATTCCTTCGGCGATCAGTTTATTCCATGCTTCGGCATTATAATCAAAATATTTACCGAAATACGATTTAAGCGTAATTCCGGCAATCGTTTCACGTTTACCTCCAACATGTTTTAAAAGTGCTTCATTCAGATCCCGGATGACAAAGTCCTTTGCCAGTTTTTTAATTCTTTTTGCCGGGGTGGGAATAAGTTCCCAGTTAACTGGTTTATCAGTAACAAGATAAATTAAACCGTCAATTAACTGATTATGAATAAAATCAATAAAATTTTCTTTTTCAAAATCCGATTCAATCGTGTGATGCATCTTGTTTTAATGATATACCCTGGAATCTTGCCATGCCACAAACCTTAATCAATTTGTCTTTGGTTTACGTAAAAATAGGAACAAATAATGATTCTCATATCGAATATCCAATACTGTTCTAAAAATAAAAAAAATCCCCCCGCTGTTGGAGGGGGGGTGACAATCATTCAATTTCATTTATTCGATAGTAACACTGTAACCGTCAGTTCGCAAATTTTCAGCCACGCTTTGTGCATATTCATAATCAAAATAAACCTTGGGTTTATGTTTGGCAAAAACCGGATACCGGCCAACTGCATCTTCGGAATTCAGATAATTATACCCTACGAGATATAAATCGCTGGATTCAAGCTTTACCTTAAATACGGGACGATGAACGCAGAGTTCGAGAACTTCGAGCAATTCAAACTTGGTAATTTCCGGTTCCTGTTTAAGCTTGACGGTCTTTATAATTTCGTCACTAAAGGGTTCTTTGGTAAAATGAAGATCAAAATTCTTCACATAGCATGAAAGGACAATTTGTTCATCTTTAATAACAGCAGGCTTGTTATCATCGCCCACCAAACGTACATTAATGCCAAATCTGGAAAAAAGACCTTTTAACCTCTTGTTCCTTCGGGTTACCATCTCTTCCAGGGACTCGTTCTTTCTCATAAAAAATTCCGCCATATCTTATTGGGATTCAAGTATTGATTTATGAATTATAAGGGTCTTAATCAATTTTTCAGCCTGGCTTTACATTTTCATTTTAGGGTAAAACATGGGTTGGGCTTGGATCGGCATTTTCTGAGAATATCAAAAGCAAACTTAAGAATATTTTTCAGATCAGTGTTATGCTAACTCACTTTTGTAAAAGTATTTGATAAAGTATTCAATGAAAACTGACTATTGTCATACTTTAAAGACGAGAGTTGTACGGCCGTGTCTAAATAAAATTAGCACCTGGATATGAAGAACTCGTCACAGAATTCCGACACTTCATAATAATTTTTCAACCTTTTATTTCCAGGTCAGTAAGATAAAATATCTAAAACCAACCAAGTTATGGTAGTATCTGAAAATAAAAATAGGGCAGCAAAATTCGCCGGCGTCTTGGGCAATTCCGCGCGGAACATGCATAAAATCATGATCCTTGTGGATGAAAACAACCTGGGTGTCATTGAAAAGATAAATTACCACAGGGAATGGGGATTCCAGATCATTTACATACTTACTGATTCACCTGCCATTAAAGCTCAGTTCCAATACAGATCAAGGGTATACTCAATCAAGGCCAACATCCGCAGTTTACTCCGGCACGATATCGTGGATGAAATTGTATGTTGTGTTTCCTCTTTGCCTGAAGGATATTTGCATGAGCTTTCCGAAATATGTCGCCAGTTTGGCGTTTCCTTGCTGGCAATGCCATCCGTAAATAATTCGGGATTGCTTTCCCCTTCAATATCCTATATTGGAACACTTCCTTTCAATACCCTGGAAACTACCCCGAGGAACAGGATGGCCTACGCGCTGAAAACGGGATTGGAAGTGATTATGGCGTCTCTGGCGCTTATCGTATTGTCACCTTTTCTGGCCATAGTGGCGTTGCTGATCAAGACAACTTCACACGGTCCGGTGATTTTCAAGCAATTGCGGGTTGGCATCAGGGGCAGGAAATTTTATATTTACAAATTCAGGACTATGGTTTGCAATGCCGAAAAACTGAAGGCTGCGCTCATGGAGTTCAATGAAAGCGACGGTCCTGCATTTAAAATCAAAAATGATCCCCGTATTACAAAAATCGGGCGTTTTTTGAGAAAATCAGGACTTGATGAAGTTCCTCAACTGCTTAATGTTATCCGGGGTGAGATGTCGTTAATCGGTCCCAGGCCAATGCTCCCGAATGAGGTTTCCGTTCAGGAGGAATGGCAACTTAAAAGAATGAGCGTAAAACCCGGTATTTCCTGTTCCTGGCAAGTTCAACCTGCCCGAAACAGCGTATCGTTTGATCAATGGATGCGTCTTGACAGGGATTATGTTGAAAACTGGTCGATGCTTACCGACATAAAACTGATCTTCCGCACCATCAAATCCATGTTTGCAGCAAGGGGACTTTAGGAAAGTTTTGCAGTTTTGCAGTTTTGCAGTTCTGGGACAAACGCGCCCTGACAGCCCGGGCCCCTAAATCTCTTAATCCCTAAAATTGTTAATAACCCGGTGTCCTGCACATTTAAAATCACACTACATTTACCGGTGCAATGTATGCCATTATTGACATCGAGACCACGGGTGGAAATCCCCGGAATGATAAGATTACGGAAATCGCTGTACTGATTCATGACGGAAATAAGGTAGTCAATGAGTTTTCTACTCTTATCAATCCGGAATGCAAAATTCCCTATTATATCAGCCAGATTACCGGCATTACGAATGACATGGTGTATAATGCCCCCAAATTTTATGAAGTTGCCCGCCAGCTTATTGAAATTACGGAGAATACGGTATTTGTAGCCCACAATGTAGCTTTTGATTACGGATTTGTAAGGCAGGAATTCAAACGGCTGGGTTATGATTTCAGCCGGGAACAACTATGCACCGTCAGGCTGAGCCGCAAGATCATTCCCGGTCACCGGTCATACAGTCTTGGTAACCTCTGCAGTGAATTGAATATTCAGATAAATGGCCGTCACCGTGCCATGGGAGATGCTGCGGCTACCGCGCAATTGTTTGATATCCTGCTTCGGAATGAATCGGCCGCACAAACGTCCTTTATTATGAACCCGTCTCACCTGCCGCGCGACATCCATCCCGACCTTGACCCTTCAATTTTCAAGAAATTGCCAGAGGAACCGGGAGTATATTATTTCTATAATGCCAAACTTGACCTGATTTATATTGGCAAAAGCAAGAACATCAGGAATCGCGTGTTATCGCATTTTTCGAACAATACCACGGGCAAGGCGATACAAATGCGCTCCCAAATTGCCGATATCAGTTTCGAAATGACCGGCAACGAATTAATTGCCCTTCTTCGTGAATCACATGAGATAAAAAAATTCAAGCCCCTCTATAACCGTGCACAACGACGATCGATGTTCAGGTACGGATTGTTCACCCATATAAATGAAAAAGGGTACATATGCTTTTCACTTGAAAAAATCGATGTGCTTGATAATTCGCCCCTCGTGTGTTTTACCACAAAGGCAGAAGCACTGGGTTTTCTAAATTCCATTGTCGATAAATATAACCTCTGCCAGAAGCTTTGCGGAATTTACCCCTCCGCCAATCATTGTTTCCATTATGAGATCGGGGCTTGCAAGGGAGCTTGTGTCGGTATCGAACCGCCGGGTGAATATAACCGAAGGGCACAAAAGATACAGGATAAGTATTTTTTTGGCATCCGGAACCTGCTGATCATGGATACAGGCAGAAACACAGATGAACAGGCCGTAGTAAAAATTGAACATGGCAAATATATCGGGTTCGGATATTTTTCATCACAATATGCGGCTGTCGATGAACAGATCATACACGACTGCGTGGAGGTTTTTCCCGACAATCATGAAGTACAGCATATTATAAGACAATACATCCGGAATAACAGGGTAAACAAGCTCCATGTTTTCTGAAAGCCCTAAATCAGGCTGACTCACAAATCATTTTTTCTTACCTTTGCCGAAAGACATTTCATAAAACAGGATGATAAAATTCTTTGAAACCCAGGATCAACTGATTTATGCCGTTGGCATAAACAAAACCATTGATGATAAGGATGTTCAAAAGTTGTGCTGGCTTTTTGGAGAAGCCGGTTTTGTGGAAAAAGATATTATTCCCGGAAAATATATCGGGCCCCGAAAGGAAATGATCACCCCCTGGAGCACCAATGCGGTTGAAATCACCCAAAACATGGGAATAAGGGCAATCAGCCGGATTGAAATGTACAGGTTGGCCGATATGTTGAATCCTCAGCATGATGCCATGCTGGAAGCTCTTTATGATGATTTGGACCAGGATATATTTACCATTCACCGTTTGCCCGAGGAAATCCGGTATGTGGAGGATGTGACGGCCTATAATCAATCGGAAGGACTTGCTCTTAGTGCAGATGAAATCAGCTATCTTGAAATGCTACCGTCTAAGATAGGGCGTAAGCTTACAGATAGTGAAATTTTCGGCTTTTCCCAGGTTAATTCGGAACATTGCCGTCATAAGATTTTCAACGGTACCTTCATCATTGATGGCAAAGAACAGGAATTATCTCTTTTTCAGCTTATTAAACTTACAACAAAGAAAAATCAAAACAGGGTGGTTTCTGCCTATAAAGACAATTGTGCTTTTTTGCAGGGCCCTTCTTTATTGCAATTTGCTCCTGCAACCCAGGACAAGGCGGATTATTTCAGACTCCGCCCGGTGAATTCTGTGTTGTCGCTGAAGGCGGAAACACATAATTTTCCAACCACGGTTGAACCCTTTAACGGGGCAGCTACCGGTACAGGAGGTGAAATAAGGGACCGTTTGGCAGGAGGAAAAGGTGCCATTCCCCTTGCGGGTACCGCCGTTTATATGACTGCCTATCCGCGGCTGGATGGCGGACGCAGCTGGGAAGTCTGTCCGGAACGGAAGTGGCTGTATCAAACACCCGAACAGATTCTGATCAAGGCATCCAACGGGGCCAGTGATTTCGGTAATAAATTCGGCCAGCCTCTTATCTGCGGTAGCCTTTACACATTTGAACACCTCGAAGGCGACAGGTTCTGGGCTTTTGACAAAGTCATCATGCTGGCCGGAGGAATCGGATATACCAACCGGAATTATACACAAAAAGATGCCCCCGAGGCAGGCGACAAAATTGTGTTGCTGGGAGGAGATAATTACAGGATTGGCATGGGAGGCGGTGCCGTATCTTCCGTGGCAACCGGTGAGTACGGTCATGCCATTGAATTGAATGCAGTGCAGCGTTCGAATCCTGAAATGCAAAAAAGAGTGAGCAACGCTATACGGGCTATGGCTGAAACAGACAACAACCCCATCATTTCTATTCATGATCATGGCGCAGGCGGCCATCTCAATTGTTTTTCAGAACTGGTTGAAAATTCAGGAGGAACCATTGATATCGACAAATTGCCAATCGGGGACCCCACCCTTTCTGCCAGGGAAATTATAGGAAATGAATCACAGGAACGTATAGGGCTTGTACTGAAGGAAAAAGATGCCGATTGGCTGCGACGGATTTCCGAAAGAGAACGCGCTCCTTTGTATATTGTTGGAGAAGCCACGGGAGACAGGCAGTTCACTTTTCGGAATGAAGGCCGGCCTTCCCCTATCGACCTTCAGCTTGACGATATTTTTGGAAATCCTCCGAAGACGATCATGCAGGATGTTACAATCAATCGTCATTTCGCTGATCCGGCCTATGATGAGGAAAAGCTCGAAATATATATCAGTTTTCTTTTGCAATTGGAGGGTGTCGCCTGCAAGGACTGGCTTACCAACAAAGTTGACCGTTCAGTTACAGGACTGGTTGCCCATCAGCAAACCTGTGGCAGCATTCAGCTTCCCTTGAATGATATGGGTGTTTCTGCGCTCGATTATACCGATTGCAAAGGCATTGGCACTTCGATTGGCCATGCGCCCGCAGCAGGGATTGTAGATCCTGTGAACGGAACAATCCTTTCCATAGCAGAAGCCCTTACCAATATTGTCTGGGCCCCCATACAAGATGGTATTCGGGGTATATCCCTGAGCGCCAACTGGATGTGGCCCTGCAGAAAACCCGGGGAAGACGCCAGGCTGTTTTCTGCTGTAAAAGCCGCCAGTGACTTTTCCATTGCATTGGGAATTAACATTCCTACTGGTAAGGATTCTTTGTCGATGACTCAGAAATATAAGGATGGTACGGAGGTTTTTTCACCCGGCACCGTGATCATATCAGCCACAGCCGAGATAACCGATTTTAGAAAGACAGTTGAACCGGTGATTCAGCCCGATGAAAGTGCCGCCATTCTGTATATTGATATGTCGGCGGATACATTTAAACTTGGGGGCAGCAGCTTCGCTCAATCGCTGAATGCTTTAGGCAATGAAACCCCAACTGTGAAGGATCCCCTGTATTTCGTTAATGCATTCCAGTCCATACAACATCTTGTAAACGAACAACTTATATTAGCCGGTCACGATGTATCCGCAGGCGGCTTGGCAGTGACCCTTCTCGAAATGTGCTTTCCCTGTGAAAATGCCGGAATGACGGTCAACCTGGACGAATTTGAGGAAGCCGATATTATTAAAATACTTTTTAGTGAAAATCCGGCCGTTGTGATCCAGGTAAAGGATATCCGTTCTGTTTCAGATTACCTGAAAGAAAAAAATATAATGTATAAGGCAATCGGAAATTATTCTCCGCAACCGGTTATGAATATTGCCAGGAAAAATAAAACCAGGACATTGAGTGTCCACAAACTTCGTGATGCATGGTTTAAGACATCCTATTTGCTTGACCGGAACCAATGCGGTCCCCTTCTGGCTGAAAAGCGGTTTATGAATTATAAAAACCAGCCGCTTGAATACAAATTCACATCCGGTTTCACGGGAAAGTTTTCGCAATACGGCATCAATCCGAAGCGAATGGCACCAACTGGTATAAAATCTGCAATTATTCGCGAGAAAGGTGTGAATGGAGACAGGGAAATGGCCTACATTCTTTACTTGTCAGGCATGGACGTGAAAGATGTACATATGACAGATCTTATATCTGGTGCTGAAACACTGGAAGATGTAAATATGATCGTGTTTGTTGGGGGATTTTCAAATTCGGATGTCCTTGGCAGTGCAAAAGGCTGGGCAGGGGCTTTTTTATACAATGAAAAAGCCAGAAATACATTGACCCGTTTCTATGAGCGCACTGACACACTCAGTCTGGGAGTATGCAACGGATGTCAGCTTATGGCTGAACTGGACCTTATTGCACCTCACCATGAAGACAGGCCAAAAATGGAACATAACGCCTCCCATAAGTTTGAATCCGCATTCATAAATGTCGATATTCCGGATAACAATTCGATAATGCTGTCCAGCCTGGCAGGAAGCCGGCTTGGAATTTGGGTTGCCCATGGCGAGGGAAGGTTCCGTCTACCCTCCGCTGAAAAAGATTATAATGTTACAATGAAATATTCGTATGATGAATACCCGGGTAATCCGAACGGATCGGACTACGGAGTAGCCGGATTATGTTCCGAAGACGGAAGGCACCTGGCTATTATGCCTCACTTTGAAAGATCCACTTTTCCCTGGAACTGGGCCAATTATCCTTCAAATCGCAGCAACGATGAAATCAGTCCCTGGGTTGAAGCCTTTGTAAATGCGCGGGAATGGATAAAACTAAAAACTAAAAGTTAAAAACGAAAAGTGACCCCGAAGGGGTTAAATCTCAATAACCGGGGGTGATAACCCACGGAATGCTATGTCCCCGCCCTAATAGTCTAATCGATACTGCTTTAAAGTGGAGAAATCAGACAATAAATGGTTCAAGGATGCCATTGTATACCATATCCTAATCGACCGGTTTGCGGGGTATGACGCATCGATTGACTGGAAAAGGCCCCGGTTCATGGGAGGGAACCTGGCCGGTGTTTCGGAACGTCTTAGTTACCTGCACGATCTCGGTATTAATACCCTTTGGCTTTCGCCGGTATATAAAAATACAGCATATCACGGATATCATATTACTGATTTTTATTCTACAGACAAGAGATTCGGTACCGAACAGGAACTAACAGAACTTATACGAAAGGCACATTACCTGAATATCAGGGTATTGCTTGATTTTGTACCCAACCATTGCTCATGGAAACATCCGTTTTTTGAAAAGGCCTTGCACGATGCTAAAAGCCAGTATCGTAAATGGTTCTATATTAATAAATTAAATAATTCCTACACATGTTTCCTGCATTTTCGCGACCTGCCTAAAATTAATCTTGATTTTGCGCCAGCCAGGGAACACATTACCGGTTCGGCAAAACATTGGTTATCCCTTGGAATAGATGGTTTCCGGCTCGATCATGTAATCGGGCCGTCACATGAGTTCTGGAAATATTTTAAAAATGAAATCAGAGTTGCCAATCCGGATGCTGTTTTAATTGGTGAAGCATGGCTCGACGGAGTTAACCTGAACATGCTGAAAACTATTCAGATCCGCCGCAAGTACCTTCGATGGATATTCAAAATGAAGCCCTGGGAAATCCAGTATGAATACACGGCTGATTTCGACGGGGTTCTGGATTTCTTTTTCCGGCACAGAATTACAGAATATATTGCCTGGAAAGAGGATTCTCAGGTATATGAAAAAAAGCTCCGTTCCACAATGATGGAACACTATAGGCATTTTCCCCCGGATTACTATTTGCCTTCGTTCATTGAAAATCACGACATGAACCGGTTTCTGTTTGATGCCGGCCAAAACCGCGAAAAGCTGAAAGCAGCCCTGAAACTGCAGTTTTCACTCCCCCAGCCTCCCATTCTTTATTATGGCACTGAAACCGGACTTTCGCATGATGAACCTGTTTCACATAAAATCAGGTTTTCCGATTTGCAGGCCCGGAAGCCTATGCCGTGGAACAATCTCGACTACGATATGATTAGATATTGCAGGGAATTGATATCAGAGAGGAAGAAGAGACCAATTTGAAAATGTGAAAATGTGAAAATTTGAAAATGGGCTGACGCGGCTATAGTACTACAAAAATGCATGTCTGCATGACTACATTCTCCAGCATCGTAGGCGCTTTTACTTGTCACTAGTCACTCGTCACCAGTCACTTACTTGATCTCGTTAATATCAAACGGTGTTGCCTGGTAAACATAATAATTCAACCAATTGTAATAAAGAAGATTAGCATGACTTTTCCACATAACCATCGGTGGTTTTGTGGGATCATTTTCAGGGAAGTAATTTACAGGTAATTCAATTGGCAGGCCTTTTTTTACATCGCGTTCATATTCATCCTTCAGTGTATTTGGATCGTATTCGGAATGACCGGTTACAAATATTTGCCTTCCTTCATGAGTCATTACAATATATATTCCTGCACCGGCCGACTCTGAAACAAGTTGAAGTTCATCCACTTTTTCGATATCGCTTCTTTTAATTTCAGTATGCCGGGAATGGGGAGCAAGAAATTCTTCATCAAATCCACGGACGAGGGGTATTTTTGCATTCATTACCTGGTGCTGAAATACGCCAAACATTTTCTTGGGAAGAGGATATTTCGGTATTCCGTAATAATGGTATAACCCAGCCTGTGCGCCCCAGCAAATGAACATGGTAGAGGTAACATTGTGTTTCACCCAATCCATAATATCTTTCAGCTCATCCCAATAGTCCACCTGTTCAAATTCAAGATGTTCAATGGGCGCCCCGGTGATGATCATTCCATCAAATTTATGACTTTTGATCTGCCGGAATGTCTTATAAAATGTTTTTAAATGGTCAGAAGGTGTATTCCGGGAAACATGCACAGACGTATGTAAAAGGGTCACCTCTACCTGCAACGGGGTATTTGACAGAAGTCTCAATATATGGGTTTCAGTCGTTATCTTAACCGGCATGAGGTTCAGGATGACAATTTTAAGCGGCCGGATATCCTGGTGAATTGCAGTCGTCTTCTGCATGACGAAAATATTCTCTTCTTCAAGGATTTTAATAGCAGGCAGTTTATCCGGAATTGTTAAAGGCATCTTTCAGACCAATTAATGAACATAATATTAAAGAACCAAATCGAAAATTACTCTATATGCGCAAAATTAATAAAATGTTTAGATAATATCCGTTTTTACAGAGGTGCATGAATTCTGCTTTTTAAAAACAGCAACTATCCAAGATTTCCGATTTTTATTGTAGCTTTGCACTCGATTTGAGTTTAGCAGACAATCAATACTTAGTTTTGATTCTTTATCCTATCATTATTATCGTTGGCTTCTATTTAAAACTCAACACAGTAATCATTTAACCTTTTTAGTATGAATATTTTTATTTCGAACTTGAGTTTTAGAGTTAATGATGAGGACTTGAAGCAGTTATTTGAAGAATATGGTGAAATTACTTCAGCCCGTGTTATTACTGACAAATATACCGGCAAATCGAGAGGTTTCGGTTTTGTTGAAATGAGCATTGAAGATGAAGCAAAAAAAGCAATTGAAGAACTTGACCATGCTGAATATGATGGTAAAGTGATCACTGTATCCGTTGCAAGGCCAAAAACCGAAGGTGGACGCAGAGAGAATGGCGGCGGCGGTTTCAGAGATAAAGAAAGAGGCGGAAACAGACGTTTCTAAATTCATTTACCTGCTGATCCAAAGCATTTTTCAATACTTTGCCATAGCAGATCGGCAGTTTTTTCCCAGGTAAAACTTTCACGTTGAACACGGGCTTTGTCAATCAGATTTTTTCTCAGGTTGGCATCGCAAAACATGGCCATCATGGCCTGCCTGATCGAATCAACCGAGGTGGGATCAACATACAGAACAGCATCTCCCCCTACCTCTGGCAACGAAGAAACAGCAGAAGTAATTACCGGAATATCACAATACATCGCTTCGAGGATTGGAATTCCAAATCCTTCGAAATGAGAGGCATATACCAAAGCAAGCGATGATGCCAGTATCTTCATCAGGTCGGAATCCTGCACACGGCCGGTGAAGATAATATCGTCCTTAAAATAAGAGGATTCCAATGCTTCCTGCATGTCGGGAGTCCACCACTTACGAGAGCCGACAACCAGCAATTTAACATTGCTGTTCAATGACTGCTTGAAACCATCAAACGCCTTGATCAGGCTGGTTAGATTTTTCCTGGGATGAATGAGTCCAATGAATAGAAAAAAAGGACAACCCCTGGAAAAATCCTCCCTGGTCTTTCCTTGTTCATCCTCTGAAAGAGGCTTGAATTTCGCATTTGTGCCATTGTAAACTATATCAATTTTATTGGGATCGTAATTGAAACGGCTGACTATGTCAGCACGGCTGAACTGCGAAACAGTAGCGATGCGGCTGGCCTTTTTTACGAAGCGTGGAAAAAACCAACGATAGTAAAGCCGGATGTGCCATGGAATAAACTCCGGAAGATGAAAAAAATTAAGGTCGTGAATAACCGGCAGGGACCTGACTTTTGACCGAAGCGAAAGCCAGCCGTCGGGCGACAGGAACAAATCTGCTTTGTATTTTCTTAATACTCCCGGAATTGACCATTCAAAGAATAAATACCACAACAGCGGGTGCCGGGCAGGTGGAAACCGCACCACTGGCGTTACATTTTTCGAGTATACATATTCAGGAGAATACGGTCGGTCGAAAATAAAGATGAATTCATGTTCCGGGTGATTCTGTGTGATGATTTTCAGGGTCTCATTTGTGAACCTGCCTATTCCTTCCAGTTTATCATGTAATAAAAGGCGAGCATTAACGGCTATTATCATTTTATTTTTGTTGATGTTCAGGTCTCAGTAAATCATGAACCGTTTTAACGGGACTAAAAGTAGACATTGGCACTTCAACAAAAACCGTATTCCAGTCAGACATTGAACCGTTCCAAAGACCTGGCAATTCAAGAGCCTTTAGCGATTTTCCATTCCTGAATTTCTTGCTGATAAAACCTGTATCCGGATCGCGAAAATTCAGGAGATTAAATTTCTTTCCTTTAGAATTGCGAATGCCACATACAAGGTCTACCGGGTTGAAATGGGTAGCACTCTGTAGAATAGCTTCCTGTTCCGGATCATGGTGGTCTACCTGCGACGACTCAACAATTTGCAGGCGCAGGCTGCCATCTGAATTAACGGTCCAGAACGGCCCGCCTCCCGGTTCGCCTACATTTTTCACCATCCCGCAAATTCGAATCGGACGATTGAGTTTATCGAGCAGGTAGCTTTTAACCTTATCCGATTTTGCCAGCAGTTTGGCATTTATGATTATACCCAGGTCATTATTTAGAAAACCGCCAATTTCTTTTATCATGTCAGGAGAAACAGATTCCGATTGATTTAACTTTTCAATATAGCTGAAAACCTTGTTTTGGCAAGTGATCAGCAATCCGGCCAGGGCTTTCTTGTAAATATAGGTATCCGGCTTGTTTTTGTCGTGACTGACATTATCAATATTCTTGATAAAAATAATATCCGCGTCGAGTTCATTAAGATTTTCAAGCAATGCTCCATGTCCACCCGGTCGAAAATGCAGTGACCCGTTTGTTTCCCGGAAGGGTTCGTTTTTATCATCGACAGCCAGCGTATCGGTGGAAGGTTTTTGAATCGAATAGCTGATTTCATATTTAACATGATAGGCATCCTCGTATTTCTTCAGCACCGTTTTGAGCAGGGTTTCAAATCCTGCTCTATGCTCCGGAGAAACAGTGAGGTGAATGCGCACCCAGCCATCTTTATTGCCGGCGTAACCCGATCCTTCCACAAGATGTTCCTCCACTGCTGTTCTCACATCATTGTTATACCTGTGAAAGACAAGCAATCCCTTCGGAAGGTTGCCATAATTAAGCCCACCCTCCCCCAGCAGTGCAGCCAATATATGATGGTAATCCTTCTTCCTGAGGAGCTCTGTCATAATATACCCTTTTTTAGCCAGAGCTGCATCAAGCATTTGGCTGAACGCAAAATCATCAATCCTGTCAAAGCATTCCTTTACATACTTGTAAGCATCCTTGGTTAAAATGCGGGCATCATAATCCGATTGCTTATACAACTCGTCGAATTCAAATAAGGCTTTAAACATCCGGGTGGCAGCACCGGAGGCCGGAACAAATTTTATTTTCCGCAGTCCATCCGCTTTATCATATACTTCAGTGAAATCCTTCAGCTCCATCTCACTGAGTCTCCGTATTCCATGGTTTATCGTGGCAGCCTTGGATAATTTCATAAAAGGAAACCCTTTTTTGAGATATTCAATCTGCGATTCTGCCTGGCGGGTTGTTATCCCCTTTTCTTTTAACAATGTCAGATCCTTTTCCCTGAACATAGCGAACTTAGGTTTTTTAGAATTGTTATTCTCCAATAATTAAAATTAACATTTTTTTACTGAACTAGCAAGGTGCAACTAACAAGTACCCTTCAACGCGACATTACAATAATTTTATATACTTTTGGCTTTTATGAAGGGACACCATAAGTTGGAAAGCATATATAAACGATGCATATGGTATTTGGCCTCAATTACTATACTGCTTTTTTTCTTTGCAACCAACGCCATATCACAGGATAAAAAGCTTATTCAGTTTACCGGAAGGATAACGGATGAGTTATTACAGCCCATGCCCTTTGCACAGGTTCTGGTGCTTCAGAATTACCATGGAGCCATTACGAATGTATATGGCAACTTTTCGCTTGTTGTGGAAGAACAGGATTCGATTCTCATTTCAGCCGTAGGATATAAAAACAGATATCTTGTAGTTCCACAGAACCTTCCGACAAAATTTTATTATAAAGATATCGTTTTAAGGATGGATACACTTGCCATTGCAGAGGCACAAATTTATCCCTGGAAAACATACGATGATTTCAGAGAAGCTTTTGTCAATTTGAAATTACCTACCGATGACATGGAAAGAGCAAGACGGAATATCGCCTTGATACGTACGCAGATTATTATGGACCATGAACCCAGTGCGCGTGCCAACTTCCAGTACATCATGGAAAAACAATACCAGCAGACATTTACACAGGGACAGTTTCCCTCGTACCAGATCCTGAATCCATTTGCCTGGGCTAAATTTTTTAAGGCGCTTAAACACGGTGATTTCAAATATGACCGGACCAGGGAAGAAGAATAGACAGGCAAGAACCAGTCAGCTATGTTAACCAGAAAATTATTCCTTGGATTTTACTTTCTGTTTATCAGCGGAACCTCACTGGTTTTTGCCCAGGAAGCGGGCATTGTCAGCGGAACCATTACTGATGAGAACAATGATCCTCTTGCGGGGGCTTTTATAACTGAAATTACATCGAATAAATCGATCGCCGCGGATAAGAACGGTGCGTTTTCGTTGTCGGTTTCATCCGACAAGCTGGTAATAATTGTCACTTCGTTTCTAGGGTACCTCAACGATACCACCCGTTTAACTGTTCATCCAGGCACAACGGCAAGGGTAGCTATACGGCTTGTCCCTCTTCCAAAAATGTTGAATGAAGTAATTGTCAAAAGCAGGTTTGACAGGGCTGAAGCACTGCAACAGATTGACCTGCGGTCGATTAATCATATCCCCCTTCCATCCGGAAATTTTGAGTCAATCCTTTCCACACTGGGCGCTTCCTCCCGAAATGAAATGAGTTCCCAGTATTCTGTCAGGGGTGGAAATTTCGATGAAAATCTGATTTACGTGAATGACATTGAAATTTACAGGCCGCTGACGGTTAAAGCCGGCCAGCAGGAAGGACTGAGTTTTCTGAATCCGGATATGGTTGCTTCGGTGCAATTTGCGGCTGGCGGATTTGACGCACGCTACGGTGATAAAATGTCATCTGTGCTTGACATAAAATACAAACGACCCGACCAATATGCAGGAAGTGTTTCGGCAAGTCTGCTGGGTGCATCGGCCCATCTTGAAGGCAGATCACCTGACCGCAAATTCACACATATTACAGGCATCCGTTACAAAGCAAACCAGTACCTGCTCAACACACTTCAGACAGAAGGAGATTATAAACCCCGCTTTTTCGATGTTCAGACATTTCTCACATACGACCTGACTTCCAAACTGGAGGTAAGCTTTTTGGGCAATTTATCCCATAACACCTACCAGGTTATACCCAGGAGCAGGGAGACTGCTTTCGGCACATACCAGCAGGCACTTAACTTTACGGTTTATTACGAGGGACAGGAAATTGACAAGTTTGCAACCGTCCTGGGAGCATTAACTTTCGATTTCCATCCTGCAGAGAATGTTTCCCTGAAACTGATCGCATCGGCATATAATACTTCCGAAGCCATCACCTATGATATCCTGGGCCAATATCGCATTGATCTGCTTGATAATACGATCGGTTCAGAGACTGCGGGGGACAGCATTCTGAACCTTGGCGTAGGAGGCATGTTAAGCCATGCAAGGAACTACCTTGACGGGAGAATAATCAGCCTGGCACATAAAGGCTCATACCGTTCCGGCGACCAGAATCTCAACTGGGGAGTAGCCCTCCAGTCGGAACAGCTCGAAAACAAATTCAGGGAATGGGAGATGATTGATTCGGCAGGCTATTCGGTACCCTTTTCTGATCAGGAAGTGCTTTTAAGTTATTCCTCTGTATCGCATAATCAGCTTAATTCAATGCGTTTTACAGGATATATACAGCACCTTCTGGCTAAACCTGTTGGAAGTTCCACGCTGTTCATTAATTACGGCCTCCGCCTGAATTACTGGAGTATTAATCACCAACTGGTGGTTAGCCCGCGAGCCGGATTGACTTTTGAACCTTCGTGGGACCGCAAAATCACATTTCATGCCTCTGCAGGATGGTATAGCCAACCGCCATTTTTCAAGGAAATGCTGGATCCGGAAGGCCATCTCCATACAAACATTAAGGCTCAGAAATCGATTCATTATGTTTTGGGTTCCAGCTACGATTTCCAAATGTGGCAGCGACCGTTTAAATTTTCTGCCGAAGCTTATTATAAGCAACTTGATAACCTTATTCCCTATATTGTAGATGATGTTGATATTCAATACCTTCCTAAATACACCGCGAAAGGTTTTGCTACAGGCATTGAATTTAAGTTAAATGGTGAATTTGTTAAAAATGCCGAATCATGGGTTAGCCTATCTTTTCTGAATACACGTGAAGACAGGTATTATGACCCGTATGGTTCTTACCCGCGGCCCACGGATCAGCTGGTTAATTTTGGCCTTTTCTTCCAGGATTATTTTCCAAGCAATCCTTCGTATAAGGTTTATACAACCGTCTATTTCGGCAGTAAGCTCCCCTATAGCTCCCCTGATTACAATAAACCCGAAGAATATTTTCACCTGCAGGCTTATAAGCGAATTGACATCGGTTTGTCAAAATCATTGATCACCGACAAGAATGGAAACCGCAAAATCGGTGCCCCTTTTATCCGCGATGCCTGGATGAGCCTGGAGATATTTAACCTTTTTGGCTTTAACAATATGGCCTCCTATCAGTGGATAAGAACCGTGAGTAACCAGGAAGGATTGCCCAATTTGTTTGCGATACCCAACTATCTTACCGGCAGACTTTTCAACCTAAAACTAACGCTGCAGTTTTAGTCCGCCTTATGATATCTGCACCTGACAAGAACTTAATTATCAGATATTTGAATAATGAAAAATTACAAATTTTTAAGAATCTGATTTGAATATTATGAAAGCCAAATTGTACATAAAAGCGTGTTTAATCGCATTTGTCGTTGTGAGTTTAAACGTATTGCCCGTTTCTGCTCAAAAGTTCACAATTCCGGTCTTCCCCGATACCCAGGGAGAAGTGAATAGCAGACCGGAAATGTTTATCAGTCAGCTACAATGGATTGTTGATAAAAAAGATTCACTGAACATACCTTTCGTTTTGCATGTTGGTGACATTGTGGATTTTGACAATATTTCGCATTATAACAAGGCAAGCGACGGCTTCAAAATATTGGATAATGCTGGAATTCCTTATGCTGTATGCCTGGGCAACCATGATACCGAAGCTGTTGGCGAAAACAGCGGAAGCGCAGCCTCCAATGTTCCCGGAGCGACTCACCTGAACCTGAGAAAAACATCTAAATTCAATACCTATTTTCCAGTGAGCAGGTTTGCCTCTCAAATAGGCAGCTATGAAAAAGGGAAAAGCGATAATGCCTTTTATACTTTCAAAGCAGGTGGACTCGATTGGTTGGTAATTTCACTTGAATTTTGTGCACGAAAAGGTCCGGTTGACTGGGCCGAAAGGGTTGTTGGCGATCATCCCGGCCATAATGTGATAATTCTGACTCATTATCATCTGAATGGCAGTGGTGATATTGCAGAAAACAATGCTGGATATGGTGATTTAAGTCCATATGAGATTTATAACCAACTAATAAAGAAATATCCAAATATCCTTCTTGTTCTTAGCGGGCATACTGGAAATTCGGCATGGCGCAACGACAGGGGCGACAATGGAAACCGGATTTACCAGATCTTACAGGATTATCAGGGCGAAAATCAGGGCGATGGATACCTCAGACTATTGGAAATCAATCCTGAAGGAGGTTCTATTTTGGGAAAAATATACTCTCCATACAACAACAAAGAAAAATGTGAGGCTTTTATTGGGTTTTTTGATGTAAAATTTATCCAACCCAAATAATCTATCGGAGTTTGGTAACAATCTTCGGTTATTTTCCAAATATTG
Organism: uncultured Bacteroidales bacterium; assembly: GCA_963752195.1. GTDB lineage: Bacteria > Bacteroidota > Bacteroidia > Bacteroidales > UBA10428 > UBA5072. The sequence goes on along the minus strand of CAVVXI010000004.1, from coordinate 441,228 downwards.
TCATAGTTGTTATTAACTAAAAAATATTTTGCAATGATAAAAATTTCGGGTTTGATGCTTTGCTTGCTGTTGCTTGCCGGACATGTAATTTCACAAACAGTGGTTATTCCTGCAGTTAATGATCAATTATCTCCTCTTGTATTGGTTAAGATGAATGGATTTGTGGGAAATAAGATGGACGCCTCGTACCGGAACCGTATTATGACACAGGATGTTGACAGGTTAATCGCTCCATTTCGCAACCGTACTGAGGACCATTGCTGGCAAAGTGAATTTTGGGGGAAATGGTTTACTTCGGCTGTTCTTGCCTATCGCTATCAACCGGGAGCCGAGCTTAAAAAAGTTCTTGAGAAGGCGGTTGACGGGTTGATTGCAACCCAATCATCAGATGGTTATATCGGAAATTATGCTGACAACAAACACCTGGAGCAATGGGACATTTGGGGCCGGAAATATTGTATGCTCGGTTTACTGGCATATTACGACCTGACTAAGGATCAAAGAGTGCTAAAAGCCGCTTGTAAAGAAGCCGATTACCTGATGGCCGAATTAAGTCAGCGCGGTGTACAGATTGTTAAAATGGGTAATCATCGGGGCATGGCCGCGACATCGGTACTGGAACCGATTTGTTTGCTTTATTCGCGTTCGGGTGACAAAAAGTACCTTGAATTTGCCCAGGAGATTGTCCGCCAGTGGGAAACGCCCGATGGACCACAACTTATCTCGAAATCAACAGTAGATGTATCCGAACGATTTCCAAAACCAGAAACCAACTGGTACGGATGGGAGCAAGGACAGAAAGCTTACGAAATGATGTCGTGTTATGAAGGATTGCTTGAATTATACCGTTTGACCGGCAACCCGGAATATAAGGCTGCCGTTGAGCGGACATGGGAGAATATAGAGGAAAAAGAAATCAATGTGGCCGGTTCGGGTTCCTCTATGGAATGCTGGTTTCACGGGAAAGAACATCAGACCGTTCCGGTATTTCATTACCAGGAGACATGCGTAACAGCAACCTGGATTAAATTAAGCCAGCAGTTGTTGCGATTGACGGGTGAAGCAAAATATGCCGATGCTATTGAACTGACTTTTTACAACGCATTGTTGGGTTCGATGAACCAGGACGGTTCGACCTGGGCCAAATATACCCCGCTTTCAGGTCAAAGGCTGGATGGCGGCGAACAGTGCGGCATGGGTCTGAATTGCTGCGTTGCAAGCGGTCCCCGTGGATTATTTACCTTACCGCTCACCACGGTAATGTCACGAAAAGATGGATTGCAGGTAAATTTTTATGCAGCAGGCACTTATACATTACAAACTCCCGGTGAGCAGAAAGTTGAAATTATACAGGAAACTGATTATCCGGTTTCCGGAAAAATCAGGTTTGTGGTTCAGTTGGCGAAATCTGAAAACATGTCGCTCCGGATAAGGATACCTCAATGGAGCAAAGAGTCGGCTCTGTGGGTGAACGGCGAACCCTTTACGGACATAGCATCAGGAAAATATGCCAATATTCAGCGTACCTGGAAGTCAGGTGACCAGGTTGAATTAAGCCTTGACATGCGTGGTCGGGTGATCAGTCTTGGCGAAATGCCGGAAAGCATGGCCATCCTTAGGGGACCGGTGCTGCTATCGCGTGATAGCCGCTTGTCTGAACCCTCACTTGAATCAATTATCAGTCCAATAGCCGATATAAATGGTTACATAAATCTGGAACCAGTTGAACAAAGAAATCCCGAGATGTGGATGGAGTATAAAGCTTCATTTATGCCCGAATCTTATGTCGAAGGAGAACCAAAACCAATTTCGGTGGTATTTTGTGACTATGCCTCTGCAGGAAACTCTAAAGAAGGACTTCCCTATTTCAAAGTTTGGCTTCCGCAATTATTGGATCCCAGGCAATAAAAGATTCATTACACCCATAACATAAGGATCCGCAAATAATAACAACTTCCAAACTGCAACTTCGTATAGCATTAAGTACTTCATGCAAATTAGTACTTTTATGGAAGAAGTTTACAAAATTCTGATAGTTGAAGATATTTCTCATGACGCTGAATTAATTGAGCGTGAAATCACGAAAGCGTTAAAACCCTGCCGGTTTGAAAGAGTCTGGACTGAAAAGGATTTTATCCGGTCGCTGGTTGAGTTCCAGCCGGAAATTATCATTTCAGATTACTATATGCCTGGCTTTGATGGCCTGAATGCCCTGAAGATAGCACGTGAAAAAATGCCTGAAATTCCGTTTATCATCGTAACAGGATCGCTGAACGAAGATATCGCAGTTGAATGTATACATTCGGGAGCAAGCGATTATGTGATAAAGGAATACATTAAACGCCTCGGGCCTTCAATCTTGAGTGCCCTGGAGCAAAATGCGATCCGGATTGAAAAAAACAATGCCCATGCAGCACTGCTTGAAAGTGCGGAACGGCATAAAAGCCTTTTTGAAGATAACATTGCCGTTATGCTCCTGCTGGATGCACATAGCGGGGAAATCCTTGATGCCAACCAGGCAGCGGCAATTTTTTACGGGTATACGCGGGAAGAGCTGAAGCAATTGAAGGTTTCCGATCTGAATACTCTTCCCGAGGAGATGGTAAAATTGGAACTTGAAAAAGCCCGTGTTAAAAAAAAGATACAAATTCTTTTCAAACATCGGTTAAAAGATGGCAGCGTGCGCGACGTGGAAATATACAGCAGCCGCATAAAGGCCTTTGGTAAAGAGGTAATGCATTCCATTGTGCATGACATCACGGAAAAAACGAGGATGGAACATGAACTCATCGCATCCAAAGAAAAAGCCGAAGAAAATGACAGGCTTAAAACAGCTTTCCTGCATAATATTTCACACGAGATACGTACCCCGTTGAATGCCATTGTTGGATTCTCTTCTTTTTTGAATCAACCCGGGTTATCCAATGACAAACGAAAAGAGTTTACAGATATCATAAGCATGAGCAGCGAACAGTTGCTGTCAATTATTACGGATATCATCAACGTGGCTACACTGGAAGCCGGGCAGGAAAAGATCCACAAAAAAGAAATGGACATTAATCAAGCCATGGGGGCTTTGTATGAGCAATTTTGCATTAAATCGCTATATCCCAATATAACTATTCAGTATCGTTCGGACATTCCCGAAGGCGAGGCTAAAATTATCACTGACTCGGTTAAGCTGATCCAGATCCTTACCAACCTGGTGGGAAACGCATTAAAATATACCCGCGAAGGCCACGTGGAATTTTCAAGTGCAATTCGAAACAACGAATTGTATTTTAGAATTGAGGATACTGGAATAGGGATTCCAAAGCACCTTCAGCATAAGATTTTTGATCGTTTCTGGCAGGTGGATTCAACCGTCACCCGTGAATTTGGCGGTACAGGTCTGGGTCTTTCCATCTCAAAAGCGTATTTGGAATTAATGGGAGGCAAAATCTGGCTTGATTCGGAACCCGGCAAAGGTTCCGTATTCCATTTTACGGTTCCTTATGAACCGGCATTGAATTCAGATAATAGGGGTTCAGCGGAATCCAATGCGCTTTTTGAAGGTACCATTTCCAAAAAAGTCATTCTGATTGCGGAAGATGAAACAAATAATTTTCTTCTGATCAGAGAGTATTTGTCTTCTTCCATGTTCACGATCATTCATGTGGAAAATGGCCTGGACGCTGTAAATATTTGCAAAAACCGGAGTGATATAGATATCATTCTGATGGACATCAAAATGCCCGTTATGGATGGAATTGAAGCAACCCGCCAGATTAAGATCATGAAACCCAAAATTCCCGTTATCGCGGTTACTGCCTATTCCTATGATACTGACCGAAAAAAACTTCTTGAAAGCGGGTTCGATGAATATCTTCCCAAGCCCCTAAAACAGGAATCTTTAATAAAAACGATAAACCAGTTCGTCTAGTTGAAAAAGGATTTGGTCATCGTAACAACGGCACAAATAAAAAAAGTGTAACCTTAAAGCGATGTTAGCCGTTTGTATCCATAGTATTGACATATTCAACTAATAATATATCCCTTAACCCGCATTGAAATTTTCACCTATGTTTTTTCATTTTCTCAGAATATGCCATAATATCAGGATCAGGAAAAAATCTACAAATGAATTTGTGAAGTTTTTGCGCATCGCTGCAGTTGCTGCGTTTGTGATGCATATTGGGAATAATGTTTGGGGGCAGACTTCACCACAAACTTTCAATTCCAATGGTACCTTTATTATTCCTGCCGGGGTCGCCTCTATAACGATAGAAGCATGGGGCGGCGGTGGTGGCGGCGGGGGATCCAGCTCAAATAATAATGGAGGTTCAGGTGGCGGGGGTGGTGGCTATACTTCCAGAACATTTGCAGTAACACCAGGGCAATCTATACCTTATACAGTTGGAACAGGGGGCGCAGGTGGACGCGGCCAGTAGCCGTTCCTGGCGGAAATGGAGGTAGCACAACTATTCTTTCTCTTACAGCTAATGGCGGGACAGGTGGTAAAGAAAACTACCGGAACACCAGGACCTGGCGGTACAGGCGCCGGTGGCACGACGAATGCATCCGGAGGTAACGGAATAACCGGTGGTAGCGTTGGTGGAAATGGAGGCTCAGGCGCTAACGGAGGTGCAGGAGGCATTGGAGGTTCTAATTCCGAAGGAGGCGATGGTACACCTCCCGGAGGCGGAGGCGGAGGTGGTGAAAGCGGTGGAGGAGGCAGAATAGCTGGTGGAAGTGGTGGCCAGGGACAAATAATTATCTCCTGGGAGCCTGCATACAGGGCTCAATTCACTGCAATGGACATTGGTTCCGATGTTTGGTTTGCCGGAGAAACACGAACGGTTACAGTTACAGTTACCAATACAGGACAGGCAACCTGGACCGATGTTTCACCTGATATTAACATCGGCGTAAAATGGAATGCAGACGCCGATTATTTTGTACGGGAAAATGCAGGCAACCTTGTCCCCGGTGCATCACGCACATATCCTCTAACCATAACTGCACCCGCTACCGTAGGCACAAACAACCTGACTTTCGATGTTGTGAGTGAAGGAAATTGCTGGTTTGCAAATAACAGTGGAACCTGCGGACCGGGAAACAGTGTTTACACATCCGGCATTATAACCATTGTGCCTTACTCTTCACCAGGATATTATTATACTTCACCAGGGACTTTTACTGTTCTTCCGGGCATCACTTCATTAAAAGTGGAATGCTGGGGTGGCGGTGGCGGCGGCAGCTCGATTACCGATGGTACCTCTAAAAAAGGTGGCGGAGGTGGCGGTGGCGCCTATGCCAGCAGTATTGTTCCTGTGATACCCGGCAATACATACAGTGTTACGGTTGGAGACGGTGGTGCCCCCGGTGCATCCGGCGGAGCATCTTCGTTCGGTACAGGACTGGTGGTTGCTGCTGCCGGTTCCGGTGCAACCAATAATACAGCCACACGAGGTTTAGGGGGAACAACTGCCGCTTCAACCGGCACAACAGAATTTGCAGGAGGAAATGGCGCAAATGGTGGAGGTACATATTCAGGCGGCGGAGCCGGCGGAGCAGGTAGTACTGGTTCAGGCGGAAATGCCTCTGGGGCAACTGCAGGAACCGGCACTTCACTCTATGGAGGAAATGGAGGCGCCGGAGTAAGCGGTAGCGCTGAAGGGCAAAACGGTTTGGCATTCGGAGGCGGAGGCAGCGGGGCAGTCACAAATTCAGCGGTTCCAATGACGGGTGGTTCCGGAAGCAGTGGACTGGTAATAATTACTATTCCTGCCAATGTAGTGCTTTCCTCTTCAACCCAGGTTGCAGCAGCTAATGTTTATCAGGGAACATTGAAATACCCTGTTTATAGTTTTGAAACAGGAGTCACCACATCAAACGCCCTTTTGACATCACTTTCTTTTACTACTGCAGGAACTTACGGTGCAACAGATATCAACAAATTCCAGCTCTGGTATAATGCAAGCAATGATTTTGCCACTGCCACTCAATTGGGCGGTAATATAACAACCAGTTTAGGTGCCGGGGTGCATACATTTACAGGGTTAAACCAGGTAACATCAGCCGGAACATCGGGCTATTTCTGGATTACAACCGATATAACAAATACAGCCACTGCCAATGCCAATTTATCAGTAAATGCAATTACACCCGCCAACCTGACTTATGAACTTACCCCGATTTATACAGGCAGTACTACCAACGGTGGAACTCAAACGATTTTGCCGGTGCCCCGTGTGGCCCTTGCCGATGCCGGCCAGGTAGCAGCAGCTAATGTTAACCAGGGAACTGTCGGGCACCAGCTTTACAGGTTTACTACAGCCATCACAACCGCCAATGCAACATTAAATTCACTCTCTTTTGTAACAGCCGGAACTTATGCTGCTATCGATGTGTTGAATTTTAAACTTTGGTATAACACCACGAACGATTTCTCTTCAGCCTCACAAATCGGATCACAAATTATCGGCAGTCTGGGAACAGGTACCCATACTTTTTCAGGCCTTGATATATCCACAAATGCAGGAACAACGGGTTATTTCTGGATTACCACGGATATTGCGCCTTTCCCGACAAATGGCAGAACCATTCGCGTAAATGCAATTACAACCGCTAACTTAAGTTATTCTACACTGGTTTTTGCTTCAGGAACAGCAACCAATGCCGGTTATCAGACCATTACCACAACGAACGGAATTATCTTGTCCTCAACCTTCCCTGCTGTATCAGCAAATAGTATATTACAGGGTTCTACAAATCAAACTGTCTTTAAATTCATAACGTTGGTTGCAGGAACGGCTGTAACCATAAATAGTGTAACGTTTACAACATCCGCTTCGAGCACCTATATTGGACCAGACCTGGTGAACTTTAAGCTATACTACAATACGGTAAATAGTTTGGTTAGTGCGACACAAATAAAAACAATTACAACAACCCTCGGACCGGGCACACATACTTTCTCAGGCTTTACCCAGGGAACAGCAGCAAATACCAAGGGATATTTCTGGATTACTGCAGATATTGCTTCCGGTGCCGTTTCAGGTCATACACTGATTGTCAGCCCTGTTACAACAACTAACCTGACGTATGCCGGAACTCCGACAAAAACAGGATCCACTTATGCGGGAGGTATCCAGACAATCCAGTTAAAAGTTGAAACCGATGCTGACGGAGTAGCGGATTTGTATGACCTCGATGATGACAATGACGGAATACCCGATTATAATGAAAACCTGCCCTGCAACAACGCCGTTGCAGAACTGTTCCCTAACAGTAATTTTGATGCGGGAAATACCGGGTTTTACAGCGGATATGGCTATGTTACCATTGTAGATCAACATTCCTTATATCCTGAAGGAATATATGCCATTACACCCAATGCAAATTTAGGACACGAATGCATTTGCAAATTGCACCGGCCATGGCAATATGATGGTGGTGAACGGGAGTTCTAATCCGAATTTGATCGTTTGGAGTTCCGGAACAATTGCTGTAACGCCCAACACAGATTATACACTTACTATTAATCTTACTTCCGTTAACCCGGCTAATCCTGCCCAGTTAATATTTAATGTCAATGGTGAAAACATCGGCTTGCAATTCAACGCAACCACCAACAACTGTGAATGGGTTCCTGGAATTGCCATTTGGAATTCCGGCAGCCGGACGTCGGCAACTTTTGACATCGTCAATCTAAATCTGGCTCCGGGCGGAAATGATTTTGCTATTGATGATATCTCATGCAAATACAAGATTGATTGTGATTCTGATGGGGACGGCGTGCCGGACAGGATGGATCTTGATTCGGATAATGATGGTATTTATGATGTTGTTGAAGCAGGAGGAACTGCCACGATCAATGGCACAATCAGCGGGTATGCAGATCTTGACCTGGATGGATTGTCAGACAATGTGGATGACCGGAGTTCGGGATCTGGAGGTACAGATATATTTAATGGAACTCCCCTTCCCAATCCCGATACAGATGGGGATACGTACCCAAACATAATTGACCGTGATAGTGACGGGGATGGCTGCTATGATGCGATCGAAGCCGGCCTCACCGACGGCGACAATGACGGTATCCTGGGTTCTTCCCCGGTAACAGTCAATTCCGTTGGGGTAGTAACGAGTGCATCCGGATATTCGGCCCCGGTTGATGCCAATTCCGACGGAATACGGGATTATGTGCAGAAAATTCCATTGATAACCGTACAGCCGGTAGACAGAAGTATTTGCTCCACTCCGTCGACAGGCACCACATTCTCTGTTACCGCGATAAACACGGGCGGAACTTACCAGTGGCAGGTCAGCACAAACAGCGGCAGTTCGTGGGCCAACGTTAACAATGGTGGAGTTTATTCAGGTGCCACGACAGCCACACTAACAATCAGTAATGCGGTAACCTCTGCCTTTGACAGGTATATGTACCGATTATTGCTATCCAACAATGCATTTAAGTGTTCCACTTTAGTTTCTGACGCCGCCACTTTAAGGGTATCGGGAACTGCGCCCTCTATTTCAGGTTCCATATCCGGCGATGCTGTTGTATGTCCTAATGCCACCGGTTTGGGTTACAGTATCACCGCTGTGCCCTCGGCCATATCGTATGCATGGACAGTACCAGCAGGCTGGACAATCCTGTCAGGACAGAATACCAATGCCATTACAGTTTCGTCGGGCGCCTCGGGAGGGAACGTCAGTGTAACCGCCTCCAACGCATGCGGAACAGGAGCAGCAGTTTCGCTAGCTGTCAGCATCAATACTCCTACCCCGACATTTACCGCACCGGTTTCAGGATCCGCCTGCCAGTCGGCCAATGTCACCTATACGACCCAGTCCGGAAAAACAAATTACATCTGGAACATTGGTGGAACTGCCGGTGTTGATTATACCGTCACTTCCGGAGGCAGCAGCACCGACAATAACCTGGTTGTAAAATGGCTGACAACCGGTAACAAAACCGTTACCGTTAATTATACCGGCGGAGGTTGCCAGGGTATCACCCCTGCTTCCAAGTCGATTACGGTTACGGCCAATGCGATAATCATGAGTCAACCGGCTATCCCACCCGCCATATGTGCAGGTGCCGGCACTATAATAATCAGTATTACGGCTTCGGGAACGATTTCCAGTTATCAATGGCAGGTTTCAACAGATGGTGGGACTTTATGGTCTGATCTTAGCAATATCGCTCCATACAGCAATACTGGAACAAACACGCTGACTATTACAAATCCTGCAGCAGGTCTTGACAATGCACGTTATCATTGCGTTGTCACAGGTTCATGTGGTGCAGTGACCAGTAACTCTGCAATTGTCACCATAAATGCAGCCCCGGCAGTTCCCGGTGCCATCACCGGAACAGCTACCCAGTGCCCGGCTCTTACCCTCCAGGGATACAGCATAACGGCAGTGCCCAATGCCACTACCTACACATGGACCGTGCCCACGGGCTGGACCATTACAGGCGGTGCCGGCACAGCCAGCATCACCGTTACCACCGGCGCAGCCGGACAAAACGGAAACATCACCGTTACCGCCGGCAACAGCTGCGGTACCAGCGCCGCCCGGAACCTTGCCGTTACCGTCAGTGCCGGAACACCGGCCACTCCCGGCGCCATCACCGGAACTGTCGCCCAGTGCCCGGCTCTTACCCTCCAGGGATACAGCATAACGGCAGTGCCCAATGCCACTACCTACACATGGACCGTGCCCACGGGCTGGACCATTACAGGCGGTGCCGGCACAGCCAGCATCACCGTTACCACCGGCGCAGCCGGACAAAACGGAAACATCACCGTTACCGCCGGCAACAGCTGTGGTACCAGCGCCGCCCGGAACCTTGCCGTTACCGTCAGTGCCGGAACACCGGCCACTCCCGGCGCCATCACCGGAACTGTCGCCCAGTGCCCGGCTCTTACCCTCCAGGGATACAGCATAACGGCAGTGCCCAATGCCACTACCTACACATGGACCGTGCCCACGGGCTGGACCATTACAGGCGGTGCCGGCACAGCCAGCATCACCGTTACCACCGGCGCAGCCGGACAAAACGGAAACATCACCGTTACCGCCGGCAACAGCTGCGGTACCAGCGCCGCCCGGAACCTTGCCGTTACCGTCAGTGCCGGAACACCGGCCACTCCCGGCGCCATCACCGGAACAGTCGCCCAGTGCCCGGCTCTTACCCTCCAGGGATACAGCATAACGGCAGTGCCCAATGCCACTACCTACACATGGACCGTGCCCACGGGCTGGACCATTACAGGCGGTGCCGGCACAGCCAGCATCACCGTTACCACCGGCGCAGCCGGACAAAACGGAAACATCACCGTTACCGCCGGCAACAGCTGCGGTACCAGCGCCGCCCGGAACCTTGCCGTTACCGTCAGTGCCGGAACACCGGCCACTCCCGGCGCCATCACCGGAACTGTCGCCCAGTGCCCGGCTCTTACCCTCCAGGGATACAGCATAACGGCAGTGCCCAATGCCACTACCTACACATGGACCGTGCCCACGGGCTGGACCATTACAGGCGGTGCCGGCACAGCCAGCATCACCGTTACCACCGGCGCAGCCGGACAAAACGGAAACATCACCGTTACCGCCGGCAACAGCTGCGGTACCAGCGCCGCCCGGAACCTTGCCGTTACCGTCAGTGCCGGAACACCGGCCACTCCCGGCGCCATCACCGGAACAGTCGCCCAGTGCCCGGCTCTTACCCTCCAGGGATACAGCATAACGGCAGTGCCCAATGCCACTACCTACACATGGACCGTGCCCACGGGCTGGACCATTACAGGCGGTGCCGGCACAGCCAGCATCACCGTTACCACCGGCGCAGCCGGACAAAACGGAAACATCACCGTTACCGCCGGCAACAGCTGCGGTACCAGCGCCGCCCGGAACCTTGCCGTTACCGTCAGTGCCGGAACACCGGCCACTCCCGGCGCCATCACCGGAACAGCCGCCCAGTGCCCGGCTCTTACCCTCCAGGGATACAGCATAACGGCAGTGCCCAATGCCACTACCTACACATGGACCGTGCCCACGGGCTGGACCATTACAGCCGGTGCCGGCACAGCCAGCATCACCGTTACCACCGGCGCAGCCGGACAAAACGGAAACATCACCGTTACCGCCGGCAACAGCTGCGGTACCAGCGCCGCCCGGAACCTTGCCGTTACCGTCAGTGCCGGAACACCGGCCACTCCCGGCGCCATCACCGGAACTGTCGCCCAGTGCCCGGCTCTTACCCTCCAGGGATACAGCATAACGGCAGTGCCCAATGCCACTACCTATACATGGACCGTGCCCACGGGCTGGACCATTACAGGCGGTGCCGGCACAGCCAGCATCACCGTTACCACCGGCGCAGCCGGACAAAACGGAAACATCACCGTTACCGCCGGCAACAGCTGCGGTACCAGCGCCGCCCGGAACCTTGCCGTTACCGTCAGTGCCGGAACACCGGCCACTCCCGGCGCCATCACCGGAACAGCCGCCCAGTGCCCGGCTCTTACCCTCCAGGGATACAGCATAACGGCAGTGCCCAATGCCACTACCTACACATGGACCGTGCCCACGGGCTGGACCATTACAGGCGGTGCCGGCACAACCAGCATCACCGTTACCACCGGCGCAGCCGGACAAAACGGAAACATCACCGTTACCGCCGGCAACAGCTGCGGTACCAGCGCCGCCCGGAACCTTGCCGTTACCGTGAATCAATTGGCGGCCATTTCAAATAAAACTGCCGGCATATATAGTGGGGCATCCTTTGCTGTCTCACCTGTTAACGGCACGGATATAGTTCCGACAGGAACAGTGTATAGCTGGCCTCTGCCTTTGGTGACCGGAGGTTTAACCGGTGGTGCCACAGGTTCAGGTGAAGCCCAGATATCCGGAACACTTGATAATCCAACCAGTTCGGCCCAAACAGCCACATATACGATAACCCCGTCCTCAGGAGGCTGCCCTGGATCGACCTTCACTGTAACAGTAACGGTAAACCCGATACCTGTAATTTCAGATATTACAGGTTCTATTTGCAGCGGGAAAACTTTTACTGCAACACCCGTTAACGGAGTCAATGGAATTGTGCCCGGCGGTACAACCTATAGCTGGCCGGTACCCGTGGTCACAGGCGGTATTACAGGCGGGCAGTCAGGTTCAGGTGTTGCTGATATTTCAGGCACACTGTCAAACCCTACAGGTATCGCACAAACCGCTACCTATACGGTAACCCCATCAACAGGCAGTTATACCGGTTCATCATTTTCTGTTACCATAACCGTTAACCCGTTGCCGGCTGTCACTATTACCGGGCCGGTTATTGAATGCGAGAATGCAACAGTACAACTGGATGCAGGAGCAGGATTCTCCAGCTATGCCTGGAGTCTCGGTGCTGTAGCTCTTGTTCCCGGCAATGCGCAGACCCAGCAGGTAACGACACAAAGCCTGGTCGTACCGGATAATACAGCTTCCGAAACTTATCATGTTGTTGTTACTGACAGTCAGGGTTGTGAAGGGACTGACAGCCATATTATCACCATTTACCGTATACCGGATACAGGTCCGGCTTACAGAATACCCAACGATCATGTGCAGTAGGAGAAATTACCAGCTCCGGAAGTTTGGAACGGCCGAAGGCAGGATTCGTCAGGAAAAAAAGGAGAGATGTCAAAAATGTGTAACTAAAAAATGAAAGACCTGTATAAACTAAGAGATTGGAAGATACCCCGGTCAGAACAAAAGGATATCCTTGAAATAACATAAACAAAAGAGAATTATTATAAATCAAATTTCAAAAACAACCAGAGTTTAAATTGACACGAACATGAAAAAGACTACTATTTTAAGAGGTGTATTTGCAATAGCTATTATGGTTATTGGTATATCTTCGACTTTCGCACAACCTGCCACCATATCAGGTGTAAATGGTGAAACACTGTCGCAACATGGGTACAACACAGCAGGAACAGCTGTTGCTGCTGAAAATACCGACTCGGTTACCACCGGAAGCGTGATGAGGTATTATGTATTGCCCGATGCAACGGCAAATCCTACCTATACTTCCCCTTTGGGAGGATCTCTTACGGATGCGTTTGCATGGACTTTTACCGGGGCAACCGGAGGTGCTGCCGGAGTTAATGCCAATGTAACCGGTTTTGCGGCATTTGGCAACTACCAGCAGGTAACCTGGTCAGGAACGGGTACCATCAATTTAAACGTACAGGAAAACTCTCCTGCACCGGCTTCCTGTACCGGACCGCTAACAACGATTCCAATTGCCATTTTACCTGTACCAACAGCAACATTTGGTGCGGATCCTGCTTCAGTTTGCGCAAATGATCCCGCTCAAACTTTTACTTTGCCGGTTACCCTCACTACCGCGGTTGCTGATGGTAATGTGCGCGTAAATTATACTGTTTATAACCCCGATGCTACCGTTTTGATAGCTGCACAGGATCTGAATATTGATGAAAGTGCCGTCTCTTATAATGTCACATTGACAGGAGCCACTCTTTACGGTAATTATTATGTTGTTATAAACAGCGTTACAGACCGCATTTCCCGCAAAGCCGTGACGGATGTCTTAGGAACCATCGCTGATAACCGTATTGACTTATTTGTATATCGCACTCCGGTAACAGGCCCGATTTACCATATGCCTAATATTTAATAATTAATGAATATAATTAATAACAATTTAATACTACGAAAATGAAGAAGATTAACATTTTTAGATTGACTGCGACTCTCGCATTGTTCTTTACAGCAGGGTTAGGCGCGTATGCCCAGTATGTAGGACCAACCTCAACTTATGATGCTGTAACAACCACCTCCGACTACGTAACAATCGGCAGTCGTGTACCTTATTATGTTGCACCCGATGCAACGATAGCCGCTCTTGCACCGGTTTCAATGGATTATTCGGAATTCAATTGGGAAGTATTGACCTCAGCACTGGCTCCACTTGCCATTACACCTGAAACCTATGCAGGCGCAGCCTTGACAGTGGGTGAAGGTTTGGCCCCATGGGTGAAGGAAAATGAAATATCCGTAACATGGGCGGCTCCAACTGCTGCTGCAGGCACTCAATATGTCCTGAGAGCCACCGAGCACAGTAATCCGCTTGGCGCACTTAACTTTGACTTTGGTTGTGCCGATGCAACCCCGGAAGTCAGAAATGTATTTGTTTTGGCCGCACCCACAGTCGCTTTTGACGGTACCGAAGGTGGCGGTTGTACTGTTGCCCCCGGCACCACATTCTATGTTCCTCTGAACATAACCGGTTTGGGTGATTGGGAAGTTTCATATACTGTGGCTTATAACGGCGGCGCTGTGGTTGCATCAGCCACCCCGTATACATTGCTTTTAGCAGCTCCTGCAGTTACCGATGTCAATGTAATTGCCGAGTCAATTGCCGCAAGGGATGCCGACGGTACTTCATCTGCTACTCCTGCAACAGATGGATTGGCTATTGACTTGCCCGCTACACAATACGGATATTACGATGTTGCTATTACCGGTTTTACTGACCGTATCAGCCGCAAATCAATGGATGCTATGACAGCTGTAACCGCTGCAGGCACATACAGAATTTATGTGAACCCGACTCCTGTTACAAGCCCGATCCAGCACTTAGAAAATCTCTAGAATGCAGGATTGAAAATATCTGTTGAACAATAATAATTGATCCGGCTGGTGAATTATTTTTTCACCGGCCGGTTTTAATAAACCTTACCTAGAATAACCAGATTTGTCTTTCAGATATACCATAGTATTCATTGTAATGTTTCTTTCGGGAAGCCTCAAAGGCATTATCACGGCACAATCTTTGCCTGATGCATGCGCCGGTGGCAGCGCCCGTTATGGTACACACGGTCTGCCGAACTCGACATTTGTTTGGACGGTCAATGGTGGAACCATCATCGCCAATTACAACGATTCAATAGATATACAATGGAACTATGAACGAAACAACCATAGCATATCGGTAGTGGAAGAATCTGAACTCGGATGTTTCGGCGTGCCTGTGGAGGCTTCGGTGATGATCAATGCACCGGTTGCCAATATAGGAGACCAGGAAGAGATTTGTGCGGAAGATATGTTTACCTATGACGGCACCACATCCTATTCAAGTGATGTAACTTATCTCTGGCCTGACGGCAGCAACGGAACAACATACACAACGGGAACGGACGGATATGTGTGGGTGAAAATCACCGGCGCCGATGGTTGTTCAGATTATGATTCATCCCTGCTTACTGTAAATCCCCTGCCTTTGGTAGATCTTGGAAAAGATACCGCCTTATGCGGGACCTCAACATTGATGGTAGAAGCCGGCAATTTTGCATATTACAACTGGTCAACCGGAGACAACAGCAGCTTTGTTACCGTTGATGCTGATCGAAATGAAGATGAGCCTTTATGGGTTGAAGTCACTGATGAAAAGGGCTGCGTGGGTAAAGATACCATGATCCTTGAAGTGTGTGACGCTTACCTTTTGTTCTCCAACATTCCGAACACGATAACACCCGGTGACCGGAATGGACAGAACGACACCTGGATAATCCCCAATATCGATCTTTTCCCTGACGCCGTACTGGAAATTTACGACCGGTGGGGTCGTCTGATATACAGGACCAACAATGTGGCAAATAACCCGTGGAATGGTGAAACCATGTCGGGTAAGGAACTGCCCATGGATGCCTATTATTATGTTCTTGACATAAAAGTGGCACATACGAAACCGGTAACGGGGTATGTTAACGTGATACGGTAGATAATTATGAATGATGAATGATGAATGATGAATTATGAATGATGAATTATGAATGATGAATTATGAATGGCGCGGAGAGCATATGGTATTGTAGAATATGAACAATGAACAATGAACAATTGCGCGGAGCGCATACGGTATTGTAGAAAATGAACAATGAACAATGAATAATGAAAAATTGCGCGGAGCGCATACGGTATTGTAGAATATGAACATGAATAATGAATAATGGCGCAGAACGCTAACGGTATTGTAGGAATTTACGATTTACGATTGCGACATTTGAAGATTTAACAATTTAAAGAGAGACCATAAGGACGATTTAAGATACATTTGATAGATCAGACATAACATACTGGAGACAGTTATCGAACAGAATTTACCCTTAAATGACAAAAACCAGGAGATTTCTGTGGCTGTTGATGGTTTTATTGATTTGTACATGGGGAACCCAACTCTATGGACAACAATTACCTGTATACAGCCAGTATATGATGAATGGCTTTCTTATAAATCCTGCCGTGGCAGGCCATGAAGGATACACAGCCATTAACATCACCGCCCGCGAGCAATGGCTCGGACTTAAGGATGCGCCCGGCACTTATGCCGTTAGCGCCCAGACCCGCATGCTCAGGAACAGCTTTATTTCAAGATCTGCATCCATCCGGAAACGGAAGCGGGTCATGTCAAGAAGCGGCCGGGTCGGCTACGGCCTCTATGCCTATACCGATATGGCCGGAGCCTTTAACCGCACCGGTTTTCAAGGCACTTACAGTTACCATATCCCGCTTCCACAGGCACAGTTATCATTCGGTGTTTCAATCTGCGGATTTCAATTCCGTATTGATGAGAGCAAAATGAAACTGCTTGATGTAGATGACCAGCTCTTGCTGGATACAAGAAAATCGGCTCTTATTCCCGATGCAAACTTTGGGGTGTATTATTCCAATACTCATGTTTATGCCGGCATATCGGCGATGCAGCTATTTCAAAGCAGGCTCGACCTCGGTGGAAACGAAAACGGCCCGGGCTTTCAAATGGTACGTCATTATTATGCCACAGCCGGATACCGGTTTGAGATCAGCAGGGACCTTCTTCTTGAACCTTCTTTCCTTTTCAAAACTACCGAGAAGTTTATTGCGCAAATTGATATCAATTTAAAAACCTACATCCAGGAAAATTACTGGGCCGGTCTTTCCTTCCGCAGTGGGGGAAGTTATAGCCTCGTGGAAGAATCTTTCAAAGGAAAAGGATCAGCCCTTATTATTATGGGAGGACTTCGTGTGGATCGTTATTATTTTGGCTATGCGTTTGATTATACATTCAATGCAATTGGCGCCAGAACCCTGGGATCGCATGAAATTATGGCCGCGGTTAAGTTCGGGGATAATGCAAGGAGGTACCGCTGGTTGAACAGATACTAAAATTAATTATGAATTATGAATTATAAATGATCCACCCATTCATAATTCATAATTCATAATTCATAATTGTTTTTTTCATCCGGCTGTTGCAGCCGTTCGTCAAAGCCTCTTCACTTTGTGTAAAGATCAAAACAGGTGCTAAAGTGAGGCTATTGCTCTAATTCATCGATACCGTTGATATAAATCAATGGTCCCGTTGTCATCAAACAATACAAACAATCCGGGTCCTTTTTGGGTATACCTTATCAAACAAACGAAAAGGACGATGAAAAAGATAATTAAAGGATTTTTGGTGATGAGCTTTTTGATGACAATCTGTTTCTCAACTTCTTTTGCACAACAACTTCCGGTTTACAGCCAGTATATGATGAATGGCTTCCTTATTAATCCCGCTGTGGCAGGACATGAAGGATACACCGCAATTAATATTACGGCCCGCGAGCAATGGCTCGGAATCAAGGATGCCCCTTCCACTTATGCAATCAGCGCCCAGACCCGATTGTTGAAAAACAGCTTCATGTCCCGTTCAGCCTCCATTAAAAAAAGAAGACGCGTTATGTCAAGAAGTGGCCGGGTTGGATATGGATTCAATGCCTTTACCGATAATTCGGGAGCCTTCAACCGCACCGGTATTTCGGGAACCTATAGTTATCATATTCCCCTCAACAAGGCACAGTTATCATTTGGCGCTTCTATCACCGGATTTCAGTTCAGCATCAACAGCGATAAAATCAAACTCCTCGACAAACAGGATGAGTTAATCACAAATACAGTAAAATCCGCTTTCGTACCTGACGCCAACTTCGGCGTATATTTTACAACCAACTCGCTCTATGTAGGTGTGTCAGCCATGCAGCTCATGCAAAGTCCCCTGAAAATCGGAGCCGATAAAAACGGTCCGGGTTACAGAATGGAACGTCATTATTATATGACTGCCGGCTACCGTTTCGAAGTTGCACCTGATATTTTACTGGAACCGTCATTCCTTCTTAAAACAACCGATAAATTCATTGCCCAGGCTGATGTGAATCTAAAAGCCTATCTCATGGAGAATTATTGGGCAGGTGTATCCTATCGCACAGGAGGCAGCTATGGAATGTCAGAAGAATCAATTAGTGGAAGGGGTTCCGCAGTTGTTATCATGGCCGGATTAAAGGTAGATAAGTTCTATTTTGGCTACGCTTTTGACTATTCCTTTAGTGCTATCGGTGCCCGTACATTAGGATCCCATGAAATCATGGCCGCTGTGAAGTTCGGAGATAATGCCAGACGTTACAGGTGGCTGAACCGGTACTAGATAGGGACGAGTGACGAGTGACTAGTGACAAGAAGGAATATTCAAAAGAATAAAGACCTCCGGAATTATTTAGATTCCGGAGGTCTCTTCGTAATGTGGAACTGCAAGAATTTACGACTTTTCGCACCGACTCTGACAGGTCCTGCGGACTCTGTCAGGTCAGCTGAGGAATTCCCAACTGCAAAACTGCAGAACCTTCTTCCTCGTCACTCGTCACTCGTCACTTGTCACTCATCACTTGTCACTTAATAACGATCTGCTCCACAATCTTTTCCCCCGCCTCTTCATTTATCTTTTCAATGATCGCCTGACGCATCATCATTAATTCATTTTTCAGTACAGACGAGGTTACATGAATATATAAGATATGGTTTCGAATGTAAATTTGACTGGTTCTCACTGCCACCGTCTTCCCCATCAGTTTTTCCCACTGCGAGACAATTCCAACCTCCTTTAATTTCTGATCGATATTCATCTCCCTGAGGTATTCCCTGATCACATTTTCGATTGGCTGTGTATTGCTTTTTCGCATAGCTCATTTATTAATACCTAAGATACAACTTTTCCATCCCGTATATGAAACAATTTGAATTCCGTGTTCATTTCTTCAAGAATCGATTTCATTTTCTGCTCATCTGTGTGTGTAATAAAAATCTGTCCAAAATGATCATCCGACACAAGTTTGATAATTTGCCGCACTCGGGTTTCATCGAATTTATCAAATACATCGTCAAGTAACAATATAGGCAGTGCCCTGTTCATAGCTTTTATGAAATCAAACTGCGCAAGTTTGAGGGTAACCAGGAAAGTCTTTTGCTGACCCTGGGAACCGGTTTTTTTCATTGGATACCCATTCAGTTTTAACAGCAGGTCATCTTTGTGAATCCCCTGCGTTGTATATTGCATTAAACGGTCCTTCTCGCGCGAAGAGGCCAGTAATCCTCCATAATCCATGCCCTGAAGCTGGGATTGATACAAAAGGTCCACTTCTTCACTTTCGGGTGCTATCAAACTGTAATACCTTCGAAAAATGGGAATCATTTTATCCGTATACTCATTCCTTCGGGCAAATATCCTCCCTGCCGGAAGAATCATCTGCTCATCATAAACTTTAAGCATGTCATCGTCAAAGTTCCGTGAAATCTGAAAATCCTTCAGAAGTCGATTTCGCTGGGAAAGCAATTTATTGTAGCTGATCATATCCTCCAGATACCCCTTATCATATTGTGAAATCACACTGTTCAGAAACTTTCTCCGTTCCTCGCTTCCTTCCATAATAAGGGATGTATCTTCCGGTGAGATCATTACAACAGGAAAAAGCCCGATATGATGAGCGAGTTTTTCGTATTCTTTTTTGTTCCGCTTAAAAACTTTATTGCGGTTATGATGAATACTGCAAAAAATCTCATCTGTTTTTTCATTTTCGGAGAACATCCCCTGAATAAGTGCAAATTCCTTAGTGTGACTTATGTTCTGGGTATCTACCGGATTAAAATAGCTTTTGCAGAGGCAAAGATAATGAATGGCATCCAGCACGTTTGTTTTGCCCACCCCGTTATTACCCACAAAACAATTAATTCTGGGAGAAAATGAAATTTCAGCTTCCGCGATGTTTTTGAAATTTAGTAAGGATACTTTTTGCAGGTACATAACTGAATTTTATGCTGTAAATTTAACGAATTCCGGTACCATCTGATGTCCTGCAACAATATAAATTTGCCGGTATCAAGGTCAGTTGTCGGAAAGCCAATTTAATTTTAAATTCTTTCGGAAATATATTTGCAGTTCTTCATAAAATCTTTATTTTAATGCTTTATTTCATCATCTGTTATCGAAACATTTATGATATTACCAAAACCCTCTTTTTTCAATACCTGCCTCAGTTATTTATCCTTAAGTCTGTTTTTTATTTTTCCTGATGCAGCTGCCCAGCAAGAAAATCTCAACATAAAATTCGATAATATCTCCATCAAGGACGGGTTATCACAAAGTTCACCCAATTGTATTTTCCAGGATTCGCGTGGAATACTTTGGATCGGAACAGAAGATGGCCTTAATAAATATGATGGCTATTCATTCCAGGTTTATAAGCCCGAGGAGAAGGATCAGTTCAGTATAAGCAATCCCCGCATTTTATCCATATGTGAAGATGCGGAATCCAATCTATGGATCGGAACCAGCGGAGGTGGACTTAATAAGTATGATCGCAGATCCGACCGGTTTATACATTACGTTCCAGGCAAATACGATACGGCTGGTCTTTCGGGAAGCACAGTTAACGCACTGATGCCATCCGCCGACCACCGCTTATGGGTCGGCACAGACAAGGGCCTGTCGGTCCTGGACCTGGATAATTACCGGTTTGTCAATATACATAAAGATCCTTTGCTTGAACCATTCACCCACACTGCTGTCCTGTCATTTGCCCGGGATTCATCCCAAATATGGATTGGCACGGATAAATGCCTTTACCGGTATGATACGGGCAATCATACCCGGACATCTTATCTCCATGAGACCTTAAACAATCAGTCACTTCCCGGAAACCGGGTCATTTCCCTTCTCATTGACAGGAACGGCGATCTTTGGGTTGGGACTGAAAACGGTTTAGCCCAATTGAAAGCCGGATCGGAAGTATTCCGAACCTTTGGCAATTTTTCCGGAGGCAATGCAACAACAAATGACTTTGTCAAAGCCCTCCTTCAGGATAAAGAGGGAAATATTTGGGTTGCCACCTATGGTGGGGGTATACATATTTTCCTTCAACAAACCGGCAGATTCATTAATATCACCTATGATCACAATAATCCGTATAGCCTGAGTAATAATGAGGTACTCTCCCTTTTCATGGATTTCTCGGGTATTATATGGGTGGGAAATAACGGACTGGATAAATACAATCCCAAAAAAGACAAGTTTGCCTTGTATGATTATGTTCCTTATGCCTCGGAAAAACTTGTATTTCGAAATATTCATCCCATATACGAGGATAACGAAGGTATTCTGTGGATTGGTTCCAAAACGGACGGACTGCATATCCTGGATCGAAAGAATAAAAGATATACAAGATTGGTGCATGAAGACGGAAATTCCAACAGTCTGTCGAGCAGTAAACTGAGAGCCATAAAAGAGTATCCGACGGGAACACTTTGGATCGGAACAGAAAATGACGGTTTGAATAAGGTTACCCTGAATGAAAACCGGAAACCGGTACGGTTCAAAAATTACAAATCCCAGCATGAAAATCCAAATTCTCTGACAAGCGACAAGATTTATGCTATTTTCCCTGACAACAAGGGAAAATTATGGATTGGCACAGATAAAGGTCTCACGATTATGGACATTGCCGCCGAATCATTTAAACAATATACTCCTGAACCCGAAAATCCGCAATCGATCAGCAATCTTACCATTTATTGCATCTATGGCGATAAATCAGGCAATATTTGGCTGGCAACAGATTATGGGATGAATAAATTCGATCCTTCAACCGGCGGATTTATACATTATATTCATAAAGACGGTGATAGCAGCACCATCATTCACAATGAAATTTTATCCTTCATGGAAGACGAAAGGGGTAACCTTTGGATCGGCACATACGGTAAAGGATTGGATGAATTCAACATAGAAAAAAAGACATTCCGCCATTTTAAAAATATTAAGGAATTATCCACGGCTGTTATTTATGGCATTTTACAGGATAATTCCCATAACTTATGGCTGAGTACAAATAACGGCATAATCAAGTTTAACCCCGAAACCCAGGAAATAAATCAGTTCAGCATTGAAGACGGACTGCAAAGCAATGAATTCAACGGTACTTCCTATTTCAAAAGCAACACCGGCGAAATGTTCTTTGGCGGTCAATATGGTTTCAACAGCTTCTTTCCAAATAAGGTCGTCAAAGATTCGATCGCTCCAAGAATTATCATTTCCGCTTTCCAGGTCAGCAATCGCCTGGTTTCCCCGGGCAGGAACTCTCCAATCGACCAGCATATAAGTGAGGTAAAGTATATACGGTTGAATCACCGTCAGAATAACTTTACCCTGTATTTTTCTGCCCTTCATTATGCCAATCCCGAAAAAAATCATTACCGATATAGGTTGGAAGGATTTGATAATGAATGGATTGATGCAGGTACCCGAAGGTTTGTTTCCTATACAAGCCTGCCATACAAGACGTATAATCTCAGGGTGCAGGCATCAAATGCCGACGGTATCTGGAATGAAAAAGGATTATCCGTAAAAATTAAAATTACACCGCCATTCTGGGGAACAATATGGTTCCGTCTGCTTTTCATCCTTGTTACACTTTATGCCGTTTACTATCTGATTCGCAGAAGAATCAACGCAGCACAACAGCAGAAACAGATTTTCGAAGAAAAGTTCCAGGCCAGTTCCAGGGAACTGGAAGAAGCGCAGAACCAACTTGAGAAACAACACGCCGAAATTGTTGTACAGAAACGTGAATTGATCTTACGGGAAAAAGACCAGGAAAACCTGCTTTGGTTCAACCAGGGCCTGGGGCTTTTTTCAGACATTATCAGCAAGAATAAGGACAGTATTTCCGGTTTATCCCAGGTTTTCATTAAAGAACTGATTGATTATGTAGGTGCACAACAAGGCGGTGTCTTTATTCTGAATGATGAGGATGAAACTGCACCGGTACTGGAACTTGCGGCAAGCTATGCGTTTAATGAAGAAAGAACAAACCAGCAGTTTCTCCCCGGAGAAGGCTATGTCGGAACATGCTTTATAAGCCAGCATTTTCTTGAAATTGATAACATTACTGAAAAATATACACAGCTACGTTCGGGACTCGGAACTGACTATCTGAAACACCTGTTGTTCGCCCCAATGAAAGTTAACGATCAATGCATCGGAGTGGTTGAAATTGGTTCATTCAAAAAGATCAAAGGGTACAGGGTATCCTTTGTTGAAAAACTGATGGAATCTTTTACTTCTACTATAAGCACCGAAAAGGCCAATTCAAAGCTTAAAAAGCTGATCGAACATTCCGTAATGCAATCCAAAGAACTGGCCGAAAGTGAGGAGCAGTTGCGGATGAACCTGGAAGAAATAATGGCTACACAGGAAGAATCAACAAGACGTGAGGACGAGCTGATCAAACTTGCAGAAGAATCCGCCACCCATGAAGAAATGCTGAACCAGGAAATTGAAATCCTGAAACAAAAACTGGAAGAACTAACCGGTAAACAGTAATCGGTAATCGGTAATCCGTGAATTAAATAGGTTGTAGAGACAAGGCAATGCCTTGTCTCTACGATTTCTATCAATATAATGACTCCTGTTTAAATCCCTAATTGTAATTTCCTCCGTTTCAGGTGCTTATCTTGTTTATTTTTTGTTGATAATATATTGATTATTAATTATTTCAACTAAAAACATACACATATTTTTAGTATCTTTGCGATGCTTTAAAAAAATGCTGAAATTCTTATTTCAGACCGACAAATAATACATTATGGATATGAATAATTTAGAAGAAACTGAGGAGATTTTCATGGAAAAAAAGAACGATTATTCAGCAGATAGCATACAAGTTCTGGAAGGATTGGAGGCTGTCAGAAAACGGCCCGCGATGTATATCGGCGATATCAGTGTGAAAGGATTGCATCATTTGGTATATGAGGTAGTTGATAATTCTATAGATGAGGCCCTGGCGGGCTATTGCAAAAATATTAACGTGGTCATTAACGAAAATGGTTCTGTATCTGTGGCTGATGATGGCAGGGGTATTCCAGTCGGCATCATGGAAAAAGAACAGCGTTCCGCCCTTGAAGTAGTATTAACTGTATTGCATGCCGGGGGAAAGTTTAATAAAGATTCCTACAAGGTTTCAGGCGGATTGCATGGCGTGGGTGTTTCATGTGTGAATGCGCTTTCGGCTCATCTTGAAGTAAATGTTTGCATCGACGGTAAACAATACAGGCAGGAATATGAACGTGGAAAACCCATGTATCCTGTAACTGAAATCGGACCCACCGACCGCAGCGGGACTGAAGTGACCTTTATGCCTGATGATACAATTTTTACCACTACTGAATACAATTTTGAGATATTGTCTTCCAGGTTGCGGGAACTTTCCTTTCTTAATAAGGGTATCTTATTGAAGATCACAGATATGCGGGAAATTGAGGAGAACGGCGCTGAATCCAAATACCGGGAAGAGATATTCTATTCTGAAAACGGCCTTTCCGAATTTGTTACAATGCTGGATGAAAACCGTGAAAAGCTTACCGGAATTATCTATATCGAAAACACGAAAAGTGAGGTTCCGGTCGAAGTTGCCATGCAATACAATACCTCGTTTACTGAAAATGTATTTTCGTATGTAAATAATATCAATACCATTGAAGGAGGAACGCACCTGGCTGGATTCAGACGGGGACTTACCCGCACACTGAAAGCCTATGCCGAGAAATCGGGCATGCTTTCAAAGCTTAAATTTGACATTAGCGGCGACGATTTCAGAGAAGGTCTTACTGCTGTCATCTCCATCAAGGTGCAGGAACCGCAGTTTGAAGGTCAGACAAAAACCAAACTTGGCAATTCAGATGTGATGGGCTTTGTTGATACGGCCGTATCCAATGCTTTATCCAATTATCTTGAAGAAAATCCACGGGATGCCAAGATTATCGTGCAAAAAGTAATTCTTGCCGCACAGGCCCGTCATGCGGCCCGCAAGGCTCGCGAACTGGTTCAGCGGAAAGGTGTTTTATCGGGTTCAGGATTACCGGGAAAACTGGCAGATTGCTCCGACAAAGATCCCGAAGTTACTGAAATATACTTTGTTGAAGGTGATTCAGCAGGCGGAACGGCTAAACAAGGCCGTGACAGGCATTTCCAGGCAATACTCCCTTTACGCGGCAAAATTTTGAATGTGGAAAAGGCCATGCCTCATAAAATATTCGAAAACGAGGAAATCAGGAACATTTATACCGCACTGGGCGTAACGGTCGGCACGGAGGATGACAGCAAGGCGCTGAATCTTTCCAAACTAAGGTACCATAAGGTGATCATCATGACGGATGCCGACGTTGACGGAAGCCACATTACCACCCTGATGATGACATTCTTTTACCGGTTTATGGAAGAACTGATAAAGAACGGACATTTATACGTTGCTACCCCACCCCTCTATCTCATAAAAAGAGGAAAAACAGAACGTTACTGCTGGACAGAAGAAGAACGCAAAATCATTGTGGAAGAACTGGGCAAAGGCAAGGAAGGCAATGTGCATATTCAGCGTTATAAAGGTCTCGGTGAAATGAATGCCGAGCAACTTTGGGAAACAACCATGAATCCTGAAAAAAGAACCCTCAGGATGGTAACCATCGAAAGCGGAGCCGAAGCAGACAGGGTATTTTCCATGCTGATGGGTGATGATGTTCCGCCCAGAAGGGATTTCATTGAACGGCATGCAAAATATGCGCGTATTGATGTGTAAATAATGTTTTGCAGTTTTGCAGTTTTGCAGTTTTGCAGTTTTGCAGTTTTGCAGTTTTGCAGTTTTGCAGTTCTGCCGTTCGTTGATTTCCAGAACCAGACCTGACAGAGTGCGGAGGACAATCTCTAAATGGCTTTTATAATAAGGTTACCTGTATAGGTTGCCATAAGGCCAAAAAAGATGCTCAGGGAGGTATACAACGCAAAATAAAAAAAATCACCTTCACGAAGCATACTGATGTTTTCGTTGGCAAATGTGGAAAAAGTGGTAAAGCCCCCGCAAAATCCTACTGTCAGAAACATCCGCAACTCTGTATTCATCAGGTTTCCCCTTTCTGAGAGTCCGTAGAATATGCCAATCAGAAAACAACCCGCCAGGTTTACAAGCAGTGTGCCATATGGAAAAGCAGAAAGGACCTGGCCCTGAACATAACGGGATATAAGATAGCGTGCTATGCCGCCTATAAAACTGCCGGAACCAATTATAAGTATTAGCCTGACCATTTTTCCTGCCCCCGTTAAATTTTGAAATTGTAATTATTCAAAAATAGTTAAAAATAGTTGTTATTATTGCAGGCGATTCAGGCAACCTTTGCAACCAGTATTTAAAGTAGTGGCGGTATATTGGAACCACAAATTTGCAACCAATGAGTTCCGCCAACGTTAAAGCTTACACCCAGAAATTTTATTTATATGAATTCACGCTTCAGTTATTCGCTTATTTCCCTTGTTATTTTGAGTATGCTTGCTTTTTCCTGTAAAAAGGATGAGGGAATCGGAGGCACTTCTTCAATTGAGGGAAAGGTAATCGTAAGGCAGTATAACAGTAACTTTACCGAACTGATCGAGCAGTATTATGCAACAGATGAGGAGGTCTTCATCATTTACGGAGATGACCCTGTATATGGAGATAAGGTGACAACGAATTATGATGGGACCTACGAATTTAATTACCTGCGGGAAGGTCAGTACAAAATTTACGCCTACTCGAAAGATTCGGTAAATTATCCTACAAAACACATGATACCTGTAATAGTAAATGTCAGCATTTCCACGAAGAAAGAAACAATCCGGGCAAAAGATATTGTAATTTTGCAGTAATATATTAACCTTCATGTCAACGACTTATCTGCAAACGGTACGTTCCATGGCCAGCCGGTTCGATCCTGTTTCCCTTGATGAAATGGATTCAGTTAAGCTTATGGACCGCATTGATATGAAATTCATCCTTCCCTTTGAACAACTTGAAGCCATAATGCCGCAATTGGTGCAAAATTACAGGGTGCTTACTATTGATGAAAACCAGGTATTCAGCTACCAGACCGATTATTTTGATACTCCAGCCCTGAATATGTTCTATGATCATCATAATGGCAGACTCACCCGTTTTAAAGTAAGGCATCGCGAATATATTGAATCGAAGCTTGGTTTCCTTGAGGTAAAATTCCGTACGAACAAAGGGCGCATTATTAAAGAAAGAATCAAACATCCGGATAACTATGCCCCGGCGTTTGCAGGTTTTATTGAAAAAAATACGCCCTATAACCCGGACAATCTCATATGTACAGTTGTCAACCATTTCAACCGGTTTACCCTTGTTGATAGAGGAATGCGTGAAAGGGTAACCACCGATTTCAACATCTCCTTTACTGGCAGAGCCAGAAATATTTCCCTTACGGGATTGGTGATTATCGAAATCAAACAGGCAGGTACCGATAAGACCAGCCAGATCTACCAGGTTTTGAAAGGAAACAATATCAGGCCATGCTCTGTAAGTAAATATTGCATTGGAGTTTCGCTTTTGAATGATAATTCAAAAAACAACAATTTTAAACACACGCTTCTGCAAATAAATAAATTAAGCCATGTTGAATACACTGCTTAGCATACAGGACTATACAGTCTTTGGTCTTGATATTATCCATGTAGACAGCTTTAGCGAGCTCCTCTTCCGGTTTGCTCTCGATCTTTGCGAGGTGGTTTTAATTGTGCGCTATCTTTATTATCCAATTACCCGGCGAAAAGACTATTTATTCAGCTTTCTCCTTATCAGCATCCTTGTATTTCTGATCTGTTTTTTGCTTGAAAGCGTCAAACTTCAGATTGGTTTCGCGTTCGGTTTGTTTGCCATATTTGGCATTCTCAGGTACAGAACCAATGCCATCCCGATAAAGGAAATGACATACCTTTTTATTCTGCTCGGAATTTCTGTTATCAATGCTCTGGCCAATAAGAAAATTAGCTGGGCGGAACTGCTCTTCACCAATGCTGCTTTAATCTTTATAATTTACGGCCTCGAAAGATTATGGCTCTTAAAACATGAGTCTTCGAAAAACATAATTTATGAAAAGGTAGATATGATTCTACCGGCAAAACGCGAAGAGCTGAAAAAGGACCTGGAAGCCCGCACCGGATTGAAAATTAATCGCATTGAAATCGGTAGAATTGATTACCTGCGTGATACAGCCCGCCTTATTATCTACTATTACGAAAATGACAGCCACATCAATATGGCGGATGAAAGAGACAGCGCCTATAACCGGCAGACAGATAATGATGACGATGATTAGCAAATTACTCTATGACCAAAAATAAGCGCTTTGCCCTTTTCCTTTTCTTTTATCTTTTGATTTGCATCCCTGCGATGCATGCACAGCAAAGGGATTTTCAATTCTGGCCCTCGGCAAATATGGATCTTGAATTGGCTAAAAACCTGAAATTCATCCTCGAGGAAGAAGTACGGTTAAAAGAAAACTGCACTCAATTGGAAAGGCAAATAAATGAAATAGGGATCAGTTACAAATTTACGAAATACTTCAGGGCGGCATTCTATTACCGAATTGAGGCCAATTGGAAAAACCCCGGTGATTACCGGTGGAGGCAGGGATTTTATGCCGACATGGCTTTAAAACATAAAGCCGGCCAGTTAACAATGGGTTATCGCCTCCGTTTTCAGTCATCAAGGATCGAGTTCAACAACAATGAGGACTATTTGCTCAGCAGGTTGATCAACCGCCATAAATTCACCCTGGCATACAACCTGAAAAACAAGCCAGTTACACCATTCATTGAGGAAGAATTGTTTCTGAATTCAGTGAGCCATCAGATGGAAATGGTAAATAACAGAACCTGGTTTGGAATTTCATATACACCGGGAAAAATGCATGAATTCAGCCTGAAATATGGTATCGATCATGAAAGAATGGTCCCCGACCCTCTTACTTCCTTTATAATTGCCTTCAATTACACCGTAAATCTTAAATTATAGGCTGTTAAAAAATTCAGTTGATGATTTGCTTTTCCTGATGGTCCTGGCTAGTATGGCAAGCTTGTATAGATCAAAATCAAACAGATTGGGACTGACACTCATCAGGTTATTCATGACCGCCCGTTCAAACTGATAATACATTTTAAGATAAAGTTTAACCAATCCAAAACGGTTAATCTTATCGTACACTTTTAGCAATCGGATATCTTCCAGTCCTTCCCGGTTAATTTTGCCCTGTACAACCATTATAACCAGGTTTTCAATTCCTTCGCTGGTTTTCCTCAGAAATTCTCTCGTGATTTCAAGACCGGTGTGGATGAGAGGATTATTCATGTGAATTACCGGAATTCCATTCTTCTCAAGTTCAAAACCAAAAAGCGTATCCTCATGACCATATTGAATGAGACTTTCATCAAACCGGATCTGCGATAAAATGGCACGGGAGATCAGAAAATTGTTCGTCATGAAAGAATGATAGGGGTTTTTGCTGCGCACTTCTGCTGACAATTGTTCCCTTTTTATTCCGTAGAGCCACCGTAGCATCATTTCCGGTTCTTCGGGAGGGACAGGAGAATATATCCGCCCTCCGCAAACAACAACTTCTTTGCCGCAATACGGAAGGTAATTTTTAATATAATCAGCTGCCGGGACTTCCGAATCACAATCCATGAAAAGCAGCGACGGGAAAGAAGCCAATTCGGCCAGCTTATTCCGGATACTGGCCCGGCCAATATTTTTTTCAAGCTCTATAAACTTAACTCCGGGCAATTTATCCACATCTTTATTCTGATCCCTGAGCAATTCAGAAGAACAGTCATCGACCACAATTATTTCAACCGGTACGGAAGCCATTGAGGCCTGGTTGTGAAGTTCCCTTACAAGAGTAACAATATTGCAATTATAAACCGGTATAAGGATGGATATCATGATAAACTCCAATGGTAATTAATTAATTCCATAAATCATGCCGAAAAAAGGAAGTAAGCTGATACAAAGATTGGAATGTTTTTTGCAAATCAGGTCCTTCCACAAGCCAAACCGCAACATCCGAACGGGTTTTTACTGTGATTGTATAATTGGCATTTTCATGTGTAACTGTTTTAAAGCCTATTCTTTCCATAGCTTTACGCGTAAAAATAAGGAATTTTTCATCCCCCATAATTTTGACACGATTCTTCAGGTCCCTGCTGAATCGGAATACCAAAGATCTGGTGTCAAAATCAAGGTCAGAATTATTAAATAATTTACGGAATCCCTGGTTTATTAACAAATCTTCAGGCGCCCCTTCCATTAATCCCACATCTGTCATAAGCCACAGTTTATCCACCTCATCCATTGCGATGGACAGATCATGTGTTGAAAAGATGATCAGTTTGTTTTTTTGCCGTGACAGGTTATTCAATAAACGCATGGTTTCATGTCGTGCCGGTAAATCAAGAAAAGCAGTCGGCTCATCGAGAAAAATTACCGGGGTATCCTGCGCCAGGGCACGGGCAATCATTACTTTTTGCCTTTCTCCGTCACTTAGTTGGTAAACAGGCTTTTCGAGAAGGAGATGGATCCCTGTTTGCTGAATCGAATCCTGAATTATGTCCTGGTCAATTCCGGTAAGTTTTCCAAACCAGTTGGTATAGGGAAACCGTCCCATGGATACCAGTTCCAATACGCGCAGATTCTGAACATGTACCGCTTCAGTCGAAACATAGCTGATTAACCTGGCCCTGTCAGATCTTGAAATTTTGCTTATTTCCTGTCCCCTGATCAATACAGCGCCCATTATTGATCGCTGTATTCCCGTGAGAGTGCGCAATAAGGTGCTTTTGCCGATTCCGTTCCTGCCAATTATTCCAACCATTTCAGGAGTTCGGATTTCAGCATTTACCGGTCCGTAAACGATGCTTTGCCTGTCATATCCGACATACAGATCCTGAATTTTGAGAATATGATCATCAGCTTCCTTCATGATATCCTTTATTAGCTGACATTGACAAACCGGCGATTAACCATAATTACCCAGATAACCACCGGCACACCGAGAATGGCAGTGACCGAGTTTATCGGTAAAACAGACTGTGAACCCGGAAACTGCGAAATGAGATCTGCCAAAAGCATGAGCAATCCGCCCAGCAAAAAACAGCCAGGCATCAATAGTTTATGGTCGGCTGTTTTAAACAGCATCCTTGAGAGGTGGGGAACAACGATACCTACAAAGGCCAGCGGGCCGCAAAAAGCGGTAATGCTGCCGGATAATATGCTGGTTGACAAAAAAACAAGAAACCGTATTAGCTTTATATTGACGCCCATAGTGCGAGAGTAATTCTCCCCCAAAAGTAAAACGTTTAAGGAACGGACGGAAATCACCGATAAAAGAAATCCAATAACCAGACTGATGCTCAATACCTGGAGCTGAGAAGCGGAAAGGTTGCCCAGACTACCCATGGACCAAACAACAAAAGCCTTGAGCATTGACTGGTGGCTGAAATACTGCATGATGCTCACAATGGCGGATGCGGCACTTCCAAACAAAATACCCAGTATGAGGATGGTCATTATATCCCTGATTCGCAAGGACACCAGGGTCACAAGAAAAAGCACAACCGCTGAGCCAATCCAGGCAGCAGAGATCTGCAGCCAGCTGCTCAATACAGCAGAACTGTCAAATGAAAAAAAACTGCCGAATCCAAGGACCACCAGTGCAACGCCAAGGCTTGCCCCTGAACTGATACCCAATACATCCGGTCCGGCCAGTGGATTCCTGAAAATCGTCTGCATCTGAAGTCCGCTAATAGCGAGGGCTGATCCTGCCAGCACCGCCGTAATTGCCTTTGGGAACCGAAAATCGAATAAGATCGAACGCCAGACCTCATTGCCGCTATCAGAATGCAAAACCAGGGCGACAAGGTTTCGTAAAGGAATATGGACAGGTCCTGTTAACAGGTCTAAAAGAAATAACACGATGAGCAGGATGGTCAGCAGAGTTATCAGTAACCAGGAATTGATTTTTTTGTTTGCATCAGGAGATGCCAATTGTTCAGTCATTGGTACTTTATTGCAGTTTCCTGTAATATTTTAACTGATGCGAAGGTAATAATTGCGGATGTAAGATGTATATTAAATCGGAGAGGATAATTTCAGGTTCTGTGACACCAGTTTCAAAAATATCATTTCCCCCTGCCGGGGTGACTTTGTTATTGTTGTTAAAAATGCGATCCTTTTTAATGCAGGGAAGATTCCCCAGCCGTTCATCCACTGAAAGCAGATCCTTTTTATTCAGGGCATCGCCTGTATTTAACCAGTAATCTGCCGTTAAAGCGCGTTCATATACCTGTTCCAGGGCTATCGGCCGGCTATCCTTAAATTCAAGATGCTTAAAAATATATTCTCCGCCAGCATCTTCAATCAATCGGGCCACATAGCTTTTACCGCCAGAAATGAACCAGCTTCCACGCCAGGGAAGTCCCAGAAGAACAGCGGGTCTCGTGGTTTCACCTTTTGCCAGTTGCCTGAGATGCTGATATTTGTTGTCTGCCGTGTCAAATTTCGCATCCGCCATACGATTGCGGTTATACAAAGCGCCAAATACCTTAACCCATTCCATTTTGGCCATTGGTTCTTCTTCAAGATATTCTGCAATCAGGATCGTGGGAATTCCCATTTCATTTAATTTCCTTACGGTATTTGTTATGCTGCCACTAACTCCGTAGGCAAATACAACATCTGGTTTAAGTTTGAGAATCAACTCATAATTGAGATTTTCATCGTATCCCACATCCGGCAGTTGGTCCTGACGTATCTTTCTCTGCAGATCTTCATTGGCCACGAAATTTTTCCCTGAAACTCCGGTGATAGTAGCGGTTTCATCCAGGAATCCTATGAACCCGATATGCGTTGTGGAAAGGCATATTACCCTTTTCACCGGTGTCTTTATCAAACAGTGGTTTTCATCCAGGATCCTGGACTTTTGAAGAGTGTCGCTCAGTAAATAGGAATATTCAACGTTCCGGGCATTCTGCCATGGATTCTCTATTGTAATAAGCACATTTTTTCCGCTGGACCGGATTGTAAATCCTTTTGCATACCGAACAGGTTTGACGACCTGCATGGAGGTATCCCCGAACGGTGGTGCTGCGGTTTTGTTATGACTGCAACCTGTAAGCAGAGAAAAACACAGCAGAAATGACGCTATTCTTGTCATTATATATCAATTTCCTGAAAACTTTCACCCTTCCTGACCTTTACCTGGCTCTCAAAATACTGCTGGGTGATTGGCTTTCCGCTGACAGTATATTGACATCCATTGTATGTAAGGTACCTTACAAGCCGGAATTCCTGGGCTTTATCATCGCGAATAATTATATAACGAAGTATTTCCTTGTATTGTTCAGTGTATTTCTCAAGTGTTATACCGGCGGGATATTTCCTTTTCAATTCATCGAGGTAGTTCTTACGTTCTGATTCAGTTTTAAAATTCAATTCACCCAGGGCCTCATTAACCTTTGGTTTTTCCACCGGTTTGCTGGCTATAACTGCCTTTTTTTCGACAGGCTTCTTCATGGACAGCAATATTTTATCGATACGGGCTACCTGTTCCATGGCAAGTTTATCCCCGGGCATTTCCTTAAGTGCCAGGAGGTAGCTGCTTTTGGCTACAGCATAACTTTTGCCCGCTAACTGTGTATTGCCATCGTTCATTGCCTTTGCATAGGCGTCAGCCCGGGCTTTAGCCTGCGCTTGTTCCTGCGCCTGGATTTGGATTATTTTTTCAATTTCTGCGATCCTTGTATTGGGCAGATCAGCCTCGGGTTTCATGGATGATGCCCTTGTGTATTCATCTTTAGCGTGAAGGTAATCTTTTGCATTAAAGTATTTATCTCCACTCTGCATTGCCATAACATACGCATTTTCCAGGGCCTGTTTATCATTCCTTATACGTTCCTGATCATTCAATAATTGGGTGATCTCATCAAGTTTCTGTCTTGGATACGATTCACCCGGCAGCAAGAGGAGTGCTTGTTCATAAGATTGTTTTGCACTCGCGTAGCTCTTCCCGTTCATGAACTGATCACCGTTTGCAATTATATCTTCATAATTCTTCCTCCTGGCTTTTTCTGAAACTATCCTGGCCTGATCCTGGGCGATCATCATTTCAGCCTCCTTTAATTTATTGGAAGCATTCAGGTCTCCCTGTTTTATTGTAAGTGCCAGCCTGAATGCGTCACAGGCCTTTGGGTAATCTTTTTGAATGGATAATTCCGTACCTTTCGTCATGGCAGCACTGTAAGCATCATCGGCATCCATTTGCTTTTTGGCTGCCTGTGCTGCAATGAGATCATCAATAGCCGAAATTTTCTGGCTGGCATAGGAATCTCCCGGTTTAATCCGGTAAAGATCGTTGTATGCCTTTCTGGCATCCGGCAAATTTCCCGAATTATACAATTTATCGGCAGCATTTACTCCTTCTTTGTATTGGTTAATCGCCTGTTGCTGTTGTTCCTTTGATTTCTGTTGCTCCAGGATCAACTGGTCGACCTCCGTAATTCTACCGGCTGCATATGGATCTCCCGGCTTAAGTGAGATAGCCTTTTGCAGGAATTCCTTTGCCTGGAGATAAGTTTTCTGAGTTATCGCTGTATTTGCCGCTCCGATGGCTGCTTTATAACCATCCTCAATTGCTTTTGTACGAGCCGCCTGTTCAGAAGCTGCTTTATTATCAATTGTGGTGATTTGGGATTTGGCATAGTCATCTTCCGGCCGGATTGTCAGGGCATGGTTATAGGCCTCGCGGGCTTTGTCCATTTCCTTGGCTTCGAAGTACTGATCGGCACCCGAGATAATTTCCCTATACTGTGTTAGTGCCTGGTTTTCAAGAATCTTCTGTTTTTCCGCAAACTGTGTGTTTTCTACCAGCTTTACCCTTTGCGTGGGATACGGATCCGCGGGTCTCATGATCATTGCATTGCTGTAAGCTGCCCTGGCTTCATCGTAGCTTTTCGCTTTGTACAAAGCATCGGCCTTGTTCAAAATTGCCTGGTACTCTTTCTCTTCGTTGGCTTTTCGTGCTGTTTCTGCAGACCTTACATTTGCTTCTTCAATATGGTCAATTTCCAGTGATTTCGTTTTTGGGTAAGCCTCACCTGGTTTGATAAGGGAGGCCATGGCATACTGTTCCTTTGCCTCGGGGTACTTTTTGAACTTCATCAGGCTGTCTGCCTTTGCTACCGCATTGCTGTAAGAGTTATTCACCTCCCTGACTTTCGCATCTTCGGCGGCTTTTTTGGCAAGGATGGTCTCGATTTCATCCACTCTCGATTTAGGCAGGGCTTCAGATGGTTTTATCTTAAGCGCTTCCTGGTAATTTTGTTTTGCTGCTGCATAGTCTTTGCGCGTGTAGGCAACACTGGCTTTGGCAAGTACCTGGTTATAGTTATCCTCAATATCCTGCAGTTTCTGCCTTTGTTTTTCCTGTTCCAGTTTTAGGTTAGCTTGTTCCAGTCTTTGTTTCTCCTGTTCCTCTTTTATGCTTTTTTCCTGTTCCTGTTTTTGCGAATTTTCAGCCGTTTTCTGTTCTTTATTCATTTGGCTGTTGATTTCATTGATCTGCTTGGTGGGAAAGGCTTCCCGCGGAAAAATCTCCTGCGCTTCCTTGTAAGCGGCGATGGCTTCTTCCATGTTTTTCTGCTGGTAAGCTTTGTTGCCTTTTTGTATTGCGGCATCATACTTATCCATCATGCATTGGTCATATTTTGCAAGAACATTTTCGATTTTGGGTCTCATGCGGCTCACATACTCTTTATCAGAGGTATACTGGCGACGTTTGGCATCAAACCTTACGATATCCACAGGCTCCTTCAGGGCGGAATAATCCACTCCGTCACAGCGTTTAACAAGCCCTATTGAAAACTCATTCATCCATTTTCCCTTTTCTTCATCGGGCATGGTAGTGTTAAAACTGATTCTTTTCCCTACCAGTCCGTCTTTTTCAACCTCAATTGTATATTCTTTATTGATTTCAAGACGGAAGGAAAAACTTCCGTCCGCGGCCGTCTGGATACTTTGTATCTTGTTGGT
Source organism: uncultured Bacteroidales bacterium (assembly GCA_963752195.1). Taxonomy (GTDB): domain Bacteria; phylum Bacteroidota; class Bacteroidia; order Bacteroidales; family UBA10428; genus UBA5072. Next base: position 404,905 of record CAVVXI010000004.1, on the reverse strand, counting down.
TCCTTCGTAAAGATTTGCAGTAGCTCTTGCCAGGGGTTGCATTTCAAGTTCGGAAATTCCCCTTACCTCAAGGTAGCGTTCGCTTTCCTGAGCAAAAGAACTGATCCCTGAATAAAAGGCAATAAAAATTACAGATATCAATATCTTCCGCATGATTTTTCATTTGTAATATAAATCTATACTAACAATAACCCAAAAAGTTACCTTTTAAGAAGGAAAAATCCCATGAAAAGGAAGTCTAACGCATTATGATCAATTTAGCGGAACTGATTACATTTCCCTGTTCTGTCCTAAGCAGGTAAGCCCCTGCTCCCAGTCCGGATATTTCGATGCGGATGGACCGCTGGTAAGGACCATAATCACGCTCCATGAGGAGTTGTCCCTGGAGATTATAAAGGGTAAGGCGGACAGGACTGTCAATTAATTCATTGAATTCAATCCAGCAATACTGATTGGCCGGATTTGGATATATCCTTATTTTGCCGGCAAAAAATTCCGGATTGGTATAAGCAATTGAATCAAAGACCACTGGCATAATGGCAAAAGAAGACCGTATAAGGCCCAGGGACAATTCGTTAAGCGGGATCCACTGGTTATTGTTATATACAAAGGCTGAATTCAATGAATCCACCGGCCGGCTTTTGGCCATATAAGTGGAAAAAGTATCTACCGGCGAATCATAGAAGAGTTCATAACCCGCGAAAAAAGAGTCCGCAACCGGAACAATCGAATCCAGTTCAATAAAGGGGGTTGTATTGGATGACAGGTCGGAAAGGGAAATATTTTTCTGATATATTACCTGGCCCGGAATGCCCTCATCACGCCATATTTTCACGATCAGCCGGGATGAGGAGGAAGCAACATAATTCCGGGCAACATGAAGCATAATGCCCAAAATCCGCCCTTTATCCGTGTGCACAAAGTGTTCCGCAAACTGGGTGGTGCCGGAAGAATTATGACCCGACCAGGATCCCCATATAAGTTCGGTTTTCTCAAGGGTCAGCTCCTCTTCTGCAGCAATATTGGACAAGGTATCGCCTGATTTCCAGAATGCTTCATTCGGGTCGTATCCATCCAGGGTTTTTATCTGTGAATTATAGGGATCAAGCCAATAAGCCAGCTGGTTTTCAGGAGCAGGATAATCTTTCCAGTCATGGCTGAACATCTGAAAATAGTCATTGACAGAATTGGCACAGTCGGCTTCGCCACCTGTAAGTGAGCCCCTGAGGTGATTTTTGAAATCAAAAATCGCGCTCCCCGAAGATCCGGCTTCTGTCGTTCCGCTTTCCCAATGCTTAACAAGCCAGTGTTTATTTCTGTCGTATTCGTTTCCAAAACTTGTGATCGTAAGAGGGGTTGTTTCAATGCTGATTTTCTTCACATCCCCCTGTGGATGATGAATGGTGTAAGACGACGAGGGTGCTGAAGAAGTATTGTCCCATCCGGCATAATAGGGGTGAAAACTTACTGGAACCGGATCGAGCAATTCAAGAAGCGTAAAATCCATTTTATCGCTGCCGGCACGGATTGTAGCCCCCGAAACTGAATGTGAGTTTGACCCGTCGGGCCCGTTACAATACGGACTTTCATAGGAAAAATAGAACAGGGCGGTATTGGCTTCATATTCGGTATTTATGCAATGCCCGGCCGTGAGTACGTAATTACGTCCATCGCGGTGCGTGTTGTTTAACAAAGTACCTGTACAGCGTTCATCCCCCAGAAATACAATCCTGACGACTGCATTTTTAACCAGTTGTATGGCTTCATCTTTGTTGCAGTTGATATCCACATTACATCCGCCGGACCAGCCAAACCATCCGTCCTTATATTTGTTCTGACGTGCATTTTCCGCAAAATCACAACCTATCCCGGCAATAGTTAGCTCAACATCCTTCCTGGCATATAACGGCATCTGAAGTTCTAAAACAAGCATATCCCCGGGTATAAAACCGGTTGCCAGCACACGGTTCGGTTTATTGTTCAAATCAGTGAAAGCGCCAAGCACATTTTGCTGCAAAGAATCATAAATAAATATTTTTACGCCCGGCTCAACCTGATATGGCTTTAAAATAAGATTCACCAGCCTTGCGTCTCTCACTTTAAAAGCTAACCTCCATATTTTCATACCATCGGATAAGGTATCCCATGTACCTGAATTACGCGGATTATAATCCGTTTCAATCATCGTACCCGAACGGGCCGGCTTTAATCTGGGATCTTCCATAGTCCTTACTGCCTGCTTTTTCTCCTGTTCCGGAACTTCAAATTCAAATAGGGAAAGATTATGCAATCCAGGATAATTCAGAGGCAACGGATTCCCCGGCCGGGTCAGCTGTCCGTGAATTGTTGTGAAACAAAAAAGAAATCCGGCCAGGATTAATTGATGCAGCAGGTTATATCGTGTTCCCGGGAATCGATTCATCCTGTGAAATTAAATATGTTACGTTGATTTTTATACAAAACAGGGATTAAAATGCCAATTAAAATATTTACCTTGCTAGGGTATCCCTACATTAAATCAAAATAAACATGACTACTTCAAGAAGAAATTTTATCGGAAATTCAATGCTTGTCGCTGCCGGAACCGGTTTATATTCAACACTTCCTTTCCGGGGTTTCAGAAGTGTACTTGGTGCTAACGAAAAATTGGTTGCCGGGGCAATCGGATTGAACGGAATGGGTTTTGCTGATCTCCAGGCATTCCTGAAACAGCCCAATACAGAATGTGCTGCCATTTGTGATGTTGATGAAAACGTTCTGAACAAGCGGGCCGGGGAAATTGAAAAAATTCAGGGTAAGAAACCCGCCATGTTCAGTGACTTTAGAAAACTGCTCGAATTAAAAGATCTGGATGTGATCCTTATCGGTACTCCCGACCATTGGCATTGTCTGCCATTTATTTATGCATGCCAGGCCGGTAAATCGGTATATTGCGAAAAACCGCTTTCAAATACTGTGGAAGAGATCAACCTGATGCAGAAAGCGGTAGGCCGTTACGGAAATGTTGTTCAGATCGGTCAATGGCAGAGAAGCGATGATCACTGGCAGGATGCGATTGCTTTTGTATATTCGGGAAAACTTGGGAAGATACGTACCGTAAGGGCCTGGTCATACCAGGGATGGATGAAATCGGTGCCCGTGGTGCCTGACGAACCGGTGCCTGCAGGCGTTGACTATAATTTCTGGCTTGGACCCGCTTCCGAAAGGCCATTCAACCGAAACCGCTTTCATTTTACATTCCGATGGTTCTGGGATTATGCAGGTGGAATGATGACTGACTGGGGTGTTCATATTCTTGATTATGCCCTTTACGGGATGAAAGTTAGTTCGCCGAAATCTGTTATGGCCATGGGAGGTAAATATGCATATCCGGATGATGCCTGTGAAACACCGGATACCCTTCAGGCTTTGTATGAATTTGATGGATTTACCTTGCTCTGGGATCATGGCATTGGCATTGACGGCGGTTATTATGGCCGTTCTCATGGTGTGGGCTTTGTCGGCAATAACGGAACCCTTGTAGTTGATCGCGGCGGATGGGAAGTAATTCCTGAAAAAGACAACAACAAGCCTAAAATGGAAGCCGTTAAACTGCAGCCGCAACATGGAAACGGACTTGATAACCATATGAATAACTTCATCGCCTGCATTAAGGACAAGAGTCTTTCTCCTCATGCCAACATTCAGATCGGAGCCAATATTGCACGGGTTGCCAACCTGGGTAATATCGCATTCAAAACAGGGAGAAGGTTATACTGGGATGGAGAGAATTCGCAATTCATAAAAGACGATGCTGCAAACGAATACCTGAAGGCGAAATACAGGGCTCCCTGGGAATTGCCGAAGGTGTGATACCCCACCCTTCAAGGGTGGCACCCTTCAAGGGTGGCACCCTTGAAGGGTGGTACCCTTGAAGGGTGGTTAAAAACTTAAAAATTAAACACCGCCCCGTTGGGTGAAATTCCCACAGTGCCTTCGGAAACCGGGTTTCCCATGTCATCAAATATTTTGATGGTTCCGTTTCCGGTAAAGGAGGATTCAAACAGGTAAATATTGTTGTCAGCTGGATTTACCTCAATTCCATAAAAACTTCCCGTTATCAGTGGAGTGTCAGAAATAACCGGGGCGCCTGTTGAAAGGGCGTAGACACCGTCAGGCCTCAGGTAAAAAAGCCGGCTTCCGTCAGAGGAAACAGCCATTTTAGGAGGGGTCGCCGTATAATCTCCGGCTTTCCCTACTGCCTGCTGCCATATGATATTTCCCGTTTCGAGGTCCACTTTTTGCAGCAAAGTATTTGTTTCACTGATCAGGTCATAAGGTGGATCCCAGTTATACCGGGCAAACCCTTTGCAATATACCCAAAGGTTATTTTGTGTATCAAGTGCCAGATCCAATGGAACTTTTCCAACCTGAATCTGTTTCGTTACCTGGTCTGTCTGACAATTGACCTCGCTTACCGTGGAGTCGAGCCCCCATCCGCCACTATTTGCAACAAATACCCTATCATTCATCTTCACCATGGTTTCCGGACCATATCCTACCTGTATGGAATCAACAATATCCTTATCGCTGAGGTCAATTACATAAATCCATCCCTGCATGCTTCCCGCAGTCAGATATCCTTTGTCCCCGGATATTTGCATAAAGTACCGCGGATAAAAAACAGGTATTGGCGGGGCAAGGGTTATAAAATCTTTCAGCCTGACAATTTCAACTTTCCCGGAACCATTTACCACAATATAGCCGGAAGTGTCATTGACAACAGACATTGACTGAACTACATCGCCAAGGGGCCTGTTATTGGCCGCTTCAAAGATCCCGTTAACGAGGAGATTATGCGAAGGATCAAAATAAGCAATGGATCCGTTACTGGCCTGGAAGCTGCCTTCATTCACGATATAAACACCCTGCGAATAATCACCGAGGCCGGGATTGTCATCTGACTTCTCACAAGAAAGGAATGTAGCGAATATTGCCAATGGCAATAAATGTTTGATTAAGTTCATATCAAATAGTTTAGTATGTATTATTCGGGGTTATTCCGGTTTAAGCCCAGGGTAAGAGCGAGATGAAATGATCGTCCGGGCATGGGATAGGATCGGATCACCTCATATTGGGTGTTAAGGATATTATCGATATGACCGTAAAATGAAATGTTCATACCGAACAATTTACGGTTTATCCCTGCGACCACATCGAACAGGGTATAGGGTTCAAGTCGCAGAAACGGGTTTTCTGTTTCAATTGTTTCACGGCTGCCTGTATATGTAAGTCCGGCACCAAGTGTAATCCCATCAAAACTTGCCATAATATTTGCCTTACTGCTGTGTTTGGGAATATACATCAACTGTTTTCCCGAATACAAGGCATTGTGATCATAAGTTTCCACAATAACGGAACGGCTGAATATATAGGCAATAAAACCGTTGATCTGAAATTGGCCGGCAGGGAAATCAAAATTGATCCTGTCCTCAAATCCCCAAGCATGCACTTTTTTATATTCAACCGGCGTAAGTGAATCCCTCAACACCCATTGAATCCAGTTTTCAATATTTTGAAAATAAGCATTGGCCATGAATTTCAGTATGGAACGCTCATCCTTTCCTTTAATTATATCCCATTCAGCACTCACTTCCCCGCCCCATCCTTTCTCAGGATTAAGCTGCGGATTGCCGCCCGGAACCCAGTATTTTTCGTTAAAAGTCGGCTTTCTGAATTTGCTTGATGCAGCAGAACGGAGAATGAGTTTATCCGTGGCCTTATATCGGATGCCAAATGAATACTGAAAAGGCGGATTAATATCATCGTAATACTCCCTTCTTATGCCCGAATTCAATATCAGATTATTCAGCCTGATCTTCAGGTTGGCATATGCGGCATAGTCATGTTCTGTTATATCACCCCCATAATTGGCGGAATTGCCCTTTGAAAGATAATAGGATAGTCCGCCTCCAAGAATCACCGAGGGAGACAGGTAATACCGGTAATCAGCTTCGTTCATCCACCGGCATGACATTATTTTCGAATTGAGGGAATAGGCGGAATCTTCAGCGCTCGTTTTATCCGTAAAATTGAGAAAGTCAGAAAACCATGCGGATTTTACAACGAACATTGATTTTTCCGTAATTTTCCGATAACTGATGAAAGATCTGAAAAGGCTATCCCGTTGAACTGCATTTGCCGGCTGATAATACCCCATGAGCGGAGGCATTTCTTTCCTTTTATGCTGGTACCAAATACCGGCTTCAAGATAGTTTCCTTTTCCAAGGTTCAGGTATACATTCTGAATAAAACCCCAGGAACGATAGGCATTATGAGATGCGGTTGAATAGGGGGAATTATACTTGTAATAATCGTGATACCTGTAATTGTTTTCAGCCCTGCCCGAAATAACCGATGCATGATACTGGATTTTATGATTACCGGTTTTAAAAAACAGGCTGTTGCTGAATGAGCCAAAGCTTCCGGTTCCGATTGTATATTCCAGGGCCAGCCTGTTATTCCAATCGGCCTCATTGCCCATATTTATGGATCCTCCGAAAGTGCCGCTGCCAAACAAAGCCCCTGATGCACCGTTAATCACTTCAATGGTCTGCATGAAGCTGGCAGGAATCAGCGAAAGATCAGCCTGTCCTGTGGTAGCAGAATTCAGGGGGAATCCGTTCCAGCTAACCTGTGTATGATTGCTGCCGGTGCCGTGAAGCGACAACGATACAAGCGAGCCTTCGCCTCCATAGGATCTTACCAGTACCTGGGATTCTCGTTCAAGAAGATATCCGAGGTTCTGCTGACGATTCAGATGCGATGCATGATCCAGGGAATAAGTCGGATTGTCATCGGAGAAATAGTCTTTATTATTTTCCACAATGGTAACCTGTGGAATTTGTTTTACGGGCATTTCACCTGTCTGGCCGGAAACAGGGTAGAATAAGGCCAGAAGTAATAAAGATAATAAAGACAATGATTTAAACATTCAATTTTTTGTTTAGTCCCGAACATTCCTAAATTATGGCAGGTCTTCTGACTCTCTCCTTTCCGGTCGCCTTCCCATCGCGTTGAAATTGCAACAGTGGCGTGGTTTGCCGGAAACAATTCCGGAGATTACAGCAGCGGGTACTGTCCAGGATTTACACCTGGTTCCCTATTATCCGGAATTATGAAGATAATTCCGGAACCATAACGAGAACAAATATAGGAAAAACTTTCCCTTTCAGGGAAATATTTTGTGGAATTTGTTATTTAATAATAGGGAGTTTGCGTGTTGAACCAATTTTCATAACTTGCTGACAAAAGAGGATATACGATGACGGATGAAGAAAAAATAAGCGCGATCAGGGAAAAGCTGAATCATCATAATTACCTGTATTACGTGCAGTCCATGCCTGAAATCTCCGATGTGGAATACGACAGGCTTATGCGGGAATTAATTGAACTCGAAAGCAAATATCCTTCGCTTTACGACCCGATGTCACCCAGCCAGCGTGTCGGCAGCGATACCGAAGCAGGTTTTGCCCAGGTAAAACACCAGTTCCCAATGCTTTCCCTTGACAACACATATACACGGGAAGAAATTGCTGAATTTGCAGCCCGGATAAAAAAAGCGATCCCCACAGAGCAGGTGGATTATGTGTGTGAATTGAAATATGATGGTGTTTCGATAAGCCTTATTTATGCCGGGGGACGACTGACCGGTGCAATTACAAGGGGTGACGGGGAAAAGGGAGATGATGTGACGGCCAATGTAAAAACAATCCGCAGCGTTCCCCTGGTTTTAAAGGGGAAAGATTATCCCGGCAATTTTGAGATCAGGGGTGAAATATTTCTTCCCCACAAAGGATTCGAACAGATGAACCAGGAAAAGATCAGGGCCGGTGAACAGCCATTTGCTAACCCGCGCAATGCGGCTTCCGGAACCTTGAAGATCCGTAATTCCTCCCTTGTTGCGCGCAGGCCACTGGATTGTTTCCTGTATTACCTTCCGGGAGGAAATGTTCATTTTGATACGCATTATGACAGCATGATGGCTGCCCGGACGTGGGGATTTAAAATACCCGGATATATCCGCCTGTGTAAGGATCTTGAAGAAGTATATGCCTTTATAGATCATTGGGATAAAGAACGTGATAAACTCCCGTTTGATATCGACGGAATTGTGATCAAAGTAAATTCGTACAGGCAGCAACAGAAACTTGGATTTACCGCAAAATCCCCGCGGTGGGCTATTGCCTATAAATTCAAGGCCAGGGAAGCCACCACCAAACTTCTATCGATCGATTACCAGGTTGGCCGGACGGGTGCCATAACCCCGGTTGCTAATTTAAAACCGGTACTTCTGGCCGGAACCACGGTAAAAAGAGCGTCCCTGCACAATGCGGATCAGATTGCCTTGCTGGATATCCGTATCGGCGATATGGTGATCATTGAAAAAGGGGGAGAAATTATTCCGAAAATTACAGGAATTGTGCATGATCAAAGACAGGCGGATTCGGAGCCGGTTGTTTTCATTACCCATTGTCCGGAATGTGGAACCGAACTGATAAGGTTAACTGGAGAAGCAAAGCATTTTTGTCCGAATGATACCGGATGTCCTCCCCAGATTAAGGGTAAACTCGAGCATTTTGTGGGCCGAAAAGCAATGGATATCGGACTGGCCGAAGCCACCATTGAACAGTTATACAACCATGGCCTTCTGCAGGATGTGGCCGATTTTTATTCGCTGACACGTGAAACGCTGATCAAACTGGAACGTTTCGCCGCAAAATCAGCTGAAAACCTGTTAACCAGTATTGATGATTCAAAGCGTATTCCCTTTGACCGGGTGTTGTATGCTATCGGAATCCGCTTTGTTGGTGAGACGGTAGCAAAGAAACTGGCGTCCCATTTCCGGTCAATGGAGCGTATTTCGAATGCATCTCTTGAAGAGCTGATAGAAGTGGGAGAAATCGGAGAAGTGATTGCCGGCAGTGTACTTCGATATTTTGAAAATGAAGCTAACATACAGGTGATCCGTCGTTTGGCCGAAGCAGGTGTACAAATGGAACTCGCCGGTGATGCGTTTCGGCCCAAATCGCTTACCCTGAAAAACCTGAATTTTGTTATTTCAGGAACCTTTGAAAAGCATTCCAGGGATGAATTGCAGTCGATGATCGAGGAAAACGGAGGGAAGAACCTTAGCAGTGTTTCTTCAAAAACGAATTTCATAATTGCCGGAGAAGGCATGGGTCCCAGCAAAAAAGACAAAGCTGTCAAACTAGGCATCCCCATCATTATCTGAGGATGATTTCCTTATGATGATAAAGGGCCCGGATGATGAAAGATGAGAGATGAATAACGCCCCTGATGATAAAAAAAACCCGGCAGAGAAATCTGCCGGGTTTCAAATTATATTCAATCTATCGACAATTACTGAAGCATGAAGATCACAGGAATTACGAATTGCTGTTTGACAGCACGGCCTCCCTGTTTTGCGGCACCCCATTTGGGTGAGGAATCTATCACACGTATGGTTTCTTTGTCAAGTGAAGGATCGACGCCACGCAAAATCTTAACGTCAACAACTTCGCCCTTGGAACTAACGGCAAACTGTACAGTTACCCTGCCAAAAATACCATTTTCAACAGCTACCGGAGGATAAACCAGGTTCTTCTGAACCCAATCCCTGAAGGAATTGATGTCACCGCCCTGGAAAGTTGCCTGTTCTTCAACAAATACGAAGGCAGGTTCTTCCTCAACAATTACCGGTTCAGATTCCTTTACTACTTCGATGTTTTCCGGAACCGGCTCATTTGAAGTCGTTTCCTTCACATCATCCACAATGGCAAGCTGAACTTCTTCCTTAACCGTATCCACAACAACGGGCGCAGTATATTTTACCTGCTGTTCCATTGCCGGGGGCGGCGGCGGCGGAGGAGGAGGAGGAGGAATATCCTCTTCCTGTTTCACGTTGGACATCTCTGCTACGGTTTCTTTAACGAGAACAACTGATTTGTCCTTATTCATATAAGCCTTGATAAAAGGCACAGCAACGCCGGATGAAACTCCGAACAGAGAAATGAGAAACGCGATAAAAAGGTATTTCCTGTATTTTCCGCGCAACACATAGGCTCCGTATTCTTTGTTTCTATGCTCAAAGACAATGTCATCAAGCGAGACCACCTTGCTGGTTTTATTCTTATTATCCATAATTCAGATAAGATTAAACATTTATTTATTACTGGTGGCTCCTGATGCCTGGCCGGCTAAATAGTCAGCCACCATCTTTTTTTCAACAGCATTAATGTCAACAAGAGCGTAGCGGGCAATATTGGTGATAGCCATTTCATCAATGATATCCACAATATTCTTGTACTTTACATTATCAGCAGCCTTAATAAGGACAACGGGACCGATTCTGTCGTTCGTCATCATCTTTTTTCTGCGAGCGGTAACAGAATCCCTTGGCAGTACAAGCGTTCCTTCCGTAACAGCCTTATTCATCTGCTCGATCTCGAGAAAAAGATTTTTGTTGCGTTCCAGCAATACACGCCGTATTCCATCCTTGCTGAAATCCGTTTCAGTAAGGGTAGGAAGGGGTGGTTTTGCGGGATTTGCCAAACCTTTATACCAAAGAACTTTATCGTTTCCAACCAGAATAATGTTCAGCGCTCTCCTGTCATCAATTTCAGGAGCTTTCTGGTTTTCGTCTTTCTTCTTCTCAGGAAGAACGATCTCCATTACTTTCGGTTTACTAAAAGCCGTGGTAAGCATAAAGAAAGTAAGCAACAGGCAAGCAAGATCCACCATCGGCGTCATGTCGATATGCGTTCCATGCTTTTTTGCACGCGCTTTACCTTTTTTCTTACCGTGGCCACCTTCGTTAGCAATTATTTCAGCCATGTTACAAATCTTTAAAGATTATCAATATCAACGTCAACACTTTCCAGGTTCGTAGTCAGGTTAAACTTGTTGACATTATTATCCTGCAATATATCTATCACCTTTTTGATTGTTGTATAATCGGCATTGGCGTCACCCTTAATGGCAACTTCCAGGTCCGCATTATACAAACGCGACATTCTTACCCACATCATAAGCTGATTATCAGTCGAATCAAGAGGTATCCCGGTATGCATGGCATCCCGGACTTTCGAATCTTTTTCGTCAATCCAGTTTTTCATTTTGACCATCGGCAAAGCAAATGCGCTCATCCCTTCGAATTTTTTAATCTCTTCGGGAGTGAATTTTACCTGATACTGCTTGCCAACTGCCTGGAGGATTTTACCCCGGAGATGTTCCGAAGTATCAATCCCGTTATCAACATTAAAAAAGACCATATTATCCTTTGAAACTAAAATAGTAATGATATGTCTCTCAGGGGTAACCTTATTTGAAATCGAACTGGGCGTATCAACCGTCACCGCCTCCTGTGCACGAAATGTCGCTGTCAAAATGAAAAAGATGAGTAGAAGAAAAAACAAATCCACCATCGGCGTCATATCGATGCGCGGTGGTTTTGATGGCATTTTAATTTTTCCCATTTTGCTTTTCTTAATTAATTAATTCTACTTCTTTTCTGTCAAAAACACGAACAATCCTTATTTCTTCAAAGTAGAAGCAAAAGTCTGGTTCAAACTGAAACTAGCCTCATCAATTCTAAATGTCATACTATCAATTCTTGTTGAATAGTAATTGTAAAAAATGATGGCAAGCGTGGAACCAGTGATACCAAATGCTGTGTTAATAAGAGCCTCGGAAATACCGGTTGCAAGAGCCAATGCATCAGGAGCACCAGCGGTAGCAAGAGCACCGAAAGCACGGATCATACCAAGTACTGTTCCAATAAGACCGATAAGAACGGAGATGGAGGCAATAGTTGACATGATTACCAGATTCTGTGAAAGAACCGGCAATTCAAGAGCTGTAGCTTCTTCAAGGTCCTTCTGCAATGCCAGTACCTTCTGGTCATTCTGCAAGGTCTTGTCAGCCTGTAATTCCCTGTATCTTTGCAAGCCGGCTCTCATTACGTTTGCAAGCGAACCTCTTTGCCTGTCACAAAGTTTAACAGCTTCTTCAATTTTGTCTTCATTCAGAAGAACCTGCAGTTTACGTATGAAACTGGTAAGGTTACCCTTGCCTTTGGCTCTCCATAACATAATATAACGCTCAAGAATGAATGTAATAAGGATAAGGTTTACAGCCATCAGCAGAGGCACAATAAAACCACCCTTATAAATTATACCTAGATAGTTTCCAGGAAGCGCTGCTCCTTCTGGATTACCACCTTCGAAATTCACCGGATTACCCATAATCTGTGACCAAATGAGGTAACCAGCTACCAGACACAGCACGATAACCGCCAAAACGAATATCGATTTTAATGCTTCAGCTAAAGATTGTCCTTTCATGTTCAATTGTTATTTTAAGTGTGTTAATAATGGTTTTTTATTATTGGCTACAAAGAAAGCAATTTTTTAAAAACTAATACAATATATCAATAAAAATACGCCGTTCCGACCAAATTTACATCATAAATTACTTCAAATTTCCTAATTCTTGACCGCTGCTTTTATCACTTTATCGAGGTTGGCAATGGCTTCCTTAAATTTAGAATTCGCCGGATCCAGCGCCAGCATTCTCTGGTAAAGGCTCTTGGCCTCAGGATAATCCTTTTCCTTGTAAGCGATAAGAGCCAGGGAACTTAATCCCTTTATCTGCCAATCCCTGTTCTTCGGATCAAGATTGATCAGCCGGTTATACCATGCTTTGCTTTCATCGTATCTTTTGGTTTGCATTAAATAATAACCAATGTAGGAAAAAGCTTCAAAAAGTTCAGCCTTATACTTTACAGAATCGTTTTTTGTCAGCTCGATAACCTTGAGAAATTCAGGTTCAGCAAGACCGTTTTCGGATGTTGAATCCACTTTTGAAGCTGTTCTCGCCAGGTAAATATGTGCCTGAATGTTTTCCGGCTCTGCACTGATAACTTCCTTAAAGGTAGAATCTGCCTTTTCCAGATCATTCATGGCATAATAGGCCTTACCGATCTGCATGTCATCACTCTTTGCCGAAATACCTTTCTCCGATTTCAGTTTATACATGTCTATAGCATCATCATAACGGCGGGCATAATAATAATCCATCGCCAGTTCAGACAGAACAGTCCCATCCGTAGGATCGAGCTCATACGCTTTTTTTAGCTGCTCAAAAGCCTGGTTCTGCATTGCCGTATCGCCTTTGGACAGCCTGTATAATGTACGGCCATAATAGGCATAGTCCCTTGCAATAACACTTTCTTCCGATGCATTTTTAAAAAACTCCTCCATATAGGTTTTTGCACCCTCCAGGTCCTGGGGCCTTTTATCGTAAGAACTATAAGCTGCCAGGCGATTCAGATAATTACGGGAATGATCCACCTGCAACACTTCTTTTATAACTGTCAATGCTCCTTCATAATCTTTTGCACGAAACAGGGAGTTGCCATACCTTACTTTGGCAGGGGTAGTATTCCCCGACATTTGTACAAATTTGGCATAATTTTCTTTTGCCAGGTCATACCGGCCTGCCAGCGTATAAAGTTCACCCAGACTTCTGTATACAGGGGCAAAGGTGGAATCAATTTCCTTGGCTTCTTCAAAATAGGGACGGGCTGCATTCAGGTTGGGCACTCTCATATAAATATTGCCGATCCTGATTTTAGGCCTCGGTGACTTGGGATCTTTATTGAGGGCCTGATTATAATTAAACAATGCATTGGAAGCGTCGTTCATTTTAATATAAACCTCTCCGAGAGCCATGTATATATTGGGATCATCAGGGTTAATAATTTTTGCCCGGCTAAGGTAATTAATTGCTGCTTTGAAGCGATGAACTCGTCCAAATAACTGTGCCAGGGCAAGTTTGGTAAGTACTATTGCCTGTTGGGGTGTATAATCCTTTTTCTTTAGCTTTACCGGAATGGATGACTCTGCCTGTGTAAAATAAGGAATGGCTTTTGTGGTATCGCTCGTTCTAAGCAAAGTAACTGCGCCCATTCCAACCTGGTTCAGCGCATTCCCGGGAGCAGCTTTGATCCCTTCCTGAAATAGCTGTTCCGCCTTTTGAGCATACTCATCAAGCGAATTTGAGAATGTATCCGAGAGGTAATCTTTCAAATATGTCTCACCATAATAATAATAAATATCCCCATTGGAGGCATCTTTTGCCAGTAAATCCTGAAATACCTTTTCAGCTTCCTCGTATTGCTCGCTATTTGCCAGTTTCAGGGCCGCATTAAGATCTTGCTGACTAAACGCATTTAAAGAAAAAAGACAACTTAATAAAATAATAATAGGTTTCATTTCATGTACATATTAGTGATAAACTATTTATTCTTTGCTGATGTGAATTAACCTCACGGGCATAGTTGCCGGTACCATCCCCATTTTTAAGACAATCCGCTGCCCCTGATCGTTGGCAACAAACTGAATAAAACCTCTTCCCAGACCGGAAAAAGTTTCGCGGCTGATCGTATATACCTCCCGGATAAAAGGATATGATTTGTCGGCAATAAAGGCAGGATGGGGTTTTATATAATCATCCCCGTCAGGATCAAATTCTGCCGATACTCCCATAACCTTTACTCTTTTCAGAAAGGCATGTGTAATGGAATCATCACTGTCACTTATCCAGTTTACACTAATGATGCCAATGGCTTCGGGATGGGATTCCACATAGTCGATAACCTGGTTATTGGTATTTGCAGAATAGCAATATTCAGGAAGGGTGCCGTTAAGCACAAATTTTTTCATTACAAATCTTACATTGCTGGACCCCTGGTTGTCAAACACAATCTTCAGATTTCCCAGTTTTGAATGCGAATTCAACTGTTTCCACGTGGTGATTTTCCCTAAAAAAATGTCTTTCAGCTTATTATAACTGAAACCTGAATCGGGATTTGACCTGTTACCAATAAATGCGAGGGCATCCCAGGCGACTTGAGTGGTCCGCGGAATAATTAGGTTTTCCTTCAGGTATGCCTCTTCGTTTTGTGTCAGTTTACGGCTTGTAACCATCAAACGGATGGAATCTGCAAGAAACAATTTAAGAACGCTGTCCTCTGTCGCATAGATCGGATTGATCCTGGCATATTTGTACAGGCTTTGAAAAGTCGCAATCTCAGTATCAGCCAATAGCTGATAGGCATCATCAACACCGATTTTGATATCGCCCCGGGTGGTTGTTTCGTTTGTTACGTGGCTTTTGCCTCTGTTGCATCCTGCAGCAAAAATGGAAATCAGCAGAATGAAAAAAAAGTTGAGATTAAAAATCTGTTTCCTCATCTGAATTCCTCCGTTGTTTACTTTTTTGATAAATAATCACTGATCTGAACAAACCATAAGAAATTACGATGATTCCGAAAATTGTCCGAAATTCTTTGGGGACATTCGCCATTTGAGGGGAAAATAATATATACAGTCCGAATACAAGAAATAAGGCAGCCACTGCAAATCCGATAATGGTCATAATGTCAGGAAATGAATTCTTTTTAATCATGTCTGTAAAAGTTTACTTTTTTCAACCGTCTGTTTAAACGTAAACTCATTGACAGCCGTAAATATATAAAAAAGTTACAAAAAAAATGCCAATGTATCATTTTACGCTTTACATAATAGATGCATGGATTCTTAAAATTCCATAGTCATCCTGAAAAAATATTCGTAGACAAATCCGAAAAAGCCAATCAGAAAAATTCCTCCTACACAGATAACCAGGCTCATACGAGTAACAAAATCACTTTTAAAATAAGTTATCGGACTTTCATTTTTATCAATAAACATGGCCTTGATAACACGCAGATAATAATACAAGGATACGGTGGCATTCAAAACAGCTATCAGAACCAATATATAATATCCCTTACTGGCAGCTGAGGCAAAAAGAAAGAACTTTCCAAAGAAACCTGCAACCGGCGGTATACCGGCAAGTGAAAACAGAGCAAGCATCATGGTCAGGCTGAGTAAAGGATTTGTTCTGTATAAACCATTATATGAGGATATTGTTTCGTTACCCGACTCGAAACTTATCGCTGAAACTACGCCGAAGGCTGCCAGATTGGTAAAAACGTAGATCAGCATAAAATAAACCACCGAGGTTATTCCTGCCTGATTGGATCCCATGATACCCAGAATAATGAATCCTGCCTGGGCGATGGATGAAAAAGCGAGAAAACGTTTCAGATTATCCTGCCGTATGGCAAAAAGATTCCCTATCGTCATTGTGACAACCGCCAGGATATAAAGAACATTTTCCCATGTTTTTTCAATTACACCAAAGACCTTGTAAAGCAATATAACCAGGATGAATACTGCGGCTCCCTTGGAAACCACCGATAGATAAGCGGTAATATTAATGGGTGATCCTTCATATACATCAGCGGTCCACAAGTGAAACGGAACAAGTGATATTTTAAAGCCCATCCCGGCTATAAAAAAGATAAATCCCAGCATTTGAAGGCTGCTGCTTCCAAAAGCGGACGCAACATCATTAAAGTATATGGATCCTGTGGTTCCATAAATGAGGGAAATGCCGAAAAGCAGGATTCCCGTGGATAAGGCAGAAGAGAAAATAAATTTAATACCGGCTTCTGCGCTGTTATTGTTTGATTTGTCATAGGCTGCCAGCGCGGTGGCAGGAATAGTTGCCAGTTCCAGGCCGATATAGAACATCAGAAAATCCCCGGATGAAATCATAAAATCCATACCGATCAATGTACATACGAGCAGGATCATGAATTCGGTTGTTCTTCCCCGGTTTAAATCCATGCGCATCCAGCGAACCGATTGCAGCAGGATGATGAAAAGAGCAACATTCAAAATATTTTTCATTGCTGCCAGAAGTGGATTTGTCCGGAACATTCCGCCGAAAAGCTCCCCTGAAGCAAATGGCAGGAATCCGATCAATGTGATGGCACCGAACAGAATAAGTGAAAACCGGATAATAATATCCCTGCCCTTCTCCTGCAGGCTGATTTCCATAAAAAGAATAATCAGTGCCAGCAAGGTAAGCAGTATTTCCTGGTGCATCAGGAGGAGATCAGAAAATGTCATTTTCGATAGATATATAGTTAGACCCTTCAGACGTTATTTTACCCTTGAATTAGAAACCTGTAACCGATTGAGCCAGCCGGATAACATACGGGCCCAGGCTTCCTGAGATTATATTTGACAGCCACAGCGGGGCAATCCCTATGCCGGTAATGGCAACGATCAATGCTCCTGCACTTAGTTTTTCCCACCACCTGGCATCATTCAAATGCAGGTAATGATCATTTTTAACCGGTCCCAGCAGCAATATTCCCACTACCCTTAAGATATAAACAGCCGTAACCACGATGGATGTGGTAACAACTATGATAACCACACGGTGAAACATATCAGGATGCTGGAAGGCACCCACAAATATGGTCATTTCAGCCACGAATCCTGAAAAACCGGGAAGGCCCAGTGAAGCCAGTCCGGCAATAACATAAGCAACGGATATGAAGGGAATAATCTTCATCAGCCCGCCCATTTCATTGATCAGCCGGGTATGGGTCCTTCCATAGATCATCCCGATAAGGGCAAAGAAAAGGGCCGTCATAAGTCCATGAGAGATCATTTGAAGAACAGCCCCGTCCATGGATGTTTTGTTCATCATCAAAAGGGCAAAGATCACCAGTCCGCAATGACTTACGGAGGAATACGCGTTGATATACTTGAGGTCCTTTTGCCAGATGGCTCCAAAGGCACCATAAATTACACTTATGCTTGTGAGAATAATGAATATCCATGCCATTTCATGAGCTGCCTGCGGCATCAGGAACATGGCAACCCTAAAACACCCGTATCCCCCCAGTTTCATCAGTACACCGGCATGCAACATCGAAACAGCGGTGGGTGCCGAAGCATGTCCGTCTGGAGACCATGTATGCAAAGGAAATAAAGCTCCCAGTACCCCAAAACCAACAAAGGTGAAAGGGAAGAAATACCGTTGCGCAGAAAGTGGCAAAGGAGTTTGTGCTATTTGCATAATGCTGAATGTATGCTGTCCGTTAACAAGGGCAGAATTGAAATAGATGCCCAATAATCCGACCAGCAGCAGGGCGGAACCGCCCATCAGCATCAGGGTAAGCTTCATGGCTGAATATTCCTTTGGTCCGCTGCCCCATATTCCAATAAGCAGGTACATGGGAATAACCGCAAGTTCATAAAACATGAACATAGTAAACAGGTCGAGCGATATGAAAAAACCAAAAACGCCCGTAGCAAGAACAATAAGGGATATAAAGAACTCCCTTGACAGGTCCTCCATTTCCCAGGAAGCAAATATACCGGCAAAAACAACCACTGAAGTAAGCAGGATCATGGCCACCGCAATTCCATCAACACCCGTAATAAAATGAATGTTGAGCGATTCAAACCACACATGATCGGTTAAAAATACAATATCCGCCGTGTTGCCGCTTTTGCGCTCGGCAAAGTACATGAAAAGAAGTGTCACTGCCATCAGCAATTGAAGGAACATGCCACAGGCTGCAGCTACACGGGCCGACTTGCTATCCCGGGTCATAACAATAGCCGAGATTGTAAGGACGGGAATCAGGATTAAAAACCAGAGAATACTCATTGCAATAGCTTATGACATGTTATACAATACGATCAAAACAAGGATCACAGTTCCGGATATAAATACAAGGGCATACTGCTGTAATTTTCCCGATTGAAACCCCTTGATCTTTTCGGATGAAACGGAAACCGAGCGTCCGATCAGGTTCATTGTGGCATCCACCACATGGCGGTCGAACCAGGCAACCGGACGGCTGACAAGGTTGAATAAAATGCGTTTGGTGACAAAAATATATATCTCGTCGATATAAAATTTGTTGTAAACGGTTTTGTAGACTGATCCCAGCGATCCGGTAATCCGGGCAGAGACGTTGCTTTCTTTTTTGTACAAAGCATACGCCAGCAGAATTCCGATCAGACCAATGATTACGGAGGGGATGGCAATATTCAGGTTCATTTCAGAATGAAAGGGAATCCTGTCTGATGAAACCAGTTTCCCGAATGGAATAAAGCCAGTGAAAGCCGAACCCAGGGATAACAATAGCAGGGGAATTGTCATCGTAAGCGGGGATTCGTGCGGAGTATGATGATAGTGGGTTTCCTTGCTCCAGAATATGCCAAAGTATAACCTGAACATATAAAATGCGGTCAGTCCAGCCACAAGATATTCAATTAAGAAAAGACTCGGGCTTTGATTCCAGGCTGCCACAAGGACCTCATCCTTGCTGAAAAATCCAGCCAGGGGAGGCACTCCGGATATGGCCAGACATGCGATTAAGAAAGTAAGATGGGTGACCGGAAGATGTTTTCTCAGCCCCCCCATATCGTACATATAGTTGCTGTGCACGGCATGAATAATAGAGCCTGCTCCCAGGAACAACAAAGCCTTAAACATGGCGTGGGTAAACAGGTGGAACATAGCCCCCATGTAACCCAGGCCCTCTTCGCCACCATACCCGGCTACCCCGAGGCCAAGCATCATTAACCCGATCTGGGAAAGAGTGGAATAGGCAAGTACCCGTTTAATGTCGTATTGCGTGCAGGCGATCACAGCGGCGAACAGGGAAGTGAACCCTCCCACCCAGGCAATTATTGTAAGAGCACCGGGAGTATAAAAAGCATAAACAGGAAACATTCGGGCTACGAGATAAACGCCTGCAACAACCATTGTAGCTGCATGAATGAGCGCTGACACCGGTGTTGGTCCTTCCATAGCATCCGGCAGCCAGATATGAAGCGGAAACATGGCGGATTTTCCGGCACCTCCCATAAAAATCAGCATCATCGACCAGGTGATCACCGAAAAGCCCATGAAACTAACGGAAGCAATTCCCGCAAAAACTGAACTATGGGGATTTGTGATTTCTGAAAAATCAAAGGTTCCTGTGTAATAGGAAAGGATCAGAATGCCGATCAGAAATCCGAGATCCGCAAAACGGGTAACAATAAATGCTTTTTTTGATGCTGCAACTGCAGATGGCCTTTCGTAATAAAAACCAATCAGCAGGTAGGAGGATACACCCACAAGTTCCCAGAAAATATACATCTGAAACAGGTTGGTGGCAACCACTAATCCCAGCATTGAAAAAGTAAACAGGGAAAGAAAGGCAAAAAAACGCTCAAAACCCCTTTCCCCCTTCATATAACCCAGGCTGTAAATATGCACCATCAGGGAAACCGTGGTAATCACAATCAGCATCATTACTGAAATAGGATCAATCAACACACCGATGTCGATATGTAGCCTGTCAGTTAAATTAAGCCAGGTATACCGGGCCCCGATAACTGTCGGAAATGCGCCCTGCACGATACCCACCGAAAAAAAATATTTCCAGGCCGTGAAAACCGAAAGCAGAAAGGAAACGAAAAGTCCCGTTGTACCCAACAATCCCGAAACAAGTGGCTTAAACCTGCTTCCAAATAAGCCGGTTACCATGAAAACAACCAGCGGCACCAGCACAATCCAAATTGTATAGGAATAATTCATGAGTTACTTGGTAAATCAGTATTAGAGGATACTTTAATATTTCATTTCATCTACATTATCCACTTCAATGGAAGTGAACCGCCTGTAAATATTGATAATAAGAGCGATAGCAACGGATGCTTCCGCAGCAGCGATGGCAACAATAAACAAAGCAAAAAACTGCCCCTGCAATTGATCGGGATATAAATACCGGTTGAATACCACAAAATTTATGTTTACCGAATTCAAAATAAGTTCAACAGACATAAGGACTGTAATCAGGTTTCTTCGTGTAAGAAAGCCATAAATGCCAATAAAAAACATCAGCGTGCTTACGATCAGGAAATGTGTTATTGGTATCATTTATTCAAATTATGAATTATGAATTATGAATTATGAATTATAAATTATGAATTATGAATTATGAATGAGAAGAATGGTTTTGCAGTTTTGCAGTTTTGCAGTTTTGCAGTTTTTGCAGTCAGCTGCGTCAGCGTCACTTGTCACTCGTCACTCGTCACTTTCTTCATCACTTTTAGTTTTTATCTTTTAGTTTTTCACTCATATTACTTTCCTTTTTTAGCAATAACAATTGCTCCTATCATAGCTGCCAGCAGCAAAAGGCTGATCACTTCGAATGGCAGGGCATATCCATTGTGACCGGTTTCCATAAGTTGCAGGCCGATCACCTGCATGGTAACTTCCGTCGCCGGCCTGCCATTGCCTGCAAAAGGGTACTCCAACAGTGTATATATAGTCAATCCTCCTCCCAAAATTATCACTATCAATCCAAGATATACATTGGTCAAAGGGGGCCTTTCAAATTTATGGCTTATGTGATGTGTAAGCAGGATCGAAAAGATTATCAGCACAACAATGCCTCCGGCATAGAGAGAAAGCTGAACTCCTGCCAGGAACTGGTAATTCAGCATGAAATATATACCCGAAGTGGCTACCAGAGCAAATAAGAGAAACACGGCTGCCCTGAGAATGCGACGGCTTGTAACTGCCAGAACTGAAAAAAACAGAATGGTAGCTGAAAACAAATAAAACATGAAAGCATTGTTTTCCATTATTTTATATCTTTTTTTATGGAGGATCCGGGTTGATTCAAAATCCTGGTAAGCTTTGTCCTGTCGAATACGGCATTTTCGAATTCAGGTCCGAAAGCCAGGGCATCGGACGGACAAGTTTTCACGCATAATCCGCAGAAAGTACACATGCCCAAATGGTAGACATGCTTGTCAATAACCCGAACTTCCTTTCCCTCGGGTGTCATTTCCTTGCGGGTAATAATTTCTATGGAGCCGTTCGGGCAATTCATCTGGCAGATTCCGCAACCTGTGCATCGATGCTGGTTATTCTCATCATGAGGCATCACTACCTCGCCTTTGGTGCCTTCATACATTTTCAACTCATCCCTGTTTTCGGGATATTTTTGCGTAACAATTTCTCCCGGACTGATAAAATATCCACCGGTGACCCGCATGCCTGTCCAGAGCGTTCGTACGCCCGATAATATTTCCTTTATATAGTTAATCACAGATCTCATAGTTTAAAAGTACCAGCCCATAAGGACCAGGAATGCAACAACAACAATATTGACCAGGTTAATTGGCAGGAGGTATTTCCATTCGAGTGTGAGCAACTGGTCAATCCTCAACCGTGGAAAAGTCCATTTGAACCACATCATAATGAAGATAACCAGGGCTGTTTTACTAATATACCAAACAAAAGGGGGTATAAAATCCATAACATGATTAAAGGAATTTCCGTTGCCGAAGTGCAGAGGCATCCAGCCGCCAAGGAAGACAGTAGCCGCAATGGAAGCCACAATGAACATGTTCATGTATTCGGCAAGAAAGAAAAATGCAAACCGTATTCCGGAATATTCGGTGTGAAATCCCGCCGTAAGCTCTGATTCTGCCTCAGCAAGGTCGAAAGGTCCACGGTTGGTTTCAGCGGTGCTTGCGATCAGGAAAACAACAAAGGCAATTACAGCAGGTATGTGTCCCTTGAATATCCACCATCCATCCGCCTGGCTGGCCACAATTCCGGATAGCTGCAAAGTTCCGGAGAATATCACAATCGTCAGCAACGACAATCCCACAGAAAGCTCATAGCTGATTACCTGGGCTCCACTTCGCATGGCGCCAATGAGGGAGTACTTGCTGTTGCTCGACCAACCGGCAAGAAGGATACCAACCACTCCCAGGGATGAAACGGCAATTACATAAAATATGCCTATGTTAAAATCAATGGCATGCAATCCCTTTGCAAAAGGAATGGCGGCAATAGCCATAAAAGATGCAATGATGACAATGAATGGGGCTATATTGAAAAGCAGTTTATCTGCATTTTTAATAGGTACCAGTTCCTTCATCAGCAGTTTGATGAGATCGGCTACAGTCTGAAATATACCCTGCGGCCCTACCCTGTTCGGACCAAGCCTGTTCTGTATAAATGCACATACCCTTCTTTCGGCATATACAAGGAATAAGCCTACCACTGCATAAAACAAAAGAAATAAAATACCAATAATGAGATATTCGGTAAAGACCGCCCATCCCGGCGACATGGCACCCCTTAACCCTGCATCTATATTCCGGGTCAGATCAGTGAAGTCATAAATATTTAAAGTCATATCTGAAATTTAAACGGGGCCACCCTGGCGGCTCCGGGTCTTTTATCTGTCAATGTCGGGAATTACAAGGTCAAGTGAACCGCTTATGGCTACAAGATCCGCTATTTTGAATCCTTCAGCCAGCTTACTGATTATAAATAAATTTGAAAAATTGGGAGAGCGGAATTTAATCCTGTATGGTGATTTATTGCCGTCGCTGACAATAAATACAGCCAATTCACCTCTTGCAGTTTCAACCCGCTGAAAGAATTCACCTGCAGGAAGACGGAGTACGGCTTTCATTTTAGCTGAATAATCTCCGGCAGGGATATTATCTACCAGTTGCTCAAGGATATGCATGGATTCATACATTTCGGCAATCCTCACCTTATAGCGGGCCATTACATCCCCTTCAGTAAGGAGGATCTCCTTAAAATCCACAAGGGAATAAGCGCCATAGGGCTCTATTTTTCGAACATCGCATGAAAACCCGGATCCCCGTCCCGAAGGTCCGGTCACTCCATATTGAATGGCATCTTCCCTGCTAAGAACACCAATCCCTTGGGACCGCTCCCTGAAGATTACATTATTTGTGAGCAGTTGATCATACTCGGGTAATTTTTTGCGAAAATAGGCAATGAACTCCTTAATTCTTTTCTGAAATCCGGGGTGTATATCATGCATGAAACCGCCGGGGGTATTAAAACTGTGGATGAGCCTTGATCCAAATGATTCCTCGAAAATATCCAATATCTTTTCCCTGTCGCGAAGGCCATAAAAGAATGTGGTGAGAGCTCCCATATCCATTCCCATGGCACACCACCAGAGCTGATGAGATGCAATCCGGTTTAATTCGTCAAGAATTGTGCGAATATACGTAACACGTTCCGGGATCTCTACTTCAAGCGCCTTCTCAACGCACATGCAAACTGCTTCGTTATTGATGTGGGCAGAAAGATAATCCATCCGGTCAGTAAGGTGTATAATCTGGGCATAGGTATCACGTTCACACATCTTTTCAATTCCGCGGTGAATGTATCCACAGTGGGGAATTACCTTTTTTATGCGTTCTCCCTGCAGGGAGACTTCAAACCGCAATACGCCGTGAGTGGACGGATGCTGGGGACCCATATTGATGATGTAGTCCTCATCCTCACCCAAAATGATATTTTTTACAATTTCTTCCTGCATATGCTTATTTAACGATCATTCTGGATTCATCAGCAAAATCTTTCCTTAACGGAAAACCATAATCATCTTCCAGAAATAATCTTCTGAGATCGGGATGATGTGAAAAACGGATGCCGAACAGATCGAAGACTTCCCGTTCATGGAATTCAGCAGTCTTCCATAAATCCGATACAGTTTCTGCCTGCGGATTTTCCCTGTCGTCAATTTTCATTTTCACCACAATTGTGTGCCGGAATGTTGTGGAGGTAATATGGTATACCATCATGTAATGGTCTTTCCAGTCAATCGCCGTAAGACTGATCAGGTAATCAAATAAAAGATCAGGCAATGTCTGCAGGTTCCTGCAAAATTCATGGAATATGCCGGCAGCTACAAGTATTTCAGTATACTGGGGATTAACCGGAAATACAGCATCCGGGATCAACGTTTCCAATCGCTGTCTGAGTAAGTTATTATCCATGCGCTTTATGTATTTTTTGCCGGTGGTTCCTCATTCTGTTTCGAATCGGTATCATCGGTTTTTGTACCCATCGGATGTTCACTTTTTATTTTGCGCTGAAGCTGCATAATGCCGTAGAGAAGTGCTTCCGGCCTGGGCGGACACCCTGGAATATATACATCCACGGGTATAATCTGATCAGCACCCCTGACCACGGAATAGGAATTGTAATAGAATGGTCCTCCGCTGATAGCACAGGCTCCCATGGCAATAACATATTTTGGATCCGGCATCTGCTCATAAAGTCGTTTTAATACCGGCGCCATCTTATGGACTATGGTTCCTGCCACCACGATAACATCAGCCTGCCGGGGGGAGGCCCTGTACACTTCCACGCCAAACCGTGCAAAATCATGTCGCGGCGCCCCTGCTGCCATCATTTCGATACCACAGCAGCTTGTGGCGAAAGTGAGTGGCCATATTGAATTGGAACGGCCCCAGTTTATGATGTTGTCGATAGTACTTAATAATATATTGCCGCCCGACTTTTGCAGCAGTTCGAGGGTTTCATTGTCCTTGAAATCCTCATATTCCATTGATTTTATCTTTAAACCCATCTCAGTGCATTTTTACGCCAGGCATAGAGCAGTCCAAGTCCAAGAATAACAAAGAATATCAGTATCTCAACAAAGGCCCGGAGACCCACCGTATGCATTACCACACCCCATGGAAAAATAAAAACAGTTTCCACATCAAACACGAGATAAATAATAGCAAAGAGATAATAACCGACATTAAACTGTATCCAGGCAGGACTTTGAACCGGGATTCCGCATTCATAGGGCTCCGATTTTGATGGATTTATAGATGAGGGGGCTATAAATCCGGAAAAAACAACCGCACCTCCAACCAGTACAATGCCTATGATAAAAAATAGTACAAGTGACTCACTGCTCATACCTTAGAGATATATTAAGTTTTATTCCGTAAGAAAACGGAATTAAAATAGGGGCCAAATATACGAAAATAAATATATGTTGATTTTTGCAGAGTGGAAATTTGCATCATCGTTTATCTTCCCCTTAAGAAGACATACCCCGGTTTAGTTCGCTTTCAGGCTGAGAGGCCTTTACTTGACAGGTCTCAGTTCCATTCTTACCAGCGCGCCTGACTGAAATACAGGGACAAGGCTTTCAGAGAGTACGACCTCTCCATATATAAGTTTTGCGTTTACCAGTTCCGGTATTCTGTATAAGATCATGTTATCATCAAGATGGGCGAAGGAAGCCGATTGTTCCAGCCCTTTTGTCTTGTTTGTCCCCGCCAGGTCGAATAATACCGGTTTCCCACCGGTTTCATTCGCATTCAGAAAGCCATCGCTTTCAGAAAATCTGAAAAGCACAATTCTGTCTGCTTTCTTTCCAATGGGAGGAGTATAATGAAAATTTCGTTTGGTATGAAAAATTGTCCTCTTACCGATAAACAAGGATAAATAAGCTTCCTCAACCCTGGCCAGCTCCTTCAATGCACTTTCCACCCCTTCACCCTGCGGTGTCGAATCATTCAGGCCCGATACCATTTTAAAACGGCGTTTTTTTAACTTGATCAGAAAATTGGCTGCTTCTTCTGCCTTTTGTTCCAGAGTTTTTTCCCGCAGGGTCCTCTTATTCGCAGGTCTTGACACAGAATTTGAATCCGGCATCACACGGCTGACTTCGATGTTTTTCTCCGCAACGAAATTCCTTTTTATGGACAGATCGGTAAAATAGGGCTCGGGAGTGTTTTCCGGAACGTTGTTATAAGTTATGTATTTAGTAGGATTTCGGCTCAGGTCAAGTATCATACTATCCTGGATCAATTTATCAAGTCCCGGAAATGCATCCGGCTGGAATGATCCCTGAACTGCAAAGATAAAATCGGGATCCGTTTCCATGTGTATGTCCACCTTAACGGTTATCAACTTCCATGAATGCTCAACCTTTGATGGAACATCCTGAATTCCAAGATATTTTGCAGCATATTGCCGGTAAGGTCCTGGTATTATTTCCGTTTCCTCTGCCTCTACGGTTATATCGAGAACGGTTTGGGGAAGAGAATAGAGAAATGTACCTGCCTGCCTGTACCCCGAATCATTGACATTCGTTACTGAAATTTTACCCGTCGGAGAACATGCCAGCACCAGGGTGAAAAAAACCGGCACAACAAACTTGATTTTATACATACGTATCATGATTTTCGAATTTTAAAAATGCGTTTCCCAAATTGTCTGTAATATCGCTGGCTATAAGAGCCTGTTGGCCTGATACCGAGGCGGCTATATCCCCCGCGAGTCCATGAATAAAAGCCCCAAACAGGGCCGCCTCTTCCTGTGTGTATCCCTGGGCCAATAAAGAAAGTACAATACCTGTCAGCACATCCCCGCTGCCGGCGGTGGACATTCCGGGATTACCGGTGCTGTTATAATAGCAGGTACCATCAGGCATGGCAATCGAAGTATAAGCTCCTTTCAACAAAACAATTGCATTAAATTCACATGCGAATTCTATCTGCTTTTTATTCCGGATCATACCTGATTGCGATTTGCCCGCAAGCCGGTCAAATTCACCGGGATGCGGAGTCAGAATTGTCTTCGCAGGCAACAAACGGAGCAACCCGGGTTTTTCTGACAGAATATTCAATGCGTCAGCATCAATTACCAGGGGGCTGCCCCCATTTTTGAGAATGGATTCAAAGGCCTTAATGCTGATGTTGCGGGTACCGATACCGGGTCCTATTCCAACCGCTGAAAACACTTTTTCGCCCGCCAAACCGGAAAAATATCGCTCATCGCTGTCAATTTCAAAAATCGATTCCGGAACAGCACCCTGAATGATGGGATACACGGCACCCGGAACATGAGTGGTCACCAACCCGGCACCTGATCTCAAAGCAGCCCTGGCGGCCAGAATAGCCGCCCCTGCCATGCCATAAGAACCGGCAATAAGCAAAGCATGTCCATACAATCCTTTGTGTGAAAAGGTTTTTCTTTTTCGAAAGACTTTACGCAAATCTTCGATCACCAGGTAATGAAATGGACTTTCAAGTTTCGACAGGATTTCAGGGTGAAGATTAATGGAAATGATATGCCATGTACCTGTAAATTCGGAATTTTCAGCATAGAAAAATGGACGCTTCGGAAACTCGAAAGTGAGTGTATGAGAAGCCTTGATAACCGATTTTCCGGCATTGGTCCCGGGGTCATCAATGCTCAGTCCGCTCGGAATGTCAATGGCAATTATCCTGCATCCGGCGGAATTTAAATACCCAACAAGCAAAGCAGAAAGTCCTTCAAGGGGTCGGCTCAATCCTGTGCCAAATAAAGAATCAATTATTATATCGTTCTTATCAATCGTTGGAAAATCACTTTCATTGCTGATTTCATGAATGGCTACCTTGTTTTGTTCTTCCAACCGGCCGCGGTTGATAACAGAATCAGGAGAAATAATTCTGCTGATTTGCAGCAAATAAAGAATGATATGCGCATATCCTTTGTCGGCCAGGATCCTGGCAATTGCCCAGCCGTCTCCTCCATTGTTTCCCGGACCGGCAAAAATCCGTATCGTGTCACCCGGTTTAGTGTATGAAACCACCCAGTTTGCGCATCCGATCGCAGCCCGTTCCATTAAATCAACGGATGTTACAGGTTCATGCCGGATCGTATATTCATCAATTTCACGTATCTGCCTGGCTTCAAAAATTTTCATCCTGCTGACGTTTGCTAATACACCTTACCTTCCCCCAAAAGCCGGGTTGTTTCCTTTCCGGCAGCAAAATAACTCACCTGGTAATATTAAGAAAAAAAAATGAATGTTATGTATGAGGCAGATATCCATAGGAGTCGAAAATTGCATTGATCTAAATCAATAACGATCTTCTCTAATATCACGATTAAGCAAGTAATAAATCATTCATTTTTGTCCTATATATCAATTAGTTATAAACAACATCAGGCAATGAAAGTCGTATCAGTAGGGTAAAGGACTGAGCCATGAAAAGGATACTCTTTTTTGCATTTATCGCGGTATTTTCAAATATCCTCAATGCACAGAAACCAGAAAACAGCCGGAAAACAAAATACGGAATAGAGCTCACACAGTTTATCACGGGAAGTGGATTCAATAGCGGAACCGAGGCCTATTTTGTTGTGATTCCGGATGCAAAAAAACAAATCAGCCTGGGTATTTATTATTGTTCAGAATACAAAAAGATAACGGGCATTTCAGTTCACCATGAAAGAACTCTTATCCGTATATCACGCAATAAAATTCCCCTTATTACGCCCTACGCATATTATGATTTGATTTACAGGAAGAACACAATTCCTGAAGTTTTTCAGGATAAGGAAAAGTCAGGAGATCTTGTCACTTACACATCCATGGAACATCATCTCGGAGCAGGACTAAGGTTTAAGCTTGGAACAGGTTTTAGTCTTAAGACAGAAGCCGGGTACGGAGTTTACCTCGGATCGATAAAAAAACCGACCGCCCCGAATCCGGTAACAGGTGAGATTTCAGGCGGCAATGGTTTTGGCATGCTGGCCAAAATCGGAGTTTGTTATGTGTTTTAGCAAAAAGAAGAAAGGAATATTATTGCTGCAGATAACCTTTGATCTTTTCCATCATAGAGTCGAGCCGTATAGGTTTGGCAATAAAATCAACAGCTCCCAGTTTTCGCGTTAATTCAATGGATTCGACAGAATCATAGGCTGAAACTATGACAATAGGTATATGATCAATGTGAAGTTCGTTTTTACTCTTCAGAAAATCATATCCTGAAATCTCAGGCATGCTCAGATCCAATAAAATAAGATCGGGAATCTGTTTTTCAATCAGTTTAATTGCTTCTTTCACGCTCGACGCAATAAGGGAAATATAACCCGCCTCTTTTAATGCGTATTCCATGAGCACCAGGGCAGTATTTGAATCATCTATAATCAGTATTTTCTTCTTATTCTCCATTTTAAAATTAATTTCTGAAAAGGGATTTAAAAACACGAAGTAAAAATAAGCCTTAAAATTGATACTGCTTTGCAAATGATATGTAAAATTTCAACAGGTCTGCCATTTTGTGTTAACTTTAACATTCAAAATTTTAAGAGATATCCGTAATGGATCAAACAGAGTGTTTATGGCCAGCCTATAATGAACTTTCCATCGACCAAACTGAAAAGATTCAAAGGAACAGTTTTCTGGTAAGGCATAAAAAAGGAGAACAAATTTATAAACAGGAACAACCCATTTCTCATATAATGTTTGTCTGTTCCGGTCTTGTGAAGCTTTACAAGGAAGTAGACCAGGCGAAAACCATTATTTTAAAAATTGCCGGGCCCGAAAGTTATCTGGGCCTTATTTCAGCATTTTATGGAAACCGGTATCAGAATTCAGCTACTGCTCTTGAGGACACGGATACCCTTTATGTAAATATACATGACCTGAAGGAAATTATCGGCGAAAATGGAAAATACGGGCTTCATATGCTTCAACAGCTCAGTTTTGAGGGTATTTTTCTGATTGACAAAATGATCAATCTTTCTCAAAAACAGATTCCAGGTCGTATTGCCGAAATTCTGCTATTCTTTTCGAGAGTAATTTATCAAAGCAATGAATTTAACCTGCCCTTATCACGCCAGGAACTTGCGGATCTTATTTCGTCCACTAAAGAAAGTATTAGCCGGACGCTTACCGAATTCAAAAATGACAGGTTGATCGATATAGATGACCGGAAGGTTAACCTTAAAAGCATTGACCTGCTTGATATTTTAAGCCGCATGGGATAAAACCCCTGCGAAAGATAATTTATGCAGCAATATTGACAGTTCATCGTCATTTAATAAACCAGTAAAACCCAAAACCATGAAAATTTACAGTTTTACGAGCCTGGTGGCAATTACTGTGCTTCTTTCCGGATGTATGGTAAATATCCAGGATTCCATAACCGGAAACGGTCATGTAGTTAAACAGTCCAGGGATGTATCAGCATTCACAGGTATTAAAGTCGGAAGCGGCATCGATGTTTTTCTTACCCAGGGAGATGTTTATTCGCTTGAAGTAGAATCGGATGAGAATTTGCAAAATTGGATCCGTACTGAAGTTAGTGGCAATGAATTGCATATTTTCACGGATAAAAACATTCGTTTCGCCAAGACTAAAAAAGTATATGTCACCTGTAAAACCCTTGATCGTATTGAGATTTCAAGTGCGGGCGATGTTACCGGCGTAACGCCCTTTAAAACGCAAAAACTGGATATTGAAATGAGCAGTGCCGGAGACCTGCGTTTTGAGGTAGAAGCCGATGAAATTGGAATTTCCATTTCAAGCGCAGGCGACGCACATCTGAAAGGAAAAACGAATATACTTAAAGCGGATTTGAGCAGTGCCGGGGATTTGAATGCCTATGATCTGATCGCAAAAACCGGCGATATTTCAGTTTCAAGCGCCGGCAATGCCCGGGTGTATATAACGGAGGAAGCCAGCTTCCATTCGAGTAGTGCAGGTGACATAGATTATCGCGGAGAACCGAAAATAAAGGAGATTCATACATCCAGTGCAGGCTCGGTGAATAAAAAATAGAAAAAGAAATTTACGATTGACGATTTGCGATTGACGATATACGATTGCGGGATTTGATTGCCCTATTGGGCGGAGCGCATTTGGTATTGTAGAAATTGACGATGATAGACGATTGACGATTGCAGGAATTGATTTTCCCATTGCGCGGAGCGCATACGTTATTGTAGAAAAATGCCGCAAATTATTTATAAAATGCATGGCAAAACACAGTGCAGGTATCCTGTTGTTCCGCCGAAAGGATATTTCTCCGGAGGTATTTCTTGTGCATCCCGGAGGTCCTTTCTGGACAAGGAAAGACCAGGGAGCCTGGTCAATTCCCAAAGGTGAATTTACCGATGATGAGGAACCCCTTGCAGCCGCAATAAGGGAATTCCGGGAGGAAACGGGTTTGTCTTTATCGGGTGATTTTATTGAATTCCTTCCGGTTAAACAGAAGGGCGGCAAGATTGTGCATATTTTTGGCCTTGAACACGATCCGGATATTACCCTTTTCGTATCCAATACCTTTGCCGTTGAATGGCCTCCTAAATCTGGCAAAATGCAGCAATTTCCTGAGGTGGATAAGTATAGCTGGTTCGACCTGGCCACGGCCCGTGAGAAAATGAACGTGGCACAGGCGACTGTACTGGATGAACTCAAAGGGATCTGGCAGTAGCAGAAGACAGTTGCAGGTGGCATCATCGTCACCGGTCACCTAAATTCCCAGCCTGTAGTAGGGTATTTCTGCGACCGGCTCAAATCCGAGTTTTTGTGCAAGCCTGAATGATCGGGTGTTTTCAAGTTTACACGCCCATACAGGTTCATATCCCATTTCCAGGCAATAATCGATCAGGGCACCACAGGCATAGAGCGCGAATCCCCTGCCCCTGTATTCCATAATTGTTTCTATACCAATTTCCAGTTTCCTATCCAGGATATATGCCGAATAGGCCGTGGAAGCAAGTTTATCTCCATAGCACAGGCTAAAGCCTATTCCTTTTTCAATAAAATGATGCTTGTCTTTCCAGAAATAAGCCGGAACAACACTGCCCTGCATCTCTTCAAAAAATTTTCCGGTTGTTCTGAAAATCCTGCATTCAGGGTCATTTAATGCCGGCCTTTTATCAGCATATATTCGGGGGTTGAATTTAAAATTGATCCGCGTGTTGAGCTCGACAATTCCTTGTTCCCGGAAGAAAATATTTTCAGAGGATTTAATCAGATGTTCTTTGAATAATTCATTCAATACAGGATTCCATTCATATGGATAAGCCTGCATCCATTCAAACCTGTTTCTTTCACGCCCCTTATTCAATGCATATTTCCGGAAATTTTCATTGAAACCTGCATTGGTGGTCTTTCCAAATAACAGGGACATCCCATAAGGATGCACCGCATAAAAAGTTTCCGGTCTTTCAATGAAATCAACATATACTTTACCAGGCAGGTGACCTTCGATTATCCACCTGGCAAACAGGTTGTTAATTGTGATATTTCTTACGGGTTCAATTAATTTGCAGTAATGATCCTTATTTAGCAGGTGCATATAGGGATGTGATTATGTTACTTATTCCGTGGGTTTCACCCGCGGTTATTGATATCCGGCCCCTTCACGGACCTTCCGAACCCGGAACTGCAGAATTGCAGACCAACCGAACCGCCTTTCTCCATTTCAAATGTAACAACAAATGGCTACTTTTATATCCCAAATTGAAATTTAAGAATGGAAAAGAACTACATAAAATTAATTGCAGGTAATTTAAACATACAACCATGGCAGGTTGAAAATACACTTACCCTTTTTGCGCAGAAAGCTACAATACCCTTTATCAGCCGGTACAGGAAAGAAATGACCGGAAGTCTGGATGAAATGCAGATTGCGGATATCCAGGATCAGCACGCACGGTACCTTGAACTGGATAACCGGCGTGACTCCATAATTAAGTCTATCGCAGAACAGGGCTTTATGAATGATGAACTCCTGTTGAAACTTCAAAATGCAGATTCGATGACAGAACTGGAAGACATTTATCTTCCCTTCAGGCCGAAAAAGAAAACCCGTGCGACTGCCGCAAAGGAAAAGGGACTTGAACCGCTTGCAATTGGTATAAGAAACCAGGCAATCCGGGACGTGTTTCAGGAAGCGGAAAAATACCTGAACGATCAGGTTGAAACAGCAGAGGATGCCCTTCAGGGTGCAAGGGATATCCTGGCGGAATGGATAAATGAGGATCAGCGTGCCCGAAATGCAATTAGAAGGCTCTATTCGACAGGTGCTCTCATTTCTTCCAGAATAATCAAGGGCAAGGATGCCGATGGAATAAAGTACAAGGATTATTTTGAATATTCCGAACCACTGAGCCGGTGCCCGTCGCACCGGATTATGGCCATGCTGCGGGGAGAAGAAGAAGGGTTCCTGAGAATATCAATAGAACCTGATTCGGAAAAGGCTGCAGAAATACTGGAAAAGCAATTTGTAAAAAGTACAGGTGAATGTGCAAAACAGCTTTCAACAGCACTTAAGGATTCATATAAGCGATTGCTTGGACCGGCCATTGAAACGGAATTCCGTTCCCAAACCAAGGAAAAAGCAGATGAGCAGGCTATTCAGGTTTTCGCTGAAAATCTGAAACAACTTCTGATGTCGCCTCCCCTCGGTCAGAAAAGGG
Source organism: uncultured Bacteroidales bacterium (assembly GCA_963752195.1). Taxonomy (GTDB): domain Bacteria; phylum Bacteroidota; class Bacteroidia; order Bacteroidales; family UBA10428; genus UBA5072. The sequence goes on along the minus strand of CAVVXI010000004.1, from coordinate 370,870 downwards.
TGCTCGCGATTGACCCGGGATTTCGGAGCGGATGCAAGGTGGTTTGCCTTGATGCACAGGGCAACCTTTTGCATAATGAGACTATATTCCCCCACCAGCCACAGCAGGAGACTGCTATGGCAATTAAAAAGATTAATACCCTTGTCAATTCCTATAAAATTGAAGCCATAGCTATAGGAAACGGAACGGCCAGCCGTGAGACGGAAGAGTTTGTCCACCGTATAAAGTTCGATCGCGACATAAAAGTATATGTGGTAAGTGAAGCGGGAGCATCCGTATATTCAGCATCCAAAGTGGCACGGGAGGAATTTCCCGATTTTGATGTTACCGTTCGCGGTGCAGTGTCCATCGGACGCCGCCTGATGGATCCACTGGCTGAACTGGTAAAAATTGATCCGAAATCAATCGGTGTTGGTCAGTACCAGCATGATGTGGACCAGAGTAAACTGAAGGGTTCGCTTGATCAGGTAGTTGAAAGTTGTGTGAACGCGGTAGGTGTTGATTTAAATACGGCCAGCATGCATTTGCTGAACTATGTATCGGGGCTCGGGCCGCAACTTGCAAGGAATATCGTTGATTACAGGAAAGAAAACGGACTGTTCAAATCACGGGAAGATTTAAAAAAAGTAGCAAGGATGGGACCAAAGGCCTTTGAACAGTCCGCCGGATTCCTGCGAATCAGGGATGGGATCAATCCTCTTGATAACAGCGCCGTGCATCCTGAGAGTTATTATATCGTGGAAAAAATGGCGGGAAGTTTTAACAGGCCGGTAACTGATCTTTTGCAGGATGGCGAATTGAGAAAGAGCGTGGACATTAAGAAATTTATGGATGAAAAAATTGGCATTCCCACCCTCACTGACATTATGAATGAACTTACGAAACCGGGCAGGGATCCGCGTTCAGGTATCAAAGTTTTCGAGTTTTCTCCGGATGTCCATTCCATGGAAGATATTCGTCCGGGCATGCTGCTCCCGGGCATCGTTACCAACATTACCAATTTTGGTGCCTTTGTTGATATCGGCGTAAAACAGGACGGGTTGGTCCATATTTCCCAGATGGCAGATAAGTTTGTAACCAATCCGGCCGATATCGTCAAATTACATCAGCATGTACAGGTTAAAGTACTGGAAGTGGATGTAGCAAGGAAACGGATACAACTGACGATGAAAAGCTAACAATGAACAATGATGAGTGAAAAACTAAAAGATAAAAACTAAAAGTGGAAATCAATATGCTAATGTGCTAATGTGCTAAATGTGCTAATGTGCTGACGCGGCTTTCTGCAAAACTGCAAAACTGCACGACTGCACGACTTTGATAAGATGCCATAAGAGCAAAAAAAAACGGGTTCATTTCTGAACCCGTTTAAAGAATTTTATCCTAAATATCCCTTCAGCAATTTGCTGCGGGAAGTGTGCCTGAGCCGCCTGATTGCTTTTTCTTTAATTTGCCTGACGCGTTCGCGGGTAAGATCAAATTTTTCTCCGATTTCCTCGAGCGTCATTTCCTGGACACCAATTCCGAAGAAAAACTTAATAATGTCTCTCTCCCTTTCAGTAAGGGTGGCCAAAGCACGGTCAATTTCCTTCATCAGGGATTCACTGATCAGTTTCTTATCTGCTTTGGGTGAATCGTGGTTGATGAGTATATCGAGCAGACTATTGTCTTCTCCTTCAGCAAATGGAGCATCAACTGAAACATGTCTGCCGGAAACTTTCAATGTATCCGAAATTTTTTCTTTTGGCAGGTCAAGTGCTTCTGCTAGTTCTTCTGGAGTGGGTGTGCGTTCGAATTCCTGCTCGAATTTGGAAAAGGCCTTATTGATTTTATTCAATGAGCCAACCTGGTTCAGCGGTAACCTGACTATCCTTGACTGCTCGGCAAGAGCCTGTAATATGGATTGCCTGATCCACCATACCGCATAGGATATAAATTTAAATCCCCTTGTTTCATCGAATTTTTCTGCTGCTTTAATCAATCCAAGATTACCTTCATTGATTAAATCCGGCAGGCTAAGTCCCTGGTTCTGGTATTGTTTTGCTACCGAAACCACAAACCTGAGATTAGCACGTGTAAGTTTTTCAAGTGCTGACTTATCACCCTTCTTGATCCGCTGCGCTAACTCAACTTCCTCCTCAACAGTAATCAGTTCTTCTTTGCCGATCTCCTGCAAATACTTGTCGAGTGAAGCGCTCTCTCTATTGGTTATTGATTTTGTGATCTTTAATTGTCTCATATTCCTGAAAAAATTTGTCCGAATTTATGCTATTTTAAATTTATATTCCTACTAATTATGCATCTAAAATTTAAATTAAAAAAAAAGGCTTGCAAACTGCAAGCCTAATATAATGATAATCAAAATATTGCTATTACAGTCCAAAAGCATAATAAGCGACTTCGCCATTTTGATATACTCCTTCTAAATATACTCCTCCCTTAATTGAGTTTATTATCTTACTCAGCTCATCAACCGAATTTACCGGTTTATTATTAATCTGGGTAACCACAAACCCGGGTCTTACACCAGCGGTTTTCAGTTTGCCCTCCTGAATTTCACTGATCTTCACACCATTTTTAATTCCGAGACTGCTTTTTTCCCGGTCATCCAGATTCGTAAACTTTGCTCCAAGTATGGTTTCGTAGGTTCCTGCTTTAACGACGCTGGTGTCGCCTTGTAGATTACGTAATTTGACCTCATATTGTTTCAAATTGCCTTTCCTTTTTACGGTAACCGAAATCTTATCGCCGGGACGATATCTTCCAACAATTTCCTGCAATTCAGAGGGACTGTTAACCTTAACATCGTTAATCTGAACGATAACATCGCCTTTTTCAATACCTGCATCTTTAGCCGCACCGTTATCATTTACGTCGGAAACATAAACGCCGCCGAGTTCAGGAAGATCCTTTTCTTTGGCTAATTCAGCGGTAATATCCGCTATGCTAACGCCCATGATAGCACGCTGAACGGCTCCGTATTCAATGAGGTCCCTAACTACTTTCTGTACTATGCTGGAAGGTATTGCAAATGAAATTCCCACATTGCCACCTGACGGCGATATAATGGCTGTATTAATTCCAATCATTTCTCCTTTCAGGTTGACCAGTGCTCCGCCGCTGTTTCCCTGGTTAACGGAGGCATCTGTCTGAATAAAGGATTCAATCCTGTAATTGTCTTCAATGATTTGCATGCTTCTGCCCTTAGCGCTGACAATTCCGGCAGTCACAGTAGAGCTGATATTGAACGGGTTGCCCACCGCAAGCACCCATTCTCCAACTTTCAAGGCATCGGAATTTCCAAAGGAGATATAAGGAAGATCCTTTGCATCTACCTTTAGCAGTGCAAGGTCAGTGGAATGGTCAATCCCCACCACTTTTGCAGTATATTCCCGCTTATCATTTAAGGTTACTGTCACCTTTTCGGAATTCTCGATTACATGATTATTGGTAACCAGATACCCGTCGGAAGTAATAATAACTCCCGAACCGATTCCAGTCACCGGTTGCTTATCACCCTGGTACCGGTCGCCATAAAAGAAATCATAAATTGGATTACGGTAGGAAACGATTGATTGTGTTTTAACGTTTACAACACAATCAATTGTCTTTTCTGCTGCCGCTGTAAAATCAGTAGAACTGTCGAGTCCGGCTTTAAGGTTTACCATGCTTATTGGTTCCTTCATGGCAGTTACAATGTTCTTTTCTTTTTTATCAAGTATCGCCGAATAAGCGAATACTGCTACCAAACCACCTATTACAGAGGCTAACATTATCACTAATAGCTGTTTCTTTTTCATTTTTGTTTAATTTAGCTTTATCTTTAATCAATTATTGTATATTCAAAATTCAAATCATTCCCGGACAAATTTTCTTCTGTAAAATTAGGACATTTACCCGGGTATTGTGCTGGTTTAACATAATTTAACGGAAAGTGGATGGAACTTGATTTCTATAAATATGAAGGAGCCGGCAATGATTTTGTGGTCTTCGACGACAGAAATATTCAATTTCCGGAAACACGGAATGACCTTGTTAAATTTATATGTGACCGCCGTTTTGGAATCGGTGCCGACGGACTGATGTTGCTCAGGCCGCAAAACGGGTATGATTATAATATGATTTATTTTAATGCCGATGGGAATGAAAGTACTATGTGTGGAAATGGGGGCCGATGCCTGGCCGCATTTGCACATAAACTGGGCATTATTGACAGGAAGGCACGATTTATTGCAGCGGACGGAGAGCATGAAGCGGAATTGATTTCCGATAAATATGTGCGCCTTAAAATGATCGACGTGATGCATGTGGAAACCGGTGAAGATTTTTACTATCTGAATACAGGAGTTCCCCATTATGTCAAATTTTTTCCGTCAATTGAAAAACTGGATGTTTTTGAGGAAGGCCGGAAAATCCGTTACAGCGAGAGGTTTGCAGCAGAGGGTACCAATGTCGATTTTGTTCAGGAATATTCTGACCGCATCGCCGTAAGAACGTATGAACGTGGTGTGGAAAATGAAACGCTTGCATGCGGAACAGGCATAGTTGCCTCTGTGATATGTACCGGCATCAGAAAAGGCATCAATCATAGTGCCTTCTCCTCCCGTGTGGACGCCCGTGGAGGTAAACTCAAAGTGACTTTTTACCGTGATGACAGCAAAATAACCAATGTTTGGCTTGAAGGACCGGCCACTTTTGTATTTGAAGGCACAATCAATTTATCTGCCTGAGATTTATCCAGATGACAGAAACAGGTGCCCGAAAGGAGGCAGGCGGCACAGGCAGGATACAAGGCTACAAAAAAAAGCGGTCCGATAAACCGGGACCGCTTTTATAACAGAGCAAGATATATCAGAGAAGAAATATTACTGTTTTTTAGCTACAACCTCGCCTTTAATTATCAGGGATGTGTTGCCCTCAGTGGCATTAGAAGTAACTATTATCGCTTTTGTAAATGCTCCGCCGGCCGCGGCATTATATGTAACAGCGATTTTACCTGATTTTCCGGGAAGAATGGGCTCTTTTGGATAATCAGCAATTGTACATCCGCAGGTAGGTCTCACAGAGCTTATAAGCAGTGGAACCATCGTGGGATTGGTAAATTCAAATTCGGCGGAAACGGGTTTTCCCTGTTCAATTTTTCCAAAATCAACCGTGGTAGAAGTCCATTCAATACCCGATGCAGGTTTTGCCGCATCCTGGGCTTTTAAATTCGAAAAACTGCCCAACAACAGCATAGAGATGAGAATCGCCGGAATTACATTTTTGACTTTCATAAAGGTTCTTTTATTTTGTGTCCTAAAATTACGTTATTTTAATACATAAAGTTTTAAAAAATTGTTAAAATATGTTAAGTATCCTCCTTAGAATTTGTGCTCCTTTCTATGTTTCAAAAATTTCTCGCCTTAAATTCAAGATTTTTGTAAAAATATTTGCAGGCCTAATCCAGAAGCTCTATCTTTGACCAGTTGGTTAAACCAATTGATTAAAGCAAATGGTCAATTTATCTTCACTCTCTCCGTCAGATACAGAATCAAAAATTCTGGAAGCAGCCAAAAAGATTTTTATCCTGAACGGGTTCGAGGGTACTTCAATGCAGCAAATTGCCACTGAAGCGGGCATAAATAAATCCTTGCTGCATTATTACTTCAGAAATAAAGAAAAGCTATTTGCCGCTGTTTTCAGCTATGCTTTTCAAAACTTCGTTCCCCAGATACAGGAAATTCTCACTTCAGATTCCACAGTCTTCATCAAGATAGAAAGGATTGTGAGTGAATATATGGACATGCTTTTGAAAAATGAATTCATTCCTGCCTTTATCCTTCATGAAATCAACAGGAATCCGGACGGAATTTTTACGATCATGAAAGAAACAGGGATAAATCCGGAATTCTTCATCAGGCAATTTTCCATGGAAATTGAAAAAGGACATATCCGTCCTGTGGATCCGCGGCACCTTATCGTAAACCTCATTGCCCTTTGTGTTTTCCCGTTTGCCGCCCGACCTTTGATGCAAAGGATGCTGTTTGCAAACGACAAAGATGCATACCACCGGTTTCTGATGGAGAGAAAAATTACCGTGGCCAATTTAATTATACAATCAATAAAAGCATAATATGAGACATAAAGCAGTTCCTTTTTTATGCATACTCCTTTTGCATTTTAATCTTTCCGGACAGTCACCTGATTCCCTGACTCTCGGATTATGCCTGCAGACCGCAAAAAACAGAAGTCCTTTAAATGACGAAATTGCGTTGGCCGGGGAATCGTTGGTGAATAAACTTAAAAATTTGGGTACAAACTGGTTACCGGCCATCGGAACAAATGCGCAGGCTCAGTACAATTCAGAAACTGTTGACTTCTCAGAGGTCATGAATAATCTCCCTGTTTCGATTCCTGCCCTCCCACTCGATCAGTACAAGATATGGGCCGATTTCAGCCAGCAGATATATGACGGGGGCTCAACGAAAGCGCAAAAATCGATAGAAAAGGCTTCCACTGAGGCTGACGTTCACCAGGTTGAAGCAGAACTGCTTGGCTTAAAACAACAGGTTAACCAGGTATATTTTTCTTTGCTGCTTACACGGAAAAGTTCTGACGTGTTGCAGGTATCACTAAAAGATCTGCTTGAGAGAAAAAAAGTTGTTCGTGCCGGTGTTGAAAATGGCATATTGCTTCGTGAAAACCTGTTGGCAGTGGAAGCTGAAGAATTAAGATACCGTCAGAAGGTGGTGGAACTAAATTTTACCGGACAACAATTGATTAAGGTACTTTCCATTCTGCTTGACTCAACAATTGATGTAAGTACGGGCATAGTTCTACCATTGGAACCTCCTGTATTTGACTCAAAGACGGAAAGGCCAGAGTACCTTGTTTTCGATAAACAAAAAGAAAAGTTGGAAGCAAGCAAGGAACTTGTTGCTGCATCGGACATGCCTAAATTATTTGCATTTTCACAAGCTGGCTATGGAAGGCCGGGATATAATTTCGTAAGCACTGATTTTCATGGTTATTACATGGTTGGCGTGGGGATGAAATGGAACTTCCTGAATTATGGCGACAGCAAGCGGCAGAAAAAGATCCTGGAGATTCAGAAAGATGTACTTGATGTGAAAAGAAAAACCTTTGATGATCAGCTGGATATCCAACTGGAAGCCGAAAAAACAAATCAGGCAAAATACAACGAATTACTGGTTCAGGATGAAGAAATCCTGAAGCTCCGAAAGGAAATTGCATCAGCCAGTTTCGCCAAATTTTCAAATGGCACGATCACATCTTCCGAATATTTTTCCGAAGTAAACAGCGAACTGCTGGCACGGCTCCAGTTTGAAAATCATAAAATTATGAAACTGCAGGCTGCTTACAGCTATCTGCTCCTAAAAGGTAAAATATAATAATGTTGAAATCATTAAACTATAACTCATTGATATGAAAAAGCTTTCTTCCCGTATTATAATCCTTTCAGGAATATTTCTGGTGCTTGTATCGGCTTGCGGCAAACCGGAAAAAGAAGCCGATGCATATGGAAACTTCGAGGCTGATGAAGTGATTGTTTCTGCGCAGTCGCAAGGAACGCTTTTATTCCTGGATGTAAACGAAGGCAGCAAACTCGGGCCCGGCCAGATTGTAGGCAAGATCGATACCACAGCCACTTCCATTAAGATGAGCCAGATGAAAGCACAGCAAAAAGTGATCAATGCCCGGCTTCAGAACCTGGAAGCACAACTCAGGGTTCAGGATGAACAACGCATAAATCTTGTCCGCGAGGTAAACCGCATAGAAAAGCTCAAACAGCAAGAAGCCGCAACCTCCCAGCAATATGATGATATTTCAGGAAAATTGAAAGTTCTGGATACTCAAACGGAGGCACTGCGAACCCAAAAAAATATCATCGGAGGGGAAAGATCCGTGTTGATGTCACAGATCGATGATGTAAAAAACCTGCTGGAAAAATGCAAAATCATTAATCCCATCAGGGGCATTGTTCTCGAAAAATATGTGGAGGCCAATGAACTGGTTTCCCCGGGAAAGGCAATATATAAAATTGCCAATACGGATAAAATGGAACTAAAGGTATATGTCAGCGGAGAACAATTGCCATCCATTGTTTTGGGCGATTCTGCGGATGTGATGATTGACAGTGCGGGTGGAAACCTTCACAAAATACCCGGAATTGTAAGCTGGATATCCTCGCAGGTTGAATTCACCCCTAAAATCATTCAAACCCGTGAGGAGCGTGTTAATATGGTGTATGCCGTTAAAGTAACTGTCATGAATGACGGGCGCCTGAAGATTGGAATGCCCGGTGAGGTGGTTTTCAGAAAAGGGAAACCTGTTTCGGCAAAATAATTTGTTATAATTAAAACCATTGTACCTTGAAAATAGCTGCGTTATTCCATGTTTCATTTGAGAAACTCGGATTGATTGAAGACTGGATCCTCAGCCGGAAATATTCCCTGGCAGAATTTCACCTGTATGAAAATCCCCGTCTCCCCGATGTATTTGATTTTGATCTGCTGATTATCATGGGGGGGCCAATGGGAGTGAATGATGAAAAACAGTTTCCCTGGCTTGCCGCTGAAAAGCAGTTGATCAGACGCTGCCTTGAATCGGAAAAACCGGTTTTGGGCATATGCCTGGGAGCTCAGCTTATCGCCTCGGCTCTTGGAAACAAAGTGTATCGCGGCAAGCATACTGAAATTGGCTGGTTTCCGGTGGATTTCAACACGGTTGAAGCCGGGAAACTTTTCCCCCGGTTGCCTTCGGGGGCAACCGTGTTTCATTGGCATGGAGATACGTTCGATTTACCGGAAGGATCTATTTTGCTGGGTTCATCAGCCATTACTCCCATTCAGGCTTTTCTGGCATACGACAGATTGCTGGCACTCCAGTTTCATCTTGAGATAAAGCCGGAAAATATAAGCCTGATGATCAACCACGCGGGTGAAGAACTGGTTTCCTCTCCCTACATACAGGATTCCGCTGCCTTATCTGCAGGTTTGGCAAATCTTTCGGAAAACAAAGTACTGCTGGAAATATTCCTCGACTATCTTGTAAATAAGGTAAACCCTGACTTTGCTAATGGAAACAATTGAAATCCATAATGCAACAAAAAAATTCGGAGAAATTACAGCCGTAAAAAAGGCTTCCTTTATAATTCCCGAAAACAGTCTGTTTGGCCTCATAGGACCTGATGGTGCAGGCAAGACAACCCTCTTCCGTATGATCACTACCTTATTGCTGCCTGATGAAGGGCATGTTAATGTATTTGGACATGATACATATAAGGATTACAGGCAAATAAGGTTATTCACGGGATATATGCCCGGCCGGTTTTCGTTATACCCGGATCTGACGGTGCAGGAAAATCTGAACTTTTATGCGACCATTTTTGGAACTACGATCAGGCAGCATTACAAACTGATAGAACCGGTATATTCTCACCTTGAACCTTATAAAAACAGGCTGGCACGGAATTTATCGGGAGGTATGAAACAAAAGCTGGCGCTGTCGTGTGCCATGATCCATAATCCCCGGCTTCTCGTTCTGGATGAACCCACAACGGGTGTGGATGCTGTTTCCCGGAAGGAATTCTGGGATACGCTTCAGCAACTTGGAACATCTGGCATGACGATCCTTGTTTCAACCCCTTATATGGATGAGGCTGTACGGTGCGGCACTGTTGCCCTGATGCAGGACGGGTTAATTATGCTTTCAGGAAAGCCCGGCGATATACTGAAAGAATTCCCCGGAAAGCTGATTGAAATTAAATCGGCCAACCGGTTTGGACTTTTAAAAATACTCCGTTCCATGCGCGAAGTTAAAAGCGCTTACCTGTTCGGTCAATATATCCATGTAACGCTTATTGACGGGAAGCCAGGCATTGACGGGTTGAAGGATTACCTCTCTGAACAGGGAATTGCAGATTTTAAAATTACGGGGATAAAGGCCGATTTTGAAGACTGTTTCATCAGTGCGGTCGAAAAAATAGAAACGGAAAAAAAACATGAATAACCGGAAGCCAATCATCAAGGTTGAGAACCTTGTTAAAAAATTTGGCGATTTTGTTGCCAATGATCACCTGAACTTCGAGGTATATGAGGGGGAAATATTTGGCTTTCTGGGAGCTAACGGAGCCGGAAAAACAACGGCCATCCGAATTCTCTGCGGACTTTCCTTTCCCACTTCGGGTAAAATGGAGATCGCTGGTTTTGATGTGTATACACAGAGAGAGGAGATCAAGCGCAATATAGGATATATGAGTCAGAAATTTTCATTGTATGAAGATCTGAACATCCGCGAGAATATCCAGTTTTATGCCGGAATTTATGGATTGCCTGTGGCCGAAATACGAAAGAAGACGGAAGAACTGATCGGAGAACTTGGATTGTCTTCAATAGCCAATTCCGTGGTGCGTGACATTCCACTGGGATGGCGGCAAAAAGTGGCATTTTCAGTGGCAATATTTCATAATCCGCGGATCGTATTCCTCGATGAGCCTACCGGGGGAGTTGATCCGGTAACCCGGCGCCAGTTCTGGGAACAGATCTACCAGGCTGCTGCCCGCGGGATTACGGTGTTTGTAACAACACATTATATGGATGAAGCAGAATATTGCGAACGAGTGTCCATAATGGCAGAAGGCCGGATCGAAGCATTGGATACTCCTGAGAACCTGAAGAAAAAATATGATGCGGTTACCATGGAGGATGTTTTTCTGAAGATAGCGAGGAAGTGAATCAGGGGCTTAGGGATTTAGGGGTTTAGGTTGAATGTTGGTAATGCCAAAATTTAATAAATTAAAGAATGAAAGAATTTCTGGGGTTTGTAAAAAAGGAGTTTCTGCATATTTTCAGGGATTATCGAACCCTCATAATTTTGTTTGGATTGCCCCTGGCACAAATCCTGATTTTTGGATATGTAATCCGCAATGAAATACAGGATGTAAAAATTGCCATTCTCGATGAATCCAAAGATCACGTTACCCGTGAAATTTCCGCGCGTTTGCTGGCCTCTGGCTTTTTCCGGATTGATCAGTACGTTACTTCCTCAAAAGAACTCGATGAAATTTTTAAACGCGGCAAGATCAGGGAAGTTGTTGTTTTCGAAGATCAGTTTGCAGAACGGCTGAAAAGGGATGGAACCGCCCACATGCAAATTATTGCCGATGCATCGGACCCCAATTCTGCAAAAATGATCGTCACATATACCCAGGGTATCGTGGCGGCTTATCTGGGAGACCTGAACAAAGGAATTAAATCTCCAATGGTCATAGAGCCCAGGATTAGAATGATGTATAATGCTGACCTGAAAAGCGCTTTTATGTTTGTGCCCGGCACTATGGCCATGATCCTGATGCTGGTCTCCGCCATGATGACCTCTATATCCATTGCCCGTGAAAAGGAAACCGGAACCATGGAGGCGATTCTCGTTTCTCCCCTGAAACCCCTTCAGATCATTGCCGGTAAAGTATTTCCGTATATTCTGCTATCCTGTATCAATGCCGTCATCATCCTGGTGCTTGGTTATTTTGTTTTTAAATTGCCGATCCGCGGAAACATCATTTTGTTATTTGGAGAGACCATCCTTTTTATTTCCCTTGCCCTTTCCCTTGGAATTATGATATCCACCGTCAGCAGCAGCCAGCAACAGGCCATGTTTATCTCGGCATTCGGGCTTATGCTTCCAACTATGCTGCTATCCGGTTTTATTTTCCCTATCGAGAATATGCCAAAGGTGCTCCAATGGCTGTGCGCCCTGCTTCCTCCCAAATACTTCATCACGGTTATCCGCAGCGTGATGTTGAAAGGAACCGGCTTATTGCAGGTATGGAAGGAAACGTTGGTAATGCTGTCGATGCTTGTTTTTTTTATAGGGGTCAGCGCTGCCAGGTTTAAAGAACGGTTACAATAACAAAACGATATTATGAGAACGATTGGCATTATATTGCGAAAGGAATTCAGGCAGATCTTCCGAAACAAAACCATGCTGCCGCTGATCTTCGTTTTACCGTTTGTACAGCTGCTAATTCTTGTGAATGCCGCTACAATGGATATGAAACACATTAAAATAATCCTGGTTGACAAAGATCAGTCACCTGTTTCCCGCCAGTTAAGCAATAAATTCCTTCATTCACCCTTCTTCACCCTGGCAGGCACTGATTTTTCAACCGAACAATCGGAAAAAATGATGTTGGGCAATAAGACGGATCTGATCATGGTAATCCCGCCCGATTTTGAAAAAAACCTTTATCGCACGGGGACGTCCTCCCTCCAATTACAGGTAGATGCTATCAACGGCATGACGGCAGGTTTGATCAGTGCCTATTCGTCACAGATAATCAATGGCTTTAACCGTGAATTGCTTGCATCTTCCGGTGTGAATGTCCTGGTCAACCAGGTCCCATCCAAAATTGATATTGCCTACAGCTTTTGGTATAACAGCGAGTTAAAATTTAAATATTACATGGTACCCGGTATCCTTGTGATCTTGCTTACCGTGATCAGCATGATCCTGGCCTCGCTTAACCTGGTGGCCGAAAAGGAGAATGGCACGATCGAACAGATCAATGTTACCCCCATTCATAAATACCAATTTATGGTAGGCAAATTAATACCTTTTTGGATTATTGCACTTTTCGAACTGGGCTTTGGATTATTTCTCGGAAGAATTCTGTTTCACATTCCGATTGAAGGAAGCCTGCTGCTTTTATATGCTTTTGCTTCAGTGTATCTCATAGCAATCCTTGGAATAGGCCTCCTGGTGTCAACCGTATCAACAACCCAACAACAGGCTATGTTCCTGAATTTCTTCTTAATGATCACGTTCGTCCTCATGAGCGGGATATTCACGCCGGCTGAGAGCATGCCACATTGGGCCCAGCAGGTAAACGTCATTAACCCGCTGTCCTATTTCATGCGGGTGATCCGGATGATCCTCCTGAAAGGTTCGGGTTGGAGCGATATCCGGGGAGACTTCCTGAATATGTCTTTATATGCAGTGGCCTCGGTAAGCATGGCCACCTGGCGTTACCGGAAAATTGCCTGATTATTCAGGTACAGGTGAATTATACGCTGTCTCAAACTCTTCCCATTTTTTGGTTTTATAATCGTTGCCCCCGATGAAGTGAATGATACCGTCAAATTGCCGGGCTTTTATATAACCCTGAACAGGCTGGATCATTTTTGTCTGTTCGTCAAGAAAAACAGTTGAAGGATAACCCAATTGTCCGTTTAGCAGCTCCGCAGCCAATTCATTATAGCCATGGCCCCCGGAAGCAAGAAATTTATAGGTTTTCCCATTCAGAACCACATCAGCCTTTTGTTCGGCATTGAACTTTACTGCATAAAAATTCTTATTAACATAATCAGCAATGACCGGATTGCTGTATGTTTCGCTGTCCATCACCTTGCACCACTTGCACCAATCGGTGTATACATCGATCAAGATCTTCCTGGGCTCCTTTTTGTTAAGGGCAAATGCCTCCTCAACCGTATACCATTTCACAGGGGTTTGAGACTGTACAGCACTTAAAAAGAGAAGGAATACAAGGGATAATATCGTTGATTTCATACTTTTCTGTTTTTCTTATTGTAACGGCAAAAATAGGAATTTGTTGCCAATTTAAAAAGGGGACGAGGGACGAGTGACAAGTGACAAGGAAGAATAAATACAGGAGGGATTGTCTATCGGTAGAAAGGGAGTCACGTCCACCCCCTACCCCCGCCAGCGGGGGACAGCGTCCCATTACGAAGCGACAACAGAACTGCAGAACTGTAAAACTGCAAAACTAACCTAATTACATGACAAAAATCCTGCCTCGGTTAAGCAATATTCAGTAATTTAGTCATCTACATTATTTTAAATTAAGCACATATGAATACGAAAATTGAATCACTGGCTCCAGCCCCTGTATGGAAGAACTTTAAAAGTCTGACCCAGATTCCCAGGCCATCAAAACATGAAGCTAAAATCATCGAGTTTGTCAGAAAATTCGGAGAAAACCTCGGGTTAAAAACTACTGTTGATTCAGTTGGTAATGTGGTGATCACCAAACCTGCCGTAAAAGGGATGGAAAACCGGAAAGGTGTCATTCTGCAATCGCATCTGGATATGGTTCCTCAGAAAAATAATGATAAAAAACACGATTTTGAAAAGGATCCTATTGAAGCCTATATAGACGGTGAATGGGTAAAGGCCAATGGTACCACGCTGGGTGCCGACAACGGTATCGGCGTAGCCTCGATGCTGGCTGTGCTGGAATCAAAAGAACTGGTGCATGGACCGATTGAAGCCTTGTTTACCATCGATGAGGAAACCGGCATGACAGGTGCATTTGCACTGAAACCCGGACAACTCACAGGAGATATCCTGCTGAACCTTGATTCGGAAGATGAAGGCGAATTATATGTCGGTTGCGCAGGGGGTATTGATGCCAACTTGTCATTCGAATATAAAAAGGAATCTGTGCCGGACGGTTATATTCCATACCTGATCACCGTTTCAGGTCTGAAGGGAGGACATTCGGGACTTGATATAAATATGGGCAGGGGTAATTCAAACCTTATACTTTTCCGCCTGATCTATAAAGCCGCTGAAACAACCGGCTTGCGCCTGTGTGAGGCAGAAGGCGGAAACATGAGGAATGCCATACCCCGTGAGGCACATGCTGTTGTGGTCATACCTGAAAAAAATGAGAGAAGGTTCCTGGAACTGACTAAATCATTTACGGAAATAATCAGGAAAGAATTATCCGCTACAGAACCCGATCTTACAATAGACTGTAAACCGACCGGAATGCCCTCGCATATTATGGCCTCCGACTTGCAGAAGAAACTGGTTGCCTGTGTTTATAGTTGTCCGAATGGTGCTATTCGTATGAGCGATGGAATTCCCGGACTCGTTGAAACATCCACTAACCTGGCCATCGTTCGTAAGGATGCTGACAGGATATTTGTTCATTGTTTGTTAAGAAGCTCGGTAGAATCATCGAAAGAAAATCTGGCTGATACGATCAAAGCCTTATTTGATGTAGCCGGTGCCAAAGTTGAATTTACCGGCTCTTATCCCGGATGGAAGCCTGATATGGATTCGCCGGTTATGAAAACGATGGAGTCTGTTTATAAAAAAATGTATAACAAGGTTCCTGAAATCAAGGCTGTTCATGCCGGACTTGAATGTGGCATCATTGGCGGAGTATTTCCAAAACTTGATATGATCTCATTTGGTCCCACCATCAGGCACCCGCATTCTCCCGATGAAAAAGTGCACATTGAAAGTGTTGGCAAGTTTTGGGATTACCTGGCAGAGACGTTGAAAAACGTACCGGTGAAATGATCAATTTGAAAATTTGAAGATTTGAAAATGGGCTGACGCGGCTTTTTTTGCAGAACTGCGGAACTGCAGAACTGCAGAACCGCAGAACTGCAGAACTCATTTCACTCTCACCTTTATTTGTGTAAAGGAATGAGCAGGGAAAGTATCGGTAATTTTGTTTTTTTCTGTTTTTAGTTCGCTTATCTCAGGCTTGTACTGATCCTGTCTTTCATAACTGTATGTGTCATGAAGGATGCTGATCATTACAGATGCCTCTGCATTTCCCATGAATTCACCGGAAATTGACATGATATCAGCCGTGATATCCTTTTTTTCATGCCGGTTAACGACATTTATAATCACAGTGCCTGTTTCCCTGGAATAAACTGTCGTAACATCCAAATAAGGAATACCCTTGTATTTTTCTGTATTGAAGGTATCACATTCAACATAAGTATCCACAGAACTTCCACGGCAGTTATTTGAGAATGCTTTAAAAACATAATAAAAAGGAGTCTTGTAAGTTCCTTTATCCCTGTCGCTGCCCAGTAAGGAAGTAAGCATAGTGAAATTGGTCATTTTAACAAGATCAGCATGACGGATAAAGGAGTTAAAACTCTGTGCAATGGGTAGAAATGAAATTAGATTCCTGGGAAATATCCCCCATTCATCAACGGAAATATGGATAGGGTTTGTGAAACCATTCATTACCCTCACGGCGTCAATAATATCAGCCGTCACCCGGATCTTTTCATCAAAATCGAAAGCACTTTGTCCCATGAAGGTGTAATAATCCGGTGAATTCTCCCAATAACGGTGGATTGAAATATAGCTGATCATATCTCCGAGGCCGGCCAATATCTTCCGGTTCCAATCGACCCACTGACCGGTCGGCTCATAATACGATGAACCTGACGCAACCAATTGGATCGAGTTATCTACGGCCTTCATGGCTTTTGCAGCCTCTCTTCCGATTTTAACATAGTCTTCTGCGCTTTTATGGCCAAGTTCCCATGGGGCGCCATCAACTTCATTTCCAAGATCCCATATTCTTACATTATAAGGCTGGGGATGCCCGTTCCGTATCCTCAGATCGGAATAATAAGTATCTTTCCTATAGTTGCAGTATTCAAGCCAATGGCAGGCATCCTGTATGGTACCGAGACCAAGGTTCACACATACGATGTTTTCACTCCCCATAGCCTTATTTAACGCAAACCATTCGTCAGTTCCCACATGGTTATTGTCTGTACTGCCCCATGCCAGATTTATCCGGGCAGGCCGTTTGTCTTTTGGCCCTACCCCATCTTCCCAGTTATATCCCATCACAAAATTACCACCTGGCCAACGCATATTAGTTACCTTAAGATCTTTCATGGCATCAATATAATCTTTCCGGAAGCCGTTCTCATCAGCCAGGGGAGATTCCGGGTCATATAAATTTCCATAAAGTGTATTGAAGTTCACTGTATCCGGCAGACCCATTCTGGCTCCGCTAAAATGAATGGGCTCCATGAAAACGCCGTATATTTTAGGATCAATTTCCCCGATGATCCGGCCTATATCAATTTTTATCTTTGCCGTTTGCGCCATCATAAGAAGAGGCAAAGCAGCACATAAAGTAAGGATAAATTTTTTCATATAGATTGATTTTGAACTTATTGAATGGTTATGTCAGTCTTTTTGAGATCTCCGGTGTCAGAACTATTGCCAATCCAAACTTCATATTCGCCGGGGATTACAGTCATTTGTCCGCTTGCACGGTCGTAAAATTCAAATGAATCATAAGGCAGACTAATGGCCACCGTCATTGATTTTCCTGCCGGAATACTTACACGCTGGAAACCTCTTAAAGTTTTCAACGGACCATCCGTGTCCTGAGTTTTTCGAATATATACCTGCACAACTTCTGTTCCATCGCGTTTACCGGTATTTGATACCTGAAGGGTTAACCCGATTGCTTCACCAGCTTTGATTGCTGTTTGGCTGAATTTAGCATCGCCGAACGAAAATGTCGTGTAACTCAAACCAAAACCAAATTGAAAAAGGGGATCGGACATGAACCGGTATGTGCGGCCTTTCATTGAATAATCCTCAAAATCGGGCAATTGGTGTATATTCTTATAGAAAGTTACGGGCAGCTTGCCTGAAGGATTATAATCTCCAAACAACACATCCGCAACAGCCTGTCCGCCCGATTCACCAGGATACCATGCCTGCAGGATGGCTTCACAGCTTTCTGTTTCAGGCACAAGACCGATTGCCGAACCCGAACAATTTACAAAGATCACTTTTTTACCGGCCTCTTTAAGTGCTTTCAGGCAATTTCGCTGAACAGCAGGCAATTCGATATCCGTACGGTCACCGCCTTTGAAGCCGGCAAATGCAACAGGCATTTCCTCCCCTTCGAGCTGTGCGGATATTCCACCTGCGAAGATGACCACATCAATTTTTTTCAGCTTTTCAATAAGCCCATCATATGTAACGGGGGATTCTTTACCAAAATTAAGGCTAAGGCTGGCTGTCCAGTTTTCAAGTTGCCTGAAACGGGCTTCAATTTTATATTCTTTGCCCTTTTCCACCTTAAAGATGACATGCTTTGGAAGAGGTCTCCACATGCGAATTTTTGCAATAGTATCCCCGTTTACGATAAGTTCAAATCCTCCACAGGCTTCCAGTTTAAAACCAATTTCACCCGACTGTATAGCTTTAAAAACCGTTTCATATTTTGCGGAAAATCCAACCGGATTAACGCCCTTACTGAATGTATTTTTCGCGAAAGTGGTTAGTTTGATGGGTTTAACGATTTGCTCCGATGCGGCGGTTTCTCCTTTAAACTCGCGGTTGTTCCAATAAGTAGCTTTTAACCCGGGTTTGCCATCCATAAAGCATTCCCGAAACGGGTTTTCAATAACCAAGGTGTCGATAAGATCACATCCTTTGTCATAAATGATCTTGTCAGAAGAAATCTTGCCTTTAATTCCTTCAAGGATTGTAACCGTTTTAAGGGGTGTACCATTATAATTGCCCCACATGAGCATCTCGTCGTTGGCATTGGGTCCGATAACAGCAATTTTTCTTCCTGATTTTGACAAGGGAAGAACATTATCTTTATTTTGCAGGAGGGTCATAGCTTCGCGGGCCATTTCCAGTGCAAGCTGTTTATGTTCCGCGTTGTTAATGACAGAGGCCGGAATTTTCGTCCAGGGCACCAGGGAATCGTCATCCATCTCACCAAGGTCGAAACGTCCGACAAGTACCCGCATCAGATGTTCATTTATCTCATTTTCAGTTAAAAGTCCATTTTCAACCGCTTGCGGAATGCTTTTAAAAGCGTAATCATATCCGCACTCTATGTCTGTGCCGGCGAGAATTCCTTTTGCGGCAGCATGTGTAGCATCGGACGAGACTTTATGGCTCGTCCAGAAATCAGCTATTGCCCCGCAATCAGAAACAACCAGGTATTTATAACCCCATTCATTCCGGAGAATTCGCTGAAGCAATCTCGTGTTACCGCAGCAAGGCTCATCATCCAAACGCTGGTAAGCGCACATAACTTCACGGACATCGGCTTTCTGAACCAGCGATTTAAAGGCAGGAAGGTATGTTTCCCAGAGATCACGGGGATCAATGTCGTTCAGGTTGAGGGTATGCCGATTCCATTCCGGTCCCGAATGAACCGCATAATGTTTTGCACAGGCCAGCAGCTTTTTATACCTTGAATCAGAAGGTCCCTGCAGCCCTTTGACAACAGAAATTCCCATGCGCGACATCAGATAAGGGTCTTCTCCATAAGTTTCCTGTCCACGCCCCCAACGTGGATCGCGGAATATATTGATATTTGGCGTCCAAACGGAAAGACTCAGAAAGCGCCTGTTTTCGTTGCCCCGCAAAATGGATTCATTGTATTTTGCACGCGTTTCATCTGATACAGCAGTAAATATCCGAAACAACAGGTCATCATCAAACGATGCGGCCATTCCAACAGGTTCCGGGAACACGGTCACACTGTCATTGTTGGCGAGTCCGTGGAGGGCCTCGCTCCACCAGTTGAATGTTTTTATACCCAGCCGCGGAATGGCATCGGATACATCAAGCATTAAAGAAGCCTTTTCTGACAGGGTCAAACGACTTAAAAGATCGTTGGCCCGCTCTTCGGAATCCAGATCCGGATTCTGATAGGGAAATTGCTGTCCCCAAAGGCACACCGTCATGAAAATGCCAAATGTTGTGAATAATATCTTTGTCATGCAATTATGGTTTGATAGGTTAATATTTACTCAGCTGTATTCCAAATCATTACAGTACCGTCCTTACGGTTTGGAAGTGTACCGGGGTGATCTGCAGAATAGGGTTCACCGGTGTCCGGGATCAATCCCAGGTACCTGTTTGTTTTAAGCGATAACAACATGCATTGGTTATGCAACATATCCTGCCACTGAAAAAGGCTGGCTTCTGACTCTTCCTTCATTAATCTCACATCTCCGGATAATCCGATTCCCACCACAGTAAGAAAGCCTGTCCCATTCTGCGCCTCGAGCGCTACCCTGCCCTTTCCCCGATCATGCACCCTGAACCGGCACCCTGTATCATTGAATCCGGCTGACCCGGGGTATGCCGAATGCATCATTCCATGGGGATTGGCCCAAACCGGAAGATTTGTTGCCATGTTGGTCAATGTTATCACTTTATTCAAAGGAATGTTACAGGACCGGTCGGCGAATGGCTCAAGCAGTTTGAAGTCTTCAAAATCGGCATAGCCTCCATTTTTGCCGCTTGTATTATAAGCAAAAAGCGCGTAGCGGGAACCCTGAAATGTTTTAAGCTGGTAGGGCAGACGAATTGAATCTCCGATATTTATGAACGTAATTCCATCGGTGCTGTAGCTAAACTGCGCAATATCCCTTTCATAATTGCCGGTTGCCCGCAGATTAATCCTCGCGGATGTAAGTTTTTCATCGATTGTCTGGTTTTTGTACTGGTCGTAAAACCGAAGAACGAATCCGTCATCCTTTCGCATTATGCCAATACTTGCATAGGGTATATTCAAAAATGCAAGTCCCGCGTAATCTCCCGGTTTAAGAGCGCTTGCATCAAGCAATGTTGTTGCAAAGGATACAGGGCCAATTACACGCTGGGTGAGCGTATTTCTGGCCCATAAAAAATCATTGGCGGGCAATGTATGCAAACGCAGTGAACTCTTTCTCGTGTTGAGTTCCCATTTTGAATTGTCAGGATTATGGTTCCACTGCCAGGCCGGCTTAAGTGACTCTTCCGAAAAATCATCGCTGCGTTCATAGGGTGCCCCCGGTTTTGATGCTCCGGGAACATTTGGTTTGATCCATGTTCGCGGCGACCGGCCAAGGTTACCGGGAAGCCCGAAATAAGGCCATCCGTCCTGCCATGTAACCGGGGAAAGAAAGGTAGTGCGGCCTACCGACCTGAAATCCATCATGGAAAAACCCCACCAGTCCCCGTCAGGCAAATCAACGATTCCGCCCTGGTGCAGAGGTACAGCGCCAAACTCATTGATTCCGGGGGGTGTTAGCTTGAATATATATCCCGGTTCAGGAACTGTTTTGCCCACATTGGCAGTCCACCAACCGCGTTGGGTTCCCATGGTTTCTCCGGCGCTGATTACAACCGTTTCATAGGGTCCGTAAGGATTATCGGAACGGGCACATTGCATTCGTCCCACCGGCGAATAATTAGCACTTATGATATAATATTTTCCATTTATCTTATACATATGATGTCCTTCACCCATATTGTTTCCATGGGGAATAATTACCCGTTCTGTGCCTTCAACCACTCCGCTCATGTCGGATTTCAGTTCTGCCAGCCGAACTTCATCATAATTATATACTGCATATATTTTCCCGTCATCGTCGAAAAGAACAGACAGGTCGTAAATTTTGGAGGACAAAGATGTATGAGTCCATGGACCCTTGGGATCCGAAGCTATATAAACCTGTATTCCATGCCCGTTGACATTTGAGAAAATATAAAATTTACCATTATGGTACCGGATACAGGGAGCCCATATCCCTTGGCCGTATGCTTCCTTGCCATTCTTGAGATCGAATTCATCTCCCAGGTTCAGGGTGTCGAAGGCATAACCAAGGAAACTCCAGTTTACCAGGTCAGTTGAATGCAACACAGGCAAACCGGGCATACAATGCATTGTTGTGCCTGTAAGATAGAAGTCATTTCCAACCCGGATCATGTCGGGATCAGAAAACTCATCGAAGAATATCGGATTGGTATAGGTGCCGTTCCTGTTATCTGCCGTCCAGGATTGCCCTTTAACCTGGGGAAAGGCAATAGCAGGTAAAACAAAAAAAACTGCAAATAGTATTTTTATATTGGCATTCATAACCCGGAAATGTTGTTCATCGTTCTACTTATTTGGTTTAGGTTAATCTGCTGATCATTTTGATCGTTGCGGGATTATTTAAAAAGCAGTTGTGCGAAATTATACAGGTTATTCCTCCAGACCGGCCAGGTATGACCTCCGGGATATTCGCTGTATGTATACCTGATCTTCATTTCGTCAAATTCTGATAGCATTGCCTGACAATTCTTATAGGCTATATCCTCCTTTCCTCCCATGGAAATCCAGAATTCTTTCAGGTTGCCGTTAATCAGGTCCGCATTCTTTTTCATGAATTCGTATTGGGCGTTTGCCAAATTGTTCTGCATGGGTTGTATCCATCCAGAGCTGAATACGCCGAGGGAGGAGAAAAGATCCGTATTATTTATGCCTGCATAGAGTGTTTGTATACCTCCCATGGACAGACCTGCAAGTGCACGATATTTTGATTCACTTTTAATCCGATAGTTTTTTTCAACGAAAGGTATCACGCACAGCTTAAGTTCATTTTCAAAAACTTTCAACACCTCTTCCCCGAAGGGCTTTAAAGGTATGTTTCCATCAACCATTATTACTATCATTGGGACAGCCTTTTTTTCTGCGATAAGATTGTCCATAATCAGGTCAGTTTTACCCTGGGTAGCCCAACCCCGCTGGTCTTCCCCACCTCCGTGCAGTAAATAAAGAACAGGATATCTCTCGCTGCTGTTTTCATCGTAACCGGGGGGAGTATACATGTAAAACTCGCGCCAGTTGTTCAATACATTTGAATAATAACGCTTTATCCGTATATCACCATGAGGTATATCCCTGGTTTCATAATATCCGTCACCTATGAACGGAACCTCGATGCCGCTGGCCATGCGTCCCATGCCGTAAAACGTTTCGCTGGCAGGATCAGCCACAGCAACCCCGTCAATGATTAAAGAATAATAATGAAAGCCTTCACTTAGCGAATCGGTGGTTACCTCCCATATTCCACCGGTATCCTTAGCCATATCATACTTTCTAACCAGGTCAAGCTGGATTTTCTGTGCTTCCGGGGCTTTTATGCGGAAAACAGCTCTTCCACCGGGTAAAATCCGGGGGTATTGAGAAGAACGGACATTTGTCTCCGCTCTTCTGGCTATATTGCTGTATTGTCCGAATGAGGTTGGATCCACCGTCTTAAAAAGCAACTGGGAAAATATATACAGATCGTTCTTCCATACCTTGAAATCATGATAGCCCGGCTCAACATAGTAAATGTGAGGAACATTTGCCTTCCTGAGGTATTCATGGGTTCGCTGGCTGAAAGAAATAAGCCTGTCCTTATCCCCGCATGAAATCCAGAGCAGTTTTAGTTTTTTTCCAGCTTGCCCGGGGTCGGGCATCAGCTCTTCCGGATTTTTGGTATTGGGGGCCGATGAAAATCCGCCCACCCAGGCAAAGACGTCCAGGTTACCCAAACCAAAATTCAATGATTGTCCGCCGCCCATCGATAACCCGGCAATAGCGCGATGTTCACTATCCCTGATAACCGGGTATTTTTTTTCTATATAAGGAACAAGGTCTTTGAGAAGATCCTGCTCAAATGTGGCAAATGCGTCCACCTTTTCTTTGTCAAAAATATTTCCCGTCGCGCGGTCATCTTTCATTGCGCGTCCATTGGGCAATACCATGATCATAGGCTCGATTCTGTTTTCGGCATACAGGTTATCGAAAATCACCTGCGGCTGTCCATGGATAAGCCATTCTTTCTCATCACCCCCGATGCCATGCAGAAGATAAAGAACAGGGTATTTTTTGTCCTTTGAAAAATCAGGGGGAAGATAAACAAGCGCTTTTCGGGGATTTCCAACCGTTTTGGAATTGTATACAATAGTATCGATTTTTCCGTGAGATACGTCGGAACGCACAATGTCGAATCCCGGGGGTGCAGGAGCGGCGGTATTCTGAGAGATGGCGGCAACGCCAAACATCAGAACGGCAATAACCAGGGCAATGAACTTTTTCATTGGATTATAATTATGGTAAAGGATAATACCATAAAGATAATAGATATAAAGATAAAAGTAAAATGTACTTTTTAATAATTTGGGATTAGGATTTCAAGTGGCCGGACTTTGGTTGCCGGATGTTGGTATCTCCCGCTGGCGGTGGCAGGGAGTGACTGAAAAGAATGTTAACCTGTTATTTATATTTGCATACAAGGCAGAGCCTTGTCCGAACTCCGGCTCCGCAAAACTTATCCCTCGTCCCTCGTCCCTGGTCCCTCGTCCCTCGTCCCTCGTCCCTTGTCCCTTGTCCCTGGTCCCTTGTCCCTTGTCCCTACTTCGTCCCCCTCATATCCACCACCTCAACCTTTTTATTCCTGGCCGCATCGAAGCTAAAGAGACTATCGCTGATCTCACGGTCAGGTTGAAAATTAGTGAGGGTGATCGTGTAATTTACGCCATCTTTGCCATAGGTTGTGATAACCTCCGGCATATCATTAGAGGGGTTGACAAAGAGCTTAATCCGGGAATAAGGTTGATCCAGGTTTTTCGGGTACAGATCAATTTCATCCAATTTGACCCCGTTCCGGGTGGTTTCACGAATATACCTGTATTTAAAATCCCGGTTATAGAGGGTGAATATATTCGCCGGATTACTCAATAAATCCTCTTCATTGACACCGGGTTCTGTAATGATCACTTCCTTATCGTCGATTGAGTAGGTCCACATGGTTTTGCCATCAAAGTAAACCACACTGCCCGGCGTTGATATTTTGTATTTTTCCTTTTTCATCAGCAGATTGCCGGAGGAAGTATTTTTCGTATTTTCCTTTTTATCTTCAACCAGGATGGAAAAATCCGCCTGGATTGATTTCATTTGTTTTGCTTTTGCGGCAATACGATCGAGTATTACCTTTGCCGCCGGATCCTGGGTAACAGGTTCCTGTTGGGCTGCAAGGGGCAAAATCGAAAAGAATAATAGGAGGATAAACAGGCAATTTAATTTCATACTTTTAATTTACTTGTTTAATGTATTCAAAAACTGTTCCAGACTGTATTCATCAGAATAATAAACCTGCCGTGGTTTGCTTCCATCGGGAGGTCCTACAATGCCGGCGGCCTCAAGCTGGTCCATAATTCGGCCGGCCCTGTTATAACCGATTGAGAATTTGCGCTGCACCAGGGACGTAGAACCCTGCTGATGGATAACCACCAACCGGGCGGCATCATTAAACAGGTTATCTTTTTTTGAAAGGTCTACTTCACCAATATCTGCATTTCCATTCTCTTCAACAAATTCGGGAAGATACAAGGCGGTTGAAAATCCCCGTTGTGAAGAAATAAATTTCGTGATGGCATCGGTTTCGGGAACATCAATAAAGGCGCACTGGATTCGGATCATATCACTGCCCGGTGCAAAAAGCATATCGCCACGCCCTACTAGCTGGTTGGCCCCGGGTGAATCCAGAATAGTTCTTGAATCAATCATTGAGGTTACTCTGAAAGCAATGCGGGCGGGGAAGTTTGCCTTAATAACACCTGTAATAATATTGGTTGTGGGTCGCTGGGTAGCGATGACAAGATGGATTCCTATTGCCCGGGATAACTGGGCAAGACGGGCCAGAGGTGTTTCCACCTCCTTGCCGGCAGTCATGATAAGATCCGCAAACTCGTCCACTATTACTACAATATAGGGTAGAAAACGGTGTCCTTTTTCCGGGTTCAGATGTCGCTTGATGAACTTATTGTTATATTCCTTGATATTTCTTACGGCTGCTTTTTCGAGAAGCTGGTACCGCTGATCCATTTCAATTGTCAGGGAATTCAGCGTATAAATAACTTTTTTGGTATCCGTAATAATGGATTCTTCGGCATCAGGGATTTTAGCCAGGTAATGTTTCTCCAGGGATGCATAAGCTGTGAGTTCCACCCTTTTAGGATCAATAAGCACAAACTTCAGCTGTGACGGATGTTTCTTATATAAAAGAGATGAAATGATACAATTCAGACCTACCGATTTGCCCTGCCCGGTAGCGCCGGCCAACAGAAGGTGAGGCATTTTGGCAAGGTCAAAAACATATGTCTCGTTTGAAATGGTCTTCCCCATGGCCACCGGAAGCTCAAAGGTATTGTCAAGAAATTTTCTTGAACTGAGTACGGATCGCATGGATACAATTTCCGGATTCTGATTTGGCACTTCAATCCCAATGGTTCCTTTGCCAGGCATGGGGGCGATAATACGAATACCCAGTGCGGCAAGGCTTAATGCTATATCATCTTCCAGGCTCTTGATTTTGGAAATCCGCACACCGGGAGCCGGCACTATTTCATAAAGAGTCACAGTAGGTCCGATAGTTGCTTTGATCTTATCGATTTGAATTTTATAATGCGCAAGTGTTTCAACAATTTTATTCTTATTGCTAACCAGTTCCTCGTTTGTAACCGTTGAATTTTCCGTATCATGTTTTTCAAGCAACTCAATGGTGGGCATCTTGTAATGAGGCAGATCCAGGGTGGGATCATAGTCTTCAAGCGAATCGTATTTTTCCGATAAAACTTCTACCGGTTCAATATTGTCATCGGGTTTTTCAACCACCAGTTCAACGTCGTCTTCTGCAGCTCCGGTGCCGGTAATAATTACCGGTTTTCCCTGTCGTTCATGCCGGTTAAATTCAGTTTCAAAAACAAGGTCATTATAGCCGTCAACAGGAACAACCATTTCTTTGCCTCCGGCTGGCGGGACTGTATTTTTGATGGCAGCCGTTTTTGAGGGGCTTTTGATTCTGAATGAAAATATCTTTTCCAGCCAGTTCAGTGTATTTTTATACGAGAAAACCATATAAATCATTGTAACAGCCAGCAGGATGAGGAGAGCGCCCAGAAGACCCGCAAAAGATTTCATCCAGTCACTGACATACAGGCCATGTTTACCCCCCAGACCGCTTCCAAGCATACCGTTCAGGTCACGCAGAATAAAACCGAGCCATATTGATAAAAGCAAAAAACCGATAAATGTTATCCGGATGGTCCGCGAAAGCCTTTGAATTTTAATGCGCATCAGGCTAAGGCCAATCAGGAAAAGCATAAAGGGAACGGCAAAAGAAGCAATTCCAAACCACCGGTTGATAAACAGGTTTGAAAAATAAGCCCCTATTTTCCCCGACCAGTTGTCAACACGATACCCGGGCTCCGAAAAAACACGAGACCAGGCAAAACTCTGATCCGTCTTCCACGTAAAAAGGTACGAAACAAAAGATATAAAAAGTAAAATACCGAATGCAGAGATTAATATCCCAAGGGTAACCTTAAACCGTTCATCCTTCATAAATGAACCGGATTTGGCTTTGCCATTGATTTTTTCTTCTGGGTTGTTCTTTTTGGCCATATTTTTATTCTCACAAAACGATGCTAAAATAAAGAAGTACCCAGAATAAACTGATAAAAGTTCAAAAATGTTATTCACAACCCGGAAGATATAATCACGCTTATTTAAAATGATCCTAAATTGGAAGAAAATGACATTTTCATAATATTAAATTTTAGGATCATGACTATTTTTAGGCTTACTGAAAGACAGGGATGACAAAAATGAATACTTCTGTCTGCTTTGAACAGAAGGGTTTTATAGAATCTATTGATGATAACCGGATAACCGTAAGGATTGATCGCGGATCGGCATGTGGACACTGCACGGCACAAGGCTTGTGCAACCTGTCACAAACTGCGGAACAAACCATTGAGATAAATACATCCTCACAAATATTTTCTGTGGGAGAGTATGTACAGGTTACAATGTCGAGAAGCATGGGCAATAAAGCCATATTGATGGGTTATTTCATTCCCTTTATATTGCTTATTACAACCTTGCTGATGCTATCCGCTTTTGGACTCCCCGACTGGATTGCCGGATTTGTCTCGATTATGATCCTGGTACCTTATTTTATTATTTTATTTGTATTCAGGGATAGATTAAGAAAAACCTTTACTTTTTCAATTCATAAAACAGCATGAGCATAGTATATACCATTATTTCCTTAAGCCTGTTGGGTGCAGTATCGGCCGTGGCACTGTATTTTGTGGCACAGAAATTCAAAGTATTTGAAGATCCGCGCATTGATCTTGTGGAAGCAGAATTACCGGCTGCCAATTGCGGCGGATGTGGCTATGCCGGTTGCCGGAACCTGGCCGAGACAATGGTTAAAGCGGCTTCTCTTGACGGTTTATTTTGTCCCGTAGGAGGTAATGAAGTGATGGCAAAGATTGCAAAGGTACTCGGCAGGGAGGCTGCGGCCCTGGAAGCGCGTGTGGCAGTGCTCAGGTGCAACGGAACCTGCGAATTCAGGCCACAAACAAGCCGTTATGATGGCTTTTCATCCTGTGCAGTTATTTCCAATTTATACGGTGGAGAAACTGGTTGCAGCTATGGCTGTTTAGGATGCGGCGATTGCGTGGCTGCCTGCAGTTTTGACGCGTTGTACATGGATCCGCAGACCGGATTACCGGTAGTGGATGACAAGAAATGTACCGCTTGTGGGCAATGCCTTAAGTCATGTCCTAAAAATCTGCTTGAATTACGAAAGAGATGGAAAGGAGATAAGAAAATATATGTGGCATGCATGAATAAGGATCGGGGAGCTGTGGCAGGTAAAAACTGCAAGGCTGCCTGCATAGGCTGCACCAAATGCCTGAAAGTCTGTCCGCATGAAGCCATTGCAATTGAAAATTACCTGGCTTATATTGATTCGGAAAAATGCAGGCTTTGCAGAAAATGTGTTGCAGAATGTCCGACAAATTCGATTATCGAATTTGGTTTTCCTGCGAAGAAAGTAACGGATGAATCATCGACAATGAGTACACAACTTAATTAAGGAGAGGAATAACGTGCTAAAAACATTTACCCTGGGAGGAATACATCCTCCGGAAGAAAAGCTTTCAGCCCATACCTCCATTCAATCCCTGCCATTGCCTGCCATTGCCATAATTCCGGTTTCGCAGCATTTGGGAGCGCCGGCAAAAATAACGGTCAGCAAGGGAGATACGGTAAAGACCGGGCAGTTGATAGCGCAGGGAGACGGATTTGTTTCAGCGAATGTCCATGCCTCCGTTTCTGGAAAGGTGTTGAAAGTAGATGATGTGACGGATGTAAGCGGATACCGTAAACCGGCCGTTTTTATTGAGGTTTCCGGTGATGAGTGGCTTGATTCGATCATTAGGGATGAAACGATCGATAAAGAAATAAAACTGACCGGTGAGGAGATTTTGGCCAAAATAGCCGAAGCAGGCATCGTTGGTCTGGGAGGGGCTACATTTCCAACCCAGGTAAAAATGACAGTGCCACGCGGTAAAAAGGCGGACTGCCTTGTAATTAACGGTGTTGAATGCGAGCCTTATCTTACCGCCGATCACCGGCTGATGATTGAAAAGGGCTCTGAAATAATGGTCGGCGTTGAGTTGCTCAAAAGAGCAATGAATATCAAGGTAGCTTATATCGGAATCGAGAACAACAAACCCGACGCCATCCGGCTAATGCAAAAACTGGCTATGTCTCATAAGGGCATTGAAATTCATGCGTTGAAAATTAAATATCCGCAGGGAGCAGAGAAACAACTGATCAAGGCTATTCTGAACAGGGAGGTACCTTCAGGAGGCCTGCCCGTTGACGTTGGCGTCGTTGCATTCAATGTAGGGACCGTATTTGCCATATACGAAGCTGTACAAAAAAACAAACCCCTTTTTGAACGGATTGTTACCGTCACCGGTAAATCATTACGGCAACCGGCCAATTACAGGGTAAGAATTGGCACTCCTGTATCCCTGCTCATTCAGTGTGCCGGCGGTTTGCCGCAGCATACAGGGAAAATAATTTCCGGGGGTCCCATGATGGGAAAAACACTTATCAACATTGACGTACCTGTTGTTAAGGGCTCATCCGGCATATTGATCCTTCCATCGGAAGAATCGAGGAGAAAATGCATTGAACCCTGTGTGCGTTGCGCCAAATGTGTTTCGGCCTGTCCCATGGGGCTGGCTCCTTACCTCCTGGCACCATTAAGCGAACAGAAGAATTACGACAGGCTGGAGGTGGAACACGTAATGGATTGCATGGAATGTGGCTCATGCAGTTATATATGTCCGGCAAACC
Organism: uncultured Bacteroidales bacterium; assembly: GCA_963752195.1. Classification (GTDB taxonomy): domain Bacteria; phylum Bacteroidota; class Bacteroidia; order Bacteroidales; family UBA10428; genus UBA5072. The sequence continues at coordinate 341,064 of CAVVXI010000004.1, read as the reverse complement.
GCCCTATCCTCGATTTCATCAGACTCGGCAAATTACAGGTTGGAAAAATCATCAGATCAAGAAAATAATAATGGATAACTTATTAACCGTTTCACCTTCTCCGCATATCAGCACCACCCAATCGGTTAAACAACTGATGTATGGAGTGATTTTGTCGCTGGTACCGGCATTTTTGGTTTCAGTTTATCTTTTTGGGGCCGGGGCCCTCGTGGTAATCCTGGTTTCAATAGCATCCTGCGTGCTCTTTGAATCCTTTATTCAAAAATATATTCTTAAAACCGAAGTCCGGATCACTGATGGTTCCGCCATTGTAACAGGAATGTTACTCGCCTTCAATCTGCCCTCTAATTTGCCCCTATGGATGATTGTACTGGGTGCGCTATTCGCAATCGGCGTTGGCAAGATGACTTATGGCGGTCTTGGTAATAACCCGTTTAATCCGGCCCTTGTTGGCAGGGTATTTCTGCTTATCTCATTCCCCGTGCAAATGACAAGCTGGCCTCTACCCCTCGCATCCCGTTTGCATTATACAGATGCACTGACAGGTGCAACGCCCCTGGGTATGCTGAAGGAGGCAGTAAGAAACGGCAAAGCTGTTCCTGAAATGATGAATCAGTTGCCCGACCCTATTCAACTTTTTTTCGGTCAAATGGGAGGGTCCCTCGGTGAAGTCTCCGCTGTGGCACTTTTGCTGGGTTTTGCATGGCTCCTGTATAAAAAGATCATTACATGGCATATCCCTGTGTTTATGGTTGGAACTGTTTATATTTTTACCGGCATATTGTGGATGATCGATCCTTCTAAAAATGCATCGCCGCTGTTTCACATTTTGACCGGAGGAATCCTGCTGGGCGCAATTTACATGGCGACCGACCTGGTAACCTCACCCATGACAAAACCCGGCATGATCCTTTTTGCCGTCGGCATTGGTGTTATAACCGTTGTAATCAGGGTATTCGGGGCCTATCCCGAAGGAGTTTCCTTTGCCATCCTTATCATGAATGCCTTTGTCCCTATCATCAATAAATATTTAAAGCCGGCACGATTTGGAAAGGAGGTTAAACATGTCTAAAAAGCTCGAATCCACGCTGCTTAATATGGTGCTTTCCCTGGTTGTTATATCCATGGTAATGTCTGCAACCCTTGCCTTTGTTTATGAAAAGACAAAGGGCCCTATTGAAACTGCATCTAAACAGAAGGAAATTAGCGCAATCAAACAGGTAATGCCTGAATTTGACAATGATCCCGCTTCAGCAAAAACTGAAAAAAACGGAGTCGTGATCTATAGCCTCACCAACAAAAACAAACCGGTTGGATATGCTGTAAAGACTTTTACGGATAAAGGTTTTGGAGGTCATGTGGAAATTATGGCGGGTTTCCTGCCGGATGGCTCCATTTACAATCTGATCGTTCTGCAGCATAAAGAAACACCCGGCCTGGGCACAAAAATGACGGATCCCTTATTCAGTAACCAGTTTCTGGGTAAAAATCCGGGCGCTTTCAAGCTAAAGGTGAAGAAAGACGGCGGACAGGTGGATGCCATCACGGCTGCCACCATTAGTTCCAGGGCTTATTGCGATGCACTGCAACGTGCTTATGATAATTTAACAGCGAAAACTGATACCGGTTTGGTAAAAAAATAATATCCTTATTCAATGGGAAATCTCAAATTTTTCACAAACGGCCTGCTCAGGGAAAATCCGACTTTTGTACTTGTCCTGGGTACCTGCCCAACTCTTGCTGTTACCACGGCCGCTGTTAATGGACTAGGCATGGGGGCGGCTACAACCTTCGTGCTCGTGTGCTCCAACCTTCTGATCGCCCTTTTAAAGAACTATATTCCCGATAAGGTGCGGATTGCCGCATTCATTGTCATTATTGCCACTTTTGTTACAATCGTTGATCTTGTGATGAAAGCCTATACTCCTGATCTTTATGAGGCCCTTGGGATATTCATACCGCTAATCGTGGTAAATTGTATCATCCTCGGAAGGGCAGAAGCCTTTGCCCAGAAGAATGATATAATCCCTTCAATCCTCGACGGTCTTGGTATGGGAATTGGTTTTACACTTGCCATCACCCTGATTGGCTCAATCCGCGAAATTCTGGGCAATGGCTCTATTTTCAGCATTCCCCTTCTGGGTCAGAATGTCACCACCATTCTCCTGTTTGTCCTTCCTCCGGGCGCATTTGTTACCTATGGCTTTTTAATTGCCATCATGAACCGGGTCAAATATAAATTAAACATCTAATTTTCAGGCCATGCAGTATATTTTATTGATTATTTCAGCAGTGCTGGTCAACAATGTTGTCCTTGTTCAGTTTCTTGGAATATGCCCGTTTCTTGGTGTTTCCAATAAGACAGAGACATCCATGGGGATGGGAATGGCTGTAATATTTGTTATGTCCCTCGCCAATCTTGTAACTTATCTTATTCAGAACTACGTATTGGTGCCTTTGCATATTGAGTTCATGCAGACCATTACGTTTATTTTTATCATCGCCTTTCTTGTACAGGTAGTTGAAATTATCCTTAAGAAATCAGCGCCCGCACTTTACCAGGCATTGGGCATTTATCTTCCCCTTATAACTACGAATTGTGCTGTTCTGGGAATTGCCATACTTGCGGTTCAAAAAGATTTCAGCCTTGTAATGAGTGTAGTTTACGCAGCAAGTATCGCTACGGGATTCACCCTCGCCATGATCCTTATGGCCGGAATTCGCGAACAACTTGCTCTCGCCAATACACCCAATGGCATGAAAGGATTTCCTTTATCGCTAGTTACAGCAGGTCTGCTGTCCCTGGCATTTATGGGGTTTTCGGGAATTGTGAAGTAGGGACGAGGGACAAGGGACGAGGGACGAGGGACGAGGGACGAGAGACGAGGGACAAGGGACGAGGGACGAGGGACGAGGAAGAACATGTCCCGGGATAGACCTGACAGAGTCCGAAGGACCTGTCTGAGTCGGATAAAAAGTCGTGCAGTCGTGCAGTCTTGCAGTCTGTGCAGTCTTGCAGTTCTGCGGTTCTGCAGTTTTGCAGAAAGCCGCGTCAGCGTGACTAGTCACTCAGTCACAAGTCACTTTCTTCATCACTTTTAGTTTTTCATCTTTTCACTGCATTCTTCATTCTTCATTCTTCATTCTTCATTATTCATTGTTCATTATTCATTGTTCATTCCTCCTCGTTCTCGTCCCTCGTCACTTGTCACTATTTTTACTATTTTTGCCGCACCAAAACAGGCATATGGTATATAAAGTACTGAAAAATAACCTTTACTTCATGATTCCCTATGCAGTCCTATTCCTTGCCGGGGGCCTTGTCCTTGCTGTCTTTTCCAAACCCGACATCCATATCTGGCTGAACAGCCACAATTCCGGGTTTTTCGATTGGGTATTCAGTCATGTTACTTTTCTTGGGGATGGACTTTTTGCAATTTGCCTTGCTGTTTTATTGCTTTTCTATACCCTTCGATCGTCGGTATTCCTTTTAACAGCTTACTTAACCACGGGATTAGTTGTACAAATATTGAAAAGGATTGTCTTTGCCGATTACCTGCGCCCTGTAAAATATTTTCATGATACGGTGCAGCTTCATCTTGTGGATGGAGTACGTCTGCTGAACGGACACAGTTTTCCTTCCGGCCACTCGGCCAGCGCTTTTGCCCTATTCCTCTGTCTTGCCATTTTTAGCCACAATCGATTTGTCAAGTTGATATGTTTCCTCCTGGCCTGCACTGTGGCTTATTCAAGAGTATATCTTTCGCAGCATTTCCTTATGGATATCTTAGCAGGATCGTTAATCGGCGTGATCGGAACGATTGCCCTGTATCCTGCCTTTTACACAACGGATCGGAAATGGCATAGCTGGTCGCTGATAAATTCCGCAAAGAATGAATAGATCCAACGATCATAGCCTGACCTATTATTACGCAGGAATATTTATCGTTTCTGCTCTTCTGTTTGTTCCGTTCCTTGGCCAGGTACACCTGTTTGACTGGGATGAAATAAATTTTGCAGAATCTGCCCGGGAAATGATTTCAAGCCATGATTACCTGACTGTGAAAATAAATTTTATTCCTTTCTGGGAAAAACCTCCCTTGTTTATCTGGATGCAGGTAATATCCATGAAAATATTCGGAATTAATGAATTTGCGGCCCGTTTTCCGAATGCGCTATGCGGCATTATCACGCTTTTGGTCCTTTTTCGGATCGGCAACAAAATTGCCGATAAAAAATTCGCTATCAGCTGGGTTGTTTTGTATGGCGGCTCCATACTGCCTTTTATTTATTTTAAATCAGGCATTATTGACCCGTGGTTTAATCTTTTTATTTTCCTCGGCATATACCAGTGTTATCTGTTCGTTCTCTCGGATTCCAAGAAGACACTCAGGATAGCCACATCAGCCCTGTTCATCGGTCTGGCGATTCTTACAAAAGGTCCGGTTGCCCTGCTTGTTTTCCTTCTGACAGCCGGGATTTATCTTGTTATTCATAAATTCAAGGTCAGGATCCGTTTAGCTGATTTTCTTGTTTATCTCGCAGTTCTTTCGTTTGTCGGGGGTTTCTGGTTCATTCTCCAGATACTGAAAGGAAATTTGAGCATTATTACGGATTTCATTGAATACCAGATCAGGCTATTCCAAACCCATGGTGCAGGACACCGGGGATTTTTGTTTTATCATTTTATTGTTTTGTTGTTTGGTGCATTTCCCGCGTCCCTGTTTGCTTTACCGGCGTTGTTCGGATCAAAACAGGATGCCGGACGCCGTAAGGAATTTCTTACCTGGATGCTGATTTTATTCTGGGTAGTCCTCATTCTGTTTACGGTCGTTAAAACCAAAATAGTCCATTATTCTTCCCTGTGCTATTTTCCCCTGACGTTTTTGGGTGCCTGGTGGCTGTATTATTCGCAATCAGCTTCGCTTAAAGTTCAAAAACTGATCAGGGCGCTTATCGTGATCATTGGCACAATTTTAGCCATAATCATTGCCATTTTGACCTTTGTAGATTCCTTTAAGAATGTTCTGGTTGAAAAGATACATGATCCTTTTGCGGTAGCCTGCCTAAATGCGAATGCCGGATGGCATGGATATGAATTTGTTGTTTCCGTTATACTCATTGCAGGTGTTGTTCTTTATGCCCGGTTATGGTTTAGGGAAAGGCAAAAAGCTGTGTTTATCCTCTCAGGGCTCGTGGCGGCTTTTATTTTTCTGTCCATGTTTATGATCGTACCAAGGGTCGAAAAATATTCCCAAAATACGGCCGTTGAATTTTTCAAATCGGTAAGTGATGAAGATGCCTATTTGCTGACTTTAGGATACAAGAGCTATGCACAGTTTTTTTACGGAAAATCCCGCAACCATCAGAATCCCCTTTCCAAAGATGAAAATTGGCTGACCAAGGGAAGAATCGATAAACCAGTTTATATTGCTGCCAAAACATATAAAAGAGAGCATTACCAGGAAATCTATCCGGATTTGCAATTGCTTTATGAAAAAAACGGCTTTTCATTTTTCAAACGAATTCCAAATTCTGAACCGTGATAAAAAATATGACCATTACTGTAGTTTTGCCTGCTTACAACGCAGAAAAAACCCTGGAAAAAACTTATAATGAAATTCCCTTTGATATTGTCGATCACGTAATTCTGGTTGATGACAGAAGCAGGGACAGAACGCCGGAGCTGGCAAAAGAACTTGGAATAAGAAATGTGATCGTCCATTCTGAAAACCGGGGATATGGCGGAAACCAGAAAACATGCTACGACAAGGCAAAAGAGATAAATTCAGATATTGTTGTGATGTTGCATCCCGATTATCAGTATTCGCCTAAGCTCATCCATTCCATGTGTTACCTTATCGCCAATGGTGTTTATGAGGTGGTGCTGGGTTCCCGAATATTGGGCAAGGGTGCCCTGAAGGGGGGAATGCCTTTTTATAAATACGTTGCCAACCGGTTTCTGACTTTGTTTCAAAATATAATGATGAATCAGAAATTATCCGAATATCATACAGGCTACAGGGCCTTTTCGCGCAATGTGCTGGAAACTGTAAACTACAATTTGAATTCTGATGATTTTGTGTTTGATAACCAGATGCTGGCGCAGATTTTTTATGCTGGTTATGAAATAGCTGAGATAACCTGTCCTACCCGCTACTTCGACGAGGCTTCCTCCATCAATATCTCCCGCAGCATCCGGTATGGAATGGGTGTGCTGGGCGTATCCTTTTCATATGCATTGCAGAAAGCCGGTCTGATAAAATTCCGCATTTTCAGTTAAGGCATTGCCGGTGAAACACTACTTTAATACTGTCTTAATATATACTTAACAAAAGCTTAGCCCGAATATAATATAGCCGTAATACGGCCAATTTACCTTTGTGATCAAAAGAAAACCCAAATTCTGATTGATCATGAAAAGAATTCTACTACGTATATTCATAAATAACCCGAAGCTTTTACTTTTTGCCTTTTGTTCGCTTTTCCTGTTAAATCCCGATGTTTACGCTCAAACCGGCGCTGTTAAAGGTAAAATTACAGACGCCAATACTGGTGAAGAACTGATCGGAGCCAATATTCTTATCCAGGGAACTACCCGGGGTACAACCACCGATGTGAACGGCGATTTTTCGCTAGACGGGCTTGAAAAGGGATCTTACAACCTGGTGATCAGCTATGTATCGTATGAACAAGCGATCATGAGAACCGATGTAAAAAAGGGAGAATCGGTTGCGCTGGATATAAAATTACAGCCTTCAGCTGTTTCGGTGGATGAAGTGAAGGTTGTTGCCAACAAGCGCACGGATACCGAAATGGCGATTATCAGTTCCCTGAGAAACGGTAACCAGGTGGTAAGCGGAATTTCAAAGCAACAAATTTCAAGATCTCAGGATAAGGATGCCTCTGAAGTAATCGCCAGGGTTCCGGGCGTAATCGTAACTGACGGAAAGTTCATCAACGTGAGGGGACTGGATGAGCGATATAACGTGGTATGGATGAACGGCATAAGCACGCCCTCTTCGGAAGCCGATAAGAGGGCTTTTTCATTTGATGTTCTTCCCAGTTCTTTGATCGATAATATTATATTATATAAAACTCCGGCCCCTGAAATACCGGCAGATTTTTCCGGCGCCGTGGTGAAGATCCAGACAAAAAACACGGTGGATGTCAATTCTATTGAATTCTCCTACAATGCCGGATACAGACAATATACCACTTTCAAAGACTTCTACACTTACACAGGGGGGAAAACAGACTGGCTTGGATTCGATGACGGAACACGAAATCTCCCGGCAGGTTTTCCTTCGGCAACAGAATTCAGGAACTTGGCTGACAATCCTACTGATGCGGACAAACAAAATATAACTGAACTGGGAAGGGCCTTTAGCAAAGAATGGTACCCTCATGTGGTAAAAGCCTCACCGGATCAATCCTTTCTGTTTAATGTTTCACATAAATTCCTGATTGGGAAAGTATCAGTAGGAAACATAACTTCCCTGGGTTACGCCACGGGAAACCAGTATCGTGAGATATTCCGCGCGGGTTATCAGGCTTATGATGTGGTGCACGACCATCCTGATACGGCCTATTATTTTAATGATAATAATTATTCCACAAAGACCAAGCTGAACGGACTGTTTAACTGGCTGGTGGTCTTTGGCAATAACCAGAAAATAGAGTTTCGCAATTTTTTTAATCAGATCAGCGATAAAACATCGTTGCTCCGGTCAGGAAGAGACTTCTACGGAGGCAGTTATAAAGCCGGCACCGAATTGGGCTTTCAATCAAGAAGTATTTATTCCGGACAATTAAGCAGTGATTTGAATTTTAACCAGTCCGCCACAAAACTTAACATTACCCTGGGCTATGCTTATACCAATAAATTGCAGCCTGATATCCGCCGCATTGAGAAAAACAAGAATGAAGACGACGGTCCGGATGCCCCTTATACCACTTCGCTGAATTTCAATGCCGACCCCAAGTTATTGGGCAGGCTGACACTTACCAATTACGAGCATGTATATGTCGGAGGACTCAATGCTTCGCAATTGTTCACATTTGGCAGCTTCAAACCTGAATTGAAAGCAGGAGTGCTTGTTGAGCTTAAAAGTCGTTCATTTACAGCCAGGAATATCGGATTTGCCATCAGCAATGTGAGCCAGTTTAACTGGAACCTGATGTATGAACCCATTGACAGCCTGTTCCAGGACAAAAACATCAATTATACAAATGGCATTAAGGTTGATGAATCCACCAATCTGTCAGATTCCTATGATGCAAGTAATTCACTGTACGCCGGATACATCGGTCTGAATATTCCCCTGGGAAAATTGAAGGTGTATGGCGGCCTTCGGGCAGAAAAAAACATACAGATACTGGAAGGTTTTGATGATAGCGGTAACAAAGTGAAGGTTGATCATAATTTGCTGGATTTATTTCCTTCTGTAAATATGACATTTGATCTGACTGATAAATCACTTTTGAGGTTTGCCTATGGCCGCACTATTAACCGGCCTGAATTCCGTGAGATAGCGCCATTTGTTTATTACAATTTTGAGGAAAAGGCAACCTACTATGGAAATACCCAGTTGATCAACTGCTATATCAACAACATTGATCTGCGGTATGAATATTTTCCGGCCAGTGGCGACATGATTACCCTGGGTGGATTTTATAAACATTTCCAGTCTCCTATTGAGGCCCATCTGATTGAGAGTGGTTCCGGGCTGAATTATAATTACAGTAATGCTGAGTCAGCTGAAAGCTACGGTCTGGAGATCGATATGAGAAAATCGTTGAGGAATTTTGAAAACAACGGCAATTTTCTCAGGATGTTTAAGGACCTGGTGCTGATCTTTAATGGATCAATCATACATAGCCAGCTAAAGACAAATGATCCGAACGAACGGGATCATGCCAGGGCCATGCAGGGTCAGGCACCCTATATTGTTAATACCGGAATATATTATGATAATCCCAAAAATGGCTTGATGGTTGGTGCTATGTATAATGTGATCGGCGAAAGAATAGCCTTTGTGGGCAACCCTTCCAACCCCCATATGTACCAGACTCCAAGAAATCTGCTGGATTTTACAATTAACAAAAGGGTCGGTAAGCATTTTGTTTTTAAGGGAGGTATCAAGGACATCTTCAACCAACCATATGAATTACGGCAAAATGAAATTGTACAGTTACTGCCAAATGATCCGGAACATAAGGAGACCCGTGTTCAGAAAACACAGATTTACAAGCCTTCCAGGGCTTTCACACTGGGATTCTCGATGAGCCTCTAGTTTAAAATATATACTGATAATGTGTGATTACGATTTTGAAATTATTAATTAAAAACCAATTCAACAATTTTATGAAAAAGAAAATCTACAATCTGTTGTCGGCCATTTGCCTGGTATTGGCGTTCAATATTACGACCGTTTATGCGCAGCCGACCATTGACAACAATTTTTTTGAGCATGTGGATTACATTGGTGCATTTGGAACCACCGACTGGACCCAGGGCTGGGCCAACTGGACACCACTGACTACCGTCTATCCTCCTGTTACGGATACGGTTCCGGCAGGTGATATAACTTCCAATACAACATGGAGTTCAAGAAATTCGGCAATTTTTGGAACTGCTGATTTTAACCACGCAAAAGTAAGCAATGCCTTTTTTGAAAAGGTGGATTACGTTGGTGCTTTTGGAACTACTGACTGGACTGCAGGATGGGCAAACTGGGATCCCCAGAACACGACTTATCCCGACGTCACGGATACGATCAGCGCCGGAGATGTTACCGCCGATCTGACTTTGACTGCGGACAAGGTTTATTATATTAACGGCTGGGTTTATATTAAGGATGGAGCCACGCTCACCATTGAAGCCGGCACTGTGATCCGGGGAAGCAAAGCCAACAAGGGCGCACTTATTGTTGAAAAGGGCGCAAAGATCATGGCAGAGGGCACACTCGAAAAACCAATTGTGTTCACATCAAACCAGGCTGTCGGTTCCCGTTCATATGGCGATTGGGGCGGTGTTATCCTTCTTGGAAAAGCAACCGTCAATAAAGTGGATCCGATCATTGAAGGAGGTCCCACTTCAACCTATGGCGGTTCCGACGATGCTGACAATTCAGGTATCATGGAATATGTCCGTATTGAATTTCCGGGTATTGCCTTCCAACCTGACAAGGAAATCAACGGTTTGACCTTTGGTGGTGTGGGGAGTGGTACCACCATCGATTATATCCAGGTTTCCTACAGTGGTGATGATTCTTATGAATGGTTTGGCGGTTCGGTGAATGTAAAGCACCTGATCGCCTTTCGCGGCTGGGATGATGATTGGGATACCGACTATGGGTTTCACGGTATGGCACAGTTTTGTGTAACCCTGCGCGATCCGGACGTTGCTGATCCCGGTTCGGGATCAAACGGTTTTGAATCCGACAATGATGCAACCGGTTCAACAGATACCCCCATTACCTCGGCTGTATTTTCAAATATCAGTTGTTTTGGACCACTTGTAACTCCTTCTACGGCAATAAATGTGAATTTTAAAAGAGGAATGCATCTTCGCCGGAATACAAGCATCAGCATTTTCAATTCCATCCTCGCCGGTTACGCAACCGGACTGTTCATTGATGGAACGGCTGCCCAGGCCAATGCGACCAATGGTGATCTGAATGTTAGAAATACGATTCTGACCGGTTGCAAGGATTATTTTGCCGATGATTTTGACAGTTTATACTTTATGGACGCTTCCAGGCATAATATGAAATTGGCTTCGAACAATGACTTAGGATTGAAAGATCCGTTTAACCTCACCGTACCGGATTTCCTTCCTGTTTTACAAAAGGTATATTACCTGAATGGCTGGGTTTACCTGAAGGACGGAGCAACCCTTACGATTGAGCCCGGAACGGTGATCCGCGGAAGCAAGGCCAACAAGGGCGCTCTCATCGTTGAGAAAGGTGCAAAGATCATGGCAGAGGGCACACTGGATCAACCAATTGTGTTTACATCAAACCAGGCTGCCGGTTCACGTTCATATGGCGACTGGGGCGGTGTTATCCTTCTTGGAAAAGCAACCGTCAATAAAGTGGATCCGATCATTGAAGGAGGTCCCACCTCAACCTATGGCGGTTCCGACGATGCTGACAATTCAGGTATCATGAAATATGTCCGTATTGAATTTCCGGGTATTGCTTTCCAACCTGACAAGGAAATCAACGGTTTGACCTTTGGTGGTGTTGGGAATGGGACCACCATCGATTATATCCAGGTTTCCTACAGCGGTGACGATTCTTACGAATGGTTCGGTGGTTCGGTGAATGTAAAGCACCTGATCGCCTTTCGCGGCTGGGATGACGATTGGGATACCGACTACGGATATCATGGCATGGCACAGTTTTGCGTTGATTTAAGAGATCCGGTCGTTGCAGATCCGGGATCGGGATCCAATGGTTTTGAATCTGACAATGATGCCACCGGTTCAACAGATATGCCCCAGACCTCTGCTTTGTTCAGCAACATCAGCAGCCTTGGTCCGCTGGTTACCCCCACAACAAACATCAATGTAAATTTTAAAAGGGCCATGCACCTGAGAAGAAATACGGCCATTCAGATTTATAATACCCTGTCCGGAGGATGGCCAACGGGTCTTTTCATTGACGGTACAGCTTCACAGGATAATGCATCCAATGGTGATCTGAAAGTGATGAATTTTTTCCTTGCAGGCTGCAATACCTTCTTCCCTGAAGAGTTTGACAGTACTTATCTCCTTGATGCTTCCAGAATGAACCAACGACTGGTTTCCAACGATGATCTTCAGCTCACGGATCCATTTAATCTCGATGCACCAAACTTCCTGCCGATGGAAGGCTCCCCTGTGCTGACTGCATCGTCATGGTATGAGGGAATTCCCAATGCAATAGGCAACACGTTGGAAAAGGAAGAGATTGCCTCTGTATATCCGAACCCTTTCAGTGAATCAGCCATATTAGAAGTCGATCTGACAACCGCTTCGGAACTTTCGGTGAAAATATATGATGTAACAGGTTCATTGGTTCAAACGCTTGTCAACGAAAAACGTCCTGCCGGTGTACAGCAATTTGCTATTCAGTTATCCCGAAAAGGTGTTTATTTTGCTCATATTCAGGCTAATTCTGCGACACAGGTTATTAAGATTGTAAACAGGTAATCGTTTCTGAAGTCCGACTCATCTGATGTCGGACCTCGTTATTTTATGAGATCCGGTCTATTAAAGGCCGGATCTCGTTATTTTGAGCCCACCCCGGGGTATCATTTTTTAGTAATCCAAAGGTTGAGTTCCCTCAAATACTAATTTTTCCTATATTTACCGTGAAAATTACCCACTTAAGCTAACCAAATACGATTTCTTTTAAAAAAATTCAACTATGAAAACTGTTGCTGTTCTTTCCATGGTAGTAGGATTGACCCTATTTAGCGCTTCCTGCAAGAATCAAAAAACTGCAACCGTTTCAACTCCCGATTCTGCTATGATAAAACTAAACGATTTTGCTTCTTTTAAGCTGACTACCGATCTGAGTGCATTGTCTGACAATGAAAAGAAAATGATACCCCTGCTGATCGATGCAGCCAAAATTATGGATGATATTTTCTGGATGGAAGCCTATGGTGATAAGAAGGCTTTATTGGATACCCTGACCTCTGATGCGGAAAGAAAATTGGTAATGATCAATTATGGTCCATGGGAAAGACTCAATAATAACGCACCCTTTATTGCCGGTGTGGGGCCCAAACCCGCGGGAGCCAATTTCTACCCCGTTGATATGACGGAAGAGGAATTCAACAACCTGGCCGATGCAAATAAAATCGGTCTTTACTCATTGATCAGGCGTGATGACCAGGGAAAATTGGTTGTTGTTCCCTATCATATTGCATTTGCGCCGCAGGTTAAACAGGTTTCAGACCTGCTGACAGAGGCTTCACGTTATGCGGATGATCCGGGCCTGAAAAAATATCTTGAACTGCGATCCAAAGCATTTCTCACCGATGATTATTACAAAAGTGACCTTGCCTGGATGGATATGAAAAACAACCTTATCGACTTTGTTGTTGGTCCGATCGAATCATACGAGGATCAGCTATATGGCTACAAGGCATCCCATGAAGCGTATATCCTGGTAAAAGACATTGAATGGAGTAAAAAGTTAAATCATTATGGTGCGCTTCTGCCTATATTGCAAAAGGGATTGCCTGTTGACAAAAAATACAAAACGGAAATGCCGGGCAGCAATTCAGACCTGGGTGCCTATGATGTAATTTACTACGCGGGGGATTGCAACGCAGGCAGCAAGACAATTGCCATCAACCTGCCAAATGATAACCGGGTTAATATGGCTAAAGGTAGCCGCAGGCTTCAGTTAAAGAATGCAATGCAGGCAAAATTCGATAAAATATTGGTTCCGATTGCCACCGAACTGATTCCCGCTGATCAGCTTCAACATGTAACTTTCGATGCTTTTTTCTCCAATACCATGTTTCATGAGGTTGCCCACGGGTTAGGCTGTATGAATACGGTGAATGGCAAGGGTTCGGTGCAATCAGCGCTGAAGGAACAATATACCACGCTGGAAGAAGGAAAAGCCGACATCCTGGGCCTGTATCTTGAAGCCAGCCTGAAGGAAATGGGTGAACTTGACATTGACCTTACCAATGAATATACGACATTCCTGGCCGGGCTTTTCAGATCAATCCGTTTCGGGGCTTCCAGCGCTCATGGAAAGGCAAATCTTATACGGTTCAATTACTTCAAGGAGAAGGGGGCTTTTGCTGTTGATTCAACCGGAAAATATCATGTCGATATGGAAAAAATGAAAGATGCCATTACTTCCCTTTCCAATATTATCCTCACGATCCAGGGCGACGGTGATTACAGCAAGGCCGAAGCCATGCTCCAGCAGTATGGAATTATGGATGATGGCCTGAAAGCAGCCCTCAAACGAATCGAAGACAAAGATATTCCGGTAGATATTGTTTTTGAACAGGGCAAGGAAGTACTGGGACTTTAGGTTGTTCTGAATTCTGTTGTTCTTTGCGTTATCTCCCGCTTCTTAATGCCCGTAAGGCATTCATTATTGTAGCAACATTCAACAAATAAATTCTCTCTATCTATTTGTATTTTATATTTGCGGACAAGGCAGAGCCTTGTCCGAACCCAGGGCCGCGTCAGCGTCAGCGTCACTCGTCACTTGTCACTCGTCACTTGTCACTAACTAATCGCACTCCAATCAACCTGCGACTTAAGAAGGCTGCGAAGCTGGATCTTCAGTACCTGGTTTTCCGGCTTTATCAATTGAGGATCTTCGTCCAGTACCTCGTTTGCAGCATCGCGGGCCAATTGCAGTATTTGTCCGTCATGGACCAGGTTGGCTATTTTCAGATCGAACGGCATTCCGCTTTGCTGGGTACCCTCCATATCCCCGGGTCCGCGAAGCTTAAGGTCGGTTTCAGCAATTACAAATCCGTCATTTGTTTCCACCATGGTATCGATCCGCTTTCTTGACTCTTTGGACAGTTTGTAGGAACTCATCAGTATACAGTAACTCTGGCTGGCCCCACGGCCTACCCTTCCCCTTAACTGATGAAGCTGGGACAATCCGAATCGTTCGGCATTTTCAATAATCATTACGGAGGCATTGGGAATATCAACTCCAACTTCGATAACTGTTGTGGCCACCATGATATGAGCCCGTTTTTGAATAAAAAGCTGCATTCCCGCCTGCCTTTCTTCGGGTTTCATTTTCCCATGAACGCACACCACACTGTAATCAGGAGGAGGAAATGCACGAGTGATAGCTTCATACCCCTCTTCAAGGGCCACATAATCCATTTTTTCCGACTCACGGATAAGAGGATAGACTATATAAATCTGCCTTCCTTCCAGAATTTGCTTTCGCATGAATCCAAACAGAACAAGCCGCTTTGATTCATAATAATGAAGGGTCTGAACTGGTTTTCTGCCCGGAGGCAATTCATCAATTACAGAAACTTCCAGGTCTCCATACACTGTCATGGCCAAAGTGCGCGGAATAGGGGTTGCCGTCATAACTAACACGTGGGGAGGCTGTTCGGTCTTTTTCCAAAGCCTGGCGCGTTGTGCAACGCCAAACCGGTGTTGCTCATCAATGATCACGAGTCCCAGGTTATTGAATTGCACAGCATCCTCCAGCAGTGCATGTGTGCCAATTAAAATGTGCAATTCCCCATTACGCAACTGTTCGTGCAATAGATCCCTTTCATTTCTTTTTGTAGAACCTGTCAACAGATATACGCTGATCGACATTCCCTCGAGAAAACCGGAGATGGTCGCAAAATGCTGGTTAGCCAGTAATTCCGTAGGCGCCATCAAACAGGCCTGGAATCCGTTGTCGAGTGCAATAAGCATGGACATCAGCGCCACCAGCGTCTTTCCGCTGCCGACGTCTCCTTGCAGTAACCGGTTCATTTGCCTTCCAGAACCCATGTCCTTCCTTATCTCCCTGATCACCCTTTTTTGCGCTCCCGTAAGCTCGAATTGAAGCCTGTTTTTATAGAAATTATTCAGCTTATCCCCCACCTTCGAAAAGACAATACCATGCGAAAGGATCTGCCGCTTGTTCTTCTGACCCAGAATATTCAGCTGTATATAAAAAAGCTCCTCGAATTTCAGCCTGTAAGTGGCCTTGTTCAGTTTATCGTTGCTTTCAGGAAAGTGAATATTACGGATTGATTCAAACAAACTCATTAGTCGCTTTCTTGAAATGAGGGCTTCGGAAAGCGTTTCGGGAATCGTATTCAGTTGCGACAAGATCTGACCATTCATCCGGTGAATCGTCCTGGAAGTAATAAAACTGTTCCTTAGTTTTTCGGTAAGACTATACTGTGGCTGCAGGGGAGAATTCAGTGGATTGTCCTCCTTGTCAGTTGTTTCAAGTTCAGGATGGGCTATGGACAGTTTATTATTAAAAAGGGTGGGACGACCAAAAGCAATATATTCGGTGTTCAACTGATAATTACTCATTACCCATTGGACCCCCTTGAACCAGACCATCTCCAGAATTCCGGTCCCATCTGTAAAAATGCCTACAAGACGTTGTTTATTACGCTGGCCTTCCATCCTGAAACGGGATATCCTTCCTTTTACCTGAATAAAAGTCTGGGTGGTATCTATCTCGTTTATCTTGTATATCCTTGACCGGTCAATATATTTAAACGGAAAATAATACAGGATATCCCGGAAGGTTAAAATGCCCAATTCTTTTGCAAACATTTCTGCCCGTTTGGGTCCAACCCCTTTCAGATACTTTATTTCCGTGTCCAGTATATCGCTCATGACGTTAAGGAGATGCGTAAATATCGCAAAAGTTTACTCAAGATTGCCAAAAAGATTTACACACACAAAGAGAATACGGATTAATTTTGCATCCATGAATTCGCTGTTCTATCTGATCCATTTGATTTTTCACCGGGTAAAGACCTTCTATCGGAAGGGTGCCGGTGAGTTTATGAATGGTTTTCGGATTCATGTGGTTAATGATACCAAAACAAGTGCAGATTATGAAAGGATTGAAGAAAGAAGATCTGTTCTTTTAAGGGATATTACCCTTTTACCTTCTGTGGATTTTGGAGCGGGAAGTAAAAAAAAACGCATAAGCAGAACCGTGGGTGAGGTTACCCGGATTGCTTCTGTCAATGAGCGGAAAGGCAGATTATTATACCGGATGGCAGGCCACTATAACCCGGCGCATATCATTGAACTCGGTACAGCCGCGGGCATAAGCACACAATACCTTGCAATGGGAAATCCCCGGTCCGAGATCATTACCGTGGAGGGAAACCCCCGTCTGGCCGAAGTGGCATCACAGAATTTCAGGATAAACCGCATAAAAAATATTACGGTAATTAACAGTTCATTTGATGATGTACTGCCCCGGCTTGCCAACTACATTATGCCCGGTGATCTTGTGTATATTGACGGCAACCACACTGCAGAGGCTACATGGAGATATTATACGGCCTTTACGGGAACCGGTAAAAATCCAATTCTCATTTTTGATGATATCAACTGGTCTCATGACATGAGAGCTGCCTGGAAAAAGATCCGGTCACATGCCAGACAGGGCATAATTGTTGATTTGTTCCATATGGGTATTTATTTTACCAACGTGGAATCCCCCGGACAAATATTCCGGATCAATTATTAGCAATCGGTTATTAATGTTAATTTTAAGGTTCAATTGAATTCCCATGAATAAAATTATCCATCTTAAATCCATCATCAAAAATTATTACCCCGGTACAGAGGTTGTTAATGCGCTACGATCGGTCTCAGTGGATATCAATAAAAATGAGTATGTTGCGATCATGGGCCCCTCGGGTTCGGGGAAGTCGACGCTGATGAACATTATCGGCTGTCTCGACACACCAACTTCCGGCGTTTACATATTGAATGGTCAGGATGCAAGCAGCCTGGTGGATAATCAACTCGCGGAGATCAGGAACCGTGAAATTGGATTTGTTTTTCAAACCTTCAACCTTTTGCCACGGTATTCAGCCCTTGAAAATGTTATGCTTCCCCTGGTTTATGCAGGAGTATCCAAACAGGAACGAATTGCCAGGGCGAAAACTGCCCTTGAAAGTGTGGGACTGGCGGACCGGATGACACATAAACCGAACGAACTTTCAGGAGGCCAGAGGCAACGTGTGTCTGTCGCCAGGGCATTGGTTAATAATCCGGCTATCATCCTGGCAGATGAACCGACAGGTAATCTTGACTCCAAAACATCAATTGACATTATGGATCTTTTTCATGATATTCATGTAAAAGGAAATACGATTATCCTGGTCACACATGAAGAGACTATTGCACGCCATGCCCACAGGATAATACGACTGCTTGACGGTCATATTGAATCGGACCTGGTAAATGCAGATCCGTGGTGAATATGTAGGGACAGGTCGCGACCGTATGTAGGGAAGGTCGCGACCTGTCCCTACTGACACGTTCTGAAGGAGTGTAGAACGGCATTTTAACGATACGGGCCTTCAGCATTTTGTCGCGTATACTGACAAATATTTCCTTTCCGGGCTGTGCATATTCAGGCTGAACATACGCCATACCAATCCCCGTTTTCAAACAGGGTGACATTGTGCCGGAAGTTACTTCCCCAATATTTACATGCCTGTTGTTAAACAAGGAATAACTGTGACGGGGTATTCCCCTGTCAATCATTTCAAAACCTGTCATCATACGGCTTACACCGTTTTGCTTTTGGGCAAGCAATATGTTTTTATCAATAAAATCGCGGTCATCCGAAAACCTGGTAATCCAGCCCAAACCAGCCTCAATGGGTGAGGTAGTGCCGTCAATGTCATTTCCATAAAGGCTGTAACCCATCTCGAGCCGCAATGTATCCCGGGCTGCAAGTCCGACAGGCATGATGCCATATTTTCTTCCTGTTTCCATAATGTTATCCCATAAAGGAAGCGGATCGGAATGGTCGAGGTATAATTCAAATCCCCCTGATCCGGTATAGCCGGTAGAAGCAATGATCACATTATGCAGTCCGGCAATCTCGCCTTCCACAAAAGTAAAAGGCCGCATAGCACTGAGGTCAAACCTGGTAAGTTCCTGCAATAAGAGCGTAGCCTTTGGCCCCTGTACTGCAAGTTGTGAATAACGGTCCGATGCATTTTCCAGTTCAGCTCCTGCCTTGTTATTATCATTCAGCCAGAGCCAATCCTTTTCTACATTTGAGGCATTGACAACCAGCAGAAACAGTTCCTTTGAGAACTTATGAACAATCAGGTCGTCTACTATTCCGCCCTTACCATTGGGGAAACAGGAATATTGGGCTTTTCCCGGAATAAGAATCCGTGGATCATTGGATAATACATAATTCAGCAATTCAAGGGCTTTTGGACCTTTCACCCATATCTCACCCATATGTGATACATCGAACAATCCGACAGCATTCCTTACAGCCATATGTTCTGTGTTTATACCAGCATATTCGATAGGCATCTCATAACCTGCAAATTCCACCATTCTGGCACCCATTTGATGATGCCGGATATTAAAAGCTGTTTTTTTCATTGTTCATATATTCACGTAGTATTCAAAAATAAAAAAAATATCATCAGTGAAATATGATTTTTACCATATACAGCTATTCCTGTTCAGTGGTTTAAAATAACTGACAATCGAAAGGCTTAAATCAGCAAAAATTGATATATATTTATAAAAAATTCCATTGCTTTCATGAAAGTCAATTTTACGTATTAATGAATACTGATTTATCATACCTGAAAGAAATGTCAGGCGGAAATAAGGAACTGGTCCTGGAAATGATTGAAATATTCAAGGATCAGGTTTCCGAATTTTCAATTGAAATGGATAAGCATTTGGCCGCCCATGATTATGAAGCACTGGGAAAACTGGCGCATAAGGCAAAATCCTCTGTTTCCATTATGGGCCTTCAGGAATTGGCATCCAAATTAAAGGACCTGGAGAATCTTGCCAGGGATGGTAAAAAGCCTGAAAGCTACGCCGCTATTGTTGAGAAATT
The DNA here is from genome assembly GCA_963752195.1 of uncultured Bacteroidales bacterium. Lineage (GTDB taxonomy): Bacteria > Bacteroidota > Bacteroidia > Bacteroidales > UBA10428 > UBA5072. Next base: position 321,472 of record CAVVXI010000004.1, on the reverse strand, counting down.
CAAAAAAGTAACAACAGTTGCCTTGCAGGAACTGGAAGTGGTTAGTGCAAATATCGAACTATACTTTTAATATCAAATTATATGCTTAAAACTGAGAAAATTAATAACATATCTGTTGTTCGATTTGATAACATAGATCGGTTTAATGCATTGATCACCGAACCTGTTAAGGAGGATCTGAAAAGCTTTTTCAATTCTCCCGGTACCCGTATGATATTGAACCTCGAAGGAATTAAATATATTGACAGTTCCGGCTTTGGTGTATTCCTGTCCATTCTGAAAACCGCAGCCAACAATAAGGGACAGTTCAGGCTGTGCAATATCGGGCCTGAAGTAATGGAGCTTTTCAAATTGCTTCAACTGCACAATGTCTTTAAACTCTACCCTACTCTTGACGAGTGCCTGGAGAGTTTTACGAAAGCAAGTTAGGACAAAGCCGATATCGTAATACCATCTTTGTCCCTGTCTACCAGCACTTCCTGGTCCTTCTTAATTTTTCCTTCAAGGATCTGCCTCGACAATTCATTCAGAACCACCTTCTGAACAAGTCTTTTAATCGGCCGGGCACCATATTGAGGATCAAAGCCCTGTTCGGCTATCAAATCAATCGCTGCATCTGTAATCTGAAGCTTTATATCAATTCCCTCGAGTTGACGTATGACAATATTTAACTGCAATCTCACAATTTCCCTAATTTCTTTAACCGAAAGCGGCGTAAACATGATTAATTCATCGATTCTGTTCAGAAATTCGGGTCTGAATGTTCTTTTGACCATTTCAAAAACCTCGCTCCGGGTTTTTTCGAGTACACTTTCCCGGTTAGCGATATTCAGATTCAGAAGATTCTCCTGAAGTATGGACGAGCCTATATTGGAAGTCATGATAATAAGCGTGTTTTTGAAATTAACAACACGACCCTTATTATCCGTTAAACGTCCATCATCAAGTACCTGTAATAAGATGTTAAATACATCCGGATGCGCTTTTTCAATTTCATCGAGAAGAATTACAGAATAGGGTTTCATTCTCACTGCCTCTGTCAGCTGGCCTCCTTCCTCATACCCCACATACCCGGGAGGAGCCCCCACCAGGCGTGAGACCGTGTGTCTCTCCTGGTATTCCGACATATCAATCCGGGTCAAGTAGTTTTCGTCATTGAACAGCAATTCTGCCAGAGCTTTCGCAAGTTCAGTCTTTCCTACTCCTGTAGTACCGAGGAAGAGGAAGGAACCTATTGGCCTGCGGGGGTCCTGCAAACCGGCCCGGCTTCTGCGTACCGCATCTGAAACGGCGGCAATGGCTTCATCCTGACCAATGACGCGTTTATGAAGTTCCTTTTCAAGGTTCATCAATTTATCACGCTCAGCCTGTATCATCCTGCTCACGGGTATACCTGTCCATTTTGATACAATGACGGCAATATCTTCTGCCGTAACTTCCTCATTTATCATGGCAGAATTTTGCTGCATTTCGGCCAGCTTTTCCTTTTGATCCTCGATTCTTTTTTCAGCTTCACGGATTCTTCCATACCGAATTTCGGCAACCTTGCCATAATCCCCCATCCGCTCTGCCTGGTCGGCTTCAAACTTCAGGTCCTCTATCTTTTGTTTGTCGGATTGAATATCTTCAACCAGTTTCTTTTCTGATTGCCATTTGGCTCTCAGTTTGGTTCTTTCTTCATTCAGACTGCCAATCTCCTTGCTCAGAACAGCCACCTTTACATGGTCATTCTCACGTTTCAAAGCCTCTCTTTCAATCTCAAACTGCTGGATCTTTCTTTCCAGGTTGTCAATTTCCTGGGGTACCGAATTCATTTCCAGCCTGAGTCCCGAGGCGGCTTCGTCAATCAGGTCAATAGCCTTATCGGGAAGGAATCTGCCGGTAATATAACGCTGCGAAAGTTCAACGGATGCCACAATGGCTTCATCGCGTATTCTCACCTTGTGATGGTTTTCATAACGTTCCCGAAGACCTCGTAAAATAGAAATGGCACTGGCCGTATCGGGCTCATTTATCATTACCACCTGGAATCTGCGTTCCAGCGCTTTATCCTTTTCAAAATACTTCTGGTATTCTCCCAGGGTGGTTGCGCCGATTGCACGCAATTCTCCCCTTGCCAGGGCAGGTTTGAGAATATTGGCAGCATCCATGGCCCCTTCACTCTGCCCGGCCCCAACCAATGTATGGATTTCATCAATAAAAAGGATGATCTCACCGGCAGCATCAATTACCTCTTTGATGACAGCCTTGAGCCTTTCCTCGAATTCGCCTTTGTATTTTGCCCCGGCAATCAATGCACCCATGTCAAGGGAGAAAATAAGTCTGGATTTCAGATTCTCAGGAACGTCACCTGAAATGATCCTGTGGGCGAGGCCTTCGGCAATGGCCGTTTTACCTACTCCGGGTTCACCTATTAACAATGGGTTATTTTTTGTTCGCCTGGAAAGAATTTGCAAAACCCGCCTGATCTCCTCGTCCCTGCCAATTACAGGATCAAGCTTACCGTTCCGGGCCTGCTCATTCAGGTTAATGGCAAACCGGTTCAACGAGTTGTAGGTATCTTCAGCGGATTGTGTATCGGCCTTTTTTCCGTTTCTATAGTCCATAATCGATGATGTTAATTCTTTTTCATTTAACCCGGAATCCTTCAACAATTGACTTATATTATCCCCTGAATTTATCAGTCCGATTAACAGATGCTCCACTGAAACATACTGGTCCTTCATTCCCTTTGAGCTGTCGAGGGCTTTTTGAAGGGCCCTGTTTGTTCCGTTTGATACATATTGCTCACCCCCCGTAACCTTTGGATAGGAATTAATTATCCGGTCAAGCCTATCCGAAATAACAGGGGTTTGAACACCCGCCTTATTAAGCAACTGTTCTGTAATCCCATCCCCTGAAGTCAGCAGGGCTTTTAAGAGATGTCCTGTCTCCACGGCCTGGTGCTGACTGTCACGGGCAAGCGTAAATGCCTGCTGAAGAGCCTCCTGGGATCTTGTAGTGAAATTTTCCAGATTCATAACCATTTTTTTTTACTATGTCAAATATTGAACCATCTCAATAAGAGGAAAATACCTTGACATTTTGACAACAAATAAGATGTGTAAATGTCATTTTGGCTACATTGTTTTTTCGTTTGTGACTTATTGGCAAATAAACTTTTACCACGGAAAAAAACGGACCAGCGTCCGATTGAATATATGCAGGCAAAGCCTGATTGCATATTTTCGACCAAGGCGGAGCCTTGTCCGAACGACGTTAACCAAAAAAATCTGCGAAATCTGTGAAATCTGCGAGCAAAAAAGCCCCGCAAATTCTTTTCTCCCCGAGATCCGCGAGAAATGCATTGAAACCTGCATACCCGTATTACGTAGAATGAATAATGATTAACAAATGCCCGGTACAAAAAATCCGCTATAAGCAATGAGTGAAAAGATTCTCAAAGCTTTAATGGAATTATTTGCAATTATCGCCAGTCCCTACAGCAATGGAAAGGACAGGCGCACTGTTGTCCATTCCTTCCTTGAAAGACAGCTGAACCATGATTTGGTCAAAGATTATATTACCCTGTTTGATTCCAATTATTCAAAGCATCAATTGCTTCAAAACGAGAGGGGGAATAAAAGGATCGGCGCCGATTCCGTGAAAGTGCTTCGGATATGCAACGAGATCAATAAGGAATTGGCTCAGAAACAAAAAGTTATTGTTCTCGTACAGTTGTTTGAATTTGTGAAATCCGACGGCAACCAGGTCACAGACCAGGAATTTGCCTTTATTACAGCGGTTGCAGATTCCTTTTATATTCCCAAAGATGAATATGAATTGATCCGTGATTTCATACTTAATCCCTTTCTTGAGGTTCCCAAAAACAGATCCCTTCTACTGATTGACAATCATAAAAAGGCTCTTGTTCCGGAAACCAGGCATTTATGCTCCGAATTTCTCACGGGTAAAATATGGATCATTCACGTTTCTTCCGCAGGCATGTATTTTCTTCGCTACAAGGGTGAAAGTGAACTGTATCTCAACGGTCAGATCCTTCAGGAGGACAAGGTGTATGTTTTAAGTACCGGAACCTCAATTCGAAACCACCATGTAAAACCATTGTACTTCAGTGACCTTGTGAATGCATTCAAAGATGACCAGGAATTGCCCGTCATTATTTTTGATGCGGAAGAGGTCACATACCGGTTTAAAAATGGCAAGAACGGGCTGTATAAGATAAATTTCAGTGAAGAATCCGGAAGGCTTGTAGGTATAATGGGATCAAGCGGTGCAGGTAAGTCAACCCTGCTGAATATCCTTAACGGATCAGTGGAACCCACTGAGGGCAGGGTGCTGATAAATGGAATCGATATCCATAAGGAAGAAGACAAAATCAGGGGATTGATAGGACATGTTTCACAGGATGATCTGCTGATTGAAGAACTTTCCGTTTATCAGAATCTGTATTACAATGCCAGGCTGTGCTTTGATAATTATACCGAAGAGCTGATAGTGCAAACCGTGAACAACATGCTTCACAGTCTGGGTTTATTTGAAATCAAGGATATCCAGGTGGGCACGCCGTTGAATAAAAAAATCAGCGGAGGTCAGAGGAAAAGGCTAAATATAGCGCTTGAACTTATCCGGGAACCGGCAATCTTGTTTCTTGATGAACCCACATCCGGATTGTCATCAAGGGATTCGGAAAATATACTTGATTTGCTTAAAGATCTGACCCTGAAAGGAAAATTGATTTTTGTAGTAATACACCAGCCGTCATCCGATATTTTCAAAATGTTTGATAATCTGCTGATCCTGGATACAGGAGGTTATCTTATATATAACGGCAACCCGGTAGATTCCATCATGTATTTCAAATCAAAGGTACATCATGCCAACTGGGCGGACAGTGAATGCCATGCTTGCGGAAACGTCAATCCTGAACAAATATTCAATATTGTAGAGTCATTGGTGATTGATGAATACGGGAAAGAAACACGTATCAGGAAAATATCGCCCGGCGAATGGCACGGCTTTTTTTCAAAGACCGAGAAGCCCGGGAAAGAAAAGAACAGGGAAAAAATCCATGTGCCGTCCATTTCCTTTAAGATCCCCGGCTTGCTAAAACAAATCAGGGTGTTTATAACCCGTGATGTATTATCTAAAATTTCAAACACACAGTATCTCATCATTACATTGCTGGAAGCGCCTGTTCTCGCGTTTATTCTATCATTCATCATTAAGTATTTTAATGTAAGCGAAACCAGTGAAGGAAGTTATGTATTCATGGATAACAGCAATCTTCCGGTATACCTGTTCATGTCGGTTATTGTCGCAACTTTTATGGGATTAACGCTTAGTGCGGAAGAAATAATCAAGGATAGAAAAATTCTTAAGCGGGAAGCCTTTTTAAATCTCAGCTGGTCGGGATATTTGCTGTCAAAGGTTTCCGTCTTGCTTACAATATCAGCCATTCAGGCCTTCACCTTTGTTTTGATCGGCAACTCCATACTGGGAATCAAGGGCATGTATTTTGATTACTGGCTCATTCTTTTCAGTGCATGGGTGTCGTCGAACCTGATGGGACTTGTCATTTCAGATAGTTTTAAAACTGTTGTTACAATCTATATCCTGATTCCATTTCTCGTTATTCCACAAATCATTCTAAGCGGTGTAATAGTAAAATATGACAAGTTGAATCCGAGGATTTCGTCACCCGGCAATATTCCGGTTTATGGTGAAGTGATGACGGCAAGGTGGGGCTATGAGGCACTTGTTGTGGAACAATTCATGCACAACGACTACGATGCCAAATTCTACACTGTTAACAAGGCTATGAGCATTGCGGAATACAAGAAAAACTACTGGATAAAGGAACTGGAAAAAAAGGTGGACTATATTGAGTCCAATCTGAACAATCCTGACAAGCCTCAAAAGTATGAAACAGCGGTAAATCTGTTAAAAAATGAATTAGCACATGAATTGCCGGTAATTAAAAAAATACCGGTCTCACACATTCAGAATTTGGAATTTCCGGCTTTGGCGCGACTTACCCCGGAAAGTGTAAATATGGATGTAATAAAGCAAACCCGCGATTTCATAAAGATATTGAATAAGATCTATATGCGCATTTATAACAATGCCAATGACAACAAAGATAACCTGATCAGGGAATTACAGAAGACTGATTCAGACAAGGATAATTTTCTGGGATTGAAAAGAATGTACCACAATGAAAAGCTCACTGAATTTGTAGAAAACAACAACGAGCTCGATAAGATCATAGAATATAAAGGAAAGTTATACCAGAAAATGGATCCTATTTATCTTGATCCTGAATCACGCTTTATAAAGGCTCATTTTTATGCGCCACGAAAGATGCTCTTTGGAAATTACTACAGCACCTTTGCAGTAAACGCAATTATCATCTGGTGTTTTACACTGATGCTTTACCTGATCCTGTATTTCAGGTTATTAAAAAGGTCTCTTGACAGGCTTGAACAATTGAGTCCGAGATGGACGAATCCGTCGTAGAAAAAATTAATCTACAATTTCTACCATTTTGAAAGGTATGCGGATGATTGATTCATAATCCTCACCGGCTTCAAGCATATCTTCATCATCTTCCTCATAATACCAGAAAATGACTACATCGTGCTTTGCCTTATGAATTGCTTCGAGCTTTTTAAAAACATCCAGAATACATTTTGAAGAACTGGTATTGAAATACTCGAGATGTATATTCACCTGGGTTTTCTTTACCGGATCTTTTGAATATTCATCCAGCCAATCTACCAGTGGCTTATAGAATTCAATGGAATTTTCGGGAATGGATCTCCCCCTTATTTCAAGAATTCCTTTTTCAATATCAAATTTGATAGATGGTGTTTTAGGACTGCCCTCGATATTAATTGGTTCCATACGTAATTATGAATTTCAGAAACTGTAATTATACCCTGATAGTTAAATTGAAAAAAGAATAATTGTCATCATAAACATAAAACTCATATTCCAGTTTATTTCCTGATTTTCTGGCTATATCCACGAGTCCAAGTCCTCCGCCACCTTTAGCCGACAGCTTCTGATGGTTTAGTATGAATTTATACATATCCTTCAACTCATCTTTTGTAAGAGAGTTGATTTTGTCAATCTTTTCCTTTAAGAACTTAATTCGTTTTGTGTTAACAAAATTTCCGGTGGTAACCTTATAAAATTCACCCTCACGTTCAATAATAAGAACACCGAATTTAGGGTCAAGTTCTTCTTTTATTCCCTCATGATTGGTTTCAATATGATGAAACAGATTCTGCAAACTCTCTACCAGTACGTTGTAAATTTTCTTCCTGAGTTTGCTTTCTGCATTCGCCTCATCCAGTTTCTTTTCAACCGCTTCAAGGATATCATTTATAAGATCGGAAGTAATACTGCCTTTATATGCCAGCAAAACATCACCCTTGCTTAGATTGGAGTAGTATTCCTTAAGATTAAAGCTCATAAAAAGGCTTGGTTGCTTTTTAACAGAAAAATTGAATGCACAACAAATATATAAAAAAATATCCTGAAATAACCTACAGGGATAAATCGCGATTTTAGCACCTGATATGCAATTTCTTCTGTCATTTAAATATAACTATTTTTAATAAATCAATACAGGTAGTCAACGTTTTTTTGTAAACAAGAGTTACAGGTTGTTGACGAACATATGTTTTCTGGCTATGAATGGATCTGCTTGCTTGCCTTTTTTGATCCTGAATACAAGGCATAACCGTTTAACCTGCATTCGAGCTGGCCATTGAAAAGATGTATCTTTCGAAAGGGCCTTAATCCAACATTCTTCATGGCTTCATAATTACCGCTGAAAATCCAGGCAGTATATCCTTCAAAGCTTTTTTTAAATTTACTGCCGATCAGTCCATAGAGTTCGTTTATGTTTTCAGGTATTATGCGTTCCCCATAAGGGGGATTGATCAGAACAATACCGGCACCTGCAGGAGGATTAACTTCGCTGAAATCACAGGCACTGAAACTGATAGAATCCATAACACGGGCATTTCGCGCGTGGCTTGCAGCCAATCGTACTGCTTCGGGAGAAATGTCAGATGCATAGATTTTGATTTCCTGTTTTTGAGGAACAGCTTCTTTTTCTATTTCGCGAAAAAGGTCTTTATCATAATCCTTCCACTTTTGAAAACCATAAGGACGTCCAAGAGATCCCGGCGGTATTTTTGCCGCCATCATAGCAGCTTCCACCGGTATAGTGCCGGACCCGCACATAAAGTCTACCAAGGGAACCCCACCTGTCCAACCCGTCATCTTAATGAGTCCGGCCGCAAGCACCTCATTTAGTGGCGCCAACCCCTGTTTAAACCGGTACCCCCTTTTGTATAGAGGATCCCCGCTGCTGTCGATGGACAGGGTGATTTTTTTATCACTTAAAAAGACATTTATCCTGAGCGCAGGAAATTCAAGATCGACTGATGGTCTGCGCCCATATTTATCGCGAAACTGGTCAACAATAGCATCTTTTACTTTTTGTGCCACAAACTGCGAATGCGTAAACAGGTCGGATTTCAGTGCCACATCAATGGCAAGTGTTTCATCAACGCTCATGTATTGATCCCATTGAATACTGCGTACATAGGGATACAGATCATTTTCATTTTTTAATTCCGATTCCCCGATAGGCACAAGGATTGTAAGGGCCAGTCTGAGGTTATAATTTGCTTTGTACATCAGTTTCTTATCACCGGTAAACGATACGGCCCTGTTTAGAATTCGTATGTTTCGGGCATTCATCTCCGAAAGTTCCGTGGCAAGAATATCCTCCATCCCGAACAGTGTTTTTGCTACCATGTCAAACATAGGTCGTCAGTTTTTGAACATAATTATCAACAAGCGTGATTGCATTATTGAGGCGCTGGTTTCCCAATCCCCGCACTATTCCAAATTCACATTGAAAACCCTCAAGCTCCTTTTTATATAATCCCAGGAGATATTCCCGGCGTGAACCCCCGTTTTCTCTTACGGCGTCGGCTTTCCATGGTATATCGGTATCACAAAGTAAATAAAAATCCACCGTATGTTCTGATAATTCTTTATCGATCCATTCCGGACACTTTTTATAAACAAGATCAAACCAAATCTTTGTAATGATAAGCCAGGTGTCAAGAAACAATATTCTCCCGGCACGATTTGTATATTCCGTAAGCTGCCTTACCTGTGTTTCTGCAATATGAACTACATCGTCATACGCATAGGGACGTGAAAGATTGGCCACATATTCACGGGCATATTCGGGAATGCATAAAGTTTTGTAATGTTGTGCCAGCTGCACAGAAAGCGTGGATTTCCCGGTACATTCGGGGCCGGTCAATACAATCCGGATTATTCTGTTGCCGGCAAGGCCAGTTCCTTTTTCCATTCAAAGTATCCTTTAAAAGCAAGGATTGTATAAGCGATAAACAACAGCATGCTCGGATACATTCCTTTATATAACATAAGACCGCACCATGTCAGGTCAATTACTATCCAAAATATCCATTGTTCAATCAGCTTCTGAGTCAGCATCCAGGTGGCCACCATACCCCCGGTAGTAAGCAGTGCATCAATTGAGGGCGCTTCCGAATCAGAAAACCTTTCTAAGATAAGATACACAGGAATTGCTGATCCAATGGATAATGCAATATAGGCAGTCAACTTTAAAGATGACAATTTGTGAATGGCCAGCTTCGATTTTCTATCCTTTGATTTTTCAGCGCGTGACCATGTATACCAACCGTAAAATCCAATGATCACATAGTAAATGTATAGAATTGAATTGGCATAGATGGATGTTTTAAAGAAAACCATTGCAAATAGCGCCGAAGAAATAATGCCGTAAAGCCAGAGTCGTATATTTTCCCTGATCGTATAAAAAATGTAGATAAATCCGGTGATTGTGGCCAGCCATTCAAATATCTTCAGATAATGCATTTGAAGCCAATGCACTACATCGGTTATCATACTCATATTCTATCAGTTGATTATAATTCAGTTTCCCGAGCTGTTGCTGGTATTTAGCAGCATAACCTCGTACTTGTCCCAGTTTCGCAGAATGTTCATCGCAGTTTCGAACTTGGGATCACTGTCGTTGATGATTTCAAAAAATTCATTGTTTGACCAAAGATCGCGGGCTACATATGATTTGAGCAGCAACTGTATCTGATTGCCTGAAAGGGCAATCTCTTTATCATTTTTTGGAACCCCGTTTTCAGCAGCATAACTGTAAAACCGGGTCACAAAATCATCATTGAGTTCAAAGCTCTTTTTGAAAGAAGCAAAATCAGGGTAAGTTTCATGCAATTCACTTCTCCGGATATCCACGTATTGAAGCACAAACCGGTTAAGCAATCCTTTTCGGATTACCTGCCGGTAATAATCGGAATAATAGCTTGTGTCGATGGATACAAAGTAGTCGGGCATGATACCCCCTCCACCGTATACAAGCCGAGTGTTCTTCAATGTGTAAAATTTAAGTGAATCCGGAAAATGTATGCTGTCTTTATGGGCCATCTCACCGTTCATATAACGGTTGAGCAAATCCTTGTCATATTCATCCCTGTTCATTTTATAGGGTTTTTGAATCAATCGCCCGGTAGGAGTATAGTATTTTGCCACGGTAAGTCTTATCATGGATCGATCGGGCAATGGCATTTGTTTTTGCACCAATCCTTTGCCATAGGAACGACGGCCGACAATAATCCCACGGTCCCAATCCTGTATGGCGCCTGTTACAATTTCGCTTGCTGAGGCTGATCCTTCATCGATCAAAATTACGAGGTGTCCTTTTTCAAAGCTTCCTTCCCGCGTGGAATAATATTCCTGTTTGGGGCTGTTGACACCCTGGGTATATAATACAAGTTTGTTGTTTTCAAGAAACTGGTCAGCCAGACTAATAGCCACATCCAGATATCCTCCACCGTTGCCGGTCAGGTCAAGGATCAGGTTTTTTATATTCCTCTCTTTCAGGTTTTTCAAGGCTTTTTGGAATTCTTCCATGGTCGTCATGGAAAACCGGTTCAGCTTAATGTAGCCAATGCCATCCCCGGCATCGTAACTCGCATCAACGCTGTAAATCGGTATTTTATCCCTTACAACTTCGAATTCAACAATTCCCTCACCCTTTCTTAAAATACTGAGGTTTACCTTTGTTCCTTTTTTCCCTTTCAGCAAGGAAAACACCTGGTCATTGGTTATAGATATGCCGGCTATATTTTTGCCATTCACTTTAATAATCCTGTCACCTGACAAAATACCGGATTTTTCCGATGGCCCCCCGGAAATAGGGGAAATAATATAAACTGTATCATTAAGAATATTAAAGGAAACACCAATGCCTTCAAAATTCCCCTGCAGGGGCTCATTCATTTCTTCCACCTCTTTTGGCGTAAGGTAGGAAGAATGCGGATCGAGTTCCTTCAGCAATCCTTTTATGGCATCTTCAACAAGCATCTCCTGGTTGGTCGAATCCACGTAATATTTCTGAATTCTGTCAAGCACAGTTCCAAATTTCAAAACTTGTTCATTCAGTACCTGGGCGTGCAAAGCCCACCCCGACAAAAGGCAAAGGATTAAAAAGCCAGGCCTTATGCTCTTTTTCATTCCACGCTTTTTCATATTTCTAACCTTCGTTAACCCGAAATTTATTCCCATTCAATTGTTGCAGGCGGTTTTGAGCTGATATCATAAACCACCCTGTTGACACCTTTTACCCTGTTAATGATCCGGTTTGAGATATAACTTAGAAATTCGTATGGAAGTTGAGACCAATCAGCTGTCATTCCATCGGTTGATGAAACCGCCCTCAATGCAATAACATTTTCATAGGTTCGTTCATCTCCCATAACCCCTACAGACTGAACAGGCAATAGTATAGCCCCTGCCTGCCAAACTTTATCATACAAGCCATATTCACGTAAGCCCTGTATAAAGATGTCGTCCACATCCTGCAATAATCGTACTTTTTCAGGAGTGATATCGCTGATAATCCGGATGGCAAGTCCGGGTCCGGGAAAAGGATGCCGGTTCAATATTTTTGGATCTATTTGCAGGGTTTTGCCAACACGCCGCACTTCATCTTTAAACAGCAGCTTAAGAGGTTCGACCACTTTAAGATGCATTATCTCGGGCAGTCCGCCCACGTTATGGTGTGATTTAATCGTGGCAGACGGTCCATTAACAGAGACCGACTCAATTACATCAGGATAAATGGTGCCTTGCGCAAGCCATTTTACACCCTCGATCTTATGGGCTTCACGATTAAATATTTCAATAAAATTTTTACCGATGCTTTTGCGCTTTTTCTCGGGATCGCTTATTCCCCTAAGGTCTTCCAGAAACAGATCACGTGCATTTATTCCATGTACATTCAAACCCATATGAAGGTATGATGACAATACACTTTCAAATTCATCCTTACGCAATAAACCGTTATCCACAAAAATACAGGTCAGGTTCTTTCCGATGGCCCGGTGAAGAAGAACAGCCGCTACGGAGGAATCAACCCCTCCCGATAGTCCCAGGACTACCTTGTCATCCAGCAGGGTATTTTTCAGGTTTTCGATCGTTTCTGCAACAAAGGATTCCGGAGTCCAGTTTTGTTTACATCCGCAGATATCAACAACAAAATTTCTTAGTATTTTCAATCCTTCCGTGGTATGATATACTTCCGGATGAAACTGAATGCCATAGGTTTCCTCGCCTCTGACAGCAAAAGCCCCGATTTTAACATCGCTAGTATTTCCCACAATGTGGTAATCATCCGGGGTTTTGACAATGGTATCGGCATGTGACATCCAAACCTGTGTACCGTTGGAGATTCCCTGTAAAAGTATACATGAAGGATCGGTTATCTCAAGGTTTGCCCGGCCGTACTCCCTGAATTTGGAGGGGGCTACCTCACCCCCGAAAAAATGCGACAGATATTGAGCGCCATAGCATATTCCGAGTACCGGCAATTTGCCCTTTATGCCATTCAAATCCGGCAGGGGTGCATTGGAATCGCGAACGGAAAACGGACTTCCTGAGAGGATAACTCCCTTTACCGGGGGATCATGCAGGTTCGCCTTATTAAACGGCCATATTTCACAATATACATTCAATTCGCGGACCCGGCGGGCAATGAGCTGCGTGTATTGGGAACCGAAATCCAGGATGATGATCTTTTCTTCCACAAAGGATAAATTAGTCTTAATGAATGCGCAAATATACGTTTTTTAGTGCTACAGTCTCATAAGGTTTCACGTACTTCAGGAATCGGATAACTATCTCCATCCTCTGCGGCAAAACTCATGGGAAATATTTCCCGGGCCTCTGATAAAAGCTGTGCAAGGCTCCTGTACCGGTTTGAAAAGTGTCCCATCAGCAGTTTTCCCACCCCGGCTTTTTTAGCCAGCGTAGCGGCCTGAACCGAGGTTGAATGGTTCGTGATTTTAGCCAGTTTCTTGTCCTCATGCATGAAAGTTGCCTCAAAATACAGCAAGTCAATATTTTTTAAACTTTCCGCCAAGGATGGAAAACAGGAAGTATCCGTACAAAAGGCATAAGATCTGGGCTTTATGGGGGGGAAAGTCAGTTCATTATTTGGAACAAAAGTCCCATCCGGCCTTTCCAGATCATTTCCCTCCTTGATGCTCCGTATTTCCCTGATTCCCAAGTTATATTGGGTAATTTTTTCTTTTCGGATGTTCTGCAGCTTTTGTTTTTCTCTGAAAATGAATCCAACAACGGGAACACTGTGCCGTAATGGCAGTGTGTGGACCGTCATCCGGCGGTCATTATAAATTTCGTAAGGCTGATCAGCGGTAAATGGATGCAAAATAATGTTATATGACATGTTTACGCCAAACTGCTTTTTAAAATGATCGATTGTAATATCAAGATCGCGGTATGCATACACATGCAAATCAGATTTTCTGCCCAGAAGATTATAACTTGAAAATAATCCATACAAACCGAACACGTGATCCCCGTGAAGATGGCTGATGAAAATATGGTTTATCCTGGCCATATTTACAGAAAACCGTCTGAGCTGGATCTGGGTTCCTTCTCCGCAGTCAATTAAAAAAAACCGCTCATGTACGTTAAGTACCTGAGCGGTCGGGAATCTTTTGGTTGTGGGAATAGCCGAACTGCTTCCCAATACCGTCAGCGAGAATGACATCTGCGCACTATATATAAATTCTACGCCTCATTAAACAATTTAGTGGCCTCATCCACTGAAACAGCAATGTTCAAAACCGTATCGAGCTGGGAAATTGTTATAAGTCTTTCCACGGCGTCATTTAAACCGGTTAGCACAAAAGTTCCGTTGGCATTTTTACATAGCCGGTTGGCCACAAGGATCGCACTAAGCCCTGAAGAATCACAGTACCGGCATTTGCTAAGGTCAAGCACGATGTTTTTCTCACCATTGCCTGACACAAGCACGAGTTCTGATTTCAACGTCGGTGCAATGTGAGTATCAAGTTTTTCTTCCAGTACCTGGATGAAAGTATAATTTTTGAGCTTTTCGATCTTGAATTCCATGATGAAAAAATTTAAATATATTGAATGTTACTCATTTTCAACCTGGTTTTCATCCTCATCCTTCGGCTTTTTTTCTGCTTTTTTCTTCTTGGATTCCTTCTTTTCCATCTCAGTCTTAATAGCCATCAGATCGGTGATATCACCCAACGTGGTTTTTTCCATGCTGGTTTTCATCTTTTTGGCAGTTTTATGAGTTGTATCGGAAGTAGTTTTCCGTTCTGCATCAGATGCAGCACGTTTCACATCCTCATGAACCCTGCTGTGAGAGACGATGATTTTCTTGGCACCCTTTGAAAATTCAATGACCTTGAAAGGCAGTTTTTCATCCAGTTTTGCCGGCCTGTTGTCTTCCTTGATAAGGTGCTTCGGGGTTACAAAACCTTCAACACCATAAGGAAGCGCAACTACTGCACCTTTGTCGGTTACCTCAATGATCGTTCCTTCGTGAATGGAATCAACAGTGAAAATTGTTTCGAATACATCCCAGGGATTTTCCTCCAGTTGTTTATGACCAAGACTTAATCTCCGGTTATCCTTATCAATTTCAAGAACAACTACATCGATGTTTTCACCAATGTTGGTGAACTCGGCCGGGTGCTTGATTTTTTTGGTCCAGGACAGATCAGAAATATGGATCAAACCATCCACACCTTCTTCTATTTCAACAAAAACACCGAAGTTTGTAAAGTTACGAACTTTTGCGGTATGTTTACTTCCCATCGGGTACTTTTCTTCAATCTTTTCCCAAGGATCCGTTTTGAGTTGTTTCATACCCAGTGACATCTTCCGTTCATCACGGTCGAGCGTAAGGATAACGGCTTCCACTTCGTCACCCACTTTAAGGAATTCCTGGGCGCTGCGCAAATGCTGTGACCATGACATTTCTGAAACATGGATCAGACCTTCAACGCCGGGTGCTATTTCAATAAATGCGCCGTAATCAGCCATAACCACAACACGGCCCTTCACCTTGTCTCCCACATTGATGTTAGCGTCGAGTGAATCCCATGGATGTGGGGTAAGCTGCTTCAGACCCAGAGCGATACGTTTCTTTTCATCATCAAAATCGAGGATTACAACCTGCAATTTCTGATCAAGCTGAACTATTTCCTCGGGATGGTTGATCCTGCCCCAGGAGAGGTCGGTGATGTGAATTAAACCATCTACTCCGCCAAGATCAATGAATACGCCATAGGAAGTAATATTCTTGACAGTACCTTCGAGGATCTGGCCCTTTTCGAGTTTTGCAATAATCTCCTTCTTTTGCTGTTCAAGTTCAGCTTCAATAAGTGCCTTATGGGAAACAACCACGTTCTTGAATTCATGGTTTATTTTCACTACCTTGAATTCCATGGTTTTGCCCACATAGATATCGTAATCGCGGATAGGTTTAACGTCAATCTGCGAGCCGGGGAGGAAAGCTTCGATGCCAAATACATCTACGATCATACCACCCTTGGTGCGGCACTTGATATATCCCTTGATAATTTCATTCTTTTCAAGCGATTCGTTAACCCGATCCCAGGATTTTAATGCCCTGGCTTTCTTGTGGGAAAGAACCAGCTGGCCTTTTTTATCTTCCTGGCTTTCGATATAAACCTCAACTTTGTCGCCGTTTGCAAGCTCAGGATTGTACCTGAATTCATTCAAACTAACCACACCTTCGGATTTATACCCGATGTTAACAACAACTTCGCGCTTGTTCATGGAAATAACGGTACCCTCCACAACCTCGTTTACCTTTATGGCACTGAGGGTTTCGTCATACATTTTTTCAAGGTCTGTTTTCTGTAATTCTGTCTGATAATCTCCTTCTTCGTACTTGTTCCAGTCGAATGAGGGATCTGATTCAATATTTACATCAACAGCCTGATTTTCGTTTGCCTTCGTCACGGGGGCTTCTTTTTCCGTAATCACTTCGGTTGCCGTTTCCTGAACCGGCTGTGACGAAGTATTTGCATTTTCAGTTTCGGTCATCTCAACGTTGACTGGTTCCTGTTGCATCTGGTTTTCAGCATTTTCAGCCTGGCTGTCAGACTGCTCCAGATTGTTTTTGTTATTTTCAACCATTAAATTAAAAGTTAAAATTTAGTAAGTTAGACATTATGTTGTTAAAAACGAGCTGCAAAACTATCATTTTCCCCGTTAAAAAACTAAAGATATACAAAAAAATAATAAAACTGAATTTGACCACATCCCACGTATCGCCTCTTTTCAATAATTAATGGAATCTTTGCAAAACTCCTTTCTATTATTATAAGGAAACGCTATTTTTATCGAACAATTCGATAAATATGAAAACAATCATTATTGGCACCGGATATGTTGGACTTGTAACAGGTACCTGTTTTGCTGAAACGGGAATCGATGTCGTTTGTGTTGATATCGACAAGGAAAAAATTGAAAAACTGCGCCAGGGAATAATTCCCATTTATGAACCGGGTCTGGAGCCAATGGTTAGAAGAAACCTCGAAAAAAAACGTCTTACATTTTCAACTAGCCTGAAGGACAATATTGAGGATGCTGAAGCCATTTTCCTTGCCGTGGGAACTCCTCCGGGTGAGGACGGAAGCGCTGACCTCCGGCATGTACTGTCGGCAGCCCGGGATATCGGGATGCACCTGAATTCCTACATGGTTGTTGTTACCAAAAGTACAGTTCCCATTGGAACGTCAATCAAAGTGAAGGAAGCCATCCAGGGTGAGCTCGATAAACGGGGTGTTTCTTTTGAATTTGATGTGGCCTCTAATCCGGAGTTTCTAAAAGAAGGAGCTGCAGTAGAAGATTTTCTCAAGCCAAACCGGATCATCCTGGGTGTGGAATCGGAACAGGCCCGAAAGATGATGAACCGGTTGTACCATCCGTTTCTTCTCAACGGACATCCGATAATATATATGGATATTCCTTCTGCGGAAATGACGAAGTATGCTGCCAATTGCATGCTGGCCACCAAAATCAGTTTCATGAACGACCTCGCTAACCTTTGTGAACTTGTGGGCGCCGATATAAATGCCGTTAGAAAGGGAATCGGCAGCGATCCCCGGATCGGTAATAAATTTATATTTGCGGGCATTGGTTATGGAGGATCCTGTTTCCCAAAGGATGTGAAGGCGCTTATTAAAACTGCGGCAGACATAGGTTACAGGCTTGAGGTGATTGAGGCGGTAGAGCATGTGAACATTCGGCAGAAGGAAGTCATTTTTACTAAAATTGAAAACCATTTTGGAGGAAACCTGAAAGGCAAAGTATTTGGCATCTGGGGATTGTCATTTAAACCCAATACAGACGACATACGCGAAGCTCCCTCCCTTAAGATCATTGAGAAATTACTTGAGGCGGGGGCTATTGTAAAGGCTTATGATCCGGTTTCCATGGAAGAAACCAGAAAAGTTCTGGGAAACAAGGTCGAATTCGGTCGTGATCCTTATGACGTGATGATTGATGCAAATGCGCTTGTTCTTGTTACCGAATGGCCGGAATTCCGGATCCCGAATTTTAAATTGCTTACCCGCATAATGAAAGAAAAAGTTATTTTTGACGGCCGGAACATTTACGAACCCACGGATATAATTGAAAATGGATTTACTTATTTCGGCATAGGCAGAAAAACAGTCTCTTAAATCTACTATATGAAAGGAATTATCCTGGCAGGGGGCTCCGGCACTCGTCTCTATCCAATTACAAAAAGCATCTCAAAGCAAATCATTCCGATCTATGATAAGCCAATGATATACTATCCTCTGGCTGTGCTGATGCTTGCAAACATCCGAGAGATTCTGATCATCTCAACCCCTAAGGATATTCACCTGTATGAGGATCTTCTGGGAAATGGAACACAATTGGGACTTCAGATCAGTTATGCGGTACAACCCTCCCCCGATGGACTCGCGCAGGCTTTCATCATTGGCGAAAAATTTATTGGGAATGCTCCCGTTTGCATGATTCTGGGTGATAATATATTTTATGGCCACGGATTTGGCAGGGTGCTTACCGAAACAGCTAAAATAACGGATGGCGCCGTGGTTTTCGGGTATTATGTCAATGATCCTGAAAGATATGGGGTAGTCGAATTTGACAAATCAGGTAAAGTGATCAGCATTGAAGAAAAGCCCAAAGTGGCAAAATCCTTCTATGCAATAACAGGCCTTTATTTTTATGGAAATGACGTAGTTGAGAAGGCAAAATCGCTGAAACCTTCACCCAGGGGAGAACTTGAGATAACCGATCTCAATCGCCTCTATCTCCATGAAAACCGATTAAATGTAAAGATAATGGGACGGGGAATGGCATGGCTTGATACAGGCACCCATGAATCACTTCTCCAGGCATCTGTATATATTCAGACCATTGAGGAAAGACAGGGTCTGAAAATATCATGCATTGAAGAAATTGCATACAAGCAGGGATTTATAACCCGTGATCAGTTGGTTGACCTGGCGAAACCATTTTTGAAAAATCAATATGGCAAGTATCTCCTGAAAATCGTAGATGAACAGATTTTTAATTTTGATGTTGAAGATAATTGATGGAAGTAAAAAAAACACCATTCGAAGGACTAATCATTATTGTCCCGCGTATATTCGAAGATGACAGGGGATATTTTTATGAAAGCTATAATCACGAGGCCTATAAGCTGGCGGGAATTCCATTCGTTTTTATCCAGGATAACCAATCCGAATCCATAAGGGGAGTAATCCGTGGATTGCATTATCAGCTTGCACCACACGCACAGACTAAGCTGGTGCGTGTCATTGCAGGAACTGTTTTTGACGTCGTCGTCGATCTCCGTAAGGGATCTGCCACTTTCGGAAAATGGTTCGGGGTTGAACTATCCGATGAGAACAAATATCAATTGCTCGTCCCGCAAGGTTTTGCCCATGGCTTTTCAACTTTGTCAAACAGAGCGGTTGTACATTATAAGACCGACAGCTACTACAATAAGGAATCTGAAAGAGGGATAGTTTGCAATGATCCCCTGCTGAACATTGATTGGAAAACGGATCCATCCGCCAGGCTGGTTTCTGAAAAGGACGCACAGCTTCCTGGTTTTGAGGATTCAGAATATAATTTTATTCTCTGACAGGTATGAAAAACATCCTGGTCACAGGGGGTAAGGGACAACTCGGCAGCAGCCTTCGAAATATGATGCCGTCCTTTCCCGAGTATAACCTTGTTTTTATCGATTATGAGGAACTTGATCTGACAGACAGGGAAGCTGTAAACGAATATTTCCGAGAGCGTCATTTCAATTACATCATCAATTGTGCCGCGTACACGGCTGTTGATAAGGCAGAAAGTGAAAAGGACGCTGCATTTGCTGTTAACGCAGGTATACCGCAACTTCTGGCAGGTATATCTGATCTGTACAACACCCGGCTGATTCATATTTCGACAGACTATGTTTATGACGGATCTCTTTCTATTCCCCATACAGAAAATGAAATACCGGCCCCGGCTTCCGTTTATGGGCAAAGTAAATTCGCAGGCGAGAAGCCCTTTTCGGATAATTCCAGGGCCATTATTATCCGTACATCGTGGTTATACGGTGAGTATGGGAATAATTTTCTGAAGAGCATGCTCAAACTGGGTATGGAAAGAAACGAGCTGGGAGTGGTATTTGATCAGACAGGCACGCCAACCTTTACAGGGGACCTGGCCAGAACATTAATGGAAATTATCTCCTTTTCTGAGATAAAAGAATTTATCCCGGGTATTTACAATTATTCCAATGAAGGGGTTTGCAGCTGGTATGACTTTGCAAGGGAAATTATGACCCTGGGTGGCAGAAACTGTGAAGTTAAACCGATCCGGACCCGGGAATACCCTTTGCCTGCTAAACGACCCGAATACAGCGTATTGGATAAAGCGAAGATCAAGCGTACCTTTGGGATACAAATACCTTACTGGAAAGATAGTTTGTCAAAAGCCTTCGCAAATTTGAAAAAAAATAAAGAAATTTGATAATATCTTAACAAATCCTATCGATGGAAAACCAGGATCTGCTTACCCAAGTTAAAAATCGCGCCAGTAAATGGCTCAATGAGCCTTTTGATGCCGCGACCAGAAAAAAAGTAAAGGAATTGATGGACGGAAATGAAGCCGAATTAATCGAATGCTTCTACCGTGACCTTGAATTTGGCACCGGGGGATTGCGCGGAATTATGGGCGTGGGAACCAACCGAATGAATATATACACCGTTGCAATGGCTACCCAAGGCCTGAGCAATTATCTTTTGCAGGAATTCAAAACCGTGCCACAGATCAAAGTTGCGATTGCCCATGATTCCCGCAACAACAGCAGGCTATTCGCCGAAACCACCGCCAATATATTTTCAGCAAATGGATTCAAGGTCTATCTCTTTGATTCACTCCGCCCAACTCCCGAGCTTTCCTTTGCAATCCGCTATTTTAAATGCCAGAGCGGGATTGTTATAACGGCTTCCCATAATCCGAAAGAATATAACGGATATAAAGCCTATTGGGATGACGGAGGACAAATCATTTCACCCCATGATAAGTTAATCATAACGGAAGTACTGAAGGTTTCGCCGGATAAAGTGAATTTCAAGGCGCGACCTGAAAATATAGAATCGATTGGCGCAGAAATTGATGATATCTATACAAACCAGATCACCGGATTGTCGCTGGCACACGATATAATCAGGCGACAAAAGGATATGAAAATCGTTTATACACCTTTGCATGGATCAGGTGTGAAACTTGTTCCCATGGTGCTGAAGAAGTTTGGTTTTACCAATGTTCTCAATGTACCTGAACAGGATGTTTCCGATGGTAATTTTCCAACCATCAAATCACCCAACCCGGAAGAAAGTTCAGCCCTGGCCATGGCAATTCAGAAGGCAAAGGATACGAACGCCGACCTGGTTATGGCCACAGATCCTGATGCTGACAGGGTGGGTATAGTAGTCCGGAATAACCAGGGCGAATATATCGTATTGAATGGGAATCAGACAGCCAGCCTTCTCATTCACTATCTTCTGACTAAATGGTCGGAAAACGGTAAATTAAAAGGCATTGAGTATATAGTTAAAACAATCGTCACTACGGAATTGCTGGCCGCCATGGCCGCCAAATTCTCCGTAACCTGCTATGACGTACTCACCGGTTTCAAATATATTGCGGATGTGATCAAAACGTTTGAAGGCAAACAGACCTTCATCGGCGGGGGTGAAGAAAGCTATGGTTACCTGGCAGGGGAGTTTGTTCGTGACAAGGACGCCGTAATGTCATGCGCGCTTATTGCCGAAGCATGTGCTTATGCGAAAGATAAAGGAAAGACCATGTACGATCAGTTGCTTGAAATTTACAGGGTATACGGCCTGTATAAAGAAAAACTGATTTCCATTGAAAAGAAAGGCAAATCAGGCCAGGAAGAAATCCATCGCATGATGGTGGATTTCCGGAAAAGTCCGCCTTCAAAGATCAACGGTTCACCCCTGACCGAAATAATGGACTACCTGGATAACGAGTGCATTGAAAAAGCAAACCGGAAAAACGGGGGAATTAAAATACCCAAAGCGGATGTTTTACAGTTTTTTACTGCCGACGGGAGTAAAATTTCAATCAGGCCTTCGGGCACCGAACCGAAAATTAAATTCTATTTTGGCGTGAAGGACAGTTTAAAATCCGCCGCTGATTATGATAAGACAAATGCTCTGCTGGATCAGCGAATTAATGATATAATTGCGGATTTGAAACTCTAATTAGGGACAAGGGACGAGGGACGAGGGACGAGGGACAAGGGACGAGGGACGAGGGACAAGGGACGAGGGACGAGGGACGAGGGACGAGGGACAAGGGACGAGGGACAAGGGACGAGGGACGAGGGACGAGGGACGAGGGACGAGGGACGAGGGACGAGGGACGAGGGACCAGGGACCAGGGACGAGGGACCAGGGACGAGGAACGAGGGACCAGGGACGAGGGACGAATTAGGGGAAAATCCCGTAGGGATTCGCTATCGGTAGAAAAATGGTCAAAGTCCACCCCCCAACCCCCGCCAGTTGGGGGATAATGGCCTTGGAAAGAAGTTATTGAAAAATATAAATCCATGAAAACATACAGGAAGGAACTATGGTACGAAGTACCCACCCGCAGAGCATTTATCAACATAACAGGCCAGGTGGGACAGTGCCTGGCTGAAAGCGGGATCAAAGAAGGCCTCATCCTTGTAAATGCCATGCACATCAGCGCCAGTGTTTTTATAAATGATGATGAATCGGGCCTGCATCACGACTTTGAAGTATGGCTTGAAAAACTGGCTCCGGAAAAGCCCTATTCGCAATACAAACACAACGGTTTTGAAGACAATGCCGATGCTCATATCAAAAGAACACTGATGGGCCGGGAAGTTGTGGTGGCAGTTACTGCCGGAAAAATGGACTTTGGTCCCTGGGAACAGATCTTCTATGGCGAATTTGACGGCAAGCGCAGGAAACGGGTTCTGGTAAAAATTATCGGTGAATGACCCTTCAAGGGTGGCACCCTTCAAGGGTGGCACCCTTGAAGGGTGTATTGGGGAGTGAAATTGTAAATTTGGAACCCAGTCCTTCTTTTCCTTCGGCAGAAACAACACCCCCGTGCCTGTTTACAATACGTTTGACAATAGCAAGTCCAACCCCGGATCCCTCAAATTCATCCATCTTATGCAATCGCTGGAAGACCTCAAATAGCTTATTTTTATATTTTGGGTTAAATCCTACCCCATTATCCTTAATTTCATAAATAACCGTTTTATTCCCATCCCTTTTTCCGGAAATTTCGATGATACGCTCTTTCATTGGCGAAGTAAACTTGATGGAATTGGAGATAAGGTTACCCCATACCTGGCCCATTAACGTCGGATCACAAGGCACATCAGGAAGATCGTGGAGTATGAACCTGATATTCTTTCTGTCCTCATCGGAAGAATTGGAATCAAAGGCTGCACTAACAATTGAATTCATAGCTGTACGATGCAGATTGATCTCGCTTCGGGATAGTCGTGAAAAAGCCAATAAATCGGTGATCAGACGATCCATTTTTTTCACATTGTCGCATATAATATTCAACAGCCTTTTGGCCTCCAAGTCAAGGCAGCCGGAGTATTCCCTGGAAAGGATTGTGGAAAAGCCATTAATGGCACGCAAGGGTGCCCTCAGATCGTGCGATACGGAATAGGTAAAAGCTTCGAGCTCGTTATTTGAAATTAATAGCTGGGAAGTTCTTTCTGCAATTCGTTGTTCAAGTTCCCCATTTAAGCGTGCAATTTCCTGCTGTGCAAGTTTACGTTCCGTAATGTCCCTTGACACTCCAAGGATCTCATTTACCCTGCCTTCTTTATTTGTCATCAGGGTTGTAACCACCTCTGTATGAACTATTGACCCATCCTTGCACGTCTGATCCATTTCATGAACCATTACCCGAAGGGAATCATTGCCCTGCGAAAATTGTTCAATCCGCATTCCCAGATTATTGAGAATGAACTGATAGCTTTCCGGGGTTAATACTTCTGAAACAGGTTGATTGATGACTTCTTCCGGCGAAAAACCACGCAATTTCTGAACCGACGGACTTACATAGGTAAACTTTCCCTTTTCAACATCCATGATCCAGATAACATCCCCGGCATTCTCAGTAATCAGCCTGTAAAGTTTATCCCTGTCTGCATTAAAATCCATCTACTCCAAGTAGGTATAACCATATAATCCCGACCTGTATGTGGAAAGAAATTCTTTCCCTTCTTCCGCTGTAATGGTTTCTGATTTGACTGCAGATGTTACCCATGTTTCCACGGTGCGAACCAGCTTTTTCGCATTGTATTGCACATAGTCAAGAACTTCAGCAACCGTTTCGCCATCAATGATCTGATCAATTTCATACCCCTTATCTGTAACCGATACATGTACGGCATTGGTATCGCCAAACAGGTTGTGAAGATCTCCGAGTATTTCCTGGTAAGCCCCTACAAGAAATACACCCAGATAATAGGGTTCCTTTTGTTTAATTGAATGTACGGGAAGATAGTATGAAAAATTGCGGGTTGATATAAAATTGTCAATTTTACCGTCAGAATCGCAGGTTATATCCTGAAGAGTGGCTGCCCGAGTTGGCTTCTCATCAAGCCTTTGAAGAGGAACTATGGGAAATATCTGATCAATTGCCCAGGAATCAGGCATGGATTGGAACAGGGAAAAATTACAAAAATATTTATCGGACAATATTTTAGGTAAATGCCTGAGTTCTTCCGGAACGTGTTTTGTTTCATTGGTCATCTGGTATAGTTCCCTGGCAATAGACCAGAACAAACGCTCAATCTGTGCACGGGTTTTCAGATCCAGCAAACCAAGGCTGAACCTGTCGAGTGCTTCTTCCCGGATTTGTTCTGCGTCATGCCAGGTTTCAAGCATGCCACTTTGATTCAACCTGTCCCATGAGGAATACAACTCCTGAACCAATTCGTGATCACTCGTACCGGGCTGCGTCTCATCACTCCATTCAGGTAATGTTGTGGTTTCCAATACTTCGAAAATAAGTACGGAATGATGAGCAGTAAGTGACCGACCGGATTCGGTTATGATATTGGGATGCGGAATACCATTTTTATCACTTGCATCAACCATTGTATAAATTGAGTCATTTACGTATTCCTGCAGGCTGTAATTAACACTGCTTTCGCTGTTGGCGGAACGGGTACCGTCATAATCCACTCCCAATCCACCGCCAATATCCACAAAATCAATGTTATACCCATTTTTAAATAATTGAACATAAAATTGTGATGCTTCGCGCAAAGCGGTTTTGATACGACGGATTTTCGTCACCTGGCTACCGATATGAAAATGAACCAGGTGAAGACAGTCCTTCATTTTATTCTTTTCAAGAAAATCCATTGCTTCCAGAACCTCGCTGGAAGTGAGTCCGAACTTACTCACGTCTCCGCCCGAATCTTCCCATTTGCCACTTCCCGTGCTTGCAAGCTTTATGCGAATGCCCATATTGGGCTTTATCTTAAGCCTTCGGGCTACCGAAGCAATCAATTTCAGTTCATTCAGTTTTTCAACGACAAGGTAAATCCGTTTGCCCATCTTCTGGGCCAACAGGGCAAGTTCTACATAATCCTCATCTTTGTAACCGTTGCAAATGATCAGGGAGTCACTGTCAGCATTGATTCCAATAACAGCATGAAGTTCAGGTTTAGAACCTGCTTCCAGTCCGATGTTGAATTTTTTGCCATGCCTGACTATTTCCTCCACCACAGGACGCATCTGGTTAACCTTTATCGGGTATATGATAAAATTCTGGGCGTTATATTTATAAGCTTTTGCTGCAACTTCAAAACACTTTGCCATCTTCTCGATCCGGTTATCCAGGATATCCGGAAAACGGATAAGCATAGGAGCTGATACATCACGGAGGATCAGCTCATCCACAAGACCCCGCAAATCAATTTCAAAACCATCTTTGCGAGGTGAAACCGTTACATTTCCCTTGTCATTTATAGAAAAATAGTTTACTCCCCATCCCTGGATATTATACAGTTCTGCCGAGTCATCTATGCGCCATTTTCTCATTGCTGCCAAAAATTAATAAATCTGCATTTTTTTGCAAAAATGCATAAAAAATATTCTGAAATTGAGTTTATCCGGTAATTTTTGCCGGCAATCCTTTTTTCAATACTTTTTTATCTCCTGAAGGTCTGGGCAGGAATATATCCTGTGGTGTGATCCCGGCTTGTTCAATTATCCTAATACAATATTCAAGCCGGTTCAGATCAGTATTGTCGGCATTGTTTGTGCCCAGCGAAAATTTAACTCCGGCCGTCCGGGCTCTTTTTATAAAGGCAAGGCTCGGAATTTTAAACCGGGCATTAATTTCAAGAGCTACGTCGTTATCTTTTAATGCTTTAATCACGCGGTCCATTCTCCCGGGAGTCCAGAGTTTATCATAGTCGGCGGCTATAACGGCAGGTAAATATGTAGGATTTACATGTATATCCACAGGTTCATTGTTTAAGATGGCCTCAATTTTTCCTACCAGCATTTCCATGAATTGTTGTTCATCATCAACAAATGTTTCGGCCGGGATCCAGAGCCTCATCCGACGTCCTTTGTGATCTGTCCACGTCATTGCATCCGTAAAAATGTAATCGAACCGGCTTATTACTTCCGGGGAGAAGAGGGTTATCCATTCTCTTCCTTCACACTGCATTGCTTTAAATACGGGTTCAGGAGCGAGACTATTATAATATGCGCTTAAAGAAGAATCATTTGTTACCGGAAAATTCAATCCACAGTTAGGAGAGATCCCATAGTTGTAACCATATTTTCTACCATGTTCACTTACCTGATCCACCGTTAACCCCCCTTTTAAATGACCATGGAAGTCAATTAAAGGATAACCCATCTGGTTCAGCTTTGTCAGCGCTTCGCCAACAGAATCCACGGTCAGTGGATCGGGTATTTCAGGGGGTGAATCCGGCAGGGACGCAATGCTGATCTGATCTATCTGAATACTCCCTGACTCACTGTTCTTTTGTATAATTACCCGGCCGGATGAAAGGACCATTCCTTCCTTCCCTTTAATGCGCTGTGGTTTCAGCGGTTCAATATAATCACTGATGAGTTTATCATTCACCTTTACTGAAATATGGTTTGACTTCACAAAGACCTGCATATCAAACCATGTATCCTCTGAAGCGTTTCGAACGAAATTATTACGAATATATGCCAGGCTACCCGTTTTTTGAGGGTTTCCGGCCCTGTAATCGCTGTTATTAATAATTACCCGATATCCCCTGGCTAAGTCCTTTCCGTCAGCTGATGCATGGAATAATATTATCCCTTCAGCGCCGGCAGAAGTCTTAATGCGTAAATTAAGAATGAAATTTTTAAGGTTTGCCTTTGTAGATAAACTGGCGTCTTTTTTTGCAAAGGTGAAACCGTTCCCTGTTTGGTCTGCTCCTTTGTTAACCCAGTCTTTGATTGTGGGCTGTAAGCGGGAATTATCCGTAATCCCGTTATCAAACGATGAACTGCAAATACCCATAAGTGACAAGGCAGCCACAAGAACCAGAAATTTGTTATAGATTTTGTTTTTCATTTCCCGCGCGTTAAATTATTCATCGAATATAAGCATATCGCAACAAACAAAAACCTGTTGACCCAATTTTATGGCAAGGATTCCACCGTTCAGACAGAATGTAATCTTTTCCTGAAATACCCAATCGTTTGAATGAGTCCTTTTTCAAGATCCACGGTAGGTTCCCAATCGTTCAACTCCTTCCTGGCCAGGCTTATATCAGGTTGCCGCTGCATCGGATCATCCTCAGGGAGAGGCATATAAATTATTTTTGATCTTGAACCGGTAAGGCCAATCACAGTTTCGGCTAATTTCTTGATGGTGAATTCATGAGGATTTCCAATATTTACCGGTCCCCTGAAGTCATCCCTGCTGTTCATCATACTAATCATCCCCTGCACCAGATCGGTGACATATTGAAAACTGCGAGTCTGGTTTCCGTCCCCGAATATTGTGATATCCCTGTTTCCGAGTGCCTGAACTATAAAATTCGAAACCACACGCCCGTCATTCGGTAACATCCTGGGTCCATAGGTATTAAAAATCCTGACAATCTTAATTTTTACTTTGTTCTGATAATGGTAGTTCATAAAAAGAGATTCTGCACACCTCTTTCCTTCATCGTAGCAGGAACGGATTCCGATAGGGTTAACATGGCCCCAGTAACCCTCAACCTGCGGATGCACTTCCGGATCTCCATAAACCTCACTTGTTGAGGCCTGTAATATTTTGGCTTTTACTCGCTTTGCCAGACCCAGCATGTTAATCGCTCCCATAACGGAAGTTTTGATTGTTTTTATGGGATTAAACTGGTAATGGATGGGAGAAGCCGGACAGGCAAGGTTGTAAATTTCATCCACTTCGGCATAATAAGGTGTGGTTACGTCATGCCTCACCAGCTCAAAATAATGACTATCCAGCAGATGAACAACATTTTCTTTGGATCCGGTGAAGTAATTATCGAGACATATCACGTCATTCCCTTCCGCTAAAAGCCTTTCACATACATGAGATCCTATGAATCCTGCTCCTCCTGTTACTAGAATTCTTTTCATCATTATCCGGGTTTTAGTGATAAGTCAGGTCACTGCAAAAACATGCAATTAACAATCCATCAGGTAAATTTAATATAATCAGGGATGAATTTGAGAAAAAACAATTCTTCCATTTCAAAGAAATCCTGCTGTATAGCATTAGCCATTCAATTTGATTCGTTCGTCAATGATTATAGGTTGTTACTTTAATATTTCCAACCAAAAAGAATGACAGTCGTTTAACATCATATAATCAAACTTTTATAGAAGTGCCTTTTTCAAAATTTATATTAAAATCGGGTCATATGAAGAAGATATTGCTTGTAGATGATAATGTAATGATGCGCAGATTGATCATTAACCTTTTCCGCAACGAAAATCTTGAATTTGACGAAGCTTCCGACGGAAGAGAAGGTTTGGAAAAAATATCATCCAAAATATATGACCTGGTTATCACCGATATTATTATGCCCGTGATGGAAGGAACGGAAATGATAAGGGAAGTAAAAAAACATCATCCAAATCTGAAAATCATCGCAATCAGCGGAAGCAAGCCTTACTACTTGTATGTTGCGAAAAAGCTGGGCGTGGAAGCTACATTCAACAAACCTTTGAATCAACATCATTTTTACGACAAAGTAAAAAATGTTCTTCAATTTCAGCCTGTCAGAATTTTCCAGGCAAGTTAAAAGCTGACAAAATGGACCCCTACCTAAATAGTCAATCATATTCAGGTGAAAAAAAAGCAAAATCAGACTCCTGCCTGAATGCAAGCCAAACCGGGTTCTTCTTATGGATACTCGATCCACAAGGATTAATGGTTGCTGCAAACAACACTGTGTTTCAAATACTCGGATATCCGCATGAGAATTTAATTGGAAAACATTTTTCAGTGCTTGAAGTTTTTTCTGATTCCCGGTTAAACGAATTATTCAACCATATTAATACCCCTGAATTTCCCTATAAGTCGGAATGCAGGATAAAAACCAGCAAAGGAGATTATTTGAACGTTTACCTTATGGGAGAAAAAGTTGACTTCCTGAACGGAAAATATGTTTTAGTTTCTGCTATTGGTCCTTTGCCTGTTAATTTATCCATTGTTCCCGAGGGAGAAAACGAAGTCTCGGGCATTAATGAAATCCAATCGTATAAGGACAATATTTTCTCCGTAATTGCTCATGATCTGCGGAGCCCTTTCAATACAATACTTGGATATTGTGAACTGCTGAACAACAGCATAATTAACAGCGAACTTAACAAATCGGTCATGTATACGCGCATTATAAAGGATGCAACCGAGCAAACTTTAAGTTTCCTGGTACGATTGCTTGATTGGGGCAGGCTCCAAAACGATCCACAGCCTTTCAACCCGGTATATTTCGATGCTGATTTTCCAGTAAAGCAAATAATCAGACTTTGCAGATTCCAGGCTGATTCCAAAAATATCCTGTTAAGAACGGATATTGAAGCCCATTTAAAGGTTTACGGGGATGTGAACATGATAAGGACGGTTCTTGTAAATCTTATTTCGAACGCCATCAAATTTTGTAATCCAGGTGGCAAAATCACGATTAAATCATTTTCCGTATCCGAAGGTGTGGAATATAATGTATCGGATAACGGAATCGGTATTCAAAAAGAGGAACTGTCAAAGCTTTTCAGCAATGAAAAAATTCAAAGCTCAAATGGCACCTGCATGGAGCATGGAACCGGCCTGGGCCTGGCTATCTGTAAAAGCTACATAGGCATTCATCGTGGCAGGATGTGGGCGGAAAGCGAACCTTCCAAAGGTTCAACCTTCAAATTTATCCTGCCCTCAAAAAATCTCGGTTAAAGAATTATATTTGTTCCTTACTAACTAATGTAAGGTATGAAAGCCATGATGCTCACCGGCATCAGGAAGATGGAGATGAAAAATATTCCGGATCCTGTGCTGAAGAATGATACTGATGTATTAATTAAAATGGCTGTAGTGGGTGTCTGTGGATCCGATATTCATTATTATGTTGCCGGTAAAATCGGCAGCCAGGTTGTGCAATATCCATTTCCGGTCGGACATGAAGGTGCAGGCATAGTTATAAAAACCGGACCGGGGGTTACCCGTGTAAAAGCCGGTGACCGGATTGCCATCGAACCTGCAATGCCATGCTGGGAGTGTGATCAATGTATGGCCGGCCGGCATCATACCTGTCGAAATCTGCGGTTTTTGGGTTGTCCGGGACAAGCCGATGGTTGTCTTACAGAATATATCATTATGCCTGAGACAAGTTGCATCCGGATAGATGATCACCTTAGCCTGGAGCATGCGGTTATTTCGGAACCCCTTGCCATTGGTGTGTATGCGGTTCGAAAATCGATACCAATGGAGGGAGCCCGGATTGGCATACTTGGTTCCGGCCCCATCGGTATGAGTGTATTGCTGGCTGCCAAAGCCGGGGGATGCGAAAAGATTTACATGACGGATAAACTGGATGAACGGCTGAGGATTGTGAAAAATGCCGGCGCAACCTATGCGGGCAATGTTGAGAAACAGGATGTTGTAAAAGAAATACTCGGGATCGAACCCCTGATGCTTGACGTGATTTTTGAATGCTGCGGCCAGCAGGAAGCGTTTGGCCAGGCCTTCGAATTACTGAAACCGGGAGGAAAGCTCGTTGCTGTTGGCATTCCCGAATTTGATTTTTGGAAAGTTCCAGCAGATGTCGCTCGCAGAAAGGAAATCATAATACAAAATATCCGCAGGCAGGTGGATTGTACGGAAGATGCCCTTCATTCCATGTCAACCGGAAAAATCGACGTCAGCCTCATGGCAACGCACCGGTTCAGCTTTTCAGAGACCCCCCGTGCCTTTGATATGGTTGCCGGATACAAAGACGGGGTGATGAAGGCGATGATTCAATTTAGTGACGAGTGACGAGGGACAAGGGACAAGGCAGTTTTGCAGTTTTGCAGTTTTGCAGTTTTGCAGTTTTGCAGTTTTGCAGTTTTGCAGTTTTGCAGTTAGGAATGTACGGAGTTCGATGTTGGATATTCCTTGTTCGGTATTATTTTACGTTAAATTACACCGAACAAGGAACACTGAATATCGAATTTCGAAGACTTATCAACCTGGTCACTAGTCCCTCGTCACTCGTCGCTTCTACAGGGAATCCCCGAAATCTTCCTTATACTTCTTTATCAGCTTTGTAGTCCAATCGCTGGTGGGCTTAAGTCTTCCCATAAAGAACCGGAGAACTGCGGGTTCTTCCGTAAATGTCAGTCCACCTATAAGTTTACGGTTCTGATACAGCCAGTTTACACGGTCGATCATGAACATGGTTTGTGACAAGGTGAATACCCGTCTCGGAAAGGCAAGCCTCAACAACTCCACATCTGCAAGTACATCGTTCCCATTTTCATCCCTTACACTTGAAATGGTACCGCGTTCCATTCCACGGCAACCGGAAGCAATAAATAAGGCAGCAGCGAGGGCACCTGCAGGATATTCCGATTGTGGAACATGGGAGAGAAACGACATTGCATCAATATGGCATCCGAGAGCACCAGGAGGTGTAACAACAGGAATCCCCATTGAGTCGAGCTCATTGACGGCATAAGCTATAAATGAAGGGGATTGACTGATAACCGTATCATCGCAGGTTTCATACAAGCCTACGGCCATGGCTTCGATTTCGCGGGTTGACATACCACCATAGGTCAAAAATCCCTCATATAAGGGAACCAGGTCCCTCATTTTCATATAAAGGTCCTTGTTGTCGGTGCAGATGCCACCACCGCGGGTGGAACTCACCTTCCTGCTTGAAAAATAAACAATATCGGCCAGCCCGCACATTTCGCGCAGGATGTCTTTAACAGTACTGTTTTTAAATTCATCCTCGCGCATTTTTACAAAATAGGCATTTTCGCCAATGAGACTGGCATCCAAAATAATAATGATCCCATGCGCATCAGCAACCGCCTTTACCTCACGCATATTTTTTATTGAGAAGGGCTGGCCGCCGATAAGGTTGGTAGAAGCCTCCATACGAATAAACGGAACATGATCCTTGCCATAATCCTTCACTACCTTTTTTAGTTTTTCAATGTCGATATTTCCTTTAAATGGATTTGAGCTTTTAATTTGAAGGGCTTCATCCGTGTAGATTTCAAGAACGGTGCCCCCGTTAAGTTCCATATGGGCCTTGGTGGTCGTAAAATGATAGTTCATGGGAATTACATCGCCTTTCGTGATAAAGGTCTGTGAAATAATATTTTCTGCTGCCCTGCCCTGATGAGCAGGCAAAATGTAATGTTTTCCAAAAACATCCCGCAAGGCAGCCTCCATCCTGTAGTAACTCTGTGATCCGGCATATGCATCATCCGCCTGCATCATGGAAGCAATCTGGTTGTCGCTCATGGCATTTGTCCCGGAATCGGTAAGCATATCCAGAAAAATGTCCTTTGTATTCAGAAGAAAAGTATTGTATCCGGCTTCTTCAATGGCTTTAAATCTATCTTCGATTTTTTTCAGGTGCAGTTTTTGTACTACCCTCACTTTGTGAAGTTCAACCGGTATATTCTTACCATTAAAGAATTTCACCACAGGCATCGCGTTTTGTTCCATTTGCGTTGTTGAGTTAGTTTATAATTTTATTCAAAAATAAGCGGTGAAATGATATAATCAACTATTTATGAAAAAATGTTTAATTTATTTGCAAAACGCCAGCTACTATAAATAGTATTATTTATCTTTCAACACTGCTATTTGTCATATTATTTTTGAATAATAATTCAAAACTTGCGTAAATAAATTCTGTATTTTTGTTTAATTATATGTAAAGAGATAGAAATATGACAACACTTACAAACCAGGATTATATAAATCTTGAACACGAATTCGGAGCTCATAATTATCATCCACTCCCTGTTGTATTAAAAAAGGGAAAGGGAGTTTTTGTCTGGGATACTGAAGGCAAAAAATACTATGACTTTCTTTCAGCCTACTCTGCTGTAAATCAGGGTCACTGCCATCCAAAAATTATTAAGGCACTAAAAAAGCAGGCCAAAAAATTAACACTTACTTCCAGGGCATTCTATAATGATTGCCTGGGCAAGTTTGAAAAATATACTGCCGAATTACTGGGTTATGATAAGCTGTTGCCGATGAACACGGGTGCGGAGGCAGTTGAAACTGCACTGAAATTATGCCGGAAATGGGCATACGAAAAGAAAGGAATTGCTGAAAATGAAGCAAAGATTATCGTTTGCGAGAACAACTTTCATGGCAGGACCATTACAATCGTTACCATGTCCACTGACCCGTCCTCTTTTAAAGGATTCGGCCCCTTCACCCCTGGATTTGTGATTATCCCCTACAATGATACCAAAGCGCTTGAAAAGGCACTTGAAGATCCCAATGTGGCCGGATTCCTTGTAGAGCCTATCCAGGGCGAGGCAGGTGTGTATGTCCCCGACAGCGGTTATCTGAAAACAGCATGGGAGCTTTGCCGAAAGAAGAATGTACTGTTTATTGCAGATGAGGTTCAGACGGGACTGGCACGTACAGGCAAAATGCTGGCCTGTGACCATGAAAGTGTACATCCGGATATCCTCATTCTCGGTAAAGCCCTTTCCGGTGGCGTACTTCCCATTTCTGCCGTTCTTGCCGCCAACGATATTATGTTGTGTATCAAGCCGGGCGAACATGGATCAACCTTTGGAGGCAACCCGTTGGCTGCTAAAGTAGGAATTGCTGCATTAAAAGTGCTGATTGAAGAAAAACTGGCAGAAAATGCTGAACGGCTGGGCAACATATTCCGCGAAGAACTGAAGACTTTTGAAAGAGAACACGAAATGGTAGAAGTTGTGCGTGGCAAAGGATTGCTCAATGCCATCGTAATAAAACCCCAAAATGGAAAAACCGCATGGGATGTTTGCCTGGCACTCAAGGAAAACGGATTGCTTGCGAAACCTACGCATGATCACATTATCCGCTTTGCACCTCCCCTTGTAATCACTGAGGACCAGCTGTTTGAAGCAATTGATATCATCAAGGAAACACTTACGCAATTTCACTAATTATGCATGAAAATGAAAACCCGGTCGCTGAGGCCGGGTTTTTTTATGCGCTGCTTTTCAATTCAATATAACTTTGTCAGCATTAATCCGTTTAACCAATGAATATAAAACGCTCATTCCTTATGGCATTGTGCATCCATGGATTATAAAGTAGTTTTAATCAGCAGCAATTCCGAAAACAGTGAATTGATTACGGAAATGCTGAACCAATCTGCATACTGTTTCCAAATCACCCGGACTGAGGATTTGACGGGAGAAAAAATACAGGAGGACGGCAATCAGCCTGATCTTGTATTATTGGATATTAATGCAGACGACCCGGATTCATATGCCTTTCTTAAACTATTCCATGAAAAGCAAACCGGGAAAAGAGTACCGGTTATTGTATTCACTTCGTTTCAAACACAAAGTCTTGTTGATGATTTATGCAATGCCGGCGCGTTTGATTTTATCATTAAACCCATTATTGCCAATGAATTCGATTGCCGGCTAAAAAAGGCCATAGAAGTTGTGGATTCCTACCGGAATATAGATAAAAAAATACAGCATGTTAAAGAAGATATTCTGAAAATTGAAAATCTGTTAACTACCTCTTCCCATGCTTCTTTTGCATACATCCTCATTAACCCTTCCGGTGAAATAGAATGGGTGAACGATGGTTTTGAACGTCTGCACGGATATAGTCTCGAAGAATACCGTGCCACGCATGGCAAAACAATATTTGGACTATCACCGGGTTCTGAGATCGCCAGTTTGTTCTATAAATGCCTGAAAGAAAAAAAATCAATTGAATGCACTACCCGTGTTGGACTGAGGAATGGGGACAACAGATGGCTGCAAATCTTTATAACTCCCCGGCTTAACGCCTCCGGCATAATTGAAAAACTGGTTGCCGTGGAGGTTGACATTTCTCCGTTCAAAATTAAAGAAGAAGAGTTGAATGCCCAGTATAAGAGGATGAAGGAAATCACCCGCCATCTTGAAAAAGCAAATGCGCAGCTGGAGGTCCAAAAAGGAGAGATCAACCAGCAAAAAATGATTATTGAAGAGGAACAGGAGAAATCGGAAAAGCTATTGCTCAACATATTGCCTTTCGAAGTTGCCAAGCAATTAAAATCGAAAGGAAGGGCCGGCACGCGCCAGTATAAACTTGTATCGGTACTTTTTACGGATTTCAAAGGTTTCTCAAACATCAGTAAAACGCTGGATCCAAAAGATCTTGTCAGCATACTCGATTCCTATTTTGCTAAATTTGATGAAATAACCGGTGCCCATTATATTGAAAAAATAAAAACCATCGGTGATGCCTATATGTGTGCCGGCGGACTGCCCCTCAGCAATAAGAGCAATCCCATTGACGCAGTACTGGCGGGCCTTGAAATTCAGTACTACATGAATACGTTAAATGATTCCAAGGTTTTAAATAATTTGCCGGTCTGGGAACTCAGGCTTGGTATTCATTCCGGACCTGTGGTAGCAGGGGTAGTGGGAAAGAAGCGTTTTGCCTATGACATCTGGGGAGATACAGTAAATATTGCCAGCCGCATGGAACAGAGCGGGCATGTTGGCTGGGTAAATATTTCAGGTGCTACATATGAGTATATTAAGGATTTTTTTGATTGCGATTACCGTGGCAAAATCGAAACAAAAAATCTTGGTAAAATCGATATGTATTTTGTAAACAGGATAAAACCTGAATATTCTTCTGATAAATTTGGCATACTTCCTAACGACTTGATGGTTAACAAAGTAAATAAACTGTAGCAAAAATAATGGAACTTACGCACATCAGCGAACTCGCTTACGATGAACTACGCTATGAGCAATTTGACTATTTTATTGCAGTATGTGGCTATCAGCCCCGATGTAAATTCCTGGCATCCAAGCTGGCCATGAAAGCAGAGACTAAATTCCTGCTTAAAATTGATGAACAGGATAATTGCATGGATCGCAGCAAGCATATGGACTTTTTTGACTCCAATGGGTTCAAAACATATACTGGAACGGTAACCGAATCAACGGCTATTGAAGGGCTTGTCGGCGATATCTGCAATAAGAACATGGAAAAACTGAATATACTGATTGATTACTCCTGCATGCCTAAAAAATGGTATGCCGTAATCATGGACAATATTACCCGAAATAATTTTCAATCAAAAAAAATAAACCTGTTCTTATCCTACACACCCAAAGTATTTGAACAAACCAAAAAGATAAAAGACACTGAATATTTTGGTCCCATTATTCATGAAAAAGACAATCTTAACCGGAAAAAGCCTGTCACTGTCATTGCAGGACTCGATAACAATGTGAAATTACTAAATGAGGCCATTTCAAAGATAAAGCCGCTCAATATCCTGGCTTTTATGCCCGAGGCAATGTCAGACCCCGATTACACGCATTCGGTTGCAGAGAATAATAAGTCACTCCTCGAAAAAATGAATCCGAATCATATTTTCAGGTATGACATGAACCATCCGGAAGTTATTAATTCATTATTAACCTCCTGCTGCCTTGATCATCGCATAAATCAGGAAGTAATGATCATACCGCAAGGGCCAAAAGTGTTTTCCATGATGGCCCTTCTGCTTTCTGTAAGATATCCCGATATAAAACTCTGGGAAATAATCGGTAAAAATGGGGAGCACTCCCAGGGACAGGGACTTCCTGCTTCAGACCCCATCATTGTAAAGGCGACCTTTCTGGATGATGACCATGAGGAGGAAGACTCTGACTGACAATTCATAACTTTTTCGCCAATACTTGGTTATTACATTTACAGAAATTAACCAAGAGCAATGAAAAAGATAGAGATCAGTGATTGGGATAATATACTGAAATGGTCATATACCCTGGCCCGTAAATACGCGATCGAAAATCTGGTTCACCAGGGTGTAAATTCAGCCCGAAAATTTGATGCCTATAAGCGGAATAAAAAGCCCCTTCCCCGTAAGTTTCCAAGGATACCTGATGAATATTTCATGCGAAAAGGAACCTGGAAAGGATGGAGAGATTTCCTGGGTTACCCTGAACAGAAAAAATCCCGTCACTACCTTGTTTACAAAGATGCATCGCGTGTTTCACGGGAATCGGGTATTAAAAACTCAAAAGAGTACCTGCATTGGAAAGAGCGCCCGGCCAATATGCCGGCACGTCCTGAATATTTTTATGAAGAATGGAATGGCTGGAAGGAATTTTTAGGCGCTGCCTACGAAGCTCCCGATCCCAGGCACTATACCAAGTTAAACATTGCAGATGTGCGCATCATCAAGCACCAGCTCAATATGGGCGTTCCCGGTGCCGTGCTGGCCCGCACATTTAAAGTTTCCGAAATGCAAATAAGCAGGATAAAAAGAGGTGAGAACTGGAATGATATTTAACAAAACAAAATTATTCAACAAAAGAGATAGTCGTTTGTTTTACATCCAAAGACAGTCAGATCCTGCATTCACTATAAATTTAAATGAAGTATGACAATTTACGTTGGCAATATCAGCTACACCTTAAGTGAAGAAGATATAAGCAAGATCTTCGAAGTTATGGGGAAGGTTGAGACAATCAAACTCATCCGCGACAAACCCACCGGCAAATCGAAAGGCTACTGCTTTATTGAAATGCCAGATAAGAAAGAGGCTATGGAAGCCATCAGCACCCTGGATGGAAAGGAAGTGGCCGGAAGAAATCTTAGAGTGATCAAGGCACATTCTACAAAGAAGGTAAAGGAAGAAGTGTAAACAAAGGCATTGCCTACATTCCTTCTTTTTTTCCAAACATCAATGTTAATCCTGCCTTGAACCATCGCCCGGGCTGTGTGACCGAACCGGCATCCGTGTAATCTGTATCCAGAATATTGGTAACTGTGGCAAACAACACCATATGCCGCATATGCCAGTTTAACGTTGCGTCAAGTAACCAATATGGAGAATACGGCTCTGAATAATAGGCACTTTCAGATGTATTGAAAGCGATCATCTCTCCCACCCTGTTTTGGTAACTTACTAACCAGATCGCCTCTATATTCCGGTAAAT
The DNA here is from genome assembly GCA_963752195.1 of uncultured Bacteroidales bacterium. Taxonomy (GTDB): domain Bacteria; phylum Bacteroidota; class Bacteroidia; order Bacteroidales; family UBA10428; genus UBA5072. Next base: position 282,722 of record CAVVXI010000004.1, on the reverse strand, counting down.
ACGATGGCGCATTATAATTGAGAGCTTGTTGCGAATATGATCGTACTTGGAAACTGAATCTTTTACGGATTTGTCGATATCCATAAAAAGGTAATTTATTGTGAGGGATTGAACCGGATTCAATCCGTCGGAATTATTAAAATGAAAAGATAATCCCGTTTCCAATCCCAATGAACGAAAGTGATCCAGGTTAACCGGACTGAACCGGTTCTGGCCATAAGACCAAAGCCAGTCAATTATATCTTTTCCCGTATTCTGAAAGAAAACAAGATTGGCATCGGCTATCCTTCCGTCAAATTTAATTCCTCCTTCATAGGAAATCATCCTGTTTGGGTTCAAATGGATATTTCCCTGGTTTACCGGATCCGTGTAGAACAAATCGGTAAAGGTCGGCAGGTGCAACGCCCTGTTGAAACTGAAGAAAATACGGGTTTCGGGAATCAGCCGGTAGCTTACATCCAGACCGGGAAACACGGATGGTTTATTGGGATATGCTGAATTCCAGTTTATCATGACCCCCCCGGATATCCTGAAGTTGCCGGCATTGAATGCATGTTCCTGGAAATAGGCGATGTTTGTCCTTCCATATTGCTTCGTATAAAATGCACTATCTGTTCCTCTTACCGGTACCGGATCGGGACGAACAAAACCCAGGTTGTTGCTGATGATGTTTTCCGACCGGACATCTACACCTACCGTATTCAAAACTTTATGCATCCGCCAGGATACATTAAACTGACTGCCAATAATATCCGTAAGATGGAAATTTTCATAAAAGGACGGGTTATCCCTGTCGAGCAAATAATGATCCCTGCGATGGCGCCAGTAAACAGACGGGGAAACCTTGACCTTGTTTCCTGTGGATGCTCTCAGGCTGGCAAACCAAAGTCCGGTTTCTTCATACTGATTCGGAAACCGGGGAGAGTAAAAACCGGCTGCCCCGAATTTCTTATCCTGTACTCCGGCCTGAAAATCAATTGCCGTATTCTCACGCACGTAATTTAACCTGTAATAGCCATTTCTTATTTTGAAATCCGTGTCATCCATATATCCTTTCGATGAGGCCTCTCCAAAGGAAAGTGTATGCCGGAAACCGGAATTATTAATAATGGCATTCAGATTGAGACGATGAAAGCCATACTGACCCATAAACAGACTGGCACTGCCCTGGGTGGAGTTATCGCCCCGGGTAACCACATTAATGGCTCCTGTAAATGCACCGGCCCCCAGAATACGAGCTGCAGAACCTTCAAGAATCTCAATACGCTCAATCATTTCCGGATCGATCGGAAGATCCATACTGGCATGCCCGGTTTGCGGATCGCTGACATTGATCCCGTTTATAAGTACCATTACATGATCAAATGACCCTCCCCTGATCGTTACGTCCGCCTGAACGCCATATCCTCCGCGTTGCCTCACATCGATGTTTGATGCGAATTCAAGTACATCCTGCAAACTTTGAATGCCGGCTTTCTTCAATTCATCGCCCGGGATAACCGAAACTACCCTTGATCCATCGGTGAAAACAGATTGGTTGCGATAACCGGTTACTTCAACCTTATCAATTTCAGTTACTTTGGATTTGTCTGTTAGTGTATCCGATTGCCCATGGATAACCGGAACAAGGGAACAACTCATGAAGCTGATTAAAACGGCTTTTAATAACAAGGATGGGGTTTTACAAATCATGATAAAAGAAATAGAGCGCTAAAGACTGGAAGTAAAAGCAAATATTGCTTTTTTTTCACAAGACTCCCTTTTTTTATCATACATAACGCTGAAATAGTAATTTTGTTAATACCATATTACCGTGAAGGGGTAGTGCAACGAAAGAGAGGCGAATTCATTTAATCAGAATAAAATCATCCTAAATTGGGGAGTAATATTTACTAACAAGTATGTTAACATGTTATTTTTAGTAAGAGATTGTTTTTCTTTGACTTAATAATTGACACTCGTTAATATATAGTAAAAGTAAACCGTTAAATTGCATTTTTAATGCACTATTATTCAAATAACTAAAAAAATTAAATTGTAAAATAAATTAATTTACTATTTTTGCTGCGATTAATTAACTTATAATTCACATCAAAAATTTAAAAAATGAAAAAGATAGCTTATGTTTTTGTTGCTTTCGCATTCTTTGGTGTTATTGCCCTAAGTTCCTGCAAATCAAAAACCGCTGAAGCTCCTGCAGTTGATTCAACCGTAGTAGAAGAAGCTCCTATGGCAACTCCTGATACAGTTGCCGCAGATACAGCAGCAGTAGTTCAGTAATCATTTGATTATCAACTATACAAGGGGAAGAAATTAAAGAATAGACCCCTTTTCGCCTGAGGCGGGAAGGGGTTTTTTATGTGGGGTATGAGATACGGGCGTGATATATATTACGAAGGCGTTTTTTAAAAACTTCCCGGATGGTGGTGATTTCCTTGAATGTGATCTGGGCATCATTGTATTGTTCTTCCGTCATTTGATTGCCAATAATACTATCAACCAGTTTATCCAGGGTATTTTCGGTAATTTCTTTAAGGCTTCGTGAGGCGGCTTCTACGGAATCAGCCATCATAACAATAGCCGTCTCCCTGGAACCTGGTCGTGGTCCGGGATAGGAAAATTTCCTGACATCCACGTCCGCTTCGGGGTATTTTCTCAGATAGGAGCGATAGAAATACTGCACTGTTGTTGTGCCATGATGCGACCGGATAAACTCAATGATAGCTTCCGGAAGCTTGTTCTTTTTTGCCATATCCACACCTTTTCTCACATGATCAATGATGATACGGGCGCTTTGTTCAAATTCAAGGTTATCGTGGGGATTGATGGAAGAGGTCTGGTTTTCGATATAATACAGCGGTTCATCCATCTTGCCGATATCATGGTAAAGAGCACCGGCCCTGACAAGCAGTGGATTCCCTCCAACCTGGAATACTGCATCTTCCGCGAGGTTAGCCACCTGCAACGAATGCTGGAAGGTACCCGGTGCAACTTCCGCCAGTTTGCGAAGCAGCGGCTGGTTGGTATCAGATAATTCCATGAGCGTAGCGTCAGACATGAATCCGAATGTTTTCTCAAACATAAAGATCAGTGGATATGATATCATTACCAGGATCCCATTTACGCCAAACAGCCGGAAATATTTCCATTCAATCCGTGCCAGGCTGCCTTCCTGGACCAGTGCAATTCCGAGGTAAATTATGGAATAGGCCATAATCACATACAGGGAAGTAACCACAAGCTTTGAACGCCGGTAAACGTTAGTAAGGCTTATAATAGCCACCATACCGGCCACCACATTCAGAAAAACGAATTCAAAACTGTTGGGAGCGAAGAAACCGACGAGTAAAATGGTTATTATATGGACAAAAAGGGCCAGCCTTGAGTCAAAGAAAGTCTTTAGAATAATAGGCAGTATGGCAAATGGAAGTAAATAAATGCTAACCAGGTTGAATTTCAGGGTCGTACTGGCCACCAGTACCATAAGAACTATGGTAAGCAAAATGAATAAAATCTTCCGGTAACTTTCCAATATTTCCTTTCTGTAGCTTTTCAGAAAAAGGAATATTACCATAAGCGAAGCAAACACCAGGATGAACTTTCCAATGATTACAAGCTGGCGGGCCATGGAACCCAGGTTTTTTTCATACTCCTGCCTCAAAGATTCGAGGATCATAAATTTTTCATCCGTAATGTTCTCTCCCCTCGAAATAATTCCTTGTCCCTCCTGTATTAAACCTCGGGTGCTTGAAATGCTTTCAAGCAGGCCCTGGTGTACTTTGGTGGATCTTTCTTCGTCATAGGTGACATTGATCGAAAGGTAATTATTGATCTGGAAATCAAGAAAGAATTGGTTATATTTATGTACAAGAAGGCTGTTTTTTTTTGGTATACTGTTTTTTAACCGTGTTGTAGTATATTCATAGGCTGTTTTGGGAGTATACAACTCTGAAAATGGATAGTTTTCCGCAACATTTCCTTTCACAACAGTAACATCTGAATATTTCAACTGTCCGTTATCTTCAAGAGGGCCGGCATCTATAATTCCCTTCAGGTATATTTCGTGTAAGAGAGATCCTATATAATTCCGATAATCATCCTCCAGCTGGCGGTTCATCTCATATTTCCGGTTCGATTTATATTCGTTGCGTGAAGGTATCTTAAAAAGCGCCATGGAATATTCAATCCAGCTGGCGGTAAAGTCCTCTTCCATTTCCTGTATTCGTTGAGGGCCTATTTTATTATCATAAACAAAAATGGGTTTAAATTCATGCATTACCGAGTCACGTTCCCGATCGATTTCAGCCTTTGTCTTGTTTACAGGAAAATTAAAAGGAGCCGTCAGGCTTTCATGTTTCCAGAAGCCGCCTTTCTGGTATTCGTACATGAACTTGCCCTCATGCGGCAATAAGTATATGATTATGACAGAAGTGACAACAAAAATGAAAAGGATGATAATTGAACGGATGTGGGTACGTATGAAATTCAAAATCATGATCTTTGTGGCAAATGGTTATATTTTGTACTTCAGGAAAAAAATGTATTGGCTTACGTTAACTTTGTACAAAATAAGGAAAAATAATCTATTGATATCCTTTAAACAACATATAGTTACCGAAGTTCATGCCGTATGACAAAATCTTTGCACGATATTATTCAACACAGCGTTAAACCAGGTGTATGCATGGTGGCGGTGGTGCCTATAAGAAAAGCCCCGCAGGAACAATCCGAAATGACCAGCCAGTTGCTCTTTGGCGAATATTACAGGGTGGATGGGAATTTGGATAAGTGGTTGAAAATAACTACGTCATTTGATCATTTCACTGGCTGGATAGACCGGAAATTTTACAGAGAAGTGGCTGTTGCAAGAAGGAATTACAGACCCTATGCCGAATGTCCTTTATTCGAGAATCAGTGAAATTGAAATGCCGGACGGTTCAACACAACTTATTCCGGCGGGAAGCAGTCTACGAAATTACATTAAAGTGAACCAGGAATTCATGATGGGAAAGCAAAAATTCAGAATCAGACCTTTAATTGGCGAATTGTTACTTCCTCCTTCCCAAAAAATTTTTGAAACAGCACAGCAGTTTATGAATACCCCCTATTTATGGGGTGGAAGATCGGTTTTCGGTTTTGATTGTTCCGGTTTCATACAAACGGTATATAAGATTCACGGGCAATTCCTACCGCGGGATACCGGCCCGCAGGTATTTGAGGGTGGTTTTATTCCGTTGCTGAAAGATGCAGTTCCCGGGGATCTTGCCTTCTTTTCCAACGATACCGGCGAAGTGAATCATGTAGGAATGGTTCTCGCGGATAAACAAATCATCCATTGTTCCGGATGGGTAAGAATTGACCTGTTGGATGAAAAAGGCATATTCAATCGTGAAAGCGGTGACTATACCCATTCGTTAAAGGAAGTGAGAAGGATTGTGAGTTAGGCTGTAGGCTCTCGGCCCCGAAGGGGCCTGATCTTAATAACCGTGGGTAAAACCCACGGCGGCCCACGGCGGCCCATGGCCCGCGGACTACAAAATCATCCCTGCGCAGATCGTTTCGTTCGTACCTTCATCCACCAGCACCAGCGAACCGGTAATCCTGTTTTTCCGATATGAATCGAAAAATAAGGGCTGCGTTGTGCGGAGCGTAACTTCCGCAATTTCATTCAGACCAATGTTCTTGTCGTCGTAATTTTTGCCCAGGCTGTTTATGTCTATTTTGTAGTTCACCTCATGAACGATGCATCTTGCTTCCCGCGTGGTGTGCCTCACCCAGTATTTTGCACCGGGACGCATCGGTTTCTCATTCAGCCAGCAGATCATCGCTGTAATATCCTGGCCCTTCTGAGGCATATTGTTTTCCTTTACAATCATATCGCCTCTGCTGATATCAATGTCATCTTCAAGAGTGATGGTTACTGACTGGGGAGGAAAAGCCAGTTCAAGCGTTTCATTCATCATGTGAATGGATTTTATCCGGCTCGTGAATCCCGAGGGAAGCACGACCACTTTTTCGCCCGGGCGGAACACCCCCCCGGCTACCCGGCCGGCATAGCCTCGGAAATCGTGATATTCATCGCTGTTAGGCCTTACGATATACTGAACTGGAAAACGGGGATCTATGAAATTCTGATCGTTGCTGATATGCAGGTGCTCCAGGGAGTACATCAGCGTGGGACCCTGGTACCAGTTCATAAATTGTGAACGATCGACCACATTATCACCTTTTAATGCACTGATGGGAATAAAGTAGATATCCCGTATGTCGAGTTTATCTGAGAACTTATTAAAATCATGCTGAATTTTTTCAAAAACGTCCTCCTTGTAACCTACAAGGTCCATCTTATTCACACAAACAATCACATGGGGAATCTGAAGCAGGGAAGCGATAAAACAATGCCGGATGGTTTGTTCAACGATTCCATTGCGCGCATCAACCAGGATCAGTGCGGCATTAGCCGTAGAAGCTCCCGTTACCATGTTCCTCGTATATTGTATATGACCGGGGGTATCGGCAATAATGAATTTTCGCCGGGGGGTCGCAAAATACCGGTAGGCCACATCGATTGTAATCCCCTGTTCCCGTTCCGCACGAAGACCGTCCGTAAGAAGGGAAAGGTTGATCTGTTCTTCCCCGCGGTTTATGCTGGCTTTTTCAAGAGCCTCAAGCTGATCTTCAAAGATGGCCTTGCTGTCATACAACAACCGGCCGATAAGGGTGCTTTTTCCGTCATCCACGCTGCCTGCGGTGGTAAATCGCAGCAATTCCATATCGAGGTATCCGTTGTGTCTTTCCTGATGAGATGTCATAGTGGTATTCTGTTGTTAGTAATCGGTATTCGGTATTCGGTATTCGGTATTCGGTATTCGGTATTCGGTATTCGGTAAGGGAAGAAGGTTGTAGAGACAAGGCAATGCCTTGTCTGTACGATTTATGCCTGTGATTTGGTTTTCCTCGTCCCTCGTCCCTCGTCCCTTGTCCCTCCTCAAAAATATCCTTCTTTCTTCCGGTCTTCCATAGCGGATTCTGAGCGTTTATCGTCATAACGTCCTCCCCTTTCCGTTGTGCGGGAAGCAGCCACCTCAAGGATGATATCTTCCAGACTGTTTGCACGTGAAAGTGTTAATCCCGTGCAAGTGATGTCGCCAATCGTCCTGCACCGCACATCCAGTTTTTCAATGTGCTCAGTCGGTTTCATTTTCATAAAAGGGGCGGAAGCAAGTAAAACGCCGTCACGGTTAAATACTTCGCGCTGATGTGTAAAATATAAAGCAGGAATATCCACATTGTCCATATAAATATATTGCCATACATCCATTTCAGTCCAGTTGCTGATGGGAAAAACCCGGAAATGTTCACCCATTCTCTTCCGGCCGTTAAACAGGTTCCATAATTCCGGACGCTGGTTTTTAGGGTCCCACTGGCCAAATTCATCGCGGTGGGAAAAGAACCGTTCCTTGGCGCGGGCTTTTTCCTCATCCCGTCTTCCGCCGCCCATGGCCGCATCAAATTTGAACTCGGCAATGGCATCGAGTAGTGTAACCGTTTGCAGCATATTCCGGCTGGCATTGATGCCGGTTTCCTCAATAGCCTTTCCCTGGTCTATGCTATCCTGTACCAGGCGGACAATGCAGCGGCCACCGGTTTTCTCCATCAGTTCATCCCTGAAATCAAGGGTTTCCGGAAAATTATGTCCGGTATCGATATGTAACAGGGGGAATGGAACCTTCATGGGCCAGAATGCTTTACGGGCCAGGTGATACATTACGATTGAATCTTTTCCGCCTGAGAATAACATGGCGGGTTTATCAAACTGTGCCGCCACCTCCCGGATCACGAAAATCGATTCCGCTTCCAGCTCTTTCAGGTGGTTGATGTTGTAATTATCCATAAAAATCTCTTAAACAATGAAATTGGCAAAATACATCTGGCTTTGGATGTCTCATTTACCAGATCGCAAAGATAAGGAATAGGATGAAATAAATACCAGCAGCCCCATAGTATTCGGCGAATAATCATTTGCATTTAGGAATCTGCAGGGTTAGACAGATTTCAAAAGTCCATAAGAATTAAGTGCAAAAAAACCCGGCAGTTTGAGCTGCCGGGTTCAAGTATAAGAATAACAGTAAGTTTACTTACCAGTTCCTGCCTGAGTATCCCAGAATAAACGGGTTGTAGGCGAATCACCACCGATACTGGCGGAGGCTGCTTCGTAATTAGCTTTATTCAGGGTTTGCTCGTTAACCGGATAGGTGAATCTTGTTGGAATCTCATTGTAATCAGTAATGGTTTTTGCAAGATTGAAGATCGGGTAATCCAATCTTCTCCATTCGGTATAGCCAAGCAATCCGCGAGTGTAGAAAGACAGCCAGGCCTGAGTGCCGATCTTCTGTCTCCAGTCGCCAGCTGCGGTAGCCCAGGCTACTTCAGGTTTGGCAAGATACGCTGTAGCATCGTCAGCTGATAAGCCCCAATATTCGAATGAAGCCTTGATACCATTGTTATAGTATGTTTCAGCGGTTTCAGGTACAGTAAATGCTCTTGCTGCGGCTTCAGCCAGGTAGAACTGAACCTCATCATAGGTCATTAAAATACCGGGAAATGTCGGATCATGTATCCAGGCTGAAAGGTGCGAATAATTGGCATACGGTGAGGTGTAACCATAAGGTCCGCCGAGGTATTTTCCATCATCCATTGGTGCAAAATAAGCCGCGCGTCTCGGATCTCCGAGGGTATTCATAATATCCACAACGGTATTTGCGGGTACAAAGTCATTTCTGCCGCTGGCTACCAGTTCATCAAAGATCGGGTTATAATTAGGACTTGCAGCAAAATAATGTACCAGAGCATCATCCGCATGGGATTCAAATGCACCGTCAATACCGGATGCAATCGTTGATTTGGCCAGACTCTCATTAACATCGGCTATGGTGATACCCAATTTTATTTTCAGGGAATTACCAAATTTGATCCAGGATGCAACGTCGCCGCCATAAACAATATCAGCTCCGTCAAAGCTGCCCTGTGAAGGATCCAATGCTGCAGTAGCTGCCGTTACACGGTTGATAAGGTCTGCATAAATATCAGCGGCTTTATCATATGCCGGGGAAATGTTACTAACATCCATAGCCTCTGAATAAGGAATATCGCCAAAGATATCAACCAGTTCCTGGTAGGCATAGCAAACATTTAATTCAATGATATTCAGCTTATTTGACTTTTCAATCTCACCTATTGCACTGGTCGTCGTTGATTCCGTAATAATCTTGGTTGCTTCCTGAAAGTCGCGTAAGAAGCCCCTGTAATATGCGCGGAACTGGTAGTCTGGAACAGTACGGTTCACTACGTCATAGTTGGCTTCATCTATATAGGTGGTTTCTGTCCAGTATTGGGCATAGAGTTTCCAGTCATTCTCGTTGACATTGGTACTGGAAATCTGGTCAACCATATCCTTCTGCGCATTGGAAAATAGCGGCTCACCGGCTACTACAGCAGGATTCTTCACATCCGTGTTGAATTCCTCAAATTTATCGGTACAGGCCGCAAAAAGGGCTATGAGTACCAATAAAATGAAATATTTGTTTTTCATAATTTTCAAAGATTAGAATTTAAGATTTAGACTGAATCCATAATTTCGCGTAGCAGGCAAGACACCACTCTGCCATCCCTGGATGTTACCGGCTCCCTGGCTGGCTTCAGGATCGGCATAGGGAAGATTCTTGCTGATGATCCAGAGGTTTGAACCGACAAAACTCAAAGAAGCAGCTTCGATGAAGGTCTTTGCCATCAGTTTTGAAGGCAGGTTATAGGTAAGTACAACCTCACGAAGTTTCACGTAGGAAGCATCATATATAAAGGCCTTATTTGGCATGTATGCATACCCTGCAAAAAGGTAATCAGCAGCCTCGATACGATTTGTATTCTGGGATCCGTCAGCCAGAACGCCTTCATAAACCCATCCACCGGGATTTGCAGTCATAGGTGTCGTATTGTCACCATAATCGGTATATACCTGGTCCCTGATCGGATTACCTAAATCATTAATCCGGGCAGATTCCTTGTACAAGCCGGTTGCCTGGCCATACCACTGGTCAAGTGAGAATATGTCCCCACCATGCTGAATGTCAATGAGGAAACTCAGGCTGAGATCTTTGAAGCGGAATGCGTTCAGAACACCACCCGTCCAATCGGGATTAATGTTACCAAGGATCTTGTCTGATGTTGAGCTCTTCATATAGTGACCATTGGAACGAACTGTTCTCTGACCATTGGTATATACATAGTCAGTTCCCTGGATGGCACCGTAAGGTTCGCCTTTGCGTGCATTGATAGTTACGCCACCTTGCAGGGAAGCTATCTGCAGGTTCTCGATTCCTTTTGCAAGAGAAACAACCTCATTCTGGTTCTTAGCAAAGTTCAATGAAATGTCCCACTGGAAATCACCTAATCTCACAGGTACACCGGTCACGTGAAGTTCGATACCCTTATTCTGTAGCTCACCTGCATTTACATATTTCGAAGAATAACCGGTAGCAAAGGAAATGGTAACCGGCATAATCTGGTTAACCGTATTTTGTTTGTAAAGAGCGATATCAAAGCTCAACCTGTTCTGGAACATGCTCATTTCCAAACCTGCTTCAATACTCTTGGTTCTTTCTGATTTCAGTTTATCATTGTTTTTGGTAATCCCGACTGAAACCATGGAAGTTCCAAAAGGTGTTACAGGAACATACGTATCGGATACGCTGGCCCAGGGTGCATCATTACCTACCTCGGCATAATTCAACCTGATTTTTCCAAGCTGCAGCCAATGGGCGTCGAGCAATTCGGAGAACAGGAAGCTACCGCTGACGGAGGGGTATTTATAAGTCCAGTTGCTCTTGGGCAGCGTGGAGGACTGGTCAATACGATATGTTCCATCTAAGAAGAACATATTGTTGTATCCCAGTGACACACTTGCAAAATAGCCGTTCATACCGATCCTGGCCAGTCTTTCTTCCGGTGGAAGCATTGGGGCAAGACTATTGCTCAGGGCATATACTTCAGGAACGCTCAGTCCGCCATTTGTTGAAGAAAAAACGCGGTCACTTTTATTCCTCCGGAAGTTTGTACCCAGGATACCTGTTATATTGAACTTTTCGGTGATGTTCTTATGGAAATTAGCCATCAGGTCGATGTTGGTTTCCAGGAAGGTACGGGTGTACCTTGAATAACCTGAAGTTACCGTAGGACGGCCTACTCCAAGTTCACCTGAAACTGAACCTACTGCTTTTCGTTCTTCCTGTAATTCACTGTAAGTATCAATGGCAGTACGACCCATGAAACTTAACCAGTCATTGGCTTTATAGTCGACCTGAGCATAACCGATCAAACGGTTTCTTTCGTCAGTCTCGTAATTTTTGTATCTAACCCAGTAAGGACTGTCCCAGTAAAGAGGAACGGGATCATCCCAATAGGTGCGGTTCCAGGTCACGTTTCTGCCGGTCTTGTTATAAAGATCCCTCAGCTCGTTCATATCAACGTTCACCTGGTACCACTGACGGAATGATGACATAATGTTATCGCTATAACCGGTTGAGTTTCTGCCTTTTCCCATTGTGTTAACATAGTTGGCGGAAGCAGATATTTTCAAGTTGTCTTTCAGTTTATAGGATCCGTTGAAATCGAAATTATTCTTTTTCAAAGTACCGTTTGGCATGATACCGGACTGGTTGAAATTGGAATAGCCAAGTCTGAAAGCTGATTTATCTGATGCTCCGTTTATGGCAATACTATTATTATAGGTAACACCGGTTTCAAAAAAATCTTCCGGACCATGTTGTGAAGCCACCCATGGATGTGCCTGTCCGAAATACTTCGATTCAGGAACAAACGAATCCCACTGGTATACATTCAGGCTGGGATCAAATTTTTCACCATATGAAGCATCTTCATACATAGGAGCCATCAAATCGTCCGTTCCATCATTGTTAACGTCAACTTCTTCCAAACCCGGATGGGCTCCAACACTGTAATAGGGACCGTATCCACCGCCGTACTGGTTTTGATATTCCGGCATAGTTGATTTATCAATCTTGGCAAAAGTTACGTTTGAACTCAGGGTTACACCGAGACCTTTTGCCTTGCTGGCTGCTTTCTTGGTGGTGATCATCACAACGCCGTTAGCAGCACGTGCACCATACAATGCAGAGGCGGCAGCACCTTTAAGGATATTGATCGACTCAATATCATTGGGGTTGATGTCAGCAGCAGAATTACCGTAGTCATAGCCGCTACGTCCTGTTGTCTGGCCCGAGTTATTGGTCAATGAATTATCTACAGGAACACCGTCAATTACAAACAATGCCTGGTTGTTTCCGGTCAATGATTTTGAACCGCGGATAACAATATTGGTTGATCCACCCATGTTACCGTTTACCTTCACATTGACACCGGCAACCTTACCCGACAATGAATTGATGAAGTTATCAGATTTCACTGTAGATATCTCATCTCCTGTTACTTCCTGTGTAGCATATCCAAGGGATTTTCTCTCACGTGAAATACCCAGAGCAGTAACAACTACTTCATCCACCTGAGTAATATCTGCTTCCATCACGACATCAAGAACGCTCTGGCCTGCCAGTGCGACTTCCTGATCTTTGTAGCCAATAGATGAAAAAACAAGAGTAGCCGTGGCAGGTGCGGTAAGCTGGTACTTCCCTTCGAAGTCCGATGCAGTACCCGTGTTGGTACCCTTAATTTTAACATATGCTCCGGGAAGCGGACTACCTTCTTCGGCAGTTGTAACCGTCCCCTTGATTTGTATGTCTTGCGCAAAAATGGCCGAGAAGCCAAATAAGAGCAAGCATACAAGCAAACTTGTAATCCTTTTCATAAATTAGAATTTTAGGTTTATAATAGGTTAATCATCATTAAACTTCCGGTTAGGAGAAGCTCATGTTTCAAAATCAAATCTATAAAAAAAAATATATAAAAAAAAATAATATATATTTTATATAATACTGATTTTCATCATCTTAATAGGAATAAATTTACTTTTCGATGTAATATTTATACACATGCCGCTAATTTGCTCTCTTTACGGGCTATTCAGAGCGAAAAGCCTGCAAATTGTGTACATCTATGGGTGAAAAAAGGACCTTTATCTCCAAAAAAAGAACATTTGTCAATACACGGTAATATTTACATATAAAAAATCACCCGGTTTCATTTTTATGTATACAATAATAACAGGCGTTTTTGCAATTATTTCCATAATGTGTAATTTTCTTCATATACTCCCTGTTAAATAAACAAAATTCCTTTTACATTTATCTGTAATCGATTGTATACCCTAATTAAACATGGGTCAACAAAAAATTCTTTTATCACTGAAAATCGGTTTATCTGTCCTGCCTTTTTTGAGCAAATGCAGAAAAAAATCAGGAAAACCGGATTCCAAAGGATAGAATTAATAAATTTCCGCTTAAAAAAGTGCCCAGAATGATCGTATACCTTAATATAAGGCGAAAAGTTCTTTTCCGTATTGTATAAAAATTCCCTGGCGGTACGAAAACAATTCTTTGAAAAACCGAGGCCAGCCTATTGTTTAGTCCAGGTTGTGTTAAAAACGTCCCACAAATAATTCTTGTATTGTCCGGAGATGACAAGTTCGCCAAACAGATCGATCCGTATTGTACCGTCATTTTCAATAATGCCAATCAAAGGTTCGTCCTTAATTACATTATCACCGCCGTCTGTTCCTTTGTAAATGCCTATCCCCATCGGATTGCCTTCATTATCGGTATATATATCACCAAGCGATTGTCCGGGCGCGAGGATGATCAACCTGTTATTAAGATCAATCCTGGCACGGACAGGATTGGATTCTTCAGTAGATATACCTTTAATTATCAAATAATTAAAATCGTCCGGATCGGCTTCTGTAGTTACAAACCAATTTTCGGAGTTTCCCGGAGATCCATAACTCTCGGCTGTTACTACATAGGATCCGATCCAATTAAACAAGGGATGCTCGTCATCCTTAAGCACTACTGTAATTGTATTTTCAGCACCGGTAGGATAATTTTTTGAATTGGTCGTAAGCACTAATTTAAACGATTTGTTTCCGGTCAGTTCCGAATTGTCAATCGGATGCACTGTAATAAACGCGTAGCCTGAGCCTTCCGGAAAGTCAAGTGAACTTGCGGATACTATTGTAAAATCCACACCTTCCACTGCCGGATCGGCAATACCCTCCGTAACAATTTCATAATCCACTGTAACGGCAGAACTGCCTTCTACAGCGGAAACCATAACCGGGATGTCACCGTCATTGGCATTTTCACTTATGGCAGCCGAAGAAGAAATGAAGGCAACAAATGCCTTGGAATTGTCAAACATAATGGGCTCGTTCTTACAGGCCGCAAAAATGGTTGCAGCAATGAAGAGAAAGTAAACTGATGTATGCCTGTATTTCATGGTAGTCGCGTATTAATCCTAGTATCCTTCATTCTGTATGCAATTTTCATTGGCATCCAACTCACCCTGGGGGATCGGCATCGCCCATTTGTAATCGGGGAATGGAACATCCTTGTTCACCGAACCATCATAGTCTGTGCGGACAAGCGATCTTTTTGTACGGGCAAGGTCAAACAAGCGGTGCCCCTCAAAGCAAAGTTCGCGTCTTCTTTCATCGTAAATATCATTCAATGTTACGGTGGTAGCTTCATCCAACCCAAGGGGAACCCGGAGGGCATTGTAATCTTTCAGGGCACTTGCCCTGCTGATGGTCGCTCCATTCAACAATGCTTCCGCACGGATCAGGTACATTTCCCCCAGTCGCAATACCGGAATATTATCTTCCCTGAGGTCTCCCTCCTTGCCGGGATATTTAAGAGACCATAAGGAATTCGGATATTGATCCGTCGTTCTGAAAAGCTGCTTCCGTATGTCGATGTCCTCATAGAGGTCATACACATCATGCGAAGCGCCAATATCTCCGTACCCGTCGGGTGACATGATATAGGAAATTACATCCCAGTTTCCGTGACTTGAATTGCCTTCGGCCCCATACACCTCGAAAATTATTTCGGAAGCTGCATCTGTTCCCCATACCCCTCCCTTATCCCAGGTTGTATAAGTTAAAACATCATACAACTGGTAGTCCCCGGAATTAATTATTTCAGAGGCATAATCGGCCGCAGCCTGCCAGTTTTCCATGTACAGATAAACGCGGGCGAGCAATGCTTTCACAGCGTCTGAAGATGCCCATGCCCTGGAATCGGCATCATCCCCGTGCCTGTTGCTCTTATTTATAATGCCGTCCGCTGCCGTCAGGTCTGAAACAATTTGCTGATAAACTTCTCCTACCGTATTTCGGGCAGGCTTGCCAATTTCAGTTACAAGCACAATGGGAACACCGGGATTGTCGGTACCCGAGGAATAGGGTTGTGCATAAAACCTGACCAGGTCAAAATATCCAAGAGCCCTCAGGAACAGGCATTCACCTCTCAGGTTGTCGATATCGGCCTGGTCAACATCCTTCTCAGTAAAATCCGACAGCGCATTGATCACATTGTTGGTTCTCGCAATAAGGTTGTAGGCACTGGACCAAAGATCGATTGTGGCAGTACTCACGTCGGACCATTGGTATTGAGTCTGAAATCTGCCGGACGTTATCGGGCTGATCCTGGCATTGCCACCTTTCAGATCGGCGGTGACGATGAAATCGCGTCCGTACCAGCTTGTTAAGTACAAAGGAGAATAGGCTCCGACAGTGGCCGATGTCAGACCCTTGTAGGTCGAAAGTGTCAGTTCATTTGTCTGATTCAGACGGGACTCCTTGGTAAGAAAATCCTCGCATGCTGAAAACACCAGGAGCAGAAAAATCATACCCAAGCCGGGATATCGTATCTTTTTTATTTTCATTTCTGTCAATATTATGAATTATAACGAAAGTTCTATTCCAAACATGATTTTCTTCGTCTGGGGATAAATTCCAAATCCTGTTCCGTCTACTCCCCTTTCCGGGTCCCAGAAATTAACCTTGTGAAAAGTATACAGGTTAATCGCGCTTGCATAGATCCGGATTTGATTGATCTTCGCTTTACTCAGCAGTTTATCCGGAAGTGAATAGGCCAGGGTCAGGTTCTTGATGCGCAGATAATCTCCGTTCTGCCTCCAGCGTTTGCTCTCAAATCCGCTGGAGAAAGTTGGATTATCAGGCAGTGGCTTGGGATTGCGCGAAATATCACCCGGATTTTTCCAATAATCCAGTGCGGTTGTGGCCTGGTTTGCGCCCCAGAAATAACCATCGGAGTTGAGATAACGGTTTTCATCAATTAGCACTTTGTTGCCCGTTCTGAATTCAAAATTGATATCAAGGGTAATTCCTTTCAGCGCAAGTGTAGAATTGAAGCCACCGGTGAACTTGGGCTCGGGACTTCCTGCCAGCACCTGTCTTGCTTCTGAATATTTATTTGTTATTTTTCCATCCGCATTATACCACAGCGCTTCACCGTTAATCGGGTTCACGCCGGCATAATCGAACAGGTAAAACATATACATACTCTCCCCTACCTTATGAATGATCCGATTGTTATAAGCGTCAATAAATTGATCCTCTCCACTTGCCAGGGAAAGGATTTTACTTTTATTGTGGGAAATGTTTAAACCCACATCCCATTTAATATCACCGTCCACCATATTGGCATTGACCAATGCCTCGTAACCCGTGTTTATCACTTCCCCGATATTATCGGTATAGCTGTCAAATCCGGTTGTTTTGGACAACGGTTTTGAAAGCAGCATATCGGTTGTTTTGCGCTGGTAAAACTCCAATGTGCCTGTTACTCGCCGGAATATCCCAAAATCCAGACCTATATTATAGGACTTGTTCAATTCCCAGGTAAGATCGCTATTCGGCAAATTAGCCGGTGCCATTCCATTTACACCGTTATATTGTATAGAACCATATAAACCCCATTGGGCATAATTAGGAATATTATCGTTGCCATTAATTCCATAACTGGCACGCAGTTTTAACAAATCGATGACCTTCATTGATTCCATAAAAGATTCCCGGGTAATCACCCATGCGGCACCAACCGAATAAAATGTTCCCCATTTTGTATCCTTGCCAAATCTGGAGCTTCCGTCTGTCCTTAAATGAACCTTAAAGAAATACTTCCTGGCAAAATCATAATTTGCAATTCCAAAAAAGGATAGCATGGTATGTGTAGATTCACTGTAATCCGCATCATCATTCACGGATGAAGATGTGGTAGGGAACGGGATATCCGGATCTACTTCCGGCGAATAAATGAAATAGGAATTATAATCGTTCCTTGTAGCTTCCTGTCCTGCCAGAAAACTGAAGTTATGTTGTTCACCGAGCATCAGATCGTATGTTGCCGTATTCGATGTGGTCAATTGGGTATATTTTGAATTGGAAGTCTGCAGCGTGGCAACGGGAGGCACCGTATTGCCATCCGATTTGTCTGACCAGTACCTCCTGCCCTCGCCATCGGTCAGTTCATAGGAATTATTGGTTTTTAAAGTAAATCCTTTAAAGGGTTTTAATTCTAAAAATAAGGTTCCGTTAATGTGATTTTGTTTTTCCCATTGATCATCATATGCCGCATTGGCCTGCGGATTGGTATTTCCGTTTTCCGGAATATCCAGGTTAAATTCGCCGTCTGCATTATACAGGGGTGACCAGGGAGCAATAATTTGACCGGCAAACAGCGGATTGGCATAATACAAATCCTGCATGGGCACATCATTGGTTTTCGTATACGCTCCGTTAATGCGAACACCGGCCGTCAGCCAGTTATTTACTTTATGATCGACGTTCGCACGCAACTGGTATTTTTGAAAATCAACTCCATAGAATACGCCTTCATCGTCGGTATATCCCGCTGATATATAATGTTTTGTCTTTTCATTGCCCCCGCTGATCGTGAGTTCATAGTTTTGCGATTTCCCTTTTCTTGTTACTATATCCATCCAATCATAAGTTTTGCCGGTAGCCAGGGAGGCAGGAACATAATATCTGCCGTTGCCGGGATCATCCGGATCTAATCCGACGTTGGTTACAGCATCCCTCATATAGGTGACGAGCTCTTCCGGAGTCATCACTCCGTATCCATTGTCATTCGCCAGCATGGATACGCCGTATGAAGCACGGAAATCAACCCTCGATTTTCCCTGTTGGCCTGATTTGGTAGTTATAATAAGTACACCGTTGGCGCCGCGTGAGCCATAGATGGAAGTTGCCGACGCATCTTTCAGCAAGGTGACTGACTCTACATCATTGGGGTTTATGGAGGAAAGTGCATTTGACGTATTCGTGAAAACGGTTTGATCCCCCTGCATTACAGGCGATCCGTCCACCACGATCAGGGGATCGTTGCCGGCTGTCAGGGAAGTTATGCCTCTTACACGTATCTGGGAAGACGCACCCGGCTGTCCGGAGGAGGAACTGATGGATACGCCGGGGATTTTGCCGCTAAGCATTTTATCAAAACTGACCTCAGGAACATCTTTAAGCCGTTCGCTTTTCACAACATTCATGGCTCCCGTGTTCGCTTCCTTTCTTACTGTAGTATAACCTACAACAATAACTTCCTGCATCCCTATAATATCGGCTTCAAGAGAAACATCAATAACCGAACTGCCCCCAATCAAAATTTCCCTGGGCTTAAGCCCGACTGAACTGAATACCAGGGTGGCATCAGCCGGAGCCGTAATGGCATAATTGCCGTCCACATCCGATGTTGTACCTGATTGTGTTCCTTTTATCACAACATATGCTCCGGGAACAGGTGTCCCGTCCTCTGACGCAGTAACCTTTCCCTTAACCTGTACTTCCTGTGCATGAAGACAACCTGATCCCGTCAGCAATAGAAATACAAGTAAAAAAGTAGATTTATTCATGGATCATGTTTTTAGGTTTACAAAAGGTTTACAAACGAGCATCTTTTCAAAAATAGCTATTTTGCGTATTATACCAAACCATTGAGAACTTATTATGTTGAAACAAATGCATCTTGAAATGTATAAGTTTTTTTCATTAGTTTTGAAGGATAACCCAAGATTATGAACTCCTCCGGCCGAGGTCTGCCAAATATATTTTACCCCATTCTCTTTCTTTCCGGAATTGCCTCTTCCATTGCTATGGTCACATGGTTCAGGATGTATATCACTCTTTTCGGCATTCACCAGTTTTCCGTTACATCCATCATGGCGGCACTATTCATTTGCCTGGCCATTGGAAGCCGCATCGGAGGAAAGATTGCCGACAAACTTCCCGATCAGCTGGTCATCTTTATAGTTTTGCAGGCAATTCTGGGATTGTATGCACTTCTGCACCCGCTGATCTATAACCTCCTGGTATGGATTTTCGGGGCGTTAATCCGGGATTATCATCCTGTACCTTTTGGAATCGGATTTGTCCGAATCCTTTTAACGGCAGGATTCCTGTTTATACCCTTCTCAGCCATTGGCGCGGGAGTACCTGTACTGAGCAGGCTTTTTACAAAGCATATTGTTCAGGCCGGAAACCGGCTAAGCCTGCTTCTGTCGGTTTTATTTACAGGTTTTGCCACTGGCTTTCTCCTCTATGGCGTCTATATCCGCCAGGCCGGTATGTACCGCTCCCTGCTTTTGTCATCCGTTGTGTTTTTTCTGGTTTCAGTACTGTCAATTCTATTTCGTTTTCGTGAAAAAACAAAGGTTCCCGAACCGGGTGCGACAGTCATGGCTTCCCGGGTAAGAAATACTGCCATGTTATTCAAAAAACGAAAACCGGTTCTTGAGGCAGGCGCCAAATTAACACGGGTCATGATCAGGGTTCACGCTGTGCATGCTTTTGCCAGCACATCCTTCCTGATCATTTCTTACCGGTTAATAAGCCAGCATTCCCTTGTGAGCCTTTCGCTGGTGAATATATTTATGCTTTCCGTATTCTTTATGGGGATGGTTTTTGGCGCATCCCTGTATAAAAGGATAACCACCGGCATGGTAAATGGCTATCTGCTGATGGCGTCACTTGAAATTCTCACGGGCTTTATTATCCTGTTTTCTTTTATGCTGTTTACCATTACTGCCCCTGCGATGCAGCTCCTTGCGGGAAATGGAGAAAACTGGCGAAAAGCGGCTGCCTGCCAGATGGTGGCGATAAGCTCCCTGATTTTTCTTCCGGCAATGATTACAGGAATTTTACTGCCATTGGCTGCCAGGATTTATCCGCGCCGCATCCAGCATTCGGGACGCAACATCGGCAAACTCGGATCCATGTTCTATACGGGTGTTATGTTCGGCCTGGTAATCACTCATTATATCCTTTTACCATTTGTCCATTCCTTTTATTCTGTTTTTACCCTCACGGGTATCGCCCTTCTTTCGGGTATATATTTATTATTGCGGGATTCAAGGCTCATCCGTGGTTTCAGATTAAGCTATACGGTTATTTCATTGGCCTGCCTTACGGGAATTCTATTTGGAGCTTTTAAACTGGGCTGGATTCATCCGGGCATCGACACACGGATTATAACCGCTAAAAAGGAGGGAAGCAGCGCACTTGTCACCCTTCGGGAACTGGAGAATGACAGGTCGGCATTATACATTGACGGGGTGAAAAACACAGTAACCGGTAGTGAAAAGGTCCAGGTGCTTCCGGCCATTCTATCCTGTGTGATGGCACCGGCTGCCCGTTCGTCTCTTGTCATCGGATTTGGAACGGGCGTTGTTGCTTCCACCCTTGAAGATTGCGATATACCCCGCATCTATATCGCTGAGGTATACCCCGAGGTGCTGACTCTTTCCGCCAATGTTTTCAGCGATGAAAACCAGGATATTCTCACGAGCAGCAGGGTAAATATTGCCATAGAGGATGCACGGCTGTTTCTTACACGAAATACAGTTCCTTTTGATCTGATTGCTTCCGGATACACGAATTTTCAGAATACGCCTTCCCTTTTTACCTCGGGCTTTTATAAGGCATGCAGGGCAGGTCTTTCCGATCAGGGCCTGCTAACCCAGGTGCTTCCGCTCGCGGGACTGAACAAACAGGAATTCCGGTCACTTATCCGGGCCTGTATTGATGTATTTCCCGAAGTAAGTCTGTGGTATCTTTCCCGGGGTAAGTCAATGCTGCTTGCCCGGAAAAAAAGAACAACCCCGGATTACTGCACCATAAACCAACGTTTTGAGGAAATTGATCATTTTGGAAGATATAGTAAGCCCGGGATCGCCATTACCGAATCAATACTGGGCAAACGGCTTATGGATGACCGGCAGTTAAGGATGTTTGCAGAAGGTGCTCCTTCCAACTCCGATGACCGGCCCTATCTGGAATTCAGCAAAACACCTGTGGACTATGTTGATCCGGAACTTATTAACCAACTGGTCCGTGAAATGTATAAGTCGGGGAATCCTTATTTTACAGGAGACAATTGCCTTGCAGATTCGGCCTCAGTCCGCTTCAAAATTGACCAGACTAAAAAAATATCAAAAGAAGAATTGCTGGAAGAACTGACAATGAATTAGTCTGCAACCAGGCTTCGTATAGCAGGGCTTTTCTGCCGGGCAACCGGCACGCCAAAATCAGGCAAAATCATCGAACGGCTTACCAGCTCGGCTATATCCCGCACCGGCACACCGGATACCTTTTCAAAGGCTTTTTTACATAAGGGACAGGAGGTAACCAGGCATTGTGCCCCGGCGGGATTTAATTTTTCGTATGTGTTCACCGCTATTTTCCGACGGATGTCATCGCCGGCTGTGAAGTTGGCCAGGCTGCTGCCGCAGCATAGCGAGTTTTCTTTTTCAAATTCGGGCTGAATCAGATCTACCATTTCTCCCAGCAGCTTCCTGGGCTCATCGTATATCCTGATGTCCCGGCTCAATTCACACGGGTCGTGATAAACCGCGCCGGCATGCAGAGATTTGAGATTTATTTTATTCTTTTCGTGCAATTCAAGCAGGTACTGTGAGTGATGCATAACACGGATATTCAGGTCATATTCCCTGGCAAAGGTTTTGAAACAGATGGGGCAGGAAGTGACAAAAGTCGTTGCACCAGAATCAGCAATCAGTTTCCGGTTTTTCTTCATAAGAATGGAGGCCTGTTCCTTATGCCCCGCCAGCATCATAGGCCTTCCGCAGCATATACCGCCCTCTTCATCCATAAACCAGTAATTGACACCTGCAGCCGACAGGATTTTTTTCATCGCTTTTTTTATGGATGGAGTCTGATGAGTCATACAGCCGGCAAAATAAATGACATCCGCGCGCCGGGCAGCTGGCATTGGCTGTTGGATGAATGAAGGATCGGGCTCTTTTCCGTTCATTTCATTCCGTGCGATCAAACGGATTTTAGGGATATCTATCCCAACCGGGCATGCCTGCTCGCATCTTCCGCACATCAGGCAGTTCAGACTTTCATGCGGTTTTATCTGGTTATAACGGATTGCCTTTAGCTGGTAGGCAGACTGAACCGTATTTATTCCGGCCACAAAGGATAACTGACAGGTATCCAGGCAAATTCCGCACCGTGAACAGGAATTGATTTCCACCTCCGTAAAGGAAGTCCGGGTATTCGTTTCAGATAGTCCGAAATGGCGGGAGAAAATGAGCACCACTTCGGTAGGGATGTGCATGTACCTGGAAAAGGGAAGGGCCGCAAAAAACACCCCCAGTGAAACGGAGTAAGCCCACCATGCCGGGT
The DNA here is from genome assembly GCA_963752195.1 of uncultured Bacteroidales bacterium. Lineage (GTDB taxonomy): Bacteria > Bacteroidota > Bacteroidia > Bacteroidales > UBA10428 > UBA5072. Next base: position 260,005 of record CAVVXI010000004.1, on the reverse strand, counting down.
AATACAATAGGCCGGCAGGAAGAAAAAACCCAAGAAAATGCCCGGTTGAAGCAGTAAGGAAATCTCCCCCTCCCAATGCTTCTGAGGTAAATGATTCGGCCAGCAGCCGCAACGGGAAGATAAGCCACAGGGAAGTCAATGCAAACCGGTCACCCGGCATAAGTCGGGTGGTTCGTTTCATTCCATAGGCTTGTGAATATATCCTTTTGGCAAGAGCAAGCAGCACGCCGGACAGCACCAGGAGGAGCAACAGGTCCATCACAAATGAAAAAACCCTGTGCAGTGGAAATACACCGGGATTGGCATGAAAAAAGCGGAAAAAGATCGGAATATACGGGGGATTCATTCCGGAAGGTTGGTAGACCCTGCTTTCCATATTGCCGACAGCAATCAGCAAAAACCAGCCGAATGCAAGGCTCATGTGCATAAAGCCAAGAAGCCTGTTTCTCGAAAATATTCTCCGGTGCAGCAAACTTTCGCTGATGATTTCTTGCAATGCGCCAAATACCCTGAAACTCAGGAATCCTGTAACAACCTTCAACCTGTCAACCTTGTTCATCTTTCTGAACCATCGGGCATAAGTAACAGCCAGATAACCCAAAAGAAAAAGAAGGCCTATTGTAAATGGCAATACAAATAAGTCAAATTTCATGGCAAGCTATTTTTTTTACAGCCAATTGCATAAGGTAAACAATATTCCGTGTGTTAACACCGCGAGGGCATGCATTCAGGCATTTACCACAAAACCGGCAACGATGAATTGCGGAAATTATTTCTTTTTCCTCACCCCGCCGGGCCAGGCTTATCATCCTTCGGAGACTGTAGTCGGCCGACAGGGCAGCCGTGCAACCTGATGAACAGGTTCCACAATTCATACACCAGTCGACAGAAGGTTCTCCCGCACGCACAAAATCAAGGATACGCCGACAGTTTGCATCGAAATCAATTTGTCTGTCGGTTTGAATAGTATATCCGAAATTGATCATAATCCGATTACGACCCGCTCATGGTTGAAATAGGTAATGCAATCGCCTAAAAAAGTAGTGATTTCGGCAGCCACTGCTCTTGCCTCATTCAGAGTTTCTTCAATCGTTTTGGGTCCTGTGACTCCTCCTGCACTATACAAACCGGCTATCCCGGTATTGAATGGCAGCACATACTGATCTTCCTGTAACAGGAATCCATCAGCATCTTTTGGTAATCCAATTTTATCTATCATATTATCGGGTTTTTTATCGGGTTGAATACCCACCATTAAAACAAGCATATCAAGAGTCATTTTCAGTGGCTTGGAAAGCAAGGTGTCTTCAATACGGATTTGCACAGATCCATCCGTATTTTCAAATGCCTCCGACAGACGTGCACGGATAAACTGAATGCCATATTTCTGCTGTGCCTCTTTGTACAATTCTTCGTAGTGCCGTCCGAATAAGCGCAAATCCATATAAAAAAGAAAAACTTCAGTGTCGGGGTACATTTCCTTCACTTCGATCGCCTGTTTGACCGCAGTTACACAACATACCTTGGAACAATGCATATTCCCGGCTTTTTCATCCCTCGATCCCACGCAATGAATGAAACCGATGCGTTTCGGCTTTTTACCCTGCACTGTCAATAGGGGTTTCCCCGTGTTAAAAGCTTTTTCCAGGTCTACGGAAGTGATCACATTGTCATAAATACCGTATCCGTATTCTTCCTTTCTTTCCGCATCAAATATGTCGAATCCGGTAGTAAGCAAAAGTGCACTGGCAGTGATCATGCGGTTATGGTCGATATGAATGGCAAAGCCATCATCATCCTTTTCAACATGGGTCACTGTGGCATTGAAAACAAAATTTACACCGGAGATTTTTTGCTTTAACCTTACAAGCAACTGGTGTGCCGGTTCGCGCGATGGAAATAGTGCATGCCATTGATTCAGCCGTCCGCCAAGCCTGTCGGTTTTTTCAATGACAGTTACTGAAAGACCGCGGCCTGACAATTGGGCTGCAGCTTCCATTCCTGCTACTCCTCCTCCTATTATTGCTACGCTTTTCATTTGAAATCAGTAAATAAAGTTCTGCAGTTTTGCAGTTTTGCAGTTTTGCAGTTTTGCAGTCGTGCAGTTTTGCAGTTTTGCAGTCTTGCAGTCTTGCATGTCGGCATTCAGCCGCGTCCGCCCATCTTCAAATTTTCAAATTTTCAAATCATCAAATCAATCAATCACCAAAAATTCCGGCTTCGCCGGTCTTCCCATAAATTCTCCCTTTCTTCCCAGGTATTTTTTATCTGGGTCAAAATGAATTCCCATCTTCAACAGCAACGGTTCGGATGATACCTGGTGAGTCTGTAATCCAATATCCCATGGATCATAGCCCAGGGCAAGGCCCACCAGTTCCTCATAGGTCAGAACCGGTATACCATGACCGTTTTCCCCATATGTTTTGCCCTTCATCTCACTAATTACATATTGCCATCGGTCGAGAAAATAAGGGCAACCCGGGCAGTTGGTAATGATCATGTCCGGCTTGTATGGTTCCATGGAATCGAACTTCTTTTTGCTGCACGAGAGGGAATAACCGCGATTGGCCTTCACAACATATTGCCGGAAGCCAAAGCCACAGCAATGCCTGCGTTCGGGATAATCAACGATTTCTCCGCCAAGCGCTTCGGCCAGCCCGGCCAGAACATAGGGGTATTCCGCCCCGCCCACACCTTTGTGAGGAAACATTTTTGAATAGTGACAACCGATGTGTTCAACCACTTTCAAGGGTTCACCTGTAATCTGATTAATTAACTTATAAGGTGCCCGGTCCGCTATTTCATGCCTAAGCTTATAAATGATGTCACTGGCGTGGGCGAGGTTGTTCGGAATATTGAATTCCCGTCCCGTCGCTTTGCGTAGATATTCACGTGTTTTTACCTCTGTTTCGGGAAAATGCTTCCATGTTTCAAGGATTTCAGTATACAGACCAAAGGAGGTTATGCAGGATACAGCCAGGTTTTCACAACCGGCTTCTGTCATCAGGGCAAATTGCCTGGCTACAACCGTCATTGTGGTATTGAACGGCACCACGTCGCAATGATAGCCGATGCCTGTACATGAAGTATGTCCGGGGTTTTCAAATACGGTTTTTCCGAGGCATTCCCGTAATATACGCAGGAAAGTTTGTTCTGCGCCTGGAAAAAAATTCTGCCGGACACAACTGCGTACATAAAAGAAATTATCGGTAGCTATTTCTTTCTGGTACTCCTGCCACAGCCGTTTTTTGCCTTCTTTTATCATTTTTGATCCTTCACATGTATGCCACTGTCATGATTATATATTTCAAACATATACTCACAATCCAGGTTCTTGTTAAATTTCAGACCCATCTCAGCCGCTTTTCTGGCTGACCGTTCTTCAATAAATTCATAGAGGTCACTGGCCCCTGTAACGTCGAATATACGGCGCAATTCCTCCATGGCATCTTCGGGAATTTTGCGAAGCGGCCCGGGGCCGTCTCCCCTGTATTTTACGCCAAAGCGGTCAAAAAGCTGATCAAGATTTTTATTCTGCCATTCCCAGGTGGGTCCCTGCTCGGGATGATCTTCAATTGTCATTTCTTCGCGGTAGATGCAATATCCGTATTTCAGGATCCAATCCCCTATGGATCTTTTTACCATCAGTTGCTGCCTGCCTTTCTCCGACTCGGTGAAAAGTCCCGTACGCATTGACAGTGCCCGTAGGGCCATGATGATCAAACCGGGTGCGTTGTTGCGGGGACAACGGGTTTTACACGACATGCATTCCCCGCAATACCAGATCATATTGCCTGTGAGCAATTCGTATATTTTATCGTTATCGCGCGACTGTACAGTTTCTGCTATAATTCGCGGGTCGTAGTTATAGAATTCAGCGGCTGGACAAATTGCAGTGCAGGTGCCGCAGTTCAGACATCCGGTCAGACCTTCGGTAAAACGAACGTCGGTAGTCAGTTCCTTGTAATAGTCTGTAATCATCAGAAAATATGAATCCTAACAAATGTAGGAATTCAGGAACCGGCCCACATGGGGTCTTTTACTAAAAATAAATAGGTATAACTACCTAATGTGAATTATGAATTATGAATTATGAATTATGAATGATGAATTATGAATTATGAATTATGAATTATGAATTATGAATTATGAATGATGAATTATGAATTATGAATTATGAATTGCGCGCATATGGTATTGCAGCAAATCACGGAGTACCTAAAATAACTCCCCCTGTGGTGAGGTCCACCTCGGTTCTTTTTCCTCCCCTGACAAGCGAAAGCCTGTAAACGGATTCCTTTCCCGATTCATCAATCAGAAGCGACTTTGAAATAGATGAACCTTTGTATGCACCGAGAACTGTTTTAACAATGACGGAAGGAAGCTCGCTGGATATAAGCTCCGTTTCGGTTTTAATCCATTTGCCATTTTCAGTGAAATATGCTTTGACGGGATGGCCTGAAACATTAAGTTTAGCGATGTAAGATCTGTCTGCTGACAATTCCCATTTTGCATTGGCATCTTTTCCAAACTTTGATTCAAGGGATGCATTTACCTCGGGGGAAGGATTTATTGTATTCCTATTTGTACAACCGGCAAAAAGAAACAGGTTGAGGATAAAAATGCAGGTTATTAATTTCATGGATTCATGACTTAGATATAATTGTAATATTGGCTGTGAAATTTAGGCATTTATCAACAATTAAAGTGCCAAATATGAAAATTCACGTGGCCATCTTTTTATCCGGTGGAAATTTGTATACTTGTCCGCCTATGTGGATTTTATTCGGCATAATTTCCTCCCTGTTTCTGGGGTTTCACGAGATCTTCAAAAAAGTATCCCTGAATCAAAATGCAGTGCTTCCTGTATTGTTGTTTGGTTCTGTAGCTAGTGCGCTGATTTTTATTCCATTCCTGGTTATAACCTTCCTTTTTCCTGATTTTTCACAGGCATCCGGGATCCGTATTCCGTATGTCGTACCTGCGGGACATTTATTGTTTTTGGTAAAATCGGTAATTGTATCGATGGCCTGGCTGTTCGGATATTTTTCGGTAAAACATCTGCCTGTTACGCTTCTGGCACCCTTAAATGCCTCCGGGCCCGTTTGGACTATGCTGGGAGCAATGGTCATCTACGGAGAACGGATGAATGTGTTGCAATGGACCGGGGTGGCGGTTTCCCTTGGGTTTTATTATGCCATGTCATTTGGAGGAAATATCAGGGGCAGTGAACAAAAGGATAGGCGATGGATATTTTTTGCCTTTTTGAGTATATTGTTCAACAGCGCCAGCGCTTTACTGGATAAATACCTTGTAAGCCAATACGATCGTATAGCCATGCAGGCTTGGTTTTCAGTTTATACAGCGTTAATCTTCCTGTTAATTTTGCTTTTTATGTGGTATCCTGTAAGAAAAAAGACTACCCTTTTTATTTGGCGCTGGGCAATACCTTTCATCGGTATAGTGCTGGTTGCAGCTGATTTTTTCTATTTCAAAGCGCTTTCGCTTGACAATTCACTTGTATCTGTTTTAATTATTATTCGCCGTTCATCCGCCGTCATAGTTTTTGGTGCCGGAGCCCTCTATTTCAGGGAAACCAGCCTCCGGAAAAGAGGCATGGTACTGGCGGGAATTTTATTTGGTGTGGCTTTGGTAGTAGCTGGCTCCCTTTAGTGTGAATGAACAATGAACAATGAACAATGAACAATGAACAATGAATAAGGGAATTTATCTTTTAATATTTGCCGAATTGTGCTTTGCATCGGCTACCGTGTTTGCCAAATTTGTCACGAACAGTTCTGATATTCCTGCCATAGAAATTACTTTTTGCCGGGTGATTTTGGGTGTCATTCTGGCAACTTTATATATGCTGAAAACAAAAACCTCATTTATTCCCAAAAAAATCCCCCTTGTGGTTGCGCGTGCCATTCTCAGCTTTTCGGCCCTTGTCACTTTCTTTTATTCAGTTGAGCATTCGTCGGTGACCAATGCCAACATGCTGAACATGACTTACCCAGTCTTCATTTTTCTTGTTGCCCCCCTTTTTAAACTCGAAAAGCTTCACAAAATATCCTTTCTGTTTCTGGCCCTCGCGATGATAGGCATATACCTGGTGATCTTTCCCGATTTCTCCCACATTAACAAGGGTGATTTCATTGGACTTCTTTCCGGTATTTTTGCGGCATTTGCGATTATAACACTGTCAGTTGCCCGTGAATATGATTCGACAGTTCTGATTGTTTTTTACCTGATGGCCATCGGAACCATCTGCAATACATTCTTGTTGGTACCGGTTTTCGTGATGCCACATGCCCGGGATTTGCCTTTCCTGCTTGGCAGCGGACTTGTTGGTGTACTCGGCCAGGTTCTTCTCACAATGGGGTATAAAAATGTAAGCGCAAAGGCGGGATCTATGGTTTCATCGTCGCGCATTATTTTTGCTGGTGCCATGGGATTCTTTTTCTTCTCCGAAGCACTTTCAGTACGGATCCTCGCCGGTGGCTTTCTCATCATCGCCGCAATTATTGGTGTGAGCGCTCTCCGGAACAAAAAAATGGAAACAGTCACGACTGAGGAATAGTTCTAAAGGCGGTTCTGCAGTTCCGAAGTCTGAAAAATCCCGGCAGGGATTATCTGTCGGTAGAAACCGGAATTTGTGCCTGGCCCCTACCCCCCTGCTAATGTGCAGTTCGCATCCAGCATCCAGCGTCCAGCATCAAGCATCCAGCATCAGTATCCAGCATCCAGTATCCAGTATCCAGTCGCTATTCAATTTTAGTTCCGGCTTTCCTGCTGTTAAGAAACTGTTTCACAAAGGCATATACCGGGGGAAGAAATGAGATTAAAATAATGGCGAATACTACAAGTGAGAAATTTTGTTTTACGGCAGGAATATTGCCAAAATAATATCCCGCAAAGGAGAACAGGTTAACCCACATTAAATTTCCGACAATGCAGAAAATGATAAACCGTTGATAAGTCATTTTTCCTACCCCGGCAACAAAGGGTGCGAATGTTCTTATAATAGGCATAAAACGGGCAATTATAAGAGTTTTGCCCCCATGCTTTTCATAAAACGCATGAGTGTCATCGAGGTATTTTCGCTTAATCAGCCTGTAATTCTTTTCATATACTTTTGATCCCAAAAATTTTCCGATAAAATAATTCGTGTTATCACCCAGAAATGCGGCAAGCAACATTAACAAAACCAGTGCATATATATTGATGGGATTTCCTTCCATGGCTGCCACGGCGCCTGCCGCAAAAAGAAGGGAATCCCCCGGTAAAATGGGCGTTACCACAAGTCCCGTCTCGCAGAAAATGATAGTAAAAAGGATGGCGTAAGTCCAGGATTGATAATTGGTAACAATTTCCAGTAAATGCCTGTCAATGTGAAGGACGAAGTCAATGAAAAAATGGAAGAGGTCAGACATGAATTTAATTATTGGTTTATAATTGATCGTTAAAAAACTAAAAGATAAAAGTGATGGGATACTGTTTAAATAATTTTTAGTTTTTAGTTTTTAGTTTTTCACTTTTAGTTTTTCGTTTTTCACTTTTAGTTTTTCACTAAAATATTCTTCCCATAGGTCAATTTGAAAAATTCATCCTGCAATCGTTTGGTAACGGGACCGGGTTTTCCATTCCCAACAGATTGGCCGTCGATTTCCACAACGGGCATAATCTCACTGCCGGTGCCGGTTATAAAACACTCATCAAACCGGCTGGTTTCGCTGCTTTCAACAGGCCTTTCAGTGAGCGGAATGCAAAGTTCATCACATAGTCGGATAACCACCCTTTTTGTTATTCCGGGGAGGATCAGGTTTGAGTCGGGATGTGTATGAACCGTTCCTCCTATCACTGCCATGATATTGGAATGAGTGGCTTCAGTATAAAATCCGTTCCTAACCAGGAAACATTCCCCCGCATTCTGTTCAACAGCCTCCTGAAAAAGCATTGTATTGGGCAGCAGTGCAATGGATTTCACATTACATCTAAGCCACCGGATATCCTCACGGGTAATTACGCGAATGCCTTTCTGCAAATCATCCGTAAATGAAGGCATACCAAAAGCCCTCAAAAACAAAGTCGGTTTAACTTCTTTCCCCGGAAAGCGGTGTATCCGGGGTGCAATACCCCGGGTAATCTGAATATAGATGCCGGCATATTCATCCTTCAGAAAATTGTCTCCAATCAGTTTGTCGCATATATCGGGAAGAATTGACGTATCGAAATCAATCCTTATGGAAGAGATGCTGTTTCTCAAACGGATCATATGATCTTCAAAGCAAAACGGAAGGCCCCGGTAATATTTTACAACCTCATAAATGCCATCAGCGAAATAAAACCCACGATCATCGGTGGAGATTAAAGATTCATTATTGCTAATAAACCGTCCATTCAAATAAACAATGCAGGGAGACGTTGCGGAAGACATATCTACTCCCGGTATGCCACCTTTGTGCGGCGTTTTGTAAACCGCTTTTTTAAATGAGTCAAACATATTACCAGTTAAAAACCAAAAACTAAAAGTGAAAAGTTAATGTGCTAAATCCACCCTCGTCACTTGTCACTAGTCACTAGTCACTTCACATAAGACTTCGGATCAAGAGCTTGTTCATTCCAGTCGAGCAAAAAATTGACAAGTTTATCCGTGTCATATCCTTTATCTTTTTCAAGATAGGCGGTATTTTGTGTATGCAAACGGTTGCCTTCTTCATCAAGAACAAGTAAAACGGGGAAGCCAAACCGCTGAGGATAACCCAGGTCAGCCAGCACAACCTCATTTTTATTTTCCTTGCTGTAATTAATAAGCATGAATACGTAATCTGCCCTGAGGATTGAATCCACTTTCGCATCAGACTCGAAAACGCCATGCAGTCTTATGCACCAGGGGCACCAATTTCCGCCAATCTGGATAAGCACGTGTTTATGCTGATCGCGGGCTGACTGAACAGCCACTTCCAAATCTTTTTTTGCATCGGAATCCGGATTGTAAAGAGTAATCTTATCCTGTGCATTCAAGCCAAAAGACAGACAAAGAAAGAAAAATATTGAAATTACTTTCATGAGAAAAAAATTAATGTGCTAATGTGCAAAATTAAAAGTTTTGCAGTTTTGCAGTTTTGCAGTTTTGCAGTTTTGCTTTTCAGTTTTGCAGTTCTGAATTCCAGGATCCGACCTGACAGAGTCCGCAGGACCTGTCAGAGTCGCATGAATGGTTTTGCAGTCTTGCAATCATGCAATCGTTCCATCTGTAATCTCCAAATCATCAAATCTCCATGTCTTCAATCTTCAAATTTTTACTTAAACTCCCCTTTCAACTGTTCTGTCCATTTTTTTATACGGGAGTTCACCTGGGTTCCCTGGTTCTCAAAATCCAGGGCAAGTCCTGTAAATTGCTCCTCCCGGACTGCCCTTGAACTTTCAAAGGCATAACCTTTCACAGGAGTAAAACCTATCAGCCGGGCTCCCCTGCTTTCAAGGAGATCAGCCATTATGCCAACGGCATCCAAAAAGTTTTCCGGATAACCTTTCTGGTTCCCATTTCCAAAAATAGCGATCGTTTTTCCTTTCAGATCAAGATCCTCAAGTGCGGGTATAAATTCATCCCAGTAGTTGGGTAGTTCGCCATCGAACCAGGTAGGAACACCCAGGATGAGGTTGTCAAAAGATAAAAATTCCTTTTCGGTAATCGTTTCAGCATTCAACTGATCAACCTGGCCGGCTTCAAATTCTTCGCCAATCTTGCGCGCAGCTAGGGATGTTTTGTTTGTATTAAAACTATAAATCAGTCCTATTTTTTTCATGATCGTTGTTGGTTGATGGTTGATAGTTGTTGGAAGCCAGTCCCTTGTCCCTAATAATTAACAAGGTCGCGCATAGCTTCCAGAATTTTATCTGTGTTCGGCAAAGTGGCTTTTTCAAGGATTCTGTTAAAGCCAATCGGGGTAAAAGCGGAACCCACTCTTTTAACCGGACCATCGAGGAACTCAAATGCCTGTTCCATAATAGTTGCCGACAGTTCCGCTCCAAAACCTGAGAACACCTTATCCTCATGAACAATAAGTGCTTTGCCCGTTTTTTTAACAGAATTCAGAATAGTTTCCTTATCAAGAGGAATCAGTGACCTGAGATCAACAACTTCAATGCTAACGCCGGTTTCAACTGACATCTTTTCGGCTGCCTGGAGGCACATATGGGTAGTATTGCCATATGTGAAAACCGACAGATCATTGCCCTCCCTACGTATGCGCGCTTTGCCGAAAGGTACCTCAAAGTCATCGGGGATGGGGGTTGCTGCCAGGGGAGAATTATACAGCGCCTTTGGTTCCAGGAACATGGTAAAGCCTTCGCTGCGCATGCTGGTGCGAAGCAATCCGGCTGCGTCATCGGCAAACGAGGGATATACGATCCGTACTCCGGGGAAAGTGGTCAAGGCGCCTTCAATCGTTTGCGAATGGTATAGTCCGCCACCGATATAACCTCCCGAAGCAAGCCTTACTGTAACATTTGGAGAAAACTGGCCCTTGGTGCGCCAGTATTCATGAGTTGTTTCAACAAACTGCTCCATGGCAGGCCAGAAATAATCTGCAAATTCAGCGCCTTCAACAACCAGTCTTATTTTCTTATTGAAACGTGACATTCCATTGGCGGTACCCATGATGAAGTCCTCGGCAATGGGGGAATTAAATACCCTTTCACGGCCGAATTCCTGTTGCATCCCTTTTGTAACATTAAAAATGCCGCCCTTATCCTTATTAGCCACATCCTGGCCCCACAGGAATGTATCGGGATTTAACCGGAATTCTGTTTTTAAGGTTTCATTGATCCCTTCGATAAGCTTCATTTTCGGACCGTCGATGCGATGAATGCCATCCGGATATTTTTCTGCAGGATAGGGATCCGGCATAACGAAATTCAAAACAGAAGCCGGTTCAGGGTCAGGGGCCGCCAAACCTTTTCGGTGGGCTTCTTTCACTTCCTGTTTAACCTGTTCTTCAATGGCAACAAGTTCTTCTTCCGTAAATCTTTTATACCGGGTAAGCAGGCGGCGAAATTTGCCCAGCGGATCATATTCGGCAACATAATTGAGTTCCAGGTCATCCCGGTACAATTCATGCCGGTCGGAATTGGAATGTGAATGCATGCGAACACAGTTTGCCTGCACAATACAGGGTTTCTGGTTTTGCAGTACCCAGTCGCGGGCTTCCACCATAGCGTTCATGGAATCGAAGACATCTTTCCCGTTGCAGTGGATAATACGAAGGTTCTTAAATCCGATGAAGTTATTTGCCACCTTACGGTTAGCAGTTTGATCGGCTTTGGGTACAGAAATACCGTACCCGTTATCCTGGAAAACGAAAATCACGGGTAATTCTTCATTCGAGGCCCCGTTGATCGCTTCATACACATATCCCTCCGATACTGATGATTCCCCCTGCGAACAAATGGAAACTCCCTTATGCCCGTATTTTTTCATGCCGCGGCCTACACCGGCGGCATGAAGGGCATGGTTACCCGTGGCGGAAGAAACATTGTTTATGTTCCATTCCGGTTTGGCAAAGTGATTCGACATATGCCGGCCGCCACCGGCCACATCCGTGTCTTTGGAAATCCCGTTATAAATAATTTCCTCGGCCGTTAATCCTCCCGAAAGGCAGGTAAGCAGATCGCGATAATAAGGGAACAAATGATCTGTCTCGCGCTTGAAAACCTGTCCAATAGCCAGCTGAATGCCATCATGTCCTGCATAGGGTGCATGATACGACCAGCCGATGGCCTGCTTTAAATAATTGGGTGCACGGTCATCCAGCGCCCTGCCCAAAACCATCAGGTGGAACCAATGAGAAAGAATTTCCTTATCGGTGGATTTTATGCTAAAACGTTTAGGAATATCCATTTTCAGTGTTTTGGTCGTTGCGGATTCAGCATTTACGACGGGTTCGGTTATATTCAATACAGTCATATCGTTCGGTTAATTTCAAATTCTTCCAGAATATCGGCGATCCTTCTCAGAAACATGCCACCAAGGGCTCCGTCCACCACCCTGTGATCATAGGATAATGAAAGAATCATTTTGTGACGTATGGCGATCACATCGCCCGTGGGAGTTTCCAGCACAGCCGGTTTCTTTTCGATGTTTCCGGTAGCCAGGATAGCCACCTGCGGTTGATTTATGATGGGAGTTCCCGTGATGTTGCGGAAAGTTCCAAAGTTGGAAATTGTAAACGTTCCTCCCTGAATATCGTCGGGAGATAGATTGTTGTTCCGGGATGCTTCCGCAAGCCGGTTCAATTCAACGGCAATGCCGAGCATACTTTTCTGATCAGCATTTCTTACGACCGGTACAATGAGATTGCCCGATTTTAAAGCAACAGCAAAACCGATGTTAATATTTTTTCGCAGGATTATTTTATCCCCGTCAACGGAAGCATTCACACCGGGAAATTCCTTTAATGCTTTGGCCGTTGCTTCAACAAAAGCAGGCATAAAGGTTAGCTTGATCTTTTCCCTTTTAAGGAAATCGTCTTTAATCCTTTCCCGCCATAAAACCAGGTTAGTGACATCTGCTTCCACAAAATTGGTCACATGGGGGGAGGTATGTTTTGACATCACCATATGGTCCGCAATCATCTTTCTCATGCGATCCATTTCAACGATCTCGTCACCCGGTTGCATGGAAATATTCACTTTTGAAGGTTCGGACCTTTTTGCCGGTTCCTGCCTTGGGATTCCTGGCGGACCGGTTCCTGCCGGGCGGAAGAGGCGGGTTCCTTCGAACGTTTTTCAAGATATTGAAGAACATCCGTTTTTCTTAACCTGCCGTCGGTTCCATGGCCGGGAATTGAATTAAGTTCTGATTCAGTAATATTTTCTTTCTTTGCGATGCTTTTGACAAGAGGGGAATAAAATCTTCCGGAAAAAGTTTCGGATGGTTCTTTTTGCCGGGGTTCCGCAACCTGGGAAACCTTTTCGACTTCGTCTTTTTTAACATGATTTGCACCTTTACCGGCTTCAACTTCCGCTTCCGCTGCTCCCGCGTTTTTTTCAACCTCGCCGTGGTTTTTGTCAGCTTTTCCTGATTCGGGCTTTGCGCTCGCTGCGGCTGGCGACTCTTCAACAGTGCCTGTACCTTCGGTATTGATCACAGCAATCACTTCGCCCACAGGGACCAGGGCGTTTTCAGGAAACAGTACCTTGAGAATCTTACCGGCAACCGGGGACGGGATTTCAGAATCCACCTTATCGGTGGCGATTTCAAGAAGTGAATCATCCTCCTGGATCATGTCACCGGGTTTGACAAGCCATTTGATAATGGTAGCTTCCTGCACACTTTCGCCCAATTTGGGCATTACAAGGTTAAAATCAGCCATATAGGATTTCTTTCCTCTTTAAACAATTAAAAAGGCAAATATACAAAAAAGAAGGTATTTAACCAATGACGCCCAGATACCGGATGCTGGGGTATGGACTACATGACTGCAGAATTGCAGAACTGCAGGACTACAAAACTGCAGAACAGCAATACAATTCCTCCACTATTCAACCATGCTCCTGATGGAATTGAACAATAACTCAAAATTTGCACGGGATTCCTCGTCAAAATCATTCTTTCCCAGCTTTTCCTGTTCAGCGTGTGAACAGAAATCAGAAGCAAGGATAATTCGCGACAGATTGCTAATTTCAATGAATTTGGAATTTAATTCGGTAATTCCGATCCGCTGTTTTAAAACATATCGTTTAAAATCAATTGTCGAAAAAAGATCTTCAATTTGTGCAAATCCCGAAATCTCGCGTATTTTCTTCGCGGATAAATCCTCGTTGCGCATAAATATGCTGTTCCTGAGTGATTCCGCAATTTTTTTGCCGATTGGATTATCAAAAGTCAATATGCCGAAATCAATCTTCCATCCAAAAAGCAGGTTTGCCATATTCAGGATACCGTCATCACCGGATGTGGGTATGAAATGAACCTGGCAGTCAACTTCAAATATCCTGGAAAGGACTTCCAGATAAAATAGAGTGGCTGTATCCCCAACAATGATATTGTTCTTTGGATAGATGAACTGTCTGTCATTCAAACGGGTACCCATTAGTGAATAGATTGGGGTCAGCGTGTCGGTCGATGCAGTACTCAATGATCTTGCGTCGAGGATCGTGGATTCACTGGATTCATCTGCCACATTTGCTCTTTGAACGGCCATTATCCGGTGCAATTTCTGTAGATCTATCAGGTGCGGCGAATGAGTGCAATAAACAATCTGCATATTTCCCTTCAGATCTTCAAATACTTTCAATACATCCTCCTGGGCCCTCGCATGAAGGCTGAGTCCTGGTTCGTCAATCAAAAGGACCCTGTTGATGTGGTTTTCTATTGCCGTCGCCTTCAATTCCAGATAAAAGGAAAGAAACCATCTCACTCCCCTGCTCCGCTGTTTTGGATACAACCTTTCCTGTTTATCCTTAATCCAGAACTCCAGATAAGGTTTACCACTTTTTTCGGGAATTGTATTGTCGTAATGTTCCAGTTCAAAATTCAATCTGATTTTATCATCTTTCCCAACCTGCTGGCACCAGTAATCCTGAAAATTGATGGTTATTTCACTGTTCAGGTTTTCAATCATCTGCTTCAGGATCCTGTGGTTTTTTTCCCTGAAAAAATCAGAGGTTAGCCCTGCCACACGGAGGAAATTCTGGGCCGCATTATAGCCTTCGGCCTGCCGGTTTTCATTTATCAGATCCTCAAGATCGATTTTATTTGGGAGAAGGCTGCTAAAATCCTCAAAAAACTCAAATACGGGTAAATAATTGTAGATCTGCCTTCCCATTTCTTCAGGAGAGCAATATCTTCTTTCCCGGTTTATTTCGGCTGTGGTCTCTTGCAATGCGGAATCTATATCCTTGTCCTCGAGAATTCTCGGTGCATATTTTTCAAGATGCTGAAACTCATTTACATAATCCGTCAGCTGTTCCGAATATTGTTTTTGAATCAACCGTAACTGTTCCAGGTGCCTCGTGATATTCTTAAATTCCTTTTCTGATGTGCAAAGTTCAAGTTGATGCTCCGTATTCCTTATCTGGGATTCATTTGAAGTTATTTCATTTCTGAGCTTTGCTGCAGAGGATTCGACGGAAACATATTTTCTGCAAAGCTCCAGTTTTTGGTTAAACTGGCTGCCTGCTTTCAGATTCTGATCCAGTCGGGCCGATAAGTCGTTGAGTTTTGATTTTCCTTCTTCAACAACGTGGGCTGTCATAACTCTATCCTGCTGAATCGTAACTGCTGATTCAGGTTTTTTATTCTTTTTTGACTGCCGGTTTAATTCCTCCAGCCTGGCAAGCTGCCGGCTGACATCCTCATTCAAAAGGGCAATTTCTCTTTTTATTTGGTTCTGTTCAACCTTCATGTCTTCAGATTGCCTTTCCAACAAAGGCAGAGATTCCCTGATTTTTTTATCTGCTAAATCGGACTTATTCTTCAGGGATTCAAAAAACTGATCCACTTCAGGTTCGGAGATCATTAAAATGTTATTGCGGGCGCTCAACCACTTTCTTACCATTTTGATCTCCCGTTTTTCCCTCAATGCAGCTTGAAGTTCAACGGGTAACAGGGAAAAATCTATAAGCTGGTCCAAACTCGTTTTATCAAGCGAAAAGATACAACTGATCTCGGGAAAAGTCAGGTCGCTTCGTAACATATCATCTGTAATCCGGCCGTTATAGAAGCACAGCAAAGCTTCGAGTACGGAAGTCTTGCCCGATTCATTCTGACCTATAAGTGCAGTAATATTATCCTGTGACAAAAAACAGATCCCTGAATCTATGATTGACCTGTAATTTTTGATCTGAAAAGCCCTGATAATCATTTTTCCTATGATGTAAGAGACGGGATGGCATGCTAAAGCCTCAAAGTATACCGAAAACCGAATATTAATACGTCATCCAACTGTTTCAGGTTGCCTTTCCAGGCATCAAATGTTTGCTGCAGGTGATTTTTTTGCTTATCTGCAGGTAATTCACTTATTTTAATCAACAATTCTCTAAAGGGGCGATATTTGAATTTCTTGCCTTCACTACCTCCGAACTGATCTGCAAATCCATCTGAAAATAAATAGATCATATCTCCCTGCTCAAGATCTATCCGGTGGTTTGTAAAGGGCCGTTCCTGCTCTGAATCAATTCCGACGGGCATTTTATCGCCCTGAAATTCCATAAGTGTGCGATTCCTTACAACATATATTGGATTAACAGCACCGGCATATTGCATGACGTTGCTGTTTCTGTTCAGAATGCAAATGGCCATATCAATCCCGTCTTTCTGTTCGGCTTGTGCACCGGTCTGACTGAGGGCCTTCATCACATGTTCCCTCATCTGGTTAAGTACCTGGGATGCACTGTCGGGATTAAACCGTGAAATAACCACATGGAGGAAGGATAATCCCATGACGCTCATAAATGCCCCGGGGATCCCATGTCCGGTGCAATCTCCAACTGCCAGGTAAATATTATCCTTCTGGCTTGAAATGAAGTAAAAATCACCCCCGACCATATTGCACGGTTTATGCAAAAGAAAGTGATCAGAAAGATAACTGCCTATTTCAGTTGAATCCGGAAGCATCGCCTGCTGTATGTAACTGGCATATTTAATGCTCTCAGCCAGTTCTCTTTGCTGTCCTGATCGTGGGTCCTGCATTCCCGCTCTTCCTTTATCCCGACTATCCTCTGATTTCATGCGTAGTTCAATTTAATACCCGTTGCTGTTCCATAACAATCTAAAGATATTAAAAAATGGAAAATTTAGAGTAAATTGTGTTAGGCTGTATCTGTAGGCTATAGGATGTAGGCTGTAGGCTCATATCTTTAATACTAAATTAAATGGATTTTTAATAACTTGATTTGATTTATGAGAATAAGTATATGTGTCAAAGACTAATTAGGCTAATCACGTTATAAACGATGATGTCCTACAGATAAATGCACATATATGTTCTCTTTACGAATCAGAATAGTATTTAATGATGTATTAATCTAATGCAATCAAGTATTATCATGAGCCAAGATTTAAAAAAGAGAACTTCTCAAAAATCAGAATCTGAATATCTTAAATATTCAGTTGGATCAGATATTGGAAAAGATCAATTTGATGCCTGTATTAGTGTAATAGACAGAGAACAAAACGTGAAACCTATTGCACAGCGCAAGTTCGATAATAATCCAGGCGGTTTTAAAGCATTTATCGAATGGCAGGTTCGAAAATGCAAATTACCTATTCCTGTTGTATTTTCGATGGAGGCAACCGGGGTTTACTATGAAAGATTAGCTTGGTTCCTACATCGCAAAGGACTTTATGTAAGTGTAGTTTTACCCAATAAAGCCAGGAAGTATTTACAGAGCGTGGGATTAAAAAGTAAGAATGATAAAATTGATTCAGCAGGTTTAGCCAGAATGGCCGCAGAACAAAAATTATCTCGATGGCAAGCTCCTCTTGAATCCATTATTGAATTAAGAGACATTACTCGTCAAAGAGAAAGCTTACAAGTATCCAGGACAAGGTTTAATAATCAGCTCTCCTCTTATAAATGTGGAGAATTTGTAAATCCCGTGATTGTAAAAAACCTTCGGGAAATAATTGCATTGTTGGACAAACAAATAAAGGCAACTGAAAAGATGATTAAAGAAAAAATTGATTCAAATGCTGAGATAAAGGATAGAATTAATAACATCGTGGAAATAAAAGGAGTCAGTTATTTAACAGTTGCTACAGTTGTTGCTGAAACCGGTGGTTTTGAGATGTTTATGAACGTTAGACAACTGGTGGGTTATGCTGGTTATGATGTGGTAGAAAATCAATCGGGTAAACATGTGGGAAGAACTAAAATATCAAAGAAAGGCAATGCCCACATAAGAAGGATCCTCCATATGCCGTCTTTTAATGTAGTTAGTTACGGTGAACCTGTTTTCTGCAATTTGTATAATAGAGTTTATAGCCGAACTAAGATCAAAATGAAGGCTTATGTGGCAGTGCAGAGAGAATTATTATGCCTGATTTATACCCTCTGGAAAAAGAATGAAAAATATGTTAGGGATTATAATGAACATCCGGTATTGCAGAGCAGAAGTTCCTCTTTCCGTCTGGCTTGTTAAAGCCAGAAAAGTAGGCGACCGAAGTCGCCTACACTAGATGAACTTCCGTTTAATGCTTTCGCAGGAAGTCCTCTTTCCGTGAGAGCTAAATTAGAAAAAAATACCGTTAAAATTTGGATATTAAGATAGTATCTGTAGGCTGCTAGGATGTAGGCTGCTTGCAATGGACTATCCGGGACAATGGCCTGCAGAACTTCCCTCCCGCCTGGCGACATCATTTATTCAACAAGGTAATTCGAATTAAAAATTCTTTATTTTAAAAAGTTCAGTTATATTTGCCGAAAATCTCGGGGCGTGGCGCAGTTGGCTAGCGAATCCCGACATGAAATGTCAGGAGGGGCGGAAGTTCGGGTGCCCAACTGAAGTTAGGGAAGGTTGAAGTAATTAAGAATATTCGGGGCGTGGCCCCGCCAAGGGGCGGGGTACTTGCATGGTGGCGAAGGTTGAAGTAATTAAGAATATCGGGGCGTGGCCCCGCCAAGGGGCGGGGTACTTGCATGGTGGCGAAGGTTGAAGTAATTAAGAATATCGGGGCGTGGCGCAGTTGGCTAGCGTACTTGCATGGGGTGCAAGGGGTCGGAAGTTCGAGTCTTCTCGCCCCGACTATTAAAGGTCGTCTGATTCAGACGGCCTTTTTTTTGGAATCGACGGTTGGCTAGCGTATCCCGACATTTCATGTCGGGAGGGTCGGAAGTTCGCCCCGCCGCGGCGGGGCGCCCCGACTATTTAAGGTCGTCTGATTCAGACGGCCTTTTTTTTGGAATCGATGGATGGCTAGCGTATCCCGACATTTCATGTCAATTTCATTTTCTCAGTGTCAGAAGCAATTGATTATACAATGTTGGAGGTAATTTGAATGCTTATAATATTTCAACTTCGCTTGGTACAATAAAGAGAATTATACATCCCGTTTCAGATCGTACAGAATGCTTTGCATCAGGTGGTGTATATAAATAATCTCCCTTTTCAAGTTTAGCTTCATTGATATAACAGTTACCTTCAAGTACTAATAATTCTTCACCTGATGGATGATTGTGATATGGATAACTTGCACCAGCTTCAAATTTCAACATAAAACTTGGTGCTCTCCCTGTTTCATGGTATCGTAATGGAATAATATAAATGCCATTTGTATTAACATTTTTTTCTACTAAAGGATTCCAATCTATAGTTCTAGTTTTTACTATATAGTCTTCTATTTTTCCCATAATAAGTTATATTAATCGTTATCAAAACTAATTAAGATGTCAGATCAGAAATACTGTTTAAATTAAATATTAGGAAGTTACCAATCTTTAATAAAACCGTTCAGAAATAAATTTGTTTTTATGAAAAATTAACCCTGTGCACTAAATAACCCATGACATGCGATCTATTCTTTTGGCAGGATTAATCACCTGTTTGTCAATTATTATATAAACCGAATGAAAAATAGATTGTTAGATTAAAAATGTGATTATTGCAACTATCTTCTGGTAGCCATAGTGTATTTAAAACTATCCGGAATGGAACATCAACATCATGATCACACTGCAAATCCTGAAAAGAAGTCACAGGAAGATCATTCAAAAATGGACCACGGGACCATGAATCATGGTGAACATCAGGTTAAGGGAATGGAAGGTCACAATCATTCAAATCATGGCGGGATGATCGCTGATTTTAAAAAACGGTTTTACCTGGTGCTGGTATTAACCATACCGATTATGTTGTTGTCAAAAATGATACAACACTTTTTGGGAATTGACTGGCAATTCCGTGGTTCTTCCTATATTCTGTTCGCCTTATCCACAGTTGTGTACTTTTATGGTGGCTGGCCTTTCTTAAAGGGATGGGCAAATGAAATTAAAACCAGGAATCCCGGCATGATGTTTTTGGTGGGTTTCGCAATCACAATTGCATACATCTATAGTATTGCCATCGTTTTTGGTCTGAAGGGTATGGATTTTTTCTGGGAATTAGCGACCCTGATTCTCATTATGCTTTTAGGGCATTGGATAGAAATGAAATCAATTGCAGGTGCTTCAAAGGAATTAGAGCTATTGGTACAGTTAATGCCAGCCGATGCTCACATGGTAATGCCAAAAATGGTGCATGATGTAAAAACGGATACTTTAAAGGCGAACGATATAATCTTGGTGAAGCCGGGTGAAAAAGTAGCTGCTGATGGGATCATTCTGGAAGGGGAAAGCTTCCTTAATGAAAGTATGCTTACGGGAGAATCCAAACCTGTAAAAAAAACAAAAGGAGATAAGGTAATTGCCGGGTCCATTAATGGAAACGGTTCTTTTAAAGCAACTGCTTCCCATGCAGCAAAAGATTCTTATCTATTCCAGATAGTTAAATTAGTTGAAGATGCGCAAAAGGCAAAATCGAAAACCCAGTTGCTGGCAGACATGGCTGCAAAATGGCTAACGATCATTGCAATTGCCGGGGGAATTGTTACATTTCTTTACTGGTTTTTAACCGGACACACCCTGGCCTTTGCAATGGAGCGGATGGTTACGGTAATCGTGATTTGCTGTCCCCATGCATTGGGACTGGCTGTACCCTTGGTCGTCGCCAAATCCACCGCATTATCCGCAAAAAGCGGTCTGCTGATAAAAAACAGGACCGCATTTGAAAATGCAAGAAAGATTACAACCATTGTTTTTGATAAAACAGGCACCCTTACTGTTGGTAAATTTGAAGTATCAAAAATAGTTTCCCTGGTAAAGGAAATGCCAGAAAATGAAATTATTCGAATGGCAAGTGCCCTGGAGCAGAAATCAGAACATCCTATAGCCACAGGAATAATGCAAAAAGCAAAGGACCATAAGGTCATCATTCCGGCTGCTGAAAACTTTAATGCTATCACAGGAAAAGGAGTTGAAGCCACAGTGGAAGGAAAGAAAATAAGGGTGGTCAGCCCGGGATATTTAAAAGAAAAAAACATTGCAATTCCTGACGGATACTCAGCCAATGATACCGAAACTACGGTGTTTGTGATTATCAGCGATAAATTGGCCGGTTACATTGCCTTGTCGGATAAAATAAGACCCGAATCAGCCGGCGCCATTCAAACTTTAAAACAAAATGGCATCAAATCCATACTTCTGACCGGCGATAATTCCAAAGTGGCAAAAACTGTCAGTGAAACAATTGGGATGAGTAGTTTTATTGCAGAAGTACTCCCCCATCAAAAACTGGAAAAAATTAAAGCCCTGCAACGGCAGGGAGAATTTGTTGCCATGACCGGAGATGGCGTAAATGATGCCCCGGCCCTTGCACAGGCAGATGTGGGTATTGCTGTCGGATCGGGAAGCGATATTGCTGCAGAAACAGCCGGAATTGTCCTGGTTAACAGCAATCCGAATGACATAGTAAACCTGATACTGTTTGGCAAATCTACATATCGTAAGATGATTCAAAATCTGATATGGGCTACAGGCTATAATGTTATCGCCATGCCTTTGGCGGCCGGTATTTTATATAAGCTGGGTGTAATATTAAGTCCTGCCGCAGGTGCAGTTTTGATGACGGTGAGTACGGTAATTGTGGCGATTAACGCAAGTACCCTGAAAGTCCAATAGGTTTTTGCAGTTGCACTCCTGTTTCTTTAATACGAAACACTATAGCAAAATTTGATTTGCAACGATGAGCTTCTGTCATGAATTGTAAACAATTTTCCCCTGAAGCCTGATAAGCAAAAGACTTTTTCATTGGCGCGAAGATGTTCACTGACAAAATGAGTAACTTTATTCCATAAATCCTTAATAATTGTCTTTTTAATCCCTGAATAATAAATCAAACTGATGAAAAATTCAAGAAGAACATTTGTAAAATCGGGTGCAATTGCCATCCTGGGCACAGCGATCCTTCCACGCTCTGCTTTTGCCATCTCCACAGAAAAAGTAACCGTTGGGTTGCAGTTATATTCCGTACGCGACGATATGCAAAAGGATCCGAAAGGGACGCTCACAAAACTGGCGGCCATGGGTTATAAAGTGGTTGAACATGCCGGGTATTCGGATCGTAAATTTTATGGTTTCGAGCCTTCGGAATTTAAAAAAATACTGAAGGACCTCGACCTGACAATGTACAGTGGCCATGTCGATTTTGGAATGCAATCCTGGGATACATCGAAAAAAGATTTTACAGATGCATGGAAACATACCGTGGAAGATGCCGCCTACATGGGGCAGAAATATGTGATCACTCCTGAACTCGATTTAAACGCGCGTAAGGATTACGACGCGCTTTTAAAAGTGATTGATCTGTGGAATAAATGCGGGGAGTATTGTCAGAAAAGCGGAATGGAATTCGGTTACCATGATGATTTTTTCGAAGACGTCGTTCTGAACAACATGAAATTATTTGATATAATCATGAAATACCAGGACCCGAAGCGGACCATTCATCAGTTTGATATTGCCAATTTGTACAATGCGGCTGGCACGGACCCGAAAGATGTCATAATGAAATATCCCGGAAGATTTGTCTCCCTTCATGTCAAGGATGTATTGAAGGAGAAAAACAAAGACGGCCAGCATGACAGTACAATTCTCGGAAAGGGCGTACTTAATGTGAAGGATGTTTTGCCCCTGGCAGTTAAGAACGGTGCGTGGCTGCTGATCATTGAACAAGAAGCATACCAGAACGAAAGTCCGATGGATTGTGCCAAAGATGACCTTGCCGCGATGAAACAATGGGGGTACTGAAATGCCCCGATTCCGACTTCTTATTGAATATGAAGGTTCAGATTACCATGGATGGCAGCAAAATGCCGGCGTGAAAACAATCCAGGGTGAAATGCTCAAGTCATGCGAAAAATTATTTGATACAAAGAAAATTGAATTATATGGATCCGGCCGTACGGATGCCGGGGTACATGCATTGGGACAGGTTGCGCATCTCGATGTGGACACTCACATGCGGCCGGAAACCCTTTTGGTGCGGTTAAATGAAATTCTTCCATACGATATCAATGTCCTGAAACTGGAAAAATGTGCGGAAACATTCCATGCGCGGCATAATGCAGTTGCCCGAAGTTATGTTTACATTCTTTCCCGGCGTCGTTCCGCCTTTGGTAAAAGATATGTTTGGTGGGTAAAAGAAGATCTGTCGGTTCATAAAATGAAGGAAGTTTCCAATATTTTCAAGGGTTTCCATGATTTTTCCTCCTTTGGAGCTGCCACACCGGATGAAAAATCAACGCTGGTCGATATCAGTTACCTTGAAGTGAGGGAAACCGGAAACCAGATCCAAATTCATATCCTCGGCTCTCATTTCCTGTGGATGATGGTTCGCAGGATCGCAGGTGTCCTGGTTCATGCCGGCAAAGGAAAATTAACAGAAGAGGAAGTACAGGGGTTTATGGATCATTATTCCGAAAGGCCTTCCCAACTTTCAGCGCCCCCATCGGGTTTATATCTTCAAAGGGTATACTACCCGGGAGAACGCTTTGATTACAATCCCAGGGTCCCGGTGGTAATTTAATTTCAAAGTGTATATTTGTGATAACAGCCCATTGAATCATGAACAGGATATTCAGATTTCTGAACAAGAACTATCCGCAGAATTTCATTATTGAAAAGCCCTACGCAGGAACAGGAATATTCCTTTCATTTTGTTTCGCTTTCCTGATTCTCTATAAACCCCTCAATACACACGGAGTGCGCTTTTTCAGCTTCGGCGTTACAATGGCAATTTATCTCGCTATAATATCTGTTCCCATATTTCTTGTAATTAAATACCTGAAAAAAATCCGGTATTTTTCAAATCCGGATGAATGGACCCTATTAAAGGAATTCCTGGCCATTGTTATGGTTTTATTGGGAATGGGCACTTCTTTGTATTTTGCCGGCTTTATAATGGAGTCATCCGGAGGCAGATGGAATCTGGATACATACTTTAATTCCTGTTTCAATGCTTTCCTGATAGGTATTATCCCTTTTATGTTTTTCACCGCATCCAACTATCGTCATCTGTTTGTTTCGGAAATTGTGAAAAATTTTAAGCCCGGCAACAATCCCTTATCTCCACAACTGGCAGAGAAATTAATTGAGATCAGTTCACAACTTAAAAAAGAGGAATTGGGTTTTTATCCGGGACAGCTCATTTTTGCAGAATCAGACGGCAATTATGTAGTTTTTCATTTGCATGTCGATAACCAGATACGGAAAAAAACCATTCGCAATTCGATTGGCAATATCGAGCAGCAGTTATCAGCCATTCCATTTTATATGAGAACGCACAGGGCGTTTATCGTAAATGTGAAGCAGGTTGCTTCTCAAAAAGGGAATACCCTGGGTTACCGCCTCAAATTTAACGGGATCGATACAATAATTCCGGTATCGCGGCAAAAAACACGGGATTTTGATCTGCTACTAAAGCAGTACAGGTAGTCCGTTCATCCCAAAAAATTACAATTCGTACCAAAAAACATCTTCCTTCTTTCCGTTAGTAACAAATCTTTGCTATACATACCAATAAATTGTATAACAAATAGATAAGCCTAATCTTTGTAAGCGAAACCCAAATTTCGACTGCGATGAAAAGACAGGACTATTTTACAACTTTCCGGATTGCATGCATGGTTTATTCAATTTTTATGCTCAATGCAACTGTTATAAATGCACAGGAAAAACAATCGGTCACAGGCAAACTGATTGATATGAAAAGCAACCAGGGTATTCCCTATGCCAGTGTGGCCCTCCTCAAAGCATCTGACTCCTCGCCCGTAAGCGGAACAATAAGCGATGAAAATGGCGGATTTATGATAAGTACGGCTCCTAAAGGCAACTTCAATCTTTATGTATCTGTGATCGGTTATAAACCGGTAATGCAAAATATAGATGTAGCTGCCAATGGAATTACAGATGCCGGAACTATTATTTTACAGGATACAGCCATATTGATCAGGGAAACCGTAATTGTTGGCGAGAGGATAAAAGCAAAATCGGAAACCGGCAAAACCACGTTCTTTATGACAAAAAAGATACTTGACGCATCCGCCACAGGAACGGATGTCCTCAAACTCATTCCGGGCATCCAGGTAGACCTCATGCAGCAAATCTCGCTGGAAGGAAGTCGCAATATTCAGGTACTGGTTGACGGAAAGGAGCGTGACGCAAGCTTCATCGGTCAGCTGAATCCTGATCAGATTGATAGGGTGGAGATCATTAATAAGCCTGCTTCAAATTACGATGGAAGTTCAACAGGCGCCATAAATATAATACTGAAAAAAGAAAGAAATAAAGGCATTTCTGGACAGGTATATGCTGAAATTCCAACATCCGGTTCACAAATATTTCTTCGGCCGGCATATTCCTTGAATTTCGGATACAATAAAATCAATTTATATACTTCGTACAAAGGCGAATTGACTTACTTCGATATTCATGAAGAAACACAAAGAAAACAATTCAGGGAGAACAATATCCTTGAATTCAATTCAAATCAATATGTAAATCAGAAAAATTGGTCACACCGGTTCAATTATGGATTTGATTATTTCTTAAATGATCATAACCAGTTAAGTTTTTATGCCTTTCTTAATCCTTTCTCGAGGGAACTGGATGGAAGTGCCGATTTGCAGACTTCGGAAATTGCAGGCAATTACTGGTCAGCTAAAAAAGAGGATACCGACAGGAACCAAAGCACCTTTTATTCATTGTACCTGAAACACGATTTTGCAAAGGATGGCAGTGCTTTAACTTTTGAAATAAGCACTTATAACCTGAAAGCCGAAAACTCCACGACATACACATCGGGTGAAAGTGAAAATCTGCAATCACAGGTCAATACGGTTAAGCCAGGGCAGAATGATGCCAGCCTGCGAATCGATTATTCTACACCAGCATGGAACAGGTTTAAAATCAGCACCGGTTTTAAGGCAAAATACCAGATATTGAAGGACAGAAATATACAGGATTTTGCTTATTCAGATGAAATATTGGCTGCGTATGCAACCATAGGTTACACTCAAAAAAAATACGATATAACCATGGGTGGCCGGGCAGAAAAATCCCTTTCAATTCTGGAAAATAACTTTGACAATTCCTGCTTTTCTTTTTTTCCTCACTTCAATTTCAATTATAAGCTAACTTCCCGTCAGAATATTCAGCTTTCCTACAACCGCTCCATTGCTCGCCCAAACATATATCAGCTTAATCCTTACACTTCAATTGACGACCCTGTTACTGTAAGTAAAGGCAACCCGTTTCTAATTGCTGAATTACACAATAGTTACTCTTTAGAACATTCCGTTCAATTTAATGGTAATTATTTCACGTCCCGCCTATTTATAAATGACGTACACAGCGCAATGGATGATCTGACCTTCATTAATGATACCAATGCCTTTGAAACACAGGTAAATAATATGGGTAACATTCATCAATATGGAATACAATTAATGGGAACTCTTAAATGGGGCATTGCAAATTTCAATCCATACATGAAACTGTTCAATCTCTGCACATCGGTTAACAGTGTGGCTGAACAGCATCAGGTGGAAGACAGGCATAAATTTGCTTTTGAGTCAGGTCTTTCGGCTATATTATCGTTCAGGCACGAATTTTCGCTATCCCTTGTTTTTCAATATGCCAGTGCAAATAACCATATTCAGAGCACTAAATTCAGCAGCGCTCTTTACTTTGTTTCGCTTGAAAAAACATTTAAGAAAAAAATCAAAATTGGTCTTGTAAGTGCTATACCTTTCTATAAAACATTTACTTACCAGGGTTCAGAAATCGCAAATCCGGATTTTTACAGTCACTATGCCGGTAAAATAAATGTATCCCAGCCTTTCTGCTGGTTGAAGATAAGTTATCAGTTTAGTTCGGGCAAAAACAGGGATAATATCAACAGGGCAACGGAAGAGATCAGTAATTTTCCGAAGAAGGGATTTTAGGAATTTACGATTTACGATTTACGATTCTGTAATCACAGGAAAACCCGGAGAACAAAAGTCTGCCGGGTTTTCATTTTGCCTTTCCGGGGCTGTTATTGAAATTACTTAAACCTGATAATTGCGCCTATGCTAACTGAACCGGTAGTTAGAATATGGTCCATATTTACGCCCAGGTGAAAATTCGTATCAATTTCTTTATAGTCTCCGACTTTTTCGACATAATGGATTACTCCGAAGCTAAACAAATTAATTGCCGCCATCAGTTGAACTTTTTCGCTTAATTTGAAGGACATGCCGGGATAAGCAATGAAACCCATACTGGCGGTTTTTTGATCTTCATTTTCTGTATCGCCACTTTTGCTCTTTTCCACAGAGTAATTATAAAGACCTGCAAACTCACCATATACTGAGAATTTATTAAATGTGAAGGCATAATAGCGCAGGTAGGGTCTGAAACCCAGGGATAGTTCATTCGTAATGTATTCCGGATCCAGATTGTTGTTTGTATGGTCATGGGCATATACCAGGTACGCTCCGACATCCATCTTATCCGATACCTGGAATCCAAGCTGCGGACTCAGGCTGTAACTGAAAGAACTTTCCTTTTTGGTTGAATTATCGTTATTCTCAGATTTACCACCCGTTGCATCCAGTCCAATATTTCCACCGACGAAAACCTGGCTTTTGCAGTAAAAAGTTGTAACAAAAAGACATGTAAGAATAATCACCGCTTTTTTCATAATCTAAAATTTAGTTTTAATTATAGTTTGTTTACAATTTATCCCCTATTCATACGGTATTGGGGAGGAAAAATTTACAATTTGCCTGTGTTTTCTTTTGTCGGATTTTCACTGACGGGCAGTACGCGAATGATAAATACACTGGTAGACAATATTTTAGATCTTGAATAATTCAGGTATGGGAAAAAGAAAAAGCCGGAAATTTTTAATTCCCGGCTATTCATTGGTAACTTGAATCCCAGATATCTCCTATTTCCCAAGGATCTTACCATATCAATTGGAGATTCAAATTCTGAGGTTTTTTTAGATGTGCACGTCACTTAAATAATGGAAAATTCCAAATACTTTCAGAAGCCATACAACGACTATGATCACAACTACCACGTTGAAAATGGACTTAATCTTTCTATCCATCGGAATGTAGGAATTGACAAGCCAGAGCAAAACTCCGGCAGCGATGAGAATAAGCAATACAGTTAAAATTGGCATGATAATGATTTTTAGGTAATATTTGGTTTACAATTAATATGTTATCCCTTTCTTCTGGAGACAACCAATCCCTGCATGAATCCGATTCCGGGACCTATGAATATTTGTGTCCAGTGCATGTTTGACATTCCCATATATCCATTGAATTGCAGAAAATCTTCACTTTTCTCCTGTCATGTTATTTAGGCTTAAAGTTCGGTTTTTAATGATCAGCAATTGTTACATAATTGTGACAAGAGTTACATCATTCATACTTTTAAAACCACGAATATTGAAAAATGAACAATGACTTGGTGCACATGGCGTATTGAAGATTCACTGGAATATCATAATACCAGGTTTGCCAATTTCGAAATCTCTGAATCCAAAATCAGACGATCTAAGTGTATTTGCCTTAAAAACATTATCTCCCCTTCCCGGAATTGATGGATAATAGGATACCGAAAATTGAAAAGTAGAAATTACCAGGTTGTCATTTCTGATCAATAAACCCAGGGCTATTTCCGAAAAGAGCTTTTTATTTTTAAATCCCGTTTCGGCATTGCCCAGCATACCAATCGCCAGGCCCAAAAAAGGTCCGAAACGGAATCCCCATAAATACCAGGGGGCATAGGATTGGGTCTGTAATGTTAAAAGCAGGCGTTTTGTACCTGTCAACTGAGGACTGTTAAATCCATCCAAACCATGATTATTGTTAAGTGTTAAACTATCCTGTGAAAAACGGTTTAACCCAATGGCTAATTGTGGTTTAATAAATTCCCTGAATTTCCATTTTCCAATTTCTATTAATCCGGTGAAGTAAATCAAATCGGCCAGGAGAAAACCCTGTTCGGCTTTCCTGCCACTGTAAAACGTCCCATATTCAAAGCTGGAGCTCAGGTAACCCCACGAAAAGTAATTGCCAAAAGATACCCGGCCGCTTAAATATAAGCGTTCAACGTTGTTTTTGATCTGATAACCGCCAGTGAGGTTGAATACTTTTCCAATAGGTACATCTTCAATAAGGCCATATTTGAATATGTATTTGTCCCTCACGTATTTTCTTGTTGATATGCCAATACTTGCGAGATAGAAATTTTCACTTGAAAACATCTTTTGAAGAACATTTACCTCATCGGGCTGATTGAGGTACCTCATCCGTAAGAAACGGAAAGTTGAGATTAAATTAGTGGTGCGTTCATTTTCAGAATTTCCTTTGAAAATGCGGATAGCATTTCCGGCCCAATAATCCTGCGTATTGAACTTAAATCTCTCCTCTGTTAAAATTGAATCGCTTGTATAAATAAAATACTTATGGTATTGGTATTTAAAT
The DNA here is from genome assembly GCA_963752195.1 of uncultured Bacteroidales bacterium. Lineage (GTDB taxonomy): Bacteria > Bacteroidota > Bacteroidia > Bacteroidales > UBA10428 > UBA5072. The sequence goes on along the minus strand of CAVVXI010000004.1, from coordinate 230,421 downwards.
TCAATCCCTGCAGCCCATTTTGCGAAAGGCGAAAAAAACGGCCTGTCAATTGCAAAACCCTTGGCGGTATTGTTATATTGATCCTTACTGATGATCAGTTTCGAATTAATATAAGTACCCCTGATGTTTGGAATCAGATAGCCGATTTTATATGCATAGGAATGGCTGGAAGGATACCATGCAAAGCTGTTTTGAGAATCATGACCCATGCCTGCAAAGTTCTTGTCATTTAAGCCGAAGTTAAGGTTAGAAGCAGAGGCAGAAAACCGGGGAACCAGACTCCAGTTATCGAGCTCACGAATATTTATATCAACAGAGTCCGATTGGTCAGATGTGGAAACCACAAAAAAAGAAACATCATGTATATACCCTTTGCTTCTTACCAATCGTTCCGATTCCTTTACCAGCAATGAATCAAATTCCTGGTTCTTATGAATGAGCAAAAGATTTCGTATCGATATTTCCCGCGATTTAATATGCATCTGATTTGCATGGGCTATCATACCCTCCGGGGGCGACATATTGATATCAGTGATTGAATATCCAAATGGATCCAATGTCTGAATATTAATATTCCGGATAATTTTGCCTTCAAAAGCTCTGTACGAGGATTGGATTAATTTTCTGTATCCCTTCGTTATGGACTTTTTTTTGGTTGCACCCACTGCAACCGGTTTGAAAAAAAACTGGTACATAAACCGGGTGAATTTGTTTTTTGCTGAATAGGATTCAATATCCTTGTATATCTTAGCAGAATCCACCTGGGAAACAGTTACTTGTCCAAATACAGGCTGAATCATGAAAAAAACGCTGACAGATAATATGATCCTATTTGTTAACCGCATCCGGGATATTTGATGTATTGTCAGTATCGACGACGTTTCGCAATTTAATTATCCGGTTTGCTGAAATCTTCTGTTACCGGATCATGCAGATGCATAGAAAAAATGAGGATTACTATCAGCAATTGATTCAAAATTAGGGAATAACGCGGTCTTTAATCTTACACAATTCATCTTATATTTTATATCATTCCTATCTGCACGTGAAATAGGCAGACTTCGGGTAACCTATTAAAAAGATATTAATTGTTTGCATGTTAGTGACTTGCTTATGAGAACACTGGAAACTCACTTATTATATTTTTAATTTCTTATTTTAGGTGTAATTTCACCCGCCATTTTATATATATATATCGATGCTTTCCAACAGGCCATTTTTTGGTTCAAAAAACAGATCCAAAATCGTCAACAAAAAAATCAGGCCCATTCTTGATTATCTTCTTTTGTTTCTGCTAACGTTTATGCTTATAAGGGTAATCATAGTGGTTGGCGTTAACAAGTATTCTGAAATCACCCCTTCAAATTATACCTATTATCACTGGCTTTTTACGCTGATTGCTTTGTTCTATTTGCTGCGTGCTTTAATTTGTATTGGTTTTAAGAGTTTCCGGGCAGATTTTTTTATTTTTTTATCCATTGGTTTGTTTCTGTTCCTGTCGTTTACATTAAATGTTGACAGGAATAATGATTTTGTGAATAACCATTATTTCAATACCATTTTGTTATTTCTCCTGTTTATTTTTGAATTTTCCCGCTTTGATATCAAAAATCTGACGCTCGTCTTAAATCCTGCCCAGCTTTTTCTTTTCAGCTTTGCGTCCATAATTCTGATCGGTGCGGCCCTCCTGGAATTGCCAAACGCTACAACGGTTCCGATTTCCTTTGTGGATGCACTGTTTACATCAACCAGTGCATTATGCGTAACTGGTTTGATTGTGGTTGATACGGCTACCCGGTTTACTGTTTTAGGCAAGAGCATAATATTGATTTTGATTCAAACCGGCGGTATTGGAATAATGACCTTTACCAGCTTTTTTGGTTTCTTTTTCAAAGGTGGATCTACGTCTTTTTCGGAAAAATTTCTGTTAAGTGATTTTTTCAGCGAAGACAATGTATCCGAAATAAGCAAAACGCTTTTTAAGGTAATCTTCATTACCCTGCTGTTTGAATTGATTGGTGCTGCATTCATCTATTTCAGCCTTGACAGCAATTACTTCACCACGATTGGAAGTAAAATACGATTTTCCGTATTTCATTCCATTTCGGCATTTTGCAACGCAGGATTTTCGTCCCTGTCCGAAGGATTGAACGATTACAGGATCCGAAATACATATGCAATATTTTATGTGATCAGTTTCCTGTTCATCCTGGGAGGTATCGGATTTCCCATTCTGTTAAATCTTTATACATTCATCAAGTATAAGATTTTAAGCGTTGTGTCCCTGATTCAATTCGGGCATAAAAAAGCGTATATACCAAAAATGATCAGCATAAATTCCAGGCTCGTCATATATACGACTTTCTTTTTAATTGTTATCGGATCCGTATTTTTTTTCCTATTCGAAAAAGATCATACTCTCAAAGGAATGGATTTGGCAGGGAAGATCGCCCATTCTTTTTTTGGCGGTGTAACGCCCCGGACAGCCGGGTTCAATAGTGTGGTAACAGCCAACCTGTCCGTTGCTGCAATTGTGCTGACAATTTTTCTGATGTGGGTAGGTGCCTCACCTGTATCAACGGGAGGTGGTATTAAAACCAGTACATTTGCGATTGCCATTTTAAATGCATTCAGAATAGCCCGGATGAAAAGACACATTGAATTTCACAAAAGAGAGTTTCATGAACGTTCTGTAAACAGGGCGTTTGCAATCATTATATTATCGATTGTGATTTTAGGATGTGCATCCCTGATCTTGTATCTTATGGAGCCGGACAAAGGACCTCTTAAAATCCTGTTTGAATGTGTATCTGCTTTTGGCACAGTAGGATTGTCACTGGGTATAACTTCGTCTCTAAAGGAGTCATCCAAGGTGCTGCTGATTTTACTGATGTTTATGGGCAGGATGGGCATACTGACTTTGTTATTTGCCTTTTTTAGAAGTTCAAAAACCTCAGTATACCGCTACCCGAAAGAAAATATCTTAATAACTTAAAAAATCAATTTCATGAATTTTGTAATCATTGGTTTGGGAAACTTCGGCGCATCCCTGGCAAAAAAGCTCACGGCTCTGGGGCACGATGTAATTGGTGTGGATAAGGACATGGAAAAAGTTGAGTTTTTTAAGGATACGATAAAGAATACGGTTAGTATGGATATTACCGATATTCATGCTCTAAAATCACTGCCCTTAAAAGATTGCGATCATGTTGTGGTATGTATTGGCGATGATTTCGGATCATCAATAAAAACGATTGCACTGCTTAAAAAACTTGGAGTACAGAAATTATATGGGCGTGAAAGTTCCCTGATCCATAAAACTGTTATAAATGCATTGGGTGTTTCAAATACAATCAACCCGGAATATGATACTGCAGTGGTTTTTGCTGAAAAGCTCATCATGGAAGGCGTATGGAGCATTTATAGCATAACCGACGATGTGAAAATTGCCGAAGTCAGCATTCCCGAGGAGTATGAGGGCAGAAAATTTTCGGAACTGGAACCTGAGGAAATGGAGGATATATCAATAATTGCCTTGAAGTACCCGGATAAAAAACTCTCCACTCCGTCGCTTGACAAATGGTCGGCCCTTGAAGCAGAAAATATTGATGATGATTTTGTTCTCGGTAAAGAAATGCGGCTGGTAATTAAGGGAAGAAAAAAGGATATTATTGAATTTTTGAAATTATAATCGCTTAAACAGGCGGAGCCTGGAACCATATTGCGGCCAAGGCGGAGCCTTGGCCCAACGGGTATTTTCGACCAAGGCGGAGCCTTGGCCCAACGGGTATTTTCGACCAAGGCGGAGCCTTGGCCCAACGGGTATTTTCGGCCAAGGCGGAGCCTTGGCCCAACGGGGGGGGGGTCAATAAATCCAAAAAGGTACGGCGGGTAAACCTTCCTTATTATAGAGATTGGCTCCTTCGGGATTATCCGCCCAGGCATATCTTACAGAAACCGGATGCGGGGTCTCCCTGTTCCATACTACAACATGTTCATTCTCTATTTTTGCCTGTGCCCAAACAAACTTACCGTCCGCCCCGGCAACCGAAAAATATCTCAAATCCCCTCCCCTTGCTTCCAGCCCTCTTCCAATATTCTGAAAAGAGATAATTACCTTGTTTCCCTCAATTTTATAGGAACTACAAACAGGTCCTGAATAAACTACCTTGTCATCGCCATAGGCAACCTTCCGGGCTGCCAGAGACAGTCTCCTGCCCACCTCTTTCTTGTTCAGCGGATGAATGTCATTCCATTCACCAATGTCATAGGTCACAACCAAACCCGTATTTGAAACGGACAAAACTTTCGCCTGGGCTTCTCTGAAAAGGGCCCAATCGCTTTCTGACGGCTGAGCTTTTGCTTCCATGAAATTCGGTAACTGTACGATCAGAAAGGGGAAATTTCCCTGGTTCCATCTGCTTCTCCAGTCACTGATGAGGGAACTTAACAGTCTTGTATACTCATTGTACCGGCTGGTATTTGATTCCCCCTGGTACCATACTGCCCCTTTAATTGAGTAATTTGTCATCGGTGAAATCATGGCATTGAATAATCCTGCCGGTTTCCACCGCACGAAGGTTTGGGCTTCAAGGGGCTCCATCCGAGCTCCCAGGCGGTATTGCCAGGGACCCTTTAGATCAATATGCTCATCCTTCGTTATCAATTCATATGTTTTGTCCTCAACAAATCCGCCTTTCCCTTTATTGCTGATTACCCGCACTACCAATGTATTCAGGCCTTCATGCAAAATACCGGGATTCACAACATATTTCCTTGACGGATACTGGTATGCTGTTGTTCCAACCTGTACACCGTTTATATAAGCATAATCCGCATCCACAATGCGTCCCAATACCAGTCGGGCCGGTTTTCCCGTCATGGAGGCCGGAACTGTTATTTCCTTTTTAAACCATACCACGCCATTTATTTCCCCTAACGGTCCTGCAGCCCAATAACCGGGAATATCCATTTTCATCCAGTCAGCGGTATTCATGTTCCCTTTATACCATGGATTTGTCGAATCTTTAATTCCCTTGTCGTTCGCATTCAACACAGCATACCATTCGTCGGATCTTATTTTATCCTGCATTTCAATGCTGGCAATCAAAGAGTCATTTTTAAACTTTTGCAGTTCTGTATAATACACCGGAAACTCTTTAATTATATCCTCGCTGATCCAGGCTTCGGCAGGAGATCCACCGAGGCTCGCATTAATAATCCCTACAGGAATATGATATTTTTTAAATAATTCATCAGCAAAATACCAGGCCACCGCTGAAAATTTCAGAACGCTTTCGGGAGTTGCTTGCTGCCATTCCCCTGTCTGGAAATCAGTTTGAGCTTCCTTAAAGTTATATTTCTGTGGCACCTTGAATTCCCTAATCATCGGATTGTCTGTCCCGGGCAATTCTGAATCAAATAACGGCACAAGCCTGTTCAACATAAATTCCATATTGGACTGGCCTGAACATAACCATACATCGCCAAAAAGGATATCCTTAACTACAACCCGGTTACTGGCTGTAAAGGTCATTTCATAAGGTCCGCCGGCTGCAATCGGGGGTAATAATATTTTCCATGATCCCTGGCTATCCGTTACAGCATCAAGGTGTGTGTTGTTAAAATCCAGGAGTATTTTTTCTCCGGGCGATGCCCATCCCCATAAATTAACCGGGGATTCTCTCTGTAAGATCATATTGTTGCTGATTAAACGGGGTAACCTGATTTGCCCGGATAAGTGCAGGGAGAAAAAGATTATAATTATTATCAATAATGGCTTTCTCATCATTCAATCCTTGTTGAATGCAATTTACTTATTTTGTGAAAATTGCCAGCTGTATACAATGCATTTTTTAGAAAAAAATGCTGAAGGAACAATAATAAGAAGGCCAGCCCCCCCGTAACAGCAGGAAAAATATCACTTTTCAGAACTATTTTGTAAATTGGGTAAATTCATTATTGCTGTATTAAAATCACAATTGCCATGAAGATCAAGTTGTTAATTCCAGCAATTTTAACAGGACTCTTCTGTTATTCCTGCGTGGAAATGGAAAGTGTACCGGATAATAATAACCGGTTATGGTACAGATACCCCGCTAAATATTGGAATAGCCAGGCATTGCATCTGGGAAACGGTTATTTTGGAGCTTCCTTTTTTGGCGGGATTGAAGAAGAGGTTTTTGCGATATCTGAAAAGAGTTTTTGGACGGGGGGCCCGGCAAAGGGCAATTGGGAAAAAGCAGGAGTAAACCCAAAAGCTAAGGGATCCATGCCGTTGATCAGAACATCAATATTGAACGGAGAAACCCGTGTGGCTGATAGTTTGGTGTCTAGTAATTTATTTGGATCCTCAGAACTTTTCGGACATTTCACTTCGGTTGGAAATCTTTCTGTCAAATTCCTGAATCCTATTTCCAAACCGGTTAATTACCTGAGAACTTTAGACCTTGAAAATTCTTTGGGTTCAGTTCAATATGAAATAAACGGGACTACTTATAAAAGAGAGTATTTCTGTTCCTATCCCGACCGCGTGCTGGCTATGAGATTTTCAGCGAACAGTTCTAAAAAGATTTCATTTAATTTGAGTATGAATATTTTACAGGATTCTTCAGTCATTGAAATTTCAGAGAACACCTATCAGGTGAAAGGATTCATCAATGAAAATCATCGCCCCTTTAACGTGTTAATATATGTAAGGAACGATGGGGGAACAGTTGAACAGGATGGAGATTCATTAACTGTAAGAGGTTCTGATGCTGTTGAGCTTTACATGACTGTCGCTACCGATTATGAGATGAAATATCCGGATTACACAGGCGATCAACCCGAAAAAATTACCCGGGATATTATCCAAAATACTATTAAAAGTGAATATGAGAACCTGAAAATTCGTCATCTGTCGGATTACAAATCCTTATACGATCGGGTTAAATTTTCAGTAGAAGGCAATCAGAAAATTGAAAAGCTTCCAACAAACGAGCGTTTCCAAAGACTGAAATCAGGTGATTCCGACCCCGGTTATAAAACACTCGCATTTAATCTTGGCAGATACATGATTATCAGTTCATCCCGTCCTCATACCCTGCCCGCTAATCTCCAGGGAGTATGGAATACTTTTAATGTAGCGCCCTGGGCAGGAAATTATCAGAGCAATATAAACCTTCAGGAAATTTATTGGTCGTGTGGTCCCACTGATCTGGCGGAATGTCAGCAGGCATATATTGACTGGATAGATAACCTGTCCATATCGGGTAAAGAAGTGGCAAAGCGTGTATATGGCACAAATGGCTGGGTTAGTCATACAACCGGAAACATCTGGGGTCATGCTGCACCCATCGGTGATCATCCCTGGGGTATGTATCCCATGGGGGCAGCCTGGCATTGTCAGGTTGTATGGGATCAGTTTGCGTTCACGCAGGATACCCTGTATCTGCGAAAACAGGCTTATCCACTCCTGAGGGATGCATCTGTTTTTTGGCTTGAAAACCTGGTCAGGTATAAAGGGTATTTGATTTCGGCACCATCCGTTTCAGCTGAACATGGTGCCTTGATGACAGTGAACGGTCTGAATCCTGCCTTTCATGATTCAATTAGTAATAAATACTATTATTGCCTGCCAGGAATATATCAGGATATTGAAATGGCCTGGGACCTATTCACCAATACTGCCAATGCGGCAAGGATATTGGGTGAAAATATTTTTGCTGATTCTCTTTTGAAAATCAGGCAAAATCTCTTACCGTTAAAAATCGGCAAATATGGACAGCTTCAGGAATGGTACGAAGATATTGACAATCCGGAATGTCATCACAGGCATATAGCCCATTTATATGCAGTTTGTCCCGGACACCAGATAAATCCGGTTGAAACTCCGGAACTTGCCAGTGCGGCCAAAAAATCCCTGGACATGAGGGGAGATGGACGATTTCCGATGCAGGAATTAGCATCCGGGGGTAATTGGTCACGGGCTCACCGGATGTGGTGCTGGACAAGATTAATGAATGGTAACCGGGCAAATGCAATTTTGACAGAAATGCTTACAGAGCAAGGATTTGAAAATTGTCTCACCTTTCAGCATGCAGATTATCATTGGGAACGTAAAGACCTTTATAAAGAGGGGGATTTATATTGCCATTTCCAATTAGATGCCTCTGCTTCTGTTCCGGGATGTATTGCTGAAATGCTTGTTCAGTCGCACACAGATGAGTTAGATCTTTTGCCTGCGTTACCTGATGAGTTAAAAACAGGAAAAATATCCGGCTTGAAAGCAAGAGGCGGCTATGAAATTAGTATGGAATGGAAAAAAGGCGAGTTGGTTTGGGCAGAAATAGTTGCAAACAACAAAAGTCCGGTACCAGTGGTTCGCATTAAGGATAAAATAACTGATCTTAAAGATTCTAAAGTCATAGCATTCAAAAGGCTGGATGACTAATTTACAGAAAGCCTATTCTTTTTGAACAGTAACGAGAATATTTGGAGCAGCCTGGTTTACCCGTGCAATAAGCCAATCGGATTGCCGTTTTGTTTCCTTTGCCATACTAATGCAGGCTGTTTCAAGTTCCCCATCCCCCAGGGTCTTTGCGGCCTGTAATAATACGTTCCAGCAGATCTCAATTTCTTTTGTCTGAAGCCATAAATCCTGCAAGTTCCGCAAAAGGTCACGCTTTTCATAAAGTGGTTCTTTAAAAAGAATCGGGTTTAGCCGTTCCGTCTCCTTTGTTTTGGTAGCTTTCTGAGCATATTTTCCCTTAAAAGGCTGTAAATCTTTGGCATGCTCGATTGACCATAAAGCCAGCATCAGGCTCATATAATAGATATCAGGCTCATCCTTATGCTGTTGGGCTACTTTTGAAAAGGCCTTTGCCAATTGCTGTTCACTGCTAAGGACCAGCTCAAGGTAATCGTGTATTTGCATGGTGAACGTTATTAAAGATTTATCGAAAACAGGATCGGCGGGACTTATTCAAAGATTCGATACAATATGTAACAAGGGTAAACCTGTATTGTTGGATAATTAAGTTCTTTCCTGAAAAAAACGCCAAAAAAATGAATCTTCTTTTTGGAATTGTGCGTATAAGCGTGTCAATGGAATAAAACGAGGAAAGATGAAGCAGGAAATGCAGGATTTAAAAAAGATGATAGAACTGCTGAGGAAGGAAAATAAATCCCTTGGGAGTGAGATCGAGAAGTATAAGGTTCAGTTGCTTTCACATGTAAAATACGAATCACGACTTCTGGAATTGTTAAAAGAGTATGAATCGGATACAATCATTCCCGCTCCAAAAGCAATGGAAGGAACTGACAGCCGGTCAATTGATCAATTAACCGATGATGAGATCAACGATCTTATCGAACGGAACAGGAAAACCAAAGCATAGCGCTCTGCCCTCCCTGGGTGAAGGATGTCGCAAAACAAATTACTATCTTAACTGTTTAAACGCTTCAACGTAATTTGGTATTTCCGACCTTCAACCATAAACCAGGGCTCATGAACAAGGCATACGATGATAAAGAACTGATCCGGATCATTGATCTGTTTTCTGAAAAAGCAAAGGCTTACGCTGCAAATGCCAATTCAAGGAAGGTATATCCGACAGCAGAGGCCTTAAAAAATCTGGAAAGTCTGAACATTGATCTTCAGGATGATCCGATAGGATCTGACCTGGTACTTGAAGAACTGGATTCGATTGGATCCCCTGCCACGGTTACAAGCACCGGAGGTAGGTATTTCGGATTTGTGATCGGGGGATCCCTGCCCGTTGCCACCGGGGCAAACCTGATGGCAGGCATCTGGGATCAGAATGCGGGACTGGAGGTTACTTCCCCTATATCGGCATGTCTCGAAAAAATATCCGGCAAATGGCTGAATTCTTTGTTGCATCTGCCTCCAGAAACTGAAGCAGGATTTGTTACGGGTGCAACCATGGCTAATTTCACAGCGCTGGCTTCCGCGAGGCATTCCTTGCTGGCTGCACAGGGCTGGAATGTAGAAGAAGACGGATTATTTGGTGCCCCCCCCATCCATGTCATAATCGGGGATGAAGCGCACGTTAGTTTACTCAAATCACTCAGTCTTCTCGGGCTGGGGATGAAGCGGGTAACACGGGTGCCCTGTGATAACCAGGGACGGATGAGAGCCGATCTGATCCCTCCGGTCCAGGACCCCACAATCATATGCATCCAGGCCGGTAATGTTAACACGGGAGCGTTTGATCCTGCCGCTGAAATATGCGCTATTGCTCATGAAAAAAACGCCTGGGTACACGTGGATGGCGCTTTTGGCATGTGGGCAAATGCGACCGCGGAAAGAAGGCATTTGACCCGTGGCATTGAAAATGCCGATTCATGGGCGACCGATGCGCATAAATGGCTGAATATTCCCTATGACAGTGGCCTGGCTTTCGTAAAAGATGCCAAAGCCTTAACTGCTGCAATGTCACAGAATGCTTCCTACCTGGTGCAGACAGGCAGCCGGGTTCCGTTTGTTTATGTCCCCGAATTATCGAGGCGTGCCCGCGGTGTGGAAGTCTGGGCCGCCCTGCGAATGCTTGGCAGAAAGGGACTGGCAGATATGATAAACCGAAACTGCGACCTGGCAGCTGTCTTTGCCGATAAGCTGAGAAGTGCCGGTTTTAAGATCCTGAATGATGTGGTTCTGAACCAGGTGCTGGTGTCGTTCGGGAATACGGAAACCACAAACAGGGTCATAAAAAAGATACAGGATGATGGTACCTGCTGGTGCGGTGGAACAACCTGGCAAAACCAGACTGCCATGCGGATAAGTATTTCATCATGGAAAACGACTCCTGAAGATATTGATAAAAGTGCATCTGCCATCATTAAAATTGCAAAGGAAGAAATTCTGCAAAAAGTACATGCCTGATTTGGACCGGTATTTTCTAAATTTGTGAATTCATACCGTAACCATGAAACTACTGCATACTTCCGACTGGCATTTGGGAAAATACCTGAACAACTTTTCGCGGCATCCGGAACAGAAGGAAGTACTGGAGGAAATATGTGAAATCGCCGATAGGGAAAAGGTAAATGCCGTGCTTATAGCGGGTGACCTGTTCGATACCTTTAATCCGCCTACCGAATCGGTCGAACTCTTTTACAAAATATTGAAACGCCTTTCTGCCAATGGCAAGCGCGCTGTCATCGCTATAGCGGGAAACCATGATTCTCCTGAGCGGATTGAAGCTCCTGACCCTCTTGCACGCGAATGCGGAATTATATTCAGCGGGTATCCCAATTCAATCATCTCCCCGTTTGCCCTTGAAACCGGATTAAGCATATCTGAAGGGGAAGAAGGGTTTATCCGTGTATCGGTGCCGGGAATACAGGAATCCCTGCGAATTCTTCTTACGCCGTATGCAAATGAATTCAGGCTGAGAACATACCTTGGCAGCACCAACTCCGAGGATGAACTGAGAAAACTGCTCGAAGCCAGATGGAAACAAATTGCAGATTTGCATTGTGATGCAGCGGGGATTAATATTTTGCTTACCCATCTGCTTGTAATGAAAAAAGGCGATCCGGATCCTGAAGAACCGGAAGAGGAAAGGCCTATTTTACATGTTGGCGGTGCACAGGTAATATATACCGAAAATATACCCGGGCAAATCCAATACACTGCTCTCGGGCATCTTCACAGAAAACAAAAAATCGGCTCCGCCGGCGGACCTGTGATGTATTCGGGCAGTCCCCTTTCATACAGCTTTAGTGAAGCCGATCAGAAAAAATTTGTGGTTATCGCGGAAATTTTGCCGGGGAAGGAAGCTGTCATCCGGGAATTCGAACTCTCAAAAGGTCTTCCCCTGTTACGAAAACGTGCTGAAAACGTAGAGGAAGCGGTGGACTGGCTTACGGCAAACCCCAAGTGCCTGGTTGAGCTCACTATGGCTACGGAGACATATCTTACGGCAGCCGAGCGAAAAAGATTGTTTAACGCCCATGAAGGCATTGTAATGCTTATTCCTGATGTTAGAAACAGGAACGAATGGCAGAATGATCCGTCCGACCGCATCGACCTCACAAAAAGCATCGAAGATTTGTTCGTTGAATACTTTAAACATGCAAAAGGCCAGGATCCCAATGAAAACCTGCTGAAACTGTTAAAAGAAGTTTTGTCTGAAAACAATCCGGACTGATATAATTTCGTCATTATGATTCCAATCCAGCTTACCTTGCAGGGCCTGTATTCATACCAGGAAAAGCAAGTCATTGATTTCAGAAAACTTACCGAATCGCATATTTTTGGCATTTTCGGTCCTGTTGGAAGTGGCAAATCCGCTATCCTGGAAGCCATTTCCTATGCGTTGTATGGTCGCACTGACCGCATGAATATTACGGGAGATGACAGGTACTATAATATGATGAACCTGAAATCGACTGAAATGCTGATAGAATTCATTTTTACAGCAGGGAAACAGGATACTGAGTATCTCACCGTGGTAAAAAGCCGGAGAAACTCAAAGCAGTTCAATGATGTAAAAGCCACTGAACATACCGCCTATAAGAAGTCAAACAATGAATGGATTCCGGTTGAAGTGAGCTCTTTGGAATCCATTATCGGATTGAGCTATAAAAATTTCAAACGTACCATTATTATTCCGCAGGGGAAATTCCAGGAGTTTCTTCAACTGGGCGATACGGAACGCACGCAGATGATGCGTGAGTTGTTCAATCTTGACAAATATGAATTATTCTACAAGGTTGTTTCGCTTGAATCAAAAAACAACCAGCAGGTTCAAAACCTGGAAGGACAGTTGCAACAGCTGGGCGAAATCAGTGTTGTCCAGGTTGAAGAAAGCGAAAGAAACCTGGCCGGCCTTAAGAAGGAAATTGAGATAAGCCAAAAGGAAATAGCCTTGCAGCAGTTACAGGAGCTGGAATTGAGAAAACTCAGGGATCTTATCAAACGAATCAGGGAAACAGAATCTGTACTTGAGCAACTGAAGAATCAGCAACCTGATATTCTTAACCTTGAAAAACTCATCCGCGATTACGAGTACTGCCAGTTGAATTTCAAAGGCCTTTTCGAGTCTGCCGTAGTAATCACCCATAAGATACGGCAATTTGAAAAAAGCATTGATGAGGATGACAAAGCGCTGACCCGGATCGGGCAGGAACTCCTGGCCTGCAAACAGGATTTTGAATCAGTCAAAATTGAATTTGAAAACAGGGAGGTTTACCACCGGCAGGCAGGAGAATTGCTTAAAATTGCCAAATTGCACGAGCTGCACGAGCTTGGAAGAAAATTAACCGAAAATATCCTTCATTCGGAAAAAATATCCAGGGAAACGACCGAAGGGATTGATAAAATCAAATCACTACAGGAAGGGCTGAGGGAAAACCTGAGAAAGTGGAAACTGCAGTATCCGGATATGTCCGTGTTATCGGAAATCCGTGAATGGTATGCTATAAAACATCAGCTTGAATCAATTGAAAAAGAAACGGAGGCGGAACTCACTTCATCCCGTGATGAGATTAATGAATTATATAAGGCAAGTACGCTTCTCCGGAAGGAGGAATTCTTCAGTGAAATCCCTGATGACCAGGATCTGTCAAAAACCCTGGAGCTGCTTGAAAATAAAAAGAACGGGGTACACTTACTGAAAGACAGGCTTGAAAAGGAAATTGAACATCTTTCCCTGCAAGCGCATCTGGAAGAGTACGCAGCTAACCTGGAGGATGGAAAACCTTGTCCCCTTTGCGGATCCTTATCGCACCCAAGTCCTTTGAACCTTGAAAATGTGAAGGATGCACTCTTACTGACAAGGCAGAAAAAACTGGATTGCGACCGGTTGCTCAGGGATATTGAACTCAGCCAGAAAAAAGTAAAGGAAACAGAAACACGGATTCAGGCTAAAAAGGATGTGCAGGAAAAATTGCGACAAAAACAGGTGGAGCAAAATTCCAGAATAAAGATCCACCAGGACCTGTTTAAATGGGATGTATATAAAGAGGAAAATGAATTGCGATCCGCATTTGCGTCGGCGGAGAAAATCCGCTTACAAATGAGTGATGGAGAAAAACAGCTGGATATCCTCATGAAACAGCTTGAAGAAAATCAAGAGCTCAGGGAAAACAATCTCCGCCTTATCGATGAGGCAAAACATCAGCTTACTGCCAGTGATACTGAAGCGGATACATTAAAGCAGCAGATTGAACTGCTAAAGCCGGCGGATTATGTTGACCGCTCTTTGATTGAAATCAATCTTGAAAGAGTGAGTTTATTGAAAAAATATAGTGAATCTGAAACAAACTTTCAATTGATCAACAGCCGTGTAGCAAATCTTCAGAAAAACCAGGACATAATATCCGGCCGGTTGCAGGCAAACAAAGAAGCACTTGATCGTGAGCTGAAATCACTGGCAGCCTTGAAGGATCGTATAAATGATCAGCTGGTGCGATCGGGATTTGAAGCTTTGGAGGAAGTACAAGGCATATTGTCGGGTGCACAGGACGTTGAAAATGAAAAAAAGAAGGTCGCCGACTTCCGGCAGGCACTGGCCGTTGCTACAAAACAACTCTCAATACTTAAATCAGAGACCGGTGAAAAATCGTATAATGAAGAAAAACACCGGCAGCTGGTTACGGCAATTTCTGATGCCACTAACAAATTAACCAAAGACAATCAGCAACTTGGAAAACTGGACGGGGAAATCATCAAAATGAAATCCGATATGCTGGCTTATGCCGAAATGAAAGATCGTCTGGCCACACTTCTTGCAAGAGGTGAGGATATTAAAACACTCAAACAACTGTTTAAGGCCAGCGGATTTGTTAATTATATTTCAACAGTTTATTTGCAGGAGTTGTGTCACGCTGCCAATGAACGATTTTATAAATTAACCTGCCAGAAGTTAAGCCTGGAAGTTACGGATAACAATAATTTCCAGGTGCGGGATTTTCTCAACGGCGGTAAAGTGCGGAATGTAAAAACTCTTTCCGGTGGCCAGACCTTTCAGGCGGCCCTGTCGCTCTCCCTTGCACTGGCAGATAACATTCAAAAAATCACCGAATCCAACCAGAATTTCTTTTTTCTTGATGAGGGATTTGGTTCGCTGGATAAAGAATCCCTGGCAATTGTATTTGATACGCTCAAATCACTGAAAAAAGAAAACCGGATTGTCGGGGTTATATCGCATGTGGAGGAAATGCAGCAGGAAATAGACAATTATCTCAGGATAGTCATGGATGAGGAACGGGGCAGTTTAATCCGGAGTGAACCTTACACGGCATAAAATTGTTTTATAGAATAAACACGTTATGGAAACAAGGACCCGTAGGAAAGCTTCAATGGCTTACCCTAAAATTCAAATGCAAAAAATAACCCCGTTTCTATGGTTTGACAACCAGGCCACCGAAGCAGTAAATTTTTATTTGTCAGTTTTTTCCCAACAGGAAGGAACATTGAATACAATTACAAAGGTGATCCTTTACGGTGAAGAAGCCGCCGAAGCTTCAGGCCGAACCGCGGGATCAGTGATGACGATTGCGTTCCTGATCAACGGACAGGAATTTGCAGCCATAAATGGGGGACCCGCATATCGATTCACTCCCTCCATTTCATTTTTTGTGACATGCAACACGGAACAAAAGCTGAACCTTCTGTGGTCCCGGCTGTCAGAAGGAGGAAATATTTTAATGAACCTCAATAAATATCCGTTCAGCGAGAAATTTGGATGGGTGAACGATCGATATGGCGTATCATGGCAGATTGCCCTGGATGAAGGACCCCAGAAGATATCGCCATGCCTTATGTTTTCCGGAAATCACCGTGGAAAGGCAGAGGAAGCCATTGAATATTATATTTCAATATTTAAAAAATCAGAGATTACCTATATTCAACGGTATGGTGCCGGGGATACGGAACCGGAAAACACGGTTAAATTTGCCCGTTTTTCCCTCATTGACCAGGAATTTATGGCCATGGACAGCAACCGGGAACACGCATTTACATTTAATCCTGCTGTTTCATTCGTTGTGAATTGCGATTCACAGGAAGAAATTGATTATTACTGGAACAAATTAACCCGGGGAGGAGATGAAAGGGCCCAGCTTTGCGGATGGCTTGAGGATAAATACGGTGTTTCATGGCAAATTCTGCCGTTTATGCTGCGGGAGTGGCTGAGTGAAACCGACAACCGCAAATCCGACCGTGTAATGCAATCCCTTCTCCGGATGAAAAAAATAAATATCCGGGCTCTGAAAAATGCGTATGAACAATAATCTTCCTTATCTTCATGGTGTAATTCCTCAAGCCCGACTTTAATTTCCATTGTATGAAAATATCCTCTCTTTTCTTTGCATTGTTTTTTATAGCAGGAAGCCTGTATGCACAAATTACCCCATTGCAGGATTCCGTCGAAGCAGTACCCGGCTTTAAAAATCTTTTCCATTATCAGAATTATTACATCAGCGGCCAGCCTGCTTATGAGTTATTACAATGGTTACAAAACAGGGATGTACATGTAATCATAAATCTCCGTTCGGAAAAAGAGAATTCCGATTTCACCGCAGGCGCTTTCAACGAATCCCGCATCTGTACGGAAATGGGGTTCCAATATTATTCCGTTCCTGTGGACGGACTGAAAGATTACACGCCAGCCCGTCTTGATACTTTATCGGCGCTGTTATCAACAAATGACCCCATTTTTCTGCATTGCGCCAGTGGCGGCAGAGCTACCGACTTTTTCATGGCTTACCTTGTTAAATCAAAGGGTTACACAGTAAACCAGGCAGCCGAGATAGGCAGGAACCTGAAATTTACTTTGCCTCTCGAAAAACTGCTGGATAGCAAAATTTATCTTGAAGAACATCCTTAGGCTGTCCTCCTTCCGAACATAACCTTACGCTGAAAATCTCAGTCGGTTATTTCGTTGGAAAGTGCACGCATCAGTTTTTGCCTGGCAAAGAAAATGCGGCTTTTTACGGTACCGAGATTCAGCCCGAGGTCATCGGCAATTTCCTTATATTTATAACCGGCAATGTGCATCTGAAGGGGAGCCCTGTACTCATCGCCCAGTTTATTTATCAAAGCGGAAAGCTCTTTGGCGGAATAAAGCGAATCAGGAACATCATAAAAGGTGTCCTTGTTCTGGCTCAGGTAATGTGCATCGGGCGTTCTGTCGAAGACAGTACGCTGATGCATGTGCCTTCTGTAACTATTGATAAAGGTGTTTTTCATAATGGTAAATGTCCATGCCCTGAAGTTTGTGTTTTCCATAAACTGGCTTCTGCTTCTCAATGCTTTGAGCATGGTCTCCTGTAAAAGGTCCATGGCATCTTCCCTGTTGAGGGTTAACGAATAAGCGAAACGTGATAAGTTATCATGGAGACTGGTTAGCTGGTAGCTGAATTCAACTGCTGTCATAACTTTGGTTTTAGGTGTCAAGGAATAGATCGAATGATCAGTTACTGTAAACCAAAATTAAGCCAGCGAGGATTAGAACAGGTTAAGTGTGAATTAGGATAAGATTAAGAATCGGTTAAGATTAACGTCTGACTGTTAAAAAATTGTTAATCCCCTGCATTTATAACATAGCCGATGCCCTTGACAGTGTGGATGAGCTTATCCGGGTAATCCCTGTCGATTTTATTCCGAAGGGAATTAATATGCACATTAATAAAATTCGTTCCTGTATTAAAAGTTGTGCCCCATATTTTTTCTGCAATCTCAATTCGTTCAAACACCTTGCCGGGATGACTGAGCAGCAATTCCAGCAATTTATATTCAAGGGTCGTAAGCTTAATTTCTTTTTCGCTTCTCTTTACCTTTTTTGACACTGTATTTAATTCGAGGTCAAGTACTTTCAAAACCGGACTGAGCATCATCTCATTGTTACGGCGACTGAGTGCCCGTATCCTGGCCAGCAGTTCCTGGAAAGCAAAAGGTTTCAACAGGTAATCATCGGCACCGCTTTCAAATCCCGTGACTTTATCCTCGGTGGAATTCAGCGATGTAAGCATTAATATAGGCGTCTTGACGTTGTTGTTCCTCAATATCTGGCATAGTTGGAATCCATTTATGCCGGGCAGTATTACATCTAGAACAATTACATCGTACTTTTTCTGAAGGGCCAGCCTTTCACCCATAACGCCATCATAGGCAACATCAACAAAAAACTGGTTGCTTTCCAAACCAAGTTTTACAAAAGAGGCTATCTGGCTATCATCTTCTACTAGTAATATTTTCACCTGAAAGGAAAATTGGTTAGTGAAATTTTTATATTTGTGATGAAGGAATATGGGCCTTAAATATTTCGTAAAAATAACCTTTTCAGAAAAAGTTTTTAAGCTTTTTAGAATTATTTTGAACAACAAGGTTAATAATCTCGCACGATGGTCTCTCATCATGGTTGTTGCCGTCGCTTTGTTCGACTTAATCGGAGGGACGTGTAATATTCCTTTTCTTAATATTATTCTCACCACATGGATACCCATGAAGGCAGTAACGGCATGCTGTTTCCTTGCATCAGCCTGTTCTCTTGCCATTTCAGTCAGATGGGGAAAGAAATCTCCGGGAAAGTATTTTTCAACAGCTTTGGGAATTGCAGTCAGTATATCAGGAATTGCAAACCTCATTTCTCATGCAAATGAATTAACATCTGTTTATCATTCACCATTGCTGAATTCTTTTTTGATTACACGGGAAAGAATAGCCCTGATCAGCGCTTTCCTTTTTGTAATCACGGGAATCGTCCTTGTTCTGTTAACTGTCAATTCAAAAAAAATAAGGGATATTGCCCAATGGCTTATTATTCCGATCCTGTTTTTCGCTTATGAAATACCTGTGATGTATGTCATCGAAATACACAATATAGAAACCCTTCTGAATATTCCCATTTCATTTAGTACAGGGATTTCATTTTGTTTCCTTGGTGTTGCAATATTGTGCTATTATCCCGAAGCCACGTTAATGCGGGTATTCACCAGCATCTATTCGGGAAGCATAATGGCGAGAAGACTTTTGGCAGCAATGCTTGTCATTCCGGTGGCAATAGGCTGGCTCTGGATTACCAGTGAAAGAATGTATCTTCTTTCATCTGACCTGGGAGTAGCATTTGTTGCGGTGGCCTATACCAGTTGCCTTGTCGCGATTGTCTGGCTTTCTGCCCGGTCGGTGAATGAAACGGATATCAGCAGGAGAGATTCTGAGGATAAGATCCGCAAAAATGAGCAGAGGCTTAATTATCACTTTGAAAACTCTCCTCTGGCCATTGTAGAATGGGATGAAGATTTCATGGTTACCATTTGGTCAAGGGAGGCTGAAAGGATGTTCGGTTGGAAAGCAAGTGAAACAACAGGCAGGAGGATTGATTCATTAAATTTGATTTATAAGGAGGATATTCCGGTTGTAGAAAGAACAATGCAGAGGTTGATCAGTGGTAAGGAATTTACCGTCATTTCAAGCAACCGGAATTATACCAAATCCGGTGATATCATCGAATGCATCTGGCATAATTCCGTTCTGGTTGACAAGGACGGGCGTATGACGTCCGTTATGTCGCTTGTGCAGGATGTAACGGAACAAAGAAATGCAGAAAACCTTTTGCTTCAAAGCCGGGAGCAGTACAGGAAGTCCGAAGCCAAATTGCTCAAATTAAACCAGTCGCTTATTGCCATTGACAAATGCAGCCAGGCAATGGTACGTTCCGATGATGAGAATTCATTCCTTAAGGAAGTTTGCCAGGTTATCATCGGAGAATGCTTTTACTCAATGGTCTGGATAGGTTATGCACTTGAAGATGCCGATAAAACGGTGCTTCCCATGGTAAACTTCGGATTTGATGAAGGATACCTTGAATCATTGCGTATTTCATGGGAAGATAATGAGCGTGGACGCGGTCCGACGGGAACAGCCATCCGCACCGGCAGGCCCGTTGCCTGCCGTAATATGCTTACAGATCCAAATTTTTCGCCCTGGCGGGAACAAGCCCTGAAAAGGGGATATGCATCTTCCATCGCGCTTCCCCTGACAACCTATGATAAAACTCTTGGTGCCCTGACAATCTATTCGAGGGTTCCGGACTCTTTTTTGGAGGAAGAAATTGAATTGCTGACCGAACTGGCTAACGATGTTGCTTACGGAATCACCGCCATCCGGTGGAAAATAGCACGGGCCAAGGCAGAGGATCAACTTAAAAAATATGCAGAAGATCTTAAGGAACTGAATGCCACAAAAGACAAATTTTTTGGAATTATTGCCCACGACCTGAAAAATCCTTTCACAAGCATATTGGGCGCCTCTGAAATATTAGCGACCAATGCAGAAGAATTTGATTTGCCGACAATAAAGAAATTTTCCATGCTCCTTCATGATGCAGGAAAAACCGGCTTTGCCATTCTCGAAAACTTACTTGAATGGTCCAGGTCGCAGACTGGCAGATTGTCGTATATCCCACGCAAACTGAATTTGCGGGATATAATACAGCAGGATTTGAAGAATTTAGCACTCCATGCACATCAGAAGGAAATTAAAATGATTCTTTCGGTACCAAAAGATTCTTTTGTACTGGCTGATATAAACATGACACACACTATTTTGAGAAACCTGCTGACCAATGCCCTGAAATTCACTAATCATAAGGGTTTAATCAGTATTAATGCAAATATTGGCGAAAAATATGTAACTGTTACAATCAGGGATAATGGAATAGGAATATCAGAAGATGACCAGAAAAAGCTGTTTAAAATGGATGCAAAATATACCCGGATTGGAACGGCCGAAGAAAGGGGAACAGGACTTGGTTTGTTGCTCTGCAGGGAATTTGTTGAAAAACAGGGTGGCAAAATATGGGTCGAAAGTATTCCCGGTGAAGGTAGTTCCTTTCGATTCACGCTTCCGGTAATGCTCCCTGAAATTTCCCAAATTGAATCGAAAGCAAACTCATTTCCTCCGCAAGTTTAACCTTCCATAAACTGATCAGTCCGGTTAAATTTTCCATGTCCAAAAAATAAAATAAAGCGCCGGTAGCCCCTCGGCAGTCTGCATCCCGCTTTACTACTACGGTTCCAAAATCTCATATCAAAACCGATTAAGGCATAACAATTTTTAATTTGAAGTGTTATTTTTAAAACATTAGGTAGGAAACCAGTTTCATTTTATGATAACTCTTCAAACTATCGTGTTCTGGCCTTTTTTGATTTATGCAGGCATTGTACTTGTAATTGTCGGCATAATGATCGGGCTATCGTCGGTACTTGGCGAAAAGCACAGGGAAAAGCTGACCAATGTGCCCTATGAATCAGGGATCCCTCCAACCGGAAATGCCCGTTTACGGTTTTCATCGCATTTTTACCTGATTGCCATTTTCTTTGTGATTTTTGACCTGGATGCCGTGTTTATCCTTGCATGGGCCGTGTCATTCCGCGAATTGGGATTGGCCGGGTACCTGGGTATTCTGGTATTTATAGGAATTTTGCTTGCTGTACTGGTTTATGAAATTGGGATCGGTTCCCTCGATTTCGGTCCCCAGGGAAAGAAGATTTTAAAACATAAAAACCGTCTTTTAAAATGAAGTGGACGATAACCAAACCCTCTGATGCATACAGGGCTGAGTCAGACAGCCTCGACGAAGCCATTCAGAAATCAGTAGTCTTCAGCCGTTTGGAAGATCTGATATCATGGGGCAGAAAAAATTCGATCTGGCCCTTCAATTTCGGACTTTCCTGTTGTTTCGTGGAAATGGCTACTTCCATTACAAGCCGTTATGATATAGCCCGGTTTGGCGGTGAAGTTATCCGCGGTACGCCCCGCGAGGCAGACATGATGGTTATTGCAGGTACCGTATTTATTAAAATGGCTCCCATCATCCAGCGGCTGTACGAACAGATGATGGCTCCCCGCTGGGTAATATCCATGGGCTCGTGTGCAAATTCCGGAGGAATGTATGACATATACAGCGTAGTGCAGGGAGTGGATAAATTCCTTCCCGTGGATGTATATGTCACCGGCTGCCCTCCCCGCCCCGATGCTTTCCTCGAAGGATTATTGCTGCTCAGGGAAACGATTGGCAAGGAAAAAAGGCCCTTAAGCTGGGTAATTGGAAACCAGGGCATTACACGTCCCGATAAAATAAATTTTCGCGACCTGAAAACGCCCGAGCGTATGAAGATGGGCAACATCAGGCCCATGAATGAAATATAGGCATCACTTCGTAGCTAAGAAATAAACGGATTCTCAAATGAATGATACACTTTCATTGATTTCAGAAATCACCGCCCGGTTGGGCAATTCGTCAATTTTGTATACACAGTCAACTGCCGATGGAACCTTTACTGCCTGGGTAAAAACGGGTCAGCTTAAAGAAATATTGCAATTTTTAAAAAGCGGGATCAACCAGCCTTTTAGTATGCTGTATGATCTTACAGCCATCGATGAACGCAGAAAATTAACAAAACACGATACACCGCAAAGTGATTTTACGGTAGTTTATTACCTGATATCACTTGAACGGAATGAGGATATCCGCATTAAAGTTCCGCTTACCGGAGAATACCCCGAAATCATCAGTATAACAGATATCTGGCCTTCGGCAGACTGGTATGAGAGGGAGGTATTTGATATGTTTGGGATTCGGTTCACGGGTCATCCTAATTTGCGGAGAATACTTCTTCCGGCCACATGGAAGGGTTATCCGCTGAGAAAAGAATATCCGGCCCGGGCAACAGAAGCCGGTCCGTTTGTCCTCGAGGACCAGATGAGAGAAATTGCCGATCATGATCTGAAATTCAACCCCGGCGATTGGGGACTTAAATCAAAAAATGAAGATACGGATTTCATGTTTCTCAACATTGGCCCTCAACATCCCGGGACGCATGGCTTGCTCAGGCTTATATTGCAGCTCGACGGGGAAGATATTGTAGAGGTGATCCCCGATATCGGTTTTCATCATCGCGGGGCGGAAAAAATGGGGGAAAGACAAACCTGGCATACCTATATCCCTTATACCGACCGCATCGATTACCTGTCGGGGGTGATCAATAACCTCGCCTATTTGCTTTCCGTGGAAAAACTGGCCGGCATTGAGGTTCCCGACAGGGTAAAAGTGATCCGGGTAATGATGTGCGAATTTTTCCATATTGCCAATCACCTGGTTTGGTTTGGAACCTATGCACAGGATCTCGGGCAGATGTCACCGGTATTCTATGCATTCAATGACAGGGAAAGAATATTTGATATTGTGTCAGCCGTCACGGGAGGCAGGATGCATCCATCCTGGTTCAGGATTGGAGGTGTGGCCCATGATCTGCCGGATGGATGGGAGAAAATGGTGAAAGAATTTGTGGATTATTTTCCAAAGCAGATCCGCGAATACGAAAAGGTTACCATCAAAAACCGCATATTCAAAGAAAGAACCATCGGTATAGGAGCCCTTACTACCGCCGAAGCCATTGAATGGGGAATGACGGGACCCGGATTGAGGGCCACCGGCCTGGATTTTGATTTCCGCAAAAAGCGGCCCTATTCCGGGTATGAAAATTTTGAATTCGACATCCCCCTGGGTAATAACGGCGATTGTTATGACAGGTCCCTGGTGCGCATGGATGAAATGCGACAGAGCCTGCGCATTATAGAGCAATGCCTGCATCATATGCCGGCAGGACCCTATAAATCGGATCACCCGCTGACAACGCCGCCATTAAAGGAAAAAACGATGGTTGACATAGAAACACTCATCACCCATTTTCTCGGCGTTACCTGGGGACCGGTTATCCCGGCAGGAGAAGCCATGATCCCGATGGAAGCCCCAAAAGGAAGCAATGGCTATTATATGGTCAGTGATGGCAGCACATCTCCCTACAGGGCACGCATTCGTACCCCGACTTTTGCCCATGTACAAATGCTTCCATTGATCAGCCGTGGTTATACAGTTCCGGATCTCCTGGCCATTCTTGGGGCCATGGACCTGGTACTGGCGGATCTCGACAGGTGATTATGATCGTAAAAATCAGGAAATCAATGTAATTCAATATGCTAAGCCCAAAAGAAAAAAAAGAAATACAGGAGGAAACAAAACTCTATCCATACCCGGCGGCAGCCTGCATCGACGCCTTGAAAATTGTTCAGGAACACAGGGGATGGATTTCCGACGAGGCAGTTTCGGATATTGCTGCCGAACTGGGAATGCCTGCCGGGGAAGTGGACAGTATAGCCACTTTTTATACCCGCATTTACCGGAAACCGGTCGGCAAAAACATCATCCTTATCTGTGATAACATCAGCTGCATGATCATGGGGTATGAGTCGGTATATAAAAAAATCTCCGAAAAATTGTCGGTCCGGTTTGGTGAAACCACATCCGATGGAAGATTCACCCTTCTGCCGATATCCTGCCTGGGAGATTGTGATCATGCCCCTTCGATGATGATCAATCATGATTTACATAATAATATAGATATCAATAAGATAGATGAAATACTTGAACAGTATAGCTAGCCGTCTATGGAAACTCCGTTAACCCAACATGTAAACCTTGGAACGCCCCCTGCTTTTAAAGATTATGAGCATGCCGGCGGGTATCGCGGAGTGAACAAGGCATTAAAGGAAATGACCCCCGATGAAGTGATCGGTCTCGTAAAGGCAGCCAACCTGCTTGGACGCGGCGGAGCCGGATTTCCGGCAGGCCTCAAGTGGAGCCTTGTGCCAAAACAGGCGCATGGAACAGGAATTAAATACCTTATTGCCAATGCCGATGAAATGGAACCGGGCACCTATAAGGATAAATTCCTCATGGAGGGGAATCCGCATCAGCTGATTGCCGGGATGATCATTGCCGCCTATGCCATACAGGCGCAGAAGGCGTACATTTTTATCCGGTGGGCCTACAAAAAAGCAGAAGGCATCCTGCGGAAGGCAATTGCCGAGGCTTATGAGGCCGGGTACCTGGGTAAAAATATACTTGGCACAGGCTTCAATCTCGATCTCTATGTGCATAGCAGCGCCGGCCGGTATATCTGCGGCGAGGAAACAGCCCTCATCAACTCGCTTGAAGGAAAAAGGGGAATACCACGGGCCAAACCGCCATTTCCCGCCACCAGCGGACTGTTTGGTCAGCCCACAGTAGTGAATAATGTGGAAACACTTTGCTGGGTACCTCATATTGTTGAAAAAGGAACCGACTGGTTCCTTAAACTTAGCCTTACCGGAGAGGGTGGTACCAAAATCTACGGTGTCAGCGGTCATGTTAAGAAACCCGGGCTGTGGGAGCTGCCTATGGGCACCCCCCTGCGTGAGATCATGGAAGACCATGCCGGTGGCATGCAGGATGGGTACATGCTGAGGGGAATTATTCCCGGCGGCGGTTCAACCGATTTTATGATGGCCGAACACCTGGATACAAAAATGGATTTCACTTCCGTGAGGGCTGCAGGAAGCAGGATGGGAACAGGCACAATTATCGTGCTCGATGACAAAACCTGCCCGGTAGCCTTTATTAAGAACCTGATCCGCTTTTTTGCGCTCGAAAGCTGTGGCTGGTGTACCCCCTGCAGGGAGGGACTCCCATGGAGCGAAAGGGTACTTGCAGTCATTTGAAGATGGAACTGCAAGAGAGGAAGACCTGAATATTCTGTCGTTTCATACCCGGTATATGGGACCGGGCAATACATTTTGCGCTCATGCACCCGGCGCTATGGAACCTTTGCAGAGCGGGCTAAAATATTATAAAGATGATTTTCTGAGACATATTCATGAGAAACACTGTCCCTGGAGGTGATTATGATAAAAATTCAGATAGATGGAATCATTTATGAGGTAAAAGAAGGAAAAAACCTTCTCGAAACCTGCATTGCCCTTGGTATCGATGTTCCCTATTTTTGCTACCATGCGGCGCTCGGATCGGTAGGAGCATGCCGCCAGTGCGCTGTTAAGAAATTTGCAAAACCTGAAGACAAAACGGGCAAAATCGTCATGTCGTGCATGGAACCTGTTACCGACGGCATGCTGGTTTCAATTGAAGACAAGGATGTGGCTGATTTCAGGGCCGGGGTGGTAGAGGGTCTGATGACCAATCATCCGCATGATTGCCCCATTTGCGATGAAGGCGGAGAATGTCACCTGCAGGATATGACAGTTATGACAGGCCACAATTACAGGCGGTTTGTGTTTAAAAAGAGAACTTACACCAATCAATACCTGGGCCCTTTCATTCAGCATGAAATGAACCGGTGCATCCAGTGTTACCGTTGTGTAAGGTATTATAAGGATTATGCAGGGGGAAACGACTTGAATGTGTATGGTTCTGCAAACCACGTTTATTTTGGTCGTAGGCAGGAAGGAACCCTTGAAAGCGAATTCAGCGGCAACCTGGTTGAAGTTTGCCCCACGGGAGTGTTCACCGATAAAACCCTGAAAAAACATTATACCCGCAAATGGGACCTGACCAATGGGCCTTCGGTGTGTGTGCATTGCAGCATTGGATGCAATACAATATTAAGCGAACGTTATGGATCCCTGAGACGTACGCTGAGCCGGTATCATGGTGATATCAACGGCTATTTTTTGTGCGACAGGGGCAGGTTTGGCTATGAATTCATCGAAAGCACCGACCGCATTCGACAGATCCTCGTGAGGGATTCAAAAAAAGATCCGTTGAACGAGATCCTTGGACTTGACCAGCTATCCGGACTCACTGCTTCCCTGTCAGGCAATGAGCTTATGGGGATCGGATCCTCAAGGGCCTCGCTGGAAGCAAATTTTGCCCTGTCGGAACTGGTTGGAAAAAACAATTTCTACCACGGCGTTACCGCTCCGGAACAACAAATGGTTAAAAAAACGCTTGACATATTACGATCAGGCAGGGTACATGTGCCATCCCTTAAGGAAATTGAAAAATGCGATGCGGTTTTGATCCTTGGCGAGGATATCACAAATACGGCGCCCATGATGGCGTTATCCGTCCGCCAGTGTATCCGCAACAAGTCCATTGGCATCGCTGCCAAAATGGGAATTCCCGAATGGAATGATTCGGCAGTCCGCGAGTTAAATCACGAAGTAAAGAGTCCTCTTTTCATTGCCACTCCTTTTACGACCAGGCTCGATGATGTAGCCCTGGAAACATGGTATGCAGCTCCTGCGGACATAGCCCGTCTTGGCTTTGCCGTTGCATCGTGGATATCTTCCGACGGCAGCAAAAGCAACGATAACGACAAACCGCTAAATGAACTGGCCGGAAGGATAAGCGAGGCCCTTCTCGGGGCTGAAAATCCTTTAATCGTCACCGGTACAACAGCAGGCAGTACTGATTTGCTGGATGCCTTAAACAAAATAATTGACGGTTTTTCAGGGAAAAACAAAAAACTGTCTGTAGCCATTGCATTGCCTGAAAGCAACAGCGCAGGACTCGGAATGACAGACGGCGGGAACCTGGAGGATGTCCTGGCTCATATTGACAGGCAGCCGCCCGAAGTATTGATTATCCTTGAAAACGACATTTACAGGCGACTTCCGGCCAGGGAGGCAGATAAAATATTTGAAAAATGCCCGCATGTTATCGTGCTTGACCACCTTAAAAACAATACAGCTGCCAGGGCCGATCTTGTAATTCCCTCCGCTGTTTACGCCGAATCAGCCGGAACGCTGGTGAATTACGAGGGCCGTGCACAAAGATATTACAGTGCGTTGCCGGCAAAAGATCCTGTAAAAGAAAACTGGCAATGGATCATCGGATTGATGAATTTGTCGGGAAAAAACAAACACGCATGGCAAACATTTGACGAGGTGGTAAATTCCTTTGTGGAGGCGTATCCGGACTTTTCCGAAATTAAAAACCGGATGCCGGATGCAGGGTTCACATTTTACAACGAAAAGATAGCAAGGCAAACTTCACGATACAGTGGACGCACCGCCATGAGCGCCCGTCAAAATGTTAGTGAAACCAAGCCGCCGAAGGATTTGGATTCACCGCTAAAATTCAGCATGGAAGGGTATAAGGGATACCCGCCGGCTGAACTTATACCCTATTATTGGTCACCGGGCTGGAATTCTGCTCAAGCCATCAATAAATACCTGAAAGAGCCTGATGGACAGGTGTGGGATGGCAATCCGGGTATACGCCTGTTCGAAGGTTCTGTCCTGCAGTACGGCAAAACAGAATACCAGGTGCCGCAACCTTTTAAGAAAAGAGATGGGGAATTTCTGTTTGTACCGGTCCATCGTATTTTTGGTTCTGAGGAATTAAGCGCTCATGGCCAGGCTATTGCTGAACTGATTCCGGCACCTTTTGTTCTGGTCGGAATTGGTATGGCCGCCCGATTACAGCTGAGAGACAATACCATTTATACTTTCAGTATTAATGAAACCAGCCTGGAGGCTGTGATTATGACGGATCCGAATATCCCGGATGGCATTGCAGGTTTGTCCATATTGCCGGAAACCCCTTTTATGGGTTTGCCTGCGTGGGGGAAGATCGGTGATCGGTGACCGGTGGTCGGTAAATGGAAGAACGTTGTAGAGACAAGGCAATGCCTTGTCTGTACGATTTCCAACATTTAGGATAGAAAATAATTTGAAACGGAAACAGTATGAAGTATGTTTTTATCATCGCAGGTGTATTGTTGATCGTGTTGACCATCGCAGCAGGCCTGATATATGTTGAACGCAGGCTGTTGGCGCTATTCCAGGACAGATATGGGCCCAACCGTGTAGGCCCTTTTGGCCTTTTGCAGGTAATTGCGGATGTGCTGAAAATCTTCTTCAAAGAGGACTGGATTCCTCCCTTTGCTGATAAAAGAGTGTTTATCCTGGCTCCCGGCATCCTGGTTGGCAGTATCCTGCTCACATTTGCCGTAATCCCTTTTACCGATCAATTCATCGTGCTTGATTCCAATATTGGCATTGCTGTTCTTCCTTGGCAATTCTTCCCTGGGTGTATACAGCCTTGTGCTTGGCGGTTGGGCTTCCAACAATAAATATTCACTGCTGGGTTCTATCCGCGGTTCGGCACAGATGCTTACCTATGAGGTGTTTATGGGGTTGTCGCTGGTGGGTGTTGTTATGATGGCGGATAGCTTCAGCCTGCGCGACATTGTACTGGCACAACGCGGAGGTTGGTTTATATTTCCACAGTTTGTTGGCTTTGTGATATTTTTTATAGCCGGTCTGGCAGAGACACACCGAACCCCTTTTGATATTCCTGAAGCAGAGGGTGAACTGGTAGCCGGGTATCATTCCGAATATTCGGGCATGAAATTCGGCATGTTCTTCGTGGGGGAATATATGGGCGTAACGCTTATCTCTGCGTTGATAACAACACTTTTTTTTGGAGGCTGGCTGGGCCCTGCCTTCCTTCCACCCGCATTTTGGTTCTTCTTTAAAACGTTCATTTTCATCTGCATGTTCATTCTTATCCGGGCCTCGCTGCCCAGGCCGAGATATGACCAGTTGATGGAAGTGGGTTGGAAGATTCTGTTGCCCCTTGTATTGCTCAACATATTAATCACTGGTGCAGTTATAATTTATAATACGGTATGATAAGTATATTAAGAAGCATATGGATCACTTTCCTGCATGCATTCCATAAACGCGAAACCCGGGGATATCCTGAAAAGAAGCCCTATTTGCCGCCGCGTTACAGGGGCAGGATTGTGCTGACCCGCGACCCTGACGGGAAAGAAAGATGTGTTGCCTGTAATTTATGCGCGGCTGCCTGCCCGGTGGACTGTATCGCCCTGCAATCCACAGAGGATTCCGACGGAAGACGTTACCCTGAGTTTTTCAGGATAAATTTTTCACGGTGTATCTATTGCGGACTTTGTGAGGAAGCATGCCCTACCTATGCCATCCAGCTGGTTCCGGATTTTGAAATGGCTGAATATGACCGCCAGAACCTGGTATATGAAAAGGAACATCTGCTGATCAGCGGTCAGGGAAAATACCCGGGGTATAATTTTTACCGTGTGGCAGGTGTGGATATGGGCGTTAAAAATACAGGCACAGGTGAGAACGAAGAACCGCCTGTGGATCTGAAAAATCTTATTCATTAATAAAAAGCTCAAACATGAATACGATTTTTATTATTGCTGCTGCCATTGCCCTGATCACATCACTGATGTCGATCACCAACCGCAATGCCATTCACGCCCTGCTTTACCTTATCCTGTCACTGCTTTCTATTTCAATTATCTTTTACATTTCGGGTGCGCCGTTTATTGCCGCCCTGGAAGTGATAGTATATGCCGGTGCCATCATGGTGCTGTTCATTTTTGTTGTGATGATCCTCAATATCGGACTGGAAGAGGAAATTGAAAACAAATGGCTAAAACCCCGGATGTGGTTTTTGCCGGTTTTTCTGGCCTGTGCACTGCTTGTATTGCTGGTTTATGCCATGAAGCAATTGCATTCGGTGAATACGGTTGCCGTTGTGATAACACCCAAACAGGTAGGAGTCTCCCTGTTCACCACGTATCTTATCGCCGTTGAAATAGCAGCGGTTCTCCTGATGGCCGGCATAGTCGGCGCCTACCACCTGGGTAAACAGAAAAAGAAAGTCGTCCACCGGTTTCTGATGAAACAACCGGAAAAGGAGAAGGAATTAACAAATAAAGAAGCGTAATATGGTAACCCTTTCCATGGAAATTCAGTTGATGTTCGCCGGCATGATCTTTCTTATCGGCCTGGTCGGATTCCTGGTTCGACGGAACGTGATTTACATGCTGTTATCCATTGAAATAATGCTTAACAGCGCAGGTCTTGCGTTTGTGATCGCCGGTTCACACTGGATGCAGGCAGACGGACAGGTAATGTTCATTTTTATTCTCACGGTGTCAGCTGCCGAAGTATCTGTCGGGCTGTCTCTTATCCTTCAGATGTATCATCATTTCAGAACCCTTGATGCCGACGCGATAAAAAAATTGCATGATAAAAAAGTAATATAAACCCCGGAAGATGGATGCCTACATTGGACTAATACCCGGATTGCCTGTTCTCAGCTTTCTGATAGTCGTATTCTTCGGCAGGATGATGACGCGTAAAGCAGTTGCCTTCATTGCCGTTGGTTCGGTCTGCCTGTCTGCTTTGCTTACCCTGATTGTGGGGATTGACTTTCTCTCTTCCAATCCTGGCAACACAGCAATAACAACCACACTGTATACCTGGATGGATACAGGTGGTTTTACAGCCGGCATAACCCTTAAACTGGATGCTCTTTCCCTTGTATTTTGTTTTGTCATCACCTTTGTAGGTGCCTTGATCCATGTGTATTCGGTTGAATTTATGCAGGATGATGAGGGCTTTTCCCGCTTCTTCGCCTATATGAATCTTTTCGTTGCCTCCATGCTTGTCCTCGTGCTGGCCGGAAATCTCCTGCTGCTTTACCTCGGCTGGGAAGGCGTGGGATTGTGCAGTTACCTGCTTATCGGCTTCTGGTATAAGGACCCCGAGAACAACAATGCGGCCCGAAAGGCATTTGTGGTAACCCGAATTGGCGACACATTTATGATCATCGGATTGTTCCTGCTTTTTGTAAGCTTTGGAACCCTTGACATTGACACCCTTATGAAGCAGGCGCCTGTTCAATGGCCTTCAGGCTCCCCGCTCGCGGTAATCTCCGCCTTACTCCTGCTCGGAGGTGCAGTAGGAAAATCCGCCCAGCTTCCTCTGCAGACCTGGCTTCCCGATGCCATGGCAGGCCCTTCCCCGGTTAGCGCACTCATCCATGCGGCAACCATGGTAACAGCCGGTGTATACCTGATCGCAAGAACACATGTCCTGTTCAGCCTGGCACCTTCAGTGCAAACCCTGGTTGCCATCATCGGTGCTGCCACCCTTTTTATTGCCGGTTTCAGCGCGCTGAACCAGCATGATCTGAAACGTGTGCTTGCCTATTCCACCATCAGCCAGATAGGCTATATGTTCCTGGCACTCGGCGTGGGTGCCTGGTCGGCTGCCATTTTCCACTTCATGATCCATGCTTTCTTTAAGGCCCTGCTTTTCCTTGCTGCCGGAAGTGTAATACTACTTTTACACGAGGAGCACGATATGCATAAAATGGGTGGATTGCGAAAAAAACTTCCCCTTATTTTCATCACCTTTCTGATCGGCGGGGCATCTTTGTCTGCACTGCCTCTCATCACAGCAGGATTTTACAGCAAAGATGAGATCCTGTGGTTTTCCTGGTCATCCGTACAGGGAAGCAAGTGGTTATGGCTGGCAGGGATTGGGGGCGCTCTCCTTACCTCATTGTATACATTCAGAATGATCTTTCTTACTTTTTTCGGGGAAATGAAAATTACTCCGAAACACAAACCGGGCATCTTAATGGGAATCCCGCTTGTAATTCTTGCCTTTCTCTCGCTGGCAGGCGGTTTCATTGAATTACCGGAAAATCTCGGATCCGTTCATCTTTTTTCAACATTGCTCAATCCATTATTTCCCGAGACCGGGTTCACCGACGGAACTTTGCCTGAGTGGCTTTTCCAGGTTGTTTCGGCAATCATTGCACTGGCCGGAGTGTGGATTGCCTATGTATACTATTATAAAAGGAGATCTTTCCCTGCCCTGTTTAACCAGCATGCCCTGAATGATTTTTTTTACAAGGGATGGGGATTCGACTGGCTTTATGACAGATTGATCGTAAGGCCCGTCGTATGGATATCAACCGTGAACAGGAACGACATACTCGATAAGTTCTTTACTTATATCGCGCAGTCAGTTCAGTTCTTCAATGGTTTGCTCAGCAGGTCGCAAAACGGCAAACTCAGGTTATATGCTGTTGTTTTAACGGCAGGTCTGGTGATTTTACTTACAATTATGCTTACGGTATGATACTTGTCTATCTTATCCTTGTTTTAATGGCCGGTGGTGTAATAGCCTGGCTGGCCGGAAAAAATAATCCGGCAATTTCCCGCTATGTTTCCCTTCTTGCTGTGATTGTTAACCTGATCCTGATTTTATCTGTATACGCAGGCGATTATGACCGGAAAAGCACATGGATTACAGAATTTACCCGCAGCTGGATACCGTTTTTTGGCATACAGCTTCACCTGGCGCTGGATGGATTAAGTCTCCTGTTGCTGATCCTTACTTATTTTATCGGCATACTGGCAATTCTTATTTCGTGGCATGAAATAACCTATAAAACCGGTTTTTTTCATTTTAACATCCTGTGGATCCTGGCCGGAATTACAGGCGTATTCCTTTCCATGGACCTGTTTTTATTTTATTTTTTCTGGGAAGTTATGCTTATTCCCATGTATTTTCTCATTGGCATATGGGGCCATGAAAAAAGGATCTATGCATCTTACAAATTTTTCATATTCACACAGGCCAGCGGATTGCTGATGTTTATTGCCATCATTGCCCTTTACCTGGTTCATGGACATAATACCGGATTGTATACATTTGATTACCAGGAACTGCTGGGAACAGTCATGGCTCCCCGTGCTGAAATGCTGATCATGGGCGGTTTTCTTGCAGCGTTCCTTGTAAAATTACCGGTGGTCCCTTTCCACAGCTGGTTGCCGGATGCGCATACGGAGGCCCCTACCGCAGGAAGCCTCATCCTGGCCTCGCTGATGCTTAAAACCGGAGCCTACGGCCTTTTGCGATTTGTAATCCCGCTATTTCCCCATGCCTCGGAAGCCTTTGCACCTGCAGGTATGATATTGGGTGTGGCTGGCATATTGTACGGAGCTGTGCTGGCCTTTGCCCAGACGGATGTTAAGAGACTGGTCGCCTATACCAGTGTAAATCATATGGGATTTATAGTACTCGGTGTTTTTGCGTTTAACGAAATGGCATACCAGGGTGTGGTGATGCAAATGATCGCGCATGGCATCAGTACCGGGGCGCTGTTTATAATTTCAGGCCAGCTGTACGAGCGATTGCATACACGTGACCTCCGAAAAATGGGAGGTTTGTGGGAGCAGGTGCCTGCCATGGGAGCCATCGGGCTTGTCTTCGTTATGGCTTCCCTCGGATTGCCGGGCCTGGGAAATTTTATTGCAGAATTTCTTACCCTCACCGGGGTTTTCAGGGTAAATGTGCTGTATGCCTGCCTGGCCAGCATCGGCCTGGTGTTTGCCACCCTCTACTCGATAAGGCTCATGCAGCGGGTGTTTTATGGAAAACGAAATTCGGATAAATCCATGAGGGATCTTTCCATCCGGGAATTACTTACCCTGGGCTCAATGGTTGTTGTGATCCTATACCTGGGATTTTTCCCGCAACCGGTTATCAACACCGCCAAACCGGCGATAATTAAAACACTCAACGGCAGCGACCAGATGTTTGATAAAAAAGTACGGCAGAATGAAGTCGTATTAAATGAGGAGCATTTTCATTCTTCGGAAACTACAAAGCTGAAAAATAATGCACGCTAGCTTAACCAAACTTGATATTCTATGCCTGCTTCCCTTGCTGATAGTGGCAGGTGCGCCGGTAGTCATCATGCTCACCATCACGGTATCCCGCAACTTCAAAGTCATTTACGGCTTTTCACTGGTGATGTTTGCTGCTGCATTGCTGTCTGTATTTTATATAGCGCCTGATGTTCCACACCGGATAGAACCCTTGCTTGTGATTGATAACTTCAGTCTTGCATTTTTAGGGGCCCTGTTGTTCGTTTGCCTTCTTATTACAGTTATTTCCTATGTTTATCTTACTCAGCACGGGGGTCAGCGCGAGGAATATTTCGTAATGCTGTTCGCGGCCACCCTCGGGGCCAGCGTACTGGTTACAGCAAACCACTTCGTAACATTTTTTGTTGGCCTTGAAACACTGAGCATTTCCCTGTATGTGCTGATTGCTTATGTTAAGCACAGGGATTATAGCGTGGAAGCCGGTGTGAAGTTTCTTGTCATGGCTTCTTTGTCAACGGCTTTTATGCTGTTCGGAATGGCTCTCATCTATGCCTCTACAGGCACAATGAGTTTCAGCAGTATAACCAGCTATTTTGCGCGGGCTGTCATATCACCGCTTATCCTTGTTGGTATTGGCATGATACTGGTCGGAATCGGCTTTAAACTCGCACTGGTTCCCTTTCACATGTGGATACCCGATGTATACCAGGGCGCCCCGGCGCCCGTAACCACATTTATTGCCACCATTTCAAAAGGATCCGTGCTGGCCATCGCTATCCGTTTTTTCTATGCCATACGGGGGTTCCAGTCAGAAACGCTGATTGTGATCATTTCAGTCATTTCCGTTCTTTCTATGTTTGCCGGCAACTTGCTGGCCCTGAACCAAACGAATTTCAAAAGGCTTCTGGCCTATTCATCCATTTCCCACCTTGGATACCTGATGATTACCCTGCTGACCGGTTCAGACCTGGGAAACCAGGCTGCCATTTTTTATATGATTTCATACATGATCACAACTGTAGGCGCTTTTGGGATCATTTCCCTCTTGTCGGTTTGTGACCGGGAAGCAGAAGATACAGAGGATCTTCGGGGTCTTTTCTGGAAAAATCCCTGGATTGCCATTGTACTGTCCCTCACCCTGCTTTCGCTGGCCGGAATTCCCCTGACGGCAGGCTTCATCGCCAAATTCTACCTGGTGCTGGCGGGCGTACGTTCAGGTTTATGGTTGCTGGTGATTAGCTTGATAATCAATAGTGTAATCAGCATATATTATTATCTTCGGGTTATAAAGATAATGTTCACTGAATCCGAATCTACGGAATATGTCCGCTTATCTTTCACCGGAAACCTGGTACTTATAGTTGTTATGATTGGTATAGTTATCCTGGGCATAATGCCCTCTTTCCTTACGGAAATTATCAACCGTTTTTCGGCGATTATTTAATATCCCGTATAGAAACAAAAGGTTTGCATACTTGTTTTTCAATTATCCTGGTTAAACTATATCAGGCTCATGATGAAAGATCCACACATTTATACAAGTGGTATTCCTGTTTCAATTTCACTTAAACCTACTCTTGAATCGGAACACATTCAACAGAATGTTCCTTCCAATAAATCAAGGATGATCCTTATATCGCTGCTGGCCTTGTTGATTGCCTTCCTGGTGAGCATAATATCCAAACTGCTTGTATACCTGATTGATTTATTTACAAATATTGCATTTCACGGGATCTTTTCTATATCCCATCTTGGACCGGCCGGCAGCATCCTCGGGATTTTCATTATCCTGGTACCGGTAGTAGGGGGTATCATAGTTGGATTGATGGCCAGGTACGGTTCAAAAGCAATCAGGGGACATGGCATTCCGGAAGCCATGGAACAGATTTTAGTTAACCAGAGCCGGATAAAACCTTCGGTCACTTTTTTAAAGCCCCTTTCAGCAGCTATTTCAATAGGGACCGGCGGACCATTTGGAGCAGAAGGCCCCATCATTGCCACTGGCGGAGCCCTCGGCTCAACTATCGGGCAACTTTTTAAAATATCCTCACATGAACGAAAGATCCTGCTGGCGGCCGGAGCCGCTGCAGGCATGTCTGCAATTTTCGGAAGCCCGATTGCGGCTATATTTCTTGCGATTGAATTGCTGCTGTTCGAATTTTCACATATTTCTATCATTCCGGTGTCACTGGCTTGCATAACCGGGGCTGCTGCGCATATTTTGCTTTTTGGGCCTGAGCCAATATTTGGTATGGGCAATATAATCATACATTCCGGTATACCTTCACTTTCAGGATATGCCGCAATTGGTGCATTTATCGGTGTTGTTTCTGCCCTGGTCACACGCATTGTTTTTGTTATTGAAGACGGTTTCGGCAAGTTGCCCGTTCACTGGATGTGGTGGCCCGCTATCGGAGGACTTGCAGTAGGCGTTATCGGATATTATGCACCCCGTACACTCGGGGTAGGATATGAGAATATCAGGGATGTGCTTACAGGCCATCTGACGCTGAACATCCTCTTAATCCTGGCAGTTCTGAAATTTATTTCCTGGGCCATTGCCCTGGGAAGCGGAACATCAGGCGGCACACTCGCTCCGTTGCTTACAATCGGTGGCGCTGCAGGCGCACTGGCAGGTAAACTGATCCTTTACATATTCCCCCATTCAGGAGTTTCAATCCCTGTATCCGCCCTGGTAGGGATGTCTGCCATGTTTGCGGGAGCATCCAGGGCCCTGATGACCTCCATAATTTTTGCACTTGAAACCACTTTGCAGATCAATGCTTTGCTTCCCCTTCTTGCTGCGTGTATAACGGCTTATTTTATTTCCTTTTTTTTAATGGAAACTACAATCATGACTGAAAAAATTGCCAGAAGGGGGATCAAAACACCTCATTCTTACGAACCTGATGTATTGGAAAAAATATCCATCCGGCAAGTTATTAAACCGAATGAAATTGTACTCAGTGCAGGGATTACAATCGGCGAAATAAGAGATTGGCTGAAAAGCAACAAACAGATCACCTCCAATTATTTCATCGTGGTGACAAATGAAGGTGAATTCAAAGGGATCGTCGGTATAATGGATATATACAGCCATTTTAACCGGGGAGATGAATCCATTAATTCCCTTATAAAAAAACACCAGGTGGTTATAACCCATGAGCAAAACCTGAGAACAGCAGTGGAAGTAATGTCCAGGGAAGACCTTGAAGTTCTGCCTGTTACATCAGCAGAAGAGCCCGATAAAGTGATCGGCGTATTATCCTACAAGGATGTTTTGTCAGCATACACCTACCGATCCGGTGAACATGAAAAGACAAAAGCCAATATATCACTCAAAAGACAGGGATTGAAAATCCTTGTGCATGGACAAAAATTTCTCACTCTTGTAAACCGGATGCGAAATGGATAATTTACTTGCTGCCCGCTACCAGATGTCGGTGTCCTTTATTTTTCACATTGTATTTGCCTGTATTGGCATGGCCATGCCATGGCTGATGTTTGTGGCGGAATACAAATGGATCCGGACAGGGAAAGCCTATTTTTTGGATCTTGCCAAAGCATGGTCGCGCGGAGTAGCTATTTTCTTTGCTGTAGGTGCCGTTTCCGGAACTGTATTGTCATTTGAACTTGGCCTTTTATGGCCGAAGTTCATGGAGCACGCCGGTGCAATTATCGGCATGCCTTTTTCATGGGAAGGAACTGCTTTCTTTCTGGAGGCCATCGCCCTCGGCGTATTCCTGTATGGATGGGACAGGGTTAACAAATATGTGCACCTGATGTCGGGACTCGTGGTGGGTATAGCCGGGGTTGTATCCGGCATATTTGTTGTATCCGCAAACGCGTGGATGAATTCCCCTGCCGGATTTGACTGGGTGAACGGGCAGGCGATCAATATTGATCCGGTAAAAGCCATGTTCAACAAAGCGTGGTTTCAACAGGCCCTGCATATGTCCATAGCGGCATTTGCATCCACCTGTTTTGCGGTAGCCGGTATACACGCTTACCTTCTGCTTCGGGAAAAGGATAACCCGATCCACCAGAAAGCTGTGAGGATATCACTTGCCTTTGCCACTGTGGCTGCCCTTCTGCAACCCATCAGCGGTGATATTTCCGCAAAAAATGTAGCCCGGCTTCAGCCGGCAAAACTGGCAGCCATGGAATCGCTATTCAAAACTTCAGCCCCGGCCAGAATGGTAATCGGGGGTATTCCCGATACGGCAAAAGAAGAAGTCAGATATGCCATTCATATTCCCCGGCTGTTAAGTTTTCTGGCCCACGGGGATTTTAATGCGGAAGTGACCGGACTTGACAAATTCAAAAAAACAGATTGGCCTCCCGTTCGTGTTGTCCATTTCGCATTTCAGCTCATGGTGGGCCTTGGAATTATTATGGCCCTTGCTGCTTGTATGAATATTTTGTTTACGTTCAGATGGAAAGAGAATCTTCAGAAACGCTGGTGGCTGTCCCTGCTGGCATGGCTCACGCCGGTTGGATTTCTGGCGGTGGAAGCCGGCTGGATTGTGACGGAAACAGGTCGCCAGCCTTGGATTATTTACGGAATTTTAAGAACAAGTGAATCGGTGACTCCCATGCCGGGTATTATCTATTCGTTTTACCTTGTAACAGCCATCTATCTTGCCCTGACCCTCATCGTTTTTCTGCTGATGAAAAGGCAGATAGCTGCCTTGCAAAAAGGGACATCAAAAAGCATAAGCCATGACTGAGATCATTGTCGTCATACTGGGCATTTCTATCCTTCTGTATGTGCTCCTGGGAGGTGCCGATTTTGGTGCCGGTATCGTGGAATGGATTACCGGAAAAAAGGGAATTGAGACAATTTCGCAGGCGATAGCCCCGATATGGGAGGCCAATCACATCTGGTTAATCCTTGCGGTTGTCATCCTTTTTAACGGTTTTCCCCTTGTATATACACACCTCACCACGTATTTGCACATTCCCCTGCTTATCATTCTGATCGGAATAATTATCCGCGGATCAACCTTCACGTTCCGTTATTACGACGCTCCTCATGAAACCGGGAATAAATACTACTCATTTCTTTTCCGCCTGTCGAGCCTGCTCACTCCTTTTTTTCTTGGCATAGTACTGGGTGCCGTGATGATGGGAAAGATACCCGGCAATACAGAAGGCACTTTTTTTCATGTATTCATGGCACCCTGGTTAAACGGTTTCTCCATTGCCACAGGGGTATTTCTTACCCTTTTATTTGCCTGGATTGCTTCGGTTTACCTTGTAGGAGAAGCAACGGATGAATCTTATCCAATGTTTACCCGCACGGCAATTGTTCTGTTCTCACTGTTGCTTATCAGCGGACTTGCCGTATTTATTGCAGCCCATTATTATCGTTTGCATTTTCTTCAGAAATTTCTTCATTCCCCTGTAAGTATCGGTTGTATAATTATGGCTACTCTTCTCATTCCTTTTGTATGGAACCATATCCGAAAAAAAAATAATGCAGGAATGAGGATACTGGCTGGTTTGCAAACTGCCTGCATCCTGGCAGGCTGGTTTGCCGTTCAGTTTCCTGTGATGGTTAATATTGCGGGCGGAAGGGACCTAACCGTATGGAATGCCAGCGCACCGGAGAAAACAATGTATTACCTGCTCATTGCGCTGATTGTAGGAATCGTGATAATCCTGCCTGCATTTGCCTACCTGTTTAAAGTGTTTAAATTCAGGGACAAGTGACAAGAGACAAGGGACAAGAAGAACGACCCCGAAAGGGTCATATCTCAATAACCGTGGGTGCAACCCATGGAAACGTGATCCAAAACGACCCCGAAGGGGTCATATCTCAATAACCGTGGGTGCAACCCATGGAAACGTGATCCAAAACGACCCCGAAGGGGTCAAATATTAATAACCGTGGGTGCAACCCACGGAAACGTGATCCAAAACGACCCCGAAGGGGTCAAATATTAATAACCGTGGGTGCAACCCACGGCAAAAGCAAACCGTATGAAACCATTAACCAAGGAAGAAGTGAACAGCTACCTGGCCATTAACCTGAAGAGCTGGACCTTCACAGAAACAGCAATTACACGGGAATTCAAATTCCGGAATTTTGTCGATGCCTTTTCCTTTATGACGGGAATAGCCCTGGAAGCCGAGAAAATGGACCACCATCCTGATTGGAAAAATGCTTACGACCAGGTTACCATATCCTTAAATACCCATTCCGTAAAGGGAATTACACAACTCGATTTTGACCTGGCAAAAAGAATAGATGCCATTTACAAGCGGCCTTGAAAAAAGGTCATTTACCGGCAATTTAATTATTGCCAAGACTGATAGAGGCTTCCTTTTTTTTGGGCGATTTCGGGTAGATGGAATTCTCGGGAGGTTTGGGCAATTCCTCAACCAATTCTTCCATCTTTGCACCATCGGATTCTGCAGAGCTTTCCAATACGGCGTAGGATTCATTAAATGATGTATCGGAATGAAATGTAACAAATCCCCTGATTTCCCAGCCCCTGTTAACCATCTGTTCCAGCTTCTCCTTTAATGACTGGGGGTCTGTGACGAGTATAAATTCAATTATCTTATGCATAGCGTACAAAATAAAATTATTCCGGACTCCCTGATTTTTTCAAAACCTTGTATTTGGTGATCAGGGTTCCTTCGGGATTGACCTTCTCGCAACTTATCAATCTTAATTCAAGGTCAAGCTCCTCCTCTGTAACAAAGTTTCCTCCCTTGCCAAAAATTTTCGGCTCGATAGTCAGCCATAATTCATCTATCAATTCTTCCTTCAGAAAGGAGGTTGCCAGTTGTGCTCCCCCGACTACAAGCATGGTTTTGAAATTTTCCTTCTCAAAACGGGTTGCCAGCTGAACAGGTGATTCATCTGAAAACTCAAGACGGCCAATAACCTCCTTATCCCCGTAAGAGGAAGCATGCCGGGTCATGACAACAATGAGGTGATCACGGAGAGATCCCAGTTTCTCGGCAAGAAATGTATTGCTGCCCATGACAATCAAAGGCGCTTCATTCCAGGTTTTCCTGAAATAATTCCTGTCTTCCTGAGATGTCCAGGAGCTTACTTTAGGATCTCCCCATCTGGTAATTTTTCCATCCAATGTGGATACAAATACGAGTATGATCCGCATAGGACAAATATTAATGAGTTATTTACCGATCCCGATAACTCCACAGGCTACACGAGCACCTGCATTTCCCGTGGGCTGCGTCTTCAGGTCATCTTCATCTTTATGAACAATAACAGATCTTCCGATAATGGAAGCATCTCCGTCAAAGGATATTGATTTATCCACATATTCAAGGTGGGCATTTCCCGATTCATCAGCCTCGATATTTCCCATGTCCCCTTCATGCCGCATGGCATCCATCGGCGCTCCATGATTCATTGACTTCGGATTAAAATGCCCTCCGGCGGATGTACCATCGGGTGCCGTACAATCACCACACTCATGGATATGGAACCCATGTTTGCCTTTGGTAAGTCCCTTCAGATCGGCAACTACCTTAACTCCTCCTGTTACCTGGGTAAACCATACGGTTCCCGTTACTTTATTGCCCTGCGTAGGATACAGCACGCAAACGGCAGGATGAACCCCAGCCTTTGTATCCTTCATTTTTTCCATATTCATGTTATTTTTATCCTGTGCCATTGCATTTAACGTAAATAAAGCAAAGGCCAGGATAATACTAACAGATTTTAAATTTTTCATAATTAATGGATTGATTAGATATAAGAATTAAACTTTACCAATTAATTTAGAACAAATCCTGATATAAAAAGTTTAATCCTGCCCGTACGATTCAAGTTTCGCCACTTTGGCGACCCGTCGTTTATGCCGTTCTGCGCCGCTGAAACAGGCCGCTAGAAATATTTCTGAAATTTCAAGTGCCAGGGACTGTCCTGTTATTCTTCCACCCAGGCAAATGATGTTCATGTTGTCATCTTCCACCCCCTGGTGGGCAGAAAAGGAATCGGTAACGAGACAGGCACGCACACCCCTGATCTTATTCGCTGCAATACATGCCCCCACCCCGCTTCCGCAAACAGCAATACCCCGGTCGATTTCGCCCCTGGAAACGGCTTTTGCCATAGGAACGACATAATCGGGATAATCATCTTCGGTGGCCAACTGCCGATTTCCGAAATCTGTGATTTCATATCCTTTTTCGGTCAGTATTTTTTTTAGGAACTCTTTTAATTCAAAACCGCCATGGTCTGCCGATACGCCTATTTTTTTAGTGATCATGATGAAAAGCCTTTATTTTATTGCTGTTTTGTACTTTTTCAATAAGAGAACGGGCTTTGGCACATACATTTTCGACAGTAAATCCAAATTCACGCATTACCACAGATCCCGGGGCAGAAGCGCCGAAATGATCAATACCCAGAATATCCCCCATATTGCCTGTATATTTTTGCCAGCCTTGCGGTATTCCTGCTTCCACAGCTAGTCGCGCTAAAACCGTTGGCGGGAAAATGCCGTTCTTGTATTCGTTTGTCTGGGCTTCAAAGATTTCCCAGCTGGGCATTGAAACCGTCCTTACGGCAATGTGCTCTTCTTCAAGCTTTTTTTGTGCTTCCACAATAAGGCTCACCTCCGATCCCGTACCGATGAGTATAATATCCGGCTTATTGCCTGCTGCCTCTTTAAGTATGTAGGCTCCGTAATTTAGTCCGTTT
This sequence comes from uncultured Bacteroidales bacterium, assembly GCA_963752195.1. Lineage (GTDB taxonomy): Bacteria > Bacteroidota > Bacteroidia > Bacteroidales > UBA10428 > UBA5072. Next base: position 187,418 of record CAVVXI010000004.1, on the reverse strand, counting down.
GCCGGCGCATATTGCTGCCGGTTCAATGTGGGTACATCCTGCCGGGTAAGTATCAGGGCAACTGGCGATCGGGCTTTAACGGCAAAACGCCAGGCTTCCGCGGTTTCATTGGCATCGGAAGGTCGAATAACGACAAGGTTGGGAATGGCGCGCAGGCAGGCTACGTGTTCAATTGACTGATGTGTGGGTCCGTCCTGTCCCAAAGCGATGCTGTCATGAGTAAAAACGAATACTTCATGAGCTTCCGTAAGGGCAGCAAGCCTTATGGACGGCCTCATGTAGTCAGAGAAGGTAAGAAAAGTAGCGCAGAAAGGAATTAGGCCGCCGTGTGCGGCCAGACCGTTTGAGATGGCAGCCATGGCATGTTCCCGCACCCCGTAAAAGATGTTACGGCCCGCATAGCTGAAACCGCCACCCACGGAACCCTGTGTATCTCCGGCAGCAAAGCGCGACGCATTCTCAAAATTGCCTGCATCTTTCAGTTCCGTATGCGTTGATGGATTCAGGTCAGCAGATCCTCCCAGGAAACCCGGCAGCCGCGAGCTGAATGAATTCATTGTTTTGCCTGAGGCAACACGGGTTGCCATTCCCTTTTCATCCGGCGGAAATACCGGGATGTTTTCATCCCAATGGGGTGCAAGTTCATTTGCAATTAACAGGTGTAGTTCCCTGGCAAGATCAGGATATTCTTTTTCGTAGGAAGCGAACGTTGACTGCCATTCTTCCTCCATACGGCTTCCTTTTTCAATCGCTTGTCGCATATGGCGGCTTACCTCGTCCGGAACGAAAAACAGCGGTTCAACGGGCCAGCCCAGATTCTTTTTGGTCATTTTCACCTCCTCTTCACCCAGAGGCGATCCATGGGCTTCGAAAGTGTCCTGCTTTTTGGGCGAACCATATCCCAGGTGAGTACGGATGATGATCATTGATGGACGTTCTTTTTCATTGCACGCAGCCTTTATTGCCGTTTCAATGGCTTTAAGATCGTTTCCATCTTCAATGCTCTGGGTATGCCAGCCATATGCCTGGAAACGCATAACATGGTCATCGCTGAATGCCATATGCGTGGAGGCTGATAAAGTCACATGGTTGTTATCATACAGGTAAATGAGCTTTCCAAGCTTAAGATGGCCTGCCAGGGAAGCTGCTTCGGCGGAAACACCTTCCATAAGGTCACCGTCACTAACAATGCTATAGGTATAATGATCGATTAACTGATGTCCCGGTTTATTGTATCGGGAAGCAAAAAAAGCCTCGGCCATGGCCAGGCCAACCCCGTTGGCGAACCCCTGTCCCAATGGACCTGTGGTTGCCTCAACACCCGGAGTGAGCCCGTTTTCAGGGTGACCAGGGGTAATGCTGCCCCATTGCCGGAACTGTTTTATCTGTTCGAGTGACAGATCGTAGCCTGTAAGATGAAGCATACTGTATAACAACATAGAACCATGACCTGCTGATAAAATGAACCGGTCACGGTCAAACCAATGCGGATGAGCCGGGTTGAATTTCATAAATCGGGTCCAAAGCACATACGCCATGGGTGCTGCATCAAGGGGTAAGCCGGGATGCCCGCTGTTGGCTTTTTGTACTGCGTCGACCGATAAGAAGCGGATCGTATTTACGGAAAGCTGGTCAAGTTCAGCCTGTTGTGGACTTATAATTGGTTTTTCGTTCATGGCGATTCGTTTAAATTCACAATTACTTTTCGAGTTTCAATCCAAAAACTTCCAGGCGTGATACAGTAGAGCAGAAATCGATATGGTGTATTCCTTTGATACCAAGATCTTCCGCCACCTTTATGAACATAGGCCTGTCTTCAATATAGAGCACCTGTTCCGGGGGAACCTGCGAAATATCCAACGCCATTCTAAAAATGTCCGCATCCGGTTTGCGCAGGTGAAGGAAACAGGATGAAATAAAAAAATCTACAAATTCATTTAGCTTGAATTTGTGGATCCTATATGTGGTTAGCTCCCGGCCCTCATTGCTGATCACTGCTATCTTCAGCCCGTACTTATCCTTAAGCTTGCGTATCAGATCAATCATATCAGGATAAGGCTTTGATTGTTTAAAGATAAATTCCCTGAACTGTTCTTTTGTAAAGGATCTCTCCTGGTAAAAAACAAGCCGGTTCAGGTATTCATCCAGGCTGAGCTTACCCTCTTCATAAGTATCAAAAGTAAGGTGATGGCGCTCTTCGAGTTCCGCCAGGTCGATTTCAAATGTAAGTGCAGCCATCTGCCGGGCCTTACGGTCCCATCCGTTTGTTAACATTACGCCGCCAATATCCAAAAACAGCGTTGTTATGGCAAAGTTTCTTTTCATCTTTCCTCCGTTCTCAACGACGAGTACCGGGCTGTATCCATTTGTGTCCGCGTGCAAGGAGTTTGGAAGCTGATTTAGGGCCCCATGAACCAGGGGCATAATTCGGGAAATCATTTGATTTTTTATCAGCCCATGCCTCCAGTACCGGCATGAGTATTTCCCAGGCAGCTTCAATCTGGTCAGCCCGCATAAACTGCGTCGCATCATTTTTCATTACATCCCAAAGCAGTGTTTCATAGGCATCCGGAAACGGGCCTTTAAAGCTTTCTTTATAATTGAATTCCATATCGACCTGTTTCAGCAATACTTTTGGACCGGGTTCCTTCGCCTGAAAATGGAGAATGATGTTTTCATCCGGCTGAATTGACATGACTATCCGGGCCGCCTGCCAATGGAAAGTGGCCTCTTTGGGAAAAGCTTTGTGCGGAACTCCTTTGAACTGTATGACTATTTCAGAGGATTGGCGGGTCAGGCGTTTACCCGTACGCAGATAGAAGGGGACGTCATGCCATCGCCAGTTGTCTACGAACAATTTTAGAGCAACATAGGATTCTGTTTGGGATTCCGGATCGACGCCTTCTTCCTCGCGATAACCCGCCACTTCCTGGTTTTTAAACCGGCCACTGCCATACTGTCCCCTTACGGCATAGTGATCAGCCTTATTCCCCGGAATCGGTCGCACGGCATGAAGCACATCTACCTTTTTGTTGCGAATTTCATCTGCATCAAAAGAGATCATTGGTTCCATGGCTACCAGGCACAGCAACTGCATCAGGTGGTTCTGGACCATGTCGCGCAGGGCACCCGCCTTATCGTAGTATGTGCCGCGGTGTTCAATGCCGATTTCCTCCGCCACCGTGATTGTTACATAATCGACAAACCGCCGGTTCCAGATCGGTTCGAAAAGAGGGTTGGCAAACCGGAATGCCAGTATATTCTGCACCGTTTCCTTTCCCAGGTAATGGTCTATCCGGAATATCTGCGACTCATGGAAGTTTTCGGTAAATGTCAGGTTGAGTGACCTGGCAGTTTCCAGACTGGAACCAATTGGCTTTTCAACCACAAGCCTTGAAAACTGAATATCCCTGGATAATCCGGCCATATTCAGCTGTTTCGGTATCTCACCAAACATTACCGGTGGTGTAGCCATATAAAAGATAAGCTGGGCCTTGGTATGCCACAATTTTTCAAGCTTGTCGCATTGATGCTTGAGTGCAGCATATGTTTCAGGTTTTTTAAAATCTCCCTGCTGATAATATATGTGGGTGGCGAAATCCTTCCAGCTTTGTTCACTTACAATTCCATACCGTGAAAAATTATTTACACCATCATGCAAATGCTTTCTTAGTTCCTCGTCGCTGAACTTTATCCGGTCGATGGCAATAATGGAAAGCTGGCGGGGCATGGTAAAGTCCTGGAAAAGGTCAAACAAGGCAGGTACCAGTTTTCGCCACGCCAGGTCACCACCCCCGCCGAAAATGGCAAAAACAGTAGGACTGGATATTTCTCTTGTTTTAACACTCTCTTTTAAAACGGACTTTCCTCTTAACGCTGCCATAGAATATTTTTTATTTCCAGGGGAATACCAATACCATTGCGACGGGGAACAATGCGTGCAGTATAATTATCGGATGGATTGGAAGTTTTTACCTCTGTATGGTATATATAACTATTGTCCTCTTTTGAAACCTGCCCTGCAGGGGTCATTTCCTGAATAAACGGTGAATGTTTCTCCGTTCCTTCAGCGTATAATTCAACAGTAATATCTTCAGGCGAAAGCTGATGCAGGCTTACCTGCACTTCAAGTGAAAAATTGCCCGATTTGTTTTCAATATGTATTTTGCCGAATGACAGGTTTGGCCATTTTTCAGCCAGCATGCGTTCCCATTCAACAATCCTTGTTGCTTTTAATCCATGTTCCGAAGACCGTTCCCTGAATTCCGATGCTGATTTTAAATAGTGTTTTTCTGTATATTCCATCACTGTACGTGCGGCGCTGAATTGCGGAGTCAGCTGCGCCATGCTTTCCCTGACCTTGCTGATCCATTCCGCCGGTATATTATTCCGATCTCTTTTGTAAAATGCTTTTACCACTTCATTTTCAAGTGTGTCATAAAGCTCATAGGCTTCATTTTTATCGAGTTTTTCAATATCCTCATGTTCACGACCATCTCCGATCGCCCATCCTACATCAGGAGAATAGGCTTCTGCCCACCATCCGTCGAGTTCCGAAAGATTAAGGCCTCCGTTTACAAGGATCTTCATGCCGCTGGTACCACTTGCCTCCCATGGTCTGCGCGGTGTATTGACCCATACATCCACACCTTCCACCAGGTGCTGTGTCAGAAGCATATCATAATCACTTAAAAACATGATGTGGGACCGGACTTCAGGCTGCTTGATAAATTGAATCCACTCGTGTATCATTGCCTGTCCTTCTCCGTCAGCGGGATGCGCTTTTCCCGCAATGATAAGCTGAACGGGGCGCTGAGGATTACCAAAAATGGAAAGCAACCTTTCTTTATCTTTCATCAGCAGGTTCGGCCTTTTATAGGCAGCAAAGCGTCGTGCAAATCCAAGGGTCAATATTTCAGGTGAAAACAGATTTTTTGCACTTTCAATTTCAGAGGATGTGGCGCCGGATGCTTCCAGTTGTAAGGAAAGCCGATGTCTTGCATAATCGATCAGCTTTTTTCGTGATGTATTGCGCATCTGCCATATTTTTTCATCCGGAACCTTTCTTATGTCCTCCTCGGGAGTTCCGGGCATCCCCAGCCAACGGTCCTTTCTGCTATACCCGGTCCATAATTTGTCTGCTGCCTGCGATTCCCAGGTTGGTATGTGTATACCATTTGTAATATGGGCAACAGGTATTTCATTTTCAGGCCAGTTTGGGAACAAAGGTGCCAGTATATGGCGGCTTACCTTTCCGTGAAGTTTGCTGACCGCGTTTATGCACCCGCTTCCCCGGATGGCCAGGTATGCCATGTTAAACATCTCGGAGGAATCATTGCGGTCCGCACGACCCAATGCCAGCAAATCTTCCAGGGATATACCCAACTCATTTTGTGCATAATGTCCAAGATATTGTTCCATAAGAAACGGTGAAAACCGGTCGAAACCGGCAGAAACCGCCGTATGCGTGGTAAATAGGTTTCCGCCTCTCGTTATGGCCAAAGCAACGTCAAAGGATTGACCGGTATCCTGCATGCAATGATAAGCTCTTTCCAGGACAGCAAAGGCGGCATGCCCTTCATTCAAATGGCAAACCTCAGGCCTGATACCCAACGAATGTAACAAACGCCAGCCACCGATTCCCAGGAGCAATTCCTGCTTGATCCGCGTTTCAGTACCGCCTCCGTATAATTCACTTGTTATTCCCCGGTGAATTGGCGGGTTGGCCATATCATTGCTGTCGAGCAGGTAAAGCTTTACCCTTCCGATCTGCACCTGCCAGGCACGAAACCACACTGCATACCCTGGAAAATCGATCTTCAGCCGCAACCATTCGCCGTCATCCTGACGAACCGGTGACACCGGAAGCTGTCCCGGATTATTAAACGGATACAACGCCTGTTGGGTGCCATCATTATCGATTATTTGCCGGAAATAACCCTGCTGGTACAGCAAGCCAATACCGATCACCGGCACACCAAGGTCACTGGCTGCTTTAAGCTGATCACCCGCCACATTTCCCAGGCCACCCGAATAAATAGGAAGCGACTCACTTAACATAAACTCCATACTGAAATAGGCAACACAGGTCAGGTCAGATTTCGGATAATTATGCTGAAACCACCTCTCTGATTCCAGTGCATGATTCCGGAATTCAATAAGACCCTCTACCTTTTCAAGAAATGTTTTATCCTGCAACATCTTTTCGAGATGATCGCGGGAAACTGTCTGAAGGATTACCCATGAATTATGGGTCAATTCCCATAGATCAGGATCAAGTTGCTGCCATAATTTATCTGCCGCATGATTCCAGGACAGCCTCAAGTCGAGCGCAAGCTCTGCCAATAATTCAAAATTCTTGATTTCTATTGGTAAAAGACTGTAAACCGGATTGATGGATTTACTGAATTCTTTCATTTTGACCTATCTTTGCATCACCAGGGCCGATATAATCCTCAAAAAAATGCCCTTGATTAACAGATAACTAACAATTTTAAACTCTTTTTGATTGATCCATATAATTTAATATCATTCGCTTACTGTATTTTAACATCCTTTTAACAAAGAAAAAATTGTTTGCCGTTTTGAAACAATTCTTCCTGTTTTTTAGTTTAATACCCTATCTAAACTCCCCCAATACTTCACAACCTGCTTCCAAGCCCATAACCATTGCCTGGCAATTGCCTGGCAATGCTAAATATAAAGTATTCAGGCATATGATCGAATTTACACCTCTGTTTTCCGAGATATTTTATAAAAGTCCGGTTATATTAACCATTACCATTCCGTCCGATGGTCGTATTGTTGATGTAAATGATGCTTTCATCCTATATACAGATTACTCACGGAATGAGGTTATCGGAAGGACAACAATTGAACTGGGACTTTTCAAAGACGCTAAAGACAGGGTTAATATGATTGAACTCCTGGAAAAGAATAAACAGGTAGTCAATTTTGAATGCCGTTTCAATACCAAATCAGGAATTGAAATCTACGGGCTTGTGTCAATGGTAGTTATCCAAATAGATAACATGCCCTATCTGTTTACTACCGTAATTGATATAAATAAACGGATAATGGCCGAAGTTAAAATCAGAGATCAGTTTAAAGAACTACGGCGGTGGCACGAAGCTATGTTAAACAGGGAGAAGAGAATTATGCAACTTAAACGCGAGGTGAACGATCTGCTTGTTGCCAGGGGTTTGGAAATAAAATATGCCAGTGTGCAGGAGGATATTTCGAGAACACTAAATTCGACCGATCCCATTGAATAAATCCTTTCTATTTATTATAGAACACAACAACTATGCTACGCAATATACGCAGTGAATTGAATATTTTCAGAAAATCACCTGACTTAAAGAAGGAGAACTTATATAGAGAAATTGAAGACAGAAAACATGCTGAGGAAGCCCTGAAATTTATAAACCGAAAATTGCAGATCCTGAATGAAACTGCAATTATCCTGAATGCAGAGAAATACTCAAAGGATCTGTATGCCGATATTTCGCACAAGTTGAAAGAACTTACCGGTGGATCCTCTGTAACCCTGAGCGAGTATGATCCGGTGAAAAAATGCATCTTTGTAAAATACGCGGAAATGAAAAAAAGCGTATTGGATGATCTTTACAAAGCACTTGGCGGAAAAAAAGTTACGGAAGTCGGGTTTCCGATAAGCAAAGAAAATTATCAAAAGCTGTCTTCTTATCCTATCAGGTACCTGCAGACTCTCAATGAGGCTACATTTGGAGTAATACCCAAAATTCAGGGTAAAATAATCCAGAAAATACAGGGAATCGACCGTTTGATCGGTATTTCCTATTTTATAGATAATGAGCTGTTTGGATTATCCCTCGTGGCACTTGGCGCTGATGTTCCCGATGTTTCAACCGATGTAATTCAATCATTCACCCGCATGGTTTCGGTTGCCTTCAAACGCAAACGGGCTGAGGATGAAGCAACAACGGCTCGTGAAGAGACACTTCGCCTGCTTGAACTGGCTGACAGGTCGAGGCACGCACTGCTTAGTGTGTTGGAAGATGAAAAGCAGACGCATGAGGAACTGGCCAGGCTGAACGAGGAACTTGAAGACCGCGTCAAAAGCCGGACGTCCCAGCTTGAAATGGCAAACAAGGAGCTGGAAGCTTTCAGTTATTCAGTTTCGCATGATCTTCGTTCACCATTAAGAGCCGTGGAAGGGTTTTCAAAGATCCTGCTTGAAACGTATTCCTCAAACATCGATCCGCAGGTAGTGAGTATTTTGAACACCATCACTCAAAATACAAAGAAAATGGCACAGCTTATCGACGACCTCCTGGCATTTTCGCGCCTGGGTCGCCAGGAACTCAAACTTTCAAGGGTGAATATGAAATCGCTGGTAAATGCCGTTTATAATGACCTGAGCATTCAGGAGAACAAAGAAAAAATTGAATTCCGTTTGCAAGAGATTCCCGATGCCTATGCTGATCTGTCCCTGATGAGGCAGGTATTTTTAAACCTGATAGGCAATGCGATAAAATTCTCTTCGGGAAAATCAAAATGTGTTATTGAAGTTGGTTACTATATCAATGAAGGGGAAAACATTTATTTTATAAAAGATAATGGAGCCGGCTTTGATATGACTTATTACAGCAAACTATTTGGCGTATTTCAACGGTTGCATTCATCCGGTGAGTTTGAAGGAACAGGGGTCGGCCTCGCCATTGTACAGCGAATTATAGTAAGAATGAAGGGCCGCGTGTGGGCTGAAGGAAAAATGGATGAGGGGGCGATTTTTTATTTTTCCCTTCCCGCAAGTCCTCTTAATAAATGATTTGAAGCTTAAAAAATTTATGAAAAGGTTGCTGAAAATACTGATCGTAGAAGATATCCCCACCGATGCCGAATTGGTACTATATGAAATTAAAAAAAGCGGCATCGAATTCACCCGCCAGATTGTTGAAACAAAAATGGATTATATTTCAGGTATAAAGGAATTTAAACCCGATGTAATCCTGTCAGACTATTCACTACCCCATTTCGATGGTGGACAGGCTTTGATGATAAGGCAGGAATTAGCCCCTTCCATACCTTTTATACTCGTGACGGGATCGATAAACCGGGAGACTGCCGTTGAATTGATGAAAGCCGGAGCAGATGATTATGTAATCAAGGAACATATCAGCCGAATAGGATCGGCAATTAAAACGGCCCTGGAAAAGAAGGAAATACTAAGTGCAAAAAATAAGGCGGAGGAAGAATTGAAAATTCTTTCCCGCGCTATTGAACAAAATCCCGTTTCCATAATAATAACAAATTTGGAGGGTGAGATCAAATATGCCAATCCGAAATTTACCGAATTAACAGGATATTATCCGGAAGAACTGCTCGGTAAAAATCCGAATATTCTAAAATCAGGCTTTACATCCGACAAAGAATATGAAGAATTATGGTCCACCATAAAACAGGGTAAAGAATGGCGCGGAGAATTCCGGAACAAGAAAAAAAACGGGGAAATTTACTTTGAATCGGCTCTTATTTCGCCCATCCTCGACGAAAAAGGTAAAATTTTGCACTTTCTGTCGCTCAAAGAAGACGTAACAGAAAAGAAAAAAATGCTAAGTGACCTGATAGCGGCCAAAGAAGCACTCATTTTAGCAAAAGAGAAAGCGGAAGAAAGCGACCGGTTAAAAACTGCATTTTTACACAATATTTCACACGAAATCCGAACACCGATGAATGCAATTATCGGATTTTCGGAATTCCTCAATGAACCCAAACTCTCACCCGAAAAAAGACAGTTTTTCACAAATATCATTATTCAAAGCAGCAACCAGTTGCTCTCCATTATAACCGATATAATAAATATTGCTACAATTGAAGCTGGACAGGAAAAAATAGATATTAAGGAGGTTAACATCCAGTCTATCTGCAAACTGATACATGAACAATTCATCAACAACGCAAATCAGCAACAAGTAACTTTATCCTATAGTGCTGCCTCCCCCGGCAATGAACCCATTATTTTCACGGACGAGACCAAACTGATCCAGATTTTAACGAACCTTGTGGGCAATGCCCTTAAATTTACCAAAAAAGGCCATGTACATTTCGGCTATACAATAAAAGAAAATGAAATTGAGTTTTTTACCGAAGACACCGGAATAGGAATATCCCCCGATATGCACGAAGAGATCTTCAAAAGGTTCAGACAGGTGGAATTTGCAGCAACGAGGCAGTTTGGCGGATCAGGACTTGGTTTATCCATTTCCAAGGCTTACGTGGAACTGCTGGGTGGTAAAATCTGGCTGACGTCCAAACCCGGAGTCGGCTCCTCGTTTTATTTCAATATTCCTTTAAATAAAAATCAAGTGCCACAGGACAACCAATTAACAAAAGAATTTCCAATTCAATTAAAAAGTCCTGTTCAACTGTTAATTGCTGAAGATGAAGATTCCAATTTTTTATTGCTGGAAGAGATCCTTGCAGATGCCGATATACAGATATTCCGAGCCTTAAACGGTTTGCAGGCGGTTGAAATGTGCAAAACCCGGCAGGTCGATCTGGTGTTAATGGATATAAAAATGCCGGTATTGGACGGATGTGAAGCTACCCGGCAGATTAAAAAAATAAAGCCTGGCCTTTTCGTTATTGCTCAAACCGCCTATACAATGCCCGAGGAAAAAGAACGTGCATTGCAGGCCGGGTGTGACGATTATATTACCAAACCCATCAAATCAGGTGATTTAATGGCTTTAATAAAGAAATACAGCAGTATTCTATTGCTTCTGTTCGCCCTGCCTTTCTTAAGCTGGTCACAAACTGAATTTGAGGTTGTATTTGACGATGACCCCGCTCCGATTACCCGGGATTCGGTAAATACGATTGTTTTAACCGATTCGTTGAGATGCGGCCTTGTATCCAATGCAAGGAAATATATCGGTACAGATTACCATTACAGCCAATCCAATGAAAATGGTTTCGATTGTTCGGGATATGTCAAATATGTTTATGGCAACTTTGGATATTCGCTTCCCCGTTCCTCATATGACCAATATAAACAAAGCAGGCACCTGAAAGCGGCAGAAGCACAACCGGGGGACCTTGTATTTTTCATAACACGGGGAAAAAAGGTTTCTCATGTAGGCATTTACCTGGGTAATAGCGAGTTTATCCATTCACCCAGCAAGGGCAAATCAGTGTCCATTAGCAATCTGAATGAAATTTACTATAAGAAGCACATGGCAGGATTTGGATCATACCTTATCAGTTCAAGTATACAAAAATGAAACTTTTTGGCTTTTTCTGCGTACAGCATTTATGACTTCACCAAAATACGAATCCCTCCTTTTGTTGTTTTGCGTCCGCTTAACTTTTGAAATACAATATTTTAACCCTATAAATACGTTTTCCTTAAACTTTTAATTAATATTCTGTATGAACAATTCTTCAACCAAAACCGCAATCAAACTGACTCTTTTTCTTTTGCTTTCAATCTTAATTACACATTCAGCCAAAACTCAGGATGTGAAAATTGTTTCAATGCCGAAGTATCTGTCTAACTGTCTTTACAATTTTTCACGAAATATAAACTGGCCGGAAGAAAATAAGTCGGGTGACTTTGTGATTACAATTGTAGGAGATAAGGAGCTATTTACAGAAATGACAAAACTGACTCAAAATATGAAAGTCGGCTTACAGCCTATTAAAGTAAAATTTGTGAATTCAGTGAATGAAGTTTCCGGTTACCAGCAGATGGTATTTGTCGATAACTGGCAGAGTAATAAAATCAATGCTTTGGTTCAAAAGACAGCCGGAAACCATACACTCATTGTTACAGAAACGGAAGGTCTGATAAGTAAAGGATCTATGATCAATTTCATTCCAATCAACGGGGTAATGAAATTTGAAATAAATATGGAAAGCCTTCGCAAAAACAATCTCATGGCCAGCTCGGCTCTCGAAAAAATGGCGGCTAATTAATTTACGATTTACGATTTAATTTTTTTATGCCACCGGGATATACAAATCCGGTGGCTTTTTTATGAGCTGAGTTATCCTACAAGGCTGTAGGCGTCCCTGTCACACAGGCACAGGGCATTGGGATGAAGCCATAGCAGCGAAGCCGGGAGGGCTGTGGATATTTTTTTAGTCATGAATTCCTTTGTTATCTCTGCCTTGCTTGAACCATGAATCAATAAAATCAGCTGTTTGGCATTTAAAATATCAACCATTCCCAGCGTCAGTCCATAGGAAGGTTTAACAGGCATTCCTGCGGCCATGGGATGGCTGAGGGTTTGTTCCGATAATTCCTGTATATGGCAATGAGGTTGAAGGATTTCAGCAGGTTCATTTAAGGCAACATGCCCGTTTAATCCGATTCCCACGATGCAAACATCAATGGGACCCTGTTCTTCAAGATATTCCTGAATTCTTGTGCATTCCTCAGCCGGGACCTCCGCATCGCTTTGAAAGGCTATATAATTCTCTTCCGGAATTCCCAGGGGTTTAACAAGCTTTTCCTGCAGGTATACCTCGCAGGTTTTGGGGTCGTTCATGGGAACTCCACCCCATTCATCCAGTTTAAGAATTCGCAAGGTATCCGCCTCAAATTGCCTCTTTTTTTCAACGAGTTTCTGGTATGTAAGCGTGGTTGAATTGCCGGTTGCTGCGCATAATAACAAACCATCCGTGGTTTGTACGCTGTAGATGATAATTGATGCAGCTAATTCGCTGAGTTCCTCGGGAGATTCAAATAGACGAAATTCCATTTTCCGGATAAATTGGTTTGTTTAAGTGCAAATATAACAAACCGGCCATTCCAATGCAGGATTTACGGGATTTATTCAGAAGGATAATTTCATCCGAAGGAATCAACATTGATCAAATTTCCGGTAGCCGCCGATTCATAGGAGGCCCAAACCAGTTTTACAGTTTCAAAGTTGTCTGTTCCCGTATTCTCGGCTTTGCCCTTCCTGAGCATGTCGGCCAGTATGTTGCGGCTGAGCGGTATACCACTTTCATGATTTACAATATAGTCCGGGTCAGCCCAGGAATAGCCCGGAAATTCCACAATTTCGGAGGTTGTTTTTTCGCGTGTTGTGGTGCGGATCTCAAAGCCGGGTCCAAGGTAAACAGACCCTTTATCGCCCTCAGCAAGGATATAAACTGTTGAAAAGGAATCATGTTCCACAACGGAAGCATATGACATTTCCGAATATACCGTCATCCTGTTTTTCATTTGCATCATTACCACGGCCAGGTCTTCACCTTCAATGCCTGGATTGATTGATCGCGTCTGGCACCAGAGCGTTTTAACTTCACCGAACAAATACCGGGTAACGTCGAGAATATGTGAACCCATGTCGGTAAGGATAAACTTATCCAGTTTTTTCAGGAAAGGCTGATTGTCAAATACCGGAAAGCCGGAAAGGAAAGAAACCCTGGCTTTAAAAGGTGTCCCGATAATCCCGGAATCCATGATCTCGCGAAAACGCCGGACTGGTGCCTGCCAACGGTAATTTTCATGGATATATAAATTTACGCCTGCATTTCTGCAAATGCTGACCATTCGTTTTGCCGTTTCAAAATCCGGAGCCATCGGCTTCTGGCAAATTATATTTTTAACTCCGTTTTTTACTGCCAGTTCAGTAAATAAGGCATGTGTATCCACATCCGTTATGATTTCCACAAAATCAAGGTTTTCCTTTCTAAGCAGTTCTTCCGCATTGTCATAAACGTGCGGAACGTTGAACATTTCCGCTAATTTTTGTGCTTTCCCTATTGTCCGGTTGTATAATGCCACCAATTCAACACCCTCAATTTCCGACCAGGCGCCGATTTGAAATTTGGCCCAAAACCCACATCCGAATACTGCGTATTTCATAAGTTGAAAGTTGTTAGTTTTCGCGGGTTGCACCCACGGTTATTGAATATAAGGAAGTTTTGCAGTTTTGCAGTTTTGCAGTTTTGCAGTTTTGCAGTTTTGCAGTTTTGCAGTTTTGCAGTTTTGCAGTTTTGCAGTCGTGCAGTCAGCCGCGTCAGCGTCACTCGTCACTCGTCACTCGTCACTTTCTTCCCCACTTTTAGTTTTTATCTTTTAGTTTTTCACTGCATTGTTCATTGTTCATTGTTCATTGTTCATTGTTCACTCCTACGTGATATCCAAAACCTGCTGCAGCACATTGTCAGGTTCAAAGATCTTTTTCCAGTCCTCCTTGAAAAGTATGCTGCGGCCTCTCTGCAACGCCTTGTTCGCAGCATCGGAAAAAACAGCATTGGGCAGTTCTTTGAAAAGAACGGCTAACTGGATGTTTATGTGTCCAAGCAAAAATTCACGGGCAGCTTCCGCAGGTACACCCCTTTTAATTATTTCCTCCATTCCCTCCCTTACCAGGTCAAGGCATGAAGAGGAAAGCGTTTCAACAAGGGCAGGCTCAAGAAGGGCCATTTGTTCCATTGTCACCCTGAAGGATTGGGAAACCGGGGCATACATTTGGCGCGCAATTTGTTCTCCCGTTTCGTAATATTCTTCAGCTCCATGCATCAGGGCACATACAATCGGTTGTTTAGCCAGTGATCCTCCAAAAAAGTCGGCCTGTGCTTCCGGGGTGGGCTCCCAGTTAAATACCGATGGATGTGCCGGGTGAGTTATAAAATAAGCCACATCCTCCCGTAGAAAGAGTTTTCCTGCCCTGGCCACGGCCGGATCAAGAGTCATCACAAGTGCATTTTTCTTCATCCGGGGTATTAATTGCGCGGATACCCTACCAAGAAGGGTATCCGGCACTGCCAGGATAAACACATCCGCTTCGGCCATGGCCATTTCTTCAGAAGATACTGTTACCCCAAGTTCCTTCAGTTTGTCAATTCCTGCCTGTCCAGGTTCAAGATAAGCCATTTCAAAGGCCGAATTCTTAAGATTCCGGGTTAAGCGGAGTCCCATTTTTCCGCCGGCCCCCACGAGGGTGATTTTCTTTTTCATATCAGCTGTTTAAGATTTGTTTTATATAGCTAACACTGGCGCGGGCCCATACATCCTCAAGGTGTATGGTTTCGCGCAGACTTTCCAGCCGGGGCGTCCATAACTCGAGTATCCCGCTTGTACACCGGCCATAGTGCTGCAACTTCTCAATAATTCGGGGAAGATTCAATAATCCCTGGCCTGCAGGAGTTCCTTCGATTATGAACCCCATTTTATGTGGCACCCGTTTTACACAGAAATCTTTTATATGAAGGTTGACAGTATACGGGGCAAGGCAATTCAGTACAGTTTCAATGTCCTCCCCTATCCCCATTGAATTAACACAGTCGAGGCAGATGCCTACATTGCTGCTTGCCGATTTTTCAATAATATCACCAAAGGTATGCGCATGCAGGCGGTCGTGATTTTCGATGGCAAGAATAATTCCTGCTGATTCAAGTTCCTGCCTGCTATTCCGGATAACGGACAAGATGGTGTCTGTTTCAGGATAATAATCCGGACCATCGATAACCATACGCACAATCGGCGACCCAAAAAAAGCCGCCATCCTTATATGGTGATGAAGATTTTCCTCTGTCAGCCCCCTGCCCCCAATTTCAATCTGAACATGTTGCCTCCCGGCAAACCGGCGTATTGCGGCGAGTTCCGATTTATCAGTCCCGTTTGGCGCCAGGTTATCAGCCAGCTGAACACAATCTACATCGAAGGAGGCTGCTTTACGGATAAGAGCCATAACCGACATCGGTATTTCAGGCTCCGATCCCGGAACCCCTATGGCCCAGGTATAAGTATAGGTGCTGATGCCTGTTTTCATGAATTGACTATTTAATCGAGCTGCCAGGAGGGTTGAAGTTTTTGCCTTCTTCATCCAGAACCAATACCCAGTCAAATCCAGGTCCACGTGAAGGAGCCATAAACCGGAGCTGATTCTTCTTTTCGACGGTTCCTGTCCTAATCGACTTTCCCGATCGCGGATCAAACCACCATGCCGTATATTTTGATGCGGGCAGCATATTTCCATCCAATTCAATGTCATTTCCCAAAGGGGTATAAACCATAATATACCCATCGCCGCGGGTGGCTATAATGTGACTGTATTCATCGCCCGGGTTGAGCACAATACCGGGAAAAGGAACCCTGTTCAGAAAAGGCCGCGATTCCATGAGCCGTCTCACGTTCAGCATTTGCCATGCCCCCGGCAGATCAAGCACATCATACCAGAAATGGCGTGCATACCCTACCGGCTCGCGTCCGGGAGCTGCCATTTGCCAAACGGGATGGCAGCCATACGTATGGCCGTGCGCACCTGTAAAGAGATTCCAGTAGGCTGCCTGCCTTACGTGCATTTCATTGAACCAACCCAATGAATCGGGACGCCAGTTTATCGGATGGTCTTCGTAACGGGGTTCTCCATCCATACATGGTTTAACCGGGGTTTTGGAATAATCCTGCCGTATCATTCGGTATATGGCATAGGAACGCTGGCCATGACCTGTCTGTGCCATATTGAAATCGAGCCATTCCGAGTTCTGGAACCATTCTGAGGAACTATTTTCCCCCCAGGGATGAAAAGTCATGAGATGGTTGGGATCTGCAGATTTTATTCCTTTGCCCATGGCATCCCATACGGGGAAATTGGATCCCGTTTTCCTTGAATTGGTGCCTCCCGGACGGTCACCACCACCGATCCAAATGATATTCGGAAAGTTCTTATACCGTTCTCCAAGGAATTTGCCGTAAGCGTATGCGTTTTCAGGGTTAAAAATTACCGGCCCTATCCCCCAGGTTCCGTTATCTACCTTATCACCCCAGGTTGGCAGCAATCCGATAAAAATACCCTTACTTTCCGCCAGTCGGATAAGACTGTCCACAAATGCAAAATACCGTTCATTCGGACGCCCGGGGTCATTGTTCATGAGAGGCTTGTCCCCGTTCCGGTCAGGTGTATTCAGACCATCGAGTTCGGCAAGGATCACAGCCTGGATAACGGTAAATCCTTTTTGTCTCCTGTTTTCAAGATACTTTTCCGCTTCCTTATAGGTAAGCCGATGAAATAATTCCCATCCCGTATCCCCAAGGTAGAAAAAAGGCGTTCCATCCTGAAACTGGAGAAACCTGTGGTTCGGGGATATGATCAGCCGGCCATGCGTAAAATCTACTGATGGACCCGACATCGGCACAACCTGTGCATTAACCTGATTCATTCCCAAAAGAATAATCAGGTATGTGAAAATTTTTTTCATTTTATCTTATTTATTTTAAAATCATCCAATCCTGGAATAGACAATCATCGATAAACCGATCAGGTAACAGGCAAACATAAGTACAAGCAAGCGATTTGTACCGGCCGGAGCATCCCGGAATTCTTTCCATACCAGTATGCCCCATAAGGCTGCAACAACCGGGGCGGAATTGCTAAGGCCATAGGAGATTGCCGGACTGGCGGATCCAACCGCCATAAAACTCACCGAATTACCCAGGCACCAGATAGCTCCTCCCAGTATTCCGTATAAGTGCATTTTCCCGGTTCCCCTGAAATAATCCGACATCCTCACCGGTGTTCCCTGAACAGGTTTCCTCATGAAATACGGATTGAAGAGAATCGTGCAAAGGAGTGCACCAACTGAAAAAACAACAACGGCCGTATATGAAGTTATCCTGCCCGCGGTAGCCGGAACAAATTCCGTATCCATGGCAGAGGCTACAAAGCGATAAAAGAAAGCAATCAGCAAACCTGCAGCAAAAGACAACATAATGCCCTTGAAGGGTGCCTTTTTTTGAGTATAGGCTAACCTTCTGTAGGCGATCATGCTGAATATTATGGCAAACACGATGACAAGCGAACCCCCGAAAAGAAACCAGGGATTGCCTTCCGGGCTTCCGGCATAATTGATGAAAATTCCCAGTATCCAGCCAATTCCCCCGCCGATGGGGAAAGCGACAGACATGCCGGCTATAGATATTGCGGCCACGAGAAGCAACGTTCCAAGGTTCCAAATGGCTCCTCCCAGGGCAGCACTTAATAGATTTCCGGCCGATGCCTGTTTCAGATCCGTTAGGAAGTCCCTTCCTGAGGTACCCATGCTGCCAAATGTAAACGCCATGAAAAGCGAGAAAAGAAGGATTCCCAGGATAAAATCCCAGTAAAATAATTCAAAACGCCAGGATTTACCTGCAAGATTTTGCGTATTCTGCCATGAGCCCCAGCAAACCATGGCAAGGACACACATGAACACGGCAAGAGTGTAATTCTGAACAAGGATCATAGGGAAAATAGTTTGAAATTTGTTTGTAACTTATACATACCTTTATATACTTATTCATACCTATTCACTACAAATATAACCAAGACTTTTATATTTTTACAAAAAAAAGAATGGGCTTTATCGAAATTAATACAAAATGGATCACTCCCATTTATGAGCAGATCAAAGACTCGATCATAAGAGCCATTGAACAGGGATTGTTAAACAAAGGAGATAAGGTACCTTCTATCCATGCTATATGCCGCGAATCCGGCATATCCCCGGGTACAGTAATCAAAGCCTATGATGATCTCTGCCGAACAGGCATCCTGGTTTCAAAAAAAGGGAAGGGTTATTATATCAGCCAGACCCGAATGGTAAAGAAGTTAAATATCTTCATGATATTCGACCGGATCAACAATTACAAGGAAATATTGTATGATTCGTTTATCCGGCACATTGGTCCCAATGCTTCCGTTCAGGTCTTTTTTCATCATTATGATATTGCACGGTTCAATAATCTCATCAGGGAAAACCTGGGCAAGTTCAATTACTATGTTATCATGCCCCATTTTAATCATGATGTTTCAGAGGTGCTGATGAAAATCCCGGAAAACAAATTGCTGATCATTGATAAAGAGGTTCCGCGTTTAAAAGGAAAATATGCCGGCATTTGTCAGAATTTTAAAGAGGATCTCTATGAGGCACTCAGGAGCGGTCTGGATCAAATCACCAGTTACAGGCAAATTATATTTGCCCGTTCCCCCAGCAAGTTCCAGTTTATTCCGGATGGGTCGGTCAGGGGCTTTGAACAGTTTATTGCCGATCATCAATTAAATGGGATCATTATTCCAAACATCCGGGAGCACGCCGTTAAGCCGGGGGAACTTTTTATACTGTTTCCCGACAATGATCTGATCTATCTGATTAAAAAAGCAAAGGAAAACCATTGGAAGATCGGGCATGACATAGGCATCATCTCATTTGACGACTCTCCCATGAAAGAAGTGCTGGAAGAAGGCATCTCCGTGGTTTCTACCGATTTTCAAGCCATGGGAAAGACAGCTGCCGATCTCATCCTGTCGGGCAAAAAGGAAAAATTATTCAATCCCTTTCGGCTTATCCGCAGAAAATCCTTCTGATGCAACATGATACAACGTATTAAATTAACCGGTAGAAGGGGGAACATACCCGCTGCACAGCGTCTGGGGTTCGGATCCGCCAGTGTCATATATGAAGCCGGCAATCTTCGGTATATCGGCATTGAAGGTATTGAAATAATCAGGATGATCTATTTTGCCGTAAGGGATAAAGATTGGCTGACAATTTCCCCTGTTGTATCGGAGGAAAAAATCAGGAAAAAAAGAAATGGATTTGAAATCGTCTACAAGGCTAGTTACAGGCATGAAGAAATCGATTTTCAAGCGGTCATTTCGATTGTATCCGGTTCAGCAAACCGGTTGACCCTTGAAATGAGCGGGTATGCCAATTCAACATTTCTCAGGAACAGGATCGGCTTCTGTATCCTGCATCCTATTTCGGGCTGTGCAGGTCGCAATTGCGAAATTATACACACCGACGGCAGTTTG
Organism: uncultured Bacteroidales bacterium; assembly: GCA_963752195.1. Lineage (GTDB taxonomy): Bacteria > Bacteroidota > Bacteroidia > Bacteroidales > UBA10428 > UBA5072. The sequence continues at coordinate 167,622 of CAVVXI010000004.1, read as the reverse complement.
AAGCAGGACAAGTTTCCTGAAGACGTTTCACCACACCAGCCCTTTAAGGATATTCGTGAAATGCGATGGAAGATTAATAACTCGCTGGAAGGAAGTCTTCAATTTGAAGGGGATGTATTTGAAACAGAGGACCAGCGAAACTGGACGGATGCATCCTACAAAACATACAGCACCCCGCTTGATCTGCCGTATCCTGTGGAGATTGCAAAAGGCACCCGGTTATTTCAGAAGGTTGTGTTTTCCCTGGTATCCAAAAAGCAGGAGGTTGCAGATAGGCATCCTCACCTATTAAAACAACAGAGGCCCGGGATAATTTTCAATGTCGGAAATCAGCCGGCAGGCAAATTACCTGATATCGGAGTATGTTCAAGTTCAAGGTCAAAACCCCTGTCTGATTCAGAAGCAAACCTCCTGAAGGGCATTCCTTTTTCGCATATACGGGGTGAATTATTCTTAAGCAGTCTGCAAATGGAAGATCAATATGCCTCTCTTTCAGGAGAGTCAATAAAAACCGGATTTCCAGCAGAAATCTGCCTGGTATTCGGCAATGATCCGCAAGCGGAGCTGTCAAGATTTCTGCTTCTTTATATTCAACGGCCCATTCCCCTGCGGCGCATTATCATCTTTTCAGATAAGGACAAAGTGGCTGCGAATAGCGTCCTTTCATCAGTGATACCCGCTATTCGCAGGGAGTTTCCCGGCATCCCGGCGGGAACAGGGACCAACGGCAATTTCGCACAACTGAACCGTTCAAGGCCTGATTTTCAAGATATTGATTTTATCACGTTTGCCATACATCCCCAGGAACATGCCTCCGACGAACGTACAATGGTTGAAAATACAGCAGCACAGAAATACGCTGTCAAAAGTGCGTCAAACTTCGCAATACAAAAGCCGGTTATAGTTTCCCCGGTAACCCTGCAAAGGCGCTTTAACGCAAACCGGCATAATTATGAATTGCCATCCGAAGGCAGCACAATACCCATGGGTATGGATTCCCGGCAGATGTCACTTTTTGGTGCTGCATGGACGACGGGAAGCCTGAAATACCTGCTTGATTCAGATGCAAAAAGTATAACCTATTATGAATCTGTGGGTGAGCGGGGAATTTTCATGGGGGACAATGACAGCCGATGGCCGTACGTGTTTGAAGCCCATAAAGGGCTTCTCTTTCCTGTTTTTCATGTATTCAGGATACTTCTGAATAAAGGCAAATTCAAAATTCCGGGAAGCTATAGTACAAATCCCCTTGCAATCGATGGATTCACCGTATCAACAGGAAATTCCGGACTTGCCTTCCTTTCAAATATGACAAGGCAACGGCAGAAGTTTGAACTCATCGGAACTGATGGATGCCGGGTGATCATGAAGATGAACACCGAAAATTTTGACTACCTGAGCCGTAGTATTCCAAATCAAGGTGCCGAAAACCAGGGCCGAATCGTTGGCAATCCCCGGGAATATACTGTAGAGCCTTATGAAACCCTGGTACTTGAGTACAGGTTATAAAACTACTGTACAATGATTTTTTGGATTTTCGAATCCTCTTTTCCGGAGACCTTAACAAGGTAGGCACCGGGCCGGAGACTTACTTTTTCATTGATCAGGGGCTCTCCCTCCAATTGTTTGGCAAATACAAGCTGACCGGTGTAATTAAAGATCTCAAGCTTTAGCATAAGGGATCTTTCATTTTGAACTTCGATATTTACCTCTTCAACAGCGGGATTTGGATATGCCCTTAACAGAAAAGTATAGGTGGCATTTAGGTCGTTTACAGGCGAAAGGCAGGTGCTTCCGGGGATGTGGGAATCAAGCCAGGCAGCCCGGTCCGTGATCCATGTTTTCATGTAATTTATATCCTGTTCAAAGGTATTGCCTACAAAGTAATTGGGCCAAACATACTGTCCATGGATCGGCCATTGAATGAAATTCCGGTCGGCAGCATCACCGATAACTGTAACCGCCGAATCAATACGAGCCATAATGGATTCATCTGACAACACGCCCTGTCTGAATTCATGCCAACGGCAATACAGCATATTCACGAAATAGGGATCCGTCAGCATCTTGCTCCACCAGAAGGGTGTACCCCACATGTCTGACCTATATGTATAATTCCATCCATACGTATTGAAAGCTTCGTAATAATCGGCGTTTCCAAAAGCAAGATCATAATCCCAGATCGGTCCCATATGAATCCTGGGATCTTTTCCGTCACGATCCTTGTGCAGGAAGGTACTCAACCTGTATCCATCCGTGTTCTTGCTTAGTTCCACCATGATAAAATAATCTACAAATGATTTCAGATCGATGAACGTTTTGTATCCGATATAGGGATCGAGATAATCTCTTCCATGCAGTGCATTTTCAAATGCAGTGATCTTGCTTTTTATATATGTCTTCTGACCGGGCCCGATTTTATCGCGATGAGGATAAACGTAAGCGAAAAACGGGGAGCTTCCTTCCGTACCAGTTCCAATATAGGGTGAAAACCAACCATCTGTAAAATTACCTGCCGATCTGTCAATTTTTACAATATATCCACCGGTAAGCTGTTCGCCTGTAACATCAGTCGGCAGCAATTTGGCAATATCTACGCGGGCGCTGTCGCGTTTAATGCGTTCGGTCAAAACATAAAGACCCCGGTACTCATCATTCAGAAACAATTCACAAAAGCGGGTCCTGGAGGCATAATGCCCCATATCACGGGCCAGTGCATAAGCAAGGTAATTTCGCACCAATGATTTATCGGAATAAGGGCCATGCAAAATCCAGTCGCTTTCAGCCGGCAGGTTCATCAGGGAAAAAGCGGTATCAACTTCTGCCGACTTCCACAATTCGATGCCGTAATTCTTCTTGTCAAACATGGTAGACGAGGAACCTCTTATTTCAATTCCGACTTTTCCATTGTAATTGTTCCAATCATCGGTCAGATAATTCATTTGTCCGGGCCCGTTATCAATGATACCCATATCTGCCATCGATTTTACATCCTGTTGTATAACCCTGGAACCGGTATTGATAACAATCAACGGAAGTGTGGAACCTGTAAAACCCACATAAGGATTTTCGAACCAGTCCGGCACATTCCGGTAAGTTAATCCGGCAACCTTCATAGCCATCGACAGGAATGGAATACAGCTCATATCGCTGGACGAATTTCCCGTATTGTTAACCTGTATTGCCAAAACGTTAGTTCCATTAACCAGGAAACCGTTCAACTTTTTCTTCGAAACCAGATAGGAGGCCGGGGCCATTTGCTGGTACATCACGGCTTCATGATCAGTGGCAGCCGTGTTATAATTCGGATGATCACCGGCTGCACCCAGGTTTGACCGGGCGATTTCAACCCCATTGATCCAGGCGGCAAAACCATCGTCAAAGTCCATGTTAAGAAGTGCCATGCTGATTTTGGAAGTATCCTGCGATATTGAACTTTATGCGGATGAACACTGAATATGGATTTGATGCGGTATTAATCACCGTGGCATCGTCGCCGTCAGCATAGCCAAATCCCCCGGGACCCAGCTGCCAGGCTCCATCATTAAATCCTGAATTTTGCCAGCCTGCCGGCGGACCTGCAGTGATTCCCACAAAATAATGCCAGGTATCACCGGCCATAACAACCGTTTCCCAATGATCAACCGTGTTGTCTGCGGCAAAGGAAGTTTGAAAAAAAACCGCAATAAATAGGATAAAAGCGAAACGCCGAAATATCATGCTCTTTATTCAGTAATAAATTGTATACGTATTTTCTGTCCAAAGGATAGTTAATCCCTGAAATTTTCCACCTTGAAAACCCAGGCATATGAACAGGGCATATTTCCCGGATTAATTAAAGGAGGATCAATCGTTAATTTTCCATCAGACCTTGCGTTAACTTTAACAGCCGATCCCAACAGGGATACTTTTCCGGTGGCTTTTATCCCGGGTATAGTAATTTGTTTTTGAGGCCATTTCGTGCAGATAACATACAGGTCGCTACCTTTGCATGTGAAAAAAACATCGGGGATTGCACTACCGGATTGCTTTTGCCATACCCGCGAATCATAAATTGCTTCACCGTTCACTTTCAACCAGTCACCTATATCAATCAGCCGTTGCTGCATGATCACCGGTATAAGGCCATCGGCTGTCGGGCCGATATCAAGCAATAGGTTGCCGCCGGATGACACCTTCTCTATCAGCAAATCCACCAGTTCTTTTGAATCCATATAATTGTCCAGATCTTCAACCCGGTTATACCCAAAGGAAGTTCCGATCCCGCGGCATTCCTCCCATGGGTGTGCTGTCGCATTGCCAATTCCTTTTTTATCATTTACAAGGTCGTATTCGGTTGTATAAAACCCGCCATGTACTGACCGGGTTTCTTTCCCCCATCGATCATTGACCACTACCTGGTCTTTAACCGGAGATTCGTTGTAAAGCCATGAGAGAAAAGCAGTGCTTTTCCAATCCTCACTGGGATGCTCCCATTCGCCATCGGTCCATAATATATCGGGCTCATAGCGGATCACCAGGTCCTTCATCTGGGGTATCATATGATCATCCACATATTTTTCCAGATCGCTTTTATAGAGCGGATTGAACCACTCATATAAAGAATAGTAAAATCCCATATGCAATCCCCTGGCCTTTACAGCCTGTGTAAGATCCCCGGCCAGGTCACGATGCGGTCCGATATCCACAGCATTCCAGTTCCAGCTTTGTTTGCTGGGCCAGAGGCAGAATCCTTCGTGATGCTTTGACGTGAGCACCACATATTTTGCACCTGATCTTGCAAACACATCCGCCCATTGTTGGGGGTCAAATAATTCGGCCTTGAATTGACCCGCAAAATCAGCATATTTATGTTTTGCTCCATACATAGCGGAGTCAAATGCCCTGAAATATTTATACTCTTCGCCGGAATTGACCGTCGACTTATACCAGTACCATTCCGCATATTTGGCATATACGCCAATGGGTGCATCAGCCGGTGCCCATGAGGGAACTGAATAAACACCCCAGTGAATGAAAATGCCAAACTTGGCGCTTGTAAACCATTCGGGTACAGGACGCTTATCAATTGATTCCCAGGTTGGCTGATAAATTTGAGCAGCCAGATAAAAAGAAAAGGTCAGAATTATGACCAGGGAGACACATTTTTTCATTGGAATACTGTATTTTTAATTGGAGTCATAAAGGTAAAAGATAATAACTAATAATTAAATGTGAAGATGAAGAATGAAGAATGAACAGTGAAGTGAAAAACTAAAAGATAAAAACTAAAAGTGAGGAAGAAAGTGACGAGTGACAAGTGACGAGTGACGCTGACGCGGCTGACTGCACGACTGCACGACTGCAAAACTGCACGACTGCAAAACTGCAAAACTGCAAAACTGCAAAACTGCAAAACTGCAAAACTGCAGAACTGCAGAACTGCAAAACTGCAGAACTGCAAAACTGCACGACTGCAAAACTGCACGACTGCAAAACTGCAAAACTGCAAAACTGCATAACTTCCTATCAATCATCTAACAACTATCAACTATGCTTAAAGTAGCTATGCTGGGCGCCGGATTTATCGGTGATTTTTATACCTATTCAATTCATGGCCAGAGAAGCCGTGACAGGGTACACATTATTTATTCCCGTGACGACGGACGAGGGAAAGCTTTTGCGCAAAAACACGGTGTACCAAAATGGACTACATCTCTCGTAGAAGCAGTCAACGATCCTGAAGTTGACATCGTGGTTGTGGCGCTGCCAAATAACCTTCATCTTGAAGCTGTGCGAGAAGCGGCAAAAGCAGGGAAAGCCGTCTTTTGTACAAAACCTCTCGGGTGTAATGCCCGGGAAGCGAAAGAGATGCTTGAACTCGTGGAAAAATCGGGTGTAACACACGGGTATATGGAAGACCTTGTCTATACACCCAAAACTTTAAAAGCTCTGAAATCGGTGAAATCCGGGGCCATCGGGGATGTGATCTGGGCAAGGTCAAGGGAAACACATCCCGGACCGCACAGCGACTGGTTCTGGACAAAAGAGATATCCGGCGGAGGTGTACTTCTGGATATGGGTTGTCATTGCATTGAAATTGCACGAAATTATATCGGAAAAGACATTCGCCCGGTAGAGGTGATGTGCTGGGCGGATACGCTCGTGAAGCCTATTGAAGCGGAGGACAATGCATTGGGTTGGGTAAGATATGAAAATGGCGCTATTGGCCAGTTTGAAGTCAGCTGGTCTTTTCGTGGCGGTATGGACCTGAGGGATGAGGCTATGGGCACAGAAGGAACCATATGGGTTAATAATTTCCTGCGGACAGGATTTGAAATATTTACCGCCGCAAACAAAGGCGGGTACGTGGCTGAAAAAGCGGAAAGTGAAAAGGGATGGTTGTTCCCTGTGGGTGACGAAGTGGTGGAACTGGGATATACCGATATGTTTACCGATATGTTCAGGGCGTATGAAAACAAGACCCAGCCAAATGAAACATTCTATGACGGGTATGTGGTGAATGAGATTATGGACGCCTGTTACCGGTCATCAAAAACTAAAAAATGGGAGCCGGTAAATCTGGAAACCTGGCGCGGCATTGGTAAATCGGAACCAATCCATGCCACCCGTGAATATGACGCCGGCCATTACCTGGTAAAGAAAGAGACCATGCCTGACGGTACTGTGAAACTTATTCTCAAGGATAAAATTTCGGGAGCAATAATATCCCGTCAGGGATAACCTATAGATAGAACCGGGGACGTTGGCCATGGACCCCGAAGGGGTCAAATCTTAATAACCGTGGGTGACAACCCACGGCATAAGCCCCTAAAAACAAACAATTTAAAAACAACGCTTCTTCAATAACTTTTGCTTCCCTGATATGTTTAATTGCAATCTTTGATTTTCAACTAAACAATTAAAGCAGGGAGGATTAGATATGAAAAAATTATTTACTCTGATTTTGGCGGCGTTTTATTGCTTTGTTGTATTTGCAGATGACCCTGCCGGCTCATGGGTAATTGCAAAGGAAGAAAAGATTGATGCGAAAAAAATCAGTTTCCGGGATACGAAGACCACACTTTTACTGGATAATGGTAAAAAACTAATTATTCCTAATGATCAGATCTCTTCCTATTCAATAAATGGCAAGGAGTATAAAAAATTACCGTTATACCTGGACGGGAAAATTACCGATAAGCACGTATTTATGGAACTGGTTAAAATACAGGATGATATGACCCTTTATAAATACAACACTTCGAGTTACAGTCCAAATCTCAAGATCGTCAGTTTTCTTCTCTTTAAGGGTGACCAGATGATTTTCCAATATGACGAGAAATCGCACCGTTGTGCTTTAAACGCATTCCCGTAAGAATTTGCAGTTTTGCAGTTTTGCAGTTTTGCAGTTTTGCAGTTTTGCAGTTCCTGAAACGGACCTGACAGAGTCCGAAGGACCTGTCCGAGTCGGATTTGGTAGTCCTGCAGTCCTGCAGTCCCGTTAACCTAAACCCTAAAAGCCTACAGCCTAACAGCCTAACAGCCTAACAGCCTAATAAGATACGTACTTATAGGTTTTCCTGGAGATGACCTTATTATTAGCGTCATATACCGTTTTCTCTGTCTTTAAGCCATCTGTGTATTTAAATTCCGTGGCCTTTATCTTTTTGCCCGAAGGATCGAATTCGGTTTCGCGAATCTTGTTATTGTCCTCGTTGTACTGGTATGTCATGTGTTTGGTCACCTTTCCCATTTTGTATTCGGTTTCCTCGATTACATTGCCATCTTTGTCATACAAGATCTCTGATTCCTTAAGTGCTTTACCCGCCACACCCTTCTCATATTTTTGTTCATACTCCGTAATGCTTTTCAACTTGTGTTTCACCGCCTTTTTATCCTGACCATTTACCCCAACAGGGAACAAAACAATGAAAACAAAAAGCAGGATACTGAAATGGTGTTTTTTTATCATATTACTAAAATTTCATATCGTGTTATCGGCCAGGCAGGTGTCCGGTTTTCTCTCATTTGGTTTGTCTGCCCATATTGGAAACAGGGATCCTTAAAAACATTTTCAAATATAGCTAAAATACTGCATGCTCAATTTGTTCCCCTATCGGAGGCAATGTAAAAGCAACTGCGGTAAATCAGTTCAGATAAAAAAAAACCCCGGTCAAATATGACCGGGGGCATTAACCTTAAGCAACGAACGCAATTGAATAAAACTACTAACTAGCCTTACAGAACTTACTCAATTTGTATGCCAGAATTATAAAATAAAACCACTTGTTTTTTATTTTAACAAAAATTATTTGGTATTTATACTAATATTTTATTACTTTGTATCTCAAAGTACTTTATAATGGAAATTAATCAGAAACCGTTAGAACAACTTGCCGAGATCCGTAACCTGATGGAAAGGTCTTCCCGGTTCATTTCCCTAAGCGGCCTTTCCGGTGTGGCAGCCGGCATATGTGCCCTTATCGGGTCGGCAATCGCCTTTTTTCACCTGGATTTTGTTCCGGTCTATTCAAATCCGGTTTTAAATAATACATTCTATTCCGGATTCAACGGATCATTGAAATTTGTTATTCTGGATGCGCTGGGCGTATTATTTTTTGCACTTGCCTCAGCCATTTACTTTACTTCGAGGCAAGCCAGGAAAAAGGGGATGCCTATATGGGACAGTACAGCCAAAAGAATGGTCATAAACCTGATCATTCCTCTGGCAAGCGGAGGTTTGTTCTGCCTGTTACTGATTGTTCATCATCTTGATTTTCTGTTAGCCCCCTCCACCCTTTTATTTTATGGGCTTGCCCTTTTGAATGCCAGTAAGTATACATATCATGAGATAAGGGTATTGGGAATTTCTGAGATCATCCTGGGTTTAATGGCATCATGGCTTATCGGGTATGGGCTTTTGTTCTGGGCCATCGGTTTTGGATTGATGCATATTTTTTATGGGTTGATGATGTACTTCCGGTATGAAGCAGTGAAAACCAAAGACGAAAAGTGAGAAATTCCAGGGTAAAAGAGATTGTAGGCAAACTCAACAAACAATTTGAAAGCCGGATCCGGCTTGGGATAATGTCGGTCCTCATGGTGAATGAATCCATCGATTTCGTTTCTCTGAAGGAATTGCTGGATACATCCGATGGTAACCTGGCAAGCCACCTTTCGGCGCTTGAAAAAAACGGGATGATCGGGGTTAAAAAACAATTTGTGGGGAAGAAACCGAATACAAAATATAATGCGACCCCGGATGGGAAAAAGGCTTTCCGTGAACATCTGGATCATTTGGGAAAGCTTATTGGCGGGGAAGAATGAACAATGAACAATGAACGATGAACAATGAACAATGCAGTGAAAAACTAAAAGATAAAAACTAAAAGTGAGGAAGAAAGTGACGAGTGACAAGTGACGAGTGACGCTGACGCGGCTGACTGCACGACTGCAAAACTGCAAAACTGCAAAACTGCAAAACTGCAAAACTGCAAAACTGCAGAACCGTAGAACTGCAAAACTGCAAAACTGCAAAACTGCAAAACTTCCTAATAACGACTATTTTTTTTCGTTATAAACTTTGTAATTCAAAGTACTTTTTAAAAACTCAAAACCATGGAAAACATAGAAAAAGTAAAAAACAGTCTTTTTAATTCGGTAGGATTTAAACTTGCCCTGATTGCCTTTTTATCCCTTATGCTTATGATACCGGCCTTCATGATCATGAACCTGATCCGTGAAAGGGAACAGCGAAGCAAGGAGACCATCCGCGAAGTAACCTCTATCTGGGGGAATGAACAGACTCTCACGGCACCTGTCCTCACCCTGCAGGTTGTAACGTTACCGAAGGCAGGGCAAAATATCAGAGAGAGCAAAACCCGGCTTATACACTTTCTCCCTGAAAACCTTAAAATCACCGGGAATGCAGAACCAGAGGTCAGGCACAGAGGAATATATAAGGTGGTCACCTACCGTTCAAAATTACATGTAACCGGCAATTTTCTGCCTCCTGACCTTGGAAGTCTTAAAATCTCAAAAGAAGAAATTACAGGGATGGACGCCTGGATCGAAATCGGAATTCCGGATATGCGCGGAATTAACCAAAATATTAAAATACATTGGGGCGATTCCCTGTTGCCTGTTGTACCCGGAACAATTAGCCGTGAAATCATAAAATCGGGAGTCCATGCTCCGGTTAGGATTGATTATTTCTCCCCTGTAAATTTTTCGTTTGATGTGGATCTGAATGGAAGTACAGGATTGAATTTCATTCCTCTTGGCAAGAAAACGAATGTGGATCTGATATCAACATGGAATTCACCCCGCTTTAAAGGGGCGTTTCTTCCTGATAACCAAAAAGTAGACGAAAAAGGGTTTACGGCACACTGGGATGTTCTTCAGCTTAACCGGAATTATCCGCAGCAATGGATTGATAACCAATATACAGTGGATGAATCATCCTTCGGGGTTGACCTCATCACCCAGGTAGACTCGTACCAGAAATCAATGCGATCAGCAAAATATGCCATTCTTTTCATCGTGCTGACTTTTCTTGTATTCTTCTTTGCCGAAATTATGACTTCTGTGCGGATCCACATCTTTAATTATCTCCTTGTGGGTGTCGGCCTATGCATATTTTATTCCTTACTCACCGCATTGGCGGAGTATATTCCTTTTTCAACGGCTTACCTGATTTCCAGTATCGTGATCATCGGAATGATTTCAGTGTACGCCCATTCGCTCTATTCAAAAAAACAGGTGACTCTGACTGTAACCCTTACTTTGGCAGCCTTATATATCTACCTGTTTGTTATTTTGCAGCTGGCCAATTATTCTTTGATCATTGGCAACATAGGTTTGGTGTTTATCCTGGGACTTGTTATGTACTTTTCACGGAAAATCGACTGGTTTTCACCGGTGAAATCTAATTCTTCACTTGAATAAATTCAGATACTCATATTAAATGAAGCTTTATGAAAACAATAGGAATTTTCGGAGTATTGCTCCTGGCTTTAGGATCGGGTTGCAACCGGTCTGACAAAATTATTGGCCTGAATGAAAATATTCATCATGATGACTTTAATTACCGGGTTGCCGCTATCGAAAAAAGAAAGGCAATTAAAGCAGATACCTTGCAAATGATTGCGGGCGGTACTTTTTATATTGTCACTTTTGAAGTTGAAAATGAGGCCAGAAGGGTTGGCCATAAGTGGGATAACCAGATTGCCTTTGTAGTTTCCGAAAACAGAGACAGGTATGAAAACAATCCGGCAGCCCAACGGCTGCTCAATGAAGACGAACCTTTCGGATGGCATGCAACCTACAACACAGGCCATGGTTCAACAGAACGAACGAAGTTAATTTTTGATGTGCCGGGAAATCCGGCACATCTGTATCTGAAAGTCAAAGGGCAAACACTGATGGGTGATGTGTTTGACCTGGACCGGTTTAAGCACGTAAAGATCAAATTAGAATAATGGAAATCTTAATTTTACAGGACATTAAATAACAGATCATGGAAAAATCAAGCAATCCGTTTTCGATACCGGCCCGCCTGAAAAGTTTCAGGTATGCAGTGCAGGGTTTCGTCTATATTTTAAGATATGAGCACAATGCCCGGATTCATGTATTCATTTCAGGATTGGTTTTGATCATGGGATTTCTTCTTCATATAAGGCGGTTGGAATGGGTACTTATCCTTTTATGCATGGGATTCGTGCTGACTGCTGAAATGATCAATACAGCCTTTGAAAAATTGTCGGATGTTGTTTCCCCTCAAATAAATGACTCCATCCGTATTATCAAGGATATTTCAGCTGCGGTGGTCCTGTTATCCTCCTTTATTGCGGTGATTACAGGCCTTCTGATTTTTGGCCCATACCTTTGGAAACTATTCTGAAAATCACAGGCGACCGGCAAATAGGATCAATACTCCACCCGGATACCGGCCGTTCCATTGAATGGTTCAACAGTAACAGTTTCATCTGTCTCGTTGTATGAACCTCCGGTTACCCTCACTGGTTTCTTTCCTTCCGGATGGGGAATCCGGAGGATCACCTGCCGGGGCATTCTTTCCGATTTGCATTCGATTTTTGCCTCAATGTATCCCTTATCAGTATTTGATTTGACCCGGAATGAAAGAGGTCCGAAATAGCTGGCAACATTTGAAACCTCGATTTCTTTCCCGTTCTCCAACCATTTGCGTGGCACGCCGGCAAGCAATTTCAATGTTTGGCCTTCTTCCAGGTAAAGCATCCAACGGGTTTCCATTAAAAACCAGGCTTCCTCATGTGTTTTATGGGCACTCAATTTATATAAGTGTTCCCAAAAGGTATAGGTTTCGCGATCAGCAAGGGCTGAAAAAGTATTGTAATATGTCTTCAGAAATGGTTTTGTCATTCCGAGTTTCAGCTGAACCCAGTTATGCCTGCTGTAATACGGCTGGCTAAAGGCAGAATTGCGCTGCAGCAATAACTCCTGGTGATAATCCAGCATCATTTCAGATGCAGGTTCCTTCGGATCCAGCACCTCACAGAAAACAAGGTAGAGCGGACCAAGCATCGCATCCGATATGGTGAAGGTTCCATGGGAAAGGAATGTTTCGTTATTGAGATAGAGAAGCCTCAGGGATTGGGCTTCGGTCCAGGGTGGAACTGTCGGGCACCAGGATCCGTCTCCCAGAGGAACTACCGGTGAACCGGCCATGGAATTGAAAAAAGAGGTACGGATGTCCTGTTTCCATGATTCAGCCTCCTGTTTTAACCGGCTTGAATTTGCCGGATCAATCTCATGTAAAGCTTCGGCCATGCGGCTTATGCCCATGCTGGCATAAGCATTCAGCATATACTGATGGAACGGATCAACAGGATCTGCCACTTTTCCTTCAATCATACCATAGCCTCTTCCGCGAAGGCTTTCTTTTTTATTTCGTTCCCGCCATTGAAGCAAGTATTCACACGATTTCAGCAGTTTGGGTTCAATTTTCTTAATCCAGGCTGTATCGTGTGTATAACGATAGTATTCGCCTATGCTCCATAATACGGAACCTGTCTCGCCCGTATAGCCCCCAAAATTCTGAATCATCCCGTCTTCATTCTGTTTGTCAAGAAAATACATCAAGGATTTCCGTGCTGTTTCCTGTAGTCCCATGCTGTTGAAAACCTGGATGACAGGTGAACTTTCCGTTCCGATCGGCAAATATATGCCTACGGATGGGGCCAGGATATCGTCGGATTCAATGCCATAAGTGATCAGATCGAGATGTAAAAGTCCAGCCTGGATCATTTCGCCGATCCTTTTTTCAGGCAACCGGATGCGGGCAGCATGGGAAAGTTTTTCCTGCCAGAAACTTTTGCATTCCTCAAATTTTTCTGTAAAGGACTGACCCGATAGTAATTTTGCCCTGTCTGCCGAAACCGGATCATGAGGAAGACGAAATTCAAAAACTGCTTTTTCACCCGGCTTCAGTAAAACAGAAATCTCTTCATTTGTCAGTGGATTTCCATTTAATAGTGATATACCGAAGACCCGGTCCGGTGAATATCTTGAAAAGCCGGATTCCGCGTCAAAAGAATAGCTTTTTTTATCCCACCAGCCCTGGCCTGGCTTGAGCGTTCGAAAGAAAGCATAGCGTGGGACAGAGGATTTGTTCGTTGCCACAGCCCTGTAATACAATACAGTTTCCTCTCTTTTGTTCAGCTCTTCGGGTACCTGTGATTTCAGGATTTCCTTTTGTTTGGTTGTAAATACGTGGCCATAACTAAAACTGTCGGAAACAAGATAATGAGTACCAATAGGGGTTTCGGCATTTAAGGGAGAAGATTCCAGGGAAACAAAGGATGTAGTATAATATTCAATATCGTCATCGATAAGCGTACTATGCAGTATCGGCAACGCTCCATCCTCAAGACTTCGGGGTGCATTGGGCTCAACACCCTGTCCCCTGCCGGCCAGGTAGTAATATGTTACGCCCCCGTTATTTGATTCAGGCAGTTTAACGTCTGCAGAGGACATGCGAGGGATGATCGTTTCAAATTCCTGGGTTAATCCCATTTCAAAGATTCGAATATCGCGACTGATGCCAAGCAGGGTTGGACATCTCTGGTTACGGGTATGGCTGGCTGCAGAATCAAAGGACTCCTCAGGTTCACTTTCCATTCTTTGCAATTTCGATTTAAGTCCGCGGTTATTTATCTCTTCTGCTATCTGGTCATAAGTGCGGTTATCTCCCGCCTGGCAAATAACAACATGATACTGCTTTATCCAGATCGGATATTCAATATTCACATCTCTTAATAAGAAAGAAAAGGAATTACGGCCTGTTTGGATTGAAACCAGTGTTGATCCGCTCCCCGTACCGGTATTTACATCCTTGAGCACGATCTCGACACGGTTCTGACCTTGGGAAGCAAATTCAAAATGACTTCCCTTTACCGTGCCCTTGCCCCGTGTCAATGCTGCGCTTTCAAATTTACCGTTTAAAACTTCGATCGTACCTGCCGGTTTTTCATTTTGCCATTCAATGGAAACAATTGCATTTCCGACCCTATTTGCACCGGCTACAGAAAAAGTGACCGCATGAAACAAAAGGCAAATCGCGAGCAATAATCTTATTTTATTCATTTTGAGCCTTGTTCATAATTTTGACAAAAGTTTAAGCATTGAAATTCCAGAACTAATATTAACTATTTTTGCCACCAGTTAATAATTTTTATTTCATTTAATAAAATCTCATAAACATGGCTGTATTAGTTGGAAAAAAATCACCTTCATTTAGCGCAAAAGCAGTAATTAATGGCGGAGAAATCGTTGACAATTTCTCCCTTGAGCAATACCTGGGCAAAAAATATGTCTTGTTTTATTTCTATCCTGCCGATTTCACATTCGTTTGTCCTACCGAACTCCTTGCCTTCCAAAATAAAATCGAAGAATTTGAACAGAGAAATGTGGCTGTAGTAGGCTGCTCCACGGATTCAGAATTTTCACACTGGAAATGGCTGCAAACAGATAAAAGAGAGGGAGGCATAAAGGGTGTCAAATATCCTTTGGTGGCTGACCTGTCAAAAACGATTTCGGAAAATTTTGACGTACTTGCCGGGACGTATGATTATAATGAAGCCGGACAGGCTACATTTTTTGGTTTACCGCAGGCATACCGCGGATTATTTATAATCGACAAACAGGGAATCGTACGACATCAGCTTATAAATGACATGCCTATCGGCAGAAGCGTTGACGAAGCTATCCGGGTTATCGATGCACTCCAGTATCATGAAGAAAATGGGGAGGTTTGTCCTGCCGACTGGCATAAAGGGGATAAAGGGCTGAAAGCATCGCAGGATGGTGTGGTCGCCTATTTTGCATCAAAATAAGTTTTATTTCCAGCTTTAAATATTGCCGTCAGTTAAAACTGACGGCAATTTTAATTCAGAAAAAATGAATAACTTTCATATTATCCAGGGAAATCATGCAAAGGGAATTTGAAAGGTATCTTGAACGCGAATGTAAATGTTCACCTGAAAAACGCTATCTGCTTGCGGTGAGCGGAGGCATTGATTCCGTTGTAATGGCTGAGCTTTTTCATGAAGCCGGGATTGATTTTGATTTTGCACACTGCAATTTTAATTTACGAGGCAAGGAATCGGACGGTGACCAGTTGTTTGTGGAAAATCTCGCCCGGAGGATGAAAGTAAGTTGCTATGGTACCCGGTTCGATACTCTTGAATACGCGGAAACAAACGGGATTTCAATACAGATGGCTGCACGCGATCTTCGATATGCATGGTTCGAAGAAATCAGGAAAAAGAACGGATACGACTATATCATTACAGGCCACAACCAGAATGACATGGTGGAAACGGTCCTTATCAACTTTGCCCGGGGGAGCGGCATCCGCGGTCTTTCAGGAATGAGGCCAAAAACCGGATTTCTTGTTAGACCCTTACTGTTTGCTTCCCGACCGGAGATCCGAAAATATGCAGATGCCCGTTCCCTAACCTGGCGGGAAGACTCTTCCAATGCGGAAACAAAATATATCCGCAACCGAATCCGGCATGTGTTAATTCCGGAATTTGAAGCCATCAATCCTGTGTTCATGGAGAATGCCACTGAAACGATTTCACACCTTTATCAGACAGGTAAACTGGTCAACCTGGCATTGGCACAAATAAAAAAAGCGGTGTGGGTTGAATTGCCTGATAAGGTTCTCATTGACATTGAAAAACTGACGGAATTCCCATCTGTTGAAACGATTCTGTTTGAACTTCTCAGGGAATTTGGCTGCACTTCCATTCTGATCCGATCCATTATGTCTTCCTTTGAATCTATACCCGGAAAGCAGTTCATAACACGAACCCACTCCATTACCCGGGACCGGGCCCATCTGATCATAACAAAAAACGGCACACCTGCCGATGCCCGAATAAATATTGATGAGGATACTGTATTGATAACACATCCCATTCATCTCACCGCGGGCAGTTTACAAGTTAATCCGGGTTTTACAATCCCACCGGAAACCCGATATGCGGTTTTGGATCGGGAAAAACTTGTTTTTCCGCTTCTCTTGCGCAGGTGGAGCGCAGGCGATCATTTCCATCCGCTGGGCATGAAAGGTTCAAAAAAGATCAGTGATTTTCTGATAGACATTAAAGTCCCGCTGCCCGACAAACAAAACATTTGGGTGATAGAATCATCGGGGAACATTATATGGGTTGTCAATCACCGGATTGATGACCGGTACAGGATTACACCGGAAACTTCCAGGATTTTGATGCTGGAATATATGACTCCGGTTCATGAAGGATAAAATTTTCACCATTAATTTAGAAAATGGAAAAGCAAAGCAGTATTGAACGGGAATGGAATAAAGCACTGGAATCACTTGATCCCGACCAGGCGATTCCCGCTGTATATGAGATCCGTAATTCAGGCTCAATTAAGATTTTACCGGTTTTGTTTCAAATGATCAGAAAAGAAACACCGTTGATAATCCAAACAGAAATCCTGAACCTTCTAAGTGAAATAAAATCACAGGATGCTGTTCCGGTCATTGCCTCCTCCCTTGAAAAAATGGACTTGGGTGAACAACTGCCGGGCTTTCTTGCCGCATGCTGGCAATCGGGACTTGACTTCAGCGGATATCTCCCCGTATTTGCAAAATTGTTTATCGAATCGGATTACCTTACTTCACTTGAGGCTTTTACTGTGCTTGAGGAATCGTTTCCAAATGCTACCGATGAGGCAAAAATGGATTGCATCCGGTATCTGAAGCAATCGGATAAACTGGTTTCAGATGAAAAGCGGGCTCTTTACGGGGAGCTTGTAAAGGTGGTTGAGAAGGAATTATGAATTATGAATTATGAATTATGAATTATGAATTATGAATTATGAATTATGAATTGCGCGAGGCGCAGTAATACTCTCTCATTATGAAATTACACATCCGACTCTTTATTCCAACTTTTTTTATTGGATTTGTTTTCATGATATCAGGCTGCGAAAAGGAAAAAATCGAGCCGGATCACATTTACAGCAACCTGCATGACATAATAATACAACCTAATCAGGATGTCCCAGTCAGAGATTCTAAAATATTTAATCTGGATATTGACAAAAACGGGTCCACTGATATTACAATCACTACATACCGCAATGTACAATATCATGATCCTAGTGAATCATATATTAGAATTTCTACTTTGAACGGATATGAAGTAGAAACCATGGATTTTGTCAATGTAACCTGGTATATAAACGGCTTCACACATGAGACAATGTATATCTATGATACCGTGCCGATTCCGTTTATTTTTAATGACAAGGATACAATATCAATTAATGAGGGTACCTGGAAAGAATCAGCCACAATTGCTTATTTGTCATACGCTGATGCCAAAGGCAGGGGTTATGTGAGCGATTCAGAAATCGATGCATGGCTTAACATTAATTACAAATATATGGCCTTTCGTAATTTGACTGAACACAGGCTGGTATGGCTTAAACTGAAAGTTATCGGCTCTTCCTCAATTGTACTTTCAGGATATATGATATTTCGGTATAAAGATGAAATAACAATAGACTGATCGTGGAAGTAATTTGAATAACCTAATTATGAATGAAGAATTTTGAATCATGAATGGCGCAAAGTGCACCGGCGGGAGTAGAAACAACGGGCCTGGGACGTCATCATTCATCATTCATAATTCATAATTCATAATTCATAATTCATAATTCATAATTCATAATTCATAATTCTAATTTTTCCCTGCCAAAAGCTATCATTAATTTTGTAAGTCCTTCGAAAGCTGTGAGAGGAAGTGTTTCCGGCCGGTCATCGGGGTTGTGATAGGCCGCAATCCCGCCTAACGTATAAATAAAAAAACAGGGAACATCCTTCGCGAAAAAAGGACAATGATCGCTGTTGCAGGCCGGACCTCTTTTTTTGATAATGACCACGTAGTGCCCTGTTTCGTTTATACGACTGAGCGTTTCAAACTTTTGCAGAAATTCCGTCGCATTCACTACCGTAATACCGTCAATGCCTGTCCCCACAAGGTCGAGGTTAACAAGGAACTTTATTTTTGAAAGTTCCATCAACGGGTGATTTACAAAAAATTCCGATCCAAGGAGACCTGCCTCTTCCCCTGCAAAAGCAATAAACAACACAGAATATCTCTGCGGATGTGTGCTGAAATACCGTGCCAGTCCAAGCATCATGGCTACCCCGCTTGCATTGTCATTTGCACCTGGGAAAAAGACTTCTTTTCCCATCAGGCCAAGATGGTCATAATGTGCTGTGTATACCAGAAAAGAATCGGGATATAATGTTCCCTGAACATAACCTGCAACATTCTGCGTGCTGTACCCCTCAATAAATTTGTTTTTGATATGCATTTCAAGGGAAGCGGCCGGTCTTTGAAAAGATGCGCCCTTCATAAGAATGACCGGAATAAGAGACAGGCGGGTGGCTGCCCCGAAAACCAGTTTCTCGTCTGTAATTTCTATCAAACCTTTTAATTTAAAAGGATTATCACGTTGCTGCGTGTTTTTCCATTCGCTCCATTTTCTCTTTAACCCGGCTTTTGCCAGGGCTAAATCCCGCACATCCACAAGGAGTACTTTCCCTGCGGCATATCTTAAAGTATCTGGCATTCCCTTCAGGATGTCCGGGGCTTTCAAATATACCGGAACAAAAATTCCGTTTATACCGGGTGATGACGGATCGACAATAAAATCGCGCCCCGCAGCAAGACTTTTCCCATCCAGGGATAATATCATATTGCCGGGAAATGTGTTTATATTGATTGGAAAAGTTTGAAAGTATTCATGATGAAAGGGTTGTAAGCCCTCCTTCTCAAACTGTTGCCGGATATATGCGGCTGCCCGGTGATCGCCGTGACGCACATATCCCCTTCCGTGCATTTTCTGATCGCATAAATGGGCAATAACTTCCCTGGCATAGACAGTATCCTGGCCAGCTGCAACCTGTACTGCCAGCCAAAGAAATAGCCCAAATAATATCCGAATCGAGGTCATATCCCCTTTATTGGAAGTCGGAGAAATACCTCATGAATTGCGATCGTTCATACGTTGCAGGATCGGCAATGTGACTGTAGTTTAATTTCCCCCGGAACTCGTCTATCGAATTATAATTTTTCCTTGTCATCCATAATTTAAGGTCATCGAGTATTACCGCTATCTGTTTTTCACCCTGCTTATAAAGAACAGAACAAACCTGAACCGCTTTTGCCCCGGCCAGGATTTGTTTAACGACCGCCTTGCCGTCATGAATTCCCGTGGATGCGGCAATGTCAATTCTCTCCACCTTATCTGACAAAATTCCTACCCATCGAAGGGATTGCCGGATATCTGCGGGAGAACTTAACACCTCGGAAGGTACAATTTTCATGGCTTCAATATCCAGGTCGGGTTCATAAAAGCGGTTAAAAAGCACTACCCCTTTTGCCCCCCGCAGGTACAGGTTATTCACGGTGGACGCCAGGTTTGAAAACTGGTATCCTATCTTAACTGACAGGGGAATATTAACCACCTCCCTGATTTTTTGAAGCAATTCATAGTAAAGGCTTTCAATTGTTTCTGCCGCTACATCTTTTTCCGAAGCCAGGAAATAAACATTCAGTTCAAGGGCATCGGCACCGGCGGATTCAATGCTTTTGGCAAAGGAAATCCATTCTGATGCGGATATGCAATTCAGACTGGCAATGATTGGAATTTTCACTGCTTTTTTAGCCGATTCAATTAGTCGGATATATTCTTCAAGAGAATTGCTTTTCACATACCGGGAAATATAATCATAAGCTTCGGGATAATCACCATTCTGGATTTGAGAACCGGCCTCATGCCTTATTTGTTCCTCGAACAGGGACTTAAGAACCACGGCTCCGGCTCCCAACTCTTCAAACCTTTTGATCTTTTCTACAGAAGCAGTTAATCCGCAACTACTTACAATTAGCGGACTGACAAGGGAAAGTCCCAGGTAATTTGTACTAAGATTAATCATGTTTACTTTTTTTATCGAAATAATTCCGTTCTCCAAATATGAGGCTGCCAATCCTTACCATCGTAGAACCCGAATCCACAGCAATCGCATAATCACCCGACATTCCCATGGATAATTCCCTGAATGCAGGGTCACCCGGGAAAAAAGCGGACCGGAATTCCGAAAAAACGGAGGCAAGCTGTTTAAACTCCTGCCGGATCGTGTCCTTGTTATCAGTATTGGTAGCCATTCCCATAAGGCCTGCAATTTGAATATTTCTGAAAGACCGGTATTCATCGGAACAAAGTATGTCTTTTGCCTCCTCATGGCTTAACCCGAATTTAGTTTCCTCGCTTGCAATGAATATCTGCAAAAGACAATTGATATGACGCTCCGCCTTCGCCGCTTCACGGTTGATCACAGAAAGAAGCTTCATGCTGTCCACTGAATGAACCATATGAACGAAAGGAATGATCTGTTTTACTTTGTTTGTTTGCAGATGACCGATCATATGCCAGTTAATATCCCCCGGCAACCGGCCTTGTTTATCCGTCATCTCCTGCACCTTGTTTTCCCCGAAATCACGTTGTCCGGTGTTATAAGCCTCCTGTATGGCCGATACAGGCATTGTCTTGGAAACAGCAATGATTTTAACCTTTGGAGCTAACTCACTCTTTAATCTGACCAGATTTTCCGCAATTCCCATGATGTAGTATCCTTACTTAACACTTAACTAATCAAAAGTAATAAAAAAAGAATACCTCAATTCCATACGACCTGCTGCTTCTTATTTGAAAATTCTTTATTATTGTATATTGCAATTAACAATTCGTATGCGAATTATAATCAAGAAAGACGGAACTGAGGTAGGCCAATGGGTAGCCGGTTATATAATCGACAGGATCAACAGGGCGAAGCCCACAGCAGATAAGCCTTTTGTTCTTGGACTTCCCACCGGCTCCTCCCCTGTTGAAACCTATAAAGAATTGGTCGGCAGGCATAAAGACGGAGAATATTCCATGAAAAATGTAGTAACATTTAACATGGACGAATATGTCGGTATTCCAGAGGAGCATCCGGAAAGTTATCATTCCTTTATGTTCAGCCATCTGTTCAGTCATGTGGATATTCCGCGCAAGAACATTCATATTCTCAATGGAAATGCCGCTGATCTCGAAAAAGAGTGTCATGATTATGAAAAGAAAATAAACCGCTATGGCGGGGTGGAATTATTTCTTGGCGGAATGGGACCGGATGGACACATCGCATTTAATGAACCGGGATCATCCCTTACATCGCGTACGAGGATCAAGACATTAAGCTATGATACTATTCTTGCAAACTCGCGCTTCTTCGACGGGGATCTGAAAAAAGTTCCAACGATGGCCCTGACAGTTGGTGTCGGAACTGTAATGGACGCGAGGGAAGTAGTTATTATTGTCACCGGCTATAACAAGGCACGTGCCTTACGCGAAGTGGTCGAAGGCGGGGTCAGCCATATGTGGACAGTTTCCATGCTGCAATTGCATCAGAAAGCCATCATTGTTTGTGATGAACCCTCAACCATGGAATTGCAGGTAGAAACTGTAAAGTATTTCAGGGATATTGAAAATGTGGCGCAACACTCCCTTCCTTAGCAGGAATCGTTTTTATCCGACACCGACAGGGTCCTTCGGACTCTGTCAGGTCCTTCAGACTCATTCAAAATCCCCCTGACCCGTCACTTGTCACCCGTCACTTGTCACTATATTCTCGCCAGGTCGCGATCCTCAATCCAGCCTTTATTGCCATCGGGGATCCTGACCTCTTTCCACTGCTGCACGCTGTCGATTAATACCACCCGCGTTCCTTCATGCAATACAAACACTGATGTTCCCTGCTCATCGGGTGAACTTTTTACATTCACCACAGGAGCCATTATTATAGCGCCATTACCGTGCCGGATCAATTGTTTTCTTTTATGCATGAACAATATCCCGGTTAATGAAAGTGAAACCAGTAGGACACCGGCGATAAATCCGATTTTTTTTAAGCCGAAGTTATTGGTAAACATATAGATAAAAAAAGACACCAGCGACAGGGCAAATATGACGAGGCTGGCCAGTGCCCATTGATCCGGAGAAAGGAACACCGATAAGCCATTGAACCATCGCTTTAAAAAGAATTCGGGCATATTTTCAATCTTATCCACTATTTTCGAATTGGCTATGGCCAGGTTTTGCCTGATATCCTCATCTGTAGGGTCCAGAATCCGTGCTTTTTCATAATATAAAATAGCTTTGGGAAAGTTATTCTGCTTATAAAAAGCATTTCCCAGGTTAAAATATAACGACGATGCGCTGTAACCCATATCCAATACCCGGGTATAACAATCAACGGCCCTGTCATATTCCCTGTTCATGTAATGCCTGTTGCCTTCCAGAACCAGCGAATCTGCACGGGCGGGAATTTCCGCACTCCAGGCACTGACGCCCGTAAAAGAAATTAAAAGTAGACATATGTAAATCCGGATAATTTTCCGTTTGTCGTTATTCATGATGAATAGATTTTAACTATTTCAACTTCTGTTGTAGCATGGTAATAACATTCAGCGTATCGCGGTAAAGTTTTTCCATTCCCTGGTATTCCGATACCTGGCCATATCTTGCAACTTCGCATTCATCAATAATTTTGAATAATCCGTCCATCAGACTTTCATCCGTTGACCTGGCCTGAAGGGCAGTACGGGCGGTTTCACGCGATAAGGCGGACAACGGAATATTGAGCTTATCGCTCAAATAGCCCCATACAGCGCCCAGTAATTCTTCATAGAATCGGTTTGTTTCCCCTTGTTTCAGCAATTCCGCACTTTTGGTCAGCCTCTTCCTCGCATACCGGTCCGCCTTTCTTAAACGCATGAGGGCAACATCGGATTTATTGCGGATCTGTTTTCTACGGCTCCGGGCAATTAAAACAAACAGGACAATGAGCAAAAGGTAAGACAGGTAATACCAAACCGAATCGGCCCAGAATGATTTATTAACCTGCAAAGGAATGGGCTTATTCCGGATAAACCGTATATCCTGATTGAGTAATTTTATATCCTCTTTTGTAATACCCGGCGCTAATTCTGCCGCCGCATCACCCTTCCCCTTTTCAACCGTAACCGTAAACTCCTGTGATTTAATTATTTTGTACTTTTTTGAAGAAGGGTCGAAATACGAAAATTCAACCGAAGGAATTGTGAATGTTCCCGGTGCCTTGGGCATTATAAGGTATTCAAAAGTCTTTGTACCGGAAGGGGAATTGTCAAGGCGGGAATTAATTACCGGATCAAATTTTTCAAGATCGCCCGGCAATTCAAATTGCGGTTCATTGATGAGCTTTATGTTTCCTCGTCCCGAAATGGTAAGTTTTAATGTTATGGGTTCATTGGTACGGGTGGATGTTTTATTCAGTGATGAGCTGAATGTAAAATTACCAACGGCACCGCCAAAAGATGCAGGAGCATTGTCAGGCAATGATTTAACCTGAACCGTAACCTCCCTGCTCCTTAATTTGACAGGTATTTCCTGCACATCGGGAAAGTCAAAATCATCAAAAAACGGATCGGCAATCCTTCTTCGCACCTGCTGGCGCATCGTTACGTCAAGATCAAATGACTTAATTTCAATAGGACCGGTTTTTTGCGGTATGATAATTGTCTTTCTCAACACACCCGTACCATATATATCCCCGTTGTACGACTCGCTTTGCAGGTTCCTTAACTGGGGAACCGTGAGGGGTTCCGTAAAAAAGCCTGTAAAATCGGGACCTTTGAAATTAGGATCAACGCCTGACAGGTTTACCTTGGTGTATATTTTAACTGTAGCGGTGATTTGCTCGCCCAGGTATACTTCTTTTTTGTCAACCAACAGGTTGACAAACAAATCTTTATCACTCACTGATCCGTCATGGGTCTGTGCCGGTTCAGAAGCGTCCTGGCTTGATTTGGCCGGTTGGCTGTTGGCAGCCAGAACTTCAATTGTAACCGGGTTTGATCGCACAGGTTTGTCCTTAATGTGAGCAGTAACAGATGGTATTGAAAATTTCCCTTCCTTCAGTGCTTTCAAAAAATAGGTATATTGATATGTGGAGGAGGAGGTGACTTTGCCGTTGACCGAATAAACACTCTGGCTATGCCCTTGCCTTGGTCCGCCAACGATTTCTATATTGTCAACGGGGGGTATCTCCAATTCCGATACTTCCTGGTCAGATGTAAACGTGAGGTTAAACTGGTCTCCTACCCTCATTACAGAAGGGGATACGGAAGCAGTTAACTTTGATTCCTGGGCTGACAGGCAACCCTGCAGGAATGAGAAAATTGTTATTATTAATAGGAAACGCTTCATTATTTTTGAGCTGTTAGTCTGTTACCAGTTCTTATCCACCGGTATTTTCTTTTGCTGTTTTTGTTGTTCCTGAACTTTTTTAAGGACGTTTTTCTCTTCATTCTCAAGTGCCTGAAGAATACGTTCTGCATCCTTCGGGGAGATCTGACCTTTTATATTTTGCTGGTTTTTCTGCTGATCTTTTTTATTGTCAGGCGATTGATTCTGATTATCCTGGTTCTGCTGTTGCTTATCCTCTTTCTTATTGTCCTGCTTATTGTCCTGTTTATTGTCCTTTTTATTGTCCTTTTTATCCTGGTTATTGTCCTGCTTTTTCTGTTGTTTTTGCATTTCAAGCTTTTTCATTGCAAGCTGCAGATTATGTTTGGCATCCATATCCCCGGGCATTTTACGAAGAGCATTTTTATATGCATCTATGGATTCTTCATATTTGCCCGATTTATATAAGGCATTCCCGAGGTTATAGTAATCGTTGTTAATTGTCGCGGCCTCCTTTTGTTTCCCTGATAATTCCCTGTAACGCTGAGAAGCTGCATCAAATTGATTCTGCCTGTAAAGTGCATTTCCAAGGTTAAAATCGGCTGCGGTCGAACCGGGTGATTTCTCAAGTGCCTTTCTGTACTGAATGTCTGCTTCCTGGAATTTTTTATCTTCATACAGCCTGTTTCCACGGCGCACAAATTTTCTTTCCGCCTGCGAAAAAACATTCAGTGCAAATAGTGTCAGTATGACTGTCGCAATCCATTTCATAGTCGACCTTTGTTACGAAAACAACTTAATTTTACTTAACCACTTGTTTTTTCTGGATAATAAGATAAAGTCGAGAAGCAGGATTCCGAAAGCAATCCAGATAAATACCGGGAATTGTTCCTCGTATTCACTGTAAATCTTCGACTCCATTTCTGTTTTATCCAGTTTTCTGAGCTGGGCAAGCATACTGTTCAGGCCCATGCCTGGAGAATTTGCCCTGTAATAATTGCCTCCGCCGTACTGTGCAATATCGCTCAGCATTTGTTCATTTAACCGGGTTATAACAAAATTTCCATCCTTATCTCTCCGGAAATCCTGGTTGTATGAATCTTCTTTCAACGGAATTCTCGCACCCTGGGGCAATCCCATTCCAATGGTAAAAACTTTAATCCCGTTGTCAACCGCTTTTTTACAGGCAGCTTGAACATCCCCTTCGTGATCCTCTCCATCGCTGATGATGATTATCGCTTTGCTTGCCTTTGAGGTTGAACCGAACGACTTAATTCCCAGCTCAATCGCAGAACTTATGTCGGTTCCCTGTCGCGAAACCATGTTTGTATTTATGCCTGCCAGAAACATTTTGGCTGACAGGTAATCGTTGGTAATTGGAATCTGGGTATAGGCATCCCCCGCAAATACGATTAAACCAAACCGGTCATTCTGCAATTTATCCATTAATTTCGTCAATTCCTGTTTAGCCCGCTCAAGCCTGTTTGGGCTGATGTCTTCTGCCATCATACTGTTGGATACATCCAGGGCTACAATAATCTCGATACCCTCATGCTTTACCTTTGTCAGTTTGGAGCCAAATTGCGGTTCGGCAATGGCAAGAATGACTAACGCAAGAGCTGCAAGGATAAGCACAGCTTTTACGCCTCGCCGGAATTGCGAATATTCAGGCATCAGGGTGTTGATTAACCGGGGATCACCGATCTTCCGTAAATCGCGTTTTCTTTTAAAGAACTGATATAAGAATACTGCTGCCAGACCGGGGATGATCAGCAAAAGCATCAAATATTCTGTATGTTCAAATCTAAACATGGTATTTACATGATCGTTCTTAAAACTGTGTTTCGCAAAAGGATTTCCAGAACAAGCAAAATCAGCGCTGCAATCGCAAATTGCCGGTATTCCTCGTGTTTACGGGCATACTTCTTTACATCGATCTTGGTTTTTTCCAACTTGTCAATTTGGGCATATATTTCTTTTAATTTATGATTGTTGGTTGCCCTGAAATATTCTCCTCTTGTCATGGCCGCAATCTGCTTCAGCATGGGTTCGTCGATTTCAACCTTCACCTGCCTGTAAACCAGGTCACCAAATACATTTCTCAACGGATAGGGAGCTGTTCCGTATGTGCCAACCCCGATCGTATAAACCCTGATCCCGAAGGTCCGGGCAATTTCTGCCGCTGTTAACGGGTCTATGGATCCGGCATTGTTTTGTCCATCCGTAACCAGAATAACCACCCTGCTCCTGGCATTGCTGTCTTTTAATCTCTTAACAGCATTTGCGAGGCCCAGGCCAATGGCTGTGGATTCATCCTCAATCATCCCTACATTCACACCGTGAAGAAGGTTCAACAATACGGCATGATCGGTGGTGAGAGGACACTGGGTAAAACTTTCGCCGCCGAAAAGAACCAGTCCGATCCTGTCATTGGTTCGACTCAGGACAAAATCATTCGCCACTTCTTTGGATGCTTCTATCCGGTTGGGTGAAAAATCCCCTGCCAGCATGCTGTTCGAGACATCAAGGGCGAGCATAATATCGATTCCCTCTACCGTTTCATTTTCCCATTTATTTGTTGACTGGGGACGTGCCAGTACAACAATGAGAAAACCATAAATAAACAATCGCAACACGAAGGGCACATGTCTGAAAATAACTCTCGGACCTTTGCGTATTTTAACAAAGGGCGATATCTCAGGGATCTGAAGATCACCCTGCACTTTATTATGCCGGTATATATACCAGATTACTGCTGCCGGAATCACCAACAGCATATAGAAATAACCCGGATGTGCAAATTGTATGTTACTCATCGCGTTTCTACATTACTTTGTACGGCATCCTGTTTTGTTGTTCCGTCCTGAACGCTTTCATTCGCTACAGGCGTGGTATTTTTCACAAAATCAATCGCTTCTTCCACCTGCATTCCATTTTCATATTCATCCGGGATGAGTTTGGCGAATTTTACAAAGTCGGCCAGCTTTAATATGGACGTAATCTTTTCAAGGTTATTGGAGGTGCACCCTGTTTTCTTCAGATCTTTCAAAATTTCATCTGTAGTCTGTTCCAGTGCCATGATATGATATCGTCTTTCCATATAATGACGGAGGATGTCGGTTAAATGAATGTAATACACTTTAACCGGTTTCTGTATCCACGGCTTTTCCACCCTAAGCTGTTCCAACTGTCTCAATGCGATGACATCTGCCGGTTCAGAAGGCACGTACACCGGGGCTTTTCCCTCTTTTCTGCGTATTCTTCTCACGGTGTATACAACCATTATCACAAGCAGGGCCAATGCCAGCAGTGCAAGAAACCAGGGAAATAGTTCCTGGGCATTCACAGGGGCCTTCATATTTGCTTTGATATCCCGGATAGTGGTATCCAAGGGAAGGGAAATGATCCGAAAAGAAACAGGCCGGGTAAAAAGAGTGTCTTTCAGCTGCCCGTTTTGGAAAGCAAAGGGTTGAGGTGGTATTTCAATTAAGCCGGTATCGAAAACAGTGATACGCAGCTCCTGGTTAAGAATCGTTTTACCGTCCGGCCCGGCTGCAGTGTCAATGGGTGATTTACGGATGATCTCAATTTTCCGGGTAATTGTATCTGCAAAATAGGGAAAAACGACATTGGTGCCTGCCGTTTTTTCAACACGAAGATGGAGTGTGAGCTGATCGCCTATAAGTGCCCTGGCACTGTCCAGTCGGGCGCTGACAGTAACTTCCTGTCCAAGCAAAAAACCGCTGAAAAACACCAGCATCATCAGCACCAGGTAGCCCGTTTTGCGTTTTATATTTAGAGAAATATACATTATCATCAAGCTTTTTCAATCCAATCTATCTTGCCCTTTTCTTAAAAAGCCTCATCAGGGGCTTGACATAGTCTTCATGTGCTGCAATAGATACATAATCCACTCCTGAACGAATCAGCAAGTCGTTTAATTCCGACTGCCTCTTTTTATAATTATCCCTATAGCTATTCCTTACATGCTGGCTGCCGGTATCTATCCAGGTAAATTCTCCTGTTTCGGCATCCTTTACTTTTATAAGCCCCACATCCGGCAATTCCGTTTCGCGGATATCATAGATCCGCAAGCCAACCAGGTCGTGTTTTTTGCTTACGATTTTCAGTGCATCTTCGAAATTATCATCCATAAAGTCGGAAATCAGGAATGCAATACTTCTTTTTTTTATAACATTCGCCAGGTAGCGGAGCGGAATCCGGATGTTTGTCAACCGGCTTGCGGGTTTGAAATCAATCAGCTCGCGGATGATTTTTAAAATATGCTGGCGTCCCTTCTTCGGAGGAATGAACCGCTCAATATGGTCCGTAAAAAGGATAACTCCCACCTTGTCGTTGTTCTGAATTGCAGAAAAAGAAAGCAAGGCTGCAATTTCGGTGATCATAGTGCTTTTATACCGGCTTTGTGTACCGAATTCACCCGAACCGCTTACGTCGAGCAGAAGCATCACCGTAAGTTCCCGTTCTTCCTCAAAAACCTTAATATACGGATGATTAAAGCGTGCGGTAACATTCCAGTCCACGCTGCGAAAATCATCTCCGTACTGGTATTCTCTCACCTCGCTGAAAGCCATACCCCTGCCTTTAAAAGCCGAGTGATATTCGCCGGCAAATATATGCCGTGAAAGTCCCCTGGTCTTTATTTCAATCTTGCGAACCCTTTTGAGCAATTCATTGGTTTCCATAACCGCATTAATTCTTTCGGAAACTAACAGTAAAATACCATTCGCCTTCTGTCAGAGCTACCGAATAATCATCCCCTTTATCGGTATACGTCCACAAATTGGCGCCGCTTTTGTGATAGTTATGGTTCAGCATAGCCGTCATATCACCCAGGTTCGAGTAGTCGGAGATCCATCTTACATAAGTGCAAACATCCTTTTCCGATAAAAAAAACAGCAAGGTTTGTTCGCTTACCTTATCCACAAATTTCAGGTAGTTGTAAGCATGGTTAACCGCACTTTTATCAAGTTTGAACTCCGGGTGCAGGGATTTCAGCAAAGCCGGGATATCACTTTTGGGCATACCGATGAAATTCTGGCCCTTTAGTTCAGCCAGGCCGGCCATCAACAACAAAAAGACGATCGTATAACTGTAACCTCTCTTCATATTATGGCACCTCAATGTTGTTGAGAATATCGGTGACTATATCTTCCGAAGTTATATTTTCAGCTTCCGCTTCATACGTTAACCCGATGCGGTGCCTCAAGACATCGAGGCAAACAGCCCGAACATCTTCCGGTATTACAAATCCGCGATGCTTAATAAAGGCATACGCTTTCGCGGCTCTTGCCAGGTTTATGCTGGCACGGGGAGAAGCGCCGTAGCTGATCATATTTTTATATGCCGGAAGGTTGTAATTCGCCGGATTGCGGGTTGCAAAAACAATATTCAATATGTATTGCTCTATCTTCTCATCCATATACACTTCTTTGACCGTGATCCGCGACTGCAGAATTTCCTCCGTTGTCAGTATCTTATCGGCAACGGGAAAATCCATGGCAGTATTCTCGCGCATGATCAGCTTTTCCTCTTCGATTGTAGGATAGGTAATCACCAGCTTCAGCATGAACCGGTCCACCTGGGCTTCCGGCAGAGGATAGGTGCCTTCCTGTTCAATCGGATTTTGTGTTGCCAGCACCATAAACGGTTTCGGCAAAACAAAAGACTGGCTTCCGATGGTTACCTGCTTTTCCTGCATCGCCTCAAGAAGTGCACTTTGAACTTTTGCCGGAGAACGGTTAATCTCATCCGCCAGCAGAAAATTGGTAAAAACAGGTCCTTTCTTCACCATGAATTCTTCCTTTTTCTGACTGTAGATCATCGTTCCGATGAGGTCGGCAGGCAACAGGTCGGGAGTAAACTGAATACGGCTGAAATCAGCATTTATCGTATGGGCCAGAGTATTTATCGCCAGGGTTTTTGCCAGACCCGGAACTCCCTCAAGCAATACATGTCCGTCAGATAGTAATCCGATGAGCAATCCCTCGATCAGATGCTTCTGACCAATGATCACCTTTCTTATTTCCTGATTGATGCGCTCAATAAATGCGCTTTCAAGCTCTATTTTTTTGTTAAGCTCCCTGATTTGAATAGAAAGATCAGCCATTTTGGTTCATCATTAAAATAAGCAATAAATATTTTAAATTATCTTCTGATATATCGTTATAATCACAGATTTACTGTTTCTTTCCTATGCGGATTTTATGAACAGTGCGAAAGTAACAATTTTTGTCCCATCCCATACAAGACCCACCGTTAAGGTATGTTAATATACTGGCGCTCTTAGCCTAATGTTCTGTTAAAAATTGTTAAATGGTTCATAATGAAAATATATTTCTTTAAAACCTTCCAAATAAGCACATATAAATGCAATTTTGAAGAATTCAAGATAAAACGATGATCCGATATTTTTTAGAAATATCATACCTGGGCACCCGTTATCATGGCTGGCAAATACAGCCAAATGCAACCACTGTGCAAATGATTCTTGAGAATTCTCTGAAGCATCTGACGGGTGATTCAATTAAAACCACCGGTGCCGGAAGAACCGATACGGGTGTTCACGCGCGGAATTTTACGCTGCATTTTGACAGTTGTCATCCTTTGTTTTTAACCGGAAGCCAGTGTGTATACAAGCTCAATTGTATTTTGCCGGCTGACATTTCGGTAAAAGATCTTTACCCGGTAAAATCGGATGCCCACGCCCGTTTCAGTGCCTTGTCACGCATGTATGAATACAGGATATGCCAGTATAAGGATCCCTTTGTTATCCCGTTTTCGTGGTATTTTTCCAGGCCATTGGATCTGGATGCCATGAACCAGGCGGCACAAAAGCTAATGGAATATTCTGATTTCACCAGTTTCAGCAAGTTGCATTCAGATGTCATGACTAATGACTGTCATATTACCGAAGCTAAATGGAGCCGTGAGGGCAGCATGATCGTATTCACTGTAAAGGCCGACCGTTTTCTGAGAAATATGGTGAGAGCCATTGTAGGTACAATGATCGATGTAGGTCTGGGAAAAACCGGCATCCGGGGATTTACAGACATCATTGAAGCCAAAGACAGAAGCCATGCCGGTTTTTCTGTGCCTGCCCATGGATTGTACCTTATGAACATTTCCTATCCCGACCTTCGCCTTACTTCCGCAGGATAAATCTTTTCTTTTCTGCATTTTCACTCCGGAATCGGCTTTTATGTAGCCGGTCACCTTTTCATTTCCAATAATTTAAAACAATTAAATAAAAATTGCGAACAATTATAACAATATCCCCGTATAAACTTCAGGCATTAAAAAATTTCTCATCAATGAAAAAAGCTTTAGCCACGATTATCGGATTACTTTTTGCGTCGGTTGCATATATGCAGAGTACAATTCCAAAAGCGCAGACGATGTTTATATACAATTTTTCCAGATTAATAGAGTGGCCGCCCGATTACCGCAGCGGAAATTTTGTAATAGGAGTGCTGGGTGCCACGGAAATAACCATGGAACTTGAACTCTATACAAAAGGCAAGAAAGTAGGAACCCGTGATATCAGTATTGTACGGTATAAATCGCCACAAGAGATCAACACCTGCCATATATTGTTTGTCCCTTTTGAAAAAACAAAGCAGTTACCCCAGATCCTGAGTCAGATAAATGGTAAAAGTACCCTGATCATCACGGAAAAATCGGGTGCCCTCGACGAGGGATCCTCAATCAATTTCCTTCTGGTGGATGATAAGCTGAAATTCGAGATCAAAGCGGACAATGCTTTGAAGTCAGGGATCAAATTCAGTTCAAAGCTTCAGGAGATGTCTGCGCAACGGAATTAGTGCATTTATGGGTTAATCCTCCTCATTCCAGATCTCCCATGATCTTTCGGCCTGCATATGTAACATTTGCAGGCCATTTATTATAGTTGAACCCTTCTCCTTTCCTTTCGTGAGAAAAAGCGTTTCCGGTGGATTATAGATCAGGTCAAACAGGATATGGCCGGGAGTCAGCAATTCATAGGGAATATCCGGGCAAGTATCTGTGTGGGGATACATTCCCGCGGGACTGGCATTTACAATAACAGAGGGCTCCCTGATCAGGCTGGGAAGATCTTTGTACGATATATGATTTTCCATTTCGGGATTCCGCGACACGAAGATCACCTCCATGCCCCGCTTTTTGAGAACAAACCCCACAGCCTTGGAGGATCCACCGGTTCCGAGGATAAATGCGCGATAGGGATGGTTTTGAAGGAAGGGTGAAATGGATTTCCGAAATCCATAGACATCCGTATTATATCCTTTCAGCCATATCTTATGATCGCTCCTTGAAATCTTGATTGTATTTATTGCGCCTACCTCTGCTGCTTCGGGGTCCAGTTCATCCAGCAGGTCAATGACCTGTTGCTTAAACGGTATTGTCACATTCAAACCGGTTAAATCGCGATTGTGGGAAATCAGCGACATCAGCAACCCGATATGTTCAATCGGGTAATTGTCGTAACAGCAATCCAATATGCCCTCGCGTTCAAACTTTTCTGCAAAATACTTCGTCGAAAAGGAATGCGAAAGCGGATAGCCGATTAACCCAAAGCATCGCATGGCAAGGTTATGATCTAATCGAGATGATGGTATAATTCCGAATCAGGCCTCTTTTCCTTCAACGAGGAAGGTAAAAAATCAAAGAAGGTATCTCCCCGCAATCCCAGCCGAAGGGTTTCCAGGGGAATAACGTCGCCTGGAGCAATATTTCCAAGATTCACTTCCGGTCCGATCAGTTTGATAAACCATGCCTGTTGCTTGCCGGTTGGAGCTTCCCATAGAATGTCAGAAGCTTTCAGCTTTGAATTAATCAGGCTGATCAATTGCACATTTGCGCTGCCATCCGCATGATACAGACCGGTTGTGCCGCTTTCACGAGCTTCGCCGATAACCTTCCAGGCACCGGCATCCAACTCCGATTTCATCATTTCAACCCACACATCATCGGGGATTTCTACTCCCTTTTGCTTGGATCCCACTTCTGAAAGTACTCTGAACTGCTTTGAAAGACGACGAATATAATTCAGCTTATCGCTGTGATGAATATACATGGATCCGTCGGATACCTCTACTGTTGTCAGACCCAGTGTATCCACCAGCCTGATATAATCCTCAAACATATCGCGGATAACAAAAGCTTCGAACAAGGTACCCCCCAGGTAAGTGTGAATATCAGCTTCCTTGTATAACCCGATTTTTCTTTCGATACCCGGACTTGCGACCGAAGTTCCGAAACCAAGTTTCACCAGGTCGGTAAGATGGGCATTCATCTCTATGAAATTTGCGGCTTCACTGGTGCTTAAACCTTTGTCCATCATCATGGTGAGACCGGAATTCCGCGGTTTGGTGGATCTTTCGGGGAGGTAAGGTAACTTGATCTGCATAGAAATGATTTATTTTGTTTTTTTGATCACAGGCTGGGGCTGTATATGTTCATCGATCAGCGTTTTGAAACCTGTCACAGCTCTGGTCTTGGGAAATTGCCTGAACATATCATGATGCTCAGGAAAATTCAGCCTGAGCCCTTTTTCAAAATACTTATTTGCATTTGCGAAGTCGAGCTGGTACGCATGATAAGCAGCAAGCCTGTAATTAATTGTAGGGTTTTCATGATTATGCTGATACAATTTGATCAGCATATTGATCGCTTCCCCAACCCGTTTTTTTCTGAAAAGAACCTGGGCACATGCCATCCATGCTTCGAAATCGAGTGGATTTAGTTCGGCAGCCCTGGAATATGCATGAATAGCCTGGTCCAGCTTGCGGTATCTTGAAAACGCCTCTCCCAGCATAAACCAGAAATCAGAATTGCCAGGATGAAACCCAACCGCTTTTTTAAAGGAGGAGATGCTGGGCCTGTACTTTTTTTGCCGAAAATATACCATACCCTTGCCAAACCAGGCATCAGAACAGTCGCAGGAAATTTTAATGGCCCTGTCATAGGCTTTCAGTGCTTCAAGATAGTTGCCACTCTCTTCATAGCAGTTACCCAGGTCACTCAGGGCCTTTGTATTGGAATTATCCTGCAAAAGGAGCTCATTATACACATCAATGGCATCGGATAGATTGTTATTGAATATGCAAAGTTCAGCCTTGTTATAATAAGCCGAAAAATAATGCGGGTTAATGGCAATGGCAAAATCAAAAGCCTCTGTCGCCCTTTCAGAATTTTCAACCGAAGAATAAATCAGACCCAGGTTATTCCATACATGTTCGGCAAAAGGATCGAGCTCCAGATATTTCAGATAATATTCAATACTCTTTTCCTGGCAATCAAGTTTTTCATAGTTAAGGGCCAGGTCATATAATACCAGCACATTTTCTGCATTAAAATCATACGACAGCATAAGGTATTTAATAGCCTGGGAATGCTTTCCAATCTGCATGAAAGATTGAGCAATATTATAAGCCACTTCTTCCCTGTTTTCACTGCACAACCGGATGGCAATTTCAAATTCAGTCAATGCCTCCTTGAATTTCCCTGTAAGATTCAGGGCAATTCCTTTCGCCAGGAAAAGTTCATAATTTGATGCCTCGGCATCCTGGATATTCCGGATCATACCCAGTGCTTTGCCCGGTTTGCCGGTTTCAATCAGCAACTGGACGTGCTTAAGCTTTACCGATGTGGCATAA
Source organism: uncultured Bacteroidales bacterium (assembly GCA_963752195.1). Classification (GTDB taxonomy): domain Bacteria; phylum Bacteroidota; class Bacteroidia; order Bacteroidales; family UBA10428; genus UBA5072. The sequence goes on along the minus strand of CAVVXI010000004.1, from coordinate 132,109 downwards.
GGATGCTGTTCAAGGGCATTTTTTACAGCCTGCAGGGCGTCCTTGAAATTGAACTGTTCTATGAAGTAATCGATGATAAACTCGTATTCGTAGAGATCAAAAAATACATGACTGTTATGTGCAAGCATTTCCCTGTAGCGTTTTACCGCTTCAAGTGTCTCATCCTCCTCTTGAAAATTATCCCAGTCAGTAAACATTGGACCCGTACTTGGCAGCTAATTTAATAAAAAACTTAACAATATAGAAAAATCAGGGATTTGAAACCATTGATCTGCTCATATATTCCAGGCGGGATTTTAACTGTGTATTTAACGTACGGATGTCGCGAACCAGTGGATGGTCAGCTCCTAACCATTTTTCAAGGTTGCGGGTTGAAACCGACAATACGGAAAGATCCCCCCTGATATTTTTCAAATTCCGCTGGACCTGCTCATTTTTTTGAAGTCTCAATTCTGTTTCAAGCAACAATCCGTATTGACTGGCAAAATGGATCAGTTCCCTTGCCGCATTCACGCCATACCTTGATACGACAATTTTCCACAACGAATATTCCGGATCGTAATCTTTTGTGTTCCACATAAAGTCAGCGGCGGTAGCCAGCCTTATCATATTAAATTCGGAAGTTGCCGGAAGGTTTATCCAGAAGAGGGATGTATCCATCTGGCCCAGATGATCGCGGATGCCAGTATTCATGAAAGGCTCTACAATATTGAACAGCCTCAGTTTTCCAGGATAATAGGGATATGTACCATTGTATTCACCCCAGGTAGTGGAAGTAAGCATTGAATTATCCATGAACACCGGTTTCGAATGAGCATAGGTATAAAAACCTGCAAAATCAGCATCATCGGTATTCAGGCTGAAAAATGAACTGCCTGAATAGAGAAAGGTACTCGAGGATGAACCAATCATCTCCTGGTTCATATACTGCATATAGTACAGCAGATAATTGTTATAGACAGGAGCGATCAGAAAAGTATTTGATGCCGGTATGGAATCCGGCAGGGTAAGGTTCATCCCTTGCGGATACGTCAAAGTGGAATCTTCGGGGAGTATCCAGCGGGGAGCAAAAACAATTTTGCCGCCCCTTTTAGGGGACTCTGCCGTCCTATCCGCGGAAATAATCCCGACGTTGAAAACCGGCAGCCGGGATACTTTATCTGTATAATCGTTCAGGGGATTATTCCCGGAGAGATCCTGCCGTGAAACCGCTTTATAAAAAACCCCATTCATTTTATAGCCGGCCAGATCTGCCGCCACCCGCGAATAAGGTTCGGTCAGCGATTTATCCTTCAAATCACCAAGCGTAAAATACCGGTTTTTAAAATCGGGATAATCGACTATTTGTGCATTGTGAAACACGGGTTGTTTTTCATCGATGAGCTGTATCGCGGAAAGCACAGCATAATAAATTCCATCGCTCGTATTTCCTCCGAGGAATACTACATCCGGCTTTTCGGGCGGGGTAAAAATATAATATCCCTGCGGATGGCCGCTAATTTCGGAAGCAGGCAAGGCAGCCTGGAGTTCCGGGTACAGGGAGGTTTTGCCAAGAATGAAAGTGAGTCCCTTGTTTTTTACCTGTGCTTGCCTGGGGGTGAGTATCCTCACGGCAGGATTTTTGACAGCCAGGGAAGCCTGAAACAGGCGCGCTGCTTTCTGTGTTGTAATATCCGCATCCTCCGGGATGACTATTACAGGCATACTGGTTGTATCAGAAGGTTTAAAGAGGATAACCGATTCAAGCCGCTCCATTTTTTTGGGCGTAGGTATAACAACTGACGGCAAATGCGTGTTGGTATCTGTGTAAGTCATCATTCTCTCCTCAACTGAAAAATTCTTCCCTGTATAGGAAAAATTGACACTGTCAATCCACATCGTTCCCGTGCCTTTCAGCCCAATGAATATTTTAACATAATGGGCATTTGTTGGTATATCGCCATCGGGAAATGGAAAATCAGCAGATTTGCCTATGATCTTTCCCCATCCAAAGGAGGGGATAGTGCTATAATTCGCAAAAGAAAGTGATTTGAAGGAGTTATCAATGGTTTGTCCCTGCTGCGGAAAATCGGCCGCTGCTGAAATTTCATTTTTATTGCGATCAAAAAATTTTAACTGAATATCCACCGCATCGTTCATTTTAATACCAAGCCGGCTTTTCACAGGCTTAACATTTTCAAGTCGTGTAAAAAATGAAAAGCTGTAGTTCCCCGGTATGACCTTAACAAATTCAGAAAGCACTCCCTCACCCTCTTCATCGGTTTCATTCGCATGTAGCCTGACAATCTTTATGGACCTGTACCCTGAAAAAGCCTCATTTTTCCGGTAAATATCCGTGTTCCGGGTATCAACCCATTTCACGTGCTCTCCCATCTGGTGCCATCCGTCGATCACAAAGGATGTTTTCAGGCTGTCCACCCTGAAGATTTTACCGGTTTCAAATGAACAGTTTCGCAGCATGTTGCTTTTTTCAAACCGCTGGATTCTTTGCCTGTATGGAATAGAAAGCGGGGCCTCGGTTGACCAGGATAATCTTTGTTCATCGGGATCTTTTTTACATCCTGTAAAAAACACACCGGTTAACACGAGCGATATATAAATCAGTATTCTCATGTTTGCAATGAAGGAGATCGTAAACCGGCTGCCTTCAGTGTATTTTTCAACAGCGACACTATCGTCATGGGTCCTACGCCTCCGGGCACGGGAGTGATAAAACTGCATTTAGGGGCAACCTCATCGAACTTCACATCGCCGATCAGTTTCCATCCCGATTTCGTGACTGACGATGGCACCCGGGTAATCCCCACATCAATAACCACTGCACCATCCTTTACCATATCGGCAGTGATAAACTCGGCTTTTCCAAGCGCTGCAATAACAATATCTGCCTTGCGGATCACTCCGGGGAGATCAACGGTCCGGCTGTGGCAAAGGGTCACCGTTGCATCGCCCGGGTAACCTTTTAATGATAACAGCATCCCCATCGGCTTTCCAACGTTATTGCTACGGCCAACAACCACACAGTTTTTGCCGGCGGTCGGGATTTTATAACGGGTGATAAGGTCCATTACGCCGGCCGGTGTAGCGGAAACAAAGGCAGGTAATCCAAGCACCATACGACCCACATTTACCGGGTGAAATCCATCCACATCCTTGGAGGGGTCGATTGCTTCAATAACCTTTTGTTCGGAAATATGGTCAGGAAGGGGCAGCTGTACGATGAATCCATCTATTTCAGAATCCTTGTTCAACTGGCTCACGGTTTCGAGCAGGGTGCTTTCCGAAACGGAATCCTCGTACCGGATCAGGGTTGAGCGGAAGCCCACTTCCTTGCAGGCTTTTACCTTTCCCGCCACATAGGTTTCGCTGCCGCCGTCATGTCCTACCAGTACTGCGGCCAGGTGAGGCGCCTTATGGCCCTTGGCAAGCATTTCCTTTACCTCAAGGGCAATTTCGGCTTTAATTTCAGAAGCAATTTTTTTGCCGTCGATGAGTTGCATGGATGGGATATTTAGGTTTTATTTTCCACGCATGGAGGGCATGTTGCCCATCATACGCATTGGGTTTTTGCTTGTTGTAATCGTTTTCATCAATTTCCGCGTTTCATCAAACTGCTTGATGAGCCGGTTTACTTCCTGGATATTGGTTCCGCTTCCCTCTGCAATTCTTTTTCTTCGGGAGCCATTTATGACATCCGGATTTTCTCTTTCCACAGGAGTCATTGAAAATATGATCGCTTCAATTCCCTTGAATGCATTATCATCCATGTCAAGATTCTTCAAAGCCTTGCCCACACCGGGTATCATGCTGGCCAGTTCCTTAATATTTCCCATTTTTTTTATCTGCTGTATCTGGCTTAGAAAATCACTGAATGTAAATTGATTTTTAGCAATTTTCTTTTGAATTTTCCGGGCCGACTCCACATCAAACTGTTCCTGTGCCTTTTCCACAAGGGTAACAATATCCCCCATACCCAAAATACGGTCTGCCATTCTTTCGGGATGGAAAAGCTCGATGGATTCAAGTTTTTCTCCCGAACTGATGAATTTGATAGGCTTTTCAACGACTGCCCTGATAGAAAGTGCCGCACCACCCCGGGTATCACCATCCATTTTTGTAAGGACAACACCGTCGAAATTAAGCCTGTCATTAAATTCTTTGGCGGTATTTACCGCATCCTGCCCGGTCATTGAATCCACCACGAAAAGAATTTCATGCGGGCTGATGTGCTTCTTAATGGATTCGATTTCATTCATCATGGCCGTATCTATTGCCAGCCGGCCTGCCGTATCAATGATGACCAGGTCGTGACCCAGTCTTTTGGCTTCTTTTATACCATTCTGCGCGATTTTAACCGGATCCAGATTGCCATCCTCGGTATAGACCGGGATATTTACCTGTCCACTGAGCACCTTTAACTGCTCAATGGCTGCAGGACGATATACGTCACCGGCGATCAGCATAGGCGATTTACCCCTTTTCTGCCTCAGATGGCTGGCGAGTTTGGCCGTAAAGGTCGTCTTTCCCGACCCCTGCAGTCCGGCAATCAGAATAACTGTCGGACTACCTTTCAGGTTAATATCCTCATTGGAACCGCCCATCAGGGCTACCAATTCATCATGAACAATCTTTACCATCATCTGGCCCGGCTTAACCGAAGCCACAATTTTCTCGCCCATTGCCTTGGCTTTTACATTATCTGTAAAAGACTTGGCTATTTTGTAATTGACGTCAGCATCGAGAAGTGCACGGCGAATCTCCTTCAGGGTTTCCGCAACATTGATATCGGTGATCCTTCCTTCACCTTTTAAAATTTTAAAGGATCGTTCAAGCCTGTCGGACAAATTATCGAACATGAAGATTTCAGTTAAAAGTTAAAAACTAAAAGTTAGAAGTTAAAGTTGGAAGTTCAAAGTTAGAAAAATTACATTCTTTCCGGCATTTCAATGCCGAGGAGTTCCATCCCGTTTCTTGCCACATCGGATACAATTCGTGATAACAAGAGCCGAAGATCGCGCAGCTCGGGATTTTGCTCCTTCAATATGGAATATTCGTGGTAGAATTGATTATACTCTCTTACAAGGTCATAAATGAAGTTCGCAATCAAGGACGGATTGAATGCATTCCCCGATTCACTGATGATTGTTGGAAACTCATGGATCAACCGGATCAGATTTTTCTCTTTGTCGTTTAATTGCAAAGTTGTATCCACCGAAACCGGCACAGAGATATTTAATTCAATGGCTTTCCGGAAAACGGATCTTATCCGGGTATATGTATATTGGATAAAAGGTCCCGTGTTGCCGTCGAAATCAATGGATTCCCTTGGATTAAACAACATATTCTTTACAGGGTCCACTTTCAGCATATAATACTTGAGGGCGCCCATCCCAATTATCCTGAATATATTTTCCTTTTCCATCTCGCCGAGCCCTTCAAGCTTGCCAAGCTCCTTTGACATTTCACGGGCTGTTTCGATCATTTCATCCATGAGGTCATCCGCATCCACCACGGTTCCTTCACGCGATTTCATCTTTCCCTCCGGCAATTCCACCATTCCATAAGACAGGTGATGCAGGGTTTTGGCCCATGGAAATCCTAGCATGTCAAGAATAATGGCCAGAACTTTGAAGTGATAGTTCTGTTCGTTCCCCACCACATATACCATCTTACCGGGGGAATAATCGATTTGTCTGAGTTTGGCGGTCCCAATGTCCTGTGTCATATAAACAGAAGTGCCATCCGAACGGAGCAGCACTTTTTCATCCAATCCCCTGTCCCGCATGTCAGCCCAAACGGAACCATCCTCATGCCGCACAAGGATGTTATTGGCCAGCCCTTCGAGAACAACTTCCTTTCCATATACCCAGGTCTCGGATTCATAGTATATCTTGTCGAAATGCACGCCAAGTCTTCGGTAAGTTTCATCAAAACCCTTATAGACCCATTCGTTCATTGTCTTCCATAATGTCATAACTTCGGCATCCCCTGCCTCCCATTTCCTGAGCATTTCCTGGGCTTCAACGATCAATCCCGCCTTTTTTTCTGCATCTCCCTGTTTCATACCAGTGTCAACGAGGGCAGAAACCTGTTTTTTATATTCCTGATCGAATTTTACATAATATTCACCTACAAGATGGTCTCCTTTTTTCCCCGAATCTTCAGGGGTTTCTCCATTTCCCCATTTCTGCCATGCGAGCATCGACTTGCAAATGTGAATTCCCCGATCGTTCACAATGTTGGTCATAATGACTTTTTTTCCCCCGGCAGCCAGGATTTTACTGAGGGCATATCCAAGCAGGTTATTCCGGATATGGCCCAGGTGCAATGGTTTGTTTGTATTGGGTGAAGAATATTCAACCATTATTGCAGCCTCGTTGGAGTCGGTTGCCTTAAATCCGAATAATTCCTTCTTTGATGCCTGGTTCAGAAAATGCAGGTAATAGGTATCGGAAACAACAAGATTCAAAAAGCCTTTAACCACGTTGAAACGTACGATGTCAGGAATATTTTCCTGTAAATAAGTTCCAACTTCAAGGGCTGTGGAATCCGGTGATTTTTTTGAAATTTTGCGCAGCGGAAATACAACAAGGGTAATATCTCCTTCGAATTCACGTCTTGTTTTTTGCAGTTGAATTAACCCCGGGGCAGCGGATTGACCGTACAACGATAAAATACATTCCCCGATCGATTTATTTAAAATATTATCAATAAGTTGCATCATCTGATTTTTGAAAGGCACAAAGATAACCTCATTTCCGGTCCGGCAAGTAGCAGCAAGAATGATTTTTGACTATCTTTCCCAAAAAAAAATCTATGGCGGTCTCTATCAAGGAAGTTCATTCGCATGCGGAATTAAGCACATATATACACCTCCCGGATAAAATACATGCAAATCACCATGGATGGGTTCCGCCAATGTATTCCGATGAATGGGAATTTTATGATCCCGAAAAGAACAGGTTTTTCCAGGATTGCAGTACCATACTTTTCCTGGCAACAAAAGACGGGAAACCGGTGGGACGGATCATGGGGATCATCAATCATAAATACAACCAGGTTCAAAAGGAAGAGTGCGGCCGCTTTTTTGCCCTGGAATGTTACGAAGATGCCGAAGTGGCCAATGCGCTTTTAACTGCTGTAGAGGAATGGCTTCGGAAACAGGGAATGAAAAAAATTATCGGCCCCTTTGGATTTTCGGATAAAGATCCTGAGGGATTTCTTTTTGAAGGATTCGATCAGCCTGTTGTGATTGCGACCAACTACAGCATGCCTTATATGATAAGCCTTACGGAAGGATGTGGTTATACCAAGGAGATAGATTGCGTGGATTACATTTTCCCGGTACCTCCTGTTATACCCGATTTTTACAAGGCTATTTATAACCGGACCCTCGAAAACAATCATTTTCGCCTGAAGGAATTCACCAGCCGGGGCGAACTTAAAAAATGCATCCGACCTGTTTTTGAACTGATAAACAAAACCTATGCACACATTTATGGCTTTAGCGAACTTACAGTAAAGGAAATGGACTATTTTGCAAACCGGTATATTTCGGTTATTAATCCAAAGTTTGTTAAGGTGATATACGATGAAAAAAATCAACTTATTGCCTTTGCCCTTGCCATGCCTGAGATTTCAGAGGGAATTCGCAAAGCCGGTGGGCGGCTGTTTCCATTTGGTTTTTACCATATTCTGAAAGCTTCACGAACATCCCGTCTTCTGACGATGCTGCTGGGCGCCATTCATGACAGTTACAGAAATAACGGACTGGATGTGGTCCTCGGCATAAAAATACTACAATCAGCTCAGGAGGAGAAAATGGAATTCATTGACAGTCACCTTGTGCTTGAGACCAATACAAAAATGCGCGCCGAATATGAAAAAATGGGAGGCGTAATTAAAAAACGGTTCCGTATTTTCAGCAAGACCTTATAGGAAGAGGATTCCTAAAAATAAACCACTGACAGGATAAGGACAGCCACAACCATATAGATCAGGTTAAGCGGCAATCCCACGCGCATGAAATCACGGAAGGAATACCCTCCCGGGCCATAAACCATCAGGTTTGTCACATATCCGTGCGGTGTGATAAAGGTACAGGCAGCAGCATATGCAACGGCAAGGATGAAAGGCGTTGCTGTCACATCGAGCTGTTGGGCAACACTTAAAGCAATTGGAAATACGATGGCCACAGCAGCCTTGGTAGTAATATAAGCTGCAAGCACTGCCGTTATGAGATATATACCAAAAAGGACTCCCAATTTACCCATGGGAAGGAATGCGGTTATAACACCGTTTGCCACAATTCCGGCCGCTCCCGATTTCATCATGGCTGTGCCCAGGGAAAGCGACAATACAATCACAAGGGCGAGGTTATAATCAATCAGCGCAGGGAGATCCCTTGGCGTGGTAACCTTAAAAATCATAGCAATGAGGATCATGATGATCAATCCCATAAACAATGAAATAATATTAAAAACCGACAGCGTAATGACAAGTATGGTTCCGAGTATCAGGGTAAGGGATTTATACCATTCCAGCTTCACAAATTCAGAAACTTTGGAAATGAAATAAAAATCATGCGTATCCCTTGTGCGGCTGACGAAATTTTCGCCGGCGAAAAGGAGAAGTACATCCCCTGATTTCAGAATGACATTGCCCAGTTTATCCTCGATTTTTTCCCCGTTTCGATGAACAGCGATAATGGCCGTATCGTATTTTCCCCTGAAATTACTGTCGCGGACAGATTTGTTGATGAGGCTTGAATTTTGGGAAACCACTACCTCGTTCACGTCGGCCCGTTTAACACGGGTAAGCATTCCGACCTCGGGCAACACCAATCCTGAATTCGTGGTGATCAGCTCAGCGATGTTTTTTGTATCGCCGGTAAAGACGAGAACATCCCCTTTGTCGAGCACCACATCCGCGGGCACAGCTGTAATCCGGAACGATTTTCGGATGATCGCCACCATTTCCAGTCCCTGAATGTCCTGCAACCCGCTCTCCCCTATCGTTTTCCCTATGAGATGTGATTTAGAGCTTACCTTGGCCTCAATGACGTATTCACGGGCATGGATTGTGAAGCTCTCATCAATGCCCGATTTTGAAGGAAGAAGAAGATTTCCGAACAATACGAGGTAAATCCATCCGATAATCATCATGGGAATCCCAACCCAGGCAAACTCAAACATTCCAAGGGAATGCAAGCCGGGAATAACCTTCTGGTTGATGATCATGCTGTTCACGATGAGATTGGTGGATGTGCCGATCAGCGTGGCAGAACCTCCCAGGATTGCCGCATACGATAGAGGTATAAGAAATTTGGAAGGGGAAAAATTATTCCTCTTTGACCAGTTGTGAATATAAGGCATCATAACGGCCACCAGGGGAGTATTGTTCAGAAACATGGAAAAGGCCGAAGCGGTAATTGCCATTTTTCCGATAAAACCGCGATATGTTTTTGTTTGCCGAAAAATCCGGTCAAACGTGTTCTCAATGATATTGGTCTTTCTTAATACATCACTGAAAACAAGCATCAGGATCACTACGGCAACCTGTTCATTTCCAAAGCCACTTATTATTTCTGTGGGAGTGAGAATACCGAAAATGCCGAGGGTGACAACACCAATAAGAAAAGTAAAAGCGATACCAAGAAGATTCCTATATAGAGAAATAAGAATAAACAACAGAACAACAAATACCAATACCAGGTCAAAATTGATCATAACCGTAAGGGACTATTTTGGAAAAATGCATCTATGACCGTAAATTCCATGCGAAAGTATAAAATTTAAAGAATATTGGGAACCTGGAGTTTGTTCATGTGTTAATTAATAAGCATTATATTTGATTAATAGATTAAAATCCTTAATCCCCTTTTGATATGACACAGCTTGGAAATTTGAAGCCCTCCGGCGTTTGGAAGTATTTTGAAGAGATCACCAGGATACCGAGACCTTCCAGACAGGAAGAAAAAATGATCGCCTTTGTAACCGAATTTGCTGAAAGCCATAAGCTGAATTTTGAAAAAGATGCAACCGGCAATGTCCTTATTCGTAAACCGGCTGCACAGGGTTATGAAAACAGGCAACCGGTATGTTTGCAAAGTCATCTCGACATGGTTTGCGAGAAGAACAGCAACAGCCTGCATAATTTTGAAACCGATCCGATTAAGGCATATGTGGATGGGGACTGGGTAAAAGCGGAAGAAACCACGCTCGGTGCAGATAACGGTATTGGTGTGGCCGCGCAACTGGCTTTGCTTGCCGATCCCAACCTTAAACATGGCCCTCTTGAGTGTCTTTTCACAATTGATGAGGAAACCGGGTTGAATGGTGCCAAGGGACTGGAAAGCAATTTCATCAAATCACGGATCCTGTTGAACCTGGATTCTGAAGACGAAGGTGAACTTTTTATCGGTTGTGCCGGAGGAATGAATACCGTGGTAACCCTCAAATACAATACGCGCCGCACACCGGAAAAATCTTCCGCATTCCGGATTGATGTCACCGGGTTGCAGGGAGGACATTCAGGAACGGATATTCACAAAAACAGGGGAAATTCGATAAAGATCCTGAACCAGTTTCTATGGGAGATCCGAAACCGCTTCAATGCCCGGTTGTCGATATTTGAAGGAGGAAACCTGAGAAATGCCATTCCCCGCGAAGCGTATGCGGTTGTTGTAATACCCGATACCCATAAGGAAGTATTTATGGACTATTTCAGGAATTATACACGCGGTCATTTACCGGAATATATTTCGGATGAGCCGGGATTGCTGATCAATTTGATCCCTGTTCCCCTACCCGAAGTTGTGCTCAAGAAAAAAATACAGGAAAAATTGCTGAATTCCCTGTTTGCCTGTCCCCATGGCGTGATATCCTGGAGCAGGGTAATGGATGACATTGTAGAAACTTCTACCAACCTGGCTTCAATTAAATTCGAAGATACGGATCGCATAGTAATCTCAACCAGCCAGAGAAGTTCGGTAAATTCAGCCAAGATACAGATAGGAAATACTGTCAGGAGCACATTTAAGCTGGCAGGAGCGTTGGTGGAACAAACGGAAGGTTACCCGGGCTGGAATCCGAATCCCGACTCAGCCATTTTGAACATTACGGTCGCCAGCTATAAGAAATTGTTTGGGGTTGATCCTGCGGTTAAAGCCATCCATGCAGGGCTCGAATGTGGCCTCTTCCTGGAGAAATATCCATGGCTTGACATGATCTCTTTTGGCCCTACGATCCTTGATCCGCATTCACCTTCGGAAAAGATAAATATAAAAACCACGGAGAAATTCTGGCTGCTTCTGCTGGATGTACTTAAAAACATTCCTGCAGCCTGATCGTAATAAAAGACGGGTGTTATTCAGCAGGTTCAAAATCGGCTTTCGAAACGCCACAAACAGGACATACCCAATCATCCGGTATGTCCTCAAACGGGGTCCCGGGTGCTATTCCCCCATCAGGATCCCCTTCAACCGGGTCATATATAAATCCGCAAACGGTGCATTTGTATTTTTTCATTTTGATTAATTTATCTGGAAAGCAAAAATATAAATCCTAATTTTATCCCGCAAAATCAAATCCGGACTATTTGAGTTCGTAAAACTATGAATTTTATTATCTATTTTATTTGAAATCTAACATGAACCACATTATGTCAAAAAGCTTGCCCGTTTATCTGCTGTTGTTATTATTCGCAATTCCGGTTAACGCACAGAAAAAGAATGAAAAACCAACCAACATTATCCTCCTGATTGGGGATGGCATGGGAGTAACCCAGGTATATTCGGGTTATACAGCCAACAAAGGACAGCTTAACCTGTTCCGATGCAATAGCATCGGCTTCAGCAAAACGTACTCCGCTTCAGATTACATAACCGATTCGGGGGCAGGTGCAACAGCCATTTCCACCGGTCATAAGACGTATAACGGGGCAATCGGTGTGGATAAGGACACTGCAGTTGCAAAAACCATTCTTGAATATGCAGAGGAGAAGGGACTGGCAACCGGACTGGTATCAACCAGTGCCATAACCCATGCAACACCGGCTTCCTTTATAGCACACCAGGCAAGCAGGGATAATTATGAGGCGATTGCCGCGGATTTTCTAAAAACGGATATTGACGTATTTATTGGTGGCGGTATAAATCATTTTTACGTACGTAAGGATAAGAAAGATTTATTGGAGGAATTACGCCAGAAAGGATACCAGGTAGTATTTTCAATGGACAGTATAAAAAAGATAACAAGCGGTAAACTTGCCGGACTAACGGCAAAAGAGCATAATCCTGCCATCAGCGCCGGCAGGGGCGATATGTTGCCAGCCAGTACCCAAACTGCTCTGAACATCCTGACCAAAAATAAGAAAGGATTTTTTCTTATGGTCGAAGGATCGCAGATAGACTGGGGCGGACACGCAAACAACGCCGATTATGTTGTGAAAGAAATGATTGATTTCGATACGGCCGTTGGAAAAGCGTTGGATTTTGCAAAGAAAGAGGGTCATACGCTGGTGATTATAACTGCTGACCATGAAACCGGCGGTATGAGCCTGGTTGAAGGAGATCTTAAGCAGGGAACGGTGGTTGCCAAATTTAATACTACGGATCATACCGGCGTGATGGTGCCGGTTTTCGCATATGGACCGGGAGCGGAATTATTCCAGGGTGTACAGGAAAATACAGACTTGTTTGAGAAAATGATGAAGCTCTTTGGCTTCGCGCACAATTAACGATAAAATGATAGCCGGATCCTTAAAATCAGCTTCCCTCACCTGGTTGGCATTGGCACTCGTTACATGCAGCCATACTGAGGATCCGGTAAAAACACCCCGGTTATTGAGGATATGCGAGTTTTCGGAAGTTTTAAAGGAAAATTCCGGAATGACCGAATTCAACGACTTGTTATGGAACATAAACGATGGCGGCAATGAAGCGGCTATTTACGGATTCAGTCCAAAAGATACCGGTGTCCTTCATAAAGTGATGATCCGGTCGGCCATAAATACCGACTGGGAAGACATTACCCAGGATGACAGCCATTTGTATATCGGCGACTTCGGAAATAACCTGGGAGACAGGAAAGACCTGAGGATTTATATATTGAACAAATCGGATTTGTTACCCGCTGCCGATACAATTCCTGTAGCCGGAATTATAAACTATTCCTATGAAGACCAGACAGATTTCAGTACTGCAGCGAATTATTCCACACCGTGGGATTGCGAAGCCTTTGTTGTGGCGGAGGACTCAGTGATCCTGTTCACAAAGAACTGGCAAACCAACGAAACGAGCCTGTATACTCTGCCTGCAAAAGCCGGAAATTATACCGCCAAATTCAGGAAACAGTATAATATTTCAGGACTTGTCACATCAGCAGCCTGGTCAAAAACCAAAAATGAATTGCTTTTATTGGGATACGAAAATTTTACACCCTTTATATCCGTCGTTCCAGATTTTGGCTTCGGCAATTTTTCCTTTGCCGACGTCCGGAGAATTAGTTTTCCTGATTTTGCGGGTTTTCAGACAGAGGGAATTGCTTATTCCGGCAACGGTTCGGTATATGTTTCCTGTGAGGGATCGCCGTTTGCTGCACAGGCCTTGTTCCGGGCGGAATATTAGATAGTTTTGCAGTTTTGCAGTTTTGCAGTTTTGCAGTTTTGCAGTTCTGCAGTTTTGCAGTTTTGCAGTTTTGCAGTTTTGCAGTTTTGCAGTTCGGGGACACCGTCACTTTCGTTTGTTCTTTTACTGCCTATAGCCTAACAGCCTACAGCCTAACAGCCTACAGCCTAACAGCCTACAGCCCACTGCCCCTAAACCCCTAAGCCCCTAGGCCCCTAAGCCCCTTTCCTCATCAACGTAAAACTAATGGCAGTCCCCTGTCCTTCCTTGCTGGTAGCGCGGATACGACCGTTGTTCTTTTCCACAAACTCTTTACAAATGATCAGGCCCAGGCCCGTACCGGATTCACCCGATGTACCCGAAGTGGAATAATAGGTATCGATCCGAAAAAGCATACCGAGATTTTCCCGGGTCATTCCGGTTCCTTCATCCCGGATCACCACTTCCGTCATTTGTCCGTTCTCAAAGGATGAAAGGAATACCCTGCCTTCCTTGTGCGAGAATTTTATCGCATTGCTGATGAGATTCCGTATTACGGTGTGTATCATATTGCGATCGGCAAATACCCGGGTGGATATTGGAATTGTGCTTTCGATGGTTATCCGTTTTTTTTCTGCGATAATGCAATGCAGGTCAATAACCTGTTTTACCACTTCGGATAAATCGAAATATTCGGGATTGTACTTGATTTTGTCGGTTTGGGTACGAGCCCACTGCAACAGGTTATCCAAAAGGTTGAAAGCGGATTCCGAGGACAAATTGATCAATTCAAGCAGACCGAGCTTCTGCTTATCGTCCATGTCGCTGAAATCATGGAATAGCATTCCTGAAAAACCCATGATAGCGTTGAACGGGTTCCGCAGGTCATGGGCGATTATGGAAAAGAATTTATCCTTTGTTTTGTTCAGCCGGTCAAGTTCTGTATTTGAAATGGTGAGATATTGTGCCTGGGCAGCCAGTTCTTCGGATTGCCGGATGATCTCTTTCTGCCTTTCCTCAAGCAATCGGTTTGTTTCCTGGAGATCTTCCGTTTTTTTCCGGAGTTGTATCTCAATTCGCTTCAGCCGCGTGATATCCCGTCCCACGCCCACAATACCCATTACCTCCCCGTTGCTGTTTTTAAGAGGAACCTTGGAAGTGGAAAGAATGATCCGGTTGCCCTGTTCATCCAGGTGAGGTTCTTCGTAATTGATCTTCGCCTCTCCTGCTTCCATGATGGCCTGCTCATCGTCAAAATATCGCTGGGCCAGGTCAGGAGTGTAAAACTCAAAATCAGTTTTGCCGATAAGGGCTTCGGGTTTAGTGCCCATCACACCGGCAACCATTTTATTCACCACAACAAAACGGCTTTGCCTGTCCTTGATGAAAATTACATCGGGCATGCTGTCGATCAGCGTTCTCAGCTGGTTCCGTTCCTGAAGGATGGATTCCCTGATGAGCGCTTCGGTTCTGATTTTTTCTTTACGGTGAATATAAAACAGGTAATATAACCCATATGCCACCATGCAAAGAATCAGAACGGCCAGGATCACAAAAACTGCGATATGGCTGCCTGCTGGAACAATTATGTTTGTCTCGGGATTCAAATCTGATAAATATGGATTCTTGCACCGGAAATGATTAATGCAAAGATGGGTTTGAATCCCACCTCTGCAGTATCTGTTTCTGAAAACTGTAGCGTATACGGAAAAAACCCGGATTTGGTTAATATATTTGGCAATAAACGATTTCTATTTAGTTTACTTGGTAAACAGACAGGTTTGCGTATTTTTGGGTTATCTGTCTAACGGATATCTTACAATGATTGCACAGAGAAAATTATATCTTATTCCATCCACACTGGGCGATACGCCGGTAGTGCAGGTGCTGCCCTCGCCAAATCTCGATATTATCCGGTCCCTTGATCATTTTGTTGTGGAAGAACTTCGCACAGCCAGGCGCTTTCTTGTGCGCTGCGGCTATGTCAGGCCGATTGATTCGGTTCAATTTTACCTCCTCAATGAGCATACGGCGGAAAAGGATGTGCCTGCCTTTTTTTCCGCGGCCGCATATGGTCCGCTCGGACTGATATCGGAAGCAGGCTTACCGGCGGTGGCAGACCCTGGATCCATGCTCGTGCGGGAAGCCTATAAACTGAATTATAAAGTGATTCCCCTTGTTGGGCCCTCTTCCATTATGATGGCCCTTATGTCATCCGGACTGAACGGTCAGAATTTTGCATTTAACGGGTATCTGCCCGTTAAGAATCCGGAACGGGCAAGCCGTATCCGCTTTCTTGAAAAAAGATCGGAAAGTGAAGCGCAATCCCAGATATTTATTGAAACACCCTACCGGAACCACCATCTCATTGAAACTCTTCTCGAAGTATGCAGACCGATGACAAGGTTATGCATAGCCGCCAATATTACACTTGAAAACGAGTGGATTTGCACGAGGCGTATCCAGGAATGGAAAACACAGCCACCTCCTGATCTGAAAAAGCAGCCGGCCGTTTTTATTCTGCAGTTTTAAGGGTTTTACTTAGCTTAATTCGACACCAGGTCTGTCACTTCTATATCGTAAACAACAGTCTGGTATTTAGGCACAATGATATACCCGTATTGTGAATTGATCAATCCTTTATCACCAAAGGCTTTCACCGCAGGTAAAACAAAGGTAGCCCTTGATCCCAGGCGGAGCGTGTCAAGCGAGGTTCGCAAAGCCTGCGGAAAACCCAGCATAAAAGATCCACTCTCATAACTTTGTTTCCCGTGTGCATATTTAACAGTATTCTGAGATTGCATGTTTGAATCGAAAACACGTTCGGTAACTGCAGATCCATATCCATCTAAAAGTTTTCCTGTATATTTGAAAAACAGGGTATCCCCGGCCTGAAAATAATGATTATCATTTGGGTTTTCCACGTGTGTTACATCAATAAAAACGCCTGTTTTTTTATAGTAATTGGAAGTATCCCAACCTATCTGTGTTAAATATCTTTCCATTACAAGAGAATCCTCATGCGGAGCATCAGGTATCACTTTCAGCAATTCAATATCATAAACCATCGGGTTGAAATCATAGAAGGCTTTATCGGATGGTAGCAACAGCCTGGCTTTTCCGCCTTCCTTCATAAGGGCAAGCCCTTCATTGATTCCGGCAATGCTGAAGCCATATTCAAATTTCAGGGGACCATAAACGAAATAATCATAATGGTCAGCATTATCCCATTCCCCTTTAAGCGAATCATAACTGGTTTCATGAATGCGATTATCCGCTATATACCGCCCGGTATAATTAATTACGACAAAATCACCTTCTTTTGGACTTAAACCTGACCCGGCTAACTGTTCAATGTAATAAATCCCGTTTTCCGTCTTTTGCTCATCGGTAATTCCATTGTCTTTTTTATAGGCTTCAATAAGATCTTTTTCATTCTGTTCCTTTTCTGCCCAGTCATTTGTAACACAACCCGAAACAGCAAAACCTAGCAAGACAGAGAAATAGATCAATTTTAACCTTCCGTACCGGATCATTGTATTTTGAATTTTAATTTTCATTCACTCTATATTGATGTTTATTAACGCAAAAGGTTGCGTCAAATTTTATTTGACGAAGATACTTTTAATATTTCAACCTCAAAAATAAGGGAGGTAAAAGGAGGTATTACTCCGGTTGAGGAGCCGGTATTGCCAAAACCCTGATCGGAAGGGAGAATAAAAAGCGAACGTTCGCCTTCGCGCATCATCCCGATCGCTTGTTCAAGTCCTTTAATGACCTGCCATTCAGTTCCATATACAAACTGGAAGGGCTGATGTCTTTTAACTGTGGAATCAAAAAACTTTCCATTGAGGAAACGCCCTTCGTAATTAAGGGTAAGGGTGTCACCCGGCTCCACTTTTTTGCCTTTGCCGGGACGCAGGTTCAGGTAATATATTCCGGAAGGAAGGGGCTTGATTCCCGGCTTTTCCGAGCTGATAAATTGTTTCAGCACCACTTTCTCATAATCCCCGAAATCATCGATCCAGGTGAGGAATGCTTCCTTTTCCCTTTCATATTCTTCGCTTGTTTGAATATCACGCAAACCGGCGTTAATTTTGATGGCTCCGTCGGCCGGCATAAATTTTGGAACCGGTGTTTTCAGCGTTTTTGTAAAAAAGTCACGGGCGTTCAGAATAAAGGTGGCGCTATCCCCTTCGGCCAGGAGAGCAAAGCATGCATCCACAGACCCTTCATAAGCAGCAGTATCTATTTGCAGTTTTCTTGTTCCCCTGAAAAAAACAGAATCCTGCATCGTTGAGTAGGTCAAATTTACGGTAATATAATCCCCAGGGCGGGGATTCAGCGAATTATCACCGATTACATGAAGTTTGTACCAGGTTCCGTTCCCCAATTCAGAAAATCCGGGATACTGCGAATTCCTGTCGCATGAAAGGCAAACAATTGACAATAAAAGAAGGAAATTGATCTTCATCAGGGTTCGAGCTTTAATACTTCCACTTCATAAACGATGATGGACCGGGCAGGAATTCTGTCGCCATCTCCGGGTAAGCCTTCAGCAAGGTATGGAGGCAATACGAACATTGCCCTGTCGCCTTCGCGAAGCATTGTCACTCCTTCTTCAAGACCCGATTCCACACCACCCCTGCCAACAATAAATTTTTTTGGCCCCAGGGAATCGGAACTGTAACAAACCGTACCATCAAGCAGGGAAACCTTATACTCTAACGTAATTTGCTGCCCGGCGGAAGCCGTTTTTCCATGTCCCGAGGGTTTAATTTTATACCACAGTCCGGTTTCGCTTTCTTTCAAATCAAGTTTATGCTTCATGCTAAAAGCCACAATTTTTTCCTTGTCCTTTTGCAGCAAAAGCCGGTTTGCCCCTACCAGTGCTTTTTGGGTTTCCGCATATTCCTTTGCCGATCCGGTATACTCCTTATGTCGCTTACAGGCACCGAAAATTAAAAAAAGGCAGGCGATATATAAAACGTTAATCTTCATAATCTGAAAGTTGTTCCCGGAAATCAGGAAGGATTGACTTAAACTTCGCAATTGTCCCGGCCAGGGGTATGAACGATTCCCCCCCGGACGCATTTATATGACCGCCTCCGTTAAAATATTTCCGTGCAATTTCGTTCACAGCAAAACTTCCCTTGGAACGGAAAGAAATTTTGATCCGGTCATCGTTCTCAACAAAAAGAACCGAAAAACGGATTCCCTTAATTGAAAGGGGATAATTCACAAAACCTTCGGTATCTCCCACCTGGTGATTAAAGGAGTTAAGCTCATCGCGGGTAAGGGATATGATCGCCGTATGGTATTCGCTTAAGACTTCCATTTTTTCATGAAGGCTGAAACCCAGAAGATGCATCCGCTTTTCCGAATAGTTATTGTAAATCCGGTTATAAATTTCATCCTTGTCAATCCCATAATCAAGGAGGCCGGCAACGGTTTCAAATGTTTTGCGCGTGGAGGAATTGTGGCTGAAACAACCTGTATCTGTCATGATACCCGTAAGCAGGCAGGTAGCCACAGCTTTGTCGGCATATTGGTTCAGCCGGGTTTCTATCATAAACCGGTAAATCAATTCCGCCGTGGAACTTACGGACGTATCCGACAACATACAATCCACTTCAATGTCAGGTCCGGGATGGTGATCGATCAGAATCTTATAAGCTTTTGAAGTGTTGTAGACTTCCTGCAGTTTAATAACCCTTTTTAAATCATTGCAATCCACCACAAAAATAACCCCGGCGGTTTTCATAAATTCCTCCGCACGGGCAAAAGATTCGGTTAGCAGGCATATATCCTTTGCCCCCGGCATCCATCGCAGGAAATCAGGAAAATCATTGGGGGAAATCACGAGACAATGATGGTGTTGGTTTGAAAGCAGCCTTGAAAGTCCAAGTGCAGATCCGAGCGCATCGCCGTCGGGATTTATATGAATAAGTATAGCAATATTTTGCAGTTTTGAGTCCAGTAATTGGGTCACTTGAGATGTTGAATCCCAAACCAATGTATTGTTTCGATGCTCCATTATTAAATTTGTCAATTCCAAAATTAACCAACTTCTGCTGTTTTCGCCCGGATGCCTTCGCAAGTTTTAAGATAATTTCAACATTGTGCTTTCACACAGTATAAAGAACAGTACAAGAAGACATATTATTATTTATATTCGCCTATACCCAAAAACTAAATATTATGGCCGGAACCAAGACCTTTTTTATCATCAAACCAGGTGCAGTAAGCCATGAATACGTAGGACCCATACTTGCAAAGATCAATGCCTATGGATTTCACATTGCCGCACTGAAACTGATTCAGCTCGATCCGCATCATGCAGAACATTTTTATTCAATTCATCGCAATAAACCCTTTTTCCAAAGCCTGGTGGAATATATGACCTCCGGTCCGGTTGTGGTAGGAATTCTTGAAAAGGAAAATGCTGTCGAGGATTACCGGAAGCTGATCGGCGCAACCGACCCGGCAAAGGCTGAAGAGGGAACCATCCGCAGGATGTTTGCGGAAAGCATTGAACGGAATGCCGTACATGGATCCGACAGTGATTATAATGCCTCGCTTGAAAGTGACTTTTTCTTTTCAAAAAGTGAACGATATTCAAAGTTTGAAGAATGCTAACAGTTATGTCATGATCATGGTTGAAAAAGATTTTTATATTTGTGAATCATCTGTTTTAAAAGGGGACATTTAAGAAGGGCCGGGTTTAAGACGGTTTTTCAGATATTAATTATTAAAAGCAACATTTTAATTTGAATTAATTTATAAGACAAATATGGCCGACAAAAAGAATTACATTCCGTTTGTATCTCCTGATTCCAGTATGACTGAGTTTTCGGTGAGGGCGCTCATTATCGGGTTGATTATGGCTGTTGTACTGGGAGCCGCTAATGCCTATCTGGGTCTTAAGGCGGGTATGACTATTGCCGCCACTTACCCTGCTGCCGTTATCGGTATGGCCATATTAAAGGCTATGAAAGGTTCCATTCTCGAAGAAAACTTTGCCCGTACTGTAGGATCTATAGGAGAATCGGTTGCTGCGGGGGCAATATTCACACTTCCGGCTTTCTTTGTTGCCGGCATCTGGAACCCGTTTTTCACACCCGGGCATTACATTACGTCTACGCTGATTTTAATTGCCGGCGGTATCCTGGGTATAATGTTTGTGGCCTTGCTTCGGCGGGTAATGGTGGAAGATGCCGATTTGCCGTTTCCGGAATCAGTGGCTGCCGCGGAAATCCATAAAGCGGGGCAGAAAGCGGGCGGTAATTCGAAGTTCCTGTTCGGCGCGATGATCCTGGGCGGTTTGATAAAACTACTGGGAGAAATAAAACTTTTTTCGGTGTACTGGGAGAAATTTATTGTTTTTGCCAAACAAACGGTAACAGGGACCAGCTTTGTGGGCCAGGGCGGAATGATGCTCGGCTCACCGGGGATAAGTCCCGCATATATGGGCGTTGGTTATATTATCGGACCCAGACTGGCCTCCCTCAATTTTAGCGGCGGCGTTTTGGCCTGGGGCTTGCTGACACCCATGATCCTCTATTTCCTCACCCCGTCTCTCGACCTGAATGCAATGGCCTCTTCACTGATGGCCACTGATCCGGCACTGACGGCACAGGCAGCCATGGATAAAGTATGGACTACCTCATTCTATTCCATATGGAGGTATATTGTACGTCCGATTGCCATTGGCGGAATGCTGGTGAGTGCAGTATTTACCCTTTGGAAAATGAGAAAAAGCCTGACTGCCGGCATTGTCCGTTCAGTTGGGGATGTGAGGAAAGCCGCTTCGGGACAACATGTGGCCATTGCCCGCAACGATAAAGACATAAGCTTCATCTGGATTATGGCAGGTATCATCCTGGTTGCTTTGCTTACGTTTATCATAACCCTTTTTATATTCAAGACGACCGTGCTTGTGGCAGTGGTTGCTTCCACCGTAATGATCATTCTGGCATTTTTCTTTGCCGCCGTTTCAGGATACCTGGTTGGCATTATGGGGTCGAGTAATAATCCGATATCGGGGCTTACCCTTACTGCATTGGTTGTGACTGCCCTGTTAATGGTGGCGCTTGGTGCAACCGGAAAAGAAGGAATAACATCCGTACTGGGAGTTGCGGCAATTGTCTGTGTTTCAGCAGCTGTGGCCGGTGAGATGCTCCAGGATCTGAAAGCAGGCCATATATTGGGCGGTACTCCCTGGCGGATGCAGATTGGCGATATCATTGGCGTGGTTCTGGCCGGTTCGGTAATGTTCGGCGTGTTGGTGTTCCTGAATGACGGAGATATTGCGAAAGGTGTCCGGGAAGGATATGAAGGCGGCTTCGGAAGTAAAAATCTTTCGGCACCGCAGGCAAGCTTAATGGCCATTCTGTCAAAAGGCATTGTAAGCGGACAAATGGCCTGGCCCCTTATTATTGCAGGAATCCTCATGGGCGTAGCTTTCATAATGATGCAGGTTAAGAGTCCCATGCTCGTATGCGTTGGCATGTACCTTCCCCTGGAAACCACCTTTGCTATTTTCCTCGGCGGAATTATCAAAGGTATGGTGGATTCCGTTGCCGAAAAACGCAAATTTTCCGCTTCGCAGATCATAAATGTAGAAAATATCGGTGTGCTGCTCGCATCCGGTTTGATTGCCGGTGAAGCCCTTATGGGATTAATCATCGCCATCTTTGCAGTAGGCAACATTTTCCTGTATGATATTTTTTCCTTTTTCCAGCATCCTCCCTTCTGGATCAGTGCCATTGTTCTTATACTGATCGCCTGGGTATTGGTTCAGATACCGGTATGGAATGCAGGTAAGCCGGATTCACCGGTTACACCCGGACCGGCAGTATAAAACAGGAATTCAGGAGAACTATCCATGCGATTGAAAAAACCGCCGGCCAATTTTCTGGAAATGATTCCTGTACGGAATGTGAAGGAATTTACCAGGGAAGGTGAAAAGATCACCCTGCTCGTCCCCAAGTTCAAAAGCGAATGGATGGTCAAATGGTTTATACCTTCAAGCCGTTCAAAACATTTCAGTATTCACCTGGATGAGCTGGGAAGTAAAGTTTGGAATCTGATCGACGGAGACATCAACACGGGTGAAATATGCAACAGATTCAGTGCGGATATGCCCGAAGAACCCCATCCGGAAAATTCCGTGGAATTAAGGGTGACTGAATTCTTACGCCAGCTATACAAGAACAGGTTTATTGTTTTTAAACAATTAATGCATAAAGGACCACCTCCTGCTTTATTCACTTTTTAAACATTACAATTATGTTCAAAGGACATCCGAAGGGACTGATCATTGCCTCTCTGGCAAATATGGGAGAACGGTTCGGGTTTTATACCATGTATGCCATATTTACCCTTTTCCTGCAGGCAAAATACGGGTTTGATTCCGACAAGACAGGCATTATCTGGAGCATTTTTCTTTTTGCTGTATATTTTCTCCCCCTGGTTGGTGGATTTGTAGCGGACAGATGGATAGGATATGGCAAAACGATAACGATTGGGATCTTTGTCATGTTCTTCGGCTATATTCTATTGGCCCTTCCCCTGCAGGGGGAATTGAGTTTATGGCTTGTAATCGGCGCATTGTTTACAATAGCACTCGGAACAGGTCTTTTCAAAGGAAATCTCCAGGCCCTGGTGGGCAACATGTATGACAATCCAAAATACAGTGCAAAACGGGATTCAGCGTTTACAATATTCTATATGTGTATCAATGTAGGAGCCATGTTTGCACCGACCGCAGCAGAAGCAGTCAACAATTATGTGCTGAAGGCAGCCCATTTTACATACGACTCGAGAATTCCTGTTCTCGCTCATAAATTCATTGAAAACAGGCCGGAAAACATAGCTTACTATCTTGGGATTGCCAAATTGCAGGATCCGACAGTTACAGCAGAAACACTTCGGACATTCAGTGCAACCTATATCGATGCCCTGAGTAAATCCTATCATTATGCCTTCGGCGTGGCCTGTTTGAGCCTGATCCTTTCAACCATTATATTTCTTGCCTTTAAAAAACATTACAAACATGCCGACCTCACGGAAAAACAAAAAATGGCCGATGTAACCACCAAGGATAGCGTTATCGAATTGTCACCCGAGGAAACCAAAAGACGCATTTTTGCCCTTTTCATGGTATTTTTTGTGGTGATTTTCTTCTGGATGTCATTTCATCAAAATGGCTTTACCATGACCTTCTTTGCACGGGATTATACAGTTCCCTCGGTAGGTAAATTTACGAACCTCTGGTTTGACCTGTTCACCCTGCTGCCAATTTTTTTATCCGTTGTAGGCTTAATTTATTCTCTTCGGAAAACAAGCACAGCGAAGGTAAAAGTTCTTGGAATTTCCGCCTTTGTAGTATTTGGAATGCTCGCTTACTATCGTTATTCCGGATTTGCCGTAATCAATCCGTTTACACCGCAAAAATTCCAGCATTTCAATCCGTTCTTTATCGTAGCGCTTACCCCTCTTATCCTGGCATTGTTCGGATGGTTGCGGGCCAGGGGACTGGAACCATCATCACCTAAAAAAATCGGCATTGGCATGATTCTGACAGCTTTCGCATTTTCCCTGCTTATCCTGGCATCCCTTGGTCTTTCATCTCCGAAAGAACTCGGGGGGGAAGTTTCGAAAACGCTTGTATCTCCATACTGGCTGATTTCCACGTATTTTATACTTACCATTGCCGAACTTTTTCTGAGTCCCATCGGTATATCCTTCGTATCAAGGGTGTCTCCTCCAAAATACAAAGGATTGGCACAGGGAGGCTGGTTTGCTGCCACCTCGATAGGAAACCTCCTTGTAGGAGTAATGGGATTCTTCTGGAGCAAGGTAGCACTTTATGTATTCTGGTCGATGCTTGTAATTTGCTGTCTTATTTCCGCAGCATTCATTTTTTCAATACTGAAAAGGCTGGAGAAGGCCTCAGGTTCCACTACCTGACACCTGGATATTATTTCCTCAGGGTTTCTCTTGACTCGGGTGCATCCTGCACATTGCATTTTATCAAACTATAGGTCACCGGCTTGTCGTGAATAAACCAAATTCAGACGTTACATGAGGATTGGAAAGAATTTTCAGATTTATTTAATTAAATCTCAGGTATGGAAATAAAGTCGCACATAAAACCGTTATTTAATTAAATATGGAGTACCTTTTCCATATAAGTTTTTATCGATTCTTTACCAAAAAATTACCGTTATGCTTAATATTAAGGAGAATGTCAAAAGATTGGTTACCAATATTTATGAATGCCAAAAGAAAATATTGATCAATCGTCGGTTCATTAAGGATCTTATATCAGAGGGAAATCGCAATGCTGCTTTGTTACTGCAGGATGAAATTAAACGGTTGCAGGATAAAATCCGGGTATTGCAGATGGAACTGAACGAAAGATTTTTTCATCATTCACTCCACTGACAGGGCTTGGCGTAGTCTGGAGACTACGCCTATCGTCGGCGCTTCCGACAATCTTATCTCTCATCTCTCCTTACTCTTTACTTCTTTTCCTCCGGCACCCTGAATTTATCCCCGCTCTGCTTAACAACCGCGCGATACCATTCTTCGCTGTATCCGGGTTGTTCTACCTTAGGATTCTGCTGTCCTTCAACCTTCGTCTTCACATTGCCGTCCATAAACCGGGCAAACAGGAATCCATACAGGTTTTTCCATTCTGCAACCGTATGTTCACCGCTTTTTACGGAATATTGGGTCAGGAAATCAATCGCTTTCGCAGGATCCTTTTTATAAAGTTCCGCTGCTTCCTTATCAACATCCTTCGTTTCAAGCACATACTTTTGTTCAAGCTGTTTCTGCTTGTCCTGAATGAAGGGGATCATCAGGTTATATCGTGTATAGGCGAAATTCGACACCTGGTTGAAAACCCAGAATGCAGCATCTTCATTAAATTCCATCATGGAACCGTTGCCCACGGCAAATGATGGAGGAACCGATCTAATTCCGCAATACATCGGACTGTATACTGTGCTGTAGGTATCATCCACGCCAAACCAGTCAATACCGCCAATCGGATCCGGCAGCCATGATCTTGATTGGGCGATAAAAGAAAACCCGGTCTGCTGGGTGGATATGGCTCTTTCATTAAAATAAGTCACACTGTCCACTACCCATGTCAGGGGTCTCCACCGGACAATGCTCTGATTCGGGCCCGCGCCGAAGTCCTTTGTCATGTCCAATTCAGTTCCCTGGTAGTAATCCCGCATGATCGCAAATACATCGCCTACGCTTAATTTATGATTTACCTTAACCCACAGCGGGAAGCGGTGTTCGTTGTTTTCGCCTTTGATATAATCGAGGTATTGATCCATGCCATCTGCGACCTTCATAAAACCTGACCATACACGGGCATCGCAAAAGCGGATGCCTTCAAAATTAAGCGGCGCATAAGCATCAGAGAAGCTGAAATCCTCATCTTTTCCTTTAAAATATCCATTTGCCCTTGCCACATCTATTACATCTTTAGCATACAGGCAATTTTCAGGATCATTAAGCGGAAAGGTTGTTATCCTTGACTGGTTGGCATGACCGCATATATAACCATCAGGCACCTTCCTGGCCACCCATACGCCACCCTTGTTACCCGCACCTTTGGGCATAATTTCCATAATCCACACCTCATTTGGGTCAGAGATTGAAAAGGATTCGCCTTCACTGTAATATCCGTAATCAGTCATCAACTGATCAATGGTATGAATAGCTTCCCGGGCGGTTTTTGCACGCTGCAGGGTTATATAAATAAGGCTGCCATAATCCATGATAGCCGTAGAATCCATTAATTCAAGCCTTCCCCCAAAAGTAGTTTCTCCAATGGCAACCTGGTGTTCATTCATATTTCCTACCACTGAATAGGTATGACGGACCTGTGCTATCTTTCCAAGATATTTACCGGTATCCCATTCCTTCACATCCAACATGGTTCCGGCCGGATAATCGGCAGCAGGCGTAAAATACAATTCGCCATACAAAACATGTGAATCGGCAGAATACGAAATCATGGTCGACCCATCAATGGTTGCACCTTTGGTAATCAGAAAGTTAGTACATGGAAACAAACTTTCTGTTACAAAAAATAAAAATGAAATAAGTGTGGCCAGATATTTAATTGTCATAGTATTGAATTTAGCTGATAAAATTAGCATTTAAATTTAAAAGGAAGTGCTGATCAAAATCAGGTAATAAAAAGATCTTAACGTTCTTTGAATTTTAAGGAAATTAAAATACACCCCCTGTTTTAAGTAAGTAATTAACAAATTTTTTGTTTTTTTAACAGGGGACCCCCTATAAAATTCAAATAATGTTCCTATATTTGCTGAGTAATTTAAGCTAAAGGTTATTTTAGTGTGAGACATAGAAAGAAAGTTTGATTTTCGTAATTAGTAGTTTTAGTTAATAATTAGTTTGTTTTTTTGTAGTTAGGGTTAAGATCGGGTGAGTTCTGAAAGGTTCTCACCCGATTCTTTATTTACAGCGATTGCGGGGATAAATGAATAACTCCCGAAGAGGAATCCCGGCAAGCACCGGTAACCGAAGACAGGCAATTGGTTTCGTTCAGGAATCGCAGCAATCCAAGGAATGCAAAAATCAAGGCTTCTTTGAACTTAATGATCTGATCATCCGGAATTATAAGACTGCATTTGGTTTTGGACTGTATTTTTTCAATAAGGTATTTATTAAATGCTCCTCCCCCGGTTACCAGTACCTCGCCTGTTCCCGAGTTCTCAAGGTATGATGCGATTTGTATGGCAATGTGTTCATATACGCTGCTCAGAATGTTCTCCGTGGAAAGTTCGTATTTATGGAGCAAAGGCAGGATTGTTTTTTCCACCCATTCCCTTCCCAGCGATTTTGGTCCGTTTAACGCATAAAATTCAAGGCTGTTCAGTTCATTTATCAAAGGCTGATGTGGAATACCCCTTCGTCCGGTTACACCGTCTTTGTCAAACTCTTTTCCGGTTTTCCGGGCCAGTTCATTCAGGACTATATTTACCGGGCATATATCAAAAGCAATCCGTTTTCCGTCACGCCGGTTGGAAACATTGGCAAAACCGCCCAGATTGAGGCAATAGGCATATTGGGAAAAAAGAAGTTCATCTCCCACGGGTACAAGGGGCGCTCCCTGTCCGCCAAGCGCAACATCCAATGTTCTGAAATCCGATACTGTTGTCAAATTACAATGGCTCAGAATAGAAGCGCCATCCCCCAACTGAAAGGTAAAACCATTTTCGGGCTGATGAAAGATTGTATGCCCGTGCGATGCAACAAGATCTGCCGTTATTCCACTGTTTTTGATAAATCGTGTAACATAGTCCCCTATAAGTCTGCCGTATTCATGATGTAACTTCAGGAATAAACCGGCAGGAAGATTGTATGCCTGATTCAGCCGGAGAGTCCATTCTGGTGTATAGTCATATGTTACTGCCTTTTCAATACGGAAATGCCATCCTTTCTTTTCCCGGATGAACCGGCATAACACCAGGTCCATTCCATCCATGCTGGTGCCCGACATCATGCCAACGACGCTGTATTTTTCTACATTCATTCTATTCTGATCCAGTGATTAATAAAAAAACGTACTTTCAAAGCGGGTAAAATTTTCACGGTCATCGGCAACAATGATCTCAAGCGTATGTGTTTTCCCCTTTTGAATTTTGGTTCCATCAATTCGGTAATACAGGTGGTCATTCTTTCCGTCATATTCAAAAAGTGCCCATTGCTGGTCAATATATCCGCTGTATTTTGCAATTCCGGTACCTGTATCCCGAATACGGAATGACAATACCTGTCCGTCTGTATATTTTGCGCCCTGCCTGAAACCGGAAGTCCTTACAGTCGGAGCAAGCGTGTCAACGGAAATAAAAAAGCGTCCGAAAGATTTTACCCGGGTTGTCACAAATCCATTCCTATAACTTCCTCCCTGGCTGATCTGGTTTCCTTTTATCCCGATGCCGGTTATTCCTGCCTTGCTGCGAAGGTTCGGCGGCAGATTTTTGGGCTTAATGGACAGTATAAAAGCTTTCTTAAGAGGAATTTCTTCCCCGCCTATGCTAAAAACAGATGAATATTTACCACTGTCTGTTTCCGTTTTTGAGAAATGAAAATTAATATTGTCATAGAGCCCGTCTTTGGGTACAACAACCCTGACCTCGGGAGTTTCATATACATTCACACTGTCATAGTAAAACCGGGAAACAATATTCGTATCTTTTGGAAGTGAGGCCACAGGTCCCTTATCCGCAGATGAAAGCACACTGAAAATAAGATCTGTCTGGTTATCATACGCATCTGCCACAGAAATAATCATATTGTGTTCCAGGGAATCTGAAAAGTGAATAATTCCCCGGTTTATGGCTTTTTTGTAAATACGAAGGTCATTGTTCGGGTCCACAAACATTTTTTGAATGACCCTTCCGCTTCTGATCTTTTCATCGTAGTCAATATGGCTGGCTACATAGCCGGTCTGTGAAAAAGGAATGCTGTCGATCACGCACCGGAAATGAAGGACGCTGTCCTCGTATAAACTCATTGAATAAGGCTCACATTTATTCAAAGCGTTGTTAAGCAAATCGTAGGTAACAATACCAAAACCTATATTCCCGCTCACAATGGGGCTATTGGCCTTTATGTACAAGTTGTTTTTCAGCACGGATACCGGCAAAAGCAGTTTTTTGTTAAGTCCGTTTACAGAACTGCTGTCATCAAGTGGATAAATACATAGCCAGTCTATTTTTGGTTTTACAAGATCTTTTATGGGAAAGGAATATTTCAATCCATTGAATGGAATGGAAGCCGAATTATCCCTGATCTCAAAATGCAAATGCGGCCCCCCTGAAGAACCAGTATTGCCTGAATATCCAATGACCTCTCCTTTCCGGAACACGAATTGCTTACCACCGGGACTGAGATTCACTTCAAATGATTTTTTCCGGTATTGCTGACTTTTGACCCAGGCTTCAACCGGCGGGGCAAACCGCTTCAGGTGCCCATATACGGTAACAAGCCCGCTGGGATGCCTGAGGTAAATGGCATGTCCGTATCCGCCCGACTGAACGGCAATCCGGAAAACATACCCCGAATCGGCGGCAAGTACTGCCTTTCCCTCCACCTGCTGCGTTTTAATGTCAATTCCACCATGAAAATGGGCGCTTCGTATTTCTCCGTAATTGCCTGCCAACACCAATGGAATATCAAGTGGGGCATTAAAGTAAACGGACCTGGTTGCATCCCTGATCGAATCCTGTTTGTATGCTGAGTAATTGTCAAATACACCGGCAAAAATCAATAATTGTAAAATAAATTGCATATCTTTAAATATATCTTGTGTTTCAAATTTAACAAGGTTTGTAAAGCTAAATCATATTCTTTATTTTAAAGAAGGGATTAATTAACAAATTCGTAATTTTGCTTCGTTGAATTGAAAAATTGAATCTATCTTTGTGTAAAATGGATGCGAGGTACGATGAAATATTTTCCAGCCTGAGACTAAGGATCATGTCCGTAATATCCATGTATGAGAACCAAAAATCAAAGGCTGCTGAATTTCAGAAAAAAAACACCGAATTGCAGAAAAAGGTGATAATACTGGAAAACAAGCTCGCAGATCTGGAAAAGAAACACGAAAACCTGAAAATAGCTAAAGTGTTGTCTTCAGTACCTGGTGAAGATGTGCATGAAACAAAAATACAGGTAAACAGAATCGTGCGGGAGATTGATAAATGTATTGCTCTCTTAAACCGATAGAGGATGAATGATATCATGGATGATAAGCTGTCAATAAAAGTCAATGTAGCGGACCGGTATTATCCACTGAAAATAGAAAGAAGGGATGAGGAAAAAATTAGAAAAGCAGCCCGTTTAATCAATGAAAAGGTGCTTCAGTATAAGCAGCGTTATTTAGATAAGGATGTTCAGGATTTTTTAGCCATGGCTGCACTGCAATTTGTAACAAGGATAATTGAAATGGAGGATAAAACCGACATTTCCCCGCTGGAGCAAAAATTGCAGGATTTAAATGAAGAATTGGAAGAATACCTTAAAGGAGAGTAATAAAAGTTCTTTGTATAGTAAGCATAGCCCGCATAGTTTCTTCAAATGCTGTGAAACTCAACACTAATTAAATTGGAGATCCGCTCAGCATGTCAAGAACAGGCCATATTACCGGTTTACCGGGATTCCCCCGCTCTGCGGGAGGGACATTGGAAGTTCGAAACATATTGGCTTCTCCACCCATGATGTACTGGGGTTTTATCAACGTATGAAGGAACTTATGCGGGTTTTTTTTTAATAACCAAATAAATATCAGATTCAATGACCATACTAACCGATACTATTGTAATGGTAAAGGTCCTCGTCACAGCCTGTCTGGCTTTAATTGTTGGCGGGGGCCTTTCCTATTTTCTCTGGAATTTTGCCCTTAAAAGGAAGAAGCTCAGCATATTAAAAGAGGCTGAGGCTGAAGGAGATGCACAAAAAAGGGATAAAATGTTTCAGGCTAAGGAACGATTCCTGCAGCTGAAAACCGAACATGAGAAATATATCAATGAAAAGAACAGCAAGATCATTTCCACAGAAAACAGGCTGAACCAGAAAGAAATGCTTCTTTCGCAGAAAATCGAGGAACAGCAGCGGGCTAAAAATGAGCTGGAGTTATTGCGCGAGAATATGAATTCCCAATTGGGATTGCTGGATAAACGGACAGAAGAAATGGACCGGATTCACCGCCAGCAGGTAGAACAACTTGAAGCCATTTCCGGCCTATCCGCAGAAGATGCAAAAAATCAGTTAATAGAGTCTTTGCGTGAAGAGGCCAAAACACAAGCCATATCCTATGTGAATGAGATCATGGCTGAAGCCAAAATGACGGCTACGCGGGAAGCAAAAAAAGTGGTTGTGGAGACCATACAGCGGGTGGCTTCGGAAACTGCGATCGAAAATTCAGTAACAGTTTTCAACATTGAAAGTGATGAGATCAAGGGCCGGATCATTGGACGCGAAGGCCGCAATATCCGAGCGCTGGAAGCTGCCACAGGTGTTGAGATCATTGTTGACGATACGCCGGAAGCCATAATATTGTCGGCCTTTGACCCGGTGCGTCGCGAAATTGCACGGCTTGCCCTTCATCAACTGGTTACCGACGGAAGAATTCATCCCGCCCGAATTGAGGAAATCGTTGAAAAAACAAGAAAACAAGTGGAGGATGAGATTGTCGAAGTTGGAAAACGTACTACAATTGATTTAGGGATTCACGGCCTTCACCCCGAACTTATCCGGCTTGTCGGTAAAATGAAATTCCGTTCATCCTACGGACAGAACCTCCTGCAGCATTCACGCGAAGTGGCAAACCTTTGCGCTATTATGGCCAGTGAGTTGGGCTTGAATGCAAAGCTTGCCAAAAGAGCCGGATTGCTGCATGATATTGGAAAGGTACCCGATGATGAGCCTGAAATGCCGCATGCAGTTTTCGGTATGAAACTGGCCGAAAAATACAAGGAGAAACCTGAAATCTGCAATGCCATCGGTTCGCATCATGACGAGGTTGAAATGACCACGCTGATTGCCCCCATTGTACAGGTATGTGATGCAATATCCGGTGCTCGACCGGGCGCCCGCAGGGAAGTTGTCGAGTCGTATATCAAGCGGTTGAAAGACCTTGAATCCCTGGCCCTCTCCTATCCCGGCGTGATGAAAACCTATGCCATACAGGCAGGAAGGGAGCTGCGTGTAATTGTTGGCAGTGAAAAAGTCTCGGACAAGGAAGCAGACAGCCTTTCCTACGAGATAGCCAGGAGGATCCAGGATGAAATGACGTATCCCGGACAGATAAAAATCACCGTTATCCGTGAAACACGGGCAGTAAGTTACGCTAAGTAATTGATATCATGAGAAATTACAACTTTTTCACGAGCGATAACGAGTAAATTCAGCCTGGCGAAGTATGTAACTTCGCCGCCGCTTCATTACGATTCCATAACCCGGAGAAGTTCTTTCAGCCGGGTTATTTTTTGCATATACCCGAGCTTTTCATACGACATGATAAGGTTGTTGATCAGCCGGATAATGATATCCCGGTTTGAACAGGGCATATAAAATGAAGGCTGCGGTTTGATCTGCTGCTGGGTAATGAAATAGTCGATTTCCCTGCGCCCAAGGACTGCCCCCTTATTATAGGGATTGATATAGAAGAGTATGTCCTCTTCATTATACCCCATATCATCGTTCCGGTATTCATCCATGTAGGCAAGGATGAAATTCTTCGGCAGGTTTACTCCATAAATGGGGAGTCCAAGTTTCCAGGAAACTGCCAGGTAAATAATGGAGAGGGATATCGGGTTGCCTTTTCGCGATTCAAGCACCTGGTTTATATACGAGTTCTGGGGGGAATAAAAATCTGTATTGTTGCGGGTGAGTTTATGAAGGTCAAACAGGATATAATTCAGGATCTTTACCTTTTCCAATGCGGTAAGACTGCTGTTGATCTCAATCCACACATCTTTCCTTATGGTCTCAATCTGCTCATTGATCTTTGCCATGCTGATTTCCGGAAACTGAAACCTGGCAATATAGAAGGCTCCTTCGAGGATGTATTCCGCCCCGGTCTGTATCCACCGTTTAAGGTCGTCGCGCACTGAATTGAATTGTATATCCTGGATAAGATTTTCAAGCCTGGCTTGCAATTTTTCATCCAAAGTGGTTTCCCACGCCTTCTCAAGGTCAGGCACAATTTCCTGTCCTCTCTTCATCAGATTATCCTTTATTACAGAAATGACCTCCTGGTCCGTATCATCCAGCAAGGCAATCATGGCCATGATCTCTTTCTTTTCCATACGTATTTTACAAGCTTCTCAAAATTATTCAATTTCAATTTACCCTAACAGGGAAGATGTTAACAATTCTCTGTTTGTCGCTTCCATAGCCAACAACTTAATGGCTATGTTGTTTTCAAAAAGTTTATTAAATTTGATGTTATATATATCCATTTATGATACAACGTAAGCAATCGATTTTTCTTTTACTTGTCGCAGTAATGATGAGTTGGACGCTGATCAGACCTTATGCGCAATTAGGCTTAAAGGACGGTTATACCCTTGTTTTTTACAGCCTGTTCGTTGAGAAACATGCAACAATCACGCAAACTGAAAATATAAAATACACAGTCCCCCTCTTTCTTTTAATTCTTATCACCGGTTCGTTGAACTTTGTTAATATATTTCTTTACAGCCGCCGCATTGTGCAGGCGAGATTGTGCATTATAAGCGCTATTTTATTAATATTTATAGCATTGACCATGTTGTATTATTATACAATGGCAAGATATTCCTATGATTATTCGACACATGCCTATCGATTGGCCGCCGTATTTCCGATTGTCGGAATTATAATGAACTTTCTGGCATTCCGGGGAATTAATCAGGATGAGGCGCTGGTGAAATCGTATGATCGCATCCGCTGACCCGAAAGGTTAAATGATCTCCATATGCTCCTGGTCTGTGACCTTTTCACAATAATGGCATTTTAGCCGCAGTTCCTGCCGTGAAACCACCCTGAATCGGGTTGTGATCTTCTCGTTGTTGGAAATGCACTTTGGATTCATGCATTTGGCAATTCCGATAATATCCTCGGGTACTTCCACCACCTTCTTTTCCACAACCTTGTAATTGCGGATGATGTTCAGCTTTGCCTGGGGTGCGACAAGTGCTATTTTGTTAATGTCCTTGTCCTTGAAAAATGTATCCGAAAGTTTAACTATGGCTTTTTTACCCAGCTTTTTACTGTCCAGGTTGGTTCCAAATGTGATCTGCCGGTCCATTTTATCGAGACTCAGTATGGATATTACTTTGAAAAGAGCATTGGCAGGGATGTGATCAATGACAGTACCATTCTCAATGGCACTTACTTCCAGTTTTTTATCTTGCATATGCATTGTAATTCCTTGTTTATTTTAATCCCAATATGGAGGCAATAATTGCCTGTCGGATGTACACCCCATTCAGAGCCTGGGTGAAATAATAGGCTTTGGGATTCATATCCACATCCTGGTCGATTTCATTTACACGGGGAAGCGGATGAAGTACGCGCATATTCTCTTTTGTCCCTTCCAGCATCCGGTTTTTTAGCACGTAAGCATTTTTAGTTCTTTCATATTCAATCGGGTCGGAAAATCTTTCTTTCTGAACCCTGGTCATATATATGATATCGGCTGTATCAATGTGGGTACCGAATTCCTTTTGCTCCGTGTACTTCAAGCCAAGGCAGTCGAGGTAATATTTATATTCATCCGGCATTTTCAACTCATCCGGTGAAACAAAATGAAATGTAGCCTGGAACTGTGACATGGCCATCAGGAGGGAATGTACCGTACGGCCATATTTCAGATCTCCAACCATAAACAGGGTGAGGTCGTCAAGTTTTCCCTGCGTTTTAGCAATAGAGTAAAGATCCAGAAGGGTTTGGGTGGGATGCTGATTGGCTCCGTCCCCGGCGTTGATAACAGGTACGGCGGTTATTTCACTGGCAAAGCGGGCAGCCCCTTCCAGCGGATGGCGCATAACGATCAGATCGCAATAGTTACTGACTATCTTGATTGTATCGTATAAGGTTTCGCCCTTTGTTACGCTGGATGAATTGGAATCGCTGAAGCCGATTACCTTTCCTCCCAACTTCAAAACAGCACTTTCAAAACTTAAACGGGTACGCGTGGAAGGCTCAAAAAATAACGTTGCCACCACTTTGTCGCTTAAGATAGACTGGTTTGGCTTTTTTTCAAATTCCTCCGCCAGTGCAATTATCCTGAGATAATCTTCTTTGCTGTAATCAGTTATGGATACTAAACTCTTGTTTTTCATCCGGGAAGTATTTTGTTTTAATTTGTCAATCAATTTAGATCATTTTGAAATACGGGGCAATGATATTAATCGTCCATTTTAAGCGTTTCACATTGAAGTCCGGAAATCATTTTTATACGGCCGGTAATTTTTTCCAGGGAAGATACACGCACTTTTAACACAAGAGTACATACTGAATTATAATCGGCTTCAACCGGACTTAGCGACTCCTCTTTCAGTATTTTCATCACCGGGTTCAGCATATCATAAGGAAAAGATAACCTGATCTTCACTTCAACAATCCGTACAATTATTGTGGCATTCTGAAGCATATCGGAAGTAGCAGTCCTGTATGCCGTGTATAAGCCCGCCTGTTCCCAGCAGGGTGCCGCCGAAATACCGTACCACAACCACAAGAACATGGGTAAGGTTGTTGGACAACAACTGTCCGTAATGGGTTTTCCAGCAGTTCCTGAAGGCTCTCCGTCATCATTCATTCTGTAGATCTCTCCAACGGGTCCTAACCGGTATGCATAACAATGATGCCGTGCATCATGGTATTTTTTTCGCAGGGCAGCCAAAAGAGTTTTTATCTCATTTTCATTATGCACCGGGTAACCAAAGGCAAGAAACCGGCTTCCCTTTTCGCGGAATGTGCCTTCGGCAGCGTTTTCCAATGTTTTGTAAGAATCATCCATGGGGCACTCAGGCAAAAAAAAACAGGTTCATTGCTGAACCTGTCTGAATTAGAATTTAAGTTTCTTTTCTATTTCTTCTATCTGTGTTTTAAACTGCTTATCAGTTTCCACCAGGTTATTGACTGTTTTGCAGGCATGCAGTACCGTGGCATGATCCTTCCCTCCGATTTGGGAGCCAATTGTGGCAAGTGACGACTTGGTAAGGTTCTTTGAAAAATACATAGCCACCTGCCTTGCCTGTACAATTTCTCTTTTTCGTGTCTTTGACTGGAGTGAATCAACCGGCACATCAAAATAATTACAGACAACTTTTTGTATATAATCGATTGAAACCTCGCGCTTTGTATTTTTGATCAGTTTGTCGATCATCTCTTTTGCCAGGTGCAGTGTAATCTCCTTTTTGTTCAACGTACTCTGGGCCAGCAATGAGATAAGTGCTCCTTCAAGTTCACGAACGTTCTCTGTAATATGAGTCGCAATGTATTCCACTACTTCTTCAGGCAAAGAAATGCCGTCCTTGTACGTTTTTTGCTTCAGGATAGCCACCCGGGTTTCATAATCGGGGATCTGCAGATCGGCAGACAATCCCCATTTGAACCTTGAAAGAAGCCGTTGTTCAAGACCCTGGAGTTCAACAGGCGGCTTATCACAGGTAAGGATCAGCTGTTTACCCGATTGGTGCAGGTGATTGAATATGTGAAAAAATATATCCTGAGTTTTTTCTTTGCCGGCAAATTCATGCACATCATCAATGATGAGAACATCTATCATCTGGTAAAAATGCAGGAAATCATTTTTGGTATTGTTCCGGATGGATTCCACAAACTGGGTTTGAAATCGGTTGGCAGGAACATATAATACGGTCTTATCCTGAAATTTATCCTTGATTTCAATACCGATTGCCTGTGCAAGATGAGTCTTACCCAAACCGGAATCCCCGTATATCAAGAAGAGGATTGAATGCGGTACCCCCCGGGTTGTTTGAAACAGCAAACCCTGCAGACCTGGCCAAGCCTGTTACATTCCCCTTCTACAAAATTATCAAATGAATATTCCGCATTGAGGCGCGGATCAATATTCATTTTCTTTATACCGGGTATAATGAAAGGATTTTTAATTGCATTTTCCTCGATATTCATCGGGACATTAACCGGGTTATTCCTTATTTCTATCTGGTTTTTGGCAGGCAATTTAATCGTATACATTTTGGAACTTGATTGCCCGGGATTTTCCATGACAATGCTGTACTCCAGTTTAGCATCATATCCCAATTCCTTTCGTAAGGTTTTACTGATGATATCAATGTACTTTTCTTCAAGATATTCATAAAAGAAAGGGCTTGGCACCTGTATGGTAAGCACTTTGTTTTCCAGTCTTAGGGGGATGATCGGTTCAAACCATGTCCGGAAACTTATAGAAGGAACATTGTCTTTAATGATTTTAAGGCAATTGTTCCAAACTTCTTTGTGCATACTGGTATTGGGTTAAATTTAAGGTCAATAGGTAATTTTCAGGGCATTGTTATTTCTTTCAGCAAGATTGTGAAAAAAAAGATAAAAAAAAAATCATTTTTCGCTTGTTTTTCTCTAAAAGTCCTTATCAATTTTGGTGTCAGTCTATTAAAAAAAACACTTTTTTGTAAATAAATTAATATATTGATTATCAATGTTTTAACTTATTTAAACTATTATACTTTTGGCTCTTAGAAGATTATTCATTCGCAATTGAAGTTAAGATTCCGATCGGATCTCCAAAGGATGAATAAGAAACATTCCGAAATTGGATTTTGTTGCTTTTTTGAATTGTTAATAACTTAAATAGTGACGAGTGAACGGAGACGAGTGACGAAGGCAGTGAAAAACTAAAAGATAAAAACTAAAAGTGATGAAGAAAGTGACGAGTGACGAGTGACGAGTGACGCTGGCGCAGCTGACTGCAAGACTGCATGACTGCAAGACTGAACGACTGCACGACTCAGAACCGCCTTTAGAACCGCAGAACCGCAGAACTTCACTTAGTACTTCTCCTTTTTGCCAAAAACCGAGACCCGCACATACCGGCCCGGATGATCTTTCAGATCAATGAGAAGCGAATCAAGGCTGGCCACCGCGCTGTTCAGGTTGTTGTAAAGCGAATCGTTAACCACAAGCTTGCCCGCTGTGCCTTCACCCTCGTTGATTTTTCCGAAAAGCTCGGAAGTTTTGGCGAATGTTTCATCCGCATGGTTGATCAGCTTTTTCAGGTCTGACTGTTTGAGGGAGTCTGAAACCGCTGCAAAATTATGCAGCACGGTCGATATTTCCTCGTTGTTCTTTTTCAGGTTGTCAGTAACTGAAGCCAGATTACTGAATGAATTTGAAAGGGAACCATTCGGCTGAAGAGAAAGCCTGAGCGATTGAGTTGCATTGTTGAGATTGGCGATAGTACCCTGTAGATTTTTCCGTGTATTGTTATCCATTAATTTGCTTAGCGCCACCATTACCGTATCCACTGACTTTATCAGTGATTCAACCTGGGATCGGATAGGATCGATATAATCAGCCAGTTCAACCTGTATGGAAGAAGGGAGTGTATCGCCCGGCTCATAGTAGCCCGGACCGTCACCCAGCATGAGCTCTACATCCTTGGATCCGGAAATAAGGCTCCCGCTCCTGAGAACGATTTTCGTATTGCGCGGCAGTTTGATTTTCTTGCCCAGCGAAATTTCTACGACTATTTTTCCCAGGTTGTTTTCTTCAAATTCAATCTTGCTCACATTGCCTACTTTGTATCCATTCAGGTTAACGACTGCCGATTCAAGCAGTCCCTTCACGTTTCCATATACCGCATAGTACTTTTCAGTCGGGGTCAGGATGTTTATGCCTTTCAGGAAATTAATACCCCAAATGGCAAGAATTATGGCAACAAGAGCTACCAGACCGATTTTAAACTCGCGTGAAATTTTCATGTTCCTTTAATTAGTGTTTTTTTGCTGTGCTTCCTGCAATGCCTCATCCAATGGAATTATATCCAAATTTTTTACCGCAATTATAAAAGCATCCGGAAATCGTTCCTTCACCTGTTTACTATAACTGATGATTTCAGGAAAAGTTGAACTGCTGCCCACTGCATATTTATATATATCCCCAACATGATATTCTGTTATCCCATTCAACCCTTTGAATGCATGGGAATTGAGTGGAACGGGTTTCGACGATGCAACGATCTGAACTTTGAACTCGATTTTTGCCAACGGCTTGGAATCGGGGGGAGTTGCCTTTTCTACGGGAAAGCTATCAGCTGCATTTGAATCTTTCAGAAATACGGCTCCAACAGGATCGGAAGGTTTATTATTTCGTGAGGCGAGGGCAAAAGAAGATTTTGATTCTATGATTTTCTTATAATCCCTGAACGCCCTGAAAATAGCAGAAGAAATCACATCCTGTCCCTCTTCCGACATGAGGTATTTTTCTTCTTCCGGATTGGTGATAAAACCCGTCTCAATCAATATTCCCGGCATGGAAGTCTGTGCAAGCACAAGCAATCCCTGTTGTTTCACTCCCCTGTCCTTTCGCTGTGCCCTTTCCCTGAACTGGTCCTCAACCAGCGCTGCCATGTTGATGCTTTGTTCAAAATACAGATTCTGCATCAGGGAAAAAATAATATACGATTCGGGGGAATTGGGATCAAAGCCCTCATACCTTGTATGATAATCCGCCTCCAGTAAAATTACCGAGTTTTCCTTCTTGGCAACCTCGAAATTCTCGCCGGCCCTGTGTAATCCCAATACAAGCGTTTCCGTTCCCGTCACCATTGTATTCGGATTTCCATTGGCATGGATGGAAATAAAAAGATCAGCCTTGTTTTCATTCGCGATATCGGCCCGTTGATGCAGAGGAATGAATTCGTCGGTTTTACGGGTATAAATTACCTTCACTCCCGGCAGCTCCGATTCAATCAATTTGCCAAGCTTGAGGGCAATTGCCAGCACAACATCCTTTTCATAGGTATGTTTGCCGGGGGAGCCGGGATCCTTACCCCCGTGTCCGGCATCAATAACTACCGTTTTCAACTTGTAACCGGCTTCATTATCCTGGGCCGCCAGAGAAAAGGATAAAAATGAATAAATGGCCAGTGTTACTATTATAACCGGAAAACTCAGGCCCATATATTTTTTATTCATTTCAACACGTTATTTTATTAGCTTTGCAGCCTGTAACCAATTATAAGATTTGCAAAAATAGCATTTCTGTTTTGATTTCAATAGGCAGCAATTCCGGGAATCAAAGTTTATATGTTTTCATTAAATACCCAACATATTATTTATCATTTATCAACACATATAATCCGACGCCTGCTGCTGCCCGGCTTATTCTTAACCTTTTTCCTTATTCCTTCCGTTTCACAGGAAATTCCGGATACGAACAAAACACCGGTACCTGTCACCAATGACACAATCATATCACTGAATGACAGTATAGTAATTGATACCTTGGTCAGTTCCAATCCCGGAAAAAAAAGTTCAGAACTCGAGGCGGAAGTAAAATATGCTTCGGATGATTCAATGATCATATCCATCAGCGGAAAGAAAATATTTTTGTTTAAAAAGGCCGTTGTCAATTACCAGGATATCGGGTTGAAGGCGGATTATGTTGAATTCAATATGATCGACCATACGGTCTCGGCCAATGGCGTTCCGGATTCTTCCGGCGCCCTGGCAGGCAAGCCTGTGTTTTCTCAGGGAAGTGAGGAATTCGATTCCGATACGATGAAATATAATTTTGATTCCCATAAGGGCATCATAAAATATATTGTCACTAAACAGGGCGATGGTTACCTGCACAGTGAGCGTACAAAAAGGCTTTCAGACGGGGAGATCCACGTAGCCCGGGGAAAATATACAACGTGTGATTTGCCTCATCCGCATTTCTACATTCACCTGACAAAAGCCATCGTCATCCCCGATAAAAAAATTGTGAGCGGGCCGGCTTACATGGTTTTGGAAGATATACCCCTGCCCCTGGCCCTTCCTTTCGGTTTTTTTCCCAATACAACCACAAGATCGTCGGGATTGATAATTCCGGTATACGGTGAAGAACAGACCCGCGGCTTTTATCTGCGCGACGGGGGTTGGTACTTTGTGCTTGGCGAGCATGTAGACCTTACGATTCTTGGAACCATTTACTCACGGGGAAGCTGGGGGTTGAAAGGATCCTCCGTTTACAGAAAGAGGTATAAATACAGCGGTCGCTTTAATGTGGATTATATGAAGAACAGGGTTATAGACGACCCGACGTTTACGCCTTCCACCGATTTTAAAATTGAATGGAGCCACCAGCAGGATCAAAAGTCTAATCCCAACCAGACTTTTTCCGCCAGCGTGAATCTATCCACCACTGCTTATGACAAGCGGCAAAGCAATAATGTGAATGAAGTGCTGACAAACACAAAAACTTCGCGGATATCCTATTCGAGGAAATGGGGTGACCAGTTCAACCTCACTGCAAACCTGCAGGAATCGCAAAACAGTAAAACCCATATTATCAACCTGGGGTTGCCCAACATGGTTTTTAATATGAACCGTATATATCCGTTCAGGGCCAAGAACAGCGATGGAAAAAAATGGCTTGATAAGGTACAGGTCAGCTATTCATCCAAACTCGAAAACAAGATTACTGCACCTGATTCTACCATTTTTACAAAGCAGACCCTGAAAAACATGAAGAACGGTTTTTATCATTCCATACCGATCAGCATGCAGGGTATCAAGCTGTTTAAAATTATCAATATAACGCCCACCCTGGCATACAACGGAGTCCTCTATTCAAATTATACAGTGAGGAGAAACACCCCGGATTCAACCATATTTGTAAACGGTTCCCGCGTATCGGATGTTGATACCATCCGTAAGATAACTTATGCACAGTCCCTGACAACAGCCCTTAGTATTGGGGCAAGTCCGAAAATTTACGGTATGTACGTCTCGAAAAAACCAAATTCACACATAATTGCAGTCCGGCATGTGATGACACCCAGTGCGTCCTTCAGCTTTATGCCGGATATGTCTTCCATCATGCCCGACTACTATCGGAAAATTACCTATCCTCATTCTATCACAAAGCCGGCCCTCACGGAAGAATACTCCATTTATGAAAACAACATATATGGAACACCTACTGCCAATGGGCGGAGCGGATCCCTGTCTCTCAGCCTGAACAATACACTCGAAATGAAGGTGAGGGCCAAAACCGATTCAACTGTGGAGGAGAAAAAGGTAAGCCTGCTCGATAACTTCAATTTCAGTACTTCCTATAATCCCTTTGCAAGTAGTTATCATTGGACACCCGTCAACTTTACCGGGGCAACCAAATTATTCAATAAGCAGCTCGACATGAGGTTTGGTGCCACCTTTGATCCGTATGCCCTTGATTCGGCCGGTCGCAGAATTGACCGTTACCTGATCAACGAAGATCATAAACTTTTTAGAACCACTTCCGCTTTTATCGATTTGGGTTTTAGCCTGAAGTCGCCCACAGCAGGTAAAAAAAGCGAGGTATCGCCCGGTCGGGAACCCGATCCGTACATGGATGAAACCAATCCCACCCTCGATCTGCTGAATGAATCCACAGCCTATTCTTCAGGTGCCTATGTGGATTTCGATATTCCCTGGAGCCTGAACGTGGATTACGGGTGGCGATTTACCAAACAGGGTTATAATACAGTCTATACCCACACCATCCGGCTTAATGGTGATATAAGCATTACGCCGAAATGGAAGATCGGGGGAAGTACAGGTTATGATTTCGTAAGCAAAAAAGTGACGTTCACAAGCATCAACATTCATCGCGATCTCCATTGCTGGCAGATGCAATTCAATGTGGTGCCCTTTGGCGATCGCCGCAGCTATTCATTTACGATCAATGCAAAATCAAGCATTCTGCGCGACGTGAAGTATAACAAATCGAAGAGCTGGTACGATAATTTTTAAGAAGTGACGAGTGACGAGTGACAAGCAAGAATCCCATAGGGGATAATTTATCGGTAGAAAGGACATTTACGATTTGTCAACGCCTTCGGAGTTGAGCGTTCGGTGTTATTTGACGCAAATGATATCGAACAAGGAACACCCAACACCGAACTCCGAAGACATTTCAAGCTCGTCACTTGTCACCCGTCACTAATAAGCTACTGCGAACAGAACCCGCTGCCTGGAAGGCTTTCCGCTGTAAATGCACTTTCCTTCTTCCAAATCATTGTCAAGTGGAATGCAACGGATTGTGGCCTTTGTTTCATCCTTGATCTTCTCCTCTGTTTCAGGGGTGCCGTCCCAATGGGCGCTTACAAATCCGCCTTTTGAGGTGATGACTTCCTTGAATTCTTCCCAGGTATTGACAGGAGTTGTATTTTGTTGCCTGAATTGAAAAGCTTTCTGGTATATGTTAATTTGTATCTCGTCGAGAAGTCCGGTTATATAAGAATCCAGGCCTTCCATGGGTACAACCTTTTTTTCAAGTGTATCCCGGCGGACCAGTTCCACGGAATTGTTCTGCAGATCCCTCGGCCCGATAGCCAGGCGAACCGGAATCCCTTTAAGTTCATATTCGGCAAATTTCCAGCCCGGCTTATGGGTATCGCGGTTATCATATTTAACGGATAATCCTTTTGATAACAGCAATTCTTTTATCTGTCCAGCCTTTTCGTTGATCAGGTCCAGTTCTTCTGCGTTTTTGTGGATCGGAATTATGACAACATGTATAGGGGCCAGTTTGGGGGGAAGGATCAGTCCGTTATCGTCGGAATGGGCCATGATCAGTGCCCCGATCAGCCGTGTCGTCACACCCCAGGAGGTTGCCCACACATAATCCAGTTTCTGCTCTTTATTCAGGAATTTCACATCGAATGCTTTGGCAAAATTCTGACCCAGGAAATGAGAGGTGCCCCCCTGCAATGCCTTGCCATCCTGCATAAGTGTTTCAATAGTATAGGTGTTGACAGCTCCCGCAAATTTCTCGCTTTCAGTTTTCACACCTTTGATTACCGGAACAGCCATGTAGTTTTCAGCAAAATCGGCGTATACATTAAGCATGCGCAACGTTTCTTCCAGCGCTTCATCACTTGTGGCATGAGCGGTATGTCCTTCCTGCCACAGGAATTCGGTGGTCCTGAGAAACAGGCGGGTCCTCATTTCCCAGCGCACCACATTGGCCCACTGGTTGATAAGGATCGGCAGATCGCGATACGATTGTATCCAGCCTTTATAAGTATTCCAGATAATGGTTTCCGATGTAGGGCGCACGATGAGTTCTTCTTCGAGTTTGGCCGTTTCATCAACCACAAGGCCTTTC
Source organism: uncultured Bacteroidales bacterium (assembly GCA_963752195.1). GTDB lineage: Bacteria > Bacteroidota > Bacteroidia > Bacteroidales > UBA10428 > UBA5072. The sequence goes on along the minus strand of CAVVXI010000004.1, from coordinate 87,612 downwards.
CCGTTCTCATCATTTTTCAGCCGGTAATGTGTGACAACCGCGCATTCTTTGGCAAAACCTTCAACGTGCTCCGCTTCCCGGCTAAAGAAGGACTTTGGTATAAACAAAGGGAAATAGGCATTTTCATGACCGGTGTCTTTGAACATCTTGTCGAGGACCGCATGCATCTTTTCCCAGATGGCATACCCATACGGCTTAATTACCATACATCCGCGTACGGCTGAACTTTCGGCTAACCCGGCCTTAATGACCAGATCATTATACCATTGGGAGTAGTTCTCCTGTCTGCTTACTAAATCTTTAGCCATAATCGCACTTTGGTATGGTATTTGTATTTAAATTTACGCTTGATATTGGCTGCAAAATAAAGAAATAAAATTATATATTCACAAAATAAGCGGAGGCAGGTCATGAAAAATTTATATAAGTCATTTTTTGTTCTGGTACTCGGAATTGGCGCATGCTCAAGCGTCATGGGCCAGAAATCTTCCAGCGAATATGATGATCTATATTATATTCCATCAGATAAGAAAACGGTTGAGTCTTCAGATAAGACAGAGGTTGTCCCTTCGTCCACAGTTACACCCCACAACCAGGGTTTGTCAGATTATGAAAAATACATCAATAGCCTGAGCAAACAAAACACAAAATCGAAACAGATTCAGCCGCAGCTTGATGAAGATTCGCTGGAGTATGCAGAAGATCCGAATTATGCAGGCAGCGAATATGCCGAAAAAGATGGCAGCACTTATGTAACCAATAATTATTACAGTAATCCCAACGATTACTATTACGCAAGCCAAATCAGAAGATTTTATGATCCTTTTTATTCCGCCGGATATTTTGATCCCTGGTACAGTGATCCGTATTTCTATGGTGGCGGTTTCTCGATGTCAATAGGATTCGGTTTCGGCATGTCCTATGGTTATGGTTACCCGTACTACGGTTATGGCAATCCTTATTATGGATATGGCAATCCTTATTATGGATATGGATATGGATATGGCTATCCCTATTACGGTTATGGTTATGTTATGGCTATCCCTATTACGGTTACGGATACGGTTGCTGTTATGGTGGTGGCGATATGTATTATCCCGATCACAGACCGGTATATTACGGACCCCGCCGTTCTATCGAAGCGAACAGGATTGCCTCGTCATCCTCCCGTACCGCGGTGGCTTCAGACACCCGCCGCATGGGTACCACAGGCGCAAGCCGGACAGCTGCAGGTACATCATCGTATGCACGCAGAAGTTACAGTGATGCCAACGGCGTATCAAGGAATTCCTCGGGAAACGTTACAAAATCCACCCGCACAATGAGTACCGGCAGTTCTACGGTGCGTCGTCCTTACGGCACCTCAACGGGAAGCAATACGAATACGCGTTCATCTTCCTCCGGAACAAGAACTATTCAAAATGGTTCTAATACGGTAAGAAGCACAAGCACACAGGACAGGCCGGTTTATACAAGGCCAAGCACAACCACATCGCAAAGCAGGCCCACCTATTCAGGTACTTCAGGCAGCTCAACAAGATCGTCGGGATCATCGACCTACAGCAGGCCAAGCAGTTCCGGCTCGACCTACAGCAGGCCAAGCAATTCCGGATCGACTTATAGCAGGCCAAGTTCGTCAGGATCTTCATCCTACAGCAGACCCAGCAGCAGTTCCTCTTCAGGGGCAAGCAGGTCAAGCGGATCATCCTCCTATTCGGGCGGAAGCAGATCTTCGGGTGGCTCATCATACTCAGGTGGCAGCTCCAGGTCTTCAGGCGGAAGTTCAAGCGGGTCAAGAAGGTAATAAAAAATTATTACCCCGGGTAAAACCGGGGTAATATTCCCAAATTTCAATATTTCTCAACGAAACATTTTTTGCAGACTTTTCCACTCGCAGAAAAGTGAATGCCATTCGTAATTCCAAAACCTATTAATAATTGAACTATGAAAAAGATAGTCTTCCTGCTAAGCATAGTTGTTTTTTACACCACAGCACAAGGTCAATATGTTTCCGATGCGTTGAAATATTCACAGAATTTTCCCGCCATCTCTGCCCGCAGCCTCGGCATGGGCGGTGCATTTACATCCCTTGGGGGAGATGTTTCTGCTGCTTTATATAATCCTGCCGGTCTGGGCGTTTACAGAAAATCCGAATTGATGTTTACCCCGGCCATCAGCTTAACCAACACTTCTGCCAGTTATCTTGGCAAAACCAATGATGATTCACGGACTCATTTTAACCTGGGAAGCTTTGGTTATGTAGGTAATTTTAATACAAACAAAGATAAGGGACTCGTAAGTGCATCCCTGGGATTGGTTTATGTAAGGCAAAGCAATTTTAACAGCCAGGCTTATATTAAAGGAATCAATCCCTCCAGTTCAATAGCCGACTATTTTATGGGCAATGCTGAAGGCCAGTATCCCGAAAATCTGGATCCATTTTATGAACGCCTTGCTTTCGATTCCTATGTTATTGATACTGCCACGGGATCGCCTTCAAGCTACAATACTCCTGTGTTTTTGCCAATTGATCAGAAAAAGATTATCGAAACAAAGGGTGGCATCGGAAAGTGGTCTATCGCCCTTGGTCTGAACTTCAGCAACATAGTATATGTTGGCGGTGGTTTCGGAATTCACCAGCTTCAGTATGACAGAACCACTGTTCTTTCGGAGACCGACAATAATCCGGCTCATGATTTTTCCTCGCTTTCCTTTACCGAAGACGTAAATATTGACGGTGTTGCCTATACCGGAAACCTGGGAATGATTGTGCGGTTATTTAAAATTATGCGGGTTGGGGGAAGCATTCAGTTCCCGACCAGTTATAAAATACAGGAAAGCTATTATAATACACTGACATCCCAGTTTAAAAACGGTGACAGGTACCCTTCTGTACCAACCGATATCGATGGGAATACAATACCCGGCGGTGTGTATGAATACAAACTGCATACTCCGCTGAAAGCACAGGCAGGCCTGAGCGTGCAAATCGGAACTGTGGGCATCATTTCCGCCGATATGGAATATGTGAATTATAACAACCTTGAATTAAAGCAATCTGACCACGAATCTGATTTCAGCCTTCCCAACAGCGATATTAATACCATTTACAAATCGGTGGTTAATCTGAAGGCCGGAGGTGAGGTACGATTCAACAACTTTGCTTTTCGCCTCGGTGGCGGCTATTATCCAAGTGCACTTAAAACATATTCCCTGGGATCCATCTATCCCTATGATTTCAATGCCCCTAAAGCATATACCGAGTTAAGCAGTGGCCTTGGCTACAGGAACCGGAGTTTCTTTTTCGACTTTGGATTTTCCTGGCTGGCCCATACCGAAGATTATCACTTATATACTGTTAACCTTGACAATAATCCGTCAACGAATATTGCCAGTCTTAAGCAGAATGAATTTCGTTTCCTCGCCACTGTGGGTGTAAGATTCTAAAGAACGTACAATGCACATTGATATTCTCACCATTTTGCCCGAACTGATCGAGAGCCCACTTGGGCACTCGATCATTAAAAGGGCAAAAGAAAAAGGGATTGTAGATATCTGCCTCCATAACATTCGCGATTATTCACAGAATAAGCAGAAACAGGTTGATGATTATGCTTTCGGCGGAGGGGCAGGAATGGTGATGAGCATCGAACCTATTGACCTTTTAATTAGCAAGCTGAAAAGCGAACGTGATTACGATGAAATAATTTTTCTGACTCCCGATGGCGAGCTTTTCAATCAGCAAACAGCCAACTACCTGGCTACAAAAGAAAATATTATTATTCTTTGCGGTCATTACAAAGGAATCGATCAACGGGTAAGGGACAACCTGGTTACCCGGGAAATATCGATCGGAGATTATGTTCTGTCGGGGGGTGAACTTGCAGCGGCAGTAATAACGGACTGCATTGTACGTGTGCTTCCCGGAGGAATGTCGGATGAAACATCTGCACTTACCGACTCATTCCAGGATGGACTATTAGCCCCGCCCGTCTATACCCGTCCGGCCAGTTACAAAGGATGGACTATTCCCGAAATCCTTCTCTCGGGCCACCAGGAAAAAATTGATGAGTGGAGACATCAGCAATCACTGGAACGTACTAAAAAATTGCGGCCTGATCTGTTGTGAGAATTTCTCGCTGATTTTCGCTTTTCCGTGGGTTGCACCCACGGTTATTTAGATTAGGCCACTTCGTGGCCATTCTTCCGCAGCAAGGCATTCATCGTCCTTCTTTTCTACAGATGACCGCATAAGGACAATTCTCGCAGACCTTCATGTTTTCAGTATGGGCAAAGGGTTCATCCAGGTTAAACAAGCGGGCGAGGTGAAGGTGGATCAGTTCTTCAAACTCCGTTTTAACTTCCCTGTAATCTTCCAGTTTTTTCTTTTTATCACCATATTGAATATTATAGGAGAAATTTTCCGAATGACTGGCCCTGACAAAACAGAGCGCAGGCACTATGATGGCATCCGGATGCAGTTTCTGGTAAATCATAGAATACATAAGAATCTGGAATACAGCGTCATTACGCAATTTATCCTTACTATCAAAAAGTGCTGATACTGTACCGAACGAATTTTTAACCATACCGGTCTTGTAGTCAACTATCCGGAAACGGCCCTCATAAAGATCCACCCGGTCAATTGTACCTCCAACATTTACAGACAACGTATTCTGATCCGTAAGAACGGGAACCGTCGTTTCCACGTGCTTTTCGAGATCCGCAAGGCTGAAAGCGCCTGAAGCGGCATCCGTATTTACAATATTACTAATATATGCCCGGATGATTTGCCTGATAATGAGATTATATCCTTCGATTTTCCTGGAAGAACTTCCGTCCCCGTCGCCAAAAAGTACTTCTTGAAATGCCCTGTCGAGTGAATCATTGATCACGTTATCCTTTTTCAGGATATCCTCCAGCTGGTCTTTCACGATAAGGGATGACCCGAAACTGCCATAGAGAATATGCATTGCCTTATGAAGCAAATTGCCGAAAATGCGGGCATCGATATCTTCTGTCACCTCTTCGGGCTGAGGCAAACCGGCAATATGATGAAAATAGAACCGCAGCGGGCAGTTCAAAAACTCATTCAGCGCAGAGGGAGAAAGAATTTTACTTCCTTTTTCTGAAAACAACATCAAGGCAGTGGCTACCTCGCCTTTTTTTTCTACAATTATGGGGGCGGGGCGTAATAGTGTTACCGGATAAGCGGGATTTATCTCCTGAACCGCGCCCGGCAGTTCATAAAAAAGCTGGTGCATAAACCGGCTGCGTTCCCCTGTTCGCAATCCGCCTGTACTGCTGTCATATGCAAGTACAACATTGGAAGCCCGTTGAATCAGACGGTAGAAATAGTAGGCATAAATCGAATCCTGGTGATCCGGGGTAGGCATACCGAATCCCAAGCGAAGATTTTGCGGAATAAAAGAAGGGATTGCCGAGGAACGTGGCAATACACCTTCATTCATCGACAGGATGATCACATTATCGAAATCAAGTGTACGGGTTTCCAAAATGCCGAGCAACTGCAAACCGGCGAGCGGTTCTCCGTTGAAAGGAATATGCAGGGATTTTAGCATTCGCCGGATAAGCCTGAAAAGCGTCTCATAACCGGGTTCAAACGTATAACTTGCAAGTATATCTTTAAGCCGGATAAGATATGAATATACCTGGTAAAGAATTTCCATCTGCACCGGATCAGTTCCTTTCTTATTTTCAGTTGCCGCCAGGTTACGGATTAGAAACTCAAAAACAGCAGCCAGGTAATGACATGCGTTGTTTTTAATTGTCCCGGAATAAAAGAGAATATCTTCGCCTTTATCTTCCAGGATTTCTTTTCCCGAAAGGTAAACCAGGTTTCTCTTGATGATCAATTGCCTTACCTGTTGAACCTGATCACCATAAATTGATTTTAATAACGGGTTGCCAAGGATCGACAACACATCCCTGTAATAATAGGCTGAAAAGCCTTCTGAACCGGATTTTTTGTTTTTTTCAAGTTCATACAATGAATCCACCAGGCTGAATACAACTGATCCCATAATAGGGTATCCCATTGTAATGTTCAGGTTGGTGATTGTCTCAGGAATGGCATACAGCACCGGTATCAGCAGGTTTTCATCTGCCAGTACAAGTGCGGTGTGGGATGGTGAAGTTTTCCCGATATCCAGCTTTTCAAAAACATAGGGTAACGCCCCTGCCTGTCCTGTATTTGAAGGAACCGGCAGAAAATAGATGTTCTTTTTACCGGATGCAAGATTATCGTGGCTGACAGGTCTGGCCTGAGGAAAATCGCGCATGTTCCTGCGTATGAATGAACCTGCTTCATGGATCTCGTTGTGAGTGTACCACGTGTCATAATCCCAATAGAATTCCGCCTTATACTTGTTTTTAAGGTGCCTGAAAAGGCTTTCTTCGCACTTATTAAGGGCATTAAAACCAACGAACAGGTATTTTCCGGCATCCAGTCCGTTTATTTCTTTATGGTCCCTGATATCTTCCGCCACCTTGCGGTATGCCATTCCTTCATAGGCTAATCCATTAACTGACAATCGTTCCCTGAGTTGATCATACATATCAGGCAGCACATTCCAAAGCGAAATAAAGGTCTTTTGCCCCTCCGAGGAATGGTCCGGATCAAATGTATTCCAGAACTGACGTATAGCGGCAACCTGTTCCTCCGATAAATAACTGAATTTGCCTTCCAGGGTTTTTAGACCCGCCAGGTTACTGAACAGGTCCCGGGCATCGGTGAGGTACTTATCTATTTCATCAAAATCCGCAAGGAGGGGATCCGCATAGGTATAGAAGTTTTCAAAATTCTCCGCTGATTTTGTGACTTTTCTGTAAATTTCAAATAATTCGAAAAGGAGGGTCAGTTTGTCGGTATATATATACCCCGAAAGACTTTCCATGAGTTCATTAATGGTTGTATAACGGGGAGCCCAAACGGGTCTATCCGCAAGTTCTCCGATATATTTACTCAGGTAGAGTCTTGCCCTTTTATTTGGAAATACAACGCAGGTTTCTGACAGGTTATATTCGCCAGGCATGAGCAAAGCAGAAGCAATCTCCTTTAAAAAGGGCATTGAGGTCATGATTAAAAAGACAAGTTGGAAACCAACAAATTTAAGATAATCAGGAAGAAAATCACGCGGTAATTATTTAACTTGCACGGGTTATCCGAAATTTCATGACGACTATTTCAGGTGAAATATTCGGAACCAATATAAAGATTAAGCGTACATATGATTGTGTTCAAACCTTTTATTCATAGGTCAACAAAAATGTGGAACTGGTTGATCTGTTTTAATTTCATGTAACCTCTTACCTTATGATATATACAAACGAGGTAGTTATGCTCATCCTGGGTCTGGGTGTCTTTTGGTTTGTTATGCTCAATAAATATAAAATAAGGAGAATATTTGCATGGAAATTGCTATTATCCGCTTTCTATTTCCTGATGGCCGGATGGTTTTTTACCGTAATTGAGGGTTTTATTTTTCTTCCGTTTTTTAATTTGCTCGAACACATTTCTTATTCCGTCAGTGCGATTATTATGGCCATATGGTGCTTTAAGGTAGCCCATCCAAAAAGCGAGGAGGCCTCCTGATGAACATCATCGTCCTTTTTGACCTTATTTCTATTCTGGCCGGGCTATTGGCCATATTCTGGCTTGCGATCGCACCCCGACAATCGCTCCCCCGTGATATCCGGATACTTGTTCCCGTACTGGTTTTCGTAACGGTGTGCTATGAAGTTTTTATGATGATCAAATGGCTTGGGCTGACTGACAAAATGGAATCCTTTGAGAATATGATCGGCGCCCTTATTCCAATGATGTGGGCGTTTGTCTTTTATTCCTTTATTCAAAAAGGCATTAACCAGGAAATCAGGGACAACGAGGAAAACCTGAGGATCACGCTGAATTCTATCGGCGATGGCGTTATTGCAACGGATACACGTGGCAAAATAACACGGATGAATCCGGTGGCTGAACAGCTCACAGGTTGGGAATTTAAAGAAGCAAACAGGCAGAAACTGGAAGAAGTATTCCGGCTTATAAATGCGGCAACCAAAATTAAGCTGAAAGATCCGGTATATTTAGTACTGGAAACAGGTAAAATGGTGAGCCAGTCGAGTCAACCCGTCCTTATAGCCCGGAATAAAAAAGAATATTACATATCCTTTAGCGCCTCCCCTATTTTCAATACGGATAACGAAATCACAGGAGTAGTACTCGTATTTAGCGATGAAACGGAAAAATACCTGCAAAGGGAAAAACTGAGAGAAAGCGAAGAACGCTTAAACCTGGCCATACTGGGTACACGAGCCGGGCTTTGGGACTGGGACCTCCGAACCGGAAAGCTCATCTGCAATGAGGAATGGGCACGTATGATCGGTTATGAATTGAGTGAAATTGAACCTCTTACCTTTAAATCATGGGAAAGGTTCACCCATCCGGAGGATCTGATAAAGTCTGAAGACATTCTAGCCCAGTATTTCCAGGGAAAAATCGATTCCTATGAATGTGAAACCCGGATGAAACATAAGCAGGGACACTGGGTATGGGTGCTTGACCGGGGAATGCTGGTTGAAAGGGATCCGAATAATAACCCGGCACGCATGATTGGCACCCATATTGACATCAGCAGGCAAAAGAAAAGTGAACTGGAACTGAAAGCCCAGATGGATGAAAACCAGGCCCTCAATGAAGCCTACCTGGCACAAAATGCAGCGCTGATCGAGAGTATTGAACGTATTCAGAAAATTAACGAGGAGCTTAAAAACGCTAAACAAAAGGCGGAGGAAAGCGACCGGTTGAAATCCGCATTTCTTTCCAACATGAGCCATGAAATCCGGACTCCCATGAACGGCGTTATCGGCTTTTCGGAAATGCTGGCGGACCCGGATCTGACTCCGGCAAACCGGACCGAATATGCCTCCATCATTATTGACAGCAGCAGGCAATTGCTTTCCATTGTGAATGACATTCTTGACATATCAAGGATAGAAGCAGGCCTGGTTACCTTATCCCGGGAAGAGGTAAAGGTAAATGAACTTATGTCGGTACTTTATGCATTTTTTGAGCCCCAGGCCCGGGCAAAAAACCTGGACCTTCGTTTTGTCAAATCCCTAAATAATGAGGAAAGCGTGCTCTTTACAGATAAAACACGTTTGCGCCAGATACTCACTAACCTTCTGAATAATGCCTTAAAATTCACCCAAACCGGCATCATCGAAGCAGGGTATGAGAAAATGGAAGAACATATGAAATTTTATGTCCGTGATTCAGGAATTGGCATCCCGGCTGAACTCCATGATAAAATTTTTGAACCTTTTCACCAGGTGGAACTGGAAATAACCTATCATTATGGCGGAACGGGACTTGGATTATCCATTTCACGTAAACTGGTAGAACTGCTAAAAGGCAGTATCTGGCTTGAATCCAACCCGGGTACGGGTTCTGTATTCTACTTTACCATTCCGTTACATGAACCAAAAGAACTGGAATACCGGGAGCATAAGACGGAAGAGAAAAAGGATTTACAGGCACAAGGCAAGGTTGTTCTGATTGCTGAAGATGACGATACAAACTATTTATATCTCGAGGCAGCCCTGGTAAAAGGAAAACTCAACCTGCTAAGGGCGTTTAACGGGATCCAGGCAGTTGAAATGTGCAAGGAGAACCCGGAAATTCAACTGGTTCTGATGGACATTAAAATGCCACTCATGAACGGCTATGATGCTACCTGCCTCATCAAACAGAACAGGCCTGACCTTCCCATCATCGTGCAAACGGCTTATGCGATGATCGAAGAAAGGAATATGGCGTTTGCTGCAGGTTGTGATGATTATATTGCCAAACCGATCAGGAAAACAGAGTTAGTGGAAATGGTAATGAAATATATTGGTCTTTCCCAAAACAAATGAAGATTTGTGTGCTATGCCCCCGAGCAGTCCTGATGCTATATTGAAAAAAAAATTTGAGGCGCTTTTTCGCGAGCATTTTACCGGACTGTGTTATTTTGCCCGTAAATATACCGGCGATCTCGATTCCGCCAGGGAAATTGTGCATACTGTCTTTATAAGAGTTTGGGAAAATAAATCGGAATTCGATTGGGATAAGCCAGCTAAGTCCTACCTGTTTACCTCGGTATATAACCGGAGTATGAATTTTATCCGGGATAATAAAAAGTTTCTGAATCATGAGGAAGCTTATCTCCAAAAACTGGTCGTCGATGAATCCGCCTATTCCGATCATCTCGAAACGGCCGAACTGGAGAATAAAATCCGGAATGCGTTGCTGAAATTGCCGGAAAAATGCCGCGCAGTATTTGAACTCAGCCGGTTTGAAGGCAAAAAATATACCGAGATTGCCATTCAGCTCAACATATCCGTGAAGACTGTTGAATCTCACATGTCGAAAGCCCTGTTGGTTCTTAAATCTGAATTACGGGATTATCTGACAATAATGGTATTTCTTTTATTAAAAAATATGAATAACTGGTAAGGGTATAACCGGATTATTGTGTGTTATGATTACCGGAACCATGAACAATGAAAATCAACATATTGACCCTATAGGCTTGCTGCCGAAGGTTTTTGCCGGAGAGGCATCTCCCGAAGAAGCCCGGTTAATTGAAGAATGGCGTTCCTCGGATCCGGATAACCAATCCGAATATGAGACTATAGAAAAGTTATGGAATGTTTCAGGCGAGGCGGCGGAACGGGGAATAATTGACCTGGATGCAGAATGGAAAAGAATGGAAGCCGCAATAGTCCCGGCATATTCCGGAATATCGACGATGATGAGGTTCATGCAGATTGCAGCATCCCTGTTAATCATTGCGGTGCTGGGTTTTATGGCAATAAAATTTCTTGGGTATACATCAGAAAAAGCTCCGGCCTCATCAATGGCTTCCATCATACTGCCTGATGGCACACGGGTTACCTTAAATGCCGGTTCGGTTATTACGTATAAGAAAGGCTTCGGTTCCACACATCGCTCGCTTAATCTGAAGGGAGAAGCCTATTTTGAAGTCAGAAAGGCTGCTCCCCTGCCGTTTGTGATTTCAGCCGGGGAGGCCCGTGTAAAGGTGACAGGTACGAAATTCAACGTTAAAGCATATCGCAGGCTCAGGGAAATAAAGGTTACCGTTACAGAAGGCATTGTCAGGTTTTATAATTATGCTGAGCCTGCCAATGAGGCTATTCTTCAGGCCGGTGGAACAGGGATACTGAACAAATCCGATCATAGTGTGATCCGAATGGCAGGGGCAGATTTAAATGACATATCCTGGAAAACAGGGATCCTTGATTTCCACGATACACCTCTTAGCGAAGTGGCAGAGATCATCAATAATACCTATCACAGCAATATCATTCTGGATCCTGCCGTTGAAAAATGCCCTGTTACCGTTCGATTTGACAACAGGGAACTGGATGCAGTGCTCAATGTTTTGAGGTCTACCCTCGATTTAAAAATCACAACCAAAGGCAAACGCATCACAATCTCAGGAAAAGGATGTTAAACCGCTGTTTTCACCGGATAAAGCGAATATCGATCGTCCTGGGAATTGTTTCAGCCTTGGTACAAACCATGGCAAGTGCCCAGGAACCTGATCTGCAGCAGATAATCTCTGTTAAATATAATGAAGAGACTCTTGAAACCATCCTGAAGGATTTGTCAATCCGGGCGCATATCCACTTTTCCTACAGCATTGAATTCATACCGGCTAAACAGAAAATTACCTGGCAAACGGAGGATCAACCGCTCAAATCAGTACTTGATGAACTATTCAGACAGGCCGGGATCAAATATGAACTGATAGACGGTTACTTCGTATTGACAGCAATTGAGGAAAAAAAAGAAACTACCGGCGAGATAGCACCAACCCGTTTTACGATAAGCGGAACCGTGTCCGATTCTGCAACAAATGAGTTAATGATCGGTGCAGCGGTATCCGACAGGGTAACAGGCATGGGAGTTTTCACAAACAACTATGGCTTTTATTCTTTAACCCTTCCTGCAGGTACCTGTAATCTGCAAATTTCCTACATAGGCTATTCAACCTCTGCCCCTGACATAAAACTCAACCGGGATATAAACCGGAACATACGGCTTCATCAGCTTCCTGTGCAATTGAAGCCAATTATCATCAATTCGGAAAACCTGTCATCAAAATTAGTAAGCCTGCTTGCCGCGCAAACAAGGATTAATCCTGCCGCGGTCCAACGGCAATCAGCAGCCCTGGGAGAAACCGACGTGCTGAAATCGCTGGATAATCTTCCCGGCATCAGTTACCAGAGCGATGGATCCAGTTATTTCAGTGTTCGCGGGGGTGGTCATGATCAGAACTTAATCCTGCTGGATGAGGCACCCTTGTATAATCCTTCTCACATGCTGGGTTTGTTTACCCCGGTTATACCCGAAGCAATAAAGCATGTGGAAATATACAGGGCAGATTTTCCGGTTCAATACGGTGGCAGATTGTCATCTGTAATTGACATTCGCGCAAAGGACGGAAACATGAGAAAATTCTCGGGAAGTGCCAGCCTGGGACCGGTTTCAACCCGGTTCAGCCTTGAGGGCCCTTTAAAAAAGGATGCAAGTTCCTATTTTGTATCGTTCCGGGTATCTACATTCGGGCTGTTTGTAAAGGCGACAAATCCAACAGTAGAAAGTTTCCGGTTCAGCGATTTCACCTCAAAATTCAATGTGAAGGCAGGAAAACGGGACAGGATCTATCTAACGCTCTTTTCCGGCAAGGACGCATTTATCAATAAACCCGCAAATGTAAGCAACGGCCTGGCCTGGCAGAACACAGCTGCCACCCTGAGATGGTCGCATGTTTATGGGAGCAGACTTTTCTCCGCCACAACGCTGTATGGCAGCAAGTACAATTATTCGCTATACACGAATTACGACAAAAATCTTGCCTGGAACTCGGATATCAAAAGCACCAACCTTAAAACGGAGTTTTCATGGTATATCACACCCCGGAATAATGTAAAATTCGGGGTTAACCTGGGAGGATATTTCTTTAACCCGGGAAATTACAATTCCCCCGATGCCGCATTGGATACACTAGGGGTCTCCCGCGTGAATTCTTCTGAACTTGTGGCTTTTGCCGGGGATGAGTTGAAAATCGGGTCGTGGATGCAGTTGAATTTAGGTTTCAGGATATCAAACTGGAGCAATTATGGAGAATCTTTCAGCATAGTTTATGACGACCGGTATCTTCCGGTTTCTTCCCAACAATATCCAAAGGGAGCCCGGTATTATTCGAAAAATTTTTGGGAACCCCGTGCTTCCATGTCATTCAGAACAGGGAGAAATGCCTCCGTCAAAGCGTCTTTTAACCGCAATATCCAGAATATAAATCAGATCAACAATAGCATCAGCCCATTTAATTCACTTGACGTGTGGCTGCCTTCAGGGCCAAATATCCTGCCCCAGCAGGCGGATGTTTACGATATCGGATTTCTGGCATTTATACCGTCACATTCTATGGAACTTACATTTGATACATACTATAAAAGAATGTATAACCAAATCGGATACCAGTATCATGCAGAGATGTTTCTTAACCCATACCTCGAAGGAGAATTACGGCAGGGGGACGGTTATGCACGGGGATTTGAGATCATGCTGCAAAAGACAACCGGCAGGTTGACCGGACAAATAAGTTATGGCTTTGTAAAGAGCATGCTTGAAATTCCCGGTTTAAACGGGGGGAAGACCTATCCTTCGCACCAGGACAAGCCGGTGGATTTTTCGTTTACAGTGGATTATCGTCTTAAAAAGAGGTGGACTGTTAACCTGAACGTGATTTATACGTCGGGAATGCCTTTATCGACACCAACCGGATTTTATTACTACCGCGGAAGCCAGGTGCCGGTTTATTCCAAACAGAACAATGACCGCCTGCCCGACTATAAAAGGCTTGATCTGGGGACACAATGGAGACTGAACAAGGTGGACAGGACGTTTGAACATTATTTGTCCTTTACCTTTTACAATTTCTTTTCTTACCGGAACTTTGCTTTCCTGAATTTTAATAAAACAGAAGGAAATGACGGCAAGTTTTACGTGCCGGCTGACAAAACCCATATGCCCGAACAGGTGCCGACCTATCGCTATATTTATTCCCTGGTTCCGTCGTTTACCTATAGCCTCAAATTCTGATGAAGAAAATCAACCTGTTTCCGTTCACACTTTTTATGCTGTTCCTGGAGATATCCTGCGAAGAAAAGACTTCGTGGGAACTTCAGCAGGCAGACACTTTTCCTGTGGTCGATTGTATTCTCACCAACGAGTTAAAACAGCAGGAAGTGAGATTATACCGATCAGCAGAGAAACTGAATGAATTCCCTTCAGGTATCTCCGGGGCTGTGATTGCAGTAAGTGATGGAAGACAAATAGTTATTTTCACGGAAGTTTTTTCTGAACCGGGAAAATATATTTCGTCAATTCCATTCAGGGCTACTGTCGGAATAGAATACAGGTTAACGGTAACCCTTGACGGCAGGACAGATACTGCCTATGCAGAAATGACAGGCATTTCACCTCCTGAGGCAATAGACATTGCTCCAAAAGACAGTTTTTACCGGGTTATTTATCACGATAGCCCGGATGCTTCCATGATGGAAGTATACTATGATTGGTCAGCCATGCCTGATTTTTGTGCCGTCTATGGACACTGTGAGGCATCCGAAGTATTTTATACACTTGATAATATTGATGCGGAAAAAATATTTGCACCCGACAGGCAAATCATTTCCTTTCCAAAGAAAACACGGATAATCAGAAAAAAATATTCGCTGAATCCTGCCCACCAGGAATTTATCCGGGCGCTTCTGCTTGAAACCGAGTGGCGGGGAGGACTTTTCGATGCGGAACAGGGCAATGTTCCCACGAACTTCGGTGAAGGCATGCGCGGCTGGTTCGGGGCATGCATGGTGTTATCCGATACTACTCTTATTTATTAGTTCTGCAGTTCTGCGGTGCCTCGGCTCTCGAAATAAAAATTGTAGAGACAAGGCAATGCCTTGTCTCTAAGAATTTGTCCGATTCAACATGTTCACAATTTTTTTATTATGCATCAGGGTAAAACAAATCTCGTGTGTGGTATTCATGAAACCAGTTAATACACAAAAACGAATCCCATGAAAACAAAAAATTTTCTTATCGGACTGATGACAGCAACAGCTGTGTTTTTACTCATCTCCTGCGAAAACACCTTAATGGATCAGAAGAACAACGATGCAGGCATTCTGCCGGAAAGATTCAAGGTGGATATCCCGTCTTCACTTAGCAATGCCGACCTGAAGTCAACTGCATTTAAGAGCACGGCTATGGATACGCTCAACGGAAACCATATTTACGCTTACCTCAACGTTTTTATAGCCGTTGGCGAAGGGGCAGCTGATATGGTTGAAGCCATCATGTGGCATATCCGGGCCTATAAAATTGAAAATGTGATCAGCCTGAGTTACACAAGCAAGGATGATAACCGCGTGAAAAACCTGGATGTCATTTCCAATGTTGAATTCCAGGGCCGAACCTGGGAATACGGGCTTACCCTCACGGATGCTGAATCAGAGAGTAATCCCGATGGAGGAATCGGAATGCAGATATTCTGGAACAAGTCACCCATTGAGGGCATCGCCCTGTTCAAACCATATAACATCGACCGGAACAGGCATAACGGCAATCCGGCTGCTATGGCCGGCATTGAATATTCCGAAAAGAGCACGGATCAATATGATTCCCATATGATCGTAGAACTGGCAGGATTCCCGTTTGTAAATACTGTACCCCAGGATTATGCCCTGGAATCAATGAAAATGTTTGTGGGCAGAAAGGGAAATATTGTTGATGTAATCGGCAATTCCAACCATCCAAATGTTCGATTCAACAGTTATGACTCTGAAAATAAAGGATTTGACTGGGCGTTCGTTGCCTCCGGCAAAAAGAATGAGAACATTGCCGTTGCCGAAGTGGGACTTCCTTACAGTATTGCGGATCTTTCAACAAGGACTTCCATTCTGCAGGATAATTCAATAAAAAAAGTGCTTACCCGCGAAATGACCAATTTTGTTGTAGCAGCCTATGCCAATGCAGGGATTACTCTTCAACCCGGTGAAATTTCCGCCTATATAACCCCTTACCTTAAGAATGCGGATGCCCCGGGATATTTCAGCAACCATGGATTTATGAAAGGTGGGTCAGCACCGAACAGCAATTACAGTGAGCTTGAATCAAGAATATCGGTTTTGGCGCCGTATAATCCAAGCGAAATCAATGACCTGAACATTGATTTCAAATACTAATCTATTTGAGATTGCCGGATAAACATATCTGAATTTTCATGCCGGACGCAAAATTTGCCTTGCGTCCGGCTATTTTTTTTGTAACCAGTCATATTGATTGTTCAATGCACAAACTTTTCGAGTAAAATCAGCGGTGGTATGCAATATTCATTCTATTTTTAGCCTCGGATTTTACCAATTTAAATTATTCCCATTCATGATTGATTCCATTACCAAACAGCTGCTGATCGTTTTTGCCCTAATTTTCTTTTTGATCCCCCGGGTTACGGCGCAGAATATCGCGATTGACTCCCTGGTAAAAAAGGACACTTCTCAAAATATGATACCGGGGGTTAATGTCAGAAATTATACAACGCAGAGGCTGACGACTCCTAAACCGGAAATTGATGGGAAACTTAACGATGAATGTTGGAAAACCGGCACGTGGGCGGGTGAATTTATACAATGGGTCCCAGTGGAAGGAGGAAAACCATCCCTGCCGACGGAAGTAAATATTCTGTATGACGATAAAAACATATATGTTGCTATTCGTTCTTTTGAAAACGAACTTGATAAAATTCAGAAGTATGCAGGTGTAAGAGACGAATTCACAGGAGATATTGTAGGAGTCAACTTTGATAGTTATCATGATCACCGGACAGGCTTTGAATTTGATCTGACTGCGTATGGACAGCAGATTGATCTCGTACTTTTTAACCCGAATAACATAGATATGAGTTGGAATCCGGTTTGGAAGGGAAAAGTGGGCATGGAAGATTCAGCCTGGGTAGCAGAGATGGAAATACCCCTTAGCCAGCTTCGCTACAGCAATGTAGACGAACAAGTCTGGGGTCTGCACATCTGGCGATGGATTGGAAGGCTGCAGGAAGAAAGCGACTGGGAAAGGCAAACATTCAGCAATGCCGGTGTACTCTATAATTTCGGTGAACTATATGGAATAAAGGGGTTGAAGAAATCCAGCCGGCTCGAAATCATGCCCTATGCATTGGGCCAGCTTGACACCTATGAAAAGGACGCAAACAATCCCTTTTCGAAGGATGGGAAAACCTGGAGGGGAAAAGTGGGCCTGGATGCCAAAATAGGTTTAAGCAGTAATTTCACACTCGATCTTACGGTTAATCCCGACTTTGGGCAGGTAGAATCGGATCCGTCTGTCATGAACCTGTCGGCCTTCGAAACATTTTACGAGGAGAAGCGACCTTTTTTCCTGGAAGGGAAGACTATTTTCAATTATGATTTTGACAACCTGAGCCTGTTTTACTCCCGGCGTATCGGGCATACACCATCCTATTCAGTTTCTTCTGATGACAGTCCCTATTCTGAAGCGCCTGAGAATACGACCATCCTTGATGCCGTTAAATTAAGCGGAAAAACTGCAGACGGACTTTCTGTCGGTCTTATTCAAAGCCTTACGGCAAATGAATATGCTAAAATTGACGATGGGGAAGGCAACGGAGGTAAGATTGCCGTAGAACCGATGACCAATTATACGATCGCACGCATCCAAAAAGATTATAACCAGGGTGCAACCACATTTGGAGGAATGATTACCTCTACAAACCGGTTCATCCGGGATGAAAACCTGGATTTTCTGAGCCGCAATGCCTATACAGGCGGACTTGATCTTTTGCATCAGTGGAAAGACAAAAAGTATTTCATTGATGCCCGGATGGTGGGCAGTTATGTCAAAGGATCCACAGAATCCATGATGGTTCTCCAGGAATCCTCAGCCCGCTATTATCAGCGGCCCGGGGCGGAATACCTCGATTACGATACGACCCGCACACAACTGGGTGGATATGGCGGGAAGCTCAAGATTGGAAAAGGATCAGGCCTGTGGCGCTATAATACAGGAGTCAGGTGGATTTCACCGGGCCTTGAACTGAATGACCTGGGTTATATGCAAATTTCTGACGAAATAAACCAGGAAAGCAATATTTCCTATTTTGTTATTCAACCGGTTTCTATTTTCCGTACTTATACGGTGAACTTACAACAGAACAATTCCTGGAATTACAAAGGCAGCTATCTCGGTTCACACCAACATCTTTCGTTTAATGCGGACTTTACAAATATGTGGGGCTTTCAGATCAACCTGATCGGTAATACTCAGAAGCTTGATACCCGGCTTTTGCGTGGTGGCCCCGATATGCTGACTCCTCCCATGTTTTTGCTGTTTGGCGGGATTAATTCCGACAGGTCAAAGAGGATATCCACGACACTTCAGTATCAATATGAGGTCAAAGCAGATCAATCAGGATGGAACTACACTTTCGAACCCGGGATTTCAGTGCGTCCTCTGAATACCCTGAAAATTGCCATATCTGCCAGTTATGCTGAAAATCATGATCAACTGCAATATGTTGAAACAAAAAATTTATCAGATGGCAACCGCTATATCCTCGGTACAATTGATCAGAATACGCTGGCACTAACGTTCAGAATTGACTACAGCATAACTCCGGAGCTGTCGATCCAGTATTATGGAAGTCCCTTCATATCCAAAGGAAAATATAAAGAATTCAAAAATGTGACTGACCCGATGAATTCAGAATATGATAACCGGTTTTCTTTATACCCTGATCCCGAATTAATCGATGGATACTACCAATTGGATGAGAACGGAGATCACATCCCGGATTTTACACTAGAAAATCCTGATTTCAATTTTCATGAATTCCGATCCAACCTTGTGGCCAAATGGCAATGCATGCCGGGATCATTTCTGTACTTTGTGTGGTCAAGTGAGCGCACAGGGTACGATCAAAATGCAGATGCCACATTTGGTGAATCGTACAAACAACTCTGGGGCGTTTTTCCGGGAAATATTTTTCTTGTGAAATTTAATTACTGGTTTTCCCTTTAAGCAGAGTCATTTTCCGGTAAAAAAATGGATAGCTGAGATGATGGCTTGCTCATTTACAATTCCATAGCTCATATCATGTTCGCTGAATTTATGCATCAGTGACATCAGGGTTGGGCGATAGAATCCTCTGGATGTGTAATTGGCTCCTTCAAAAACCCCAACCTTGTCTTTCAGCGGATGATTGTTTAAAAAATCATTGAGTTGCTTATTTACAGCGGCAATTTTATTCTGGTATTCCAGGGAAGTTTTTTCAATCACGGTGGCTGCTGCTTCTTTTGCATCCAGTTCTTTCAGGGCCTCGTCCCTTTCCTTACCCAGGGCAACAATTCGATTATTCAAACTGTCGAATGTAGCCTTGCCCCATTCTGTAGGTACCTTAATGCCGGGTGAAAGATACTGCTTCCACTTTACATTGGCTGTATCAGGTAATATGGTGATATTGGGATCCAGTGGCTCGACGCCGGGTGTGAAATAGTCCTCGTATGCCACCGGCGATGAGAAATATTCATCCCCCAACCCAGCAAATGCATGGCCGAATTCATGAAGAAACACATAGTCGTGCCATGGGGAACCTGTTGTAAAAACAGTCTGCCAGTTATAGATGCCCCCTCCGCCGTACCTGTCAATGTTTACCATGATCATCACGGCATCGTAGGGCACCTGGCCGGCAGCATCACGGATGCTCTTATTATCCTCATCCAGGCAATACCGGTCAAGGTCAAAAGCATTAAATGAACTTCCGAATTCAGTATTTTTATAGGAATATTCACGGGGTTCATCTGTGCCACTTTGTTCAGATGCACTGAAAATACCAGTGATATTGAACATTTTCCTTCTGCTTTTATACGGTTCGACACTGAAGAACAAGTCAGTATAGTAATTCAGGTCCTTTTTGAATTTTTCTGATTCATTAGCCTGGTATCCTTCGCCGAGGATAACAAGATCCACACATGTATGAGGATTTCCGCTTATTATGACCGGAAAGAGCACATCTTCCTTTCGCGAAACAGGTTCAGTATTCACATGATAATCCGAAGGGTCAATCTTCTGACTAAAAACCGGTGCCAGTATGTTTTGCCTGTCCCTTTTCTGAATCACAAACAGGACCGGTTTGCGCGGGTTGGGGATCAGCACGGACTCATGACAGGTCTTCTTTACACCGTCAATTGCCGGTCCTGTTGTCTGGTACTCCGCGAATATACTGCTGTAACCACGGGTAAATATCAATGTGTTAGAAGCAATATCATAAACATCAACCCGGTATGTTCCCAGTTCAAATGGCTGAATAAGATGTGCAGGATTCCCGGCCCATGTACCCTGCCTGTAAATCTTATCCACGGAATAGATCTCCGATTTGGCATCCCCTGTATGAAAATAATCGATCCGCAGAGTCTGGTCGGTAAAAAAACGGTCAAAGTTCACATTGGTCTGGGCATTTGATATGAGTGGAACCCATAAAAGGATAAAAAGCAGAATCTTCATGGTAACAAATTAATTTTAAATTATTTCAATATCCAGACTATAAATTTAGCAGGAATTTACAAAAGAAAAAGAAATAGTGTGTTTGAATTAAAAAGACTACCTTTACCGTAGTTATAAAAATTTATACTACCGAATTTCATATCCATTACTCATTACTTCCCACTCGTTATCCGTCACCATTTACCATTCACTCAACATTCATAATTCATAATTCATAATTCATAATTCATAATTCATAATTCATAATTCATAATTCATAATTCATAATTCATAATTCATAATTCATAATTCATAATTCATAATTCATAATTCATAATTCATAATTCATTATTATAATTTTTTTTTTTAATATGTCTTTTCAATCATTAAATCTTATTCAACCTATACTTGATTCATTACGGGATGAAGGGTATACAGTGCCCACCCCAATTCAAAAGGAAGCTATTCCCATCATTTTACAGGGAAAAGATCTTCTTGGATGCGCACAGACCGGCACAGGGAAAACAGCCGCCTTTGCCATTCCCATTTTACAATTTTTAAGCCAATCCAAATCGAACGATAAAAAAAGAAAAATACGAAGCCTCATCGTTACACCCACGCGAGAACTGGCCATCCAGATCGGCGAAAGCTTCAAAGCCTATGGCCGGTATACCGGGCTAAGGCAAACCGTGGTATTCGGTGGCGTAAACCAGTTTGCGCAGACAAACGCCCTGCAAAACGGCGTTGATATTCTTGTGGCTACCCCGGGTCGGTTACTTGACCTGATTGGCCAGGGATACATATCATTAAGGGACATTGAGATTTTTGTGCTCGATGAAGCGGACCGAATGCTTGATATGGGGTTTATCCATGATATCCGGCGCCTGCTGGCACTGCTGCCGGCTAAACGTCAGTCGCTTTTTTTCTCTGCCACCATGCCTCCCGAAATCGTGAAACTGGCTGGCACTATCCTGAATAATCCTAAAAAAGTTGAGGTTACCCCCTCCGCGACTACCGTGGAGATTATCGGCCAGTATATTTACTTTGTCGATAAGGGAAACAAAAATGCGCTGTTGATGGATATCCTTAAGGATGCTTCCATTAAAACCGCGCTGGTATTCACCCGTACGAAATACGGAGCAGATAAGGTAATGCAGGTACTTGTAAAGAATAATATCAGGGCTGAAGCCATACATGGGAACAAGGGGCAGAATGCACGTCAGCGTGCGCTGGCAAATTTCAAGGCTCAGACCACACGGGTATTGGTTGCCACTGACATCGCCGCAAGGGGAATTGATGTAGATGACCTGGCACTGGTTATCAACTATGAAATTCCAAATATTGCCGAAACTTATGTTCACCGTATTGGCAGGACAGGCAGGGCCGGCGCTGCGGGAACCGCTTATTCATTCTGTGATGCAGAGGAAAAAGCCTATTTAAGGGATATTGAAAAACTGATCAACATAAAGATCCCGGTAGTGGAAGACCATCCCTATCCTCTTGTAAAGCTCGAATCTGCAAGCGCTTCCAAACAGGAGCCCCGGAGGAATGGCGGTCATGCCAGGCCGGTCCAGGGCGTACATGGTAAAAACAACTGGAACCGCAGATCAGGACGCTAAATTTTTTTAAACCGGAAAACTTTCTTACTTTGGGTTAACCTTTAATAATAGGACCCAAAGTATGAAAAGAAGATCTTTTTTAAAAAATTCCGCCATGGCAGCAGGTGCAGCATCTCTGACTATTCCTGCCATGGGAAGTACAAGTGCCGCTGCCGGTGCTAAAAGTATTTTTGAATTGCGCATATACCACATCTCCCGGTCCGGTAATGCCAAATCCAATCTCGAACAATACATCAAGGATGCCCTTATCCCTTTCCTGGGCAAACGGAATGTGAAACTCTGCGCCTTTAATGAATATAGTCTTGAAGAACCGGCAAAGCTCTATATCTTATTGGCATATCCCGATCAGGCGACCTATTTTTCGACCCAGGCGGATATGCTGACAGACGATTCCTTTCTGAAAGCATCCGAAAGCTATGACAAAATTGCGGCTGCCGATGCGGTATATACCCGGTATGAAACCTTTCTGCTGGATGCATTTGATGCTTTTCCTGCACTCACGGTACCTGCGGAAAAGAAAGGTTTATTCGAGCTTCGCATTTATGAAAGCGCAAATGAGGATGCCGGTAGACGCAAAATCCGGATGTTCAACAAGGAAGAAATAGCCCTTTTCCTGAAAGTGGGTTTGCTGCCTATATTCTTCGGAAAGATCCTGGCAGGAGAATATATGCCGGCCCTGATCTATATGGTAGGGTTCAAGGATATGGCCGATCGTGATGCCAGCTGGAATAAATTCGGATCAAGTGACGAATGGAAAAAAATGTCATCCAAACCCGAATATGCCGACACGGTCAGCAATATTCACAGGATATTCCTCACACCAACCGGTTATTCTGCAGTTTAATCAGCAATAGTAACCGGGTTAAAATGAAGGTTCTGCAGTTCTGCAGTTCTGCAGTTCTGCAGTTCTGCAGTTCTGCAGTTCTGCGGTTTTGCAGTTTTGCAGTTTTGCAGTTTTGCAGTTCTGCGGTTTTGCAGTTTTGCAGTTTTGCAGTTTTGCAGTTTTGCAGTAATCCAGTCTCGCAGTCTTGCAGAAAGCCGCGTCCGCGTGACTAGTCACCAGTCACCAGTCACCAGTCACTTTCTTCATCACTTCTAGTTTTTCACAGCCTTCGTCACCACTCACACCTCACTTCCGCTTCCATTCCTCCGCCTAAAAGCAACCTGGGACCTGAATTATTCGTATAAAACTAAAAACACCAATATTTATACAAATGGCATGTATTTTGAAATCATAATAGAATAACATAAATATTGGTAAGTTATGAAACGATTTATATTCCTACTGTCCGCACTGGTAATGATCCTTGTGGGTTGTCAGTCACCCCATCCGGATGCCAGTTTTATCGCATCCTCACACCGGGTGCAGGTATTTGAAAGTGTAGATTTCACCAATACCTCCTCTGACATTCCGGGAACCTGCGAATGGGATTTTGGCGATGGTACTTTTGTCGATGCACTTCATGCCACCCATTATTATGAGCACGCCGGAGTTTATACCGTAACGCTGAAATTGTTTGATCATTCGCGACTTGTAAGCCAGGCTTCAACGACCGTTGAAGTGTTAACTACTGCGCTAACCGTAATTGTTAAGGAATATGGAACAGAACACCGAATATCAAATGCCAGCGTAAGATTATATCCGACGCAGGACGATTGGGATAACGAAACCAACCTGATCGTAGAAGGAAATACCAATAATAATGGAGTTGTGGTATTTGAAAATCTCGAACCGGTGATCTATTTTGTGGATGTGTGGCATGAAAATTATGATAATTACCAGCTGGCATCCGAGGGTTTACAATGGATCAGAACCGATCAGCTGGTACCCGATGAAATGACTGATTTTGTGGCATATGTTGATTATGTAGGAGTCACCAAACGGATGGAAAGTAAAAAAGGCGTGTCAAATCCGCTACGCAGCATGGAACGCATTACAAACCGCGATTAAATGTAAACTAAGATATTGCTCAGATAGAGCGTTATTGGATTCATTTTTAACATGTAAAAGGGCCGGTAAATAAACCGGCCTTTTTGTTGATTTTTTTCTATTATTCATATTAATTTATATATTTGCACTCCTGTTTTTAGGCAGGTATTATGCCCGGATGGCGGAATTGGTAGACGCGCTAGTTTCAGGGACTAGTATTCGCAAGGATGTGCAGGTTCGAGTCCTGTTCCGGGCACTTGTTTATTGGCTGATTGACTGATTGACTGATTTGAAATCAATAAATAAATTCAACAAATCAACAAATCAACAAATAATACCGCCCAGGTGGTGGAATTGGTAGACACACCAGCTTGAGGGGCTGGCGCCTGTTACAGGGCGTGCAAGTTCGAGTCTTGTCCTGGGCACTGTAAACCCCTGCAAATATTAATTTCGCAGGGGTTTTTCATTCCTCTTCCTTGGTTCTCATCCCTCATCTCTCCCTACTTACTCTCATCCTCTCGTCCCTTTTTAATATCTTTACATAATGTCATTTGAATATCAGTTTCCGGATCCGCGCACGGCAGATGCCGACGGACTGCTTGCAGCCGGAGGAGATCTGAGTATCGAGTCGCTGGTTACAGCTTATTCCCGGGGCATCTTTCCCTGGTACGACAAGCGATCCCCAATCCTTTGGTGGTCACCTGATCCCCGGCTGGTGTTATACCCTTCCCGGTTTAAAATGTCAGACAGCCTGAAACAGAGGATCCGAACCGGAAAATATGAAGTGAAAATTGACAGTGATTTTGAGGCCGTAATCGGTTATTGTGCCGAAACGCGCCGGAAAGGGCAACGGGGAACATGGATCACGGACGAAATGAGGCAGGCATATATTGCCCTTCACAACGAAGGTCTTGCCCACTCTTTCGAGACCTGGTATGAAGGTGAAATGGCCGGAGGATTATATGGAGTATCTCTGGGAAAAGCATTTTTCGGAGAATCGATGTTCCACCTTAAAACGGATGCCTCAAAAATTGCTCTTGCCGCGTTGGTCAAGTGGTCGGTCGACAATGAATTTCATTTTATTGATGCACAGCAATCGACCTCCCATCTGAAATCAATGGGCGCTGAAGAAATCAACAGAGATAAATTCCTTGAGTTGCTCGGGGATGCAATCAAATTTCCCACAATGATGGGGAAATGGGGCTTAGGGGCTTAGGGGCTTAAAAAAAGACTGTTTAAATTATGACAAAATAGTGTTATATTGCTGCATTGAACCTGATTATTTTATAAACCAATATATTATGAATACCCCATTTAATAAAAGACTTGAAGAGCTGGAAAAGAACCATAACCTGCTCATTAACAGAAGAAATGTGAAAATTGAACCGGGCAACGGCATTTATCACCGGTACGCATACCCCATACTTACCGGTGCACACGCCCCGTTGCATTGGAAATATGACCTTAATCCCGAAACCAATCCATTCCTGATGGAACGAAACGGTATACATGCGGCTTTTAATGCCGGTGCCATGAAATTTAACGGCAAATACCTGCTGATGGCAAGAGTGGAAGGCAATGACCGGAAATCTTTTTTTGCTATTGCAGAAAGTCCAAACGGCATTGACCAGTTTAAATTCTGGGATTATCCGGTAACCCTTCCCCAGGTTGGAAATCCCGAAACCAATGTGTACGATATGCGGCTTACAAAACATGAAGACGGATGGATCTATGGCATCTTCTGTGCGGAACGCAGGGATCCTGCTGCCGCTCCCGGCGATCTGTCATCAGCGGTTGCCTCAGCGGGAATTGTGCGCACAAAAGATCTCAAAACGTGGGAAAGATTACCCGACCTGAAGTCTTCAAGTCAACAACGGAATGTAGTTCTTCACCCTGAATTTGTACAGGGCAAGTATGCTTTATATACCCGCCCCCAGGACAGCTTTATTGAAGCCGGCAAAGGCGGCGGCATCGGCTGGGCACTGGTAGATGACATGACCCATGCGGAAACCGGTGAAGAAACGATCATCAACCAACGGTTTTATCATACAATTAAAGAAGTAAAAAACGGGGAAGGACCACACCCGATTAAAACGCCAAAAGGCTGGCTTCACCTGGCTCATGGAGTAAGAGGGTGCGCTGCCGGATTACGCTATGTTCTCTATATGTATATGACCGATCTTGAACAGCCCTGGAAACTGATCGCTGAACCGGCAGGCCATTTGCTTGCGCCCGAAGGGGAAGAACGGGTTGGCGATGTATCCAATGTGGTTTTTACAAATGGCTGGATCGAGGATGAAGATGGCACTGTATTTATCTATTACGCTTCTTCAGATACACGCATGCACGTGGCCACTTCAACGGTGGATCAACTTGTTGATTATGTGCTGAACACCCCCGCAGACGGATATACTTCCGCAACATCGGTGGAGAATTTAAACAAACTAATTTCCAAAAATCTGAAATTCCTGTCAGGAAAATAACCCTTCACAAATGACTTCCCTTCATAAGAAATTAAGCGACCGTGCCCGTACTGAGCTTACACGAAATATTCTGCCATTCTGGATGACCCGGATGGTGGATGAGAAAAATGGTGGTTTCTATGGCAGGATAAATGGCCTGTCGCAACTTATTGAAAATGAAGATAAGGGCGGCATACTCAATGCCCGGATTCTCTGGTCGTTTTCCGCCGCGTTTAATCATCTCGGCATCAGCAAGTATATGGAGATGGCCAGCCGGGCCAGGGATTATGCCTTTGAACATTTTTTCGATCCTGAGAACGGCGGAACCTACTGGACGGTTGATTACCAGGGAAGACCCGGGGATACAAAAAAACAGATTTATTCACAGGCATTTTTCATCTATGCCCTGGTTGAATATTATACTGCCAGCGGGGATAAGTCTTGTCTGGAAAAAGCGATCAGCCTGTTTCATCTGATTGAAGAAAAGAGCTTTGATACCTTGAAAAACGGTTACCTCGAAGCCTTCAGCAAGAACTGGAATTTACTGGAAGATCTGAGGCTTAGTGACAAGGATGACAACGAAAAAAAAACGACAAACACGCATCTTCACATCCTTGAAGCATATACAAGCTTGTACGAGGTATGGAAAAACGAGGAGCTGGCAGGCAAACTCAGAAATCTTATACAACTCTTTACGGATACAATTATCGACAGGAAATCAAGCCACCTGAACCTGTTTTTTGATGAGGACTGGGTAAGCAAATCGGACCTGATTTCTTACGGTCATGATATTGAAGCATCCTGGCTGGTTTACGAGGCGGCTGAAGCTCTTGGTGATCCGGAATTACTGCAAAACGTAAAAGTTGCATGTATAAAACTTGCTGAGGCAGGACTGGAAG
Organism: uncultured Bacteroidales bacterium; assembly: GCA_963752195.1. Lineage (GTDB taxonomy): Bacteria > Bacteroidota > Bacteroidia > Bacteroidales > UBA10428 > UBA5072. The sequence continues at coordinate 60,034 of CAVVXI010000004.1, read as the reverse complement.
GACTGCAGCCGGACGGAAGCATTGTATATGAAAAGGAAGGGGCAAACGGTCATGTAAATGCCGACAGGCACTGGTGGCCCCAGGCTGAAGCAGTTGTCGGTCTCCTGAATTTATATGAGTTGAACTCTATGGAAGTTTATCTTGAAAAGGCAGTCCTGTGCTGGGATTATATTGAAAACAACCTGGTTGACCATGAACACGGCGAATGGTTCTGGAGCATAAAAGAAGATGGCAGCATAAATACGGAGGATGATAAGGCAGGTTTCTGGAAATGTCCTTATCATAATACAAGGTCATGTCTTGAAATCATCCGCCGGATGAAATTAACAGATAAAAACGAATAACTAAAAGTTAAAAGTGCTGACGCGTCGGTTCTCCACCTTTAGTTTTTACTTTTTACTTTTTAGTTTTTAGTTTTTAGTTTTTAGTTTTTAGTTTTTAGTTTTTAGTTTTTATCTGCAATTACTCAATAAGACAAAATATGAATTGTTCCATAAAATCCGGCAGATCAGGCAATATCCTTGTATTTATACTATTTGTCCTGTTTATTCCATCCGCTCTTCAAGCTCAATATAAGCTTAACTTCGGCCTCCGGATAAAACAGGATACCGCTACCCTGCCGCATTCTAAATCGGCGATTCAATTTCCCGACCGGAAACCTCAAACTTTGCCCGAGCCGGTTCTGACATCCGTCAGCGACAGGGAATGGATTCTTTCCGGAGGCTGGATGCTGGCGGAAGCTGACAGGCTCGTCATTTCTGAAAAATCGATTTTTAACCCGGAGTTCAGGCTGGACGGCTGGTTAAATGCGACTGTACCGGGAACTGTGCTTACTACCCTTGTGGACCAGGGAATTTATCCGGATCCGTATTTCGGGCTGAACAACCTTGCCATTCCGGATTCACTCTGCAGGACCGACTGGTGGTACCGCATTTCTTTCAATTCACCCGGGAAACCGATACAGCAGGAAGCCTGGTTGCTGTTGAATGGAATCAATTATAAAGCAGACATCTGGCTTAATGGTAAACTTGCGGGTAAGATCACCGGTGCTTTCTGCCGGGGCAATTTTAACATAACATCCCTGCTGAAAAAAGATGTTGCGAATATTTTGGCAATCCATATTTTTCCTCCTCCAAATCCGGGAATCCCCCACGAAGAATCCCCCCTGGCCGGACCCGGTCCGAATGGCGGACAGCTTTGTCTTGATGGCCCCACCTTTATTTCTTCAGAAGGATGGGACTGGGTACCCGGAATCCGCGACCGGAACATAGGAATATGGCAGGATGTAAGGATCCGGTATACAAATGGCGTACGAATACTTGATCCGCAGGTAATCACCGACATGCCACTGCCCGATACAAACCGGGCGGATATTACTGTTTCCTTCGATCTTGAAAATTCCACTGCCTCGGTTAAAACGCTGGAAGTTACCGGAAAAATTGAAAATATAAATTTTAGTAAACAAATCACAATACAGGGTGGCGAAAAGAAAAGAGTCATTTTTTCGCCCGATGAATTTGCACAGCTGCACATTTCCTCTCCAAGGCTCTGGTGGCCCAATGGCTATGGAAAACCTGACCTGTATGATCTGCAGCTTTCGGTAACAAATGCAGAGGGACTGATATCGGACACAAAGATAATCCGGTTCGGCATCCGGGAATTATCCTATGAACTTACCGTGGATTCTGCCGGTAAAAGGGACTGGCGGGTAGAGTTCAATCCATTGGCCGCAAGATCATTTGGAAAACCGCTATTCAACAATGTGAACCGCCGGGATGCCGGTGATGGGGTAGCTGTTCCCTCCCTGCAGCCCGGTGTGCCTACAGATGCATTAACATCCTTGCTGGATACTGCTATGTCGCCCTACCTCGTCATTAAAGTGAACGGACGGCGGATTTTCTGCAAAGGCGGAAACTGGGGGATGGATGATGCCATGAAACGTGTATCACGTGAACACCTTGAACCCTACTTCAGGCTCCATCGTGATGCAGGTTTTACGATGGTCCGTAACTGGACCGGCGAAAGCACGGAGGAAGTTTTTTATGATCTTTGCGATGAATATGGATTGCTCGTGTGGAACGACTTCTGGCTTTCAACAGAGGGCTATAACCTGGAGGTAAATGATAACCGGTTGTTTCTTGATAATGCACGCGATGTGATCCGCCGGTTCAGAAACCATCCGAGTATCGCCATCTGGTGTCCAAGAAATGAAGGATATGCTCCGCAGGGAATTGAAGAGGCTCTGGCATCCATGATCGCCGGGGAAGATGGAACACGGTACTACCAGGCAAATTCCCGCTACATGAATTTAAGGCCCAGCGGCCCATGGCATTACTTCGTGGATCCCTCGAAATATTTCAGCGATTTTGCAAAGGGGTTTAACACGGAAATGGGGACACCGTCAATTCCTGCGACCGAATCCATGCGAAAGATGATGCCGGCAGCGGATGTTTGGCCGGTAAGTGATACATGGTACTATCATGATCTGCACAACGGGCAGAAAGAATACATGGGCGCAATCAATACAAAATACGGAAAATCGGATAACCTGGACGATTTCTGTAAAAAAGCGCAAATGGTAAATTATGACAGCCACAGGGCAATGTTTGAAGCCTGGAACAGCCGCATGTGGAACAATACCAGCGGCCTCCTGTTATGGATGACCCACCCGGCGTGGCCAAGCATGGTATGGCAGGTTTATTCCTGGGATTACGAAACGTTCGGTTCCTATTTCGGTTCAAAAAAGGCTTGCGAACCGGTACATGTGCAGCTGAATATGGACGATAATAAAGTTGTGGTTATCAACACATCCCTCTTTTCCTATCCACAAGGCCTGGTAAGAATAACTTATTATAATCTGGAAGGCAAAAGGCTCTTATTAAAAGAGCAACCGGTAAATATTGCTGCAAATGGACTCACCTCGTGTTTTATTGCAGGTCACCCTGACAATTTACCGGATGTATACATGGTCCGGCTGGAGTTGTCCGACAAGCCAAAACACGTTATATCCATAAATGATTACCTGAAAACAAAGGATGTAACGGGCAACTTCAACGTAATCAGCGACCTGGAAAAAGCATCTGTCATGATTAAAAACCTCAAAGAAGTAAAAGCCGCATCTGACCGTCGGTACACATTTACAGTTATCAACAATTCCAAACAGCCGGCTTACGCAGTAAAACTAAACCTGAAAAACTCAAAAACCGGGGAAACCATACTTCCTGCCTATTTTTCAGAGGGATATTTCAATCTATTGCCCGGGGAGAAAAGGGAAATCAGTGTGGATTTTCCAGAGGAGTTTGTCAATAAGGGAGAGGTTATCGTAACGGGGTATAATCTGTAAGAAATGAACAATGAACAATGAACAATGAACAATGAACAATGAACAATGGAAAACAGTGAAAAACTAAAAGTTAAAAACTAAAAGTGCTGACGCAACATATCACTGACAATTTTTCATTCCTCTTTTCAACAAACCGTATTAAGTCTTAAATATTTGCGGGTGCCGCCACTTTTAACTTTTAGTTTTTAGTTATTATCTGCTAATAACCAATCACCCAGAGAATCCGTTCCTCATCCGCGCATTTTTCTACCAGCTCAACAAGGTCTTTATGGACCCGTATAATCCGATCATTAAAATTTTTCCAGTTTTTCTGCCATTGTGAATCCGAGGCTTCCAGTTCTGCCAGAAATTCCTCGCCCATAAACCGGCTGCTGATCAGTTCGGTGAATGAGTTCAGATCGGCGATCTCTTCGAAAAGTTTTTCGTTTGCAAGCAGATCATTGCGCAATACAATTATCTTTCTGGCATTGTATTTTGTTCCCGAAAAGTAGTCAAAAGTTGGATTGGCATTTTCAAAGCAGGGCTGTACAAGGTCAAAAACAGAGGAATCGATATATTTTGATTCTACATCGCAGCGTTTATAATCGTCATTGTCGCCTGTAATATTAAGCTCAACGAAATTCAGAAAGTCAGCATTATATAATTCCAGATGCATATTTTTACCCTTTATCAAGATTCATTAAAAATATTAAATATACCGCATAATTCAAAATATTTAGCCTCCGGCTGATATTTTCATTATTTTTAGCAGTTACCACAAATCCTATAATTACAATGAATTCTGTTGAAATTTTCCGGAACGAGGCGCATAAAATGGTTGACTGGATTGCCAATTATTATGCCGGCATAGATAAATACCCGGTGAAAGCCAATATCCAACCCGGCTCCGTATTCACTGCCATTCCCGATTCTCCGCCTTCGGAACCCGAAGACATGAAACAGATCTTTGCCGATTTTGAAAACATCATTATGCCTGGCATAACCCACTGGCAAAGCCCGGGTTTCTTCGCCTACTTTCCGGCTAATACCAGTTTTCCATCCATACTGGCTGAATTTCTATCTTCCGCCCTTGGTGCCCAATGCATGAAGTGGGAAACATCTCCTGCCGCAACCGAGCTCGAGGAGGCCGTAATGAACTGGCTGCGCAAGATGACCGGTCTCCCTTCCCATTTTGAAGGAGTTATTCAAGATACGGCCTCAACCTCAACCCTCTGCGCCATACTTACTGCCCGGGAAAAATCAACGGCTTTTGATGTAAACAATAAAGGGATGGCCGCTTATGCCGGAATGCGTGTTTATTGTTCCTCAGAAGCTCATTCTTCCGTTGAGAAGGCGGTTAAAATTGCCGGCATTGGCCGGGAAAACCTGGTAAAAATCGGAACCGATGCTACCTACCGCATGGATCCCGCCCTGCTTGAAAAAGCCATTGCACAGGACATTCAAAACGAACTAAGGCCCGTTTGCGTGGTGGCTGCCATAGGTACCACCGGGTCAACAGCAGTGGATCCGGTAGATGAAATAGCACGTATCTGTTCGAAATACAAAATATGGCTTCACGTGGATGCAGCATATGCCGGAACGGCGCTAATCCTACCGGAATATCATTACCTGCTGAAGGGAGTGGACCAGGCTGACAGTTTTGTTTTTAATCCACATAAATGGCTATTTACCAATTTCGATTGTTCTGCATATTTTGTGAAGGACAGCGAAAGCCTGATCAATACATTCAAACTTGTCCCTGAATATCTAAGATCGCAGATACAGGAACATGTGAATGATTATTCCAATTGGGGGATTCAGCTGGGAAGGCGATTCAGGGCGCTGAAACTGTGGTTTGTCATCCGCTCCTTTGGCGTAAAAGGTCTTCAGGAAAAAGTCCGCCATAATATTGCCCTGGCAGGGGAACTAAAATCATGGATAGAAGAAAATGAGCTATTTGAATTGCTTGCTCCTGTTGAATTCGGCCTCGTATGCTTTCGCTATCACCCAACGGGCACTGATGATACCGATATGCTGAACCGGATGAACGAAAAACTGTTGATGACTGTAAATGCCACCGGCAGGATATATATTACACATACCAAGCTGAATGGCATGTATACCTTGCGAATGGTGACAAGCCAGACCAATATAGAAAGGAGTCATATTGCGCAGGCATGGGACCTGCTTGTTAAAACAGCTGCCACAATTCATTAAAATAAACCTTAACTGTATGTCAGTACAAAATACGCCTGTTTCACTTCTTGAAGAACTCTTTTATTCGTGGAGTAAGAAAAAGGCAATCTCCATAGAACCTCTTCCCGAATCGGGATCGTATCGTCAGTACTTCAGGATCAGGGGGGAAGACCAAACAGTCATGGGCGTTTATAACACGGATAACCGCGAGAACCAGGCTTTTGTGTATCTCGACCGGCATTTGATGAATACAGGCAACTCTGTCCCTCAAATTTACGCGGAAGACATCGGGCATCATGTTTACCTTGAACAGGACCTTGGTGATATTACCCTGCTTGATTACCTCGAAAAGATCAAAGGCAATACTGAACAGGATGAGAAAACGGTGGCCGTTTACAGGAAAATTATCGAGGCCATGCCCGGATTGCAGGTACACTCAACCCGGAATCTCGACTATTCAGTGTGCTATCCCAGGGCTGAATTTGATGTGCAGAGCATGATGTGGGATATGAACTATTTCAAATACTGTCTTTTAAAACCCCTTAAAGTTGGTTTTTTTGAACAGGACCTTGAAGATGATTTCCTGAAAATTGTGGGATGGCTGAATGAAGCGGAGCGAAAATCCTTTATGTTCAGGGATTTTCAATCCCGGAATATCATGCTGATCAATGACAGGCTGTACTTTATTGATTTCCAGGGAGGACGCAGGGGACCCCTCCAGTACGACCTCGCTTCTTTATTGTATGAAGCAAAAACCCATTTGCCGGAAACAATTAAACAGGATCTTCTGAATTATTACCTGGATGTTTTTGAAAACACATTTTCCTGGTTCAACCGAAAAACCTTTCTCGACTATTATTATGGCTTTGTGTATCTCCGGCTTATGCAGGCAATGGGCGCCTATGGATTCAGGGGATACATCGAGCGGAAGCCCTTATTTCTGCAAAGTTTGCCGCACGCGGTGAGAACCCTGGCCTGGCTGATGGAAAACCAGCCTATTCCGCTTAAACTGGCCAGTTTGCCCGGCGTATTTGAAAAGCTTATCAACATGCCCAAAATAAGGGAATACGATTTGAAACACGAATCTTTCACAGTAACCATTTCAAGCTTTTCTTACAAGAACGGAATTCCCCAGGACAACACCGGGAACGGGGGTGGCTTTGTTTTCGACTGCAGGTACCTTAATAACCCGGGCCGGTATAATGAATACAAAGAACTGAATGGCATGGACAAACAGGTAATCAATTTCCTGGAAAAGGAAATCGCAGTGAATGATTTCTTCGATCACACGTTTCACCTGGTTGAGCAGGCTATCGGCATCTATCTGAAAAGGGGGTTTACAAGTCTGTCCGTTAGTTATGGCTGCACAGGGGGGCAACACAGGTCCGTTTATATGGCAGAACGCCTGGCCTTAAATATAAAAAACCGGTACAAGCTGAATATTATCATAAATCACCAGGAATTGGATAAAAACGCCGCTGAATGAGCAAAACCATGTGTAAATCCGATATCTCCGAAAAGGGAGATAAGATTAAATATATCTGTAAAAAATGCGGTGCCAGGGCCAAAAAGGAAAAACACCTGTGTAAACCGAAAGAAATCTGATTGTACTGATAAACTGCATATGAAAGCAATGATCCTGGCAGCCGGTATAGGAACCCGGCTTCGCCCCCTGACACTTGAAAAACCCAAATCGCTTGTTGAAGTACAGGGTGTTTCGCTGCTTGAACACACCATCCGGTACCTGAAATATTATGGCGTGAATGAAATTGTGATCAATGTACATCATTTTGCTGAACAGATTGAGCAATTTATCGGTGACAACGATTCCTTCGGGATACGCATTGACATATCCGACGAAAGGGAAGCCCTTCTCGATACCGGCGGCGGATTGCTGAAAGCATCCTGGTTCTTCGATGATAAAAAACCCTTTGTCCTCATTGCCTCTGATGTCATCACTGATCTTGATCTTTCAGCCCTTTATAATTATCATCTGCATCATGCTCCCCTCGTAACACTGGCTGTAAAACACCGGCCTTCATCAAGGGAATTCCTGTTTGATCCGGATCACCGGCTTTGCGGCTGGCATAATAATGTCACGGGAGAAACCCGTTGGGTAAAGAAAATTGCGGATCCGCTGAAGATTGCTTTCAGCACTGTGCACGTAATTGATCCGGGCCTTTTTGACCAGGTTACTGAAACCGGTGCATTTTCATTGGTTGATTTGTATCTGCGACTTGCTGCCGGAAAGGTAATCCTGGGATTTGAGCACAATGAAACCGATTGGTTTGAATTTGGAAGGATTGAAAACCTCGAAGCGTTAAACAAGTCGGAAAAGATAACCGCTATTTTCCGGCGTTTTCATCCACCCTTCAAGGGTACCACCCTTCAAGGGTAACACCCTTGAAGGGTGGTACCCTTGAAGGGTGGATTTTATTTTTACATCAGAAAGATTACTTTTGCAGTTCAGGGAGAAGAAAATGGACGCGAGAATAGCAGAATGGCAGGAGAAATTTGCAAAAGCGGAGGCTACAGAGGTTCTGGATTATTTTGCAGGGGAATTCGGGAATAAAATATGTTTGTCATCGAGCATGGGCCCTGAGGACCAGGTTCTCATGCATATGCTTGTTAAAATTAACCCGAAGTTCAGGATCATCACACTTGATACGGGAAGACTCTTTCCGGAAACACTGAACCTGATCCATAAAACCAACAAAGATTATAGCACCAACATGGAAGTATTCTTTCCTGATTACAGGCAGGTGGAAAATATGGTTCATGAAAGGGGAATGAATCTGTTTTATGAGTCAGTGGAAAACAGAAAACTCTGTTGCCATATTCGGAAAATTGAACCCTTAAAGAGAGCCCTTACCGGTATGGATGCCTGGATAACGGGAATAAGGAAAGACCAAACACTCAACCGCTTTAATACCCGGATGGTGGAATGGGATGAAACGCATAATATAGTCAAAATAAACCCTCTATACCGATGGACTGAAAAGATGGTATGGGATTATATCCATACCAACAACATTCCCTACAATGAATTACATGACAAGGGTTTCCCGAGTATTGGATGCCAGCCATGCACCCGTGCCGTATCCCCCGGTGAAGATACACGGGCCGGAAGATGGTGGTGGGAAGACGAGGGCCATAAAGAATGCGGATTGCATGTAAAAGAAACATAAAAACAAATACCATAACTTTAAAATCGGCGTTTCTTATGTAACTTTTTCGTTTAAAACCGTAAAAGATTATAAATCTCATAACATGGCTAAAGGAGCGCAATTTATCGAGTACAAGGGTCAATCCATTTATTACGTTGATTACTCGAATATTAAGACAAATGATGAATTCATGTCTGTCATTAAACAGTCGAACAGTTTCCGGGAAAAAGTTAAATCCGAAGGACGAAAGGACCTCCTGATGCTTGTAGATGTTTCAGGCAGCTTCGTTTACGGCGATGTTCTCACCGAAATTAAAAAGGCCGGCAAAAGCACCAAGGAAATGACCCTGAAAGAAGCCGTTGTTGGTATTTCAGGCGGAAAAAAAATACTGCTCAAAATCGTTCAGTCCTTTACAAACATGAATCTTAAAGTTTTTGATACGCTTGATGAAGCGAAGGATTGGCTTGTTAGTGCATAATAATTAGTATTCCAGTTACTTGCAATTTCATTTGAATAGTGCCATCTTTATAGGGCTATTATTCAATTAAAAAACTTTGACTATTAGTCATTAATGTATATTTTCGTAGTTTGCTTTTTGAGCGTGATTTTTATTTCAATGTAACTGGAGATGAGTGATTTGAATAGTTCTGTTCACGATGAACAAAACGACGACACGAATAGTGTTGCCGGTAATATGGAGAGTTTGCATCCTGCCTCTTTCAAAGCGACGTCACCTGTAGTGACCGACGTGACACCCCTGGATTCTTCACAAGAACCGGATCATGAGGCTGATTATAATGCCCAAGCAGAACATGAAAATGTTCTTCAGCCTGGAATTCCCGGTTTATCGGAACATGAAACGGAGGATTACCAGGAATTTTTTCAGGAGCTGGATGATAAACAGGATATCCCGGCAAGGGTGAAACCGGATGAGCCAGGCGAAAAACAGGCCGCAACCGATGAAATCGTTAATTACTCTTCTTTTTCCAAGCAGGAACTCATCGCATTGCTTAAGGAAATGCTTGACACCAGGCCAATTGAAACAATCATTAACGAGGTTGAGAATGTAAAGATCAATTATTACAAAAAACACAAGGCTGAAATAGAAAAAAAGCGGAAAGCTTTTGTTGAGCAGGGCGGTGAACTGGAAGAATTTCAGGTTGAAGATGATCCATTTGAAAACGAAATCAAGGAACAACTCAGAAGATTCAGGGATCTGAAAGGTGATTACAACAAATCGCAGGATGAGCATAAACATGTAAACCTGGATGAAAAATACAAGATCATCGATGAGATAAAGGAACTTATAAGGAATAAAGAATCCATTAACCGCACTTTCCAGGAATTCAGGGACCTGCAAAAACGCTGGCGGTCTATAGGTCCTGTCCCCCAGCAGAATGTGAAAGATCTTTGGGAGACCTACCATCATCATGTGGAGGCTTTTTATGATTACATCCGTATTAACCAGGAATTAAGGGACCTTGATCTTAAGAAGAACCTGGAATCCAAGATCCATTTATGTGAAAAGGCCGAAGAACTCATGTTTGAACCCAATGTGGTCAATGCATTCAAGGTGCTGCAGGAGCTTCATGACCAGTGGCGCGAGATAGGGCCGGTGCCTGCTGAAATGCGGGTTGAGATATGGAACCGGTTCAAGGAAGCAACCTCCAAAATCAATAAAAAACACCAGGAATATTTTGTAGGTCTGAAAAATGAACAAAAAAGCAACCTGGATGCAAAAAATGCCCTTTGTGAAAAAGCCGAGGAACTTTCGAATATGGAAATCAAGTCCAACAAGGATTGGGCGACCTGTTCCCATGAATTGATGGAATTGCAGAAAGTGTGGAAAACCATTGGGTTCGCACCAAAAAAAGACAATGCAAAAATTTACAAGCGTTTCCGCGATGCCTGCGATGCTTTTTTCAACAGGAAACGGGAGTTCTATGGCGTATTCAAGGAAGAACAAAATAATAACCTCCAGTTAAAGACTGACCTCTGTGTTCAGGCTGAATCGCTGAAGGAAAGCACGGAGTGGAAAAAAACGACGGAAGAACTTATCCTGTTGCAACAGCGATGGAAGGAAATAGGGCCCGTTCCGCATAAACAATCCGACAAGGTATGGAAGCGTTTCAGAACAGCCTGCGATACCTTCTTTGAAAGAAAAAGCAAGCATTTCTCGGAGATCGATAACTCTTTTGGCAGCAATCTGCTAAAGAAACTTGAACTGATCAAACAGATCGAGAATTTCACACTCGGGGAAAATGCTTCGGAAAGCCTTGATAAGCTAAAGGATTTTCAGAGGCAGTGGTCCGAAATCGGCTTCGTTCCGTTGAAAGACAAAGACGACGTCCACGAAAAGTACAGGGAAGCTATCAATAAGAAATTCGATGAATTGCATATTGATGACAGTCACAGGAACATGCTCAAGTTCAAGAACAAACTGGACAGCTACCTTGAGAAACCCAACGGTATACAGAGAATCAGGCAGGAACGCGAGAAATACATTACCCGTCTGAAGCAAATGGAAAGTGATATTGTACTGTGGGAAAACAACATTGGTTTTTTCGCCCGATCAAAAAATGCCGAAAGCATGATCCGGGAAGTGGAACAGAAGATAGAAAATACAAAGGAAAGCATTGAGCTGTTAAATCATAAAATCAGCCTGATCGATGATCTCGATGATTAAGGCATTGATAATTATGTACAGGCAGATTTCGATCTCATATATCATGCAATATTTATTGATCAATTAAAAAGGGTAAATTGATACCGAAGTATATATTTGTAACAGGTGGAGTGACATCATCACTGGGAAAAGGAATTATTTCAGCATCCCTCGCTAAATTGCTGCAGGCACGCGGATATCAGGTAACGATTCAAAAGCTTGACCCCTACATTAACATCGATCCCGGAACATTAAATCCATATGAACATGGAGAATGTTATGTAACGGAAGACGGGGCGGAGACCGACCTTGACCTGGGCCATTATGAACGGTTCCTTGGCATACCTACATCACAGGCCAATAATGTAACTACCGGAAGAATTTACCAGTCAGTCATAACCAAAGAGCGCCGGGGCGATTACCTTGGCAAGACTGTACAGGTTATCCCGCATATTACAGATGAGATTAAACGAAGGATCAAGCTGCTCGGCGGCAGGAATAAATATGATTTTGTAATTACCGAGATCGGGGGCACTGTCGGCGATATTGAATCCCTGCCCTATGTTGAAGCTGTTCGCCAGCTTAAATGGGAAATGGGTGACCATAATGTGTTGAATATTCATTTAACACTTGTACCTTACCTTAAAGCTTCAGGGGAATTAAAAACCAAACCCACGCAGCATTCAGTCAAAATGCTGTTGGAAAACGGGGTTCAACCTAATATCCTTGTACTTCGCACGGAGCATGAATTAAGCGATGAACTTCGGCGAAAAGTCGCCCTTTTCTGCAATGTGGATTCAGATTCCGTAATTCAATCCATTGATGTAAGCACCATTTATGAAGTGCCCATCATGATGCAAAAAGAAAAACTGGATGTTACCGTATTGAAAAAGCTGGGAATGGATTATTCGGGAACCCCGGACCTGGGACCCTGGACCAAATTCCTGAAGCGGCTTCAAAATCCGAAATTTCTTTCCAAAATAGCCCTTGTTGGTAAATATGTCGAATTGCCCGATGCTTATATTTCAATCAATGAATCATTCAAGCATGCAGGGGCAATGAACGACTGCCGTGTTGAAGTAAAGTATATTCATTCGGAAGACATTGACGAAAGCAACTACCGTGAACTGCTAAAACCCTATGATGGTATTGTGGTAGCCCCGGGATTCGGTGATCGCGGCATTGAAGGTAAAATCCTGGCAGCCAGGTATGCAAGGGAAAATAATATATCCTTCTTTGGCATTTGTCTTGGCTTGCAGTGTGCTGTAGTAGAATTTGCACGCAATGTACTGGGATTGGAAAAGGCGCATTCCACGGAAATGTCGCTTAAAACCCCGGACCCGGTCATTGACCTCATGGAAGCACAGAAGGGTGTAACTGAAAAAGGCGGTACAATGCGTCTTGGCGCTTATCCCTGCGTGATCAAGGCCGGCACAAAAACAAGCGAGGCTTATGCTGAATCCGAAATCAGTGAGCGCCATCGCCATCGCTATGAATTTAACAATCGCTACCTGGAAGCCTATGAAAAGGCAGGGATGATCTCAACGGGAATCAACCCTGAAACTTCCCTTGTTGAAATAATGGAAATTCCGGCCCACAAATGGTTTATCGGTGTGCAATTCCACCCGGAATACAGAAGCACTGTGCTGAAACCCCATCCCCTGTTTGTAAGTTTTATAAAGTCCACCATTTGCTGATTGAAAATTTAAAAACATTCATCATACAACGTTAACGATTTATACATGGATAAAAATTCGATTTTTGGAATCATCATCATTGCAGCTATATTGATTATATGGGGTGTAGTACAATCGCCCAACAAGAAAGAATTGGAAGCCCGGAAAGCAAGGCTCGATTCAATAGCTCACATTGAGCAGGCCCAGGCGCCTGCGGATACCTCAAGGACCGCTCCCGCGGTGGGTACGGCAAGTGCTGTGACCCCAACAGCAGCGGAAAACACACAGCAATTGCAGGATTCTGTGGGCGAGTTTGCCAGTGCAGTGAATGGACAAGACAAGTTTTATACAATTGAAAACGATCTGATCAGGCTGGTAGTGTCTTCCAAAGGCGGCCGGCCCTATTCGGTTCAGCTAAAGAAATACAAAACCTTTTTGCGCAAGCCGGTAATCCTGTTTAACGGTGATTCCACCCAGTTTGGGCTTTCTTTTTTCAGCCAGAACCGGAATATTTCAACCGACAGGCTTTATTTCAAATCTTTAGATACCCTGTCAAGCACCATATCGGCTGTCGCGCATAAAGACAGCCTTACCATGCGTCTCCAGGTATCTGATGACAGGTACATCGAATACCATTATGTGGTTGAGCCCGGCAATTACATGATCAATTTCAGCATAACGCTGCAGGGCATGAAGGATATTGTCACACGTGACCCTTCAACCATCGATCTGAGCTGGGAAATTAACGTACCGCAACAGGAACAGCTTAAGAAGAATGAACTTACCTATACTTCAATTTATTACAGGCATCAGAATGATGATGTAAGTTCCTTAAAGGCATCCAAAGATGTTCACCAGGAGGAAATTCCTACACAGGTGCAATGGGTTGCGTTTAAGGACCAGTTTTTTTCTTCTGTAATATTGGCAGATAAGGGATTTTCAAACGCCCTGATGAAATCAACCACCCTGCCCGATGAAAATAAATATCTGAAAAATTTCAGGGCTGAAATAGGTTTGCCTTTCCAGCGCCTTGACAGGGAAACCATCCATATGAAATTGTTTTTTGGCCCTAATAAATTCAAGTTACTGAGACAATACAAGGATTATAAACTCGAGGACCTGGTTCAACTGGGAAAAAGCATAATCCGCTGGATCAACCAGTTTGTCATCATTCCGATTTTCGACTGGCTGAGCAGGTTCATGAGCAATTACGGTCTTATCATCCTGTTACTTACCGTGATCATTAAAGTTGCCCTTCTGCCGCTGACGTACAAGTCATATATGTCGCAGGCAAAGATGAAGGTACTCAAACCCCAGGTAGATGAGCTGAACCATAAATACCCCAAGGGCAAGGAAGTTGAAAAACAACAGGCCACAATGGCTCTTTATAAAAAGGCCGGCGTAAGTCCCATGGGCGGTTGCCTCCCCATGCTGCTCCAGTTTCCGATCCTTTTTGCCATGTTCCGGTTCTTCCCAACCTCCATTGAATTGAGGCAGCAGGGATTTCTTTGGGCCAGTGACCTTTCAACTTATGATGCAATCATTACATGGCAGCATGCCATTCCCATCCTTGGTAACCACATTAGTCTGTTTACCCTTCTGATGACCATTTCCACCATCGTCAGCATGAAGATGAGCGATACCTCCTCCACCCAGCAGATTCCGGGGATGAAAGGAATGATGTATATAATGCCTGTGATGTTCATGTTCATGTTGAACAATTTCTCAGCCGGACTTACCTATTACTATTTCCTGGCGAATATGATCACCATCGGACAGAATTACCTTTTCAAACAATTTGTGGATGAAAAGGAAATCCTGCGTAAGATTGAAGAAAAGAAATCCAAAACGGTAAAAAAATCAAAATTCCAGCAAAGGCTTGAAGAGATGGCCAAGCAACAGGGATACCGTAAACAGGTTCCCGCAAAGAAAAAATAACCTTAAATCTCAAAGCCTATGAAACTGGCGCATGGCCGATACCTGATTGATGGTGTGGATGCAATAGAACTGGTGGAAAAATATGGTTCCCCGGTGTACGTATACCAGACGTCAAAAATGAAGCAGCAGTATGACAGCATGTTGCATGCCTTCAAGGATATTAAGGTAAAAATCAACTTTGCCTGCAAGGCATTGAATAACCTGAATGTGCTGAAGTTCTTCAAAGGCATCGGAAGCGGCCTGGATGCGGTTTCTATTGAAGAAGTGCAGCTTGGACTGCAGGCCGGATTTGCACCGCAGGACATTATGTTTACCCCTAACTGTGTGTCAATCGAGGAGATCATCGAAGGGGTTAAGCTTGGCGTAAAGATCAACATCGATAATATTTCCATCCTGGAACAGTTTGGAAATCTGTATGGCAATAAAATTCCGGTATGTGTGCGCATTAACCCTCATATTCTGGCGGGGGGGCACGAAAAAATATCAACCGGTCATATCGATTCCAAATTTGGCATTTCCATTTACCAGATGCCCCATGTGCACCGGGTTGTTGAAGCTACGAACATAAGGGTGGAAGGACTTCACATGCATACCGGATCTGATATCCTGGATGTGGAGGTATTCCTGAGGGGTGCCTCAATCATGCTGGATGTAGCCAAAAGCTTTCCCGACCTGAATTATGTAGATTTTGGCAGCGGATTCAAAGTGGCATATAAACCCGAAGATTACTTTACGGATATTGATAACCTGGGAAAGGATCTGACCAAGGTGTTCAAAAAATTCTGCAAGGATTACGGGCGTGAGCTTACCCTTGTTTTTGAACCGGGAAAATTCCTGGTGAGTGAGGCCGGATATTTTTTTGCTCGCGTAAATGTGGTCAAACAAACATTGTCAACTGTATTTGCCGGTTTGGATACAGGGTTAAACCACCTCATCAGGCCCATGTTTTATGATGCTTACCACCAGATAATCAATGTGTCGAATCCAAAAGGAAAGCTTAGGATTTACACCGTGGTAGGGTATATTTGTGAAACTGACACTTTTGGATGGAACCGCAAGATCAATGATATCCGGGAAGGGGATTACCTTGTATTTCTGAATGCCGGAGCCTATTGTTTTACAATGGCATCCAATTATAATTCCAGGCTTCGTCCCCCTGAAATATTGATCCATGAAGGAAAAGATTACCTGATAAGAAAACGGGAGACTCTTGATGACCTGCTGAAAAATCAGGTGATGCTGGAGATTTAGCCATTTATCCCGATGAAATGAAAAGACCCGGAATCGTTTTTCTTGATGCAGATACCCTGGGAGAAGTAAGCGGCTTCTATCAGCTGACAAAACTGGGCAATCTTACCGTATATCCGTCTACCCTTCCCCATCAGCGAATAGAACGTATTCTCGGACGTGAAATCGTGATCACGAACAAGGTGATAATTGACAGGGAGGTGATGGAATCCTGCCCGACAATCAAATTAATTTGCATCGCGGCGACAGGTAAGAACAACATTGATCTTGCCTGCGCGGAAGAAAAGGGAATCCAGGTAAAGAATGTGGCCGGTTATTCAACAGAAAGCGTCGTTCAGCAAACGTTTGCCATGCTGTTTTACATGACGGGCCACCTGCCGTATTATGACCGGTATGTGAAAAACGGGGATTATGCAAAGAGTTTGCTTTTTACCCATCTGGGACCGCCGTTTTTTGAGCTGGCAGGCAAAAAATATGGTATTATTGGCCTGGGAACGATCGGAAAAAGAATTGCCGAAGTCGCCACCGCATTTGGGGCAAAAGTACAGTATTATTCTACTACCGGCACGAACAGGAATACCATCTATAAGTCAGTTCCGCTGGACCAGTTGCTGCAGGAAAGTGATGTTATATCTGTGCATTGTCCGCTTACGGAATCTACCCTTAACCTAATCGACTATGATCAGCTGTGCAGGATGAAAAAGGAAGCTATCCTTGTCAATGCGGGCAGAGGAGGAATAATAAATGAAGCGGCCCTTGCCCGGGCATTGGATGAAGGACGTATCGCCGCTGCGGCCCTTGATGTACTCGAAAAAGAGCCTCCTGAAATTTCAAATCCGCTTTTTAAAATTAAACAGCCGGAAAAGCTTCTTGTTACTCCTCATATAGCCTGGGCCAGTCGTGAATCACGCGAACGACTTATGGACGGAATAATCGCTAACATTTCCGAATACCTTGAAAAGTGACGAGTGACGAGTGACGAGGAGGAACAATTCTCTTTAGGGATTGCCTTCCGGTTGAAAGAAAAAGCCCTAAAAAAATACATTCTTTTTTGATAAGACGAAATCTACTTGTCCCTCGTCTCTTGTCCCTCGTCCCTGCACAGAGGTTCCTGCTGGCTGAGGCAATGCCAGCTTCCAAGGCCCCAGATGATTTCTACGGAATCAATACCAATTACGGGACGATCTTTAAAACACGCGGAAAGAATATCAAGAGCCTGCTGATCCTTTTTGCTATTAAAAACGGGAACCATCACCCCGGCATTGGCAATATAAAAATTCGCATAGGAAACCGGGAGACGCTGGTCCTGGTAATAGAGAGGTTCCGGCATCGGCAATTCAATCACATTCAGCTGTTTTCCGTTGATCAACCGGAATGATTTAAGCAATTTTAAGTTCTCCTGCAGGGGTTTATAATTTTTATCCGCTGTGTCATGTTCAACCATTGTAATAACAGTATCCTCATCGACAAAACGGGTCAGATCATCCACATGCCCGTCCGTATCGTCTCCTTCTATCCCTTCTCCAAGCCAAAGCACCTGTTCCACTCCATAATTATCCACCAGGTATTTCTCAATTGTCTTCTGGCTTAAGCCAGGATTGCGGTTCGGATGCAACAAGCAGGACGTGGTGGTGATGAGGGTTCCCTTGCCGTTAAAATCCACAGCCCCGCCTTCCATTACAATACCCGGATAAAAAACGGGCAATCCCAGTTTTTCTCCAATCCGTGAAGGAATGGTGGTATCCAGATCCGCAGGATATTTCCCACCCCAGCCATTGTATTTCCAGTTGACAATTGCCTTCGGTTGAGAAGCGTGCGGATTAATTACAAAGGCCGGACCATGGTCGCGGCACCAGGCATCATTCGTGGGCAGCAAATGGAGGGTGATATTCTCCATGTTTACTCCAAACCATTTAAGCTCCTCCTCCACCTGTTCATACATCCCCGAAGAGCTCACATTAATATTTACCCTTTCGCCGTTTGCCAGGTTCCGGATGAATTCATGATAAAAAGGAAAAATAGTATGGATCTTTCCCGGCCATGAGCTTTCGTTATGTGGATAACTCAACCACGTACCGGCATGTTTTTCCCATTCGGCAGGAAACCTGTATCCCAGCTCTGCCGGGGTATTCAAATCAGTAAAATTCATTCGTGATCTCAGGATTTTATATAGCGTGAGGCAATTGGATTGTAGGTATCGATCCGCCGGTCACGCATAAACGGCCAGTGCGTGCGGTAAAAATCGGATAAGGAAAGATCCACGTCGGTCACCTTAACCACTTCCTCATCATGAGGTGCCTGGTATAATATTGTTCCAAACGGGTTAATCACGAAGGACCCTCCCCAGAATTTCAATCCGTTTTCGATCCCGGTACGGTTGACCGCTACAACATGCACGCCGTTTGCAATCGCATGGCTGCGTTGAATAGTCTGCCATGCCTGGAATTGCTCTGCATTTACATCATCGGGCTGCGTAGAGGCCCAGCCGATAGCTGTAGGATAAAACAGAATTTCTGCACCCATCAGGCTTGTTATACGGGCAGCTTCGGGATACCACTGGTCCCAGCATACCAGCACACCAATCTTTGCATACCGGGTAGCGAATACCTGGTAGCCGGTATCACCGGGTGAAAAATAGAACTTTTCATAAAAACCCGGATCGTCAGGAATATGGCTTTTTCTGTATTTTCCCAGGTAACTTCCATCTGCATCAATCACAGCGGCTGTATTGAAATATATGCCGGCATCCACCTTTTCGAACAGGGAAGCAATGATCACCACTTCCAGTTCGGCGGCAAGTTTTTGTAATTCAATTGTTGTCTCCCCGGGTACACTTTCGGCTATGCTGAAATTATCATAATTTTCCGTATCACAGAAATAAAGGGATGAATAAAGCTCCTGCAGACACACGATCTGTGCACCCATTGCGGCTGCTTCGCGGATTCGGGCAGATGCCCCGGCCCTGTTATCTTCAAGGGATGACGTGCAGGTCATCTGGATGAGGCCAATATGGACAATCTTCTTTTTCACCTTTTTATTTGCAAAAATAGGAAAATTCCGCAATACCATATTGGCCTAATTCTCAGATGTCCTCCGCTGCCGGAGCTTAAGGGCCGATATCCCCCGCTGACGGCGGCAGGGGGTGGATTTTTCACCTTGTCACTGGTCCCTCTTCCCTGGTCCCTAATTAATAACTCCGGAACCAACAAGCTCCTCGCCATCATACCATGCGGCAAACTGGCCGGAGGTTATGCCACGCTGCCTTTTAGAAAAGAGAATGTACAATCCTTCCTCTTTCATAAAAAGCTCCGCTTCCTGAAGAGGTTGGCGATACCTGACACGAACCTGTAAAGGTTTTGAATCTCCGGCAGATAACTTCATATCCGACCTTATCCAGTGAATATCTTTCGTCGGGATGAACAGTCCCCAGCGGTTCAATCCGGGGTGATCATGACCCATACCGACAAAAAGGTTATTTTTTACCGTATCAGTGGCAATCACAAACATGGGCTCCGCCTTGCCTCCGATATTCAGTCCCTTACGCTGGCCTATCGTGTAAAAATGGGCGCCGTTATGAGTTCCTGCAAGAACACCTTCGGCAGGCATATATTGAAAATCAGACGACAATTGCTGTAATCCTTCGCCCTTTTTGAGAAATTCACGGTGCAAATGACCATATGCCTCGAATTTTGCCAGGTCAGCAGGTATCTCGTAAATATTTCCTTCTGCGGAATGAAGTTTCTGTTTCAGAAATTCGGGAAGATCTACTTTTCCGACAAAACAAATACCCTGGCTGTCTTTTCTTTCAGCGGTCGCCAGATACTGATCCCTGGCAATATCTCTCACTTGTTGCTTCATCAGGCTGCCAATCGGGAACAGAACACGCTGAAGCTGGGTCTGCGACAGCTGGCAAAGAAAATAACTCTGGTCCTTGTTTGGATCCATACCCTGCAGCAATCGGTAAACAGTGTTTCCGTTGACCCGGGTTTCCTCCTTCCGGCAATAATGTCCGGTGGCAACATAATCAGCGCCGGCATCCACGGCGGCTTCAATAAACAGGTCGAATTTTATTTCACGGTTGCATAAAACATCCGGATTCGGCGTCCTTCCGCAGGCATATTCGGTAAACATATAATCTACCACCCTTTTACGGTACTGTTCGCTAAAATCAACCGTGATGAGTGGAATGCCTAATTTCCGGGCTACCAGTTCTGCAAAAATAAGATCATCGTTCCACGGACAATCGCCGGCCAGCGTTCCGGTCGTATCATGCCAATTGATCATAAACATACCCGTGACATCATATCCCTGCTCCAGCAGCAGGAAGGCAGCAACACTGGAATCCACTCCCCCGGATATACCAACTACAACTTTCTTTTTCAGGATAAAAAAATTTCAACAAAGATAACAATTCGTCTTGAATCAGAAATGGCTTTAGGGGACTGCTAGTCCCGCGTCCCTCGTCCTTTGTCCCTTCTTATAGTGGCATTTGCAATGATAGGTTTAGCCCATATTCCCATGCTAAATAAATACCCAAGGGTAATATACAGGAAAACCATCCCCATGCGTAATCCAAAGACACCGCCAAGCTGTCCGATGAGCAGCGGAATTACAGCGCCACCTGCAATACCGGTGCAAAGGATGCCGGAGAATGTTCCGTGGTGCCGGGGTACAGAATTCAGTGCAAGAGAAAATACAACCGGGTACATGATCGATGCAAAAAATCCTATAATGGGAAACGCAACAAGAGCCATTTCCTTCGTTCCGAAAAGGGCGGCACTGAGGGCAATAATAGCGCCGGTGGTAAACATAAGCAGAACAACTTTGCTGTCAAGAATTTTTAACAGGAACAACCCGAGGAAACAACCTACTGTCATCAATCCCCAGAAATAAGATATAACCCGGGCTCCCTGCGTGGTAGGATCCACGTTGTGATATACCTGCAGAAACTTGGAAGTCCAGTTTGCCACTCCCTGCTCGGTTCCCACGTAACAAAACATACCTATGAAAAACAGGATTACATATTTGTTGGTAAGCAGTTCCTTAAATGCCGATCCGATCTGTATCTTTTCATTTTCAAGCAGTTCAACCTTTGGGAATTTGATTAACCATACAATCACAATTACGGCAAGAACAATCACTGTGAATACCCAGTATAATGAAACCCATTTCAGGTTTTCAGGAACTACGCGGTCAAGTGCACTGATCAACAAGGAAGTGTCTCCTGAATGTACATGATGGACGAGGTATGTATACAACATCGGACTTAAAAAGGAAGCCAATCCGAAAATCAGCTGTGCCATTGCGGAAAAAAATGCAAAATTCGATTCCCCGCCCGAAACCCGGAGCAGCGGATTGATGACAACCTGTAGCATGGCCATTCCAATACCGATGAGGAACAAAGAAATCAGGGCCACGCTGAATTGCGGAAACAGGGCAAACAGTAAGGCCCCGGCAAATGCAATTGTAAAAGCACCTATCAAAACTGCCTTTTCAGAATATTTCTCAATCAGCAGTCCCGCAGGAATTGACATCACCCCATAGGCTACAAAAAAGGAAAAAGGAAGAAATCCCGCCAGGCCAAGACTCAGATTGAAATTTTCAATAATATCCGGTATCAGGGGTCCAAGGACATTGGTAAGGAAAGAGATTACAAAAAATATCACAAGAACCAGGATGACCATTACAGTGCTGCGCTTCATATTACTTTTTTTAGAGAGTTATCCTTTGCGTTATTTTACAATTTTATTTTCAGAACCTGTTCTTTTACATTCCAACCCGACACAATAAGGCTGATCTCATCGGAAGACGATACCGTATCCGGCAGTCTGCATCGATAAGTTCGGCTGTCACCCGGCAAAAGGCTTACATAATTGTCATTCCAAAAAACCGGAACCAGGGTTTCCTCATTCTTATCTTTCAGGTTCATGCGGATAAAAAAAGCCGTCTTATTTGAAAAATTGGTCAGTTTGACATCTACTATTGCCTGTTTATTAATTATCTGATGGGTATAACCGATATTAACGTCTGCAGGAGCCATGTAATTCAAAGCCCTGAAATCCGCAGAAACCTGCATCGGGGTATAATACCATTCCGTTTTGTCCCATGCATACTCGTCACCCTTTGGCGACAACCAGTAGAAATTATCAGCCAGCCTTACGTTCTTTTTATTCAGCAATTCGAGTGAAAGAAACGAAATACCTGTAACAGGTGGTACGGCAAATATTTTCAGCGTACTATTCCCGGCAACAGCCATCATACGCTCTTCAGAGAGTATTTGCCTGCCATCCAGGTCAACCAACCGTATCCGGACCTTTAATTTGGCTAATCCCTTAAGGGTTTCATTTACCACGTAAAGATTGTGATTTCCATAATTGTATACGATCTGAACGGGAGCGTTGGCCTTTTTAGCAGCATAATAAGCAGATGCAGGCACAAGATAATAATCGTACAATTGCCAGTATAATGAAGGCCACGCAGAATTCAGCATCCATTGAATAACTCCGGTGGCATTTGACCGGTTGACCCTGAAAGCTTCGAACATCGGACGCATGGCTTCATACCCCTGCACATCAGCCTTCAGGAGGTAATTATCCAGGTTCGTGGCATAACCATACCGTTGTTGCATAACCCCGTTAAAAATATCCAGGTTATTGAAGGAAGTTTTTGAAGGGTTGCAATGATAGTTCCATGTGTCGTTGATAGGCCAGAGTTTATTCTGCGGTATTATTTTCAACAGGGTTTCCTTCACAGGTACCTGGGGACCGGGGCCAGTTTCGGTATTGAAACCAAAGGCTCCGCCGTTTACTGTATCAACATACCAGTAACCCGGACCCTCATAATCATAGGGGCCGTTCATTTTCATTCCTGTCGGGCCACTGACAGTGCTGATTTTTTTACTTGCTGCAGCCAGGTAAGGACGGTCGTCCAGCCCGGCGATCAATTCTTTGTATTTTTGTTCCAGGGCGGGCCTTGGTATCATATCGCTTCCCACAAACCATACTATTATGCTTGGATGCCTTTGCAGCAATCGGATCTGGTCTCCGAGCGATTTTACCATCAGGTCGATATCAGCTTCTGTTTTAATACCTCCATATTCATCACAAGCCTTTCCCAGGTAATCTTCCCATTCCCACTGGCAACTCCATCCCGCCATAATCATTATTCCATACTTGTCACAAAGGCTGTATAAGCTCTGGCTGTTTCCCCAGAAAGTCTCAAGCCGGATTGTGTTCAGATTCATGTGTTTAACGTATTGAACCTGAATTTCATTTCGTTCGGGAGTATCACGAAGAAAAATATCATCAGTCCAGCCCGCACCCCGTATCAATACTTTTTTCCCGTTCAGAATAAATCCCTTATCTCCCTTTTTTGTAAAGTACGTTTTGATGGTGCGGATTCCATAGCGAATGTCCTCCCTGTCGCTCACCAGGTCCTTTTCTTCAAAACGAAGGTTCAGTTTATTCATATTTGGCTCACCCATGCCATTGCACCACCAAAGTTTGGGATTGGTTATCCGTAATGATTTTATTTCATCCGGTCCCAGCGTTATTTTGAGGCGTTCGCCTGCTTTCAGCCGTATATGCTTGCTGAAGGAAATATCATCGCCTTTCCCGATCAGTTCTCCGCTTACATTCCGTGACGAATGGTTCACCAATTCCGTGATCACCGAAAGAGAAGCCACACTCATGTCTTCCGAGAGTTCATCTGTACGGATCCAACTATTCTCAAGGGAAACATCACCCGATATGTCAATGGAAACTTCACGCCATATTCCCAGGTTATTATCCGGAGGGGCAGGATTCCAGTCAGCAAAACCGAGTCCAAAATCACCATGCCTCTGCCGAAACACTTCCACTGCCAGTATATTCATCGAATCTTTCACAATATCGGTAATATCAAAGCTGAACGTTCGAAATGCACCGTAAATGCTGTCCCGTGCGGCAACACGCTTGCTGTTCAGCCAGATATTGGCATAATAGTTAATGCCGTCAAACTTCAGAAAGATATGTCGGCCGTTTTTGTGAACCGGCAGATTAAATTTGGTTCGGAACCACCAGGGCTTGTCAAAGGGCCCGCTGCTCACACTTTTTAAGCTATCGGCAATAAAGAGATCCTTGAAAAATCCATCGGTTGTGAGCGCACCCATTGCTGTGGAAGGTACGGCTGCAGGGTACCAACCGGTAGTATCCAGCACGATGCCTGACACCACCGATCCTGGCAGGTTCACACGATTGGAGCGCTGAATAAGCCAATTATTTTTGAGTACAATTTTATCCGATAATACAGGTTTTTCCTTTGAACAGGAAACCACGAACAAGAAAAGGCACAAACCGATGATTGTCTTATTTGGATAATTCAGGTTCATATTGTTTTCTGGTTAGTTGAAATGACTGGGTTATGATGTTTATTTTACCGGATCAGGGATGATGCACCTAAGAGAGTAATATTCCCGTTTGTTGATGTACATATTTTAAGCTTTTTCAAGGATCCGGGAAATGCAAAATCCTTCAATGATCCGCGCATGGCTTCTTCAAAAAACGAATACGCATTTACTAATGATCCGCCAAGTACAATCACCTCCGGATCATATGTATAAACAACAGTCTTTATGGCAAAACCCATATGCACACCAAATTCTTTCCACATGGCAATAGCTTCACGATTCCCTGATTTTGCCTGGTTGTATGCATCAAGGGCACTTATGTTGAATTTTTTCAGGAAAAAACCACCGCTGCAATAGGCTTCGATGTTTTCATCCAGGTAATGGACAAGGCCGAACTCCCCTGCCCCGCAATTATTCCCGGCGTATAATTCATTGTTAATGATTATCCCGCCCCCTAATCCAGTTCCCATGGCCAATCCCACAGCGGAGGAATATCCTTTTGCTGATCCAAACCGGTGTTCGCCAAGAATGAAACAGTTAACATCATTGTTAACCTGCACCGGAATTCCAAACCGCTTTTCCATATAGGGTTTGAGCTCAACTCTTTTCCAGGATGGAATATTGGTGACATCAGAAACCGTGCCTGTAACCAGATCAACAACGGAAGGCACACCAATGCCGATTCCCTTTACCTCCGGGTCCATAACGGATTCAATTAATCTGGCCAGCTGTTCCAGGGTTTTCTCAAGCACATCCTTATTCATGAGCCGGGTATCTTTATGAACTAAAATCCGTCCGTCTTCCACCCGTCCGGCACGGATATTGGTACCGCCCAGATCCACCGCAATAACCATAAAATATCAGTTTTTGATTCGAATAACGAATTTAATCAAATCTGCGAGAACTAATCATAAAAAAAGGCATAACCTCAATGCGGGAGTTACGTTAAATAGTATTCAGATTTATAAAATACAGACATAAATTTATAACTTATCTTTGCCTTGAAGTGTGATCAAACTAAAATAGTTAACCATGAAAAAGTTTTTAAAAGTAACCGCAATTATTCTTCTTGTTTTTCTCGTCCTGCTCTTTGTGCTTCCATTTGCTTTCCGGGGAAAGATCATCAAGATCGCCAAGGAGCAAATCAATAGCAGTCTCAATGCCAGGGCTGATTTCGATAATTTATCGATTTCTCTTTTCAGGAATTTCCCTGATCTGTCGGTGAGTGTAAAGAATATGTATGTGGCAGGTATCGATGATTTTACCGGAGATACCCTTTTCAAGGCAAATTCGATTAACGTGGTGGTTGACATCGTAAGTGCGATCAAAATGAAAAATATCAGGATCAAGCGGATCTTTGTCGACAAACCCAGGATTTATGCCCTCATTCTCGACGATGGACGGGCAAACTGGGATATTATGAAGGAAACTGCTGAGGAAACAGACACAACCGCCAGTGACCTCAATCCTAAAATTGAGCTGAAACACTTCGAATTGAAAGATGCTTTCATCCGGTATGACGACAATCAAGGCCAGATCTATACTACTTTGGCGGATATGGACTTTGTACTGACCGGCGATATGTCGCAGGATTTTACCACGCTGTCAATAAATTCAACCACCGGTTTGATCAATGTAGTGTATGACGGCATCCGCTATTTGAAGAATGCCTCACTGGCCATGGATATGGATGTGGATGCAGACTTGAAAAACTCGGTTTATACTTTACGCAAGAATACCTTTAACCTGAATGAGCTGGTACTCAAATTCGACGGTACTATTGGCATGCCTAACGATACCGACATGGTTTTCGATCTGAAATACGGATTGGAAAAGACGGATTTCAAGCCGCTTTTATCGCTTATACCGGCCATTTACATGAATGACTTCAACGATGTGCAGGCTTCGGGCCAGATAGCACTTAACGGTACAGTTAAAGGAACCTACAATGACAAAGTGGTACCCAGCGTTTTGCTCGATATGAAGGTTACTAACGGGATGTTCAAATATCCGTCATTGCCCAAATCTGCGGATCATATCGGCATTGATGTTAATCTTTTCTATGACGGTGTGCAGATGGATAATTCCACGGTGGATGTAAACAAATTTCACGTTGAACTGGGCGGCAACCCCGTTGACATGACCCTCAATGTCAAAACTCCGGAAAGCGACATGTATGTCAACGGAAATCTTAAAATGGACCTTGACCTGGCTACCGTGAACGATGTTATTCCCCTTGACAGTACAAAATTAACAGGTCAGATTAAGGCAGCACTGGATTTTATGGGTTATGTATCCTCCGTTGAAAAAGGAGAATATGAAAAGTTCAAAGCGGACGGCAACCTGAATATTCGCAATTTCATATACAGCAGTCCCGATATGCCGAAAGAATTCCGTATTGTTGAAGCCAATATTTTGTTTTCCCCGAAATATGTTGACATGCAAACATTTAAGGCCGTAATGGGAAAAAGCGATTTCAGCGCCTCGGGAAAATTGGAAAATTTTATTCCCTATGCCTTCAAGGAAGAAACTATCCATGGAAATTTCATTTTCACCTCGGGTCTGCTCGATCTGAACGAAATGATGGGCAGCAGTACAGAAGCAACAGTTGAAGATACAGCTGCAATGACACTTGTTGAAATACCCGGCAATATTGATTTTAAACTGGTTTCAAGAATTGATAAGATCCTGTATGACAAGCTGGAGATCGAAAATGCAATTGGAACCATTCTTGTGAAGGACAGCCGGCTGATAATGGATGGACTGAAAATGAGCATGCTTGAAGGATCAATGCAAATGTCGGGTGAATACAACACAAAAGACGTAAATAACCCTTCGGTTGAAATGGATTTTAAAGCCAATACGATCGATATACCTGCTGCCGTAAAAGCCTTTAGCACGCTGGCGAAATTTGTACCGATCGCTGAGCAGGCCGTGGGAAAAGTAACGCTGAATATGAAATATTCAAGTTATCTCGATCCGCATATGATGCCTGTTCTGAATTCCATTGCCGGCAAAGGCAATTTCACATCCAACGTGATAGGAATTAAAAATTCAGCCATGTTTGATAAGATTGGGGACGCGCTGAAGACAAAAGCATTTGATAACATGACCCTGAATAATGTAGGGATTAATTTCGAAATCCGGGATGGCAGGTTGCTGGTGGATCCGTTTGAAACCAGGATTGGAAATACAACCCTTATGATCGGAGGTTCGCAGGGACTTGATCAAACAATGAATTATGCCGTAGGCATTACCATTCCGCGATCGGACCTGGGATCTTCCGCCAATGCGGTTATTGATAACCTGATCAGCAAAGCCACCAGTGCCGGATTAAAGGTTGATCCCCTTGAAAACCTTACCATTCATGCCAAGGTTACAGGCACCTTCAAAGATCCCAAGGTTGGTCTGGACATGAAAGAGAATTCAAAAAAGAGCAAGGAGGAAATTAAAGCCCAGGTAATGGAAGCAGTGAAAGAACAGATTGACCAGAAGAAAGAGGAGGCCAGGGTTGCTGCCCAGGCGGAAGCCGATAAGATCATGGCGCAGGCACAGAAGGAAGTTGAAGTTTTGAAGAAAAATGCGGAAGATGCCGCCGATGTAGTTCGTAAAGAAGCAAATACGAATGCGGAAAATATTGTAAAAAAAGCAAAAGATCCGATTTCAAAGAAGCTTGCTGAAGAAGCCGCGAAACAGGTAAAAAAGGAAGGTGAAGCCGGTGCCCAGAAAATCCTGAAGGAAGCCGATACAAAGGCTGAAGGTATACTGAAAGCCGCAAAAGATCAAAGCGACAAGCTGCTGGCGAAGTAGGGGCTTAGGGGCTTAGGGAAATAAAAAAAATTGCCGCCAGTTTGAACTGGCGGCAATTTTTTTTTTTTATTCAGCCGTTACCTGATCGCTGACAATCTTCATCCGTTTCTCCTGGATCCTGGCCTTCTTGCCGGTTAAACCGCGGAGATAGAAGATCTTGGCCCTGCGAACCCGGCCATGCTTGTTAACTTCAATTTTATCGATAAATGGCGATGAAACAGGGAAAATCCGTTCCACACCTACGTTGCCTGACATTTTTCTCACTGTAAAGGTAGCACCAAGGCCAGTGCCTTTACGTTGGAGCACTACACCACGGTACTGCTGAATTCTTTCCTTGTTTCCCTCAACAATTTTGTAATGTACTGTTACTGTATCTCCTGCTTTGAATGCGGGGTATTCTTTCTTTGTGTCAAACTGATTCTCAGCAGCTTTAATTAAGTCCATGGTTATCGTTTTAACTGTTCGTCCTATAAAATTCAGGTCGCAATATTACAAATATTTTTCGAGAAAGTCGATTAATTCGGGTATTTTTTTACCTCAGAAAGGAAACGCATCACCCTCTTCAACCTTCAGCTCCTCCTGATGAGGAGCCTTTGCCACCTGGTGAACTGCATTGCCGTCCACAAAAATGGCAGTATGGGGTTTAACGGGACATGCGTATTCGCATGCACCGCACCCGATACAAATTTCCTTGTCCGTTTCGGGAATGGTAAGATCATCCTTATAGGGAACCATTTTTACCGCCTGGGTTGGACAATGCTCTGAACAGGAACCGCAGGAAGTGTTATCTGTAAATACTATGCATTTATCCTTAATAAAATGAACCTGGCCGATCTGTTCAAGCTTTTTATCTTCTGCCGTCAGAGGCAGGATGGCTCCGGTGGGACAAACCTCACCGCATTTTGTGCATTCAAAATTGCAGTATTCAACGGAATAGTCCATCCTGGGCTGCATCATGCCTTTCAGACCGTATTCGAGGAAGGATGGCTGCAAAACGCTGGTGGGACAGCTGGTAACACACAAATGGCACGATGTGCATCTGTCCATGAAGTGTTCAAGACTTACCGAGCCCGGAGGAGAAACAGGGTAGTTTTTATTATTGACCGTTTTACCGGCTTCTCTTTGTCCTTGTTCATGTTCGTGATTCTCACCGTGCTTGTGCAGATGTTTATGTTCATGTTCATTTGCAAGGCTTCTTTTCGAAATTCCAGCCAGGGCCAATCCGTATATTAATGTTTTTCCAATAAACTCCCTTTTGGAAGTTACGGTCGGAACATCCTTCCTTCTTTCGGGCCTGGATATTCCATAACGGATACTGTTTTCGGGACAAACAGAAATGCAATCATAGCAAGCCACACAGCGGGAAAAATCCACCTTCAGGGTTTTAACATTTATGCAGGATGACTTGCAGGCAAATGAGCACTTACCGCATTTTGTACAGGTATCCTCATTCATCCTGATCTTAAAAAAAGAAATGCGCGATAACAGTCCGAGTACTGTGCCCACGGGACAAATGGTATTGCAGTAAAGCCTGCCGAAATACAGGGAAAGCCATATGACCAGAACCAGCGTCAAAGCGGGTATGAATACCGTACTCCAGGTAATGAGTGCCAGGTTTTCACGGGTAAGGAAATATACATTGAACTTGCCCAGAAGGGCGGCGATCCAGTTGTTCACCACAACAAGACCGGGACGGACGATATCCGAAAAAATACGCCCGAAACTGCTGTATGGATCCAGGAGGTTCAGTATAAAAAGACTGCCAAACAGCACAAAAATAATGGCAAGACCCAGCAAAGGATAGCGCAGGTAATCCATTGGCTTTTTATACTTGTACCGCTTGATCAGGTGCAATTTTTTGGAAATGCGTGAAAAAACGTCCTGGAAAATTCCGAGGGGACATATGGCAGAACAATACACCCGGCCAAAAAGCGCTGTAAGCACAAGGATAACAATAAAACCAACGGCTGCCAGGGCCGGTATACTAATAAAACGTATAACAGACGGTACGAACTGCAGGAATAAAATCCGGTCAGCCCATACAGTAGGGATCATTTCCCTGAAGTCAACAAACAAAAAAGTGATCAGAATCAGAGAAACGAGCGAAATAAAAATCCGGTATAACCTCAGATGAACTTGTCTCATGCGCCCATGGTAATCCGGTTCACCTTCATCGCATCAATATTGCTGCTGCCAACACCCGCCAGTTCCGCCAGGCCAATATGCTTAACCTGCTTTGGATCGAGACCAAATATCTTGGCGGAAGCTGCATCTACAGCAACAATATCCTTGCCGATCAGCTGGTATTTCATCGTAAGCACATCAGCAACTGAAACGCCGCGGGGTCCGTTGCGTTTTAATACGCGGAAAGCATCCACAACGTTCAGATCGGGTGTGCGGAAAGTCGGAAAATCGGCTATGCACTGGTGAAGGTCATTGCTGTGCCAGTATTCGCGATCCCAAACCACACCCATCATGTTCTTCATTGAAACTGACAGAGTGGATCCGCCATGGCTTTTAAGAGTCGGTACGTTGATAAACACATCCGATTCAAGGATCAGTTCATGCACCTTGGCATTTTTTAATCGTTTGCCTTTAGGTATACTCACGTCGTGGTAATAGCTTGCGCTCTTGCCGGAAACCATGGTTCCGCCAGCCTTTTTCACTGCATCTTCTATCCCGCTCATCTTATAGCAACGACTGGCCTCACTGCATGTGTTGTCGAAAACATACACAGTTTTGGCACCCGCCATCTTACACTGTTCCACAATT
This sequence comes from uncultured Bacteroidales bacterium, assembly GCA_963752195.1. Classification (GTDB taxonomy): domain Bacteria; phylum Bacteroidota; class Bacteroidia; order Bacteroidales; family UBA10428; genus UBA5072. The sequence continues at coordinate 28,854 of CAVVXI010000004.1, read as the reverse complement.
CGTCCGATCAGTTCGGGATTTGTATTGGACCCGCGCTCAGGGGCAGCATCCCAGCCTATATTTGGCTTGATAACAACTGTCTGGTTTGACTTGACAAATTGTTTCATTCCGCCCAGGGAAGCAATTCCTTTGTCAAACATGGCCGCTGCTTCACCACCCTTAACAGCAACGAGATCATAGGGCAACGCCATAGGCCTGCTTTCAGCAGCCACCAGTTCACTGTATTTACCCATGGAAAGGGCTGCTCCTGTCACAAGGCCAAAACCCAATGAGTTTACAATAAAGTCTCTTCTTTTCATACGTTACTGATTATGGATAATTACTATTCCTTTGCCTGTAAAATGATTGCGAAAATTACTGATTTTTCATATACGAGTCGAACGAAATGTGCTTACGAAAGAAATTTAGAAATGGTCTAAATAGTTGAAAATATAGATATTTGAATTAATGTATACCCATTGACAAACTGAGATAAAACGAGGTGTTTGGGCAGGAACAAAAAATAATTGTAATTTCACATCCGCTATTAAACAGATATCCGCTGATGAAAATATTATATTATGATTGTTTTGCCGGCATATCAGGAGATATGAACCTGGGTGCAATGCTTGACCTGGGCATTGAGGCTGAATATCTGAAAAGCGAACTCTTAAAACTGCCCGTGGGCGGTTATTCATTGCAGATAACCAGGGATATAAGGAAAGGGATATCGGGTACCCGGGTAAATGTGCTGATTGATGAACAACGCATGGTTATGACGGTCCCGGGCACTGCACACCATCCTCACCATGAACATCCACATGATCATGAACACAGGCACGAGCATGATCATCCGCATACCAACCTGCAGGTCCATAACCCCGAAAAAAACATATACCACAATTCATTCGCAGAAATCAAACAGCTGATCCTCTCGAGTAAATTGAATGACAGGGTAAAAGATTGCAGTCTTGCGATATTTGTCAAGGTTGCGGAAGCAGAAGCAAAAATACATAACCTCCCCGTTGGAGAAGTTCATTTTCACGAAGTGGGAGCTGTAGATTCAATTGTTGACATAGTGGGTGCGGCAATTTGTCTCGACAAACTGGGAGTGGATGTTGTTTATTGTTCAACTGTTGAATTGGGAAGCGGAACGGTTCGTTGCGCTCACGGCACCTACCCCGTGCCCGCCCCTGCCACGGCTGAAATAGTTAAACATATGCCGGTGCGGACAGGCACTGTAAAATTCGAAGCGACCACCCCAACCGGGGCTGCTATACTGGCGGCCTGCGTAAATGAATTTACCGATAAAGCCGAATTCAGTATTTTGCAGACCGGTTACGGAATTGGTGCCAAAGACGGAGATCTCCCCAACGTATTGCGGGTATTTTTATGTGAGCCGGTTGAAAGCAAGAAACCCGACAAAGAATCCTCATTCATCATTGAATGCAACATAGACGATATGAATCCGGAGTTTTACGATTATATCACGGATTCCCTGTTTAATGCCGGGGCAAAGGATGTCTATATCACCCCGATCATCATGAAAAAATCGAGGCCGGCTGTCAAGTTATCCGTGCTTTGCACCACAGATGCCGAAGCCGGTATCAATGAGGTCTTATTCAGGGAAACATCAACTATTGGGATCCGGAAATACGGGGTAGAAAAAACAATGCTCCACCGGGTTATCGAAACAGTAAGCACACCGTTTGGAGATGTGCGAGTTAAATCTGCCTTTTTTAAAGGAGTTTGTATTAAAAGCAAACCTGAATACGACGACTGCATTAAAATTGCCCGCGAAAAAGGGATTCCCGTAAGCAGGGTATACAGGGAAGTGGAACAGGAATTGCGAAGAAAAGAAAATAAACAATGAACAATGAACACTTAGGAAGGCTTCTTTCAGATGTGAAGGAAGGCAGCATTTCGGTTGAACAGGCACTTGAAAAGCTGAAGGACTTTGGATCAAAAGACCTGGGGTTTGCCACAATCGACACACACCGTGAATTACGGACAGGATATCCTGAAGTAATTTACGGACAGGGAAAGACAGCTGAACAGGTGGCCGGTATCATTGGCTATATGATTACACGCGACAATAATATCCTGGCTACCCGGGTGCAGGAAGAAGCTTATCTGAAAGTGCTTGAAATTTGTCCGGATGCCGTATATAACCCCATTGCCCGCACCATCACGGTAAAAAGAAAAGAAACGGCCATACCATCCACCTTCATCAGCATTATTACTGCCGGAACCTCTGATCTTCCGGTAGCCGAGGAAGCTGCCGTCACCGCTGAAATATTCGGAAACCGGGTGGAAAGAGTTGTTGATGTAGGCGTTGCCGGTATTCACCGGTTATATAACAAGCTTCCCCTCATTCGCCAGGCTCGTGTTCATATTGTAGTTGCAGGAATGGAAGGTGCGCTTCCTAGCATTGTTGGGGGACTGGTCGATAAGCCGGTAATTGCAGTCCCCACCAGTGTGGGCTATGGTGCCAGTTTCGGCGGGCTCTCGGCGCTGCTGGGCATGCTTACCAGTTGTGCCAGTGGTATTAGTGTGGTTAATATCGACAATGGCTTTGGCGCAGGATTCTTAGCCAGCATGATCAACAGGCTATAATCCTCCCGCCTTCACTGTAACTATGGCGGGCGAACCAAATCAATAAATCAATAAATCAATAAATCATCAAATCTCTTCTCTCAACTGCGTATCTGCCGCCGGTTCAGTATATAAGCAAGTTTGCCTGCGATGATGTTTTGATTGAAAAACACGAAAACTTTCAGAAGCAGTCCTACCGGAACCGTTGCTATATTTATGGGGCAAATGGCATTCAGTGCCTTGTTATCCCAGTTAAAAAACTGCATGGAGAGAAAACACCGATAGCAGCAGTGGAGATAGATTATAGCAGTCCCTGGCAAAAAATCCACCTTAAATCAATTCAGTCAGCCTATCAAACCTCCCCATTCTATGAATATTATGCCGATGATTTCATTGCCTTGTATAATCAAATGCCGGAGAGGCTATTGGAACTGAATCATCGTTTGCTGGATTATTTGCTGACCCAGATGAGGTTGAGCAACAACATACAATATACCGAAACTTTTGATAAATCGCCTGCCGATACATCTGATTTCCGACAAACCATTCAGCCTAAACTCCGCCTAAATAAACCCGATACTAAATTTATCCCTGTTCCTTACCCGCAGGTTTTCCAGGATCGATACGGATTTCTTCCGAACCTCAGCGTCATTGATCTTCTTTTCAATGAAGGTCCGAATGCGTTGCAGGTGATGAAAAGGAGCCAGATGTAGATGAAGGCGCAGGCAGAGCCTGCGCTTAACGTGCAGCTGTTAGGCGCCAGGCTCCGCCTGCGCCTCCCTATCCTTCATCCTGTTAGGCGCCAGGCTCCGCCTGCGCCTCCCTATCCTTCATCCTGTTAGGCGCCAGGCTCCGCCTGCGCCTCCCTATCCTTCATCCGATGTAATCCGCCAGGCTCCGCCTGCGCCTCATAACGTCATTATGTCAGTATATACATCTAATTAATGCCATAATGTCCACATATCCTTCACGGCATCATAATTGAAATACAATGCACAGTTGTATAAATTAAAAACTTAAAAAGAAACAATATGGCATTTATCAGATTTTATAATCCGGATCTCTTTAACAGGGATGAAAATTCAAACGAAGCTTATGAAAAGCTGGTACAAAGGTTTAATCCTGTACCTGCAAGCAATATTATGGAAACCGAATCGGAATTTCGGATTGAAATGGCTTTGCCGGGAGTGGATAAGAAAGATATCCGCGTAGAGCATGAAAAGGGAATTCTTACGATTCGCCTTGAGAAATCAGAAGAAAATAAGGAAAGCGACGGGTATACAAGAAAAGAATTTGACTATAGTGGTGCATCGCGAACATTCAGAACCGGCGAAAAAATTGACGCTGAAAAAATTTCAGCCCGGTATGAAAATGGCGTTTTGACGGTGCAACTGCCGAAGAAAGAAGCCTTTGTGAAACCGGCGAAAATGATTGAGGTTGAATAATTTGAATTATTCTGCAGTTCTGCAGTTCAAAATCCCTTCTGGAAAGAGATACTATTTTTCCAGGAGGGATTTTTATTCCATTTATTCATATTCATAATTCATAAAATTCATAATTCATAATTCATAATTCATAATTCCAAAAACCTAATCTTCCACTGTGATCATCGTACAGCTTCCATTCTCTTCGAGATACCCTATCTCTACGAAACCATTCTTTCGTGCAAAGGCATCAAAATCGGGTGCAATCTTATCGACAGCAATCAGCAATCCGCCGCTGGTTTGGGGATCAGCCAGAATGACTTTTTGATATTCCGTAAGATCACTGATCTTTTCCCCGTAACTTTTCCAGTTCCTGTAAGTGCCTCCCGGAATACAGTTTTTGCCAATGTAGATGGCAATATTCTCTACCCTGGGTATGGAAGAAAAGCGTATTCGGGCAGACACATGGCTGCCCTCGCATATTTCAAGCAAATGGCCAAGCAGGCCAAATCCCGTTACATCCGTCATGGCCTGCACAGAATCCATTTTTCCCAGTTCCATCCCGGCTGAATTAAGTTTTGTCATCCAGGCAACCGAACTCCGGTAATCCTGGTCATCCAGTATTCCTTTTTTACCCGCAGTACTCAGGATACCAATTCCCAGGGGTTTGGTAATAAATAACCTGCAGCCCGGTTTAGCAGTATTATTTCGTTTTACCCGGGCAGTAGGAATTATTCCGGTAACAGCAAGTCCAAAAACCGGGTCGGATATATCTATGCTGTGCCCGCCGGCAAGCGGGATACCCGCATCTTTGCAGCTGTCAACTGCGCCTTCGATCACCCGTGCAGCCATTTCAGGAGGTAGTTTGGATACCGGCCAGCCGAGTATGGAGACAGCCATAAGTGGCTTTCCGCCCATGGCATATACATCACTGATTGCGTTGGTGGCCGCAATGCTTCCGAAATCATAGGGATCATCCACAATGGGCGTAAAGAAATCGGTGGTGCTGATCATTGCCATTCCATTGCCCAGATCATATACAGCCGCATCATCACGGGATTCGCAACCTACCAGCAAGTGTTCAAATGCCGATTTTTCAGGGATATGCCGAATAATGCCATTTAAATCGGCAGGTGAGATCTTGCAACCACAACCCGCACCCGGACTGAATTGCGTAAGTTTTATAATCGGAGTTTCCATGCGTTTTAAATTTTTTCCAGAATTTTATCGGCTATTTCGTTCGGATTTTCATCCGTAAATAAAAGGTCATGAACTTCCTTTCGACTGTGCATCCCCATACTTCGCGCATAAACCTTATCATAATACGCCAAAACGATTTCCACGGCTTTTTCCATATGCCGTTCCTGGATAAATTTTTTAACCTTTTCCGCATTTTCGCTGCCCAGCCTCCGCTCAATGCGGCCCAGGGCAGAAATCAGCAATTCGCTTTCACCTGACGTATAGGATGCAACCAACCTTTTAACTCTCTCATGAAAAGGAACCCGGATATCTATAAACCGGGCCGATGACATTTGCATATAAATCGATTTTGGTATGAACACCTGGCCGATAGCCAGACTTTCGTCCTCAATAAAAACGGGATTTCTCTTATTTAAAATCGATAAACAGGTATACAATTCGTTCTCAAACTGCTCTGTAGAGGGTTGTGCCGGCATTCCGAGATGTCCAAATACCGATCCTTTGTGCCTTGCCAGGCGTTCAAGATGAATGACCTGCCCCCCCTTTCTTTCAATTCCCTCCAGAATTTCCGTCTTGCCGGTACCTGTCATACCTCCAATAACAACCAGGTGCGGGATAGGTTGTTCAAAAAAGCCGTGAATATGCCTTCTCCAGGTTTTGTACCCTCCTTCAAGGGTATGCGATTTAATGCCCGACGTATTGAAAAGCCAGGCCATGCTATTGCTTCGCATACCTCCCCTCCAGCAATACAGGCCAAGTTCTCCGTCCCGTGTCAGTCCGGATGCCCGGCTGACGAATTCCTTCATCTTGGGTCCAACCAGTTCAAGTCCCTTCATCATGGCTTCCCTGGATCCTTTTTGAAGATAAAGTGTTCCTACGGCAGATCGTTCTTCGTTATTGAAAAGGGGAAGACTTAATGCCCCGGGAATGTGTCCCCGGTTATATTCGGCAGGTGACCTTACGTCAAGAACAGGGCAGCTCTGACTCTTTTCAAGGAACTTTTCAATATCCAATGTGAAATCCGCCATTTCAATCGAAGTTCACATGGTCATACGTGGATAATTCCCTGGCCTTTTTGTGGTATTGCTTTGCATTTTTGTTATTGCCCGCCGCGTTGTTGATCCGGCTTAAGCCAAAATATCCGTATGCAGTGAACTCTGCACCCATCGGTCCATACGTTTCCGCTTTGTAAATACCCGACCAGTATAGCTGCTCTGCCTGTTTAGGGTCTTTATACCTTTGCTCCCGGATAACACCCTTGAAAATATCAATCTGTGCCTGGTAATACCGATTCAGAGATTCATAGGGTAAACTATTCAAAAGTGACTCAGCTTCCCCGAATTTTTTAACCACCAGAAGGTCGCGTATGTACAGAATTCTAAATTCGTGATTTTTGGGAAATGTATCTTTAAGCTTTTTGCTGTATATATATGCTTTTACAGGATCCCTCTCAAAATCCTGATAGATTCCAGCCAGAAAAGTCATGGATTCTGCAGCCAGAAAAATGGACGAATCCGCAGCTATTTTTAATTGTTGCAATCCCAGTTTCTTATTTCCGTGCGGAAAAAAAACAAGGACCGGTTTATAAATGGGATGAGCGCTCGCATAGGCCTCCCGGTAATAATTGTATAAACCGGTTATAAAATAAAAGTCCTTATACGTTTTAGTAAACTCAAACGATTTCATCACCCATTGGTAGGTTTTCGGGGCCAGGGAAATTACTTTGCCGCTTAATCCGTTATCCGCATAATACATGAGGAGCAGCCCGGCTGATCCCAGTCCCGACAACAGGTTTTCCGCATCCGGTTCATCCTTTTTCAGTTTTTCTTCTGCCAGTGAAATGCCTTTCTCAAGACAATTCTCAAACATCTCCGCATTTTTGCTTCCCGGTGTAATGGGAAAGTTTTCCCAGTATATTTCCATTCCCTTGAAAAGAAAGAAAAGTGCACATTCCCCGCATTTTTTTCCCAGATAGTCTGATATTTCAATAGCATCGTCAAATTGGAAATTGTATATGCTGACAACTCCTTCTTTTATTTTATCCAAAACCTGCTGATCATGAAGGACTTGTCCGTCTGACTTCCGGCCAAAGGCCAACACGAACAGGAAAATCAGGAATATTTTAAAGGGTTGCATCATAGTTTTACAGAACGCTTAAATTCCTGGAATTGTTCGTTCATTTCATCTGACGCAAGGGCACCCCCGGTTTTAATCAGGAGCATATGCCTGAATTCAACAGTTTCACCCTTGTCCAGAACAAGAGAATTTTCGGCATCATCGGGATTGTATGCTTTCTTTCCAATATTATTCACGGAAAACAATCCATAACCCCGGGCATGCCAGTATCCGGGATAGCCAGGATTTGCCGGGTTATCAAACAGGCAGATGGAGATTTCTTCCCCTGCTTTTGTGGCAGTCAGACTTACCCAGGATGCCCGGGTTCCCCAAACCGCATCCCCTTCCTTTCCTTCGCTGCTGCGATAAATTCCATTTACACCCTCATTGTTTAATACGGGAACAGCCGTTTGTTTTCCGGATGCATCGGTAAATATTTCAGGAGTCTGGGAGGGAGCCTCAAAAGCACGATCTACCCGAAGCGCAAAAAGGCCTTCCTTGTTATCGGCAAACTTTACCGTGCCATTTGCGGCCGTTAATCTCGTTATCCTTACCATTTTCCGGTTAACATCATCCCCCGAAAAAATCAGCGTTGTTTCTTCCTTCAGCAAAACCTGTTCCTGCTGGTTAACCCACTGGCATGAAAATACCAACAGGCCCCTTTCAGTACCTCCTTCAGCTTTGATAATTTTTACGAGGTTGATGCTTCCGTAACCCGACTTTTCAGACGCGGGAATTGCAAAGGAATTATTCCAGAAATCCAGGCAGTTCACATTGCCATAATTAAACCAGCAACCCACATGGTGAGGATGGTCGACCCTTTCCCCGGGACGGGGGTTGATGGGAAAACCACGGGTTACCTCAATACCGGTTGATGTGCACAGCGGATATAAAACGGGTTTTTCAAGGTCCAAAGGATAAATAAGAGAGGTAAAGAATTTTCCGCCTATGATCACATCCACTTTGCGGCCTTTATCATCGCGCTGAAATGAAACCGCTTCCGGGGCGGAATGTTTCGATTGAGGGAACAGCGAAGTTCCCGGGAACAGCATTATCAACAGAATTAACAGTTTTTTCATTGGGTTCGTGGGGTTTCTCCTCCGTGGGTTATCACCCACGGTTATTCAAATTAGACCCCTTCGGGGTCATAACGTTTACAGAAATATGAGTCATAGCTAAATGGGCACATTAGCAAATTAGCATATTAGCACATTGTTTTCACTATAAATTAAATACTTTGCCCCCGGCCAGAACCTCCTGTGTTTTTTCGTCGAAGGTACTCCGCATGCCCGTGTGATAGGCTGCATTTGCCATAATACAGGCAATGGCATGATTGAATCCGGCTTCAACGGGTGCATTAGTTTGTTTGCGGGACCGCACGCATTCCATCCAGTTGCGCATGTGTGCCGAAGTAAGAGGATCGCCGCTGGTATCGGCGGATGTTGTTACCTGAACTTCGGGAAGTCGGGACGGCTCGAGAAGATGCGGCTGCATATTCATGGCAGCAGCTTCTTCCGCCTGCAATCCACCATCCGGCGTGATTGTATTGTTGTCGAGGTTCATCATGCCGGCATTGGAATAATACAATTCCTTTGTTCCTCCGGCAGAATTTGTAAACCGGGAGGAATACACCACCTGGAAACCCTGTTTACCATCCGGTGACCCGTAATCGAAAACTGCAGTCAGCGTATCCGCATTTGTGCGGCCATCTTTCCACTGGTATATACCCCCGTTTGCCGCCACACTGCGTGGATGAGATAAACCGGTAAACCAATGAACCGTATCTATCTGGTGAGCCATCCATTGACCCGGAATACCGGATGAATAAGGCCAGAACAAGCGAAATTCAAGGTATTTCCTGGGATCCCATTTCTCTTCGGGCCTGTTTAAAAGGAATCGTTTCCAGTCTGTATCCTGCTCACGGATGGAGGAAACAAGCGCCGGACGTCGCCATCTGCCGGGCTGATTCACGTTCCAGCACATTTCAACCATCACAATGTCACCAAACTGGCCTGATTGAATAAATCGTCCTGCTTCCTGGTAATTTGCCCCGCTGCGCCTCTGAGATCCGATCTGCACAATGATTCCGTTTTCCCTGCATGCCTTGATTGCGGCCCTTGCATCAGCCATTGTTTCAGCAAATGGTTTTTCAACGTACGCATCCTTTTTTGCCTTTGCAGCCTCGGCCAGGTGCAGGGCATGCTGGAAATCGGCCGTGCTGATGATGACGGCATCAATATCCTTACGGCTGTAGAGTTCGTCATTATTGGCGCACAGGGCAACATCCCATCCTGTTTTTTCCCTGATCAGGGCCTTGCCCTCTTCACGCCTCACGCTCCATATATCACTGAGTGCAACAAGTTCAAAATTAAGTTCAGCAGCATGGTTCAGAAAACAAGGCAGCAGGGCGCTTCTGAAGCGGTCGGAGAAACCAACGATCCCAACCCTCACCTTGTCGTTTGCTTTAAGCACATTTCCTTTAAAGGCGGCCCCAAAAACCTGGTTTCCCAACGAAAGTCCGGCTGTGCCTATGGCCACATTTCTGATGAAGTTTCTTCTGGTTTCCATGGTTTTACTTTTGCAGGGTTACAAGGTTCTTAAACAGGTTCTTGTTGGCTTTCAGCTTATCCTCGTTTCCATATACACAATACACCTGTTGTCCGAGCACCTGAGCCAATACAGTACTCATCTTCTGAATGTCAGCCGGTGATGTGGCAAGCACCGCATCGCGGTCCTTCTGAACGGCTTCTTTGGTCGTCTTTTCCATGTACCTGCGGAAGGCCAGATCGCCCTTTTCCGAAGGGGTCATCAGGTAATCGAGGTTGGCAATTGTGCCGATAATATAGCGTGTCATTGTCATAGAATCAGCCTGGAATTTTGCCAGGTAATCGATCGTACCCTGGTAATTGTCAAGCGTTTCCTTCAGGTTTGGATCACGGTAGGAAGCCAGGTAAAATGTTCCGCTTTTACTGATACCGGAGAAACCTCCATAAGCGCCTCCCACAACCCTGATGCGCGTTTGCAGCCAGTCGGTTGACATTACCTGGCTCAGTACATTCCACTTTCCATCCCAGGGAATCCCCAGTTTTCTGAAGTCATAACCCTGCAATACATATTGCACTTTGGATGCTGACTCAATTCCCTCATTTTTTGCAACGGGATTCAGGAGCCAGGTATTGAGAATTACCGGATTATTGGGCAATGCGGATGCAAGGACGGGCAGACTTTTTGCGTAAATCCTGAAATCTTCCTCACCGGAGGTGGTTCCCGCCAGCAAATTGCTTTTTACAAACAGGGCATCTTTTACCTGGTTCAGGCGGGCAATAACTCCGTCGGGATCGGCGGCATATTGTTTTACAAGATCAGTGACAAACCAGTAATAGGATGCCCCCCTGGTCATGTCGTTGAAAACTCCGCGCTGTGAATAATAGGACTCCAGGCGGTTTAAGGCTACTCCATACCCGTTTTGTGTTATGTTGGATTCTACCTGCGACTGATGCCTGCGAAGCAATTCACCCAGCCGGTCTTTGTTGTCGAGTTTTGTTCCGGTCAGGATCACCGCCAGCAAACGCATGGATGTGTCAAGCTTTTCTGTCGTTGCCTTCATTTGTATCCTGAATTCTGGCAAAAACTTATTGTCGTCATAATCAGGAAGGAAAGAGGCCAGCGTAGTGTTAAATCCTCCGGTATTGACATTCAGGGCTTTATCGAGCTTTTCATAGGAATAACTCCCGGCATCCATTTTTCCGAGCAATTCAGTCAGCACTGCGGCATACGGGATCATCTCCTGCGGAATTGCATGGAGGTTAAACCAATAATTCATGTAAACGATATGATTTGTAAACTCATTGTGATACAACTGTTCAATTCCATCTGTTTTTTGAGTTGTAACATCATACCAGGTGGCATCACGGTTTATATCACTGATTTTAAGAACAGGAATTGTTGCCAGCGCTTCCGGCTTGTCCTCCTTTTTCTGATAGGCAACCAGATCAGCCGTGATCTTGACAATTGTATCCAGGTCATTTGGAGCAAGCTTTTGCTTGTAGGCAGCAAGTTCGTCGGTAATCTTTTTGGAATTCTCCTTTTCCAGTCCCCGCCTTGGTTCAAGGGTAACCACGAGACCATAAGGATTATCGATAAATTCCTTCTGGATTATATCTTCAAGGTAGTCTGAAGTCAGGGCTGTCTTTAACAGGGTTAGCTGGGCTTCGTATTCGAGAGCAGGGAAAGGATCATTCGTAAAAAGCCAGCTTGTCATACTTCGTACGTTATAGGAGATACCCTTCTGGGCATCATCGCCCTCCCTTAACCGGAAGGCCATACGGTTAATGGATCCCTGGAGTGCTTCGCGGTCGATTTTTTCTTTCACCACCTTTTTCAGGGTTTGCATAATGATTGAACGGAAAGAATCCTTTTCGGCCGGGTTGGCATTCTGCACCACAATACTGAACATGTTCTGCTGCATATTCTGGGCAGCTCCATATATGTCCTTTCCAATTCCGGCGTCATTCAGAGCTTTCCTTACGGGAGCGGATTCCTGGTTCACAAGTACATCAGCAAGAATATCGAGGGCAATCACTGTGGCCTGGTCCGAACCTTTGCCGATCACCCAATTCAGGGCCAGGTAAGTCTGATGATCTACCGGGGCACCTTCGATGACGGGATAATAGGCACTTACCTCCTTAAACGCGGTAAAGGGAGGATTTAATTTTACATCCATTCCCAGGTCAGCCTTATCATACCTGGAAAGATATTCCTTGTCGATAAACGCAAGTTCCTGCTCCAGGTCAGCATTTCCATAAAGGAATATATAACTGTTGGATGGATGATAATGCCGTTTGTGAAAACTGACGAAATCCTCATAAGTCAGCGAAGGTATGGCGGATGGATACCCGCCCGATGAATAGCGGTAACCGTTATCCGGAAACAGATTTTTCTGGATCTGGTACCATAATTCGCGCTCCGGACTTGAGAAAGCGCCTTTCATTTCATTATATACAACACCTTTGTATTCAAGCGGTGATTTTATGTCGTTCAGTTCATAATGCCAACCCTCCTGCATGAAAATCCGGGGATCGCTGTAAATAAGGGGATTGAAAACGGCATCGAGATAAACATGCATCAGGTTGAAATAATCCTTGGTATTCACACTGGCAACAGGAAAAATGGTGAAATCAGGATAAGTCATCGCATTCAGGAAAGTATTCAGGGAACCCTTTGAAAGAACGTCAAACGGACTCTTGACAGGGAAGTTCTTTGAACCGTTTAACAACGAATGTTCCATGATATGAGGTGTGCCTGCATCCGATTCGGGGATTGTCTTGAATGCAATGCTGAATGTATTGTTCGGATCATCCGCCGCAATTTTCAGTACCCGGGCGCCGCTTTTAATATGCTCAAAGAGATAGCAGTCTGCATTTACTTCTTTTACAAATTTTTTCCCGATCAGGCGATAGCCTGCATAAGACGGTTCGTGTTTACAGGCAGTTGATATTAACATCATAGTTAAGAAAATAATTAGGGCGGTTAATGGCCGAAAGTGCAAATGTTTTGATTTCATAATTTAAAGGTTAGGCGTGTGGAATATGACTTAAATACGGTTGAATAAAAGTAAGAAAATTTACCGTATGTGGCCAGATGGCACCTTTAAAATACTGAATTCTATTCTTAAATGCCGGGCAACAGCTATTTCACCTTTTTATAGTAGTCGGTACTTTCAAAAATCTTATCGGCCGACTGGGCCACAAATCCGCCGAACAATGACCCGTCCGGCAGGGTGTACCGCTGGGCAAATTCATAATAACAGGAGGGTATGCTGTATGTACCTTCTACAAATTCAACCGGTATGATATCCGCCATTGTACTGGATTGTTGCAGATAATCCCTCATGGAACCCTTCACCTCACCCCCTGAACTGTTCAGAATAAAACCGTTATCTTTTAACAATTCATTTACCTTTAAAATGGTATTGTATTTTTTTAATGCATTTACACTCACGGTAAAGTGGTTGGCCCTGAAGCCAAACACATAAAACCACGCCGCATATTCCGATTCCGCGCGTAAATCATTATAGGTCTTATAAGATAGTGGTTTAAGTACACTTCCGCTGAAGATCAGGGTATCCGGGTCGAATTTTTCAGGGGGTTGCTTGTCGAGTCCTTGCCTGAAAAGTTGTTGCAGGCTGTCCGGGAACTCCGAAAGAATAAGCTGGCTTATGAATACCCGCGGTGACCCGGGGTTGCCCGGATTCTCAAAATGGCGGGCAAACAGATGCTTATCCCTGAAGATATATTCTCCCTTTGGCTCATACCCCTGCCCGATAAAAGGCCTGGCTATAACATCAATGTTGATGGCAGGATAATCAAGGGTTCGAAACGCAATATGGTCGTTTACTATAATTTCCCCTTCACGGTCAAACAGGTCTACTATTTTCTGAACGGAAGGATTCCGATTGGTATAGTCGACCCACAGGCGGTTAAAGATAGAATCTAAATCCATGGCAGTAATTATTACGGTACTTAGCGCCTAACTAACATCTTCAAAACGGGAATTGTTCAGGTAACTTTCCCTTGTTAAACCTTTTCGAATACCAGGCGATAATGATCCATAATCTCCTTTTCAAAGCATATCCGGTTTGGGCTAAGGTTGAACACAGCCACCTGGTGCTTAAATTCCGGATCTGTAAGGTATTTCGGGATGAGCGAAAGGTAAAGGGCGTATTTTTTGAAATTAAATTTTTTGAATTTCTTTTTCCATTGAGTAATTGTTTCAATGTAATCAAGCCTGCCACTGCTTTGAGAAATCAGTTTAAATCCGGGTTCCGCATTTCGGATAACCATTTCTGCACCATAAGGAAGCCACGAACCAGGAAACTCCTTAGCCATCAGGGCCATCACATGAGGTGCAGAGCCTTTTTTTGCCTTAATGTTGAATTCCTCAAAGTCAATCCTGTTTTTGCTGAACGTCATCGTTTGCATATAAAATCGCCCGCCCGGAGGGAGCAGTTTGTACAGCGTCTGAAAAAAATCATGATATATTTTTTCCTGTTTTCCCTGTTGCCATTCTTCCACAGAACAGAAATGTTCCAATCCGCCGATGCAGGTAATGGCGTCAAACAATCCGAAATCTTCGGGTTTCACATACCGGCAGTCTTTCACATATACAGTCAGTCCGTTTTTATTGCATGCCCTTGCCTGGCCCTCTGACAGCGTCAGGCCGATCGAAACTGCGCCGCGTTCCGTTGTAACAAATCTTGAGAAAGGTCCCCAGCCACAGGCCATATCGAGCACACGGGTTCCTTCATGTATATTCAGGCTGTCAGCAATGAATTTATGCTTTGCCCGTTGTGCCTCTTCCAGCGAAAGGCTGAAATCCCCGTCGTATTTAGCCCCGCTGTAGTCAGCTGTTTCCCCGATACTCAACCTGAAAATTTTATCGATAGTAGTATAGGTGAAATCCAAATCCTTTTTTTCAGCCATACTGATCAGTTTACAAATTTACTTGTCTTTCGGATGGATAAACCAAATTGTATAGGCCTTGGGACTATAATTCAGTGATATATACCAGCCATTTTGAAGGATCCACGTTTTATTGACTTCGGATGAATTTTCCTGGAGACTTTGATGAAGCGGCCCATAGTCGTGCAGATTTTCATTTATATATCCGGCTAACCTGGATTTATCCGCCCATGTTTTAGTCCATTCCAGCCCATTTACCGAAAGCAGGGCTATTAGCTTGTCCATACAATGTTGCAGTCCTATCGGCGCCAGTGGATAGGTAATGCAGTATTCGCCATTGTAGGATAGGAGTTCTTCATAATTTTTGAAAGATTTTGAATTGCCGGAAAGCGGCTTTGCTTTTGCCAGATCAATTCCATTCACCTGCGAAAAAGCAGGTGAGCACAATGAAAACATAATAATTATAGGGCAGATTATTTTCTAGTTTTAGGAGGCGGTAGTCGGCTATCCAGGAGGCGCGCGGGGAGTCGCCGGGGTGGCCGTTGCCCATGTCGGTGCAGGAGGGGTCGTCGTCGGTGTTGGCGGCGACCTCGCCGAAGGCGGTGACGACCTGGGCGCGGTTGTAGGTGCCGTTCCACAGCGCGCCGGGGAAGTAGCCGACGTCGTGGTGGTCGTAGGAGATCCACCAGTCGCCGCCGATGTTGCGGATGGCGAAGTCGGCGGCCCGGCCCGGGCGCAGGGCCATACCGGCGGTGACCTTGGTGGAGACCGGTACGAAGCCGCAGCCGTTGTAGCAGGACTCCTGGCCGTTGACCCAGTGGTAGACGAACAGGTGCGGTTTGGCGTCACCGTTCAGCTCGGGGTCGACGGTCCAGCCGACCTCGACGGTGGAGACGCGTGCGGTGTCCTGCAGGGCGAGTTCCTGGAGGGAGTGCTCGCCGGTCTGCGCCGGGTTGACCTCGGGGGCGGCGATCTCCATACGGACGGAGGCGCCGGCGGTGTCCGTGGTCTGGCGGCCGTAGACGTAGTCGTAGCAGGCGCCGAACCAGCAGATGGGGCCGGTCGGTGCGTGGCCCGCGGCGGGCGGGACCGTCGGCGCGCTGGCGGCGGATGCGGCGCCGTTGAGGCTGGTGGCGGTCGACGGCGCGGCGGAGGGCGCCAGGGGGCCGGGCAGCGTGGCCAGAGCGGCGGCGGCGATCCCGGCGGCGAGGGCGGTGCGTCTGAACATTGCGGGCTCCAAAGCGGGAGAGGGGTCACGGTGGTTCGTGGGGGGCGGGAACGGTGGCGTGCGTGGTCGACGCACGCCACCTGGAAAGTCGGCTTGTGGCCTGGGCGTTCGGGGCGGAGCCGTCCGGCCGGCGCGCGATTGCGGGATGACGGTCCGTCACGAACATGCGGGGGTGCGGCTGCTGGGACTGGAGGGAGGGGCCTCCGCAGCCGCACCCGGTCGGGTGGCGCGCCGGTCAGCAAGCCCCGGGACCGCCGAGGGTGAAGGAAGTGGCGGTCACATGGCCGGAGTCGTAGCGGCTGGGGTCGGTCGCGGAGACGGAGTTGTACGGGGCGGCACTGGCCCCGTAGACCTGGTAGCCGGAGATGGCGGAGGCGCCGGAACCGCTGCCGTACTGCCCGTTGCCCATGTCGTCGCAGCTCGTCTGGCCGGAGTCGGCCACCTCACCGAAGGCGCTGACGTTCTGCGCGGCGGTGAACCGGCCGCTCCACAGCGAGCCGGGGAAGTACCCGAACGCCTGGTTGTTGTAGTAGATCCACCAGTCGCCGCCGTAGTTGGCGATGGTGAAGGTGGCCGAGGTGCCGGAGCGCACCGCCATCCCGGCCCGGACGCTGCTGGAGGCCGGCACGAATCCGCAGCCGTTGTAGCAGGACGTCTGGTTGTCGACCCAGTGGTAGACGAACAGGTGCGGCTGGTAGTCGCCGTTGACGGACGGGTCGACCGTCCAGCCGACCTCGACGATGGCGCTGCGGTCGTCGGTGCGCAGGGCGAGTTCCTGCAGGCTGTGGCCGCCGGTGACCTGGGGGGTGGCCTGCGTCATGGTCACGCTGGCGCCGGTGGCGCTGACTTCCTGCTGGCCCGCGACATAGCTGAAGCACGAGCCGTACCAGCAGGTGGTGGCCTGGGCGCTCTGCGCGGGGAGCAGCAGCGCCAGTGCCAGCGCCGGTGCCGCGCTGAGCGCGGTGAGTATGCGTCTCCTGGACACGGTGGGGCCTTTCTGTGCGTGTGGGGGGAGCTGCCCGGGCGGGAGGCACCGGGAGTCGTGGGGGGTGGTTACGGCCGGGTGTCAGCCGTCGGCGCGGTCGGGGGCGAGCAGCAGGTCCAGTACGACGGTGCCGCTCGCGGCCAGCCCGTCGTGCTCGTGGTCGCCGGTCACCACGGTGCGGGCGCCGCGGATGGCCGCCGCGGTCCGCAGCGAGTCACCGGCGTCGACGTACAGGTCGTCCTGGTAGACGACCGCGCGGGTGGGCACCTCGTTGGCGGCCAGCACCGCCTTGTCGTACAGCGGGGTCCAGGACGCGTCCTCGGCCAGCAGATGCGCGGTGTCGTGCAGCGGCCGCAGCGCGGGGTCGACGTGGAAGTGCCAGGGATGGATGGTCTCGCCGGTGAACAGCAGCCGTGCGTGCGGTGATTCGAGCGCGCTCCCGGCGTCGAACTGCGGGAACCGCGCGCGGACGCGTTCGGCGGCCCAGGCGGTCGGCCGCTCGTCCTGGGCGTAGGCGGACTCGTGCAGCACCGCGTACAGCGGCCGCGCCGCGAACGACAGGAGCGACTGCGCCTGGTGCTGGAAGGCGTCGGACAACTCCGGTCCCCGGCAGCCGGACAGCAGCGCGCCTTCCATGAGGTAGTGCAGGCGCGCGGCGCCGTCGGCGGTCCCCAGCAGGATGCCCAGGCTCTGGAACGCCTCGACGGTGAGCAGGATGCCGCCGGGCAGGACGACCTTGTGCTCCCCGAGGTACCGGCCGATGGTCCTGGCCTGTTCCTCGTCCTCGGGGTAACGGGCGTAGTACGAGGTGTTCTTGCGTTCCATCCGCGGATAGGCGGCGCGGTAGACGGCTTCGGCGTCCGCGTCCAACCCGGGCAGACCGCCCGCGAGGAACACCTCGCTCAGCCCCTCGGGTGCCAGCGAGAGATACGTGACGGCGCAGAACCCGCCGAAGCTCTGTCCGAGTACGCTCCACGGCCTGCCGCCGGTGAGTTGACGACGGATCAGCTCGGCGTCGCGGACGATGGAGTCGGCCCGGTAGAAGGGCAGCCGCTCCGCCTGGTGGCGCGGGGTGCCGACCAGCGGGAGGGTCTGCCGGTTCAACGGGGTGGAGCGCCCGGTGCCGCGCTGGTCCAGCAGCAGCACGCGGTAGTCGTGTGCGGCGCGAGCGAGCCAGCCGCCCTCCAGTTGGGAGTCCGCCGGACGGGGGGCCGGGTGGCCTGGGCCGCCTTCGAGGTAGAGCAGCCAGGGGCGTTCGGCGGCGGTGGGACCGGGGGCGGTGACCTCGCGGGCGAAGACCTCGATCTGCTCGCCGTCGGGGCGGTGGTGGTCCAGCGGCACCGTGAAGACATGGTCGGCCAGCCGGAGCCCGGCCTGCCGGTAGGCGGTCGCCTGCCCGGCGCGGTCGGGGCGGTCCGCGCGGAACCGGGTCCCCGCCGGGGGTCGTACGGCTTGCTGCGTTTGGGACATACGCCGCCTCACATCACCAGGGCCAGCACGGAGTCAATCGCGTAAGTGAGGAAGTAACTTCACTTACATGTCGAGTTAAGTTAGGGGTCGCGAGTCGGCCCCGCAAGGGCTACCGGCGGGTTGCCCGGCATTTTTTCGGTCACGGTCGTCCAGCTCGGGGGAGTCGGCCGAGCGGTGCCCGGACGGCCGGTGTTCGCCATTTGTTCGGTGACCAGAATTATTTTTCGCACGCGCGGACGTCCATCTACCCACTCCGACCTGCTGGTTCGCCCTCTTCTGTCAGATAGGTATAGACCTGTGTGCCATTTGCCCGAGTCTTGACAGCGCCCCTTGGGGGTGGGTTGATAGCCCGCAACTCGCTTGTCCCCCCACGTGCGTGCGCCCCCACCGCTGCTCCTTCGTCACTGCGAGGTAGTCATGACCATGCCAACGTCTGGTGTGCCCGCTCCCGGCCTCAGCCGCCGTTCGCTGCTCGCCGGAGCCATCGCCGTCGCGGCCGCCGCCGCCCTCGCCGACCCCGCCCGGGCGCACGCCGCGGAGCGGGATCGGCGGCAGCCTCCCTGGGCCCCTCGCCGCTCGGAGTCGTCCCGGCCATCCAGGAATGGGCCGGTGGCACGGGCACGCTCACGCTCGGCGGCACGGCACGGGTCGTCACCCTGGCGGGGGCGTCCGCCCGGGTGACGCAGATCGCCGCGCAACTCGTCGCGGACGCACGCGAGTTGCTCGGCTGGACGCTGACCACCGCCACGGGCACGGCCGCCGCGGGGGACATCGTCCTGGCCGTGGACCCGAACGCCTCCTACGGTGGGCCCTGGCCGCGCTCAAGGGCGAGGCGTACCGGCTGGCGATCAGCGACCGGGTGCAGATCACCGCGGGAGCCGAGGCGGGCGCGTACTACGGGACCCGCAGCCTGCTGCAGGCGCTGCTGGCCGCCTCCGACCGGGCCACACTGCCGCGGGGCACCGCGACCGACTACCCCAACTACGCGGTGCGCGGCTTCATGCTGGACGCCGGCCGCCGCTACTTCACACCGAAGTTCCTCACCGCGTACATCCACTGGATGGGGTGGCTGAAGCTCAACACCTTCCATCTGCATCTGAATGATACGAGATCGGCCCGTCGGACTGGTCGACCGCCTACCAGGCGTTCCGGCTGAAGACCGACAACCCCGCCTTCGCCGGACTCGCCGCCGCCGACGGCGCGTACACCCGCGCCGACTGGGACGCGCTGGAGGACGCCGCGGCGGCCAACGCCCTCACCCTGTCCTGGAATTCGACGCGCCCGCCCACGCGCGGGCGTTCACCGCCTTCAAGCCGTCGATCGGCCAGAACGGGGCAAGTCCGACCAGTTGGACCTGTCCTACCTGGACGCGACGGCGTTCATGAAGACCGTCTTCACCGAGTTCGCCCCGTGGTTCCGCGGGCCGACCCTCCACATGGGCGCCGACGAGTACAACGGCCCCGCCGCCCAGTACCAGGCGTACGTCAACGCCATGGCCGCCCACATCCGCACCCTCGGCAAGAAGCCCGCCATGTGGGGCAGCATCACCAGCGAGTCCGGCTCGGCCGCGGGGTACGACCGCGACATCGTCGTCGAGAGCTGGAACAACGGCTGGTACGGCCCCAAGGAGGCGCTGGCGGACGGCTATCAGGTGATCAACACCAACGACTCGTATCTGTACGTGGTGCCGTTCGCGACGTACTACCACCCGGGCGGCCTGGACCCGGCCGCGATCCTGGCCGACTGGGAGCCGCACGTCTTCGCGGGCAGCGAGTCGCTGACCCCGCAGCAACCGGGGCTGCTCGGGGCCACGCCAGCCGTCTGGAACGACCTCGTGCACGCCACCTACACCGAGTTGGACGTGCACGGCCTGGTCGGCAAGTACCTGGCGGCGTGCTCCACCAAGAGCTGGTCCGGCACCAAGGCGGGCACCGACACGGGCGTCTTCCTCGGCGCGGCCGGGGCGGTCGGTCAGGGCCCCGGCACCTCCTACCTGCCCAACCCGCTGCTCGCCCCCGCGGACCCCGACCTCGCCCAGGGCAGGACCACCACCGCCTCCTCCACCGAGACCTCCGCCTTCCCGGCCTCGTACGCCACCGACGGCAACCCCTCGACCCGCTGGTCCAGCGCCCACACCAACGACCAGTGGCTGTCGTCGACCTCGGCTCGCCCCAGTACCTCGGGCGGGCCCGGCTCTCCTGGAGACGGCGTACGGCAAGGACTACGACATCCGGACCAGCCCCGACGGCGCCACCTGGACCACGGTCGCCTCCCGGCGCGGCCTGTCAGGACCCGGCATCGACGACCTTGCCTTCACCGCACCCGTCACCGCCCGGTACGTCCGCATGTACGGCGTCACCCGCGGCACCACCTGGGGCTACTCGCTCTACGCCTTCGAACTGCGTGCCCCCGCCGACCAGGCCCTCCGGAAGACCACCACCGCGTCCTCCACCGAGACCTCCGCATTCCCCGCCTCGTTCGCCACGACGGCCTGCCGTCCACCCGTTGGTCCAGCGCGTACGCCGACGACCAGTGGCTCGCGGTGGACCTCGGCACCTCCCGCACCGCGTACGGCAGCGCCGGCCTCACCTGGGAGGCGGCCTACGGCAAGGACTACGACATCCAGACCAGCCCGGACGGCGCCACCTGGACCACGGTCGCCTCCCGCCGCGCCCGCACGTACCCGGTGCTGACACCCTCACCTTCCAACCCACGACCGCCCGTTACATCCGGATGCACGGCATCACCCGGGGTACGACGTACGGGTACTCGCTCTACGCCTTCGAGGTGCGCTGACCGACGCGACGGAAGTCAGTCCGCGTCCGAGGGGCGGGCGCCGCGGGTGGCGCCCGTCGATGCGGCCACCACGCACAGCACCGCGATCCACTGCGTCCAGCGCAGTGACTGCTGGAGCACGACGAGGCTGATGAGCGCGGCCATCGCCGGTTCCAGGCTCATCAGGATGCCGAAGACGCGCGGGGGAATCCTGCGGAGGGCCGCCAGGTCCAGGGAGTACGGGATCACCGACGACAGCAGTGCGACGCCGAGCCCCGCGAGCAGGACCCAGGGACGCAGCAGCGCCGTGCCGCTGTCGGCCACGCCGAAGGGCACGGCCACCAGGGCGGCGACGGCCATGCCGAGGGCCAGGCCGTCGCCTTCCGTGGTGCGCCGGCCCAGCGCCGCGCCGGCCAGGATGTACAGGCCCCAGCAGGTCCCCGCGGCGAGCGCGAAGAGGATGCCGACGGTGTCGAGATCGCCGCGTCCCTCCATCAGCAGCACCACGCCGCCCGCGGCGAGCACCGCCCAGAAGGCGTCGAGCCAGCGCCGCGACCCGGCCAGGGCCACCCCGAGCGGCCCGAGGAACTCGACGGTCACCGCGATCCCCAGCGGGAGGCGCGACAGCGCCTGGTAGAAGCAGAGGTTCATCGTGCCGAGGACCACGCCGTAGCCGAGCACCACCGTCCACGTACGGAGGTCCGTGCGCGGCGACGGCCGCCACCAGGAGCAACAGCACCGCCGCCGCGAAGAACAGCCGCAGCGGGCGACGGTCCCGAAGCTGCCGACCGCGTCGAACAGGTGCGTGGCCAGCGCCGAGCCCAGCTGCACACTCACGATGCCCAGCAGCACCAGCACCGTCGGCGGCACCGCGCCGGGGACGTCCGCCCGCCGAGCGCCGTCAGCGCGGACCGGCGGGACGGGGTGCGCCGAGCGGTGTCGGCGTTCGAGGGGGCCACGGGCGGATTCTCGACCATCGGGCGCCGCGCGGCACACGGTTTTCCCGGGCCGCGGGCCCACCGGGGTGGATGTAAATGGTGATGTAACTTGAGTTATCTTTGATTTTAGTTACCCGACGTGTCCGGAGGCGGCCCGCGCCGGAGGGCGTGGTAGGACTGGGGCGCGGCCCGATCCGCCCGCGGACGACACTCAGGAAGGTGCGCATGCCCACCGGTGGAACCGTGACGACGCGCACCCTGCACCCGGGACATCGGCGAGCGCGTCCAGGCGTTGAGGACGGGTCTTCGGCTCACCCAGCGCCAGCTCGCCGAGCCCAAGTACACCGCCGCGTATGTCTCCACCGTGGAATCCGGCAAGGTCAGGGCCTCCGAGACGGCGCTGCGCTACTTCGCGGACAAACTCGGCACCACCCACGAGCAGTTGGCCACCGGCGTCCCCGCAGGGCTTCGGGCCGAACTGCGCGAGGGCCTGGCGCAGGCCAGCGAGCTGATGGACAGCGGGTCGAGCGGCGCCGCGGAACCACTGCTGACCGGCCACATCGAGCGCGCCGAACGCATCAACCTGCGCGACCTCGAATCGCGGTTGCGGGTCCCGCTCGGGCCACTGCCTGCTGCGCCGCGGCGCGTTGGCCGCGGGGCGTGAGCAGTTCGAGCGCGCCCAGCCCTGCTGGCGCGACGAACCACTTCCGCCACGGGTCCACGCGGTGCGCGGGCTGGCCACCGCCCACCAACTGGAGGGCGATGTCCGCGACGCCTGCTATCTGCTGGAAAGGACCATCAACGAGCTCAACGCCGAAGGGCTGCCGGACCCCGAGGCGTTGATGTTGATGTACGCCACCGTCATCACCCCGTACATGGACCTTGGCGCCTACGAACGCGCCACCAAGGCCGCGGTGCTCGCCCTCGATCTCGCTCCCCAGGTCAACGACCCCATCGCCGTCGCGGGTCTGCACCGTTCCGTCGCCCGCACCCTGGCGCCCGCGGCCGCTACGAGACGCCGAAACGTATCTGGTCAAAGCCCAGGAGCTCTATCAGCGCCGCGAGATCCGCTCCGAACTCGCCCTGTGCCACTGGATGCGCGGCTACCTGCACGCCCAGCACGGCCGGCCTCGCCGAGGCGGAGGACGAACTCCACACCGCACGTGAGATGCTGCGGGAGACCGGCGGCACCTTCTACGCGGCTCCAGGTCGAGGTCGAACTCGCCGACGTACGCAGGCGGCGCGGCCATGACACCGATGCCGAACAGCTGCTGCTCGGCTGCTCGAAGGACTCGGGCCGGGACACGGCGCCGTGCACGCCGCCGCCGCACACCGGCTGCTCGGTCTGATCCACGAGGAGCGGGGCGAGACGGCCAGAGCCGAACGCCACTATCGGGCGGCGATCCCCCTGCAGGAAGAGGCCGACGTCACCGGCGACCTCGCCGACACCTCACGCCTCCTGGGCGACCTGCTGCACCGCCCAGGGCCGTACCGAGGAAGCCATCACCGTCTACCGTCACGGCTTGACCCGGCTCGCCCGGCCGGGCACGGTCACCCTCGGCCCGGTCCCCGCCACCCCGCCCCTGCGGACCCGTGGCCCCGACGCGACCTGAGGAAGAGATGCCCGCGCGGGCGCTCAGCGACGGCACCTCGATCACCCGGCAGCCGAGAGCGGAGAACTCCCGCACGACCGCCTGCGCCGTGCGGTCGTCCAAGGACAGGACGAAGGGCCCGGGGACGAGGACCGTGTCGTAGTGCCCGACAGCCACCGCGCACAGCAGCCGTGACAGCTCCGGCAGCGGCCCCGACGACAGCCGGCCGTTGTCGAAGTAGATCGCCGGAACCGGCAGCGAGAGGTTCTGGGCGTAGGCGAGCACCGCGTTGTGGTGCGGCCCCGTACCGAGATCGTCGTACGGGAAGCAGCGCAGATAGGCCGCTGTGCGGGCTATCGGCTGGTCGGTGCCGCGGCCGGTGGTGGTCATAGAGCACATCCGTCGGAACGAGCGGGCACGGGGGCGGTCCCCGTGCGGGGTGTCCTGGGACTCCATGAGACCCCGCGGGGCGTACCGCATCAATACGTACCCGGCACCTATTCCTGGGCGGAATACTGGGTACTCACCACAATCCGGCGCCCGCAGGCGGCCGTGGCCGGGGGAGCGCGGGCCTCTCGTGTTGTGTGGCGTTTGGGGCCCGACGAGACTGAGGAGGGGACCACCACCGGACCTGTTCCGGGCCGCACCCGGGACGACGTGGCAGGTGAGCGCGTGACGTACGACCCAGGGGGGCAACAGGCCGCGGTGACCGGCACGGGCTTCAGCTTCGTCGGCAGACGCCGGGAGCTGGCGCGTGTCCTGGACGCGGTGCGCCATCAGCCCGCGGTGGTCCTGATCGAGGGCGAGGCGGGGATAGGCAAGACCCGGCTCCTCCAGGAGGCCGCGAGCGCGCTGGCCGCCGAGGACTGGCCGGTGCTGCAGGGCCTGTGCCACCCCTTGCGCGAGCCGGTTCCCTTCGGCCCGGTCGTCGACGCGCTGCGCGGGGCGGAGGCGTGGCTGCCGCCCGTGGCCCGGCTGCCCAGGGCCGTCGGGGCGCTGGCGCCCCTGCTGCCGGACCTCGCGGACCGGCTGCCGCCCCCGCTGCCGCACACCGAGGACGGCCCGGCCGAGCGGGAGCTGCGGGTGGCGGCGATACGGTCCCTGCTGGCGGCCGTCGGCCCCTCGGTGCTGATCATCGACGATCTGCACTGGGTGGACGTCGCCACCAGGGAACTGCTGCTCCTGCTCGCGAGGGACCTGCCGCCGACGCTCAGCCTGGTGCTGTCCTACCGCGCGGAGGACGTGCCGCAGGGCAGCCATGTCCTCGGCTCCGCCTACCGCCGGCCGCCGCGGACCTCCGGCGCCACGATCCATCTGCGCCCGCTGCTGGAGCAGGACGTGGCCGATCTCGCCGAGGCCGCGCTCGGGCAGGACAGCAGTCCTTCGCTGGTCAGAGTGCTGTTCCGGCGCAGCGAGGGCCTTCCGCTGGTGGCGGAGGAGGACCTGCTGACGCTCGCGGAACGCCACGGAGAACGGCCCGGCCCCGACACCCTCGCGTCCGACCTGGAGCAGGCCGCCGTACCGACGGCCCTGCGCGAGACCGTCAGCGAGCGCCTGTCGGGACTGTCGCCGGACGGCGCGGCGATCGTGGACGCCGCCGCGGTGCTCGCCGGGCCCGCCGCCGAGTCCCTGCTCGCCGCGGTGGCCGATCTGGACGCCGAGCAGAGCGGCCGGGGGCTGACCGAGGCGCTGCAGACCGTGTCCCTGCGCGAGACCGCCCCCGACCAGTACGCCTTCCGGCACGTGCTGGCCCAGCAGGTCGCCTACGAGCGAATACCCGGGCCGCGCCGCCGTCGGCTGCACCGGCGGGCGATCGACGTGCTGACCGAGCGGACACCGCCACCCCGGGTGCACATCGCCCACCACCTGCTGGCGCTGGGGGACCGGGAGGAGTGGCTGAAGGCCGCGGAGGCCGCGGCCAAGGAGGCCATCGCGGTCGACGACCCCGGCACCGCCGTCACGCTGCTGCACCAGATCCTCGACCAGGACCATCTGCCCGGCGACCTGCGCAGCCGGGCCGCGCTGGCGCTGGGCAAGATCTCCCTGGACTTCGCCGACGCTGCCGCCAGCACCCGCGTCCTGGGGCGGATCCTCACCGACCCGCGGCTCCCGGTGGCCGACCGGGGCGAGATCCGGCTGGGCCTCGGCCTGCTGCTGGTCACCCAGGCGTACGACCGGGCGGGCTTCCGGGAGATCGAGCGGGCCGTCGACGAACTCGCCACCCGTCCCTCCCGGGCGGTACGGGCCATGGTCGCGCTGGCCATCGACGAGAAGGGGGAGGGCTGGGAGTGGCTGGAGCGGGCCGAGCGCACCGTCGCGGACGGCGGCTGCGGCGAGGCGGGCGTCGCCGCCGTCCGTACCGCCCGGCTCACCCTGCTGGCCCGGGAGGGGAACCCCGAGGTCTGGACGCTCCTGGACGACCTGCCCCGGCACTCGGAGGACCTGGAGGTCCTCCGGCACAGCATGCGGGCCCTGTACAACGTCGGCGACCTCGCCATCGAGCTGGGCCACGACAGGAAGGCCGCGGAGCTGCTCACCGAGGCCATGGGCGTCAGCCGGCGCGCGCGTGCCACCAAGACCGAGGGCTACGTCCTGATCAACAGGCTGCGGCTCGCCTCGCTCGCGGGCGACTGGAACGGGCTGGAGGCGCGCTTCGGCGACATCGGCAGGGAGTTCCCCGACCTTGAGATGGGGGAGGAGGAGCAGCACCTGGCCCTCGGCTGGCTCGACAGGGCCCGCGGCCAGTGGGCCCGCGCGCTGGAGCACTTCGGCACCGTCGCCGCGGTCAGGGAGACCGGATTCACCGTGACGCCCTCGCTGCGGGCCGCCGCCGCGATCGTCTCGCT
Source organism: uncultured Bacteroidales bacterium (assembly GCA_963752195.1). Taxonomy (GTDB): domain Bacteria; phylum Bacteroidota; class Bacteroidia; order Bacteroidales; family UBA10428; genus UBA5072. The sequence continues at coordinate 2,247 of CAVVXI010000004.1, read as the reverse complement.
CCAGCTCGCCCAGGGCGACGCCGCGTCGGCCTGGGCCACGGCCGCCCCCGCGGTGGCGGAGCTGCGCCGGGCCCGGGCGTGGGCGCGCGCCACCGGGCTGGTGCCGGCCGCCGTCGAGGCCGCGCTCGCCGTCGGCGACCGCGACGCCGCGCGGCGGCTCGCCGACGACGCCGAGCAGGGTCTGCGCGGCTGCGACTCACCCGCCGCGGCGGCCGAACTCCGGCTCGCCAGCGGCCTGCTGGACCGCGACACCGACAGCGCCGCGGCCGCCGCGCACTTCGAGGCGGCGCAGCGGATGTGGGCCGACATCGGCCGTCCCTACAACACCGCACTGGCCAACGAACGCCTCGGCCACGCCCTCGCCGCCGACGACGACCCGGCGAAGGCCGCCGCGTATCTGGCCCGCAGCGTGGAGATCTTCACCCGGCTCGGCGCGACCTCCGACCGGGCCCGCTGCGAGCACGCCCTGCGGGACCTGGGGTTGGCCCGCCCCTCCTCGCGCGGTCGCCGCGGCTACGGCCAGGACCTGTCCCCGCGGGAGCAACAGGTCGCGGAACTCCTCGCCCAGGACCTCAGCAACCAGGACATCGCGCAGGCCCTCTTCCTGTCGCCGCGGACCATCGAGCACCATGTGGCGCGTGTCCTGGGCAAGCTCGGTGTCACCCGTGGCGATGTCAGGACCGCCCTGGAGCGCGCCTCCCAGGGGCCGCCGGAGGCGCCGGGACCCGGCAACCGCCCGCTCACGTAGCGACGGTGAACGCTCCCCGATGGACGGTCACCGCGCCCGAGGCCACGGCGATCGCGAAGTTGAGCATGCGGGTGGGGCCGTCGGCGAGCAGCGCGGGGAGGGTGGCGGGGGCGGGCCCGGCCGCGAGGCGGCGGCCGAGATCGTCGAACCACTCCCGCGCCCAGGCGCTCTCGTCGGTCCACTCCAGCGCGGTGAACCCGCCGGCCTCGATGGCGTCACGCAGCTCGTCGCCGGTGACCAGATGGCTGTCGGTGCCGTCGAGCGACCACGGCAGCGGCAGGGCAGCCTCGCCGCCCGCGCCCCGGCAGACCTCGAACACCGCCAGCCGCGCCCCGGGCCGCAGACGGCGGGCGATCTCGGCGTAGAACACCTTCTTGTCCGCGATGTTCATCTGGACGTGGACGGTGTACGCGGCGTCGAACCCGGAGTGGCCGAAGGCGCCGATGTCACCGCAGAAGAACCGGGTCTGCTCCGCGAGCCCCGCGGCGTCGGTGAGGACCTGGGCCGCCTCCACATAGGCGGGGGTGATGTCGACGCCGACCACGTTGCACCCGGTGGCCCGGGCGATCTGCCGCGCGGGACCGCCGAGCCCCGAGCCGACGTCCAGCGCCGTCGCCCCGGGCGTGAGCGCCAGATGCGGTATCAGGCGCTCGATCGCGGCGGGCCCGCCGACGTGGTACTGGTCGATCCCGTCCCACTGCGCCGGGGGTATCTCCGACACCCTGGTGCCCACGAGCCGCTCGATGGTGGTGACGATGTCGGTCTCCGTATAGGTCATGACCGTGCTCCTCACGGGTCAGACGGCCGCGCCGGGCGGCGCCGCGTCCACGAGTTCCTGCAACAACGCCCGCGCACCGGTGATGCGCAGGCCCGCGTCCGCCGCCTGGGCCGGAGTCAGCAGCCCTGACAGGACGGCGCCGACCAACTGGGCCGGACCGCTGAGCGTCACATCGGCGTCCGCGGCCGCGCCCCGGCGGATCTCGAACCCGCCGGGCCGCAGCACCACGCGCATCGCCTCGTCACCGCACTCGATCCCCACGGTGACCTCCGTACCCGGCGCCAGCCGGTCCGGCAGCTCCAGCCCGCCCAGCAACGCCATCCACTGCGGCTGCACCGCGTCCCGCGGCCCGGGCCCCGACGTCATCCGCCGCAGCCCCCACCGCGTCAGCGCGAGCAGCACCCCCTCCAGCTCACGCCCGCTCTCCGTCAGCCGGAACAACACGGCCCCCACCGGCGCCGGCGCCTCGTACCTCTCGACGAGCCCCTCGGCCTCCATCGCCTTGAGCCGCTCGGCGAGCAGATTCGTCGCGATCCCGGGCAGCCCGCGCTTGAGATCGCTGTAACGACTCGGCCCCATCGCCAGAAGCTCCCGGACGATGAGCAGCACCCACCGGTCCCCGACGGCGTCCAGGGCGCGGGCGACCGAGCAGAACTGCTGGTAGCTCCTCATGGTCCGAGCATAGGATCGGTGGTTGATTTTCTCAAGCAGATGCTTGAGA
>CAVVXI010000003.1:0-458944 GCA_963752195.1 uncultured Bacteroidales bacterium | reverse complement strand
CTATACTGCCGGCATCCAATGCCTGATTGCTTTTTCTGATCCAACCCTTCAAGGGTCTGCAACCCTTGAAGGGTCTGATTTGTGACTGGGCGCTACTTCACCACCACCTTCTCGGTCCGCGATCCCTTCCCATCATCAATCGTAATAAAATACACACCCCTGCCGTATGGAGACAGATCAATACGGTCCGGTGCCGGTTTCAGCCCGTGGGTATAGGAATACACTATTTTACCCGATACATCCGCAACCTCCACGCTTCGGGTGCCTGTTCCCAGTCCCTCTATCCGGACCAGTCCCTGGGTCGGGTTCGGGTATACCTTCCAGGCATTCTTTTCCCCGGTTCCCGGTATGCCGGTCGGGACCATTTCTTCCGATTTAAAATGAATATCATCCACAAGGAGCTTGGCGCCTGCAAAGGCCAGCGTTGTATCCTGCCAGTTGCCGGATAAAATATCAAGATTTGCGGTATCGGGTGCCTCCTCCGTCATAAACGGCAATTCCATCTGCACATAGCCGGCTGCTGCAGGCAGAGGCAGTCCCCCACCCCAGATCCAGTTTCCGTCCTTTTTGAGTGTGAGGCTGATGAAGGCCGTGTCTTTCGGATCAGCCGGCGCATATTGATAGGAAAATACCAGGGTATCGGCCTGTTCCGTAAACGGAAAACCTCCCATCTGCTGGCAGTCGTCGTTGCAGTTGTCGGGATAGTACCCTGAGGATGCATAGGAGGGCCGTGTGACCATGTGCCCGTTCTGGTTGCCGATATAGGAGGTGAGCTCCAGGGCATAATCCCCTTTCGCTGCATCGGTGCTCCTGCCGAACCCCTGGCCCTGTTCGGTAAGGACATACCAATTGTCGGGATGATCCGAGCTCATGTTGGTCCAAGATTCGAAATCGCCGTTCAGCAAATCGGGCTGCATACTTACGCCCGTAAACGAAATGCTGTCGAGCAGCAGGGTGCTTCCTGCCGGGCCGTGAGGCTCATCCTGCCCTTTGGAAAATTTGCACGAGACCACCCCCAGCACAACGGAATCGGGTGTTTCTGAAAGTGCCGGATCGAAAGTATATTCAAACAGGGTATAGGTATCCTTAACTCCGCCCAGCTTGATATAGTAAGTGCCGATGTTGGTTCCGGTTTTGCTGAAGGCTACAAGGATGGTAGCTGAATCGGCCATATCCACATTGTATTTATACCAGCCGCGCATACCCGAAGGCATCTGGTCATAGGGAATTCCGCCGGTCCAGGTTTCGGGATTGCCATCCGGGGATGCATTGACGAAATACCCGAATACCGTATCACTGGCTGAAGCCACGGTGGTAAGCTGCACCGCGTAAGTACCATGGTATGCATCGCCGGATTGGGTGAGATTAAAAGGCAGTCCGTAGTTGAAATATACATCCGCATTCGATGTATTTGGATAATTGTCTGGCATGTCCCAGGATGCCGAGGTCCAGTTTTCAAAATCCCCGTTCGGGACCAGTCCCTGTCCGTATACTGCAATGAGGGCAATTGCAAAATACCCCGTTAGTAATAGTTTTTTCATATTTTTAAGTTTTAAGGTTGAGTTCGTTTGAAAAACAAATTCTTAAGCCTGAAGGCAATAAGAAAATTCAGGCGATTTTTATGAATAACCCTGAATCCTGATTCATGTTCATTTGTGTTAAAAAAATCTCGGCACTTTTTTTTCTCGTGGACACATCCTAAAACACGGAGCAATTTTCCGGGGGTGAGCATAGAAATTCGTATCTTTCCCCCTTCATGAAAAAGCTCATCCTTTATATACCGTTCCTGCTGTTTGCCTTTTCTGTTAAATCGCAGACCGTATACCAGCATGTTTCCGACAGAAGCATTTATTCTTTTTTGGATGAACTGGCCAACGAGGGGTTTATCGACCTCAATTCGGCAGTAAAACCTTATTCCAGAATGTTCATTGCTGCTTCGCTGGCCACAATACGGGATTCCGCCATCAGCCTGAATCCCCGCCAGCAAAAAGAACTCGAATTTTACCTGAAGGATTTCAACAAGGAATTGTTACCCGGCAAAAACTTTAAAAAACGATTCGATCTTTTCTATTACAAAGATTCCCTGTTCACTTTTTCGATTAATCCTATCCTGGGAATTCAATACTGGTCGAATGAAAATGGTTCCAATTACCACCGGTGGAACGGACTTGATGTGTACGCTTACGTGGGTAAACATTTTGGCATCTATGCAAGTTTGCGGGATAACCATGAGGAAAAATTGCTTTCGGGACACGAATATCTGAATACCCGTCCCGGGGCTGTTTATAAAAGCGGTCAGGATTTTAGCGAAATGCGCGGAGGGGTTACCTGGGCATGGAAATGGGGTATGCTGGGGCTGGTGAAGGATCACCTGGAATGGGGCAATAATTACCATTACCCTTCTATTCTATCCGCCAAAGCGCCTTCCTTTACCCAACTCAAACTCAGGCTCTCTCCTGTAAAGTGGTTTGAATTCAATTATATCCATGCCTGGCTTGTATCCGGGGTGGTGGATAGCTCCCGAAGCTATTATTATACAAATAGCTATGGTACAAGCTATCGCAAAATCTACCAGAAGAAATTCATGGCTGCCAACATCTTTACATTTAAGCCATTTCGCGGACTTCACACTTCCATTGGCAATTCGATTATCTACAACGATGTTAATGCTCAACCGGTTTATTTTATCCCGTTTTTATTATACAAATCGGTTGACCATGCCAATAATAATGCGTCAAGCAATGAGGGCGGGCAGAATTCGCAATTTTTCATTGATATCAGCTCCCGGCAAATCAAGCATGTCCATCTATATGCGACGTTGTTCTTCGATGATGTATCCACAGCCCGCCTGAAAGAGAATGGCCACCTGGATTATTACAGCCTGAATGCAGGCTTCCAGGTTTCGGACCTGCTACCGAATACGTTTCTTACCCTGGAATATTTTCAAAGCTATCCCCTGGTCTATAAGCATAACATGCCGGTAACCACTTATGAGTCGAATTTTTACAACATGGGACATTATCTCCAGGATAATTCCAGGGGATTGTATACCGAAGTGGCCGTAAGGCCCTTCCGGGGATTTGAAGCCAAGGTGTTTTACAATCATGCCATTCATGGAAAGGACCATGAAGAACTGGGAACGGATCGGAGGCAGGTAGTTGATATGTTTTTGGATTCCATTGTGTGGAAAAATACATCCATCGGGATTGAAGTCAATTACCAGATCATTAACGATGTGTATGTGTTCGGAAGTTATACTTACCAGCACAATACGGGTGAAATAGAAAAATACACGGCGCCGTATTTCAGGGGAGAGACAAATACGTTTTCGATTGGGGTGAATTATGGATTTTAAGTGGATACGTAAAAAATAACCACGGAGGTTTTATTGGAAATAAGAGACGCTTCGCCCTATTTAAGGACCCAGAGATTAAGGCGTATAGCCTTGCTTTGTCAAAGAACTTTTTTGACGTGCTTCGGAAAATCCACTGATAATATGATAGATACCACTCAAACCGATAGGTCAGGTTGGCAGCACAAGCAGGTCCACCGGACCACAATTGCTTCATGAGGTTATTAAAAACGGCTGACGGGTAAATCCTAAATCGATTTTTCCTCAATAAAATGCCATTCATAGTATCCGGGAAATTGTAGTAAAATTAACTTTAACCTTAACCAACACTTTACGTAAAAGTCATTAATCAGTAAAATAGCTATCATAATCTCTCTCCAATGAAAAAAAGACCTGTTGCTCTATTCATCGTTGTTTTAGTGTTTATCTCTTATTGTAAGGCACAGCCGGGAATCGACACATTATTTTCAACCACTGACACACTTAGTTTTTCAGACAGCCTGTTCCAGCTCACAGAAGTCGATCCGTTTTTACCGGGCACATATATTCCTGATTCCATTTATATTAAAAGATTAAGTTCATTGCCCTTTGAATTTGAGATGACATATAATCCCACGGTAAGGCGTTTTATAGAGCTGTACACTGTGAAATTACAGGATAAGCTGGGCATTATGCTGGGTCTTAGTTCATTTTACTTCCCTATCTTTGAGGCCGTTATCGACAGCCTTCATTTTCCGGAGGAATTGAAATATATACCGATTATTGAATCGGCATTTAATCCAAAAGCGACTTCCACTGCCTATGCAGTCGGATTGTGGCAATTTATGAGAGGTACAGGACTGGAATGCGGTTTGGTCATTAATGGTTATGTTGATGAAAGACGTGCCATATATGAGCCAACCGTAGCGGCTATCAAATATCTCGGAAAGTTATATTCCGTGTATAACGATTGGCAATTGGCCCTGGCGGCTTATAATTGCGGACCCCGGAATGTCAACCGGGCTATTGCCCGATCGGGAGGAAAGAAAAACTTCTGGGAGATATACAAATACCTGCCCCGCGAGACCCGCGGGTATGTTCCCGGATTTATTGGTGCAGTCTATGCTTTCAATTACTATAAAGAACACGGCATAGAACCGGTTCCATCAATGTTCCCTGAAAAAATCGATACCATACACATTACTAAAAATCTTCATCTCAAACAGGTTTCAGAAGTTATGGGCATTGAATTCGCTACTTTAAAAATGATCAATTCCCAGTACACAAAGGACTTCATACCAGGCACAAAGAAACCTTATGTACTGAATTTGCCAGCTACTTATAAAGAAAGATTTTCTGTTTTACAGGATTCAATTTATGCTTATAACAGCACATTTTACAACAAAGAATTTGAAAATCTTTTAAAAACACCCGATTTTGTCGTTCATAAAGTCCGGTCGGGGGAATGTTTGTCGGTAATTGCTGAACACTATCATACTTCCGTTTCCAGTATTAAAAAATGGAACAGAATATCAGGCACTTCCATCAGACAAGGACAGAAATTAATCATTTACCCGCGTGCATAGATTGAAATCCATATCAGATCATGGAACATATTACAGTCGCCTTTTATAAACTCGCAAGGCAAAGATATAAGCAACAATCATTATTCCTATACACCATGCAAGAGCTATCCAGATATCGTTACCTGCTTGTTGATTATTGAGTAACGCTCGTATTGCATTTACAATTGATGTTACAGGTTGGTTTTCCTGATTTTCCCATTTCACCCCCTCCATTTCCCGATTCGCTGCCGGGAATTTTTTTTGGGCTTTTGGGCAGGGTATGTTTGTCGGGAATTTAATGCCCAACGCCATGAGAAAGTCTTACCAACGATACGGGTATGCTATTCTTTTCCTCTTCATTTTTAGTCATACCTCAATTTGTTTTGCCCAGATCACCCTCACCGGCAAGGTAACCGACGCTAAAAATAACCCGGTTGGCTTTGCCAATATTTCCATTTTCGGAACGTATGAAGGAACGGTGACCGACGACTCGGGCCGGTTTGAGCTGCATACCGGCCAAAAGACCAGTATTTAAGCTGGGTGCCTCGGCGATTAACCTGGAAACCGCTTTTCAGGAAATTGACCCTGCAACCGCCCATCAGCATATCGATTTCAAACTCCGGGAGGCCTATGCTTCCCTTTCCCCGGCGGTGATCACGGCAGGTACCTTTGCCGCCGGGGAAGAGGGCAAGGCGGAGATCTTCAAACCCCGGGATATCGGCACTACGGCCGGCACGCCCGGCGATATCCAGGCCACCGTCGAATCCCTTCCGGGAACACAACGGGTAGGCTATACCGAAGGCCTGTTCGTAAGGGGTGGTTCCGGCAGGGAATCCAAATACATGATGGACGGCCTCATTTTTCCCGATCCCTATTATTCCCATACTCCCAGCCTGAAACAACGCGGGCGGCTCGATCCTTTCCTTTTTTCAGGTACCGTATTCAGCGCCGGCGGTTATTCCGCACAGTACGGCCAGGCGCTCTCCTCTGTGCTGATCCTCACCAGCCTGGGAATGCCCGACTCCACGGTTACCGGCGGCGGAATTCACACCTACGGCGGTAACGTCTTTCATACGCACCGCTGGAAGAATGTTTCGCTGTATGCCAATGCCAGTTATAACAACATGGCTGCCTATCACAGCCTGTCGCCGCAAAAAACCGACTGGTCCCGATCGCCGGTTAACAAAGAACTGAAACTGGTGCTGAGGGCCAAAGCCGGAAAGAATGCCCTCCTGAAGGTTTATGGAAGCCTGTCCGGTACCTCCCTCGCAATAAACCTCCATCAGCCCGAAGTAAACGGCACCACGGATTTCCGGATAAAGAATTCCAATATCCTGCTCAATGCGAATTATACCAAATTCTTTAACGATAACCGCAGTTCCCTGTATGCAGGAATTTCTGCATCCTCGAACGGCGACAGGATGCACGAAGGTCCGGTCGCTATGAGGCAATCGGATTACCTGGGCCAGGCCAAGATCCTCTTTAAACATAGCTTTTCACAGAACGTGCGATTCCTGTCGGGGGGAGAATTTATGACGACCCGGCTTTTCGGTCGGATCGATTCCCTGCAATCTACCGTTTTGGATCCCCTGGTTGCCCTTTTTGCAGAAGCCGAGGCTTCCCCGGGCCGGAAGTTTGCCCTGCGGCTGGGCCTTCGTTCGGAATATTCCGGGTATGCCCGAAACCTCAACCTGGTGCCAAGAACGTCCCTGGCCTGGAAATTCAGCCGGAGCAGCCAGGTATCTTTATCCTACGGAATATTTTACCAGCTGCCGGATCCATTGGCCATGCTGTATAATCCCGGGGGACTGTCCCCTGAAAAGGCAATCCATTATATTGCCAATTACCAGTACGAGCAGGATGAGAGGACGTTTCGCACGGAAATTTACTACAAGCGTTACGATAACCTGGTGACTGAATATTATCCGCAGCACAATTATCCGGGACAGGCAGGCTATGCCCGCGGGTTTGAAGTCTTTTTCAGGGACAGGAAAACCATCCCCGGCCTGGATGCCTGGGTATCGTATTCCTACACCGACAGCAAGCGGAAAACAATTGTTCCCGGCGAGCTTGTCACCCCCGATTACGTATCCGCCCATACTGTTTCCCTTGTGAGCAAGTACTGGTTTGGCAAACCCGCACTGTATGTCAGCGCCAGTTATCATTATTCCGGTACCCGGAAGTATGCCTTCATCCCCGAAGATACACCCGCCCGTTTCATGCCCATCCCGGCGTATTCATCCCTCGACATGAGCCTGAGCAAGCCGATGAGGTTATTCCGCCAACCGGCCCTTTTCTTTCTGTCGCTTCAAAACATATGGGGTACGGACAAACTACTGGGATATGCCCGGATTCCCTCTCTTGCAGATCCGTTACAGATCTATCGTTCAGAAAAACGGTCCCTCTTTTTTGGAATATTTATTTCTATGTATAACAACTAAACATACACACCATGAAAAGTTTTGTATTTTTTATCCTGATTTTTTTATCCGTCCCCTTGCTGGCCGGAAATGACAAGAACGCGTATGTCGAAAACATGATGCAGGCCAAAGAAATGATGGACACGGCATCCATCGAAAAATCCTATGTGACGGCGGCCGGCTATTTTGAACGGATCGCGGGGGTGAATGCATCGGAATGGCTTCCCCATTATTATGCCGCCTTTTGCTATACCCGTGCCAGTCACCTGGATACGGTATCTGCCCGCCAGGATATGTGGGTTGACAAGGCACAGGCTGAAGCAGACAAGGCCCTTGAAATGCAACCGGGCAATGCCGAGGTCATTATCATGAAGGGGTTTGTGCTACAGGCCCGGATGAATATAAACCCGGCGGTACGCGGATTCCGGTATAACGGCGAAACCATGGAATGTTTCAATAAAGCCCGGGCAATCGATCCGGAAAATCCAAGATCGTATCTCTGGCAGGGAGTGAACTTATTGCATACGCCGGAAGCCTTCGGGGGAGGAAAGGAAAGCGCCTGTCCCCTGATCCAAAAATCACTGGAGAAGTTTGCCGTATTTGTTCCGGCGGATTCGCTGGCTCCAAACTGGGGTTACGGGTATGCAAAGGAAATGATGGAGAACTGTAAATAATTCTTCTTCAATGATTAACTTGCATTTTTTTGATATGCCAGGGTATTTTGGGAGATGTGAAAATTTTAACGCAAAGCACGCGGAGATTTCGCAAAGTTCGCAAAGTTTTATTTTGAGGCGCTTTGCTTTAGCGAGGACGCAAAGTTTAACGACCCCATTCTTGCGGCAAGCTATATAAAATTATGACTGGAAAAGAAAAACTATTCAGCGACAAGTGGATACTGATCATTGGCATTCCGGTGGTCAGTGTCTCCTTTCCATTTCTTTTCGGACTTCGGTTTGGGGATCCGACTTTTTACAACTGGATGTTAATCTCCTCGGTCACGACCCTGATTACATGGTTTGGCATCCGGCAAGCCGCCAGTTTCCTCTGGTCAAGATTTCCCTGGGAGACAGATCCCCTGTGGCACATTGTATTGGGCATCATTATGTCGTGCTTTTACAGCATCGTGACCGTCGGACTGATCTATATCCTGAATAAACTATTCCTCCATCCCGGACCGGGTTACTGGAAATCCATGCGGCAGATCCGCATCGGCATATTTATCCTCATTCCCATTATCCTGTTGATCCATGAGGCCATTCATCTATTTTACAAATGGAAAAAGGAGCTGACCCATGCCGCGGATCTTGAGAAAGAAAACATGCGCTCCAAATTCGAGGCCTTAAAAAATCATCTCAATCCCCATTTCCTGTTTAACAGTCTGGGTACCCTTTCCTCCCTGATCCGCTCAGATCCTGATAAAGCGATCAACTATGTGAATGAATTTTCCAGCATTTACCGGTATTTCATCGAAGTAAACAACAATGACCTGGTGACGGTGGAGGAGGAACTGAAATTTATCCGTTCGTATGTATTTTTGCAGCAGATAAGGTTTGGTGAGGGCTTTCAGTTTGAAGATCGCGTGGAAAAGAAATTCCGCAATACCTGGATACTGCCCCTTACCCTTGAGCTGCTCGTTGAAAATGCCCTGAAGCACAATACCACCCTGCCCGCTTCTCCCCTCATCATTGAAATTTTTACGGATGAAGCAAGGGAACAGCTGGTTGTGCGGAATAATTACCAGCCCCGCACCCGGGGGGAGACAACCCATACGGGATTGCAAAACCTGGAACAGCGCTATGTCAGCTACCTGGGAAAAAATATCCGGTATGCGCAGGAGGACAGCTGGTTCATTGTGGAAATTCCGTTGATACCCGCAGAATCATGAAAACAGTGATCATTGAGGATGAATTGCCCCAGGCCAGACAGCTGAAAGCCCTCCTGGCAGAGATCGATAATCCTCCCGAGGTTCTGGCCATTTTGCAGTCGGTGGAGGAATCGGTTGATTATCTGGCAACTCATGCCGTCGACCTGATTTTCCTGGATATTCACCTGGCCGACGGCCTGGGTTTTGAAATATTTGACCGGGTGAAAATCAAGGTGCCTGTGATTTTCACCACGGCATATGACCGGTATGCCATGGAAGCATTCCGGCATAACGGCATTGATTACCTGCTGAAACCGATCTCCGCGGTTGAGCTGAACAAAGCCGTTGAAAAATTCCGGTCCTTTACGGAAAAGACCGCGGACTATACCCGGATCCTTGATTCCATCCGGGCTGCGGCTTCCGATATAAAGGCATACCGGAACCGGTTTATCAGCCGGTTTGGAAAAAAGCTCAAAATCGTAACGACCCGGGACATCGCTTATTTTTATACCCTGGGAGGAGGCGTGTTTATCCGGACGATAAAAAATGAAAACCTCCTGGTGGACCTGAAGATGGAAACCCTGGAAGGGGAACTCGATCCCTACGAATTTTTCAGGTTAAACCGCCAGGTCATTGCCAGGATATCCGCCATCAAGGAAATGATCCCCTATTCAAAAAGCCGGATCAAGGTAATCCTGGATCCGTCCTTTGACGAGGATGTGATCATCAGTTATGAGAAAGTGAAGGGGTTTATGGAATGGGTGAGGAAGTGATGCCTTTGTTTAAGAAAGGACAAATACAGGGAAAGTGCCTATTCTTAGGAATTCCTGACATTTTAATACTTTCTTAATCTCGCCTTAATACGACCTTAACAAGTTCAGGATACCCTTGTGGCTATAACACAATTAATCTCACGTAAAGATGGAAAACAACGGTCAAAAAAAGGGTACCTATGTGGTTGCAATCGTTATTGCACTGCTTTTAACGGGTTTGATATTTACTTCATTGTCCATTTCAAAGGGCAGGAATAAACTGAATGCTGAAAGACAAACTTCTGAAAAGCTGCTGTCAGAAAAATTGTTCGTTGAAAAGGAACTGGCTAAACTACAGGGAGATTTTTCAGCATTGAAACAAATGAACGATGCCAATCAGAAACTGCTGTATGAAACCAACATGAAGATTGCAGAGCAGGAGAAGCGGATTAGTTCCATGTCAGGCGATAGCAGGTCACTGAAGGCAAGCAGGAAGGAATTGGAAGATCTGAAGAAATTAAAAGCTGAACTTGAAAAAGAAGCGGCCGGTTATAAGTCGGATTATGATAAACTCATGGCCCGGAACAAGAACCTGGAAACTTCAATGGCGGCCATGGAAGCTGAAAAGAATAGTCTGGCCCTTCAGCTTGAGAAAGCGCTGGCATCCAGGACGGACAATTATCTGGCTACTGCTACAAGAGGCAAAAAAACCCAGAAAATTGTAATCAGTGCTGCCCGCACAAAAAAATTGAACCTCGCTTTTGAATTGCCCCAGAACCTGACCGGGACGGTGCAATTCAGAATCATCACTCCCAAAGGTACGGTCATCAACCCGGATGACAAAGACCTTTCATGGGTAGTTCCTTCCGGCAACAGGGATCTGACCGCCAGTCTGTCAGGAGCCACAGGAGAATTTGAGCCCTCGCGCCAGGTAATCTTAAACTATGCTTCCAAAACAAAACTGGCAAAAGGAGAATACAAAATTCAGATCCTCAGTAACGGAAACAATATAGGGAATTGCCGTATCATGCTCAGATGATTTTTTTCTCCCCTTATTAGCTTTGATTAAAATGCCCGTGAATTGCGGGCATTTTATTCTGATTATGAACTAAAATTTCGAACACGATGAATAAGATCCATTACTTTCTATTCGCAGCTACCTCCTTTATCGTATTGAATTCCTGTGCCCCGGTGTACCAATGTGGCCAGGAAAAACCTGAAAAAACACCTGCTGGCTGGAGCAAAAACCTGAAAACAGTCGTGAACGAAAGGGACATCCTTTGTAGCGACTTAGCTGCCAGCAAAACAGAAAATGCCGGGTTGATAAATAACATATCTGACCTGAACGGTAAAAACAGGCATCTTACGGATCAATGCACGAAACTTACAAGCGCCAACAATGAACTGCAGGAAAAATATAAAAACCTGGTTAACGAAAACATGTCGCAAACCGACAAATTAAGCAAGGCGCTGTTTGCAAAATCCGAGGAACTGAATGCGCAGGAAAAGTTACTTTCCGAAAGGGAAAGATCCCTTTCGGAAATGCGGCAGATTATTGCCAGGCAGGATTCCATTACAAGAAATCTGAATAACATATTAAGAAACGCACTTCTGGGATTTAATTCCGATGAATTATCTGTCGAAATTAAAAACGGAAAGGTTTATGTCTCCCTTTCGGATAAACTTCTGTTTCAGTCGGGCAGTTCCGCCGTTGAATCAAAAGGCAGGGAGGCCCTGAAATTATTGGGAGGTGTACTGGACAAAAATCCGGATATTGATATCCTGGTGGAAGGGCATACGGACAATGTGCCTATCAAAACCTCCACGTATAAAGATAACTGGGATTTAAGCGTTGCCCGGGCTACTTCAATAGTGAGGATACTCACAACAGATTACAAAATTGCACCCACACGCCTTACCGCATCCGGAAAGGGAGAATATTTTCCAAAGGCGTCAAATGACACAGGGGATGGAAGGGCTAAAAACAGGCGTACAGAAATAATCCTTTCTCCGAAACTGGATGAGTTGCTGCAACTGCTGAAAAGTTAGTCCGGCATACAGGGAGTGCGCTCCCTGTCCGAGTCCTTCAAAACAGGAATAACGCAAGTTGATGGTTTAACCGGGTGATCCATGGGATCCCTTCCATTCACAAATAAAAATCTTAAATCCATGAAATGGTGTACAGCTTTTGCAGTTTCAGTAATTTTCATCAGTATGCCCGGACATACCATCCATGCCCAGGGTTTCAAGTTCGGACATATAAACAAGGAAGAATTAATTCAGAAAATGCCTGAATTTGATTCAGCCCGGGTTCAACTGGAAAGATACCGTACTGAACTTGTAAATTATCTTGAGTCAATGTCAGATGAGCTGGAAAAGAAAAATGATGCGTATACCCGGGAAGGTAAAAACCTTACGCCGGCTATTAAACAGGTTAGAGAACAGGAACTGGCAGACCTAAACCGCAGGATCCAGGAATTTCAGAATGCAGCCCAGGACCAGTTACAGGAGAAACAGGTTGCACTTATCCAGCCTGTTTATACCAAAGTAGAGCAGGCAATTAAGGATGTGGGAAAAGAGAATGATTTTCTCTATATTTTTAATACATCCGACGCGGGTATGCTGTCCTATTTTGATGAATCAAAAAGTACAGACGTTACTTTTCTTGTTAAAGCAAGGCTTAAATTAAAGTAAATAATCAAAGCCTCTTTGACCAGGAGCGTTTGACGGGAAAATCACAAATTTTCCTTGATGTTTATATTTTGGAGTAATTTTACTCTGCCAAGAATGGATAAATTCGAATTAAATGAAAATTTTGCTTGTTGAAGATGAGCTGCAGGTCGTTGATTTCATAAGAAGGGGACTTTGTGAAAAGGGGTATGAATGCGAAGTTGCCTATGATGGTCAAATGGGGGAAAGGCTTGCGTCCAAAGGGATCTTTGATCTTATCATTCTCGATGTTATCCTTCCTTACCAAAACGGATTCGAGCTTTGCAGGCGCATTCGGGAGAAAGGGCATCAGGTTCCCGTATTAATGCTCACTGCGCTGGGAACCACGGAGGACAAACTCTCCGGATTTGATGCCGGATCCGATGATTACATGGTGAAGCCATTCGAGTTTGAAGAGCTTCTGGCCCGGATAAATGCACTTACCAAAAGATCCTCCGGGCTGACTCAGACATCCAGAATGATTAAAATGGCCGATCTTTCGCTAAATTTAAATAAGAAATCAGCCACCCGGGGAAATAAGAATATTGAGCTTACAGGCAAGGAGTTCGAGCTGCTTGAATTCCTGATGAAGAATAAGGGAATTGTTTTGTCGCGTGCGGAAATTGCTGAAAAAGTGTGGGAGATCACCTTTGACACCGGAACAAATGCAGTTGATGTTTACATCAGTATACTGAGGAAAAAGATAGACAGGGATTTTGAGCAAAAATTGATTCACACCAAGGTGGGATTGGGATATTATATGGATGAATACTAATGGGAATCAGGAAAAAATTATTATATCAGTTCATTGGCCTGGTTGCCCTGATACTCTTTTTATTTTCGTTATCGGTATATCTTTCTTTTTCAAAAGCAAGTAAAGAAGATTTTTATGACAGGCTGGGAAGTAAAGCAAAATTAGTGGCCCAGATGCTGATTGATATAGAGGAGATTGATGCAGATTTATTAAAAAGAATTGAAAAAAACAATCCCTTAAGTCTTCCGAATGAAAAAATCATAATCTATGACTATCACGATAATATAGTCTATAGCACCGATGATGACCGGGTATTGGGTTTTCCACATAATGTAATAGCGGAAGTAAGGCTTAAAGAGAATATACGGTTAAAGCAGAAGTCCTACGATATACTGGGTCAGTTTTATGTTGGAAAGTATGACCGGTATGTGGTTTTTGCCGCGGCAACGGATATTTTTGGAAAAGGAAAGCTATATCGGTTGCGGGTCATTCTTTTAATAATTTTCCTCATCAGTCTGTTTATCGTATTTTTATCCGGCAGAATCTTTGTTTCAAGGGCACTCACACCTATAGCCAATATCACCTCGCAGGTAAATGCCATCGGGATTCTCAATCTGAATTCAAGAATTTCAGAGGGCGACGATAAAGACGACCTTGCCCTGCTCGGGCAAACCTTTAATAAAATGCTGGAACGGCTGGAAATAGCTTTTAGAACTCAAAAAAGTTTCATTGCCAATGCTTCCCATGAATTGCGGACTCCCCTCACGGTAATCACCGGTCAATTGGAAGTGATCCTGATGAAAGCCCGAACTAACGAACAATACCATAAAACGATCCTTTCAGTACTGGGAAATATAAAAAATCTCAACCTTCTGTCAAATCGCCTGCTGTTGCTTGCCCAAGCCAGCTCCGAATTTTCGGAAACGGATTTCAGTTTGGTCCGAATTGATGAAATTCTTTGGCAGGCAAGGAAGGATATTCTGAAGATACACAATAACTACAAAATCAACATTCACTTTTCCGAATTGATTGATGATGAAAACAAGCTGATGGTCAGAGGGAACGAACAACTTCTCAGGAGTGCCCTCTCGAATGTTTTTGATAATGGATGCAAATATTCAGGTGATCATCTTTCCGAAGTAAGTGTAAGTTATGATCAAAAACATGTGATCATGATTTTTTCCGACCAGGGGATCGGGATTCCGGAAAGTGACCTGCAAATGATTTTCCAGCCCTTCTACAGGGCTAGTAATGTATTGGAAACCAAGGGGCATGGCATTGGTTTATCCCTCGTGGAAAAAATCGTGACCCTGCATAAGGGTAAAATCTCAGTAGAGTCGGAATTAATGAAAGGAAGCCGGTTCACGATTTCGATTCCATTGCAAAATTGAAAAAATCAATCCTGAGCTGCCGGAAACCAGGCGAGAATATTGCCTGACAACAATGGGGGTGACAGAGCTTAACGGACCCTTTCGGGGCAGGTTCCCCTTTGGTGTAAGCTTAAGTCCGTTTTCAGCACGTATCGCCTCCATGATCAATGAAGCAACACGAATTACAGGCACAGAAGCAAGAATCGCCGGATTTACAGACGGGTTGAATGTCACCGGGGATCCGCCTGAAAAAGGCTTGTTCAAAAGCAAAAACATGTTATGAGGAGATAATCCCTCAAAATCTGGCACCTCCGCATTGTTATATTTATCCATAACCGAGGATGCAATTTTGTTCAGTTCCTCCAAAGAACCGGGCAATTCACCTTTGCGGTCGATTTCGGCCTGGATTTGTTTCAGAATATCATCACTGAATTTTGCCATGTCTTTTTTTTCCGAAAATAACGAATATTAGAGGGAATCAAAATAGTTTTTGAAATTCCTTTATCTGCCATATGGACAATGAAAAAAATTTACCACTGAGAATTTTAGGGGAATTTAGAGGCGCTGCGCTTTGGTTGAGGACACGGAGAGTTTAACGCACTGTTCGGACAAGGCTCCACCCTGTTCGGACAAGGCTCTGCCTGTTCGGACAAGGCGGAGCCTGTTCGGACAAGGCTCTGCCTTGTCCGGAATTATGGCGCCAGGCTCCGCCTGCACCCCAGGCGCCCTGCTTTATTCGCGGTCACAGTAGATATACGTTTTTTCACTATCTTTATTCATAATTTACTTGTTATGCAGTCATCGCAAGATCTTGTTAAAAAGCTTACCCCACAGTATTTCTGGGATATTGACAGGAAAACCCTGGATGATAATTATTCAAAGCGCCTGATTATTGAACGCGTATTCAGTCTTGGAACTTTAAAAGAGATCAACCTTGTAATCAACTTTTATGGCAAGGAAGAAACTCAAAAAGTAATTTGCAGCCTTCATTATCTTGATCCTAAAACACTTAACTTTGCTTCAAAAATTTTGAATCTGCGTAAAAAAGAATTCGCATGTTACACACGGAGTCAGTTGCACCCCATATTCTGGAACTCATAAAGTCACTACAGGGAAGAAATTATCTTTCCGGATTTCACCTGGTAAGTGGAACCGCCCCAACACTGTTTGGCATAAATATGCTTTCACTGCCAGATTTGGTCGCTATGAAATTAAATGCAATTTCAACCAGCGGACAATGCTCAAAAGATTTTATCGATACATATTACCTGCTTGAAAAATATGATTTGAAAAGCATGCTCTCCTTTTATAAGAATAAGTATGATCAGCAGAATGAAACTTTTCTCTTAAAAAGTTTAATTTACTTTGAAGATGTGGATCTGTCCGATTGGCCGGTGCTTGTAAAAAATCCACGATTGAAATGGACAGAGGTTAAAAAAAAACTGGAAAATGCCATTCTCAATCATGTTCACCAATCAGAATAATTTCAATGCAATTGTTTTAATATCAATCTAAAAATCATGCAAGCAACCGAGACCTGGCGAACCCTGCAAAACCTCTTTTCGGAGATTTATGAACTTCAACCCTGGACTTTCCTCGAGGAAACGGATGTTTTCGGCATCCATTCCCCGGTAACGGATAAGAAGTATTTCATCAGTATCATGGGCTCGGAGGGAACATTAAGTGCAATAGCCGCCTATGACGGGGTAAAGGCCCTGGGCCAGTTCTGGGAACTGGAAGAATCCGGAACGGCTGAAAGTGGAGACATTCTTACCATCCCCCATTTTATCCTTACCTATGAATCGGAAGAATATACAGATCCGAATCAACTGAAGATCCTCCGTTCCATCAAAAAGAACTTCGGCTATTCAGACCAGTGGCCTGAAATAAAATACATTCAATCGTGCAAATTTCCCAAAGATCCGGATGATGCGCAAATGAATGAACTGATCCTTATTTTCGAACAGGTTCTGGAGGTTTGCAAACGGGCGGACGGGAATCCCGAACTCTTACATCCTTATGAAATGGATGATGAAATGTACTTTATGAGGGAAACGATCAAGGATGGAAAGCAATGGACTGACAAGTACAGGAAAATTAAAATCCCGGCGGTTTCAATTAAAGAAAAATGGAGCCGGAAAGATATTGATGTATTGCTGACCCTGCCTCTGTCGCAGGCGGTATGCCAGGCACATTTTCAGATCCTGCCCCTTCACATCAAGGGTGAAAACGATTCCATCTCTTTTCCGGTAACGGTGATATTAACACAGAAAAAGAGCGGCCGCATCGAAAACAACGAGTTGCTGACTCCTGAACCGGATTATGAAACCATGCTGACCAAGGTGCCCGGGGTAATCCTCGATTTTATTAAATCGTTGGGATTCCGGCCGCGGTGCATCGAAGTGAAAAATCCCCTTTTGTATGAGATGCTCAAAAAGCCATTGATGCTGTCCTCCATAAAGCTTGTGTTTAAGGATAATTTATTGAGCGTGGAGGAGGCCATTGAAAGTTTGCTTGAATCGGTTGAAAAGGATAACAAGGAAGATTCGAAATAACCAAAATACGTTCCCATGATTCTCATTGACCGGAATATCCGTAAAGAAAAGCCCGGGTCGGGGCCATCCGGGAAACACCTAAAGCCTCCCGTCAAATCAGCGGCATATGACAACTACTATTCCCGGCTGGTGAAACTGATCCCCTCGGAGATCATTGCCCTTTACCTGGCGCTGGATGGCATCGCCTCGGCCATGAAACAAAAGGAAACCCTGCTCTGGGTGGTTTTCGGGATTGCGTTGACCGGGGCGTGGATTTACCTGGGACGGATGGCGAATGTGCACCGGTTTGAACAGCGGATACTGACGGTTCTCGCTTTCGCGATATGGGTGTATGTGTTTGGGGGGCCGTTTGCGATGCTGCCCTGGTACGAACCGGGATATGGGAAAATGTTGCTTGTTGTGTACACGTTTTTTGTGCCGATGTTGTTTAAGGGAGATTAGAAGAGAATTATGAATTATGAATTATGAATTATGAATTATGAATTATGAATTATGAATTATGAATGATAGAACACAGTGAAAAACTAAGTGCCTGTTTCTTAACCTATAAAGACCTCGAAGAGGTCAAATTAAAATAACCGTGGGTGATAACCCACGGATAAAAACCAAATGAAATATGGAAGCGGAAACTGTACGGGAATACTGCATTAAAATGAAAGGGGTGACGGAAAGCTTTCCCTTCGGGGAGGACACGCTTGTGTTCAAGGTAATGGGAAAGATCTTTGCCCTGATGAGTCTCGAAGAAAGAACGCTGAACCTGAAGTGCGATCCGGAAAAGGCCATTGCCCTCCGGGAGGAATTCAGCGAGGTCATTCCCGGCTATCATATGAACAAAACACACTGGAATACGATTTCGCTTACCGGAACGGTACCGGAAAAGAGGATCAGGGAGTGGATTTCGGATTCGTACTGGCTTGTTGCAGAGGGATTGCCGATGAAGGATAAGAAGGAACTGGGTATGAAGTAAGCGCCCGATTGTTCTGCTGTTCGATGTTCTGAATTCTGCTGTTTATTAGAGAAGTAACTGGAATTAAGGCGGAAAAATGAATTGAATAAAATCTTTTTACTTGTTAATAAGTTACCGTTATCCCGCTAAATGTCAAATCTTTCCCTGTAACTGCAGAACTGCAAAACTGCAAAACTGCAAAACTGCAAAACTGCAAACTGAAACTGCAAAACTGCAAAACTGCAAAACCGCAAGTCTTTGCCATTTCGATTACTATCCGGTTTTACTTACCTTTGCACGTACATTTTTATGAAACAGAATAACCACTCCATATGAAGAAGCTATTCCGATACTTCCTGCAGGGACTGCTGTTTGCAGCGCCTGCCGGCATCACACTTTTTGTAGTGTACTGGGTATTTGACACCATCGACGGTCCTGTCCGCAATTTTGTGAATTACCTCTTTAAGATCCAGATCCCCGGCATCGGGCTGGTTGTGACCTTTACCGTGATCACCCTGCTGGGATGGCTGGGACAATCGTTCCTGTTCAAGCCCATCGGCCAGTTTTTTGAAATGATCCTTGAAAAGGCGCCGATCGTGAAGTTGCTGTATACTTCCCTCACCGATTTTTTCAATGCGTTCGTGGGCGAAAAACGAAAATTTACGCATCCGGTGCTGGTAAAGGTCAACATGGTCTCCAACCTCGAAAAGATCGGCTTTATCACAGCCGACGACCTCACCTATTTCGGGATCAAGGACAAGGTGGCGGTTCTGTTCCCGCATTCCTACAACTGGTCGGGTGAAATGTTTGTGGTTCCGAAGGAACATGTCACCCCGCTGAACCTTCCCCCCGGCGAGGTAATGAAATTTGTGGTGACGGGAGGGGTGACAAGGGTTTAAAAATTATTATTATCTTCGTGTTTTACCCCTTTGCACGCCTAAATTGACAAATCCATGAATCCCAATAAATTGCTCTGCCGGGTCCTGGTCCTGGTTATTGCATTGGCAATCGCCGGTCCCGTTCATTCCCAGGCAAACCCTGTAAACCGCACCGACAGCCTGGTACAACTGCTGGGTCATGCCACTGACACTGCCCGCATCGACCTCCTGATCTCCCTGTGCCAGGAATTGAATTCCGCCGATCCGCGGCAGGCCTTTCTTTTTGGCCGCGAAGCCCTCGACCTGTCGCTTGAAAAAAAGGACGTCGCCCGCACGGGGTTGTCCTACGAGGCACTGGCCTATATCTATACGATGAATGCTGTGTTTGACAAGGCCCTCGAGTATTCGCTCAAGGCCCTTACTGCCTTTGAAACGCTGAAAGACACGGCCAGAATTGCCCATTGCGAGGATTATATCGGTGTCATTTACATGCTGGCCGGTGATTTTTCCAATGCATCCGTGCACTATCACAAGGCGCTTCTATTGAACAAACATATCCGCAATTTTCCGCAGATCGCTGAAAATTACATGCACATGGGCGTCAATTACGTGCAGAATGACAGCATTGAAAAAGGCCTTTCGTACTATACCGTTTCCCTGCTGCTGGCCGACAGCCTGAACATGCAAAAGGAAAAAGTGGACCTGCTGAATTACATCGGCTACGGATATGAACGCCTGGGCAGGCATGAAGATGCGCTTAAACGGTTTTACAAGGTGCTCGAATTTGTCGGGAATCCCCCCGACGACTACATCCGTTCCACCGCCATGGTCAACATTGCCCGCGGATACCTTAACCTGAAGAATTATCCTTCCGCCCTGAAATTTGGGCATGACGGGTATACCTTATCCAAATCGAAAGGCTTCCTGCAAATAAGCCGCGATGCGTCAAAAGTGCTTTCCGACATCTATTCCGCCAGGGATGATTACAAGGAATCCTATACCTGGTTTGTGCTGTATAAAAATCTGGCCGACAGTGTGATGAACCTTGAAAAGGGAAACCAGCTGGCGCGGATCCAGACCCTTTATGAACTGGGCAAGAAAGAACAGGAAAATGCGGGGCTTAAAATCGAGAACGTGCAAAGCCAGAAATCACTGAAGACAAGAACGCTTTTCATCATTTTATTTGTGACGCTGGCCCTGGTGCTTGCCTTTATGCTTTATCTCCTGAACAAGCTCAACAACAAGCAGCTCGCGCTGAATAAAAAACTGGCCGAACAGGGAAAAGAACTGGAGATGCTGAACGATCAGAAGGACCGGTTTTTTTCCTTTGTGGCCCATAACCTGAAGAACCCGTTTAACACCATCATGGGGTTTGCCGAGCTGATGCAGCGCAAAGGCAACGACAAAGACAAACAGAAACCCCAGCAGTATGCCAGCCTTATCTATGACCTTTCCTCGCAGGTGCAGAAAGTGCTGTCGAACCTCCTGGAATGGTCGCGCCTGCAGCGCCGGTCGTTTGAATGCAAGCCGGAAACGGTGGAACTGGGCAGCCTGGTGAAAGATGTTCTTGAAATGAACACCCGTGAGGCGGCCCGAAAAGACATTCACTTCAGCATGACCACCCAGGACAATGTGCTTGTGTCGGCGGACCGGTCGATGATTACCACGGTACTGCAGAACCTGGTTTCGAACGCTATAAATTTCACCCATTCTTCGGGCCTCATCACCATTTCCTGCACCCTTGACGGTGATCAGGCCGTTGTTTCGATTGCCGACAACGGCATCGGTATTTCGCCTGAAAACCTCAACCGCCTGTTCAACTTCGACTTTTCGCAATCGCGGATGAGCGGTTCCGACAAGGGAGGCGCCGGGTTGGGACTGATCATATGCCAGGAGATGATCGCCAAAAACAACGGCACCATCACCGCCGAAAGCGAGCCCGGCAAGGGAAGCCGGTTTGCCTTTACGCTGCCCGCCCTGATGCACGACGACAACGGGGAGCTGATGTCGGATCAGCCGGAAAAGGAATCGGAGATTATCGGAAAGCTGCTGGACGGCAATGAAGATACGTATGCCAAGGCCGGTCCCGATATCGTCCGGAGCCTTACCCCGTCATTCGACGAAGTAACCCGTGTTTTGTCCATTGAAAACCTGGAAAGCTTTTCCACATCGGTTACTAATGCCGGCGAGGAATACGATATCGCCCCCCTGGCAGAATACGGCAGGATGCTGCAGAGGCTGACCCATGCGCACCAGATAGACCAGATCATTAAGGTATTGCCCGGATTCCGAAAATACCTCGACAATATTTTGCAGCATTCATGGAACTGAAAGACGCCCATAAGAAACAGCAGGTATTGATTGTGGATGACATCCCCAGCAACCTGAATTTCCTCAGCGAGGTTCTGCATGTGGAAGGAATTGGCGTGCTGCTTGCCACCGGGGGTGCCGATGCGTTGGAAATAGCCCGGTATAAGCTGCCTGACCTGATCCTCCTTGACATTGCCATGCCGATGATGGATGGATACGAGGTTTGTGCCAGCCTGAAAGCCGATCCCCTCACCCGCGATATTCCGGTTATTTACCTCACGGCCCGCACCGAGCCGGAGGACATCCTGAAAGGATTCAACACGGGTGCCGTGGATTACATCCTGAAGCCGTTCAATGCCGCGGAGCTGATCGCACGGGTGAAAACGCACCTTGAACTGAAAAACACAACCGCCGAATTAAAGAGCATTAACTGGCGGCTGGAGGAGGAAGTCCGGTTACGCACCACCGAAATCACCCAGGCCAATCTTGAGCTTACCGCCGCACACCGGAAGCTGGAAAAGGCCTATGAGGACCTTTCGAACCTGGATAAGGCAAAGGATGAATTCATCCGTCACATCAACCACGAGCTGAGAACCCCGCTGCAGGGGATCCATGGGTTTACGCTCATCATGGAAGAAATTGTGGAGTCGCCCGAGCAGAAGGAATACATCCAGGCGATCAATTCCCTTGTGAAGCGGCTTGTGAAACTGTCTGAAATTTCCCTTCTGTTTACCGAAATAAAGGCCAAGAATTACAAAATCAACCTCCGGCCCGTATTGCTCCGGAATTCCGTATCCCAGATACTGGAATCGTTCCGGGCCGACCGGTCAAAAATCGGGTTTGTTCCGGATACACCCGAAGAAAGCATCTTTGTAAAAGCCGACCAGCGGTTGCTCAATACATGCCTGGAGCTGATCGTGGACAATGCCTTGAAATATTCCTCCGAGAGGGGTGAAGTGAACATCAAGATCTTCCAGGATGATTGCCTTGCGGGAATTGAAGTAGCCGACAACGGCCCGGGATTTTCGACCAAGGCCATGGAAAGCCTGTACGATCTTTTTGCCGCCGACAATTTGCGGTACCATTCGCACGGATTCGGGGTGGGATTGGCGACAGTGAAGCTTATCCTGGATACCTTTTCCGCAAAGCTGGAAATAAATAACCTTCCCGACAAGGGCGCCATGGTGCGGATCCTGTTTGATAACAGTCCGGTACCGGCGAACCCGCCCCTGTAACTCCGATGCGGGTTTATCCGTACTATATTCCAATTCTTCTTTCCCGATTATGCGACCCATTATCCAGGCCCTGCTGCTGATCCTCTGTGTTCAAAGTCTTCATGCCCAGCCGGTAAGGCAGGAGCCGGCCGATTACAAGTCGAAGGCGATGACCGACAGCCTGGTGAATCCCGAACTTGAGCGCCTTGGCCGGTTATACAGCATGGATTCAGCTGCGCTGGCCGCCTGTGACAAGATCATTACCTTTGACAGGGAGGTCCTTGTCGGCAAGATCATCCATATCAGCTTTTCCGAAATCCGCTACACCGCGCTCCCTGATAATGCAGTGCAGAACCTGAGCCGCACCCGCGTAAGCCAGGTGCTGTATGCCGACGGAAGGCGCGACCTGTTCATTGCCCTTGACGATGCCCGGGTGAACCAAAAGGAACTGGTGGATACCGGGCGCATTATTGTAAAAGGACAGAAAGACTGGATGAAAGTGATTGTGACGGAAAATCCCGGGGATGTGAATGAGCTGATGGCCCTGGGGGAAATAAAAGCCCGGTATGAGGCGGAAGTGGGCAGCATGAACAACGAAGAAATGATGCGGCATGCGGCTATCACCCTCCGCAAGAAGGCCGCTTCCCTGAATGCGCATTGTGTTCTTGTGGAAACCAAGTTCTTCCGCAAACCTTACGGCGAATTGCCGGTGGTGGATGTAACGGCAACCGTATTCGGATACAGGTAGGAGAATTCTGCGGTTCGGTTGTTAGTCGTGCAGTCGTGCAGTCGTGCAGTCGTGCAGTCAGATCCATCCAAATAAATAACCGGGAACGTTAAGCTCTGAGTGCTCACAGAAACGAAGCGCCTCTGATCCTCAAAATGGCATTTAACACTCTCGCCCTCCGTGGTAAAGCTTTTAACGAATTCTATCAACTAAAAAGTCCCGGCTTTCACCGGGACTTGCCCTGACGGATCAGGTATATTTCGAGGAACTGTCACTTTACATGTTGCAAAAACAATGCCAAAATGGAGGATTATTGAAGGGATTTGGTGAAATTTTTAACCGACGGGGAGTGGATAACCTAAAATTTTAACCACGGAGTTCTCTGAGGTCCAATCGCGCCTTTATGAGAACCGCAGAACAACCGAACCGCAGAACCGCAGAACAATCCAACCGCAGAACCGCAGAACAACCGAACCGCAGAACAATACTTCTACATCCTTGTCAATCCCGTAAGTTCCTTCACCTCCCAGAGTGTTTCTTCCGCATATCCCCGGGCAACGGCAGAGAGATCCTTCATCAGCCCTTTGATGCGGGTATGGTTGGTGTTCAGTTCCTCCCGGCGTTCCCGGAAAGGTTTCAGGGTAACGACGAGTGAATCGGCGGCTGCATCCTTCAGGTCCTTGTATTTCAATACGCCGCCGTTGTAATCCTGCATCAGGGATGTCCATGCATCCATGTTGCCGCAGGCCTTGATGATCGTGAACAGGTTGGCCACACCGGGACTCATCTCGCCGGCAGGCTGACCCCCTGCATCCGTTACGGCTGTTTTCACTTTCTTACGGATGGAGTCCTCGCTTTCAAATACCCCGATATAGTGTTTTTCGCCCATGCTTTTGCTCATTTTTTTTGTTGGGTCGGCAAGCGACATCAGCTTGGGAACCTCGGTAAACAGGGTTGCCGGCTCGGGAAAGTATTCCCCGAACTGGTTATTGAAGCGAACGGCAATGTTTCTCGACAGTTCCAGGTGCTGCTCCTGGTCTTTTCCCACGGGAACGTAATTTGCCCTGTAAACCAGGATATCCGCCGCCTGCAGAACAGGATAGGTAAACAATCCCGCCGAGACAAAGGATTTTTTGGAACCCTCCTCCATCTGGTCCGACTTGTCCTTGAACTGGGTCATGCGCGACAGCTCCCCGTAAGAGGTTACGCAATTCAGGATCCAGGTGAGCTCGGCATGCTGGGGAACCATTGACTGTACGAACAGCACCGACCGGGCCGGATCGATGCCCAGCGCCAGCAGATCGATAAACATTTTAAGGGTATTTTCCCGCAGCGTTTTGGGCTCATAAGGCATGGTCATGGCATGCAGGTCCACAACACAGTAAATGCATTCGTATGTATCCTGAATGTTTACCCAGTTGCGGATGGCGCCGAAATAATTGCCAATATGGATCTCCCCCGTGGGCTGAATTCCGGAGAATACTCTCTTTTTAGTCATGTTTATCGTGGTTTGCGTAAGGTTGAATATATACAAGGCCACAAATCTATAAAATGTTATTTAAAAAATTTACTTTTACAGGGTAAGGTTGTCATTCCATGAAGAGTTGGGAGTGACAGTTGTCATCTGCTAACATGGCAGTGTGGCAACATTTGAAAATATATACACGATAGCAAAGATGGATTCGGTAAGGCAAAATAAGATAGCAAGGCTGATACAGAAAGAGCTGGCCGTTATTTTCCAGGCTGAAAGCAAAAATCTCTTTCCGGGCCGCATGATCACCGTCACCATGGTTCGGGTAACCCCTGACCTGGCGCTGGCAAAGGTTTATCTCAGCGTATTCCCCAACAACAAGGATGAGGATGTTGTTGCGCAGGTTAAGCCGCATTCCAAACATATACGGTCCATCCTGGGTCAGAATATACGGCACCAGGTACGCGTAATCCCCGACCTTGTGTTTTACCTCGATGACTCGATGGATTATTTTGAGCGGATCGACAAACTGCTGAAATCATAACCGGTTTACACCGACAGTTGCCTTGAACCTTCCTTACTATATAGCAAGCCGTTACCTGGTAGCCCGGAAGTCGCACAATGCCATCAACGTCATTTCCGCTATCAGCGTGATGGGAGTGATGGTCGGCACCATGGCGCTGATTGTCATCCTGTCCGTATTTAACGGCTTTGACAACCTGGTGAAGTCCCTCATCAATTCCTTTAACCCCGATCTGAAAATCACCCTTGTGGAAGGCAAGTCCTTTATTCCCGATGAGGAGACCATTCGCAGGATAAAAGCGCTGCCCGGGGTGTTCGATATCAGCTTTGTGCTTGAAGACAAGGCCCTGGTACGGTATGAAGAGCAGCAAACCATTGCCGTTATCAAGGGAGTCAGCGAAAATTACGGGAGCATCACCGGTTTGGACAGCATGATCGTTGACGGAACATACAATGTAAGCGGCAGATCCGGAACCCTATGCGTTGATTGGCAGGGGCATCAGCCTTTACCTCAACGTGAGGCCCGCCTCTCCGCGGCAGATGACCATTTATGTGCCGCGCCGGCTCAAGCAGCCCTCCCTGGATGCCGAAAGGGCGCTTAACCGCAAATACATCCCGGTATCGGGGGTGTTCAGCATTGAGCAGGATTATGACACAAAGTATATCCTGGTGCCGCTGTCCTTTGCGCGCGATTTATTCGAATACACCCACGGCGAGGTGAATATCCTGGAGGTGAAATACAAGCGCGGGGCCGGCGGCGCTTCCATACAACAGGCGGTAGCCGGCATCCTGGGAAAGGATTTCACGGTTCAGAACCGCTACCAGCAAAATGATCTTTTTTACAAGACGATGCAGACCGAGAAATGGGCGATATTCCTCATTCTTATCTTTATACTGATGGTGGCCTCCTTTAATGTGATCGGCACACTGACCATGCTGATGCTTGAAAAGAAAAAGGACATCATCACGCTTCGGAACCTGGGGGCCGATTCGGGATTGCTGCGACGGATCTTCATGCTGGAGGGATGGATGATCTCGGCTTCGGGGGCTATCCTGGGCGCCGTACTGGGGTTGCTGATCTGCTGGGTACAGATGCGGTTCGGGGTAGTCAGACTGCAGGGGTCGGGGACGTTTATCATCGATGCCTACCCGGTGCTTGTGAAGTTTACGGATGTGGCGCTTGTGCTGGGAAGTGTGATCCTCATCGGGCTTGTGGCGGCGTGGTACCCGATCCATTTTTTGAACAAGGGGTATGTGGAGGAGATGAAGGAGGAATAAGCGCCTGCGGCGGCGCCGTCGGCGCCTGGGAAGATTATAACGCAAAGTCCGCAAGGTTATGCGCAAAGGACGCCAAGTTTAAAATTCACAGATTGTTTACTACCCTTCTGATACCATCTTTTAATAGTAGAACGTTAAAATTTATCAATAATCCGAGCCTGTAATGGCCAATTCTTAAATAAGTGAGAATTTGAGCCAGGTGAACCTGGGTGAGCGCCTCAATGCTTTTAATTTCGATAACCACTTTCTCTTCTGCCAGGATGTCAATCCTGTAGCCACAGTCCAATACAATGCCTTTGTAAATCAAGGGAATCGATTTTTCGCGAACCGAATATATCCCGGATTTCATCAGTTCATAAAACAGGCATTCCTTGTAAACACTTTCAAGCAATCCCGGTCCGAGGCCGCGATGTATTTCAATAGCCTTTCCAATTATTTTATTGGATAATTCATTTTCATTCCTATAATTGCCAATAACGATTTGTACTAAATCCACTATTAAATTTAAATATAATTTATGTTTTGGCCTCTTCGCAATCAATAAATTTTTATACCTGTGCCCTTCAATAATTTTTGCGGTCTTTGCGGGCATCTCTGCGGACTTTGCGTTAAAATCCCGCGAAGCGCCAAAGGCGCTTCAAGCCTTCAGAAGCCTTAAATGTTAAAATATTGTCTTTTAATACATTCAATTTCAGAACAAATTTTTGATCATTCTTCACAACCTCAGGCACCACAATGGTTTCGCCGCTTTATCCACAACGAAACTTATTTATTAACATTTCGTAAACATTGATATTTTGACAGTTTTCGTACAGCATTTTAACTGAAAATAAACAGCATACTCATGAAAAAATTATATGTTGTACTTCTATTCTCCTACCTGGTGCTGGCACCTATGTTCTCCCAGGCAATCCAGTACGAGATAAAGACCAAATACAACCAATCGGCAACAGCCGTTACGGCGAATATCACCGTAACTGTTAAAGAAGGCGAATCGGGGTTTACCTATTATCTTATGACGAATGACCCCATGAATGGCGATGTGCTCATGCAGAGCAGAGGCAAACGCCGGAAAAACCTATGTTTTCAGGGATGTAAAGCCCGGAAAATATTTTGTCAAAATAGTGAATACCCAGGGATTGCCTGCCGGCAAGACCGTTGAGATCAAAGAAACCGAAACCGGAAAGAATTAATTTTTCATCCCATGGCCAACCGTAATTTCAAATATTCAATGGTTTGTATCCTGGCTTTGCTTTTTGCATTTGCCGGTACCCAAGCACAAACCATTACTTTCACGAAACAAAACGTCACCTGTTTCGGAGGTTCTAATGGTTCGATAACAGCAACTCTTTCGAGCAATCCCTCCTCCTATCAATACATTTATTATAAAACATTCTTGCCTGCCATTGGAGGTACCTATGGCCCGACCACTGACATAAGTCACACTTTTACAGGGCTTGACTCCGACTTTCTACACAATATTTGTCCGTGACCTCGGTACAGGCAATGTGATCGATTTTAATACCTTACTGGTCGCCCAACCCAAGATACTGAACGCAACGGTTTCTTCCACCAATATCACCTGTTCCGGCTCAAACAACGGATCGATAACCATCAGCAGTCCCCTCGGCGGTTCGCTGGCCTACGAATATACGATCAACGGCACATGGCAATCCTCAGGAGCCTTTTCCCCGCTATCCCCGGGCACGTATAGCGTGCAGATGAGGGATAAAAACGATCCCTCCTGTATAAAAATACTGAACAATGCGCTGGTGATTTCGGAACCCGCCCCGCTGAATGCCACGCTTACCGCCACCAACGTCACCTGCTTCGGAAAAAGCAACGGCAGCATCGTGATCAGCGCCCCCACGGGCGGATCGGGGGCTTACCAGTACAGCCGCAACGGCGGTGCATGGCAGGCTTCGGGAACCTTCTCACCCCTGCCTCCCGGGGTTAACAACATTGTAATGCGCGACCAGGCGGCAATTTCATGCACCCACGCGTTTAATCCGGTTACCATCACCCAGCCGGCCGTGCTGACAGTTACGGATATCGCAATTCTAAAAGGAGTCACCTGCAACGAAAGCAGTGACGGTATTTTGCAGGCCGTTGTCACCGGCGGAACCGCACCGTATACCTATGACTGGTATGTAAATACGGCCGGATGGGTTACGATCAACCAGCATACCCAGTCCGCTACCAGCCTCCCGAAAGGATGGTACGAAGTAAGGGTCAGTGATGCCAACAATTGCGGCAGTCCCCTGCCGGCCACAGCCCGTGAACTGTTTCTCGAAGGAGTTACCGACAGCATTCCGCCGGCTTTTGTATTTGATTCGGCCAGTGTGGTAAGCACCTGCCAGGGCCAGTCCAACGGCTCCATAACAATATATGCCCATGGTGGCATTGCCCCGAAAAAATATTCCATTACCACCGGCGGAGCCGGCGGCTACCAGGCGGCTAACGTATTCAGCGGCCTGTCCGGCGGAGTATACCAGACCTGGGCCATGGACAAAAAGGGATGTAAAAAGAGCGGTCCCGTTAAAACCGTTGTTACCACCCCCAATTCACCGGTCAGCGTGAGCATAACCGCCACACCCGCCGGCCCCATTTGTCCGGCTACATCCGTCGTATTTACCGCCACCCCGGTGAACGGGGGAACCACCCCGGTATACCAGTGGAAACTGAACGGCGCCAACGCAGGAACCGGTGGTCCGTCCTATACAAACGCCACCCTGGCGGCAGGCGACCAGGTATCTGTCCAGCTCACTTCGAGTCTCCGGTGTAATTCAGGGAATCCGGCGACCTCCAATACAATTATTGCATCCCTGTTAAGTCCTCCCAATATTACCGGTCAGCCGTCCTCCGTGAGCCAGTGTGCAGGCACCAACGTCACCTTTACCGTAACAGCCACCGGGTCGGGACTCACCTACCAGTGGAAGAAAAACGCCGTAAACATAGCGGGAGCGACAAACGCATCCTATACGATCAATAACATCGGCGCTGCCAACGCCGCCAGCTATACAGTTGTGGTAACCGGCACCTGCGGTGCAGTAACCTCCAACCCGGCCACATTAACCATAAACCCTGCCCCGGCCATCACCGCGCAGCCGGCAAGCGTAGTCGGTTGTGCCGGCACAAATGCAACCTTCACCGTTACGGCTACAGGCACTGCCTTAACGTACCAGTGGCAAAAAGGCGGGGTAAATATCGGCGGGGCTACCAATGCTTCCTTTACCATCAATAACATTGCCCCGGCAGATGCAGGCAGCTATACCGTTGTTATCAGCGGAACCTGCGGAAACATTACATCAAATGCAGCTACCCTCACCGTGAATACGGCACCGGCGATTACGGGCCAGCCGGCGGGAGCCACCCAATGCACGGGTACTTCGGTCACATTTACAGTGACGGCAACGGGAACCGGACTCACCTACCAATGGCGGAAAGGCGGAGTAAACATTGCCGGCGCAACCAGTGCCAGCTATACGATCAATCCCATTGCCATATCCCATGCCGCCAGTTATGACGTTGTCGTCACCGGCACCTGCGGAACGGCCACCTCCAATGCGGCAATCCTGGTTGTCAACACCGCCCCGGCCATTACCACCCAGCCTGCCAGCGTTGCCGGGTGTACGGGCACCAATGCCACGTTCACCGTGGTTGCCACAGGCACGGGACTCACCTACCAATGGCAGAAAAATACAGTGAATATACCGGGCGCTACAAGCGCAAGCTATACGATCAATAACATTGGCAGCACCGATGCAGCCAGCTACCGGGTTGTCATCACCGGCACCTGCGGTAACCTCACTTCCTCCGCCGCAACACTTACAGTGAATACGGCTCCGGTTATTACAGGCCAGCCGGCGGGAGCCACCCAGTGTACCGGCACCGCGGTCACCTTCACCGTAACCGCAACCGGAACGGCACTTACATACCAGTGGAGAAAAAACAACGTGAATATAGCCGGCGCCACAAATGCCAGCCTCACCCTGAATAATATTTCGGCAGCGGATGCCGCCAGTTACGACGTTGTCATTACCGGCACCTGCGGAAATGCAACTTCCAATACGGCAACCCTGGTTGTAAACACCGCCCCTGCCATTACCACCCAGCCTGCCAGCCTGGTCCGGTGCACCGGCACAAACGCCACATTCTCGGTGGCTGCCACGGGTACCGGCCTCACGTATCAATGGCAGAAAAATACGGTTAACATTCCGGGCGCTGTCAATCCGGCCTATACAATCATCAACATTGCCGCCACCGATGCAGGAAGTTACAGGGTAGTCATTACCGGCACCTGTGGCAACCTCACATCCGCAGCAGCAACGCTCACCGTCAATACGCCGCCCGCAATAACGGGACAGCCGGCCAGCCTGATCCTTTGTGCCGGCAACACGGCTACGTTTACCGTAACAGCAACGGGAGCAGGACTGACATACCAGTGGCGGAAGAACGGAACCAACATAGCGGGAGCGACCAGTGCAGGTTTAACCCTTACGAACATTACAGCCGCTGATGCTGCCAGCTATGATGCAGTGATCACGGGAACCTGCGGCAACCTGACCTCAAACATGGCTTCCCTCACGGTCAATACAGCGCCTGCCATTACCGGCCAGCCTGTAAGTCTGACACAGTGCGAAGGGACCAATGCCACATTTACGGTAACGGCAACCGGAACCGGCTTAACATACCAGTGGCGCAGGAATGCGGTGAATATTCCTTCAGCAACGAATGCCAGCTATACGATCAATAACATCACCGCTTCGGATGCGGCAAGCTATACCGTGGTGATAACCGGTACATGCGGAAACCTCACCTCAACAGCAGCCACGCTCACGGTAAATACAGCACCCGTCATTACCGGCCAGCCCGCCGACCTCACCCTTTGCAGCGGTGCCAAGGCCACTTTCTCGGTGGCGGCAACCGGATCGGGACTTTCCTACCAATGGCGGAAAGAGGGCATGGATATAGCCGGAGCAACAAATGCCACTTATACGATCAACAGCATTGTAACCACCGATGCCGGTAATTATGACGTATTGATCACCGGAACCTGTGCAGCAGCCGTTTCCGTCGCCGCACAGCTTATCGTGAACGAAGCCCCGGCCATTACAGCCCAGCCGGTCAGTCTCACCCAGTGTGAAGGCACCGATGCGACCTTTACCGTCGCCGCCACAGGGGCAGGCATTTCCTACCAGTGGCGCAAGGGAGCGACAAACATCGCCGGCGCAACAAACGCAAGCTATACAATCAACAATATAACACCGGCCGATGCAGGCAGCTATACTGTAGTCATTACAGGCACCTGCGGAAACCTCACCTCCGTCGCCGCTACCCTGACAGTAACCCGGGCTCCGGCGATTACGGTGCAGCCCTCCGCTATCACCGCCTGCGAAGGCACGAGCGCCGACTTTTCAGTGACAGCCACCGGGGCAGGATTGACTTACCAGTGGAGAAAAAATGGAATTAACATGGCAGGAGCCACGAACCCGTCGCTGTCGCTTCCCGCTGTCACTCCTTCCAGTGCAGCCAGTTACGACGTGGTGATCACCGGAACCTGCGGTTCGGCAACCAGCAACCCGGCCCTGCTGACCGTAGCAGAAATACCCCAGATTACGCTTCAACCCGTGGACCAGGAATTGTGTGAAGGATCGGACGCATCGTTCAGCGTTGCTGCCACCGGAACAAACATAACCTACCAGTGGAGAAGAAACGGCATACTCCTGGCTGGCAAGACTGCATCTTTACTTTCGTTAAATGGTGTTACTGCCTCACAATCCGGGAATTATGATGTTTTGGTATATGGTACATGTGACACCCTCACGAGCAATGCAGCCCTTCTGCAGGTAGATCCTGCCACGGCTGTGATCTTCTCTGACGACGATACCCTTGTATGCGTAGGAAGCACAGTAGACTTCAATATTACCGCCAACGGCTTCGGTCCCAAAACCTACCAGTGGCAATGGCTGTATGCCGGAAACTGGCTTGACCTCACCGATGGCGGGGATATTTCAGGCGTCAGCACACCGCACCTCGAAATACAAAATGCAGCAGCCGCTGATTCAGGATATTACAGGTGCTTTGTCACTTCAGGATGCGGCATCGCCTATTCCGATTCCATGAATCTCGATATCAACCTTATTGTGGCCACCATTGGAACGCCGGCCCCCTTCCTGATCGATTCAACGTCAACGATAATACAGGTGGGAGTAAAGATCACCGACCGTTTCCTGAACTGGGACCTTGGCTTTGCCCTGGTTGCCCCGGACGGTACCGAGGTGATGCTGAAGGCGCCGATGCCCTTCTGGTGCATCCTGAATCCGTTTAACAACGGTGTGGACGGAACGTTTACCAACACGATCGATAAAGCCACGGGAGACACCCTCGACTATTGCGTGAATTCCAAACCGCTGACCGGAACATTTGCCGCCACCGGCAACTGGAATGCATTGCACGGGAAGGATCCGGCAAACGGAGCCTGGCAGATCCGCGTGTATGATGGCGACAAATCGGTTCCCGATCCGGACGGTTTCATAAAGCTGGCGTCACTTTCCTTCACCGACCTGGATATGAACGGGGATACCGCTGTGATAAACTATAATTCAGGAGACATCAACGAAAATATTCTCAATCCCATCAGCGGTGAATTGCGCCCCACCTCCTTTGTGGTGCCCATCCGCCTGATGACCTCCTGCTTCAACTCGGAGGATGCCCGTGCGGTAGTTACCGTAAAGGGTGGCATTCCGCCATACTCTTACCAGTGGACCGGTCCCACCGCCGAACCGAATTCCGCACAGGTTGACCTGGGCGCTGGAACCTACACGGTGCTGGTGACAGACGCCATGGGTTGTTCCTCTGTAGCTTCGGTGGACGTATCGGCACCGCCGGCGATCGTATTTGACACGGTGATGACATCGGATACGCTGGCCTGTTTTGGTTCCACGGATGGGTTTATCCGGGGTAAGGCAAGCGGCGGCTCCGGCCAGATGACATATCAGCTGATGCCCGGCAACCTGGTTTCCTCCGTTGCCGACTCGGGAGTGTTCCTTAACCTGGCCGCCGGCATTTATACCTTCCGGGCCACGGATCCGAACGGATGCTCCTTCGATACGGTGATTACACTTCACCAGCGCCCGGAACTCACGGTACAGATAGACATAGTCCCTGTGATCGGCACAACCCCCGGCAGCATAACACTGACCGCATCCGGAGGTACAGCCCCGTATATGTATTCAATCGACAACGGCACTACACTGCAGGATTCAGGCGTATTCGACAGCCTGGCCATCGGGATATATCATGTGTTTGTACAGGATACCAATGGCTGCGTATTCATGCAGGATGTAAGTCTGGTTGTAAATGCCCTTCATGTGA
Source organism: uncultured Bacteroidales bacterium (assembly GCA_963752195.1). Lineage (GTDB taxonomy): Bacteria > Bacteroidota > Bacteroidia > Bacteroidales > UBA10428 > UBA5072. Next base: position 424,901 of record CAVVXI010000003.1, on the reverse strand, counting down.
ATGTTTCCGAAAAGGATATAACCTGTTACGGCGTAGCCGACGGAAGTTTCCTCATCACCACGGTGGATGGCGTAGCCCCCTATACCCTTACGGGAAGCTGGCTTACCGATCCCTATATTTCTGACGACGGGCTGATTTCCTTTACAGGACAGACCGCAGGCATCTATGATTTATGGATTACTGACAGTGAAGGAAGATTATACACTGATACAGTGACAATTAATGAACCTGCACAAATTCTGGCTACCGCCCTTGTAACCAATGCAACCTGTACCACGGTAACGCAGGATGGCGGCATTGACCTCACGGTTAGCGGAGGCACGGGTACCTTAAAGTACAACTGGAGCAGCGGGGATACAACCCAGGATATTGTAAATTTGGTGGCCGGGGATTACAGCGTTACTATTTCGGATTCGAATTTATGCAGTTCCCTGTATGATTTTGCCGTGCCAGGCAGCAACGCAGCCGTGGCAAATGCAGGAATGAACGATACAATATGCCCGGGCTCGGAATACCAGCTTATCGGCAGCGTTGGCGACAGCATGCGCTGGGAGCCGGCAAGCTTTACCGATGATCCGGAAATATACAATCCAACGGTGCATATCCTCGCTGAAACCGAATTCATATACACCGTTTACCAGAATGGCTGCGTTGACCGTGATTCCATGAAGCTGAGCGTATATGAGCGGATTGGCATGGATATTTACGATCCTTCCAACCAGGTAAATATAGATACGGCCCTCTTCCTGCTGGAGGGAGAAACATACACAATGGCCGCCACTCCCGGATTTGAAAGCTACCTGTGGCAACCCGGCACGGGTTTGAGTGACCCGACCCTGGAAGCCGTTGTCGTTGCCCCTTCGCAGAGCTATTTCTACACGGTATTCGGCACAACCAAAGACGGATGTGTGGAATCGGATAACGTACACGTGGTGATTGCCCGTGCCATCAAGGTATTTACCGGATTCAGCCCGAACAGCGACGGATTCAACGATACCTGGGTGATTTCACATGCCGTGGAATACGGCGACCGGATCCATGTACGCGTATTCAACCGCTGGGGCGAAACCGTCTTTGAATCCACCGGATACGGTGGCTCCGATGAATGGGATGGCACCCGCAACAACAGGCCTATGCCGGTTGGCGCCTATTATTATATCATTGATGTTGACGACGGTAAATCAGAACCCTATACCGGTACAGTAACTATATTAAGATAAGAAAATGAAACGAACTTGTTTCCTCATACTGTTTGGCCTCATGGGAGGGTTAGCAGCTTTGGCCCAGCAGGACCCTTTATCCACCCTGTTCATGACCAACCCCTTTGTGCTGAATCCAGCCCTTGCGGGGACGAACAATTACTTCCAGGTAATTTCATCCAACCGCTTTCAGTGGGTGGGGTTTTCCGACGCCCCCATTACCAATTCGCTGAGCGTCTACGGACCTCTCGTAAAACAGCCCATGGGCTGGGGCGGGACGATCAGTTATGATGTGGCAGGGCCCATCAGCATGGGATCGGTACATGGTTCCTATGCCTATCATTATAACCTCAACGAGGATATGAAAATATCCGGCGGACTGAATCTGGGAATGATCCAGTACAAAATAGATTATGCCAAGATCGAGATGCCGGTGGAAGGGGATCCGACAATGAATTCAAAGGAAAGCTATTTCCTTCCGGATGCCAACGTCGGGTTTTACCTCTGGACATCCACCTATCATGCCGGGATTGTCTTCAGGCATGTGCTGAACAACAAGATCAAGATCGGGGATGATCCTACGGGCGAAAGCCGCCTGAAAACCCATTTTTACATCACGGGGGGGTATAAGTATTATATTAACCGCGAATGGGCGCTGGAACCCAGCATTGTCATAAAGAAAGTATGGCCTGCACCGGTGCAGGTGGATTTCAATGCCCGCGCCTGGTACCGGAATATGCTGTGGGGCGGCATCTCTTACCGTTCACAGGAAGCCATCTCCATCATGATGGGTTATACCTGGGACAGAAAAATTTATATCGGTTATTCCTATGAAGTTGTGTTAAATCCATTGGGAGCACATAACTTTGGATCCCATGAAATAATGCTGGGATACAGGTTTAACGATATAAAAGACTGATGACAAAAAAATTACGTTTTTCATGCGGATATTGCCTGGTGCTGCTGACGGCCGTATTGGCCATGGCATGCGGGCACCGTCGATACGGCGAAACCATTCCCGCCCGCAAATTTGTCGACGTCATCGTGGACGTTCACCTGGCAGATGGCATTGCGGTGAATAACATGAGCGCTGTAAACAAGGCACCGCGATTGGATTCGGCATCGCTTTACCAATCCGTGTTCGACAAATATGGCGTTACCCGTGTCATGTTTGATTCAACCATGTCGTATTACACACATAACCCCGATGACTTTCAGAAGATCTACAATAAGGTCACCGCTAAACTCAAGCGGATGGAAGACGAGCTGACCCTGATGCAAAACGAGGAACATCCGGACAAGGCCGAGGTAGTGGATACTGTTTTGAAGAAATAGGAAGAAGATGGAAATTATGAATGATGAATTATGAATGATGAATTGCGCGAAGCGCATACGTTATTGTAGATCGAAAAAGGTATATAATAATGTGTTCCATTGCGCGGAGCGCATACGCTATTGTAGATCGATAAATCATGCAAGTCACGGTATCCCCGGCCCCTAAACCCCTAAGCCCCTAAGCCCCTAAGCCCCTAACAGCCTAAGAGGCTCTCAGGCGTACTGTAGCCGATCCTGCCTGAAGCTTCCTTTCTGCAACAAGGTCAATAAAGCGGATTCCGCCTTGTCATATATCGGATCCGAAATCCAGTCGAGTGTATAGAACAGGTCCTTATTCCGGGGTCCCCACCGCTGAGGTTCGCCATCCATACTGAGAATTACTCCCGGTACCTCTAAGGCGGCAGCCATATGCGTCACGCCGGTGCAATTGGAGATCAATCCAAATGCATTGCTGAGCAAAACCGCCATAGAACCCAGGTTGGTTCTTCCCGCAACAATCAGAGGATCATATTTCATACGGTGCGCAACACCTTCCACAATTTCAAGCTCTTCCACGGTTCCCGTGATCACCACGGGCATGTTAAGCCCGATACAGACATCAGCCATCCTTGCGAAATTTTCCCTAGGCCATTGCCGCCATGGTCCCCTTGATCCGGGGTGAATGCATACATAATTCTTCTTTTCAACAGCGAGGTTCAGTTTATTGAAATCGCTTGTGTCGGGCTCATTGATCGGAAATTCAAGGGACGCCGATCCGTTGGGGACCCCCAGGTGGTACATGAGCTTCAGGAGGCGATCGGTTTCATGGCCGTAATTCGGATAGGCCATAAATAATTTTCCGGGGGGGTTATAATCATACGTAGTATAAAAGCCGCCGCAGTATTTTGCGCCCAGCAGTTCGATGAACTGGTTCACATAAGTGCCGTTCCCGTGCATCTGCAAAATAAGGTCAAAAGACATATCCTGCATGTACGCAATAAAAGAGGCGATGGCCTTTACATCATACCGCTGTTCCGGCAGGCCGGGATAACCGGGAAAAGGAATAAATCCCGAAAAATACCTGCTGAATCGCCTGATCAGGCTTTCCGTTCCCGGCAAGCCGATGAAGTATATATCCGCATCCGGGTATCTTGATTTCAGGGCCCTTACCGCCGGGATTGCGCACAGGATATCCCCCAGTTGAAGCGCCCTGAAAATGGCTATCTTTCGGATATTTTCAAATTCCATAACAACAGGGGAATCGGTTCGTTAATTTTAAGTGGGGAACAAACCAGTTTTCGCATTGTTGGAGAATTACGGCGATTTAAGGAACTGTTAACATATCACTTATCCGGTTTTTTGTCGGGCGTTTTTCGCCATGCGCGGAGCAGCGCGACCAGCTGGTCATGCCAGGTAATAATATCGCCGATCAGGAAATATTCCTTGAGATTCATCCGGACGGTGGTACGCATGATCCTTTTTACAAGTTCCTTATCCACTTCCCCTGTTTCGTTTATATGGATCAGGAATTCCAGGGAAATGAGGGCCAGGAGGGCACTGATCGCAAACAGGAAATTCCACTCGTGGAGGGCCAGGAGCTGGAACACCTTGTCGAGACCGGGGCCGTTCCATTGAACGGACACCGTGAGCCTGACCTTCAGGAAATAATCGGCCAGTATGCCGCCGATGAGCGGTGCCACAGAGGAAAACACGGCAGTAATGATGTTTTTAACGGAAAGATAGACAATGGCGTCTTCTTTGGGAGCGAGTTTCAGTCCGATGTTGGTAAGGGCAAGGTTGGTCCCGGCTGTGGCAATGCCGCTGAAAACATAAATTCCCAGCAGGAGGAGCAGGTTCATGTATTCGTTTCTGTAAATTCCAACAAAGCACCAGGCAATGATGGTAGCAATATAAATAGGGGTACTCAGGCCGAGAATGGTTTTGTTGCTGTACCGGTCAGAAAATGTTCCCCATCCCCGGATTGTGATAATACTGACGACCTGGCTGATCACCACCAGCACGATCAGGTACGTGAGCGGCAGGCCAAGTCCCCTGAGTAAAAACACGGTAAAAAAGGGTGCAGCCACATTGAGGGCAAACACCCAGAAAGAATTAAATATCAGGAGTTTTCTGAAATTCCGGTTTCTGAGGGGAAGTTTAAACAGGGAAAAAATGTCGATATCAGACAGTTGCGACCTGGGTTCAGGCGCTTTCGAAAGCAAATATCCCCCGATCAGGCCAGTGACACCGGCAACCACAAAAAACAGGGCATATGCTTTCAGTTCATATTCCGGCCAGGTAATTCGGATGTGATCCAGCAGCAAAGCCAGTCCAAGGCTCAGAACCACATTAAGCGTTTGCGTATACCGGGTGCGCTTTGAAAAATAGGTTCCCAGTAAATTTTCCGGAACCAGGTCTTTCATCCAGGAGTTCCAACTGGGACCGGCAATAGAAGTAAAGAAGTAATAGAAAAAAAGAAAAAACAGCAATAAATGGATGGAGGTTTGTTGCAGGAATACGATAAGGCAGCCGATAAATAACAATGATATACGGGCCAGGTAAGTGCAATAAACCGCAACAGCCCTCCGGTTATTGAATTTTTTTACCAGCCAGATGGAAATAAGCTGCGCGAGGTTGGTAAGAGTCGGGAGGGCGCCAAGCAAACCGATCTGGATATTCGTCGCACCGAGTAACAGGGCCATGGCGACAATGAAAGTACTGCCGGTAAGCGCAAGGGTCACCTCCCCGGTCAGGCCGTCCCATATGACCATTTTCAGGCCTTTCTGAACATCCTGTTCGGTAAGTATATCTTTTGGAGTGAGTCTCATGGACCCTATAACAATCCGGAATCAAAATTTGATTAGTGGCGGGGCACAAATCCCTTACAACCGATCCCTGCTAACCGATTACTGATAACCTGCAACAGATCACAGATTATTATCGGCGATAATTTTGCCGGTACGATCCTTTTCAATACTTTTGTCGCGATCGCCGAAGCCTTGGCGAAAGCGATCCACACATCCACCGTCCGGTGGATCTTACATATAGTCCGCCTTTGCAGCAATGCCAGGGTGGATCTGGCCCTATAGTTCAATGGATAGAACGGAGGTTTCCTAAACCTTAAATCCAGGTTCGATTCCTGGTGGGGCTACCAGAGAGAGTCCGCCTTCGGCGGACTTTTTGTTTGAAGAAGGAACAGCCGGGTTAATGCCGGGGATACGGGGATTGCAGATATGTAACCGAATCACAAGTTTATGTAATCCGTGTGATCCACAATTAGATAACAGACTGAACTCAATTCCAGTTGTCAATCTTTAAATCTCCCGGTGAGGGCTTACCTTTTCCCGTTTCTACATATTCCCTCAGACTTAACATAAACACCGCCCATTTCATGCTGCAGTGGGCCATGAATTCAACGGCTTCACGCCAGTTCCTGTGACCGAAAAGGATAATTGTCTGATTGTCTGTTTCTGCCAATTCAAACGTAATGTCGGTTCCGATCCATTCAGGAGGCCCTTCCAGGCATCGCCACCGCGCCCGCTTCCGGGGAACCAGTTCCTGTACTTCCATAACCATTTTGCCTTTTATTTCCCCGGTTTCCGACCGAAACGTAAAAGTGATTTTTCCGCCGGTCTGTTCTTTGCCTTCAACTTCCTCAGTCCACCAGTTCGCGAGCCCGCGGATAGTGGTTAAAGCCTCATATACCTTGGCGATCGGGGCCTTGATCCCAATACGATGGATGATGTTTACCATGATGGTTTTTTTTAATTTATTATAGTAACCATCTTAAAATAAAATTGATCAATTCCTGAAGAAGGTACCGCTGAACCTTGCAGGTAAATAATCATCTGATGTATGCCCTCCGGCCAAAGAGAGGACACAACATTCCCAACAAAATAATTTTGCCTATATTTGATATCCATGGTAAATAAACTCACTCATGTGGCCGATTAAGAATGGAAAATAGACGGATTAGATAATGAACAATTCTATCTCAACAGCCACCATCCGTTCCTGGGTTGAATTATATTCAGATAACCTGTATTCATGGGCAATTCACAAAACAGCCAGCAAGGAAACAGCAGAAGATTTAGTTCAGGAAACTTTTTTAGCGGCACTTAAATCGTTGGAAAAGTTCAAAGGAGAGAGCAGTCCCAAAACGTGGTTATTTGCCATTCTTAACAACAAAATAAATGACCATTACCGCAACTCGTACCGGAAGCCAACAATCAATAACGATGCAATTTTTGAAGAATTGTTTGACGAAAACTCCCAATGGAAATTAGGGGAAAGACCTCAGCCATGGGCGGATGTCTCAGATAACCTTTCAGATAACGAAGATTTTAATAAAACTTTGAAAGACTGCCTGAATAAATTACCGGAAAACTGGTTTATAGCAGTACATTTAAAATATATTCAGGATGAAAATAGTGAAGCAATCTGTCAGGAACTGGGAATTACCGTTACTAATCTATGGCAAATAATTCACAGGTCTAAACTGCAGCTGAGAAAATGCCTGGAACTCAATTGGTTTAAAAAATAGAATGATGAAAAGGCTGATGAACATTTTAATGCTCTCCTGCCAGAGGGCTACTGAATTGATAGATAAAAAATCTGTGGTGGAACTTTCCCTAAAGGAAAAAGTTATGCTGCGGATGCACACAAGCATGTGTGATGCCTGCACTGCTTACCAGAAGCAAAGCAAAACCCTGGACAAATTATTGCACGGTCACGTTCATACCGATAATGAAAACAAAGTTCCGCAAATCACTAACCCTGATTTGAAGCAACAAATCATTTCCAGGTTGTAGTGTAATTTTGCAGATCATTTTTCAATAATTCACCCTTCAGGGCAATCCCTTCTAATTCACTAAAAACCAAAGGTTTTCGCCATCCGCAAATTTTTCTTCCATCCGTTTGTCAGGTTTTGAATCTTGCAGCGACTGTTTGATTGATAATTATAATGTCAAACAATTAAAACAATTCAAAAAATGAAAAGAACAATTCTTGCATTTGCAATCCTGATTGGCATCACAGCAACTATTAATGCCCAATCTTCTTCAGAAAAAGAAAAGAAAGAAAAACAAAAAACGGAATTGAAAGAGGGAGTGATGATCGTGGATAACAAAGCGATGCTGTGTAAAGACACAAAATGTACCCCGCTTGCTGAGACGTATACTTGTTCAGACGGTTGTAAAGTTTCAACAGATGGCACAGTTACCAAACCGGATGGTTCCGCCATGAAACTTATGAATGGTTATGAGATCAGTAAAGAAGGCAAAGTAGCCATGATTCCTCATGGCCAGACTGGTCACGTTTGTGCAAAGGATTGCCCAATGATGAAAAAAATGTAATGCTTCGGGAGCTGGATAACCAGCTCCCGGCATTTTAATCCCTAAAATTAACAGCATGACAAATAAAATTCAGAAATCGCTTTTAGGTGGTGTCATCGGAACAGCAGTAATGACAGCAGTTATGATGTTTGCACCCATGATGGGAATGCCGAAAATGAATGCTGCATCAATGCTTTCAGCAATGATGGGATTTCCTCTCGTTATTGGCTGGCTAATGCATTTCATGATTGGTATCATTTTCGCGCTGCTTTATGCCTTCTTGTTTATTGAAATTGTGCGGAAAATAGGCAGTAATGTTTTAAAAGGCGCAATTTTTGGCATGGCCGTTTTCATCTTTGCCCAGATTGCAATGGCAATCATGGGGAAAATGATGGGGGGCATGCCGCCAATGGAAGGCAGTATGGTGCTGATTATGACAGGTAGCATAATTGGACATGTAATTTTTGGAATTGTTGTTGCCCTTATTGTGAAAGAATAGGTATAAAATCAGAACAACAAATAGTGTAAGGGTCTCTTGAAATGAATGTCAGAGACCCTTTTAATGCCTTATGCCCACGAACCCGAATTGATTACAAAGGGTTTTTAATGTTATGCTACATGAAATCCTTACGGTTTTGCTTCTTTTGGTTTCATGTGATTGTCAAGAAACTTTTCCATGGCACTGTAAAAATCATACCGGTTATTCTGGTTAAGAAATCCATGTCCTTCATTGTCTTTCACCATGTATTCAACATCAATTCCCCTGTTTTTCAGGGCAGCCACCATCTGGTCGCTTTCTGCTTTATTTACCCTTGGATCGTTAGCACCCTGGGCAACAAAAAGGGGCGCCTTGATTTTATCCGCATGTAGCACGGGTGAAGCTTCTGCCATCAATAAACTGTCTTTTACAGGATCTCCCACCATCTCATGAAATTGGTCAAGGTACGGTTTCCAATAGGGTGGAATTGTATTCATAAAGGTGAAAAGATTGGCTACGCCTACATAGTCCACAGCACATGTATATAAATCGGGAGTAAAGGCAACTCCGGCCAATGTGGCATAACCGCCATAACTGCCCCCGTAAATAGCTATCCTTGATGAATCGGCAATACCCTCTTTCTTCAGGTATTCCACACCATCGGTCACGTCATCCTGCATTTTCTTTCCCCACTCTTTAAAAGATGCCTGCCAGAATTGTTTGCCATAGCCGGTGCTCCCCCTGAAATTCATCTGCAATACTGCATACCCTCTGTTCGCTAAAAACTGTATTTCCGGATTAAATCCCCAGCCGTCCCTGTACCAGGGTCCCCCATGGGGATTTACCACTACCGGCAATTTTTTTGCTTCCATCCCTTTGGGCAGGGTAAGGTACCCATGAATGGTCAATCCATCCCTTGATTTATAGGTAATCGGGTTCATGGATGCCATATCCTTTTCATTAATCCAGGGATACGGATTGGCTATTTCCTTTACATTTCCCGTAGAAAAGTCACAAACATAATATTTGCGACGAAGCTTGTCGCTGTAAACAACTACGATGCCATTCTTCATTTCGTCATCATAATTCCCAAAATATACCTTATACCCTTCAAATTGTTTCTGCAGCCTTGAAATTATTGTATCTCTTTGTTTATCAAAGTAATGGTCTTCGGCCTTTTCACCGGTCCAGTACACATTGGCCAGTTCTTTTTTCTTCTTGTCATAATATGCACCTTCCAAATCATAATCGGGCTGCGCAAAAATCTCCTTCACTTCTTTTTTGGCTGCCGGATCATATTCAACCAGAGCGATCTTATCCCTTCCAATGTTCGATAAAGTATATATATTCATATTGGCCGAATCGAATGCCTGGGGATAGAAAGTTTCTTTAAACGAGGTGGTTAGCAATTCTGTGAAAGGATCTTTCTCCGTTTTGCGGTACAGATAGGTAACATTCACACCGTCCGTCTTGGTTGCGATACGTATGACACCCGCATTATCAGTGACCCAGCTGTCAAAATTCAGGGTGTTCCTGTACATAAGGTCCAGTTTTCCGCTCTCGATATTGATCTTATAAGGATCAAAATATTGCTTGTCCCTTTTATTGATCAGGATCAACATTTCTTTTTCCTTTCCCGGTATAAAACGCAATTCATCCAGTACACCCGTACGATAACCGGCAAATGGGGTAAGGGCTTTTAATTCAGTACCAGCCGGAGTAACTGAGAACAACTGAAAGTTTTCATCCCCCCCGATATCCTGCAAGTAAACGATCCGATCCCCCTTCCAGAAATAAATCCGGATGCTTCTCAGGGTATCGTTTGTAACACGTACCGCATTACTGTCCCCAATCTTTTGAACAAATACATTAAACATGTCCTTGTAATTCGCTATGTAGGAGTAATATCTGCCATCGGGAGAAATCTGGAAATTATCTTTCTCCCCGTTTTTGAAAAACATTTTCATGTCAATCAGGGGAGCGGTGGCTTCCTTCGCTTTGTTACACGATGTAAGCTCTGCAATAATTACTACTGCAGTGAGCATAATTAATAACAGCCTGTTTCTTTTCATGGTTATGGTTTTTAGACCTACTAAAATTAAACAATTACAAATCCAAAGTCAAATTTATTTTTTGGCTTCGGGGCATAGAAGTACTCTGAAGATTAGTAATTTACTCCCCTGCATTTCCTTTTCATTGCCTGGTTCACAGCATTTCCCGGGCAAGGTTTTCCCACTTCATGGTGAATCAGCCCAACGATACATCCATAAGCATCATCACGGCAAAACCAATCATCACCCCGATGGTTGACAGATCCGTTTCATTGCCCGTCTGGGCTTCCGGAATGAGTTCCTCGGCCACTACGAAAATCATGGCTCCGGCAGCAAAGGACAGCGCATAGGGAAGCAAAGGGGTCATCACCAGCACCAGGTAAGCACCCAGCACACCTGCGATGGGCTCAACCATTCCCGATAACTGCCCGTAGTTAAATGCTTTGAGCCGGGAAAATCCTTCCCTGCGCAGGGGGATGGAAACAGCTGCCCCTTCGGGAAAGTTCTGCAGGCCGATGCCAACTGCCAGGACCACAGCCCCGGCCAGCGCGCTCATATCCGCGTTGGCAGCCAGCGCCCCGAAGGCAACTCCCACAGCCAGTCCCTCGGGAATGTTATGCAGGGTTATGGCCAGAACAAGCAAAACACTCCGGTGCCACGATGTTTTAATGCCTTCCGCCTTATCCATTGAAAGGCCTAAATGGAGGTGGGGTATCAGCCTGTCGATAAGGTATAGAAAAGCGCCCCCCGACAAAAAGCCAATTACGGCGGGAATCCAGGGAACCTTGCCCTGGCTTTCCGCCATTTCGATTGCCGGATTTAACAGGGACCAAAAGCTCGCAGCGATCATAACGCCGGCCGCAAAACCCAGCATCAGGTTCAATACCTTTTTGTTAATGGTCTTGAAAAAGAAAACCATGGCGGACCCAAGGGCCGTCAGGGCCCAGGTAAACAGGGTAGCAATCAGGGCAAGCAATACCGGGTTAATTTCCAACATCCACTTCATCATAAATAATCATATTTATCGTGTTTACGCAACCAGGGTTTAGCAGGGCATTGTCATTCATACCGAAGGGATGTGATTGGATCTGAATTCGCCGCTTTCAGGGTATGATAAAGGGACGTGATGAAAATGATGGCCAGTACTGCGGCAGAGGCCAGGAAATAGGGCCATGTTACAAACGGGTGCTTGTAGGTGCCGGGAAGGTGCGAGAGCAATATATAAGCCACCGGCCAGGCCAGGGCGGAGGCATAAAGCACAAGCACCAGGTATTCAAAATACAGCATTCTGAAAATATTCCGGTTGGTACTTCCGTGGATCTTTCGGATGCCAATTTCCTTGGTCCTCCGGTACAGGGTGAATGCAACCAGTCCCAGCAATCCAATGACAGCGATCAGAATATTCAGGCATGTAAAAAAGAGAACGAGGTTCTTAATTGTTTTATAAATGCTGATGACATTCTGGTTGATGAATGACTCATCGTAATTCTTAATTTCAAAGGGATCCTGGGGAAAATATTCTTCCAGCTCTGTCTGCAGAATTTCCCGGGCTTCTTTCATCCTGCCCGGATCAACCCGAAAAGCAAGCGACCAGGCACCGATCATTGCGGAATCGGGGGCCAGGATCATGTAAAAGGGTTCAATAATGTTGTAAATGTCATTGTTGTGAAAATCCCTGACAACCCCGATTACATTGTATTTGCCGTCTACCTTTTTTCCCAGCGCATTATCCCATCCGAAAGCCCTTAAAGCCGATTCATTTATAATGCAGGCCACCCCTTTATCGGAAGGAAAGTCCCGCGAAAAATTCCGGCCGCTGACAACATGCATTTCCATCGTTTCGATAAAATCATAACTTACCAGGTTGTCGCGTGCATTCACGACCTCCTCCGTCGATGCCCCTTCCCACGTAATCCTCCTCCCGCCGAAGGTGATCATGGGGATATGCTTTGACATGGAAGCATTGCTGATCTCCGGGTGAACCAGGAGCTTATTTCTCAGGTAGTCCCATTTGGCATCCTTGCGGGAAACCGAAATCAATGTATACAGTAAATTATCCCGGGTGAACCCGACATCCTTCTTCAGGATATAACTCAGCTGCAGATAAAAACTAAGGGTTAGTATAATAAACAGGATGGCTATTGAAAACTGAATGACGATCAGAACCTTGCGCATAACCGATTTATCATTGCCTGACTTATAGAGGTTTCCTTTAAAAAGATCAAGCGGTTGCCTGCCCGACATAAAAACAGCCGGGTAAAGTCCGGAAAGAAACCCTGTAAGGATAGCCACCGCAATCATTCCAACCATAAATGACCCTTGCGTGGAAAATGAAAATTCCAGTTGTTTTCCAATGATCGTGTTAAACAAGGGAAGAATTAAGCTTGTCAGCAGAAAAGCCAGGCCAATGCTGATCAGGGCAGTTATGAATGTTTCCGCCTGAAATTGAAGGATAAGGTTCCCCTTCCCGCTCCCGAATATTTTTTTAATGCCCACTTCCTTGTTTCTTACGGACATATGTGAGGTGGTAAGGTTGATGTAATTGAATGCCGAAAGCAAAAGAAGAAAGATTCCGATCATTTTATAGATCATCAGGATGATAAGGTAGTCCCTGTTTCCGTTAAAGCTCAGGTAGATCATGGAAAGCGGGCAAACCGAAAGCTCTTCCGTTTCATAATCTTTATAGGTCTTAAAAAGTCCCCTGATCTTTTTGTCCAGCCCGGCCGCATCCTGGCCTTCTTTCAGCAATACATACGTGTAATAATCTGCATTCAGGCTGTTCCTGTAGTCCTCAAACTGGTCATAGCTCGAAAGGGAAATTATATAATCGGGACGGAAGGATGAATTGCGGGGGAAATCACGGTATACCCCGGTAACTTTAAGATTATACTTCTTTTCAATGATTACCGTTTTCCCCATTGCAAGTTCATTCGGGAAGAGTTTTCCGGCCAGGGATTCAGAAAGGATAATTTGATAAGGCTCACTTAATGAGCCTCTTTGTGATCCTGATATAAATTCAAAGGTGAAGAAGTCAAAGACCGCCTTGTCGGTGCCGAATCCGAATTCTTCCCAGAAGGCGTGGGTAAACCGGGAAGAAAGATAACTTCCGCGATCTTCCCTCAGCAGGAGGGTCTTTTCAATTTCGGGATATTTACCTTCCAGGAGTTTTGAAGTGATGCCCCGGGTATGGGGAGAGATGTTATTCCCGTTGGTAACCTGTACCGAGGAAACAAAAGTTCGTTGCACCCGGTAAATGCGGTCGTAATTCCCGTTGTGCTTATCCCAGGAATATTCGTAGCTGACATAAAGCGAAATCAGGATATAGGCGCAAAATCCGATGGTAAGGCTGATTACGCTGATGGCGGAATAAACCTTGTACTTTCTGATATTGCGTAAGGCCAGCCTGAAAAAACTGCGAAACATATCACCCTTGATATAAAGCCGAAAATATCAATGAACATACAAAAAATTACGGAAAAAACGGTAGCCCTGAACCGCAAACGTGTGAATTATACAATTTATTTTCTCCAAAGTGTAAGGCTAAAGGGAACCGGAGGATTTATCTTTGCCGGCCTGCATACAAAATTGAACTCCGTCCACGTACCGGAAACGCCCTAATTCTATGAACAAGAGAGAAAATGTGAATGAACTGGTCATTGCTGATGGTCAGAAAGCGGAAAGAGCCGCCGAACTCGTTATAGCCAATGAGGAAAAGGCAAAGCGTGCCGCCGAGTTAGTCATCGCCAATGTGGAAAAGGAGAAACAGTTGGCCGGGATCGCTATTGCCGAGGAAGAAAAGGCAAAACGCGCCGGCGAGCTGATCATTGCGGATGAAGAAAAGGCAAAGCGCGTGGCAGAGCTGGTGATTGCCAACGAAGAAAAAGCTAAACGCCTGGCAGAGCTGATCATTGGCAATGAAGAAAAAGTTAAGCGGGCCAACGAACTGGTGATTGCAGACGAAGAAAAAGCCAAACGGGTAGCTGAATTGGTCATTGCGAATGAAGAAAAGGCCAAACGGGTAGCGGAGCTGATCATTGACAATGAGGAGAAAGCAAAGCGCGTGGCGGAACTGGTTATAGCCGACACTGAGAAGGCAAAACGCGTGGCCGAACTTGTCATTGCTGACGAAGAGAAGGCAAAACGCGTATCAGAGCTGATCATCGATAATGAAGAGAAAGCCAAACGGGTTGCAGAACTTGTCATTGCCGAAGAAGAAAAGGCAAAACGGGTGGCTGAGCTGGTCATTACGAACAATGAACTTCAGCAATTGCTGAAATTAAATGCGGATAAAGACCTGTTCATATCCATACTCGCACATGATTTGAGAAGCCCGTTCACCGCGCTCCTTGGGTTGTCCGATTTATTAATTGAAAATATTCGTGTTTATGATATAGATAAGATTGAAAGACAGGTCAGGCATATAAAAAGTGCTTCCGAGGACACTTTTGCCCTTCTGGAAGACCTCTTGAAATGGACCAGCTCTCAGAGCGGGAAAATTCCTTTTAAGCCTCAAAAACTGCTTTTTAAGGATATATGCCATAACTGCCTTGAAACCCTTAACAGAAATGCACTGGCAAAAAACATAACCATCAAATGCTTTATTAAAGAACCTTTATATGTTTTTGCAGATATTGACATGTTGAAAACGGTGTTGCGTAATCTTGTGTCGAATGCGATAAAATTTTCAAACCCCGGTGGAATGATAAGTATCCATGCGAATGAGTCATCGGGGATAGTTAGTATTTCCGTAATTGATAATGGAATTGGAATAAAACCTCATCAACTGGCAAAACTGTTTGATATTTCACAAAAACAAACGACGAAAGGAACCGCAAACGAAAAAGGATCGGGACTGGGATTAATGCTTGCCAAAGAATTTGTGGAAAAAAACGGAGGAGAACTCCGCGTTAAGAGTGAACAAGATAAAGGCAGTGAGTTTAAATTTACCCTTCCCCTTTATTCAGAAAGAGATGATGATAAAATAGTAACGTTACGATGAATCACATGATATACAGTTTTTACTATTATCTCAACCTCTCAAAAAAATCATCATGAAAAAAAGCAGAGGCCTGGTCGTTTGAATACAATTCACCCTGGAACCCGGTTGACATGCCGGATTTGCATACCTGCAACTGAAACCTGCGAAGGTCATCTATTCATCAGAGGCTGTCTCATAAAGAGGCAGCCTTTTTCCGTGGGTTTCACCCACGGTTATCGAAATCTGGCCACTTCATGGCCTCCGTGTCGCTCAAATTCCTTAAAAATGAGTTGTTAAGCTCTGCGATCTTCCCAAAGCAAAGCGTCTCTGATTTCACTGTGTCCCCTGTGATTAAATTTTTAGCCATCCAGGTATTTATTATTGATTCTCTGATACTTACATAAATATAAATTGTTATTCCGTTAAATTAACGTAAATTTGAGGTGTACGATTATTTGACATATTCTCCGCATCGATGAAAATCTACATTCAGAACATGGTTTGCCAGCGATGTAAAATGGTGGTTAAATCCGAGCTCGAAAAGCTTGGGCTGCACCATACCCGTGTGGAACTGGGAGAAGTTGAAGTTATGGAAGACCTCACTCCCCAGCTGCGCAACATGCTTAACCGGGGATTGAAAAAGGCCGGACTTGAATTGATGGAAGACAAAAGAAGCATGCTGGTGGAAAGGATAAAAATTCACATCATCGAAATGCTCGACAACCAGGATGAACAGATCAAGACAAATCTTTCCGATTACCTCAGCGAAAAGCTGGATCACAATTACACCTACCTGGCCAATCTTTTCTCGGAAGTCAAGGGCACAACGATTGAAAAATTCTACCTCAGCCATAAAATTGAAAAAGTCAAAGAGCTGCTTGTTTATGATGAGCTGAACCTTACCGAAATTGCCGATAAATTGCATTACAGCAGCGTGGCACACCTTTCGAACCAGTTCAAAAAAATGACCGGATTAACCCCCTCCCACTTCAAAAACCTGAAGCAAAAAAGGCACAGCATCCTGGGCGATGTATGAATGTTGTAACATATTCATACAATAGTGTAATGCTCCCGGAGTAACAGGATCGCATCTTTGTGACCATACTTCGGAAGATACTTTCACTTCACTAAATCCACAATCTCATGGGAAATTTACTTTATGTTGTTGCCGTCATTCTCTTTCTTTTATGGGCGATAGGATACTTCGCCTACAGTGCAGGAAGCATGATCCATATTTTGCTTGTCATTGCCATTATTGCCATTATTTTCAATGTGATCCAGGGCAAGAAAATCTTTTAAAATAAACGGAAGACCAGAAAATATCCGGATGAAAAACCCAACTATGAAATCAGGAGTAATCTATAACAATCCCCCTCTATCCATTGTGCACAATTCCCGCAACGGATTTCCCCTGGCGCTCAACCTGCGTGTGCTGATCAGCAGGATGAAACGCAGTGTTGCCTGGACAAACGGAGAACTGAATGCAATGATCCTGTTAAAAAGCGATAACACACAAATCGTTTTGACAGCCATTCATAAAGGAACGGAAATCACCTCTTTTCAATCGAATGATTCAATTACTTTTCAAATTATCGAGGGCAACCTGATGTTTCATTCCCGCAAGGAATCCCTTTCCCTCGATAGGGGCCATTTGATGACTCTGCATGAAAATGTGGATTATAGCCTCACCACGGATGAAGAAACAGTGTTTCTTTCGACGATCGCATCCGGTGAACTTGAAACTTCAGAATACAATTGATACGCCTGTGACCGGAAAAGAATGGAACCTTCCTCTTTATATAAAGCCTGTCTTTCTGATCATTGGATTGATCGGCTTGCTGTTTGTCCTGTATATTGCACAGGGTATTCTTATTCCGTTGGTCTTTGCCATCCTGGTTTCAATTCTTCTACACCCGGTGGTTACATTTTTTGTACGGTTGCGCATTAACCGGCTGATTGCGATTATAATTACCCTATTTCTCACCTTACTGATTATTTCCTCTGTCGGGGCCCTGCTGCTTTCCCAGGTAAGCCGCCTCAGCGAATCATGGCCCGTGCTTGTCGACAAATTCACCCAAATTCTCAACGAGTCCTTTTCGTGGGCATCCGGTTATTTTGATATCAACCCGCACAAGCTACACAGTTGGATTGCCAATACCCGCGGTGAACTGATAAACGGCAGCAGTGCCGCTATCGGACAGACAATTCTTACAGTAGGCAGCAGCATTGTGGTACTTTTCCTGATTCCCGTTTATGTTTTCATGCTCCTGTTCTATCATCCCCTGCTGATGGATTTTATCCGCAAATCCTTCGCGGAAAATAACCAATCCCGGGTAAGTGAAATAGTCACCCAAACAAAGTCGGTTATACAGCACTATCTTATCGGCCTTTTTTTGGAAGCTATTGTGGTAGCTATCCTGAATTCAACGGCCCTTTTAATCCTTGGAATTGAATATGCGGTTTTGCTCGGCATTATGGGAGCTCTTCTCAATGTTATTCCCTATATCGGAGGTCTGATTGCCGTGGCCATGCCGATGATGGTGGCCCTGGTCACCAAATCCTCCGGGTGGTATGCGTTGTATGTACTCGGTGCTTATTATTTTATTCAATTGATCGACAATAATTATATTGTCCCCAGAATTGTAGCATCCAGGGTAAAATTAAATGCGCTTTTCTCCATCCTTGCCGTAATAGTTGGAAATGCCCTTTGGGGTATACCCGGCATGTTTCTTTCCATACCCATCCTGGCCATTGTTAAACTCATTTTCGACCATATTGGCCCCCTAAAAAACTGGGGATTTTTGCTGGGCGACACAATGCCTCCCATAATTATTATCAAACCGGTATTTAAGAAAATACTGAAAAAATCCATATAACCGGAAATTCCGACCGGCTAACTGGCAAATGAATACTTATCGTGAAAATATGAAAAATAAGCCCGTTATGAAAGATTTAGACGAGATCCTTATCGTAAGTTCATTCCCACCCAGGGTTTGCGGAATTGCTACGTATACGCAGGACCTGACCCGTGCGCTGCAAAATAAATTCAGCACCTCCTTTTCGGTAAAAATATGTGCTTTGGAATCGGATGAAACCAATATGCTTTATTCACCCGATGTAAAATATATACTTAAAACATCCCGGGCAGAAGAATACGAAAAAATGGCCCTGACCATAAACTCCGACAAGAATATCAAGACCGTTATCATTCAGCATGAATTTGGCTTTTACAGGGAACAGGAACAGGCGTTCCTTGAATTTATTTACCTGCTCTCAAAACCGGTGGTTGTTGTTTTTCATACTGTTTTGCCATATCCGGACGAATCACTCAAATTAAATGTTGAGCGCATATCCGGTGCCTGCACGTCCATTATTGTAATGACGAACTATTCAGCGAAGATATTAAAGGAAACCTATGGTATTCCCAAACAAAAAATCAGTGTCATCCCTCACGGAACACACCTGGTTCAGCATTTAAACAAGAATTTATTAAAGAAAAAATACGGGCTGAAGGGTCGCAGGATTTTAACCACCTTTGGACTGCTCAGTTCCGGCAAAAACATTGAAACTACCCTCGAAGCCTTGCCGTCAATCGTGGAAAAAAGTCCGGATGTCCTCTTTCTTGTGATTGGCAAAACCCATCCCGGAGTTGTGAAAAACGAAGGGGAAAAATACAGGGATACGCTTAAAAGCATGGTAAAAGAAAAGCAGCTTTCCTCCCATGTCAAATTTATCGATAGTTATCTTGCTCTGCCGGAATTACTTGAATATCTTCAGCTTACTGATATCTACCTTTTTACAACCCACGATCCCAACCAGGCCGTGAGCGGTACCTTCGCCTATGCCATGAGCTGCGCCTGCCCCATCATATCCACTCCCATTCCCCATGCCCGGGAGGTACTCACCGGGGAGACCGGCATTATCATCGACTTTCACAGTTCAAAGCAATTGTCGGAAGGTGTCATCCGGTTAATGGAAAATGAACCCCTGCGAAAAAATTTAAGCATTAACACGTTGCAGAAAATTGTATCCACCTCCTGGGAAAATTCGGCGGTGGCCCATGCCTTGCTGGTTCAACATATTGCAGTCGATAAAATCACGCTTCAATATGATTTACCTGCAATAAGCCTCGATCACCTGAAACACATGACTACCCAAACGGGAATCCTTCAGTTCTCAAAAATAAATCAGCCCGATCCCGAATCGGGATATACGCTGGACGATAACGCCCGTGCGCTGATCGCGATGTGTATGCATTACAAATTAACAGAAGAGGATACTGATCTTTATTATATTGAAAGATATCTCCATTTTATAAAGCATTGCCTGCAAACGGACGGTACATTCCTGAATTACCTCGACCAGGATGACCGGTTTACTTATCAAAACAACCTGGTAAACCTGGACGATGCCACAGGGCGGGCGATCTGGGCATTGGGGTACCTGGTTTCATTAATGGGACTTGTTCCGTGGGAAATCATATCGGAAGCTATCAACCTCCTGAAAAAAGCACTGGTGCGGATTGATGAAGTGCATTCAACACGGGCAATGGCCTTTATTATTAAAGGACTTTACTATTATCGCCAGGCCATTAATGCGCCGTCAAACCTGCTCCTCATAAATATATTCGCCAAAAGGCTGGTAAAAATGTACCGGCAGGAAACATCGGAAAACTGGGCCTGGTTTGAAAGCTATCTTACCTATGCGAACAGCGTATTGCCGGAAGCTATGTTGTATGCATGGCTATTAACCAGTGACAAAGTTTACAAGGACAT
Organism: uncultured Bacteroidales bacterium; assembly: GCA_963752195.1. Classification (GTDB taxonomy): domain Bacteria; phylum Bacteroidota; class Bacteroidia; order Bacteroidales; family UBA10428; genus UBA5072. The sequence continues at coordinate 404,773 of CAVVXI010000003.1, read as the reverse complement.
AGCCATTTCCTCTCTCGACTTTTTATTGTCGCGTACATTCAACTCAACCGGCATTAAGGTAATCTCCAATAAAAAATGGCTGATGAAAGGCCACGAGCCGGATCTGCTGACTGAAGGCGGTGAACAGCCGATTGATGTAGCCTATTCGGTTATGACGCTAAACAAATTCTACAACGTATTCGGGAACACCGATTATAAATTGAAAATGGAGCGGGCATTTAACTGGTTCCTGGGGAGTAACCGGCTGGGCCAGATCGTTTATAACCCCTGCACCGGCGGTTGCTACGACGGGCTTGAAGAATTTCATGTGAATCTGAACCAGGGGGCAGAATCGACGGTGAGTTACCTCATGGCCCGATTAACCGTGGAGGCCTTACGGAACAAGGAAAATGCGGCAAGGAAAAATGTTTACACGGCTCACCTGGTACTGAAAGACTAAAAGGTATGAATTATGTAATTTTTAAAAACAATAGTGTAATTCCGTAATTACGGCATAGCCTACCTTCCCCGTTTAATACTATCTCAAATAGCCGGAAACGCTGAATAAAGGTATTCAAAGGCTAAATCCATAATAATTAAAACAATGGATAACATTAAGACAAAAGAATCGGTATACGCCAGGAGCCTTATAGAGGCCAGTCTGGATCCGCTGTTCACAATCAGTCCCGAAGGCAAGATCACGGATATTAATAATGCGTCCGTCAACATAACGGAATTGACCCGTGAAACCCTGATCGGCACAGACTTTTTTGAATATTTTACGGAGCCGGACAAGGCCCGGGAAATATACAAGAAGGTATTTGCCCAGGGGTTTGTAGCTGATTTTCCGCTGACAATCCGCGATGGCAAACTCACCGACGTACTGTTCAACGGTTCGGTATATAAAGATGAACATGGAATGGTTATCGGGGTAGTGGTTGTGGCGAGGGATATCACCGATCATAAACGGATCGAAAATGAATTGGTCATAGCCAAGGAACATGCAGAACTGGCGACAAAAATTGCCGAAGAGGCCCAGATCAAAGCGGAGGAAGCCACTCAAATTGCTGAAAACGCCGTTGTTTCCAAACAGCAGTTTTTGTCGAACATGAGCCATGAAATACGGACACCGATGAATTCAATAATCGGGTTTACAAAGGTGATGCTGAAAACGGAACTGACCGAAAAACAACGCGAATATGTCACCGCCATTAAAATGAGCGGGGATGTATTGACTGTACTGATTGACGATATTCTCGACCTGGCCAAGGTAGATGCCGGTAAAATGGTTTTTGAACGCAAGCCGTTTAAAATGACAGCCTCCATCTCTGCCATGATCCAGCTATTCGAACCTAAAATCCAGGAAAAGAATTTAAAGCTGGTCAGGAATTACGATGACAATATTCCGCCGGTGCTTATTGGGGACCCCGTACGTTTGCATCAGATCCTGATCAACCTGGTAAGCAATGCGGTAAAGTTCACCTCCGGCGGATCCATTACAATCGATGTGGAAATGCTTCATCAGGATGAAAATGAAGCAATCCTTGAATTCAAAATAACCGATACCGGTATTGGGATAGCCGAAGATAAAATCGAACATATATTTGAGAACTTTCAGCAGGCGACCAGCGATACCTCCCGGCTATATGGGGGCACCGGACTGGGACTGGCGATTGCAAAACAACTGACCGAGCAGCAGGGCGGAACCATACACATAAATAGCGTACTCGACAGCGGTACATCCTGCAGTGTGACCATGCCCTTTAAAAAATCGAAACATGAATTATTTCTTGAAACGGAAATAATTGATATGGATCCGCAGATGAAAGGCATTAAAGTGCTTGTTGTTGAGGACATTGCCCTTAATCAGCTTTTAATGAAAACCCTGCTGGATGATTACGGATTTGAGTGTGATTTTGCCGGCAATGGGAAAGTAGCCATTGAAAAGCTGCAAAACGGTACATTTGATATTATCCTCATGGATCTGCAAATGCCTGAAATGAATGGTTTTGAAGCCGCAGAACATATCCGTTACCATCTGAATTCCAAAATTCCCATCATTGCGCTAACCGCGGATGTTACTACCGCCGATCTGAGAAAGTGCAAAGCGGCCGGAATGAATGACTATATTTCCAAACCGGTGGATGAGAAATTGCTGTATACCAAAATCATCGATCTGCTTAAAACAGGAAGACCGGTAACTGTACCGGTCATGTCGAAGTGCATTGATCTTACCTACCTGTGTAACCGGACAAAGGCGAAATGCAGAATTAATGAAAGAAATGATCCGGCTTTACCTGGATCAAACTCCTGTGCTGACAGGCATCATGAAAAAAAGCCTGAAAGACAAGGACTGGGTTTCCCTGCATTCGGCGGCCCATAAAATGATCCCTTCCTTTTCCATTATAGGCATGGATGCCGAATATGAGAACTGGGGAAAAATGATCCAGGAATATTCCGGCACCCAGCAGCATCTTAATGAAATACCCGCAATGGTATATAAGCTTGAAAATATATGTCTTCAGGCTTGCAGGGAACTGACAGACGAATATAACCTGCTTAATAATTTCAAAAAATGACAACCGAAAAAAAAATACTGGTTTTCCTGGTTGATGATGATGCCCTGTTTCTGAAGTCCCTTGAAATTGACTTTATGGCGAATACAGCCTGTGAAATCAAAACCTTTGCCACGGGGGAGATCTGCCTGAAAAATCTGACACTCCTTCCGGATGTTATTATCCTGGATTATCATCTCAACGGCGTTAATAAACATGCCATCAATGGTCTCACCACCCTTGACAGGATCAAGACATACAATCCGCAAATACCGGTTATCATGCTTTCTGCCCAGGACAAGATAGAGGTGGCGGTAAACTGCATGAAACACCAGGCTTTTGACTATATCGTTAAGAGTGAAACCGCTTTTTTAAGGTTGCAAAAAACCATTACAATTATTTTTCATTACCAGCAAATGGAAAAAGCCCTGAGCTGGTATATGGAAAAGATGTAATACTGATCGCAATTACTCACACCAATTAATATTAAATGAAATGATAAACGAAACAGAATTGACAGGAGACTGGAACGAGCAAAAAGGCAAACTCAAACAACAGTTTGCAATGCTGACCGACAACGATTTACTCTTTGAATCCGGAAAGAAAGATGAGATGCTGGGTAAACTTCAAATCAGGTTAGGCAAAACCAAAGAGCAGCTGCGCCTCCTGATCGCATCGCTTTGAAAACCGGGGTTGCAGGAAGATTGCCGAAATTACTGGATACGGCCCGGAAGCAAACGATCAGGCTGAGTGAAAAGACGCTGGTTAAAACGGAAGGAGCAAATAAGTTCCTGTCCGAACTAGGTGATTTTTTCCTGTTCATATCCCGCATTACCAAAGAGGCATTTTCCCGCCATTTTGAATTCAGGGAATTTGGCCGGCAGTGTTTTCTGATTGGTTATAAAACCCTGCCTCTTGTGTCGGTAACCGGCATCATCATGGGACTGGTGCTTACCATCCAGTCGCGGCCTGTGCTGGCGAGCTTCGGTGCGGTTTCCATGCTGCCCGGCATGGTGGTTATATCCCTTATCCGGGAAATGGGACCGGTAATAACGGCCCTGATCTGTGCCGGAAAAATAGGTTCGGGTATGGGAGCCGAGCTGGGTTCCATGAAAGTAACCGAGCAGATTGATGCCATGGAGGTATCTTCCACGAATCCCATCCGTTTTCTGGTGGTCACCCGCGTACTTGCAGCCACGCTGATGATTCCCCTGTTAATCCTGTACGCCGATGCACTGGGCATTCTGGGAAGCTGGGCGGGAGCCAACATCAAGGGAAACCTGACCTTTATCCTGTTTTTTTCCCAGGCATTCAACCATGTTGATTTTATCGATTTTCTGCCTGCCATCGTTAAGTCTTTCTTTTTTGGCGGCGCCATCGGTCTGGTAGGGTGCTATAAAGGATATACCGCGGGCCGCGGTACTGAGAGCGTGGGTATTGCAGCCAATTCGGCGGTGGTGCTATCTTCCCTGCTGGTCATCATTCTCGATCTGATTGCAGTACAAGCCACTGACCTCTTTGTATCATGACGAATTCCACTCGTACCAAACCGGTTATTGAAATACATAACCTGAAAATAGGTTTTGGCGGCCAGGAAGTGCTTAAAGACATATCCTTACAGCTTTTCAGCGGAGAGAACCTGGTGATCCTCGGAAAGTCGGGAACCGGAAAATCAGTGCTGATAAAATGCATTGTAAGGTTGTTACAGGCAGAGGAAGGTTCTATTGAGGTCCTGGGGGAAAATGTGAAAAAATTATCCGAAAAAGGCATCGCCCACCTCAGGACAAAAATCGGGTTCCTGTTTCAAAGCGGCGCATTGTACGACTCAATGACCGTGAGACAAAACCTCGAATTTCCGCTCACAAGGATCAGGAGAAACCTTTCGCGGAAGGAAATCACAGAAAAAATAGGGGAAGTGCTGGAAAATGTTGGATTATCCGATGCATTGGACAAGATGCCCTCCCAGCTGTCGGGGGGAATGCGCAAACGGATCAGCCTGGCCCGCACAATCGTGGTGGATCCTGAGATCATGCTGTACGATGAACCTACAACGGGACTGGACCCGGCCACATCGGATGAGATAAGCTCCCTCATCAACGAGGTTCAAAAAAAGTACAAAACATCCTCCATTATCATCACGCATGACATTGAGTGTGCCCGGGCGACCGCCAACCGGGTTATCATGCTGAACGAGGGCGAAGTATACTGCGAAGGTACATTGCCTGACTTTGAAAGCTCTGCCGACGCACTTATCCGGTCATTTTTCAAATAGGATTACGAAGAAATAAATATCCCGACAAATGGATACACATACACCCAAATTTAAAGTGCGCCTTGGACTCTTTGTAGCCGGGGGCATTGCACTGTTTGTAATTGCCATTTTCCTCATCGGAAGGCAAAAGAATCTGTTTAACCCTGTTTTCAGGATATCTGCCACTTTTTTTAATGTGAGCGGACTGGAAGTGGGAAGCAATATCCGGTTTTCCGGCATCAATGTGGGCACCGTGGATGGCATTAAGATCATTAATGATTCAACCGTGCGCGTGGATATGCTGATCTCAAAAAATGTTCAGCCGTTTATAAAAACCGACTGTGAAGCCAATATCGGTTCTTCCGGCATTATCGGTGACCGTATCCTGATCATATCCCAGGGCAGTGACGGTGCGGCGCAGGCAAAAGATGGCCAGCAAATCGGGTCAAAGGAGCCGGTTGAAACGGATGCCATCATGGCGAGCCTGGAGGTGACGGCAGGCAATGCAGAGATCATATCCCAACAGCTGGCAGAGATCATGTACAACATAAACAACGGAAATGGTACCCTCGGCCGGCTCATCATGGATTCAACCATCGCCCATAACGTCGGTCAGACCATGAAGAACCTTGAAAAGAGCTCCAAGGGACTGAACGAAAACATGAACGCAGCCAAGGAAAATATCCTGTTCAGGGGATACTTCAGAAAGAAATCGAAGGCCGCGGAAAAGGCAAAGGAAGAAGCCACAGAAAAAGCAGAAGAAAAGATAAAAGAGGAAGAGAAAGCCGGCGGGGAACCAGGGGATAAATAACAGCACAGATTGCGGGCTTGTCGATTATTTCGGCCTGCTTCTCTATTGTTTCGCATTGGTAAGAATGAATTTGAAAAACAACATTACATTTGCACTTTCAAAATTTATATTCCAATGCTATACAGATATTTCCTCCTTGCAGGGATACTTATTTATCTTCTTAATTCATGCGCATCAAAAGCGGACAGCAAAAAGGCTGTTAAAAGCAATACCGTGGATTATATTGAAGGGGTAGTTGCGAAACCCGCCCGGCTTGAACAAAGCATTGAGGTTTCGGGAACGCTGAAGCCGTTTGAAGAAACGGTGCTTATGCCGGATGTGGGCGGTCGCGTGGTTTCGATCAACTTCCAGGAGGGCATGCATGTTGCGAAAGGAACATTGCTTGTGCAGCTTTTCAACGATGACCTGAAAGCCCAGCTCCATAAGTTACAGGCGCAAAAAGACCTTGCACAGCAAACGGAAAAAAGGCAGAGCGAACTCATAAAGATAAACGGGATCAGCCAGCTTGATTATGACCAGTCGGTGTTGCAGGTAAATTCCTTCAATGCGGATATTGAAGTGATCCTGGCCCAGTTGCGAAAAACAGAGATTGTTGCGCCCTTCGACGGTGTGATCGGACTGCGCAATGTAAGTGTCGGGGCCGTTGTATCCCCGGCCACTCCCCTGGCTACCATCCGCCAGCTGACACCGATGAAACTCGAATTCAGTTTTCCGGGCAAATATATCCGTTCCGTTAAAAAGGGGACCCGGCTGCAGTTTACAGTCCAGGGCAGCGACCAGACTTACAATGCGGTGGTGATGGCAACCGAAGAAGGCATTGATGCCACCACCCGCAACCTGCAGGCCAAGGCGCTTGTTTCAGGCCAGACCGACGGGCTGACCCCGGGGATGTTTGCCAGTGTGAACCTTGTGCTGAATGAAAATCCCCGGGCATTGATGATTCCCACACAGGCCATCATTCCCGAGGCACAGAATAAAAAGGTCATTGTCTCCCGGGCGGGCAAAGCCTCTTTTGAACTGGTCACCACCGGTGTGAGACAGGCTACGGCCATTGAAATACTGAGCGGCATACAGGCCGGAGACACCATCGTCACAACAGGGGTGCAGTTCATTAAACCGGGTTCGGCGTTAAAATTTGCTAAAGTTAATTGATATGACCTTATCTGATATTGCCCTGAAGCGCCCGGTCGGTTCAATTGTTTTAAGCCTGATCATCCTTCTTTTTGGTCTTGTAGGATACAATTTTCTCGGCGTCCGGTTATACCCGGCCATTGATCCGCCGATCATCAACGTCCGTACCAATTATGTGGGCGCAAATGCCGAAATCATCGAATCACAGATCACTGAACCGTTAGAAATGGCCATTAACGGGATTGAAGGCGTGAAATCCATTTCCTCCTCCTCTTCCACCGGGAACAGCAATATCACGGTAGAGTTCAATGTGGGCGCCGACCTTGAAAAGGCAGCCAATGACGTCCGTGACAAAACTTCCCAGGCGGCACGCAGCCTGCCCCTTGATATCGATGCCCCGCCGGTGGTCTCGAAAGCCGATGCAAACAGCGACCCCATCATCATCATGTCCGTTCAGAGCACAAGCATGGATGCGCTTGAACTGGGGGATTATGCCGAACGGGTATTGCAGGAAAAGCTGCAGACTATCCCGGGAATCAGCTCCGTAGCTGTATACGGTCTGAAGCGGATATCCATGCGCCTCTGGCTTAATCCGGCCAAAATGGCCGCATACAATATCACGGCCCAGGATGTCAATGCCGCATTAAACAAGGAAAATGTCGAATTGCCCGGGGGAAAACTCATCGGGCAATCCACCGAAGTCATTGTAAAAGTATATGGAAGGCTGGTGTCGGAAGAGGATTTCAATAACCTCATCATCCGGCAGACCAACGACCAGATCGTGCGGTTCAGCGACATCGGGGAAGCCATGCTGGGTCCGGAAAACGAGGAGGTGAGCGTCAAACTGAACGGGACGGACGGCATTTCCCTTGCCCTTATCCCGCTTCCGGGTGCAAACCACATTGAAATTGCCGATGAATTTTATACCCGGTTTGAAAACATCAAAAGCAACATCCCCCCGGGACTGACTGTATATATCGGGTATGACCGTACCGTGTTTGTCAGGCAGGCGGTGCATGATGTGATCGAAACCCTGCTTATTGCCCTGGGACTTGTAATGATCATTGTGTTCCTGTTTTTCCGCGACTGGAAGATTGCCCTTCGTCCGCTGATCGATATCCCGGTTTCCCTGATCGGATCGTTTTTTATCATGTATATTTCAGGGTTTTCCGTCAATGTGCTCAGCTTGCTGGCCATTGTGCTGGCAACAGGACTTGTGGTAGACGACGGAATTGTTGTCACCGAGAACATTTTCAAGAAAATCGAACAGGGCATGGACCGGTGGACGGCCGCCTTCCAGGGTACACGCGAGATCTTCTTTGCCGTAATTTCCACCTCGCTGACGCTGGCGGTTGTATTTATCCCGGTAGTATTCCTGCAGGGTTTTACCGGGAGGCTGTTCCGGGAATTCGGGATCGTGGTGGCTGGCGCTGTGCTCATTTCCGCACTTGTATCCCTTACGCTTACGCCCGTACTGAACGTTTTTCTCACGGGCAAAAAAATTCAGCACTCCGCCTTCTACCATAAAACGGAGCCGATCTTTGCCGCCATGGAAAAAAAGTATCGCCAGTGGCTGTCTTCCTATATGAAGCACACCTGGTTTTCGTACCTGATCCTGTTGGTCTGCCTTGGATCCATTGTCTTTTTCTGGAAAACCATTAAAACCGAACTGGCGCCCCTGGAGGATCACAGCGTTATCCGCACATCGATTACCGCCCCCGAGGGATCGAGTTTTGATTTTACACGGAGCCTGCTTGACAGCATGTCGGTAATGATCATGGATTCCGTGCCGGAAGCGCGCCTTACCTTCGCCCGTGCCGGCGGATTTGGCGCAAGCGGTTCAAATTCAGGCTTCCTGATTAACTTTCTCCTTGAACCATCGGAAAGAAAGGCATCCCAGCAGGATGTCTATGAAAGACTTATCCGGATGTACAAGAGATTTCCGGAAGCCCGCATTTTTCCAAACCAGGAACAGACAATTTCCACATCCCTGTCGTCGGGTTCCCAGTTGCCGGTTCAATTTGTGCTTCAAAACCTGGATTTCAGCAAGCTGGAGGATGTGCTGCCGAAATTTCTTGATGAGGCCCGGAAGGATTCGGTTTTTGGCAATGTGGATGCAAACCTCAAATTCAATAAACCCGAATTGAACATTTCCATTGACCGGATGAAGTCAACCAATCTGGGGGTGAATGTAATTGATGTTTCCAGCACGCTTGACTTTGCTTTGAGCGGGCGCCGGTATGATTACTTCATTAACCAGGGAAAACAATATTCTGTCATCGGACAGGTAGAACGTTCGGAACGGAGCAAGCCTGTAGACATCAGTTCGCTTTATGTGCGCAGTACCAATGGAAGCCTCATTCAGCTGGATAACCTTGTAAAAATTGAGGAAAACAGCAATCCTCCTACCCTCTATCATTTTAACCGGTATAAATCGGCGACAATTGGCGCTTCCCTGGCCCCCGGGTTTACCCTGGGCGAAGGAATTGCAGAAATGCAAAAAATTGCGGATAAATTGCTGGACAATACTTTTCAAACTTCCCTGCTGGGTCCTTCCCGCGACTTTGCCGAAAGCGCTTCCAATACATCTTTTGCCCTGGTATTTGCCCTGGTACTGATTTACCTGATCCTTGCCGCCCAGTTTGAAAGTTTCCGTGACCCGTTTATTATCATGTCAACAGTTCCCCTTGCGATTTCCGGTGCATTGCTCAGCCTCTGGATCTTTCATCAAACGCTGAACATATTTTCACAAATCGGCATGATCATGCTTATCGGCATTGTCACAAAAAACGGGATCCTGATCGTGGAATTTGCAAACCAGAAGCGGAAACTGGGATTAAGCAAGGCAGAAGCCGCCTTTGAAGCTTCCGCCGCCCGTTTACGGCCTATCCTGATGACATCGCTGGCGACCATCTTCGGCGCTTTGCCCATCGCTCTTGCCCTGGGTGCCGGAGCCACTAGCCGGGTGCCCATGGGAATCGTCATTGTGGGGGGACTGATGTTTGCGCTCATTCTTACCCTGTTTGTAATTCCGGTGATGTATGTGATCCTGGCAGGCAACAGGCAGTCACAGGCTTCACAGGTTGTGGTTCCCGAATAATTATCAAGAACAATGAAAATATACCTTCCTCATATAAAGTCAATTCCCACGAGCATCCGGGTATTCCTCCTGGCCTTTTTCCTCATTTTCCCGGTCACTTCCTTCTCCCAGGAACTGCTTACCCCCCAGGAAGCCATCGATATAGCCCTGGAGAATAGCTTTGGCGTACTGGTGGCCCGGAACAATGCCGATATTGCGCGGATAAACAATACCCTGGGTGCTGCCGGCATGCTTCCCAATATCAATGCCAACGGCAATGCCAATTTTTCTCAAAGCAACGTTGAACTCGAACTTTCGAACAACAGCATCATTCAATCTTCCCAGGGCCAGACCCAATCAAGGGGTGCCAATGTGGCCCTCAGCTGGGTACTCTTTGACGGGGGCCGGATGTTTATTACAAAAAATAAACTTAACCAGGTAGAGGCCCTTGGAGAGATTCATTTTAAAGACACCCTGCAACAAACCATTTACAATGTAATATCCACGTATTACAACATTGTCAGCCAGAAACAGCAACTGGTCTCCATACAGGAAGCCATCAATTTCAACAAAGAGTCGGTTGCCATCCTGCAGGCCAGTTTCAATGCCGGCCTTGTGGCAAAGACCAGCCTGTTGCAGGCTAAAATCGACCTTAACGTTTACCAGGAAGCCGCCATTAACCAGCAATACCAGATTGTGGTGGCCAAACGCTCGCTGAACCAGCTGCTTGTCCGCAGCACCGAAACCGATTTTGAAGTGGTGGATTCCATCGTTAACGATTACACGCCGGACAAGGAGGAGCTGTTTCAAAAGCTGTACGATTCCAATTTAAATATTCAGGCTGCCCGGCGGCAGGTGGAAATTGCCCGGCTTTCGATGCGTGAATTCAAAGCTGCCCGGATGCCCCGGATAAATCTTACGTCGGGGTATAATCTTTCCCTGGTGGACAATACCGCCAGCAATGTATTGTCCAACCATTCCTATGGCCCGGCGATCGGTGCCACGGTAACGGTACCCATCTTCCAGTCGGGAACCATTAACCGGCAGGTCGCCACTTCAAAAATTCAGATGCTGACAGCGGGGTATAATTTTGACAACCTCAGGCTGAGGGTAAATACCCAATTGCAAAATGCGCTTACGCAGTTCGAAAATCAGCGGCAATTGCTGGATATCGAAATGGAAAATGAAATGCTGGCGAAGGAAAATATTGAAATCGCGATTCAAAGGCTGCGCCTGGGTCAGGCAAATTCGCTGGAGGTAAGGCAGGCACAGGAAAGTTATGTTTATTCCTACACCCGCCGTATTGCCTTTGCATATAACCTTAAAATAGCGGAAACCAGACTGAAGCAGCTGGTTTCCGGATTATAATCAGTAAAATAGATTATTCCCTTTATCTTCTTCCTCCCCTTTTTTCCTGGGTAGTAGTGGTGCTTTCCTTTTTCTCAGCCGGCTTTGAAGACTTCGACGTGCTGGTACCGGAAGATCTGCGTTGGGTACGTTGCGTTTCGGTGCGGGACTGGCTTTGCGAGCGGGTTTGCGTTTGACTGCGTTCCCCGAGAGTTCTCGGCTTCTGATTGGTAGTGCTTACCCGCGTATCAGTCGATGTTCCGGTCGAACGGGTCCTGGTTTGTGGCTGAACCGTTTCCTTGGTCCCGGTTTTGGTATTCGGCTGCACTGTTCCGGTTGAACTTCTCCGTGTATCCGTCTGTACGCCGGTTCCTGTTGTCCGGGTGCCGGTTGTTCCGGTTCGGGTTGTCCCGGTTCGGGTTGTTCCGGTTCGGGTTGTTCCGGTTCGGGTTGTGGATTTCACGGCTGCATCGCTTTGATTCCGGTTGCGGCTGTCCCCCAGTGTCCGGCGTCCTGAAGTACCTGTGCTTCTCTGGTCCGTGCTTTTGCGTGCAACCGGGTCGGGAATAGCCTGCGAGGTACGGCGGGCACTCTGTTCCGGGTGTTTTTTGTAATACATGTCGTATCCTGCTCTCCGGGCTTCGGGATGTGAATATGTCTTCGTATAGCCTCCCGTTTCAACCCGGTGGGTAACCACGGGTGAATAATGGCGTCTCTGGCTGTAATAGGTATCATGCCAGTAGGAATGGCGGTGATAATTATACACCCTGTAATGTCCGTAATAATAAGGATCCCAGTTGTAGTGATACCCGTAATAATAGTGCCAGTAATACGGACGCCACGGGCGCCAGTAAGAAGGATAATAATTATAGTGCCACGGTGATTGCCATACTACGTAAGTCGGCAGGAAGATAAAACGGATCACCGGCCAGGCAGCCACTTCATAAGTTGTGGTGCGGTTGACGACCACCGTTTGCCCGCTATACTCTGTATATCCCGGGTTGGGTGTTTCATTATAGTCAAGGTCGGCGTAATTGGGTTCTACAATATAAGCCTGGCCATATAAGGCTTCATCGCCTGTAAGCTGTATGGACACGCGCCCCTGGCGGTCACGGTAAACCGTAAATACAGCTACGTCCTGGATATCCCTCGCACTGAGCGCATCCTGCAATACGATGGAATGGAAACTTCCATCGGCATGGTCCACCACGCGGATATAATCAATCCGTCCATTCTGGTCCAGGTCGAGGTTGTTGATACGCATATCCTCATTGTTCAGATCTCTTTCAAATACTTCCAGCGTAGGTGATTCCTGGAAGAGCTTCATTACAGCGAACAAATTCAGATTATCACCGGGAAGTCCCAGATAATCGGGGGCCTGACCGTGTGCCCGCACGCTTATGCCAGTAGCAGCAAGTGCCAGGAATAAGATAAGAGTATATTTTTTCATGACTGATGTTTTTAACTGTTAATTCAAAGTAACGACTGTTGTTCTATTCAGGATATGTGCACGATTAGCTATTTGCAACAATCATGCCACATCTTTAAATAAAGGGGCTTAGGGGCGTAGGGGCTTAGGGGCGTAGGGGCGTAGGGGCTCAAAGAAAAACCTCCAGGGTACCCAGAGGTCGTATTATATTTAATCTTAATTGAAAACAATATCATGACCTGCCGGTGATACTAAAAACCCAAGCCCCTAGGCCCCTTTGATTATACATTCTGGTAACAACGTATCCAGTCCACCTCAACTTCGGCAGGAAGCACGGATCCGTTTACATCCTTATACAGGGATGAACTGACATTAATATACATGGGTACCTGGGGTATGCCCCGGGTGGTTTTATACAGGGTGACACCATTGATTTTCCAGACCAGCTTTTCGGGGGTCCATTCAAGGGAGAAGATCTGGTAATCCTTGCCGTATTTTTGGCGGCTCAGGGCGGCTGCTTTTTTATCCACCCCGCCTTTGACGTTCGGATTCCCGAAATAACTGCCCACCCTGATCTTGTCGGATGCCCTTGCAATATCAAGCTGCGGAAGCATAAGGTCCGCGATCATCCAGCATGCATGGCTTACAGGACTATTCAGGTTAAACCGCACTTTCACTTCAAAGAGTCCGTATTGCTGCCTGAACCGGGCTCCTGAATTGATAATGGCGGAGGTATAATCGAAATCGCGGGGATAAAATCCGATGGCCGGGTTCCAAACCTTCCCGCTGATCTTCTGCCGGCGTGTTACAATTTTCAATATGCTGCCGGTAATTTCAATGTTATTTTCCTCGGGATAGAACTGAACCTCTCCCTCATTGACATAACTGTCGTGCAGAATGGTTTCTCCCCAGTAATGCCGGGTCATCCATTTATTCCGGTCGAGGTTTTGGCTCTCAAACTCATCGGAGAAAGTCATCGTCCACCGTTTAATTTCATCGAATTTCCGCGAATTGCGGGTTTTGAAATACCAGGTAAATTTTTCCGATTTTTTCCATTCTTTGTACTGCTGTTCCATGCGGTATTCCTCCGACATCTGCAGTTTCTTCTTTGACGGAAGAAGGCCGTATTCCTTCACTTTCAGAAATTCCTCGCTTTTCAGGAATTTTTCAAGATGTTCAAACGAGTCGATTTTTTCAGAACCGATAAGCTGGTTAAAATTGACATATTTCAGGGACGACTTAAAGGAGAAATAGTCCTTTATCCGTTGCGATTTTTGAAGTGCTTTAAATTCAAGCAGCTTTTCATATTCGGGTGTTTTCCGGAATTTCTTTCTGCCAAGTTCCCTTTTCAGGCGGGCAAACTCCTCCGATTTCACAAGTGATTCCAGTGTATGATAATGCTTAAGGTCATAGGACCTGTCAAATTCAAGAAAGTCTTTCAGCTGCACTGAATCTTTTGCCTGGTAGTATTGCCGGATGTCCTTCTGCTTTTTCAGCTTAAGATACTCTTTCTCTTTGCGGTACTCCGGGGTATCGGAATATTTTCGGCCCAGTATTTCCTTTTTCCTGCGGGCAAAGTCCGATGAAAGCACCGTTTTTTCAAGTTCGGAATAGTCGGCAAGTTCTTTTGACCGGGAGAACGATATGAGTTCGCCATATTCCTTCCGCAAAGCGGTTTGCCTGGCTTCATAGTCAGCGGATGCAGGAATCCAGCCGAAAAGTATCCTTAGATTCATCATTGCAATTGATTTGAAACGGTAACTTGAAAAGTAAACTTAAAATACCCGTTAAGATTGTTTAACAAGGTCACTTTTTGATAAATATACGAAAAAGAAACATCCATGTTTGGAGTATACGCATTTTTTACGCCGGGGTTGCCTGCCGGAGGCCTCCGGCTGAAAAGAAATTACTTCACCGGCTGAGCATCCTGTTGTTCAGCCAATGAAGTAAAGGAAGATGTATAATACGGGAGACTCTCTGTATCTCAGGATCCGCGGGTAATCGCCAGGATGCTGATGTTGTCGGCTTTCACTTCCACAATGCCGGAAACGACATCGATCAGCTCCTGCTGATCGGTTTCCGTAATCACCTTGATCGTTCCCTCGGAGAGCGTGGATATGATGGGAGCATGGTTCTTCAGGATCTCAAACGATCCGGCGGCACCGGGGACTTTCACGAGTTTCACCTGTCCGTCGAAGAGCCTTTTTTCAGGGGTAATTATTTCGAGTTTCACAATTCGCCGGTTAAGATTTGCTGGCCTGTGCGATCAGTTTTTCGCCTTTGGCAATTGCTTCCTCAATGGTACCAACCATATGGAAAGCTGCTTCAGGGTAATTATCCACGTCACCGTTCATGATCATGTTGAAGCCTTTGATCGTATCTTCAATGGATACCCATACGCCGGGTGTTCCCGTGAATTGTTCCGCCACATGGAACGGCTGGGAAAGGAATCGCTGAACGCGGCGGGCACGGTGCACGACGAGTTTGTCTTTTTCCGATAATTCGTCCATGCCGAGGATTGCGATAATATCCTGGAGCTCTTTATAGCGCTGGAGCAGTTCCTTTAATTTCTTGGCGGTGTCGTAATGTTCGGCGCCGATTACCTCGGGCGAGAGGATGCGGGAAGTAGAATCGAGCGGGTCAACAGCCGGATAGATACCCAGCTCGGAAATTTTGCGGCTCAGCACCGTGGTGGCATCGAGGTGGGAAAACGTGGTTGCGGGAGCCGGGTCGGTAAGGTCATCCGCCGGAACATAAATGGCCTGCACGGAAGTGATGGAACCCCTTTTCGTGGAGGTGATCCGTTCCTGCATGATTCCCATTTCCGTGGCCAGGGTGGGCTGGTATCCCACGGCGGAAGGCATACGTCCCAGCAAAGCGGAAACTTCGGAACCTGCCTGGGTAAAACGGAATATGTTATCCACAAAGAACAGGATATCGCGGCCGCCGGATTCTTCATCCCCGTCACGGAAGGATTCGGCAACGGTTAGTCCGGATAAAGCCACGGTGGCACGTGCTCCGGGAGGTTCGTTCATCTGGCCGAAGACCAGGGTAGCCTGGGAATCCTTGAGGGCTTCGGGGTCCACAAGGGATAGATCCCATCCGCCTTCTTCCATGCTCTTCTTGAATGCATCCCCGTATTTAATAACGCCGGATTCGATCATTTCACGCAGCAGGTCATTCCCTTCGCGTGTTCTTTCGCCAACGCCGGCAAATACGGAAAGGCCCGCATATTTCTTGGCAATGTTGTTGATGAGTTCCATGATAATAACCGTCTTTCCCACACCGGCGCCGCCGAAGAGGCCTATTTTTCCTCCTTTTGGATAGGGTTCGAGCAAGTCGATTACCTTGATTCCCGTAAATAAAACTTCTGTTTCCGTTGAAAGCTGGTCATATTTGGGTGGATCGGAATGGATCTCATAGCCGCCTTTTTTATCCACACTGCTCAGGCCGTCAATGGCATCGCCGATTACATTCAGCAACCGTCCCCTGATCTGTTCGCCGATTGGCATGCGGATAGCGCCGCCTGTAACATAAGCCTTCATGCCGCGGTGCAGTCCGTCGGTTGAATCCATGGCAATGCTCCGAATGGAATTTTCTCCAATATGTTGCTGACATTCGACTATGATAACCTGTCCATCCTCTCTCCTGATTTCCAGAGCATCATGAATTTGCGGCATTTCGTTTCCTGCCCGTTCAAAACTGATATCCACAACAGGACCAATGATTTGAATAACTTCACCCACCAACTGTGTCATTGTAAATACTTTTAAGATTAATGGTCACAAATATATTATTAAAATAATTACTATAGAATTTTTAAACGGAATATTCCTTGGAGAGGGAAAAACAATTTCGCACCCGTCACACCGCATTGCCCGGCGCAAAACTATTTCCGGCACGGTCCCCGGAGCAAATACACCCTTAAATACAGGTATCCACCCCAGCAAACGAATCAATCATCAAAAAAAAGAACCAACCGGCCTTCGCATCGCAACCTTTTTTTAACTTTGTATACCGGAACACAAACTAAATCTTTACTTACATGAAAAAAACACCCAAAATGATTCTGTTGAGCCTGGCATTGGCTTTATTGCTTCCATTTTTATCATTGAATGCACAAACTGAAACTTTCAAGCAGGGAGATATTGTCATGAGTGCCGGCCTTGGACTCGGCGCTACCTACGGGACCTACTGGGGTACTGGTTACAAAACCACCGTGCCGCCTGTTTTCATAACCGGCGACTATTGCCTTCGGGAAGACCTCGGTCCGGGAAACCTCGGCGTAGGCGGATTGCTCGGTTTCTCGTCCTATAAATACGAATACCTCGATTGGGGATATAAGTACAATACCCTGTTTATTGGCGTCAGGGGAACGTATCATTTCACTGATCTTGTTGATAAACTCGATTTATACGGGGGCATTACCCTTGGCGGAAAAATTGTTAACGACAAGGAATTCGGTAACAGTCCCGGTTATACCTATTCCGTAAACACCAGTTCAGCCCTTCTTGAATTATTCGCCGGTGCCCGTTATTATTTCTCCGACAATTTCGGGGTAATGGGTGAACTCGGATATGGAGTGGCCTGGTTAAAAGCTGGGAGTTTCCCTGAAATTTTAATAGACAGTACTTCCCTGGCATAAGGGTTTTCCTGCAATGAAAATTTCTTCCTGCAGGATAACCCTTTTATCATTGTTTTATCTCCCGGTTAAATGTAACCGGACTTATCGGAAGGGATAGCTGAGCATTTTTTATGTCACATCTTTCA
Source organism: uncultured Bacteroidales bacterium (assembly GCA_963752195.1). Classification (GTDB taxonomy): domain Bacteria; phylum Bacteroidota; class Bacteroidia; order Bacteroidales; family UBA10428; genus UBA5072. The sequence continues at coordinate 387,421 of CAVVXI010000003.1, read as the reverse complement.
ATCTTTACCGTATACATAACTTATACACCCGAAATTTCACATACCGATTGCATGAAGAACAAACTTATTTTTTTTGTGGATGATGACAAGATGATGCTGAATTTGATGGAATATACATTCAAATGCAGGGATGGCTTTGATGTTCAGTCTTTTTTTTCAGGCGAATCGTGCCTTGAACATCTGAGTGAGAAACCTTCCCTGATCGTGCTTGATTATTATCTTGGGGAAGGAGAATCCACAGCCATGACGGGTTTGGATACCCTCAAAAAAATAAACGAATCGGACAATAATATCCCCGTAGTGATCCTCAGCCGGGAAAAAGACAAAGCGCTCATCCAGCAGTTTCTTCATTTCGGGGCCATCCGGTATGTGATCAAGGATGATTTCTTTATCAATACGCTGATTGAAACGGTGGAGGATTACTTTATGGAGAAGCTAGACTGAATTGTTCTGCAGTTTTGCAGTTTTGCAGTTTTGCAGTTTTGCAGTTCAGTCGTTTCTGCGAAAGTATTCTGGAATTAACCCACAGGGGAAAAAGTATAAAAAAGTCGTGCAGTCGTGCAGTTGTGCAGTTGTGCAGTTTATGGAAAGAAATTTGTAATTATCATCAATTAATTAATAAGGAAAATCAGTGCCTATAAGTTTTACCATTTTTAATGGGATCAAAGTAATTCCAGTAATCTATCCCGAAAACTGCAGAACTGCAGAACAACCGAACTGCAGAACTTTTTATATCCTCAGCACGCAGGAGACAATTCTCCTTTTCCTGAATATCCCTTGTTTATCTAAATAAAATTCCTACTTTTGCACCACTTTTTTTTATTCGGCTGATTTGAAAATTGAGAATAAATATACTATTCAATTCAAAGGGCTGAAAGAGGGTGTTCATGAATTTGAATTCATTCTTGGCAGACCGTTCTTTGAGGAATTTGAACGCCTGGAAGTACAGGATGGAAAGGTAGCAGCCGGAATTACGCTTGAGCGGAAGACCAGTTTACTCAATCTTGAAATCCATTTGCGGGGGGATATCCTTGTAACCTGTGACCGTTGTCTGGAAAATTTCTGGATGGACGTGGATTACCTGGGACACCTGGTTGTTCAATTCAGTGAAAGAGAGCAGGAAGGAAATGATGAGATCATCTATTTGCATCCTGAAGAATACGAACTTGACCTGAAGCATTTTATGTATGAATGCATCAGTGTCAGCATCCCTTACCGGAAGGTTCATCCCGATCTCCCCAACGGAGAATCCGGCTGTGATCCGGAAATGCTTGGAAAATTAGAATCTTTAATAACTAATACTTAATAAATAATACAATGCCCAATCCGAAACGTAAGCATTCGAAGCAGCGGAGAGATAAGAGAAGAACGCACGACAAAGCTCTGGTACCCACATTGGGAACCTGCCAAAATTGCGGAGCAGCTATTTTATACCACCGGGTGTGCCCCGAGTGTGGTTATTATAAAGGAAAACCTGCAGTAAAAAAAGAAGCCGCTGCATAATGCCAGCGACAGAAGCAAAGGTCCTCATTGAACATGAAAATCGGAATTGATATTCTGGGCGGAGACTTTGCCCCGGAGGCAACTGTGTTGGGTTCCATCCTGGCGGTTAAGAGTCTTCCGGCCGGCTTTTCACTTGTTTTGATCGGAGATGAATACATCATCCGTTCAATTTGTCAGCGCGAGAATTTCGACCCCTCGGCGTTTGAAATAATTCACACCACGGAACGGATTGATATGGGAGAGCACCCGGCAAAGGCTTTTGTTCAGAAACCGGGTTCAAGTGTGGTGATGGGTTTTAAATTACTGGCCCAGGGCAAGATCGACGCTTTTTGCAGTGCAGGAAATACGGGGGCCATGATGGTAGGAGCCATGCAGGTCATCCGTTCAATTCCGGGGGTTATCCGGCCCTGTATTGCGGCCACGGTGCCACGGCAGGGTGAAACACCCCAGCTTTTACTGGATGTAGGTTTAAATCCCGATTGCAGCCAGGAGGAATTAAAGCAGTATGCCATCCTGGGCAGCATTTATGCACGCCAGGTATTCGGCATCTCTTCACCCCGCGTAGGACTGATGAATATTGGTGAAGAAGAAGGCAAAGGCAACCTCGTATCCAAGGCCGCCCACCAGTTAATGAAGGGGTCCCCTGAATTCGACTTTGTTGGCAATGTGGAAGGAAATGACCTGTTTGGAGACAATGCCGACGTATTGGTATGCGACGGTTTTGTCGGAAACATCATGCTGAAACAGGCAGAAGCATTTTATACCATTATCCGCAAGCGCAAAATTACAGATGAATTTTTCGAAAAATTCAATTTTGTCAATTACGGTGGAACGCCTGTGCTGGGAATCAATGCTCCGGTGCTCATCGCCCATGGTATTTCGAATGAAACGGCCATTAAAAACCTGTTGCTGCAGGCAGCAGGTGTAATTAATGGAAAATTGTGTGAGAAAATAAAAGAAGCATTTACGGAATGACCAAAATAAGAGCAGCAATTACGGGAATCGGCGGATACGTTCCAGAATACATACTGGATAACCATGAGTTGAGCCGGATGGTGGATACAAGCGATGAGTGGATCATGCAACGCATCGGCATCCGGGAACGAAGGATCATGAAAGAAAAAGGCAAAGCGACTTCCTATATGGGCGCGAAAGCCGTTAAAGAACTGCTCAAAAAAACAAATACCGATCCGCTGGATATACAGCTGCTGATTTGTGCCACAGTTACAGCGGATATGCATTTTCCCGCCACGGGAAACCTGATTTCCGATAAAGTGGGCCTTGTAAATGCTTTCAGTTTTGACCTTTCCGCTGCCTGTTCCGGGTTTATATTTGCCCTTGAAACCGGCCGCCGCTATGTGGAATCCGGCGCATACAAAAAAGTGATCGTGGTGGGTGCCGATATGATGTCGGCCATTACGGATTATTCCGACCGTACCACATGCCCTCTTTTCGGCGACGGTGCCGCCGCTGTTCTGCTTGAACCGGCCACGGACGAAAACGGGGTCATTGATTCCATATTGGGTGTGGACGGTTCGGGAATGAAACACCTGCACATGGTAGCCGGTGGTTCATTGAACCCTCCTTCGCATGAAACGGTGGATGCCCGGCAGCATTTCATGTTCCAGGAAGGCCAGGCCGTGTTTAAAGTAGCCGTTTCAAAAATGTCGGATGTTTCCGTAGAGATCATGCAGCGGAACAACCTCAGCCACGGGGATATCAAATACCTTGTGCCCCACCAGGCCAACATGCGCATCATTGATGCCACCGCCCGCCGGATGGAGATCGGCAGGGACCAGGTGATGATCAACATTGAAAAATACGGAAATACCACGGCAGCCACCATTCCGCTTTGCCTGTGGGATTATGAAAAACAACTTAAAAAGGGAGATAACCTCATTCTGACCTCCTTCGGGGCCGGCTTTACCTGGGGTGCCATTTACCTCAAATGGGCGTACGACCCTGAATAACTTTCAGCAAAATATACCACGAGCGCACAGGTTTTAAAAATTCTGAGGCGCTTTTTTTTATTGAAATCACGGAGGTTAACTGCCAATGGAATTGGTGGGGTTGGGATGATGCATTTGCTAAAATAATTCATAATTCATAATTCATAATTCATAATTCATAATTCATAATTCATAATTCATAATTCATAATTCATAATTCATAATTCATAATTCATAATTCATAATTTATAATTCCTAATTTATCTTATATCTTTGCCCGTACTGGTAATATTTCAAAAAAATGAGCACAATGGCAAAAATTACAGAAACAGAAAACAACGTGATCAATCAGATCGGCGTTGGCACGGAAATTACAGGCGATGTATTAACCAACGGTGATATCCGCTTCGATGGTCTGTTGACTGGAAATCTGAAAACCAAAGGCAAAGTGGTGATTGGTGAAACAGGAGCAGTGAAGGGAGAGATCAACTGTAAGAATTCGGTAGTAGAAGGCAAGGTGGAAGGCAAAATTTCCGTGGGAGAACTGCTGACGCTGAAAGCCACTTCCTCTTTAACAGGAGATATCATCACACGCCGGCTTGCAATTGAGCCCGGTGCAAAATTCACCGGCAATTGCAGCATGACATCCGATAGCGCATCAGCCAATGGAACCAAAGAAACCGACAGGCCCGCAGAAAGCAACAAGAAATCTTAAGGAATATGCCCGGTATTCCAACCTCGGCATACAGATGATCGTGGTCATTCTGCTGGGCGTTTTTGGAGGCATACAACTCGATAAACGGTTGCATATGGATTTCCCTGTTTTCACCGTCGTTTTATCGTTCATCGGTGTTGTACTGGGAATTTATATCGGCCTGAAGGATTTCATCCGAACAAAAAAAAAGTAATTCATGGCATCCGGACTTAAAAAAACACTGGCTGGTCTTGTTCTTCTTTCCGTAATTCTTGCTGCAGGCGGTATTTTGCTCTTCCGAGCCTATCTTTCAGCCTATTATTTTTCCTTCTTTCCCTATCTTATCCTCATCTTCCTGGTTGTGAATTCGGTGGTCTTTTTCATTTTCTACCGGTCACTGAATAAATCCAGCAACCAGTTTATCCGGGGATTTATGCTTTCCACGATCATTAAACTGATGACGTACCTGGTCCTGGTGCTTGTGTATGTGTTGTCTTTCCCGAAATCGGCAATTCCGTTTGCAATAACCCTGTCGGTCCTTTATATAATATATACTGCATATGACTTGTTCATCATGCTGTCCCTGTTGAAAAGAAAGAAAGAAAAAAGTGTTTTACCCGATCAAGTATCAAATTAGTTTTTATATTTATGCCCTCATTTTTACGATATGCCATTTAAGATTTGTAAAGGTCTGTTTGTTGCGATTATGCTGTTCCTTTTGAGCAGTGGAATGAATCTGGCCTGGTCGCAGGAACACCCTTCCCCCGAAACGGCTTTACCGGCTGAAACCCATGAGAGCAGCACCGAACCTGCGGAAGCCTTCAATCCGGGTGACTTTATCTTCGATCACATAAAGGATGCGCATGAATGGCATCTTGCCACCATCGGGCATACACATGTCACCATCCCTTTGCCGGTGATCGTGTACAGCAAAAACAACGGTTTCAATGTATTCATGTCGGGTAAGTTTGAACACGGACACGCAGAATACAAAGGTTTCAGTCTCGAAACCACCGGGGCAAAAAAGGGAAAGATCCTGGATACGGCCGGAGGGTATGTTCTTGATCTGTCCATTACCAAAAATATTGTTGCCCTGTTCTTTGGCTTTGGCCTCATCCTGCTGATCTTTTTAACCCTGGGCAAGGCTTACCGCAAAAATCCGGTCAGCGCGCCGAGCGGACTGCAAACCTGGGCGGAACCCGTCATTATCTTTTTGCGTGATGATGTTATCAAACCCTCTGTCGGTCCCCGGTATGAACAATTTACGCCCTATCTGCTGACCCTGTTTTTCTTTATCTGGATTAACAACATGCTGGGGCTGGTTCCGATTCCGCCCATGGGTGCGAACCTGGGCGGGAATATTGCGGTCACCATGGTTCTGGCTGTTTTTACGTTTATAATAACGAATGTTAGCGCCAACCGGAATTACTGGAGACACACGTTCAACACCCCCGGTGTGCCGGCCTGGCTTAAATTGCCGATTCCCATTATGCCGCTTGTGGAGGTACTGGGTGTATTCACCAAGCCGCTGGTACTGATGATCCGGCTTTTTGCCAATATTACCGCCGGCCATATTGTGGTGATGGGCTTTATCACGCTCATCTATATCTTTGCCCAGATGTCGGCAGGACTGGCTTATGGAGTATCCTTGATTTCCATAGCCTTCAACGTATTTATCACTTTTCTTGAATTGCTTGTGGCATTTATCCAGGCATTCATTTTTACTTTCCTCTCCGCGATCTACATTGGCATTGCCATTGAGGAAGACCATCATCACGAGGAGAAGAAGGAGCATGCATGAGTTTGTTGTTTAATTAAATATATCTACTATGTTATCAATTATTTTACAAGCTGCTACCGTAGCCGGTGTTGCTAAACTGGGAGGTGCGATTGGTGCCGGTATCGCTGCACTGGGTGCAGGTATCGGAATTGGTCGTATCGGGGGCAGTGCAATGGAAGCGATTGCCCGCCAGCCTGAAGCAGCAGGTGACATTCGTGCCAATATGATCATTATTGCAGCGCTCGTGGAATCCGTTTCGCTATTTGCAGTAATCGTCTGTTTGCTGGCCGTACTGGCATAATTTTTACCCGGAACCACACGATTGGTGTGGTTCCGGATTTTAACCGAATTAAATAAAATAAACATATGGATCTGCTTATTCCCGAAGTCGGAACAATCTTTTGGACCATTTTGATCTTTTCCATCGCCGTTTTCATTATGGCGAAGTTTGCATGGAAACCTGTATTAAAAGGGCTTAAGGAGCGTGACAGCTCCATTGCACTGGCTTTGAAGGCTGCTGAAACTGCCAGAAATCAGGTATCAGAATTGCATTCCGAAAGTGAAAAATTAATGGCTGAAGCCCGGGTTGAACGTGACAAGATCATCCAGGAAGCACGGCAGTTCAAGGAATCACTCATGGCTGATGCCCGTGAGCAGGCAAAAAAAGAAGGCCATAAACTGATTGACGAAGCCCGCGAGGCGATCAAAAACGAGCGGAATGCCGCCCTGTTTGAAATCAGGAAACAGGTTACCGAACTTTCTGTGGCCATCTCTGAAAAATTGCTTTTACAGGAACTTTCAGATCCGGCCAGGCAACAGGCACTGATTGAAAAATCGCTGAACGAGGTTAAATTTAACTGATCCTACCTGCTGAACCGATGAATGAAAGCAAAATAACCGTCCGCTATGCAAAGGCCCTGTTCGGTCTTGTAAAAGAGGACAATTCCCTCGATATCCAGAAAAAGGACATCGAATTATTATCCCAATGCATCCGGGAGATCCCCGAATTGCAGGAAGTGATTCACAGTCCGGTGATGAAGGCCAGCGAAAAGATCCGGTTGTTTGACCTGTCCTTTGGCGATTCCTTCAGTCCGCTTACCGTTACCTTTCTGCACCTTGTTCTTGAAAGCAGGCGGGAAGAATACCTCCCCGGCATTTGCCGGTATTTTCTCGACCTGATAAAGGCAGAGCAGGGCATCCGCGATGCTGAGCTTGTAACGGCCTCCCCGCTTGATGAAAAACTCAGGGAGTCCATCATCCGCCTCATTACAAAGAAATTCGACAGCAAGGTGGACCTGCATGAAACCATTGACGGAACGATCATCGGGGGATTTATTCTCCGTGTCGGTGACCAGCAGATGGATGCCAGCCTGTCGAGCAAACTGGAGAAAATTAAGAATGAATTGATTAATTCATAATATTGATCACAATTAAAATAACTATACAATGTCGGCGCTTAAACCATCAGAAGTTTCCAAAGTTTTAAAACAGCAATTACGAGAAATCGATACAAAGGCCCAGCTTGATGAAATCGGTAGCGTATTACAGGTAGGGGATGGCATAGCCAGGGTATATGGCATGTCGAATGTATGTTCCAATGAACTGATCGAATTTGACAGCGGTGTTCGCGGAATTGTGATGAACCTGGAAGAAGATAACATCGGCGCTGTTTTGCTGGGAGACACGGACAAGATCAAGGAAGGCGATACAGTTAAACGCACCGGCAGGATCGCTTCAATCCTTGTCAGCGAAGGAATGCTCGGAAGGGTTATCAATACGCTGGGTGAACCTATCGACGGCAAGGGTCCCATCACGGGGAAAACCTTTGAAATGCCTTTTGAAAGAAAGGCCCCGGGCGTAATATTCCGGCGTCCTGTGAATGAGCCCCTGCAAACAGGTATCAAGGCCATCGATGCCATGATCCCCATTGGAAGGGGACAGCGCGAGCTGATCATTGGCGACCGGCAGACTGGAAAAACATCGATTGCCGTAGATACGATCATCAATCAGAAAGAATTTTTTGACAAGGGGGAACCTGTTTACTGTATTTATGTAGCCATCGGACAGAAAGGTTCCACCGTGGCCAATATCGCAAAAACGCTGGAAGAATTTGGCGCCCTGCCGTATACGACCATTCTTTGCGCCACCGCATCGGATCCGGCTGCCCTGCAGTTCTACGCTCCTTTTGCCGGTTGCGCCATCGGGGAATATTTCAGGGATACGGGCCGTTCAGCCCTCATTATTTATGATGACCTTTCGAAACAGGCCGTGTCCTATCGTGAGGTCTCCCTCCTGCTTCGCCGTCCCCCGGGACGTGAAGCCTATCCGGGCGATGTTTTCTATCTTCACTCACGACTGCTGGAACGGGCCGCCAAAATCATCAACAACGATGAAATTGCCGCCCAGATGAATGACCTGCCCGAGGTGCTCAAACCCATCGTAAAAGGCGGGGGTTCCCTTACCGCGCTTCCCATTATCGAAACGCAGGCCGGCGACGTATCAGCCTATATCCCCACGAATGTGATCTCCATTACGGATGGCCAGATATTTCTTGAAACCAACCTGTTCAACTCGGGCGTAAGGCCCGCCATCAACGTGGGTATCTCTGTATCCCGCGTCGGCGGATCCGCCCAGATCAAATCAATGAAAAAGGTGGCCGGTACTTTAAAACTCGACCAGGCCCAGTTCCGTGAACTTGAAGCTTTTTCAAAATTCGGATCTGACCTGGATGCAACCACTATGGCTGTTCTGGATAAGGGGTCCAAAAACGTGGAGATCCTTAAGCAGCCCCTTCACAGTCCGCAGACTGTTGAAAAACAGATTGCAATCATCTATTGCGGAACCCGTGGATTGCTGATGGAGGTCCCCATCGACAAGATCAAGGCATTTGAAGAGGATTTCCTGAATTTCCTGGAACTGAAACATAAAAATATCCTGACAACCCTGAAAGAGGGAAAACTCACGGATGAGATTGAAGCGCAGCTTACAGCCATTGCCAAAGAAGTGGCAGAGCGCTATAAGTAATAAATTGAAAACCGGACATTGCTATTTGTGTAACTGATTATGGCCAACCTGAAAGAAATACGAGTTCGACTGAGCTCGATGAAGTCTACCCGGCAAATTACAAGTGCCATGAAAATGGTTTCTGCTGCCAAATTGCGCAGGGCGCAGGAATCCATTCTCCAGCTCAGGCCTTTCTATGTGCGGTTGCATCAGATACTCCAGGATGTCAGTGCCAATATGGAAGACACAACTGAAAATCCGTACAGCAAAACTTCCGACACCGGTCGCGTGCTGCTGATTGTGGTCACGTCCAACAGGGGCCTCTGCGGAGCTTTCAATTCCAATGTCTGCAAAAGAGCCATCCTTTCAGTGACCGGACCCTATCGCGAAGCCTATACGGCAGGGAAACTGGATATTATTGCCATCGGAAAAAAAGGGGCCGATATCCTGAAAGCGAAGAATCTGAAAGTCACTGCCACCTATCACCACCTGTTCGACAGGTTAAAATTCGACAATACGGTGGAAATCATCAATCCCGTGATGGAAGATTTTGTCAGGGGAAAATACAGTCTTGTAAAAATTATTTACAACCAGTTCCGCAACGCGGCCGTCCAGGAAGTTACCGAAGAATTATTCCTCCCTGTTCTTCCCCCGCAGGAAACAGGCGACAAGTTTGAAGCGCGTTTTGATTACATCTTTGAACCTTCGAACGAGGATATTTATTCCGAAATGATTCCGTATGCCCTGAGGGTTCAGTTTTTCAGGTCGCTCCTTGAATCCAGCGCTTCGGAACACGGAGCCCGCATGACGGCCATGCATAAGGCCACGGACAATGCCACAGATCTTATCCGGGAGCTGGAGCTCAATTACAATAAAGCACGGCAGGCTTCCATCACCAAGGAGATCCTTGAAATTGTCAGTGGAGCTGAGGCGCTTAAAGCCTGAAACGTATGAATATACCTCCTTTTCCTGGGGCTGGCGGCAACAGGAGGGTATGGTCACAGCTGTTGCCTTTTTACGTATTTTTTATCCTTTTCGCCCTTGTTACCCTGAACCTTCCCTTTTTCTGGGATAAGGATATTTATTTCTCCCGACTGGCGCACTGGCTGCCCCTTCATCATTTCAGTCCCCTGCTCCCCGACTCCCTCGATGCCGGGTATCCACCTGCCCTGGCATGGCTGCTGGCGGGTACCTGGAAGATTTTCGGGATCAGCCTGCCGGCAATGCACCTTCTCATGCTTCCTTTTACCCTTGGAATCGTCTGGCAATCATACCGGCTCCTGCGTCAGTACATTCCTGAAAACAGGATTCCCCTGGCTATGCTGATCCTTGTGGCGGACCCAACCTTCCTGGCACAGACCGTGGTTTATTCCACCGACCTTGTCATGTTGTTTTTTATGCTGCTGGCCCTCAATTCCGTGTTGCTGAACCGGAAGCCGATGCTGGCGCTTGCAATTGCCGGACTGCTGTTTTCGCATATGCGGGGCGTGATGGTGGGGGCCACCATCGGGCTGTTCGATCTATACCGCAATGCCCGGTGGAGTAAGAAAATCACCTTTCTGCGGGTATTTATCCCCTATATTCCGGCACTTGTCGCGTTTGCCGGCTGGATGCTTTTCCATTACCGGGCCAAGGGCTGGATTGCATACCACCCGGGTTCTCCCTGGGCAGGATGCTATGAGCTGGTGGATGGAACCGGCTTCCTGAAAAATTGCGCCATCGTTACCTGGCGGCTGCTGGATTTCGGACATGTGTTCGTTTGGATCCTCCTGTTCTTCCTGGTCCTTCCCCGGATTAAGAAAAAAATTCCGGTGAACGGCCCGTTCCGCGATCTCCTTTTCCTGCTTGCCACCTCGATGGTGCTCACGCTGCCTCCCATGCTGATCTATAAAATGCTCAGCGGGCACCGCTACCTGATCCCGGTTTATTACTTTCTCTCCCTCCTGGTGGCCTGGCTGCTTTTTGCCACCCCCGGCCAGGCCCTTCGAGGGTACCACCCTTCAAGGGTAGTCAAACAAAGAAAGTGGCTGGCGGTGTTGCTTGTTGCCGGATTTATAAGCGGCAATTTCTGGGTTTATCCCGATAAGATTGCCAAGGGCTGGGATTCCTCACTTGCTCACCTGCCATACCATCACCTCCGCCATGAAATGAGGGAGTATATCGACCGGCACCATATTCCGGTGAATGAAACAGGTTCACGCACACCCAATACGGACAAGTTCGATATCATTGAACTGAATGGCGATCCACGGGCATTCCCCTGGGCGGATCTCTCAAAGGACAGCTATGTTTTCTATTCCAATATCTGCAATGCATTTACAGACGAAGAAATCGATGAGCTGAAAACAAGGTGGCTCGTTGAAAAGGAATATACGTATTTACAGGTCCGAGTCACGTTGTATAAAAAAATTCCGTAGGGATTTACTACCGGTAGAAAACGAATGGCTCAAAGTCCACCCCCTGCCCCCGCCAGCGGGGAGATATACGAGTTACCCTGTTTCTACAATATATAATCCCTACCGGGATTTATAATTTTTTCCCTTTTAGCTGTAACTTTACCCTGAGTCAACCGTCCTACCCCCGAATCCGGATATTCTGAATGACTGTTGCCGATTATAACCGAAGTGTGGATGACTTCTCTGACGGGATTTACCGTTTCATCCTCAAAAACATAAAAAACCACGACAAGGCAAAGGACGTGGTGCAGGATACCTTTGAAAAATTATGGGTACGGGTTGGCGAGGTATCTCCCGACAAAGCAAGATCGTATCTGTTCACCACCGCGTACCATACCATGATCGACATGATCAGAAAAGAAAGCCGGAATGAGGATTTTGATACCCGTCATCACGACAGGCAGATCACGGACCAGTCCTATACGGGTTTGTCGGAAGTGCTGGAAGAAGCAGTATCCCGGCTTCCGGCAGATCAGCGATCGGTGATTCTCCTTCGCGATTATGAAGGATATTCCTATGAAGATATTGCTTCCATCACCGGTTTGTCGGAGTCACAGGTGAAGGTTTATATCTTCAGGGGAAGGCTGTTTTTGAAGAATTTCCTGGGTAGCATCGAAGCAATTATCTGAAAGAAGATGACGATTCATAAGGGGAACATAGAAGCTTTTTTGCTTGATTATCTCGAAGGTAACCTGGATACGCTGCTGACCGCAGAGCTCCTGGCTTTTCTTTCGGAAAACCCGGAATACGAAAAGTGGATTCCCGAGTATGACGGACACCTGTGCCTTAAAACAGGCCCCTTATTTGAACCAAAGCTTTCCCTCAAAAAAGAGTTTAAGGATGTGCCGCTGATCGATGAGCATAATTTCGATGAATTCTGCATCGCTGCCGGTGAAGGCCTGCTTGAAAAAAAGGACATTTCCAGGCTGGCGGAGTACCTTTCCCTGCATCCTGAAAAGCAGGGTGATTTTGACGTTTATGGAAAACTTTCCCTCCAGCCGGATCCTATGCTTGTTTATCCGGATAAGAAAGGGCTTAAAAAACGCGAAACGCCGCTTGTTCCCGTTCGTTTTCTCTACTATGCCATGGCAATCGCCGCATCCATTTCGCTCCTGCTGCTGCTTGTCCCACGCAAACCCGCGGAGCCCGTTTTAACAGAAAATCCTGTATTCGAAATCAGGATCCCGGCTGTCAGGGAAAAAGAAAATCGGGCTGTCCGGATGCCTGCCAAGAGTCAGCAAAAGAAAGAACCGGAATCGGGACCGGAAAGTGTAACTGCACCCGGAAATAAATCCGTTTATCCCCCGCTGGCCTTAATCGAACCGATCGATAGCAAAAGTTTAACTTCCCATGCAACATTGCCCGGAATTCCAAGGATCGTCCATCCGGCTGAAACACCGTTGGTATTCCCCGAACCGGAAGAGACGGCCCTGGTTTCGGAAAAAACCCCGATCCGCATGCTGGGTGCGGTCGTAAAAAAACTGAATTTATGGAAGGCCGCCGAAACGGCAGTCAGCGGATTTAACTATCTGACCGAAAACCGCTTATCCCTGGTACGGACCACCGATGAAAATGGGAAATTTTCAAGCCTGAGCCTGGAATCGGAGGATAAATACATTTCGGGGAACAAAGTAAAATAGGGGTGTAACATTCCCCTCCTTTCATACGTCCCACCCAAACAAAGCAAATGAAATATCAAATTACAAAACGTATGAAAAGCACATGTACATTCATTTTACTGAGCCTCTTATGGGCAACTGTTCCGGCACAGGAACTCGACTCACTGAAAGCGATCATGGGGGTGGAAGGATCCCGCGATACCAATGAAAACCAAACCAGGCAGGAAGGACAGACTTACTCTCCGGTTACTGTTTATGATAACGGCGACGAGGTAAAAGTAAATCTTGGAGATAAAGAAATGTTCAAAGTGGTTGATGACGGAGATTCCACCTATGTAAAAATTGGCAAAAACAAAATGCTGGAGGTTTATGATCATCCCGATTCGACCCGTATCCGTGTTGGAAACAAGGAAATCAGCATTGTTGAGAACAACAACAAGGCAGACATTCACATCGGGCGGGTTAAAGACTATGATCACAGGGGTTATGCAAAATTCCGCGGTCACTGGACCGGCATTGAATTCGGGATAAACAATTTTCTCGATGAAGATCTTACCCTGTCGAGGGAAGGGGATGCTTCTTTCATGGACCTGAATACCAGCCGGTCAACCGCGGTAAACCTCAATTTTGCCCAGTTCAGCCTTGGATTCGGAACTTCGTATTTCGGGGTATTTACCGGTTTGGGAATTGAATTCAACAACTATTTCTTTGACAACAACAATACTATTGCCGAAATCGATGACCAGGTGTTCGGGATACCTCTGGACGGACAGAATCTTTCAAAAAGCAAACTTACCACAACCTTCCTGCGGATCCCGGTTATGCTGGAAGGCCAGTTCCCCAAAACCAACAGGGGAAAACGCGTGTTTGTATCGGCGGGAATCATCGGGGGATTTAAACTGGGCTCGCATACCAAGGTTGTTTTTGACAACAATGGAAAAGACAAGAGCAAGGACAAAGATGATTTCAATATCAACCCGTTCCGGTATGGATTGTCGGCACGACTGGGATACGGATGCATCGCCATATACAGCGATTATTATTTTACACCCATGTTCGTGCGTGAAAAAGGTCCCGAACTTCATCCGTTTAATGTCGGTCTTGCGCTCACATTCTGACAGCCTATACACTAAATAAACTGTTTCCGTATTTGGTAGAGATGCAATGTATTGCGTCTCTGCCTTTTTTTTTAACTTTACGGAAATTTCATTTATGAAATCAGAAATTTTATCTGATAAGGAACTTCGCATTATGGCCGGGCAAATTCAATTGCCTGATGTAGGTCTTGCCGGCCAGGAAAAAATAAAAGAGGCCCGTATCCTGGTGATCGGGGCAGGCGGAAAAGGAACCGCTGTATTGCAGAGCCTGGTGGCAGCGGGAACCGGAACCATCGGGATCACCGACAACATGCTTGTAGAGGAGGATATTCTGCCCCGCCAGCATTTATATGGTGAAAGAGACCTGGGCAAGCAACGGGCGATAATCTCCGCCCAGAGGCTTGCGGAATCCGGCTGTTCCAGTGTTTTCACATTGCATAATATCTGCCTGATGGAAACCAATATCCTGGATATTGTAGCGCCCTATGATCTGCTGGTGGATGCCACAGATAACTTCCCCGCCCACTATATGATCAACGACGCAGCCATCCTGTCGGGAAAGCCTTGCGTTTACGGTTCCGTGAGCCACAATGCCGGCTTTGTCTCTGTTTTTAACCTTCCCGGGGGCCCTTCCTTCCGGTGCCTGTATCCACAGCGGCCCAGGAAAAAGGCGCCTTCAAAAGACGAAGGCATTCCGGCCCTGGGTATCCTGTACCAGATTATCGGCACGCTTATGGCCTCTGAAGCACTGAAAGTTATTCTTGGAAAACCATCCTCCCTCAATGGCAAGCTTCTTCGTTTTCACCCGGATACCTGGTCCGGTACGCTTGAAACCATTACCCGGAACGAGGAAAATTTCAGGATAAAGGGTTTCTGATTCATCCCCCCACCTCCCTTTCGGGAATCCTTTCCCTTTCTGATGCATTCCGAGGGATAAAATGTCAATAACTTTTTGCCAAATTGGGAATCGCATACAGGAATTATAACTACTTTGGTTATTTTATGAAAAACCAAGCCGTGCATGCTTAAATCACTGCGATACAGGTTACTGGCCTGGTTTCTGGCGTTTGTGCTACTTACGGCAGCGCTGATCCTCCCGGCAAACCTGATCTATCAATCCCGGGAAAAAAGCATCGGTCTGGTTACGCAACAAATTGGCTCGTTGCACATTGACTTTCTGAAGGACACAAAAGCGGTCAATGATTTTCTGACAACCGAACCCTCCAACACGGATTTCTTTGTCAAAGGCAACAATTCCTATCTCACCTATCATATCAACAAGTCGGCCGCAATACTTGCCGATCTGGGTATAACGAAAAATTCAGGACTTGTCCGTGATTTTGGCATCAGCAACAATCTTTCCGGACTTGAAGTCAATCTTAAACATTACAACATACTTCTCGACAGTCTTGTGTACCTTGTGTATAAACGCGGATACCGGAATTTCGGACTGGAGGGGGAACTGTACAATTACGGATCACTGCTCGAATCCGCCCCCGGATTAAGCAACATGGATGTTTTCAGGCTACGGAAGATTGAGAATGATTATTTCTTCAATCACGATACAGCAACCGTAGCGCAATTCAGCCGTATTGCGCGCAATTTGAAATCAGTCCTGAAAAACGACAGCCGTACATCGGAGCTGGTGGATAATTATGAAGAAGCCTTTTTGAGGCTGGTGGACCTGGACAGGCAGACCGGCATACGAAAGAACATCGCGCTGAAAGCGCAATTAAATAAGCAGAGTGCCGATATCGAAAACATCTTTGCCCAGATCACGGCGAAATCGGTTACCCATCAGGAAGCCATGCTGAAAAGGCTGTCCCTTTTCTATGGATTGTCTCTCCTCCTGATCCTGATCCTTTCGGTGTTTTTCAGTTATGCCGCTTCAAGGCACATTGTTTCCCACCTGGAAGCCCTTACAAACTACATTTCCGTTTTGTCGAACACCCGGCCTGATCAGACCCATTCCATCGACCTGCACAATTCAGCCCGTGAAATAAAGCAGATCTACCGCGAATTCAGAAACCTGTTTTCCATGCTGAAAGTGTGGGAAAAACAAAGGGATACCGCCATACAGAGCGCCGAGGATACACAGCAGCGATACCAGGAACTGGCCGACATGCTTCCCCAGAGCGTGTTTGAAACCAATGCCATGGGCAACTACACCTACGCCAACAAAGCCTGGTACAAGGCTTTTGGGTATGCAAACAGTGACCTGCACGAAGGCCTTAACCTGCTGGAAACGCTGATCCCTGAATCGGAGCAGGAAAACTTACTCGACCGGGGGAAAATCGAAAATTCAACCTTCCTGGCCATCCGCAAAGACGGACAGCGTTTCCCCGTATCGGTATATTCCGACAACATTGTGAAAGAAGGCAAAATGGAGGGCCGGCGCGGCATTATCATCGATATTACCGACAAGGTCAATTATATCCGATCGCTGCAGCAGGAAACGAGCAAAGCGCGTACCTCCGATGAATTGAAATCCTCCTTCCTGGCAAACATGTCGCATGAGATCCGAACGCCGATGAATTCAATCATCGGTTTTTCGAATCTGCTGGCTTCAGAACATATCCCCGATATCCAGAAGAAGGATTTTGTGCATTATATCCGCACCAGCAGCGAAATACTCCTTAACCTGGTGGATGATATTATTGATATTGCAAAAATTGAAGCCGGCGAACTGAAAATTACGAAGAAAGAATGCGAACTCTATTCCATGGGCGCGGAATTGCTGACAATGTCGCAGGAAGTAAAGAAAAAGTTCAACAAGCCGGACCTTGACCTGGCCTTCATCCCTGAACCGGGCCGGCAGGAACTTTTCATGAAGACAGACCCCTTCCGGCTGCGGCAGATCCTCATCAACCTCATCACGAACGCCATTAAGTTCACTGAAAAAGGCTCGGTGGAATTTGGATTTTCGGTGCGCGATGAACGCAACCTGGAATTCTATGTAAAAGATACAGGCGTCGGCCTGTCAAGAACTGAGCTGGATGTGATCTTTGAACGTTTCCGGCGGACCCGCCGTTCGGAAGAAAAAAATATTGTGGGCACGGGCCTGGGCCTTGCTATTTCAAGGAACCTGGTTCAGCTGATGGGGGGCGAGATGTGGGTTGATTCCGTCCAGGGTTCGGGAACTACCTTTTCATTTACCCTGCCCTATCTGAAAATAACAAAGCTTCCCGGCAGGGAGGACAATGCGGCACAGGAGAATGCAACAAACTATGACTGGACAGGCGCCGGCATCCTGGTTGTGGAAGATGACCCCGTAAGCTATGCCTTTCTCAAAGAACTTTTTCAGCATACAGGGGCGGATTTGTATCATGCAGCCGACGGGCTGGAAGCCGTCAGTCAGTTCAAAAAAATAAAAAATATCGACCTTGTCATTATGGATATACAACTGCCGGAAATGGATGGTTTTGAAGCTACACGCGTAATCCGTTCAATGAACCGGGACATACCAGTGATAGCCCAAACCGCGTTTGCTATGTCGGATGACAGGGAGAAAATGAAACAAGCGGGATTCGATGACTATGTATCCAAACCCATTGATATCAATAAACTCCTGGCCATTGTCCACCGGTGGCTCACACGGTCGAAAACCCGCGTCTCTGCTCCCTCCTTTGGAAACTGAAAGCGGATATTGTACCCCTGATCCATTATTATTCAACGAATCAAATTACTTTTGCTTTAGGCATGTGTAGCAGTATATGAGGCTTATTTTAACAAAACCGGTACGTATTTTAATCATCGCTTTGTTATCCACTATCTTTCTGATAGTTGTAACATCAGCCGTTATCTCCCTGTTTTATGAAAAAGCCGTTATCCGGTATATGAAAAAATACATGGATGAACATCTGCTGACGGAAATTTCCATGCATGATATCCGGTTCAGCGTGTTAAAAGGGTTTCCAAGTGCCACGGTTGACATCAGCCAGGTGGTCATGCTTTCGGGTGAAAACTTCTCCCCCGCCGATTTTCACAAGTCATACGCCGACACCCTGTTGAAAGCCAGAAAAGTATCTTTCCGGTTTGATCTGCTGAAGCTTTTTCACAAGGACTATGTTCTGAAGAAAATTCAAATCACCGATGGCTTTGTGAACTTCCTGTACGACAAGAAGGGCAGAAATAATCTGAAAATATGGAAAAGCGATAAAACGGGCGGGACAGAGAATTATTCGGTCAATCTGCAGGGAATTGTTGCCACGGATATGGTTGTAAGATGGATTGACCTCCCGCACAGGATCAACCTGCAGACTTTTTCCCATACGACAAGCTTCAAAGGCACTTATTCACATGAAATATTATCGGGTGAAGCCCACGGGAATTTTTCCGGTACCGGTCTGCTGGTCCGTGATACCCGCTGGATGAACAAGGCCTCCCTGATCGTTCAGCTTAAAATGACTTACGCCAACGATCGTTTCAGAATCCGCGAAGGACTGGTCAGACTGAACAAGGCAGATATCACCGTTAAAGGGGATTATATGGGCGGCAGGGAGAATAAGGCAGATCTTGCCTTCACCGTTCCCAAATTTGGCCTGGATGAACTCATCTCCATGTTGCCCCTGCAAAACGACAGCCTGATCCGCCAGTATCGCTTCACTGGCCGCGGAAAACTTTCGGCCACCGTGAAAGGCGCGGTTTCAGATCCCGACCATCTGGAAATCCGGTCTGATTTTACCCTCCTTGACTGCTCTGCACGCAATGTCAAAACCAGGATCAATATAAAGGGAATCAATATTGACGGAAAGGTTTCCGGTACAAATGCAGGGAATTTTGCCCTCAGCCTCCGGCAATTTACGGCAAAAATGGGAAACGGAAGTGTAAGAGGAAGCCTGGATATCCATAACCTCCATGACTTGCTTTTCAGGGCTAAGATACATGCTGATCTCGACCTGGAAGCCCTGAAACAATTCATCAACAGCGATACAATCGAATATCTTGGAGGTACGGTTCGTGCCGATTTCAATGCACAGGGCAAACTGAGCCTTTTACGGACCGATTCTGCCGCTCATGCGCTTGATTACCTGAAAGACGGTACCTTTTCCTTTCAGGATGCCGGCATCCGTTTTAAAAACTCCTCCACCACGGTCCGCAATGTTACCGGAAACGCTATACTGAGCAATTCCGTCCGTTTTGACAGTATGGCGGTAACCCTGAATGGAAACAGGCTGGTGCTAAGTGGTACATTACAGAACCTGACCGGGTACCTCCTTAATAAAGGAGTGCTTGTATCCGACCTTACCGTAAGAGCTAGTCATTTTTCCATTAATTATTTATTGCAAAAGGATGCCGACGACGGATCGTCGCGACCGGCCAATAAAAAGAAGTATGTTTCCCTTTTTCCCCAGCGGATGCATATGAATGCAAGGATCCATACGGATGATTTCGAGGCCGCAAAGTTCCGTGCAACCGACCTCTCTCTTAAATTCTCGCTCGTGGGAGATTCCATGTACGTGCCGGATTTCTCCCTGAAATTCGGTGACGGCACTATCACCGGCAATGGGCTGATATCGCAGAATGGGAAGCACCTCGTGTCCATAACCTGTAATTCTGTTTCAAAACAGATTAATATTCAGGAGTTATTCACAGCATTTAATAATTTTGCGCAGAATTTTATTGTCGACAAGAACATAAAAGGCAAACTGAATGGTACGATCGGCTTTTACGCCCAATGGGATTCTACGCTCCGGTTTTTACCCAAATCACTTGTAGCCAATGGCAAACTTGAAGTTATTGACGGTGAACTGGTGCAGTTCGAACCCATGATGAAACTTTCAAAATATATCAGCGTAGACGAACTTCGCGTCGTTCAATTTAAAACGCTGAGGAATGACATCCATATTAAAGACAGAACGGTCACCATACCGCTGATGGACATTCATTCCTCTGCCTTTAATATCAGTGCAGCCGGACAGCAAACATTTGACAATTTGTTTGAATACCGGATCAACGTGCTTCTTTCCGAAGTGCTGTTCAATAAAGCAAGGAAGAAAAAGAGGGAGATGAATGAATTCTTTGTAGAAGACGACCCGAAATCAGAGACCACAATTCCGCTGATCATTGCAGGTACTCCTGACAATTTTTATGTTAAATTCGACCATAAAAGAGCTTTTTCGCTATCCAAACACAATACAGAAAAAACACCGGATCAAAAAAACGATCTGCCCGATGCAGGAAATTTCAGGATTGAATGGGAGGAAACGCGGAAAGAACCAGCCATCCCTGCCTCGGTAAAGAAAGCCGATCAACCGGAAAATAAAGAGGAAGATTTCAAAATCGAATGGGACGAAGATAGTAAACCTGATAATAACGATATTAATTAGACCCTGCCTTTGAATTTGAATATTTACAAACAGAAACAGCGTTGGAAATTGCTGCTGTTCATTATAGCTGTTTTTATCGGCTTGATCTCCCTGCGGTATACCAACCAGCTTGTACGGAAAATGTCGCGCGAAGAGCGCAAAAAGGCCGAAATGCTTGCGGAAGCCTGGAAGCAGATCATCAATGCCGAAGCAAATGATCCAAACCTTAATTTTTATACCGGGGTAATTGCCGACAATGAGACTGTACCGGTTATTGTGGCGGACAGCCTGAATAACATTCTCTTTACAAGAAACCTTGATTCGGCAAAGCAAAAAGATCCGGGCTATCTTCTGCGAAAATTGCAGCAGATGAAGGCCAATTCCGGTCCGATTATCATATCCCTGTCCCCGTTTGAAAAACAATACCTGTATTATAACCAGTCCATTATTCTTACCCAGCTGGCCTATTATCCTTATATCCAGTTCGGTATAATTTTTATGTTCATCCTTGTCGCGTATTTTGCCTTCAATACCTCCATGAAATTTGAACAAAACCAGGTATGGGTGGGCCTGTCAAAGGAAACTGCGCACCAGTTAGGCACTCCCATATCATCGCTGATGGCCTGGGTTGAGATGATGAAGATCCGCAAGGGAGATGAAGAGATGCTGACGGAACTGGAGAAAGATGTGAACAGGCTTGAAAAAATCACGGAACGTTTTTCAAAAATAGGATCCAAACCCGCTCTGGTAAAGGACAATGTGATCACTGTCATTCTTACGGCAGTCAATTATCTCCGGTCAAGATCCTCCGGAAAAATACGAATTAACCTGAATCTGCCTGCGTATGAAGTAATTGTGCCCTTAAATGCGGCTCTTTTTGAGTGGGTTATTGAAAATCTCTGCAAGAATGCCATCGACGCTTTGAACGGACAGGGGCAAATTGAAATAGCGCTGACCGATTTTACACAGGTAATTTATATCGATATCCGCGACACAGGCAAGGGGATCCCAAAATCGATGTTTAAGACCATTTTCAAGCCCGGATTTACAACAAAACAGAAGGGTTGGGGATTGGGCCTTTCTTTAGCCAAAAGAATCGTGGAGGCTTACCACGATGGTAAAATATTCGTACACCAGTCGGAATTAAATAAAGGATCCGTCCTCCGGATCGTACTTAAGAAATGAAGGGGCTATTCACATTTTCCAAAGACGAAAGGCTGACGGGAAAGACGAATATCGACCAGTTATTCAACGATGGAAAATCCTTCACCCTTTTTCCCTTTAAGGTATTCTACCGGTTGGTTGAAAAGAATGACGAACCATTTGCCCGGGTTCTTATTGCCATCCCAAAAAAGAAGGTTAAGCATGCCGTTGACCGCAACCGGCTGCGCAGGCTGGTACGGGAAGCCTATCGCCTGCATAAATCCGGGCTGGCTGAATGCCTTGAAAGCAGATCGGGCCGTTTGCACTTTGCGGTGATTTATACAACCCAAAATATTGATATTTCCTTTCCGGAAGTAGAAATAAAAATCACCGCCTGTCTTGAAAAACTGGTACGGATTATTGCATCCGGACCTGGAAAATGAATTCCGTGAACATCTCCTTTTTGCTGAACAGGTACCCCGCCCGAATGCCTGCGGCAAAGGGGAACATAATACGGCCCGCATGAAAATCAACCGTTAGTTCGGTCCCTGCGCTCTGGTATATGCCGGAAAAAAATTTGTCCCTCCCTACCACAATATCCCTGCCATTGCTCCAGTCGTAAAACAGATCCGCCCGTATTCTTTTCACATAAATGACAGGCTCCAGTGACCAGTCGGGATAAACCAGCGGCAGCGCGTAATCTGCCGAAAAGGTTTTTATCTCGGCCGAGATGGCAGAGGTATAACCGCGGGGAAAATCAATCCTGCCAATGGAAAGGTAATACTGCCCCGGATCCTGCTTTTGCCACCCGCTTTTCAGCAGCAGGTGGTGGTGAGTGCCAATTCCCGGCAGGTAGATTCCACCCAGTAAAGAAAAAAGGGATCCCAATTGTCCGCCATCTCCCGGGGTATTTGTATAGGAAGCAGAAACATATGCCCCCAGCCGTGGAAAAAGATCGCGTTTTGACATGCGGAGATAATGTGTGGCATAAAGATATGCATGCAGATAGTGCAATCCGCTGTGTTCGGTTCCACGAATGAAAAATCGGGTTGAATTCTGCTCGTATTCAAGCTGGGGTAACAGTTGAGTAATAAATTCGCCGCGATCGAAAAAAAGAGGTACGGAAGTTTTAACGTGATAACTATAATAGGTTGCCAGTCTTCCGCCCGGTTTCATCCCTTCCGGAAAAGCGAAGGACTGCGTTGGCCCGCCCATTTGTCCCCACACTTCAAAAACCGGATACCATCCCCTCCAGGTAATCTTGGGCGTGATATAATGATAGCCTCCCGCATAGTGATAACCAATGCTTGAAATAAATGTACTTAACAAATTCTGGGAGAACACCATAAATCCCAATTCTATAGGCAGGGTATTGTCATTCCGGGGCATCCCGCCCAGGGGAACATAAAAAGGGAGCCAGGAATGCACATGAAAAAGGTGGGCCCCTTTGCGATAAGGAGCTGCTTGTTGTGTAAGTACCCCCAGGGTATCGGGCAGGAGGTCCGGAGGAACAGCACCCTTTGATACGGGCCAGATGCCATACGGATCCGTGGAAAAGGCCGTTTCTTTCCATAACGAAGGAAGCAATGAAATCCGGTTTACATCAAAGCCCCGGTCTGTATAAGTGCTGAACAACAGGGAGGAAGAATCGGGGGAAAGGGAAGGAAAACAGGCCCCGTATCTGGCAGAGGTAACCTGGTATAATTTTCGCCGCACTCTGTCAAAAGCATAAATGTTTTCAATCGTATTATAGGCGCTCCGGAAAAGGATGAAATTTTTGTAATGCACCGGGTCCGATATGTCAAAACGCGTATAAGGAAGCAACACGGTCCAGTTGCCGGTTGAAAGATCCACCTCTTCCATTTGTTTTCCGCGGGCGGATATGGTTATAACCACAATGGTCCTGTCCGAAGTCCATTCCGGAAAAGCAACCTCCCGGTTCCCGGGAGAAGGGATCCGGCGGATGGATTTTCCATTCTTCGCCGAGATCAGGGTCAGGGAATGCGTATTCTGAAGATCTGTTTCCGACACAGCGATTGTCTTGCCGTCCGGAGAAAAGTCGGGACAGAAATAGCGCGAGTGCTTCGTCAGATTGTGGAGCTTATTCCGGGCGAGGTCAAAAATTCTGATTTCGGAATAACTGCGCAGGGGCCAACGCGGATCGGACGTTATTTCATCCCAAAGGAGAAGGTTGCCCCGCACATCCGTTCTTAAACCGGAAACTGTCCCTGTGGTCCGTATTTTTGTTTCCCTGCCGGAGGAATCAATAACCACGAAAAAATCGCGCTGATCAATTCCTGATTTTAAGGCGAGTACCTGCCCGTTTTCCAGCAATTGAGGAAACCTGTAATTCGTATAGGTCCGGCCTGACCGGTGGTTAATTCTTGAATAATCACTATAATTAACTAACTCTTCTTGTTTATTATACAAGCTTTTAACAGAATCCATCGCATCCTTATAGACATGGCCTTTGGTTGTCTTGTGTTTTATAATCATGTAAAGGGAAAGAGGCGCGATCAGAAATGCATTCCGGGCGGAATAATCGATCGCATCGGGCCAGTAATTCCGGCCCCAATGCTCGTTTGTCCAGTTCACCATTTCATACCCGTACTGATACGGATTCGGGACAAAATCCCGGTAAGAACCGAGTTTGGTCTTGCTGTACGGATAAAGTTTCCGTTCACTGAGCAGAAGGGTGCGCAAGGGCATTTCAAAACCCGCCGACCTGCCTCTGCCGGATGCGGACAGCCGGGTTTCATTCAAAACAGCATCCCCCTCGTAATACCACTGGGGCATAACGCCGGATCCTCCGCCCATGGCAATTTCACCCGTCACATATTTCATGGCGCAGAGGAAGCCCTGGTCAAGCTGGCTGATTTGCACCACATGCCGGTATTCATGGAGCGACAATTGCCCGATCCAGTCCTGCGCATAAGAATCCTGGGGAGGTGTAACAATCAGTTCCATACGCCGGGGGGTCCATGTAACAAATCCATTGGAGCGCACGGAAGTCATGTTGAGCAGTATCGGAACCTTTTTGGCCGGCAGGTGATAGGGTTCCCGTGTAAGAGCCGCTGTTTTTTCGAGGTTGCGGATCAGCAGCTCCGCTTCTTTTTGTATACCCATGGGATACACTACCTGGTATTGCGGTGTATTAATCTGCATCCACCGGATGGATGCCGGGGATTCGCCATTAACAAAAAATTGGGCTTCCGTGCCTTGTGTATAACCAAACAACAGGAATAGAAGGAGGCAAACAGTGCCTGATTTCATGAACGTGTTTATTTATTGGCAAAATTACTGTTTTCCCATGTTACAATAGGATTCTTTTCTATTTTTGTAGCTCGAAATTCCAGTTTTTTGAGAAACTTCTTTACAAATAATGTCAACAGTATCCTGGCTACCATCAGTCTTCATTTGCTTGTGGTGATTATTTTTCTGTGGTTTAAGCTGGGCGAGGCGCGTGAGGAACACAAAGACCAGGTAATGATTGAATTTAATCCGGAGGTTAAGCCCCTGGAAGATAAGACCGAAAGGACGGAAAAAGCAGCCGGGGATGAAATGGAAAAAACGATGCCCAAACTTAGTCCCGGCGAAGTTCATAGCATTGCCTCCAATGTTTCCGGCAAACTGGAAGATAAGATCAGCACATCAAAATATGAGCAGGAAGTAATGCAGGAGCTTGGGATCAGCTCCCTTAAAAACGAGAACACGCCGGACACCCGGCCGCCTGCCCCGGATGAAAACGCTATTGACAAAACAGCAGAAAAAAACACAAAGCCTGATAACGGGCAATATGTTCCCAATGTGATCCGGAAGGAAAATACCACGGTCTCCTACTTTCTTGAAAACCGCTGGCACCGGTATCTGTATATTCCCACGTACAAATGCCAGGGTGGGGGTACCGTGATCATTGATATCGTCATTGACGCGTCGGGCAAGGTGATCTCCGCTACAATTGCTGAAAACCGGTCGACACATGATCAATGCCTTCTTGAGGAAGCCTACCATTCTGCCACGACTGCCGTATTCAATTCCGATGCAAAATCTCCTGCAAAACAGGTAGGAACAATAACTTACGTGTTCCTTGCTCAATAAATCCTTTAAGATGGCTGAATACCGGGGTTCATATTATTCCGAAGGTTCCACGTTCAGAGAAATAGCTTCATTGCCCGTCACAGCTTTTAATGCGGGGAAAAACTATTATGAAGTTCTGCGGGTTATTAACGGCCATTGCCTTTTTCTGAAGGATCACCTGCTCCGTTTGCAAAAATCAGTTTCCCTGGCAGAGCTGGACTATGAGTTCATAATTCAGGATGTTGCAGCCGTGATCCGCGGGCTGATCCGAAAGAACGGGATTATCAACGGCAATATACGGCTTGTGTTGCAGGTGAAGGAAGGAGGTTCGCCGGTTCTTTATACCTATTGCATTCCTCATGCCTATCCGTCACCCGACGATTATGACAAGGGTGTCCCCACCGCAGTTTTTAATTTTGTCCGTTCCAATCCCAACATCAAACAGTATAATCATGCCTATAAACAACAGGTGGCAGAATTTATTGCGAATAACAACATCTATGAGGCGCTCCTGAGAGATGACAGGGATTGCATCACGGAAGGAAGCAAGTCAAATGTCTTCTTTGTTGCGCGCGAATGCATAATGACCGCCCCGGGCGACCAGGTGTTGAAAGGCATCACCCGCGAAAAAGTATTTTTATTGTGTAAGAATTTGAATTATAAGATTATTGAAAGTCCCATTTCAATAAATACTTTATCACGGATGGAGGCTGTTTTTCTGACGGGGACATCCCCGAAGATATTGCCTGTAAACCGGGTGGATGAAATTCCCTTTTCAACGGCGAACGAAAGGATGAGAAACCTGATGGCGGCTTATGACGATCTTATTGTAAACGAGTTCAGCTCAGGCTCTGCCTGAGCTGATTTGTTCACGGTTCAGCTCAGGCTCTGCCTGAGTTGATCTATGCTTCTATGTCTCACACGGTTCAGCTCAGGCTCTGCCTGAGCTGATCTATGCTTCCAGGCTCCTGCCTGTTTCGGTTAATTCGCCGTAGCCATCACATGTACCGGTGACTGATGGATCAGCGTGCTGTATTCTTTCGGATTCTGCAATACCTCAACCGCCTTGTCAAGATCTTTATCCTCACTCAGGGATGCCTGTATCCGCCCCTTCTGGTAATAATACCGGCTGGCAATCTCTTCATACAGCAGTAATTTGATCTCACTGCTGAATGTTTGAAGGTCCTTTTCCTTATCATGGGCCAGCTTAACTTTCAGGGCTTCAAATTCGGGACTGGCGAGGTCATAGTATTTTTCCTGTTTGGCCGTCTTGATCAATTCCTTCAGCTGGTCATCACTTTCGGTGGTATAATCGTAATCTTTGTCTTTTATGTAATCCAGGAACTTACCGTAGTCAGCATCGGAGATTTTGAGCGATTCCACGCTTGAAATCTGCGGATGGCTTAAAAAATACAGCGTGGCATAATCAAAGAACAGGTTTTTTGCATAAAGGCTGACCGCAATGTTGCCGATTTGTTCCTGTTCAACGGGTACATCCGGGGATATTCCGCCCCCGTCATAAACCTTCCTGCCGTTATGAGTCGAAAATTCGCGGATGAGTGAATCCGGGACTATTCCCACACTGCCATCGGCATTCCGGTGCGTATAATCCACTGCCTGGATGCAACGTCCGCTGGGAATATAATATTTGGCCGTAGTAACCTTTAACTGCGCATTATAGCTCAGGGGCCGGGTTGTCTGAACAAGCCCCTTCCCAAAAGTACGCTGACCGATGATCAGGGCACGGTCAAGGTCCTGAAGGGCACCGGCCACAATTTCCGAGGCGGACGCCGATCCCCGGTTCACGAGGAGCACCAAAGGCATAAGGGTATCAACAGGAGAAGAAGTGGTCGTATATACATTATCCCATTGTTTTACCTTGCCCCGGGTACTTACAATTTCTTTCCCCTTGCCAATAAAGAGATTGCAAACATTGACGGATTCCATGAGCAGTCCGCCCGGATTTCCACGCAAATCAAGAATTACCGAAGTTGCCCCCTGCGCCTTCAGCGCTTTTAAGGCCTCTCCCGTTTCAAGCCCTGCTTCCTTTGTGAAATTGGTAAGCCGGATATATCCGATCTTGCCGGACACGAAAGCATAATAGGGTACATTGGGAATGGTTATCTTTCTTCTTGTCAGTGATTTTTCAAGAATGCCATTGGTTCCTATCCGTTTGATCTGCAATTTCAGATTGGTGTTTGGAGTGCCTTTCAGCATTTCGCTGACGGAACTTATTTCTTTTCCCAGGGTGGAAACGCCATCAATCGTAAGGATGGTATCCCCGGCACGGAGACCGGCCTGCTGGGCGGGAAAATCGAGATACGGCTCCGAAACCATGGCGTAATTGCCTGCTTTACGGATCAATGCGCCTATACCGCCATATTCCCCGGTTGTCATAAAATTGAAATCGGCCATATCCTCCTCGGGAATATAGGTAGTATAGGGATCAAGGGAAGTGAGCATGCCATCGATAGCGGATTTTATCAGTTTATCCGGTTTGGTATCGTCAACATAAAAACGGTTGAGCTCGTTAAAAAGAGAATAAAATATCTCCAGGCTTTTGACGATTTCAAATTCTTTATCTCTCAGGGATACAAAGCCAAAGGATAATACTACTACCAGGGAGATCGCGATGATCGCCCGGACTTTTCTTTTCGGTTTCTTTTCTTTCATTTCGATAAATTTGATCTGCGGATTGCACAGCAAAATTAAGCCAAAACCACGAGATTCCCTGTGGCGGCCAATGTAATTCCGTTAAAAAAGGTTAATAGAGATCTTCGTCTGAAGAATCCCTTGTGTAAAGGAGGGCCCTGCGACTGACTTTTTCTACCTCATAGGCTGTACGCCAGCTGAGCTTATTGTCATACAGGGCAATCAACTCATTCTTGCAGCTGGCACAGATCATATCTTCAGAAGTATTCCTATTGCAACGCCTGCATATTTTAGGGGGTTTGACTGAGGCTAACGGCTTCATGAAAAATTGATTTGTATGATCTTATACGTAACACAATGTGCGTGGTTACGAAGCATTCTTATCCGGTACAGGTGATATAGATCACCAGTTTAAGGTAATATGCAGAAAATCAAACAATTTATGAGCCCGTAAAAAAGCTATTTTTTGCAGTTTTTGTTTTGTTCCTTGATGAACATATCCAGCGCCATAATCATGGAAGGGGCCTCTGGGCGCGGCGCCTGGAGGTCAAGACGCAGTCCGGCATCCATAACAGCCTTTGCCGTGGCCGCTCCAAACGAGCCGATGCGGATCTCGTTCTGTTCAAACTCCGGGAAATTTTTCAGCAACGATTTTATACTGGAAGGACTGAAAAAAACGAGAAGATCATAATTTATGACAGAGAAATCCTTTAGATCGGCACATACATTGTGGTACAAAATAGCCCTTTCATACCTGATCTGATGCCTGTCGAGCAATTCGGTCAATTCCTCATGGGGTAGATCGGAAAACGGAAGCAGGAATTTTTCGTCCCCATGTTTGCTCACAATCTCCACCAGGTCATTAATCGTGCCGGCGCCGAAGAAAATTTTCCTTTTCCGGTATATGATGTACTTCTGCAGATAAAAAGCCACTGATTCAGAAATACAAAAATATTTCATAAGATCCGGAACAATGATCCTTAACTCTCCGCACATGCGGAAAAAGTGATCTATGGCAGTTTTGCTGTTGAAGATCACCCCGGAGTGATTCAGAATGTCGATCCTTTGTTTTCGGAAATCCTTGCAAGGAACACCCTCTACATGACTGAAAGCACGAAAATCGATTTTTACATTATTTTTTTCAGCTAATTCGAAATAAGGGGACTTATCCGAATCCGGCTTGGGTTGAGAAACAAGAATTCTCTTTATCTTCATAAGAGCACGGCTTCTTTGTTAATAACTCTATATCAATGAAATAATAACTTTATACCCTATTAAAAGGGGCAAAATTTCAAGGGTACAAAGGTATAAAATCAAATAGAATAAAACTACATTTTTTCGTCTTATTATTTGGTAAGCCCTGATACTCTTCCAGATAACCCCCAGAATCAGTATACTTAGCCCCAGAACCAGTACAAGGGAAATCAGGGGAAAAGGAAAATAACGGGCGGTAATAACAATAGGAAAAAGCACTATTCCGGTCCCTTTGTTTATGACAAGTGTGTTATGTATATATTCCGAGAAGAGATTTCTTTGAAGGAACAGATGGCCTGTCAGGCGCAGCAGGGTGATGCGCAAAAGGGAATAAACGATAATGATGTTCAAAAGCAGCATATACAGATTAAACTGGCTCAGCGAATAGGTGACCCATTTGAAATGAGTGACGGATTCGTAAATCAGCACCGAAAGCATGACAAAGTAAATGAAGTCGAGAACTATGGAAACCCGGCGAACCAGGATATTCCGTTCACGGAATAGTTTTGCCGACATCTGGAAACTGGAAACGGCACTGGCCAGGGTGCTGAAATATTTTCCGTAGAAAAGCCGGATCCAGATAAAGAGCAGCGAAATCCCAAGAAATATGCCCAGGAACCAGTCCAGGTGGCTGATATTTCTTTCCCTGGGTGCAATGGCCTCCGGCCTGGCGCCTGTTGTAGCCACGAGCGATTCATCGGTCTGCCTGAAAAAGCCGTTGCTTGAAACCGCCCGTGTTAATTCGTTTTCGACAAAAAAATTGACATTAAAATTCCATTCGGGGGGAAGGATAGCCTGCTTTTTCGGTATTTCAACCTTTTCTTCCTTAACAGGGGAAAGTCGTACGATGGCTGTCTGCTGGCGGATGATGTCGCCGGGATGATCGGGAAAGTAGCCGACGGGTTCCTCCTGCTCAGGCGGGTAAGCAGGCTCCGCGGATTGGGAACGCAGGGTATCCGTCCGTTGAATCTGCAAAACTGTATCCCCGACTTGAAACTGGAAGAATGATGCGTTCATACCCTATTTTCCTGAAACCGAACGCAAAGATAAGACATAAACTATTATGTTGTGATTGCGGGAATATATGTTTTTACGGTTTTAACTTATCATTATCATGATGACGCCGGTGATCCCGAGTGGTCTTTTTTTCGAGGTTGGCCTTAAAAGCAGATTCAAGGTCAATTCCCGTTTGATTGGCCAGGCAGATCAATACAAAAAGGATATCCGCCATTTCATCGGACAGGGATAAGTTCGTTTCATTGGATTTAACGGACTGCTCCCCGAATTGCCGGGCCATGATCCGGGCGAGCTCGCCGGTTTCCTCCATCAGGAGAGCCAGGTTGGTCAATTCGCTGAAGTAACGTACCCCGTGCTCCCTGATCCAGCTGTCTACCTGCACCTGTGCTTCATTGAATGTCATGCTTCCTTGTTTTTAGTGTCGATTACCAGGGTAACCGGACCGTCGTTTATAAGTTCAACCTTCATATCGGCGCCAAACTCCCCTGAAAAAACAGGGGCGCTCAAGTCTTTTTCAAGTTGTACGAGGAACTGGTTATACAAAGGTATGGCAATGTCCGGCCTGGCAGCACGGATAAAGGAGGGACGGTTTCCTTTTTTTGTGTCGGCAAATAAAGTAAACTGACTGATCACCAGGATTTCTCCCTTTACGTCCTGAATGGATAAATTCATCAGCTGGTTGTTATCGCTGAAAATCCGTAAACGAACGATCTTTCCGGAGAGCCATTCAATGTCTGCCCGGGAATCGGATTCTTCAATACCCAGGAGAATGAGCAACCCGCATTGAATGGAAGCCTTTTCCTTCCCTCCGATCGTTACAGAAGCCTCGCTTACCCTTTGTATCACTGCGCGCATAGGATAAAGATAATAAATATTAATGAACGTGTATTGGAAAGACAGGCAATGGCCTTTCAGTTGAAGCAGGCCGAGGCAGAGCCTCGGCCTAACGGAGATATTAATGAATGTGTATTGAATAGAGGCAATGCACTTTCAGTTGCGGCAGACCGAGGCAGAGCCTCAGCTTTTGCACAAAGTTAAGCTGTGGCTCCGCCTCAGCTTTTGAACAAAGTTAAGCTGTGGCTCCGCCTCAGCTTTCATATTCTTCCCCTCACCGTCAAAATACCATCCTTTACCGATTATTTTTATTTTTTTACTACTATGTCTTGCATATTACCATTCTTTGTATATATCTTTGTATAGGATTTTAAAGTTCATAGCATAGTAGTGAAATATTCAACTTACCATGAAAAGTCAGATTGTCCCTGTTCTATTTTTCTGCATCGTTTTCCCCTGGATCGCATCCCGGGTATTCCAGACGGAAGGACGCCGGGATACGGGTCATGCTAACTGCCATGAATGCACGAACAGGTCGCGACCTGTTCGTGCATTCCG
The DNA here is from genome assembly GCA_963752195.1 of uncultured Bacteroidales bacterium. Taxonomy (GTDB): domain Bacteria; phylum Bacteroidota; class Bacteroidia; order Bacteroidales; family UBA10428; genus UBA5072. Next base: position 355,477 of record CAVVXI010000003.1, on the reverse strand, counting down.
ACCCATTGAAGAGGCGGGTCTGGTCATCAACTATGCGGAGCTTTCAACAAAGCAAATTAATTTTTTAATACCTTAAAAATCAACATGCCATGAAAAAATCTTTCTCTGTCAACCTGGGTAACCGGGTTTTCAACATCGACGAGGATGCCTACCTGAAGCTCAGTTCCTATCTTGAACGGATTGAAGGGCATTTTTCAGATCTGAAAGAGCGGGAAGATATCCTCAATGATATCGAACTGCGCATTTCAGAATTGTTCAGCGAACGCCTCGGGGTGAACAAGCAGGTAATTACCCTCGATGATGTGAATGAAGTAATCCGTATCATGGGTGACCCCAATGAAATAGGGGGAATTGATGAAGATCCCGGTCCAACCCGGGAACGAAGAAGCGGAAAAAGAAGAATATACCGCGATCCGGATGACCGGATGCTCGGGGGTGTCTGTAGCGGATTGGCCGCTTATACAAACATGGACCCTGTGATCATTCGGCTGATTTTTGTAGTACTCCTTTTTATGGGAGTCGGTGTCCTGGCTTACCTTATCCTCTGGATTGTGGTGCCTGAGGCAAGAACGACCGCCCAAAAACTTGAAATGAGAGGCGACACGGTGAATACCTCCAATATCGGGAATTTTTTCCGGGATGAATTCGAAAGTGTGCGAAAAAGCTTCCGTCGCAAGAGAAGGTAAAATATTTTTAACTCATTAATAATCTGTAAAATGGACTTCGAAAATGCAAAAGCACAGATGAGAAAGGGAGTACTCGAGTTCTGCATACTTTCCATTCTCTCAAAGGGTGACGCTTATGCCACCGACATTCTGAACAAGCTCAAGGAATCTCAACTGATCGTTGTGGAGGGAACGCTGTATCCCTTGCTTTCACGACAAAAAAATTCAGGTTTGCTTAGCTACCGCTGGGAAGAATCGACCCAGGGACCCCCGCGTAAATATTATGCCCTTACCGAACAGGGAAGTGAGGCATTAAAAGAATTGGAATCCTCCTGGCGTGAGCTCATCGATGCCGTAGATTCAATCCTTAAGAAGTAATTATCGAGTCATTCTAAAGAACAGAACCATGAAAAAGACAATACAGATCAACCTCGGGGGGAGGCATTTTCACATGGATGAAGACGCCTTTCAAAAACTGAACCATTACCTGGAATCCCTGAAAGCGCACTTTGCAGGCGAAGGTGAAACCGGAAAGGAAATTCTGGAAGACATAGAACAGCGGATTGCTGAATTGCTCGATCAGAAAATTACGGATGGCAACCAGGCCGTATCGCTTGAAAATGTGAATGAAGCAATTGGAATCCTGGGCAAAATTGAGGATTTTGAATATGCTGGCACCGGAACGGCCCGTGATTATGAGAATTATGGCAGGAGGGACAGCCGCCGGTTTTTCAGGGACGAGGAGAACAACTATATCGGGGGTGTTGCAGCGGGACTGGGTGCTTATTTCGACATCGACCCCCTGTGGTTCCGGCTGGCCTTCATCGCCCTGATTTTTCTCCATGGGCTTGGCATTCTGGTATATGCGATCCTCTGGATCGTCGTGCCAAAGGCCAGAACCACCACCGAAAAGCTCCAGATGCACGGTATTCCGGTCACCCTGTCAACAATCAAAGATTCGGTAAATGCCGAATACGGCCGGGTGAAAGCAGGTCTTTATAACATCAACCGGTCCCCTGCCGCAGAAAGAACCCGGAATGCAATCGAAAATTTATTCAGGGCTATCGGTCTTGTATTTGTCGCCATCCTGAAATTTATTATCGGCATCATCGGTGTTATTTTCCTGCTGACCGGAACAATTTTCCTGGCACTTATGATCATGTTCCTGCTGGGCTTCACCAACCTCTTCGGTCATTTCCAAATGTGGGACGGCTTCCCTTTCCCCATTATGTCGCATTTCTTTCTGAACACAAGTCATTACTACGTTCTTGTGATTGCCCTTGTCATACTTGTTGTGATACCGATCATTGCACTCATTTACGGAGGCATCAAGATCCTCTTCAATATCCGAACCCGGCACAATGTATTGCGGGCGTCGCTGCTGATCACCTGGGTGGTTGCCCTTGTGTTCTTCATCAGCATACTGGCCATGAACAGCACAAATTTCGCTTCGGAGACATCGGGAAAACAGACAAAACAGGTTGAGGTTACCCGTTATCCGCGCCTGTATATCGAAGTGAGGGATAATTCAGAAAACAAAAGCATGACCCAGTATACGGTGTTTGACCAGGATTTTGAATACAGCCAGTCCGATAAATCATTGTATACCCAGCCGAATATTTCAATCGGGAATTCCGATGCAGGCAATATGTCCGTTACGGTTGTGAAACGGATGCACAACGTTGGCATTAACCGGGCCCAGGAATTTATTGACAGGATCAATTACAACTGGGAACAGAAGGATTCGGTCATATACATCGATAAATACCTCAGAACAAGCGATCGGAATTTCTGGATGTTTGCCCGGGTAAATCTCGATTTGCGGATCCCTGAAAACCAGGTTGTCGTTCTCTCCCCCCGGATGTGCGACCTGATGAATTTTGATCAGCAGTACCGGTATTGCAACGACAGCGCGCTGGTGGGAAAACCAAGCATAATGACAGCGGATGGATTGATGCTGCTGGAAAAGCAGAAATCCAACTCAAAGAGGAACAAATAATTGGTAAAAACCGTTTTTTGTGTAACTTTGCACCTTCTCAAAACGCGCTGTCCGATGGTGTAACGGTAGCACTGCAGATTTTGGTTCTGCCTGTCCAGGTTCGAATCCTGGTCGGACAACCAGTATAATCGCTCAAAGAGCCTGTAAACAGCTGGATGAGCGATTTTTTATTTTCATAAAATTTTGAAATTATACCTTTTTATACCAAAATAAGGGCATTTTTAGGCGTGTTTTTGGGTCATAAAAAGGTATAATTTCCCCTTCCTTTTATCCCTCACGATTATCCCACTTTGTGCCCTGCCAACAAGAAATAAATCCTTCCTTGTCACATTCTGTGCAGTACCAATGTATTTCATCTGTATCAGGTATGATTTCACTTTCTATCTCTCCTGTGCATTTTTTTGTAAAGCATCTTAGACTGGTTGCAACTAATGAATCATTTTGCTCCTTAGTAGTAGCATCAACAACCAATGCATGGAAACCAGCCAATTCTCTGGCTGATTTAGGCATGTCCGTTGGAATATTTCCTGTTTCATCAAGGAAATGGGTCATGTTGGATATATACATACAAATAGGCTTAATCAAAATAGGGTCAATTGGTCTTCCTTTTTCGGATGGAAAGTACCGATAATTAAAAATGGATTAGGTGCAATCAAATGAAATTCTCTACTCGTTCCGAGATAAAAATATAAATCCTTAGTTTTCGAAAAATCTTCAAAGTATTTTTTCTTTACATCCTCACAAGCTTTCTTTTCATCGCCCTCATACCTTTTTAAGCAGTTCCAGAATAGCTGTCCAGTTTCCCAATCCTCAATCATTACGGTTCTTTCTTTTCGTGAAGTATCTGAAAAAACGAATGAAAATTTGAAGGGTAATTTCTTCACAACCTCAAAAGGATTATCTGATTTTGAGAATAGACTGTATTGCTGTGCCCTTGCTTTTAATTTCGCCATTTTTATCTTATCCCATTCTCGGTCTACAGATTCATAAATAAAATCAAGAATTCTTGCTGGCTTAAAAACAGCTAACGAAGTATACTTCTTTTCATCCTTTGCCTCGTCAATTAATTGATTTAAATCAGTATAGACATTTTTCAAAACTAATTCTTTTCTTAATTTCCAATTATCTTCTGTCCCAATATGCCCAATAATTTTAAATGGCTTATCCATTGAAACAGGACGATAACTTTCAGGTCGAAAATCTGATGTATTGCGGATTAAATCAATATCAATCCAATCGTACTTTTTATATTGAATGTCATATTCTAGCTTGCGAAACGGTATGGGATATATTCTGATCCAAGAACCATCTTCTAAAAGTTCTGCAGTACAAACCAGTTCATCATATTTAGATGCTAATGTGGGATATGTTTTAACCGTGATCAGAACTTTTGTCGATGCCATATCAAATATGCTTCAATTCGAAATTATAGGTAGGAAGCTTAGTAATTGCTTCAGCTAAATGCTTTCGATGACATTGACAAATATTAGCTTCAAAACATGTTAGTGCAATTCTCTTATATAATTTAAGTAATTCAAGTATTTTTTCCTGATACAAAATCGTGTTCTTCAAAGTATTTGATCGATATTGTTCGAAAAGTATCTCATAATCCCTTTGTGAATTCAGTGCCTGACGTTTATCTGAATCAATGCCTAATTCAGGGATATGAAAGTATTTTATTCCTACGCCTTCACAAGCAGTTTTGAGCTGTGATTTACTGAATCCATATTTCATGCTTAAAGAGTTCTTTCGAACATCGCAAAGAACATTTATACCATTTATTATCAGTTTGTTCAGATACTCCTCAAGACTAACTCCCTCATAACCTATTGTATATAATGTGGTACTCCGAATTACTGGTTTTGAATTTAAAACGGTAAGATATTCTTCCCTGCTTAACACGTCATTTGCAATAGTGCTATTCTGAGCATAATACGGATACTTTAAATATGTAATTCGAATAAGTTCCTCTTTCGATTTTCCATAGTACAAATTTTTTAGCCTTCTCAAAGCCAAGAGATCAGATTCTCTCAAAGAGTGCAAGTATTCAATCTTATCAGTTTTTTGCCAATAACTATCACCATCAGCGACCTGTTCATATTTTACCATTGTTGTAAGATCAGCATTAGCCTGAAAGGAAAAACATCCTTTCCTATATGGAACAAAATGGTAGTCTGGTCTTTTCTGTAGGTAAGTATAGAGCAATAATAATTTTTGCAGACTAATTTTATCAAGCTTATTATCAAATACTTGAAGAAGGGAAAGTAATATTTTTCTACGATAAAACATATGCTAAAATAACAAATAATTATTATGTGTTGTTTGTGGAAAATACTATAACTTACTTTTGATGGATATATTTTCGTGAAGCAAATTCAATCGTTCCTGCTCAAAATAATGCATTACCAAAAATATTGCTAGAGTTCCTCATGCCTTGCTAAGGATCTAAAAAATACTGAAAAAGTGTAAAGTTCGATTCGTTTTGATCTGTCAATTATTCGACAATTAACTTACTGATATCAATCAACTGATTATTTAAATTGAATAATTTTACAATATAAGTCCCTTTTGAGAACTTTGAGAGAGTATCTATTTGGCCTGAATTGGTTTGTTTAGATAGAATCCACCTCCCTTGTAAATCATAGATCTTAATTAAAGCATTTGGTGATGGTATATTATTTATAAAAAGTCTATCAAACGCTGGATTGGGGTATATGAAATTTTCTGATGTCTCATTAATGTTTGTTCCTGTTGTAAGGTTATCAACGCTTACGATGTTGGAATGTGAGTTTTCGTAATCAATGGAAATAACTCCGGAGCAAGCCTCCTGCATTGTTATTTCAATTAGATGGAAAGCTTTTACAATTACATTAAAAAAGGCCGAGAAAATAATACCTGCGGATGATAAAATCTCCAGACTATGTCGTTTTGCTCAAAGGTGATATATCTTCCTGAACTCCGGTTGATCCTATTTGAAATTGGAGGGTATGTACCTTTCCCATTTCCACGGAGTATAAATATCCCCTATGGTTTTTTCCAGCAATTCTTTGAAAATACTTTCACCATTGGAACTGTTTGTCATGATAATGACCGAAACTCCTTTGTCAACGAAATTTATATTATAATGTTCCCAGCCGTCGTCATGGCCTTCTTTAAAAAATGCCCTGCCGTACCTGCATGTCAGGAGTCCCCACCCCAATCCATAAGATAAATGGATGGATTGATTTTCTTTGGTAGTGTCATCCGTAATCGTAGGAAACTGGTATCTTGAATTTATCTGTATCTGCGGAGTCAGTGCCATCTCCATCGTTTCCTTATTCAAGCCTTTTTTCATCATAATATACTGTATGAACTTCGCAAAATCGGCAATGGTTGTTTCCATAGAACCTGCACCACCTGCTTCTGTCCACCTTCTCTCCGGAAGAGGTTTTTCATTTTCATCGTGCCCTGAAGCATGATTTTCTTCAAAACGGGTTTGCCAGACAAAACTTGTCCTTCCCATACCTATGGGTTCAAATACCCTTTTTCTCGCGAGTTCTTCCAGTCCCATTCCGGTAATCTTCTCAATCACCATCTGAAGCAACGCAAATCCCTCCCCCGAGTATGCATATCTGGAGCCCGGTGTGAAATATATGGCGAGCTTACCCTTGCGAATATAACTACCGGTTTTGGCATCCAAAAAACGCCAGTTTGGGAACCCGCTGGTGTGACTCAAACACATACGGGCCGTAATCTGTTTCCAGCGATCATCTCCCTTTAGATCAGAATAGTTAGGATATTCGGGAAGCGGCTTATCCAGATATTGCCAGAGAGGCCTGTCCAGAACCAGGGTTCCGTCCTGAACAAGCAAAAGACTTAAATACGCAAAAACTGCTTTGCTGAATGACGCTGCATACATGATCGCTGATGTATCCAGGACTTTCCCGGTTTCCATATTGTTGAACCCGTATGATTTTATGTAGGCTATTTTATTGTCATTAAGGATGGCTAAGTTCAGACCCGTGACTCTTGCAGTGATCATACGTTGTAAGATGATGCTGTCAATGTAGGATGTTGAGATACTTTTGCTATCAAGCCCTTTAATTACCTGTGTTTGTGTAAAAGACAGGCTTGTCCAAAACAGCAAACATACGACCACCGTACTTATAACCCCCATTCCAATCCTGCCCGGCTTTTCAATTGTCCTCATGGTTTATTCTTTTGATTCATTCATATTGTCCTGCGACCCCTATAGGGGTATAAAAATGTAAAATTCCCCAGTACTAAGTCTTGCGTTTTTTCGTTCAAAATTATTTCTGATACAACACGACCCCTCTCATTTCCTAAAGGTCATTGCGTTCCCCCATTGTTGCACTGGCAGTAGCGTGATTATGCTCAATTGTTGCCTAATCTGACAATTTACGGATCGGGGTCAATTCCAGTTTTCGGAACTCTACTTCCGATCCCTCGGCCTGCAGGGCGATTTGTCCCCGGTCCGCGGTACAATTATAGCCGTAATTCACCAGGTCGTTGTTGACCCATACTTTTATCTCCCGGCCCACACATTCTATCACCATTTTGTTCCATTCGCCAACCGGTTTTTCTGAATCATCTGTCAGGTTTTTAATATTGCGCTTTTTGTCCTCCGTGCCACCCCATTCTTCCTTTGGCCCCCGCCGAGCTTCCATATCCGGAGTTACAATATCCTCGGCAATACACCAAAAATCGCCGGCATTTCCATGCTCCATTTGAACTTCAATTGATTTGGGAAACATTTTATAGAGTGCCCTGGGAGTGGAGGCATGCACCAAAACACCGCAGTTGCCGGGTTTGGCAGAAAACCGGTACTCCACTTCCAGCCGGTAATTCCTGAAACTGTCATCCGTTATCAGGTGGCCCCCGGGTGTCCCCAGGCTAACAAGCAACCCGTTGCGAACAATGAATGGATTTCGTGCCACCGCGTCCGTGTCCATTGCCGGCACATCCCAGTGCCATCCGGTGAGATCCTTGCCGTTAAACAGCGATCTGTCCTTTTCCTGTGCAGAAGTCGGGGAATAAATATTCACCAGTACCAATAACAAAAGCAAATTGATCTTATTCATGGGTAAACGTTATTTGTTTAAGTCCGATCTCTAAATATACTGCAATTGACAAAAGCGTGCAATAGAAAATCGAATGATGCCCCAGCATCTAAAAAGCCGCCTGAAAAAATCCCGGGCGGCTTTTTGATTAATACGCTGTTCTTACACAAGCCTGTTTATTCCTGCGAACTTTTTACCAGTTTGTAATTTGAATGGGAGCCATCTTTCATTTTTACATTCATAATGTAAAGCCCGGTTTTAAATGCATGCATATCCACAGAAATACGGGTAGCTGACAGACCTGTCTCTTCGTACATCTTTTGTCCCTGCGCCGAGTAGATTACCACTTCGGCAAACTCCTTCGGTGATTGCACCAGTACCTTGTCGGTAGCGGGGTTCGGATATACCGAAATGGCAGATTCCCCGGGATTTTTAACAGAGGTTATTGTGTTCTCCGTATAAATAATGGTTCCCATATGGGTGGGGTTATAATAAGCCATGTGCAGGTTATTGTTCCACGACAATACGTGTTCACGACCAAGGCCATCGTTATCCAGCACTTCAATTTCGAATCCCATTGAATCCCCTTCGGCCACGGATGAATTTTTTCCCAGGGCCACCAGGGGAAAAACGGCTTCTACGGTACGGTCAACGCCCGTATTCACATGAATGGCAAAATCAACGGTTGGCGGCGTCCACACATTGAGTCCCCAGCGACCGGTTATTTCCTCACTGCCGGGCGTAAAGCGGAACTGGTAACAGTTCTCTGTATATACTGTGTCTTTGGTGTGATTTACATTCAGGTAAATTTCAAAACCATCGTTTAAATACACCAGGTTATCGTGTAAATATAAAATATCATCAACCGCTAAAATCATGACATACAAAGTATCCCGGTTCCAGAAGGCTTTATAACTGCCACTGCAATCAGGCGCCGACGGATAAACCGCCCCGTCAATCTGGTAGGTAATCGGGTGTGCCTCGAGCAAATTCCATACCTCATCGGCAAAACCGTCGACAACTATTTTTGAATTGACATGTGGTATTTCCGCAACTTCCTGTGCATTGACGTAATCTATCCATAAGCTGAAAATGCAAATAAATAAGACAACCGTGAACCCTGTTTTTTGAAATCTCATCGTCTTAAAATAAAAATTGACAGACAATGTAATAATAAAAAGAGAGGTTGCACGATCTGTTGTGTTAATTCTGCGTAATTTTCCGTTTTAATAACCGTATGCCCCGCGTTAGTTGTAATTATTTATATGGCCTGTTGCTGTTGCTGCTTACAGCGGGTTGCCGGAAAGAACCGGATATTCCCGATATTCTTCCCCGGGATGGAAAACCACTGGGGGATATGCAGGTATTTCCGCCGGACAATCCCTGGAATTCGGATATTTCCCATGAAGCTCCGGATCCCAATTCGGATAACCTGATCGCCTCCATCGGGAATGATATCCACCTTCATCCCGACTTCGGCACCGTCTGGGAAAATGCATTGATCGGCATTCCCTTCAATGTTGTAGGAAACAATCAATCGCTTGTCCCGGTCACTTTTCAATATAATTCGGAGAGTGATGCCGGCCCGTATCCAATACCGCCGGATGCGCTTATTGAGAGCGGTTCCGACCGGCATATTCTGATAATTGACACAGCGAACCTGGTTTTGTACGAATTGTACAATGCTGTCCATAATAAGAATGGTTGGACGGCCGGATCCGGTGCCATTTTTGATTTGACTTCAAATGAATTGCGGCCGGATTACCGGACCTCGGCTGATGCAGCGGGTTTACCTATTTTCCCCGGACTGGTCAGATACGAAGAAGTGATAGAAAAAGGAGAGATCAGCCACGCCCTTCGCTTTACGGTATCCAATTCCAGAAATGCATTTATACATCCTGCGACCCATGCCGCCAGCAACAGCAGTAATGTCAATTATCCGCCAATGGGCATGCGGGTCCGGTTGAAAGCCGGCTTTGACATATCGGGGTTTTCACCGCACGTACAGGTTATTTTAAGGGCGCTTAAAAAATACGGCATGTTTGTAGCCGATAACGGTTCCAACTGGTATATTTCCGGGGCACCGGACCCACGCTGGAACGATGAGGAACTGGGAGAGCTGAAATCAATTGCAGGCCGCAATTTTGAGGTGGTCACAATGGGAAATGTGATTCAAATGCCGGATTGATTTCAAAAAATGAACCCTCCTGGCAGAAGCTCAATTTTGCGAATAGACTGACTTTTGATGTAAACTGAGGTCATCGCTAAACCAAATCACGAATCAGGTCAGGTACCCTTTTGCAAAAATCCTTTTCAACAAGCGCCCGGTTGTTGGCTGTACCGTGCGAAGGAATAAATAACCTGCACCCGGTTTGCAGCAATTTTCCCCAGCTCCTGATCATCAGCTCCGTATTTTCGGCGTATGGAGGAAAAACAGATCCTTTGAATACGCCAAACATCGCATCGCCCACCAGGGCAATTTCATCTTCCACGATAACACTTACGGAACCTGATGTATGACCCGGGGTATGCATAATACAGGCATCTATTCCCATTCCCTTTAAATCGGGTAAATGCCCTGCCAGAATATCGGACTGGCAGGGTTCATACCTCATCATCCGGAAGTATTGCTTGCCCGCCAGATTGATAAGATGGCGCGTGAAAAAAGTAGTTCCCTGAGGAACGATTGTATTTCCAGTTGCCAGAAAATCCGCTTCATTATTATGAACAATGACCGATGCCCCGTACTTTGTTTTTATTCTGTTTGCATTCGCAGCATGATCAAAATGGGCATGGGTTAAAATCAGGTAATCAATATGGGTAATTCCGGCTTTTTCCAGTCGCTTCTGCAATTTATTCCATAATCGGCCCACTGAAGTATCAATGAGAAAGTTGATATTTCCATCCGTCAGGAGAAACACGTTGCTTCTACCGGATAAGATCTGAATGATCCTGTAACCGCTTTTGGTAGTCCATGTTTTCAATTGGCCAAAGGGTTAGTTTTTGATCATCGATTTATCATACTGGCTGGCTAACTCTTCGATCATTTTTATCCGCATATCCATCTGGTGCATGATCGTCTTTTCATAATCATTCTTCGCATCGCCGAATTTTATGACAAGAACAAACAATTCGAGGGCGAGGAAAAATATGAAGATAAGAATCCATACAATGAGGGCAATTGTATTGGAGGTAAGTATGGCGATCAGCAATTTCAACTCATCCAGAAAGCCAGTCCTTGCTTTAAGTTCATTTTCAAGATCCTGGCGGATCGAAATTCTTGCCGTTTGCTTATCCGCCTTTTGCAGCCGGAGGTCGGCAATCTGCTGATCGGTGGTGGATATAAACGCAACCTTGGGATTTGCCACATCCGTCAGCGTAAGGTCCGTACGTGTTACTATGGAATCATGGGCATTGCCCCTTTTGTCGGTGACCTTAATGATATGGCTTTTTCTTTCCGATGTACTCCCTTTAACAAAAGGCCTGCGGGTTACTTCATCAATCAACTCGGCCCTCTCACCCTCTTTTTTATTGATCAGCGAATCCAGCGCCCTGATCTCTGTGTCAAGCATGGCCGTTTTCGACAGCAGGATGCTGTTTACCTCTTCCTGGATACGGCTTATCTTTAACTTTTCAACATCTTCCTTAAAGATGATCTGATCAATGATCACCGAGCCCACAATCGCCATCACCACTGCGATCAGCGACCGGAAAAAAAGCGCCCAGTTGCTTTTGCCCGTCGTGAGAATGATCTGCCTTTCAATCTGTATTACAATGACGACCATCACAAAAGAAACCAGTGCGGCACCCCAGGGACCGGCATGAATATACCGCTGGGAAAAGACGTACCCGATAAATCCCCATATTATGCACACAATCAGCAAAGCGGACAAATATTTCTTCACCGATTTGGCGCTTGCCTCGCTGGAGTTTTTGATTATTACGTAGTTATAACCTGTAAGGAAACAGCCGATTTTGAGCCATACATCTCTCATATTCATCAGATTTTGCGGTTCAGAATACCCGATTGTGTAAGTGCGGACAACCCTTTCATAAATCCCCGCTGATAGGAAAGAATGATCCGCTGGCACATGCCATTGTCATCATTCATGCTTTCTTTCAGTTCGATGAGCTTTTTCTGGTGGTCTTCAACCAGCAGCTTGCGGGTTTCCAGTTCCTGGACCAGGTCAACCAATCCGGCCCTGGTTCTGATGACGATATGGAGATTCAGCTCGGACAGGATGTTTTCATAATAGGTATTTGTCTTATCAATCAATATCTTCAGATCAAGCTGCATCAACCGGATATTATCCGTTTTATAACTGTTATCGGGATTGACCAGCGCATCGCTGTAACCCTTGGATTCGTAATCCGCCTGCAGGAAAGTATATATCTGTTCCATTCCATTGCCAAGACCATTGGCGGCGAGAGAACCCTGCTGCAACTTAAAATTTCCGTCAGGAAAAAGTTCCTTCGGAACATCCGGATCCATATTGTGGGTAATGCTGTCATTCCCATCGCTATGCACCTCGGCCCCGTTCTTTTTAGAAAAAAAATTAAACCAGCCCATTTTTGTCAGTTTAGTAATTTATTAAGTAAGGTAAGGAATCAACAATTGAAGGCCAAAGATCATTAACAATTATTCCTTGCAATAAATAACTCCACATGTTGTACCTTTATTTTGCTAATTAAAATCACAACCCATAAAACCAATTTCTTCATCATATGTTTTTACTGAAATAAATATAAATTTTAAACGTTAAATAATCATTATTGCAGAATAAATCAAATCATTATACAATGAATAATTCATTACTCAGGTTAAGCTTCCTTATGGCAATGGTATTTGCCGTTGGTATCCGTGTTTACTCGCCAGAATGATATGCCCGACGTATTCAAACAGGAACCTATCCCCGAACAGTTGAAATATCTTGAAGAACATACCCGGATATATGAAAATTTCCGTGCAGTTAGAGAGGATATGTTTCAAAGAATCAGCAAGAATACAATTGATACCTTATCTAAAACTACAAGAAAGATCAATGCATTGATTTTGCGCAATAATGTTCTTAACCACCGGATAGATTCCCTGAAAATTGTGCAGGAATCCATTAATGCGGAACTGAAGGAGGTGACCCGGACCAAGGAAAGCATTTCTGTTCTCGGACTTGACATCAACAAAAAGACCTATAATACATTCATGTGGACATTGACAGCGGTGCTTATCGCGCTGCTTCTGATCGGTTATTTGACATTCCGGCAGAACAGGTCCGTTACGCTGCGGACAAAGAAGGACCTGAATGAGCTGATGGATGAATATGAAAAATACAAGAAAAAGACCCGGCTCGAACGGGAAAAAATGACAATTGATCATTTCAATGAGATCAAAAAGCTAAGGGGAAGCTGATTATTTAATGCCGTAATGTCCCCGCAAAATGGAAGAAAACCAGTTTTGCGGCAACATGTGCTTTAAGACAACGGCTAGTTTTTGCGAAACAGACCCGATAACGTATCGTTCGGCCGGATTTTTCTTTTCAAGGATTGCTGCAATTTTTGCAGCCAGCAGATCGGGATGCCATCCCCTGTTTTCATCCTGTTCAATGATGGTCAGCGTTCTTCCAAACTGATCCTCATAATCTCCGTTCTCTACATGAATATTGATCCGGTTGATCGTGTTTCTGGTATGGAAATCCCCGGGTTCGATGATAATTATTTTAATGTTAAATTGCCTGATTTCCATTCTGAGGGCCTCGCTCCATCCTTCCAGCGCAAATTTGGATGCTGAATAATATCCCTGGAAAGGAAGTCCCATGATGCCTCCTATTGAAGCCATGTTTATTATAGTTCCTTCCATGCGCCGGCGCATGGAAGGAAGAACCGCTTTTACAGTATGCACGGCGCCCATGAAATTGGTTTCGATCTGTTGCCGGATCAGGTTATCGGGGGTCATTTCAGCGGGACCGCCTGTATGCATTCCGGCATTGTTGATCAGTATGTCAATTTTTCCTTCTCTTTCCAATACCCCGGCTATGCATTTTTGCACTGCAGTTTCATCGGTCACGTCCATCTGCAGGGAGTTCACCCCAGGCTCTGTTTCACAGGCTTTCCGACACGTACCATAAACAATATACCCTTTTTTGACAAGCAGCGATGAAACCGATTTTCCGAATCCGGAAGAAATACCCGTAATGAAAACGACTTTACTCATGATGATAAATAATCGGTCGGTACCTGCAATTTGTCAACTCAGCATTGCGGAAGGGGATAATATCCCGATTTTCCGTCCCACCGTTTCTATTTTAGAAAGGGCGGAATCCACCTGATCCATTGTATGGGTGGCCATCAGTGAAAACCGGATCAGGCAATCTTCCTTTGGAACAGCGGGATAAATCACGGGGTTCACGAATACACCTTCCTCGAGGAGCATCTGTGTCATCTGGAGGGCTTTGATGTCATCATACATAAATATCGGGATAATGGGAGATTCCGAACTGCCGGTATTAAATCCCATTGAATTCAAGGCTTCCTTTGCATGCCGGGTGACATCCCATAGATGCCTGATCCGTTCCGGCTCTGACGTCATGATCTCAAGTGCCGCCAAAACACTGGCCGCTGAAGCCGGGGTCATGCTCGCACTGAAAATGAGAGACCGTGAATTATGCCTCAGGTAATTGATTGTTTCTTTGTCGGATGCTATAAATCCTCCAAGGGATGCAAGGGATTTGGAAAATGTACCCATGATCAGGTCAACCTCCGGAGTAAGACCAAAATGGGAAGCCGTACCCGAACCATTTTCACCCAATACACCAATCGAGTGTGCATCATCAATCATAATTGAAGCATCATATTTTTCTGCCAGTTTCACTACTTCGGGAAGCTTTACAATATCTCCCTCCATGGAAAAGATACCGTCAACCACGATTAATTTTATGCGGCTGGGATCACAAATTTTCAACTTGGCTTCCAGCGATTCCATGTTGTTGTGCGCATATTTCAAAACCTTTGAAAAGGAAAGCCGGCTCCCGTCGATAATAGAGGCATGGTCGAGTTCGTCGAGGATTAAGTAATCGTTATGATTGGTGAGGGAGGAGATAACCCCGAGGTTAACCTGGAAACCCGTACTGTAGCAAATCGCTTCTTCCTTGTTAACCAAACGGGCCAACTTTTCCTCCAGCTCAATATGAATATCCAGCGTGCCGTTTAAAAACCGCGATCCGGCACATCCGGTGCCATACTTGTCTATTGCTTTCTTAGCCGCTTCCTTTATCCTGGGATGATTCGTCAGTCCGAGATAACTGTTGGATCCGAACATCAGTACCTTTTTACCCTTTATCGACACAACCGTGTCCTGATCAGACTCAATCTGCCTGAAATAAGGATACAGGCCTGAAGCCATTGCTTTTTGGGGCGCAGTGTATTGCGCTAATTTTACCTGGAGTCTTCTCATGGCAGAATCGGGCATTAATGTAACAGGAACGGAATGAAGGAAATCAAAAATTAATACAAATTTTTACAATCTAACGGCGGCATTCTAGAATATAAGCTAAATAAAATGATAAAGAAACAACAGGGAACCCTCCAATGCCGGCTTCTTGTTTCCTTTTATTTCAAGCAATACTTTAATCTCTGCCTTTGTAATCCCTTTCAGATTGACAAGCGAACTGAGTTTGGCAACGAGCCTTACTTCGTTATTCACAAGAACAGGCTGGTTAAACCTGAGTTTTTCAATGCCGTAATTGACAAGCATTTTTATATTATTCACTTCTACAACCTGCCTCCACAGGTAGGGCAGTATGGAAAGGCTTAAGTACCCGTGAGCGATTGTTGTTCCGTAGGGACTCTCTTTCAGGGCCCTTTCAGGTTGAGTATGTATCCATTGATGATCAAGAGTAGCGTCCGCAAAAAGATTTATTTGATCTTGCGTAATAGTATGGTAATCCGATACGCCTAATCCCTTGCCAACAAAAGTTTCGAATTCCGCAAAACTGTTTATGACTACTTTTTCCATATGTTTATAATTAAGACGAAAACTCAACCCTGCGTTTGAAAAAGCCAAATTATCTTATTTATGGAAATTATCAAATGTAAATTTTATGCAACTCTTGCCATATATTGTTATATTGTTCTTTATCTGAATGTTAGCTATGAAAGATTTTTTATCCCGGATCAATCGCGCTCCATAATCGGTATTTATATGTTTTTGGCCTTAAAATAATAAGCCGGTCCCTTGTTTATCTCAGCTTTTCCTCCTATTTTTGCCTCCTGAAAATTCCTCAGTAGCTCAGTTGGTTAGAGCATCTGGCTGTTAACCAGAGGGTCCTTAGTTCGAGTCTAAGCTGAGGAGCCAGACAAGTAAGCCCCGCCGATTGGCGGGGCCTATTGTTTTATACTCATTTCCGTCAGCTTATGGATCGGAGAAAATTTATTGGATATAGTCTGTCCGGCCTTGGAATGGCAGGTCTCGGCTCGCCTTTTTGCCAGGGAAGCGCCCTGATGGCCCCGGGCATTGATAGGGATAAATTCATCCGCGAAGCACAATTCTATAAGGTCATTCCGCAGGGTGCAAAATGTGAATTATGTCCAAACAAATGCACGGTGACTGAAATCCGCCCGGGGGACTGCAAAACACGGATATTTGAGAATGGAAAGCTTTTGACCCGCTCGTATGGCAATCCCTATTATGTCAATACAGAAAAACCCGAGATCCGTTCCTTGTACCATTATCACCCGGGAAGTGATATGCTATCCATCGGCACTGCGGGTTGCAACCTGCAATGCCAGTATTGCAACGTGTATGAAGTATCCCAGAAAAGTCCGCCTGAAGTTCCCCAAAAGCAGCTTTTTCCTGCCGATGTGATAGCCCGATGCAAAAATCAAAGGGCCGCGATCCTCTCCTTTACATACGCTGAGCCGGTAGCTTATTACGAATACATGCTGGATACAGCCACTCTTGCCAAACAGCAGGGAATAAAAACCCTGGTTACCTCCAACGGGTATATCAATGCGGAACCGCTTAAAAAACTGCTCCCCCTGTTAAGTGCTGCTGTTATCGATGTAAAGGCATTTAATGAAACTACCTATATGAAAATGACAGGAGGTACCATTGCACCGGTATTTGAAACCCTTAAAACAATCAGGGCCAGCGGCGTATGGCTTGAAATTTCCCACCTCCTGGTTCCGGGGTGGACGGACAACTGGACTCTTTTTGAGAAAATGGGAAAGTGGCTTATGGATAACGGGTTCCAGGATACTCCTTTCCATGTTAACCGCTTTACTCCTTATTACCGTTTTGCTTCTTTAAGTTCTACACCTGTTGAAAGTTTAGTGCATGCACGTGATGTATTACTTAAATCAGGCCTCCGGTATGTCTATACAAAAACACCCGATAATTCCGGGTTAACCACTTTTTGTCCGGATTGTCATTCCGTTGTTATTTCGAGGAAGAGTTCTGCCGCTCCCGCTCTTCCCAATAAACCCGGTGTTTGCGGCAAGTGTGGCGCTGATATTCCCGGTGTGTGGAGTTAGGGCTGGGATGTTCAAAAACGAATTATCTTTGAAAAGTTTAAACCAAAATGATTTTCCTTTTATGAAAAAAGTACTGGGGATCGGAAACGCCCTTGTGGATGTCATCATCTTCCTGAAAAATGATGAGGTGCTTCAAAATTTTTCGCTTCCGCGCGGAAGCATGCAACTGGTTGATGCAGATACCGCCATCCGGATAGAAGAAGCAACCGATGACTGCAGCACGCATATGTCCTCCGGCGGCTCTGCCGCCAATACCATACATGGACTGGCCGGACTCGGATTGCCGACGGGCTTCATTGGTACGGTAGGCCAAGATGAACTGGGCGATTTTTTCCGTGAAGACATGAAAAAACAGGGCATTATGCCCTTATTGACCACGAGTGATTCGATCACAGGCAGTTCGCGGGCACTTGTATCCAGGGACGGGGAGCGCACCATGGCCACCTATCTTGGAGCCGCCGTTGAATTGTCGGCCGGCCTTTTAAACAAAGACATTTTCCTCGGTTACGATCATTTGCATATAGAGGGTTACCTTGTTTTGAATAATGAGCTGGTTGAAAGGGCACTTTATTATGCCGGGGTCAATGGAATGACAGTTTCACTTGACCTGGCAAGTTACAATGTGGTGGAAGCGAACCTTGATTTTCTGAAAAAGATTATTCCGGGCTCCATCCAGGTTGTCTTTGCAAATGAGGAAGAGGCACGGGCCTTCACCGGCGAGGAGGATCCCCATAAGGCGCTCGAAATCATTGCTGCCTTATGCGACACGGCCATTGTAAAAATCGGGGAGAGAGGGTCGCTGATCAGTCACCTGGGCAAAAAATACGAGGCCGGTGTGATCCCGGTCAAATGTCTGGATACCACCGGTGCGGGCGATCTCTATGCATCCGGCTATCTTTATGGAATGGCCACGGGAAGGTCCCCGGAGGAATGCGGAAAACTGGGAGCTCTCCTGGCAGGGAAGGTAATAGAGGAAGCCGGGGCGAAAATCAGTGCTGCATCCTGGGAGTATATCAGGGGCTTAATGAATTATGAATTATGAATTATGAATTATGAATTATGAATTATGAATTATGAATTATGAATTATGAATTATGAATGATAGTGAAAAACTAAAAGATAAAAACTAAAAATGGAAAACAATTTGAAGATTTGAAAATGTGTTTAATGGGATAAAATTTCCAGAAATGCAAAACTGCAAAACTGCAAAACTGCAAGAACTGCAGAACAAAGATTTAAAACAGCCCGTGAATGGAGGCATTCACCTTGTCGATCACCACATTCAGGTCTTCCGGCTTATCGATGAAATTGTAGGTATCTACATCCACGATAAGCATTTTTCCGAGCTTGTAGGATTCAATCCAGGCCTCATACCGTTCATTGAGCCTTTTCAGATAATCCAGCCGGATATTGTCTTCGTATTTTCTCCCTCTTTTCTGTATCTGCCTTACAAGAGCCGGAACCGTGGCCCTCAGGTATACGACCAGGTCAGGCGGTTGTATCAGCGAGTTCAGCATATTGAACAACGTGAAATAATTTTCAAAATCGCGGGTTGACATCAGTCCCATGGCATGGAGGTTGGGAGCAAAAATATAGGCGTCTTCATAGATGGTCCTGTCCTGAACCAATGTTTTTCCCGAACGGCGGAAAGAAAGTATCTGGTTAAACCTTGTATTCAGAAAATAGATCTGCAGGTTAAAGGACCAACGTTGCATGTCATTATAAAAATCGTTGAGGTAAGGATTGTCATCCACATCTTCGAAATGGGCATCCCACCCAAAATTTTTAGAGAGAAGACTTGTAAGAGTGGTTTTACCTGAACCAATATTGCCGGCAATCGCAATGTGCATACTCATAAAACGGAGATTATTCGATAAAATTAACCTATTTTTTGACAGTTCTTAATTTGCTGTCGATTTCAAGCAGATCTTCCAGGTATTTTCTTTCGTTCGACAAACGGGGCACCTTATTCTGTCCTCCCAGTTTGCCTTTTTTTTGCAACCACTGGTAGAAAGTCCCAGTTTCGGCCTGGTGTACAACGGGCTTATCGAGCGTCAGGTTGCGGTACCTCTTGGCTTCGTAATCCGAATTGATTGACATAAGCGCATGATCCAGCAGGGTTGCAAAATAATCAAGTTCCGACGGCGGTGTGCTGAATTCAATCAGCCACTCATGGGCCCCCTGTTTTTCTGCACTCATATAAACAGGGGCAGCCGTATAGTCCGAGATTTCAGCGTCCGTCTTATCGCAGGCAATCCGTAACGCCTTGTCCGCATTGTCAACGATCACTTCCTCCCCGAACACATTGATAAAATGCCTTGTCCGGCCGGTGATAACGATCTTATGCGGATTCAGCGAGGTGAACCGGATCGTATCCCCGATAAGATATCTCCATAAACCGGAGTTGGTTGAAATGACAAGGGCATAATTCCTGTCCTTTTCCACCTCCTGAACCGTATGTACTGCCGGATTTGATTTACCCACCTCTTCTACCGGGATAAACTCATAAAATATGCCATAATCAAGCATTAGCAGCATATCGCTGGTGGAAGGATCATCCTGGATGGCAAAAAAGCCTTCGGAGGCATTGTAGGCTTCCAGGTAATGCATGTTTTCCGAAGGGATCAGTGACCGGAACTGCTCGCGATAGGGGATAAAGCTTACCCCGCCATGAATGAACAATTCCAGGTTGGGCCAGATATCCAGAACCGATGATGCGCCTGTAGTTTTCAGGATATGCTTGAGCATCACCAGATTCCACGATGGAACCCCGGCAATGGACGTCACATTTTCATGGATGGATTCCCGCGTTATGCGTTCCAGTTTTTCTTCGAACTTTTCCAGGAGCGCTACGTCATGACTGGGCGTGCGGATAAAATCCGTCCAGAAGGGCAGATTTTCAATCAGGATTGCAGAAAGGTCCCCATAGTAGGACTGGGTGTTGTAATTATCAATTTTATGGCTCCCTCCCAGGGTCAGACCCTTGCCGGAAAAGATCCTCGTTTCGGGATTGTACTGGCAATAAATGGCGAGCGCATCCTTGCCTCCCTTGAAGTGGCATTCCTCGAGAGATTCTCTGCTTACCGGCACAAACTTGCTTTTATCATTGGTTGTGCCCGAAGATTTGGCAAACCACTTAATTTCTCCCGGCCAAAGAAGGTTTTGTTCCCCCTGCCGAAGCCTGTTGATATAGGGTTTTACCTCTTCATAACTTTGAACCGGCACCCGTTGCTGAAAATCCGCTATTGAATTTATCGTGTCGTAGTGATAGGTTTGTCCCCATTCTGTTTCGGCAGCCCTGGAAATTAACTTTGCAAACGTTTCTTCCTGAACTTCGGCAGGATATTTCCGGATCAGGTCAAGCTGGTGTACACGTTTAACATTCAGCCAGTTAATAATTGAAGTAAGCAAAGGCATGCCAGGGGAGATTGAATTACAGGCAAATATAGGAATAAAGTTACCTACCTTGAATATTTCTTCTGAAAATGGTAAGCATCGCACCGGCAAGAACGATTACGGCACCAGCAAGGGTAAGCGGAGTAAAGTATTCATGGGTGATCCACCGTGCGCCGGTATGGCTGATTATGGCCATAAGCACAAAAGTCAGGATTGGGTTCAGAATGAGGATCACACTTACCTTGTTTGCCTCGGTGTATTGGATGGCAAGGGAAAGCAGCCCGTAGGCGATAAGGGTATTCATTCCGAGGAACAGAAGGAGGCACCAGCCAATGATGCCCAGGCCCAGAAAGTGGCTGAAATGCACAAACGGGAGATAAAGCAGCGCCGGCAATCCAAAAATGACCAGATTCAGCTGCATTGGCGGATATTTTAAAACCAGCACTTTCAGCAGGATTGAATAAGCCGCCCAGGATACGGCTGCGACAAGTATCCAGACAACTCCGGCTGACCAGTTCGGCCCGGAGGAAGAAAGGAGGTGGGTTTGTTCCCTGTAATACACGGTGAGCCCGGCAACGACAATGAAAAGTCCGGCAATTTGCCGGGTCGAAATTTTTTCGTGGAAAAAGACAAAGCCGGAAATGGCCAGAATAACCGGTCCCAGCTGAATGAAGATCTGGGCCACACTGGGCGCGGTAAACTGCAGCCCCTGTATGAAGCCAAAGTAGTTCAATGCCAGGCATAATGTGGCGATGATGAGCAAACCGGGAGGACGTTTCAGAATGCGCAGATAGGCCGGCTTGCGGTAATAATAATACACAAGCAGAAGGGCAAAGGCCATGACGAAACGAAACCAGGTAATATCCGCCGGCGTGAGGCCGGACAGGGATACTTTCAGCACAATGGCAAGGGTCCCCCATAAGATCGCGGTAATAATGGCATATACTATGCCTCTCATGGAGGTTGACATGGAGAGGTGGCCTACTTGTTTTTCCGCAGGTAATTATCCACCGACCGCGCCAGATTCCGTCCCTGGAATATGGCCCTTACAACAAGGCTTGCCCCAATGGCGGCGTCGCCGGCTGCAAAAACCTTATCCCGGCTGGTCCTGAAATTTTTATCCACTTTGATATTCCCCCTTGCATCGAAATCAAGTCCGAATTCTTCGGCAATTCCCTCGTGTGTGCAATGGACAAATCCCATGGCAAGCAAAACAAGGTCGGCGCCGATAACGCGGGCAGAACCCGGCTTTTCAACCATCGTGGTTTTTCCGTTATCATTTACCCATTCCACTTCCACCAGTTCAAGTTTTTTCACCTCTCCGTTTTCACCCAGAACACGTTTTGTCGACATGCTCCAGCGGCGTTCGCAGCCCTCTTCATGGGAACTCGACGACCGGAGAGTATTTGCCCAGAAAGGCCATGGATTATTCGGGTTGCGTGTTTCGGGAGGTTTGGGAAGTATCTCGATCTGCATGATGCTCCGTGCACCTTGTCGGATAGAGGTCCCCACGCAGTCGGAACCGGTGTCACCCCCGCCGATAATTATTACATTTTTATCCGTAGCCAGTATTCTTTCTTCGTCGGGAATCTTCATACCCCGGTTTGCCTTGTTCTGCTGGGTAAGAAAATCCATGGCAAAATGGATGCCTTTCAGATCGGCTCCTTCCGTTGCCAGCGCCCGCGGTTTCATGGCTCCAATGGTCAGGCATACGGCATCGTACCCGGCAAGCACTTCTGAACCGGCAATATCTTTCCCTACGAATGCATTCGTGCGAAAATCGATCCCTTCCTCCAGCAGGATTGCCAGCCTGCGGTCAATGACCTTCTTGTTCAGCTTGAAATCGGGAATACCATAGCGCAGCAAGCCTCCGATGGCATCATCCTTTTCAAAAACAGTAACATGGTGCCCCCATTTGTTGAGCAGGTCAGCACAGGCAAGGCCCGAAGGTCCGGAACCGATGACGGCAACCTTCAATCCGGTCCGCACCGGGGGCGGATGGGGAAGGATAAACCCCATTTCAAAACCTTTTTCTGCGGCCGCCGCCTCGTTTTCACGGATAGTAACCGGATCGTTCTGAATATTGAGCGTACAGGCATGTTCACAGGGAGCCGGACAAATGCGCCCTGTAAATTCCGGAAAATTATTGGTAACGTGCAGCAGGTCGATGGCATTCTTCCAGTCACCCCGGTATATGGCATCCTGCCATTCGGGCATATTATTCATCACCGGGCAGCCCCACTGACAGAAAGGAACCCCGCAATCCATGCATCGTGCCGCCTGGTCCTGCCGGTCCTGTTCGTTCAGGGTCTGTTCCACTTCACCAAAATCATAAACACGTTCATTCAGCGGCCTGTATCCGGCTGTTTTACGTGGTACCAGTAAAAATCCCTTTGGGTTTCCCATTGTATATTGTCTGAAAAATTATCAAAAAATTAGTAATGAAAATGAGGTTCGTCCTCTGTCTTCTGGATCTTCTCTATCAGCTGGCTGAGCTTTTGTTCTTCCAGCACCTTTTTGTACTCCAGCGGAATGACTTTTACGAATTTCGGCAGGTATTCATCCCATTTTACAAGGATACTTTCCGCCAGTTCGCTGCGGGTATATAAATAATGATTATTGATAAGTTTTTGTAATTCAAGTAAATCATCATGATCACCTACAGCACTTAATTCAACCATGCCCGTGTTGCAGAAATAGTCGAAATTGCCTTTGACATTCAGCACATAAGCAATGCCTCCGCTCATTCCTGCGGCGAAATTACGACCGGTTTTGCCCAGCACAACCACCCGGCCGCCTGTCATGTATTCGCAGCAATGGTCCCCGACTCCTTCAACCACAGCCACGGCACCGCTGTTTCGTACGGCAAACCGCTCACCGGCTACCCCCCGGATATAGGCTTCCCCCAATGTGGCCCCATACAATAATGTATTGCCCACAATAATGTTTTCTTCGGGTTTGAAAGTGGAACCCCTGGGCGGGACAACCACGATCCGTCCTCCGGAAAGTCCTTTCCCCAGGTAATCGTTTGAGTCCCCTTCGAGTTCAAAATGGACCCCCCGGGAAAGGAATGCCCCGAATGACTGGCCGGCAGATCCTTTGAATTTGCAGATCAGGGTTCCGTCGGGAAGTCCGGCTTCTCCGTGTGTACGGGTAATTTCACCCGATAACATTGCCCCTGTGGTTCTGTCGGTATTCGTGATTTTGCGGGAAATCCATACTTTCTCCCGGTTTTTGATGGCTTTGTTGGCCAATTTAATCAGTTCATGGTCCATCACATCTTCAATCTTATGTTTTTGAAGACAGGTGCAATGGTTTGCGAATTTGGAAGCTTCTTTCGGCCTGTACAGGATTTGTGACAGGTCAAGTTTGGAGGCCTTCCAGTGGTCAATATCCGTTCGCTGTTCGATGAGGTCGACACGACCCACGAGGTCTTCAAATTTCCGGAAGCCCATTTCGGCCATCAATTCCCGAACCTCCCTGGCAATGAACCTGAAGTAGGTAACGAGGTACTGCGACTTGCCAATAAAACGCTTCCGGAGTTCCGGATTCTGGGTGGCCACGCCAACGGGACAGGTATTCAGGTGGCATTTACGCATCATGATGCAACCCAGGGTAATCAGCGAGGCGGTGGCAAAACCGAACTCCTCGGCTCCCAGCAGTCCCGCATAAACCACGTCACGTCCCGTCTTCAGCTGCCCGTCCGTTTGCAGCACAACCCGGTCGCGCAGGTTATTGATCACAAGGGTTTGCTGAACTTCCGAGATGCCGAGTTCCATGGGAAGACCGGCATATTTAATCGAACTGGCCGGACTGGCTCCGGTGCCGCCTTCACACCCGCTGATCGTTATGCTGTCGGCGTGTGCCTTGGCAACTCCTGCAGCGATTGTTCCGACGCCTTTTTCCGATACCAGTTTTACATTGATCCGCGCCCTCGGGTTTGTGCATTTCAGGTCGAAGATCAGCTGGGCCAGATCTTCGATGGAATAAATATCGTGATGCGGAGGGGGGGATATCAGTGTGATGCCGGTTGTGGAATGCCGCAATTTGGCAATGATCTTGTCGATTTTATGTCCCGGCAGCTGGCCTCCCTCGCCCGGTTTAGCTCCCTGCGCAATTTTGATCTGGATCTCATCTGCGTTGATCAGGTAATTTGTATTTACGCCGAACCGGCCGGAGGCGACCTGTTTAATTGCACTGCGTGCGCTGGTGCCGTCAGGCCGGGTTTTAAACCTTTCAGCATCTTCCCCGCCTTCCCCTGTATTGCTTCTTCCTCCGATTGAATTCATGGCAATCGCGAGGGCCTCATGGGCTTCCTTGCTGATGGATCCATATGACATAGCCCCGGTAATAAACCGTTTCAGGATGGCTTCTTCGGGTTCCACTTCTTCGATAGGCACCGGGTTGCCCGTTTTCAGGTTAATACAGCCCCTGAGAAAAAGAGGCTTCCGGTTTTCCTGGTTTGCCAGGGCGCTGAATTCCTTGAACTTTTCGTAATCTTCGGTACGGGTAGACCATTGCAGCAGGCCAATTGTTTCCGGATTCCATGCATGCTGCTCCCCGTTCTTCCGGTAGTGGTATGTTCCCTGTGTGGCAAAAACATTTCCATTCTGTATATCGGGATAATAAGCAGCATTATGCATGATCAGTGCTTCACGGGCAATTTCATCATGGCCGATTCCGCCGATCCTTGAATCGGTGCCGCTAAAATAACGTTCTGTCACATCCTTTGATATTCCTATGGCTTCAAAAATTTGTGCACCATGATAACTTCTCAGGGTTGAAATGCCCATTTTCGACATCACCTTGAGCAGTCCCTTGTCGATCGACTTGATAAAATGTTCGCGTGCGGAGACGTAGCTCTCCTTTATTTCCCCTGATTCACACAGATTCTCAATAATGGCAAAGGCCCCGTAAGGATTCACCACGCTGGCTCCATAGGCAAAAAGCAGGGCAAAATGATTCACTTCCCTTGGCTCTGCCGTTTCAACAATCAGTCCCACCTGCATCCTTTTCTTTGTATTGATGAGGTGATGATGGATAGCCGACACGGCAAGGAGTGACGGAATGGGAACCCTGTCGCGGGAAATTCCACGGTCGCTGAGGATAATAAAATTGTGTCCCTTGTCCACCGATTCTTCGGCTTTGCGGCACATTTCAGTGATTGCTGTTTCAAGCGCCTTTCCCGGATTACCGGAAACGGCCGGAAAAAACATCGGGATTATGCCGTGTGAAAATTGCGCCTGATCGAGATTCTTTATCTTGCCAAGATCCGTATTTGTAACAATGGGGCTCCTGAATTTGATCAGTTTGCACTGAGCGGAAGATTCCATGAGCAGATTCCGGGATACAGCGCCGATGTAATTGGTAAGCGACATTACCAGTCCTTCCCGTATGGGGTCAATGGGTGGATTCGTCACCTGGGCAAAATGCTGCCGGAAATAGTTGAAAAGCCGTTGAGGCATATCCGACATAACCGCCAGGGGGGTATCATTTCCCATGGAACTTACCGGTTCCTGGCCTTCGATGGCCATCGGTTTAATCAGAAATTCAAAATCCTCCTTTGTATATCCGAAAACCTTGAGGTAATTGTCATATTCTTCGCCCAGGGAAGTAGGTATACGCTGTTTCACTTCGATATCCATAAGATCGATCCGGTTTTCCTTCAACCAGTTTGAATAGGGATTTCTCCCGGTTAACTGGCGCTTTACCTCATCGTCGGGCACTATAATGCCAAACCGGGTATCGACGAGCAGGATTTTTCCGGGACGCAAGCGTCCTTTTTCCTTGATCTGCTCCGGGGGAAAAACCTGGACACCCACTTCCGAACCCATCACGATCATATCATTTTTGGTAATGACATACCGCGAGGGGCGAAGGCCATTCCTGTCGAGAGTGCCGCCGATGAACCTTCCATCGCTGAATACGATGGAAGCGGGTCCATCCCAGGGCTCCATGATGGTGGAATGATATTCGTAAAATGCTTTGAGGCTTTCCGGAATCGGGTTTTTGTCATTCCATGATTCGGGGATCAGCATGCTTAGCGCATGGGGAAGCGACTTCCCCGTGAGCACAAGAAATTCAAGTACGTTGTCAAGGGAGGCCGAGTCACTTTTATCCGGTTCAATTACAGGAAAGATCTTTTTCAGGTCCTCCCCGAAAAGTCCGGATTTCATCAGGGATTCCCTGGCACTCATCCACATGCGGTTGCCCTTGATTGTATTGATCTCCCCGTTATGACCCAGCAGGCGGAAGGGCTGGGCAAGATCCCAGGTGGGGAAAGTATTGGTGCTGAATCTCGAATGGATAAGGGCAATTGCACTTTCGAGCCGGCTGTCGCGCAGGTCGTTAAAATACAGGCGCAACTGGTGGGAGGTAAACATTCCCTTATAAATCAAAACTTTTGAGGACAGACTGGGAAGATAAAACGATTCCCTGTCCTTAACAGACGATTGCCTGACCTGGTTTTCAGCAACCTTGCGGGCAATATATACCTTCCGTTCAAGCTCCTCCTGTTCATAATCGCCTGTAACAAAAATCTGCCGGATAAAGGGTTCCGAACTTCGGGAAATTTCCCCAAGAATGGAATTATCCACGATTACATCGATTATATCAATTACATCAAGTCCCTCGGCAACCAGGGCATCGATGAGAATCCTTTCACATGCTGCGCGCTCTTTTGCACCCTGGGGGAGAAAGACGAGACCTGTGGCATATCTTCCCTCTTCCGGAACCTTGATGCCCTTGGCCAGGATCAGTTTGTGCGGCACCTGGATCAGAATACCGGCGCCATCCCCGGTAACATTGTCCGCACTTTCGGCGCCCCTGTGCGACATGTTCTCAAGTACTTCAAGCCCCCGATGGATAATGTCATGCGATTTAATTCCCTTTATCTGGGCTACAAATCCGATCCCACAACTATCTTTTTCCTCAGCCGGGTCGTAAAGTCCCTGCTTTTTAGGCAATCCTTTGCTTGTCATATTTTTTGTCTCCGTTAAGATTCCATTTCAAAAAAAAAGCCATTCTCGCGAGTCGAGAATGGCTTGTGTTATTCCACAATTGTTCCACCCTCAACAAGGTTGAGTTTTATTAAATTTATTATCGTATTTATGCTGCAAAATCATATTTCATCATTTTCTTGCAGGCAAAGATAATAAATTTGCATTTATTCAAAAAACTTAGTCCCTTTTTTAACAGGGTGATTTAAGAAATTTAATTTCTTTCCCCCAGCAACTCATAGGGAATTTTTCCAAATACATTCTTATAGGCCGGGCGTATGATCCTTCGTGAAGTGAAGGTTACTTCCTCCAACCGGTGGGCACACCATCCGGCCATGCGGGCCACGGCAAAAATAGGGGTGAACAGCTCCTGCGGTATGTCAATGCATTTATATACAAAACCAGAATAAAAGTCCACATTGGCGCTGATCACCTTGCTGCTTCCTTCCTTAAAGCTTGCGAAAGCTTCCTGCGCCAATTCCTCAACGGATTCATACAATTTATATTCATCCAGTTTACCCTTGGTTCCGGCCAGTTCCCTTGCCTTGTCCTTCAGCAGGATAGCCCTGGGATCCGAAAGTGTATAAATGGCATGACCAATTCCGTAAAGTTTTCCGGATCCGTCTCCGGCCTCTCCTTTCAGTATCTTCTGCATGTAAGCCCGCAATTCTTTTTTATCTGACCAATCTTTCACATGTTTCTTGATGTCTTTCATCATTTCCTCTACCTGCAGGTTGGCACCACCGTGCAAATAGCCTTTTAATGAACCAAGCCCGGCGGAAACTGCCGAATAGGTATCCGTTCCTGCCGAACTGATAACCCTTGTGGCAAATGTCGAATTGTTTCCTCCTCCATGTTCCGCATGCAGCACAAGGGCCAGGTCGAGAATATCGGCTTCCAGTCTGTCGTATTTTTCCCCTTTGAGCATATACAGAAAATTCTCGGCCGTACTGAGAGAGGGGTCGGGGTGCCTGAAAATCAATGATTTTCGCTGATAGGTATGGCGGAATCCGAAATAAACGTACGCGGCAATCACCGGAAATTTGGCAATGAAATTCAACGACTGTTTCAGGAGATTCACATGTGAATAATTCTCCGCCTCGTCATCCTGTGTATACATGGCCAGGATGGAGCGGGCCAGCATATTCATGATGTTCTTTCCCCTGAACGAAAGGATAAGGTTAACAAAGCTGTTGGGAAGGTCCCTGTGCCCGGCAAGGTAAGAGGAGAATAAATCGAGATCCGTTTTGTTGGGTAATTTTCCCGTGAGCAACAGGTAAACCGTTTCGTCAAAACCATGTCTTTTATCGGTTTGAAAGCCATGCACAAGATCTTCCACATCCACACCCCTGTAAAAAAGTTTGCCTTCCCGGGGAACCACTGTCCCGTCCTTTTTATCATAACCGATCACATCCCCGATATTGGTCAGTCCTACCAGAACGCCCGAGCCGTCCTGATTCCTCAAACCGCGCTTGACATTATAGGTCTCAAAAAGTCCTTTGTCAATTTGTGAAGCACTGACGGTCAGCTCTTCAAGTCTTTGCATAAATTCGTTCAGTTGCATGGGATTTATTGATTTGTTTATTTTAATGGGCTAATGTGCTAATGGGCTAATGGGCTAATGTGCTGTATGATTCAAATCTAAAGGCAGTCGTGCAGTCGTGCAGTCGTGCAGTAGAAGTTTTGCAGTTTTGCATTTCTGGAAATTTGAATTGTAAAGACAAGGCAATGCCTTGTCTGTACGATTTTATCCCATTAAACACATTTTCAAATCTTCAAATTGTTTTCCATTTTTAGTTTTTATCTTTTAATTTTTCACTCAGCGGGTTGCACCCACGGTTATTGAGATCTGACCGCTTCGGGGTCGTTTTTCATTGTTCATTATTCATTGTTCATTTCATTCTCATCCGACCACTTCAAGGGTCTGCGACCACTTGAAGGGTCTGTTCCAACTAGTTCCTCACCTGCCCGTTTCCAAAGACAATATACTTGGGAGCCGTTAATTCTTTCAGCCCCATGGGTCCCCGCACGTGCAATTTCTGATTGCTGATTCCCATTTCTGCCCCCAGCCCGAATTCATACCCGTCATTGAAACGCGTGGAAGCATTGATAAAGCAGGCAGCAGAATCCACCTCCGAGATAAATTTCATGCCGTTGGAATAACTATCCGTTACGATCGAATCCGAATGATGGGAGCTGAATGTGTTGATGTGTTCAATTGCTTCATCAATGTTGTCAACGATTTTTACCGACAACACAAGATCGAGGTATTCTGTGCTCCAGTCTTCTTTTGTGGCTGCCTCTATGCCCGGCAATAGTTTCAGGGTCTTTTCACATCCTTTTAAGGTAACCCCCGCCTTGTCATAATCCGATTTCATCAAGGGCAGAAATGAACCGGCAATTTCGGAATGAACCAGCAGCGTTTCCATGGCATTGCAAACACCCGGCCTTTGCACCTTGGCATTGTAACAGATGGTACGGGCCATGCCTATTTCGGCAAATTCATCCACATAGGTATGGCAGATGCCAAGGTCATGCCGGATTACCGGGATCAGCGAGTTTTCTTCCACCAGCCGGATCAGTTTCAGGCCACCGCGGGGTATGATCACATCAATATATTCCTTCAGTTTCACCAGGTCCACAACCGATTCATGAGAAGTGTCTTCCACAACGGCTACGCAATCTTCAGGCAGTGCTGCCTTTTTAAGTCCCGACCGGATAAGGTTGCAGAGCAGAAGGTTTGAATGTTTCGCATCAGAGCCTCCGCGCAGGATGACCCCGTTTCCTGATTTGATTGTCAGAGAGGCCACTTCTATGCAAACGTTGGGGCGCGATTCGAAAATAATCCCGATGACTCCGATAGGCACGCGCATCAATCCAACCCTGAGCCCGTTGGGCATTGTATTCATATCATAAATTTCCCCCACCGGGTCATGGAGGTGAATCACCTCCTGCAGTATGCGGATCATCCCGTCAATCCGCTTATCGTCGAGGGTGAGGCGGTCGATGAAAGAATCCGACAATCCTTTGCTTTTGCCGGATTCAATATCTTTGCGATTTTCTTCCTTTATTCTTTCCCGGTTTGCCTCAATTTCCCCTGCAATGATCTCAAGGGCCCTGTTTTTAACTCCCGTATTCTGCTTTGCCAGTTCACGCGAAGCTTTTTTTACGCGGATCGCTTTTTGAACCAGTTGTTCTTTTAAATCATGCATGATCGATCATATTTGCGTTTTGTGCAACAAAATGGGTCCCTACTTCTTTCCCCTGGAGTATGTCAAAAATAATGGCCGGGTCTGAACCGCTTGTGATGATGCAATCAATGCCGTCTTTCAGGCATATTTTCGCAGCCGATATCTTTGTGACCATGCCTCCTGTGCTAAAGGATGAACCGGCCCCGGTGGCCAGCTGTTCGAGTTCCGGGGTTATTTCAAGCACCGAATGGATTATTTCGGCTGATTCTTCCGTTTTCGGATCGGCGGAATACAAACCGTCGATATCCGAAAGGATAACCAGCAGATCTGCCTCAACCAGGGAGGCTACAATGGCGGAAAGGGTGTCGTTGTCGCCAAATTCAATTTCGTTTGTCGCAATGGTATCATTTTCATTGATAATAGGAATGATCTTCATTTCGAGCAGTTTGATCAGTGTTCTTTTGGCATTCTGATTTCTTGTGTCAATTGTCACCACATCCTTGGTCAGGAGCACCTGGGCCACCGTCTGGTTATATTCCTCAAAAAATTTCTGGTATATCTTCATCAGTTCCGCCTGACCCACGGCTGCAAGGGCCTGCTTTTTATCCAGCTCGCCCGGTCGTTCGGTAAGTCCAAGCCTTCCGGCTCCTACCCCGATGGCGCCGGAGGTTACCAGCATAACCTCGGTGCCATTCCCGCGAATAGCGCTCAAAACATAAGCCAGTTTTTCAATGCTCTGGAAATTCATCCGGCCATTCGGGTAAGAAAGGGATGATGTCCCTATCTTGACGACGATGCGGTGCTTGTTTTTAAGTACATCCCGGTAATCCATAATCCAATCCTTTCTTCTCATCCTTGTACCTGTTAAAAAAATATTTCTCCAATGGAAGCAGGAAACGGATCTGCCTCCATGTTGTCATCCGGGATCATAACCTGGCAAAAAGATTCAAGTTTTTCCTGGAGTTCTGTTTCTCCATCCACAAGGAGGGCAGGTCTTTTCCCGCGCAGAACAATGAGGTACTTGTTGTCGATTTCCATCTTGATGATAATGAAACCGGCTTTTGCAATTTCCGCCACCATCAGTGCAAGAGGATAATTATCGTCAAATTCGATATCCGCGGTTGAAACGGAATCATTTTCATTGATGATGGGAATGATGCTCATATCGAGCAACCGGTTAAATGTATTTCTTGTATTTACAACCCGCTGGGGATAAAGCATGATATCGCTGGTGAGCAATACCTGCGCAATGATCTGGTTATATTCATCAAACGAATGCTGGTACCACCGGATCAGTTCCGCCTGTCCCACGGAGGCCGCCGCCTGCATTTCCAGCAGATTGGCCGGGCCGGTCTGAAGTTTGAGTTTTTCATTTCCCAATACAATAGCCCCGGAAGAAACCACCATGACATGCTTTCCGCTGTTATGCAGATTCGTCAGCACCATGGCAAGCCTGTCCATTTTCCGCCTGTTAATTTTCCCTTCCCCGCCGAGGAGCGTGGAAATCTCAATTCTCACTATAATCGTCTGCTTCTTCATATTCCCCTTAGCAATTTTTCAATGGCCCTGTCTTTTCGTTCAAAATGAAACTGTTCAACTGCCTTTTCAATTTTCAGCGCAATGCTGTTATTGCATAAATTTCCAATGGATCCTTCATGCGTGTGCGCTGGCCGGGAATCACCGGCATAGGAACCCTCCGCAATTTGAGCCGCTACCTCTTTGTAGGCATCGCGAAAAGGAGTCCCCTGCATTACCAGCCTGTTCACCTCCTCCACCGAAAAAATATACTTATACCGGTCGTCCTTCAGGGTGTTTTCCAGGGGAATTATCTTTTCAAGGGCATAGGCAGCCATGGAAAGGCAGGCGTTCATCCCGGAAAATACGGGCAGGAACGATTCCTTGATTATCTGCATATCCCTGAAATAGCCCGAAGGAAGGTTGATATAAATATGTTCAATTTCACCGGGCAGGGCTTGTATCTTATTGCATTTTGCCCTGATCAGCTCAAATACATCCGGATTTTTTTTGTGCGGCATGATGCTTGAACCGGTGGTGAATTCGTCCGGAAGCTGCAGCAATCCGAAATTCTGGCTTGCAAACAGGCAAACATCCCCGGCCAGCCGGGATAAAGTGCCTGCCAATGCGGAAAGTCCGAAGGATGTCATCCGCTCCGTGCGTCCGCGGCTCATCTGGGCATTGACAACATTGTAATGCATGTTTTCAAACCCCAGCAGGCTGGTTGTCAGCTGCCGGTCAATGGGAAATGAAGATCCGTATCCGGCTCCCGAACCCAGCGGATTAAGGTCTGCAATCCTGTAAGCCGCAAACATTGCCAGCAGATCCTCGGCCAGGCATTCGGCATAGGCACCGAACCAGAGGCCGAAGGAGGAAGGCATAGCGACCTGGAGATGCGTAAAACCGGGAATGAGTATCGCCTTGTATTTTTCGCTTTGGGACAGGAGCACGCGCGACAAATGTTCCACGCGGTTTACGACCTGGTTAATTTCTTCGCGGATAAAGAGTTTAATATCGAGCAACACCTGGTCATTCCTTGAGCGGGCGGTATGTATCTTTTTCCCTGTATCTCCCAGTTTCTGTGTAAGAAGCAGTTCGACCTGCGAATGAACATCCTCCACCTTGTCGCTGATTGTAAAGTCCCCGTTCTCAATGGAACTGTATATTTCAAGCAACCCTGTTCGCAGGGCGCTCAATTCATCCTCATTCAGAAGGCCTATACTCCGGAGCATGACAACATGGGCCAGCGATCCGATCACATCGTACCGGGCGAGCAGGAGATCAAGATCCCGGTCTTTTCCGACCGTGAATTGCTCAATCAGCCTGTCTGTTTGTATTCCTTTTTCCCAGAGTTTCATGACAAAAAAATAGTGTTTCCGGAACAATCATCCCGAAGCAAACGAAAATTGAAAATAGACTGCAGGTTGCTTCAGGTGGTTTTTCCCTGCCTCTTTGTTATGGCATGGTGCGCCATGAGCCTGATGGCATTGATCTTAATAAAACCGGCGCTGTCCTTCTGATC
This sequence comes from uncultured Bacteroidales bacterium, assembly GCA_963752195.1. Taxonomy (GTDB): domain Bacteria; phylum Bacteroidota; class Bacteroidia; order Bacteroidales; family UBA10428; genus UBA5072. Next base: position 321,606 of record CAVVXI010000003.1, on the reverse strand, counting down.
AAATCCCCCCGCGATATCCATACTTGAAAGTTCCTTGTTGTACAATGAGCTGGGAGATTCGCGTCCGTCAATAATTATGTTGCCTTTATACAGGGTAAGCCATACGGTACCGTCAATGAGCTCCTGGCTTTTGTCAATTGCCGCGCGCAGGAATTCCATTTCGGGACTGAACCAGAAACCGTTGTATACGATTTCAGCAAAAACAGGGGACAGCATGTTCCTCAGGCGCATTACCTCCCGGTCCATGGCAATCCCTTCAATATCCATATGCGCATGCAGGAGGATCGTGCCGGCCGGTGTTTCATATACGCCCCTTGATTTGATCCCGACAAAACGGTTCTCGACCATATCGAGCATACCCACCCCGTTCTCTCCCCCTACCTTATTCAGGTAAATGAACAAATCAAGCGGATCGGTAATATCAATCCCGCTTTCCTTATTGACAACCCGGATCGGAATGCCGTCCTTAAAGTGAATTTCAAGGTGAACTTCCTTGTCGGGGGCAAGCTGTGGCGGAACAATCTTTGTAAACATTTCCTTTTCCGGCTGATAGGCAGGATCCTCGAGAATACCGGCTTCATGGCTGATGTGCATGAGGTTGTCGTCCTCGCTGTATGGTTTTTTTACGGTTGCCTTTACCGGAATATTGTGTTTGGTAGCATAATTCAGCATATCCGTCCTGCCCTTGAACTGGTCAAGAAATTCCTCTGTTTTCCAGGGAGCCAGGACCTTTATTTCGGGATTCAGCGCATAGTATGACAATTCAAAACGAACCTGGTCATTTCCTTTCCCGGTAGCGCCATGCGACACCAGCGATGCTTTCTCCTCGGCCGCAATCTTTATCTGGTATTTTGCAATGACCGGCCTGGCCAGGGAGGTTCCCAGCAGGTAACGGCCTTCATACAAGGCATTGGCTTTAAGGGCCGGAAAAATATAATCGGTTACAAATTCTCTCCTGAGATCCTGGATATATACCCGCGAGGCCCCGATTTTCAATGCTTTCCTTTCCACTTCTTCAAAATCATCGTCCTGGCCCACGTTGGCAACATAAGCGATCACTTCATAGCCCTTATCGATCAGCCATTTTAAAATCACCGAAGTATCCAGTCCGCCGCTGTATGCCAGTATTACCCTTTTGTTATCCATCTTACTTTAATTTATCTTTTAATTCCGGAACAATTATGATCAGTGTATTGATAACATCCTTTTCCGTGACATTGTCATGGGGAATGATCAGAATGGTATCATCCCCGGCAAGGGTCCCGATAATTTCAAAAGGATTCACTTTGTCAATGAGGGATGCAATGCTCGGGGCATACCCCGGAAGTGTCTTGATAACACCCAGCCTGTTTGCAAACTGGATAGATACAAAACCTTGTGCAGCATAGCTTTCAGCAAGCTCATGGCCCGGTATATGATGTTGATCGGGCAGTTCATAAATGTAGCCCTTCTCATGATCTGAAATTTTATTCACTTTTAAAAATTTCAGGTCCCGGGAAAGCGTTGCCTGGGTATAATTCAATCCCTTCTTCTCAAGAAGGTCGAGAAGCTCTTCCTGACTCGATACTTTCTGGGAGGAAATTATATTCCTGATGGCCAGTAATCGTTCTGTTCTGTTTCCCATGTTGAATAGTTATTCATTGACGATGCAAATTTATACAATGTTTTATAATTATGCAAGGTGAATTTAAAAATATTTGTACTTTTGGGCCAAATATAGGACTAATTTTTATCGGGGCTGCGGCAAACTATGGACAAATCAATCAGAAAGGTCATTGTACTCGGATCCGGCGCACTTAAGATCGGCGAAGCAGGAGAATTTGATTATTCGGGCTCACAGGCATTAAAGGCGCTTCGGGAAGAAAACATACAAACAGTACTGATCAATCCCAACATTGCCACGGTGCAGACTTCCGAAGGGATCGCCGATATTATTTATTTTCTGCCGGTGACCCCGTATTTTGTAGAGCAGGTTATTGAAAAAGAAAAGCCCGATGGCATATTGCTTGCCTTCGGTGGCCAAACGGCCCTGAATTGCGGCATCGCACTTTTTCGGGCGGGCATTCTTGAAAAGCACAACATAAGGGTATTGGGAACTCCTGTTCAGGCCATCATGGATACGGAAGACCGGGATCTTTTCATCAAAAAACTGGATGAAATCAATGTAAAAACGATCCAGAGCTTTGCGGTAACCAATATGGACGATGCGGTGAAGGCAGCCAACGAACTTGGCTACCCGGTCATTATCCGGGCTGCTTATACGCTGGGCGGACAGGGAAGTGGTTTTTGCAGCAACGATGCCGAATTGCTGAAAATGTCGGAAAAGGCCTTTTCCTATGCGCCGCAGATCCTGGTTGAGAAATCGCTGAAGGGATGGAAAGAAGTAGAATATGAAGTAGTGCGCGATTGCCATGACAATTGCATCACCGTATGCAACATGGAAAATCTTGACCCTCTTGGCATCCATACCGGTGAAAGCATCGTAGTGGCTCCGTCACAAACGCTGACCAATTCGGAATACCATTCCCTCCGCCAGCTGGCCATCAAGATCATAAGGCATATCGGTATCGTTGGGGAATGCAACATACAATACGCGCTTGATCCGTGTTCGGAAGATTACAGGGTGATCGAGGTCAATGCCCGGCTTTCACGCTCCAGTGCCCTGGCCTCCAAAGCTACGGGATACCCCCTGGCTTTTGTGGCGGCAAAACTGGCAGTCGGTTATGGCCTGCACGAAATAAAGAATTCAATTACAAAAACCACCTCGGCCTTTTTTGAACCGGCCCTGGATTATATTGTGTGCAAGATTCCGCGCTGGGACCTGAATAAATTTATCGGCGTTTCAAAGCTGATCGGCAGCAGCATGAAAAGTGTGGGCGAGGTAATGGCCATCGGACGTTCTTTTGAAGAAGCCATCCAGAAGGGGCTGCGAATGATCGGCCAGGGAATGCACGGCTTCGTCGGCAACCGGGATCTTGAATTTGAAGATACGGAGAAGGAATTGTCAGAACCAACAGACATGCGTATTTTCGTTATTGCCGATGCCTTTTCCAAGGGATATTCCGTCGAAAAAATTCATGCTCTCACCCGCATTGATCCCTGGTTCCTGTATAAGCTCCAGGGAATTTTCAACCTTAAAAATGAACTGGACCAGTTCAGTACCCTGGAAGAAATTCCGTTCAGGCTCTTACAGAGGGCCAAAGTAGCCGGATTTTCAGATTTTCAGATTGCCCGTTCCATTTTCAAGAACGGGAACGAATACATGGAAGACGGACTGCTCGAAGTGCGCGAACACCGCAAAAAACTGGGCATCCTGCCTTTTGTAAAGCAAATTGACACCCTGGCAGCCGAGTATCCTGCCCAGACAAACTATTTATACCTTACCTACAGCGGTTCTTCGAATGATGTCAAATACCTGGGGGACCATAAATCGGTCATTGTCCTGGGTTCCGGGGCTTATCGCATCGGGAGCAGCGTGGAATTCGACTGGTGCAGCGTAAATGCGCTGTATGCCATTAACAATGCAGGATACCGCTCGGTAATGATCAATTACAATCCGGAAACGGTAAGCACGGATTACGATGTTTGCGACAGGCTGTACTTTGATGAGCTGTCTTTTGAGCGTGTCATGGATATCATTGAACTGGAAAATCCGCATGGCGTAATTCTTTCCATGGGGGGCCAGATACCCAATAACCTGGCTATGCGGCTCGACGGCCAGAAAGTAAATATCCTGGGTACCTCATCCCAATCCATTGACAATGCAGAAAACCGGCATAAATTTTCGCAGCTCTGCGACGATCTGAAAATCGACCAGCCCCGCTGGAAGGAACTGACCAGCATTCGTGAAATCCACGACTTTGTGGATGAAGTGGGTTTCCCTGTGCTTATCCGGCCATCGTATGTATTGTCGGGGGCAGCCATGAATGTGGTTTCCAACCGGGATGAGATGGAACATTATCTCACCCTGGCAGCCAAGGTATCAAAACAATACCCTGTGGTGGTTTCGGAATTTATTGAACAGGCCAAGGAAATTGAAATTGATGCGGTGGCCCGCGAAGGAGAACTGATCGCTTATGCCATCAGTGAACACGTGGAATTTGCCGGTGTCCATTCCGGGGATGCGACCATCGTTTTCCCGGCCCAAAAGATATACTTTGAAACCATGCGCCGCATCAAGCGCATATCGCGGCAGATCGCCCGGGCACTCAATATAACCGGGCCGTACAATATTCAGTTCCTGGCCAAGGACAATGACATTAAGGTTATCGAGTGCAACCTCCGTGCTTCACGCAGCTTTCCTTTTGTTTCAAAAGTACTGAAAGTCAACCTCATTGAACTTGCCACCCATGTGATCCTTGGAATTCCGGTTGAAAAACCGAACAAATCGGCATTTGATCTCGATTGTATCGGCGTAAAGGCTCCCCAGTTTTCCTTTTCACGGTTGCAGAAAGCCGATCCGATTCTCGGAGTGGATATGGCCTCCACCGGTGAAGTGGGATGCATCGGTGAAAATTTTTATGAGGCAATTCTTAAATCAATGCTTTCCGTCGGATACTCTTATCCAAAGAAAAACATCCTGTTATCAACCGGGCCAATGCGGTCAAAAGTTGAACTTGTCAACAGCTGCAAATTGCTTGCGGAAAAGGGATATAATCTTTTTGCCACCCGGGGCACAGCCCAGTTCCTCGAAATGAACGGCGTTACGGCCACCATGCTTCACTGGCCCGATGAGGACAAGAAACCCAATACGCTCGATTATTTGCGGAACAAGATGATCGACCTGGTGATCAACATTCCGAAGGACCTGTCGAAGACCGAACTGAGCAATGACTACCTGATCCGCCGCAGTGCCATTGACTTCAATATTCCGCTGATTACAAACGGACGGCTTGCCAGCGCTTTTCTGATGGCCGTGTGTAAATTACCGCTCGAAGAAATTGCAATTAAAAGCTGGAACGAGTATTAATCAAACGCAGCGGGCTTCAGCGGATCGTTTTTAAATTCATACATCAGCCGGATCTGTTCCGTTGAAATCCTTGGAACGGAAAGCGGAGGGAATTCGTCGGGTCCAAAAAAACCGGTTTCACTGGTTTCCATTCCGCCTTTAAGCTCTCCCCCGGTCTCCCGGCATAAAATAAAGATCTTATAAATATGGAACAGGTCCGGAGGATGGTTATGCCTTTTTTTATCAAGGACAGCCAGCAATCTTTCAGGAACCACTTCAAGGCCGGATTCCTCCCGGACTTCTTTAACAGCCACTTCAGACGGGGTAAGGCCAACATCGGCCCATCCACCCGGAAGGGACCAGTTCCCGTCGATGGTTTCACGTACCATCAGTATCTGGTCACCCCTGAAAACAACTCCACGGACGTCCACTTTTGGGGTCTGGTATCCCTGTTCCGAGGCAAAAACACCAACCAGCCTGTCCATTTTCAGTCCCGTAAAATCATGCATGATCTCCAGGCTCAGCTCTCTCATTTGCTGATACCGGTCCCTGTCGTATTTGTTATCCGAGTATTCAAGTCCGGATTGTGCCAGCGCCTGCATGCGCTTTGCCATATCAAGCCAGGCATATCTTGTTCCTTCTTCCATGGGCTATAACATTTTTTTTCTTTTCATTATGAAATACATAACTCCGGCAGTGATCACCATCAGTGCCCCGGCAAACGGATAACCAAATTTCCAGTGCAGTTCCGGCATAAATCGGAAATTCATCCCATATATTCCGGCTATCAGCGTAAGCGGTATAAAAAGGGTGGTGATGACTGTCAGCAGATTCATGCTGCCGTTCAGCCGGTTATTAATATTGGCGTTATTCAGCTCGATCAGGTCCGACAGGGTATCCCGGCCAGACTCATACATCTGGACGATGTGGTTGATATGGTCCTTCACATCGTGCAGATAACTGATTGTATCCGGAGTTAAAAGCGGATAATCCCCCTGAACCAGGTTCAGCAGGGATTCCCTCACGGGATATATCACGCTCCTCATGTCACTCATGGTCTGCCGGATCGCGTAAATGTCCTTTATATAATTGATACGGGGAACCCCGAGCAATTTATCTTCCATCTTATCAATACGGTTATAAACCTCATCTATAATTTTATAGTAAGAGTCAACTAAAGTATCAATTAAGAGATAGAATAGGTAATCCACGGTTTTATGACGCGCATGGCTTTTGGCATTCTGTATCCGGGTCTCGAGATCCGAAAACACGTTGTTTTCAAAATCTTTTAATACAAGAACGTAATATTCCCCCAGGATAAAGCTCACATGCTGGTATTCCAGTTCCCCATTGCTGTTAAAGACGAAGAGCTTCAGGGTAAGCAACAACTGGTCCCCGGATGCTTCCGCTTTTGGCAGATGGGAAGTATTCAGAACATCTTCCAGCAACAGCGGATGAATTTGAAAATATTTACCTAATTCTTCAATTAAGGTGACATCTGATATATTACTTAAAATCAAAAGATTTATCTTATCCTTGTTGAGGTTTTTCAACATGCCCGACATTGAATTGACCGATTTTCTGTCACATTCCGCTTCATCATAGATCAGCATTTCCATTGTAGTCGAGGAAGCTTTCCGTGAACCGGTATATACGAGGCTTCCAGGAGGAAGTCCGGCTTTTTTGCTGTATTTGGTCCGCCCTTTTTTCATTTTTGGATCCGGGTTTTTTTGATGGTGCAAAGTAAGGCCATTTAACGGCTAATCGCTAAATATTTCTTTTAATACATTCACCGATTTTATTTTACCCATGCCCTCCAGGTGCTCTTCATAGTATTTTACAAGGGCATCCAGCAAAATTAAGCGGCTTGCTTTGTTAAGGTTCAGTTTTTCAGCCTGTGCCATGGATGTTTTCAACATAACAAGAAAAATATTTCCGGTATCTCCGGGCAGGTTCCTGAAAATTTTCAAGTCCCTGAACCGGCTTATATCGGTCTCCGATTCCAGGTCGGCCGGAAATATTCCCAGGTAACGCGAATAATGGATTAAAAAGAGCAGGTGAAAATTCGCGATCCCTTCATCCTTTGAATCCAGCAGTTGAAAGGCATGAAAAAGAAAGTCAAACAGCCTGTCGTTGGCTTCTTCTTCGCGGAGCGTAAGCCACAATATTTCCGCAAGGAACAGGGTAATCGTGCTTTTCGTGATTGAAAAGGGGATCGATGTGTAATGGAACGGGCACGACAATTCTTTTAAACGGTGGATCTCCCGGTTTGATTTATAATAAATTTCGGCCTCCAGAAGGGTAAGGGGCTGGAAAAAAGGAAGGGAGAGGTGAGTTTTTTTTGAACGGATGCCGCTGACAATGCAGGTCATCCGCCCATTTCTTTCGGTGTATAATGTAACAATCAGGCTTGACTCACCATATTTAACATGATGGAGAACGATAGCGCGGGTTTTGATCAGCATGATCAGCCTAATGGATGAACAACAGTTTGGTTACATGGGTTTTTGATCCGTCGTCATTGGTACAAAAGACAAGATAGACTCCGGTGTGGACTCTTTCCCCGTTGAAATTTCTACCGTTCCAGATAGCCTGGCCGCCCAGCGCCTTTGTCTCGTATACGAGATTACCGCTGATGTCGGTAATTTTAACATTCACATCCCGGGCAAGTCCGGTAACCGTAACATCCCCTTCATAATTTTCCCTTACCGGATTCGGGTAAACATACACTTTGCCGAAATCATCTCCTCCTTCTGTAGCTTGCCCTTTAAAAGAGATGATGCCTTTGTCCGTTCCAAAGAAAACTTCTCCGTTTTCCTCTTTTACAGCCATGGCGAGCACATTATCGGAAAATAAAGGGCTGTTCTCGGTAGTAAAATGATGAATTTCCTTCAGCCCATCCGGTGATTCAAGAAAAACCCCGGATTTCTCCGTGGCAATCCATTTTTGATTTGCTCCGTCCACGACGATGTCATTGATCTTTTCTGTAGAGAGCAATAAATCCGCGAGTCCCGAATTATCATTCCGCGGTATTAACGGTTGATATCCGGATACGCTTGCGTCATCAAAAATCTGTGAAGGGTTGGAATATTCCACAGGCCCCAAATTGGTTCCTACCCAGATATTTCCATCTTTATCTTCCGCCAGGGAATAAACCCTGTCAAGCAGATCCCCTTCCTGGTTGACAACAGAAAAAAAGCGCTCCTGAACGGAATTCTCCCGGTCAGCGGAAAACACGAGAATTCCATCATTTTGGACCAGCAGCCATACCTGTCCGGCTGAAGTAGCCAGAATGCCATTTACGCGGGTTCCCACGCCAAAGTTCTTGTATTGCAATTTAATGGATTCCCATTCGCCGTTCGCTTTTCTGCGATAAACGGGCTCATAGCTGAAATTGGTGCAGACCCAGAGATCCCCTTCCGCATCTATATCAACGCCGGTAACGTTAACATAAGCATGTCCGTATCCCTCCACCGGTTTTAGGATGCTGTTTGTTTCATCCGTAATGCTTAAAAAGGCCCCGTCCTTAAAATCAATTATACCATAGCCGTTTGATCCGCCTACTACGTGAGTGAAATCTGTCGGATCGACTGCAATTTCCGAGACATTCCAAAACCCCTCCATTTCGGGAGTTGTTACCCTGTAATAGCTTTTCCAGGTCTCATCCTTAAATTCATAAGCGCCATAGCCCGAAAACTTGGTGGCCTCGGTACCGGCGCCCACCCATAATTCTCCTGATTTAGAATCCATATCCCCTGCAGTGCGAAAAGCCGGACCATTGGGATATATCATTCCGCTTTCCCCGTTATCATTCACCCGGGCGAGTCCGCCAACCGGATCGGCATACCACAGGCCGTTTTTTGAATCCACGATTGCATGCCGCGGACGCTGGCCCGGGACATCCCTGATAAGATTGTCATCCTGGTCATACAGGCTTATATGCTGGTCTGCACAAACAACGAGTTTCCCAGACTGTTCCCCGATAAACGCGTAATATTCCGCTTTGCTGTTTTCCCATAATTGCCAGGTCGACTCCCCTAAAACCAAAATGTCATCGTGTTTCGTTACCGGGTTGTGATAAACGGTAAACAACCTGTTTCCATGCCAGGCGAGGAAGGGATAGGAAGCGTTTTTGGCGGGCAATGCCTGCAGCTTTTGCCATGCATTGTAATCCACCAGGTTTGGATTGTTGATATCGGCTTTGTAAATGCCTTCTTCGGTGGCGGCAAATAAAAATTGGCCATCAAAGGTAATATCGTTTACACTAATCTGGGTGCCCCCTTCTCCAAACATATAGGTATCCTTGATCTCATGCTTTGCCATATCGAGGAGTACGACACCGAACCCGCAGGCCATATAGGCAAAATTTTCACGGAAGAAACAGCTGTTAATTGATTTGTCCCCCACAATAATCTTCCTTTTTATGTCGGGTATATTAAAAATGCTGTCCTTTTTCATAAGGTCAAGATTCCCGTTGCTGTATCCAATGACAAGCATCTCATTTCCGGGATTAAAAGCGATGTTTGTAATATCCGCATCCGACAGGCCATTGATTTTGGAGTATTTATCGATGCTGTTGTCCTGAACATTAAAAGAAAACAAACCTCCGGCTGAAGTTGAACAAAAGATCTTGTTACCGCCTTCCGCCAGGCGTTTTCCTTCGTTGTACGGAAGATGGTCGCGCCAGGCGCCGTTCGGTATCTGGGCATTAACCGGCAATGAAGCACCGAGCAAAGCAATGACAAAGAGGAACGTCAGTGGACATAGTGCGAACGGGAAGTGCGCGGGCCCGCAAAAGCGAAGGTGCATAGGATGCTTCATTTGTAACGGCTTTTGAGATAATCCACCAGTTTCTGAACTGCCACCGCCCTGTGTGAAATTCGATTTTTTTCTGACAGGTCCATTTCAGCAAAGGTTCTGTCAAATCCGTCGGGCAGAAAAACAGGGTCATAACCGAACCCTTTAACACCCTGTTTTTCTCGGGTTATCGTTCCGCTGATTTCTCCCGGAAAGGTAGTTAATTTTCCGTTTTCGATCAGGGCAATTACAGTTCTGAAGCGGGCCTTCCGGTTGTCTTTTCCATGCATGGCAGCCAATACCTTATTCATGTTATCCTCGAATGTACAATTGATTCCCGCATACCGGGCCGAATAAACGCCGGGTTCGCCACGGAGGGCTTCTATTTCAAGTCCGGTGTCATCCGCAAAGCAATTCACCGCATATTTATTGTAAATAAACCACGCCTTTTGAGCCGCATTGCCCTCAATCGTGTCGGCTTCTTCCGGAATATCCCCGGCGAATCCGATATCCGACAGGTTCAGAAGTTCAATATGATTCCCGACCAGTTGTCGGATTTCTTGAAGTTTATGATTGTTATTTGTAGCAAATACCAGCTTATTCGTATCCATCTTTTTCAATTTCATTTTTTTACTGGCTACTTATTGAACAGGTAAAGCAGGCAAAGCGAACATCAATTTGCGAAATTCGCGGAATCTGCGGTAAAATATTTTGGGAGTAAAAAGCTTTACAGGGAATACATAACAGATAAAACGCAAAGATCGCGGAGGAATTCGCAAAGTTTGCAAAGTTTATAATTTAAGGTGCTTTGCTTTTGTGAGAATACAGAGCTTAACGATCTTTTTTTGCGTCACACCCGTTACAGGTTATCCGCCGCTTGCACTGAAACCGCCCCCCACTTTGGCAGGCCGTGGGTTAATGCAGATGACCGGAATTTTCTCGTTGTTGGCAATCATGTATTGTTCCTGCGGGCCCAGCACATAATCGGTAAAGCCGATATCCCGTGTGGTCATGACAAGGATGGCATCGGCGCTGACATTCTTGGCATACTGAATTGTTTCTTTTCCGAAATCCGCTTCACCCACGCTTCCCTGGGATTCAAAATGGATCCCTTTGCTTCCAAAATATTTTGATATAAAAAAGACATTTGATTCCAGTCCTTTCCGAAAGTTGCTGTCTGTATATTTCGCCCTGAATAAGTGAAAGCGTGTGCCGAATTTTTTAGAGAAAAAATGAGTCCAGGCCACACATTCCTTCGTCTCCTTTTTGAAATTCACCGGCAGAACAATGTTTTTAAGCGCTTCTCCCCGGGGGGAATCCTGCACTACGATGAAAGGGGCCCGGCAGCTTGCAATAACTTTTAAAGCCCAGCTTCCGAGAAATTTTTGCATGCCCACTATGCCATGTGTTCCCATGATCACAAGGAGGGCGTTTGTTTCCGTTGCGATCTCGCCGATTGTATGAAAGATGTTCCCGGTACGGACTATGTAATTGAATTTCAGGGAGGAATCCGGGAATTTCATTTTGACTTCTTCCGCAATCCGTTTTTGGGCATCCCGGATTTCGGATTCCTTTTTTACAATATGGACAACCGAAATTTCACCCTGTAAAATGGAAGCCATCTGTACAGCATGTTCAAGGGCATACACAGACTTTTCAGTAAAGTCCCATGTAACCATAATCAAATTCTTATCATGTTCCATGCTTATGGTATTATTAAACAATAAACTATAAAATTATTTCTTTATTTTGAATAACAGATAAAATTGGCGGAAATTTATGAATTAATGACTTTTAATCATGCCGGATACCGCTGAAATGGTTATTTTTGAAACCGAATTGAAACAGGAAATCATGGAAACCTACGACTGGAAAAACTTGTCTTTTGGATATGTTAAGACGGATTACAATACGCGTTGCCATTTCAGGGAAGACAAGTGGGGCGAACTGGAGATCTCCTCCTCGGAATATATTCACATGCATATGGCGGCAACCTGCCTGCATTACGGACAGGAAGCCTTTGAAGGGCTCAAGGCATTCCGTGGGAAGGACAACCGCATCCGGGTTTTCCGCCTGGATGAAAATGCCCGGAGGCTTGAAAATTCAGCCAAAGGCATAAAAATGGCCGTGGTACCTCCCGAACTGTTCAGGAAAGCTGTTCTGACCGCGGTGAAACTAAATGAAAAATTTGTTCCGCCCTATGGAACCGGCGCATCCCTGTATATTCGTCCCCTGTTGATTGGAAGCGGTGCCGAAGTTGGCGTTAAACCGGCAAAGGAATTCCTTTTCGTGGTGTTTGTAACGCCGGTAGGTCCTTATTTTAAGGAAGGATTCAAACCGGTTGACCTGATGGTTTGCCGTGGCAGCGACCGTGCCGCACCCCTGGGTACTGGGAGGTATAAGGTCGGTGGCAATTATGCCGCCAGTCTTGACTCCCTCGAACAGGCTCATGATAAAGGATTTTCCACCACCCTGTACCTCGATCCAAAAGAGAAAAAGTATGTGGATGAAGCCGGCCCTGCAAACTTTTTCGGAATCCGCGACAATACCTATATAACTCCTTCCTCCCAATCCATCCTGCCGTCCATTACAAACATGAGCCTGCAGCAATTAAGCCTTGACCTGGGGATGAAGGTGGAATGCAGGCCGGTGGAAATTGAAGAGTTGTCGTCCTTTGAAGAGGTGGGTGCCTGCGGAACGGCAGCTGTAATCACACCAATCCGTAAAATTGTAGATCCCGATACAAACAGGATTTATGAATATTGCTGTGACGGCAAGCCAGGCCCGGTTTCCACAAAATTATACAACAAACTGATTTCGATCCAGTACGGAGATGAAGCCGATGTACATGGCTGGTTAGACTTTGCTGAATAATAAAAAGAGTATCTTTGCACGTTCAAATCAGGGTAATGGCAAAAGACAATACAATACGCCGGCGTTTAACTGCATCGTATCTTACTTCGGTAGTGAGTATTGCACTGGTACTTTTTATGGTGGGCCTCGTGGGAATGCTTCTTCTGAATACAAAAAAGCTTTCCGATTACGTAAAGGAAAATGTGGGAATATCGATTTACCTGAATGATGATATCCGTGAGGTGGAGGTATTTTCCCTGCAGAAACTGCTCGACTCAAAAAAATATGTCAAAGAAACCCGGTATATTACCCGGGAGAAGGCCGCCGAGGATTTCCAGAAAGAGATGGGAGAAGACTTTGTTGATTTTCTGGGATACAATCCCCTTCCCTCGTCTATTGACGTAAAGCTCCATGCGAATTATGCAAATCCCGACAGCTTTGCTGTTATAGAAAAGGAATTCCGGACTTACCCGCAGGTAGCCGACGTGGCATACCAGAAAGATCTCATTTACGCGGTGAATCTGAATGTAAGGAAGATCAGTATTGGTATCCTTATCCTGGGCGGGCTGCTTACGCTGATCGCGCTTACACTGATCAACAATACAATCCGGCTCTCGGTTTATTCCAAACGATTTATCATCCGCACCATGCAACTGGTGGGGGCAAAATATTACCTGATCCGGCGACCCTTTGTGCTGAAAGGCATCACCCAGGGAATTATCGGTGCCTGCATTGCGATTTTGCTTTTAATTGCCACGCTTTTTCTGGTGGAAAAACAATTGCAGGGATTATTCAGTTTCCAGGATTACCGTATCCTGGGAATTATATTTTCCATCATGCTGATTACCGGTGTTATACTGGCCTGGTTTTCCACCTGGCTTTCGGTAAATAAGTACCTGAAGATGAAAACGGACAATTTGTACACCTAATTAAATCACAGATATGGCTAAGAAACCCGAAGAAATAATACCGGATTCCGGATTTGCGCTGGCAAAGGAAAATTACATTTACCTGATCATCGGATTTGTCGTGATCATCATCGGCTTCCTGCTGATGATGGGCGGAAAGTCTCCTGATCCGGCGGTCTTCAATGCAAAGGAACTTTTCAGCTTCAGGCGGATAACGCTCGCCCCCGTGGTGGTGGTCGCCGGATTTGCATTTGAAATCTGGGCCATCATGAAAAAACCGAAATCTCCTGCTAAACAATAATTTATACGCCAATTGAACCCTAATCTGCGAACAGGAGTATAATGGAAAATTCTGCACTGGCTGAGGAATTTGCACTCGGTAAAATACTGCTGTTTGATAAGCCTTTATACTGGACATCCTTTGACCTGGTTAATAAAATTAAAGGCGTATTAAAGAACCGCCTCGGCCTTAAAAAACTGAAGGTTGGCCATGCCGGAACCCTCGATCCGCTTGCATCGGGACTGATGATCGTTTGTACGGGCAAAGAAACCCGGAATATTGATAAATACCAGGCAGAATTCAAAGAATACAGGGCTGCGATTACCCTGGGTGCCACTACTCCTTCCTTTGATCTTGAAACGGATGTGGACTTTACCTATCCTACAGAGCATATAACGCTCTCCGATGTGGAGCAGGTGATCAGCGGCCTCCCGGGAAAAAGAATGCAACAACCCCCCGACTATTCGGCCCGTTTTGTAAACGGAAAAAGAGCCTATACGCTTGCCCGCAAAGGTGAAAGTGTCGATCTTCCCATGAAAGAAATCGAGATCCGTTCCATTGAACTGACCCGTTTTGAACTTCCGGTTATTGAATTTCGGGTGGTTTGCAGCAAGGGAACTTATATACGTTCCCTCGCCCGCGACATTGGCACGTCCCTTGGCTCGGGAGCCTACCTGTCAGGGCTTGTACGAACTGCCATCGGTAATTTTTTGTTAAAAAATGCTATGAAAATAGAAGAATTCGAAAGAAATTTAGTTCTTTTGTAACTTTTTTGCCCGCTTTGCGTATATATTTGGTTTATATTATAATCTCCAATTTTATCCATGAAACTATCTCAATATAAATACAACCTGCCGGAAGATCTGATCGCCAAGTACCCGGCTGACAAGCGGGACGAATCGAAATTAATGGTAGTAGACCGCAAAACCGGGGTGATTGAGCATAAAATTTTCAGGGAAATTATTGATTATTTTGAGGTAGGTGATGTAATGGTGGTGAACAATACCAAGGTTTTTCCTGCACGTTTATATGGAAACAAGGAAAAAACGGGTGCGGAGATAGAGGTATTTCTGCTTCGTGAACTCAACCGGGAACAGCGCCTGTGGGATGTACTTGTGGATCCCGCCCGTAAAATAAGAATCGGAAATAAGCTGTATTTCGGAGACGACGAGGAAACGCTCGTTGCCGAAGTAATAGACAATACTACCTCCAGGGGACGAACGCTCCGGTTTTTGTTCGATGGTGATTACGACGAATTTAAGAAAACCTTATTTAAACTGGGAGAAACGCCGCTTCCCAAATTCATTAAAAGAGCTGTTCAACCGGAAGACCGTGACCGCTACCAGACTATTTTTGCCAAGCATGAAGGAGCTGTTGCCGCTCCTACGGCAGGACTTCATTTCAGCCGGGAATTACTGAAAAGGCTTGAAATTAAAGGTACTCATTTTGCCGAAATTACACTGCATGTAGGCCTTGGCAATTTCCGCACGGTAGACGTGGAGGATCTTACCAAGCATAAGATGGATTCCGAGAGGATCATTATTAACGAAGAAGCCGTTAACATTGTGAACGAAGCCAAGGATGCACGCAAACATGTTTGTGCGGTTGGCACAACTGTTTTGCGCACGCTTGAAAGTTCCGTTTCCACGGCAGGTCACTTAAAACCGTTTGACGGATGGACGAACAAATTCATTTTCCCTCCCTATGAATTCAGTGTTCCTACCCGGATGATTTCCAATTTTCATCTTCCCTTATCTACCCTGTTGATGATGGTTTCTGCCTTTGCCGGCTACGAGCTGCTTTTCGAATCGTACAAGGTGGCCATCAAGGAAAAATACCACTTCGGTACCTATGGGGATGCTATGCTTATTTTGTAAATTTGTTGATTGAAAGGTTTGTCTTCGGAAAATTATACGGCATCAAGATTAAACCGCGATTTTTATAGCAGGGATGTACTGGTTGTAGCACCCGACCTGCTTGGAAAAAAACTGGTCATCTCCCGCTCCGGCGTTTTTGAATCCCATGTTATTACAGAAGTGGAAGCTTACCGTGGAGAAGAAGACAAGGCCTCGCATGCCCGTTTCGGCATAACCAAACGCAACAGCATCATGTACGGCGACGCCGGTTTTCTGTATATCTATCTTATTTATGGCATTTACTGGATGCTGAATATTGTCACCGGTCCGGCCGGAAGTCCCCAGGCAATCCTGGTCAGGGGATTGAAAGACTTACCCGGCCCGGGGGTTCTCACCCGCCGTCTTGATATTGACAGATCTTTCCAGGGAACCGACCTTGTAACTTCCGGGAGAATCTGGATTGGGGACAGCAAGGAAAAACCCGTAATCCTTCAAAAGCCGCGGGTAGGCATCAGTTACGCCGGCGAGCCCTGGATCAGCCATGCCTGGAGATTTATCAGCGCTTAGTTCCGATCGTCGTCCTTGCTCAGTATTTTAAAATGGCGGATCAGTTCTTCCCCGTTCCCATCAATCAGCACCAGTGTATGTTTGCCGGGGGAGGGCAAAATTTCAACCTGGTGCGGGGAATGTGTGCACGAAAGAAATCTGCCGTCCAGATGCCAGTAGATCGTTGCATTTTCATTCCGGTGAACGGCTTCAAAAACGACTCTTCCCGGCTTTCCGCCCAATTCCACCGGAATAAATATGCCGGAATTTTCACGCGGATAGATGAGATCCATGTATCCTGCATTGTCAGGCCGGCAACCCGGATTATAGGGCGGCAGTAACCTGTATTCGGGATGAATTTTATGAAAATACCATTCCTGAACAGCGGGAAGAACAAACCAGGATGACGGTACCATATTTTCCCCCTCCATGCAGTCACGGTTTACCCTGAATTTCCGGTCGGCCGACAATTGGATCATCCGGTGGAAAGGGCAAACAGGCGCATGCAATCCCGGCAGGGGAATCAAAACAGAGTCGCCGTTGCTGCAATTGGGCCCTGCCAGGAAACCACTCTGGCGGCAAACAATCGCCGGTACCAGCTCATCCACGGGCTCCTTAAACCAGCCTGACTCAGGCAAAATACCAAATAGCTCGAACAATACGGGTGCCGCAACCGAAATACCGGTCAGGCCCGGGCGACCCTCCCCATCGGCATTTCCAATCCAAACGCCAGCCACATAGCGGGGTGATGTTCCAATGGCCCATCCGTCGCGGTAGCCAAAACTTGTTCCGGTCTTCCAGGCAATTTTGGGTGCCGATCCGAAATATTTCCATCCCGATTCTTCGCCGGGACGATTGACCTCATTCATGGCGGCATAGGTAAACCACAGGGCCCCTGCGCTCACCCTCACGGGTTCTTCCCTTCCCTTCCCTGGCGGCGGCATCTTCCCTCTGACAAGGTTCAGCGGTCTGAAATCGCCCGGATAGTATAATCCGCTCATCGCATAATGATTGAGTACCCTCGAAAAAGAAGCATAAAGATTGGTCAGTTCTTCGAGGTTACCTTCCGCCCCTCCCAGGATCAACGACAGACCATAGTGTTCGGCCGTATGAGTGAGGGTAGTGATTCCCATATTTTTCAACAGCCGCTGGAAACGGTCCGTGCCATAATCCCGGAGCATCTCAACCGCCGGTATATTCAGGGAGCGGGATAAGGCCTGGCTTGCAGGGACAGCCCCTTCATACTGGCCGTTGAAATTCCGGGGAGCAAACCCGGAGAGATTGATCGGAATATCCGCCAGGAGGCTGTTCGGCAGAATTTTACCATCATCCAGCATGGCCGCATACAGGGCCGGCTTAAGAATGCTTCCCGTACTCCGTGGAGAACGGATGATGTCTACATCGGTCCCGTTGTTTTCATGACCATGGGCTGAAACATTCCCCACATAGGCGAGTATATTCCCTGTTTCAACTTCAACTATCAGTACAGCAGCGTTGTTTATTTGATTATATTGTAATATTTTATGATGCTTTTCTACTATCGCAGCAGCCCGATCCTGAAGTTTTCCGTCAAGGGTTGTAATATAAGCCCGGGGACTTAATGCCCCCAGCCGGCAAAGTAAATGGGTTGCCCTTTGGGGCATAGCCACCGGTTTATCCGGGATGGGTTCCGTCAATGCCAGATGATACGTAGTTTCATCCATCCACCCCAATGCAAATACCCGCTTTAAAAGGAGGTTCCTTTTTATAAGCAGGCGTTCCCTGTTTTTTCCCGGGTTAATCAGGGAGGGTGCGTTGGGCAGAACAGCCAGTGATGCCGCTTCAGCCCAGGACAGGTTTTTGCTGTCGGTGCCATAATATTTCCAGGCGGCAGCTTCGATCCCGATGACATTTCCGCCATAAGGAGCATTTGCCGTATACAGAGCCAGTATTTCGTCTTTGCTTTTCTTCAGTTCAAGCCGGGTCGCCAGCAAAAGCTCCACCCCTTTTTCATACACCGATCTTGGCCTGCCTTTGCGCGCCAGCCTGATTGTCTGCATCGTAATTGTACTTCCGCCGCTGACGATCCTATGGCGCTTCAGGTTTAAAACCAGGGCCCTGCCGATCGAATAGGGATTAAATCCCGGATGATAATAAAAAAAGCGGTCCTCAAAAGCGAGGGTCGTTTTCTTTACTTTCTCCGGTACCCGTGAATTTCCCGAAAACCGCCATTGCCCGTCGGAGGCAACCCGGGCACCCAGAAGTTCGCCATTCCTGTCGTATATTACCGTTGAAAGCGGATCATGAAAAAGTGGGCCGTGCAGGAGCCGGAGATAAAACGACACGAGGACTGCGAGGGTCAAAAGGAAGTATTTCCTGCTCCTGAGCCAGCCTGTAAACCGGGTTTTCATCCCCCTGCTTTTTTTGTTTTATAGCCTTCTTTGGTCAGAAACTGGATTATTTTCTCCCTGAAATCACCCTGGATAATAATTTCTCCCTCTTTTACGGAACCGCCGGTTCCGCATTGCGATTTTATTTTCCTTGCCAGACTTTCAAGATCGGGCTCTGCACCTTTGAATCCCTTGATGAGTGTTACAGTCTTGCCTTTCCTGGCTTTTGAATCAAGCCAGATATACAATAGCTGCTGCCCTGCCGGCAGGGTGACAGGAGATGCGGTTTCTTCCGTGAATTTGAATTCCGGATTGGTTGAATAAACGATCCCCCCGCTTTTTTTTCTATTCATGATTATCCTGTATTCGTTTATTTTTACGTATTTTGATCCGAACAAATATAATGTAATGATTTGCGCATACATTTGGATTTTTATTTCCGCACTGAAATTTAATAAAACACGCTAAATAACTAAATCTTTTGGAATGAAGAATTTCAGACGCATTAACATCATCCTTGGTTGGGTCATCTTTGCCATTTCCGCCCTGGTTTATCTGCTTACGACCGAACCAACAGTAAGTCTCTGGGATTGTGGCGAATTTATTTCAAGTGCCTTTAAACTGCAGGTGGGCCACCCCCCCGGAGCTCCCCTGTTCATGATCCTGGCACGCACCTTCTCGTTGTTTGCGGGAACGCATCACGACAAAGTGGCATTAATGGTCAATTCCTCCTCGGCCCTGGCCAGTGCATTGACGGTCATGTTCCTGTACTGGACGATTGTTCACCTGGCCATGAAACTTGTGCAGAACCGTACCTCCCTGCCTTCATTCACCGATCTTTTTATTGTAATCGGAAGCGGTGCTGTGGGCGCCCTGGCTTATACCTTTACGGACTCGTTCTGGTTTTCAGCGGTTGAGGGCGAAGTATACGCCAGCTCTTCCCTGTTTACAGCCGTTGTTTTCTGGGCCATGCTTAAATGGGAAAATGAAGCCGATGAAAAATATTCAAACCGCTGGCTGATCCTGATTGCTTATCTCATGGGACTCTCCATTGGTGTGCATCTTTTGAACCTGCTTGCGATTCCTGCCATAGGAATGATTTACTATTTCCGCAAATTCAAAGCGACCACCCGTGGTGTGATTGCCGCTCTTACCATTTCGCTCCTGCTGCTTGCATCCATCATGTACATTGTAATACCCGGCGTTGTATGGCTTGCCAGCCGCTTTGAACTTATTTTTGTAAACGGTTTTGGAATGCCCTATAATTCGGGGGTGCTTATCTACTGTATCCTCCTGGTAGGCGGACTTTGTTATGGCCTATGGAAAACTTATCAACGGAAAAATTACACCTTTAACACCATCCTCCTGGCATTCACAGTAATTCTGATCGGTTACTCGTGTTATGCGATGATTGTCATCCGTTCTTCAGCCAACCCGCCCCTGGATGAGAATAATCCCGACAACGTATTTTCCCTCCAGTATTATCTGAACCGGGAACAATATGGCGACAGGCCGCTGGTCTATGGTCAATATTTTAATGCACGTCCGGTGGGTATTGAAGAAGGAAAAAGTACCTATTCGAAACTGGATGGCAAATATAAAGTCACCAACCACAAACTCTCCTATAAATTCGATCCGAAGTACACCACAATATTCCCCCGCATGTACAGTTCCGACAATGACCATGTAAATGCCTATATCGACTGGGGCCATTTGAAGGAAAGCAGGCTGTATCAGCCCCGCCAGGATGCACAGGGAAATATCGTCCATGATGAGAACGGGAAAGTTGTATACGATCATTCCAGTCCCAAAAGTGCACCGGGATTTTCAAATAACCTTTTGTTCTTTTTTACCTATCAGCTTGGACACATGTATTTCCGGTATTTCATGTGGAATTTTGTTGGGCGCCAGAATGACATCCAGGGAATGGGAGATCCGCTGAGCGGTAACTGGATCAGCGGCATCCGGCCGATTGACCAGGCGCTCATAGGTTCTGAAAGGTTCCTCCCGCCCGAAGATGCCCATGCAAAATCAAGGAATACCTATTTTTTCCTGCCCCTGCTGCTGGGTCTTTTTGGACTGGTATTTCATTTTCAGCGGGATATACGGAATTTCTGGGTAGTGATGCTCCTTTTTTTGCTTACCGGAATTGCCATTGTGGTTTATCTCAACCAGACTCCCCTGCAACCCCGTGAAAGGGATTACGCCTATGCAGGTTCCTTTTATGCGTTTGCAGTGTGGATTGGCCTTGGGGTTCTGGCCCTGTTTGATTCCCTGGGCGAAAAGCTGAGAAAAGGATATATGGCTGTTGGTCTTACCGTGGTTTGTCTTGCACTGGTCCCCGGAATAATGGCGAGCCAGAACTGGGATGACCATGACAGTTCGGGTAGATATACGGCCCGTGACATTGCTGCGGATTACCTGAATACCTGTGCCCCGGATGCCATCCTGTTCACCAACGGCGACAACGATACATTTCCGTTATGGTATGCCCAGGAAGTGGAAGGGATCCGCACGGATGTGAGGGTCGTTAACCTGATGCTGCTGAATATGGACTGGTACATCGATCAAATGAAGCGCAAGGCTTATGAATCGGAACCCTTGCCGGTAACGATGAATACAAACCAGTACAGGAATGGCACCCGTGATTATCTGTTTGTTCAGGAGCGTACAAAAATAACATCCCCGATTAAAGACATCCTTGATTTTGTGTTAAGCGATCTGCCCGAGGCAAAGATTTCCTCTTCCTCCGGAGAGAAATTCAATTTTGTCCCCACCCGGAATTTCAGCATGCCGGTCGATTCTGCCCTGGTACTGGCCAACGGAACTGTCAGGCCGGAAGACCGTGATAAAATCGTTAAGGCGGTTGAATGGAAATTTTCCCGGAACAGCATGGGCAAAAGTGAACTGGCAGTGCTCGATATCCTGGCGCATAATAACTGGAAACGTCCGGTATATTATGCTTCCCTGGGTCATGAAGGTACCCTGGGACTGGAAGATTACATGCAGCTGGAAGGATTTGCCTACAGGCTTGTCCCGATTTTCACTCACAGCAACGGACGTTACGAGGCCGGACGGATTGATACCGAAAAGCTCTATGATAATCTCATGAACAAATTCAGTTACGGGAATATGGATGATCCGGATGTATACCTTGATGATTTTCATGTTCGAACGACTTCGATCGTACGGATGAGGATCCGATTTATACAACTGGCAACGCAGCTGATCCAAAAAGGGGACACTGCCAGGGCAAACCGGGTACTTGACCGCTGCATTGAATTAATGCCCGACAGCAAGATCCCGTATGACCATACAATCATTCAGCTTGCCAATGCCTATTACCAGTGCAACCAGTTCGACAAGGCAAATGCACTCGTTAAGACGCTCACTGAAAAATGCAACGGTAAGCTCACGTATTATCTCGATCAGAAGCCGTCGTTCATTTCAAGTGTGAACGACCAGATTATCTATAACTTTCAGATCCTGCAAAATATGCAAATGTCAACCCGGAATTACAACCAGACACAGCTGAGCACTGAGCTGGATTCCATTTCAACAAGGCAGTACGGGATATATATGCAAAAAGTAAAACCGCAATAATTAAATCCGGCGTAGTTGCAAATTACGCCCATTCTCATTGCCAGGCGTAGTTTTCCACTACGCCTTTCTTTTTCCAGTATGTACCGTTTATTTATTCCGGTCCATGAGCATGTCGGAAAAGGCTCTTAATTCAATGATCCGGTCCGGGGTGCAGGAAAGTTTTCCGAGCATGGCAAGAGCCTTCTCATGATATGTTTTTGCTCTTTCCCTGCTTAATTCTCCGATATGCAACTGATCATAAATGATGCGAATCTGTCTGACCTTCTCGGATTTGTCAAAATCTTCAGCCTGCAGCCAGTATAACAATTTCTCCCTTAAAGAGCCTGTTGCAAGTTTCAGGGCCAGAATCAACAGTAGCGTTTTCTTATTGGAAACAATGTCATTGCCCATTTCTTTGCCAAACGTCAGAGGGTTGGCATAAACATCAAGAAAGTCATCCTGCAACTGGAAAGCAATGCCGATGTTTCTGCCGAATTCATACAGAAGATCCGCCTCCAAACTATCGGCCCCTCCTGTAATGGCACCGATTTTAAGGGCGGCGGCGAGCAAAACGGCCGTTTTGAGTTCCACCATATGAAGGTAATCCTCCTCGGAAATATCCGTGAGGCTCTCAAAATCCATGTC
Organism: uncultured Bacteroidales bacterium; assembly: GCA_963752195.1. Lineage (GTDB taxonomy): Bacteria > Bacteroidota > Bacteroidia > Bacteroidales > UBA10428 > UBA5072. Next base: position 298,822 of record CAVVXI010000003.1, on the reverse strand, counting down.
ATATTGTTGTCCCTCACATACCTTGAGTGCTGTTTCATTGAACAGGGAAAACACCTGCGGGAAAAAAGGAGTATCCAGCTGCGCCAGCAATTCGTATGCCTTAATTACCATTGCATCGCCCGAAAGAAGTGCAATGTTGGGAGTCCACTTCACATGCACCGCATGCCTGTTTCTTCGCAACAAGGCCTTATCCATAATATCGTCATGCATGAGGGTAAAATTGTGAAAAACCTCAACGGCCAGGGCAGCAGGAACAGCCTGCCCTGTTTCATCGGAAAATACATTGCAGCCCAACAGTACCATGGCAGGCCTGATTCTTTTCCCCACAGGTTCCAACATATAGCGAATGGGTTCGTATAAATTTGACGGAGACCGCGGAAGGCTGATCTTTTTAAGATGTATATGGATAAGTTCCTGACATTCTTTCAGGGTAAGCATGGGACAGGTGCTTTTAGTATTTTGCCCAAATATAGAAAATAAGCATGACAGGCGGGAAACCAACTTATGGAATTAATCACTAATTTTGGCGGTTCGAATATTTAAACCCTCTGGTAAAATTTATATAACATGATTCGCAAAGGCAATTATTTTTATTTACTTCTTCTGTTCCTGCTTTTCTATTCCCTTTCTTCTTTCGCTGCCGGTTACGAGATCCACATCAAGGTCAATGGTTTGCATGATACAAACATCATTCTCGGGCACTATCTGAACAAATCAATGTACCCGGACGATACAATACAGCTGAATAATAAAGGGACAGGCCAGTTTACCGGAAATCACCATTTACCTGAAGGCATGTACCTGGTTTACCTGCCCAATACCAAATATTTTGAACTTATCATGGGAAAAGACCAGGAATTCAGCATTGAAGTAGATACGGCCGATTTTATAAAATCAATGGTAGTGAAAGGATCCGATGAGAACCAGGTGTTCCTCGACTTTCAAAAATACATGGTCAACCTGCGTAAACATGCGGATTCAATTACAACAAAACTGAAGGCGGAAAAAGATCCCCGGGCCCGTGAACTGCTCACGGAGGAACTGAAAAAAACAAATGAGGATCGGATTGCCCATGTTGATAAAATATGCGGCGAACGTCCCGGACTTTTTGTTTCCGATTTTCTGAAAGCAACACTTGACGTGGTTGTTCCCGATGCGCCACGGGATGAAAAGGGAAATATTAAGGATTCCACCTGGCAGTATTATTACTATCGAAACCACTATTTTGATAATTTCGATATTTCTGATCCCAGGCTGCTTCGAACCCCTTTGTATGAAGATAAAGTAATGACATACATTACCAAGGTGGTCCCACAAATACCGGATTCCCTCTACAGGCCGATCGATTTTCTGATTCAGAAATCCCGGGCGGATTCCAACCTGTTCCGGTTTATGCTCATTACCCTTTTCAATTATTATGGAAAAAGCAATATTATGGGCATGGATGCAATCCAGGTATATATTGCCGATAAATATTACATGACTGAATCCTGGTGGAGTGATGCAAAATTCATGGCCGATCTGAAGGACCGTGTTGATAAAACACGTCCCCTTTTAATCGGGAAAACAGCACCCGAAGTTGAACTAATGATTGTCCCTGCCGACCATTTTAAAAATGCCCTGAAAGATACAAGTTTGCGTCGATATCCGCATGTGGGGACAAAAAGTACGCTGGATGAAATTAAAGCCAAATACCTTGTGCTGCTTTTCTGGGAAGCCGATTGCGGTCATTGCAAAAAAGCGGTTCCCGAATTGTACGCCATTTATGAAAAAACGCTTAAAAACATGGGCGTGGAAGTATTGGCCATCAGCACCCTGTTTGGAGAAGAAGGCAAGGTAAAGTGGGTTAACTTCGTCAACGAACATGGATTATACGATTGGAAAAATGCCTGGAATCCTTATTCGTATGATTTTAAGCTGAAATACGATATCATTTCAACGCCCCAGATCTTTATCCTGGATGAAAATAAGAAGATCGTCGCGAAACGGATCGGACCGGAACAGGTGGAAGAAATCATTCAGGCTATGATGAAGAATAAAACCGCAAATAAATAAGAATGGAAAAAGGAATTGACAGCAGGTTAGTACTGGAGGACGGAAAAGAATTCAGGGGATATTCATTTGGTTTTGATAAATCCGTGTCGGGTGAGGTAGTTTTTAACACTGCCATGACCGGTTATCCCGAAAGCATGACAGACCCTTCCTACAGGGGACAGATACTGACCCTGACCTATCCGATCATTGGAAATTATGGTGTGCCGGATAATCATATTCATGACGGGATGCACAAATTCTTTGAATCTTACGCCATGCATATTTCCGGACTGATTGTTTCCGGATATACAAGCGAATACAGCCACTGGAATGCTGAGAAAAGCCTGGGCGACTGGCTGAAAGAATTTGAAATACCCGCATTGTATGGTATAGATACCCGCGAACTGACAAAAATATTGCGTGAAGAAGGGACCATGCTGGGAAAAATTATCATCGGCAACCAGGATGTGCCCTTATTCGATCCCAACCAGGTCAATCTTGTGGAAGAAGTGAGTATTAAGGAAAAAAAGATTTATGGCAATGGAAAATACCGGATCGTTCTTGTGGACTGCGGGGTGAAGTACAACATAATCCGGAACCTTCTTATGCGTGATGCAACCGTAATTCTCGTTCCATGGGATTATGATTTTTCAACCGAACAATATGACGGGCTTTTTATTTCCAATGGGCCGGGTGATCCCAAGCAATGTGATGTTACGATAAAAAATCTCCGGAAGGCACTGTTACAGGAAGTCCCGATTTACGGGATTTGCCTGGGAAACCAATTGCTGGGCCTGGCTGCGGGAGCCAATACCTACAAGCTGAAATACGGCCACAGAAGCCATAATCAGCCGGTGTTGCTTGTGGATTCAAACAAGGCGTACATTACTTCACAAAACCATGGTTTTGCCATTGACAGTTCTACCCTTCCAGCTGACTGGGAACCCCTATTCATTAACCTGAACGACCAAACCAATGAAGGGATGAAACATAAGCATAAACCCTTCTTTTCTACCCAGTTTCATCCTGAAGCTTCAAGTGGTCCTACAGATACCGAATTTCTTTTTGACCAGTTTATGGAAATGGTCGTAAAGTTTAGGGAGTGACAACCTGTACCTCCCTGCCTTTTTTGAGTGCGGAGACCGTATTGTCATACATCGCCTGGCAATATACGCCCGGGAGATAAAAATTACCGGCATAAGCTGCGTTAAGCAACACTTTAAATGTTTTCCGCTGACCCCGGGGGAGGTCAAAGAATGTATTTACCCTGTCATCGCGGATGTCCTGGTATGTATAATCGGTTTGACCCGGCACATTCGCTTCCGACATGCGCGCGTTGCTGATTTCCCATCCCGGGGGAAAAATCTGCGTCAAAGCCAGCTGGCGCTGTGAGAAATCTCCTGAATTATATACAGTCACAGAAACATAAAAGTCGGTTCCCTGCTCTAAGGAGTTCACATCCAGAGGATCTCCACCCGTGGTAAAATAAGAAACATCCAGGCTGATCTGGTTATTGAATTCCTCTTCGTTCCCTCTTTCCGGGGTTCCCTCCATTACAACACGGGTAAACAGCAACCCGGGATTGTTATTTTCCACCCGGATGCGACCGGTAGCTGATTTTTTTGGAAGGGTGAGCGGAATCTGGATTGAAGGTTTGGATGTATTGATCTGTACTGCCTTTCCATTTCCCAGGGTATAGGAAAAGGCCATTTTTTTGGTTGCAATACCCTTGCTGAATTTCGCAAGAGCAAGCATTGAGTAGGCCGTCGTTTGTGTACTCATCCAATGACTGGCGGAAAGCATATCCGATATCTTGCGGGCAACCGGCATGCCCCTGGAGCGGTCATTTAACAATACAAGGGTTTCGAGGATCATAGCCCAATCCCGCTCGGCTGAACCATAGCTTGAATAAGTGCCCTTATAGGCAGGGACATCCGTCGTTTCGCGGGCTATAAGATCCTTGGCCACCTGCAGCTGGCCTGCCAGTGCATAGGCTGCGGCTAATCTCCAGCGGGCCTGTATGCTGATGCCCTTCATCTCCCTGAGTTTGTTCATTGCCCCGGTTTCGGCAGCCCCGGCAAGCGCCAGCGTAAATAACCGGTAAGCCTGTTCAAGGTCATCCTGAATATACAAATCCTTTGCCGGAGAAGGTCTCCAATGCCGGGCAATTTGTCTCTGTGCTTTAATCCATGCCGTTTTTAAACCGGGCGGAAGGACATATCCCCGGGCTTCCGCTTCGATCAGGAAGTGGCCTGCATAAGAGGTCCCCCAGCTGTCAAAATAATAGCTTCCCGGCCAGTAGCTGAAGCTTCCGTCCGACAGCTGAAATGAACTGATCCGCTTGATCCCGTATTTTATGTGTTCATCAATGGAAGATTTAAATTTATCGCCGAGCTCCATAACTTCATCGAGATACAGCTGGGCAAAGGCAGTCGAAGTGGTTTGTTCAATGCATCCATAGGGATACCGGATCAGGAATTTCAATCTTCGGGTTGCGTCCATGGGTAAAATGGCAGAAACTTCCAATACCGCCGAATTTGTTCCTTCCATCCCCGGCAATGTAAAATCGGATTCCCAGTTTTTTCCGGGTTCCGCACCCCCGTTTATGTAAGTGGTTATGGGCGGATTGGAAGCCCTTACATCCATTTCTACGTCATACTCTGAAACCAGCTTCCCTGATGTAGCGATTACCTTTACCCTGGCAATGCCAAGTTTTGAGGCTGTTTTCAGGTCAAAATAAGTGATCTGGTCTCCCTGTTGCGGAAAAGACAATTTTTTCACCCGTACCTCGCCCGGCATGAAAAAATCGTTTGTTTTGATCTGCACCTGCACCTCTTTTATGTTTTTATCCATCGCAAAAACCGTTACAGGCAAAATAACCGATTCCCCGGGGCCCATCACCCGCGGGAGTGTAGCCAGTGCCATCAGGGGTTTTTTCACCGGCACCGCTTTTTCAGACAATCCGTATGCCCCGTCCTGTCCTGCCACGATCATAATTTTTACAGAGCCTATATAATTGGGTAAGTTTATGTTGTGTTTATTTGTTTTTCCCGTGCCAAGTGTAAAAGGTCCCAGGAAGGTAACCACCGGTTTAAAGCGGTTTGCCTTGCCTGCCGATTCCTTTGTTACCAAGTCATTGTCACCGCCAATTCCGATGATGCTGCTCAGTTTTCCGCCAAACGCCCCTATGACCATATCATAAAGATCCCAGGTTTTAACTCCGAGCGCTTCCCGGGCATAAAAGCGGCTCCAGGGATCCGGTGTTTTGTAGCGGGTAAGATCAAGCAGTCCCTCTTCCACGATGGCCACTGTATAGGTCATCTGCTTCCGGTCCTTTTCGCTGACCTGTATGGTAAACTTTTGCAGGGGTTCCAGTTCGTCCGGCATTTTTAAAACCGGTTGAAGATGCGTTTCTGGATCCTCCACCATTATGGGAATAACACCATACAAACGCATCGGCATATCGTTAATAACATTTGCATGTGGCTGCACAAGGGTTACATAAGCATATACATTGGGAGCCATATCTGCCGTAACGGTGAATTTTATTTTTGTTTCTTTTGCCTGTGCAGGAATCCATTTCCGGCTGATGATGCGCGAACCGGATTCAATACTCAGCAGTAAACGCCCTTCTCCGCCAGTGGGAACAATGAGTTCCGCTTCGTCGCCCACCGAATATTTCTTCTTATCGGAATTGAAAGACAGCATACTGGCAGCTTCAGGGTTATCGCGCAGCGGTCGGCCCGCCCACCCCGGCCAGTCAATATTCACAATCTTTCCCGTGGAATGCCCGCTGACGGGGTCCGAAACCCGCAAATAGAACTGTCCCCATTCCGGCCTGTCGATCCTGAAACTGAAACGGCCCTTGCCATTGATCGTGGAAAGACTCTTTTTTATTATCGGTGCATTATACGTGTTGCCCATGTAGGAAGCAAGCTGTTCTCCGTCAAAATCCCACCAGTTATGCCATTCCAGCTTATACATTGTAACTTCCAACCCATTGCGGGATAAGGGTTTTCCGTCTTCATCCACGGTTACCACATCCACCCAATGGGTGGTATCCGTTAAAAGCAAACCCCGCTTGTCCCCCTCCGGTGTTTTTATTCCAACATAAGAGCTGTAGGGAGAATAAACCATATTGAAACGATCAATGCTGAAATCGCCGCCTTTTTCAAAAACACGGACCGTAAAATTAGCCCGTAACAAGCCGGGGGCAGAATGCTCAGACCCGAAATGCGCAGGAACAGATGCCTTCCCGTTTTCATCCGTCGTTCCCTCGAACAAAGTTTCCTCAGCCGGGGAAAAGTTTTTTGAATTATCGGCGAAGACGTAGGAATCATACCGGGCAAAGGAAGTAGGTTCCTTTGACATTAAAACGCCGATTTTAACATTCATGTTACGGGCAGCTGAACCCTGCAGCCACATAACTGTCAGGTCACCGGTGACATCCTTTGTGCGTTCTGAAAGCCGGGTGACCGGAAAAGCAAGGTTAATTTTCAGGCGGTTGGGCTTAACTGTCTCTATTTTCAGAATTTTTTCAAATGCAGCTCCCCCTGCTTTTACCTTTAGATTCCAGTTCCCCGTGGGGACATCCTCACCCGTTGACAATGCCATCGAATAAAATCCGTTAATACCTGCGGATTTTACATGCCTGCTGTATAACTGTCCCTGCGGATTGTACAATTCGAAAATCACGGGATGGGACTCAGGCAATAATTTTTGCCTGTCTTCCAGAATGAAAGTCATGAACAGGGTATCTCCGGGGCGCCATACTCCCCGTTCTCCGTATATGAAACCCTTAAGTCCCTTTTTTACCGCATCGCCCGATACATCAAAGGCACCAAGGGATAAAGATGAACCGTCATCAACCCGTAAATACCCTCTCTGTTTATCACTTTGTGCGATTATTAAAAAAGGTTTGTCCTTTTTCAGCGGAAAATAAACAAAACCATCCTTGTCGGTCACCCCTTTTGCAATGGGTTGCTGCTGATAGTTCAGAACAGTCACACTCACATTTCCGATGGGTTCGGTACTGACCAGGCTCGTTATGGCGCAAAACAGGGACTCTTCATCGGTTTTGGCTATAATTCCCAGGTCGGATGCCAGGATGTTCCTTGCCACCCATCGGCTTTGATTATAATAAGAAGATGAACACGGATTATCGCGTTCATTGTAATCATAATCTCCCCCATAGTATTCCCCATCATCGTATTCGGAATAATAATCCTGGTATGAATCCCAATACGACACTTCCTGGTCCATTTCATCCTCACTCTCCTCGGGAATGACGTTTTCTGCCTTTTCTTGCTGTGCGCCCTCACAATAATACAGCGAATACGAACGGCGGTAACTGATTTCGATCCTGTAGATGGATCCCGGATCAGGCTGAATCAATTTTCCGAGATCAAGGTAAAAACGGTTCCATTTGCCCAGATCCACGGGTTCGTGGCTCAAAAGCACCGTTTGTTTATGTACCATCCGGCCGGCACGTTTCAACTGGTTGCTGCCATCCAGTTTGTTGACCTGTAAAAAGTAACCGACATTGTTTTCGAAGATCTTAATGATTTTTACATCCACCGCATTCAGATTAACCGCTTCAAAAGGGAAAATCAAGCCCTTTGAAGAGGGCAGAATGACACCGTGTCCTATAAGCCTTACCTGGGGTTTGGCCAGTTCGAATGTAATTATTTCAGTTAAGGAATTTTTCAGTGGATAACCGAGTATATTAATGATTCCTTCCTGCAGGGTTAAGTTATCATCTCCGCTCTGGCGTGATTCCGGATAGGCATTGAGTATATTTCCCTCAATAGTAAAATTCAGGCTGATGCCTTTCCCCAGGGATACGAGACCATCAAAATTCTGTTTTTTCCGTATCGGGTCGCTGAATGTCACCCGGATGTATTGTTCCGGTTGCTGTATAACCCTTATATCCATTATTTTGAAATCCCCCAGGGCAGGCATTTCAAATTGACTTTCCCCTTTCACTCCTTTTACCTGGGTTGTTGCATCCCAGGAAATATTCACCTTTTCAGGCTGTTCCGTTCTTTTTACACTATCGATTACAAAATTAAAAGTCCTGCGATCTATTGAGTTATCCCATTTTATTTTAAGCTTTTCTTTACCTTGATTTGCACTAAAACAAGAAGCCAGCACCCTGTCATCGATAAAGTCGGCAGAATTGACAACCCCTTTCAACGTATTCCACACCAGGTCATCTTCCCGGGAAGTCTGGTAGCCTTCAAACTCCACTGAAAATGCCTGCCTGACAACAGAAAAATCAAATTCAAGCACGCTTATATTCCGTGGAACCTTCATCAGCTTTGACAAGTAAAATTTGACGGAATAGGTTTCCCCGGAAACGAGAGGTTTCTCGGGCCGGAATTCAAGGGTCCGGTTGTCGAGCCACACTGCCTGACCGGCAAGAAACGGATCAAATTTAAAAACCGATTTGTCCACCGGAGTATTCCGGGTGATCTGCCCGGGATAATCATTTGCAAGAACGACCTGGATGGTTGATTCGGAGGATATTACACCGCTGGTAAAGGCAGCGATTTTTTCCGTAAAGGCAGGGTTAACAACGGGCGATCTGTTTTTTTTACATTGAATCGCAGAGATAATCATCAGGAAAACGAAAAGAGAGCGGAAGACCCGACGAAAAGAAAAAATTGGTTTCATAATGAGGAGAGGGATTTGTGACCGTATGCAGGATGAATGTACAAAAAATATTCTTACACCGGGAAATGAATTATTGTTACCTGTTGGGAATTAGCTTATAAAGCTTGTCCGCACGGCGAACCTTTCGGTCAACCGGCATTGAAAATTTCTCACCGGCCTGCGTATCCCGGCAAGGATTCAGATCAACACGCAATTCCCGGATATCCTGTTCAACAACACCTGTGGAAGGGCCAATGATCAGAATGCGGTCGCCCACACTCAGTGATCCCGATTCGCATAAGAACTCCCCGATTCCCGCTTTGGCAAAATAATTCAGGCTTTTTGCCACGTATGTTTTTGTAAAAGTGGCCCTTGATCCATAAACGTCATTCCATTCCCCAAGCTTTTGTCCCAGGTAATACCCGTCCCAGAATCCCCTGTTAAAGACAGTGGACAGCCGTTTTTGCCACAGGCGTATTTTTTCGGCGTTATAGCTGCCATCGAAGTAGCTGTTCAGGGCATCATCATATACCGAGGTAACTACCTTGACATATTCGGGTGACCGGGCCCTGCCTTCAATTTTCAACACCCTTACCCCGGCGTCCAGAATTTTATTGATGAAATGAATGGTACACAGATCCTTGGGAGAAAGGATGAATTCATTATCAATCTCCAGTTCACTCCCGCTTTCCTTTTCCGTTACAATGTAACTCCTGCGGCAATCCTGCAGGCAGTCGCCCCGGTTAGCGGAATGATTATGCTGGTGCAGGCTAAGATAGCATTTGCCCGAAACAGACATGCACAGGGCGCCATGGGCAAAAAGCTCCACTCTCATTAAATTACCGGAAGGACCTGTAATTTTTTCGGATTCAATTTGCCGCGCGATCCCCGCGACCTGGTCAAGATTCAATTCTCTCGCCAGGACGGCCACCTCCGCAAAGCCGGAATAAAAGCGCAGGGCTTCCGCATTGCTTATATTAACCTGGGTAGACAGGTGTACCTCCATTCCCTGCCTGTGGGCATACTGAATTGTTGCCTGATCGGCTGCGATGACGGCACTGATCCCGTTTTCAAGTGCAAGATCAACGGCTCTTTTCATTTCATCGAGTTCCCTGTCGTAAACCACAATATTAAGCGTCAGGTAAGCTTTCTTTTGAAACTGCCGGCATATGCGCATAATTTTCTGCAGGTCGCCTGCCGAAAAGTTGGCTGAAGATCTGGATCTCATGTTGAGCTTTCCCAGTCCGAAATATACGGAATCCGCATTCCCCTGGATCGCTGCCATAAGCGATTCGAATGATCCCACGGGGGCCATCAGGTCGATATCCTTGCGGGTTAGTTGTTTTTCCATGTGTTCGGTGTTCGGTGTTCGGTGTTCGGTGTTCGGTAATCGGTAATCGGTGTTCGGTAATCGGTGTTCGGTAATCGGTGTTCGGTAATCGGTAATCGGTAATCGGTGTTCGGTGTTCGGTAATCAGTAATCGGTAATTGGTGTGTGGCAAAAGGTGATAATAATCGATCCAGCCTGCAGCCTAACAGCCTCCGGCATTTACTTAAAAAACTCCTTGATTGCTCCCCAATAATACGTTCGCCAGCCTTCTTCCAATTCCAGCAGGTCCTCATCCGGGACCTCTGTCTGTTCGATATTAACCTTTGTTCCCAGCGGATGTGCTGCAATGACGATTGTAACAATGGATTTTTCTTCCCGCTCGCCGAAATACCACTCTTGCACAATGAGCTCGTTTTCTACCAGCCTGATATTCCTTCCCATGATGTCGCCGTCAAAAATTGAAAATTCAAAGCCCTCGCCAGTTTCCATCACCGCAGGATAGCCGCTCCAAAGTTCAATAGTAAATGGGTTCGTAAGGGCGGCATATACCTCTTCCGGCATTGCAGAAATGATGTGCTTTTGTTTAATGGTTTTCATATGGTCTTCACAGAATGATTAAATATATAAATCTTAGCTACTTTTACGTCAGCAAAAATACACTTTTCAAGTGATCAAGTGAACAAAGGTATTGTTATTAAAACAACAGGAAGCTGGCACACGGTAAAAGGCGACAATGAACTCCTTAATTGCCGGCTGAAAGGCAATTTCAGGATGCGTGGGATTAAAACCACCAATCCAATTGCTGTTGGCGACAATGTGATTTATGAAAAGGCGGTCACCCAGGCTGGAATTATAACAAAGATCCTGGACCGGAAAAATTATATTATCCGCCGGGCAACCAACCTTTCAAAAGAGACCCAGATCATGGCGGCCAATATTGACCAGGTATTGCTTATGATAACACTTGAATCGCCCGAAACACCGCTGGAATTTGTTGACCGTTTTTTGGTATCCGCGGAAGCCTACCGGATACCCTCCCTTCTGGTCATCAATAAAACCGACCTGTACGAGGAGGAAAGGAAAGCCAGGAGCGCTGAAATCCGGGGCATTTACGAATACGCTGGATACAGGGTTATTGAAATTTCAGTTGAAAAAGATTTGAATATAGAAGAACTCGTCCCCCTGCTGGAGGGAAAATATACAGCCCTCGCCGGAAATTCCGGGGTAGGAAAAACCAGCCTGATCAATCTTCTTTGTCCCGGCCTGAACCTTAAAACCTCCCCCATATCTGCATATCACCTATCCGGCAAACATACAACCACCTATCCCGAAATGCTTTCACTTCCCTTCGGGGGATATATTATTGATACCCCGGGAATCCGGGGTTTTGGAGTCATGGATATAAGCCGGAATGAAATCGGCCTCTATTTCACGGATATTTTCAACCTCTCCGCGAATTGCCGGTTTTATAATTGCACCCACATGCATGAACCCGGTTGCGCAGTAATTGATGCCTGCCGAAAGGGAGTTTTGCATGAATCGCGTTACCGAAGTTATGTGAAATTAACCAGCGGCGAGGAAGGTAAATACCGGATTGCCTGAATCTGTTGATATTATTGATTGATATGTCATGAATATCTGGAATTTATTTCCTATTTTGACTTGTCATAAACTCAAATCCCAGTGATGAAGAAATCTCGCTCCTTTCTGGCTTCCCTCGTATTTGCCACGATTGTTTTTTCGCTCTTCCTGAACATTTCTGATTACAGGAAACAAATTGCATTTCAACGGAGCATCTTAAACGGTCAGGCTGTTTCGGCCGCTGATAAAATGGAACGTACCCTGGCAAAATTCGAAAATGACGTGAACGCCCTTTTGTTTTCCAATTCCCTGATGAATCTGGATTTCGGTTCGGAGGACAGTAAACAGGCAGGACTTCTTGATTTGGAACGCCTGTTCTATACCTATCGTAATTTAATTAAAAATATTGTAATACAGGATGGTAATCAACACGTATTAAATCTTTCCTATAATAAAAAGAATGTATTGTTGATCGACCCTTATCTTACGCAAAAGCAAACCGCACTCCAATCAAATTCCGTTATGCAGAAAACGGAAAACGAATACCTGTATACATTCCCCGTATTCCAGGGAAAATCGCTGGCTGCGAATCTGGTCTTTACCTTTGATTTTCCCAGATACCTGGCCTTTGTGCTGAATGAATACTATCATGACGTTCATTTTTTTCAGTGGGTTGTGGAGGAAAATGGAAGCGTATTGTATGCCAACAGCCAGCAAAACCTGGAGTATAAACAATTACCTGTCATACAGAAAGATATTCTTACTGAAACGAATGATTTCATTAAACATGAAGTACAGATAAACAACAAGAACGTTGAAATATATTCCGTTTTTATTCCTTTTCATGCATTCAATCACAGGATGGGGCTCTTTTTTTCAATGCATCGCCGTTTTATTTTTTCCCTGCTTTTTACCCGTGTACTGCTTGTATCTCTGTTAAATGCCGCAGTATTGATTTACCTGCTGTTGCTCATTTTCCGTTCGGGCGGGAACTCCCTGGCAGGAACGGGTCGAAAAGGCGGGAAACTATCTCATTTACAATCAATTTTTGATAAACTGCCCGTAGGCATCCTGGTGCTTGACCAGGCTCAGAATGCCCGGCTGGTCAATCAGACTGCCAAAGAAATGTTGTTGATTAAAGGAGATGAATCCCTGGCAGGAAAAAATCTTACCGATCGTTTTATGTTATCCCGTGATTATTATGATCCGGGTTCTGATACGGCTTTTGATTCAAATCAATTTGTGCTTTACCGTCATGAGGGAGAAGAAGTTGCCGTCTACAAGAAAGATCTTCCGTTCAACCTGGATGACCAGGAATATATTGTGAGTGTGTTTTCGGATATAACCCCCATAGAAAAGGCACGCAAATATGAGGCTGCAGCCAATACGGCCAAGTCAGAATTTCTAGCCAAGATGAGCCATGAAATCAGAACACCCATGAATGGTATAATTGGCATGACCGAAGCGATGGAACAGGAAAACCTCAATACAGAGCAGAAAGAGTACCTGCAAATTGTTAAACGGTCGGCTGATCTGCTGCTTAATCTTATCGATGACATTCTCGATTTTTCTAAAATTGAAGCCGGTAAAATGCAACTGGAGGAAATTCCTTTCAAACTGAGAGAGGAGGTTCGATTGTCTGTCGATCTTTTCAAGCCCGTAATTGAAGAAAAAGGGATTTCTCTCGTTACGAATATCAATCCCGATGTTCCTGAGAACATAATCGGCGATCCGTTCCGGCTGAGACAGGTATTATCCAATCTGATCAGCAACGCTGTAAAATTCACCCATGAAGGTCAGATTGTTGTGGGAATTAAACTGGAAGAAGAATATAACAGCAATCTTACCCTTCTCTTTTATGTTGAAGATTCAGGAGTCGGGATTCCGAATAATAAGATTGAAACCATTTTTAATTCCTTTACACAGGCAGAAGAGTCCACCTCGCGGAAATATGGCGGTTCTGGACTTGGCACAACCATTTCAAAGCAACTTGTCAATCTTATGCATGGGGAGATTTGGGCAGAGAGCCCGTCGTCTATTTCCACCAGTTCGAACTATCCCGGTTCAAAATTCAGTTTTACAATTGAGGTATATTCAAATGAAAAGCTTGTAAAAGCCCTCTCCACCGAAAAAATATTGCAATTTTCCCAGTTGAAGGTGCTTATTGTTACCCAAACCCTTCAGAATAAGCAACGGCTTCTCCGGCTTTTTGAACAGGAAGGCATGCAGACAGAAACCTTTGAATACAGTTCTGAAAAAGAGGCTGACCTGAAGAAAAAATTAACGGATCAGGGAAATCCGTATCATGCGCTGTTTATCATGGATGAACCCGGCATGAATGGCCTGCAGCTCACAAAAAAGCTGAAAGAAGACAAACTCACTGAATTGTATCTTGTATTTATGCTGAGTTCGAATCATAAGGTTGAAAATTACCTTCAATCGAGGCGAAATGGTGTTGATTTTTATATCCAGGAGCCCTTCGAACAGGAAGAAATTCTATCGTGCTTTCATGATTCATTTCCGGCTCTTGAAAAATCCAACCGTGCCCCGGTGAGAACATTAAGGACCGACCTGTCCGTGCTGGTAGCCGAAGACAATGAGATTAACATCCGTGTGGCTCAAACCATATTCGGGCACCTTGGTTATAAAATAGATATAGCCCGGAATGGAATTGAGGTAGTGGAAAAAATCAAACAAAAGGAATACGACATCGTATTTATGGATCTGATCATGCCCGAACGCGATGGTATCCAGGCAACGGTGGACATAAGGGGAATGGGTTACCAGATGCCTGTTGTTGCCATGACGGCAACGGCCAGCAGCAAAAGCAAACAAAAGGCCATTTCATCCGGAATGAACGATTATATTGTGAAACCCGTTAAGTCCGATACGATTCGCAATATATTCCTGAAATGGTTTGCCTGACCTAATCCGTAAATCAATGCGCTTCCAGCCAGTTATTCCCGGAACCGATATCCACCACCAAAGGAACGGTCAGCTTTAGCGCGTTTTCCATTTCGTAGCGGACGATATCCCTGATTTCGCCGAGTTCGCTCTCCAGGATATCGAAAATCAACTCATCATGCACCTGCAAAATCATTTGGGAATGCCTGTACCGGCGTAACCGTTTCTGGATATTGACCATCGCCTGTTTAATGACATCGGCTGCGGACCCCTGTATGGGGGCGTTTATGGCATTTCGCTCTGCCACGCCCCTTACAATGGCATTGGCAGAAACGATATCGGGTAAAAACCTTCTTCTGCCCAAAAGGGTTTCCACATATCCTTTTTCCTTGGCCATATGAATGGCATTTTCCATGTACTCCCTCACCATCGGGTAACTTTCAAAATAGCCCTTAATGAGATCTGCCGCTTCGCCCCTTGAAATATTCAACCGCTGGGATAATCCGAAAGCCGATATCCCGTAAATTATTCCAAAATTGGCCGTTTTAGCCCTCGAACGCATGGAGGAAGTCACCTCTTTTTCTTCCACCTTGAAGATCTTAGCCGCTGTAGCGGTATGAATGTCTTCCTGGTTGCGGAATGCAAGGATCATATTGGCATCCCCGCTTAAGTGTGCCATCAGCCGGAGCTCAATCTGTGAATAGTCGGCGGATAGCAGGATATGCTGGTCATCCGTGGGAATAAAGGCCTTTCGTATCTCCTTGCCGCGTTCGTAACGGATCGGTATATTCTGCAGATTGGGATTTTTGGAACTTAATCTCCCTGTACTCACCCAGGCCTGTTCAAAGGAGGTATGGATTTTGCTTGTTTTGGGATCGATCAATCCGGGAAGAGCCTCAACATAGGTGTTCAACAGTTTTTGCATAGCCCTGTAATCCAAAATTTTAGATATGATCGGGTGCTTATCCGTCAATTTTGTGAGGACCTCCTCGCCGGTTGAGTATTGTTTTGTCTTGGTTTTTTGAGCGCCCTCAGAAATTTTCATTCTTTCGAACAAAATTTCACCCAGTTGCCTGGGAGAATTAATATTAAAGGATATACCGGCCATTTCATAGATAATCCCTTCACAGGTATGTATATCCTCTTTCAACAGGGCTGCATAGTTTTTCAGGTTATCCACACTGATTTTAAAACCGGCATATTCCAATTCTGCGAGGACTTTAACCAGGGGCATCTCTATTGATTCTGCCAGGGGCAACAGGCCCATCCTGTCGAGTTCCTTTTCCAAAATGGGATACAATTGCCAGGTGATGTCCGCATCTTCCGCAGCATATTCTTTAATCAGCGGGATTTCAACATCACGCATATTTATTTGTCCGCTCCCCTTTTTTCCGATCAGTTCCTCAATCGAAATCGGTTTATAATTAAGGTAGACTTCCGCGAGGTAATTCATATTGTGGCTGAGATCAGGCTGAATCAGATAGTGTGCTATCATTGTATCAAACAGCTCACCCTCAAGGGTAACCTGGTAATTCATCAGGATCTCAATATCATATTTCAGATTTTGCCCGATTTTTTTAATGGAGGGATTGGCAAAAACAGGTTTCAGCTTTTCCAGTTTGCCGGTAGCCTCGTTTTGATCGGCACTGAAAGGAATATAATAGGCTTCATGATCCTGAAAGCAAAAAGACAGTCCGACTATTTGGGCGTCCCTTGCCAGTATCCCTGTTGTCTCCGAATCAAAACAAAAGGCTTCCTGCTGAAGAAGCATTTTTACCAGCTCATCCAATTCCTGTGATTCCTGAACGAGGTGGTATTTATGTGGAACAGTTGCAGCAAGAAGATGGGTTTCCTCAAGGGGTTGAGCGGCCGATGTGCCCACATCAAAAAGGTTTCCCTGTACCGGATTAGCCCGGGCATCGTTAAGAACAGCAATGAAAGTTCTGAATTCCAGTTCTGTAAATATCTCCCGCAACCTCTTTTCATCCCATTTGCTGCTTTTAAGAAGTTCCTCATCCAGTTCAAGGGGTACATTCGTGACAATGGTGGCGAGGACCTGCGACAGCATGATCTGGGACTTATTGTTTAAAAGACTTTCCTGTTGTTTGGGTTTGAGTTCCGCAATGTGGTTATAAATTTCAGGAAGGGAACCAAACCGTGACACTAAATCCTTGGCTGTTTTCTCTCCTATTCCCGGTGCCCCGGGGATATGATCGGAAGCATCTCCCCAAAGGGCAAGTATATCAATTACCTGCTGGGGTTCCTGAATGCCAAACCTGGCTTTCACCTCTTCCACTCCCAGAACATCGTATCCCTTGCCGAGGCTTGAGGGCTTGTATATGTGTATATTTTCGGAAACTAGCTGGGTATAATCCTTGTCGGGGGTTACCATATAAGCCTTATAGCCTTTACCTTCCGCTCTTTTTGCCAGGGTGCCGATAATATCGTCGGCTTCAAAACCGGCGATTTCATACACATGGATATTCAGAGCAGCCAGGATATCCTTAATGATGGGAACGGCCTTTTTAATCTCCTCCGGCGTGATTAACCGGTTTGACTTGTACTCTTCGTAAAGGTCAGTTCGAAATGTACGGGCAGGAGCATCAAAGGCCACGGCAAGATATTCCGGGTTCTCTTTTTTGAGAATGTCAAAAAGCGTACTTGTAAAACCATAGATGGCGGAAGTATTCTGGCCCTTTGAATTGATCATGGGACGATTAATGAACGCATAATATCCTCTGAATATCAGGGCATACGCATCAAATAAAAAAAATCTTGGTTTCATGGCATCAAAAAATTACTGACAAAAAAGCCGGCTGAATAAATCCACCGGCACAGGATGAGTAATCTTAAAGAATCAACAGGCACATTTATTAATGCACTCAATTACATTGCTTAAATGCTCATTTTTTATATAATAATAGGTATTCTTTCCCTCCCTCTTGGATCCGAGCACGCCCTTATCCTTTAAAATTCCAAGATGATGCGAAGTAGTTGATTGTTCAATTTTCAGGTGTTCATGAATTTCTGTTACAGTCAGTTGTTTGCCGCCGTCAAGATATTCCAGAATGGCGACCCGCATTGGATGCGCAATAGCCTTTAACATATTCGCTGCCTTCTCCAGTTGGTCTGCGGTTAATCCTTCGAATTTCATTTTACCTTTGATTTGCCGGGACTTAATTAAGGGTCAAGCCCCATGGTTGGGATACAAATAATACGAAAATAATGTTCAATAACATACAAATATATTAATATATCTGTATCCTAATACTTGTTGGACCAATTTAATTCCGAACCTGCAGGGCAGCATTGCTTTCCAATCCAAAAATTTACGCGGAAGGAATACCGCCCTCCGGCAATCCTTCCATAATAACTCGAAATACAAGCAGATTATTATTAAATTTGAGAGGTAAAACTTCCAGAATGTCAGAACTCGATCAGATCAAAAAGCCGATTTCCAGTGAATTAAAGCAATTCGAAACCTATTTTAAAGAGGTGATGAAGACCAAGGTTCCGCTTCTGAACCTGGTTATTAATTACCTTCTTCGGCGGAAGGGCAAGCAGATGCGTCCCATTCTTGTCTTCCTGGTGGCCAGATTAATGGGGAAACCGAATCCCTCCACTTTTACAGCCGCAGCGTTGATTGAAATACTGCATACGGCGACACTCGTTCATGATGATGTAGTGGATGAATCGTATGAAAGGCGGGGATTCTTCTCCATTAATGCCATCTGGAAATCAAAAGTTGCCGTTCTTCTTGGGGATTATTTGCTTGCCAAAGGTTTATTGCTTGCCGTGCAGAACAAAGAATATGAACTGCTCAACATTGTTGCCGATGCGGTTAAGGAAATGAGCGAAGGCGAGTTGATGCAGATCCGTAATTCCCGTAAGCTGGTTGTTTCCCAGGAGGAGTATTTTGAGATCATCCGCAAAAAAACCGCAACATTGATATCCTGCTGCAGTTCCTGCGGAGCAAAATCGGTAGGAATGGACAATGACGTGGTTACCGAAATGCAAAAATTCGGTGAATTGCTGGGAATTGCATTCCAAATTAAAGACGATTTACTTGATTATCAGATAAATAACGTTACAGGCAAACCTTCCGGAAACGATTTGCAGGAAAGCAAACTGACCCTACCCCTGATTTATGCCCTCGAAGAAGCCGAGGCAGTGGAAAAGAAACAAATTCTCCGCCTGATGCATTCAAAAGGTGAAAACCCTCCAAAAATGGAGAAGATTCTTGCTTTCATCAACAAACATCAGGGTCTTGAATACGCCAGTGGGAAAATGACTGAATATGCAGATCTTGCTTTAAGTAAACTGAACACCTATCCTGAAAATGAGATCCGTATATCACTTCAGAAATTTGTACAATATACCATTTACAGGAACAAGTAGGTAACTGGATACGGGATAAACCAGCAT
The DNA here is from genome assembly GCA_963752195.1 of uncultured Bacteroidales bacterium. Taxonomy (GTDB): domain Bacteria; phylum Bacteroidota; class Bacteroidia; order Bacteroidales; family UBA10428; genus UBA5072. Next base: position 279,894 of record CAVVXI010000003.1, on the reverse strand, counting down.
CCTCTGTTTTCAGTATCAGGTACGTGAAAGGCAAAACGGTTTTACAGGGAATAAGCAAAAATTGTAACGCGGAGATGATTCGCAAAGCGTGCCAAGATAGAGGTAGCGGAGAAATCTCATTCAACGTTTTTTTAGGCGCTTTGCTTCCGGGAGGTCACAGAGCTTAGCGACTCCATGTTCCTCTTATTCGGTAATTTAGCATTTTATATGCCGCATCGGGCATCAAGCATCGCTCTTTTGCCTGAAATGATCCTTCAGTATCCGGGCCGCTTTTATCCCGGCAATCACAGCGATCTCATCCAGGCTCATGGAATGCAGCAACTGAAGATCCTTTACCTTCCGTTGAATTTTGTCCCGTGTGGCCGGGCCAATTCCCGGAATGGCATCCAATTCCGATTCAAACAGTTCAGTTTCTCTTTTTTTACGGTGAAATGCTATGCCAAACCGGTGTGCTTCATTGCGCAACTGTTGGATAAGCCGCAAAGAACGCGAATTTTTATCAAGATATAAAGGCACGGAATCTCCCGGAACATAAATTTCTTCCAAACGTTTGGCTATGCCAACAATCGCTATTTTTTCGCGTAATCCTAGTTTATTCAGGCTTTCCAATGCAGCTGACAACTGGCCTTTGCCTCCATCCACAATAATCAGATCGGGCAATTGAGAGCCCTCCCGGATTAATCGGGAATAGCGCCTGTAAATTACTTCCTCCATACTGGCAAAATCATTGGGCCCTTCCACTGTTTTAATATTATAATGCCTGTAATCCGATTTTTTCGGTTTGCCACATTCAAAAACCACACAGGAAGCCACCGGATTTGTGCCTTGTATATTCGAATTATCAAAACATTCAACACGAACAGGCAGGGATTTCAGCCGAAGATCCCTCTTGAGATCGAGCAATACCGTGGTAGCGGGATCGGGACGACTAAGGGCTTCTCTTGCAAGTTCCCTATCCTTTCGGTAAGAAAGCGCATTTCTTTCCGAAAGCTGCAACAATTTTCTCTTTTCTCCTTGTTTTGGAACGGTATAAAAAACGCCTGGCGGGCATACACCCGGAAAAATGGGAACAATGATCTCTTGCGCATCACTTTTAAACCGGGTTCTGAGATCGAAAATTACATACGACAATATCTCTGCCTTGACTTCCTCCATTTTTTTCACCACTTCCACGTTATGGGATTGTACAATGGCTCCATTCACAATTTTCATGAAGTTTACATAAGCATAGTTGTCTTCATCCAGAATACTAAAAACATCGACATTGCTGATTTTTGGATTCACAATCGTGGATCTACCCTTGTATTTTTCCAGGGTTTCAATTTTTAAGCGTACAAGATCCGCCTGTTCAAAACGGTAGCTGCGTGCGTACTGAGCCATTGATTTCTTCAATTGAAGGATCACCTGCAGGTAATTTCCTTTCAGTATTTCCTTTATTTGGGCTATACCTTCCAAATAACTTTCTTCTGTCTGGCGATTTTCACAAGGGGCCAGACAGTTCCCCATATCAAATTCAAGGCAATGCTGAAATTTCCCTTTTGAAATGTTTTCCACCGTCAGGGATAATTTGCAAGTTCGCAACTTAAAAAGCTGCCGGATCAGATCCAGCATCGCCCTCGCCATTACAACCGAAGTATAGGGACCAAAATAAGTTGAGCCGTCCAAAATATAGTTTCGGGTAAGCATTACCCGGGGAAAACGTTCGCTTGTGATGACAATCCAGGGATAAGTTTTATCATCCTTCAGCATGATATTGTATCGGGGCTGATTTTCCTTAATTAGATTATTTTCCAATAACAGGGCATCGGATTCATCGTCCACAAGAATATACCGGATATCATGAATTTGCCTTACAAGGGAATCATGCTTGTATGAATGTTGATCGGAATGTGTAAAATAAGAGGCAACACGCTTTTTAAGATTTTTCGCCTTTCCGATATAAATCAAGTTCCCAGACGAATTTACAAATTGGTAAACGCCCGGTTTTCCGGGTAATTTACGGACCAATTCCTGAATATGGGGTTTTTCTGTCATTTTTCGAACCAGAATGTTCCACGTGGAACATTAAATGTCTTCAACGACCCAAATATAAGAGAAGAACGTTAATATCGCTCGGAGAAATACCCGAAATACGGCTCGCCTGCCCAATTGTTGCCGGTTGATGCCGCTTAAGTTTTTGCCGCCCTTCCGTAGAAATGGAAAGCAACGAACCAAAATCAATATCAAAATCGATTTTAATCCCTTCCAATCGTTTGACTTTTTCAGCCAGCAACCTTTCTCTTTCAATATAACCTTGATATTTTACCGCTATTTCCACGGATTCAAGCAATTCGTTGTAATAAAAAGCCTCGTTGTTCACGCCGGGTACATTCAGCAAACCTCTCATTCTCAATTCCGATATTCTCACTTCCGGACGAAGGAGCACGTCAAACAATTTCACCTTTTGCCGTAAACCGGAAGAACTTAATTCATCGAGCAGGGAATTTATTTCTTCCGGACTAACGCTTGTATTTCGTATAAAGTCGATAACCCGTTTCTTTATTTCCATTTTCTCGTCGAAAATCCGAATCCTATCCTCCCCTGCCAGGCCAATTTCAATGGATCTTCCTGTGAGCCGTTCATCTGCATTATCCTGACGGAGCAAAACCCGGTATTCAGCCCTGGAAGTGAACATCCGGTAAGGCTCATCGACTCCTTTTGTGACCAGATCGTCTATAAGCACACCAATGTAGGCTTCTTCACGACCCAATACAAATGCAGGTTTTTTGCTGATCTTCAAATAGGCGTTTATCCCGGCCATAAGTCCCTGCGCAGCCGCCTCCTCATACCCCGTGGTACCGTTAATCTGTCCTGCCAGAAAAAGCGAATCCACAATTTTTGATTCTAGCGAAGGGTGTAGCTGTGTGGGAAGGTAAAAGTCATATTCTATTGCATAGCCCGGTCTGTAAATTTTCACATTTTCCAGTCCCCGGATGTTTCTCATTGCCTCGTACTGAATCTCAAGGGGCAGTGAGGAGGAAAATCCGTTCAAATAATATTCATTCGTCTCCCATCCTTCGGGTTCAAGAAAGAGCTGATGCCGTTCCCTTTCCCCAAAAGTCACAATTTTATCCTCAATGCTTGGACAATAACGGGGTCCAACTCCTTTAATCGTGCCATTGTACAAGGGCGAATCTTCAAATCCTCTGCGTAAAACCGCGTGTACATTCTCGTTTGTATAGGTAATATAACACGACAGTTGCCTTTCGATAATTTTAGTTTCAAGAAAGGAAAATCTTTGTATAAAAGCATCCCCTTTTTGTTCGTCAAGCAAATCGAAATTAATCGTCCTTCCGTCAAGACGTGCCGGTGTTCCGGTCTTCATTCTCCCGGACCGGATGCCTCTTTCACCCAGTTGTTCAGTAATGCCCTCCGATCTTATCTCTGAGATGCGTCCTCCTGTTAACTGGGTTCTTCCGACATGAATTATCCCGTTTCCAAATGTTCCAACAGTAAGGATTACGCATTCAGCATAGAAACTCGCGTTCATCCGGGTTCTTATTCCTCTCAGCTTGTCATTTTCAAATATCAGGGCATACACATTGTCTTGCCATAAATCGATGTTCCTGTTACGTTCAATCTGTTTTCGCCACTCCAGCGAAAAGTTCACCCGATCGCACTGTGCCCTTGGACTCCACACGGCAGGTCCTTTCGATTTATTCAGCATTCTGAACTGAACCATGCTTTTATCCGTAACAATGCCTGAAAATCCACCCAATGCATCTATCTCGCGTATAATCTGGCCTTTAGCGACACCACCCATGGCCGGATTGCAAGACATCTGGGCAATCTTCGTCATATCCATCGTCACAAGCAGAACACGCGCACCCAGGTTCGCCGCAGCGTTAGCCGCCTCACAACCCGCATGCCCGGCTCCGACAACTATAATATCATATGTATAATCCATCCCCTGCAATCAAAAAATTTTGTTCCCTTCCCCATTCAAGGTAATGATCTTCCCGGCCCCTCATCACCTCCCTTTCTTCTGCCGTTGAATCATTGTATCCTGCCAAATGCAGCACACCATGGATCATTACCCGGTATAATTCATGATAATTATCTGATCCATAAGCAACTGCATTCAAAGATACAACGCCGGGACTAATATAAATATCTCCCCCAACAGAAATTTTCAGGCTATTACTGAACGTAATAACATCTGTCGCATAATCATGTTTCAAAAATTCCCGGTTAACCCGGATTATTTCCTTTTCGGAAACAAAAATAAAACAAATTTCCCCTAACTTTCTTTTTTCCTCTAAACCAATTTTTTTTACAACTTCCCTGAAACCGGAAGGGATCGCCAATTTCCCTTTCCATTCACCATACTCTATAATAATTCTCAATTTTCATTTAAGATTAAACTCAAGCTGAACGGTAGCACCGTTGCGGGTAAACTCAATTTTATCGGATAATTTTTCCATCAAAAAAATTCCGCGCCCATTTACATTCTCAATGTTTTCAGGAGCCGTTGGATCAGGAACATTCTTATAATCAAAACCGAAACCTTCATCCTCAATTTGAATATTCAATTTGTCCTTTTCAATTTTGAAAGTAATAGAAACATTTTTATGTTCGTCAAGTTTGTTTCCATGTAAAATAGCATTATTAGCGGCTTCTAATGCTGCAATAAGAATGTTTCCGTAGACGTCAGCACTAATATTGTATTCTGTCGATAAATCGTCTACGAGTTTCTCGACTTTTCTGAGGTTTTCAATCTTAGAACTTATCTTAAGTAATTTTTCCATTACATTTATGTTTCTATTACCCACTAATATACTTGATTCAATAATCTTTTGTTTCCATTTTATCCAATATTTATGCTAAAATACTAAAAAAACGCCTTTCTTTTAATTTGCCAGCCATAATTCGGGATCATTCCTCTCTGTCTCTTTCCAAATCTGGAAGTACAACGTGCTTTCCTTTGTATCATTATCCGTATAAACCTTACCCAAAATCTCCTTTGTTTCCACATGCTGGCCGGCCTTTACTTTAACATCAACCAGGTTATGGTAAAGAGTATAATAATTTCCATGCTTGATAATTACAGTGTAATTCTCTCCCGGTATTGAAAATACCCGTGAAACCACTCCCTTAAAAATGGAACGAACAGGTTCTCCCTTTGATGTGGATATGTATATCCCGTCATTTCTAATTTTAACCGACTTAAAATCGGGATGCTCATGCTCCCCGTATGTGCCTGATATAATTCCCTCCCGTGTGGGCCAGGGCAACTTTCCCCGGTTTTTCTCAAAATCATTCGAAATAATCTGATCGGCAGGCGTCAGATTCGCCTTGATGCTTCCTTTCCCGGACTTCCTTTTTTCGGCTTCAATAATTTTCGTAATTTCATTGTCCAGTTTTTTTGCCGTCCTTTCCTTGTCCTTAATTCCTCTCTCTATTTCCGCCTGCCGTTTCTTCAGGGTGTTCAGCAGTACAACTTTTCTCGCGCTTTCTTCCTGAATAACGCTGTATTCCTTCCGTGTACTTTGAATAAGCCGGTCCTTTTCCTTTTTAACTTCAAGCAATTCATTGCTCTTTGCACTCAGATCTGCCGTTAATTTATCCAGCTTGGCCTTCTGGTTTTCAATGTAATTGTAATAAATCCTCACAAATCTCATTCGTTGATAAAACTGATTCATGTTTTCTGACGCCAAAAAATACATGATATAATAGTTATTCCAGCGGTTCTTGTAATTCCTTACCAGCATCTCGGCGTACAGGTCTTTTAATCTTTTGATTTCAGACTGAACCTTGTTAATTTCGTCCTGGTATTCCCCCACGGTTTTACCTACCAATTCAGTCTCCGTTTCAAGGCTTGCAATATATTGCTTCCGCTTTCTTAATTTCTGGTTAATAATATTCACTTCCTGCAAGGAAGCTTTTGTTTTACCCCGGGTTTCCTCCAGGAGCTTATTGGCATATTCTATTTCCTTTAACGTGCTTTCACGCATTTTCCGGACCTTTTCAACATCATTCTGTGCTACCATGGTATATACCACGAAAAAAACGCACGAAACAAGTAAGAAAGCCCTTTTCATTGCAATAAGTGAAATTACTATTTTTTACTATTATCAATTTTAATACGAAGTACGGTATCCATATCGCCATCCCCGTATTTCAGCGCTTCTTTCCAGGCTGTAACAGCATCCTTCATTTTACCCTTCTTCGCGAGGATATCCCCATAATGACTGAGTATTTCCGGATTTTTTCCGCCACCATACTGAATGGCCTTTTTGATATATTTTTCCGCTTCTTCCAGGTTATTGCTCTTAAACATAACCCAGGCATATGTATCGAGATAGGTGGAATTATAGGGCTCCTTGTCAATTGTGTACTTACTCATTGAAACAGCCCTGGACATATTGTCTCCCCTCTCAGCCAGACTGTAGGAATAATTATTAAGCACTACCACGTTAAGGCTGTCAATTTTCAATGACCGTGCATAATAATCATCCGAGAGCTTAACATGTCCTATTTTACCATAACATTCGGCCAGCAAGGAATAAAACTCAACTTTCAACCGTTCACCCTGCGCAAAACCCTCGCCGGTTTTTAAAGCAGCAATTGCCTTCTTATAATCTTTGTCCTCATACTGAACCGACCCCAGTACCAGGTAAGGCAGGGGTCTCTCCGGAAACCTGGCAATTGCATTTTCACCATAATACCTTACGCTGTCTTTATGATTCAAGGCATTCTCACAAAACAGCAACTGTTCCCATGCGGTATAATTCCGGTCGTCAAAGGCAATTATGCGCTTTAATGCCTTTGACGCATCCAAATATTGGCCGCTCCTGTATTTTATATCGCTATAAAGAGAAATAATCCGGATGCTGTCCCTGGCCTGAGCGTACATAGTATCCACAACAGGATCCAATACAGGGCTCACCAGCTTAAAAAGCTTTTCATCCTGGATGCTGTTGTATAAATAACTGACTTTTACATTCTCCTCTATTTCAGGGTTTTTGAAAATATCCAAGTATACATCCTGCGCTTTTTGAATCTTTCCCTGCTCCAGTAAAAACTCACCGTATGAAAACATTACGTTTGCATCATCGTGGTGATCCTTAACAATCATTTCATAATAATGCAATGCTGAATCAGGACGTTCATGCGTCCGGTAAAACTCGGCAATCACACCCAAAACAATGTAATCCTGTTCCCCGCCGTTCAAACACTTCCTCAGCTCATTTAATGCCTTTTGCTTTTTTCCCAAACTACTGTATATCCGTGATTTGCTAATACTCACTTCCTTGGATATACCGGCTTGCTTTTCAATTTCATCGAGATATTGTAACGCCTCGTTATACTTACCGTCCTGTTCGTACAGGGACGCAATCCGGTACAGGAGGTTAAGATCTTCTTTTGTTCCGTCTAACAGTGATTTGTATACATAAATAGCACTATCTCCCATCCGGCTGGCCTGGTAAACGGAAGCAAGCTGCATCGCATACCAAACATTTTCCGGATCGAACAGGTGGGCTTTCCTCGAAAAATTCCGGGCCCTGGCCAAATCGCCGGCCTTAATATAGATCTGCGCCAGTTGGTAATGCACAGCAGCACTTCGCGGCTCATACTTGAGACACTCATTGAAAAGGCTAAGTGCCCGTCCGTAATCCTCAAACAAGAATAACTTGGTGGCTTCCGTAAATGCATACAAATATCCAGGATCCCGGGTAGAATCCTCCCCGTCATCCGGTTGAATTTTTCTTTGTCCAAAGGAAGCGGCATTCAAAAAAATACCGATCGTAATAAAAAAAACAGATATTCTCACGCGTTAGATATTTCTTAATTTATATTCCCGTATGACCAAAACCACCGGTCCCCCGATCGCTATCATTCAGTTCAACACATTCAATCCATTCCACTCGTTCATGCCGGCCTACAACCAGTTGAGCAATGCGATCCCCGTCCCGGATTTCGCATGCCGCATTCGATAAATTCACCATTATAACCTTGATTTCTCCCCTGTAATCTGCATCAACGGTTCCGGGAGTATTCAAAACGGATAATCCCTTTTTTACTGCTAAGCCGCTTCGTGGTCTCACCTGTGCCTCAAAGCCTTCCGGCAGTTCAATAAAAATCCCTGTTCCAATCAATTGCCTGTCCAGCGGACCCAGAATTATCGGTCCATCCAGGTTTGCGTACAAATCCATACCTGCACTCAACGGTGTTGAATACGCAGGAAGTCCGTGTAACGATCTATTTACTATCTTAACTTTCATAAAAACACTATCTCACAAAATACATTTAAGAAAGGCATTCAAATAAACACAGAAATTATTGCAAAGTAAGGGAATTCGCCGGTCAATTGCATGCCCTATTCAATGCATCTTCAATATTATCATACCTGAAAACAAACCCCGCCCTCTGCAATTTTTCCGGAATAACTTTTTGTCCCGTTACAAGCAGACTACCGCTCTCTCCCGGCTACCAGCGAAACACATCTCCTTTTAATCCATAAAATCCTTCGCTTCTTTTTAATTTTCATCAATACCCTGAAAAAATGGTTAATTTTTGTTAAACCCGGCGCTACCACATTTACAATCCCACTAATTTCCGCTTTATCAATACAAAACAAAAATGCATCCATTAAGTCATCCAACTGAACATACGGAAAATAATCCTCGCTCATCACACCAAAACCGGGTCCCCATTTTAACGGTAACGACATTTGCTTTAAAAGGCCTCCTCCCTGGTCTAAAACAACACCAATTCTCAATATAATCACCCGGATTCCAGGTTTGCGAATGCTGGTCAACTCAGCTTCCCAGGCAGTGATAACCCGGCTTAAAAAGCCTGCATCATACAGCTCACTTGTTTCCTTATGTTCATTTCGACCATCATAAATACCCACACCAGAAACCTGGATAATTAATTTTACCTCATTTCCTGACCGATTAATTGCATCCACCAATTTACGCGAAGGTATGACCCGGCTATTATAAATCGCTTTCTTTTTCCTTTTTGTCCATATTCCCGCAATAGATTCACCCACGAGATTAATAACAATGGAACATTTCATTACAATGCGATCCAAATTGTCCTTGTTAAAATCTTCCCTTGTAATAACCTCAACGTTAAATCCATTGTATTGCAATCTTTGCATCAAATTTCTTCCTAAGAATCCCGATGCTCCTGCAATACACACTGATTTTGCATTCATATGTTCGTAGTTTCTGCTTTGTATAGGCCGGATACACACAATTTAAAAACAAAGATAACTTCTTTACAAACGAATTGAAGACCCAAAAATTTCATAATTTCACAGCCTGTAAAAATGTCAACCTGTTTAGAAATTCCCGATATGAAAAATAAATTCTTTCTTACAGTTTCCTTAGTTTTAACTTTATTAATTTATACCCTCATGGCTTACCCGCAAACCAGTGTACTTCTGCAAACAACCGCCGGTGATATAAAGATCCGTCTTTATGATGAAACCCCGCTCCATCGTGATAATTTCATAAAATTAGTGAATGAAGGATATTATGATAGCGTTTTGTTTCACCGCGTTATTCCCCAGTTTATGATTCAAACAGGGGATCCCGATTCAAAAAAGGCAAAGGCAGATCAGCATCTTGGTGTAGGAGGTCCTTCGTATAAAATACCGGCAGAAATTCTACCGCAATTTTTCCACAAAAAAGGTGCCCTGGCTGCAGCCCGCCAGGGTGATGCCGTCAATCCCAAAAAAGAATCATCCGGATCCCAGTTCTATATCGTTCAGGGGGCCCCTCTTTCGAATTCACAACTTGATGCGCTTCAATCATCGGGCCGGCATGCTGAATTTACCCCGGAACAGCGCGACGCTTACACGACCCTGGGTGGCACACCCCATCTTGACAATGAGTATACCGTATTTGGCGAGGTTACGGAAGGCCTCGATATTGTGGATGCAATTGCAGAGGAAGAAACCGACAGCAGAAACAGGCCTCTCACCGACATTCGAATTATCCACGCCTCCGTTATCAAATAAGATCACTAAAGATGCTTACCCTGATAGAAAAACACAGTACCGACCTCGACCAGGTTGTCTTAAAAAATGCAGAAGAACTTGAAAACTTCAGAGTTCAATATTTAAGTAAAAAAGGGATTATTGCTCAACTGTTCGATTCATTTAAATCGGTTCCCAACCAGGAAAAAAAAGAAACAGGAGCCAGGCTGAATATTTTAAAAAGCAAAGCCAATGAAAAATACCTCGTTTTCAAGGATATTCTGTCCTTAACTGAGAAAGAATTCAGAGGAGACCTCAGTCTTCCACCTGATTCTGTGCCTTTGGGCAGCCGCCATCCTGTATCCCTCATCAGAAAGGAAATCATTTCTATTTTTTCCAAAATAGGATTTACCGTTGCGGAAGGGCCTGAAATTGAAGATGACTGGCATGTATTTTCGGGCTTGAATTTTCCCCTTGAACATCCCGCCCGCGATATGCAGGATACATTTTTTATCGAGAAAGATCCGGATATTCTATTGAGAACCCATACATCCTCGGTACAGGTTCGAACGATGGAAAACGGCCATCCGCCCATCCGAAAGATTTTTCCGGGCCGCGTATTCAGGAATGAAGCCATTTCCGCCCGTGCACACTGCATTTTTCATCAAATCGAAGGCCTTTACATCGATACTCATGTTTCCTTTGCCGATCTGAAGCAAACGCTGATGTTTTTTGCCCGCGAAATGTTTGGAGAAAAAACACAGATCCGGTTAAGGCCATCTTTCTTCCCTTTCACAGAACCATCTGCCGAACTGGATGTTTCATGCACCATATGCGGCGGAACCGGTTGTAATGTTTGCAAATATACCGGTTTTCTTGAAATTCTGGGATGCGGAATGGTGGATCCGAACGTTCTTGAAGCCTCTTCAATAGATAGCGCGAAGTATACCGGCTTTGCGTTCGGTATGGGGCTTGAACGAATAGCCATGCTAAAATTCCAGGTCAATGACCTTCGGTTGTATTTTGAAAATGATGTGCGGTTTCTGAATCAGTTCAGGAGCTCATACTGAACCATCAGTAGTTCCCTCCCTATATCTGCAGGGTAAAATCGCCATACCTTGTTTTTCCAAGGTGTTTATAGGCGAGCTCGGTTGCCTCACGTCCCCTTGGCGTACGTTTAAGGTATCCCTGCTTAATCAGGAAGGGCTCATAAACTTCTTCAATCGTACCCGGATCCTCGCTCACGGCTGTGGCAATCGTAGTGAGGCCTACGGGTCCTCCACGGAATTTTTCGATTATGCACAACAGTATTTTATTGTCCATTTCATCGAGTCCGTCTTTGTCAATATTGAGCGCTTCAAGGGCGAATTCAGTAACTTCGAGATCAATTTCCCCTAATTTCCTAACCTGGGCAAAATCTCTCACCCTGCGAAGCAGTGCATTCGCAATCCGCGGAGTACCTCTTGACCTGGAAGCAATTTCAAAGGCAGCCCGCGGATTTATCTTAATATCAAACAGAGCAGCTGAACGTTTTATTATCTTTTCCAGCACATCGCAATCATAGTACTCAAGGTGAAGATTAATTCCAAAACGGGCTCTCAACGGACCCGACAGCAATCCTGCCCTTGTGGTTGCACCAATTAATGTAAACGGATTCAGGGAAAGTTGCACGGAACGGGCACCCGGACCCTTGTCGATGATCAGGTCAATTTTATAATCTTCCATGGCGGAATACAGGAACTCTTCAACAGTTGCATTCAACCTGTGAATTTCGTCAATGAATAAAACATCATGGCTTTCGAGATTTGTCAATATTCCCGCAAGGTCTCCTGCCTTTTCCAAAACCGGTCCCGATGTAATCCGTATATTGCTTTTCAGTTCATTGCATATAATATGCGCCAGCGTTGTTTTGCCTAATCCCGGGGGTCCCGACAGGATCACATGGTCAAGCGATTCCTTTCTTAAACGTGCCGCCTGAACAAAAACCTTCAGGTTTTGGACCAGTTTATCCTGCCCGTTGAAATCACTGAAATCTTTTGGTCTTATGCTGCGGTCAATCTCCCGTTCTTCATCGGTAAGCAGTATTTTCCTTGATTCGAAATCTTCATTCATAGTTCCTATTGTATCAGCTTGACATCCTCCTCGGCAAACTCAATCTTTTCCCCGTTTATACGGTATTCCCGATTATCCTTATAAGTGATTGTAATCATCAGCACGCCATTCTCATCATACTTCTTCCAATTTTTTTCGGCAATTCCCATTACATAATAATCAATCTCTTTTATCTTTCCGTTGTTGTAATAAAACACATGTTCACCGTCGGGATTTCCCTGTATATAAGTACCTTCATACTCAAGTTTGCCGTCATTGTAAAAAGCCTGCCATTTTCCGTCTTTCAGGTCGCCCACGTATTTTCCTTTTTCACTGTAATCGCCAACCTTGTAGAACCAATCCCCTTCCTTCTGGCCATCAAAATAGGTACCCTTTGAAATTACATTCCCCACAGAATCATATTCGGCACTGGCTCCTTCTTCTTTTCCCTCATAATACTCTTCTTCGAGCTTGATATTGCCATTTTCATAATACCATTGCCAGACCCCGTTAAATTTTCCGTTTTTAAAAACACCTGTTTCTTCCGTTTTGCCATTATCGAATAAATACTTCCAGGTACCTGTTTCAAGATTATTCGCATAATTGCCGAATGATTTTATCTTCCCGTTTTCATAAAAATATTTCCAGGGACCTTCCTTTTTTCCTTCCGGCGTAATAATACCTTCTCCGAGCTTAATTCCATTATTGTCATATAACAGAGCATTCACAACCTTACCATCCTTGTTGAAGCTTCGATGTATACCTACAGGTATATCCTCGCGGTAATATCCCGTATAAACAATGTTTCCCTCTTCATCATATTTGTTTCTGACCTCTATATCGAGTTCCGCAGTATCCGCTTTTTCGAGCATATTACCTTCCGCATACTGAAAAAAAACCTTTACCAGCCCATTTTCGTCGTATTCTTTATAGGGTCCGTTTAGGACTCCGTTTTTATAATTCGCTTCCGTTTTAATTCTGCCGTTCGCATAAAAAGATTTCCACACCCCCTGCTTCAGGCCATCCTGATCCAACCGGTTGATCCGTTCCCTTTCTACAAGTGAACCGTTTATAAAACGCTGGATAGTAATAATTTTGCCATCCATATCATATTCAATGCCTGTTCCGTTTCTTTTATTATTCTTATATTCAACCGTTTCCTTTAGCTTTCCATTGTCAAAATAATAATATGATTTACCTTCTCTTTTATCATTGACAAACAGCTCCCTTGAAATCATATTCCCGTTATGAACCGGATCTTTTCGATTCTCAAAATTATATTCGGTTACAAATCCATTCCGTTTGCCCATCATATAGTTCATTTTCTCCAGGGTATCTCCCATTTCATTATAAAAAATCCATGTACTGTCGAGCAGATGATTTCTCCTGTTTCCTTCGGATTTAATAATGCCGGATGGATAATACGTTTTCCAGTATCCATCCGGAAGTCCCTTCCGCATAATTCCTTCACTGGACAACTTTCCATTGGGATAATAGATTTTAACAGGGCCGTCCTTTATTTCCTCATTCTGTCCCTGCAGATACGCAAAGGAAGTCAGAAAAAAACCCGCCAGCAGGATAATTGCTTTTTTCATAATCATAATCCAAGTTTTTCCGATATTTCAAGCATTCTCCGTATCGATCTTTCGGCTTTAACCCGCAAGTCCTCCCTGACAAAGATCTCAGGCATTTCATACTTTAAGGTATTATACACCTTGTTCACGCTGTTTAACTTCATAAAAATGCAATCCGAGCATCCGCAGGTTACATCCTTGGGTGGAGCCGCAATAAAAAGCTTTTCAGGGCATGCATTTCTCATCTGGTGAAGTATTCCGGATTCAGTGGCAATAATATATGATTTTCCCGGATCTTTCTTTACAAAGTTCAATAAAGCCGAAGTGGATCCAATATAATCCGCCACAATAAGCACGGGTTTATTGCATTCAGGATGAGCAATAATTTTAGCTTCCGGATTAAGTTTTTTTAAATCCAGGATCCTCTCAAGAGAAAACGCTTCATGTACATGGCAGGCGCCGTCCCAGATGACCATAGGTCTACCGGTTATGCCCGCGATATAATTTCCTAAATTCCTATCCGGTGCAAATACAATTTTTTCTGACTCGGGTAAGGACTGAATGATTTGAACGGCATTGGATGAAGTACAAATTATATCCGACAAGGCTTTAATTTCCGCCGTTGTATTTACATAACTAATTACGGTATGATCGGGATATCTTTTAAGAAATTCAGCAAACTCGTCTTTCGGGCAAGAGTCTGCCAGGGAACATCCTGCCATCAGATCCGGCAATAAAACCTTCCTGGAGGGAGACAGTATCTTGGCGGTTTCAGCCATAAAATGCACCCCGCAAAAAAGGATAATATCCGCTTTTGTTTTGGCCGCCTGTTGAGAAAGGTATAAACTATCTCCCACATAGTCAGCAATATCCTGAATTTTTCCCTCCTGGTAATAATGGGCCAGGATAACGGCATTTTTCTCTTTTTTCATCCGGTAAATTTCATCAACCGTATCCACTTCAGGATTGACAGGCAGATCCAAATAGCCTTTTTTCAACAATTCATTATTATATATTAAAGTATTCATAAATCATTTTTAAGTGATGATGATAGGGTGTTCATTCTGTTCAAAAAAAATAGGCGATATCCTTGACTTTTCCATTATCAAACCTTAATTAACATCTTCTAACAACCCGTTCTGAAAAGTATAGCCTGACAATAAATCTATTCCGTGTTTATTAACCATTGGTTAACAACTCGGGGTGTACAAAATTAAACAGAATTTGTGTGATAGTTTCATGTTTATGTTTTGTTCAAAATTTGAAGTTTACTGCAAATAAATACTGATAAATTAACTGTTCATGAACTGAATTGCAAAAATCCTGCCATCCATCAAAACAATTTACATTTTATGAAGAGGTTTCGAACATAATTTGAACAATGCGAGAAACGGATATTGAATTCTTTTTATCAAATATAGAACCCTCCTCTAAATTATATTTATATTTGTGAAAATACAATACAGAGAAGAGATGAGGATAGCTATTGCCAGCGATCATGCGGGATTTCCGTTAAAGATAAAATTAATGCAGTATTTGAAGGAAGCGGGATACGAACTGAATGACCTGGGGTGTTATACTGCAGAACCTGCGGACTATCCTGAATACGGGCATGAGATAGCGCAGCAGGTTTCAGGGAATATGGCTGACGTTGGGATTTCCTTATGTGGAAGCGGAAACGGCATCAACATGACAGCCAACAAGCATCCGCTTATACGATCGGCACTGTGCTGGATGCCTGAAATAGCCCTTTTGGCCCGCAGTCATAACAATGCCAATATTTGTGCTCTTCCGGCCCGGTTTTTGACATTGGAGGAGGCCGTACAAATTGTTGACATTTTTCTGACCACAGATTTCGAAGGGGGAAGACACAAAAGAAGAATTGACAAAATACCTCTATAACTGCTTTTCATATGTTATCCAATACAAGCAAATATGCTATACGGGCTACAATTTACCTTGCTTTGCATGCAGGGAGCGATATTAAAGTAGGGATCAAAAAAATAGCCGGTGATTTAAATATTCCTTCCCCTTTCCTGGCAAAAATTCTGCAGGTGCTTGTCAAGCGAAAAGTCTTGTCTTCCACAAAGGGACCCAATGGGGGATTCAGCCTTGTAAAGGATGCGAATAAAATTTCCCTGTACGAAATAGTGACAATTATCGATGGAAGCGACATTTTTCATCAATGCCTGATTTCCATGCGCACCTGTAATGAGAACAATGTTCCTTGTCCGGTTCATATGCAATATGAGCCTATCCGGAATGAAATGATCCGGTTGTTCAAGGAGCAGACCATCGAAGATCTGGCCCATGATATAAAGGCGCAGGAGCAGGTCATTTCTTTATAATCCGCATTCCTGTTATCCCAAGGGTTGTTCCGATCATGTCAAAAAGGAAATCCGTTATACTTCCGGTGCGTTGGAGTGAGGGCAGCAATTGTTGCAGCAACTCGGTGGTAATGCCAAGCAAAATACAACAAATCAGCACAGTATAGCTCAGGGCCGGCAAGTTATTCACCAGGTGTGTGTTTCGTTGCAAATCGAGGAACAGCATTACATGAAAAACCGGTAAACATTATCATGTGTACAATGGAATCTTCATATTTGATTTTCAGAAAATCGATTTTGCCGATATCGTTGGCAGGAATAAGACACAAGAGATAAATAATTGCCAGTACCAGGATGGTCTTCCAAAACCGGGGAATTAAGTAGAGATACTTCATTTATTCCAATTACTAGGTCAGGTTAAAAAAGTTCTGTCGCCGAGCCCTTTTGACAAGCTCATTTTTAATGTATTCAATATCATGAACTTGGATTGCAGGTTTTGTATTCTTTCCTGGTCATCCTGTTCCTGGGCATAGCGAAGGTCATTTTCTGCTTCCTTCAGCAATTTTAATACTTTTTCATTTTTAAATGCAAGAATTGCTTCGGGAATTGTTTCCTTCAATTTCATTTCTTCCGTTTCGGTATAATTTTCACGGCGTTTCCATATTCTGCTCAGGTCATAGGCAACTGTGATCAGGTCGGCCGCTGTTTTTGACAGCATTTCCTCCGAGTGCCTGACAAAATATTCCTGAAAATTGAAATCCTTGTTATTCGACTGGCTGCAAATTTCTTTATAGATCTGGTTAAATACCGGGTGATGAAATTCGAGTTCATCTTGTTGAATTTCATGAACCAGGTAATCCACCACCCGTATTTCGGTGATTGTATTTTCCGGCTGGGGTAAGGCAAACGTCTGGTTTCCGAAAAGAAGTATTAACCGGATCACTTCCTTTTCAGCCGGGTAATTTTCGGGGATTAATTCGGTTTTTGCATTCACTGCCCTATCTGCCGGCGGAACATATTCCTTTACATCGGCCTGCCTGATTTTCTGTTCATTCCGGTTATTTCTCAGCCTGGCTGTTTCGGCGTACAGGATTTTCTCATCTACATCGAGCAGCCTGCTGCATTCACGGATATAAACGGAACGGGCAATGCTTTCAGGGATTACGGAGATGGTCCTGACGATTTCAGTGATAAGTCCGGCCCGTTTAATCGGGTCAGATTCGGCCTCTTTTTTAAGAAGGTTGGTTTTAAAGGAAATGAAATCCGCTTCATGGGCAAGGATAAATCCCGTGAATGCCTGTGAATTATTCTTTCTGGCAAAGGAATCAGGATCTTCACCCGCGGGCAGTAACACAACACGAACATTCAGCCCCTCTTCCAGCAACAGGTCAATGCCCCTGAGAGAGGCCTTAATGCCTGCCTCATCTCCATCATAAAGGATGGTGATATTGTGGGTGAATCTTTTGATTAACCTTATCTGATTTATTGTAAGCGAGGTACCGGAGGAGGCCACCACATTCTCAATACCGGACTGGTGCAAAGAAATAACATCGGTATACCCTTCCACGAGAAAGCATTTATCACTCTTCAATATAGCCTGGCGTGCGAAGAAAAGACCATAAAGTATATCGCTCTTGTGATAAATTTCTGATTCCGGTGAATTCAGGTATTTGGCGGTTTTTTCATCCGTCTTTAAAACGCGGCCTGCAAAACCGAGGATTTGCCCGGTAAGTCCATGGATCGGAAAAATTACGCGGCCGTGAAAGCGGTCATAGGTATGATTCTCGTGCTGAATGGTAAGACCTGTTTTAACCAGGTACTCCGCCTTGTAGCTTTTGTCAACGGCAGTGCGGGTGAAAGCATTCCGGTCCTCGCGGGCATAGCCCAGTTGAAATTTTGCAATTGTGTCTTCCCTGAAGCCCCTTTCAACGTAGTAGCTTTGGCCAATGGCCTTTCCTTCCGTTGTGTGCAAGGTATCCATAAAATACTGGCAGGCATACTGGTTGACAGCAAGGAGGCTTTCCCGCTCATTCTTGATCTGCCTTTCCTCCGGAGTTTCCTCCTTCTCGATAATTTCGATATTGTATTTCCGGGCCAGGTAATGAAGTGCATCGGGATAGGTGATTTTCTCATGCTCCATCAGGAAATTCACCACATTTCCGCCAATTCCGGTGCTGAAGCATTTAAAGATCCCTTTGGCCGGACTAACAAAAAAGGAAGGTGTTTTTTCGCTTTTGAAGGGGCTTAAACCCCTGTAATTCTGACCCGATCGCTTGAGGTTAACAAATTCACCAATCACCTCCACGATGTTGGCTGCAGCAAATATCCGGTCAATTGTATTCCTGTCGATCATGGAGCATCAGATTTTTTCCTCGGGAACGATCAAATGATTGATCATGGCGTATATAGTAAGACCTGCAATCGTTTTAATGCCCAGCTTGGCCGAAATGTTCTTCCTGTGGGTGATGACCGTATGGGTGCTGATAAAAAGCCTGTCTCCGATTTCCTTATTGGTCAGGCCGGCAGCAACAAGCCGGAGAACATCTTTTTCCCTGTCACTGATGCCTTCGGGTGCCTCATGTTCTTCCTTTTGTGTATAGATCAGGGATAATTGCTTTTCAAACTTACGGATAATATTTTTATCATGATCTGCGGGATCAATTATCTCGGAGAAACGAAAATTTTTCTCCGGCCCGGGATCCGAATCGCTGATAAATATCCGCACCATTGAATCAAGCCGCAATTGAAGGCTTTGGACCAGGGAAGGCGGACATTTGCGCAGAAATGCGCCGCTAATCACGAAAATACCTGTCTGTTCCTTTGATGGCAAGGCGGTCAGCTTATCCGGAGTGGAAATTTCCCGGATGTGAATCGGATATTTCATCCGGTGGAGCAGGCTGATGAGTCCAAGCCGTGACAACTGCGACAAATCGGCTATTATAACATTTATATAGTCCATGCCTGTTACGGAGTAAAATGATCTTCGATCCATTTTTCCATGAACCTGACCTTTGGCACAAGTACCAAATCCTCAATGCGGGCATGATCATACAAATCCGATTCCAGCCTGAACATTTCCATAAGGACGGTATGGCACAGGTTCATATCCAGCGGAGGGGGAAGGTATTTGATAATAATATTCTGCAGATCATACAATTTATCTTCTACATTGTCATGCTCATTTTCATAATCATCAATCGAATATTTTCGGATAAGGGCTACAAGGTCACCGTTTGATTTGCCCTGCCGGAATGCTTCCTCAATGGTAAATATATAGGGATATACTTTGTCTTCTTCCCGTTGGATGTGGGAAGACAATTCATGTTTGTATTCATTGAAGAATTTATTTATCAATTGCAGGGATTCACTGCTAACCCCTTTATCCTGAACGGAAAGCTGTTTGAGCAGCCTGTCGATCAGCGGTATCTTTATGGCCAGGTAATAGTCATGGGATTTCCTGAGATATTCAATGATCAGCTGGATTGAAAATCCCTGGAGGTGCTTTCGGGGGAAATAGTCTTTGTCGTGATAGGAATTAAGGATTATAATAAAAAAATTCAAATCAAGATGGTATTCGGCACAGAGCTGTTCAATTGTTTTCTCGCCAAAGCCCAGGTGTATCCCAAACCGTGATATGATAGGCAGCAAATGATAATTCAGGTGAATTACCTCCGCCATTTTCATTTTAGGTATAATTTTCATTTCTTCCTTTTTAAAAATGAACGAGCGAGTAAACATCAGAATAGGAAGATAAGCGTTGGCGTCCCTGCAAAAAGTCGAGTTCAATTATAAAGCAGACATATATTTGCCTGACATTGAAATTTTGCAGCAGTTCAATGGCAGCCAGCGCTGTGCCTCCTGTGGCCAGCAGGTCATCATGAAGCAGAACAATATCCTGTGGGTCCAGGGCATCCTGGTGTATTTCAAGAGAATCTTTGCCGTATTCGAGGTCATACTGCTTTGAAAACGTTAAAGCAGGCAATTTTCCCAGCTTTCGCATGGGAACAAATCCGGCACCCAGCTTACAGGCAACGGCACCTCCGGTAATAAAGCCCCTGGATTCAATTGCCACGATCTTCGTTATTCCTGAATCTTTATAATGCGAGGAAATGTCATCCACAATCATAGAAAATACCTCGGGTTTTTTAAGTGCTGTTGTAATATCCTTAAACTGGATTCCCTTTTTAGGAAAATCAGGAATGTTCCGGATGGATGATTTAAGGTATTCTCGGTCTGTAAGGGTGATCATGGGGAAAACATTTTTACAAAAATAGCGATTTTCCCAGGTTAATGACCAGCGCGGTTAATTTGTTTTTTGGAGGAAGACTTCCTGAAAATGAGGGACAAGAATTTTGTTAAAGTCAACAGGATATGGAAAAAAATGAGTAAATTTAGGAAACACAAATTTTCAGGATATGCATATCGACATATCGAAATACATGTCAGAGCGCATCCAGAGTGAAGGCATGCTTTTAAAAGAAGCCGGTCCGGTTATTACTGTTTCCCGCGAATACGGCTGTCCTGCAAAACTCATCGCGTGCAACCTTGCCGCGGAATTAACCCGGAAAACATTCATGAAAGGCAGGGAAGTTAAATGGAAGTATATCACAAAAGAAATAATGGCAGAATCTGCCAGGGCGCTGGAAGTGGATCCTGAAAAGATAAAATATGTTTTTGATTACCAGCAGAAAACCATGCTGGATGATATTTTGTCTGCCCAGTTCACCAAATATTATAAAAGTGAACGGAAAATCAGGAATACGATTGGCAAAGTGATCCGCAATATGGCACAGGAGGGTCATGTGATCATCGTGGGCCGGGGGGGAGTTGCAATCACCCACGACATTCCAAGGTCGATGCATATCATGCTGGAAGCCCCGCTGGACTGGCGTGTGTTGCGCATAGCGGAAAATTACCATATTTCCCATGCGGAGGCCCGCAAAACGGCCGCGGAGGTTGATCGGAAAAGAAAGGAATTTCGTGAATATTTCCAGGGAAAGGATACGGATTATACCCGGTTCGACCTTACATTTAACTGCATGGTATTCAATATAGATGAAATTGTTCAGATCATCTTAAAAGCGGCGGAAACCAGAAAGCTTATATAAACAGGGCCTGGTAACCGCCTGTCTATCGTTCCACTTCTTCCACGGCCCGGTTAAGGAATTGATTAAAGAGAGCCATAGCCCCGAAAACCTCTTTTACTTCATTTATAAAGCCGGATTTCTGGTAAATGCTATCGGGTTCGCTTTTTGATACAGTGTAGGACTTATATTTCAGGTAATCCATATCCGGGAAATCTTTTGGAAAACCGTGCGGAGCCGTTTTGAGTTTTCCTTCACCTAGCCGGTCCCCGAAATGCTTCACAAACGAAGGTGCTTCCAGGATATCCTTAAATTCGTCAATATTTTCGTATATTTCTTTTCGGATTGCCTTCAGCATGGGGGCGGAAGGCATATAAATACCACCGGCCAGGAAGCATTCTCCCGGTTCCACATGAATATAATATCCCGCATTGATCCCTTTTCTTCCTCCTTTTGCGATAAAGGCTCCAAAATTGGTTTTGTAGGGCATTTTATCATTTGAGAACCGGATATCCCGGTTTATCCTGAATAGGGATGCCTTGGCGGTCGTTTGAGCCGCCTCACGGTCAAACCGGCTTATTTCGGAAATGACGATCCCGAGAAAAGTTTCAAACTCATTCCGGAGTTGGGTATACGTACTGCGGTTTTCATCAAACCAGCCCTTGTCGTTATTGAGTCTTAGCTGTTGCAGAAAGCGAAATGTTTCTTTGCTGATCATTTTATGGGTTTTATATGGGGTAGTCCTTATTTTTAATGCGGGTTTGTGTAAATTTAAAACATTAAAATGCAAATTTAATGACCCTGGAAAAAATTGCCCTGATTGTTGCAGGAGGTTCAGGCAAAAGGATGGCGTCGCAGGTTCCCAAGCAGTTTTTGCTTCTTAACGGGCGCCCGGTATTAATGCATAGTATCGATAAATTTCATCGGTACGACCCGGGTATGCGGATCATGCTGGTTTTGCCCGGGGATCAGTTTTCAGCCTGGAAGGCCCTTTGCGGCAGGCACGGTTTTCAGATAAAGCACGAAATTTTCGCAGGCGGCGAAACAAGGTTTCATTCCATTCAGAAGAACCTTGACAGCATACCTGAACAATGCCTGGTGGCCGTACATGACGGGGTAAGGCCCCTTGTCAGCTTGGATACGATTCATCGTTGTTTTGCCGGTGCGGAAGCGACCGGGAATGCAGTTCCGTGTATAGAGATTCCCGAGTCCATGAGAAGAATCGATGAACCGGGAAACAAGCCGGTGGACCGCTCAAAATACCGGTTGATACAGACACCGCAGGTATTTAACAGCAGTCTGCTGAAGGAATCCTATCAGCAGGATTATAACCCCCGGTTTACGGATGATGCAAGTGTAGTGGAAAGTAAGGGATGCAGCATTAATCTGGTAGAGGGAAATCCTGAAAACCTGAAAATTACGCTGAACAAGGACCTTGGAATTGCCGAATATTTAATGAAGAGTACGGGCAAAGATCAATACCATTTGTAAATCCGGAGACCCAGGAAAAAGCAAACAGCACCCATTCCCGAAAGGATGAACGCAGAGGACAGATTTTCGCGTATCCCGGTTCCTTCCGTCATTATGCTTCGGAGGCTGTCTGTAAGCAGCGTCAGGGGTAATTTACGGATAACGGGTATAACTACTTCAGGGAAATTGTGATAGCTGAAAAATATACCCGACAGGATCATCATGGGGAGGGTGATCACATTGATCAGGGAATTGCCAACCCTTGAGCTGGAGGTACGGGAACCCATAAGAATCGCAATTCCCGCGAAACAAAAACTACCCGCGAGGAATATCAGCAGGAAAGCGGAAATGCTACCCTGGATCTGGATCCGGAAATAAAACCAGCCAAAACAGAACAGGACAAGCGCTTCAAAAACGGAAAGGGTAAGGCGTGAAAAAAAATGAGAAAAAATAAACATTGATTTTTTCATAGGAGCGGCTACCATCCGGCGTAGCAGTTTTTTTGTCCGGATTTCTATCAAAGTATAGCCGATGCCCCATAGAAAGCCATTCATAATTCCCAATGCCAGCAACCCGGGAATCAGAAAGTCAACATACCGGGTCCCGCTCTGGCTTAATATTTTAACGGATCCTGTGTTATAGATCCGCGGGTCGTGGTTCATAACAGAAGAGAGGACCAGGTAATTCACTTTGGCTTCGGCATTCCGGGGATCCAACAGGTAGGCAACACTGTCACCCTGCTCCTGAATGATCAGGGAGGTTTCCCCCCGTTTCAGCATAAGGATGGCACTGTCGGGAGTGGAGGGCAACAGTCTGAAGGTAAGTTTTCCCAGCTTGTTATCAAATGTTTTCTGGTATACAGTGTGGTTTGAAGTGGTTATTTTTTCCGTTTCGGTCAGAAACGAATCCAGTTTAGTAACCATTGCCGGTGAACTTACAAAAGGAATTGTCTGCACCGATTCTGCCCGCTTGGTAAATGCAATTCCCAATACCCACGCCATGAGAACAGGAAAAGCAAGCGACCAGAAAAGGATACCCGGTTCGCGAAGGAATTCCTTGTAATTAATGGAGATTAATTGCCATAATGAATGCAGGCTATTCTTCATCGTTTATCTTTCTGCCGGTGAGGGATAAAAATAAATCTTCGAGCGTCATCTTGCGGCATTCGAAGGAAGTGAGATGAAACCTGTTGGAATCAACAAACTCCATAAAGCCGGGAATACTGGAAACTATGTCATTCACGAGCACCCATCCTTTTCGGGAATCACTGTCCCAGGCAAAATCACGTTGAGCCGGCTTCAGGGCCAGGTTCAGTGTTTGAGGCCTTTCCTGCAGGGAAAATTCAATGATCTCTCCCTTGTCGTGCTCACACAATAATTGTTCAAGTGTACCTTTCGCCAGGAATTTTCCGTGGTCCATGATTACAATCTCGTCGCACAGGAAAGCCGCTTCTTCCATATAATGGGTTGTAAGAATGAGCGTGGTCTTCAGGTTCTTTTTAAGGTTCATCAGTATCTGCCAGAATTCCCTCCTTGATGTGGGGTCCAACCCGGTTGTCGGTTCGTCGAGCATCAATAGGGGAGGCATGTTCAGCAGGGCAATTGCAAGTGCAAGCCGCTGACGCTGGCCCCCGGATAAATTAACCGTATAGGTTTTGGATTTTTCTTCCAGTCCGGTTAATTCAATGACCTCCTTCACCCGGCTTGTGGAAAGGCCGTAAAAACTGGCAAACAATTTCAGGGTTTCCTGTACGCTGAGTTTGTCGATAAACCGTGTTTCCTGCAGGGATATACCCAGCTGATGGTGAAGGAAATCCGCATTGCCCGGCCATTTTTTTCCGAAAAGGGAAATTTCCCCTGAATCAGGGTTTTGCAAACCCTCTATCATTTCAACCAGTGTAGTTTTGCCGGCGCCGTTCGGACCGAGCAGCGCGAGGTAGGAGCCTTTTTCTATCCGGAGGGTGATGTGGTCAACCGCAACCACATCCTTGAATTGCTTGCTTACGTCCTGCAAATCAACAATGGGGATAACCTGATTGTCTGTCATAGAATATTACCTCAACGGCAGGGATTTTTTTCTGCCTACGGTTTATAAACAACAATACTACCGCCAGAGTTCGCAGTGCGTTTTAATTTTGCAGGAGTGCCTTTGTAGGCGATATAACCATTTGAACTGGCTTCTGCGTCAAGATCCTCCACCACATTGATTTTTGCCTTCCCCCCGGAAACTGCTTTGATCCTGATTTTATCACTTTCAAGGTCAAACGCGGATAAAGTAGCCAGGGTAGCCACAGTTACTTCCTGAGAAGTAGCATACCCTTCCGCGCTTAACAAGGCGCCTTCTGCAATTTTTGCAACCAGGTATCCAAGGTCCGCATCAAGGTATAAAACACCGCCGCTTTTAAGGTCTGCCTGCAGGGTATCCGCTTTAAAAAGGTTGCCGGTACTTACTTCGGAACCGTTATTAACGGTTATTGAATTGATATTCTTGTAGTTTACCGTTACCATCACTTTCTTCTTCGTAAAGGGTTCCCCAAATACCGACAGGGTTAAGGTACCGCCTGAAACCTCTGTTTTAACCTTGGATTCATCAATACCCTGAACCTTCACCACGGCAGATTCATGATCGGATTTTAATAACTGCACAATGATCTTATCCCCGGCAACTATTTTGTCAAAAGGTTCCAGTTTGCGTTCGTTCACAGATTGTGCCACTGCAATAAGGGATAGCGACAGGGCCGTAGTGGCAATAATAAATTTCTTTAACATATGCGTAAAAAAAGATTAATTTTCGATTTCCACCAGGTTAAACGGAAGGCTTAAAAGCGATTGGAAAACCTCGCCGGCTTCAAGCATGCTTTCATCATCATCGTCGTAATACCAGTTGACTGTGATAATTTTTTTACCCTGAAATTTTGTCTGAAGGCCTTTTAAAATATGAAACAGCCATTTTGAAGAACTTGAATTCAGATATTGCAGGATGAAATCAACAGAAGCATGGGTGCGGAAATCATTCAGTGTCTTATCCAGCAAAACGGTAAGTTCTTCGTAAAAAAAGGATGGATCCTCGAGGCGGGATTGCCCGGAAATAACTATCCGACGATCCTCGGAAAAAATTTTAACTGCTGGGGTATTTGTAGTTTCTTTAATTCCGGGCACCATATCAAAAAAATTTAATTTAAAAATAGGTATATTTTAAGAAACTAAACCAGATATGCATGAACAAAACGTAAAGCCTTTGACGAGGGACTGTTTTAACGTATATTAATTGCGGATAATGTGGTTTAAAATGTATATTCAATGGCCAGTGCCTTTTCGAGAGATTCATGGCTGATCTCATCCTTGATAATATAACTCCGGGCTCCGGCTTCAATCATTTGCACCACATATTTCATTTCTGAATGAAAAGAAACGGCGATCACAATCAGGTTACGGTACAAAATGGTGGCCTGCCTTGTAGCTTCAATGCCATTCATGTTCGGCATGTTAATATCCATAAAAACGAAATCACAAACACGGCTTCTCAGCTGCGACATACAGTCCTGCCCATCTGATGCGGCTGAAATGGATTCGATGCGATCTTCAAAATAATCCATCAGCATAAAACGGAGAGCATTTACAAAATGGGGGTTGTCATCAACAATTAAAATTTTCAGTTTCTTCATAGAGAACCAACTTTTTCAACAATTTTCACATTTCCCTGATTCAAAATTTGACTCGTTTTTATTTAATTTGGAACAGAAAATATATTGTCTAATTTACTTTTTTTTTTGAAATGTGGTTCTCTACCTGTCACTTAAAAAATCCAGCGGGAAGCTAGTAAAACCAACTCCCCGCTTTCCTACCTAAATCCAACCAAACCCTAGTCTTAAATATTTTTGTAGGTAATGCTTTACTATAAAGCAGTATATATGTTTTCGTGATGATTTCTCTCTGGTTCTGACAGATTTTATTTTGTTTGTTTTCTAGAACAAATATAGGGCAAGAAGCCGCGCCAGGTAAGGTATTAATTACTTAAAATGCTACGCATATACACCCAAATTCCCCGTCGGAAAATACGCATACCGATATGGGTATTTACCCCCGGGTAGCGGGACTTTCAATCGCGGCTCAGATGAGCTTATTTTTGATAGCATATACAATGAGGCTTACAGAGTTCCGGGAGCCTGTTTTTTCGAGCAGGATAGTCCGGTGACGTTCAACCGTTCGCTGACTGATGTTCAGGTATCCGGATATTTCCTGGTTAGAATGACCTTTGCTCAGGAGCTCGAGAACTTCGCGTTCACGGCGTGTCAGTTTAACCGGGTTTGCCTCCGATCCCTTGCGTATAATGTTCAGCAATAGTTCCTGCGAAAAATAGGTTCCGCCTTTCAGCACCTTATGAATGGCGGTAAAAAACTCATCGTTGTCGGCATCTTTGAGCACGAATCCCTTAACCCCTGTTTCAAGCAGGGTAGTATAATATTCCGATTCGCTGTGCATGGATAAAATAAGGATAAAAAGACCGGGATAAAGGGCAATTGCTTTTTTTGCAGCCTCGATGCCATTCATCACCGGCATGTTGATGTCGAGGATTACCAGGTCGGGATCATGTTCCCTGAGTAAGTCAAGAAATTCCTCCCCGTTTGATGCTTCTGCCATTACCTGGTAAAGATTTGATTCTTCCAGGATGTATTTTAACCCGCTCCTGAAAAGCTTGTGATCATCAACGATAATAATTCCCGGTTTTTTCATGCCATAAATATAATCATATCCCCGCAATGCGGGGTTTAATCCATATCCAACTGCACGTCCATTTCAAAGGACATGCCATGGGGAGCATGGTTATAAAATTTGCTTATTGCGTTGATTGAACGGCATCTGCTCATTATGTTTGACATACCCATGCCCATGGAATCGTAATTATCCTGCCAGTTTTCGGGAAAACCAGCTCCATTGTCGGAATACGACAGGTGAATAGACTGGAGTACAATGTGGAGATTAATTGCAATTGAATCTGCCCTTGCGTGTTTTATTGTATTGTTAATGAGTTCCTTGATTATCCTGTAAATTGATAATTCAAGGGAACTTGAAAACCGGTCCTCCTTCAGGCTGGTTTCAAAATTTACGGATATATAAGGGCTTATCTGATTAATAAACCATTCAAGAGCCGCTACAATTCCATAACTGGCCAGCACATGGGGGCTCAGGTCGTTTGAAAGTTCTTTTGTGCTTTGAATGGCCTCCGTGAGTATTTGCTTTAGCTGCAGAATGATGAAGGAATGTTTTTGCTGATCTGTGGCAGATGCCAGTGAATTAACATACATTTTTATGCTTGACAGAAGAGGCCCCAGTTCATCATGAAGATTCCGCGCAAATTTTTCCCTTTCCTTTTCTTCTGTGGAGATTATGGTGTCAAGTATGCGGTTTTCAAGCTGCCGGCGGTCTGTAATATCTCTCAATATAGAAACCAAAACCATTTCTCCTTCATATTCGATCAGCTTGCTATTGATTTCAACCGGCAAATTCAATTTTGACTTGGAACGGATCTCGCATTCAATGGCAGGCAGCCTTTCATTCTGGAAATAACGGACCAGTTTATCCACGATCTGAGGCAGGTAAGCATCACTGACGATATCTGTAATTTTCATATCCAGGGATTCCTCGGCGGTATAACCGGAAATCCGGAGAAACACCTCATTTGCTTCCAGTATTGAAAAATTGTTCCTTACAATTATGATGGCATCGCTGCTGTTATTAAATATATTCCTGAATTTGGATTCACTTACCCGCAATGCTTTTTCAACCACCTTTCGTTCCGTAATATCCCTGCAGGTAATAATAATCCCTTGGATCGCCGGGTGATCCAGCATGTTGTTGGCAATGGCCTCGAGTGACACCCAATGGCCATCCTGATGTTTAGCCCTGAACTCTGTAGGCAAATAATCATTTTGTTTTTTGAAGACCCCTTTCAGATCCTTCATGACAAACTTCACATCGTCAGGATGGATCAATTCCAGGCCCGATTTTCCGATCAGAAAGCAGGGTTGGTAACCCAACACCTGCCAGCTGGAGGGCGATTCATAGGTTATATTGAGGTCTTTGTCGAGGATCCAGATCACATCGGTAAGGTACTGTATGATAGAACGAAACCTTTCTTCACTCTGCCGGATCACTTCTTCGTTCTTCCTTCTTTCGGAAAAATCGCGCACTACGCTGATAATTCTCAGATCCCCTCCTATTTCAGAGCTTTTTAAAGAGACTTCAGCCCAGAAATTTTGTCCGTTTTTATTACGTGCCTGCATCTCATATACCACCTGCTTTTTTTCTATAGCCTGGCGGATTGATTCCTGGAATGTAGGACGATTGAATCCCAGGTCGAATATTCCATTTTTCCCGGGTACGGTATTCGCAATTTCTCCGGAAGTTACGCCAAACAAGTCAAGGGCAGCCAGGTTGGCATCGATTACCTCCCCGTTTATTGCGTCATGAAGCAGGATTGCCTCGTTTGTGGCGTTAAAAATTTCCCTGTATTTTTTTTCATTTTCAATCAGGATCTTTTCCGATCGCTTTCGATTAATGGTATTCACAAAGGTTTCACCCACAACCTTCATTAATGAAATTTCATCAGAACTCCAGATTCTTTGGGTCTTAATTGTGCTCAGGCCGATGACGCCCAAAACATTCCCCTGAAATCGTATGGGGATCAAGATCATGGAGGCCACTCCCGAATTGGTAAATGATTGCTTGAGATACGATTTATCCGGTATATCCGAAGGTGAATTTACAAGCAGGTATTCTACCTGGTTTATTTTTTCAGCCCATTCAGTGATTTCATGAATGGGGGCCCTTTTAAAATATTCCTCGTCGTAATGGATGTTCTCGTCTGTCCAGGAATGGGTAAGCCGATAATAGCCTTCTGAAAACCGGATATCAATCAGAAAGCCCGAATTGGCATCTATTAAGGAACAGATTTCCTGGAGTGCATTATCTATGTTTTCATCCAGCAATTCAGCGGAAAGATTGATAAACCGGGTAGAAATATCGGCGATAAGATTTTCAAGTAAATTTTTATATTTCAAAGATTCTTCGGCTTTTTTCAAATCCGTTATATTCCGGCGGGAAATCCATAAACCCATCATTTTTCCCGCCTGAAGGATTCCGACAAGGTTATGAAGGAAATATACCTTTGATCCATCATGGTTTATTTCGTTTGTCTGGTAGTTTATTAGTTTGAACTGACTTTTCACAAATTCGGTCAGCAGGTCAATGCCATCATCTTCCACTATTTCCCCGGATATATCAAGCATTGTCATATTGGTCAGCCGGTGTCCTGAATCATAGCCGTACATATTCCTGAATGCATCGTTGCATTCCGCCAGGCGGCAATTGCTAAGGATTTTTTTTGCAAGGGAGGGAAGGGGGAGGGTAATGTCTATCGCATTGTCGGGTCTGAAATAAGCCACTCCTTCCGTGCTTTGTTCAATAAAATTGCGAAAGCGTGTTTCCGTGAGTGACAGTCTTTCTTCGATGTTTTTAAGTTCGGTAATGTCACTGAGGGTCTCAATTATTATTTGATGGGGTCCGATAACGACTTTTTCTCCGGAAGCCAGGCAATACAATTTTTCCCGGTTTTTTGTATGAATTGTAATTTCCTGGTTTGAATAATAACCCTGCCGAAGTATCTGGTTGTTTATTTTCCTATGCTGGCTCTTGTCAATGATATTGTAATCGGTGAGCTGTTTTCCGGTTAATTCTTCCGCGGTATATCCGATCTTTCGGGTAAAGGAATCGTTGATTTCAAGGATCATGCCCCGTTCGGCATTGCTGACCATTATAAAGCTCGGGCTGTGATGAAAAACGTTTGAATATTTTAATTCACTTCGCTTAAGTTCCTGTGTTTGAATGGCCACCAAATCTTCGAGCTGCGATTTATAAATAGCCAGCTCTTCGTTATTGATTTTCAATTCTTCGTTAGCCAGAGTCAGTTTTTCATTCAACTCACTAATCTCCAGCGCCTGTTGCGATTCCTTCATGATGGTTCAAAAATGAAATTTTCGGACAGAATTCCGCTTTTTCAGTGCTAAAGTTATTGTTTTTTGATGGATGAGTTTTGCATTTCGTAAATTTGTCGCTTGTTTTAACGTATCGTATGCCGGGATTATATATTCATGTTCCTTTTTGCAGAAAAGTCTGCAGTTACTGTGATTTTTATAAAACCACAGCGACCTCCCTGATGCCGGATTTTCTTTCCTCCCTGGAGTGCGAGATGGAAGAAAAAGCATCTTACCTTGAAGGAGAACCCCTGGAAACAATTTATTTTGGCGGGGGCACTCCCTCATTAATACCCATGAACAGACTGCGGAACCTATTTGAAAAAATATCCCGGAACTTCAGCCTGGCCCCCGGCTGTGAAATTACGTTAGAGGCAAATCCGGATGATCTCAGCAGGATATACCTGCATGAATTGCATCTTTCCACCCCGGTCAACCGGTTGAGTGTGGGAATCCAATCCTTCAGGGACCCGGATTTAAAAGTGCTTAACCGGCGTCACAGTTCGAAACAGGCTATTGAGTGCATTGAAGATGCAAAAAGGGCCGGGTTTATGAATATAACAATCGACCTGATCTATGGATTGCCGGATATGGATCTGACTGCCTGGAGATCGAACCTTGAAATTGCTTTTTCAATGGATGTTCAGCATTTGTCGGCTTATCACCTTACTATTGAGCCAAACACCGCCATGGCCCGTATGACTTCCCGCGGTCTCATCCATTTACCCGGGGAAGGAGACAGCACTGAACAATTTTTATTGCTTAACCAACGGGCGGTTGAAAATGGATTTGAACACTATGAAATATCAAACCTGGCAAAAAAGGGATATTTGTCACGGCATAACAGCAATTACTGGAATCAGAAGAAATATCTTGGACTCGGCCCGTCTGCTCACTCATTCAATCGGGTTTCGCGGCAATGGAATGTGAGCCATTTAAAAAAATATATTGACGCCATCCGTTCGGGTTCTTCGTATTCCGAATCAGAGATCTTGGACGAAAAAACAAAGTTTAATGAATATCTGATGCTTTCGTTGCGAACGGACCGTGGAATCAGGATGAGTTACATTATTCATGAATTCGGACAGCGGGTTGCGGATTCATTGGAAAGAAAAATACGGTCATTCGGATCCGGCGAATGGATCCGGCGCGGCGATGACTGCGTCAGCCTCACCACAGCCGGATGGATGGTTTCGGATTATATTGTCGGCAGGCTGATGGAGTAGGGACGAGGGACAGCAGGATACAGACCCTTCAAGTGGTCGCAGACCCTTGAGCGGTCGGATGAGAGATGGGTTGGAGTCGGGGGAATTCGGAAGGCCATGAAATTGCAAAAAAGGCCTCTTGATTGATGAGATCAGGAGGCCTTTTGAATTGTGCTTAAAAAAATTATTTCAGCGTAAATGTAGCAGAACCAACTTCATATCCTTCGGCATACAGTACAACCGTATAAGCGCCCGGGATCAGATCCGCATTTTTATCCCAGAATATGCACATATCAATATCCTTGTTTTCATATTCCAGCTGTCTTTTGGCAGAAAAGATTACCTGTTCTCCCTTAAATTCAAAGGTTTCTCCATTTCCGGAAGGCAATACCACCTCATCGGGCCGGATTATCCTCAGATAAATATCCTTTGTACCAGTTTCAGCCACGGAATTTTCGCGGATGGTGAAACAAACCTTGATTTTGGTAACCTTGTTTACTTTTGTATTGTTTTTTCCGCTTTTGTTCTGGGGATCAACAACGATATTCTTTGCCGACAAAACCTTGGCCAGTTCAACGCGGGTATTTAAAATTTCTTTTTCCTTGGAAAGACTTAAGTTCTGCGTTTCAGCGGTTGTCAGCTTTTCCTTAAACTGGACATTCTCTTCGGTGAGCACCCTGTTTCGGGTATTCAGCGAGTCGATCTGAACAATATAACCTCTCATCACCTTCCGGAGGGTCTCCATTTCATCTTTGTATTTTCTGATTTTTTCAACGTCAGAAGCCTGCATCCTCAGGAGGTTCTTGATCTTGTCCTGCTGCACCACAATTAAACCGTTCACACTATCATTGTTTGTTTTCAGGGAATCATATTCCACGATCATGTCGCGAAGCTGCTTCTCAAGATCACTTTTTACATCTTCAAGGATCACTTTTTCTTCGGTTGTCTGACCCAGGTGTTTGGATTCTGTATAATACTTGTAGCCAAGAATAATTACAGCTATTGACAGAACAATAACCAGTACAATTAAGGCTACGGATGGCTTTTTATCGGGCTGTTTCTGGTAGGTATTGGTTGTTGTTTCCATTGTGTAGTGTGTTGGTTCTTATTATATTTTCAACAAATATAAAACAACTGCACTGAATTATACAGGGGGAAAACATTTTTTTTAAACGGATCGGGCAAGCCTTTACAGGGGCAGACGCAGTATGACTTTCATGCCAGGTACCAGGCGGGACGAGGATTTCAGGGGAGCAGCCCATGCCCTGACAAGGTGGCTGGAAGCATCGGTTTGCCTGTTGATAAATGTCAGACGTGCCTTAAATGGGGCGGCGGAATCACCCGGGAAAAAAAATTCAATCTGATTGCCGGACGTAAAATCGGAATAGTATTCTTCGGGTATTTCAAAGGCGATTACCGGTTCATATTTTTTCACAAGGACAAATACTGTTTCTCCGACGGTAATTTGACTGCCTTCACGGGAAGATATTTTATCAATATATCCTGAAGCGGGAGCGCGAAGGACAATTTCGGGTGACAGGCGATCGGCATCCAGGCTGTCGGTATGAAAGCCAATTAGCTGAAGTTGTTTTTCCAGGGAGCGGAACCTTATTTCGCTTGTCTGGTAATCCCGCTGGGCCTGCTGCATCTTTTTTACCGAGGTTGCATTTTCAATAGCCAGTCCGCCCTGGCGTTTCAAATCCTCTCCGTAGTATGAAAACTCGCTTTTTGCTTCGAGATATTGTTGTTGCAGCTTCAAAAATTCTATATTTTCAATAACTGCAAGTGGATCACCTTGCTTTACAAATTGCGCAGGGCGGATAAATACAGCTTTTAAAAGACCTGGCGACGCGGGAGTGACCAAAACGATATCTGCAGAAGGGATGACGAGTGTTCCATCGGCAGCCAGAAAAAGAGGAGCGTTCGATTCAAGGGGGATTGAATCCTTCCGGCTTTCAACCAACAATGGCATCTCACGGTTCTTCGTATAGCAAGAGGCCAAACCGAGAAAGAGGAATACAATGCCCGGCGTTTTGAAAAGTTTAATAGGCATAAGATTCAAGTTGAATAGCGGTTTGATTGTAATTGTTCAACGTTTGGAGGTATTCCAGCTGAATATAAAAAGCCTCACCAACCCTTTGCGTGTATTCCGAATAGTCAATATCTTCATTTTCAAACTTTATCCGGTTAATTTCAAGGAGCTGCTCAGCCTGGGGAAGGCCCACCCGGTTAAAGTACTGCAACTTTTTAAAATAATTGTTCAATTCATATTCAAGGTTTTCGCGCATCCTTTCATGGATAAACAGTTCCGTTGAATCCGACACGGGCGCAGTTTGTTCATATTTTTTCAATGCATACATAACGGGCACGGAATCAAGGGGCATCAGCTCATCCTTCACACGCAACAGTATCTTAAGGTTGTTGCGGGAAATGGACATATCATCCTCCATCCGAGAGAGGGATGTATTTACATCGGCATAATGCGCTATCATATTGTTCCTTTCGAGGATGTCAATATCACCGGCTTCATAGCGCAAATCCGCTACCCCGGCCATGTTTTGCATAAGATTGGCTTGCTTTTGAATGACAGAAGTCTTGCTTTTTTCAAATACCAGTTGGAACCAGGCCTTTTCCACATTTCCGACCAGTATCCTTTTTTCTGGTTCATTTGTAAGTCCCGGATTATTAAGCAGAGCCAATGAAACGGCATCACCCAGGGTTATTCGCTTTTCCGTCGAAGGCTGACCTTCGGCTACGAAAAAAGGAACAAGAAAAAACGATATCAACAGGATTCGCATGTTCGGGTTCGATGCGTTTTTCATGTGCAAAAAAACCCGGCTCACTTAATGGCAAAAATACTTTCAGGCTTTTGGATTTGCTGAAGGCTGTAATATTTTTGGAAAAAGTCGGGAATACAGTGGGAAGCAGCCGGCGTATTTGAATTGAACATTACAACCACGCCAATGGATTGGGCAGGGTCGAAAGCGATTTCCGTGCGGAATCCTTCAACATAGCCGCCATGATAAACCACTTCGTGGTGATTGAACTGAAAGATCCTCCAACCCAGGCCATAATATGTTTTTTCAAGCGACGACGTCCAGTTTACCCTGTAAGCATATTTCCGGGGGGTCTGAATTGTAGCCATCGAAATATCATGAATCGTATTTGGCGTGATCACCTCCGGGTAATAGCCGGTGAGTCCAAGGAGCCAATGTGCCATGTCAGTAGCGCTGGCATTGACTCCCGAGGCTGGTGAAACCGAATAATACCGGTCATTTTTTGCCTTGGCCTTCCAGCCTCTGCCGGATGACATGTGCGGAAAAGCCGAATTCGGGGAATTATTGAATGTAGCAAAATCGGTTGACGCTTCATGCATTTGCAGGGGATCAAATATTTTTTGTTTCAGCAGGCTGTTGTAATCAATGCCTGTGGCCTTTAACAAAACATCGCTGATGAGGCTGTAAACTACATTCTGATATGCATACACCTGGCCTGGCTTGGAAATGAGGGGGACATTTGCCAGGGACTCTTTGATATCATCATAGTCAAATCCGTTATCCAGCATATCCGTGTAGGTGTGTGCAGGAAATCCGCTGGTATGGCTCAAAATATGCCTGATCGTAAGTTTGGAGGCAGAAGAAGTATCCTTCATCTGGAAGGAAGGCAGGTATTTTTTCACCGGGTCATCCCAGGAAACATACCCTTCGTTTTCCAATATTCCGGTAAGTATAGCGGCAAAACCTTTGGAAACGGACCCTAATCTGAATGCCGTATGAATATCCACCGAATCAACCCCGCCCACTTTTTTAATCCCGTATCCTTTCAGGAGGACTATTTCGCCTTTATAAACAATGGCTACAGCGGCACCCGGACTTTGAAAGCTGTCGACCAAATGCCGGATATGCTCATCATAGGAAAGCACGAGTGTATCAAAACCGCTGGGCTTATAATTAGTATAAAAAATAGCGTTTTTTAAATAGGTTGGTCCGCCATTTATTGATCCGAGATCATAGCAACCAAACATAACAATCATTAAAACAAAACTACCGACCAAAATTCTTTTCCACATATCACCCTCCACAAATTGAAAAAACCATCATGTAAATATTTTAATTATCCAAAAATAGACCTTTTGAACTATTTACGTTATAACACGAAGAAAAGTTTACTCTTTTTATCGGGGAATTAACGCAAAGGCAGGAAAAAAAGTTTAAAGCTTCCCTGTTTTTGCACTTTGTTTATATTGAATTTAAATTTGGTCAAATTATTCCGCATGCGCCGAACCAAAAAAATTATGTAATAACTTGCACAAAACTAATGCTAACAATCGATGAATAAAAAACTGCAAGTGAACCGCAGGGGATTTCTAAAATCCTCCCTGCTTGGAACAACAGGTGCATTAATCAGCACATCTGTACTGGCCGGACAACGTCATTCCAAAGATATTGAACCGGTGATCATTCGCAGGCAATTGGGAAAAACAGGGATAGAAATACCCATTGTCAGTTTTGGCGTCATGCGTTCTGACAATCCTTCCCTGATAAAATCGGCCTTTCAAAAAGGTTTTGTGCATTTTGATACGGCTCACGGTTACCAGGAAGGCAGAAATGAGACCATGCTCGGTGAATTCTTTAAAGAGGTTCCCCGCGAATCCTTTGTTCTGGCAACAAAGGTGCATCCCGATGATGTGAACAGGGAAACTGGTGAACTGGGCCCCGGCGCCACAAAAGAAAACATCCTTGCCAAATTTGATTTGAGTCTGAAAAGATTGCAGCTGAAGTATGTCGACATCCTTTATTTTCATGGGATATCAAATACGGCGACCGCCATGGCGCCACAGGCGCTTGAAGCATTCACCGAATTGAAAAAGCAGGGCAAGGTGCGGTTCGTCGGAATGTCAACGCATAAAAACGAGCCCGAAGTAATACAGGCTGCTATTGACAGCAACTTTTACGACGTGGTGCTGACCACGATAAATTTTTCACAGGGGCATGCCGGTAAAATCCGGGAAAAAATTGCCCTGGCTGCAGAAAAAGGAATCGGTATTGTGGCCATGAAGACGATGGCCGGCGGATTTTCCGATAAAGAGAGGATGCATCCTATCAACTGTTCCGCTGCCCTGAAATGGGTGTTGCAGGATTCGAACATCTGCACGGCTATCCCGGGTATTGTTACTTTCGATCAGATGAATCAGAACTTCTCGGTGATGGAAAATCTCGAGATGACAGACCAGGAAAAAGCGGATCTGGAAGCTTCAAAACAACTGGCGGGATTGTATTGTGACGGTTGCGGAGAATGCCTTTCCCAGTGCAAACGGCAATTGCCTGTAAATGAACTCATGCGTGCATTTATGTATACATACGGATACAGGCAGGTTGAAAAAGCCTCCGCCGTGCTTGATCAGATGGCCATAAAGGCCAATCCCTGCGGTGATTGCAGCGGTTGTGAAGTCAGATGTGTAAAAGGGTTTCCCGTGCAGGAACGCATAGCCGATATAAGTCGCCTGGCAGGCGTACCCCGCGATTTAATTGCCTCTTTGTAATATTTATAAACCCTAAGCTAACACCATGAAAAAAATAATTGCTCTTTGTATGTTCATGCTTTCCCTGGTTCCATTAAAGGCAGCCATCGCATTTCCCGATTTCACGGGATGGAAGCTGCAGGAGGATCAAAGGATTTACAGCAGCAAAGATCTCTGGGAATTAATTGACGGGGCTGCGGATATTTTTCTGAGTTATGATCTCATGGACTTGCGTATAGCCGAATACAATAAAAATGACCGGATTATCCGTGTTGAATTGTACCGGCAATCAACACCGGAAAATGCTTACGGTATCTATACCGCCGAGCGTATGCCTGATTATCCCCAGGTGTCCATAGGATCGCAGGGATATAAAAGCCAGGGAATACTCAATTTTCTGACCGGCAATTATTATGTTAAGATCATGTCGGCCGGGGCGGATGAAGCCGGGGAAGATGAAATTGCACAACTGGCTGTCAAAATCAATGAAATGCTGGCACAGCCCGCCGGATTGCCGGAAATTCTCAACCTGTTCCCTGTAGAAGGAAAGGAATATCTGTCCGACGCATATATTGCACAGAATTTTCTCGGGTATAGTTTTCTTCATTCCGCTTTTACCGTGAAATATAAGACAGAAGACGCATTCCAGCTGTTCATTATAAAAGATACGCCTGAAGAATTGCAGCATATGCTGGATGAATATGCAAAGGTGTTGAAAGATGAAAAGCCGACCATGAAGGGAAACCTGATCATTGCCAAAGACCCCTATAACGGGACCCTTTTCATGGAGAAAAAAGGCGACTGCCTGGTGGGTGTAATGAATACGGAAAAGGAACCCGTTGCCACCGGTTATATCCAAAAAGTTATCCAAAAAATAGAATAGCCGAAATGAGAAACCGGGTTGCCTGTATCGCGCTATTGATTGGACTTTTTCTTATTCCGGGTTGTCAGTACAGGAAAGGGAAAGCATTTACCTGGACTGAAACGGGAGATTCAATCCGGTACCTGATTATTGATTCCGGTTCGGGCCGGCACATTTCAAACAAAATTGCAGAACTCGCTAAAATGCATGAAACAAAAGGAGACAGCTGTCATATATTGTATCTCAGTGACTCCATTGATATATTGAAAAGCAAAAGTGTATTGTTGTTCAATTCCGTATTGCCCAATCTGAAAGATGACATGCTTTCAAAGGGGTTTCTCGGCACTTTTACAACCCGGCAGAATATCACTTATCTCGTGGTAAGCCAGGAAGATTTTGATAAACAACTTACAATATCACAATAAACCGGACTGAATATGAAAAAAGTACTGTTCATAGCGTTTCTGTATGCCGTTTTCTGTTTTCCTTCACAAGGACAATCTGCACAGACCGATGTATGGGAAAAAGATATTCGCCGGTTCGGGCACCTTGACAGCATTGAAAATTATCCGTCCGATGCGATCCTGTTTGCAGGCAGCTCGAGCATCCGTTTATGGGCCGACCTGGCAAAGGATATGGCACCCTACCCGGTTATCCAGCGGGGCTATGGCGGGGCAAAATTAAGTGACTTCTCGTTTTTCGCCGCACGGATCATTTATCCGCATCCCAGCCGGGCAATTGTACTTTTTATAGCCAATGACATAACCGGTTCAGAAGCAGATAAAACGCCGGAAGAAGTGCGGGATTTATTCCTGAATGTGCTGAATACGATCCGGCAGAAATTTGCGGAGACCCCAGTCTTCTGGATTGAAATTACGCCTACCGGGCTGAGATGGAAAGTCTGGCCCCAAATCGAAAAGGCAAACCAGTTGATTCGGGAGGAATGCGAAAAGCAGCATGACACCTATTTTATCCGGACAAAAGATGAATTTCTCAATTCCTCCGGTTTGCCGAAAGATGAATTGTTCCGTGCCGACCGTTTGCATTTGAATGATAAAGGATATGCAGTTTGGACCTCCGTGATACGGGGGGAATTGGGAGTGGTGATCGGTGATCGGTGATCGGTAATCGGTATTCGGTAATCGGTATTCGGTAATCGGTATTCGGTATTCGGTGATCGGTATTCAGTAATGAGGTGATCGGTAAGAATCTTGCAGTTGGCAGTTAGGGGCGTCAGCCGTCACCGGTCACCGGTCACCGGTCACCAGTCACCCTCTCTAAATCACAAAATTCACCGGGTTCGGATAATCCTTGTTCTCACGGATTATCACCTTGCTTTCATGGTAAACCACGGAGTAGGGAGGGACGCTCTTTGTAAGCCAGACGTTTCCGCCGACCACGGTATCATGACCAATGACCGTATCACCGCCCAGGATAGTGCTTCCTGAATAGACAACCACATTATCGCCCAGGGTAGGATGCCTTTTTTTCCCTTTCATGCTTTTGTCGACGGAAGCGGCGCCCAGGGTCACGCCCTGGTAAATCTTTACGTTATTTCCTATGTGGGTTGTTTCCCCTATGACAATCCCGGTGCCGTGATCAATAAAAAAGTGATCTCCGATGATTGCCCCGGGATGAATGTCGATGCCGGTCTTGCTGTGGGCAAATTCGCATATCATTCTTGGCAGATAAGGAATTTTCAATTCATATAATTCGTGTGAAAGCCTGTATACGGCAATTGCATAAAATCCGGGATAATAAAGGATAACACTTTCCCGGGAGCGGGCGGCAGGATCAAAGTCAACGAACAGCTGGGCATCATCCACCAGGTTTTTGTAAATGCCCGGGATTTTGGAGAAAAACTTATCGTGGATCTGGTTGACCGGTTCACCGAGGATGGGTTCAAGCGGGTTAAGCAGTTCCTTGAAATCAAGCTGAAGCTGCGCCAGGTTTAATTCAATCAAAGGCAGTGTGCACTTTTTATCGATCTTGAACGGGAAAAGGAAGTAGATAAGGTTATCTATAAACTCATTTGACTTGGTCATAGACGGGACTTCCTTCCTGAAACTATGGTAATGTTCAAGAAGATATTGCGGGAAATTTTCAATTTTTATCATGGTCCTTGTTTTGAAGATGCAAAGTTATGCCATTTTGGCGGATCGGCTGAATAATTGGATATCGTAAGGACAAGGCAATCGGACCTTGTCCTTACAAATTTTTCATCTTACGGACCACCTATTATTTATGGGTTTTTGCATTAAGATTTTCCAGTTTATTGAACGACGTGATCAGCCCCCGGATCACAGCCGAGCTAAGGCCCTGGTGTTCCATTTCGTTCAGTCCGGATATGGTTATACCCTGTGGTGTGGTTACCTTGTCGATTTCGCTTTCGGGATGATTGCTGGTTTCGATGATGAGGCGGGCTGCCCCTTTCACGGTTTGTGCAGTAATCAATTGCGACATTTCCGAATTGAATCCGATTTCGATGCCTCCCTGCGACATGGCACGCATGAAACGCAGGGCGAAGGCAATACCGCAGGCCCCGACCACAGTGGCGGCTCCCATCATATCTTCCGGTATGATGAGCGTTTTCCCCATTTTACCGAACAGCGATACAAGGAATTCCTCCGTTGCAGGAGTTGTATTTTTGAATGAAAGGCAGGTCATGGATTCGCAAATCTCAAGGGCCGTATTTGGCATTATCCTCACCATTGGCAGAATGCCGAGAGCCGTTTCTATTTCCTTGTGTGTAACCCCGGTAACTGTGGAAACCAATACCTGGGAAGGTGTAAGGAAGGGAGCAATTTCTTCGGCCAGGTACGAAAACTGCTGGGGTTTAACCGACATCACAATTATATCTGTGCCGGATATGGCTTCCTGGTTGTTGTCTGTAACCCTGAAACCCTGGCTGCGAAGGTAGCTGATCCGGGATTCCCGTTTTTCGGTCATGATGATCTGCTGGCTTGTGTATTGACCCGAGGCAAGAAGCCCTTTGGCCAGGGAAGTTCCCAGGTTCCCGGCACCCAGGATTGCGATTTTTTGATTCGTTTTTGTCATAATTCCAGAGTAAGGATTTTGAACAGATCATTTAGGAATAAAAATGCCCGTAATGACCTGTGCAAGCCAAAACGAGCATTTTGCAGCTTTTCACCGGGGAATGAATTACTTGCGGATAGCTTTGATGCCGGGAAGATCCTTGCCCTCGATATACTCAAGCATGGCACCGCCCCCGGTGGAAACATAGCTTACCTTGTCCGCCAGTTTGTTCTTGTTTATTGCAGCTACTGAATCACCGCCCCCGATGAGGCTGAATGCTCCCTTGGCCGTTGCATCCGCAATTGCATGGGCAATAGCTGTTGTACCGGCAGCAAATTTTGGCATTTCAAACACACCCATGGGGCCGTTCCACAAAATAGTCTTTGATTTTTTGATCACATCCGAAAACAGCGCAATGGATTTTTCACCGATGTCAAGTCCCATCCATCCATCGGGAGTCTGATCAATGGCCGTATTCTTAGTGTTGGCTTCTGCATCAAATTTGTCCGCATTCACGGCATCCACAGGGAGGTATACTTTAACATTCAGTTTTTTTGCTTTTTCAAGAAGGCTCAATGCCAGGTCAAGCTTGTCGGCTTCGCACAAGGAATTGCC
Source organism: uncultured Bacteroidales bacterium (assembly GCA_963752195.1). Taxonomy (GTDB): domain Bacteria; phylum Bacteroidota; class Bacteroidia; order Bacteroidales; family UBA10428; genus UBA5072. Next base: position 238,107 of record CAVVXI010000003.1, on the reverse strand, counting down.
AATCTGGCCGCCCTGTGCCTTGATGAATGTATAGGTCATTCCGCCGCCGATGATGAGGTTATCGATCCTGGGCAGAAGATTTTCAATGACGAGAATTTTATCCGACACCTTGGCTCCGCCCATGATGGCCGTAAACGGTTTTTCATTTGATTTCAGCACCTTGTCCATCGCATCGAGTTCGGCTACGATGAGGTAACCAAACATTTTCTTATCATCGGGGAAAAGGTCGGCAATAAGGGCTGTAGAGGCATGGGCACGGTGTGCAGTTCCGAATGCGTCGTTCACGTAACAATCAGCATAGGAAGCAAGTTTTGCAGTAAATTCCTTCTGCTTCTTTTTCATTGCATCCTTGGCCGCTTTTTTTTCTTCATCGGTTACATTTTCCGGCAGTTTGGGTTTTCCTTCCTCTTCGAGGTAAAAACGAAGATTTTCAAGCAGCAGGATTTCACCCGATTTCAGGTCCTTTGAAAGTTTATCAGCGGATTCACCCACGCAGTCATCGGCAAATTTCACCTGGGCGCCAGTGAGCTTATTCAGAGTTGTCATCACATGCTTTAACGAATACTTATCCTGCGGAACCCCGTCCGGGCGACCCAGGTGCGACATCAGGATAGCGCTGCCGCCGTCCTTTATAATTTTTGAAATGGTGCGTAAGGCACCCCGGATACGGGTGTCATCGGTAACTTCAAACGTTTTTTTGTCGAGGGGAACATTAAAGTCTACCCTGACAATGGCTTTTTTTCCTTTAAAGTTGAAATTATCAATCGTTTGCATGTTGAAATATTTAGTATTGTTATTTGAACAAAGATAAAAAACTATTTTTATTTACATTTGGCAATTGCTTATTTTTGGCAGCCTCAGCATCCTACACTACTATGTTATTCAAAGAAATCGTCGGCCAGGAATCGTTAAAGAACAGACTGGTTCAAATGGTCAGGGAAAACCGGCTGAGCCATGCCTGGTTGTTTTTCGGGCCGGAGGGCTCAGGAGTGCTTCCGCTTGCCCTTGCCCTTGCGCAGTACATATTGTGTACGAACCGCGGGGAGGGGGATGCATGTGGCGTTTGCCACAGCTGCAATATGGTAAACAAGTATATCCATCCCGACCTGCATTTTTCGTTCCCGGTGAACAAACGGAAAGACGGGGAAAAAGAAAAAGACATGGTCAGTGACGATTACATCCGGGAATGGAGGGCATTCCTGCTGGATCAGCCCTATGGAAGGCTCACCCAATGGTATGATGCAATTGACCTTGAAAACAAGCAGGGAAACATCAATACGGAGGAAAGCAAAAGACTGGCCGGCAAGCTCACGTTAAAACCCTATGAATCCGATTACAAGGTAGCCATCATCTGGCAACCTGAAAAAATGAATGATGTGGCAGCCAATAAGCTGCTGAAACTGCTTGAAGAACCACCTGCCAATACAGTATTTATTCTGGCCGGTGAAAATCCCGACCTTCTGCTGACCACCATCCGTTCCCGTTGCGCACAGGTTAAAATCCCCCGCGTCAGCGACCCCGATATTTACAGGACTTTGACTGAAAAGCACAGTGTAAATTCCGGGAAGGCAAAAGATATGGTGAGGCTTGTTTCGGGAAACTGGCTCCGGGCGAGTGAAATTCTTACGGAAGAAGAAGAACCCGGCAGCAATTTTACCCGGTTCAGGGAAATGATGCGGTTATGCTTTCGAAAAAATATTCCGGGACTGGTCAGTTTTTCTGAGGAGATGGCCGGACTGACACGGGAAAAACAGAAGGCCTTCCTCGAATATGGGCTGCGAAATATCCGTGAAAATCTTGCGCTTCATTTTAATACCCCTGAAATTCTGTATATTACAAGCGAGGAGAAAAAATTCGTATCCGATTTTTCTCCGTTCGTTACCGGTGAAAATATTGAGCCCATTATCCATGAACTGTCCTCAGCCATTACCGACATTGAACGGAATGGCCATGGCCGTATGATTTTCACGGACATGGTATTGAAACTGTCGGGACTTATAAAAAGATGATGCCCCCATCCCGACGGGGGGGGGGTACCCGGACACCGGACACCCCGTCGGGGTGTCTGATTTATTCTTACATTCATACAACCTTTTGGCGGGAAATTTCCTCTTTATATCAGAGTATATTCTCATGTTGTTCCAATCCCACGACAAAAATCTCATCCACCGCTGCCTTCAGAATAACAGGCTGGCGCAAAAAGAACTGTTTGACAGGTATTATAAGGCCATGTTTACAATTGCATTGCGAATTGTGAAGGATGAGGAGGTATGTTATGATGTTGTTCAGGAAACGTTTATCCGGGTTTTCAACAACCTTGACCAATTTCAATTTAAAGCAACCCTTGGTTCCTGGATTAAAACAATCCTTGTACGGGAAGCCATCAGGAGAATAAAGCCAGATTTCAGGGAAAGCAATTTGGAGGATAAACAAACAGAGCCAGTTATCTGGCCGGAGGATCTGTCCGGAGAATATCTTCACCAGGCAATCATGGGATTACCGGACGGTTACCGGACGGTTTTTACATTGGTTGAAATTGAAGGGTATTCTCATAAAGAAGTGGCGAAAATGATGAGCATTACGGAAGGAACTTCAAAATCGCAGCTTTTTTATGCAAAGAAAAATCTGCAGCGAAAACTTTCCGGTGTAAAATAATGAATGAGAAATGAAATCCCGATATAAAAAATATTCTGATACAATGCCGGTTAACCCCGATGAAAAACGGCTGTGGAAGGAGATCGAAGCCAATATTTTAAGTGATCAGTTATACAGGGAGGTTAACAGGGACAAGCTAATGGAAGCGATATCCGATCTTCCTGCTATTGATCCTTCCAGGAATATATGGAAATCACTGGAGTCAGAATTGGAAGTCAGGTCAAAGGGAACCGTTACTGGGCGCACAATTAACATATTACTGAAAATTGCAGCAGGTATTATACTTGTTTTTTGCTGTTTTTATTTCTTTTTATTACCCCATCGTGAGAAATTACTTACCCGGAATAAAACCCGCCAGGATGAATCCATTGATGTATACCTGACACGAATATGCGAATCCCATCCGAATAAGTGCAAGGAAGCAGACTTCATTGAAATGCAGGGAGAAATTTTAAAGCTTGAGGAAGAAAAAGCCAATATTGAAAATTCAATTTTCGTTGGTTCCGCCGATGCGGAGATAAAGAAAGTGAACGAGATGATCAATGATCAGATTGGCAGCCTTAAAACGCAAATCAATCAGTATGTTGAACTTTAATTCTCAATATACCAAGGGATTAATCTTTGGGTGTATATTGACAATATGCTGTTTAGTTTCAGTCAGCGCTGCCAATTCCACGGCAACCAAAGAATTGAATGATTCATGTGCTGTCCGGAAAGGTTTTATTCTAAATATTAATTCAAAAAAAGCCAATGTGATCATTCATGGGTGGGATAAACCCATGATATCCATCCGGATCAAAATTTCTTTTGAAAATCCCAATTATAAAATTGCAGAGAAGGAGATCGGATACGCTAAATATAATATCCTTAAAACGGCGGAGGGCATCAATCTAAATAATTATTTCTCGCTCCCCCCAAATGTAAATAAGATCAGTTCAACCGTGCGGGTAGAATACATTATCAATATGCCCAATCATCTGAATATCGTTATAAACAACGATTATGGAAATTGTGAATTGCACAATTTAACCGCATTTATTAACCTGAACAATAAATATGGCGGAATTGAATTAAGCAATATCGGGGGGATCATGAGTATATATTCCACTCTTTGCTCTATCCGGGCGGATAATCTTCGTGATGAAATAAGGTTTGTAACCATGAATTCAAATTTTGAATTGACCAACATGAACGGGAACATAAGTATAACCAACAATGTAGGCAAAATCAAAATTCAGCCGGGAGGTAAGCTCAGACATTTAGGCATTAAGGCAGAACACTGCGAATTGGAACTCCTGATAAAAGATCTTGATCTGTTCAATTATGATTTATTTACTAAAAACTCAAAAATCATATTGGGAACCCTGAGTTCCAGCTGGCAATTCCAACACAGATCCGAAAATAAAATATTTGATAATTCTGATCCCAAAAAAGCAATGATCGAGGTATCTACCAGTTTCAACAATATTAAACTGAATTGAATATGATTGCAAATTGTTTTCGAACCATAATCCTTTTCGCCTTGCTGGGCCCTGCCCTTACAGGATTTGGGCAGACTGACACAACCGTGTCGAAAGAAGGGGAACCCGACTTTGTAAATGAAAAATTCAAAGAGAGAACGTCCATGTTTTATATAGCCGGAAATACAACGCTGGAAAGTATATATTATAGTTTCGCGCCTACCATCGGTATAAATACAGCTTATGAACATAAGCTGAACTCTTGTCATGCAATTGGCGCAGGAATAGGATATTTTTTGCACTACCAGCATTTTTCATTTCCTCCTTTTAACAGTTTTGATAATTTTCTGCGGATCGATTTGTCATACAAATATTACCATAACCTTAATTCGAGAATGAGCCGGGGGCTCACTGGGAACAACTTTTCAGCAAATTATTTTTATGTTGCTCCCACCCTTAGCTTTTTGCGGAGACCCAATGAATATTCCAATTCTGCCTGGGATTTTACGCACGGATACTGGGTTATCACTTCAAAAAAAAGTGAAATAATTTACAGGCCATCCTTAAGAATCGGATACGGATTTCAAAGAGTGATACGGGACAAAATGAATTTTGATATGAATGGCGGTATTCAGATTAACAATTCCATGTATCGGTATGAGATTGAAAACCACTTTTATTTCCAGATCAAATTAGGTTTTATTATTAAGTAAAATATATAGCGATGAATAACAGTAAATATATATTCCTTCTAATGTTGCTAATTTCTTATATAACTATATCGTGTGATAATGAAGATATTAAAACCTGCCAGGTATGTGATGATGAAGGTTTTTGGGGCTTTAGCAATGGATTTTTCACGGTTCATGAAAATTCCATCGGATATTATGATCCGGATTCAAATAAGGTTTTTCCCGATCTGTTCAGGTATCAGAATGGAGAAGGATTAGGGAATGGAATACACTCTTTTAACAATTATACCGGACTCGTTACTGTTGAAAAGGAAAACAAACTTGAGTTCATTGACATGAAGAACTTCCTTTCCCTGGGATCTCTTGAATTAAATGAGCCCCGAAATATTACTTTTTCCTTTCCTATGCTGGTTTCCTACGGTAAAAGGAATTCCGGAGGCATCGCCCTGGTTGATATACAGAGTCGAAAAATCGTTAAAACTGTGGCTACAGATATTGAAGCCGGAAAACTTTTTGTTGATAACGATTTTATTTATGTATTTTCAAGCGGAAACGATGAGCGGGACTCTGTTATAGTGAGGTTATATGGTTTTTATACAGGCAATATTCATCGCATTGATTCAATGGTGATCGGCAACCGGCCCGTGGATTTTGTTGAAATCACCCTGGAGGAAGCCCATGATCATAAAGGATTAGCTATTCTTTGCCTGGGTAAAAAAAATGTTCGCCCTTCCATCGTTATTTTGGATTTGATCACCGGAAGAATCAGAAATACATATCATTTTGAAAATCCGGATCTGAAGCCTGAAAATATCTTCCGGATTGTTAAACCGAATTCAAATGGGCCAATCCTTGCCTCGTATGCAAATAATAAACTATATAAGTTAATCTTATCAGAGCCAATAGTTTCCACTGTTCTTATTAACAAAAATATAAGTTCATTAACCACAACCCGTTTCAACTTCATTGCGGTATCGCGGGATACAATACACCCCGTATCTTACTTATACAAAATAGACGATGAATTGCTTGTAGTTCAGGATTCAATTCCGATAGAACCGAGGGCAAAGAAGATTGAAGGGCTTTAATAGCAGCTTGTCCAGCGTTTGAGTAAAAGAGACTTTAAATTTTAAAAATTGCAAACGGATGTGAATATGAGAGCATTTTATTTTCGAAACATGTTTCTTTTGGCCTTATCATTTTCCGTTATAAATGGTTTCAGCCAAACGGATACAACTCTGGCAAAGGAAGGGGAACCCGACTTTGTAAATGGTAAATTCCAGGAGAGGATTTCAATGTTTTATATAGCCGGAAAGGGATCCATTGCAATGGGAGAGGATCAATATGCAAATACCGGTATTTATTCCATGTTTGAGTATAAAGTTGTAAACATGCACGCTGTTGGTGCCGGAATAGGGTATTTCATTCAATATTATATGCCCCGTTCCCCTGAATCTCCTCCGTATAATGGTTTGAACCAGGGAATTGAACTTAATTTTACCTATAAATTCCTGTATAATCTTGAAAACAGGATGAGCAGGGGACTTACCGGCAATAATTTTTCTGCAAATTATTTTTTTATTTCACCCGAATTCATCTATCTCATCAAGCCCTATTCGGTTTCCAATGTTGCATGGGATTTTACCAGGGGAGCCTGGGCAGTAAATTCTACCCGTGAAAATGAATTTCACCCCATGATTAAGATGGGCTATGGAATGCAAAGAACTATAAAGCGATTAACTTTTGATATAAATGCCGGAATTCAGATGGGAAATCATAATGAAGGATTTTTTTATGCCCAGATTACGGCAGGTTATATATTTAAATAACAGGACTACCATGAAAAATCAAGTGTATTCTATTCCCCTTCTGTTGTTGATTGTTTCTGTTTTAAGCTCATGTGAGAAAGAGAAAACCGAATATGAACAAACCTGGGATGGTCATGATTTTATAGGATTTAATGATGGTCTATTCATAGTGCATGACAACTCGGTCGGGTATTTTTATCCGGATTCAAACAAGGTATTTCCGGATATTTTTGCCCATCAAAACGGAAGGGGACTAGGAACCGGTGTCTATTCTCTTGATGTTAATTCCGGTATGATCACCGTTGAGAACGAAAATAAACTAGAATTTGTTGACATGGAGAATTTTACTTCAATTAAATCAATTGAAATAAGCCGGCCACGAAACACTAGCCTTTTTGGATCCTACAGGTTGGTTTCTTTTGGGAACAGGGTTTCGGGAGGTGTTGCCCTGGTGGATTTCAACCGTGATTTGATGCAGACAATTCCAACAGGCAATGAAGCCGGTAAAATCTATGTTGATGGCTATTACTGCTATGTATTCTGCAATGGAAAGGATGAAAAGGATTCATTAATTACTGTTCTAAAAAGCGAATTTTATAATTCGGTGCTTTCACTCCATAAAGTCGACTCAATTGTGGCTGGCATTAAACCCGTGGACTTTGTTGAGATCAGCCTGAATTTCGATTCCCAGCATAAGGGCCTCGCCATATTGTGCATGGGAAATAAAGCGGTTCCGGCATCGGTTGTGATTTTCGACCTGGTGACACGCAAGGTTGCAGAAACCTATCATTTTGATAAGCCGGATTTCAAACCCAAAAGTATATTTTGGATCGGGGAACCCTATTCCGGAAGCAGGATACTCGCCGTTAATGCAAACGGTAAATTATATCGCACGGAATTATCCGATCCGATAGTCACCTCGGTGCTTATCGATAAAAATGTAAGTGATTTTTATCGGTATGGACAGGAGTATCTTGCTGTTTCAAGGGATACAGTTAATCCTGTATCCTATATGTATAAATTTGATGTGACCACACTTGATTTACTGGATTCCATCCCCATTGACGGGAAAGCGAAAGGAATTGCGGGGATAATTCCTTTTCATTTAACGGTACCGCAATAGTATGGTTATGCTTTCGGTAGATTGCTTCACCGTAGTGCAGAAAGTAATGAAGTTCTAGAAATTAAACTTTTCCTTCAGGGTTTTAAGGCCGTTGCGGGAGACTTTCAGGCTGACGCCGTTTTTAAGCTTGAGAAGGTAGTTTTCCCGGGAATAGGGTTCCAGCTGGGTCACCTGGTCAATGCGCACAATATAGGACCGGTGCACCCGGATGAATTTGGTGTCGTCAAGATGATCTTCATAATATTTCATTGTACCCTGCTTCAGGTGTTTGCTCTCTTCGGTATGGATCATAACATAATCATCCTCGGCTTCGATATAAGTGATCTTTTCCACGGGTATTACCTTGATCTTCGTCCCTGATTTGACGACAATTCTTTCCAGCTTTTCGGATAAGGGCTGGCGCACGATCTGGGGTATCCCGGTCTGTGCTTCCCCCAGCTGGATGCGCTCCCTGGCTTTGGTTACGGCAGCCAGCAACCGTTCCCTGGAATAGGGTTTGAGCAGGTAATCCACGGCATTCATTTCAAATGCCCGGATGGCAAATTCATTGTGCGCTGTGATGAAGATAACCTCAGGCGGATTTTCAATAAGTTCGAGCATTTCAAAACCGTTAATTTTTGGCATCTGAATGTCCAGGAAAACAAGGTCCGCTTTGAGGTCGGCGATAGCCTTTATTCCTTCAAAGCCATTTTCACATTCCCCGATGATCTCTATTCCCGGAAAATCTTTCAGGTAATTCCGGATCAGCTGGCGGGCTAGTTCTTCATCATCAATAATAATAGCTCGGGTTGTTTCCATAGTACGATTTATTGTTGTGGGAATAATATTTTCACCTCATAATGATGCGGATCTTTTCTTATTTGCATCAGGTCATCGCGGTTGTATAGGATTCTCAGCCGGCTCCGGATATTTTTCAGCCCGATGCCTTCCCCCTTTTTTAATGCAAAATCGGGATCATATGCATTCCGGATCGCTACGATCAGGGCACTGGAATTACAACTGCAATTGATTTCGATTTTTGATTCGTCAATGCTTTCGTGTACCCCGTATTTCACTGCGTTTTCCACCAGGGGTTGAAGGATCATACCCGGAACCTTCAGGTCCCTGCACGTGTCAATTCCCCGGAGGTCGAAAGCCAGGCGCTTGCCGAACCGGATTTTTTCAATATCGAGGTACCGGTTGATGTTGTTGATCTCGTCCTGGAGGGAAGTGAGTTTTTCAGCCTTGATTGAAATGGAATAGCGTAGAAATTCCGACAATTTTATGATCATTTCCTGGGCCTTTTCAGGCTGGAACATTGTCAGCGAGCTGATGGAATTCAGACTGTTAAAAAGGAAGTGCGGATTGATCTGCGATTTAAGCGAATTCAATTCCGATTCCTTAACCAGCGATTTCAGTTCGGCCTCCTGGACTAGTTTTTCACGAATGTTACGGTTAAAGATCATCAGGTAATAAACAAGGATGATCACGCCATAAAATAAAACACCGATGCCGGCTCTCCAGGGCAATGATTTTCTCAGGAAGTCGAGGTAAACAGTCTGGTCGCTAAACATGGAATATAAGAGGAAGTAGGTGATGGCGATCCAGATCGCCAGGGTGACCACACAGGCAGAGAGGTGATTTGCAAGGGAACTGATAATTTTTGGATTGTCGGATTTAGCGAAAAAAATGGGAAACCAGAGGCCCAGTCCGATGGCTGCATAAATAACATTTGAAATAAACCCGTCTGCCAGGGCATTGGCCGGGGAGACCTGTTCGGTAAGCATCAAAAGGAGGATATGGAAAATGATGACCAGAGTCCATATCCCCACATACGTAACAAAAGATCTTCTGTTGCTGAACAGCGGGTTCTGCATTCTTAAGGCTGTTTAACGTTTAATCAAAGTAACTTTTGATCTCTCCGCCTCCGAAAATAACGGTTCCGGTGATGACCAGATGGGATTCTGTCTCGGGGTTCAGAGTGGAGTTCCTGTAGCGGTGCTTATCACTGAAGCCGCCAAAGAGAGACATTACCCTGATCTTAACACTCCAGCCTTCGGGAACGATGAGTTTCATCCCTCCAAATAAACAGAATACATCAATGTGATTGTCTCCAGGGGCCATTTTTGCCTTGAGCATATCGAAATTCAGTCCGCCGAATACCGTTGTAACCTTGCCTCCTTTAAAGGATTGGGATGTCACCACCCGGTCCCCTCCCCCGAAAACAGCCATTTCGTCAATTATGGAATCATCTGTGATCACTCCCCTGTGCACCCAGTCATGACGGTCGAGCCTGTGGCGGAAGATGATCATTAGACCGGCAAAGATAAGGACACCGGGCCAGAATATCTGCCAGAAGGTAAAACTGTATGCAAAATAATCACGCAGGTAAAAAATGGCACCGATAAAAAACAGGATAATTCCCGTTGACCTTTTTCTGCGGCCAAAGTAGAACACCACACCGAGGAACATAAGGAGAACTTCCCACCGGAATATGTATCGCCTGATGTTATAGTCGAGAATGTGAAAGTTGCTGGCCAGAAAGAGGAAACCCAGTATTATTGCCCCTACGCCCAGCCATAAACGTTGATCGTAATTTCTTTTTTCCATTGTTTTGTCCTCCTGCAATTAATTATCTGATCAAATGTAACATGCTGAAACCGATTACCAAAGTATTTTTCGGTAAACGACAACAGGATGTCGGTGAGTTGCCTGATTTTCCCGGAAAACAAAAAACCCTTCATGATTTTGGTTCATGAAGGGTGTGAGGCAGAATGTCAGTTTTTTTATTTGGTCTTACCCTGGTTTGCGACAGATTCCATGGCTTTCTTAATGGCCTCCTGGTCACCCAGGTAATAATGCTTCAGGGGTTTTAACTCATGGTTGAGTTCATAAACAAGCGGAACTCCCGTGGGAATATTGAGCTCGATAATTTCGGCCTCGCTCATGTTATCAAGATATTTTACCAGTGCGCGCAGGCTGTTTCCATGTGCAGTGATCAGAACGCGTTTGCCGGAGCGGATAGCCGGGGCGATCGTTTCATGCCAGAAGGGCAGGAAGCGGTCTACCGTATCTTTAAGGCATTCCGTGGTAGGAATATCCCGTGCGGGCATATTCTTGTATGCCGGATGGTTGCCCGGATACCTCGGATCGGTCCGCTCGAGGGGGGGAGGGGGGACATCGTAACTGCGTCTCCATATCTTCACCTTGTCTTCCCCGTGCAAAGCGGCTGTCTCCGCTTTGTTCAAACCCTGGAGCGCTCCATAATGCCTTTCATTCAGCCTCCAGGTCTTAATCCAGGGGATCCACAGCTCATCCATCTCCTCAAGAGCCAGCCACAGGGTTCTCATGGCACGCTTCAATACAGATACATAAGCAAGGTCAAATTCATATCCGGCTTCTTTCATTATTTTGCCGGCATATCTGGCTTCTTCAATTCCCTTCTCGCTCAGATCAACATCTGTCCATCCGGTAAAACGGTTTTCTTTATTCCAGGTGCTTTCTCCATGACGCAATAAAACAATCTTATACATGTGTTGTGAATTTTAAATTAATTTAAAATAGTTTGGCTAAATCAGGCATGGCAAATATACAAAACCACTCCAAATAGCCCTCGTTGAATCTGATTTTCTTATTGGATGTGAATCATGTTTTTATCTTCACAGCAATTATACTCATACTGGATTGTCACATGGGTTATCCTGAATTTTTCTTTCAGTATCTCATTTATGGCATCCCGGATGATTTCGGTTTCACTGATCCGGATATCGGAAGCCAGGTCAACATGGCATTCAAAATGGATATCCTGGTCACTCAGGTTCCAGGCATGCACATGATGGATGTTATCAATGGCCGGAATAGTCTCGAGTGTTTTTTTAACCATTTCCAGGTCAAGGCCAGGAGGTGTGGCCTGCATAAGGATATCAAGGGCGACCTTTAAGATACGGTAGGTTTCCCACAACAGGTAAATGCCCAGCAGGAAGGTCACCAGGGGATCAATCCAGTATATGTTGAAAAAATAGATCAGGAGGGCAGTGATTATTACGGCAAAGGAAGATACCGTATCCCCGATCAGATGAAGATAGGCTGCCCGTATATTGATGTTCTGCACGGAATGTCTTTTCAGCAACAGTACTGAGAGCAGGTTTGCCACAAGGCCCACCAATGCCACAATGAGCATCACCAGGCCCTTGATGGGCATTGGATTTTTCAGCCTGTGCCAGGCTTCGATGAACAGGTAAATGATAATGACCACAAGAATGATCGCATTGAAAAGGGCGGCAAGGATTTCGATCCGCTTAAATCCGAATGTCTTTTTATTGGTTCTTTCTTTTTTACTGATGACATTGGCAAGGAACGCAATGAAGATGGCGGACGTATCTCCCAGGTTATGAAGTGCATCCGAAAGCAAGGCCAGGCTGTTGGAAACCAGGCCGCCGATAATCTCTGCAATTGTTACCAGAAAATTCAGCAGCACGGAAAGCAGCAGGTTCTTTTCCGTGTTTTCCGGGTGTGAATGCGTATGGCTGTGCCCGGAATGATCAGGGTGTATAGGATTCATTTTTGGGCCATTTTAATACAATCAGCACAATGCCTGCCGCTACAAAAGGAATGCTTAATATCTGACCCATATTCAGCCGCAGGGAATCTTCAAAGGTCTCCTGGTTTTCCTTTACAAATTCAATAACAAACCGGGCGGTGAAAACGAGGATCAGGAACATCCCAAAAATAAAACCTTCGCGAAGTCTTTTGTCAAGTTTGTAATAGATCAGCAGAAGCACAAAAAATATAAACAGATAACTCATCGCCTCATAAATCTGGGTAGGATATCGCGGAACCGCATTTATCGTTGTGCTGAGTACAAAAAGCTTGTTCTTCTGACTGATGCGGTTATCCATGGAATCTGCAGCGGGCGGCAGAATATTGTTGTCGAAATTATATCGCCGGAGGTCAGCCGGAAGAAAAGCCCGTCCGAATTCCGTAATGGAATGCGGATCTTTTATTTTCCGGTTAAAATGAATATTCAGTTGCACAGGCACGCTTTCAACAGGGCCGGTAGGATTTTCCTTTATCTTTTCATAGTCCACATATTCCACGGTGCCCGGATATTTTTCAGTCAGCAGCCGCGTGAGATCATGCGTGAAGACGAAACCATGTGTGCTTTTGGTAGGATTTCCGTATATCTCGGAATTCATCAGATTTCCTAGCCTTATAAAACAACCGGCCAGGGCTGTCACAATGACAATCATATCCATAGTCCATAAAAACGAGGATTTTGTTTTACGGGCAAACAAAAGGATGCCGATGATGATGCCCATGCCTGCCCCGTGACTGGCTAGCCCCTGGTAACCGGTAAATTCAAAATCACTGCCGATGTGTCCGCGGAACGGAAGTATTATTTCGAGGGGATGCTGGCTGTAATATGCAAATTCATAAAAAAGGCAATGTCCAAGCCGTGCCCCGATTATGGTACTCAGAACCATATAAACCGTTAACCGGTCAAGCAGTTCCTGTTTTAGTCCCTGTTTTTTGAAGATACGTGACAGGATTATATAGCCTGTTACAAAACCGAATGCAAATAAAAGACTGTAATACCTGATTTCAAAGCTTCCGAAATCAAGCAACTGTGGTCTTGGATTCCAAATTACATAATCGATTGTCATCTTTCCAACTGATTAATTTATGCAAAACTAATAAAACTACCTATAAGGCAACATGATTGTTGTTTATATTTGCGGAGATATTAATCCTGATTTACACGAATTTTCCGGTATGAAAAGCGTTTCCTGCCAGTTTGCATCCTTTCTTTCCCTTATCATGCTAGTGCAGGGTTGTGCCAAGGTGGGGACTCCCACCGGGGGCCCGAAGGACATTACACCGCCACGCTATGTGAGTGGCGAACCGGAAAATCGTTCCACCCATTTTCAAGGGAAGGAAATCTCCTTTCAGTTTAATGAATTTATTCAGCTCAAGGATTTGAACAGGGAGCTGCTCGTGTCGCCCCCGCTGAAGGTGAAACCGGATGTGCGGCTGAGGGATAAGTCCATTAAGATCAATCTGAAAAATGAATTATTACCGAATACCACATATACCCTCAATTTTGGAAATTCAATTTCCGATTTGAATGAAGGAAATCCGCTTCCTGATTTTGAATATGTATTTTCCACGGGGGACGAGATTGATTCGCTTTCTGTAGCAGGCAGGGCGGTGAATGCATTTGACCATTTATCCCTGAAAGACCAGGTAATCATGGTGATGTTATATAACAATCTTGCCGATTCGGCCCCCTTGCGCAAGATCCCCCGGTATATCGGCCGGGCCAGCAAGGACGGGTTGTTTACCATAAACAACATACAGCCGGATACCTTCAGGCTGATCGCAATCAACGATGTCAACAGATAACCTGAAATATGACCCGGGTGCAGAATCCATTGCCTTTCTGGATTCTTTTCTCGTGATCAATGCCAATACGGTAAAACCCATGACCTTTATCAAGGATACAATCAGGGTGAAGGATAATAAAAGAAAGGAAGAACGAGGCACTAAAAAGACGCCCGTGAAATCGGCGATTGATTCAACCGTCGTTCAGGGAAGAAAACTGAATGCCCTGGAAGTATCTCTTTTCTATTTTATGGAAGAAACCGACAATGTTATACTCACGGAAAGAAAGAGGGAGGAGGGAGAAAAGCTGTTTTTTGCCTTTAACAGGCCACCGCATGATTCCGTGGTGCTTCAGCCTGTAAACTTCAGTCCCGGGCCATCCTGGTATATGAAAGAGATCAGCAGCACGGGGGATTCAATAACCTACTGGATCACGGATTCCACGATAGCCAAAAATGACAGCCTGAGGGTATCGGTTTCCTACACGACAACCGATTCGCTGAATCGTTTTGTGAATCGCACGGATACTGTAAAAATGAAGACTCAAAAAACAGCCGAAAAGGCCACAACGGGAAGAAAAGGCAAAACACCCGCCGTCAAAACCGGGGCACCAGGGATGGCAGTTTCATCCAATGTAACAGGCAAGGGGAAGCAGGATCTGAATAAACCGGTTGTATTTACGCTTGAGAAGCCTATCTTATCTTTGAATTGTGACAGCATTGAATTTTATAATATCCGTGATAGTGTAAGCACAAAGCAGCCTTTTACCTGTGCATTGGACCCGACCGGTTTGCGAAGGTTTATAATCACCACCGTGTGGGAGGAAAATATGCAATATCGCCTGTTGCTTAAACCGGGCACAGTGGAAGACATCTACCGATTAACCAATGATTCGGTACAAATTAAGTTTACCACCCAGCAGCTGGAATATTATGGGCGGATTATTGTCACTGCCCAAAGTACTCAATTCCCGGTTATTCTGCAGGTAGTGGATGAAAAGGGCAAGGTTGTGGGAACAAAAAATATAAAAGAAACGGGTAAAATCATTTTTGACTACCTGGCACCCCAGAAATATACGCTCAAAGCAATTATCGACAAAAACGGGAACGGAACCTGGGACACCGGCAATTACCTGAAGCATATACAACCGGAAAAAACATTTTTTTATACATTGCCAATCCAATTGCGATCCAACTGGGATCAGGAGATAACCTGGATAATTCCCGATTTATAAATTTAAACAGACCGGGCAACGATTAATTTTTTACTTTTGTCTTTTTGCATTTAATATGAAAAAGAATGACCAACGGTTGTGAAGGCCGTGGCTGCCATAAATTAGTCAAGGATGCTTCGGATACACTGACCAGTATTGATTCGAGCGGAAATAAGCTGGATACGTTCGACTGGTTACAGGATATAGCCGTAAACTACCACGATTGCGATATTGTGGAAGTACGTTTTAAAAACACGCGGAAAGCATTTTTTAAAAATGTCAATGATCTGGATTTGCACAAGGGAGATGTTGTGGCTGTAGAAGCCTCGCCCGGACATGATATCGGCATTGTTTCGCTTACGGGCAATCTTGTTCTTCTGCAGTTAAAACGAAACAATATTCCGCTGGCAGGCACGGAATTCCGGAAAATATACCGAAAAGCCAAAACAGCTGACGTGGACAAATGGAAAGAATCGATGGCGCTTGAATTTTCCACGATGATCAAATCACGGAAAATTGCCGTTGACCTGAAGCTGGAAATGAAGATCGGCGATGTGGAATACCAGGGAGACGGCACAAAAGCTATTTTTTATTACATCGCAGATGACCGTGTGGATTTCCGGGAACTGATCAAAATCCTGGCTGAACAGTTGAAAGTGAGGATTGAAATGAAACAGATCGGGGCGCGCCAGGAAGCCGGAAGAATTGGAGGCGTAGGATCCTGCGGAAGGGAATTATGCTGTTCTACCTGGATAACGAATTTTGTATCTGTAACCACCAATGCAGCCCGGTACCAGGAAGTTTCCCTGAATCCGCAGAAGCTGGCCGGCCAGTGCGGGAAACTGAAATGCTGCCTGAATTATGAACTGGCAGCCTACCTGGATGCCCAGCAGGATTTCCCGGAGACGTCAATACCCCTTGAAACTGAACAGGGAATGGTGTACCATCAAAAAACAGATGTATTCAAACGCCTGATGTGGTATTCCTCCAAAAGGGATATGCCATCGGAGATCGTTTGCCTGACAGTGGATAAAGTGCTGGAAGTGATCGCTATGAACAGGAGGGGGGAAAAGGTAAAAAAACTGGAAAGCGTTGAAAATGCCAATATTGCTCCCCTGATGGATTACCAGTACCAGAATGCAGTGGATGAAAAGATACTGACGCATATTGAAGATAAAAATTCCAGGCCCTTTAAGAAACGCCATAACAAACACAGACACGGATGACAAGGATCCTGTTATTTTCGGCTCTTTTGCTGATGCTGGCTTCCTGCCGGAAGAAAACGGAATACGAAGAATTTGTGGCTATTCCGGATACCTGGAAAAGCAGGAACCTGGTGCATTTTAATGTGAACATCACGGATACCGTATCATCGCAGAACGTCTTCATTTCCATCAGGCATTCCGGAAAATACGAATACAGCAACCTGTATCTTTTTGTAACCGCCAGGTCGCCCAATGGCAGTACCAGGCGCGATACGGTAGAAATTCAGCTGGCAGATGAACACGGCAAATGGCAGGGCAAAGGAGCCGCCAGCGTTTTTACCCTGTATTATCCTTACAAAACCAATGTCCGGTTTCCCTTAACCGGAATTTATACCTTTACAATCGAGCAGGCCATGTGGATCCGGGATCTGAAAAATATCAACAACATTGGCCTCATGATTGAAAAAGCCGGCAAATCGAAATAAACCGCTCCTCACCCGTTTCGTACATGGTTAAGAAAAAAATGCAGCGTTTTGCCGATATGGATACATTCTCCAATGTGGTTCAACCGGCGTTTGATGAGGTGTTTGATAAAGATTACCGGTTTAAGGGAAACTGGAACCGGCTCTTTTTTAATAACTCTAATCCCATCGTGCTTGAACTCGGATGTGGAAAAGGAGAGTATACAACCGGACTGGCAAGACGGTTTCCAAATAAGAATTTTATCGGGATAGACATTAAAGGATCGCGCATGTGGAAAGGAGCCCGGGCAGCCCTGGCCGAGCATCTTGATAATGTGGCCTTTCTGCGCACGCATATTGAAATGATCCAATCGTTTTTCGGAAAGGATGAAATTGAAGAGATCTGGATCACATTTCCCGATCCGCAGTTGAAAAAAAAACGAAAAAGACTGACATCCGCACGGTTCTTGAATACCTACAACAGTTTTCTGAGAAAAAGAGGGTTGGTTCATTTAAAGACAGACAGTACCGTATTATACCAGTATACTATCGATCTGGCCCGGCTTAATAAACTGACTGTAAAGATCAATACACGCGACTTGTACCATTCAGGAATCGACAGCGATATACTGGGGATTCAGACATTCTATGAACGCCAGTTTCTGGACCAGGGGATGAAAATCACCTATTTATGTTTTGAATTACCGGATGGAAAAAAAATTGAAGAACCGGCGGAAGAAGAGCCAGCCGGATAATTTCTTTGAACGGGTTTACGACGTGGTGAAATGTATCCCCCCCGGCAGGGTAACCTCCTATGGTGCTATTGCCCGGTTCATTGGTTCACCGCAGTCATCCCGGATGGTCGGATGGGCCATGAATTCTTCCCATCTGCAGACCGAAAACATCCCCGCACACCGGGTTGTAAACCGCAATGGTGTGCTGACCGGAAAACACCATTTTCGCCATGAAGAACTGATGCAGGAGTTGCTTGAAAGCGAGGGAATCACCGTGGAAAATGACCGGATACTCAATTTCAGTCAATATTTCTGGGATCCTTATAAAGAATTAATCTAAATAAATGGATCAATCCCTGAAAACTGTGTTATCTTTGTGAGGTAAGCATAATTAACAAGGAACCCTAAGATTATGAATGTTTCTGAAAGCCAGGTGCTGGAATTATTAAGAAAAGTCATCCATCCCGTATCAGCAAAGGATATCGTTACACTTAACCTTGTCAACAATTTGAAAATCGGGGACAAGGCAGTAAGTTTCACACTTGAATTTCCCGGTTTCAATGACCCGCTTAAATCTTCGCTAAAAAAGGCCTGTGTAAAAATACTGCAGGATAACCTGGGTACGGATACAGAGGTCAATATTGATATTCAAACCGCTGCCAGGCCTGCAGAGCAGAAGAAGAGGCAATATCTGCCCGAAGTAAGGAACATCATTGCCGTTGCCTCGGGCAAGGGAGGGGTGGGAAAATCCACGGTGGCGGTTAACCTTGCCCTGGCATTTGCCGCAACAGGGGCCAGAGTGGGACTTATCGATGCCGATATATTCGGTCCTTCGGTGCCTAAAATGCTGAATGCCGAATTCATTAATCCCGAAATTGTTAAAAAAGACGGCAAGGATCTGATCATTCCTGTTGAGCGATACGGGATAAAAGCCCTGTCCATCGGATTTTTTATTAACCCCAATGATGCTACCGTCTGGAGGGGTCCCATGGCTTCGAGCGCATTTCAGCAGTTGCTGGGAGATACAGAATGGGGGGAACTGGATTATATGTTTGTGGATCTGCCTCCGGGAACAAGTGATATACATCTCACCCTGGTTCAGAGTGTTCCGGTTACCGGGGCCGTAATTGTGAGCACACCGCAGGATGTTGCCCTGGCTGATGTGATCAAGGGAATCAATATGTTCCGTGCGCCTGCGGTTCATGTTCCGGTACTTGGCCTGATTGAAAATATGGCCTGGTTTACACCGGAAGAATATCCCGACAAAAAGTATTATATTTTTGGCAAGGAGGGATGCAAAAAACTGGCCGAACAGTTTGGCCTTCCCATGCTTGGCCAGATTCCGCTGGTACAGGGGATCCGTGAAGGAGGGGACAGCGGGGAACCTTCCGTTCTGACAAAAGGTCCGGTGAGTGAGTCCTTTAAAACAATAGCTGATAACCTGATGATCCAGATACTGAAGCGGAATACGGATCTTGATCCGACCCAGGTTGTGGAAATAACAAAAACCCGATCCAATATTACACATTAACTTCATTAGCAATGAACAGCACTTATCTTGAAGAGATAACCGCAAAAATCAATTCAGCAATCGATGAAGTACGCCCCTACCTGAGAAAGGATGGCGGAGATGTTGATCTGGTTGAGATCACGGGCGACATGATTGTAAAAGTGAGGTTAAAGGGAGCATGCGATGGTTGCCCTTTCAGTGAAATGACCCTTAAAGCGGGCATTGAGCAGGCTATCCGGAATAAAGTTCCGGAGTTAAAAGAATTGATTGCCGTGCTGTAACCCTGACTTTCCTTTTTGAACCCCCTAAAATAAACATTCAAAATTCTTATCTTTATCACCTTGTATTTAGGAATATAGCCTCTTAATTTCATGGTGAAAGATTTATTTCTGTATAATACGCTTACGCGCAAAAAAGAACACTTTGAGCCGCTGAATCCCCCCCACGTGGGGTTATATGTATGCGGACCCACGGTTTACGGCGACCCCCACCTGGGGCATGCCCGGTCTGCTCTCACCTTCGATACGCTGTTCCGCTATCTCAGGCATCTTGACTATAAGGTACGATATGTGCGGAACATAACCGATGTTGGCCATCTTGAAGATGAAGTTGCCGGGGAGGGGGAAGACAGAATACTGAAAAAAGCACGGCTTGATCACCTTGAACCTATGGAAGTGGTGCAGTATTATACCAACCGGTATCACCAGTATATGAACAGGATGAACATGCTGCCTCCCAGTATTGAACCCCAGGCATCGGGTCATATTATCGAACAGCAGTTATTGATCCGCCGGATGATTGAAAAGGGCTTTGCCTATATTAAAAACGGATCTGTGTATTTTGACCTCAAAAAATACAATGAACAATTTGGATACGGAAAACTCTCCGGCCGCATACTTGAAGACATGCTGAGCAATACACGGCAGCTGGAAGGCCAGGATGAAAAGCTTTTTCCGCTCGATTTCGCACTTTGGAAAAAAGCAAGTCCCGAACATCTTATGCACTGGCCTTCGGAATGGAGTGAAGGTTTTCCGGGCTGGCATCTGGAGTGTTCAGCCATGGGCATGAAATATCTCGGAGAGCAGTTTGACATTCACGGAGGCGGAATGGATTTGATGTTTCCGCACCATGAATGTGAAATTGCACAATCCACGGTGGTCACCGGCAAACAGCATGTGAAGTACTGGGTGCATAACAACATGATCACCATCAATGGTCAGAAAATGAGCAAGTCGAAGAACAACTTCATCACGCTCGAGGAATTGTTCTCGGGGCAGCATCCTTTACTTGAACAGGCCTATTCTCCGATGACTGTCCGTTTTTACATGCTGCAGGCCCATTATTCCAGTCCGCTGGATTTTTCGAACGAAGCCCTTAAAGCTGCGGAGCAGGGACTAAGCAGGCTTCTGAAAGCGGTGGCTGTTATCTCAAAGATCACTTCTTCCGCTTCTTCCACGGTGGATGTGCGGACTATTGTTGAAAAGGGATACGAGGCCATGGGCGATGACATGAACACCCCCATTTTGCTTGGGTATATGTTTGATGGGGTGAGAATTATCAATTCCCTGAAAGACGGGAAGGAAAAAATTAATGCAGCAGACCTTGAAATGCTCCGACATTTCATGCTCCACTTTGTCTTTGATTTGCTGGGATTGGTTGAGGAAGATACGCAGCAGTCGGGAGACCTGCTGGATAAGGTAATTCGCCTTTTACTCCGGCAAAGGCAGGATGCCAAAGCAAGAAAGGATTATGCCGCTTCGGATCAGATACGGCAGCAACTCTCCGCCCTTGGAATTGTTGTGAAAGATACACGCGACGGGGCAGAATGGGAAATGGAATAATCACTGCCGGTTAATAAACCATACAGGTGATCAGCATAAACTATAGCAGAAGGAAAACGATTGCAGTGAATGTGGGAGGTGTGCCCCTCGGCAGTGGATTTCCCATCCGGGTGCAGTCAATGACCAATACCCTCACGGCCGATATTGATGGAAGTGTAAGGCAGTGTATTGAAATCATAAAAGCAGGGGCTGATTATGTTCGTTTAACCGTTCCGGCTGCCGCTGACGTGGAGAATTTTTCCCGGATAAGGAAAGCTTTGAGGGAACAGGGATTTCAGACACCCCTTATTGCCGATGTGCATTTTAATGCGGATATTGCGATTGCGGTGAGCGAATTTGCCGACAAGGTACGGATCAATCCCGGCAACTTTGGGGAACCCGATGCAGCCAGGGCAAAATTTTCAACCCTGGTTGAAAAGTGCCGCACCAGAGGGGTTGCTTTGCGAATAGGGGTTAATCATGGTTCATTATCTCCCCGTATCATGGAGAAATTCGGAGATACTCCGGAGGGCATGGCTGAATCAGCTATGGAATTTCTGAGGATATGCGGGGAATTGAAATTTGACCAGGTAGTAGTATCCATGAAATCAAGCAATGTAAGGGTTATGGTTCAGGCTACCCGTCTGACTGTAAAAAAAATGGATGCCGAAGAGATGCATTTCCCGCTTCATCTTGGAGTAACTGAAGCCGGGGAAGGAGAGGATGGAAGGATAAAATCGGCCGCCGGAACGGGCGCCCTGCTGTGTTCAGGTCTTGGGGATACAATCCGTATATCCCTTACAGAATCTCCTGAACAGGAAATTCCCGTGGCCTTGAAATTGATTCAGCATATTTCCCATATTAAAGGTCATTTGCCATTTCCTGAATTAGAGAACCTGCCGGCAGATCCTTATGCTTTTACACCCAGAATATCAGCTGCCCGGGGGAGGATTGGCGGAAGCCAGGTTCCGGTGGTGATTGGTGAAACAGAAAAGGCCGATTTTTCACCCGAAAAGAGGGGACTGAATTTTATAAGGCTCACTTTTTCAACTATATCCTTATTGAAAACTAAGGAGATATATGCAGATCCCCCACCGGTAATTGTATTTGACAGTACCTCGCCCAATGTTCAGGCTGAACTTACCTGGCTTTATGACCAGTTAAAAGGGATAAACTGCAATCTTCCCCTCATTATTCACAGGAGCTATGCGGAGAATGACCTGGAAACCTTTCAGGTTAAAAGTGCAGCGGACCTGGGAAGCGCCTTCATTGATGGTTTTGGAGATGGTTTATGGATAAGCAATTCCGGATCGCTTGCGGAGGAAAACCTCGTCTCCACAGCGTTCGGCATTCTGCAGGCATGCAGGGCACGGATGACCCGCACGGAATTTATATCCTGTCCGTCCTGTGGCCGTACGAACTTCAACCTTATAGAAACGCTAAACAGAATTAAGGCCGCAACCTCGCATCTCAAAACACTTAAAATAGGAGTAATGGGCTGCATAGTTAACGGACCCGGTGAAATGGCGGATGCGGATTACGGTTATGTAGGCTCCGGCAAGGGGAAAATTACGCTGTATAAGGCAAAGCAGGTGATGAAAAAAGGGATTCCCGAATAGTCCGCTGTTAATGAATTGATAGCCCTGATTAAAGAATACGGCGACTGGGAAGATCCTAAAAACTGATGGATTCAATCTGGTTCATTTGAACGGCCATATCTACCGCCTTGTCTGTCAGTGGATTGATAATCTGAACATGGATTTCATTGTACCGGTCGGAGGGTCCAAAACAGCTCATTACCAATTCCGCCTCATCGAGAACAACATTTACCCCGTTCTTTTTGACCACAGTGATCCTGCCTTTCTGATTACCCTTTGAGGCAACCGGGGGGTCGGTAAATCCACTCAGAATAAGTTTGCTCACATCGGTATATTCACTGATCTGTGTATGGCTGCCGTTGTACTGTCCTCTCAGTATGGTAAATGTACCGGCATACTGGTTGGATTCGCATTTCATCTTTCCGAAATGACGGGCTTCGATAACCTTTCCGTTTTTAAGATGAATGGAGGCTTTCACGGGGGACTGACCCGAAGACAGAGTCAGAATTCCTGTGAGGAAAAGGGCTGTAAACACGAATGGTTTCATTGGGAATAACGTATTTAGTGAAGACAATCAACATAAATAACTATTAAATATAGGAATTATTATGTTAATAAATGCAGCCGGTTCCTTTTAAAAAGGTCCAGGAGGGTCCTGGGTTTCGTCAGGTGCACAGTATGGAATCCCAGTGTCCGTGCCGTTTCAATATTTTCAATAAAATCATCAATAAACAGGGTTTCCTCCGGCATGATGCCGCTATCCTGCACTACATATTCAAAAATTTCTGCATTGGGTTTGCGCAGGTGGATCTCATGGGAGAAATAAGCCTTTTCAAAAAGGTGAAGGTAACCATAGGTGCCATAAATACCCTGCAGATAGCCGAAATAGTAATTCACATGAATGGCATTTGTGTTGCTGAGTAAAAATGTCCGATAGGAACGGCTGATTGATTCAAGCAGCTTCCATCGTTCCACTGGCAACACCCCAAGCATGGCATTCCAGGCTCCGTCGATCATGATGTCTGTAAGTGGACTTGCACTCAACTTCCGGATATTGTTCCTGAATTCTTCCGGCGATATATTTCCAACTTCAAAGGGAATAAAAACGGTATCGAGCGGATCATGAGGCACATGTTCATCAAAAATAGCAAGGCCAAGTATCATGAAATGCCTTTTTGGTGGCCTCCAGGTTCAATTCGGTAATCACTCCTCCCCAGTCAAAAAGAATGTTCTTAATTTCATACTTGGCGTTATCCATTGCTTCAGATAAAATCATTATTTTTATTTTTTATACAAAAAAAGTGCATTTCAGCCACATATGAAAGGAACGCTCCATTAATCATTGCAAAGGAATAACAATAACCCGAAAAATATATCTACATTAATACCCAAAACCTAAAACCCGGTTGTATGAGCAAAATTGCTATTATTGGAAGCAGGGGGCTTGAAAGGCCTGATTATTTGACGAATATAAAGAAGCTGACTGTTACCACTCCTTTTGGGGATCCCAATCCGGTGATGTATTCAGGAATGTTGGATGGCATAGAAGTAATTCATTTATCAAGAAGGGGATTGGACGACAGCATTCCTGCCTCAAAAATAAATTTCAAGGCCAATCTGTATGCACTGAAGCAGTTGCAATGCACCCATATTCTCGCTGCCACCATTTGCCGGAGCCTGCAGGAAGAAATATGCCCCGGCGAGATCATTATACCTGGACCAGTTTATCGATATGACTACCCAGAGACTGTCGGGCATTTTCGAAGATATGAATGGAGGAATCACTTACCAGCCGATGGAAGAACCTTTCTCGGGTGACCTTCGCGATCACCTCGTAGAAGCGGCAATTGTACAGGGAATAACAGTACATACCAAAGGGACTGTCCTATCGATAGAAGGTCCCTCGGTTTTCTTCCCGGGCAGAATCCAATTTATACAGGAACTGGAATGCGGATGTAATCAACATGGTGACCGCTCCGGAGGTTATACTGGCATCCGAATTAGGTATTCCCTATGCTGTGCTGGCCATCTGCACAAGCTATGATTCCTGGCGAATCCAGGATGATACTGCAGCGATGCCGGATCATATGCTGGCTGAATACCAGGACCGGGTGCTGTCGATGATCAAATATGCATTGAAAAAGATAGAATAGAAAGTATGGGAACTGACGGAACCGGGCTGGTATTAGAGGGAGGCGGTTTCAGGGGTATTTATACGGCCGCAGTTTTGGATGTCTTTTTAAGGGAAGAGTTATTCTTCCGTTATATCATTGGGGTATCGGCCGGGGCCGCTTATGGGGTTTCCTATGTTTCACGGCAATACGAGCGCAACCTTGCGGTTAACCGGTATGTTTCGGATAAGCGATATTGCGGCTGGCGGAACTATTTACGGAATGGCAGTTATTTTAACTGGGATTTTGTATACGGTGAGATTCCCGACAAGCTAATTCCTTTTTCGTTTGAGACCTTTATGAATTCCGGAACCCGGATGCGGGTTGTGGTGACCAACTGTATGACCGGGAGGGCTGAATATCCTGAAATGAATAATATCACGACCGATCATTTCCGAAAGCTTCTGACAGCCACATCCTCACTGCCTTTCATTTCGCGGATAATTGAAATAGACGGAAAACAGTATATGGACGGAGGCATTGCCGATGCCATTCCTGTTCAACAGGCCTTCAGGGACAACATAAAAAAAGCAGTGGTTATTCTTACAAGGCCAAAAGGGTACCGCAAAAAAGAGTCAAGGGCTTCAGCCTTGCTCAGGATAGTGTACCGGAAATACCCGAACATGGTAAAATCCTTTCTTGAAAGGACGGAAAGGTACAATCACACGCTGGATCAACTGGAACAGATGGAAAAAGAGGGCAGGGTGTTTATTATCCGGCCGGAATTGCCTTTACCAGTGGCGCGGATAGAAAACGATCCGGAGAAGTTGAAAAAGGTTTACGATTTGGCAGTCCGGCAAATGGAACTCGTACTTCCGCAATTAAAGGAATGGCTGCAATAACGTTTGTATAATTCTAAACTATTCATTAATATTGCAAACCATTAAAAACACGGTCCCATAGCTCAGCTGGTTAGAGCACCTGACTCATAATCAGGGAGTCCCTGGTTCGAGCCCAGGTGGGACCACTTCTTTCTGCGCCTGAATGTATTTAACCGCTTTAAATCAAGGATTTGGAGCGGTTTTTTTATGGAGTAAGGGGGTCAGGAGTAGACCTTTGTTTCGGCTGCGTGCATTAACTCCGTTATTTGTTTTTGAACACGGGCCCTGGAAAATGCCGGAG
The DNA here is from genome assembly GCA_963752195.1 of uncultured Bacteroidales bacterium. Lineage (GTDB taxonomy): Bacteria > Bacteroidota > Bacteroidia > Bacteroidales > UBA10428 > UBA5072. The sequence continues at coordinate 212,175 of CAVVXI010000003.1, read as the reverse complement.
GTGTTTTATCGGGTTCTGCTATTTTCCTCAATGCCCCGAGAAGGTTGTCAACATCATCGTCGCTGTTTGCCAGGCTGAGGCTTGCCCTTACTACGCCGGGAAAACGGAGTTTGGGGAAAAGGGTCTGTATAAGTTTCTGGAAACGCTCCAGGGCAGGCGTAACTTTCAGAACGCGTTTAATGATAATGTGGGCACAATGGCAACCATACCGCACTCCGATACCGCTTTGAATGGCAAGTTCTTTAGCTGTCCGGCTCGAAATCATTTTGCCGAGTGTGAAAACGACAACCCCAATTTTATGGTTAAACTGTGGCGAGTCGGTTTCCTTAATTCCGTAAATTTCAAGTCCGGGTATTTCCGCCATGCCCTTCATCAGACGTCTTGTGAGTTCCAGTTCTTCGGTTTGAATGATGTCCATACCAATTCGCTGCAGAAGCAGAAGGGATTTTCCCAGAGCTGCAATTCCGCCTGCATTTTCTTCCCCTGACGACCGGATGAGGTCAAATTCCGCTGTGGTGAATTTAAGCATTCCTTTACGGGCCACCAGCACACCGCAGCCAAAGGGGGCATACACCTTATGCGCGGAAAAAGCGAGATAATCGATTCCGCATGTTTCCATGTCAACCCTGCGGTGGGCAATCAGCTGGGCCGCATCCACAAGAAGCCTGGCGCCATAACTGTGAACGATCCGGCTTATTTCTTCCAGGCCATTGCATACTCCAAGAACATTAGATGCTCCGCTCACGGCAACCAGCGTAATTCTCTTTTTTCCGAATTCTTCATCCCGGTTGTATTCAGCCAGCAGCTTCTCAAGCTGCAGTAAATCCATGAAACCCTCGTCGTCAACAAATAACCGGAGGAGTGAATATCCTGAAAGCATGCGCCACGGAAGATCGTTCGAGGAATGTTCCAGGAGCGTGTTGATGACCACGGGTTCCCTGCCTGCTTCCAATTCATGATACATGCTTTCGGCCACGAGATTAAGGGCTTCCGTTGCATTGGAGGTGAAAAAAATGTCAAAATTGCCCGGCGCTGCATTCAGGGCTTTCGCACAGATGGCCCTGGTTTCCTGAACGATATCCTGCTTTACCGGTTCAGCCTGCCGCAATGTGTGGCGAAAAGCATTCCATATGGGAGCAAAGGTCGGAGTGCTTGCACTGTTATCGAGGTTTGTAAAGGGCTTTAACCCTTCCGTGGTGGGCACCTCAGTGCCTTTGCCTATCAGTTCAGACCGGAGCTTAACCAGAAGATCTTTTCCGGTATAGTCTTTCAGATCATCCTGCTCAAGAATCTCACCTGCTGTCATTTTTACCGGGGAAGTATTTAAAAAGATATCCTTTCCGTTCTTCCGGATGATACCCAGTGCACTTGCAAAAGAGATGACATTTATTATGGCCGGCGTTCCGGCTTCGAACCGGTCGGGTATCCCGGCCCATATCTCCCAATCCCGGGAAACCAATTTTGCCGTGCCGCCCCCGGTCTGGAACGGCGGTCCCTTTGGCAGGTCCTTCCTTTTTACTGCCAGGGCCGCAACACCCAGGGAAATACCAACATCCTTGCTTGATATAAGCCTGTAACTGCCAGCATCGAGCTGCACCTTGAGTGACCTGGCCCTTCGCGGGGAGCAAAAGATCACCGTATATTTCTTTTTATCGAGGCCCAGGTATTCAAGAACGATCTGACGGGCCTTTTCATACAAATAAGTGGATACAATCGAAAAATGCCCGCTGCCCCGGTGCACATTCGAATACGTCCCGAGTACGGAATATATTCCCTGTTCAAATTCTGCAATTTTGGTACTGATTTCCATTTTTTGAGGATTAGGTTGGTCGAATATAGGTCGGGCTGATTTTACGGATCACGATTTTCCTGCTTATGTACCACACTATAGGTATATAAACAGCTATCCACACAGCGAACAGGATGTCGGGAGACAGAATACCATCCGGCGCCTCCGTGTGAATGACACTGTGCGTAATAAAAAAGAAAGTATTGCCTGCCCAGTGCATCATACCGGTTACCCAAAGATTTTGGGTAAAAAATACGGGGATGATAAAGACTATTCCCAGTAAAAAAATATAGAGCAATTTATCGGTACCGTCATTTAACCTGTAAATATGATTCAACAGGTATACCGTGGCTGATATGAGGGCAATCCAACTATTTTTTATTTTTTTATGAAAAAGCCGGAAAACAATTCCTCTTGTTAAAATGTCCTCAGAAAGGGAAGAAAACAGGACACCCAGGGTAAAGGGCAGGCTGGCATATATACCGGCGGTCAATCCCGGAATATAGGAAACCAATTCTACTCGCAAATAAAGGGAAATCAAAAAAGGTACGGCATATAATATTATTCCAAGAGGAACTCCGATTAAAACATAACGCAGTATATTTTTTGTAAATGGCAATCCCCAGAAGTCCAGGCCGTTTTTATTGTTCCAATTTCCAAGGATCCAGGCGGCACCAAAAAAAAGCAGCTGAAGGAAGATGAAACCAACATCACTGTTTTTAAACAGAATCATATATTCTGCGGCATGATAGAAGAAGAAAAGGATAATGAAGGAGATTAATATTTTCAATACCTCATTTCCTGAATCCTTTTTAGGTGTAAATAATACGGGCATAACCAGTTTTTTCACCTTACTTTTTTACTTAGTTCCATGAGTTTTTTAACCGAATCTTCGGGTAATAAACCCGATTTGTCCGGGGGAACGTCAAGCAGATAATTGATCTCATTTTTCCGGCAGAAACGGTATTCATCCAGCAGCTCACCGGTGGGGCGCGACAGATCGCCGTCCGTAAAAAACCATTGCTTGCCGATCGGCTGACAAAATTCCCCGGGCAAATAATATTCCTTGTCGTTGATTTTCAGCCAGCCATCGTAATTCTCCGGTAAATTCCTTTCAAAAGCCCGGATATCGGAAGGGAAAGCATAATCATAATTATACAGGGGATCCAGTCCGCAATTCATCATGACGATCATTTTGGGTTGAAGCTCTGTGGCATGTTGATAGAGGTAGGAACGGTATCCCTTGCCCAGTATGCCCGGAATATCGATCCAGAGTTCCATTATATCGCCATATTGAGTCAACAACTCGGTGATCTGGGCCGTCTGAAAATTGTGATATAGCGATGTTGTATAAGGCGCAAAACCCTCTTCCTGATCGCCCGGAAAATAATTCATGTCATTCCATTTGCCCTTATAGGGATCACTTGGCGTTTGACTTCCAAACCGGTTATGGTTGTCCCAGGAACAATAATACAACCCGGGTTTGATCCCTTTTTTGGCGCATTCATTCACAAAAGCTTCAACAATATCCGTTTTATTTCCGCTATTGATGATGCTGTAAGGAGTATGCGCCGTTTTCCACAGGCAATGCCCTGCCACATGCTTGGCAGTGAGAACGGCATAGGTCATGCCGGCATCCCTTGCAACGGAAATCCATTGGGCAACGTCGAGCCGGTCAGGATTGAATATTCCGGCCGGCGACCGGCCTTTGTCGTATTCATCCCCCGTAAAGGTGCTCATACCGAAATGGAGGAACATGCCGTATTTCAGTTTCTGCCAGTTCCTCAGTTGCTCCGTAGTTAGCCTCTGGTCGCCTTTTTCTTCTGCAGGAAGATTTTTTTGCCTGTGTTCAACATCCTGTTTTTTAAAAGATCGGGCCAGGGAAGGAATGGATGCAGCACCCATTATCCCCGAACCCGCTATTTTCAGAAATTGATGCCTGTTCATGCAGTTAATTATTTTTCTTTTAACAAATTCCAGGAAATTCTCTCGCAGATGAATGCGGGCTTTGCTCGCGCCCTTCTCCCGGCTTCTTACTCATCCGACCGCTTCAAGGGGGTTCAACCACTTGAAGGGTCTGAAATTTACATGAAAAAAAGGACTTATCAACGGGGATAGCCGATAAGTTTTGTTGTTAATACAAATATTAATAGCCAAAAGTAAATTTGGTTTGTTTAGATGAAGCAAGATTAATTATCCATCATCCAATCAACAAGATAAAAGGAGGAATACGAATGAAAAAAGGAAAAGAAAATGATTCGAAGGCAGAATCCCGCTCCCCCCTGTTGCCGGGCCATCTTGAGGCAATATCCTACCAATCGGCGCTTGAGTTTGACAAGTATACCGGAGTGGGAGATAGTTCAGATGAGGTGTTTAAATCCAGGGTTATGACCCACGGGGGATCGATCATGGATCATCTGTATACTTTGAATATCAAGGATACTCTTTCCCTGAGCTGGCCCCCATGGCTGTATATTCCGGGAAATGCCGACTGGAAAAAATACTGGATACTTCCACCACCGGCAGTGAACCGTTATTCTCAAAGCTGGATACCCGCAGCTCCATCCACTGGTGTTGGAATGTCGTCCTTTGGCGATGGAACACTTTTCGATTTTCAGCAGATCATGACGAATGAGCAGTTCGTATTCTCGGATACGGGTCTGGGGGTATTATTTACACCAAAGCATACACTGAGTGTGGTGAGCTTTGAACCGGAGGTGGCATGTTCGGGAGAACACCGGTGGTGGGCAGAATTCGGGACCCAGTTTCTTGTGGCGGGTTCATCGAGGGTAAAGACAAGCCTGATCCTTGCCGTATGGCAGCAGATACCAGGACCGGCCGGTTGGGACCTGCTAAACTGGAAACAGTTTGAAGTGGCGGATAGTTACCCGAATTCGGGGCTAGGGCATGGCATGGTAACCCCTTATCAAAAATCATTCACAGGGGCAAATTTGGCCACTCCGTTCCTTGTACAGTCGGGCAGAACATATCTGTTCGGAGTGGTGGCAAGGGTAAGCATATGGTCGAGCTATACCGACAGTCACGGTCATCCCCTGCCACGCATTACGGATGGTTCCTTTCGTGTATGGGGAACCCTGGCCTGCGTGGTCCCACAGATCGGAATAATGGAAAAGCAGGTGTATATTCCATAACGTGTGTGGAACAAAACAGGATTTCGGGTGTTAAAAAGTGGGATAGTGCGCATTGCATAGTTCCTGTTATCATTATAAACTCATAATTTTCATACCATGAAAACTTTCATTAAAATTTCATTGTTCCTATTTCTTGCATTTGCTCTTTTTGTAAGGGCCCGATACAATGATCATGCCCGGGACATGTCAGTGAGCCACCAGGAAGGGATTACATTTCCCACAGATGTAAAAGCCGTTATTGACAATAAATGTTACGGATGTCACAGCATGGACGGCAAATCGGATGAAGCCAAAGAGGATATGATGTGGGACAGTATTCCCTTATATCCAAAAGCCAGGCAGATTGCTGTACTGGATGATATTTCCGACGTTCTGGAAAAGGGTAAAATGCCACCTGAAAAAATGATTGAAATGCACCCAGAGGCCGCATTGACCCCGGAACAGGCGGACCTGCTGAGAAATTGGGCTGAGACAACAGCGGATGATCTGTTGAAATAAGTATCTTTATTTCAAAGTTCAAATGCGATTATGAAATTACTCGGGATTTTTTTTATAGTACTGGTTCTGGCTTTTGTTGTGCTGCAATTTATTCCAAACAAGATGCCGGCGAATGCAGAACCTGGGAAGGATGACCTGGTCACCAGCGGCATTTCCCCGACGGCTGTTTCATCCATACTTAAAAACTCCTGTTATGATTGCCATTCAAGTCAGACAATCTTTCCCTGGTATTCAAAAATTGCCCCGGTTTCCTGGCTCCTGGCCAAGGATATCCGGGAAGGAAGGGAGGAGCTGAACTTTTCAGAATGGGGAAGTTTCAGCAAGAGGCACCAGATCAGGAACCTGAGAAAAATTAAAGAGGAGGTTACTTCAGGCGACATGCCCCTCAAAAATTACCTTCTGATCCACAGGCATGCCAAACTCAGCCAGGAACAGAAAACTGCCCTGGTTCGCTGGACTGAGGATTTGACGAACAAGATACTGGAGTAATATTTGATTTGCGGGTTCAGCCGCAGGTTCAGCTTAGGCTCTGCCTAAGCTGAATGTATGTTGCCAGGCTGGGCCTGGGTGAATTCAGGCAGGAGCCTGAAAGCATATTTTCGGCTTAGGCTCAGCCTAAGCCGAACTTGAGGATATATGCGGCTTAGGCAGAGCCTAAGCCGAACTTGAGGATATATGCGACTTAGGCGGAGCCTAAGCCGAACTTGAGGATATATGCGGCTTAGGCAGAGCCTAAGCCGAACTTGAGCCTAAGCCGAACATTGAAGGCTCTGCCTTAGCCGAACTTGTTATTTTGTAAGGTTCTTTCTTTTATTGATGTAGAGGTAGGTGAAAGCGAGAACAAGGATGGCGGGTACGATAGCCATATACAGCAGGGTATGTGCGCCGGCGGCAAGCTGGGCCTGTTCAAGGCTGCTTTCGGTGGTCAGTGCTATTTTTGTCTGCACATCGAAAATAGCGCCAAGCGCCGGTTGTGCAATGGCCCCGCCTAAAAATCCAATCCCCCCCATAATAGCCAATCCAAGGGCACCGCTTTGCGGGATGTTTTCCGATGCAAAACCCAGCATGGAAGGCCAGAAAAATGCCACACCCAGGGCAAATACGGCAGCGGCTGCAAATATCATGGGCCCGCTGGCAAGACCAAACATCACCAGTCCCAGAAAAGCAAGGCAGGCTGATGTCAGCAGCACTACGGTGGATCTCATATTATGGATGAGGGTCCCCCCGAATTGGCGGGTGAGGGCCATAATGCCTGAGATCCATACAAGGAGCAGGATAGGGCTGGTTGTTACATTCGACATAAGGGCAGCGATCCACTGGTTGGTTCCGAGTTCAGTGGCTGCTGTAAGGAGCATGCAACAGGCGATAAAAATGAACAGGGGACTTACGCAGGCTTTCAGCATTTGTTTATATGTGAAACCGGAAACCACACGTTCCGTTTCGGGGAATTTCTTATTCAGGAACCACAGGCCATAACCCAGCGTTGGAATGAGCATCGCACCCATTGAAAACCGCCAGTTGGTAACTCCCACTTTCGAAAACAGGTACACCATCAATCCGCCGATTACTATGCCAGTCGGAAACCAGGCATGAAACCGGTTAAGCCTCCTTGTTTTTTCTTCGGTGTACATGCTTGTGATGAGGGGATTGCAGGCTGCTTCAACACTTCCGTTGGCTATACCGATAAAGAGGGTGGAGACAAACAGATGTCCAGAAACCAGTGGCGAAAATTGTGAGGATAATGCCAATAACATGACAGGCAAAGGCAATGGCAATTATTCGGCCAATCCCGATGATATCCACCAGCGGCCCGCCAAATACCATGGCAAGTGTAAATCCCCAGAAAGCCGTTCCAACGATCCATCCTACCTGGGTGTGGGTAAGGTTAAATTCCTTTACCCAAATTTCAACAAAGGAACCGCGTGTGGCAAATGCCAGTGCAGTAACTACCAAAGCAACGCAACTTGCGTTGAAAAGAGCTGTTTTTTTGATTGTGACCATGATGAAAGGAATTAGGTTAAAAGGTAACTTACTATAAAGATATTATTAAATATGAAACCTTATTAACCCTTCCATCGGACAGAGGGTAATCTGTCCCATACAAAAACCATTTTCTGAAGCAGATTCCGCCAATATTTCCTTAAAATGCCAGGCGATGCTTCCCGTGAAATGAACGGGTAATTTTCCGGCCTCGGGATATTGACGGATATTTCGCACAAAAAATTTGTTAAAACCTGTTTTTACCAGGTTTCGTAAAGCAGGTATCCTTATGTTTTCTCCCACATAGGTCGCAAATCCGGCTAAAAACCGGTTGGGGAAGGGCTTTTTGTAAACCTGTCCGAGAATTTCCTCACGGGATAAGTGAAATGTTGCGAAAAAATGTTCCGATATTGCTTCCGGGAGCTGATGTTTTAAAATATCGGCCACCAGCCTTCTTCCGATATCGGCCCCGCTTCCTTCATCTCCAAGGATATACCCCAGGGACGGAATATGCCTGATAATTTCTTTCCCGTCATAATAACAGGAATTTGACCCGGTACCCAAAATACAGGCTATACCTGCTTCATGCCCGCAGAGAGAATGCGCTGCCGCCATCAGGTCGCTCTCAACGAAGACGGAAGGGGATTTAAAAAAGGCTTTCAGCGGCTCGTAAACAATAGCTTTTGAATCCACACCGGAACATCCGGCTCCATAAAAAAATAGTTGTTCAGGGGTATTGATATTCCATAAAAATTCCTCACGGAGCATATGAAGAATGGAATTTTTATCCTGGTAAAAAGGGTTTATCCCTGAAGTCCGGAATTCCGTCACCGCTGATGGACGGTCTTCATCAACCAGTCCCCAGTGGGTTTTCGTGGAACCGCTGTCGGCTATCAGGATCATAATGCGGTTTGGTAATGCTGTAAAGATAGAATATGGATCAGGAATATCCTATCAAATGAAAATGACGTATTTTTGAACATGGAGTCAGAGCCAAATTCGAATTTCAATAAATTCCGGGAAAAACGACGGGGCGGTATGACCTTGCGATTTAAACCCTATGTGCTGCAGATGAAACATGTTTTTACTCTGGCTGCAGGATCGAGAAGTTCTACCCCCGTGATGCTGACTGAAATAGACTATGGCGGCTTTACCGGCTACGGGGAGGCATCCATGCCGCCTTATCTTGGGGAGACACACATCACAGCTTCTGCATTCCTGTCAATGATAGACCTGTCTGTATTTGACAGCCCGTTCTTAATGGAAGACATTTTGCAATATACCGGTCAGATCGCCCCGGGGAATTATGCCGCCAAAGCCTCTGTTGATATTGCGCTTCATGACCTTGTCGGAAAACTGATGGGGCAGCCCTGGTATAAAATATGGGGATTGAATCCGGAACACACACCTGACACATCTTTTACGATCGGAATTGATAAACCGGATGTTGTTGTGGCAAAAACACGGGAAGCATCGGATTATAAAATCCTGAAGGTTAAATTGCAGAAGGGCAACGAAAAGGAAATGGTCAACGCTGTGCGGTCTGTCACGCAAATACCCTTGTGCGTGGATGTAAACCAGGGATGGACTGACAGGCAGGAAGCGCTGGACCTGATATTCTGGCTTAAGGAACAAGGGGTGGTGTATATCGAACAACCCTTGTCTAAAACCGCATTTGCCGATGCTGCATGGCTGACTGAACGCAGCCCATTGCCTGTAATAGCGGATGAGGCGTTTCAGATTGCTGCCGATCTTGAAAAAGTAAGCGGGTCATACAGCGGGATCAATGTTAAACTGATGAAATGCGGCGGAATGAGGGAAGCCTGCACAATCATAAAAACAGCCAGGGCATTTGGAATGAAGGTTATGATTGGCTGCATGACAGAAACATCCTGCGCCGTCACAGCAGCAGCCCAATTGACGCCGCTGGCGGATTGGGCTGATCTTGACGGCAACCTGTTAATCAAGAACGATTTGTTTTCCGGTATCCGGATCGAAAAAGGCAGGGTGATCCTGCCCGGGCAACCGGGTATTGGAATCCGTCCGCTCTAACGGATGTTAAGGGGGAAGACCACTTTAATACTCAGGTTTCTTCCCATATTATAGATCCCCGTGCGTCCGGTTGCATAGTTTTCCGGTGTATACTTAAGCCGGCTCAGGTGACTTTGATACGCCGCATCGAGCAAATTGTTCAGGCTGATATACAGCGAACATACCTGCTTTTGATTTCGGGTTATTTCCCCGCCAAGCCCCAGGTTGAAAAGGCTGTACGCGGGTGTTCTGGTTTCCGTACCAAAGGCGGAATAATACCGGTTCTGTTCGAGGTATAATTCCGACTCTACCTGAAAATATAAATTCTCAAGTGATTTTCCGGCTTTTTTAAGGGAAAACCGCAGGGAGGACTGCCATTTGGGTGGTGGGATCAGTGGCAGATAACGGGTTGAATCAGGCTGACCATACTGTGTGGCCTGCACAAAGGAAAATGTGTTCTCGAAGTGGATCCAGTCAAGCGGATGAGGGTGAATGTCAATCCTCAGCTCTCCTCCAAAAAGATGAGCATTTCCCGAAACAAACTGGTACGTGGGGATACCTTCCGAAAGAGAATCGCCTCCCGTGAAGCCACTTAATTTCCGGGAAAAAATATAATGGGTTATTGTATTATCAAAAATATCCAGTTCGGCAGATACATGTTCGGAACTTAACCCAAGGGTATAATCAAGCTGAAGACTGCTTTCCGCATTCAGATCCGGATTTCCCCTTTCGTACCGGTAAGTTCCTTCATGAACTCCGTTTGAACCCAGTTCAGCGATGTTCGGTGATCTGTATCCCCTCGAAATATTGAATTTCGTAAAGAAAGCCTTGGATATCTGCCAGGTTGCGCCGATACTTCCCGATATTCCTGAAAATGCTGTGTTAAAGGCTGAGAACCGCAGGCTGGATCCGGTCTCCGTGCCCGAAACTTTCTCTCCTGAAGCACCGGTATATAATTCTTTAAGGTGTTCAATCCGCGAATCATACCGGATACCCCCGCTGATATCGATATTTCCCACCGGTTTCTTAACAAGGACAAATCCTCCCGCATCAAACAAGCCATAATCAGGAATTAAAAATTCCACACCCTTGTTTTCAGATTTTTGTCCCATTCCGCTGATACCAAGGGAAACCGAAAAATTTTTAAATTCGGGGAAGAGATAACGGATATCCGCATTCACGGTGTTGAGCATCAGATAAAGTCCATACCCGCCCGGATTTAAAACATCGGCATATTCCTGGCGCCGGTTTTGCTGAAAGCCAAGGATCGTTTTCAGGGTACTGTTTCCAAGAATAAAACTGCTGTTTAATACCGCTTTGTAGTGGTGTATTTTTTGATACGGATTGTGTATTGCATAGGATTTCAATTCAGTATCCGTAACCGTCAGTTGTGATTCTGTTGAATCATTAAGCCTTGCGGAACGAAGGAACTGGCCATTCGTGCTGTCGCGGTTCCCTTCAATAATTCCGGGGGTGAGGTTATATGCGCTCAAGTCAAGATTTGCATATCCCCATGACCTGACCAGGCCGCCCATCAAACTGATCCCGCTTTCATGAAAACCTGAATTATAGACATATCCGTCGTACCGGTTCTGATAAGCACGGGCGGTTTTATAGCTGTACCGGAAATCCCACACTATGCCATGCGCGTTTCCGGCCATGTTTCCGGAGGCGCCGAACAGCCCGTTGTTGGTCTGGTAATTAAGCATCAGGTTTCCCCTGACCTGGTTTTCCATTAAGGAGGGAGCCGATAGCAGGTTAATTACACCTGCCATGGCATCGGAACCATAAGTCAGACTTGCGGGTCCTTTCAGTATCTCAACCCGGTTCACTGAAAATTCATCAATTTCAATTCCATGTTCATCTCCCCATTGCTGACCTTCCTGGCGGATGCCGTCCTTTACCACCACTACCCGGTTATAGCCCAGACCCCGGATTACGGGTTTTGAAATCCCTGATCCGGTCGTAATTTGTGAGATACCCGGCTGTGTGGCGATTGCATCAATGATGTTGGTGGAAGAATTTTGCAGCAAAGTACTTTTGGGCAGTATTGACATGGGGGTAGGGTTTCGTTTTTGCTCCGTGGATTTTGACAAACCCGTAACCACCACTTCATTCAATTCAGTGGCGGCATATTCCATTTCAAAGTTCATAGTAGTGACGGATGACAGGTCAATTGTCGCCAGTACAGTCCGGTAGCTGATATAGCTCAGCTGAACGGTTACCCGTGTTTGCGGCAGGTTAGCGATCTTAAAGTATCCGTCTGTGCCGGTTGTTGTTCCGGTTTTCAGATCGGGGAAATAGATATTTACCCCAGGCAAGGGCTCGCCGGTTTTCTTGTCCGTGATCCTGCCGGAAAGAGAACCCTTAAGGGATTCATTCCGTTCAGCGTTCAGGCCAAAGGGGAAAAACAAAAAAATAATGAAGTAAAATGCCAATATTGATTTCATCATGTATCTGATAAATAGTTTAGAAAGCCGTTTTATTTGCGGCAGATCAAAAAAAACTGACAGGTGTTAATCAAAATACGGGAGGAGCCCTGAGGGAATAACAGGAAAAGGAAATACCTTTAATACCGAGGATGGGTTCGTAACAATCAGGGGAAACAAGCCGGTTGAAGTTCGTAAATTCAGGAATACTGTAAGCGAGGAAGGTAACGAATTCAAACTGGCAGACAGGACAGGCATGTACGGCATTTGATACAGATTCACCCTGGTGGTTTGCTAGGGTGGAGATTTGGGATGGCACATGATGATGTATCGCTTTAGCGGCAAGCGGGGATACAAAGAGCACGAGCATTAGCAAGGCCAGCGGAGCGATATGAGTTTTTCTTTGTTTCATTGTTTCAACAATTGAAACTATTTTATTTTAGATTTGTTCAAAATAAATTTTTAAAACCATATCCCTCCATGAAAAAATCAATAATGGTCATTGTTTGCATTTTCCTCGTTCCGGGACTATTTGCGCAAGATTACTGAAGAAATTCAACGTTTACAGAAAAGTCAGCCTGAAAAAGCAGGGTCGGGATATTCCTTCACCGAAGGTTGTTCCGTGGCAAAGGATGGGAAGGTTTATTTTACCGATCAGCCAAATGACCGGATCTATGTCTGGGATGAAAAATCAGGCATTTATGTTTTTAAAGAAGGGGTGGAAAGGGCAAACGGCACTTATTTCGACAGCGATGGCAATCTTCTGGCCTGTGCGGATTTGCATAACAGTCTGGTCAAATTCACCCCTTCAGGTGAAATGATCCCTGTGCTCACAGGTGGATATATGGGGGAACCATTCAATGGCCCCAATGATTTGTGGCCGGATAAAAAAGGGGGCATTTATTTCACTGACCCGTATTACGCCAGGGACTACTGGGAGAAAGGGCATAAACAGATGCAGGAAGTGGAAGGTGTTTATTACCGGTCACCGGATGGCAGTGTGAAACGGGTGATGGAAGGCATCGGGCAGCCAAACGGCATTGTAGGAACTCCGGATGGGCATTGGCTGTTTGTTGCCGATATCAGGCAAAAGACAACCTGGAAATACGCCATACATCCGGATGGTACCCTGGGTGAGCGGGCAGCCTTTGCTCCGGTGGGTAGCGACGGGATGACGATCGACAGCGAGGGGAATATTTATGTTACCTGGCAGAAAGTAATTGTGTATAACAACCAGGGGCATAAAATCGGGGAAATTAGTCTGCCCGAAGCTCCATCGAATATCTGTTTCGGAGGAAAAGACAGGAAAACCCTCTTCATTACGGCAAGAACTTCCGTATATACTGTTCAGATGAATGTAAAGGGCGTTGAATAACCAACACCTTATGGAATATTTCTTTTAATATATCTCTCAATTCGTTTGTGAAACGATTTTTCCCCCCGGGCCAGGAATTTCACTTCAACGGGGATAAAGAGAAAAACCTTTTTCAATTGTTCATCCATCACCAATTCACGTATTTTCACTGCGTCCTTTTCCGTAACAATAATATATTTCTCATCAGCCGGAATGGAATGGAAGCGTACTGAAATGCTATGGATATCGAAATTGGTGAATTCATGATGGTCAGCAAAAAACATGGTTTCCTGCACTTTCAGTATTTTTTGCAAATATTGAAACAGGGGTTTGGGATTGGCTATTCCGGAAACAAGAAGTATTCCCGCATGCGATTTTCGGAGCTGCTTAAAGGAAGGAAAGTCCTTTCTTTTCTTAGCCGGAAAAACCGGTTCCGGCTTTCCATAGGTATAGGTAGTGAAAAAGAGCGCCTGTTCAGCCGACAGCGCAAGTTTCTGGGAAAACCAGGATATTTCCTGGGGGAAAAGGTAATCGGGACATTTCGTGACAATTACAAGATCAGATCTCCGGATGTTCCTCCAGGGTTCGCGGAGATTTCCCGCCGGCAAAAGGAAATCATTAAAAACAGGACGGTTATAATCTACAAGCACAATCGACAAACCCGGCCGTATATAGCGATGCTGGAAGGCGTCATCGAGGATGACGATTTCCGGACAGTGCTTTGATTTTATAAGCCGGGTTACCCCATGGACCCTGTTTTCGTCCACTGCCACCGATATATCAGGGAATTTATTTTTTATCTGCATCGGCTCATCCCCAATATCAGAAACAGGAGAATGCCGGGATGCCATGATGAAACCCGTGGATTTTCTTTTGTATCCGCGGCTCAGAATGGCAATCCTGTAATCGCTTTTAAGCTGGCGGGCCAGCATTTCAACATGCGGGGTTTTGCCGGTTCCGCCCACGGTAATATTCCCTACAGAAATCAGGGGGATATGAAAGACAGTGGACCGCAGGATACGAAAATCGAACAAACGGTTCCTGATGGTCACCCCAATCCAGTAAAAAAGGGAAAACGGCAACAGCAGCGGGCGCTGGATTTGTCTGAATCCCTTCATCCGGTTTTAATGAACTGTAATTTGATAGGGTAGCCTGGCCTGGATGCGGTCGCTTTCGACGATTTTTTTCATGAACCGGAAGTATTTATAATTACCAGCCAGCTCACGTTCCAGAATTTTTTCACTGAACTCATCCGACAGTTCATTCACGATTTGAGTCAGCAGATCCTCTTTTATGCGGGGCAGTTCAACAATCCTGTAATTGTCGAGATTTGCCTTTTTTGCCGCCAGTTCAACTGCCGTATTCAAGCCGCCCATAACATCGGTAAGTTTCAGTTCCTGTGCATTAATCCCGCTCCATACCCTTCCTTCGGCAATCAGGTCAACCGATGTATAGCTCAGGTGGCGTCCGTCTGAAACCCGGGTAACAAAAGTTGAATAAGTATGGTCGATCATTTTCTGGAGCACATATCGTTCGGTTCCCGACAGGGGGCGGAAAACGGAGCCAAAATCTGAATTCCGGTTCGTTTTTTCCACATCGACGTTTATGCCAAGCTTATCGTTGAAAAAGCCGGAAGCATCCATCAGCAAACCAAAGACACCGATTGAACCGGTGATTGTATTCGGACTGGCGACAATTGTGTCGGCAGCGGTAACGATATAATATCCGCCTGAGGCAGCCACATCGCCCATGGAGGCAATAACCGGTTTCACCTTGTGCGCCAGGTAAAGTTCGCGCCAGATCACTTCGGATGCAAGAGCGCTGCCCCCGCCTGAATTAACCCTGAAAACAATGGCCTTTATCGTCGAATCTTCCCGGGCGCTCCGGATGGTTTTTGAAATCGCCTCGGAACCGATGCTTCCTTCGCCCGGATCCCCCGAAACGATATCGCCTTCGGCATAGATAATGGCAATCTTATTCCGGGTATAGGGTTTGTCCCCGCGAGGTTTTGGAACCCTTAGATATTTCTGATGGGAAATAAGGTGCAGATCCTTTGCCCGGTTAACGCTTGAAAGCCTGGCCAAAGTATCCATAACCTGGTCGCGGTATAGCAGGGTGTCAATAATATTATAGCGGATGGCGGAGGCATTATCCCACAAGAGAAGGCTGTCCGCAAATAAATTAAGCTCCTGTGTTTCAATTCTGCGGGATTCGGAGATTTTACCAACCATATGATCCCAGATGGAACCTACATATTTATGGATCTGTTCCCTGTTTTCGGGGCTCATCTTATCATACATAAAAGGTTCTACGGCGCTTTTGAAACGTCCGTGCCGGATGATTTCAGGTTTTATGTCCAGTTTTTCCAGGGCTTTCTTAAAAAACAGGATCTCAGCGCTCAACCCGATAAAATCAACCGATCCGCCCGGGTTCATATATACTTTGTCGGCGATGCTGGCCAGGTAGTAAGCTTTCTGGGAATAGGAATCGCTAAAGGCTACAATAAATTTTCCCGAATTCTTAAAATCCATCAGTGCATTCCGGATTTCTTCCACGGTGGCTATGCCGGCACTGATATTCGACAGGTCAAGAAAAATACCCCGGATCTGATCGTCCTTTTTGGCCTTTGTGATGTTGTTGAGGATATCATTGAGTCCAAGCTGGTTGTCGGTGCGGAAACTCGTGATGTTATAAACAAGCACCGGCAACTTTGATTTGCGGTCGTGGACGGGGAGGTTCAATTTCAGTTGCAGGACGGAATTATCGGAAACTTCAACCGGTTTATCCTGTGATGAAACGATGGCGCTGATGATGATCAGTGATAAGACGAAAAAAAGTATGGAAGCAATTATCACTCCCAGTACGCTGGCCAGCAGGTATTTTAAAAAACTCCTCATGTCGGATAGATTGATTGTAAAACTTAACAATATTAATAAAAGCCATGTTCTTGAACAAGAAATATTTATTTATGTGTAATGGAATCTGTAATTTAAGATAATTTTGATCCGGATGGAACGGATATTCTTATCGTTGGGAAGTAACCTGGGGGATCGCGGCCTGAATCTAAAAAGGGGCATCGGTTTGTTAGCGCAACTGGCCGGCAAGCCGGGGGCCGTTTCTTCCATTTATGAAACAGAGCCCTGGGGCTGTGATTCCCAACTGAATTTTTACAACCAGGTGATTGAATTGTTTACGCCTCTCCGACCCTTGCCTTTGCTGGAAGTCATTCACAAAACAGAAAAATTATGCGGCAGGGACCGGCCGGTGATGAGGTATGCCCCGAGAACGCTGGATGTCGATATCCTACTCTACGGAGATTCGGTGATTGATTTTCCGGAACTTGTCATCCCCCATCCCCATTTGCAGGATCGCCGGTTTGTTCTGGTTCCGATTATTGAAATAGCGCCTCATGCAATCCATCCCATCCTGAAAAAAAATATGGAACAACTGCTGAGGGATTGTGCGGATGAAAAAAAAATCATCCGGAAGTTTAGGGAAACACAGTAAAATATCTTTTCACATCATGGCTTCATCGGCCAGGCTGAAGTAGGATTTTCCGGCAATAATCAAATGATCAAGCAGGGAAATGTCCATCAGTGCGGCGGATTCTTTTATTCTGCGGGTAATGGAGATATCGGCCTCACTGGGTTGCAGGTTTCCTGAAGGATGATTGTGGCATAGAATCAGGGAAGTAGAAAGCAGCTCGAGGGCCTGTTTTAAAATGATGCGGATGTCTGTAACCGTCCCGGTTATTCCTCCCTGGCTGATTTTTCGTTTCTCGATGACCCGGTTTGAGCGGTTCAGGAAAAGAACCCAGAATTCTTCATGAGCCAGGTCTGAAAGCACAGAACCCATCAGGGTGAAAGCATCCTGGCTGCCTCCGATTTTCATTCCCTCGGGCGCATCGGCAAGTTTCCGCCTTCTTCCCAATTCAAGAGCGGCTACAATGGTTATGGCACGTGCCTGGCCAATGCCATTCAGCTTTTTAAGGTCGGTAACTCCAAATTTCCCCAATTTATCCAGGTTATTGCCGGCCATATTCATAATCTGCCGGGCCAGTTCCACAGCCGAGGCTTTCCGGGTACCTGACCCGATAAGCAACGACAGCAATTCGGATTCACTGAGACTCTGGATGCCCTTAAGCATCATTTTTTCACGCGGGCGATCTTCCAGCGCCCAGTTCCGGATACTGAGATTGGTGTATTCTTCCATTGCCTTTAACGTTTTTTGAATTAATCAAACAGGGACCATTTTCCGGAGGGAAAATAAGACCTGCACTTATTCAAAAGGAAAGGTAGAAAAATCTTTTTGTAGAAAGAGAATATTTTCTGAGAATCTTCAGCAACAGGAAGTAAAAAAACCCCGGCAGTATGTATTGCCAGGGTTATATTCTTTTAAATGAAGACATTATTAAGCCAGGCTGTTTGCCTGTCTGGCCAGCTTTGACTTCAGATTGGCAGCTTTATTGGGATGGATAATATTTTTCTTAGCCAGTTTATCAAGCATGGAAGCAACCTTGGGAAGCATTTCCGTAGCCGCCGTCTTTTCAGTGGTAGCACGGAGGGTCTTTAATGCATTACGGGTGGTCTTTGAGTAATACTTGTTGTTTGCGCTTCGGCTTTCGTCTTGTCTGAACCTTTTAATTGATGACTTGTGATTTGCCATGGTTAAAATTTATGTTATTTCTTATGATACTGTTTTAAAAAGAGGGACAAAAATAATTAATTTTTCAATACGGAAAACTTTTTAAAAAAAATTATACATTTGCAAACTCAAATTTAAAGTAGATCTTAATTACAAAGTATGCCCGTAAAAATCAGATTATCGAAGAAAGGCCGTAAAAAGTTGCCTTACTACCACATTGTGGTAGCAGATAGCAGGGCGCCACGGGATGGTAAGTTTGTTGAAAGGATTGGCTTATACAATCCCCAGACTAATCCTGCTACTATTGAATTAAATTTTGATAGTGCATTAGATTGGTTAAATAAGGGCGCGCAACCTACGGACACCTGTAGGGCTATTCTATCAGACAAAGGTGTAATGATCAAGAAGCATCTTCTTGAAGGTGCAAAAAAAGGAGCCTTCTCTACGGAAGAAGCAGAAGTACGTTTTCAGAAATGGCTGAACGACAAGGAAGCCAAATTGAAATCTCAGTCAGAAAAACTCTCGGATGTTAAGTCGGCTGAAGCAAAGAAACGTTTCGAAGCAGAAACTAAAGTGAAAGAAGCAAAGGCTCAGGCATTAGCTAAAAAACTGAAAGCAATGGCTGATGATGCCAAAGCCGAAGAAAGCGTTGCCGAAGCCGCGGAAGAACCAGCCGCTGAAAATCCGGCAGAACCTGCTGAATCCTCAGAATCTGCAGAACCCGCCGCATCCTCAGAATCAGCAAAATCTGCCGATTCGGCAGACTCGGCAGAAGCTTAACCTGCAATTTGCCTGATTCTTTAAGGTATTTTCCTGCCGGGCACTGGTCTTGTTTAACGGTAACCTGTTCTGATGATTAATAAGGACAATTGCATTCTGTTGGGCACGCTGGCCAAGCCACATGGCACGAGGGGTTCCTTAATTATCCGGTTCAGTGGACTGAAAGCTGAAGATATTCAGAAACGGGGATTGGTATTCGTTGAAATAGACGGATTGCCAGTCCCTTTTTTTGTTGAAAGTTTCCAGGAAAAGACGGAAGATTCGGTGATCCTTAAAATGGAGGGAGTGGATACGGAGAATAAAGCGCGGGAATTCATGGGTTATCCGGTGTATGTGATGAAGGACCAGGTAAAGGTTAAAATGGCGCCGGAGAAAATCCAGGATATCAAAGGATACAGGGTAATTGATAAAAACCTGGGATTTATCGGGTTTGCGGAGGAAGTGCTGGATATGAAAAATAATCCGCTTCTATCCGTAATAAACGGGGACAGGGAATTCCTTGTCCCGGTGCATGAGGATATCCTGCTTGAAGTCAATGATACGGAAAAGATCATCCGGATTGATGCACCGGAGGGGCTTTTTGATTTGTAGAGGGACCAGGGACCAGGACATGTAAAGTCTTCGATATTCGGTGTTCCTTGTTCGGTGTTATCTTACGTCAAATTAATATCGAACAAGGAACACCCAACGCCGAACGCCGAAGAAATCCCATTATCCTCCAGGTTGTGGGGGTGGATTTTGCCGCATGCTTCTACCGACGGAAAATCCCTCCGGGATTTCTACTCATAAATTTCTTCCGGCTCAGTTTTCGCCAGTTCTTCAAAGAAAGCCGCAATTTTATCCGTTATGTCCTCCAGGTATTTTTTTCCTTTTGCGGCAGTGGCTTTGGCCGGATTACCAATACCCGTATCCTCCGTTACACGGGTCCATGCTCTTGGAAACCATACCCAGCCCTCTCTGCGGGCTGCAAACTTTGCTTTGCGTGCTTTCCCGGGGCCCGCTTCCGCCAGGGGAAGAACAAGGTCAGGAACGATATGCATCATCACGCTGGTTTCCATCTCATTGGCATGGTCTCCTGCCTCTTCAAAATAGTTACCAAGAGGCACTGCTTCGAACCAGTTCAGTTGTACTATAAAAATTTCGGGATATCGGGGCTGCAGTTCACGGATCAGCGGTTTAAAATCATTGCCGCCATGGCCGTTGAAAATTACAAACTTGCTTATTCCGTGCATGGAAAGGCTTGAAAGCATATCTTCCAGAATCTTGAGCTGTGTGGTCGGATTCATGTTCATTGTCATGAAGATATCCAGCTGAGCTGTATTAACTCCATACGGGATGGCCGGAAGAACAACCACCCGGGTACCTTTATCCCACGATTTGGCGGCCGCCATCCGGGCGATATATTCGGTTTCGATCGTATCGGTTCCAAAGGGAAGATGGTAATTATGGGCTTCCGTTGCCCCCCAGGGTAAAACTGCGATATCATAGGGTTGCGACTGAACTGATTTCCAGTTATTTTCAAGAAGAATATAAGGTGCAGGCATAGAAATAGATTTTTACCAAAAATAGCGGAAATCAGGCTAACGTGTAAGGAAATGGCTCATTGAATTGGTTTTTGGTATAATATTTATGATTTTTTTTAGTTAGCATTGTAAAAATATTCCATTCGTCGAATGAGGCTCATAAAAATAGTTTTCCTCATATTGGTAATGACCGCATTGGCAGGAAAAGCAGCCGGCCAGATCTTTTCACCTGAAGCCAGTGATTCATTCGGCGCAGCGTATAATTTACAAGGAGGAACGGATAAGGTTTTCATCTATAATAGGGAGCAATACCGGCAAATCAAAGCCATTTCAATTATTGCTCTGTCAGATGATAAACTTGGAGGCTGGAATTTCAACTGGTCGGTTTATGATCCGGTTGCAAACACCTATCTTTCCATCCCCGGTACCTCCACGGGATTTTCTTCCACCCTGGATACACTTACGGTCACATCCGGGTACCAGGTAATAATGACCAAGGGAAGCATAACATCCGTTTACAGGGTGTGGCTTGTATTCAATGATTTCCAGGTTGCAATTACCAACAAGGATGCCGGCAATAAACTGCAGTTCGGGTTTTATAATTGCTCTTCTCTTGATCTGAGATCCGATACAACTGCCTATCCGGCCTATTATTACAATCCGGTTAACGGCAACAGAATCAGGATATCAAATACATATACGATTCGCTGGAGCACCGATAATCCCCAGGCAGTAATCCCCCCCAGCCGGCTTGTCACCCGGGTGAACAGCCCGCCATCCGAAGATACATGGTATAAGGTGAATGTGACCGACCGTTTTAACCTGCTCCGGTCAGATTCCGTTTTTTACGTGTCGATTCAGTCAAAGGCGGAAATGACTGCCAACTACGTTGCTCTTACCAATGAAGGGTATCCCGGGAAAAACTATGAAATGTACTATAAGGGCGATGATGAGTCAGCATCAGCACCCGGAAAATACAAGTTTGATATTTCAGGTTCGAAAAACTCAACAAGCTATGAACTCAAATTCGGGGATGGTGAAATTCTGGTGACCGATACAGCCGGCACGGGTATAGAACATGAATATGCAAAGCCCGGCAAATATACGGTTACACTCACTACTAAATCAGCCAAGCCTTATGAATGCAGCGATTCAGCGAACGCAGAGGCTGTGCTTATGTACGGTGTTTTCGCGCTTCCGAATGTCTTTTCACCCGATCATGAATATACAATTGAAAACTATAAAGAAGGCCAGAATGATATATTCCGAAGTTTCGACATATCCGTTGTTACGATTGATATAACCATTTTTGACAGGGCAGGCACCCGGATGCATTCGTATTCAGGGGACATCCGGGATTGGAAAGGCTGGGACGGACGGGTCAGGGACTCAGACAGGGATGCTCCGGAAGGAGTTTATTTCTGGGTGGTTTCCTCCCTGATTTATTTCAGGAACCCACAGCCGGATCCTGATCCGGCAAAACAGGGAATAACAAAAGAAGATTACAGCGGATTCTTTCATTTATACCGCCAGTGAGTGATCGGTGATCGGTGATCGGTAATCGGTGATCGGTAATCGGTGATCGGTAATCGGTGATCGGTAATCGGTGATCGGTGATCGGTGATCGGTAATCGGTGATCGGTAATCGGTAATCAGTGATCGGTGATCGGTAGGCACGTCACCAGTCACCAGTCACCAATATCCAGAATCAGTTACGGCTGTTTCTGCCGCAATACGGTAACTTCTTCCGGTAAAACGGCACTGGCGGAATTTCCAAAGTTCGTCCTCACATAAGTGAGTACATGGGCCATCTGATCGTCCGTGAGAAATTGGTGAGGAGGCATAACCCCCCTGAATACCTGTCCGTTTACTTTGATTTCGCCCTGCTGGCCATCTAACAGCAGGCCGATGAGCCTGGTTTTGTCACCGTTCACCCAATCGGTTTTCTGCAAAGAAGGGTACATCCCCTGCACTCCCGAACCCGAGGCCTGGTGGCATGCCATGCAATATTTCATGTAGATCTCCTGTCCGGGATCAGCGGAAGCCTGTTCTGCCGGCTTTTTATTGCCTGTGCAGGATAAAACTGTGAAAAGGAACAGTGCGGGAAGGAACTTTATAATTTTCAATTTTCGTTTTTTTTGTATGTAATATGCCATATTGTTCCTTTTTGAGAATCGGAAATATACAAGGAGCCATCCCTGCCGGTCGCCAGGCCCATGGGACGGTGAATGGCGTCATCGGGATTTTTTACAGGTGAATTCCCTGAGAAACCACTTGCAAATATTTCCCATTTTCCGGAGGGCAGGGTGGTGTTAAAGGGAACAAAAACCACGTTAAATCCTTCCTGTACCAGCGGAGCCCTGTTCCAGGAGCCGTGAAAGGCAATGAATGCCCCGTTTTGGTAATGGAGCGGAAACATTTTTTGCGTGTAGAAAAGAAGGTCGTTGGGAGCTGTGTGTGCCGGAAAAGACATAACCGGATCTTTCATTCCGGAACAGCGGCCTATGGAATCTCCATTGCCGCCGTATTCGGGAGCCAGTACTTTTTTGTTTTTCGAATCATCAAAATAGCAATAAGGCCAGCCGCAATTATCGCCATCTTCAAGCATAAGGAATTCCTCGGCGGGCAGGTTTGCACTTTCCGAATCAGTATAGAATTTAGGGAACATCTGGTTCAACTGGTCTCTTCCGTGCTGAACCACATACAACTTGTTCACCGCCTGGTTCCAATCAATGGCAACACAATTCCGCAGCCCGGTAGCAAACCGGTGTCCGTCTTTTTCCTGGGTCTGGTTAAACGCATCATCCTTAAATTGCCAGATTCCGCCATACATTTCCAGCAGCGGGCAGGGATCCAATCCGGGGGACAGAGGAGAGCGATCATCCTGCTGGCAGGCATTGGAAGGAGCCCCCACATTCACATACAGGTTGCCTGACTGGTCGAAGGCAATTGTCTTTGCAGAATGCTGATACTGGCGCTTAAAACCAACCACGATGGGTTCTGGATCCGGGTCAGGCAGTAATTCATTTTCCCGGAGCTTATACCGTATGACTCCGGTATCATGGGCAAAATAGAGGTAGCCCTTGTGTATCTGTAATCCGGTGCCCGGAAGATTGCCGAAATAAACGCTGAGGTCACAGATGCCGTCACCGTTTGTATCGCGCAAAGCTACCAGTCCATGGCCTTCTTTCAGATCCTGAAGAGCCAGGTAGATATCGCCGTTGGCATTTACCGCAATATGACGTCCATGGCCAAGGCTATCGGCCACTATTTTCGCCCGGAAGCCTGGAGGCAGGTTAAGACCATCATTCTGGCTTTCGGAGGATACATCGGAATTCCTGTGGCAGGCGCTCAGGACAAGAATACCGGTAACCAAAAGTTGTACGCCGATATACCGAAGAGTTTTCATCTGGGTTTGAGTTTAGCGGATCAAAATTAGCCAAAATTTTTATAATATTCAGGATCAGCGGATGTAGTATATTTTCATCAACACAAAGGCTCCATTCGTCAATGATATGAAACAATTCGTCAAAAAAGCCGTATACGTTTCCATTATTGCAAACATCTAAAACGGACAGGCAGACTTATACCAGGCGGATCCCCTGAAGGCAATCAAGTTATTTAAATTTAACAGTTACAGCCAGGCAAAGGATATACCAGGCAACAGGTATGAGGGGCACAATAACAAAACTACTAACCGCAACCACGTTACTGCTAATCATGTTTTCGCAGCGGGTTCCGGGTCAGTGCGCACTGATCACCGATAATTACAGCGGACAGGTACCCAGCAGCGTTTGTGCCCCTGTTAGCCTGACCATGGATGTCCGGTACAAGTTCATCCTTCCGGTCGACCCTTCAAAAGTTCAAATCCTGTATATTTGGAATGACGGTACGGGAGCAACATCGCTCGTACCCGCCTTTAGCCAGGGTGATACGGTTTTCACCGCTTCGGCGGGCCATCTGTATCCTCCCGCGGACGAATGTTCCTATACCGCAGAAGCGTATGTCGTTTATAACGGGGAGCAGTGTGTCAGCAGCAGCCGGCAGGAGCAGACATTCAGCGCCTGGGCAAAAGATAACCAGAATGGCGCCGACATTATCACCGATCCTGTAGTAGCCCAGTTCTGTGAAGGGGAAGATATTGTGGATGTGCGATTCAGGGACAATTCCACTTTCAATTGCAACATTAACATTGAGCCCGATAAACCCAACCGTATAACGCGGTGGGTGCAGTTTATCTATGGTACCAAAACCATCGGGGGCGACAGGATACCCAATGTGACAATCCGGGATACCCTCGGAAATGTTTACCTGATGACAGATGCCGCAGGGAACTCACTTCCTTCGGTTTCGGGCCCTATTATATCCATACCTATTCCGGCGGACGGCCCAAGCCAGGTTTCCTGGCCGATCAGTGCACCGGCCGGTGCTGTAGCCGGGGATATTTTCGAGATCACCATGCGGAACTGGAATATTTGCAATCCCTATGACCGCAATCCTTTCGATGCCATTCCACCAACAGATCTGATCAACGGGGATAATGCCCCGATTACCACTACGGCACTGATTGAAATTATCACCACCCCACCGGTGATCACCAACCCTTCCCTGCAATTCTGCGCAGGCAGTCCGGTTATCCTTACCCTGTCCACTTCCGGCGGAAATGTCAACTGGTACACCGATTCCCTTCTGACAAACCATATTCATACCGGCAATTCATTTAATCCTTCGGGCGCACCCACTTTTATTGACAATACCAAGTCGGGAACCTATTCGTATTACGTGACGGAAAGCATAGGTGCCTGTGCCAGCGCACCCAGTAAGATATCCTTTTCAATATTTGATACCCCTGCCCCGACTCCGGATGCCGGTCCCGATGCCGTAATTTGCCGTGACAATTATGGGATGCGCGGAAATCAGCCGGTAATTGGAACCGGACTATGGACAACAACAGGCCCGGCCATCATTGACAATCCGTCGGATCCTCATTCCACGGTGCATAACCTGGCTGCCGGTCCCAATTTGTTCCGGTGGACCATGCGCAACGGGCCCTGTGTTTCGGTTGATGAAGTGATCATTACCCGTGACCTGCAACCGGCCGCCGCTGCAGCAGGCCCTGACCAGTCATTCTGTGCTGTTTCTACCGCCATACTCCAGGGAAATACGGCCACCAACAATGGAAGGGGAACCTGGCGAACTGTTTCGGGAAATGCTGTTTTTGCCGATGACCATGATGCAAAAACGAATGCTTCCTTGCTTGGTGGGGGTGTAAATAGGTTATCCTGGACGATTGCAAGCCGGTATGGTGCATGCATGACCACATCCGACACGATGCAGATCCTCAGGGATATTGCGCCCGGTCCGGCCAATGCAGGACCCGACAGGGGTGTATGCGATTCTGTGAGCATTAACCTGGCTGCCTTGCCAGTCACGAACCGGGGAACAGGCACCTGGTCAGTGATTACAGGTACCGGAATCGTGACCGCTATACATGACGAAGTATCGGCAGTTTCAAACCTTGCCTTTGGAAATAACCAGTTTCAGTGGAGCGTTGTCAGTGAATTCGGATTGTGTGCAGCCAGCAATGACAGGGTGACCATAACCCGTGACCAGGCACCCGCACCGGCGAATGCAGGCATGGATCAGAGCCTTTGCAATTCCGTTACCTCCCCTTTGGGGGCAAATGCAGCCACTGTCGGAACCGGGGTATGGAGTGTTGTCACCAATCCTTCTGCGGTGAGCCCGGCTTTTCTGCCATCGGTAAACTCACCCAATGTTTCCATACAGATCCAGCCCGGGAACGAAGGAAAATATACATTTGCCTGGACGATCACCAATGCAAGCTGCCGGTCGGCAGATACAATGGAAGTGGATTTTGGCATACCTGTACCGGATGCCCTGGCAGGTCCTGCCGATTCGGTTTGCGGTCTATCAGCTACACTTGCTGCGAACACTCCGGTAAAAGGACTGGGTACCTGGAGGAAAATTTCAGGACCGGGGACTGTAAATTTCATTCCCACGGTTCACAATCCTTCTGTAATGGCCATTATACCGTCCGGTGATGAAGGACAGTATATATTTGAATGGAAAATAACAAGCGGATCATGCCCTCCAAAGTCTGATTCGGTTTCGGTCTTTTACAAGCCCATGCCGGCGGTACCTGCAGCAAATGACGTACATAGATGCGGACCCGGGTCGGTTGTGCTGGCGGCAACCGTGGGATTTAACGGAGATGTCGTGCGCTGGTATGAAAATAGTTCAGGAGGAGCCCTGCTGTATTCAGGAGCCAGCTATACAACCCCTGTAATTAACAACAGTACGGATTACTGGGTAGCCAGCTATAGCAGCGTTACCGGTTGTGAAAGTTTCCGGAGAAGGGTGCATATTGCCATTCACCCGGTTCCGGCACCTCCTGTCACCCAGCCAGTGCAGCATTGTGGCAGTTCAAGCCTGGTACTTCCTGCTGTCACCGGTGTCAATGGCAATACAAACCGCTGGTACGATGCCGCCTCAGGAGGCAACCTCCTTTCGCAGTCGGTGGCATTTACAACCCCTGTACTTTCAGGACCGGTGACCTATTGGGTCAGCAGCTACAACGACACCACACATTGTGAAAGCGGCCGTGTTTCCCTGGCCGCACAGATCGATCCGGTTCCCGGCCTTCCGGTTGCGCACGATACCAGCCGGTGCGGGGAAGGATACCTTACCCTGAATTCTTCTCCGGGTACCGGAGGAACGATCAACCGCTGGTACGATGCAGCCATGGGCGGCAATTTGCTCAATTCAACGCTTTCTTACACAACACCTTACCTTACAAGCTCATCCTCCTACTGGTTACAAACGGTAGATACGCTTACCGGATGCCAGAGTGCAAGGGTAAAAGTTAATGCCACCATACATGCGATCCCCGGGTTTCCCAATGCGGGCGATGTGAGCAATTGCGGACCAGATTCAGTTCTGATGATATCGACCCCTGGTGCGAATGCGACAGTCGACCGCTGGTATGACAGCCTCACCGGGGGCAACCTGCTCATGGAAGGAAATGATTACCTGACTCCTTATCTTGTCGCCAGCCACCGCTATTATGTGTCGGGCTACAATGCACTCACTCATTGCGAAAGCAGTCGCCGCGACGTGCAGGCATTAATACTGCCAGCACCGGGTCTGAACCCTGTATTGGGACCCTCACAGGTTGGAATCGGGCAGAGCAATGTGATCTATTCCGTGAATTTTCACCCGGGTTCAACCTATACCTGGACAGTTCCCCCCGGAGTTTCCATTTTGTTAATGAATCAGAATTTCATAATTGTGGAGTTTCCCAACCTCGGCACCTACAATCTTTCTGTTATTGAAACCAACAGCATTGGATGTGTGGGCCCGCCCAATTTAAAACAGGTCACCGTAAAGGATGTAGTGATATTGCTCGACATCAGTACGTTAAACGGGAATGCCTGTGCAGGCGATGATCTGAGGATAGTTGTTACTCCCAGCGGGGGGACCCCTTCCTATACATTCAACTGGACGGGAGATGTACAGTATCTTTCCGCCAATGGAATCTCGGATCCCCATTTTAATTCACCCGTTCCGGGAAATTACCAGCTGGAGGTTCAGGTAACCGATATCAATGGAAATGTCTCATCTGACACCGTGCATGTTTCTGTTCATTCAAATCCTGCGGCACACATAACGATACCTGATTCCGTCGTATGTGCAGGATACAGTCTGATGCTGAATACGACGATCACCGGCGGATCAGGAGTTTATAACCGATATTTATGGACCGGTGCAACTTCCGCCTTATCCGCTGCGGACATTCCGGATCCGGAATTCCGAAGCATGGTTAGGGGCACGTATGATTTCAGTTTTCTTGTGGAAGACAACAATGGCTGTACAGGTCAGGATTCGGTACAAATTTTCAACGATTCTCCCTTTGCTTCCTTTACTGACAATGCAGTGCCCGGATGCAGTCCCGTCACCGTAACCTTTGCAAATCAATCGACCGGCGCCATGGATTATCTCTGGGACTTTGGCGATGGTTATACAAGTGACCAGGCCAACCCGGTCCATCAATTTGGAAATCCCGGCAATTCGGTGCAATATTACAATGTTAAGTTATCTGCCATCAGTGGCAATAGTTGCATTCATACAACAAACGGCTATATTACCGTTTATCCGAATCCCCCGCTGAATATCACCACTTATCCCGAAATGGCATGTTCCCCGGCAATGGTACTTTTGACTTCCACTCCCGGCGGATTCAGCTATGCCTGGGATTACGGGGATGGCGCCAGGGAAAATGGAGACTTTAATGCCATGCATACTTTTATTAACGACGGCGATGATGATGTTGTCTATTCCGTACAGCTGATTTCAACCTCCTTTTTCAGCTGTCTGGATACAGGAACAACGCAGATCACAGTGCATCCCGCACCCATGGCGGCCTTCACCGCTGATCCGGTTTCACAGATGATGCCTGACCGCACAGTTACCCTTACCAATACAACTTCACCGGGAAACTGGACCTATTTCTGGCAGTTTGGGGATGAAAGCACGTCTGTTGAACGTGATCCGGGTCCGCACACATATCCCGGTCCGCATAACTACACGATCCGCCTGCTTGTCAAAGGAACTTACTGTGCAGACAGCTCTGTACGAAGCGTTGAAGTGGTGCCCCATCCGCCGATAGCTGAATTCAGGCCCATCCTTCCCGGCTGCCAGCCGCTGACGATTCAGTTTGAAAACACTTCGGCCTATTCCACTTCCTTTTTGTGGGAGTTTGGTGATGGGGCCGTTTCGAACAAACCTAACCCGGAATACACCTATTATGAACCCGGAAAATACAAGATCAAGCTTACAGCAATGGGTGACGGAGGCGAAGACACATACAGCACTGTAAATGATGTTTGGGTATTGCCGAAGTCTTATTTTGAAATAGCGCCCCGAATCGTGTATGTCAATGACCAGGAGGTGCATTTCTTCAATTTGTCAGACAACGGGAAGACCTATGAATGGGATTTCGGGGATGGAACCGGTTCGACCGAAATGAATCCTACCCATAAGTATTCGATGGAAGGCAATTATGATGTGTTGCTGCATGTGTGGACAGAAAATGAATGCTATGATCTTTATACCATGGAAACGGCTGTTCTGGTGGAACCCACCGGCAAGATCGTTTTTCCGAATGCCTTCCGGCCCGAATCACCGATTGAAGAGAACAGGACCTTCATGCCCGGAGTACTGGATCATGTTGAAGAGTATCACCTGATGATCTTTAACCGCTGGGGAGAGCTCATATTCGAAAGCAATGACCAGGAAGTAGGATGGGATGGGTATGTGGATGGAAAGATGTCAAAACAGGATGTATATGTGTGGAAGGTAGAGGGTAAGTATTCAAACGGACAGACTTTTGTTAAATCGGGTGATGTTACCCTGATGCATTAAAGGAAAATGTCATGAAAAAGATATGGGTAATTCTGATTTTTTTTGGCTTTATGATCCGGATTCATGCACAGGATCCCCAATTCTCTCAATTCTATTCCAATTATCTATACCTGGCACCGTCATTTGCCGGACTGACCGATAAAAACCGGCTGGCCCTCAATTACCGAAACCAGTGGCCTGAGATTGCCCATGGATTTCAAACATATTCCGTTTCCTTCGATAAGTATCTTGAAAAATACAGGAGTGGCCTGGGTGTTCTTCTTTTTCAGGATAAAGCGGGGACCGGCAATTTAAGAACGACCAACATAGGACTTCAATATTCCTATGATTTTAACCTGACGCAAGCCTGGCACATAAGGCCTGGCCTGCATTTCAACTATACACAGCGGGAGATCGATTTTGAAAGGCTGTTGTGGAATGACCAGATCTCGGCCAGCGGCAATTCCTCCTCTTCAGCCGAGCTGCCACCCATGGATAAGTCAGGGGACATGGACCTGTCCTTTTCCTTTCTGACCTATTCTGACCGGTACTGGCTGGGAGGTTGTGCCGATCACCTGCTCCGTCCGAATCAGTCATTGTATTTTTACGAAGAGGAAGACGGCAACCCGGGGAAGGTTCCCATAAAATATTCCGTGTTCGGCGGGGTGAAATTTATTCACAACGAAGCACTTTTGCGTCCGGTTCCAACCAGCATTCAGCTGGCTTTTCTTTACCGTCAGCAGAAACAGTTCAGACAGCTCGACCTGGGCATTTACTGGTATCGGAATCCATTCGTAGTCGGTTTCTGGTACAGGGGAATCCCGTTATACAAGGAAGTTTTTAACCGGGATGCATTTACCGTGCTTGTGGGTATAAAAACGAAAATTGTGAATATAGGCTACAGTTATGATTTTACCATTTCACGGCTTGTTACGAATACCGGAGGTGCCCATGAAATTTCGCTGAGCTATTCCTTTAAGACAAAACCGATGAAGCATAAGCCAGGGGCAGTACCGTGCCCCGAATTTTAACCATATGGTGGAAATGTGTTCAGGCCGGATGAAGCATAAAAGCGATGTGCCTGGGCTTGTGTGCCCCGGCATGAGAAAGCCGGTTAATGATTTCCGCAATCTTATTCTCATAGAAATAATAATAATCAGAGCCTTTCAGGAGCAGGACCTTTTTTCGCATACGTTCCGACATGGCTTCAATCTCATCCTTATCCAGGCAATCTCCGGTTGCTTCTTCATGAATAAAATAATCCAGCATATCTAATCCGCTGTTTTTTACCATGGCCAGAAGTTCCTTAAGGGTAAAAGGCTCATGATGGTAACGGCCCAGCTGGTTATCCACTTCGGCAATGAACCGGTGATACAGCATATAGGGTTCCTGGAGATGTGAATGATTTTCATTCAGCATTTCATTTATCACGATCAAACCCTCCGGGTGGCAAACCCGGAAAGTCTCTTTAAAAAGCGATTCAATATCCTCGATGTGATGCAGGGCATTTGACAGGGTAACCGTATTGAAATAACCGGTAATAAAAGGCATGGCCAAAGCAGATCCATTGACGAGGATTACGGAAGTATTTTCGAGCAACTGATTTGCTGTCCGGAGCGAATCGGGATCAATATCAATGCCGGCCGCTTTTTTCAATGTACGGAACGATCCGAGTGAAAATTTCAGGAAATCGCCCCTTCCGACTGCAATATCCAGCAATGAGCCGGCATCGTGACTGCTCATACGCTTCTTGAGGGTAAGCATGTTATCGTAATTCATCCCGCTGTAACAATTTGGTATACCCTTCAAGGGTGGCACCCTTCAAGGGTGCCACCCTTGAAGGGTATACCTAAAGATACGGAACTGTGCAGAGGATAACAATGGCATTTGTCATCTTACCCGGAAGCAAATTATTCAAAAGGCAGCCATCAGGAGATCTATGTTTTTGGACGGAATGCCGAATTGATTTCCAAGATATTCATTGGTAAGAATTCCATTGTACAGGTAAACGCTGTTGCGAACGCCGAGATTTGCCTTCAGGAACGGCTTAAATCCGCCGGAGTTGCCAATAGTCACGAGTATGGGGGAAAGTATATTGCTCAGGGCAATGGAGGCAGTGCGGGCTACCCGGGAGGGAAGATTAGGCACACTGTAATGAATTACATCGTGCTTTGTATACACCGGATCCTGCAAAGTACGGTATTCGCTGGTTTCGATGCATCCTCCCTGGTCAATGCTGAGGTCGATGATCACCGAACCCTTTTTCATTTCCCGAACCATATCTTCTGTGACAAAATACCGGGGCCCGGTATCCCAGAGGTTGAGGGCGCCAATCACCACATCGGCGGATTTCAGGGTACGGCGCAGCACCTTGGGATGAAAGATAGAGGTATGGCAGCGCTGCCCGAGGTATCGCTGAAGTTCTTCCAGCTTATGGGGAGAATTATCAAAAATTTTCACCAGTGCGCCCATGCCGATAGCTGCCCGTGCTGCGAATTCCGCAATAGTATCCGCACCGATGATCACTACTTCGGTAGGTGTGATGCCTGAAATGCCACCGAGCAGTATTCCCTTGCCATTGTGCTGGTTGCTGAGAAGTTCCGCGGCAATGTTAATGGCCGATATGCCGGCAATGGAGCTCATGGATTGGATGATCGGAAAGCATCCGTGTTCATCCTTGATCTGCTCAATGGCAATAGCCGTCGTCTTTTTTTCCATCAGGCCACGGATGTATTCTTCGGATTGCCTGCCGAAATGAATGGTGGAAAGGATCACCTGGTTACCTTTCAGCATTTCGATTTCCTTTAACTCGAAAGGAGAGACTTTAAGGATAACGTCACAATTAAGCGCATGCTTTTTATTATCCACGATAAAGGCTCCGCATTCACTGTAATCGGTGTCGGAATACCGGGCAGCTTCCCCCGCTTTCGACTCAAGAATCACTTCATGTCCATTGTCGACCAGTACCTCCACAGCTTCGGGCGTAAGGGAAACCCGTTGTTCAATATTCTGTTTTTCGCGTGGAATGCCTAATGTAAGTTTCTTATGCTTTTTACCGACGGCGAGCATCTCTTCCTGGGGCAATATTCCTCCGTACATCAGCGGGTTGCTGGACGGTTCGGGTCGCTGGTCTGCCATAGATTTTCAGTTTTAGCAAATGGATAACAAACTAAGATACTACAATTGCAGGAAATCCTCAAAATATTTCACGGGTGATCAAAGATCGATCCTGGCGCGGCGTGAGCCGGGGCCGTTTTCCTCAAGGAATACACGGACAAAGCCATCGGGGATCAGTGATTCGGCTTTCTCTGCCCATTCAACAAAAACAAAGGAATCGCCGAAAAAATATTCCTCATAGCCCAGATCAAACAATTCTTCCATTGTATTGATCCGGTAAAGGTCGAAATGATAAAGGATATTTCCCTCCGGCGTAACGTATTCGTTTACCAGCGAAAAGGTGGGGCTTGTAACACTGTCAGTGGCACCCAGGATCCTGCAGATAACTTTGATCAGCGTGGTTTTTCCGGAACCCATGGCACCGTAAAACGCGAATTTTTTATGATTCCGTGTTATGTCCACAAATTGGGCCGCTGCTCTGTCAAGGTCTTCCAGGGAAGCAATATCAATTGTTTTCATTTTTCGGGAGGTATTTACCGGGGTCTCATTGCAATTACGGGAACAATCATTTCTTCCATTGAGATCCCCCCGTGTTGATAGGTATTGCGATAATAACTCACGTAATGATTATAGTTATTCGGGTATGCAAAAAAATCGGCATTCAGGGCAAATATATAACCCGAGCTGACATCCGGCTTTGGCAGGTGGGCCTGAAAAGGATCCCGGATCTCAAAAACGTCCTTTGCATTATAATTCAGGTTTCTTCCCATTTTATACCGAAGGTTGGCCGATGTTTTTTTATCGCCGATGACTTTGACCGGATTGTTTACCCGGATAGAGCCATGGTCGGTAGTAAAAATCACCGTTACATCTTTTTCAGCCAGCATTTTTATGAAATCGAGCAATTGAGAATGCTGAAACCAGGAAAGGACCAGTGAACGGTAAGCCGAGTCATCGCCGGCCAGTTCCCTTATCATTTCAAGTTCGGTATTGGCATGGGAAAGCTGGTCAATAAAATTATACACGATTACAACCAGGTCATATTGCAGGAGGTTGTTAAAATTGTCCACCAGCTTTTTCCCGGTACGGGCATGAATGATCTTTTCATAATAAAAGCGGTACTTTTTACCCAGTCGTGCCAGGTGTTTCTGCAGCAGCTCCTCCTCATTTGTATTTTTAGCCCCTTCAATATCATCATTCAGCCATAGCTGGGGACTGATGGAAGATATCTCCTTTGGCATCAGTCCTGCAAACATGGCATTGCGAGCGTATTGGGTAGCCGTGGGAAGTATGCTGCAGAACAGCGAATCATCCACTGTAATGTAATATTCACTGATGATCGGATACAGGTATCTCCATTGATCCAGGCGAAGGTTATCCATGAGAATGACAAATACCTTCTGATGCTGATCTACAAGAGGGAAAACCTTCTCCTTGAAAACGTTTGCCGAAAGGAGGGGGTGTGGGGCTTTTTCCGTAAACCAGGAAAGATAATTGTTGCGTACATACCTTCCAAAACCGAGCCCTGCTTCCGATTTCTGCATTTTGAACACTTCAATCATGCTGGTATCATTCGATCTTTCCAGTTCCAGTTCCCAATAGACCAGTTTGCGGTAAATCTCCTCCCAATCCTTATAGCTGCGTGCTATATTAATCTGGGATCCGAGGTTGCGAAACTCCGACTGGTACGCGGAGTTGGTTTCGCGGGTAATCAGTTTCTTGGTATCCAGGTTTTTTTTTATGGAAAGAAGGATCTGGTTTGGGTTTACCGGTTTGATGAGGTAATCGGCAATTTTAGAACCGATGGCAGTCTCCATTATGTTTTCTTCTTCGCTTTTGGTGATCATCACCACCGGAATTGTGGAATTGATGACCTTTATCTTGTTAAGCGTTTCAATACCGCTGATGCCGGGCATATTTTCATCCAGAAGCACAAGGTCGAAATGGTTATTCTGAATCTGTTCAAGGGCATCATCGCCATTCGTAGCCATAACCACTTCATAACCCTTTTCCATCAGAAACAGGATATGGGGTTTTAGCAGGTCGATCTCGTCATCGGTCCACAGGATTCTTATTTTTTTCAATTCCGGCATCAGCGATAATTTTCAGTAAAAAATTTAAGATAAAGATCCGACGATTTATCCGACTTGAGAATATCCAGATTGCCTGTTGAAATAATTATCGGAGTAATTTCCGCACCGGGTATATCTTTCAGCAAAGTTTCCGAAGAACGTACCGCATTAAGATAAGCCATTGCCTCGTTTTTGTCGTGGAATGTTTTTACCAGGATAAGGCTCTGACCCGGATTCAGTTCATAGGTTTCCAGATGCAGTCCCAATTTGTCAAAGTTATCAAGATTAAAATTAATAAGATTGAAAATGAGCTGATTTGTATTCATCTTTTTGTCCACGATAAATGCGAAAAGATGCTCCGTACTAAAATCAGGCTGGTATAGTTTTTTGCTGACGATAATATCGTGTTCTTCCTTCATTTCGGGATGTTCCCTGTCCATATAATCGATCAGATTTTGTGCATCACCGGCGACATCCGTCTGTGGATATTTTGAGATCAGGGCCAGCAGGTTTTCCCTGAAGACCTTCTGATCGGCGTTTTTACCGGCAGAAAGGGTTCCAAGGTAAGCAAAACGGGGAATGAGCGGATTGTTGATGAAATTTTCCTGGGCATATTGTGATCGGCGGATCACCTCGGCATAATTCCCCGTTTTATACAGATTATAGGTTTCGGTATAATAGGCTTTTATCTTATTCTCTTCTTTTGCAAGTTCTTCCACATAATTGGGATTTGTCAGCACCCTGGCATACATGCTTTCGGGAAACTGGCTTGAAATAATATTTTTATAATAATCCACCATAGCCTGGTTATTCTGATCTTTTGCGATGCTGTATAAATTATAGTATGACATGAGCAGGTAATCACTTTGCGGGTATCTTTTGGTCAGTTCTTTAAAGGCAGCAGAGGCCTTGTCCAGGTCCTTCAGATCATTTTTATAAATCATGCCCATATTGAACAGGGCGAGTTCCACTTTTTTAAGGGAAGCTGCCACGGCAGAATCAGTTTTGGGAATATTCACCGTATAATATTCCCGTGACATTTTGCTGTATGTATTAACGGGAGCGGCTGTTTCCGATACCTCGGCTTCTGTTTCATCCCCCCCGGTTCCAAAAACAGCGGCGGTCTTAATCGATCGCTGCCAATGGTCTTCGAGTTTGCGGTTGCCCCAGTTCAATTTAAATTCCCTGTAACCCATACTTTTAGCTGCCTCATTGTAAAAATACCACCGCGTGGCCTCGGTTATCGGCTGCCGGGAATTATTCTGAATGGCCAGTTCATTCCCCATCTGCTGGTCGAGTCGTTCGTTCTGAATCCGCAATTGTTCGGCTTCCGCTTTTTTGCGTTCGTCCTCAATAATGCCATCTACAATCGCAAGCAATTCCGGTTCAGGTAGTTTCGACAGCTTCAGCACGCTGTCCTCGAACTGGACCGTATTAATCTCCCTCACAAGACGGGTAAGGCTTTTTGATTTTACCGACAATGCCGCATAGCCCGGGTATTCAGGAGCAAGCGTAACCAGGGCGCTGTCGTAATACATTTGTGCGTTCGGATAATCGGGAAGGGAATAGTAAAGGTTTGCAAGGGAAAGGAATGACCGGGTCTTTTGCTGTTCATTATTTACATTTGCTTTTACGGATTTCCTATAATAGTCTATTGCCTTTGTATTGTTTCCTTCCTTGGAAGCCAGATTTCCCAGGGCGAAATAGATCTGGTCCATAAATTCTATATTTTTATCATCGCGAAGCATTTTCAGCAATTCATTTTCAATTTCTGACGAATTGCTGAACCCCTGCTCGAAGGCAAGTGCCCTGTTAATCCTCGCATTGAAGGCCATATCATAAACAGGGTTCAATTTGATTACCTGGGAATAGTAATCCGAAGCCTGTTTCAGATCCCCCGTTTTTTCGCAAAGCTGGGCCAGGATGAACAGGAAACGGGTTCTTATTTTTTTTCTTTTTTCAACAGAAACCGCTTTCTGCAGGAAATTTACAGCTTGCTTGTAATCTTTCTGCGACAGGTAATAGTCAGCCAGCGAAGGGTAAAGTTCATTCAGCAGTTTTTTCGGAAATTCAGCATTGTTCTGCAGGGGATTCAGGATTTCGTAAGCATCCTTGTATTGCCGGGTCTGGACCGACACACGGGCAAGCCATACCTGGGCTTCCGGTATAACGGTTTCCCCTTTGAAATCATTCAGTATACGGTGAAACAATTCAGAAGCTTCGTCATATTCCTGTTTATAGAAATGGGACTTGCCCATGAGAAGGTAAGCATCATCCACATACCCGTTATATTCCTTTTTGTTAAAAAACTCCCGTTCGGCCGGAGTGAGCTTCTTCGAATTTTTTACCTTGGGTTTTACTGTAATCGAATGCATGTTGATCAGCTTTTCGCACTTCTTGATCGCGCGGTCCATATCTGCACTGGCCAGTTCAGAGGCATCCTTTGAAGTGAAAGGGAAAATCGGGAGGATATCGGTATAATCATCGTGAAAGTCTTTTTCAATTTTTTCAGTTCCCTTGTTGAAACTTTGGATTCCATTAAAGAGAACGTTGAATTTGGCCGTCATCTCATGGTATGCGCGTGACAAACCGGTATTTTTCTGAACGCTGCATCCCAGCGGAAGGATCAGCATCAAAAAAGCCAGTAGGATAATATAAGCAGGTGATTTATTCAATTCAGCAATATTACAAAAATGTAAGGCAATAATTTAACAACATTGTTTTAAAAGGTACAGGTACAGGAGAAGTTGCAACTATCTCACGAGCGATAGCGGGTAAACTTCGCCCGGCGTCAAGTGCTAAGCGAAGGTGCAACCTTCGCTTGATCTGACATCTCATGATACAGCCTGATAAGCTAACTGTTATTCAGGAGAATTATTTTCTCATCGTAAATTTATTTAATGTAACCTAAACAAAAAAAAATTCCTGCATGAACCGGTATGTTAACGAAGCTTGGCAAAGGCAAGAGAAACCGCGCTTATTTTTATTCCATCCACAGGAAGCAGGCTGGCGGCACACGCCTCAAGGGTTGCCCCGGTTGTAATTACATCATCCACCAGCATGATATGTTTTCCTGTGAGCGCTTCCGGGTGCTCACAATGAAAAATGTGCCTTACATTCTCCCATCTTTCATAACGCGATTTATGCGTTTGCGACCGGGTATCCATGATCCTTGTGAGCACCGTTGTTTCAACGGGGATACGAAGTATTTCGCCCATGCCGCACGCAATCAGCTGGCTTTGGTTATATCCCCTGTGTTTCAATCTGGATGGGTGCAGGGGTACAGGAACGATGATATCTGCGGTTGAAAAGGGGGTATTTGTTAATTCGCTGCCAAACATTCGTCCCATTGCCTGGCCAATTTGTCTCTGATCATTGTATTTAAGTTCATGCAATATTTGCTGAAAACGGCTGCCCTTTGCAAAATACATGAACGAAGTTACATGTTCAAGGGGTACACGGCCCCAGAACATTTGCGCCACTTCATTTTCCGGATCATGGTGAAACCTTGTCCGGGGCAGATCTGCAAAACAATTCATGCAAAGGATATTCTCGTTCCTGTACAACGCATTTCCGCATGCCGCGCAATTCCGCGGGAAAATGAGGCCGGCAAAACCCTGCCAGTAACTTTGCAATTCAGTATTTAATAACACAATTATATATTTTCCGGGATTACAGGATTTTGATTTCCCAGGTGACAGGCATGGCTCTCTGCAGGGAAAGGCTCACCCCGCAATATTTCTCCTGTGATAATTCAATAGCTCGCATTAACCTGTCCACAGGGAGGTTTTCCCCTTTAAATTCATATGTCAGGTGCATGGAAGTGTATATTTTTGGGTGTTCCTCTGCCATAATCCCTTCTACCCTTATATTGAGGGCTTTTGCTTCTACTTTCATTTTTTTAAGGATAGACATGACATCCATGCCGGTGCATCCGGCCAGTGAGGCCATAAGCATCGGTTTAGGACGGGGGCCTTTATTATGTCCTCCCGAATCCTCGCTTGCATCCATGAGTACCCTGTGTTCCCTTATTGCTGCTTCAAATGCCATATCTCCCATCCACTTTACATTAATTGTGTCTTTCATTTTTTTTTGTTTTTTTTGATAGCTTTGCTTACAAATTTAGACAATATTAGCACTGATATTTTAGTATTATGAAAAACCATACAGCACCGGTCAGAAAAGAATACTTCAGTGAAAGCTCCTCTATTTTCCGGCATTTAACGCCGGAGGAACTTGCCCGGATTCCCATCGACCAGGACCCGGATTTCTACAAACGCGGCACCATCGTATATTCCGAAGGCAGTCGCATCAATGGTTTCTATTGTGTACAACGGGGGATCATCAAGATATACAAGACCGGATTTGACGGCAAGGAACAGATCATCCGCTTTGCGAAAAAGGGGGATATCATGGGATTCCGTTCCACCATCACGCGTGAACGTGCCTGTACAACGGCAAAAGTACTTGAAGACGCCTATATTTCCTTTGTTCATGCGGATACTGTGCTCGAGTTTGTTAAACACAACGGTACATTTGCCCTCGAACTGCTTCAGATTGCCTGCAAGGAACTGGGGGAAGCCAATGATTATATCACCGATATTGCGCAAAAGACAGTAAGGGAACGTCTTGCGGAAGTATTGATCCACCTGAGAAAGGACTTCGAACTGGATAATGAAAAATACCTGCAGATCACGTTAACCCGGGAAGAACTGGCCAATATGGTGGGCACCGCCACCGAATCGGTGATCCGGCTTTTATCGGAATTTAAGCAGGACGGCCTCATTGAACTGCAGGGAAGAAAGATAAAAATACTCGATGAAAAAATGCTTTTCAAGATCGGGAATATGAATGATTAGGGGCATATAACACAAGATGGCTTTAAGAGAGCAGGAAATTAAAAACGCATCCTGGATTGGAATTTCCGGGAATGCGGTACTATCCGCATTAAAAATTACCGCCGGCCTCATTTCCGGAAGTCTGGCCGTTGTTGCGGACGGGGTTGATTCTTCGAGCGATATTATTACTTCAGTAATTACGCTCCTTACCGCCAGTCTTTTAATGAAACCACCCAACAAGAAATATCCTTACGGGTATGATAAAGCGGATACCATAGCAACCAAGGCCCTGTCGTTCATTATTTTTTTTGCCGGCGCGCAGTTGTTCATCGCCACAATTCAAAAGTTCATTCATGGCACGGTTGTGGAACCTCCTACACCGCTGGCAGTGTATGTTACCGTTATTTCAATTATCGGCAAACTGTTACTTTCCCTGCATCAGTTCCGGGCTGGAAAAAGGACGGACAGTGCCATGCTTATTGCGAACGGGAAAAACATGCAGAATGATGTGTTTATCTCCGTTTCTGTATTGCTTGGACTGGCAGGAGTTTACATTTTCAGGATTCCCCTGATTGACACAATTACGGCCTTCATTGTGAGTATATGGGTGTTGAGGGTGGCCTATAAAATTTACATGCAGACATCCCTTGAATTGATGGACGGAACAAAGGACAGTACAATCTACAATAAGATTTTCGAAGTGATCGAATCGATTGATGGCGCTCACCATCCGCACAGGGTGAGGGCAAGGAATATCGGGCATAAAATTATGATAGCTATCGATCTTGAGGTGGACGGTGACCTGACTCTTCGGGAAGCGCATGAAATTGCACATAAGGTGGAAAATGCGCTCAAGCGGAATATCGATAATGTATTTGATGTGGCAATCCATGTAGAGCCTATCGGAGACGAAATAGAGGAAAAAGCGTTTGGCATCAGCAAGAACAGCCTTTGATCTCCCTGCTGATGTAATCACAACTGCATTCCGGTTAGTTTGGTAAAACTTTCATACCTTTTCCAAATAATTACAATCAGGTGGCAAAAAAAAAGCAAAATATTAAATTCAAAGGAATCAACAAAAAAGAATTGTCGAATAACATCCTGGCTATTTTTTCAAAGAATCCCAAAAGAATTTTCAATTACAAACAGCTGGCAAGTCAGCTGCTGATTACCGATTCCTCGGAAAAAAGACTGATAACCGAAGTGCTGTATGACCTGAAGGATAAAGATGCGCTTGAAGAATTATCGACAGGGAAATTCAGGATCATTTCGAAGGGTGGTTATATCATCGGTACGGTTGACATGGCCAGGGGAGGCTATGGGTACATTATTTCCGAGAATTCAAAGGAGGACATTTTTGTTTCACAGAATAACCTGAACCATGCCCTGAACGGGGATACCGTAAAGGTGCTTCTGTATGCGCACAAAAAGGCGCGCATGCCTGAAGGCGAAGTGGCGGAGATCCTGGAAAGGGCACGGGAGACCTATGTCGGAGAAATCCAGATTTCGGATAAATATGCCTTTCTGACCCCCGACAGCCGTCACATGCCCTATGATATATTTATTCCCCTTGAAAAGCTGAAAGGGGCAAAGAATGGCCAAAAAGCCATTGCAAAGCTGATGGAATGGCCAAAGCATGCAAAAAATCCGTTTGGAGAAGTAATTGAAGTACTGGGGAACCCGGGAGACAATGAAACGGAAATGCATGCCATCCTGGCTGAATTTGAGTTGCCCTTCCGGTTTTCCGAAGAAATCGAAGAGGAGGCATCCCGGATACCGGACCGGATTGCGGAAAAAGAGTATAAATCCAGGCGGGATTTCCGCCAGGTGCCGACATTTACAATTGACCCTGAAGATGCAAAGGACTTCGACGATGCCCTGTCACTGCGTGAGCTTCCCGGCGGGAACTGGGAAGTTGGCGTTCACATCGCTGATGTAACCCATTATGTGCTTCCCGGTACACCGCTCGATGCAGAAGCCCTGCAAAGAGCCACTTCGGTATACCTGGTCGACAGGGTGGTGCCTATGCTCCCGGAACGGATATCTAATTATCTCTGCTCTTTACGCCCGCATGAAGAAAAACTTTGCTTTTCGGCCGTTTTTGAAATGAACGAAAAGGCTGAAATCATCTCGGAATGGTTTGGACGTACGGTGATCAATTCCGACAGGCGGTTCTCTTACCAGGAAGCACAAATGGTTATTGACACCGGCGACGGAGATATGAAAAATGAGATCCTGAAATTAAATCAGCTCAGCCGTATCCTTCGTGATAACCGGTTTAAATCGGGTTCCATAGCCTTTGAACGGGAAGAAATAAAAATCGATGTGGATGAGAAAGGCGTCCCGGTGAGAATATATGCCCGCGAACATGATATTTCCAATGAACTTATCGAGGAATTTATGCTGCTCGCCAACAAACAGGTGGCTGAACGGGTAGGCCATGTGGCAGATGCGAAAGAAAAAAGGACTTTCGTATATCGTATTCACGACAAACCGGATAATGAAAAGTTGCAAAAATTCTCCCATTTCATCAAGCGGTTTGGATACAAGCTTTCCCTCTCGTCGGGGAAACAAACAGCAAAATCACTGAATAAACTTCTCGATGAGGTAAAGGGCACCCGCGAACAGGATATCGTGGAAAGTCTCGCCTTGCGTGCCATGGCCAAAGCCATTTATTCAACCAGCAACATCGGACATTACGGACTATCGTTTGCCTATTACACCCATTTTACATCTCCCATCCGGCGATACCCCGATATGCTGGTGCACAGGCTGATGGCCGGCTTTCTGGCCGGCGCTCCATCCGGCAATCAAAAAGAGATTGAGAAAATGTGCAGGCAGTCTTCAAAGATGGAAGTACTTGCGATGGAAGCAGAAAGGGCCTCGGTCAAATACAAGCAAGCCGAATTCATGAAGGATAAAATAGGCCAGGTCTTTGACGGGGTGGTTTCCGGAGTTACCGAATGGGGTATTTTTGTTCAGATCATTGAAAACAAATGTGAGGGCATGATTCCTTTGCGCGGGCTGGCCGGCGATTTTTATGAATACGACGAAGATAATTATTGCATCCGGGGAAGAAGGACCGGTAGAAAATACCAGATGGGCGACCCGGTAAGAATTGAGGTTGCGCGTGTGAACATGGCACGCAAACAGATTGACATGTCACTTGCGGAAGAAACATAATAATTACAGGCAAAAGGATTAATCGTATGGTTCTGAATTATATCTGGATTGCATTTTTTCTCCTTGGATTTATAGTTGCCATATTTCGCGTGGTGGCTTATTATTTCCGCGATTTTATCCTGACCCATTTTCAGTTCGTACTCACTTTAGCCGACAGGGATGTGTTTTCCGCCATTGTGAAAAGCACCTTCGACAATGCGAAAACGAGTGTGGAGATCTCAATTTATTTGATCGGTGTGATGACACTGTGGCTGGGCATCATGAAGATTGGAGAAAAAGGGGGTGTTATCAAAGGCCTGTCACGGCTTGTAAGTCCATTATTCAGCCGTATATTCCCCGGGATACCGAAGGACCATCCGGCCATGGGTTCGATGGTGATGAATTTGTCGGCCAACATGCTTGGACTGGATAATGCCGC
Source organism: uncultured Bacteroidales bacterium (assembly GCA_963752195.1). Classification (GTDB taxonomy): domain Bacteria; phylum Bacteroidota; class Bacteroidia; order Bacteroidales; family UBA10428; genus UBA5072. The sequence goes on along the minus strand of CAVVXI010000003.1, from coordinate 168,947 downwards.
CACTCCCCTGGGATTAAAGGCAATGAATGAATTGCAGGAAGTTAATCCCAACAAGGATACGGCATCGAATGCACAGATCATGTTCCTGATGCTCAATACGGCGGGTATGACAATCATTCCCATCAGCATACTGGCTTTGCGCGCTGCCAATGGGGCACAGGTGGCCACCGACGTATTCATTCCGCTCATCCTTGCCACTTATTTTGCCACAATGAGTGGTTTAATCTTTGTTTCCATCCGTCAAAAGATCAATCTTCTGAATAAGGTAGTTCTTGCTTACCTGGGGGGGATTTCGCTGGTTATCGGCGGCGTTATCTGGTACCTGAGCCGGCTTACACAAGCGGAAGTATCGTCCCGCACCGGTTTTGCCGGCAATTTTATTCTTTTCCTGATCATTATACTTTTTATCATTTTAGGGGTACGTAAAAAAATTAACCTGTATGAAACCTTTATTGAAGGGGCAAAAGACGGATTTAACATAGCCATAAAGATCATTCCCTACCTTGTAGCCATGCTGGTGGCTGTAGGCATATTCAGGGCCTCGGGCGCCTTTGACTTCCTCATGCACGGGCTGCGGGGATTTTTTGGGTTTTTTGGAATGGATACACGATTTGTGGATGCCCTGCCGGTTGCCATGATGAAACCGCTCAGCGGGGGAGGCGCAAGGGGGATGATGGTGGAAACCATGAAGCATTTTGGAGCCGATTCATTTGCCGGCAGGCTTGCCTGCATATTTCAGGGTTCTACCGAAACAACCTTTTATGTGGTTGCCGTTTATTACGGAGCCGTTAACATAAGCAAAACACGGTATACTGTTACTGCGGGACTTGTCGCGGACCTGGCCGGGGTGATTGCCGCCATATTTATTGCGTATTTGTTTTTCGGGTGAAGCGAGTGACTGGTGACTGGTGACTGGTGACTGGTGACGCTGATTTTGCCCAGGCTGTGCAGAGCAGGCGAAGTTTACTCGTTAAGGCTTGCGAGAGAAGTTACAACTTCGCCTTGATTTCACTTTATCTGGTAATATATCCCTGCCATCAGGCAATTGTTATACTGGCCGGTTTTCGGGCCGAATAGATTGCCAAACCACGAATAATACCCATTTTCAAAATCTTCAGACCGAATGGAAAGGAGTGAATAGGTGTAGCGAAGATTCAGCTTCAGTTTTTCAAACACTTTTATATTAATACCCATCATGAAGGAAAAGTCAAATTTTTTGAAGGTAACCAGGTAATCTGCTGAAGGAAAGGATCCTCCGCTGTCCTCCCCCTTAACCGCAAAAAGATAACCAGGCACTAAACCCATTTCTACCGAACCGATCTGCTTTACCCGTGCGTTTACTGACACAGGCATATCAACATAATGAAGTGTTAGATTATAAACTTCGGGATCAGTTGATGTGACGGGTTTTCTTGCTCCTTTCCCGGTATATTTTATTTCAAGCTGTGCGCCAAAAAGATCGGATAAAAGGGTATTTACGAACACACCGCCCTGAAATCCTGCCTTATTGTATCCGCCATAAGTATCCCCGTCCACCTGCGTTGCGGTAAAACCAGCCAGGACTCCCCCGTGAAAAGCCTGTGCATTTGCAAGGTATATTCCGCCGAATATCCCCATCAGCAATAAGAAAAATGATTTCATAATTACCCCTTTCACAGGTACTCGGCCGTTAATTTCGCTGTAAGCAATTTCACTCCTTTTCCCGCTTTTTCCTTAATAAACAGAATATGCCTGTAGCTTGGTGCAGCAACTTCGTTGGGATCAATCAGAAAGACAGGGATGTTTTTGGAAACGTAATCAATGAGTCCAGCAGCCGGATACACGACCATGGAGGTGCCGATAACAACAAAGATATCGGCGGATGCGACAAGGGCTGCGGCTTCTTCTATAGCGGGAACTTCCTCCCCAAACCATACAATATCCGGGCGTAATTGAAAACCCCTTTCACACATGTCGCCGAATTGAATGGGTTTATAGCCTATGTCATAAGTGAGCGACGGATCGCCTGTGCTTTTGGCCCGCGTGAGTAGTCCGTGTAAATGGAGCACCCTGGAACTTCCGGCCCGCTCATGCAGGTTATCCACATTTTGTGTGATAACGTGCACATCAAAATATTTCTCCAGCTGCACCAGTCCCAGATGGCCCTCATTGGGCAGGGCATCCTTCAGCTGGGCCCTCCTTTCGTTATAAAACTGGAGAACAATATCCCTGTTTTTTTCCCAACCCGAAAGACTGGCTACCTCCATCACATCGTAATTTTCCCACAGACCTCCTGAGTCTCTGAAAGTTTTAAGCCCGCTTTCGGAACTAATTCCTGAACCGGTTAGTACTACAAGCTTTTTCATTCATAAAATGATTGGAAAACAAATATAGGATAATATTTAGTTATCTTTACGGTTATCATATTCAGCTATTAACGAATGGATCAATATCCTGAAATTTACAGGGAAGAGGAAAGTATTGACATTAAAAAGTATCTCTATCGGATTCTCTATAATTGGTGGTGGTTCGCTTTGTCTGTATTCCTGGCCCTTACTGTGGCTTATCTCGTAAACCGGTATTCCGAAGACATTTTCAGAGCCAATTGCTCAGTGATCATTGCGAATGAAAACTCGCAGCGGGGGGATGTTGAAAGCATCATTGAAGATATGACCAATATGCGCAACCGCCGTACCAAGGCCGTGGTGCAAAACGAGATAACGGTTCTCAAGTCATATAAAATGTCCCACGCAGCCATAATGAAGCTCAATTTCAATATTTCCTATACCGCTGTCGGTCGCAGGGGCATTGCCGAATCCAAGCTTTATAATAGTTCGCCTTTTTATGTTGTCCCTGATACCTCAAAGCCCAACCAGTTAAACTACCCGGTTAACATTACAATTCTCTCTCCCTCTACATACCGGGTTACCATTGATGATAAATACAATATTTCAGAGGTTTTATATTTCGGCCAGAAATTCAACCACGAAAGCTTCAATTTCATGTTGTTGCCCAGGCATCCCGAAAGCCTGAAAAATCTGACCGGTTTTCCGCTGAAATACTATTTCATGATGCATGACATCAACAGCCTGGTGAACCAGTACCGCAGCGGGCTTAACGTGGAGGTGAACGATGAAAAGGGTTCGATCCTTACCCTGTCGCTTACAGGTCCCAATAAGGAACAGATCTGTGATTATCTTAATGAACTTTCGGAAGTTTATATCCAAAGCAACCTCGATGAAAAGAACATTACTTCTTCCAATTCGATCCGGTTTATTGATGATCAGCTGCACGAAATTATCGATTCGCTGAAAAGGGCGGGAGTAAGACTGCAGAATTTCAGGTCGGAAAACCGTATTATCAACATCAGCCAGGAAGGAACTGCCTTATTCCAGCAGATGGAAGCGCTGAATACCGAAAAGGCGGAAATCGACATTAAAAGCAGTTATTTTGATTACCTGAAAAAATATATAGAAGCGAAAAAAGACAATACCGAAATCATCGCACCTTCGATAATGGGCATCCAGGATGCCCTGCTAAACGCGCTGATCGTTCAGGTAAATGAGCTGAATACGGAAAAGCGCAACCTGCAGTTCAGTTCAAATGAAAGCAATCCCAGGCTGGGCATGCTCAATTCGCAGCTTGAGAATGTAAGGCTTGACATTCTTGAAAATGTAAATAACCTGATTGCCTCCAATGAGATTTCCGAATCCAGTATGGCCAAGCGGATTTCCCTTCTTGAACAGGAAATTCAGAAGCTGCCTTTTACAGAACGCCAGCTGATCAATATCCAGCGCGAATTCAATATCAATGATCAGATCTATACCTTCCTGTTGCAGAAGCGAGCCGAAGCCGGGATTACGAAGGCATCCAACACGCCCGATCATCATTTGCTCGACATTGCACGGCCCGAGAATGCGTTGATGATCAAGCCGAAGACGTCGATGAATTACATGATGGCCCTGGTTTTAGGCGGGTTGCTTCCGCTTATGCTGTTGATCCTGATCGAATATTTCAATAACAAGATCGTTGACCGCAAAGACATTGAGCAGTTAACCTCCGTTCCGATCCTCGGTTCAGTGGGGCATAATGAAAAGCTGTTCGAACTTCCTGTATTTGAAAATCCCAAATCAGCATTGGCTGAGTCCTTCCGTTCGCTGAGGGCAAATCTTCAGTATTTGCTGAAAAATGAAACGCATAAAATCATTTCTATTTCCTCAACGATAAGCGGGGAAGGAAAAACATTCTGTTCAGCTAACCTGGCGGCCATATTGGCCATGGCAGGTAAAAAAACACTTCTTGTAAGTCTGGATCTTCGAAAACCGAAGATCCATAAGCTCTTCAGGATTGATAATTCAGTCGGGATCAGCTCTTACCTGGCCGGAATTTCGCCGCTTGAAAAAGTTATTCATTCAACCAATATTGAAAATCTTTCTGTTGCAGTCAGCGGCCCGGTGCCCCCGAATCCGGCAGAACTGATCGAATCGGGAAAAATGGTTGAGTTTATCCAGCAGTTAAGGCAGGTTTATGACTATCTGATTATCGATACACCTCCCATTGCAATTGTTACCGATGCTTTGTTGCTGAAGGACATGGTGGATATTCATGTTTTTGTCATCCGCCATGGATATTCAAGTAAGCAGGTCCTGCAGCTGGTGGAAGAATTGTATACAAAAAGAGGGCTCAAGAATATGGCACTGCTCGTAAATGATGTTCATTCAAAGGGATATTACGGGTACTCATACCGGTATGGCTATGGCTATGGCTATGGCTACGGATATGGCTACGGATATGAACACGGCTATTACGACGAGGAAGCACCTGTGTCGCGTAGGTTTTCGGGAAAATTAAGAAAATGGCTGCAGTTTAACCGCCGGTAGTGGCAAAACTTCCTGATTTTCTGATATTTTTAGGTGTAAGGCATAATACCGGTATTTCGGCCTTATTTAATATCTGGTGTACTGTATTTCCAATGATGAGACTTATCCCGGAAGGTCTTTCCGTTGTAATGGAGATGAGATCAGCCTTAATAGCCTGTGAGTAGTTGTTGATCAGTTCAACCACATTATCGCCGAAAACCTCATTCGTTTCACACTGAACCTTATCCTCAATATAGGAGGCGACCTGACTGATATAGGACCGTATCCTGCGCTTATTTCCAAGCCCTCTCATCGTATGTATTCCCACAACATGTATTTCAGCCCCGAAAAGCTTTGCCAGTTCAAGGGTAAAAGGAACTTTTTGCCGGGAATCCACGGACAGATCGATGGGCAGGACAATACGGCCAATCGTGTCGGGACAGCTGTTCTTTCTTAGAGTAATTACCGGTTTTTCAGTAGCTGAAATGATACGGAAAGCATTGCTGCCGATGAATAATTCCTGGAAACCGGAAGCGCCGTGCGTAGAAGCCGTAATGATGGAATCGGGCATGCTCTCTGCCTGGCTGACCACTTCCTGGTATATCCGGCCTGTTTTAATATGGTAATTCAGACTTGAATCATTATCAACCTGTGGCGCAAATTCCTGCACAATTTCTTTAAACCGTGCCTCTGCAGTTTGCCTTTCCGCTTCCATGGCAACCGGATCGGCATCAGTTGACTTGGGCAGTACATAGATCATCTGTATATCAACTTTTGTTTTCTTTGAGAACAAAAGTGCCATTTTCAAACCATTCAGGGATTCCACTGAAAAATCAACCGGAACAATAAAATTTTTCATACTCGCTACATTTCACATATATACGGTAAGACCTCTTTTTTTGTTGTGTATGAAAAGAATTTGAAACGGGCCCGTCCGGTAAAATTAGTGATTTATCAAAATTTATCCGGTTTTAAACAGGTTTATAGAGTTTTTCTGTACATTCATGTAATTTTTTATATGTCCGATTTTTTAGCCACCCAACCATGAACGATTTGATACTCCAGAGAACTGATTCCCTTCCGGAAATCTGCTTTATGTCCTCAGGCGAACTGAAAATTACCGGGAGAGCATTGCCTGAAGACGCAGTCCGGTTTTTCCTTCCTTTGTTTGAATGGATTAGCGCATTTGACGGAGAAAAGGCAAATGTTGAGATCAATCTTGATTATTTTAATACAAGCGTCTCCAAGCAATTGTTGGATTTATTCAAGATGATTGACAAAAATCCGCATATTAAGACAATCAATATCAAATGGATGTATGAAGAAGGGGATGAAGAAATGCTTGAATCGGGAGAAATTTACCAGGAGCTTCTCCCCGGTTTCAATTTCATTTTTCATAAATATGCCGAGCTAGCGAATTAGCCGGGTTCCATTAAAATAGTTTTTTGTATTCTGATGTACAAGTACATCATCCATTGTTTCTGAAATGGACTGCCATTTATAATCACTGTGCTGGTCGTGAGGAAGTGCAGGTAATTCTCCGTGCAGGTGTATGTCAAAAGCCAGAACAATGTAATGCGTTCCAAAACCGGCTTCATCCCTGAAATTCTGATCAGGATAGATATGTTCATAAATTCCACGGAATTCAGCCCGGTCCATATCCAGGAACAGTCCTGTTTCCGATGATACGATCCTCGAGAAAGCATCCTGCAGCTTTTCATCTTTATAAATTCTGCCACCCGGTACAAACCAGCAATCTTTTGCCGGAGCGTTGTTCCGCCAGCCAAGTAATATTTCATTGTTTTCGTTATGAAACAACAAGTCGATTGATACAAGCGGTGTGTGCCGGACAATTTGCATAAAGATACCGGCTGGTATTTTTTCAGGTTTCATGGTTATGCTGTATAGGGATGTAAAGTACAAAGAAAATAAAACTAAGCCGGATAAGAAACATAAACGGTCCGGCCTTGTTTATGAATTGTCCGTTCCTGAAAATGATACTGACAGGATGACAGCCTACCGCACAGATTCCGGGCACATAGTCAATAGTGCATATATATAAATAGGATGGTATGGTAATTGTGTCAGGGGGACATAAACAAAAATGATATTCAATGAAATTAGAGCATTTAACCAAGGAAACTTTCAAAGAGAAGGTTTTCAATTTTGAGACCAACAAAGTGTGGAAATACGAGGGTACGAAACCGGCTATAATTGATTTTTATGCCGACTGGTGTGGTCCTTGCAAGATGGTTGCCCCTATACTTGAGGAGTTGAAGGATGAATACGGTGACAAGCTTGAGATATATAAAATTGACACAGAGGAAGAGCAGGAGTTATCTGCTTTGTTTGGCGTACGCAGTATTCCCAGTTTGTTGTTTGTTCCGGTAAACGAACAGCCGCAAATGGCTACGGGGGCCTTGCCTAAGGAAACGTTCCGTCAGGCCATCGGTGAAGTATTGCATGTTATCCAATGAAATGCAGGGGGAAGAGTTATTGATTATATTATTTAATTATTGTTAACTTTGCTCGTTTGATTGCTATTTTGACAACCTTGCGTTGATGGGAGTTCATTATTGAACGGGCTGTCAATCACAGATGAGAATCATTAAACACACCTTGCATGGATGTAAAAGGGAAGCTTTATACACGGTTTATCGAAAGAAACCGGATTTACGAAGAGCAGCAGGATGATTCAATAAAGGAAAAGCAGCATTCCAAGGGAAAAATGACTGCCAGGGAAAGGATAGATATGTTATTTGATCCTGAAACCTTTGAAGAAATCGATGCCTTTTCGTTACCGGCGGTTTCCGGCGGCGATTTTGGGAAAAAAGTCAGTACATACGGCGATGGTGTAATTACCGGCTTTGGAAAGATAAGCGGGCGCATGGCTTTTGCTTTTGCCCAGGATTTCACTGTTATGGGCGGTTCACTGGGTTCTGTTCATGCAACTAAAATTGTAAAAATTCAGGATATGGCCCTCAAGATGGGAGCACCCATCATTGGGCTGATTGATTCAGGAGGGGCCAGAATACAGGAAGGCATAGCCAGTCTGGCCGGATATGCCTCCATTTTCAACCGGAATGTGGGTTCCTCCGGAGTGATTCCCCAGATAAGTGTTATCATGGGTCCTGCTGCGGGAGGTGCCGTTTATTCCCCTTCCATTACCGATTTTGTCTTTATGACAAACAAAACCAGTTATATGTTTGTTACAGGACCGAACGTAGTAAAGGAGGTATTGAATCAGGATGTTTCCTTTGATGATCTTGGTGGCGCCAATGTGCATGTCAGAAAAAGCGGAGTTGCTCATTTTATGTATGAAGATGAGGAAAATACGCTGCGCGGGGTTCAAAAGCTTTTATCCTATCTTCCATCCAACAATCTCGAAAATCCGCCATACATAGAACATTGCGATACAGATCTGCATGTTGACGATCGCATACTTGAAATCATACCCGATGATCCGAACAAGCCGTATGACATTAAGGATATCATCAGCCTTCTTCTCGACCGGAGCAGCTTTTTTGAGGTCGCTGAGAACTTTGCACAAAACCTGGTGGTTGGTTTTGGCCGGCTTTGCGGGAAAACAATCGGAATTCTGGCCAACCAGCCAAAAGTGCTGGCCGGAGTACTTGATATTAATTCATCCATAAAAGGAGCCCGATTTATTCGGTTTTGCGATTCCTTTAATATACCCCTTCTTACATTGGAAGATGTGCCCGGATTTTTACCCGGAATTGACCAGGAGCATAATGGAATTATCCGCCATGGAGCCAAACTATTGTATGCCTATGCCGATGCCACCGTGCCTAAGATCACTGTTATCCTGAGAAAATCTTACGGGGGAGCATACTGTGTAATGAACAGCAAGGGCCTGGGAGGCGATTTCAATTTTGCCTGGCCGTGTGCGGAAATTGCGGTTATGGGACCGGAAGGGGCAGTATCGATTCTTTATCGCAAAGAATTGCTTGAGTCAGGTGACCCTGCCAAGCTGAAGAAAGAACTTACAGTACGCTACAGGGATGAAATTGCAAATCCATATGTGGCTGATGATAAGGGCTATATAGATGAAGTCATCGATCCGGCCATTACCCGGAAAAAGCTGATCGCTGCCTTTGAGGCGCTTGAAAATAAGCATGTCAGCGTTCCATCGCGCAAGCATGGAAATATACCCCTATAAGCGGCGGGTTTTCTTGAAAGAATCGAATAGCGGAGAAATAATTGCGCTTTCGTTAACTTAATTTATCTTTACCAGCGTTAAACTGGAATTGAAGCCACATTAAAAGTTATCGTTCTTTTACAGTGCCGGCTTACTAATTTTGCAGCCATTGATAGGAATGCAGCGGCTTCATTTAAAATTTTTCCGAATGAAAATTAAAAGTCTGCTTATTGCCAACAGGGGAGAAATCGCCGTCCGTATTAATGAAACGGCAAAGAAAATGGGAATTAAGACCTATGGCATTAAAACTTCAAAGGAGCCAAATGCTTTATATCTGAGATTGGTAGACGATGTCATTGATTTTGCTGAACTGGTGGATGAAATCCCTGAATTTCTCGATGTTGAACGAATTATTGAGGTCGCCCGATTGAATAAAATTGAAGCCATCCATCCCGGATATGGCTTCCTGGCTGAAAATCCCTATTTCGCCAGGCGGTGTGAAGAAGAAAACATCATTTTTATTGGTCCCTCCGCTTCCGCTATTTATAAGATGGGGAACAAGACAATAGCAAAACAAATTGCCCAGAAATATAAGGTGCCCCTGCTTCAGGGTAGCCAGGGAAATGTGAAGGATATCAAGGAGGCTGCCGACATTGCCTCCATCATCGGGTATCCGGTTATTTTAAAAGCTGCAGCCGGCGGGGGTGGCAGGGGGATGAGGATTGTTGAAAAAGCCTCATACCTTGAAAAAATGTTTAAGATGGCTACCGGTGAGGCTGAAAAGGCGTTCAACGATCCTTCCGTTTTTATTGAAAAATATGTAAGAAATCCCCGTCATATCGAATTCCAGATCGTTGGCGACAGGCATGGCAATTACATCTATATTGGGGAAAGGGAATGCTCGATTCAGCGCAAGCATCAGAAACTCATTGAAGAATCCCCCTCCGTTGCCCTTGATGAAAAATTGAGGAAGGAAATGGGAGAGGCTGCGATACTGGTTGCTAAATCAGTGAATTACTATTCTGCAGGAACCGTTGAATTTTTGCTCGATGATGACCGGAATTACTTCTTTATGGAAATGAATACCCGTATTCAGGTAGAGCATCCCGTTACAGAAATGGTATCCGGAATTGATCTTATTGAATTACAAATAAAGATAGCAGAAGGGGAAAAACTTCCCTATTCCCAGAATGAAATAAAACTTTCCGGCTGGGCAATTGAATGCAGAATAAATGCAGAGGATGTACAGGCCGGTTTTTCACCTAACCTGGGAATTATCGAAAAGATTTCAATTCCCCGCGGGAAAAATATAAGGGTGGACAGTGGTGTAACGGATTATTCCGTTGTCACTCCCTATTTCGATTCCATGGTAGCTAAACTTATTGTGCATGGAGAGACCCGGGAAAAAGCGATCACGGCTATGTCGGCTGCATTAAGGAAGTTCTGGATCAGGGGAATTAAAACGACAATTCCTTTTTGCCAGGCAGTACTTAACCATAAAAAATTCAGAAAAGGCGATTTCAATACGTCATTTATCGAAAAAGAAATGACAAAGCTGTATTATAATGACGAGGAAGACGAAATGCTAGCCGCCTATGTGGCTGCATTCGATTTTGCCGCAGAGCTCGAAACCAACCGAACAACCAAGCCCGATTTTGAACGGGGTAAAAACATCAGTCCCTGGGTACTGAATAAGCGATTGAAATCTTTATAAGGAACCAACATGAAATTAATCAGAAAGAGGAAAGATCACGAGCATGAATATATCGCCGTTACCCCGGGTGATAATAAATATGTAGTAAGGGACCCTTTCAGCGAGGAGCTAAGAATTAACGGCCACAAAAGAGAGATTAAGATATTTGAAAACGAAGAGGGATTTACGTTTATTGAATTTAACAACAAGAAATACCTGGCCGAAATCACGGACAAAAGCCAGAATAAATACACCGTTTTGCTGAATGGGGTCAGTTATTCGTTTACCATTGAATCCCCTATATCCTACAGACGTAGAAAATACCTTGAGAAATACAAACAGCACAATAAGATCGAAATAGTGACGGCCCCCATGCCAGGCAAGGTCATTGAGCTGTTGGTGGAAGAATCTTCACAGGTTAAGGAGGGCGAAGCCATTCTCATTTTGGAAGCCATGAAAATGCAGAATGAGATCATTGCGCAGGTTTCGGGAAAAATCAAAAAGATCAGCGTAAAGGCGGGGGATTCAGTAACCAAAGACGATGTTCTTATGGAGATTGAGCGGTAGAATTTCCATCGGCAGAATAATCCGCAAACTATGCTTGAAGCAGTAAATCAGACCATAACATTTCTAAATCTGTCCGGTATTCTGAATCCTGAGATTGGAATCGTGCTGGGAACAGGTCTTAGCAGAATGGGCTATGATATTGAGGTCATAGTTTCCCTTGATTACCGCGACATACCGAATTTTCCCCTTGCAACAGCAGAGTCACACACCGGAAAACTCATTTACGGAAGGCTTCAGGGAAGGCTCGTCCTGGCCATGCAGGGCAGGTTCCATTTTTATGAAGGGTATTCATTGCAGCAGATTACTTTCCCAATACGGATCATGAAGCTCCTTGGAATTCGTTATCTTCTTCTCTCAAATGCTGCAGGGGCACTGAATCCAAAGTTTAAAAAGGGAAGCCTGATGCTGATCGATGACCACATAAATATGCTGCCGGATAATCCATTGAGAGGAAAGAATAACGATCAGTTTGGCCCCCGTTTCCCGGATATGAGCCATCCTTATTCAGATGAACTCAATACCCTTCTTCAACGGATCGCCAAGAAGGAAAGGATTATCCTCCAAAAGGGCGTTTATATAGCTGTTCCCGGGCCGAATCTGGAAACCCGTGCGGAATACAGGATGTTCCGCAATTTCGCTGACGCTGTTGGCATGTCAACAGTCCCGGAGGTGATTGTGGCAAACCATATGTCGTTGCCTTGTGCTGCAATTTCTGTACTTACGGATGAATGTGATCCGGATAACCTGGTTCCTGCGAATATGGAAGATATTCTGAAAACAGCCGCAAAGGCCGAAATTGATCTGTGCCGGTTGTTCTCAGGCCTGATTAAAGATTTACCCTCTGATAACCTAAAGAAGTAATAGATGATTTTTGTTGCCGGAGGTACCGGATATCTTGGATCTCATTTGCTGTTCAGGCTGGTGCAGACTGGCAAGCCGGTAAGGGCTCTGTATCGCGACAAGGAGAAACTGGATCATTTTCTGAAATTCCGAAAGTTTTATCCTGAAGTCACGGATCGACTCCTGGAAACAATCGAATGGGTAAAAGGAGACATGCTCGATTATTATACGCTATCTGAGAATTTAGCAGGGGTAACACACGTCTATAACACAGCCGGGCTGGTTTCTTTCCATAAAGAGGACAGGCAGGAATTATTTAGAATCAATGTGCAGGGTACAGCCAATTTGGTCAATGCATGCCTTGAGCATCATGTGGAGCGGCTTTGCCATGTAAGTTCCATTGCCGCTCTTGGCAATATGCAGGATGGAGAACCCGTGGATGAAAACAGTCTTTGGAGTCAAAACGCATCTCCTTCCCCTTATTCTTACAGCAAGTTCCGGGGTGAAATGGAGGTATGGAGAGGAATAAATGAAGGATTGCATGCGATAATTGTTAACCCCTCAATTATCATCGGCCCTGGAATTTGGTACGGATCATGGAAAGGTATTTTCAAACAGGTTTACGAGGGCCTGAAATATTATCCGACCGGAAGAAGCGGATACATTGATGTTCATGATGTTGTGCGGATTATGGTCCACCTTGCGGAAAGCGAAATAACCGGGGAGCGGTTTATTCTCAGTGCTGAGAACCTGGCGCACAAGGAGGTCATAGATTACCTGGCGGTGGCAATGAAAAAGCCGTTACCGGAATATCCGCTTACGCCTGTGAAAATGAAAATTGCCTGCCAGCTTGAAAAAATACGTTCGGTGTTTTCGCGGAGCCGGCCCAGGATCACCCGCCAGTCGATGAGAAGTTCAACATCGTCTGTATCCTATTCGAATCGTAAAATATCAGCCGCTTTATCGCCTGATTTTACTCCTGTAAGAAATAGCCTTTCCGCTTCCATCCGTTATTTCCTGGCGGAGAAAGAAGAAAGTTCTGCTTTCTGAAAATAATTTTTTGTGCAAGGGTTACTTTTTGTCCTTTCTGGGAATTAATACATGAGAGTTATTCATGCGTTAAACCTTCAACAACCCTGTTATGAAATGTTATGTATTAGCCTGCATGCTTGCCTTCCTTGCTATTTCATGCCATAAGGACGAACTGGTCAGAGATAAACCTTCCGGTACCCTGAAAATAAAAGTTGGCTTGTATATTTCAGTAGAAGCGGTAAAGGAAACTCTGAAATCCACCTCCGGTGCGGAAGATTTCAAAGTGGTCATTTACAAATCGGGCAATGAGGAAGTCCTTGCCTTTGATAAGGCATCCGAATTGCCTTCCGAGATTACGCTGGAAACGGGAAGCTATTATGTTACAGCATCCTCTGAAAATAATCTGCCCGCGGCGTTTGACAATCCATATTATTTTGGCAGATCGGATACCTTTACAATAACACCGGGTGGAATGCAATCGGTTGTGGTAAATTGCGAGTTATCAAACACCGTAATTGCCGTTATTTACAGCGATCAGGTCCTGGAGAATTTCAGCAATTTCAGCACCACTGTTTCCTCATCAGCAGGGTCGCTTGTATTTGGCCAAACAGAAAAACGGCTTGGGTATTTTCAGCCGCTCGACCTGACGATCGAGGCTCTTTTAACCCGTCAGAAAACAGATGGCACATCGGAAACGAAAACACTTCACGGAAGTATACTTAATCCGCAGCCCAAAAGAAAATACGAGATACATGTAGACGCTTCCGGCAGCGATGGAACGTCAATGATCGTAATTAATCCGGCTGACACTGCGCTTCCTGTGGAAATTGTCAATATATCGGATGAACCGTTCAATCCGGCCGGAACCGTAAACAGCGGCGATCTGCTGATCACTGAAATCATGTTTGATCCGTCAGCTCTCACCGACACATATGGAGAATGGTTTGAAATCTACAATAATACAGGTCATCCTTTGAATCTGGAACATCTTGTCATTTCAAAAAACGGAACCGACAGCCATATTATTTCTGAAGCCATAATACTTGCCTCCCACGGGTACCAGGTATTGGCCCGTAATGAAAGTGCCGTGCCGGGAAATAAGTACGTGTATGGTACGAGTATTACCCTGAACAATACAGGGGCGACTCTTTCTGTTTCCAATTATGGGACGGATGGCACCGATGGAGCGGAAATTTGTTCTGTAAATTATGGCGGCGAAGGTTTTCCTTCTGCTGCCGGAGCTTCCATTTGTCTTGGACCGGGATCCCTGAATGCCCGCGAAGAACCCCTGGGCGCATCCTGGTGTGTTTCTTCTTCAGCCTATGATACAGGTGATCTTGGTACCCCGGGTGCTCCAAATGACACGTGTAATTAGTCCGGAAATTTAATATGCTCTGAATCAACCTCACAAAAAAAGCCTTTCATTGCCGAAGCTTAATCACAATTGGTAAACCCGTTATTGGCAAATTCCCTCTTACGCAATGAGGGCTTTTTTTTAAGTTTTACTTTCAGCCGAATATATTTATCATTGCATAATAATTTGACCTCAAAAAAGAGAATCGATTTCCTTTTTCATGCAGGGGTTAAAAGTTATCCATAGCCAGGAATACGTTGAAATTATGCAAATGAAATCTTTCACAAGTTTTATCCTTGATTTGTTGGTCGTTTTAGCTTCATTCGTCTTTTGTGTTTGGTTAAAACCCGGTCCAGGTACTACTTATTTTGTAGACTATTCAAGATCTTTTCTGTTCTTTTTATTGATCTGGGTCAGTGTTTCCGTGATTTTTGAAAAATACCGCCTTCTTGTCGGTGTGCTTTGGGTAGCCGGTCTGAAAAGAATACTTCTCATCAATCTGATTATCTTTTTTTTCATAACCAGTTTGATGTACATTTTTCAATCTTTCAATTATTCACGGTTTATCGTTTTGGGAACCGTAGGAGCGGCCACGGTGGTTGAATTGACATTGGGGGCATTGTTTTACCTGGTCAGCAGCACACGGGTGAAATATGAAAACGGCGAAATTCTTCATAGGGAAGGACTCAGCCGGGTAATACCAAAAGAGGAATCGTACCTGGTACATAAAAAGCGGTTACAGGTTAAGTATGACTTCAAGCAGCGGGAAGAGTACCTGAGAAATGAAATCGGGGAGGAGGCATTTCAATATATTGCCAATTATGCATCCGTAGATTCGCCAAATACACTTGTAATAGCAACAACTACCCGTTTTAATATCGATGCACAGATCAGGCATTCCTTTGAATGCATAATCAATATCAGGCGTGTAAATGATTTCAGGTATATAAACAAATATTTTGAGTCGGTCAATGCCAAATTGCCCATTGGCGGTATATTTATCGATTTTTTCGAAACTACCATCATGCGTAAAAAGCGGATCCTTGCGAAGTTTCCGCCAGGCTTGAATTATTTATATTATAGTGCCGATTTTGTTATTAAAAGAGTATTTCCAAAGTTCCTGCTTACCAAAAAATTGTATTTCATCCTTACCCGGGGTGAAAACAGGGTTTTATCGAAGGCAGAAACATTTGGCCGGTTATATTCCTGTGGATTTGAAATTCTGGATGAGGTGATTATCGATAAAGTCCTGTATTTCGTAAGTATTAAAGTAAAGGAGCCGCTTTTCCCCCAGAATCCGAGTTATGGCCCGCTGATCGGTCTTGAACGCATTGGGAAGGGCGGGAAAACAATTAAGGTCTTTAAAATGCGCACCATGCATCCCTTTGCTGAATACCTGCAGGATTATGTATATGTGAAGGGGGGGTTGCAGGAAGGCGGAAAGTTCAAGGATGATTTCAGGGTTACCACAATCGGCCGCATTATGCGTAAATTCTGGCTGGATGAATTGCCCATGCTGATGAACCTGTTTGCCGGTGATCTGAAATTGTTCGGCGTGCGTCCCCTTAGCAGGCAATATTTCAAACTGTATACTATCGAACTTCAAAAATTAAGGATAAACAATAAACCCGGATTAATTCCTCCTTTTTATGTGGATAATCCCCGAACGCTTGAAGAAATTGTTTCATCGGAGCTGCGTTACCTGCAAGCATATGCAAAGCATCCCTTCCGAACCGACTGGGTATATTTCTGGAAAGCCGTATTCAATATTATCTTCAGGAAATTCAGAAGCCGGTAATCCGAACGGGGATTAATTGTTATTGACATAATTCAACACCAGGATCAGTGTTGATACCCCTGTAAGGAAGAGTGACAGGGTGGGAATATTTATACGGAATGTTTTGCTTTTGATAGGCTCCACATATATGACGTCGTTGGGAAGGAGAAAGAATCCATCGGTGGTTAAAATTTTCCGGTTTGTGAGATCAAGCTGAAACGAGGTGGTTCCGGTCGATCCGGGCCTGAGAACATGAATCATGTGGCGGTTTCCATAATCGGTGATGTCCCCTGCCATACTGATTGCTTCAAGAACTGTAAGCTGACTGTTATAATTATAATACGTGCCGGGACGGTTCACTTCGCCAATGACCGATACCTTGAAAGAAATAAGTTTTACGGTAACCGTGGCGTCTTTCAAATATTTGGTTGTGCGCTCCCTTATGCCAGCCAGGGCCTCGTCCAGTGTTTTTCCGGCCACCGTAATTTTGCCCAGTATGGGAAGTTCAATATTCCCGGAATCACTCACCACATAGCCGTTAATAAATAAACTTGTCTCGTTCTGGTAGAGGTTTTGCTGATTGGCACCGGTAGTCTGGTTGATCAGGTTGCTCAATTCCTCATTCAACGTAAAAATTTTCACGTATAAGACATCTCTTGTCTGGATCTGGTATTCCGGACGGCTTTTGGGATAAAAGCTTCCTGCTCCGGAGGATGAATCCACGTCCTTCAGGTAAACAAGCTGACGGTGGGATGTACACGAACTCATCATAAGCAGTGCAACGCCAGCTAAAAATATTATTATGGTTTTAAATACAGACAACGGGTATATTTTAGCATTGATTATTAAGACAAGTATTCTTCGTATACCATTTTAATTCCCTGTTCAAGGCTGATTTTCTCTTCCCATCCCAGGTCGTGTATTTTTTTCACGCTGAGGAGTTTCTGGAAAGTACCGTCGGGTTTGGAGGTATCCCATTCGATGAGGCCGTCAAATCCAACGATTTCCTTGACAATCATGGCGAGCTCATTGATTGTAATATCCTTTCCGGTTCCAATATTGATATGCGTATTCCGAATTTCAACGGTGGATTCACGGGAAGTGATCTTATCCGCGTATTTATCTTTAACGAGATCTTTAAAATCAATATTTTCCATCACATAAACACATGCATCGGCCATATCGTCGGCATGCAGAAACTCCCGGCGCGGAGCTCCTGAACCCCATAATTTTACAGTAACAGGCGTTTCGGATGAATTATGCCGGAAAATGCCATATTTTTCCAGTTTTTCCCCGATTTCAATTTTGGTAGCCTTCCCATCCACTCCTTCGACAGGATTTTTATTAAAGTCCTTGAAAACAGCATCCCAGTTATTTTCAATCAGGCATTTGGCAAGGTGCATTTTGCGGATGATAGCCGGCAATACATGGGACTTTTCAAGATCATAATTATCATTTGACCCGAACAAATTCGTGGGCATTACCGAAATAAAATTTGTACCATACTGGATATTATAGCTTTCGCACATTTTAATACCGGCTATTTTTGCGATAGCATACGGCTCATTTGTATATTCGAGCACATCGGTGAGAAGGTATTTTTCTTTAAGGGGTTGTGGCGCCATTTTCGGATAAATGCAGGAACTGCCCAGAAAGAGTAATTTTTTTACACCATTCAGATAACAGGCATGAATCACATTGCTCTGAATCATGATGTTTTCATAAATAAACTGCCCCCTGTAAATGTTATTGGCCACGATACCCCCTACCTTGGCAGCGGCGAGCAAAACATATTCGGGCTTTTCGTCTTTGAAAAATTCCTGGGTGGCATGCTGGTCCATTAAATCCAATTCAGTGTAATGCCGGGTAAGGATATTTTGGTAACCTTTTTTTGTAAGATTCCTGTAAAGGGCACTGCCCACCAGTCCCGTATGGCCAGCAAGATATATTTTACTATCCTTTTTCATTGTATCCAGAATTATTCAAAATAGTTTAAGGTCTGATATCCTCCTTTTTTGAGGTACACTTCTTTGTGCATAAGTTTGATATCGCTTTCGATCATATCCTTAACCA
Organism: uncultured Bacteroidales bacterium; assembly: GCA_963752195.1. GTDB lineage: Bacteria > Bacteroidota > Bacteroidia > Bacteroidales > UBA10428 > UBA5072. Next base: position 150,614 of record CAVVXI010000003.1, on the reverse strand, counting down.
ACGCTTTCAAATCGTATTCGGGTTCCCAATTAAGTTTCGTTTTCGCTTTGGTTGGGTCACCGATCAGCAATTCAACTTCCGTGGGACGAAAATAGCGGGTGTCAATAGCCAGTATTTCTTTTCCCTTATCAACCTGGTATCTTGGATCATGACATTTTTTTACAAAGGCTTTTTCGTCAATCCCTGACCCCGTAAAGGTAAGTTCAATTCCCACTTCTTCAAATGCCATTCTCACAAAATCCCTGATTTCGGTTGTTATTCCTGTAGCAATTACGAAATCCTCGGGCTGGTCCTGCTGCAGAATGAGATGCATTGCACGGATATAGTCCTTTGCATGACCCCAGTCGCGTTTCGAGGAAAGATTTCCCAGGTATAATTTATCCTGTAATCCCAGCGCAATTCGGGAAACCGCGCGTGTAATCTTGCGGGTAACAAAAGTTTCACCGCGGATGGGCGATTCGTGATTAAAAAGTATGCCGTTGCAGGCGAACATGTTATAGGCTTCCCGGTAATTAACAGTAATCCAGTAAGCATACAATTTCGCCACTGCATAAGGGCTTCTGGGATAAAAAGGAGTTTTTTCCGATTGGGGAATTTCCTGTACCAGTCCATATAGTTCGCTGGTGGAGGCCTGGTAGAACCTTGTTTTTTCCGTAAGTTTCAATATCCGGATGGCTTCAAGGATGCGGAGGGTTCCAATACCATCAGCATTTGCCGTATACTCCGGAGTGTCAAAACTGACCTTCACATGACTCATGGCAGCCAGGTTATACACTTCATCGGGTTGAGTTTCCTGTATGATCCGGATCAGGTTGGTAGAATCGGTAAGGTCGCTGTAATGAAGTTCAAAATTACGGTTTTCAACGTGAGGGTCAAGATAAAGATGATCAATACGTTCTGTATTGAACATGGAACTTCTCCTTTTGGTACCGTGAACGATGTATCCCTTTTTAAGCAAATATTCAGCCAGATAGGCCCCATCCTGGCCTGTTATACCTGTAATCAGAGCAATTTTTTGTTTTTGCATGAGATTTAGTCGAATTAGATTTTAAGTACTTTTCTGCATAATTCATGGCAATCTCCCTGGATACCTACAGGTGTTGCGTTCCTTATCTGGTAAACGGTCTCAATGGATTGTTGTGCTTCGGAAAGTCCAAAACCCCGGCCGGCCAGAATTTCCTGGTAGCTTTTGGTATGCAGGTCAGTGAAACCTTCGCTGAATTCTATTTCAGTTTTATCCATTACAATGGACCGGTATGTGCGCATGCCTTTTTCCTTCACCTGGTCGGGCAGATCCTTGTGATCAAGGCTTAGATACCATCTCACGCGGGCGTTTTCGAGTTCAAGATATCCTGAGGCCTTATCCGGGGTGAGCAAATGCACCACCATATGCTGAACCCTGCCAAATATCCAGGTAAGCATGTCAAAAAAGTGCACGCCAATATTGGTGGCTATACCCCCTGATTTATGGATATCCCCTTTCCAGGAAGTATAGTACCAGTTGCCGCGGCTGGTGATATAGGTAAGGTCAAGGTCGTGTTTGACCGCATGACGGCTATTGTCTATCCTGTTTTTAAGATCGATCAGTACGGGATGAAGGCGCAGTTGCAGGATATTATAAATTTTCCGGTTGTATTCTTTTTCAATTTCGGTAAGAGCTTCGATATTCCATGGGTTCAGCACAAGCGGCTTTTCGCAAATGGCGCTTGCTCCCGATCGTAAAGCGAAACGAATGTGAGAATCATGCAAATAATTGGGCGAGCAAATACTGACGTAATTTACCTGTACACCTGACCGGCGCAGTTTATCCACATGACGGTCGAACCGTTCAAATTCCACAAAAAAATGACTCTCCGGAAAATAACTGTCAATAACGCCAACGCTGTCGGAGGGATCGAGAGAAGCGAGTAACACATTTCCGGTATCCTTAATTGCTTTAAGGTGCCGGACAGCAATATATCCGCCGACACCAATGATCGCAAATTTCTTCTGATTATCCATTTTTCTTAACGCTCTGTTAGTGATGTCCTAAATTAGGACTTTTATGCCAATCGGAAGGCATTTGAAATAATTGAAGGCAAATAATTACACAAACATCTGATTAAAGGCTCATATAGGTTAGCGAATTTATTTTCTTTCTAAAAATTCCTTTTATGTCCATGAATATACCATCGGCAGCGGAAATCGATTTGAAATAATCATCCGTAAGCCTGGTATAATCATTATGGGCAACTGCCACGATAACGGCATCGTAATTATTTCCCGCTTCCGGAGCAATGTCAAAACCATATTCTTTTTTAAACTCCACCCCCGAGGCATACGGATCCACCACTTCAACGCGGACTCCGTAGGATTTCAGTTCATGCAATACGTCGGCAACCTTGGAATTGCGAATATCGCTTACATTTTCCTTGAAAGTAGCTCCCATTATAAGTACCCTTGAATTGAGCACGTTTTTTCCAGCCCGGATTATTTTTTTTACAACCTCCGTGGCAATGTATTTTCCCATGCCATCGTTCACAGCACGGCCGGAGGTGATGACCTGAGCAATATGCCCCAGTTCGGCAGCCTTATAGGTGAGGTAGTAGGGATCAACACCAATACAGTGCCCTCCTACAAGGCCCGGGAAAAATCGTAAAAAGTTCCATTTGGTACCGGCAGCTTCCAAAACCTCATAGGTATTGATCCCCATTTTATTGAAGATCATCGACAGCTCATTCATCAGGGCAATATTGACATCGCGCTGCGTGTTTTCAATAATTTTGGCGGCTTCCGCCACCTTAATGGAAGTAGCCAGGAATACCCCTGCTTTAACAACGAGTTTATAAACACTGGCAATTTCCTGGAGAGCTTCGTCATCACATGCCGATACGATTTTTGTAATTGTTGTGATCGTATGTTCCTTATCTCCCGGATTGATTCTTTCGGGCGAATAGCCCAGTTTAAAATCCTTTCCACAGGTAAGGCCGGATAATTCCTCCAGGATCGTCCTGCATTCTTCATCCGTTGTTCCCGGGTAAACGGTAGATTCGTATACAACATAATCTCCTTTTTTCAGAACCGATCCCACAATGCGGGTAGCTGACAAAAGGGGAGCCAGGTCAGGAAGATTGTGCCTGTCAATGGGGGTGGGAACAGCAACGATATGAAAACTGGCATCCCTGAGATCATCCGGATTGGCTGTGAATTGAATGGAGGTGTTCTCAAAAGCATCTTTCTCAAGTTCATTGCTGGGATCAATGCCTTGTTTCATTAAATCAACCCGCTTTGCATTGATATCAAAACCAATTACGGATATTTTTCCGGCAAATGCCAAAGCAATTGGAAGTCCAACATATCCCAGGCCTATAAGGGATAATTTAGCTTCTTTTTTCAGCAGACTGTCATAAACGCCCATGGATGAAAACTTTATTTATACTCGCTTGGTGAATTACAGAAGGAACAATGTTAAAGTCCAAATTCCCTGCGAATCGCATCCACATAGTCGAGTTTTTCCCATGCGAAGAATTCAACCTCCTTGGTTTCGGGTGAACCGTTTCTTAAGAGTGTAACATTGGCAGAATAGGATTTTCTGCCCATATGGCCATAAGCCGCGGTGGACAGAAATATCGGATATTTCAATCCAAATCTCCGGATGATGACAGCAGGCCGTAAATCAAAAAGCCGCTCTATTTTTTGGGCGATTTGACCGTCGTCAATATTTAACTTGGAAGTTCCGTAAGTGTTGACATACACACCTACCGGTTTTGCAACACCAATGGCATAGGCAACCTGAACAAGCACTTCATCGGCAATTCCGGCTGCCACCATATTTTTGGCAATATGACGCATGGCATAAGCGGCAGACCGGTCCACTTTAGAACTGTCTTTACCCGAAAAGGCGCCGCCTCCATGTGCACCTTTACCGCCATAGGTATCCACAATGATCTTTCGGCCTGTTAAACCGGTATCACCGTGGGGACCGCCAATGACAAATTTACCGGTGGGATTTACAAAGAGAAGGAAATTATCATCAAACAATGCTTTTACCCTGGCAGGGAGTTTCGAGGTTACCTTCGGTATGAGAATATTTCTGACATCGTCTTCAATTTTCCGGAGCATGGTTTTTTCTTCATCAAAATCGTCATGTTGCGTGGAAACAACGATTGTATGAATACGGTGCGGTTGTTTATCGTCACCATATTCGACAGTAACCTGCGATTTGGCATCCGGACGCAGGTAGGTCATTACCTTTCCTTCACGGCGGATTGCCGAAAGTTCAAGCAACAATTCATGGGAGAGCTCAAGGGAAAGAGGCATAAAATTATCCGTTTCCCGGCAGGCATATCCAAACATCATACCCTGATCGCCGGCTCCCTGGTCCTCTTCCTTCCCCCGCTCAACTCCGCGGTTGATGTCCTGCGATTGTTCATGGATCGATGAAATTACCCCGCAGGAATCTGCTTCAAACATATAATCGGAATTGGTATAGCCTATTTTTTTAATGACTTCCCGGGCTATTTGCTGTACATCTACATAAGCATTCGTTTTAACTTCGCCGCTAAGGACAACAAGACCCGTCGTTACGAGGGTTTCACAAGCAACCCTTGAATCCGGATCCCTGCGTAAAAACTCATCCAGCAAAGCGTCGGATATCTGATCGGCAACTTTATCCGGATGTCCTTCTGAAACTGATTCGGATGTAAATAAATAAGCCATCTGGTTATGAATTAAGATTTAATAATTTCACAAAGATAAAAAGAGAAATCATACCACCTGAAATGGATGGGAAATTATTGATAAGTAACCTGTATTATGATGTCAGCTCACGGAAGACATCTTCCAGCTTTCGATCTTTCCTGTGCATAGACAGAATTACCAGGTCATTCTTTACCGCCAGTCTGAATAATTCCTCGCGGATATCTGTATCCCCCCGGGTTTGCAATAACCAGGTGCTGTTTTTTAATTTTTTTGAAAGTTCAATGGCAGCGATTTCATGAAAGAGTATGCCATCGGTATCCTTGCTGAATTCTACGACAATCGTGTGCGGAGCACCGGTTATATGACCGGCGATGTTACCTGTCAGATCATTGGCCATTATTTTACCCTTGCTGATTATGATCACGCGTTTGCATATGGCCTCCACTTCCTGCATGATGTGGGTTGAGAGCATTACAGTCTTGTGTTTTCCGAGACCGGAAATAAGGTTCCGGATCTCTGCAAGCTGGTTTGGATCGAGTCCTGTTGTCGGCTCATCCAGTATCAGCACATCGGGGTCATGAATAATAGCCTGGGCCAATCCCACTCGTTGCCTGTACCCTTTTGACAGCACCCCTATCTTTTTTTTCCTTTCCGGGGTAAGTCCGGTGAGCTCAACCACTTCCATTACGCGTTGCCGTTTGTTTGGCAGTTTGTACAAGCCGGCGACAAAATGCAGATATTCCTGCACATACATATCCGGATAGAGCGGATTGTTCTCGGGAAGATAGCCAAGTTTCTTTCTTACTTCAAGCGTATTGCCGCTGATATTCATATCTTTGATCCGGATGGAGCCATTGGATGGACTTAACAGGCCGCAGATGATTTTCATGAGAGTTGATTTCCCTGCCCCGTTTGGGCCGATAAAGGCTGCAATCTCACCGGAATTTACATGAAAACTCACGGAGTCAAGTACAAGCTGGCTGCCGAATGTTTTGCTGACCTCGTGAACGGAAATTGACATATCTTATAAAATTGACCAAATATATAAAAATCAGGATTAACAATTGGTCTCATTGACGGGGAAAGTCAATGGCAAACACAGGGTCGGATCCGCTTTTATGTGTTATTTTTGAATTGTTCTGTGGGTTTTGAATTGCGAATTGCCTTAAAATTCTAAATTTGCAAATCAATATAAATTTCATCTGAATAATGAGAATAAAAGAGTTATTAAAATCAAGAGAATTCGGGCAGGAGGTTGTAGCCAGAGGATGGGTAAGAACCCGTCGTGGTAACAAGAATATTGCCTTTGTGGCATTGAATGACGGATCAATTATTCACAATATTCAGATTGTAATTGACATGACTGCTTTTGATGAGGAGCTCATTAAGCAGCTTACTACCGGATCCTCCATCGAGGTGAAAGGCAAATTGGTGGAATCCCCCGGAAAAGAGCAGCAGGTGGAAATTCATGCGGAATCCCTTAAACTATTCGGAACTGCGGATCCGGAGACTTATCCGCTTCAAAAGAAAGGGCATACACTTGAATTTCTCCGTGAGATAGCTCATTTGCGCCCCCGTACCAACACCTTTGGCGCTGTTTTGCGAATCCGGCATGCCATGGCATTTGGAATCCACAAGTATTTCAATGATAATGGATTTTATTATTTGCACACCCCGATCATCACGGGTTCGGATGCCGAAGGGGCCGGTGAAATGTTCAGGGTAACCACCCTTGATGCGAAGACCCCTCCCTTGCTGGAGGATGGCAGTATTAATTTCGCCGAGGATTTTTTCGGACGTCAGACCAACCTTACGGTTTCCGGCCAGCTTGAAGGAGAACTGGGCGCCATGGCCCTTTCGGCGATTTACACATTCGGCCCCACGTTCCGGGCTGAAAACTCGAATACGCCACGGCATCTTGCCGAATTCTGGATGATCGAACCCGAAATTGCTTTTTTTGATATTAACGATAACATGAACCTGGCGGAGGATTTTTTAAAATATCTTCTTCGCTATGCAATGGAAAACTGCCACGATGACCTTAAATTCCTTTCGGAAATGTATGATAAGGAACTTCTCGGCAGACTGGAGTTTGTAATCAATAATTCCTTTGAACGCATTACTTATACCCAGGCCGTTGAAATACTTCAAAACTCAGGAGAGAAGTTTGAGTTTCCCGTGTCATGGGGAATTGACCTGCAAACCGAGCACGAACGTTTTCTGGTGGAACGCCATTTCAGAAAACCGGTAATTGTCACCGATTATCCCATGGCCATCAAGGCATTTTACATGAAACAAAATGAGGATGGCAAAACCGTAAGAGGGATGGACGTTTTATTTCCCAAGATCGGTGAGATTATCGGGGGATCCCAGCGTGAAGAGGATTATGACAAGTTGACAAGGCGCATGCAGGAACTTAAGCTTCCTGAAAAAGAAATGGGGTGGTATCTGGATACCCGCAAGTTTGGCACGGTTCCTCACAGCGGGTTTGGACTTGGATTTGAGAGGTTGTTGCTTTTTGTAACCGGGATGGGAAATATCAGGGATGTAATCCCTTTTCCGAGGTTTCCAAAAAACGCTGATTTTTAATCCGACAGTAAATTAGCATTTATGCTCAGGCAGAAATTACAACAGAAGTTACTTCAGAAGCTTTCCCCGCAGCAGATCCAGATGATCAAGCTGTTGGAGATCCCTTCTATGCAGCTTGAGCAGAGGATTAAGGCCGAAATTGAGGAAAATCCGGCCCTGGAAGAGGGGGCCCTGGAAGAAACAATGCAGAACGAAAATCAGGAGGACGACGTTACCTCAGATCCGAATGACAAGGATAAGGAAGAATTCACGATTGAAGATTACATTGAGGACGATGATTATCCCTCCTATAAACTGAATTCACAGAATTATTCGAAAGATGATAAACGGGAGGAGATCCCTTTTTCGGTAGGGTTATCCTTCCAGGATTATCTCGAAAACCAGCTAGGATTGAGAACGCTGGATGAAAAGCAACATCTGCTGGCGCTATATATGCTGGGTAATATCGATGATGATGGATATCTCAGGCGAAAACTGGATAATATCGTTGATGATGTTGCTTTTGCGTTGAATATAAAAACCGACGAGATTGAGCTGATTGGGATTTTACGTATTATCCAGGAACTTGATCCTCCCGGAGTTGGGGCACGCAATCTGCAGGAGTGCCTTTTGCTGCAGATACAGGCCAGGGATTTGGAAGATCCGAACATAAAACTTGCCTATCGTATTTTAAGTGATTTTTTTCCCGAGTTTACACGAAAACATTATGACAAGATCATTGCCCGGTTGAATATTTCCGATGATCAGCTAAAAGGAGCCCTGGATGAAATACTGAGGTTGAATCCAAAACCGGGAGGCGCTTACAGTGATCCTCAGAACAAGACTGCAAGTCATATTATCCCCGACTTTATTCTTGAGAACAACGAGGGAGACCTTGAATTGGCCCTGAATGTGAAAAACCTGCCGGAATTGAGGGTCAGCAAAACGTATTCCAATATGCTGCAGACCTATCAGTATAACCGCGGGCATAATTCGAAAAGCCAGAAGGAGGCGCTGACCTTTGTAAAGCAAAAGCTCGATTCTGCCCGGTGGTTTATCGATGCGATAAGGCAGAGGCAGAATACCTTGCTTGTAACCATGAATGCCATCATTAACTACCAACAGGAATATTTCCTCTCCGGGGAGGAAACCAAACTCAGGCCAATGATCCTGAAAGACATAGCGGATATGACGGGACTTGACGTTTCCACAATTTCAAGGGTTGCAAACAGCAAATATATACAGACCAATTTCGGTATTTTTCCCCTTAAGTATTTTTTCTCGGAGGGTATGCAGACCGAATCAGGAGAAGAGGTTTCAACGCGCGAGATCAAAAAGATTCTTCAGAATTGCGTGGAGGGCGAAGATAAAAGGCATCCGCTTACGGATGATCACCTGGCAGAGATGTTGAACGACAAGGGATATCATATTGCACGAAGGACCATAGCCAAGTACCGCGAGCAATTGAATATTCCTGTGGCACGCATGAGAAAAGAACTTTGATATACTCCTGGTTTACATGGAAAAGAAAATCGCTTCCGTAATATCCTATCTGTCCCATCCCTTGCTGATGCCAATGGTCGGATTGCTTGTAATAAGCAATTCGGGCATATACGCAGCCGATTTGGATCATCGCTTTACGAATTTTATATATCTGTCTACCTTTCTGCTTACCTTCATGATCCCGGTGGCCCTGATGCCCTTGCTGTATTATACCGGGCTGTCAGGAAGCCTGGAATTTTCGCAAAGAAAGGAACGGTTGCTGCCGCTCTATCTTACCCTTTTTTTTTACATTGCTGCCTATTTCCTCATCCGTAAATTACCGGTAAGCCATGTTTATCAGCGTTTTATGTTTGCCGCCTGTGTTTCGGTATTGCTTGTGCTTGCGATTTCCTACTTCTGGAAAATCAGCGCACACATGGTGGGCCTGGGGGGATTGGTGGGATTGATCCTGGTGCTTTCCTACCGCTTTGGCAGCGATATGATGATATTTCTGGTTATTGCCCTGTTGTTAACCGGAATGACTGCCTTTGCGCGATTACGCCTGAATGAACATCTTCCGTTGCAGGTATATTCGGGATTCCTGCTCGGCTTAACTATTATTATTATAGTATTCGAGATATAGGTCTTCAACAAATTGAAAACCAGGGACTTCAAAAAACGGTTCTTTTTCAGTTGCCTTCTTCCTGTGAACTTCCGGTATATTTTCCAAATCAAGCTCATCCTGGCGTACACAGGTGAACCATCCTTTTTCCGATAGCCACCTTCCCAGGTATTCCTGTTCGCTTTGACCCGGTGAAGGGATCAGGATTGCAGAAATGTGAAGGGCAGTGAAATCCATAATGCTTGAATACCCCGAGCGGCCAATGACAACTCCTGCGAGCTGAAGGATCTGCTTAAAAGAGTTGGTTTCAAGATGGGGAACCTGGTGAAGGGGTCCTCCCGGTTTTGCCAAAGCCGGTAAATTTTCGGTATCTGCCGGGGTGTTTCTCATCCCCCGGATAAGGATGGCCGATGCGGGCATTCCGCTTAACTGCCGCCATAGTTTTTTTTCGAATTGACTCACCTGGGGTTCCGGTCCGCTAAGGATTATTGCAAAATCATAGTGCAGCGATGTTTTAATTTCGCCCTGTATGATCGGATTGCTGAAGCGGGACAAAATTCCAATAAACCGGGTATTGGAAGGAATCCTAAACCGGTGTGACAATTTACCGCTTAAGTTAACTTCCGGATCAGGGGAATCGGGGATCCAGCATTGATCAAATCGTTGAATGAGCCTCCGGATGATAAGGTAAACCGGAAATTCAAGCCATCGAAAGACGGCCGGAAGCACGGGAGATACCTGGTGTGTTATAAGAACCGAAAAGGCACTTTTGCAATACAGTCCATAGCGGTTATCTGAAATAACGATATCTATATTCTCCTTCCGTACTATCTTCAGCAGCAGGCAATGCTCCCTCCATGCTGAAAATGCCATGGCAGGCAACTGGGCAATGAGCCGGATATAGGAATATTTACCCGATCCCATATGAATTGGATTACCGGGAAGAGAAATAAATTTTAGCCCGGGGAAAGTATGCCTGAGAAGTTCACCGGAGCGACCCGAACCTGCCAGTATGACAATATGGCCGTCGTGTTTGAATTTTACGATCAGCGGGATCATGCGGGAAGCATGACCCAGTCCCCAGTCGAGAGGGCTCATCAGCAGGATCAGCGGTTGGGTTTTCAATTTGAGTCGATTAATCAGGGAGTGACCTGGACTGCAATTCCCCGTTCTTCCACCTTTTTTGCAATTGCAGCAAGCTCTTCCGCTGCAATTGGTTTAAGACCTTCCAGGGGAGTGTCCCTGGCAAGGGAATAGATCATCACACATTCGGGACGGATGCTTTCAATAGCGTTCAACCAGGCAGAGACCTCCTCACGGGTGGAATTATCAATTTCATGTCCCATAAATTTTCCCCTGAAAAAGAGAGTTTGAATTATCAGCTTACCTTCAAACCGTTTGAGTGAATCAATCAGGCCCAGGATATCAAAATTTCCTTGCGGGCAGTTAATGCTCAGGAGCGTGCTTTCTATGGCCGAATCGAGCTTAAGTATGTTCAGGTCAGCGCGGCTGAGGGCATCAAATATGCTGCCGGTACCGGCTCGGGTGGCATTGGACAAAACGGTGACCTTTGCTTCGGGGAAGACTGTATTTCTTATTCTTATGGTATCCGACAGGATATCTGCAAAATCGGGATGGAGAGTAGGTTCCCCGTTTCCGGCAAAAGTAATGCTGTTAAGGTACTCGCCTTTACTTTTCATTTCCTGCAGACGGGCCGCCAGTAAAGTTTTAACTTCTTCCCTTGACGGGAACTCTGCAAAAGGGTTTTCAGCCGGTGTGAGCCCGCACTCACAGTATATACAGTTAAAGTTACAGACCTTGCGTTTCACGGGCAATAAATTAACTCCCAGCGATTCACCCAGGCGGCGGCTCCAAACGGGGCCGAAAATTATGCTGTCAAACAGAAAAGTGGACATATCAGATGAAATTGGCAGGTAAAGATAAATAAGTTTTGCGGGATTAGGGGCTTAGGGGCATAGGGGCTTAGGTTAGGGAAGTGGAAAATATTTCAGTACTTTTAACATATAATAATACATTCTTATGAATTTTATTGACATGTTCGTCATGGTTTTGCTTGTGTATGCCGTATATCGCGGAATGACAAGGGGACTTGTTCTGCAGCTGGCTTCCCTGGCTGCACTGATAGCCGGAATATACATTGCCCTTAAATTTTCAGGATTCACGGCACATTTTCTGATAAAACACTGGGCTATTGATTACGATTATCTTTACGTTGTATCACTCGCCATAACCTTTGCACTTGTATTTATCCTCATTCATTTATTGGGTAATATGCTGGATAAGCTGGTTCAAACATCGCCGCTGTCTTTTTTTAACAAACTGGCAGGTGTTTTTTTCAACCTATGCAAGGTGATGCTGATTATGGGGGTATTGCTTCTTTTTATTGACAAAGTGGACAGGCGTATTAACCTATTGCCAAAAAATGCTCGGGAAGGGTCTTTTTTCTATAAACCGGTAACGTCTATCACCCTGTTCCTGTTTCCATCGCTGGGAGAATCCGAAAAGGGGATCGGTCATGAGGAATTTGTATGATTAAACCGGTTCAAGCTTTAAAATATTATCTTAGCGGAAAATTTCGTATATGACATTCGTTGAAGAACTCAGGTGGAGAGGGATGGTGCATGATATAATGCCGGGAACAGAGGAACATCTCAGCAAGGGGATGACCACGGGATATATCGGATTTGACCCTACCGCTGATTCTTTGCACATCGGAAGCCTTTTGCCCATTATGCTCCTTGTGCATTTCCAGCGGGCCGGGCATAAACCCCTGGCACTTGTAGGCGGAGCAACCGGAATGGTTGGGGATCCGTCGGGAAAATCTGAAGAACGCAAATTTCTGGACGAAAAAACACTTAATTACAATTTGGCGTGTCAGCGCCGGCAGCTTGAAAAATTCCTCAATTTTGACTGCGGTGCAAACTCCGCAGAAATTGTCAATAATTACGACTGGTTCAAAGAATTTTCATTTCTTGATTTTTTGCGTGACGTGGGAAAACATATCACGGTAAACTATATGATGGCCAAGGATTCGGTTAAGAAGCGACTCGAAACAGGCATTTCATTCACTGAATTTTCCTATCAGCTGGTGCAGGGATATGATTATTTCTATTTATTTTCCCATAAAAATTGCCGTCTTCAAATGGGAGGATCCGATCAATGGGGCAACATTGTTACCGGTACGGAATTAATCCGGCGAAAGGACGGGGGTGAGGCGTTCGCATTAACATGTCCCCTTGTGACGAAGGCGGACGGGGGCAAGTTCGGCAAATCGGAAAAAGGAAATATTTGGCTTGACCCCGCCAAAACATCCCCTTATGCTTTTTACCAGTTTTGGCTCAATGTTTCGGATGAGGATGCCGTGAAATATATCAAACTCTTCACCCTGCTCAAAAAAGCAGAAATTGAGGACATCATTTCAGAACATGATAAGGCACCTCATTTAAGGCTTCTTCAGAAGAAACTGGCAGAAACTGTAACGCTTATGGTTCATTCAAGGGAGGGACTGGAGACAGCCATGGAAGCTTCCGATATACTCTTTGGAAAAGGAACAACCGAGACATTGCACAAACTTGACGAAGCCACTTTCTTGAGCATATTTGACGGAGTTCCGCAATCCATACTCGACCGGAATAGAATGATGCCCGGGATTAATATCGTTGACCTACTGGGAGAAAAAACCGGTATATTTCCTTCAAAAGGGGAGGCAAGAAGAATGATCAAAGGAGGAGGCGTAAGCCTGAATAAGGGTAAAATTGAGGATGAAACATACATTGTGGGGATACCTGATCTGATCAATAATAAATATATCCTCATTCAAAAGGGGAAAAAGAATTATTATCTTATAACAATCAATTAATTAATATTATGGAGCCAAGGAAAAAGAACCCGGAATTTGTCTATGATGCCTTTGATCTTATTCAATTTGTTTGGAACAAAAAGTGGATTTTGCTTACACTTTCCCTGGCGGCTTTCATATTGGCAATTGTTATCTCGCTGTACATTACTCCTCGTTACAGGTCAGTGGCAGTAATATTTCCGGCCGCTCAAATACCGATGTCAAGAAATCTCGTGGAAACTTCCTCAATTTCAATGGACAGCAGGGATGTTCTCTCCTTTGGCGGTGATGGTGAAATTGAGCGGATGCTTCAAATCCTCCGTTCCAATGATATCAGGGACCATGTGGCAAAGAAATTCAACCTGATGAAGCATTATGATATTGATTCTACGTCTCCTTTTCCTGAAAATCAATTAAATAACAAATTTCGCGGGAATGTAAAAATCCGAAGAACCGAATTTATGTCTATAGAAATCGGAGTTCTTGACACGGATCCGCAGATGGCCTCGGACATTGCCAATGAAATCACAACATATGTAGATTCTATTTTTCATAATATGCTAAAGGAGAGGGCAATGAACGCCTTTACCATTGCAAAAAATGAATATGAAGGTTCACAGCAGGATGTTCGCCGGCTCGGTGATTCACTTCAACAACTAAGGCAAAAGGGGATAATGGACTATGAGTCACAAGCATCGGCGCTTAATACTGCGTACGCAAATGCCCTGGAACATGGCAATTCGCAAGCAATTGAGACCATAAAGAAGCAAATGAACCTGTTGTCCGTTTATGGAAGCAAGTATGTGGAATTATCCGGCAAGCTTGAGTCGGAGCTTCACCGGCTTGGCCAGCTGAAGGATAAATATGCCTCTTTTAAGGTAAATATAGAGAATGCATTTCCCCAAATATTTATTTTGGACAGGGCACGTGTGGAACCCAGGAAAGTTTCTCCAAAGAGGTCAATCATAGTCATACTTACAACCTTGTCCACCTTTGCTTTAACGCTGATTCTATTGTTAATGATCGATAATTTCAAAGCCAGAAAATAGCCGAATGGTGGGGTTAGAAAGCTTGAAAAAGCACAGCGTTGTTATTATCCTTGTATGCATATACCTTGTTGTGGATATGATATTTACCGGGAGGAATATCTATTTTCTCAATTTGCTGCCGGTAGTATTGCTGATGGTTTATCTTGCGCTGGCCCGACTTGATCTGCTGTATTTCATTATTATATTTTGTACACCTCTTTCCGTGCAGCTGATCGATTATTTTCCAAATTCCCCTATTGATTTCGCCATTCCCACTGAACCCATGCTATTTGGCATGATGATCATTTTCTATTATAAAATTGTCTATGACAGGTCATTTGATGGCCGTATTCTGAATCATCCTGTTACCTATGCCGTTTTCTTCAATGTTTTATGGATACTTATCACTTCAATAACCAGTTCGATGCCCCTGGTATCCCTGAAATTTCTGCTTGCCAGGATATGGTTTGTCACAATATACTATTTTCTTGCGATCCTTGTTTTCCGAAACTACAGGTCCATTCCGGTCTTTATCTGGAGTTACGCAATTGCCATGTTCATGGTGGTGGTATTCACCATTACAAGGCATCTGCATTACGGTTTGTTTGATACAAGGGCAGCCCATATTGTAATGAGTCCTTTTTTCCGTGATCATACATCGTATGGAGCGATTCTGGCAATGCTTTTTTTTGCCCTGGGTGGAGCGATATTGCACAGGGGGAATAATATCCTTTTCCGGTTTTTTCTGTGGGGCGTTTGGCTTACCCTGGCAGCCGGGCTGGTACTCTCATATACAAGGGCGGCCTGGATGAGCGTGATCGTTGCAGCAGGAATTCTGGGGTTAGCGATTTTCAGAGTTAAGTTCAAGTATCTGGTTGTCATTGGTATATTCAGTGTTTTTTACCTGGGTGAAAAAAAAACGGAGCTGTTGCAAAAACTGGAACAAAACAGGCAAGTCTCATCTTCATCCTTGAGCGAACATGTGAAATCCATGTCCAATATAAGCACGGACGTGTCGAATCTTGAGCGGATCAACCGGTGGCATGCAGCAATGAGGATGTTCAGGGAAAAGCCTATAGTAGGACATGGTCCGGGGACCTATAGTTTCAGGTATGCTCCCTATCAGATTTTAATAGATAAGACCTCCATAAGCACCGACTTTGGTGACCTGGGAAATGCGCACAGTGAATACATCGGTCCGTTGGCTGAGAGTGGTTTATTCGGGGGACTGTCAATTGTTTTAATAGGCATTGTTAGCCTGGTTACCGGTTTTCGTGTTTACAGGAAACTCACGAACATGCGGATGAAAGGTATAGTGCTGGGGATGATCCTGGGATTGATTACCTATCTGATCCACGGCAGCCTGAATAATTTTCTGGATACCGACAAGGCCTCTGCTTTGTTCTGGGGATATATAGCAGCTTTTGTATCGCTTGATATTTTTTATCCCTGGGAGGATCAATCGATGGGAAGGGAGTTAGAAAAACTCGATCCCGAGCATTGAAATATCATCAAAAATTGCGGCACTGCCTTCCGCAATTCCCTGTTTTTTTATGATGGCCTGGATGTTATCTTCAATGCTGTTGTTATTCATGATGCAGTCTTCAATTTCCTTGGTGCCGAAGGACACTTCTTTGCCATCGATAAGTTCTACCAGACCATCGGTATAACAGATAATTTTGGTATGTTCTTCAAGGGTTACAGAGCCCTTCCTGATAAGGGGGATTTCATCCAGCATGCCTATACCCACACAACCTTTGGCCAGAAGGGTAAGATTCCTGCGGTTTTTCTGATACATCATGGGCTGATTATGCCCGGCATTTATGTATTGGAGTTCTCTTGTTTTATAGTTGAACTTGGCAATAAAGAGGGTAATGAATTTTTCTCCGTTGGCAGCGTGCATTACCCGTTCGTTCAGTTTTTCCACCAGCGCATCAAGAGATATATCATAAGTAAAAAGGGCCCTTAGGTTTGCCTGGAAATTTGACATGAGCAGCGCTGCCGACATTCCTTTACCCGATACATCTGCAATGCAAAATCCAAATTCATTCCGGTTGAGGGGCACATAATCGTAATAATCGCCGCCAACATCGAAATGTGGAAGATAAAAGGCGGTCATGTAAATTTTCTCATTCCTGGGAAGGACCGACGAATGCGGAATAAGCATATTCTGCATTTTTGAGGCGAGTTCAAGTTCTTTTTTTATAGCAGCCTGGTGAAGGCTTTCCTTGAATAAACGCATATTTTCAATCGCAACCACAATAATGTTGGTAAGGGTCTGAATAAAATTCAGGTGCTTGATGATCGGGCTTACCCCGTCCCCTTCCTCGATGTCGCCAAGGATGACATAAGCAATCGGTGCCCCGTTATTAATAACAGGGATGACAATGTCAAAGGCATTCAAGGTTTTATTGGGAGAAGTGGTAATAAAGGAAATATCCTGAATGGGAAGGAGATCTCTTTCAACCGAAATAGTTCCGTAGGAGTCGCCCACCATCCCCGATTTAAGTATGCATTGCCAGGAATCGGCCAGTTTATAGATTAGTACCTTTCCAATATTCAGGTCGGTCGTCAGCAGCTTTTCATAATTTTGAAGCAGTTCATCCTGTGAAAGATTATTATTAATGGCCATTGTTATATTCAACAGAGACTGCAGCTTGAAGGTAGTAAGCTGAAGCCTGTTGATTGAAGCTTTATCCTGTCTGTTTTCTTTCATCTGTTGAAAATAAAATCATTCATTTGCCGGATCAGTATGCTTTCGATTTGCAAGGCAGGGGAAACCCCCTTTATATTCATCTCTTTACGGATGAAGAGTCATATGTG
Source organism: uncultured Bacteroidales bacterium (assembly GCA_963752195.1). Lineage (GTDB taxonomy): Bacteria > Bacteroidota > Bacteroidia > Bacteroidales > UBA10428 > UBA5072. The sequence goes on along the minus strand of CAVVXI010000003.1, from coordinate 133,552 downwards.
TTTCGTTTGCACAGATCAGTGGATAATTCCAAGCGGGTATTTAAGGTTTGAATATTCACTGAGTTCCATATGCAGCGATCCAACCACGAGGTTAAATTTTACCTTAATGGGAATCAGATTTCTGTCGGCAGATATCCAGATTGTCATATCGTTTTCGGATTCAAACATTCGCCCGGGTTCAACCACCGGATCAAAACGGTAACAGCGGATTTTACCGTATTTGGTTTTAATTACTTCCGTGCCTTTAAAACGGATGTCAAAGGGGAAAAGTTCCTCATCAAAGAAGGTAACTGTACGCAAAACATCCCCATTTTTCATGTTATAAAGATCAATGCTTCGGATATAATAGAGCAATGACATCATATCCAGGGTATTTTGTGGAATGGTTAACAGTGTATCCTTACGTGTGCTGTAAACTGTATTTCCTTTATGATTGAAAAGTGCCTCTTCATGTTTTTTGTAATTTCCTTCCTTTACATCGCGGATTGCTTTATAGGGAAGGATCGTATGCATATCGAAAAAACTTTCGAATACATCCTTCACACTGTATAATTTTTCAGCGAGGCCCACTGTTTTGGCTTCACCGCGGGCATGAAAAACAAGTTTATTGTTAAAACGCTCCTGTTTCAGCACAAGCGAAGCATTCCCCCCCACAATGGGACCAAATTTAACCACATAGAGCAAATTTTCTCCATCACGGAAGGCTTTTTCGTGGTTTATTCTTTCCTTGAATTGCCCATATCCCAGGAACGACAGGCCGAGAAAAAACAATAAAAATAATTGCTTAACGGGTATATAAGGGACTCTCATGCGGCTATCTTCATAAAAATAACGATTTTAACAAGATCTTTATTGACCGGGAAATCCTTTTTTAGATATCGTAGCGATAAATTCCTTCAGATAGAAGGGTTCAAAATAAGCAAGACTTTCAAATTTCTTTTCCTTGTATTTTTCCTCCGCTAATGCAGCCAGGGAAGTTGCATGCGGAAAGATACCATCCAGGAAAAAGGCATTCGGACGAGATAAAAGGGGGCGGCATTTTTCCATACCGGATCCGAAAAAATAAATTTTCGAAGCTTTGAGATAGCTGGCATAGGAGAGATCATCAATAATTTTGGCCGAAATGGGTTCTACTTCTTCGCCAGAGATAGTGTAAAGGCAAGAAAATACTTCCATTCTCCGGGCATCAATCATGGGGCAGAGCAGAATATTTTCCCCGGTTAGGGGAATTGAATTATCGTGGCATACTTCCCGGGCATAATTGGCCATTATTCTTAAAGTACCTACGGCAATAAGCGGAATCTCTCCCCCGTAGCAAAGGCCTTTGGCAGTAGACACACCAATCCGCAAACCTGTATAGGAGCCCGGTCCTTTGCCGATGGCAATGGCATGGAGGTCCTTGATTTGCAGATGCTGTTCCTCTAAAATTTCCTCAATATAAACGGTAAGACGGGCGGCATGAGATTTTTCCTCGAAGGTCTCACGCCGTGAAACGACTTGCCCATCAATAGCCAGGGCGACCGAGCATAGGGGTGTGGCAGTTTCAATATTGAGGATCGCAGCCATCGTTTATTTTGTAAGTTCTTCTTTTTTGACTTTTCTCACCAGGGAGCCATCCTTTAATTTCTTGGTTATTACATTGTAAGGAGCTGTGACTACTTCTGTACTATCAGCAAGCCCCGTGGTAATTTCTATATAATTATTGTCCTGGATCCCTGTTTTGACCACGGCAGTTCTGGCTTTGCCATTATCATAAACGAATACTACTTCCTTTGGTTCAGCCTTTGACTTTTCGCTTACCAGGGAATCGGGTTTTACCAGCGAATCGGCAAGCATCGTAACCGACTGAAGCGGGACTGTTATTACCCTTTTTTTTGATTCTGTCATAATGTCTACGGAAGCCGACATACCGGGTCGGAAAGGCTGTGGCTTTCCGACCTTAATCAGGTCGGCATAGGAATTTTTCAACAACAGGATCTTTACCTCAAAATTGGTAACCTGGTCTGTAGTAATTCCGGTTGTTGTGGCAGAGTTGGCTATTTCGGTGACAACTCCCTTAAACTTCCGGTCGGGGAAGGCATCCACTTCAATCTGTGCTGAATCGTTCAATTTAACCCGCACGATATCATTTTCGTTTACTTCGGTAAGCACTTCCATCCGGTCGAGATCAGCGACCCGCAAAATTTCGGTTCCGCTCATCAGATCTGTACCCACCACTCTTTCTCCTTTTTCAACATTCAGCAGGGAGATGGTTCCATCCATAGGAGCCAGAACCGATGTTTTCACCAGGTTTTCGCTGGCTTCTTTCAGTGAAGCTTCGGAGCTGTTCACAGCAAATTCGGCAGCTGCAACACTTTGTTCCGCAGCGGTCACTTCTGCTTTGGCAACATCATAGGCTGAGCGGGCGGATTCCCACTCCGCCTCGGAAATGGTTTTCTGTTCCCACAGCTTTTTGCTTCTGCTGTAGGATAAACGGGACTGTTCATATTTGGCCTGTACCTGCACCAGCATGGCCTTTGAATTGGCCATATTTGCCTTTGCCGCATTAAGCGAAGCCAGCGATCGGTCACGGGCCGAAATATAATTGTCGGGTTTAACCTTTAATAAAAACTGTCCTTTTTTTACATAATCACCGTCTTTGACAACCAGGTCGACAATTTCCCCCGAAACATCCGAAGTGATTTTAACCTCCGTTTCCGGCTGGATCTTACCGTTGGCTGTGATGATCTCGGTGAGATCGCGGCGTTGGGCAATTTCGGTTGTAACCTTGTAAGTAATTGATTTTCCGAACCAACCTGCTTTTTTGCCTGCAATGGCAAAAACAATCAGGAAGAGGGCGGAGAGTGATAAATAGATCAGTAATTTTCGGGAATTCATATGGATGGAGAATAGGTTAATTTTTTGATCCTGTAAAATTAGGATTTGGTGTAAACAATTGGTAAAAAGAGCGTATTTTTTGGCGAAAAAAAAACAGGGCGATGTGAAAACGGAAAATGTTAAGGTAGTTGTTTTTAGAGAAATTGGGGAAGTTAGTTTTATCCGGAAACTTTCGGTAAGGAACATGAAAATTTCCCTTAAACCCTTTCGCGGTGTTGAAGTAACGCTGCCTCAATTTGTTTCATACGAGGCGGCGGGTAAATTTGTCGAGTCCAAGATAGGCTGGATCAGGAAGCAGCAGGAGAAGATGAAGAAATTTGAACGGAGAGTCACTTTGTTTACAAAAGATACCGCATTCAGGACAAGGGATCATGTTCTTTCCATCGGAACGCATGAAAAATCGACGATACAAACTGTAATAAAAAACCAGGTCATCCACATTCAACATCCGGCTTTTGCAGAAGTCACCGATGCACGTATTCAGCAGGCGATCCGGAGGGGAATTGTGGCTGCGCTTAAAATGGAGTCGAACAAGCATCTGCCCCCCATGACCGACCGTCTTGCCCGGCAATTTGGATTTCGTTATGTGCAGGTTTCCTTTCGTGACAACAAGTCGAGATGGGGCAGTTGTTCGCCTGACAACCGGATTAATCTGAACATTCACCTGATGCGGTTGCCGGAGCGTTTACAGGAATATATTGTGTTGCATGAGCTCTGTCATACAGTTCATAAGCATCATCAGAAATCCTTCTGGCAGCTTCTTGATAAAATTACGGGGGGAAGGGCGAGGGAACTTGACCGCGAGTTGAACCAATACAGCCCGCGTATATTTTGATGTAATCAAGGGAAACATTTTGTAATTTTACAAAAAACAGGCATATGAAAAAGATATTCATTCATCTGGCCAATGGCTTTGAGGAAGTGGAAGCTATCACTCCGGTGGATGTTTTGCGCAGGGCCGGATGTGAGGTTACGATGGTTTCAGTTACAGGAAACAGGGAAGTGGCCAGTGCGCGAGGAGTCACGGTTTTGGCTGACAGGCTTTTCGAAGATGTGGATTACATGCAGGCGGATGTTATCCTGTTTCCGGGCGGTCAGCCGGGATCGGATAATCTTGCCAAACATGAGGGACTTAAGAAAATAATCGCTGACTTTCACCGACAGGGGAAGCTGATCGCTGCAATTTGTGCCGCTCCTTTGGTTTTGGCAAATGCCGGCATCTTAATGGGAAAAAGAGTTACCTGCTTTCCCGGAACAGAATCAAAACTGAAAGGGGCCATATGCACAGGCAATGCAGTGGAAAAAGATGGAAATATAATCACAGGCAAAGCGGCCGGCGCGGCAATGAAATTTTCTCTCGCGCTTACGGAACAGCTAGTTGGAAAATCCAAGGCCGAAGAATTAAAGAATAGGATGTATGTTGAATGACCAAAAGACAATAAACTCCTGATAATCTATAACTTTTTTCTTTTGTGTCCGTAAAAAATTCTGGTTGTCGCGCGGAGTCGCGTGACAGTTAAATTTATTATTTCGCAACCAGGGCACGGTCACATTGATGAAAATCAAATTTCAACATACTTTCCACGGTTTGGGCAGGAGCATAAAGGCTTTTACCTGGATGTTGATTTTGGTGTTAAGCATAAGTCAGAAATTACTTGCACAGCCATTTATTTCCGAACAACCTTCGGATGCACAGGTTTGTCCGGGTTCAAATGCCACATTTAAGGTAGAAGCCCTGGGAGTAGTTCCCCTGACATTTCAGTGGCAGGTGGATGACGGGGGAGGGTTAACGGATATCAGCGGGGAGACCGGCAATATATTATTGGTATCGGGAGCTGATGGAAGTATGGATGGTAATAAATACCAATGTATAGTTACTGACGTTAATGGAACCACATACAGCAGTCCTGCACTATTAACTGTTGAAGATATTACGGCCCCAATCCTGACGGGGGTACTCCCCGGGGGAGCGCAGGGGAATGTATGTATGGCAGCAGCCCCGGCAGCACCGGGAGAGGCAGCCATTGCGGCGCTGTATAGCGATAACTGCGGCATCATCACGGCGACCCTTATGGGTTCAGCCGTTGTGGGCACCGATTGCGGCTGGACGGCCACCTATACCTATAGCATAGAAGACGAGTGCGGGAACTTAGCCCCGGATGCGGTAGTGGTTTACACGGGAGCCGACACCCAGGCCCCAATCCTGACGGGGGTACTCCCCGGGGGAGCGCAGGGGAATGTATGTATGGCAGCAGCCCCGGCAGCACCGGGAGAGGCAGCCATTGCGGCGCTGTATAGCGATAACTGCGGCATCATCACGGCGACCCTTATGGGTTCAACCGTTGTGGGCACCGATTGCGGCTGGACGGCCACCTATACCTATAGCATAGAAGACGAGTGCGGGAACTTAGCCCCGGATGCGGTAGTGGTTTACACGGGAGCCGACACCCAGGCCCCAATCCTGACGGGGGTACTCCCCGGGGGAGCGCAGGGGAATGTATGTATGGCAGCAGCCCCGGCAGCACCGGGAGAGGCAGCCATTGCGGCGCTGTATAGCGATAACTGCGGGAGCGTCACGGCGACCCTTATGGGTTCAGCCGTTGTGGGCACCGATTGCGGCTGGACGGCCACCTATACCTATAGCATAGAAGACGAGTGCGGGAACTTAGCCCCGGATGCGGTAGTGGTTTACACGGGAGCCGACACCCAGGCCCCAATCCTGACGGGGGTACTCCCCGGGGGAGCGCAGGGGAATGTATGTATGGCAGCAGCCCCGGCAGCACCGGGAGAGGCAGCCATTGCAGCGCTGTATAGCGATAACTGCGGGAGCATCACGGCGACCCTTATGGGTTCAGCCGTTGTGGGCACCGATTGCGGCTGGACGGCCACCTATACCTATAGCATAGAAGACGAGTGCGGGAACTTAGCCCCGGATGCGGTAGTGGTTTACACGGGAGCCGACACCCAGGCCCCAATCCTGACGGGGGTACTCCCCGGGGAGCGCAGGGGAATGTATGTATGGCAGCAGCCCCGGCAGCACCGGGAGAGGCAGCCATTGCGGCGCTGTATAGCGATAACTGCGGGAGCGTCACGGCGACCCTTATGGGTTCAGCCGTTGTGGGCACCGATTGCGGCTGGACGGCCACCTATACCTATAGCATAGAAGACGAGTGCGGGAACTTAGCCCCGGATGCGGTAGTGGTTTACACGGGAGCCGACACCCAGGCCCCAATCCTGACGGGGGTACTCCCCGGGGGAGCGCAGGGGAATGTATGTATGGCAGCAGCCCCGGCAGCACCGGGAGAGGCAGCCATTGCAGCGCTGTATAGCGATAACTGCGGGAGCGTCACGGCGACCCTTATGGGTTCAGCCGTTGTGGGCACCGATTGCGGCTGGACGGCCACCTATACCTATAGCATAGAAGACGAGTGCGGGAACTTAGCCCCGGATGCGGTAGTGGTTTACACGGGAGCCGACACCCAGGCCCCAATCCTGACGGGGGTACTCCCCGGGGGAGCGCAGGGGAATGTATGTATGGCAGCAGCCCCGGCAGCACCGGGAGAGGCAGCCATTGCAGCGCTGTATAGCGATAACTGCGGGAGCGTCACGGCGACCCTTATGGGTTCAGCCGTTGTGGGCACCGATTGCGGCTGGACGGCCACCTATACCTATAGCATAGAAGACGAGTGCGGGAACTTAGCCCCGGATGCGGTAGTGGTTTACACGGGAGCCGACACCCAGGCCCCAATCCTGACGGGGGTACTCCCCGGGGGAGCGCAGGGGAATGTATGTATGGCAGCAGCCCCGGCAGCACCGGGAGAGGCAGCCATTGCGGCGCTGTATAGCGATAACTGCGGGAGCGTCACGGCGACCCTTATGGGTTCAGCCGTTGTGGGCACCGATTGCGGCTGGACGGCCACCTATACCTATAGCATAGAAGACGAGTGCGGGAACTTAGCCCCGGATGCGGTAGTGGTTTACACGGGAGCCGACACCCAGGCCCCAATCCTGACGGGGGTACTCCCCGGGGGAGCGCAGGGGAATGTATGTATGGCAGCAGCCCCGGCAGCACCGGGAGAGGCAGCCATTGCGGCGCTGTATAGCGATAACTGCGGGAGCGTCACGGCGACCCTTATGGGTTCAGCCGTTGTGGGCACCGATTGCGGCTGGACGGCCACCTATACCTATAGCATAGAAGACGAGTGCGGGAACTTAGCCCCGGATGCGGTAGTGGTTTACACGGGAGCCGACACCCAGGCCCCAATCCTGACGGGGGTACTCCCCGGGGGAGCGCAGGGGAATGTATGTATGGCAGCAGCCCCGGCAGCACCGGGAGAGGCAGCCATTGCGGCGCTGTATAGCGATAACTGCGGGAGCGTCACGGCGACCCTTATGGGTTCAGCCGTTGTGGGCACCGATTGCGGCTGGACGGCCACCTATACCTATAGCATAGAAGACGAGTGCGGGAACTTAGCCCCGGATGCGGTAGTGGTTTACACGGGAGCCGACACCCAGGCCCCAATCCTGACGGGGGTACTCCCCGGGGGAGCGCAGGGGAATGTATGTATGGCAGCAGCCCCGGCAGCACCGGGAGAGGCAGCCATTGCAGCGCTGTATAGCGATAACTGCGGGAGCGTCACGGCGACCCTTATGGGTTCAGCCGTTGTGGGCACCGATTGCGGCTGGACGGCCACCTATACCTATAGCATAGAAGACGAGTGCGGGAACTTAGCCCCGGATGCGGTAGTGGTTTACACGGGAGCCGACACCCAGGCCCCGATCCTGACGGGGGTACTCCCCGGGGGAGCGCAGGGGAATGTATGTATGGCAGCAGCCCCGGCAGCACCGGGAGAGGCAGCCATTGCGGCGCTGTATAGCGATAACTGCGGGAGCGTCACGGCGACCCTTATGGGTTCAGCCGTTGTGGGCACCGATTGCGGCTGGACGGCCACCTATACCTATAGCATAGAAGACGAGTGCGGGAACTTAGCCCCGGATGCGGTAGTGGTTTACACGGGAGCCGACACCCAGGCCCCAATCCTGACGGGGGTACTCCCCGGGGGAGCGCAGGGGAATGTATGTATGGCAGCAGCCCCGGCAGCACCGGGAGAGGCAGCCATTGCAGCGCTGTATAGCGATAACTGCGGGAGCGTCACGGCGACCCTTATGGGTTCAGCCGTTGTGGGCACCGATTGCGGCTGGACGGCCACCTATACCTATAGCATAGAAGACGAGTGCGGGAACTTAGCCCCGGATGCGGTAGTGGTTTACACGGGAGCCGACACCCAGGCCCCGATCCTGACGGGGGTACTCCCCGGGGGAGCGCAGGGGAATGTATGTATGGCAGCAGCCCCGGCAGCACCGGGAGAGGCAGCCATTGCGGCGCTGTATAGCGATAACTGCGGGAGCGTCACGGCGACCCTTATGGGTTCAGCCGTTGTGGGCACCGATTGCGGCTGGACGGCCACCTATACCTATAGCATAGAAGACGAGTGCGGGAACTTAGCCCCGGATGCGGTAGTGGTTTACACGGGAGCCGACACCCAGGCCCCGATCCTGACGGGGGTACTCCCCGGGGGAGCGCAGGGGAATGTATGTATGGCAGCAGCCCCGGCAGCACCGGGAGAGGCAGCCATTGCGGCGCTGTATAGCGATAACTGCGGCATCATCACGGCGACCCTTATGGGTTCAGCCGTTGTGGGCACCGATTGCGGCTGGACGGCCACCTATACCTATAGCATAGAAGACGAGTGCGGGAACTTAGCCCCGGATGCGGTAGTGGTTTACACGGGAGCCGACACCCAGGCCCCGACATTTACCGTTCCCTCAAATGACACTATTTGCAGAAACCTGGATTGTTCTTACAATTCGGATGCAACCATAACAGGCGATGTAACCGATGAGGATGACAATTGCAGCATTGGATTGGAAGCCGTATATGTGGATGATCTTAGCAACGCATTGGATTGTGATCAGGTGGGATTTATTACTCGAACATGGACCTTAACTGATAATTGTGGAAACTTTATTATAAAGAATCAGATAATATGGGTAGAACCTGTCGTGACCCTTCAGGCTTCCGGAGATACCATATGCAGTGGCGGCATTACGGATATCCTGGTGAAAAGCAGTAATTCCGCAACGATCGGTATACGGTATACATGGTCTTATACCGACAACCCAAATGTGACAGGTGAAACAACAAGCATTGGCAACGGAAACCTGATTGGCTCCAATTTAGCACAGGAATTGACCAACAATAGTGCAATGGCGCAAAGGGTGACCTATTCCATAACACCATGGACTATTGATGAAAACAACGCCAATGCCTGCGCAGGAATGCCTCTGGTTATTGATGTATGGGTAGAGCCAGTGGTCAATATTAGTGCATCCGATGACTCAATATGCAATGGAGGTACTGTGGATATTAAAGTTACAAGCAACAGTATTTCCACCAATGGTATCCGGTATACATGGACGGTGACCGACAATCCCCAGATTTCAGGGGAATCAGGCAGCGTGGGTGCCGGATTGAATATCGGATCAACCCTTTCACAGATTCTTACAAATACCAGTATGACTCCGCAAATGGTCACCTATACCATAACTCCGTGGACGGTAGATGAAAACGGCGCCAATGCATGCGAGGGTGTTGCTCTTTCTTTGGCCATTGATGTGTGGGTTGAACCTGAATTATCACTGGCAGCCACCGATGATACCATTTGCAACGGAGGAATGACAGATATTAAGATATCCACTCCAAATACCACAACGAACGGGTTGCAGTTTACCTGGACCGTTACTGACAATCCCAATGTGACCGGGGAATCCAATAGTGTTGGATCTGGTCAGCCCATAAATACCTCCATCGCACAAACACTTACTAATAATAGTCCGGATGCACAGATCATAACATATACAGTTACACCGTGGTCAGTGGATGAACATTTTGACAATATGTGTGCTGGATTGCCGGTTGATGTGGACGTTTGGGTTGAACCGACAATCACCCTGGCAGCCACCGGTGATACCATCTGCAACGGGGGAACAACAGATATCCCGGTGACCAGCCTCAATACAACCACCCGGGGCATACGCTATACATGGACTTACACCGATAACCCCGATGTGACGGGCGAAACAGCCAGCGCCGCAACAGGTCAGAATATTGGTTCCGTACTGTCCCAAACCCTTACAAACAACTCCATCTCCGCCCAACGGGTCAATTACATAATAACCCCGTGGACAATTGATGAATACAACGGCAATGCCTGTGCCGGCACTCCAATATCGGTGGATGTGTGGATTGAACCTTCCCCTGTTATCACCGCACCGGGAGATACCCTGTGCAACGGTGATGCAACTTCAATCCTGGTGAGTTCGGCAAATACCTCCACCAGCGGTATCCGGTATACATGGACGGTGACCGACAATCCGGATGTGACGGGCGAAACTGCCAGTGCGGGAAATGGCCAGAATGCAGGCACACCCATCGTTCAGCCGCTCACCAATACAAGTGACAATGCACAGAAGGTTACTTTTACCATTACCCCGTGGACCGTCAATGAATTTAATAACAACAGCTGTCCGGGTTCATCCATCAACGTGGATATATGGATAGAGCCTACCTTAATAATTGCCGGTAACAATGACACCATTTGCAACGGAGGAATCACCGATCTTCCTGTTACCAGTATGAATACCACCACCAAGGGTATGCGGTATACATGGACGGTAACCGACAATCCGGATGTGACGGGCGAAGCTGGCAGCGCCGGCAAAGGACAGAATATGGGTACCCTCATTCAGCAGACCCTTATAAACAGCAGCCCCGATGCCCAGCTGGTTACATACACCATCACGCCCTGGACAATCAGCGCTTCCGATAATAATGCCTGTGCAGGTACCCCGATCAGTCTGGACGTTTGGGTTGAACCGACAATCACCCTGGCAGCCACCGGTGATACCATCTGCAACGGGGGAACAACCGATATCCCGGTGACCAGCCTCAATACAACCACCCGGGGCATACGCTATACATGGACTTACACCGATAACCCCGATGTGACGGGCGAAACAGCCAGCGCCGCAACAGGTCAGAATATTGGTTCCGTACTGTCCCAAACCCTTACAAACAACTCCATCTCCGCCCAACGGGTCAATTACATAATAACCCCGTGGACAATTGATGAATACAACGGCAATGCCTGTGCCGGCACTCCAATATCGGTGGATGTGTGGATTGAACCTTCCCCTGTTATCACCGCACCGGGAGATACCCTGTGCAACGGTGATGCAACTTCAATCCTGGTGAGTTCGGCAAATACCTCCACCAGCGGTATCCGGTATACATGGACGGTGACCGACAATCCGGATGTGACGGGCGAAACTGCCAGTGCGGGAAATGGCCAGAATGCAGGCACACCCATCGTTCAGCCGCTCACCAATACAAGTGACAATGCACAGAAGGTTACTTTTACCATTACCCCGTGGACCGTCAATGAATTTAATAACAACAGCTGTCCGGGTTCATCCATCAACGTGGATATATGGATAGAGCCTACCTTAATAATTGCCGGTAACAATGACACCATTTGCAACGGAGGAATCACCGATCTTCCTGTTACCAGTATGAATACCACCACCAAGGGTATGCGGTATACATGGACGGTAACCGACAATCCGGATGTGACGGGCGAAGCTGGCAGCGCCGGCAAAGGACAGAATATGGGTACCCTCATTCAGCAGACCCTTATAAACAGCAGTCCCGATGCCCAGCTGGTTACATACACCATCACGCCCTGGACAATCAGCGCTTCCGATAATAATGCCTGTGCAGGTACCCCGATCAGTCTGGACGTTTGGATTGAACCGACAATCACCCTGGCAGCCACCGGTGATACCATCTGCAACGGAGGAACAACCGATATCCCGGTGACCAGCCTCAATACAACCACCCGGGGCATACGCTATACATGGACTTACACCGATAACCCCGATGTGACGGGCGAAACAGCCAGCGCCGCAACAGGTCAGAATATTGGTTCCGTACTGTCCCAAACCCTTACAAACAACTCCATCTCCGCCCAACGGGTCAATTACATAATAACCCCGTGGACAATTGATGAATACAACGGCAATGCCTGTGCCGGCACTCCAATATCGGTGGATGTGTGGATTGAACCTTCCCCTGTTATCACCGCACCGGGAGATACCCTGTGCAACGGTGATGCAACTTCAATCCTGGTGAGTTCGGCAAATACCTCCACCAGCGGTATCCGGTATACATGGACGGTGACCGACAATCCGGATGTGACGGGCGAAACTGCCAGTGCGGGAAATGGCCAGAATGCAGGCACACCCATCGTTCAGCCGCTCACCAATACAAGTGACAATGCACAGAAGGTTACTTTTACCATTACCCCGTGGACCGTCAATGAATTTAATAACAACAGCTGTCCGGGTTCATCCATCAACGTGGATATATGGATAGAGCCTACCTTAATAATTGCCGGTAACAATGACACCATTTGCAACGGAGGAATCACCGATCTTCCTGTTACCAGTATGAATACCACCACCAAGGGTATGCGGTATACATGGACGGTAACCGACAATCCGGATGTGACGGGCGAAGCTGGCAGCGCCGGCAAAGGACAGAATATGGGTACCCTTATTCAGCAGACCCTTATAAACAGCAGCCCCGATGCCCAGCTGGTTACATACACCATCACGCCCTGGACAATCAGCGCTTCCGATAATAATGCCTGTGCAGGTACCCCGATCAGTCTGGACGTTTGGATTGAACCGACAATCACCCTGGTTGCAACCGGTGATACTATCTGCGATGGAGGGACAACCATCATACCGGTTACAAGCACAAACACCACAACCGCAGGCATACGATATACATGGACAGTAACCGGTAACGGGAATATCACGGGAGCATCAGCAAGTGCCGGGAACGGGAATGACATCAGCGTACCGCTGGCCCAGGCCCTGGATAATACCAGCAGCGATAAACAAATGGTTACCTTTACCCTTACGCCCTTTACCGTTGACGAAAATGGCAACAATGCTTGCCCCGGAACGCCGATCAGTGTGGACGTATGGGTAGAACCCACGGTACTCATTGCCGCCACCGGGGATACGATTTGCGATGGAGGGACAACCGATATTCCGGTTACAAGCACGAACACCACAACAGCCGGGATACGGTATACATGGACAGTAACCTCCAACGGGAATATCACGGGAGCATCGGCAAGTGCCGGGAACGGAAATGACATCAGCGTACCGCTGGCCCAGGCCCTGGATAATACCAGCAGCGATAAACAGATGGTTACCTATACCCTTACGCCCTTTACCGTTGATGAAAATGGCAACAATGCCTGCGCTGGCACGCCGATAAGCGTGGATGTATGGGTAGAACCTACCGTTATCGTAACCGCTTCAGGGGATACCCTTTGCAATGGAGGTACAACGAATGTTCAGGTAACCAGTACAAATACCACAACAAACGGAATAAGATATATCTGGGCCGTAACCGATAACCCGCACATTTCAGGGGAAAGCAACAGCATCGGAAATGGTCAGAATATTGGTACTTCAGTTATCCAGACTCTGATAAATAACAGTGATTCTGCTCAAAAAGTTACCTATACCCTTACGCCTTATACCCTTGATGAACAGGGTAACAATGCATGCCCGGGAACACCAATTTCCATTGACATATGGATAGAGCCTACGGCGACCCTTCTTGCCACCGGGGATACTATATGTAACGGGGGAACAACCGATATTCCGGTTACCAGCATAAATACAACCACCAAGGGCATGAGGTATACCTGGACTTTCATTGACAACCCTAATGTGACCGGGGAATCAGCCAGTACAGGTTTCGGGCAGGATATGGGCACAGTTTTGGCGCAAACCCTGACTAATTCAATGCCGGATGCTCAAAAGGTAACCTATACTCTTACACCCTGGACTATAAATCAGAATTCGGCCAATACCTGTGCTGGAGCTCCTGTAAACATTGATGTATGGGTAGAACCTACCGTTATCGTAACCGCTTCAGGGGATACCCTTTGCAATGGAGGTACAACGAATGTTCAGGTAACCAGTACAAATACCACAACAAACGGAATAAGATATATCTGGGCCGTAACCGATAACCCGCACATTTCAGGGGAAAGCAACAGCATCGGAAATGGTCAGAATATTGGTACTTCAGTTATCCAGACTCTGATAAATAACAGTGATTCTGCTCAAAAAGTTACCTATACCCTTACGCCTTATACCCTTGATGAACAGGGTAACAATGCATGCCCGGGAACACCAATTTCCATTGACATATGGATAGAGCCCACGGCGACCCTTTTTGCCACCGGGGATACTATATGTAACGGGGGAACAACCGATATTCCGGTCACCAGCATAAATACAACCACCAACGGCATGAGGTATACCTGGACTTTCATTGACAACCCCAATGTGACCGGGGAATCAGCCAGTACAGGTTTCGGGCAGGATATGGGCACAGTTTTGGCGCAAACCCTGACTAATTCAATGCCGGATGCGCAAAAGGTAACCTATACTCTTACACCCTGGACTATAAATCAGAATTCGGCCAATACCTGTGCTGGAGCTCCTGTAAACATTGATGTATGGGTAGAACCTACCGCTATCGTAACCGCCACCGGGGATACCCTTTGCAATGGAGGTACGACGAATGTTCAGGTAACCAGTACAAATACCACAACAAACGGAATAAGATATATCTGGGCCGTAACCGATAACCCGCACATTTCAGGGGAAAGCAACAGCATCGGAAATGGTCAGAATATTGGTACTTCAGTTATCCAGACTCTGATAAATAACAGTGATTCTGCTCAAAAAGTTACCTATACCCTTACGCCTTATACCCTTGATGAACAGGGTAACAATGCATGCCCGGGAACACCAATTTCCATTGACGTCTGGATAGAGCCTACGGCGCGGGTAATTGCGACTTTGCAAAAAGATACAATCTGTTCCGGTGATTTTACGTCAATTGATTTACATAGTCCATCCATACCCACGCGGCCGGTAAAAATCCGCTATTATACCCAGGTTCCCTTTGGATTAAGTGTCAATCCCGCGAACGGATCTGCCATGAACAATGATACAATTCTCACAGAGACTTTTGTAAATACTACGGACACTGCAAAGCAGGTTGTGTTTATAATTACTCCTTATATCCGCGAATCGTCATCAGAGTCAGAAAAATGCACCGGCCAGCCTGATACAGTAAGAGTATGGGTAGAGCCAACTCCGAAAGTCAGGTTAACTCCCTCGCAGGATACCATTTGCACCTCTTTGCGAACATCCGTAAATTTAAGTACGGTTACCCGTTCAAAACAACCGGTCAGGTTTTATTATGAAGCCCAGTACGATCCTCTCGTGGTTTCGGTATTTTATGCGCAGGATACATTCAATCTTTCGCCCGGCTTTACACTTGTGGATTCAATTGTTAACCTCACGACATTCCCGCAAAAAGTCACATTTGTCACTTACCCGTATCTGAATGGCCCGGGAAACATCCGGAAATGCGGTGGCATTCCTGAATCGGCTGAAATCTGGATTGCCCCGGCGTTACATGCGACGATTGATTCCATCTCTGCATTCATTGGGGGAAAGAATATAAAATGCAAGGGGGATAACAGTGGATTTATCAGGCTAATGCCGGATGGAGGGATTACGGCTTTTTCAAATTATGATGTGGATGATATTTCCTATGCATGGAGCAATAGCAAAACCACCAAAAATATAACGCAGTTGATAGCCGGAACGTATTCAGTTACAATTAAGGATCATTTCAATTGTGAAGATAAAAAAACAATTATCCTTACAGAACCGGATTCAGCAATTACTACTTCCGTTTTAATTTTTCAAAATGTCAGCTGCTATGGCTCAGACGGAATCCTGGTGGCTGAGGCAAAAGGCGGAACACGGGGTTATGATTATGTTTGGATACAGGTACCGGAGGATTTTGGAGAAGAACCGGATATTCACAGACGGATCCTTTCCACCGCACCGGAAGGGAGATATTATATGGAGGCATATGATACAAACCGGTGTAAAACAGAGACTGTCTGGAAAGATTTAACCCAGCCCTCTGCTAAATTCGTGGGTACTTATCCTGTGGAATACGGAAAGTTTCAGATCAAATGCAATGGTGAAAGTTCCGGAGGATGGACTTCGGTAAACAACAGCATGACAAATATTATCTACCATTGGACAGGTCCCAATGGATTGGATACCACTTTTACGAACGCTTCGCTTTACAATTCGTTCGAAAATCAGCCTGCAGGACGATACACGCTTCATTATTCGGATATTTCAGAATGCAAGGACGTTGTTTATATAGATCTTGATGAGCCTGATCCGCTGATAATTGAAAATTATACGCTATCGTCTTTTAATGATCTGTATAACACCAGCTGTTATGGCGTTAATAATGGCAGTATTACCTTGAACAGCATCCGGGGCGGTCATGTATCCGCCGGATACACATATAGCTGGACATCCCTGACAGGAGGAAATATAGAGGACACCACCCTGAAAAACCAGGCAGGACTGATGGCCGGGCAGTATAGTGTAGTAGTATCCGATACCTTCAATTGTGCGGTCAAGGATACCTTTAATCTCATTCAGCCTTCAGAGATCAGGGCATTGCCGGAGGTCTCCCAATCCATAACAGGTGGTTACAGTCTGAATTGTTTCGGAGACAACGGAGGTTCAATTATTTTACACCCTGAAGGCGGGGATACACGGACATCGCCTTATCAATTCCATTGGACGCAGGGATCTTCGGCAGGGGAATTGCACAATCTCGTTGCAGGGGATTATATTGTGAATATTAAGGATGGAATAAACTGCAGCATAACCGATACAATATCAATAACGGAACCCCCCGTATTGCAAATTGATTCTTCCCATGTTACAGGCCATAATGGGTTTGCCGTATCCTGTTTCGATGGGAATGACGGGGACATACGAATTTATGGCAAGGGCGGAGAAGGAAGTTACCGGTATGAATGGACTGTTAATAATGCACCGCTCGGACAGGATACCTCCTATATAGACAATCTGGTCACCGGGCAATACAAAATCAATCTTTACGATGCAAATAATTGCGTAACATCCCGGGATTTTTTGTTGGAATCCCCACCTCAGCTCACGCTTCTATTTGAAAATACAAATGTAAATTGCACCGGGCTTGTAAAAGGAAGCACACGGGCCATGATCACCGGTGGATTGCCCGATTATGGCTATTCCTGGGAAACAGGAGAATCCACGCAGTCAAGGATCAATCTGGATACCGGCAGATATGCCCTCACCGTTACCGATAAAAATCTTTGCCAGGTCATCGATACGTCGGTTATAATTCAAAATCCGCCTGTACAGATTACAATCCAGGTAACCGACAGCATTTCATGTTCAGGGGGCACCGACGGTGTTCTCAGGGCCCAGGTGAATACAGGTATTGCACCTTACCAATTTGACTGGAATACAGGGATGCATACAGAAACGATTTCAAATGTCAATGAGGGCAATTATAGTGTTTCTGTTACAGATGCCGATCAATGTTCCGGTACACAATCCTTTATTTTTAGTGATCCCCCTAAAATACTAGCCGTAGTTGATGTGACCGGTCCATCCTGTTTCAAATCAACGGACGGTTCAGTAACGTTGGGTGCTTTCGGAGGAACGCCGGAGTATTCGTATTCCTGGAATGATACTTTGGTGGATGGAATTTTTGTGGATCAGCAAATCGCGGGAAATTATATGCTGCGGATAAGGGACAGGAGAAATTGCATGATTGACACATCCATCATTATAAAAGAACCGGAACAACTGGAGTTAACGATTGATGAAATAAATACAGAGGCACCCTTCTGTCCGGATTGGCAAAATGGTGCCCTGGCCATACGGGTCAGCGGGGGAACACCGGTATACCAGTTCAACTGGACGGGTTATCCCGAAGAAACGGATTCGATACTGAATGATATCAGGGAGGATGACTATGAACTGAGTGTAACAGACCTGCATGGTTGTACAGCGGAAGGAATATTTACATTGAGTGCAAGGAATAACACATGTTTGGGCATCCCGACAGCCTTTACGCCCAATTATGATTTTGCCAACGATACGTGGGAAATAAATTATATCAACATGGATGGAGGCGAAGCCAATTTTCATGATATCTACCCCGATGGCACCATTGAAATCTATGACCGGTTAGGGAATCTGGTTCACCATTGTACAGGAGGATGTGCCGAGCCTTGGAACGGCGAGGATCTTAAAGGCCGGCCCCTTCCGGTAGATTCTTATTACTTTGTCATTGACCTGAACAATGGAAAAGACCAGCCTCCGATTAAAGGTGTCGTAACAATTATTAAATAAGGGATGTATAAGGCATAGTGAAGAGCACTGTTTACCATATGAAAATTGGAAGTACCCGGAGCAGGATAATTATTATCCCTGTGATTCTTTTCCTGGGTATGGTATCTGTTCATGCCCAGCAATTGCCCCGCTTCAGCCAGTATTATGCAAATGAATTCCTGATCAATCCGGCGGTTGCCGGTTATGATGGCAGAACGGTATTTAACCTGGGTGCCCGGAAACAATGGCTTGGATTTTCGGATAATACCCCTTCGTCCTACATTATCAGTGCACAAGGGCGATTGCTCAAAACAGGGTATTCCCTGAAAACCGGTCCCGGAGGAGGCAGCAGTTTCCACAAGGCAGGCAAGGGAAGGGTTGGCCTGGGAGGCATAATATACCATGACGAGAATGGAGCAATTGGCAGGACAGGGGCCCAGTTCAGTTATGCATACCATCTGTTTATCAGGAATTCACAGCTTTCCTTCGGATTGACAGGAAATGTTTTCCAATTCAGGATCAATCCCGAACTGGCCAAACTGAAGAATCCCGAAATCGATCCCCTGAATGGGCTAATCGGTAAGTCCACCCTCGTTCCGGATGCTGGAATTGGGGTGAATTACATGAAGAGCAACTGGCATGCAGGATTTTCAGTTTTACAGATCTTCCAGTCAAAGCTCAAAATAGGGAATAATGCAGATTTTCAAAGTTCTGATGAAATCAGGTTAATGCGGCATTACAGTATAATGGCTGATTACAGGTTTACTTTAACGTCGAATCCAAACTGGGAAATAGAACCTTCGACCCTCATTATTTTGAATGAAATGCTGAGAATGCAGGCGGATCTTACCATGAAAGCTTATTATAAACGTAAGTACTGGTTTGGCCTTTCGGGCCGCACCAGTGGGGATGTATGTCTTCTCGCCGGCGCTAAATTCAAGAATTGTTATTTCGGATATTCCTATGATTATGGTTTCAAAGGGATATCCAGATATTCACTGGGTTCACATGAGATCTGCTTCTCCGTCAAATTGGGAGATACTGCCCGAAAATACAGGTGGCTGGATCGGTACTAAATAGGGACGAGGGACAAGGGACAAGGGACAAGGGACTAGTTAGTTTTGCAGTTTTGCAGTTTTGCAGTTATGCAGTTATGAAGTCGTGCAGTCGTGCAGTTATGCAGTCCAGCGGCGCCAGCGTCACTAGTCACTAGTCACTAGTCACTTTCTTCCCACTTTGTTCATTTTACCCCTTTTCTTCCATTCCATCCAGCCAGTGCCCAGGGCCAGTAATAAAAGCAGCAATGAGCTGGCCATGGAGACTTTTTCTCCCATGAAATAACTTCGGGGGTGAAATTTGAATTCAATGATGTGCCTTCCTTCCGGAACCCTCATTGCCCTTAAAAGATAATTAGCCCTGAAATGCGGGGCAGGTTTACCATCTATATAGGCTTGCCATCCCTTATCATAATAAACTTCGGAAAATACGGCAAGTTGCTCCGAAGATGTTATTGAACTGTATTTCAGATAATTAGCCCTATATTCAGTTAAAGAAATATGGGCGGTTGTATCGGGAACCAGCGTTAACTGCTTAACTTCATTGGCAAACCGGGTATCGATTATAGCTTCCTGTGCGGGTTTTAGTCCAGAAGAAACGGCCTGGATTTCCGCATCTGCATTGGGTACGATTGTATACTTATTTACAAACCATGCGTTTCCCAATTCATGCCGGTTTACCAGGGGAGGAGCCTCGGGATTGTATATTATATACCGGGTGTTCAGCATATTCAGTGTACTAAGGGTGGCCATTGTGCTGTCAACCGAATGCAGACTGGGTGTTTTCTGAAGCGTGTTGATGAGGCTGCCCAATTCTTTTTCAATACTATGGTCAAAAAGTTCCTGGTATCGCCTCATTTTTGCGCCATGATATCCTCCCAGCGATTTATGGAACCACGAAGTGCTTGCATCCTGCAAGGGGCTTAGTGAAATATTCAACACCCTGTAATCTGCATCCTTATCCCGTAAAATAACCAAATCGGCAGTTGTAGGAATGAAGGGATTGCTGTCTTCTTTCTTTGTTACGAAATTCCGGCCGTTCAGATATCTCTTATTGACGGGCCACAAATCGGCCAATAATAATGCCGCGAGTAATAGAATGACAGTATTGGTTTTAATTTTTTTCTGATATGCAAAATATACCAAACCTGCCGTCAACGATACAAAAATCAAGGATCTGAAAGCATCAGATCTGAAAATGGCAAGCCTGTCCTTTTCTATAGCTTGGATAAGTTCGCTAATTCCCTGAAACCGTTGCTGATCATATGGGGTTGACATATCAAAGGATCCCGCGATTGCCATGAAGATCAGAATTAAGCCACCAAGTCCGAAAAATGTATACTTTAAGGCTTTGATGAATTCCTTTCTGGGTAATTTTCCGGAAAGAACTTCATTAAGCGCAAGGATTCCCATAAAAGGCATTGCAAATTCAGCCATTATAAGCGTCATGGTCACTGTCCGGAATTTATTGTAACCAGGGAAATAATCAAGCATAAAATTGGTGAGAACCTGGAAATTATGTCCCCATGCAAGCATAATGGAAAATATGGTTACAGTAGTGAGCCACCATTTAACAGGTCCTTTCAGAACAAACAAACCGAAAATAAAAAGAAATACCACAACAGCTCCTATATAAACCGGACCTGCAGTCTGAATCTGTTCTCCCCAGTATAAGGGCACACTCCTGACAAAATCTCTGGCAACATTGGGACCATAGGCACTTTTAAGATATTTGTAAGAATTTGAATTCTCGCTTAATTCACCGCTTGAACTGCCTCCCATAAAATTTGGGATCATTAAATTAAAAGTTTCTCCAAGAGTATAACTGTATTGAGTGGCATAGTCTTTATCAAGACCTGTAGTCCGGTTTCCCGGATCAGTTGAGAGCTCCGAAGGTCCTCTAATCGAATACTTTCCATATTCATAGGTCGTATAAAGATTACTAAAATTTGCACCAATCGCAAGAATCACGAACAGGGCCAGCCAGGGTAGCGGCTTAAAAAACAGGGAAAGCATTTTATTCTTTATGGCTATTATTAACTCTATAATTCCCAGGATTAGAATAATTAGCAAAGTATAGTAAGTAATTTGCAGGTGGTTCATTAGAATTTGCAATCCGAGGAACAAACCGGTTATTATACTGCCAATAAATATTTTACCCCGGAAGGATGCATAAACGCCAGCAATAATGGGTGGCATATAACCAAGGGCAAAAACTTTTGATACATGCCCGGCTGTTATTATCTGGAAAAAATACGAAGAAAAACCATATGCAATCGCACCTGCAAAACTAAGCCAAGGACTTATACCAAACAGCAAAAAGGCTATATAGGCTCCGATGAGGTATAGAAATATGAAGCATACTGGTCTGAAATTATATAGGGTAAAAATCCGGTGTATATAGCGCAACAGGTTAGTTTTATACTGTGTGGAAATAAGGTATGCAGGCATACCTCCGAACATACTGTTGGTCCATAATGGTTCTTCATCATATTTTGCACGGTGGTCGACAATCTCCTTGGACATGCCTTTGAATTGAACAATATCATGCTGTTGAATTTTTTTACCTTCAAGCACCTCCGGTATAAAGTAAGCCAGGCTAATTGCCAGAAAGATTAACACAATTAAACCATGCAGATTCAGCACACCATATTTTCTTTCAGGTTTCATAAAATACTTATTTATAGGAACAGGCTTTTATTACAATTACTTGCCAAATATTTGGTTAAATATATGCTTTTGTATGGAATTAATATCCTCGGAAATTCTGAATCCGATTATCAATATGAAATACAGGATAGTATATACAGTTGATTTAATCATCAGATCCAGCCAAAAATTCGGATGATCCGGTATCCATTTTATCAGTAGCAACGATATTCCGGCAATAATTATTGCTCCAACCGTGCTCCAGGTAAAGGGCCAAATCTTATATTTATTATATACATAAATAGTCTTCATAATATTGTATATACAAATTGATAAAAATGACCCGAATGCTGCACCATTTATGCCATAAATTGGAATAAGAATGAGATTGGATGTGAAAAGGAGTATGACAAGGAGAATTTGTAACCAGAATGCGATTTTGTAGTGCTGTGACATTGAGATTAGGGGTCCGTTTAACCCAGTCACAACATCTACCAGTTTCGCAAGGCCCAGAAATAGAATTACATATTCGATATTTCCAAATTTCTCCCCAAGGTAAAGAGTCACATTATTTATATTAATCCAAACACATGAAAAAATAAACGCACTTAAAATAAATTGATTCAGGGAAGTCTTTTTATATAGATTTTTAATGTTATCCATATCGTTATTATTCAGGTAATGGGAAAGTGAGGGAACCGAAATTGCTGAAATTGATTTTTCAGGAAGCTGAATAAAAGCTATAACAGCAAGCGCTACTGAATAATAGGAAACATATTCAAGTCCCTGCATTTTACCAATCATCAGAATATCGATTTTGTACATGAGAACATAGGTGGCAGTCCCCAGTATGTTAAAGCCCATAAACGACAGGATAGACCTTGAATAGGTTTTTCTGATCACCGCAAAATCGGGAATGATAATGATCTTTTCTGTCTTATTCGTGTACCACCAAATCAGATAAAACTGAACAGTATAAGCAAAAAAATAGAGGATTAGAAATAAGTGGTATCCGATGACCTGATAAAAGTAGAGCAGTATAACTGCAAAACTCCATAACTTAAGAAATGACTCCTTCAAAAAATTAGGCACTGTTGATTTTAGACGGGCTTTTGACCATGCAGCATAAAACTCGAATAGAACGCTGAAAATCAATACCGGTATTATGAGCCAGTAAAAGCGCGCATATAATTCGTCATCTGCGCCGCTTTTACCCAGCAGTTTTCCTATCAGACCAAAAATTACTGAAACGAAAAAGCTACTGATCAACAATAAATATAGGGATGCAGAAAAAAATTCATTTTTTTTGCCTTGTTGAGAAAACTGCGGATAATATCTGAGGATGATTGTAGGTATGCTTAAAATCACAACAGACATCAGGATCTGACTATAATAAAGGAGCAATTGAATAAGCCCCCAATATTCAGGATGACTATTAAATGCCTTGGGAACAATGACCAAGGTATATATGGAACCTACGACGATTCCTAAATTTGACCAGAGGAAGTTTTTGGTGCTCTGCCTTGCAATGGTTCCCAATTTATAAATGGATCTATAAGGTAGGTAAAGATAAAATTAGTTTCTTATTTTTTTTACTTTTACCCATTCACCAACCATCAAAAAATCTATGAAGGACGGATACAATCAGGAAATCTTTCAAAATGCAGATTTATGGGCTAACTATGATACGGCTGGTGATATCGATAAAAAACTTCCCTTGCTTTTCAGTCATATTCCCGAAGATGTTGAATCAGTGCTCGACGCCGGATGCGGAAACGGGGCGATAACGAATAATTTTCCGGACAAATATAATGTGGTAGGGGTTGATAGTTCCAGCGAAGCGCTGAAGTATGTTGAAAAACAAAAAATTCTCTGTTCTGCCGACCGGATACCTGTCCTAGAAAGATCATTTGATATGGTTTTCTCAAGTGAATTATTAGAACATTTGCCATCCGATATTTTAAACGGTACAATAAATGAATTTAAGCGAATAGCAAAAAAATATATTTATCTCTCAGTGCCGAACAATGAACAAATTGAATTTAATTTTATTCTATGCCCTGCATGCCATAAGGTATTTCATGCCTATGGGCACTTAAATTCATTTGCAATAGGCGATTTAAAAAATTTGCTCCGGGATGAATTTAAGTTAATATGGTATACTACGGCCGGTAAAAAAATGAAAACTTATAATAGGCTGTTGCTTAGGTTAAGGCATAAATTGGCCCGTAAATATTTTGCTCCTAATGATTTTACAATTTGTCCTTATTGTGAGAATAAAGAGTTTGGACAACATAAAGGTAATTTATTGTCAAAAGTCCTGAATGGTATCAATCTGATTTTGCCTAATAAAGGAAAGCATTACTGGCTTATTGCCTTGTTTGAAAGATCACAATGAAGCTATTACCCTTTCCATTTTTTGATCCCATGAAAAATGACAGGTGGCATAATCCCTTATACTCTCAGGACTTATATTTATATGGTCATAAAACCCTATTAAACTTCCTACATCAACCGGCGTTTCATCCGGTGGAATTTTCAGTACAAAAGGAACCTCTTCTTTCAATGAGAAATCATCATAAGCAATTACAACCGGAAATCCACGTGCCACATATTCACCCAGTTTTAATACCGAACCTTTCAATAGTCCAATTCTATGCATCCCCAGGCTTCCGATAGCCAGGTGGGCTTTTTGAAATTCATAATCCAAGTCCAGCCCTGATTTAGGGCCAGAAAAAAAAACGTAGTTTTCCAGTTCCAGTTCATTACATAAAGCTTTCAACTCATGTAAACTATTTCCACTGCCCACAATTGTAAAAGTCACTTTCCTGGGCTTATATTCCTGATTTTTGTATTCATAAATGCCGCGTAATAGCCTGTCATATCCATGCCATCGTGACACATTGGCTACGCCAACCATATGAAGTGAAGAAGTATCTGCTGATCGCGGCGTAAGATGTATATTTTCCAGGGATATTCCATTTTCAAGTTTAAGTGTAGTCATATTCAATATACTGCCTTCGAATGTGAATGATATTGCCCTGTATACATAGTTGGATAATTTGTTACGGTAATATCTGTCCAAACGAAAAATACATTTTTCAATCACATTTTTTGCCTGTATCTCTGCATCATATGGGAATGTTGGGAATTCCAGGAAGATCTTAATATGTTGCTGCTTTATCCATTGAAGAAATCGAATAAAATGGCTGTCGCTGCCAAAATACCGGATATAAATAAAATCGAATTTACTCCGGGCTATAATAAATCGGATCTTACGGAAAATAAAGTAGCGAAAAAGCAAGATCCGGCTGGGTATATGCAGCAAACATGTATCATCAAGGTATAGTTTATGCTTTGTTCGGAATGATATTATTTGAGTATTGAATCCCAATTTACTGAAAGCCTCTTTCTGACCGTTTATTTTATTAATGATCCCGGCTTTACTGGGATTTAAAACATCTTCAAAGTGTATATAGAGGATACTTTTTGATGTATAGGCCATTTTTTGTACTTTCGGAATGGATTAACAAAGATATTACTATTTGCTTTATGGGGTCTCCAATCGTTAAAGAACCTAAAATACTCTTTTTTTTTAACCATTCATCAACTTTTATAGACAATGACATTGTCATTTTCAGAGGCTTTTCTCACGTGGTCTCTTATGAATGTAAGATTAAAAAGGGCCTCGTTGGTTTTATCGTATCTATGGTCAGGGAATTGTTTTTCATCATCAGGAATATTTCAGGCAGTGCGCTGATTTATTGCTGGTTTGCTGATTACCATGCCTTAATCCCTGCACTGATTGCCACCGCAACAAGAAAGCCTTTATATCTGGTTCTTGGCGGTTATGATGTCAGTTTTGTCCCGGAGCTTAATTATGGATCTTTTAGCAATCGATTTCGTGGTTTTTGTGCAAGGTATGCACTGAAGAAGGCCAAATGCAATTTGCCGGTATCTGAAAATCTGGCAAAAGAAGCCATCCGCAGAGCAGGAGAAATCTCCGTTCATGTTCTACCAACAGGTTATGATCCCGAACGGATTATCATGACCGGCCATCTTAAAGAGAACATGATAGTTACAGCTGCACTGGTCCATGAGATGCAAACCTTCATGGTAAAAGGGATTGACAGGTTTCTTGAACTGGCGAAGCTTACACCCGAAATGGATTTTGTAATAATAGGTATGGGAAAGGAGTTGCTTTCAAACTTTGCATCAAAACCTGATAATCTGAAAATAATCCCCCCGGTTAGTCAATCTGAACTTTATGGTTGGTTTGGCAAGGCAAAGTATTATGCACAGTTTTCCAGAAGTGAAGGTATGCCAAACGCGCTGTGCGAAGCTATGTTAATGGAATGTATTCCTGTGGGAACGAGCATAGGAGGAATTCCTGCAGTAATACAGGATGGCGGTATGATTTTAGATCAGTGGGATCCTGTATCTGCAAAATCCTTTTTGCTGGAACATCTTGATGATGAGATTTTGCGTAAAAAAGCCAGGGAATCAATAATCAGTAGGTTCCATCTTGAAAAACGCGCCCAATACCTTAAAGAACTTCTTACGAGCGCCTGATATTAATTCTCAAAACTTATTTTTTAATGATATCTACGATTAATTGACTGGCATTCCCGTTTCCATAAAGCCCTCCGGAGACTGTAATTTCTTTGCCCAAAAACTGGCTGACTGCCTTTTTAATAAGGATTGGGTCACTTCCGGTCAGTACATTATAATTGTTTTCCACCAGTTCCACCCATTCTGTTTCTTCTCGCAAAGTAATACAATACTTTCTGAAAAAGTAAGCCTCTTTTTGCATGCCGCCACTGTCCGTAATGACCAGACTGCAATGTTTCAATAATTCAACGATATCATAATATCCGACCGGCTCAATCGGTTCAAAGCGGGTGAAAATGGAGTTCTCTGCAAGAATCTTCCGGGTCCTGGGGTGGAGCGGAAGAATCACGGTTGTTTCTCCGTGGATGTCGTTCAGGGCCCCGATAATTGATTTAAGACGGGCGATATCGTCGGTGTTTTCCTGGCGGTGAACACTGCAAAGTATAAAATTTTTATCCCTGAGTTGGAGTTTTGACAGGATATCTGACCGATCGGAGGATCTTGAACCATAATACAGGGCCGCATCATACATTACATCCCCCACGTTGAAAATTTTGCAGTCAAAATTTTCAAAGCCTTCTTTCTGCAGGTTGTGAATAGCATTTTCGGTAGGGCAGAACAACAAATCTGAAATCCGGTCGGTGAGAATGCGGTTAATTTCCTCGGGCATTTTCATGTTAAAAGACCTGAGGCCGGCCTCTACGTGGGCGATTGGGATATTAAGCTTTCGTGCTGCAAGCGCACCTGCAAGCGTGGAATTCGTATCTCCGTAAACCAGAACCAGGTCGGGCTTTTCCTGAACTAAAATATCTTCGATTTTTTCAATCATTCTGCCTGTCATGGCTCCATGCGACAGCATGCTTATTTCAAGGTTAAAATCCGGTTCGGGAATTTCCATTTCCTGGAAGAATACGGTGGACATATTTGTGTCATAATGTTGACCCGTATGAATGATAATTTCCCGGAGATTGTCCTCTTTCCGAATTAAACGACTGATGGTGGCCGCTTTAATAAACTGCGGACGGGCACCGATAATTGTAATGATCTTTTTCAATGCGTAAGGGTGTTTAGTAACCCGGTCAACTCTTTTGTAAGATTCTTACGGCTGAATTTGTCAATAATTCCGTGTGGTAAACTTAGATGCCGGGTTGAATACAGGTCAAAAAGTTTAAGTAATTGCAATTTTATGTTCGGTATATCATCATAATCAAAAATTTCACCAGCCCCGGTTTCTTTGAGAATAAACGCAGCATCGCCATCAACAGGACCTATCGCTAAAATTGAACGCCGGGAAGATAGGTATTCAAAAAACTTGTTCGTGAGAATTCCTTTGGCATTTGGGGTATTATTAATAACCAGCAACAATACAGACGCATCCCCAAGCAATACCCCGGTCTCTTTGTGGGGAACAAAATCTTTCCATACGACAAAGGATTCCAGGTTATTTTTCCGAATGGATTCGGAAACTTTCAAGTCGATCTTGCCCGTTAAATTAATCCGGAGCTTAGAGGCGAAAGAAAAATTTGTTCTGACTAAATCTGAAAGGGCGATCCACAGGCTTTCGGGGTTTCGTGAAGAAGGAAGCGAACCCAGGTGCAGCAGGATAAATTTCTCTTCATCGGGCATGGATTCCGGCAACGGTTCGGAATCAAACCCATTGGTGATTGTAACTACATTTTTAGCGCCCATTTCCAAAAACTCTTTTGTCATAGTTGGACTTACCGTTAGCACCTGGTCAGCTGAATGAAGTACTTTTTTTTCAAGTTTTCTGTGAAACCAGTCAGCAACGCCTGTGAGTTTTAGCTCGTGGTAAAAATCGATATTCGTCCAGGGATCCCTGAAATCCGCCACCCATTTTATTCCGGTGTTTCGATGCACATGAAATCCAATCAGATGCATACTATGTGGTGGTCCGGAGGTAATAATCACATCAACCGGATGCTCATGTAAATAGTTGCGAAGATAACGTACAGAAGGTCTGATCCAAAGCATTCGCGGATCGGGGATAAACAGGTTGCTTCTGATCCAGAGAGAGATACGGCTCATCAGCCCTGCCTTTTTTTTATCTGACATCATGGCAACACCCAGCTTATCCGTTTGTTTACGCCCGGTGAGTCTTTTATAAATACCATAGGGCTCAGTAATCTTTGTCTTGATGATCTCCAGGTTATCAGGGATATCCTTAAGCAAAGAGGAATCTGTTTCCTGGGCTTCGGGGTTGAGAGGAGTATAAATTACGGGTTCCCACCCAAAGTCGCCAAGATATTTGGTGAATTTAACCCACCTCAGCACGGCGGAACCTCCGCTGGGAGGCCAATAATAGGTGATAATGAGAACTCGGGGCAAGTTTTTACGATTTACGATTTTTTTCCGGTCTTATGCGAAACCAGACTTGTCCTGCAAATTACGAATATAAAATCGTAAATCTAAAATCGCAAATCCAAAATCCCCAATCGTTAATCAATTATGGGCAGGTAACAGCAGAAAATTCCAATACGCCTGAATTGTTAATTGTTCCTCTCCAGCAGTTCCCATCCGGTGAGGTCATGATTTCATGAAAAGGATTTGTCGAGTATAAGAAAATAGTTACCTCCTTTTTACAGGCAGTCTAAATATATATATATTATATGATCCATCCATATAAAAGATTGATGAATTCATGGATATTTTTGATACATGGCCTATCTTCAGCGAATAATATCAAAATTACATTTCAGGAAAACTCCTTTTTTTAGACTTCTTTGAAATTAGAGTTTTGTAAGCAGTCCTCTCAGATTGACCTTTCCGGTCATGATTTCGGGAAGCCTTGAAACGTCAACCCGTTCCTGTTGCATGGAATCGCGGTAACGCAAGGTTACCGTATTTTCATTCAATGTATCATGATCGATTGTAATGCAGAACGGGGTACCGATGGCATCCTGGCGGCGGTACCGCTTGCCGATGGAATCTTTTTCCTCATACTGGCAATTGAAATCGTATTTCATTTGATCCATGATTTCCCTTGCTTTTTCGGGCAATTCATCTTTTTTCATGAGCGGAAGTATGGCAAGCTGCACGGGGGCCAATGCAGGTGGAAGCTTCAATACCACCCGTTCTTCTTTGGCGCTGCCTTCCCATTCCACTTTTTCCTCGGTGTAGGCGCTTGACAGAAGGGTAAAGAACATCCGGTCAAGCCCGATCGATGTTTCAATCACATAGGGAGTAAATGCTTCATTCGATTCAGAATCAAAATATTGTAGTTTCTTTCCTGAATACTTTTCGTGGTTGCTCAAATCGAAATTGGTCCGGGAATGGATCCCTTCAACTTCCTTGAATCCAATGGGAAATTCAAATTCGATATCACTGGCTGCATTGGCATAGTGTGCCAGTTTTTCATGATCGTGGAACCTGTATTTCTGATCTCCCAGTCCCAGTGCTTTATGCCATTTCATTCGTTTTTCCTTCCAGTACTCATACCATTGCATTTCAGTGCCGGGTTTAATAAAGAACTGCATTTCCATTTGCTCGAATTCCCGCATGCGCAGGATAAACTGCCTGGCTACGATTTCATTCCGGAATGCCTTGCCTGTCTGGGCTATGCCAAAAGGAATCTTCATCCTTCCGGATTTCTGTACATTCAGAAAATTCACAAAAATGCCCTGGGCAGTTTCGGGCCGCAGGTATATGGTGTTGGAGTCCTCACTGACGGAACCTACCTGCGTGCTGAACATCAGGTTGAACTTTCGGACGTCGGTCCAGTTTTTTGTTCCCGAAACCGGGCAAACAATTTCAGCATCGGCAATGATCTGGCCGAGTTCCTTCAGGTCATCTTTGTCGAGTGCTTTTATAAAGCGGGAATGGACTTCATCCATCTTAATCTGGTTATCCAAAACCCGGGGATTGGTGGCCCTGAATTTGCCCTCATCAAAGGAAGCCCCGAATCGTTCGGCCGCCTTGGTCACTTCTTTCTGTATTTTGTCTTCTATTTTTTGAAGATATTCTTCCACCAGCTGGTCGGCGCGGTATCTTTTTTTGGAATCGCGGTTATCGATCAGCGGGTCACTGAATGCGGCCACATGGCCGGAGGCTTCCCAGGTACGGGGGTGCATGAAAATAGCCGCATCAATGCCAACTATATTTTCATTCAGCTTTACCATGGATTCCCACCAGTAACGGCGTATGTTGTTTTTCAGTTCGACTCCGTTCTGGCCATAATCATATACGGCACTCAGCCCGTCGTAAATTTCGCTTGAAGGGAAAATAAACCCGTATTCCTTGCTGTGAGCAATGATTTTCTTGAAAAGATCTTCCTGGACCATATTTATATTGTTGTATTGGCACAAATGTAATGAACAATGATAATGAAAAACTAAAAACTAAAAACTAAAAGTGGGAAGAAAGTGACTAGTGACAAGTGACTAGTGACAAGTGACAGGTGAATAGTGACACTGGCGCCGCTGGACTGCATGACTGCATGCCTGTACGATTACTTAAATCCCCAAGTCCCTAAGCCCCTAATATGCTAAATTCAGATTATTCACTAATTTTGAAGCCTTATCTAAATACCGGAACATGAATCATCAATATGACTTTCTTGTCATTGGATCAGGACTTGCAGGTTTAACGTATGCGCTCAAGGTAGCGGAATACGGCAAGGTTGCCATTGTTACCAAGTCCTCAATGGATGAGACAAACACCAGTTATGCACAGGGAGGCATAGCTGCCGTAACAAGCGATGTCGATAATTTCGAAAAACACATAAACGATACCCTGATAGCCGGGGACGGACTTTGCAGCAGAAAGGTAGTGGAGATGGTTGTGCATGAGGCGCCCGCGCAAATAGATCAGCTGTTGAAATGGGGTACCGATTTCGACAGGGAGAAATCCGGAAAATTTGATCTGGCCAGGGAAGGCGGACATTCTGAAAAACGCATTTTTCACCATAAGGACAATACAGGTTATGAAATCCAGAAGGTGCTTACGGATCTGGTGAAGAACCATACAAAGATCGATGTTTTTGAAAATTTCTTCGCCATTGAGATCGTTACGCAGCATCACCTGGGGAAGCTTGTACGTCGTTATTTGCCGGATATAGAATGTTATGGGGCCTATGTTCTGGATCTACAGACCGGGATCGTCCATAAATTTTTATCCAGGATTACAATGATTGCAACAGGCGGCATAGGCAATCTATACCATACCACAACCAATCCGGCGATTGCCACCGGCGACGGAATCGCCATGGTATACAGGGCCAAAGGGATCACTGAGAACATGGAATTCGTTCAATTTCATCCTACTTCCTTATATTCTCCGGGCGAAAGGCCGTCTTTCCTGATTACGGAAGCTCTGAGAGGTCATGGAGCTGTCCTTCGCAATCATAAAGGGGAAGATTTCATGAGACGGTATGATGCGAGGGGATCCCTGGCTCCCAGGGATATCGTAGCCCGTGCAATTGACAATGAAATGAAAACCAGAGGGGAAGAATTTGTTTTTCTTGATGCAACAAAAATTGAATCAGAAGATTTAAAGAACAGTTTTCCGACGATCTATGAAAAATGTCTTTCCGTAGGAATTGATTTTACACGAGATATGATACCGGTAGTTCCCGCCGCGCATTTCCTGTGCGGGGGAATAAAAGTAGACATGGACGGATGTAGTTCCATTCAGCGGTTGTATGCCGCCGGGGAGTCATCGTGTACCGGACTTCATGGTGCAAACCGCCTGGCCAGCAATTCCCTGCTGGAAGCCATGGTGTACGCCGACCGGTCAGCCCGGCATTCCGTTGATCGGTTTCAGCAATACAGCATCCAGGAGGATATTCCGGTGTGGAATGATGAAGGAACCACCCATCCGGAAGAAATGGTGCTGATAACCCAGAATTATAAAGAAGTTCAACAGATCTTCAGCTATTATGTAGGCATTGTCCGTTCCAATATCAGGTTAAAAAGGGCCATGGACCGGCTTTGGATTATTTTTAACGAAACCGAGGAGTTATACGTTAAGTCAAAACTCAGCCAGAAGCTGTGTGAACTGAGGAATATGATCAATGCGGGATACCTGATACTGAAAGCGGCCCAGCAAAGGAAAGAAAGCCGGGGACTGCATTATACGCTTGATTACACCCAGAAAAATCCGGCTAATACTGCGGATAGGTAACCCTGATTTCATCCAGGAGAAGTCGTATTTCTGCGGGATCAAGGGAGGTCACCAGTTTCATCCGTATGTCCCTGAAATCCGGCAAGCCCTTGAAATAATTTGAAAAGTGACGTCTCATTTCGAATATGCCCCTTGGCATCCCCTTAATTTCAAGGGACTTTTCAAATTGCAACCGGGCCAGGTGCAGCTTTTGTTCGAGAGTCATGGGAGGCAAAATTTCACCGGTTTCGATAAAATGGTTTATATCCCGGAATATCCAGGGTCTGCCTACAGTAGCCCGGCCGATCATGATGGCATCCACCCCGAACTTATCAAAAGCGCTTTTTGCCGATTCCGGTGAAATAATATCGCCGTTGCCGATAACCGGGATTTTCATGCGCGGATTGTTCTTTACCTCGCCGATCAGGGTCCAGTCTGCATTGCCCTTATAAAGCTGGGCGCGGGTACGGCCATGAATCGTAATTGCCTTGATCCCTACATCCTGCAGCTGTTCTGCAATGCTTACGATATTTTTGCTTGTATCGTCCCATCCAAGCCTGGTTTTTACTGTAACCGGCAATTTTACGGCTTCTACAATCGCTTTTGTCATTTCCACCATAAAAGGGATGTTGCACAGCATTCCCGCTCCCGCCCCGCGGTTGGCAATTTTCCGCACCGGGCATCCATAATTAATGTCAATCAGGTCGGGACCCGCTTCTTCGGCAATCCGCGCTGCCTCTACCATACTGTCGAGCAGATGTCCGTATAATTGAATTCCAACGGGTCTTTCTTCGTGGTTTAGCTCGAGCTTTTTCAGGCTTTTCTTTGCATCCCGTATAAGCCCGTCGGAAGGTATAAATTCTGTATATACCATATCCGCACCAAAGTGTTTACAGATGAACCGGAAGGAAGGATCCGTGACATCTTCCATCGGGGCAAGGAATAAGGACTTATCGCGCAGGGATATATTGCCAATCTTTATCAATTTATCGCTTTTCAGGTTGAAGCGCAAAGTTAGAAGAAAGTTATATTAAATTTACCCCGGAATTGTTCTCCCTAACTGTCAACCTATGCAGCCATCCATTACATACCATTTCAGGCAGGGTTTTATAAATATGTCAACCCCGGTAAAGATACTCCTGGTGATAATACTTGTTTTTGGGTTTCTTCTTATCAGCTCGATTCTTGGACTCCTGCTGGCGCGGCCTATATTTGGACTGAATATGGGGGATGTGCTTCAGATACTGAGTAACCCGGATGAAGAAAACCTTTCGGTGGTTAAATATTTTCAGATCATACAATCCGTATTTCTTTTCCTGGTACCGGCACTTATTGCAGCCTGGCTATTCAGCCACAACCTGCCACATTACCTGCAGGCGGACAGGAAACCGAATGGGATGACGCTGCTGCTTGTGATGGCAACCCTGTTAGTGGCCATTCCCTTTTTGAATGCACTTGCCGTGTTCAATTCTGAAATGATTCTTCCCCAATGGATGCATTCCCTGGAGGTGAAAATAAAATCAATGGAAGAAACGGCGGGTAAGCTGACCGGTTTGTTTCTCACGGGCGGGGATTCATTAACCCTGGTACTGAACCTGTTTATGATAGCTGTACTGCCGGCACTGGGTGAAGAATTCCTTTTCCGGGGTTTAGTTCAGCGGTTAATGACCGAGCTTAGTAAAAACAAGCATGCAGGAATATGGCTTGCCGCCTTTCTTTTCAGTTTTATACATTTCCAGTTTTACGGCTTCCTGCCCCGCTTTCTCCTGGGCTTGTATTTCGGGTATCTGCTGGTTTGGAGTTCCTCGATATGGGTACCCGTGACAGGGCATTTCATCAATAACGGGGTTGCCGTGCTGTATTATCATTTTGCTACTAAGCCGATGGGGGAAACAGCCATGGATAAACTGGGAACCGGCAAAGAATTTAATTATGTCCTTTATCTTAGCATCATTTCCACAGCCTTGCTGGTGGGGTATACCTATTTGCGGGAAAAAGAAAGAGGGAAAATATCAGCCTGAATGATCGGCCAGACTTTTTGACGGGAGTTCATTTTTCCTGAAAAAATACACTATCCCGTATATTTTGGCATTGCTTCGTTTCAATTCATCGGGTAAGTCCTGGTAATGGAGCTCAACTTCGTTCCATATATGGGAAATGATGTCATCGACGACTTTCCTCAATCCGATGAGATTCTTCTGGCTCCGCTGGAGATTCTTCTGCAGATTTTTCTGGAACATATTGGCATCCAGAAATTTCTCATACCATACCTTCACTACTGCGATAGAAGGATTGTTAATGGGTGTGAGCCTGTTTTTAATGCGCAGGGTTTCGCCCTGGATCAGTTTTTCACCCCAGGAAACAACTTCTTTTTCCGAATTAAAAGAAGGTACTTTGTGGCCATGAGCAAATCCAAAATAATCGCAGTCGGCTGAGTTGAGGTCACCCCGGATGATGGCCATATTGGTAACCTGGACGAAATGCGACATATACAGTTTAACTTTTTTAAGGAGTTTAACATACTCCTGGCTTTTTGAGATCTGTATATTATAAGCCTGTCGGCTTTCCTGAACGGCTGCTTCAAAAATATGAAGATTTGATTGGATCTTTTGCAGGGTAGCCTGCGAAAAGGCCAGCTGAAAGGGCGGCAGTTCCTTGCCTTTTTCGAAGGCTATTCTGAGGGCTCTTAAACGGGCCACGTCAGTATTTGGCAATCTCCTGTACGGCATGGATTTTCAGAGGTCTGTGAACGAAGATATTCCTTATACGCATAAATTGAAAGGAGGGTTTTTATTTAATGTTGATTTTGTTGGTTTAAAACGAAAATAGCGATTAATTTTAATGTTCATACAAAAACGTTTAGCCATGTTTCCCGCAGAAGTATATATTCAAAGAAGAAAGCGCCTGAAGGAGCTTGTCGGTAAAGGAGTCATTCTTTTTCTCGGCAACAAGGAAGTATCGATGAATTACAAAGCAAACAGCTATCCTTTCCGGCAGGACAGTTCCTTCCTTTATTATTTTGGTCTTGATATACCGGATGTTGCCGGCATGATCGACGCCGAATCAGGAGAAGAGACGATTTACGGCACGGATCCTACACTCGAAGATGTTATCTGGATTGGCAGCCAGGAACCGCTGGAAGAAAAGGCACTTAAATGCGGGATTAAGCAAATAAAGGCGATAGAAAAGCTGGATGGAGATGTTTTCAGGGTTATTGCCCATAACCGGGTGGTTAATTATCTTCCGCCATACCGCGAACAAAGAAGGCTGCAGCTTGCCTATTATGATAACCTTAAATACGAGGAAGTTGACAGGAATGCTTCTGTTCCACTGATAAAGGCTGTTGTCACCCAGCGATCGGTAAAGGACCAATATGAGATCGGAGAAATGGAATCCACCATGACCGATATTACCGGGGAAGCCTATGCGCAGGCTATCCGGCAGATCAAGCCGGGTTCCTTTGAATTCAACGTTTCCGGGGCTCTGGAAGGATCTATCCTTTCAAAAAACTGCAGGCTGGCTTACCCTATCATATGTTCCGTAAGAGGGGAAACCCTTCACAACCATTTTTACGGGAATGAACTGAAGAAAGGCGAGCTTCTTCTGATTGACGCCGGTGCCGAATCAGGAATGCACTATGCAACCGATATTACACGGACTTACCCGGTGGGAGGCAAATTTTCGGTACAACAAAGAGAAATATACAGCATCGTGTTGAAAGCACAAACGGAAGCCATCCAGGCCATCAAGCCCGGCAAGCCGTTTGTTGAAGTGCATAAAATTGCCGCCCAGGTCATCGCATCGGGGTTGAAAGACATGGGACTTATGAAGGGAGATATGGGCGAGGCTGTGCAAAACGGGGCCCATGCGCTTTTTTTTCCGCATGGCATTGGCCATATGATCGGGCTGGATGTACATGACATGGAGGACGTAGGGGAAGATTATGTGGGTTATGACCAGGAATTCAAGCGTCCGGAACAATTTGGAACTGCTTATCTAAGGATGGCCAGGCGTTTGCAGGAAGGCTTTACCGTAACCGTTGAACCCGGTATTTATTTTATTTCCCAACTGATGGACAAATGGCGCAGTGAAGGCAGGTACAGGGATTTCATTAATTACGAGGCAATTGAAAAATTCAGGGGCTTCGGAGGCATCCGCATCGAGGACAATATACTGGTTACTGCGAAAGGACACCGGGTTATTGGGAAGGCCATTGCTAAGGAAGCGGGTGAGGTGGAGAAAATTTAACAATGAACAATGAGCAATTAATAATGAAAAGCAGTGAAAAGTTAAAAGATAAAAACTAAAAGTGGGGGATAATGTGATAATGTGATAATGTGCTAATGTGCTCCAGTTGCAAAACTGCAGAACTGCAGAACTGCAGAACTGCAGAACTGCAAAACTGCAAAACTGCAAAACTGCAAAACTGCAAAACTGCAAAACTAAATAATTTATTTCTCTTTCATAAGGTCCTCTATCTCCTCAGGCTCAATTGGAATATCCTTCATCAAGTCCACGTTTCCATCACGGGTAATGAGGATGTCATTTTCAAGCCGGATACCGGTTTGTTCTTCGGACAGGTAAATACCGGGTTCACAGGTAAGCACCATGCCGGGCCTGAATTCCTGGTCCTTGCTTCCAAGGTCATGTACGTCAAGCCCAAGAAAATGAGAGGTGCCGTGCATATAGTATTGCTGATAAAGGGGATTTTCCGTATCCTGGCTTTTTATGTCGCGGGCGGTATACAGACCCAGGCGGATATGTTCCGTTTCAAATTTCCGGCATACTTCCTTGTGGACCTTGTTAATTGAGCTTCCGGGGACCATCAGGGAACGGGCGAACTTAAGGACATCCAGAACCGAATTATACAAATCTCTTTGCCGGTCTGTATATTTCCCATTCACGGGGAAGGTACGCGTGCAATCGGCGGCATAATTCCCATATTCTGCCCCGAAGTCCATCAACAGGAGCTGGCCATCCGAACAGGTATCGCTGTTATCGATGTAATGCAAAATGCAGGCATTGGCCCCGCCTGCAATGATTGGCTGGTAAGCATGACCTCTGGCGCCTTCCTTGATGAAATCATGGGTTAGCTGCGCTTCGATCTCGTATTCCATCATTCCGGGCTGTACCGTTCGCAGGGTATTGAGAAAAGCCTTACGGGTGATATTTACCGCTTCCCTGATGAGGCTGATTTCTTCCTCCGATTTGGTTACCCTCAGATCGCGCATGACAGGGGCAAGTCTTTCATAATGATGTGCCGGGAATTTCCTTAAAAGCTCCTCCCCTTTCCGGATATCCCTTCCGGGCAATTCAGGTATAAATTTCAGATGTTCCGGCAGATTTAGATATACATAGTCTGCCTGCATCATAAAAGGAGCTAACAATGAATCGAATTCGTCTTCATATTTTACATTTTTTATCCCCGAGATGAGACCTGCCTCTTCCCGGGAGAGCTTATGTCCTTCCCATGTTTCAAGTTTTGGGTTGGAACGCCGGATCACCAGGATTTCTCTCAGGGATTCATCGTCAAATCCGGGTGCAAGCAAAAGGGTCGTTTTTTCCTGGTTGATACCCGTTAAATAAAACAGATCGGAGTTTTGCCGAAATGGAAAATTTTGATCGGCAGTTCGACTCATTTCATCGTTTGAATGAACAATAACCAGCGAATTGTTTTTAAGGGAAAGGATCAACCGCTGCCGGTTCCTGGCGAAAAGGGATGGAGAAATATGGATTGTCTTCATGTTTCCGTGTAAATTAGAATCAGGAATGTCATAAATTTAAAAAAGAAGAAAGGAATTCGATCCTCACTTGATAAAA
Source organism: uncultured Bacteroidales bacterium (assembly GCA_963752195.1). Classification (GTDB taxonomy): domain Bacteria; phylum Bacteroidota; class Bacteroidia; order Bacteroidales; family UBA10428; genus UBA5072. The sequence continues at coordinate 94,994 of CAVVXI010000003.1, read as the reverse complement.
TTAAGCTAATCCGGTAACTTTACTGTCACAATATTGCTGTATATTTCAACCTGATTCAATAAACGAGGTAATATGAATAACATCTTCGTATCGTCCATAGGAAAAAAACTAATGATGTCCCTGGCGGGACTGTTTCTGATCGTGTTTCTTGTGGTTCACCTGGCAGTCAACCTTATGCTGGTATTCTCCGATAGCCGTGAACTGTTTAACAGGTCAGCCTATTTCATGAGTAATAATATTGTGCTGAGAGTGACCGAGATCGTTTTGTTTGGAGGCTTCCTGCTGCACATGATATTTGGCGTGTACATCCAGATGCAAAACTGGTTTGCCCGCCCAAAACGATATGCAAAAGAGAATTATTCGCAGACTTCTTTTTTTTCAAAGTTCATGATTCATACGGCTGCCATTATCACTGTTTTTCTTGTGATCCACCTGATGGATTTTTACTTTAAAGCAAAGATTTTTGGCCATGTGCCGCAGGTTATTTACGGGGGAAAGGATTACCACGACCTGGGAATCCTGGTCATTGAAAAATTTCACATTCCCGGATATGTCATTTTTAACGTTGCCTGTTTTTTATTCCTGGGATTTCACCTCATGCATGGGTTCTGGTCAGCCTTTCAAACGCTTGGTTTGGATCATTGGCGGTACACACCCCTCATCAAGGCACTGGGTATAATTTACACGGTTGTGATCACGGGAGGTTTTATATATATCCCGATTTATATTTATTTCTGGATGTAAGATTATGAATTACAATGATATGATAAAGCTGAATCCACGTATACCGGAAGGTCCGCTGTCCCAGAAATGGACCAATTATAAGGCCACGCAAAAGCTGGTTAACCCGGCAAATAAGCGAAAACTGGATATTATCGTCGTAGGAACGGGACTGGCAGGTGCTTCTGCAGCAGCGAGCCTTGGGGAGCTGGGATTTAATGTAAAAGCATTTTGTTACCAGGACAGTCCCCGCAGGGCGCATAGTATTGCCGCCCAGGGAGGTATCAATGCGGCTAAAAATTATCCGAACGACGGTGACAGCGTATACCGGTTGTTTTACGATACGATAAAGGGAGGCGACTACAGGGCCAGGGAGGCCAATGTATACCGGCTTGCAGAAGTTAGCGGAAACATCATCGACCAGTGTGTGGCGCAAGGCGTTCCTTTTGCCAGGGAGTATGGCGGGCTGCTCGATAACCGTTCTTTCGGGGGGGCACAGGTATCCCGTACTTTTTATGCCCGGGGCCAGACAGGTCAGCAATTGCTGCTGGGTGCCTACAGTGCCCTGATGAGGCAGGTTGACCTGGGTACTGTAAAGGTTTTTCCGCGAACAGAAATGCTTGATATTGTAGTAATTGATGGTAAGGCAAGGGGCATCATCGTGCGAAACCTGGTGACCGGACAAATTGAAAGACATTTCAGCCATGCCGTGGTCATCGCCTCCGGTGGTTATGGAAGGGCATTCTTCCTTTCCACCAATGCCATGGGTTCCAATGGAAGCGCCATCTGGCAGGCCTACAAAAAGGGAGCCCTGATTGCCAATCCCTCCTTTGTGCAGATACATCCGACATGCATCCCGGTCCACGGGGATTTTCAGTCGAAGCTTACGCTGATGAGCGAAAGTCTTCGAAATGATGGCCGTATATGGGTTCCTGCCAAAAAAGAGGATGTGGATGCCCTCCGGAAAGGGATTAAAAAGCCGGTTGATATACCGGAGCAGGATCGCGATTACTATCTTGAGCGCCGCTATCCGGCATTTGGAAACCTTGTTCCGCGCGACGTTGCCTCTCGTGCAGCCAAGGAGAGGTGTGACGCGGGATTTGGCGTGGGTACGGGCCTGGCAGTTTATCTGGATTTTGCAGAAGCTATCGGAAGGCTTGGAAAACACGTGATTGAAGAACGGTATGGCAATTTATTCCAGATGTATGAGAAAATAGTGGATGATGATCCCTATACCACGCCTATGATGATCTATCCTGCCATACATTATTGCATGGGGGGAACCTGGGTTGACTATGAACTGATGACCAATATTCCGGGATTGTTTTCCATAGGGGAATGCAATTTTTCCGATCATGGCGCAAACCGGCTGGGGGCATCAGCATTAATGCAGGGACTGGCAGACGGATATTTTATACTGCCGTATACGATACAGAATTACCTGTCGGCTGAAATTATGACGCCGAGAATGCCAACTACGCTTCCCGAATTTGAGGAAGCGGAAAATGGGGTACACGAGAGGATCAATAAATTGATGCATATCAATGGCACTCAGCCGGTGGATGTATTGCACCGGAAATTTGGCCTTCTGCTTTGGGATACGGTGGGTATGGCCAGGAATAAAGCCGGACTTGAAAAAGCGATCCGGGAGTTTGGCGTGCTGAAGGCAGAGTTCTGGTCCGATGCACGGATACCCGGGGGTGCCGGCGAAATGAATCCTGAACTGGAAAAAGCAGGGCGTGTGGCCGATTTCATTGATATGGGGGAACTTATGGCCCGGGATGCGCTGCAAAGGGAAGAGTCCTGCGGCGGTCATTTCCGTGAAGAATTCCAGACGGAAGAAGGAGAGGCTAAACGAAACGATGAAGATTTTATGTTTGTGGCGGCCTGGCAATATGCAGGCGCTGACCAGGAACCGGTTCTGCACAAGGAACCCCTGGTGTATGAAAGTATAAAAGTACAGTCCCGCAATTATAAAATATAGGGTTATGAATTTTACTTTGAAGATTTGGAGACAGGAAAATGCCAGGGCAAAAGGCAGGTTTGAAAAATACGAGGTAAGCGGTATTTCAGCTGACTCTTCCTTTCTGGAAATGCTGGATATTTTAAATAACCAGCTAATCAACAAGATGGCCATGCCGGTTTGCTTTGATCACGATTGCCGGGAAGGGATATGTGGTGCCTGCGGTCTGTACATCAATGGCCACCCTCACGGACCGGACTCTGCCGTCACTACCTGCCAGCTGCATATGCGGAAATTCAGGGATGGTGATACCATTGTTGTAGAACCCTGGCGGGCCAAACCTTTTCCAATTATCAGGGATCTGGTGGTTGACCGGTCCGCCCTTGACCGGATCATTCAGGCCGGTGGGTATATTTCGGTAAATACAGGCGGTGTTCCCGATGCAAACAGTATTCCCATACCCCGGCAATACGCTGAGACTTCTATGGACGCTGCTGCCTGTATAGCTTGCGGGGCCTGTGTTGCTGCTTGCAAAAATGCATCTGCCATGCTTTTTGTTGCGGCCAAAGTATCCCAATTTGCAGTTCTTCCCCAGGGGAAGATTGAAGCCAAAGAAAGGGTATTAAGGATGGTAGCTAAAATGGATGAATTGGGCTTTGGCAATTGTACAAATACAGGTGCCTGCGAGGCGGAATGCCCAAAACAGATATCCCTTTCTCACATTGCCCGGTTGAACCGTGAGTTTCTTACGGCGAAAATGACCTGACAAGGGCATTTAACACTACAGGGTATTGATTATACAGGTTCCTTATTGATCATGGCAGTGAGAATAAAAACAGGGTTTGTTCCATCCTCGTTGTCGAATTGAAATTCAAGGGGATTCCCGCTGATAATGCTTGTCTGGATAAGTCCTATATGTGCACCTGTTTCCTTTGCCAGGGCTTCCGAGCGGATTTCTCTTTTTAATTTTCTCAGCTCTTCTTCCGTTAGCGAGTTGATTTCATCACAATAGCGTTTCAGTGTTTCCGCATCTCCGGGCTTAATTACATTGCCTGTTGTAACACGGTAACAGTTATCCAGGTCCTGAATCGACACCCACCCCGAGCCACTATAAACACCTGTATTTATTTCGAACATTTCAGCTGAATAATAGGATACGTTCTGACAGAGTTCGATAAAAATCTTGAATATTTTCTGAAGGGCCTTAAAATCATGATTAAGCAATAATCGAATATGATTGCTGAGAATGGAAATAAGGTTAACGGTTAGTGTACCCTGGTAAAGTAAAAGGGATTTTTCCTGGTATTCTTTTTTTATTATCATGTTCTTTCCTGAAATTTTGAGAGGATGAATTTAATCAATTAATCTTTACAAGCTTTCGTGCCAGTGCAACAACTTTCCTGTATTTATTTACAATGCCCTGCTGGTTGTACATTTCAATGCAAATCAAATATATACCAATGGGTGCATCCTGGCTGTTATTGCATGTCCCGTCCCATGTTACCCTTGTTTCGGTTCCTGACAGCATGCCGGAACACAATGTCCTGACTTTTCTGCCCTGCAGATCGTAAATTTCGACATTGCATATGAAGCCGGGGGCACCCGGTAACAAAGTCACGTATGTCTCATCGTCGCATCCGTCTCCGTCGGGCGAGAAAAGCGCCGGGGAAACGGAAATACGTTCCATTCCGGCCCTTTCGGACATATCCTGTGAATTTTGATAGCCTGGCGTGGAAAATCCTTCGTCAAATGCCGCCGAAAACCAATTTTCCGGTTCATTGGTTGGCAGATTGGCAGATATTCGCTCAAGAGAAATACCCTCGTCGTCCCTTAAAAATAATGAATGCATGGAACGATTATACGTAAAACGGTCAATGACGTTTTTTTTCGCATCGAAGAGAGTGATCTGGCCTTCCTTATCCGGTAAGGCAAACAGAGACGGTTGTTCCATCACATTGGAAGGGTCCGGTTTATTTTTCCCGGCGGGCAACCCTTCCGACCGGCGGGTGAATACCACATATTGTCCGGGGAAGAGCAAAAATGAAGTTTCCTTCAGCGAAATGCTTTTCACCACACTGTCTGTCATGCGGTTGCAGGATGCTAGGGAAAAACCTGCCAGATCAATCACTTTTGCCGATCGGTTGTAAAGTTCGATAAATTCGGACATTCCCGGGGGTGTATCAAAAAGCAATTCATTGATGACAACATCAAGACTATCGGCAGGCTGAGGAATGGCAAAGTCGGCCCTGGCATTGTTCTTCAGGGAATTTCCCGCACAATCCTTCAGTGAATTTAAAACAGTTACGGTATAGGTCAGGGTGCCATACAGGTTATTTTTGAAAAAAAGGTCGACAGCGGCAAAGTTTGGTTCAACCGGATCGGCCCATACCGGATGCAACAGATCCCGGGTACCATAGTACCTGAATGGATCCATGAGAGTGGAACTGTCCATGTCCTCACTGAAATACAGCCTGACAGAACGATCCGGATTCAAAGTGGCGCGCAGCAACACCGGTTTTTCAATATCCCGGTTAATTGCATTCGCCGAATTGATATATCCCGGCGTGCCCCCGGAAGGATCCCGGGATTCGCACCAGTTGCCGGAATATCCGCAGGGATTGTCCGGATCAATCATTTCTAGGGACCATCCGCCGTCTGCCTTTTCGGCCGACCGGTACCAGCGGTCGCTGAACGAAACAGAATGGATGACCCTTCCCGAAGGAGATTGCAGGACCAGGGTTGCGCCGGTATTTAGGATGGCAGGAAATTGACTTAGCGGAAGGATGTTGCCCTTTGATTTAAACAGCGGAGCATCTTTTTCATCACAGATGACGATGTATTCCCCGGGATTTATTACCCAACCGCCGGGGTGGCTGTTATCCGTAATTTTTGGCAGTATCCTTTTTTTACTTCCGAAGAGCAGCCTGTAACCGGCCAGCGGAACGGGGTGAGTACCCCTGTTGAATACCTCGATATATTCGGCATCAGGCAGCCCAATCGCAGGATGCGGATCCGCCATGATCTCGGAAATAACCAGTGAATAAGTCCCTGCCTCTTCCTGCCCTTTACAGGGGCCTGCATATGTTAAACAGGGAATCAAAAAAATACAGCCTAACGTTTTCATTAATCATTTTTTTTGCGAATTTTGCATGCAACGGAACAGGAAATTTAGGCAATTGGTTAGGAAAAAACAAATCCCCTGAGCGGGGATTTTCCTATAAAACAGGGGAAGTAACCTTAATATTTAAAGCCATGAAAGTTGCAGTTGTTGGCGCTACCGGACTGGTAGGTTCAAAGATGATCAAAGTGCTCGAGGAGCGAAATTTTGATGTAACCGAGTTTATACCGGTTGCTTCGGAGAAATCAGTTGGCAGAAAGGTTACATTCAAAGGAAAAGAGTATGATGTGGTTGGAATGCAAACGGCCATTGACAGAAAGCCGCAGATTGCCATTTTTTCAGCCGGGGGAGCCACCTCCAAAACCTGGGCTCCGCGATTTGCAGAGGTTGGCACAACCGTAGTCGATAATTCATCCGCCTGGCGCATGGAAGCGGATATAAAACTGGTTGTTCCGGAAGTGAATGCACATGTGCTTACAAAGACCGATAAGATTATTGCAAATCCGAACTGCTCTACCATACAGATGGTTGTTGCCCTGGCCGGAATACACAAGGCTTATAAAATCAAAAGGATAGTTGTTTCCACCTACCAGTCGGTAACAGGTTCGGGGAAAAAAGGGTATGACCAGCTCATGGATGAAAGAAAAGGAATTGAAGGTATTAAGGCTTATGCTCACCCGATCGATATGAATGCATTGCCCCACATTGATATTTTCCTGGATAACGGGTACACAAAGGAGGAAATGAAAATGGTGAATGAAACCCGGAAGATCATGGGAGACGATTCCATACAGGTAACCGCAACCACGGTAAGGATACCGGTTATCGGCGGGCATTCGGAAGCCGTAAATGTAGAATGTGAAAAGGAATTTGTCCTGGATGAAATTCGTGGGATCCTGGAGAAAACCCCGGGCGTAATCGTCATGGATGACCCGAAAAATAATGTATATCCCATGCCCCTCCTGGCCCATGACCGGGATGAGGTGTTTGTGGGCCGTATCCGTCGGGATGAATCGCAGCCGCGGACATTGAATATGTGGATCGTATCCGACAACCTGCGCAAGGGTGCTGCCACGAATGCCGTTCAGATAGCCGAATACATCGTGCGGGAAAAGCTGGTCTAATAAAGAAAATTGTCGTAAGGATAGCGGGTCATGTGAATACCCTTTACGGTTTCATAAAGCAATTCCCGCAAGCCGTTTATATTTTGCTTTTTGAGGGCTGAAATAAAGATGGAAGGGGCATTGTTTCGCGCCATCCAGCTGTTTTTTAATTCATCCAGCGTCAGATTCTCTTTTTGTCTCGGACTCAGGTCATCCTCCTCTTTCGGAATGAAGGAGTAGGCATCAGTTTTGTTGAACACAACGATCGTGGGCTTATCCGCTGCACGGATCTCCTGGAGGGTCTGATTGACAACTCCTATCTGGTCCTCAAAACCGGGATGGGAGATATCCACCACATGAAGAAGAAGGTCGGCTTCACGTACCTCATCGAGCGTGGACTTGAACGATTCCACCAGGTGATGGGGAAGTTTTCGTATAAAGCCAACGGTATCGGATAACAGGAAAGGCAGGTTACCAATCACCACTTTCCGCACTGTAGCGTCAAGTGTGGCAAATAATTTGTTTTCGGCAAACAGGTCTGATTTGCTAAGCTGGTTCATGAGAGTAGATTTCCCAACATTTGTATACCCTACCAGGGAAACTCTCACGAGTTTACCCCTGTTTTTGCGCTGGGTGATCATCTGGCGGTCGATTTTCTCGAGCTGATCCTTCAATAGGGCTATCTTGGTACGGATGATCCGACGGTCGGTTTCAATTTCCGTTTCTCCCGGACCGCGCATTCCAATGCCTCCCTGTTGCCTTTCAAGGTGCGTCCACATACCGGCGAGGCGGGGAAGAAGGTATTCGTATTGAGCCAGTTCGACCTGTGTTTTTGCATAGGCAGTCTTGGCCCGCTGGGCAAAGATATCAAGGATCAGGTTTGTACGGTCGAGTACCCTGATTTCCAGCTCCTTCTCAATGTTTCTCATCTGGCTGGGAGATAACTCATCGTCGAAAATGACGATATCGATCTTCTCCTGGAGGGTAAACTGGTGGATTTCTTCCAGTTTACCGCTGCCAATATAGGTGCGGGCATTCGGAGAATCCAGCCTCTGGATGAATTTTTTTACCGGGATCGCCCCTGCAGTTTCTACAAGAAAAGCAAGCTCTTCGAGATATTCATTCACCAGGCGGAGGTCCTGGTTATCATTTATTACGCCTATTAGTACGGCCTTTTCAGGCTCTGTACTCATTCGATATCCCTTCACTCAGTATTCAATATGGTAAGGGAACAAAATTAGCAAAAAATCCGGGCGGGTTATTGCAATATTCCGCGGTTATATTGAATTGCCTCGTTAATCGCTTTTTTCAGCTGTTCTGTGCAGTCCACGACCATGCGGATATCGTCCGGAAAAGGCATCGGTTTCATTTCAATAAGTTGCTTTGATTCGGGCGTAAGGGCATTTACGTCGCCAATTGCCCGTGCAGATGCATGTTCGAAGCGCATGGTTGCGCCGATAGGCTGCTTTTTTATGAGTGCCTGCGGATTAGCGGATGAGAATTCGATCTCTCCCTTAATGTCGCAATCCTTCATCTGGTGCGTTTCAATGAGGGTACATTGAATTTCCTTGTATTTCTTTACCTTAATGTCATTTCCGGCAGTATCTCTCATCACATTGCCTTTGCTGTCGAGCACATATTCAAAGCCATTGTCCACGGTTTTCTTCTGTATTGCATCCTTATCCTGCACTACATCGGGCGAAACCACTATGTTTTGAAGAATGATGTCAACATAATAGTCATAATTCGGTTCCTTATCCATTTTGCGGGTATAATACTCAACCCATTCACTGTTCAGTTCGTTTGCATTTACTGCAACAAGTCCATCCATAAAATCATCCGGAAGGTTCAGGATAGTTTTGTTAATTGAACTGACAAGTACCCGGCTTATTCCCATTTCACGGGTCTGTGAAATCAACTGGCTAAGATCGGCATACGAATCGCCGGAGTAATCCTGGGCCCTTCTGAATTCACTGTTGGCCTGACGATAGGATTCCTTGTTTTTTCCGTCCATCAGTTTTTTTCCGTGATTATAGTAATAATCCGCGGCCTTGTGTTTGGCAGCCACCATTTCTGCATCGTAATCCACATACTCATACTGAATAGTACGTCCGCCCAGGTGAAGGGGAAGCACACGCCGCACCGAAGCCTGCCTGTTTTTCAGAGCGCCGTATAAACCGAGCATCTCGTCCCAGGTATTCTGATTCCCTTCCATCTTGAGATACTTGATCCGGTCAAGGTCCCTGTCGTTGGCAAGTTTATAAGCTTTATCAAGATTATCGGCATCCTCCTGGCTGGTTGGCTTTTTGATCAGATTTTTGACTGACTTTTCGATAAGCGCATCATAATTTCCTTTTACAAGAAGCTTTTCAGGGGAGGAGCAGCTCATTGCCAACACGACACCGAACAGGAGTATAAGTGTAAATTTCATGGTATATGATTTTGAGAATCTAAATTTCATTAAGCAGTTATGGATGTTATACATTAAATTTCAAAAAAAGTTATACTTTTGCCTCGTCCGGGGAATTAGCTCAGTTGGCTAGAGCGATTGCATGGCATGCAATAGGTCAGGGGTTCGACTCCCCTATTCTCCACAAACCCGGTACCGGTTTTTTATTTCTTCTTTTTTCTTCTTGATATAAAAAGGGTTACTAGCAGTAAAAAGCCAAGGAGTCCGGCTACAATTACCAGGGTTTTGCTTTTATTCTGTTCTTTCAGGAACCGGCCGTTCAGGTTATTTATATACATGTCGGTCATTTTCTTATCCGCTCCGGCTTCAACAAGGTCCTTTCTTTTTAATGCCTCTTCGTTCAGTTTTGAAAGTATTTCCTGTGTTTTTTCATGTTCCAGGTCCATTTCGTTTTCTGACACTGGAATTTCAATGCTTACCGCTGGCTGTTTCATAGCGGTCAGTTCTTCTTCCAGTTGCGCCGCTTTCTCGAAATTCCGAAAGGCCTCATAGGAAACGGACAATGCCTTGCAACTTTTTGCGGAAAGCGATGGAATATCCAGGCTGTCGGCAATTCTTTTGCAGGCCTCGTAGTTTTTGATGGCCAATTCCTGGTTCCCCGATCTCCGGTAGGCATTTCCCAGGTTGTACAGCGTCACAGCCACGCCAAAGGAATAGTTTTCCGATTTCTTTGAAGAGAGCGAGCGTTCATAATAGGAAATAGCATCGCTGTATTTATTGTTAATGAAAAGAAGGTTGCCCAGGTTATTCAGCGCCATGGAAGCCTCCTTGCGGTTCCCGTTTTCATTCAGGTTTTTAAGGGATTCCTTGAAAAACTTCTCGGCATCGGCATAATTTCCCATTTCGTAATGGGCCACCCCCAGTTTATTATAAACCGGGCCCAAAGCCTGTTTCATATTCAGTTTCTGAATAATGCCAACCGTTTTCTCATAGGAAAGGATGGAGCTTGTCAGGATTTTCTGTTTGTAATAAACGTCTCCCAGGTCATTCATCACGTCTTTCAGTCCGGATTCATCTTTAATACTGTCTTTCAGTTTTGCCGATTCCTGGTAATAATCGATGGCCTGCTTGTAATCATAGGTTGTTTCATACACATTGGCGATGTTCGACAGTACCTTTGATGCACCGGCCTTGTCCCCCGTTTTTTCTTTCAGGGCAAGCGACTTCTCATAACTGGTTATTGAATTCTGAAAATTGCCGGATGAATAATAGGCATCTGCCATATCGTCATATACTGTAGAAACGTTTTTTGCAACCCCGTATTTCTCTTCTATCTCGAGCGCCTTACCATAATAAATAATGGCAAGTTCATCATCTTTCACTTTTTTGAAGGCATCGGCAATCTTATGATAGACCGATGAGCGGGCCATCATGTCCTTGCCCTTTTCAACTGCCTTCAGTTCTTCAGAATAAGTATCAAAAATAACCTTCCTGAGACTGTCGCGTTTCGACTGCTGATCCCGCTCTTTCAGGAATTTAGCCACTTCGGGTTGCTTCACAGCTGCGACGGGTGCGGTTTCCTCCCTGCTTTTTTCAAGTTGTTCCTTTTCCTGTTTTTTTGCCTGTTCAACTTTTCTTTTTACCTCGGCCAGTTCATTAATACCCAGGGTTGCCTCTATGCTTTGCATTTTAAGTTTGGGCTGTTCTTCATCAGGCATTAAGTCGGAAGCCTTTTCGTATTCAAACATGGCTGCCGCATAATTCTTTTCGGCAAGAAAAACATCTCCTTTCTTCAGGTGGTCTCTGAATGCAGCTGCCTTATCAACAGGTTGTTGTGGGTTATTCGCAGATAGAATCATTGGATAAAACAGAGCCGCCAATAAAAACAGCAGCATGATCCCTGGTTTTCTGCGTATATCAAATTGCCCGTTTCTCATAATTTTCTGATTTTATAATTCTTATGTCAACATAGGTTCATACGCATTTTCGGTGCGGATGGATTCAAAGAGACCGGTATTTTTAAGACAAATACCTTACTTTTGCCACAGAATATCGAAACCGCTAAATCTGAACCAATGAAGACTGATTCGCAAAAGGCGGGTCAATATATCAATGCCCTTATCCAATTGGGAGAAAACCAGCGGCTGGATTTCAAATTCGAGATCAGTGATGCAAAAAAAATGGCGCGTACATTCTCAGCCTTTGCCAATACGGATGGGGGAAAATTATTGATCGGGGTGAAGGATAACGGAAGAATAACAGGTATCCGGTCCGAGGAAGAAATATATATGGCGGAATCTTCAGCCCATTTGTATTGTAAACCTGCTGTTGAATACCATATAAGAAAGTGGTTTATTGAAGGCCGCTGCGTGCTCGAGATTGACATACCTGCCAGTTTGTCAAAACCCCATTTTGCACCCAATGATGCAGGGGAATGGATTGCCTATGTGAGAGTGGGGGACCAAAACCTCCAGGCAAACAGTATCATTGTGAATTATTGGAAAAGCCAGGGAAACAAGAAGGCAGTACTGCTGAATTACGGCCGGGAAGAAAAAATGCTGTTGAATTACCTGAAGGAAAACGATAGGATAACGCTGCCAAAGTTTACTAAAATTGCGCGCATTCTAAAGGCGGATGCCGAAAAAATATTGATAAACCTGATGCTGCTAAAAGTGATTCGGATGGAAATTTCGGAGAATGGAGTTTTTTTTAAAGGAACGAGGGACGAGGGACGAGGAAGAATGAATAAAAGTGACTAGTGACTAGTGACTAGTGACGCTGGCGCCGCTGGACTGCACGATTGCGAGACTGCAAGACTGCAAGACTGCATGACTTTTTTATATACTTTCTCCTAAACGATAATTCCAGAATTTCTTTCCGTTAACTGCAAAACTGCAAAACTGCAGAACATGTGGTCTCTAATGCGACGACAAAATAAAGTCTGCCATAATACCGCTTGCAAGCAGGTAAAATACCACGGCACAATAATTGTATAAACATATTGAAATACGTTCATATGTTTTGTTGTGAACTATATTATTTTCATATTTGTTTAAATTATTGTATAAATCAAAGATTATGAAAAAAAGCAGCTTTCTTGTAATGGGTTTGTTGTTTGCCCTTTTCATCGCATGTAACGGGCAAGGAGAAAATAAAGGCAGTTCAAAAGATAAGACTGCTGCTGTGGTAGCAAACCAGAATGCGCCTGTTCATATTTCCAAGGACGATTTTGTTAAATTGGTAATGGATTATAAAACAAATCCCGAAACATGGAAATTTGCAGGGAATAAGCCTTGCCTGGTTGATTTCTATGCCGACTGGTGTGGTCCGTGCAAGGTAACATCGCCGATTCTTGAAGAATTGTCCAAAGAGTACGCAGGAAAAATAAATATCTATAAAGTAAATGTGGATAAAGAACGGGAGCTGGCCTCTTTATTTAATGTGCAGAGTATCCCAACGTTTCTTTTCTGTCCCATGGATGGAAACCCGACTATTTCCTCCGGCATCGCGAATACTCCCGATGCTACAAAACAGATGTTCCGTGAACAGATCAATCAGCTATTGCTAAAAAGCAACGGTTCCAAGCCCTTATAAACATTCCTGAAACCAACCCTGCATGGATATTTTTCTCCACCCTGAGAACTGGATTGCCCTGCTTACGCTTACCTTTCTCGAAATTGTACTGGGGATCGATAATATTATCTTTATATCAATCGTCACCAACAAGCTTCCTGTTCAAAACAGGCGGGCAGTAAGAAATACAGGTCTGATCCTTGCCATGTTGTTCAGGAGCCTTTTGCTGCTCACCATCAGTTTTTTCATCAGGCTGACAAATCCCTTATTTACGGTTTTCAGTCTCGGAATATCTGTCAGGGACCTGGTGTTGATTGCCGGCGGACTTTTCCTCCTGTTAAAAAGCATTTCCGAGATTCACCAGAAAATGGAAGGGGAAGGAGACCATACGCCTCATATAAAAGCAAGGAAAAATGCAATTTCCGTTCTTTCCCAGATCGTTTTGCTTGATCTTATATTTTCTTTTGATTCTATTCTAACGGCTATTGGATTGTCGGATAAGGTATTATTGATGATCATCGCCATCGTGATTGCCATCGGTGTAATGATGATATTCGCCGGGGCAGTAAGCAAGTTTATTAACACCCATCCGACGCTTCAGATACTTGCCCTTTCCTTTCTTATACTGATCGGGTTTATGCTCATCCTTGACGGCGTACATTATCATGTACCGAAGGGATACATTTATTTTGCAGTATTCTTCTCGCTACTGGTTGAGATGATCAACATCCGTATGAAACGGAAGATGCAGACGGTACATTCGCAAGATCAGGGGAAGACGGAGTCCGGCAAGGCAAGCGGGAAATAATTCCACGTGCCGGTTGCAGGGTGCGCCTACTTATCCAAATTTATCAACAAGCCCTATTTTTTGAGCCAATCTGCCGTATTTTTGCAGGATGTATTTGATTTTTGACACAGAGACGACAGGCTTGCCTGCCAATTATAATGCACCGCCCACGGATACAAACAATTGGCCGCGAATGGTGCAGCTGGCCTGGGAATGTCACGATGCCACAGGGCAGTTGACGGATGCCCGTTCCTGCATCATTAAGCCCGAAGGATATACAATCCCGTTTGCTGCTGAAAAAGTACATGGCATTACCACGGACAAGGCCATGTCAGAAGGGGTGGACCTCTTGTTTGTGCTGCAGGAATTTGAAAAATGCCTCGGCGAGTCTTCGTTTGTTATCGGCCATAATGTTGAATTCGACCTGAACATCATTAAAGCCGAACATATCCGGAAGGGATTCCAGTCCCGTTTGTCGGGAATGGTTACCATTTGTACAAAGGAAGAATCCACCGAATTTTGTGCATTGGCCGGTGGAAGGGGTGGCAAATTCAAATGGCCCTCCCTGGATGAATTATACAGCAAGCTTTTTCAGGAAGGGTTTGCGGAAGCGCATAATGCTGCTGCCGATGTGGCAGCTACAGCCCGATGTTTTCTTGAACTTTTGCGCCTGGATATTTTAACTTCCCGGTTAAAACTGGAGCAATCCGTTTATAAGGCCTTTCTTGAGGCTAATCCGGTGAGGATACCGAAAATTGAGCTGGTTATAGAATCCAATCGCCCTGCTGCGATAGAAGAGGTGAAGGCCGTTGTAAACAATGGGGTTGATTTGCAGGATACTGTTTTTACCCATCTCCATGTACATACGCAGTATTCGATTCTGGATGGAGCCGCAGTAATAAAGCACCTGATTGCCAAGGCAAAGAATGATCATATGAAGGCTGTGGCCATCACGGATCATGGCAACATGTTCGGCGCCAAGGAATTTCTGAATGAGGCAAAAAAACAGGGCATAAAAGCCATTCTCGGCTGCGAGGTATATGTGGCCCGCCGGTCAAGGCATGAAAAGTCGGACAAGCAGGACGGTGGTGGTTTTCACCTGATATTGCTGGCAAAAAACAAGGAAGGGTATAAAAACCTGATCAAACTGGTTTCTTATGGATGGACGGAAGGCTTTTACTATAAACCGCGTATAGATAAAGAATTACTTCACAAATACAGCAAGGGAATTATCGCTTCCTCTGCCTGTTTGCATGGTGAAATTCCCTGGTTGCTGCGTCACGAGGGAAAAGAATCGGCTATGAAGGCGTTAGCGGAATATCTTGAAATTTTTGGCCCGGATTTTTACCTTGAATTGCAGCGACATTCCTCGGGCGATGCGAAGGTCGACAGGGAGGTATATGAAAACCAGGTATTTGTTAATAAGCACCTCCTTGAAATTTCGGCATCCATGGGAATAAAATGCATTGCCACCAACGACGTGCATTTTATCAACGAGGATGATGCGGCGGCTCATGACAGGCTCCTGTGTATCAGCACAGGCAAGGATGTAGACGATCCGAACCGTATGCGGTATACCCGGCAGGAATGGTTCAAGACCCAGGCGGAAATGAAGCAGCTTTTTGCCGACGTGCCCCGGGCCCTTGCCAATACCCAGGATGTCGTACAAAAGATCGAATCGTATGATCTGAACAGTGATCCCATTATGCCGGATTTCCCCCTGCCGGACGAATTTACGGACGCCAATTTATACCTTCGGCATCTTACATACCAGGGAGCGGAGAAACGGTATCCCGATATCAACGAGACCGTTCGTGACAGGATCGATTTTGAGCTTGAAGTCATCCGGAAGATGGGATTCCCCGGTTATTTCCTCATTGTTTGGGATGTGATAAGGGCAGCCAGGGAAATGGATGTTGCCGTTGGTCCCGGCCGGGGTTCCGCGGCAGGATCAGTGGTTGCATACTGCCTTCGCATCACCGACATTGACCCGATTAAGTATAACCTGCTGTTTGAGCGGTTCCTGAACCCCGATCGCATATCAATGCCGGATATAGACATCGACTTTGATGAGGATGGCCGGGAAAGGGTTTTGCAGTATGTTGTGAAGAAATACGGCCGTGACAGGGTAGCGCATGTCATTACCTTCGGTACCATGGCGCCCCGGATGGCCATCCGTGATGTAGCCCGTGTGCAGAAGCTTCCCCTGCAGGAGGCGGACCGGCTGGCTAAAATGGTACCTGAGGCCCCCGGAACTACTTTTAAAGATGTATATGATAAAGTTCCGACCCTGCTGGCAGAAAAAATGTCGGAAAACGAGCTGATCGCCAGTACGCTTAAATATGCAGAGGTGCTGGAAGGCTCTGTCAGGCAAACCGGCGTTCATGCATGCGGTATCATTATCGGGAAGGACAGCCTTGAGGAATATATTCCCATCTGCCGGAATAAGGATGCCGACCTGAAT
Organism: uncultured Bacteroidales bacterium; assembly: GCA_963752195.1. Taxonomy (GTDB): domain Bacteria; phylum Bacteroidota; class Bacteroidia; order Bacteroidales; family UBA10428; genus UBA5072. The sequence continues at coordinate 78,856 of CAVVXI010000003.1, read as the reverse complement.
GTTACCCAGTTTGAAGGTTCTCACATTGAGTCCGTGGGCATGCTGAAAATGGACTTCCTGGGACTCAAAACCCTGTCGATAATTAAGGATACGCTCGAAAACATCCAGGCTTCCCGTCAAATAACCATCGACATGGAAGAAATCCCGCTGGATGATCCGATGACCTATGAACTTTATAGCCGCGGCGAAACAACCGGGTTATTCCAATTTGAATCCGACGGGATGAAAAAGCATCTGAAGGCATTAAAACCCAACCGGTTTGAGGACCTGATCGCGATGAATGCCCTTTACCGTCCGGGACCAATGGAATATATCCCCAGCTATATCAACCGCAAGCATGGAAAAGAGGAGATTCAGTATGACATTCCTGAAATGGAGGTATACCTGAAGGACACCTATGGAATTACTGTTTACCAGGAACAGGTGATGCTATTATCACAATTGCTGGCCGGATTTACAAAGGGCATGGCCGATTCTCTGAGGAAGGCGATGGGGAAAAAGATCGTCTCCATGATGAGCGAGTTGCAGGTGAAATTCGAAGAAGGCTGTGTGAGGAACGGACATGATCCTAAAATTGCAAGGAAGATCTGGAAGGACTGGGAATCATTTGCCCATTATGCATTCAACAAATCGCATTCGACCTGTTATGCTCTGATCTCCTATCATACAGCCTATCTTAAGGCGCATTATCCGGCTGAGTTCATGTCGGCTGTTTTAAGCAGGAATCTCAGCGACCTCAAGAAGATTGGTTTCTTTATGGATGAATGCCGTCGCATGGGAAGCCAGGTACTGGTTCCGGATATCAATGAAAGTTTTGCCCGGTTTACAGTGAACAACCAGGGTCTGATCCGGTTCGGACTGGCGGCTATCAAGGGAGTTGGGGAGTCTGCCGTGGAACATATCATTGAAATTAGAAAAAAGGGAGGTCCGTTTAAGGACATATTTAATGTAGTGGAACGCGTAAACCTTTCCACTGTGAACAAGCGATGCCTTGAAGCATTGACCCTTGCCGGAGGATTCGACAACTTTAAAGATATTCAGCGGCATCAATTCTTTGAAAGCGAAGACGGAGGGCCCGGCTTTATTGAGCAGTTAATCCGATATGGCAACCTCATACAGAGCCAGTCAGATGCCACCCCTACCCTGTTTGGGACAACCAGCAGCATTGAAGTGATCAAACCCAGGCCGGGCAGGTCGACTGAATGGCCCGCCCTGCTCAGGCTGAACAAGGAAAAAGAGGTGATCGGCATTTATTTATCATCCCATCCGCTTGACCAGTTCAAACTGGAGATAAACCAGTTCTGCACAAATACCCTTGCCGAGCTCAGAGACCTGGAACCCCTGCGGAACAAGGAAATTGCGATTGCCGGAATGATCACCACGGTACGGCATGCCACCACAAAAAATGGCAAACCCTATGGATCCTTTACAGTGGAAGATTATTCCGATACTTTTTCAGTTACCCTGTTCAGCAAGGATTATGAAAATTTCCGGAAGTACCTGTATGAAGGATATTCATTGCTGATCAAAGGGGTGGTAGGTGAAAATTCGTGGAAGAATCAGCCGGAGCTGGAATTTAAAATTAAAACCATTTATTTGCTGAGCTCGGTCCGGGAAGAACTGGTTAAAAACATCCAGATTAAAATGCCGCTGGATGCCATTACGGATGAATTTCTTGAAGGGTTTGAAGGATATGTGCAGCAGGACGGCGGCAGCGCAAACCTTAAGATCCTTGTTTACGATCCGGCAGAGAATGTAAGTGTCGATCTTTTCTGCAGATCGCAACGGGTGGTTCTCAGCGATGAACTGATTTCTTTTTTAACACAATCATCCGAAATGGAATTTAAACTGTTCTGAATGTCCCTTGTTGTTACCAAGCACTTTTGTACCTTTGCAGAAGCAAATCGAACTATTTTTTTACAGACATATTTTTTCATTTAATAAGGATAACAATGGCAATTGAACTTACGGATTCTAATTTTGATGAGCTGGTTCTTCAGTCTGACAAGCCTGTTCTGGTGGATTTCTGGGCTGAATGGTGCGGTCCCTGCAGGATTATAGGACCGATTGTGAATGAAATCGGGGAAGATTTCAAGGATCAGGTCGTGGTTGGCAAACTTGATGTAGATAACAATCCGGGGGTATCCTCCAAATACGGGATCCGGAATATTCCAACAATCCTTTTCTTTAAAAACGGACAGGTAGCAGACAAGCAGGTAGGTGCTGTTCCGAAAAGCAACCTGGTTCACAAGGTAGAAGCCCTTTTATAAACCGCTACGGTAATTCCATTTACGGTGTTAAGATTTTTCAACAGCAACAGTATTGGTGTTCTTGTCTTGCTTGTGCTGATCCCTTTTGTGTATTGGATACCGGATTTTTTCAAAGCGGTTCCCCTACAGGATCAGGCCTTTACCGGAACGATTCCCGCCGTGTGGATAGCGTCCTTTAATGCTCATTACAGGGTGCTTTCCATGCTGATCGCGCTGTTAATCATTTTAACCAACGCTTTTCTGCTGATCCAGCTGAACACATTCCATATTTTTATTCCAGGAAGGACCCAGCTGCCTGCCTTGTTTTATATTGTGCTCACAGCCGGTTTCAATCCGACACATCATTTGACACCTGCCCTGGTGGCTTCTCTTTTGGTGATCCTTATCCTGTTCCGGTTATTTGTTACCTATAAATCCGATGGACCATCGGTTAATTTCCTCGATACGGGATTTCTGATTGCCCTGGCAAGCCTGATTTATTTTCCTGCCATACTGCTTTTTGTTTTTCTCATCGCATCCCTGATTATTTTCCGGCAGGTAATCTGGCGGGAATGGGTTTACATTTTTCTGGGACTGATGCTGCCGTATTTATTTATAGTCTCGGGATACTATGTGGCCGGAGTACCGGTGCGCGAATTTTTTGCCGGAATTAGCGAATTGTTTGAGCACCACAGGCAAGGCTATGACATTATGCAATTGATCGGCTGGTCATTTGTTATTGGGATGATGATCTACTCAAGCTATTTCATGATCAAAGCCATTGATAATATGAAGATCCACGGAAGGAAAATCTTTATGCTTTTGCTGTGGCTGTTCCTTTTTACTGTAATTATATACCTGTTGGTACCCGGCGTAGGAATTGACATAGTGAGTATTTCAGCCATACCCCTTTCATACCTTTTCAGCCACTATTTCTGCAATTGCACCCGAAACTGGATCAACGAGGGGCTGCTTTCCGTCTTCCTAATCCTGATGGTCCTCCTCAGAATATTGTAATTACAGCTTCTTTACATAAGACATTATTCCAACACCTTCCCCGGCTTTTCCTTCCTTAAACGAAATGAACACATGGTAGACTGCCGATTTCTGGCATTTGAAATCGAAGAACGGAAATTCTTTTCCCGTCGATGGAATATAGGTACTGCCAATCATTGTTCCCCCGTCAAACAACTGAAGAACAGCTTCTCCCGACGAATTCGGAGCTGTGCATATTGAAAAACGGTAAACCACATTTTTGCTGAGCAACAAGGCTGATCGCACCGTAGGAGGCGCTCCGCCCGGGGTTCCCTGGTCGAGTTTAACTACAAAGTCTTTCAGGTACATGACATCGCCTGCATTGGCAGCGCACTGAGCTGTAAGTTGAGATATATCCTGGGAATGAGCAGACATTCCGAACAGGCATAGGGATAATATTAAGAAGAAATTCCTCATAATTATAAACTTATTAACCGGTTACGGACTTGTTCTGTGGCATTGATAATACGGGTGAGCTGTTCAGGGGTCATATTGACGATGCTTTTGTCGTGTTGAACGATTGTCAGCATTCCATTTTCTTCCACCATCTCCGGTTCGCCTGTTTCATAGGTAATGACCACGGGTTTATACAGGTCTTTGAGGATCAATAATTCAGTAAGCAGTTTTTCGTATTGCTTGTCTTTTTTAAACTTATCCAAAACAAGAATCAACTGATCGAGAGTTAGTTTTTGTTCTCCAATCCGGTCAGAGAGTTGCTTATCGGGCGACAGCTTATATACCTGTGTTCCCAGGTACAGACCTTCGATCCATACCCCTGTGACAATGAGTGTGCTGAGGTTGGTGCGGTTATTTGAGTGCAGGTATTTATCCATCTGGTTAAAGCTGTGTACGGAAATATACATCAGTGAATCCAGGTTTTTGCTGTTGGTCGCCAATCTTTTGAGGGTTGTAAAGTCAAAGAACTGACCTACTTTTATCTGATCCGATAAGGACTTAATGGCAGTGAGGTAATCGATGACGGCCGTAGTTTTATTATACATATTCAGGTATCCAAGGTCAGCGGCATATATGCCCAGGTTCAGGGACTGCTGGAAACTTGTGGTGAGATTTCCTACCCTGTTTGTGGAGGATATATACTTAATGGAATAGGGTACGCCAAGATCCTTGATCATAGCGGCCATTTCAACCGGGGATGAGATATTCTGAACAATATCCTGCATCACTTCTTCGGAAATTTCGATACCCTGATTAAGTACGGAATCGGGAATCTCGACCGTAGCATTCTTTTTCTGTCCATCTGAATTACAGGAGGTGGCCAGCGCCAGTGTAATCAGAAGATATACAAATACTTTGGGCATAATAAGTAGTGTTTTATTTAATAAAATTAATGATATGACTCCTGTTGGTCTTCTTGTTTATTTATATTCAACTGTTCTTGCTGAAACGTTGAGACAAGTTAATAAGTTTCTTTAACCATTCAAAATATAAGGCGGTGTATAAAAATAATGTAAGAAGCCATATGACGATCATGTTATACCAATACGTATCAAAGAGCCTGCCGAGGAATGGTTTTACCGGCGAAAAGAAATGGGTACGGAGTGTGAAAATATCACCCACGAACGGATCGTAATAGATCGGATCGTAATGCTGAACAAGTTGATGATCGTATTCGAGGATCTTGTTTTTCTCGTATACTTTCCTCACAATATCGGAAACCCCTTCATTGTGATACCGGTCGCGTAAAAGGTTATAGGCATCGGGATCGCGGTCGAGGTAGAAATTGAAATAATTTTCCTTCTGGCGGCTGATCTTCTGGAATTTTTCCCCGTAATATTTATCGAGAAGTCCGAAATAATTATTTACCAGGTCTGCTGAAGAGGAAGTAAATTTCAACGGTTGAAGTTCATCGATGGCGGCAAACGGGGGGACTTCCTTATTGATCAGCGATTCCTTCCTGATCTCATTGGATATCAGTAAAAGGTCATTGGCCGACAAGCTGACCGTTCCTGTGCTTTGCACTTCAGCCCGCACATGCTCAAGGCGTTCGGCAAGTTCAGGCAGCCAGTAAACTTTCTTATAGTCACTCTGGCTTTCTTCCTTTTCAATCTGGTACAACTTCTGTTTCATGAACAGATTGTCCTTGAACTGGTGGACCATCAGGGCTTCATACGACCATTTGGTGACCATCATTTCGGCCAGCACAGGTACCTTATCCACCCTGCTGATATTCTTGTTCAGTTTATCATAGCTGAACATGGCCCCGCTCAGGATCATCATAGGGATCATTACAAGCGGAATGAGAATATAAATGGTTACGGCTGAATTAAAGGATGCAGAGATATTCAGGCCGAGCATATTGGCAAAAGAGGCGGTTGAAAACAGCGCAAACCAGTAAATAAAGTCCATTCCCTGTAAACCTAAAAAGCGGTTTGCAACCATGACAAACAGGAACGACTGGATGGCAGAGATCGAAAAAAGGATCAATACTTTCGATATCAGGTAGCTTGAACGGCTCAGATTCAGAAACTGTTCACGCTTTAATATTTTCCGGTCGCGGAAAATTTCCTCGGCACTGATTGTAAGTCCGAGAAAGAGGGCTACAATAAGTGACATGAAGATAAAAATGGGAATATTTTCATTTATCCTGAACACGTAATGTCCGGCCACCGGATCTTCGATATACCGGATGATGGATGACAGGATGAAGCCCAATACCGGGGCTTCGAGCAAACTCAGGGCTATATATTGTTTGTTGCTGATCTTTGAAAGGAAATCGCGGACGGTATAAATGCCAAATTGCTTGAACCAACCCGGAATTCTCAGGTTTTTTGGAGGGTTTCCTTCATTCTGCGGAGATTCCTCGTACGTCACCAATTGTTTAAAATGGTCATCCCACTGCTGCGGGGTAACCTTGCGTGCATCGGTATAATTTCCGAACTCATCCACCACCTTGGCTTCGATGATATTAAAGATCAGTTCGGGATTTACATTTCCGCAGGCAGGGCATTCGCCTATTTCACTGTTTACCTGGGCATCCAGGCGCTTGAAATACATCACCGCCTCAACCGGGTTGCCGTAATAAATCAAATAGCCGCCGGTGTCGAGAATGATCATCTTGTCAAACATCTTGTAGATTTCGGAAGAGGGCTGATGGATGACAACAAAGATGAGTTTTCCTTTCAGGGCCAGTTCACGGAGAAGGTCCATTACATTTTCCGAATCGCGGGATGAAAGTCCGGATGTAGGTTCATCCACAAACAAAATCGCCGGTTCACGGATCAGTTCCAGGGCTATGTTCAGCCGTTTCCGCTGTCCGCCGCTGATCATTTTTTTCAGGGGGGATCCTACTTTCAGATCTCTGCGGTCATAAAGTCCGAGGTTAACAAGTATTTTATTTACAAGCTCATCGATTTCAGTTTCGCTTTTGTCTTCAAAACAGAGCCGGGCGTTATAATAAAGATTCTGATAGACGGTAAGCTCCTCAATCAGCAGATCATCCTGCGGCACAAGTCCGATGACCCCCTCGAGTTTTTCCTTGTTATTGTGCAGATCGATTCCGTTGATGAGCACTTCTCCCTGTGAAGGCCTGTCGATTCCGCAGAGCACATTCAGCAGCGTGGTTTTTCCGGCTCCGCTGGCGCCCATGATCCCGATAAGACGTCCATGTGTTTCGGAAAAACTGATATGGTGTATTCCTGTATTTCCATTTGGGAATTTATATTCAAGATCCCGGGCGATATAGGATATCGGGTTCGAAACCGTATCTGCCAGAAAATGGGCAGCCACATCGCTGAAATAAATGGGTGCCGCCTTGGGCAATTTTACAGTGCTGCCATTGGCGAACAAGTATATCCGGTCATTCCGGATAGGAAGGCCATTCAAAAAGAGGTCTTCATTTCCGGTATATTTTAAAAAGTAGAGATCCGCACTCAAAATCTTAAGGACAAAAATATCGCCATGCAGCTGTTTTGTCGGAATTTTCTTTGCTTCCTGCGGAATTTCTGATTTATCATTAATGATCAGGATGTTGTTGTCATCCAGTTCATGGGATTCATTTTTAATTACAAAGGATTCAATGCTTGTAAATTCCTCCTTCTCCACCTTAAAGACCTCGCTGACCGTATTGATGATCTGCATGCGCTGATCGGTGAAGTTACGGTCGGCATTTACAATTTCAAAAAGCCTTACAAGTACAACAACCTTTTGCTTCTGGGTGAGGGTCTTATTGATTTTTTTGCAAAGTCCCAGAATACGTACAGAGTCTTTTACCGAAGTCAGTTTCCTGACGGCGACACCCTTATCCTCCTCCATGTCGGTCTCGTTGTCGGTATCCTCCATACCGCTGTACTGTCTGAAAAGCAGAAAGTATTCCTTTACCTCTTCATCGTTGAGCTGTTGCTGCAAAAAGTTCTTTACATATTCTACCTGGGTAATTTCCACGCCCCCATCCTGTTTGGCTATTATAGCAAACAGTTGCATCAACGCTCTGAGAATTTCTTCACTCATTCATTAACCTGTTTAAACGAACACGGCATTTGCCACATATAAGGGTTATGATCAATAAGATACCTGTTCAAACGGCACGTCTACGATGTCGGCATATTCTTCGCCGGCTTCCGCCATATCTTCGTCGTCTTCGGGATAATGCCAGCGGATGAGCACTTCCTGGCCCTTTTCGTGCATCTCCTCCAGCTTCATGAGTATATCGAGGAGCAGTTTGGAGGAAGCCGTGTTAAAATAGGTAAGCTTGAAATTGAAGACAGTCTTCTTGTTGGGATTTTCAGCATACTCATTCAGCCAGTTCAGCACCGGTTCATAAAATGATGATACATCCTCCGGCAATGAACGGCCACTTATTTCAAGGATTTCATTTCCGGCATCCAGAATAATTTTCGGGGTGTCTTCGGAACCTTGTATTTTGATAGTTTCCATATATTAATTATTTTAATTGTCAGTTCTTGAAATAGTCGATGTCAGAAGAAAAAAGGAAGTATCATCTGAAATAGGCAGAAAGTGATATTCCAGTTCCTTGTTTGTTTTTCTTTTGATATCAATAAAGCCAAGCCCGGCACCTCCCTTTTCCGAAAGCCGGCCTTCTTTCATCTGTTTCTTGTAGAGTTCCTTGAGCTCTTCCTTGTCCATCCGGTTGATGTTTTCGAGCAGTTCAGTAAGATATTCTATCTTGTCGTTTTCAACTGCATTGCCGGTTGTAACACTGTATTCATTTTCACCTTTGCTGACAAGAAAGATACCCCGCCCTGAAAACAGGTAATCGTTAGAGGTAAAGTCATCAGCATGTTTGCTGATATTCTGAAGGCATTCGACCATCACGTGAAAAACTTTTCGCTGAACGGAATTCGGTTCATCTTCCTTTGACATGTTTGATTCCGTTAGGGAAGTAAAAGCTTTCGTTATCTGATGTGTAATTTCGCCTTCGTATACGAGGGTAATTTCATGAGCTTTCATGGATTTGTAGAATTCATACACAAATTCCAGAAAACCTTTCACATCCTTTTTATTATCCATAGGTTAACAGATTTATTACAATATTACTAAAATTCAATTCCGATCAACAAAACGTCATCAATTTGCTTTCCTTCCCCTTTCCAAACATCAAAATCTTCTTCGAACATGGTACTGTACTTCTCGATGGGCAGACTTTTATTTTCAAGGATCAGTTCGCGAATGCGCTTGGGTGAGTATTTCTTTCCTTCTGATCCTCCCAGCTGATCGGGCAATCCATCAGAAAAGAAGAAAAATTTATCCCCCCGTTTATACTTAATCACATAATTCGTGAAATTCTCTTCTTCTTTCTTGCGGTGGGGAATTCCTCCGATGGCCTTGCGGTCACCCTTATACTCGATCAGTTCACCGTCTCGTAACAGGTAAAGCGGCCGGTGTGCCCCGGCATACTGTAATTCACGGTCAACATGGTTTATTTTACAGAAAGCGATATCCATACCATCCCGGGCTTCTGCATCCTCACTGTCCTGCTTCAGGGTCTTTCTTACCCCGAAATGCAGCAGGTCGCATACTTCGGCGGCTGAGAATTTCCTGTCACGGTCAACGATATTATTCAGAAGGAAGTAACCGACAAACGAAAGCAGGGCACCTGGCACACCGTGACCGGTGCAGTCCACAACGGCTATGTATATGTCATTGCCTTTGTTAAAGAACCAGGGGAAGTCGCCGCTGACCACATCCCGGGGTTTATAATACACAAATGATTTGGGCAGGTATTCTCTTATCGAACGGATATCCGGAAGGATGGAAGTTTGAATGCGTTGTGCATAGTTTATGGAATCCTCGATTTTCCTGTTTTTATCCTGTATCTCATGTTCTATTTGCTTTGCTTCGGTAATGTCGTGTCCTACAAATAGCACGGTTTCCAGTTCATTCTCGTTGAATTCGGGAATGGCGGCGAAGCTCATGATCCGGTCGGCCTGAACACCGTTTGTAACGGTGGGAATCGTAATTTCAGCGGCACTCTTTTCCGGGGATGCCTTAATTGTATCCAGAGCCTCCCTGAAATAGGCCATCAGCTGTTCCGACATCGGGACTTCGCTGAGGGTTTTGTTCAGAATATCCCGGGGATCAATATCCATGAAATCACGGACAACCGGATTGGCATAGAAAAATTGGCCCACGGTGCTCAAACGGATGATGAGGTCAAGTGAATTTTCTGATAAGGCCTGCATCTTGCTCTTAAGCCGTTCTTCTCTTTCGGCCCGTTTTCTTTCGGTAATATCGGTTGAATTGATAATAATGCCATTAATAGCGCTGTCATCCAGCAGATTACGTCCCGTTGCCTCGAGAAAGATCTTCTGCCCGTTCTTTTTCATGTACGTATACTGAATCACTACCGGTTCGGCCGGATTGGCCAGAAGCTGTTTGAACATATTCCGCATGCTGGTTTCCCCCTTGCGGGTCAGCCGGTTGATATCTTTTCCTCCCATCATTTCTTCCGGGGTAAAGCCCAGGATTTTTATCACCGACGGGCTTTCATATTTCATTACCATGTTTTCATCGTAAATGGCAATGATCTCCGAGGCATTTTCAAGCAGTGAATACTGTCTTTTCTGGGCATTTTCAACTTCAAGGACTTTTGACTCCAGGTGATCGTTACTCTTTTTGAGTTCTTCCTGCGTTGCGCGCATTTCCTCGGCATTCTGCCTTAGCTCCTCTTCATTCTCCTGCAGCTCAAGTGTCATCTGCTGCGATTCGATCAGCAGCTTTTCCGTACGCTGGTTTATTTTCAGGTTAAAAAATGTACGGGCAATGATTTCTGCCAATTCTTTTAATAAAGTTATGGTGAGCTGGGGAATTTGGGATTCAAGGGAAGCAAATTCAAGTACGCCCTGAAGCTTTTCATCGGAAATCAGAGGGATGAGGAGAAGGCTTCGGGGTTTTTGATCTCCCAGGAGGCCGGAGCTGATGCTGACATACTCATCCGGGATTTCAGTGCGGTAAATGTAATCCATCTCATAGGCGCATTCTCCGATCAGTCCATAGCCGAGTTTATATTCCTGCGTGATGTATTTCTGCCGGTTATAAGCGTATGTTGCTGCGCTTTTCAATGTTTTTGTTTCCTCATCATAAATATAGAGGGCACCCTGAACCATGCGGGTGTAACTTACAAGCGAATAAATGACCCGGTTGGCGAGTTCATCGATCTTATTATACTGTTGTAAAATATCGGAGATGGTTTCTTTTCCTCCGGCAATCCAGCTGAGTTCGGATTCTTTCCTTGAATTCTGCAGCAGGTTGTCGCGCATGACGAGCAATGACTGGGCCAGCGTATCATTATTTGTGTCAAGAGCCAGCTTTGAGGTGTAGTTTCCTTCCCCGATGTTCTGGGCAAAATCGGCCATCGTATTCATGCGGGTATCCCTCTCATCGAGTTGGGTGGCCAGCTGTCCGTTGATCCTTTTTTGCCGTTGATCCAGAAAATAGGAGCCGGCGACGAACAGGAACGGAACCAGGTCAAGGATCCAGAGAGCGGGACTTTGCTTATGGATGGCACCAATGCCTGAAAAGGAAACCGTAACATTTCCGTGCACGAATTCAATGCTCCAGGCGATAAATGGAATCAGCAAACCTGCAACAAGCGCGGTGACAAAAGTTTCACCGTGTAGAATCTCCTCGAGGATCGTATTTCTTTTTTCTTCATTCATGGGTCATCAGGCTGCAATAGATGTATGTAATATAGGTCCCAGTGCGGCAGATAATTTCTGCATGATTTTGCCCGTGAGATCATCGGGTTTTTTAAAGGCAGCCAATTCTATCACTCCATAACATTCGCCTTCAAACAGCAAGGGAGTAATCAGCAGAAAACGGGGTTTTGAGCTTCCCAGGGCCGATTCCACCGCAAAGTATTGTTCCGGGATATCGTAAAGTACCATTGGGGCTTTGCTTTCCGCCACCTGACCTGCCAAACCTTCTCCTTTTCGGAAAGAAGCCGGCGTTTGCCCGGTAAGGGCATATTCTCCTTCAGGGCTGTATAACTCTCCCGATTCTTCCCGGATGTACAGGATTCCTTGCACAAATCCAAGATGTTTGGCCAGGTTGGCAAGGATCTTATTGCCTGTTTTCAGGCTCCGGCCCGACTTGATCCCGGTCAATATCCGGGATACAATTTTTTCGATATCCTCATCATCCGATTGGATGACTTCCTTCTCTGCCTGGTTCCTTTTTTCAAGTTCGTTCAGAATTTCAGCTTTTCCGGCTTCGAAGGCATTTTTTCTTTTCTCTTCGGCTGTTTTTTCATCCGTAAACAGGTAAATGAAGTAAAAAAGAAGGATTCCTGAACCAAAAAGAATTAGAACAAAGGCAATATTCCATGCAGTATATTTGATTTTACCTGTCATAATCGTGTTCAACAACGAGGCAAACGACAACACAAATGAGATGACCATAATGATCATGACCATAATGCTGAATTGTCTGTATTTACTGGGGCTTCGCATCGTATTACTTCAGCTTGATAAGGTAATTAATGATTTGATCTGTGGTATATACGAAATCCACACGGGTAAGTTGCAGGGCGGATTGTGTCATTGTTTTAACTTCACATTCAACCGGATCCTGCACAATGGCAACTCCCCCGTTATCGTGCACCTTTTTGAGACCGGCTGCTCCGTCTCTGTTAGCGCCCGAGAGAATGATCCCGATCAGTTTTTCGCGGTAAGCATTGGCAGCGGTGATAAATGAAAGATCAATCGATGGCCTGGAATGGTTGACTGTTTCCTCGGTGGAAAGGGCAACGCGATTGGCAAGTTCAATATACATGTGGTAATTGGCAGGGGCCAGGTAGGCTTTCCCCGGGCGAAGCAGGTCCTTGTCATAGGGTTCTTCCACCGGAATATTCGATTTCAGGGAAAGGGCCTCTACGAACCCCGAGCGAACGTGCTTAAGCCGGTGCAGGCATAACAATACAGGCAACGGAAACGATTTTGGCAAACCGTTCAAAATACGGGTGACAACCTGGAAGCTGCCGGCGGAACCGCCAATTATAACTGCCTTGTAATTCATGGCGCTAGCTGAACATTCGTTTTCGGTAAACACATTCAATTTCATTGGCCACTTCGAAATCGCGTCCGGGGCTCATTCCGCTTAGCTTTTCACGAATGCCAATCACCAGATGTCCGGAAGCCGACAGGGAATTATACAGGATGCGCAAAACTTTTTCCTGTTGCGTGGGATGATAATATATCATGCTGTTTCTGAATAATATAAGCCTGACATTTTGAGGTGCATTATCAAAGTTAATATTTAGTTTTTTAAATTCAACCTGGCTTATTAACGATGCATCCCGGATTATCCCCGTGCGGTCGGTCATATAGTAATCACTCAGCTGACGGGTACCGTTGAAACGCTTGTAATTCTCTTCGGATATTTCCGTTTTTTTCTGATCATAGCTTCCCCTCTTAATTTCCTCAATGCATTGCAAACTCAGGCAGCTGGCAATGATCTGAACCTTGTCGAGCAATCCTGATTCGGATAACAGGATAGTCAGGGAATATAATTCACCTCCCGAAACACAGTCGGGCAGCCAGATTTTGAATTTACCGGGGAAATTGTCAATAACCTTTGGAAGGTATTCTTCCCGCAGCCATCTCCATAGAGAAGGATCCCGGAACATTTCCGTGGAGGGAACGGCAATATCATGCAGGAAAGTGTCAAAAAAGTTATTTTCCTTTTTTAGCTTTTCCGCCAGCGCTTCTACTGTGCTGATGCCATGCAATGCCATAAGCCTCTCAAGACGCTGCTTGAACGAGGTAAGGGCATAATTCGCAAAATCATAATCATATTCTGATTTCACTACCCTTATTATCTCTCGTATGTCAACTATTCCCAGTTCAGGCATGGTTTGGAGGTATATTGTATTACCCGGTTTTATGTTGTAACGTCCGTGATGAAATTGATGTACTTGACTACGATTCCGTCCTTGTTGGGTACAACTGCAAAATGCTCTTTCAACTGATGTTGTTTCCTGCCTATTTTCACTTTTTCAGTCACCGTTACCTGATTTTTTTTCTGTAGTTCTTCCCAAAACAGGGCATCGATATTCAACGATCCTGCCAATACCATATGATGTTCCTTCCCGGTAATCTCATCCCGGGTAATTCCCATGAATATACAGAATTTATCATTGACTTCACGGATTATTCCATCAAGGCCATATTCGATCACAAAAAGGGACTGGCTAATGGCTTCTGCTATTCCCCTGAAATCTTCTTCACGGCGTGAGGATTCTTCCTGTGTGGCTTTCAGTTCTTCCATATTCTGACGCATTTCTTCCTCCTGCTCGGACATTTCCATTGCCTGTTGCTGTGATTTGATCAGCAATTCGGAGGTACGCTGGTTATTGCGGGCATAAATGATTGTTGATCCCAGTGTTCTGGCCACTTCACCGGCAAATTGTATTTCATGTTCCTTGAAAAGGTTCAGGGAGGCAATTTCAAGAACGCCAATGAGATCCTGTTCATGCAGTACCGGCACCAGCAGCAGGTTGTCGGGCCTGGTATCGCCCAGTCCGGATGTAATTTTAATATACCCTTCGGGAATTTCCGTAAGATGAATAATTTGTTTTTCAATGGCGCAGGTCCCTACCAGTCCGTCTCCAAGATAAATCGACTTCTGCATGTATTTTTTCCGGTTGTAGGCAAAGGAGGAAATTAATTCCAGCATGGTTTCACTGCCCTCGTTTTCATTCAAAAGGAAAAACCCGCCCTGGATGGCGCCCAGATACTTGACGATTTCACGGATAAAGGCGTCTCCCAGCATATGGATATCATTGCTTTGCGATCGCAATATACCGGCAAATTTGGCCAGGCCTTCGTTAATATAACGTCGTTTTTCATTTTCCTCCTCGTTCTTTTTCTCCTGGTTGACTGTTTCACTGATCTTTTGTTGCAGTGCATTTAATTCCGTGGCCAGCTCATCATGGGCGCCGGCAGCACTCAGCTTTATATCCAGGTTATTTTCATTCAGCGAACGGGTAAAATCTGTTTTCTTTCTTAAGTCCTTCACAAGTTCATTCACAGCCTGATCCAACTGCTGAATTTCAGAAAGGCCCGCCGCAATCCCCTCCTGTACCTGCAATTCCCCGGCAGCAATTTGCTTTACACCGGCAACTGTGTTTGAAAGGGGCTTTATGATTGCTTTGTTGGTGATCCATATGAGAATTACGATGCCGCAAAGCGTGATAAACCCTATTATAATGTATAAAGCCAGGGTCCACAGAACCTTCCTTTTTTTCAATATTTCCTTCATGAGAAGGTTCGTATTGGAAGAGGTGGTAAGGAGCATATCCATGCTTTTCCGCGTGGTTGAAACAATTCCCTGGTCGCTGCCGGATCCGATCCGTTTGTCAAGGGCCACCAGGTTATTTGTCAATACCACATAGGACCCCAGGTCGGCGACTTTTATCCCGGTTTCTTTTCCTGAAAGGTTGGTTCTTAATTCCTCTGCCAGCACAAGGATATCATTTGCAAGCTTTAAATTTCCGTTTAAAAGATAGTCAGTCTCCCTCTGTTTCATCTTTTCCGCCAGCCTTATGATTTCGGGACCATTTTCGGAGGACGCATTCAACATCCCTGAGCTGGTGGTTCGCCAGCGGGAGATCAGTCCTGAATTTTCACTTCCCCTTTCAAGGGAGGCCATCAGAAAATCCTTAAGGTTTCCTTCCAATGCATTGAGTGCAATAAGCTGATTGTCGATGGAGGCGGACAATTCAGAATGATTATTCACCAAACGGATGCCTTTGAAGTATTCAAAATCACGTTTCAGCCCCATGATGGTGGTTATGATCTGTTCCTGTGACAGGCTGTTTTTATCGGCGAAGAGTTCCTCTGCGTTGTCATTCCGAAGGATAAGCTCATTCTGGACTGATTTTAACCAATCAATCTGTTGTTCGGTTTTAACCAGTCTCCGGTCTATTTCATCGGCTTGTTTAACAGGTAAGCTGAATAACCAGTTAATAAGGAGTACCAGGCCTGCAAAAAGCACAAACCCAACGCCAAAAAAGATATTTTTCGAAATGGCAGATATGGTTGTTTTAATTTTCATTTTTTCCTGGTTATTGGTAATAATATATAGATTTTCAATTTATTATAAATTGCTTATCAGTTTTTAAAGTAAGCATGTCCTTTTTTTTGAAACTTGGTGGCATGCGCACCTAAAATCGTCTCATGAAGTCCCAGCATCAGGCATCCACTGTCATAAAGGTTCTGGTGAAACAGGTCGAAAACATGGCATTGAAGGTCATAATTGAAATAGATTATCACATTCCGGCAAAGGATGAGGTCGAATTTAACATACAATGTATTGCTTTCCGTA
Organism: uncultured Bacteroidales bacterium; assembly: GCA_963752195.1. Classification (GTDB taxonomy): domain Bacteria; phylum Bacteroidota; class Bacteroidia; order Bacteroidales; family UBA10428; genus UBA5072. The sequence continues at coordinate 62,771 of CAVVXI010000003.1, read as the reverse complement.
ACAAGGTCATGTTTCTTAAAAATAGGTTTTTCCCTGAGGAATGGTTTCATGCGGATTGTATCCGTAGCTTTGTCGAGGGTAAAATATTTATCATAGGGAACATCGTTGTATTCATCATAATTATAAGGATTTTCCTTGATTACCTTGTCATAATTATCAAGATACGACAGATTGAAACGGTACCGGTATTCACCCAGTTTGGCGGTGTCCATCACGTCGCTGTTAATGTCCGTGGCATATATCTTGGATCTTTCAAGCAGGTTTAATTCATTCAGAAGGATCATCATGGAATACACCTCCTGGCCGGTTGAACAGCCCGCATGCCATATATTGATGATGCTGTTGTTTTTAAAGCGCGGGAGAATGACAAACCGAAGGGTCTGCCAAACCTGCGGATCACGGAAGAGCTCACTGGTATTCACGGTGATCTCCTTTACAATTCTTTCTACAAAATCCGGATCAGTTTTCATTTTTGAAATCAGCGAGGACAACGTAAGCTGGTGATCAGTAAGTATTTTCAGGATCCTCCGCTTTAGAGATTTCTCCGAATACTGGCTAAAATCATACTTCGAAGAATTCTTCAAGGCATAAACAAAGAGCTGATAATCCTGATCTGTAACCGTCATAAAAAAACCCGGGTTGGTTCACTGCTTTCCAAGATGTTTCACAGTTTACCAAAATAGTTACTGCATGGTTTCATTTTTATATAAAAATATTTTAATTTGGATGAAAATATACTTGCACCATGGAACTTAAAGCAGCAATTGAAGCACGAACCAGCATCCGGATTTTCAGCGAAGAGAAGGTAAATATGAAAGATATCCGGGAGATGGTGAGGCTTGCAGGCCTGGCTCCCAGTGTAAACAATTACCAGCCGTGGAGGTATATTGCCATTACCAATAAGGATATGCTGAATAAAATGGCGGATGCGGTCAGTGATAAAATTGAGAAACTGCCGTCTTCTCATTCCATTGCATCCAAAAATGTAAAAACACAGGTTACCTGGTTTTCCACATTCTTTAAGGATGCACCCGTTTTGCTTGCCCTGGTGACCAAACCCTATGAGACAGTACTCGAAACGGCCGTTGAACTTACCCATGATGAGATCAATACCCTTCGGAATTATCCCGATATCCAGAGTGCCGGCGCCAGCATTCAAAATATTCTGCTAACAGCTGTGGATATGGGATATGGAGCCTGCTGGCTCAGCGGGCCTATGTTTGCCAGGCAGGAAATCGAGCAGATGCTGAACGTCAAATACCCCGAAAAACTTCTTGCCTTTGTTGTTATCGGTCACTCAAAGTCGGAGCACAAACCCAAGGCAAAGCCGAATTTGGCGGATTCCCTTGAAGTGATTGAGTGACGAGTGACAAGTGACGAGTGACAAGGAAGAATGAACAGTGAACAGTGAACAATAGTGAAAAACTAAAAACTAAAAGTGAAAAGTTGAGGATCTTGACTGCATCACTGCATGACTGCACAACTATAGAACTGCAGAACTGCAGGACTTTCTTTCGCAGAACCGCCGATCCGCAGAACATACTTAATCCACAAACACCCGTTTATCCTTCGGATATTTGATAGCAAAGGAAAGCCTCAGCTTCTTTTCTTCCGAAGGGGCCAGGCTCAGTTTCCACATCACCTTGCCGGATTCTTTGTCATAGGAGGCACCGGAATATTCCTGCTGCTCAATGATGATATCCTTGTTCATGGAAATCGGGAACTGATCTACAATACGAATGTTCAATGCCTGCTTCTTGGAATTGCGGACCGTTATTTCCCAGGTTCTTGTTTCCCGTATGTTGCTGCCAATCATTTTCTGTTCGGTAAAATCCTTCAGTTTTGTACGGGTCACTACAATGCCCTTGTCCCTTCCCAGGGAAAGATCGAGCGTATCCTTTGTATTTCTTACGTTAAGGGTTGATTTGCCAACATAGGTACCTTCAAAAAACAAGTTGATTTCGCCCGACAACAGGTTGAGATTTTCCCATCCCGTGATCCGCGCCAGCAAAAAAGCCTCCCTGTCGAGTTTTGGCGCGCAGTAATATTCATAGGTTGCAGGCAGGGAGCTTTCCTGGATGTTGATTGTATATTGCTTGTTGTCGGAAGGAATATCATAGGGCACTTTGATATTGAATTCAAAGTTCGTCTGGTTTTCACTTACATTGGTGAGTGTTGCTGCTGTTCCGGCAGCTGCGGATTGTTCTTCAGCACGGTCTTCCGCCATCATTTCCGATGGCGCGGCTGCGGATTTAAAATTTTCAGCCGTATTGTACTGCCTCATTAGCGGTACCGGTTGTTCATAATCGATGAACCAGGGCTGCAGCACCGGTTTTTCTCCCCGTTGTTGCGGATTGGCGGTGGAGAGTCTGATAGATACCTTATTCCAGTCCTCCCCGGTATCCTGGTACACCTTGGCATTATAAAGAAGGCGTACCGGGTTTTGTACGTCTTTTGCCCGGATATCGTATTCGGGATACCAGCCGGCATCGGTGACTGTGTAAGTCATCCAAAGGGTAACGGAAGATGCTTCTTCCGCTGAGATATTTACGAGTATTTCCGAGGTGGGTTTATTTTCATCCATCGTGCTCAGCTGGTTCCTTACCTTTTCAATTTTTTCAGTAAGCTTGCCGGTTTCGGTGTTTAATTTAATCTGGGCCATCTTGATCTCGGTGAGCCTTGACCGGTAAAAATCGGCAGCCAGCTTAAGTTCGGCCATTGTAATCGTGCGGTCAGTACCTCCCAGGTTGCGGTTGGCAACCAAAAGTTCCTCCTCGCTTTTCAGCACAGCCTGTTTGCCGCCCACCTCGGCCAGCCGGTTTTCAAGCCTTTTCAGCGTATCCTGGAGGGCCTGTATGCCGGCTGTTTTCTGGGCTCCGGCCAGGTAATTCACCTGGTGAAGCAAGGAAAGGATGACAAAATTGCCTTCTCCCCGGGCCTGAATGGACCGCGGGTCGATATTTACCGGTAGTTCACGGAAGATCAGCGTGGAAGTTCCTTTCGTGATATTGATCCGTGCCTGACGGCTTATTTGTGCACCCTGCAAAAACACGGTCACCTCTTTAATCTGTGAAGTAACCGCTACCGGGTCGGCAGCGAGAAGGGGGAAAGCAAGCAATGCTGTTGCAAGGGATAAAATTAACCTGGTTTTCATAATATTGATCTTTAAGAAATTTATTAATTAGAGCTCAGTTGCCGTCGGCTTAAGCCCATTTATTCTTTAGGTGCAAAAACCTTAATTTTTCCATAAAGTACGCAAAAATAAATATACAGTATGCAGTCAGGTTATAAGAAGCTGTTTTTTTAATTAGCTTTGAAAAAACCCAAATTATAAATCCTATGAAACAGCTATTACTCATTGCCATTTTCTGCTATTCTTCCATTTCAGCGCTACGTGCGCAGGATTGCCCCATGTATTATCCCGACAAGGAAAATACCCAGATGGAGTATAAACAATACGATAAAAAAGGGAACCTGTCAGGATCCAGTATTCAAAAGATCACAAGCATTAAAAAATCAGCCGGTTCAACGGAAATTGAAGTCAGTGCCGAAAGTTTTGACGCCAAGGGCAAAAGTCTGGGAACTGCTAATCTTACGGCACGTTGCGAAGGCGGAGTATTTTATGTTGATATGTCAAATTACCTGGGCCAGCAATCCTCCGATGCTTATAAAGACATGGAAATGAGTGTGGAAGGAGGAAATCTTGAAATGCCTTCCGGTATGAAAGCCGGGGATGTTTTAAAAGACGGCGATTTAAAAATGTCTTTTTCAAGTGGCGGAATGACCGTTTTGAATATGGAAGTTTCCATTACAAACAGAAAAGTGGAGGCCGTTGAAAGCCTTACCACACCCGCCGGCACATTTGAATGTTATAAAATATCCTATGATATTGCTACCAAAATGATGATCACTGTAAAAATGAAAGGGGTTGAATGGTATGCCAAAAATGTGGGTATGGTTAAAAGTGAATCCTACGGCAAGGACGGAAAACTGCAGGGATCCACAGTTCTGAGCTCATTAAAGTAAATCAATTACAAAAAAGGAAGAGGCTGTTTCAAAAATAATCAGGCGAAGTTGCAAATGTCGCCTCGGTTCAATGCCAAGCGTAGTTTGCAATTCCGCTCGATTTGACATCTTTTGAAACAGTCTCTTTTTATGAATTCCAAAATGCCTTCTTTTCCTTCCCCCTCCTTTAAACTCCATTGATCAAAACATACTCCGGGTTGGTGTAATAAACTTGGAATCCCTATGGCTTCTGACGTATATAATACAGAAGTCAAACGAGGAATTATGAGCACACAACCAACATCCGGCAAATTTACTCCCGTATCGACCCCACCAAATCAGGCCAGTCATTTTTCTGTCCTTATTTCCAGTAAACCCACTGTCTTTCTGGTATTATTTATTTCAATTTTAATTCTGAGCACCAGTTTTCAAAGTGGCCGGAATGAAATGGTACGCATTGAGTCGGAGTCTTTGATACCCGATTTTATCAATGGTCTGAAGGCCAGTCTTTCCGGGTCGCCAGTCCGTCCTGAGGCGGGACAGGGCAACGATAGCATTGCCTTATACAATGAAGTCAGGCAGTTTTATATGCTTCATGCCTTTCGTCCCGCATGGACGTCGTTTAATCATCTGAACAGCAAAGGTGCGAGTCTGGTCGTTTTGATTGAAAATGCCCGCGAATTCGGACTGGAACCCGAACATTATCATAGGGATAAACTGAAAATTATTCTGGCGCAGCTTGGAGACAAAAGATTTCGCGACCTGCATTTGAAGAACAGGATAGAGCTTGAAATTTTATTAACGGATGCTGCTCTCAAAATGATGGTTAACCTGCAGGGAGGATACATATCCTTTGAATCAGCGCTGTCATCCCCTGCGTCGACAGGAAGTCTGCCGGCCCTTTTGTTCCGAGGAATCCGGAGGGGGCAACCCGTTGAACATATTCTGTCGGTACAGCCCCGGTTTATCGAGTATGCATGGCTCCAGGCTGCAACAGCCAAATTTGTAAGAAGCACCAGGCTTTCCGGCGATACGCTTGTCATTGGCAGGGCCGACAAAGATTCCGTTGAATTCTATAACCAGGTAAAAAGCGCTCTTGTCCGGTTGGGATATGCAAACAAAGACTGCGAAAAGGAAGAATTAACAGAGCGGCTGAAAGAATTCCAGGTACACCATGGCCTTGAAAGCGATGGACGGCCGGGAAAGAATACCCAGGAAGCCCTGCAGGTAACCACCCTGTATCAATACAGAATGCTTGCGCTGAACCTCGACAGGTTACGGAAACAGGACAATTCCGACACGCACCTGCTGTATGTGAATATCCCTGCTTATAAATTAAAGGTGTTTTGCGGGAATAAATTGAAAGATAGTTACAGGGTAATTGTAGGTAACCCGAAAACACCCACGCCCCGGCTTGTTTCAAAAGTTGAGCGCGTTATTGCCAACCCTGTGTGGGATGTTCCGACCAGTATTGCCCAGAATGAAATGCTTCCCAAAATCAAGGCAGACTCCGGATACCTCCGCCGTAACCGTTTCAGGCTGGTGGACAGAAATAATAAACCGGTCAACTCTAAGCAAATCGACATAAACGGTATTTCCAATGCGGAATTTTTCATTCGCCAGGAAGCGGGTTCCGATAATGCGCTGGGCAGGGTAAAGTTTATTTTTTCAAATCCCTATTCCGTTTATCTTCATGATACACCGGGGAAAACTCTGTTTTCAAAAGATGCCCGGGATATGTCACATGGGTGCGTGAGACTGGAGAATCCTGAAAAATTGGCTGAGTACCTTGTAAACACAGTTCAATCGGATTCAACCGAAATCAGCGGAATGATCAACAAGGGAATACGCAGGGAATTTAACCTGGCTGTTGCTGTGCCCATACACATCAGCTACATTACCTGCGATGCCGATGAAAAGGGCAACCTGTATTTCTACCGCGATATTTATGGAATCGATGAAAAGGAACTGGCCGATCTGGGAAGGACCACGGAATGATCAAGGTAAGCCGGGTCGGGATAGAAGCTGAAAATAACAGATCCTTCTTTAATCAGGTTAATGATAGGCCGGCTTAATTCCGGAGGAAGGGCAGGGCAGCCAAAACTACGGCCAAGCCTGCCATATCGCAATACATAATCATGAGTGGCATACGCGGCGGCATGGATCACTATGCCTCTTACTCTGGAATGGTCATTGTATCCTGTGTCCACTCCCTGTAACTGGAGAGAATATCCTTGTCCACCCAGGTAAGATTTGCCGGTAATATAAAATCCAAGCGCGCTTTCGTGGGATTGCATCCGGTTCGAAAACCGATTCGCATAGAGATCACCCGAGTTTCGTCCATGTGCAACAAGTGTTTTATAGAGTAACCGGTTATGAAAAAGGTCAATAACAAAAAAACGTTCGGTGGAGGAAGGCAGGCTATAATCAATAATTGTAAGAAGGCTGTCATTCGCGATAAGGCCCCCCGACTGCAAAGATTGGAAACCGATGAGCCCAAGGCGGAAGGCTTCGGGCTTCAATGCCGGTTCATTGAGCAAAAAGTATTTTTCAGAATAAGAGGTTGGTTCCGGTACTTCCTGTGATGGCACCCATGGCATATAGCCGCCTGTCCATGAGCCCGTGTTGGTCCATGAGGTTGTCAGGATCAGAATCGTGAACAGGGCTACTGCACTCCAGTGCATTTTCCGGTTTCCGACCTCTTCAAGGGTCTGCGACCCCTTGAAGGGTCTGCCTCCTTCTTCCTTCATCCTACTTAACGGTAACATCTGTTGAACACCGGATATCTCGGGAGGAAGAACCAGCGGAAAGCCGGTAATTTCCGGGTGTAAGTACCCATTTCATCTGTTTATCATCGAACCAGGAGAGATCGGATGTACGAATCTCCATCACCACTTCCGTGTTTTTGCCAGCCGGCACCTGCACTTTTTTGAATGCCTTCAGTTCCTGTTTAGCTTGGCTGACTTCCTGTTCAGGGGCACTTACATACAGCTGAACCGTTTCAAATCCGTCGCGGAGGCCTTTGTTGCTGACCTTAACGGTTATCCTTATCAGGTCCTCACCCGAATATTCCTTTTTATCAGTTTGCATTTCAGGGTAATCGAACAGGGTGTAGGACAAGCCATGTCCAAAACAGTACATGGGCGGGATGTTTTTTGTGTCATACCACCGGTAACCTACCAGGATTCCCTCGGCATAATATTCTTCTTCGTTGCCGGGATAGGCATCAAGGGCATGAGCAGGTGAATCTTTTAAATACACCGGAATGGTGAACGGCAATTTGCCGGACGGGTTGACCCTGCCCAGGATAACATCTGCCAGGGCATTGCCACTTTCAGAGCCGTTGAAACCCGACCAGAGAAGGGCTGAGGAGGATGAGCCGGCCGTTTGGAGATCAACCGGGGCACCGGCTATGATGACAATCACAGTATGTGGATTGGCAGCAGTCACAGCCCTGATCAGTTCGTCCTGGCCGAAGGGAAGGACCAGGTCGGGCCGGTCAGTAGCCTCGGTTTCCACCTCCCGGTTATTGCCTGCAAACAGGATAACGGCATCCGCTCGTTTTGCCAGGGCAGCAGCTTCTGCAATCAATGCCTGGTCCGGTTTGGTATCTGCAATTTTACCCGGCCCTTCCCCTCTGGCATATTTGGGTTTGTACCCTTGTGCATATTCTATTTTTGCGGAACTTCCAATCCGGTTTTGTAATCCTTCGAGGGGTGTGATCTCATAGCGCGCTTTAACTCCGGCGCCGAATCCTCCGCGGGCATATTTTTGAACAGCATTGTCACCGATAACAGCCAGGATCTTCCCCTTCTGAATCTTGAGAGGCAATAGATTATTTGAATTTTTAAGCAGTACAATTGTCTGGCAGGCAATATCATACGCCGCTTTCATATGTGCAGGAGTGGATACCTCCCCGCCGGACTGAACTTCTTTATGCCGGGTGAAAAAATAAACCCTCAGTATTCGTTTTACTTTATCATTAATGACGGATTCGGGGACTAATCCTTTTTTTACGGAATCGAGCAGGGCGCCTGTAAAAAACTCTTCGCTTCCCATCTCCACATCCAGTCCGGCCAGTGCCGATTGCACCGTGCTGTGAGTTCCCCCCCAGTCAGAAATTACCATACCCTTAAACCCCCAATCCTGCTTCAGGGTTTTGTTCAGCAGGGAGTCATTTTCAGCACAATACCTGCCACGGAACCTGTTATAGGCAGCCATCACGGCAACAGCGCCCCCTTCCTGAACAGCGGCCCGGAAAGCAGGGAGGTAAATTTCACGGAGGGTACGTTCGTCCATTGTTACGTTCACTTCTCCCCTGCGGGTTTCCTGGTTATTGGCAACGAAATGCTTTATGCAGGAAGCGACCCCTATGGACTGGACTCCTTTTACATAGGAAACGGCCAGCCGGGAATTCAGGTACGGATCCTCGCTCATATATTCGAATGTGCGGCCGTTAAGGGGTGTACGGGTAATGTTGATTGCCGGCCCAAGCAGAATATCCTTGTTTCGCGATTTTGCCTCCTCTCCCAGGATTTGCCCGTACAGGAAGGCCAGGTCCGGGTTCCAACAAGAAGCCAATGCCGATCCTGTAGGCAGGAATGTGGCTGAATCTGTCAGCAGGCCGAGGGGACCCCATGATTTTTTTCCCAATTCCTCGCGGATACCAAAAGGTCCGTCGGTGTAATGTATTTCCTGTATTCCCAGTCTTTCTATTCCTGCTGAGGTGAAAAGTCCGTTCCCGCAAAGCATATTCACCTTTTCTTCAAGTGTCATTGTTGAAAGGATGCTGTCGATCTTTTGATCGTATGCCGTTAGCACATCAGGGGCCGGATGTCTGTTTGACGAGGCGCAGCGCAGGTTAAACAGGCAAAGCGCAAAAAGAAGGAGAGGCAGTAGTAGTTTCATTACAGGATGTCTTTCAAATGTTCAATATGCAGGTCGTTGTTCAAAGTGCTTAAAATTAGAAATAATTTGCTTATGCCCCTTAATTTAACATGTGCATAAATGGCATATAAATTGCTGTTATGAATTTCTCTCCCTAATAATTCTGTTATGAAAACCTCTATATCTGTTTTTTTATGCCTGATATTCGCATTGCCCGCCCTGGCCGGCAATAACGACAAATATCCAATACGGTGGAACAAAATATCGGAAGCCGAATTCCAGGTAAAACCAACGGGACGAGATTCAGCCGCCCCGGCTATCGTTCTTTGTGATTTTGGAAATATCCAGGTAACGAACCGAACATTCTATTCCCGTCACACGCGCATAAAAATTTTGAATAACCAGGGACTGCGATATGCCACGGTTGAAATACCTTTTCTGTCATGGCAAAAGCACGATGATTTCATGAAGATCAAAGCCAGGACCCTTATCATGGAAAATGGAAAGATCAGAAGTTATAAAGTACATTCCTCACAAATGCAAAGGATCAAAATAAATGACCGCTGGAGCAAATTGATATTTACATTTCCGAATGTAAGTCCGGGAGCCATTATTGAGTACGAGTATACCCTGGCATCCCTGGATTTTGAAAACCTGGATACCTGGTATTTTCAATGTGAGATCCCTACTGTTTGGAGTGAATTGAGATTTGAAGTCCCGGAACATTATGTATACCTGGTAACCTATGAAAACAACCGGAAGCTGACTCCCGGGGAGCAGGAAGCCTATGGTGGCAAAATGCAGTGGCTGTATGACACAAAGCCTCGCCGGCGTCGCATGGAGTTGGCCAGGAATAATGAATTGCTGTATGCAACTGCTGAAAACCGGTTTAAGGTATGGGCGTTGAACGACAGGAAAAAGATCATAACCATGAGGAATCTGCCGGGTCTTTGGGATGTTCCCGGGAATGAGCCTCTCACTGAATTTTACCCGCGGGTGACATTTGATTTGTTTGAATCATCGGGCCTTTTGCCGAGATCCTTCAGGCCGTTGCTCCTGACCACCGTGGATAATTATGATGAGCGCGGGGAATGGATGCTCATGCAGGACCGGTCGCAGATACCGGGGTATGTTCATTACCGCATGAAAACATGGTCGCAATACAATGAAAACCTTTTGCAGCAGGAACGATTTGGCATGTACCTGGTCAAAAACGCCGGTGAAAAATATCTTATCGACAGCATTACCCGTCGCATAGAGGATCCGGAGATCCGAACGGCGTTAATATATTCCCATATTGTGAGGAATTTCAAATGGAATGGTGAATATTCGATGTTTGCCAAGCACGACTTTGATGATTTTCTTCGCCAGAAGAGAGGGTCATCCGCTGAAATTAACCTGTTGCTGGTGAATATGCTCCAGCGGGCCGGCATCAAAGCGAGTCCCCTGTTGCTGAGGACAAACGATCTTGGCGCGCCGGAAACCATGTATCCGGTAAGGTACCAGTTCAACCATGTGATAGCCGTGGCAGAAGTCAATGGCTCACAAATATTGCTTGATGCCACTTCCGGCTCCCCCGATATAGGCATGCTCAACAAGAAGGATATTGGTACGCTGGGTTGGATTGTAAGGGAAACCAGCCCCGGGTGGATTGAAATCTTTTCGCCGAAGGGAAGTACTCCGGTTGAGGTTGAGTCTTCGTTTACAATGAACAACTATAGTGAAAAGATAAAAGATAATAACTAAAAGTGAAGGATGGGAGACCCCGAAGGGGTCAGATTTCAATAACCGTGGGTGATAACCCACGGGGTGAAAAACCAAAAGAAGGTGATTGGTGACTGGTGACGCTACCGGACTGCAAGACTGCAAGACTGCACGACTTTTTTACCGTTCTCTTAAACTATAACTGCAAAACTGCAAAACTGCAAAACTGCACAACTGCAAAACTGCAAAACTAACTTATCCCTCGTCCCTTGTCACTCTTTCTCCGGAATAACTGTGGGAGCCCACACCGATAAATTATCGAAGTAAGCGGCGCTGTTTAGGGAGCCGAAGCCAATCCGGCCCATGACCAGTTCATAATTCTGAATTTCAAGTACCGGGTCCGTCATTTCGCCCATGAAAACCCGGATTGTGCGGTGTGTGATATTCCGTTCCAACCTGATTTTTTGCCAGGTATCGGGAAGCAAAGACCGGCCTGTGGAGATTCGTTCCGGCAATTTGGCGCAAACCGAATTTTTTACAAGATATACTCCCTGTCGGCCGTCTGTATTGCTTGTGGAAAGAAGCACAAAATAGTACCGTGTTGAATCTTTTAGACCCAGGAAGAAGCAAATTTCCGAAGGGCGCTGGCTTGCCTGGGGATTTACATCCACTTCCAGAATAAAATCGCCATAGATGCTATTTTTCAGGATGCACCGGTTTGGAGGAAGCGTGGACTTTATCGAATCGGGAACTACCGTGCTCTTTGATTGCAGGAACAAATTATTCTGCACCCTGGCAAGAGACCAATCCATCGGGCGGGTGTACCAGAAGTCCCCGAGTGATTTACCGGCAGTAAAATTCTGTCCGTATTGCAAAATATATCCCTCGGGCATTTTCTGAGCGTTGCCGTTTATCACAAAAAAGAACATCAGCAGGAAACAAAACAGGGAAGATCTCATCGGGGATATTTTTATGGCATTATAAATTCAAAGATACAAAGAATAAAGCTTTGAAGCCGGTTGCCATAAAACCTGAATTACAGGTCAAGACCGATATCCTTGCGGAAATACTTGTTTTCAAAGTCAATCAGGGCTGCTATTTTATAACTGAGATTTCCTGCTTCACGGAAGGTCTTGCCATAAGAACTGATGGCCAGTACACGGCCTCCATTGGTCAGGATTTTACCGTCCTCTTTCCGCGAACCGGCGTGAAAGATGAGGCTTTCCGAGTTTATCTCAAGTCCGGTAATGACTTTTCCTTTCTCATATTTTCCGGGGTATCCTCCTGAGACGAGCATAACGGTGGTCACCGAACGTGGGTCGATGGATACCTGTTGCCCGGCAAGGGTTTGTGTTGCGACTCCTTCGAGCAGGTCGACAAAATCCCCCTGTATTCTGGGCATAATGGCCTCTGTTTCCGGGTCTCCCAGGCGGGCATTGTATTCAATAACATACGGATCTCCCTTGCAATTGATGAGGCCGAAAAAAATAAATCCCCTGTATTCGATACCATCTTTCTGAAGTCCGTTAATTGTGGGTTCAATAATCTGTTCCTTCACCCTTTGCATGAAGGAGGTATTGGCAAACGGAACCGGTGAAACAGCCCCCATTCCGCCCGTATTCGGGCCGGTATCTTGTTCGCCGATCCGTTTATAATCTTTGGCTTCGGGCAGAAGGACGTAGGATTTGCCATCGGTCATCACAAAAACCGATAATTCAATTCCCTTTAGAAACTCCTCAATTATAACAGTTTTGCCTGCATCGCCAAATTTGCCGGCCAGCATTTGCTTCAGTTCGGTGCGGGCTTCCTCCACATCCTGCAGGATTAATACACCCTTTCCGGCTGCCAGACCGTTCGCCTTCAATACGTATGGCGCTTCCATGGAATCAAGGAATTCAAGGCCCTCGTTGAGATTATCGGTTGTAACCGATGTATAACGGGCCGTAGGAATATGGTGCCTCATCATGAACGCCTTGGCAAATTCTTTGCTGCCCTCCATTTGGGCTGCTTTTTTTGACGGCCCTATGATGGCGATATTTTTGAGTTTTGAGTCCTGGCTGAAAAAATCGACAATTCCCTTCACCAATGGATCCTCGGGACCGACAACAACCATATCGATGTGATTATTGAGGACAAACCGGCCAATACCGGTAAAATCATCGAGGGATAAATCGACATTGGTGCCTGAGAGCGAAGTACCGGCATTACCGGGAGCAATATATAATTTCTGGAGCCGTGGGCTCTGGCGGATTTTCCATGCCATAGCATGTTCCCTGCCCCCGGATCCTAGCAGAAGGACGTTCATTAAAATCTATTTGGTTATAAAATTTCCAATTGTATATGTCAGCAGAATTTCATGTGAGCCCCATGTATGGGATCGCATACCGTTCAATACAAGGTCGTATGCATACCCGATAAACAGTTTTGGTTCGGGAAGGTTAAATCCGGCTTGGAAAACCATGGCGTCCTGGGAACGGTAAGAGATTCCGAAATCCACCATATCCTTGTAAGTGGCCAGGGCATTCACGTCAACCTGGAAAATTCCCGATTCCGTAAATTTTAACAAAAGCGAAGGTTCAATTTTGAAATCACTTCCCGCATCAAAAATGTATCCGCCGTGCAGGTAATAATGCCTTACCTGCTTTTGCTGGATAATCGCATCTTTCATATCAATATTTTTCTGAAAAAGCTGGGGAACTGAGAGGCCTACGTAATATTTCTTTCCATAGAGGTACGTTCCAACGCTGGCATCGGGGACGAACATCTGATCCTGCCCCATAAATACCTGGTCGTCGATGTCTTCCACCGCCAGCTGGGATTTATCGAGGTGGAACTGGTACAATAAAAGCGATAATCCGAAGGAGAGTTTTGTCTCCCCGGTTCCCAGGGCTATATGATAACTATAGGAACCTTCAAAACCTGTTTTCCTGAGGGGGCCTGCAGTATAATTGAAAAGTTTGGCGCCAACCCCCATATCCGGGGCGACCTTCATGTCTCCTGAGGCATAGGCAACGGTGGGAGACTGGTCAAACCCGGCATATTGCTTTCTGAAGGAGAGTGAAACCGGCAGCATATCGGTTACTCCCGATGCAGCCGGGTTTATCAGGTAATGATTCTTATTGTACAGGCTGAAATTTGGGATCTGCTGTGCATTTCCGGTTTCGGGGAGCATCAGGGTCATGCAAAACATGAAGAGGATGATGCGGATATGACGGGGTAGATATATGTTCATAGTCGGTTTCATCTCGGGTTATTTTACAAGACTTACAGGACCGGTCAGATCGGCGGAGCCATCTCCCGGATCGATCACATAGTAATACGTGGCGGCCGGAAGATCATTGCCCTTGTACTTACCGTCCCAGGGAGTTCCATATCCCTTTGAAGTGAACACGGCAACACCCCATGTATTGAATATTTTCACCGTGCAATTCGGATAATTCGCAATTCCGGGGATGTTCCATACATCATTTCTGCCGTCCCCATTCGGGCTGAAGGCGTCATATACAACAAGGTCTGATCCCCCCGGTTCGGGCTCAGGCAAGGTTACAAGCAGCTCGTTTGATTTGCACAGGCTGGCGTCCATGGCAAACACCCGGTAGATTTGTGCTGCCAGATCGTTGAACACACCGGATGTATTGGAACTGCTGTCAGGAATTATGACAAAGTTTACCGGCAGGATGCCGCCTGTATTTTCGAGTGTGATCGAGCCCAGGGGACTGCCCAGGTTGCCGCGAACCACTTCAAGGGTATCCACCGAAAACTCCTCATCCGGACCTACATTCAAAGCATATACGGTGGAAAGGCAATTTGCCGTGTCCTTAACCACAACCTGGTAGGGACCATTCATGAGTGAAGCAATTGTTGGCAAAGCAGTATAGCTTTCCCCATTGTCGGTTGAATATTCAAAAATGCCCCATCCGCCCATGGCTGTGATGGCAATGGCGCCATCGGCATAACCATAGCAGGAAGCATCGGTGACCATTACCGTGTCGATGATTATTTCAGGAGGCTGATTGACTGTTATGGATTCTGTGGGGGATGCGCAATCATTCGAGTCTTTTACAACCACGGTATATATTCCACCGGTTAATGCGCTGATATCCGGCGAAGCAATGAAAGTGGATCCGTTATCGGCTGAATAATTGAGACTTCCTGTGCCTCCGGAAGCATCAATGTGGATGGAGCCGTTAGCCAATCCAAAACAGGTAGCATCAATGCTGTCCACCTGGTTAATGATAACAGGCAGGGGATTATTCAGGACAAAAGTATCAATAATTGAACAATTGTTCAGGTCAGTTACAGTAAGGGAATATGTTCCAGCCGGAATATTGTTGTTGATACGCTGAAATACATTATTGGACCATACGAAATCATAAAAAGCCTGTCCTCCTCTGACAGTGGGAACGAGGGCTCCGTCATTATCCCCGGGACATGAAGGCGGGGTGGCTTTGCTTGTAACACTCAATGAGTCAGGCTCGGTGATCAGAATAGATTCCGAAATAGAACAGTCGTTCACGTCCATGGCCTTAACGGTATAATTGCCGGCGGTCAGCTGAACAGCTGTTCTTGTTACCTGTGTTCCAGGATCATCCCAAAGGTAGGAGTAATTTCCGGAACCGCCGGTAACCGTGGCGGTGGCACTGGCTGTGTTTTCACCATGACAGAGAATCCGGGTATTGACAATGATATCCAGACCGATAGCTGAAGGCTCTGTGACATCTGTACTGGCGAATGCACTGCAATTATTTGTATCTGTAACAGTTACCGAATAGGACCCGCCAAAAATGCCAACAAGGTCTTCACCGGTGTACCCGGTATTCCATGCATAGCGGTATGGAAGTGTGCCGCCGGTAACTATAAGATCAACAACGCCGGAAGTATCCCTGTAACAACGCAGGTTACTCGGAACCAGGAACGGGTTAAGCGCCGCCGAAGGACCTTCAATCACCACCCCTACCTGGGTTGTGTGGGGTACGGGGGTTGCCGCGTCAGTGACATTTACCAGGTAAGTACCCTGCAACATGTTGGTTCGCAGATTAAGCGGCGTTTCCAGTCCGTCACTCCATTGGAAATTGTAAGGTGCGATACCGTTGGTCATTGTGATCTCTGCACTTCCATTGTTATCGCCAAAGCAAAGCACAGGGGTTTTTGCCGTTACCTGGGCAATCAGGGTTGTTCCGTCATTTACCGGCATACTGGTATCCGCAGGACAGCTTTTGGCATCGGTCACCGAAACGCTGTAAAGTCCGCCTTCGGCAAGGTTGGCAAGATCTTCAAGATTTGAGGTAAATCCCGACGGCCCCGTCCAGCTGGTTGAATAGGGGGCATTGCCTCCTGCAATATGAAGGTCGATGCCACCATTATTACCGGGGGGAAATGTGAAGTCTGTAACGGTGCTGCCGCCGAAATTAATTTTTGCCGGTTCCGTTACAAGAAAATTAGTGGTGAGGGAGCAGAGATGGTCATCTTTAACCTTTATTGTGTATGTTCCATTGGTAAGGCCCGTCTGGTCCTGGCTCAGGGGTACCACTCCCGAGCCGTCAAGCGTGGTCCAGTTGTATGCATAATCCGCTGATTTGGTACCGCCGGTGACAGTGATGTCAATAGCCCCGGTGCTGAGGTTGTAGCAGGTGACGGGGGTAATAACGGCATTAACGGCAAGAGGTGGAGGCGCTGTTACATCCACCGAAATGGGAGCTTCATTATTGTTGGCATCCTTGACCGTAGCGGTGTAATGCCCGGCCGGCAAATTTTGGGCAATATTACTATGCAGATTAGCATCATGGCTCCATGTATAAGTAAATGGCGGCTTTCCGAAATAGGGTGTAACCTGCAGCATCCCGTCACTCAGTCCGTTACAGGAAACATTCACATGCTTTGTAAAAACTGCTTTTAAGGGATGCTGATAAATGGCAAAGAACAGGTCGCTTTTATTTGTATTTGTGCTGGTGTAAATGTTGACTTCCGATTTGGATCTGCTGGGATTTATAATAACCCGAAACATAAGCCCTGGAATTTAGCATCCATGTTAACAATTGTTCCGGCATCTTCATAATTGCCAGTGCCCATAATACTCACCCCGCTATAGCATTTCCAATTTCGTTAAATGCAGCAAGGAAAGCATCACCATTATTGACTGCTTGGATTTTAAGGTATCTTTATTAAAAATGATTTGATTAGAAAAATATCCAGTAGCGTAAATAACATTGTTTCTGACTACAAAATCATTATAAATATCTTTTGCCGTACTTCCTTTTCGTATGAACCATTGCAGTACTCCACTTCGATTATATTTACCAATATAGGTATCATATCCACCGCTGTTTCCTGTATAGGTTTTGGAAATTAGTTTCTGTCGAATCTACATATATCGAGTGGGACTATTATAATTTCCCAACACATAAACATTATCAAATTCATCAGTTGCCAACGTTTGAAAATTTTCAGTTCCTGTTCCACGGATTCTTCTTACCCATTGACCATTGCCATTAAAATCGGTCTTATATAACAAATGCATCATATGTAATGGCACTGTAACTGGTAATGGTACCAACATCAAAAAAAAGATTTCCTTGAATATCCTCCAAAATAATAACCATTTTGACTAATATCCGATTCTACAAATCGTATTGATTATTATTCCCCAAATATTCTTTTTGCCCATAATTGCAATTTCCGTTGATCAAATCGAATAGGAAATAAAATTCAAAATTGGCATTTCCAATTAAGTGTATCGCAATCTGCTAACAACTTGAACCTATTACTAATGAATCCTTAAAATAACCTGTCATAATGAGTTTTGAATTCTCCATCAAATTTATATCAAATGAATTTGGAGATTCTGACCTAAGTCCCGTACCAACTGTTTTATACCATATTAATGTCCCACGGAAAGCATATTTCGCAAGAAAATGAAATCACCAAGATTGTAGTTATTTACTAAAGTAGTTATTATTGATCAAATTTACAGGTATTTAAAAAGGAACTAGTAATATATATATTATCTTCATTGTCAATTGTTATGCCACCAGGATACATCTAATGCTAGATTACCTATTCTGTGACCATAAAATAATCCCATTTGGATTATATTTTAACTAATAAAATATCACTTGCACCATAAGAAATATATATTATAGGCGAATAAACAGTATCTTGAAATACGATTGAATGTAATATAAGATTATTTTGATTATCAATTAGCCGAATATTTGGTTCTAATATTGGATCCCTTTATGGACATTTGAAATAATCCAATTTTGTGCAAATAAGCCAATGGATGGGAATAAACAGAAATATCAAAGTGTTGATAATATTGCATAAATGAATTTTATAAGATCAATCCTCAACTCTAGTTGGATGTAAAATGTTGTCTGCACTTCAGTTGAGGATTCGTAGTCTCCACCCTTTAGTATCTTTAAATGAAATTATCTGAAATGAAGGCGTATGCCATTCTTTCTTTTTATCCAGTCTTTTTTCAATATTCCATTTTAGTTTTTTTCTGATCTAATTTCAAATCTTTAACTATTAAAATTATGTGATTTTTTCTTCTAACAAATAAACAGGTTCGTTTATATATATGAATAATATGCATGTACATTTAAGTTATGCTGGGCCATGAACTATCTCTTTGAATATTTACATAATTTAATGCTGCAATTCTAATGCCATAGCATATTTAAGTATATGTTTAAAAGCTAGTGATTTTACTGAGACAATTTGTTATTTGCCATGGCAAAATGATAACCAACATTCTATTAACTGTTCTTCTGATTCAGATTGAGTATTTTTTATGTGATCTTTATTAATTAAATTATCTTTATTATACAGAGCTTGATATCAATTAAGTTTATAGTATTTTAGTGGGATTAAATATACAATTCAAAATATTATACATACAGCTAATTAATAAACGCTTTGAAGAATAGACCTTTTCTCTAACGAGGAATCTCCCAAAATCTCCTTATGTAATAGAAAATCTTCATCCAGCCATCTGTTATTCCAGGTTCAATAATTTTTTCTCGGTCATTTTCTTTACAAATTCAAGTGTTTCCTTGTGGCATTGTTCTTCTGTGACTTCAAACTCTTCCATTAGCTTGGCAACCAGTTCCATAAACCGCATCGGATTTTCGAGTAGTTCCCAGATACGCGAGCCCACCTTATCCATGCCGTAATACTCGCTGTTTTCAATGCTGAGCATCACCACCTCACCGTCAATTTCGTTGAAGAGCATACCCGGTTTGCGCTGGAGTACAGTATCCGGCGTAATTTCCTTCTTCGCGCCAAAAAGTCCCATGTGATTAATCTGCTTTCGTTTCGGGTGTCAGGAGATTTAACAAGGTTGCGTAAATATACTATTTTTTGTTACAAATTATCCTAAGTTATTAACATCCCGTGGCTTTTCCAACTTTCGAACAGGTTTATTTTTACCCTATTCGTTCAGGTATCCATATCTCCTCATTACGGGGCCGTGTGCAGCTGTAATCTTCACTATCTGGCCACTGTGAAGGCTGTTTCTCCAGTCCCCGACGGTTCCTTTCCGGAAAAAACTGGGGGAACGGGCATTTTTTTCCGAAAATCCCTTTTCTTCCTCCTGTTTTTGCATTCTTGAAAAGGTACACAATTCCAGGGCTGCCTTAATTTCAGCGGAGGTATGCTTCAACCCGATAAAATCCAAAGCCTTCGTAAAAGTGATTTCCGGTTCTGCCGTCATGTCCTCATACCGCATTACCCAAACCGGCAGTCCGGAATCGTCCACCCAGCTTTTTACATGTCCGCTCCAGGTCAGCAACCGCTGCCTGAGCTGGTTGGCCAACCGGTCGCGCTTGTTACAAAAAGCATAGTCAGGGTTGTTCATAATGGCAATGGTCTTGTCAATATTTGTGTGCAGGTGGTGCGCAAAGGATACAGCCACATCCAGCGGATTGCGGATAATGTAAATTACACACCTTGTCACATCGGCCGGAATGAGGGAATTGCCGTCCGGCAGAAGGATACACGCATCGTGAATTTTATGATAGATCAATTCTTCCGATTCCATTGCATTCTGCCTGTATATTGCCGGCCTCAGGCTGTCAATTTCCCCAGGCAGAAGGTCGGAGGCTGATACGCCGGCCAGGTCGTCGAAAAGCTGCCGGCTGCTGGCGATGGTGCTGGGTATCATGTTGTTGATATCCAATCCTTCTTTGTCCGTGTTAAGCAGGGCGGTGAGAAATGCCCTCATCCAGGTATTCCCGGATTTGGGATAGGAGGCCAGCCATACAATCTTATCATTGCCCATATTATCCGGATGTAACGGTTTCATTTAAAATATCCATGAGCCTCGTCGTATCAAAACTGTCATTGGGACGGGTGATCAGCGTAACGGGAACCTGCATTGCCAACCGGTTGACAAGCATAAAGTGGTTTTGTTCCAGTCCCGTTTTCGGAATGCCCCTGAAAAGATACGTATGTTTTTTTAGCACCCTGAATTTATCAACTCCCTGCAGATTCTTGATTTCAATGGCTTCCTTATTGTGGGTGCCCAGGATAAATATTTGGTGTATCGGAGTTTGTGTACGGTGAAAACGGGAAACCGGCATATAGAATTTGCGCAATTCCTCCCGTACAGGTTCAAAGTCGCGGAACGGAATACCAAAATGCTTCAGGCTGTCCTCCCAGATGCGCATCATAGGGAAGGCCGGGCAAACAGAGGGCTTATCCCCGCTAAAATCAATGACAGAAATGTCATCGGCCACGAGCGACCCGCCTGCCCCGATTACCGCAGTAGCCAGGGTTGATTTCCCGGATCCGGATACTCCTGCGAAAAGAAGGCATTTATCCTTATATACCACGGTGCTGGCATGGATCGGCAGCATGCGGCGCTGGTGCATCAGGGCACCCAGGACTGTACCGCTGATAAATGCTGAAATATCACCGGGGGCGGACTTACCGAGCAGTTGTACCACTATCTCGTGGCCGTTACGCACATGAAAACGCGCTACGTTGTCAATTTGCAGTAAAAATTCGGTTTCCGTCGACTGGTACAAAACACCCTTATTAACCGCATCCGGAAGACTTGTCGGAACATCCGCAAGCCGGATTGTCACATCCGCATTCCTGATCTCTGCCGGTTCAAATCCAGTGACAGGCAGCTGCGAGAGAATATCAAGGCCATAGGCGTGATACCGGTAAGGATATGTTATTTTATCGGGCATGCAACAAAAGTAGAAAAAAAAGTGACGAGTGACGAGTGACAAGTGACGGTAGTAAGGAAGATGATAAGTTATAATTGGAAACATTGATTATTTAGGTATAAGGTTGTATATTAGGGCGATTTAATCCTACCTCCATGCCACCGGTTTTCGGAATTTTCCAACCCAGCCTGAAACAGCCCGATCCAAACCTGATGGGGCGAATGACGGAAGCAGCACGATATGTTGTACCACGCCGGATCGCTTCATTTGACGGTCCCGGCCTGTTTGCAGGTGCTGCCTTGCGCAATAGTGTTGTTTTGGTCCCGGATCATACAGCCATTTTTCAATCAGGGCATCTCGCAATAGCCGCCGATGCCACCCTGTATAACAGGAAGGCGCTGGCGCAAAAGCTTGGGATAACAAACGCTGTTACTGAAGCCAATGACAGCGAGCTCATCTTGCGGTCCTTTGAAAAATGGGGCAACCGTTGTCCCGCATTTTTGTATGGTGATTTTGCCTTTGTCATTTTCAATACGCAAAATGGCGATATGTTTGCCGCACGTGATCCCCTGGGTGTGCGGCCCCTGTTTTATACCCGGCTTAAAGGCAGTTTTATTTTTGCCTCCGAATTGCGATTTGTCCTTGCCGCGCTGGATGTACAACCTGATATTGATCCGGACTATTTGCTTGACTCACTTATTGGTGTAAAAACTGTAAAGGAAAAAACGCCGTTTGATTCCATCTTTCGCCTTGCTCCTGCTCATTTTATGGAAGGTAAAAATGGGGAGATCAAGGTGACCCGTTACTGGATGCCGGATGTGAAGGCTGCGATTAAACTGGGGAAAAGCGAGGATTATTTTGCCATGTTCAGGGAATTGCTGGTAAGTTCTGTAAATATGCGCTGTGAAGGAGTTGCTTCCCTGGCCTCCGAATTAAGCGGGGGGCTTGACTCGTCTGCCGTCACGGGTATTGCGTCGGATTTTGCCTCGGCGGAAAAAATTTCGTTTATTTCCTGTTCCAATGTATTTCCTGAGGGCACAGGGTTTGTATTCAAGGATGAACGGGAATTTATCCAGGAAATGCTTTCATTCAAAAATTTAAAAGGAATACTTGTAGATACGCTTGGGAAATCGCTTCCCGATTTGTTGAAATTTACCCTTGACATACAGGGAACATTTGTTCAGCAGAATTTCAATATGATGAATCATGGCTTGTATAAGGCTGCCGGGGAGGCCGGCGCAGAGGTCCTGCTGTCGGGATTTGGCGGCGATGAGCTGGTTTCGGCCCGAACCGCTTTTCCCTGGAATGAAATGATCCTGAAAAAGCAATGGGCAGCGATGAAAAATGAACTCTTTTCCAAGGGAGTCTCTCCTAAATCGTTATTGAAACCCGGTTTGATCACCGCCCGGTTTTTGTATTCCCGTTTCAGACGGAGAAAATACAGTACAGGGGTTTTTACCCCTGAATTGCTTGCACGCCGTTTGCAGAATCTGCCCATTCAACCGTCGTATGTGAATCAGCATAACCTGGAAGACCGGTTCCGGGACAAATACAGGTTTCCCAGACAGGATATCCTTTCCATGCGGCAATTATACAGGATCACCATGGATCACCTTCCGCAAAGGATGGAATATTGCTATGCAGCCGCGGCACAATATGGCCTCGAGTACCGGTATCCCCTACTCGATGTTAATCTCGTTCTGGCCTGCCTGGCCTTTCCTTCCCGCTTAAAGCAGCACCAGGGAACCAACCGGTACCTGTTCCGTGAATCCATAAAAGGATTTGTGCCTGAAAACATCCGGCTGCGAAATGACAAAGCGGGAACAACAATTCCCCAAACCTATTACAGCCTGATCCAGGAAAAGGAAGGAATTCTTTCCGTTGTCAATCGCCGAAAAGGGGATAAAAAAATGCAGGAGATCTTTGATCTTTCACGGTTCCCGAAGTGGTATGACAGGTTGGTAAAAAGGGAAGAAGTGGATCTGAACTCACTGAACCCCGGGGCATTTTATACATACCTGATGATGTTGATGTATTATGGGAGTGACAAGTGACGAGTGACGAGTGACGAGTGACGAGGAAGAGTAAGGAGAGATGAGTAGGGAGAGGTGAGTAGAGAGAGATGAGTAGGGAGAGGTGAGAGGAAGATATATTTTAAGGAAAAAGGGATTGGAAAAGGAAATAAAGATACTGCTGAAAATATTGCAGGGACCTGGTGAGAACTTTGAGCCAGGGAACCCATTCGATGAGGGTAAGCTGGTGCGGCTGGCTGAAATGCACAGGGTTACCCATCCCTTGTACGCCTTTGCCCTGTCACACCCCGGGTTTTTGAATTCCTCCCGGGTTGAATTGCTTTCTCAACGTTGCCGCAGGAATGCCATGCGTTCGCTCGATCAGTTGCGGGAATTAATTCATATCACAGGCGAGTTTCAAAGGGCAGCCATACCGGTGGTTGTGATAAAGGGTCCGCAGCTGGCCCGGATGGTTCACGGTCGGGAAGCATTAAAGGAATCGGTGGACCTGGATATCCTTCTAAAAGAGGGGGCTGATCTCGGCAGAGCCCATCTGCTGTTGACCGGAGCCGGATATTCGCAATCCAATCTGAATGACCACCCCGGCAAGTTATCCCGAAAGATATTCCTGGTAGCCAAGAGGGAGGTCCATTACTTCAATCCCCGGAACAAGAGTCAAATTGACCTTCATATCAGGGCCGGTGCTAATACCTATCTTACCGCCGGATTATTCCGGCATATTTTCGAGGAACTCGAGACTTTTGACCTGGACGGTCAGCCGGTTACCATACTTGCCCGGGAACAATACCTTGTTTATCTATGCTACCACGGGGCCTTGCACCAATTTTCAAGGCTTGGCTGGCTGATGGATATCCGTGCCTTTATGCTGGCTTATCAGGATGTGCTGGATTATGAAAAAATAATCTCCCTGGCGCGGGATATAAAAGCAGAAAAAGCGTTATTCCTGGCCTTTATTTTATTAAAGCAGTATTTCGAAGATGAAGTGCCCCTTGTCATTGAAAAGATAATCCCCCGCAATAACCGGTTCCGGTTCCTGGCTGACTCCTGCAAAAAGATGCTGTCGTGTGGACCGGATTACTCCTTGACCCTGAAAGCACGAACCCGCAGATTAATTTTTATGATGGCCCTGATCAATAATGTACCTGGCCGGCTGGATTTTTTATTTGGAATTCTCATAAGGCAATTTGCGCATTGAGTTTGTAGCCCGATATATTGTATACCGTTTCATTCCTCCTGGTTTGATTGTAATTATTTGTTTGTATTGTCTGTCATTTCAACCAAAACCATCTCATGAAACGACTTATTTTTTGCCATCTTTTTGTATTTTTTGTTGCAAGTATTTTTTGTCAGAGTGAATTTCGAAAGGGTTTTATTATCAGTCACGGGGGCGATACAACTAGAGGACACATCGATTACCGCGGAAATATCAAAAATAGCCAGTCGTGTGTATTCAAATCTGAAACAGGCAAAGTCAAAATCTATTCTCCATTGGATCTTGCTCGAATTTGGAACCCTGGTTTATCTGTGGCTTCCCAGAACCAATGAGCGGTTCTATATTAAGACGGGTTTTCTTGTTTCGCATTTCGAATAGGAAGACATTAAATACCAGGTAACCATGATCCCGTTGCAAGTGGAGTATTTATTTCCCGATAAACCCATCCGTCCCAAATTTGACCTGGGGGTCAATGTGTTTTTTGGCGACACGGATATGGTAAATTCATTGGCCGCATCGGCAGGAGTATATTTTAAGCTTTTGCGATCCGTATATCTTGATGTGAATCTGGGCGGCGAGATTATTCCGCTAGGGATGATGATATCCGGTGAAAGCCTTGACTGGATATCGTATTCGTTTAATACAGGTTTGTATATCAGGTTGTAGAGACGCGATATTTAATAAATCGCTATGCATATTTTCGGACAAGGCGGAGCCTTGTCCGAACAATTCCAAATATGTCACTACAATTCCAAATATGTCACTACAATTCTAATATGTCACTACAATTCCAAATACGTCACTACAATTCTAATACGTCACTACAATTCGAATATGTCACCGCAATTCCAAATATGTCACCACAATTTTAATATGTTCAAACAATTCGTAATTTGTCCGAACAATTCTAAAATATCGAACAAAATCTCTCTGCGTGCTCTCTGCACCAATCTCTTCTTCCTCCTATATAACTCTTTTTAATGCACTCATTATCAGAAGTATTTATGTCACTCCGCTGGTGTTATCAGAATCGAATGAAATGAGATTCTTCTCAGTGACCTCCAGAAATCTATAGCACGTTAAACAAAAAACTCTGAGCCCTCCGTGTAAATTTTTTGGCAATCTTTTGTGAAGTTATCTGTTATGAGGTTGGAGGGGAGCCCCTCCCGAGGACTCCTATATAACTCTTTTTAAATCCCTCATTATCTGTCGGATTTTAGGGATTCCGGAGATCAGATAATCTAAATTTTAAAGCTGTTAATCGAATGCAATGAGATTTCTCCGCGACCTCTATCTTGGCGCGCTTTGCGAATAAACTCCGCGGGCTTCGCGTTAAAAATTTGGGGCACCTCATTTAATCAGTTCTTTCCATAGTTATCTGTTTCTGAGGTTGGAGGGACACCCTCCCGAGGACTCTGTGGTTAACCAATTGCCTCGAAGGCAAATCCCTTTCCTCCGAAATATTCCAGCACCCGGGGCAGGGCATACAGCAAATTAGCCGACGCTTTTACCGAATCGTGGAACACAATCACCGATCCTGCCCTTGCATTTTGGATCACGTTGGAAAGGCATTTTTCCTTTGACGTGCCCGGATCAAAATCATAGCTCATCACATCCCATAGAACAATGCGAAAACGCTGTTTAAGATACCGGATCTGTGCCGGTGTGATCATTCCGTAGGCGGGACGGTAGAGACGGGAAGGCACAAACCGGGAAGCCAGTTCAATATCATCATAATATTCCCGGTTGGGTGTATACCATCCCTTGAGGTGACTGTAGGTATGGTTGCCCAGTGCATGGCCGGCAGCGCTGATGCGTGCGAGAATTTCAGGATGGCGTTCGGCATTCCTTCCGATGCAGAAAAAGGTGGCCCGTGCATGGGATGCTGCCAGCATATCCAGCACTTTCATTGTAATTTCAGGCGTAGGACCATCATCAAAGGTGAGATACACGACCCTGTCCTCTCCCCGGATGTCCCAGGTGAGCTGCGGGTAAATTCTTTTCAGGATTCCCGGAATCCGAACAAAGGCCATGGCGCTGACTACATTCCGATGTTCAGGGCATTTGAGAACTCCTGTAATTTCTGATCCATCTCCTTCTTCAGCTCCGGCTGGTTGTATGTTTCTCCCAGGCGTGCCAGTTCCGTCATTGAATAAAGAGCGACTCTTTTTTCATACACCAGGTAAGAACTGTATTTATTTCCCAGGCTGATAAAATAATTCATATCCTGGTAAATGTTCTTTTTCAGGGTTGCCGCCATATTATTGGCAGTTTCCATATCCCCCAGCCTGTAATAGGCTTCGATAAGCAGGATGTTGAATACATTGAAAGGCACTACCTTGTCGGGTATTACCTCCATGCACCGGTTGAGTGCAATGCGTGCTGAATCTTTCTTATTTTCATTGATCAGCTGAATGGCAAGGCGGGCAAAAGTGCTCCTGAAATTACCCAGCATGCGGAGGGTGTTTTCATCAAGATAAACTTTCGGATTATTAACGCCGCCCCACTTGAACTTGTTTACCATGTTATCATACATCACAGCCGAGTTAATGCCTCCGCGGCCAAACATATCCCCGGTGGAAGCAAACGGTACAATCCGGTACGCCAGTCCTTCCATCTGGAAATACCTGTCGAGGTTTAGGTAGTTATCCTCCGAAACGGTGATCGCATAATAAATAGGCCTTTTCCAGTGGTTGTTTGCCAGCAGGTCGAGGATCATCAGGTGGTTCTTTGTGAGATAGCTTCTGCTGGGTTCCAGTTCAAATGTCATCTGCGAACGGACTTTGGAAGCGTCTTTCGGACTAACAGTTCCGTTTTTCACCACCTCAAGGGAATCAACTTTCACAACGAAATGGCGGGTTGGGATAAAGTCGATTTTCTCACTTGTATATTCCGGCAGTTGCTTGGTTTGCGGGTTGTCGCTTCCAACAAAATCAATCACCTGTTTCAGATCGGCAAACCCTTTTATTTTGTCCACCACATAAACGATATCCCGGGTTCCGGTCCGGTACTGATCCGGTGTGAGTGAAAATGGAACCGGGTCGGATTCATACGTTTTGCGCTGCATTTGCTGGATATACCAATCCGCGCCAAGGTAGCTGAGGTTCATCACGCGAACGTCCGTACGAATGCCTTCCACTTCCTGTGCGTACCACAGCGGGAATGTGTCATTATCCCCGTTGGTAAATAAAATGGCATCTTTATCACAGGAATTGAGGTAGTTATACGCAAAATCGCGGGCCACGTAGCGTCCGCTGCGATCATGGTCGTTCCAGTTTTCTTTTGCCATCACAGTGGGCACGGCAACAAGCGAAATCATTGAGGCCAGCACGGCACCGGAAGCAGCGGGAATATATTTTTTCAGAAGCTCATACAGGGCCAGCACGCCAAGGCCGATCCAAATGGCAAAGGCATAAAACGAACCGGCATACGCATAATCCCGTTCGCGGGGCTGAAGCGGACTCTGGTTAAGATATACAACGATGGCCAGTCCGGTCATAATAAACAGCACCATCACCGTCAGAAAATCCTTCCGGTGTTTTTTTCGCTGGTAAAACAGGCCTGCCAATCCCAGCAACAGGGGCAGCATGAAATAACGGTTGCGGGCTTTGTTGTTCCGCATGGAATCGGGAATGCTGTCTTGATTTCCAATCCGCATATTGTCGATAAATGAAATTCCCGAAATCCAGTTCCCCTTGTCGATGTCGGTTTTGAAATTCGACTGTTCGTCGTTCTGCCGCCCGGCAAAATTCCACATGAAATAGCGAAAATACATGTGCACCACCTGGTATCGCCAGAAGAATGTCAGATTTTGGGCAAAATTCGGGCTTTTCTTCCCTTTGGAATGATCATAAACCACGTGACCCTGCTGGTCTGTTATCACCTTTCCGGACTGGTCTGTTCGCGCCTGGTAGAGATCACTTTCTTTCAGGTTTGCCCATCGTATATAGGCATCCACATGGCCGCCTTCCACATCGCTGCTCCACATGCGCGGGAAAAGCGTAGTGAACTTACTGTCATAAACATAATTAATGCGGAAATTATTTTCCTTGTATTTTCCATCCTTTTTGTAATAGGAAGGCTTTCCCGGGGTAGATTTAATGATTGGCGCATTAAAATACTGTCCATAGAAAAGCGGCCTGTCCCCGTATTGCTCTCGGTTCAGGTAATACAGCAGGGAGAACAGGTCCTCGGGATCATTTTCATCGAGTGGCGTATCGGCAGCGGACCGGATTACAATCATCGCATAGGAGGAATAGCCGATGAGGATAACCGTAACTACCAGGAGGATAGTGTTCGCGATCACTTTCCTGTGTTTTTGCGTGTAATACAGTCCGTACACGATGAGGCCAATCAGCAGAATGGCATAGAACAGGGTACCTGAGGAAAAGGGCAGGCCGAACGAATTTACAAAGATCAGCTCAAAGATGGAAGCCACTTTTACAACGCCCGGTATAACCACATACATGATCCCGGCCAGGATGAGAATGGAAATGGCCAGGGCTTTTAACGTGCCAACCAGTGTAACCGGGTTTCTCCTGAAATAATAGACCAGCACGATGGCAGGAATGGCCAGCAGGTTGAGCAGGTGAACCCCTATGGACAAACCCATCATGTAGGCGATAAACACCAGCCACCGGTTGGAATGGGGCTCATCGGCCACATTTTCCCATTTGAGGATTGCCCAGAATACAAGCGCCGTGAACAATGAGGAACTCGCGTAAACCTCCCCTTCCACCGCCGAAAACCAGAATGTATCCGAAAAGGTATAAGCCAGGGCGCCGACAGCACCGCTGCCGATAATGGCGATGAGCTGCCCGGTTGTCACAGCCTGTTCTTTCACCAGTATTTTTTTGGCCAGGTGGGTGATGGACCAGAAAAGGAAAAGAATGGTCAGTGCGCTGAATAGTCCCGACATAGCATTTACCATTTTCGGAACGGCAGTGACATCCTTTCCGGCCAGGAGGGTGAAGATCCTTCCGATGATCATGAAAAACGGCGCTCCCGGAGGATGCCCCACTTCAAGCTTGAATGCGGAGGATATGAATTCGCCGCAATCCCAAAAGCTGGCGGTCGGTTCAATTGTGGAGAGATATACAAAGGCAGCAATGGAAAAGATGACCCAACCCGCTATAATATTAATGGTCTTGAAGTTTTTCATGTACAGGGATATTTAATGTGCGAAATAAGTGAAAAAAGTTGAATCCACCGGCAAAAATCTTTGGGTCACGGAGCCGGCTGCAGGGTTTTCATCCTTTTATACAGCATCCGGAAGCAGTTTTCCTGGGTATTGGCTTCTACAGGCTTGTCATTATTTTCCTCATAATAGTCTTCAAGGAATTTCGCTGCCGATGACCAAACCGTCTGCACCATTCCGGCATAGCGATCTTTCATCTCCGGTGTGGAACGCTGTCTGAATTTTACCATATCTTCCGCCTGCCGGACGGCTACTTCGGGTGAACGCCAGGGGCAGGTCACAACATTGAAACCCTTCATGGCAAAGTAAACCGGCGTTTGGTCGGCCCGTTCATAATGCCAGTCGCATATCATCACATCTTTCGGGATCAGGTCCACCGCCCTGTATGTGGTATTATAGCTGGCCTCCCACATGCCCATACCGGTGGTCCTGCCATCCAGGAGCCTGTCACCCCATATCCATAACTGGCGTCCTTTTTCCCCAAGATGGTTACGGATCGCCCACACTTCACCGGCAAATAATTCGGCCTTGTCATGCCCCGCACAGCGGGAACAACTGTCATGGCCTATATAGAACACCTCGTCCATTCCGGCATGAAAAGCATCAGCCTTGAAGACGGCGCAGATTTCATCCACCAGGTCGAATACTACCTTGTGTACACCCGGATGCAGGGGACAATAGCTCTTGCAGTAAAGCCCTTCCGGATTCGGCCAGGCATAATTCGCCGGCATCTTTACAGAAGGGGTCTCGTCAAAATCGGGGTATTTTTCCAGCAGTTTATTGACCTTTCCGGCCCACGACTGGTGACCCAGCAGGTTGATCTGGGGGATCAGCCTGATATTGTCTTTTTTGGCAGCGGCCACCAGCTTTTTGACGTCAGCTTCGGTGAGCGCTCCCGAATCCCTCAGTTCAGGGTGACTTTTAAACTGGTATTTAAAATCAACCCGCAGAATGAGCGTGTTTACCTTTCTTGGGACTAGTTCCTCGTCCATGAAGCGGATGAAGTTTTTCAGACCGGAACCGTAGGGGGCCGTGATGCAAAGTCCCCTTACAGGGAATGGCTCACCGGACTGCTGATTAATTGGCTGGCCGGAAGCCGTAACCGCAAGAAAAAGCAGGGTGAAAAGAAAGGCCAGTTGTCTCATGGTTTGGTATGATTATTGTTTTTGAAATCAAATTTAAAAATTAATGCACTAACTTTGCGCAGATTTTTAGGGTTTATCTGTTTTTAATCAGGAAGTTTGAATAATCAGCAATTTAATATAAAAAAATGAAGACACGGAATATTTTGAAAACAGGGCTGTTCCTTGCGGGAGTAATTATGCTTACTGCATCTTGCAACAAGAAGGACGATGGTCCGACACTTGACTTTAACATTGCGCTTCCGGCTAAATGGAATTATTCAATTAACGGAAATGAAGGATTGGTATACTATGCAGTAAGTCCGGTAATTAGCACTAACGACAGCATAACCGAAGATATGGAGATTTACAAGTATGCAACGGACAATCAGAACCTTCAAACATTCTATACGAGTTATGTTTCCGTATTAGCTCAGGATACCTCGTATCATAGAATTTCCGTTAGGGATACCACCGTGAATGGGGAAGAAGCCATCAAACTTACTCACTTGCTGAGAATTACTTCCGTAAATCAAGCCAAAAAGGACACCCTGATTTTGCATGCCAAAATACAGAAGTATTTTATGATGAACAAAAATCATGGGTATGTCATAAGCTTTAATGCCCTGCAGACAACCTTTGATGAATATCACCCCATATTTGATAACATAATTTCCACCTTTACTTTCAAGAATTAAGGGGACAAAACATTTTAATTCCGGTTACCCGGTTGCCAGAGGCGACCGGGTATTTTTAACCTTTCCGGCAAGAAACAGGGAATAAAAAAACGCAAAAAACACGATGGAATCATAGGATTCAAGGGTGTCAAGCGTTAACATGGAAACCACTATCAGAACAAAGAACAGGCTGAAAAGCAGGTTATCGAACAGTTTCATCTTTATAGCCGGATAGAACAGGGCGAATATAAACCAGGCGAATCCAAAAATACCCGTAGCTATAAATATAAAGGCAAACTCGTTATGGGGCTTGCCTTCCCATTTTTTATCGAGCCCCACATTCTTATCCCGGGCAGTTTTTAGCATAGTCCCGTAAACATCGCCAACACCCACGCCGGTCAGTGGATTGTGACGGATAATCTGAAGGGCGGATTGCAGGAAGACAATGCGCTGGGTAAAGGTGTGCTGTTGCACAAATCCGGTGGCGCGCCATACATGGTATTCCCAGAGGGTCTCATAGAGCCGTTGGACAACGCTCGCGCGGGTGAAATGAAAATTGGTGGAGCCGTTTTCAATGGCTGCGATATCCTCCCTGCTGAGTTTACCCACTGCCGCTGAATCTTTCCGCAGCCCTTTTGACGTCATGTACCTTTTGATTGTATTGCTTATGTACTGTCCCCTGTGATCGGTGCCATTGTAAGGGATATTGCTGACCCTGTTCCATTCGCGGCTCAATTCCGGTTCACAGATATAGATGCCCACGTAATTTCCATTTTCAAGAACAGAAAGGTCGGAGGGCCGGCTGTATTTATGACCGCCGGCTGTGAAACGGTCGAGTTTTTCGGGATTGAGGGATGGTGGTGTAAAAAAATGAATGTACAGGGTTAGCAATACCGACAAAAGGAGGACGAAGAAAGTCACGAACAGCGACAGAAAGCCATAACGTATCAGCCGGCCGTGCTTTCCGGATGCGGTAACCAGCATGAACACCGGGATTGTTACAAGGAAGAGGAAGATTCCCGTCATGGATCGCAGAAAGACAAGGAAGAAAAACAGGAGCAGTGCCAGGACGTAAAGCCATACCCGGTATTTTCGGAAATAGTTGTCATACGATGAAAAGTACAGCACGATCAAAATGGCCATGACGATCAGAAATGAAAAACGGATGTGCGACATGAACAGGGAAATCGCACGAAAATCCCAGTTGTCGTGTACGCCTGTCAGAAAATAGTGGAACAGGCAGATAAGGCAGGCCACGCACACGGCGGTCACAAACATAGCCAGCAGGCCCCTCAACTGTTTCAGGGTAAGGGGAGCAGAGGAACCCATAACCAGGGGCAGGCCCAGGAGGGGAAGCACATTATTTACCCGGCTCAGCCCGGCCGGCAAATTTTCCGAATGGATTAACCCTGCCAGGTAAACCAGGAACAGGCTGGCAAACAAGGGAACCGCATAGTTCCTGCGAAGCAGATACAGTTTTTCCTTATAATTCCCTTCGGCGATCCAGTTCGCGGCAAGCAGGAGAATGGACAGGCTCCGGAAATACTTGGAAAGCGGCAAAGAACAAACCAGGAGGAAGAGGGCGAATAAAAAGATGGATTGATGGAGGGTTTTTCGGGCTGTCATCGTTTTCATCCGATAAATGTAAAGAAAATAAAATTCGGTATATTTGTTGGATAATTAAAATTAATTGTATTTTTGCACTCCCTATTTTAAGGGTATAGTATTGTGACGACAAATATTTTAACAACAAAGACAACGTGAATACACTGAGTTATAGAACGGTCTCCGCAAACAATGCAACTGTTCAGAAAGAGTGGTTTGTTGTGGATGCCACCAACCAGGTATTGGGGAGGTTCAGCTCGCAAGTAGCCAGCATTTTAAGAGGCAAGAACAAGACCAATTTCACTCCGCATGTAGACTGCGGGGACAACATCATTGTGATCAATGCTGACAAGATCAGGTTGACAGGAAAGAAATGGACTGATAAGGAATACAAGCGCCATACCGGTTTTCCGGGCGGACAGCGAATCACCTCTCCTGCCGATGTGGCCCTGATCGAACCGGGCCGTATCATAGAACATGCAGTGAAAAGAATGCTTCCCCGCAACAGGCTGGGTAACGCAATTTTCGGCAATCTTTATGTTTACAGTGGATCAGAGCATCCGCATGCAGCACAGCAACCCAAAGAACTTAAATTAATTTACGAATAAGAGGCATGGAAATAGTGAACACATTAGGGCGCAGAAAAAGTGCCGTAGCCAGGATATATCTTAAAGAAGGCAAAGGTAAGATCACGATCAACGACCGTGAATTACAGGACTATTTTCCACTCCAGCAATTGCAATACATCATTCAGCAGCCGCTGAATTTAGCTGAAGTTCTTGATAAATATGACATCAAGGTGAATCTTCAGGGTGGTGGCATAAAGGGACAGGCCGAAGCGCTGCGCCTTGCCATTGCCAGGGCCATGGTTATTGTAAAACCCGAAAGCAAGGATGTACTGAAAGCAAACAAGATGCTTACCAGGGATCCACGCGAGGTTGAAAGGAAGAAACCAGGACAGCCCGGTGCAAGAAGAAGATTCCAGTTTAGCAAACGTTGATATTCATCCCTTCGTTTAGTATCTAAATTGGCGAGACTCATCCCACAGTCGGGATGGCTACTCTTCAATTGAATTCTATAGAATGTAAACAAATTTATAATCATGCCTAGAACTACAGTACAGGAATTATTAGATGCAGGTGTACATTTTGGTCACCTGAGAAGAAAATGGTGTCCCGCCATGGCTCCCTATATTTTTATGGAGAAAGAGGGAATTCATATTATCGATTTGCAGAAAACGCAGGTGAAGCTTGAAGAAGCGGCTACCGCACTGAAGCAGATCGCCAAATCGGGCCGCAAGGTGTTGTTTGTAGCCACCAAGAAACAGGCCAAGGATATCGTTTCCGAAAAGGTGAAAGAAGTGAACATGCCGTATGTTACCGAGCGCTGGCCGGGCGGAATGTTAACCAACTTTCCCACCATCCGGAAAGCGGTAAAGAAAATGTCTTCCATTGACAAGATGGCCACAGACGGCACCTACGATAATCTTTCCAAAAGGGAAAAACTGCAGATTGCCCGTCAGCGGGCAAAACTGGAAAAGAACCTTGGAAGTATTGCCGATCTTACCCGGCTTCCGGCTGCCATGTTCATCGTGGACATACATAAGGAACACATCGCTGTGCACGAAGCCCGGCGCCTGAATATTCCCATCTTCGCCATGGTGGACACCAATTCGGATCCCAACCTGGTTGATTTTCCGATCCCTTCCAATGACGACGCTTCAAAGTCGATCCTGCTCATCCTGGATATCATCTGCAAAGCGATGCAGGAAGGTCTGGACGAACGGAAAATGGAACGTGAAAAAGAATCCGACGGCGACAAGAAAAGAAAAGACGACCGGTCAGACGATTCAGAAGACGGCGATGAAGAGGAAGAACCACGCGACAGGCGGACCGCTGCACGGAAAACGCTTACCCTTAAGGCTCCTGCCAAAAAAGGTGTGGCAGTAGAAATTGAGGAAGAAGAGGAAGAAGAAAATTAACAGCATTAAAATTAAGAATATATGGCTATTACAGCAGCAGATGTTAGCAAATTAAGAAAAATGACCGGTGCTGGTATGATGGATTGCAAGAATGCCCTGGAGGAATCCAAGGGTGATTTTGAACTGGCAGTAGATGTGATCCGCAAAAGAGGCCAGCTCGTGGCCAGCAAAAGAGCAGACCGGCTTGCAACCGAAGGAGTTGTTCTTGCAAAGGTTTCTGCCGATGCAACCAAAGGTGCGCTGATCGTTCTCAACAGTGAAACCGATTTCGTGGCTAAGAATGCTGATTTCATCAAGTTTGCACAGGAAATTCTCGATATCGCCGTTAATAAAATGCCGGCCGATCTCGACGCACTGAAAGCATTGTCTTTTGGCCCGACCACGGTGGGTGACAGGGTCATTGAACAAGTGGGTATCATTGGGGAAAAGCTTGACCTGTCCTTTTATGGCAAGATAGCAGCTGCCCAGGTAGTTCCTTACATTCATCCCGGAAACAAGCTGGCAACCCTCGTTGGATTGAACAAGGCCATGGACGCCCAGGTTGGCAAGGACATCGCCATGCAGGTGGCTGCCATGAACCCGGTTGCCGTTGACAAAAGTGACGTAACTCCCGCCATGATCGAACACGAAAAGGAAATCGGCCGTGAACAGGCACGCAATGAAGGCAAGGCTGAAAACATGCTGGAGAGGATCGCCGAAGGCAAACTGAATAAATTTTTCAAGGAAAGCACTTTGCTGAACCAGGAATTTACAAAGGACAATACGAAAACCGTGAGCCAATATCTCCAGGGTTTCGACAAAGATTTGACTGTTACCGCATTTGTACGGTATGCACTGAATCAATAGTTGCACTTTTAAAATAAGGACCCCCTTGCGAATAGCGAGGGGGTTTTTTTATGGAGATTGTTTAGGCTGTAGGCTGTAGACTGTAGGCTGTAAGGTCTTCGAATTTCGAAGATTTTTCCGGGCTACAATGACTGAACCTCTTCGAGGTTCCATGCACCGTCACTGAAATGTCGACTGCAAGACTACAAGACTGTTTTACCTGTTTTCTCTTAAACGGTAATTCCGCAATTTCTTTCATTTAACTGCATAACTGCATAACTGCAAAACTGCATAACTGCAAAACTGCAAAACTGCAAAACTTCTTATTCCTTCAGCACATGGTACTAATTGTTATATTTGTAACTAAATACTAAAAAACCAGCAAGACCATGGCACTTCGTTACAGGCGTATCCTTTTAAAACTAAGCGGTGAAGCTCTGATGGGCACTAAAAAGTCCGGGATGGACGAAGCGATCCTCGAATCCTATGCCCGCCAGGTAAAGGAAATCCAGGATATGGGTGTTGAGGTAGGCATCGTCATTGGCGGGGGTAACATTTTCCGGGGGCTTTCCGGACTGAAAAGCGGCTATAGCCGGGTGACGGGAGATTATATGGGAATGCTGGCCACGGTGATAAACGGTCTCGCTTTGCAAAGCTTTATCGACCAGGCCGGGGGAAAGGCCCGCGTGCTCACAGCCATTGAGATGCTGCCGGTGGCCGAGCGGTACAGCAAGACGCTCACCGAAGAACTGTTCGGAAAAGGATATTGCCTGATCTTCACCTTCGGGACCGGCAACCCGTTTTTTACTACGGATACTGCTGCCGCCTTGCGCGGTGTGGAGATCGATGCGGAAGTGATCCTGAAAGGCACCCGGGTGGACGGCGTGTATACCGCCGATCCCGAAAAAGACCCGGCGGCCGTGAAATATAACGACATTACTTTTGAAGAGGCCTATAACAAAGGACTTAAAATCATGGATCTCACAGCCTTCACCATGTGCAGCGAAAACAACGTCCCCATCCTGGTCTTCGACATGAATACCCCGGGTAATCTCCGGAAGGTGGTGGAGGGAGTCTCCGTTGGAACGCTGATCCATAAATAGAGTATTTACGATTTACGATTGGCCGCAAGGGTTCTCGCAGATCTCGCAAATCACGCTGATAAAATTATCCCATCGGGGCTTGTTTCTCGCAGATTTTCGCAGATTTCGCAGATTGATAAATCTGGTTTTTATAGCGGTTAATCGAATGCAATGAGATTTCTCAGCGACCTTTATCTTGGCGCGCATTGCGAATTAACTCCGCGGGCTCCGCGTTAAAAATTTGGGGTATCTCGTTTATTCAATTCTTCGTAAAGTTATCTGTTCTGAGGTTGGAAGGAAACCCTCCCGAGGACTTTGCGTTAAAATTTTGGGCCAACTTCCCCTGTCCCAATTGTTCTCTCGCTGATCTCGCAGATCCCGCAGACATTTTTCTCGCGAAGCCGCGAAGTCGCAATGTTTTACTTGCAGATTTTCGCGGATTTCGCGGATTTTAATTATTACTAATTGTGAAACCAATAAACCGGATGCAATGAGATTTCTCGGTGAACTCTAATGGTTCATAGCGCAAAACTCTCTTTCTCTGTGGTTAAATATTTACTCCGAAGGCGCCATTTTAGTTAAAAAACATCTTGCAGAACTAGATATTTACCCTGAAAATCCTAAATTTGCTAAATCACTCCAACCCCACTACCTATGGAAGAAGAAGCTGATTTTTGTATCGACATGGCCCGGGAAAAAATGGAAAAAGCCCTGCGGCATCTCGAAGATGAACTGGCCCATGTACGGGCAGGGAAGGCTACTCCCACCATCCTGGATGGCATTTCCATCGACTATTACGGCGCCATAACCCCGCTCAGCCAGGTTTCCAATATTGGCACCCCCGATCCCAAAACCATTGTGATCCAACCCTGGGACAAATCGATGATCGATACAATTGAAAAGGCCATCCTGTATGCCAACATCGGGCTTACCCCGATGAATAACGGCGAACTCATCCGCCTCAGCATTCCCCCGCTTACGGAAGAGCGGCGCCGTAACCTGGTAAAGCAGGTAAAAACCATGGGTGAAACCACCAAGGTAAGCATTCGCAATGCTCGTCGCGATGCCAACGAGGAACTTAAGAAACTGCTGAAAGACGGTCTTGCTGAAGATATTGAAAAGGAAGCCGTGATCGATGTGCAGACCCTCACTGACGACCATATCGCCAAGATCGATATCGTGGTGGCAGGGAAAGAGAAAGAGATTATGACTGTCTAGCCAGGGACGAGGAGCAAGGGACGAGGGACTAGCAAGAAATCCTGGGGAGATGTATTTGTCCCGGAATATTGTCTCACCGGTTAAAGAATACCGATTACCGATTCCCCGTACAATCCCTGGAAAAATGACTGCATGACTGCACGACTATTCCTACCGACAGGCCATCCCTTCTGGATTATTTTTCCTCCGGGTCGTTCTTCCTGGTCCCTTGTCACTTGTCACTCGTCACTTATTAATCAATTCGTAAAGTTCATCCAGTTTCGGCGATAAAATTATCTCCGTCCGCCTATTCTTCTGCCGTGCCTCTGGCGTTTTTGCCGTTTCAACCGGCATGTACTGGCTGCGTCCGGCTGTTGTAAATCGCTGCGGGTTGATCGAGGATCCCTCCAGCAATATTCTCACAATGGAGGTTGCCCGCAATACACTCAGGTCCCAATTGTCCTTATATTGTGACCCTGCCATTATGGGCACATCGTCGGTGTGGCCCTCGATCATCACGTTGATGTCGGGATTCTGCTCCAGCACCTTTGACAGTTTCTTAAGAGCTGACACGCCCTTGGGGTCTACTACCGTACTGCCGCTTTTGAACAGCAGTTTTTCTTCGAGGGAAACATATACCTTTCCATTTTTCTGTGTGACCGATAGTCCCTCGCCTTCAAACCCCAGCAGGGCATCCGACACTTTTTTCTTCAGTCCGGTCAGCACGTTCTCCATATTTTTCAAAACCACTTCCAGTTCAGCCAGCCGGGCATTGCGTTGGTTCAGCTCATTCTGAACGCTGTCGAGGTCGCTCTTGCGGGCATTCACATCGGCGGAAAGGATATTCAGCTGCTTTTCCCGTTTCTGCATTTCCTTTTGGGATGCCTGCAGTTCATCCATCAGCCGCCTGATCTCACCCTCACTGCCATGGAGCAGGGCCTGGTTGGCTTCCTGCAGGTCGCTGTAATCCTTGCCCAGTTGCTTGTTCTGCTCCAGGAGCCGGCCCACCTCTTCCTTCCACTTCAGCGTGTCGCGGCCGGCCCGGGCAAGTGACTTGTCGGCAACGGCAAGCCGCGAGGACAGCTCCTTGTTGTCGACTGATATCTTCTCATTCTCAGCCCGCAGACGGTCGCGTTCTTCCTGGCAGTTGGCGGATTCCGTTTGCAGGGCTTTGAACTTGTTCGGGGGTACACACGCCGCAAACAAACTAATGAAAATAAAAAGGCAGGCTACTTTTTTCATATTATTTTTTAATCAATAAATAAAACATTTAATTTTCAAATCACTAAATTACATTGCTCCTGGTTATGAAAAAACGAATCAATCAATAAATTATTAACTTTGAAAGGTAATTAAAGTTATTACGAAGATAGGATCAGATCGCATGGATCTGAAGGTGAAAAGGCTGCAAATGGATCACACGAACGAACAACAACTTCTCGGACAAATCAATATTCCGTCTGATTTGCGGAAACTGCAAAAGGAACAATTGCCACAGATTTGCGAAGAACTTCGGCAGTTTATTATAAACGAATGCTCATCCAATCCGGGTCACCTGGGGGCCAGCCTCGGTGTGATCGAACTCACGGTTGCCCTCCACTATGTGTACAATACGCCCGACGATTCGGTTATTTGGGATGTGGGTCACCAGGCCTACGGGCACAAGATCCTTACGGGCCGTCGCACCATCTTTCATACAAACCGCAAATACAAGGGGATCAGCGGTTTTCCCCGGATGAGCGAGAGTGAATATGACTCTTTCGGCACGGGCCATTCCTCCACATCCATATCCGCCGCCCTGGGAATTGCCGTGGCAAACCGGCTGAACAAAAACGACCGGAACGTGGTGGCCATCATCGGGGATGGTTCCATGACCGGGGGACTCGCTTTTGAGGCCCTCAATAACGCGGGAATGGAAAATACCGACCTCCTGGTTATTCTGAACGACAACAACATAGCCATCGATCCGAATACCGGGGCACTAAAGGAATACCTGGTGGACATCACCACATCGCGGACGTATAACAAATTAAAAAGCGAGATATGGCACCTGTTCGGGAAGATCAACCGGATTGCGCCCCACGCCCGCGATTATGCCAAAAAGCTTGAAAACGGGATGAAATCCATCCTGATGCACCAGAGCAACCTGTTTGAAGCGCTGAACTTCCGGTATTTTGGTCCCATCGATGGCCATGATGTCATTCACCTGGTGGAGATCCTTGAGGACATGAAGAAACTCCGCGGTCCCAAGTTACTGCACCTGCTTACAATGAAAGGGAAGGGGTTTTTACAGGCAGAGCTGAACCAGACCGTCTATCACGCCCCCGGAAAGTTCGACCCCGAAACCGGCGCGCTGGAAGGGCATGCGGGTGAAAATGCGGAGCCGCCGCTGTTCCAGGAGGTCTTTGGCTATACCCTGCTTGAACTGGCAATTCTAAACAACAAGATTGTGGGCATCACCCCCGCCATGCCTTCGGGATGTTCCATGAAGATTATGATGGATGCCATGCCCGACCGGGCTTTTGATGTAGGTATCGCCGAATCGCACGCTGTTACGTTTTCAGCGGGACTGGCCACGCAGGGGCTGATCCCTTATTGCAACCTCTATTCTTCGTTCATGCAGCGTGCCTATGACCAGGTGATCCATGACGTGGCACTTCAGAAGCTTCCGGTTGTTTTTTGTCTCGACAGGGGCGGACTGGTAGGAGCTGACGGCGCAACGCACCATGGTGTTTTCGACATTGCCTGTCTCCGCAGCATTCCCAATCTCATCCTCAGCGCCCCCATGACAGCTGCGGATCTGAGGAACCTATTGTATACCGCCCAGCTGAAAAACAACGGGCCCTTTGTGATCCGTTACCCCAGGGGAAAGGGCAACAGTACCGACTGGCAGCAGCCCTTCCGGGAAATAGAAATCGGCAAGGCGGTAATGATCTCATCCGGCAAGGACCTGGCGATCCTAACATTTGGAAATGCAGGGAACCTGGCAGCGGAAGCCATCCGGGCAATGGAAAATGAAAACCTGGATATTGAGCACTGGGACATGCGTTTCGTTAAACCCATCGATACCGAATGCCTTCATGCTGTATTTCAGAATTTTGAAAATATTATCACCGTAGAAGACGGCGTGATCTCGGGAGGCTTTGGCAGTGCCGTACTTGAATTCATGTCTGATAACAACTACAGGGCCAATGTAAAGCGGCTCGGTGTTCCCGATACATTTATTGATCATGGCACCCAGCAGGAATTATACAAAGAATGTGGTTTCGATGCCGACAGCATATGCAAGGCCATCCGGTCGATGGTCAGCCCGCGCATCCTCTCAAAGGTAAGCTGACAGTCCTCGCTTCATTGTTTTGAAATGAAAAAGAATGTGCCGTTCTCATCTTCCAGTCCGTTTATCTTCCCAAACAGCGGTTTCTGCTGATTATGCTGCGAAACTTCCTGCGTTACTTTGTCCGCAATGGTTTCAATGGGCAGGCAGGCGTTTGTATTATCCATCAGCGTGGTGGCAAAAATTTTGGTGAACCCCGAGTTATCGGCTGCCGTTTCATAGCCGGCGGAGGAAAATACCTGGGCAGATTTTGACCTGGCGGCGGCCCGGTCATTGCAGTTTCTTTCTTTGGGCGCATCCCGCATGGCCTGGTAGAACGAAGGCCCGGATTCACAGGCATCGGTGATCACCAGTTTATGGGTGACATACCCTGTATACGATTGGAGGGAAGCGCGGAGGGCGTTCAGGTTGTACCATGTGAATTCGTCATTTCGCCGGGCATCCACGGGAATCCAGTACCCGGTTTCATTCATATATTTGCCATGGCCGGCATACCACAGAAGCAGGGCATCCACCTTATTGCTCCGCAGCAGATCGCGGAGTTCGATGGAAAAGAACCGCTCCATCTCCATTTTCGTCATGTCCTGCTTGTAGATGATCTTCTGGATGTCATAGTCCTCAAGGGCCGTCTTCATCAGTTCCACATCTTTGGCGGGTCCTGAAAGGCTGGGAAACGACTGGTAATTTGAATTTTCGAGGAACACTACCCAGGTGCGACCTACGGGGTTCGACTTCAGCAGGGAAACACCGTTCCGGTTAAGAACAAAGGTCTGCAGAGTGTCGTTTCCATAACTGTCCGTCGCCCTCACCGTGAATTTATTCTTGTTGGCCACATTCACGGTTGCTGAAAAGCGGGGATTCACCTCGTTGAGGTTGAAACTGGCGGATACGCTGTCGATGACTATGGAACGTAGCGGGCTTTCATCGTGAACCGTGCCTTCGATATACAACGTGGAATTGTCGGTATCGAGGTAAATTTCCCCGTTGTCGGAAGCATAGGGCGCCAGGATGGAAACCACGGGTGGGGTGATCTCTGTGCGGTTGATCGTAAAATTATAGGTCCTTGAATTGGCATATACATCCATAGCCGTTATAGACACATGTTCCATCAGCGAAATATCCGTTTCGGCTGCAAAATCATATTCATTTCCCATACGGATAAAAGAGGCCGGCTTGTCGTTCACTGTTACATTATTCAGTTCACTTTCCTCCTCGATCCGTCCCCGAAGGATGACCGTGTTTTTATCCCTTGGAACCTGGATGGCTGAATCAGCTGAAACGCCGGGTTGAAGCAGGGTTAGCCGCGGGGGTTGTGTTTCACGGTTCAGTTCAAACAGCCGTTTCCGCACTTCCGAAAGAAGATTTTCTGCCCGGGGATCTGTATTCGAAAGACGTGTGAGCGTTTCGTAGTCTTTTATGGCCGATTTGAAATCGCCGGCTTGTTCATAGGAAAAGGCCCTTTTAAAGTAAGCATCCACATAGGCATTATCGATCTCCAGGGCATGGCTGAAATCGCCGATCGCATTCTGATGCTGCGTGTTTTCCTGGAAGTAAGTGCCCCGCAAGAAATACATTTCCTTATCTTCTATACTGTCCTTTAATGTTTTGGAAATATCGTTAATCGCCTTCGGATAATCATTCATCCCGGCATATATGTGGCTCCGGACAATATAGGCCTGCCGGTTTTCCGGTGCATATCCGATCACGGCGTTGCAGCTTTCCAGCGCCTCCTTCGTTTTATTCATGCTTAGCCGCAGGGCGGCCAGGGCCAGGTAGGCATCGGTATACTTCATGTTCCTGGAAATAGCCTTGCTGTAATCGGAAAGCGCCTGGATAGGATTTTTCATTTTTTCAGAGACCTGCCCGCGGTAAAAATTGTTTTCGGGTGAATCCAAAAGGGTCAGGGCCCTGTTGATGGATGCCATGGCCCCGGGGTAATCGCCGGTAGCCATCAGGATGAGGCACTGCAACCGGTATCCCGGTTCATAATTCGATTTCAGCTCAACGCTTCTTTTGATTAATTCCACGGCAACGTCGAAATTTGACAGCAGGTAGTTCAGGCGGGCCGCTTCATAATACAGCGATTCCTTTTTCTGTTCAAACGACAGGGCCTGCTGCAGGTCGTCGGCCGCTTTCTGCAGTTCTCCCGAAGCCTCGAAGGCACGGGCACGCCCCAGATAGGATTGCAGGTATTCCGGGTCGATTTCAAGCGACCGCGTAAACTGGTCGGCGGCCTCTTTGTAATTGCCGGATTCGGAAAAGGCAATGCCGTTTTTATAATATTGCCGCGCACTCTGAGCATGGCCCTGCAAAGACAGGGAGGCAAGCGCCAGAAAAAGAAGAAATAGGCTGCACGGTTTCATCGGACAAATTTAGGAACAATTATCGATTCTTAACGGGTTAAAAACAATCGATTTAGATTATTTATTTTTCATTATTTTCGTTCTTTCTACCAACAGGCAACCACTACGTGGTTTCTATTTTCCGCATCATCATTCTTTCTACCGGTATATAACCACTACGTGGTTGGTATTTCACGAATCTTCGTTCTTTCTACCGGAGGTAACCACTACGTGGTTGGTATTTCACGAATCTTCGTTCTTTCTACCGACAGATTACCACTACGGGGTATCCTAACAGACTACAGCCTAACAGCCTATTTTCTATACACCCGCAAAATATCCTCCCTTACTGAAATCCGTTCCGGCTCAATATCCGTAATAACCGGTGCCGCAACCCCCGCTCCGAAATTTTTTTTCCCCGTGAACACGCGCGATTCATCCCAACAACCGACGGAAATAAACGATATCAGCAGTTGCCGGCCTCCTTCCACCAGCAGGCTCTGCACGCCCTGGCCATACAGCCAGCTCATCATCTGCGGGATGATATCCCGGCTGAAGTCGAGCTTCTTATACCGTGTTTCCTGCTCCTGCCGGTCGCTTACCTCGTTAAACACAACCGTTTTATAAGAATTGTCAAACAGGTGCAGCGATTTGGGCAGCCTCAGCGTGCGGTCGATCACAAGCCGCACGGGTGATTTTCCGGGCCATTCCCGTACATTCAGCTTGGGATTATCGAGAAGGGCTGTATTGGTTCCCACCAGGATGGCCTGTTCCTCGGAACGCCATTCGTGGACGATCATCCGCGATATATCGTTTGATATCCAGTTGGGACCGGGCGGGTCTCCGTTCTTGCGCGCAATGTCAAGGAACCCGTCG
This sequence comes from uncultured Bacteroidales bacterium, assembly GCA_963752195.1. GTDB lineage: Bacteria > Bacteroidota > Bacteroidia > Bacteroidales > UBA10428 > UBA5072. The sequence goes on along the minus strand of CAVVXI010000003.1, from coordinate 18,517 downwards.
AGTGTCTCCGCCCATTTCAGGATCACAAACGGCCGCTTCTGTGTGAAATAGGTAAAAAACCGGCGGTTCAGGTACTTGCATTTTTCGGTTAGAATCTGGCAGGTGATCCGGATCCCGGCATTTTCAAGCTTGCGGATGCCATTGCCTGCCACCAGCGGGTTGGGGTCCGGTGTGCCGATCACCACGTTGCGGATGCCGCTGTTTACGATCATGTCGGCACACGGGGGTGTCTTTCCCGTGTGCGAGCAAGGCTCAAGATTTACATATAAAGTGGACAGGGGAAGAAGCGCGGGATCCTTTACGGAATTCACCGCGTTGACTTCGGCATGCGGTCCGCCGTAATGCCGGTGGTATCCCTCCCCGATGATGATGCCATTGTGCACAATAACAGAACCCACCATGGGATTGGGAACAGTGCCTCCCAATCCCATCCGGGCTAAATCGAGGCAACGGCTCATAAAGGGTTCGTGCAGCGTTTCTTCTTTCACCTTCTTTTCTTACATTTACACCATGACTTCCCGCCTCACCTTATCGGATATACTCGGTCAGTTCAAAATCGAATTACGGGATATGTACCCCGAATACGAGATCCGGAGCATCGGCTATCTTGTTGCGGAACAATTGCTAAATTACAGTAAAATTGATTTTCATCTGAAAGATAAGGAACCAATTTCACCGGAAACAGCGGAAAAATTCAAACAAACTCTCGCCCGCCTGAAAAAATGGGAACCGGTTCAGTATGTTATCGGGATGACGGATTTTTATGGGCTGCCCTTTCGCGTCGACCGGCGGGTGCTTATTCCCCGGCCGGAAACGGAAGAACTGGTTGAATGGATCATCCGTGAAAACACGGGAAAACCAGTGGGTATACTCGACATAGGCACCGGCAGCGGCTGCATTGCGGTTACACTGGCCAAAAATCTTCCGCAGGCAAAGGTTTCTGCCTGCGACATTTCAGAAGATGCGCTGGCCCTGGCGGCTGTGAATGCGGAGATCAACCGGACTGCCATCCGGTTTTTTCCGTTGGATATACTCAACGGCAGCATGCATGTGACGGATAAGGTGGATGTGATCGTAAGCAATCCTCCTTATGTGCGGCACGAGGAAAAGCCGCTGATGCGCCGGAATGTGCTGGACTATGAGCCGGGGCGGGCCTTGTTTGTGCCGGATGAAAATCCGCTTCTTTTCTACCGCAGCATTGCGCTGATGGGGCGAAAGTTCCTGAACGACGGCGGCAGGCTGTATATGGAAATCAACGAGCAGTTTCCGGCCGAACTCACCCATTTGCTGGAAAATACCGGCTATTATGGAATCGAAGTCCACAAGGATTTGGCCGACAAGCCCCGTATGATTAGGGGAATTAAATAGTGACAAGTGACAAGTGACAAGTGACAAGAATGGATAGTCCCCTGGGGATTGACTATTGGTAGAAAAAAGATCTCCAATTACATTTAGTTTTTATCTTTTGGTTTTTCACTGCATTGTTCATTGTTCACTATTCATTATTCATTGTATTTTTGTCGCGTCAGCTCTTCCTTGTCACTCGTCACTCGTCACTTGTCACTAAAAGAAAACATGAAAGAAAAAGATACCCTCTCCCCCGCCATGGCGCTTGAAAAGCTCCGGAAAATGTGCAGCATGCAGGAAAAATGCCCGGCCGATATCATTCTTCTTCTCAAGCGATGGGGGGTGGGCCAGGAACACCATGATGATATCATCGGCCAGCTGAAAGCCGATAAATTCATCGATGAAAGCCGGTATGCCGCCGCTTTTGTTAAGGACAAGGTGAAGTTCGATCATTGGGGCTTTCTGAAGATCATCTATTTCCTGAAGCAAAAGGGGATCCCGCGCAATGTGGTGGACGAGGCATGCAAGGCCATCGACCGGAATGACTATGCCATCATGATCAGAAAGGAACTGGATAAAAAGAAAAAAACCCTCACCGGAAAGCGCCGTGAAGTGGCCGCCAAGCTTGCCCGGTATGGTTCTTCGCGCGGATATGAAATGGAGATCATGCATCCCTTTTTGGGAGATGTGTCACCCGAGGAATGAATCACGGGCAGGCCTGCTTAATTTTTCTTACATTTGTCCCCTTACAATAAACACCCTGCAATGACAACCTATGAAATGATAAAAGAGCTAACAGAGCGGACCACCGCCCTGGGGAGGTATCTTTGACATACCCGGAAAGCTTGCCCTGATTGCTGTTGAAGAAGAAAAAACCCGTGCTCCCGAATTCTGGAATGATCCCAAGCTGGCTGAAAAGAAGCTGAAGGAGATCTCCTTTCTCAAGAGCTGGACCAATGTATATTCCAATCTGAAGGAAAAACTCGACGACCTGGTAGTGGTGTTCGATTTTTACAAGGAGGGCGAGGCCAGCGAGGAGGAAGTGGATAAAACGTATGCTGAGGTAATGGAGCAGGTGGAGGATCTCGAATTCCGGAACATGCTGCGGAACGACGAAGATAAGCTGGGAGCCATTTTAAAGATCAATTCCGGGGCCGGCGGCACGGAAAGCCAGGACTGGGCCCAGATGCTCATGCGGATGTATATCCGCTACGGCGAGCGCAATAATTATAAGGTAAAGGAACTCAGTTACCTCGAAGGGGACGATGCAGGCATCAAATCCGTGACCCTTGAGCTGGAAGGCGATTATGCCTACGGCTACCTGAAGGCTGAAAACGGAGTCCACCGCCTGGTGCGCCTGTCACCCTTCGATTCAAACAACAAAAGGCATACTTCGTTTGCATCCGTTTTTGTTTCCCCCGTGGTGGATGACGATATCGAGATCGTGATCAACCCCGCTGACCTTGAATTCGATTATTTCCGGTCGGGCGGAGCCGGCGGCCAGAACGTGAACAAGGTGGAAACCGGTGTGCGTGTAAGGCATCTGCCTACCGGCATCACGGTAGACAATACCGAAACCCGTTCCCAGCTTCAGAACAAGGAAAACGCCCTTCGCATCCTCCGCTCACACCTGTACGAGATGGAACTCCGGAAACGGATGGAAAAGCAATCCGAGATCGAGGGGAAGAAAAAGAAGATCGAGTGGGGATCCCAGATCCGCAATTATGTGCTGCACCCTTACCGGCTTGTAAAGGACCTTCGCACAAGTCATGAAACCTCCGACACCCAGGGCGTTCTCGACGGCGATATCAACGCCTTTATCAAGGCCTACCTGATGGAATTTGCCGGAAAGTGACGAAGCCAGACCCTTCAAGTGGTCGAAGACCCTTGAAGCGGTCGGATTTAAAAGGCTGCGAACGGCCCCGAAGGGGCCAAATTTCAATAACCGTGGGTGCAGCCCACGGAAAATCGTAGATCGTAAATCGTAAATCAATTTCCGTGCTCAAAATTTACCACAACCCCCGCTGTCCCAAAAGCCGGGAAGGCCTGGAGTTCCTGAAATCGAAAACTTCCCGCTTCACGCTGGTTGACTACCTGAAAGTTGGGCTCAGCTGCAGGGACCTGGAAGAGATCCTCCTCAAATCAAACCTGGAGGCGATCGAGCTGGTAAGAAAAAAGGAGGCCTTTTTCATTCACGACCTGAAAGGAAAAACATTTACACGACAGGAGTGGATCGAAATTATCTGCGAAAATCCCAGGCTTCTCCAGCGTCCCATCGTGGTGGGCAAATACAGGGCTGTTATCGCCATCCCCCCCGAACTCATACAGGAAGTAATTAAGTAATTAGTAAAATAGATACCTTAATTGACATTACCTTTGACTTTATTAATACGAGGTCTTAAGTTTCAAATTCTCACATTTTCACATTTTCAAATTGCCAAATCTTCAAATTAAATCAGCAAATCAATAAATCATGCAATATAGAATCGAGCACGACACCATGGGCGAGGTTAAGGTTCCCGCCGACAAATACTGGGGAGCGCAAACCGAGCGATCCCGCAACAATTTCAGGATAGGTCCCGAAGCCAGCATGCCGGCCGAGATCATCCGTGCCTTCGCCTACCTCAAAAAAGCAGCCGCCCTTACCAACGCCGCAATGGGCGTTTTGGCCGAAGAAAAAAGCCGGCAGATTGCTGAAGTATGCGACGAGATCCTGGATGGCAAGCTGATGGACCAGTTTCCGCTTGTCATCTGGCAGACCGGCTCCGGCACGCAGTCGAACATGAACATGAACGAGGTGATCGCCTACCGTGCCCATGTGCTGGCCGGCGGAAAGCTCACCGATGAAAAGAAGATCCTACATCCCAACGACGATGTGAATAAATCCCAGTCGTCAAACGATACTTTTCCCACCGCCATGCACATTGCCGCTTACCTGATGGTTGTAGATACCACACTGCCCGGCATGCAGAAGCTGCACGACACGCTGGCCGCCAAGGTAAAGGAATTCAGCGGCATTGTGAAAACGGGCCGCACCCATTTCATGGATGCCACGCCGCTGTCCCTCGGCCAGGAATTCTCCGGCTATGTGCAGCAGATTGCCAATTCCATGCGGGCCATCCGCAATGCACTCGACATGGTGAAAGAGCTCGCCCTGGGCGGCACCGCCGTGGGAACCGGCCTCAATGCACCCAAAGGATACGACAGCCGGGTGGCAGCAAAGATCGCCGAACTCACGGGCCATCCGTTTATCACCGCACCCAACAAATTCGAAGCGCTGGCCGCCCACGATGCCATGGTAGAGCTGAGCTCGGCATTGAAACGCAGCGCCGTCGCCCTGATGAAGATCGCCAGCGATATCCGCATGCTGAGTTCCGGCCCGCGGAGCGGCATCGGGGAAATCATTATCCCCGACAATGAACCGGGATCCTCCATCATGCCCGGCAAGGTGAACCCTACCCAGCCCGAAGCGCTGACCATGGTCTGCGCCCAGGTGATCGGCAATGATGTGGCCGTATCCATCGGCGGCATGAGTGGGCATTTCGAGCTGAACGTATTCAAACCCCTCATCGCGGCCAACGTACTACAATCCGCCCGGCTGCTGGGCGATGCCTGCCTGTCGTTCAACGACAACTGCGCCGCCGGCATCCTGCCGAACAACGAAACCATCCGCAGGCACCTGGAGAATTCCCTCATGCTGGTGACCGCCCTCAACCCGCACATCGGCTATGAAAACTCGGCGAAGATCGCCAAAAAGGCGCACAAGGAAAACAAGACACTGAAGCAGGCTGCCCTGGAACTCGGCCTGGTGACGGAAGAGCAGTTTGATTTATGGGTTGACCCCCGTAAAATGATTTAAAATATTATTTTTGTGCCTTTTTATAGCCACTAGAGAATAGCTAACAAACATGGAAGAAAAGACAGTCAGGCTTTTTACCGGTTTTCCGCCGGTAAGCAACGGAGATTGGGAAGCACGCATCAGGGAGGACCTGAAGGGGGCGGATTATGAGAAAAAGCTGATCTGGAAAACCCCGGAAGGATTTAAAGTAAAACCATTTTACAGTGCCGAAGACCTGCAGGATCTGCAGTATAACGAATCGGTACCGGGCGAGGCGCCGTTTGTAAGGGGTGACAAATCCTCGGGCAATACCTGGGAGATCCGGCAGGATTTTACAGTGTTCGACATACCCGCTGCCATCGAGAAAGCCCGCATCGCTGTTGAAAACGGCGTGACTTCCGTGGGCTTTGACATATCCCGCAAGGGTGACATGTATTACCACGACTTCAGGGCGCTGATCCGCAGCTTCGATTTCACCAAGGCATCCATTAACCTGGTCGCCGGCGAAATGGCCCCTGCCTACATGGATTTCCTGCTAAAGGCACTGGATGAATTGCACATCGATACAGATAACGTAAAGGGTTCCGTCGATTTTGACCCGATGGGCTATCTGGCCACCACCGGCGGATTTTACTTTTCCGAAAAATCAGACTTTGACAACGCCGATAAAATGCTGTTGGCGGCTGTGAACGAACTCACGGGACTGCGTGTTCTGGCAGTAAACAGCTACCTTTTCGGTAACGCCGGCGCTTCCGCGGTGCAGGAACTGGGGATTGGCCTGTCCATGGCCGCCGAATACATGGAAAGGTTATCCGAAGCCGGACACGACGTCACCGATGTGGCACAGAATATCCAGTGGAACCTGGGCGTGGGATCGAGCTATTTCATGGAGATCGCCAAGGTTAGGGCCGCCCGCGTGCTGTTTTCCCACCTGCTTTCCGCATTCGACGGAAGGAACGAGAAACCGGTTTTCATCCATAGCGTAACCACCGACTGGAACAAGACTTTATACGATGCGCACGTCAACATGCTGCGCCTCACGGTCGAAGGCATGGCCGCCGTGCTGGGAGGATGCAACTCCCTGCTCGTAAAACCTTTCGATGCCGCTTTCCGCGAACCCGATGATTTTTCCGAACGCATAGCCCGCAATACGCAGGCCATCCTGAAGGAGGAAGCGTACCTCGACAAGGTAGCCGATCCTGCTGCCGGCTCCTATTATATCGAATCCCTGACAAATTCACTGGTGGAACACGCATGGCAGTATTTTCTCGGCATTGAGGACAAAGGCGGCTACGTGAAAGCTTATGTTTCGGGTTATATCGGCAGCGAAATTAAATCGACCGCCGACCAGCGCCGCCAGGCGGTAGCTACCCGCCGGGAGATCCTGCTGGGAACTAACCAGTATCCCAATGCACAGGATGCCATGAAGGAAGAAATGACAGAAGAAGTTGCCTTTCATCTTCCCGAACCGGCAGCCGAACCGGTTGCCGAGCCGCTCTTCATGGGCCGTGCGGCACAGGAATTTGAAAAGCTCCGGCTGACCACCGAAAACTCGTCCGAGGGAAGGCCGAAGGTTTTTATGCTCACCTATGGCAACCCGGCCATGCGCCTGGCCCGCTCCCAGTTCGCCGGCAACTTCTTTGCCTGTGCCGGCTACGAAATCATCGACAACCGCGGATTCTGCTCCGCCGAGGAAGGCGTGCAGAGTGCCCTGAAAGCCGAAGCACAGGTGATCGTTGTTTGCAGCAGCGACGAGGAGTACCCCGAAATCGCCCCCGAAGTGCTGGAAAGGGTAAAAGGCAAGGCCATTGTAGTGGTCGCCGGTGCCCCCGCCTGCATGGATGACCTGAAAAAATCCGGGATAAGCGAATTTATCCATGTCCGTTCCAATGTGCTCGAAACGCTGAAACAGTTTCATCATAAACTGGGGATTGAAAACTAATACATTCACACGATGAGACCCGATTTTAAAAATATAAAGATCACAAAATCAACAGCCGGGGCCAAAAAGTCCGTTGAACCGGAAAAAGAAGGGACAGTCCCCGATGGCTGGACCACGGCGGAACGCATTCCGGTTAAGCCGGTGTTTACAAAGGATGACCTGAACGGGATGGAGCACCTGGCCTATGCGGCCGGACTGCCTCCCTACCTGCGCGGTCCGTATTCCGCCATGTACGTGATGCAGCCCTGGACCATCCGCCAGTATGCCGGGTTTTCCACGGCCGAGGAATCCAATGCCTTTTACAGGCGCAACCTGGCAGCCGGACAAAAAGGACTGTCCGTGGCATTCGATCTGGCCACCCACCGCGGGTATGACTCCGACCACGAACGGGTGGAGGGCGACGTGGGCAAAGCCGGCGTGGCGATCGATTCGGTGCTCGACATGAAGATCCTGTTCGACCGGATCCCGCTCAACAAGATGTCGGTTTCCATGACAATGAACGGCGCCGTCCTTCCCGTCATGGCCTTTTACATTGTGGCTGCCCTGGAGCAGGGAGCCAGCCTCGAAGAGCTCAGCGGCACCATCCAGAACGACATCCTGAAGGAATTCATGGTGCGTAACACGTACATCTATCCCCCGGAAATGTCGATGCGGATCATCGCCGACATCTTCAGCTACACGTCGCGGTTCATGCCCCGCTTCAACTCCATCAGCATATCAGGTTACCATATGCAGGAAGCAGGCGCCACGGCCGACCTGGAACTGGCCTACACCTTGGCCGACGGGCTCGAATACCTCCGCACCGGCGTCAATGCCGGCATGGACATCGATTCCTTCGCCCCCAGGCTTTCGTTTTTCTGGGCTATCGGCATGAACCATTTCATGGAGATCGCCAAGATGCGGGCCGCCCGCATGCTATGGGCAAAGATCGTTTCGCAGTTCAACCCTAAAAATCCGAAATCGCTGGCCTTGCGGACGCACAGCCAGACCTCCGGGTGGAGCCTCACCGAGCAGGACCCGTTCAACAACGTGGCCCGCACCTGCATCGAAGCCATGGCAGCAGTCCTGGGACATACACAAAGCCTGCACACCAACGCGCTGGACGAGGCCATTGCCCTGCCTACCGATTTCTCGGCACGCATCGCCCGCAACACACAGATCTTTCTGCAGGAAGAAACCAACATCACCAAAAGCGTCGACCCATGGGGCGGTTCCTATTACGTGGAATACCTCACCCATGAGCTGGCCAACAAGGCCTGGAAGCTGATCGAAGAGATCGAAAGTCTTGGCGGGATGGCAAAGGCCATTGAAACCGGGCTGCCCAAGATGAGGATTGAAGAAGCCTCTGCCCGCAAGCAGGCACGCATCGACGCGAAGAAAGACATCATCGTGGGCGTCAATAAATACAGGCTCGACAAGGAAGCGCCGATCGACATCCTGGAAGTGAACAATGCCGCCGTACGTGAATCGCAGATCGCGCGGCTGAATGAGCTGAGGGCCAACCGCGACCAGGCAGCCGTGGACGAGGCGCTGGCAAAGATCACCGATTCTGCAAAAACAGGCAACGGCAACCTGCTGGAACTATCGGTGGAGGCAGCCCGCGTAAGGGCCACCCTCGGCGAGATCTCCTCGGCCATTGAAAAAGTAAGCGGCCGCTACAAAGCATTTATCCGGTCCGTTTCCGGCATCTATTCCACCGAATCGGCCGGGGACGAAAGCTATGCCCAGGCCCGTGCCCTGTGCCAGGATTTTGCCCGCCGTGACGGCCGGCAACCCCGGATCATGATCGCCAAAATGGGGCAGGACGGGCATGACCGCGGCGCCAAGGTGGTATCCACCGGGTATGCCGACATCGGGTTCGATGTGGACATCGGTCCGCTGTTCCAGACCCCGGGAGAAGCCGCACGGCAGGCCGTGGAGAACGACGTGCATGTGCTGGGCGTATCCAGCCTGGCCGGAGGGCACAAAACCCTTGTCCCGAAGGTAATCGAGGAACTGAAGAAACTGGGCCGTGAAGACATCATGGTGATCGTGGGAGGAGTCATTCCCGCACAGGACTATGATTTCCTGTACAAGTCGGGCGTGGTGGGCATCTTTGGCCCCGGCACTTCCGTCTCCCTCGCTGCCCGCAAAATCCTCCAGGTTTTACTGGACACTCTTCATAACTAGCAGATTCTAAACCCTTCAAGTGGTCGCAGACCCTTGAAGCGGTTGGATGAATAGCCGTACCAGAGTGCGCCAGCCCGCCGTGCCAGCCGACTGCATGACTGCATGACTTCATGACTCTCCGCCCCCAGCCGCGTCAGCAACTGCAGAACTGCAAAACTGCATAACCGCAAAACTTTTCTTCATTCCTTTCACTTTTTCCTTCAAAATATCTATATTTGATACAATAATAAGTACATGGAAGAACAGCGTAGCAATGCAGGACAGGGACTGGGTATCGCCGGCCTGGTGCTGGGTATCATGGCCATCCCCATGGGGATTATCCCGTGTACCTTTTACCTGGGCATACTTTTCGGAATCATCGGCATTGTCCTGAGCATTGTGGCACTCACGCAGGCCCACCGGGGATATGGTCCAAAGGGGCTCATCATTGCAGCCATGATCTGTTCGGTTATCGGCTTTTCTTTTGCCTCCGTGTGGGGCTTCTTTTTGTCGAGGAACGGTGCCCGGGTTGTAAAGGAGATCATTCGTCAGAATGGTTTCGGAGGAAATGACCGTTTCGACGACATGGACTGGAATGCCGATACCACCCGCGGGTTCGGAGAAGATACCGCTTCGTGGTCCGATCAGCCATCCGACATGAAGAACATGACCGATTCCTTAAAAAATCTTGAAACGGAGGATAAGTAAATCCGGTCCGTACGCATACCGGGCGCTGAACTGGATTTTTCTGTTTGTTTTGATCCTGGTCTTCGCCTATTCTGCCGTTTTCTCCCCTGAAGAAAAGAAACATCCCATTCCGTCGGGTTCCCGTCTATTTTCGAGCCAGTCCGTTCCCAGCACAGGCCTGTCCAGGAGTTTTTCCGCCATCATGCGGTTCCGCTTTCACGATGCCCGGCAATACAATCCCCATGGGATCCGCATATTCCTGTTTTTCTTCCTCCAGCTGTTCATGAGGTCAGCCGGGCTCGTTTTGGTCAGCCGGACTCCGGTAAGGTCATTGAATTTCCTCTTTTATGCAGATGCAATATTGTCGTCCGCATTATTCATAGTTTGTTTCCTGCCCTTACTATCTTCTTTTTTTTAAATTTATCCAGCCTATAGCCTACATCCTACAGCCTATCTTCATTTTCGGGGATGGAATCGTAACATTTAAAAGGGCATACGAGTATATATATTCCAAACCCAACCCCAATGGAAATTAAAGGAACAGCTGTCAAATCAATACCGGACTTCATCCGGAAGACCCATCCCGAAAGGTACCAGGACTGGCTGAATGCCCTGCCTGAAACCTCGCAAAAATTATTCAGGGACGGCATAATGCCATCGAATTGGTATCCTTTGCAGGAAGCCGCTGTAGTGCCGACCGAGGTGCTGGGCAAACTTTTATACAACAGTGCGGGGCAGGGAGCGTGGCAGTGTGGACGGTTCAGTGCCGAAAATTCGCTTACGGGGATATATAAATTCTTTATCAAGGCAGCATCGCCCTTTTTCATTGTGGACAAAGCCGGAAAGATCTTCACCACCTTTTACCAGCCCTCGATGATGGAAGTAGTGGAAAAGGGGGCCGATTATGTAGTCCTCCATATCACCCGGTTTGATGAGCCCAGCGAGTGTATAGAAAACCGTGTGGCCGGATGGGTGGAAAAAGCGATGGAGATCCACGGATTCACTTCCGTTGTTGTAGACATCACCAGTTCCCTCGCCCGCGGTGATGCCTTCACCGCCTTCCACGTCTCCTGGCGCTAAAATTGTTCTGCAGTTCTGCAGTTTTGCAGTTCGGTGGAGAAAGGTTCAAAAATAGTGAAGCTTGTTCAGACAAGGCTCCGCCTTGTCTGGCTATATGACGTTCGGACAAGGCTCCAGCCTTGTCCGAAACTATGCCCCCAGGCTCCGCCTGCTAACCTTCTATCACGCACTCTATTTAGCACCCCCACTTAATTCCTTAAATTCTTCCCCCTTTTTATTGTTCATCTAAAATTTTATTTTACTTTTGCCATCCAATTAATTACCCACTAACCGGTCCGTTCGTCTAGGGGTTAGGACGCCAGGTTTTCATCCTGGTAACGGGGGTTCGATTCCCCCACGGACTACCAGATTGAACACCAAAATTTACAAAACCGCCTTAAATCGTTGGATTCAGAGCGGTTTTCGTTTTTAGACAGCAAGTCGACTATTCAAAAAGCTGTTTTTATTCTACTCTTGGTATATTCCCGGACACCCTTCTGCATCAGAATATCCTTTCAGCGTGATTGTTTTAGTCTGGCCCTCTTTGAAATCTGCTCCTATGCTTGCAGTTCCGGATACACACTGAAGTAAATTCTAAACGTTACTTTTTTAATTCGTAAGTTATTGAAAATAATGCATCATAAACCTCCTCATATTTATAAATAGGATGGGTTTCAATCATCTGGTTAATTAAAAGGCTGAATTCATTTTTTTCTAATTCAGCTTGCAAAATACCAACAAATTCGTTTAGTATTGCTTTTTCATTTTGAAGAATTGTTTTCATATCTCTGCCTAACAAAGATGCTCCAGCCTTGAATGTGGTAAATGACTCATCTTCATAAAGATCATAATTTTCATTTACTGCCCGATCGAGATTGATTTCAAGATATTCTGAAATAATGAAAACAATATCATCAGCATCTTTATTAGTATTCATACTTCTATCACGCCAAGCAGTAAGTTTTAAAAGAATAATGCCGGGTAGTGAAGCAATACGGACAGTAAATTTGTTGTCAATTTCAACTTGTAATGTATGCTTAGCCACTTGGGTGAAACCAATCACCGACATTGCCTGATTTTCTTCAGGAGGCCAGTAAATAGTATTATCAGCGTTAGCGATTTCACCAAACGGCATAATATCAAGCATGTAAACACCTTTATATAAAAATCTTTGTGTCTGAGTCTTTGATTTGCTAAATCCTTCAATATTTGCAAGTTCTTCAGAAATATTCTGAAATTTTGTCCAATCAGGTATAGCAATTGCAATGTCCATGTCTGATGTATTTCTCTGCACTGCATGATTGTAGATACTGGAAATTATCATATCTCTGGCAGTTGCACCAATAATATAAAACTCAATACCGATTGATTGGAAAAACGCTATCAATTTTTCCAATAATTCCAATAAAAGAGGGTTGCTTAATGAATTACTTGAAATATTGTAGCTCATTGTTATAAATTATTTCTGCTGTTTCAATATTCCGCGTACTCCCACTTCTCATTAGATCGGCATATATTAAAACTGGAGGAACACCTTTATAAGTATTAGAAGACCAGAACATATCTAGAATTTCTACTTTACCATTATCATCAGGTACAAGCTGAATTTCCTTGAAACTTTGCCAGTTTTGATTAGTGTAAATGGTGAAAATGCCTGGTTGCAGATAGCTGGTAATTAAGTTTGCGGCAGGCTCACCGCCCCAATATGCATTTCCTTTAATTTTTTCAAAGTTTATGTCTTTCCATCGGGTGTAACTTTCCTGAATGATAAAACGCATCTTTTTCTTTAGCAGGCGAGGCCTTAACACATCGTGGTATGCTGTAATCCAGCGAATGATGAGCTCCTTGGTATTTTTAAGTTTTTTAGTTTGTTTGGTTTTCAGTATAAAGTTGAGTTCTGTTAATTCCTGCATGATCATCCCAACAGAGCCCAAAGATATATTTGCCAGATTTGCCAGATCGCGGTACGGAAGTTGAGTTTTTTCCGGATCGACCAGGAACAGGAAAATTAACTTGATACCTGCCTCCTGGAATGCACGAGGCTGCTTCACTTTGGCCAGCTGTTCAATCTTTTTCCCTTCAATTAAAAGGAAGAGATTGTTCTGCCGTATATTACAGTTACCAGATGCATCAAGCCAATTTATTCCTTCTTCCATATATTCTTTTGCAATATCTTTAGGGATATATTTTGTTACCAACAAGATAGGAAGGTCCTTTTTCAGGGAGATATTCTTCAGCTCCATGAGGACGATACCTTTATTGCCTTTAGTAATTTCTGATTTGATTTCAACCCCAAACCTCTCACCGGCAATATTTAAATAACCCTCATAACGTAACATGCCAGATTCAATTTCAGCCTGAATAGTAGTGTACTTGTATAAACTTTTCAAAGCTTCAGTAAGTATGTCTGTATTATTTCTCATAATTTAATGTTCATTAATTTTCTATGTTCATTATAAATGAACACGCAAATATTAATGAACATATTTTTATATATGGGGTGGTGCTGTGTATTTTTTCATCTTACAGTCTGACAAATCCCGTTCAGAACCTTCTTTTTGACATGAATCCGGCATCGGGAGCTTGCATGTTATAAAGGGTTGGTTTAAAGGCAAATCCCTTGAGGGAAAAGATAATTTAAGCATAATATATTATGCGGTAATGGGGTGTACAGTAGAATATTAGCTAAAATGAAAAAAAGCTAACCATTAACTGAAAATATCGTAATAGTTAATTATATGTCCACCCAAAGGAAAACAAAGAAATGACAAATCTGAAAATTATAAAAATTAGAACTTTTAAATCGGGCATGCAGAATCAGAAAAGGAGGGCAAATTTTAGATATGAGAAAAATGAAAAATCCGCTTTTGCCAAAAAAGTTACTCTGACACATAGAAGTGGCTGATTTTTTTGAAGATTTAAATCGATTGCAAAATTTATTTTTTAATACCGTTTATAAACATTACCACCAAACAGAACATTTTGATACCACCCTTCTGAGTTATTGATCTGTTATGTGATTCAGGGACTTTTTTTTTGCTTTATTCCGGTGAAGATTGTCATGATCAATTTTCATTTTAAAACAAGCCGCTATTTCAGAACATGTTGACCCCTTTGGGATTATTCTTGTCAAAAACTGATAGGATTCCTCACAAAGCAAACAGTTAGGTTTTGTAAATTCCAAAGGGAAGGCCAAACCATAAAAAAAGCGCCAACCAAGTCAGCGCCTTTCAATGATTTATAGTTTAACCCTCTGTTGTTATCCTGCTTCTGCATCCTTTGTTTTCTTTTCTGCATATTCATCCTGAAGAAGTTCACCCTGGTGCTTACGATAACTTGGGCCTTTGATCTTACAATGACCGAATAATAGAAGATATGGTGCAGGATGGCACTCGTTGAGATGGGATCCCCAAGGAACTCGGGCCAGTCCGGTTCTTCAATGTTGGTTGTAAAGATCAGTGATTTGTTGTCTTTGTAGCGCTCATCGATCACTTTAAAGAGCAGATGCGCCTCCTTTATCACCTGTAATTCCAACCGGTCATGGCCCATTTCATCGATTAGGAGTGAAGCCCGATTGATATACTTTCACATTCTCCTATCCAGGGTCTTTTCATAACACACAGCGTTCAGGTCACTTATCAGTTCGCTGCAGGTGGTATAATAGGTTTTGTATCCACCCTGGCAGGCCATCCGGTGCAAGCTCGGCTGAGTTCTTCTGCGAAGGCAACGGAAGGGGTGGAGGGCGCACCTGTTCGTCTTCACGCACCCCTCATCGAGTTGACAAAGACGCAGATCATTGAGCGAGGCCTCGCACTTCGCGTCGATTACTCGCTCACGCGCAGCTGCTCCGACCCGGACGCCGCGGGGCGCGCTTGTGGGCGCTGCGACAGTTGCCAGATCCGTCTTCGGGCCTTCCAGGAGATCGGCCTGGCCGATCCCGCCCCCTATCAGTCCCCTCTGGCCGCGTGAGCTACCTGGTCAAGGAACTCTTCTTCACCCTTCAGGGCGAGGGCGCGAACGCCGGCAGGCCAGCCGTCTTCTGTCGCTTCGTGGATGCAACCTCTGGACTGGGCGCGAGCAGCATCGAACCTCAGCGATCTGCCAATTTTGCGACACCGACTTCGTTGGTACCGACGGACCTGGAGGCGGGAAGATTCGCAGGCCGACGACCTCGCTGACGCCGTGTTGGTCGTGCCTGGAGCGACCCCCGGCGAAGTCGACTCCTTCGTGGTGTGCACGGGCGGCGAACCGCTGCTGCAACTCGACGCCGACCTCGTCGCCGCCTTCAAAGCTCGCTCGATCGAGATCGCGATCGAGACGAACGGAACGCTCCAGCCGCCCGCCGGCATCGACTGGATCTGCGTCAGCCCCAAAGCGGGAGCAGACCGCGTCCTGCAACGAGGGCACGAACTCAAACTCGTCTTCCCCCAGGGGCGCGGACCCGTCCGAGTTCGAGGCCTGGACCTTCGATCACTTCTACCTGCAGCCGATGGACGGACCTGACCGAGACACGAACACCGAGAAGGCCATCCAGTACTGCCTATCGCACCCCCGGTGCTGGAGGCTCAGTCTCCAAACGCACAAGTACCTGGGGATTCCATGATGGAGATCTACAAGGAGTTCACGTTCGAATCGGCGCATCGCCTGCCGAACGTCCCGGAGGGTCACAAGTGCCGGCGACTTCATGGCCACTCCTACTGGGTCAAGGTCGGCGTCGTCGGGCCCGTCGGTGAAGCAGCGGCTGGGTGCAGGACTTCGCGGACCTGAATCTGCGCCTTCAAGCCACTCCACCAGTGCCTCGATCACAACTACCTCAACGAGATCGACGGTCTCGAGAACCCAACCAGCGAAGTGCTCGCCAAGTGGATCTGGGATCGACTCGCCCTGATCTGGCGGGACTATCCCGAGTCGTGGTTCACGAAACGTGCACCTCGGGATGCGTGTATTTGGGACCGGTTCCAGTGCGGCCTCAGCCCGGAATGGCTCCGCTTCGGCGCGTGAGCCCTTCGCGGCCCGCGCGGCAACTAGTCGCGCGCGTGCGTTTCTTTCTTCCAGACAGCCAGGACCAGATCGACCCCTACTTCGACTTCCGTACCGAGAACCACGGTCTCTTCAGGGTCCGCCAGCGCGACGATCACTACGCCACGAGGCGCTCGGCGAGAGCCCCTATGACGGAGTACTGATCTCGAAGGTCATCGTTGATGGCATGCCCTTTGGTGGCTCCGGCAAATACACGATGGCGCAGCGCCAACGCCTCTACCGTGAGGGCGCTCGCGCGTTCTTTCGCCTCGCTCGTCCGGATGGTCGCTTGCTCGCGTCGATGGGCGATTCGGGCGCCTTCGCCTACGTCCGCGAACCCGAGCCTCCCCTCGGGGTCGAGGACGTGATCGCCTTCTACGAGGGCGTTCGGGTGGACTTTGGTATCTCGGTAGACCACATCGTGCTGGGGTTCGCTCGCCGTGAACAGGATCTCGAGGCAAGCGTGCTCGCGAACTTCCCGCCGCCGTCGAGTTCGCTCTTTCCTTGGCCGCGGAGTTCCTCGCTCGGCACCGAGCGGAGGCTTTGGAATGGACGCCCGTCGGTGTGGCCCAGGGGTGGAGCCCAGGAGAGTTACTCACATGCGATCAGGATCTCCAGACGTTGGGCTTCCGCACCATCGCCCTTGGTGGCCTGGTTGCCGCGAGAGAACTGATGAAATCCTCGCCGTTCTCGAGGCAGCCGAAAGTGTGCGTGCCCCTGGAGTCGGCTTTCACCTGCTCGGCGTTACTCGCACTAGTGTCGCGCCCGCGTTTGCGCGCTATGGCGTCATCTCGTTTGACAGCACGTCGCCGTTTCGTCAGGCATTTAAGGATGCAGATGACAACTATTATTGGCCGACCGGAAACCTGGCAGCGCTCCGGGTCCCTCAAGTCGATGCCAATCCTCGTCTAAAGGCCCGGATCCTCGCCGGAGAGGTCAATCAGGCCGACGCGCGCCGATGCGAGCAGGCGTGCCTGTCAGACCTGCGCCGCTACAAGGGCGGCCGCGCTTCCCTTCGACGAGCGCTCTCGAGTCTCCTTGCCTACGAGGAGGTCTACGGGCCTCGCCGCAGCTACCGCGAGGACTATAGACGCACGCTTGAAGAGCGCCCGTGGGATCGATGCGGGTGCGCGGTCTGCCGGACGTGGGGAGTAGAAGTCGTGATACTTCGAGGCGCCGAGCGAAACAAGAGGCGCGGCTTTCACAACCTTGCCGTTTTCTCCGACAGCCTTCGCGACTCGCTTGGCCGACCGGATGGCCTGCCGAACTCAGTGTCGCCTGATGTACACGGACTTGTTGGAGGAGTCTGTGCCTGAGTTGAGACTCCCAGCGCTAGAGGTCCGCCAGGGCCCGGAGCAGATTGTGTATTCGCTGGCGTGCGACGGGAAGTTAATCTCTGGGTTTGCGTCCGTTTCTCGGCTCCGTCAGTCCGGAGAGCACGCTCGAGGGCTATCAGCGGCCGGAGGTTGCTGACCACATCAAATCTCCCGCAGATCTCAATCCGGTGCTCCACTTTTGCCAAACGCACTTGTCATCGCCTTCAACCTGGCCGGCATGCATTTTAAAGCACTTCTTAGAAGTTTGGACAGCCCTGATGTGCGTCACGGCGTGCTGATCGTTCCCACCGATAGTGCGTGGGAGGAACACGACAAGCCCGGCTGGATCGTCGATGGCCACAGACGGTCCGCCGCTCTCCGAGATGCAGCGATCGACAACTTCTCAGTCCTGATTACGGCTTTTGTGAGTGACGACGTTGCCGTGCAACGTGAACAGTTCCTGCTCGTGAACTCCAGTCGGCCCCTCCCGCGTGGCCTCATCCACGAGTTGCTTCCCGGGACCGGAGGGCGGCTCCCACCACTACTGGAACGCAGGCGCTTTCCCGCCGAACTACTTTCGCTTCTGAACACACTGGAAGGGTCGCCGTTCTATCGCCTGATCCGAACCCCCACCAATCCTCTCGGGGTGGTCCAGCAACTCGATCCTCAGCTGATCAATAGCCTCAGTGATGGCCCTTCTACGGTACCCGTGATCCAGGCTCTGGGCGTGGCAACACGAGTCAGCGCTCGCAATCCTGCTCCCATATTGGGAGGCAGTCTCGGGTTCTTTCCCAGAAGCCTGGGCGCAACCGCCGCGTCGTCCCCGCCTGAGCCATCGGGGCCGGGATGGTCGCGATGGGACTCGTCATGGATGCGATCGCCGCCAAGCACCCAGCAGGTGACGACCCCCTGGATCTTGATCTGTTTGCTCGGGAGTTGGCCGCGATTCGTCCTATCTGCCGGTGGACTGAGGGAGATTCGGTGCATCCTCGAACGGGAGAACGGCGGCGCTGGAACGATCTTCAGAACACCTCGCGCGACACTCAGTGGCTCGCGGACCTCTTGGTCGGGTCGTACCAATCAGCATCGGCGACGACTAGAACTCATGCCGGCTGACAACGCGCCGCGCCGCCTCGTTCTGATCGCCGCCTGTACGAACCG
>CAVVXI010000002.1:0-28529 GCA_963752195.1 uncultured Bacteroidales bacterium | reverse complement strand
CAAGGGTTACCGGCTGAACGGAAACCGTTTCCTGAAAGCCCTCAAGGCTCTGTGCCCCTGAAATAGTAGGAATAAGGCTCAGACTCAAGGCAACCAGAAGATAATAACGGGAAATCATGACTTTACATTGTATTTTATTTATTCAAAGGTAGGTTTATCATCAATCATGCCATATTTGTTATTTATCTGTATATCTGTTATATATGTCATTATGTTTTGGGATTTTGCATCTGCCTGGTTGTTCACTTTTGATTATTATTGTTCGGAAAAGGACAGGTATTCCTGTAACTTTTCCTGTTTTTCAAAGTCTTACATATACTGAAAGCCGCCTGATATGAAAAAACATCTGATTTTCCTGGCCTTATTGCCGCTTTTATTGTGTGGACTGTCATTTGGCCCGAAATCCGGCGAAAGGCCATTGGTCGTTTTAAAATCAAAACCGGATGGCAAAAAAGTGCCGGAAAGAGTGTATTCCCGGGATATATTAAGAAGTGACCTCGATGAAATTAAAAACATCCTCCTCACCAATCACCCTGCCCCTTATCAGTTCGGGGGAAAAGATGCATTTGATAATTTATATGCTATTCAGCTGAAAAAAATAAACCGGCCGATGAACGCGGGGGAATATTTCCTGGTTGCAGCACCCCTGGTAGAAGCCTTACACTGCGGTCACACATGGATCAGCCTGCCGGATGATTTCTGGAATAACGAAGAAAAACTATTTTTCCCGCTTGGACTGATAATTTCGGGCGATAAAGCCTATGCGGCACTGTCCGGAAGCAATCACGACATTCCGCCCGGATCAGAGATCCTGTCCGTAAATAAAATTCCCGTATCCACAATAATTGAATCCACAAAAAAACTGGTCAACTCGGATGCGAAAAGCAAAACCGGGAAACTGGCCATATTTGGATATTCGTATCCTGACCTGTTTGTTCTGCAATATGGAAACAGCAATGGCTATGAGACAGAGTTCATGTCGCCCGGAAAAACCGAAACACAAACTGTATCCTTAAAACCTGTTACGCGCAATTCGGCATGGGAAAACCGGGGATATCCCGGGAAACCGGCATCCTGCCGGATTTTCCTGTAGACTCCACAATCAGCGATCTCCTCTCCGGCCATGACGTTGTAAAGGAATTTGCAGTAAAGTTCAGCAAATCGCGCTAAGAACCGGCTATCGGCTCTTCAACAGGCACAATTAATTTTCATTCCTCCCGAAACCTTCGTTCCCTCGGTAGCATATCCATCGAATTTCCACCATTCAATGCCACCGATCATCTCTTTTACCTTAAACCCAAGCCGTGTCATATTAAGGGCACCCTTGGTGGATGCATTACAGCCGATACCGTCGCAGTAACAGACATAGATTTTCGACCGGTCGAGATGAGCAGTCGTGCCCTCATTCATTTCCCTGTGCGGAATATTGATGGCCCCGGGGATATGCTCGTTTTCAAATCCCGACGGTTTCCGGGTATCGAGCGGTACTACATTTTCTCCCTTTTCCAAAGCCTCCAGCAAATCGGATGGATCAATCTCATAAGCAAGTTTGGCCTGGTAAAATTCAATCTGGTCTTCCATTTTTCACCCTTTTTATAGAAAACAAAATATTTGTGAGGATTGTTCCGAAAACCAGCAGCTGCTCTTACCGGAACCTTTAAAATGTTGAGAAACAGAAAAAATGAAAGGCTTTAAGGGGTATTTTGACTTTAATTCAGACTGAAGCTAAAAATAATTACATTTGATTTCATAATCAGGGAACAGGTTTTCTTCAGTTTAATTGAAAATGAAATCAGATCTGGAATTGGTACACTTACTTAGGGAAGGCGATGAAGAGGCATTCGAAACCATATTCCACACCTACTTTGAAAAGTTATGCCTGTTCTCGGAAAGCATTACCAAAAATCATGAAGCTGCAGAGGAAATTGTGGAAGAACTCATGCTTCAGCTCTGGGTTAACTGCACGGTAAATCCGGTTGAAAAGTCCATCAAAAGCTATTTGTATCAAAGTACCTATAACAACTCCATTAAATATAGATCAAGGCTCCGAAAGAATTCAGTGCGGATTTCCGGGCCCGATTCTTATAATTTCCATGAACAGATGTCTGAAATGCAAACTCCTGATTATTCGGTGTCGAATATAGTGTCAAAGGAGCTGGAAGCGAGAGCTCAGGCCGCCATTCAATCCCTGCCCGACCAGTGCAGGGAGATTTACCTGCTGAACAGGGACCAGGATCTCAAATACCATGAAATTGCCGAAAAGCTGAATATTACGGTAGGAACTGTCAAGAAGCAAATGAGCCGCGCTTTTTCAAAGCTGAGAAACGAGCTCAGGGAATACCTCTATTTATTTTTATAAAAAACAGGAAAGGTTGTCAACCTTTCTTTATTTTCCGGATCGTAATCACTGAAACCTATTATGGAATTAATGGAAAGCTACAACTCAGAATTGGATGATTTGCTAATCAGGCATATGATCGGTTCCTCCACGGAAGAAGAAAACAACACCATTTCAGGTTGGTTATCGGAAAGCAAAGAAAACCGGCTTTATTTTGACCGGATCAGGGACATCTACTTCCTTGGGAAGACCCTCAGATCACCGAGCGGATTTTCTCCTGAAAAGAGCTTAAACAAGATTAAGTATAAATACTTTAAGCTCAGGTTAGCTGAAGAAAACAGGGATTTTGAAAAGCAGAAAACCCGTAAGATAAAAAACCGCGCCATCCTTGCCGTGGCTGCTACTGCGCTGTTGCTTGTCAGCCTGGGATTCAATTTCAGGAATCTCTTCCAAAGCGATGTTCGCGTTGCTTCAGATATACCCTTAGTATATAATGAAATAAATACTCCGAAAGGTTCACGAACTCACATAACCTTGCCGGATGGAACAAAGGTATGGTTAAATGCGGACAGCAAAATCAAATATCCCATGGATTTTTTCAGGGGAGACCGGAAAGTTACTTTAACCGGGGAAGCCTTCTTTGATGTAAAGAAGTACCCGAAGAAGCGATTTATTGTAAATACAAGTGATATTGCCATCCGGGTATGGGGTACGAAATTTAATGTCAAGGCTTATCCCGAGGAGGCCATTATCCAAACCACCCTGGTTGAAGGATCCATTTCTATCCTCAATCTGAAAGGCAACTCAAAGGAGAAGGAAACGTACCTGTCACCAAATCAGACAGCGGTATATTTCAGGGACAAAGCGAACAAGGAATATATAGCTGATGCTACGGATGCTCCTGCCGCTGCGAGGCCGTCTCCCCGCGCCGTTAAAATCGAAAACAAGGTCAATACAATCCTTTTTACTTCCTGGAAGGATCCAAAATGGATCATCGAGGGACAATCGCTTGGTGATCTCGCCCGTGAACTTGAAAGAAGGTACAATGTAAATATCCGGTTCGATAATGAATCCATCAAAAAGTACCGTTTTAACGGAATACTGACGGATGAAACTTTTGAACAGGTGCTGGAGATTATTAAGGTTTCCGCTCCGATTAATTATAAAATCAAAAGCAACCAGGTGCTGTTGGAAGAGAACCCTGATTCAAAGACAAAATATGACCAATTCCTTAACCGCTAACCTATGAAAGAACCAATAAATCGCCTATGGTAAACCTGAAAAAGTAACAAAAAAAGCGCAAGATGCTCGAACACCTTGCGCCTAAAATTTTCCGCAACCTCAGCAGGCTGAGGTTGGAAACCTTTTAATTACTAAAACATACAAATTTATGAAAAAAAATTTCTGTTCCCCTCATTTGTGGCAAGGGTATAAAAAAATACTACGAATTATGAAATTATCGATCGCCATGAATCTCATATTTGCTATCACAACCTTAGCAAACTCTTACTCCCAAACAAGCAGTTTTACATTGAATATGAGCGATGTGACTGTTAAGGACGTAATTAAAACGATAGAAGCGAGCAGCAATTATCGTTTTTTTTATAACGATGAATTGAGTGATATATCCCGGAAAGTGGATGTTAATTTCCATGAAACCGGTATTTCGGATGTACTTAACTCTCTATTCAACAACACTGGAATTACCTACAAGGTTTTTGAAAACGATCTTATCGTTATCGCACCAAAATCTTCAATTCAGCAGATGAAAATTACCGGCACGGTAACCGACGGGGCCACGGGTGAATCCCTCCCCGGGGTGAACATTCTGATTGAAGGAACTTCAACGGGATCGTCACCGACAATGCAGGCAAATACTCCCTGGAAGTGCCCTCAGGCAACGCCGTACTCGTGTTTTCCTATGTTGGCTATAATTCTGAACGGGTTGAGATCGGCGGGAGAAGTGTTATTGACCTTGCGCTTGTTCCAAATATCCAGAACCTGGAAGAAGTGGTAGTCATCGGATATGGAACAGCTAAAAAGAGTGACCTAAATGGTTCCGTGGCTTCGGTATCGTCGAGCGACTTTGAAAGTCAACCTGTAGTCAACCTTTCTTCCGCTTTACAGGGTCGCGCTCCGGGGGTTACCGTTACAAATACGTCGGGAGCGCCGGGAGGAATGGTTAAAATCCGCATCCGGGGTTCAAACTCCATCAACGGAGGAAATGATCCCCTTTATGTTGTGGATGGCATCCAGCTTGGAACCGTCGGATTGGGGGAACTTAATGTGAGTGATATTGAATCCATTGAAATCCTTAAGGATGCATCCTCCACTGCTATTTACGGATCAAGGGGCGCCAACGGGGTTGTCATGATCACCA
This sequence comes from uncultured Bacteroidales bacterium, assembly GCA_963752195.1. Taxonomy (GTDB): domain Bacteria; phylum Bacteroidota; class Bacteroidia; order Bacteroidales; family UBA10428; genus UBA5072. The sequence goes on along the minus strand of CAVVXI010000002.1, from coordinate 23,811 downwards.
CCAAGCAGGGCAAATCGGAAAAAGCCAAGATTGATTTCACCGCCAATGTTGGTTTTTCCCAGCGATCATACAAATACAATACGTTAAGCCCGCTCGCCTATGCAAACCAGGTTAATGAAGTAACTCCCGGCGCTTACTCTGCTGCAAAAATTGCTGAACTGGAGGCAGGCGGAGGAACCGACTGGCAGGATGAAATGTTCCGTATGGCCCATTCACAGGATTATCAATTGTCGGTAAGCGGAACCACGCCAAAATCCAAATACTACTTTTCCGGCCGTTACCTTGATCAAACAGGTATAATCATAAACACCGATTATAAGCAATTTGCCTTCCGCACAAACGTGGAAAGCAAGGTGAATGACAAGATTACGCTTGGTGCAAGCGCCTTTCTTTCAAGGGGAGAAGGATTCAACAACCAAAACCAGGGAGGCCTTTCGGGAGCTGTTCAGCAGACGATATTGTGGGGACCGGCGGAAGAGATCTATCAACCCGATGGTTCTTATAATCTTTATGACGAAGTTGGAGCAATCGGGAAAAATCCGATAGCCCAACAAGAAAATGCTTACCAGAAAAACCTGACTAACAGTGCCATTATCAGTGCCAAATTATCGCTACAAAATATTCGATTTTCTTACCCTGGATATTGTTGGTGGTATGGATGGAGCCATGAACGGCACCGACTGGATGCATACCGAGTACCAGGCTTTTGGCGGTGTAGGGGCTGCCAGGATAAACCATAAAGCAACAAACTTACAGAACAGCAATATTCTTACTTTCCATAAACTGTTTGGCACTTCTCATGACTTCACACTTACCGGTGTGTATGAAGTATCAAAAACCAGCTGGGACCATACGGAAGCGCAGGGCGGCAATATGCCTTTCACCGAAATGCTGTATTACCAATTGCAGTCAAACCCGGGAACTGCGATTTCATCCTATTACGGACAGTCTTCCCTTCGTTCCTATGTAGGCCGTGCAAATTATTCCTTTATGAACAAGTATCTTCTTACTGCCACCTACCGGGCTGACGGGTCCTCAAAATTCCCCAAAAACAAATGGGGCTATTTTCCTTCCGCAGCTATTGGCTGGAGATTGTCAGAAGAAGATTTCATCAGAAACATGAGCTTATTCAGCAACCTGAAGGTCCGTGCAAGCTGGGGTATAACCGGGAACCAGGGCGCCGATGCTTTTGCCACCATTCCGAATATGACTTCATCGGTATATACCTATGGAACATCAACTACCCAGATTGCCTATGGCGTGAATACAGATGGCGGCGACTCGGAACTGAAATGGGAAGAGACTACGCAAACCGACTTCGGTTTTGACATGGGATTCTTTCACAACCGGTTAAGCCTGTCAGCTGATTATTTTATGAAGAAAACCAAGGACTTACTGTTAAAAGTAGCAGTTCCTATGTACCAAGGCGGTGGAACCAATTGGTCGAATGTTGGGGAAGTGGATAATCACGGCATGGAATTCGCCATTTCGGCTGTTCCTGTTGACAGGAAAGACCTGAGCTGGAATATAGGACTGAATATGTCAACCTATAAAAACGAGGTTGTTGATTTAGGCGGTGCCGAATACCTCGAGGATGGAAGGTTAACCGATGTTATTGGTTCCGGTGTGATCACCACCAATCCGATGAGGCTGATTGTCGGAGAGCCCATAGGTACTTTCTGGGGCAATAAATTCCTCGGCATTTATCAGGAAAACGAGGCTGCAGAAGCTGCCAGATATCGGTTATCACCCGGGCGACAGTAAATATCTCGACAAAGAAAACGAAGTTGTTAGAAACTCACAATGACACATCTGATTCCACTATATACAAAATTGATGGCAAAGACATGACGGTTATCGGAAATGCCCTGCCAAAATTCACATGGAGTTTGGATAATACCGTAAAATATAAGAATTTCGAATTGAATGTATACGTCCAGGGCGTTCACGGGAATGATGTCCTTAATGTGGATTATGCAGAAGCTGCATTACAGGTTGGGGATTCAAGGACCGTAACAATTGCCGACCTGGATCATTGGACGCCTACAAACCCGGGCAACGAATGGGCTAACATTAAAAGTACGTCCAACCTCAATTTACCGGGTTGTTCCAAGTTTGTGCAGGATGGTTCTTTTGTTCGCATCAGAAACATAAGTCTGGCCTATTACCTGCCCCAGGACGTGATCAAAAACACCAGCCTTAAACTCATGGTCAGCGCTCAGAACCTCTATACATTCACCAAATACATCGGGTATGATCCCGAAGCCTATTCTACAGGGAATAACGATGTCATCCAGGGTGTGTCAATGGGTGCCTATCCCTCTGCAAGGACCTATACGTTCACCATGCAGCTGACATTCTAAGGGTGGTTTATAAAGAAGTAAAAACTGTATAATATTTAACGATATGAAAAAGTATATATATTTATTCTTACTATCAGTCCTGGGTGTATCCTGCGGTAAGGATTTTCTCAATGAAAACCCGCAAGGTGTACTTAGTCCGGATATTTTCTTTGCATCCGAAGACGGCATTGCTCTGGCCACAATCAATATTCCGGCACAATTTGCAGGACTTCACAGCCAGGCAGGCCATCTGGCTCCCTACATGGGCGCTGACGACCTTACCGCACATCCTGCATCGAATAAACTGGATTTCAGGCAGGCGGATATATTTGCAGCCTCCCCTTCAAGTGACCGGATAAGGCATGTATGGAGTTCACTGTATAACACGATCCGCGCTTCAAACGCCGTGATTTCCAATCTTGAGATCAGTAAAGCCTCAGAGGAACAGAAGAAACTTTCCGCCGGTACCGCCTATTTTTACCGTGGCTTTTGTTACTCAATGCTGACCCGTATTTTTGGTGAGGTTCCGCTTATCACTGCTTTCAGCACTGAAATCGATTATACTGTTGAAAATTCTTCCGTTGAAGAAGTTTATGCATTGGTTATCCGCGATTTGCAACAAGCCGAGGAACTTTTGCCGGTGACACCGGCCGATGGTTTCCCGGGAGCAAAACCGTGCAAGGGTACTGCCAAAGCTGCCCTGGCCCAGGCATACCTGACGATGGCCGGCTGGCCGCTGAAAGAAACAGGCAATTATGCACTGGCGGCATCCAAGGCCAAAGAGGTGATGGATGAAGCGGACACATATGGTTACGAGATCCTGCCGAATGTGGCTGATTTATGGACCTGGGCCAATAATTTCACCAACCATGAAATTGTTTTCGGAAGCTATTACAACAATACGCTTGCCGGGGGTTATGTCGGCAGCATGGCAGGTCCCCAGGGACCGCGTCCAGAGGAAGAAGGAGGCTGGTGTGATTATTTCGGCGAAATTACCTTTTTCAAAAATTTCCCGGCAGGTCCCCGAAAAGATGCCACATACCAAACGGTTATCAAGGTCAACGGGACACCGGTGCCCTGGGATGATCCTTCAACCCTGCAGGGAAATCCATACTTTAAAAAATACGCCGATGATGTAAATAACGGGGATTGGTGGGGTAGCCGCTGCGAACAGGTGATCCGGTATGCTGAGGTTTTACTCACCTATGCCGAAGCCAAAGCAATGTCTGACGGCCCTGACCAAAGCGCATATGATGCTTTGAACACCATCCGGAACAGGGCAGGTTTGCCCGATATCGCCACAGGTCTTTCTGCAATGGCTTTCCGCGATTCGGTTGTAGCGGAACGCGGATGGGAATTTGCAGGCGGTGAAACGGCCTCCCGGTGGTTTGACCTGATCAGGCTGGAAATGCTTGAAACGGTTACCGCAAACCGCGACCCATCGGAATTGCCGCTGAATCATTTCCCCAATCATACCGATTACTGGAGTCCTAAACCAATTGGGGATGTTTCACTAAATAACAATCTTAACAAGTAGATCATTAGGGTTAATATAGTTCTGTAGATTTGGGTTAATCAGGTTGAAAAAAGAGAGGACCCGGGGTCCTCTCTTCTTCAAAAAAACGGGAATTCCATGCCGGACAATTTATCAGATCGTAATCGCCAGCTGGCTTTCAAAATTATCGCGATAAGCATTCCGTTTTTATTCCTTGTTATCCTCGAAATGCTGCTTAGATCTTTCCACTATGGGTACGATCCTGCGCTTTTTTTAGAGGATGCCAAAAGACCGGGATTTGTTCATAACAACACGGGCATCAGCAGGCAGTTTTTTGTCGATAACCATGTGGCCCCCGGCAGCTATTCGCAGATATTTAAGAAAATTAAGCCTTCCGGCACGTACCGGATTTTTGTGCTGGGGGAATCGTCAGCCCTTGGATTTCCCTATACCCACCGGGGATCATTCCCGCGGATGCTGGAATACTGGTTATCCATGACTTATCCTGAAAAAAATATCGAAATGATCAATTTGTCCATTACCGCCATTAATTCCTACGCGTTACTGTCCTTTACGGATGAGATTATTGAAATGGATCCCGATGCCATCCTCATCTATACAGGACACAACGAGTACTATGGGGCCATGGGCGTGGGTTCAACGCAAAGGATAGGGGTTAAGCAGGGCTGTCATCAAATCCGTACTATATCTTAAAAGGTTCAGGGTCCCCCAGCTTGCCATGAACATGGCGGCAGGAATCAGGCGATTATTTGTAAAGGATACCGTGATAGGTAAATCCGGCCTGATGCTTAAAGTGGCCGGCGATCAAAAAATTGTTTTTGGTTCTGCCTTATACAAAAAGGGACTGAAGCAATTTGAAGCGAATATGGATGAACTGCTAAACGAATACCACAAACACAAAATCCCTGTTTTTCTTTCCGATCTGGTATGCAATCTTAAGGATCAAAAACCTTTTACTAGTAATTTGTCCGGTAAGGATACCCTTCTGTTTATGACAGAATACCGCAAAGGAGTGGCCGACTATCGAACCGGCCATAAAGAATCAGCCCTTAAAGAATTTCTTGCAGCTAATAAAATGGACAGTACATATGCATTGAACAATTACCTGATCGGGGAAATACTATTTGAAAAGGGAGATACAGAAATTGCGCGACCCTATTATAACGCTGCAAAGGAATTGGATGTGATTCGTTTCCGCGCTCCTGAGGAATTAATTCCATTATCCGGAAACTGCACCGTAAATACGACAACACATTCCTGGTACACACGCAGCAATTGTTTGAAAGCAAATCTCCGGGTAAAGTGGCGGGCAATTCACTTTTTACCGATCACCTTCATCCCAACCTTGATGGATTTTTTCTTATCGCGCAGGCATTTTACAATGCTATGGAGAACACCGGAATTATGGGTAAGCCGGACCACTGGATACCCGCTGACAGCATACGAAGAGAACTACCCGTTACAGCTGTCGATTCCGTTTATGGCAGGCTTGTTGTGCTGTTCATGAAAGAAGAATGGCCGTTCTTTGAACCCGCCGGATTCAATAAAGATAAGGCAAAATCGTATCCTGAAATTTTAGGGATCCGGATGTTCCTGAAACAAATAAACTGGGAGATGGCCATGGATTCCCTGTATCGCTATTATCTGAACAACCATAATATTCCGGAAGCTTTAAAAGTGGCCAAATCCGTCTGCCTTGAACATCCCTATGAATCCCCGTTATCGGAGGAGGTAGGAAAATTGTACCTGGATATGGCAAATTATTATCAGGCACACTATTACTATAAAAGGGCATTTGAAATAAGTCCGTCCGTGGAAACGGCAAGGAAAAACGTTTTAATTCTTATGCAACTTGATAAACCCGAAGAATCGGTTGTGTATTTACAGTACCTGGGACAGAAGGACCCCGGGGACCCGATGAATAAAAGGCTTTTGGAGAAAGCAAGGGAGGTTTTTAACCTGAAAAAGCAGGCTCTTAAGGAACCCGGGAATATCGATATACAAACCCGCCTGGCAGGATATTATATGTATATTGGCAATCATACGAAAGCCAGGATTCATCTTAACCGAGCATTGGCGATAAATCCGGATGATAAAATCTCCCATCTCCTGATGAATGAACTGGACAAGCAGGATGCTTCCAAAAAACAGCATCCCTGAAAAGTTCCCTGCAATAAATTTGTTCTGGACCATATTGAAATCAAATAGAGATAGTTATGAAATATCATATGGCAATTATATTGGCCATTTTATGCTTGTCCTGTAACAGCGGCTTCCTCGAGGAAAATCCAAAAGGTGTGTTGAGTCCGGATGTATTATTTGCCTCTGAAGGCGGGATCGTAGGAGCAGCGAACAATTTACCCGCCAGTTTATGCCAATGTATTCTCGTCATCCCATTTTATTACGCCCTACATGGGCGCTGACGACCTTGCCGCACATCAGACCAATATAGTCATTTGGATTACAGAAGTTTCCGGTTATTTGGTGATGATATGGGACTGGATGATAAGGCTGAGATGTACTTTGGGGGCACTATTATAAAACCATCCTCGACTGCCAATCTGATTATTTCAAATTATCAATAAAGCCGACGATCCGCAGGAGATAATTGATGACTGTCTTGGCCAGGCTTATTTTTACCGGGCCCTGAGCTATTCTTTCCTCACCCGGATCTGGGGCAGGGTGCCCGTTGTAAGTGAATATTCTGACAAACTGGATTACAGTCTGACCCTGTCTGAAGTATCGGATATCTATTCCCTTATTGTCAGTGACCTGGATAAGGCCGAACGGTTGCTTCCCGAAACACGATCTGACGGAAGTTTTCCCGGCGCAAAACCCGTACAGGGAACTGCCAAATCCCTGCTGGCCCAGGTTTATCTTACTATGGCAGGCTGGCCCCTGAAACAGACCGATCATTATGCACTTGCTGCAGCCAAGGCCAAAGAAGTAATTGACAGGGCTGAGGTATATATGGTTATGAGATATTGCCGACGTTATTGGTGACCTGTGGACCTGGGCGAATAATTATACCAACCGGGAGATTGTATTTGGATTGTATTTCAACAATAGTCTGGCTGGCGGATACATGGGAAACATGTCCTCACCGATGCCTACCCGTCCCGAGGAAGAGGGAGGATGGACCTATTATTTTGCGGAGATTGCCTTTTTCAATGAATTTCCTGAGGGACCCAGAAAAGAAGGCTACATACCAGACAATGATCTGTGTAAATGGGGATACCGTGCCCTGGAATGATGCCAGAACATTTCAGGGACATCCCTATTATAAAAAATATGCCGATGATATTAATCCCAAGGACTGGTGGGGTTCACGTACCCAACAGGTCATCCGGTATGCCGAGGTTTTGCTGACTTATGCCGAGGCCAAAGCCATGTCGGACGGTCCCGATGCCTCTGCCTATAATGCACTGAATACGATCCGGAACCGTGCCGGATTAAAGAATCTTACTCAAGGCCTTTCTGCACGTGCTTTTCGCGATTCTGTCGTAGCGGAACGTGGATGGGAATTTGCCGGCGGGGAGAATGCTTCCCGGTGGTTCGATCTGATCCGGCTGGAAATACTGGAAGCAGCAACCATGAAAAGAGATCCTGCTGAAACACCCTTGTATCATCCTCCTACCCATGATGATTACTGGAGGAGGATACCAACATCGGAATCCTCCATTGAACCGAGGATTTATTAACTTTATTTAATCGGAGCATATTCAATTTCCTTAATGTAAATTTCAAATGAAGATGATCAGAAAATTCCTTTCCCTGCTTCTTGTATGTTTTATGACCCCGGTGATGTCCCAGACTCTCCGGCTCCATCCGGACAAACCCCCACTATTTTGAATACAAGGGCAAACCCGCCGTGCTCATTACCTCAGGTATGCATTACGGTGCGGTCCTTAACCTGGAAATGGATTACGACCGCTACCTGGCGGTCCTTGAAAATTACGGATTCAACCTTCACCGGGAGTTCATCATTCCCTGCAACGAATGGGAAACCGAAGAAAACTGGAGAACGGAACAAACGCCCCTTTCCCCCCGGCCGGGAAAATTATTGTCGCCCTACGCCCGGTCAATAGTTCCCGGGGCAAAGGACAGCCTGAATAAATTCGACCTCGACCATTGGAACCCGGTTTATTTCGACCATTTAAAGGATTTTTGCCGGAAAGCGGATGAAAAAGGAATTGTCACCGAGATCGTAATTTTTACCGTACTCTACGCAGAAGGTGCCTGGGAAACCAACCCGCTGTTTACGAAAAACAACATCAATGGATGCGGGAACGGGCATTACAACGATTATACCTTTCTGAGGGAACCGGCCCTGCTGGAAAGGCAAAAACAACTGGCTGCCAAAATAGTAACGGAATTAAACGAATTCGACAATGTATATTTTGAAATCTGTAACGAACCGTATTGGGCAAAGGGTATTCCGGGTGTGAACCCGGATGTGAAAGAACAGCATTTTCTGCCCGGGGTAAACGCATGGCAGGCTGAAATTGCCGCAACGATTGCTGAAACGGAGAAGAACCTGCCCAAAAAACACCTGGTAGCCCAAAACTTAGCCAACGAATATCTTAAGGTGGACACAGTCTGCCACCCGGCCGTATCGGTGCTGAATTTCCACTATGCCTTTCCTCCCAAAGCTGTGACGGATAATTACGCATTCAACCTGCCGGTATCCTTCGATGAAACCGCCGATGGTTGTGATGCTCCTGACAGGAGAACCGAGGCATGGGCGTTCATTATGGCCGGCGGAGCGGTGTATAGCAATCTCGACTGGTCCTATGCAGTGGACGATCAGTCCGGACGGGGAAGAAATCCCGAAGGAAAGAGAAGAAGCGGCCTGGAAGTGAAGCAACAGCTCAGCATTTTAAAGCATTTCATGGACGACTTTGACTTTATCCATGCAAAACCAATGGCAACAGGCAAAATCGCACATCTGCCGGAAACAGTATTGTATTTCGGGCTGGAAAATCCCGATGAGCTGGTCGTATATTTCCTGAAACGAAGAGTGACGGAAATTGTGCCGACCACATTGGCAGTTACCCCCGGAACCTATGAACTCAGCTGGATAGATCCGCTGGATGGCTCCCTTGTAAACAAATTGGAAGGGGTTACTGCGGAAAAAAATTTGGCGTTGAAGTTTCCCGAATTTCCGGATGACCTTGTATTGAAAGTAAAAAAAATCAACAAATAAGAATTTACCCTATGAAACGAATATCAACCCTGGGATCACTCCTGCTGGCATGCGCTGCCCTATCTGCGCAGCTGCCCGTTACAATTGAAGAAAAACCCCTTGTATTGCCGACTTACCAGGTTGCTCCTGCCGATAAGAACCCGATTTTTTATACCGGCCGGAATTACCAGGGCGCCCAGGGCCATATTTATCCCCTTCCCCTATCGGATGTGATGACGGATATACGAAAAGATCAATCCTACAAGGCCCTTTATTTGAACAACGAGTATCTTGAAGTATGCATTCTTCCCGAACTGGGAGGACGCATTTTCTCCGCCACGGACAAAACCGACCAGTATGACTTTTTTTACCGCCAACACGTCATCAAGCCCCTTATTGATCGGAATGACGGGCGCCTGGATCGCCGGCGGCGTTGAATGGAACATCCCTGATCATCACCGGGCTACCAGCCTTCTCCCTGTGGATTATACCATGGTTGAAAATGCAGACGGCAGCAAAACGGCCTGGGTGGGAGAAACCGAATTGTCGCGCGGCCTGAAATGGACCGTCGGACTGACTGTTTACCCGGACCGGTCGTACGTGGAAGCTACCGTAAAGGTATTCAACCCCACACCCTTTATCCATCCTTTTCTTTATTGGGCCAATGTCTCTGTACACTGCGATGATAACTACCAGGTTATTTTCCCGCCCAGTACCCAATTCGGGGCACAGCATGCCAAAGGGGAGTTTACCTCCTGGCCGGTTGGCTCCGGAATGTACGCAGGTTCTGACCGAACCGGCGTTGACCTCAGCTGGTGGAAAAACCACCCAAATCCCGCCTCCATCTTTGCCTGGAATTTTACCGATGATTTCCTGGCAGGCTATGATTTTGGAAAGGATGCAGGAACGGTTCATGTTGCCAATCACCAGGTTGTAACCGGCAAGAAATTTTTCCTGTGGGGAAATAATGCCGAAGCACGGATGTGGGAGAAAATGTTTACCGAAATCGATGGCCAGTATCTCGAACTGATGGTAGGGGCATACTCGGATAACCAGCCCGATTACAGCTGGATCGGCCCCGGCGAAACCCGGGTATTTAAACAATACTGGTACCCGGTGCAAAAAATCGGGGGCGTGAAAAATGCCAATACGGATGCCGCCGTGAACCTCGAAAGGAAATCTCCGGCCTCTTTGTTTATAGGCATCTGCACCACATCGTCGCGACCGGCATCAAGGGTCCGGGTCACTGCCGGGGAACAAATCCTGCTGGATGAATTGGTGGATATTAATCCAGCCACTCCTTTCCTGAAGGATATTGCTGTGGATTCCGCCCTGAAGGATACGGATGTGAAAGTGGCCCTGATCGACAGCGAGGGGAAGGAACTGGTGAGTTACGCCCCGGTGATCCCCGTAAAAGAGGAAATGCCGCTTCCTGTTGAAGCGCCCCGCTCGCCCGCGGATTACAAAACGGTGGAAGAACTTTACCTTACCGGACTGCGCATCGAACAGTTCCGGAATGCCATCATCGACCCCATGCCTTACTATGAGGAAGCCCTGCGCCGTGATTCGCTCGATTACCGGGTAAACACCGTCCTGGGGATCCGGTACTGCAAGGAAGGAAAATACAGCGATGCAGAACGCCACCTGAGAAACGCCATCACCCGGAGCACTAAAAACTATACCCGTCCGAAAGACGGAGAGGCATTCTATTACCTGGGCGTGGTATTGCAGTTGCAAAATCGCACCGAAGAAGCCAACGACCAATTCTGGAAGGCAACCTGGTATACCGGGTTTCAATCCGCTGCCTTTTTCAGGCTTGCCCAACTCGCATGCCTGTCACAGAAGAATGCAGAAGCACTGGAACTGGCCAACCAATCCATTGCCGTGAATAATCTCAATACGGCCGCCCTGAACCTCAAGGCCGTCATCCTGAGAAAAATGGGGCAGTTCGACAGGGCCCGTGAAATGAATGACCTGGTTGAAAGCATCGATAAGCTGGATCACTGGAACCAGGCGGAAAACTTCTTCCTGGAAGCGGCAGCAAATACCCGGGAAACATAGGAGCGACAATAACATAGCGCTTTTTATAAAGCAGATGGAAAGCAATGTGCAGAACGTGCTCGAACTGGCGAAGAACTACGGGAACATAGGCGCTTACGCGGAAGCAATTCAGATTCTGAAGCTCTACAGGGACTCTGGCGAAGACCTTTCCGGTTCACCCCTGCTGTCCTATTATGCCGGGTATTACCAGCTTCAGAACGGGCAGGGCGAAGAAGCTGCCAACAGCTTGCGGGATGCGGCTGCTGCACCGTCCGATTATTGTTTCCCCTGGCGGCTGGAGGAGATCCATATCCTTGAAACTGCCCTGAAATCCAATCCCGCAGATGCAAAGGCCTGGTTTTACCTGGGCAACATTCATTATTACCTCAATCAAAAGCAAAGGGCAATTTCCGAATGGGAAGAATCTGCCCGGCTCGATGAAAAGTTCAGCATCGTCAGGCGTAACCTGGGATTTGCCTATGACAGGGAAATGCATGATCCGAATAAATCAATCGAAGCATACAGCCATGCCATCCTGCTCAACGACCAGGATGCCCGCCTCTATGCCGAGATCGACCATATTAAGGAGCACGCCGGAATATCCCCGGCTCTCCGGCTGGAATATCTTCGGAAGCATAGGACGGTTCTTGAAAAAAGGGATGATGCCATTACGCAACTTATCGGGCTTTTCATTCTGAACGGAAAGCCGGATGAAGCTCTTGCCATTCTTAAAGCAAGGCATTTTCATGTATGGGAAGGGGGCGTTAGCATCCATGATCTGTTTGAAGAGGCAAACCTCCTGCAGGGAATTGCCTTCCTTGAAAAGAAACAATATAACAAAGCGCTGCAAAGTTTTCAGCTGGCCGCTACCTACCCTGACAATCTCGAGGAGGGCGAACCTGCAAACCGCGTGAGAAATGTCCGGATCAACTACTATATCGCCCTGGCATACGAAGGATTGAAAAATAAAAATCTTTCCAATGATTATTTTAAACAGGTGGCCGGGTACAAAGACGAATGGGGTCTGCAGGAATTGCTGTTTTACAAGGCACTGGCCCTTAAAAAAACAGGCAGTTCCGCGGAAGCCGGGGATGTGCTGGGAGAGATCCGGGATTTTGCCACAAAAGGACTTAATTCGGAAGGTGAAACCGATTTCTTCGCAAAGTTCGGAGATGCTGATGCAAACCCTGAATCCCGAAAGGCCTATGATTATTACCTTTTGGGACTCTCCTTCCTGGGTGAGGGCAATGACAAGGAAGCCGGCCGGAATTTTCAGAAGTCGGTTGAACTTAACCAGAACCAGGTTTGGCCGAAAATAATGATGGGCATGACGGCTAGCTTCGGTTTAAAATAAAACGATAAAGGGGTATTATGATTAACCTGCAGCCAAAGGTCAGGACGGTTTCAACCGGCAACCTTGTCCGGAGCCTGATCCTTTTCATGCTTTCCCTGGGATACGCAGGGCATGCAGCAGGCCATGGGCATTTTACTTCTGTAAACAGGGACCGGGTGCTTGTATTGGAGGTTGATTCCCGATTTAACACCGGCCGCCTTCGCTAAAGCTATGGCGGCCAATGAAATATAAATATTTCAGGAATTTTTCAGCTCTCTTTCAGCAGTGTTCCAATCATCGAGTGCAGTGCCGTATTCCCCGCGTTTAAGCCGCTCGTGGTATATTTGTTTGGCCTTTTCGCGGATCTGATCTTCCGTTGGCTGGGCATGGCCCGCCGTATTGCTCTTGTTTCTCAGTTCATTTCCAGTACGGGAAGTTTTTCCAGTTTTACTGGCCAGTTTTGATTTAGTTGTTGTTTCCATTGCCTTTAGCGTTTAAAGAATATATATTTTACATACGGCAAATGTACTTCGATTACCAAACCGGGGAATCACAAACTATGTTAAGATTTCGTTAATTTTTTCCTCCGGATTTAAATCTCTTTTAATAAAGATTAAATTCCTACTTTTAATTTTGATTCCGTAATTAAAACCCTGGTTAACCATGCCGCCCGTTTGCAAAAAATTTACTGACACATTATGAATCCGAATAAAATAAGGGAATTTGCTTCCGCTTTCCAGAAAAGCAGGATCCTGTTAACCGGTTTTGAACTGGATATTTTTTCGAACCTAGATGAAAAGGGGACAGGCAATCCACAACTTGCTAAACACCTTCACCTGGATGAACATGCCTGCGAAAGACTACTGAATGCCCTTGTATCCCTGGGCTTCCTTACAAAGCAAAACGATTTGTTCTTTAATACCCCGGAAAGCTCCGCTTTCCTGTCAAAGAAAAGTCCCGATTACCTAGGGGGCCTGGCGCATTCGAACCACCTGTGGAATACCTGGAGCAACCTTACCGGGGTAATCAAAACCGGTAAACCGGCGAATCCTTCTGTTATCAATTCACGTGGCGAGGACTGGCTATACTCCTTTATCAGTGCCATGCACGACCGGGCAAAGAAGCAGGCCCCGGCCCAGCTGGCGAATATCGACCTGGCTGAAATCAAGTCTGTTCTGGATATCGGCGGTGGCTCGGGCGCTTTTTCCATGGAACTGGTTTCCCGGAAACCCGGCTTGGAAGCAGCGGTCTTTGATCTGCCCAATGTAATCCCCATCACAAAAAAATTCATCGAAAAAGAAGGGTATACGAACCGGATTAAAACATACGCAGGCGATTATACAACCAATGATCTGCCCCGGGGATTCGATTTGGTATTCCTTTCGGCCATCATTCACAGCAATTCGCTGGAAACGAATGAATTGCTGGTTAAGAAGTGCTATGATGCCTTAAACAAAAACGGCAAAATTATCATCCAGGACTGGATCATGAATAACGACCGGACCCAGCCAACTCCCGGGGCGGTATTTGCCATCAATATGCTCGTGGGAACGGAATCCGGCGACTGCTTCACCGAGGAAGAAGTAAGCGGCATGTTCACAAAAGCCGGGTTCAGGAATATCTCCCGCCTTGAATTTGAATCCGGTTCAAGCCAGATGACAGCACAGAAAATTTAATTACCCGGATGGCTTTGCCCTTTATTCCATTTTAAAGGCCGCAAAGGAATGCGTCGGCAGTGTAATTTTGTATCCGTATTTCTCTGTTGTTGGCTTGCCCCGGGGATTGCCTGATTCAGGAATAACATTCATTACAAGCTTTACGCCCGTAGACATATCCGTAACCGAAGCGGCCTTTTTTGTCAGCGCAATTTCAACCTCTACAGGTTCATCATTGAAGGACTCTACTATAAAGGTATTGTTGTCGTAAAGGAACAGCGATACTTTGGAGGCGCCGTTAAGCTGAATGCCAAAGGATTTGCATGCGGTTTCCCTGATTTTATTCAGAACAGGGACCGGAAGGTTATACAAATCAGCAAAATTTTCAGGCACGGTTAGCATATACAACCTGCCATTGGCAAAATTTCCGGCCAGCAAAAGCGGCCAGCCCAGTCCGCTGTCCATTCCCGAAACCATCTCCCACGAATCATTGGTATTGTACTGAATTTGCGGGATGATCATGGGTTTTGTGCTTTTAATGATCTGCCGGTTCAGTAAAAATTCCCCAACCATCGCTTTGCGCGATGTATATTCCAGGTTTACCAGGTTCCTGAGCCCCCTGTCCTGCAATGCATTTACAAGTCCTGAAGTGATCAATACATCTTTACCTTCCAGGAGTCGTTGGTTGATTTTCTCAACCAGCTGCGGGTCCTGTTTTGCATGTTCGGTTAAAAGGATCATCCCCTCGTCCGTCGGAAATTCCGGAACCAGGTCCACCGGGATGCCGATCATCCCCAGGTAATTTTCAAGAAAATCCTCACCGCTCGCATGATAGGGCCTGTAACATTTAATTCCGTAAGGTTTCCCCAGTTTTGCGGCAATTTTATCGATGATATCCAGCGAATGACCCCCAATCTGTGCCACGGTGGCAGGTTCTTTTACAGGAAAAAAGGTGCTGTAGCCGAAGCTTGTCTTTTCATCTTTCCAGGAGGGCGTCCAGCTCTCTTTTAAAGGGTAAAGCAGCTGACGGTAATCAAAGAAAGTCATCTCCGGGGCTTTGGCCCATATGGTAAGCCACAATTGTTCCGCATACCGGTCGTAAAAGCGCATGCCGCCGGTATCCACCCATCCGCCGCCGTTCTTTCCGGGCGCCAGGTTGTTAAAAAACCGGAAAACAAGGTACCCCAGGTAAGGCTGCAGGTGCTGTTCGCTGAAAACCGCGTCCCGGGTTTCGGTGCCGGTGTACACGCCGTCAAAGAGTTTGGGTTCGGTGTCGAGGTTGAAGCCCATCTCAGGGAAATGATCATACCAGTTGGGATACTTGATAATCACCTTTACGTTGGGATTCACTTTTTTTGCAGGCCCCAGGATGAGGTTCTGGGCAGCCTCCGTCATCAAATCAAGCCGGTATTCTGACCAGCTTCTGTCTCCCTTGCCTCTTACGCAGCTTTCGCATTTGCAATTGGTGAAAAAGAAATCATCCAGGATTACCTCGTCAAAGTTTGAAGCCGCAAACTCGATCACTTCCTGCGCTTTTTTGCGGTATTCTTCCCGGCTGTAACAGTAGGTTTGCAGAAAATTACTTTCATCAATCGTAAAAGTGATCCCTCCTGCCACTTCCAGTCCCTTTCCCTCAAAGAATTTCTTCGCGCTCTGAAGGGTTTTTTTATCCACCACATTCATGTCGCGGTGAACCTCCAGGTAAATCTTGTCCACTTTTAATTGCGAGGAGATCACCTGCCATGTGGAATCGAGCCAGCGCGGGTCTGCCATTTTCTGCACTTCATATGACCGGGTATACACCGATACCTTGAAGCTCTTGTAATGGCCCTGTGCGGATACCTGCATAACGGCAGGCAGAAGAAGTGCACAAACGAGAAGAATACTTTGCTTTTTCATAGAAGGTAGAGATATTAATAATCAACTATTCAGCCCTGAATGCCTGGTAACTGTGCGGCACCATATTCGTTTTAAAAACGGTTTTCCCGTTTTCCTTATATCCGGCAAACTTTCTATTTGACAGCAGATCCACCAGGGTATTGAATTTTCCGTCCACCACAATTTTTACATTGGAATTGTGGTCTTTAAAGGACTGGACAATAAAGGTATTGTTATCGTAAACGAAAAGGCTTATATCACTGGCCGATTCGGTGGTCACGAAAAAATTCTTCATCATATACTTCTTGATCCCGGTTAAAATTTCTGCCGGATATTCATCCAGTTCCCCGAAATTATCCGGAATGGTAAGCACGTAAAGCATGCCTGAGCCGTAACCCGACCTGAGCAGGATCGGATACCCGGTGCCGCTGTCAAGTCCCGTTAAAAGTTCCCAGGAATCATTGGTATTATAGCGGATCTGGGGGATTGTAATCGTATTTTCCGAGGGATAAACATCCCGGAAGTCGGAAAACCGGCGAACCAGTGCTTTTTTGTCGGTGTACTCAATATCAAGAATATCCTCAATGCCCTTCCCCTGCAATACCCGATAGAGTCCGGAGGTGATAACCACATCCTTTCCCTTTCTCAGCTGTCCTTTCATTTTTTCCAGGATATCCTTATCGAAAGCGGCCTGCGCTGTGAGAAAAATGAGATTTTCATCGTACGGAAAATCAGGGGTGATGTCCATGGGAATTCCCAGCATACCTATTAAATTTGGCAAAAAATCCTCCCCCGAAGAGTGGTATGGTTTATATGCCTTGATCCCTACCGGGTTTCCCAGTTTGTTCAGGAACATATCCGCCTTATCCAGGCTATAGCCGGCCACAGGGGCAACCGGACTGAGAGAGCGGAAGGATCCGTCCCCGTTGGGAATCTCTTCAAGCAACGAACTAAAGCAGAACAGGGTGATCTCCTTAGCTTTGGCAAAAAGGGTCAGATCGAGCTGTTCTGCATAACGGTCGAGGGTTGTCCGGTTGTACGGATCCACCCAGCCGCCGCCATTCCGGCCGGGGGCAATGTTTTCAAAATACCGGATGATGGCATAACTTTCATAGGGTTGCAGATGCTGGTCGGTATAAACAGGGTCGCGGGTTTCCGTACCGGTATAGATGCCGTCAAAAAGCTTTGGCTCCTTTTCGAGGTTAAACCCACACGTCTGAAAATGATCGTACCAGTTTGGAAATTTTACAATGACTTTCACTTTGGGGTTGACCTTTTTAGCCGGATCAAGGATCAGCTCTTTGGAAGCTTTTTCCATCTCGTCCAGCCTGAATTGTGTCCAGCTCTTGTCGCCTTTGGCCTCAATGCTTGATTCGCATTTTGTATTGATAAACCAGAAATCATCGAGAATAATTTCATCAAAGATACTGGCCGTATATTCGGCTATTTCCCTTATTTTTTTCCGATGCTCGGGATCCGTTATGCAAAAGGAAACAAAACCTACTTCACCGCCGTGCTCATAGGTGATTCCTCCGGCAGTTTGCACCCCGTGGTCTTCAAAATATTTCTTCACTTTCAGGATCTTCGCCTTTTCAATCGTAAACCCGCCCCGGAATGTTTCGAGATATACTTTGTCAATGTCAAGATACCGGTCGAGCAGGGCATAATTCTTTTCAAGCCAGTTCAGATCGGCCATCCTGTCGACATCCCGGGCCGGACAGTAAACGGCTGTTTTAAAATTTTTGTGCCCGCCCTGGCCTGTAACAGGCAGATAAAGCAGGGTCAAAAAAGAAAAAACAAGCAGGAGAATTCGATTTTTCATGGGATGTGGTTTTAATAATGTGAAAAGATACTATTAATATTAATTCCAGATACTGCATAGGGCCATGCAGCGGGCACAAATTTTCCACTAACGGCACAAAATTATCAAACTTCTTTCTTAAATTGAACTCTTCACGGAGGACGAAGCATGCGACGAAAAGGATTCTTCAAAAAGCTATTGATGGGCGGCACGGGCATGATCCTGGCACAGGGTCCCGTAAAGTCAGCTGGGCCGGTGCCCATGCAAAAAATAGGACTGACAACCGTCTTTATTGCAGGGCTTCCCCATTACGAGGGTCCGGAGGCAGAGAGCCTGCTTGAAGTGGGGATGGAACTTCACCTGAATCGCGAGCCCCATAACCGGTAAGACAGATATGCTATTGAAATCCTCTGCGGGGAGGCCAAACTGGGATATGTTCCCCGCACGAACAATAAAACCATCGCCAAGTTAATGGACAAAGGCATCCTGGTGCAAGCCAAAATAAAAGAACTGTATCCGGAAGATCATTTTATGGATGCGGTAAAGGTTGAAATCTGGTACGAGCGGCCGGTCAGCCTCTAGTCTACAACTATTTTTGGGATAACCGGGTAAGAAACTCCATTGTCTTTTGTTCTGAATCAGTCCTGGCATTCTTATTACCCTCGAATGTGCCTCCCATCATGTTGTTTTCATTCAAAGTATGTCCGGCATGCTCGTAAGCAAAATGCTTATACAAAAAGGGAAAATTATGTTCTTCCAGTCTCTTAATGATCATATCAGCCATTTGTGTCGAGGGCCACATGGTGTCATCCTCGCCGGAAAATAACAAAACAGGACCATTAATATTTTCGACATGTATTGCGGCCCGAACAACCGCATCTTTTTGCTCCAATGATAATTTATAGAGTTCTACATATTGCGAATTGACAATCTTGCTATAATCAAAAGGTGCATAGGGAACAAATGGGACCGGCTCCCCTTTGTAAGACCAACTTGATAAAGGCTGGCCACCAATACCCTGAAAAACCACGGAAGACGGCACGGAAGCAATTACCCCTTCAATGTTTTTATTGATTGAGGCCAGAAGCAGTGCAAGTTCACCCCCCTTTGATCCTCCCTGTATAATGATTTTTTTATCCCTGACTTCCGGAAAGGATTTAAACATTTCGATGGCCTTTTCCATATACTCAAGGGGAATCATTTCAAGTTTATCCGGAGTATTCTTCGTCCCAAAATAACCAACCATGAAACATGGATACCCTTTGGAAGTGTATTTTTCCACATCATAATAAACCGGCAGGCCCCCTTCCGATCCGCCAATAATCATTATAGCTATATTTTTTTCATTACCTGAAGGAGGGAAATACTTTGTATCCGGAATTGAATCTTTCTGGGCAAAACCCGATTCTACACTAAAAAAGATCGCGATAAGTTCAATCAGGAATAATTTTTTCATCTTACTTTTTGTTTCAATAACGAAAAAAAAACCTAAGCGCTGCATTAACCTTATTATTCCAGGAGATTCACCAATTCCGAAATGCTCCCACTATCTGGAATTAACGCTAAAAGTGAGGGTATCAAAAAATATTGTAAGGGAATCCAGTTTGCCGTCTTTAACCTTCCAGATTTCAGCAACATCACCGTTAATGCTTTTGCCATTCGGGAAAACATAATCGTAATTGCCTGTAACGCAGGCAGTGTCTCCTTCAATGATCATTTGCTTTACCCTCATGTGGGTGAATAACCGGGAAAATCTTTTGATCACTTCAACATACGCGGCCCTGCCCGTAACTGGGGTTGTCTTTGTCATATCCCCGCCGGTAAATTTAAAGTCCTCGGACAATACCGAATCCCAATTACCCTTTTGTGCGAAACCCTTATAATAAGTATCCAGAAGTTCTTTTGTTGTCATAGCATGTGGATTTTTAGCAGCTTATTAGCCTTTGAAATACAACAACATAAAAATCCAAATGTTGAAATTTACGTGGCAAAGTATTCAATAACTTTATTTCTGACTTTACTTAATGATTTGGGATCTTCTATAATTTTAAGTATTATCTTTTTATATTCCAAAAATATCTGATTTCCCTCCTCACGAATCCGTGAATTGTAACTTCCTTTTGTTTCCATAATATTTCTTATTCCTTGATAAGGACAACCGCATTTATTTGCAGGGCAAGGTCTGGCGATCGGATCCATGCTCATAGTAGATTCTAAAAAATTGCCATATACTCTGTAGGCATTTGAGCACCTCTGCAAATTACCTTCCCTGTCCATAATAAAAAAATCCTTTCCAGCCCGGCATTGTCGTCCATGATAATTGTGTTTTTTCAATAAAATCTCAATTTCCGGATAATCACATTCCATGCTTTTAATAAGTTCCTTTTCTTCAATATTGAATGCAACAGGATAATATTTACCGTCATAAATTCCACGAAATACTTTTATTCTTACCTTTTGCACCCCGCTGGATTTCAAGTATTCCATATCCTTTTTTATCCTGTTTAACAGATCGGGAGTAATCACATAAGAAGCAATAATATTGAAACCTTTATTCTGCAAATAGCAAATCTTCTCAATGAATGATTTGAGATTCGGATCCCTTTTTTCCCTTTCAGTTATATGAACAGACGCGGATATATTTACCGTCCTTTTAGGATCTATATTATCCGCAAAATCATAGACATTTTTGAGAGACAGGTTAGTGTTTATTGAAATGTAATGCTTTCGGGTAATTGACTGAGCGATTTCTATTATATTTTTTTCCAGAAAGGGTTCACCGCCTGTAAGTTGAAAAAGCCATTCATCAGAAAGAAGATTCAGATTTTTCGCTAACTTATTTAAATCGATTGGTTTAATTAATTTATCAGCAGAATCTCCTTGGAAACAATAAGAACAATTAAAATTGCATTGTTTAATAATAGACCATGTTATCATTCTGGTGTTTTTATAATTTCCCGTGTAAATCGAATTCATTCCATTTGTATTTAGTTGTTACCTGCTTTGTTAGTTATATTCCAGCTTTTTAATTTTCCCAGATTACCGGTGGTTCCAGCAGTCCGAATGGGATTAGGTAATAGTCATCCCTCCAGTATTTGGGCTTATGCGATAACCGGATGTCATACCAGTTGGATTCGCCGTCGGTGTTGCTCGGCCAGCCCGAATTACCGGTAAAGGTCACCGGTCCCACTTCATTGAGCTCGCCCCCGGTATGGTGATGCGGCCCGAACAGGTTCCTCAGGCTGTTGGTCAGCTGAATTTCAACGTTGTTGCTGCCTTCTTTTACGGCACCGGTAATATCAATTTCCCATGGACTGTAAATCAGCGGCTCATATTCTGTACCGTTGATCTTTACTTTCACCACGATGGCCTCAAAGGAAGGAAAGGATATGAAATATTTTTTGGCTTTATCCTTTTGAGAGATGTCAAAACTATTTTTTAAGATAAAAGTCCCGGCATAAAACGGGTATCCCTGGTCTACCAGGTCGCCCTCAAACTGAGCTTTATCCCGGCTGATGGCGAAACGACTGATGCTGTGAAGGGGCTTTACCGGGAATAAATGCGTACTGTTTTTTTGCGATTCCGCCAGCGGTTCTGTCGAAGGAGTAACGGACACGCCAAAATCCCCGGTAAGATAAATGCTTTCGATCTCGGTGCCGTAGCGTTTAATGGCATCCAGACTGGCGGGTTGTGGCGCCACATAATGAAGGGATAATTGAATAACGTTTAACCCCTTTCTGAGCGTACCGGATATATCCTCCGTTCTCAGGGCCTGGTCACGGTAACAGGCCTTTCCTTCAAAGTTGATTTTCCTGCCGTTAACGACTGTTTCATACAATTCCGGCTGCTCCACCACAAGCGAATAGTCTTCGGGAACATCGGCCACTTCCAATTCGTATTTCAGGATGAGCGGCCCGGTATATTTCTTATCTGTAAGGCGCTGGTGAATGCCGATCACTGGTTCCGGCTTGCTGAATGTCTTTCCATTGTCAATCGAGTACCGCGCAAAATCAAGGATCAGTGAATTCGGATCCGCCCGTTTCCCCTCCCATTGTCCCCCGATTTCGGACAATCTGGTTTTCTCCGGCGGTACCTGGTAGGTTTTGTCCGAACTGGCTTCCCTGGATGCCTCTCCGTAGGTCACCAGCCAGGATGTTGCAGGGGCGAAATGCAACCGGATGCGACCTTCTTTATCCGGTTCCAGTTTCATGGATGTTCCGTTTTCCGGATTCCACAGGGCCGGATTTTTTACCCGAAAATGTGAAGACGAGTTCGCAATCCACAGCCTGCAGCCGGGAGGTATTTGACATCTGTATGATGCCGCCGTTATTTACCCTGCGGTGGTGCGTCCATACCCGTTCGTTATCGGTTCCTGTCACATTGAATTCGGAGGGCGACACCTCGTCCAGTGTCTCTCTCACCTTGTTTACCTCCACTAACCGGGTGATATTCTTTAATGAATCGATGGCAGACGGATTGGTATCCCCGTCCACCAGCGACGGATATTTACCCAGTACCAGGATGGAGCCCCCAGTGGCACTAAATTGCTTTAACCGCTCCAGAGTGGTACGGCGGATGACCAGCATGTAAGGAAGCACAACCACTTTATAAGACATTTGCCCGATCACGAATTTCCCGTTTTCAATTCTTGCCGTGTCGGCAATGATCTGTTCATCGCCCAGGTCGTAATTTCTGTGGATGCCTTGAAGATAATTCAGGAACTTGTCATATTGGGCATAACTGTCATTGGATATTCCCAGGTACTCTGATTCCAGCGGATGCATGACCAGGATATCGGCGGCGTATTTCCCTATAGTGCTGACATAGCACATCCGGCCGGTATAATCCTCAAAAAATTTGTTGTAGGTCCAGTATGGCTGGGCGGGACTGAAATTCGGGGGATAATCGCGTTTGCGTTCCCCTTTCATGCTGTAAAGCGAAAGATGGGGAACGATGAAGTTTATGCCATTGATGGTAAGCCAGTCCAGCAGCCACTTCCGGTCTTCGAAATTCATGTTGTGCCCGCTGATGCCGTAGGATTCGCTGAGTCTCCGGGGAATTCCGTACTGATTGGCCACGCTGGAAACGCTTTTCGGCGAATTGAGAAGGCTGTAATGCAATCCCAACTGGTCGATGCCGGGCATTTGCATATGCCGGTAAGTGACCATGGCATCGCCCACATTGCGCATGACCGAGCTGAAGTCTTCCTCCCCGTTTATATGTCCGGTAAAAATGGAATTTGCTTTTTTATTGTAGTCCCCGATCTGGACTGTAAAGCTTTCCTCGAAACACCGCGAAATGGTCTGGAAATAATCGTACCGTATTTTCCTGAAATTGCCAACTGTATCGAACAGCGACGGGATATTCGGGATAAGGTTATACCCGTGCATCTTTTTAAACAAAGCGGGAATGACAGGCGAAAAGGAGATGGCCGGGTATGTGCCGTAAGGCCGGGGTGAAACCTGAGGTTCGTCGGTGAAGATCCCGGGAACTGTTTTTCCGATCTCCTCTTTATACCGGTCCAGGTAAGGTTTATAGGAAAACTCAATGAAGGTCTTTACCGTTTCCGGGTTGAGAAGGTCCACCCATGTAGTGCCGTTGTACCAGGGTTCGCCCATTTCTGTCTTATGGCAAACGTAGTTGTACTGGCTATCTTCAAAATATATCGTATCTGATTTCGCCACCGGGGCTTTTTTATCCATCTTCACCAGCGACCGGGAATGGAATTTCGGACTGGCAAGAGGAACTTTCCCTCCCGCAAAACCGCTTGGCCATTTATCCTCGTCATAAAACCAGGCTTTCAGTCCTGTCTGTTTTGCAGCCCTGACCCCGGCGTCCATGGCATCCCACCACTCTTTGCCCAGGTATTCCGTCAGCAGGCCGGTGCGACTGTGGAGGAAAAATCCGCCGTAACCCGCATCTTTAAAAGCATGGATCTGCTTCACCAGTTCTGCCGTGTCGAGCCGGTCATTCAATGAATAGAACGGCGCTGACCGGAATTCTGCCGGCGGGTTCGAACACATTCGCATGGATGAACTCATAGGGCGTGTTTGAACTTTTT
>CAVVXI010000001.1:0-1790862 GCA_963752195.1 uncultured Bacteroidales bacterium | reverse complement strand
AGAACATGTCGCCGACAAGGATCGATCAGCCTGAAGGCGGTGCGGCGAGTGGATCGTTTGGAGAGCTCGACGGCGACGCCGTTGTCGGCGGCGTTGAGGAGAATCGCTGCCAGCGCGAAGGCATCGATGTCGGCGGCGAGCACGCGGGTGGCGCCGGCCTTCTTCGCCGCAATCGCGGTCAGGCCGCTGCCGGCGCCCACGTCGAGCACGCGGCGGCCGGCGACCTTGGCAGGATTGTCGAGAAGGTAGCGCGCCAGCGCCTGCCCGCCGGCCCAGGCGAAGGCCCAGTAGGGCGGCGGGAACGTTCACGGCGACCAGCTCTTCCTCCGTCTTCCGCCAGATTCGGCAGCGATTCCTCGGCAATGTGCAGGCGGATCTCCGGCACCAGCGGCACCGGCAGCGGACGCTGTTGGCTGATGAAGTCAGCGATTGTGGTGGCCACTAACGCGGATCACCCGATGGTCACGCCGCCATCGGCGACGATGACGGAGCCCGTCATGAAGGAGGCCGCGCGCGACGCCAGGAAGGCAACGATGCCGCCGATCTCGTCCGGCTCGCCGATACGCCGCAACGGCGTCGTCGCCAGGCGCGGCTTGAGGTTCTTCTCGTCTTCCCACAGGGCGCGGCGAAGTCCGTCTTGACGAGGCCCGGCGCGATGCAGTTGGCGCGGATGTTCTTGGGCCCCCACTCCACAGCCAGGCTGCGGCGAGCTGGAAGTCGGCGGCCTTGGAGATGCCGTAGGCGCCCAGCACGGCGTTGCCCTTCAGCCCGCCGATCGACGACACGATGATGACGCTGCCGCCGCCCCGCTCGGCCATGACGGGAAGGGCCAGATTGCAGAGCCAGATGTTGCTCTTGATGTTGGAGCTCATGATCTTGTCGAAGGCCTCGTCGGGGATCTTGGCGAGCGGCCCGTAGTAGGGATTGACCGCCGCGTTGCACACCAGCGTGTCGATCCGGCCCCATTGCTTCAGCGTGCCCTGGACGAGCGCCTCGATCTCCTCCTTGCGCGAGATGTTGCAGGGGATGACGACGGCCTCGCCCCCGTCTTTCTTGATGGCGGCGGCGACCGCCTCGCAGGCGTCCGCCTTGCGGCTGGAGATCACGACTTTGGCGCCGAGCGAGGCCATGGTCTCGGCGGCGGAGCGGCCGATGCCGCGGCTGGAGCCGGTGACAATGGCGACCTGGCCGGTGAGATCGAACGGGTTCTTCATGGGCGCTTCGGTCCCTCCCTGCCCTATACGACAACTTGTTGCCAAGGCCGCGGTCCGCGCCTAGGTTCGGAACATCATAGTGCCGATCGCGGGCATCAATAACAAGGCTGGACGCGAATGGGAGAACGGCGCGCCTGGGAGAAGAGCTATCCGGCCGGCGTGCGGTGGGATGCTCCGATCGAGACGGCGACGCTGCCGGCCCTGTTCGATGCCTTCACCGAGAAGTGGGCGGCCAAGCCGGCGCTCGAATATCGCGACCGGTGGACGACCTATGCCGAGCTGCGCGCCACGGTCGACGCGGTTGCGTCAGGCCTGACGGAGCTGGGCGTGAAGCCCGGACGGCCGTCGGCCTCTACCTGCCGAACACGCCCTACCACCCGGTCGTATTCTTTGCCGTGCTCAAGTGCGGCGGGCGCGTCGTGCACCTCTCCCCGCTCGACGCGGAGCGCGAGCTCGCCTTCAAGCTCAAGAACTCGGGCGCGCGCGTCCTTGTCACGACGAATATCGGCTCCATGGCCGCGCTGGCGCGGAAGCTCAAAGCCGACAGCCTCGTCGATCACCTGATCGTCGGAGATGACCGCGCCTTCGGGTCGTCGCCCATTCCGACGACCGACATTCCGGACGATCCCGCGGTTGTGGGCTTTGACAAGCTCAGCGCCGAGGGTGCGGCGAAGCTGCCGCGGCAGTGGCCCGCGGTGGCGGTCGATGACATCGCCCTGCTACAGTACACCGGCGGCACCACCGGCAAGCCCAAGGGCGCGATGCTGACCCACGGCAACCTCTCGGCTGCCTGCGCCATCTACAAGCTCTGGGGCGACCCGCAGAAGATCTCCCTGCCGGGCGAGGACAAGGTCATCTGCGTGCTGCCGCTGTTCCATATCTACGCGCTGACCGCGGTCATGCTGCGCGCCCTTGTCGACGGCAACGAGCTGCTGCTGCGCGCGCGTTTCGACGTGGAAACGACGCTCAACGACATCGAGGTGAAGAAGGCGACCGTGTTCCCCGGCGTGCCGACCATGTGGATCGCGCTTGCCAACACGCCCGGCATCGAGAGCCGCGACCTGACCTCGCTGCGCTACGCCGCCTCGGGCGGCGCTGCGCTGCCGGTGGAGGTGGCGGAGCGGTTCCAGAAGCTGACCGGGCAGCGCATCGGCGGCGGCTGGGGCATGACGGAAACCTCGCCCGCCGGCACGTCGATGCCGCGCCAGTGGACCGGCAAGGCGGGCTCGGTGGGGCTGCCGCTGCCGGGCATCGTCATGGAGGTCGTGGCGCTCGACGACCCGCACCGCGTGCTCGGGCCCGGCGAGAAGGGCGAAATCCGCATCAAGGGGCCCAACGTCACCAAGGGCTACTGGAACGCGCCGGCCGAGACGGCGGCCGCGTTCGTCGACGGCTACCTTCTGACCGGCGACATCGGCACCATGGACGAGGACGGCTACTTCTATCTCGTCGACCGCAAGAAGGACATGATCATCTCCGGCGGCTTCAACGTCTATCCGCGCACCATCGAGGAGGCGATCTACGAGCATCCTAGCGTTGCCGAGGTGATCGTGATCGGCGTGGCGGACGCCTATCGCGGGGAGGCGGCCAAGGCCTTCATCCAGCTCAAGGCGGGGGCCAAGCCTTTCACGCTCGAGGAGCTGCGCGCCTTCCTCGCCGACAAGATCGGCCGGCACGAGATGCCGGCGCACCTGGAATTCCGCGATGCGCCGACACCTCGAGCACCGGCCGCGCGCCGGAGCGGTCGCGGCTGATCACCTCGCTGTCGAAGGTCCTGCCGGTCATCAGTTCGGTCAGGCGCGATTGCGTCATCCTCGGCGGTGTCGTAGACGCCGACCTTCTTGCCGTCGCGGAGCACGGTGACGCGCGACGAGATCTTCAGCACTTCGGCAAGGCGGTGGCTGACGAAGACCACGGAGACGCCGTCGGCGGAGAGCTTCGCCACGATCGCCAGCAGGCTGTCGGTCTCGGAATGGGTGAGCGAGGCCGTCGGCTCGTCCATGAAGATGAGCCGCGCATCGCCGACCAGCGTCCGGCAGATGGCGACGATCTGGCGCTCGGCGATCGACAGCGTGTTGAGCGGCGCGTCGAGATCGAGCGTGACGCCGAGCCGGGCAAGCACCCGTTCGGCCTTCGCCCGCATCTCGCGCCGCCGGACCAGCCGCGGGCGGGTGCCGAGGATGTCGCTGAAGGCGATGTTCTCGGCGACGGTCATCTGCGGAAACAGCGCGAGGTCCTGCCAGATGACGTGATGCCGAGGGCCGCGCGCGGCGACCGGCGTCACCGCTTCGACCCGCCTGCCGAAATAGTCCATCTCGGCGCCGGGGTCGGGCGTGTAGACGCCGGTGATGATCTTGATCAGCGTGCTCTTGCCCGAGCCGTTCTCGCCGGCGAGGCAGTGCACTTCGCCGGGCAGCACTTCGAAGCGAGACGTCCTGTAGGGCGCGCGACGCCGCCGAACGACTTCGAGATGTGCGCGAAGCGGAGCGCCGGCACGATGGCGCCTGCATCGCGCGCCGCTTCTCTGGCCGCTTCGTCCACCCCGCTACCCCCCGGCGCTGCCGCTCGCCTCTATTCGAGGTTCGTATGGTTGGCGCGCATCACCTTCGGATCGACGTCCACCAGCGTGCGAAGCTTGAGTATCATCACCTCGAACAGAACGAACAATGCCCCTTCGTAGAGCGAACCCATCGGCAGGATCGAGATCGTCTGGCCCGCGGTCGTCGGCCATGGTCTGGGCGGGCACCGTGAGGACGAAATCGGCATAGTCCGCGGCGCGGCCCTTGGGCTGCGCGGTGATGAGGAGGACCTTGGCGCCGGCCTTCTTGGCGACGTCGAGCAGCGCCAGCGCGGTCGAGATCTCGCCCGGCCCGCACGGTACGACGAACAGGTCGCCCTTGCCGATCGCGGGTGTGGTCATGTCGCCGACCACCGCAACCGCGCGGCCCGAGTGGAAGAGGCGCATGGCGAAGCCGAGGATCTGCAGGCGCTCGCGGCCGCCGCCGAAGACGACCACCGTCTTTGCTTTGGCGATCATTCTCACCGCCTTGTCGACGGCCTTGTCGTCGATCTTTTCGAACACGCCGCCGAGCTCGGCGAGCGCGCCGCTGTAGAGATTCGTCATGCTGGTCGAAAGCTCCGGAGGGACATTGTGCTTTGCCGGCCCACCGGCCGCGCCTGCGCGGCCGCGCGACGGTTGGCCGAATCAGAGAAATGGCGGGCCGCGATGAGCGGCCCGCCCTTCGCGCTGTGTCCTAGAGGCCCATGTCGGCGAGGCCGTCAACGGTGTCCTTGTTGATCGGGATCAGCGCGTCGACGATGATGTTGGTGCCGTCCGGATGGACGACGCCGAGGCCCTCGATGGTGGTGCCGTCGGCGATCGGCTGGTCGTTGACCAGCATGTTGCCGATGCGGACGAAGACCCTGCCGGCCTCCATCGGGTTCCACATGAAGCCGCCGTTGATTGCGCCTTCCTTGACGAGTTCGCGACCCTGGCCCGGAGAGAAGGGGCCGAAGACGGCGATCTCGCCGACCTTCCTGGTCTCTTCGAGCGCGCGGCCGATGCCGATCGGGCCCTGGCTGCCGAAGGCGAGGAAGCCCTTGAGGTTCGGATTGGCGGCGATCAGGTCGAGGGCGGTCTTGCGGCTGTCGTCGACGCTCTCGGCGACGCCGTAACGGTCGCCGATCGCCGTCATGTCGGGATACTTCTCCTTGAGATAGGCGATCGCGGAGTCGGCCCATGCATTGTGAAGGGGCACGGTCAGCGAGCCGACATAGACGGCGTACTCGCCCTTGCCGCCCATCGCCTGGGCCAGCATCTTGGCATGGGCTTCGCCGAAGCCCTTGGACGAGGCCATCTCGAAGTTCCAGTCGACGTTCTTCTGGGCCGGCAACTCGTGGGTCACCACCTTGATGCCCGCGGCACGCGCCTTCTCGAGCACCGGCTCGATGGCGTTGGCGTCGTTCGGCACCACGCCGATGATGTCGACGCCCTTGGCGATCAGGTCCTCGATTGCGCGAACCTGGAGCGCCGGGTCGGCGCTCGTCGGGCCGATCATGACCGCATCGACGCCAAGCGCCGCGCCCTCGCCGGTGATGCCGGCTTCCATGGCGTTGAACCACGGGATGCCGCCGATCTTGACGACGACGCCCATGGTCGGCTTGTCCTGTGCCGCGACGCCGCCGACGAGAGCGCGCCGCGATGACGGCGGCGCCGAGCAACGGCACCGCAAAACGCTTCAACATTGCAGTCCTCCCATCCATCGGCGCCACCAGCGGCGCCGTTCTTGCGAAGAACGCTTGCACATTCGATTGTGCAAACGGCTCCACGCAGCCCGCTCGTGCCTTCCTTCCGGCCAGTTCCTCCCGCCGGATCCAGATCCCTCGGCGGGACTGGACTGAGATGCACAATCGATGTAGCAATTCTGAACAAGAAAACGCGCTCACTGTCAAGGGATGCGTAGACTTCAACCAGCGGGGCCTTCCGGCGAGATGACGAAGAAGCGCGATGTCGGCCGGCAAGACGACGATCTACGACCTCGCGCGCTCGACCGGCGCCTCGCCTTCGACCGTCAGCGCCGCGCTCAGCGGCACCTGGCGGAGCCGCCGCATCAAGGAGAGCACGGCGCTCGAGATCCAGCGCCTCGCCGAGGAGCAGGGCTACACCACCAACCTGCAGGCGCGCGGCCTCCGCAAGGCCCGCTCGGGGCTCATCGGGATGGTCGTGCCGGCCCACTTCACCCGGTTCTTCTCGTCGATGTCCCAGATCTTCGAGGCCCATGTCCGCGCCCGCGGCATGTGCCCGGTGGTGGTGAGCACGCTCCGCGATCCCGACGAGGAGCGGCGGACGGTCGAGACGCTGATCTCCTATGCGATCGATTCGCTGTTCATCGTCGGCGCCACCGATCCCGACGCGCTCTCCGACATCTGCGCCGCGGTCAATCTCAAGCACGTCAATGTCGACCTGCCCGGGACCAAGGCGCCCTCGGTCATCACCAACAACTACAGCGGCGCCCGGCAGCTGACCCGCGAGATCCTGAAGTCGATGCCGCCGACGGGACGATCCGCGGCGCGGCAAGGTCTATTTCATCGGCGGCGCGCAGTGGGACTTCGCCACCGCCGAGCGCATCCGCGCCTTCAGGGACGTGGTCGCGGAGGAGCGCGGCGAGCCGGCCGACGCGTCTGATCTTCGCGCAGAGCTACGATCCGGACGTTTCCGCCGCCGACCTCCGCGATCTCTGCGAGCGGATCGGCGGCTTGCCGACCGGCCTCTTCATCAACTCCGCCTTCGTCCTCGAGGGCGTGCTCAAATATTTCGCGACCCTGCCGCCGGAGGCCTTCAACAACATCGTCGTCGGCTGCTACGACTATGATCCGTTTGCCTCGTTCATCCATTTCCCGGTGATCATGGTGCGGCAGAACGTCGACCAGCTTATCGCCGAGGCGTTCCGCATCATCGAAGAGCGACGTGACCGGGGCGCCGCTGCCTGCAGATCGAGCCGGAGCTGATCCGGCCGCGCACGCTTCTCGATCAGCCCGAAGGAGACGTTCCACCACAAGGTCGCGAGCTGAGGCGCGGCGAACGCGAAGGTAACCATCGGCGAAGACCAGAGATCAACCAGGCCGGCAACCGGCCGCCGTTCCAAAAGGGAGGAAAGCCCATGAAGAAGATTCTCAACGATCCCGCGAACTACGTCGACGAGATGCTCGACGGCCTGATCGCGGCGCATCCCGACATCTACGCACGGCCCGGGCCGCGGGTCATCGCCCGCGCCGGCGGCGCGACGCCCGGCAAGGTCGGCATCGTCACCGGCGGCGGCTCCGGCCACCTGCCGGTGTTCACCGGCTATGTCGGCAAGGGGCTGCTCGACGCCTGCGCCATCGGCAACGTCTTCGCCTCGCCCTCGGCCGAGCAGATGGCGGATGCGATGCGCATCGCCAATGGCGGCGCCGGCGTGCTCCGCCTCTACGGCAACTACGGCGGCGACGTGATGAATTTCGACATGGCCGGCGAGACGGTCGAGATGGAGGACGACATCCGCTCGACCACCGTGCTGCTGGCCGACGACGTCGCCTCCGCACCGCCGGCCGAGGCCGAAAAGCGCCGCGGCGTCGCCGGCATGGTCTACGCCTTCAAGATCGCCGGCGCCAAGGCCGAGGAGATGGCCGACCTCGATGCCGTCACCGCCACCGCGCAGAAGGCCGCCGACGCCTGCCGCTCGATCGGCATGGCGCTCACCCCCTGCACCGTGCCGCAGGCCGGCAAGCCCACCTTCCAGATCGGCGAGGACGAGATGGAGATGGGCATGGGCATCCACGGCGAGCCCGGCATCTGGCGCGACAAGCTCCGCCCGGCCGACGCGATCGCCGACGAGATGATCGACCGCCTGCCTCGCCGACATGCCGCTCGCGCAAGGGCGACCGCGTCTCGATCCTGGTCAACTCGCTCGGCGCGACCCCGCCCGAGGAGCTCTACATCATGTATCGCCGGGCGCCGCGCCCGGCTCGCCGACCTCGGCGTCGAGATCGTCATGCCGCTGGTCGGCCGCTACGCCACCTCGATGGAGATGACCGGCGCGACGGTCACGCTCTGCAAGCTCGACGGCGAGCTCGAGCGCGCTGCTCAAGGCGCCCTGCCACTGCGCGTTCTGGACGGTCGGGTGAGGGCGGCGATGGGCTTCACCACCAGCGATCTCCGCACCGCCGCGGCGCGCCTCGCCGCCGCGGCCGAGGCGCGCCGAGGCCGAGCTCAACGCGCTCGACGGCCAGCTCGGCGACGGCGACCTCGGCATCACCGTAGCGACCGGCTGGAAGGAAGTCGCGAGGACGCAGGCCATGCCCGACGATGTCGGCATGGCCTTCCTCGCCGCGGCGAAGGCCTTCCAGCGCGTCTCGTCCTCGTCCTACGGCACGCTGACGGCGACCGCGCTGATGGCGGCGGCGAAGACGCACCAAGGGCCGCACCGACGTGCCGTGGTCGGAGGTGCCGGGGCTGGTCGCGGCGGCGCGCGACGCGATGATGGAGCGCGGCAAGGGCGCGCTCGGCGACAAGAGCGTCCTCGACATCGCTCGACGCGGTGGCGACGGCCATCGACGGGCATGGACGACCCGCGCGGCGATGGCCGGACGCGGCGACGGCGGCGGCGGACGCCGCGCTGGACGACGTTCCGGGGGAAGCCCAACCGGCTCGGCCGGGCGCGCATGTTCGCCGAGAAGTCGGTCGGCATGGACGACCCCGGCATGCGGGCGTTTCAGCGGCTCCTCGCCGGCCTTGCCGCAGGCTAGTGCCGGCCTTCCCCGGCCCGGCCGGCGCTGGCGCTAGGCCTCGCCGCCGGGATCGGCGGCGGTTCTCTCGGCCTCGCGGACCACCTGCTCGAGCGGCTGGAGGTGGATGTCGATCGCCTCGGCGATCCGCGCCGGGTCGCGGGTGCGGATCGCGGCCAGCGTCATCTCGTGGAGGGCGATGACGCCCTCGACATCCTCGATGTCGGCGAAGTAGTCGCGCATCCGCGCGTAGAGGTTCTCGAGGATCTGATGCTGGTAGAGCGCCAGCGTGCGGCTGCGGGCGGTGCGTCCCATCGTGTAGTGGAAGAGGTGATCGAAGCGGATGCGGTTGGTGAGGTCGCTCTGCTTTGCTCGCGAAGCCGGTCGATGCACACCTGCATGGCGGCGAAGTCGTCCTCCGAGGCGCGCTCGCCGGCGAGCAGCGCGATCTGGATCTCGACCGGGCGACGGGCCTCGACGATCTCGCGAATCTCGAAGTGGCGAAGCGGCGCGGTGAGCGCGAGGATCGAATCCGGCACGTCGACATTGTCGACGGTGAGGCCGCCGTGGACGCCGCGCTGCGCCTTCACCACCCCGGCCTTGGTGAGGACCTTGAGCGCCTCGCCGATGACCGGCTTGCTGACCCCCATGGTCTTCGCCAGGGCCTCGACATTCGGAAGGCGCTCGCCGCGCCGTAGGCACCGGAAAGAATGGCGAAGATGATCTGCTCCACGACTTCTTCGTGGGCGCGGGGATTGGTGATCTGGTGGAAATGCCAGTGATGCTGCCGGTTGCTGTCGGACTCGTCACTGGACAATGCACCATCCTCCCTCGGTCCGAGGCGGCGGCGAACTCGAGAATCAACTGGAGCCGACTGCACGCGACATCAAGCGGTGCCACTTCATGGCAAAAAAGACAAGTTGCTTGATGTTTCGGCCCGCTCCGCGGTCACGCCACCAGGCGGGCGATGTGCGGGGCAAGGTCCGGCTTCGCCTCCAGCCCGAAGCCCGGCAGGGCGCCCGGTGCGATCCCGCCGTCCTCCAGCGTGCAGTCCGGCGCGTAGCCGCCGACCGGGGCGAACACGCCCGGATAGGCCTCCGACCCGCCGAGCCCGAGGCCGACGACGATATGGAGCGCGATCATGTGGCCGCCGTGGGGGAAAAGCTGGGTCCGCGCATAGCCGGCCTGCTCCATCGCCTCAATCATCCGGGCGAACTCGCCGAGCCCGTAGCCGAGGGCGGGGTCCATCTGGAACAGGTCCCGGCCCTTGCGCATGCCGCCATGGCGGATGAGGTTGTCGACGTCGCGGCAGTGAAAACAGGTTCTCGCCGGTGGCGAGGGCATGCGGATAGACATCGGCGAGGTCGCTCATCAACTGGTAGTCGAGCGGATCGCCCGGCTCCTCGTACCAGCGGAGGCCGTATCCGGCCATTGCCTTGCCGTAGGCAATCGCGGTGGCCGTGTCGAAGCGGCCATTGGCGTCGACCGCGAGCCGCCCGGCATCGCCGACCACGGAGAGCGCCGCCTCGATCCGGCGCAGGTCCTCCTCGAGCGGCGCCCCGCCGATCTTCATCTTGAACGAGGTGTAGCCCATGCCGGCATAGGCCTTCATCTCGTCCTTGAGGCGGCCGAGGCTGTCCTTGGGATAGTAGTATCCGCCGGCGGCATAGACCGGCATGCGCTCGGCGGCGGCGACCCCGATGGGCGTCGGCGATCAGCTTCCAGGCCGGCACGTCCGCGAGGCGCGCGTTGAGGTCCCAGAGCGCCAGTTCGAGTGCGGCGACGGCATGGGCACGGTCGCCATGGCCGCCGGGCTTCTCGTTCTTCATCATCACCCGGAGCGCCTTGGCGGTGTCGATTGCCTCGCCGCCGGCGTCGAGGATCTCCTCGGGCCTGGCCTTGGCCAGGCGGGGAATGAAGCGCTCGCGGAGGAGCCCGCTCTGGGCATAGCGGCCGATCGAATCGAAGGCGACGCCGGTCACCGGCTTGCCGTTCCGGATCGACGTCCGAGACCACGGCGACCAGCGACACCGTGTGGTCGGCGAAGCTGACGACCGAGTTCTGGATATTGGCCTCGAGCGGAATCGCGGCCTCGCGAATCTCGACGATACGCATCGCTTGCTTGCTCCGATCAGACCTTGCGGAGCGCGACTTCGAGGGCGCGGACGCCATCCTCGATGTCGCGCCGTCCGACGACCAGCGGCGGATAGAAGTGGACGCTCATATTGGTGCCGTCGCGCGCCACCCGCGCCAGCAGCCCGGCATCATAGGCGTCCTTGCGGAGCTTGCGCACCGTGGCGTCCGGGTCGGGCACGTCGGAGATGTCGCTGATGACGCTCGACAGCAGCCCGATCGCCGTGACCTCGGTGATCCGCGGCACGCTCTGCCGCATGCGGTCGAGCTCGTCCCGAAGCACGCCCTCCATCGCGGCGGCATTGCCGACGAGGTCCTCGTCCTCGGTGACGTCGAGGGCCGCCATCGCGGCGGCGCAGGCGACGGGATGGCCGGCATAGGTGTTGAGATGCAGCAGCGGCTTGTCGAGGAAGACCTCGTTGACGCCGCCCGAGACGGCGACGGCCCCCATCGGGATGTAGCCGCTGGTCAGCCCCTTGGCATAGGTGACGATGTCGCCCTTCACGCCGAAATGCTCGGCGCCGAACATCTTGCCGGTCCGCCCGAAGCCGCAGACGACCTCGTCGACGATGAGGAGGATGCCGTGGGCGTCGCAGATCCGGCGCAGCCCGGCGAAGTAGTCCGAATGGGGAATCTTGACCGCGCCGGGTATCGCGATGGGCTCGGCAATCACCGCGGCGATCGTGCCCGGGCCTTCGCGCGCAATCAGCGCCTCGAACTCCGGGAGGGAGAGTTCGGCCGAGCCGGACCGTTCGCGGTGGCCGAACCCGTCGCGAGTCGGCGGTTCGGTCTGGAGGAAATCCGCTGCCAGCGGCCCGAAGCCGGTCCTGAAGGCGGCGACACCGGTCGCCGCGGAGGCCGCAATCGAGGAGCCGTGATACGAGCCGGTGCGCGAGATGATCTTGGTGCGCGCCGGCTCGCCGCGCCGGGCATGGTAGGTGCGGGCGATCTTGAAGGCGAGCTCGTTCGATTCGCTGCCCGAGTTGGTGAAGGAGAACACCGGCTCCTCGCACATCGCGATCTCCGACAGGCGCTCGGCGAGCTCGGCAACGTAGATGTGCGAGACACCGGCATCAAGGGCGATGAACTCGAGCGTCCGGGCCTGCTCGGCGATGCGCCGGGCGACCTCGGCACGACCATGGCCGATCTGGCAGGCGCCGAGGTGGCTGCCGGCGTCGAGCAGGCGGTTGCCGTCCTCGTCGAAGACGTAGGCACCCTCGCCGCGGACGATCATCTTGGGGTAGCCCGCCGGGATATTCGCGCTCGAGGGCGGCGAAATCGGCGAGGAAGTGGCGGACATGCCGCCTGGCGCGGTCGCGGGAGGAGCCGTTGGCCCGGACCGCCGCCGGTGAGGATGTGGTCATGCCTGGCTGTCCTGGAGGGGGCTCACGGGGGATCAGGACCGCATCACGAAGGGGTCCTGAACGTCGTCGCTCAGTTCGCACCAGACGCTCTTGGTCTGCAGATACTGGTCGATCGCCTCGATGCCGTTCTGCCGGCCGATGCCGCTCGACTTGTAGCCGCCGAACGGCGAATTGAAGGTCATCGCGCGGTACATGTTGATCCACACCGTGCCGGCCTGGAGCTCGCGCGCGACGCGGTGGGCGCGGCGGATGTCGAGCGTCCAGACGCCGGCGGCGAGGCCGAAGGGGGTGCCGTTGGCGATGCGCGACCGCCTCCTCCTCGTCCTCGAAGGGGATCACCGCCAGCACCGGCCCGAACACCTCGTTCTGGGCGATGAAGCTGTCCGGCGCGACATTGCCGAGGATGGTCGGCGAGAAGAAATAGCCGTTCGGGAAGGCCTCGCGGATTGGCGCGCCCGCCGCCGAAGATCAGCTCGGCGCCCTCGGCGACGGCGCGGCTCGACCATGCCCTCGTCCTTCTCGAGCTGGGCCTTGGAGGCCACCGGGCCCATCTGGGTCGCCGGGTCCATCGGGTCGCCGATCTGGATGCCGGCGGCGCGCTTCGACAGCACCTCGAGGACGTCGTCGCGGATCTTGCGGTGGACCAGCGCGCGCGAGCCGGCGACGCAGGTCTGCCCGGCCGCGGCGAAGATGCCGGCGAGCAGCCCGGCCTCGGCCTGGCGTCAGATCGGCGTCGGGGAAGACGATGTTGGCGCTCTTGCCGCCGAGCTCGAGGGTGAAGTGGGCGAGGCGGCGACGCGGCGCGCGCGCCGATGGCGCGGCCGGCCTCGACGCCGCCGGTGAAGGCGATCTTGGCGACGTCGGGGTGGTCGACGAGCGCCTCGCCGGTAGCCCGCAGCCCGGTGACGACGTTGACGACGCCGGCCGGGAAGCCGACCTCCTCGGCGAGCCGCGCCGCCTCGATCATCGAGGCCGGGCGTCACTTCCGACGGCTTGATCACCACGGTGTTGCCGGCGGCCAGCGCCGGCGCGACGGCCATGATGGTGAGGAACAGCGGCGAGTTCCACGGCATGATCACGCCGACCACGCCGAGCGGCTCGCGCAGCGTGTAGTTCAGCACCGAGGTGCGGTCGATCGGGATGACCCGGCCCTCGACCTTGTCGGCGAGGCCGCCGTAGTAGTAGAGCCAGTCGGGGACGATCCGCGCCTGCAGCACCATCTCGTTGAGGAGCTTGCCGTTCTGCGCGGTCTCGATCCGGCCGATCTTGTCGGCATTGGCGTGGATGGCGTCCGCCCAGCGCATGAGGAGCCGCCCCCGCCGGGTCGGGGATATCGCCTTCCACTTGGCGAACGCCGCCTTCGCTGCCGCCACCGCGTCGCCGACATCGGCCGCGTCGCCGAGCGCGAACTGCCCCCACACCGCACCCGTGGTGGGATTGTAGGATGGAAACGAATCGCCGGCCGCGGCCGGCCTGTCCTCGCCGCCGATCCAGTTGCCGTAGCGCGTCACGGACTGGTCAGCGCCTGCCTCGAGCATGTGCAACTCCAAAACATAAAAATATTTTACCTTTTATAAAACTACCCTCAGAACCGTGTCAAGCAGGACGTAAATGATTGATGTAGCGGGAATTCGCGGCCGGTGGCGGGCGAGCGCGACGCAGCGTCCGGAGCCCCGCTTTGAGCGCCACCCCAATGGCGTTGACAGGCCGGGCGCCGCTGTTCATATTCAAAAAGTAAACATCGTTTATCTTTCTACCATCGCCAAGGGAAGAGGGCGCGATGATCGAGGTCCTGGACGGAGGGCTGCAGACGACGATCCAGGACGGCGGCCGGCCGGGCTACCTGTCGCGCGGCATCCCGCCGGCCGGGGCCCAGGACTTCTACAGCCTCGCCATCGCCAACCTGCTGGTCGGCAACGAATTGACGCCGCCGCCGCTGTCGCGGGCCGGGGCCGGCGCGGCCGGGCTCGAGATGCTGGTCAAGGGCATCTCGCTGCGTTTCCCGAGGAGACGGTGATCGCGCTCGCCGGCGCCGACATGGCCGCGACCCTCGACGGCGAGCCGGTCGAGCGCTTCAGGCCGGTAGTGGTGAAGGCGGGAAGCGTCCTCAAGTGCGGCGCCGTCACGCTCCGGTGCCCGCGGCTATCTCGCCATCGCCGGCGGCATCGACGTGCCGGAGGTGATCGGCAGCCGCGCGACCTATGTCCGCGGCTCGCAGGGCGGGCTCGAGGGCCGCGCCCTCCGCAAGGGCGACCGGCTCCGGACCTTCGATCCGGGCGCGCCGACCGCGCGGCTTGCGGAAGGAGCCTCGGCGACCTGCCCACCGGGCCGGAGGAGCCGCGCGTCATCCGCGTCGTCCTCGGGCCGCAGGACTTCATGTTCACCGACAAGGGCATCGAGACCTTCCTGACCACCGAGTGGACGCTGTCGCCGGTTTCCGACCGCATGGGCATGCGGCTCGTCGGGCCGCCGCTCGAGCTCCACCCGCGGCCGGACTACCTCACCCGCGACGCCGGCTCCGGGCCGGCCGACATCGTCGACGACGTCATCCCGGTCGGCGGCATCCAGGTGCCCGGCGGCATCGAGCCGATCGTCATGGGCGTCGAGAACCCGACCGCCGGCGGCTATGCCAAGATCGCCACCGTCATCTCCGCCGATCTCGGCAAGATGGGCCAGATCCCGCCGAAGGGCGCGCTGACCTTCCGCAAGGTCAGCCCGGCGGACGGCGTCGCGATCATCAAGGACATCTGGACCCGGCTCAAGGACGCCAAGGCGGCGCTCGACAAGGCATGACCCGTTCGATCGACATCAATTGCGACTGCGGCGAGAGCTTCGGCAACTGGCAGCTGGGCGCCGACGACGCCATCCTGCCGCTGATCACCACCGCCAACGTCGCCTGCGGCTTCCACGGCGGCGACCCGATGGTGATGCGGAGGACGGTCGAGATCGCCGCCTCGAACGGCGTCGCGGTCGGCGCCCATCCCGGCCTGCCCGATCTTGTCGGCTTCGGCCGCCGCAAGATGGACATCTCGGCCGACGACGCCTACGCGATGGTGGTCTACCAGGTCGGGGCGCTGAAGGCCTTCCTCGAGGCGAGCGGCATGTCCCTCCACCACGTCAAGCCGCACGGCGCGCTCTACGTGATGCTCCACGACCAGGAGGAGGTGGCGGCCGCCGTCGCCGAGGCGATCCGCGACACCTGCCCGGCGCCGCTCCTCTACTGGCCGGCCCCGGTCGAGATGCACGCGTTGCCGCGGGCGGCGCGCAAGCTCGGCATCGAGGTGGTCGGCGAGGTCTATTTCGACCTCGGCTATTCCGACGAGGCCAAGCTCATCGTCGAGCGCAAGAAGACGCGCGAAGGACCTCGACGACGTCGCCCGCCGTCTCCGCCGCTTCCTCGCCGAGGGCGTGATCGAATCGACCTCGGGCAAGGCCATTCCGCTGGCAGCCGAGACGATCTGCGTCCACGGCGACGGACCCAACTCGGTCGATCTGACCAGGACCATCCGCACTGTGCTCGCCGAGGAAGGCGTCGCGGCGGAGGCGTGGCGGGCGCCTCGCAGCGACGGCCGGCAGAGGGCAAGCGCATGATCTACGACGAGCCGATCTACCGTCCGCTCGGCGACTGCTACCTCGCGGTCGAATTCGGCGACGAGGCGGACCTCTCGCTCAACTTCAAGGTCCTGGCGCTCGCCGACGCGTTGAAGAAGGCGGAGGTTCCCGGAATCATCGAGATCATCCCTTCGTTCCGCGAGCTCGGGCTGCTGTTCGACCGCTTCGAGACCGACCACGAGGCGCTGAAGCAGGCGGTGATTCCGATCCAGGCGGCGGTCGCCGACGTCGAGACGCTGCCCTCGCGGCTCGTCGAGCTGCCGCTCTGGTACGACGATCCGTGGTCGGCGGAACTCGCCAAGCGCTTCAACGTCCAGAAGAACATCGACTTCGTCGCCGAGTGCAACGGCATCACGGTCGACGAGGTGATCGCCCGGCACACCGGTACCGACTACTGGATCGTCTGCGTCGGCTTCACGCCGGGCTGCTACTTCTCGCTGCCGCTCGACCCAGCAAGTGGCTGAAGGCGCCGAAATACCGGACGCCGCGGAGCTACACCTCGGCGCGGCTGGTGGCGCTCGCCGGGTTCTCCACCGGCGCCTATCCGGTCGCGAGCCCGGGCGGATACCAGCTCATCGGCCGGCTCGCCGTGAACATCTACGAGCCCGAGTTCGAAGACTCCCGCGGTCTTTCCGGAGGACGGCGTTCTCCTCCAGGCCGGCGACCGCCTGCGCTACTTCAACGTCAATGCGCTCGAGTACGACGACATCTGGGATGCGGCCCAGGCCGGCACCTACAAGTACCGGATCACCGACGAGACCTTCGACGTGAAGGACTACCTCGCGAACCGCCAGAAGTGATTTTCGTCAAAGCAGCGGGTCCCGTCCGGTGAAGCGTATCCTGATCGCCAATCGCGGCGAGATCGCCTGCCGCGTCATCGCCGCCTGCCACGCCCTCGGCCTGGAGGCGGTCGCGATCTATTCCGAGGCCGACCGCACGGCGCGGCACGTCCGGCTCGCCGACGCCGCGCCATCCATGTCGGCCCGCGCGGGTCGACCGGAGCTATCTCGACGTCGAGGCCGTGCTCGAGGCCGCGCGCGCGACGCGGCGCCGACGCGGTTCATCCCGGCTACGGGCTGCTCTCCGAGAATGCCGCCTTCGCCGCGGCGGTGCGCGATGCCGGCCTGACCTGGGTCGGGCCGGCGCCCGAAACCATCGCCGCGATGGGCGACAAGGGCAGCGCCCGCGCCATCGCCGCCGAGGCCGGCGTGCCGGTGCTGCCGGGCAGCCCGCGCTTCGCCGAGGCGAGCGCCGACGACGCTCGCCGCCCACGGCGCCGCCGACCGGCTTTCCGCTCCTGGTCAAGGCCGCGGGCGGCGGCGGCGGCATCGGCATGCGCCGGGTCGACCGGCCCGAGGACCTCGCCGGCGTGGTCGAGGCGACCCAGCGGCATGGCCGCGCGCGCCTTCGGCGACGGCACGGTCTATCTCGAGCGCTTGGTGTCCGACGGCCCGGCACATCGAGGTGCAGGTCTTCGGCTTCGGCGACGGCCGCGCGGTCCATCTCTACGAGCGCGAATGCTCGATCCAGCGCCGCTTCCAGAAGGTGATCGAGGAGGCGCCATCGCCGGCCCTCGACGCGGCGACCCGCGCCAGCATGACCGCGGCGGCGGTGGCGCTGGCCGAGAGCCAGAACTATGCCGGCGCCGGCACCGTCGAGTTCATCTTCGACGACGACACCGGGGCGTTCTACTTCCTCGAGATGAACACCCGCATCCAGGTCGAGCACGCGGTGACCGAGATGATCACCGGTCTCGACCTCGTGCAGATGCAGCTCCGCCTCGCCGGCGGCGACGGCTTCCCGGGCTTCGGCCAGGACAGCGTCAGCGCCGGCGGCCACGCCATCGAGCTCCGCGTCTATGCCGAGAATCCGGCGAAGAACTTCATGCCCTCGCCGGGCAGGCTCGCCCGCGTGCGGTTTCCGGAGCGGCGCGCGGCATCCGCGTCGATACCGGGTTCGAGGAAGGCGACGAGATCACGCCCCACTACGACCCGCTGATCGCCAAGCTGATCGTCCACGGCGAGGACCGCGACGCGGCGATGGCGCGGGGACGGGCGATGCTGCGGGAAACGGCGATCGAGGGACCATCCACCAACCTTGCGCTGCTCCGCGCCGTGCTCGACCATCCCGCCTTCGTCGGCGGCCGGACGTTCACGAACTTCCTCGACACCCACAAGCAGGACCTGCTCGCGCCGGCCTGAGCCGGCGCCGTCCGATCCGGAGAGAGACCATGGCAGAACAGGTAAAGACGCAGTCGCCCGGCAACATCTGGAAGGTGCTGGTGAAGCCCGGCGACACGGTGAAGGAAGGCGACGTGCTCTTCATCATGGAGGTGATGAAGATGGAGTTCCCGCATGAGGCGCCGGTGGCCGGAACCATCGCCGCGGTCCATGTCAGCGAGGGCCAGGAGAACGTCGACGGGGATATCGTCGCCGTCGAAATCGACTAGGATCGCCGCCGACATCGGCCGCCTCGGCGGCGGCCGGGGATCGAGGGCAGCCATGACGCGCAAGATCATCATCGACACCGACCCCGGCCAGGACGACGCCATCGCGATCCTCCTCGCCCTGGCCTCGCCGGAGGAGCTCGACGTCCTCGGCATCGTCGCGGTCGGCGGCAATGTCGGCCTCGCCCAGAATGCCCGGAATGCGCTGAAGGTGGTCGAGCTCTCCGGCCGCACGGAGGTGCCGGTCTATGCCGGCTGCGAGCGGCCGATGCGCCGGGTGCTGGTCACCGCCGAGCATGTCCACGGGCCGACCGGGCTCGACGGCCCCGACCTGCCGGAGCCGAAGAAGACGCTCGAGGCGCAGCACGGCGTCGACTACATCATCGACACGCTGCGCAGCGAGCAGCCGGGAACGGTCACGCTCTGCACCCTCGGGCCGCTCACCAACGTCGGCATGGCGCTGGTCAAGGCTCCCGACATCGCGCCGCGGATCCGCGAGATCGTGATGATGGCGGGCGCCTATTTCGAGGTCGGCAACATCACCCCGGCTGCCGAGTTCAACGTCTATGTCGATCCCGAGGCCGCCGACGTCGTGCTGCGGAGCGGCGTGCCGATCACCATGATCCCGCTCGACGTGACCCACGGCGTGCTCAGCTTCGCCCACCGCATCGAGGCGTTCGCCGCCATCGGCAACAAGGCCGGCCAGGCGGTGGCGGACATGATCAGCTTCTCCCAGCATTTCGACCTCGAGAAGTACGGCAGCGAAGGCGCGCCCGCTGCACGACCCCTGCGTCATCGCCTGGCTGCTCAAGCCCGAGCTGTTCGAGGGACGGAAGATCAACGTCACGGTCGAGACCGCGAGCGAGCTGACCCTCGGCATGACCGTCGCCGACTACTGGCAGAT
This sequence comes from uncultured Bacteroidales bacterium, assembly GCA_963752195.1. Lineage (GTDB taxonomy): Bacteria > Bacteroidota > Bacteroidia > Bacteroidales > UBA10428 > UBA5072. Next base: position 1,771,926 of record CAVVXI010000001.1, on the reverse strand, counting down.
CACCGACCGGCCGAGGAACGTGCTCTACCTCCGCAGCGCCGACGACGAGGGCTTCTACAGGCTCCTGACCGAACGGCTGGCCCGCCTGCCCTGACCGCCTGGCCGGCCGGGTTCAGAGCCCGAGGCTCCGCCGCACCGCCTCGTCGCCGGGCGCGCCGTCGATCGCGGTCACGCCCTTCAGCCATCCCTGCCAGATGCGGGGATTCGCGCAGCCAGGCCGCCGCCGCCGCGGCGGGATCGGCGCCGCGATTGAGGATCGCGGCCATCAGCGCGTTCTCCATCTGCAGAGTGAAGCGGAGATTGGAGAGCAACGTGCCGACATTCGGGCAGCTGTCGAGATAGCCGGCGCGGACATTGGTGAAGACGTTGGCACCGCCGAAATTCGGGCCGAAGACCTCGTCGCCGCCGGCCAGGTAGCGGATGCTGTAGGTGGCGTTCATCGGGTGCGGCTCCCAGCCGAGGAAGACGATCGGCTCACGCCGGTTCTCGGCGCGCGCAGCGCGTCCAGCATGCCCTGCTCGCTGGTCTCGACGAGATCGAAGCCGCGGAGGCCGAACGTGTCGCTTCGATCATGCCCTGGATCAGCCGGTTGCCGTCGTTGCCGGGTTCGAGGCCGTAGATCTTGCCGCCGAGCGCGTCGCGAGAACGCTGCGATGTCGCCGAACGTCTGCAGCCCGGCCTCGAAGAGATAGGTCGGGACCGCGAGCGTGTATTTGGCCCCGATCAGGTTCGGCGCCTCGATCACCTCGACGGATCCGTCGTTGGCGATAGGGCCGCATGATCGGCCTCCATGGTCGGCATCCAGTTGCCGAGGAAGACATCGAGCTCGCGATTGTCGAGCGCCATGTAGATCTCCGGCACGGACAGCACGCGCGTGTCCGGCTGATAGCCCAGGCCCTCGAGGATGCGCGAGACGACCGCGGTGGTGGCGGTGACATCAGTCCAGTTGACCGCGCCGAGGCGAACCGCCCGGCAGGAGGCCGATCGATCGCCCAGGCCGCCGTCGCCGGAACGGCGATGATCGCCATGGCCGCGAGCACCGCGCGCTTCAACCACCCGAGCATGAACTTCCTCCCTCGACCCGACGCAGCCCCAACCAGCGGCCGACCTTCCACCACCACCGGAAGCCGGCGGCGTCAACCCGTCATCTGCGCGAGAGGCGGACCGTCGCCGCGACCGGCACGGCATGCTTGTGGATTTCATGTCGCCGGCGCCGTGATACCGCCGCGGGATCGTGCTAAGGGGCGATCCGATCCCAGTCCCAAAAAGGCGGCGCAGCAATGACCTTCCGACGACCCGTTCCCAGGAAAGACCAGCCGAGCAAGGCCGACAAGCGCTCGGATGCCGAGGACATGGTGGCGGCCTTCCTCGCCCGTGGCGGTGCGATCAAGGAAATGCCGGCCGTCGAGGCCACGACCTTCACCTGCAAGACCTGCGGCCACACCGGCATTATCGGCATGGCGCCGGGCAAGAAGGTGCGCTGCCCGAAGTGCCGCGAGTTGCTTTCGTAGCGGCAGCCCTCAGGGGCGGCCCGGCAGCCGGATCTCGAAGCCCGGGCGCCCCGAGGCGGCATCGTCGGCGACCACCGCGTCGCCGCCATGGAGCCGGGCGATCTGCCTGACCAGCGACAGGCCGAGGCCGGCGCCCTGCTCGTCGCCGGCGATGCGGTAGAACGGCGTGAAGACCCGGTCGCGATCGGCGGCCGGGATTGCCGGCGCCGGCGTCCTCCACCCGCAGGAATGCGCCGTCCGGCATGGCCCGGATCGTCACGCTGGACGGGCGGCCGGCCGTGCCGCGCCGCGTTCTCGAGCAGGTTGCGGACGAGGCGGCGCAGCAGCCGCGGATCGCCCTCGATCGTCGCCGCGTCGCCGTCGAGGACGCACATCGTCGTAGCGGGCGCATTCCTCCGCGGCGAGCGCCAGCAGTTCGACCGGCTCGACCGCGCCGAGCGTCGGCCCGGCGTCGAGCCGGCTCGCCAGCAGGATCTCGTCGATGAGCCGGTCGAGTTCGGCGATATCGGCGCGCAGCTCGGCCCTAGCCCCGCATCGGGATTGCGTTCCAGCAGGTCGATGCCCAGGCGGATGCGCGACAGCGGCGTGCGCAACTCGTGCGAGGCGTTGGCGAGCAGCATGCGGTGCGCGCCGACCAGCTCCTCGATGCGGGCGGCGGCGCGGTTGAAGCTTTCCGCGAGCCCGGCGACCTCGTCCCGGCCCTCGACCTCGACGCGGGCGGCGAGGTCGCCGGCGCCGAGCGTCTCGACGCCTGCCTGCAGCCGCTCGAGCCGGCGGGTCAGGCCGCGGGCGACCGGCAAGGCCGATAGCCCGACGGCGAGCGCCACGACGCCGAGGAAGAGCGATGAGGGTGAGCAGCGGGCTGCGCCGGAGATCCGGCACGCCGCGCGACCAGCCAGCGCCCATCGGGCAGCGGCACGCGTCCATACCGGGCCGCCGCGCCCGTAGCTCCAGCCGCCGTCGCCGTCGCCGGAGGGCGCGGCAAGCGGGTCGCCCGACGAGGCGACGAGCGGCCGGGCCGCGGTCGAACAGCGCCAGGTCGGTGCCGAGCCGGGCGGCGAGATCGTCGAGCGCCGCCTGCTGCGTCGGCCGGCGGCGCATCCGGCGGCGGCAATGCGGCCGCGACCAGCTCTCCGGCCAGGTCGAGCGCCTCCGCCATCGGCGGCCGCTGGCCGCGAACGCCAGACCAGCCCCGCGAGCACGCACGACGAGCACCAGGCTGCCGAGGATGGTGAGGTAGATCTTGCGGTAGAGGCGCTTCATCGCCGGGCCATCAGTCCTGCGACCTGGCGAAGACGTAGCCGGCGCCGCGCACGGTGATGATCCGGCGCGGCTTCTTCGGATCGTCCTCGATCGCCTGGCGGATGCGCGAGACATGCACGTCGATCGAGCGGTCGAATGCCTCGAGCCGCTCGCTCTTGACGAGGTCCATGATCGCCTCGCGCGACATCACCCGGCCGGGATGGCGGGCGAGCTCGAGGAGCAGCGCGAACTGGTAGCCGGTGAGGTCGAGGGCGCTGCCGTCGAGCCGGCGCCTCGCGGCATCGAGGTCGATCTCGAGCCGGCCGAAGCGCAGGATCTCGCGCCTTCTCGGCGCCCCGCCCGCGGCGAAGGATGGCGCGCATCCGCGCCAGCAGCTCGCGCGGCTCGAACGGCTTCGGCAGGTAGTCGTCGGCCCCCATCTCGAGGCCGACGACGCGGTCCATGGCGTCGCCGCGCGCGGTCAGCATCAGGATCGGCGTGTCCTCGCGGCCGCGGATGGCCCGGCAGACCTCCAGCCCGTCGATGTCGGGCAGCATGAGGTCGAGGAGGACGGTCGAAGCCGCCCTCGCGGTGGCGGTCGATGCCGCTCCGGCCGTCGGCGGCGCGCACGACAGCGAAGCCCGCCTCGCCGAGATAGGCCTGGACCATCCCGGCGAGGCGGCTGTCGTCCTCGATCAGGAGGACGCGCGCGGTCACGGACCGCAGTCTAGCCGCGATGGAAGCCCGGCCCAAACCGCATCAGGAACTGGAGCCGTTCGCCGAGCGCGACGCGCTGCTCGGGGGTGAGCACCTCCGCCGCCTCGCCGAGCGCCTGGGTGATGCGGCGGGTGGCGACGTCGGCGAGATCCATCTTCTCGGCCCTGAACGCCTCGATCGCGGTGCGGTCGACGGTCGGTGCGGTGAGAAGGCCGATCAGTTCGCCGGCCTGGCGGGTCTCGAGTATCTCGGCGCGGATCGGCATGAGGTCGTTGGCGGCCGACACGAAGATCGCGGTGAGCTTCTGCTTCTGCTCCTCCGTGGCGTCGACCTCGATGGCGACGTGGGCGACCATGCGCTCGACGCGCGCCTTGACCTCGGCGGGGTCGAGCGGCCCGTCCATCATCATCCCGCGCGGGCCGAAGCCCGGTCCACCGGGACCGCCCATCCAGCCGGCGGAGGCGCTGCCGGCGAGCATGAGGCCGACGATCCCGGCCATGAGTAGCGCGGCGATCGCGCCGCCGATCCGGCCGAGTGCGATCCATTGCCGGGTCTCGCCGGCGCCGAGTGTGGTATCGATGCTTGTCATGGTTCTCTCCTTGCCTTCGGCCCCTCGGCCCGAGACGGCAAGATGGGCGAGCGACGTTTCCCCCGCTTCTCCGCGACGTAAAGTTTTGTGAAGCGGCTCCCGGTGCCGCTAGCGGCGGACGTCGACCGGCAGCCCGGTCCGCGGCGGATTCCGCGAGCGCGTCGAGCACCGGAATCGCGTCGAACGCCTCCCGGTAGTGCTGGAGGTAGGGCGCGCCGGCCAGCGTCGCGCTGACGAAGTGATCGATCTCGTCGCCGAGGCCGCCGGCGATGCGGCCGTTGATCTCCGGCCAGAGATGGGTGTCGCCGCCGATCGTCGCGGTCGTCGGCGACTGTAGAGGCCCTGGTCGCTGCAGTCGAGCAAGGCGGCCGAGCGCGTGCCGACGATCTCGAACGCCGCGCGGAAGCCGTTCATCAGGCCGTCCGGCCAGGCCCAGGAATAGTCGAGGCTGCCGATGGCGCCGTTCTCGAAATTGAGCACGGCGTAGAGCGCATCCTCGTTGCCGGTGCCGAGGCGCCTCGCTCTTCTGCGCATAGACCCGGGCGATGCGCGAGCGGGCGATCCACTGCATCGCGTCGACGTCGTGGACGCCCATGTAGAACAGGATCGAGGAATTGCCGCCGAGCCGCCGCGCCGTGGCGCGTCCCGTTGCGCTTGGCGCGGAGGTGGATCGGCTCGCCGAGCCTCGCCGGGTCGCGAGCCTCGTAGACCTGCACGTAGCGGGGGTCGAAGCGGAGGATGTGGCCGACCATCAGCCGCACGCCGTTGCGCTCGACCGCGTCGACGATCTGCGGGCACCCCCGCGGCGTGGGCAAACGGCTTTTCGAGCAGGATCGCCTTGCCCGCCTCGGCCGCCGCGATGGCAGCGTCGGTGTGCAGGCGGTCGGGCAGGCAGATGCTCACCGCGTCGATGTCGGGGCGGGCGAGCAGCGCGCGAAAGTCGGCGAAGGCCTCGGCACCGGTGCCGGCGACCTCGCTGCGCGCGCCGCGTCGCGATCGCAGACGGCGACGAGCTCGGCAGGCGAGGCGGTGATAGACGCGCGCATGGCGCGCGCCGAAAAAGCCGAGCCCGATGACGCCGACCCGGAGGGTCTTTCATGTCGTGCCTCGCGGTATCGTCCAGCCGGGGAAGTCCGTCGACGAAGGCGCGCCAGCGCCTCGGCGCGACCTCGCGAAGAACCGTTCGCCCGTCTCGCGCGGTGGCGAGGCCGGGATCGCCGAGCGTGCCGCTCGGCGAGAGATCGGCGAAGTCGTGATAGACGCGCACCGCGCTGCCCGCAAGAGGTCGGTGGTGAGGTACGGCGTGCCGGGTCGGGATAGTGGAGACGGCCCGCTCCTGTGGACGAGGTCGGGGTCGACGTGCTGCATCATCGCGGTCTCGAATTCGCAGGCATGTCCCATGCCGCCGGGCGACTTCGCGCGCTCGCCGCGATCGCGTCGCGGGCCAGCGTGAAATAGGTGAGGCGGCGATGCGCGCCGCGCCGTAGTGGCGGTGGCCGAGGGTCGAGGCCAGCAGGTCGATGACGCCGCCATTGCCGCCATGGCCGTTGACGATGAGGATGCGGCGGAAGCCGTGCTTCACCACGCTGCGACGATGTCGCCGACCGCCATCAGCGTTTCGGCGCGCAGCGTGACCGAGCCCGGGAAAGCGCATGTGGTGGGCCGAGAACCCGTACCAGGGCGAGCGGCATCACCACGACCTCGCGGCCCTCGAGCGCCGCTGCGGCTCGCGACGCCGATGGCGAGCTAGGTATCGGTGCCCACCGGCATGTGGTTGCCGTGCTGCTCCACCGAGCCGATCGGCAGGATGAGCACCGTCCGGTCGCGGTCGAGCGCGCCGATCTCCGGCCACGTCATGTCCTGCCAGTGCATTGCCCCGTCCCTCGTCTCCCGACCGTTCGCGCCGGCCCTTTTGCTTCCCTAGACCAGTTCGATGATCGTCATCCACAGCGTGCTCGCCAACACCGCAAGTCCGGTCGAGATGGTGATGGCGTTCGAGGCCAACGCCTCGCCGGTGCGGAAGCGGGCGGCGACGACGTAGGCGTTGACGCCGGTCGGGCAGGCGGCCGCCACCACGGCGACCTTGGCCCAGACCGGCGGCATCGGCACGGGATAGCGGGCAGTCAGCAGACCAGAGCCGGCATCACGACGAGTTTCAGCGCCGCAAGCACCAGCCCGGCGCCGACGTTGCCGCGGATGCCGTAGTTGCGGAGGCTCATGCCCATGGCAAAGAGGGCAAGGGTCGCGGCGACATCGGCGATGCGGTCGACCATGCTCCGGCAGGCCGTCGAGCGGCACGCCGAGGAGCCTGCCACAGCGCGCCGAGGCCGAGCGCGAGGATGAGCGGGTTGCGGGCGAGGCTGGCCGAGGCCGCCAGCGCCATCGGCCGGGCGCCGATGCTCGGCATGCCGACCTGTCGAGCCGCTCGGCCCGGACGATCAGGAAGGCGCTCGCGGTCATCATCACCGGCAGGTGGAGGCGATGATGAGGGCCATCGCCACCGCGCCGGCGTCGCCGTAGGCGGCGAGCGACAGCGGGAATGCCGACCAGCACGGTGTTGCCGTAGGCGGTCGAGATGCCGGCGACCACGCCGCCCGGGCATCGCGGCCGAAAAGGCGCCGGATGGTCCAGCTGCCGAGCACCCACATCACGGCGAAGACGCCGAGAAGAAGGCGATCCACATGCCCCATGGCGAGGCGCCGCCGAACTCGGCGCTGGCGAGCGTGCGGAAAACCAGCACCGGGATGGCGATGACGAAGACGAACTCGGACAGCGCCTCGCCGACTTCCGCGCCGGACGCCGCCCATGCCAGACCATAGCCGAGGGCGACAAGGCCGTAGACCGAGCGGCGATATCGATGACCCGAAGACCGGCGAGGACGATCGACACGACCGGGATGCCCGCCGTTTCCATCTAGGGCCTCGCGCCGTCCGCGCCAGCGCCGCGTTGAACTCCGCCCCGAAGATCATGATGAGGGCGACGAGATACATGAAGAAGATCGCGGTGACGACGCTGGCGAGGCCGGCATAATAGGCAGCGTAGTCGGCGAAGCGCTGGAGGTAGTAGCCGAAGATCCAGGCGGCGACCAGCCACAGCATCAGGGTGACGATGATACCCGGCCACAGGCTAATCGCCGGCGGCCGCCGGCAGGCAGCCAGAGGTGGGCGGAGACCAGACCGCGCCAGCATCACGCCGGTGACGATGAAGCGGGCGACCTCGAACGTCGGTCTGGAACGGCGGGATCTCCGGGACTTGCGGGCGATCCAGTCGAAGATCATCGGGCCGAGCACGCCGAGGAAGGCGAACACCAGGCTCGCCACCGCCCCGAGCACGACGAAGAGGAGGCTCTGCGGCCGGCAGGAAGAAGAACGAACGGCTTTCGCTGACGCGATAGGCGCGGTTGAGGGCGGTGCGCACCGCCTCGACGCCGTTCGAGGCGAGGTAGATGGTGATCGCCACCGATACCGTGAGCAGGCCGCTGTGGGGCTGCGGGAGGACGTTCTGGACGTCGTTGGCGATCGGCTCGGCCACCTCCTTCGGCCAGGTGTCGAAGAGGAGCGCGGCGACCCGGTCGGCGAGGTCGGCCTCGCCGATGAAGCCGGCGAGGGCCGCGACGAAGATGAGGAACGGGAAGACCGCCATCAGCGCCGACAGCGCCACGTGGCTCGCCATCGCCCAGCCGTCGTCGTCATTGAGATGGCCGACGCGCGTCGCCGAGAATGCGCTTGGCCCGCCGGAAGAAAGACATGTTCGCTCGCCGCACGCTCCCCGCCGATTTCGGCGCCGCCGCGTATCATGCCCGGGGAGAGGGTGCCAGGGGGATCATGACGAGCGGACAGTCGCACATGCCGATGCCGCCGGGCAGAGGCCGGGCGGACGATCCTGATCACCGGCTGCTCCTCCGGGATCGGCCATGATGCGGCCCAGACTTGAAGGCCCGCGGCTGGCGGGTCTTCGCCACCGCCCGCAGGGCGAGCCGACCTCGCGCGGCTCGCGGGGCGGCCTCGAGGCGGTCAGCTGGACTATGCCGACGCCGACAGCATCGGCCGCCGCCTCGCCTTCGTCCTTGCCGCTACCGGCGGCCGCCTCGACGCGCTGTTCAACAACGGCGCCTACGCCCAGCCCGGGGCGCTCGAGGATCTCGACACCGCGCTGCTCAGGGCCCAGTTCGAGGCCAACCTTTCGGCTGGCACGACCTCACCCGGCGCGTGTCCCGGTGATGCGGCGCCGGGACACGGCCGGATCGTCTTCAACGCCTCGGTGCTCGGCTTCGTCGCCGCGCCCTTCCGCGGCGCCTATGTCGCCTCGAAGTTCGCGGTCGAGGGCTATGCCGACACGCTTCGGCTGGAACTGGGCGGCGCCGGCATCGACGTCGTCATCATCGAGCCGGGGCCGATCGCGAGCCGCTTTCGGGACGACCGCCGTTCGCCACACGGCGAGGCGATCGACATCGGCGGCTCGGTCCACCGCGCCGCCTATGAGCGGGAGGTCGCGGCCAGCGGGCGGGCGGCGGTCGCACGAGCGTTTCCGCAAGGGCCCGGAGGCGGTGACTCGCGGCGCTGATCAAGGCGGTCGAGAGCCGGCGGCCGAAGGCCCGCTACCGGGTGACGACGCCGACCAGGTAGGCGGCCTTCCTCAAGCGCATCCTGCCGACCCGGGCGATGGACCGGATCGCCGGCGGCGTGCGACGATAGGCACGTCCCGAGCCGGCGAAAGGACAGTCCGATGGTAAGGGTGTTCGTTGCGCTTTCCTGTCGTGCTCGCAGTCCTCGCCGGCCCTTGCCGACGATGCCCCCGGCTTCTTCTATGCCGAACGCGGGCACTGGACGGTGAGCAATTTCCGCGACCGCCTGCCGCGCGGTCAACCGGCCGCCCGAGGACTTCAACTACGCGCCGTATAACGGCCTCCAGATCACGGTGCGGCCGGGCGACCGGATCAGCGTCGACGTCTTCTTCTGGCCGGGCGCGTTCGATCCGACGACGGACCATGCGCTGGTGCTCGGCTTCGGCGGCCGGCGCCATGCTGACCCTCGCCGCCACCCCGGTGATGGAATACATGCTCGCCTCCGACGACAGCGTCGAGCTGTGGGGGCGGCTGCAGAAGGCGAAGTCGCTGTCGGCAAAGCTCAAGGACGACCCGAAGCTCGCCCTCGCCTTCTCGCTCGACCAGATCGGCTGGGTGCTGACCGCGCTGCAGACCTGCACCCGCACCCTGCCGCAGGAGTAGGTCTCTACGCCGCCTCGGCGAGGCCGCGCTTCCTGAGCAGCGCCTCCGGCGTCGGCATCGCGGCCGCGGAAGCGCGATAGGCTCGTCCGGATCGCGCAGTTGCCGGCAGAATAGACGTAGTCGCGCAGCCGCTGCGCCGTCGTCCGGCTCGAAGATGTCGCCGGCCTCCTCGAAGGCGCCGAAGCCGTCGGCGTCCAGCACCTCCGACCAGAGATAGCTGTAATAGCCCGCGGCATAGCCGTCGCCGGAGAAGACATGCGGGAAATGCGGCGTGCGGTGGCGCATCGCCATCGCCGCCGGCATGCCGATCTCGGTCCAGCACCGCCTGCCTCGAAGGCGACGACGTCGAGCTCGTCCGCGTCGCCGGCCAGGTGCAGCTCGAGGTCGACCAGCGCCGAGGCGACGTATTCGACGGTGGCGAAGCCCTGGTTGAAGGTGCGCGCTGCGAGCACCCGCTCGAGCAGCGCCTCCGGCATCGGCTCGCCGGTCTCGGCGTGGAGGGCGAAGCGGCTCAGGATCTCCGGCCGCTCCAGCCAGTGCTCGTAGAGCTGCGAGGGGAACTCGACGAAGTCGGCGCGACGCCGGTGCCGGCGAGCGAGCGGATAGGTGACGTCGGACAGCAGGCCGTGCAGCGCGTGGCCGAATTCGTGGAACAGGGTGCGCGCATCGTCGAAGGAGAGCAGCGCCGGCTTGCCCTTCGGCGGCCTTGGAGAAGTTCATCACGTTGACGATGATCGGCCGGATGTCGCCGTCGAGCCTCTCCTGGCCGCGGAAGCCGCTCATCCAGGCGCCGCTGCGCTTCGAGGGCGCGGGCGAAATAGTCGCCGAGGAACAGCGCCGACGAGCGCGCCGTCGCTGTCGCGTCACCTCCCAGACGCGGACATCGGGATGATAGACCGGCACGTCGTGACGCTCGGTGAAGCTCAGGCCGAACAGCCGGCCGGCGGTGTCGAAGGCGGCCTCGATCATCTTGTCGAGCTGGAGATAGGGCTTCAGCTCGCCTCGTCGAGATCGAAGTCGGCGCTTGCGCAGCTTCTCGGCGTAGTAGCGCCAGTCCCAGGCGGCGAGGTCGAAGTTGCCGCCTTCCTCGGCGATCAGCGCCTGCGAGGTCGGCCGCGCTCGCGCGTGCGCCCGCGCGCGCGCCGGCGCCCAGACCGTCGTCGAGCAGCGCCGCGCACCGCCTCCGGCGTCTTCGCCATCGGGTCGTCGAGGCGGAAATGGGCGAAGGTCGGATAGCCGAGCAGCCTGCGCCGCGCTCGGCGCGCAGCCGGACGATCTCGGCGATGATGCGCGCGGTTGTCGGTCTCGCCGCCGTTCTCGCCGCGCGCGGTCCAGGCCTCGAAGGCCTTCTCGCGCAGGTCGCGGCGGGTCGAGAAACTGCAGGAACGGCTCGATCGAGGAGCGGGCGAGGGTGATCGACATACTTGCCGGCGAGGCCGCGATCCTCGGCCGCCTCGGCCGCGGCGGCGCGCGCGAAGTCGGGCAGGCCGGCGAGATCGTCGTCGCCCTCGAGCACCAGCATCCAGGCCTTCTCGTCGGCGAGCACGTTCTGGCCGAACTGCGTGCCGAGCGTCGCGAGCCGCTCGGTGATCGCGGCGAGGCGCGTCTTGCCGGCCGCGTCGAGCCCGGCGCCGGACGCGCACGAAGATGGTGTGATAGCGCTCCAGCACGCGCGCCTGCTCGGCATCGAGGCCGAGCGTGTCGCGGGCGCTCCCACAGCGCGTCGATGCGGGCGAACAGGGCGTCGTCGAGGAAGATCTCGTCGGAATGGCGCGAGAGCAGCGGCGCGACATCGCGCTCGATCGCCTGGAGCGCGTCGTTGGTGTTGGCGCCGGCAAGGTTGAAGAACACCGCCGCCGACCCGGTCGAGCGGCAGGCCGCTGCGCTCCAGCGCGTCGATGGTGTTGTCGAAGGTGGCGGCGCGGGATCGGCGGCGATCGCGCCGACCGCCGCCTTCTGCCCGGCCATCGCCGCCTCGAAGGCCGGGCGGAAATGCTCCGGCCGGATGCGGCGAAGGGCGGCGCGCCGAAGGGCGTGGTCCAGGTCTCGAGCAGCGGATTGCCGGCAGCGGTCATTGCGAAGGCCTCGTCGCGTTCGGTCGGGTGAGCAGGGAGGTAATGCCGCGGACGGCGTGCCGCAACGCTCATCCCGCGCCGCCCGGTGGTCGGGGCGTCGCGGGACCTTTGGTGCCCCTGGCCGGGCTCGAACCAGCACGCCCTCGCGGGCAACAGATTTTGAGTTTGCCGCGTCTACCAATTCCGCCACAGGGGCACGAAGGCGCGCGGATCATAGTCACGCCGGCGATGGGGTCAACCAGCGTGGAGCGGGCATGGTTTCCCGCTCCCGCGCCGCGTTCCTGCGGCCGGGGTCATGGGCCTTTCATGGTCGAGCCCGGCGTAAAGCCGGGGGGTGGCGGGCGCGTTCGTAACGCCGGTCGGGTAGTCCGAAGGAAGGCGCTTCGACAGCGCCCGCCGCGGCGATTTTGAGCTCCCGGGCTCGGCGCTCATCGCCGGCACCCGCAAGAGCCGGTGTTAGCCTTCTAGGCGGCCGTCCGTAGTGACGGCGGTCCTCACCCGGGCTTCCCCACGGATGCCTGCGAAGCATGCGTGAAGCGCCGCTCCCTGCTCCACCGATGGACCGCCTCCGGACGGCGCCCCCCGCGAGCAGGGATGAGCGGAGGATACGCGCCGGGATTCGGAGGGGGATAAAGTTGGGGAGATTTTTTTGGGGGCTTTGCGAGGCGGCCAGGGCGATCCTTTTCCGCGAGGTGGTTTCCGCGAAGGCAAGAGGACCCCCTCCCGAACGCGCGAGCGCGTTCGACCTCCCCTCAAGGGGGAGGTTGAGGGCGTGTTCCCTGAGTCTTCACGGAGAGGAGCGGGACGAAAGGTGCGTGTGTGACCCCGCGGGCCAGCAATGCGGCCGGGCCAACCTCCCCCCTGAGGGGAGGTGGGAAATGCCGGAGGCATTTCGGGAGGGGGGTTGTGCGGCCCAGCCCTGGCCTCCGCAATGGACTTTCGGCGAGGCCGAGAAACTCGCGGCCGACACCTTTCCGAACGCGCAAGCGCGTTCGACCTCCCCTCAAGGGGGAGGTTGAGGGCGTGTCCCATGAGTCTTCACGGCGAAGAGGGCGAAAGATCCGTGTGCAGATCACCCGCGACGCTCCGGGCCAGCAATGCGGCCGGGCCAACCTCCCCCTTGAGGGGAGGTCGAAATGCCGGAGGCATTTCGGGAGGGGGTTGTGCGGCTCGCCAGCCTTGGCCACAGACGGCATCGCCTCGCGCCGGCGTCTCGCCCCGCTCCCGGCCCGCCCGTCGCACCGCCTACCAGGTGACCGAGACGTACTGCGTCTCGAGGAACTCCATCAGCCCCTCGTGGCCGCCCTCGCGGCCGAGGCCGCTCTGCTTCATGCCGCCGAACGGCGCCGCGGGGTCGGAGACGATGCCGCGGTTGAGGCCGACCATGCCGAACTCGAGCCGCTCCGAGACGCGGAGGCCGCGCGACAGGTCGCGGGTGAAGAGATAGGCGACGAGGCCGTACTCGGTGGCGTTGGCGCTTGGCGACGACCTCGTCCTCGTCGCGGAAGGTCTGGATCGGCGCGACCGGGCCGAAGATCTCCTCGCGGAGCAGCCGGGCGTCGTCGGGGACGCCGGTGAGGACGGTGGCGGGGAAGAAGTAGCCGGCGCCGTCGGCCGCCTTGCCGCCGGTGACGACCGTCGCGCCCTTCGCCACCGCGTCGTCGACGAGGTCGGTGACCTTGTCGCGGGTCTCGGCATTGACCAGCGGGCCGACCGCGATGCCGTCCTCGAGGCCGTTGCCGAGCTTGAGCGCCTTCATCCGCGCGGCGAACTTCTCGACGAAGGCGTCGTGCACCGCCTCGTGGACGTAGAAGCGGTTGGCGGAGGTGCAGGCCTCGCCCATGTTGCGCATCTTGGCGATCATCGCGCCCTCGACCGCGGCATCGAGGTCGGCGTCGTCGAAGACGATGAACGGGGCGTTGCCGCCGAGCTCCATCACCGGCTTGACGACGTTCTCCGCGGCGGCGGCGATCAGCTTCCGCCCGACCTCGGTCGAGCCGGTGAAGGAGATGACGCGGACGCGCAGGTCCTTGAGCATCTCGCCGACCACCGCGCCCGAGCGGCGCGAGGGGATGACGTTGACGACGCCCGGCGGCACGCCCGCCTCCTCGAGGATCGGCACCAGGGCCAGCGCGGTCAGCGGCGTCTCCGAGGCCGGCTTGAGGACGACGGTGCAGCCGGCGGCGAGCGCCGGGCCGATCTTGCGCGTCGCCATCGCGGCGGGGAAGTTCCACGGCGTGACCAGCACGGCGACGCCGGCACGGCTTGTGCTGGACGACGATGCGGGCGCCGGAGGACGGCGCCATCGACACCTGGCCGATATTGCGCACCGCCTCCTCGGCGTTCCAGCGGAAGAACTCGGCGGCGTAGGCGACCTCGGCCCGCGAATCCGACAGCGACTTGCCGTTCTCCAGCGTCATCAGCCTGGCCAGCCGCTCGGCTCTCGCGGAGCATGATCTCGTGCGCCTTGCGGAGGATCTCGCCGCGCTCGCGCGGCTTCCTCGCCGCCCAGCCCGGCCCGGCCGCAGCCGCCGCCTCGACCGCCGCCATCGCATCCTCGACGCTCGCCGAGGCGACCGAGGCGATCGTCGCCTCCGTCGCCGGGTCGGTCACGTCGAGCCGCGCGCCGTCCGACGCGGGGCGCCATGTCGCCGCCGATATAGAGGTCGGTCGGGACGCCGGCGAGGAGGTTGTCGTAGGGGGACTTGGGCATGGTCGAAAGTCCGCTGTCTGATCTCTGGATGGGCCGCCCGGTCGGTCCGGCGCGGGCAGCGGACGGTATCATGATCCTCGGCATCGCCGGCCTGCCTTTGGCGGATATAGGCGGCCCGCGCACCGCTTCGCACCGGTCGACGCAATGCGATCAATATCGATCACATTGCGTTTCGATATTGCCTCCATGACGGCGCATGAACTAGCGTTCTGTCGTCTTGGGAGGAATAACTGATCAAAAATGATCAAGGCGCGAGCGTGAAGCGCGCATCCTCGCGATCCTGAACGAGGTCGGGGTCGCCTCGATCCACGACCTTGCGGCGCGGCTCGGGCGGGTGTCGGACGTCACCGTCCGGCGCGACGTGACGCGCCTTGCCGGCCGAGGGCGCGCTCCGCCGCACCCATGGCGGCGTCGCGCGGCTCGACGGCGCGGGCCAGGCGCGGCCGGCCGCGGCGCGCCCGGCGAGGACATCGGCCTTCCCCTCGACGATACCGACGCGATCGTCCTGCCGCCGCTCGAGGGCAAGGGCGCCGAGACGCTGCGGCTGATGGCGCGGCGGCGGCGCATCCCGTTCCTCGCCGAATCCGCACCGCAGGCGGGCGGCACCTATCTCGGCTCCGACAACCTCGCCGCCGGCCGCGACCTCGGCATCGCGGCGGCGCGCCACCTCGCCGGCCGGATCAAGACGGCGCGGATCCTGGTGGTCTCGCTCGAGGCGCTGCCCAACACCCGGGCGCGCTGCGACGGCTTCCTCGCCGGCTTCAGCGAGGCCTTCGACGGCGACGTCCGCCACTGGCGGGTCGACGGCCGCGGCATCTTCCACGCCGCGCTCCGCGCCAGCCTCGACGCGCTGCAGGCGCATCCCGACATCAACGTCCTGTTCGGCGTCAACGACCACTCGATCCTGGCCGCGCTCGAAGCGGCCGAGCGGCTCGGGCTCTCCGACGTCGCCGGCTTCTCGGTCGGCGGCGAGGGCGGCGCGCTGTTCGACGCGCTGCTCTCCGGCGGCCGGCTGGTCGCCTGCTGCGCGCTGTTCCCCGAGCTGGTCGGCTCGCGCGCGGTCGACGTGCTCGCCGCGCGCGCTCGCCGGCGGCGCGATGCCGGCCGAGGTGAAGACCCCGCACGCCATCCTCACCCGCGAGACGCTGCCCGACTTCTACCGCCGCGACGAGGGCGGCTGGAGCTTCGCGCCCGTCGGCGCGCCATCCCGGGCTTGCCGCCGGCACCGCGCCGGTCGGTGCCGCACGCGGCGCGGGCGGCCGGCGCGGATCGGCTTCGTGCCGCACTACCCGGCGCACGACTGGTACCGCAACATGCAGAAGGCGATGCAGCACCGCGCCGACGAGCTTGGCCTCGAGCTCGCGGTCGCCGCCCCGCAGGCCGGCATCGCCCACGAGATCCGCGCCATCCGCCGCCTCATCGCCCGCGCCGCGGCGGCGGAGGTCGCGCCCGGCGACACCATCCTCGATCAACCACGGCGAGGTGTCGCTGTTCCTCGCCGAGGAGCTCCGCGCCGCCAACGACATCACCGTCGTCACCAACTCGCTCGACGTGCTCGAGCGGCTCGCCGGACGCTCCGGCCTCAAGGTCATCCTGACCAGCGGCGAACTCCACGCCAAGGCGCGCTGCCTGGTCGGCCCCAGCCTCGGCGCGCTGTTCGAGACGCTGCGGGTCGACAAGGCCTTCCTCGCCGTCGACGGCATCTCGGCCCGCTTCGGCCCCTCGGCGGGCGACGAGCGCATGGCGCTCGCGGCGCGGCGCTTCGTCCACGCCTCGCGCGCCGTCCACGTCATGGCCGATCACTCGCTGGTCGGCCAGGACGCCAACCACCGCATCGTCGCGCTCGACCGCGTCGACGAGCTGATCACCGATTCCGGTTCGCTGCCAGCGGACCGTCTCGCCTTCGCGTCGGCCGGCACGGGCATCGCCATCGCCGACGAGGAGACGGGAACCGAGGAGCGCCCGGCCTTCCGGCCGGCGGGGCGGCTCCATGCCATGCGCGGGCCGGAAGCCATCGCCTGAAGCAAACCAAACGGGAGGAAGACCCGATGAAAAAGTCACTCATGCTCGCGACCGCGATCGGCCTGATGCTGCCGGCCGCGGCCCATGCCGAGGACATCGTCCTGAAGTTCTGGGACAACCAGCAGACCGAATCCGGCCTCAGCCAATACCAGCAGGAGGCGGTGAAGTCGTTCGAGGCCGAGAACCCCGGCATCAAGGTCGAGGTCACGACCATCCCCTATCCCGAGTACCAGCAGCGGCTGCTCACCGCCGTGCAGGGCGGCAACGCGCCGGACGTCTCGACCGTCGACCAGATCTGGGTCGCGGCCTTCGCCGCGGCCGGCGCGATCGAGCCGCTCGACGACATGGCGAAGGGCGCCGGCATCACCGCCGACACCTTCTTCCCCGGCGCCTGGGGCTCGGCCAACTATGACGGCAAGCTGTGGGGCATCCCGTTCAACGTCGATGTCTGGCAGTTCTCGTTCTACAACGACGACCTGCTCAAGGCCGCCGGCGTCGACCCCGCCTCGATCGCCACCTTCGAGGGCCTGAAGGCGGCCGGCGAGAAGCTGACCGACGCCGCCAACGGCAAGTTCGGCATCGGCCTCTTCGCCCACAAGGGCGAGGACACCGTGGTGGTGATGGACTCGTTCATCTTCTCGAACGGCGGCAAGGTGCTCAACGACGACGGCTCGTGCGGGCTGACCAGCGCCGAGTCGGTCGGCGCGCTCGCCTATCTCGCCTCGCTCGCGCCCTATGCGCCGGCGGGCATGGCCAATGCCTCCTCCGGCGACATGCGCGAACTGTTCCTCAACGGCTCGCTCGCCATCGAGTTCTGGCCGGCGCTCGAGCAGCCGACGCTGCAGAAGTCCAAGATCAACTGGGACTTCGTCAACGGCACCGCGCCCGAGGGCAAGACGCCGATCGGCACCTATGGCGGCTGGAACCTGGTGATGTACGCCAACTCGCCCCACCAGGAGGCGGCCTGGAAGTTCATCCAGTTCCTCACCCGCGAGGACGTCAACGGCAAGGTGGTCGACCTCATCCCGGCCAACGTCAAGGCCGCCGACGCCTTCCTCAAGGCCAACCGCAAGGGCCCGGACCGGATCATGGAGCAGCTCAACAACGCCGCCCCGCGCCCGCTCTCGCCGCGCTACCTCGAGGTCTCCGACATCGAGGTGACGCTCGCCCAGGACGTCTTCGCCGGCATGGACCCGAAGGAAGCGGCGACCAAGGCCTGCGCCGCGATCGACGCGCTGAACTAGCAGCTGATCGGCGTCGATGCGTCCTCGAGGCCCGCCGCGGCGCCGCACCTCAGGAAGCGGCAGAAGAGATCCGCACCATGGGCGATGCGTTGCCACCTGCGCGCGGACATGCGCGAACCCCCTCGGCCACCTGAGGAGCTCGCCGCGCCCGCGGAGGGCTGAGGACCGGCAGCAACCAGGCCTGAGATGGAAACCCGCACCCGCTGGCTCGCCTGGGTCTTCCTCGCGCCCGCGATGATCCTCGTCGCGGTGCTGATGTACTACCCGATGATCGGGACGGCGATCGAGAGCCTCTACTCGACCTCGTTCATCAACCCCAATCCCGAGTTCGTCGGCCTCAAGCTCTACCGCCAGATCTTCGGCTAGCGGCGACTTCGGCCAGATCGTCCGCAACTCGATCGTCTGGACGGTGTTCGTCGTCCTCCTCCAGAACGTCATCGGCTTCGTCGTGGCGCTGCTCCTCAACCAGCGCCTGCCGACCAGCGGCCTGATGCGCTCGCTGGTGCTGCTGCCCTGGATCCTGCCCGGCGTCGTCGCCGCGATCCTGTGGCGCTTCATGTACGACCCGCAGCTCGGCCTCATCAATTCGTTCCTGATCCGCATCGGCCTCGCCGACCAGGGCGTCGCCTGGCTCGCCGAATCCTCGACCGCGATGGCGCGCGGCGATCGTCGCCGCGGTGTGGAAGGGCTTCCCGTTCTCGGCGGTGGTCTATCTCGCCGCGCTCCAGAACGTCGACCGCGAGCAGATCGAGGCGGCGATCATCGACGGCGCCGGCCCGGTCCGGCGGCTGGTCAGCGTCGTCATCCCGGCGATGCGCGAGGTGATCGTCATCAACGTCGTGCTGACCACGATCCTCACCTTCAACTATTTCGACATGATCTGGGTGCTGACCCGCGGCGGCCCGCAGAACGCCACGCACATCTTCCCGACCAAGATCTACGAGCTCGGCTTCGGCCAGTTCCGCTTCGGCGAGGCGGCGGCCTATGGCGTCGTTCTCGATCCTGGTGCTGGCGGTGCTGATCGCGCTCTACTTCATCCTCCAGCGCCGCGGCCAGCAGGGCGGCACGGGCATGAGCGGCCAGTCCGCCCTACGCGCGGCTGTGGCTGATGCTCGGCCAGGTGGCGCTGGCGCTGATCATCCTGCTCCCGTTCTTCTGGATGGTGTCGGTGTCGCTGAAGCCCGGCGACGAGCCCTTCGCCATCCCGGCGCAAGCTGTGGCCGGACAACCCGACGCTGGAGAACTACGTCACCGCCTTCCGGCCCGAGTTCCGCGTCTACTTCCTGAACTCGATCATCGTGTCGCTGTCGACGGTGGCGATCGTGGTCAGCCTCGCGCTGCTCGCCGCCTACACCTTCACCCGCAACCAGACGCGGCTGATCCTGTTCCTGATGGCGCTGGTGATCGCGGCGCAGATGTTCCCGGCGAGCGCGATCATCATCCCGATCTACAAGATGATGAAGGAGCGCCGACCTCCTCAACACCTACGCCTCGCTGATCCTCGCCTACATCACGGTGACGCTGCCGGTGGCGATCTGGATGCTGCGCGGCTTCATGGCGCGGCTGCCGGTCGAGCTCGACGAGGCGGCGGCGGTCGACGGCTGCGGGCCGTTCCGCACCTTCTTCTCGGTGATCCTGCCGCTGTGCAAGCCGGGCATCGTCGCCACCGCCGTGTTCGTGCTGATCGTGACCTGGCAGGAGTTCCTGTTCGCGCTGTCCTTCACCTCGACCAAGGACATGCGGACGCTGCCGGTCGGCATGAACGACTTCATCGGCCAGTACGGAATCCGCTATGGCGAGCTGATGGCGAGCTCGGTGCTGATCTCGATCCCGGTGGTGGCGGTGTTCTTCCTGCTGCAGCGGCAGTTCGTGGCCGGGCTGACCGCCGGCGCGGTGAAGGGAGTGGACATGGATGATGCGATCTTCGTGGAGGACCACAACTCCCTCACCCTGGGTGCGCGGCGGAGCCGAGCCTCGAAGGGCGCATCGCCGCAATTCCAGGAAATCCTGCATTCGGCGTATCAGAGACCTGGATCAGCGTGGTCTCGTCCTTCGAGGCCCCGCTCCGCGGGGCACCTCAGGATGAGGATCGGGTTCTGGTTCCACCAGGGCGTTCCTCCGCGGCGCTGCCGGAGCATCGCCCATGACCGCCCCGTCCTTCTCCGCGAGACGGTCGAGCCCGGCATCGTCCGGCTCACCTTCAACCGCCCCGACAAGCTCAACGCGCTGTCGACGCCGATGATCCGGGCGCTCGAGGCCGCGATCGACGCGATCGCCGCCGACGAGGCGGTGCGGGTCGTGATCCTCACCGGCGCCGGCGAGCGCGCCTTCGTCGCCGGCGCCGACATCGCCGAGTACCAGGGCAACCGCACGAGGGAATTCGCCGCCTACCAGTTCGAGAGCCGGCGGGTCTTCGACAAGCTCGAGGCGCTGCCGAAGCCGACCATCGCCGCGATCCGCGGCTATGCGCTCGGCGGCGGCTTCGAGCTCGCGCTCTGCTGCGACATCATCCTCTGTGCGGAAGAGCGCCCGGCTCGGCCTGCCGGAGGGGCTGCTCGGGCTCTCGCCCGGCGGCGGCGGCACGCAGCGGCTGACCCGCGCGGTCGGCACGCACGCCGCCTCCGACATCATGCTCGCGGCGCGGCGGATCACCGGCGAGCGCGCCTTCCAGCTCGGCATCGCGGCGGCGGTGGTGCCGGACGAGGAGCTGATGCCGGCGGCGATCGAGCGGGCGCGGGCGGTGCTGAAGGTCGCGCCGCTCGCCGCAGCCGAGATGAAGCGGCTGATCCGGCAGGGCCCCGACAGCGCCCTGCCGGTGGCGCAGGGCTTCGAGCAGGAGGTGCTGCTCCGGCTCTACGGAACCAGAGACGGGCAGGAGGGCATCGACGCCTTCCTCGCCAAGCGCGACCCGGACTTCAGAGGCGAATGACGATGACGGCGCAGGATTTCGACGGACGGACGGCCATCATCACCGGGGCGGCGATGGGGATCGGCGCGGCCTGCGCCCGGGCCTTCGCCGAGCGCGGTGCGCGCGTGGTGGTCGCCGACATCGACGCCGACGCGGGCGAGGCGACGACGAAGGCGCTGGTCGACGCCGGCCACACCGCGATCTTCGTGCGCACCGACGTCACGGTCGATGGCCGACATGGAGGCGATGGCGGCGGCGGCGGTGACGCGCTTCGGCGGCATCGACGTGCTGGTCAACAACGCCGCGCAGGCGATCGGCGGCGTCGTCGACGAGATCGAGGAGGCCGACTGGAACCGGGTGATCACCACCAACCTCACCAGCGTGTGGCGCGGCATGCGGGTCTGCGTGCCGGAGATGCGCAAGAAGAAGAAGGGCGCCGTGGTCAACATGTCGCTCGGTGCAGTCGCTGGCCGGCTTCAAGGGCTGGGCGGCCTATGCGGCGGCGAAGGGCGGCATCAACGCCCTCACCCAGCAGGCGGCGATCGACCTCGCGCCGGCACGGCATCCGCGTCAACGCCGTGGCGCCGGGCACGATCATGACCCCGCTCAACGAGAAGGTGTTCCGCGAGCACCCGGACCCGGAGGAGCTGATCGCCACCTGGAACCGGGCCCACCCGATCGGCCGCTTCGGCGAGGCCAGCGAGGTGGCGGAGCTGGTCGCCTTCCTCGCCTCCGACCGCGCCTCCTTCATCACCGGCGAGACTCGTGCGGGTCGACGGCGGGCTGGTCGTACGGGGGGAGTGAAGCGAGTTGATGCTCTGGATTTCCGGCACTGCGTCCTTCGAGGCGCGCCGCATGGGCGGCGGGCACCTCAGGATGAGGGTGGGAAAAGTTCTCCACAGGGCCTCCCGGGCAGAGACGCATCTGGAGTACACCTCCCTCGCTCACCCTGAGGTGCGAGCGGGAGCGAGCCTCAAAGGGCGGCCGGCGCTTAGCCAGAAGGCCGATGCAACAGTCCGGGGAGACGACATGACCGAGAAATTCCACACCATCACCGCGCCGGGCGCGAGCCTGACCCTCGACCTCGACGTCGGCCACATCCGCAAGTTCGAGATCGAGATCGGCGGGCGGACGCTGACGCCGCTCCACACCGCGCCCTGGGTCGAGGACCGGAGCGTCACCGAGGACCCGGCGATCGCGCCCTGCCTCAAGTACCTCGCCGGCGATTTCTTCTGCGCGCCGTTCTCCACCAGCGACCTCGAGGAAGGCTCGCCCAACCCGCATGGCTGGCCGGCCAATTCGCGCTGGGAGGTGCTCGACGAGGAGAGCCGCGGCGACCGCACCACCGCCCGCTTCGTGCTGACCAGGCCGGTGATGGGCGCGCGGATCACCAAGGAGATCATCGCTCCGCGGCGGCCACCCCTTCGCCTACCAGCGCCACACCTTCGACGGCGGCGAGGGCGCGGTGTCGGCGGCGAGCCACGGCATGACCCGGTTCAGCGGCAAGGGCCGGCTGTCGTTCTCGAGCAAGGCCTATGCCGACATTCCCTCGCTGGCGCAGGAGACCGACCCGAGCCGCGGCCGCTCGCTGTTCAAGTGTCCGGCGCGGTTCACCGACCTCACCAAGCTGCCGCTCGCCGACGGCTCGGTGGTCGACCTCCACGACTACCCGCTCGCCGAGGGCCACGAGGACTTCCTGATGCTGGTCGAGGCGAAGGATTCGCGCGCTCGGCTGGGCCGCGGCGCTCCGCCCGCCGGAGAACGACATCATGCTCTCGCTCAAGAACCCGGCCGACTACCCGGTGACGTTCCTGTGGTTCTCCAACGAGGGCCGCTACTATGCCCCCTGGAGCAGCCGCCACGGCGGCGTGCTCGGCATCGAGGAGGGCCGCGCCTATTCGGCCTATGGCCACAAGGCCTCGATCGCGGAGAACGAGCTGTCGCGCGCCGGCATCCCGACCAGCGTGACGCTGGGCGGCTCGACGTCGCTGAGCCACGCCGTCGGCGGCATCCCGCATGCCGGAGGGCTGGCGCGAGGTGGCGCGCGATCGAGGCCGGCGACGGCATGCTCCGGCGTCACCGGCGACACCGGCGACGACGGTCGAGTACCCCTACGACCCGGGTTTCATCGGGCTCGCGGTGAGCGCCATGAGCTACCGCTTCCAGACCGCCGAGACGACGGTGCTGCCCGAGAGCCGGGCGCGCGTGTTCTTCGACGGCATCTTCAGCGAGCCGCGGCTCCAGCACGCCGAAGGCGTGGCGATCGGCCCCGACGGCCATGTCTGGTGCGGCAGCGAGAACGGCGAGGTGCTGCGCATCGCGCCCGACGCCTCGTGCATCGAGGTGATGGGCGAGGGCTGCGGCTTCACGCTCGGCCTCGCCTTCGACGGCGACCGCGCGCTCTATTTCTGCGACCTCAAGGATGCGGCGGTCTTCCGCCTCGACCTCAGGAGCCGCTGGGTCGAGCGCTTCACCGCCCGAGGGCATCAAGATCCCCAACTACCCGGTCGTCGACGCGGCGCGGGGGCGGCTCCTGGTCTCGGACAGCCATCACTTCGCCGAGCCCGGCCCCGGCGTCTGGGCCTACGATCTCGGCACCGGCGAGGGCGGCCTGTGGTACGACCAGCCGCTCCGCTTCGCCAACGGCATGGCGCTCGCGCCCGACGGGCAGTCGCTCCTCGTCTGCGAGACCTTCGCCCAGCGGGTGACGCGCATCCCGATCCTCGCCGACGGCTCGGCGGGCGAGGCCGAGCCCTTCGCCACCGGCCTCCCCGGCCTGCCGGACGGGCTCGCCTTCGACGACGCGGGCTTCCTGTTCGTCGGCTGCTACGAGCCGTCGCGGGTGCTGCGCATCGCCCCCGACGGCAAGACGCCGAGGTCTATATCGAGGAGCCGACGGCGCACCTCTTCGCCCACCCCACCAACCTCGCCTTCGACGGCCCGGCGCTCTACACCGCCAATCTCGGCCGCTGGCACATCACCCGGATCGACAGCGACACCACCGGCACGCCGCTGTGGCGCCGGGTGGCGGAGGCGACCCCGGCATGACCGGCGCGGTGCCGGAGCCCCGACCTCACCCGCTCGCCCGGCCTCCGGCCGGGCCGACGACCTTTCCCCGCCACCGGGGAGAGGCGACGGACCCGGCCGCATCGCCAGCCCGCCACCCCACTCCGGAACCCGTCTGCCATGACCGAGAAAGCCCTCTCCGACGTCACCATCCTCGATTTCAGCCACCTGCTGCAGGGGCCGTTCGCGACGCAGCTGCTCGCCGACATGGGCGCCAACGTCATCAAGATCGAGCGGCCGGGACAGGGCGACCTGTTCCGCACCATGACCTTCAACAACCGCTGGGTCGGCGGCACGGAGAGCCCCAACTTCCTCGCCTGGAACCGCAACAAGCGCTCGCTCGCGATCGACCTCAAGGCGCCGGAAGCGAAGGAGATCCTCTACCGGATCGCCGAGAAGGCCGACGTCGTCGTCCAGAACTTCCGACCCGGCGTGCTGGCGCGGATGGGCTACGGCTACGACGGACTTCAAGCAGGATCAACCCGCGCATCATCTACTGCTCGGGCTCGGGCTACGGCGAGAGCGGGCCGTACCTCACCCGGCCGGGCCAGGACATGCTGATCCAGGGCCTGACCGGCATCGCCGCCGCGACCGGCCGCGGCGACGGGCCGCCGGTGCCGGTCGGCTCGGGCTTCTCCGACCAGATCGGCGCGATGAACATGGTCTACGGCATCCTCTCGGCGCTCTACTGGCGCGAGCGCTCGGGCCGCGGGCCAGGAGATCAAGATCGACCTCCTCACCGGCATGCTCGCCCACCAGGGCCAGGAGATGCTGATGGCGATGAACTTCAACGTCGACTTCCAGCGCCCCAATTCCGGCATCGGCCATCCCGGCATGGAGGCGCCGTTCGGCGTCTACCCGACCTCCGACGGCTGGGTGACGATCGCGATGAGCCCCTACGCCAAGCTCGTCGGCGTGCTCGGCGACGACAGCCTCCTCGCCTACGACGACAAGACGCTCCTGTTCGAGAAGCGCGACGAGATCTGGGAGAAGATCGCGGCGCTGACCAGCGACCTGGACGACCGCCGACCTGATGGAGGCGATGCTCGCCGTCGACATCTGGTGCGGCGAGGTGAAGACCCACCTTGAGGCGGCGGCCGACCCGCAGGTCGAGCACATGAAGGCGATCACCACCTACGAGCACCCGCGGGCCGGCACCGTGAAGGTGGTGGCGCCGGCGGTGAAGATGAGCGAGACGCCGGCGACGATCGACCGGCCGGCGCCGATGGTCGGCGAGCACACGCGGGAAATCCTCGCCGAGTTCGGCTATGGCAGCGATGAGATCGCGGCATTCCTCGACAAGGGCGCCGTCGCGAGTGCGGGATAGTGGGACCTGTCGGTTTTCCCTTTACCTGACCCTACGGGGACTGTACTTGGAACGGTCCAAACCCGAGCTCGCGTAACCCCTTCATGGTCACCATCGTCGACGTAGCGCTCGCCGCGGGCGTCTCTCGCGGGACGGCATCCAATGTCTTCAATCACCCGGAACGGGTCCGCCAGAACCTTCGTGACAAGGTCCTGGTCGCGGCGGAGGCGCTCGGCTACGGCGGGCCGGAGCCCAAGGCGCGCTTTCTCCGCTCCGGCAAGGTGCGGGCGATCGGCGTAACCCCGCCCGGCGCCTACGGCATTCGCGCCGCCTTCGACAACCCCTATCTCCGCACCCTCCTGTCAGGCGTCTCCGAGATCTGCGACCAGCGCGGCGCAAGCCTTACCGTCGTGACCGGCGTCGGAGAAGACAAGACCTGGGGCATCCGCAACGCGCTGGTCGATGGCTTCGTGCTCCACCGCTTCGAGGATGCCGCTGTCCTCGAGGCGCGGCGCCGGCGACTGCCCTGCGTGCTCATCGATATGGACGGCGACGAGACGATCAGCTCGGTGCGCATCGACGATCGGGGTGGAGCCCGCGCGGCGGCAGCGCATCTCGTCGGCCTCGGTCACCGGCGGTTCGCAGTCTTCTCGGTGCTCCGCGACAGCGAACTTCGCACCACGGAGGCGGTGTTTCACGCGTCCGGCGAAACCGGGCCTATGTTTGTCGGAGGCTTCGCGCTCGACGAGGGGAGGCTCGCGGGCTATCTCGACGCTCTGGCAAAGGCCCGCCTCAAGGCGGCTGATGTTCCGATCATCGAGACTTGGGCCGACTACCTCAATTCGACCGGGGCAGGAGCCGCGATGCTGTTCGACCGCCTTCCCGACGTGACGGCCGTGCTGGCCATGACCGACATCCAGGCCCTCGGCGTCATTGCGGAGGCGCGCCGGCGCGGAATTCGCGTTCCGGAGGATCTTTCGGTGGTGGGGTTCGACGACATCGCCGAAGCCGCGACCAGCAGCCCACCGCTCACCACCGTCGCTCATCCGATGGCGGAGAAGGGGCGCACCGCTGCCCGCCTCCTGTTCGAAGAGGTCGTGGGCAAGCATGTGGTGCTGCCGGTGAAACTCATCGTCCGCGGCTCGACGGCGCCGCCGCCGGGAAGGCGCCCGCCGCCGAAGCCACCCACGAAGGCGCGGTCGCGGACCGGCGTCAGCCGGCGGGCGTGACCCAGCGCCGTTCGGCGGCCGAGACCAGCGCGGCATCGACCACTTTTTGCACCGCGACGCCGACGGAGAAGTCCGTCTCGACGGGGCCGCCGACCACGATGGCGTCGATGAACTGCCGCGCACCGGCCGATTGCTTGAGATAGGGATCGAACAGGCCGGCGGAATCGGCGCCTTCGGGATAGTATGCGGACGGAACCGGAAGCACGGAGAAGGCGGGGTCGCCACGCCGCAGGCTGCGAATGACGGGGCCGGCGTCGGTCCCGAAGAACGGGTGGCGGACCTCGATGCTGCCGTTGTCCCCGTAGAACGAGGCCGTCATCCGGACGCCCTCGTCGCCGAGCAATGTTACGGCGCTCGCGACAACGTCGGCCCGCGCCCCGCCCGCAAACTCGAGCGAAAGGAAGCCGGCATCGTTGGCCGGCAGCGGCGGCGGGTCGGCCTTTGCCGATTGGTCGACGAAGGTCCGGAGGTCCGCCCGCACCGCGCTGATCTCGCCGAGATACCAGCGCGCAAGGTCGATGAGATGCGAGCCGAGGTCGCCGGTGACGCCGTTGGCCCGCCGACCGTCGAAGCGCCAGTGGTAGCCGGGCTCGAGGGCAAAGCCGCCGAGGAAGCGGAACTCCGCGTGGTGGCAACGGCCGACATAGCCGTCGTCGATGAGTTGCTTCACGTAGCGCCAGTGCGGCTGAGCCCGCCAGGTGAAAAGCACCATGTGCCTCACGCCCGCGGCGACCGCGCGCTCATGCATCCGGCGCGCATCGGCTGGCATTGCCAGCAAGCGGCTTCTCACAGAGGACATGGAGGCCGGCATCGAGCGCGGCGAGGGCCATTTCGCAATGAAGGTCATCGGGGGTCGCGATCACCACCGCGTCGCAGCCTCCGTCCGCAATCAGCCGACGGTAATCGTCGAAGACGCGTGCCGCGCCGAACTTCGCCGCGACCTCGGCCGCCCGCACGCGGTCGCGGCCGCAGACCGCCACGACCTCGGCCAAAGGGTGGCTTGCGAGACTTGGCAGGTACATGAGATCGACCCACCAGCTCGTACCTATGACGCCTACCTTGACCTTCTCCATGCCCGTCGTCATTGCCTTCCGCCGCTCCCTCGCTCGCCGCGGCGTCGATCACCGGCCGTCGAGGCCGGCGCTGCTGGTGATCAATGGTGGCGGTGTCAAAGCCGCGATCGCGTCGAACTCCGCTCCGCCACCCCGCAGGAGCAGCGACGGCCCAAAGGTCACTGCCAAGCAGAACCCGCCCACCATGAGCCAACCTATCAGAAGGGAGCGCAAAGAAGTTACCGGTGGGAAATGCGCGACCATGGCATCCTCCTTGGAACGTTCCATTTGGAACGTTCCATTTATATCTGGATCTCTGGGTCTGTCAATACCCGGCGCGACCGCGGAGCAAGCCGGCGCTCCGCTTGGCTTCGGCCTTCGGCGGCCGGGACGCGGCAAAGGGGCTTGAAAAGCCCGGGCAAAGTCGCGACATGCTAGACCTTGGGCGAGACCCGAGGGACGGCAGGATCATGGCGGCGCGAAAACCCGACATCTTCATGTGGGCGCAGATGCGCTCGATGCTCAACGAAGCGGACGAGATGCGCGGCCGCTTCTTCGAGCTGCGCAAGGGCCATGCGACGCCGACCTGGGAGCCGCCCGCCGACGTGATCGAGACCGCGACCGAGCTCCTGGTGCTGGTGGCGCTGCCCGGCGTCGACCCCAACACGCGCCGAGGCGGTGATCCAGAACGGCGAGCTGGTCGTCGGCGGCACGCGGCGCCTGCCGGAATCGCTCCGCACCGCCCGCATCCACCGCATGGAGCTGCCCTATGGGCGCTTCGAGCGGCGCATCCCCCTGCCCGCCGGCCGCTACGACGCCGTGAAGCGCGAGGCGGCCGACGGGTGCCTGCTGATCCGACTGCACAAGATCGAAAGAGCCTGACGTGGCAGAGACCGAGACCCTGAGCGCAAAGGAAGCCGAGACCGGCGCCCGCACCGAGCGGCCGAATCCCGGCCGACGCGATCGCCATCATCCCGGTGCGGCAGCTGGTGATGTTCCCCGGCATGGTGGTGCCGGTGACGCTCGGCCGGCCGCGCTCGGTCGCGGCCGCGCAGGACGCCGTCCGCGGCGAGCGCCAGATCGGCATCCTCGCCCAGCGCGACGCGAGCGTCGACGAGCCGGCGAGATCGACCTCTACCGGATCGGCACCGTCGCCAACATCGTCCGCTACCTCACCGGCAAGGACGGCACGCATCACGCCGTCTCGCAGGGCGAGCAGCGCTTCCGGGTGATCGAGTTCCTCGACGGCTGGCCGTTCCTGGTGGCCCGCGATCGAGCGGATCGACGAGCCGCCGACGCCGACTCGCCCGAGATCCAGGCGCGCTTCATCAACCTCAAGCGCCAGGCGCTCGAGGCGCTGGAACTGCTGCCCCAGGTGCCGCAGGAGATGGTCCAGCAGCTCAACGCCATCACCGATCCCGGCGCGCTCGCCGACATCGTCGCCGCCTATCTCGACCTCACGCCCGAACAGAAGCAGGAGGTGCTGGAGACGATCGACCTCGCCGCCCGCATCGACCGTGTCTCGCGCTTCCTCGCCGAGCGGATCGAGGTGCTGCGGCTGTCGCAGGAGATCGGCCAGCAGACCCGCGCCTCGCTCGACAAGCGCCAGCGCGAGGTGCTGCTCCGCGAGCAGATGGCGGCGATCCAGAAGGAGCTCGGCGAGGCCGACGGCAAGGCCGGCGAGATCGAGGAGCTCGGCGAGGCGATCGACAAGGCCGGGATGCCGAAGGAGGTCGAGGACCAGGCGCGGCGCGAGCTCCGCCGGCTCGAGCGCATGCCCGAGGCCGCCGCCGAATACGGCATGATCCGCACCTATCTCGACTGGCTGATCGAGCTGCCCTGGGCGCTTGGCCGCCGGAGCAGCCGATCGACCTCAAGGAGGCGCGCGCGCATCCTCGACGAGGACCATTTCGGCCTCGACAAGATCAAGCGCCGGATCGTCGAGTACCTCGCCGTGCGCAAGCTCGCGCCGGAGGGCAAGGCGCCGATCCTCTGCTTCGTCGGCCCGCCCGGCGTCGGCAAGACCTCGCTCGGCCAGTCGATCGCGCGCGCCATGGACCGGAAGTTCGTCCGCGTCTCGCTCGGCGGCGTCCATGACGAGGCCGAGATCCGCGGCCACCGCCGGACCTATGTCGGCGCGCTGCCCGGCAACATCATCCAGGGCATCCGCCGCGCCGGGGCGCGCAACTGCGTGATGATGCTCGACGAGATCGACAAGCTCGGCGCCGGCATCCAGGGCGACCCCTCGGCGGCGCTGCTCGAGGTGCTCGACCCCGAGCAGAACGGCACCTTCCGCGACAACTACCTGGCGGTGCCGTTCGACCTCTCGCGGGTCGTCTTCATCACCACCGCCAACGTGCTCGACACCATTCCCGGGCCGCTCCGCGACCGCATGGAGATCATCCAGCTCACCGGCTACACCGACAACGAGAAGCTCGAGATCGCCAAGCGCTACCTGCGTCCGCCGCCAGCTCGAGGCCAACGGCCTCAAGCCCGAGCAGGCGAGCGTCAGCGACGCGGCGCTGCGCGAGATCATCGACCACTACACGCGCGAATCCGGCGTCCGCAACCTCGAGCGCGAGATCGGCCGGGCGCTCCGCTACGCGGCGGTCGAGATCGCCGAGGGCCGGACCGAATCGGTCAAGATCGAGGACAGCGACCTCGCCACCGTGCTCGGCCCGCTCCGCTTCGAGAACGAGGTGGCGATGCGGACCAGCGTGCCCGGCGTCGCCACCGGCCTCGCCTGGACGCCGGTCGGCGGCGACATCCTGTTCATCGAGGCGACCCGCACTCCCGGCTCGGGCCGGCTGATCCTGACCGGGCAGCTCGGCGACGTGATGAAGGAGAGCGCCCAGGCGGCGCTGAGCCTGGTCAAGAGCCGGCTCGAGTCGCTCGGCATCGACGCGGCGAAGCTCGACAAGAGCGACATCCACATCCACGTCCCGGCGGGCGCCATCCCCAAGGACGGGCCGAGCGCGGGCGTGGCGATGTCGATGGCGCTGATCTCGCTCCTCACCGACCGGACCGTCCGCAGCGACACGGCGATGACCGGCGAGATCAGCCTCCGCGGCCTGGTGCTGCCGATCGGCGGCATCAAGGAGAAGACCGCCGCGGCGGCGCGCGCCGGGCTGACGCGGGTGATGCTGCCGGCCCGGAACCGCAAGGACACCGAGGACATCTCCGAGGACGCGCGGCGCGAGCTCGAGTTCATCTTCCTCGAGACGATCGACGACGCGGTCGCCGCGGCGCTGGAGCCGGCGCGGCGACGAGGCGGCCGGCCGCCGCCTGAGCGGCGCCGGGCGTCATCGCCAGCAGCGCCTCGAGCTTGTCGATGCAGCCGCCCCAGCCCAGGAGCGTGCATGTCGCGGACGGCTTCGACCGCGAAGCGCTCGTGGGTCAGCACCAGTTCGGTGCCGTCGGGTGCGGGCAGGAAGCGTGACGCGGACCAGCGTCGGCTCGCCGGGCACGATGCTGACGCTCCAGGTGTAGACCAGTTCCTCCGGCGCGCGCACCCGCTCGAAGCGGCCGCTGATCCAGGTGATCGATCCGTCGGCCTCGAGATTGGCGAGGCGGTAGTGCGCCGCCCTCGCGGAGGTCGACCTCGCGCCTCCGGGCAGGTGACCGGCCCCGGTCCCCACCATTGCTTCAGCAGTTCGGGCTCGGTCCAGGCCGCGAAGACCTTCTCGCGCGGCGCGCGGATGACGCGGCTGAGCGTAAGCTCGGTCGGCTGCATCGTCAGTCCTCCTGCTTTTCGACGAAAGTCGGCTAGCCGGTCGATCTTGCCGCTCCAGAACGCCGGTAGGCCGCGATCCATTCCTCGGCGCTCGCCATCGGCGCGGCGTCGAGCACGCAGGATTGGACGTGGCCGCTGCGCGTGCGGCGGATCAGGCCGGCGCGCTCCAGCACGAAGAGATGCTTCGAGATCGCGTTGACCGACATGCCGTGCGGCTCGGCGAGTTCGGTGACGCGCGCCGGGCCGGCCGCGAGCTGCCCGAGCAGCGCGCGGCGCGTCCGGTTGGCGAGCGCGTGGAAGATGTCGTCGAGGCGTTCGTCTTCGTGCAGCGATCGGCCATTGCTCCTCAACCATATGGTTGACAGATCGCTGACGGCGACGCTAGGACAGTCATCAACCGATCGGTTGACGACATACGGGCCGGCCGAGGCGCCTGTCAAATGCAGGAGGCGAGACGATGAGCATCCATCAGGAAGTCACGATCAACGCGAGCCCCGACGCCGTCTATGGCGTGCTCACCAGGTCCGAGGATTCGCCAGGATGACCGGCGGGCGCGCGGCCGACATCTGAAGAGGTCGGCGGTGCGGTCAGCCTGTTCGGCGGCGACATCCGCGGCGCGCAACATCGAGCTGGTGCCCGGCAAGCGCGTCGTGCAGGCGTGGCGGTCGCAGGCCTGGCCGGAAGGCGTCTACTCGATCGTCCGCTTCGAGCTCAGCCCGGCGGGCAAGGGCACCAAGCTCGTCTTCGACCAGGCCGGGCATCCGGAGGAGGCGTCGGCGATGCTCGAAGGCGGCTGGGCGCAGATGTACTGGCAGCCGATGAACGCGATGTTCGCTCGGCGTAGCCGGCGAAGGGCGCCGCTCGACCCTGCCTGCCGCGGCGCGGAACGCTGACTCAGGTCCTACCACGTCACGGAACTTCTTGAACACGTAGCCGCGCTTGCCGCCGGCCTCGACCTCGCACCAGTAGTCGCAGGACACGCACCTTGACCGCGAGGCCCGTCGGCAAGGATCGCCACGACCGGCGCGCGCGTTGTCGGGCTTGGCACGCATGTTGACGAAGCTGTTGATGGTGGCCCGGCCCGGGTTGCGGCGTCGGACCGGCGGCCGTCGCCGGCTCCGACCGCGTCGGCGGCGGCTCGGCGGTGGCGGTCTCGACCGCCGGCTCGTCGACCGGGTCGGCCGCGCCCGGCCTCCTTGTCGAGCAGCGAGCGGCGAACCGGATCGAAGCTCGGCACGGATTGCGCGTAGCCGAGCGGGCACCGAGCGGCGGCATCGAAATCCGGGAGCGCGGGCGACCTCGAACGCGCGCGCCTGCCCGGGCGGCGGGTGGATCACCGGCGGCGAGGCCGGTGCCGCGTCGGTTGCCGCGGGCGCCGCGTCGGCGATGGCCCAGGTGCCGGTCTCGGTGATGATCGCCGGGCCGTGGGTCGCCGGCGGGTCGGCCAGGAGCGTCGCCAGCGCCTGGTCGATGGGGTGGCTGGCGAGCGGCGGCGGCGGTGCCGGCGCGGCGCGGGCGATGTCGGCGCGCCTTCCCCGGGCGCCGCGGCGGCGAGGGCCGGCGCCTCGGCGGTGGCCGGAAGCGGGGCGGCGCCGTCACCGCGCCGCCATCGCGGCCGGCATAGGACTGCATCACCACGAGGAGGCCGAGACCGGCGCCGAGGCCGAGGACGGCGGCGAGCGACATGGCGCGGAAGCCGTGGCCCCGCTCTTCCGGCGCCGCGGCGAAGACGGCCGGCACCGCCGGCGGGACGTGGCGGATCGGCGCGGGCGCCTGCGAGGGCACCGGCCGGCGACGCCGGGCGCCGCGGCTCGACGAGATACTTCCGCCAGGGCGCATCGTCGGCCGCCGAACGGTCCGGCACCGGAGCGGGCTCGCGGAGATCGACATAGGTGCGCTGGCGGACCGGATCGGGGGCGAAGGGCGAGCGCTCGGGCGGCTCGGCCGGGGCGGCTGGCTGCGGCCCGCACGACGTGGCGGCGGGGCGCGGACGGCGGCAGCCGTGCCGGCAGGCCGGGCGAGGGAGCGAACGTCTCCTCGATGGAGCGGAGCTGGCTGAGCAGCGTCTCCTCGAGCCGGGCGGCGGTCTGCTCGGCGGCCGGAGGCATGGACGCCGACGCCGGGGGCCTCGCTGCCGGCCCGGCTATCGCGTCGGCGACGGGCGGAGCCGCGGGCGCGGCCGGCTCCGGTGCCGCAGCGACCGGCGACGGCTCGTCCTCCGCCGCGGCCTCGATGACTGGCTCCGGGGTCCGGCTCCGGCGGGAGGGAAGGTGCCGGCGTCGCGGGATCATCGGCTTCCGGCTCGGGCGGCGCGGCGATCCCGAACGCCTCGGCGAGCGAGACGATGCGGGCGTCGGTGCCGGCGGGGGCCGGGTTCGGTGCGCAACGGGAGCCGGCGGGGCGGCGCCCTCGCCCGCTGCCGGCGGGCTCGAAACGGGGACGGAGTCGGTCTCTTCGATCGTCACGGCAGTCACATCCTTGCGGATGCCGGCGCTGGAGTGCGGGAGAGCAAGGCCTCCCGCGTCCTCGTCGGAGTCATCCGGAGGTCGATGATACCACGCCGACGGCGCAGCGAAGCGCCTCGCGGCGCTTGAGTCGCGCGATTGCCGCTTCACCCGGAGACGTGTGTGGCCCCGAAAAAGGCAGATTTTCGCCGTCCTGCGTCGCCATGGCGTCGACCCCTCTATCGCCACAGCCCCCAAAGTCCACCACCTCAATGGTGCCAAGCTGACGGCCGAATGCGGCGACTCCGCGGCCAAGATTGCGGCAGGCTGCCCAACCGGCCGCGGCCGCCGCCGGATTCCGGCTGAAATCATGCGCGATCGGACCGCTCGGCGCGCAATGTGCACGGCGGCCCACAGCGCGCCGCCGACGCGGCTAGACCCGGAGCCGGGCGCCGCGGCCATAGGCGAGCAGCATGATCATGATGACCACGCCGTAGATGATCTGCCGCCCGGCCTCGGGCATCTGCATGACCGAGAGCACGCTCTGCAGCAGGACGATCAGGATGGTGCCGGCCACGGTGCCGGCATAGCGGCCCGAGCCGCCGAGGATGTTGGTGCCGCCGATGACGACCGCGGCGATCGACGGCAGCAGGTAGGGGTCGCCCATCGCCTGGAAGGCCTTGGACGAATAGCCGGCGAGCAGCATGCCGGCGAGCGCGGCGAGCATGCTGCAGAGCGCGAAGCTCGCCGACGATCACCAGGCGGGTATTGATGCCGGAGAGATAGACCGCCGCCTCGCGATTGCCGATCGCATAGATATAGCGGCCGAGCGGCGTGCGGCTTGAGCATGAAGGCGACGGCGAGGCTGACCAGCACCCAGACGATGACCGGGTTGGGAATGCCGAGGACGTCGCCCTTGGCCAGCCACAGCATCGCCGTCGGTCGGCACCGCGGACGGCGAGAAGCCGCCGGTGAGCATCACCATGAAGCCGCGCAGCATGACGTTGACGCCGAGCGTGAAGATCATCGACGGCACGCGGAGATAGGCGACGCCGAGGCCGTTGAAGATGCCGATCAGCAGGCCGACGCCGAGGCCGATCGGGAATCGCCAAGCGGCCCGCCCCAGGCGGTGGCGAGCATCGCCGAGGCGGCGATGGTCCACGGCACCGACAGGTCGATATGGCCGAGCAGGACGACGATCATCATGCCGGCGGCGACGATGCCGAGGAAGGACGCGACCTTGAGCTGGAGGATGCAGATAGGTCGGCGAGAGCAGCGTCAGCGTGCCCTCGAACACCATCGTGTAGACGGTGCCGACGACCAGGATGGCGATGATGAAGACGCCGGCGAACAGCAGCGGCCGGTCGATCGGAGACCGCCTGAGGTCGGACATCTGCGGCACGGCATCGCGATCACCGGAACATGTTGAGGCGGTTCTTGATGCTGAAGACGCGGGCGGCGCCGAGCGTGACCGCAATGCACCAGGATCAGGCCCTCGAACATCGGCTGGAGCAGCGGATTGGCGAGGAAGCCGACGACCGAATCGGTATCGACGACGCGGAAGCAGAAGGTGATCGAGCGCAGCACCATGACGCCGAAGATCGTGCCGATGGCGCCGCCGGTGCCGCCGAACAGCGAGGTGCCGCCGATGACGACGGCCGCGATCGAGTTGAGCGTGTAGGTGCCGGCCTGGATCGGGTCGGCATTGCCGCTGCCGGTCTGGATGGCGAAGTAGAGGCCGGCGAGGCCGGCGAACAGGCCGCCGAGCGTATAGGCGGCGAGCTTGGAGCGGTTGATCCGGACGCCCGACATGTAGGCGGCGGCCTCGTTGGAGCCGATCGCGTAGCCGCCGCGGCCGATCTCCGAGTTGCGGTACGGGATCCAGATGACCAGACGATGATCGACGACCAGGATGACGATCGGCATCGGGATGCCGGAGATGAGGTTGAACCAGGCCGGCGGATCGCCGCCCCACCAGCCATAGGTGGCGGGAAGCTCGGCGAGCGCGTTGGTCGCGACCCAGGACAGATCGCCGTCGACCTCGCCGCCCGGCGTCGGGCGGAGGAACAGCGCGATGCCGGTGAAGACGCGCCGGTGGCCAGCGTGACGACGATCGGCTGCAGCCGGCCATAGACGATGATCAGCCCGTTGAGCAAGCCGCCGGCGAGGCCGACCGCGAGGCAGGCGAGCATGCCGAGGACGATCTGGATCGCCGCTGCCGATCACCATCTCGCGAGGCGACGCGCATTGACCAGCGTCATCAGCGAGCCGACCGACAGGTCGATGCCGCCGAGCATGCACGACCAGGGTCTGCGCCATGACGACGCAGGATCAGCGCCAGCGCCTCGTTCGAGTTCTGGACGAAGAGGTCGGAGGTGAAGCCGCGCGGATGGAGGCTCGAGTAGAAGATGTAGAGGATGAGGAACAGGACGAGCGCCGATCAGCGCGCCGGTATTGTGCGAGAGCCAGAGCTTCAGATGTTGTTCATTGCGGCCGCACCAGTTCTTCCGTGCGCGCGGCTGTCTCGAGCGGCAGATTGAAGGAACTGGCGACGATGTTGGTCTCGGAGATCGCATCGCCCTCGAGGGTGCGGACGATCCGGCCGCCATAGAGGATCAGCACGCGGTCGCAGCAGCCGATCAGCTCGTCATAGTCGGTCGAGTAGAGGACGATCGAGGTGCCGGCGTCGGCGAGCTCGCGCAGCAGCCGGTAGATCTCCTCCTTGGTGCCGACGTCGATGCCGCGGGTCGGATCGTTGAGGAGCAGGATGCTGCGCGCCCGGTCAGCAGCCACTTGGCGATGACCACCTTCTGCTGGTTGCCGCCGGACAGCGTGGCGACCGGCGTCGCCGACGGCTGCCGATCTTGATCTGCAGCTTCTCGATCATCCCGTCGATGCGCGTTGCGCTCGGCGGCGCGGTCGATGACGAAGCCGCGGGTGAGCCAGCTCAGCGCGGTGAGCGAGATGTTGTCGCCGATCGACATCGGCAGCATCAGGCCCTCGGTCTTCCGGTCCTCCGGGATCAGCGCCATGCTGACGGTCGGGCCGGGTGGCGGCGACCGGGCTGGCACGACCTTGCCGTCGCGGCCGTTGATGCGTGACCGTGCCGGTGACGCCCCGGAGCACGCCGAAGAGGGCGAGCAGGATCTCGCGCTGGCCCTGGCCGTCGAGGCCGCCGAGGCCGACGATCTCGCCCTTGCCGACGGTGAAGGAGATGTCCGACGAGGCGGTCGGTCCAGCCGAGGCCGCGTGACCTCGAGCTCGGGCGGCGGCGGCTCGCTGCGCACCGGCTTCGGCGGATAGACGTTGCTGACGTCGCGCCCGATCATCATCTGGACGATCTCCTCGTCGGTCTTGGCGCCCTTGGCGAAGGTGCGTGACGTGGCGGCCGTTGCGGAAGACCGAGATGTGTGTCGGCGAGCTCCTCGATCTCGTGCATGCGGTGCGAGATGTAGAGCAGCGCAGCCCGTCGTCGCGCAGCCGGTGCAGGATCTCGTAGACGCGCTCGACGTCGGCGGCGGTCAGCGCCGAGGTCGCCTCGTCGAGGATGAGCAGCTTCGGGTCGCGGCCGAGCGCCTTGGCGATCTCGACCATCTGGCGCCGCGACAGCGGCAGGTCGCGCGACCCGGGCGCGGCGGATTGACGTCCTCGCAGCCGACGCGGGCGAGCAGCTCCTCGGCGCGGCGGCGCTGGGCGCGATGGTCGATCAGGCCGAAGCGCTTGGGCGGCCGGGTGATGCTGATGTTGTCGGCGACCGAGAGGTCCGGGATGACCGACAGTTCCTGGAACACGCTGACGATGCCGACCCGTTGGCCGCCTGCGGGCTCTGCGAAGCGACACCTCGCGCCCGTCGAAGGCGATCGTGCCCCGATCCGGCTCGACGACGCCGGAAATGATCTTGATGAGCGTGGACTTGCCGGCGCCGTTCTCGCCGAGCACGGCATGGATCGAGGACGTGCGCGGCGGCGAAGTCGACATCGGCCAGGGCGCGCGACGCCGCCATAGGACTTGCTGACGCCGCGCAAGCTCCAGCAGCGGCGCGGCGCGTCGACTCGTTCACGCGACTGCCCCTCCCCTCGAAGACGGTGCGCCGCCGGCACGCGGCCGGCGGCGCGCCATGTCTGCAGGCGATTACTTGGCGTTCTCGCCGGTCTGCGCCATCAGCTGCGGCGCCGTGAAGTTGACAGGCCGCAGGGCGGGAAGGCGTTGGCGGCGAAGAAGTCGCCGTCAGGTCGGGGAAGTAGTCCTCGCCGGCCTTCTATCCTGGTAAGTCGGTGGTCGGGTTCGGGATCTTGACGTCAGCTGCGGGATCGGCTTGCCCTGGAGGGCGGCGATCGCTTCCTTCAGCGCGATCGCGACCTGCGCCGGCGACTGGCCGTAGGAGAAGCCCTTGAGGCCCTTGTCGGCGATATTCGGCGATCTGGATGCGGAAGAGGTTCTCGCCCTCGCCGGCCATCGGCACGAAGGGATGGCCGGCGTCGATCAGCGCCTGGACGGTGCCGTTGGAACCGCCCTGGGTGAAGATGCCGTCGAAATGGCCGTGGGCGGCGATCGCGTCGGCGGTGGCCTTCTGCGAATTGCCCGGCGCCCAGTTGCCGACGACCTCGACGACCTCGAAGTCGTTGCCGGCGCCTCCACGACGCTGCGGAAGCCGTCATGGCGCTCCTGGTCGGCCGAGAAGCCCGGCACGCCGCGGATCTCGAGCAGCTTGCCCTTGTTGCCGACATTCTTGACCAGCCACTCGGCCGCCCTGCATGCCCATGATGATCTGGTCCTGGGCGACGCCGGCCATGTCGGTGGTCTCGACCTGGTTGTCGAAGGCGATCAGGATCGGTGCCCTTCTGGTTGGCGAGACGGATCACGCGATCCCAGCCCTTGGGGGTGTTCGGGTCGATCAGCACGGCGTCGAAGCCCTGGTTGATGTAGTCCTCGACGGCGCCGAGCTGGGCGGCCATGTCGGTGCCGACCGAGACGACCTTGAACTCCTTGATGTCCTTGGCGATTTCCGGCAGCGCCGCATAGGCCTTGGCGGTCTGGATCATCTGAATGCGCCAGACGTTGGCGACGAAGCCGTTGACCACCGCGATCCGGTAGGGGCCTTCCTTGGCCGGCCACTGGAAGTACTTGGTGTCGGCCGACCATGGCACGAAGCACTGGCGGGCTCGTCGCCCGGCCCGGACGACGATCTCCGGGCCCGCGGCGAGCGCCAGGCTCGACATCAGGCCGACGGCTAACGCCGGCCGCAAGCAGCAGACTTTTCATTGACATTCATGTCTCCTCCCTTTGTGCCACTCACGTTCGCCGGCCGTCCGCGCAGGCGGCCCGCTCGAGCTTGTATTTGGCGCGACACTATCACGGGCCGACGGGAAAGCCAACCCGCTCTGCGTCGCGAGCCATGATGGTTTCCTGCTCATCGACGTGAATTGTGCAATTCAATGTCAAAAGATTCCATCATTTCGCACATCACCTCTAACCCGCGAAACGCGGCTCCGGCACGCCGCCGATGCCGACATCGAGCGCAAACAGGCCGCCGGCCTGCGGCTGGTCGCGAAGCTGCTCGGGCGTGAGGTCCCAGATCGCCGAGGTGACGTAGAGCGTGCGCAGGTCCGGCGCCGCCGAACATGCAGCTGGTCGGCTTCTGGACCGGCAGCTCGACGACCCGGTCGAGCCGCCGTCCGGGGCATAGCGCGCGACGCCGCCAGCCGTCCCATTGGGCGTTCCAGAGGCAGCCCTCGATGTCGATGGTCGAGCCGTCGGGGCCGATGCCGGTGCCCGTCGAGATCGACGATGCGGCGGCGGTTGGCGATGCGTCCCGTGTCGCGCGTCGAAATCGAAGCGGTCGATGACCCCGTCGAGCGTGTCGGCGAAATAGAAGTGCCGGTCGTCGAGGCTCCACACGATCGAGTTGGAGATGCCGATGCCGTCGAGCACCCGGGTGACGGTGAGATCGGGATCGACCCGGAAGAGCGCCGCGCTGTGCTCCTTCAGCCGGTCGTCCATCGTGCCCGGCCCAGAACCGGCCGCGGCGATCGCACTTGCCCTCGTTGAAGCGGTTGGTCGGCACCGGCGTCGGGCCGGGCGATCCACTCGATCGCGCCGCTGTCGAGATCGTAGAAGGCGATGCCGGAGGCGAAGGCGACGATCAGCCCGCCGTTCTCGCGGAGCGCGAAGCAGGCGATCCGCTCCGGCATCTGCCAGCGCTCGACCGCGCCGGTCGCCGGCATCAGCCGCTGCAGCAGCCTGCCCTCGATGTCGACCCAGTAGAGCGCCTGCTCCGCGACGTCCCAGACCGGGACCTCGCCGAGCCTGTTCCTGCGCGTCGACGACGCAGGTGACGGTCACACCGGCTTCCTCCCGACTGCCCCGACCTTCGGCCGGTCGACGTGATTGATCGTATAATTGATAGACCGCGTTAGTATCATTCGACAAGCCGGCCGTCGAGCGCCGGTCAGCGATGCCCGCCTGCGAGGAAACCGTCCGTGAAGATCACCGCCATCCGCACCGTCGTCGTCAATGCCGAAATGCGCAACTGGGTCTTCGTCCGGGTCGAGACCGACGCAGGCCGGCCTCTACGGCTGGGGCGAGGCGACGCTCGAGTGGAAGACGCGCGCCGTCGTCGGCGCCATCGAGGACCTCGCGCCGCTGATGATCGGCCGCGACCCGCGCGACATCGAGCAGGCGGTGCGGGTGATGAAGAAGCACTCCTTCTGGCGGCTCGGCGTGATCGGCATGAGCGCCATCTCCGGCATCGAGATCGCGCTGTGGGACATCTTCGGCAAGTCGCTGGGCGTGCCGGTGTGGCGGCTGCTCGGCGGCAAGGTCCGCGACAAGGTGCGGGTCTATACCCATCTCGGCCTCGGCGACATGCGCGCCGTCTACGAGACGCTCGACGCGGCGCCGCTGGTCGAGCACGCGCGGGCGATCGTCGAGCGCGGCTATACCGCGTTCAAGGCGGTGTTCATTCCCTACACCCACTACCACGCGCCGGTGGCCGAGGTGCGAGAAGGTCGGCGCGGATGATGGAGGCGCTCCGCGACGCGGTCGGCCCCGACGATCGAGATCATGGTCGACTTCCACGGCCGGCCGGCCTCGGCCGGCGCGGCGCTCGCCTATATCGAGGCGCTGGCGCCGGGCCGGCCGATGTTCGTCGAGGAGGTGCTGCCGCCGGGCGACACGGCGGGCCTGGCGGCGGTCGCCGCCAAGACCAGCGTGCCGATCGCCACCGGCGAGCGGCTGATCGACCGCACCGAGTTCGACGAGCTGTTCCGGACCCGGGCGATCGACATCGTCCAGCCCGACATCTGCCATTGCGGCGGCCTCCTCGAGGCCAAGAAGATCGCGGCGATGGCGGAGGCGGCCGTCGATCGGCGTCGCGCCGCACAATCCGCTCGGCCCGATCGCCGGCGTCGCCGCGCTGCATTTCGCCGTCTCGACGCCCAACCATGTGATCCAGGAGGAGATGGTCGGCGCGGTGCCCTGGTACTTCGACGTGGTCCAGGGCCCGATCCGCATGGTCGACGGCCACTGGCAGGTGCCGGAGCGCCGGGCCTCGGCGTCGAGGTCGACGAGGCGGTGCGCGGCCCGCCACCCGTTCAAGCAGGAAGTCCTCCACGCCACCAACGCGGTGCTCGATGACGGCACGATCGTCGACTGGTGAGGCCGCGCGCCGCCGCGACGCGCACGACCGGGCATCGCTATGCCGACGGCGGCAAGGTGCACGGCGCGGTGGTGCGCGAGCTCGGCGCGATGGTGCTCGAGCGGGCCGCTACGCCCCGGGCGAGGCGCTGCCGCGCGAGGACGATCTCGCCGGCGCGTTTCGGCGTCAGCCGCACCTCGGTCCGCGAGGCGGTCAAGGTGCTCTCGGCCAAGGGCCTGCTCGAAGCGCGGCCGCGCACCGGGCGTCCGCGTCCGGCCGCGCGAGGACGTGGAACCTGCTCGACCCGGCGGTGCTCTCCTGGCATCCCGACCTCACCGGCGACCACGACGCTGATGCGGAGCCTGATCGAGACGCGCCGGATCATCGAGCCGCCCGCCGCGGGCATGGCCGCGAGCGCGCGCCAGCGCCGCCGACCTCGCCCGCATCGAGGCCGCCTGCCTCGGCATCGAGGCCGCCATCCCCGACGATGCCGAGGCCTGCCGCGAGGCCGACGTCGCCTTCCACCGCGCCGTCATCGCCGCCAGCGACAACGTCGTGCTCGCCCGGCCTGATCGGCACGATCGAGGCGGCGCTCCGCGCCGTCTTCATCGTCACCAACCGCGATGCATGGATCGCCAGTCCGCGGCGCTCGCCGCGCATCGCGACGTGCTCGAGCGCATCCGGCTTCCGCGATGCCGGCCGGCGCCGCGCCGCGATGAACCGGCTGATCGACATCGCCGCCGCCGATCTCGGCCGGAGCCGAACTCGCACGGCCTTCTCGGCGACGACGACCCGCCGCGCCGCATCCGCAAGCCCCAAGGAAGCCGAGGAAGCCCTGATGAAGATCGTCTCCGTCGAACCGTTCATCCTGCATGTCCCGGTCAACCGCGACTTCGATCTCCGATTCGAGCCACACCATCAGCCATTGGGGCGTGGTCGGCGTGCGGATCGGCGACCGACGACGGCACCTCCGGGCTACGGCTTCACCGGCACCCATGCCCATCTCGCCTCGGACCGGCTGATCACCGTCCTGCATCCGCGACTGCTACGCCGAACTGCTGATCGGCGAGGATGCGCTCGACACCACCGCGGCTGTGGATGAAGCTCGCCCGCTTCCCGGCGCTCCAGTGGGTCGGCCGCGCCGGCATCACCCAGCTCGCGCTCGCCGCCGTCGACGTCGCGCTGTGGGACCTGCGCGCCAAGCACGCCGGCATGCCGCTCTGGGCCCACTCGGCGGCGCCACCTCGCCGCGGCTCGAGGCCTACAACACCGACATCGGCTGGCTGTCGATCCCCACCGACCAGCTGGTCGACGGGCAGCCGGCAGGCGATCGAGGTCGACGGCTACCGCCGGCTGAAGCTCAAGGTCGGCTCACGCCGACATCGACACCGACCTCGCCCGCATCGCGGCGGTGCGCGAGGCCGTCGGGCCGACGACATCACCATCGCCGTCGACGGCAACGGCAAGTGGGACCTGCCGACCTGCCTCCGCTTCTGCGCCGACGCCGAGCCGCTCGACCTGTTCTGGTTCGAGGAGCCGCTCTGGTACGACGACGTCGCCGGCCATGCGCGCGCTGGCCCGGGCGACGACGATCCCGGTCGCGCTCGGCGAGCAGCTCTATACGGCCGACGCCTTCAACGCCTTCATGGATGCCGGCGCCGTGCACTACGTCCAGCCCGACGTGACCCGGCTCGGCGGCATCAGCGAGTACATCACCGTCGCCGAGGCGGCGCATGGCGCGGCGGCTGCCGGTGGTGCCGCATGTCGGCGACATGGGGCAGGTCCATGTCCACCTCGCCATCTGGCACCCGGCGACGACGATGCTCGAATACATCCCGTGGATCATGGACGGCTTCGAGGAGCCGATCGCGGTGGAGGACGGCGCCTATCTGCGGCCGCAGCAGCCGGGCGCCAGCACGACGCCGACCGAGGACGCGATGCGGCGGTATGCGAAGGCGCTGGGGTGACGCCGATGCGCCAGGTGCGGACGTCAACGGTTCACGGCAATTGCGCCTGCAACAACCGGGCAAGGACGACGTAGCTCCCGACCATCATCGGTGACGCCGTCCCCATGGCCTCAATCGCCCTTCCTTCCCACCGCCGCAAACATTTTTGCCACGGCTATCCACACATCTGGCCTTGCGTCATGCTCGCCATGCCGGCGATCACCTCAGCGCCCTCAGCCGGCGTGGCCGATCCAGCCTCGATCAAATTTGGCAGCGCGCTGCGCCAGGTGTTTTCCCAAAGATGCTTGCCGGCCGCTGTTGTAAATCGGCTGGTCGGCGGCCAGAAGGTCGTCGCGAGGCCTGCGCCGCCAAGGAGTTCGTGCAGCCTTATTCCCACCGCATAGTCCACGCCGATCTTCTGCTGGTGGTGCGGCGCCTTCGAGCCATCGCTGGTAGTGTTCGCTCGCGCATGGCCATGAAGGAGTACATATCCATGTCGACGATCACCAACCGGCCGCCGGGTTTCAGCAGCTTGGCCATTGCGGCCACTGCCTGTCCGGCTCTTTCAAATGGCAAAGAACCAACCGCACGAACACGATGTCTAGCGGCGTCTGGCAACTTCGGTTCGTAGGCGCTGGCGAGGCTGTAGGTGATCGTTCCCGAGCCCGCGGCGGTTGCTTCATACGGCAACGGCGAGCTGGTCTCCCCGAAATATCGATGCCGTCGACATTCGAGCCTTCGCCCATCCGCTCCGCGAGCCATCGCGACATCGTGCCGGTCCCGCAGCCAATGTCCGCTGCGCGGTGCACGCCCTCCATGCCCGCCGCCTCCAATCCGCGGATACTGATGGGCCATAGACCTCATGGATCACGTCAAGTCTCGCCGCGTCCTTGCCTCCGGTTGGCAAAACGTATTTGTCGCCCACTTCGTTCACGACAGTCATCGCCAATCCCCTCCCTCCCGCGTCAAAGCGTGCCAAACCGCCTCACCGCCACACCAGTTAGATTAGCCGTCCCCGCCCTCCACCGCTCGCGTCGCCAGATCATCAAGTGATTGGTCACGGGCAAGTCCACCCCCCGCCTCACACCTCGGGGATGTTCTCCTTGAAGATCGCCTGGATGCGGATCGGCGGCAGCGCCGGCGCCGGGGCGGCCCTGCGCGACCGCGACCAGCCAGTCGACCGCATCGCGGGCCTCGACCCGCGGGTTCTGGTCGATCACCGCGTCGAGCGTGCCGGCGACGAGCAGGCGGCGGGTGTGCTCGGTCAGCTCGTGGCAGACGAAGGTGACCTCGCCGGCCCGGCCCGCTTCCTCGAGCGCGCGGGCGATGCCGCGGTTGCCGGCGCCGATATTGTAGAGGCCGGCGAGGCCGGGATAGGCGGCGAGCAGCGCCTTCGCCTCGCCATAGGCGCGCTCGGCGTCGTCGCGGACCTCGCGCAGCTCGACGCACCTTCAGCTCGGGATATTCCTCGGCGAGGATGTGGCGGAAGCCCATCTCGCGCTCCTCGTGGCCGCGATAGCTGAGGCTGCCGGCGAACAGCGCCACCTCGCGGCCGCGCGAGCCGCATCAGGCGGCCGAGCAGATGGCCGGCGAGCCGGCCGGCGGCGCGGTTGTCGATGCCGACATAGCCGAGCCGCGGCACGTTGGAGATGTCGGTGACCATGGTCAGCACCGGCACGCCGCCGCCGACCACCTCGCGGATCGCCTCGCGGACGGCGGGATGCTCGAGCGGCAGGACG
This sequence comes from uncultured Bacteroidales bacterium, assembly GCA_963752195.1. Taxonomy (GTDB): domain Bacteria; phylum Bacteroidota; class Bacteroidia; order Bacteroidales; family UBA10428; genus UBA5072. The sequence goes on along the minus strand of CAVVXI010000001.1, from coordinate 1,727,527 downwards.
CCGATCGCGTCGGTCTCGCCGCGGAGCTCGAGCAGCTTGGCGGCGAGCGCCTCGGGATTGAAGCCCTCGATCAGGTGGACGCGGACCTCGGCCTCGCCGTGCCGCGCCGCGCCATGGGCCTCGAGCTGTGGGTGAGCAGCTTGAGGAAGGTGTTGGTGCCGCCCGGCAGCACGAAATCGATGCCGTGACCTCGCGGCGCGGCCGGCGGCGCGACGGCGCGATGCTCCGGCAGGTAGCCGAGCCGCACCGCGGCGTCGAGCACCTGGTTCCGGGTCCGCTCCTTGACGCCGGGGCGGTTGTTGAGCGTCCGGTCGACGGTCGCCGTGCTCACCCCGGCGGCGCGCGCGATCTCGGCGATGGTGGCGCGCCCGGGCACCGCACTGTCCTGCCGCTCGTTCATCGCGGTCGCGATCCTCCCCCGTCGTTCCCGACCATATACATCAATTTCCATCAGTTTGTGATCCACGCGCCGTGCCTCGTACTATGCCAGGGAAAATCGCCCGACAGCCTGCGCATGCCGATGAATCCGTTGATATCGACAATGTTATCGCCGCCGGTCGGCGGCCTGCGAAAAGCCTGCGTCGGCTTGAAGGAAAATGATGCCCGCGTTGACAGGGTGAAGGAATATTGATCATCTGACCGCGACAAGGGCCCGAAGGCCCGGCGGGAGGAGACATCCTGGAGCGCGTCACGCCGTGCCGGCAGGGCCGGCGCGGCTGCGTGGCGTCCCCTCTCCCCGCGGCCTGAGACGCGACGACCCGGCACCCAACCCGGGCGGACGGGCATGGGAGGACATCGATGGCGGACGCCAAAGGCTTCACGCCGGATCCGCCGATCCGCAGCCGGGACCTCCGGATCGGCTGCATCGGCGCCGGCATGATCATGGCCGAGTGCCACCTCGCCGCCTACAAGGACGCCGGCTTCCCGGTGGTGGCGATCGCCTCGCGGAGCCGCGACCGCGCCGCCAAGGTGGCCGAGCGCTGGGGCATCCCCAGCGTCCACGACACGCCGCAGGCGCTGATCGAGGACCCCGAGGTCGAGATCGTCGACCTCGCCTTCCCGCCCGACCAGCAGCCCGACCTCGTCACGCTCGCGCTCGAAGCAGCCGCACATCAAGGCGCTGCTGGCGCAGAAGCCGCTGTCGCTGACGCTGGCCGAGGCGATCGACCTCCGCGAGGCGGCCAAGGCGGCGGGCAAGATCCTCTCGGTCAACCAGAACATGCGCTACGACCAGTCGATGCGCGTGCTCAAGCAGATCCTCGACGGCGGCGAACTCGGCGAGCCGGTCTTCGCCGAGATCAGCATGCACGCCATCCCGCACTGGCAGACCTTCCTCGAGGACTACGACCGGCTGACGCTCGCCAACATGAGCGTCCACCACCTCGACGTGCTGCGCTACCTGTTCGGCGAGCCGACCGAGATCTTCACCACCACCCGCACCGACCCGCGCACGCACGTTCGAGCACATGCGACGGCATCACCGTCTCGACGCTGCGCTTCGCCGTCGGGCCTGCTGGCCCTGTCGCTGGAGGACGTCTGGTCCGGCCCGCGCGAGGAGGGCTACGACTCGGACGTCTACATCATCGTGGCGCGTCGAGGGCACCGACGGCGTCGCCAAGGGCACGATCGGCTGGCCGACCGGCGCGCGGTCGACGCTCACCTATGCCTCGAAGAAGACCACCGGCGGCCAGTGGGTGACGCCGGAATGGGACACGATGTGGTTCCCGCACGCCTTCAAGGGCGTGATGGAGCAGCTCCAGCATGCCGTCGCGACCGGCGCCGAGCCGGCGCTCACCGTCGCCGACAACGTCAAGACCGTCGCGCTGATCGAGGCGGGCTACCGCTCGATCGCCGAGGGCCGCGTCGTCAAGCTGTCCGAAATCAAGATCTGAAACCGCTTCGGGAGGAACCAAACCATGATGCAGGTCGGCATTTTCACCGGCTACTTTCCCTACGGCCTCGACGAGACCGCCAAGAAGATCAAGGCCCTCGGCTTCAACACGGTGCAGCTCGACCTCCACTTCAAGGACGTCGACCTGTCCGCCGGCCAGATCACCAAGGACAAGGCCAAGAAGGTGCGCGACACCTTCCGCGACCACAACCTGCCGATCTGCTGCGTCTCCGGCTACACCAACATCATCCACCCCGACAAGGCGGAGCGCGAGAAGCGCGTCGGCTACCTCAAGGAGATCATCCGCAACGCCCGCGACTTCGGCTCGCGCTACGTGATCTCGGAGACCGGCACCTACAACACCGAGTTCGACTGGGTGGCGCACCCCAAGAACAAGACCGAGGAGGGCTTCGAGGAGTGCCGCAAGGTCATCGCCGACCTCGCCCAGACCGCCTATGACCACGGCGCGGTGTTCCTGCTCGAGACCTACGTCAACAACGTCGTCGGCTCGGTCGAGGAGACGGTGAAGATGTTCGCCCAGGTCGACCATCCCGGCCTCGGCCTGCTGATGGACCCGACCAACTACTTCGAGACCCACAACATCGACGACATGGACAAGATCCTGAACCAGGTCTTCGACACGCTGTCCGACAAGATCAAGATCGCCCACGCCAAGGACGTCAAGCGCTCGGGCGACGACAAGAGCGAGAAGCACGCCGACATCGGCGACGACGACGCGCTCGAGAGCCACACCTTCCGCGGCGTCGGCGAGATCGAGCTGCCGGCCCCCGGCCTCGGCTCGCTCAACTACGACCTCTATCTCAAGCGGCTGAGCGAGAAGCACCCGAACATCGCGGTGATCATCGAGCATCTCGAGGAGAGCGACGTGCCGCGGGCGAAGAAGTTCCTCGACGGCAAGCTCCGCGACCCACGGCCTCTGAGCCCGCCGTTCGGGAACGCCGCGCCGGGAGACGACCCGGCGCCGCACCCGCGGGGTGGCCATCCCCGCGGGACCGTGCACAATGGGGCGCGGCGCCGGTGACGTGACCCGGCGACGGGGGCGGCCGGACCGCCGCGGCCCCGCGCCGGCCGGGTGGTGATGGTGAGCGTGTCTACTCCTGCTTCACCGCCGGGCGGCCGGAGATGATGCAAGGGAGCGGGACATGAGAGCCTTGGTGACCGGCGGTGCCGGGTTCATCGGATCGAACCTCTGCCGAAGCCTGGTGGCGGAGGGGTGGTCGGTGACGGTGCTCGACAACTTCGCGTCCGGCTACCGCGCCAATCTTGCCGGCCTCGACGTCCGGCTGATCGACGGCGACATCCGCTATCCGGCCGCCATCGAGAGCGCGATCGAGGGCTGCGGGACGGTCTTCCACCTCGCCGCGTCGGTCGGCAGCGGGCGGAGCGTGGACGACCTCGTCGCCGATTCGGAGACCAACCTCATCGGCACCGTCCGCCTGCTCGAATCGGCGCGGCTCGCGGGGGTCGAGAAGATCGTCCTGGCCTCGTCGGCGGCGGTCCTCGGGGAACTCAAGACGCTGCCGGTGGACGAGAACCAGCCTGCAGCACCGGGCTCGCCCCATGGCGTCTCCAAGCTCGCCGCCGAGCAGATGGGCCTCGCCTATGCCGGCCTCCATGGCATCGAACTGATCAGCCTCCGCTACTTCAATGTCTACGGGCCGCACCAGCGGCACGACGCCTATGGCAGCGTCATCCCGGTGTTCGTCGCGCAGATCCTCGAGGGTGGCGCCATCACGATCTTCGGCGACGGCGAGCAGACCCGCGATTTCATCCACGTCGACGACGTGGTGCAGGCGAACCTCAAGGCGGCGGCGGCCCGCGGCGTGACCGGCGCCTTCAACATCGGCAGCGGCGAGCGGATCTCGATCAACGAGCTGGTGAGGACGCCTTGCCGAGGCGATGCCGGAGCACTTCGAGATCACCCACGCCGGGCCGCGGCCCTTCGACATCCGCGACAGCCTGGCCGACACGCGGTCGGCGGCACGGGCCTTCGGCTTTCATCCCGAGGTGCCGTTCCCGCCAGGGCCTCGAGGCCTACATCGCCTGGGCCCGCGGTCGCCGCGCCGGCCCGGCCGCCGATCGCCACGGCGGATAGTCGCCTGCTGCGCCACGGGGCACCGCTGACGCCTGATTGGGCGGCGCGAATCATCGGCGCGGCGACGGCCCGGCCGGCGCCGTCTCGGGCGGCGCCCGGCCATGGCACGCCTCGTGCGACAGCCACCGCGAGTTTGGCGGCTAGGGTTCCGGCCCCGGAAGCGAGGTGTCGCGACCGAGAGCCGCCGCCCGCGCCGGCCGGTGCGGGTCCACGGCGGGACAAAAGCCCGGGAGGCCTCATCGACCAAGCCGGCCCGCCGGCGAGAGTGAGATGGCGCTATGGGGAAGACAGTCCACGCCGCCGTCTCCCCGGCCCGCTTCCGCCCGGCGGGGCAGGCCCGCCCGCCGCGCGGCGGTTTGAGCCGGCCGGATCCATGACCGCCGTCCGACGCCTGTTCGTGCTGCTCTGCGGCTTCGAGATCATCCCGAAGACCGTCTCCACCCGCGACATCGGCGCCCGCTTCATCATCTCGGTGCCGATCACCGCCTACCTCCTCGACACCAGCGAGGGCTGGGTGCTGTTCGACACCGGTCTCGACGAATCCAACCTCCGCGACCCGGCGCGGCTCGACGACCTCTACATCTCCAAGGGCTGGGACCCGCCGCCGGTGGTCAAGCCGCACCATGAGCTCGGCCGCCAGCTCGCCGAGATCGGCATCGGCTTCGGCGACATCCGCCACGTCATCCTCAGCCACCTCCATGCCGACCACGCCGGCCACGTCAAGCGACATGCCGGGGCCCGCTTCACCATCCAGCGGCGCGAGCACGACTACGGCATGAGCGGCACGGCGCGGCCGTCGTTCTTCCCCTCCGACTTCGCCCTGCCCGGGCCTCGACTGGAACCTCATCGACGGCGACCATGCCTTCATGCCCGGCATCGACATCCTCGACACCCGCGGCCACTCGCCCGGGCACCAGTCGCTGCAGGTCGAGCTGCCCAACACCGGCACGGTGGTGCTCGCCGCCGACGTCGGCGACCTGATGGCCAACTTCCGCGAGGAGATCCTGCCCGGCGAGAGCGTCGACGACGATGCGGCGCTCGCCGCGATCCGCCGCATCAACCGCATCGTCGCGGCGCGCGACGCGCTGCTCCTCCTCACCCACGACCCGGACGAGGTGCAGCGCATCCGGCTCGCGCCCGACTGCTATGACTGAGCCGGTCCTCTCGCTCCGCGGCCTCCCGGTGACGCTGCACCGCAACGGCGCGGGCCGCGCGCTCGACGGTATCGAGCTCGACGTGGCGCCGGGCGAGATCGTGGCGCTGGTCGGCGAAAGCGGTTCGGGCAAGTCGACCATCGGCCTCGCCGTGCAGGGCCTGCTCGCGCCGGAAGCCAGCGCCGATCGTCGGCGGCTCGATCCGCGCTCGCCGGCGACCGAACTCGTCGGTGCCGCCGCCGGGCGCGATGCGACCGCTCCGCCGCGAGTGGGTTCGCGCCGTGTTCCAGGACCCGATGGGCAGCGCTCGACCCCACGATGATCGATCCGCCGGCAGATGGCCGAGGCGACGGGCAGCGACCCGGCGAATCCGCGTCGTGGCTCGAGCGCGCCGGGCTCGCCGATCCCGAACGCATCGCTCGCCGCTATCCCCACACGCTTTCCGGCGGCCAGCGCCAGCGGGTGCTGATCGCCATGGCGATGGTGGCGGATCCGGCGCTGCTGATCGCCGACGAGCCAACCACCGCGCTCGACGTGACGATCGCAGGCGCAGATCCTCGACCTGATCCGCGACCTCTGCCGCGAGCAGCGGCACGGCCATTCTGTTCATCACCCACGACCTCGGGCGTCGCGGCTACGCCTCGCCGATCGCATCGTCGTGCTCTATGGCGGCCGCATGGTCGAGATCGGCGCCGGCGGCGGCGCTGCTGCCACGCGCCGGCGCATCCCTATTCGGCGGGCCTGCGTCGCGGCGCGGTTCGACGCTCGACGCCGACCGGCTGCCGGCCGTTGCCGACGCTGCCCGGCGAGCCGCCGGGCGGCCGCGACACCGCCAACGCCTGCGGCTTCGCCACGCGCTGCCCGCTGGCGCCGCCGAGATCTGCCGCGCCGACCGGCCACCGCTCGCGGCGACGCCGGCCCATGCCGGCCGCGCCGCCTGCTTCCGCATGCCGAGGCGGCGCGCGGCTCGATCGCGCAGCAGGCGCGCGCGGACCCTGGCCCGCCGCGGCCGCGAGCGAGCCGGGCTATCGCGCTCGAGTGCTCAGCAATGTCAGCAAGAGCTTCGCCGCGCCCGCGCACGCTTTGGCTCGGCCGCCGGAAGCGCCAGCGCGGTGCTCGACGGCGTCGACCTCCGCCATCAGCCCGCGGCGAGTGTGGTGGCGCTGGTCGGCGAGAGCGGCGTCGGGCAAGTCGACGATCCTCCGCATCGCCGCCGGGCCTGATCGCGCCGGATGACGGCGACGTTGCGCGCGGCGACCGCGGCCGGCCGCAGATCGTGTTCCAGGATGCGGTCGCCGTCGCTGACGCCGTGGCTCAGCATCGGCGAGCAGATCGGCGAGCGGCTGCGGCCGCTCGGGCTCGCAGCGAAGGAGCGTCGGCGCCGCGTGCGTGGAGGCGCTCGATCTCGTCGGCCTCGACCGGCGGACTGATGACTGCGCTGCCGGCCGGAGCTTTCCGGTGGCCAGTGCCAGCGCGCCGCCGTGGCCCGCGCGGTGGTCGTGCCGCCAGAGCCTCCTGCTCTGCGACGAGCCGATCAGCGCCATGGATGTGTCGCTCGCCGCGCAGGACGCTGAACCTGCTCGGCGATCTGCGCCGGCGGCTTGGCATGGCGATGCTGTTCGTCACCCACGACCTCGCCGCGGCGCGGATCATCGCCGACCGCATTGTCGGTGCTCCGCGAATGGCCGGATCGTCGAGGACGGCGACGCCGATCGCCGTGATCGCATGCGCCGAAGGCCGACTACACCCGGTCGCCTGATCGCGGCGATGCCGGGCTCCATGCGCGGGCTCGGCATGAGCGCGGCCGATCCGCCGTCGTTCGCGCCGGCCGGCGACGAGCCGCTGCCGCCGGTTCCGGCGCATGGCCTCTCCGAACGGCATCGGCATCATCGGCGCTGGCGGTCATCACGCTGGTGGCACTGCTCGCGCCTGGCTCACGCCCTACGATCCGCAGCTGCGTGTCGCCGAGCGCATTCCTGCCGCCGTCCGCTCGCGCATCCGTTCGGCACCGACGAGATCGGCCGCGACCTGTTCTCGCGTGTCATCGCTCGGGCGTCCGGCTGACCTGGCTGCCGGCGCTCGCGGTCATCAGCTTCGCCGGCTGTCGCTCGGCGCGCTCATCGGCCTCGTCGCCGGCGCGATCGGGCGGCTGGATCGACGCCGGCCTCCAGCGCGCTGACCGAGCTGTTCCTGGTGCTGCCCTCGACGCTGATCGCGCTCGCCGTGGTCGCCGCGCTCGGCCCGGGCCTCGCTCAACACCATGCTCGCGGTCGCGCTGTTCTGGTGGCCTTGGTACGCGCGTATCGCCCGCGACGAGATCCGCGCGGTGGCGGCGCGGCCGCATGTCGAGGCGGCGCGGCTCGCCGGCGTCTCAGCGGCTCCGGCTCCTGTTCCGCTACCTGCTGCCGGCGGCGCTGCCGGCGCTGCTCGTCACCGCGACGCTCGATGTCGCCAATGTCATTCTGACGCTGTCGCTGCTCTCGTTCCTCGGCCTCGGCACAGCCGGCGCCGGCGCCGGAGCTCGGCGCGATGACCGCGCGCACGATCGACAGCCTCACCGTCTACTGGTGGCTGCCGATCCTCCCGGCGGCGGTGATCTTCGTCGCTGTGCCTTGCTGCCAATCTCGCCGGCGACGGCGTGCGCGCGGCGCTGCGGGGGGTGTGAGCGATGGCGCTCTATCTCGCTCCGCCGCATCGCTGGCGCTCGGTCGCCGTCCTGCTCGTGATGAGCTTCATCGTCTTCTGCCTGCAGCGGCATCATCCCGGCCGATCCGGCGCGGGCGATCGCCGGGCCGACGGCGCCGACGTCGACTGTCGAGGACGGTGCGCGATCAGCTCGGCCTCGACCAGCCGATCCTCGTCCAGTACGGCCGCTTCCTGTCGCGGGTCGTCCGACGGCGACCTCGGCACGTCGGTGCGGACGCGGAAGCCGGTGACCGCAGGACCTCCTCCGCTATCGCGCCGGCCTCGCTCGAGCTGATGTTCGCCGCGCTGTTCCTCGGCGTCGCTCGCGGGCGTCGCCGTCGCCTTGCTGCAGACCGTCGCGCGGCGCGGCGAGGCGGCGCGGCTGCTGCTCCTCGCCGCCGGCTCGGTGCCGATCTTCCTCTCGGCGCTGCTGCTGGTGCTACTCTTCTGGTTCGATCTCGGCTGGCTGCCCGGCGCCGGGCGGCTCTCGGTCCGCGGCTTCTCACGGCCCGACCGGCTTCGCTGTGCTCGACGGCCTCCTCGCCGGGCGGCCCGACATCGTCGGCGATGCGCTGGCCCATCTCGTCCTGCCGGCGGTGACGCTGGCGATCCCGATCGCGGTCGGCGGTGGCGCCGCAGCCTCGCCGGCTCGCTGCAGGACGTGCTGCGCCAGAGCTACGTCCGCACCGCCCGCGGCAACGGCCTGAGCGAGACGCGGCATCGTCCTCCGCCACGGGCTCCGCAATGCCGCCGCGGCGCCGCTGGCCATGGTCGGCCTGCAGGTCGGGCTGCTGTTCGGCAACCTCCTCATCGTCGAGAGCATCTTCGCCTGGCCCGGGCCTCGGCCTCTACACGGTGCAGGCGCTCGGCAGCTCCGACCTTCCGGCCGTGCTCGGCGTCGCCATCGTCTTCGGCGCCTTCTACATCCTCGTCAACGCGATCATCGACATCCTCCAGACCGTGCTCGACCCGCGGGTCGGGCTGGCTGAGGCGCCAGGCTCAGCAGCAGAGGACGCGGCGGCCGGTCGGCACCGTGTAGCGGCGCGGCGTGACCAGCCCGTCGAGCCGGCGGGCGATCGCCGCGGCGCTCGGCCCGGAGCGCCGGGACGTCGACCGAGGTCACGGCGCCGCCCTCGACCACCGGCCGGCCCGCGACCAGCACGGTGTCGACCTCGGCCCGCGAGCCGGCCCGCACCAGCTCCGGCATCAGGTCCTGCACCGGGCCGAGATGGAGGGCGCCGCCGTCGAGGATGACGAGGTCGGCCGCCTTGCCGGCCTCGATCGAGCCGAGCCGGTCCGACAGGCCGAGCGCCGCGGCCGCCTCGGACGTCGCCATGGCGAGCACGTCGCCCTCGTTCATCACGTCGGGATCGTAGCCGGCGATGCCGCGGGTGACGGTGTGCATCAGCCACGCCGAATGCATGACGATGAACATGTCGTTGACGGCGTTGTCGCAGCCGAGCCCGACCTTGACCCCGAGGCGGCGCATCAGCGGCACGTCCGGCACCCGGGCGAGGATGTTGGCGACCTCGACGGCGGAGTGGGCGAGGTTGGCGCGGGCGGCGCCGAGGAGCGCGATCTCGTTGGCGCTGGCCAGCATGCCGTGGACCACCACCAGCCGCTCGTCGACGACGCCGAGCTCGGCGAGCCGCTCGATCGGCCGGCAGCCGAACAGCGGCGAGCGCAGAACTCGACCTCCTCGCGGTCGCGGGCGGCGTGGACATGGAGGCGCGCGTCGTTCGCCGCGGCGAGGGCATGGGCCTCGCGGAAATAGGTGTCGGAGAAGCCGGTGAGGCCGGAGGGACAGACGCCGACGAACACCATCGGGTCGCCGGCGTGGCGGGCGATCAGGTCGGCGGTGCGGGCAAGGTCCCGCTCCGCCTCGCCGTCGCGCTGCGCGGCGCCAGGAGCGGTCGCCGATCTGGGAATAGAGCGCGGCGTGGTGCATGTCCTGGTCGCTGCGGCTGCGAAGGAAATGGCAGCGGACGCCGACGTCGCGCATCGCCTCGAGCACCGCGTCCTCGTGCTCGTCGGAGACGTTGGTCTGGAAGTCGCAGACCGTGGTGACGCCGGAGCGGACGAGCTGGGCGGCGCAGAGCTTCGCCGCGACATGGGCCTCCTCCGGCGACAGCGCCATGTCGGCGGGAAGGTAGAGCCGGTAGATCATCGGCAGTTCGCCGGCGATGAGCCCGCGGAGCAGCGCCTGCGTCGAATGGGTGTGGCAATCGAGGAAGCCGGGGAGGACGATCGCATCCGCCCCGCCGCGGCGCGTCGCGGCGCGCGTAGGCAGCGTCGATCTCCGCCGCCGGGCCGACCGCGACGATCGCCCCGTCGCGGATGGCGACGGCGCCGTCGGCGATCACGCGCCGGGCGCCGTCCATGGTGACGATGGTGCCGGAGACGATCGTGTCGACCGCCTCCGGAGCCGGGGCCGCTTCGCTCATTCCGCCCAGCGGACGGTGCCGAAATCGATGTTGCCCGGCGGGAACACCGGCCGAAGGCCGAGGTCGACGAGGCCGGCCTTGTGGACCACCACGTCCTCGATGTCGACGAGCGGGATGAAGTAGCCGGAGTCGAAGTACATCTGGCCCGCCTTCTCGTAGAGGGCGTTGCGCTCGGCGACGTCGGTCTTGGTGCCGGCCTCCTGGACGAGCGCGTCGGCCTCCGGCACCGCGACCTTGTAGAAGTTGAGCGGCGCCTCGGCGGTGTAGAAGACCGTCGCCTGGTTCTCCGGGTGGGCGGCGTCCGGGTTCATGCGGGTGACGACGAGGTCCGGCGCCGCGGCGAGATCATCGGTCAGCGCGTAGATCGCGCCCTGGGGCAGGACGGTGATCGTGCGCCTCGATGCCGAGCTCCGGCCATCGCCGCGACCATGAGGTCGACCGCGGTGCCGACGTTGGGCGTCTCGTCGGCCGGCACGCCGACGGTGAGCTTGAGGCCGCCGGCCTTCTCGATGGCCGCCTTGGCCGCCGCCATGTCGTCGGGGAAGGCGATCGGCGTCCCGGGCTTGAGCATCACCACCTGGTAGACCGACTCGGCGGGCGTGGCGTAGCCGCCGAAGGCCTGCTCGACCCAGCCCTTCGGGTTCATCGCCGTCAGCACCGCCTTGCGGAGCTCGGGATCCTCGATCAGCGGCGTGCCCGGCTTGAGCGCGGCCTCGATCAGCGCCATCGACGGAGCGGCGGTGGCCTCGGTGTCGGGCGGCAGCGCGGCGAGCTGGTCCCACGGGTAGTTGTTGGGCACCGCATCGATGTCGCCGGAGCGGAGCTGCAGGATCTGCTGGCCGATGTCGGGCACGATCGGGATCTGGACTCTCGTCGAAATAGGGCTTCGGCCCGTGGTAGCCGTCATAGCGGTCGAGGACGATCTCCTCGCCGCGGTTGAAGCTGGTCAGCATGAACGGCCCGGTGCCGACGGCGTTGTCGTTGAGCCAGCCGGTGGCGTTGTCGTCGCCGGCATGGTCGGCGAGCGCCTTGGGGCTGATCACCTTCGGCCCCCACGGGCTCGCCAGCGCATCGAGGAAGGAGGGCTGCGGCATGCCGAGCCTGATGACGAAGGTCTTGTCGTCCGGCGTCTCCATCGCCTCGACGTTCCACAGGAAATAGGAGAGCGTGAGGTCGCCGTTCTTTCGGCGCTCGAACGAAGTTCTTCACCGCCGCCGCGTCCATCGGCGTGCCGTCGTGGAAGGTGACGCCGTCGGCGAGGTGGAAGGTGTAGGTGAGCTGGTCGTCCGAGATCTCCCAATCGCTGGCCAGCAGGCCGACGATCTCGGTCGAGCCGGGAGCATACTCGACCAGTCCCTCGTAGACGCCATTGACGGCGCCGAGGCCGCCGACCTCGAAGGCATTGTCGGGGTCGAACGAGCCGATGTCGGCGAAATACGGCATGCGGAACACGGTTTCCTGCGCGGCGGCAGGCAGGACGAAGGCGGCGGCAAGCGCGGCCCCCACCAGCGCGGCGGCAAGCGCGCCGCGCCGGCGGCGGCCCCTGGTCGATACGGTCATGTCCAAACCCCTACGGTCGGCGTGTTGGTCGGGATCGGACGATGAGGCCCCTCGTCGCCAATCCCTTGGTTCGCGAGGTCTCCCGGGCTTTTGTCCCGCCGTGTACCGTCGCCGGCCGGCGACGGCAGCGGCTCTCGGACCAGACACCCTGACGGGCCGGAACCCTAGCCGCTTAGCTCGCCGCAGGTCGATGCAATGCATGTGCCATGGCCGGCCACCACGGACGGGAAGCCGATGGTGGCAGGCGGCCGGAGACGGGCAACCTGCCGCGATCCTGGGCAGAGGGCGTCGAAAACCGCCTGCCGCGGGGACGGTGGGCGTTTCGCGGCGCGATGCGATGTGGTTGAGTAACGGCGTCGGGTGGCGGGCGGCGATGCGGCCCGCCGCGGGATGCAAGAAACAATGGCAACGGGGAAAAACACCGATGACGCTGAAGAACCGGCTCGGGGGCCACACCAACAGCTACCACACCTACAGTGTCGAGGAGGCGCTCGAGGGCATCGCCGCCGCCGGCTACCGCTATGTCGAGCTGTCCGCCGTGCGCGGCTGGACCGAGCATGTCCCGCTCGACGCCGACGCCAAGACCCTCGGCCACATCCAGCGCATGATGAACGAGCTCGGTCTCGTCAGCCTCAGCCTCAGCGGCCATTCCGACCTCACCACCAAGGCCGGCCTCGAGGACGGCCTCCTTGCCGTCGACCTCTGCGAGCGGATGGGGATCGGCATCATGAACACCGCCATCGGCGGCCATGCCAGCCAGCAGGAGGACGAGGAGGCGTTCATGGGCAACATCCACGCCCTTGCCGACTACGCCGCGGCGCGCGACATCCAGCTCGGCATCGAGATCCACGGCGAGATCACCAAGTCGGGCGAAGCCTCGATCCCGGTGCTCGAGCGGATCGGCCGGCCGAACGTGCTGATCAACTACGATACGGCGAACGTCGATTTCTACGGCGGCGGTGAAGGCGGTCGACGACCTTGATGCGGCGATGCCGAAGCTGGTCCACGTGCCATCTCAAGGACAAGCTGGGCGAGGGCAAGGTCTGGAACTTCCCGGCGGTCGGCGAGGGCGATATCGATTTCGCCCGCGTCCTCGGCATCCTCGAGAAGGGCGGATACACCGGCCCGTTCAGCGTCGAGATCGAGTTCACCGGCGAGCCGTGGCCGCCGCTGGCCGAGGTCAACCGGGCGATGAAGGCCGCCCGCGACAAGCTCGTCTCGCTCGGCCTCTCGTGAGGCGGGGCAGCGCGATGAGAATCGGAATCCTCGGGTCCGGCTTCATGGGCCAGACCCATGCCCGCGCCTATGCAAAGATCCCCGGCGTCGAGATCGTCGCGGTCTCCTCGCAGCATCTCGACAAGGCGGAGAAGCTCGCCGCCGAGGTCGGCGGGAAGGCGCGTCACCGACGACCGCGCGATCATCGAGGACCCCTCGATCGTGGCGATCAGCAACACCCTGCCGACGCCGCTCCACGCCGATGCGACGATCGCGGCGCTGGAAGCGGGCAAGCACGTCCTCCTCGAGAAGCCGTTCGCGCTCACCGCCGAAGGGCTGCGACGGCATGATCGCCGCCGCGGCCAGCACCGGCAAGACGCTGATGGTGGCGCATGTGCTGCGCTTCTGGGGCGACTATGTCTCGCTGGTCGAGTTCGTGCATGGCGGCCGGATCGGCAAGCCGATCTCGGCGATGGCGAGCCGGCTGTCGCAGGTGCCGGCCTGGGCCGGCTGGTTCCTCGACCCGGCGATGAGCGGCGGCGCGGTGCTCGACCTCAGCGTCCACGACTTCGACGTGATGAACTGGGTGCTCGGCACGCCGAAGTCAGCGCCTATGGCCGCGGCCGCGAGGCGCGGCCGGGCCTGTGGAACGACATCCACGCGCTGATCGACTACGGCAGCGCCAACGGCTTCGTCGAGGGCAGCGAGTTCATGCCGGCAGGGCTACCCCTTCACCTGCGGCCTCAAGGTGCGGTGCGAAGGCGGCGTCGCCGAGTTCGCTGTTCCGGGCCGGCGGCGTCAGCGTCGAGATGGGCGGCGGCAGCTCGCTTGTGCGTCTTCGAGGACGGCAAGTCCTACCCGCTCGAACCGAAGCCGGGCGACGCCTACGAGAACCAGATCGGCGTACTTCGTCGACTGCATCCGCGAGGGGCGGGCGCCGACGCTGGGGACGCCGGAGCAGGCGCGGCTTGCGGTGCGGACGGCGGACGCGGTGCGCCAATCCTTCGAGACCGGCGCGGTGGTCGCGATCTGAGGCGATCTGCGGAGCAGGCGGGGGCCCTACATGGACGACAGCGGGCCGACGGCGACCGCACGGCAGTGGCTCGGCGCACTCGACGCGGCGCTCCGGGCCGGCGACATCGCGGCGGCGACGGCGCTGTTCGGCGCGGAGTGCCATTGGCGCGACCTCGTCAGCCTGACCTGGAACATCCGCACAGTCGAGGGCCGCGACGGCATCGCGGCGATGCTCGCGGCGACGCTGGCGCATGACCACGCCGCGCGGAACTTCGGCTGAAGGGCGAAGCCGAGGACGCGGCGAGCACATCGCCGCCTGGTTCACCTTCGAGACCGCGAGCGGGCGCGGCATCGGCCACCTCCGGCTCCGCGACGGCAAGGGCTTCACGCTGCTCACCACGCTCACCGAGCTCAAGGGCCACGAGGAGAAGCGAGGGCCGCACGCGCGAGGCCGGCGTCGAGCATGGCGCGATTCCCGGCCGCACCACCTGGCGCGAGGCCCGCGACGAGGAGGAGGCCAATCTCGGCCGGACCCGGCAGCCCTATGTCGTCATCGTCGGCGGCGGCCAGGGCGGCATCGCCCTCGGCGCGCGGCTGAAGCGGCTCGGCGTGCCGGCGATCATCGTCGAGAAGAACGCCGCGCGCCGGCGACTCCTGGCGGAACCGCTACCGCACGCTCGTCCTCCACGACCCGGTCTGGTACGACCACCTGCCCTACATTCCGTTCCCCGCGCACTGGCCGGTGTTCACGCCCAAGGACAAGATGGGCGACTGGCTGGAGATGTACGCGAGGGTGATGGAGCTGAACTACTGGGGCTCCAGCGAATGCACCCGCCGCGGCCTATGATCCGGCGGCGAAGGAATGGACGGTGACCGTCCGCCGCGAGGGCGAGGACATCACGCTCAAGCCGAAGCACCTGGTCTTCGCCACCGGCTCCTACGGGCCGCCGCGCCATGTCGCCATTCCCGGCCAGGAGCGCTTCCGCGGCACGCAGTACCATTCGAGCCGCCACGTCACCGGCGCGCCGTACCGCGGCAAGCGCTGCGTCGTGATCGGCGCCAACAGCTCCGCCCACGACATCTGCGCCGACCTCTAGGAGAGCGGCGCCGCCGAGGTGACGATGATCCAGCGGACGCCGACCACGGTGGTCCGCTCCGAGACGCTGATGGAGGTCGGCTTCGGCCCGCTCTACTCGGAGGAGGCGGTGGCGCGCGGCATCGACACCGACAAGGCCGACCTGATCTTCGCCTCGGTGCCGTTCCGCCTCCTGCCGAAGGCGCAGAAGCCGCTCACCGACGAGATGGCGCGCCGCGACGCCGACCTCATCGCCCGGCTCGAGGCCGCCGGCTTCCGCACCGACTACGGGCCGGACGGCTCGGGCCTCCTGATGAAGGCGCTCCGCACCGGCAGCGGCTACTACCTCGACGTCGGCTGCTCGGAGCTGATCGCCAGCGGCGCAGTGAAGGTGCGGAGCGGGGTCGAGGTCGCCCGCCTGACGCGGACGCGGCGATCCTCACCGACGGCAGCGCGATCGCCGGCCGACGTGATCGTCCAGGCCACCGGGTACCTGCCGATGAACGAATGGGTGGCCGCGATCGTCTCGCGCGAGGTCGCCGACCTGATCGGCCCGAACTGGGGCTACGGCTCGGGCACCCGCGGCGATCCCGGGCCCGTGGCAGGGCGAACTCCGCAACATGTGGAAGCCGCTCGCCCACGAGGCGCTCTGGTTCCACGGCGGCAACCTCCACCTGTCGCGCCATTATTCGCTCTATGTCGCGCTCCAGCTCAAGGCGCGGATGGAGGGCATCCCGACGCCGGTGTACTGAGGGCCTGGACGGCGAAAGCGGTTGCGGGCCGGGCGGAAGTCGCTACCAATCGGCCCGCCGCGACAACAGCGGCGACAACGCGAATGCCGGCCGGCGGGCAAGCGGGGACACCATTCCCGACGCCCGCGACGGAACCGCCGGGGGAGGATCACGGGTGCAGACGGAATCGACTTCGGCCGACCTCGCGGCGGGCATCGCCGGCCAGCGGGTCATCATCACCGCGGGCGCCGGCGGCATCGGCCTCGCGATCGCCCGGCGGCTCGCCGGCCATGGCGCGCGGCTCTTCGTCTGCGACGTTGCCGACGCGGCGCTCGACGCCTTCGGGCGCGACTTCCCGAAGGCCGGCCGCATCCTCGCCGATGTCGCCGTCGAGGCCGACGTCGAGCGCCTGTTCAAGGCCGCCGCCGACCATCTCGGCGGGCTCGACGCGATGATCAACAATGCCGGCATCGCCGGGCCGACCGGCGGCGTCGACGAGATCGACCCGGCCGACTGGCGCCGCACCATCGACGTCTGCCTGACCGGCCAGTTCCTCTGCACGCGCATGGCCGTGCCGATGCTGAAGGCGGCGGGCGGCGGCTCGATCGTCAACCTGTCGTCGGCCGCCGGACGCCACGGCTATGCCTTCCGCACCCCGTACTCGTCGGCGAAGTTCGGCGTGATCGGCTTCACCCAGAGCCTCGCCAAGGAGCTCGGGCCGGCGAACATCCGCGTCAATGCCGTCCTCCCCGGCATCGTCGAGGGGCCGCGCATGGAGGGCGTCATCCGCTCGCGCGCCGGCCAGCTCGGCATCCCCTATGACGAGATGGAGGCGCAGTACCTCGCCAAGGTGTCGCTGCGGCGGATGGTGACGCCGGACGACGTCGCCGCCGCGATCGCGTTCCTCCTCTCCGATGCCGGCCGCAACATCTCCGGCCAGTCGATCGGCGTCGACGGCAATGTCGAGGCGCTCTGAGATGGCGAAGGTCGCAATCATCGGATCGGGCTTCGTCGGCCGCGCCTGGGCGATCACCTTCGCCCGCGCCGGCAATGACGTGAGGCTGTGGGACCACGACAAGGATGCCCCGTCGCGGGCGATCGGCTTCATCGCCGATGCGCTGCCCGAGCTCGAGGCCAACGACCTCCTCCGCGGCCGGACGCCAGGCGAGGTGCTCGCCGCGATCGCCGTCGCCGACGACCTCGAGGCGGCGCTCGACGGCGTCGACCATGTCCAGGAGAACACGCCCGAGGACGTCGAGATGAAGCGGGGGATCTTCGCCCGCCTCGACCCGCTGGCGCCGCCCGACGCGGTGATCGCATCCTCGACCTCGGCGATCCTGCCCTCGCTGTTCACCGAGGGCCTCGCCGGCCGCCATCGCTGCCTCGTGATCCATCCGATCAATCCGCCCTATCTCATCCCCGCGGCGGAGGTGGTGCCGGCGCCGTGGACCGCGCCGGAGATCGTCGAGCGCTGCCGCGACCTGATGGCGGCGATCGGCCAGGCGCCGATCGTGATGAAGCGCGAGCTCGACGGCTTCATCATGAACCGGCTGCAGGGCGCGCTGCTCGAGGAGGCGTTCCGCCTGGTCGCCGACGGCTACGCCAGCGCCGAGGACGTCGACATCGGCATCCGCGACGGGCTGGCGCCGCGCTGGTCGCTGATCGGGCCGTTCGAGACCATCGACCTCAACGCGCCGGGCGGCATCCGCGACTATGTCGAGCGCTACCAGGGGCTCTACGTGAACCTCTGGGCGCAGATGCAGCGGCGGGTCGACTGGGGCGGACCGGTGCTCGAGGAGATCGAGCGCGACCGGCGGGCAAGGGTGCCGAAGGATTCGCTCGGCAAGCGCCAGCTCTGGCGCGACCGGCGGCTGATGGCGCTGATGGCGCACCGGCGGCGGGCCGCCAACGACATCGGGGAATAGGAAGACGGACATGGCAGTCAACGGCAAGGTCATCATCACCTGCGCGGTGACGGGGGCGATCCACACGCCCTCGATGTCGCCCTACCTGCCGGTGACGGCGGAGGAGATCGCCGACGCGGCGATCGGTGCGGCGGAGGCCGGCGCGGCGGTGGTCCACCTCCACGCGCGCAACCCCGAGACCGGCCAGCCCGACCAGGCCCCGGAGGCGTTCCGGCCGTTCCTCCAGGTGATCAAGCAGCGCTCGGACTGCGTCGTCAACATCACCACCGGCGGCGCGCCGACGATGGCGATCGAGGAGCGGGTGCGGCCGGCGGCGACCTTCAGCCCGGAGGTCGCCTCGCTCAACATGGGGTCGATGAACTTCGGCCTCTACCCGATGCTCGCCCGCCAGAAGGAGTTCAAGTACGACTGGGAGCGGCCCTATCTCGAGGGCTCGCGCGACCGCATCTTCAGGAACACCTTCGCCGACATCGAGTACATCCTGTCGACCTGCGCCGAGAACGGCACCCGGTTCGAGATCGAGTGCTACGACATCGGCCACCTCTACACGCTCGGCCACTTCGCCGACCGCGGGCTGGTCAAGCCGCCGTTCTTCGTCCAGTCGGTGTTCGGCATCCTCGGCGGCATCGGCCCGCATCCGGAGGACGTCGCCCACATGAAGCGGACGGCCGACCGGCTGTTCGGCGACGGACTACCGGTGGTCGGTGCTCGGCGCCGGGCGGAACCAGATGCCGATCGCGGCGATGGCGGTGGCGATGGGCGGCAATGTCCGGGTCGGGCTCGAGGATTCGCTGTGGATCGGCAAGGGCCAGCTGGCGCGGACCAACGCCGAGCAGGTGACCCGGGTCCGGCAGATCATCGAGGGCCTCGGCCTCGCCGCGGCGACGCCCGACGAGGCCCGCGAGATCCTCGACCTCAAGGGCGCCGACAAGGTCGGGTTCTGACCAAAGGGCCGGCGCGCGCATGACCGCTCCCGACCCCGAGGCGATCAGCCCCCGCTACCGTGGCTTCGACGCCTGGAGCGACCGTGACATCCTCGAGGCGCTGTGGGAGGGCCAGGCGCGTGCTGTCGCCGCGGTCCGGGCGGCACTTCCGGCGATCGCCGACGCGGCAGCCGCCATCGCGACCCGGCTCGAGGGGGGCGACGGCCGGCTGATCTACGCCGGAGCCGGCTCCTCCGGGCAGCAGGCCGCGCTCGATGCCAGCGAGCTTCACGCCACCTTCGGCTGGCCGCCCGCCCGCACGCTCTATCTTCGCGCCGAGATTTGCCCGCCCGGTACCACCGGGGCGGGCGAAGACGACGCCGGCCGGGGCCGGGCGATCGTCGTCGAGGCCGGCATCGGCGCCGCCGATGCGCTGGTCGCGGTGGCAGCGAGCGGCACCACGCCCTACACGGTGGCGCTGGCCGCGGCCGCCCGGCGCAGCGGCACGCTGGTGGTCGGCATCGCCAATCGCCGCGGCTCGCCGCTTCTCGCCGACGCCAGTGTCCCGATCTTCCTCGAGACCGGCGCGGAAGCGGTCGCCGGCTCGACCCGGATGAACGCCGGCACCGCGCAGAAGGCGGCGCTCGGCCTGCTGTCGACGCTGGTGATGACCCGCCTCGGCCGGATCCATGACGGCCTCATGGTCGAACTGCCGAGCGATCGCGGCAAGTTCGCGCGACGCGCGGTGGCGATCGTCGCTGCAATCGCGGGCTGCGACGAGGCGGCCGCACGGGTGGCGCTCGATGCCGCCGGCAACCGCATCAAGCCGGCGGTGCTGGTCGCGCTCGGCGCCGATCCGGCTACGGCGGCGCGGCTGCTTGCCGATGCCGGCGACAACCTCCGCCGTGCGCTGGCGCTGCGGCCGGCGCCGGGCGGCTAGACCTCGCCGTCGCTCCTCGTCCACTCGCCGGTGCCAGCGAGCCGCGCGCGGTCGCGATCCTCGAAAGCCATGAACATCGGCAGCCGCTGGACCGCCCGCCCATTCGGCTCGAGCGGCGGAACGCCCCGGACATCGCCGCCGCCCCAGTGGCGGAGCGCGGCGAGCACGAGGTTGAAGCCGATCCCGGCCTTGCCGATCATCGTGCCGGTGAAGCGCGCGTTGATCTCGAACGGCACGAAGCGGCCGTCGTCGAGGAGCCGGCCCTGGAGATTGACCGGGCCACAATGGCCGAGGCTCCCGAGCGCCCGGCCATAGGCCTCGGCGGCGACCCGCATCGCCGGCCCCTCGACCGCGACGATGTCGCGATTGAAGGCGCCGTCGGCATGGCCCCGGGACAGGCAGGTGCCGACGATGACGTCGCCGTCGACCAGCACGTCGACCTCGTGGTCGATGCTCTGGACGGCGAACGACCACGGCACGCCGCGGACCTTCCGCCACGCCGCGAGGCTGTCGTCGAGAAGCGGCGAGGGCAGCATCTCCTGGAAGACGAAGCGCTCCTCGGCGAGCGCGGCGGCGACGTCGTCGCCGGTGAGGAGGAGGGCGGCGCCATGGGCACCGAAGCCGCCGCGGCGCGGCTTCGCCACCAGCGGCAGGCCGGTGCGCGCCATCAGCGCCTCGACCTCGGCGGCGGTGACGGCGGTCTCGGCGAACTGGAGGCCGTGCGTGGCCGCGAAGCGGGCGCTCTCGGCCTTGTCGGCGAATACCGCCACCAAGGCGGGCGGCGGCACGAGGATCCGGGTGCCGGCGGCCGCGGCGTCGGCCTGCAAGGCGGCGAGGAGGCCCACCTCCTCGTCGCGGCCGTTGAAGACGAGGCACGGCCTCTCCTCGGCGATCAGCCTGCCGAGCGCCGCCTGCCACGCCTCGGCCTCGGCGGTCGGCGGCACGAGCACGGTGCGGTCGGCCAGGAAGTTGCCGGCGGCATCGGCGATCGAGTTGGTGGCGACGATGCGGACGGCCTGGCGCACCGGCGCGAGGCAGAGCGCCACCCCGGTCGCCGAGATGCTGCCGATGCTGGTAATGAGAACGGTCGGGGTCATGCCGGCAGGGAGGTGGCGTTCGCCGCCGCATGCCCGAACACGCGGTCGAGCTCGGCGGTGATCGCCGCGTCGTCGAGCGCTACCACGCCGGGATGGCTGGCGACGCAGACGTTGCGCTCGTAGATCGCTCGGGCGACCGGCCGCTCGGCGAGCGGCGGATAGTACTTGGCCATCGGCAGCGGGCGGGCGAACAGGAAGTCGCCGGAAACCGGACCGGGCGCCTCCAGCGCGACGAAGCCGAGCACGCCGCCGGCCGCCGGCCGGCTGAAGACACGGAAGCCGACGCGCTCGGCGAGCCCGGCGATCCGCTGCCATCCGTCCCGGTAGGCCGGCGCCCAGTCCTCCATCCTCGCCAGCCGGTCGATCGCGCCGGCCGCGGCGAAATCCGACATCTTGCCGTTGCCGGCGAATCCGGCGAGCCATGGCTCGAGCTTCTGCCCGAAATTGACCAGCGCCCGGAACAGCTCGGCGTCCTCGGACGGAAGCACGGCAAGGCCGCCTTCGCCGAAGCCCCAGGGCTTGGTGTGGTGGAGGGAGATGGCCGCGTCCGGCCCGTCCGGCGCGCCGTGGTCATGGCCGAGCAGCGCCACCGCATTGTCGGCGAGGAGGGCCTTGCCGCGGTGCCGGCAGAAGGCGGCATAGGGCGTGAGATCGGCCGCGGCGCCGAAGACGTTGGTGACGAGGAGGCCGTCCCATGCGTCGGGCGGGTGTCGGTCGACCGCTGCGAGATCGAGAAACGCATCGTCGCCGCAATCGAGGATCGTCACGGTCTCGGCGAATGGCCCGATCCGGGTCGAGAAGAACCCGTAGGCGGAGGCGAGCCAGCGGAGCGGCCGGCCGATCCGGCGGGCGGCGACCCCGGCGAGCGCGAACAGCGCCGACGTCGCCGACGAGGCCGAGACCAGCGACCGGCTTCCGTGCACGCCGAGCCGTTCGGCGAGCAACAGCTCGAGACGGGCCGTGGCCGGGCCGAAGTTGGTCCACTGGTTGTCGACATGGGACGCCTCGAGCAGCGCGCTGACGCGGGCGAGATCCGGCGGCTTGGATTCGACGAAGCGGAGCGTGCCGGGGCGAGCTGACATGCCGGTCATGCGCGAGGCCTCGCCCGAAGGGCCGCGGAGACTTCACCAACCATTGACAGGGGACCGGTCCGTGACGATAGGTGGCACTATGCAAGGCGGGCTTGGCGAAATCGAGCCCAAACGGCCTTTTCCGCCCGTGAATCCGCAAGCGCGCACCCGAAAACGCCCGGCCGAACCATGTCCGCGCAACCGCCGGTATTCCTCATAAAGTCGCCCGACTACACATACCTGCATTCCGGCGTGCGCTGCCTGTTTCTGCTCTGCCACCACCTCAACCGCCTCGGCTACGAGGCTTACATCACCGGGACCGGCGCGCCCGATGCGATGCGTGCGCCGCACGCCGACGAACGACTGATCCGGGGCCTGCGGCGGCAGGGCCGCGACGACATCGTGATCTATCCGGAGATCACCGAGGGCAACCCGCTGGAGGGCCGCAAGGTGGTGCGCTACCTCCTCCAGAAGCGGATCGCCAAGCACAGCCGCGGCGACTACTTCATCCACTTCGCCGACGAGTTCCAGCTCGAGGACGTCAAGTCCCTCGGCTTGCGGATTCCGCTGCTCGACCGGCAGGTGTTCAACCGGGGGGCAGCGACGCACGAGCGCTCCGGCTTCCTGATCTACTCGGTGCGCCACACGCCCGACCTGACCACCCTCCCGGCCTGGTTGAAGCGGCCCACGCTGATCTCGCGGAAGGAGCCGAGGGACCCGGAGACGCTCGCCGACCTCTATCGCCGGAGCCGGGCGCTGATCACCTGGGAGCGTACCGCGGCCGTCGGCGAGGCGCTCCATTGCGGCTGTCCGGTGATGCTCATCCCCAACCCCGGCTTCGACCACGAATTGATCATCAAGGGGACGTTCATGGCCGGGCTGGTGGTGGGCTGGGACAAGCCCGGGCTGAAGCGGGCGGAGCGGACGATCCGCTTCTTCCCGCTCATCTACCGGATGCAGACCCGGGGCGTTTCACGGCAGATCCGCCGCTTCGTCAGCGAGGCCACGGCGTATTTCGACGAGCGCGGGGTGCGGCCCCCGACCGGCGACCGGCGGAAATCGAAACAACGGCAGAAGGCCGGGATGACCGTGGTATGAACCCGGCGATGACGCTCTCCCTGCACGTTCTCCAGTCGGCCACCGATCCCGGCCATGCGGACCGCGAAAACGAGGACCGCGCCGGCTGGAACGAGGCCGCGGCCTTCGTCGTCGACGGCGCAACCAGCCTCGGCGACCCGGTCGTGCGCCCGCCGCGGAGCGACGCCGCCTGGCTGGCCGAGCACGCCGTCCGCCACCTGCGCGATGGCCTCGTCCCCGGCGCCCCCACCGCCGACGTCGTCCGCGCCCTCAATCGCGGCGCCGCGGAGCGCTTCGCCGACGCCGCCGACATGGCCGAGATCGAGCGCTACCGCCATCCCACCGCGAGCTTCCTGTCGCTCCGGATCGATGGCGCCGGGATCGAGATCGCCGGGCTCGGCGACTGCGTGCTGCTGCTTCGCGATGCCGACGGCGGCCTGACGCGGTGGAGCGGGCTCGCCATGGCGCGCTCGCGCGAGCAGTTTTTCGCCCGGAAGGCGCTCGTCCAGGCCGGCGGCTTCGACGCCGAGGGCGTGACCATCCGCGAGCGCGACACGCTGGCCGACCTCCGGGCGCGGCGGGGGCGGCACAACCTGCCGGGCGGCACGGTGTGGACGCTTGGCCTCGAACCGCTGGCCGCCGATCATCTCGCCGCGGCGCGGCTCGACGTGTCGCTGCCGGCCACCGGCATCCTCTGCACCGACGGCTTCGCCGATCTCATCGACAACTACGGGCGCTACGACGGGCCGGGGCTGATCGCCCGCGCCGAGGCCGACGGCCTCGATCCGCTGATCGAGGAACTGCGCTTCGTCGAGCGCGACGTCGACCCGACCGGGGCCAGCCACCCGCGCTTCAAGCGCAGCGACGACGCCACCGCCATCCTCTTTCGCCTCACCGCCTGAGCCGGCCCATGATGGCGGCCGAGCGCATCCACCTCATCGGCATCTGCGGGTCAGGCATGGCCGGCCTCGCCGTGATGCTCCAGCAGCTCGGCCACGTCGTCAGCGGCTCCGACGACGCGGCGCATCCTCCGATGAGCGACATCCTCGCCGCGCATGCCATCCCGATCCTGCCGTTCTCCGTGGACAATCTCGGCCCCGGACCCGACCGGCCCGGGCTCGACACGATCGTGCTCGGCGCCTCCATACCGGCCCGGAACCCCGAATTCGGCGCCGCCACCGCCGGCAGCACGCCGGTGATCTCCTTCCCGGCGGCCATCGCCCGGTACGTGATCGGCGCCGGGCATCCCGCCCATGTCGTCGCCGGCACCCACGGCAAGACGACCACCACCTCGATGCTGGCCTGGATCCACGACATCGCCGGCACCGGTGCGGGCTTCCTGGTCGGCGGCATCCCGAGGAACCTCGGCGAGGGCGCCCGGCTGCCCCGGCCCGGGGCAGCGCTGATCATCGAGGGCGACGAGTACAAGTCCTCCAATCTCGACCCGACCCCAAAATTCCTCCACTACCGGCCGGCGCTCGCCGCCATCACCAACATCGAATTCGACCATGGCGACGTCTTCCCCGATCTTGCAGCGGTGGTCGCCGCCTTCGCCGGCCTGGTGGCCGGGGTCGACCCGGCGGGGGCGGTCGTGACCACGGCGGACGACGCCATGATCGCCGCCGCCATGGCGGCAGCGCCCTGCCGGGTGGTGAGCGTCGGCCGGGGGGCGGCCCGCGACTGGCGGATCGTCGGGGAGACGCCCGGCGACGCGGGATTCGCATTCGCGCTCGAGGCGGCCGGGGGCGGCCGGCTCGGACCGTTCGCGCTCATGGTCCCCGGCCGCCACAACGTCGACAACGCCGCCCTCGCCACGGTCGGCGCCCACCTTGCCGGGATCGGCGAGGCGGCGATCGGCAAGGCCCTTGCCACCTTCTCCGGCGCGCGCCAGAGGCTCGAGGTGGTCGCCGAGGCCGGGACGATCCGCATCGTCAGCGACTTCGCCCACCATCCCACCGAGGTCGCCGCGTCGATCGCCGCGCTGAAGCAGGCCGGCGCCCGGACGGTATGGGCGATCTTCGAGCCGCGCTCGGCGACCAGCAAGGGCCCCCAGTTCCACGACGCCTACCGCGCCGCCCTCGGCGCTGCCGACCGGGCGACGATCGCCGCGGTGCCGCCGCTCACCTACGGCCGGCCGACGCTCGACAGCCGGGCGCTTGCCGCCGGTATCCGGGCCGACGGCACGCCGGCGACCGCCGCCGGAGACGTGGCCGCCATCGTCGCCGAGGTAGCGGCGGATGTCGCGCCCGGCACCGACCTCCTGGTCATGTCGAGCGGGCCCTTCGGCGGCCTGGCGGCCCGGCTTGCGGCGGCAATCGGGGCGGATCGGACCGCCGCCCCGCCCGAACCGGCCCGTGCGCCGGCCGTGGCCGGTTGATTTTGTGGATATCTAGCAGCGAGTTTTGGAACCGGATCGGCAGGCGTGGTGTTCTCTCTTGCTGGGGATCGCAAGGAGAGGTGGCAAAATGAATGGGCGGGACGCAGAGCCCCCATCCGACAGGCGTCGCCGGGTGATCGATCGGCTTGTCGGCCAGTACCAGAGCATGGCCGAGCCCGACCGCTGGCTCCAGGAGGTGACGCTCACGGCGCTGCGCGCGCTCGACCGTGCCAATCTGGCGCCGGCGGACAAGAGCCCGGCGCGGAAGGAGATCCATGCCATCCAGCGCGAGGTGGTGAGCAAGGCGCGGGCGATGCAGCTGACGCGTCTCGCACGCGCACCCCGGCACCAGGGGCGGGGTCCGGAGGTCGACCGCGGCGATACGGCGACGGCGGCCTGACCGCGAGGGACGGGCGGGCCGGGAAAGCGCACCTCGGCCCCCGAGGCGGAGGCCGCGACCGCCAAGGTTCCCTTTCCTCCTCCCGAGACCGCCATGCGGGCGACGCAAGATCGCCCGGCGCAACCGGTTCCGATCTATATTGACGGCTCCGGCCCGTCGTCGCCCCCAAGCACGCCGGCGGGTTGCGGGCGGCTCCACCTGCACCAGCGGCAAGGCACGCGCGCCCGATGTCGACACGCCTCCTCCCAATCCTGCCGCGGGCCACGCGCCATCGCCCGCGCCGGAGCGGCGGCTGGGGCCGGCCGGATGTCGGGCTCGGGCCCGGCGATCTTGTCCTCCTGGCCCTCGCGCCGGCAGCGACGCCGTGACCGCGACCCGGCTTCCGGCCCGTTCGGCCTGGGCTGTGGTGCCGGTCAAGGCGCTCGACGACGCCAAGCAGCGGCTCGCGGCGGCCTACCCGCCTGCCGTCCGGCGGGCCCTCGCCGAGGCGATGCTGACCGACGTGCTGACCGCCATCGATGCCGCGGCCGACGACCTCGCCGGGCTGCTGGTGGTCACCGCCGACCCCGACGCTGCCGCGCTGGCGACGCGCTTCGGCGCGGTGGTCGAGGCCGGCGATGCCCGGAGCGGACAGACGGCGGCGGTGACCAGCGCGGCGTGGCGGCTCGCCCGCGAGGGCTGCATCGCCATGCTCGCGCTTCCCGGCGACATCCCCGGCATCACCGCCGGGGAAATCCGCGCGGTGCTCGCCGCGCACCGGGGCGGGCGCGACTATGTGATCGTGCCGGCCCATGACCGCCGCGGCTCGAACGCGATCCTCGTCTCGCCGCCGGACGCGGCGACGTTCGCCTTCGGCCATGACAGCTTCCTGCCGCACATCGCGGCGGCGCAGGACGCCGGCTTCGACCCGCTCGTCCTGCCGCTGCCCGGCATCGGCCTCGACTGCAGCAATCCCGAGGACATGGCGCTGTTCGCCAGCCGCGCCAGCGACACGCATACCTGGCGGCTGCTGGCGAAGCTCGACCGCCCGCGCGATTCGCGGTGACGCGGCCCGGCTTGCCGGCACCGACATTGCGTGACTATGGTTGGACAGTCCCCGCCGCGTGCGTTATGGCCGCGCGGTGTCACATCGTGCCCCACACCCGCCGGGATGAGCCAAGACGCCATCAGCCTCGAGGAGCTTCCGACCGGCAGCTACGGCGCGCCAACGGGCCGCTGTACCGGCAGCTCGCCAATGTGCTCCGCGAGCCGATCGCCGACGGCAGCTTCCCGGTCGGCGCCAGCCTGCCGAAGGAAGCCGAGATCGCCGATCGGTTCGGCATCAGCCTGATCACCGTCCGCCAGGCGCTGCGCGAACTCGCCGCCGACGGCCTGATCCGCAAGCGCTCGGCCAAGCCCGCCGTGATCGCGGCGCGCGAGCCGCCGATCGCGCCTCGGCTGGAGTTTCCGCAGCTTCGGCGACATCGCCGCCTATACCGAGAACGCCGAGCTCGTCGATCAAGAGCTACCGCCGGGAGGACTCGACGGCAGGCGCGGGAGATCTTCGGGCTGCGCGCCGGCGAGCGCTGCTTCTGCCTGCGCGGCATCCTCATCGTGCGCGGACGGCCGGACACGCAGGTCACCACGCTACTTCCCGCCCGAGATCGGCAAGCGCCTGACGCGGGAGGATTTCGACGACGTCCTGATCTTCCGCTCCGTCCAGAAGCACCTCGGGCTGCGGCTCGCCGCCGCCGGCATCACGGTCAAGGCCGAGCTCGCCGACGCGGCGCGTGGCGCGCGACCTCGACTGCGACGGAGGGATCGCCGGTCCTCGCCGATCGAGATGCTCTACCGCGTCGCGAGGCGCAGGAGCCGATCGAGTTCACCATCGCCCGCCATCGCGGCGACACCTACACGCTCACCTACGACGCGCCGAACGACATCTCCTGAGCGACGGCCTCGACCGCGCCGAGACCGCGCGCTCGCACGCCGCGCCCTCACGGCCGGTGAGATTGGCGTTGACGGCACGACAAAATTATAATAGCATCATAATTATGATGATCGCCCCGGCGCCGCCATGCGGCCCGCGGACGGACCAGGCCCGGCGGGAGGAACGTGCGGGCCGCCAACGACTCAGACGGGCGATGAACGCCCGGACAAAGGGAGGAGACGAGAGTGAACCGCTACATTGGCGTGCTTGCATCCGCGGTCTGCGCGACCGCCGTGCTGGCCGGAAGCTTCGGCAGCCAGGCCGCGGCCGAGGACAAGACCTACACGATCTATCTCTCCAACAACTTCATCGGCAACGACTGGCGCCAGCAGATGGAGCGCGTCGCCGAGGTCTCGGTGAACAAGGGGCCGCTGGCCGGCCGCGTCGACCTCAAGATCGAGAACGTCGAGAACACCGTCCAGGCGCAGATCAACTCGCTCAACAACATCATCCGCGCCAAGCCCGACGCGATCCTGATCGACGCCGGTTCGGCCGAGGCGCTGAACCCGACGATCAAGAAGGCCTGCGACGCCGGCATCGTCGTCATCAGCTTCGACCAGGTGGTGACCGAGCCCTGCGCCTATGCGCTGGAGTCCGACTGGAACCGCATCCCGGCGGTGCTGGCCGAATGGATGGCGAGCAGCTCGGCGGCAAGGGCAAGGTCTTCGTCGACCGCGGCCTCGCCGGCGCGCCGATCTCGGCCCAGCTCGAGAACGGCTATCTCGAGGTGCTGAAGAAGTATCCCGGACATCGAGGTCGATCGGCAACTACAACGGCGAATATGCGCTCGGGCCGGAGCAGGCCGGCGTCGCCAGCCTGCTCGCCGCCCATCCCGAGGTCGACGGCATCCTCACCCAGGGCTACGGCACCGGCGCGATCAAGGCGCTGCAGGACGCCGGCCGGCCGATCGTTCCGGTCACCGCCTTCTCCTACAACGTCGCCGCGACCACCTGCGCGCAGACCGAGGGCGCCAAGTGCATCCTCGGCTCCAACCCGGCCTTCCTGTCGTCCGAGGCGATCCGGATGGCGGTCGACATCCTCGACGGCAAGCCGAAGCCGGCCGACCGCCACATCCTGGTCAACGGCGACTTCCTGGCGACCAATGGCGGCGACTGGAAGTCCGAGCTCTATCCCGACGCCACGATCCAGAAGATCGAGATCGGCAAGAATGCCTTGCCGGATCGCCCGCCGGGACTGACCCTGCCGATCACGCCCGGACTGGGTCGAGATCACGGCCGAAGAAGCCGCCGGCTCATAGTCCGTCCTCCCGGCGGCGCCCCTGCGGTCCCGACGGTGGCCGATGGGGCGCCGTTTCTTTGTGGAGGGCGTCAGGCACATGGACCTGATCCAGGCATCGGCGGTTTCGAAGCGCTTCGGCGGCATCGCCGCGCTGTCGCGGGCCGAGTTCCATGCCGCCGCCGGCGAGGTCCATGCCCTGCTCGGCGAGAACGGCGCCGGCAAGAGCACCTTCATCCAGATCCTGGCCGGCGCGCTCCGCGCCGACGGCGGCACGATCCTGCTCCGCGGCGAGCCGTTCGCCGCCGCCAATCCCGAGGCCGCCCAGCGCGCCGGCGATCTCGGCCGTGTTCCAGGAGCTGTCGCTGGTTCCCGATCTCACCGTCGAGCAGAACATCTGGTTCCGGCGCGAGCCGCTCATCGCCGCTCGGCACCGTGCAGCGCCGCGGCAGATGCGCGCAGGCGACGCTGGCGCTGTTCGAGCGCTACCGCATTCCCGTCATCCGGCCCGACATCGAGGTGCGCCGGCTGACGCTCGCCGAGCGCCAGGTCGTCGAGATCGCCAAGGCGCTCGCCCGCGACCCCGCGGTCCTGATCCTCGACGAGGCGACGTCGGCGCTGGCGCCGCGCGAGACCGACTGGCTGCTCGGCCTCGCCAGGAGCCTCGCCGCCGCGGGCATGCTGGTCATCTACATCTCGCACCGCCTCGCCGAGGTCCGCCAGGTCGCGAATCGGCATCACCGTGTTCCGCAACGGCAGCACGGTCGCCGCCCACGACACCGCGGCGGTCGAGCGACGACGAGATCATCGCCGAGATGCTCGGCCGCCGCATGGAGCGCCTCTATCCGGAGCGCACGCCGACCGCGACCGACCGCATCGCGCTGAAGCGTCCGCGACCTCACCGTCGGCCACCGCCTGCAAGGGCGTCGACCTCGACCTCCGCGAGGGCGAGGTGCTCGGCGTCGGCGGCCTGCAGGGCCATGGCCAGCGCGAGCTGTTCCAGGCGCTGTTCGGCGTCGGCCGCTCGAAGGGCGACGATCGAGCTGTGGGGCAAGCCGATGACGGCCGCGCTCGCCGCGCCAGGCGCTGACCGGCCGCGACGGCATCGCGCTGGTGCCGGAGGACCGGCGCGGCCAGGGCCTGCTGCTCTCCAAGAGCGTGCGCGAGAACCTGACGCTCTCGGTCATCCCGCGCTTCTCGCGCTTCGGCCTGCTCGACCGCCGCCGCGAGAAGGCGCTGGTCGACGAGATGATGGCGGTGCTGCGCATCAAGGCCGGCACGCCGGAGCAGCCGGCCGGCACGCTGTCGGGCGGCAACCAGCAGAAGGTGATCTTCGGCAAGATGCTGCTGACCGAGGCGCGCGTCCTGCTCCTCTACGACCCGACCCGCGGCGTCGACGTCGGCACCAAGGGCGAGATCTTCCAGCTGATGCGCGACCTCGCCGCCAAGGGCTATGCGATCCTGTTCTATTCGAGCGACCTGCCCGAGCTCGTCCATGTCGCGGACCGCGTCGCGGTGCTGCGCAACGGGCGGATCGCCGCGATCCTCGAGGGCGACGACATCTCCGAGGAGAACATCCTGCGCGGCGCGATGGTCGAAGACGGGCAGGCCGTGCACGATGACCGCGCCGGACCGACAGCCCGCGGCGCCGCACCGCGCGCGACTGGACGGCCGTCGCTCGTCGACCGCGGCCCGTTCCTCGTCGCCTGCGTGATGCTGGCCGCGCTGGTCGCCATCTACGGCTCGCTCCGCGCGGCGTCTTCACGCTCGAGGAGCTCAACATCGACACCGCCGCGGCGATGACGCTCCTCCTCGCCGCGACCGGCCAGACGATCGTGCTGCTCCGCGGCGGCATCGACCTCTCGATCGGCGGCATGATCTCGCTCGGCACGGTGATCGCCGCGACCCAGTTCGGCGATCGGCTGGCGGCAGCGTCGCTGCTGTGGTGCGTCGTCGATCCTCGCCATCGGCTTCGGCGTCGGCGCGATCAACGGCGCTGCTGATCTCGGTGCTCCGCCTGCAGCCCTTCCTGGTCACGCTGGCGACCTGGTCGATCCTCTCCGGCGCCGCGCTCCTGATCCTGCCGACCGACGGCGGCCGCCTGCCGCACGGCTGGATGGCAGTTCGGCAACGGCAGCCTTCCTCGGGCTGTCGACGCTCGGTCTGGATGCTGGTCGTGCTCCTGGTCTTCTGGGTGTGGTTCCGCCGCACCCGCCTCGGCATCGCCATCCGCGCCACCGGCTCGAACGAGCAGTCGGCCTTCCTCTCCGGGCGTCTCGCTGCTTCGCATCAACCTCGTCACCTACGGGCTGTCCGGCGTCTTCGCGGCGCTCGCCGCGCTCTACCTCACCACCCAGACCGGCGCCGGCTCGCCGACCATCGGCAAGGACTACATCCTGCCCTCGGTGGCGGCGGCGGTGATCGGCGGCATCAGCCTGTTCGGCGGGCGCGGCGGGCTGTCGGGACCATCGTCGGCGCCTTCATCCTGACCATCATCGGCAACCTCGTCTTCGTGCTCTCGGTGTCGAGCTACTGGCAGCCGATCGTCTCCGGCGTCATCCTGCTCATCGCCGTGCTGGCGAGCTCGCTCGCCGAGAAGCTCGGCGCGGAGGAGCGTCGCATGAACCCGATCGTCCGCCACCGCGCCGATCTTCCTCGCCTATTTCGGCATGATCGCGCTCCTGTTCGCTGACCAGCCTGTTCTCGCCCGGCTTCCTGTCCGCCTCGCACCTCCGCTCGATGTCGGTGCTGGCCGCCTTCATCGGCATCGTCGCGCTCGGCCAGACCTTCGTCATCATCGGCGGCGGCATCGACCTGTCGGTGCCCTGGGTGCTCAACTGCGCGGCGATCCTGATGACGCTGATGGCCGGCGGCGCACGACCAGCCGCTGCTCTGGGCGATCCCGCTCGTGCTTGCCGCCGGCGCGCGGTGGGCGCGATCAACGGCATCGGCGTCGCGCTCTTCGGCGTGCCGCCGATCATCATGACGCTTGCCGTCAACGTCATCCTGCAGGGCAGCATCCTCGTCTATACCGGCGGCGCGCCGCCGGCCGACGGCGCCGCGAGCTGATCCAGTTCCTCGCGGTCGGCCGGATCGGCGCGCTTCCCGGTGGTCGTCATCATCTGGCTCGTGCTCGCCATCGCCGCGACGATCGCTGCTGTCCAAGACCGCCTTCGGCCGCCAGCTCTACGCGGTCGGCTCGAGCGCGACGGTCGCCGAGTTCTCCGGCGTGCCGATCGTGCCGCACGATCGATCCTCACCTACGTCGCTCTCGGGCTTCACCGCCGCGCTCGCCGGCATGCTGCTCACCGGCTACACCGCGCAGGCCTATCTCGGCATGGGCGACCCCTATCTCTTCACCTCGATCGCCGCGGTGGCGATCGGCGGCGCCTCGATCCTCGGCGGCAGCGGCCACTATATCGGCACCATCGCCGGCGCCTTCGTGCTGACCATCCTCACCGGCCTCCTGCCGGCGCTCAACCTGTCCAACGGCGCGCTGCTGATCGTCTACGGCGTCGTCATCCTCGTCACGGTCTCGCTGGCGAGCGACGCGTTCTCCGATATCGCCGGCGCCATCCGCGGGGCGCTCGGCCGCCCCGCCGGACCCGCGAGACCACGGAGGCCGAAGCGCCATGACCGAGATCACCTGCGTCGTCGATTCCAAGAGCCTGCTCGGCGAGAGCACCTACTGGGACCCGCGCGAGAACGGTGCTGTGGTGGATCGACATCTACGGCCCGACCATCCACCGCTACGATCCCGCCACCGGCAAGGACGACGACCTGGCAGGCGCCGGAATATCTCGGCTGCCTGGCGGTGCGCGAGAAGGGCGGGCTCGTCGCTGACGATGGCCTAGCGGCTTCTATTTCTTCGATCCGGCGACCGGCGACCTTCGAGGCGATCGCCGACCCCGAGGCGGACATCGCCGACACCCGCTTCAACGACGGCAAGACCGACCGCCAGGGCCGCTTCTGGTCGGGCTCGATGTTCGAGGCGCGAGGGCAAGCCGCGCGGCGAAGATCGGCGCGCTCTACCGGCATGGACCCCGACCTCTCGACCCACCGCATGGTGCGAGGGCGTCGGCTGCTCCAACGGCCTCGCCTGGAGCCCCGACAGCCGCACCATGTACTTCACCGACAGCCACACGCCGATCGTCTGGGCCTACGATTTCGACCCGGCGACCGGCGAGGTCGCCAACCGAGCGCGTCTTCATCGACCTCTCCGAGGACGGCTACATCGTCGACGGCGCGACCGTCGACGCCGACGGCACCTACTGGCTGACGGTGCCGTTCAAGGGCAAGGTCCTGCGCCTACGACCCGGACGGCAGGCGGATCGCGACCATCGACCTGCCCATCGACCTGCCGACCTGCTGCGAGTTCGGCGGCGCCGATCTCGACGTCCTCTACGTCACCTCGGCGACGCTCCGCCGCGACGCCGGCGGCGCTCGCCGGGCAGACCAAGCCGGGCGGCCTGTTCGCGATCCACGGCCTCGGCGCGAAGGGCCTGCCGCTGGTGCCGTTCGCGGCGGGTAGCTGCCGGGCGGCCGGCGGCATGCGACCGGCGCAACGCTAGTCCGGGCCCGCGACGGCCGCGACCGGACTGGCCGGCGCGCCCTTGGCGAGCGGCCCGCTGCGACGCCGCTGCACCTTGAGGCGGCGCTCGAGTGGCCGCCCCGAGCAGCGACAGCGGCCAGCACAGCGCGAAATAGATCAGCGCGACGAGGCCGAAGACCAGCGCCGGCTCGAAGGTGACGGTGTTGATCAGGGTCCCGGTGCGGGCGAGCTCGGTGAAGCCGATGAGCGAGGCGACCGACGTGCCCTTGATGATCTGCACCATCAGCCCGACCGTCGGCGGCAGCATCAGGCGGAACGCCTGGGGCATGATGACGAGCCGGAGCGTCGGCACGAAGCGGAGACCGAGCGCCCGCGACACCTCCCATTGCCCGACCGGCACCGCCGAAAGGGCGCCGTAGAAGATCTCGCCGAAGAAGGCCGCCGAGTTGAAGATGAAGGTGAAGGCGGCGGCCGTCCACGGATCGGGGCTGAGGCCGATGAAGGCGGTGCCGTAGTAGACCATGAACAGCTGGATGAGGAGCGGCGTGCCCTCGATGAAGCGCACATAGGCCATCGCCAGGCGCCGGAGGATCGACGACGGGCTGACCCGCATCCCGGCGATGACCATGCCGAGGAGGCCGCCGCCGACGCAGGCGACCAGCGCGAGCAGGATCGTCCAGCGCGCGGAGAGGACAAGGAAGTAGGCCTCGTTGAAGGTGAAGTCGCGGACCATCGGCTCACACCTTCCAGCGGAACAGCTTCCGCCCGCTCCACCGGAACAGGGCGCTGAAGACCTGGACGGCGACGAAATACATCACCGCGACGACGATATAGATCTCGAAGTTGCGGAAGGTCTGCATGGCGAGATTGTTGGCGACCGCGGTGAGTTCCTCCGCGGCGATCGCCGAGACGATGCTGGAGCCGAGGAGCTGGAGGATGAACTGCGCCGCCGAGCGCCGGATAGACGGCGCGGATCGCCGGCGTGAGCACGATGAAGCGGATGATCTGGCGGTTGGAGAGGCCGAGCGCCTTGCCGGCCTCGATCTGCCCCGCGGGCACCGATTCGATGCCGGCGCGGATGATCTCGGTGACATAGGCGCCGAGATGGATCGACAGCGCGACGATGGCCGCGACGTTGCTCGACAGCCGCAAGCCGATGAAGGGCAGGGTGAAATAGATGAAGAAGAGCTGGATGAGGAGCGGCGTGTTGCGGATGAGCTCGACATAGACGCTCGCGAGCGCCGCGACCGGGCGCGGGCCGAACACCTTGGCGACTGCTCCGACGACGCCGATCAGGAGGCCGAAGACCATCGAGACGATCGACAGCTCCAGCGTCCGCATCAGCCCCCAGAGCAGCAGCGGCCAGCGGTCGAGGATCGGCCCGAAGTGAAAGACGTAGTCCACGATCCGCTCTCCCGGTGAGAGACGGGCCCGGCCGCGCCGGGCCCGTCCTTGTCGCTATCAGAAGACCGGCAGCTCAGGGAGCGGAGCGTTCCGGTACTTGAGCGACAGGTCGTTGAGCGTGCCGTCGTTCTTCAGCGAGTAGATGAAGGTGTTGAGCCACTGCAGCAGCTCCGGGCTGTCCTTGCGGACGCCGATGCCGAAGAAGAAGCTCTTGAGGATGTACTTCAGCTCGAAATCCTCGCCGTTGACGCTCTTCTGCAGGTACATGTCGCCGTAGTCGCCGCCGCCCATGGCGTCGATCTGGCCGGACAGCATCGCCTGGGTGATCGAGGCGTAGTCGTCGAAGCGCAGGATCTCGATGCCCGGGAACTTCTCGGCCTGGGCGGTGAGCAGGCCATCCTCGCCGGTGCCGCGGGTGACGCCGACCTTGAGGCCGACGAGGTCCTCCGGCCCCTTGATGTCGAGGCTCTTCGGCGCGAGCACCACCGAGGACTGGCCGGCATAGGGGATGCTGAACGCGACCTGCAAGCGCGCGCTCGGGAGTGATCGAGAAGATCGAGATCACCATGTCGACGCGGTTGGTGAGCAGCGACGGGATGCGCCCGGGCGAAGTGACGGTGACGAACTCGACCGGCACGCCGAGCGCCTTGCCGACGAGGTTGGCGACCTCGATGTCGAAGCCGGTCGGCTCCATGCTCTGGTCGACCATGCCATAGGGCGCGGTGGTGGTGTCGATGGCGATGATCACCTTGCCGCGGCTGATGATCTCGTCGGTGGTGACCGCCTTGGCCGGGGCGAGGCCGAACGCCGCCATGGCGAACAGTGCGAGAAACAGGCCGGCAACGGCGCGGCCAGAGGGCAATCTGGTCATTGCGAGTTCCTCCCTCAGCTTCCCGACGCAGGTCTCGGATACCGGTCGCGGAGCTGCGCCTTCCCCGCGGCGGCTTGCACGTCCAGTTGGGCGGTCAGAAGAGGCGCGCGGTCATGCCTCCATCGAGCACGAGCCCCGAACCGGTGACGAAGGACGAATCGTCCGAAAGCAGGAAGGCGATGGCGCGCGCGATCTCGTCCGGATCGGCGATGCGGCCGATCGCGCGGCGGTCGAAGCTGAGGCCGATGTTCTCCGCGCCCCCGGCGGCCTCGACGCCGGCGAGGGTCATGCGCGTCGCGACCGAGCCGACGATCAGCGCGTTGACGCGGATGAGGTCGGCCGCGTAGTCGAGCGCGAGCTGGCGGGAGAAGGCGAGCACGCGCGCCCTTCGACGCCGCATAGGCCGGCACGCCCGGAATCGTCGCCAGCGCATGGACCGAGGCGACGTTGACGACGCTGCCGCCGCCGGCCTTCCGAAGCTCGGGCAGGGTGGCGCGGCAGACCCGGAAGATCGCCGGTGAGATTGACCGCAAGGGTCCGCTCCCACTCCTCGTCGGTGACGTCCTCGACGCGCTTGCCGTCGCTGTAGATGCCGGCGCAGTTGACGACGCCGTCGATCCGGCCGAAGGCGGCGAGCATGGCGGCGACCGAGGCCCGGACGTCGGCCTCGACGGTCAGGTCGGCCGGCCTGAAGACCAGCGTCCAGTCGTGCTCCTGCGCCGCGGCGGCGAGCTCCAGTCCCGGCCTCGGCGTCGAGCCCGACGCCGAAGACCCGCGCGCCGGCAGCGGCCAGCGCGCTCCGCCGTGGCGCGGCCGATGCCCGTCGCCGCGCCGGTGACGAGGATCGCCTTGTCGCTGGAGACGCGGCCGGACTGCCGGTCATGACGCGGCACGCGGCGCCGACGGCGCGCGACGTCTTTTCCGCCTGGGCGGCCGCGATCAGCCGGAGCACCCGCTCCTCGGTCGCCTCGCCCCGGGCGAGGGACGTCGACGATGCGGCCGTCGTCGAAGACCAGGACGCGGTCGCAGAGGCCGACCACCTCCTCGAGTTCCGAGGAGACCACGACCAGGCCGACGCCGTGGTCGGCGAGTTCGACGACCAGCTTGTAGATTTCGTGACGGGTGCCGACGTCGACGCCCTTGGTCGGCTCGTCGAGGAGGAGAATCCGCGGCGCGTTCATCAGCACGCGGGCGAAGAGCAGCTTCTGCTGGTTGCCGCCGGAGAGGTGCGCGACCGCCGCGGCCGAGGACCGCGCCCGGACCTTGAGCTCGCGCATGGCCCGCAGCGCCGCGGACTCCTCGCTCTTGCGGCTGACCACCCCGCTGCGACGCGAAGAGCGCCGAGGTTGCCGATGGTGATGTTGCCGCCGACCGGCAGGTTGAAGAGCAGGCCCGATCCCTTGCGATCCTCGGTGAGGAGGGCGATGCCGGCGCCGCGGGCATCGCGGGTCGAGCGGATGGCGACCTCCCGGCCGTCGACGAGGATGCGGCCGCGATGCGGGATGCGGCCATAGATGGCGCCGAGCAGCTCGCTTCGGCCCGAGCCGAGCAGCCCGGCGATGCCGAGGATCTCGCCGGCCCGAAGATCGAAGCGAGACGTCATGGACGCCGAGATGGGATCCGTAGCGCGCCTCGACGGCGAGGCCCTCGACCCGGAGCAGCGTCGCGCGCGTCCGGCGGGCGGGGCGTCGTGGTGGGGATAGAGGCGGCTGCAGGCGCTCGCCGGACATGGCGGCGATGATGCGCTCCTCGTCGAAATCGCCGCGCGCGAACTCGGCGGCGACCCGGCCGTCGCGAAGCACGGTCGCGCGGTCGCAAAGCGCCACCACCTCGGGCAGGCGGTGGGTGATGAAGATCATGGTGGTGCCGGCGGCCTTGAGGCGCTCGAGCAGGCGCGAAGAGCAGCGCGACCTCGGAGCCGGAAAGCGATGCCGTCGGCTCGTCGAGCATCAGCACCAGCGGCCGGGTGGTGAGGGCGCGGACGATCATGACGAGATGGCGCTGCGGCGGCGGTCAGCGTCGCGACCAGGGCGCCGGGATCGAGATCGAGCCCGAAGTCGCGGAACAGCTCGGCGGTGCGGGCGCGAAGCGCCTTCTGGCTGATCAGCACGCCGTGGCCGAGATTGGTGCGGCCGGCGAAGACGTTCTCGGCGACGGTGAGCTGCTCGAAGACCTCGGTCTCCTGCGGCACGTAGGCGACGCCGTGGGCGCGCGCCTCGCCCGGGTGTCGAGAACCGCACCGGCTTGCCGTCGACGCGGATCTCGCCCTCGTAGCTGCCGGCGCCGTGCACGCCGTTGAGGATCTTGACCAGCGTCGACTTGCCGGCGCCGTTCTGGCCGAGGAGCGCGTGGATCTCGCCGCGACGGACGCGGAAGTCGACCCCGCGCAGCGCCTGGACGCCGGCGAAGCTCTTCACGATCTGCGGTCGCTTCGATGACGAAGGGCGTCTGTCGTGCCGGCATCGATGCCTCATCGGTCGAGGACTCCGGACCGCCGCGCACGCGGCGGCCCGGGCGCTCCGGGAGGCCAGCGTCGGCTACTGGCCGGCGCTGTCGAGGATCTTGTAGTACGGGCCGAGATCGTCGGCGGTGATGACCGGCGCCGGGAGCGGGTTCATGTAGGGAACCTCCTTGCCCTCGGCGAGCGCCGCGGCGAGCTCGGCGGTCTTGGCGCCTTCCTCGAACAGCGGCTGGGCGACGAGGCCGTAGGCGGCCCCCGACTTGATGATGTCGAGGTTCTGCCGGATGTAGTCCATGCCGATGATGACGATCTCGCGGTCGGCCTTGCGGGCGGCGCCCGACCAGGTCTGGATGCCGTTGCCGGTGGTCGAGAAGGCGGCGACGACGTCCGGATTGCTCTGCAGGATGCCGACCGCCTTGGCCTCGGCGGCCGACGGCTCGAAGCCCTCGAGCTGGGTGTCGAGGATCGGTGATGTCGGGATAGCTTGCCTTCATCTCGGCGCGGAAGGAGTCCGCCATCACGTTCTCGGTGTCGTTGTAGCTGCCCTGGGTGAGGGCGATGACGCCCTTGCCGCCGAGCTTCTCGCCCATCACCTTGGCGGCGTTGGCGCCGGCCGCGGCGATATCCTCGCCGGTCGCGGCCTTGAGGCCGGGGATCGAGCCCTCCTTCGGCAGGACGTGCCAGGTGACGACCGGGAAGCCCTCGCTGCCGAGCTTGGTGATGAACGGGATAGATGTCCGGACCCGGACCGTAGACGGCGATCGCGCCGAAATCGGTGCGGGCGAGGGCGGCCTCGGCGAGCGGGATCGACGCGGCGACGTCGTAGTTGGTCGCGCTCGGATTGCCGACGACCTCGCACTCGTAGCCGAGCTCCTTGCACTTGGCGAGGAAGCCCGCCTGCATCAGCCGATGGACCGGATGGTCGCGCATCGGCTGGACCCAGAGCAGCGCCTTCTCCGCCGCGAGGCCCGGCGTGGCCGAGCCGGCGATCGCCGGCGACGAGCGCCAGCGCCATCCAGCTTGAACTTCACCCGACATGGTCTTTCCTCCCTTGGGCATGTGCCGGCTTCCGCCGGCGGTTGCTTGCTTCGTTTCAGGCTGCGCTGTTCTCCGCGCACCGAAGTCTATCCGACGTCGGTCTGCGATCTCGGCCGGCCGCGGCTCGGCGGGGCCCTGCCGGCCGCCGCCGGCGATGAAGAAGCGGCGGCGCAGGATGTCGAGGCCGACGGCGAGCACCATGATCACGCCCACCGCGATCTGCTGCCAGTTCGAGTTGACGCCGATGACGACGAGGCCGCTCTGGACGATCTGCAGGAGCAGGATGCCGGACAGGCCGCCGGCCATGGTGCCGGCGCCGCCGAACAGGCTGACGCCGCCGACCACCACGCCGGCGATGACCGCCAGCTCCCAGCCGCTGCCGATCGAGGTGGTGCCGCTGGCGAGATCGGCCATGACGAACATGCCGGCGATGGCGGCGAGCACGCCGATCAGGACGAAGGCGCAGATCTTGTAGAGGCCGACATTGATGCCGACGAGCCGCGCCACTTCCTGGTTGCCGCCGGTGGCGTACATGTTGCGGCCGATCACCGTGCGGCGGAGCACGAAGTCGGCGACCACCGCGGCGACGATGAAGAAGACGAAGCTCCAGCCGAGGCCGAGGAAGGGCTTGGCGAAACCGAGCGCGCTGACGCTCTCCGGCAGCGGATAGACCGGGATGGCCGTCGGTGACGACCTGGATCAGGCCCTGGCCGATGAACAGCATGCCGAGGGTCTGGATGAAGGCGGGGATCTTGAGCCGGACGACGATCGAGGCCGTTGACCAGGCCGACGCTGCCGCCGACCGCCATGCCGCCGAGGATGGCGACCGGCACCGGCAGGGCCACCGCGGTCATCAGCTGCGCGCTGACCACCGCGCTGAGGCCGGCCACCGAGCCGACCGAAAGATCGAACTCGCCATTGACCAGGAGGATGGTCTGGCCGATGGCGATGATGCCGACGAAGGAAACGACGGTCAGGATCGCGCGGATGTTCCGCTCGGACAGGAAGGCCGGCTGCAGGATGTAGAAGAAGGCGACGATGATGACGAGCGCGGCGAGCACCCCGACCTCGCCGACCGGCGAAGAGTCGCACGAGCCGGTCGCCAAACGGGCCGCGCGCCGATCCGTCTCGCTCGTCGGCGGTCTTGCCTCGCCACTTCGTCCTCCCGTCGCCGCCTCCGGTTCTGTCGCCGGCTGCATTGGCTTGTAGCATTATAATATTATAATTCTTGATCCGACCAGCGTCAACAGCCCTGCGGCGCCTCTTCCGTTCGACATGGCGAGAGCGCCGGAGGAATCGATACGGCGCTCACGGCTCTTTCCCCGACGCTTCGTCGCGTCCGGTGCCGAGGCGCCTCTCCCAGCCCGTCTTCGAAGATGTTCAGATAAGCCTTCGGGTCGTAGGGATGGGCGCGCGCCACCTCGACGTCGAGGTCGATGCCGAGGCCGGGCGCGTCGGGCAGCGACAGATGGCCCGTTCGCCGGATCGATCGTCGGGTGCCAGGTGACGAGATCGTGGGTCCACGGCTCGTTGAAGGCGTCGAAATGCTCCTGGATCAGGAAGTTGGGCACGCAGGCGGCGAGCTGCAGGCAGACCGCCGTCGCCACCGGTCCGCCGCTCTGGTGCGGCGCGATGTAGCTGCCATGGGCGAGCGCGACATCGGCGACGGCGAGCGTGTTGGCGATGCCGCCGAGCGACATCGGCTCGGGCTGGAAGATGTTGACGCCGCCGCCGGCGGCCAGCGTGAAGAACTGGCCGACGGTGTCGTACATCTCGCCGGTCGCGACCGGGATCGGGCTGGCACGCGCCGACGGCGTGGACCGTCTCCTGGCGGTCGCGGGTCGTCGGCTCCTCCCACCAGTAGAGACCGATCGGCGCGAGCCGCCGGGCCAGGCGGATCGCCTCGACTTCGGTGAAGCGGGCGTGGACGTCGATGAGGATGCGGGTGTCGGCGGGGAGCTCGCGGCGAAGCGTGGCGAGGATGTCCTCGGCGAGCGCCAGCTCGGCCTCGCTGATGAAGCCCTGGGCGGTGCCGAAGGGATCGAGCTTGAACGCCTTGAAGCCCTTGGCGATGACCGTCTTCGGCGGCCGCGAGGAAGGCTTCCGGCGTGCGCTCGGTGCGGTACCAGCCGTTGGCATAGCCGAGCACGCTGTCGCGCATCCGGCCGCCGAGAAGCTGATGGATCGGCACGCCGAGCGACTTGCCGAGGATGTCCCAGCAGGCGACCTCGATCGGCGGCGATGACGGTGCGGTGGATATGGCCGCCGTCGAGCGAGACGCTGTCGAGCATCCGCTTGGCAAGTGCCCGGACTCGCAGCGGATCCTCGCCGATGACCAGGTGCTCGAGCTCGCGGATGCCGGCCTCGGTGGTGCGGATGAAGCCGTTCAGCGTGCCCTCGCCGATGCCGTGGATGCCGGCGTCGGTGTGGACCTTGACGAACAGCCAGTTCTTCCAGCCGGCCCCGACGGCGAAGGTCTCGATCTCCGTGATACGCATCCGGCCGCCCCTGATCCGTGTCGCGGTCGCGCGCCGGATCGGCTATGGACGCGCGCTTGAGATACTCTCGGTTGACGCAGTTCATCAGCGTCCCGTCGCGGAGATAGGCGACGATGACCTCGATCGCCTTCCGCTGCATGTCCTCGAGCGCGGAGGGGCTGTAGAACGCGGCGTGCGGGGTGATGACCAGGCGGTCGCCGGACCCAGGGCTCGCCGGCCATCCAGGCGGCGATCAGCGGATGGCTGGTGTCGGCCGGCTCCTGCGGCAGGACGTCGAGACCGGCGCCGGCGATGCGGCCTCTCGCGCAGCGCCTCGGCCAGCGCGTCGAGATCGACGATCGGGCCGCGCGCGGTGTTGATGACGATCAGCCCGGGCTTGGCGGCGGCGAGCAGTCCTGTCGCCGACCAGGCCGCGGGTCTCGTCGTTGAGCGGGGTGTGGACGCTGAGGATGTCGGCGCGCGCCATGATCTCGTCGAGGCTGCGCACCCGCTCGTAGCCG
This sequence comes from uncultured Bacteroidales bacterium, assembly GCA_963752195.1. Classification (GTDB taxonomy): domain Bacteria; phylum Bacteroidota; class Bacteroidia; order Bacteroidales; family UBA10428; genus UBA5072. The sequence continues at coordinate 1,685,304 of CAVVXI010000001.1, read as the reverse complement.
ACGGCGAGTTCGGTGCCGTTCGAGAGATAGGGGTCGTGGAAGATCACCTTCATGTCGAAGGCCGCCGCGCGGCGCGCCGCCGCCAGGCCGATGCGGCCGAGGCCGAGGACGCGCGAAGGTGGCGCCGCGCAGCCGGCGGACCAGCGGCGCGGTCGGCGTAGCGTCCAGTCGCCGACCGGGTCGGCGCGGAGCGCCTCGTCATAGGTGCCGGTGCCGCGGGTGAGGGCGAGCGTCAGCGCCAGCGCATGGTCGGCGACCTCGGTCGTGCCGTAGTCGGGGACGTTGCAGACCGGCACGCCGCGCGCGCCCCAGCCCTCGAGGTCGAGATTGTCGTAGCCGACGCCCTCGCGCACGACGATGCGGCAGCGCTCGAAGGCGTCGAGGTCGACGCCGAGCGGCAGCGTCGCGGAGCAGTTGATCACCGCGTCGGCGAGCCGGCACGACTCGGCCGATCGGCGGCGGCACTCGCCTCGCGTGCCGGAGCGATGGATGTCGAAGGTCACGTCCGGCCCGAAGGCCTGGTAGAGCGGGCTGTCGCGGTGCGTAGGTGTTGACCTTCAGGATACGCATACTTTCTCCACTGGATTACAGTTTCGCGAGTCTAGGCGGGCTTGGCGAACGCCTTTGTCAATTGTAAACAGTCAGTCATGAGCGATAACACCTTCGACCAGACCATCCAGCCGCCGCGAGCGTCGCGTCCTGATGGACGACGTCGTCGACGCGATCCGCGAAGCCATCCTGTCCGGCAAGCTCGCGGCCGGCACGCGGCTGATCGAGGACGATCTCGCCAGCAAGCTCGACGTCAGCCGCGGACCGATCCGCCAGGCGCTGTTCAAGCTCCAGCAGGAGGGCCTGGTCGTCCACGAGACCCATCGCGGCGCGACGGTCGCGACGGTCTCGCCCGACGACATCGAGGAGATCTACAGCCTGCGCACGGCCCTCGAGCGCCTTGCGATCGAGCAGGCCTGCCAGCGCGCGACGCCGGCCGACCTCGCGCCGCTCGACGCAATTCTCCTGCTTTTTCAATCGACTCCGCGCGCAAACATCACCCGGAAGAAGGTCGCCGAGTTCGACATCGACTTCCACGACGCGCTGTTCCGCGCCGCCCATCACAGCCGGCTCTACCGCGCCTGGGAGAGCCTGCGCTCGCAGGTCATGGTGTTCCTGCTGCTGCGCGACGCGCTGCCGGACGACTATCTCGACAGCTGGTACCGCGACCACTCGCAGGCTGCTCGACGCGGTCCGCTGCGGCGACGATGCGAGCGGCCGACGGCGACCATCGAGGAGCATATCGGCGGCGCCTACGAGCGCCTGCTGGCAATGCTCGCGAAGAATAGCCGCCTCCCCCCGGCAGACCTCCGAGCCAGCGGCTTGACAGGACCATGGCCGCTCTCTACGCTCAGATTGTAAACAATAAACAGTGACGAGACCGCTGTCAACCAGTCGACGGCGGCCGATCCGAGGAGCCGCCAAGGGAGGAGACGACCGTGACCACCAGGACCGAAAAAGCCCGGCGCATCGCCGTCCGCAACATCGGCCGATCCGCGCCCGACCCGCCGGCAGCTGCTGGCCGGCGCCGCCGCCCTCGGCGGCGGCGCGCTCGCCTCGTCGCTTCACCGGGCGCACGCGCCCGCGCCGCCGACCGCAAGACCGCTGAAGGTGATGAGCTGGGAGCAGTTCCAGCCCGGCGAGAAGGACGGCTGGAACGCGCTCTTCGACAAGTTCAACCAGTCGCAGTCGCAGTACCAGGTCGAGTGGACCGGCTGGCCGGCGGGCCAGTACATCTCCAATGTCGTGATCCAGGCCCAGGCCGGCGGCATCGATGCCGACGTGCTGATGGCGATGCCGGACCTCGCCGCCCAGGTGATCCGCAAGTTCAAGCTCGCCGAGCCGCTCGATTCGGTCGTCGACGGCGCTCGGCATCACGCCGAGCGGCGGCCATGATTTCCTGCGCCAGGACGGCAAGCTCTACGGCCTGTCGGCGATCGATGTGAACTTCGCGCTCGTCTACAACAAGGCGCTGTTCGACAAGGCCGGCCTCGAGCCGGCGACCGACCAGGACGGCTGGGTCGAGACCACCGCGGAGCTGACCCACCGCCCGGACCAGTTCGGCATCGCGCTCACCAACAACATCTCCGACGGCGGCGAGTGGTGGTTCCAGCTCCAGAACTTCTGCCTGCCCTATGACGGCAAGTGGGCCGAGGGCAAGACGCCGCTCGCCAATTCGCCGGAGACGGTCAAGGGCCTGGAGCTGTGGAAGCGGCTCTACGAGGCCGGCGTGCCGCAGGGCACGGCGCAGAGCGCGATCATGAAGCTCGCCGCCGACGGGCGCGTCGCCCAGGCCTGGGGCGTCAACCCGACGGTCGTCGTGCTGCGCGCCACCAATCCCGACATCTATCCGGACCTGCTCTCCGCCGCGCCGCCGTGGCCGAGCAAGCGCTCGCTCGACCGCATCCATCCGCTGATCGCGCTCAAGTCGAGCAAGAATCTCGACGGCGCGATGGAGTTCATCAAGTTCGCCATGCAGCCGGACATCATGGCCGCGCTGATGGAGACCAACCTCTACGTCATCCCGCCCTACGACCTCGCGGCGAAATCGGAGAAGCTTCAAGACGTTCCTCGCCGACAAGCCGTGGGTGACCGGCTTCCAGGAGGCCAAGCAGGTCTCGCCGATCGATGTCATGGGCGACTTCGCCTTTGTCGACGACCAGTTCGGCCGCATCGTCATGCAGAACTTCCAGCGCGCGCTGCAGCCCGGGCGGCTCGGTGAAGGAGCGCCATGGACGCGGCGCAGAAGCAGCTCGAAGGCCTCTCGGCCAAGCTCTAGGCGGACGCCGACAGACGATGGCCCGTGCCGCATCCGCGCGGTGCGGGCCATTGCCGGCATCGCGGGCCGCGGCTGACGCGACGCTGCCGGCCTTCCGGGACAGGGACATGTCGTCGGACGAGCAATGACGATGCTCGGCCGCCACAGCCGACAGCGCCGGCGCTTCCGGCGCGCCGCAGATCGGCGGCGATTCCGGGAGCGGCCGCCTTCGCCTATCTGGCTGATCCTGCCGCTCCTCGTCGCTCGAAGGCGTGTTCCTCGTCTACGCGATCTTCCGCGGCATCGGCTGCCAGCGTCGAGGGACGCCGACGGCGGCTTCGACCTCGACAACTACCGCCAGATGCTGGCCGATCCCGATTTCTGGCGGATCATGGGCCGGACGCTGGTCTTCACGCTGCTCGTCGACGTCGTCATCCTCGTCGCCGGCCTGGCGTGGCGCTGCTGATGAACTGGCAGTTCCGCGGCCGCGCGGCTGGTGCGCGGCCTGCTGACCATCCCCTGGGCGATCCCGGAGGTGCCGGTCGCGATCACCTTCATCTTCATGATCGATCCGACCTTCGGCGTCTTCAACCTGTCGCCCGGCTGCTGCCCGGGGTCACCGAGAACCCGCAATGGACGCTCGACCCGACGCTGGCGATGGCGATCGTCATCATCGTGACGGTGTGGAAGGGCTTCCCGTTCTATTCGCTGGTGCTGCTCTCGGCGCTGCAGAGCGGTGCCGGAGGAGCTCTACGAGGCGGCGCGGCTCGACGGCGCCGGGCCGCTTCGCCAGTTCCTGCATGTCACGCTGCCCGGCATCCGGCCGAGCCTCGCGCTGCTCGCCGTGCTCGCCTTCATCTATTCGATGCAGCAGTTCACGCTGATCTGGCTGATCACCGGCGGCGGCCCGGTCGATGCGACGATGACGCTGGCGCCGGCGATCTACATGCAGGCCTTCCGCTTCTACAATTTCAGCTATGCCAGCGCGATGGCGGTGGTCGGCCTCGTCTTCTCGGCGGTGGCGACGATCGCCTTCATCGCCGTCCAGCGGCGCCTCGAGCAACGAGCCGACATGAGCGCCGCGACGCTCGACGACGCGACCGCGCCGCGGGCCGCCGGCGACCGCGCCGCCGCGATCGGCGCCATCCTGCGCGCCGCGCTGATCCTGATCGTCTGCCTGCTCGTGCTCTTCCCGGTCTACTGGATGGTGCCTCAACGCCATCCAGCCGGGCGCGTACTCGCTGACCTGGCCGCCGGCGCTGATCCCGCGCGGCCTCGAGTGGTCGAACTTCGCCCGGCTCTTCGCCGACAAGCCGATCGCCTCACTGGCTGCTGATGTCGACGCTACGTCGCCGCGATCGTGGTGATCGTGCACGCTGATCGTCGTCATCCCGGCCGCCTATGCGATGTCGCGGCTCCGCTGGCGCGGCCGCTACCTGCTCGGCCTGTTCCTGCTGTTCACCCAGATCATGCCGGGCGCGATGATCGTCGCGCCGGAGCTGACGCTGTTCCGCAGCCTTCGGCTGGACCGACAACCTGACGGTGCTCGCGCTGCTCCACGCCGCCTTCGTCGTGCCGCTCTGCACCTGGATCCTCAAGGCCTCCTTCGACGCGGTCCCGCGCGAACTGGTCGAGGCCGGCCTGGTCGACGGCTGCAACCACTGGCAGACGCTGCTGGCGGATCGTGCTGCCGCTGACCCGGCCGGGCCTCGTCGCGGTCAGCGTCGTCGCCTTCTTCTTCAGCTGGAACGAATATCTGTTCTCGTCGGCGCTGATCACGCGGAGCGACCTCTATACCGCCTCGCTTGGCCTCGCGACGCTGATCACCCAGCTCGACACGCCGCTGTTCGTGCTGATGGCGGCCGGCGTCACCTTCTCGATCCTGCCGGTGCTCTTCTATCTCGCCATCCAGCGCCACATCCTGCGCGGGCTCACCGCCGGCGCGGTCAAGGGCTAAGGTTACGCCATGAAGATCACCAAGATCGAGACGCATCTGGTTCGAGGCGCTGCCGCAGGCGGAATGGGCGAAGCGCAACGCGACGGCGCGCCAGGCGCTGCCCAACAACCTCTGGGTCCGCATCCACACCGACACCGGGCTCTGCCGGCCTCGGCGAGAGCTACTACCTGCCGCGCGCCGTCGCCGCGATCATCCACGACGTCTTCGCCCCGCTCCTCCTCGGCCGCGACCCGCGCGACATCGAGAACCACTGGAGCAACATGTTCGCGCTGGTGAATTTCTGCGGCGCCGATGGGCGCGGAGATGCGGGCGATCTCGGCCGTCGACGTCGCGCTGTGGGACCTGTTCGGCGCAGATCGCCGGCCAGCCGATCTACGCGCTGCTCGGCGGGCGCAGCCGCGACCGCATCCCGATCTACAACACCTGCGTCGGCTACGGGAAATATCCCGACCTCGACGCCTGGCTGAACGGCCGGGCCGGCGAACTCGCCGCCGACCTCCTCGCGCAGGGCATCACGGCGATGAAGATCTGGCCGTTCGACCAGTTCGGCCCGACGCTTTCCGGCCCCGGCAAGGAGCGCGAGCCGATGATGATCTGGGGCGCGGTGACCGCCGCCGGCACGCTCGGCCACCGCATCTCCAACGACGACCTCAAGGCGCGGCATCGCCATCGTCGAGGACATCCGCCAGGCGGTCGGCGACAGGATGGCGATCGCCATCGAGGGCCACGCGCGCTGGGACCTGCCGTCGGCGACGCGGATCGCCCGGGCGCTCGAGCCCTACGACATCCTCTGGCTCGAGGAGATCATGCCGCCGGACAATGTCGACGCCTATGTCCGGCTGAAGGCAGACACGCCGATCCCGATCTGCCAGAGCGAGCGGGTCTTCACCCGCTTCGGCTTCCGGCCGTGGATCGAGAAGGGCGCCGCCGACATCATCATGCCCGACCTCTCCTGGGGCGGCGGCCTGACCGAGGGGCGCAAGATCGCGGCGATGGCCGACACCGCCTACCTGCCGCTCACCTGCCACGACACCATCGGCCCGGTGGCGCTGTGGGCGGCGACGCATCTGATGCTGCACGTCGCCGAACGCGCTGATCATGGAGACGGTGCGCGGCTATATCGACGGCTGGTACGACGACGTCGTCACCGACCGCATCGAGGTCGCCGACGGCATGCTGACGCTGCCCGACCGGCCCGGGCTCGGCACCCGGCTCCGCGACGATTTCACCGACCGGCCGAATGCGCGGGTCGAGATCACCACCGAAGAAACCCTGAAATCCTGGTGAGACGCGCGTCCCGCCAAACGTCACGGAGACGACGCCAATGCCGCGCTTCGACATCCGCTATACCGGCGACTATCTCGACGAGAAGGGCGCGATCGGCGTCGGCGACATCGCGCTCGACCTCTACGACGGCGCGCCGTTCATCGGCTGCGACTTCCTGCGCGACCAGAGCCCGGCGCCGGGCGACGCCAGCTACTGGGACCGGCTCTATTCGCTCGAGATCGAGCCGCACCACGTCGCCGCCGCCAACGGCATCGTCATCTTCCGCCCCTGGGTCAAGGCGAGCGCCTTCGCCGAAGGCGCCGACAACCTCGTCGTGATCGGCCGCGCCGGCGCCGGCGATCGACAAGATCGACCTCGCCGCCTGCACGGCGAACGACGTCGCCGTGTTCAACGCGCCCGATACGCTCACCCATGCCACCGCCTCCTCCGCCTTCCTGCTGATGCTGGCGCTGGCCAAGCGGCTGCCGGAGCAGGAGCGCATGGTGCGCACGCGGCCGCTGGGACCTGCAGCCGGAGACCATGGGCGCCGACCTGCCCGGCAAGACGCTCGGCATCGTCGGCCTCGGCGCCAGCGGCCGCGAACTCGCCCGCCTCGCCGCGGCCCTGGGGCATGCGAGATCATCGCCTTTTCGCCGCGCGCCGACCCCGCCGAGGCCGCGACGCTCGGCGTACGGCTGGTGCCGACGCTCGACGAGCTGCTCGCGACAGTCCGATTTCGTCAGCCTGCACAACCGCCTCGACGCCAGCGACCGCGCGGCATGATCGGCGAGGCGCGAGCTCCGCCTGATGAAGCCGCACGCCTATTTCATCAACGTCGCGCGCGGCGAGATCGTCGACCAGGCGGCGCTGGTGCGGGCGCTGCGCGAGCGCTGGTTCGCCGGCGCCGGCCTCGATGTCTTCGAGCACGAGCCGCTGCCGCTCGACGATCCGCTGGTCGCGCTCGACAATGTCATCCTGACGCCGCACTGGCTGCCGTCGACCACGCGACGCCGCGCGCCTCACCATGACCGCGATGGCGAAGGGCATGCTGCGCGCCGCGCGCGGGCTGCGTGCCCGACAACGTCGTCAATCCCGACGTGCTCGACCGACCGGGCTTTCGGCGCAAGCTCGCCCGCTTTCGCGCCAACGACCCCGCGGCATGAGCGACCATCCGGCAACCGCAACGACAGGAGACCACGTGTTCCGCCCCAACCGGCTGAAGGCCCGGCTGCTCGCCGGCGAGCGCTCGCTCGGCACCTGGCTGCAGAGCGGCGCGCCGACCTTCGCCGAAATGGCGGCGCTCGTCGGGCTTCGACTTCTTCATCATCGACCAGGAGCATGGCCCCGGCGGCCTGCAGGCGGCGATCGACATGATGCGGGCGGCCGCCGGCGGCGACGCGACCGTCGATCGTGCGCGTGCCCTCCTCCGACCCGGTCTATCTCAAGCGCCTGGTCGACGCCGGCGTCGAGGCGGTGCTGGTGCCGATGGTCGAGACGCGCCGAACAGGCGCGGGCGATCGTCGAGGCCTGCCGCTTCCCGCCGCGCGGCACGCGCGGCAATGCCTGGGACATCACCCGCTCGTCGAGCTACGGCTTCGCGCGGCGACTACTACGGCGCGCGCCGACGACAACCTCCTGGTCATCGTCCAGATCGAGACGGCCGACGGCGGTCGAGAATGCGCGCGAGATCGCCGAGGTCGACGGCGTCGACGTGGTCTTCATCGGGCCGACCGACCTCTCCGGCAGCATCGGCCTGCCGGGCCAGACCGGCGCGCCGGAGGTCGAGGCGCTGATCGCGCGGGCGATGGACGGCGGCGCGCCAGGCCGGCAAGCCGCTCGCCACGCGTGCCGCGCGATCGGGCGGAGCTGGCAGCAGGTCTTCGACGACGGCTTCGTGATGGTCGCGACCGGCAGCGAGATCTACTACTACCGCACCGGCGCCGCAGGCGCTGATCGAGGACTGGCGGCGCTATCGCGGCCTCGGCGCCGGCGACCGGCCGGAAGCCTCCGGCGGTTACTCCGGCTGAGCGCTCAGAGCATGGAGCCGGCGGTCCAGCCGCCGTCGACCATCAGCAGGTGGCCGGTCATGTAGGAGTTCTCCGGCGCCGAGAGGAAGAGGATGCCCTCGGCGATCTCCTCGCAGCTCGCCGGGCGGCCGAGCGGGATGTGCTTCATGAACGCCGCCGTCTGGGCGCGGAACGAGCCGTCCTCGCCGTAGAAGAGCTGGCGCGTGCCCTCGGTCAGCACCGAGCCGGGCGCGATCGAGTTGACCAGGATGCCCTTCGGGCCGAGCTCGAGCGCCATCGACCGGGTGAGGTGGATGACGCCGGCCTTGGCGGCGACGAAGGCGCTCTGGAGGCGCATCGCGGTGACGCCGACGACCGAGGCGACGTTGACGATGCGGCCGCCGCCCTGGCGCGATCATCGGCCGCGCGGCGGCCCGGCTCATCAGGTAGAGGCCGTCGAGATCGATGCCGACGATGCGATGCCACTCCTCGGCCGGGAAGGCATCGATGTCGACGCGATCCTTGAAGGTGTTGACGCCGGCATTGTTGACCAGGATGTCGAGCCGGCCGAAGGCGTCGAGCGTCGCCGCGACCGCCTGCTCGACCGCCGGCCTCGTCGCGGATGTCGACGGTGACGGCGATCGCCTCGGGCAGCGTCGCGGCGACCGCCCGCGCGCCCGTCGCCATTGATGTCGGCGACGACGACCGCCGCGCCGCAGGCGGCCATGCGGCGCGACGGTCGCGCGGCCGATGCCGCCGGCCGCGCCGGTGACGAGGGCGACGCGGCCCTTGAGGTCAACCTCCATTGCCGCCTCCCAGCTCGGACGCGTGCCATCTCAGAAATCCCGCGCATAGCCGATCGACCAGCCGCCATCGACGGCCATGACGTGGCCGGTGGTGTAGGTGTTGCGGGGATCGGCGAGGAACAGCGCCGCGGTGGCGACCTCGGCGAGCGTCGCCGGCGCGCCTCAGCGGCGAATGCGAGACGAGCCGGCCGCCGTCGTCGCCCGACCGCGCCGACGGCGAGCGCGTTGACGAGGACGTCGGGCGCGAGCTCCATCGCCAGCGCCGCGGGTCAGCGAGGCGAGCGCCGCGTGGTGGGCGGAGAGGCCGACGGCGCCCCTGACCGGCACGACGCCGGCCGACCGAGATGACGTTGACGACGCGGCTGACGAACGGCGCGAAGGCGCGGGTCACATGGGCGAACCAGTCGCGCTCGTCTCCGGCTCTCCGCGCCGCCCTCGCGGAAGCCGGCGGTGGTGCTGAGATTGACGAGGAGAGTCGGCGCGCGCCCTTCGGCGGCGAAGGCCTCCGCGCCGCGCGCGGGCGCTCTCCGCCGACCCGCAAGTCGAGCCCGGCCGGCGCCGTAGGCCGCACCGCTCGACCGTCGGCGCCGCAGGCGGCGAGCGCCGTCGCCGATCGCGCCGCCGATTCCGCGCGCCGTCGCCGAGCGACGAGCACGCGGCGACCCTGAAGGTCGATCTTCATGGCGGGGACGTCTCCTCCGCCACAGGATCCTCGGCCGTATCGCGGGCCGCGGGGATCGCGACGCCGAGACGCCCGGCGGCAGCCGCCAGTGCCTGCCACGTCACGCTGTCGACCGGGATGCCGAGGCGCCGGCGGAGCTCGGCCTCCGCGATCTCGGGATCGCCCGGCGCCATCACCTTCTGCCCCGGCCGCGCCGGCATGGCCCTGAGGTCGTCGAGAAAGGCCGCGACCCGTCCGCCGAAGGCATCGGGCGCCTGGAAGGCGGCGGGATCGAAGACCATGAAGAAGTGGCCGAGGCGGATCGGCCGGCTGTAGTCGGGGCCGCCGAGCGGCGCGTGAGTGGCGCCGTGGCCCATGCCGGTGAAGGCCGAGCAGAGGATGTCGATCATCGCGGCGAGCCCGGCGCCCTTGTAGCCGAAGGTCGAGCCGCCGAGCGGATGGAGCGCGGCGGCGGCGAACGGGTCGACCGTCGTCTCGCCGGTCGCGTCGACCGCGACCTCGGGCGGCAGCGGCGTGCCGGTGGCGCGGCGGAGATGGACGCGATTGAAGGGGATGCTGCTCGTCGCCATGTCGAGGAGCATCGGCTCGGCCATCCGGCACCGGCACGGCGAAGCTGAGCGGGTTGGTGCCGTAGAAGGCGCGGCTGCCGCCATGGGGCACGACGGCGGAATCGGCATGGGTCATGCCGATCGCGGCGAAGCCGTTCCGCGCCGCGGCGAGCGTATAGACGCCGGTGGCGCCATGGTGGGTCGAGCGGCCGACGGTGACGACCGCGACGCCGGTCTCCTTCGCCAGGCGGCAGCCCTCCTCGATGGCGAGGAAGCTGGCGCGATGGCCGAAGCCATCATCGGAATCGACATGGCCGGCCGCAGGTCCTGCGTGGTGAAGGTGACGTTGGGCGTGCGGTTGATGCGCCCGCCCTCGACCATCTTGATGTACCAGGGCACGAGGCGGACGCCGTGGGTATCGACGCCGCGCGAGGACGCATCGACCACGGCACGGGCAACCGCGGCGGCGCTCGGCTGCATCGACGCCGGCCGGCGACAGCAGCCCGTCGACATAGCGGGTCAGGTCTTCGGCGCTCGCCCGCTTGCCGCTGATGGCTTCGATCGCCACGAGCGTTCCTCCCTGCCGCACCCCGTTCCCGGCCGTCAGGCGATCATGCGGAGCGGAACCTCCAGCCAGCCCCTGAAGGCGAGCAGGAAGTCGGCCGCCGCCGCGTCGTCGAGCCGGGCCGGATCATAGCTCATCAGGCACTCGGCATGGGCCACCGCGATGGTCCCGGCGAGCATGATGCGGGCAGACGTTCCGGGCCGGAGCGGCAGCGCGATAGGCCGGACACCGTCGCGGGCGAGCCACGAGACCTCGAGCACCGGACGGTCGGCCGGCGGCGCGGCGCCGCCGGTCGCGCCCCGAAGCGTCGCGATGGCGCCGAGGGTGAGCCGGTCGAGGCCGTCGAGCGCAGCGCCCGGAGGGCGACAGCACGATCGCCGCGCCGGAAAGCGCGCCGGAGGTCCGAAGCGTCGCCGCCGCCGCCTTGAGGCAGACGTCGACGAGTTCGATCGGCCGGCTCGAAGCTCTCGAACTGCGGCAGCAGGCCGGCGATCGCCTCGAGCGACACGGTGGTGGCAAGGGCGGCGGAGGCCGACGCCGTCGTCGGCGGCGGTGGCGAGGGCGCCGGCAGGTGCGCGCGACCGCCGGCGCCGCGTGGCCGAGGACGTCGCGGCCGGTGCGGCGGCCGTTCGGACCGGTGCCGTTGACCGCGGCGAGCGCGATGCCGCGGTCGCGGGCGAGCCGCCGCGCATAAGGCGTCGCAGCAACGCGGGGCGCCGCTTCCAGGGCAGGCGAGGCGGATGCCGTCATCGCGGACAGGCTCCCTTCGGGCGGAAAGGGACGTGACCCCTTCGATCAGGCGGCGCCGACGACGCCGATGCGCCCGCCCATCGGCACGACCGTGCCGGGCGGCTGCTCGATCCTCAGCCGGCCGGCGGCCGGGCGCCTCGATCTCGACCACCGACTTGTCGGTCTCGATCTCGGCAACGAGATCGCCCGGCGCGACGGTGTCGCCGTCCGCCTTGACCCAGCGGACGATCTTGCCTTCGCTGATGGTGAGGTCGCCGAACGGCATGGTGATCGGCTCGCCGGCGGCGGCGGGGCCGGCGGCCGACGGCACGGCGGCCGCGGCGCGCCGGCGTGGCCGGCTTCGGCGGCCGGGGCCGGTGCGGCGGGGCGAGGCTCCGCGGCGGCGGGCGCCTCGGCCGAGGCATAGCGCCAGTGGGACGGCACCGGGCGCCCGCCGTCGAGGAGGCCGCGCGCCGCGGCGAGCGATGCGATCCGGGATTGACCAGCATCGCCCGCTCGAGCGACGGCGCGAGCGGATGGCTCATCGCATCGGTGTGGAGGCGGGCGACGGGCGCGTCGAGATCGTCGTAGGCGATCTCGTTCATCGCCTGGGCGAGCTCGGCGCCGACGCCGCACATCGCCCAGGCCTCGTCGACGACGAGCAGGCGGTGGGTCCTGGCGACGCTCGTGGCGACCGTGGCGACATCGAGCGGCATGATGGTGCGGAGATCGATCACCTCGGCCTCGATCCCTTCGGCCGGCGAGGACTTCCGCCGCCTCGAGCGCCTGCTGCACGAGCTGGCCGGCGGAGACGATGGTGAGGTCGCGGCCCGGCGCGGGCGATGCGCGCCACGCCGAACGGGACGAGCTGATCGTCGCCGACCGGCACCTCGCCCTTGGAGGCGAACAGCGCCTTCGGCTCGAGCATCAGCACCGGATCCGAGGCGCGCAGCGCCGTCTTCATCAGGCCCTTGGCGTCGGCGGGGTTGGACGGCACGCAGACGATCAGGCCGGGGACGTGCGCCCACATCGGGTAGTAGGCGCCGCTGTGGTGCGGCCCGGCGCTGCGGATGCTGCCCATGCCGACGCGCACCACCATCGGCGCGTTCATCTGGCCGTTGCTCATGTAGCGGAGCTTGGCGGCCTGCAGCACGATCTGGCCGGCCGCCTCGAACAGGAAGTCGGCGAACATGAGGTCGGCGATGGTGCGGGTGCCGGTGGCCGAGGCGCCGAGGGCGGCGCCGGTGAAGCCCTGCTCGGAGATCGGCGTATCGACCATCCGCTCCGCGCCGAACTCGTCGTAGAGGTTCCTGGTGTGGGCGAAGGTGCCGCCGCGCTTGCCGGTGCCCTCGCCGAAATAGAGGATGTGCGGGTCGCGCCGCATCTCCTCGGCGATGCCGTCGCGGACGGCATCGAGCCAGCCCTGCTGCACCATCTCCGCCGCGGCGGGCGGACGAAGCGCCTCGGGCGGGTTGATCGGCTCGGCATAGACATGGTGCGCGACGGTCGCCGGGTCCGGCTCGGCGCCGGCGCGGGCGAAGGCCAGCGCCTCGCTGGCCGCAGCCTCGACGCGGGTGTCGATCGCGTCGAGATCGGCGGCGGCGACGCCGAACTCGCCGACGAGCCGGGCGCGGAACAGCGCGATCGGATCGCGCTTCAGCCAGGCGTCCACCTCCTCCTGGGTGCGGTAGGTGCCGGTGACGTGGTCGCCCTCGTGGTGGCCGACGGTGCGGTAGGTCTTGGCCTCGATCAGCGTCGGGCCCTCGCCGGCGCGGGCGCGCTCGACGGCGGTGCGCGCAACCTCGAGCACGGCGAGGACGTCGTTGCCGTCGACCGCGACGCCGGGGATGCCATAGGCGGCGGCCTTGCTGGCGATCTCGGGATTGAGGGTCGCCTCGGCGAGCGGCGTCGCCGTGGCGTAGAGATTGTTCTCGCAGACGAAGACGACCGGCGCCTTCTGGATGCCGGCGAAGTTCACCGCCTCGTGGAAGCCGCCGTGGTTGATCGCGCCGTCGCCGAAGAAGGCGACGCCGATGTCGTCGCGGCCCTGGGCCCGGGCGCTGATGCCGGCGCCGGTGGCGTGGCTGATGCCGGCGGCGACGATGCCGTTGGTGCCGAACAGGCCGATCGAGCGATCGTAGAGATGCATGGTGCCGCCGCGGCCGCCGCAGCAGCCCTCGACCTTGCCGAACAGCTCGGCCATCAGGACGTTGGGATCCATGCCCTTGGCGAGGGCGTGGCCATGGCCGCGATGGGTCGAGGTCACCCAGTCGGTGGCGCGGAGATGGGCGCAGACGCCGACGGCGGTCGCCTCCTCGCCGATATAGAGATGGAAGAAGCCGGGGGTCTCGCCCTTGCGGCAGGCGACCTGGGCAAGGCTCTCGAAGCGTCGCAGCAGCACCATCTTCTCGTAGAGCGACAGGAGCAGGTCGCGGCTATAGGCCGGCACCGGCGCCGCCTTGCGGCGCGTCACCTTGCTTCGAGCGGGCATGGGCTTCCTCGGACGTTCCATGTTCTTGTGCGCCGCGCTCGTCGATCTAAGCGCATATAATATTATATTCTTATGCCATTCCTTTCCGGTTGCCAACAGCCGATGGCGCCGCCGCGCCCGAAGAGAGGCGGAGCCGACCGGAGGATCGGCGCCATGGGTCCGACCGCCGCGGCGCTCAGGGCGCGGTGGCGATCGCCTGCGCGAAGAACGATTCGCCGCCGAAATTGCCGGACTTCAGCGCCACCGCGACCGGCTCCGCCCCGGCCGCGACGCACCACGGCACGCCCGGCGCGATCTGCGCGCCGACGCTGAGCTGCGAGATGCCGAGCGCGGTCGCGACCGCACCCGAGGTCTCGCCGCCGGCGACCACGAAGCGGCGGACCCCGGCGTCGCGGAGCCCGGATGCGACCCGCGACAGCGCCTCCTCGACCACCGCCGCGGCGCGCTCGGTGCCGAGCTTTCCTGCACCGCCCTGACTTCGGCGGGGGTCGCCGTCGCCGAGACGAGGCAGGGGCCGTGCTCGAGCTGCGCCAGCGCCCAGGATGTCGCATCGGCCGCGGTCTCGCGTCCCTCGGCAAGGGCGATCGGGTCGAGCCTCAGCATCGGGTGCGCCTCGGCGAAACGGCGGACCTGCGCGTTGGTGGCCTCCGAGCAGCTGCCGGAGAGGCAGGCGACCGGCCCGCCGACCGCGGGAACTGTCGTTGCGGCTTCTCCTCCCCGGTCGCGCCGGAGCCGCGGCGCGAGGCCGAGGGCGAGGCCGGAGCCGCCGGTGACGAGGGCGAAGTCCTCGCACGCCTCGCCGATCGCGGCGAGGTCTTCGCCGGTGACGGTATCGACGACGATGAACGGCTTGCCGGCGGCGAGGAGCGCTGGCCGCGGCGGCCCGGATTGCGGCCGGGCCCGCGGCGACGGTGTCGTGACCGATGAGGCCGACGCCGAGCGGACGTCTGCCGCGACAGCACGCGGATGAGGTTGGGGTCCGTCATCGGCGTCAGCGGGTGGTTCCGCATGCCCGACTCGGACAGGAGCTGGTCGAACACGAACAGGTAGCCGCGATAGACCGTGCGCCCGTTCTGCGGCAGCGAGGGCACGAACACGGTCGGCCCTTCGCCGGTCTCCCGCCACAGCGCCTCCGCCACCGGCCCGATGTTGCCCTTGTCGGTCGAATTCGAAGGTCGAGCAGTACTTGAAGTAGGCCTGGCGCGCGCCTGCGGCCTTCAGCCAGCGCCACGCGCCGAGCGACTGCGCCACCGCTTCCGCCGCCGGGATCGTCCGCGTCTTGAGGGCGACCACCACCGCATCCGCGTCCGGTGCCGCGGCGCCGGGCGCAGGCAGTCCGAGCACCAGCGTCGTCCGCAGTCCACCCTCGGCCAGCATGCCGGCGAGGTCGGTCGCGCCGGTGAAATCGTCGGCGACGGAGCCCAGGATCATGACTGTCTGTCCTTCCGGAAATTCGGTTCGGCCCGGCCGCCGGGCGGATGGCAAGGGCGCGCGGACTATAGGTGAGCAGCCCTCCGGGAGGGTAGGTCCCGTCGGCGCCCGCGGCCTCGGTTCAGGGGGGCGAGGGGAGCGGCCCCAGCGCCGTCGCGTGCTCGGCGGCGCGGGCGAGGCCGAACGCGGTCGGGCGGAGGGCGGGGCCCCGGTCGTGGATCTCCACGCCGCCGGCGCGAAGCGCGAAGATGCGCTTGCCGTAGCAGACAAGGTGCTCGATCGACTGCATGATGAAGACGATGGTCGGCAGCACCGTCGCATAGGCGGCCCGTGCGGCGGCGAGGTCGCCGGCGCGGAAGTGCTCGTAGACGCGGACGGCGTGGTCGATCGCCTCGGGGGCCAGCACCAGCCCGGCACAGCCGGCCTGCAGGCTCTCGATCATCTCGAGGCCGCCGCGCCCGTTGAAGACCGGGATGCGCCCGTCCGTCGCCTCGACCACCTCGGCGATGTCGGTCGACGGGCCCTCGCCCTTCAGCCGGCAGACGTTCGGATGCTGGCGGCAGAGGGTTGCGATCTCGTCGGCGCTGAGGCCGCGGCCGAGATAGGCCGGCGCATTCTGGATCGCGACCGGAAGGGTGGTCGCAGCGGCAACCCGGCCGAAGAAACGGATGTGCTCGCTGGCCGCGTGGGCACCAACCATCGGCGGCTGGAGGATGATCCAGTCGGCGTTGACGGCCTCGGCATGGCGCGCGCCGGCGACCTGCTGCGCCACCGAGCCGCCGAAGATCGTCAGGCCGAGCGGCTTCCGCCCGGCATTGTCCTCGGCGATCCAGTCCATCACGGTGAAGCGCTCCGCCTCGGAGAGCTTGGCGACTTCGGTGGCAAGGCCCAGCGCGGCAACGCCGTGGGCCCCGGCGGCAAGGCTCGATTCGAGCTGGCGCCGCATCGCGCCGCGGTCGAGGCGCTCGTGTGCGTCGAACAGCGCGTAGAGGATGGCGTGGATGCCGTGGAGGGCGGGAGGCGTCATGCGCCTGCTCCCTGTCCGTCCCGCCGCTCGACGATCAGGATGTGGTCGGCGGCGAGCACGACCTCGCCGCGCTGGTTGATCACCTCGCAGCGCTCGACCACGCGGCCGGACTTCGGCCGCTTCGGGTCGTCCTCCCTGGCCGGTGATCGTCACCCGGGTGCGGATGGTATCGCCGATGAACACCGGGCGGACGAAGCGCAGCCGGTCGTAGCCGTAGGAGAAGGCGACCGGGTTGATCAGCGTCGCGGTCAGCCCGACGCCGATCGCGAACACCATCGTGCCGTGGGCGACGCGCTGGCCGAACGGCGTCGTCCTGGCGAACTCGGCGTCCATGTGGTGCGGGAAGAAGTCGCCGGTGTGGCCGGCATGGACGACGAAGTCGGTCTCGGTGATGGTCCGGCCGGAGGTCTCCCGCACATCGCCGATCCGGTAGTCCTCGAAGTAGATGGAGTGGGTCATCGAAGGTCCTGTCGCCGCATGTCGGCTCGTCTGTGAAAACTCTGCTCGCATATAGATAGCCGGCAAACGGCATGGCTGCTCTATCATCACCGGATAGCCGCCGCCGTGCGTTGCATATCTGAATTTCCGATTTCACTGGAGACGCCGTTCCTTGGATGAACCAGCCCGCCCGGACCGCTACCGCGCGCCGGCGCTCGACAAGGGGCTCGACATCCTCGAGCTTCTCGCCGCCGTCGACGGCGGGCTGAGCCAGGCGGCCATCGCCAAGCGGCTGGGACGGAGCCACAACGAACTCTACCGCATGCTCGACACGCTGGTCCGGCGCGGCTACGTGGCGCGCAACGAGGGCGACCGCTTCTCGCTGACGCTCAAGCTGTTCGGCCTCGCCCATGTCCACGCGCCGGTGCGGCGCATGGTGTCCTATGCCACGCCGATGATGCAGGAGCTCGCCCAGGCGACGCAGCAGGCCAACCAGCTCGTGGTCTTCGACCGCGGCTCGGTGGTGGTGATCGCCCAGCAGGAGGCGCCGAGCTACTGGGGCATATCGATCCGCGTCGGCTCCCATGTCAGCCTGTTCGACACCGGCTCGGGCCATGTGCTGCTCGCCTTCCGCCCGCACGAGGAGCGGCTGATGATGATCGCCGAGCACGTCCCCGGCGCAGAGAAGCCCGCGATTGGCGCCGGAGTTCCGGGCACGTCTCGACGAGATCCGCGGGCGCGGCCACGAGATGATGCCGAGCATGCAGATCCCCGGCGTCTTCAACCTCTCTGCGCCGGTCCTCGGTCCGGACGGGCGGGCGCTCGCGGCGCTGACCGTGCCCTATATCCATCTCGTCAACATCCCCTCGGCGCCGGATATCACCGCCACTGTCGCCCTGATCAAGGCCACCGCGGCACGCCTGTCGCAACTCGCCGGATCGGACGTCGCCGGGCCGTAGGCCTCCGGAGCGGTCAGATCGTCGCCCGCACATGCGCCTCGCGCCCGTAGAGCGAGACGAGGAGGATGATGACCAGGCCCGAGCGCCGCCTGGACCAGCGAGGGCTGCAGCCCGAGGCCGATGAGCAGCGTGTTGATCTCGGTGAGCACCATCGCGCCGGCGACGGTGCCGAGAAACGAGCCGCGCCCGCCGACCAGCGCCGTGCCGCCGATCACCACGGCCGCGATGGTCTGGAAGAGATAGGGCTGGCCGACGTCGCCATAGGCCGAGCCGGTGAAACCGAGCAGCAGGACGCCGGCGACGGCGGCGAAGAACGCGCTGAGCGCGAAGGTGACGATCCACATCCGGAGCGGGCTGACCAGCGCCAGCGCCGCGGCGCGCGGGTTGCTGCCGAGCGCGAACAGCCGGCGGCCATAGGGCGTGCGGTTGAGCACGAGGATGATCAGGATCACCGAAAGGACGATGAAGGCGGGGACCAGCCACGGTACCGGGATCGGCCCGACCGAACCGCCGATCGAGACGAACTTGGTCACCGCATCGGGAGCCGAGCCGGAGGGGAAGCCGCGCGTCCACACCAGCACCGCGCCCTGGACGATGGTGCCGACGCCGAGGGTGACGATGAGCGGATGAAGGCCGAGCCCGGCCGAGATCGCGCCGTTGAGCGCGCCGATGCCGAGCGCGAGCACGCCGACGATCGGCGCAGACCAGCACGAAGTTCATGCCGTCGCCGTAGAGCTGCGCCGCGACGACGTTGGCGAAGCCGATGACGAAGGGGATCGAGAGATCGATGCCGCCGATGATGATCGTCAGCGTCTGGCCGACGCAGGCGACGGCGAGCAGGCAGGCGAGCACCAGCATGGCGCGGATCGAGAAGGCCGACGAATAGCCGGGGATGAGGAGCGAGCCGAGGACGAAGAGAAGCACCGCGATGAGAATGGCGCCGGCAACGCGCGCGCCCGTGCTGTTGATGGTGATGCTCATCGCTGCCTCGCCCGCTTCTCGATCCGGTCCTGGATCGCGGTCAGGCAGATCGCGATCACCAGGATCGCGCCATAGGCGATCTGGAGGACGAAGGTCGAGACGTTGAAGAGCGTCAGCACGCTCTGGATCAGGAAGATGCAGATCGCGCCGATCGCCGCGCCGAGCAGGCCACCGCGGCCGCCGGCGAGGCTGACGCCGCCGAGCGCCACCGCCGAGATCGCGATCAGGGTGTAGGTCGGCGCGATGTTGGCGTCGGCCGAGCCGATCAGCGCCGTCAGCATCAGCCCGGCGATGCCGGCGAAGACGCCGGTGATGACGTAGGAGAGGAAGCGGACGAGCGGCACGTCGACGCCGGCGGTATAGGCGGCGCGGTCGTCGGAGCCGGTCGCCATCAGGTGGTCGTAGTAGGGCAGCCGCCGGATGCCCCACCAGAGCAGGAAGATCGCGGCGAGCGGCACGATCGAGAGGCTGCCGGAGAAGAGCTTCAGCCAGTCCGGCACCGTGCCCATCGGCGAGGGCAGGATGGTGAGCGTGACGCCGACCAGCACGAGGTAGGTGCCGAGCGTGGCGACGATCGGCTGGATGCGGACATAGGCGGCGAGGAAGCCGTTGACCGCGCCGACGGCGGCGCCGATCAGCAGCGCGGCGGCGACGATGACGAACGGGCGAGTCGATCCCGAGGTCGGTGATCAGCACCTTGACCACGAGGGCGTTGACGAAGCCCATCAGCGGCCCGACCGAGACGTCGATGCCGCCGCGACCGCCGAGGATCGCCGGCGTCGAGGCGAGCGCCGCCCCGATCAGCGGCGCCGCGAGGCCGATCAGCGTGCCCCAGTTGCCGGGCGCGAAGCGCACCGGGTTGAGCCAGACATTGAGGACCAGGCAGGACGAGGAGGAGGAGCGGCGCGAAGCCGGTCCGCTTCCAGATCGCCCAGGCGATCCCCGGGCCGGCGCGGCGCGGCGTCGGGAATGGCGCTCATTGGTCGCCGGCCGAACATCGCGGCGATCACCCGGTCGCTGTCGAGGCCGTCGCCGGAAAGGGTGGCGAACAGCTCGTTCTCCCGAAACACCAGAACGCGATGGCAGAGCGTGACGATCTCCTCGATCTCGGAGGAGAGGACGACCAGCGCCACACCCTCGCGGGCGAGCTCGCGGAACACGCCGTAGAGGGTCTGCCGGGTGGCGATGTCGACGCCGCGGGTGGGATCGTTGAGGAGGAGGAAGCGCGGGTCGTGGGCGAGCCAGCGGGCGAGCAGCACCTTCTGCTGGTTGCCGCCCGACAGCGCGGTGATCGGCGCCCGCGCGTTGGGCGCCACGATCGACAGCTGCTCGTGGAACTTCTGGTAGCGCGCGAGGCGGGCGCGCTTGCTGATCAGCCCGCCGCGGACGTCGCGGCCGATGGTGGCGATGGCGAAGTTGTCGAGGATCGACAGCGCCGGGAAGATGCCGGTCGCCCGCCGGTCGCGGGGAAGGTAGGCGATGCCGTGGCGGACGGCCTGGCGGAAGCCCTCGACGCGGGTCGCGGCGCCGCCGTCGCTCACCACCACCTCGCCGCTCCGCGGCGGCGACGAGCCCGGCCAGCGTCTCGAGGAAGCGCTCCTGGCCGTGGCCGTCGAGGCCGGAGAGGCCGACGATCTCGCCGGCCCGCACCGCCTCGCTGAACGGCGCCTTGCCGGCGGCCAGCACCAGACCGGCGGCCCGGAGCTCGGCGGTCGGCAGGCCGGCCTCAGCCATGGGCGCGCTCGGCGAGGATCTCGGGGGCCATCCGCGACAGCAGGCGCTCGGGGGTGGCGTCGGCGCGGTCGAGCGTCTCGACCACCTTGCCGCTCCGCAGGATGGTGATGCGGTGGGAGAGCGCGCATCACCTCGTCCATGCGGTGGGAGATGAAGAGGATCAGGCAGCCCTCGCGCGCCAGGCGCTCGATCAGCGCGAAGACGGTCTCGCGGTCGTTGAAGTCGAGGGCCGCCGTCACCTCGTCGAGGATCAGGATCCGCGGCTTGCGGACCAGCGCCCGGGCGAGCACGACGAGCTGCTGGGTGGCGAGCGGCAGGTGCCCGGCCTCGGCGTCGGGGTCGACGACGGTCGGCGTGCAGAGCGCGAGCGCCTCGCGCGCGGCGTCGCGGCGGGCGGCGCGCGGCAGGCGGCGGCTGAACGATCCCGTCATAGCCGAGGAGAACGTTGTCGGTGACGGTGCGGTCCGGCGCGACCAGCACTTCCTGGAACACGGTGGCGAAGCCGTGGCGCTGGAAGGCGGGCGGGTTGCGGCCGGCGAACGCGTGCGCCGTCGACGCGGATGTCGCCGCGGTCGGGCGTGACGATGCCGGAGAGCAGCTTGACGAGCGTCGACTTGCCCGAGCCGTTCTCGCCCATGATCGTGTGGACGGTCCCGGCCGCGAAGGCGACCGTGGCGCCGTCGAGGGCGACGGTCTCGCCGTAGCGCTTGGAGAGATTGGCGATTTCGAGCATCGGGTCCGGGTGCGGCAAGCCCCGCCGGTCGTCCCGGCGGGGCCGTCGTCGTCAGGCCGGCACTACTGCGCGTCGCAGGCGCCGGGAACCTTGCTGTAGTCGAAGCCGATCGGCGCCGGGTTGGTGAAGTAGGCGTCCATCATCTCTTCCGGCATCGGGTCGGTCGGCGGCACCGGGAACACCGACACCGAATCCGGCGTCATGCAGTCCTGGTACCACTTGTCGAGCTCGGCGCCGCTCACCGGCGGGATCGGGATCATCAGCACGTTGAGCTTCGGCTTCTGGCCCTCGAGCATGCGGAGGCCGACGCGGAACAGGGCCTGCGCGGTCCAGCCCGGGCAGCACGGCGTGGCCCTCGAAGCGGTACTTGTCGGGGTTCGCCTTCCAGTAGCCGAGCGCGTCGCCGGTGATCGAGCCGGTGATCAGCGGCGCGGGCCGGCCGGCCTCGGCGAAGGCCTCGGCGACGACGCGCGACTCGCGACCCGGTGGTCCACACCGCGTCGATCGGCGCCGGGTTGGTGGCGAGCGCCTGCAGGACCACGGTCTTGGTGACGTTGGCGGTCCAGTTGCCGTTCACCGAGCGGGCGACCTTGAGGTCCGGATGCTCGGCAAGGACCTTGTCGGCACCGGCCTTCTCCATCGCCACGATCGGCGCGCCGGCGATGCCCTCGACGAGCAGCACGCTGCCCTTGCCGTCGAGGCCCTTGGCGATGGCCTCCATCATGTCGTGGCCCCAGCGGCTGTAGTTGGAATCGACGTTGATGGCGTAGGGGCTGGTGACGAAGGCGGAGCCGGTGACGAACGGGATGCCGGCGTCGTAGGCGGCCTTGATGACGTCGTCGAGGCCGGTCGACGAGCCGGGGATCGCGGTGATGATCGAGCAGCCCGATTCGATGAAGGTGCGGATCTGGTTGATCTGCTGGCTGACGTCGCCGTTGGAATCGGAGACCTCGAAGGAGGACGCGTCGCCCGTCTCGATCAGGCCGTCGACCAGGCGGTGCAGCTCGTTGGTGAGCGACACCCGCCACGGGTTGCCCTGGTAGGACTCGGAGTGGCACCACTTCCACGGCTTGGCCTGCGGCGTGAAGTCGTCATAGGCCGACGGCATCAGTTCCTGCGACGCGTCGACATAGAGCGCCTTGAGCTCGTCCGGCAGCGTGCTGGTGAGATCGTCGGCGGCCATCGCCGTCGTCGACGAACGCGGCCGCCGCTGCGGCCAGGATGGTGAATTTCAACCTCGACATCTTTTTCCTTCCTCCGGTTTGCGCAGGTGCCGCTTCCCTGTCAGCGGAAGCTCCCGCGGTACGCGTCGTTCAGATCGGCGACCACGCGGGCGCCGTCCTCCCCTTGCTCCAGTGCCCGGTTCAGCCGTGCCGACGCCCGCATCCTGGAACTCCATGTAGCCATTGTGGCGCGGGCGAAGCCAACCGGCCTCGAGCGTCGCGCGGGTATCACGATAGAAATCGCCGGTCGCGGCGTTGACCGCGTCGTCCTCCCACGCCGCGGCGTGGCCGGGCTGGCCGCCCGCCGCCGCATAGGCGCCGCGCTGCGACCCCGGCGCCGGCGATCCAGTAGGCGAAGTCGATCGCCGCGTCGCGCTGGCGGGAATGGGCCGACACGGCGATGCCGGTGCCGCCGATCGCCGAGCCGCGCGGGCCGCCGTCGCCCGCGGCGGGGATGTCGGCGAAGGCCAGGCGGCGCGGACGGAAGCCCGCGAGCGCATAGCTGACATAGCCGTAGGTGAACGGCGCGCAGGCGATCGCCGAGGCCGGCCTCGCTCATCCGTTCCTCGACCGCGATCGGGTCCATCGCCAGGCACTCCGGATCGATCCTCCGGAACAGCCCCGCGATCATGTCGTAGACCCGGTGCCGGCGGCGACGTCGATCAGGTCGCGCGGACCATCGGTCGGCGCAGGGCGTGCCGAGATTGGCGGCGAGGGTATAGAACACCATCAGCGAATGCGGGTTGCGAAGCGGCACCAGCACCTTGCCCTCGTCGGCCAGCGCCATCACCTCGTCCAAGGTTCTTGTCGGTCGCGCCGAGCAGGTCGGGCCGCCAGGCCTGGACCTGCGCCGCGGCATCGATCGGCAGCGCCCACTGCCGGCCCGTCATAGGTGTAGCTGCGGAAGGAGGGCCCGACGCTGGCGGCGGCGAGCGCCGCCAGTTCCGCCTCGCGGCCCGGCACGTCGAGCGGCGCGAGGCTGTTGCCCGCCACGATCACCCCGACATGGGGATGGTCGATGACGATCATGTCGTAGCTGCGGGCGAGCTCCTCGACCGGGAAGGATTCGAAGTCCTGCAGCGAGCGCTTGTCCCAGGCGACGTCGACGCCGGTCTTCTCCTTCCACAGCCTCGAGCAGGCCACCATCGGGTCGTAGCCGCGCGGATGGCTCCAGGTCATGCCCGCGGAGCGTCGCGGCGCTCACAGCCCGAACTCCGCGCGGATCGCCGCGCTGTGGTCGCCGACGCGCGGGGCGGCGCGGGTCGACCGTGTTGCGGACGCCGTCGACGCGGATCGGCGAGCGCGTGGTGAGGATCGAGACGTCGTCCTCGCGCGTCACGGTCTGCAGCATGTCGAGGGCGGCGAAGCCCTCGCTGTCGAGCAGTTCGTGCCAGTCGAGGACCCTGGCGCACCAGATGTCGGCCGGCTCGAGCACCGCGAGCCATTCGTCGACGGTCCCGGTCGCGATCTTCCCGGCGATGATCGCCTTGATCGCGTCGCGGGCGGTGAACCAGGTCCTGGCGTCGCCGGCATAGGGCGCCAGCTCGGCCTCGAGGCCGAGCAGCGGCGCCAGCTTCGGGATCGGCGTCATGGCGATGGCGATGTAGGCGTCCTTCGCCGGATAGACGCCGTAGGGCGCCGACAGGTAGGCATGCGCGCTGCGCACGTTGGCGCGCTTCGGCAGGCGGCGACCGTCGTTGAGGAAGGTGGTCAGCACCTCGAACTGGAAATCGACCAGCGCCTCGAGGAGGCTGGTCTCGATGTGGGCGCCCTTGCCGGTGATGCCGCGCCGGACCAGCGCGGCGAGAATGCCCTGCGCCGCCGCGGCGCCGGCGAACATGTCGCCGATGGCGAGGCCGAACGGCACCGGGCCCTGGCTCTCGTCGCCGTTCAGCCACATCACGCCCGAGCGCGCCTGCGCCAGGAGATCCTGCCCCGGCCGCTTCACCCACGGGCCTTCCTCGCCGTAGCCGCTGATCGAGGCGTAGACGAGGCGCGGGTTGATCGCACGCATCGCCTCCCAGTCGACGCCGAGCCGCTCGACGACGCCGGGCCGGAAGTTCTGGATCACCACGTCGGCCTTGGCGATGCAGGCCGCGCAGCGCCGCCAGGTCGGCCGCGTCCTTGAGGTCGATCGCGAGGCTCTCCTTGCCGCGGTTGATGGCGTGGAAGATCGTCGAATTGCCGCCGATCTCGGTGTCGCTGAGATAGAGCCGGCGCGAGAGGTCGCCGCCGTCGGGGCGCTCGATCTTGATGACCCGGGCGCCGAGGTCGGCAAGGCGCAGCGAGCAGTAGGGCCCGGACAGGAACTGGCTCATGTCGACGACGACGATGCCCGACAGCGGCAGGGTGTCGGTCAGTCCGCGTCAGCTCTACTTCTCGGTCTTGCCCGCGAAAGCCGCCGGGTCCTTGTACTTCACCGTCTGCAGGTGCTCGCAATAGAGCACCAGTTCGCCCTCGCCCTTGAACACCTCGTAGCTCGCGCGGATCAGGCCCATCTCCTTGTAGCGCGGGCGTTTATCGAGGTTGGTGCGGATCGTGTAGATCGTGTCGCCGATGAAGACCGGCTTGATGAAGCGGAGCTTGTCGTAGCCGTAGGAGAAGGCGTTGACGCAATTGGTGGCGACCAGCCCCAGCCCGGCCGAGAAGACGAACGCGCCCGGCGACCAGCCGCCGGCCGAAGATGCCCTCGCGCTCGGCGAACATCTGGTCCTGGACGTAGGGGTGGATGTCGACCACCAGCGCGTTGAAGAGGTGGCTGTCGCCCTCCGACATCGTGCGCCGGAGCGACCGGATCTGCTGGCCGACCGGCCAGTCCTCGTAGAACCAGTTCTCCGCGTTCCAGACCGGCAGCGCGGCGTGGTCGGCCGGCATGTCCGATCGGACAGGTCGAAGAAACCCCGACGGTCGGCGCGGTCAGCGCCGACGCCGGCGCGCTGCCTCGCTCGGGCATGCGTCACCTCCTCCCCGATTTTCTTGTGAATGATCATTTTCATATATGGGCAATTATCTGACAAGCGCGGGGCGGCACGGTGCCCTCCGGCCGACGTCGCGCTATGACGCAAGCGACCAACGTCAGGGAGGGGAGAACGGATGGCCGCCGATTGCCTGTCTTCGTGGGGAGCCTCAACCGCGAGGCGCCCTATTTCCAGGGAGCCCGCGGCATGGGCCTCTCGGCCTATGCGCTCGACGAGGCGACCTGGCGACAGCGAACTGCTCGCCGAGACCACGACCATCGACAATCCGACCTTCCTGTCGGTGACCGGCGACGGGACGCACCTCTATGCCAACTCCGAGGTCTTCGGCTGGCACGAGGGCATGGTGATGGCCTACCGCTTCGACCGCGACGAGCGGGCGCTCCACTACATCAACGCGCAGCCGACCCTCGGCAGCGATCACGGCGCACAATTGCCTCACCCGCGACGGGCGTTTCCTGCTCGTCGCGAACTACGGCATGGGCGAGGGCGGACCCGACCAGTCGCTGGCGTGTTCGGCATCCGCGAGGACGGCGGGCTGACGGCGCCGGTCGCGAGCATCGCCCATCTCGGCGCGACCGGCCCGAACGCGGCGCGACAGGAGCGCACGCCACGCCCACAGCATCACCGAGACGGTCGGCGGCGGCATCGCCATTGTCGCCGATCTCGGCCTCGACCGCCTGTTCACGTATCGGCATCGGGCCGACGGCGCGCTCGAGCCATTGTCGGAGACCGCGCCTGACGCCGGGCGCCGGACCGCGCCATGTCGCGCTGCACCCGAACGGTCGCTTCGTTTTCGTGATGAACGAGCTGGATTCGACGGTGGCTTCGCTGGCGCTCGACCCGCGACCGGCGCCTGGCGCTTTCTCGACGCCAAGCCCGCGGTGCCGGCCGAGGCGCGCGACACGCAACCACTGCGCCGACATCCAGATCTCGCCGGATGGCCGCTTCGTCTACGGCTCGAATCGCGGCCACGACAGCATCCCGATCTTCGCGGTCGACCAGGACAGCGGCAAGCTGACGCTTGTCGACTACACGCCCTGCGGCGGCTCGACGCCGCGCAACCTCGCCCTCATCACCGTCCGGCGGGCACCTGTTCTCGGCCAACCAGAACGCCGACCGCGTCACCATCTTCGCGCGCGATGCGGAGACCGGCCGGCTGACCGACACCGGCAAGGCGATCGAGATCGGCACGCCGATGTGCGTCCGGGTGGTGAAGACCGGCTGAGCCGCTCAGCCGTCGCGGCGGGGATCGTCGAGGCGGTAGGCCCGCCAGGCATTGTCGTGGAAGAGCGCCGGCCTGTTCGTCGCGCGACAGGCCCGCGGCGATCTCCTTGAACGAGTCGTAGACCTCGTCGAACGTGGCGTGCAGCCCGGCGACCGGGAAGTCGCTCGCGAACATCGACCGCTCCGGTGCCGAAGCAGTCGATGCAGTGCTCGACGACCATGCGGAGGCTGTCGATGGTCCAGTCGTTGTCGTAGGCGACGAGGTCGGAGATCTTGATCGCGACGTTCGGCTGCCGCGCCAGCTGGCGAAGGCCGTCGCGCCATCGCGCCATGCCCTCGGCGTCGCGGTCGATCGGGCTGCCGCAGTGGTTGAGGATGAACGGCTGGTCGGGGAAGTCGCCGGCAAGGCGGGCGGCGTCGCCGAGCTGGTTGGGGAAGACCATGAGGTCGAAGCTGAGCCCGTGCCGCCTGAGACGGGCGAGGCCGGCGCGCCAGGCCGGGTCGTCCATGAGGTCGCCGCGCGCGGCGAAGCGGCGGGCCGGGTCCGGGGTCCAGCTGAGGATATCGCGGATGCCGACGACGCGCGGGAACGCCGCCTGGGCGTCGAGCAAGGCGTCGCGATCGGGCGACGCGAGCGGCACGTGGGCGACATAGCGGCGGGCGATGCCGCCGGTCTTGTCGAGGCTCTCCAGCCATTGCGTCTCGCCGACGCAGTCGTCCGGCCGCCAGCTCGCCTCGATGTGGACCGTCGCGACGACGGTCTGCCGCGCCGCGTCCCGAGCGTAGTCGGCGGGGAGGTAGTCGCGCCGGAGCGTGGCGAGATCGCCGAGGCCGCCATGGTTGTCCTCGCTCGGGGCCAGCCACGGATGGCGGCGCATCGACAGGTCCCAATGGTGATGGTGAGGGTCGACGATCGGCCCGGCATGGCCGCCGCTCATCGGTTTGGAGCCCCGGCGGGGGGTCGGCCAGCGACGTTCATTCCGTCTCCCTCGATTTTTGCCGGGCCGTGGCGCCCTGGCCAGCGGCGGAAGGTTGCCGCGATCGTCGCGCCGGGTCAAAGGGCGGCGTCGGCCCCACGCCAGCCAGGGAGGTGATCTTCGCCGCCCGCCGCATCGCCGGCCCCGCGGACGCCGCCGCCGCGGGCGGGCTCGGCGAGGTCGCGGCTTCGGAGAGGCTTGGTTGGAGGACAGCTGCCGCGTGTTTCCGGAGAGGATTGGCTAACCACTCCTCGATCTTTGAAGGCCGGGCGCCGCCGCGGGCCGCGACCATCATCAAAACCTGCTAGAAGCGTGCCCTAGAAAGCGCCAATGCCAATGCTTCAATTCCTCTCCTTCAGCGACCGCATCGAACAGCGCGTCCCGTGGCGCGTATCGGTGACCGTCGCCGGCGTTTCGCTGCTGTCGCTCCTCGCCATCTTCCTGTTCGGCTGGTGGGCCAGCTCGGCGGTCGATCGCGAGGCGCTGGGCCGCGAAACCGGCTTTGCGCGCCAAGGGCTCGAGGACAGCTTCGCCCGCATCCCGAAGGAACAGGAGAGCTCGGTCATCTGGGACGAGGCGGTGCGCCGGGTGAAGGCCGGCGACCCGGCCTGGATGGCCAGACAATCTCGGCGAATGGATGGGCACCTATTTCGGCCATAACCGGGCCTATGTCCTGGACGACCGGAACCGGCCCGTCTACGCCATGCACAACGGCAGCACCGTCGCGGCGGCGGCTGCCTACGGCAAGGACCAGGCCGCCATCGAGCCCCTGGTCCTGGCGCTCCGCGACGCGATCGCCGCCGGCGGCGACCGCATCACGGACCGGGACGAGGCCGGAAGCTTCGGGGTCGAGGACTATGTCCTGCTCGACGGTCGCCCGGCGATCGTGAGCGTCAAGCCCGTGATCCCGGATTCGGACGCGCTGAGCCAGCCGGCGGGCAGCGAGTACCTCCATGTGGCGGTCCGCTTCCTCGATCCTGGCTTCGTCGGCGAGATCGCGGACAAGTACCAGCTCACCGGGGCGCAGGTGCTGCTCCCCGGCGCAGCGGTCCCCGAAGGCTCCGTGCCGGTCGTCTCCGCGGCGGGCGAGACGCTCGCCTACCTCTCCTGGGTGCCCTAC
Organism: uncultured Bacteroidales bacterium; assembly: GCA_963752195.1. GTDB lineage: Bacteria > Bacteroidota > Bacteroidia > Bacteroidales > UBA10428 > UBA5072. Next base: position 1,656,623 of record CAVVXI010000001.1, on the reverse strand, counting down.
AGCCCCGGTCACAGCCTCATCGCCACCCTCGGGCCGATCGGCGCCATCGCCGCCCTGCCGATCCTGGTGCTGCTGTTCTGGCTGGTCCGGCACCTGTGGCGGTCGACCCGGCGGCTCCATGTGCTGGCCTTCCACGACTACCTGACGTCGCTGCCGAACCGGACGCTGTTCACCCTCCGCCTTCGCAGCGCCCTCGACGATGCGGCCCGCCATGGCGGCGCGGTCGCGGTGATGATGATCGATCTCGACCGCTTCAAGAACGTCAACGACACGCTCGGCCATCCCGCCGGCGACGAGCTCATCCGCCAGGTCGCCGAGCGCCTGCAGGCGGCATCGGCGACGCCGGCACCCTGGCGCGCCTCGGCGGCGACGAGTTCGCCGTCATCCTCGATCGCATCGGCGGCGAGGCCGATGCCGAGCGCACCGCTGACCGCATCCTCCTCGAGATGCAGCGGCCGTTCGTGCTGAACGGGGAGCAGGTCATGTCCGGCGTCAGCATCGGCAGCGCCATGGCGCGGGGCGACCAGACCCTTCCGACCTGCTGCGGCGCGCCGACATCGCGCTCTACGAGGCGAAGTCGAAGGGGCGGCGGCGCCACCAGCTGTTCTTCCCCGAGCTCAGCGACATCGTGCTTCGCCGCCGCGCCATCGAGCAGGATCTCCGCATCGCCCTCGAGGACGGCCCGATCGCGGTCGTCTACCAGCCGATCTTCGACAGCCGCTCGGACCGGATCGTCGGCGCCGAGGCCCTGGTGCGCTGGAGCATCCCGTCCACGGCGCGATGGCCCCCGAGGTGTTCATCGCCATTGCCGAGGAGCGCGGCATGATCGAGGCCCTCGGCGATCGCGTCCTCCAGCTGGTGCCGCCTGCTGCTCCGCGAGAGCGTGCTGCCATGGGTGGCGGTCAACCTGTCGCTGGTCCAGCTCCGCAACGAGAAGTTCGCGGCGGCGCCCTCGATTCGATCTGCGTGCGCTCGGCGTCGACCCGCGGCGGCTCCAGTTCGAGATCCGGGAACATGCCCTCATCGGCGAGGACGCGGCCGTGGTCGCCAACCTCGGCACGCTGCGGGCGAGCGGCGCCCGGATCGCACTCGACGATTTCGGCACCGGCTATTCATCGGTGAACTATCTCCGCCAGTATCCGGTCGACAAGATCAAGATCGACCGGAGCCTCGATCGACCAGCTGGCCACTTCCCGCGAATCCGAGGCGATCACGAGGCGATCGTGTCGCTGGCCAAGTCGCTCGACAAGATCGTCGCTGCCGAGGGGGTGGAGTCGGCACAGATCCGGACACTGGTCGCGGCGATGGGCTGCGACGAGGTGCAGGGCTTCGCGCTGTCGCGGCCGCTGTCGCCGCTGCAGCTCCGCTCGCAGTTCGGCCACCTGTGGGACCAGGGCATCTTCGTCGAAACCGGCTGAGCCCCCGGCCGGTCGGCATCACAAGGCCATCGGCAGCTAGGCGACGGGCTCGGCTACCTGGATCAGGCAGTCGCCGGCTTCGCACATGGTGTGCAGCCGCCGCGACAGGACCACGCCGCCTTCGGCGAAGCGAAGCGCCTCCTCCGGCTGCTCGAGCTGCTCGAGATCGTGGTACCAGCCGGCGACGTCGCCCCGCTCGACCATGGCGCCGGGGAGGGCCGCCGGCTCGAACCAGCCGCGGCGCGTGGCGTAGATCGCCTGGCTGTGGCGGGCGAGGGAGAGGATGCGCATCGGCCCGTCCTGGGGAGGCGGCGCGCCGAACACCGGCGCGTCGACGATCCCCACCGCGACGAGGAGGCGGTCGATCGCATGCCGTGTGGCGGCCATGCTCTCCGGCGTCGCGGTGCCGCCGCCGCCGAACTCGCCGCTGACGCCGATCGCGCCGGACCGCCGCGCCGCGCCCATCGAGGTCGGCGCGGCCGGACCGTTGTCGGCGATGAACCCGTAGGCCGGGCCGAGGCCGGTCATCAGGGCCAGCGCACGCTCCTGCTGCGCCGGGTCGTCGTGGCGCTCGACCAGCGCGCAGAGGAAGATGCTCCATCGACGTGCCGCCGGAGTGGATGTCGAAGATGACGTCGTGGCGGGGGAACAGGTAGCTTCTCGAGGAAATGGGCGAGCCGGCTCGTCGGCGTCCCGTCGGGGCTGCCGGGAAAGGCGCGGTTGAGGTTGCCGCCGTCGAGCGGCGAGCAGCGCCTTGCCGCCCGGACCGCCGGGGCGTTGGCCATCGGAAGGATGGTGACGAGCCCGCGAACCCGCCTGGGGTCGAGAGCGCCGGACCAGGCGGGCGAGCGACAGCTCGCCCTCGTACTCGTCGCCGTGGTTGCCGGCCATCAGCAGGACCGATGGCCCGACGCCGTTGCGGACGACGCAGACCGGGACCTTGACCTGGAAATACGGCGAGCGGTCGACCGAGAACGGGATGCCGAGGAACGATCGAGACGCTTGCCGTCGCGATCGAGATCGAGGTCGTGACTGACGCCGGTGTGCATGGTGTGTGGCCGCCGTGGATGACGAGGGAAGGGACCGTGGCCGGCGTTCCCGCTAGCGGCGCGCCGCCTCGCGGCCGGAGAGCAGCAGAAGCGCCAGGATCAGCGAGCCGAACAGGATGCTGCGCCAGCCGGGCGAGGCGTTGACGACGGTGATCAGCGCGGTGATCGTGACCAGCAGGATCGCGCCGGGCATGGTGCCGGCATAGGTGCCGCGAGCCGCCGAGGATCGAGGTGCCGCCGAGCACGACGGCGGCGATCGAGGCGAGCAGATAGGGATCGCCGATGCCGACATAGCCCTGGCCGTTCATGCCGAGCACCAGCACGCCCGGCGAGCCCCGCGGTGAAGCCCGCTGATCGCGTAGACCGTGATCGTCGTCGCGCGGACGTCGACGCCGGAGAGCCGCGCTGCCAGCGGGTTGGCGCCGAGGGCGAAGAGGCGGGCGCCGAACGGCGTCGCGTGGAGCAGGACGAGCGCGACGGCCGAGACGACGATCCACACGCACGATGCCGGCCGGGATGCCGAGCGGCCGGGCATTGCCGAGCCAGGCGACGAGCGGGTTGCGGGCCGAGATCGGCGCTGCCGCCGGCGATGAGGATCAGCAGCGCCCTGCAGGAAGGTCGCCATGGCCAGCGTCATGATCATCGGATGGACGCGCAGCAAGGCGACGCCGAGGCCGTTGACGAACGCCGATCGCCGGTGGCGGCAGGCGAGCACGACGACGATGGCCGCGATGCCGGTCGGGTCGCCGGCGAAGCGAGAGCGAGCGGCAGCGCCGACGGCGCTGACCGTGACGATGGCGCCGACCGAGAGGTCGATGCCGCCGGCGATCACCACGAAGCGTCTGGCCGGCGGCGACGATGCCCGATGACGGCCGCGAGCTCGAGCAGATGTAGCGCAGATGGCCGATAGGCGCCGAAGCCGCGGCTTGAGCGAAGCCCGCGACCGATCCAGACCGCGGCGACGATCGGCGACGGTCAGGAACGGCCGGCTGCGCAGGACGAACGGCCCGCACGGCGGATCGCACGCGGCAGGCTGCTCATGCCACGCTCTCTACGCGGATCTGCGGGATGGCCACGGCGCCGATGATGATCAGCCCCTGCGCGACATATTGCGCGACCGGCGGTGAAGCCGAGGAAGAACATCACGTTGATCATGACGCTCAGCAGCAGGCTGCCGGCCAGCGCGCCGCGCATCGTGCCCTGGCCGCCGAGGAAGCCGACGCCGCCCAGCACCGCGGCGGCGATCGAGTTGAGCGTGAAGGCCTGGCCGATCACCGGGATCGCCCGAGCCGGTCTGGGCCGCGACGAACAGCCCGGCGAAGGTGCAGAGCACGCCGCTGATCGCATAGGCCGCGATGCGCGCCGCGATCGACCGGCACGCCGGAGCGGAAGGCGCCGACCGGGTTCTCGCCCGCGGCGTAGAGGCTGAGGCCGAGCGGCGTCGCCAGATAGAGCTTCCAGGCGAGCGCGATGCAGGACGAGCAGCACCGAAGGCGACCGGCATGTTGCCGGCCAGCAGGTCGGACAGCCACACCGGGATCGCGCCGCCCGGCCGCGGCAGGACGAGCAGCGCGACGCCGCCGATGATGAAGGAGCCGGCGAGCGTGACGACGATCGCCGGCAGGCGCAGCCGGACGACGATGACGCCGGTCGCCGCGCCGATGCCGAGGCCCGACGGCAGCGACGCCGGCGATGCCGCCGAGCGACGCCGAGCGGCCCGGCCATGGTGGTCGCCGCCACCACCGCGCCGAGGCTGACCAGCGGCGCCGATCGCCAGGCTGATGCCGCCGGTCAGCATCAGCATGCGCCTGCGCCATGGCGACGAGCGCGAGCGGGAACCAGCTCTGGGTGAACTTGGCGATGCCGCCGAGCGTGAGCAGGCCCGGGAACAGGAAGCCATAGAGCGACCAGCAGCAGCGACCACGACGCCGAAGAGCCCGCACAGGCCGCTGATTGCGGCGCCAGCTGGATCGGCCAGTAGAGCGCGGCTCCGACGCCGCGCCGATGCGCGCGCTCATGCCGCCGCCGTGCCTGGCGTCGCGCCCATGGCGGCGGCGACGATCGCTTCCTCGCTGAGCGCGTCGCCGCTGCAGCAGGTCGCGGCGATCCGGCCCTCGCGCAACACGGCGACGCGGTCGCAGAGATGCACGAGTTCGGGCGTATCGGAGCTCGAGCAGCACGACGGCCTTGCCCTCGGCCGCGAAGGCGCGCAGCAGCGCGTAGATCTCGCGCTTGGTCTCGACGTCGACGCCGCGCGTCGGGTCGTTCAGCAGCAGGATCGGCGGGTCGAGCGGCATCCACTTGGCCGAGCGCCACCTTCTGCTGGTTGCCGCCCGACAGCGCCTGCACCGGACGCGTCAGGTCGCCCTTGATGCCGAGCCGGTCGGCGAGCTCGGCGCGAGACGTCGCGCTCCGCTCGGCCGGTCGCGCAGCGCCAGCGCCGGCGCCGCGGGCGAAGCGACGGCAGCATCAGGTTGAAGACGATCGGTGTGGGTCAGCAGCAGCCCCTCGCGCTTGCGGTCGGCCGGCACATAGGCGAGGCCGAGCGCGTTGGCCCGCGTCACCGCTGCCGGGCAGGCCGGCGGCGCCATTCGAACGCGCCGTCGTCGCCTTGGCGGGCAATGGCGCCGTAGAGGCCGAGCAGCAGGTCCTCCTGGCCCTGGCCGACCAGCCCGCCGATGCCGAGGATCTCGCCGGCGCGCAATCTCGAGATCGACGTCGCGCATCATGCCGGCGCGTCAGAGCCGTCGACCGATGACGAGCGGTCGCGCGACTCGCGGCGCGCGGTGCCAGCGCGGGAACAGGTCGCCGGGATCGCGGCCGACCATCAGGCGCACCAGGCCCGGCGGCGTCGATGCCGTCGAGCGGCGGTCGGCGGTGACCGACGCCGTCCTTGAGCACGGTGACGTAGTCGCAAAGCTCGCATCACCTCGTTGAGGCGGTGCGAGATATAGAGGATCGCCATGCCCTCGCGCGCAGAGCCGCCGCAGCAGCCGTCGTCAGGGTCTCGCGCCTCGTGCGCCGAGAGCGAGGAGGTCGGCTCGTCGAGGATCAGCACGCGGGGCTTGCGGTACAGCGCCTTGGCGATCTCGACCATCTGCCGCCGGCCGAGCGGCAGCTGGCCGACCGGCGTCGACGAGCGGCTCGTCGAGGCCGACGAGGTCGCAGACCGCGCGCGGCCCGTCGGGCCAGCGCGGCATAGTCGATGAGGCCGAAGCGGCGCGGATAGGCGCCGAGGCCGATGTTCTCGGCGATCGAGAGATCGCGGTGAGGCTCAGCTCCTGCTGGACCACGGCGATGCCGCGCGCGCCGGGCCTCGGCGGGCGTCAGGCCGCGAACCGGCCGGCCGTCGATCTCGATCTGCCGCCGTCGGGGCGAGCGCGCCCGACAGCAGGTTGATCAGGGTCGATTTGCCGGCGCCGTTCTCGCCGAGCAGCGCATGGACGCGGCCCGGCACGAGCGCGATCGAGACGTCGCGGAGCACGCGGATTGCCGAAGAAGGCCTTCGACACCCCGCGCGCCGACGAGGACCGGTGACGGCAGTCATCGATCCTTGCCGATTGTCGGCAAGCGCTTACTGCGGCCAGGAGCTTGTCGAACAGCGCCTGGTCGTAGGGCGAGTAGATGTAGCCGTCGGCCGGGAAGTCCTTGGCCCGCGCGAGATACTCGTCGATGTTGCAGTTGTCGATGATCGGCAGCGGCACCTTGATGAAGGCCGGGACGTCCTTGCCCTGCGAGCGCCTGCACCGCGGCATAGGCCGCAAGCGCGCCGAGCCAGTTCGGCTGCATGGTCGCCCAGGCCGTCAGGTCCTTCTCCTTCCACAGCTCGAGGAACTGGCGGGCATTCTCGCCGGTCATCGGCACCATCGCGCGGCCCTGCTTGTCGAAAGCGAGGATCGCGCCGGCGGAGAGCGCGCCGCCGAGCGACAGCACGCCGTCGATCTCGGGATTGGCGAACAGCAGGCTGGTCACCGCTTCCTGCGCCGGGGCGGCGTTGTAGGCCGTGTTGGTCTCGGCAAGAATCTCGATGTCCGGATTGGCCTCCAGCACCGGCGTCGGCGCCGGCGCGACGATCCTCGCTGACGGAGACGCCGGCCGGACCGTTCAGGACGAGGATCTTGCCCTTGCCGCCGAGCTGCTCGACCAGCAACTTGGCGGCCTGCTCGCCCCACTCGTGCGAGTCGGTGTTGATCTTGGCGGTCACCTGGTCGGTGTCGACGAGGCTGTCGAAGTTGATGATGGCGATGCCCTTGGCGCAGGCGTCGGCGAGGACGCGGTCCAGCGCGGTGGAGGAGCCGGCGATCAGCGATGATCGCGTCGACATCGGCGTCGATCATCGACTGGATCTGCTGGATCTGGGTGTTGGCGTCGCCCTGCGCGTCGGTGATCGACCAGCTTGTCGACGAGGCCCTGCTTCTTCAGCTCCTCGACCTCGTCCTCGATCGTGCCCTGGGTCTGCTTCATCCAGGTCGGCACCGAATAGATGTTGGCCCAGCCGATCGTGTAGGGCGGCTTGCGGTCGCCCTTGATGCAGTTGGCGGCGGCGTTGGCCTTGACGCTGAACCCGACGGTGGTGAGGACGCCAAGGCAGAAGGCGCCGGCAGTCGCCCACTGGGACGTGCGCTTTTTCATTGTTTCCCCTTCCGAGGTTTGTGGGGTCGATATCGGGCAGGCCCGCCGGCAGACCGATGCCAATGCTGGTGCATCCACGGCTGAGACCAGATTTCGACGTTCGACCCGATGGACTACTCCGCTATAGCGGAATATATCCTGCTATAGCGGACATCGGATGCTATCCGGGGGATCGGGCAGAGGCAATGGGGAAGCTGGCAGGATCACGCGGCGACACCACCGCACCGGTGGTCGACATCGCCGGACGGGGCCGCATGCGCGGTCTCGACCGGGCCTTCGACATTCTCGACGTGCTGCGCGAGCGGCGGCAGCCGATGCGGCCCTACGAGATCGCGACGCAGATCGGTGCGCCCAAGTCGACGACCTACGAGCTGGTCAACCTGCTGGTCGCGGCCGGCGTGCTCGAACACGCCGATCGGGAGGGGCGGGTCTTTCTCGGCCGCCGCCTCTACTTCCTCGGCCTCGCCTACCAGCAGCGGTTCGACGTGACGCGGGAATGCCGGACCTATCTCGACCACCTCGCCGAGGTGACGCGGGAGACCTCGCAGCTCTGCATGCTCGACGGCGACAAGTACACGGTGGCGATGATGCACGAGGGCCGCCGGCCGTTCCGCATCAGCTCCGATGTCGGCGAGCCGGTGCCGATCCCGTGGACGGCATCGGGGCGGCTCCTGGTCTCGCACCTGAGCGACGCCGACATCCTCGCCCTGGTCCCGGCCGAAGACTTCATCCTGCCCGGCGGCGAGCGGCTGCCGACGGCGACCTTCCTCGGCGAGGTCCACGCTGCGCGCGAGGCGGGTTTCTTCTCGTTCGATTCGCTCGCCGACAATTTCACCCACTGCTTCGCGGCGCCGGTCCACCAGGACGACGGCACCTGCGTCGCCACCCTCTGCCTGATCGCGCCGCGCGAGGACGCGGCACGCAACTACGACCGGTATCGCGACGCACTGGAGACCTCGGCGGCAGAGCTCTCCGAGAAGCTCGAACTCCTCGCCCGGTGGCCTCGCAAGAGTCGGCATGGTTCCCTAGGACGGCGCCGCCTCCGACAGAAGGACCGCGACCGGCAGGGTCGAGAACAGCTCGGAGGCCGGGACGCCGGTGTCCCCGGCCGATCCGGCGGCCCTCGAGGACGTCGTGCCATGCTGCCGTCCCGGCCGGTGCCGGCACCTCCACCATCGTGCCGGCGGCGAGGTCCCCCGCCCCGGGAAGAGCCGGCCGGCGATCACCAGGGTGACGTTGTCCCGGACGCGGGCGAAGGCGCAGACCCGCTCGGCGTCGGCTCCCGTCGTTGCCACCGGCAGGTACGCCCCTTCCGCGAAAAGCGCGGGGTGGGACCGGCGGAGCCGGAGCAGGGTGGCGACGACGTGGAGCTTGATGCGGCCGTCGTGCCACTGGCGCAGCATCTCTGCCACCTCCTGCGATCCGACCCCATCGCCGAGGCCGGCCAGCATGCGCGAGCGCGCCTCGAAATCCACCGGGCGGCGATTGTCCGGGTCGACGAGGCTGAGATCCCATAGCTCGGCGCCCTGATAAACATCCGGGACGCCCGGCGCCGCAAGCTTCAGCGCCGTCTGGACAAGGCTGTTGCTCACCCCCAGCGGCAGGGTTTCGCGGGCCCACTCGTTGAACGCCGACAGGAAAGGATTGGCGCGGCTGCCGTCGAGGGCATGCCCGATGAACTCCATCGTCGCCTGCTCGTAGGCGACATCGGGCGCCGTCCAGGTGGTGCGGAGCTTCGCCTCCCGCATCGACTTCAGCATGGCGCCCTCGATCCGGAGCCTGAGGGCATCGAGGAGGGCGGGTCGAGCGCCTCGTCCGCCGAGGCGGCGAACTCGGTCGGCCATGCTGCGAGCAGCAGCTGGTAGAAGGCGTACTCGTCGTTGCGGTCCGGCGGTATCTCCTCGCCGGTCGAGCCGTGCCGCGCGCGGATCATGCGGCTCCACGCCGCACCCGCGCCGCCCACTGCTCGGGTACTTCGGAAAGCACCGCGAGCCGTGCCCGGGCGTCCTCGCCGCGCTTGGTATCGTGCGTCGACGTGCTCGAGGAGCGCGTGCGGCGTATGCTGCTCGCGGTCGCGGTTGGCGCCGTGGAAACCCGCGATGCTGGCGCCGAACCGGTCCGGGCTGCCGCCGACCTCGTTGAGCGCGAGCAACCGGTTGTAGCGGTAGAAGGCGGTGTCCTCGAGCCCCTTGGCCATGACGGGACCGCTATACTGCTGCAACCGCATCGCCGCGCGCATCACGGCGTGGCGGCTGTAGCCGCTCCGCGGCTCGGCCGACGAGGTCGGTCGAAAGCAACCGGTGGAGGAAGTCGAAGACCGCTCGGGTCGACGCAGCAACTCGGCTCGCCGCGCCTGCGCGACCGCCCAGTCGATGTCGCGGCGGTCGACCTCCGATCGGCGCGCCGCCGCCTCGACATAGGTCCGGTAGACCGGAAACGCGGCGATGACCTGCTTCAGGGCGCGGTGGAGCACATTGTTGGTGAAGTCCGCGGTGCGCGGATGCGATCGCGCGACGCGGCCGGCGCCGCGGGCCAGCACCCGCAGTTCGCTCGCCATCTCGTCCTCCATGATCCGCAGCTTGGATTCGCGCACCATGTCGGCGAACGGCTCGATCTCGCCGGCGAAGCCGGCATAGGCCTGGTCGAGGGCGGCTTCGCCCTGCGGGATCGACGAGGAGCCCGGTCAGGAGGTTGGCGAACTCGTAGCCGGTGGTGCCGTCGACCGCCCAGTCCTCGCGCAGCCTCTCGTGCGGGGCGAGGATCTTCTCGACCACCAGGTAGAACGGTCGCGGCGCCCTTTCGCGAAGCGCGCAGGCAATAGGCCTTCGGGTCGAGCAGCCCGTCGACATGGTCGAGGCGCATGCCGTCGAGCATGCCGTCGTCGATGCAGCCGGAAGACGAGGCGTGGGCGTGCGTCGAACACCTCCGGCTCCTCCATCCGGATGCCGGCGAGGTCGTTGATGTTGAAGAAGCGGCGGTAGTTGATGTCGTCGGCGGCCACCCGGAAGATGCGCCGGCCGCCAGTGCTGGGCCTGGATCAGCGCGTCGAGGCGGGACCAGCTGTCGGGCTCGCCCTCCCGTCGCCGTTGTAGCCGGCGACGCGCGCGGCGATCGTCTCGGCGACCTCGGGATCGCCTCCGCGCGCGTCGGCGAGGTGCCGCTTCAGTTCCACCGCGCGGGCTGGGCGAAGACGTGCGCGCCAGGGAGATGCGGCGAAGGCATCGCCGAGCCCCTCGAGCACCGGATGCGTCGTCGCCGAGGATCCTGCCGTAGTGGGAGGGCGAGACCGGCAGCTTGTGGACGCCATAGGCCCACACGGCGAAGCTGCCTTGCTCGGCGTCGAAGCGGAGGTCGAGCTGGCCGGCGTAGAGCACCGCGCCGTACTGGTCGCCGAGAAACGGCACCAGCACCTTGCCGTCGAGATGCCGGGTTCCGGCTCCCAGTCGATGTCGAACCATCCCGCGTAGCCGGAGTCCGGCCCCCATTCGAGGACGTCGAGCCAGAACGGATTGTCCTCCCCGCCGATGCCCATGTGGTTGGGCACGAAGTCGAGGATCTGGCCGAGGCCGTGTTCGCGGAGCGCCGCGACCATCGCCACGAAGTCGGCCTCGGAGCCGAGTTCCGGGTTGAGCAGAGTTGTGATCGACGAGGTCGTAGCCATGGCCGCTGCCCGGCCGCGCCTTGAGGTAGGGCGAGAGGTAGAGGTGGCTGACCCCGAGCCGGGCGAGATAGGGGACGAGCGCGGCGGCTTCGGCAAAGCCGAACTCGGACGACAACTGCAGCCGGTAGGTGGCGCGCGGGATCGGCGTCGTCGCCCGTCGGCGTCATGTCGCGTCCCTCAGCCGGAAGACCACGGACCACGGCCCGAGGGCGTCGGCAGTCGCGCTGCCTTCGGACCATAGCAGGCGTCCGTCTCCACGGTCGGCGCCGGGCGATCGCCACCGGCGGTGCCGGAGAAATTCGCGACGAGGGTCAGGTGCGATCCGTCGCCCATGGTCCAGGCGACGCGGAGTGCCTCGTCGCCGAGCAGCTCGTACCCGTCCGAGTGCGCGCCGGCGCCGCGCAGCCTCGGCACGATCTCGCGGTGCCGGACGGCGAGGAGGGTCTTGTAGAACGCCAGCCACCGCGCGTGCTGGCCCGACGTTCCTCTCCTCCCAGGTGAGCTTCGAGGCCGCGAAGGTCGCGGGATCGGACGGGTCGGGGATCCGCTCGCGGATCGCCGGGTCCCTGAAGGCGGGAAAGCGCTCGAACTCCCGCCGCCGGCCGTCGCGCACCGAGGGCGCGAGATCCTCGCCAAGGTCGCAGAAGAACAGGAACGGCGTCGATGCCCCCCATTCCTCGCCCATGAAGATCATGGGGACCTGCGGGATGAGCAGGTAGACCGCGGTGACGGCTGCGACCGCCTCCGCCGTCGCGATCGCCCCGAGGCGCTCGCCGAAGGCCCGGTTGCCGACCTGGTCGTGGTTCTGGATGAAGCCGATGAAGGCGGTCGGCGGGAGCGTCGCGCTCGGCTCGCCGCGCGGCCGGCCGGTGTGCTCCATCGTCTCGCCCTGGAAGGCGAAGCCTTCGGCGAGGGCGCGGCCCAGCTTCTCCGAATCGCCGACATAGCTGCGATAGTAGCTGTCGCCCTCGCCGGTCACGGCGGTGTGGAGGACATGATGCAGGTCGTCGTTCCACTGCGCGGTGAAGGCGACCGGCGCCCCTCCGGCATCGCGGCGGAGCCGCGACGACTGGTTGGCCTCGTTCTCGAGGACAAGGTGGACCGGGCGGTCATCGCGGCAGCGCCTCGACGCGCGCCGCGATCGCATCGAGGATGTGGACCGGGCTGTCGTCGAGCATGGCATGGACGGCGTCCAGCCGCAGTCCGTCCATGTGGTACTCGTCGAGCCAGAACAGGGCGTTGTCGGTGACCAGCTGGCGGACCTCGCTCGACCCGCGGCCGTCGAAGTTGACCGCGTCGCCCCACGGGGTCTGGTGGCGCTGGGTGAAGATGGGGGCGCAGAGCGGCCAGTAGTTTCCGTCCGGCCCGAAGTGGTTGTAGACCACGTCGAGGAGGACCATCATGCCGAGCCCGTGCGCCGCATCGACCAGCGCCTTGAGATCGTCCGGCCGGCCGTAGCTGGAGTCCGGCGCGAAGAGCTGGACGCCGTCATAGCCCCAGCTGTAGCGCCCGGGAAAATCGGCGACCGGCATCAGTTCGATCGCGGTGATGCCCATCTCGGCGAGCGACCGCAGCTTGCCGATCGCCGCGACGAACGTGCCCTCGCGGGTGAAGGTGCCGACGTGGAGCTCGTAGATGACGGCCTCCTCCCACGGCCGTCCAGTCCAGTCGCCGTCCTGCCAGGCATATGCGTCGGGATCGATGACCTCGCTCGGTCCGTGGACGTCCTGCGGCTGGAATCGCGAGGCGGGATCGGGAATGCGGAAGCCGTCCGCCATCTCGAACTGGTAGTGCGTCCCGGGGGCGGCCGGGCGGGTGAGCGAATGCCATCCGTCCTTCTCCGCCGCCATCGGTGCCACCTCGCCGGTGCCGGGCAGGACCAGCGACACCGTCGACTGAAGCGGCGCCCAGAGGCGGAAGTTCACGCCGCCCGGCAGTATCGCGGGGCCAAATCGCATCGGGGTCCTGACGACGGGGGGCGGGGGACTGGTTGTGTGCATGTATCCAGGAGTGCATCGCCGCCTTGGGCGCGGGGTGACGGGTTCAAAACGGCAAGCAAGGAATCCGGGCGCTCCGGGAGGGAAGCCGGCCCACACCCATCATCCCGCCGTGAAGCGCCCACGGATAGCAACGTCGGATACCCTGACACCGTTCCAGAACATAACGACCGCCAACGCGCCTTCGCCAGGAACCATCGGCGCGCCGATACGTATTACTGACGGGTTGGTCTGCCCGCTCGCGGGCGAAGCGCGGCATAGCCTTGCCGTTGACCGGCGGTGGCGGGGAAGGAGGACGAGCGCTCGATGCGCGGCTTTGCCATGGCACCGGCGGTGCTTTTTTTCTTCGTCGCGATCGTGTCGCCGGCCTTGGCGCAGGCCCCTGTCGGCGGCGGAGAGCAGCGCTCCGCTGGCGCCTGCTGCAAGCGATACCGCGATCAAGGAGCGGCTGACCCGGGTACTGACCGCCAGCGGGTGGTTCTCCGGCCTCGTGCTCGACGTGCGGGAGGGCATCGTCTTCCTCGACGGCACCGCCTCGACCGAGGAGCAGCGCGAATGGGCAGGCTCGCTCGCCGGCCGCACCGAGGGCGTCATCGCGGTGGTCAACCGCATCGAGGTCAGCCCCGATATCAGCTGGGATCTCACCCCGGCATGGGCCGAAGTCGAGAGCCTCAGCCGGAAGGCCCAGCGCGCGGTTCCGATCGCGGCGATCGCGATCGTCATCCTGCTCCTCGCCTGGCAGCTCGCCCGGGGCGCGGCGTGGCTGACCCGCTGGGCGCTGGGGCAACGGATCGCGTCGCCGCTGATGCTGATCGGTGGTGGCGCGCACGGCGGGCCATCCCCGTCCTGATCATCGGCCTCTATCTCGTCCTCCAGATCTCGGGCCTGACCAGCCTGGCGCTGACCGTCCTTGGCGGAACCGGCATCGCCGGCATCATCATCGGCTTCGCCTTTCGCGACATCGCCGAGAACTTCCTCGCAAGCCTGCTCCTCAGCATGCGCAACCCCTTCCATTCCGGCGACCTGGTCCGGATCGGCGACAACGAAGGCATCGTCACCAACCTCAACACCCGCAGCACGGTGCTGCTGACGCTCGACGGCAACCACGTCCAGATTCCGAACGCGGCCGTGTTCAAGAGCGTGATCGTCAACTTCAGCAGCAACCCGAGCCGGCGCGCGGAGTTCCTGGTCGGCATCGGCTACGACGACCGGACCAGCGCCGCCCAGTCGGTGATCGAAGACGTGCTCAGCGCCCACCCGGCGGTGCGGAATGACCCGGCGCCCTTTGTCGTCGTCGACGAACTGGCTGCCTCGACCGTCAATCTCCGGATCTTCTTCTGGTTCGACAGCTCGACCTACTCGCCGATCAAGCTGCGCTCGGCGCTGATGCGGCAGACGAAGCAGGCGTTGCTCGCGAACGGGATCTCCATGCCCGATGAGGCCCGCGAGATCATCTTCCCGCAGGGCCTGCCGATCTATCGCGGCGACGCCGCCGAAGGCCAAGGCATCCCGGCCGGAAGAGGCAAGCGCCCCCGCCGCCCATCGCGCCGAGTCCGACGCGACCAGCGCCGAGGGCGGCCTCGGCAGCGAGGACGGCGAGGTGCTTCGCGAGGCGGGGAACGTGCGAACGGCGGAGGAACGGGAGAACCTGCTCAAGTAGCAGTGATGGCCCGGCGTCGACGGCCGGGAACCGGATGGCCGGCGTAGCGATTGGTGGTGTGGGGGCGCGAAGAGAGCAGACGACCATGAATCGCAACAAGGCCTTGATCGCACTGTCGCCCGGCGAGCACGTCCTCATCGACGCAAGTCGGCTTGGGGCCCTGTTCTGCGGCGAAACCTTCGAGTTCGTGATCGATCCCTGCACCCGGCGCGCGGCCGAGCGCATCGCCCGCTGGCATGGCTGCCGGTTCGAGTTCCGCCAGACCACAGGATGCGCCGCCTTCATCAAGCGCGGCCGCATCTCCGGGTCGGCGACCGCGATGTACGAGACGACGATCCAGTGGTCGGAGCGCCTTGGCGGCGCCCATGCGGCTTCGCACCGGCCCCCGGCAGCCGAAGGCATCGCCGCCTGACCCGGCCACCTCGCGCCGAGAGCCGCCGTCGCTTCGCGTCGGTATCGCGCCTTGCTCAGTAAAGCCCCATGCTGCGCTGGAGCGCATTGGCGAAATGGGCCTGCGAGCGCGGCCTGCGCTCCGGGCGCGTTCCGGTGCCGGCAGGCATCGATGATGACGAGGTGCTCGCGCAGCGACCGCAGCGCCAGCGGCGCCGTCACCTTGCGGTCGAGCCGCACCAGCCGGAGGTAGTTGTGGATGCGGCGGTAGCTGGTGTCGATCAGCGGGTTGCGGAGGCTGGCGATGATGGAGTTGTGCAGCAGTTCCTCCAGCCGCTCCAGTTCCTCGCGCGCCGCCGGCGTCAACCCCTCCGCATCGATGGTGGCGACCGCGGCGCTGTGCCGCCGCTCGATCTCGGCCATCTCGGCCTCGTCGGCGGTCTCGGCATAGACCGCCACGGCCGCGCCCTCGACGATGCTGCGGAACTGGTAGGTGGCGCGGGTCAGTTCGAGTCCCGGCTTGACGAACTCGATTCCGGCCCGCGGGTGGATCGTCAGGATCCCCTCCGCCTCCAGCACGCGCAGCGCGTCGCGGAGCGGCCCCACCGGAACGCCCGTCAACTCCACCAGTTCGTTCTGGGACACGTAGGCGCCGGCGGGGAGCCGCTGTTCGAACAGCGTCTCGAGGATGCGCGTGTAGGCGAGGTCGCTGAGCCGCGGCTGCGCCGCCGCGGCCGATCCGTTCCGCGTCGTGGTTCGTCGTCGGACCTTGCATGTCCCAGCCGATTGATCTACGAATTCGTCAGTATTGATATATCAGATGATGGTCGTTGAGTTCTATAATGCGCCTTGCCGAGTTTCGCATCACCCGCTTTCAGTTTCCGCGCAACCGCGTCATCGGCGACAGCCAGGTCGCGCATCGATACGGTGAACGTCGCCGCGCTCGAGCTGATCGACGAGCAGGGGCGCAGCGGCCTCGGCTTTGCCCAGCGCCTGTTCCAGCCCATGCCCGCCCAGGACGAGATCGAGCGTGTCTTCGCCGACGAAGTCTGGCCGGGCCTCGAGGGCCAGCCGCCGATCGCGCTGGTCCACCGCGTCAACCGCCCGCGCGGCGGCAACCAGCGCGGCTTCAGCCTGCCGTTCGAGGAGGCGATCCAGGTCGCGCTGTGGGACCTTGCCGCCAAGCAGGTCGACCTGCCGCTCCACCGCCTGCTCGGCAGCCGCCGCGACCGCGTCCGCGCCTATGCGTCGGGGCTCGACTTCCATCTCAGCGACGAGGACTTCGTCGAGTTCTTCGGCCACGCCGACGCGATCGGCTACAGCGCCTTCAAGATCAAGGTCGGCCATCCCGACTTCGAGCGCGACCTCCACCGGCTCAATCTCCTCGCCAGGACGGTGCGGCCGCGGCGCCCTGCTGATGATCGACGCCAACGAGGGCTGGGGCGCGAAGGAAGCGCTGGTCAAGCTCACCGCGATCCGCGAGGCCGGCTACAAGCTGATGTGGGTCGAGGACCCGATCCTGCGCAACGACTTCGCCGGCCTGCAGGATGTTGCGCGACGGCGCACCGTGGACGCTCGATCAATTCGGGCGAGTATCTCGACGCCGCGGGCAAGCGGCAGCTGATGCTGGCGGGCGGCACCGACATCCTCAACGTCCACGGCCAGGTGACCGACGTCATGCGCATCGGCTGGCTCGCCGCCGAGCTCGGCATTCCGGTGTCGCTTGGCAACACCTTCCTCGAGTTCGGCGTGCACATGGCCTGCGCGCTGCCCGAGGTCGAGTGGCTCGAATACTCGTTCCAGGATTTCGACCACCTGGTCGAGCAGCCGATGGAGATCCGCGACGGCTGGATCCATGCGCCCGACCGCCCGGGGCACGGCCTGGTGCTGTCCGACTCCGCCCGTCGCGACTGGGCTCGCCCCGACGTGCTGGCCCGCGCCGACCTCGGCCCGCCGCCGTTCAACCCGCGCCTGAAACAGAAGCCCGAGACTGGCAGCCGCCGGCGCCTGATCGTACCGGCCTGACCAAGAGCAAGAACGATAACGCCCGATAGGAGGAACTCATGAAGACTGATGCCAGCAGCCCTTGCGCTCTCGGCCCTGATCGCCGCGAGCCCCGCCCTTGCCGCCGACGGCGAAATCACCGTCTGGGTCGACGCCACCCGCCAGCCTTCGGTCGAGGCGTTCCAGGCGGCGCATCCCGAAATCAAGGTCAACATGGTCGCTCGACGACGGCTCGTCCGGCGCCTCGGGCACCTTCCAGACCAAGATCGGCCTTGCCGACCAGGCCGGCGAGGGATGGCCGGACGTCGTGTTCTCGACCCAGAACAACGACGCCGCCTGGGCCTCGCGGGACATCAACGGCGTCCAGGCCTTCGCCATGCCCCTCAACCAGGGCTTCCTCGACCAGTCCTTCCTCGACGGCTTCACGCCTGGCGCGCTCGACCCGGTGACCATCGACGGCACGGTCTACGGGCTTCGCAACGACCTCGCCCCGGTGCTGTTCTGGTACAACAAGAAGCTGCTCGACGAGTTCGGCTACGACGTGCCGCAGACCTGGGAGGAGTACCAGGCGCTCGGCGACAAGCTCGCGGCCGAGCACCCCGGCTACTTCCTCGGCGCCATCGGCGACAGCTTCGAGGGGCCCTACATCTACTACTGGAGCGGCGAGGCGCCGATCTTCCAGGTCGACGGCACCACGTTCAAGTCCGACGTCGACGACCCGAACTCCAAGAAGGTGACCGACCTGATCGACCACATGCTCGCCAACGGCACGCTGACCCAGGACAGCGTGTTCGGCTCGTCCTTCGTCGAGATGGCCGACAAGCTGGTCGCCATCCCCGGTCCGGCCTGGTACTCGGGCGCCCTCTTCCAGAACCCGGCCGGCGTCAACGCCGAGGCCGGCGAGTGGGCGGCGGCGCCGCCGCTCTACTGGGCCGACGGCGACAAGGTCACCGGCAATGTCGGCGGCGGCGTCTGGTACGCCTCCAGCCACACCGAGAATCCCGAGGCGGTGAAGACCTTCCTCGAGTTCGTGATCAGCAACGAGAAGACCGCCGGGCACCGGCGGCCTGCCGGCCTACCAGGCGGCGGCGGAGAAGTGGCTCGACGAGCAGGCCTCGAGCGGCTTCTATGCCGGCGACTTCAAGTCCGCGGTCTCGACCGCCGCCGAGAGCGTGTGGAGCGGCTGGGGCTACCCCACCTTCTCGCCCGAGACCGCGTGGGCCAAGGTCATCACGCCCGGCCTCGCCGCCGGCAAGACCGTCGCCGAGCTCTCGGACGCCTGGGAGCAGGAGATGAAGAACGAGGCGCAGGTCGAGGGCTACAACGTCGAGTGACCCGACGCCCAGCGCCGATGCCGGACACTGACGCGATGAGCCTGCGCACGGACTGCCGCCGTCCACCCCGCAACGGGCGGGCGGCAGCCTGCCTCGGGAAGAGCGGGAGCGTCGAACGCGCCCAGGCCCGGGCCGGTATCGCCTTCGTCAGCCTCTACGCGCTCTTTCTCCTGGTGTTCGGCGTGCTGCCGTCGGCCTATGCGGTCTATCTCGCCTTCACCAAGCGCGGCGCATTCGTCGGCTTCGCCAACTTCGCCAAGGTCTTCAAGGACTACCGCTTCTGGCCGGCGGTCGAGCATGTCGGCCTGTACCTGCTGGTCTGGCTGGCGAGCCTGGTCGTGCTGGTCGTGCTGCTCGCCATCGTCGTCCACGCCATCGGCTCGCGCTGGCTGTCGGCCGGCGTGCGCTTCCTCTACTACATCCCCGGCGCCCTCGCCGGCGCCTCGAGCGTCATGCTGTGGCTGTTCGTGCTCGACCCGACGCGTCAGCCCGGTCTCCGTTCCTGCTCCATGGCCTCGGCCTCGAACTCGTTCGTCGAGGCGGTGCAGGTCGACCGGCTGCCGATCGTCCTCGCCGTCATCGCCTTCTGGACCGGCGCCGGCGGCTGGATCATCGTCATGTACGGCGCGCTCAACAACATCAGCCGCGACGTGATGGAGGCGGCCCGCGTCGACGGCGCGGGCCCGATCCGGACCGCCTGGTCGATCCAGATCCCGCTGCTGCGGAAGTGGATCTCCTACATGGTGATCCTGTCCTTCGCCGGCGGCACCCAGCTCTTCGTCGAGCCGCGGGTGCTCGCCCAGGCGAGCCGCGGGGTGGTGCCGCAGGACTATTCGCTGAACCAGCTCGCCTTCCTCTATGCCTTCAAGCAGAGCGACTTCAACGGCTCGGCGGCGATCTCGCTCGTCCTGCTCGTCGTCGCGCTGGCGCTCAGCGTGATCTTCGTCTTCCGGGGAGGTCTCTTTGAGCGCGCGTGACGGGCGCCATGGCGACCGGGCGGCATCTCGCCCGGCGCACTGGCTGGGCCGGGCGGCCGCCATCCTGCTCCTCGTCGCCTTCGCGCTGTTCTTCGTCGTGCCGCTGGTCTGGCTGCTGATCGCCCCGACCAAGACCGACCGCCAGCTCCTCCTCGAGCACCCGTTCGCGCTCGGCGACCTCGCCGACCCTCGCCCAGAACTGGAGCGACGCTGATCACGTTCCAGGGCGGGCTCATCTGGCGGTGGATCGCCAACTCGGCGTTCTACTGCCTGTCGGCGCTCGCGATCACCCT
The DNA here is from genome assembly GCA_963752195.1 of uncultured Bacteroidales bacterium. GTDB lineage: Bacteria > Bacteroidota > Bacteroidia > Bacteroidales > UBA10428 > UBA5072. The sequence goes on along the minus strand of CAVVXI010000001.1, from coordinate 1,637,208 downwards.
CGTGACCAGCATTCCGGCCGGCTACGCGCTCGCCTTCACCGAGTTCCGCGGCCGGAGGGCGCTGCTGGCGGCGACCCTCATCGTCATGCTCGTGCCGAGCACCGCGCTGGTGCTGCCGATCTTCCTCGAGCTCAGCGCGGTACGGCTGATCGGCTCGCCGCTCGCGGTCATCCTGCCGTTCTCGTTCTTTCCGTTCGGCGTCTACCTCACCTACATCTACTTCTCGACGGCGATATCGCGGGACCTGCTCGACGCCGCGCGCATCGACGGCGCCGGCGAGTTCCAGGTCTTCGCGCGGATCGCCATGCCGCTCGCGACGCCGGTGATCGCCCTCGTCGGGTTCTTCAGCTTCACCAGCAACTGGAACAACTACTTCCTGCCCTACGTGATGGTGCCGGGGCGGAAGGCGCCCGTCCAGGTCGGGCTCGCCGAGCTGCTGTCCAACGTGCCGCAGTTCAACCCGACCAACGCCGCATCGACGACCATCTCGCTCTCCACGCTGGCGCTGGCGACGCTGATCGCCATCGCGCCGGTGATGATCGTCTTCCTGTTCGCCCAGCGCTTCCTGGTCACCGGCCTGACCGCGGGCGGCACCAAGGGATAAGGCGGCGTTTCCGCGCGAAGGGAACGGCCGCTCCCGCGTGTTACCCCTTGCCTCGGGCCGCGCCGGCACCGCGCCCGGGCCGGCCTCCGGCCTCGCCGTTCGGCGCAATGGTTTGTTTGTTTCCCCTCGGTATATCATGGCGACCGGCTTCGCCCGTTCTTCGAGAGATGGTCGTGGAGGACGACCATCGCCGCGACAGACGCTATTTTCAACCGCTCTTCGTGACCCGCCTCCAGGGGAGGGAACCGAACCTGGCGCGAAGAGATTTGCGACCCACCAAGAAATCCGGGACCCGGAATGCAGTTCCTACGGTTGGCCTCTCAGACGCGCGGTGTGCAGTTGTTCGATCAGGACGGGGCACCGGCCGGGATCGGATGGGATCTCGTCGATCCTCTCGGTGTCGTCCCGCACGACGCGTTCGCGCTTGAGATCGTCGGCTCCGCCTTCCTGCCCCTTTACCGCGACGGCGACGTGATCATCGTCTCGCCGGCGACGCCGTCCAGGCATGGCGACCGCGTCCTCGTGCAGACCACGTCGGGAGAGGTATCGGCGCGGGTGCTTGGCCTCAGGACCGCCAAGACGGTCGAGTTCTATCCCCTCGATCCGACGAAACGCGAGATCATCAAGATCGCCCCGGGCGATCTGAGGTGGGTTTCGCGGATTCTCTGGGCGCGGCAATAGCGGCAGAGCGCCGCCGTCCCCCGGCAACGGAAAAAACGCGACCGTCGACGGGGGGCGACGGTCGCGCATGGGCGCGGCAAGGCGGGACGAGGGGGCCGCGCCGAAGTTCGGGAGGGATCATCTGAAGGCGCCAGCCATCGGGCTGACGATTAGACTTTGACTCAAACCGAGCGGTCCGGCAATCGAACTCCGGAATCAACCTTAATGAATATCGGGTTAACCTGAACGGGCGAAAGTGACGAACGTCACTGACCATTTCCATCGAAATTGAATAGAATGGTTTTGTTGATGAGCCGGACGTCGGTTCATCTGAAAAGTTCCTACGGAGTGCTCGGGTCCGCCGCATCTCCTGAGTTCCGTGGGATTGGCCGGCACCGGTGTGGATTAAGGAGTGGCCTCCTCGAAAAGCGCCACACCGGGCCGGCCAACCACTTCCCTTCTCCTGTTCCATTCCGCTGGACCATCCCTGCCACGTATTCTAGACTGGCGGCGAGGGGTGCGGCGACTGAGCGGCCGGGTGGGGGCTCCCGGCCATTCCTCCGCAAATTCTGCATGGCTGTTTCCCGCGGAAACGTGGCAGACGGCCCAAGTCCGGTTGGAGCGCGGGTCCCGCGAGAATCCATCCGGTCGGCCTGGGTATCGGGCAGTGGCGGAATGTGGTCGCGTTCACCCCGGAAGGTGCTATTCTTAATGATCCCCGACAGGGGCAAGACGCGAAAGGTCTGAAGAGATGCCAACAGGTAGCGTGAAATTTTTTAATTCCGCCAAGGGATTCGGTTTTATTGCTCCGGACGAGGGCGGAAACGACGTGTTCGTTCACGTTTCCGAACTGGAGCGCTCGGGAATTCATTCCCTGAACGATGGCGACAAGGTCTCCTTCGAGACGAAGATGGACCCGAAGAAGGGCAAGCCCAACGCGGTGAACCTCAAGCGCCTCTGAACGGTGGCGGCGAGAGAGGGCTCGGCATAAGCGACCCTCTCGGTTCGGCTGTCGTCACGACACCGTCCAAGGCTCGGGCGAGTTTCGCCCGAGTTGCCACCCGGAGCTTCCGGAGTGTGCCACGTGGGTCTGCGCCTCGCGCCCCGACCCCACAGCTGCCGCCGCAGGATCATCATTCAGGTTCTGGCTTGCGCGACGCCGGCAATGGCGCGGCAGGTCCCCGCCGGCGGCTAGCCTCCGGCGAGCGTCCCCATGCGGACTGAGCGGAACACGTCCGCGCCGTTCCGGCCGGATGGCTTGACCCGCACCGTCTGTCCCCGCACCGATGCCGGCAGCACGAGATGGAGCGCGTCTTCCCCGGCCGCGATTTCGGCAAGGATGACCCGGTCGACGCCTGCGGCGGCTCCTTCTTCCGGCGGCGACGGCAGCGTCAACTCGACGACAAGCCGCTTGCTGCTGTCCTTTCTCTGAACCTCGATGCAGGGCTTTCCCCCGCCGCTGTCGGGCACCGCGACCTCGAGATGCTGCCGGGCGCGACGGGACTTCTTCCGATCCTTCCTGCCCTCGCCGGTGCCGGTTCGGGAACCAGGCCCTCGACCGGGGCCGACCAGGAGCATCCATCCGCCACCCGCTCGTTTCGCGCGACGATGCCACGGCCGACCTTGTCCATCCAGCCGGACACGCCGCCTCCGTTGGCCATCAGATTGCGTTCGACGACGACGAAGAGGGCAGTGTCCGCCTCGTCGAAGGCGACCCGGACCTGCTCTGGGCTGGCTCTCGCGTTGTGCAAATACGTGCCGGGCAGGTCCGCAATGAAGTCGTCGCGCCAAATCGCCACGAACGAATCGTGGACGATCGCAAGCGCGCCGAAATTCATGTGACGGGCGCTGTCCGCGAGCTGGCCCTCGACGTCCGACGCTATATCGGGACCGGGTTCGGGGGGTAGGTCGAGCAGCATCATGGTGTCGAGATCGGTCTTCCGCAGCGTCTCGCCGATCACCTGCGGCGGAGGAAGCGCGACGGGCTCTCCGGCGAGGGCTTCGATCAACTGCCGCCTGCCCAATGCCGCCCCGAGCCGCGTCCAGTGTGTGTCGGTGGTGAAGTACATGTGGTCCGGAAGCGAACGCCGCGCTTCGACGATTGCCGCGCCGAGGTCGACCACGGCGGGCGCAAGCTCCTGCCTGAGGCGTCTCCAGTGGGTCGCACTGTCGAGCTTGCACTGCCAGTAGGCCCGGGCACGGGGATGAAGTTGCTCCGGATAGATGGTCGACTTGTCCGGAGCCGCGGCGACGACGAGACGCAAGCCTGCGGCCGCGGCAAGGTCCGCCAGTGTCTGGATGTGGACGAGGGTCTCGGCGACCGCCCTCTCCGAGAGGCATGTGCTCGAGCCGAATTGCGGCCTGTAGAAGAGCCAGCCATCGCGCCCCGAGATGACGAGCGGCACGTCGATGTAGCCGAGGACGCCGTAGAGAAGGCGGTTGTGCCAGGCGACCGCCTGTCGCTTCAGTGCCGACCGGTCGAGAATGGCGTCGCTGAGGTTCCTCCGGCCGCGCGGGTCATCGCTCAAGACCGCGGCGGTCGTCGGCATGTCGGTGAACTTGAAGCCATAGGGCTTCACCGCGCCGAGGGCCGACGAGCGCGACGATCGGCCCGAGCAGGAAAGCCGCGAAAACCGCAATCCTCGTGATCTCGAGGGCTCTCTTCATGCTCAGAACTGGAAATAGAGGAAGGGACTGAAGGTCCCCGCCAGGATGAACAGGCCGGATGTGGCACAGGCGACGCAGGTATAGGCAAGGCTCGCCGCCTGCAGGCCCGCGGGAAGGTCCGGGTGGCTCAGCCGCGAGCCCAGCGCGGTCCGGCCCGGAACCACGAAGATCAGCGCGCCTGCCGCCAGCGCGATCAGCGCCAGCGGTGTCATCGAGCCCACGATCCCGTCCGCGAGGCCGAAGGCCGAGCTGTCCAGGGGACTGGCCATGGACACCAGCATGCCGGCCGCCTGGTCGAGGTTCTCGGCGCGGAAGATCGTCCAGCCCACCAGTGTCACCGGGATGAGGTAGACGAAGCGCGCCGCTACGCCGATCCGCTCCAGCGGGCCGTTGAGCCCGAGGCGTTCGATGATCAGGAAGGCGCCCTGGTAGAGCCCCCAGATCACGTAGGTCCACGCCGCACCGTGCCAGAGACCGGTGAGGAAGAAGACGATGATCAGGTTCCGGTAGGTCGCCGCCGGGCCCGTTCCGGTTGCCACCCAGCGGGATGTACAGGTAGTCCCGGAACCAGGTCGACAGCGAGATGTGCCAGCGCCGCCAGAACTCGGTGATCGAGCGGCTGGCATAGGGGCGGTTGAAGTTTTCGAGGAACCGGATTCCGAACATCTGGCCGAGCCCGATGGCCATGTCCGAGTAGCCCGAGAAGTCGAAGTAGATCTGGATGCCGAAGGCGAGCGCCCCGAGCCATGCGGCGGCGAAGCCGACGTCCCCCGGCGCCGCGGCGAACACGGCGTTGGCGATCGGGGCCACGTTGTCGGCGATGACCACCTTCTTGAACAGGCCGTGGGCGAAGCGGGCAACCCCCGCGGCGAACATGTCGACGCCGGATTTCGGATCGTGGAAGTCGGCTTCGACGTCGCGATAGCGCACGATCGGCCCGGCGATGAGCTGGGGGAAGAAGGAGATGTATGCGCCGAACGTCGCCGGATTGCGTTCGGCGCGGACCTCGCCGCGGTAGATGTCGACGAGGTAGGAGATGCCCTGGAAGGTGAAGAAGGAGATGCCGATGGGCAGGAGCACGCCGCCGGCGATGCCGGCGATGTTGGTGCCCGCCACCGCGTCGACGTTGTCGGAGAGGAAGCCGACATACTTGAAGTAGCCGAGGAGCAAGAGGTTTGCGCCGACGAAGACGGACAGCGTCGCCCGCGTCGGCCGGGCCTGGATGCCGCGGCCACCGGCGAAGTTGACGACAATGCTCGCCAACAGGATCCAGGTGTCGTAGCCGGCGCTCCAGAAATAGAAGACGAGGCTCATCACCAGGACGAACGGGCCGAAGCCGGTGCCGGCGCAGCAGCAGCCCGCCGGCGAGCGCGACGGGCAGGAACAGGAACAGGAAGCTCGGGTCTGAGAAGACCAATGTGTGATCGTCCCGGAAACGTCGCTAGGCCAGCAAGGTCACGGCATCAGGTGTGCCTATGCTTCCCCTGCGGTGAAGCGCGAAAACGGCAGGCGCGGCGATTGTGCTGCAACCGCGCCACGCCCGGCAAGGGCCGCTCGATGCTGTCCGCGAGCCCGCCTCAGCCGCCGACCTCCTCGCCGCCGGGCAGCCGCACCGGCGGCAGGCTCTTCTCGATCGTGCTCCGGTCCCGCTCGTAGATCGAGGGCAGCATGAGCCCGGTGCCGAACCGCTCGGGTGCCTCGTCGACCGCGAATCCGGGCGGGTCGGTGGCGATCTCGAACAGGATGCCGCCGCGCTCGCGGAAGTAGATCGAGCGGAAGTACTGGCGGTCGATCACCGGCGTCACGTCGTAGCCGAGGCCGACGATCCGCTCCCGCCACGCTTCCTGGGCCGCGTTGGCGGCAACGCGGAAGGCGATGTGGTGGACCGTACCGGCTCCCGGCCGCGCCCGTCCTTCCGATGGCCCGGTGAGGACGTCGAGGGTGGCGCCGCGGCATGTCGCCGTGGGCGACCAGCCGGATCCGGCCGTCGCCCTCGCTCGCCACGGTGTAGCCCATGCCGTCGGTGAGCAGGCGGAGCGTGCGGTCGGGGTCGAGGCTCGCGAGGGTCGCGCCTGCGAAGCCGACGATCGTCCTCGCCACCGAAGCCCTCGACCGCGGCAAGCTCGAGCTTCAGTCCGTCCGGGTCGGCGAAGGCGATGAACGGCCGGCCGAAGCGCTCGTCGGGCCCGGTTCGGTGACGATGCCGTGCCCCTCGAGCCTGACGATCCAGTCCTCGAGCGCGTCGGCGGGGACGAGGAAGGTGGTGGTATCGACCACCCCGCCGCCGCTCTTGCCCGGTGCTGCCATGGCGAAGGGGAAGAAGGTGAGGATGCTGCCCGGCCGCCCGGCCTGCGTCGCCGAAATAGAGATGGTAGGTGCCGGGATCGTCGAAGTTCACCGTCAGCTTCACCAGCCGCAGCCCGAGGATGCGGGTGTAGAAGTCGATGCTCCGCTGCGCGTCGGCGCAGATCGCGGTGATGTGGTGGATGCCGGGAATCGGTGTCGGTCATGGGCGTGGCCTCGGCGTGCGTTCGGGATCTCCCAGCTTTGGCGGTCCGGCGCAACCGGCGCCACGGGGCGCGATGCCGATCGTGGCCTTCGATGCCGACGGAATGAATGTCCCGTTTGCGTCGCTAGACGTATCGCTTGATCGGGCCCGGCTGCAGGGTCGGGCGGTCGGACAGGTCGAAGAAGTATTCGTCGACGTAGCACCAGCCCCAGTGCTCGGGCGGGTCGTAGCCCTCGATGATCGGATGGGCGGTGGCGTGGAAGTGGGCGGTGGCGTGCTTGTTCGGCGAAGTCGTCGCAGCAGCCGACATGGCCGCAGGCCCGGCAGACGCGAAGGTGCACCCACCAGTCCCCGGTCTTCAGGCATTCCTCGCAGCCCGGCGCGCTCGGCGTCACGTCGCGGATGGTGTCAAGATGCGTGCACGTCTTCGACATTCGGGCGCTCCTCGGGTTCGGGCAGCGGATTGGCGGCAAGGAAGGCGTGGATGAAGGCGACGACGTTGGCACCCTCGCCGATCGCGCCGCCGACCCGCTTGACCGAGCCGGAGCGGACGTCGCCGATCGCGAAGACGCCGGGAACGCTCGTCTCGAGCGCCGGCACCGGGCGGGTCGCCCTCGGCGAGCCGGTGGCGACGAAGCCGTGGACGTCGAGCCGGACGCCGCAATCGCCGAGCCAGCCGGTCGCGGGCTCGGCGCCGCAGAACAGGAAGAGGTTGGCGATCTCGCCGGTCTCGGTGGCGCCGGTGTCGCGATCGCGCCAGGTCACGTGCTGGAGCCCCGACTGCGGGGTACCGTCGAGCGCCACCACCTCGGTCCCGGTCATCAGGGTGATGTTGTCGGCCGCCTCGATCCGGTCGATCAGGTAGCGTGACATCGTCGCGGCGAGCGAGGGCCCGCGCACCATCATCCGCACCCGGCGGGCGTGCGCCGCGAGGAACACGGCGGCCTGGCCGGCCGAGTTGCCGCCGCCGACCAGCACGACCTCCTGTCCGGCGCAGAGCCGCGCCTCGACCGGCGACGCCCAGTACCAGACGCCGCGGCCCTCGAATTCGGCGAGGCGCTCGATCGACGGGCGGCGGTAGGCGCGCCCCGCTCGCCACCACCACCGTCCGCGCGCGCAGCGGCGCGCCGTCCCCGAGCTCGGAGCCCGAACAGCCCGCGCGGCCGGCTGCAGTCGATCCCGGTGACGTCGACCGGGATCAGCATCTCGGCGCCGAACTTCTGCGCCTGGACGAAGGCGCGGCGGTGAGGGCGCCGCCGGAGATGCCGGTGGGAAAGCCGAAGTAGTTCTCGATCCGGGCGCTGGCCCCGGCCTGGCCGCCATAGGCGCGGGCGTCGAGGACCGCCACCGAAAGTCCTTCCGAGGCCGCGTAGACCGCGGTGGCGAGGCCCGCCGGCCCGGCGCCGACCACGGCGACGTCGTAGATCGGCTGCCCTCGCGGCGCGGCGGCAGCATGTGCAGCGCCCGCGCCAGTGCCGCCTCGTCCGGGTTGCGAAGGATCGTGCCGTCGGGAACCACCACCAGCGGCATTTCCGCTTCGGTCGCGGCAGTAGCGCCCGACCACCTCGCGCGCCTCGGGATCGGTCGCCGGGATCGAGCAGGTGATGGGGCTGGCCGTTGCGATCGAGGAAGTTCTGGAGCCGGGCGATCGCCGGCGATGCCGCGGCGCCGATGAACACCGGCCCGCCGCCGCCCGAGCCGAGCAGCGCGACGCGGCGGAGGATCAGGGCGCGGATGATGCGCTCGCCGAGCTCGGCCTCGGCGACCAGCAGCGCCCGCACCCCCGCCGCGGGATCGCCAGCGTCTCGACCTCGTCCTCGGCATGGACGTCGACCAGCGCCGGCTGGCCGGAGAGCGTGCCGACCTCCGCGATGAACTGGCCCGGCCCCTGCTCGGCCACCGGCGTCACATGGCCGAGGCCGTCGTGCTGGGTGACGGCGACATGCCCCGAGAGCAGCACGAACATGCCGGGCGAGGGGGTGCCGGTGGTCAGCAGCGGGGCGCCTCGCGCAAAGCGCTGCAAGGTCCCGAAACGGTGCAGGCGTTCGATCTCGCGCGGGATCAGCGATGGGAAGGCCTGGTCGTATCGTGCGGCGTCGCCGATGTGGGCGACTGCGCCGGCCTCGATCTCGCCCGGCGGTTCTTCGGGCAGGGTCATCGTCGGTTCTCCGGCCTTGACCACGCTTCCGGCTGGCATTGGCGCCGAACCCGGAGGCGTTGGGAAGCGCAAATAAGGTGCAGTCGAGGCCCAGGCAAGCCGGCAGCAGGCTGGGCATTACACTGCAGGTCGGCCAGGACGTCGGCATCGCCGTTCCCAAGGGTTGCCGCCGCCGGCCCGCCTGGCCGACGACGGCAGTCCCGTCGGTGCCGTCAGTTCGACGCGAGCTTGACCGTGGTCGCCGCGTCCTCGATCAGCTTCGCGATCGCGGCGGTCTGGGCCTTCACGAATGCGACATGGCTGCCCGTGACCTCGATGACCGTCGATCCGGCGCGCTTCGCCATCGTCCGCTGGGCATCCGGAGGAATGATCTGGTCGTCGGTGGATATCGCGAACCAGCTCGGCTTGGTCTTCCAGGCCGCCACGGTCACTTCGGCGAGGCCCGCGCCCTGGACCGAAAACGGAACCTGGGAGGCTTCCATGAATTCGGCGAGTTCCGTGCCGACGTCCGGCGCGAAACCATGGATGAAGGCATCCTTGGCGAGGAAGGCGAAGCCATCGGCACCGACCTCGAAGGGCGGCGGCGCATCGCTCTGCGGAAGGAGGCCGAAGATGGACTCGCCTGCATCGGGCGCGAAGGCCGCGACGTAGACCAGCCCGACGACCTTCGGGTCATCGCCGGCTTCGGTAATGACCGCGCCACCATAGGAATGGCCGACCAGGATCACCGGTCCCTCCTGGCGGGCGAGGACCCGGCCGACCGCGGCAACGTCGTCGGCGAGCGAGGTCAGGGGATTCTGGACGATGGCGACGTTGTAGCCGTCCTTCCTGAGGATGTCGTAGACGCCCATCCAGCCGGAACCATCGGCCCAGGCGCCATGGACGAGGACGATGTTCTTGACCCCGGTGGGGCCCGCGCTCCAGGCCGGCACGCTGGCCATCGCCATCGACAGCGCGGCGACGCCGGCCGCAGCGAGCGTCATCAAGGTTTGGGTCATCGGGATTCTCCATCGCTCGAAAGCACGAGAGGGGTCTCGTTGCTCCAGCGATGATGCGGCCATCCCGCCGCCGCCCCGAGTGAATTGATGTAAGATGATGGGCGGGACGCTTTACAATCGCTTACAAGTCGGGCCGCGCGGGGTACATGCGCCCGCGCGTGACGATCGGCCCCGCGGTCGCGTGCACCGAGCGGAATTCGAGCTCGACCTTCGGCCGTCCTCCGCCTGGAAAGGCAGCGATGGCCATGGAATCATCGCGCATTTTCCGGGCACCTTGCCCGGAAGCATCGTCCTGAAGGCGATGGTGGCCGTCGTTGGTCCCGTGCGAGGGCGCCGGCCACCGGTCGGCCCCGGCAAGCTTCGCATTTACAAACGCCCGGGTCGTGCCGAACAGGCGGTAGATCACGTTTGGCCCTTCCGCATCGGCGACGACCAGGGACTTGGCGACGAGGCTCTCGATGGTCGGCACGGCGTCCGCGGGATCGATGCCCGCCGAGGCGAGCGCCCTGACTGCGGCCTCGAGCCCGAAACTCGTGGCAAACCCGCCCAGGCGGCAGAGGCCTGTCCGCTCTGCCTCCGGCAGGAGGCAATAGCTCCAGTCGAGCGCCGCGGCCAGCGTGCGATGGCGCGGCAACGCGGTGCGCCGCCCACCGCCCGCGAGCACCAGCCGGTCATCGAGGAGGGCCCGGAGATTGGCGAGGCCAAGGGCATGGACGCGACCGGCGGCGAGTTCTATCGCAAGGGGCAGGCCGTCGAGTTGACGGCAGATCTCCGCCACTGCCGGCGCGTCCCGGTCGGAGAGCTGAAATTCCACTTCCGCGGCGGCGGCGCGCTCGACGAATAGCTGGACGGCGGTGAAGGTCATCGCCTCCGCCGCCCGGACCGCCGCGCTCGCCGGCGGCAACGTCAGTGGCGCGAGCCGGTGGACACGCTCGCCATAGGTCTGCAGCGGCTCGCGGCTGGTCGCAAGGATGCAGAGCTCCGGCATGCGCTTCAGCATCTCCTCGACGAGCGGCGCCACCGCCTCGAGCGCATGCTCGCAATTGTCCAGCACGAGCAGCGACCGTCGGCCGGACCCGGAGGCCATCTCGGATTCGAATTCAGCCGCCGCGGACGCTACCGCCTGTGCCGCGATCTCCCGGTCGGCAAGCGGTGCGAGGTCGACGAATCCGACCCGGTCGCCGAAGGCCACGGCCGCTTCGTGCGCCACCGCCACCGCCACCGCCGTCTTGCCGACGCCTGGCGGACCGACCAGCGTCAGCAGCGGCCGCCGCGCGAGGTCCTCGACGATGGCATCGATTGCCTCCGACCGACCGAACAACGGCGTCACGGCGAGGGGAAGGCTTCGCGATTGCGCGGGCTGCGGCCGGCCATGGTCCGAGGCCGTCGGCGTCACCGCCGAAACCGGAGCGACGAAGCAATAGCCCCGCCCGGCGACGGTGCGGATGTACCGGCTGTCCCGACCCCCGTCGCCAAGCGCCCTGCGGAGCGCGCCGACGTGGACCCTGAGGTTGGTTTCATCGACGAAGGTCTCGGGCCATGCGGCCGCGATCAACTCGTCCTTGCCGACCACGTCGCCGGCCCGCACCACCAGCGCGGCGAGAATGTCGAGCGCGCGACTGCCCAGGCGAACAGCGCGCTCGCCTTCGGTCAGGGCGTGGCGGAGTGGCGAAAACCGGAATGGCCCGAACCAGAGGTCGACCGACCGGGACGGCGGAACGCCTGCCGCCGTGTGCGTCGCGCTACCCGACATGGTCGACCCCCATCGGACCGGAAAGGTCACTCTCACCCGGCACCAGTTCCATCGGCCAGAGTTCTTGCACGACCGAGCTTCCGTCCGTCCGGTCGTACGCCGGGATGGTCGCGAGCAGGCCCTCCCCGAGTTGGACCCCGAGTTCGCGAAGGCTGGTGCGGAAGCACGTCACCCTCGGGGAAAGGAAACGCGCCGCCTGTCCTTCGCCGAGAGCGATGATCGCAATGTCGCGCCCGGGGCTGAGGCCGGCTTCCCTGAGGCGGCGATAGAGCCCCACCGCCATCGTTTCGTTGCCGAGCAACACCGCGGTGGGAGGGTCTTCCATGCCGACGATATGGTGACCCAGATGGTAGCCGCCCTCCTCGGTGTTCTCGACGCGGAGGACCAGATCGCGGCCGGCGCCGATTCCGTTCTCCCCGAGCGCATCGACAAAGGCATCGGCGAGGACGTATCCGAAGTTGAGTTCGCTCTCCATCGTGCCGAGCGCGATTCGCCGGTGTCCCCTGGCCGACAGTCTCCGGACGGCAGTTTGGGCCGCGCCCCCGAAGTCGAGGTCGACCCACGGCTGCGATCCTCCGGACAGGCTTCGGCCGAACGCCGCAAACGGGATCTTCTTCTCAAGCAGGTAGTCGATCCGTGGGTCCAGCCGGTGGGTATCGGCGATGATGAACCCGTCGGCCAGATGCCGGCCTGCCACGCGCTTGAGGTGATCGAAGGCGGATTCATCGGGCCCGCACACCAGGACGACAATGTCCAGCTCCCGTTCCCCCAGCAGGCTTCGGAGGCCGTCGAGTACCGGCAGGAAGATGGTCTCGGCGACGGACATGCCTGGATTGGTCGGGAGGATCATCGCGATCATTCCGGTCGTGCCGCGGCGAAGCCCTCGTCCCATCTGGTTGGGGACATAGCCAAGCTCGGCGGCGGCCGAAAGCACGCGCTCCCGCGTCTTGGCGTCGACATGGCGCTTGCCGTTCAAGGCGCGCGAGACAGTGCCGATCGAGAGGTTGAGGTGACGCGCCAGGCCTTTGAGGTTCAAAGGGTCCTCCAGGGTCGGACAGGACGATAACGCAGGACGCAAACGTTTACCGCTGCATCTGTAAACGTTTTCTGATCGCATGTAAACGTTTGCTGTCGCGAAGGGGTGACGGCGCCGCTCGGCGCGCTGCGGCTGGTCGTCGGCCGGGATTTCGAGGTGCTAGGCGGGGCTGGCGCCGCTGGAGGCGACGCGCTCGGCGAGCCGCCGGGTCGCTGCAACCGTCTCCGCGGCGGCGGGCCAGTAGCGTCGCTCGAGCTCGATGTTGAAGACGACGTCGTCGGGAAAGGCGCACGCGTCGATCATCGTCTCCCACGGTACGTTCCCCCAGCCCACCGGCAGGTGCAGGTCGCCGTGGCCGAAGGCGAGCTTCTCAGCGACGCCGTACGTCCAGATCGTGTCGGCAAGGCCGAAATTGTCGTGGATGTGGAGGTGCCTGGCATACGGCGCCAGCGCCGCGACCTCGGCGATCAGGTCGTCGCCGGTGAAGGCCCGCTGGAGATTGGCGTGGCCGAAGTCGAGGGTCGCGACCACCCGTGGATGGCCGATCGCCGCCAGCTCCGCCGCGAGCCGCGACGGCCTCGGCGTATAGATGCGCCCGTCGTGGCCGCGGAAGAGGTTCTCGACGCAGACGAACAGTCCAAGTTTTTCGGCCAGTTCTCCCGCCCGCGCCAGCCACTCGCGCTGCCGGCCATAGGCATCCTCGACCGCCGGTACCTCCTTGTACGGCATCATCCCGGCGTGGATCACATAATGGATCGCGCCGAGTGCCGCCGACGCCTCCATCGCGGCCTCGAGGACGGCGAAGTGGCGCGGAGACCACCCTTCCCGAATTGCCTTACTATCATAATTAATTGGGTTGAATGATTAACGTTGAGGGTATTATACAATACCCATCACAAATGTTTAACAATTTAATTATTATGAGTAAAGTAAGAACAATTTTAAAAATGTACACCCTGGGTGTAAGTAAAAAATCGATCAGTGTTCGCACAGGAGCGACACGGAATACGGTAAAGAAGTATATCCGGCAATTTACCCTTATGGGAAAGACGCTGGAGGAGCTTGACAAACTCTCTGACACACAGCTTGAAGAGCTATTTTCGTCGGCCCGTTTTGAAGCGGATACGGATCAGCGTAAAGCAGATCTCATGGCCTGTTTTCCCGATGTTGAAAAGGCCCTCAAACGTAAAGGAGAGACACGGGAAAAGCTATGGAAGCAGTACTTTGAAAAGCACCCGGATGGGTATCGGGTTACGCAGTTTAAACTGTATTATAACGAGTGGACTAAGAAGGTTAACTCAATGATGCATCTGGAGCATAAGAGTGGTGACAAGATGTATGTTGATTATACCGGGGATAAGCTCTCTTATATAGACCAGACAACAGGAGAGATAGTCCCGGTGGAGGTATTTGTGGCTATACTGGGAGCAAGTCAATTGACTTATGTTGAGGCCTCGATGACGCAGAGAAAAGAGGATTTATCGGTTCCTGCGAGAATGCCCTGCATTATTTTGGCGGAATGCCCCAGGCGATAGTAACGGACAACCTTAAATCTGCTGTAATTAAAGCGACCGGTATGAGCCAACGCTCAATGAATTGTTCCGTGATTTTGTGGAACATTACCATATGACGGCCCTCCCGGCGGGACCCTATAAACCCAAGCACAAAGCGCTTGTCGAAGGGGCGGTCAAGATCATCTACCGCACTATTTTCAGCATCGTAAAGCCACATACCTACTTTTCTCTGGCTGATCTCAACACATCCATTTGGGCAGCCCTTGAAGCGCATAACTGCAAGCCATTAAGCGGCCGGCCATATAGCCGGAGGCAATTGTTCGATGAAATAGAGAAATCAGAATTGCAGCCCCTGCCTTCCTATCGGTACCATGCTAAGCGAAAGAAAGTAGTTACGGTGATGAAGAACAACCATGTTTGCCTGGCGGAAGACAAGCATTATTACAGCGTTCCCTATCGCTATATGGGAAAGAAGGTTACTATTCTCTACAGCCAGGACCGGGTAGAAGTTTATTATCGTTATGATTGTATAGCGACGCACGGGCGGAATTATAAGCTTTACGGATATACAACCAATGAAGATCACCTGGCATCAAAACACCAGTTTAAAAGCGACTGGACCCCTGAGAAGTTCATCCAGCGGGCAACTTTTATTGGATCCGAAACAAGGGATTATATTGCCCGTATTCTTGAGATCAGGCAGCATCCCGAACAAGCCTATAAAACCTGTCAGGGCATTCTCAGCTACGCTACCAGGGCCGGTGGTGAACGATTAAACCGTGCCTGCCAAAGGGCATTGCACTTTGGCGACTTCAGTTACAATGCCATCCGCATGATCCTGGAAAAACACCTGGACCAGGAACTTTTTGATATGGAAGCGGATGACAAAAAAATGCCCGGACATGGCAATGTTCGCGGAGGAGACTATTATAAATAATCACTCAATTTTTATTAAAGCCAGCCACGGTTCCAGCGTGGCCGGCTTCTTCCTTTTAATGAACCTTTAAATATAAAAATTTATGAATGAAAAAACCTTACAGTACCTAAAACAAATGAACTTCCTCGGTATGGCAACAGCCTTTAAAACCACCCTGGAAGATGGCCGGATGGCCAGCATGACAGCAGATGAGATGGTAGCCTTCCTGGTTGAATCAGAATGGGATCATCGCAACAACCGTCGCATTGAACGGCACATCAATCAAGCCCGCTTTCGTTACAAAGCAAATCTGGAGCATCTTGACTTTGATACGGATCGTAACCTGGATAAAAACCAGATTATGCGTTTTGCCGACTGCAACTTTATTGATAAGTCTGAAATTATCATTATCACAGGCTGTACGGGCATCGGCAAGAGTTTCCTAGGGTCAGCCATCGGTAACCAGGCTTGCATACTTGGTTATAAGGTTTTATATGCCAATACAACCAAGCTATTTGCAAAACTGAAAATGTCAAAAGCGGATGGATCCTATATCAAGGAATTAGCCCGCATTGAAAGACAGGATTTGTTAATACTAGATGATTTTGGCATACAACCCTTCGATAATCAAAGCCGTTCATCGCTTATGGAAATCATTGAAGATCGCCATGGCAAACGATCTACCATCATTACATCGCAATTACCAGTAATGAATTGGCACGAAACAATTGGCGAAAATACCCTGGCTGATTCAATCCTCGATCGCATTGTCCATCAGGCACATCGCATTGAACTTGTTGGGGAATCTATGCGGAAAAGAAACAATAAATCGAACTCTTCAATTGCAGATATGGACTAAAAAAATAACTTTGTAAAAGCACCCCGCTAATTATGATATAAATGAGGTAAAAAAGGATGTTAACTTCGGGGGTGGTCTTTCCACCCGGCGAAGGGTGGTCTTTCAAAACCGGCAGAGGGTGGTCAATATGACCGTTTTTTCCACCTACTACCTGTGAGATTGAAGTAAAAACTATTCAGCACATTCTCATTTATTGAATCCATGTATGGTGAAATGTGTTTTTTAATCAGATAAGCTTCAAAAACTCTCTTGGCTGTTTCATAGGATGCTAGAGTGGACTTAGTAAGCTTTCTCTCCGTCATTGAATTTATGGAGGCTTGTTTAAATTCCAGGAACTCCTGGAAATAATCAAAGATTGAGGCAGTGCCCTTAATCTTTACCGATATAAAATTTTCTACGTAACTGATTACTTCATTTAATTGAATACTTCTATCAACAAAGTGGATATTAAGTTCATTCATTAATTGGTATCGCAGTGCATTAAGATTCTCAGAATCATTATTCCCAATTCTTTTCTTGATTCTTCCTTTGAATGATTTATGGGTTACATACAATCTAGTGTATTCACCTTCCTTAAGGATTTTGACATTAAATGGGGTATTCTTTTCATGTTCCATAGGTAAATGTATATTTAAGTAAAGTAGATTACTCAAAAATACAAATTAAATATGAATAATATACTTAAAATGGGGCAAATAAAGGATAATAATTATCGTTTATAAGTAACTGGCATTAACAAATATAAGATAAATATCTTTTAACAGAAACTATTTACTCATAAATAAGTGATAAGATACATTCCCCCACGGACTACCAGATTGAACACCAAAATTTACAAAACCGCCTTAAATCGTTGGATTCAGAGCGGTTTTCGTTTTTAGACAGCAAGTCGACTATTCAAAAAGCTGTTTTTATTCTACTCTTGGTATATTCCCGGACACCCTTCTGCATCAGAATATCCTTTCAGCGTGATTGTTTTAGTCTGGCCCTCGTTGAAATCTGCTCCTATGCTTGCAGTTCCGGATACACACTGAAGTAAATTCTAAACGTTACTTTTTTAATTCGTAAGTTATTGAAAATAATGCATCATAAACCTCCTCATATTTATAAATAGGATGGGTTTCAATCATCTGGTTAATTAAAAGGCTGAATTCATTTTTTTCTAATTCAGCTTGCAAAATACCAACAAATTCGTTTAGTATTGCTTTTTCATTTTGAAGAATTGTTTTCATATCTCTGCCTAACAAAGATGCTCCAGCCTTGAATGTGGTAAATGACTCATCTTCATAAAGATCATAATTTTCATTTACTGCCCGATCGAGATTGATTTCAAGATATTCTGAAATAATGAAAACAATATCATCAGCATCTTTATTAGTATTCATACTTCTATCACGCCAAGCAGTAAGTTTTAAAAGAATAATGCCGGGTAGTGAAGCAATACGGACAGTAAATTTGTTGTCAATTTCAACTTGTAATGTATGCTTAGCCACTTGGGTGAAACCAATCACCGACATTGCCTGATTTTCTTTAGGAGGCCAGTAAATAGTATTATCAGCGTTAGCGATTTCACCAAACGGCATAATATCAAGCATGTAAACACCTTTATATAAAAATCTTTGTGTCTGAGTCTTTGATTTGCTAAATCCTTCAATATTTGCAAGTTCTTCAGAAATATTCTGAAATTTTGTCCAATCAGGTATAGCAATTGCAATGTCCATGTCTGATGTATTTCTCTGCACTGCATGATTGTAGATACTGGAAATTATCATATCTCTGGCAGTTGCACCAATAATATAAAACTCAATACCGATTGATTGGAAAAACGCTCTCAATTTTTCCAATAATTCCAATAAAAGAGGGTTGCTTAATGATTTACTTGAAATATTGTAGCTCATTGTTATAAATTATTTCTGCTGTTTCAATATTCCGGGTACTCCCACTTCTCATTAGATCGGCATATATTAAAACTGGAGGAACACCTTTATAAGTATTGGAAGACCAGAACATATCAAGAATTTCTACTTTACCATTATCATCAGGTACAAGCTGAATTTCCTTGAAACTTTGCCAGTTTTGATTAGTGTAAATGGTGAAAATGCCTGGTTGCAGACAGCCGGTAATTAAGTTTGCGGCAGGCTCACCGCCCCAATATGTATTTTCTTTAATTTTTTCAAAGTTTATGTCTTTCCATTGGGTGTAACTATCCTGAATGATAAAACGCATCTTTTTCTTTAGCAGGCGAGGCCTTAACACATCGTGGTATGCTGTAATCCAACGAATGATGAGCTCCTTGGTATTTTTAAGTTTTTTGGTTTGTTTGGTTTTCAGGATAAAGTTGAGTTCTGTTAACTCCTGCATGATCATCCCAACAGAGCCCAAAGATATATTTGCCAGATTTGCCAGATCGCGGTACGGAAGTTGAGTTTTTTCCGGATCGACCAGGAACAGGAAAAGCAACTTGATACCAGCCTCCTGGAATGCACGAGGCTGCTTCACTTTGGCCAGCTGTTCAATCTTTTTCCCTTCAATTAAAAGGAAGAGATTGTTCTGCCGTATATTACAGTTACCAGATGCATCAAGCCAATTTATTCCTTCTTCCATATATTCTTTTGCAATATCTTTAGGGATATATTTTGTTACCAACAAGATAGGAAGGTCGTTTTTCAGGGAGATATTCTTCAGCTCCATGAGGACGATACCTTTATTGCCTTTAGTAATTTCTGATTTGATTTCAACCCCAAACCTCTCACCGGCAATATTTAAATAACCCTCATAACGTAACATGCCAGATTCAATTTCAGCCTGAATAGTAGTGTACTTGTATAAACTATTCAAAGCTTCAGTAAGTATGTCTTTATTATTTCTCATAGTTTAATGTTCATTAATTTTCTATGTTCATTATCAATGAACAAGCAAATATAATGAACATATTTTTATATATGGGGTGGTGCTGTGTATTTTTTCATCTTACAGTCTGACAAATACCATTCAGAACCTTCTTTTTCGACATGAATCCGGCATCGGGAGCTTGCATGTTATAAAGGGTTGGTTTAAAGGCAAATCCTTTGAGGGAAAAGATAATTTAAGCATAATATATTATGCGGTAATGGGGTGTACAGTAGAATATTAGCTAAAATGAAAAAAAGCTAACCATTAACTGAAAATATCGTAATAGTTAATTATATATCCATACCCAAAGGAAAAACAAAGAAATGACAAATCTGAAAATTATAAAAATTTAGAACTTTTGAATCGGGCATGCAGAATCAGAAAAGGAGGGCAAATTTTGGATCTGGAGAAAAATGAAAAATCCGCTTTTGCCAAAAAAGTTACTACTGACACATAGAAGTGGCTGATTTTTTTGAAGATTTAAATCGATTGCAAAATTTATTTTTTAATACCGTTTATAAACATTACCACCAAACAGAACATTTTGATACCACCCTTCTGAGTTATTGATCTGTTATGTGATTCAGGGACTTTTTTTTTGCTTTATTCCGGTGAAGATTGTCATGATCGATTTTCATTTTAAAACAAGCCGCTATTTCGGAGCATGTTGACCCCTTTGGGATTATTCTTGTCAAAAACTGATAGGATTCCTGCGCAAAGCAAACAGTTAGGTTTTGTAAATTCCAAAGGGAAGGCCAAACCATAAAAAAAGCGCCAACCAAGTCAGCGCCTTTCAATGATTTATAGTTTAACCCTCTGTTGTTATCCTGCTTCTGCATCCTTTGTTTTCTTTTCTGCATATTCATCCTGAAGAAGTTCACCCTGGTGTTTACGATAACTTGGGCCTTTGATCTTAACAATGACCGAATGATGGAAGATACGATCCAGGATGGCACTCGTTGAGATGGGATCCCCAAGGAACTCGGGCCAGTCCGGTTCTTCAATGTTGGTTGTAAAGATCAGTGATTTGTTGTCTTTGTAGCGCTCATCGATCACTTTAAAGAGCAGATGCGCCTCCTTTATCACCTGTAATTCCAACCGGTCATGGCCCATTTCATCGATCAGGAGTAACTCCGGATTGATATACTTTCGCATTCTCCTATCCAGGGTCTTTTCATAGACCCCGGCGTTCAGGTCACTTATCAGTTCGCTGCAGGTGGTATAATAGGTTTTGTATCCACCCTGGCAGGCCATAAGTGCAAGGCTTCGGGCTAAATGTGATTTTCCTGTTCCGTTATCACCGATGAAAAGGATCGATTCATTTCGTTCAATAAACCCGAGCGAAGCCAGGTCCATGATCAGCTTGCGGTTGAGTTTGGGCTGGAAGTCAAAATCAAAGTCTGCAAGCATCTTCAGTGGATAAGGCAGTCTGCTGTTTTTAACCAGGTTTTCAATGTGCCTCTGCCCTTTGGCCGCAGCCTCTGCCTGAACAATATCCCGGATAAACTCATAATATCCCAACGTGTTCTCATTGGCCCGGTCAACCATCTGAAGGTATTCATCGGCTAAAAGCTTTAGTCCCAGGTACCGGCAGTTGTCTGTGAACTGCTCCTGCACCCTCCTTGTATCGTTTGTTTTTCTACCTCTCATACCCGGAGTTTTTATTGGATTTAAAGGTTAGTTTGATGCTGTAGCGTGGCTCAGAGTTATTTGCCAAAAACCTTTCGATAGTTCCCGACTCAAAGACCTTGTACTGCTGAGCCCGCCGGACTGCCACCAGGATATCTTCCACCCTGTAGTTCACTTTCAGGGCCAGCAGGCTCTTTAGATGATGGCGCCAGGAACCGGGTTTGTGCCGCCGGACCTGCTCGATATAAGCCCCCATTTCCGGGGAAAAGGCCTCAAGGCGAGAGATAACATCGGCTATGGCCAGATCAGGTTTTTTGCCGGTTTTGTGGGGGACTCCCACGTATCGTTCCTTTTGGCCCTGTTCTGCCAGGGGAGGGCAGGCAAGCTGCTCACCCATGGGTGAGTAAACTACCAGGTGATCCTGCGAGATACGTACCGGGCACACCTCATACATGTACTTCAGCGGCACCACGTACTGGTAACCCTTCCACTGAACGCATGACTCCTCGCATTCACATCATCCTTGTGCATTTCAAGGAAAACCAACCCATCATGCAGTAGATTGCTGAAATCGTGTAATTCGGTTACCCGCATTACCGACAGGAAATTGTTAATACTTAATTGTGTGGCTTCCCCTGAAATTTTTGCCAGTTTCTCAAAGTATTTCACACTTTGAGGCATGGATTCCTCTAATTCAGAATAAAGGACAGCAAGCAACGCAAGAATCAACGCGTCCTCTTCTTCCGGGTTTTCCTGTCGGATGTCTTTAATGGCACGGTTGATCCGCTTTTCGTCAACCAATTCATCGTTCAGGATGGAGTGTCCGATAGTAAGGGCTTTCTGAAAGGATGATTTACCAATCCACTTTTCATCCCCGGAGAGTTTAGTCAATAATTCAATTAAAAATTCTGCAAAGGCTCTAATCATACAATTATTTATTGATTATGAGCACAAAGGAATGGGTTTATCGCCGAAGAAAAAAAAATTTTGAAAAATTAGGGACAAATCGAAGTTACAAAGCAACCTTTCATTCCCCTGGTAAGAAGTGTCCTGTAAATATTCCTGACATGCTTTTCGAAATTTTCAATATTTCGCTTTAGATGGGATCTTTAGTGGCGGAGATGTTTGCTGACAATTTTCCGGTGCTTATATCCACATATAGATCATCTCCGAAACATAATATCAGAAATCGTATTCTGCCTGATATCGTCAATAAACTTGTCGGAAATCGCCTGGTAGATCAGCATTATAGTTCATTGTATTTCCTGGCGTTCCCTTTCGATTTGTCGACGGGGTATTTTTCATTGTTCTTCCTGATTTTTTCAAGGACGATCTGTTTCACATCAAATTCATGCTTTCCTGCCAGTAACAATGTGAATGCCAATATATCAGCAATTTCTTCTTTCAGTTTGTTTTTGTCGACGAGTTCTGATTCCGCTGTAGTTTTCCAGAGAAAAAGCTCATTCAACTCGGCTGCCTCGATGGATATGGCAATTGCCAGGTCCTTTGTATTGTGAAACTGATCCCAGTTACGCGCATCCCTGAATTTAACCAGCTCATTTATTAGAAATTCAATATCGCTCATCCTGTTAAGATTATTAAATCTAAGGTAATATAATGTTCACTCGATTGGTATTCCATTAAAGGAATTCCTGGTGCATTAATACTTCAAATATTATCAATTTGATTTTAATTCAACCCCGCAATTGGGACAGAACTTAAACTCGATTTGTATCTGAAAATTGCATTGCTCGCAGAGTCTTAGTGTAGCTTTTGCCTGAAGAGGTTTCACACGGAAATTTATAGCATATTCCTCCGGGATTTCCTCAAGGAAACTAGATTCATTTCCTTTTCTTGTAATAAGAAATAATTCATCCCTGGCACGGGTCAGGGCAACATAGAATAACCTGCGCTCCTCTTCCATCAGCATATCATGCTTTACCTTTCGGATAACCTGGAATACCCTGTCATCCAGCCAAATATCCGGAAATCCGCCATTGCCTTCAGTCAAGCCGATAATAAAAACGACTTTGGCCTCAAGACCTTTTGCTGCATGAATAGTATTTCCTCTTATTTTCATCCCTTCCTTGCGAATACGATATAAATAGGGAGCGAACATTTTAGAACGCCGGTATAGAACAAGAATATCTTCATTGGCGTAACCACTGGAAAGCAGATTATTCACTTCATTCACAAAATAATTCAATTCCTCTTCCTCGGATTCAGCTGCGAATATATTTATCTTTTTGTCTGATGTTCTGGAAGAGTTGATTTGTTTCGTTACCTGGAATTTATTGTGTTTGATTACTTCATTGCTGGCGCCTACAATAAAATCCGTGCTCCGGTAATTTTGATTCAGCGTAATGATTTCGGGCTTATCAAAATACTTTTCAAAATTGATTATGTAGTCCACCTCTGATCCGCGAAACCCATAAATACTCTGCCAGTCATCGCCAACGCAGAACAGTTGTGTTTCCTCCGTCAAGATTTTATTGATCAGATCCACCTGCAGATTATTTACATCCTGAAACTCATCAACAAGAACATATTTATAAGCGGAGCTGATCTTATCCTTAATTTCAGGTTGAGTGTTAATTAACTCAACAGCTTTAATAATCATATCATTGAAATCGAGATAAGATTTAAACCTGCAATATTCTTCGTACTTTCTAAGCACCGGGATTGCCAGTTTATAAAAGGCACTTATGCGTTCATGAGGATCCTTTGAGCCTTTGGTGAGAATGTCATCATAACTAAGATTTTCAACCTTTATCATGTTATTTACCCTCAGCAAAAGGCTGACAAAATCATTAATATCGTCGTGATAGGATTTAAATTCCTCTTCAAAAGAAACGGCAAATTCCGGCATGTAATTTTCAGAAAGCCTTCCTTTTACAATCCTTTCCATGGCACGGTTAAACAGTACAGAATCATTTGCCTGCTCTTCGAAAATCTTGACGTACAATTTACCGGCCGATTCGAATTGTTCTTCCTTTTGCCTTAATGGATAGCTTTTATCACTGACATGTTCCAGATAAAGGTCCGCTTCCGGAATATAGAAATCCGGTCTGCACTGAAACTCCTTAAAATACACACTCAATTCATACCTGTATTGAATATTATGACGATAAAGCCAGTCGGCAATATCCCTTTCCGATTTGGATTTAACCTTATCGCCCTTTAATGTTGTATAATACTTTCCATCTGCATAGATTTTTTGCTTATCCAAATCTTTTAAGTGGATCTTGTCGATGATGTAATCAAGTATATAACGTTTTAAATCCAGGAGATACTGGCGGTTTTGGCCTGCTTCAATCAATATCTTCTTCATTATATCGCCTTCCTTCTCCGGAGCTACAAGGTTAGAAAACTGTTCATCCGGTATTTTTTGTTCGTTTAATATCCGGAACCTGTTATCAAATACATGAACTCCATAATTCTTGAGAAGGAAATAACAAAAGCTATGAAAAGTGCGAATAGTAAGCCGGGCAATCCACGGATATTTTTTGGTAAAGTCTTTTCGATAAATATCTTTTTCTCGGTTTGATAATGTCTTATTTGACAGAATATTTTCATACTCCCCGGTCTTATCAGCAGACTGGATTAACCGGTCGATCATTTCATTTGCTGCATTTTTGGTAAACGTAATGGCCAGAATGCTTGCAGGCCGTACATTTTTATCATTAATCAGATAAACAAGTTTCTGCAGCAATGTTTTGGTTTTGCCTGAGCCCGCACCTGCTAAAACCAAAATTCGCTTGCTTTCGCTGAGTACAGCAGCTCTTTGTTTCACGTCAAGGTCGGAAAGAGGTGTATATGTTTCAAAGATTTTCATGCTGATAATTTATGGCAATTTTACATATCATGTTTAAGCATGCAACACATGCAGATAACATTCATAACCTCCAGGATATGCATAAACAATTATAGAAAACATCGGCCTGTTGTAATGTTCAACAGAATCAAAATATTTCATAAATTTAGTACAATATGTTTATTAGCAATCTACTTTAAATCCAATGGTATGGAGACGATTCCTGAATCCCCGGGACGAATATAACAGCCCGTCTTTAAAAAAATTGTTGTAATCGCCGGTGTGGTCGTGGATCACTATATTCAACTACCGGAATTTCTACTGTTTATCTGAACAATCTTATATAATCTTCAAAAACATACATACGCCTCCTTTGTCCTCCGGTAATCTCTTTCAATAGCCCTAATTTTTCAAGCACTTCAATGAGTTTATATGCAGATGGCATCGAGATTCCTAAGAATTCTTTTACCTTTTCTGCATTTGTCACAGGTTTTTTATATAATTGGTTCACTATTTTTTGTGCATTGGCAGCCCTGCTTCCCAAGGTTTGAATTTTCATATCATTTTGCTTTTGTAATTGCAATATTCCATCAAAAGTGGAAATTCCATTTTTTGCGGTTTCGATTATTCCAACCAGGAAGAATTTAAACCATTGGGTTATATCATTTTTTTCTCTAACATTCATCAGATTATCATAATATAATTTTCTGTGTTGTTCCATAAAATCAGAAAGATATAAAATGGGCTTCTTTAAGATACTCTTATTAACAAGGTAAAGAGGGATTAATAATCGGCCAACTCTTCCATTTCCATCAAGAAATGGATGTATTGTTTCAAATTGATAATGAACCAATGCTATCTTTAATAATTCCGGGAAGAAAATCTCATCATTGTGTATAAATTTCTCAATATCACTCATTAATTCCGGAACCGTTGTATGGACCGGGGGAATGAAAAGAGCATCATTTATGGTAGCTCCCCCTATCCAATTTTGACTTTTTCTAAATTCCCCAGGCTGCTTCTTTTCTCCACGTACGCCCTGCAAGAGTGCCTGATGGGTTTTGCGTATCAATCTTGATGAAAAAGGTAACTTCTCTAATTCATCGACAGCATATCCCATTGCTTTTATGTAATTCTGAACTTCCTCCCAATCGTTACGTTTATCAAGCGGGATGTCTTCTTTATCAAGCAATGCTTCATCCATATTTGTTTGTGTACCTTCTATTTTACTGCTTTGGGTTGCTTCTTTCAGAACATGCATGCTTATAAATAATTCAATATTAGGAATATAGCTGGAATACATATCCAACCGACCTAATTCTCTATCTGCTTGACTTAGTAATTGTAAGACTTCCATACTATCAATATTCCATTGCCGGTTTATCAAAGTAGGTTGAAAGCTTTTATAAAAGCCTTGACTTATATATTTACCAGATTTGTATTGTTTCATTTGGGCTAAATATTTAAACAAAGATAATCCTTATTTAAAAAAAAGGCAAAATACTTAAATAAGGACTCCGGGTTTTTAATATTTTAGATAATAATTTAAATTGTTAACTTGCTGATATAGGAATTTTATAATGAAAACAAGAATATCATCCGAAGGCATCCGGCAGAGAGGTCTACGACATTTGGATTGAAAATCCTGGCCTATTGATATGTTTTAGCGTTTAAATTTTTCATAAATTTAATTCAACCTGTTTATTAGTAATCTATTTTAAACCACGTTATGGAAGATAATTATTTGAATTCCCGGGATGAATGCAGAAATTTGCCCATCTTCAGAAAAGGTATTGAAATCCTGGATACAGTTAAGGTAATTACTGATCTGTTTCCTGAAGATAACGAGATGCTTCAGTTCATGAAACAAAATCTCCTTTCATCAGCACCCAGGAATTTATCTTTGGGTTTGAACAGGCCAAACGTTAACCCGCGAAGGCAGGCTTCCCGCGCTGGATATGCCAGTCGGCCGGGTTAGCGAATTCGCGATCACTTTATGTCAGTCTAAGTTTGTAACTTCACTTTCAGTTATATTATTTTAACATGAAGAATCCACTTTTGTTATTCGCTTATTTAGGCATTTCCTTTTTTGGTATATCAATATTGCTTATGTCCTCCTGTTCATCTGCAAAGATCCCGGTCCTTAATGAATCACATTGGGAGCATATAAGCATAGATTCCATATTGCCGGGATCTGCATATGGAACATCCGGCTTCACCCTGGCCGATGTGGATAATGACGGAGACCTGGATGTTACGGTAAGCCGTCGGGAAATTGCCGGGGGCATGGTTTACTGGTATGAAAACAGCCCGGGTTCCTGGAAAAGGCATGAAATAGGAATATCGGATGAAGAGCAACTGGGAGCCGTGTCAGCCGATATCAATGACGACGGTCATCCCGACCTTGTGGTTGCCCGCTATTGGTTTGAAAACCCAGGTATCCTGGATCAAAATCCTGATTCTTTATGGACAAGGCATGAATATCCGGGAGGATTGCCTTCAGAAAATCATGATATAATTGCCTTCGATTTCAACCGTGACAGAAAAAAAGAGATCCTTTGCTACAGCCAGAAAGCCGGAAACGGCACCTTACGGGTATACCACATTGAGCCTGCAGGAAAATGGAAGCATTATGATATCAGCACCGATGTTAACAACACAGTCAGCCAGGTTCAAAACACCAATGGAGTGCACGGGGGATTTGCACCTTCAGGCGCAGGTGACCTTAATGGGGACCGGTATGCCGATATTTCCATGCCTGGCGGCTGGTACAAAAACCCAGGGAAGCGAAATGACACAGCCTGGCAATTTATACCCTGGCCTTTCGCCATAGGTAACAGTCCAAATCTTTATGGGGTCAGCATCAGAAGCTGGGTTGCTGATCTTGACAAGGACAGGGATAATGACATCGTTTTCACCGATTGTGACAATCAGAATTCCCGGGCTTACTGGATTGAAAATATCAACAGGGGAATGCAATTCATGCTTCATCCCTTACCTACTCCGGGTGATCCGACCGGATCACTTCATTCCCTGGCTGTGGCTGATTTTGACGGCGATGGCGATATGGATATTTTTTCAGGGGAACAGGAAGACCCTGACAGGGGCATGAAACCTGAAGGATTAAACGAACGGGGATTTTTCTGGGAAAATACAGGAACCCGTCGCTATCCTCGCTTTGAAGTGAGGATTATCCATACAGGGAATCCGGGATGGCATGACGTCCAGATCGGCGATATGGATCAGGATGGGGATCCGGATATTGTCAGCAAGGTGTGGAATAAAGACGGGGTACACTATCACCTGGACTTATGGAAAAGCAAGTACGTAAAAAATAACAGGCGATAATCAAACAGGGGAATTCTACTGCTCATCTGAACAATTTTATATAATCCTCAAAAACATACATACGCCGCCTTTGTCCTCCGGTAATCTCTTTAAATAGTTCTATTTTTTCAAGCTCTTCAATAAGTTTATATGCGGATGGCATTGAGATTCCTAAGAATTCTTTTACCTTTTCTGCATTCATCACAGGTTTTTGATATAATTGATTCACTATTTTTTGCGCATTGGCAGCCCTGCTTCCCAGGTTCTGAATTTTCATATCATTTTTGCCTGGGAGGCCTGGGCCAACAATATTCCTGCATGGGGATATCCCGGAATCAGCTACGTTATGATGAGCATGAACGGGAAGCCTTAAAAGTATCTTTAGGAGAAATGCTATTGTTGTCTGATCCGGAACTGTTCCATGTTTTTCAAAAAAGGGATAAGGAAAAAGAAAAGAAGATGTTTATACAGCTTTCCTCAGACCCCGATAATATGATTTCATATGAAAGCGCCTCCATGCTTTAAAGGCATACTATTCCCGGGGCATTTGGCTACACGGTGTTATTTTTTCATTTGATCCAATTTATCCATAAAATGCTTCAGTATTGAATTCGCTGTTTCTTCATCAACTCCTGCCTTTCGGGCTAAGGATAGGGTATCCGGCTTCCGGCCCGCATTTATTTCAGGAATAGCCAGGGATAAAAAATGGTTGAGCCTGTCCATATTTTCCTTTTCTTCCGCCGGCTCATCTTTTTTAAATAAGGAATCGTAATCATTCAACAGAATCTTCATTTTCAGAATAGTATGGATTGTCATGCCCATTGCCATTGTGAGCCGGATTTCAGGTTCCGGTTCCAGGTCAAATCCCAGCTTGCTCAGGCGGTCGACAAGGGTGCTGAAACCACGGTCTGTCATGGAATACAGACGAAATACTTTCCTGGATTCATCATAAAACGCAGCGGAAAAATGAGGATAACCCGACCATCTTTTGAGGGCAAACCGGTAAACATTCTTGCTGTATTCAATTGTAAAATCCTTTTCAAACCCTTTCGTATTGATTTCGTCCATACTATAATCAGCCATAACCTGTAGGGTCACATCCTCTTTGTGAACTATTAATGGGTAGTTGGATCCGGATAAAAGCATCATATACGGAACCGGATTGTTTTCAACATCCTTCATGATATCTTCATTGTTTTCAATAATCTTGCGTGGATTCAGCTCTGTGGCATAGAAGAAAATATCATCCGACGTAAAGGCCTGGTAAGCCGCAATGGGTCCATAGCTCTGCCAGCATCCGCCGTTGAACCCGATAAGGTTAAACCAAAGGGAAACCTGCCTTTCCTTTAAAATATCACCGATTCCGGGTGAATAAATCAAAAAGGATTCATCCGTGAAAACATCCTCCATCTCATAGAAATTATCGGTGGGATTTCCGGTAATGATACTGAAGCTAAATCTCCAGGGATGTTCAGCCAGGAATTGAAGATAATCGAGCTCAGCCCCTGTAAGCCTTTGCACGGCGCTGTGCTTCAGGTATCCCTTCAGCAATCCACCCTTTTTGAGAATTCCATGGGTGAGATGCTGCATCATCATCATGTTCAGCCAGCCATCCTTAAATTCCGCGGTCACATGCCGGTAAGGAGCAAAACGTGATTTAACTTCTTCCGTAAATTTTTTATGGTTGACAACATTCCTGAATAGAAATTCTTCAACCATCCGGCTGAACATTTCACTGCTGTTCCTGCATTTGTCCTGAAGTGTTGTGTAATCTGTCATGGATGAAAGTATTTTTACCGGGAGCAAAATTAGGGGTATTTATCCAGGAATTTATAATCATTCGGCATGATTTTTATGGAAAGGGCCAGTACCCCAATTTCCCTGTCTTCAGCAAACAGCGGTGTGCCCATGCTGCTTGTTCCCAAGTCTAAATTTACCACACCATTGCCACTTTCCCTCTTGTGTGCATCCCTTCGATATACCCTATGGCTTCCGGAATCTGAGTTGAGGGGAATGTTTTTTCGATATGGGCCCTGATTTTCCGTTCGGCCATCAACGAGGCCAGTAATTCAAGATCGGGAGGGTTGCCTTTGCCAGTGAATTGGGCCAGGGGAAATTTGTTGAATGTTTTTTTACTTAGAACCGAGATCATATTTCCCATGGTGGTAAAGCCTACCATAACCCCCCGCCGACCCATCCGGTTGAAGTCAGCGAAGTTGAAGTTGCCGTGGACATCCACAACGAGGTCATACCGGCCTGTATGTTGATGGATGTCTTCCTTGTCGTATGAAATAACCCGGTCAGCGCCCAGGCTTTTTAAAAAGTCGGCATTTTTACCGGAACAAACAGCGGTTACCTTTGCACCCTGCCATTTTGCAATTTGCACGGCAAAATGGCCCACACCCCCTGCCGCACCGTTGATCAGCACCGATTCCCCCCTTTGGATTTTTCCATGTGTGATAAGGGCCTGCAGGGCAGTAAATCCGGCTACAGGCACACAGGCCATTTCAGGAAATCCCATTCCCGGGGGGATGAGGGCGCAGGCATTGGCAGGAACCACGGCATATTCAGCAAAGCCGCCGGCTTCCAGGTTTCCGCCAAATACCCGGTCTCCTGTTTTAAATCGGGTTACATGGGTTCCGGTTTCTTCCACAATGCCTGCATAATCAACACCCAGCAGCTTTTTTTTGGGTTTGAACAGGCCAAAGGATAAGCGTGCGAACGCTGGCTTCCCGCGAAGGATATGCCAGTCAGCCGGATTTGCGGAATTCGCCATCACCCGGATGAGGATGTGATTGTCTTTTATAACCGGCTTTGGGATTTCTTGAAGGGTAAGAACCTCCGGGCCACCATACTTTGTTTTGACAAATGCTTTCATGTTTGCAGGATTGTAAGTCAGGAAACCTGGAACTTCACCTTCTTTATCTCCTTAAACATGAACAATTCACTTTTGTTATTTGCTTTTTTGTATAAACGGTTTTATGGATACTCATCTATCCCCGCACAGGCCAAAGAAGAACGGTCAAGCGGTACCTCTATCATGCAAAATCAGCGGGCTAACGATTCTCCACTACCAGGTATTTCGATGCTGCCCAGAATTTATCAGGATTGGTAATTTTCAGCATTTTTACGTTGCTTGAGTCCACCAGTTTATATGTATCCGACGGATGTACCGTAACAAGATTGATCTTTTCTCCCTGGAGAGGAATAATTGTATCAGTCTGGATATTTACCGTTTCAAATTCATCACGACTGAATTTCGGATTGAGTTTATCAACCCTGCCGAATAAACCCAGGAAACCGCCTTTTTTTTCAATAATTTCCTTTTCTTTTAATTCCTTGCCGTTTCCAACCACATAATGAGCGGTTGTGAGCTTGGCAGAAATATCTTCGATTTTGTTTTTCTGGTCCGCATTAAAAGAAGCCAGTCGATTTATTCTTACTTTCTGTGTATCAATTTGTGTTTTAAGATTGGTGATATTCTGGTTAAGTCCATTTATCTGGTCGTTCTTTGAAACAAGGGCATTATTCAGGGAATCCACCCTGCCGCTGAATAGCGTTCTTTCGTTTCGCGACCGCGCGATCGTATTCTGAAGAGACTTGGATTTACGGTCATTATTATCAAGCATATCCTTCAGGTGTTCAATGTCCTGTTTGATCCGCTGCCCGGCATCACCTTCGTTTTTTTCGATTCCCAGTGTGTTCTCCAGTTCGTCGAACGAGGCTTCAAGTTGATTGATGATCGAATCCCGTTGCTCCGCCAGTTGCGATATTTCCTTGTTCTTTTGATATAGCTGTTCAACCGCTTTCTTCTGGCATGCGGGAAGCAGCATCGTGAGAACGATTAAAAAAAGAGTATACTTTTTCATAATCTTCAGCTTTTATATTGCTAACACTTGAAAGCCAAAACTGTTCCATAGGCCGTGCAATTCTTTATAATATGCTTATAAAGAGATGCAAATAGCGTAATAAACCCATAATGGCAAATGAACAAAGGAGATGTTAAATATTTGTTAATTCCAAAACCGGAAGATATTGCTTCCCAGGCATTTATTTTTCGTATCGGGAATACCTCACTTTGATTTGAAAATGGGGACTTACTTACCCAGTTTTCCGGGAGAAAATTGACCATTCCGTTTGCTTCGCATTTATTATATTTGTCTTTCACATACTCTTTTATCATGAAGAATTCAGGGTTAGTATTCGTTTTTCTTTGCATTTCCCTTTTGGGAGTTTCAGGCCAGCGGACAGGGAACCCGGTGTTTCAGGGCTGGTATGCCGATCCGGAGGCCACCGTATTTGGCAACGAATACTGGATTTATCCAACTTATTCAGCCCCGTATCATGACCAGGTTTTTATGGATGCTTTTTCATCGAAAGACCTGGTCACATGGACAAAGCACGAACGTATCCTTGATACGGCATCTGTTAAATGGGCAAAATACGCCCTGTGGGCACCGGCCATCGTGAAAAAAGAGAACCGGTACTTTTTATTTTTTGCGGCCAATGATATTCAAAGCGACAGCGCCACCGGCGGTATCGGAGTGGCCGTATCGGATAAACCGAAGGGCCCGTTCAGGGATTACCTGGGAAAGCCTTTGCTTGACAAATTCCACAATGGAGCGCAGCCGATTGACCAGTTTGTGTTCCTTGACAAGGATTCACAGTACTACATGATCTATGGCGGATGGGGTCATTGCAACATCGCAAAGCTGAAGAATGACTTTACCGGGTTTGTGTCCTTTGATGACGGGGAAATTTTTAAGGAAATTACCCCGGAGGGTTATGTTGAGGGCCCTTTTATGTTTATTCGGAACGGGAAGTATTATTTTATGTGGTCTGAAGGTTCATGGGGAGGATCGGATTACCGAGTGGCATACGCGATCAGCGATTCACCCATGGGACCCTTTACCCGCCTGAATACTGTTTTGGAACAGGATCCTATAATCGGAAAAGGGGCAGGGCATAATTCTCTTATACAAATCCCCGGAAAGGATGAATGGTATATCGTTTATCACCGCCGTCCCCTTGACCGTACAGGGGCAAATGACCGGGTAACCTGCATTGACCGGATGTATTTTGATGAAAACGGGCATATCAAACCGGTGAAAATGACCTTCCAGGGGGTTCCCGAAAGGAAACTGCCTTAATCGGAAATACCGGATTACAAAAAAAATACCCGGCCCGTACTTTCCCCGGGAGGGTATTTTTTTTATAGGAATGAGGTTAATTACTTCTTTTTCTTCTTTCCTTCTTCTTCAGGCTTTACCACTCCGGTTGCAAGGTCATATTTTTCCTGGGCGGCATCGAGGGAAGCCTGGGATGTTTCCAGTGCATCGGTTGCCGATTTCTTGCCCGTTTTGCCTTTGCTCACGTTGGACGAACCGGTTGTCGATTTTTTGGTAATATCTTTCAGCCGGGCATCCATGGCTTTGGCATCAGCCCTGTACTTGAGATCAAGGGCTTTCATGTCGTTCCTTGCCTGGGTAGCTTCTGTTTTATCCTTGGATGACGATAACTTTTCAAGCGCTTTCTTCTTCGTTGCATATTCCTTATCCAAGGTTTTACGCTCTGTGGCCAGGGCTTTATCTTCAGCCTTGGATTCATTCATTTGTTCCGTTCCTTTTGTAATGAGGGAATCAGCAACAACAAGCGATCTTTCGTTCTTCGCTACATTTTTTTTAGCAGTCGTCAGCGCTGTTTCCAGTCTCTTTACTTCTGCAGCTTTCTTATCCACCTGGGCGTTTACCTTTCCGGGAATAAGAAATAAGATCATGGAAAGACCCAAATAAAAACAGAGTATACTTTTTTTCATAATTTTAGAAATTTAGTTTTCTGAAACAACAAACGTATCTCTAACCAGGTACAGAAAATTACAGGAGAGATTTCTGTGCTATGGTACGTTTGTTTACATGGAATGTTGTAAATGTGTTCCTGTATTTATTGAAAGAATTTCTAATACATTAAATGCATCTTCTTTTTCTCTTTCCAGCCAGCCTGGTTTTCGTACTCAACGAAAAAGATCTTTAGATCGGCCTGGTTCTCGTAATCGACAAAAAAGATCTTCTTTTCCGCCTGGTTCTCGTTTTTTGTAAAAAACCATTTGCCATCATTGTCTCCGGCCCGGTTTTCGTATGCCACTTTATACACCTTCAGGTCGGCCTGATTTTCGTATTTCACCACAAATACCTTAACATCCGCCTGGTTGGAATATTCAACTGAATAAACTTTTTGAGCAATGGTTAAGCCGGAAAGGGAAAGCAGAATTAAAGAAATCAATAGTTTGTCCATGTTGTTTAATTTTAAAGTCGTATTCTTTGTATCCGGTTGCCCCGGATGTTGCTTTCTCCAGCAATGGATAGGTGATATTTAAATGAAGTCCATCAAATTTATTCATATGGTTTACTATCTGCAAACAATAATGTTAATTTTACGGGAAGGATGCACATATTCACCTCTTCCATGAAAAAGCTAATTCCTTTTTTGAGCCTGGTTATTATGCTGTCACTCAGCCTGGTTTCGTGCGGAAGAAAGGGCGCAGACAAAAAATCCATTGCCTTTCAAACGCTGGAAGAAAGATTTCCCGGCTGGACGAACCTCACATGGATTTCGACGGACAAAGGCTCACGTGCCTTTCCAAGGATGGAAATTTCGATTCGTGAAAATGTGGTAACGATTAGGCAACACACATCAGATACGGCCTTTGTATCAAGGGAATATACAATGATGTACTTTCTGGGAAACTCGCTGACCTTCGAAGATAAAAATAAGGTTCGTTTGACGGCATTTTACTGGCAAACCGATTCGACGATCGTTATAAAAACAAAGGGGTTTGTTGATGAATACCTCGAGAATCCGCATATTTTCACATTGAAAAAGAATTAGGTATTAATATTGTTGGGATTAGGTGCCGGCCAGGTTAAGATCGAATCAAACTAAATTTTACATACCATGAAAAAGTACCTTTATTTTCTAACGTTCCTCCTGGTCCTCTCTTTTTGCACGCAAAACGGTGTGAGCCAGGAAACCAGGCCCTGGTTCAAGGATGGCCCCTGGCACCGGCCCATTCCCAACCCGAAGGCAAAATTGCTGCCACTGATTAAGGTAGACGGAAACAAGTTTGTCAACCCGGAAGGGAAAACTGTCCTGTTCAGGGGAATTTCCATATCCGATCCCGATAAAATTGAACGGCAGGGCCACTGGAATAAAAATCATTTTGAGAAGGTAAAGGAAACCGGGGCGATGATCGTGCGTATACCGGTCCATCCCATCGCCTGGCGCGAACGTACCCCAGAGAAGTACATGGAATTACTCGACCAGGCCGTTGAATGGTGTACCGATCTTGGGATGTATGTTGATATAGACTGGCATTCCATCGGCAACCTGGAGATGGAACTGTTCCAGAACCCGATGTACAATACCTCGAAACAGGAAACCTACCAGTTCTGGAGAACCATCTCGCAGCATTTTACAGGAAACAATACGGTAGCTTTCTATGAAATTTTCAACGAGCCCACCACCTACAGGGGCCAGCTGGGTACCATTACCTGGGGAGAGTGGAAAAAGATCAATGAAAACATCATAAATCTTATCCGATCGTACGATACCGAAACGATACCCCTGGTTGCGGGATTCGACTGGGCCTACGATCTTTCGCCCATTATCAATGAACCGGTGAATGCAGAAGGGATCGCGTACGTTACCCATCCGTATGACAACAAGCGCAGTCAGCCCTGGGAGCCCAAATGGGAAGAGAATTTCGGCTTTGCCGCCCAAAATTATCCCGTTGTGGCCACGGAATTCGGTTTCGGCCTGGCTCCCGGGAAAACGGCCCCCCCCGAGGATTATGGCAACCGCATTGTTCATTACCTCGAAGGGAGCGGAATCAGCTGGATGTGCTGGGTGTATGACCCGGAATGGGGACCCAGCCTGCTTAAATCCTGGGATACTTATGAACTCACCACCTCCGGTGAATTTTTTAAAAAAGCCCTGCACGGCGAACTGGATTTTCAAAAAACCAAATAATTTTCAATTAAACCCGAACACAACCACCGGAACTGAAGATGTTTACAGGCCCTTTCAAGCTTTTTTATATTATGGAAGGGATTTCAAGCATGAGGTATTTCTTTGTCCTTGGGAATGAAGCTTATGCTGAAATAGGTGCAGTGCTTAAATCAATTAATTAAAGGAAAATTATGAGAGAAAGATCCCAATCCAACAGCATGCATCACTTGGTCAGGGGGCTTTTCCTGTTTTTAATCCTGGCCCCTGCCGTAAAAAATTACGGGCAGGTCGTTGAAAATAATCCGGAGGCTCTTTCAATTTACAAGTCAGAGAAAATACGGAATTTCAGAATAAGCTTTATAACCATTGCAGGATATGGGTTTGACAGAGTACATGTGGGAGAGACAGACAAGGGTGATGATATCACAATTAGCGCCGGGGGAGGGATGGGCCTGGGGTTTGAAGCGGGGTATACTTTTAACGGGCTGTTTGAATTGTCGGCGGCCTGTGTGTATAAGTTAACTGAATTGTCCATGGTGGTTGAGAATGCCACGGGCAATTTTGATCATACAAATTTTATGCTGACAGGTAAAATTATAGCAAAGATAAAAGCCAAAAGCAGCGTGAATTATGGCGGCGGCTTTGGATTACTGAATGCCGGTTCGATGGATCTTGATTTCAGCAAGGTTGACGGTGGTGAACGGTTTGTTTTTAAATACAATACTGCAGTTGGATTTCATGTGCTGGCAGAATTTCAGCATCGATTCACCCAAAAGTGGTCCATAATCGGGGGATTAACTGTTTATGGAGGCAGTTATAACCACATGAAATCCTTTAAATACGGTTCTTCTTCAGTTCCTGTCAATCTGGCTCCGTCCGAATTCCAAAATATTAAAGGCAGCGGAATTGATATTTATGCAAAGATTTCATTTCACTTATAAATACCTGCAGCTTAATCCAGGAGCTTAAATTTCCTTAAAAAATCATCCGCGATCCGGAGGATGTCGTCATCGTAGTAGGTAGAGTATTTCGGATCGGGGGCGCCCAGGTAATGCTTCCTTCCCTCATACATGTGCTGGTCAAAGTAGTTGCCCAGCTTTGTCATTTCGGTTTCCATATTCTGGACGGTCCATTTGGGAACCTGCTCATCGTCCGTACCATGAAATTCAATCATCGGCGGTAATCCGGGTTTCATATGGTGGGCAGGGGAAATGCTCCATATTTGTTCCCTGCGGTCCGCCAGCAGCATGTCGCACCAGCTTTCCACGGTATTTACGCAGGACGAGAACAGCATTACAGCATCCGGACGGCAGGATACCGCCAGGTTGTCCGTTTTGTCATTATACTCATCGATCATGGCTGTGCTTAAGGCCAGCTGGCCCCCGGCGGACTGGCCGGAAGCCACGATTTTATTTTTTGCAATGTGGAATTTGTCCGCGTTTTCGCGTACCCAGCGCAGGGCTGATCTTGCATCCATTACACATTCGATGGGACTGATCGTTTTGCTGGGAACCTCTCCGTGGTCAATAGCCAGACGATAATCCACCGAAAAAGCGACGATGCCCATTTTCGCATACCGTTCACAGGTTGTGAAAAACTCACTCGGCTTGCCATAGGCCCATCCACCGCCGTGAAAAAAGACGATGGCCGTATTGCCTTCTTTTTTAAGCGTTTGATCGGTGTAAAAAATATCGACCTTCAGATTGAAGGTGTCAATTGTTTTATAAACCTGCTGAAAGTGCACAACCTTATCGCCTGTTTCCGGAGTCTGCGCTGCACCTGGTGCAGCAAACGACAAAAGGACGCAAGGCAAAATGGAAAGGATCAATTTTTTCATGGGATGTATTTTGTTTCAGTGTTTTCGTAATTTTTGACCTTCTAATTTCCGGATTTTTTATGTCAAACATCCCCTTTTCATGAGAAATTTATTTAATTTCCTTCCGGTTTACAAATAGTCAGAATCCATGAAATATCTTTCCTTTATTTCCCTCCTCCTGGTAATGTTTTCCGGATGCAAATAAAGTCCTTGATTTTGCGCGGTACTCGATTGACAAGGGAAAGACATTCAGCCGGCCGGAACCGGTGATCGGCATTCACCAGCGCCTTACAGATAAGAAATATACCGGGCCGCTCATCCTGAAATATGAAGTGGAAGTGACCGATGTTCCTGAGAACTATTCGCTTGTGGTAGAGCAGCCGGAATTGTATGAAATAGTCGTTAACGGCAGGAAAATCAACTTTGAAGGAAAGGCCTATTACCGCGACCAGGCCCTGAGAACGGAGGATATTTCCGGTACACTAAAGAAAGGCTCAAACGTTATTGCGTTATCCCTTAAATATGTGGCGCCGGAACCCGCCAGTCTGGATGCCCTCAAACGCTACGGCACCGAGATCGAAAGCATATACCTTACCGGCAATTTTGGTGTTTCCGTTACGCCTTCCACAGAACCACTGGCGGAATCGCAAAAAAACAGTACGCATTTATTCCCGGTAAAACCCCTTCACAGCATCAGTCGTTTCGCCATCAGCCGGGAAAAAGCTCAGTATGAGGGCGACCTGGTGGACCAGGGATACCCGTTTTATGCCGGGACTTTTATCTTAAAAAATAGTTTTGACATCTCTCAAAAGGATAAAGCCAAAAAATATTACATTTCCTTTCCTTCCTTTGAAGCCATCGTGGTGAAAGTAAAGATCAACGATACAGAGTATGAGCCGCTGATTTACAGTCCGTGGGAAATTGATATTACCGGCGCCGTAAAAGAAGGCAGCAACAACGTTGAAATCCAGCTGACCAACAGCCTGAGGAACCTGTTCGGGCCGCATCACCATACCGGGGGCGAGCTCAATGAAGTGGGACCGGTGACCTTTACCGGTAATTCGGGCTGGCCGAGCAACACCGACGGCGAATCCAACTGGTACGACATCCGGTTAACGCATACCCCGAAATTCTGGAAGGATGACTATTACCTGGTTCCGTTCGGGCTGTTGGAACCACCGGTAATACTTGTGAACTAAGTTAATCCTTTCGTTGTTGTTTTTCATTGGGTTAACCTACTAAAAATCCAAATGCTATGACAACAAAAGAACTTCTTGAAACTTATTATAAAGGTTTTGCACAAAAGGGTAATTGGGATTCGGTATTGTCCGGGGACTTTAAATTTACCGGCGGCGATATGACAAAGACAACCCCCGTTACAGGCAGGGCCGCATACGTTGAAGTGATCAAAAGATTTTCCCGGTTATTCACCCACATGCGGGTAAAGCAAATGATCATTGAAGGAGACACTGCCTGCGTTATAGGCAATTACGATTATGTTTTCCCGAATGGCAAAAGCATTAACGGCGATGTTGCTGAAATCTGGAAGGTTAAAGACGGCAAACTGGATTCACTTACTATCTTTTTTGATACGCTGACTTTTAGCCTTAATTCAAAATAAGTTTTTCGGTAGAAATCTTAGGCAGTTACCGGCCGCTCGTACCAGATTTCAACTTTTACCGCATCCATAAAATGATCTTCCGGATCCAGTGCCTTTATTTTGGCTTGCACCAGGATGCCTTTGTCCATTAACTTGGCGATGGTTTTATTGTTCGTGCGGGGAACATATCCCAGTTTGGCCTCCCCGCAGAGGATTTCAATAGCATATCTGTCGTACCGGTTATGGGGCTCGCGGTTTAATTGCAGCTCCATCCCCGCTTCCAGCAGGCTTTCTGCTTCCGGACCGTCATAATGGGGGAAGCCCGCGATAAAGACGGTTGCGAGCCAGATTTTTTGCATGGGCACCGGCTCGGCAGACTTTACGGGGGTCTGTGCCAAAATCATACCCGTGCCGCCCATCAATAGCTTTTTGAAGAATTCTTTTCGCCGCATGCTTCGTCCTCCATGAATAGGTCAATATAATAAAGATGTTTGATAAAAATGCGACGTGGGTTGAAAATTTGTGCCCGCTGCATGGCCCTATGCAGTATCTGGAATTAATATTAATAGTATCTTTTCACATTATTAAAACAACATCCCATGAAAAATCGAATTCTCCTGCTTGTTTTTTCCTTTTTGACCCTGCTTTATCTGCCTGTTACAGGCCAGGGCGGTCACAAAAACTTTAAAACGGCCGTTTATTGTCCCGCCCGTGACGTTGACAGGATGGCTGATCTGAACTGGCTTGAAAAGAATTATAACCTGCTTGACCGGTACCTTGACATAGACAAAGTTTATCTCGAAACGTTCCGGGGCGGCTTTACGGTTGAAAAGGCGAAGATGCTGAAGGTGAAGAAATATTTTGAAGATCACGGGGTGAAGACGGCCGGTGGAATTACGTATGAGCATGGTGGCGAAGTAGGCTATGTATCCTTTTGCATAACGGATCCGGAGCACCGGAAAATAATTAAGGAAATAGCCGAGTATACGGCCAGTATTTTTGATGAGGTCATTCTCGATGATTTCTGGTTTATCAATACAAAATGCGAATCAAGCATTGAGGCCAAGGGCGACAAGAGCTGGACACAATTCAGGCTTGACGAGATGGAAAAAGCTTCCAAAGAGCTGATCCTTGATCCGGCTAAAAAGGTCAACCCCAAAGTGAAAGTCATTGTAAAATTTCCAAACTGGTATGATCATTTTCAAACGTGCGGGTTTAACCTCGAAAAGGAGCCCAGGCTTTTTGACGGCATTTATACCGGCACGGAAACCCGCGACCCGGTTTACACCGACCAGCATCTGCAACCGTATGAAAGCTATGCCATCATCCGGTATTTTGAAAACATTGCCCCCGGCCGGAATGGCGGCGGCTGGGTGGATCCGTACAACCGGACAACCCTCGACCGTTATGCCGAACAGCTCGATCTGACCCTGTTTGCCAAGGCAAAAGAGATCACCCTGTTTTGCTTTAGTTCGTTGCTTGAAGAGATTCCCAACGGGGACGGATCCTTCAGCTCCTTCAGTCCGGTTGCCCCGGTTGCCGGTTATAGCCTGGATAAGGCGGATATGTTCCTGAACAAACTGGGAAACCCGGTCGGGATCAAGGCATATAAGCCATACAACTCATCGGGGGAGGATTTTTTGCCAAATTATATGGGCATGCTGGGAATTCCCATGGACATCACCCCTGATTTTCCATACGATGAAAATCTCATTTTCCTTACAGCGCAGGCTGCTTTCGATAAGGATATCCTGGAAAAAATCAAAGGACAGCTTAGAAAGGGAAAAGATGTGTTTATCACGTCCGGACTCTACCGCGTGCTGCAGGGGAAGGGTATTGAGGATATTCTTGAAATTGAGTACACCGACAAAAAAGCACTGGTTAGCCGGTTTTCCGACTTCCGGGATGTTTATCCCTCGGAAAATACGATTACAATCCCCCAGATCCGTTATAATACCAATGATTCCTGGGAACTCCTTACCGGACTTGACAGCGGTGTGGGATACCCGATCCTGCTTAGGTCGGGTTACGGCTCAGGCATGCTTTACGTACTTACCATTCCCGATAATTTCGGGGAACTGGATGAATATCCGGCAGAAATTTTAACCGGGATCAAGAAGTATATGATGAAGAATTTTTTCGTGACCACAGAGTCGGCCAGTGATATAAGTCTTTTCGTTTACGATAACAATACCTTTATTATCCAGTCCTTTAAAGAGCACAATTCCAATGTAAAAATAGTGGTGGACGGAAAATTCAATACCCTGGTGGATCTGCTGTCAAATAGAAAAATAACCGGATATAAGGAAAACGGGAAAACCGTTTTTAAAACGAATATGGTGCCGCACAGTTACCAGGCATTCAGGGCTGAATAGTTGATTATTAAATATCTCAACCTCCTATGAAAAAGCAAAGTATTCTCATCGTTTGTGCACTTCTCGTGCTTGCCGTTATGCAGGTATCCGCACAGGGCCATTACAAGAGCTTCAAAGTATCGGTATATACCCGTTCGTATGAAGTGCAGAAAATGGCCGATCCACGATGGCTCGATTCCACATGGCAGGTGATATCCTCGCAGTTGAAAGTGGACAAGATTTACCTGGAGGTTCACCGCGACATGAATGTAGTGGATAAAAAAACCCTTCAGAGCGCGAAGAAATTCTTTGAAGGCAAGGGACTGGAAGTGGCCGGAGGGATCACGTTTACGATCGATGAAAGTAATTTTCTGCAAACCTACTGTTACAGCCGGGAAGAATACCGCAAAAAGGCGCAGGAAGTGATCGAGTATGCGGCTTCAAACTTTGACGAGGTTATCCTGGATGATTTCTTCTTCACCAATTGCAAATGCGAAAGCTGCGTGAGGGGCAAAGGCGACAGGAGCTGGTCGGAATACCGGCTTGACCTGATGACGGAAGCTGCCCAGAACCTAATCCTGGGGCCTGCAAAAAAGGTGAATCCCAACGTAAAGGTGATTATCAAGTATCCCAACTGGTATGATCATTTTCCGGAAATGGGCTTCAACCTCGCATACCGAACCCAAACTCTTTGACGGCGTGTATACCGGCACCGAAACCCGGGATGCGGTTTTCAGCGAACAGCACCTGCAGCCTTACCTGGGATACCTTGTTTTCCGGTTTTTTAACAACCTGGCGCCCGGAAAGAACGGCGGCGGATGGGTAGATACCGGCGGCATGCGCTTTTACGACCGGTATGCGGAACAGCTATGGCTTACCATATGGGCCAAGGCACCTGAGATGACCTTCTTTGATTACCGCCAGCTGCTCTACCCTTTAAAAGAGAGCTGGACGCCCGCATGGAAAGATGAAAAGACAAGCTTCGGCTACAGCACCTTTTTCCCTGTAAAAAAGCCTGCCACCGTGGCACAGATTGGGGGTCATTCGCTGGATATCATCGATAAAATTGCCGCAAAACTGGGGACACCTTACGGAATTAAATGTTACAGGCCGTATCATACGAGCGGTGAGGATTTTCTTGAAAATTACCTGGGGATGATCGGCATCCCGGTTGACCTGGTTCCTGAATTTCCCACCGATGACGGGATGATCATTTTAACCGAACATGCAAAGCAGGATCCGAAGCTGGTGGAAAAAATAAAGCAGCGGCTTCTTGAGGGAAAAGATGTGCTGATCACTTCAGGACTCGTAAATGCTTTACAGGACAGGGGACTCAGGAACCTGGTGAACCTGGAGTATACATCGCGCAAAGCATTTGTTGGCGAATTTTTGTTGAACCGGCAGATCATTAAAAGCACAGAACCCATGATCATCCCGCAGATTCAGTACAATACCAATGATTCGTGGGAGATGGTTTCCGGGATGGACAGCGGATTGGGCTGGCCGCTTTTGCTGGCCGGAAATTTCGCCAATGGCAGGTTGTATATGCTAACCGTGCCTGAAAATTTTGCTGATTTGTATAACCTCCCGGTCCCTGTTCTGAATAAAATCAGGGAAACCGCATGCAAATCCTTTGGCATTCAGCTTAACGGTGCCTCCAAAGTATCGCTGTTCCTTTACGATAACAATACCTTCATTGTAGAATCCTTCAATGATCAGCCTGTTGAGGTGGAAATTGCGCTGACAAAAAAGGACGTTTCCCTAACGGATATGTCGACGGGCGAAAAGCTTGTAATGAATGTTATTCCTGAATCAGGCAATCCCCGGGGGAAGCCAACACCAGAGAAATACGGATATAAAATAACCCTGCCGACCCATTCCTTTGCGGCCTTTAAAATGGAATAAAGGTCAAAGCCATCCGGGTAATTAAATTTTCTGTGCTGTCATCTGGCTTGAACCGGATTCAAATTCAAGGCGGGAGATATTTTTAAATCCGGCTTTAGTAAACATACCGGTAATTTCCTCCTCGGTGAAGCAGTCGCCGGATTCCGTTCCCACGAGCATGTTGATGGCAAATACCGCCCCCGGTGTTGGCTGGGTCCGGTCATTATTCATGATCCAGTCCTGGATGACAATCCTGCCGTTTCTGTTTAAGGCATTGTAGCATTTTTTAACCAGCATTTGGTTGGTTTCCAGCGAATTGCTGTGAATGATCGCCGACAGGAATACCATATCGAATCCGCGGGGCAGATCACCGATCGTGTAATCGCCTGTGTATGTCTTAATCCGGTTCGTATACCCTTCTTTATCAATGAATTTCTTTGTGATGGGGATTACATTGGGCAGGTCAAAGACGGCGGCTTCCAAGCCGGGTTTCCGGGAAACGAATTCCATGGAGAAAGCGCCGGAGCCGCCACCGATATCCAGGACAGACTGTATTCCAGCAAGGTCGATATTGGCCAGCTGGGCCGGGGCCTGCTTCTTGGCCCGGTCGTGCATGGCACTGATAAAAGAGAACAGCCAGTCTTCTCCCCTTGCATTAATGACTGAAGGATTCGCCGATTTTCCGGTTTTGATTACCCCGGTAAGGTTGCTCCAGGTATCCCACAGGTGGTTCGAATGCGCCAGGCCACCCAGGTAATCGGGACTTCTCTTTGACAGGAACGCGGAACTTTCGGGGGTATTAAAGAACAAATTGTTTTGCTTTGTAAGAAAGCCCAGGGATACCAGGGCATTCAGGAGCCTTTCGCAGGCATGTACATCCAGGTGCAGATTTTTTGCCAGCTGCGGATTGCTGGTCCCTTTTTCATCGAGGTTCGAAAAAATATCCAGTTCAAAACCGGTTAACAGGATCCTGCTTTTCTGGAAAGCGGAGGCGAATTCTCTTATCTTATTCGGATTCATAATGTGTCAGTAAATATTTTGCAGACAGGCTGTATGGTTAACCTGGGTTTTAATTACGGAATCGAAATTAAAAGTAGGAATTTAATCTCAATTAAGACAGATTTAAATCCGGAGGAAAAAATTAACGAAATCTTAACATAGTTTGTGATTCCCGGTTTGGTAATCGAAGTACATTTGCTGTATGTAAAATATATATTCTTTAAACGCTAAAGGCAATGGAAACAACAACTAAATCAAAACTGGCCAGTAAAACTGGAAAAACTTCCCGTACTGGAAATGAACTGAAAAACAAGAGCAATACGGCGGGCCATGCCCAGCCAACAGAGGATCAGATCCGTGAAAAGGCCAAACAAATATACCACGAGCGGCTTAAACGCGGGGAATACGGCACTGCACTCGATGATTGGAACACTGCTGAAAGACAGCTGAAAGGTTCCTGAGAAAGATTAAGCCCCGCCAACCGGCGGGGCCTTATATCAATTACAGCTTTATCTTCAGGTTCATCATGATTTTGGGCCAAATCCTGTTCGGATCGAGATCAGCCGACTTTTG
This sequence comes from uncultured Bacteroidales bacterium, assembly GCA_963752195.1. Classification (GTDB taxonomy): domain Bacteria; phylum Bacteroidota; class Bacteroidia; order Bacteroidales; family UBA10428; genus UBA5072. The sequence continues at coordinate 1,592,642 of CAVVXI010000001.1, read as the reverse complement.
AAAATTCACGCGCGCTTCTTTGTCATTGCCATCACCCAGGAAGGAGAGTCCCAACAGGTAATAGTCATAGGCCTTTCTTGATTCAGGGCTTTCATCCGCATCCCCGAACTTGGCAAAGAAATCGGTTTCTCCTTCCGAATTAAGTCCCTTTGTGGCAAAATCGCGGATCTGTTCCAGCACTTCCCCGGCCTCCGCTGACCTGCCTGTTTGTTTAAGGGCCAGTGCCTTGTAAAAGAGCAATTCCTGCAAGCCCCATTCGTCTTTGTACCGGGCCACCTGTTTAAAATAGTCATCCGAAAGGTTTTTATTTTTTAATCCCTCATACGCCAGCGCGATGTAATAGTTAATCCTCACATTTCGCACACGGTATGCAGGTTCGCCTTCCTCGAGATTATCCGGATAGGTTGCCGCCAGCTGAAAGCTTTGCAGCGCTTTGTTATACTGTTTCTTTTCAATGAAAGCGATTCCCTGCAGCAGGTTTGCCTCTTCAAACAGATCATGGATGCTGACGCCCCCTTCCCATACATGAAAATGCCTTGTTTTAAGGATGGCAAGGGCTTCGTGCGGCTTGCCGTTCAGAATGAATAGCCCGATAAGTTGCGTAATGGCATCATCCCGCTTTTCAAGAACGGCCCTGTTTTTTTCAAGATATGCCAACCGCAGGGCTGGGGATATGCCTGCCTTTTCCTTTATCCTGTCTATCTCAGCATAGAGGCGGGCATCCTGGTCATTGAGCAGGATGGCCTGGCTGTATGCTTCGATTGATTTATGCGGATCATGGATTACCCTGTCATAGGCAAATCCCAGGTTACGCCTGACGAGGCTGAACTTTTCATCGAGCCGGGCAGATTCTTCCCAGTCGGCAATCGCCCTTTGCTTTTGATTGAGGTAATAATGAATGTTGCCCAGGTAAAACCAGGCCTTTGCATCTGCCGGATTTGAAATCAAAGCCGTTTCCAGGATCCGGATCTCTTCAAGACGCCAGGGAAAGCAATAATCGGAGGGTGCAGCGGCAGCATCCCGGAAGCTGTTGGCTGCCTCTTCACCCTGCCCGTTCTGTAACTGGTAAAAACCTGCATAATAGGAAAGCAGGGGAAAACCGGAAAGGTCTTCGCCGGAATTCCTGTAGAGCTTCAGAATCTGCACTGCTTCGCTGTAAGCACCTATGTTACCGTAATTTTTGGCCATTTCAAGCACATTCTGCACATTGCCCCCAATCTGCTTTATAAAAAGCGCCTTGTTATTTTCGCTCCATACATCCCGGGCATTTGCTGCCGCTTCAAGGAAGAATATTTCCGCCTGGTTCCAGTGATCAAGCTTATCGATGCTTTCCACAAGGTCGTTCATTTCTCGGGCCCTGTCGGGTTCCCCCATTTTTCTCAGGATGACAGCCTTGAGGTTCAGGGCGGATGTATTGAGATTATTTACCATGATCGATTGGTTGGCCAGTTCCAGTGCCTCGGCATTCTTATGTGACAGGCATGCGAGTTGGGCAAGCCTGAAATAAGCAGCGGATTGAAACCCGGTATACCAGGTTGCCTTCCAGAATTGGTCCATGGCTTCTTCGGGACGGTTTTGCAGCTGCAGTACCACGCCGAGATAATAAAATGCCTCCCCGTCTTTTGGCCGCGTGTAATTTTTCGTACTCCGGGTGATTGCATTTCTTAAATGGTGTTCTGCTTCACTGTACTTTCCTTCCTTGCAGTAACGGATCCCCAGGACGGTGTTCACCCGGTAATCAAGCGAATCACGGCGCAGGGCTTCCTCGTAATACGGCATCGGGTCGATGAGGGCATTCCGGAACTGTTCGATGCGCAGTCCGGTAAGGTATAGCTCTTCCACCGTTTTATAATCCCCAGGGGAACGGGGCGCTTCAACGGGCACCGGCATTTCCTCCTTTACCGGTATCACCGGGGAGTAGCTCACCAGTTCCTTCCCCTCGCTGTCAAGGAGGGTCACCTTCACATCGGTATCCTCCAGGGCGGAATCAACAGCAATATCCTTCAGGAAAGGAGTGGCTGGATTAATATCCACCAATTCATCCAGCAGGATTTGTTCCCCGGCAGTGACCCTGACCCTTGATGCCGGTCGTGACGATGTGGTGCAGAGGCCTATAAACAAAGAACCCGGAGATTTCCTTTCGAGGTTCACGGCAGCATCGGTATTGGCATTTTTCACGCCCCCGATTTTTTGCACCGGGTACCAGTATTGTTTAAATACCCGGGTTTCGCCGGGACCGATCCAGCTGTAATCGGGCTGGTTATCCGAGTACGCCCCTACCATCAGTTCGAGGTACTGGCCATCGTTTTCGGTAAACATTTTCTCCCACATCCGTGCTTCGGCGTTATTTCCCCACAGGAAAAATTTCTTGCCGGTGACTACCTGGTGATTGGCCACATGAACCGTTCCTGCATCTTTTCCAAAATCATAGCCTGCCAGGAAATCATCGGTAAAATTCCAGGCAAAGATGGAGGCGGGATTTGGGTGGTTTTTCCACCAGCTTAGGTCAACGCCGGTCCTGTCAGAACCCGCGTACATCCCGGAGCCAACCGGCCAGGAGGTAAACTCCCCCTTGGCATGTTGCGCCCCGAATTGGGTGCTAGGCGGGAAGATTACCTGGTAATTGTCATCGCAGTGTACGGATACATTGGCCCAGTAAAGAAATGGGTGGATAAAGGGGGTGGGGTTGAATACCTTTACGGTTGCCTCCACATACGATCGTCCCGGACATACGGTCAGCCCGACGGTCCATTTCAGTCCGCGCGACAATTCCGTTTCGCCCACCCAGGCTGTTTTGCTGCCATCTGTGTTTTCCACCAGGGTATAATCCACCGGCAGGAGGCTGGTGGCCCGGTGATGGTCAGGAATGTTCCATTCAACGCCGCCGGCGATCCAGGCGCCTGTCATTCCAATTAAAAGGGGTTTTATAACATGCTGGCGGTAAAAGAAGTCGTACCGGTCCGTTTTGTCCGTGGCGGAGAAAATGCGTCCTCCCAGTTCGGGAAGAATGCATACTTCGAGATATTCGTTGTTCAAATAAAGGGCCTTGTAGGATTGATCTTTTCGTATATCCGTCATCACATCCGACAGGGGAAGGGGATAAATGTGGCCCTGGGCGCCCTGGTAATTCCGGCCGGTATAAAAAATCGGGTTCTTATCGGCAGGAGCTACCTGGTAAGTCGGCAATACCAAGGGCTTTTCTTCAATTGTAACGGGCATCTGCGCCGATAGGGCAGTGCATGCCAGCAGGAGTGATCCCAGGGCTGATATTCGTTTCATAGGGTAAATTCTTATTTGCTTTCCGAGAACAGGCATAATTTCTCAAAGTAGGTGTGGAATATGGTAAGTGAACTAATTCCGGATCTGTTTTCATTGTCAATTAAACTGAAGAAAACCTGTTCCCTGATTATGAAATCAAATGTAATTATTTTTCATTACACTCTGTATTGGGTTTCTCGTTCCATGCCACTGTCCTTTTTCGTACAGCGATAAGCAAAAGTGAACAATTAGCCAGGACAGTTATGCTCAAGTAGTAATTTAAGTATCAGAATAACAGCGATATATAAGTTATGGCATAATTGATGTTATGTTTATTCAGAATGAGTAAATGACATCGAAACGCCATGAAACCAGGAAACTGCCTTCTGATTGCTTTGAGTTTGTACCTGATCCCTTCTGTTACCGGGGCGCAAAGTCTTGAGGGATTTCAGGACATGATTGCCGTTCAGCCGGCAGCGGTTGACCTGGTTGCAGATCAGGCTTCTTTGCAGGATTTGTCCGGTGAACCGGTTTCCGGACAGGATGTGGAGAGCAGTGAATCAGCCGTCTTCGATCGGGTTACCAATAACGGTTTTGATTTTTTTACATCGGAAGAGCCGCTTGAAATGACCCTGAGTTTTGATATTAAGGGACTTGTAAAAAGCAAGAACAAGCCTGAATATTATGATGCCACGCTTACCGTGAAGAAAAGTGCAACGGATTCGATAATACAGGATATCAAGGTGAAGGCCAGGGGATATTTTCGCTGTTCTTTTTGCGCGTTTCCCCCCCTTATGATGAAATTCAAAAATAAGGACAGCGAGCCCATACAGGTGGATGGTAAAACCCTGAAACTCGTCACCCATTGCCATCAGACCCCTAAATTTGACCAGTATGTAATGAAGGAATACCTGGCCTATAAATTGTTAAACAATCTGGATTCAAGCTACAGTTTCAAAACCCGGCTGGTGAAGATACATTATGTGGACATTAATAAATCCGGGGTTTTCTATACTGCTTATGGAATCCTTATTGAAAATGAAACAATGCTGGCCCGTCGCAACAATGCGGTGATCATAAAGAGCGATATGTTTACTCCCAAAGATATGAACCCGGTAGCCATGAACCGGATGGCCCTTTTCAATTATATGATCGGCAATACGGATTGGTCGGTTCCGATGCAGCACAACATAAAAATACTGATGTCCTTTAATTCACCGAATAGCAAAGCGATGCCTGTTTTGTATGATTTTGATTATTCAGGACTGGTCGATACCTATTATGCTGTACCCTTCGAAGAGCTTCCGATTAAATCTGTAACGGAAAGATACTACCAGGGCGTTTGCACGGGCGCAGAAGGATTAAAACCGCTCATTGATGAATTTGCCGGGTTGAAGGACAGGATGTTGGGAACCATACACGATTTTCCCTATCTTTCAAAAAATGACAAAAAACAGGCTGAAAAGTATATCGCTGATTTTTATACGATGTATAAAAACCAAAATTACATGATATCTCAGCTGAACAGCACCTGCAGAACATTTTAAACAGGGAAACGCCAGTTTTGCTTACCTGCATAGCTGGTTGTAAACCTCGGCAAGGACCATAAAATTCCTGAATTTCCGGAGATCCGGATTTTTTTCCAATTCCCTTTGAATATCGGGGCAATCCTTAAACAGGGCTGCGAACATGCTGTCATAATTATCCTTATCTATCTTTTGGAGAACGCCCTGGTCCTTACTGATATAATAACTTGAATACCGCGTCCTGCTTTCGATGATCCGGTAGGAGGTCTTATAGGTTGGGCCAATTGTCAACCCGTATTTTTTGGAATACCGGAATTCAATGCCATCAAATTCCGTATTGACCTCAGCCGTTTCATTCGTAAAAATCACGCTGCTTCTGTTTTGATATACCCGGAGCCGGCCGTCGAGAAGCCGGTTATAAAAAACAGGGATCCCTTTTTTCATAGAAGGCATGCTGACATAATCAGTCGCGGGCATTTCGTTCCCATCAAAATCCGTTTGCGGATCAATGGACAATCCGGAAATATCAGCCGCATTCAAAATCTGTGGAGGGCCGTTCTCAGGAATGAATTTAATTTCAGCCGGGTTATTCTCTTCATATTTCATACGCCAGTTGATACGACCGTTCAGCGTATCCCCGTTTTTCATGATGACATATCCTGCCCCGGCCCTGGGTGCGGATTCTCCTGGCTGTGCATAAAGGGTCATAGTTAATCCCGGCATGCTGATAAAACAAAGGATAAGGCAAAGGATACCCGGGTTCTTTGTCATGTGGCATTGATTTAGTTTAACCTTTTTTTTAAATTCTTCAGCGTTTCAAAGGGATGAGAAACCACGAAGGTGTTTGCCAGCCAGGAAGGGATATTCCCTCCCGGCTCCCCGTGGAACTGGTAAGTAACGGTCACATTTTTATGATCGTCTTCGGTAAGATCCCAAAAGCCTGTCCCTTTTCGGATCCGGACCATGTTTTCCTTTTCGGGAATATAATCGGGAAGAGGCTTCAGGGTGATCCGGGCATGTTTGCCATTGCGGTCAATCTCAGTCCACTGCTCGAATACGCTGTCGCGGTCTTTTACAGGAAAAGGTCCGTTGGTCTGTACATAATGGATATCATACCAGTTACCCTCCCTTTTCAGGATTTTTGGATTGATGCAATCAGGAAACAGTTCATCGTAATTCTCCACATCCAGGATAATATTCAGTACATCGTTCAGTGTAACATCCGGCAGGATGGTTACACCCTTAAATTCATCAAAAGAGGATCCCTTCATGGAATGGGTGTAGATTTTAATGCCACTCGGATTGTTTTTTTAATTCCCAGTCGGAGCGATTCCTGCGGTTATAAGGAATACACCGATCATCAGAAATTGTTTGGGCATAGGCAGCTTATTTCAATCGGCAGTATAAAGTTAGGGAAAAAAGTTTTGCAGTTGCGGGTTTCATGTAATGCAGGCGGAGCCTGACACCAGATTTTCAGCCAAGGCGCAGCCTCGGCTGAACGTCATCAGCGGCTCTCCATGGCTGGGAATATGTTACCAGGCTCCGCCTGCATAGGTCCCGCCTTCGTTGAAATCATTATATTTGTTATATGATATACAATAAGTCAAAAATATATTCCATTTCCATCCTTTCGGCCATATACGTGAGCGTTTTCCTGTCGGTTTTCTGTTTATTCCCGTTGTTGTCCTTTTCAGGCACCATGGTCAATGTGTTCATCGCCGATGTGGTAGCTACCGTATTAATCTTTGTGTTCAGCATGATCTTCCGGAATTCAAGTGTTTATGATCCTTACTGGAGCGTTATTCCTCCCATTATTGCCATTTATCTTGTATTTCTCTATCCGGAAGCCAATCTGACGCGGCAGCTGGTGGTTACGGTCCTGGTCCTGTTCTGGGGTATCCGCTTAACCCTGAACTGGCTCCGAGGATGGCAGGGATTGAGACACCAGGACTGGCGTTATACGCAATTGCGAAGAAAACAGGTAAAAATTACTGGTTTGTGAGTTTTCTCGGTATCCATTTTATGCCCACTGTGTTTGTTTTCCTCGGGTGCCTTCCTCTATGGTATTCCTTGTCGGCTCAGGCGCCCTTCAATGGTTTTGATCTGGTAGCGCTGATATTTTCGGTTATAGCAATTCTTACAGAATGGATTTCCGATGAACAACTTTATCGGTTCAGGAAAAAGGCGGACAGAACTGCATTTATCCAGTCGGGGCTTTGGCTCTATTCGCGTCATCCGAATTACCTCGGTGAGATCGGTTTCTGGGGCAGCCTGTTTCTGTTTGTATTGTCAGCATCCGGATTCAAAAATCCGGAGGGGTATTGGACTGTTATTGGGTTGGTGTTTATGGTTTTGTTGTTTACATTGATCAGCATTCCTCTGATGGAAAAGAGAAACAGGGATAGAAAACAGGGATATGCCGAGTATGCTAAAAAAGTACCTTCCTTATTGCCACGAATTTTTAATAAACCGGATTAGTTAACACATTTTTCACTTTTAGGGAATGGGAATGCCGTAAACATTAGCATTTCTGAGTTGTTTATATTCAGACAACAATTAAAACTTATTGGAAATGGAAACTATGCAAGATGTTAAAGAAAAGGTTGCCCGCGCAAATCCACTAAAAAGGGAAGGGCCGGTTGCCAGAACAATTGAAGAGCAGACGGGCAAAATACCATCGGATGTGTTTTTATGGGCCTCAATTGGCGTAATGGCTGTTTCCCTGGGATATAAAATATTCAGAAAGGATGAAACGTCCATGTTTTTAGGTCAGTGGGCTCCGGCCTTTTTATTATTTGGAATTTACAACAAGCTTGTAAAGCAATTAGGACATGACTCGCAGTCATAATTAACATAGGGCTTTATGCCTTAGGTCCCGCCTGGTAATTGACTGGCGGGATTTTTTTGTATACCAGCGGTATACTCATAAATTTACCACAGAGTCCTCGGGAGGGTGTCCCTCCAACCTCAGAAACAGATAACTTTGGAAAGAACTGATTAAACGAGGTACCCCAAATTTTTAACGCGAAGCCCGCGGAGTTTATTCGCAAAACGCGCCAAGATAGAGGTCGCGGAGAAATCTCATTGCATTCGATTAACAGCATAAAATTTAGATTATCGGATCTCCGGAATCCCTAAAATCCGACAGATAATGAGGGATTTAAAAATAGTTATATAGGAGATAAAAGCAGAGTTAGAGTCGCTAAGCTCTGTCAGGTGCACAGAGATGTTTAACGACCAAAAGACAATTAAGGAAATCTGCGGAATCCGTAAATCAGCGAGAAAATCAGACCGTATCAGTGAGATCCCCGAGATCAGCGAGATAATAAAGCCCCGAAATCAGCGAGCAAAAATTTTCGGCTTTTCAACGAGAAATACAATGCCACAAAAGATGAGCAGCAAAGTGGAATGAAAACCAAAACTTACAAGCAGCGATTGAAAATGTACAAGTGTACTTACAAAATAAAGGGCTATCGATAATCCCAGGTAGCCGGTAAATTTGCCCAGGTTATACTTCACCGGAAAATATTTCCGCCCGATAAGATACGACAGCACCATCATGGATCCGTAACAGATCAGGGTTGCCCAGGCCGAACCGTAATAACCGTGTATGAGATGATCTGCTGACCGGGGAATCCACCAGAAGTTCAGTACCAGGGTGATCACCGCACCAATGACAGAAAGCCAGGCTCCCCAGGATGTTTTTCCCGTAAGTTTGTACCAGATGGACAGGTTATAATATACACCCAGGAAAAGGTTCGCCAGCATCAATACAGGGATGACGATTTTGCCCTCCCAATAATCCTTTCCTACCAGGATGGGCATGATAAAATCATCAAGATACACCATGGTGACAAGGAAGATCAGTGAAACAATAATGATGAAATAATCCATTATGCGGGCATACACCACTTTGGCATCCTGGTCCCGCGATTTGGAAAAAAAGAAGGGCTCGGCCGCGTACCGGTATGCCTGGATGAAAATGGTCATCAGGATGGAGATTTTGTAACACGCTGCATAGATGCCAACCTGGTAAGTGGCCATGGTTGCCGATCCGGGAAGCAGGTAGCGGAGCATGATCCGGTCGAAAGTCTCGTTAATGATCCCGGCCATTCCGGCAAAAAGAAGGGGAAAGGCATAGAAAAACATTCTCTTCCACAATTCGGGATCGATTTTCCATTTAATTCGAACCACCTGGGGAAGCAACAGCAAAAGGGTGATAATGCTGGCCACCAGGTTGGATATAAAGATGTATTCAATACCCCAGTCGCTCCGGTATACAAGGTGAACAGCCCGTGTGAGGATGCTTTCGCTGCTGTGGGCCAGGATAAACGGGCATAAAATAATAAAGAAAAGATTCAGTCCAATGTTAATACAAATATTGGCCATGTTGATGGCAGCGAATCTTTTGGCTTTGTTTTGGGCGCGAAGCTTGGCGAACGGAATGGCGGCAATCGCATCGAGGGCCAGGATCCAGGCAAACCATAGAACGTAATTCTGGTGATCGGGATAGTCGATCCACCGGGCAATGGAACCCGAAAACAAGGAGACGAACAACAGGAACGCCACCGATGAAACAAGCAGGGAGACCATCCCGGTACTGTATACTTTTTCCTTATCCTGTTCATGCTCATTAAACCGGAAAAAGGCTGTTTCCATGCCATAGGTGAGAATCACCTTCAGGAAAGACACAAAAGAATAAAAGACATTGACCACGCCATAGGCTTCCGGCATGAAAACGCGGGTGTATAAAGGAACAAGAAGGTAACCAAGGATCCGGCCGAGGATGCTTGGAATGCCGTAAATTGCAGTTTGTTGCGCGAGTCGTTTGATATCTGCCACGGCGCAAAGTTAAAGTTTAGTTGGGATTCCACATAAAAAAGGGGCCGATAAAACGGCCCATGTTAATTCTTATGTATGCTATCATTTGTTTTTCGATCAATTGCTGAATACAATTGAATACCCGCTGGATATTTCGGAATTTCCGTACGGCAATTATTATTTGCAGGTTACGGCAGGAAAAGTTTTGAAGGTGGAGAAGATTGTGATAAAGAAGTGACAAGGGACGATGGACAAGGGACGAGGGACAAGGAAGAAATTATCTCGAAGAACTTCTTTTTCCAACCTGTAAATAGGATTTAATACAGAATAATTTTATTCCTTTTTTACCTGCGTGGAAACCGACCAGTAATTTCCGGCAAAGTCCCGGAAAGAACCGCGGCGATCGGGATCGTTCGGCCTTTCTTTCGGAAGATCGATTTCATCACACTGCAAATCCTTTGCTTTTTGAAAAACCCTATCCAAATCCGGAACATAAAGATGCACCAGCTGGTGGATTGGCGGAAATTTGTCGGTAGAGTCGGCTGCCATGATCACGGTATCGTCAATCTGAAGCTCTACATGCAATACACGGCCGTTCGTTCCGTTATAGCGGCGCATCACACGGGCGTTAAAAAGGTTTTCAAGGAAATCGATAAATTTCTGTACCCCGTCTACTACAAAATAGGCACTCAGTGAATTGTATCCTGCCGGCTTATAAGAGTTTTCCATTGATTTAAATTTAGCTGTAGTAGTATAATAACCAACAGTTGATGGAAAGGTTTATAGATGAAGTACTTTAATTGATCCATTTGGAGTTATATTTACACGATAAATCAACTGAAGTGATAGACCCGGAAAAAATTGTAAAGGCACTTGAATTAAATTCCCATCCTGAAGGTGGATATTTCAGGGAGACTTACAGAAGCGAAGGTAAAATCAGCAAAGTGGAGTTGGATGGAAAATTTGCCGGGGATAGAAATTTTTCAACCTGTATATATTTTCTACTGACTTCTGACAGTTTTTCTGCCTTTCATCGCATTGTGCAGGATGAAATATGGCATTTTTATGACGGTTCGCCGCTTTTTCTTCATTTGATATCTCAACGCGGAGAATACTCAAAAGTAATTATCGGGAGAAATTTTGAAAAGGGCGAAGTTCCCCAGCATATAGTCCCTGGTGGAATGTGGTTTGCAGCTGAAGTTGCATGGGAAGATTCATTTTCCCTGCTGGGATGCACTGTCGCACCGGGATTTGATTTTCTTGATTTTGAATTGGGCACAAGATCGGAATTGCTGGCTGACTTTCCCCAATGCAGGGAAGTTATTGCAAAGTTGAGCAGGGAATAAGGAGTTTGACGGATAATCGAAAAAAGGCAAAAGGAGGATTTTGTAACAAATTCCAAAATTTGTGTAAGATATTGGGTTAAAAGCCCTTTAACTTTGTGTTTTAATCCTCTAAATCTGATTAAAATGAAAAATCCAACCCTATTTAAGATAATTTCCTTTTTTCTTATGCTGTTATTCCTGCCTTCGTGCGATATCATCGGAGGCATCTTCAAGGCAGGAGTGGGCACCGGAATATTCATCGTGGTTGTAATCGTAGTTGTCATCATCGTTTTGGTTGTACGATCAAAATCCAAGGGGGGAACGTGATCTTTAACAGGATTTCAGGGAAAGTGGACAAAGGCCAGGTGGAAACCCAAGAATTTTGGGGATGATTGAAATTGAATTCATTCAACTGGGCGGGGGTTTGATCCTGAAAATAAACAACACCCTACATATTATTAATGCGGACAATGGTTTCAGCAATGAGGTTTCGGTATATTTTTACACCCAGCTTATTGATACCAGCCGGAATATCCGGGAGGAATGGCAGGCAGAATAAAATAGCGCAGAACTGCCGGAAGGCAAGACTCCGGTTTGTATAATACCGGATGAACGGCGCGCATTCAACATCACCTTTCCATAATAAATTTTTCTGACCAGTATTTCCCATTCATCCATACGCTGATGAGGTATACGCCATGTGGCAACCCGGCAGTGCTGAATGCATATATTTCACTTGTGACTCGCTCTGTAAACCGCATGGTACCTTGCATATCATAGATGACCAGACGAGCTTCGGGTTGAGTGTCTCCGGTAATATCCACAAGGATTTTTCGTGACAGTGGATCATAGGAAAAATGGATTGCTGATGATTCGGATTCCGGTTTGATGCCGGTTGCCGGACCTGAAATCCGGTATACAATACCATTTGAGTGGCCGGCTACATACATTTCACCCTTGTTGTCTTCTCCAAATGTGCTGAAGCCGTTGCCGATAAACCGGCCGAAATCTTCTTTTACCCATGCTGTGGAATCTTTATGCAAAGTCCAGATCCGGTCGGAACAGTAATCGGCAAAAAAATATTTCCCGTAAAAAGGGGATAAGGAATCGCCCCTGTAAACCATTCCCCCGGTTACAGAACATTCTTCACCGTGAGGATAGGTATAAACAGGGAAAATAAATGAATCAGCAGTACATTGCCCGGTATTGAATGGATCGTTTCCCTCATAGCAGCGCCACCCGTAGTTTTCTCCTCCCTGACTGCCGGCCGGCTGCAAATTAATTTCTTCCGTTAAATTCTGACCTACATCTGCGATCCACAGGTCGCCTGTTTTCCTGTCAAAGCTGAACCGCCAGGGATTACGGAGTCCCGTCGCCCATATTTCATTCCGCAGGGCTTTAATACCATAAAAAGGATTGCTTTCAGGAATGGTATAGGGATCGCCTTCAGACACATCTATCCGTAGAATTTTTCCAAGCAGTTCAGTCCGGTTTTGTGCCCTGTTTTCAGGATCTCCGCCGGAACCTCCGTCCCCGAGCCCGATGTATAAATAGCCATCGGGTCCGAAAGCCAGTTCTCCGCCGTTATGATTCTTATAAGGCTGGGCAATCGTAAGGATCTTCACTTCACTTTGCGGATCTGCCATATCCGGATTGCCCGGCTCTCTGGTGAACCGGGAGATATGCGTGCTGTCCCCGATACCGGTATAATTTACATAAAAATACCCGTTGACATTATAATCAGGAGGAAAGGCAAGGCCCAGCAAGCCCTGTTCGCCTCCGAAAGCAACTCTGTCGGAAATGTCAAGGAACGGCTCGGGGTTCACATTTCCGGCTGAATCCACAATGGAAACATATCCGGGCTGATTCACCACGAACAGGCGGTTGTCGCGGGCATGGGTTATTGTAACCGGGGAGGAAAATCCATCCGCAAAAGGAATAAGGCTACCCGCATTCTGAGCCATGGAGCTTTTAAAAGCAATTAGCAGCATCATCCACAGCAGAAGTGTATATCGTGTTTCCAAGACAGACAGGTTTTGTTATGCCGTTGATAAATAAGCAAATAGAAAACAATCCAGGATTCCCATTGTTCAGCAGGCGCGTTTTAAAAGTTTTTTTTCTTCGCACTGAACTATCTCATAGTCATGTTTGTTAAAGATGCTTCATCCACGAGGTCAGATTTCCTTTTCAGGCTTCATTCCACCAGTCAGAAGTTTTCAAAACCCTAAAAAACATATCCACATGTTAAGAATATTCGGTTGTATCGCCGTCGCTGTTTTCTCAGGTGCCTTTACTTACGCCCAACAGGCATTATCAGCAACCGGCGGGAAAGGCACAGGGTCTGCAGGCACTGTCAGTTACACTGCCGGACAAACGAACAATACATCCATGATAAGTAATACCGGATCAGTGGTTGAGGGAGTTCAGCAGCCCTTTGAAATTCATGTTGTTACAAAACTGGATCCTGCCACACAAATAACACTTGAATGTGAAGCCTATCCGAATCCGGCAACCGATTACCTGATACTGAAAATTAATCGCGATCAGATCGAAAACATGAAGTACCAGTTATACGATCTGAACGGAAAGGTACTTGAAGAAGCGTTTATTGGGGATAAGGAGACCACAATTTCGCTTAAGCACTACAGGCCAACCATTTATTTTCTGAAGGTGCTGGACGATACAAAAGAAGTTATGACATTTAAAATCACTAAAACCAATCCGCTATGAAGAGAACAGTTACTTTTATGAGTATGATTTTGCTTGCAGCTTGCCTGTTAGCGCAATCGCCTGCTAAGCTAAACTTCCAGGCTGTTGTGAGAAATGCCGGCGGCGAGTTGATTAAAAACAGCAACGTCGGATTCCGGATCCAGCTGCTGCAGTCCTCGGAATTTGGGGCCGCAGTATATGTTGAAACGCAAGAAGGCACTACCAATGAAAATGGTTTGGTAACCCTTGAAATTGGGGGTGGAACTGCAGTAACCGGAAAACTTGATACAATAAACTGGAAAAATGGGCCCTATTTCCTGAAAACGGAAATCGACCCGGACGGCGGAACGAACTACACAATCACAGGTACCAGCCAGTTATTAAGCGTTCCCTATGCTTTATATGCTGAAAACAGCAGTTTGCCGGCCGGGATGGTTAACGTGACCGGCACTCCGAAAGCAGGCGATCTGCTGCTTTATAACGGAACTGACTGGAAAGCTATATCCAAGGGAGCTAACGGGCAGGTTTTAACAATGGTGAACGGAATGCCGGCCTGGAAGGATGCTTTAACAGGAAATGAAATATTGGAATTGCATGATCCGGTTTTGGAAATCGTGTTCAGGGACAAAATGCCCAATCACAATATAGGCATGGTCACGGATGGCAAATACTATTATACAATTAACGGGGGAAATTATACTTTAGGCAGGATAAATAAATACACCCTTTCGGGTGATTCGATCACTTCCTATCCCATGGCAATTGACATGAGAAGCATCATGTACAGTAAAGCGGACAAAAATTTCTATGTTTCAGGTTTCGAATCCAATACATCGGAAAGGAACATATATAAGATAACCAGCCTGGAAAGCGGAACTTTTGAAAAAATATTCCCAAACCTTTATGATTATTACCAGAGCACAGTAGCCATGAGTGAGGATGGCCAGTTTCTGTATGCATTCAACAAAGGAACTTTAAAACAGTATAAATTGTCGGATGGTTCATTGGTAGATACCTTTACCGGGCTGAATTACGGCAGCGGAACCAGCGCTGATGGAAAAGTTGCCGTTGATCCGGATTATTTTTATACCTGGAATCCTTCTACCGGGGAAGTATATCTTTATGATCATGAGGGCACCTATAAAAAATCCATCACCCTGTCAAACGGTAATTTTGGATATTCCCTATCGTATGCCAATGGATTTTTGTTTTCTGCTAAAGATGCCAGTTATAGTACAGGCTACTGGTATGGATATAATATCAGGCGGAAACTTTCGGAATCCCCGGCTCCCAATTTGAAAATGGCGGTCAGTACGGAGAGAAGAATGCCGGATGCGGATGACAGTACAAGATAGGGACAAGGGACGAGTGACGAGCAGGAACAGACCCTTCGAGTGGTCTCAGACCCTCGAGCAGGAACAGACCCCCACAGACCTTTCGAGTGGTCTCAGACCCTCGAAGCGGTCGGATGAAAAGGAATAACAATGAACAATGAACAGTGAAGAAATAGTTAAAAACTAAAAGTTAAAAACTAATAGTGAAACCAATTTGCTTTTGTGTTCCAACGATTTGTTACTGCATAACTGCATAACTGCATAACTGCATAACTGCATAACTGCATAACTGCATAACTGCATAACTGCAAAACTGCAAAACTTTTATTTTGCGTATTTTTGGTTTATAACCCGAAATATGAAAGATAAAAGGAGCTTTAAAGAGAAATACGGACCGACTGCGCTGGTGGCAGGTGCATCGGAAGGGATCGGGGCGGCATTTGCCGCCTGCCTGGCGGGGCATGGATTGGATGTCGTGCTTATCGCCCGGCGTGAAGGTCCCTTAAAGCAGTTCGCTGCATCGCTCGAGAAAAGATACGGCATCCATACGACCTGTATTTCCTGCGATTTGTCGGATGAAAATGCCGTCAGCCGGATCGAAAGCGCCCTGAAGGATACAGAGATCAACCTTCTGGTATATAATGCCGCCCTTTCCTATATAGGTCCTTTTATTAAAAATCAGGCCGGGAATCACCGGCTGATGGCGCAGTGCAATATGCTCACTCCGCTGGCACTGCTGCATACCTTTGGCGGGGAGATGCTTGCCCGGGGTCGTGGAGGAATTGTATTAATGGCATCGCTGGCCGGATTCCAGGGGAGCGGTTTTTTATCGATGTATGCGGCTACCAAGGCATTTAACCGTATAATGGCGGAAAGCCTGTGGTATGAATGGAAGGATAGAGGGGTGGATGTTATTGCCTGTTGTGCAGGGGCTACATCAACGCTAAATTTCATCGAAACGAAACCTGAGAAAACCTCTTTTTTGGCGCCCAGGGTTCAGACGCCACTCGAGGTGGCAAAAGAATGCCTTGAGCGGATCGGCTGCCAGCCTTCTTTTATTGCGGGCACGGGAAACCGCATCGCCTCCTTTTTCATGCAAAAGGTCCTGCGGCGTAAAACCGCCATCACAATTATGGGAGATACAACCCGCAAAATGTATCCGGAACAGGTTAATAAATAAAGGGAATTATTTTCCAGGGAACTTTTTTAACGTATGTATCCCAGAGAGCGCCGTATTTCAGCGCGCACCTCCTGTTGTCATCCTTCTGCCGGGTAAACAAAAGCGCCACATAATACAGCGGATAAAGCCATGGCCAGATCAGGGACGGGTAACCGGTGCATAAAATAATGCCGGTTCCCATCAATATTTCTCCCAGGTAATTGACATGGCGGCTGATGCCCCAGAATCCATTCACGAGCAGCGTGTGCTTTCCATCGGATATGGTTTCCGGTTTGATTCCCAGAAATGGTTTTCCCGGCTCTTTTTTAAAGAAATACTTTTGAAGATTGGCCCCACGGGATAATATCCAGCCGCTAAAGAAAACAACAGCATACACAGCCAGCAGCCAGGCCGGGGTATGGGGATCGGGCAATGGAACTGTGGACCATAAAAAAAGGACATAAAAATACGGATAGAATAATATGCATCCCCATCCCAGTTTAAAGCCCACATTTTCCGCAAACAGGTCATACGTGTAGAGGTGCACTTCTTCAAAGGTGAGGTAATCGATGACAAAATACATCATCAGGATCGTGGAAAGGAAGATACCTGGCGAGGCCTGTTCACCGTAAAGAATGTGATGGTGCGACATAAAACTGAGGGCATTTAAGCCAAGAAAGGTAGCGCCGTATAGATATAGCCACATTTTGGCATCCACCCTGCCGTTCCAAACCTGAAGATTTTGAATCCGGCCGAAAAAGTAATCGGCCAGGAACGATTTTCTTACCGGCGGGTAAGGAATTACAACCGCCAGGCTAAAAAGGATTCCGAGCAGGCACGCACCGGCAAGCCCATACCAGCGGTAAATGTAAAGCCAGTCGAACGGAATAATTTCAGAATAGCCGGCCAGGAACCAGAGGAACAAGAGTACAATGAATACAAACATCCCGTTGAGGTGGTAACGCATTTTTTCACCTGAGCCCGGTTTATTGATGTACCCGGTTACCCGGCGGCCGGGAAGAATGCCGTTCAGGAGAAATATAATTATCGCTATAAATACGGGCGCAAGAAATCCGAGTACTTTTTCCATGGGTAGATAGATTATGTTAAAAATAGTAAATATTTGATTTAATGATTTGAAGATTCGGGAATTTGAAGATTTGAACTTTCTCACGACTGAAAATGAGATGGGGTGGCTGATTGGAGGAATGATTTTCAGGCGGAGCCTGGCAACATATATTCAGCCAAGGCAGAGCCTTGGCTGAACTGGGTGGCGTCAGCCAACTGCAGAACTGCAAAACTGCAGAACTGCAAAACTGCAGAACTCAAGGCAAAACCTGCGACTGAAACTGCAAAACTGCAGAACTGCAAAACTGCAAAACTGCAAAACTGCAAAACTGCAGAACTGCAAAACTGCAGAACTGCAAAACTGCCGAACAGCAGAACTAAAATTATTTAATGTAATTTTGCAGGGAATTTTATAAAAACAGGAACGTGATCAGATCTTACATTTTACTCGCTGTACTTGCCATCCTTACCCTGGCCGGTTGTCACCGCAATCCACCTTCAAAAAAGACAAAACCAACAACTGAAATCGGGCTTGAAATCGGAAAAATGGCGCCCGACCTGGCTTTTGCATCCCCCGACGGAAAGGTGATCATGTTGTCGTCCCTGAAGGGGAAAATGGTGCTTGTGGATTTCTGGGCATCATGGTGTTTGCCGTGCAGAATGGAAAATC
Organism: uncultured Bacteroidales bacterium; assembly: GCA_963752195.1. Taxonomy (GTDB): domain Bacteria; phylum Bacteroidota; class Bacteroidia; order Bacteroidales; family UBA10428; genus UBA5072. Next base: position 1,574,772 of record CAVVXI010000001.1, on the reverse strand, counting down.
CAAATGTTGTGAAGGTTTACCGGCGTTATAAAGACGGAAATTTCACGGAGGGGAAAGGTTTCACCATTTACAGTGTTTCGCTCGATACAAAGCAGTCGCGGTGGACGGATGCCATACAGGAGGACGACCTGATCTGGGAAAATCATGTCAGTGATCTGAAAGGCTGGGAATCTGACGCCGCCAAAATATACCAGATATCGGCAATCCCATCCAACTTTCTGATTAACGGCGACGGGGTAATTATTGCCTTAAATCTCAGGGCGGAAACCCTTGAAAGCATGATAAAAAGTCTGGTGCAGTAAGAAACTCCTTACTGTCAATTTGTCGCTTTCCGCAAAATGGCAAGTATTTTGCTGAACGGAAATTACTTTAAGGGTATGATCAGGGTTGATCACGTATGCTATACTAAACGTGCAAGGAAAAATTGTGAAAGGAATGAAACAGGAACATAAGGCAAAAAGGGCTACAGCTAAAACTACAGAGGCTATCAATCATCCGGGGGTTGATCCGGTTGGCGATCCCGGTACGCAAATGAATATGGATCAGGCAATGAGCCAGGAGCCGGACGTGCAGTTGATCCAGGATGAACTGAAGGTGTGCTCAGAGAAAAATGCAGAACTGCAGGATAAGTATCTCCGGCTTTCCGCCGAATTTGATAATTACAGGAAGCGCACGCATAAGGAAAAGGCAGAAATGATCCGGACAGCCTCTGATGAACTGTTAAAAAAGATCATCCCGGTTGTGGATGATTTCGAACGGGGGCTGGCCGCTGTCAATAATTCGGTTGACCTTGAAGCCATAAAACAGGGAATGAACCTGATCTATGGACGGTTCAAGGATTTCCTTCAGCAACAGGGTATTCGTGAAATCGAATCGCTCAACCAGGAATTCAATACGGATTTTCATGAGGCAGTGACTAAAATTCCGGTAACGGATGAGAGCCTGAAAGGCAAAGTAGTTGATGTGGTTGAGAAAGGATATTTCTTGCATGACAAGGTGATCAGGTACCCCAAGGTGGTTATTGGGGAATAAATCAATAACCATACCGGACATATAACAAGGGGAGTTTATTATGACAAAACGCGATTTTTACGAAATACTTGACGTTTCAAAAACAGCCACGGCAGAGGAAATTAAGAAGGCTTACCGGCAGCAGGCATTAAAATTTCATCCCGACCGGAATCCGGGCGATAAGGCTTCTGAAGATAAATTCAAGGAAGCCGCCGAAGCTTACGAAGTACTGAGCGATCCGCAGAAAAAAGCACGGTATGACCAGTTCGGCCATGCAGGAGTTGGATCTTCAGCCAGCGGCGGATACAGTGCTGACGGCATGTCAATGGATGATATTTTTTCCCATTTCGGTGACATATTCAGCGACCTTGGATTCGGCGGTTTTGGCGGATACAGCCAGCGAGGCGGCAGCAGGGGCGGCCGCCAGGTTACCAAGGGGACCAACCTCCGGGTAAAAGTTAAGCTCAACCTTGAAGAAATCGAAAAAGGGATTGAAAAAAAGCTAAAGGTTTCAAAGTACGTCAGCTGCGACGAGTGTTCCGGCACAGGCGCCAAGGGAGGAAGTGCATATAACACCTGCAGTACCTGCCGAGGTTCGGGACAGGTTACAAGGGTAACCAACACTTTCCTCGGCCAGATGCAGACTACCACGGTTTGTCCCGCCTGCAGTGGCGATGGCAAGACCATTACGAACAAATGCACCAAGTGTGCCGGAGAAGGTGTAATGCGGGGAGAAGAAGTGATCTCCGTGAAAATACCCGCCGGTGTTGCCGAGGGTATGCAGCTTTCTGTATCAGGAAAAGGAAATGCCGCCCGCCGGGGAGGAATTAACGGAGACCTGCTGGTGATCATCGAGGAAGAACCGCACAGCGACCTGATACGGGACGGAAATGACCTCTTATTCAATTTATATGTTTCCCTGTGCCAGGCATCCCTGGGAGGACAGGTTGAAATACCGACCCTCGACGGAAAAGTTAAAATAAAGATAGAAGCCGGAACACAGCCCGGAAAGATCCTTCGCCTTCGCGGAAAAGGGTTGCCGGAGGTAAACAGCTATAACCGGGGGGACCTGCTGGTCAGCATCAACGTGTGGATACCCAAGAGCCTGAGCAAGGAAGAGAAAAAAATGCTCGAAAAACTCGACGAGTCAGAAAATTTTAAACCGAACCCGGGAACCGGGGACCGCAATTTTTTTGACCGCATGAAGAACTATTTCGAGTAATTGGTTAATTTCGATGACTCGAAATTGTAACATCCAATTCTGAAATTCATGTATCTTTTTTCTGCAAAGGATATCGTAAAACGATATTCCAATCATCTTGCACTCGACAAAGTTTCAATCAATGTTCCGGAGGCATCGGTCTTTGGACTGCTTGGACCGAACGGGGCGGGAAAAACCACTCTTTTACGGATCATCAACCAGATCACGGCTCCCGATGAGGGAGAACTTTTCCTGAACGGGAGGAAGCTGGCCTCGGAAGATATTGCCTCCATCGGCTATCTGCCGGAAGAAAGGGGGTTGTATAAAAAGATGAAAGTCGGGGAACAAGCCCTGTACCTCGCCCGTTTGAAAGGATTGAGTCGTGATGAGGCTATGAGAAGGCTTAAACACTGGTTTGTCAAATTCGAGATACAGGCCTGGTGGGATAAAAAGGTGGAGGAACTTTCCAAGGGCATGCAGCAAAAGGTACAGTTTGTAACAACCATTCTGCACCAGCCCAAACTACTGATATTTGACGAACCTTTCAGCGGCTTTGACCCCATTAATGCCAACTTGTTGAAGCAGGAAATCCTGGAACTGAAAAACCAGGGATCCACAATCATATTCTCAACCCATGACATGGGTTCTGTGGAGGAACTTTGCGATAACATAACCCTCATCAACAAATCCAAAACAATCCTCGAAGGCAATGTACATGATATCAAGATGGGTCACCGGTCGAACCTGTTTGAAATCGGTTTTGAAGGAGACGCATCCCATGTAACGGATAAACTGGAGGACCAGTTCACCCTTGTGGAGCACCGGCAGGATAGGGGAATTCACCGGATAAAAATCAAGGCTTCCGAAACAAAGACAGGCAACGACCTTCTAAAAATGGTGATGCCCCTGGCTTCCATATCTTCTTTCAATGAAGTGATCCCCACCATGAACGAAATTTTCATCCGGGTGGTGAAAGCGCAAAATCTCATTTTAAATCCCGAAACCCATGAATAAAATAGCCCTCATCATCGGGCGTGAATACTCCACCCGGGTAAGAAAAAAATCATTTATTATCATGACCATCCTGGGACCGATATTATTTGCGGCCCTCATTATAGGTCCTACATGGCTTGCCACGGTTGAGGATACCGACGTCAAGGAAATTGCCGTGGTAGAGGCGGATGCAAATGGCCGTCCGGTTCCCGACTCGCTCCAGTTTTTCAGGGACATCATTCCCAACAAGGAAAATATCAAATTCACATACCTGGGAAGCGTAAGCCTGACGGATGTTTTAAAAGCATTCAATGAAACACAGTACGAAGGGGTGCTTTACCTTCCCCAAAGCATTATTTCATCGGGCAATACAACCACGGTGGAGCTTTTCTACCGCAAACCACCCAGCCTGGGCATGGAAATGCACATCTCCAAATCACTGGAAGATTTCCTTTTTAAAAATAAGCTGATCGTTAAGCATATTCCGGCATCTGAAATACAATCGCTGCAAACCAAGGTACAGTTACAGCAGGTGGAATGGAAAAACTGGCCCAGTAAGCAAATTGATACAACGGGCGCAAAGCGGGGGTTGGGATATGCCGGGGGCTTCCTGATCTACTTCTTTATTTTCCTGTTCGGAGCCCAGGTAATGAGGGGTGTTCTTGAGGAAAAAACCAGCCGGATAGTGGAAGTAATCGTTTCATCGGTAACCACATTCCAGTTGATGATGGGAAAAATCATCGGTATCGGCCTTATAGGACTAACCCAGTTTGTGGCCTGGATGATGCTCACGTATGGCATCACCCTGTTTTCTGCCAAAGTCTTTGTCCCCGATCAGAACAAAGTGGCCACGGAACAGGCTGCGCCGGCTAAAAGCATAATGGGCAGTCAAAACAGCAGAAGCATTCCCGATGAGGCAGCCAATATTCCGAGCGATAATAGTGGCGCTGCGGGACTGTTTGGCGGTGCGTTGAAGCAGCTGGGACAGATAAATTTTGTTTTAATTATAGGTGCGTTTCTTTTTTATTTCATAGGCGGATTTTTATTGTATGGTTCACTCTTTGCGGCTGTGGGGGCTGCCGCTGACAATGAAACGGATACGCAGCAATTTATGCTTCCCATCACGATACCCCTTATATTGGGTTTGCTGGTGATGGCCAATTCCTTTTTGAATCCGTCGGGAAAAATCGCCGTCATTTTTTCACTTATCCCGCTCACATCCCCTATCGTAATGATGGCCAGGATTCCCTTCGGCGTGCCGGTTATGCAGCTTCTTTTGTCAGCAGCGATCCTTATCCTTACATTTGTCGGCTCCGTATGGCTTGCCGCCAAGATTTACCGCACCGGGATACTTATGTATGGTAAGAAGGTTTCTTACAAGGAATTGTGGAAATGGATCTGGTATAAATCGTAGGAAAATTATGAATGATGAATGATGAATTATGAATGTAGGCTACGGTTTACAATTCATAATTCATAATTCATAATTTATAATTTAAATAAAAATCTGTACTTTAGTAGGATTAAGATTATCATTTTTTTCGGATTCCATATTTTCCTGATTATGCGCATAGCTGTCATTGACCTGGGTACCAACACTTTCAACCTGCTCATTGTTGATATGGGGGAAGATCAGGGTTATAAGATCCTTTATAACAATAAACTTCCGGTAAAACTGGGCAAAAGTGGTATTGATAAGAAGGAAATCCGCCCTGATGCGATTACCCGTGGATTGAATGCCCTTGAGCGGCATTTGCTGACGATTGCAGAGTACAAAGTGGAAAAAACATATGCCTTTGCAACTTCGGCGATTCGCAGCGCCCGCAATGGAGACCAGTTTGTAAAACTGGCGAAGCAGAGGTGCGGCATCGATATTGAGATCATCAACGGGGAACGTGAAGCTGAGTTGATTTATTTTGGTGTTAAACAAGCCGTGAAGCTAACAGAGGATAAAGTGCTGATTCTCGATATCGGCGGGGGGAGCAACGAATTTATCATTGCCGACAAAGACACTATTTTCTGGAAAAAGAGCTATCCGCTGGGTGTAGCACGGCTGCTTTCAAAATTCAAGCCTTCAGACCCCATATCCATTGAAGAGATCGAATTTATTTCAAACTATCTTGAAGAGAGATTATCGGACCTCTTTGAAGAATTCAAAAAACATAAGATCAGCACGCTCATTGGCGCCTCAGGTTCCTTCGAAACTATTACGGCCATGATCCGTGCGGATGATCCCAATTTCGAATCGGGAACCGCCTTATCGGCTGAGTCGAATGTGGTGGATCTCACCGATTTTGAAAACCTGTACCAGAAGCTGATTAATTCAACGCTCAAAGAGCGTAAGCAAATGAAAGGCCTCGAAAGTATGCGGCTCGAAATGATTGTGGTTGCCACACTTGTGGTAAAATTCATCCTGCAAAAGCTGAAATTGCGTGAGATGATCCAATCCAATTTTGCCCTGAAAGAAGGTGTTGTATATGAATTACTATCCCTTCAGACTATAAAACAATAGTCGGGTTTGCCGTGTTTTACCGAAGTCACATTTAAAATTCAGAAATGGCAAACATACTCGTTATTGACGACGAAAAAAGTATTCGCAATACCCTTCAGGAAGTGCTTGAGTACGAAAGCCACAAGGTTGACCTGGCTACCAATGGCAGTGAAGGACTTGAATTTTTTGAAAAAGGCGATTACGACATTGTCCTTTGCGATATCAAGATGCCCGGCATGGATGGCATTGAGGTGCTGGAGAAAATGCATATGCTGGCCCGCGACATTCCAATTATCATGATTTCCGGACACGGAAATATCGATACAGCCGTGGAAGCGATCAAGAAAGGCGCCTACGATTTTATCGAAAAACCCCTCGACCTGAACAGGCTGCTCGTTACCATGCGCAATGCCACCGAACGAAGTGAGCTTGTAACGGAAACACGTGTGCTGAAGCGCAAGATCAGCAAGACCTATGATATTATCGGGGATTCCGAGGGCATCGCCAGGGTGAAGGAAATGATTGAACGGGTGGCTCCCACCGATGCGCGTGTGCTGATCACCGGCGATAACGGAACCGGCAAGGAGCTGGTTGCCCGATGGTTGCACGAAAAGAGCGCGCGTGCTGCAATGCCATTTGTGGAGGTAAATTGTGCCGCCATCCCCTCAGAGCTTATTGAAAGCGAATTATTCGGGCATGAAAAGGGAGCCTTTACCTCTGCCATCAAGCAACGGAAGGGTAAATTCGAACAGGCCCACGGGGGGACGCTCTTCCTGGATGAAGTGGGCGACATGAGCCTGTCGGCCCAGGCCAAGGTGCTGAGGGCATTGCAGGAACATAAGATCTCCCGGGTGGGAAGCGACAAAGACATTGATGTGGATGTAAGAGTAATAACCGCTACCAACAAAAACCTGAAAGAAGAGATCAGCCAGAAAAATTTCCGCGAGGACCTGTATCATCGCCTTTCAGTGATCATCATTCATGTACCTTCGCTGAATGACCGCATCGATGATATTCCCCTGCTGGCCGACCATTTCAATGAGCTGATCAGCTCGGAATACGGCCGTCCCAAAATGCTGATCCAACCCGATGCCATCACCGAATTGCAGAAGATAACCTGGACGGGAAATATCCGGGAATTCAGGAATGTACTGGAACGTCTTATCATATTGTGCGACAGGGAAATTACCGGCAGCGATGTGGCCGTTTATGCGCAACCGATATCCAGATAATAATGGCAATTCCTTTATCCAACCGAAGGCATAAACCTTTTCAGGTCTTTTTTCTACTTTTTTTACCTGGAATTTTTTTCCTTGCAGGTATTTTCTATCAGCATGCGGCCGGATTTTACTTTTTGAAAAGTGTTGATCCCGAATATGCGTATTTGTTTAATGGAGCCGTCATGGCGGACCTTAAACCGGATATTTTTTATGTTGATCATCCGGGAACTCCCCTGGTGGTATTGATTGCGGTTGTGATGAGGGTTGTGCATGTTTTCAGAGGCGGGGAGGATATGCTGACCGATTTTATTAAAAATCCTGAAATTTATTTGAGAACTACCTTATATACAATTAAAGTTCTGAGTACGGCTGTCCTGTTTTTACTTGGTCTGCTGGTTTATAAGAAAACACGCAATTTAGTGCTGGCTTTGTTTCTTCAGTTGATCCCTTTTGTGCATTACCTGGGATTGGAAACCCAGGCCAGGCTGATACCTGAATCTATGATGGTGATTGTCATATGTTTATGGACAATGCTGATTGTCTTTATGAATTTTGACAAGAATATCACGATGGATTCGAAAAAATACGGGATTGCCTTCGGTGTGTTGGCAGGGTTCAGCCTGGCATTGAAGCTTACCCTCCTGCCTTTTATAATGGTTCCCCTCTTCATTTTACAGGGCTGGAAGAGCAAATTATGGTTTGTGCCCACAGCCGTAATTTCCTTTTTTGTATTTGCCTTTCCAATCCTGTTTAAATACCATACATTTTATAAATGGGTAAGGAATATCATTACACATACAGGGACATATGGAGGCGGGGACAAGGGAATAGTTCACTGGACTGATTTTACGCAACATTTGAGTCTTCAACTGGGAAATACCCCCTACCTGAAGTTCTCCGTTGTATTTTTAGCCGCAGTTCTGATAGGCTATTATATCATGCGAAAAAAGGCAGGCCGGCGGGATCCTTTGAAATCCCGGCTTGCATTTGCTGCAATCATTGTTGTCCTTTTACAATATGCAATTACTGCAAAACACTTTGCATATCATTACATGCTGCCCTCCATTTTGTTGACGATTCCCATGGTTGTTTTAGGAGGAAGCCTTTTGATGCGTATGTATCCATCCTTTTTTGATACCGTGCGATTAAAGGCAATAATGGGGATACTGGGCATTTATATGCTTGTCCATATACTTCCGGTAATAAGACAGGATGTTGCAATCCGGGAAGCCCGGGACAAAAACCTGCGGGAATCGTATGCGAAATTCAAAGATAACCGGTCGCACGGTCCCCTGATTATCAGTGCTTCATACTACGGATGCTCCGCCATAGAATATGCTCTAACGTTTGGCATACAGGTGAGTGGAAAATACAGTCCCTACCTTTATGAAAAGATGAATAAAATCTATCCTTCAACTTATTTGTATTACCCCTGGGCCAAGGCATTTTATGCCGGCAGCAGTGAAATTCCTCTTTCCTCTTTTTTACAGGAAGGAACGGATTATATGCTTTACATAGCTGATTATTCAGCCGGGAAACTGGACGAAATAACCGGATTGCTCAATCAGTCTGATAAGAACACGCATTGGACACCAAAGATAATTTACCAGACAGAATCAACGAATGAAGCGTTATTTCAACTACAGGCCGGGCAGGAATAGCGTTTTGATAATGCTGTTTGTGATACTGGGAATATCCTGGTTTTATGATTATCCCGGTATTTTGCTGAAAAGGCCCCAGTCGGTTCACTCCTGGCGTCAATGTGACGGGGCTTCCCTGGCGCTCAATTATTATCAGCACGGGATGCATTTTTTCAAACCGGAAGTCCATACTTTAAACAGCGACTATTAAGAACCGGTTATACCGCCCCAAGCGAAATACCTATCCTGTATTACGGTGTTGCCGCCTTGTATTCGGTGTTTGGGTTATCATGATTATATTTTCAGGTTTGTCAACCTCCTGATTTTTATCCTGGGTCTGCTCTATTTATTCAAACTGGGCAAAAGGGTAACGGGAAGCGACTTCTGGGCAGGTGCCACCGTAATCCTTTTATTTTCAAGTCCCCTGATTATTTTTTACGCAAACAATTTCTTACCCAATACAACAGGCCTGGCTTTAAGCTTTGCAGGCTGGTATTATTTTTATGCCTATTATGAATCCGGAAATACCCGGACATTTCTTATATCGGTTGTTTTTTTCATCCTGGCGGCCAGCATGAAGATTACAGAATTGGCGGGACCCATTATTATTTTATTCCTTCTTTTTACAGACAGAGTTTTTAAAGGCGAGGTTAAAATTATGGACGGATAAGGATTTTTTTGTGAAAATTCTTTCCGTAATGGGTCAATTTTCTTATTTATTGCCGCATGGGTATTCTTTGCAAAGTATTATAATGCATTGCATAAGAGCACCAATTTTTCAACCCGGACTTTCCGATATGGGACCTCAATCGGGATGATATCAGACAGATATTCAGATTAATAAAGTCTCTCTGGCTTGCAGATTACTATATGCCAGTGACCCTATACTTCATTGGTGCCATGACGCTTTTTAACCTGATTTTCATTAAAAAAATGGATCGGATCATTGGAATTTCGTCGGTGTTTTATCTTGCCGGATTCGGGTTTTATCTGCTGTTATGGTTTGAAGCTCTTGCCCATCATGATTACTTCCTTATTTCCTTATATATACTGCCGGTTTTTATCCTGCTTGTTTTTTTCCGGTTTATACAGCGATCTGTTAAAAGGAGAGTCCTGAATTATTATTAAAAGCAGTTGTTGTTGTTTTCCTGTTTATGAATGTTGCCTATGGTGCGAAAGGAAATCAACTCCGATATACTACCAACACGAATGATCTGGCATATAGTGACCTGCATACTATTACTGGATACTTCGGAGTATTGGGATAAAATCCGGAGACCGCGTTGTATTCATACCTGAAATATGCGGCAGATCTCTGTATCTGATGAATCAGCCCGGCTGGGTGCTTACCCCTGCAGACAGAAAGGGAAACGGTCAGGCCAAAAGTGACAGTTTGCTAATGCTTTCATTCTTAAGTTCGGGAGCCGACTATCTGGTAACCAATGACATGGCTTCGGTCTTCCAGCGTAAAAGTTTGATTCCCTATACAAAGCAGCTGGTGGGTCAACAAGGGAATGTATTTATATTTAAAATTCCACCGGTAAAGACAGATTTCAGGATAGATCCTGTGGAAATAATTAACATTTGGTGTGATGCCCAAAACCAGGATTCTTCAGGCGAATATTTTCTTTATAATGATTTGCACTATAAGGCTTCAATTGGAGGAATTGTAAAAAAAGATACCGTTCGATCGGGAAAATATTCTGTTCTGGTTAATGGACGGCAACCGTATGCCTTCACATCGCTGATCCATGCCAGACCTTTGGATATCATCCGTGTGAAAGTTTATTGCAAGGCCGATGCCGCAAATTGTTCCATAGCTTGTGAATGTGCAGGTTATCCAACGTTGTATGAATCGAGGATTCAAATCGACTCCTTCAGCACCGGATGGAAATGCCTGTATGGATCATTTCCGATTCCTTCCTATTATAAGGCAGACAGCTTTCGTATTTATATATGGAACGAAACCGGAAATCCGGTATATTTGGATGACATGGAAATTTCAATTGAAAGATACGGATTGAATAAATTATGAAGAGTTGCCTGGTTTGCGGAAGCAGAGAATTTGTTCCTATCTTTTCAGGAACACTCAAGAAATGCAGTCACTGCGGTTTTGCCACTGCAAACATGGAATTCAGCCGGGAATTGCTGGAAAAAACGTATAGTGTAAATTATTTCCTGGGAGAAGAATACCTCGATTATTTACAGGATAAAAAAACAATCCAGCTTAATTTCCTGAAACGGATAAAGACCATAAAAAAAGCAGTTACCGATAAATTACCCCTGTCCAATTGTCTGGAAATCGGATGTGCATATGGTTTTTTCGGTGAGATCCTGAAAAAAACCTGGATAACGGAATACCTTGGAATGGATGTTGTACCCGAGGCGGTGCAGTACGGCAAAAACGAGCTGAAGTTAAATTTGAAGACAGGCGACTATCTTGAAGAACCCGCCCCGGTTAATCCATTTACGGACGTTTTTATGTGGGATGTGATTGAGCACCTGCAATACCCGGATAAATTTCTGCGGAAAATCTCAGACGAACTGGCTCCCGGAGGACGAATTTATATAACCACCGGCGATTTTTCCGCTTTGCTGGCCCGGATCCAGGGGAAGAACTGGAGGATGATCCATCCTCCCAGCCATTTGCATTACTTTACCAAAAAAAGCCTGATCGGGTTATTGGAGAACAATGGATTTTCGATTTTAAAAGTTAAGTATCTTCCCGTATACCGGAGTGTGAGACAAATTTTTTACTCTTTGTTTTTGTTAAACAGGTCAGGCACCCTTTTAAACCGGCTAATTGAAAAAATACCAGCCGGACTGAATATTTCCCTGAATACTTTCGATATTGTTTTTATTATCGCTGAAAAAGAACCAACCAAGTAATGATTCAGAAATCCGGAATATCCAGGCAGCAGGTTATTTTACTGGTTTTTGCCTTTCTCTTCTTTTCGATTTATACGGTAGAGGTTGTGTTAAACCATTACTTCATGCGCACTTATGCGTTGGATTACGGTTTTTATAACCAGGCTTTCTGGGATTTTGCCCATTTCAGGCTGAACAGCAATACTGTTTTTGAACCCCCGCTTGACAGTTATTTCCAGGTACATCCTGCTTTTGTTCTGCCTGTATTGTCCCCGCTTTATTGGATATTCACTCCCCTGTTCGGTACCTATTCCCTGCTGATCATCCAGAATTTGTTTATCCTCCTGGGCGGATACGGAACCTATTTGTTTATAAAGCGCAAGACGGGAAATTTTGTGATAGCTCTTCTCGCATTCATTCACTTTAATTTATTGTGGGGTCATTACAGCGCCCTGGCAACCGATTACATCGACGTCACCGTGGCATCCGCTGTAGTGCCTTTTTTTCTTCTGTTTTTTGACAAACAGAAGTACTGGCTGGCTGTCCCCTTCTTTTTATTTACGCTCATCAGCCGGGAGAACATGCCCATATGGTTTGTATTCATCTCCCTTTCCCTGATGCTTTTGTATAAAGAAAAGAAAGCGAAAATAGCAGCAGCTGCTTTCGGTCTTTTTTCCATCTTTTATTTCATATTTCTTTTTAAGGTAATAATCCCCGGTTTTGAAAGGCCCGGATTGCATTACTGGGGATTTGCCTATTCTTCTCTTGGGGATAATCCGGGTGAGGCAGTCATCCGGATAATTTCACATCCCCTGGATACATTGAGGCTTTTGATTGAAAACCAGTCCGGCGATCCGGCCTTTGATGGTGTAAAAAGAGAATTTTACATAGTTTTTCTTCTTTCAGGAGGCCTTCTTTTATTGCTTCGGCCGGTATATCTGCTTTGGTTTATTCCCCTCATCGCGCAAAAAATGTTCAATGATTCCGGTGTGCGGTGGGGAATAGTCGGATTTTATTCAATTGAAGTAATATCGGTAATTTCCCTGGCTGCTTTTATGTCGGCAGCCTGGATAAAATGGAAGAGCGTAAAATATATACTATATGGTATTTTGTGTCTCAGTACGCTCAGAATTACCCTGTTGAAAATGGAAGAACGCACCTCTAAATGGTACGATGCCAGCAAAGAAAATATAACTGCGGCTGCCTTTTATCATTCTCAAAACGATGTAAGGAAGATCCGGCAGGAAATCCGGAAAAATGTTCCTGACGATGCCAATGTGGCTGCGATGCAGGATGTTGTACCCCACCTGGCCTTCCGTGAAAATATATCCATTTTTCCTTATGTAAGGAAAGCCGATTACATTATTTTCATACTGAATGGGAATAAATACCCGTTAAGGGAAACGACATTTGAACCGGAAAAAGCGAGATATATTGATAATCCGGATTGGATTGTGATTGTGGATGATTATCCGCTATTGATATTAAAGCGGAAAACAACAAAATCCCCAAACCTGTGATAATCGTGCAGTTTCAGTTAACGGTGTCCTTAATAAAATACAGAGGTCTGGATTTTGATTCATTAAAAATCCGGGCCAGGTATTCCCCGATCACTCCCAGGGTGAGTAACTGAATTCCGCCCAGCAACAGCACGGTGACAAGCAGGGATGTCCAGCCGGGGATCGTTTTGCCCGATATATTCCGAAGGATAGCAAAAACAGCATACGCCAAACCCAGTATAAAAACGATAATACCCACGTAGGAAGCGATACGCAGAGGTTTTGCCGAGAAGGAAGTAACCCCGTCGGCTGCAAAATGCATCATCTTTCGGAAGGTATACTTCGACTGGCCTGCAAACCGGGGGGGGCACGCATAGTCCACCACGCTTTGCCTGTACCCCATCCAGCTTACCAGTCCGCGGGTAAAACGGCCCCTCTCCCCAAATTGTAGAAAACTATCCAGTGCCTTGCGGCTCATCAGCCTGAAATCAGAAGAGGATTCGTTGATGGGGACCTCTGAAATACGGTTGATCATCCTGTAGAACAGTTTGGAAGAACTTTTTTTAAAATAGCCTATTTCCCTGGAATCAATTCTGCACGTATTCACAATGTCAAATCCTTTTTCATATTCTTTTATCAAAAGCGGGATCACCTCGGGCGGATGTTGAAGATCAGCATCCATCGTTATGACCAGGTTACCCTGCGCATGCTGCATTCCGGCAAGAAGAGCGATCTGGTGGCCAAAATTGCGCGACAGGGATATTCCCTTTACAGTAGGATATGCTGAACTAATCGTTTTGACCACATCAAAGGAACTATCCCGGCTTCCATCATCCACGAAAATTACCTCGTATATTTTATCCAGGGACTTCAGAACTGTGTCCAGCTTATCAAAGAGGACGGTAATATTTTCTACTTCGTTATAAAGAGGAACCACAATACTTAAATCAATAGGATCAGGCATAGGAGCAGATTTGGATTATGCAAAATAAGAAATAATTTCAATACGTTAATTTAAATAATAGATTTGCAACGAAATCCAACTAATGAACAACATGAAAAAAATTAACCGGTACGGATTTATTGTCCTCCTTGCCACTGTTTTTGTTCTTCTCCTGTACAAGGCCCTTAAACTGCCCGTTACAAATGACGAAGTCCCTGCCGCGATCAATTATATTCATCATACTCCCTGGCAGATCATGATGTTTGTTGATCACGAGCCGAACAATCATATTCTGAACACGCTGCTGGTTAAGTTATCCGTATCCTTATTTGGCAACAAACAACTGATCCTCAGGCTGCCAACCTTGCTATCCTTCCTGGTTTACGGGATTGGGATTTTTCGCATTAATAAACAAATATTGAAAATTGATTCCATCTTCTTTCTTCCGGCCGCGCTTTTTTTTGTTTCAAATCCATATTTGCTTGATTATTTCGGGCTTTCAAGGGGATACGGCCTGGCTTGTGCATTAACTACCCTGTCTGTAAGTTTTCTCATCACGGGCTTCAGCGGTCAAAAGTCAAACATATCTGGATTGCTTATTTTCTCTCCATCCTGGCTTCCTACGCCAGTTTTACCCTGCTCGATTTCTGGTGTGGAATGAGCCTCATGGTGCTGTTTTACTTTTTCAGCACATCAGAAAAGCAATATAAAAAGGTTTTAAGGCCTGCAGGGATGCTGTTCCTCTTAACCGTTCTATACCTGGCATTAATTGCCAGTCCCATCATCAAAATGCACAGCACGAATGAATTTCAATACTGGACTTCCAAAGGATTTTACAGGGATACTATTTACCCGCTGATTGAATATTCCCGGAGCGGGTCACATTTGATCCTGAACCTGACATCCCATTTCATCGCCATGCTCATTTTCCTTACAATTGCTGTAAACTGCTTGAGCCGCAGTTTGTTCCGATCGCAACCTATGGTGACCGGGTATTGATGAAACGGAAAAAATAACCGCCCCGGCAGGTCAGTACCTAAAACCGGAAATAAATAAAAGGCTGAAGGCCCGCGGATAGGGATTGATAGATGATGAATACTACCAGGGAGCTGAAAGCTGCCTGCAGGTAAACGGGAGTTGCAACGAAGATATGCATGACTTTTTCTTTGAATGATCCTGAAAGCCAATGCAGGACGAAACCCAGGAGCATAATCCCAAGGGCTTCATGATAGGCCAGGATCATGGCGGGGATTTCAGCCCATCCGAAACGGTAGGCAATCTGGTAAATCATATCGGCGGCATTTTGCATGTTTTCACTCCGAAACCAGATACGGGTGAAGGTTATAAAGGTAAATGTAAGGGAGATTCTCCAGATGCTGACCGCCCAGTGATTGGAGCTTTCCCAGGGACTTATCTTTCTCCACATTTTATATACGACCAGTCCGACCCCGTTCAGTGCACCCCAGATCACGAACATCCAGCTGGCGCCATGCCACAGTCCCCCGATCACCATTGTTATCATCAGGTTGATGTTTGTGCTGACCGTTCTCCGTACAGAGGGTGAAAAATACAGGATCACGCCGGCGATGGCAAGGATACCGGCAAAGACCGGGGCAAGCATTATATTCCCCGAAATCAGCACCACAAAAGCCAGTACAAGGGCAAGACTGATATAGGTAAAAGCAGAAGCGCCCCGGTTGCCGCCCATGGGTATGTACAGATAGTCCTTAAGCCAGGAGGAAAGCGACATATGCCACCGTTTCCAGAAATCGCCGACATTCGTTGCCTTGTAAGGGGAATTGAAGTTTTGCGGAAGGCGGAACCCCATCAGCAGGGCCAGGCCGATGGCTATGTCTGTATATCCTGAAAAGTCACAGTACACCTGGAGCGAATACCCGAATAAACCCGCCAGGTTTTCAAAACCGGAATAGAGTCCCGGGTTTGCAAAAACCCGGTCGACCAGGTTTGTGGCAATGAAGTCGCCGATAACCAGTTTTTTGAACAACCCCTTCAGGATCATAAACAAGGCTTCCCCGAATTCCTCTTTTGTAAGAGAGTAATCCTTATAAATCTGAGGTATGAACTGTGATGCGCGCACGATAGGGCCGGCGACAAGCTGGGGGAAAAACGACACAAAAAATCCGTAATCTGTAAGTCGCGTCACCGGTTTAATGGTTCCCCTGTATACGTCGATGGAATAACTGATGGTTTGAAAGGTAAAGAACGAAATGCCCACCGGCGGCAATAGTTTCCCGATGTCGAAATGCGTTCCCATAAACAGGTTGGACCAGGAAGCGCCATGGTTTACAGCCTGAAAGTGGGTACCCAGCAATGCATTCAGCGTTTCCGTGAAAAAGACATCGTATTTGAAGAAGGCCAGCAAGCTGAGGGTGATTGTCAGGCTGAGCGCAAGCCACGCTTTTTTACCTGCCTTCGAATGTGCGGTATAAATGGCAAGCCCGATAAAAAAATCCATTACCGTGGAAAAGAGGAGGATGAACAGGAAGAGTCCTCCCGTTTTGTAATAAAAGAAAAGGGAAACAAGCCACAGGTAAGTGTTTCTTAACGTTTTGCGTTTATAAAGAATAGAATACAGAAGCAGTACGACGAGGAAAAATCCCCAGAAGTATAGCCGGGTGAAGATAAGCGGGGAATCCGGGTTAAAAAGAAATATCTGCCGTAGGGGAGGTAGCATTTATATCGTTTTTGCGTAATAACATCACCTCGTTCTCATACCGGTTATAATCAAGGATAAATGCATTATAAAACATGCCGCCGATTGTCTTTGCACCGCGTATGTTAAAATGGACAAAATCGGCGGAAGCCAGGGGCGGGTCGGCAAACACCCACGAAGGCATCGAGTTTTGTCCACCCATGGCAGCATAGGTATCCCAAAATGCCGCCCCGTTGCGAAAGGCTGCCTGGCGAAGGGCATCCCGTACTTTCAGCACATTGGGATTCGTAACATACCGGGTTTTGTCTTTCTGCGACATGTCGGCCACTCCCATTACAAGGATGGCAGCGTCAGGGCATAGTTTCCGGATCCGTTTCAATTGATTTTCGAACCATCTTTCATACCCGGCATAGTTGGTCAATCCGGCAGGAACAAAATTTCCCCCAAACTGAAGGATGAACAGTTTTACATTGAGTTCCCTGTACATATCGCGCATAAGCTGTTCATCGAGGGATGTGAAAAACAGTCCCGAGCAACCCCGCATGGGGATGTTGTCGACGGCAACCCCGCTTCGGCCATCAAGGGCAATGCCGTATATTTCAGGACCTGATTGTCCCTTGAACGTTAAGGTAATGTCTTTGGCAGGGGTATCGAAATTCCAGCGAATGACCCTCAGTCTTTTTGCTGATGGAAAGAATTCCGCATCCACCCGTTTGCCATCCTGGTATATTTCATTCAGGAAAGGTTCCCGGTTCTGGCCATAAAATACCCGGCATTGATAAAAGGAACGCGTATTTGCATAGGAAGTGGGGGCTGTCCGGAATCTGACCCAGGCGCCCGCGGTATCCGGGCTGGAAGCGTTTCCGGTTGGTTTGTAACTGCAATAGCTTGCCAGGGCGCCATATCGCCGGTGATTGACAGTAGTATCCCGTCTGCCAAAACCCGCAAAATGCTTCCAGTTTGCCGAGTTCGACTGGCGCATAGAGAAGAAATAGGGATAAGGCTGAGCAACAGGCACCAGTCCGGCTCCCGATCCGCCAAAACGATTTTGCAGCTTATTCCGGAGAAGTGAAGTAATCCGGTCATCTTCTATCTGGGAATCGCCGTAGTGCATGATGCGGATGAGTCGGCCACTTTGTTTCGCCTTCATCAGGGATTCAAAGAAGGAATACAGTACAGTTGAATCATTGCCGGGATATTCAATGCGTGTTATGCTTTTCAGCAGGCTGTCGCTGCTCGCGCCTCTTATTTTTGTTGCGGATTCGTTGTCCCGTGCCAGAACCGTAAGGACAGAATCGGAAAGATATTGCTGATGGTTCAATAAGGGGTTGATGTCGGCATATCGGGTGGGAGTACCGGCAACCAGGTCATTCTTTGAAATAAAGCGGATGCGGAAGTTGTTGCCAAGCAAAATGCCATTTTCAGGAAAAAATAGCGCACCTGCCAGGAGCAGGGTGAAGACGGAGATGAGGAAAAGAAATGTAGCCTGTGGTTTCATATAGAGGCTGTTAGGCTATAGGCTATTAGGCTATTAGGCTATTGGACTTTTAGACAAAAGGCAGAAGCTGGATAGTTGAGCAAGAATTTACAGCCTAAAAGCCTACAGCCTAATAGCCTAAACCAACAATCTAAAGATATGGGGCCTGATTGCCTTCCTTTAGCTGAATAGTATACGAAATTACAGTGGAGTCCGTTTCAGGATTTGGGCCTGATTTTAATCCGCTGGCCTGCTTTGAGTTTGCTGGCGTCGGACATGTTGTTGAGCCTCATGATCTCACTTTGGGTGACACCCGGATATTTTTTTACGATATCCCAGATAGTATCGCCTTGCTTGACAGTATAAAGAATATAGTCAGTGCCGGCAGTGCTTGCCGTGACCGGTGGCGGCGGAGTAGGGTCTATCTGCCCGGAAATCGGCTTGCCTACCCGGTTTTGCTTTTCAGCAAAAGTCATTTCATTTATATCCTGGTACCGGTTGAGTTTGTTGCGCGGTACATAAATAGACAGTTTCTGACCTGCCCTTATGGTGTTGTGCCGTATGTTGTTCCAATAACGGATATCCGAAGTTCGTACGTTATACCACATTGAAATGAAGCCAAGATTATCTCCCGATTTGACAGTATAAATGAGTTTGGCAAAATTTCCGGGAGGGGGCTCTTCGATGCCTCGTGAATCAATGGCAGTAGGATTGACAACCACCTTTTCGGGGTTAAAGAACACAGAATCCTTATAGGCATAGATTTCCTTTTCATGGTCAATGAACCGGGCGGTTTGCTCAAGCGGAAGGCGCAGGACCTGGTTGCCTGAAGTACCGGCAGGAATAATGTCCGTGCGGAACTGGGGATTCATGTCGTGCAGCAGGGGAAGGGGAATGCCCAGAACTTCCGAAACCTGGGCCATATGGAGGTTGTGTGTAATGACGATTGTATCGCTGGCAATGGGAAAGCTAACAGGGGCGGGTTTCAGGTTATGTTCCCTGTAATAGTTCATTACATACGTTGCAGCGATGAAGGCAGGGACATGTCCCCGTGTTTCCCGGGGCAGAAAATAATAAATATCCCAGTAATTTCTTTTTCCACCCGACCTGCGAATGGCCTTATTCACATTTCCGGGACCACAGTTATAAGCGGCGATGACAAGTGTCCAGTCACCGTATATGGCATACAGGTCTTTTACATACCGGGCGGCCGCGTAAGTTGATTTGATCGGATCGCGCCGATCATCCACAAGGGAATTAATGGTCAATCCGTATTGTCTTCCGGTTCCATACATGAACTGCCATAGGCCCACTGCCCTGGTGCGTGAATAAGCGCGGGGATTCAGGGCGGACTCAATGATGGACATGTATTTCATTTCATTGGGGACATCATAGTAATCGTAGATGTCATCGAAAATCGGAAAATAATATTGCGACAGGCCGAGCATTATCTGTACGGAACCTCTTTTCTGGCGTGTATATACTTCAATATATCTTCTTACAATTGAATTATAGGTAAGGTCGACAACCGTGGGAATTTTCCTTAACCGGTCAATGTAAACGGAATCGGAAAAATCGGGGATAAGACTATCCGCTTCTGAATTCCAGAATTCCGGATTTTGAGAGATGGAATGGCCAACATAATATAGGTTCAGGAGGCTGTCGAGATTTTCGTCGAAGTTCTGATCTATTATCGTTGTGTCATCGGCTAATTCGGAAATATTTTCTTCCTGAGCGGATATGGAATTTGAAAAGAGCAATGTCAGTGATATTGCCAGTGAAAGCAATGAAACAGGATTCCGCATAGTTCAAATTTTACGCAAAAATAATTAAAAAATAAAATTAATCTGAATCCCAAGTGATGATGTAGCACCAGGATTGTTAAAAAATGCGGGTTGAATATGCATGGTCAGGTCGTCGGAAACATCATAGTAAAAAAAATGAGCATCGATCATGGCGTCCACAATGTTGAGAAAATAAATAGCTCCCAGGCCCAGAACATTGAGATCGCGGTAGCGCCTGTAAAAATTTTCCCCGTTGGATAAAGAACTATAGTCATATTCACGGCCGTCGATAATAAAGGTCTGGCCTTTTTTCCCGTGGGTGTAGGCCGTCCTGAATTTTACGTATTTATCCTGGTAGTATCCGAGGTAATAAGCAAACGCACCTCCTGCCCCGTAAATTATGGGAACCTTCCAGTATTTTTTATTGTACACCTGGCCCAGTCCGGGAACCAGGGCAGACATCAGAACCGCCTTTTTTGGATTATGGGTTTTTATTACGGGTTTTACGGATGCAGAATCTGCATCCTGTGCTGAAACAGTGCTGACAGCAAATAAGCAAACACCGGCACAGAGAAGGCCGGTAAAAATATTCCTAAAATAAAACAACCGGTTTAATCTTTTAACCGGTCAAATATACCGATTATTCTTTCGAGATCATCATCGGAAGCAAAAGGGATAATTATTTTTCCCGTTCCTTTTCCATTGCGACGGAATTCAATGGCGGTATGGAAAAAGTCAGCCAATTGATTTTTAAGCTCTTCGTAAGGCTGGGGCAGTTTGTCGGTTGGTGCAGGCCGGGGATTCTCGCGGTGAATCGAACTTTCCTCAATTTTTCGTGCCAGTTCCTCTGTTTTCCGCACGGATAATTCCTCCTCGATGACCTTGTAGAATAAATTGATCTGCTCACGATGATCTTCGATAGCGACCAGGGCCCGGGCGTGGCCCATGGATATCCTGTTTTCCCGCAATCCTACCTGTATTTCGGCAGGCAGTTTCAGAAGCCTGAGGTAATTGGCCACGGTGGCTCTTTTCTTTCCCACCCTCAGGCTGAGGTTTTCCTGGGTGAGGGAGCATTCTTCCACAAGCCGTTGATAGCTGATGGCAATATCCACCGCGTTCAGATCCTCACGCTGGATGTTTTCAACCAGTGCCATTTCGAGCATTCCCTGGTCATCGGCTGTGCGGACGTAGGCAGGGATCTGTGTAAGTCCGGCCGCTGTAGCGGCCCTGAAACGCCGTTCGCCGGTTATCAGCTGATACCGGCCGGTTTCCATTTCCCTAACTGTGATTGGCTGGATAACCCCCAGTTCTTTTATGGATGCTGTTAACTCTTCCAGGGCCTCCTGGTCAAAAACAGTGCGGGGCTGAAACGGATTGGCATCAACAAGGCGGATATCGACTTTTGTACCGCCAACCACTTTTTGCACTTCCGGTTCGGCTTCTTCAATCAGGGCACCGAGGCCTCTTCCAAGTGAATTTTTCTTTGTCATAATGGTTAATCAATGGTTTTTTGGTTCCCGGGAATCCGGGTATCTCCGTTTTTCTGCAGCAATTCCCGTCCCAGGTTCAGGTAATTCAGCGAGCCCTTTGACTCGGCATCATACATGATCACGGGTTTGCCAAAACTGGGGGCCTCACTGATCTTCACATTCCGTTGAATAATCGTATCGAATACCATTTGCTGAAAATGCCGTCTGACTTCTTCCACCACCTGGTTTGACAGCCGCAGGCGGGAGTCATACATGGTAAGAACAAATCCTTCAATTTCAAGATCAGGGTTTAGCCGGCTCTGTATAATTTTTATCGTATTCAGCAGTTTTCCAAGTCCCTCCAGGGCAAAATACTCACATTGTACCGGTATCATAATGGAATTTGCCGCAGTAAGTGAATTCACCGTGATCAATCCAAGCGAAGGCGAACAGTCAATCAGAATGTAATCATACTTTTTCTCGATCTTATCGATCACTGCCTTCAGCATCCTTTCGCGGTTGGGCATGTTGAGCATTTCAATCTCGGCTCCTACCAGGTCTATATGAGAGGGTAACAGGTCGAGGCCCTCGATTTCACTGTTCAAAATAATATCGTTGGGATTTACCTCATCAATGAGGCACTCGTAAATGCTTGTCTTGATATTTTTCACATCAAATCCGGAACCGGAAGTTGCATTGGCCTGCGGGTCGGCGTCGATCATCAGTACTTTTTTTTCCAGAACGGCAAGACTCGCTGCGAGATTTATAGTGGTGGTGGTTTTACCCACTCCCCCTTTTTGGTTGGCAATGGCAATTATTTTTCCCATGTAAAATCGGTTGCTGTTTCGTGAATTGTCCACAACTTGTGCGGATTCAAAAATACAATTTAATAAGCCAATGAAATTTTTTTTAATTCTCCCATTTGTAAACAATCAATTCGCTTTTATGAACAAGTTATTAACAATGCCTGTCAGTTGCCTGACAGCGAACAACCTAGTATAAAATGCTGTAAATCAATACAATCAAAGGACGGGACTGACTTCGATTTCATATAAAACAGGCCAGCGTTTGCCGGTAACATACAGATGTCCTGTCTGTGAATTGTATGCAATACCATTGAGCACCTGGTTGAAATCCCCGGCCGATCCTTTTGGCATAAGAGCCTTGAGGTCGAGTTTTCCCAAGACTTTCCCCGAGGCGGGATCAATGACCACAATATAGCTTTCACCATACACATTGGCCAGGATTTTGCCTTTTATAAATTCCAGCTCATTCAGGGAAGGGATCATTCCCTTGTTATCGAATACGTCAATTTTGTCAACCTGGGTAAAAAATTCGGGTTCTATGAAATACAGCTGGGAGGATCCGTCGCTCATCACCAGATATTGCCCATCGGTCGTCAGTCCCCATCCTTCCCTTATCTGGTAATCGAAACTGCGGATATGTTCCAGGGTTTTCTTGTCATAAACGAATCCTACCTGCGATTTATAGGTAACCTGGTATATCTGGTCCCTAAAAAATGCAATTCCCTCGCCGAAGAATTCACGGGCCAGGGGCATCATTTTTTCCGGCTTGCCCGTGCTGATGTTTACGATGCGTACGGATGACTTTTCTTCAAGGCCGGTACTTTCAAAGAGTTTGCCATTTTCATAAATAAGCCCCTGGGTATAGGCATCCGCATCATGCGGAAACTGCCTGATCACCCGGTAGGTATAATTCTGCGGCACAACGTCTGAAAGGATTACAAGGCTTGCAGCGTGCGATTCCTGAAGGGAGTCATTGTAATAAACCTGTATCTTAAGGGTCACCTGTCCAACCTTGTTTTTTCCCGAATGCCAGTAACCTTCGGTTTTACCCCTCAGCAGAAGCCGTGAGTTTTTTCCGTCTGCAATAACTACAGAATCCACTATATTTCCTTCTGCAGCAAGTGAAAGGCTTATTTTCACCGAATCGCCGCACGTAATGATGGTACCGTTTTTTGGACTTGTCACGTGGGTGGCGGAAGGACGTACCGCGGCTTCAGGCTTATTGTGCCCGGGGGCATGATTACGGCAGCAGCTTAGCAGCAGGATCAGCAGGGCTGCCGGCACAACACGGGTTATTCTGAAGAATGCAACCATTTTTTCAGCTACCGGAATTACTGGAAAAGTTTTTTCAGACGGCTTCCCACGCGTGTATTTCCACGGGTGAGGCTGCTTAGTTCATTATATTCCGAATCAGCATAATCAGGATTAAGCATTTGCCATATTTCGCTCCAACCGGGAAATCCACCCACATTCCTGTCGTCAATGAATAAATCCACATCAATTTTCCGGCTGAAGTTTTCAGCTTCAAAGATTTCCTCGGGATAGCTTTTGTTTATGGCATAAAAAATAATGCCTTTTTTCTGGCAGAATTCAACGGCTTCATCCAGCTCCTTTCCGTGCCGGAATGTCCAGAGTATGAGCTGGTGGCCCAGCTTCTGCAGCTGTTTCAGCGTCTCAAATGCAAATAGTTTTTCTTCGCCTATCTGGGGATAACGGTGTTCAACGATGGTTCCATCAAAATCGACAGCAATTTTCATCCGTTTTGGAGCTTTAGTTTATAAAATATACAATGATGCGTTCTGCAGGATCGGGTGAAAAACAAAAATAGGAAATTAACCGCAATTATGTACACACCTTTCAAAAACATCCTTAATTTAGGGACTCTTTTGATATTTAAGACACATGAAACACCCATGCAATAACTTACGCAAGCACGGATGACAAAATATGGGTGTTCCAGCGGGTACCCTCTATGTATCGGATTGTACCAACTTGAGCATTAATGTTATTAAAATATTGTACGGATGAAAATTATTGCCAGGGGGTTACCCAGTTTTTTTACAAGTCTTGCTCTCCTGTCGGGATGTGTTTCCGTTGTCGTTTCCACCACCCGGGGCGATCTTATGCTGGCCGGGTATTTTGTGCTTATTTCTGCGGTGCTGGATTTTGTGGATGGTATGGCGGCCAGGCTTTTGCACAGTATGTCGGAGTTTGGCAAACAGCTTGACTCGCTGGCTGATGTCGTCAGCTTCGGAGTTGCCCCGTCCATGATTCTTTACCAGCTGATCCACCATTCGTTGACCGCAGGATCCCCGACCTTGCCGGCAAATCTTGTTCCCTGGCAGGTTGTGGCATTGTACAGTCCTTTCCTTGTCGCTGTATTTTCAGCATTGAGGCTGGCAAAATTCAACCTTGATCTGAAACAGGTAAAAAGTTTCCGGGGACTGCCCACACCGGCAAATGCGCTGTTTATAGCTGCGCTCGGTTTTGCCGCTGAATCCCGGTTTTCATTTATGCATGAAATTACTTATAACCTGCCGTTTCTTCTTTTGACGATTGTTTTATCATGTTATTTGCTTGTTTGCAACCTACCGATGTTTTCCCTCAAATTATCATCCTTTGGTTTTAAGGAGAACAGCCTCCGGTACATTCTTGTCCTTTGTTCGGTAGTACTCCTGGCAATATTCAGGCTTCCTGCACTCGCAGCCATAATCCTGTTGTATATCCTCCTTTCACTGGCGGACAACCGGTTCGTAAAAATGCCGTGACCGGGTCAGCTGACCTGTCCGGCCTGTTCCTGCTTTTTGGCTTCCTTTTTTTCATACAGGGTTATCACATATCGTATGATAAACCAGGAGGCAAGAATAAGCACAGGCCAGCTGAGAAGCATTACAATAGAATGAGTGTACATAATCTTAATTTGAAGATTTGATGATTTGAAAATTTCAGGATTAGTATTTATGATGGTCGAGATCCATTTCTTCAACCGATAATTTTTTGCCGGTCATCTGTCGCCAGGCATAAACAATATAAGCCAAAACAAAAGGAACAAACAGGGACACGTAGCTCATGATCTTAAGGGTATAGTGGCTTGATGAGCTGTTAGCCAGCGTGAGCGAGCTTTGGAGGTCATGAGTAGACGGATAATACGACGTATTGTTAAACCCGGCCAGCGCAAACAGGCTGAAAACAACGAATACGGTACCAAATCCCCCAAGCCATATTGCTTTGGCGCGAAACTTACTGAAAAGGCCTGTAGCAATTCCGCCCAGTACAAATACGGTCCCGGACAGGAAAAGGAGGGCCACGGCCGGCATCTGTAAAAGATTATGCAGGTATTTGAACGCCTCATACTGAACGATCCCCGTAACGGGGTCCACGGCAAATCCCTTGCTGGTGAGCAGCAACCCGGCGAAGGTGAGAAAAACCACCAGGAAAGGGATTGTATTCCGGAGAAGGGATTTTTTAGCCCGCTCTATAATTTCCTCATGATCGATTGTATGCATAAAGAACAGGATGCCCAGGATGCGTGCAAGGAAGAATACCGCCAGGCCGAGGGACAGGTTCTGAATATTGAAGGCTGCTTCCAGTCCCCGGAAGGGAGACTCCCACCTTGATATTACCGGATCGCTTAAGCGGGTGAGATTGTTAAAATCAATGCTGAACCGGGAGCCGGTAAAGAAAGTGGAAACTGCCGTACCCAGCAGGATTGTGCCGACGGCCCCATTGATATACAGGAACATTTCATACGTCCTGTGTCCGAATACATTCCGGGGTTTCGACCGGAATTCATAGGCCACAGCCTGCACGATGAAGCAAAACAGGATCAGGATCCATACCCAGTAAGCCCCGCCGAAGCTGGTGGAATAAAACAGGGGAAAGGAGGCGAAAAAAGCGCCGCCGAAAGTAACCAGCGTGGTAAAGGTAAATTCCCATTTACGGCCGATGGCGTTTACGAGCATGGTCCGCTCGGATTCGTTTTTACCGAGTGTATACAGGAGTGTCTGACCGCCCTGTACAAAAAGCAGGAATACGAGGATTGATCCCAGCAGGGAAATTATAGCCCACCAGTACTGTTGCAGTGCAAAATGTGAAAATGATCCGAACATATGAATTCCTCCTTATTTTGATCCGATTTTTATTTGTCTGAAAATAATGCTCAGCTCGGCAATCAGCAGGGCTGTGAAGAGTACCGCAAACATCCAGAATGTTACCTGTACGGAAGTGGTGGAAATGTGAGACACGGCGGCCACGGTGGGAAGAAGATCCTGGATAACCCAGGGCTGCCGGCCCATTTCAGCGACTATCCAGCCGGCCTGGCTTGCCAGGTAAGCCAAAGGAACGGAGAGAACTGCCACACGGAGGAGGAACCGCCTTTTTTCAAGTTTATCGGTAAAAACGTTATAAATGAAAATCATCATCAGGAAAAGAAAATAGAACCCGAGGATTACCATAATATGAAAACTGTAAAAGGAAAGCGGCACATTGGGAATCACATCATCGGGCTTATTGAGAAAGCCATAGCCGAAATACCGGAAATAGTTATTTTTAAAGTCATCATCGTCGAATTTTGCTTTCAGAAGGGCATATTGAGCCGTGTCGCCTTTGTCGCGTGCCATTTTGAAATCCGCCAGCGTTTGGCGGGCCAGCTTGCCGCGTTCTATTTTATCGCTCACGGGTATTATGTTGCGTTCCATATTTCCGTCAACCAGGTCGTTTACACCGGGTACAAACGCATCAAAATGGCCATAAGCCATATAGGAAAGGAAATTGGGAATTTCGATATGAAACGAAAAGTCCTTTACATTCCTTGAATTGGTATCCCCGGGTGCCGTAGACATTATGCCGATGGCTACCAGCCCGGCGCCTGTCTGTCCATTGTATAGTCCTTCAATGGCGGCAAATTTCATGGGTTGAACATGCACAAGCTGCCGTGTGGATCCGTCACCCGAATAGATCAGCATAACCGAGGAAATCAGGCCAAATACGGAGGCGATCAGGATACTGCGTTTGGCAAGGAACAGCTCGCGTTTTTTAAGGATAAACCAGGCGCTGATGCCAATTACAAATATGGAAGCGAGCACATATCCGGAGGTAATTGTATGGATAAATTTATGAATGGCCACCGGGGAAAGGAAAACGTCCCAGAAATTGAGCATTTCATTCCGTGCGGCAGCGGGATTGAAATGCATGCCTGCAGGGTGTTGCATCCAGGCATTGGCTACAAGGATCCAGAGAGCGGAAAGGTTCGCCCCGAAAGCAACCAGCCAGGTTGATGTCAGGTGAAATTTTTTGCTGACCTTGTTCCATCCAAAGAACATGACGGCCACAAACGTAGATTCAAGGAAAAAAGCCAGGATACCTTCAATGGCCAGGGGCGCCCCGAATATGTCGCCCACAAACCAGGAGTAATTCGACCAGTTGGTTCCGAATTCAAATTCAAGAATAATACCGGTAGCCACTCCAATGGCAAAATTCACACCAAAGAGAGTCATCCAGAACTGTGTTATTTTCTTCCATTCTTCCTTGCCGGTTCGCACATACTGCGTTTCCATCATGGCAATGATGAACGACAACCCGAGGGTAAGGGGAACAAAGATCCAATGATAAATAGCCGTAAGGGCAAATTGTCCGCGCGACCAGTTTACTAAAGAGAGGTCAATGTTTTCTAACATATTTATCTGGTTTTTGATAATTGCTCAATGACATAATCACTCCGGTCCCTGTCATTGTCGAAACGGGTTTTGAGTATATCAGGAAAAAAGAAGACTTTCAGGATGGCAAACAGGATGAATAGTTTGATAAAGATTATTATCCAAAGCTTTTTACCGACGGTCATGCTTGTGAATCCATCGTAGTAAAAATAAAAGATCCGCGTGAAAAGTGACCGGTGCAATGAATTTATATATCAATCTATGTAAAGATAGATATTCCTTTGAAACGTCCAAATTCTGATGAAAAAAATGTCATACAAGGCCGGGCAATTGGCAAATCTTTCTAATTTTGAGCTTTACATATAAACCAAAAACCGAATGGCTGATTTTGACGTATTGAAGGTAACACCCGATGTTAGCTGGATTGGAGTGACGGATAAAAATATTGTGACTTTTGATATTGTAATGGAAACCAAGTATGGAACAACGTATAATTCCTATTTTATAAATGCGGGAAAAAAGGTTGTTATCGATACGGTGAAGGAAAACTTCAGGGTTCCGTTCCTGGCAAAAATCAACCAGGTGACCAATCCCGCAGAGATTGACTACATTGTTGTAACGCATACTGAACCCGACCATTCGGGATGTATTAAATACCTGCTTGACCTGGCCCCGAACGCAGTGGTATATGGTAGCCGGCAGGCCGTCACTTATCTGCAGGATATGGTGGCCAGGCCGTTTGAATTTTGTTATGTAAAAGATGGGGATACACTTGATCTGGGGAATAAAACCCTGCGGTTTGTTTCGGCACCCAACCTGCACTGGCCCGACACGCTGTATGCTTACCTGGAGCCGGATAAACTGTTGTTCACCTGCGATTCATTCGGAGCCCATTTTTGTCACGAAGGCATGTTTGATGATGTCACAGGCGATTATAAAGATGCCTTTAAGTATTATTTTGATATGATCCTGAGGCCTTTCAGTAATTTTATGCTCAAGGCAATTGAAAAGATAAGGCCGCTTGATATCGGTATGATCTGCCCGGGGCACGGGCCGATTTTACGCAGTACCTGGAGAGAAAAGGTTAAGCTGACGGAACAATATGCCGAGACCTATATTGCGGATTCACTGTGCATGGATAACCGCATTCTGATCACTTATATTTCTGCATATGGTTATACGCGGCAGATGGCGGAGGCCATTGCCGAAGGCATTCATGAAGTGGTGGATTACAAGGTGGAACTTGTTGACATTGAAAATATCATGCTCGGGGAGCTGGAGGAAATGATTGTACGAAGCAAGTCGATCCTTGTGGGTTCCCCCACAATCAACCAGAATACACTACTGCCGGTTTATCGTTTGTTTTCCGTTGTCAATCCGCTGCGTGACCGCGGCAAGAAGGCAGCTGCCTTTGGGTCATACGGATGGAGCGGGGAAGCGGTAAAGCTCATTGAAGGGCAATTGAAGGCGTTAAAATTTAATGTTCCTTTGGAAGGCATGGCTGCCAAATTCTCGCCCGACGATAAAAAGCATGAGATGGTGGTTGAATTCGGACGCGAATTTGCCAGGCACCTTAATGATTAACAGTCACTTTTTGAATTCCCAGAACAGACGGTCCGGATAATGCGCGGAAAATGTAAATGCCTTCCGGAAGCCGGGCGGTTGAAATTACTGTTTCATCCTGGTAATCTTTAAGTTCAATTGATTTAACCATTACTCCCAATTCATTGTATATATTTAAACGGACGGGTTCTCCGACCGGATTGTCAAGTTTGACGATTACATGGTTATTGGCCGGATTGGGATATACACGCAACGGGTTGCCGGCAGACGATATATCTTTTGTTGCTGTCACCAGGTCGAAATCGTCCATGGCAACCTGGTACACTTCTGAAGTGGATTCATCCTGTATGAATGCAAATACTTCCAGTTCATTAATGTCAAATACATTTTGCAAATACCAGTAATTGTAAACCGAATCCACTTCGTTTGTATTCCATGCCTTAAAGAATGTAGTGCCGGCCTCATCCGGAAGCAATGCCTTGACCACGTTTTCAAATACGGTTTCGCCGTTGGCTCCGGTTTCGCCGGTGATTTTTCGTTCAACCACTCCCACATGAACGGTGTATTCATTTGACGGCAGATCGGCAAACGCGGTAATCCATGTTTTTATCAGTATGGTATTGTTGTTAATTAACGCGGAATTCAACCGGATTCCGAATTTTGCATCCCTGAGGGATCCAATCCGAAGAAGATTCCGTTTCAAGGGTTTGCTTGAATAATCGAAGCGGGAGGACGCTTCAAATCCCCCGTTCAGTATAGTAAAGGGAACATCCTGCACTCCGTAATAAAACAAACGGGCACCGGGAAGATAGGGATTCAGGGCATTGAACGGATCCGCTCCCGGGAATGAAGTGTGATATTGCAGGTCAATTAAATCCGATGAATCTGCAATAACCATGCTATTGAGGGTGCTGTCGGCTTTCCTGGATGCCGGGTCAGCGGAATTGGTAAAATGCTCAAGCAATACGTTCCGGTTTCTTTCCGCAATTCTGAAATTATCAAAGGCAAATCCATCCGTATTCAGTGCAGTTCCGTCTGATCCATAGGCAATCCTGAACTGGACCCTTGATTTACCTTTTAACATATCCAGATCATGACGGGACTCCTTCCAGTCATCATCGTGTGCATTTGACCAGCCGTAGGATTGCCCGCCCGGGTTGCCAAGGATCCCATTGCTGTTATACCAGTTAATGCCATCATCAAGTTCCCCGATGCTGTTCCAGGTTTTTCCGCTATCTGCCGTAGCCTGCAAAGCGGCTCCATCGCGCGTGTTATTAAATCTTTTCCATATATCGAGTATGACCATGGGATTTTCGGTTCCGGAAAAATTGAAACAGGGGCTTGTAACCCAGGAGTCCTCAGCGGGCGCGACTAAGGAGGTAATATAGGTATGCCAGAACCGATGCCCCGAATTTGTATGGCTGAATCCTTCCGCGGTATCGCTTAATGACCAGCTGTTAACTGGTTTTGCAGCCAGGTTATTGGAATGCCAGTATACGGCGGAATCTTCAAAATCTTCAAAATACGGCTGCCTGGCCAGATTTACCGGAGTACTTAAACCGATTTTCTTTGTTACGTCGTCGGTACATCCGTTGCTTGTTTTAATGGACAGGAGGACATTGTATTTCCCAACTTCCGGGAATGTATATTCGATATTTTCAGTTTTTAATGTATCGGTATGGGAAGCCGTTTTTACTGTCCATAAAAAGCCGGTTATTTCATCAAATACGCTTTTGGAATTGTTTTTGAACGAAATGGATTGTCCGGGGTCAAAGCATTCCGTATCCCATTTAAAGTCGGCCACCGGTGCAGCTCCGATTTGAAATGTCTTTTTCACTGAAAGGGATGTGCCGTCGAAATAGGTATAGGTAACGACATATTCACCTGCACCCAGGATACCCGGATCAATACTTGCCGTATTGTCCCTGTTATCAATCAGTCCGCTGCCGCCGCTGATTTCAAATTCCCCGATGCTGTTGGTGACGTTTTCACCTTTAATGGTGAAGGGATCATCGTTTCTGCAAATACGGGTTCGGTTTTTCGGAAAGTCAATTACCGCACTTGCCTCAATCACCCTCACAACGGCAGTATCGTAGCCATAGCAGGATGTGGGTGATGCGCGCCAGGAATAAACAATATAATGAGTTCCTACCGGCGGAAGGGAGGTAAGGAAATACCACTGGTTATTGTAAGGGATTACACCGGGCCCTGAGAATGTGCCACCTGCCGGTGTTCCGGTGAGAAGGATCATTTCAGAAGAGTCTCTGTCATAGCGGGGCGCCAGGCCGGAAATTGAAACATCGGGGGTAGGCATTACCGAAATTCCGGCTGATCCTGAAACGGTTCCTTTGCAATGCATATCGTAAACCTCGAACAGGGTATAATTTCCGGGTTGGTTAACGGAAATTGTTTTTGGGCTTGTATTGACGTTCTGAACGTTTACCGGTGTTCCGTTATCCTTCCTGTAACTGAATCGCCAGGGGGCTATACCCGTCAGGCTAACGTTGAGTAAGGCAGAAGTGTTTTCACAGATGGAGGCGTCTCCCGAAAGCACGGCTTCAGGAGCGTTCAATTGTCTTACTGTTGCTGTTCCCGAACCCATTCCGTTCGTGCACACTGCATCGGTGACATTGGAAAGTGTGTATGTGCCGGCCGCGGCGACCTTTAAAACATATGCGGTGGTATTTATATTGCTTATCACCGTTGGATTTGAACCGTTCCGCAAATACGTTATGCTCCAAGGCGCTTTGCCGGTGAGGACAATGGATAGTTCGGCCATACCGCCGGGACAAATCGAGTCGTTGCCGGATAATACAGCTGAAGGCGGGGTATTGAATGCGATCTTAACGGATCCCGATCCGGAAGTATCGCCGGCGCAATTCACATCCGACAGCGCTTTTATGCGATACGTCCCTTGCTGGCTAACATTAAAAATATAGGGATTTTCATTGATATGATCGTATTTTTTATCGTTTCCGTTATCCCTTGTCAGAGTGAAATTCCAGGGTGGAGTTCCTTTGAAATCCAGCCTGAGGGGCATTTGGGTCATCTGATCGGTGCATTCTGTGGCATTCCCGCTGAGGACAGCGCTGACAGGGCCATTTACATAAATATCCCGGCTCATGGCATTCGACTGCGATTTTCCATCATTTACAATATAGGATACCGAATGTATTCCGGTCAACGGGTTTACCTGATTGTTATTTTCATACCGGATGCTTCTCAGTGCTTCCTGGTAATTTGCTTTTGATGCTTGTCCGGTAAGCGTCAGGATTCCGGCGGGTGCATCCCAGGAACCGGTAATTCCATTCCGGTCCGTAAAATGAAGATAATCCTGATCGCGTGTATATTTGCCTGTAATCTGAATTTTTGCGGAGCTCAGGTTTTCATCGTCCCCGTCTGAAACAGTGAGGGAGGCAGTAATCGGAACCTGACCTGAACCTATGCAATAAGGGATTTGGGAATTTTCAATCCCGCCCAGTACGGGCGGCAGGTTCGGAATTACGAGAACAATATCCCTTGAGACACTATTGCTTACTGATATCCCGTCATTTACCGAAAATGTCACCTTTCGGGTGTCGGCGGAGGGATTGGTTTTGTTTGTATTTTCATATTTAATGCTTCGCAGGGCTTTCTGGTAGTTTGACAGGGATGAATTTCCTGTAAGAGTAAGTATGCCTGTGCTTTTAATCCAGAATCCGTATATGCCGTTCTGATTTTTAAAGCCAAGAACATCCTCATTGGCATGATAACCTTTCGTTATGCGAACCGAAGCAGACCGTAGATTTTTGCTATCGGGATCGGTTATGGTAAGGGAGCCTGTAATGCTGGCAGTACCGCTGCCTTTTTCATATACAAGATCAGCAGCTTCGATTCTATCCAGGAGAGGAGCCGCGTTAATTGCCCGTGACAATGCATGCAGCTCATCTTCCGCCAGGATGCTGGAACAAAATGTCAGCCACAACATGACCAACAAAAATGACCAGGTTCGGGTCATATAATTTCCAGTCTTCATTGCTGCGAAATTTTCACGCTGATAACGCCGGATGTGTTCTAGCATAACAAAGTCAATCCATAACTGTTCAACAAGCCAGTAGGGCAAACCAGGTATAAGGCCTATTGTGTTATATTCAGCTTGGTCACTCCTATCAGTTCATTCCCTGATGTTATCCGAAGGATATATAACCCATTGGGATACTTATCCGTCAATAACCCGATGTCATTATCGGTTTGAGAAATAATTTCCGTATATACCAGGCTTCCAAGGTTGTTAAACATCTCGATGCGGACGTCACCCCGCACGGGTTTTTCAAACCGGATAAATACCTGGTCCCGGGCCGGGTTCGGGAAAACAATAAACTTATCGCGGGATGATCCGGGAAGGTTAATGCCTGTTTCGGATGCGTATCCGATTTTTACTTTGTTCACCTGGTACACCTCATGGGTTTCCTCGTCCTGCATAAAGGCAAATGCCATCAGCTGGTCCCTGTTTATATCTGCCGGAATGTCCCACTGATAACTGTAATTTTTCTGACCACCGGCCGGCCATGGCCCGGCAATTGTAATTCCCGCGGGATCCGGTAAAAACGCCCTCACCACATTCTGATATACAGTACCGATGAAGCTTCCGGTTCCGGCTACTTTACGTTCATAAATGCCGGCATATACCGTGTATTCATGCGCCGGAAGTACGCTGTTTGCGTCGATCTGCAATTCAAAATTCACCTGGCTATCCGTGAAGCCCGAGCTGAGGAATTTAAGGTCAAAAGCGGCGTCATTCAGCGATTCCAAATGG
This sequence comes from uncultured Bacteroidales bacterium, assembly GCA_963752195.1. Lineage (GTDB taxonomy): Bacteria > Bacteroidota > Bacteroidia > Bacteroidales > UBA10428 > UBA5072. The sequence goes on along the minus strand of CAVVXI010000001.1, from coordinate 1,540,684 downwards.
ATAAGGGTGGTATCCTTGTCATTGGCAGGTTTGTAATCAAAGCGGTACCCCGGTTTATAGCCGCCATTCAGAATGCCGTACGGCACGTCAACGATCCCATAATACAACAGGCGGGCACGCGGAGCGTAAGGTTCCTGCTCATAGAACGGATCAACGCCGGGGAAATAAGTATGGTACTGCAGATCAAAGGTATTGAGTGAATCAGCATCCACCAGGGCGTTAAGTTTAGCGTCTGCCGCCTGGCTGGCCTCATCCGGAGCGTTCGTAAAATGTTCAACCAGTACGGTGCGATTGCGTTCCCCGATCCAGAAGTCATCAAATGCAAATCCTTCCGTATTATGAACGGTACCATCGGAGCCATAGGCAATCCGGAACTGTACGCTTTTCTGACCTTTAAGCATGTCAAGGGAATGCCGTGCTTCTTTCCAGCCGCCGTCCTGTATGTTCGACCAGCCGGTAGCCTGGTCCCCCGGCCTGCCGAGAATAAGGTACTCGGTGTACCAGTTCTTCCCGTCATCCATTTGGCCGATGTTAAACCAGCTTTTTGCACTATCGGTGGTTGCCTGTAAATTAACACCATCACGGAGGCCATTAAAATCGCGCCAGATTTGCATTTTCACCATAGGCCTTTTCATTCCCGTAAAATTATAGCAAGGGCTGGAAACCCAGGATTTTTCCCGTGGGGGATTGATTCCCGGAAGATTGGTAAACCAGCATTTGGTGCCGGTTGCAGCCCTGTTGATCAATGAATTGGCGGGGGGAGTGTCAAGCGTCCAGCTGTTTGAATTGGGTGTGAGGGTGGCACTTTGCCAGCTTATGGGACTTTCTTCAAACGATTCGTTGATTGCCTGTTCTTTCAGAGTGATTGTCGGCCTCAGTCCGAATACTTTCGAAACTGTTCCCAAACAACCATTGGAAGTTGCAACCTGCAGTTCAACATCGTAATTATTCGCACCGGGGAAAGTATAATTGAAGTTTCTTGTGGTAGATGTGTCGTATCCTGTGGAAGTAAATATTTTCCAATTGTAGGATGTAATGTTGCCAAAGTTTGAAGGGGAGGATGCATCCCTGAGTTCAACCGGCTGTCCCGGTTCAAAGCAATCGGTTTCCCATTTAAAATCGACGACAGGCGGATTGCCTACTTCAAAGATACTATTAACAGTGAGTGTGGTTCCGTCAAAATACGTGTATGTGATTGTATATTCCTTGGAACTTAAATCCGGGGAACCTAACAGGGACGGATTCACAGTAGCCGTATTGTCACCATGATCAACCAGTCCCACTCCGCCGCTGATCTTAAAGCTGCCGGTAGTAAGAGCCAGGGTTGCCCCGGTAATTGTAAACGGGTCATCATTGTTGCAATATTTCATGCGGTCTCCCGGAAATTCGACGATGGCATTTGCCTTTAGTATTCTCACTACCGCGGTATCATAGCCATAGCAATGTGTGGTTCCATCCTGGTATGAATACACAACATTATGCGTTCCCACCGGGGGAAAGGAGGTAATGAAATAATAATCCGTCCCTAAGGTTATCACGCCGAGACCTGAGAAAATGCCGCCCAAAGGGTCCCCGGATAGGGGGATCATGCGGGTAGAGTCTTTGTTATAGGCCGGTGCCAGTCCCGAAATGCTTACCTGGGGCGCCGGAATTATGGTAACATGGGTGGAGCCGGAAGCAGTACCCTTGCAATTTTTATCATAAACTTCGACAAGCGAATAGGTGCCGGCTTTGTTAATGGGTACAGATTTTGGGCTTGAAGCCACATTCAACACTTCTACCGGCGGACCTGAATTAAGCTTATAGCTGAATTTCCAGGGGCTATTCCCGGTTAGTTGTACGTTCAGGTTTCCGGAGGCATGTTCGCAGAATGTTGCACTACCCGAAATTGAAGCTGTTGGCACTGTAAAGGAGACGATTTTTGCTGTGCCGCTGACCTTGCCCGTACAACCGCCGCTTAATTGCTGAACTTTTGAGAGGGTATATGTTCCGGGTCCCGGAACAACCAATGTGTACGGTGAAGTGGCAATACTTGGAATAACCGTCGGATTGGCGCCGTCCCTCAGGTAGGTTATGCTCCAGGGCCCAATACTGCCGGTTATTGTTACTTTAAGGTTAGCGGTTTTGTCGGGGCAGATTGTATCCTGTCCCGGGATAGTCTGGATAGAAGCAACCGGTGAAGGAAGATAAGTAACACGAACGGTTCCTGAGCCGATGGTATCCCCGGCACAATTGGCGTCCGAAATGGAAATCAACCTTATTGCCATGGGGGAGGAGGTTATCCTTACGGGAAAATTATACGGATCGGCTGTGATGCCAGTATATATTGTGTCACTCGCAGCACTGCCGCGCCGGATTGTAAAGGTCCAGGGAGAGGTCCCTGTCAGGTTAAGGGATAGCTGTACCGGCTGTCCGTCGTTACACGTTGTTGAGGGCCCTGAAAGTACTCCTTTTGGCCTTGTAAAAGTTGACAATACTACCGGGCTTGTGCTTAGAGTGGCTTCATCACCCTGGCTATCGGTGAGTTTACTTAATACATAGCTTCCCGTCAGCTTCACATTGATTGAATAGGGGGAAGCCGTAATTCCTGTAATGACGGTATCCTGGTTATGAACACTACCTGAACGGGTGAGCGTTGCAGTGAAAGGCTGCATTCCGTCCGAAAATGTAAGGACAACGGGCATTACGGAGCCGGGACAGTAACTTGCTGAACCTGAAATGCTGCCGGTGAATTCTCCCACGCGGGTGATACTTATGTTCCGGCTGACTACATTGCTGTTCACGGTACCATCGGACACGCGGAATGTAACCGTCCGTACATCTGTATTGGGATTGACGCTTGTATTCCTGTATTTAACCGACCGCAGGGCAGACTGCATGATGGCTGGGGTTACGTTGCCCGTAAGCGTAAGCTGGCCGGCTGTGGCATTCCACAAACTCGTTATACCATTTGCATTTGCAAAGGAGAGAACATCCTGGGTATTTTTATAATTAGCCGATATCGAGATTAAGGCGGATGGCAGTGTTAGATTGTCGACGTCACTTACGGTTACTGCACCCGATACGGATACCGGCCCGTCTCCTTCAGTATAAGCGAGCACGGTGGTTTCTATTCCGGCAAGTACAGGCGGATCGTTCACAGCAGTAACAGAAACATTGCGGGCTTGCGTGTTGCTGTTGTCAGTGCCGTCGTTGACCCTGAATGTGATTGCCCGGGTGGCTGTATTCGGGTTGCTGCTCGAATTGACATATCTCACCGCTCTTAACGCAGACTGGTAATTGGCAAGGGTTGCAATGCCTGAAAGGGTTAACCGGGCGGACCCTGCATTCCATATGCCTGTAATTTCGCCGGTATTGGTAAATGAGAGTACATCCTCGCCGTTCTGATAGTTGCCGGTTATTGTAATTGTGGCAGAGGATAGACTCGGATTATCCGGATCCGAAACAGTTAAAGCAGTCGTTATGACAACAGGCGCGGATCCTTCCGTATATGCCAGGGTAGAGGTCTCTATATTGTCAAGCACAGGTACGTCGTTGAGCGGAGAAACGCTGATGTTCCGAATGGCCGTGTTGCTGTTATCGGTGCCATCGTTCACCCGGAAAGATACCGTACGGGTGAGGTTGCTCGGGTTAGTGCTGTTGTTTGTATACCTTACCGAACGGAGGGCAGTCCTGTAACTGGCAAGGGTTGCACTTCCGGTAAGCAAAAGCTGGCCTGTGCCTGTGTTAAAGGAACCGGTAATTCCGCTAGCCGCCGTGAAAGACAATACATCTTCGCCGTTCTGGTAATTTACAGAGATAGAGACTATTGCAGAAGCAATATTCGGGTCATCCGTATCCGTCACGTTAAGGAAGGAGGTAACGGCAACTGGTCCCGCTCCTTCGGCATAAGCCACCGTGGTGCCTTCAATAGAGGAGAGCACCGGAGGTGCATTGCCTGCCACGTTGATGTTCCTCGCCTGGTTATTGCTGTTGTCAATACCATCGTTCACCCGGAAAGTTATAGTTCGGGTCAGGCTGCTCGGATTGGCGCTGTTGTTTGTATATTTTACCGCACGCAGCGCAGCCTGGTAATTGGCCACGGAGGCGCTGCCGGTGAGGGTCAGCACTCCGCCGGCTGCATTCCAGGATCCGTTTATGCCGTTGGCATTTGTGAACGAAAGAACATCTTCAGCGTTCTGGTAATTGGAGGAAATTGTGATCTGTGCGGACGCGAGGTTTGTATTATCGGCATCTGTTGCCGTAAGGGTGGAAGTCACATTTACTGACCCGGCTCCTTTGCTGTAGGAAAGGGCGCTGCCCTCAATGCCGGCAAGAACGGGGGGGACATTCGTGGCGGTCACACTGATGGTGCGGCTCACGGTGCTGCTGTTGTTGAACTGGTCAGAAACCCGGAATGAGACTGTGCGTGTGGAAGTATTGGGATTACTGCTGCCGTTTGTATATTTCACTGCACGAAGAGCCGACTGATAATCGGCAATGGTTGCGTTTCCGGTGAGTGATAACCGGCCGTTTGCAGGATTCCATGAACCGGAAATGTTGCCCGTATTCGCAAAGGTCAGCATATCTTCGCTATTCTGGTAATTTGAAGAAATGGTGATCTGCGCTGAAGCCAGGTTTGTATCATCGCCGTCAGTTACCGTAATCGATGAGGTAACGCTTACAGGCATGTCTCCTTCCGTAAAAGTCAGGGTAGCTCCTTCAATGCCACTGAGAACGGGTGCAACATTAAGCGTAATATTGAGGGTCACTGTTGCTGCAGTGCTTTCGTTTGTCCCGTCGCTGGCCTTATAGGTGAATGCATCCGATGTCGAAGCAGATCCGTCGTTTATATAAGTGAAGGAACCATCAAGGTTTAGGGTAACAGTGCCATGCGAAGGATTGCTCACTTTTATGGCGGTAAGGGGATCAAGGTCGGCATCTGTATCATTTGACAATACGCCGGGAGCGGCTATATTCAGGGTGGCCCCCTGTTGGGTAGAATAATTGTCGTCAGCAGCAACCGGGTTGGCATTTACTGCCTTGGCTTCAAAAACCGCGTCGTCAGAGGCGCTTTCATTGGCCGGATCTTTTACGGTAAAGGTGAGTTTTTCCGATCCGCTCCAATTGGCGGGTTGATTAATGGTGGCGATATGCGAACCATTTACGGACGGTGTAAGACTTGTATTGCCGGTAATGGTCCATGACAACTCCGACTTTGAATTATCCACGTCGGTAACGTAATCATCCAATGCGACAGGGCTGAAGGATTCTCCAGAATTTATTGACTGATCGGGGATATTGCTTATCACCGGCGGATCATTGACCGGTGTAAGTGTAAAGGTAGCCTCATCCTGTGACGATCCGGATGCAGGATCGGTAGCTTTAAAAATAATCGTTTCGGAACCGTTCCAGTCTGTATTCGGCACCCCGATTGTTGCCGTATGGCTGCCGGTATTAATATCCACCGAAAGAGCAGAATTGCCTTCAGCACTCCAGGTGATCTGTGATATTGGATCATCCGCATCCGTTACATAATCATCCAGGTTCACCGGCTGAAAAGACGAACCTTCCGGCAGTGTCTGTCCCGGAATATCGCCCACCACCGGGGCTGCATTGGCAGCCTGCTGCACTGTGAAAGTGGCAGCATCGCTGCCGGTATTCATATCCGTATCCATCGCATGAAAGGTGATGGTTTCAGATCCCCTCCAGCTATCAGATAGGGGAATTATTTTGGCTTTGCGGCCATTGTCAATGTTTACATCAAGCTGATCCGCTCCCGAGGCACTCCATTGAATGTTATGGAGTTCGTTGGCAGGAACATCTATATAGTTGTCCAGATTAATTTCGGAAAATGACTCTCCTGGATTAATAGCCTGGTCAGGTATATCATTTACAGTCAAGGTTTGTCCGGCTGCTGCTGTGAAAAAAACAGGGAAGGAAAAACCAATGAGAATGAGTATTAATCGGTTAACCAAAGTGCCGGTTTTCATAAAGTAAATATTAAATAGTAAACGTGTTCACAGGTTCGGAATAAGGGCTGGATTCCACATTACAGGCAAAAATACGAATTTACCTGTAAAATATGCTTATAATTTGATGAACCGACCCAAAAGGGTTTCAGGAGTTTGATTTTAAGTGTTCACGCAAGAAATTCTACCTGAGAGAAGCGTTGGATTTCAGTTTAATAAGGGCCATGGATTGATCATTTTCCGAATGCTTGTTCGAACCGGCAATAATAAATCCATTGTCGGCCGTTTTTTGGAAAGAGGAGGCGCTCAATTGGGTTCCTTCACCGATTTCGGAATACACCTCGTTATCTCCTTCCGCATTCGTTGTGATAAGCGTAATGGTTGAATTGATCCCCGTGGAAGAGGTGGTTGCCAGAAGATACAGGTTGTTGGCATCGCGAATAAGGCTTATTCCCTCGTCGTTATCGCCGCCATAGTATTTTTCCCAGTCAACTTTCATCCCGAGCGTGGAAAAGCTTACTTTTTTCATCATGATTTCACTGGCAGAGGATTTGGTCGTGCCGCAAAGGATATATGTGTTTTTATCCACAATCTGAATACAGTTGGCTTCTTCTTCAATCGGTGAATTCACAATCGGGAACAGGCTGCCCCCGGTACCGAGAGGTCCGGTTTTCAGCACAAAGACATGTTTTTTGTTGTCGGGGAAATAGGTTGTGCCTGTAATAATCAATCCGCCCCCTGAAATCAGCTGGAAGTCCCTTCCTTCGTCATCAACCGGGTAGCCAAGATATCGTGACCAGGCAGGATTACCGTCTTTGTCCATGACATTCAGCCATACGTCCTTATTCAAGGCATTGTTATTGCGCGTTGTTTGCCCGGTTCCAATGATATAAATGGAATCCATTCCACTCAGTCTCATGTTATTTGGTACTATATCATAAAGGCCGGTAAACGTTTTTTCAAACTCTATTTTTCCCGTGCTGTCGGTTTTTATAAAATAGACTCCTTTTTTATTTGTGACATCAGTGGTTTGTCCAAGGATTGCCAGGCTATGGTCTTTAAAAACCTGCAGGCAACAGGCCTCTTCATCATCCGGACCACCGTAATACCGGGCGGTATCAATTGAATTGCCATAAAGATCCGTGCGGATCAGGCAGATTTGTTTGCCTTCGTTGCTGGATATCACAGTACCTAACATAACATATCCCTTGCCGGGAATCTCTTTTACATCAGTGCCCGTGAAAACGGGAAACGTGTTGTAAAATTTGATAAAAGAATCAGCCTGTGAAGGGGAAATGTCCATTTTATCACAGGACGCCAGGATGACCAGGCACAGGAAAATTAACAGGGTACGGCTCATCGATCGGCTTGTTTCTTTGGCTTGTAAAACGAAAAATAATATCCGGCGGAAAATGAAAACGTATTGATGGCGAAATCATCATCCTCATGGTACGATTTCATGATCTGTTGCATATTCTGATACCGGTTTTCAGGTTTCACGATATTGTTCAATCCCAGGCTGGCCCGGATTTCAGCAGTTAACACGCCGTGGGGAACTTTATACCGAATCCCTGCCCCTGCGACGCCGGAATATATTATACTTTTCCTGTATTTTGCAATGTCACTGGTTTCTCCGGGGATAGGCGGAATTTCTTCGGTAAACTGGCGGGTGGCGGATCCGGTTACCCCGGTGATGCTGGCAACAGAAAATCCTCCCCGTACAAAATAGTGCAGTTTTTTGGTGCTAAACTCATAGGAAACGGAAAGCGGCAGCACGAACTTATACAATTTCTCGAAATACGTGACAGAAGAAATACCGTTCAGTCCCGGCAAGGGTGTAATTACCTCCTCTTTAAATCCATACCTGTTTTCCGAAAATTTGAGTTCCAGGTTAAGGAACATTTTCCGGCTGATATACCTGCCTATGCCAACACCAAACTGAAAACCCGGTTTCATTGAATTTTGCAGTGTCACATTGGTCTGGTCGTAAACGCTGAACGATTCGATTATGCGGGGATCGGTCAGATTAAACCCGGCTGTGAATCCAAAGGAAAATATTGAAGTGGTGCGATAGGATTCGAACAGGTAGACAAATTCCACAGGATCATTTGGCATAATTTCATATTCGGGAAATTTTTTGAGAAACTCGACCATGGTTTTTTCGGCTTCAAACTGGTTATCATCAAACAAATAGGAAAGGATAATCAGTTTATAGGCTTCAATGATTTGCCCGCGGGTGAATCCATTTGCCATGCAGGGAGCCAGCATTTGGGGTATCTCTTCGATCATCCCCTGGTCATAAAATTTCCGGGCTTCCTGTATTTTGGTGCCGCAATCGCTTTGGCCCTGTACAATCGGACTGAAGACAGCAAGGATCAACATCAGGATAGTGACCACAACAAACCGGGGTAGAAGTTTTACGATGGAGGACATTCTCAATTATTTATTTGCACAGGTTTTCTGATAAGGAATATCATAACTGATATATGTTTCCCATTCCCTCTGGGAAAAATTACGACCCAGTTTATTGCACATTTGGTCTGCCATAAAGGAAGCATGGGTGGGCCAGTAATAAATATAATCTCCGTCTTCGCTGGATGACACCAGGTACTTGCCATCGGGACTGAAGGCAACGGAAAGCACCCAGGCATCATGCTTTGTGATCACAATCGGCTTATTTCCCAGGTTACCGGCATCCCAGATTTTTACTGTTTTATCCATACTTGAAGTGGCGATTTGGCGGTCGTCCGGACTAAATTTAACATCAAGACTGCGTGCGGAATGGGCCAGAACAACTTTCAGAATGCCGTTGGTTCTTGCGTCAACCAGGCGCAGCGTTCCGTTTTTATCAACGAAAGCGATGCGTGATCCTATGGAATTGATTGATACAGCGTAAATTGAATTATTATCGGATTTGAACACAACGGTTGATTCTTTCGTATCGAGGTTCCATCGGATCAGCTGTCCGTCATCCGTACCGCCATACATAAAATGGCCTCCCGTGGCAACAGCCAGGCACCGGACCTTTGTATTTTCCATTGTTGCAAAAATCGTATTTGATCCGGAAATCAGGTCCCAGTAGATGATGCTTTTGTCGGTACTCGCTGAAAACAATCCCTTGCTGTCGGGAGAAAATACAAGGGCCTCAACCCATCCCTTGTGACCCTGTAAAATGGAGGGGGGGCTGTTTTGGGCATTCAGGTTAAAAAGCTGGATCCCCGAGGTGGTAGTGCCGCAGGCGAGCCATCTTCCATTCGGGCTCACGGCAAGGCTGCGGTTAATAAAATTGTTGTCAATGAGGGTCCGGTAGGATTTTGAATTACCCGTAAGGTCCCAGCGAAGGATCTTTCCGTCTCCCCCGGAACTAAAGAAACTACTGGTGCCAGGCAGGAAAGCCAGTGATCTGACAGCTCCCTCATGACCCTGAAGGCCGTTGAATTTATCCCCGTTGAACCCTGCCAGCGAGTTATACAAAGCGTTATAGATATCGGGCTGGTCAGTCTGTCCGTCATAATCACGGTTAAACAGGAAAGCCTGGTATGCCAGCAATCCCTTAAGGTTTTTGTCGTCCACCTGCGTGACTTTTCCTGCCATGGTCTGAGCGATGGCCAATATGCGTTTGTTGAATTCAAGATTTTTTTCTTTTTCCGTCACATTCTGTTCTTCGATGGCTTTTTCAGCAGTCTTTTGTGATTCTTCTTTTTCTTTCTTGAATGTTTCGCTTTTTTTGGTGGCCTCCTGCGCCTGTTGAATGGCCAGAAGCTTCTGTTGTTCGGATATCTGTGATTTGAACAAGGCTACAACCCGGTTTTTTTCTGCCGAGTCGGCATCGATCTGGGCAAGCATGCGTTCCACGTCAGCCCTGTCCGCCTTTCCTTCCGCCACCGTTCGTAAACTGTCGGATTCCTTTTTGCGGAATTCGGCTTCAGCCCGCGAATTATCGGCTTCCTTGGCTTTTTTCATGGCCTCACCTCGTTGCTGGAAACCCCAGACGGATATAAAAAGGAAGGCAACGGCAGCGGAAAGCATGGCAACGGCGAATTTACGTGTGCGATTGAGTTCCATTCGCTGGAGCCGCACCTTGTTTTGTTCTTCCTGCTGGTATTTTTTCTCGCTGGCATCGAGGAAGACCATTACTTTTTCAAACGCCGGATTGTATTTTTTTGCCCATGCAAGCGAGGGGTGCTGGGTTTTTTTCCAGTTCAGCGCCAGCTGGAGGTCGGGAGGTCTCCATAATCCGGTTTTGCCAACCTGGTATTGGGATGCAGCTTCTGCGAGGCGCAGGTACATCTGCACCGATGAAAATTCCTCATCTACCCACAGCCTGAGCCGGTCCCAGATACGCATCAGGCTCTCATGGGAAATGTCAATGATTGTATCGCTGTCAATGGGGATCCCTTCCCCGGGGGTTAGGAAGGAACGGCCCTTGGCCCTGAATTTGCTAACCACGTCGATCACCTTCTGATCCGGTGCCTGGGCTATCTCGGCAATATGCTTAATTGTGGCAGGGTGACGGGTACCCTTGTTGTCAGTCCCCTTTTCGGTAAGGCATTTAAACATGGCCCGGCAAATAATCTTGCCCTCTTCGGTGAGTTCATCAAAGGCCTCATTGGCATGCATTGACAGGGCATTGTCAATTTTTCCGGCCGCTTCATAATCACGCGTACGCAAAGGTATGCCGGGTTCATTATTCCGGGTCCAGAATTCCCAGGTCCGCATCATCACATGCTGCAGTACCGGCAGCTGATCGTTCTTGTCTTCAATGGTATTCAGAAGATGCTGGAGCAACTGGGGATCGATATTGGCTCCACCCACCGCAAGGGGGCCCATGATGGCATCTTTAAAATCATCGCGCGTCATCTGGGGGATCAGGAAATTGCTTTTGTTGATAAGCCGCGTGAGTTCCTGGAATTGTGAACATTCCCCAATAAAGTCGGAGCGCATGGTCAGCACCAGGTAAATTGGCTGATCGGTTTGTTTCAATGCGTTGACGAGAAGCTTGATATAGGCTTCTGTTTCGTTGAAGACGGTACTGTCTTTCCGGCTTTCCTTGTATCGGAATAACTCTTCAAACTGGTCGAGGATCAGCAGTATATTTTCCCCGGGAGCCAGCCGGCTTTGTTTCACTGCATTGACAAGGCCAAATGAACTCCGTCTTAAAATGGTATAGAGGATCTGTTTGTTTAAAGCAAGCTCTTCGGATGTAACACCTTTCTTCTCGCTGAAGGCAATGGCTTCCGCGAGGTTTTCAATAGGACTGTTTCCCGGACGGGTTGCGATGATCCTCCACCTGGAACCGGCTTCTGTAATAAAACCTCCATATAATGCAGGGATCAGTCCGCAGTAAATGAGGGAGGATTTTCCGCTTCCGGAAGCACCTGTAACTGCTGCAAAACGGTTTCGGGTAAGATAGCCGAGAACTGTTTCGCATTGTCCCTCACGTCCAAAGAACAAGTGACTTTCTTCCACGCTGAAAGGACGCAATCCGGGAAATGGATTTGCCAGGGTAAGGGTGCTCTTCTTAATATGTCGGGGTGGATTTTCGGTCATTTCTTTGCCAAATGATCTAAAAAATGGGTAATCACTTCCGTATTCATTTCATCATCCCATATAACGGGAACGTTATTTAAAAACAACAGGGATTTATCGGCTGTCTTTTGCCTTGAAATGATCTCGATTGCTCTGAAAGGTTTGCTTTTTCCGTATCCGGGCGCTTTAACAAGGTCCCTTATTTTACTGTTCAGCCAGTCCATCGGGCAATCTCCTTTATAGATCAGCACTGCATCCGCCACGAGCATATTATTGATATGCCGCGTTAGCGGAAAGTTATTCCCGTCATCGCCATGCGATTCCAGAATATCAAATCCCTTTGAACGGATCTGATTGAGGTAATCCGTAATTTTATCCCTGCTTTCTTTTTCGTATATCACATACAGTTTGTTCTTCTCCGCCAGGGGAACAATTGTAGGATTGGTAAGTTCGTTGAGGCGGATGTTAAGGATGGTTTTGAAAACCTCAAACGGGGTTTCGATAATTTCCGTATTATACTGGGCCTCATCTCTTTTAAGGCGCTTAAGATAAAGGGCCTGCCTCTGGTCTGTAGGCTTTATGTCGTTCGGAATCCAGATCAGCTGGTTGAAAGAAGCAGGTTCTTTTATGGATAAAAGATAATCTTTAACCGTTTTAATCTGGAAATCAATAAATGAATATTTTGAATTTTTGATGAAATCACCATACCAGGCACCCAGCAGATGAACCGCCATAACCGACTGGCACAGGCTTGATTCAATGGCCGCATGCGCCTTGTCGGCGTCATCGGGTATTTGCGTATAGGGCAACACACGAAAACCGAGATGCTGCAATTCCCGCTTTAGCATATCCCTGTTTTCAGCCTGATCGAAGCTTGTTTCAGCGAGAAAAACACCCGGACGTTCCCTTCCCGGAATACTTTCCTGTTTGTCACCCGAAAGATCAGAAATTGCATCGGCAATATCATACGCGAGATCTACCAATTTCGACCAGAACTTGGAATCCGGCTCAGTTTTTCCGCTTAGATCGTAGGTGATTGGTTTTTTATTATACCGGTTGATTTCAAAGAAATTGTAATTCAGTTCCCTTTTCAGGAATGCCGGCTGTTCATCCTGGGCAATGGGCTGCATGATTACCTTGAATACCCTGTGCCTTATGCCTGTTTCTGCTTCGTGTTTTTCAAGGGTGCTGAAAATATCCTCCAGTTCTTTCATATAGGTGGCTGAGTGGATATAATCGGGTGATAGAATGACTACTATTACGGCAGAACCGGAAATATTATTCTGGTAGCTTTCTCCCAGCATGGATTGTCTTACCCTGAGGTCATCGTGAAGAAGGATCGCCGGCTTCTTTTCATAAAGCCGGCTCATCAAAGCTGCCAGGTAATCACAAAACTTCACAGACCATTCCGAAGTGGCATTCTTCTCCGAGCCTGCAGCCAGGGCATAACTGATAAATATGTCGTGTTCAAATTTCATTTCCTGGTCTTAAGCCTCTTCTACTATATCGAGTATGGCATTCCTTAAATCGATGTAATCAAACATCAGCGAATTAAGCGCTTCCTGTTCCAGACTGTACATCCGGAGATCGGTAAGTGCCCGCAACGAAAAGGTATGATCTTCGACAAATATGTCGCTGTAAATTATATCATTTTTATCAAAGGTAAATACTTTACCTGAAGAAATCTTAATTTGAGCAGTTCCTTCAATAATAATCATAAACGCATAATGTACATCGTCACGTTTTATCAGAAACTCCTCATCGCGTTTCAATATATTAACATCCAAAACTTTGGATATTTCCAGCAGGATATCCTCCGAAATGGATTTCATCTGGCGGCAGGCCTTGATGAAACGAATGCGATGAAGCAGCAGGTAAGGGACACCGTTTCCTGAATGCGACAAACTCAGCTTGATCTCGTTTACCCATACCGGGTCGAGCCGGGAATAAACCGATTCCAGCTTCAGTGGTTCAATTTGTTCCATCACATAGGCAGCCGTTTCACGGATGAGCTGGTTAGGATGAAATACACTGGCGATCAGTTCCTGGCTTGCTTCCTGTTTATTGAGGATGGGCAGGGAATAAAGGGCACAGCTTTTCGCATACAGCGAAACCATATTAAAATCGCGGTTAATGATATCGTTGATCAGTTCATCCGGAACTTCACGAACAGCCTGGAAGTAATATTGCAGCTGTTTAAACCTGTCTTTTATCGAAATATTTTCAACAATGGGGAAAAACACTTGTTTGATTTCCTCATTTACAATTTGGTCAAGCAGTTCAATGGCAAAACTAATGTCCGTGTCATTGCCATCAAGGAGCAGGTTCTTTATATTGCCGATGGAGGTTGGATTATAAGCCAGCGAAAGCAGGTGATACAGGGTATTGTAATTATCGGCAATTTCTGATTCAAAGGCCTCCCTGAGAAGGGAAAACCGGGGGGATTTATTAATGCTTGTGTAGGCAGCAAAATTCCATGACATCATGTTGATCAGGCGCACAATATCATTCAGAATACGGTTTATGTTGGCGGGAGTGGCCTGGAATTTTGCTTCCCGCAGGGCCAGAAGAGTTTGCCTGACAATTGTGCGGTTTTGATTTTCTATTTTTCCAAGGAGGAAATCAATGGCGGACTGGGTGCCAATTTTTCCATATATGCGTACAATTCTCGACAACAGGATGTTATCCGCATCGGGCATAAGGAATGTCTGTTCCATGTAGGGAAGGGCCGGATCCCCAATTCGTACAAGGGATTCGAAGGCATACGAGTAATATACCGGTGTAGTGAGATAGCCAATCAGGATATAGCTGTGATCGGGGTGCGCCATTCGGGCCATAGCTTTTACAGCTGCAAATTTTACTTCGGGTTCGATATCGCGGTGAAGGAATAGCAAAAGATCTCCATATTCAAGGTTTCCCGAGTTTCCGATCAGTTCGGCAGCCAGGATGCGGTCGGTAAGAATTTTGGAATTCGTGAGCCGGCAGATGGATTCGTAGGAAAGACCTACGCTGAATTTTAACTCGAAGCGGTTGACCAGTTTAGGCAGATGATTTCCCGGATGCTTGTGCTGCAGGGCTTGCAACTCTTTCAGCCGGGTAAACGAACTCAGCAGGGCATTTTCTTCAATCCGTTCAAGCAGGTATTTTCTAACCTCCGGAGAATCAGTGCCCAGCAAGGATAAAAGATGTTTTTCGTGGGTAAGGGGTTCCAGTTTTTCAACCAGCGATAATGCATTGATCGATTTGGCGGGATTGGGGCTGTTAATGAGGTGATGCGTTTTTTCATCCGTATTGAGCAGTTCCGCTTCAATCGACCTTTTACTGGTTTTAAGGCGACGTATGGTTTCCCGAAGGGCATTCTGATATCCCTTAACAAGGAAAATACTCACCGGCAGCCAGATAAGGCTTAATGCCAGAACAACAAGATTCAGGAACAGGCTGCTGTCGAGGTGGAAATAGATCAAAACCGATAAAACCAAACCGGCAATCAGGAGGGCTGTCATGCGGAAAGAACCTTCGAAACGGGCGATCAAAGCGTTGCTGAATCGCAAATCCACCGTTCGGAACAAAACCCGGAGGGATGGCAGTTCAATTGATTCCAGCGTGGTTTCATAGCCTGTCTTCAACATGGCTACCATCATAAAACCAAAGGAAAA
Organism: uncultured Bacteroidales bacterium; assembly: GCA_963752195.1. GTDB lineage: Bacteria > Bacteroidota > Bacteroidia > Bacteroidales > UBA10428 > UBA5072. The sequence continues at coordinate 1,525,548 of CAVVXI010000001.1, read as the reverse complement.
ACGGGCGACAAGCGTGGTGGTGCCAAATAAAAGGTCAATTGCAATCGTGGCCAGCGAGGCTAAAATCAGTACAACCGGAATGAGAACGAGGCTATAAGGCGAGTCATAGGAATACAGTATTTTTCGTACAAGAAATTTTTCCACTCCATAAACGAACAAGAACATGGTTCCCATGAAAAACCCGAAGAATTTGGCCAGCCCTATCGTGTTGGGGTAGTTCATCCGGGTTTCAGCCACGAAATGATAATGCAGGATAAACCCCGTAATGGCTGAAAGCAGGACAAAAGCCATAAGCAGCAGCGTATAGCGGGTATAAAACAATTCATAAAATTTTGAACGCAGCTGATTCGAACGTTTCGCTACCGGCTGAAACCGGGGGGAATACCTGTAAATCAGGCTGAGCGGCAGCTGGAGCAAAACAGCAAGCCCGATACTTACTGCACTGAATGCCATGATCAGAAGTATGTCCCAGGAGAAAAACAGGGTACCCACAAGGGCGTAGCTTGAAAGGATGATGCCTGCCATCTGGGCTGTGCGGATAAATGGGTTTAGCCTGCGATGTTCCTCCGGTGAAAACTGGTTGCGCAAGGACTTTCTAAAAACAACCATGATAAGTATGGGGAGCGGAATAGCCAGTACAAAGGGGAACATCATGGGTATGCCCGAGATGTTGTAGTTTACAATAGAATCATAATTAAGGAAGAGGAGTGCATTTAAAATAAATGCAGTAAGCAATACAAGCGGCATGAAAAGAGAGATATTTACCCGGTTTGTTAATATCGAATAGAATGTAAAAAGGATAATGCCCCATACGCCGGAAAGAACAAATGCCTGAGGAATATAAGAAGGTTCCCATGACTGCAGGAAAAGCACATGTGCCCCGATGGAGAAAAGGGCCGTGAATGCTCCAATGGAAAATGCCTGAAGGGCAGCAAAGGTTAACATGATCCCCTCACGGCGGTTATGAATGGATATTCCCAGAAAGGTATTCTTCATAACAGTGCATTCCTTAAGGCCTGCCTGACAGGCCTGGTTGAAACAGGCAGTAAAAATGTAAAAATACTAAATTATCCCAATGTTACCAAGATATTCCCTAAGCCAGGAAAAATCACCCAATTTGGTTTTTCCCGTGGAGATGTCCCGGAATAATTGTACTTTTAACTTCATTTAAAATCAAAAAGATAATTGGCAATGGCACATGAATTAACCGGGAAAGTGCTGCAAGTGCTTCCCGAGCAAACCGGTACAGGGCGTAATGGTCAATGGTCACGCCAGGATTTTATCGTTGAGACCCAGGAGCAGTATCCGAAAAAAGTTTGTTTTTCGGCCTGGGGCGATAAGGTGTCGCAACTGAAGACATTTAAATCAGACGACACCGTTAAGGTTTCCTTTAATATTGAATCACGTGAGTTTAATGGCCGGTGGTATACCGACCTGCGTGTATGGAAGATTGAAACCGGCCTCCAGGAGAAAACCCAGGGAGGTGAACGGTATGCTGATCCTGGTCTTCCCACGGATTTGCAGCCTCTGACGGCTGATGACGTTAACGGAGAAAAAGACGATCTACCCTTCTAAGCGGTCCCACCAGGGTCGACCAGGCTTTTCAGCAAGGCAGGAAGGTTGATGTTTTCGCCATCTACGATGTATTTTGCTCTTTTATAATGGTGCTCACAGCGGCTCCGCAGATCCGCTATGTATGTACGCAGCTCATCATCGGTCTTGCCTTTCACGATGGGCCTGTCGTGAACCGCTCTTTTCAGCCGGTTTACAAGCGTTTCATCGTTGACGTTTAGGTAAATGACCTCGCCGTATTTTTCCATCAGGTTCATGTTGTTGCAATGACAGGGAACACCTCCGCCGGTGGAAACCACGATGTTGTCTTTTTTTACCAGTTCCTTCAGCGATTTCCATTCCAGGGTGCGAAAGGTTTCATCCCCAATGGAGGTATAGATCTCGGGAATGGAAAGGCCTTCTTTTTCCTCGATGTATTCGTCGAGGTCAATAAAGCCGAAATTCAGCATACGGGACAGTTTCCGGCCTAATGTGGTTTTGCCGCTGTTTTTGAAACCAATGATGAAATATCGCACGGGAATTTTTTTGCAAAGATATTAAATTGGATCGTAACGGTATTTTCAATTAACCGGCTGTCGTAGAGACAAGGCATGCCTTGTCTCTGCAATACATGTTTCTACAATGTAACCCCGGGAATAATATTGTCCTGCCCAAAAATAGTATATTTGTCCCAAATTACAGGCGAACCTATGAACAACAGCGAACTGAGCGAACAGGAAATAATCCGCAGGCAGGCTTTGGCCGAGATAAGGAAACTTGGTATAGATCCTTACCCGGCAGCAATGTTTCCGGTTAATTGCACAACACGGCAAATCAACACTTTTTCCGTGGATGAAAACGGGAATCCGGATAAGTCGGTGGATTACACTGATGTTTGCATAGCCGGACGGCTGATGAACAAAAGGATCATGGGCAGCGCTTCCTTTGCTGAATTGCAGGACGAAAAGGGACGGGTGCAGCTATATCTTAAAAGGGATGACTTATGTGCGGGAGAAGATAAAACCCTGTATAACCTGGTTTTTAAGAAACTGCTGGATATCGGGGATTTTATCGGGGTGAAGGGATTTGTGTTCATAACCCAGATGGGAGAAATTTCGATCCATGTGAAGGAACTGGTCCTGTTGGGAAAATCGCTTAAACCCCTGCCTGTGGTAAAGGAAAAGGATGGTGTTATGTACGATGCCGTAACCGATCCCGAGTTCAGATACAGGCAGAGGTATGTTGATCTGGTGGTGAATCCCGGCGTTCGAGACGTATTTATTAAACGTGCAAAAATTTTAAATTCCCTGAGGGAACTGTTCAATTCCCGTGGTTACCTCGAAGTTGAAACTCCTGTTCTGCAGCCGATACCGGGAGGTGCAACGGCAAGGCCGTTTATTACGCATCACAATACGCTTGATATTCCGTTGTATCTGAGGATCGCCAATGAATTGTACCTGAAACGGCTGCTGGTAGGCGGTTATGAAGGGGTATATGAATTTTCCAAGGATTTCAGGAACGAAGGGATGGACCGGACGCATAACCCTGAATTCACGGTAATGGAGATTTATATTGCCTATAAGGATTACCTGTGGATGATGGATTTTGTAGAGGAAATGATTGAAAAAGTAGCTCTCGACCTTCATGGCACAACGAAAATTCCCTACGGAGATACTGAAATTGACTTTCGGAGGCCATTTGCCCGGCTTACCATGGCTGACGCCATACAGCAGTATGCCGGGATAGACATATCAGGCATGGATGAGGATCAGCTGAGGGCGGCCTGCCGGAAAATGGAGATTGAAACGGATGCTACCATGGGAAAAGGAAAGCTGATTGATGAAATTTTTGGTTCAAAGGTTGAAAAGCAACTTTTACAGCCTACCTTTATCATGGATTACCCGGTTGAAATGTCGCCTTTATGCAAAAAACACCGGTCGAACCCGGCCCTTACCGAACGGTTTGAGCTGATCGTCAATACAAAGGAATTGTGCAATGCTTACTCCGAGCTTAACGATCCGATCGATCAGCGGGAACGTTTCCAGGAACAGATGAAGCTTTCGGAAAAGGGAGACAATGAGGCCATGTTTATTGACCAGGACTTTCTTCGTGCATTGGAATACGGAATGCCGCCGGCATCGGGATTGGGTATAGGAATTGACCGGCTTACCATGATCATGACGGGTCAGCCCAGTATTCAGGATGTGCTTCTTTTTCCGCAGATGAAACCTGAACAGGGACAAGGGACCAGGGACGAGGGACAAGAAAAATACCTGGAATTAGGAATTCCTGAGGTTTGGGTGGAGGTTTTAAAAAAGCTGGGATTTACAACTATTGACAAACTGAAGGAAGCAAAGGCCGGAAAGCTGGCCAATGATCTGAACGGATATAATAAGAAAAACAAGCTCGGTCTCAAAGGATTGAGCCCCCAGGAAGTAGAGGAGTGGCTGAAGTAGGGACGAGTGACCAGTGACGAGTGACAAGGAGAGAACAGACCCTTCAAGTGGTCGCAGACCCTTGAAGCGGTCGGAGATGAAGAAGTGAGAAGTTGAGAGGTGAGAGCGATTGCCTGTGGGTAGAAAAGAGAATTTACGATTTTGTTTGTGCGGAGACAATTGAAAACCCGGATCAAATCCCGAAGGGATTTACCGTTGGCAGAAAGAATGATGAGGATGCCTTTTTTCAACAATCTTTAAATTTGCTACCGGGTTTATGCACCGGTTAATAACATGAAATTCAGCTGATGCCTGTATTTACTGCCTTTGATGTTATCATCATGTTAATAAAGAAATAATTGTAACTGGCATCTTTATTTTATTTTTGCGCTAAATCTGGATGATTTATGACCCCTGTTACCTACACCGAAGATACCATACGTACGCTCGACTGGAAAGAACACATCCGGAAACGTCCCGGCATGTACATCGGCAAGCTGGGAGATGGTTCTTCGCAGGATGATGGCATATACGTCCTGTTAAAAGAAGTTCTTGACAATGCCATCGATGAATTTATGATGGGATTTGGCAACCGGATCGATATTACAATTAACGAGGATGTCGTGCAGGTTCGCGATTTCGGGCGGGGTATCCCTCTTGGAAAAGTGTTGGACGTGGCCTCACGAATGAATACAGGAGCTAAATACGATTCCAAGGTATTTAAGAAATCAGTCGGGTTGAACGGGGTGGGAATCAAGGCGGTGAATGCACTCTCCTCTTACTTTGAGATCCGTTCATTTCGCGAAGGCATGGTGAAAGCCATAACCTTCAGCGAGGGCAACCTGCAGGTTGACGCGCCGGAAGAAGCGGGCGACTTCAGGAATGGTACTCTTGTATCCTTCGTGCCCGATCATAAGATGTTTGGCAATTTCACCTACCTGCAGGATTACCTGGAGGCTATGATTAAGAACTATATCTATCTTAACTCGGGATTGACCATTTACCTGAACGGAACGCCTTTTTTCTCCAAGGATGGCCTTATTGACCTGTTGCGCGAGAATGTAAACGGAGACAGCATGTATCCCATCATCCAGCTGAAGGATGAAGACATTGAGCTGGCACTTACCCATGGAACACAATACGGTGAAATCTATTACACTTTTGTAAACGGCCAGCATACAACGCAGGGCGGCACACATCTGACAGCCTTCAAGGAGGCGCTTGTAAAAACGATCCGTGATTTTTACAAAAAGGATTTTGACCCCTCGGATATCCGCAGCTCAATGGTTACGGCGCTTAGCCTGAAAGTGGAAGAGCCTGTATTTGAATCGCAGACGAAAACAAAGCTGGGTTCAAAGGAAATGACTCCGGAAGGGGTTTCTATCCGGAATTTCATCGGCGATTTCCTGAAAAAGCACCTCGACAATTACCTCCATAAACATACCGACACAGCCGATATTCTTCTCAAAAAGATCATCGAATCGGAAAAGGAGCGCAAGGCCATTTCAGGCATACAAAAACTGGCCCGGGAAAGAGCGAAAAAATCAAATCTTCACAACAAAAAACTGCGGGATTGCAAGATCCATCTGACGGATAACGATGAACGCCGGCTGGATTCCACCATTTTTATTACGGAGGGCGATTCAGCCAGCGGTTCCATTACCACCACGCGCGATGTAGCCACACAGGCTGTATTTAGCTTAAAAGGCAAGCCGCTTAATTGTTTTGGCCTCACCAAGAAAATTGTGTATGAAAACGAAGAGTTCAACCTGCTGCAGGCGGCCTTGAACATTGAGGACGGATACGAATACCTGCGCTATAACAACATTATTGTTGCAACGGATGCCGATGTGGATGGCATGCATATCCGGATGCTGCTGATGACGTTCTTCCTTCAGTTTTTTCCTGAACTTGTCCGGCAGGGCCATCTGTATATTCTGCAAACACCGTTGTTCAGGGTAAGGAATAAAAAAGCCACTCATTATTGCTATACCCCGGAAGAGAAAGATGCAGCACTGAAAAAAGTAGGTGCCAATCCCGAAATCACCCGTTTCAAAGGATTGGGTGAAATTTCTCCCGAAGAATTCAAACACTTTATTGGCAAGGATATGCGCCTTGACCCGGTACGGGTAAAAAAAGGAGAGCATATTCAGGAAATTCTTCCTTTCTTTATGGGGAAAAATTCTCCCGAAAGGCAGGATTTTATCATCGACAATCTCCGGATTGAGGAAGACCTGGTTGAAGAAGTCAGGTAATGAAGCACATTCAGTAAAATAATTTGAACAACCCGATGGATCCTGAGGATTTGAGCATTGAGGATGAACATACCGATGGGGAGGCACCTTTGATTCCGGAGCCTGACACGGAATACAATGCTTTGACGCCGGAACCAGATCCTGAGGATGCGCTTGATGAACACCACATCGGCACAGGGAATGTGACTGAGCTTGCCGGCAAGTATAAAGACTGGTTTCTCGATTATGCCTCCTATGTGATCCTGGAAAGGGCCGTACCCCATCTCGATGACGGTCTTAAGCCGGTACAGCGGAGAATACTGCATGCCATGCGGCAGATTGAGGACGGGAGGTATAACAAGGTGGCCAATATAATCGGCCAGACCATGCAATATCATCCCCACGGGGATGCCTCCATCGGAGATGCCCTGGTGCAGTTGGGTCAGAAAAATATGCTGATCGATACCCAGGGAAACTGGGGGAACATTCTCACAGGCGACGGGGCTGCGGCACCGCGGTATATCGAGGCCCGGCTTTCCAAATTTGCCCAGGAAGTTGTTTTTAATCACCGCACTACCAACTGGAAGCTATCCTATGACGGGCGTAACCGCGAGCCGGTTACGCTGCCGGTTAAATTTCCCCTCCTGCTGGCGCAGGGAGTTGAGGGAATAGCGGTGGGACTGGCATCAAAAATATTGCCGCATAATTTTATTGAGCTGATCGATGCGTCAATTTCCTGTTTGCAGGGGAAACCGTATGAAATTTATCCTGATTTTCCAACCGGCGGGTCCATCGATGTTGCCCGGTACAACGACGGTTTGCGCGGGGGACAGGTAAAAATAAGGGCGAAGATCAGCAGAGTGGACCGGAAGTCGATTATCATTACGGAACTCCCTTTTGGCCAGACTACCACCTCATTGATTGAATCCATCCTGAAAGCCAACGAAAAAGGCAAGATAAAGATCCGAAAGATCGATGACAATACGGCAGGGCATGTGGAAATCGTTATCCACCTGATGCCCGGGATCGATCCCGACGTTACTATCGACGCTTTGTACGCATTTACCGATTGCGAAATACCGGTTTCACCCAATGTTTGCATCATCCGCGAAAACAAGCCCGTTTTCATCGGGGTAAGTGAAATGCTTCGCCTGGCTACCGAAAACACGGTTACCCTTCTTAAACTTGAATTGCAGATCCGGCTGGATGAACTGGGAGAATTCTGGCATTATGCCTCGCTTGAAAAGATATTTATAGAAAACGAGCTCTATGAGCCCATTAAGGAAAGCAAAACTGAGGAGGCCATACTGGAAGTCATCGACCAGGGACTTATACCGTACAAAAAATTGCTGCGACGGGAAGTGAACCGGGATGACCTGGTGAGACTGTCGAACATTCCCATCAAACGGATCTCGAAATTCAGCGCGTTCAAAGCCGATGAATATATCCGTCAAATAGAAGCTGAAATGGAGGTGGTAAAAAACAACCTCGAAAATATCATTATCTACGCGGTAAATTATTACCGGCAGATCAAAAAGAAATACGGGACGGGACGGGAACGCAGGACGGAAATCCGGAATTTTGATACGATTACTGCAGCCGAGGTGGCCGTGGCGAATGAAAAGCTTTATATTAACCGGGCAGAAGGATTTATAGGCACAGGATTGAAGAAAGATGAGTACATCAGTGATTGCTCGGATATTGATGAATTCATCATTATCCGGAAAGATGGAAAATTCCTGATAAATAAAGTAAGCGAAAAACAATTTGTGGGTAAGGATATTGAGTATGCGGGTGTATTCAAAAAGAATGACGAGCGTACGATATACAATATAATCTACCGGGATGGACTGGCTGGTCCGGCCTATTATAAACGCTGTGCAATTACCGGGCTTACACGGGGAAAGGAATATACTCTCACCCGGAAGGAAGCCGGATCAAGGTTGCTGTATCTGTCCGTTAATCCAAACGGGGAGGCTGAAAGAGTGCGGGTTACCCTCAAGCCAAGGCCAAGGGTAAAGCATCTCGTTTTTGACGCCAGTTTCAGCAATCTTGAGATCAAGGGAAGATCATCCATTGGCAACATACTCACAAAGTATCCTGTACATAAGATCGAGCTGAAGGAAAAAGGAAGTTCCACCCTGGGCGGCAAAAAAATCTGGTGGGATGAGACCGTGCAAAGGCTTAACCTGGATGGAAAAGGAAAATTTCTCGGTAATTTCTCGCCCAGTGATAAGATCCTTGTTATGACGCGATCAGGAGAAATGAGGCTCTCGGGGCACGAACTGACTGCCCATTTCGAAGAAGACTTGATATTGATCCGGAAGTATGAACAGGACAGGGTGTTTACTGTTGTATATTTTGACGGCGAGCAAAAATATTATTATATCAAGCGATTCCAGGCAGAAGTGACAGAAAAGCCAGTCAGATATTTTGAGGAACATTCTAAATCGAAGTTTACCTTGCTTTCGGAAAACGATTTTCCACGGATTGAAATTAAGTTTGGCGGGAAACACAAAAAACGGGATCCGGAAGTGATTGAGGCGGCCGACTTTATATCGGAAAAAAGCTATAAGGCAAAGGGAAAAAGACTTACCGTGCTGGAAGTTGCCTCTGTCGCGGAATTGAAACCCGTGCGCTTTAAAGAGGACATGCCGGTCACTCCTGAAACGGATGGTACGCCCGGATCGGAATCCGAACCGGAAATAGATTTGCAGGCACAGCCGGAAGTCAATTCGGGTGCAGAACAGGAGATCAGCCCGGAAGTTCCGGAGATCCCTGAAATACCCGAAGTCAAACCGGAAATAAAACCTGAAATAAAACCGGAGATCAAAACGGAAATAAAACCGGAGATCAAACCCGAAAAAAAGCCGGAGATCAAACCCGGGATCCCCGGGAAAAAGCCGGGAGCTAATCCGGAGATCAAACCCGGGAAAAAGCCGGAGGTAATGCCGGAGAAAAAACCAGAGATAATGCCGGAGAAAAAGCCGGAAATTATGCCGGAGAAAAAGCCGGAAATTATGCCGGAGAAAAAACCGGAGATTAAGCCTGAATCAAAACCAAAGAACAAGCCGGATAAGCCATCCTCGCATGAAGGAGGCGCCGCCGGGGAACAAATGTCCTTATTTTGACCACTTGCGGGTTCAATTTGCAATCATCCACCCCATTCATTATCTTCGTTGCGACTGATTAAAATTTGATCCTGTGAAACTAAAATCCATGGCTTCGCGGTTGCAGGGAGAAATAGTTGTTCCTGCTTCAAAATCTCATACTATCCGGGCAGTAGCCATGGCTGCCATGGCCCATGGAACTTCAATACTGAGCAATCCCCTGATCTCGGATGATGCCCGATCCGCCCTTGCGGCAGCCCGGGAAATGGGCGCATCGGTTGAAACGGGTAATGAATGGGTTATTCGCGGTGTGGGAGGAAAACCCGGTGAAAGCTGCCTTCACATTGACACTGGCAATTCAGGAACCTCGCTTCGGATTTTTACCGCTCTTTGCGCCCTGGGCAACCATCCCATATCTTTTGACGGGGATAATTCCATCCGGCAGCGGCCCATGATGCCTCTGCTCGCAGCCCTTGAAAATCTGGGCTTACAGGTAATCGCATCCACCGGGGGGAAATGCCCGTTTACAATTTCCGGGCCATTAACCGGCGGAAAAACGAGGGTAAACGGAATCAGCTCACAGTTTCTTACTGCCCTTCTCATCGCCTGTCCCCTTGCCCCTGGCGACACAGAGATTACAGTCGACAACCTGAACGAGAGACCGTATGTTGAAATTACCCTCGACTGGCTCCGCAAAATGGGTATCCGTTTTGAACAGAGGGGGCTGGACTGGTTCAGGATCTATGGGGGGCAAAAATATAACGCCTTTGAGCGATCCATACCGGCAGATTTTTCATCCGCCACCTTTCCGCTGTGTGCAGCGGCTATTACGGGTTCCGAAGTGCTGATCCGGGGTCTCGATTTCAACGACCATCAGGGGGACAAGGATGTATTTACCTATTTTGAAAATATGGGCATACGGGTGAAACACACACCGGAGGGCGTATGGGTTTCAGGAGGACCTATGCATGGCATTGATATCGATATGAATGCTACTCCCGATGCGCTGCCTGCCATGGCTGTCGCGGCCTGTTTTGCATCCGGCACCACCCGGCTTCTGAATGTTCCGCAAGCACGGCTGAAAGAATGTGACCGCATAGCCGCGTCGGTGAAGGAATTACGAAAAATGGGAGCCAATCTTGAAGAACTGGATGATGGCATTGTTATTCATCAAAGTCAGCTCACCGGTTGCGATGTGCACGGGTATGAGGATCACCGGATGGTAATGGCAATGGCCATTGCCGGTTTGGCAGCCCGGGGTGTAACCACTGTTGATACGGCGGAATCTGCCAGCGTAACTTATCCTTCCTTTCTTGCCGACATGAAAATTTTAGGAGGTAATCTGGAGCTTGTTGATTAATTTGTATACATACAATTTTAACTTTATATTCTTTCATTATGCTTGGATGTACATACGGGAATTTATTCAAGGTCACCGTGGCCGGAGGATCTTACCAGGAAGGATTATCGATTAATATTCAAGGTATTCCGCCCGGATATTATTTCACGGAAGAAGAGATTTATGTGGAGCTCATGCTGCGTAAGCCGGGGCAGGGGGAACTCACTTCTCCCCGCCGTGAAGCGGATGTACCCATTATTTTCAGCGGGGTGAATGCAGCCGATACAATGCCCGGTTTTACAAATGCCGGTTATTCGAACGGCACACCGATGGTTATTCTCATTCCCAATGTGGACCGCCACCTGGAGCATATTGCACAATACCAGTCAACTAACCGGACTCCCCGGCCGGGTCATGCCTCCTATGCATCCTTCATGAAATATGGTTCCTGGGATGATTCCATCGGGGCGGGATTCTTCAGCGGACGCTATACTTCTACCATAGTTGCTGCAGGATGTATTGCAAAGAAAATCCTGAAGGATCACGGTATTGAGGTAGTTTCGTTTATCAGGGAAGCGGCGGGAATTCGCATGAAGGATATGCCGGTGGAAGAAATAAAAAGAAAGGCGGCGGCATACCGCGAAGTTCGGAAACAATACGATCCGATATACCTCGATTTGTTCGCTTCAGGCCGGATGAGCCCTTCGATGCGGTTCTTTGAAAGGGCAGCCATGCTGGCCGACCTTGAAAAGCGAATTCCCGATATCAGAAAGCCGGTATATAAGGAACAGGATGTAAGGGACAAATATGGAATTAATCCCAAATTGTTTTGTCCCGATGCAGAGGTTGCCGATGCCATGTACGACGAGATCCTTCGGGTAATGCGTGAAGGCGATTCTTCGGGCGGCATTGTGGAAGTAGTTGTCACAGGCATTCCTGCCGGCATGGGCGAACCCGTATTCAACAAGCTGGATGGAGAACTGGGACGACTTATGAGCATTGGCACTGTAAAAGCGGTGGAAATCGGCTGTGGGGTGGAAGCATCGAGAATGACCGGTTCGCAATGCAATGACGCCATGCGGGTAAAGGATGGCAAGGTTGTTTTTGATTCCAACAACGCCGGGGGAATCACCGGGGGCCTGACAACCGGACAGGATATTGTAGCCCGGGTTACGGTTAAGCCAACTCCCACCATTGCGAAGCCTCAGCATACGATTGACAAGGTTAGCCTGGAAAATACGGAACTTGCCGCAGTCACCCGTCGAGATCCGACTATTGTTGCACGGATGTGGCCTGTGGTTGAGGCATTCACGGCTATGATCATACTCGATTCCTATATGCAGCATGTTGCCTACCAGGCTATGCGTCCCAAACAATAAAATTTACTAATTTCAGTGTTTGAATTTTTAAATCAACAAATCAACAAAAATTATGCATAATCCAGGTAAAAACGGAAACACATGGCATCTGTTAATAACCGCCATGTTATTTTTCCTCATACAGGCCGGCGGAATTCATGCCGGGGTGACCCTGCCCTATATCCTTTCGGACAATATGGTATTGCAGCGTGACATTCCGGTCAACATATGGGGCTGGGCAGAGCCCGGCGAAAAAGTAACCGTCACTGTTTTCAATCAGAAAGTTTCCGTCAAAACCGGTCCGAAAGGGGAATGGAAGGTAAAACTCAGCCCCCTGGCAGCCGGCGGCCCCTTTGACATTACTATTAAAGGAAAAAACACCATCGTGTTGAAGAATATTCTGGCCGGTGATGTTTGGGTATGCAGCGGGCAGAGCAACATGGAATTTCCGCTTTCCCAGTCGCGGCACTGGGGAACCGACCGGGCTTCCGTCGAAAACAGCCAGATAAGGTTGTTCTATGTTCCCAAAAAGATCAGCAGCAAACCCCTGCAGAATACCGATGAAGCAAAATGGGAATTTTGCAATGAGAAAAGCGCTGCCGTATTTTCTGCTGTCGGGTATTATTTCGGTGTGGATCTGAATAAACACATTGGCGTTCCGATCGGACTTATCAACAGCAACTGGGGAGGAACGGATATTGAAACATGGACAAGTCTTGAAACCATGTATGCCGATAAGGATTATACGTCCGTGATTGAAACAATGAAATCCGCCAACCTGGAAGAGCTGAGCAGGCAAGCTGAAAAGCTGCAGCAGGAATGGCAGAATAAAATTGACCAGGAAGATCCGGGCATCCTGGAAAAGTGGTATATGCCCGAATCAAATTCCGACGGATGGAAGGAAATGAAGCTTCCCCAGGCATGGGAAGGTGCCGGCCTGACAACCCTGGATGGTGTTGTATGGTTTAAAAAGGAAATAGTGATTGCTGCGGCAGATGCTGGAAAAGAAGCCAGGCTTAGCCTCGGACCGATTGACGACAGCGACATCACTTTTGTGAACGGAACCCGGGTAGGTGAAACAACGGACCGTTACAACCTGCCCCGGGAATATACGATTAAACCGGGCATATTAAAGGAAGGAAAAAACCTGATTGCCATTAAGGTGATCGATACCGGTGGCGGCGGTGGCGTAAACGGAGACGCAAGCCAGATGAAGCTTGAAGTGAACGGCAACCCGATGTCTGTTGCCGGCAACTGGCTATACAAGGTTGGACTCGACCTGCCATCACCGCGCAGTGCATCCGGACCTAACAGTTATCCTTCTTTGCTTTACAACGGCATGATCAATCCGCTGATCAACTTCCCCATCAAAGGTGTGATCTGGTACCAGGGAGAGAATAATGCAGCGAATTATGAAAAGTACAGAAGCTTGTTTCCGGCTATGATCAATGACTGGCGTAACAAGTGGAAGATTGGCGATTTTACCTTCCTTTTCGTGCAACTGGCAAACTACATGGAGCCTGTTGATGAGCCCAGGGAAAGCAGCTGGGCGGGACTGAGAGAAGCGCAGACAATGACCCTTTCACTTCCCAAAACAGGGATGGCAGTGATTATTGATATCGGAGAAGCAAAGGATATACATCCAAAAGATAAGGATAACGTGGGATACCGGTTATCGCTGGCCGCCCGCAAGGTTGCCTATGGAGAAGATGTTGTTTATTCGGGGCCGATATATAAATCGATGGAAATTGACGGAAACAGCATAACTATCGATTTCAATAATACCGGGTCGGGATTGATGGTAAAGGATAAGTACGGATACCTCAAGTCATTTATGATAGCAGGTGCCGACAAAAAATTTGTTTGGGCAACAGCCAGGATTACACCCGGCAATAAGGTGATTGTTTCCTCAGACCAGGTTAAGAACCCTGTTGCTGTGCGTTATGCATGGGCAGACAATCCCGACGATGCAAATTTGTACAATAAAGAGGGTCTCCCCGCCTCTCCTTTCAGAACGGATAGTTGGTAGCAACGGACAGCATATACTGACCGGCATAGGCGGAGCCTATGCCGGTTTCCCAAATCTTTTGGGATGTTTTTCCGATAAAATCACTATATTTCCGTACTAAAAACAACCAGTCATGATACCCGAACAGTTTGTCGATTATGTTGAAAAAAGCATCAAGAAAAACTGGAACCTTCCCGCACTTTCGGATTATAATGGTGAAAAGCTTAACTACGCTGAAGTTGGAAATTTTATTCTGAAATTTCATTTGCTGTTTAACAAACTGGGGATCAACAAAGGGGATAAAATTGCACTGGTAGGCAAGAATTCGGCAAGATGGTGCTGTATTTATCTTTCGGCGGTTTCATATGGCGCAGTGATCGTACCGATATTGCCCGATTTTAAGCCGGATGATATTCAGTCCATTATTAACCATTCCGATTCCGTATTATTGTTCAGCAGCGAAGCAATTTACCAGTCCCTGGACCCCTGGCGGATGCCGGCCCTGGTGGGTATCATCTCACTTAATTCCTTCGAAACATTGCATGCCGGATCCGACAAGTTCTCAGCGGTAATGGAAATCCTTGATGCGGAGTTTGTAAAACAATATCCCGTTGGGCTGGTAGCGGATAAGTTCACCCTTCCTGACACAGGCAATGATGAGCTCGCCGTCATCAGCTATACCTCAGGAACCACAGGGTTTTCAAAAGGGGTGATGTTGCAGCACAACAGCCTTGCTGCCAATGTGCGGTATGCACAGCATAATATGCCCTTAAAATCGGGCGATCCCATAGTTTCGTTTTTGCCCCTCGCCCATTCTTATGGCTGTGCCTTTGAATTTTTGTTTCCCTTTTCAATCGGCTGCAACATTACAATCCTCACCAAAACGCCCTCTCCGCAGATAGTGATCCAGGCATTCCAGGAGATTAAGCCCCGGCTTATCCTCTCGGTACCCCTTGTTATTGAGAAAATATACAAGACGCGCATCCTGCCTTCCATTTCGAAATTCCCGGTAGGATTTATGCTTCACGTTCCGCTTTTGAACCGTATGATCCATAAAAAGATCCGAAAAAGCCTGATGGACGTTTTCGGTGGTAATTTCGAAGAGATTGTGATTGGCGGAGCTGCTTTCAACCTGGAAGCAGAAACCTTCTTCAAGAAAATCGGACTACCTTTCGCGGTAGGTTATGGGATGACGGAATGCGGACCCCTGATCAGTTACGCTTCCTGGAAGATCAATCCCCTGGCGGCATCCGGCAGGGCGGTGGATACGCTGGAAGTTAAAATTGATTCCCCTGAGCCGCACCGGATAGTGGGTGAAATTGTACTTCGCGGAGAAAACGCCATGACGGGTTATTATAAAAACCCCGAAGCAACCGCAGAGATCATTGATGGGGAGGGATGGCTGCATACGGGCGACCTTGGACTGATTGACAAAGACGGCTTTATTTACATCAAGGGAAGGTGCAAAAGCCTGATCCTCGGATCGAACGGCAAAAATATTTACCCCGAGGAAATTGAAGCAACCATCAACAACAAATTTTGTGTTGCAGAATCGCTGGTTGTTCATCGCGATGAAAAGCTGATCGCGCTGATTTATCCCGATAATGACGTTATAACCGCAAATCATATATTGAAAGAGGACCTGCTACGCATCCTTGAACAGCACAGGAAAGAGGTGAATGCCAGTATTCCTGCCTACATGGCCATATCCCGGTTTGAGCTTCACCCCGAGGAATTTGCCAAAACGCCGAAGCGAAGTATTAAGCGGTTTTTGTATATCTGAAGTTCGGCTTAGGAGTTCGGCTTAGGCTGCGCCTAAGCCGTAAGTATGGCACTGCGGTTCGGCTTAGGCTCTGCCTAAGCCGTAAATATGGCACCAGGCTTTGCCTGATAAGAACTGTAAATTTTAGGCAGGCGGAGCCTTGTAACATAGGTTCAGCTTAGGCGGAGCCTAAGCTGAACGTCTAGTGAACGTTAGGTTTAATATAAATATTTTCAGTATGTCCACTGGTTATAAAATTGACGGTGACGGCATCTATTTCCTGACATTTCAAATAGTTGGATGGGTGGATATTTTCACCCGGAAAGTTTATCGGGATATTGTTATTGAAAGCTTAAAATATTGCCAGGAAAACAAGTCGCTAAATTTATTCGCTTATGTCATCATGTCAAATCATGTTCACCTGGTAGCTCAAAGCGATGGCAAAGCGCTGGGTGATGTTGTCCGTGATTTTAAGAGTTACACGTGTAAAAGAATAATGAATGAGCTGTTAATCAATTCAGAAAGCCGAAGAGAATGGATGAAAATGGTATTTGAATATCATGGCAAATTTAAAAATAAACAAACGAACCAGATCTGGACACATGAGAACCATGCTGAACATTTGCATAGTCAGAAATTTATTGAACAGAAAATAAACTACATACATAATAATCCGGTAAGGGCCGGAATTGTCCTGCAACCTGAAGAATATCTTTATTCAAGTGCCAGGAATTATGCTGATCTTGATGGATTGCTGGATGTAATCAGGATTGATTTCAGGTGGAAGACGCGGGATTAGATTTGAGGAGGCAGGCGGAGCCTGGTAACATAGGTTCAGCTTAGGCAGAGCCTAAGCTGAACGTTCACTGCGGTTCGGCTTAGGCTCCGCCTAAGCCGTAAGTATGGCACCAGGCTTTGCCTGATAAGAACTGTAAATTTTAGGCAGGCGGAGCCTGGTAACATAGGTTCAGCTTAGGCAGAGCCTAAGCTGAACGTGCACTGCGGTTCAGCTTAGGCGGAGCCTAAGCTGAACGTTCAACGATTTTTTTACCTCTTGCGAGAGACGCAAAAACACCGGCGATGCACAGGAGAGTGAAGACGGTGAAGATTGCTTTTACACTGTTCATGAAACCCGGGATGCTGGATGCATCAATCGGCGCTTCCCCAATGAACAGGTGAATTGACATGGCCGCAATAGCCATGCTGAACATCATGCCGGTGAGACGCATTGTACCCAGCGTGGCGGATGCCGTGCCCAGGAACTTCTTATTCACGGAACTCATTACAGCGTGCGTATTGGGTGAGGAAAACAAGCCGAAGCCCAATCCAAGCATGGCCAGGGTGCCAATAAGATACAACCGGGAAGTATCCGTTGTAAGAAAGATAAGCAGGATCAGTCCCAGGGATATGATTCCCATACCCAGCGAGGAAAGGATCCTGGAATCGATGCGATCCGACATTCTCCCGGATATGGAGGCCACAATAGCCATCAACACCGGCTGTGTAACCAGGATCATTCCCGCTTCCACGGGAGAAAGGCCCTTTACTTTTTGCAGATACAGGCTCAGAACGAAGGTGATGGCAAAGGTGGCGGCATAGTTGATGAGGGCTGCCAGGTTTGAAAAGGCAAATATTTTGTTATCCCTGAAAAGGCTGATGTTCAATACAGGCACTTGTATCTTTATTTCGAGGAGAACAAAAAAGATCAATCCGGTCACCCCGAAAACAGTAAGAACCGTACCCACGTTTCCCGGAATTTTTGAAAACCCGTACATCAGCGATGTCATCGCAACCATATAAACCAGCGAACCTTTCCAGTCAAAGGGATCGTTTTTGGCTTCAGCCCATTCCGCTTTCACCCCATACATAATTCCAATGATGATAAGGCATCCGGCAATCGCATTGATATAAAACAAACTGTGCCAGCCATAATGCTGGGTCATAAATCCTCCCAGCAGGGGAGCGGCAGAAAGCCCGATATAGGTAGCGGATGTATTCAGTCCAATTATACGACCCCTTTTCTCTGCCGGGAAAGCTGAAATAATAAGAGCCATGCCTGAACTCAGGATCATGGCGCTTCCCACGCCCTGCAATAACCGGGCAATGACCAGCATCTTTCCCGATACGGAAAGTGCACAGGCAAGTGTAAATACGGTAAACAGGATGTTCCCGGCGAGAAGCATTCTCTTTCTTCCCATTATATCCGCCAGTTTGCCGAACGGAACCAGAAGCACAGCGGAGGATAGCAGAAAAGCCATGGCGATCCAGCTAAGGGCAACGGCATTCATTGAAAATTCCTCGCTGATGCGGGGAAGCGCAATATTTACCGCGGCACTCATAAAGGGATTAAAGAAGGAGGAAATCATGATGACGGCGAGCAGAATACCCCGGTTGTATTGCTTGTCGGGATTATTTTGCATGATTTTTCTCTTTTTTAAATTTCAGTTTTTGCTCCGCTGTCATTTTTTCTGTTGCATACTGAATGATCAACCGCGGTGCGGTATTTTTCCACTTCAGAAGGAAGGTTTCGGCAGCAGGGGCATCTTTTTTCCATGCTTCGCGCAAAAACCATCCCATTCCCTGGTGTACTTCCCTTTCAGGGTCTTCCATCAGGGATTCCAAAAAAGCGAAGAGGGCAGGATAATCCGGGTGTGTTTTTAGGGATTTGATCAGAGTCACAGGTACAGACCTGCGCTTGAATTTGTACTCCGATTTCAGCCAGGCACTGAAATCCTCCCTTTTTATGATATCCTTTTTCAAAAACAGCGGCAGTATGGTCATTCCCAATGTATCGGCATGTGCCCAGTTGCGGATGCCTGTCTCATACCAACCTGACAGCCTGTCAAAGATATCCCTGGTAAATTGTTTATGCAAACCCCGGACCAGCAGGAGGGTCATTCCGGTTTCCTCGTATTTACCGCTTTTCATCAATTCCGGAGCCGCCTCCATAACTGCATTTAAATCAATACCGGGTATTTTCAGCATTTCTTTTGTCCCGGCATCCATGGTAGGTTGCGACAGGCCGTAAGCATCGTAGCCGCTTTTAAAATAATAACTATACTTGATCACATTGGCTTCACTGGCATTTTGCAGGCAAAAGTTACGGATGATTTCAGTGAGTTGCCGGGAATTCATTTATTTGAAGATTTGGAGATTTGAAAAAAAGTGACTGGTGACAGGTGACAGGTGACTGCTGGCGCGGCCTCTGTGAATTCTAATAAATGTACTGTATATCGTACAGACAAGGCATTGCCTTGTCTCTACAACGATTTCTTCCCCACAATCAAAAACACCGGAAAAGTATGCACCGAGCCCTCTTCTGTAACTTTTTCAATTTCAAAACAGGTGCTGTGGGAGATATTTCTGAATCCATAATCCCCCATCTCTTTTGCAAGAAGGTCGGGGTCAAAACCCTTGTGGCCGGTGAATCCTTCGCCGTGAAAGGATCCATCTTCCCGATACAGGTCGGCAATGGCCAGGTATCCATCCGGATTCAGCATCCGGTAAAATTTTTTGAGAATACCGGAAACATCATTTACATGGTGCATAACCATCTGGCTGAAAATTATATCGAACTGTGCGGGGTAATTCTCCTGTTCCAGGTTGATCAGCACGGGTTTCATATGGTCCATCTCCTGTCCGCTTATCTTCCCTTTCACCACGTTGATCATTTCAGTTGAATTATCCATCAGTGTGATTTCTCCCAGCCTGTTGGAAAGCAAAAAGCTGAGGAGACCGGTCCCGGCACCAAATTCCAGCGCTTTCATGCTTTTTTTCAGCGGAATTATTTTTTCAATTGATCGTGCAATGGCAGCTGCGCGCTCGATGTGCATCTGGTTTTTATCCCATTCCCGGGCTTTCAGGTCGAATTCATTTGTCATGCTGCAAAACTAATTATTTTCTTTCCACTGAACGGTAGCATTCTCTAAAATAAGTTTTCCCCAAACCGGAAGTTCAGTTTTAACCAGCTCCACCGCTTCGCTGCATGCCGAAATAGCTTCTGACCTGTGCATTGATGTAGCCAGTATAAAAAGGCATATCTCCCCGGTCTTTACCTCGCCTAAGCTGTGGTAAATATTTAAACCGGTCAGCCGGTATTTTTCAAACAGGGATGCCTGAATTTCATGAAATTTCTCAAGCGCCATTTCGGTATGGGTCGTATAATCGATGGAAGCCACGCGCGAACCTTCGGTTTCATCGCCGCGAACCTGTCCAAGAAAAAGGCTGTGAGCTCCGACAGCGGAATTCATCCCGTATTGATGTATAACTTCAGCGATGAATTCGCCTGAAACAGGTCCCCGGATAAAAATACTGTTGACTTTTTCGTTATTCATATTCTTTATTCCTGTTTAAAATCCAGTGGGTAATTCCTTTTTGAAGGCTGTATATTTTCCTTTCCGGCCCGAAGGCTGCTTTAAGCATGCGGGCTGCGTGCAGACTCAGTATCCCCCTTTCGCAAAAAGTAATTATTACATCTCCCGTAACAACCTGTAAATTTTCATGCAATACGGAAAGCGGGATCTGAACATGTTGAAATTCTGCCGGGGACATCCTGTGGTCACTTTCACGCACATCAATCACCATGATATTGTTGTGATTGATCAATTCGGTAAATTCATCGGGTTTTATTTCCAGCGATTCAGGGAGGGGTTTAAAAACCGGCTTTGATTCTTCCTTTTTAACGGCCGGAGATATTGAAAATTCATTCACCTGGCTTGTAAGCGCATTGAAAACCAGCAGCCGGTTTATCAACGGCCTGCCGGTTCCTGTGATGAGCTTGATAGCCTCATTGCATTGCATGCATCCCATAATGCCCGGCAATACCCCCAGCACTCCGGTTGCTTCACAGGAAAGGTCTTCAGGTTGTGCGTCGGGAAAAACATCCCTGTAATTAACAGCGTTTTGAGAACCCGGCGGATAGTTGAATATGGCCAGCTGGCCTTCAAATTGAGAAATGGCAGCCATTATCAAAGGTTTGCCGGCTGAAACACATGCATCATTGATGAGATACTTCGTTTCACGGTTATCCGTTCCATCCAGAATGAAATCGTAATCCGCAATAATGTCGGAAATATTACCGGAATTGAGCCGGACCGGATAAACATGGATTGTGGTTTCGGGATTCAACCTCTTAAGCCATGCCGCGGCGGCATCCGCTTTTAAACCACCCACATCCTGCATTGTATACAATATCTGACGGTGGAGATTTCCGGGCTGTACGACGTCGTCATCTGCAATCCCGAGAGTACCTGCACCGGCTGCAGCCAGGTATTGCAAAGCTGCGCATCCCAAACCGCCGGCACCGGCCACAAATATCCTGGCTTTTTTTAACTTCAGCTGGGCTGCTTCGCCAAACCCGGGCAGGATCATCTGCTGGCGATACCGGTTATACGGAATGAATTCATTCATCTCTTAACCTCCTGAAAACGGGGGAAGGAGCGCAACAATGTCTTCCTTTTGCACGGGATGGTTTCCCCTAACAATCTGATTATTAATAGCGATGGCATATTCAATGTTGGACAGGTCGGGATAAAGGAAGATCAGTTTTTTTCTTAATTGATCCGTGTTTTCGATACCCTCCATTGTAATCCGGGAGTTTTCCATTATCTCTGTAAGCCTTCCAAATGTCAGAATTTCCATTTTTTTTCGGTTTAGATCGGGATTGGTTAACCGCCAATAGAGATCATGGTTCGGTTCTTCAGTTCAACCGAATTCACCAGGCTGTATTCCCCTGTGAATTGTCCACCCAGTTTTTCATGCTTGCTGTGAACCGATTCATGGATGAGGGCGGTAATATCCTCGCCTTTTCTTAATGGGGTAAGCAGATCGGTTTCGCCGGTTGAAAACAGGCAGTTTTTCATTTTGCCGTCCGAAGTAAGTCTCAACCGGTTACAATCACCGCAAAAAGGAGCGCTCATGGGACTGATAACGGCAAAAGTACCGGCATGCCCGGCGATGCTGTACTTTTTATCTGTATCATGCACTTTACCGGGAAGGGGCACGTAATTGAATTCCTGCTGTATCCGGGATAGCATTTGCTGCCATGTAATTACCTTGTTGCTTGTCCATCGGTTGCCGCTGAAGGGCATGAACTCGATAAACCGCACATGAACAGGAACTTCCCTTGTCCAGCGGACGAAATCATTGATTTCACTGTCGTTGACCCCGTTCATGACAACTACATTAATTTTTATCCGCATGCCCTGGTCAAGGGCCAGGTATATATAATCCAGCACCCGGGAATGCTGATTGCGGCGGGTGATCAGGTTAAAAGTTTCTGGCCTCAGGGTATCCAGGGAAATGTTGATCGACTTTACCCCCGAGTCCTTTAATAAATCAAGGTATTCCGGTAACCGGGTGCCGTTGGTTGTAAGGGTAAGGTTAACCTTCATTTTTGCCAGGTCGGTTATGATTCTTCCGGCATCACTGCGCAATAAGGGTTCTCCGCCCGTAAGCCTGATTTTCTTCACACCCAGATCCACAAATATCCGGGCCAGCTTTTCAATTTCTCCGGCCTGCATCATTCTGGATGATGGCGTGTGAATATAGTTTTCTTCCGGCATACAGTAAAAGCAGCGCAGGTTGCAGTTATCTGTAATGGATATCCGTAAATAATCATGAACGCGGTTAAAAGTATCTTTCAGCATTTACATCAGCTTGTTTTGCAGGGCGGCATAGTCCTGCATCGTATCTACATCGAAATTTCCCAGGGGGAAGGGCACGGCTTCAACGGATTCAGGATGAGTTTGCAATAATTGCCTGGCGCCCTCATTATCTTTCAATACCAGCAAATCATCAAAAAATTCCTTTTTGAATAAAACGGGAGTGCCCAGAATATTATTATAAAAGCATGCCACGATTGGTTTGTGGGATTTGCGGGCCGTGGCGATCATTTCAAGGAACAGATCAGGGGTAATATAGGGTTGGTCGCAAACCGCAAATATGACACCATCGGTGTCGGGTGAAAAATACAGCAACGCCATAAGTCCCTTCCGGAGGGAAGATGTCATACCCTGTGACCAGTCGGGATTATATACAACATGTACGGGCAGGTGGATTAGCTGGGAATGGACCAGGCTGCAATGGGCGCCGAGCATAACCACCACGGGCTTGTCAACTGCATTGACAGCGATTTGCGTGATGTGCCGGATAAGGGTGGTACCCTGGAATTCCAGCAGCTGTTTTGGTTGTCCCAGCCGGGATGATGCGCCGGCAGCAAGGATAACAATTCCGGGTAAAAACATAATTTCCTTCTGGTTAACCTTATTTTATCGCGATGGATATTCAGCTTGTTTCATTTCCTCAAGTTTCATCGTTTCCGGCAGTGGCTGGTGAATGGATTCGGATTTATTTCTCAGGGAATGACCCTGTTTACCCGACAAAACGGCCTTGATTTCGGCAATTACCGAAAGTGCGATCTCTTCCGCTGTTTCAGCTCCTATCTCAAGGCCAACGGGACTGTAGAGGTTATCCATCCGGATATTATCCTGGCCCGAATAGTTTGCCAATTCCTCCATCATGCGGGCGAACTTCTTCTTCGGTCCAAGCACCCCGATATAGGGTAAATCTTTATTTACCAGTTGCCGGAGGAGGGCAAGGTCATAATTATAGTTATGGGTCATCAGCACAAATACTGTATTCTCATCCGTATTTATTTTGAGTAAGGCTTCTGAAGCATCCGATACAAGCACCTGGTGGACATCGGGAAAACGCGCACAGGTTGCATAGGAAGGCCTTCCATCCAGTACGGTTACCTGCCATCCCAGTACTCCGGCGATTTTGGTTACGGGCACGATGTCATTGCCTGCCCCGGCAATAACCAGGTGCATGGCTGGTTTAATTACATCCATCAATACGGATAATCCGGGAATATTCCCGATATCATTATGAATGACGGATTCTCCCCGCGAAATTGCCAGTTTCATTGTTGATGTTGCTTCCTGTTTCCGGATCACCGGTGGCAAAGAGCCAGTGATCTGGCCGTTTTCGGCATAGGAAAGGCACGATCCGAATTGAAGGTCCTGTTGTTCGCTGAGAGTAAAAAAAGTAGCCAGGAGGCTTTTTTGCCGCCTGCCAACCAGCTTTTCAAGCAAACGGATCGGATTCTCCGGATTTTCTTCGTCAACAGGTTCAATCAGAATATGGATGATACCGCTGCATCCCAGATCCGATCCCCAGGGTGGCATCCTCTTCATCGGTTGTATCGTAGGTAACCAGTAACGGTTGGTTCCGGGCTATTACAAGAAGCGCTTTGCGCATGGCATCTCCTTCAAGGCAGCCGCCGCTGATGGCGCCGGTAAGGGATCCCGTGTCACTGATCAGCATCCGGGCGCCCGGTTGTCGATAAGAAGATCCCTCCACGCGCACAACTGTGGCCAGTGCAGCTTTGCGGCCGGTTGAGCGGATTTTCCCATATTCGGTAAGTATATCTGAAATCTCTTTCATATAATAGCTGTGTAATGGGCTCTTTTCGGAACTTTTTGATCAGTTACGGTGTAATTTTACCTGGGCCGGTGTAACCGTGTTGAACTGGTTTCCCCAGCTGTGACCAATATAATTCAAGACATCCGCAACCTGCTGATCGGTCAGTGAAGGTAGGGCCTGCATGGGAACAGAATACTTCGTTCCATTAACCGTGATTTCCTCATCCTGGCCTTTCAGAATAATAGAGATGGATTTATGCTGGTCTTTTGTCAGATGATCGGAGCCGGCCAGCGGGGGAAAAACACCCGAAAGTCCTTCTCCGTTTGCCTGGTGGCAGCTCATGCATTGTGCCGTATACACTTCCTTTCCTCTCTCCACACTCTGGGTAATTTCATCCTGTGACGGGGTCAGCGGGCCGGGCGCAATCATGCTGTAAATGCCCGGCAGGCTAAGAATAAACAATAAAAAGGAATATTTCATCATCAGGTGTTGGTTATGTTTTTAAGGTCAACCGGCAAGCGTCTGATCCGCGTTCCGGTAGCATCGAAAATTGCATTGCACAGGGCAGGTGCCACAGGGGGAAGTCCGGGTTCACCAACCCCCTTGATGACCGGTCCCCCGTCAGCCAGGATAAGTACTTCTACCTTGGGCATTTCATTGATCCGTAAAACAGGGTTATTGTTAAAGTTGGATTGTTTTGTCATGCCGTTTTCAAAAGTGATCCCGTTTTTGACAGCAGCCGTAAGGCCCATGACAATAGCTCCTTCCACCTGGGCGTTTGTATTATCGGGATTAACCACGGTTCCCAGGTCAATTACGCAATATACCTTTTCCACCCGGACAGCATTCCCCGGCTGTTTGGATACCTCTACCACATGGCCTGCGAGTCCCGCAAAGAACTCATATTGTGCCACGCCGCGTCCCCATCCTTCGGGGAGTGGTTTTTCCCATCCCGAAAATTCGCGCAGACGGGTCAGTACACGTTTTGCGTCCGAATCCTTTGTCATGTGATCAAGCCGGAAGGACAGCGGATCCTTTTTAGCCTTAATGGCCAGTTCATCGATAAAGCATTCATGGGCAAAGGCCAGTGTAGTGCTGGTTACAGCACGCCAGGCCGACATTGGAATATGAATGTCGGCAAAGACATATGAATTCTTCATGTTGGGGAACTCATATTTCTGTTCGCTGATTCCCTCCACCATGGATTCATCTGCCTTGGTCTTATCATAATAGTCATTCACAGTGGCTGACATAGAGGGCGAGATCACTTTGTGCTGAAAGGCAACGGTTTTTCCATCGGGCGACAACGCTCCCTTCATGGCGGAAAAAGTCATGGGACGGAACGGACCCAGCCGTGTATCGTCTTCACGAGTCCAGATCACCTTCACCGGTTTACCCACCGAATGTGAGATCATGGCCGCCTCAGAGGCAAAGTCCGATTTCAGTCTGCGCCCAAAAGCGCCGCCATTGAACATAATATGGGGAATGATACGGTCCTCGGCAATATTTAATACAGTGGATAATTCATGTTTAATCAGGGTTGCCCCCTGGGACGAAGCCCATATTTCCACTTTGTCATCGGGTCGCCAATAAGCCAGGCAATTCATGGGCTCCATAGGGGAATGGGAAACAACAGGGGTCTCATAAAATGCCTCAAGCCGGGAGGTGGAATTCTCATAGGCCTTTTCAAAGTCACCCCCGTTATGCACAATTATGCCTTCCTCTTTCGACAGGTCGCGGAGATGCTGTTCAAAATCGACTGGAATTGAATTTGTCGTTTCCCTGGTAATCCCATTTAACCTTCAATGCTTTTCTCCCCTGTAAAGCAGACCAGTAATTATCTGCCACAACGGCGATGCCTTCATAACGGTTTTTCCCGACTACACGTGCTGTCTTAACAACCTTCAGAACACCTTTAACCTTCATGGCATCCGTAGCATCATAGCTTACCAGTTTGCTGCCAAATACGGGGCATCGCTCCACAGAGGCATAAACCATTCCGGGAACTTCGGCATCGATCCCAAAGACGGCCCTGCCCGAAACTTTTAAAGGAATATCAAGCCGGGGGGCCGATTTGCCGAGTATTTTGAAGTCTTTTGGATCTTTAAGCTGCGGGTTTTCCGGCACCTGCAGTTTAGCTGCGGCGTCTACCAGTTCCCCATATCCCAGGCTTTTTCCGGAAGGCTTATGCACAACACGGGCATCTTCAGCATGACATTCCGTTTCGGGTACTTTCCACACTGTGGCTGCCGCTGTAATCAGCATAGACCGGGCAGCGGCACCCACCGTCCGCAGCTGCGAATAATTTCCCCTTATGGAGCTGCTTCCGCCGGCCGATTGTCTGCCAAATTCTTTTTCACCCTGCGTTTGTTTTATGATCACCTTTTCAAGGGGCACTTCCAGTTCTTCGGCGATCAGTGCGGGAACCGACTGATAGGTACCCTGCCCCATTTCCGGTTTTGGATTCATGATGGTGATCTGTCCCGATTTTTCAATGATGATATAAGGCGTCAGCCGAAGCAGGTCAGCTTCGCCGCTCAGGTTCAGGATGGCCGGAATGCCGGATGATGCTGCCGGTTTAAAACCCAGGATAAAGGCGGCACCTGTAATTCCGGTCAGGCGCAGGAAATTGCGCCGGCCAATGGAGGTTGTGTTTTGCATGAGGAACGATTAAATGGGTTTTATACTATCCGTGGTTTGCATAATACCCGAAGCCGTATGGATGGCATTCCGGATCCGTTTATAAGTGCCGCAACGGCAAATATTGCCCTGCATTGCAGTGTCAATTTCGAGATCGGTGGGTTTCGGATTTTGTTTCAGGAAAGCGGTAGCCGTCATTATCTGCCCTGAATGACAATATCCGCATTGCGGCACCTGTTCTTTTATCCATGCCTGTTGCACGGGATGGTCAATGTCCTCCGACAATCCTTCAATTGTTGTTATTTTTTTTCCCGTTACTGCGGATACGGGCAATTGGCAGGATCGTACGGCTACTCCGTCGAGATGGATCGTACATGCACCACACTGGGATATGCCGCACCCGAATTTTGTGCCTTTCAATCCGGCATAATCACGGATCACCCAAAGCACCGGCATTTGAGGATCCACATCAAAATCATATGCCTTGTTGTTAATTGTCAGTTGAATGGACATCTTTATCATTATTAGATTAATATCCAGAAACTATCTAATTTTCAGGATGAATGGAAAATGGCAGGGACAACGCATGAGCAGGAGAATGTTTAACGGGTAAACAATCGAATTTTTGATTTGTTTTATTCCTAAACAAAATACAGGATGAAGCTGCCGGTTTATTTGGATAATAGTGCAACCACTGCCTGTGATTCTGCAGTAATTGAATCCATGATCCCTTTTTTCGGCCAGCATTTTGGCAATCCGGCAAGCCATTTTCACCGGTACGGATGGGAAGCGGAGGAAGCGGCAGAGAGGGCAAGAAGCCGTATTGCCCGGTTAATTGGTTCAAAACCTGCTGAGATCATTTTTACAAGTGGGGCAACTGAATCATGCAATCTTGCGCTTAAAGGAATAATTGATAATTCGCCTGTCCCTCACCCTCATGTTATTGCCCTGAGTACCGAGCATAAGGCAGTTCTGGAAACATTAAAACTTCTGCAGGAGCGGGGTTGCCTGGTTACCCTTCTTAAAGTGAACGGCCAGGGTATGCCCGATCTGGATGAACTTAACGGCACTATCAGGCCATCCACGCTGCTAATAGCTGCCATGTATGCGAATAATGAAACGGGGGTTATCCATCCTGTTAAAGAAATTGCAGCCATTGCCCACTCGCGGGATATCCTCTTCTTTTCCGATGCCACCCAGGCCGTAGGCAAGATCCCTGTGCGTGTGGCGGAAGACGGCATTGACCTGATGGCTTTTACGGCCCATAAGATGTATGGTCCGAAGGGCGTTGGTGCATTGTATAAAAACAGCAGGAACAGGCGCCTGAAGATCACGGCACAGATAAGCGGCGGCAAGCAGGAACGCGGTTACAGGGGAGGCACACTGAATGTGCCGGGTATTGTTGGCTTTGGAAACGCCGCCCGGTTAGTGGAGGAAGAACCGAAGGACCTCAACCTGGACCTGGTGCGGAGGCGAAATAAGCTTGAGAAGGCTTTGCTCTCCTTACCGGGAATATATTTGAACGGTGACCCGGAAAACCGTCTTCCCCATATAACGAATGTGTCCATTGAGGGAGTGGATAGCGAGCGATTGCTATTCCTTCTAAGCAGCAAGCTGGCATTCAGTACAGGTGCCGCCTGCTCCTCATCAACGCGTGAACCTTCGCACGTATTGCAGGCAATGGGTGTAAAGACCGATTTGCTTCATAATACGGTGAGGATCAGCCAGGGGCGTTATACAACCGAAGAAGAGATCGATTTTGCGATAAAGGAGCTATGCACCGCAATTGAATGGATACGGGCCGGTGAAACGGAATCGGTTAGCAGCCGCCTGCAGCCCTCTTCTTTTTCGGAACTGCGCGGATAGCCGGCTTCGGCGACGGTGCAGCACTTCCTTCGGCAGGTATGGTGCTTACGGTTCCTCCGCCCAAAGCCTGTCCGGCACTTTTCCTGAAATCATATTTTGCAAATTCCTCATCTGCACTGGTAGATGGCGGTTTTCCGGGATTAAGGATGGCCTCGAACCAGTAATTCAATCCGCCCTCCAGAACATAGATATTGGAATAGCCCAGCTGGCGGATGATCATCCATGCCTCGTTGGCAACTACCGTGCTGTTGGCGTAAAAAACATTCATCCTCACATCCTGGTCGAACTGTGCCAGGTTTTTTTCCGATAAAAGATCCGTGATGGGAACATTGATTGCCCCGGGAAGGCTGAATTTGTCATATTCATCCTGGCTTCTTACATCGATCAGCTGAAGGGAAGGATCCTTTTTTACGATCATATCGGCCACCGTTTCAGGT
This sequence comes from uncultured Bacteroidales bacterium, assembly GCA_963752195.1. Taxonomy (GTDB): domain Bacteria; phylum Bacteroidota; class Bacteroidia; order Bacteroidales; family UBA10428; genus UBA5072. The sequence continues at coordinate 1,496,384 of CAVVXI010000001.1, read as the reverse complement.
GCGATAAACTGGGTTCGTGTATTGGCCTCATTCAGCAGTTCGGCTGCCGTGAGTTTATAGGGATGCGTAGTATTCTGGGGAACAGCTGCAATAATCATTCCCAGGGGGATGACAATAATGGCGAGCCAATATAAGGGTTTCATATTCTTTGTTTTTTATTGTTGACAGCTATTAATATTCTGAACGCGGGAATTTCTTTTCGGCCCATTCTGCGCCCCGGAACATGCCCAATGCAATGAAGATAAGAATCAGGGCAAAAACGCCGTCCGTGAGACCAAGAACAGTGCTGATCTTGGGAGATCCAAGGAATTTAGCCATGTACATTCCTTCCCAGCTCTTGTACCCGGCGCCAAAAATTCCAACCCCGATAAATAATCCAATGATGAATACAAGTGCATCGAGTTTTCCAATGGACAAGCCGCAAAAGCTCGTGCCGGGGCAATATCCCCCGATGATAAACCCTGCGCCCATGATCACACCGCCAATGATGGCCGAGGTAATATAGGTAGGATTCACATAAATAAGGTTGAGGTCTACCCATCCAAAGAGGCTGAAAAACAGTAAGCCCAGCATGGCAGTGATTGCTCCCGTGAAGAAGACTTTCAGCACAACCATGTCGTATCCGTAAAATACCCCCGCCAGTTTACGGCTTGATGAAAAACCGCTTGCTTCAAGGACAAAGCCGAATCCAATGCCGATGACAAAGGCAAGGAAAAGGTTTGTGTTTTCAGAAATTATTTCATTTACTATTAAGGGTCCCATGATATTGCTATTTAATAATTTAAATCCAGTTTTTTCTGAAGAAATAGGCCAGGGCATATGCTGAACCAAAGATGGCCATCATGGTCACAAAACCACCCAGCGATAGCACCGCCATACCGCTCAGTGCGGAACCGCTTGTACATCCCCGGCCGAGCTGGCTTCCAAAACCGAAGAGGATACCGCCGGTAAGAGCCAGGAAAAGCCGTTTATTGGAAGTAATTTTCGGGGAGTGTTCTACCTGCAGCTTTAAGCGGCCTGCCAGGGCTCCTGAAACGAATCCACCAACAAGCACACCCAACATTTCAAATACGAGCCAGTTTTTCATCGGGCTGCTGCCATGGGCTCCAAGGTATTCTTTAATAAAAGTCGATTTCTCTGCAGCAGAATGATTTACAGCAGTAACTGCCGTTACCACGCCGCTTTTAATTGCACCGCTTGCGCCAAGCCCTCTTCCTGATACGAAATTGGCAGCCAGGAGGATGAGTCCAAGTAATACCCCGCCCACGTAGGGATTCAGGTATTTTGTCTTTCCGGATGTTGATTCACGCATATTAGTATTCTTTATCATTATTTCTGAATTTTAATAAAGCCATCTGCTTACCTGGCCGGCATGTACAATAATGAACCGCAGCATGATGCTGCCAAACAGTACAAGAAGGGCAGGAAGGAAGGAAGGAATATGAAATTTCCTCAATTCCATTATTTCGAGAGCCGCAGGCAGGATCATTCCGATAATCACTACAAATATCCAGAATGACATGGTATAAGGTCCGCCGAGGAACAGATGGGCAGCATCAATCTGAACCTGTGTGCTGGCCAGAAATCCCATGAACATGTGGACGATCAGGAATAGTTCAATGCCGATCAGGATCAGGTCGATCCGAGCAAACAGCTTTCTTTCGGCAGCCGATTTTGAGAGGATGAGGATTGTAGCTGCCCCGGCTGATAATCCGGAAGTCAGGAATAAAGGACCGAGAATCGAGGTATTCCAAAGGGGCCTGGCATTAAAGGCGGAAAGCAGGATACCCGTATAAATACCCAGAATTACAGCGTAGATAAGCATAATCCAGGCAAGGGTCTTTTTGTTGCGGTTAAAAAATGATTCAAGGTCCTTTATCCTGTCAATCTTCCAGTCCCATGCAGGAAACAGATCGCGGATATGAAGGGCGCACCAGATGAACGAAACCGGCGTGATAACCATCAGCGTCCAGGCGCCCCATGACATCGGGGATTGTAATTTTATATTTGTATAAAGCTGCCAGAAAAACATCTTGTGCCTCAGGTCGATGAACAGGGCCAGCAGGCCTATGACCAGCAGGAATGGCGTGAGGAACGGGGCCAGCCTTACGGCAGCGGGATATTCCTTTTCCCTGCCGTTCAGGAAGTAAAGCGCGGCAAAAAACAGGATACCGGCTGCCAGTCCTCCCAGGAAAAGATAGAGCGGGATCTGCCAGTGCCAGATATTGAGATGTGGATCCACCAAAGGATTCATCCGCCCGCTGACGATTATTTCTTCTCTCATAGTGATTTTCCTATTGGGTATGCAATTATTAAATCAGAAAATGAAGTTGCGGGTTTGTGCCTGCTTCCGGAATCAGGGTTTTTGATTTCCTTTTTTTCAGCACCACCGACACATCGCTGTTCGGATCGTCAAGATCCCCGAAATAGATGCATTTTGTTGGACATACCGCAGCACAGGCCGGTTTGAGGCCATTCTTAATGCGGTGCTCACAAAAAGTGCATTTATCAACAAATCCATCCGGATGGGCATAGCGGGCATCGTAGGGACAGGAAGCAATACACGCACCACATCCGATACATTTATTCCGGGTGACAAGCACAATTCCTCCTTCGGCATAATGACTGGCCCCTGTCGGGCAGCAGCGGACACAAGGTGAATTTTCGCAATGGTTGCACCGTTCCGACCGGATTTCCATTTCCAGCCGGGGATAGGTGCCATCCGTAATCTCCGTTACCCATTCACGGCAATAGCCGATGGGAACGTTATTTTCTGTCTGGCAGGCAACGACGCAATCACTGCAGCCCACGCACTTCTTTGTATCAACAGCCATGGCGTATCTCATGAGGCTACGGTTTTTTCAGTTAAAAAGGTTACAAAATTTCCGCGCATGCCGGTACCTCCCATCAACGGGTCGGTCATTACCCGTGTAATCAGTTGCGTATCGCTGGCGCCGCGGCCAAAGCATCGCTTCATTTGTTTTTGTGCATGACCGAATCCATGGACCATGTAAACCGAATCCCAACGGATACGCTCGGTAACACGCACTTTAATTGAAAATTCAGATACGACGCCGTCCTGGTTTTGCAGCCAGATATACTGATCATTGGATAAGCCCCAGGCTTTGGCAACCTTTGGATTTATCCAAACCGAATTTTCATCCATCAGGTCGGTGAGGTTCGGATTATTTGCCGTACGGCTGAAGGTATGCATGGGTGCCCTGCCATAAATAAGCCTGTAATATCCTTCGGGAGGTTCCTCATGCGGTGTATATTTTGGCAGCGGGTCAAATCCCATCTGTTCAAGAGCTGTTGAATACAATTCGATCTTGCCGCTGTCCGTGGCAAAGGAAGCTATTTCATCAACCCCGATATACAGGTCGTCTGCTTCGCGTTCAAAAGTTTTTACTCCCTGTTTTTCCATTTCTTCCAATGAAGAACCGATCTGCTTTAATTGCCAGTCGAGCAGGTCTTCCTGTTTTTCAACCGGGAAATAAGCGGCCAGTCCAAGTTTCTTTGAAAGTTCGCGGGCGATCCAATATCCCGGTTTTGAATTGTACATGGGATCTGCTGCCGGAGCTCTCAGGGCAAGGGCCGGTTTACGATGAGGGCTTATCCTGAGGGCGTCATAGCGCTCGAGATAAGTGCATTCGGGTAATACCACGTCTGCCCAACCCGTGATTTCCATGGGCATTGTGTCAATAGCTACAAGCAGGTCAAGATTCTGGATAGCCTTCAGCGTATTCGCCTGGTCGGGAATTGTATTGATGAGGTTGGTACCGTTCACAATCCAGCCCTTGACAGGATAGGCAGGGTTATTGGAAGGAATCGAGCCATCAATGAGCGCATTCGATACTACGCCGCTGGCCACGCTGTATTTGCCGGGAAAAAGATCCTGCCAGGTTTTGGCTGCTGCTTTGAATGCAGGTAAGGGATATGCCGGAACTGACTTTTTTGAAGGACGGTAAAATCCACCGCGACGGCCCCACGAACCCAGCAAGGCGTTCAGGATGGCTACTGCCCTGATGCGCTGAGTATCATCACCGTACCATGTAACGTGCCGGCCGGGGTGAACGATAACAGCCGGGGAAGCATCTGCCATTTCCTTCGCTGTTTTGCGGATCATATCCGGGGCAAGAGTTGTAATGCCATAGGCCCATTCAGGTGTAAAATCCCTGACATGCGCTTTTAGCTGTTCGAAACCGGAACAGTACTGCTCAACATATTTCCTGTCGTAATATTCATTGTAAATGATCTCGTGCATCCAGGCAAGAAGAAGGGCCATATCCGTGGAAGGCTTGACAGGAAGCCAGTATTTGGATTTGCTGGCAGCCGTTGAAAACCGGGGATCCACCGTGATGATCGTTGCGCCTTTATCGATAGCATCCGACATTTCCTGCACCTGTCCGTTGTGCATGTTTTCTCCAATGTGGGAACCGATCAGCACCAGGCATTTTGTATCGCGGATGTCCGTGACCTCGGGAGAATAGACCTCTTCACCGAAGGTCCACATAAATGCCTCGTCGCGTGGTCCGCGGCACTGGGCATAGGATGGCTCGGCTGCATTCACGGAGCCGAAAGCTTTCATTAATGTGGTATAATAGCTGCTTCCGGAACCATGGGTAAAAAGCGCCATGGATTCAGGTCCGTATTTATTTCCAATTTCTTTCATCCGGGAGGCAATGTATTCGAGGGCTTCATCCCAGCTGGCTTCCCTGAAGATTTGCTGTCCCCTTTCTTTTACACGGATGAGGGGTGTTTTCAGACGGTCCTCATCGTAATACATGCCTACACCACCCGTACCCCGGGGACAGAACCGCCCGTTGCAATGCTGGTCCTCATCATTTCCGACGATCTTCCAGATTTTGCCTTCCGGGTTTTTATAAACCCAGCCGGCACATTTCCAGAAACAAACCTCGCAGTAAGTGGCCGTTCGGGAAAGGTCAACCTTGAGAGTGGCTCCCGCGGAAGGTTTAGAGAATGCCCTGGCAGCTTGCATAAAGCCACCGCCAATGGCCAGGGCTCCGGCGCCTATCGTTGTGATCCGAATGAAATCCCTGCGGTTCGTCATGCCATATATAAATTTATCGCACAAATTAAGGAAAAAAGGAGACAGGAGATATTTAAAAATATAGATTAATAGATATATTAATAATATTTGCAAATTTATATCCTATCTAAAATTCAGATTTACAATTAAATATGAGTAGTTTAGAATTAAAATAAATTGCAGGGAAGAGCGGCCGGCAATACAATCTTTTAAGATATTACACCAAAAGTAACCACAGAGTGATTGGAGTTTTTTTGAGGCGCTTTGCTTTGTTTGAGGACACAGAGTACTTAACGACCATTTGGGTTACGCCTTGAGAGAGTTTAACGGCCCGGGAATGGCCACGAAGTGGCCAGATTTCAGTAACCGTGGGTGCAACCCACGGGCACAATATCTGTGGGGTCCCCGGGATCCGCGAGAGGGTTAACATTTTTTAACCGTGCTCTTACTATATTTGAAAAGAGGATTCATATCTTTGAGTTAAATGGAATGCTGTGATAAAATTTTACCGGATCTTCCTGCTGTTTGTGATAGGGTTGCCAGCGAGTGGGGTTATGCTTACTGCCCAGTCAGGCCCTTTACGGGGAAGGATTGTGGATGAGTTAACCGGAAAGTCGGTGGAATACGGGATTGTTCTGAATTATAGCCGGCATTCCACATTGTACAGTAGTTCAACGGGTGAATTTTTTCTGCAGGCAAACCCGGGAGATACATTGGTGCTTTCTGCCATTGGTTACTATTACAGGAAAATTATCGTTACCGACTCACTGCTTAAGGCCTCCATGCCTGTGAAATTTGTTATAAGTCCAAGGGCTTTTGAGATAGGTGAGGCAAGAATTGTTCCGATGGGAACCTACGATCAGTTCAGGCAAGATTTTGTAAACCTGCAAAAGCCGAAAACAAAATCCGAAATGCTGACGGAGCAAATTACGAACTGGTCGAAAAAAGCCGCAGCCGAGGGATACGAAAAATTCCAGCAAAACAGGATTCATGATGGGGTCACACTTCTCTCGGTTCCCATACGCAGTCCGGAAGAGAAGGAAAGGATTGCCCTGGCCAAAATCATGGAAAAGGAAAACATGCGGAGCAGGATTTACCAGAAATTCAATCCTGAAGTGATCAAGAAAGTTACCGGTCTTACAGAGGATCATGAGATAATTGAATTCATGGTATATTGTGATTTTGATGATCAGTATGTGCTTGATGTGAATGAATATACCCTTATGGAACAGATCGCTCTCCGTTATGAGTTATTCCGGAAAAAGAAAAAAGCCGAGCAAGCCGGGCAAAACCCGGTGAACATGAATAGCGGCAATCTCGAATATCCGCATGGTTAACTTATGCAAATACTTACACGTCCATATTATAAAGACATTGAAACCGCAGCCATTCGCATGGCCGGAATAGTGCATCATACGCCTGTGCTTACTTCCTCGGCCATTAATGAAATGACGGGGGTAGAAGCTTATTTTAAATGTGAAAATTTTCAGAAAGTGGGTGCTTTTAAGTACCGTGGTGCAACCAATGCCGTACTTTCGCTTTCCGATGAACAAGCCGCCCGGGGAGTAGCCACACATTCGTCGGGAAATCATGCAGCTGCCCTGGCGTTGGCGGCAAGGAGAAAAGGAATTCCCTGTTATGTCGCCATGCCTGAAAATGCTCCCCAGGTAAAAATAGAAGCAGTAAGACATTACGGTGCCACGATAACCTTTTGTGAACCTACCCTGCAAAGCCGGGAGGATACCCTCAAGGAGATCATTCGCAAAACAGGAGCTGTTTTCATACATCCCTTTGACAATTTTGATGTGATCAGCGGGCAGGGCACTGCCGCCATGGAATTTCTCGAAGAAGTACCAGCCCTTGATGTTTTGCTCGTGCCGGTCGGAGGGGGCGGACTTTTATCGGGCAGCAGCATAGCCGCAAAATCAATGAAACCGGGAATCCTTGTTTACGGATGTGAACCGGCGAATGCCGATGATGCATTCCGGTCATTCCATTCCGGAAAGATACATCCTTCTGTAAAACCGAACACTGTGGCGGATGGATTACTGACTTCGCTGAGCGAACTTACTTTTTCAATAATCCGCGAAAATACCGACGACATATACACTGTTTCGGAAACTTCCATCCTGTATGCCATGCGATTGATCTGGCAGCGGATGAAAATCATCATTGAGCCTTCATCGGCGGTACCCGTTGCTGTATTGCTCGGGCATACGGATCAGTTTGCAGGGAAAAAAACCGGCATTATTATATCGGGTGGGAATTGCGACCTGTCTAATCTTCCTTTTCGTGAATTGTAAAATCCACGGTAACCGGGTAGTGGTCAGACCAGTGAATTGTTTTGGTACGGTAATGATGGGCACGCAAGGGCCCGTTATAAAACACATAATCGATTCTTACATAGGGAAGGTTGCCACGAAAGGTATTGCCGGTTCCGGCACCGGCTTCTATAAAGGCATCCTCCAGCTTATACCCGATTTTATGATAGGCATAGGAAACCGGAGTGTCATTAAAGTCCCCGCAAACAATCACAGGGTAAGGCGAAGATCGGATTTCGCCTGAAAGAATATCAACCTGGGATGACCGCTTAATAAAGGCCTGTCTCATTTTGGCGGAAAGGTCTTTCAGATTATTCAACTGCTTCTCGCTGTAATTGAATATGAGACTGTCAAGCACCTCATTATAATCATTCTTTAGACGAATGGACTGCAAATGGCAATTATAAAGTCTGAATGTATCCCGTCCAACTACCACATCGGTTGCAATGCTTCCGTTCAATGAATTTTTGAATTCGATCATTTTTTTATGAACCATGGGAAACCGGCTGAAGGTGGCCATGCCAAAATTGATTTTTCCCGGCACCTGGTCTGTATAATTTACATGGGAAAAAGACAGCGGGGCCATTTTCCTTTTCAGGTTCTCAAGATTGTGTTTGGAGTTTGGAAGGGTTATAAATTCCTGGAAGCAGACAATATCGGGGTTCTCCTGGTGGATATAGTCGATAATTTTGGTCCATGTGGAGGTGTCCTTATCCCATTGATAATAATTAAACAAACGTACATTGTAGGTAAGGAGCCGGATTTGGGTTTCCCGGATGGCCGTTTCCTTTCTTTTAGGCTGAAATTGAAAATATTCCCTGAAAATGTTCCAGCCTGCAGCGATTGTAAGAATGGAAATGAAGATGTACCATTTTCGAAAGACAAGCCATAATATCACAAAAAGAACATTAATAACAAGAATAAATGGATAGCCCATGCCAATAAAGGCAAAAATCCAGAATGTGGCGGGACTGATATAAACCGACAGATAGGCTGCGATCAGGGAGATCGCAGCCAGTATGTTGGCAATCAGTAATATTTTAGAGATAAAGTTCTTCAAATGTGCTGGTATATGACAGGATAGCAGGAAAGGATTATTCCCTATTTATTTTTATCGCTCATTGAAAATAAAATTTCTTTCTCTTTCTTAGTAAGACTATCGTATCCACCGTGTGCAATTTTATCCAGGATACGGTCAACCTCCTTTTGTTGCGCCACCTTTTCTTTATTATATTCAAAATCAGAGATAAAGGGAGCGTTTTTCCTGTATGTAACATTTAATTTCGGTCTGGGCCGGAAAAGGTTAAAAAGGAAATCAAGCACCCGGTTGAGCCATTTTCCCGGATCATGTCCTTGTTTATATTGCCAGGTAAACCAAAGGCCATACATGGCTCCGCCCAGGTGGGATATATTTCCGCCGGCGTTATCCGATGCGATCATTAAAATATCAAGAATAACGTAGAACAGGGCGATATATTTCAGCTTAACAGGGCCGATAAAAAGAAGGTTCAGGGTATAATCAGGGGCATAGGCAGATATGGCAAGGACAATGGCCATAATGGCTGCGGAAGCACCCAGCATGGAAGTGCCAAGCGGCAGGCGCAGTCCGGGGAAACTGTTCAGAAAGATAAGGTACAGGAAGGCACCGGCTAACCCGCCGAAAAGGTAAGTTGTCAATAACTGGCGTCCTGTCAGGTATTGCATGAAAATCCTGCCGAACCAATACAGGATGAGCATATTGAACAGAATATGCATAAAATTGAAATGCGTGAACATATAGGTTACGAGCGTCCACGGACGTGCGAGCAATTCATCCGGTCTGCTGGGAACCATCAGGTATTTCAATACATAATCGGAGTATAGAATGCGAAGTTCGGGAAGGGAGATACCGGACGTAAACAGGCGGTAAAAGACGAAACCCAGCCCGAGAAGAACAAACACCGCAATGTTGATGTAAATAAGCCTGAACAGGATGTCTCCTTTCCGGTAGGCCTGTTTGATTTCTGCAGCCAGATTCATAATAAACTTGTGCTTTAATGCACAAATTTATCAATAAATTCTGAATTGATTATTTTTCCAGAGTTTCACCAGAATATATCCGAAAAGGGCACCCCCGAGATGGGCAAAATGGGCAATGTTGTCTCCCTTGAATCCGGCAACCCCAAAAAATAGTTCGACAAGGGCATAAAAAGGGACGAAATATTTTGCCTTAATGGGGATCGGCAAAAAGATAAGCATGAGTTCCACATCGGGAAACATCATGGCAAAAGCGATAAGCAGGCCAAAAACGGCCCCTGAGGCCCCCAGTGTCGGGATCATCATATTGCTGGAAACAACATAATCAACCACCTGCTTTGCCTGGGGAACAAAGGACATATCATCCGGTTTATAGAACCATTGCTGCATAAAACTTACAACCTGTTTAGAAGCACCCCCGGGAGAGTATTTATTTACGATCTGGTTAAACAGCGTATAACTGGGGTTGGAATTAAACTGGTTGACAAGTTCCATCATATGGCTCATCTGAAAATAATTCACGGTGAGATGAACAAAGGCAGCGCCCAAACCTGTAATTGTATAGAAGATAAGCAGCTTTTTGCTTCCCCATAATTGTTCAAGTATCCGGCCAAACATGAAAACGGCGAACATGTTGAAAAAGATATGCGCAATGTTGGCATGCATGAACATGTGCGTGACAATCTGATGGGGTTCAAAAAGGGGTGAGCGGATTGGAAAAAGGGCCAGGTGCCTGACCATGAAATCCGTATTCAGAGCATATTGGGATAATTGTGTTGCAACGAAAAAAATAACATTTATAATGATGATATTTTTTACAACAGGGGGAAGAGATATGCCACGACCGGAACCAAACAGACTCATATATCAGGTTTTACAAACAATCGCAAATATAGGATTGTTTTGCCAATTGAGCTGATACTTTGCATACAGATTTTTCAGCTTTGTTTACCGGTGTGTTTTATATTCAGTATCCGCGACTTATATTTGTGCTACTTAATTCTATCCTGATGTATTCTGATATACCTGATCTGCTTCAAAAATTCCGGGGTCTGAAAGTGCTTGTTGTAGGCGATGTTATGCTTGATTCATACGTGTGGGGAAGAGTTTCAGGAATATCACCCGAGGCCCCTGTTCCGGTTTTAAAGTTTGGGAATAGTGAGAACAGGCTTGGCGGGGCGGCCAATGTGGCGCTGAATATACATTCCCTGGGAGCCGTGCCTGTCATGTGTTCGGTGATCGGGTCAGATGATAATGGAAAGGAATTCAGGACGCTTGTGAGGAAATCGGGATTATCGGAGGAAGGTTTGATTGAAGCCCCTGACCGAACCACGACAAACAAAACCAGGATATTCGCCGGACATCAGCAGCTGCTCAGGATGGACAAAGAGGTGGACGCTTTTATCGATCCCATTCCTGAAGATCTGCTTTGGAAAAAGATACAGTACCTTGTGGATGAAAAGAATATCTCGGCTATCGTATTCCAGGACTATGACAAAGGAGTGATTACGCCGGGGCTTATAGAAAAGATCATTGCCCTGGGCAATGAGCGAAAAATCCCGACCCTTGTGGATCCCAAAAAACGGAATTTTGCGCGATACCGCAATGCAACCTTGTTTAAGCCTAATTTCAAAGAGCTTTGTGAAGGGTTGAACCTCGAAATTGACAAGACAGACTTCGATGTGGTACATGAGGCAGCAGTGAAACTACAGGAACAGGCGGGTTTTGAGATGGTCATGATCACCTTATCGGAACATGGCATGTTGATCAGCCGGGGAAAGGACTTTAAAGTAATACCAACCCAGGCCCGAGATGTAGCCGATGTTTCCGGTGCCGGAGATACTGTAATTGCCATGGCAAGTTTATGCCTTGCCCTTGGAATGAATGCATATGACATGGCAGTCTTTGCCAACCTCGCTGCCGGATTGGTTTGTGAAAGGGTGGGAGTGGTACCCGTTGAAAAAAGTTGGTTGATGGAGTTTAATTTGTAGATATAAAGATTTAGTTCTGCAGTTCCTAAGAGGTGGCGTCAGCACTAGTCCCCAGTCCCTTGTCCCTGTTCCCTTTCTTTTTCCAATAATAATAAAACGGAATTCCAGCCAGTACAAACACCAATCCAAGCCCGGCTTCACGGGGTTTTGTAAAGCAGGTGATAATAACCAGCGCGACGCAGAACAAAATAAAAAAGGCGGGTACGACAGGGTAACCCCAAACCTTATAAGGTCTCTCAAGCAAAGGCTCCCGGTAACGCATGATAAACACACCCAGGGTAGTAGCACCATAAAAAAAGAAAACAACAAAAATCAGCATATCCGTAAGCTGGTCAAAGCTGCCTGACAATACAAGCATGGAAGCCCAGAATGCCTGCAGCCATAATGCCTTATGGGGTGTATTGAACCGGGGATGGATATCGGACAGGCCTTTAAAGAACAGCTTATCTTTTGACATAACCTGGTAAATGCGCGGAGGCATAATGATTGTACTGTTGGTACACCCCAGGGTAGTTATCAGGATCAGTACCGACAAAACGATGGCCCCTGCATTTCCTGCAAAATGCCGGATGACGCTTACACCGGCAATTTCATTCTGTGTGCGGTACACATCTGTGATCTGATCCACGGGCAAAACATACAGGTAGGTAAAATTTACAAGCAGATAGGCAATAATGATAATCGCCATCCCTCCTGCCAGGGCAAGTGGAATATTTTTATTGGGATTATGAATTTCGCCACCCAGGAAACCTATGGAATTCCAGCCCTCATATGCCCAAAACGCGGCCAGCATGGATGCAAAGACTGCTTTAATAAAATTAAAGTCAGTCCATGCCCTTGGAACATAAGAACCTGCATTGGTGGAGATGTTTTTAAGACTTCCGCCTCCGAACAAGAGTCCGGATATTACCGTGAGCAGCAAGCCGGCAATAACCAGCCAGGTAAAATAGCTGCTAAATCGCGCCCCTCCTTTCAATCCACGGGTATTCAAATAAGAAAGGGAAACGATCAGGCCAATGGTGAGAATCTTTACACCGAAATTTTCAAGCGGTTTAAACAGTCCAAGCAGTTCAATCTGCTCAACAGAAGCAGGCAGATGCGGGAGCGGAATCATGGCGTTGAACGACTGGGCAAAGACGTAGGCAATGGAAGACACGGCCGCAGTCTTGATAACAGTGAAAACGCTCCAACCATAGATAAAAGCCATGAAACGCCCGTAAATTTTTTTGAAATAGATATATTCCCCTCCGGAACCGGCAAACATACCGGCGATTTCCGCATTGCTCAGCGCACCGAACAAAGTGATCAGTCCTGCCATGATCCAGCAGGCAAGAACCCAGACGGGTGATCCGAGTTCGGCAGACATGGGAGCTACCTTTTTGAATACCCCCGATCCGATAACAGAACTAACCACAAGAATAATTGCCCCTCCAAGGGTTAATGAGCGGATAAGCTGACCCTGTTTCTTTTCTGTTCCTGGCATAAATTAATTTTCCGGATTAAGTGATCAGATGAAGAATAACCTTTGCAGCTGTTCCACGTTTACAACAACATACACGATGGAAATCAGGTATGTAAAATTATTCTTTCCTGATGTAAATGCAAGGAAGGGCGTTTTAACTTATTTTAATTTCAATAACAGTAAAATCCGGGGAGAATTACGATGCCCTGAATGTGTTTTCTGGATGGTATGATTCTTGTTTAACGAATATTAACTATAAATTCTTATCCTATGAAAAAAAGCAAACTTCAAACATCAATAGGAATATTGCGTGTATTTTCAGCATTTCTCTTGATAGCGGTTTTAACCAACTGCACCGGACCTGAAGGTCCTACGGGTCCTCCCGGTTATAACGGTAGAGATGGTCAGAACGGCCAGGATGGAGCCGACGGAACCGCTTTTGCCTATTCAGTCATATATGATGTGGATCCACTCGACTGGAGCGGAAACGCAGATGGTTATAATGCGGAACTTGGTGTTCCTGAAATAACGAACGATATTTATTACAATGGGGCGGTTTTGGTTTATAAGTTAATTGAAGCCGAACCGAAGAGTTTTAATATGTTGCCGTATACCTATATTGACAATGCTTTAACCACTTATATGGATTATGATGTTTATATAGGAAGTATTAACCTTATTTTCAAGGAAATATATGATGGAATGAATGACACCTTAGCGCCTGAAAATTTCATGTCCTTTAAAGTAGTAATCGTTGAAGGAATTCCCCTGATTAAATTAAAGACCCTGGTGGATGTGAAAGATTATAATGCAGTCACTAAAATGTTTAACGTTGAAGGCGGAAACATCCGGAATATTCAATAATATCACCCGTAAATATAAGAAAAGGGTTGTCAGATTCTGACAGCCCTTTTCTTTTGAAAATCGTTTCGTTTGCAGTTTTATCCATAATAATACTTTCAGGAAATGGATAAATTATTACTTTTGCGAACCGAATCACATCATCGGGGTGTGGTCCCGCAGGAGGCGGGGCGCTAAGTTAGGGAATGGAATAATAAAATATACATGAATCGGGGTGTGGTCCCGCCGGAGGCGGGGCGCTAAGTTAGGGAATGGAATAATAAAATATACATGAATCGGGGTGTGGTCCCGCCGGAGGCGGGGCGCTAAGTTAGGGAATGGAATAATAAAATATACATGAATCGGGGTGTGGTCCCGCCGGAGGCGGGGCGCTAAGTTAGGGAATGGAATAATAAAATATACATGAATCGGGGTGTGGTCCCGCCGGAGGCGGGGCGCTAAGTTAGGGAATGGAATAATAAAATATACATGAATCGGGGTGTGGTCCCGCCGGAGGCGGGGCGCTAAGTTAGGGAATGGAATAATAAAATATACATGAATCGGGGTGTGGTCCCGCCGGAGGCGGGGCGCTAAGTTAGGGAATGGAATAATAAAATATACATGAATCGGGGTGTGGCGCAGTTGGTAGCGCGCTACGTTCGGGACGTAGAGGCCGGAAGTTCGAGTCTTCTCACCCCGACAAGCTTTCGCCAGCCAGGCGAAGGTTTATTTGACTTATGTACTTTGTATACATAATAAAAAGCCAAAAAGACCAGAAGTATTATATCGGTTCAACAAGCGATGTTGAAGCAAGGTTAGCGTATCATAATTCAGGCAGACAGCGATCCACAAAAGGCAGAATTCCATTCATTTTAGTTTATTCAGAAACATTTGAATCACGGAATGAGGCAGAATGCAGAGAGAAACAAATTAAATCCTATAAGGGGGGAATGGCATTTAAGAAACTTCTTTCATTAGAATAGAGGGTGTGGCCCCGCCTTTTCGGCGGGGCTACGTTCGGGACGTAGAGGCCGCCCCGCCGCGGCGGGGTCACCCCGACAAGCTTTCGCCAGCCAGGCGAAGGTTTATTTGACTTATGTACTTTGTATACATAATAAAAAGCCAAAAAGACCAGAAGTATTATATCGGTTCAACAAGCGATGTTGAAGCAAGGTTAGCGTATCATAATTCAGGCAGACAGCGATCCACAAAAGGCAGAATTCCATTCATTTTAGTTTATTCAGAAACATTTGAATCACGGAATGAGGCAGAATGCAGAGAGAAACAAATTAAATCCTATAAGGGGGGAATGGCATTTAAGAAACTTCTTTCATTAGAATAGAGGGTGTGGCCCCGCCTTTTCGGCGGGGCTACGTTCGGGACGTAGAGGCCGCCCCGCCGCGGCGGGGTCACCCCGACAAGCTTTCGCCAGCCAGGCGAAGGCTTATTTGACTTATGTACTTTGTATACATAATAAAAAGCCAAAAAGACCAGAAGTATTATATCGGTTCAACAAGCGATGTTGAAGCAAGGTTAGCGTATCATAATTCAGGCAGACAGCGATCCACAAAAGGCAGAATTCCATTCATTTTAGTTTATTCAGAAACATTTGAATCACGGAATGAGGCAGAATGCAGAGAGAAACAAATTAAATCCTATAAGGGGGGAATGGCATTTAAGAAACTTCTTTCATTAGAATAGAGGGTGTGGCCCCGCCTTTTCGGCGGGGCTACGTTCGGGACGTAGAGGCCGCCCCGCCGCGGCGGGGTCACCCCGACTGAGCAAATCAAATGACCTTGTAGGTCACATATTTACAAGGTCATTTCTATTAGCAGACCAATAGTAGCCAAAATTATTTTTTTAGAGCAGCCAAAATCTCAGCATCTTGTATTTTTATTTTCAATGGCTTTTCTATAGAGCTTAACATATTCTTTGGCACTCTCTTCCCATGAGAATTGCTGTTCCATCGCCTTTTTAATTAGTTTTTGCAAATGGTACTTTCGGTTATGGTAGGTATCCAACGCCCAAAGAACCGTGTTATAAATGGCTTTTCCACTTGGTTCCCAGAATTTAAACCCTGTACCTTCACCGGTATCCTGATCGTAATTTTCAATGGTGTCATTCAAACCTCCTGTTGCCCGCACAATCGGCAATGTCCCATATTTCATCGAATATATCTGGTTTAATCCACAGGGTTCATAAATGGAGGGCATTAGGAAGAAATCACTGCCGGCTTCAATTACGTGTGCCAATTCGTTGTTGTAGCCAATAAAGGATCCTATCTTACCGGTATATCGTTTTTGAAGGTCGTCATAATATCTTTCCAATTGAGGATCGCCGGCCCCTAATATGGCAAATTGAACATCCATATTGTTTACCATATCTTCAATGCATGCAGACAAAATATAAAATCCTTTTTGTTCCACGAGCCTGCCAATTATACCAATAACCGGGATTTTGCCAACCTGGTTCAACCCAAATTGCTTTTGCAGCCATGCTTTGCATACAGATTTCCCTTTCAGATCATCACGGGTAAATGTTTCAGGTATAAATGCATCCTTCCCTGGATTCCATTGTGAATAATCAACGCCATTCAGAATCCCGACATAATCTTCCCCTTTATTATTTAAAAATGATTCAAGGCCATTTCCGCCTGGAAATGTTCTGGTCTCCGAAGCATACCCTTTGCTTACCGTGTTTACCATATCCGCAAACTGAATGCCTCCTTTTAAAAAATTAACCGCGTTGAAGCATTCAAATTTGTCTGGTGTAAAATCTTCTTCGGCTAATCCCGTAAGATCGAAATAATAGCGGTCATATCGTCCCTGGTAGGCGATGTTATGAATTGTCAAAACACTGGCAGTATGATAAAATAACGGATCATCAGCATAGAGCCTTTTCAGGTAAGCAGGCAATATTGCAGTATGCCAGTCGTTTGCATGGACTATATCCGGGCTGAAAATTATTTCATGACATAATTGAAGCGCTGCTTTGGATAAAAAGGTAAATCGCACCGGGTTATCCGAGTAATCATTAAAATAATCGTCGTGATATATATTCGGTCTGCCAAAATAGGGTTCATAATCAATAAAGTAAACAGGCACGTTTTCAGGAAGGGTTGTTTTTTTCACGCTGCATGAAATCACCTCGTTGCCCATTGAACGCTCATTTTTTCAATAACAACATTGATGTTAAATTTTTTAATGCATCAATGAATGAATACATCGGCATAACAACGATGACTCTTGTTCCCCAGTTTCTGTAAAAACTGCGGCAATGCTCCTGTAACATCTCCCAGGCCACCCGTTTTTGCGAAAGGAACACATTCTGATGATACAAAAAGTATTTTCAGTGAACCACTCATCTGTGCATTTTATTGACCAGGAAGCTTAAGTTCTATTTTTTCTTCAGATCCAAATAATAATGCAACAACCATTGTAAGGTATTCTCCTGAGTGCCGTGTAATCAGATAATTATCCAGGACAAGCTGTTTTGCATTTTTCCCCATGGTTTCCATAATCTCAGGATGCTTCAGGAGATAACGGATACGCATGGCGGCCCCTTCAGGAGTATTCACCCTGAACCCGTTAAAATGGTTAATAACCTGAAGTTTAATGCCTCCGGTATCACCTGCAACCACAGGTTTACCTTTCCACAATCCTTCTGTAACCGTAAGCCCGAATCCTTCTTTAAGTGATTTCTGTACAATTATATCCGATCCCCTTTGCAAAGCATTGATTGCCCTGTGAGCATCAGACGGCAGTTCGAGGATGTGCACATCCGGATCATTCCTGCAAAGGCTTTTACTTCCTCAAGTACTTCTTTACCCTCAGGGTCATCTGAAGCACCTCCGCCGGCCAGAACCAGTTGAACCGGAACATATTTTTTAATTAACCGGTAAGCTCTGATAACACCGATCGGGTCTTTAAAACGGTCGAAACGCGAAACCTGTGTTATTATAGGGAATTTCCTATTTGATCCCCCATGAATCTAAATAAGCCGGATATTTCCTTTTCCGAAAGTTCTATATTCTTCTCACTTAAAGGATCTATGCTGGGGGGGATTAAATATAAAGGATGTGAAAGTGGCTGTGCAAATGATGAAAGTGACCATATGCTGGCATCGTAACCTTTAATATATTCACGCAAATATTTCCAGACCGGGCGATAGGGATGGCTTACATCAATATGGCATCGCCATACCCATTTGCCTTTTCTCTCTGTACAATAATGCAAGAAATGCTGCCGGTTGGGGATCGTGAATAAAAACAACATCAGCTTCTTCGAGCTTACTTCTTAATCTTTCAAAATTCTGCAGGTTAGTATTTTCATAAACTATCCAGTAAGGAAGCAGAAATATCGTCGCGATTACCCTGTAGCGAATTATGCATTTTTTTAGTGCACTGGTAAAATCTCCTTTTCTCCTGTTATAACTTCCCATTCTGCATCTATTCCCAACTCTCTTTTTAACGGGATGAGGCGGTTCAGAATTTCTGCCACACCTCCGCCTTCTTTTGTAGAATTAATATGCAGGATCTTCATCCCTTTCAAAGGATATGCTAATTGTCTTAAGATGGTCAATCATCTCATTTCCTACTATATGCGCATATTGTTCAAGCAGACTTTCCATTAGGCACCTCCTTTTAAGTTATTATGAAAAATTGTACTGATTTCCTGACGAAGCTCATTCAGGGTAGTAAAATACGGATCAATTTTATCAAGATCTTCTATGAGGTCTTTGTATTTATCGCCAAAACTTTCTAGCCAGATTGAAAAATCGTTTTTGTTTTCAGGTGTTCTCCGGCGGGCATCAATAAAATGATAAAAAATACTGCCAAGAGACATATTTGGAATAATCCGCAAGCAATTCCCGTGGATCCTTGAGATATTAACACCAGTATCTGAAAATCACTATCTGTGAACGGATAAAGTGAAATTCCTGTCCTGTTTTCACCCATGGGACATGTTCTGACTCGGATAAGCGTTCTTCAATAATTTCAATAATTTCCGTGACGGAGATCTTCGATATTCTATGAAAACATTGGGATCGATTATCGAAAGTTGTTCTGAGATTTTTGAATCATGCAAGTTTCTTCGATGCCCACTCAGCAAAATCGTTTTGAAATTCGGGATCATCAAAATGAGGCCGTAAAAGTCCTCCCCAAAAATGATAATAAAGACACCCGGGATGGATAATTTTCAATAATATCCCTGAGTTCTCTCAGATTCTGTGCTTTTTCACCTGTTGCAATGGCAATCAGGGCACAATCCATAATATTAAAATCTTTTTTCATCATATGCTTATTTTTTTATAAAAAATATGCAAAACTTATTTCCCTGGATTTAAATAATAGCGCTTTTTATCATAACGGAAACCGGCATTTTCTAATGCAATCCAGGTTTATCACTGGCAAATTTACCGAAAACTCTTTTAAAATCCACGTTTTTCAATCATACAACATACAACAGAAGGTACCCAACCTCGAAGGTGGGGCTGGAATCATTTTGGGTCGGGCAATTCATTTGGTGTTTTGGTCAATCCCTTTTTATTTAAATTCATTATTACATTCATCGTATATTTTTGCTAAACATCTATTCATTTTATACTGAAAAACGATTATTTATCAGTATGCGATACCTTATGTTGTAAAAATTGCTTGCAGAAACGAAGCTAAATTCAATAGGGATTTTAAATGTAGGGGATACCGATAAGATTGTTTATTGGTTTTCAGGATGTTACAGAAAAATAAATTCGGTGCAATTGCTTAACAGCAGGCTTAATTTGATATCATTCATTTAATATATTTGGGTATTAAATACGATACATATGAACAGACTTAAACAGAACATGATATTAATAGCGTTATTCCTATTTTGTTTTGCATCTTATTCCCAAACAGATAGCATTCACAAAATTATCGATTCGATTAATGCATCAGCATTGGTAAACTTTAATAGAAAAAATGCAGAGCTTGAGCAACAAAGAATAACTGATTCAATAAAGAAAGCAGAATTGGAATTCCAATTAAAACTTTTAAAAACAACTGATAATTTGCAGAAGGAAGAATTAATTCAGAAACTTAACGCCATTGATGAAAATGAAAATCAGAGAATTGCTGATAAAAAAAGGAGAATAGACGAATTACGGAATACTGCTAAAGGATATCCTGTAAAAGGTGTTTCGGAAGACACTTTATTTTTGGTCTATTCAAAAATAGGAGCATCGACACCCAAAGAAAGAGCAGCAAGCATAACCAAGAAAATCAAAATGTTATATCAGGATGATTTTTTAAAAATAGATTCTATATCTGTTGTAAAATCTGAAAACACGATTGATTTAGTTTATGGTGAAATTATAATCATGAGCATTTCTGAAAATGATGCTTATTGGTATGGTAAGAGCATGCCTGAATTAGCGGGTGATATTAAGGTATTAATTAAGAATTCAATAATTGCGAAGAAAAAGGAAA
Source organism: uncultured Bacteroidales bacterium (assembly GCA_963752195.1). Taxonomy (GTDB): domain Bacteria; phylum Bacteroidota; class Bacteroidia; order Bacteroidales; family UBA10428; genus UBA5072. The sequence goes on along the minus strand of CAVVXI010000001.1, from coordinate 1,476,235 downwards.
ACAGCATATTGAAACTATTTATTCGAATTGGGTTAGTCATATTTGTTCTTGCTTTGGCTTGGTTAATTATTTGGACAATAGGCAAAGGATATAACCGCTTGTTGGATTTTATTCATATCAAAAAGGATAAATGGCTAAAAAATTTGACTCACAAGGATTACGTTTTTCTTACAATAGAACAAGAAATGCGGGTTACACTGTTTTTAGTTAAAGTGTTCCGTTGGTTTGTATATGTTTTATTGCTGTATTTAACGCTTCCTATTCTATTCAGTATTTTCCCATTCTCCCGTACTTGGGCGACTGCACTTTTCAATTTAATATGGTCTCCGCTTAAAAGTGTTTTGTTCTCCATATGGGAATATTTACCCAGTGTATTCAGTATTCTTGTTATTTATTTCGTGATGAGGTATTTTATCCGTTTTGTAAAATACATATTCTCTGAAATAGAATCCGAAAAATTACGAATTTCTGGTTTTCATGCAGATTGGGCAATGCCGACTTTTAGTATTGTCAGGTTTTTGCTGTATGCTTTCATGTTTGTACTTATATTTCCATACTTACCCGGTTCTGATTCCAACATATTCAAGGGCGTTTCTGTATTTGTTGGGGTGTTATTCTCCTTAGGTTCAACCTCAGCCATTTCAAATATGATAGCTGGCTTTGTAATTACATATATGCGACCATTCAAAATTGGTGACAGAATTAAAATAGGTGATGTGACTGGTGATGTTTTGGAGAAAACTATTTTGGTAACAAGACTAAAAACAATTAAGAATGAAATTATTACAATTCCAAATTCAGCAATTCTCTCTGGCAATACCATCAATTTCAGTAGCGGAGCAATTGAAATGGGCTTGATTATTCACACTACCGTTACGATAGGTTATGATGTTCCATGGAAGGATATGCATAAGGCATTAATTGATGCTGTATTAAGAACGGAAAGGCTTCTTAGTGACCCAGTTCCATTTGTTTTACAAACCAGCCTCGATGATTTTTATGTTTCATATGAAATTAATGCCTACACCAAGGAAGCAGATAAACAAGCCTTAATTTATTCAAACCTTCATCAGAACATTCAGGATGTGTGCAATGAAAGAGGAATAGAAATACTTTCTCCCCATTATCGTGCCGCCCGTGATGGAAATATGACGACTATTCCATCCGATTATTTATCAAAAGACTATGAGTCACCAAGTTTTAATATAAAAGTTAAAAAAGAAAGCAATAAATCAACATAGTTGTACAATATTCTCACCCTGACAGGCTTTCGCCAGCCAGGCGAAGGCCTGTTTATTGAAATAGGAAGAGTTCACCACATTCCCCTGTTTTACTCAAATGGTGAATAGAAACCCCGTGGGCCATTTATTGGCAGGGAGTTGAAGTTATTATTCCATTGTGACATCTGCATCGAAACACCGATTGAAAAATTTCCGAATTTATAGGTAGATCCAATGGTATAGCTGCTATTTGGGAGGGTACTGAAAGGAGAAGGGGCTGTAAGTCGCTTTATCCCTGCTCCATAAAAAGTCAGCTGGGAATTTACATGGTAATTGGCCGATCCAAATATGGATATTTCATTAAATGCTCCATTCATTGATCCTTCAAGTGCGGGATATTGTAAATTTGAATAATAACGGCCGGCAATAATTCCGCCGGTAAAAGATAAGCGGGAAGATACCGGAACCGACAAAGAAGGGGATACGGTAAAACCGGTAACGCTTCCATGATGAGGAATAAACATAAAAGAACTTCCAACTGAATAATCCATGCCGGGCTTTAGTTTTACCGGTTCAGCGTTATCCAATGTCAGGCTATCATGATAACTGATTCCTTGTGACCAGGCCTGGCCTGATAACAAGCTAACAAAGACAAATAAAATTACAAAGCATTTAGGTACAGACATCCTTAAAAGATTCTGAGTACAAATTATGCAGGTAAAATTAATGAAAAAAGAAGATCGGATATTAAAACCTTACAAAAATACTCTTTTCCCCGATCACGCATTGCCGATCAAGCCTTTTCCCGCCCTGCATATTGAAGAACCTCGTAATAAAGGAAGCTGTTAAAGACACTCCGTAATGGGTGTACACTCCGTGTCATTCAACCCGGAAATAAACACCCTGGGGTAGCATTTATACGCCTTCGGCATGTTTTAATTGTTTACACAGCACCTCACGGCTACTTTTGATTCATAATTATACACAATTTAATATCACACATCATGAAAACAAAAGTATTCTTATCGATTGCCCTTTTGGCAATAAGCATAACAACAGTTTCGTCACAGGAAGGCGGCAAAAGGTTTGGTTTCGAACTTAGCGGGGGAGCCACTTTTGCTACCCGCAACCTGGCTAATGCTAACCTTGAGACCGGTGTTGGGGTTGAAGGTATCCTGCACTATCTTGATATCCAGCTTTCAGATGGCATAAGTTTCAGCATTTTCGAGCAGGTATCCGTGAATATCCCGGTTATTTTCACCACGGCTTTCGATCAATATGCCATCCGGGCATTTAAGCTGAACAGCATAGCATACCTGCTGAAACCAATCAAAAGAGGTGACCTGGAGGAGAGCCTGAAAAAGTACAGGACATTTAAGACGGCCTTTGGTATTGACTTTGATGTGCTGCTTTCTCAACTGCAGGGAAGGGAGCCGGAATTCAGGAAACGGTTCATGATACAGGTAGGTGAGAAAATAAGAAAAATTGAGGTTTCGGAAATTGCCTACTTCTTTATCCTTGAAAAAGGGGTTTACCTGACAACATTTTCGGGTCATTCCTATCCTGTGGAATTCACCCTTGACAAACTCGAGAACCTTGTGAATCCTGAACATTTCTTCAGGGTAAACCGCAAATATATTGTAAACATGGATGCAATAATCAATATGATTGCTTATTCAAGAGGGCGGATCAAACTGGAAATAAAGCCAAAACCGGAAAATCCATTGGATGCCATTGTTAGCATTGATCGCTCTTCCGGATTCAAAAAATGGCTCAACCGCTAGCTATCGGTAACTTCTCGCATCTGATAACGGCTCCGCCAGCTGGTACAGAAAGAAAAAGTTGCCATTGCTACAAAATTTGGATTGAAGCTTTTCAGAGTGAAGTCGCCTCCAGGGTAGATCTGTATTTATTTTCCGGCTAAATATTGATTGTGACTGTCAGGTATGCTGACCGTCCGCACCCGTTTACCCCGGAGCCGTGGTACCTGTAGTCCGCATTGAACAGATTTACCAGGTTCAGGTCGATTTTGATAAACCGCAATGTATAATTGGCATTCATATTAAGAATGTTCCAGCCCGGGGTGCCGCCGGATGGGATCCGGTTATCGTCTTTATCCCCTTGCGCCAGCCGTTCCTGCTTTCCTGCAGCAACCCATTCAATGTTAAACCACCAGTTTTTTAAATTATATTCCATAGCCAGGCGGCCAAAAACCGGGGGTATGCGTCGCACCGGTTCGTCTCTAGTAATGTTTTGTCCATATGTATAAGTCAGGTTACCCGAAATAGACCACGATTGGTTTATGGCAAAATCCCAGGCCGTTTCAGCTCCCTGAATATAAGCGCGTTCAACATTTTCTTTCTGGTAGACCGGGTAGCCCTCAAGGGTATCTCCGGGTACCTTGTTCCGCACGATAAGGTTATACAGTTCATTACGGTAAAAATATATCTCGCCTTTGAGTCTGCGATCCTGGTATTTATATCCAAGCTGAAACTGAAGAGAATGCTCGGGCTTTAGGTCAAAATTCGGTGTTTCGTATCTGAAATCAACAATACCCAGGGTGCCAAGGTCATCAATATTCGGGGCCCTGAAGCCACTGTTCATTGAAACAAACACATTGGATGTCCTATTCAGCTTCCTGAGCAACCCTGAATTCCCTACAAATGCGGAAGGGGTAAGCCTTGTATTCCCAACGGTTTCATCGGTCACATTGATGATAAATGTGTTAAGCCGTATTCCGGCCGAGACATTCCATTTCTGCAGATCAAAGGAGTGTAAACTGAAAGCAGCAATGCTTGTCATGTTAGCACCATCGGGATATAAACCACGTTTTGAAGCGGTTTCGTTACTGGACTGGTCCGTATCAGTGCGTTTGCTTTTAACCAGGTCATTGTATACTTCCAGACCGCTGTTTGCTGACCAGGCGCCCTTTTTAGCAAAGGCTTCGCCTGCAAAGGCAGATGAATGCACCTTGTCATTTTCGGTCCGCAGTACCGGGGATCCGTTTTTTCGAAGCTCTCTGCCTTCTTCGCTATACTGGTAGGAAGCTGTGAGCGATACGGATTTAATTAAACCGGCATTAATCCTATGGTTGAACTTCAGATAGGCAAGGCTGCGGTTTTGAGGATCCATCTTATTCACGGCGTAGTTTTCAAGGACAACCTTATGGTATACCGGTACGTCGTTCTGATTAACACTTTGAAAAGCCATTGTGAGATCGGAAGACGGAGATAGTAAAATCTTGCCTTTTAAATCGAAATCAAATTCTTTATACCCGGTTGGGATCTGCCGGCCGGTGGTGTCACCCCCAACCAGGTCCCCAAAATTCCGCCAGGTAGCGCCAACTCTGAAAGCGACTTTTTTGGTGCTGTACTTAAGGGCTCCATGCAGACTCTGCTCCATTCCCTGTGTGGCAATCCTTGAAAGTAAATCACCGCTCCAGGTGGGTTTTTCGACAAACAGCAGGTCATGACTGAATGTCTGGATGGTTCCCCCGATTGCATCCGAGCCATATTGAACGGAACCGCTGCCGCGCAGGACTTCTATCTTTTCAATGCCAAAAATATCGATTGTATTGAAATACTGATTGGGTCCGTAACGGGTTGTTGCATTGCTGAGCCTGATGCCGTCCACAAGCAGGAGCGTCTGGTTCCCGGTTAATCCCCGCAGAAACGGGGAACCTCCGCCGTGATTTGTCTTTTGAACAAATACGCCCGGGGTGAGCCTGAGTGCAGCGGGGGCATTTTCCGGACGGAACTTCTGCATTGTTTTGTAGTCAATCCGGTTTATTGCTTCCGGAGTTTTTTGCCGAATGGATACATACCGGTTGGCGGTTATGACCACCTCATCGAGTGTTTGTGAAACAGGGGAGCCCAAGCCGCGAAGGGAGTCGGTTGACTGTGCAGCCAATAATCCGGTGAATAATGTCAGGATTAGGGAAACAAGCAATTTGTCTGAAAAATTCATCTTTGTCAATCAGGATCAATGTACATGCAAATATGAGAGAAGCAAAGCAATTACGAAAGGCAGGGTTGACATATTCATAACATGAAAAATCAAATTCTAATTTGCTGCTTGTAATAACTGTTCCCCCACGGGGCTTTGAGGAAATTTTTCCAGGATAATTCTGGCATAGATGATTGCCCTGGAATTCTGCTTATGTTCCAGGTAAAAAGTGCTGAGGGCATACAGAAAATCGAAATTGCCGGGTTCAATATCCAGCGCTTTCAGCAGGTAATCTTCTGCTTTGGCGGTGTTTCCCTGCGAATTTTCCAGCAGGGCCAGGTTATAGATTATCCTTGGTTGATCGGGCAGAAGCGCCATTGCCTTAAGAAAATAAAACCTGCTTTCATCAATTTTTCCCATTTCAGCCATTAAAAGAGCAAGAGAGTAATTAACCTGGCTGACTTCAGGATTTTCTATTAAAACCTGCCTTAGCAAGTTTTCCGCCTCTTTATTTTTGCCTTGCAGGTTATATACCGTGGACAGGTTAACCTTGGCCATGTAGAAAAGACTGTCAATTTTAAGAGCCGTCCTGTAATAGCCGGCTGCTTTTTCCAGATCTCCGGTGCTGGCGTACAGTAACCCCGAGATTATAATTTCCTCCCGGGAAATCGGAAACGTATAAATTGACATTCACATATTCCTCCAGGGCTGCGTTTCTGGCTTTCTTAACCGGTTCAGACAACCGATCCTCGGGCACCATGGAAAGTTTGATGGCCGCTTCAGCACGGATACTTCTGACCGGATCATTTAATAGCGGGGCCAGGAGCTTTTCAAAGGATTGTATATTTTCAGGCTGAAAACCATTGATGGCCGAATGCCTCACCAGGGAGGCCGGATCACCGAGCGCTTTTTCAATTGCCTTCCTGCTCAGGCTGTCATCGTAGCCCGCCAGCAAGTCGACAGCTGTTGCACGTACCATCAGAGGAAATAACTCATTGCCAGCATACAGAATGAGATTGGGGACTGCTTTGGGATCTCCCCGGTTGGCAGCGGCAAAAGTCTCCCCGTAATGCGGCCTTTTTTTTGATCCATACCACTTTTCAATATATCCCAGCGACCAGGCAGTACTCTTATCGGTATGACAATCATTGCACGCATTGGGAGTGCCGATTTTCTGCGTCAGATCCGGTCTTGGAATCCTGAAGCTGTGATCCCTGCGATAGTCGTTTCCCATGTAGAATTTTCCAACCATATGGCAATTCACACACTGGGCTCCCGTTCCCTGCATGTATTCCGGTTTTCCGTGGTTTACCAGGTGCTTTCCTGCCGGGTCCGCCATTTTATGAAAGTGATGGCTTGGCGTGTTATAAATATCCGGCCGGTGACATTTCATACAAAGTTCATTATCATCCTCAAGCGTTCTTGCTGAATGCGAATCGTGGCAGTCGCTGCACTTAATGCCTTTTTCGAACATCTTGCTCTGGGTGAATGAAGCATATTCATAATCTTCATCCAGTATTTGTCCGTCTGCATGAAATATCGGGGTTCTGATAAGCTGCGGGACCATGTAATTCAGGAGATCTTCATTGTTGCCATGGTAGTCACCCATAATTGCCCGTCTTGAATGGCAGCGTGCACAAACATTCAATAATTCTTTATTGTCGAGATTGCGGGTTTTTACGATAAGTCCGGTATTCCTATCCTGCGGGCGCGAACCTTCAGGCAGATGTGCCCATTTTATATGTTCAGATGCCGGTCCATGACAGGCTTCGCAACTGACATCTATTTCCGACCATGTTGTATGGTAAGTGCCTGTCTGCGGGTTGTAATTCTTTTTAAGATTGGTGGAGTGGCAGTCAGCACACATTCCGTTCCAGTTTTGCGCCTGGTTTGTCCAGTATAACCAGTTACCGGGTCCGATATCCTGTCCTTTATAGACCGTGTCACCCAGGTGAAACCATTTCTTCCTCCCGGTATCCCAGGCAATGGGAAGGCATTGCAGTTTTCCGCCATCAAAAGGAACCAGGTACTGTTGAAGCGGTGTATAACCGAACGTATAGGCTACCTGGAAATCCCTGAATTCGCCATCCGGGCCGTTCGTGTATATATAGAATTTGCCATCCTTTCTGAACATCCGGTGAGATTTGCCCTTATGCCTGAACTCAAAATCATTGAAATTTCCAAGTACGGTTGCATCTGTGGCGGTATCCATCGCCATGTCGTGATGGGATCCTTTCCACAGGTCATCTTCCTTTTTGTGGCATTCAACGCAGGAGGCCCTACCCGTAAAATAAGCCTCTGCCGGTATTACCGGTTTTGACCGCAATATGGCTATGCGGATAAGATATGCCGGGAATGCCAGCACAATGACAATTGTGGCAATAAATCCGGTTTTCTTCCAGGAAGCCAGGGCGGGATCAGATGGCATAAGTCAGCTGTTTTTTTTCAAACTTTCTTCGCTTCATTTTCTGACCTGTGTCCACCATCACTTTGCCGCCACTGATTGAAACCGGATAATAATCCAGTGGACGCGGAGCCGGGGAATTGATGACGTTTCCTGTTTTATCGAACGCACGATGAATGACAGGGACAAATAAATTGTTTCTTTTCTTCGTCCCATAAAACCGAACATCCGAGGTGGGAGCAGGTTAATGACAAGGCAAGAAATCCTCCATCTGCCGTCCTTACAAGATAATATTTATTTATCCTGTCCGCAATTACCGAGTTAATTGCAAAATCCTCCACATTGCCGGCCACTTTCATCGCCGAAGAAGGATTTTCCTTTTGGAATTTTCTCCCGGATCTCAGCATGCCCAGCGTAAAGAACACGAGTTCACCCAATGCCACCAGGCCGAGGATTCTCCAGAGCCGGGAAAAGAATTCCCTTCTTCCGGTGTTATCGGTCGTTGTTTTCTTATCTACATCTGCCATGGCCACATCAGTTTCATTCCCTCACCCCTGAAAAGGATTCCTGTCAATGACAAAACAGTATAAGAAACAACAAGAAGAATAACCAGTGCCTGTATATATTCTGATGTGCTGACAGAAAATCTTTTTTTGAGGAATTTCATAAATATATATATCGTTCCTGCCACTATGGCAAAAGGAACAAGTCCTGTCAACACGAAAGAAGGAATCATGGGAAACAGGGTCTCCGGATCAGGGAGAAGTTCGCTGACCAGGATAAACACAAGGGTAAAAATACATCCGGCAACAAGGGCATATTTCCCGGCTTTCTTGCCCTGGTGGGAAATGAACCATATCCCCGGATTGGTTCCGGAAAGTTTCAGGAATGGAAGCCGGAAGCCAGCAGCGAGAATGACAAGGGGGAAAACCACAACCACAAATACAGGATGAAAATGGATCAGCAGTTCCTGCATTCCCATAAAATACCAGGGGGCTTTGGCCGGGTTGGGGCTGAAATAGGGGTTTGCCCGATCACGGAGGGGGGCATCGAAAAGGACACTTATTGCCAGCAGGAAAGCCAGCAACACAAGGGCTACCACAAATTCACGAGCCACAAGGTTTGGATAGGTATCCGTAAGGGCTTCTTCTTTTTGGACAGCAGGTACAATTACACCCCCTGTTTTGCGGATATGCCAGAAATGGAATCCCATCATGATAAAGATCAAAAGCGGGATCAGGCCCGTGTGAAGATTGAAAAAGTTGGACAGGGTAACACCACCGACTTCCTGTCCCCCCAGGAGCATTTCCTTTATGGGTTCGCCAAGCAGGGGTATATACTGTAAAAGACTGGTAACCACAGTAACTGCCCAAAATGAAAGTTGATCCCATGGAAGCAGGTACCCGGTAAAATTGGACATGACGACCAGCATCAGCAGAATCACTCCGAAAATCCAGGTTGCATGCCGGGGCTTGCCGTATGCGCCAGTGAAAAAAACACGGAGCAAATGCAGGAATGTGATCCAGAGCAACAAAACAGCGCTCCAGTGATGAATATTGTGTGCCAGTTTTCCGAATAATAATCCCTCGTTTATATTCAGAACAGAATCATATGCTCCATCGGGTGAGGGGACGTAATGGAATTTCAGCAGCAATCCCGTAAATACCTGGATGACAATAAGCAGGGCAGCCATGCCGCCAAGCCCGAAGGTAAGTGTAAACCGGAGCGTATAGGGTTTCACTTTACGGGGATGCAGATGCAATAATAAATTAGCAGAACGGGTATTTAAGGGGGGGTAAGCCATGAATCGGTTTTCTTGAATGGGGGTTTGGCTCAGGCAAATATAACTTTTTTATCATTTCCTGGTACCGGGTACTGGCAGATAAAGGTTTCTGAAGCCTTCTATCCCATTAGTCCCGATTTTTAAGTCCCCGGTATTTTCCCCGGAGATTTTCTGTTTCTGTTAACTTTTGGCGTGTTGCATTGTTTATTACTTGTCTAAAAATCAACGCTTCAACATGGACATCGTGAGGATATTATCGATTGAATATATAACGCGGGATGTGCTTCAGATTCTGACGGAGAGACCCGCCTCGTTGGAATTCACCCCCGGGCAGGCAGCGGATATCTCGATAAACAAAGACGGGTGGAAAGAGGAGATACGGCCATTTACATTCACAAGTCTGCCGGAGGATAAATTTTTACAATTTACAATTAAGACCTATCCTGAAAGAAAAGGAGTAACGAATGAGCTCAGGCGATTGAGAAGAGAGGATGAATTCATTATCCATGGGGTGTTTGGTGCTATCGCCTACAAAGGGGAAGGTGTTTTTATTGCCGGCGGAGCGGGGGTTACCCCATTTATTTCAATTTTCAGATCGCTGAAAGATCAGAAGGCAACCGGGAGCAACAAACTAATTTTCGCGAATAAAACCAGGGACGATATTATCCTGATGTATGAATTTGACCACCTGCTTGGAAATAATTTCATCAATATTCTATCGGATGAGAAGACAAATCAATTTTTCCACGGATACCTGGATGAGGAATTCCTGAGAAGCCATATCGGCGGATCGGGTGAATATGTTTATCTCTGCGGTCCTCCTCCCATGATGGATGCAGTTGAAACTATACTTCGGAGGTTAAATATTGAGGAAAGTTCAGTTATCAAAGAAGCAGTCTGAGTGAAGCCAAATTACCTGCTTTACCCGCCATTGCCTTTTTTAAGGGCAATGGCGGGTTTGGCAAAAAAATTATTTTATATCCACTTCGTCGTGTGAAATTACCTGGGGAAGGTTGTAGATTTCCTGTACCCGCCCTTTTGGATTATCATGGATGATAAAACTGCCCCAGACCATAAACCAGGTAAACAGGGGTTGTTCTTTCAGTACTTCGGGTTTTGGAAGTTCACCACATTCGCCAAGGGTAATCAGTTTTCCTTTGGCGAGATCGACCAATTCCTGGTAATCCTTTTGTTCGTAATCGAAGTGATAAACATCCGTTGCCAGCACATCCACATATTCAGCACCGGGATAAAAATCAGCATACGGATAGGCCTGGTCAAAGGGCAGATCGCGCGGGCCATTTGCATCCCAAACCCAAAGCAGGTTGTTCAAATGATGCACATTGACAAAACGATCGTACATCATCTTGTATAACTTCTGATAGCCGTCCGGCCCCTTTTTATTCCCCCACCAGAACCAAACGCCGTTCATTTCGTGGTAAGGTCTCCAAAGCACCGGCACATTGGCTTCCTGCAACTGTTTAAAATAAGATGCGATTTGGTCCACCTGGGCTTCCCACCTTTTGTTGAGAGGGCTGCCTGGGGTTGTAAGCTCTTTCCACTGGGCATCATCAAGTTTGCCCTGTATGCTTTCTTTCCATCCGTAAGGGGGGTTGTCCATTGGGCGGCCTGCATGCCACATGAGCGTGACAATGAAACCATCTTTGTATTTCTTTATGGCTTCCTTTACAATTTCGGGACCCCAATCCTTCGTTCCGTTGAGGATAAAATCGGCGCCCCATACAGCGGGGTATTTGCCGGTAATGGACTTAACCGTATCCATCCACTGGTCAAAGTTGGGAGGATAGGTGTGCTGTCCGGTGAGGGTATGGTTACCGTTCAAACTGTACAGGTAACTGAGTAGCTTCCGGGCTTCGGGAGAAGCATTTTTATTTACAGGACCAATTTGCGAAAATGCATGGATGCTGATAAACAACATAAGTAACAGGACTGTTTTTTTCATTCGTATGTATTAAAAGTTATTTTTAAGAATTTAAAGGTAAGAAAAAGGAGAGAAAATTTATTGAGAAATTTATTGCCTTCGGCTTTAGATGAGGGTAGTAATGGGAATCATGAATTTTTTATTGTGATCCAACAAAAATTACTATGGAATGTTTTCCAACCAGTTAAGCAATAATAATTGCTGTTAATCTTCGGCTCATCCATTTTTAAGAAAATTTTCTTAGTTAGGACCAAAACTTACGATTATGAGAGTGCTTATTACAGGTTCGTCGGGATACCTGGGGTCCCTGCTCACCAATTTTCTCATTTCAAAAGAAATAGCAGTTACAGGGATAGGACTCAGTAAATATCCGAATACTGCAGACAGCAGTTATTTTAAATACTACAGCTGTGATGTTGTGGACAGGGACAAACTGGCCCTCATTTTTCAGGAAGAGAATCCGACTCATGTGATCCATCTGGCCAGTACTTTTAATAAAGTTCGTGACCGAAAGCGTGAATTTTCCGTCGACATAAGCGGGTCTAAAAATATTATCGAAATTTCGGATGCCACACCTTCAGTAAAACAATTGATCTATTCAAGTTCGGCAGTTGTTTATGGCGGACACAGTGGCAATCCGGAATGGTTGCCGGAATCCTATCCGCTACAGCCCGGTAAATACAGGTATGGCATTAACAAAAGCATAGTGGAAGAAATGATGACTTCAATTTCGTTACGAAAGAACCTGCATGTCGTTACGCTCCGGATTTGCCAGATCACCGGACCCTCCTATCCCGGCAACAGCAATTTTCTGAAGTTGTTGCTTAAATCGCCCATTTTGCCACGCCTTTGCATGAATAATAAAATCCAGCTTTTGCATGAAGCTGATTTTTTATCCATCATGACAAGAATCATTACCGACGAAGACATTGAAGGGATATTCAATGTGGCTCCGGATAGTTATGCGGAAATTTTGGATCTGGCACCCAATAAGATTTACCTCCCGCTGCCTGTATTCTTTATTTCGGGCATATTGTGGATTTTATGGCATTTGCGGTTGATGAATCTTGAATCTGTTTCTGTTAATACCGGCATTTTCCCCATTATCATTGATCCGGCAAAATTGATGAAGCGGCTTGATTATAAATTCAGGTATTCAACTGTGGATGCATTTTCAGAAACCATGATGAACGACAAGCGGTTTTCAGAAGCGTTGCGCCAGATGAGGCGTGAAATAGTAGTGGGTAATTTTTTCAAAAAGCCGGGTATTCGGTAATTTACAATTGAAGCCCAAAGGGTTCTTTATCCAATACGGGTGACCATAGTTGAATAATTTTCCGGTATTCTTTACCGACCATCCGAATACGCCTGTTTATATCATATAGCCCCAGCGTATTAATCCTTCCTTTGTCCTCGCGCAGTGCAGAGTCCCAATCCACCTGGTCGATGAGGCTGTACCAGGTAAATCCAAGAAGGGGAATTCCGTCCTGGCGCAGTTGGTAAGCGTTTGTCCATTGTTTTTTAAGCCATTCAACGGAGATAGGTTCCATAATGTTTGTTTCGGTATGCATCACGGGAAGGTTGTAACGGCGGAAATACTGGTGGGTGATCACATGATACCCGAATATTTCCCCTGAGGCAGTGATTGTGCCGTCCGCCTTTACGAGGTGCTCGTTGGTTATATAGTAGTCGTTTCCCATAATGCATCTTGTTTTGCTTGCATTGTTCATAAACCACGTATATTCCTGTTTTGTCATTCCGTTATCAAGCAGAAATTCATACATGGGCACAGTTATAGGGTACCCATATACCAGGTCAAGGGAAAGAAATCGTTTTTCATTCAGAATTTTTGACAAGGGTTGGCAGGAAGGGTCCTCCGCATGAAAATATTCGGCAGATTCACTTTGGATAAACACTGCATCCCGGTGTACTTTTAGAATTCCCTGCATGGCAAGTATATTTGCCCTGCAAAGATTTTTCAAGGCATTTACAAAGTATGGGTCATCGGCAAGCCGCTCATTCCACCAGCCATATAAAGCGGAAAACATGGCCGCAATGAAAATCTCATTTATGGGAGTATAAATCCTGCACCATGAATACCGTTTGGCAAAGGCGACGGCATATTCCGCAAAATGTTCGGGGAACCCTGGATTTTGAAAATTTCCCAGCCAGTCGGGTACGCCAAAGTGACATAAATCCACAATAGGTGTGATTTGCAACTCCTTAAGTGCGTTAAAGGTTTCATCAGCAAAGCTCCAGTCATATTGCCCGGGTCCAAGATGAACCGAATAATAGGGGGGGCCATAGCGTAAAAAATTTATCCCCATTTCTTTCGTCAGCTGAAAATCGGTTTTCCAATATTTATAATGTTTGGTTTTCTCCATTTCGTCAACGCGCTTTTGAGATCCATCCGGCAATTCTATAGTTGGATAACTATTTTCAATACCAGTCGCAAACATGAATTTCTTCATCAAGGCCGTAAGGGTTTTAGATGTTAATCAATCTTTCCGAAAGTTGAAACTCTTGCAGGTAACATTGCAAGGCCGTTTGAAGGGAAGGAAGTGCTGTACCCTGTGTGCTTTTCAGGACAGAGTAGCAAGGCCTTTCAGCAGTATGCCGTAAAGTAGCCGAAGGCACTGAAACAAGGAATTTGTCATCCAGTCCAGCCATACGAAGAGCCTGCCTTGTAAATTCGAAGGGAGACGTTTCTTCCGGGCTCGACAAATGCCAGATCCCTGACTCATCATCAATCAGCAGGTCGAGTGTTGTATTCACAAGATCAGGAATGTAGGCGGGTGAAAAAATAATGTCAGAAGCAAGAGGATGGGGGCGGGTGGTTGAAGCACATGAATATAAAATGTCCGCCAACGAATCCTCTGCATGCCATGGATTGAAAAAGCAGCTGCTGCGGACAATCAGTGATTTTGAATTGATTGACAGAACTCTTTCTTCCGCCATTTTTTTGGATTGTCCGAATATATTAAGGGGTGCTGTGCAATCGCTTTCGAGATATGGTTTGCCTTTCCTTCCATTAAATACCTGGTCGGCGGAAAAGGTAACCAGCTTAATATTTTCTGATTTGCAGACTGCGGCCAGGATGGAAGGGCCCAGTGTATTTTCACGAAAACAGATCTGTTCCTGATTTTCTGCCTCATCAATTTGGGAAAAGCCTGCTGCATTCACGATAGCCCAGGGATTGACAAACGATAATACAGAGCGCACAGATTCCCGTGAGGTAATATCCAGCTGACTTCTTTCAACGCTGTAATATAAAATACCTCTTTTCTCACAAATCCGAACAAAAGCACCCCCAAGTGAGCCTTTTGATCCTATAATCAGGAGGGGACGTCCCGTGGGTGCGGAACCATTCCCCGACGTGTTTCCGGGTTCTGTCACGCGGCTTGAATAATCAGCGCTTCTTCTCCACCATCCCGGAACGCTTAATAAATCACTCTGGTATACAGTACCCGTATTGATTGAATTGATCATTCCGGCCAGGGCGGTTGGTCTTGGTTTTCCTGAACGGATATCATAAACGCCGGATTCATAGTGATTGTTTTTTTTGCAGAGCAAGGAATCCCAGTCAAAACTTCCAAAAAGCGACCAGGCTGTTACCGCCCTCATATCAACTCCCTCCTCCTTCAATTTAAGGGAAGATTGATAAATTTCATAAAACCATCTCAGTTGTTCCTCCCGGGTGCAAGCCAGGTGTACTTCCGTCAGGGCAACCGGCAGCCGGTATCTCTCCCAGGCTTCTGTCAGCAAGTTTCCGGCGTTTATAATGCCCGGCATATCAGCTCTCACTGCTTCAATATCTATATAGGAATGCCTGCCGTTTCCTCCCTTGTATTTCAGGGGATAGAGCGATACCCTGTGATCAAGGAATCGTTCACTGGTTATGTAATAATTAAATCCGCATACGGAGGGTTCTGTTTTTTGTGAAATAAAAAATTCAAGTTCTTCAGGCTTTATTCCTGAGGTAATCAGAAAATTCCACATCGGATGGTCCTGTTTTACCTTACCCAGTAATATATCATACGTCAGCCATCTCCTGTGATTCTCAAAATCGGCCTGGTATTTTAACGGGGGCGAGCTGTGGATACGGCAAAGATCCTCAGTCTGAATGAGTTTTGCCCGTGGATTTACACTTTGTATGGCCTGAATTGCAAGAACAGTGCTTTTAAGCTCATTTATTAAGATACGTGCGAAGGAGTAATTATCCGTGCAGTGAGGATACCATATGCCGTATAAACCTGAGAAACGGGCTGTGGTAAGAGGTTCATTGACCGGGGTATAATAATTGAGCCATGGATAGCGACGGGCTATTTGGAGCGCATAGGAAGCAAATCTAAGCGGAAAACGCTCATCAAGGAGATTTGTATAGGCCGGACCGCTGCCATGATGAAGCAAACCGGCTATCGGTTCAATATGAAGTTTGCGTAGCTGGTTTAAACGGAAATCATGCAATTCATAAAAACGGACAGTATCCCTGTCGCATTTTTCCCATAAAAGGGGATAGCGGATTGTTTTTATCCCCAGATCGGCGTATAACTGCAGATCATCCTCCCGTTTTTCATGACCACTTAACCCGAGTTGATCGTAAAGGCCGTCTTTTATCCTTGCTACCGTACATTCAATTCCTCCCCAGATTTCTACCGGACGAATATTTTCCTTTAATGATTCCAATTTGATTTTGTTTATTCATTTCCAGTACCGTGATCGCAGCGGAACCCCATTATTATTGGGCAGATGATATACCCTTCCTGTATGCCTGTATCATGGGCGCATAATTTGCAGCCAGGGTTTCTTTCCTTTCAATTGTATCAAGAATGATTTTTTTCATTTTTTCCCAGGTGAGATCCCAGGAATTCGTATTCAGAAACTCCCTGACTTCTCTTTGCCAGCGAGTCTTTTCTTTTTGTTTCATTGCTTTCAGGATGGCTCTTGAAAAATCGCTGACCGTATCTGCTATATGTACCAATCCCATTATCCCGTATGGATTGATAACGTCCCGTATGGATGTTGAAACAACCGGTTTTCCCGCG
This sequence comes from uncultured Bacteroidales bacterium, assembly GCA_963752195.1. Taxonomy (GTDB): domain Bacteria; phylum Bacteroidota; class Bacteroidia; order Bacteroidales; family UBA10428; genus UBA5072. The sequence continues at coordinate 1,459,896 of CAVVXI010000001.1, read as the reverse complement.
CACAGATATTCCGGCGTTTTGGTGGGACTGATGAAACGGGTGCTGTCATTGCGGGCAAAGGGCAGGAAGGCAACATCCCAGTGGGCAAGATATTGTGGAAGTTCGGCATAGCTTTTTTGCCCCAGGTAATGGATATTTTTACGAACAGGCAGGGAAGCGGGATCGATTTTAACAACCGGACCAACCATAATGAATTCAAATCGGGGTAAAGCTTGTGATATTCCATCAAGCAGCGGAATATCAAGGCGTTCATCGATCACCCCGAAGTACCCAACCCTGGGATGGCTGATTTCTTTCTGATCTGCCGGATCCTCGGAGCCGATCCCGCTCTCAAAATGTTTTTGATCAATGCTGCTGGCAAATGGATGTATATTCACGTGTTTTTCTTTTTTGTATTCATACAGGCTATTGCCCCCTGTAAATACAACATCTGCAAATTTGAAAAGCAGCGCCTCGTTGTTTGCCATGTTCGGATGGGCCCCCTTAAAATTGGAAAGTTCATCCATGCAGTCATAAACAACAATTTTTGGATGAAGGTGGGCCGAAAATGGCATTGCCATAGGGGTGATGTACCATAGAAGGTAATCATAGATATTATTCCAGCGGATTACAATGTTTACGGAGTCTTCAAGAAAATGATTGATTTGTTCTTCTGTACTATCCCGGATAATATGAGGTGTAAGAATAACAATATTGGAGTTTGCCTGGCTATAGGCTGTACTGATGTAGTTTGACTCAAACATGCCAAAAACAGGTTCCTCAAAATAGAAAACGCGCACTTCTTTTGCCCACCGCGTGAGAAGATGCTGCGGCCGCTGGAAAACAAAATCCCATCTCAGATGTGAAAAACAAATTATATTTTTTATCGGATCATTTGCATTTCCGGGGGATTTGTTGCTCCCAAGAGATATATTGTCCGGATAATTTCCATTATCCGAAGATTGGTTATTTCTCAATTTCATCGTAAGATATGTGTTAGTTTGTGAAAACTTTCCTGTAACTTATTGTTTGGTGAATCCGGTTCTTTTTTTATTGCTGTTCTGAACAATTTTTATTTCCAATTGAAAATTGCTCACCACTTCATGGTCGTTTCCCCGATGTTCCAGAACCCGAACATTTTTTCCATCTTTATTTTTCATATTCTATTTTTTCAGTTTATAAAATCTTTGAATAATCAACAAACAGAGGTCTTAAAGGTTAGGTAACCCCTTTTTTCAAGGGCACACGAAACTCTTTTTTAACATTTTCAGATTCAATCCGATCGAACACCTCAAGTGCATGATTGATTGTGTCATGCATGTCATAATACCTGTATTCTCCCAACCGTCCGCTGATGATCGTATTCCTGAGCTTTTTAACTTCTTCCCTATACTTCAGGATCAGGTTCTGGTTTGTCTCATCATTGATGGGGTAGTATGGATTAGAACCATCGTCAAGCAGGGAATATTCCCTGATGATCATTGTTTTATTCCTCGGATAGTCTGTTCTTTCCGGGTGAAGATGCCTGGGCTCATGGATCCTGGTATACGGAACTTCCGGATCAGCATAATTCATTACGGATGTTCCCTGGAAATCTTCATAAGGCAGTATTTCTTTTTCAAACCTCAGGGTACGGTATTCGAGCCGTCCGAATTTATAGTCAAAGAACTGGTCAATCGGACCGCTGTATATTATCCTGGTATCTGCCGGGATTAGGTCTTTGATCTTAAAATAATCGAGGTTAAGTTTTAATTCAATGTTTTTTGATTCCAGGAGCTTCTCAAAAATTCTACCATATCCGTCAAGGGGAATGCCCTGCCAGCGGCTGTAATAGTAACTTTCGTTGTAATTCGTGCGGAACGGCAAACGCTTAAGGATACTTTCAGGCATATCTTTCGGATCCTTTTGCCATTGTTTCATTGTATATCCCTTGATGAATGCTTCATAGAGAGGACGGCCCATCATGCTGACTGCCTTTTCCTCAAAATTCCGGGGTACCGTTATTTTCTCCTTTTTTATTTCTTCTTTTAAAAAGGCATCCAGTTCAAATGGCTTCAGATTCAAGTTGTAAAAACTGTTGATTGTTTCAAGGTTAATGGGCATTTGATATACCTTATTCCTATAGGTAGTCAGAACCTGGTGATAATAGCTGTTAAATTTCGTAAACCGGTTAATGTATTTCCAAACCCTTTCATTGGGCGTGTGAAATATATGAGTTCCATATAGATGGTAGTGTATGCCTGTGTCCCGATCATCCACAGAGTAGCAGTTGCCGCCGATGTGATTTCGTTTATCGATAATCAATACCTGTTCCTTCAATTTGTTGGCTATCCGTTCAGCCAGAACGGAGCCAAAGAATCCACTCCCCACAATGAGGTATTTTAGTCCTGTTACGTCCATTTGTCATGTTTAATTGATCTGAAAAATTGAAAAAGCAACCTTCGGTTGAGAATAAATCGATCGGAAAAATCGAATAGTAGTGTGAAGGCTTGATGGTACAAATTTATAGCAGCCAGAGGCCAGAACCATTATATGATTTAGGGAATCTGTTACATGTTTCTCAGTAAACACCGGGGGTTTGGCTTGAAGTTTGCATTGGTTGTCAAAAATAAGGTTATGGCAAGAATATTTGTTACCGGTTCAGCGGATGGTTTGGGAAAAATGGCAGCGCGGTTATTGATTGCTGACGGACACGAGGTTATTGTGCACGGTCGAAACAAGCGCAGGGCAGAGGAGGCGATGAATTTGATTCCGGGAGCTGAAAACAGTGTTTATGGCGATTTGTCTGTAATGGAAGAGACCAGGGGACTGGCAGACCAGGTAAATAAGCTGGGTGCAATGGATGCCGTAATTCATAATGCCGGCGTGGGATACCGTGATAATAAGCTTGTTCTCACAGCCGATGGGCTGCCCCCGGTTTTTGCCGTCAATTCTGTAGCGCCCTATATTCTCACCTGCCTGATCTTCAAGCCGAAAAGGTTGGTTTATATCAGTTCGGGATTACACAGGAATGGAGATGACAGCCTTGCGGACCTTCTCTGGAAAGACCGTTTGTGGAATGGCTTTAAAGCATACAGTGATACGAAACTGCACAACGTTTTGCTTGCATTTGCCGTTGCCGAAAGGTGGAAGGACGTGCTGAGCAATGCCATGGAACCCGGCTGGGTAGCCACAAAACTGGGGGGACCCGGGGCCCCGGACAACCTGGAGGAGGGATATGAAACACAGGCATGGCTTGCAGGGAGTGATGACCCGGCGGTAATGGTTTCAGGCAGGTATTTTTATCATAGGAAACTGCAAAAACCCCATCCTGTAGCCACAAATAGCATGGTGCAGAATAAATTGATGGCGGAATATGAACGGATAACCGGGATTGCGTTTCCAGGGTGAGTTTGTATTTGGAGCCTGGTACCCTATTTTCAGACAAGGCGGAGCCTTGTCTGAACAAGGCGGAGCCTTGTCTGAACGGGGCCTTGTCTGAACGGAGGAGAATTGCAGCTATTATTACTCAAGGGATTCCAGGTCAACCCCTTTGTCAAGGACTGGCTTAAACAAATCACCAACCTTTTTGATCCTGTCGACGGCATTAAAAATGGTAAAATCGGTCATTTTCATTCCTTTTTTAACCTCGTCCCAATGCAGCGGCATTGACACTGTAGCTCCCGGTTTTGGTCGAAGCGAATACGGAGCAGCGATGGTTGCCTGGGGTCTGTTCTGAAGAAAATCAAGGTACATTTTTCCATGGCGGTTTGAAACCAGTCGCTCTATGCTTGTATATTCCGGAATTTCCCGGTGCACATGGGTTACAACTACCCGGGCAAATTCTTTCGACTGCTCATACGTATATTTGGCGCCAAGAGGGATATATATATGCAATCCGGTAGATCCGCTTGTTTTGCAGTAGCAGGGAATGCCTGCGCTTTCCAGTATTTTTCGTGTCACCTGGGCTGCCTCGATAACCTGGTCAAATGAATTTTTATCCGGATCCAGGTCAATGATGCACCAGTCGGGATTATCCGGACTTTCAATCCGGCTGCTCCAGGGATTGAGCTCTATACATCCCATTGATGCCATTAACAAAATATCGGATTCATCTTTCGGAACCATAAAATGCTTATCGACTTCCTCTTCGTCACTTGTATGGTAGAGAAAGGTTTTCACCCAATCCGGAACCTTGCCTGTTACATCTTTCTGATAGAAGCTTTTCCCATGGATTCCGTTCGGAAAGCGGTTAAGCGATTGGGGCCGGTCTTTCAGATAAGGAAGCATGACAGGCGCGACCTGGTAATAGTAATTCAGCATGTCACGCTTTGTTACATTATCTTCCGGCCAGTATACCTTACTCAGGTTTGTGAATTTGATGGCATGCCCTTTCATTGTCTTCACCTGTGTTTCCTCCTTAGGATTTAAGAGGGTTTTCCGGTCGCTTTTGGCTAACGGAGTCACAATTTGGGGCATCTGTTTAATATCGGTTTCTTTCACGGTCTTTTTTGTCGGTAACGCTTTTTCTCTCTTTACCTCTTTTGCTTTCTTATCGATGCGCATTCCCTGGAAGGAAGGATGCCGCATCAGCCCGTCGGATGTCATTTCGGTATAAGCCACTTCACACACAAGCTGTGGTTTAAGCCAGGTGGCTTCCGCCTTTGCCGGATGAGGATTAAAACGGGATGGTTTATCGATATCAGGGACATAGGTAAAAGGCGCTTTTTCTGAAATCAGCGGTTTAAATTGTTTAAGCATTTCTGCCTGCTGGTGCTGGTTAAACCCGGTACCCACTTTTCCGGTATAAACGAGATTATCATCTTCAAATACGCCTACCAGCAAGGCGCTGAAGACCTTGGATGATCCTTTGTTTAGCGTGTAACCGCCGATTACCATTTCCTGCCTTTTGTTGGCCTTGATTTTGAGCCATTCACGGGTTCTGAAATTGGACACATAAATGCTGTCGGCTTTTTTTGCCATGATGCCTTCCAGTCCCATTTTTTTTGCCGTCTCGTAAAATTTAATTCCTGAAGTATCAAATACCTCGCTGAGTCTTAAGATTCCCGCGGCAGGAAGGAGGGTTTTCAATAATTCATGCCGTAGTCTAAGGGGTATTTGCCTGAGATCCCTGCCATTATACCATAGGATATCAAAAACATAATATGCAAGTTCACCGTCGGCTTCACTTCGCCAGTTTTGAAGCGTACCGAAATCGGAAAGGCCATTTTCCTTAAGCACCACGATTTCCCCATCGATAATTGCGTTGATATTCCATTTTTTGAGGGCATCAAAAACAGGATAGAATTTGTCGTTAAAGGATTTATTGTTGCGGGATTTCAAATCTGTTTTGCCTTTGTTCATGAAAGCCATGGCACGGTATCCATCCCATTTAACCTCGTACATCCATCCCTCCTCGTCAAAAGGTTTATCAACCAGGGTAGCCAGCATGGGTTTTAAATCGGACGGAAATTTAACCGCCGGGGCCGATTTGACTATGTCTTTTCCCGAACTGATTTTTGCTTCCGTTAATTTCTCTGACCTGGTTTGTTTCTGCCTGGATTTTGTTTTTTTGGTATCACGAAGTGCGTGTTTGTCGCCGTAAATGTTTGTTGAGGTTTTTGCGACCTCATCCAGTGTTTTTCCGGATACTGCCGATTTTTCATTCGTCAGAATATTTTTTTCAATTGCATGTTTATCCTTCAGCTTCATCAGAAGCCAGCTGTTTTCCCCACGTCCGGCGGCTCTGATCAGTGCAAATTCTCCTTTCAGTTTTTTTCCTTTCAACAGAAAATGTATTTTACCCGTGTGCAACTGACGGCGGAGATCCTTGTCTTCGGCCTCCTTGTCGGCAAATTCACCTTCCGCAGAATTGTAAGTTCCCTCATCCCATACAATGACCGTCCCGGCTCCGTAATTTCCTTCGGGAATAATGCCTTCAAACGAACGATAATCGAACGGATGATCCTCAACCATCATAGCAAGCCTTTTAACAGAAGGGTCCATAGAAGGGCCTTTGGGAACCGCCCAGCTTTTGAGTACGTTTCCCATTTCCAACCGGAAGTCGTAATGCAAATGTGAAGCGGCATGTTTTTGAACAACAAAACGAAGTACCTTGCTATCCGGTTTTCCTCCCGTGGGTTCGGGAGTTTTTTTAAACGATCGTTTTTTCCGGTATTCAACAAGAGCCATAAAATTCAATTGAAAATAACGGGGAGTGTTGAAAATAAAAACAGAGACGGGTTTTTAGCCCGTCTCCATAATACAAAGTTACTTGGTCATGGAGTTTTGGTCACTCCCCATACCTTCAACCTGTTTACCGCTTTTATCAAAATAATACGTTCTGGGTGATGACGCATCGCCTAAACGAACGGAATAACGATCACCGGCCTGATTAACATAAACGGATGATTTTTCCCAACCGTTGTATTGCGAACCGCTGAGAGTTGAACGCAAGGAGGCCGGTATATCTGTATTATTGACCTTAGTCCAGCCTTTCATGCTTTGACCACTTTTCATATCCTGACCACTTTTCATCGTATGGTCATTCTGGTCGGTAGTAGTTCTTGTTCTAGTCTGATCAATCTGTTGTTTTGATCTGTAGGTACCTGTTGTATCCTGTGCATAGGATGCAACTCCCCCAATAAATAGTGCGCCAGCTACAATTAACATTAACTTTTTCATAATATTTATTTTTATTTAGATTATTTTACTTCTTCTTTTGTTGGAAAAAGTATGCCATACTCATTGAAGTACTACCTGATTTTATTCAGGAATGAAGGCCGACTGATTTCGTAATTCCCCTTATATCCCTTATTAATAAGGTAAAAGCGATTTTTTTAAAAGTAATTAAGTTAATAATATATTTGCATTTGCATGTGCCCGGTTGCAGAAGAACCGGGGGATCGTGGAATAATATCTACAAACAGGGGAATTAAAACCCGTATTCTCTGGAATAAATTAACCCATAATAACTCAGATATGAATCGTTCAGGAATCAGCTTTATGCTTTTGCTGCCCTTGTTTTTAAGCAACTGCAAAAAGGAAAACCCGGCACAGCCTTCTGTGAAAACCGCAACGGAATATGTCACTGCAAAGGACACAGACCTTCGAATGACACGAATGCCCGTCGTTACGTTTGAACCCTTTGGTCAACCGAAAGAAACCCAGGTTTGTGTGTTTGTTGATCCTGTTAAAAAATTCCAGACTTTTCTGGGAATCGGAGGAGCCTTGACGGATGCTTCAGCGGAAGTATTTGCCCGGCTTTCTGAAGCGCAGCAGGGGGAATTGCTGGCGGCATATTACAGTCCTGAAAGGGGGATCGGATATACACTGGCACGCACCAATATAGCAAGCTGTGATTTTTCAAGCGAAAGTTATGGATATGTGGAAGACGGAGATTCGCTATTGTCATCCTTTACAGTGGAGCATGATCAGAAATTCCGGATTCCTTTCATTCAGAAGGCTATTTCAGCCGCCGGGGGAAAGCTTACGATGTATGTTTCTCCGTGGAGCCCACCGGCCTGGATGAAAGACAATACGGATGTGCTGCACGGGGGCAAGTTGCTTTCGCGATATTATCAATCGTGGGCAGACCATTATATTAAGTTTATAAAAGCCTATGAATCGGAGGGTATCCCGGTATGGGGTCTTTCTGTTCAAAATGAGCCGATGGCTGTCCAGAAGTGGGAATCATGCGTGTATACTGCAGAAGAAGAACGTGATTTTATTAAAAACTTCCTGGGTCCGACGCTGCAGAAAAATGGTTTTTCCGACAAAAAGCTCATTGCGTGGGACCACAACAGGGATTTGATCTATCAGCGGGCCTGCACAATTCTCGAGGATGCAGAAGCGGCAAAATATATATGGGGAATCGGGTTTCACTGGTATGAAACCTGGACAGGCAGTGGCATGCAATTCGAAAATGTGAGAAGGGTTCATGAATCCTTCCCGGATAAATCCCTGATTTTTACGGAAGGCTGCGTGGAGGCCTTCAGTTATGACCGCCTGCACGACTGGTCGCTGGGAGAACGGTACGGGTATTCGCTTATAAATGATTTTAACTGTGGTACGGTGGCATGGACGGATTGGAATATACTGCTGGATGAAAACGGGGGGCCCAACCATGCCGGCAATTTCTGTTTTGCACCGGTTCATGCCGATTTAAAAACAGGGGAACTAATTTTTACAAACAGTTATTATTACCTGGGCCATTTTTCCAGGTTTATCCACCCGGGAGCCAGGAGGATTGCCTGCTCCTCCAACCGTGACAAACTGCAAACCACCGCCTTTGTGAATCCGGATGGTAATATTGCCGTAGTCGTTCTGAATTTGTCGGAAGTTAAAATTCCCTACAAGCTATGGGTATCGGGGAATGCCGCCTCGCTGGTGAGTTTGCCTCATTCCATTGCAACTGTTGTTGTTAAGTGACAAGTGACAAGTGACGAGTGACAAGCCAGACCCTTCAATGGTCGCAGACCCTTGAAGCGGTCGGATGAAGAAATGAGAGTTGAGAGGTGAGATTTAATAATACCGTATTAATAATAATGCACATGATAAAATCAATTTTCAGGGGATCCCGGATCGTATTAATAACGCTTTTGTTATCAGTAACAATTTCCGGAAGCGCTTATGCGTATGATTTCAAAGCAGTGGTCCTCACAGAAAGCGGAGGGCAGCATGAAGGATTTGTGAATGCAGCTTTGAAATGGCTGAATGAAATGGCTCTGGCGAATAATTTTGAAATAACCGTCATCCATGACACCAAAGAAATAAACAACGCCTTTCTTAAAAATTTCCAGGTGTTTATCCAGCTTAATTATCCGCCATACATGTGGACGGATACTGCCAAAACTGCATTTATGAAATACATCGAGGAAGGGCGGGGCGGATGGATTGGATTCCATCATGCGACACTTCTCGGTGAATTTGACGGGTATCCCATGTGGGATTGGTTTTCGGGCTTTATGGGAGATATCCGGTTTAAGGATTACATTCCCGGTAAGGCTGCCGGCCTTGTTCATGTGGAAGATAACCGGCATCCGGTAATGAAAAATGTGCCGGACGGTTTCATTGTTACCGAAGAGGAGTGGTATACATTCAACAAGAATCCCCGGACTAACGTCCATGTGTTGGCGACTGTGGATGAATCATCCTATCAGCCTGCCTCGCCGGTTAAAATGGGCGATCATCCGGTAGTGTGGACCAATGAAAATGTGAAAGCCAGGAATGCCTATTTTCTGATGGGCCATGATTCTGCCCTTCTCAAAAATGAGGCGTTTAAAACCATGGTCGGAAATGCCATACTATGGGCAGCAGCCGGCCCGGGAGATGCTATTTATCCCCGGTTTAAGGTTCTTGCCTTTTTTTCACGGGATGTTGAACCCGATCATGTAAAATTCGCGTTGGATGCGATCGATTTCTTTAAATACCTGGCTTCGGGGAATGGATTCGTATTCGACACAACCAGCCGCATGGAGGATTTGAAGGGTGACCGGCTTCATAATTATTCGGTACTGATGATGCTGAATGATTTTCCACATACTCAATCCCAGCGTCAGGCGTTTCAACGGTATATGGAAAGCGGCGGAGGATGGTTTGGATTTCATGTGGCTGCCTATAATGACCATACGACAGAATGGCCGTGGCTGCTTGAATTCCTGGGTGGAGGTATATTTTACAGGAACAACTGGCCGCCCATGCCGGCAAAATTGGTGGTCGATGATCCCAAACATACGGTGACCAAAGGACTGCCAGCCAGTTTTACTTCCCCTCTCAATGAATGGTACCAATGGAAACCGAGTCCCCGGGAACGAAAAAACATTAAAGTACTTGTAAGTGTTTCGCCTGATAATTATCCGCTCGGACTGAAGGATATCATTCCCGGCGGGGACCTCCCTGTAGTATGGACAAATACCAATTTCAGGATGATCTATATGAATATGGGCCATGGCGGTCACATATTTGATGATGCAACTCAAAACAGGCTGATTATAGCCGGTTTGCGATGGGTTGTCGAAACCGATAAAAAGGGGAATGTATTTCTGAAATAATCCTGGGGGGCCTGGCACCTGCAGGCAATAATTCCGAGAACATTTGGGGTATCCGCTTTGTTAATCATAGTTACTGTATTTACCCTTCAGTTTACAAATAGAAACAAACTATGATTATGAAAATACCTACAGAACCCATTGGCAGCATTCCACGTTCCCGCGAACTGATTGATGCCATATCAGCGCCTTCGGATAAGAATCGTCTTGAGGAATTGTTTGACAAGGCCGTCAGCGAGACGGTAAATCTTTTTGAAAAAACAGGGTCACCTGTGATTTCAGACGGAGAGCAGTCAAAAGCAAGCTTTGTTACCTATCCGTTGCAGGGACTGACTAACCTTACGGATGACGGAATGAAAATTAATTTTGCCGACGGCCATTTCAGGCAATTGCCCTTTCTGAAAAGCGGACCCTTCCGGTATCAGAATTATGCATCGCAATACCTGGAGCGGGCACGGAAATTTGCGCGATTGCCCCTGAAACAGGCAGTAATTTCCGCTTCCGCGCTCAGCCTTATCTATCCGCCCGAGGGGATCACGGATTATACCCGCGAAGAATTTCTGAAAGACCTGATCAATGAATGCGAAAAAGACATCCGGCTGTGTTTGCAGCAGAATGCCTCCCGGGTACAGATGGATTTTACCGAGGGCAGGCTTTCATTAAAACTTGATCCATCCGGTGCAGTTCTCAGGCAGTTCATACAATTGAACAACCGGGTTTTTGATCGTTTTTCAAAAGAGGATCGGAAAAAAATCGGCATCCATGTTTGTCCGGGAGCTGATCACGATGCCACACACAGTGCGGATATTGATTATAGCGATTTCCTGCCTGAGCTTTTTGAAATGCATGCAGGTAACTTTTATATCCAGCTGGCCAGCGAGCCGGATCGTAAAAAAGTACTTAAGACAATACAGAAATACCTCAAACCTGACCAGTTTGTATTCGTGGGTGTAATTGATGTGAACAATCCAAGGATAGAAACCCCGGAAGATGTTCGGGACAGGGTGCTTGAGGCAGCGCAGTTTATACCGGTAAACCAGTTGGGAACGACCGATGACTGTGGATTTTCGCCTTTTTGCGATGACATTTCCACTACACGGGAAACGGCATTTGCCAAGATCCGTGCCAGGGTGGAAGGAACACTCCTTGCGGAAAAGGAGCTCTCATGAAAGATTGTAAGGCTGCAAAGTCTTCAGTATTCAGCGTTCCGTGTTCCTTGTTCGATATTTTTTTTTGACGTAAATTAACACTGAACAAGGAACACCGAATAACGAATATCGAAGAAATATCCTTGAAATGATGACTGCTTTTCTACTATAATGCATGTTCTGCATGCAATTCTGAACGAACAATCAACTATCAACTATCAACTATCAACTAAAAACCTTAATATTGTTCCATAAACAGATTAGTATGGAATATTATTTCAGCAAAATTGTTACAGCCGAATTTTCCGATGCCGTTGCACTTACGAAAACAGCCCTGGCTTCTGAGGGATTCGGTGTAATATCGGAAATTGATATGCAGGGAAAGTTGAAGGAAAAACTGGGGGTTGATTATAAAAAGTATGTGATTCTCGGGGCCTGCAATCCGGCCTTTGCATATAAGGCACTGCAAGAGGAAGAAAGAATTGGCGTCATGCTTCCCTGCAATGTTGTAATAATTGACCGCGAAGACGGTACCACCGAGGTGGCAGCCGTGCACCCGGAAGCCTCCATGATGGCCATTCAGAACAACGGTTTGAAGTCAATTGCCAGGGAGGTGACAGACAAGCTGGAGAAAGTGATCAAAGCATTGTAGCACATGTCTCCGGATATTAGCATTTTGCTTGTTACAGCGGCCTCAATTGGCTTCATCCATACGTTGACTGGACCGGATCATTACCTTCCGTTTATTGTCATGAGTAAGGCGCGCAATTGGAGCACCTTTAAAACATTATGGATCACATTTTTATGCGGACTTGGCCATGTGGGAAGTTCGGTTGTAATCGGTACCATCGGAATTGCCGTTGGCATCGGCGTATACAATTTGCACAAAATTGAAAACCTCCGCGGTGACCTGGCCGCCTGGGCATTTATTATATTTGGATTCGGGTATTTTTTATGGGGATTATGGCAGGTATACCGGAAAAAACCGCACAAACATTTTCATATGCATGTTGATGTTCCTGAACATGTTCATTTGCATGAGCACAAACATTCCATGCTGGAAACCCATACCCACAGTCATGCCGAAGTGAAGCCCGTTAATCTGACCCCATGGATATTGTTCACCGTATTTGTACTCGGACCCTGTGAGCCACTGATTCCGCTGCTCATGTATCCTGCTGCGAAAACACATATCGGTGCTGTCGTAATGGTGACCCTGGTTTTCGGGTTGACCACAATTGCCACGATGCTTATTGTTGTTCATTTAACGCTTAAGGGCATAAATTTTCTGCCCATGAAAGTGTTTGAAAAATACATGCATGCCATTGCGGGGGCGGCTATCTGCCTGAGTGGCCTGGCGATCGTGTTTCTGGGGTTATAACAGGGAGGGGAATATTTTACATACAATCTGTAAAAATTTTGCAGGCGGAGCCTGGTGCCATAGTTTCGGACAAGGCGGAGCCTTGTCCGAACGGGGGCCTTGTCCGAAAGGGGCAAAGCGACTCCCTTTTCCTCTGTTATCTCCTATATAACTCTTTTTAATGCACTCATTATCAGAAGTATTTATGTCACACCGCTGGTGTTATCAGAATCGAATGAAATGAGATTCTTCTCAGTGACCTCCAGAAATGTATAGCACGTTAAACAAAAAACTCTGAGCCCTCCGTGTAAATTTTTTGGCAATCTTTTGTGAAGTTATCTGTTTCTGAGGTTGGAGGGATACCCTCCCGAGGACTCCTATATAACTCTTTTTAAATCCCTCATTATCTGTCGGATTTTAGGGATCCCGGAGATCAGATAATCTAAATTTTAAAGCTGTTAATCGAATGCAATGAGATTTCTCCGCGACCTCTATCTTGGCGCGCTTTGCGAATAAACTCCGCGGGCTTCGCGTTAAAAATTTGGGGCACCTCATTTAATCAGTTCTTTCCATAGTTATCTGTTTCTGAGGTTGGAGGTACACCCTCCCGAGGACTCCGTGGTAAATTTTTAGGCTATCTCTTAAACAGAGGCAGTATCAGCAGAGTAAAGGAGAGGCCAATAAGTATTATTATTGTACTCCAGGCGATTACATTATTCAGGGGTTTGTTCACATAAAGGCCCATGATCTTTTTGTTATTTACCAGAAGGATCATGCAAACCAGCACAACAGGAAGCATCAACCCATTGATAACCTGGGACCAGAGGGAAATAAAGATGAGGGGTGCATTGGGGATCAGGATGATAACCATTGCCAGGGCAAGAATAAATGTATACAGAACATAAAATTCGCGGGCTTCGTCCCATTTTTTATCAATACCTGCCTCGAATCCAAATGCTTCACATACGTAAAAGGCGGTTGCCAGGGGAAGTATGGTAGCTGAAAAAACAGAAGCCACAAAAAGGCCAAAGGCAAATACCTCCGAAGCCAGCACTCCGGCCATGGGTTTAAGTGCCAGAGCAGCGTCTTTAGCCTCATTAATATGAATTCCGTTTACATGCAATGTTGAAGCGCAGGCAACAATGATAAAAAACGCTACAACAACCGTAGCAATGCAGCCAACCAGGATATCGATGATCGTATACCGGTAGTTTTTCATCTTCAACCCTTTTTCTATAACGGATGACTGCATATAAAACAGCATCCATGGGGCAATGGTTGTACCCACGATACCGATGATCATGGCCAGGCTTTGAGTATTAAGCGGGAATTCCGGGCGAATTATCGCATGGCCGATCTCCGACCAGTGTGGATGGCCCATTATGGCTGACACCACATAGGTAAGCAGGGAGACGCTGAAGATTAAAAACAGCCGTTCAGCAAATTTATAGGTTCCTTTTACAACAAGGATCCATACAAGGAACCCCATCACAGGAACGGAGATGTATTTTGAGATGCCGAATATTTCCATACTGCCGGCGATACCTGCGAATTCAGTGGTTGTATTTCCGATATCGGCCAGATACAGGCCGCTGAATATAAAGAATGTGATCTTCACACCCGCATTTTCCCTGATCAGGTCCGCCAGTCCTTTTCCGGTAACAATCCCCATGCGGGCATTCATTTCCTGGATGACGATCAATACGATAAAAGAGGGGAAAAGGGTCCAAAGGAGATTGTATCCATATACAGCTCCTGCCACGGAGTACGTTGTTATTCCGCCGGCATCGTTGTCAACACTGCCGGTAATAATTCCCGGCCCAAGAATGACAAGGAATAATCCCAAACGGCGAAAAAAGTGTTTGTGTCTGAGCATGGCAAAGATCTGCTATTTATTTGTTCTGCGTTTATTAATCAAATCTTCCACCACATCATCAATCAACACCATGCCCTGCAGAACGCTGTTGTTATCAACCACAGGAATAGCCAGCATGCTGTATTTTGAGATGACTTCGGCCACCTCATCCAGTTCCTGGTCATCATACAGGCAGACTGGGGAGGGGCTCATGATCTGTTCTATCCTGCTGTTGGGTTCTGCAACCACAAGATCACGCAGGGAAAATGCCGCAATCAGTTCCTCGTGTTCATTGGTCACAAACAGATTATACAATTCGGATGCCTCCGGTTTTCTGTTTCTCAATTCACGGATTACGTCTTCCACCGTTTCATTAGGCTTGAAAGAGAGCACATCGGTAAACATGATGCTGCCTACTGTATTATTCCGATATTCGAGCAATTCCCTTACTTCTTCGGATGAATCGGATTCCATTTCATTTAGCAGAAGTTCCGCTTTATAATCTTCCAGTTCATACAGAATATCGGCTACCTCATCGGCGGGCATTTTCTCCAGGACATCAGCCACCTTTTCGACAGGAAGAGTCTCAATCAGATGGAGCTGGGCATCTGTTTCAAGTTCTTCCATTACATCGGCGGCCTGTTCCTCATCGAGTGCCGCGAAGACATCGGCGCTCGACTTTCTTCCCAACTCCTCGATGATATCTGCCAAATCGGATGGATGCAGGGTCTGCAGTTTGGAATAACTCTTCGAAAGCTTGATATTGAGGTTGGAGAAGTCCACGGCTTCCACATCTTCCCATAATATAAACTTGGAGGGCATTGGAATCCTGAAGACCGACAGGAGGGCTTTCAGCTGTTTGGATATGCCGATCCTGCGCAGCAATCCTTCAATGCCAATATCTACGGCAATGGCATGTGTGCTCGTTGAAACCGAAACCAGTCTGACATCATTCACCCGAACCAGTTTCCTTCCGTTTAAGTCCACGATCTGTTTGTCGAGGAAGGTTTCCGCAAGTAAAAGACCCTCGTTCAGTGTATCGGCGGGCAATTCGGTCATTTGAGAGCAGCTCACCCTGAGCCTGCCCCGGTTCTTTTCAATGTCGAAATAATGGAAGGAATAAACACCTGTATGTTTTCTTATTTTTACCTTAATGCCGATAACAACCGGTCTCTCAAAAGTCTGGCTTGCCTGTTGAAAAAGAATCAACAGGTCCTTTATAATGCCAATGACCTTGCCTTCAGCATCGTAAACCTTCTTTCCGATTATGCGGCTTAAATAAAAAGTTGTAAAAGATGTCATATGCACCTCCTTACTGTTGCTGATACAGGAAGGATGGCATATCAACGGACATGCTACCTCACTATATCATGATTAATAAATAAATATACTCGCAGGGCCGTCGTCCATTTGAAGATTTTCTTGGTTTGCGAAGCAAAAGTAGAAACTTTTTTTATTTGATAACCTCCGGCGGTCATTTTATGCAGGGAAAAGATGCGGAATTAATATATTTTAACAGATAATGAGAGGATTATGCCAGTATCAGATCGATGCCTGCATATTCAAATTCCGTGCGAAAAGGATTGCGAAGATCACCATCGGTAGCGATGTGCTGGATATCATTCAGAAAACAGATGTTTGTCAGTTCTGTTTTTCCGAATTTACTTGAATCAGTAACAATAAATACTTCCCCGGATTTGTGAATAATATGGCTTGAAATTTCGGCCCTGAACAAGTCGCGCAGTGTAAAACCTGTTTCTTTGGTATAGCCGTCAATTCCTATAAATGCTTTGTCATAGTTAACCTGGTCGAGGCATATTTTGGTAATCTTACCCACCACACTTTCGCTTTCATGCTGGTATACGCCGCCAAGGAGGATGATGTTGGCCTGTTCATCCTTCCGGAATTGACGGGCAATATATACGTTCGTAGTGATGATGGTAACCCTTTTCCTTTTTACAAGTTCCCTTGCCAGGAGCGCATTTACCGAGCCAGATTCAATGAGGATTGTTTCTCCGTCTTTTACGCGGTCCGCCAGTTTCCGGGCGATATTCAGTTTTTTTTCATAATTAACGCCGAGCCGGTTTGACAGGTCATCGGCATCCTTTAAAACAGCACCTCCATGAACCCTTTTCAGAAGGCCCTCTGACTCGAGGTAGTTAAGATCCTGCCGGATGGTTACGGACGATACGTCCAAACGGGTGGCCAGTTCTTTGACTGTACTCCGGTCGTTGCGTCCCAGCAATTCCAGGATTGTATTTTGTCTTTCGTTGATCATGTTTCCAGCGCTAGGGAAGCGGCACCTATAACACCCACGTCGGGCCCGATTTGTGAAACCACAATTTCAACAGGATCAAAGATCATATTCCCTGCATATTTATAAAAAGTACTTTTTATCTGGTTCAGATAGAAATTGCCCCAGCTCATTAACCCGCCCCCCAGTACGATCAGGGGAGGATTCAAGGCCTGGAAAATATTATAGATTCCGATCCCTACATACCGGGCGCTATCCAAAATAATTTCCATCGACAGCGGATCTTCCCGGTCAAGTCCCAATTTCAGCAATTTACCGTCCACATTGGCAAAATCAAATTCGCGTGGCAGCTCAAGGGTGGAAGTCATCCCGGCTTCTATTTTTTGCCGGAATAAATGCGGAAGAGCCAGTCCGCAGGCACACGCCATTAAGCAACCCCGGTTGCCGCATGTACAAACGAGACTGCTTTCGGGTTCAACGATGGTATGGCCAAATTCTCCGGCTGTGCCTGTCATTCCCCTGTAAAGGTTATTGTTGAGAATAATGCCTGCCCCGATTCCTGTGCTGATGGTAAGAAATACCATGCTGTCATACCCTTTTCCCGCGCCGAATTTAAATTCTCCGAATGCCTGGGCATTCGCATCATTGTCGAGGATAACGGGGACCTTAAAGTTCTTTTGTAATGCTTCACGAAGCGGGTAATTGTTGTATCCTTTCAGGTTGGAAGTTGTAATTATAACCCCATCCCTGAAACGGATATGTCCTGCGCAGCCAATACCGATGCCAAGCAGGTCGGTTTCCTGCAGGTGATTGTGCCGGAGAAGCCTGTTGATTGTATAGGCAATCTGGTCAACCATAAGGCATTCGGGCTTATCCACGTGATCGCATTCAATGCATTTGTCAATTATTTCGCCGGTTTCTGTAATGAGTGCTGTGGACAACTTGGTACCGCCGATGTCGACCCCGCAAAGTAATTTACCCATGGTTAGAAATTAAAGTGAATGTTCGGTACGCGCAATAATATCATCCTGCGTATCAGGTGACAAGGTAGTAAAAAAGGCGGAATATCCGGCCACCCGTACAATGAGGTCGCGGTATTTTTCGGGGTCGCGTTTGGCGGCCAGCAAGGTTTCTCTTGACACCATATTGTATTGCACATGCCATCCTTTCAAATCAGCAAAAAAAGTATGGAGTATGGAGATAACCTTCATTTTATCGGTATCGGTCTTCAACGAAGCGGGCGAAAGTTTCTGATTAAGCAACACACCGCCCATGATCCTGGCTGTGGGAAGCTTGGAAACGGATTTAAATACGGCTGTTGGGCCGTTCACATCAGTTCCCGAAGTGGGGGAACTTCCTTCGGCGACGGGAGTGAAGGCTTTCCTGCCATCGGGTGTTGCCGGCACCACTGAACCATTTGGCACATTGGCGGAAATGCTTGATGTGCCTGCATAATACCTGCATCCTACAGGTCCGCGGTTAAAGCGGGTGGTATGATATTGATCGAGTTCATCAATGAATTGCAGGTAGGCATCTTTCAGCAGAAGGTCGACATAATCATCGTCATTTCCATATTTAGGAGCAAAATGGAGGAGCAGGTACCGGATTTTTTCCGCATCCTTTCCTTCAAAATCACATTCAATGGCATCGATCAATTGCTTTTTGGTGATCTTTTTTTCTTCGAAAACCAGTTTTTTTATGGCGGCCATGGAGTTGCCCAGGTTGGCAATCCCTACCTGCAATCCGGAAATGAAATCGTATTTTGATCCGCCTTCCTTGATCGTTTTCCCACGTGGGATGCAGCTGTCCACAAAGGCCGAGCATAATATGTCCGGTACGTTCTCTTCAATGGCCGTGTCAACAGCGGTATCAATTTCAACTGTCTTGCGGGCATAATATTTGATCTGCCGGCTCCAGGCCCGGAATAGATCATCGAATGAATCAAAATCAATAAAATTGCCCAGCCCTTTGTGGAAAGTTTTTCCTGAAGGTTTGTCCAGCCCGTCATACAAAGTGGCAAGAAAAACCCGCATCATATTCAGAAAGCTCATGCCGGTGCACCGGTATCCCCATTTTCCGGGAACGGCAATTTCAATGCACCCGATCGCCGAATACTGCCATGCATCCGAAGGCTCAACACCCAGTCTGATCAGCTCCGGAATAACAATTTCATCGTTGTTGAAGGCCGGCATGCCAAAGCCTTTTTCAATCACCTTCATGCATTCCATCATAAAGTCTTTGCTGATGTTTTTATGGAAACGGACAGAAAGGTTGGGTTGTGTCAACTTCATATTTCCTACAGAACGCAGAACCAGATAGCTTAATTCATTTACCGCATCGGATCCGTCCTCTTTTGTTCCACCGATGGTGACATTCTGATACAAAGGCCCGCCTGCTGAAAATCGCGTATGTGACCAGGGACGGATCTTGTTTATGGAAAGGAGCCTGATCCAGGTATTTTCGAGCAACTCCATGGCAGATTCTTCGGTAAGTATACCGTTCGTCTTATCGTTCCGGTAAAAAGGGAATAGATACTGATCAAGCCGGCCCAGGGATACAGAGTGTCCATTGCTTTCTATTTGAAGTACAAGCTGAACGAAATAAACAAGCTGAAGTGCCTGGTAAAAGCTTTCCGGCGGAAATCCGGAAATATGTTCACAATTGCGGCCGATCAGCTCCAATTCCTTTTTTCGCACTGGGTCCGTTTCTTTTTCGGAAAGCGACCAGGCCAATTGACTGTATCGCAGGATAAATTGCTGAAATGACCGGATACTGAGAGTTAATGCCGTGTAAAAATTATCCCTGCGGATGCCTGCCTGGTCGCATCTGTCGACCAGCGAGTGAAAACCGTCAATTTCTTTGATGTATCCGTTCAGGCCGATAGCCAGTATCTTTGGAAGGTCCACGGCAATATGCGCATCCCCGGAGGTCAGATTTCCGGTTGCCTTGATGATGGACGCATCCTGGAGGTCCCGAAGTTCCCGGGACATGAGTGCCCTTCCCTTGTCATACAATACCCTGCCCTTCCACCATTCGGATATGCGTTGCAGTTCCAGTTTGTCGGTATCCGTAATATAAAAGGCATCTCCGGGTCTCTTATCCAGTTCATCCATTTCCCTTGGCAACCAGTCAACAGCGTATTCGGGAAAAATAGGCGCTGCCCTGAGCTTTGACGACTGGTTTCCAATAATCAGGTCGCCCCCGTCAATGAAGATCGTCATTTCTTCAAGCGTTTTTTTCAGTGCCAGAGCACGCTTGATGATTACCGGCTGCTCCTCATTTTCCCGGTACACCGAAGTATAAAACCTGGCTCTTTCAGTACATACCGTCGGTTTTGTACTTAAGACTTTTTCCCGGAGCCGGGCTATTCTTTCATTCCTGTTCGCTGAAATCAAAGGAGACCGTTCAGCCTCCGGTTTTGACTGTAAATCCTTTGTTACGGGCATAATTGATATAATTAGTTAAACCGGCTTCATCAACCGGTTTCTGATTTCCATAGACATATTCCAAACCCAGCATGGCGTATTTTTCGGTTCCGAGAGTATGGTAGGGAAGAAAATGTATCTCCCTGATATGATGCAGTGTATAAATAAAATCAATAATCTTTTCCATCTCCTCCATTGAATGATTGAAACCGGGTATGACAGGGATGCGGGCTATTGTATTTTCGTTCGCTTCGGCAAGCCGTTTCAGATTGGCCATAACCAGGCCGATATTTCCACCGGTAAACAGGCGGAACTTATTTGAATCGGTATGTTTCAAATCCACTAAAAAAGTTCCTGCCAGTCCCAGGCATCGTTTCACGGCCGACCAATTTACATGCAGGGATGTTTCAATGGCAACATCCAGATCCCTGTTTTTAAGGAGTTTGAGTAATTCAACCAGGGTTTGCCCCTGGGAAAGCGGCTCTCCGCCGGACAAAGTTACGCCGCCCCCACCTTGCCGGTAAAAGGGAAGGTCTTTATCAATTTCAAACAAAAGCTCTGAGGCAGTCCTTTCCTCACCTGAAACCTGGATGGCCCGTGACAAGCAAACATTCCGGAAAATTTCCGGGTTTGAAAGGGCAGAATGATTGAATAACCTCCATTGTTTTGAAAAGCGTGGGGCTTGGGCTTTCCCTGATCCGGTAATTCCGGTGGCGAAACAATCCCCGAATGACTTGCATTTCCGGTTGTCATAAAGGATGTCAAAGTCGAACGACTGGCTTTCGGGATTACAGCACCACGTGCATCGCAAGGGGCAGCCTTTATAAAAGATCATGGTTCTGATCCCGTTTCCATCGTGCGTAGAAAAACGCTGGATATTGAAAATCATAACATTAAAAAGTCGGCATTTAGGCCGGATTCAAATGTATATCATTTCATATTAAATTCAAAATAATTTTAAACGAAAGTGAAAAAGGTTTCATATGAAAATTTAAAACGGGCATCAAAAAAGTTTCACCGTATTGCCAAGAAATAATAGTACCTTTGATCGATATTTTCAATTGGAATTATGCTTTTCAGGAACTGCCCCCGGGTGGTAGCCGGGAAAGTCATATAAAATTAATTACGTATAACTATTTATATGAGCAGATCACAGGAAACTTATAACAAGAAAGAAGTAAGAAACAAAAAGGAAAAGAAAAGAAAAGACAAAGAGAAGAAAAGGCTGGACAGAAAGGAAAATGCCACGGAGGGAAAAAGTTTTGATGATATGATCGCCTATGTGGATGAAAACGGAAGGCTTTCTTCCACTCCGCCTGATCCAAGTATGAAAAGAAAAGTGAATGCAGAAGACATTGCAGTGAGTGTACCCAGGAATAGTTCGGAAGCTCCTGAGAACACCGTACGCAAAGGAATCGTTTCATTTTTCAATGAATCAAAAGGATACGGGTTTATCAGGGATCTTGACAATCAGCAAAGTGTTTTTGTGCACATCAACGACTTTGTCGATTCAATTGCCGAGCAAAACCGGGTGACCTTTGAAGTAGAAATGGGTCATAAGGGGCCTCGTGCTGTAAATGTCAAACTGGACAAGTAGTAATCCTACACCAAAACAGCTTCCAGGCTGATCGTTAGGTTAAGCGCTTTCGAAACCGGACAGGTAGATTTGGTTGCTGCCGCAATTTTCGCAAATTCTTCTTTACTGATTCCAGGGACTTTCGCTTTCACCACAAGATGTGAGGTAGTGATTGTACCGTTGTCAACAGTCACTGTAGCAGATGCTTCAACCTGTTCAGGCTTAAAATTAGCCTTTTCCAGATCCGCGCTTAAAGCCATGCTGTAACAGCCGGCATGGGCAGCAGCAATCAATTCTTCCGGGTTTGTCCCTCCTGTGCCGTCTACAAAACGAGAAACGAAAGTATAGGGCAAATTATTGAAATACTTGGTTGTTGAGTTCATGATGCCGGTACCCTCTTTCAGGGTTCCTTTCCAGGTTGCATTTGCAGTGCTTTTCATTGTGCGCTTTTATGGTTATTGATCAGTAAGTTTATGAAATAACAAAATGATGCCGGCATGGTTCAAAGATGTTCGCAGATTTCGCTTCCGTGGGTTTTACCCACGGTTATTGAGATCTGACCACTTCGTGGCCATGATTTCTGTTTAATGAAACGGTTAATCAAATGCAATGAGATCTCTCAGTGAGCTCTAATTATATGACGTTTGGGAAAAACTCTGAGCACTCCGTGGTAAAAAATTTTGCGTTATTCGATTACTTCCACATAATCGAGTTCCTTGCCATAGGTCTCTTCGGTTTTAAACGCCGACCACAGGGCTATTGACATAAAAAGGATACCCACAATTACGCCCGACCACCAGAGTCCCGTAACCGGGGTGAGCGCTCCCAGCAGGTAAGCGATCAGTATGGTTCCACCCCGTACAAAATTTGGTGCCGTGGTCGTGACCGTGGCACGGATGTTCGTTCCGAACTGCTCGGAGGCTGCCGCCACGAATATGGCCCATAAACCGCCCATGGGAATACCCAGCAGGAGCAATACAGAATAGAATACGAGAGGAGTGGACCCGGAAAGTGAAAAATAAATGGCAGTCAGGATAGCAATACTTAGGATAGCGAGAAAAATTGCTTTTCGGCGCGATCGGAAAGCCAGGGAAAGGTATCCAAATAAGAAACTGCCCAGGGAAGCTCCGATGTAGTGTACCATAACAGAAGTGGAACCTTTTATGATACCGGTAATGCCCAGGGCATCCTGTGCAAAGGAAGGCGCATTAATCGCAAGGACGCTTACAGTATACCAGGTAGGTAAGGCCAGCAAGGTGCAGAAGGCGAATTTCCTGAATCTTTTTCTGTTTGTAAACAAAGCAAAAAAATTGCCTTTGCTGATCGCCTGCTTCTTTGTTTTTTCATACATTCCCGATTCATAAACTGCGATGCGCAGTAACAGCAGTAACAGTCCAAGTGCTCCCCCCGTAAAGTAAGCCGTTCTCCAGCTAAACCGTTCGGCAACAAAAAAAGCAAATACCGCACCCACGATACCTATACCCGATACAATGCTTGCGCCCAGTCCTCTTTTCTCTTTGGACATAACCTCTGACACCATGGTAACCCCGAGGCCGAACTCTCCTGAAAGCCCAAACCCGGCCAGAAAACGAAGCCAGCCATATTGCTGAATGTTGGTGATAAATCCGTTGGCGATGTTTGCAACAGAATACAGCAGGATGGTCATAAACAAAATTGAAAGCCGTCCTTTCTTATCGCCGAGCATTCCCCACACGATACCTCCGATCAGCATGCCAGCCATCTGCATGCTCAGGATAAAATTTCCCTCACTGAATAATTCTGCCTGGGGCAAACCCAGGTCTGTAAGGCTGGGGTTTTTGACAATGCCAAACAGGATAAGATCGTAAATATCGACAAAGTAGCCCAGGGCGGCTACGATAACTATCACATTCAGAAGCCTTGTTGAGAGGAGATTTTTCATTTCATATCAAAGTTAAAAATTGCATCCTGGAAAACCTAAAATGGATTGCATTGTTATTTATTCCTAATCAAAACCAGGATTTATGCCTACAAAAGCTCAAAAACCAGTACCTGACGGTATGAATACCGTCACTACACAGCTGATGTTCGATGGAAACTGCAAACAGGCCATTGATTTTTATAAAAAGGCTTTTAATGCCTCCCTTATAGGTGATGTGGCCTATGGTCCTGACGGGAAATCGATCATGCACGCCATGATAAAAATAGGGGATACAAACCTGATGATGGCAGATTCATGGCCGGGGACTTTTACAACGGGTCCAAATGGTCCAGTTAACGCTTACCTGTTTATGTATGTTGAAGATTGCGATGCCATATACAACCAGGCTATAGCAGCCGGCTGCAGTGTTTTGAATGAGATAATGGATGCTTTCTGGGGTGACCGGTTGGGCAACATTAAAGATCCGTTTGGGCACTGCTGGGGAATTGCCTCTGCGAAATGGATACTGACCAAAGAGGAAGTTGCCAGGGGCCAGGAAGAATGGATGCGAAGCATGCCTTCTCATTCATAACGAAGTGAACGTGCCGGATCTGTTCGGGCAGCTTTCAGGGTTTGCCAGCTGACTGTAAGTGCCAGCATAACGGCAATCAGCAGTCCTCCTGACAGCAGGAACAGGATGCCGGGGTGCACATGTTGTGGGAAAACAGACAAATAACCCTTTCCTACCATATAGGATAGTGGGGATGCAAGGGCTATGGCAAAGAATGTCTGCATGATCAGGCCTTTTGAATGCCTGATCATGATTCCTGCAATATTTGCCCCGAAAACTTTCCGGATGCCGATGGACTTTCGATTCCGCTGGGCGACAAATACGGACAGGCCAAAAATTCCGATCAGCGAATTAATAATCGTAAGCATGAAGAATACATGCATCATACGGCTTGCGGCTACATATGACTTTGCCTCTTTGGTGCTCATCATGAGGTCGTCGTGATATTTTATTTCCACCGGGTAATCGGCATTGAATTTATGAAGTGTATTCCGGATGTACTGGTGAATGGCTTCCAAATTTCCCGGTGTTACACGAATAAGCAGATAATCGTTTAAATCCCCGCCATACCTGATCAATAGGGGCATTTTATCCATGATGGGTGGCACAGCCATGTAATCATCGGTTACGCCTACAATGGTATATTGCTTTCCCCTGATCATCACCTGCTTATTCACCGGATCGGTATAACCCAACTCAGTTGCGGTTCTTTCGTTAATCACGACAGCCTGGTCCTTATCGGACGGATATTCGTCAGACAGAAATCTTCCGGCTTTTAATTTTATCGAATAAACTTTCAGATAGTCGGGTGCAAAATAATAATCAGTGGCCAGTTTTTTGTTGTCCTTATCTTTCCATTCTATAGAAAGATTATAACCCATTTCAGGAAGAGTTGAACCCCAGGAGACGGCTTCTATTCCGGGATTCTTCAGCAGCTCATCCTTTACTTTATGGAGGTCACCCCACGGATAACCGTTGATGCAGATCACGTTATTTGCATCAAACTTTTTAATGTTCATACTGCTGATAAAATTACTCTGTTTGTCCATGATCATGATAACCTGTATAAAAGTAACGGCCAGCACAAGTTGAAGTGTGGTAAGGATTTTGCGGGAATGGGATTTGGAATGCCCGGAAGTCATTGCTGGTTTCATGAGGGTAACCGGCTTCACCGCTGAATATCGTAAGGCAGGGTAGATGCCGGATAAAATATTGATAATGACGAACAATGCAAGTCCTGCCAGTATGAAATCCTTATCGCTGGTCAATTGGAGGTGGGTATACATTTTAGCATTGAACCAGGGAAGGACTATTTTTAACAGGATAATGGCCAGGTTGAAGCTGATCAAAGTGGACAGGAGGGTGTCTGTAAAAAGCTGGAAAAGGATGTGTTTCCTCCTGGCCCCGTTCACTTTTCGGATACCTGTTTCTTTAGTTCTCATGGAGAAAAGAATGGTGGACAGGTTAATGTAATTGAGGCATGAAATCAGAATTACAAACAGGCCGCCCAGCAAAAACACGAAAAGCTTTCCTTTTGTATTTTCAAATGTTCCATTGAAATGGATCTCTTTCAGGGGTAAGAGGAAGGCCGCGATATTTTCTATTTGAATTGGTATCTTGTAAGATCTTAATATCTTTTCATTTAAAAGCGAAACGTTTGTGCCAGGTCTCAACAATACAAAAGCGCTGTAAGCATTTGAACTGTATTCCTGGTATTTCCAGTTGTCAAATCTCTTTGAAAATGAAAAGGGTATAAAAAAATCAGCTTTTACAGTCGTGTTGGAAGGAAGTTCCTTAAATACCCCGGTTACCGTAAAATCAACCTGTTTACCTTCACAGTTGATCCGCAGGCTTTTACCCATTGGATTTTCCCTGCCGAAATAGCGGGCGGCGGTTTTTTCTGAAATCACTGCACTCTGTGGATCAGTGGAAGGAGACCCGTCTATAAAAGGGATCGTAAATATTTTAAAGAACATGGAGTCCACAAAGGATATGGCATCTTCTACGAAAATGTTTTCGCCTGCCCTCACTGTGGTTGAATAAGTCCTGCTTATTGTTCTGGCCTCCACCTCGGGGAAAAGATTCTGGATCGCTTCCCCCTCAGGCCCGAAGGAATTGGGCACGAAATGAATATCACCGAAACTGCCTTTCAGATATATAGCGGCAATCCTGTCTGATTTCTTATGAATGTTTTCGTATGAAAGTTCATATTGTGCATAGGCAATGGCAATAACAGCCGATGCCAGTCCCAGCGTCAGTCCCAGTATGTTGATGGCAGAAACGATCCGGTTTTTTAAAAGGTTTCTCCAGGCAGTAATCAGGTAATGCAATAGCATGGCGGATATTTTTAATTGATGAAGGATGAAATTGCAAGGTTTATGCCATGATCGTTAAAAAACACTATATCAGATTTATACATAATGAGTTCCGTCTAAAAGAATAGGAAGTGTACCATTCTGATACACCCCATGTATGTTAATGGAACATATTTCTTACTTTTATCAGGAATAGAATTTACCTGGATAACCCTTATGTCAAAATCTGCCGGGCATATACTAATTGTGGATGACAATGCCAGCGTATTGAATTCGCTCGATCTTTTCCTTAAATACCAGTTTGAGAAGATCAGTTTGCTGCGGAATCCAAACCAGGTCATCAGTTTTCTTCACAATGATCTTCCGGATGTAATCCTGCTGGATATGAATTTTACGGCCGGCATCAATTCGGGGAACGAGGGAATATTCTGGATGCACAGGATCATGGAAGAGGACCCCGACGGGGTGGTAATAATGATCACGGCCTATGGAGACATTGAACTGGCTATCCGCGCGATTAAGGAAGGAGCTGTTGATTTTATTGTGAAGCCATGGGATAATAATAAATTACTGGCAACCCTGCAATCGGCAATGAAACTGAGGGATTCAAAAAAGCAGGTCAGGCATTTGCAGCTAAGGGAAAAGCAGCTGAAAGAAGACATAAGCCGCGGATTTTCGGAAATTATCGGCACATCACCTGTGATGGCTGAATTGCATAAGAATATTCAGAAAGTGGCCCGGACAACGGCGAGTGTTCTGCTTACGGGGGAAAACGGAACGGGAAAAGAGCTGGTGGCCCGGGAGATACACAGGCTGTCACAACGGAGCAATCACGATTTCATCAGTGTGGACCTGGGTGCTTTATCTGAAACCCTGATCGAAAGCGAATTATTCGGTCATGTAAAGGGTGCCTATACAGATGCCCGGGGGGACAGGATCGGCCGGTTTGAGATTGCCAATGGCGGAACGCTTTTCCTCGATGAGATCAGCAACCTGGCCGTTTCCCTTCAGTCGAAACTGCTCAGTGCCATTGAACAGCGCAGCATAACGCCTCTTGGATCGAACCGGAAAATATCGGTTGATAACCGGATTATCAGCGCCACGAATAAGGATCTGCCAACACTGGTCAAACAGGGACAATTTCGTGAGGATCTTTTTTATCGGATTAATACTATTCAGATACAAATTCCGCCATTGCGTTCCCGGGGGAATGACATCGTTTTGCTGGCGGGGCATTATCTCAAAGAGTTTTCCACACGGTATGACCGTAAGGGAATACGCTTTTCAGGAGAGTCCATGGAAAAGCTTAAATCCTATCCCTGGCCCGGAAATGTGAGGGAACTCCGGCATACGATTGAAAAAGCGGTTATCCTCAGCGATTCTGCGGATATTCAGCCGGATGACTTTGCTTTTGGCCAGGAAGATATCCATTTTGACCTGACAATTCCTAAAATGAAGCTTGAAGAAATGGAACGGAGAATGATTCTCCTGTCACTTAAAAATAACAACTGGAACATTGCCGAAGCCGCAAGGGAGCTCGGTATTGGGAGGCAAACACTGTATAGGAAGATTGAGAGGTTTGGGATTTAGGGAATTTGGTGATTTGATGATTTGAAATTGAGATTTGTTTCGCCCGCCGAAGCTTCAGCAAAGGCGGGAAGATTTGAAAATTTAAAAATAGGGCTGACGCGGCTGACTGCAAGACTGCACATTCTACAATAATTCAACATCTACGATGTTGTAAAAAGTATTTATGAAAAATTAACTGCAAAACTGCAAAACTGCAAAACTGCAAAACTGCAAAACTGCAAAACTGCAAACTGCAAAACTAAATTTATGATCCACAACCGGTTTTATATCATCACAATTTTTCGCGTTATCCTGATCGCAGCAACGTGCCTGGTTATTGCCTTTGCTGTGGTTAAAAGGGCGGATTGGTATATTGCGCTGAATTTCATTTTGTTGCTTTTAATCCAGGTTATTTTATTGTTAAAATATATGAACCGGATCAACCGGGACCTTACTAATTTTTTCGGCGCTATTTCAAGTGATGACTCTTCCATTGTTTATAAAAAAGCAGCCTCAAGCCGTTCATTTGAAGTTTTATACGGCCTTTTCGACCTGGTGAATCAGAAGATTCAGCGACTGAAAATTGAAAACACCCAGAGATCCTTTTATCTGCAACACCTGGTAGAAAATGCCGGAATCGGGATCCTGTCCTTTAAATCAGGGGGAGACATCGATATTTTGAATCCCTTCGCAAAAATTCTGCTTAATATCCCGTCTGCCAAAAATATCCGCCGGCTGTCTGACCTTGATCCTGCCATGGTGAACCAGTTCATTCAATGGCTTCCCGGGCGACAGCACCTTGTCCAGCTAAAAGTGAACGATGAATTCTTGCCCCTATCAGTAAGGGTCGGGGAATTTATCATCCAGGGAGAAACCATCCGTCTGCTTACCTTTCAGAATATCAAGCATGAGCTTGAGGAAAATGAACTGGTCTCATGGCAGAAGTTGATCCGGACGCTGACCCATGAGATAATGAACTCCGTAGGACCCATCAGTTCATCTATCCGTACAATCAAGTCATTTTTCCAGGCTAGCCCGGACTTATCCGGAGAGCAGAAAATCCGGCTGACAGATGAGACCATTTCAGACACGGTTCTCGGACTTGATATTATTGATGAAAGAGCACAGGGAATGATGGAATTTGTTGAAAAATTCCGGAGCCTGACCATCCTGCCTGCCCTTCACCTTGCCGAAGTGAATGTAAGTGATCTCTTGCAGGGCATCAGTCTGTTATTCGCATCTGAAACCAATAACCGGAATATCAGGCTTTCCGGGCGTGTGGATCCTGAATCGCTTTGTGTCAGGGTTGACAAACAGCTGATTGAACAGGTGCTCATAAATCTCGTGTTAAATTCCATACAGGCTGTGGAGGACCAGGAAAATAAACAGATCATATTAGCTGGTTTCACAGATTATTCCGGGCGGGTCTTGATCCAGGTAACCGATACAGGTTGCGGCATCCGGGATGAGATAAAGGATAAGATATTTGTTCCCTTTTTTACCACGCGTGAAAAAGGTTCGGGAATCGGCCTTAGTTTATCCCGGCAAATTATGAGGATGCATAAGGGCCTGATCAGTTATAAGTCGACACCCGGGAAAGAAACCGTTTTTTCTCTTGTTTTCGAATCAAGCCAAACCACCTTTTGATCAGCCTGATGGGGGCGGCCAATAATGTCCCTGTATAAATCAGGCCGCCTGGCCTTTATATACCTGTATCCGCCTGATAGAGCCAGCTTTTCAGGTGTGATAACCGCAGAAACATAGTCATCGCCCAGTTTCCGGCATTCTGCAAGGATATCTCCAAACGGATCGAGGATCATCGAACATCCGTTTTTTAACTGGTCGTCATCCATACCAATGGCATTTGAAAATACAACATAGACTCCATTATCGTAAGCACGTGCAGGCAGCCATTTCATAAGCCATTCCCTTCCCTTCATGCCCTCAAATTCCAGCCGCAGGGAGGTAGGATCATTTTCCCGGTTCTCCCAGAGCTTTGGATCTACGAATCCCGCTCCGGGTCGCGTAGAAGGCGTACACATTGTTACATGAGGCATAAAAATGATCTCGGCGCCAAGGAGAGCTGTGGCTCTGACGTTTTCAATCACATTGTTGTCATAACAGATAAGTATGCCACATTTCCACCCGTTCAGGTCAAAAACACAGTACTCATTTCCGGGCTGTATAAAGGGATTTATAAAAGGGTGAAGTTTGCGGAAACTGGCTACAAGACCCGTTTTATCGACACAAACATAGGGTTTGAAAATATTGTTGTCCTGATCTTTTTCAAACAGGCCGGCCAGTATGGAAATACTGTTTGCGGAGGCAATATCCCTGAGCCTGCCGATACTTGGTCCACCGGGAACGTATTCCGCCAGGTCGAGCATAGCCGCCTCCGACAAATGGCGGGCAAATGTATAACCCGTTATGCAGCATTCGTGAAATGCAACTACATTGGCACCATCAAGTGCTGCTTTATGGGCTAGCGATTCAATTACCGAAAGGTTATATTCTTTGTCTCCGTTCCGGTGCTCAAACTGGACTGTTGAAATGGTTATTTTATCCTTCATGCAATTGGATTGTTTATTAAAGGGGATTTTAATCAAAGCTGTTTTACAAAGACGCATTTTTATGAAGAATGCAATTTAAACAGTAAAAAAAGTTAATTTTAGTGCCTTTGATGTAAAGATAAAGCGAAAATACAAACTAAGAAAGATTTGGCCTGAACATGAATAAATTCGATTTTACACACCTGCAAGGAAAGGTATGCGTGATCACAGGTGGCGCCGGTGTTCTTGGCAGATCAATCTGCGAGGCACTTGTTTCGGCAGGAATAAAAACTGCAATTCTTGATATCGATCTTGCTGCCGCCAGTGCCCTGGCCGACGACCTTTCAGGCAGGTCAGGAACATTTTGCATGGGGATACAGGGAAATGTGCTGGATAAAGAATCCCTCAAGAGTGCCCTGGAACAGGTTAACAAGCATTTCGGGGAGGTGGATTTCCTTATCAACGGAGCGGGGGGAACTCTCCGGCTGCCACAACAAAGGTGGAACAGATGCCGGCTCATCCTGAATCATGGGAAGATACATTCTTTGGACTGCCCATGGAGGGGTTTAACAAGGTTTTCGCATTGAATTTTACCGGCACCCTGTTGCCGACACAGGTTTTTGCCGAGCCGATGACCCGGCTCGGCAAGGGTGTTGTGCTGAATATATCATCCATGAATTCATTCCGACCACTGACTAAAATTCCAGCCTATTCAGCTGCAAAGGCCTCGGTGAATAATTTCACCCAGTGGCTTGCGGTACACCTGGCAAAAACCGGTGTGAGGGTAAATGCAATTGCACCGGGGTTCTTTCTTACGCATCAAAACAAGTTCCTGCTTGTTGATGAAAAGAGTGGCATGCCCACTCCCAGGGGTCAGAAAATTATGGCAACCACACCCGTCGGAAAATACGGTGAGCCTAAGGATTTGCAGGGTGCCGTATTGTTCCTGCTGTCGGACCTTTCCTCGTTTATAACAGGGGTGGTATTGCCTGTGGATGGTGGTTACAGTGCATTTGGCGGAGTTTAAAACCGATTTGAGAATTATATGATTTATTATCAGACAGGCTCAGAAAATACCTCCCTTACGAACGGGAAAATACGGGAAGGTCTGTTTACAGCTCTTGATAAGCTCGGAAGGCGAAACAAGGTGCTGGCTGTGCCTCCCGATTTTACACGATTTCATTCGCGTGCAGGAGATTTGACGACCTTTATTCATGATTACTACAGGGAAAAGCTGACCGATGTGCTGCCTGCCCTGGGAACTCATTCACCCATGACCCGCGAGCAGTTGGATTCCATGTACCAGGGTGTGCCTCATGACCTGTTCCGGATCCATGATTGGCGCAAGGATGTGCTGACAATCGGACGGGTTCCCGGCGAGTTTGTTTCGGACATTACAGGGGGTGCATTAACCTATGACTGGCCGGCTCAATTGAATAAGCTGATCTACCAGGGCGGTCACGATCTGATTTTATCCGTTGGCCAGGTAGTTCCCCACGAGGTGATCGGCATGGCGAATTACAACAAAAATCTTTTTGTCGGAACCGGAGGTGCGGAAGGGATCAACAAAAGCCATTTTCTGGGAGCCGTGTATGGAATGGAAAAATTGATGGGCCATGCAGATAACCCGGTGCGGCAGTTGCTGAATTATGCATCGGAACATTTTATCAATCACCTTCCGGTCGTCTATGTGCTGACTGTAATCGGACGCGACGAAAGTGGCCGCCTTGTTATGAGGGGACTCTTTATTGGGGATGATCAGGAGGTTTTTCTGCGGGCTGCAGAACTTTCAGCCAGGGTGAATTTCGACATACTGGATGAACCGCTGAAAAAAGTGATCGTTTTTCTCGATCCCGCTGAGTTTAAAAGCACCTGGCTCGGAAATAAAAGCATATACCGCACCCGGATGGCCATTGCCGATGCAGGAGAACTTATTGTGCTGGCCCCGGGAGTAAAGGAATTCGGCGAGGATAAGGAAATCGACCGGCTGATACGGAAGTTTGGTTACCGGGGTACCCCGTCTACACTGGAAGCGCTGAAAAATAATACGGAGCTTGAAAATAACCTCAGCGCCGCCGCTCACCTCATTCATGGCAGTTCTGAAGACAGGTTTTCTATTACATACTGTCCCGGGCATCTCACCCGTGCTGAAATAGAGGCAGTGAATTTCAGGTATGCAAACTGCAGGGACATGATGTCGAAATACAGGCCGGAGATATTGACCGATGGGAAGAATATTCTGCCCGGCGGAGAGGAAGT
The DNA here is from genome assembly GCA_963752195.1 of uncultured Bacteroidales bacterium. Lineage (GTDB taxonomy): Bacteria > Bacteroidota > Bacteroidia > Bacteroidales > UBA10428 > UBA5072. Next base: position 1,427,108 of record CAVVXI010000001.1, on the reverse strand, counting down.
ATATTTCGTATCCAATCCGGCCCTGGGATTGTGGGCCTGGAAGGGGAAGATTTGATGAAAGGCTTTTAGGCTTTAGGCTTTAGGCTTTTAGGAAGAAGTTCTTCGGAAATAAACCTTCAGCGATTCTTTTTTCAGTATAGAGTAATTTAAATAATGATGAACAACGAACACCGAACTCCGAATATCGAAGATTATTTCAATGAACTGCAAAACTGCAAAACTGCAAAACTGCAAAACTGCAAAACTGCAAAACTGCAAAACTGCAAAACTTTTAAAATAGCACATTAGCACATTAAGCATGATTACATCTAACACTTCTCCTTCTCAACCGCTGGGCCGGTATCGCTGGACGATCTGCGCGCTCGTGTTTTATGCCACTACAGTAAATTATTTTGACCGGAATGTTCTGGGTCTTCTCCGACCCTTACTTTCTGATGCCGGGGTCTTTGGAACTGACAAGGCAAACCAGGAACTCTATTACTCGTATGTTGTAATTAGTTTTCAGATTTCCTATGCGCTGGGCATGTTACTTGCAGGAAGGCTGATAGACAGGATCGGTACAAGGCGCGGCTACGCGTATTCATTGCTTGGGTGGAGTATTGCAGCTATCGGTCATGCGTTTGCCCATAATGCTTTTACATTCGGGGCCTGGAGGGCTGCATTGGGTTTCAGCGAATCAGGCAATTTTCCGGCCGCCAACAAAACTATTGCGGAGTGGTTTCCCAAAAAGGAAAGAGCCTATGCCACGGGTTTTTATAATTCAGGAACGAATATCGGCGCCATTCTGACACCCCTGTTTGTTCCCTGGATGGCAAGGAAATGGGGTTGGGAGTGGGCTTTTATCTTTGTCGGAGCTATTGGATTATCGTGGCTTTATTTTTGGTTTCGCACTTACGGTTCTCCGGAACAGAAATTGAAAGCCGGTATTTTATCCCGGGCTGAATATGACTATATACATAGCGATAAAGATGAAAAAGCGGAATCGACAGAAGCGCCTCAGAAAGTTTCCTGGCTGAGGCTGTTAACCTATCGCCAGACCTGGTCATTTTTTGTTGGTAAATTCCTGACTGACCCGGTATGGTGGTTTTATCTGTTCTGGCTTCCTGCATTTCTGAATGGGGAAAATACACGGAAAATACAGGATTTTATGACTTCAAATGAATCGTATTCGGGGAATTCCAGTGATATTCCGGGTATTATCAGCTGGCCATTGGCAGTTGCCGTCGTGTATACAATTTCTACCCTTGGTTCAATCTATGGGGGGTGGCTTCCCAAGAAATTGATCAATAATGGAATGCTCACCTTTAAGGCCCGAAAGCTTTCTATGTTTATTTATGCCTTGTTTCCGTTGACTGTTTTACTGGCCAGCTGGCTGGGCCGTTTTAACACGTGGTACGCGGTTCTAACGATAGGAATTGCCTGTGCTGCTCACCAGGCCTGGTCTGCAAATATATTTACCACCGTTTCGGATATGTTTCCCAAAAAAGCGGTTGCATCAGTTACAGGAATCGGTGGTATGTCAGGTGCAGCCGGAGGCATCCTTGTAGCTCAGGCTGCCGGGCTTTTGCTGCAGCATTATGCGGCAATTCAAAAGGTTCAGGTGGGGTACAGCGTATTGTTTATCTATTGCGGAATAGCCTATCTACTGGCATGGATGATCATGCATTTTCTTGTTCCAAGGTTAAAACGGGTTGAAGATTTATGAAGAAAGGGACAAGAGACAAGGGACAAGAGACAAGAGACAAGAGACAAGGGACGAGTGACAAGATGAGAGATGAGAGGTGAGTAGGGAATGGCGCCCCGAAGGGGCGAATCTCAATAACCGTGGGTGAAACCCGCGGAGAACGTGGGTATAACCCGCGGAGACCGTGGGTGAAACCCACGAAACTAAAAGATGGAAAGGCAATGAAACCCTTCTTGGATCATAATTTTCTGCTTGAAACCAAAACAGCGGAGCGACTGTATCACGAGCACGCGGCCCGGATGCCGGTCATTGACTATCATTGCCATCTATCCCCTGCCCGTATGGCTTCGAATGAGAATTTTGAAAATCTGACCCATGCATGGCTTTACGGCGATCATTACAAATGGCGGGCAATGCGTGCGAACGGTGTTGCCGAAGTTTACTGTACCGGTCAGGCTTCTGATGGTGAAAAATTTGAAAAATGGGCGGAGACAGTACCCTATACTCTTAGAAATCCCTTGTATCATTGGACGCACCTCGAGCTTAACCGGTATTTCGGCATTCATGAATTGCTGAATCCAGGATCAGCAAACAAGATATACAAAGAAGCATCTTCCCTCCTTCAGACAGAGGAGTTCCGGCCTCTCGGACTTCTTCGCAAAATGAAGGTTGAAGTTGTATGTACCACGGATGATCCTGCTGATAGCCTGGAACACCACATTAAGCTGGGGCATTTAGAAAACAGTGTAAAGGTTCTGCCCACCTGGAGGCCCGATCGGCTTCTTGCCGTTCATGATCCGGTAGTTTTTAATAATTATGTAAGTGCACTGGGACAAGCCTCGGATACCCAGATAAATAATTACCGGCAACTGCTCGAAGCCCTCGAAAAAAGACACTCCTTTTTTCATGAACACGGCTGCCGGTTATCGGATCACGGAATAGAACATTTCTATGCCGCGGATTATCTTGACAGCGATATTCAGCTCTTCTTTGAACGGTTGCGTTCGGGAGAAAATCTCGATCGCTCCGAAACGGACATGTTCAGAACAGCCATCCTGTATGAACTGGCAGTAATGGATCACGGGAAAGGCTGGACTCAGCAGTTTCACATTGGGGCTTTGCGCAATAACAACAGCCGCAGGTTTCGCGAGATCGGACCCGATTCCGGCTATGATTCCATCGGGGATTTCCAGGTGGCAGTTTCCATGTCAAAATTTCTCAGCAGGCTTGAAGCAAATGATAAACTGGCAAAAACAATTATTTATAACCTCAATCCCGCCGATAATGAAGTGGTGGCTACAATGGCCGGTAATTTCCAGGATGGCACCGAGCCGGGAAAGATCCAATGGGGATCTTCGTGGTGGTTCCTTGATCAGAAAGACGGCATTGAAAAGCAACTTAACGGGCTTTCCAACCTCGGCTTACTGAGCCGGTTTGTTGGAATGCTTACCGATTCAAGAAGTTTCCTTTCCTTTCCCAGGCATGAATATTTTCGTCGGATCCTTTGCAACCTTCTTGGAAACGATGTGGAAAAGGGCGAAATTCCAAATGACATGGAATTATTGGGGCAGATGGTGGAAAATATCTGCTATTACAATGCGAAAAACTATTTTAAATTTTGAATCAATAAAAAACCGATGAAATACAGTTTGATATTTTGGATGGCTGTCCTTTCAGTTACAGTCCTGCAGGCTCAGCAGAGTGAATGGGAAAACCTGTTCAATGGAAAAAACCTGAAAAACTGGAAAAAACTGGGTGGCGCAGCGACCTATGTTTTAGAGGAGGGTGGTATTACGGGAATAACAACCCCAAATTCGCCCAATACCTTCCTGGCTACAGCAAAGGAGTTTACGAATTTTGTGCTTGAGTTTGAAACCAACATGGATGAAGGTTTAAACTCGGGCGTTCAGATTCGGAGCCATAGCAATACTGAATTCGAAAACGGGAGGGTACATGGCCTTCAGGTTGAAATTGAGGATTCAAAACGCGGCTGGGCCGGTGGACTGTATGATGAGGCCCGTAAAGGATGGAGGTATCCGCTTGAATACAATCCGCCGGCCAAAAACGCCTTCAAAAAAGGACAATGGAACAAATACAAGGTGGTCGCCTTTGAAAATCATATCCAAACCTGGATCAATGACATTCCGTGTTCAAACCTGGTGGAGGAATCCACGGAAACTGGATTTATCGCCCTTCAGGTGCATTCGGTTGATAACAAAGATATGGAAGGAAAGAAGATACGCTGGCGGAATATCCGTATCCGCCCGGCCACGGAAGCGGACCTGACCGAAGCTGGTCAAAAATATGCCCCCGAGGTAAGCTATCTGAAAAACAAGCTTACCGACGCTGAAAAGCAGCAGGGTTGGAAGCTTCTTTGGGATGGAGCCACGAACGAAGGCTGGCGGGGAATCAAGTCGGATCATTTTCCTGAAAAGGGTTGGTCAATCCAGGATGGCATATTGAAGGTTGAAAAATCGGCAGGCGCAGAATCTGCCAACGGCGGGGATATTGTAACAAAAAAGCTGTATGGCAATTTCATTCTTGAAGTGGATTTCAGCATTACAGAAGGCGCAAACAGCGGTATTAAATATTTTGTAAATACGGAACTGAACAAGGGTGAAGGATCTGCCATTGGTTGTGAATTCCAGATGCTGGATGATGCGAAACATCCGGATGCCAAGCTGGGTGTCAATGGCAACCGAACCATGGGATCGCTGTATGACCTGATTGCTGCCAACGGCCAATTTTATAATCCCGACCTGCCCGTGGTGAAATATGTAAACGGGCCGGGCCATTGGAACCGGGCCCGCATTGTGGTCAACGGCCCGAAAGCAGAACATTATCTCAATGGCTGCAAAATAGTGGAATATGAACGCGGAACCCAGGAATGGAGAGCGCTTGTGGCTTACAGCAAGTATAAGGACTGGCCGTCATTCGGCGAATACAAACAAGGAAATATCCTTCTGCAGGATCATGGGGATGAAGTATCCTTCCGCAACATAAAAATCATGGAATTACCCGGTAAATAAATCTATATATGAACAGCGAAAACACATTCAATACCCGGCGCGACTTCATTAAAAAAGCAGGCCTGGGAGCAGCAACCATTACACTGGGAGGTCTGGCATTCCCGGCTTCATCCTATGCACGGATCAAAGGTGCCAATGACCGTTTGAATATTGCCATGATCGGTTGTTTCAGGCGATTTAACGCAGTAATGGATTCCATGCCCGGTTTGTCGGGCGACCTGAATATTTCCTATGTATGCGATGTGGATCAGAAGCGTATGTCGGACGGACAGGGCAAGGTCAAAGAGAAACTGGGCTACCTGCCTAAAATGGAAGAAGACATCCGGAAAATTTTACAGGACAAAAGTGTGGACGCTGTCTATCTTGCCATTCCCGATCACTGGCATGTACCGGCGGCCATAATGGCCCTTCAGTCGGGGAAACATGTTTATCTTGAAAAACCTTGCAGTCACAATCCGCGGGAGGGGGAACTGATCGTTGATTTCCAGAAAAAATATAACCGGGTTGTGCAAATCGGAACCCAGCAGCGGTCAGCCCTTGAATCGCGTGAGATCATCGATGAAATTCATAACGGGCTGTTGGGCGAGACCTACCTTGGAGTTGCTTTCTACATAAACAACCGGGGAATGGTGCCGGTACCTCAGCCGGTTGAACCGCCGCCGACACTGAACTGGGAATTGTTCCAGGGCCCTGCTCCCCGGGCACAGTATATGGACCAATATTTCGATTATAACTGGCATTGGTTCTGGCAATACGGCACAGGAGAAACGGGGAACAACGCGGTACATGAGCTTGACATATGCCGGTGGGCGTTGGGCGTGAAGCACCCGAATCAGGTAATCGTAAATGCCGGAAAGCACCATTTTAAAGAGGACGGATGGACAATGTACGATACGATGGATGCTTCCTTCCTTTTTGACAATGGCAAAACGATCCGATGGGACGGAAAAAGCAGGACAAACTATAAGACCTATGGCCTCGACAGGGGAAGCATCATTTATGGAACCAATGGTACGGCTATTCTCACCCGCAACGGATACCAGGTATTTGACCGGGATGGGAAGCTTTTAAAGGAAAGAAAGGCGGAAGAAGTAAGCCAGACTACCCAAACCGGCGGAGCCGGATCCATGGACGGACTGCATATCGGGAATTTCATCCAAACCATCCGGGGAACGGCAAAGGAACAGCACATGCCTGTAACGGAAGGAGCCACCAGCACATTGTTGGGTCACCTGGCCAATATATCATCGAGGGTGAATGCTGCACTCGACATAAACACGGAAAACGGCCATATCCTGAATAATGAAAATGCCATGAAACTCTGGCAGCGCGAGTACGAAAAAGGGTGGGAGCCCCGCCTGTAACAGGGAGATGATACAGCACAGGACATTTGCCAGGCATGCATTCCGTGATGGATATGATCTTTCACGGGTTGACCGAAAGGGCTGCAGACGTCCTGTTCAATAATATACAGGCGGAGGCTTTAGTTCTTGAAAACCTGCTGAGCGATTACGATCCATTGGCAGAGACCTATATCCTGAATAAAAAGGCACATCACCAATGGATGCCTGTTAGCGACCGGCTTTGGGAAATATTGGCGGAATGCAGGAATTATTTTGATGTGACGAAAGGCTATTTTGACATCGGATCAGGATGGTGCAAAAATCCGCATCCGGGAATTCCAGGTTTATCGGCAACAGGTATTCGCCTGCTTGAAACGGATGAAAATAAGCGACTTGTCAGGTTTTCCGCCCCTGAAATTGCACTTGATTTTGGCGGCATTGGAAAAGGATTGTTGCTCCGTGAGGCAGATAAATTACTGACACAGCACGGCGTTACAACTTGCTTTATTTCTTTCGGAGGAAGTTCCATCCTAACCCGCGGTCATCATCCGCACGGCGATCACTGGCCTGTTACTCACCGGTCTTCGTCGGACATGATTCCTGTATTTCAGATGAAGGATGATTTTGCCTCCTTCAGCGAGGGAACTCCCGGGGGGAAGAATGCAACCGCACACATTGTGAATCCGTATACGAAGCATGCCGAAGGCAAATTCAGGGTTTCAGGCGTTCAGGCCGGTTGCCCGGTTATTGCCGAGGTAGTTTCTACCGTTTTGATCCTTGCAACTCCTGGAGAAGCGATGACCATGTCAACCGGGTTCGGGCTGAAAAGGGCATTTATTCTGGGCAGGGATGAATACAACCAACCTGTTAAAGATTTTTACTATGAATCATGAACTAAAAACGAGAAGGGCATTTGTGCGCAATATGGCACTGACCGGGTCAGCTGCCTTCATCTCCTCCTCTCCGTGGATCCGGTTATGGGGAAAGGAAGAAAAAAATCCGGGCAGTGCAGGCGACCGTGTTCGTCTTGCCATAATTGGCACAGGTTCGCGAGGCACGGAGCTTATAAATAACCTGATACCGGTATTGAGCGATATTAATGTGGAAATCAGCGCCATCTGCGATAATTTCCCGCTCCATCTCAACAACGCACTTGAACTATGCCACACGAACGGGGTCAATCCCGTTCCCTATTCGGATTATAAACATCTCCTCAAAAAAGAAAAGCACGACGGGGTGATCATTGCAGTTCCCCTCACAGAGCATGCCCACATTGCAGTGGATTGTATGCGAGCCGGAATCCATGTTTTTTGTGAAAAATCAATGGCCCGCACGACGGATGACGTTAAACTGATGTATGACACGCATTGTGAAACAGGAAGGATACTGCAGGTCGGACATCAGCGCATGTTTAATCCAATTTATCTGAAGGGTATCGAAAAGATTCAGAATGGTGAAATAGGCCGGATCGGCCAGATGAGGGGATACTGGCACAGGAATAACAACTGGCGGCGACCCCTGCCCGGCAATGACCCGGACCTGGAGAAAAAGATCAACTGGCGTTTGTATAAGGAACTGTCCGCCGGATTGCTGACGGAACTGATGTCGCATCAGCTGCACGTCGCCAACTGGGCCCTGGATAAGATTCCGGTGTCTGTAATGGGAACCGGAAGCATCGTATACTGGAAAGACGGAAGGACGGTAAATGACAACGTTGCCTTGATTTATTCTTATGAAAACGGGGTGAAATTTATTTATGATTCCATGATCAGCAACGCAAAATACGGACTCGAGGAACAGATCATGGGGGATAAGGCCACCCTTGAGTTCGAAGTGAACCGCAATTATGCTGAACTTCCTCCCCCGGCTCCCGGCATTCAGCACCTGATCAACGATATTGAACATAACCTCTTTGACAGGATCACTGTGGCCGGTTCATCCTGGGTACCTGAACTTGCTTCAACCTATAAAGGGGAACCGGTTATTAAAGATCCTGACTTTATTGACACGCAGCTTGAACTGGAAGGCTTTGCCCATTATATCAGGGAAGGAAGGATCCCAAAGAAAATGGTACTGGATCCTTATTACACCAGCATCTGGACACTTTTGGGCGAACAGGCAATTGATACGGGTTTGGAGATAAGCATGCCCGCAAAATACCGGGTTTCCTGATAATTTATCAATTCAAAAACAAATGAAATCAATTACCTTTTATCCCCGCCGGGAATTTTTTCTCTGGCTAAGCGCTTTTCTCATTTCGAATATGGTCAATGCATACAGTATTATGCATTATCATACACAATGGAAGGAACTTTTCACGCAACTGGGGTATGTTTTTCTTCTCAGCCTTTTTATTTATGGAGTTGTTGCGCTGATCAGGATAATCGTTGCACTGGCCAGGAAAAAGAAATGAATCTGGAAAAATTCTCATTTGGCATGGGCGACCGTTTCGCACAGGAGGGAACGGCACAATTAGAAGCAATACAGGAGATAAACAACCTGGGAATTGAAGTAATCCCGGTTTGGAATAAATCAAACCGCGAACATACAATCATCGGTTCGTCTCCGCATTCAGTCAGGCAGGAAGCCGTTGATGCGGTTGCAACCTGCAGATATTCCGGTAATTTTTACACGGATGCCGACCATATTAATGCAGACACGGTGGACCGGTTCATCGACAGCCATGATTTTTTTACAATTGATGTGGCGCATTTTATCGGAATGGCTCCAGGTACTGATTCAACACGTAGCTTTATTGCTCAATACAGCAAATATCTTGGCAAAATACGGATACCCGGTATTGAGCAGCCGTTTGAGGTCACTCCTTCTTTTCTTGGATCAGTGGCAAACAATTACCTGCTGGCTGTTGATGAAGTGCGGAAAATTTATGACCATCTGTGTGCCGTAAAAGGGGCAACTAATTTTGTGGCCGAGATATCCGTGGATGAAGCCGGCAATGTGCAGAGTCCGCTTGAATTGTTTTTCATCCTGGCCCTTTTAAAGGGAAAGGGAGTAGATGCCCAAACCATCGCCCCCAAATTTTCAGGATTGTTTGCCAAGGGTATTGATTACATTGGCAATGTGGATTCATTTGCCCGGGAAATCGACCAGGATATGGCCATTATCCGGTATGCAGCGGATGAACTGGGAATGCCTTCGAACCTTAAGTTAAGCATACACAGCGGCAGTGATAAGTTTTCGATCTATCCTGCCATAAAAGCCGCTGTCTGTAAATATGACGCAGGCATCCACGTTAAGACTGCCGGTACAACCTGGCTTGAAGAGGTGATCGGTTTGGCCGGTTCGGGCACTGAAGGTCTGAATATGGCCAAAGAAATATATGATCAGTCATTTTTGCGTTTTGGTGAACTTTCCGCACCCTATGCCAGCGTCCTTCATATTGACAGGTGCAGGCTGCCGTCAACCGGTGAAGTGAAGGCATGGAATGGTGTAAGATTTTCTGAAGCGCTTACCCACGATTCCCGGTGCGCTAATTATAATCCGCACATGCGCCAGCTCATGCATGTGGGGTATAAGGTAGCCGCGGAAATGAAAGACGGGTTCCGTTCCCTGCTCCACAAGCATTCGGGAATTATCGGCGAGAGAGTAAAACATAATCTCCTCGAACGTCATTTAAAACCCTTGTTTTTGGGAATAAAATAATTATAATTGCTCAAAATTGAACCAGTTTCGCGTCGTGTTGTTTATTGTTAGTTAAATAACACAAGGTAATTTTATAATTCGCAGGCTTACAGGGAGAAAAGGAATAATGAATAATAGCAGCATCGAATTTTTGCAAAATCACATCGGAATTTTTCTCCAGGCCATGGTCGCTGTAGTGTTTGTTGTTACAGTGATGGTTTTAACACATATCATCGGTCCCAGGCGGCGTACAGCCCGAAAACTCGAAAATTTTGAATGTGGAATTGAAGTACATGGAGATGCGCGAATGCCGTTTTCGGTAAAATATTTTTTAACTGCCATCCTCTTCGTGTTATTCGACGTTGAAATCATTTTTTTCTATCCCTGGGCCATCAATTTCAAGGATCTGGCCACGCTGGGATTTTTTAAAATGATTATTTTCATGGCGCCCCTGCTGTTTGGTTTTTATTATATCATCCGCAAGGGAGCTTTAAAATGGGAATGAAGAAATGGTAAACAAGACAGAGGGATATACATTGGCGGAAGCGCCCGAAGGTTTTGCGGGCACAGGATTTTTTGCTACCACGCTTGGAAAGGTAGTTGGACTGGCACGGGCGAATTCATTGTGGCCGTTGCCTTTTGCCACATCGTGCTGTGGTATTGAATACATGGCCACCATGGGTGCCAATTATGACCTTGCCCGTTTTGGCTCTGAACGGATGAGCTTTTCGCCGCGGCAGGCTGACCTGTTGATGGTCATGGGCACTATAGCAAAGAAAATGGGGCCGGTGCTGAAGCAGGTATATACGCAGATGGCTGAGCCCCGATGGGTTATGGCAGTAGGAGCCTGTGCTTCCAGCGGCGGCATCTTTGATACATACAGCGTTTTGCAGGGAATCGACAGGGTAATACCGGTGGATGTATATGTTCCCGGTTGTCCGCCTCGTCCCGAGCAAATCATTGAAGGGATCATCAAAATACAGGAACTTGTAAAGAACGAATCTTTGCGTCGCCGGAATTCTAACGAATACAATGAACTTCTGTCATCCTATGGAATTGAATAAAGACTCTCACGAATGACAGATATCTCAAACAAAAATATCGCAGACCGCTTACAGGAGAAATTCGGGGAAAAGATCCTCCACCTTTCAGAACCTTCCGGATTGCTGACAATTACCATTCATAAGGATGATAACCTGGATGTCATTGGATTCCTGGCAAATAATCCTGCCTATGATTTTGCGTTTCTCACCGATCTGTGCGGAATTCATTATCCTGAACAGAAAGGACAGGAGCTGGGTGTGATCTATCATTTGCACAGCCTGCGTCATAATATCCGGGTACGGATAAAGACATTTGTTGATGCCGGTATGCCCGTTTTAAACTCGCTTACTTCCCTGTTTCAGGCGGCAAACTGGATGGAAAGGGAAACCTACGATTTTTATGGAATTCGGTTTGCAGGTCATCCGAATCTGAAGCGCATACTCAATATGGATGAAATGGATTATTTTCCGCTTCAAAAGCAATACCCGCTTGAAGACGGAAAAAGGGAAGACAAGGAAGATCTTTATTTTGGCAGATAATTAAAGTGATGGAAGTTTTCAAAGATCCCGTAAGGGAATTTACAAAGTTAAACCTCGGACCCACTCATCCGGCTACACATGGAGTTTTCCAGAATGTGCTGACCATGGATGGCGAGATAATCCTCGATTGTGAAACGACCATCGGCTATATTCACCGCGCTTTTGAAAAAATTGCAGAGCACCGGCCTTATTACCAGATCACGCCGCTGACCGACCGTCTGAATTACTGCTCGGCGCCCATCAATAACATCGGGTGGCACCTTACTGTGGAGAAATTGCTTGGGATTGAAGTGCCGAAAAAGGTGGATTACATGAGGGTGATCATCATGGAACTGGCGCGCATTGCGGATCATCTCGTTTGCAACAGTGTGCTTGGGGTGGATACGGGGGCGCTGACGGGTTTTGTGTATGTTTTCCAGCTGCGGGAAAAAATTTATGATATTTTCGAAGAGATTTGCGGGGCGCGCCTGACTACCAATATTGGCAGGATCGGGGGATTTGAGCGCGATTTTAACAGCCGGGTTTATGAAAAACTGGATGCGCTGCTGGAAGAACTTCCAAAAGTGCTGCGTGAGTTTGAATCCATGCTGATCCGCAACCGGATTTTTATGGACCGCACGATGGGAGTCGGAGGAATCAGTCCTGAAAAAGCGCTTAATTATGGCTTTACAGGTCCGAATTTACGGGCTGCCGGGGTGGATTACGATGTCAGGGTCATGAACCCCTATTCCTCTTACCAGGATTTTTCTTTCACCATTCCGACAGGTACCCGTGGAGATGCCTATGATCGTTTTTGTGTGCGCAGCGGGGAAATGTGGGAAAGCCTTAAGATCATCCGGCAGGCTTTGGATAATATGCCCGCTGGTAATTATTTTACGGAGGTGCCCGGATTTTACCTTCCGCCCAAGGAGGAGGTTTATACCCGGATGGAACAGTTGATCTGGCATTTCAAAATTGTTATGGGCGAAATTCCAATTCCCGCCGGTGAGGTTTATTTTTCGGTGGAAGGAGCGAACGGAGAGCTGGGTTTTTACCTGGTAAGCGATGGTGGACGGAGCCCATACAGGCTGCACTTTCGCAGGCCCTGTTTTATATATTACCAGGCTTTTCCTGAACTGATCAGGGGATCCCTGTTATCAGATGCCATTGTATGCATGAGCAGTTTAAATATCATTGCAGGAGAGTTGGATGCTTAGGATGAATTACTCAGATATGGATATAAACAGCAATAGGCCCGGCTTGAACTGGAGTGAGGATACCCTCGCCCAAATGAAGGAACTGACCACCCATTATCCTGCCGGAAGGGAAAAATCGGCCCTTGTTCCTATTTTGCACCTCATCCAGGATGCAAACGGGGGTTGGCTTAACACGGATAGCATGGATAGGGTGGCGGAATTTTTGCATATTGCTCCCATCGAGGTGTATGAAGTAGCCACATTTTATTCCCAGTTCAATTTAAAACCGGTTGGAAAACATGTGCTTGAGGTTTGCCGCACGGGTCCCTGCTGCCTGCAGGGAGCAGAGAGGCTGATTGATTTTCTCGAAAGAAGGCTGGCTATAAAGGATGGAGAAACCACACCCGACGGACGGTTTACACTCAAAACCGTTGAATGCCTGGGGGCCTGCGGTTATGGGCCTGTTATCCAGGTGGGAGATAAATATTATGAGCACCTTGATGAGCAAAAAATAGAAACCTTGCTCATGAACTTAACGCAACACGTGGATGACAAAACGGATACTGACTGAAAATATTGACATTCCCGATATTGCAAGCATCCGGGTATACCGGAAGCACGGAGGATATCAATCGGTAGAAAAGGCCCTTGCGTCTTTCACACCCGATCAGGTAACCGACGAGGTGAAAAAATCGGGATTGAGGGGGCGCGGTGGAGCAGGATTTCCCACCGGAATGAAATGGAGCTTTATGGACAAGTCCCCCGGCACCCCGCATTATCTTGTCTGTAATGCGGATGAGAGCGAACCGGGGACGTTTAAGGACCGGTACCTGATGGAACACATCCCGCACCTGCTGATCGAGGGCATGATCGTCTCAGCCTTCGCGCTGGGATGCCGGACTTCGTATATTTATATCCGGGGGGAGTTTAAATGGATTATCGTTATCCTGCAAAAGGCAATACAGGAAGCTTATCTGAGCGGTTTCCTCGGTGAGAATATACTGGGTTCCGGTTTTTCACATGACCTGTATGTGCATTCCGGGGGCGGCGCCTACATATGCGGGGAAGAAACCGCCCTGCTCGAATCGCTGGAAGGCAAACGCGGCAATCCCCGGCTGAAACCCCCGTTCCCCGCGGTTAAGGGTTTATATGGATATCCCACGGTAGTGAACAATGTGGAAACTCTTTGTGCGGTTCCCTGGATTATCAACCATGGAAGTACCGAATATGCCGGCATTGGCCTGGGTAAAAGCTCAGGTACAAAGCTGATCTCCTCCTGCGGGAATATTAACAGGCCGGGGGTATATGAAATTGAACTGGGATTGCCCGTGGAGGAATTTATTTATTCCGGGGAATGGTGCGGCGGAATTTCAGGAGGAAGAAAACTTAAGGCAGTAATACCGGGCGGTTCATCCGTTCCCATCCTGCCGGCTCACCTGATCGTGAAAACAGCAGACGGGAAGCCAAGGCTGATGAGTTATGAATCGCTTTCCGAAGGAGGGTTTGAAACCGGATCGATGCTCGGCTCCGGTGGTTTTATCGTATTCGACGATACGCAATGCATAGTGAGAAATACCTGGAACCTGGCCCGGTTTTACCATCATGAATCCTGCGGGCAGTGCAGTCCCTGCCGGGAAGGGACCGGATGGATGGAAAAATTGCTCCTCAGGCTTGAAGAGGGCAGAGGCAGGAAAACGGATATTGACTTGTTGCTCAATGTAGCCAGGCATATTGAGGGAAATACGATTTGTCCGCTGGGGGATGCCGCAGCCTGGCCTGTGGCCAGTGCGATCCGGCATTTCAGGGAAGAATTTGAAAATCATGTGATTGATGCCGGGGTGCATAAAGCAGGCCTATCCCGGGAAGTCAATGAAATAATAACAGCAGCAGAACAACCTAATGCATGAATCAGATATGATAAAGGTACGCATTGACGGAGACGAAATTGAAGTAGAGGAGGGAACCACCATTCTGAACGCGGCCCGCAAGCTGGGGAAACATGTTCCCCCGGCGATGTGCTATTATACCCGGTTGCATGGAACAGGCGGCAAATGCAGGGTATGCCTGGTTAAGGTCTCAAAAGGCTCGGACAAGGATCCGCGTCCCGTTCCCAAGCTGGTGGCTTCATGCAGCACACTTTGCCAGGATGGAATGGAAATAATGAATGAAACATCGACCGAAGTGATGGATGCCCGGAAAGGGGTGGTTGAGTTCCTGCTGATAAATCATCCGCTCGACTGTCCCGTCTGTGACCAGGCCGGCGAATGTTCCCTGCAGGATCTTTCCTTTGCCCATGGCAATGGAGAAAGCCGGTATGAATTTGAAAAGCGCACTTTTGAAAAGCGTGATCTGGGTGATAAGATTCAATTGCATATGACCCGTTGCATTCTTTGCTACCGCTGCGTTCATGTGGCGGATGAACTTACCCCCGGCCGGGTGCACGGGGTTTTGAACCGGGGCGATGTATCCGAGATCGGAACTTATATCGAAAATGCGGTTGACAACGAATTTTCGGGCAACATGATTGATGTTTGTCCGGTAGGCGCCCTCACCGATAAAACCTTCCGGTTTAAAAGCCGTGTGTGGTTTACCCGCCCCGTTGATGCCCACCGCGAATGCCCTGTATGCGCCGGCAAGGTAACCCTGTGGTACCAGGGAAGCAACGTTTTGCGGGTGACAGGGAGAAAAGACCGGTGGGGGGAATCGAAGGATTTCATCTGTAACACCTGCCGGTTTGAAAAAAAGGAAACGGCCGACTGGCAGATTGAAGGTCCCTCTGTTATCGACCGCCATTCCGTCATTTCAGCAAATCATTATTTGAAAATGGTTAAGCCCCCCAAATAGGAAAATATATGGAGTATTCATTTCTGGTATATAAACTGGTCCTCATCCTGTTCATTTTCACCGTGACCTTGCTGATTGCATTATACAGCACGTTTGCAGAGCGGAAAGTAGCGGCGTTCATGCAGGACAGGCTCGGTCCCGACCGTGCCGGTCCCGGCGGCATCCTCCAGCCCCTGGCGGATGGCATTAAGATGTTTACAAAGGAAGAGATCATGCCCAACACATCCGACCGGCTGCTGTTTTTGCTGGGCCCTGTAATTGCGATGCTCACGGCGCTCATGACAAGTGCCGTCATTCCCTGGGGGCGAGATATAATGGTTGGCGGAAAGCACTTTTCAATGATGGTGGCCAATATCAATATTGCGGTATTGTATGTTTTCGGGGTGGTCTCCATGGGCGTATACGGAATACTGATCGGAGGCTGGGCCTCGAACAACAAATATTCCCTGCTGGGTGCTGTACGGGCTTCCTCGCAGATGATAAGCTACGAGCTGGCCATGGGACTGTCGCTTGTGGCGCTGATCATGACAACCGGGTCAATGAACATCCGGGATATCGTGGAAATGCAGCATGGCTTTCATTGGAACATCTGGTATCAGCCGCTGGGTTTCCTCATTTTTATGATCTGTGCATTTGCCGAATGCAACAGGGCTCCGTTTGACCTCCCGGAATGCGAGACCGAACTGGTAGGCGGATACCACACCGAATACAGCAGCATGAAACTGGGGTTTTTCCTGTTTGCCGAATACATCAATATGTTCGTATCATCGTGCATCCTGGTGTCGTTGTATTTCGGCGGGTATAATTTTCCATTCGGGGATAAGCTGGGACTATCTCCCAATATGCTGTCCATCGTTGGAACTGTTGTCTTTTTCGTAAAGATATTCCTGTTCATCTTCTTTTTTATGTGGGTGAGATGGACGCTGCCCCGTTTTCGTTTCGATCAGCTGCTGAAACTGGGCTGGAGGATTCTGATCCCATTGGCTATTGCAAATATTCTGATCACGGGCGGAATAATGGTGATTTTTAATTAGAAATCAGGAGGAGATAGATGCAACCGTTAACTGCCAGGGCCAAACAGGTGCCATCCAGGAAATTGACCTGGACTGAACGACTTTATTTTCCCGCTATATTGAACGGGTTAAGAATCACCCTGCGGCATTTTTTTAAAAGGAATGTGACGGTCCGGTACCCGGAAGAGGAACGTCCGTTCAGCCCGGTCTACAGGGGAAGGCACGTGTTGAAACGGGATGAGGAAGGCCGTGAACGTTGCACAGCCTGCGGATTGTGTGCCGTGGCTTGTCCGGCCGAAGCGATTACTATCGTGGCTGCAGAACGGAAACCCGGTGAAGAGAAATTGTACCGCGAGGAGAAGTATGCGGCAAGTTATGAAATCAATATGCTGCGATGTATATTTTGCGGTCTCTGTGAAGAGGCCTGCCCGAAAGAAGCCATCTATCTCACCGAACGGCTTGCCCACCCGGATTATAACCGGGAAGGATTCATCTTTGGCAAGGCGAAGCTGGTTGAACCGGTGGATAAAGCCAGGCGGGTGGATATTTCGAAAAGAATCATACCTTACCCATCATCACCTGACATACTCTCATCATGATCCGCGATATTTTCATCTTCCTATCGGTATTGGCCCTGTTTAGCGCCGCGATGACGGTTTTTGCCCGCAACCTGGTGCACAGCATCCTGTATCTTATCCTTTGTTTTTTTGCCATTGCCGGCCATTACCTGCTGCTGAACGCGGAATTTCTGGCTATTGTCAACATCATTGTGTATGCAGGCGCCATCATGGTGCTGTTCCTGTTTGCCGTTATGCTGCTCAACCTGAACAAGACAAAACAGATCACCCTTTCGAGAATCAACCTGTTTGCAGCTGTGATTTCCGGCGGTATTCTGTTGCTTGTTTTTGTCGCTGCCATCAGGAAAAATACCTATATGCTAGATCCCGTGTCACTGGGCTCGGATTTTGGTTCGGTAAAGATGCTGGGGAAAATTCTTTTTAACGAATACATACTGCCGTTCGAAATTTCATCCATCCTCTTTTTGTCAGCGATGATCGGTTCCATTATTTTGATCAAAAAAGAACACAGATAAGATATGATCAATTATCAATCCAACTTACAGGCCGTGCCGCTTAACTGGTACATACTGGTGAGCCTCACACTGTTTTGCATTGGTGCGGTAGGAATTATCTACCGCCGTAATTCCATTGTCATCATCATGTGCATTGAACTGATGATCAACTCGGTAAATTTGCTGCTGGCCGCGTTTTCAGCCTATAACGGAAATGCCGATGGCCAGATCTTCGTATTTTTTATCATGGTGGTGGCGGCAGCGGAGGTAACTGTGGGACTGGCGCTGATCGTGGTGATGTACCGGAATGTCAATTCCACGGATATTTCCCTTTTTAATAATTTGAAATGGTGAAGAACCTAAACAGAGAATAATGTTGCTTGCACTCATCGTATTTTTGCCCCTGGCGGGTTATTTGCTGCTCACTTTTGCAGGAAAATTTCTGCCCCGTATTACGGGAGGTATCCTGGCTTCGGTGTTGATTGCCCTTTCCTTTGTGTTATGCCTGGTCGCCTTCCTTACGACGCGACAGCACGGAATATATATTGCCGGGCCGTTTACCTGGATCGGTACGGCAGGTTTCTCGGCTTCATTTTCCCTCCGGGCCGATTCCCTGTCAATGGTTATGTCGTTGATGATTACGGGCGTCAGTGCCCTGATCCATTTTTATTCCATCGGATACATGAAAGAGGATCCGCTGATGAACCGGTTTTTCTCTTACATGAACCTGTTTGTCTTTTTCATGCTCTTGCTGGTTATGGCCGACAATTACCTGTTGCTGTTTGCCGGCTGGGAAGGGGTAGGCCTGTGCTCCTACCTGCTTATCGGGTTCTGGTTTCAAAACCCCGATTATGCGAAGGCTGCAGACAAGGCATTTATCATGAACCGGATCGGCGATTTGGGATTTTTACTGGCGATAGCCATCCTGTATCATACTTTTGGAACCCTTGCTTTTGCGGATATACAATCGCAACTTCAGTCGGGCATTGGTATTAACCAAATGACCCTTATCACGTTGTTGTTATTTACGGGTGCCGTCGGCAAAAGTGCGCAAATTCCCTTATTCACCTGGCTTCCGGATGCCATGGCAGGTCCCACTCCTGTTTCTGCCCTCATCCATGCCGCAACCATGGTAACAGCGGGCATTTACCTGGTAATCCGTTCCAGGGCCCTGTTTATTCTCTCGCCAGTTTCCATGCATGTGGTGGCGATAACGGGACTTATCACCGCACTACTAGCCGGTACAATAGCCCTGAAACAGTTTGACATCAAGAAAATCCTTGCTTATTCCACAATCAGCCAGCTGGGGCTCATATTTTTCGCATTGGGCCTTGGGGCCTTTGACGCATCCCTTTTTCACCTGCTGACGCATGCCTTCTTTAAAGCCCTGCTCTTCTTATGTGCGGGAAGTGTGATCCATGGAATGAACGGACAACAGGATGTCAGGTACATGGGTGGGCTGAAGAACAGAATACCGGTTACCTTTATAACCATGCTCATTGGGGCGCTGGCCATTTCAGGCATTCCCCCGTTCTCCGGATTCTTTTCGAAAGACGGTATGCTGGCGGCCGCATGGCTGGCGGGTCCGCTTTTGTGGGTCGCCGGACTGGCGATATCCATGCTCACCTCTTTTTATATGTTCAGACTGGTTTACCTTGTTTTTTACGGACAATACAGAGGGGAGAATGATTCCTGGGGCCACATTCATGAATCGCCCCGCATAATGACAATACCCCTCGTTTTGCTCGCCATTCTTTCTGTCATCAGCGGGTTGATCAATGTACCTGCGATGTTTGGAGGGAGTCAATGGCTGGCTGATTACACAGGACTTATCCAGGTTACGGAAGACGGTCATCGCCTTACCGAATGGATCCTCATGATCATCACTGTGCTGGCTATGGGTGGTATGATCCTGGTTGCCAGGAACATTTTTAACCGTGCTGAAATTGCGGAAGTTTCAGCAAAAACTCGCAAACCGTTAGGCCGGGTGCTGGCGGGAAAATATTATATCGATGAACTGTATCAATCCGTCATCACCGACCCGCTTTCCCGAATATCCGAAAAGCTGTATTCCTTTGTGGAGATAAAAATTGTGGATGCTGCGGTGGAAGGAGTGGGTACCACGGTAAGTTACCTGAGCCGGATTTTCCGTCTTCTGCAAAACGGGAGTGTAAGTTTTTACCTGTTTTTTATGGTTGCCGGCGTCATCCTGGTGCTTATTTTTAATCTTTTCATGTGATGGTCAACCTATTGCTTTACCTGGTTTTTCTGCCCGTTGTCACGGGTATCCTGTTTCTTTTCTTCCGCAGTCGCATGGCTAGATATTCCGCGCTGATCGTCTCCCTGATTGAACTGGTGCTTGCCCTTGCAGTATTTACGGTCTATCTCCGGGGATCGGGCCAGGATTTTTATGTGAATATTCCCTGGATAAAGGAGTGGGGTATTCATTTGCAGCTGAACCTCGACGGGATCAATGTTCTATTTGTCCTTTTGGCGGGAATTGCCGTGCCGCTGATTATGCTATCCGGATGGGATAAAACCTACCATAATTTCGGTCTTATGGACGGCATGGTGCTCATCCTCCAGGGTTCCCTGATGGGTGTATTTCTGAGTTTCAATGCTTTTGTCTATTATATTTTCTGGGAGATGAGCCTGATACCGGCATACCTCATCCTCCTCATCTGGGGCGGTGAGCACAGGATGCGCATAACCCTGAAATTTTTCATGTATACCCTGGCCGGCAGCCTGATCATGCTTGTAGCCCTGATTTCGCTCTACCTTTCCACGCCGGGCGATCACTCCTTTTCGCTGGATGCATTCCGCGGCCTTGTGATTGATCCGAACCGCCAATCCTGGTTATTCATGGCATTCATGCTTGTTTTTCTCATTAAAACACCTGTATTTCCTTTCCATTCCTGGCAACCCGATACATATACCCAGGCGCCGTCTGCAGGCACATTGCTTTTAAGCGGATTAATGTCGAAAATGGGAATTTTCAGTATTCTTCGGTGGCTATTGCCCGTTTTACCCGTGGCGGTGAAACATTTTGCTCCCTATGTTATCGGACTGGCAGTTTTCAGCCTCCTGTATACGGCACTTATCGCACTCCGCCAAAAAAACATCAAAACCTTATTTGCCTATTCCTCCATCGCACATCTGAGCCTGGTTGTCGCTGCCATTTTTACCCTGAGCAGTGTAGGAATACAGGGGGCGCTGATCATGACCTTCTCGCATGGCATCGTCATTATAGCCCTGTTTTTTGTGGCCGACATATTTAAAATGAGAACGGATTCCCAGGAGTTATCGGATATGGGGGGATTCAGAACAAAAGCACCCGTATTTGCCGGAGTATACCTGGTTGTATTGCTGGCATCGATCGGCATGCCTCTTACAAGCGGATTTCCCGGAGAGTTGCTGATGATTACGGCACTGGTGAAAGTGAACCTGGCCTTTGCCATTGCAGCCGGATTGGGAATTGTGATCGGGGTGGTTTATATGCTGGTATCCTACAGGAAAACCATGACCGGACCGCTTGTTGAGTTACCGTTCCCTGATCTGAATTTCCGAGAGAAATTTGTGTTTTACCTGATGATAGGTTTGATTTTCTTAACCGGGATTTTTCCAACGCTGTTTTTGAAAGCGACAGAAAGCAGTGTAAATATATTGGTTAGCCTTTTTATATGAATACAATTATCTTTTTAGCTATTTCAGGCATCATAGTGCTGGGCAGCGGGTTATTCAAGCTGCATAAGTGGCTGCTTGCCTTTTCATTGGTTGCCTGTCTTCTTGCCTTTGTACTGAATCTCAGTGGCTGGAATCAGCAGGGTTCTTTTTACAATCACATGATCACGATCGATCCGTTTGCCATAAAATTTACGGGGCTGCTGATATTTGAAACCATCCTTGTGTTTTTGTTGTGCGGATTTTATTATTCCCATGAAATTGAACACCTGGCCGATATATACAGTTTGTTTATCTTTTCGCTCATCGGGGGCATTGTCATGGTTTCCTATTCAAACCTGGTGATGTTTTTCATCGGGCTTGAAACGTTGTCGATTCCCCTTTATGTGCTTGCCGCCAGTCACCGTACCAATGTATTGTCAAACGAAGCCGGCATGAAGTATTTCATTTTTGGATCCTTTCAAACCTGCCTGCTGATCCTTGGCATTGCTTTCATTTTTGGAACGGCCAACAGTTTCGACATGCTTGTCATCGCAGATTTTGTGCGACTTCACAGCACCGATCTCCCCATCCTGTTCAAAGTGGGTGTAATCCTTCTTCTATCCGCTTTTGCTTTTAAAGTGGCGGCCTTTCCTTTTCATTTCTGGGCACCGGATGTATACCAGGGCGCGCCCACGGCAGTAACCGCTTTTATGGCGACAGTAGTGAAAACAGCAGCCATGGTATCCTTGCTTCGACTTGTAATGGGCATTTTTTCAGGCATTCATGAAATATGGTTCAATTCGCTGATGGTATTTTCAGCCCTTACATTGATCGTGGGAAATATCACGGCCATTTACCAGACCAGCTTTAAGAGATTGCTGGCATATTCGGGAATTTCCAACGCCGGGTACCTGTTAATTGCCATTGTGGCCCTCAATGCAAAATCAGAATCCATTATCCTGTATTATTCCCTGGTATATTCTATCGCAACGATCGCTTCCTTTTCAATATTCATTGCCGTGAAAGAGCAGTTGGGCGTAGATGAGCTTGAAAACTTCAAGGGAACCTATGTGAAGAACCCGTTGCTCACAGCGGCCCTTACTGTTTCCATGTTATCCCTTGCAGGCATTCCGCCGGTGGCCGGGTTTTTTGCCAAATACTACCTGTTTGTGAATGCATGGTCGGCAGGATTTACATGGCTTGTGCTGATAGCTGTTGTTACCTCCATCATCGGCGCTTTTTATTACCTCCGTATCATCGGCTTTTTATACAACAGGAAGGAAGTGGTTGGCAGTGCCATAGAAATCAGCGTGATGTATAAAATCATCCTGTACTTCAGCATTTTTACCCTGCTTGTGCTTGGATTGATGCCGAACCTGATTCTGAAATTGATTTGATATCCCCTGAAAAGATGCTTGTCACCGGAGAATAATCTTATTTACGCTTCGCAATTCGCTATCCTGATATAAATACAGGAGATATATTCCCGGTGGTATGGAAGAAACATCCACGGCATCCCCCGAATTGAAATTTCTTTGGTGATATATTCGGCCGGTGATGTCTGTTATTTTCAATGACAGAGGTTGATTAACGTTAGTCGAGATATTAAGAATATCATGCGCCGGTACGGGATAAATCCGCACGGATTCCGAAAAGGATGAATGCAAACCGGTAACAACAGAATAATCATATACCTGTGCCGTATCCTGGTTGGTTATATGTATATTATCAAACCAAAGTCTTTTATCCAACAGGCTTTGCTGTTCGGAAACAATTTCGAAACGGTCTACGGCCGTCCAGTCAAACTTGCCTTCCGGCTCGTACCAGGCATTGTCCCAGGATCCTTGTTCCGTAAACTGGTTAAGCGGGATATATAAATGTTTCCATTGCTTGTTGAATTCTGCTGATGTGGAATCGAGGGTAATTCTCATTCTCCAGGGATGATCGTCAGCACTGGCCGTTTTCGTATCAATAAACCGGACGTCAAAGGTTATTTTGGCAGAGTTTCCGCGAACCATTAAATCCAGGGCATAACCTTCCTCAACCAGGCGGGAAAGGTCCCTGGCCGGCTTAAAGGTAAAACCGATGGCATCGTATTGTGCAGCGCCTGTCCAGAAAATGCAGTAAATGCCATTATTTGGATGGTCCGTTGAAAGGTAGTTAAGTGTTCCTCCACCAATGCGGGATTTTGAAATTCCTTCGCCATTGGCATCTGTATATAACATAAATCCAACACTGTCCGCTTTTTGCTGGTAGGGTGTCTGTTCAGGAACATTTAAACCCAGCGACTGCAGCAAGGACACATTCAGGTCGTGGTCAAATAATCCGCTGGTTCCTTTTCGGAACAGTCCGAAATCCCCATGATAATCCCAGGTAGTCCATGCAATGCCATTTGCTTCAAGATATTTACGTACAGCATCATACCAGAAGACTCTGTCAGTATCTCTGCTATTGGGCATGTATACTCCAAATTCACCGCAAAATACGGGTACATGGCGCAAATTTTTGAAATTAATGGCAATATTCAGAAGGCTTTTTACACTGGAAACATTTCCGGTATTCGAATAACCCGTAAAGGAGGATTCAATCCAGGTTCCTCTCAGGGAAGCAGGAAAAGAGGGCATACTGTCAGCATTGTACGGGAAAGGTACACCTCCGAGGGGTGCCATGGAAGGATCGGTCCAGTCTGCACCCTGGTGGGTAAAGAGGAAGGGATCGTAAAAGTGAAAGGTATAGATCAACATGCTGTCGGTAAAAGCCGGTATGGCGTTGAGGTTGTTGTAACTATTATAGCCGGAGCCTCCCACCACTATATAATGCGTGGAATCGGTTTCCCGTATGGTGTTGATCACTTGTTGCTGTATTGTATTCCATGCATTATCTGAAATGCCATGCGGCTCATTCAATATTTCATAAATCACGTATTCAGAGCTGTTCTTATAATGTTCTGCCATCTGCGACCATACCTTTGTTAAAATGGGTCCGATGGTTGCCGGTGTACTGACCGCCGGATCAAATGTATGGTTGTCAAGTATAAGATAGATATTCAAGTCATTGGCCCAATTCACTATCTGGTCGAGCATATCATACAAAAGCGGATCAATTATATAATCGGGGGCTCCATTGGTCATACTATGGAGGTTTATCGGCAGCCTGATCACATCGCAGCCAAGGCTTTTGATTTGTTCAAAATCATGTTTTGTATACCTTGTAAAATCTATGTTAGCGGACCCCGACGCCTGGAACCAGTTGGTAAGATTTATACCACGTGAAAAGGGCACATCTTCTCCGCTGGCTGGCAGAACCGTCATATTGAAAACAGCAAAGAAAGCGAGAATATAAAAGTATATTTTTTTCATATATAGGTATTTAGATGGTAAACACTTCGCGGATCCTGTTTCACTTCCCATGCAGGGACTCAACCATATCTAAAATTGTATTTTCGAAGGGAAGATAAGTAATTCCCAGTTCACGGATGCTTTTAGCATTATTTATTTTTATGGGATGTCCGATGTTTCTGTGGATATATTTTAGGCTTAAGCCAAAGATCCAGCCAATAAGATATAAAAAGAGGGTTGGAGTTTTCATAGCAGGAAGCTTAAATCGTCTGCCATATTTTTTTCGTATAACATCTACCACATCCATAAATCCCCGGGTACATGAACAGAGGATAAATCGTCCTACCGCCTGGTCATTTTCGAGCGCCAGCCGGTGTGCCCTGGCCACGTCCCGTACATCAACAAAAGCAAAATAAAGATCAGCGCCGCCTGTTTTATACTTTCCCCCCAGTATGTCCCGCATGAATTGCAGGCTTTCGGAATCAGAATCCGGCGACAATACAGGGCCCATAACAAATGCCGGGTTCATTACCACCAGTTTCCATTGGTTTTGGGCTTCCGCTATTTTCCACGCTTCTTTTTCAGCCAGCACCTTGGAATATGCATAGGGTTGATGGTTTAGGTTACTGCTGGTATTGAAATCAGTTTCCGTGAATTCTGAAAGTCCTTTTTCTTTCATATCCAGGTTATCTCCATAAACAGCAACAATGCTCGAAGTAAGGATTACCTTCTTTACAGTTCCCGAACGGCCTGCTGCATTCAGTACATTTTTTGTTCCCTGCAGGGCAGGATCGATCAAATCTTTTTGTGCATCCTTAAATCGCAGGGTGAAAGGAGAGGCCATGTGAAAAACAGCATCGCATCCTTTGGCTGCTGAGTCAAACGAACCCTCTTTCAGAAGATCGGCTTCCCAAAGTTCAAGTTTGCCTGTCCTGCCTTCCGACAAGCCGGTCAGAGGTCCTGTTTTTTCCGCATTATTTTTGTCCCTCACACAGGCCCTTACCGTATATCCTTTTTCAAGTAACTCTTTCACGGTCCAGGAGCCAAGGTATCCACTGGCTCCTGTAACAAGTATCGTTTTATACATACCTTTTCAATTCTTTTTTCAAGCCATTAGAAAATCCAGCGGAACATCCTGAAGGCGGGCAATATCACGGACTTTTTCCCGGACGTTGAAGCCTGCGCTGCAATTTACCTTGCATACGTCGCACAGATCACAAGGATTTCCGGTTATTCCTGAATCCGCAACCGTATAGTAGGCCTGCTGCAGGTTGCGATAACCATAGGCATACATATAGCCCCGCATAAGGGTAGGTATATCGAGATTTTCCGGGCACTGGGGCAGGCATTCTTTGCACTGGTGGCAATACAGTCCGGGTTCACTCAGCCCGTTGGCCAGGTTCAGGTCCTTCAGTTCCTGGTCTGTCATTTTCAGATCCAGGATCATGGCCAGGTTCTTCTGCATTTCCTCAATGGATGACATTCCGGAAACAATAGAAGTAACATGATCATTTTTCAATACCCATTTTAAAGCGGCACTGGTATTTAAAGGGGCTCCGGATTTTGAACGGGCGGCTCCGGCGGTCGTTTTCATGGCAATAATTCCTAACCCGGCTTTGACAGCATAAGCAAGTGCCTCGTCCATGGTGTTACTTCCAGCCGACTTGTAATTGTATGCGGGCATGGCCATATCATATACTCCTGAATCCGCGGCGGCTTTAAGAGCTTCCTCAATATTATCGTGGGAAGCAATTCCCACAAAACGCACCTTGCCCTGGCTTTTCAACCGTTGCAGGGCTTTAAGAACCCCTTCATGCAAAACCATTTCCTTTTTGCCGGCATAAGGAAACAGGAGGAAATCCACATGATCGGTTCCAAACCGTTTAAGGCTTTCTTCGGCCTTTTTAATGTAGGCTTCGGTATCAAATCCGTTCGTGAAAGTCCCGGTTTTCTGGTCAAGGCCATCTGCTCCGCATGCAGTGCCAAGGGTATATGAATCGCGTGGAAGACTTTTCAGCGCATCGCCAACAAGGATTTCATTATTCCCCTGGCCGTAATAGGTGGCCGAAAAGAACAATTTAATTCCGGCATCATATGCACTCCGGATGAATCCCGGATTGGTGGCACCACTGGTGCCCATGCTGAGAAGCGGTATTTTGAGTCCGGTGTTTCCCAATGTACGGCCGGGGAGCGATGATATGGACAGCCGACCGGATGTCGATGACGCGGATGCCCTGAGGGCCCGGGGAAGAAAGGCTGCACCGGATATGCCCAGGATGCTTTTCTTAAGAAAATCACGACGTTGTGTATTTTTCATGGCGGGAATTCTGTTAAATTAGGAGTGTAATTTACGAAAAAATTTTCTCGCTGATTTCGCAGATCTCGCTGAAAATATTTCTCGTAAAGTCTTAAAAACTGATTTCTTTGATCCGGAAAGGAAATCAGGTTGCTTTCGGACAACGGGTGAAAAGGCACCAGCTTTTTATAACCAGGATTGTTTCCCGGTTTCTGTTCTGTGAAGAGGACAGCCGGGAAGTGGTTCAGGACACTTTCATCCGGATCTGGAAACATTGGCATGTTGAAAATATGTTTTTCTTCATGAAGGATTATGAGATGAAAGCCTCGTCGAGGGCTTCCAATCCGTGGGCTATAGTGTTGTCGGGTTTGCTGGCTTTGGGGTTGGTCCGGGTTCTTTTTGCCAAAAGAAAATAAAAAAAAGACGCGATATGGATTTTCTACAATAATGCATCCGCTACGCGGATGTTGAAGATCGATAACAATGCATCCTACAATAATGTATCCGCTACGCGGATGAAAAACCTCGTAGAGGTTTCATTATTGTAGAAAGATGCATCTATAACTCCACCCTTTCTTTTTGTGTTAAGTTCAATTTTTTTTATATTTCCCTGCCAAGGCCAATGCGTCTTTGCAGGCAGAAGCGATCTGGTCAAAATTTCCCTGCTCAATCCACGATTTTTTCAACAATTGCGATCCCATGCCTACTACCGCCGCACCTGCGCCAAACCATGACCTGAGGCTCTCATCGGTGGGTTCCACACCGCCGGTGGGCATGATGTTTGTCCAGGGCATAGGCCCTTTTACCGCTTCTATAAATGCCGGTCCCCCTACCTGGGATGCCGGAAAAATTTTGACGAATTCGGCGCCCAGTTCCTCGGCCCGGGAAATCTCGGATACTGAACCGCAGCCAGGCATCCAGAGAACCTTTCGCCGGTTGCATGCTCTACCCGTATCCTCATTGAGTACGGGGGAAACTACAAAAGCTGCGCCGAGCTGCATGTAAAGCGAAGCGGCGCCCGGTTCAATCACTGATCCGACGCCCAGTATCATATCTGGCAATTCTTTAGCCGCATACTCGCTGAGCGCACGAAAAACCACATGGGCAAAATCCCCGCGGTTTGTGAATTCAAAAACGCGGATACCGCCTTCATAACAAGCGTTAAGCACATTTTTTGCTGTGGTTGCATCCGGATGATAAAACACGGGGATAATGGCCGTTTTCATCATGGTATTGATCACGTGGATTCGGGTAAATCGGGACATAGTAATTCGTTATAAGTTAAAAACCAAAAGATATATTCTGTTCTGCAATTGGATTGTAGAGACAAGGCATTGCATTGTCTCTGCGATTTCTTCCAATTAATAGTTGTATTTTAAAAATCAACAAATCACCTTATAACCCTTCCCGAGGCATCGCCCTGCATCAGTCGTTCCACCTCCTCCACGGACACCAGGTTAAAGTCGCCCGGGATCGTGTGTTTCAGGCAGGAAGCAGCGGCTGCAAAATCCAGTGCCTTCTGGTCCTTTTCCGGCCAGGAAAGCAATCCATAAATCAGTCCGGCCATGAAAGAATCTCCTCCTCCCACGCGGTCCACAATGTGGGTAATGTTGTACTCCGGCGCCTGGAAAAGGGTTTTTCCATCCCAGAGAACACCGCTCCATGTATTATGACTGGCGTTGACAGATCCCCGTAAGGTAATGACCACTTTTCGGGCCTTCGGAAAACGGTCTATCAGCTGGCGGCAAACCGATTCATAAGCCTGAGCCTGGGGATGTGAATGGTGTAAATCAATTGTTGACGGTTTAATATCAAAGATCTTCTCCGCATCTTCCTCATTCCCGAGAATCAAATCACAGCCCGAAACCAGGTCGGGCATCACCTGGGAGGCTGATTTTCCATATTTCCACAGGTTTTTCCGGTAATTAAGATCGGTTGAAACGATTATTCCCCTGTTATTTGCCATTTGAATGGCTTCTGCGCATGCCTGTGCTGCCCCTTCGGAAAGGGCGGGGGTAATGCCGGTCCAGTGGAACCAGCCCACTCCGTCGAATATTTTATTCCAGTCGATCATACCCGGCTGAAGGGTTGCCATCGATGAGTTTGCCCTGTCATAAATGACCTGGCTGGGACGTGCCACAGCACCGGTTTCAAGAAAATAAATACCCATCCTTTCACCTCCCCGGGCAACATGATCCACATCCAGTCCATATCCCTTCAGTTCCATCAGGCAGGCACGTCCGATATCGTTGTTGGGAAGGCGGGTAACATATTTTACGGGAATTCCGAAATTGGCCAGCGAAACGGCGACATTTGCCTCTCCACCCCCGAACCTTGCCTCGAATTGCCGGGCCTGGGTAAACCGCTCAAATCCCGGTGTGGAAAGGCGGAGCATGATCTCGCCAAAGGTTAGTACTTTTTGCATGATTAAAAATTGATGGGAAATTAACAACACATAAATATAGTGCACATCTTCATACGGACAAATACCGGGAAGTCATTTTTGGTTTTCTGACCAAAATACCATATTTTTAAGTTATTGCCTTTTCTTTGCCCATTTTAAGCCAACTTATTCTATCTGAACATGTTCGAACAAACTCATCGTGTAGAAGCGGAAAGTGGCGGTTATTACCTTGGACTCGATGTAGGATCTGTGTCATTGAATACAATTCTAATGGACCGGACTTTTGCGGTGGTAGAGGAGTACTACGATTTTACCAGGGGAAAGCCGTTTCATACCTTGCTTCACAGGCTGACGAAACTACTTGAGAAATATTCTCCGGGTGAAATAAAATTGACGGCCATTACCGGATCAGCCGGAAAAATATCAGTCGGGTTAATCGGGGGTGCCTATGTGAATGAAATCATTGCACAGGCTATGGCGGTATCAAGGTTATATCCTGAAACAAAAACAGTGATCGAAATAGGAGGCGAGGATTCCAAACTGATCCTTTTGGAAAAGGAACCGGGTAAGGAATACCCACGTCTCACCGATTTTGAAATGAACAGCATCTGCGCAGCGGGCACAGGATCTTTCCTTGATCAGCAAGCGCGTAGAATCGGGGTTTCCATTGAAGAGGAATTCGGGGAGCTGGCTTTGCGGAGTGTTGATCCTCCGCGGATTGCAGGGAGGTGCAGCGTTTTTGCCAAAAGCGACATGATTCACCTGCAGCAGATTGCAACGCCTCTCCACGATATTGTGGCAGGACTTTGTTTTGCCCTGGCACGTAATTTCAGGAGCACCATTGCCAGGAGCAAAGAAATGAAGACGCCGGTCGTGTTTTCAGGCGGTGTGGCCGCGAATGCAGGGATGATCAGGGCTTTCAGGGAAACACTCTCCCTTGGGCAGGATGAATTTATCATTCCCCGGCACCATGCTTCTCTGGGGGCCATTGGAGCCATATTTCATACATATGCTGAGTCAGCGCCGGCCGCATTTAAAGGATTGGATGCACTCAGCAATTACCTGCTGAATGGCGGTAGCAAGACTGTTGGCCTTCCCCGCCTGGTACATTCCAATGCGCTTGTCTGTAAAACCGGGCCGTTTAATTTTAACGGCCATGCCCGGTTTCCGGTTTATCTGGGGCTGGATATTGGTTCCTTAAGCACAAACCTGGTGCTGATAACCGGAGATCATAAAGTTGTGGCACGGAGATATCTGCCGACCGCAGGAAAACCGCTGGAAGCCATTCAGCGCGGACTTACAGAAATCTTTAACGAGGTGGGAGACCGGGTAAATGTGGCCGGAGCAGGAACTACAGGATCGGGCCGTTACCTTACGGGGGATTTTATCGGCGCTGATATCATTGTAAATGAAATTACTGCCCAGGCCACGGCGGCCATTGATTTTGACCCTGCTGTGGATACAATTATCGAGATCGGGGGCCAGGATTCGAAATTCATCCGCATTAAAGACGGTGCGGTTGTGGATTTCGAGATGAACAAAGTGTGTGCGGCCGGAACAGGATCCTTTCTCGAAGAACAGGCTGAAAAGCTAAACATCAATATAGTAGAGCAGTTTGGATTGCTGGCCATGGCCTGCGATTGTCCGGTAAAACTCGGGGACCGTTGTACTGTATTTATGGAATCGGATCTGAATTCATTTCTTCAGAAAGGTGTAAAGGTGGATAAGCTTGTGGGCGGGCTGGCCTATTCCATTGTGAGCAATTACATTCAGAAAGTCGTCGGAGAGCGGAAAATCGGAAAGCGGGTATTTTTCCAGGGCGGAGTAGCCAATAACAAGAGTGTGGTTTCTGCTTTTGAACAGGTTTTGGGAACCGGAATTACAATACCTCCCGATTTTGATGTAACCGGGGCCATAGGTGCGGCCATCCTGGCACAAAAAGCGGTAAACGGATCGGTAAATACCCGTTTTAAAGGGTTTGACAGGAGAAATACTGCATATGAAGTTAGCAGTTTTGTATGCCAGGCATGCACCAACCATTGTGAAATCAGGAAGGTCACTGTTGCTGGCGACAAGAAAGCCCTGTTCTATGGCGGCCGGTGCGAAAAATACGAAGCAAGTGACAGGAAGCGCCTGCCCGGAAATACTCCCAATCTCTTTAACAAGAGGCTGGATATGCTTATGGAGGGGTTTATTCCTTCTGATAAGAAAGAGAGCATAAAAATTGGGATACCCAGGGCACTCATGGTATTCTACCAGCAATTTCCTTTCTGGCGCACGTTTTTTGAGGATCTTGGCTTTGCCGTTGTCATATCCCGTGAAACGGATAAAAAACTGGTGACCCGGTCACTCGAAACTGTTACAACAGAAACCTGTCTCCCTGTAGAATTAATGCACGGGCATGTATTGGACCTGATTGATCAGAAGGTAGATTACGTATTTTTGCCCTTCATTGTGGATGCCAAAGCGAAGCCCGGTAATCCGACTACGAATTGCAATTGTCCCTGGGTACAGACGCATGCATTCATGGTAAAAGCAGCACTTCGTGCATCGGTTCCCGCCGATAAAATTCTTACCCCGGTGCTGCATTTCAGGCATTTCAAAACCGCCCTTCCGGCTGAGCTGGGTGGATTTTTTCATGAACGGTTCGGGCTGCCTGTGCACCGCATCAGAAAGGCGCTTCGGAAGGCTGACCAGGTGCAGGTTGCTTTTGAGACGCGTTTGGTGGACTTTGGGAAGAAGGTATTAAATAATATTCCGAAAGACTGTCGCCCTGTCGTTATTCTTGGAAGACCCTATAATACGACTGATCCCTTCCTGAACCTTGGACTGGTGGAGAAACTCATTGGTCACGGTTTTATGCCTGTACCGACTGACATGCTGGAATTGCCTGTTAACGAAGTTTTTGGGGATTACCGGAGCATGTACTGGCCCAACGGTCAGAAGATACTGGCTGCCACAAGGGTGGTGGCGCGCGATAAAAGGCTTCATGCCATTTACATGAGTAATTTCAGGTGCGGTCCCGATTCCTTTCTAACCCATTATGTGAATGAAGAAATGAAGGGCAAGCCCTGTCTCCATCTTGAAATAGATGAACATTCTGCTGATGCCGGCATGGTTACGCGAATAGAAGCATTTATGGAAAGTATGAAGGGATCGGAGGCCACCTGCGTGAAACCGGAAACTGTTTTCAGACCCCGGGCAGGCCATGTATCCTTGCAGGAAGACCGCATTCTGTATTTCCCTCATATGAATGACAACGCCCATGCTATTTCGGCTGCGGCAAGAAATTGCGGAATAAAGTCTGAAGTACTTCCCATGCAAACTGAACAGGATCTAGCACTTGGAAGGCAATATACCTCGTCGCGCGAGTGTTTTCCCATGATTTGCACTACGGGCAGTTTCCTGAAGAAATTGATGGAACCGGAAGTAGATCCGGCCAGGGTTAGTTTTTTCATGCCCGATCATAATGGACCATGCCGGTTTGGACAGTATAATCATCTCCAGCGTGTCATTTTTGACAAGCTTGGCTTTGAAAAAGCGGAAATCGTTTCTCCTTCCAACGATTCTTCCTATTCGGATATTGCGGGGAAAAATGCCGCAAGGTTCCGCTTGCTGGCATGGAAAGGATTCACGGCAGTGGATTTTCTGCGAAAAATGAAACAGGAAACCCGGCCATATGAACTGATACCCGGAAACACGGATAGCGTGTATAAAAGATCCCTGCAGAAAACGGTGAATTCCATTGAAAAAGGAGGACATGGACTGCACGATACGCTCAGCGAATGTCTGTCAGAATTCAAACGAATACCAGTGGACAAAGATCACCGTAAACCCGTGGTTGCTATCATCGGGGAAATTTTTATGCGCGACAATGATTTTTGCAACGGCGGTCTCATCAACAGGCTGGAACAATTAGGCGTAGAAACCCTGATTTCACCGTTCGCCGAATGGCTTTCCTATTCTACATACAGATACGGGCGCGACAGCATCTGGAAAAGAGATGCACGGGGTTTCATAAAGTCAAAGATCCAGGGAATTGCCCAACATGTGTCGGCCGAATATTTATTGCGCGATTTCATTAAGGAAACAGATCATTCGTTGAATGTTCCACTCCAAACAATGCTGGCTATGTGCAGTCCGTATGTGCATAGGCATTACGACGGAGATCCGGCGATTTCGCTCGGTACAGCCGCTTATCTTTCATCAAAGGGAATTGCGGGTGTTGCGGCCATACTTCCGTTTACCTGCATGCCAGGCACGTTGATTGCATCGGTCAGTGATTCATTTCGTAAAGATCATAATAACCTGCCCTGGATCAACATTGCCTATGATGGACAGGATTCAGTATCGATCGATACACGGCTGCAGGCCTTTGTTTTCCAGGTTAAGGAATTTGTGCAGGAGGGTAAATTGGCCGACCTCAATTTTATAAACTCTCCAAGTTATGTAAAGCAGGTATGAAAGGCTGGGTTATTGATCGTAAGGTTGATTTAAGGAATGAAGCAGTCCCTTTGAAACCGGTTGATTTGCCTGTCCCGCAGCCGCGGGCCGGGGAATTATTGATAAAAGTCAGAGCCTGTGGTGTTTGCCATACGGAAATCGACGAACTGGAAGGACGGACTCCGCCGCTTGTTTATCCCGTGATCCCGGGTCACCAGGTGATTGGGGTGGTGGAGCAGCACCATGGCAGCCGAAGCGATATTCGCCTTGGAGACAGGGTAGGGGTGGCATGGATTTTTCATGCCTGTGGGAAATGTACTTATTGCCTGGCCGGGCAGGAAAACCTGTGCCCCGATTTTTTAGCGACCGGACGGGACGTGCCGGGTGGGTATGCGGAATATATGACCGCCGATGAAAACTTTGTATTCAGGATTCCGGACTTTTTCAGGGATGCGGAAGCCGCACCTCTTCTTTGTGCCGGGGCTATCGGATTTCGTTCCCTTTCCCTTTGTAATTTGAGGAGCGGAATGAACCTTGGGATGACCGGGTTTGGAGCATCCGCCCACCAGGTATTGAAATTGGTAAAATACCTTCACCCGAATATGCAGATCTATGTTTTTGCCCGAAGTGAAGCAGAACGGAATTTTGCACTTGAGCAAGGCTGCTCATGGACGGGAGATACGAAAGACAGGCCGCCGGTTGAACTCGACTGCATGATTGATACAACCCCGGTCTGGACAACGGTAGTAGAAGCTCTTGACTGCCTGAAACCCGGTGGCAGGCTGGTTATCAATGCTATCCGCAAGGAAGACGGAGATAAGGATTATCTGTTGAATCTGGATTATTCAAAACATCTGTGGTTGGAAAAGGAGATTAAAACCGTTGCCAATGTTACCCGCAGGGATGTGGAGGAATGCATACGGCTTGCTGCGGAGATGGCTTTCAAACCCGAAATACAGGAATATACTTTTGAAGATGCAAACCACGCGATCATGGATATCAGGAACAAGAGTATCCGCGGGGCAAAGGTA
Source organism: uncultured Bacteroidales bacterium (assembly GCA_963752195.1). Taxonomy (GTDB): domain Bacteria; phylum Bacteroidota; class Bacteroidia; order Bacteroidales; family UBA10428; genus UBA5072. Next base: position 1,392,548 of record CAVVXI010000001.1, on the reverse strand, counting down.
TTGGTAATGGAAAAATAATTTCTACAATAATGTATCCGCTACGCGGATGCATGGGAATGCAATGATTCATTTCTATAATAATATATCCGCTACACGGATGTGGGAATGCAATGATTCATTTCTATAATAATATATCCGCTACACGGATGAATGGGAATACAATGATTCATTTCTATAATAATAGTATCCGCTACGCGGATGAATGGGAATACAATGATTCATTTCTACAATAATGTATCCGCTACACGGATGTGGGAATGCAATGATTCATTTCTATAATAATATATCCGCTACACGGATGTGGGAATGCAATGATTCATTTCTATAATAATATATCCGCTACACGGATGTGGGAATGCAATGATTCATTTCTACAATATATCCGCTACGCGGATGCTGAACATCGTAGATGTTCAATTATTGTAGAAATCATAATACCCCCTTATAACCTCACATAGGCGATGCATGCACACGAACCGCGTAGCTGTTAATCCTAACAACCCCGTGGGGGTTGAATGACAGAGCCATTAAAAAAACTCAAACAAAAACTTTTCATTATATTCAACTGCGAACTTTTTAAGCATATCCATATATTCTTCCCGGAAAGGCTTTCTTTGGTGATGGCTTTCCTGGTTTAAAATATATCCATAAACATCCTTCACTTGTGAATGTCCGTATGAAAATGCTCCATAACCTTCCTGCCAAGCGAAATTTCCACGGAACCATTTCTTTTCGTGGTTAATAAACAAAGATGAACTTATCTTCAGATCATGAACGAGATCAGAAATGGAAATGGAAGGATTTAGTCCGGTAAATATATGAATATGATCACTAAATCCATTAACGATTAGGCTTTTGCACTTTTTGCTTTCAAGTATACCTGTGGTATATTTAAATAATTCCTCACGTTGGGATTTGTGTAATAAACATTCTCTGAATTTGACGGCAAATACAAGATGAATGTGAAGCTGGGTGAAGGTTCCTGGTTTCATTGCGTTTAACGATTAAATTGATGATCAATAACATAAGTTCCAATTAATTGGAATATGAAGATAACAAAAATTAAGGTTGTGATTTAAAAATATAACAATAATGTATCCGCTACACGGATGTGGGAATGCAATGATTCATTTCTACAATAATGTATCCGCTACGACGGATCCGCTACCGGATGTGGGAATGCAATGATTCATTTCTACAATAATATATCCGATACGGGGATTTATCGGGATAAAATTTCGTAATCCTTTTCCATCCTTAATTTACAAGGATTACAATTTTATTTCTAACTTTAAAATCCTACTCTATTTACATATTCTATGCAAAAATTCAGATTGTTTTTTGTCATGCTGGCATGTTTTTCTGTAATAGCCTGTAAGCCCGTACCTACCGGCAGTAAACCCGTAAAGATAATTTTTGATACGGATTTCGGCCCCGATTATGATGATGTAGGCGCCCTTGCCTTTTTGCATGCCATGGCCGACAGCGGAAAGGCAGAAATTCTCGCTACCCTGTCGAGCAACCGGCAGGAGCTTGTTGCCCCCTGCATTGAGGTTATGAATGTCTATTTTAACCGGCCTGATCTTCCCATAGGTTCTCCTAAATCAAAAGGTGTCAGCATTGGAGCCTGGCAACACTGGCCTGATTCTCTTGTCGCAAAATATCCCCACAAAATCAAGTCAACAGCCGGAGTGCCGGACGCCGTTTCAGTTTACAGAAAAGTCCTGTATTCCCAACCCGATACCAGCGTTACGATTGTTACCGTTGGATTTCTGACTAACCTGGCAGCACTGCTTCAATCCGGAGCAGACAGCATCTGCCCTTTTTCAGGAAAAGATCTCATCCTCAAAAAAGTTAAAAGGCTGGTGTCAATGGCCGGAAAGTTCCCTTCGGGGCATGAATTCAATGTTCATATGGACTCCACGGCCTCTGTGTATGTTTATGAAAACTGGCCTACACCGGTTATTCTCTCCGGCTTTGAAATCGGGGAGAAGATTCATACCGGCCTGAGGGTGATGAACATGGATGTAGCTCAAAGTCCGGTAAAAGATGTTTTTCGCATGAGCATACCGATGGCTGAAGAAGACAAAAACGGCCGGATGAGCTGGGATGAGACTGCTGTGCTTATTGCGGTATATGGTACCGAAGGATTCTTCGACCGGGTTACCGGCACAATTAACGTAAATCCCGATGGCAGTAATGGATGGACTGACAGTCCCACTGGAAAGCATGCCTACGTTGTGCAAAAAATGCCCGTTGATCAGATGACCCGTTTTATTGAAGATCGCATGATGCACCAGCCCATGAAAAAATCCCAAAATTAAATATCATCATGAAGAATTTATGGATTATCGCAATGGCCGTATGTGTGGCCTTTGGCTGGTCATGTAGCCGGCAGGATGAATATCGCACCATCGCCCCCGATGTATTGAAAGACAAGATTGCCGGCGGATGGGCCGGAAAAATGATCGGTGTAACGTATGGAGCACCAACGGAATTCAGGGCCCAGGGAAAGATATATGATGACAGCATCAAATGGGTACCGTCGGATATCAAGGGAAGCATCGGTCAGGATGACCTGTATGTGCAGCTTACTTTCCTGATGACAATGGATAAATTCGGCATCGATGCTCCCGCCAAAAAATTTCAGGAGTTGTTTGCCAGGGCAGGTTACCCGCTATGGCATGCCAATGTGCAGGCACGGAAGAATTATTATGACAGCATTTTCCCCCCGCAATCAGGAATGCCTGAGTTTAACCTGCATGCCGACGATATCGATTTTCAGATCGAGGCCGACTATATTGGATTTATGTGCCCCGGCATGCCCCGCCAGGCCATTAAAATCTGTGACAAGGTTGGGCATATCATGAATTACGGGGATGGCTATTATGGTGGAATTTTTGTCGCGGCCTTATATGCAGAGGCCTTTTTCAATGACAATATACCGGCGATCATTGATACAGCGCTGAAATCAATTCCTGCCCAAAGTGATTATGCATCCACGGTACGGGATGTAATCACTCTTCATGAGCATTATCCTGCCGACTGGCGGAAGGCCTGGAGCGAACTTGAAGCAAAATGGGGCGATGTGGATATCTGTGGCGCCGGGAGCACATTTAATATCGATGCCAAGTTGAACGGCGCTTACATCGTCATGGGTCTTCTTTATGGAGAAGGCGATCCGCAAAAAACACTTGAAATATCCACGCGCTGCGGCCAGGACTCGGATTGCAATCCTTCAAACGCAATGTCGGTGCTGGGCGTGATCTCGGGATTCAACAACCTGCCGCCGGAAATGAAAAACGGAATTGCGGATATTGGCGATTCGCTTTTTATCAATACAAATTACAGCTTTAACAAAGCGGTTGAAAGTACCTATGCCTATGCAGTTGATTTTGTTACAAAGGAAGGGGGATCGGTAAGCGACAGGCAAATAAAAATCAAAGTTCAGCATTCAGAGCCTCCGGCTTTAGAGGTATCGTTCCCCGATGTGGTTTTCGATCACCGGGTATCTGTTTTTGAAAACTCCGCCTGGCAGGCCAGGGGAAACTGGCAAACCTATAAAGACATACCGTGGGGCCAGAAGGATCCGATCCCGCAGGCAAAGTTTAGTGCTAAAGCCGGGGATGAGCTGGTGCTGAAATTTAACGGTACCGGAATTTCACTTGTGGGGAACTGGATCAGGGACGGAGGAAAGGCGGATATTTATCTCGACGGCCAGTTTGTAAGGACAATTGATTCGTATTTTTACTGGAACAAGCAGGAGCATCAGGGGATGAATCTTTGGCATGCGTTGGGATTAAACCCGGGGGAACATGTATTGCGTGTGGTGGTGAAAGGGGAAAAGCGGCCCGAATCTGCGGGTAATAATCTGTATGTTACAGAAGCGCTGATCTTTAAAACAGGCCCTAAAAAGAATGAGGGATTTAAATTCTCGTATTAAAAGCCAGTTTGATCACACTTTCGCTCTTAGTTTTGTTTAATATCCGGAAAAACTTTCAATTCTATAACCAAATTAAAACTGTATGAAAAAATCGAATTTCGTTTTAATGCTTGTGCCGGGCATTTTTATACTGGCCATGCTTATGAGTGTTTCGTCATGTAAACCGGCAGTAAAACAGGAAGCTTCAGCTGCCCCGGTAAAGGAAGCGGTTGATACAAACTGGAAACCGTTGTTTAACGGTGTTGATCTTTCGGGATGGAAACATGTGGGACCCGGCAACATGATCGTTGAAGACAGTCTCATCAAAACGCAAGGGGGCATGGGATTGCTTTACTGGACCGGCGGAAAGATCGGAAATTGCAAGCTCCATGTAGAATGGCAGATGCAGAAAAAAAACAGCAACGCCGGCATATTCGTTAAAATACCCATCGAACCGCGTGAAGAGTGGATGCCGGTAAATTATGGATATGAATGCCAGATTGACAACATGCCTGAACTTTCGAACGAAGATGATTATCATTACACCGGTACCTTGTATTCCCTTACAAAGCCGCTGGCAAAGCCTGGCAAACCCGGCAAAGAATGGAATACCACCGAGATCACCCTCGACGGACCACGTATTGTTGTTTATGTAAACGGTGTGAAAGTTACCGATTTCAAAGAAGGGGATGCCGTTCCCGAACGCAAATTCGATTTCGAACCGCAAAGAGGTCCACGGCCTGATTCCGGATATTTTGGGCTGCAGAACCATGGCAAGGATGATGTTGTTTATTTCCGCAAGGTGGAAATAAAACCATTGGTAAAGAAATAAAACCACTCAAAAAGGAAAACCATGAAACAGGAATTTTCACGTCGCAAATTTCTACAGACCGGTGCCCTGGCAACCGGTGGACTTATAGCTGCCGGCAACATACAACTGGAAGCGCATCCTGCCTATCAACCGGTGAAAAAAGCCGCCCCTGGGGATACCATGCGCTTTGGCATTATCGGGATAGGCATGCAGGGCTCGGGTCTTCTGGCCGGTGCGCTGAGTCTTCCCGGAATGGAATGTGTGGGCGCTGCTGATCTGTATGATGGCCGCCATACGCTGGCAAAGGAAATCACCGGTAATCCGGATCTTTTCACAACCCGGAATTACAAAGAACTGCTCAGCCGCAAAGACATCGATTGTATCATCGCTGCCGTGCCGGATCACTGGCACAAGCAGGTAGTGATTGACTGCTGTACTGCCGGCAAGGACATATACTGTGAAAAGCCAATGTCGCATACAGCCGCAGAGGGATTTGAAATGGCAGACGCAGCAAAAAAATACAACCGTATCGTGCAGATCGGCTCCCAGCGTGTAAGTTCCGTACTGTGTCAGAAAGCCAGGGAATTATATGCCGCCGGCGCCATCGGAGATGTCGAAAATGTGGAACTTACGCTGGGCAGGAATGATCCGACCGGGGCATGGGAATATCCACCTCCGACGGATCTGTCGCCTACCACCCTCGATTGGAAAACATGGCTTGGCACCGCCCCGCAGATTCCCTTCAATGAACTGCATTTCACGCGGTGGCGCTGCTGGAAGGAATATGGAACCGGCGTGGGCGGTGACCTGATGGTACACCTGATCAGCGGAATGATGTATACGCTGGGATGGAATGAAATTCCCCGTTCTGCCCAGTCACTGGGGGGTATCTTCCGGTGGAAAGACGGCCGCAATATGCCTGACCTGCATACGGTTTTGTTCGATTATCACGGTGTTCCGGTGTATGTGCGACTGGGACTTGGAACAGAATCGGTTGAACTGGCCCGTTTTATGGGACCAAAAGGCATCCTTGATCTTCAGGAGTTCGGCATGCAGCTTTCACCCCAGCCGGGAGTTGACCTTGCCCCGAGCTATTATGTATCCGGATTTCCCCAGGCTATGCGCGAGGAGTACCTTCGCAAATGGAAGGAAGAAAACATGCCGCCGGTAGGCAAGGAACCCTTGTTTGACCAGACCTCCTGGCGTGGACACGACTATGACGATATGGTACCGCATTTGTATAATTTTTTCCAGGCAGTAAAAAGCAGGAAACCGGTTGTAGAAGATGCCGTATTCGGCAACCATGCCGCCATTGCCTGTCACATGGCCAATGAGTCATACTTCCGCCAGAAACAGGTATTCTGGGATGAGGCGACTAAAACAATAAAAGGATAATAATTATTCTGTTCTGGTGGTAAAATCGTAGAGACAAGGCATTGCCTTGTCTCTACGATATCCCTAAAAGAACAGAAAACCTACACAACCATCATTTTTACCGGGTCCCAGTTGATGATTTTCTTCTGGAAATAGCTGTCATTGCAGGCAAGGCATGGAGCCGCTGCCCGGAATGCAAATTCAGGGCCCTCCACCAGCGGTTTGTTTTCGCGCACACCGTCAAAGAAATTGATGAAATGTTCCAGGTGTTCATCATAATCCTCAGGCGCTACATAGCTTACAGGCGCAACCTGCGGTCTTTTCTGTTCCTCCGCTGTGTATTTCTCATTGTACTGTTTCATGAGTTCCTCCTGCATGGCGGAAGGATAAGTATGCAAAGCATCCCAGCCGCCAATGCCGGGCGCTTTTGACATGATGCTGTGCGTGAGGTTGAATCCGCCATCCACCATTTCAATGGCGCCTTCACTGCCAATAAACCGGGTAAGTCCCTTTTCGCCAATGCCGCTTACAAAATTTACCCGCAGCATAACCTGGAAAGCCGGATGCTCCTTCGTTTCGGGATATTCCATTATGCCGGTCATTACATCGGGTACATCGCGGCCGTCTTTCCAGTAACAGAGCTGTCCCGAAGCGAATATCTTTTTCGGCCCGAAGGAATCCGTCATCAGGTGTATGCCCGAAAGCAGGTGAACGAACAGATCCCCGGCAACGCCTGTACCAAAATCCTTATAGTTTCTCCACCAGAAGAACTTTTTGGCATCGTAGGGTATCTTTGACATACCCTCAATGTAGCGATCCCAGTCCACTGTGGTGGCTGATCCGTCGGTGGGCATTGTATATTCCCAGGCACCCAGGGCATCCTGCCTGTCAAAGGAGGCTTCCACACAATTGAGCTGACCGATAGCCCCTCCTTTATACAGTTCCTTTGCTTTGCGGTATACAATGCTGCTTACCCGCTGGCTGCCCACCTGCATGGGCTTTTTTGTTTTCTGCTGCGCCTGGATCACCGGCATGCCATCCGCGATTTTCTGAACCACCGGTTTTTCGCAGTAAACTGCCTTTCCGCTGTTGAGCGCGTCGATTGTGATTCTTGCATGCCAGTTGTCGCTTGTTGCTATGATCACCGCATCGATATCTTTCCTTTGCAGTATTTCCCTGTAATCGCGGGTGGTATATACGTTGGTCCCGTATTTTTCCTTCGCCCGCGCCAGGCGACCGGTATATAAATCAGAAACAGCGACCAGCTCAACCCCGGGCACCTTGAGCGCTGTATCGGTATCGGCATTGCCCATAATTCCCATGCCAATGCAGGCAATGCGGATTTTATCATTGGGACCTGTCCTTTTCGTATAGGCGATCACCCGTTCTTCATTTTTTTCATCAGCGGCCATTGTCTTTAGGGTACCTGCGGCAAGAAACAGCGATGAGCTTCCCAGTTGCCGGATAAATTTTCTGCGTGAAGGATTGATTTTCATTTGTTTGGCATTTAATATTGGTTACCTTAATATTTCTTATCTTTAGGGGGCAGGATGTATTTATAAAATTAGAATAATTGAACTGATATCAAAAGCATAATGGACAAAATCATGTTCATTGAAGAGACCCTTGCAGATGGATATATATATTTTATGGGCAATTTTAGCTGCAGCCGTCATTATACTTCTGCTTCAGTTCAGATCAGCCCCGCAGAAATCGCCCGGCGAACTTGATACAAAGCTTGACCGGCTTGAGAAAAGCACGAATCAGCTTGAATATGCGATTCGTGAAGAGGTGAAGTCAAACCGGCACGAGCTGGCCGCCACATTGAACCATTTCCAGTCTTCCTTTCTTGAAACACTCAATGCCATTTCAAAAGCCCAGCATGACCAGCTGAAGGCAATAACCGATTCAAACCGCGAACAGCTGAAGGAAAGATTCGGCATGCTGGAAGTCCGGCAGAATGAATTGATCGCCGATACAGCCAGGAAGCTTGACCAAATGCGGGAGATGGTGGAGGAAAAACTTCAGAAAACACTGAATGAACGCATCGGCCAGTCGTTTGACCTGGTAAGCAGGCAGCTGGAAAGCGTGCAGAAAGGACTGGGAGAAATGCAGACGCTGGCCCAGGATGTAGGGGGACTTAAAAAAGTGCTGAGCAATGTGAAAATGCGGGGAGGATTGGGTGAGGTGCGTCTTGAAATGCTGCTGGAGCAGGTATTGGCTCCCCAGCAGTATGAGGCCAATGTAAGAACCAAAAAGGGATCGGCTGATATCGTTGAGTTTGCCATCCGCCTTCCCGGCAAGGAAGATGATAACGGGGTAGTCTACCTGCCCATAGATGCCAAATTTCCCCAGGATGCCTACCATCGCCTTACAGATGCCTATGAGCTCGCGGATGCCGATGCCATTGAATCTGCCAGCAGGAACCTGGATATGGTGATCCGCAAAATGGCGCGGGATATACAGGAAAAATATATCGATCCTCCCCATACCACTGAATTTGGAATTCTCTTCCTGCCTTTCGAAGGATTATTTGCCGAGGTGATCCGGCGCACAAACCTGATGGAACAGCTGCAGCGTGATTATGGAATTATGGTTACCGGGCCTACCACGCTGGCTGCCATTCTCAACAGCCTTCAGATGGGGTTTAAAACCCTGGCCATACAAAAGCGAAGCAGCGAAGTGTGGAAGGTGCTGGGAGCTGTAAAGAGTGAATTTGGCAAATTCGGGGGATTGCTTGAAAAGGCACAGAAAAACCTGCATACGGCCACCAATCAGCTGGATGAACTCGTGGGACAAAGAACGAAAGCCATTCAGCGCCGTTTGCGCGATGTAGAATCGCTTCCCCGCGAAGAGGTAAATCAATACCTGCCTGAAATACAAAGTGAAGAGCTGAACGGGGAAGCAGAAGATTTACCCGACGAATCATAAAAATCCGAATACCGCGTTAAATAGTAAAGACATGAATCTGATCAAACAGGAATTTCTGGAAGCAAAGCATGTGCTGGATTCTTTTATTGCCGATGAGAATCATTTCAGCCGCATTGAAAACGCCGCCATACTGATGATTAAGGCATTGCAGGACGGACATAAGATCATTTCCTGCGGGAATGGAGGGTCAATGTGCGATGCCATGCATTTTGCCGAGGAACTCAGCGGTCAGTTCAGGAATACCCGAAGGCCGATAGCTGCCGTTTCAATTTCTGATGCTGCCCACCTGAGTTGTGTTGCCAATGATTTTGGATATGAACATATATTTTCGCGGTATGTTGAAGCATTAGGGCAGTCGGGCGATGTGCTCCTTGCCATCAGCACCAGCGGCAACAGTGAAAATGTGGTGAGGGCAGCGTCGGAGGCAAAGGTGAAGGGAATGAAAGTAGTGGGTCTTACCGGAAAAGAAGGGGGAAGACTGGCCTCCCTTTGCGATGTGGAAATCCGGGCTCCGAAAACAGCGTATTCTGATCGTACGCAGGAAATCCACATCAAAGTAATCCATTCCCTTATACATTATATTGAATTCAATATCTGAACAACGTGAAAATTCATACCGCTGCGGGGATGCTCCTGTTAATGACCGTATCCTGCATAGATAAGGATCTCATGAATATTTCCGATTCCATGGAAATAAATTCACGGTATTCGGTTCCCATTGGAACCTACAATACCGACATCAATTATTATCTTGAATCCCTGGATACACTCGGACCCTCCTCGGGGGATTCCCTGAATTTTAACGACGTTTTATATCCTATTAATGAAACATATATTGATTTTACCTTATCGGACTCCCTGAATTTTAACTTTATCAAAGATCCATCCGGAAAGGTGAAATCGGTTGAATTCGTCGTTGTTGTAACGAATGGATACCCCACACCGGCAGAGGTTCAGGTATATTTCATGTCGGGTTCAGTACCTATTGATTCCGCTTTTGACAGCGGGCCCCGCCTGATATACCCTGCCCTGGCGGACAGCGAGGATTATGTCAGCGAGCCGTCCACTGCCCTGCTCACAGTTTCCATGCCGGAAGATTTCAATGATAACCTAACGTCCATCGATGGGGTTATGGTAAAAGGAAAGATATACCTGAAAAGACCGGGTTTGAAGTGGGCGAAGTTCCTGCCGGAATACCAGTTTACCATACATATAGGTGCACGGATTGAATTGTTATTCAACACCAACGACTTATAACCCTCCTGCCATGCTTAAACCTACCGATTTAAACAGATGAAGGGTAAATTCAGGCAGAATACGATTTTCAGGAACCTGTCCTGGCTTATCCTTTTCCTGGTCAACACAGAACTGCAGGCCCAGCAAAGCAACACCCTGTTTTTCATGCATTCCCTGCCGGAATCGAATTTTATAAATCCCGCGGTTCAGAACAGCTGCAAGCTTTTCATCGGTATACCTGTACTTTCTTCTTTTCATATGCATGCTTCGAACAGCGGATTCACTGCCAACCAGCTTTTGAACAAGGTGCCGGGAGGGTATGAGCTCGACGCTGACGGCATGTTGAACAAACTGGCGCGAAAAAATATAGCCACCTCGGAATTGTATACTACAATCCTGGCGGTGGGCCTCCGGAAAGATGACTATTACTATACCTTCACAATCCAGGAGAAGGATAACATGGCATCCCTTTACTCCCGCGACCTGGCTACGTTTGCCCTCAAAGGAAACACGCCGTATGAGGGAAATTGGATCGATCTCAGGGGAACCGGGGTGTTCTATAACCATGTTCGTGAATTTGCTTTTGGCGTGTCAAAGGTGAAAAACAATGCACTTACCCTGGGCATCAAAGCCAAGTTTCTATTCGGCAAACTGAATGTGACAACAGGATCCAGCGATATACGGATGTTTACCCGTGAAAATACGTTCGACCTGGCATTTGAAACGGATGCAGGATTCAACAGTTCGATGCCCTATTCCCTGGCGGCTGACAGAAACGGGAATTACCGGTTCTATAATCCCTATGACGGCAGCCTTTCAAGCTATGCATTTAACAGGAAAAACCCGGGACTGGCATTTGACCTGGGCTTTATTTACCGGTACAGCAGCAAACTTTCCTTTTCGGGAAGCCTGCTTGACCTGGGAATGATCTGGTACAGAAGCAACCTCACAAACTACTCCATTAAGGGCGATGACCTTTACCAGGGACCGGGAGCCGATTCCGCCATTTCGGAACGGTTTTTATGGGATGTTTTTGATGCCTTGAACAACAATGCGGATATGAACCTCGGTTATCATTCCTATGCATACTTTCTTGATCCAAGGCTTTACCTGGGAGCCACCTATAAGCTAAACGACAAGTTAGATGCAAATCTGCTGCTGTATAACCGTTTTCTTCCCGTCAAAATACAGACCTCTGTCACCGCTTCCCTCGTATCCCGGCCGTTAAAAAACACGGAGGCCAGTGTGAGCTGGTCATATATGAACCGCAGCCTCAGCAATGTGGGAATTGGCCTGGCCTATGGCCGGTCACCGTTGCAGCTGTACCTGGTGAGCGACAATATCCTGGGATTTTTCTGGCCTATGAGCGCCAAAAATGTAAACGTGCGGTTTGGCATTAACCTCCATTTCGGATGCAGGGAACAGTTCGATATCAGCCAGTGCGGATGCGGCTGGCTCAGGGATGCGGAGCGGCGTGCGGTACGAAAGGAAAAACTGGCCAGGGGGAAGAAGAAATAGGGTTCTGCAGTTCTGCGGTTCGGCAAATGCCAAATGATCTTTCTGATCACAGATAATTGTGAAGGAAAGATCATTTTTTTGAATCCGGTAGCGTGGGTCAGATTTTTATGTAAATTGAATTCTTAATTGATCCCGGAAAGCCACACGCAAAAGTCCATTTTTTTATCAATTAAGGGTTGGTTTTTAAAATTTAGAGGGTGGTCTGTGTTACTTGCAAATTAACCATGTCAATACGATGAAAAACAGAATTAGCCGAAAAAAATTCCTGTCTGCAACGATTGCCGGACTGGCCGGAATCAAGCTATTCGGGCAGGCGCATGGGATAGATCCCCCGGTTATTTTCAAAAAAAGAAGTGTCGGCAAAACCGGGATCATGGTAAGCCCGGTTTGTTTTGGAGCAACCCGTACCAGCGAAGAATCCCTCATCCGGTATGTAATCGAAAAAGGAATCAATTTCCTCGATACCGGTCGTGCCTATGCCAATGGAAACAATGAAAGGCTTGTTGGCAGGGCGGTTTCGGGCATACGGAACAAAGTGGTGATCCAGTCAAAATTGCAACTTGAAAAACATGAATTGCCATCCTGGGGAAACGAAAAAAAAGTAGTCGGGGAGATCAGCAGTGTACTTCATCGTAAGCTTCAGGAAAGCCTGAAAGCACTGAACACGGATTACATCGATATCCTCCTGTATCATAGCGCAAGCGATGAGGAATTGCTTTTTCATCCGGGGGTAATGGACTTCTTTGAAGAAGTGAAAAGGGCGGGAGTGATCAGGGCCCACGGATTTTCCACGCACAATGGCACCATGAACCTTCCTGAAAGGAATAACAGGGAGCCTTTTTATGATGTAATTATGGTACCCTTTAACCACAAGGGATCGCTCATTCATTCCATCACCGGGGAGTTTGCGGAATGGGACCAGGGCAGGCTTATCTCGCTGCTGGCGGAAGCCGGCAGGAAGGGCACAGGTGTTATTGCCATGAAAACCTGTTCAGGGGACAAATATTCTCCTTCCGCGAATATTGCCGCCAATTACAGTGAGGCAGTGAAATGGTCAATATCTCATCCCTTTGTCAGTTCTGCCGCAGTGGCCATGGCCAATTTCGACCAGGTAAACGAGCATCTTGCGATGTTGCGAAATTCGGAATAAATAAAAAAATAATTCCTTAACTTTTTTTGGCAAATTCCTGGCAACTTCAGCCATTTTCTTACGTTTATTGATTAAACTGAGAATAATAGAAAAACAACGGGGAAATGCAAGCGCATTTATCGTCCGCATATTCCCCCCAATTACAGAAATGATGAAAAATTATAATAATTACATAAAACGGGGTTTCTCCTGGAACGAATTTGAAGTGGTTGCCCGTAATCCTACCCAAGCCGTACAATTTAAAAACCAATCCCCGATAAATCAGGAGCGGGACTTCCGGGTGCAAGTCAAGTATAAAACCAGCATATATGACCTCGATACAGAGCAGGTATTGGATTACACCTATATGGAGGATGATTTGGAACACATGGATGATTTCCGGGTAAAAAGGAATAACGAAAGATTTGAATTCAGTGTGGAAAATCCCTCAGATAAGGCATATCAAGAGAATTCTACTCACTGACATTGCATTTCCATTTCAGCAATGGCCATTTCGCTAAAGGTTATCTGCCCGGAGTACAGTTTACTCCGGGTTTTTTAATTCAGGGAATTATCAATGTAGATGCCTTCCCTTTTTCGGTATTAAATAAGGAAAAAAGAGTATGCATTATTTTTGGGCATTGCGTACAAAAATTGTAAATTTATGGCAGGGTATCGCAGGAGGAGTTTAAAAGAAGTACAACCGTTTTTGGCAATTAATATATTACTCCCATGCTTGTTAAAACATTTGGCGGTGCTGTATACGGCATCGGTGCAGCCATAATCACCATCGAGGTAAACATTATCCAGGGCGCCAGCTTTTACCTGGTGGGTTTACCTGACAGCGCCGTAAAAGAAAGCCAGTTCCGGATCGAATCCACCTTTAAATCGAACAACTACAGGATGCCCGGACGAAGGGTTATTGTGAACATGGCGCCTGCCGATTTGAAGAAGGAAGGAGCCGCCTATGACCTACCCTTGGCCATAGGCATACTTTCCGCCAGCGACCAGATACTTTGTGCCGAAATTGAAAAATATGTTATTATGGGGGAGCTTTCGCTTGATGGCAGCATTAAACCTTTCAGAGGAGTGTTACCCATTGCGATTGAAGCCCGTAGACGCGGTTTTAAGGGATTTATACTTCCTGCCCAAAATGCACGGGAGGCGGCAGTAGTAAGTAATCTTGATGTCATTGGTGTAAGCCATATTAATGAGGCGGTAGAATTCCTTACAGGTGCCTTAATAATAGAGCCAACTCTTGTAGATACGCGAGCCGAATTTTTTAATACGAAGAATCATTATGAAGAAGACTTTTTTGATGTCAAGGGCCAGGAAAACGTAAAACGTGCCCTGGAAATCGCCGCCAGCGGAAGTCATAACCTTCTTATGATTGGCCCTCCCGGTAGCGGCAAAACGATGCTTGCGAAAAGGATACCTTCAATATTACCACCTTTATCACTTAACGAAGCGCTTGAGACAACCAAAATTCATTCCGTGGCCGGCAAGATCGGCAAAGATGCATCGCTGATGACTTCACGGCCCTTCAGAAGTCCTCATCATACAATATCGGATGTGGCGCTTGTCGGCGGAGGCTCTTTTCCCCAGCCGGGGGAAATATCACTTGCTCACAACGGTGTATTGTTTCTTGATGAATTGCCTGAATTTAAAAGGGCGGTACTTGAAGTTATGCGGCAACCTCTCGAGGATCGTTACATATCTATTTCAAGATCAAAATTCTCCATCCAGTATCCGGCAAGTTTTATGTTGGTAGCCTCCATGAATCCTTGTCCCTGTGGATTTTACAATCACCCTGAAAAAGACTGTGTATGTTCTTCCGGTATAGTGCAGAAATACCTGAACCGGATTTCGGGTCCATTGCTGGACAGAATTGATATTCATATAGAGGTGGTTCCGGTTCCCTTTGAAAAACTTTCTGAAATGCGCCCTTCGGAACCCAGTGCAGCAGTAAGGAAACGGGTAACGAGGGCACGAAATATTCAAACCGGGCGTTTTCACAATTGCGAGGGGATTCACAGCAATGCCCAACTGACACCTGCCCTTATGCGTGAGCACTGTCGCATCAACGGGGAAGGCGGCCTGATGCTTAAAAATGCCATGGATAAACTGGGTCTTTCAGCACGGGCGTATGACCGGATTATCAAGGTATCAAGAACTATAGCCGACCTGGAAGAAAGCCCCGACATACAACCGCAGCACCTGGCTGAGGCAATCCAGTACAGGAGCCTGGACAGGGAAAACTGGGCGGGGTGAGGAAGGGACTAGTGACTAGTGACAAGTGACAAGTAAGCGACGCTGACAGGTCCTTCGGACTCTGTCAGGTCTGATACAGGAACTGAAACGGCCTGTTTTTTCCATTCCCAGTAATAATACTCCTGAATGTTGTGGATCACATAATGGATGGAATTGGCCCAGTAATTCCGCAGGCCGAAGCCCTTAGGCTGGCCCCTGAGCCGTTCCTGCAATAATATGGTTCCGGTGGCCATGTCCACGGCAACAAAATGATACCATGCCTCCTGCGAAATTTTACTCAGGCTTTCGCAGATCAGCAGGAGACCGATTCCATTTTTATCCCTGAATACATACTGACTGACAAATGACCGGATATCTTCTGCTGAATATTTTACCGGGGTAAAAACCTCCATATCCGCAAGGACCGTTTGTGCATTGATGTTTGCAATCATTTCAAGGTCAAACGTCATATCCGATCTTCTGAGCATCCCCCGCACGTCATATTTTTCCGGCTCGGTCATAACAATTGCATTCCATTTTGGGAAATAGACGTCCCGGATCTGCCAGGTGCTTTTTCTTCCGGCATCGGCAAATTCGGCAAAATTGCCGATCAGTTTACAGTGTGAGTAATCAATTCCAAGCCACGTCATGGGCACATCGGGACTGAAAAGATCCTTCGCGTCCCGGGCGTTCAATGAATAGGCGAACGACAGGATCAATAAAGCGGATAAAATATTTTTCATAACAAATGGTTTTGTCTGGGTAATATTGTTTTAAATATAAAGGCAAAATATTTATAAAAGGGTTGCATTAAGGAAAAAATATACCGGTATGGTCAAGGAAACAATTTGATTCCACATCTGTTTATTATAACGCCTGAACCCCGCCAAACCACCTTTTAGAAACGTTTATACGATTAGAACTGCGTTTAATGTGAGATATCCTTTTTGCAATTTATCGTTTGGAAGCTATCGATTTTCAGCAGCCTGATGATTAATTTGTAATAAATTATTATATTGCCTATCCGGAGAAAACCATTTAAAACAATACCTGTCTTATGTTACTTCACCAGCAGTTCGTCCGAATGGCTAAAGAGCACTCTCAAAAGCTTGCAATCATTGACAGAACGACCCAGAAAAGTGTTTCTTATTCAAGGGCCCTGATCGGAGCACTGATCCTGAATTCGAAATTCAGGAAGTACGAAGCCGGTTTTATTGGCATCATGATCCCTACTTCGGCCGGATGTGCCCTGGCTACAGTGGGTGCCCTGATGAGCGGCCGAATACCGGTGATGATCAACTATTCAACCGGTGCCGAAGGCAATGCAAGATATGCCCAGAAAAAGTGCAGGTTCAAAACCATCATTACGTCAAAGGCATTGCTTGAAAAGATAGGATGCCCGGTTATCGAGGGAATGGTAATGATTGAGGACCTTATGGCCGGTGTCAGCCTGTTTGATAAACTCAAGGCGGCCTTTACAGCCAAATTGCCGGTAAATGTCATACTCAATTCACTGGCTAAAGGAGATGCGAATGACACCGCCGCCATCCTGTTTACCAGCGGAAGTGAAAAAGATCCAAAAGCAGTTCAGCTTAGCCACCGGAATATTTCATCCAACATTGAAAATTTTGGAAATTATGTGCATATAAGCGATTCGGATATTATCCTCGCAAACCTTGTTTTCTTTCATATTTTTGGGCTGACTGTCAACCTCTGGGTGCCCTTTTATTATGGAATGACCATGGTAACCTACGCCAATCCGCTCGATTTTCAGACAATCAGCCAGATTGCCCGCGAGGAAAAGCCTACGATCATGGTTGGAACTCCCAGCTTCTTTTGGGGCTATCTCCATAAGTCAGAACCCGGGGATTTTAAAACGCTCAGGCTGATGGTTGCCGGAGCCGATAAATGTCCGGATACCCTGCGGGAAGGGTATATGAAAAAGCACGGGGTCACCCTTCTAGAGGGATACGGTGCCACCGAGACGTCTCCCGTCATTTCTGTCAATTCCCTCGAATTTAACCGGCCGGGCAGTACCGGGAAAGTCATTCCGAATGTACAGGTGAGGATCGAAAATTTCGAGACAGGAGAAGAATGCGTGACGGGACAAGTAGGCAAGGTGCTTGTAAGAGGCGACCTTGTTATGAAAGGATATTACGATGACCCCGAATTAACAGCCGAGTCGCTGGTGGATGGCTGGTACAATACCGGGGACATGGGTTACTTTGATGAAGACGGTTACCTATGGCATGCGGGCCGGTTTAAGAGATTCGTGAAAGTGGGCGGTGAGATGGTTTCCCTCGTGAGGGTGGAGAACACGCTCGAAAAATTCCTTCCAACAGGCGTATCCTGTTGCGTTGTGGAAGTATCGGATGAGAAAAAGGGATCCTCCATAATTGCCACCGTGACTATCGAAGTCAATAAAGCGGAAATACTTAAAAAAATGGGAACCGAACTGCCCAACATCGCCTTGCCAAAGCAATTTATTATTATCAGGGAGTTGCCCATGATGAGTACCGGGAAAATTGATTTCCGGACTGTAACCAAAATAGTACAGGAGATTATCAACGGTTCCGGATCCATTTACGATGCTAAAATTGCCTGAGCCGATCCGGCAATCCGGCCAGATCAGTGCTTAATAAAAGCTGTCTCAAAAGTATTAATCCCGGCGAAGTTACAAACTTCGCCTAAAGTTTACCGCTCAGCGAAGTACGCAACTGCACTTCAATAAGACATCCTCTTCATTTTATTACTCATTACCTGGTTCACCTTCATTTGGTTAAAAAATATTTTTTCTAAAATATAGGATACATTTGTACGTTATAATTAAATACCCGATTCACTAACCCGTTAGATAAATAGTATGAAAACAAAACCGAGTTTTATTGCAATTGCCCTGATTTTAAGTTTTTCCTTTTCTGCGTCCTTCAGCCAGGACCAAAATAAAACTGCTCTAAAGGCCAAAGCCGGAATAATGACCGGTTATAACCGGGGATTTGGCATGCAGGGAAATATTACGGTATCTGAGTTTGCGGGTGATTTTCCCTTTGAACTCCGTCTTGCCCTGGGTTATACTTTTTTAAATCCCGGCAATGCCGCGGATGCACGGCAGGTATTCATCAACAATGCCACAAACGGCCAGCCTGAAAAGAACGGAGGGTCCTTTGATATCCGGCTGGATTTTCTCAAGGCCGGTTCGGTTTTCGGAATACAGAAATCTTATGTAGTTTTTGGTCCGCGATTCTCCACATTCAAAGGTCATTTCGATTATGTCGGGGGAAACGAAGTTTTCGATGTGACCTCTCACCAGTGGGGAATCGGGGCAGGATTAGAGCATCATTTCGCCATGTCGCAAAATATTGCTTTGGTTTTCCGGTATGGCCTTGATTTTTACTTTCCCTCCACATTAACCGGGCATGACACTTCGTATAGTCCGGATAATGACAACGTGAATCCGGAAACTGACAACAACGATCATGTATTCCAATATAAAGATGCAAACAAGGCTATATACCAGCCCGGGTTCATGCCTTATGCCATGCTGGGTATTCATTTTCAATTGTAAGATCCGTTGAGATAAAATGCATTTCAGAATTATCTACTAGTAAAATAGTAGTAACTACTAAAAAAATAGTAAATTTGTCAGTTAAATGGGACATTCATGGAACTGACAAAGGCGGAAGAGCATGTAATGCAAGTTCTCTGGAAAGTTGAAAGGGGATTCATAAAAGATATCCTGGAACATTTTGGCGATCCCAAACCGGCTTATACAACCGTTGCCACAGTTGTTAAAGTGTTGCAAAAGAAAGGATATGTTTCGTACAGGGAATACGGGAAAGCCCACCAGTTCTACCCGGTCATTTCAAAAGAGGGTTATTCAAGAAAGCATGTAAACCCGGTTTTTAAGAAGTATTTCCGGGGTTCACTGAAGGAAGTAGTATCCTTTTTTGCAGAGAACAACAAGGTACATGCTGCAGACCTTGATGATGCGATCAAGGTGCTGAAAAACCTGAGGAAGAAAAAGAAATGACAGCCTGTGTTTCAGATACAATGACGGCTTACAGATTATCCAGGAACTGAACACTTTCTTGAAAGGTGCCGGGATCCATTTCTACAAAAATATTTTTTAATCCGGCTGTATCAGCGGCGGCGAAAAATCCTTTCCAGTCCACGATCCCCTGTCCGATAGCCACGTTTTTTTCTTCAATAGGCGACCAATCTGCGAGGTGTGCCGAAATAAACCTGCCTGGGTATTTTGCAAAATAATCAACAGCCTCATAACCGGCACTGATAACGGCTACCTGGAATTGCATTTTCACGTTTTCAGGGTCCAGTTGATCCAGCAGGGCATTATATATAAGCTGGCCGTCAAGTTTCTGAAATTCCATATGATGGTTGTGATAACCGCCCTGGATACCTTGTTTCTTCATTTTGCCGCCTATCTCGTTAAGCTGGTCGGCTGCCCTTAACCAGTCGTTCATCGTGGCATCTTCCGGCAATCCGAAACTGGAAAGAATCATTTGCTTCTGTCCCGATTCCAGGGCAAAGTCAATCCTGTCCTCCAGTTTATTTTTCAGTTCCTCCATCCCGTAATGTGTACTTTCGAGGTGAAGTCCGGCATCTTCCACAATTGAACGCATCTCCTTCGGCTTCATGCTCATAAGGGGGCCAAAGCCCGATGATTCATATCCCGGAGGAGAGCACATTTCAACCGTTTTAAAACCGAGGTCTGCCATCTTCTTCAGGGTTCCGCCAAAATCACTGATCAACTGGTCTTTGATTGTCCAAACCTGGAACCCGACAGGCAATTTAACAATTCCGGATGCGCTGCCAGGGTTTCCAAATACGGGGAATTGGGATGCCACCATTGCGGTTCCGGCTGCAAGGGCGCTTTTCCCGATAAACTTTCTTCTTGATAAGGTATTCATAGGGGCAAATTTAAAAGCTGAATAATGGATCAAATAAATATACAACATTATTTTCATTCGGATCAACCGTTTCGTTAATCCTTTTAAAAACCAGGCATTGGCATAGGGTTTGATGTTTCTTAGCGGTCATATCAAAGCAGATGTAATGATAACTTCCATAAAAACCCTACATGAAAAAAGCAGTATTCATCCTTTCCGGAATTGTTCTTCTCGCCTTTACCGGAGACAGTGCCTTTAAAAGACGGCGTTTATAGCGGCACGTCCAGGGCCATTTATATTGATGAGCCGTTGTACGGCAGTACCCGCATAACAATTGAGGACGGTCAGATCACGAAAGTGGATTATACCATTCGTGATTCCACGAAGCATGAATTCTTTAACGGGGAATACGAGAAATATATGGAAGGGAACGAACTCTATATACAGCAATGCCGGAATGACTGGAAGGCGATGCATTCTTATCCCGACAGCCTGCTGAAATACCAGGACCTTGACAAAGTGGATGCCATCAGCGGAGCAACCTGGTCGTACAATATTTTCAGGGCGTCGGCTTTGGAGGCGCTGGAACGGGCACAGGACACGCCGGAAAAATAGTTTTCCGGTTCAAAACCAGGATATGGGTCTAATTAAATATCGCCTTCTTACTGGTGGCAACTTACAGTATTCGTATACCCAGAACAATACTTACTTGTCTTGTTTTGGATTCTGTAGACGCCAGATCGCCATATGCAGTTATACCATTCCCTATCTTGTAACGAGCCTCCAGGGATAGCCTGGAGTATTCAAGTCCCATTCCGGCAAAAAAGCACTGTTCATCGCTTTTAATTTCTATTGCCTCCGATTCTTCTTCTATGATAATTTCATAGTAATATTGAGTGCTCTTTAATGATGTTTCTGAAGAAAGTGTAAAAGCATAGGACACCCCCGCATCAAAAAATAATTTTACTGCACCCGGAAATATTTTGTATCGTAAGGCCAAATTTACCGAAGCCTGTTGTACATAAATATCATCTGTATAATCGGTGTGATTTTGTTCAACAGATCCTTGTCTCACATATTCACCCTGTATATGAATTGAAGAATACAGGCCTTCCGCAAAAAGGGACAATTTTTCATGATTTTTCGGGAATATGCATTCTCCAAATAAGCCAAACTCTGGTTTTACAGAGGATTGGTAGTCGGCATTGGCAACCGGCGAAATGTACGCCCATTCGTCCACTGTTTTAAAAATTACATTTGGAAATGAAATGCCTCCCAATGCACCAAATTCAAACCGTGATTTTTTCATTTTTCTCAAATACGCGGTTTCTGATTGACAGGAATAATACTTGGTGAAAAGTTTGTTCATAGCCTTTTCATTATAAGTCATCGCTGAAATTTCATCCTTTAGTTTGGAACAATCCCCCAGGTATAAAATCAATTGTCCTTTATAGCGCTGATCTTTCTTTGCGGTTTTGACACCGTTTTCATCAGTGGTAACATAATCCCGATAATTTAATAAGGTATATTCATGATCCTGTTCTATGTAATAATATCCCAACAAGGAGTTATCTGTATAATAATACAAAGACCGGGTTCCTTCAGCAACGGTCAGAAGATATACCCAAACAAGCTTGTTTTCATTGACTTCACTGGCCTTTATATCTGATTCTTTTGGCAGATAAATGTGCGCACTCTTATACAGATCACGGCCTACCATATATTTCCCAATATTTTCAGGCAGATAGATAACAGTCGTTGAATCATCGGCACTTTTGAAAATTACTTTTTCAGGGTTTTGTAACCGGTCCGGGTTATCTATGAAACCATAGATTGTGTCACCCTGTAGATCAATAATGAATCCCTTTTCGAAATTTTCCTGTGAAACAGCAGTAAATACATTGAAAAAGAATATCAAAATGAAAGGAAGATTAAGGTTTTTCATCTGGAAGAATTTTGTAAATAGATAAAGTCAGGTTTAAATATACTATTATTTTGACATCTTAATCATCTATAGCCCAATACTTACGTCAATTATATTTGACCAGGTTTGTAATAGTCTGGTTAAAGCAGCCATGGAGAATTATGCTTTAGCGTTTCTTTTATTACCTTTCATAAGCCAATTATAACTTATGGAATTCCAGATATTCCTTAAGCCGGCAGGGGCTTTATGCAATCTCCGGTGCAGTTACTGTTATTATCTTGAAAAAGAGGAACTTTTCAGGCAGGAAAGCTCTCTTCCTATGCAGGAAGATTTGTTGGAATCCTGTATCCTGCAACATATTGAAGCTTCCACGGAACCTATCATCCCTTTCTCCTGGCATGGGGGTGAACCTTTGCTCGCTGGGCTTGACTTTTTCAGAAAGGTCGTGGTTTTGCAAAAAAAGTGGAAACCTGCTGGCCGAAAGATCATCAATGGGCTTCAAACCAACGGAACTCTTATGGATGAGTCATGGGTAAAGTTTTTTGTTGAAGAGAATTTCAGTCTGGGGATCAGTATGGATGGTCCCGAAGAATTGCACAATCAGTTCCGGAGGAACAAAAACGGAAAGGGATCCTTCCGGAAAGTATTGCATGGATATGACCTGGCCCTATTGCACGGAATAGAACCTGAAATCCTTTGTGTGCTGAATGCTGACAATGTGAAGCAACCGATGCTGATCTACCGGTATTTCAAAAAACTGGGGGCAAAAACGATTACATTTCTTCCCCTGGTTGAGCGTCTTGTTCGGGGAGACGGAGCGGTCTCAGCCCGGTCGGTCCGTCCGGAGGACTTTGGGGCTTTTTTGTGTACCGTGTTTGATGAATGGGTTGAAAACGATATAGGGAAAATAAAGATCCAGATCTTTGAAGAAGCATTACGCACCGCCTTCGGGCAGGAGCATACTTTATGCCTTTTTAAGCCGGTTTGCGGCGGAGTACCGGTTGTTGAGCACAACGGTGATTTTTATTCGTGCGATCATTTTGTGGATGATAGCCACAGGATCGGCAATATACGGGAGGTTTCATTAACGGAATTATTGGGCAGTCCCCGGCAAAGAACTTTTGGCATGTCGAAACTTTCGCTTCCCACAATATGTCTCGATTGTGAGGTGCGGGAGATGTGCAACGGCGAATGTCCAAAAAACCGGTTTATGCATACCCCTGCGGGAGAACCGGGTTTAAACTACCTGTGCGACGGATATAAAAGGTTTTTCAAACACTGCAAACCATTTGTGAATGCGGTGTCCAACGCCTTCAACAACAAAAATAAACACTGAGTGCTCAGAGATTTCATTGAGAACGCTGAATTTTTAGTAACGCCGTTCTTCAGTTTAATTCTCTGAGGTCTCAGTGGTTCAGCATCCTCGCCGAAGGTGCCGACCTATTTCAGTTTGGATTTAAAAAATTCCACCGTCCTCTCCCACGCCAGTTTTGCGGCTTCCGCATTATAACGATCGGGATTGGTATCATTGTTGAAACCATGACTGGTACCGGGATAGGTATAAATTTTATATTCGACCCCCGCCTTCTTAAGAGCCTCTTCAAATGCCGGTATACCCGCATTGATCCCGGCATCGTTCTCAGCGTAATGGGCCAGGATGGGAGCTTTGATGGACGGTACCTGCTCCGGGGAGGGCTGTCGTCCGTAATAGGGAACAGCAGCATCCAGTGAAGGTGCGTTAACAGCCACCTGGTTGGTCATGCCCCCTCCCCAGCAAAATCCTGTGCATCCAACCTTACCTGTCGACAACGGATATGTTTCGAGGTATTTTACCGCAGCCACGAAATTCTTAACTGTTTTGTCCATATCAAGATTTCCAATCAGGGTACGTGCCTCATCGGGATCATTTTCGGGAGTTCCGCCCAGGGGTGACAATGCATCCGGTGCCATTGCCAGGAAACCCTCCCTGGCCATTCGGCGCGTGACATCCAGGATATGAGGCTGAAGTCCCCGGTTTTCATGAATTACAATTACGGCCGGATGTTTTTTATCCTCCTTTGGCCTGGACAGATAAGCTTTTACATCACCGGTCTCCCCCGGGTAAGTGATCATTTCACTGAAAAGTGTATCATCCTCATCGGATGGCGCCGGTGAGGCAGCAACGGCATTATTCTCCTCGAGGAGAGAAACGAGGGTAAGAGCAGCAGCGGTGCTGCCGGCGTACAGTGTCAGCCTGCGCAGGAAATTACGGCGGTCAATGCCACCCTGCGAGTACTCATGGTAAAGGTGCGCGATTTTCGGGTCCATGGCTTCGGGTTTAGATTTTTCGGTTCTAAAAGCGATATAAGTTAATGAAAAATTTTAAAGGATGCAAAGGCAATCTGGTGATTTGTTGATTTGTTGATTTGAAGACGGCTGACTGCAAGACTGCAAGACTGCAAGACTGCAAAACTGCAAAACTGCAAGACTGCAAAACTGCAAAACTGCAAAACTGCAAGACTGCAAAACTGCAAGACTGCAAGACTATCTTGCACCCGGAGGGCAATTCTTCACCAGGTAATTGGTAAGCAAAGTGTATAGATGTACCGTTGTATTTTTGCCCTCATAGATGCCATGTGACCGGTTTGGATAGGACATCATTGTAAACTGCTTGTTTTGCCTGACCAGTTCATTGATCAGCATTTCGGCATTCTGGTAATGCACATTATCATCCCCTGTGCCGTGTACAATCAGCAAATTGCCTTTAAGATTCCCTGCATAGGTAACCGGGGAACTCTCCTTGTATTCTCCGGGATTTTCCCAGGGAAGCCCCATATACCGTTCCGTATATATGTTGTCATAGGTCAGGTGATTGGAAATGGCTGCCACTGCAAGTCCTGTTTTATAGATGGATGGGTACCGGAACATCAGGTTAAGGGTCATGGTTCCTCCGCCGCTCCACCCCCAAACGGCGATCCGGGATGTATCCACAAAATTCCATTTCATTACTTCCCTGGCTGCCATGGCCTGATCCCTGGCATTCACCAATCCCATCTTCCTGTAAATGCTTTTTCTCCATTCATTTCCTTTGAGGCATGGGGTTCCGCGGTTATCCAGGGCAATAACAATATATCCCTGCTGTGCCAGCAGGGTATGCCATAAAATATCCCATTTGTCGGTGGCCACCTGGTCCCAGGGTTCACCATACACATAAAACAAAACCGGGTATTTTTTAGCGGGCGAAAAGTCCGGGGGCCTTATCATCTTCCCGTCCATTGAAACCCCGTCCACCGTTGTAATTGAAAAAAAGGATGTGACGACAGGTTTGAGGGTGGCAATGTGGTTTCTTAACACGGCATTGTCCACCCAATTTCTGACGATTTTGTGATCGGGCAGGCTTATAAGGTTAACAATTGGGGGCGTAACCGAATTGGACCAGGTATGGACAGCGAACCGGCCGTCAGGGGAAATATTGTACGTGTTCATTCCGTTCCTGTCACGGGGCGTGATCCGCATCGAATCCCCTCTTCCGCTTAAAGATACCCGGTACAAATATCGCTGGGTGCTGTTCTTTGGGGAGGCATTAAACCAGGCATATTTTTCATTGGCCGTATAATACCGGGCCACATCATATTTTCCAGGGGTAAGGTCGGTTGTCTTTCCGTCAGCCAGGTTTATCCTGTATAAATGCCGCCAGTCGCCTATCTCTGCCATCCTAAGGACGGCCTGATTTTTGTCGACCAGGGGAAGATCTTCCATTTCCCAGGCATCTGCGCTTATATCAGAAAACGTAATATCCACCCAGGTATTATTATGCTCTTCATAGATGTTCTTTATTTTATCCTGGCGAACGTCATAAACAAAGAACTTCAGCGTGTCCTGCCTGCGATTGATCTGCTGTATCAGTAACTCGTCGTCGTTTATCCACTGCATGCGGGGAAGGTAATTTGCCGTTTCACCCCCGGGTATTGGTATCCAGCTTATTTTGCCGTCGGCGACATGAATGACACCAACCCGCGTAGCAGAAGGAGGCTGACCGACTTTCGGATATTGAATGGGGATGGGACGGGAGTATATTGAATCCGTAGTATTAAGCATATAATAGGTTCCCGTGCTGGATGCATCCATATGCCAGAAAGCAATATAACCGGCGGTTTTGTTCCACCGGAATCCATCGCGGCAGCCGAATTCTTCTTCATATACCCAGTCAAAAGTGCCATTGATCATTGTGGCAGTTCCATCGAAAGTCAGTTGCTTTATATCACCGGATTGAAAATCTTCGGCATAAATATTAAATCCCTGTACATAAGCCACATACCGGTTATCGTCGGAGAATTTGGCGAACATCAGCGATGAGGAGGGAAACCGGGCACCAATTTTCTTCAGTTTTTTTGTCGCCAGATCATAAATCCAGTAATCCCCTTTTGAATTGCTTCTCCATACCCTGCTGCTGTTCGTGAAAATAAGCACTTTGGATTCATCGGGGGAAAACGTGAAACTTTCAATATTCAACGGGGAATTGCTCCCTTCCGGGATAAGCAGTTCGGCAGGAACATAGATGCTACGGTTCTGGGAGGCGGATTCATATTTTACAAGGTCCTCAAGGGAACTGCTTTTTGCGGAGGGCTCATTTACAATATAGGAATCACCGCCATGGATCCATTGTATTTCGGGAGGATATTGCTTGCTGAATTCGCGGGAATTAAAAATCCGGTCGATGGTCAGCACGCCCGGATCGGCAGTTTTTTGCGAAAACCCCGGCAAAACCTGAAATGCCAGGCTGAGGATTAACAGAAATCTTGATTTCGAAATCATAAAATGGGAGAATAAACAGTTTATTTTTTAATGCTTTTTATCTGTAAGGGATTGTGCTCTTTTCTACCGGCAGGCCATCCCTAAAGGGATTATTGTATCCCGATCTGCAATCTGCAATACCGGGTGCGCTCCACGCAATTCATAATTTATCATTCATAATTCATAATTTCCTTCTGCTTGTCCCTAAAAAGTGCTGGCAATTGCCTTTACCGGGTTGAGTCGTGCGGCGGAGAAAGCAGGCATTAAACCGGCAATGAGCCCGACCGTTGTGCTGATGACCACCCCCAGAATAATGTTCCCTGAGCTGAGAAAAATATTGAAATCCTGTGCACGGGCGATCAATGTGCCGGCAAAAATAAGCAAAAGTCCGAGTATACCGCCCACCAGGGATAGCAGAATGGATTCATACAGCACTTCAAGGATGATATAATAGCTTTTTGCTCCCAGGGCTTTCTGTATCCCGATAATGCTGGTTCTTTCCTTTACGGATACGAACATGATGTTGGCTATGCCAAATGCGCCAACCAGTACAGCAAATATTCCAATGAACCAGCCGGCAACATTTACCACTTTAAAGATCTGTTCAATTCCGGCACTCAGGAGGCTTGTTTCATTCAGGGCAAAATTATCCTTGAGCCTCGGGCTTAGCCGTCTTATAGAGCGCATGGTTTGTCTTATTTCGTCCTTCAATTCATTTACTGTCATTCCCGGACTGGCCTTCACCCATATCTGGGGGTTGCTCCGTTCATCTTTCAGATCGATCATGCCTGCCATGAACCGAACCGGGATAAGGACCACCTTGTCCATGCTGCCGCCACCCAAAACTGACTTGCCTTCCTTAGTGAAAACCCCGATGATTGTAATATCCCTTCCATGCACTCTGATGGATTTTCCCAGGGGATTTACATCTTTATACAATTCGTCTGCAATTGTGTTCCCGATAACGCAAAAATTCCTGCCCGAGTTGATTTCAAAAACCGATAAAAACCGGCCCCGGGCAATGTCAAAATTCCTTACCTGTTCAAATTCTTCGGTGACTCCCCATAGCAGCATGTTATCTGCGCTGTTGTCGAGATACTGGACCTCGGTTTGAATGGCCGCTGTGAAGGCAACGGTTTTCACATCCTTCAGCCTGGATTTAACCTCAGCATACTCGCGAAGCGTGGTTACCGGACGATTTAAGTATTCCCACCAGGCAAACTCCTGCCCGGGTTCAGGTGTCCACGGCCATTTTTCAATAAATACAACATCACTTCCAAACGAGTCGACAGAGGCCTGCAGGTTTGCTTTCATTGAATCGAGGACTGTAAAAACGGAGATAATGGAAAAAATGCCGATGGTGACGCCAATCAGCGAAAGGATGGTCCGCAGTTTATTCAGAATTATAGTACGGTAAGCCGATTGAAGGCTTTCATGAAAAATAAATAACCAGCGCATGCAGGAATCGGTTTGTGGCAAACAAAGATAAGAAAGCGCTATCTATTTTCTTAAAAAATTAATATCTTGGCTATGAACTTCGGAAGAGTTTTTTTAGGTTCGCGCATTAATTTACCACTGCATAATACTAAAAATAAATCAAGCCTCATTTATGGAAGAGAAAAACATCAAAACAGCGCTTATATCCGTGTATTATAAGGATCACCTCGAAGAAATTGTCAAGGCACTGCATTCACTGAACGTTTCATTGATTTCAACCGGGGGTACCCGTGATTTCATTGTTAACCTGGGCATTCCGGTTACTTCCGTGGAATCCCTGACCGGGTATCCTTCCATCCTTGGAGGCAGGGTAAAAACGTTGCATCCAAAGGTTTTCGGGGGCATCCTGGCAAGATCGGAAAATGAGGCCGACCAGAAGGAGATGGATCAGTATGCCCTGTCAACGGTGGATCTGGTGCTGGTTGATCTTTATCCCTTTGAAGAGACGGTTGCCTCCGGGGCATCGGAGGTGCAAATTATTGAAAAGATTGATATCGGCGGCATATCCCTGATCCGGGCCGGCGCAAAAAATTATACGGATGTGGCCATCATATCATCAAAGGATCAATATCCGGCTTTGCTTGACATTCTTCAGAATAAAAAGGGCATGACCACCCTGGAGCAACGACGGGTATTTGCCATGGAAGCATTCAATATCACCTCGCATTACGATACGGCCATATTCAATTATTTCAATCAGAAGCACGGGCAACCGGTTTTTAAGCGCAGCATCCGGTTGGCCAAGCCTTTGCGCTATGGTGAAAATCCTCATCAGCGGGGAACATTCTATGGTGATTTCAATGAAATATTTGACCAGCTGCAGGGAAAGGAAATATCCTATAACAATCTGCTGGATATTGAAGCCGCCGTATACCTGATCGATGAATTTACGGAAACCACCTTTGCGATCCTGAAACACAACAATGCCTGCGGCATTGCTTCGCGGCCGGTGCTTGCAGAAGCCTGGAAAGATGCCCTGGCAGGGGATCCGGTTTCAGCCTTCGGCGGTATTCTCATTACCAATACCGCGGTGGACCTGGAAACCGCAGGCGAAATCGATAAGTTGTTTTTCGAAGTGATTATTGCCCCTTCCTTTAATGAAGATGCCCTGGAAACCCTTAAAAAGAAAAAAAACAGGATTATCCTCATCCGAAAAAATGCCGCCTTGCCGGTGGTTCAGTTCAGGTCCCTGCTCAACGGGGTGATTGAACAGGATCGCGATACCCGCATTGAAGGCAGGCAGGATATGAAACCTGCGACAAACAAAATTCCCAATGATGCTGAGTACGAGGACCTCATATTTGCCAACAAGGTTGTAAAACATTCAAAATCAAATACGATCGTGCTTGCCCGCGACAAGCAGCTGATTGCAAGCGGAGTTGGACAAACAAGCCGGGTAGATTCACTCCGGCAGGCAATTGTGAAGGCCGGCAATTTTGGTTTTGAAACAGCGGGAGCCGTCATGGCCTCGGATGCATTTTTCCCATTTCCCGATTGTGTTGAAATAGCGAATGAGGCTGGCATTAAGGTGGTTATCCAGCCTGGAGGATCGGTAAGAGACCAGGATTCAATTGATTTTTGTGATAAAAATGGGATGGCTATGGTTTTAACAGGAATACGTCATTTTAAACATTAAAAAAACGTAACAACCTGCTTTTTTCTACGTTAATATGGCTAAAGAATTTATAATAATTAACTATTCAAAATATTACCTTTACCACTTCATTAGAAATTAGATTTTATGGGAATTTTTTCTTTATTTACTCAGGAGTTGGCCATTGACCTGGGTACTGCCAATACAATTATCATTGAGAATGATAAGATAGTAGTTGATGAACCTTCGATAGTTGCTATTGACCAAACCACCAAGAAGCTTATTGCAATCGGTGAAACTGCCAGGCAGATGCATGGCAAGACACATCAAAACATACGGACCATCAGGCCTTTGCGTGATGGGGTAATCGCTGACTTTAACGCAGCGGAACAAATGATCCGGGGTATGATCCGGATGATCAGTACCCGGAACCGGTTTTTTACACCATCCCTCCGGATGGTGGTGAGCATACCCTCAGGAAGCACGGAAGTGGAAATCAGGGCTGTACGGGATTCCGCGGAACATGCCGGCGGAAGGGATGTATATATGGTTTATGAGCCTATGGCGGCTGCCATCGGTATCGGACTTGATGTGGTTGCCCCGGAAGGACATATGGTTGTGGATATCGGGGGAGGTACCACTGAAATTGCCGTAATCGCCCTTGGAGGAATTGTTTGCAACGAATCCATCCGCATTGCCGGTGATGGCTTTACGGCGGATATACAGGCTTACATGCGTCATCAGCACAACATCAAAGTGGGTGAGCGCAGTGCCGAGGATATTAAGATTAACGTAGGTGCTGCTTTGCCCGACATCGACAATGCACCTGCCGATTATACCGTCAGGGGGCCCAATATGATGACCGCCCTGCCTATTGAAATACCTGTATCGTACCAGGAGATCGCACACTGTCTCGACAAATCGCTGACAAAGGTTGAATCAGCTGTCATGTCCGTGCTTGAGCAAACTCCTCCCGAATTGTATTCGGATATTGTTCAGAAAGGAATTTTTCTGGCTGGTGGTGGCGCCTTGTTGCGCGGCCTGGCCAAAAGGTTATCGGATAAGATCAGTATTACCTTTCATGTGGCTGAAAATCCGCTTCAGGCAGTGGCCCGCGGAACAGGCATTATTTTAAAGAACCTGGATAAATATCAGTCGCTTCTGATCAGGTAAATGTAACGTGCAAACCTCATTTAAAGGATGAGAAATTTATTGCGATTTATAGTTCAGCATCATTTCCTGATCCTGTTTTTGCTTATTGAGACTTTTTCGATGTTTTTGCTGTTTAGAGCCAATCCTTATCAGAAGGTGCGTTTTTACAGTTTTTCGCATTCCGTTTCGGGAAGGATGTCGACACGGGTGGAGAATATCAAGGACTATCTTTCATTAAGAGGTGAAAATCGAATGCTGGCAGAAGAAAATGCCCGGTTGTATAACCGGCTGGGATCCTCATTTTCAGAAAACGCTCCGGATTCAATTTATTTCGGGGATCCCATGAAACCCAAAAAATACCTGTATATAACCGCCAAAGTTGTTAACAATACAGTGAACAAACAATTCAATTTTATTATGCTCGACAAAGGCAGCCGTTCGGGTGTTGCACCTGAAATGGCTGTAATAGGAAGTGAAGGCATAATCGGTGTGGTTAAATCCGTTTCCGAGAATTATTCGTCTGTTTTATCCGTTCTTAACCGCGATTTCATGGTAAGTGCCCGGATTAAAAGCAATGGCTATTTTGGTCCCTTAAGCTGGAACGGGGATAATACCGAATATGCCACCCTGGTGGATATTCCCCACCATGTTAAAGTTACACTCGGCGATACAGTGATTACAAGCGGATTTGGCGGCGTATTTCCGGAAGGCCACCTTATCGGCGTCATTGCTGACTTTCATCTTAAAGGAGGCAATTATTATGTAATCAAGGTTAAATTATCAACCGATTTCAGAAAGTTAAATTATGTGCAGGTGATCCGGAACTTTGCGAAAAATGAAACCGATTCCCTGAATAATGCCGCAACCAAATGATCAAGTCACTTATCGTATATTTATTCCTGTTTGTCATTCTGATTGTGACACAATTGCTGGTCTTCAATAACATTGAACTTTCGGGATATATAAATCCGTATGTTTATGTCCTCTTTGTGTTGCTGCTGCCGTTTGACGTTCCCAGGATAGTGCTGATCATAAGTGCCTTTTTGCTGGGACTTACCATTGATCTTTTTATGGGAACACCGGGAGTGCATTCCAGTGCCACAGTCCTCATGGCGTTTGCCCGTCCGGGAGTCCTCGCCATTTTTTCGCCCCGCGAAGGGTACCAGACCGGTACCCAGCCCCGGATGATACAATTCGGACTGGAATGGTTTATAAAATATACGGTTCTCCTTGTCCTGATCCATCATTTTACTCTTTTTACCTGGAGGTATTTACCTTTCATCATTTTTTCAGCACGTTTTTAAGGGCTATATTAAGTTCGTTATTGACGTCAGTTATTTTAATTTTCAGTCAGTACTTTATTTTTCGGAAATAGCGGATGGACCAGTTTGCTTCCCGCAGGAATATTATAGCCGGCATTATATTGCTGGCGTCCCTGTCACTTGTTATCAGATTGTTTTACCTGCAGGTGATCGATACCAGTTATAAGCTATCGGCAGAAAACAACTCAAAGCGAATTGAAATTTTGTACCCTGCAAGGGGGTTGATCTATGATCGCAACAAAAAGCTTCTGGTGTTATAATCAGCCGGCTTATGATCTGATGATCGCTCCCTATGAGATGAAAGCCTTTGATACGGTTGAACTGGCCGGCATTCTGGGGATGGACCTGGTTAAAATGAGGACCGGCATTAAAAAAGCCTTCGGCCCCAGATACCGGCGGGAACCGTTTGTCAAGCAGCTGTCGCCGGAAAACTATGCCCAGCTGCAGGAAAAGCTCTACAAATTTCCCGGATTTTATGTCCGTTCGCGTACCCTGAGAAAATACAACAAGGAATTTGCGGGCCATCTGTTCGGATACGTGGGTGAGGTGGATGAAAAAATAATGGCTGCCAACAGCAATTATGCGCTGGGTGATTATATTGGGATCAATGGTATTGAAGGATACTATGAAAAGTACCTGGAAGGACATAAAGGCCAGGAAGTATCTGCTGGTTGATGTTCATGGCAGGGTTAAAGGCCCATACCAGGGCGGAAGATTCGACGAGGATGCCATAGTGGGCAAAAACCTTGTATGCACCATTGATGGGGATTTGCAGGAATACGGTGAAAAGCTGATGAGAAATTTCAAAGGCAGTGTTGTGGCCATTGAACCCTCATCCGGTGAAATACTGGCACTGATCTCTGCCCCGTCTTATAATCCATCCCTGCTGGTAGGCCGTCAGCGCACATCCAATTATGCCAAACTGCAGATGGATCCCCAGATGCCCCTGTTTAACCGGGCTCTTATGGCAAATTATCCTCCCGGATCCACATTTAAACCATTCCAGGCACTTGTTGGTTTACAGGAGGAAGTGATTACCCCGGCATCCAGCTTTTCCTGCAACGAGGGGTATTTTGGCAAGGGTATCCACATGGGGTGCCATGTGCACCCCAGTCCGCTTGATCTGGTGCATGGAATTGAAAATTCCTGCAATGCGTATTTCTGCAATGTTTTCCTGCGGATCATACAAAATCCGAAATATAAAGATACCCAGGAAGCTTATAGTGTCTGGCGCAAGTATGCGCTGGCTTTCGGTTTTGCAAACCGTTTGAATTCGGATTTCAATAACGAATTAAAGGGCTTTATCGCCCCGGTAAGCTATTATGATAAATATTACGGTTCTCACCGGTGGAGCGCTGCCACAATTAATTCCTTGTCCATCGGTCAGGGCGAAGTGCTGCTGACCCCTCTGCAAATGGCCAATATGACAGCTACCATTGCAAACAGGGGATACTATATAACGCCGCATGTGGTGAAAAAAATTGAAGGGATCGATACCATTGAAAACCGGTTTTATAAAAAGCATATCATCCCTGTAGACACGGAAAATTTTGGAATTGTTGTGAGGGGGATGGAATTATCGGTGAACGGCAGTGGCACATCCACTGTTGCCCGGCTACCGAATATTGTCGTTTGCGGCAAGACAGGTACTGCGCAGAATCCTCACGGGCAGCCTCACTCGGTGTTTATTGCCTTCGCCCCCAAGGACAACCCGAAAATTGCAATCCTCGTATTCGTTGAAAATGGACACTTTGGGGCAACGTATGCTGCTCCAATCGCCAGCCTGATGATTGAAAAATACCTGACGGATTCCATAGCTCCGAGACGGAAGTATCTCGAGGAGAGAATGCTGAACAGTAATCTTTTGTATGCCAAATGATCGATAAACTCAATATAAGCGAAGAAATTGACTGGACAACGGTGGGTTTGTACCTGCTGCTGGTCGTTTTTGGCTGGATGAATATTTTTGCTTCCTCCTACAACGACCAGTTCAAATCGATTTTTGACATCCGGATGAACTACGGGGAACAAATGTTATGGATCCTTGCCTCCTTTATTCTTATCATCCTTCTGTTTGCCATCGACCACCGGTTTTATCATTATTTTGCCTATGTGATCTTTGGTGCGTCGATCCTGCTGTTAATGTCCGTTCTCCTTTTCGGGGTAGTAGTCAACAGTTCCCGTTCCTGGATCCGTATTGCCGGATTCAACCTTCAGCCGTCGGAATTCATGAAAATTACCACTGCCCTGGCAATAGCAAGGTATCTGAGCGGTTACAATGTACGGTTATGGACTTGGAGGTCCATGCTGATAATGGGATTGATCATCGGACTGCCGGTAGGCCTGATTGCTATACAGCCCGATTGGGGGACTGCCCTGGTATTTAGTTGTTTCGGACTCTTACTGTACCGTGAGGGTATGCCCGGTTGGATTTTGGCAACCTGTATTTTTGTCGCCACCCTGTTTTTGATGACATTGCTGATGAGCAATGTAACCGTGGTCATTATACTCATCGTTTTTGCATTAATCGGCTATGGTATCATCAATTCTTCAATCCGTTTGCCCATAATCGGGAGTTTTATCCTTGTCTTTTTTTATTTTGCACTTAAATTCTCACTGCCATGGCTTACCATAAAACCCACTGTTTATGAAATGATCCTGATCTCGCTTGGGCTATCATCGGTTGTATTTCTGTTATTTACGGCCCTGCGCAAAGCGAAAGGCGTATTGCTTGTGCTTGTTTTCCTGTTTGGATTTATTGGGTTTACCTTTACTGTTGACTACGTTTTTCACAATATATTAAAGAAGCATCAGCAAACCCGAATGAATATATTGCTGGGAACAGAAACAGATATCAGGGACGTAGGGTACAATCTTAACCAGTCAAAAATTGCCATTGGATCGGGAGGTTTTGCAGGGAAGGGATATTTAAAGGGAACACAGACCAAGCTCGATTTTGTGCCTGAACAGAGCACCGACTTTATTTTCTGTACGGTTGGTGAGGAATGGGGCTTTTTGGGGACTACGATTGTAATTCTTTTGTTTGCCGGGTTGCTGATTCGGGTATTGCTGCTGGCCGAACGGCAACGATCACAGTTTGCCAGGATTTACGGATATGGGGTTGCTTCTATCCTTTTCTTTCATTTTGCCATAAATATTGGCATGACTATCGGGTTGTTCCCCGTGATAGGGATACCCTTGCCATACTTCAGTTATGGCGGATCTTCCATGCTGGCCTTTACGCTGCTGTTGTTTATACTGGTGAGATTGGATTCGGTGAGGAAAAAATATAATAAGTAAATTATGAATTATGAATTATGAATTATGAATGATGAATTATGAATGATGAATTATGAATGATGAATATAAGGTTAATGCAGATCTCTCGGATTTCACAGACGTTCAGGGATATATCATTTTCTTTATTTCCGATGACGCAACGCTGCAGCTGGGGCGAGTTCATAGTAGCAAATAATTGGTTACCCACATTTGTGGCTACATTGTTCCATAGGATCGTGTTGATAATTTCGGGGTGGGAAAAACTGCAATAAATGCCCCCTCCTGATGTGGAGATATTTCCTGATATTGTATTATTGATTATTCGGGGTGAAGATTGTTCGCAATGCAGAGTCCCCCATTCTGATTGATTTAGAGTTATCAAATTATTAATGATCAAAGGATTTGAGTGGTTCTGGCACATCAGGATATTTCCACTTCCAAAACTACTTCCAAATGAGCTTAAATTATTTGCAATCAGGTTTCCGGATATCAGAGGGTTGGAACCCCGCGCACACCAGATGATGTTTCCATCAGCGATAATATTATTTGTGAACTTATTCCGGATAATCAGCGGACTGGAAGTAACAATAAAAATAACGGATCGCTTGTTGAATCTGAAAGCTGACTCTGATATTTTAATATTTGAAAATTTGTCAATAAAAAATACATCATTTGTACAATGCTCAAAACTACAATGTGCAAACAGGCTTGAATCATTATCATTCATAACTCCCTCGGGATGGGTTGTTGCATATGAACCGTTTTTATACTGGATTCCCTGCCAGCCTTTGTCTGCATTTTTCGCTGTAAAAGTGATCGGTTGGGATTCTGTTCCGATAGCTTTTATGGTACCAATCACTTCAAAGGAGACACTGTCCTCAAACTCAATATACGTCCCGGGCAGGATTGTCAATGTAACATTGTCGTCTAATGTCAGGTTGCAGCCAACATATACTGTATCTGGACCCCATGTTAAATTGCCTGAAATGTTTCCGCAAATGCTGTCATTTGTCTGGGATTGAAGCAGGAAAGTCCCGAAAGTCAGGAGGGCCGTCAGAAATGAAATTCGCAGTTTGTATGAAATCATGAAAGATGAGAAAAATTAATAAAATAAATAATTATGAATGATGAATGATGAATTATGAATGATGAATGATGAATGAATGCTTAATTCATAATTTATAATTCATCATTCATAATTTCTTCATCCAGTTTTCATATCCCATCCCGGATACTCCTTCTGGTCGAGATCGATATCGAAAGCCCGGTTAACATAATGGATCAGTGCCGGGAAAAAAGCCGAAAATTCAGAATCGAATTTGTAATACTCTTCCCTCAAAACACGTATCGCATATTCTGTTTCCTCGGGAAGGGTGGTGCGTGCAGACATTTTATGCAGCACATCCTCAATTCCTTCGATTGTTGAATACTTCTGAATCCAGTTATTATGAATGAAGGAAGGAAGAAACAGTTTAACGCCTTCAGGCAGCATGTCCACATACCGGGTAAGCGTACCATGAACATTGTGCACAAAGTCATCAATGGGAACGGATGAATAGGATGACCAGTTGGAAACCAGAAAATGATCATAAAATATGTCGACAATTATGCCGGCATATTTATGATATTTTTCAAGGATCCGTGCTTTGCTGCGCTTAACAACAATATTGGTATCCGTAAAGGAATCGATATGCCTGTGAAGCATGATCCCCTTGCGAACCAGTTCGTTAAACCTTCCGAGCTCAAATCCCTTGACGTAATCTCCAATAAAATTACCTACCAGGATTTCTTCGTTGGTTCCGGATAAATAGATATGAGCTAAATAATTCAAGATCAGGGGGTTTTGTTGGAATCACAGTTGTTATAAAGTTAACAAAACATAATAACACCTACAATAATTGTGCAAATAACTTATCAAAAATTAATTAACCCCGAAAATTATTGCAGAACACAATATTTTAAACGAAAAAACAAGACAAAAAGTTGCAGGTTAAGGTTATTTGGAAGGTTTCTTGAGGTTCTCGCGGAGCTCTCGGATTTGTTTTCTCGCAAAGTCGCAAAGTCGCAGTTTATGTTCTCGCAGATCTCGCGGATCTCGCTTTCCGTGGGTTTCACCCACGGTTAATGAGATTGGGCCACTTCGTGGCCTGGATCGTTAAGCTATGTGCCTTTCGTAAAGCGAAGCGCCTCTTATTTGCTAATCATTGAGGAAATTCTGCGAACGCAGAACAACCTCAATACTTTAGCTATAACTCCGTGGTTAAAAAGAACAAGTCTTTATAACTTACTCTATGCAAGCCGGGCTTTTATTTTTTTTGTTTCAGCCTCGAATCCAGGCTTTTCAAGCAGGGCAAACATATTTTTCTTATAAGCTTCAACCCCGGGTTGATCGAATGGATTGACGTTCATAAGATAACCGCTAATGCCACAGGCCTTTTCATAGAAATACATCAGCTGGCCCAGATTATACTCATCCAATTTGGGAATTTCAATACGGATGTTGGGAACGCCGCCATCGACGTGCGCCAGCATTGTTCCAAGTTCCGCCATTTTGTTTACTTCATCAACGCGCTTGCCAGCCAGGTAATTCAGCCCGTCGAGGTCTGCTTTTTCCGAGGGGATATCCAGCCGTGTTGCCGTATTTTTAATGGATATTACTGTTTCCAGCAAGATACGTTCACCCTCCTGGATATACTGTCCCATGGAATGAAGGTCCGCTGTTAAATCCACGCTGGCAGGAAATATCCCTTTTCCTTCTTTTCCTTCACTTTCTCCGTACAGTTGTTTCCACCATTCCGCCAGAAAATGCAGTTTGTTATCAAAATTGGCAAGAATTTCAACTTTTTTCCCATTTTGATAGAGTTTCTGCCGGGCAGCTGCATACATAGCAGACGGGTTATTTTCAAACGGAGTATTGGAGGAACTCAGTTTTTCCATATCCACAGCTCCTTTGATAAGGGCCCGGATATCAATTCCGCTGATGGCCAGGGGAACAAGTCCCACCGGTGTCAGCACCGAATACCGGCCTCCCACATCGTCGGGAATTACATACGTCCTGTACCCTTCCTGCACAGCGGTTGAATGAAGCGCTCCCTTATGGGCATCCGTAACAGCAATGATAAGTTTTTTCGAAGCTTCCTTGCCCACTTTGGATTGCAGGTTGTCCCTCAGCAACCGGAATGCAAGTGCCGGTTCCGTTGTTGTTCCCGATTTGGAGATAACGACAATACCATAGCGCAGCGTATCCAGCACTTCAACCAGTTCATTCAGGTAATCCTCTCCTATGTTTTGTCCGGCATACAGGATAATGGGGTATTTCCGGTTCTTTTTCAGATGCAGGAAAGAATGGGAAAGTGCTTCAGACACCGCCCGGGTTCCAAGATAGGATCCTCCGATGCCAATCACAACCACGGCATCCACTTCTTTTTGCATTGCAGCAGCTACCTGTTCAATATCTTTTATATGGGCTTCGGAAATTGAAGAGGGGAGATTCACCCAGCCAAGGAAATCATTTCCCTTGCCGGTTTTATTTTCAAGGGCTAATGCTGCATCTTTCACTTTTGATTCCAGCTTATAGATCTCTTCCTTTGGAACAAATCCAAATACCTTGCTAATGTCAATTTTCAGATTTTCCATTTTAGTATATTATTTCAGGTTTTCAGTAAGCAGTTTAATTTCAAGGGCAGGTGAAACTTTATCATACAGGATATGAAATACAGCATCCATAATAGGCATCTTTACCTGGTAGGTCTTATTCAGTTCCCGTATGCATGCCACCGCATAATACCCTTCAGCGATCATATTCATTTCAAGCTGTGCTGATTTCACAGAGTAACCCTTGCCGATCATCATGCCGAAGGTGCGGTTACGGCTGAACTGAGAATAGGCAGTCACCATCACGTCACCAAGATAGGGTGAGCTAAGCAGTTTTCGTTTGCTTTTATAGGTCTTTGCCAGGAATCGCTTAATTTCAATCATTGCATTTGAAACAAGTACCGCCTGGAAATTATCGCCGTATCCAAGTCCGTGACAAATGCCTGCGGCAATGGCAATAATATTCTTAAGTACCGCCGAATATTCAGTTCCGTATATGTCTTCGGAACTCTCCACTTTCACATAATGACATTTGAGCAGTGGGCATAATTCCCTGGCTTGTTCTTTTGTTGCTGAAGCAATGGTTAGGTAGGAGAGCCGTTCAAGCGCAATTTCTTCTGCATGGCAGGGCCCGCTGATAATGCTTATGTTTTTAAAAGGAACGTTGTATACCCGGTTGAAAAACTCTGCTACAGTGAGGTTTTCATAGGGCACAATTCCCTTTATAGCCGACATGATCATCCTGTCTCCGAATTCCCCGGTGAAGCTGCTCAATGTTTCCTTCAGAAACGGGGCGGGAATGGCAAAAATGAGAATGTCAGATGCCTCAATAGCCTCCTGTATTGAACTGTAGAATTGGATCCGGTCGGTATCAAATTGTATATCACTGATGTATTTAGGATTGTGTTTGAATTTCAGAAAATAGGCGATATCTTCTTCCGAACGTACAAACCAGTTAATTTGCGTTTGATTATTTAATAACAATTTGGCCAATGCGGTAGCCCAGCTTCCGCTTCCCAATATTGCCACCTTTTGTTGATCCGACATGCCTTATTGTTGTAATTTAATGAAATGCAAAAATAGTATTTAAAGCAATATGTGGTGATACCCTCACAATATTTAGCAGGGTACCTGTGTTGCCCGATTCGCTTCCCTTTTCTCAGAAGGTGCAGGTAATCGTAATTGCCGGACTAAATCCCAAAACCGGATGGTGTGACACCGCTATGTCGGTTTTCATGTGTTTGCCCATGTAGCCGATACCCAGGTTATATTGCATGCCGTAGGAAGAGGATAATCCCATCCGGAATGCGAATTGTTTTTCAAAATTGTATTCAATGCCTCCGCGATATACCGGTTTATGATCTGATTCGCTGCACAGTTCCAGGCAAAACAGGATTTCAGGAGAGGGCTGGTAGGCCAGTCCGGCTTTATACACAGCGGGAAGTTTCATAAACCCGGCGGGATAATATCCCTGGCCGGCCGGATTGTATACCTGTAAGCCAAGTGCCACTCCGGGTACAGGCAAAATCTGCAGCCCAAGGGAAGGGATTACAGCATACAGGTTGCCATAATCCCCGTATTGTTTTATTTTCAGGTAATCCAGGTGAATCCCTGCTTTTACCCATTTGCCAAGTGATTTGCCAAACGATAATCCTGCCTGGTTTTCATGGAAAGCTGCGCATCCATAACGGTTGAATGAAACGGCGAAAGTGCCGGCCTTTACAGGCAAACAAAATGAAAAGGCACCCGAGGCCAGTTCGGAAAGACACCAGGGATTTTCGGCCGACAGGCTGATGCAGGGCTGTTTCAAGAATGCCAGAGCTGCCGGATTCGACCATCCCGTTGCATCGCTGGTAAGGGCGGCATCAGCCAATGCCAGGGACCTCGACCTGGCATCTGCCATAACAAATGTGCCTGAAGCCTCAATGCCCAGGGAGAACATCAGCAAACCTAAAATACATTCTGCATATTTCACAGAAAGCAAAATTGATTTCCAATAACAGGCCGCATCGGAGCGGTCCGGAATCCAGCTATCCTACCTTAAAGTTGAATTTTATCTTTGAGAATTCCTCGTTTGCCTGAACAATTTTCTTTTTTAGTCCCGTCTTATGTTTTTTCAATGCAGAGGCGGTTTTTTCATCAAACAAAGCAATCATCTGGGCTGCCAGGATGCCTGCATTCAAGGAAGCATTGATACCAACCGTAGCTACGGGTATTCCCGGAGGCATTTGTACTATGGCAAGCAATGCATCCAGTCCCTCGAGCGAAGCCTTAATCGGTACTCCAATCACCGGCAGGCTGGTCATGGAGGCAATAACGCCCGGCAAATGTGCCGCCATTCCTGCCGCAGCGATGATAACTTTAATGCCTCTTTGTTCTGCTTCTTTTGCAAATTTCTCAACCTCTTCCGGGGTACGGTGGGCCGACAGGGCATTCATTTCAAAGGGGATTTGCAGTTCATCCAGAAACTTCGCGGCTGCTTCCATAACAGGGAAGTCAGATGTACTGCCCATAATAATACTTACTAGTGGTTTCATCCGTATTAAAATATTCAAAGCCTAATTTAAGGCAATTATTCGTATCTTGCGAACCTTAATCCCTGATTTTTTGTATGAGTACAATTTCACTCTGTGATAAGGAATTTGCCCTGTTCCTTCCGGCCGATAGAATACAGTCCGAAGTACAGCGTATTGCCGACACGATGAACACAGATCTTATCAATGAGGATGTTGTTTTTATTGGTATTTTAAATGGGGCATTCATGTTTGCTTCCGATCTGTTGAGAAAGATCAGTTTTGATGTGCAGGTTACTTTTGTGAAGCTGACGTCATACAATGGCCTTGCCAGCACAGGCAAAGTTAAGCGTTTGATAGGAATTACCGAGGATTTGAAGGATAAGACGGTTGTGATTATTGAAGATATTATCGACACAGGAAATACAATTGAAAGTATCATAGGGCAAATCAAAGGATTCAGGCCGCGGCAGATTTATGTCGCTACGTTGCTCCTTAAACCCGATCTGTATTCTAAAGACATTCATATCGACTATGTTGGCTTCCGTATTCCGGAAAACTTTGTGGTAGGCTACGGTCTGGATTACAATGGTTTTGGGCGGAACCTCCGGAATCTCTATGCGCTGGAAGAATAGTATTCCATCAAATTTT
Organism: uncultured Bacteroidales bacterium; assembly: GCA_963752195.1. Classification (GTDB taxonomy): domain Bacteria; phylum Bacteroidota; class Bacteroidia; order Bacteroidales; family UBA10428; genus UBA5072. The sequence continues at coordinate 1,350,171 of CAVVXI010000001.1, read as the reverse complement.
ATAACAAATTAAATTTTTCTTATTATGCTGAATGTTGTTTTGTTTGGCCCTCCGGGTGCTGGTAAGGGAACCCAGGCCGTAAACCTGATTGAAAAATACAAATTGGTGCATTTATCCACGGGAGATATCCTGCGTGGCGAATTGGCAGCCAAATCACCCCTGGGCATCGAGGCTAGGAAATTCATGGAAAAAGGGGAACTGGTATCCGATGCCGTTGTTATAGGTATGATTGAAGGAAAGCTCGATCAGCACGCTGATGCAAAAGGTTTTATTTTCGATGGATTTCCGAGGACCACGGCCCAGGCTTCTGCTTTGGATGAACTGCTGGCAAGAAAGAAGACAGCCATCAGCATTATGGTTGCGCTGGAGGTGGATAAGCAGGAATTGATCGACCGGTTGATGGGGCGCGGAAAAGTCTCGGGAAGAGCCGATGACCAGGATATTTCTGTTATTGAAAACCGGATTGCAGTTTATAACAGGGAAACATCCCCTGTAATTGATTATTATGGCAAAAAGGGAAAATTCAGTTCTGTAAATGGCATGGGCAGTATTGAAGAAATTTTCGAACGATTGTGTGTTGCTATTGATAAAGTAAAATAGATATTAGAATAAATTGCTGAAGGCGGAGGCAGAGCCTCCGCCTAACGATCAACTTTCTAATATTCAGTTAACGAGCATTTAAATTCTGAACATGCAATCTCCGCCTTACATATCAGGCGTCAGCAACTTGTCACTTGTCACTTGTCACTTGTCACTAACTTATGGCCGATTCAAATTTTGTAGATTACATTCGTATTTTCTGCCGCTCCGGTAAAGGAGGTGCGGGTTCTGCGCATCTGCGAACAGAAAAGTTCATTGCCAAGGGTGGTCCCGACGGGGGGGATGGCGGCCAGGGAGGTCATGTTATTCTTAAAGGAAACAGCCAGCTTTGGACGTTGTTGCATCTGCGGTACCGGAAACATATTTTTGCCGGGCATGCCGAAAATGGAAGTAAAAAAGGTTCCACCGGCAAGGACGGCGAGGATGTGATTATTGACGTTCCCCTTGGAACGGTAGCGCGGGAGGCCGATTCAGGTGAGGTACTTTTTGAAATCACAAATGAGGGGGAAGAGCATATCCTGGTTAAAGGGGGTCGCGGCGGACTGGGCAACATCCATTTCAAATCGGCAACAAACCAGACCCCTCGCTATGCACAACCCGGAGAGCCCTTCATTGAAGGCTGGTACACCCTTGAACTTAAAATTCTGGCGGATGTTGGACTGGTTGGTTTTCCCAATGCAGGGAAGTCCACCCTTCTTTCGGTCATATCCGCCGCAAAGCCTAAAATTGCCGATTATCCGTTTACCACGCTTGTGCCCAACCTGGGCATCGTGGAATACCGGGATTCCCGGTCCTTTGTGATGGCAGATATTCCCGGCATCATCGAGGGGGCCCATGAGGGAAAAGGACTTGGCCTGCGTTTCCTCCGGCATATTGAAAGGAATGCGATCCTGCTGTTCATGATCCCGGCCGACAGCAAAAGCATATCGGGCGAATATATTATCCTGCTGAATGAATTAAAGGAGTTCAATCCTGAATTACTTGATAAAAAAAGGGTTCTGGCGATTACAAAATGTGATCTGGCCGATGATGAGCTGATGAAAGAAATGAAAAAGGAACTGCCCAAAATTCCGAATGTTTTCATTTCCTCGCATAATAATCTCAATTTGCTGAAGCTGAAAGATATTCTCTGGAAAGAGCTCAATTCCTGATCCTATGCTTGAAACGCTTGCCCGCACTGACCAGCAATGGTTGCTATGGCTGAACGGTCATCATTCGCCTTTATTCGACGGGTTGATGTATGCAGTTTCAGGAAGGTATGAGTGGATTCCTTTGTATATTTTCATCCTGGCCTTTATCATAAAAAAATTCAGGTGGAAATCCGTGTGGATTATCCTGGCCATCGTTTTATTGATCACTCTTACAGATCAAACGGGCAATTTGCTCAAAAACAGCGTCAAAAGGCTTCGGCCCTGCCGGGATCCCCTGATCGGTAACATGGTTCACCTGGTACATAACTATTGCGGAGGTGCCTACGGGTTTATCTCGGCACATGCAGCCAATTCATTTGGACTGGCCACCTTTACATCCCTGATATTCAAAAACAGGTGGGTAACCCTGGGGATGATCTTCTGGGCCATACTGGTCTCCTACAGCCGGATATACCTGGGAGCCCACTATCCAGGGGATGTTTTATGCGGAGCCCTTGTCGGAAGCTTGCTGGCATGGATCATGCAGAAGCTCTGCTTCCGGATGATCAACCGGTATTCCGTCAGCTCATAATTCAGCTTGCCGCCGGTAAACGCACTGCCAGATCCTTGAGCTGATCCATATTTTCAACACCAATGGTAAAACAGGAGATATAATCCTGATCCAGTGCATATTTAAGGCATTCATCCAGCTTATTTGTCAATTGTCCGGCTCCAAATATTTTCATTCCCATGATTTCCTTGCCCGACTGTTTCATTTGTCTGAGCACATCCACTACGATAGGAACCTTGGAATCCATCTGGGCACCGTAGGGATTGATGCGGGCCAGGTCAATCTGAACCCAGGGAGTGGCCGCAGCAGCCTTCAAAGCCCCAAGTGTATGACATGATACTCCATGAGCCCGGATCACTCCTTTCTCGCGTGCCTCTGCCAAAACCTTCATTGCCCCTTCTCTTTCTTTTGGCCAGTCATCGCTCATCATGCAATGCAGAAGCAATATATCGATATAATCCGTTCCCAGTTCCTTCCTGAAACGATCGAGATCTGACTTCATTTCAGATTCCGTTGAGGCATGGGTTTTTGACAGAACAACTACTTTTTCACGGGGTACCCTTTTGAGGGCTTCTTTCAGGTGCGGATGGGTGCCGTATTGGTCGGCTGAATCCCAAAAAGTAACCCCCATATCGTATCCAGCCACCAAAAGATCAGGAAGACCGTTCATTCCCAATTGCCGTGTCTGGTTTGAACTGCGGTTTACCCCACTGGTTCCTGTTCCCATGGCCATCCTTGAAACCTCAATACCCGTTTTCCCCAGAACAACCCGGTCGGAAATCTTCTTTATCGCCCGGGGCCGTGCATATAGCGCCAGCGGACTGATAGCCATCAAACCTGCAGCGGCAGATGCACTTTTAACAAAAAATCGTCGGTTCATATCGTGTGGTATTTGTGTGCAAATTCATTCAACCTATAACAATTTTACAGATGTATTTGTTGTCACACCCGACAATCATCAAGGTCAACCTGGTGCTTTTATGCGTAATCCTTTACGTAAATTTAATAAACTTTTTGAACAGGTGCATTTAAATCACGCAATCTGCCTCCATTTCAATAAGCCAGGCCAGGGAATTATTACCCTACTTTGCATTCTTGTCAGGCTGAAGTTAAAGGAATAAAAACCATTCATCGATCTATGTGAATATATGCAATTCAAAAATTTAGTTTATTTTTGGACCGATAAACGGATCTAATGGTATTTATTTTCTCATGGGTTTCCTGAAATTACCGCAATTATTATTGATTGCAGGGAACGGAAGGGATACCGGAAAAACAACCCTCGCCTGCCTCATCCTTAAAAAATTCAGTTCAGGCAATCAAATAGCAGCTGTGAAAATCAGCCCTCATAAACATAGGATCGGCTACGGGGGAGAAGTGATCTGTGATACGGAAAATTTGTATCTTGCTGAAGAAACCAATATCCTCACAGGGAAAGACAGCGCCCGGATGCTGGAGGCTGGTGCAACCCGGTCGTTTTTTGTTTGTGCTGCGGATGAACAATTAATGACGGCCATGCGAAAAATCCTTGAACTGGCAGAAGGCAATACCCTATTTGTCTGCGAGTCAGGAAGTCTTAGGCGATATGTTGATCCCGGACTGTTCTTTCTGGTTGACCGGACCGGAAAAGGGATTCTAAAACCCAGTACACAAAGTTTGCTTGAATTTGATCCTATATGTGTGAAATTTGACGGCCATCACTTCAATCTTAATTTGAATGAAATTGTTATACATCAGAACCAGTGGAAAAAAATAGCCGGACATGATATCTTTTGATGAAGCATTCCAGGTGATCGCCATGTCAAAGAGCCCTTTAATTGCTGAGGAAATTCCCCTGATCAGGGCGTTAAACCGTATTTTAGCCCAGGACCTTTTATCGGATATTGACATGCCCCCTTATGATAAATCCGCCATGGACGGATTTGCCTGCCGAAAGGCAGATCTCAACAATGAGTTGCAGGTTGTGGAAGAAATTCCTGCCGGCATGGTACCTGTGAAATCCATTGAAACGGGACAATGCGCCAGGATCATGACCGGTGCCGTCATACCTGCGGGTGCTGATTATGTGCTGATGAAAGAACATGCTGCCATATTGACATTCGATTCAATTAAATGCAGCCGGTTCAGTGAAAACACGAATATCTGTTACCGGGGTGAAGATGTAAAATCAGGGGATCGTCTTCTGACCCGGGGAACGCGGCTGCTCCCTGCACATCTTGCAATCATGGCAGCTGCCGGATGCATAAGGCCAAAGGTTTTTGCGCTGCCAAAAATCGCCGTAATTTCCACGGGGAATGAGCTCGTGGAACCGGATAAAAAGCCGGGTTCAGGAAAGATCAGGAACAGCAACGGGATTCAACTGACGTCCCAGGTCATGCAATTCGGGCTACAAGCCGATTACCTCGGCATTATACCGGATAACCGGGAGAAGCTGACGGAAGTTTTATCAGGCGCCTTGAAGAGATACCAAGTCATCCTGATATCGGGAGGAGTATCTGTGGGAGATTATGATTATGTTCCCGCCGTTCTTCAGCAACTGAATGTGGAGATTTTAATTCATGGAATGAACGTAAAGCCAGGAAAGCATTTGCTGTTTGGCAAAAAAGAAAACCATTTTGTGCTGGGCCTTCCGGGAAATCCGGTTTCATCGTTTGTCTTGTTCGAAATGCTTGTGAAACCCCTGTTGAACAGTCTCATGGGAAGCAGGAATGAGCCCTTATGGCTTTCCATTCCCCTGGCGCAGCCTTACAGCCGGAAAAAGTCCGATACGTTGTTTTTTATCCCGGTTTCTCTTTCTGAAGGAACTGCTGTTCCGATTGAATACCATGGTTCCGCACACATCAATGCTTACTGCAGTGCAACAGGAATCATGGAAGTTCCTATAGGAGTAACTTCCGTAAAAAAAGGGGATCTCGTGCATGTTCGACCGATATAACCGGCCTATCACCTACCTGAGAATATCGGTCACTGACCGGTGTAATCTCCGATGCAGGTATTGCATGCCCTCGGAAGGCGTACAATGGTTAAATCCCGATGATATCCTTTCATTTGAGGAAATAGCCGATGTGGTAAAGTCAGCTACCACCATGGGTATCAATAAGATCAGGTTGACTGGCGGTGAACCTCTTGTCAGGAAGGATATTGTAGGGCTGGTAGGGATGATTGCGGCAAACAAGGCCGTTAAAGACCTTGCACTGACCACCAACGGCATTTTGCTCGGTGAGCTGGCCGATGAATTAAAAGCCGCCGGTTTAATGAGGGTCAATGTGAGTCTGGATACCCTTGATCCTCAAAAATTCAGGACCCTTACCCGCGGGGGCAGCATTCAGCTCGTTTTCGAAGGAATAAAGGCTGCTATTCAGGCCGGACTTCACCCGGTTAAGATCAACTGCGTTGTTTCCGCTTCCTCGGAAGAGGATGATGCCAGGCAGGTAAAAGAATTTGCCCAAAGGAATGATCTTCCGGTCCGGTTTATCCGGCAAATGGATCTTGAAACCGGCGATTTTAGCATTGTTGACGGCGGAGAAGGTGGAAACTGCAAAATATGCAACCGGTTACGGCTGACGGCCAACGGCATGGTAAAACCCTGTCTTTTTAGCGAGCAGGAATACCCGGTTCGTGAAATGGGTGCAGAACGGGCACTCATCGCCGCCCTTGAAAGCAAACCGCTGAAAGGATGTTTTAATCGCATCGGAAGCTTTTATAATATAGGGGGCTGATTTTGAAGATAAAAACTAAAAACTAAAAACTAAAAACTAAAAGTGGCGGTAACCGCAACTTAAGGTAACAATGAACAATGAACAATGAACAGTGAACAATGAAAGAAGAATTGCAGAAATTATCCATTGAGTGTTCCAAAACTTTTAACTTTCCACTTAAATCATCAACTAAATCATGAGCGAATTAACGCATACAGATCAGGAGGGGAAAGCCCGGATGGTGGATGTAGGGTATAAGGATGTGCAAAGACGTGAAGCCAAAGCAACCGGCTTTATTACCCTTTCGGAAGAAACTACCGGTCTGGTCATGAAAAACCATATGAAAAAAGGGGATGTGCTTACGGTAGCGGAAATAGCGGGTATTCAGGCAGCCAAGCAGACATCCGCATTGATTCCGCTGGCGCATAACATCGTATTGGATAAAGTTGAAGTGGTTACAAGCATAGAAAGCGGGGGCATAAGGGTAAACAGCGCGGTATTCTGCATGGGCCGCACAGGGGTTGAAATGGAGGCGCTTATGGCGGTGAGCATGGCTCTTCTTACAATTTACGATATGTGCAAGGCAGTGGATACCGGTATGGTGATCGGACCGATCCGGTTGATTGAAAAAATTAAAAAAGATATAACGGTCTGATATGGTAGAAATTAAAATCCTCTCTGTAAATACATCTGAAGAAAAAGGGACAGTAAAAAAACCTGTAGAAGGAATTACCATACAGGCATCGGGAATCGAGGGAGATGCCCATGCCGGGAACTGGCACCGGCAGATAAGCCTGCTTGGTGTTGAAAGCATTGATAAAATGCAGGCTTCTGCCAACCGGCAATTCAATTACGGTGACTTTGCCGAGAATATTACTGTAAAGGGGTTTCCGCTTTTCAACATGCAGCCGCTTGATATCCTTGCATCCGGGGATGTGGTTCTTGAAATAACACAGATTGGCAAAAAATGCCATGGCGAAAAATGTGCAATATACAAGGAGACGGGCGACTGTGTGATGCCTAAAGAAGGGATATTCAGCCGGGTACTGCACGGAGGTTTGCTGAAAGCAGGCGATCATTTTATATATCATCCCCGGATCATAAGGGTGAAGATTATAACCTTAAGCGACAGGGCCAGCAAGGGAGAATATGAAGATCAAAGCGGGCCGTTGCTTGAAAAACTTACAGTGGAAAATTTTCAGAAGGATGGAAGGCAGGTTGCAGCTGAAAGAGTGATTTTGCCTGATGATGCGGATAAACTGGAAAGGCAGATCCGGAAATACGTCCAGGAAAAAACAGACATCATCTTTACAACAGGTGGCACCGGACTCGGACCCCGGGATATTACGCCCGATGTAATCAGGCCCCTGCTTTCAAAAGAGATTCCGGGCATCATGGAAATGATCAGGGTGAAGTATGGCATGCAATTTCCAAATGCACTGGTGAGCAGAAGCATTGCCGGTTTGATCGGCGAAACCTTAATTTACACCTTGCCGGGAAGTCCCAAAGCGACCCGGGAATATGCCGGGGAAATATTCCCAACCGTTGAACATTCTCTTCGGATGATCCACAGGATAGATTCACATTGATGGTACCGGCTAAAGTTACCGGCATTCTTTTGGCAGGGGGCCTCAGCAGCCGGATGGGAGAAGACAAATCAACCATGCTCTTCAGGGGGAAACCCCTTATCATGTATGGCATTGAGGCACTTACCCCGATCTGTGAAAAGGTAATTATCAGTTCAAATCTTTCTGTTTATGCTTTTACAGGTTGTGAAGTGTGGCCGGATGAGCTGGAGTTACAAGCCCCTGTTAACGGTTTGTATTCCTGCCTTAAAAGATCTGAGACCCATTGGAATATTATCCTTACCTGCGATATGCCTTTTGCCGGATCGCGGTTATTCGAATATCTGTTTGAACAAAATCAGGAAGTCGATGCCGTGATCCCTGTTCACGGTGCGGGATTCGTGGAGCCGTTATGTGGCCTGTACAGCCGCAATATTCTGATTGATCTGGAAACCCGGATTCAAATGCAACAATACAGTGTTCTAAAACTTTTGCAATCAATACGTTGCCGATACGTGAACATCGGACCCGATCTGGAGTTTTACCGGAAGGAGATGTTTTCAAATCTGAATTCACCTGCAGATATGAAGGACCTTTCCTAAAGGGTATCTATCTTTGTATTGCAGGGAGGAAAAAAATGGAGCTGGCCGTTTTAAAAGACATCGTGGTGATTTTTGCCTTGTCTACGGGGGTAAATTATTTGTTCACCCGCATCAAGGTGCCCACGATCATTGGATACCTGTTAACAGGGATAATTGCCGGTCCGCATTTATTCGGGCTGATCCGGTCGCCCCATGAAATTGAGATCATGGCCGAAATCGGCGTAGTGCTTCTCATGTTTACGATCGGCCTTGAATTCTCCCTTGAACACCTGTATAAGATCCGGAAAATAGTATTTCTGGGCGGCTTTTTGCAAATTATCCTTACCACTTTAATTACACTTATTATTGTCCATGCTTTTCATATAAGCTGGAAGGCCTCGCTGTTTGCAGGATTTCTGACCGCACTGAGCAGTACGGCAGTAGTTTTAAAAATACTGCAGGAACGTTCCGAGCTTACGTCCAATTATGGGCGAACTGTATTGGGGATCCTGATATTCCAGGATATTGTGCTGGTGCCCATGCTGCTATTTACTCCCATGCTTGGCGGGGCGGACAGCGGCAACCAGGGCCAGTACCTGATTTTAATGGGGAAGGCGGTTTTAATTATCATACTGATATTCATAGGTAACCGCTGGCTCATGCCCCGAATATTGAGAGCCATTGCGATGACAAAAAACCAGGAATTGTTCATCATGAGCATCCTTCTGATTTGCTTGTCTGTAGCGCTGTTCACCTCCTCCCTTGGACTTTCGCTAGCCTTCGGGGCCTTTCTGGCGGGATTAATGGTGTCGGAGTCGGAATACAGCCACAATGCATTCGGGCATCTAATCCCATTCAAGGACACGTTTTCCAGTTTTTTCTTTGTTTCGATCGGCATTCTGCTCGATTTACATTATGTAGCGGATAACCTGGTCCTTGTCTTTATCACGGTTGTGGCAGTCGTATTGATCAAGTCTGTCATTGCCGGGGCCACAGCGTTTTTCCTCGGCCATTCCTTTCGGGGTGTCATCATGGTGGGAATTGCCCTGAGCCAGATCGGAGAGTTTTCCTTTATCCTGGCCCGGATGGGCATGGATTATTCCATTATTTCTCCGGCAATTTACCAGTTGTTTCTCTCTGTAGCTGTCGTTACAATGTCGATTACTCCTTTGCATATGCTTGCGTCAAAAAGAATTGCCAATATGGTTTTAAAGCTGCCCCTTCCTTCACGGTTGGTGAATGGCATATTCCCCCTGACGGAAATAGTTATACCTGAATTAAAAAATCATATTGTTTTCATCGGCAAGGATTCACGGGCGCTTAGCCTGTCGTTGATGGCCAAATCCATGAATCTGCCCTACGTGTCCATTGTATTTGACCCTGCTGCGGCAAGAAAAAGGCAACAGAAAGGGGAAACAGTGATTTACGGAGATGCTGTAAATGATCCCATCCTGCTGAAGGCACATGCAGACAGGGCAAAGATCATTGTGGTTTCTGTGGGCAACCTGATTACCTCCATGGCTATCCTTGAGCATATACGGAAGATGAATAGCAAGGCGTATGTACTTATACGAACAAAGCAAGTTGAAGATATTGAGGAACTCTATAATCTGGGGGCTGACCAGGTGATTCCCGAAGAATTTGAAACAGCAATTGAACTTTTTGAAAGAGTGCTGGCACAGATTCACACTCCTTCGGGGAAGATTGCTAAAATTGTGGGGGAAATCCGCGATCATCATTACGGGATTTTCCAGGAAACAGGGGAAATCCCTGTTAAACCGCCAGACAAGGAATCAGAAGGCAGCTGAAGAGAATCATTCAAAACGAATAACTTTGGTATAAATTCAGAAACCATGAAAGTTACTGTTTGTAGAAAATCCCATTTCAATGCAGCACACCGTATTTTCAATCCTTCATGGGATGACAGCAAGAACGAAGAAGTTTTCGGATTATGCAGTTTACCCAACTATCATGGGCATAACTATGACCTGGTTGTAAAAGTTACCGGTGAGATCAATCCCGATACAGGATATGTTTTCGATATGAAGGTATTGAAGGAAATTACCGAAGAATACATTGTAAAACGTTATGATCACCGGAATCTGAACCTTGACGTTCCTGAATTTGCGAAAGTAATCCCTTCCGCCGAGAACATTGCCGTTTCCATATGGAATATCCTTCGATCCAGGATTGACAAAGTCTTTGACATCCAGGTGATCCTTTATGAAACGGAACGCAATTTTGTGGAATATTCAGGAAACTGAAATGTGGACATGAAAGTTATACACTCTATACACCGTGTTTTCATCTGGCTGATGATCCTGCCGATCCGGTTTTACAAATATTCAATTTCGCCGTTGCTTCCAAACAGCTGCCGTCATGTACCCACCTGTTCGGAATATGCGATCGAATCCCTGCAGGTTCATGGAATATTCAAGGGAAGCGCACTGGCCATCTGGCGCATTTTGCGATGCAACCCCTGGGGTACGCATGGATATGATCCGGTGCCGCCCGGGAAGGAAAAAAAAGATTAACCGCGATTATTTTTATTTTGCCAACATGCCTGTTTGGCTAAAAGGCAAAGGATGGCCAGAAGCAAAGTACTGTTGGCTACATGAAAATAGTTTACGGCATGCCTCAATCCAAAAAATGTCTTTCCCGAAACAAGCGATATTGCACCGGTTAATAAGATTAGGGCAGCAGCAATCCCGCAAATCCAGGCGACAATCACAAAGAATTTCATGGGGTTTGTTTTAAGTGAATAGAGTATGAAGCTAATCTCCTAATTGAAAGCTTAGGATTGTAAAAGATATGAACTTTTCTTTCCAAAGTCAAGTTCATTCGAAAGCTATATATTCTTTCCGGCGACTTCTTTCAGTTTATCCACGATAATTTTCATTTCTTCTTCTGTCAGCCGGGGTCTCTTCAAACTGTCTATCAAGTCCATGTCATTATGCAGAATGAGCGGGTACCAGTGTCCGGGGTGAAGTAGGTCATTCATCACACGTGGCACAATGTGAAGGTGGAGGTGCTCGATTGTTTGTCCGGCCTCCGGTTTTTCCTGGATCGACCAGTCGAATGCCTCCGTGTGAAAAGCCTTCATGAGGATGATCAATGCGCTTCTGGCGGTTTTGAAGAAACCGGAAATTTCCGCGTCGGAAAGCGCCAGGATACTTGTATGGTGAGCTCGCGGAATTACAAGACTGTGGCCCGGAAGTACCGGTGCAATGTTAAATACAGCCATAAAATCCTCGTTTTCATAAAAAACGGAAGACTTAATTGTTTCATTGCAGAACGGGCAACCCGGAAACGGGGCATGAGAGGGCATGATATCAATTTTACCCCTAAGTTACGCCAAAAATAAACCGGATAATAACTCAGCCGATTAAGGCGGCAGTGTCAGGCACCATCTGCCGGCAGTTCGCCGGCAGATGGTGTGGTTCACTATTCTGCCTCCGGTGCTTTGTTCCGAAGCAAAACAAGATCGGTCATCACTACTTCCGTAAAGTAGCGCTTTTTCCCTTCCTTGTCATCAAAGCTCCGGTGGGTCAGCTTTCCTTCCACTGCGACCTCCATGCCCTTGATCAGGTATTTCTGGATGGTTTTGGCGAGATTTCCCCAGGCGACCAGGTTGTGCCACTGGGTTTCAGTTACCTTTTTTCCTTCCGCATCGCGGTAAGTTTCTTTTGTAGCGAGCGAAAAACGGGCCATTGCCTTGCCATTTTCAAAAGTCCGGACTTCGGGATCCTGCCCGAGATTTCCAATCAATTGAACCTTGTTGCGTAGTGAGTTCATAACATTAATTTTTAAGTGTTTAAAAAAAAGTGGCCGATTTAATTGTTCAAATTGACGATTCAAAGTAACTTACATCGGTTCCTTTTATCCGGTTAATAACCAGTTACTGTCATTTGTAACCGACAATAAATAATTGTACCCATGTACAATCAATTATACATCTGAAATTTAATCTATTACGTTATGGAAAAGCGTTGTCTAGAATGCAATGACGTTTTGCATGGCCGGGCAGACAAGAAATTCTGTTCCGACGCCTGTCGCAACACGTTTAACAACAAAAAGAAAAGCATAGCCGGGAACAGCTATGTAAGAAAGGTAAATGGGATTCTTGGCCGGAACAGGAATATCATGGCAGAACTGAACCCCGGGGGTAAAATCAGGGTTCACAAAGCGAGAATGTCAAAAAAGGGGTTCGATTTCAGTTATGTAACAAATTTGTACAGAACGAAAACAGGAACCATTTATTATTTCTGCTATGACCAGGGTTATTTACCCCTCGACAATGATTATTATATGCTTGTAAGCCGGAATACAGGCGAAAATCAGAGATCGGGCTGACGGGCGATTTCCTCAAGGGTATAGGATGAATTGGGGAGGACCTTCCTGTGCACCTGTTTCCCGAGTTTTATACAGGCGGCATATCTTTTGCAGGATTTATATTTCTTGTTCACCTGCAGGCAGTACAAACTGCGGTAGGTGAGTCCGATAATTTCTGTGTGACCGACTTTATTCAGATAGACTGAACAGTCTTCCAGCAATGGGCAATATTCGTTCCTCTCCATTCGTTCAGTATGAGATTTGTAATCAGGAACCTTCGGCATATTCTTTAAAATAGAAACGTGCTTTTCTTAACCGTTCTTCAAAAATCTGTCCTATCTCCAATATGTCCTCGTCGTCCTTTTCAAAGTGCCAAAATACATCAAAGTCCTTTACGTTGTTATTCGAGTCTATCAATTTTAACATTTCAAGGATTTGTTTTGAAGAGGCACTGTTGAAATAATCAAAGTCGATTGTGAACCTTACAACGGTCGTATTCAGTTTGCTTACCCATTCATTCAGAGGGCCGTAGAATTCTTTCACGTTGAGGATAAGCGACCGGCCTTTCATCATGAGCCGGCCGCTCACGTCAAAATTTACCTGAGGCGTGCTGCTTGTGGCTTCTATGAATATATTTTGCATGATAGATTATATCGGTCATGCAAGTATAATAAAAATGCGAACAGCAGAATTTTTATTCTGATGAATGCAGGAAAAGCAATGACTATTAAAGCGTATATGTTGAGGAATACAAAAACAGCATTCCGGCTATTTTTTCAGGAGATCCCGGATCTCAGTCAGTATTTTTTCTTCCCTGCTGGCTTCGGGTGGAGCAGGTGCAGGAGCAGGAGGAGGTACTTCCTTTCGCATCATATTATTCATTGCCTTGATCATCAAGAATATGGCGAATGCCACGATCAGGAAGTCAATGGTGGTCTGTAAAAAAGCCCCGTAATTAAGGGTGACGGCCGATACCGCTTTCCCGGCATCATCAACAGAGGCACTTTTTAATACTACTTTCAGATCGGTAAAATCCACACCTCCAATGAGCAGTCCAATGGGCGGCATGATGATGTCATTTACAAGGGAAGTGACTATTTTCCCAAAGGCAGCACCAATGATAATACCAATGGCCATATCCACCATATTCCCCTTCAGGGCGAACTTTTTGAATTCATCAATCATTTTCATTTTATCAGGTTTTAAGGTAAGAATTTACATTACACTGTATGACCCTGTTTTTCAGCCAATACCGTTAGCCGCACAAAATCCTCAACACCCAGCTGTTCGGGTCTCATTCTGAAGATGGCATCCTCCATGGCTTCGGGATGATACATGGATCTCAGCGAATTCCGCAAAACTTTCCTGCGCTGGTTGAATGCAGTTTTCACCACCTTTTTGAACAATACTTCATTACAGGGCAAAGCCTTGCTGTCATTCCGGCGGAGCCTTATAACTGCCGACTGAACCTTGGGGGGCGGATTAAATACCTGGGGAGGTACCGTAAACAGGTACTCGATGTCGTAGTATCCCTGGAGCAAAACACTCAGTATCCCGTATTCCCTCGATCCGGGAGGAGATGCAAGCCTTCGGGCGACTTCCTTTTGCAGCATGCATACAACCTCGGTAACCTGGTCCTTGTTTTCCAGTATCTTAAAGAAAAGCTGGCTGGAAATATTGTATGGAAAATTGCCGATCACTGCAAAAACCCCTTCAAAAAATCCGGCCAGGTTTAATTGCATTACATCCCCGTCAAAAATCTTATCCCGGATCGATGGCAGGTGTTCGTTCAGGTAATCAATTGAGGATCTGTCGATTTCAACAAATCTTATTTCCTTATCCTGAAGCTCGAGCAGGTAATTGCTCAATACACCCATACCCGGGCCGATTTCAAGCACTTGCCGGTAGTTGCTGAAAGTGAGACTATCAACAATTTTCCGGGCAATGTTGTTGTCTGTCAGAAAATGTTGTCCTAAGCTCTTCTTTGGTTTTACAGGAATCACAAACTGGAGGTTTTCTTGTAAAAATACCTATTTTCGAACTTTAATCTGTTACGCAATGCATTATAATTTTGATGAAATCGTTGACCGGAAAAACACGGCAAGCGTTAAATTTGACCTTCGGAATAAAATATTCAGGAAAGAAGACGTGATTCCCATGTGGGTGGCCGACATGGATTTTAAAACACCGTCCTTTATTTTAGAAGCCCTTCGCAAAAGGCTGGAACATCCAATCCTTGGGTATACCTTTATTTCCCCTACGGTATATGATTCAATTGTATCGTGGATCCGGCTCAGGCATGGCTGGGATATAAGCTCCGGATGGATTTCCTTCTCCCCTGGCATCGTTCCTGCCATCAATCTGCTCATCCTGGCTTTTACCCGGCCGAAGGATAAGATAATTGTCCAGACTCCTGTTTATTTTCCGTTTTTCAGCGCCGTGGAAAATCACGGCCGGGAGCTGGTTTATAATCCGCTTATTTACGCAAACGGAAAATATGAAATGGATTTCGATGACCTTGAATCAAAAATGAAGGCATCGGCGAAAATGCTGATTTTATGCAATCCCCATAATCCCACCGGAAATGTATGGCCTCCGGATGTGCTTCGCAGAATCGGAGAAATGTGCCTGGCCCGTAATATTTTGCTTGTTTCCGACGAGATTCATTCCGATCTGGTATATCCAGGCTATCGCCATACACCTGTAGCGGCTCTTTCAGAGGAGATTGCCCGAAATACCATAACCTGCATGGCACCGAGCAAGACGTTCAACCTGGCTGGACTTTCCACTTCTTTTCTCGTTATTCCCGATGAAAAGCTATGATCGACCTATGAAAAAAAACTGGATCAGATTCATGTGGGAGCCGGAAACATATTTGGTTTTATTGCCATGGAAGCTGCGTATACCTATGGAAGCGAATGGCTGTTGCAGTTAATGGAATATCTTGAAGGGAACCGATTATTCATGGAAGAGTTTATTCAGCGGCATATCCCGCGGGTTCAGGTTGTGAGGCCCGAAGCTACTTATATGGTATGGCTCGATTGCACCCGGTTGAATCTGTCACCGCCGGAACTTAAAGAATTTATGGTCAACAAGGCGGGTCTGGGATTAAGCGATGGACCCCTGTTTGGAAAGCCGGGAGAAGGTTTTCAGCGGATCAATATTGGTTGTCCCCGGTCGGTATTATTTGAGGCTCTTTTAAAATTGCAGGCTGCTATTACAAAGTATTTATAAAATAAGTAAACTTTTTTGTGAAAAATGAGTAGAAATAGGTTGAAGTAGCCATAAAAATCAAATTAATTTAGATTATTTATCTGAATAAAAATCAACAGATATCATGAGACTTAAAATAGCCGCCAAAATTGGTTTGGGATTCGGAATTATCGTTATTGCAGTAATCATCAATGCATGGATAACAAGCAGTGCTCTTGAACGCAGCCGTACGATCAATGAACGGATTACCAGCATTTATACACCCTCACAGGCGTATATAGCGGATCTTTATTCAAGGATAAATGATTCCAGGATGCTTGTAAAATCATGGGTATTCATCGATAAAATTTCGGATACGCCGGACAAAATCAAATTGAAAGACCTGCATGCACGGGATTATAAAATGGTGATCGATACGCTGAAACAACTCAGCAAGCTTTGGGACAGCGCAAGTTTCAGAGCCGAACTTTACCATATTGATTCTACCATTGTGGATTCACTGTTTCCAAAACATGAATACATCATGGGGCAGTTGAATTCCTTTGAAAAATACGATGATCCGTTTGTGATTTTTGAAGTCACTCCCATGACTGAAGAAGGGGGAGATGTGATGGCACTTACAAGCCGTATTCTGCTCCAGATCGACCAGTTGAGGAAAAAGCAGGAAGCTGTTGTCAATGACGGCCGGCAGGAAATGATCAGCACATTCAACCGGTTTCAGAACTGGATTTTTATCATGGGATTAATCCTTGTGATTGGCTCCATTGTAATCGGCCTCCTTACAATCAATTCCCTGGCAGTGCCTATAAACCATACAAAGAACATATTGTTATCCATGGGCAAGGGTGTTCTTCCCAAGGATAAACTTACGGAGGGAAGCGATGAACTGGGACAGATGGCAAAAGCATTAAACATGCTTGTAAAGGGCCTGACGAATATTTTCAATTTCTCGCTTGAAATTGGCAAAGGGAACTTTGAGACCCATTTTAACCCGTTGAGTGATGAAGATGTATTGGGCCATTCCCTTCTGGATATGAGAAATGAGCTTAAGAAAGCTGCTGATGAAGAAAAAAGGCGCAAACTGGAAGATGAACAACGGAACTGGGCGGCCCAGGGAGTTGCCAAGTTCAGTGATATTCTCCGTAAAAACACAAACGAGCTCGATAAGCTGACCTATGATATCATCAGCAACCTGGTAAAATATACGAATTCGAACCAGGGTGGAATTTATGTCGTCAATGACAATGACAGGGATCACCTGTTTATTGAGATGAAAGCCAGTTACGCCTATGACCGGCGCAAATTCATTACCAAGGAGATTGAAATTGGCGAAGGCCTGATCGGCAGATGTTACCAGGAGAAAGAGAAAATATACCTTACGGAGATCCCCAACGATTATATCAAGATCACATCCGGTCTGGGTGAGGATAATCCACGGGCTTTGCTGATCATTCCGCTTATCTATAATGATACCATTTATGGTTTCATAGAGATTGCTTCCTTCCGGGATTACCCGGAATATGTGATCGAATTTCTTGAGAGGATCGGGGAGAGCATAGCAGCTACGATATCTTCGAGCAAGTCGCACATACAAACAGCTATCCTGCTTGAACAGTCGCAACAGCAAGCCGAGGAGATGTCATCGCAGGAAGAGGAAATGAGACAGAATATGGAAGAACTCCGGGCTACGCAGGAGCAATCATCCCGACGGGAAGAAGACCTTCAGCGGGAGGTAAATGAACTGCGCAAGCGGATTAAGGAATTCAGCCAGCTATAAATATGCAACCAACCCTGATAATCCTGGCCGCCGGAATGGGCAGCCGCTATGGAAGCCTTAAACAGATAGACCGGTTTGGACCTTCGGGTGAAACCATTGTGGAATATTCAATCTACGATGCCCTGCGGGCTGGTTTTGGAAAAATAGTGCTGGTGATCCGGCAAAATTTTGCAGATGACTTCCGGGAAATTGTGCTGAACAAGGCCATGAAAAAGGCCGATATCAGTTTTGTATTTCAGGAACCTGATAATCTCCCTTCCGGCTTCAGTCTGCCGGCTGATCGGATTAAACCCTGGGGTACCGGCCATGCTGTGTTAAT
Source organism: uncultured Bacteroidales bacterium (assembly GCA_963752195.1). GTDB lineage: Bacteria > Bacteroidota > Bacteroidia > Bacteroidales > UBA10428 > UBA5072. Next base: position 1,332,385 of record CAVVXI010000001.1, on the reverse strand, counting down.
GGCGGCGGATAAAGTGAACACCCCCTTTGCGGTGGTAAATGCCGATGATTTTTACGGAGCCCAATCCTATCGGATCGTATCGGATTTTCTGTCACTACCTCTTCAGGGAGGCTTGGAAGAATATGGCCTCGTGGATTACAGGCTCGATAATACGTTGTCTGAATCCGGATTTGTATCGCGCGGTCTTTGCCATGTAAATGCCGACAATTATCTTACCGATATTACAGAACATAAGAAGATCAGCCGCAACGGCCATGAAATAATCAGCCAGACGGAAACCGGAACGATAATCCTTACCGGAAAAGAAAGGGTATCTATGAATCTGATGGGTTTCCTTCCTTCCATGTTTGATCATCTTCAACAGCAATTTACCGCATTCCTGAATAAAAATTCCAAAAACAAAGACGCTGAATTTTTTCTTCCTTCAGCCATGAATGAAGTAATTAAAACGGGAAAAGCCAGGGTAAAAGTGTTGCCAACCCTGGAGAAATGGTTTGGGGTAACCTACCGTGAAGACCGGGATATGGTGATGAACAGCTTGAAAAACCTCGTTGAACTGGGTATTTATCCTCCGACCCTCTGGTAGTTAAAAACGAATAGATAAAAACTAAAAGTGGAGGTAAGCCTCGCTGAGGATTTTCCTGCTTAAAAACGGAAGATTTCCAGGTAAAGTCTAACTTTTATATTTCTCTTTCGTAAGAAATTCAAGTTCTTTCACCTTCTGTCAAACCCTGTTACAATGAAATCAAAGTTTTTGTTCTCATTGCTGGTCACTGTATATTTTTTTTGCTCCTCCGCTTCGATCAATGCGCAGGATGAAAGATTCAAAGCTATTTTTGTTTACAATTTCACCAAGTACATCAACTGGCCAGTCAGCCAGGGAAATTTTGTCATTAATGTCCTTGGTAATGATGACATTATCAGTGAAATGGAAGAAATTGCAACCAAAAAGATGGTGGGCAAGTCTAAAATCGATATCATTAAGGTTCTGTCAGTCTCTGAAATTAAGAAATGCCAGATTCTTTTTGTTTCATCATCCAAAATGGATTTGTTTGCAGAAGTTATTCAGCTGGCCAAAAAAAATAGAATTCTTGTGATCACAGAAAAAGCCAACGCATGTAAAGGCGGCTCCTGCATAAACTTTTTAAACAACGAGGGCAAACTTTCATTCGAGATTTCCAAATTGAACATCGAATCATGTGGTCTCCAGGTAAGTATTGACCTGCTAAAGATGGGTACATCAATTGATAAATAGCAGGTGGTCAATAACAAAAAATAAAATTTCAGCAATGAACCGTCTAGTATTTTTGTTCCTGTTAGTCCTGATCCCTGCCATCTCTTTTGGGCAGATGGACACCTTACGACTGAAAACTATGACCCGTGAGGAAATAATGCAATTGAGTCAGGATGATCTTCTTGATATGAGCATGGAGCAGTTGCTTTTCCTGTCACAGAAAATGGGTATATCCATTGATGAACTGCTGAATTTAAAAACTTCTATCGCCTCTAAAACCCAGCTTACTCCCAGGGAAACCCCGGGAATAGTTTCTTTTATTACGGAAGAGGAAATAAAATCTTCGGGGGCAAGAGACTTGATAGATGTATTAAGGCAGGTTCCCGGATTTGATTTTGGATATGATGTTCAGGGCGTCATTGGCATTGGTTTACGCGGAAATTGGGTGCATGAAGGCAAGCTTCTTATGCTGATAGATGGACAACCCATGAATGAACTTAGCTATTGTAATATACCCTTTGGAAATCATTTTCCGGTAGACCAGATTAAAAGGATAGAAATCATACGAGGTCCGGGTTCAGCGATTTATGGGGGAAATGCTGAGCTGGGAGTTATAAATATAATAACCAAAAGCGGGAAGGATATTCAGGGCGCCGGGGTAACCGCTACATATGGACAAATGCAGGATGATATGGGAAGAATGAACCTGAATGTAAATTCCGGTTTTTCAAATAAGGAATGGGACTTCACGGCCAAGGGATTTATTGGCAATTCAAACCGGAGCGATCAGATGTTTACGGAATATGTCGACCAGCCTGATAATACGTTGGACCTGGCAAACGGAGGAAGTGAAATTAAGACCAGGCAGGTAAATCTGGGTGCGAATAATAAAAACCTGTCTATTCGATTTATATACGACGATTATAAAACGCGATACAATTATTCTGATTCTGTTCCTGGCTATGAAGGAGTTTATGAGGAATTCAGAAACATACTCGGCGAAGTAAAATATACGCTAAAGATCAATGATAAGCTGAGCTTGGTTCCCAGAATCAATTATAAATTCAGCCGGCCATATTATGAGGAAGACTACTGGAGAAATTTTAACAATAACCGGATTACAGGAGGTATGGTTTTGCTTTATAATCCGGATAAAAAAACCACACTTGTGGCAGGTATTGAATGGTTTAAAGACAAAGGTCATTGCATTTATGATTCCGGATACTTTTATTCCAATAATGAACGTGACCTTAAAATTTCCACAGCGTCTGCTTATGCAGAGGCTACACGAAAACTGGGAAAGTTAAATTTCATTGCCGGTTTCAGGGCAGAAAGCAACAGCAATTATGGCTGGGCAATTGCACCAAGGCTGGGGGTTACGGCTGTATTCCGGAAGTTTCATTTTAAAACTCTGTTCAGCGGTGCATTTCGGTCTCCCGCAATTGGTAATATTGATGTTTCCACCGATATAAGACCTGAAAAAAGTTTTATATCTGAGGTTGAATTGGGGTACCGGTTAAATGATAACATGTTTGTCACTGCAAACTTTTTTGACATAGAGATTACAAACAGCATAATGTATTTTGACAATGGCGGATGGATTCCGGGAGATGACTGGGGATACAAAAATGCAAGCAATGCGGGAAGTGACGGCATTGAATTTGAATTCAAGGCTATTTATCCTAAAGTAAATGCTACAATGAACTACTCATTTTATACACAGGCATACCGTTCAATACCAGAGTCCTATTCAGTTCCCGGCCATATTAACAGCGCACTGGCATTGCCCCAGCACAAACTTTGCATAGCCATCAATTACAGGCCGGTTACAAATCTGGTTATTAGTCCGTCCTATGTGCTTCTTGGGAAAAAATATGGATATGACTCTGCTGATGAGGAAGGAACTGCAATAATTGGCAGTTTTGGCCGTGCTTCCCTTCTGAATATTGCGGTAACATATGGCGGGTTGCTGCATGGAATGGAAATTTCCGTAGCGGCCTTTGATCTTCTGAACGAAAAAGCGCCTTTTATACAGCCCTACAATGGCCAGTTTTCTCCTTATCCCGGAAGATCAAGGGAAATTGTCGTAAAACTTTCATTGAGCACGGAACTATTTCTGAAAAAATGAACAATGAACAGCGAACAATGAACAGTGAAAAATTACAAGTTATTTAGATTTTTTTCTTTTTAAGCCTCATTGTTAATTGTTAGTTGTTCATTGCTAAATGCTCATTCCCTTGTATATTTTGGATTTTGACAACGGAATCAGGAATCCATGGTAATTCAGCTTCCCGCCCCAGTTTCCGCCAATCGTTGCGTCTGCATTGCTGTTTGGTGAAATATTGAAGAAGATATCATAAGTTCCAATAGAGGTCATCGCCAATACCTTGATTGTATACCCGGTGGAATTTTTCCCAAATTTGCTAATTTTGAACTCCGATATAGTACCGTCTGCTGTTATGCCTCCCATACCATTATAACCACCGATTCCCGACATGGAAGCCAGCTGGATTGTAATCCTATTCGAATCAACGGCAATAAAATTTATCCTGCCGTTTACCTGGTATCTCTCCCCGGTTTGGTTGCTGACCGTATTGGCCTCAAGAACGAACTTTTTGTTTTTTACCATCGAGTCTACCAATTTAGCGGTTTCCTCTGCTTCCCGTTTTTTTTGTTCGCTTTTCTGCTGGCGCGTTAATTGCTTGGTGGTTTTACTGTCCACTGAACTTTCTTCCTGCGCCATTGCAGCGAACCAAACCAGGCTCATTCCCAAAAGAATTATATACTTTTTCATTTCAGACGAATTTTTGTTTTAAAATTGAAATATATCCCTTACAGGTATATAGCGCTGTTATCTCATTTCAATTGGTTGTTAATCCCTTGATTGTTTTTGCCTTATTGATGGGCATCATAAAACCTGTAAAATTAATTTTTCCAACCTTGTTTCCTCCCACACTTGCTTCTGCATTCCCGTCAGGAAACAGCGACATAAAAACCTGGAAAGTCCCCTGGCGTGACATAACGACCATATCGATGTTATACCCGTCTTTATTTTTGCCGAAAGTTCTGTATTTATAGCTGTTTACAGTACCGTCCACGGTAAAACCGCCAATGCCATTCTGTCCGCCTATACCGCTCGTGGACGAAACCTGAACTGTAATGTTGGTGGAGTCAACTTCAATGTAATTGGTGGTAGGATTCACGGATATCCGGTTGCCCCCGGTTACATTCACATAATTGCATTCCATTACAAACCTGTGATTCAGTGTCATCCATTCTATTATTTTGGCTTTTGCCTCGTCATTGAATCTTTTTTGCGCAGCTTTTTGCTCTTTCGACACTTTTTTCGAATCTGAATTTGCCACCGAATCCTCTTTCTGTGCAAAAGCAGAGGTAAATAAAATGTCCGCCAAAATAAATGAGAATATTCTCTTCATAGGTTTCATATTATCCTTTCAATTGCTAATACTTACCTTATACAAAATATATGCCATCTAAATTTAACTTCTTTTGTCCATTTCGTTGTGATTATCTCTAACTTTGTGACAGACGCGGAATCTGAAAAACCAAATGCGTTTTGGATGACGGAGTGTATTTCTGTTAATTATTTATAAATTTATTCCTGTTCGGAGAAAACTGCATTTATGCCTGATATCATTCATTTATTGCCGGATTCAGTTGCTAATCAGATTGCCGCGGGGGAGGTTATCCAGCGACCGGCTTCTGTTATAAAAGAGCTGGTCGAAAATTCAATAGATGCAGGCAGCCGATCTGTTAAGGTCATCGTAAAGGATGGCGGAAAAACCAGTATCCAGGTGATTGATAATGGTTGCGGGATGTCGGTTACCGATGCCCGCATGTCTTTTGAACGGCATGCCACTTCGAAAATCAGGGCTGCAGGCGATCTCTTTGCTATCCGTACCCTTGGGTTCCGGGGGGAAGCTCTTGCATCGGTGGCATCCATTGCCCAGGTTACATTGCTTACACGCAAACATGACCAGGAATTGGGAACAGCGCTGATTATTTCGGGCTCAGCAGTAGAGAGCCAGGAAACAGTTGCCTGCAGTACCGGTACAAGCTTTACGGTAAAAAACCTGTTTTATAATGTTCCAGCCCGGAGAAAATTCCTAAAAACCAATAATGCCGAGCTGAAACACATCATTTATGAATTTCAGCGTATTGCCCTTGCTAATCCGGATGTTGAGTTTCTGCTTGAAAGCAATGATTCGGAGGTTTATAATCTTCCTTCCACGAATCTAAGGCAACGCATCGTGCATATTTTTGGCAAGGGCATGAACGCGAATCTTACCACGATCGAAACAGATACGAGTATTGTGCGGATCAGCGGTTTTATCGGCAAGCCTGAAAATGCCAGGCGTACACCCGGCGAACAGTTTTTTTTTATCAACGGCCGGTATATGAGGCACCCGTATTTTCACAGGGCAGTGATGTCGTCGTATGAAAAGATCCTTCCTCCTGAAACAATTCCATCCTATTTCGTTTACCTTGAAGCGGATCCGGACACAATCGATATCAATATTCATCCAACGAAGACGGAAATCAAATTTGAAAATGAACTGGCGATCTTCCAGATACTGATGGCCTGTACCCGGGAAGCGCTGGGCCGTTTCAACCTGATCCCTTCCATTGATTTCGATGCGGAAAAAGCGATTGAATTCCCCATTACAAGGCGCAATGATCCGTTCAGGCCTCCTGAGATTTCCTATAATAAAGATTTTAATCCGTTTGATGAGGAAATGAAATACAACGGCAACCCGCAGCAAAATAACCTGAAAAGCTGGGAAAAGCTATACACCGCGGAAGGATTGCCTGTAAGTGAGATTTTGCCGCCGTCGGAGCCGGAGCAGCAACAGCTTTCCTTAACACAGCAAAATCACACAGATACGTTCATACAGCTCAAATGCCGGTATATTTTAACGCCTGTAAAATCAGGATTGATGGTAATCGATCAGCACCGCGCCCATGAGCGGATTCTTTTCGAGAAATTCATCCGGTCACTGGCCATGAATTATCCACTGGCACAGCATACACTTTTTCCTGAAACCATTGAGCTTAACGAAGCTGACTATATTATTCTGAAGGAGATCATGGAGGATCTGCACACAATTGGTTTCGATATCCGTGATTTTGGCAGCAATTCTATTGTAATCGGGGGGTATCCCGGAGACAGCCATAATGAAAATCCCCGCGATCTGATCGAAAAATTCCTTGAAATCTACAAGAGCACAGAAACGGATATTAAAACGAGTGTCCGGGAAAAAATCGCCCGTTCACTGGCCTCCGCCGGCGCTTTTAATTATGGTGAAGTGCTTTCGCCCATCGCTATGCAGGATCTGGTTGACAACCTTTTTGCCTGTGAAAGTCCCGGATATTCTCCTTCCGGAAAGCCTGTCATTTCGATAATAGGGATTGAGGAACTGGAGAGGAAGTTTAAGTAGTGACCAGTGACGGGTGACCAGTGACAAGTAGCGACAGACCCTTCAAGTGGTCACAGACCCTTGAAGCGGTCGGGTGAAGTAGTTTTGCAGTTCTGCAGTTCTCGAGGCGGCAGTCTTTCGATCATACAGTCGATCTCGTTTGCAGCATCCAGCATCCCGCCTTCGCTTAAGATTCGGGCGCCTGCGCTGAAGCTTCGGCGACAGCGTACGGGCGAGCCAGCATCCGGCAACTAGTTTCCGGCATCCAATTAACTAACAACTACACACCACTCGTCACTCGTCACTTGTCACTTGTCACTGTTCACCAGTTCCACAATTTTCACAATCACCTCTACCGACTTTTCCATGGAACGGATGGGGATAAACTCGTACCGGCTGTGAAAGTTGTGGCCTCCTGTAAAGATGTTTGGACAGGGAAGCCCCATAAACGAAAGCTTTGAACCGTCCGTACCGCCCCTGATGGGATTAATCCTGGGACTTATTCCGCGTGATGAAATAGCCTTTGCGGCTCTATCCACAATATGAAAGACAGGTTCTATTTTTTCTTTCATATTATAATACTGGTCCACCATAATGAGAGTCACCGTGCGGGGTCCGTATTTAAGATTCAAATGGTCTACAATTTTAATCAGAAGGTCCTTTTTTTTATTGAATTTCTCCGAATCATGATCCCTGATGATATAATTTATCACTGTATTGTCTACAGTGCCTGAGAAATCGATCAGATGGTAGAAGCCTTCGTATCCCTCGGTATGTTCAGGGACTTCTGAGGCTGGCAGCATATTATTCAATTCCATGGCGATGTGCATGGAATTTTTCATTTTATTCTTGGCCGATCCGGGATGTACATTCAAACCCTGGATCACAATTTTTGCCTTGGCCGCATTGAAATTCTCGTATTCAATCTCTCCGATTCCACCGCCGTCTACGGTGTATGCATACGATGCATTGAATTTTCTTACATCAAATTTATCTGCTCCCCGGCCAATTTCCTCGTCGGGAGTGAAGCAGATACGAACCACTCCGTGTTTTATCTCGGGATGATGAAGGAGGTATTCCATTGCTGTGATGATTTCAGCAATACCGGCCTTGTTGTCGGCGCCCAGAAGTGTGGTTCCATCCGTGGTTATTATCTGTTGTCCCACATAATTATTGATCACAGGAAAATCCACAGGGGAAAGAATAATATTTTCCCTGGCGTTGAGAACAATTGGTTTACCTACATGATCCACGATTTGCGGATTCACGCGATCTGCTTTAAAATCGGGAGAAGTATCCATATGTGAAATGAACCCGATTACAGGTACGGCTTTAACTGTATTGGCAGGCAAAGTGGCCGTCACGTAACCGTTTCCGTCCATCGATACCTCTGACATGCCGAGGTCCTGCAACTCTCCTACGAGGATCTGGGCCAGTTGGATCTGGCCGGGAGAGGAGGGACATGTCTTGACATTTTCATTCGACTGGGTATTTACCTTGGCATACCGTATGAATCTTTCAATAAGTTTTTCCATAATAGGCTATTTGGCTGTAGGCATCTGGGATGAACTGCAGAACTGCATAACCGCAGAACTGCAGAACAACACTCCGCAAATTTAATTATCTTTATTTTATGCTTTGTCTTATAAGTTCAAATCGCGACATTTATTTCAATCTTGCACTTGAAGAATATTTGTTAATGCACAAAGAGCAGGATTATTTTGTTTTATGGCAGAGCAAACCGTGTGTGGTGGTTGGAAAACATCAGAATACCCTGGCGGAAATCAATTACCGGTATATAAAAGAGAACGGTATTCAGGTAGCCAGGCGGCTGAGCGGCGGTGGAACCGTATATCATGATGAAGGCAACCTTAATTTTACCTTTATCGCCAATGGCGAACCGGGCAGGCTCGTGGATTTTAAAAGATTTATCAAACCTGCGGTTGACTTTCTTGGAACACTCGGTCTGAAAAGTGATCAGGGCCTGAAAAATGAGATCCTTATCCATGGAAAAAAAATTTCGGGCAACGCGGAGCATGTATATAAAAACCGTGTATTGCACCACGGCACCCTGCTTTTTAATTCCAATCTCCGGATTTTACGGGAAAGCCTCAGAGTGGTCCCCGGCCGTTATATTGACAAGGCTGTGCAATCAAACCGAAGCCCTGTGATCAATATTTCGGATTGCCTAAATGAGGAACTGGATATTTCAATATTTGAACATGCATTTTTTGATTTCATGCTTTTCTTTGAAGGGGGGGAAAGGACCGAGCTTAGCCTCGAGGAACTCCCGGCCATTGAAGAGCTGGCCGGCGCCAAATACAGAACCTGGAGCTGGATTTACGGCTGGTCGCCCGATTATGAAATGCACAATACCTTTCAGTTCCAGGATTTGGAATGTCATATTCATATAAAAGCACACAGGGGCATTTTAAAAGGCTGCCTTTTGCAATCAGAACAAATTCCCAAAGCCGATCTGGGCAAGTTGATGGATTTATTGTCGGATTGCCCGCATGAGGCTGAAATGATTAAAAGGGCGATAAAAACCTGGAGTTATCCTGCCATCAGACAGGGAAATGGGATTGCGAAATTTGCAGATTCGTTTTTCTGACATCCGGGAATTTACAATCCCGCATCTTTAACGGATGCTCCTTCTGTTGCGGAAGGTGTGGTTTCAGCCGGGGGCTCTGTGCCGTAAGCAATTCCCTTGATATAGTATCCCGGGTATTCACCATAACCGCCGGTGGTTTCTTTCTTTGTAACCAGGATCAACGAGCCTTTCATATTTGCAGCCTTCTTTTTAAGCTTGATAATTGCGCCTTTTTTGGCGGCCGAAGCGCTTCTTGCACTGGAAGGGGAACGCGCTTCTATTTCTCCAAGCATATACAGGTCACCAATCTCCTTTTTATCTTCCGTCATCCATACGGCTTCCCAGCTGCTATCGTCTATAAGCACAAAAGCGGCTTTATTCAATACATCTATTCTTCCGCTTTTGTAAATGATTTGTTGTACTTCTTTCCGTTCAATCGTAAATTCATCCTTTTTTCCCGGAAAGACAAAACTAATATACGAAGGAGTAACTGTAGTAATATCTACCGACATAACGGACCCATTCAATTTGAAAATAGTATCATGGGGAACTGGCGGTTCACTCGTCGTTTGTGCCGGCAGCCAGGAGAAAAAAAATATAAAAAACAAAGCCAACAGGTAACCTTTGATCATTCTATGTTCATTTACACGATAAAAGTGCAAAGAATGTGCCATAAAAACAAATTTACACAATTTGCAATTTTATTATACCCCGATGGAATTCCTTTGTTGTAAAGAATTAATTGCCATTTCCGGCACTGAAAAAATAGAAGCCAACGGACAATGGCAAAAGGTAGAACAAAAGCACCGGCATAAGGTCATGGGGGAAAGCATGAATGAGTTGCACCACCGGCAGAATAAAAATAAAGAGTCCGGATAAAACAGTTATTGCGGGTTTTTGCATGAAACCACCCACCATAAGCATTAAGGCAACAACAAGATAAGCTGCATGGATGTAAAATGAAAAGCTTTTCAGGTCGAAGCCTGGAAATCCCTTATAATAATGCTCATAAACAAACCAAAGGATTGTAATTCTAAGCAGCCAGGCAGCCACAACTGTACCGGATTTAAATGGTTTCATAAGCACATCTTTATTTCCTGCCGAAATTATTAAAATAAAAAAACCGGATTCGATTTTGAAATATATTTTGTTAACACCCGGAGTTAAAGATACCGGACAATCTCCTGTAATGACTTTCTGGTCTTTTCTCCCTTTTTGACAAATCCCGCCTTCGGATATCCCAGGGGAGTAATGCCATAAACTACCTGGTTGTCATCCAGGTCAAGTGCTTGTTTCAGGATCTTCGGATCATAAGCCTCTATCCAGCAAGTGCCTACTCCTTCATTTTCCGCTGCAAGCATCAGATGGGTAAAAGCAATGGCAATATCAGTTTCGATGGAGTTATATCCGTCAAAACTGCGAACCCAGGACTTATCCCTCAAACCCACAACCACGAGTATAATAGGGGACTCTTTAAACCACGGACGGGAGTAGCAGGCCCTTACTGCCTGTAGCATGTTTTCTGACCGGATCACCAGGAACAGCCATGGTTGGTCATTACAGGCCGACGGAGCAATACGGCCTGCTTCGAGGATTTTATCCAATATGGCAATAGGTATGGGCTTGTCGGGATCATAATTGCGTATGCTTTCCCGGTTGCGGATCAATTCTGTAAATTCCATTCGTTTATTTTAACTGGTTATTATTTTTTACCGCGCGAATAAAATAACTTTTGTCGAAAGAGTATTCGACCTGCGAAAAACCGGCTTTCTTCAATTTGATTTCCACTTCTTCTACAGGATACTTGCAGAAATCAGACAGGATTTTAGCCTTTTCAATAGTATCCAGGTGATCCATATGAACCAGGAATACCCCTTTATCCCCAAGCATGTTGAATATTTTTGCAAAAGCCAGGTCGAGATCATTCCAGAAATAGATCACATTGACACAGAAAATTTTGTCGAATTTTTCCGCTCCCGGATCCCTGGTTAAAACATTTCCATGAGCTAATTGAACGATTCCTTTTTCAATAAATTTTTTATTTCTGGCAGAAGCTTTGGCATACATCAAATCAGAAAAATCAATGCCGGATATGAGGCAGTCGGGAAATGAACCTGCTATCTGGTTAATTCCCTGGCCCGGACCATAACCAATTTCCAGGATATGTTCCCCTTTTAGAGGTGCCAATCTTCGGATGATTTCATTGTAAGAATGACGGTTTCTGAATTCCATCATTTTTGCCACTATTTTTCCAAGGAATCCCGAAGGCTTTCTGAGCTGTTTTGCCAGTGCGGTAGCCATTTGATATTTGATTTCAGTGTGAATTCAAATATAGATATTCAGGGACAGGATTCAAATGGGATGAGGGATATTTTTGTTAACTGCTTTTCGGCGGATTAGGAATACCACCTGCGGCGGTTAAGGTTTTTACCGCCTTGCGGCGGTTAAGGTTTTTACCGCCTTGCGGCGGTTTGGAATTTTAACGCAGAGTCCTCGGGAGGGTGTCCCTCCAACCTCAGAAACAGATAACTATGGAAAGAACTGATTAAAAGAGGTACCCCAAATTTTTAACGCGAAGCCCGCGGAGTTTATTCGCAAAGCGCGCCAAGATAGAGGTCGCGGAGAAATCTCATTGCATTCGATTAACAGCATTAAAATTTAGATTTATCTGATCTCCGGGATCCTCGAAATCCGACAGATAATGAGTGCATTAAAAAGAGTTATATAGGAGTTATTATGGTGGATTAAAAAGGCAGGGCAAAGTCCGCAAAAGGTATATTTTTGTTATGAAATGTACCTGGAGGCGCTTTGCTTCTGGAAGTTCACAGAGCTTAACGACCCTAAGCCCCTAAGTCCCTAAGCCCCTAAGCCCCCAAGCCCCTAAGCCCCTAAAAACCAACAAGGAACACCGGTAAAATTCCACAGCGTTCCTTGTTTGATTTTATTCTTACTCTCTACTTACTTCTTCCCGATTTTCATCCGGGTAACAAACTCATCCAGTACCATCTGCAGATTGGGCGTTCCAATTTCCTGCAGCTCATAACTTACCTGTACAGAAGGTTTATTGATTTTAACAATGCGGTTGAGATCAATCGGGGTACCGATGACAACCACATCGCACGGAGTTGAATTGATCGTCTTTTCGAGGTCGGCAACTTGTTCTTTTCCATATCCCATGGCAGGCAACAAAGTTCCGATGCCGGGGTAGGTTTTAAAAGTATCCTTAATGCGTCCTACAGCATACTCACGCGGATCAACCAGTTTGCTGGCACCCCATTTCATTGCGGCTACCGTTGCGGCGCCGATTTTCATTTCACCGTGGGTGAGAGTCGGGCCATCTTCAATGGCGAGGCAGGCTTTGCCCCGGATTAGCTCGGGTTTATCAATAGTAAGAGGTGAAGCGGCATCTACAACGATGGCTTTCGGATTCACGCTCAGGATGTTTTCACGAACAGTCTGGATATTTTCAGGGGACGAAGTATCGATTTTGTTGATAACCACCACATCAGCAAGACGCAGGGTAACTTCACCCGGGTAATAGGATAATTCATGACCGGCCCTGTGCGGGTCAGTTACAGTAATGGTAAGGTCGGCTTTGTAAAAAGGAAAATCATTATTGCCCCCATCCCAAAGGATTACGTCACAGCCATCCGGATCTTTTTCGGCAGCTGTAAGAATTGCCTGGTAATCAACGCCTGCGTATATTACATTTCCCCTTGAAACATGGGGTTCGTATTCCTCCATTTCCTCAATGGTGCATTTGTGTTTTACAAGGTCGTTGAGTGTGGCATAGCGCTGCACTTTTTGTTCCACCAGGTTTCCATAGGGCATCGGATGTCTTACGGCAACCACCTTTAACCCCATTTTCATCAGGATTTCGATTACACGGCGGGATGTCTGGGACTTTCCGCAACCTGTACGGACGGCTCCGACTGCAATAACGGGCTTGTTGCTTGGCAGCATGCTTTTTCCGGTGCCAAGAAGAGTGAAATCAGCTCCTGCAGCATTTACACGGGCCCCAATATGCATTACCCGGGAATAGGGAATATCGCTATATGAAAATACACATTCATCCACTTTCAATTCCTTGATCAGCTTCTCGAGGTCTGATTCAACATAAATGGGAATGCCATCGGGATAAAGATTTCCTGCCAGTTCAACCGGATATTTCCGGCCGGCAATATCCGGAATCTGGGCTGCCGTGAAGGCAACCACCCTGTAATCGGAATTATCCCTGAAACAGGTATTAAAATTGTGAAAATCTCTTCCTGCAGCACCAATGATAATTACATTCTTAGTAGCCATAAAATTTAGTTTGATAAGTATTTAATTCAAAGTAACATGAAATGGAGGGAAAAGTTAGTGACTTTGACCATGCCGGAACATGATATTTCGCAGGAAGTGGAAAAGCCATTTGCAGGAGAAAGTCATTTTTTATGGAAAAATTGCTCAGTATTTTTATCTCTGAAAAGAATTTCTCGCAGATCTCGCTGAATTCGCCTTTTTTCTCGCTGATCCCGCTGATCTCGCAGATATTATATTCGCCGCGATGCGAACAAAAAATTAATCTGCGGGATCAGCGCGATCAGCGAGAGATAAGTCACCAGATCAGCGAGATTAATGCGTGCGGGTTTGCAGGAAAAAAAACTAATTTTACTAAAAGAGGTTATGACAATGTTCCGGTACGGAATTGACAAGCTCACTCCCGGAGTGGCCCTGGATATCTGCAGGGGAAAAGTACGTGCGGTGATTACACCCGGAACGGCTGCACAGATTCAGCGCAATCGGGCCGATGTAGATCAGATCGTGGCGGAGAAAAAGATTGTTTATGGTATAAATACGGGGTTTGGTCCTTTATGTACCACCCTCATCTCGGATGAAGATACCCGCCGCTTGCAGCATAACCTGTTGCTTAGTCACGCCGTGGGAGTGGGTGACGATATCCCGGCCGAAATAAGCCGGATGATGCTTATCCTTAAAGTTCACTCTCTCGCCATGGGATATTCCGGTATTTCACTGGCAACCATCAACCGTATCTGCTGGCATATTGATAATGATGCTATTCCCTGTGTCCCGTCCCAGGGGTCGGTTGGAGCTTCGGGTGACCTGGCGCCGCTGGCTCACTTGTTTCTGCCTCTGATCGGGTATGGCAGGGTGATTGATCATGGACGTACCGTTCCCGGGAATGTGTTTCTGGCCTCAGCTGGCCTTGCTCCCCTTGAACTGGGCCCGAAGGAGGGACTCGCCCTGATCAATGGCACACAGTTTATAGCCGCCCATGCCGTGCAGCTCATCGAACGTTTGCAGAATTGCCTTGACCATGCCGATATAATTGCCGCCATGAACCTCGAGGCAATGCTGGGTTCCATGAAAGCTTTTGATCCCGCCTTGCATGCTCTGCGGCCCTATGAGGGCAGTCAGTATGTTGCAGAAAGAATCCGTACCCTGATCGGCAATTCGGAAATCGTAGAATCGCACCGGAATTGCAGCCGGGTACAGGATCCTTATTCTCTTCGCTGCATTCCCCAGGTGCATGGCGCTTCAAGAAATGCATTCCTTCATTTGAAACAATTGCTGATCACGGAATTGAATTCCGTTACCGACAATCCTATTGTTTTCAGCAGCGAAAAATCCATCAGCGGGGGCAATTTTCATGGCCAGCTGCTGGCCCTTCCGCTCGATTATGCGGCACTGGCAACCGCAGAATTAGGCAACATTGCCGATCGCCGCATCTACCTTTCCCTGATGGATACGATTGAGGGACTGCCCAAATTGTTGATGAAAGAAACCGGATTGAACTCTGGTTTCATGATCCCGCAATATACGACCGCTGCGCTTGTAAGCGAAAATAAATCCCTGTGTTTTCCAGCCAGCGCCGATAGCATTCCCACTTCCCTGGGACAGGAGGACCATGTAAGCATGGGATCCATCAGTGCACGAAAGGCCCTTCAAATTGCCGGCAACCTCGAAAAGATCCTTGGCATTGAGTTGTTCTGTGCGGCACAGGGATTTGATTTCAGAAAGCCGCTCAAATCGGGTCCGCTGATCAATGCAAGCCACGAACACATCCGGAAATCAATACCCCATATCGATCAGGATGTATACCTGGGTGATTATATCGCTTCCGCAATCCGCATGGTGCAGCAGCATGAACTTACGTCGGTCACCTCTTCAGCCGCGCGGGAAAACAAAATGGAATTTAAAAACGAAACACATGAAGTATTCGGAATTTATTGAGGCATATGCCAGACATCCCAATTACAAGTCACCGGTAGGCAACAAACTAAATGCCCTATCATGGCAAACGGAAGCTCCGCTCCGCATGTTGCTCAATAACCTGAATTCTGGCGTCGCTGAAAATCCCGATGAACTGATCGTTTATGGAGGTACGGGACAGGCAGCCCGCAATCCGGAAGCAGTGAAAGAAATTATTCGCTGCCTGCTTACCCTGCGTGAGGACCAGAGCCTTCTTATTCAGTCGGGGAAACCGGTGGGCATTATCCGCTCACATCCTGAAGCTCCCCGGGTTTTAATTGCCAACAGCAACCTGGTGCCTGCCTGGGCAAACTGGGAATATTTTGAACAACTGAAGGCCCGTGGCCTGATCATGTATGGACAGATGACGGCCGGCAGCTGGATTTACATTGGCTCCCAGGGCATTCTCCAGGGCACGTATGAAACCTTTGCTGAATGCGGCCGGAAATATTTTGATGACAAAACACGCGGTAAACTTCTTGTTTCGGGCGGATTGGGAGGAATGGGGGGTGCACAGCCATTAGCCGCTACAATGGCAGGATATTCATTCCTCGGGGTTGATGTGGATCCGGAAAGGATCAAAAAGAGGCTCGCGACCCGGTATATCGATAAGATGACGGATAGTTATGCGGAGGCAAAACACTGGATCCGCGAGTCACTTGACAGGAAAGCTCCTTTATCGGTGGGGCTTGTAGGGAATATAGGTGATGTTCTTGAAGAAATGCTGAAAGAAGGGCTTATCCCGGACGTTGTTACCGATCAGACATCTGCACACGATCCACTGAACGGGTATGTGCCGGCCGGTATACCCATGGAAAAAGCTTTGATGCTAAGAAGGGAAAACCCTGCTGAATACAGGACCAGATCACTGAAAAGTATGGCGCGACATGTGGGTTTCATGCTGGAAATGAAAAAAAGAGGAAGCGTCGTTTTTGACTACGGAAATAACCTGCGTGAATTCGCCAAACAGGGAGGAGAGGTTAATGCTTATGATTACCAGGGATTCGTTCCTGAATTTATCAGGCCGCTTTTCTGCGAAGGCATGGGTCCTTTCCGCTGGGTCGCCTTATCGGGAGAACCCGAGGATATTCTTGTCACAGACGATGCCTTAATAGAAGCATTTCCACACAATACGGGCATGATCAAATGGCTGAAAGAAGCTGAAAAAAGGATATCATGCCAGGGCCTGCCCGCAAGAATTTGCTGGCTTGGCATGGGGGAACGCGAAAAGGCAGGGCTTATCTTCAACCAGCTGGTTAAATCGGGGAAAGTAAAGGCTCCCATTGTGATCGGACGTGATCATCTCGATTGCGGTTCCGTGGCTTCTCCCTATCGGGAAACAGAAGGAATGAAAGACGGCAGTGATTCGATTTCAGACTGGCCGCTGCTCAACCTGATGTCGAATACAGCCGGCGGCGCAACCTGGGTATCATTTCATCATGGAGGTGGCGTGGGGATAGGATACTCACAGCATGCGGGGATGGTAGTGGTTGCCGACGGCACGAAAAGGGCCGCTGCCTGCCTGCAGAGGGTGCTGCATAATGACCCTGCCATGGGTATTTTCAGGCATGCGGATGCAGGATACGAAGTGGCGCAGGATAATCGGAAAAAATTCAACCTTGACTTATAACATGAAAGGAAAACTCAGATTACTGGGGCCTTTTAAGCAGGCGGTCACAATGGATAGCCTGCGTGTAAAAGGGCCTTTGACGGATGACATGTTCCCGGTAATACCAAATGCCGGCATCCTTGTCAAAGACGGAAAGATCGAGGCAATTGGCGACTTCAGGGAACTTCAGACCCTGAATGCCACGGTAGAGAATGTGGATGGAAACTTCACCGTCATGCCCGGCATCATTGATGCCCATACCCATATTTGCTGGTCCGGAACGAGGGCAAAGGATTATGCCATGCGGTTGTCGGGTAAGACCTACCTTGAAATCGCACAGCAGGGAGGAGGGATATGGAATACGGTGACTGCAACCCGGGCGGCAGCTTTGGAAGAACTCACGCAAATGACGGTCGAAAGGGCCCGGCGACTGCTTAAACAGGGCACCACTACGATTGAAATTAAAAGCGGATACGGACTGGATATACCTGTTGAACAGAAGATGCTTACTTGTATCAGGGAGGCCGATAAACTGGCGGATGCGGATCTTATCCCAACCTGCCTTGCGCACATAAAACCAAAAGATTTCAACGGTTCGGCTCTTCAGTTCCTTGAATTGCTGGTGACCGGACTATTACCGGCTGTGAAAGAAAATAAGCTGGCTGGCCGTGTGGATATATATGTGGATGTGGAAGCGTTTAACCGCGATGATGCAAGGTATTTCCTAACCGAAGCCAAAGAAATGGGTTTCGAACTGACAGTGCATGCCGACCAGTTTACCCCCGGAGGTGTGAGTCTCGCAGTGGAACTGGGTGCGCTCAGTGCCGATCACATGGAAGCGTCTACCGAAAAAGATATTAAACTCATCGCAAACAGCAACGTGATTCCGGTTGTATTGCCCGGGGCATCGATCGGACTGGGAGCGGCATTTGCTCCTGCCCGCCGGCTTCTTGATGCCGGAGCTTCCCTGGCTATTGCATCAGACTGGAACCCGGGATCAGCACCTATGGGAAACCTGTTAATGCAGGCGGCCATTATTGGTGTTTATGAAAAACTGACCATGGCTGAAACACTTTCAGCCATTACTTTCAGGGCTGCCATGGCACTTGGCCTGACAGACCGGGGAGCTCTTGCCCCCGGTTTACGTGCCGATCTCGCCGCATTTCCATGCTCCGACTACAGGGAGATTTTATATAACCAGGGCGGGATGATGCCGGGTATTGTGTGGAAGGACGGCAGGAAGATATAATCCATCCGGGGTTACCATACATAAGTTGCAACTGAGCCTCCTCCCAGACTGGTGGTAACAATCTTGTCCTTGTAGCGGATATTAAAGGTCTGTGAATTTCCGCTGTCATTGAGCACGATGAGTACTTTTTTCCCATCCGGTCTCTGAAATGCAACATTCTGCAAGCTTCCGGGCATATTCGAATTAATCCTTGCAGAACCCGGCCTCACAAATTTAGAAGCGTGGGCAATGATATAATAGGAAACATTGCGGGTAATACCGGAATTGACAGTCAATGCTCCCAGGCATGTACTGCAACCTCCCGATGTATGCGGACCCAGGCTGGCATTGCTGGCGAGGTTCCATTCAAGTACATTGCGACTCCAGTTACGGGTAGCGCCGATAATCAGATTCTTAAGATGCCAGTTCAGGTCACCTCCAAAATCACCGCCTGATGAAGTATATTGTTCTGTAAAATAAATATTTTTTTCAGGATAGGCATTATGGACTTCTGTCAATGCGGTTATACTACCTCCGTAAAGGTGGAACGCGGATCCATCGGCGAAAGCCCTGGCTTCGGGGTCGGCAAGTATGTCAAGCGGATACGAAGGTACATCGCAATTATGATCGTACAGGATGATCTTCGTATGAATTCCGGCCTCTGCAAAGGCTGGCCCCAGGTGATTTTTAAGAAAATCTGCCTGTTGTGCCGGGGACATTGACATGCTGGGATTGTTATATGGATTGAGAGGTTCATTTTGCATTGTAATGGCGTCTATTGTAATTCCCTCTGCAGCCATACCCTCTATGAACTTTACAAAATAAAGGGCATAAACACCGTAAAATGAGACATCCAGGCTGCCCCCAATAAAACTGTTGTTGGTTTTCATCCACACAGGCGCTGACCAGGGTGATCCCATGATCTTTATATCCGGATTAACGGCCATTATTTCCCTAAGCAGCGGAATCAGATAGGTCATTTCCGGACTCAAATTAAAATGTGCCAGCGGAATATCGGTTTGTCCCGAAGGCATATCATCGTATGTATAGGGTGTGGCGCTCATATCCGAGGCCCCAATGCTGATCCTCAGGTAACTTATGCCTACGGATGTGCTGTCGGTTAAAAACAGCTCTTTCAGCAGGGGGGTGCGCTCTTCAGCAGGCAGACTATAGATCAGTTCCGCACTGCCCCCGGTTAACGTATATCCAAAACCATCAATTGACTGGAATGTATGCGCCGTATCAATATTGATTGTTGGATTTGAATTGAACTTATCTTCAAAATCAAGAATTGTAGGTTGCTTTTTAAACAGCACTCCTCCATCGGATGTTGTTAACCAGAACTCCATATCTGAATTAACAGGGACAACCGGAGGCGGTTTCACAGGACCGGACTCTGATTGATCTTTGTTACAGGATAAATGAAGACATAGAACCAGGGTGGCCAAAACAGGGGAGAACCATAATTTATATCGGATGGATGACATATCAAATTCCTTAAAATGGGGCATAAATGTAACCAAATATTCAAAAATACCCGATCCCCGAGGCATCTTTGAGTGCAACCAGAATCTAAAACAAGTCTGAGTTTGGGTTGTTTAATTCCTATATAAAAGCTGAATCATATTTGGCTATGAAACGAAATTTTTGGGTGCATGTTATTGGTATTCTCACCCTGGTTTGCTGCAATAACGTAAAAAAACCTGAATCAACCATGCCAAAATTAAGGTTTTCAAGCGGGTACGCTTCTGTCAACGGCTTAAAAATGTATTATGAAATTCATGGGAATGGAGGGATTCCCCTTGTATTACTACACGGCGGCGGTTCTACTATTGAAACCACTTTTGGGAATATAATACCCTTGCTTGCCACACAAGGCATGGTAATCGCGGCGGAACTCCAGGCACACGGACGCACGGGCGACAGAAACAGCGAACTTACCTTCGAACAGGATGCCGATGATGTAGCCGGATTGCTGGACTTTTTAAAAATTGAAAAAGCCGATATTTTTGGTTTCAGCAATGGAGGGAATACCGCTATGCAGGCAGCCATTCGTCATCCTGAAAAAGTGAACAAGCTGATAATCGCTTCGGCCTTTTATCAGCGGGAAGGCTTTATCCCCGGCTTTTTTGGGGGAATGGAACATGCATCCCTTGAAAACATGCCTGTCCCGCTCAAGGAAGCCTATTTGACAGTGGCGCCCGATAAGGAGCATTTGCAGGTAATGCATGATAAGGACAGGGACAGGATGAGGCGGGTCAAAGACTGGCCCGATGCCTCGCTGCAATCTATCCGGGCGAAAACTTTGCTGATGGTGGGTGACCGGGATGTGATAACTCCCGAACATACTGTAAAAATGTCGCATCTGATTCCCAATGCGAGATTAATGGTACTTCCCGGGGTTCATGGATCATTTATCGGTGAAGTTTGCAGTGCTGAAGAGAACAGTAAAATCCCGCAACTGACAGCTGAAATTGTGAACGAGTTTTTAAAGAAGGAATAGATCAGGCTTTGATGAATGCCGGATGCCGGATTGCCGGTCGAAGCTTTAATGAGGGGCGAATACGGATAAAGGCATTTTCACGTTATAGAAAATATCACTTAATATCACGTTATGAGAAATGTGCTGATGTCGATACCCTTTATTATTGTAATTCTTATTGGACTATTTTCTTTCAATTTGATCCGCTATAAAAATTACAGCAATAATATTTCATTGGGTACGGAAATTAAGTCCGGTATTATTGACAGGCCTGCCTTGCTTGTTTTTGATATCCAGGAAGGAACCACCGGTGATTTATCGGATAATGAATATTATAAGTCCTCATCACGCGAATTAATTGACCGGATAAACCGGCTGGTTGACTCTTCAGTCAGGTATAATATCCCGGTAATCTACGTCAGGAACGAAGTCAGAAATTGCCTGATCAATCTTATTAATAAGCGATTGGCCGAGAATAGCCCGGGCATTGCTTTGGATAAGCGATTAAAAAGGGTACCCGGATATTTGATCCTGAATGACAAAATGGATGCATTTGGGAATTCGGGATTGGATAGCATCTTAGTAAAGCATGGCGTTAACCGGTTATACTTTGCAGGCCTCGATCCGGCATACAGCATTGGAAAAACATTGCAGGCGGGAGGCTATAGAAATTACAAAACAAGTGTGATTAAAGATGCAACAATATCAGAATCGGCGGCGCTAAAAAAACAAAAGCTTTTGGAATTCAGTAACAAAGGATGTGAGATCTTATCCAGCGAGGATTATTTCAGGAAGATGCGGGAGACTGGATACTAGATGCAGGCTACCGGATGACGGTTACTGGATGAGGAATACCGGATGCCGGATGAATACGGGTTAAATCCGTGAACTTACTTATTAGACCGGTGTTTATCAAGAAAGCATTAAATATGATCGACACCAAAGGTTATGCCGCTCAAAATTCAAAATCACCGGTTACCCCCTGGAATTTTAAACGAAGAGAAGTAAGGCCGCAAGATGTACAGATTGATATCCTGTATTGTGGAATTTGCCATTCCGACCTGCACCAGGTACGCGATGAATGGGGAGGGTCAATATTCCCGATGGTTCCCGGACATGAAATAGTCGGGAGGGTGAGCAAGGTGGGTCGACAGGTTCAGAAGTTCAAAATCGGTGAGTTGGTAGGAGTGGGTTGTCTTGTTGATACGTGCCGGGAGTGCGAAAATTGCAGGCATGGATTGGAACAGTATTGCACCGGGGGGATATCCTTTACATATAACAGCTTTGAACAGGATAAAAAAACCCCTACTTATGGTGGTTATTCAAAATTAATCGTTGTACAGGAGGATTTTGTGCTGCACGTTTCAGAAAAACTACCCATGGAAGCAGTTGCGCCTCTTTTGTGTGCAGGAATCACTACCTATTCACCACTGCGGCATTGGAAGATAGGAGAAGGCCATAAATTAGGTGTAGTCGGACTTGGCGGACTCGGGCACATGGCTGTGAAATTTGGCGTTGCGTTTGGCGCTGAAGTGACGATGCTCAGCACATCGCTATCAAAGGAAAAAGATGCAAAAAAACTGGGGGCTCATAAGTTTGTCCTTACAGGAGATGAAGGCAGGGTAAAAGAAGTGAAAGGATATTTTGATTTTATAATAGATACGGTGTCCGCGCCCCATGACTATAATTTGTACCTGTCCCTCTTGAAGAGTGAAGGGGTTCAGATTTGTGTTGGTGCCCCCCCCAAAGCGGCAGAAATATATGGATTCAGTCTGATTGCCGGACGGAAAAGCCTGGCTGGTTCACACATCGGCGGTTTGCCTGAAACCCAGGAAATGCTGGATTACTGTGCTGAAAAGAAAATTGTTTCCGATGTGGAGGTTATAAATATCAGGGATGTAAACAAAGCTTATGAAAGAATGCTTAAGGGAGATGTGCAGTATCGATTTGTAATTGATATGGCTACTCTGTGAAGACAGTTCTGCAATTCTGCAATTCTGCAGTTTAATAGTCGTGCAGTCGTGCAGTCGTGCAGTTTTGCAGTCAAGAGCCTTCGGAGTTCGACATCAAACACCCAACACCCAATAACGAAGACGTTTCAGCCCAAACCCCTAAACCCCTAAACCCCTAAGCCCCTAAAAAATGAAAATATCTATAATAGGATCCGGCCATATTGGTGGCACACTGGCACACTTGTTCGTAAAGGCAGGTCACGAAGTAGCCCTGGTCAATTCAAGGGGACCGGCGTCCATGCAGTCCTTTGTTGATGAACTTGGTCCATTGTTACACCCTCTGAAAGATATTGATGAAGCCATTGCATTCAGCGATCTTATTGTTTTATCGGTACACTGGCGAATAATTGATTCACTTCCGGTTTATAACGCACAGGGAAAGATAATTGTTGATACAACCAATCCTTATAAAAGCGATGGTACATTTTATGACCTGGGAGATGATATTCCCAGTTCAAAAGTCATGAAACATTTTAAAGGAGGGGTGATCATAAAGGCATTCAATACAATCTGGTTTAAGCACCTGGCTGAAAATGGCAATAAAGACCTGCCTGTGGCAGAAAGGCGGGTTATTCCCCTGGCAGGAGATGACAGCGGAGCCAAATCAAAAGTGGCTAAACTTATTGAAGAAATCGGATTTGGTCCCCTCGATACCGGATCGTTAAAAACAGGGACCGGCTTTCAGAATATTCAGGGTCCTTTATATAATAAAGAACTGACAGTCCGGGAAGCAACGGACATTGTGCGAATCTTATAATATCCCGGCCGGCTACGCGCCAATCTTTTTGCTGACAATTTCAAGTATTTCCGTTTCCCTTTGAATGGTTTCAGCTTCAAGAGTGTGACCTTCAGAAAGAACCAGGGACGCAAAAGTTTTGTCTTCCAAACCCGAAGCATTTATCTTTACATTCAGGAATGCTCCCATCACCGCACTGCGGGCAGCGAGAGCAGCAACCCCGGCATCGGAGACAGAATTCGGATTTCCGGTTTCGGCCATGGCTTTGATTAGCGCAAACGCATCGAAAGTCCGTTTCATAACCTGCAGGGGAATTTCGGTCGCATACCGGGTGGCCATCTGAATGGCCTGCTTGCGGGCGGCTTTCTCTGTGTCAGAACCTTTGGGCATGCCCAGCGCATCCATTACACGGTTGAAGGCCCTTGTGTCCTCATCTACCAGTTCTATGAGGTCCTTTTGTATCCCCATTGCCTTTTCGGCACAATCGGAGAATTCCTTCCAGCGGTCATCCCAACCGGCTTTATGCGATGACAGGTTGGCCACCATGGCTGCCAGGGATGCTCCAAGGACACCCATGTATGCGGCTATAGATCCGCCTCCCGGTGCGGGTGATTCGGATGCCGTTTCTTCAGCAAAGGATTTCAGGTCCATGTTTACGAGCTTTTTTCCTGAAGGATCGCGCAACAGATATTCAATGATTTTTTTGTCGGGATCAAATGGCATCAGGTCATCTAATCCCAATGATTTGACAGCTATGCGGATAATTTCCTTTTCCGGAATGCCGGTTGACCTTTTCTGTTTGTGAAGGAAATATTTTCCTGCCTCAAGCAGGGCATCCAGAGGAACCATTCCGACCAGTTCAGATCCAGTAACCCTCATACCCCGTACGGCAGCCCGCTCACAGGCAGTGTCAAAGACTCTGTGCAGGGGGGATACGGACAGGTCGGTCAGGTTTATGGAAATCTGGGCGATTCCATATTCTTCAATATACCAGCCAATAGCTTTTACTGCTTTCAGCAAGCCCGGTTCATACACCGGTTCGCCGGAAGCATCCCGGATAATCTTTCCTGTCACCGGATTCCCTTCGCGTTTGACCCGCCCTTTTTCCCGGATGTCATAAGCTACTGCATTTGCCCTTCGTGTAGAAGTGGTATTCAGATTTACATTGTATGCGATCAGAAAGTTTCTTGCCCCTACTGCTGTCACTCCTGTATGCGCGATCTGTTCATTCCACGAGGAAGGACCGAAATCAGGCTTCCATTCCGCAGATGCAATTTTTTTTGGCAGTCCCTCATACTCTCCCTGCCGGCAACTGGCCAGGTTGCGCCTTTTGTCCTCAAAAGCGGCGGATTCATAACAATAAACAGGTATATGCAGTTCTTCCCCGATGCGCCTGGCCAAAGCCCTGGCATAGACTACCACTTCTTCCATGGTGATATTGGAAACCGGAACAAGGGGACAAACATCTGTAGCACCAAAACGGGGATGTGCCCCGTGATGCTTGTTCATATCAATCAGTTCGGCGGCCTTTTTTACGGCCCTGAATGCCGCCTCGCAAACCGCCCCGGGAGGACCTAAAAAAGTCACAACTGTGCGGTTGGTAGCTTTCCCGGGATCCGTATCCAGCAGCCTGACTCCCTCTACCTGTTCAATTTCAGCCGTGATTTTGGCGATCAGCTTCAAATCGTTTCCTTCGCTGAAATTGGGGACACATTCAATGATTTGATTCATGACGGGGATTATCTGATTTAAAAGTTGTTTAAAATTAGCGTTTTATTTAAATTGCAGAAATGAGTTTAGTTATTCTTCCTATGGAAAAATTAATTTTATTCGCAATCCTGAGCATTCCCATCCTTGCCGTTTCATGGCGCAGTTTGTCCTCAGTGCATAATCACGGGTTCTACCGCTTCTTCGGCTGGGAAGGCATTCTGTGGCTGTTATTAAGCAATTTTAAATATTGGTTCATTGACCCATTCTCCACCCACCAGATGATATCCTGGATTTTGCTGATCAACGGGGGTTACCTTGTAATTGCCGGAATCATCGTTTTTGTGCAAAAAGGCAAAATCGACAGGTCCCGGGATGAGAAAACCCTTTTTGGGTTCGAAAAAACAACGAAGCTCATTGATACAGGAATTTACAGGCACATCAGGCATCCCTTATATGCTTCGCTGATATACCTTACATGGGGTATTTGTTTCAAAAATCCAACGCCGGCATTGATCCTTATTTCGCTGGCATCATCCGGGCTGTTTTACCTGACTTCGCACTATGATGAAAAAGAATGCATAGCTTATTTTGGCGATGAATACCGTGAATACATGACCCGCAGCAAGATGTTTGTCCCGTTCATATTTTGAAAATTCCACCCTTCAAGGGTACCACCCTTCAAGGGTGCCACCCTTGAAGGGTGTACAAAAACAAAATCGCATTCAATGAAAAGACGTACATTTATTCAGCGCACCGGCATGGCGGCAGGTATGATCGCAGCAACCCCCATACTTGCCCAATGTTCCACAACGGAAGAATATGATTTTCCCCTGATTGATCTGCACGTGCACAGGGCGGAAAATTTCGGAATGGATCAGATCCTCCGGCTTTCAAAGGAACGAAATGTAAAATTTGGAATCGTTGAACATCCGGCTGTGTGGGCGATCAAAAATGACAAAGACTTAATGGCTTATCTGGATGATTTGCGGAAATACCCTGTTTATATCGGAATGCAACCGATGACCACCGGTTGGGATAAGGGCTTTTCCCGTGAACTTCTTGCCAGGCTCGACTATGTGCTGATGGATCCCCAAACAATTCCCAACGGAGACGGGCAATATATGAGGATCTGGAACTTTGATACGTATGTTGAGGATACGGAGGCCTTTATGGTTAAATACATGAAACATTGCCTGGATATTCTCCAAAATGAACCCATCCATATTTTCGGATGGCCCTTGTTCCTGCCGGTTTGTATTGCCCGCGACTATTATACATTATGGACCAGGGACAGGATGCAGCAAATTATCACGGCAGCAAAGGCAAGGAATATTGCCATTGAAATTAATGATATGTCCCATACTCCGCATGAAGAATTTATCCTGATGGCCAAAAAGCAGGGACTGAAATTTACGTTCGGTTCGGATTCAAGAAATGATAACGTGGGCAGGCTGGTGTATTGCAAAGCCATTGCCAAAAAATGCAATTTGAAAAAAGAGGATTTCTTTATACCGGTGGCTAAGTCCTGGTGATGATTTCAGGATCGAACCACTGAAAAATATCCTAAATTTGAAACTCATAAACAAGGCCAATGAAATCGAAGTATGTGTTATTTTCCCTGATCAGTGCTGTTTTGCTAAGCTGTTGCTGTCAGGTATCTTCCCAGGCAGGTAAGATCAATAAATCAGATGTTTATGCCACGTTAAAAAAAGTGGCTGACTGGCAGATAAAAACGCCTTTGAAATATCCGACAGCCGACTGGACAAATGGGGCCCTTTTCGCCGGAATGGCGGAATGGGCAAAAGTGGCTAAAGAGGAGACTTATTTCGGCTGGCTTAAAGAAATGGGTGAAAAACAGCACTGGACATACAATCAAACCAATAATCCTTCACGTCGCTACTTTGCTGACGATTATTGCATAGGTCAGATGTATGTGGAATTATACCGGAAGTACAGGCAGCCCGAAATGATTGCGCCCATGAAAGCTTATTTTGACCAGATAATGGCTGATCCGTCAACTGTTGGTCTGAAATTTGTGTTTACCGATACATCCTGGGCTACCGAAAGATGGTCATGGTGTGATGCCCTTTTCATGGGGCCGACCGTTTGGGCAAAAATGGCCAGTGTCACCGGGAACAGGAATTATCTCGATTTTATGGTGAAGGAGTATAAGGCTGCGACTGATTATCTCTATAGTCCGCCCGATCATCTATTTTTTCGTGATTCAAGGTATTTTGACACCACGGAAGCCAATGGGGCCAAAATGTTTTGGGGAAGGGGCAATGGATGGGTATTTGCCGGGTTACCGGTGATCATTCGTGAATTGCCGGAAAATTATAATCAGACGGCGTATTTTGTAAACCTGTATCGGGATATGGCCGCTAAGATCCTGTCCCTGCAGGATACAAGCGGATACTGGCATGCCAGTCTGCTGGATCCCGCCAGTTTTCCCAATCCCGAAATGAGTGCCACCGGCTTTTTCATGTATGGACTGGTATGGGGGATCAATAACGGATATCTCGATCGAAAAGCCTACCTTCCCGCAGTCATAAAAGGATGGAATGCCATGCAGAAGGCCGTATTGCCCGATGGTAAGGTGGGATGGATACAACCCATTGGTGAAAATCCCAAGAAAGTTACCCCGGATATGACAGAAGTATATGGTGTGGGAGCATTTTTAATGGCCGGTGCGGAGATATATAAACTAAAAACTAAAAACTAAAAGATAAAAGTTAATGTGCTAATGTGCTAATGTGCTAATGGGATGGAAGGTTTATGAAGCTGAAATCGCACAAATATGCAGTCATTCCGTTCTGTTCCTATAGGACCTCGAAGAGGTCAGATCTCAATAACCGTGGGTGACAACCCACGGAAATAATCAACCATCAACAATCAACTGATTATGAAAATAGAACTGAGATATTCCCATCATCCGGAGGATTTTAAGGGATACGATACGGCCAGGATAAGAAAAGAATTTCTTGTTGAAAATATATTTATTCCGGGCGAAATTTGCCTTACCTACAGCATGTATGACCGGTTCATCGTGGGAGGAGTCATGCCGGTACATGCACCCCTCATGCTGGAAACTTTTGATGCCCTGAAGGCGCCTCAATTCCTGCACAGGAGAGAGATGGGCATAATCAATGTGGGTGGTGAAGCCGAAGTGGTGGCAGGCGGAGTAAGCTACCGATTGGGTTTTAAGGATGCGTTGTAT
The DNA here is from genome assembly GCA_963752195.1 of uncultured Bacteroidales bacterium. Classification (GTDB taxonomy): domain Bacteria; phylum Bacteroidota; class Bacteroidia; order Bacteroidales; family UBA10428; genus UBA5072. Next base: position 1,303,874 of record CAVVXI010000001.1, on the reverse strand, counting down.
ATTGGGAAAGGAGTGGCGGATGTATCCTTCGATTCTATTGATCGTCACAAACCTGCCCGGCTATACATTAATTCGGCACCGGCGCACCACACATATCCTTCAAAAAAAGTCACAGGGCAGGACGCGGAAATTGTTGTTATGGGCAGTCCGTCTTCCGCCAATCACAGAACGATTAACAAATTACTGATAAACAGTGTAGTTGAAACCTGCGGACTGCAGATGGGTCTCACTACCCTTCATGAAGGCAGTGTGTGGAATACAATGCCACCGCACACACACAGCCGCAGAATGGAAGCGTACTTTTATTTTGAGGTTCCCGGAAACCAGGCTATCTGTCATTTTATGGGAGAACCCGATGAAACCAGGCATATATGGATGGTAAATGAACAAGCTGTAATCTCCCCTTCCTGGAGCATACACAGCGCTGCCGGAACCTCTGCATATTCATTCATTTGGGGAATGACCGGTGAGAACCTGGATTATGGAGACATGGACATCCGAAAGCCCATTGAACTAAAGTAGATTTTAACGATGAAAGATTTGTTTGATTTGAAAGGCAGGGTAGCCCTTGTTACAGGAGGGACTCATGGAATCGGACTGGCCATCGGGCTGATCCTGGCGAAAGCAGGCGCACGGGTGTGCGTAAATGACCGGAGTGAGGACAAACTTGATGCCTGCCATGCAGCATTTGAAAAGGAAAGGCTCAAGGTATTCACCCTGGTTTTTGATGTTACGGATGAAGAGGATGTAGACAGGGGAATCTCACTGATCGAAAGCAAGTTTGGGAATGTGGATATTCTTGTAAACAATGCAGGGATCATCAAAAGGATTCCCATATTGAATATGGCAATATCCGATTTCAAACAGGTTTTGGATGTGGATCTGGTGGCTCCGCTGATAGTGTCTAAAAGGGTTGTTCCCGGCATGATTTCAAGGCGAAGCGGCAAGATTATCAACATGTGTTCCATGATGAGCATTTATGGCAGGAATACAGTTTCGGCCTATGCCTCGGCCAAGGGGGGGCTGAAATTGCTGACAGCCAGCATGACCTGCGAATGGGCCAGATATAATATTCAGATTAACGGGATTGGTCCGGGCTATATAGCCACAGCACAAACCGCTCCTATACGGGAAAACGGACATCCTTTCAATGACCTTGTAATGACCCGTACACCGGCAGGCCGTTGGGGAGAGCCCGAAGATGTGGCCAATGCCGCCCTTTTCCTTTCATCAAAGGCCAGTGATTTTGTGAACGGCCATATTTTGTATGTAGATGGGGGGATTCTGGCAAATTTTGGATATGTGAAAGGGGAGAATGATGTTAGTGACGAGTGACGAGGGACGAGCAGGAAAAATCCCTTTAGGGAATATCTGTCCGTATTAAGCAGGGACGATTAACAAGTAACTTAGTTAATTTGAAAATTTGAATATGTGGCTGACGCGGCTGGTGTTTCGCCAATTGTTATCGTTAAACTCTATTTCCAAATCTTCAAATCTTCAAATCATCAGATCAACAAATCAATAAATCAATAAATCAATAAATTTATGAAAGTACCCTTCTTTTTATTGCTGGTTTTGCTTTCAGCGTGCCAGTCAAAAGAATTCTTTACGGTAAGTAGCCCTGACAATAAGGCAGTCACGGACCTGGCCACGGTATTAACCCGAAAAGAAGTGAACCGTTATTTGGCGGATACAACCACTGGATTGCCGGTTATTGTAAAGGATCAGCAGGGACAATTAATCCCCTCACAATGCGATGATATGGATGGAGACGGCAAGTGGGACGAACTGGCCTTCCTTTGTGATCTGGGTACAGGAGAGTCAAGAAAGCTCATTTTTGAACCCACAGAGGCCGCAGCATATCCTGTTTTCAATATGCGCACCCACCTGCGCTTTAACAGGGTTACTGAGCCCTTTGATACTGCATGGGGTGATCTCCGGATGAAAACCAATGATACGAAATTTACAGCACCGGTTTACCAGATGGAAGGACCGGCCTGGGAAAATGATATCGTCGGATTCAGAAATTATTATGATGCCCGAAACGGCATTGACATTTACGGGAAAAAAACGCATGAAATGATCCTCGACAGTGTGGGCCTGGGAGGCAGGAATTACCATGAGATGGCCGACTGGGGAATGGACATTCTGAAAGTGGGAAATTCGCTGGGAGCCGGTGCAATTGCTATTGGCGTTGGAGATTCACTCTACAGGGTAGGTCCTTGTGAAGAAGGCCGATTCCGGTTGATCAGCCAGGGGCCGGTTAGGACAGTTTTTGAACTTACCTATAAGAATGTTCCGGCGGGCGCCCGTCTATATTCAGTAAAGCACCGGATTTCAATTTACGCAGGGGACAACTTTTACAGAAGCAGTGTATGGGTAAATGACCTGAAAGGGGATGAAGCATTGGTAACAGGGATAGTGGATATGCATGACTTAAAAGCTGAATACAGCGATATCGGATCACGCAAAGCTATGTCAACCTGGGGAAAACAAACCATGAACGGTGAGTTGCTTGGGATGGCCGTGATCATTCCTGCTGCGGAATTTAAACGTTATTGGGAAGCACCGCTAAACGGATCGGGGGTAATAAACACCCACCTGGTTTCCCTTGCGTTGTTCACCGATAAACCAACTGAATATGCCTTTATAGCAGCGTGGGAATTTCAGGATGAAAAACTGAAAGACGAGGGATATTTCAGGGAAGTAGTGAAAGAGGCCGTGAGAAGATTGAAATAAGAATTACCGCAAATCCTGAAAAAAGGTTCTCGCTGATCTCGCTGATTGAATGCCCGCGGTGCCACTGAGGCGCTAAGCAAATAATCAGCGAGACTGGCGAGATCAGCGGGAGAAAGAACCCGCAGGGATCAGCGAGAGAAAAAGAACGGGATTTATTTCGTGTACTGATTGATGACACGTACAATAAGGTCATTCAGCAATTCCACTTCATATTCACCTACAGTGGCTTCGATATGGTCCCCGCCAATCCCGCTGTTGTTGGTTATGAAAACATAGGTTCCATTAGTGGCGACGGCAAAAAAGCGAAAAAGAAACTCTGCATTTTTATTGACGCCGCTGGCGGATACCGGAATTATTTTAATGCCCTTTTCAGCGGCCATTTTAATGATGGCATTCAAATCATTTACTATGGCGTCGGTTTGGTGCGCAGGGGCATCCAGTACAAGGAACAGCAGCCTGGCACGGGCATGTTCGCTCCAGTTCAGCTGAGTAACGGCAGTACGTAACGCGGTATGCACGGCTTCTTCATAATCGCCGCCGCCACCGGCATGCTGATCTTTAATGAACTGCATTGTGCCGGATATGGAGGAGGAGAGCGGAGATACCCTTGTAATGTATTCATCCCCTTCATCGCGATAAAACACAGCGCCCGTCCGCAGGGCGATGACGCTGTTTACTTCTTTGACCCGACGGGTAACATCCATGAGTTCGGATTTCAGGTACTCGATTTCATCCCCCATTGAACCGGTGGCATCCACCACAAATAAAACATCAGCCTTATTTTCAAAAACCGACTCTGTATGCAGGGTCACTTCATTAATGCCCTGCGCAGCTTCAATCGGATTGACCACTACAATCTGCTGACTTCCGTAACTCACAGCTGCCTGGGGTTCTTCATCTGTGTGGCCGTTCAGGTTGAGCCAGAGTTCAGCCTTTCCTTCATTGTCAGTCCGTGCCTTCCATATTTCATCTCCGTTTTTGTTGCGAAGCCATACGGCACAATCGGTTAATGGATTATTGTTTTGATCCTTTACAAAAAAAGAATAACGGTTTTGCGGGAAAAACTTCCAGCTTTCCTTTGCCTGGTTGAACTCTTCATTTTGTCCCAGGTTAAGCCAGAAGTCCCAGTTAACCAAATCATTCCATTCTGCCGCAGTAATCTGCCCGGCCGGTACTGAATCGTGATATGTTGAATCGCTGACACCCGTTGATGATCCGCCACCGGAGTATCCCCCGGTAATTCCGTCTGCCATACTTAGATAGTCTTTATCCGTGCGATCAGTCTTAACCGGTTCAGGAGCATCCTTGGCACAACGGATCATAAAAAACGACAGAAAAAGCAGGGCAGTGGCAAAGAAGAGTAGTTTTTTCATAGTATTTGGATGTTATAGTTTTCAGATTTACCGATCACCGATCACCTACACTCAAAGGAGGGAATTAAGCGTGGAAAGGTTGCGCGGATAGGGGATTAATTATAAATCTTCGGGATAATACGGCTTAGGCTGGAGCCTGAGCCGAACGGAGATAATACGGCTTAGGCTGGAGCCTAAGCCGAACGGAGATAATACGGCTTAGGCTGGAGCCTAAGCCGAACGGAGCCTAAGCCGAACGGAACCTGAGCCGAACGGGGCCGGTTCAGCAGGGGTCTACGTCAATCACTGCTATCACTGTACGGAACATCGGATGTTCTGTTAATTCATGGATAGCAAAAAGAATTCCTTTTTTAACCAACGGAAGCGGCCTTCCTCTGCCGATTTTCACAAGCAGGTTTTTCAGGTTCAGATTCTGTATGCGGCTCACAAGAGGATATTCCGGTCCAAGAATGGTATCTGTAATGATTTGTTTAAGTCTCCCTGCCAGGAAGTCAGACGCTTTATCGAGTACTTCCTTATCCCTGTGCTTCAGCGTTATCTCAAGCAACCGGCAGAAGGGAGGATACAGGAACTTTTTGCGTTCTTCGAGCTGGGACTTGTACATACCTGTAAAGTCATTCCGCACCACTTGCCGGATGACCGGGTTTTTGTCATCGGAAGTCTGAATGATCACCATTCCCCGGTTTGTCTTACGGCCGGCACGACCGGCAACCTGGGCCATCAGCTGAAAACTGCGCTCATGTGCCCTGAAGTCGGGATAATTCAGCATGGTATCTGCATTTACAATGCCTACCAGCTTTACATGATCGAAATCAAGTCCCTTGGATACCATCTGGGTTCCCACCAGGATATCCGATTCCCTTAATTCAAACGATGCGATGAGTTTTTCAAACGACTGTCTTTTACGGGTAGAATCAAGATCCATTCGGGCAACGCGTGCTTCAGGAAAGAAAATGGCAATTTCTTCTTCAATTTTTTCCGTACCGAAACCCTGCATTTTTAATTCAGTACTGCCGCAAGAAGGGCATGCCTTTGGAACCGGGATGCCATAACCGCAATAATGGCAGGTGAGGCGGTTGCTCATTTTATGGTAGGTAAGGCTGACATCGCAATGCCGGCATCGGGGTATTTCACCGCACTGTGCGCATTCAAGAAAAAGTGAAAAACCACGCCTGTTCTGGAAAAGGATGATCTGCTCCTTATTTTTCAAAGCTTCCGCGATATTGTCGAGAAGCAGGGGTGAAAAATGGGATTGCATCCGTTTTTTGCGTCTTAATTCCCTCGTATTCACAACATGTATATCAGGCAATTGCATATCCCTGTAACGGTCTGTCAGTTCAATCAGTGAATATTTGTTGTTTTCGCAGTTAAAATACGTTTCTACGGAAGGTGTGGCAGTACCCAGGAGTACCTTGGCCCCATGAAACCGGGCGAGCATTATGGCCGTGTCCCGTGCATGATATCGGGGGGCAGGATCAAACTGCTTATAGGTATTCTCGTGTTCCTCATCAATAATGACAAGCCCGGCTTCCCTGAAAGGCAAGAATACAGCTGAACGGGCACCCAGCACAATGCGGATTCCGCTGCCGGCATCGGCTTGCAGCAATTTTTTCCATGTTTCCAGCCGTTCACGATCCGTAAACCGCGAATGATATACGGCCACTTCCTGGCCGAAGGCAGACCGTAACCGGGTAATAATCTGGGCAGTAAGCGCAATTTCAGGCAACAGGTATAGCACCTGTTTCCCCTGACTGATCGCATCACTGATAAGGTGGATGTAAATTTCTGTTTTGCCGCTCGACGTAATGCCATGAAGCAGGGCGACGTCGGTATGTGTAAAGGCTATGCGTATTTCATCGATTGCCTTCTGCTGGGCCTGGCTGAGCAATGCGAGCTTCAGGTCTTCAGGTTCCCGGTTTTTGGCTTGCCCGGGCTTTTTGGAATTTCGTTTCCGGGTGATTTTCTCTTCAAGAATAATCAGATTTTTGTCCATGAGTGATTTCAACACCGGGGTTATGTCCACCCTGTCTGAGCCTTTTTGCAATTCAGAAACCCTGATCCCGGGATGTTTTGTTATTACCTGCCAGAGCAAGGATTCACTTTCCTTTAATCCGGGAATTTCAGCAGCCGGCTCGATGGCCATTACCCGGGTTTCGCTCTCAAGTTTCAAACCCGACGGCAGGGCAGCTTTAAAAACCTCGCCGAGTGTGCACATGTAATAATCACTGATCCATTCCCAGAGAAGAAATTGCCGCTCGTTTACAACCGGTTCGTCATCGAGCAGGGACAATATATGCTTGACCTTGTAGGAGGAGGGCTTAGCATCGTGCAGCCTTCGGATAAGGGCAGTATAGATTTTTCTTTTTCCAAACTGCACAGTTACCCTCATCCCGGTTTTTGCCCGGTCTATATCCCCATCATCCACCTGGTATGTAAACATGCCTGGAACGGGGAGGGGAAGGATAACATCCGCATAGTGGTTCATTAAATTAATATTTCCGTCAATCCCAGCAACTTGTGGTCAATATCTTTATGCAGCTTCACGGTTTTATTTAAGGGTACATGTACCATTTCATTGTTTACCATGCCAATCATAATGCTTTTCTGATCGTCGAGCAGGGCTTCAATAGCAGCAACCCCCATGCGGCTGGCCGTAACCCGGTCGAATGCAGAGGGCGAACCCCCACGCTGAATATGGCCCAGAATGGTTGTGCGGATATCGAATTCGGGAAATTTTTCTTTGAAAACTTTAGCAATTCCGATTGCCCCGCCGTATTCTTCACCTTCTGCAACCAGGATGATGCTCGATTTTTTAAGCCGTCCACGGGTATCCAGGTATATTTTAAGTTTGTCTACCTGTCCCTTTTCTTCGGGTACCAGGATGCCTTCGGCCCCACAGGCTATGCCGCTTTGCAAGGCAACATACCCGGCTTCTTTGCCCATCACTTCTACAAAAAATATCCTCCCGTGCGAACTGGCCGTATCACGGATTTTATCCACGGCCTCCACCACTGTATTGACCGCTGTATCATATCCTATAGTATAGTCGGTTCCATAGAGGTCATTATCAATTGTTCCGGGAATACCGATAAATGGAATATTAAATTCTTTTGACATGATGCTGGCGCCGGTGAAGGATCCGTCACCTCCTATAACGATTACCGCATGGATGCCGAAGGTTACAAGGCGATCGTAAGCCTTCTTACGTCCCTCATAGGTCATAAATTCCTTGCAGCGGGCGGTCTGAAGGATGGTTCCACCCTTTTGAATGGTTCCGCTTACAGCCGGTGAATCAAGGGGAATTAAATCTCCTTCAATCATCCCCTGGTAGCCTCGTCGTATGCCATACACTTCAAGTCCATAGTGAACGCCGGCACGAACGACGGCCCTGATGGCAGCATTCATCCCGGGGGCGTCTCCTCCTGAGGTCAGAACGCCGATTCTTTTTATTTCTTCCATGCAAGTATTCAATTGTTGAGAGGCTTCAAAATTAATTATTTATCCGGTGATGCGAAGTCCGGACCTTCTTTTATACCCTGTTTTACGGGTTAAATTGAGGCGATATGCGCTTCAAATTCTTCAAGCAACCACCTCGGCGTGGAGGTTGCCCCGGTAATTCCAATATGTCTTACGTTTGTAAACCACTCGGGCTTAATCTCCTTTGTTTGAGAAACGAACCAGGAATTGGCGTTCACGGACTTACACTGGGCAAAGAGCAATTTCCCATTCGAACTCTGAACATAGCTGACAAAGAGGATCAGGTCATGGCTCATACAGAATTCCTTTAGTTTCGGAACTCTTCCGGATACCTGTCCGCAAATGGACTGGGTGCATTTTACCGAGGCAGATTCAAGTCCGGCCTGTTCAGCCCGACCGATGATCCGTTCTTTCAGGTGCCTGTATTTGTCGGGGCTCATTGTGGTTTGGGCATATAAATGCACCGGGCGTGCAAAGTCTATTTTTTCGAGGTCATCTTCTGATTCCATGATCACAGTCTGGTAATTCGTCTGACCCGCCAACCCTCTTACTTCAGCATGATCCTTTTTGCCAAAGATGATGATCTGTGCCCCGGAGCCATTCTGATCCGCGAAGTCCTTTTTTATCCGGCTTTGGAGTCTGAGCACAATAGGACAGGTGCCATCCACCAGCTCAATATTATTATTTCGGGCATACTCGTAGGTTTCAGGAGGTTCACCATGAGCCCGTATAAGTACCCGGCAATTGGATAATTTAAGAAATTCTTCGTTCGTGATTGTTTGTAGCCCTATTCCTTCGAGCCTTTCAATTTCCTTCTGGTTATGGACGATCTCACCCAGGCAGTATAGCCTGCCGTACCGGCTGATTATTTCTTCCGCCTTTTTAACCACCCTTGTAACCCCGAAACAGAATCCGGCATCGGGATCTATTTCAACGTGAATTTTCTTCATGCAGGGCTTCCCATTTTTGCCGGAACCATTCCATTTGTTCCGCAACGGTCATAAAACTATTATCAAGAATCACGGCATCGTTTGCCCTGCGTAGCGGACTGACAGGGCGGTTTTCATCTTCGCGGTCGCGCATCCTGATATTGTCCGCAATTTCATTCAATTCAACATGCACCCCTTTTTGGATCAACTCATCGTATCTCCGTTTTGCCCTAACATCGGGATCAGCTGTCATAAATATTTTAAGAATGGCCTGGGGAAAAACAACGGTGCCGATATCCCGCCCGTCCATGACTACTTTCCCCGATTCCCCGATTTTTCGCTGCAGGGCAACCATTTTGGTTCTTACATCGCCGATCTGGCTTATGCTGCTTACCACGGAAGAAACTTCGATGCCCCTTATCTTTTCTTCGATATTAACGCCGTTCAGCCAGGTTTGCTGACGTCCGTCCGCTTCATTGATGCTGAAACGGATTTGGATGCCGGGCAGTGCATGCTGCAAACGGGGAAGGTCAACCCGGCTGCCTGAAAGCAGGCCATTTTCAATGCAATAAAGGGCCACGGCCCGGTACATTGCCCCGCTGTCGATGTATACGAAATTCAGCTCATGTGCAATCATCCGGGCAAACGTGCTTTTTCCGCACGAAGAATACCCGTCAATGGCAATGATAGTCTGATCGCTTTGTTGCATCCTCAGAACTTTTTGCTTAATTCATCAAGATTCATGCTGAATGAAAAGTAATTTCCACCGCCGGCAAGGTGGTAGGTAGGATGGCCATAACTTATCTTGAATTTTGAGATTTTTACTCCCAATCCCCATGAAAAGCCAACCATGCCGGGCCTTGTATCAATTTTTAGTTCCTGTCGGCGGCGATAGTTATACCCGGCCCGCACCCATATGTTCTTTCCCAGTTTTATTTCGGTGCCGATAACCATGTGCCGCATCAATTTATCAAAAGCCAGGTCAAAGCCCTGTTTTTTGGAGGAAGATCCGTTAAGGGGATCTTCTTCTTTTTCCTTTTCAGCATTTGTTGTATACCGGAGATCCCATTTTTCAAGGTGGTCCGCCATAATAAAAAAGGTAAGGGGGGCATATTTGAGTGATTGAGAAACGCCCAGGGCAATTTCGAATGGCAATGGTTCATGCCCGCTGTTGGGATAATAAGTTTTCATCTGGAAGCCGGCATTGCGGAAAACCAGGCCCGCGCTGAACCGGGAAGCGGAATTATGGTACATGATGCCGACATCTACGGCGAGTGCGGAGGAACTATAGCTTTCGAGATCCGAAAAAATGGTTTTCATGGTAAGCCCGATTGTGAAAAGGGAATCGAGAGGCCTTGAATAAAGTACATTAACTGAATAATCCGCTGCCTTGAACGTATTGGTCAGAGTGCCGTTTTCATCGGCTCCCTGGAATTTGCCATAATTAAGATAATGTATGCCGGCTGCAATAGTCCCTTTTTTAAGGGCCGTGGCAGCGGAGGCATATCCATAATTCACACCGGCAAAGTAATTCACATAATTAAGGACGATATCGTGGCGCATCTCCGCATTAAGCATTGCGGGGTTGTGATAAGGCAGGTCAAGATCATTGTCGTGCATCGCCACCGCATCACCCCCCAGTGCCGCCACCCTGGCCGAATTGGTAACTTCCAGGAATTGAAATGCTTTACCTCCGGGCTGGCCATGCACATTTTGACTTAGCATGAAGGCACTGCATAAGAAAAAAAGAAAATAACAACAGCGATTAGGCATGGCTCTTACGTGGATTTGTATTAACGGTGCGTAAATTTAGAATAAATCGAACATATGTCGGGCAAAATTGATTAATTTTCATCCGCGTTTCCTATGATTCAAATTTACCGATCCATGCAACCCGAAGGCAGTGTTGTTTTCATTGTCAATCCAATTGCCGGTACAAGGCAAAAAGATTTTATCCTGGAAAATATCCGGCATCATGTACCCAGGGAGATCCCAACAGAGATCATCTTTACCGAGTATCCGGGCCACGCCTTTGATATTGCCAGGGAAAAGGCAAACGATGGAATAACCACCATTATTGCGGTCGGAGGAGATGGAACGGTGAATGAGGTTGCTTCCGCCCTTGTAAAAACGCAGTGCACGCTGGGGATCATCCCGGCTGGATCGGGGAATGGCCTTGCCCGGCATCTGGGTATTCCGCTGCAGGTGCCCGAGGCTCTTCAGCTGATTATGAATCACCGTGTTCAAAAAATAGATGCCGGCCGGGTAAATGGAAGGTATTTCTTTTGCACCTGTGGAACAGGTTTTGATGCCTCTGTGGGCAAGAAGTTTTCGCGTGACAGCAGGCGGGGAATGCTAAGTTATGTGAGGGCCACCATCCATCAATACATTAATTATTCGCCGAAAAGCTATATTTTGAAAACAAGCCACAAAAAGATCAGGTTAAAGGCTTTTCTTGTAACTTTTGCCAATTCCGGGCAATATGGCAACAATGCTTACATAGCTCCCAACGCAGTTATTGACGACGGCATGCTTGATTTGTGTATTTTACGGCCGTTTCCAAGAACTTCCACTATTTCAATCGGGTTGCGGCTTTTTTTTAAAAATATTGACCAGAGTCCCTACCTGGAGGTGATGCGTGTAAAGAAGGCCTCTTTAAAGCGAAAAGGCCGGAAAAAGATCACCATCCATCTTGATGGAGAGCCAATGACGCTATCCGGCAAGCTTAAGGTTAAGGTAATAGAGCATGCCCTTCACGTGATCGTACCCCTTTCAAAAAACAGGTGGCGCAAACTGCTGAGTTAATGCGGGCCTTTCCTCGTCAAGCCGAATTGAGCGAGCAGATTCTTCAGTAAACGCTGTTTTACTTCATTCATATCCTGTTCGGCGCCGAGTTCCTTTTGCATGGAAGTCACACCCCTGTCGGTGAATCCGCAGGGATTGATGTAATTAAAATAGGAAAGATCGGTATTCACGTTAAATGCAAAACCGTGCATGGTTACGCTCCGGCTGACCCTGACGCCGATGGCGCATATTTTCCGGGTATTCTTTCCGCCTGCATCGAGCCATACTCCTGTGGCCTTGTCTATTCGGGATGCCTTGATGGAAAATTCCGCAAGGGTAAGGATAATAGCCTCCTCCAGCCTGTTGATATACTTTTTAACGCCCATATCCAGGCGGTCAAGGTCAAAAACCGGATACCCGACGATTTGTCCGGGACCATGGTACGTTATGTCACCCCCCCTGTCAATACGGTAATAGGTGGCACCAATGGATTTAAGAAAGGGGGCCTGGATCAGCAGGTTATTCTCCTGTCCGCTTTTGCCCAGGGTATAGACATGGGGATGTTCCACGAAAAACAGACAGGGAATAGCCTCCGGATTTGGCGAACCGGTTTTTGCCCTAACCAGCCTTTCCAGCATTTGCTGCTGCAAATCCCAGGTTTGTTTATAATCCCTGAGACCGAGATCCGTGAATTCAACGAATTCCATTGATCCGCTACAGCGTTGCAATAATTTTGTCGAGCAATTTTTTGGTGGCCATAATTCCTTCGGGTTCGCTGAGGCGGGTGCCTTCGTATTCAATGTCGATCCAGCCCTTGTACCCCGAATCCTTCACAATTTTCATAAGCCGGTAAAAGTCCATTTTTGTTTCATTTCCTTCGGTGTCAAAATCCCATGATTTCCCACTTACCCCTTTTGCATATGCCATCATTTCCTGCACTCCAAGATAACGATCGTACTCTTCAGTGGCGCTGATCCTGAAATTGCCAAAATCTGGCAGAGTACCGCAGTTTTGCATGTTCACTTTTGCCATGACCCCGGTCAGCCATTTTCCATTCGATGATATGCCGCCATGGTTTTCTACTATTACGTTGATATCCTGTTTTGCACCATATTCGGAAAGCTTTGTCAGGCTGTCCACGGCTGCATTGGCTACTTCATCGGGGGTACCCATACCGCGCGCATTTACGCGGATCGATTTGCATCCGAGGAAGGCTGCGGCATCCACCCACCGGTGATGTTTTTCAACACCCTGGTTCCTGATTTTTGCATCCGTACTTCCCAGGTCACCTTCATTATCTACCATGATCAACACATTGGTAACGCCGTTGTCCTTTGTTATTTTCAGCAGTTCATTCAGATAGGCAGGGCTTGTATCCTTAAAAAATACGCTAACGTATTCCACGCCAAATAATCCGAATTCTTTTGCTGCCCTGACCGGAAATTCAAGGTTTGTCATTTTTTTTGAAAACAGCGCTTTGTTGAGTGACCATTCAGCCAGCGACAATTTAAATTTCGGCTTGTTTCCGTTAGAGAGGGAGGTAGTGGATAGCAGTGGGATGCTGGCTGCCACGATGGAGGCAGTCTGGAGGAATTCTCTTCTGTTTTGTTTCATAAAATTCAAAGTTTAAAAGGGGAAAAAGAAAAAGAGGCAGACAAGAAGTTATTCTCACCGGCCTCTTTCTCATGTATATTGCAATTTTTACATGGTTTTGATTTTCATATTTCTGTACCATACGTCATTGCCATGATCCTGCAGCAGGATATACCCTTCCTTGTATTTTCCGAATTCAGGAAAATCTTTGAATTTGCTGGCTTTGATCATCTTATCCCAGTCAGGTGTACCGATGTGGTATTCCAAAACTTTTTCTCCATTCTGGAAATGAACGACGGTTCCCTGGTAAACCAGGATTTCAGCTGTATTCCATTCTCCCACCGGTTTTGCATTCTGGGGAACGGCGGGGATCAGGTCATACAAGGAACCGGCCTGGCGGTTTCCGTCTTTTCCCAGCCTGGCATCGGGATGCTTTTCGTTATCAAGAACCTGCATTTCGCATCCTGACTTCCAGGATGGTTCGCCGGGGATTTCCTGTACTAAATAGAAGATTCCGCTGTTGCCACCCGGGGATATTTTCCATTCAAGTTTCAGGTCGAAATCCTTGAACTTCTTGTCATACAGGATGTCACCGCCTTTTCCGCCTGCTTCACCCATTCCTGAGCCGATGCAGTGCAGCGTTCCGCTGTCGGCAATCCAACCTTCGGATGGGAAGCCGGTAGAGTCATATTTCCGCCATCCCTGCGTTGATTTGCCGTCGAACATAAGTTCCCAGCCCTCGGATTTTTCCTGGGCGGTCAGGCTGTTATTCGTATCTGCAACTTCAGCAGTGCTCACGGTGTCGGCTGTTTTTACGGATGATTTACAGGAATAAAATACCTGACTTCCTGCAATGGCAAAGCCAATGAGGAGTACTATAACAAATAATCTTTTCATAAAGCGTATACATTATTAAGTTTTGGTTTATGAATTAAGCGGGCATTGCAGGAAGTGTCCAGCCTTTTCTGTAGGTATGGCTGATCAGTTCATTGGCAAATTCCTTTGCAGACATCTTGTCGGTGAATTTCTTATTGAATGTGGGATGTCCGTTATGTATGGAGAAACCATCTTCAATGCAGATCTGCAGTTTGTCATCATCACCGATGTTTGTGAACTTCATGCTGGGGCCATCCCAGGCGAGTTCTTTGTTCAGTGCCTGTAGACGAACGGCAAGAACCCCCATAACGACCATTTCGTTGAAAGGACCAGCCTCGGAGAACGGGGAAGATATCTCAACACGGTTTTCGGGAGTTTGCTTGCAGGCAGCAGCCCAGTCCATTTCATGGGAAACGGGTTCTACACGGCGAAGTGTTTTTGGTACGTTGGGTTTGCGGCCCGACAGCAGCCAGGGGTTAACACCGTAGCAACCGCATACCAGTGTATCCTTAGTGCCATGGAACAAAACTCCGCCACCCTGGTCATTCATATCCTTTCCGGCAGGCCATCCGGCAGGTTCGAACGGTTTGATACCGCCATCCGACCAAACAACTTCCACTTCCGGGAATTTGATTTTATCGGTTTTCATGGGCTTACGTTCCGGGAACACAAATTTTACAGTCTGTGCATTGGGTGCACATTCGGTAAGCAGCAATGTTGAATTGCCCTGTACGTGGGTAGGATAGCCTAAACGCAATCCTTTGAATACGGGATGGAGAATATGGCAGGCCATGTCACCCAGTGCGCCGGTGCCAAAATCCCACCAGCCACGCCAGTTCCACGGATGATAAATGGCATTGTAAGGACGCATGGGAGCCGGTCCGATAAATAAATCCCAGTTCAGGGTTTCAGGAACCCACTGTCCCTGTTCGGGGCGGGTAAGACCTTGCGGCCAAATCGGACGGTCTGTAAAAGCTTCTACTTTCTTAACTTCTCCGATTTCACCTGCCCAGATCCATTCACAAGCCTGTCTAACGCCTTCTCCCGAGCTTCCCTGGTTTCCCATTTGTGTAGCCACCTTATGCTTGTCGGCCAGTTTGGTCAGCAATCTTGATTCATAAACCGAATGGGTCAATGGTTTCTGAACATATACATGTTTACCCATTGTCATAGCGGTTGCAGCGGTAATCGCATGCGAATGGTCAGCCGTGGCAACAACTACGGCATCAAAAGCATCTTTCATTTCATCAAACATAACCCGCCAGTCCCAGTATTTCTTGGCACCAGGGTAGGTTTTAAAAACATTGGCAGAATAATCCCAATCGACGTCGCAAAGGGCAACAATGTTTTCGGTTTTCAGATTATTCAGGTTGCTTGCACCCATTCCACCAATGCCAACAGCAGCGATGTTCAGTTTATCACTGGGTGCTTTGTAGCCCAGTCCACTGACCACGCGGCTTGGGACAATGGTAAAAGCGGCAGCAGCTACGGCCGTGTTACCCAGAAATTCCCTGCGGCTGATCCCTGATTTTTTGTTATTATTCATAATAAAAGTTTTAAAATTGAAGTTTTAAAGATTGTAGTAATGAAAAATTATTATTGTCAGATGATTCCATGTTAAAATTATAAAATTTCCTGCTTATCTGCGTCCCAGAAAACTTTTCTGTTTTCACGGAGCGCCCGGGTTGACATATGGGCACTGATCCCTTCCTCAAAAGCGGCATCGATGTTGCAACTTGGCTGAACACCGGCCTTTATGCAATTCAGCCATTCCTTGATATGGAGATGTGTTGTATCCACTCTTTTCCCGTTGCGGTAGGTATAAAGCAACCCGCGGCTGGCAAAGTATTGTTCCGTGGCGGTAGCAAATCCGTCGGCTCCTTTTTTACCCGGCGTAAAGGAATATAGGGGAGTTTCGGGGTTGATGAGCCCTGCCTCTATTTTTTTCTGGTACTGTGTACTTTCTGAATCGGCTTTTATGACCAGCCGGTCGCTGATTTCCATGTTGGCATCATGGCCCATGATCACTTTTCCCCGGTTCCGGTTGCTGGCAAGGGTTGCGCTATACAGAAAAGAGAGGTCCTGTTTGGGAAACTCCATCACCACCTGCAATACATCCGGTACGGTGCGTCCGTCTTTGAAAAAGTAAATGCCACCTGAAGATGTGACGGATCCGGGAATGCCGAGATTCATGATCTGGTTAAGCGCGTCATATTCGTGGGTGAGCAGATCCCCGTTGAGGCCTGTGCTGTAATCCCACCAGCAGCGCCAGCGGAAGAACCGCTCGAGGGAAAACTCATGCCAGGGAGCCTGTCCGATAAACTGTGGCCAATCAATTGTCTGTGGATTGGCTTCAGGGTGGATGGGATATACCCAGGCACCATTCGGGTCATTGCGGTTAGTACAAACCTCGATCAGGGTGATCTTTCCCAGAACATTTTTTTCAATGGCTTCTTTCGCCTTGGTATAGCTTTCCGTTTGTCTTCCCTGGTGTCCGAGCTGAAATACAATGCCTTTTTCCCTGACAACCTTAACCAGTTCGTATAATTCGGGAACCGACCAGCTGACGGGTTTTTCGCAGTATACGTGTTTTCCGCGCCTTGCTGCTTCCGTTGCCATGGGTGCATGCCAATGATCGGGGGCGGCGATGATCACTGCATCAATATCGGGGGCATCGAGCAATTCATAGAAGGTTTTGTATTGTTTGGGTTGTTTCCCCATGATACCGCCGGTACCTTCCCTGTTGATGTTGGCGGCCGTTTCTGCAGCCGCCTTTGAATATACGCTGAAAACATCACAAACACCGTTCACTACCATGTTCAGCTTCTCCTGCTCCATGTAGCTCTCATAGTTTCGGTTGGCGCTGTTTTCAGCATGGGCCTTCTTTTGTTCGTCAATCCACGATGGTTCGGCAAACCCTGCTGCCCGCATCAGCTGCCTGCCGCGAATGCCAAATCCGATAAGGCCTACACGGATCGGATCTCCGGAGGCTGCCGGGGCAAGTTCCACAGGCTGTGCGTTGAGGGTTACCACCTCCCGCATCTGTTTCCTTATTTTATCATCAATTTTTGTTTTGTTCAGCCAGGCCACTGAAAAAGCACCCAGAACAGGCACTGTGGCCAGACCCTTAATGAGATCCCGACGGCCGATTGTCTGCGATTTCGTTTTTTCGGATTTTGATTCCTTCTTTTTATTTTCTTTATTATCCTTATTCATCTGTTCAACACTAATTTTTTATCCATTTTGAAATAAACCTGTCGAGGCCGGCAATCCTGCCGGTGGGAAAAACAAACAGAACAGCCATCGCAAATATTTCGATCAATGTTTTGTTTACGATAAGATAACTTCCTTCCTGAGGCATCAAATAGGTGACAGAAGCCAGGGCAGGATGAGATAAGTAGTACAGCACAAGCAGCAACATGCCGAGGAAAACCGACAGCTGGGTTAGCAAGCCAAGCAAAATGCCCAGCCCGATTAAAGTCAATCCCCACATGTTCAACCAGTCTACAACAGCAACGAGGCCCAGATTAGCGGCCATTGAATGATACATACCCGCAAAAGCGCCTTTGGAATCCAGCAGGTAACCCATTGAAGTCCAATCAGGATTTGCTATTTTTGTGATTCCTTCATATAAAAAGTACCATCCAAACAGTATTCTTAATGTCACCAGCAAAAATGCCTGAATGTTTGTGTAATTGTAAATATTTTCCGATTTCGCCATTTGATAGATTTTATGCACATCAAATCTAGAAAATCTTTTTTGAAATACGCACACTTAAAAAGCCGGAGTTGCGCTAATTTTTGCATTATTTAACAGCAAACGCTCAGGAATATAAAATATTCTGCTTTATCTGACATAAAATCAGGGCATGATGAACGAACTTTTCAGGAATGCCTGTAGGGATTATTCTTACCTGATTGACCGGAATTTTCCCGAACGCGGTACTCTTAAGCTTGTCGGCGACCGTTACAGGCTGACGGGCGATCAGCGGACCATATTATACAGGGGAATAGCGTCGGCTGAAAAATCGGTTTTGCGAAAGGCAAGACTTGTGGAGGATATAAAAAATAAAACGCTGGCCATCGACGGGTACAACGTTTTGTTTTCCATTCTCAATTACAGGCTGGGACGCTTAACATTTATCTCAACCGACGGTATGCTCCGCGATGCCGGTTCCCTTCACGGAAGGTTAAAGGATGAGGATTTGTTTATTGATTGTATTAAAATCCTGGCAAGACATCTTTCCATAATGCATCCGTTGAAGGTGGACGTATTTATCGACTCTCCCGTATCACACAGCGAAAAGCATGCGCATGTGATTTCCGACATTTTTCAGCAATTCGGCATGGCGGTCAATTGCACTGTAATCCGCTCGGCAGATTATGGAATGAAGCATTTGCCCTTTGATGTACTGGCTACCTCTGACTCGGTAATTATTGAAAACACTGAGGCCCGGGTGGTGGACCTTCCCCGGATCATTCTTGAAAATCAATATAAGGCGGAAATGGTAAATATTGCGGATCTTCTTCTACAATAGTTGAACATTTACGATATTCGGCATTGATATTCGGCATCCGCCTAGCCGATACCCCTGCGAGGTTTTAGGGGTGCGAAATTCCTGCTACAATAATTGAACATCTACGATGTTCGGCATCCATATATCGGATTTATTTTCTTATCCGCGTAGCGGATGCATTATTTCCGGTTCCGGAGTAAATCGAGCACCCCGTTTATAAAGGTAAGCGGATGAACCGGGTTGCCGGGAACATACAAGTCCACCGGGTATCTATCAAGAAACGAACGGTTGAGGGCGTTGCTACCGGAAAAGATTCCGCCACTAATGGCATCGGTACCCGCCAATATAATTATTTTAGGAGCGGGTATGGCATCATAGCAGATCTGGAGAGGGCGGGCCATATTCTTCGTGATAGGCCCCGTGATCACTATTCCGTCGGCATGGCGGGGCGAAGCCACGAACTCGATCCCGAACCTTCCCATGTCGAAATTCACATTGCTTGCAGCATTTAATTCCCATTCACAGCTGTTATCGCCTCCGGCAGATACCTGGCGTAATTTGAGCGATTGGGCGAAATATTTCCGGATCTCTTTGCGGACAAGTGCGGGATCAACAGTTACAGGCTCGTCCCTGTCTTCCGGAATGATCAATCCTTCCCGGGAACCGGAGGAGATCTTAAAATCTTTCGTAAACCGGATTTTTTCCGGAAATGCAAACTGGCATTCGCCGCAAAATACGCATTTCCCCATATCGATGCTTACCGGATGAGGGGAAATCGCCCCGGTGGGACAGATATTCACAAGGCGGGCCACATCGGTTGTTTCCGCAGAAATGACCGGCCTCCCCCTGAAAATACCAGGTACTTCGGCTTTGGTCACATCGGGAATGTATTGTTTTCCCTGGTGTAATAGTATTTTAAGTTCAGAGATCATGGTTTCCGGTTTTTGGTATTAATTCCTCTTACAGATCATGTCCGCAATAACTCAGGTCGAAGCTCTTATTGCAGATCGGAAAGTCGGATATATCATTGTTCCGCACGGCCAGCGCCAAGCAAAGCCAGTTATGAAGCGACGGGTCCTTTATCTTATATAATGCGAGATCCCCGGTTCCATCTGTAATGGCGCAATGGCAAATCTCGCCCCTCCATCCCTCGGTAAGGGAAAGTATGAATGTGTCGGGGACAGGAGCTCCCAGTTGTTGAGTGGTTTCCGGGGGTGCCTTTGTATCATGGACCAGGTCACGGATATACCCGATGGACTGGGTGATTTCCTGCTTGCGGATCTGGGTTCGGGAGTATACGTCGCCATGGTGTTTAATAATAGGCTGATGCGGAAAGGTATTGTAAAGAAGGTAGGGATGTGTCCACCTTATGTCTCGCAGCAGGCCTGATGTGCGGGCAACCATTCCCACGGCCCCTGTTTTTTCTGCCTGTTCCGTAGTTACGGTGCCTGTTCTTTCAAGGCGGGCCAGTATGCTTGGAAGTGTTTTCATCCGCTGGTACATCTCGTAAAAATCAGGTTCATAGGTGTCGAACAGGCTGTTCAGGGCATTCTGAACCGGCTTGTTGACCGGATACTGGTCTTTTCCCGCCCGGATTATCCCCTTTGCAAGGCGGTTACCGCACCATACCTGGAACGTATTGATAACCGGTGTCCGCAGTCGTCCGAAAACCGAACTTCCCAGCTGATAGGCGATATCGGTGCAGATGGCACTCAGGTCACCGGTATGAATGGCGATCCGTTCCAGTTCGGATGCAATTGTACGTGCCGACAGGATATTTTCGCCGGGTATAAAACCACACAGGCTTTCCCACAGGCTCGCAAAAGCAATGCTATGTCCCACTACGGAATCCCCTGCAATGCTTTCGGAGAGGATATGACGCTGAAGGAGTGTTTTTTTTCCGAGGAAAAGCGGTTCAATTCCCCTGTGCTGGTATCCAAGCTGTATTTCAAGGTGGAGGATCTGCTCGCCATTGCAGATAAAGCGGAAATGCCCGGGTTCAATCACGCCGGCGTGAATAGGGCCCACGCCCACCTCATGCAATTCTTCGCTTTCAATCTTATAAAACGGGTATTTGTCAATCGTGCTTTCCTTTTGCGCGGTGTCAGCAGGAAAACGGAGCGGTTTAAGCCAGGGATGATCGGTATAGCGGATTCCGAGTTTTTCATGCATTTCGCGTTCAAAGACGTGAAAGGCCAGATTTTTGGCCGTAAAGGAAGGATATTCATGCCGGTCGCCGTTGGGTATCATCGCGGATGAAAGCATGATGCTGCCTTTTGCATCATCCGCCATGCAGCAGAACAGCCTGATGCGGTCATCCAGCGGCCAGCCAAAGTACATGACGCAATGGGAGAAAACATCGCTGGCCAGTCCGGTATTCAAATCGAGGAACTCATCATAAGAAAAGACCGGGATCTCAGAAAGCCTTACGGCCTGGTTATTTTTAATGTATATTGGTGTCCTCATGTCCGTTTATTATTGAGGTAAAGTGCTAATTGCCGCCCGGATTAGTTCCACAAGCCCGTGGGGCGGCGTAAGACCCAGGTAAACCACAAGGGCGAGTAAAACAAACTGGCTTACCGATTCAGAAAAGGGAATAGGTTCAAGCCTCGATTCATCAAAATCCACCGGCTTGATGAACAGCATCTTAAACACATTTTTTCCAAAAGCCCAGATGATCGTTGTGAGCAGGATCAGCACCAGGATCAGGATCCACAGGTACCCCGATTCAAACAGGGATCTGAAAACAAGAAATTCACTGACAAACATACCGGAAGGCGGCATGGCTGTTACAATGAAAAAGGCGAATAGCAGCACAAGGGCGCCGGTAATGTTGTATTTAAAATAATAACCCACGTCATATACGCTCTTGCTTCCATAGGTTCGGTAGATCTGGCCGAACTGAAAAAAGAGGGCCGGTTTGGCAAAAGAATGCAGCACAAGGTGAAGGATAGCCGCATAATAGCCGATGCCGCCAGCCGCCATTCCCAGCATTACAATCCCCATGTGTTCCACGCTTGAATAGGCCATCATGCGCTTGATGTTTTTCACCCGCAGCATGTACACGGTGGCAACAAAAACCGAAAGAAGGGCGGAGATCATCAGTATTTTATTGGTCCATCCAAAAATGGAGGTGTGGCTGGTGATTTCATAAAACCGGAAGATACCGATAAACCCTACATTCATCAGCACGCTTGAAAGCAAGGCACCGGCGGGATAGGGGGCCTTGTCCTTTGCATCGATGCCCGCGGTATACATGGGAACGAGTCCCGCTTTTGCCGTGAACCCGGTAAAAATAAAAAGGAATGCAAGTTTCAGCCAGAAAACATTCATGGTACCGGCGCTGACGGATAAATTACGGTAGTAAAGTTCCGTTATCCCTTGCTGCTGGGCGGCTACGGTAACAAATAATACCCCGATAAAAACCAGGGTAATGCTGATGGAACAGATGAATATATATTTCCAGGTTCCCTCCAGGGTCAGTTTGCTGCGACGGTGATAGATCAATGCCGATGCGCTGAGGGTGGTGAGTTCAACAAACACCCAGGTGATTCCGATGTGATTTGACAGGTAAGCAGCGCTGAGGGAAGCGATGAGGATTACCATGGCGGCATAATACATGCCCTGCTCCCTGGGCTTATAAGGATGTTTTGAAAAATAGATGAAACTGTGGTAGAACGCAGGTATGCACACGATGCTGATGACCCCGAGGAACACTGTCGCCAGCGCATCGGAGGTGAAATAATCGAGCTGAATGACATCCCGGTTAAGAAATTCGAAAACAGTCAGTATCCATTGCAGGGCAATGAAAAGAAGGATGAGTGAAACCTGGGAGGAAGGTTTTCTCATGAAATAAAGCAATATGCCGATGATCAGCGAGGCAGGTAAATATATTCCCATGATAATGCCAGTCATAATTTCAGTCTTTCAGGTTTCTCAATTGTTCAACATCCTGTTCTTCAAACACGTCCCCGATCTTGTCTGCAAAAATTCCAAGCAGGATCACACTCACAAAAATATCGAGTAGGATACCCGTATTCACTACCATTGGCATTTTGTTACCAACTGCGAGTGACAGCACAAATACGCCATTTTCAAGCACCATGTATCCCATCACGTGGGTAATGATCTTCCGCCGGGTAATGATGATATACAGCCCGGTGAAAAGGGCAGAAAAAGCCACGATGAAGAAGATCTTCCGCACATAGGTATCCTGAACGGCATTGGTAAGAAAGAAGGAACCCAGGATAATGATCGTGACGATCACAACAGACACAAAATTGGAGACGAAGGGTTCCGCCTCACGGGTGATGTTGTTTTTATCAAGGATATGTTTCAGGAAAATCGGGATAGCGATCGCTTTAATGATAATGGTTTCAAGCAACACAAATATCAGGTTAGCCATGTTTATTTCGATAAGTTCGATAAAGGCAACGCCAAAAAGCAGAAATCCCTGGAAAGCAATGATCCGGATATAGGTCAATAGCCGGTTGGCCATTGCAATGTATATGAGGGAAATCGTGAAGGTGATCAGCAATATGTTTATCATTTTCCGAGGCGTTAAATAATTTTACCAAGCATCAGCAATACACCCAAAAAGATGAGCAATGAAATAGAGGTGAACATCAGGATGAATTGCGGATTATGATTCATCCTGAAACGGGCTGAAAAAGATTCAACAACCCCCACAGAAACAGCGAAGCCGACCTGCACCGTTATATAGATCGGTATTGAATAATACCACTGGAATCCCGGTGTGAGAAAGAAATTGGCAATGATGGCGCCATACATGGCAAACTTGAGATTGACTGCCTGCATGATCAGTCCAAGGTCAAATCCGCTGTTATCGAGTATCATCACCTCGTGTACCATGGTCAGCTCAAGGTGAGTACGCGGATCATCCACCGGCATCCGGCTGTTTTCAATGAGTGCAATTGTCATGAACACAAATGACGCGAGCACTCCGATGCCATACGATATATAGGAACCAAAGTGCAGTGCTCCGAATATGCCGGCAAAGGAAGTATAGCCGGTAAGGAGGGCCAGGGAGCCCATCAGGATAAAAAAAGCGGGTTCAACAAGCATTGAATAAAGGGCTTCCCGGCTGGCACCCATTCCTTCAAAACTGCTTCCCGTATCGAGGGAGGAAATGATCATAAAAAATTTACCCAGGGCGAGGGTATAGGCAAAAAACACGAAATCGCCGTTGAAGGAGATAAGTCCCTGCTGGTTGCCAAAAGGGATAAACGCGATAGCCATAAGCACCGTGGCAAAATAAACGGTGGGTGCCACCTGGAATATGAAACTTGTAGTTTCGCTGTAAACGGAACCTTTGCGCAGGGAACGGAAAATATCCCGCATGGGCTGAAATATTCCCGGACCTTTGCGGCCCGAGAAAATGCTTTTCACCCGGATCACGATTCCCGTGAAAAACAGGCTGGTGACAAGAATCAGCAAAGGGCTAAGTATATGCATCTTTAAAGTTGTTTAATCAGTAATATCATGTATTCTATAAATCTGATAATGCCGGGTACGGCAATGCTGATGGCAATAAATACAACACCATATAGCACATAGAACTGCACACTTCCGTTCTGCAGAAAGCGAAACCTTCCAAGGAATCCCCTCAGGTTTTTGACAGGCCAGTCGATCAGTCCGGCTTCCAGCTTATCATGGAAATGAGTTTCTGTTTGAAGCGGAGACGGAATGATGTCTTTTATTTCATCCCTGCTTTTGTTGGTGAGTACAAGGGGTTTTATGATCTTGGCATAGGAACGGACAAACGAGCCGGCGGTATACTGGAGGGCAGGGGATGCCACCGTATATCCGCAACCCCAGGTGCTTCCCGTCTTTATAACTTTTGAGGCAGTGACCGCCTTGCGAATAAAAAGCAGTGCAACAACCAGCAGGATCAGGATCCAGATTGAAATGCTGACATGCTGCATAATTCCCGTTAAACTGAGGTAATTCCCGGGAATGGACAGCCCGGTAAATTCCTGGACCGGATTCTGCAGCAAACGGATGAAAACCTGGGGCATTAACCCGATGAACAGGATAAAGACTGCGATCATGTATTTGGGGAGCAGGGCCCGGGGATCGGCCTCCTGAACCGGAAATGAATGGTTGTATCGCGGCGTACCCAGAAAAACAATCCCGAAGGCCTTGGTAAAGCAAAACAGGGCCAGTCCGCCGATTAAGGCTAACCCACTGATGGAAAGGATAATGATAATGGTGGAATTGCTGCTGGTGCCCAGGGCGCCATAAAGGCCGGAGTAAATTAAAAATTCGGAGATAAAACCGTTAAAGGGGGGCAGTCCGCAGATAGCCAGGGATGCAAGCAGGAACATCAGGGCGGTATGCGGCATTTTCTTAATGAGGCCACCCATACGGTCAATGTTTACCGAGTGAGTCGACAGGTAGATATTTCCGGCGCTGTAAAACAGCATCGACTTAAAAAGGGAATGATTCAACGTATGCAGGAGAGCCCCGGCATAGCCGGCAAATGCCATCATGGGATAGTCGAGTCCGGTTCCGAGAGCGCCGATTCCAATTCCGATACCGATGATGCCGATATTTTCGATGCTGTGATATGCCAGCAATTTCTTGAGGTTATGCTGAACAATCGCCAGCATTACCCCGTATATTCCGGTTATCACTGAAAAAATGAGGATGATGTATCCCAGGATAAGGTAATTCTCGTGGATCAGCATCAGCATCCGCAAAATTCCGTAGATCCCTGCTTTAATCATGACACCCGACATCACGCCCGATATATGCGCAGGCGCAGCAGGATGAGCACGGGGAAGCCAGGTATGAAACGGTACAAATCCTGCCTTTATCGCAAATCCAACGAAAAAGGCGAGGAACAAAAGCAAACCGGCTTCCTTGCTGCTGGAAAGGCTGTACCGACTGATCGCTGAAAAATCAAATGAACCCGTGGAGGAATATACCCAGATAAAACCCAGGGTAAGGAAAAGTATGCTGATATGCGACTGGATAAGGTAATTGATGCCGGCTTTCAGTGTTTCCATCCGGCCGTGTTCAAAGATCACGAGAATGAAGGCGGAAAGAGCGATCAATTCCCATACACAAAGAAAGGCCAGGCCATGCTGGATAAAATAGGCGCCGATAAGAGCCAGCTGGTTAAGGATATAGCTTATGTAATGCAGGCTGATGTTTGCGCCCTGGCCCTCGTATCTTTTCATGTATTGGCGGCCGTACAGGATGCCGGTGATAAAGGTAAAATTGGTAAGCAGGATAAACCATCCCGACAGTCCATCTACCCGCAGGGCAATGTCTCCGAATACATGTCCGCCGCGAAGGATTGTTGAAAAAGGGCTGCCGGTCAACGCGACGATGGCGGTATAGGAACTCAATAAACCGGTAACAAGCACGGCAATCAAAGCGATTGTACCCTTGTGTTTTTCGCCTGCACGGGCAATGGCAAAACTGAAAATAAGGACAGATATGACCTGCAGGTATATCATGTTTTTAAATTACAAAATCTTCAAAAAGGACAAAAAAATCAGGATAATAACGAAAAAAAATCCATAAAGCACATACACCTGTATCTTTCCATTATGAATAAAGCTGAAGTAATTGAAAAGGCGCAAAAACTGCTTTATAAACGGATTGATTATACGGGTTTCAAAAAATTCAAGATAAAAAGAACTGTAGTTCCGGGGAGATGGAAAAATGGAGCCGGTTTTCAATTCATTGTATTTTTTTCCTTCTATTGTGATGAAGCCGAAAAGTTTGGCCAGGTTTTTCGAAAACGACTTGCCTGTATATTGAAGTGAAGAGGAAGGGACAATATACCCGCAGCCCCAGGTGGGGCCGGTTTCCTCCTGCCGGGAGCCTGTGAACATCTTGCGGACCAAATAAAGCAGTGCAATAAAGGAAAACAGGATAAGCGATGACCTGCCAACCCAGGTGAGCGAATTGAGCATTCCGGCAGGGCGGATGAAATCATTTCCGGTACCGAAGCTTTGTATAACGGCAAAAACAGGTTCAAGAATAAGGCGCGGGAAAAAGCCGATGGCAAACATGATCCCCACAATGATATAAAGCGGCATGCGCATGGAAAAAGGAACTTCACCGGGGCAGGCTGTGTGATCCTTACGTGGGGAGCCCAGGAAAATGGTGCCGAACGCCTTTGTAAACGTAAGCAGTGATACGCCGCCTGCCATGGAAAGCACCGCTGTGCAAATGATCAGCAAGGCACTGAGTGCGATATCCTGGTGCCGGAACGATTCAATGAACCCCGAGTACACAAGGAATTTAGAAACAAAGCCATTGAGGGGAGGCAGTCCCCCGATGGCAAGCGCACCGATAAGGAAAAGCACGGCGGTATGAGGCATAAGCCGCATAAGGCCCCCAAAGTGTTCCATGTTCCGGCTGTGCAATTGCCTGTATATATTTCCCGTGGTAAAGAAAAGAAGCGATTTATAGAGTGAATGATTCAGAATATGCAATAAGGCTGCGGCAAATCCGAGTGTAGCCATCAGGGGGTTGCCTGTTCCTTTTCCCACCAGCGCAAGGCCGATTCCCATGCCCACAATGCCAATATTTTCGGTTGTGCAGAAAGCAAGCATTTTTTTGATATCGCGGTGCACGGATGCATTCAGAATACCGTACAGCGTGGTGGCGGCTGAAATCACAAGCAAGGCAATGCCGGTTTCCAATACACCCTGTTTTAAAAGGATGACAATGCGCAGGATGCCATAAATGCCCATTTTTACGATGACACCCGACATAACCCCCGATACATGGGATGGCCCCGCGGGATGGGCATAGGGAAGCCAGGTGTGGAAGGGGACAAAACCTGCCTTCACTCCAAAGCCTATAAAAAAGAGGATGATGAGCCACACGGAAGAATGACCGCTTAGGTAGGCTGAAATTCCCTGAAAATCAAAAGTTCCTGTTACAAAAAACATCCATATAAAAGCGACTGTGAGAAAGGTGACCCCGATATGCATTTGAATGAGGTAATTCAATCCGGCCTTGGATGTTTCTGATTTGCCATGGTCAAACATCACAAGCATAAGGGATGAAAGTGTCATGATCTCCCAGGCGATCAAAAATGCAAGGCTGTTATGCAGCATGCATACCCACAGCATGGAGGCATGGAAAATAACAAAAAGCATCCAGTGAAACGAAAGGTCGTTTTTGCGGCTTGCATAGGGAGCCATATACCCAATGCCATAAAAAGCCCCGTTTATAAGGGTAATGTTAATGATCAGGATGAACCAGGCCGACAGGGGATCAATCCGGAACAGGATACTGCCCATACTGGCGCCTCCATTGATGCTTGCTGACAAGGTATGGCCCAACAGTGCACGGATGGCCGGAACCGAGGTTACAGCGGCGTTCATCATTACTGCGAGCAGGGCTGCAACAGATTTCAGCTTAACGGGCAGGAAGGGGATAAGGATGGCGGCAATGCAAACACAACAGGAGGTAAGGGCAATAACTTGTAAAGCATTCATGAGTCGGCATCAAAGAAAACACAAAAGTAACTTTTTTGAACCCAAATGGTACGACAGATCGCTTTTTTTTAGCAGTAAAAGCCTGAAATTATCAGCTTATTCGCTGAATATCAGCGCCGAGTGCGTTTAACCGGACGTCGATTTGCTCATATCCCCGGTCAATCTGATCAATGTTATGAATAACGCTGGTACCTTCGGCAGATAAGGCGGCGATGAGCAATGCCACACCGGCACGTATGTCCGGTGATGTCATCGTCGTGGATCTGAGACGGATCTTATGGTCCTGCCCGATCACCGTGGCGCGGTGCGGATCACAGAGGATGATCTGTGCTCCCATATCGATGAGTTTATCCACAAAGAACAGGCGGCTTTCGAACATTTTCTGGTGGATAAGCACACTGCCGCGTGCCTGCGTGGCCACCACCAATACCACGCTGATCAGGTCGGGAGTAAATCCCGGCCACGGGGCATCGTCAATGGTAAGGATGGAACCGTCGATAAAGGTATCCACCTGGTAATGATCATGGGCGGGAATATGGATGTCATCCCCCCGTTTTTCAAGTTCGATTCCAAGGCGTCTGAAAACAGAAGGTATTATGCCCAGGTTTTGCCACGATACATTTTTGATTGTAAGTTCCGAGCGGGTCATGGCGGCAAGTCCGATGAACGAACCCACCTCGATCATATCGGGCAAAAGGGTATGTTCGCATCCGCCGAGGTGATCCACCCCTTCGATGGTGAGGAGGTTGGAGCTGATACCGGAGATGCGGGCGCCCATGCGGTTAAGCATATGGCATAACTGCTGTACATAGGGTTCGCAGGCCGCATGGTAAATCGTGGTTTTGCCGGTGGCCAGCACAGCAGCCATCAGGATATTGGCCGTTCCCGTGACAGAGGCTTCCTCTAGCAGCAGGTCACAGCCTGCCAGTTTGGAAGCATGCAGTTTATAATAGTCTTCGGTAAATTCATAGTCGAAAGTGGCACCCAGGCTGACCAGTCCGTTAATGTGGGTATCCATACGCCTGCGGCCTATCTTGTCACCTCCCGGCCGGGGAATATAACCCTTGCCAAAGCGGGCAAGGAGCGGGCCTATGATCATGAGTGATCCGCGGAGGCTGCCGCTGCGTTTTTTGACATCCTCATTCAGCAGGTAATCAATATTTACATGGCTGGCAGTGAAACTGTACGAATGGGAGGATAGTTTCACAACTTCAACACCCAACGAATCAATAAGATCGATCAGGTTCTTTACATCCAGAATGTCAGGAATATTGTGCAATATAATTTTTTCGGGAGTCAGCAATGCCGCACAGATAACCTGCAGGGCCTCATTTTTGGCGCCCTGGGGTGTGATCTCGCCCCGAAGCTGCCTGCCGCCCTGAACTCTGAAAGAAGTCATGGATATATGTGAAAGGGTTACTGAACTTTTTTACGCTGCTGCATCTGCATGCGTTTTCTTTGCTGTTGCTGCTGTTGTTTTCCCTTCTGGAAATCCTTTTGTTCGCTTAGTTTGAGGCCCTCTTTCACGGTAAGCCGTTTTCCGGAGAGTTCGTGCAAATCATTGAAAATGGTCTCATCATTTACGGAATCACGGTTCCATGAAAGGTATGATTTTTTCATATGATTGGCAATGAGCTTGATCAGCGTGTCCTTGTCATCGCCGTCGGGCAACTTCACAGCTTCTGCCAGCAGGCTTTCAACAATATGTCCATAATGCCTGTAGCGGATATCCTTGGAATTATAGCTAACTGTCCGGGGTTTTTCCATAAATTCCTCGGGGCGGGGTATCTCGTAAGGGTAATCTATGTCCAGTTGAAAATTGGACATGATGGCCAGGTGATCCCATAGTTTATGCTTAAAATCATTGATATCGCGGAGGTGAGGGTTCATGTTGCCCATGATGATAATTACGGCTTGCGCCAGCCTGTTTCTTTCTTCGCGGTCGGCAATGGACATGATGTGTTCCACCATCTTCTGGATGTTCCTGCCGTATTCGGGTAATATCAGCTTATGACGGCTGGTATTGTAATCGTATGCCATAGAATTATTTTTGACAAAGCTAAGGGAAAAATCTCTGGGTTTCAAATATAATGGAATTATTTTGAGGGACCAGGGACTGGGGCCTGGGGACTGGTTTTCTCCGGTGATAATATCGTAGAGACAAGGCAATGCCTTGTCTCTGCAAATCCCTGCACCACCATAGAAACTCGTCACTAGTCCCTTGTCACTATCTTCAGCTTCGCAAATTTCAGCAGCAATTGCTTTTCCTCGCCAAATTCCTGGAAAAAAACGGTTGCTTTGCGGTTGGGAGGTGTGCCTTCTATTTGAATTACCTTACCGACGCCAAACTGGTTGTGTTCAACCTTCATACCCGGTTGAACCAGGTCGGGATTATCCGCCTTGAAATCTTCAGCTGGCATTTTACGCAAAGGGACGGCTTTCTTTGGGACCATGGCCGGTTTTCCGGTTACCGGGGTTGATATGGGCGACCGGCTTTTCCCCGCATAATCGAAATCCCAGGCATTTTCCCTGTCCTGTTTTTTAGCAGGCTGTCTGCCCATAGTATCTTCCGGCATTTCAAGGAATTTCTGGTCAATGTCGAGCAGAAAACGGCTAGGCTGGCAGGTTGTGGGAGTTCCCCATTTATACCGGTTCAGTGCATAGCTTATATTTACCCTTTTACGGGCACGCGTGATCGCAACATAAAACAGGCGTCTCTCTTCCTCCATATCTTCGGGGGATTCAAAGGACATTTTGGAAGGGAAAAGTTCCTCTTCGAGGCCGACAATATAAACGTTGTTAAATTCCAATCCCTTGGCCGAATGCATCGTCATGATGGTGACCTTGTTCCTGTCCTCTGGCTTGTCATTGTCCTGGTCAGTCAGCAGGGAAACATTTTCAAGGTATTCAACAAGGGACCCTGTTTTGTTTTCGTTGATTGCCGATTCTGTAAATTCCTTTATGCCATTCAGCAGCTCTTCCAGGTTTTCATAGCGGCTGCGCTCCTCCGGGGTATTTCCGTTATACAGGTCTTTTCGTATGCCGGAAGCAACAGATATATGCGTTACGGCCTCAAATGCGTTCAATTCACCGGCTTTCGAAGTAAAACCCGCAATCATCGCGGCAAAATCGCGAAGTTTCACCAGAGTTCCCTTGTTCAGGTCGACGCCCAGAGACTCTGCATTTTCAATTGCCTCCAGCATGCTGATCCCTTTCGAGGCAGCCGACTGTTCCAGTTTTTCAACGGTAACATCGCCGATGCCGCGGGCCGGGTAATTGACAATGCGCTTGAGGGCTTCATCATCCTGGTGATTAACAGTTAGCCTAAGATACGAAAGCATGTCCTTGATCTCTTTTCGCTGGTAAAATGAAATACCGCCGTATACCCTGTAAGGGATATTTCGTTTTCGCAGGGCTTCCTCAAAAATCCTGGATTGCGCATTGGTACGGTAGAGTATGGCGAAATCGCTGAATTTCTGCTGATCGGTAAGCGACGAATCGAGAATGCTGTTTGATACAAAAAATCCCTCTTCCATATCGGTAATACAGCCGACGATCTTTATCCTTTGTCCGGTTTCATTATCCGACCAGACATTCTTTTTTATCTGACCGTTATTTTTGGCAATCAGGCTGTTGGCTGCATCAACAATGACCTTGGTCGACCTGTAATTCTGTTCGAGTTTATAAATCTTGTGATCGGGATAGTCGGTTTGAAAATTCAGGATATTTTCAATCCGTGCCCCGCGGAACGAATAAATGCTTTGTGCATCGTCGCCCACAACGCACACGTTATGATGACGGGCGGCCAGTTTATTGACGATCAGGTATTGGGAATGGTTTGTATCCTGGTATTCATCCACCAGGATGTACCGGAATTTTTCCTGGTATTTTGCCAGGATCTCGGGAAAATCGCGGAACAGGATGTTGGTATTCAGCAGCAGGTCATCAAAGTCCATGGCTCCCGACTTCTTGCAGCGCATGCAATAAGCCTGGTAAATATCCCCCATCTGCGGCCGGCGGGTAACCGCGTCATTGGCAGTGATCTGCGGATGATTTTTATAGGCATGGGGAGTGACTAGATTGTTTTTTGCCCAGGATATCCGGTTTAGCACTTCGCCGGGCTTATACCGCTGATCATCGAGTTCCAGTTCATGGATGATCGATTTGATCAGGCTTTTGGAGTCGAGCGTGTCGTAAATTGTGTAGGTGGAGGGATAGCCGAGGTATTGCGATTCAATGCGCAGGATACGGGCAAAGATGCTGTGGAATGTTCCCATCCATACAGGACGGGAAGCCTCATCGCCCACTACTTTAGCGATGCGTTCCTTCATCTCCCTGGCTGCCTTGTTTGTAAAGGTAAGGCACAGGATCTCGCTTGCTTTTGCTCCCTGGTTCAGAAGCCAGGCCACCCGGTAGGTCAGCACCCGGGTTTTGCCGGAACCGGCACCGGCAATGATCAGGGAAGGGCCTGTAATATTAACTACAGCCTCGTATTGTGCGCTGTTGAGTTCTTTCAGAAATTGTTCCATAGGGGGGCAAAATTAGCATATCTCCAGTAGGTATTCGGTGGAATGAATTGTTTTTTTCAGGAAGAAATGAACAGGAAAAACAATGAACAATGAACAGTGAAAAATGAACAATGAACAATGAACAATGAAAAACTAAAAGATAAAAACTAAAAACTAAATGTGATGAAGAAGGTGACTAGTGACTGGTGACAAGTGACGCTGACGCCGCCGGACTGTAAAACTGTAAAACTGTAAAACTGCAAAACTGCAGAACTGCAAAACTGCAAAACTGCAAAACTGCAGAACTGCAGAACTGCAAAACTGCAAAACTGCAAAACTGCCTTCAGAACTACTCAACATAATTCTTTTTTCTTTTCAATCATTATTTATACATTTATTCCTAAATAAATCCGTAAACCATGACCCTGACGCGATTTCTTATCATGCTGGCTTTGTTCCTGGGCCTTAATTTGTATCTTTTCATTAGAGGCTGGCAGGCAATGCCGGACAGAAAGGCCATCCATACAATTTATTCGGTCATTTTTGTTTTTGCTGCCCTGTCTATTTTCGCTGCTATTTTTGCCGGCCGGTACCTGCCTGCCTGGGCAGGGTATATATTTGAGCATGTTGGGGGTTATTGGATGCTCCTGTTTGTGTATATGATCACACTAACCCTGTTTGGAGATATTCTGCGGATAGCAAATCATTATTTCCACTTTTTTCCGGCCGCAGTCGAATCCAATATGCAAACTGCTCGAATGGTATATTTTATTTTCGTTTTATCTGCCCTTGTTCTGATATCCCTAATCGGTTTCAACAGGTTCTCTCATCCGGGTGTTAAGGAATTAAGCATCCATAGCAACAAGGTAACCAACCAGCCGGGAGAGTTAACCCTTGTTATGGCCAGTGACCTTCATCTTGGGAATGTGATCCGCAAAGGAAGGCTGGTCAAATGGGTTAAACTGATCAATAGCCAGCATCCCGACATAATTATCCTTGACGGTGATATATTTGATCATAGCTATATATGCTGTGGAAAAACAGAATATGGATGTTGAGCTGCGCAAATTGCATGCGAAATACGGTGTTTTTGCCGCGATGGGGAATCATGATTATTACACCGGGGTGGACCAGGTAATCCGGTACCTCAAAAATTCAGATATCACAGTATTGCGGGATTCCTGCGCTGTGGTGGGCAACCAGCTGCTGATCGTCGGCAGGGATGATCTCACCAATAAGAGTCGCAAATCGCTGGCCTCGCTCCTGGAGGGTCAGGATGCAAGTCTTCCCCGGATTGTCCTCGATCATCAGCCACACACCCTGGATGAGTCCGTTCAAAACCAGGCGGATCTGCATTTGTCGGGACATACCCATGACGGGCAGATATTTCCTTTTAATTACTTTGTGGCTAAGATATACGACCTCGGTTACGGGTTCCGGAAAACCGGGAATACAAACCAGTATGTTTCTTCCGGCATAGGCCTCTGGGGAGCTCCCATACGGCTTGGCACTCAGTCGGAAATAGTGAGAATAAAAATATCGTTCGGCACCAGAAGAACCATGTAGGCAGTTTTTTCGTATACCTTTTCTTTCATTTTCCAATATCTCTCAAAATGAAAAAGCTATTTATTTTTCTTTTTCCATTTTCGCTCCTGATTGCCCTTTCCCTGGTTCAGTTTTCATGCTCTTCCATCAATAGATCGGCCGTACCCTGCCCGGATTTTTCCCATAGCCGGAATATGAAAAGCCGGCATGCACAAGTTAATAATGGATATTCTGGACATCAGGAAAGATACCACGCAAATATTAACCGCGTAAATATCCCCCTGTTTAAAGACCATTCAGAAGATTTTAAAAGCAGGAATTACACTGCTGGCTTTTACTTTGCCCCGTTAAATGAAATTACGGGAATCCAGGCGAAAATCCCAGGCTCTTATTCATACAGTCTGCCGGTCCTGGTTCAACGTGTAAACCTTTTGATGCCCGCAGAAAGAAAGCAAATACCGGTTTCTGTTTCACAAGAAACCGGTCAGCAGGGCTGTGATACGATCGTATTGCGAAATGGGGATATTATCCAGGCCAGGGTTATAGAAATCGGTCAGCGCGAGATTCGTTACAAAAAATGCGAAAATGATCAGGGCCCGGCTTTAGTCATTGGCCTCGCCGATGTTTTTATGATCAAATATCCGAATGGTACCCGCGATTATTTTACTACAGAAAAAACCACGGGATCTTCCGGGAGTAATGCAATGCCGAAGAAAATGCATGGAATGGCACTTTCCGGATTCATAGGCAGCCTGGTAGGGTTATTCATTCTTGGCATTCCGCTGGGTATCATGGCCGTAGTTTTCGGATCTGTCAGCCTCGGAAAGATTGACAAGCATCCCGAACGCTTTAAGGGAAGAGGAATGGCTATTGCAAGTATAATAATCGGTGCTGTGGATATTATTGGTATGATTATCTTGCTGACCGCCATGTAATCCAATAATAGTCCCCTGTTTCCATAGTTTATATATTGGTCTCTATTGCGGCTAAAAGCATAAATTTGTAAAACAAAAGCAAAAATAACTTAAAATCATTGCCAACGATGCAATTGGATTGTTATTAAGGGAAATGGGGAATATATAACCTGTAAAATAACAAGTATGAAAACAAAACTTTTTGCTGCAGTGGTTATGCTTTTGGGATTTTCTATGGTGTGCAATGCCCAGGATTATTCTACCTTAAAAGATATTGAACTCAAGGACAAGGCAGATTTTGGAAAGGCTGAAGATAAAATCCTTGAAATCGCAACCTATATTCTCACTACCCCGGTGGATGATGAAAATGCAAACCGGAACAATGCTTTGAAATTCCTGTTCAGGTGGATGGATGGAACCCCGGATTATACGTTTATGCTGGATGAAACAGTGGGCAAACTGGCACAGACGAGCGATGCCCTGCTGGGAGTATATATGGCCTGCATGTGTCGGTATGTACTTGAAAACAAAGATAAAGCCAAAGATGATAAGGATGTAAAGTACAATTCAGTGCTGAAGCTTATCGATTATTCGCAGGATCCGAATAATAAAGTTGAAATAACCGGTGAGCTTAAAAACCTAATCCAGGCCAAGGATGAACACAGGTTAAAAGAGTATATAAAAGCGGTTGAGGGCCAAATGGTATAGCAAGGTTCGTTAAAAAATAAATTATACAATCAGGTTCAGGTCCCCGAATTCGTGCCACAAATATCCGAGGTCAATGGCCTCGTTCGCCACCCTTCAAGGGTGCCACCCTTCAAGGGTGGTACCCTTGAAGGGTGTTGATTTGTCATTCAGAATTTTGTATCTTAGTGGTATGTACACCAAAATAATTACCCAAATCAAACCCCTTGTAAACCGCACGGTTTATTTCTGTAAGGGGCAGGGAACGCAGATTGCAGGAGTTGAAATACCGCCCTACCAGGCCATCGAACTGTTACCCGAAAATGAGGTGATCATTGAAAACGGCGCCGCGGAAAGC
Organism: uncultured Bacteroidales bacterium; assembly: GCA_963752195.1. Taxonomy (GTDB): domain Bacteria; phylum Bacteroidota; class Bacteroidia; order Bacteroidales; family UBA10428; genus UBA5072. Next base: position 1,268,089 of record CAVVXI010000001.1, on the reverse strand, counting down.
GAATTCCTTTTGTTGCAGGGCAGGCCCATCAATGAATCGGTAGTGCAGCACGGTCCCTTTGTTATGAATACCCATGGAGAAATCCAGGAAGCGATACGCGATTTCAGGACAAGCAGATTTGGCGGTTGGCCCTGGCCCCGTCCCGATATGGTTCACGACAAGTCCTTAGGCCGGTTTGCCCGTTATTCCGATGGCAGGGAAGAAACTCCACACTCCTGAGTCCTGACTCAAAACTTGTTCCTCGTCACCTGTTCCTGTCCCTGAATTCATTTCTTTTTCCTACATTTAGGTTTCCATTCCTGATAAAAACACTATTATGAAATTATCACTGAAACTGATTGCACCGGTTTTGCTGCTGCCGGTGATGCTGCTGGCTCAAGCGCAACCGCAGGTAATTCCCCTTTGGGAAAAAGGGGCTCCGGGATTTGAAAGCCGGAAGGACATACCTGAGCTGGCAAAGGATTACTGGGTTCGCAATATTAATAACCCTTCTGTCACTGTCTTTCTGCCTCCTGCCGGCAAGTCGAACGGTTGTGCGGTGGTGGTCGCACCCGGCGGGGGCTTTCGGGAGCTGGTATTTCATGCCGAGGGAGAGCAGGTAGCCGAATTCCTCAATCCGCTTGGCGTGACTGTTTTCGTTCTGAAATACAGGCTGCCGGGCGAACAGGGTTCTCCTTATTCAATTGACAACGTGAAACAGGATGCCTATAGAGCTGTTAGAATGGTAAGAAGCCGGGCCGGTGAGTTTCAAATTGACCCAAAACGGGTGGGCATGCTGGGATTTTCCGCCGGCGGCGCGGTGGTAATGATGGTAGCTTACGATAAGGGAGACGGAGATCCCAATGCTGCTGATCCTGTTGACAGGCTGAACGGACGTCCCGATTTTCAGATGATGGTATACCCCGGGGGCAATGCACCGCAGGTAGTACCTCCCGATACTCCGCCCGCTTTTATGATTGTTGCCAATGACGATGAATACGGATGCGACGAGGTTACCCTTGATCTGCTTGTAAAATACCGGAATGCAAAGGTTCCTGTGGAAGCGATATTCTTTGCCCGCGGCAAGCATGCCTTTAACATGGGCGACAGGTCGGAATATGCTGCCATCCGCAATTGGCCGCAGCGAATGGCCGAATGGATGGGCGACAGCGGATTCATGACTGGGGAAGGTTCCGGAAAATGAAAAAACAGATCTCTTATATAATTTTACCTTTTGAAGGGATTATATTTATCGCTTAAATATACAATATTGCGTTTATGACCACACAGCTAAAATACGGCAGGGCCGAAATCACCTTTTCGCTTCCTTCATCGGCCCTCATGCCGGAGTATAGTGAACCTGCATTTGCCATTGATAAGAAAACATTCATGAACGACCTGGGGCAGTTTCTGCCGGCAGAGAATGACAGGTACGGAAACGTTGCTGTCGTGGTTTCCGATAAAACCCGGCTGTGCGGCTATCCCGAGTATTTGCCCTGGATAACGGAGATCCTCCTAAACAAAGGGGCTGAGAAAAGCAACATTCATTTTTACATTGCCTATGGCACGCATCCGCCGCAAAGCGAGGAAGAAAGTATCTGCAGCTACGGGGATGTTTACAGGGAATATGAATTTGTGCAGCACAACTGCCGGGATGAATCGGTGTTTGCAATTCCGGGTACCACCCGGCGCGGCACGCCGGTAACAATCCGGAAAGACATACTCCGGAGCTCGCTGATCATAACTTTTGGTGCCATTTCGCATCATTATTTTGCAGGGTACGGCGGAGGAAGAAAAATGCTGTTCCCTGGACTTGCTGCAAGAGAAGCGGTATACCAGAATCACAGCCTTTTTCTTGACAAAAATACCCGCATGCTTTCCACGGGCTGCCAGCCCGGTAACCTTACTGGCAATCCGCTGGCAGAAGACCTTGAGGAGATTGATACTTTTATGCCCCCGAAAATATCCATTCATGGCATTCTCAATTCCACAGGGAAAGTTTGCCGGTTGATGATCGGGTGCACGTACCTCGACTTTATGGAAGCCTGCCGGGTTCATGACAGTTATTACAGGTATACTCCTCAGCATCAGTTTGACCTGGTTATCGCTTCGAGCGGCGGATATCCGAAGGATATCAATTTCATCCAGGCTCATAAATCAGTGCATCATGCCGCGGCATTTGTCAAGGACGGCGGAACACTCGTGATGTTATCCGAATGTATTGATAAAATCGGCTCGGACTACTTCATGCAATACCTGAAGGCAGGAAGCTTTGAGGCAGCCTTTACCATGCTTGAAAAGAAATATGAGGGAAACGGCGGCACGGCCTTGTCGATGATGGGTAAAACCAAACGAATCCGCATCTGTATGCTGACATCGCTCACCCCGGAAAATTGCCAAACGTTGGGCGTAACCAAGGTGACCGCGGAGGAAATTAAGAAGATCATTGCCGAAGAAAAAGGGATCATGGCGGTGATCCGAAATGCCAGCATTCTTGTTAAATAAGGGGCTTAATCTAGTTTTCAATGAAACCAAACCTTCCTGAAGTCATGCTCGCTGTATTGCTGCGGGAAGATGACGGATGCCTTTCTGCGCGTCACGTTCCGCTTCCAAAGCCACAAGCAGGAGAGGTATTGATAAAGATGGCATCTGCACCGATAAATCCATCCGACCTGGCACGAATAAAAAGTGTAACCGAGCATGCCGACAGGCTTACATTCATTCCGGGAATTGAAGGTTGTGGAAGGGTAGTAAGTCATGGGAGCGGGATCCTTCCGGCCTTATGGCAGGGCAGGAGAGTGGCCTGTACTTCGTTTTCAAATAAAAGCGGCACATGGGCTGAATACCTGGTTACACCGGCTTCACGGTGTATCCCGCTTCCCGATGAAATTTCCGATGAGCAGGGATCGATGCTGCTTGTGAATCCGATGACTGCGGTTGCCTTTTTTGATATGGCACGGCGGGAAGGTCACCAAGCCATCGTCAACACGGCAGCTGCAAGTTCTCTCGGGCGCATGGTCGAACTTCTGGGCAGGAAAAACCGCATTCCCGTTATTCATATTGTCCGTAACCTGAAGCAAAAGGCCACGCTTATCAACCTGGGAGCCCGGCATGTGCTGATCAGTTCGGAGAAAAATTTTTCAAAGGAACTGCAGACACTCGCCCGAACGCTGAACGCCACCCTTGTATTTGATGCAGTGGGAGGAAAACTTACCCGGCAGATTTTGCTTGCCGTCCCTCCGGAAAGCACCGTGGTAATTTATGGGAACCTTTCGGGTGAGCAACCTGAGATCGACCACCGGTCACTCGTTTCCGACAATAAAAAAGTCATTGGCTTTTACCTGGCCAATAGTCTGAAGGAAACAAATCCTGTTGCCACCCTCCGGAATATTTTCCGGGTGAGAAAATTGTTAAAAAATGACCTTACTATTCCTGTCCAGGGCAGATTTTCTTTGGAAGAAGCACAGACTGCTCTTGACAGCTATCTTGGAAATATGTCGGCCGGTAAAGTGCTGTTAATACCAAAATAATCGCTGAAGCGAACATAATTCCCTCAAACCTTGTTTTTAGGCAAGACGCTAACTTTAAAGCAGTGTGTGATGAAAACAAGAATACTGGGAGTAAGAAACTTTCCAGTAGGGGTGGATGTAGCGCTTTTATTGGTAAGGTTGGTCGTTGGGATAGCATTTATGCACCACGGCTATGGAAAAATTCAGCATCCGATGACCTGGATGGGACCTGACTCAAATTATCCGGGTATATTTCAGGCTCTGTCCGCGATATCGGAGTTTATCGGCGGTGCCGCACTTGCGTTGGGATTTCTCACGCGTATCGCGGCTTTTGGAATGATCTGCAATATGTCAGTTGCGGTTTACATTCATGCAATAAAAATGGGGGACCCATTTGTGAACCTGACTGGCGGAAGCTCATATGAACTGGCCCTTGTCTTCTTTGTCGTTGCCATTGTATTTCTCTTTACAGGACCGGGAAGATTTTCGCTTGATCAATTAATTTTTTGGAAAAAATAATGTGGCAATACGCGCGGTAAAAATGAACCCTTCAGTATTGAAAGCATGACAGCCGATGCCTGGCCGGCAGTAGAGAAAATCTACCTCGCCGGCATCGCTGCCTAAAATGCAACCTTCGAACTGCAGGCACCCGGCGACGGAGTGAACAGGTGGGGCTTGATTAATGCGGTTAACTGATTAATTTGTAAAATACTGGCATGAAGAAAACATATATTACCCTGTTACGAGGCATCAACGTGAGCGGTCATAAGATCGTTAAAATGGATGATCTGAAAGAATTATTTGAAAAACTGGATTTCGAGGACGTGAAAACATATATCCAAAGCGGGAATGTAATTTTTAAAACAGGGAATACAGTCACCGGTGCCGAACTGGCACAGCGTATTCAACAGACGGTTATTGGCAGGTATAACTTTTTTGTTCCTGTCTTTGTCCGCTCCCGGGAGGAAATGGTGCAAATTGTATCGGATAATCCCTTTATGAAAGAAAAAGATATTAATCCCGACTGGCTGCATATCACCTTTCTTTCCGACACTCCGAGGCAATCCGACAGGGAGGTGATATCTACCTATGATTTTTCTCCTGATCGGTTTTACCTGGCTGGAAACCAGGCATATCTTTACTGTCCCCAGGGATATGGAAATACCAAAATCTCCAATTTGTTTTTTGAAAACCGGCTAAAAGTAAATGCAACCACGCGAAATTGGAAAACTGTCCTTAAATTAGTCGAATTAGCATCAAAATAGAACAATCTCAATTGCCTTGTGAACATCAAATTCAGGAAACTGGAAAAAAGCGATAATCCGGTCATTGCGGCGATAGTGCGGACCATTCTTGAGGAATTTCACATTGACAGGCCCGGGACAGCCTATACCGATCCCACCACGGATGATTTATTTTCTCTTTTTACTGAACCCCGTTCGGTTTATTATGTTGCTCACAGAAACGGGACTATTGTGGGTGGTTGCGGTATATTTCCCACGGATGGTCTTCCCACGGATTGTGTGGAACTTGTGAAATACTATGTTTTAGCGGAGGAAAGAGGCCAGGGAACGGGGAAGATGCTGATGGAACTATGTATTGAAAGAGCCCGGCAATTAGGATATACCCGTATTTATCTCGAAACCGTGCCTGAACTGGGGGAAGCAATTCGAATCTATGAAAAAGCCGGATTTGAACATATATCCTGTGCGATGGGCAATTCGGGACATTTTTTCTGCAATGTCTGGATGCTTAAAACTTTGAAAAATAAATAAGTAGAATTATGGAAAAAAGAAAACTTGGCAAATCGGATGTTAAAGCCACCGTTATCACCTTTGGTGCATGGGCAATTGGCGGCTGGATGTGGGGCGGAACTGACAGGAAGGATGCTGTTAGGGCGATTAAGGCTTCGCTTGACGAGGGTGTAACCTCCATTGATACAGCGCCTGCTTATGGCCAGGGTTTGAGTGAGGAAATATGCGGAGAGGCGATTCGCGGAACCGACAGGACAAAGATTCAGCTGCTTACAAAATACGGACTTCGCTGGGATACCACGGAAGGGGAATTCTTTTTTAAAAGCCAGGATGACAAGGGAAATGAATTGATGATGCATAAACTGGCATCGAAGACTAGCATCATGAAAGAATGCGAAGATAGTCTGAAACGCCTGGGGACGGATTACATCGACCTGTATCAGATCCATTGGCCGGATGGCACAACCCCGGTTTCAGAAACCATGGAAGCTATGCAGCGGTTGATGGAGCAGGGTAAAATAAAGGCAGCCGGCGTTTGCAATTATTCCCGGGAATTAATGACAGAGGCTGAAAAAACGATTCCGATTGCGTCAAACCAGGTACCATACAGCATGGTTCACAGGGATATTGAAAAGGATGTGGTGCCGTATGCCCGCAAGAATAACATTGCTGTCATCGCATACAGTCCGCTGCAAAGAGGATTGCTTACAGGAAAGATTAAACCGGGACACCGTTTTAGTGACGGAGACACCCGTGAGGGAAATATTTATTATTCGGATGAAAATATCAGGAAGGTAAACGCTTTTCTAGACAAGCTGACACCCCTTGCCCTGGAGAAAAATGCCACCATTGCCCAGCTCGTGATCCGTTGGACAATTGAGCAACCGGGGATAACAATTGCACTTGTCGGCGCCCGCAATGCAGCCCAGGCTATTGAAAATGCCAAAGCCGGTGAAATTAAGCTTTCGGCCGGAGACCTCGCCTTCATTACAGGAGAACTGGATGCATTGAGGCTGTAACTGTCTCAGAGACAGGAATATTCACTCTGCTGAATTACAGAAAAACAGCGAGATAAAGCTTTGCGATATTGCGGCTTTGCGATAAAACATTCGGGTGTCAGGGGGAGATGGCCAAAAATTTTAACGCGGAGAGCGCGGAGGTTATTTTTGTTTGGCGCGCTATAGAAAGGGCGCGGAGAAACCTGGAAATTAAAATCGGGGCTTGGGAGGACGGTTTGATTTTCTTTTTCCCACAAACCTCAGATTGCTTTTTTTCCAGGATGCAGGCTTCTTTTTTTGGGTTTGTATTTCTTTTTTTCCTGCATCATTTGTCTTTTGCGTTTTTGATACCTTATGTTTAAGGTAATCGATATCGAAAAGACGTGTAGGTTTTTCTTCTTCGAGGTAGACGGTTGATATTTCTACGTCACCGGGCAGGGGAAGAACTTCAACGGCCCTGTTCATAAGCAGTTCAATGGCATTGAAGTATTCTTTCTCCATATCACTGACGAAAGAAATCGCCTTGCCGTCTTTGTCAGCACGGCCTGTACGCCCTATGCGGTGGATGTAATCCGCAGGCAGGTCCGGTATGTCAAAATTAACAACATGGGTAACGTCAGTAATATCCAATCCCCGTGCAATAATGTCCGTGGCGATGAGCATCCTTGTTTCGCCATCCGTGAATTGCTGTAACGTCCGGATTCTGAAATTTTGCGATTTATTGGAATGGATTACACCGGCTTGTCCGGGGAAACGCCCCTCAATTTGTTCAAACAGGCGGTCCGCCATCTTTTTGGTTGCAACGAAAACCAACACTTTGCTGAGATCGCTGTCATGTTTCAGTAGGCTTTCAAGCAGATTTACCTTGGTCTGGAAGTTCGGTACCCGGTAGGCCAGTTGCACTATTTTTTCAATCGGTGTTCCATGCACGGCAATTTCGATGGTCAGCGGATTCTGAAAATAATCGGAAATAATTGCCTGTACATCGGCAGTCAGGGTTGCAGAAAACATAAGGTTCTGCCTTCTTTCCGGCAGTCTTTCAAGAATATTCAGGATCTGTACGCGGAATCCGAGGTTTAGCATCTCGTCCACTTCATCGATGACCACTTTTTGAATGTTTCGAAACCGTAAAATTCCTGTTAAGTTAAGATCGAGCAATCGACCGGGTGTGGCAACAATGATATCGAGGCCTTCATAGATCAGTTTTTTTTGTGTATTGATATTCGTGCCCCCATAAACTGCACCCACACGGATAGTGGAATGCGCCGTAAGTTTGGTGATTTCCCCGGCAACCTGCAGAACGAGTTCACGGGTTGGAACCAGGATCAGCACGCGGGCATCCCGCTGATCGGAATAGGACAATTGCCGAATGACAGGAAGCAAATAGGCCAGTGTTTTTCCGGTGCCGGTCTGGGCAATACCCACAACGTCGCAACCCGACATGATTTTTGGAAAGGCCTTTTCTTGTATAGGGGTTGGATATTCGAATTCCAGATCGGCCAATGCCTTTAATAAAGGCTTGTTTAAATTCAGATCGCTAAAAGTCACTGTGTGGTTTTAATTCGGTACGAAGGTAATGTGAATATACCGGATGCACAATTAACTTTGTAGCTTTGTAAAACCACCTGTATTTCTATGACCGGACAAATCAGCAACGATCCTTTGCATGGCAAGACCCTGGAAGCTATTTTAACCTACCTTGAGGAGTATTATGGCTGGGAGCAAATGGCAGTGAATGTCAGAATAAATTGCTTTATGAGTAACCCAAGTATACAATCCAGTCTTAAATTTCTTCGAAAAACTCCATGGGCTAGAAAAAAGGTGGAAGATTTGTATATTCGGGTAATTGAAAAAAACAGGAACAGGGTATGAGGTTTGAACAGTACAACATTCTTCCGGCGTTAAAACGGAATCTGGAAATATCGGGATTCAGAAAGCCGACGGATATTCAATACAAGTCAATTCCTCCTATACTGAAAGGTGAGGACGTTCTGGCAATCGCCCAGACAGGAACCGGGAAAACCGCTGCCTATGCCATACCGGTCATTCAGCTGCTGGCAAGCCGGAACAAATACCTTGATGAATTTACAGTCCGATGCGTGGTGATGGTGCCGACCCATGAACTGTCGATACAGGTAGCCGGGGTATTTGAAATGCTGATGAAAAGTCTGGCACTGCAGGTGCTGAGTCTGATCGGAGGTGTGGACCAGGCACCGCAGATCGAACGGCTTAAAAAGGGCATAGATGTACTGGTTGCCACTCCTGGCAGAATGTTCGACCTGGCAAGCCAGGGTTTCATTAACTTTTCACAGGTGGAGATCCTGATCCTGGATGAGGCGGATCATATGCTTGAACTTGGTTTTATAGCCGATATGCAGCAATTGATCCGTCGTATCCCCAAACGGAGGCAGACGCTGTTTTTTTCTGCCACAATAAACGAACATATAAAAGACCTGGCCTACGGCCTGGTGGATCATGCGGTGCGTATCCATATTTCCCCGAAAGACCCGGTTTCAAAAAATATAGACCATTCCGTAGCCTATGTAGAAATGGATGATAAGCGGTTTTTCCTGGAGCAGGTCATCAGGGAACATCCGGAAAGCAAAATGCTGGTATTTGTTCGGACCAGGGTAAGGGCGGAGCGGGTAGCCAAAGCGCTGGAAAGGGTGGGGTTTACATGCCAGACCATCCATGGGGAAAAAGACCAGGATGACCGTTCAAAAGTAATGGAGAACTTCAAAAACGGTTCCAATAAAATACTGATTGCTACCGACGTAAGTTCACGGGGAATCGATATTCCTGATGTTGAATTTGTTATAAATTATGATCTTCCCGAATTGGCAGAAAATTATGTTCACCGGGTGGGACGGACAGGCAGGGGCGATAAAAGGGGAATTGCCATATCATTTTGCAGCGCCAGTGAGAAGGAAATTCTGAATGACATAGAACTGTTCCTGAGTAAACCAGTCTCGGTTATGTCTATTAGCAGGGAGGAATATGAAACCACCGTTGATGTTTCTGAAGCCAGTACACACGACTGGAAAAAGCTGATTGAAGAGAACGAATCCTTTAAGCCAAAGCCGAAGAGGAAGAAAGTTAAAAGATAATTATGAATTATGAATTATGAATTATGAATTATGAATTATGAATTATGAATTATGAATGATGAATTATGAATGGCCGGTGTCCCCTGAGGGAGGGAAGGGAGTGCAAAATCGTAAATCGTAAAGCGTAAATCGTAAATCGTAAATCCCAAATCGTAAATCCCATTCATATGGCTCCATCCAAAAGCTCCGCCAAACCGGTTCTAAATCCGGCACTTATTGCCCCTTGCGGCATGAATTGTGCGACATGTTTGGGTTACCTGCGCGAAAAGAACAAATGTGTGGGATGCCGTTTGAAAAGTTCGTCGAAATTGCCAAGCCGGGTAAATTGCGTTATCCTGAACTGCAGCCACCTGGCAAAAACAGAATCCAAGTTCTGTTATGAATGCCCGAAATATCCTTGTAAACGTATGCAGCAACTGGAAAAGCGCTACACGACCAAGTACAAAACCAGCCTGATGGGTAACCTTGAGCGTATTAAAAGTTCCGGTCTCGAAGCTTTTGTAAAAAGCGAGCAGGAGAAGTGGCTTTGCCCTGTATGTGGAGGGACAATTTGCATTCACAGGGGATACTGCATGAATTGTGGCAGAAATTAATTGTTCCCAAAGTAAAATTCCCGTCTGCGATCGATTATTTATCCTATTTTTATCTTATCTAAGATTTACCTCATGAATGAACAAAAATCAAATCGGCGGATTTTTATCCGAAATACCGCCGTTACCGCAGCAGTGGTCTCATTATCGGGAAAGGCCGCAATTGGAAGCATGCTTCAGGCCCCGGCAAAAAATCTCCTACCCAGGTGGAAAGGCTTTAACCTTCTGGATTTCTTCTCTCCCGATCCGGAAAGAAAAAATGAGGCAAGCAGGACTACCGAAGAGGATCTCCGCTGGATGACCGACTGGGGATTTGACTTTGTGAGGCTTCCAATTGCCTATCCCAGGTACCTTGATTTTGACCGCTCAAAGCAGATTACAAAGGATGATTTCTACAAGATCGATGAGAAAGTAGTAGGTGAAATCGAGCAGTTGGTATATATGGCGCAAAAGCATAATCTGCATGTAAGTGTTAATTTGCATCGTGCTCCCGGCTATTGCATTAATGCCGGATTTTATGAGCCTTTCAATTTATGGAAAGATAAAGAGGCCCAGGATGCTTTTAATTTTCATTGGGGTATGTGGGCAAAGCGTTTTAAGAATATCTCCAGGGAGAGAATAAGCTTTGATCTGCTCAACGAACCGGCATTCAGGGAAGACATGAATGACCAGTTTTCAAAAAGCAGTGCATTGCCCGGCGATCTGTATAAAAGTGTTGCAGAGGGAGCAGTAAAGGCCATCAGGGCAGAGAACCCCGATCATCTTATTATTGCCGACGGAAATAATGTTGGTAGTGATGTTACTCCTGAATTGTTTGACCTGAAGGTGGGACAGAGCTGCAGGGGTTATTTCCCCCATTATATTTCACATTACCAGGCACCCTGGGTATGGAAAGATCCCTCAAAGGCTCCCACACCGGCATGGCCGGGTAAATACGACGGCAAAACTTATGACAGGGCTCTCCTTGAGGATTTATACAAACCCTGGATAGAATCTGTAAACAAAGGCGGTGGTGTACATTGCGGCGAATGCGGTTGCTGGAAAAAAACGCCACACGATATTTTCCTTGCCTGGTTTGGCGATGTCACGGACATTCTTGCGCAAAACGGGATCGGTTATGCATTATGGAACTTCAGGGGGGATTTTGGGATACTCGATTCCGGCCGTGAAGATGTAAAATATACCGACTGGCATGGACATAAACTCGACAGCAAATTGCTGGATCTTATTAAAAAACATTAAGATATAACAGGTACCTTAAACAGGTTTTTGATTTTAACTGACAAAAAAGTATTACTATGAAAAAGTTTTTCGGAATCATTCTGATCTTTTTATCCCTGAACGCCTTCAGCCAGAAATTTGAAAACCTGGCTCCTACGCCACCCATGGGGTGGAACAGTTGGAACCGGTTTGCCTGCAATGTAAACGAACAGATGTTACGCGATGCAGCGGACGCCCTCGTATCCAGTGGAATGAAAGATGCCGGTTACACATACATCGTAGTGGACGACTGCTGGCATGGGCAGCGTGACAGCCTGGGTTTTATCCATGCCGATCCGGTTCATTTTCCATCGGGTATAAAAGCACTTACGGATTATATTCATTCAAAAGGCCTGAAATTCGGTATATACTCCTGTGCCGGAAATAAAACCTGTGCAGGACGCCCAGCCAGCCGTGGCCACGAATACCAGGATGCCATTAGCTACGCCCAATGGGGTGTGGACTATCTGAAATATGACTGGTGTGATACCCAGGGTTTAAATGCAGAGGGTGCCTATACAACAATGCGTGATGCCTTATATTCTGCCGGCCGGCCGATCGTTTTCAGCCTTTGTGAGTGGGGAAGCAATAAACCCTGGCTTTGGGCACCCAAGGTTGGACAACTCTGGCGTACTACCGGCGATATAGCCCCTGTCTTCAGCGGCGACAAGAAGTATGGGGATTGGACTGCCCTGGGAGTATTGCATATAATTGACCTTCAGAAGGAGATCAGGCAATACGCGGGTCCTGATCATTGGAATGATCCGGATATGCTTGAAGTCGGCAATGGCATGTCAGTCAATGAAGACCGTGCCCATTTCAGCATGTGGTGCATGCTGGCAGCACCGCTTATGACGGGAAATGACCTGACAAAAATGAGCGATGAAACATCAAAAATACTGACCAACAAGGACATCATTGCCATCGATCAGGATCCTCTTGGAATTGAAGGATTTTTGTTCTCTGCAAAAGACAGTGTAGAAACATGGTTTAAACCACTCAAAGATGGGAACTGGGCAGTTTGCTTTTTAAACAGGGGATTGAAACCTGCGAAAGTGGAATTTAACTGGGCCGCTCAAAAGGTGTATGATGATCTTTCCAAGAGGGACCTGGATGCCGGCCAGGTGGAATACAACGTGGTGAATTTATGGACCAAGGCAAATGCCGGTTCTACCAAATCGGCCCTGAAATCAGAAGTGCCGGGCCATGATGTACTGGTTCTAAGGTTGGTAAAAAAATAGTTTAATCAAGCTTTTCCGTATGAAGAAATGTATACAGGGCTTCGTAGTGTCTGCCTTCGTTGCTGTTTTTTTATTGCCAGGATGCCATAATCAGGTCCGGACAAATGCAGACGAAGTAAAGTCTTTCGATCCGAAGTTTGAACTTGTTCCCTCTGAGAAGTTTTATTTCAATGCGTGGGTCGACTGCAATATGGCAGAGGCATGGGTGGGAGATACATTCCGGATTTTTCCGGGCAAATACGGGGAGGATCCGCTCTGGGGAAACGCACGTGATTTGAAATTCGCCGACGGGCGAAATGCTGACGAAGCCTTCAGCAGTCCGGCAGAAGCATTTACGAATCCCGTAATGCCTCTGAATGTAAAACCGGGTCAGCCCGGGTTGCATGGAGCTGTCTGGTTTGAAACCGTATACCAGGATCCAAAGGACAGCAATGGCAGGACGTTGTATGCCGTATATCACAATGAGAATTATCCTTCCACCCTGCCCTGGGACGAAAAGACAGGCAAGGGATATAAAAATGAAAAATGGCCCCAGGGTTTGACAGGACCTTCTTCTCCGGCTGCCGTTTGCCGGATTGGTATCATGAAATCGACAGATGGAGGAAGGCGATGGGAAAACAAAGGGCTCTTTCTTGAAGATGAACAATCACGTCTCATCCTTAAGCCTTACAATACATCCTGCACATTTGCCGGCGGAGTAGGCGATCCTTCGGCCGTTGCCAGCGGAGAATACCTGTACCTGTTTTATGGAGAATACGGTTATCCGGGAAAATATGACGAAAAGGGCTATAATCCCGATACAGAATGGAGCGGTCAGTGCATCAGTGTGGCCCGCATCAGTTTAAGCGACCTGGATAGTCCCGAAGGCAAAGCAGAACGTTGGGATGGGAAAGGTTTCCACGCAGGGTATGCTGCTACCGGAGCCCCGATTGCTTCACTTCAAATTGCACGAAATGAAGGCGGCGGTCCGGCCTCCGGTCCTGCCGGAGGATTTCACTGGGGTCCGTCGGTTAGCTGGAATACCTGGCTGAATTGCTGGGTCATGCTTATGGGAAAAGTTACGGGACCTTCCTGGGCAGGAAGCAGTATTTATATCTCCTTCAATAAGAACAAGGAATTGGGAATCGCGGATAATTCCCAGCAATGGACAAAACCGAAATTGTTACTCGACAAACCCGGTTATTTTCTCTGGTATCCTTCCCTCCAGCCTTTAAATACGCCCGATGATGTAAAAAACAGGAGCACTTGTTTAAGGCTTGGTAAACAGGCCCGCCTGTTTGTGAAAAACATCCGGCCCGAAAAAAGTGAATACATGTCGGAATATGTCATCGTTTTCAGTAAATAGTGCAATTTCCACGCAAAGTTTTGCATAAATGCCGTTTAATTTTATCCGCGTTGTGTTGAACTAAAGTTCATCTGAAGATGTTCTCCCTTTGTTAAATTTTATTCAATGCAAAAAAATGTCATCCTTTTATTTTTTGCCCTTATCCTTTCGGTTTCCGGTTGTGCTCAAACCAACAACGATGTAAAAATGGATTCAGTTAAAAAGGGCAGCAAAGTTCCGCCTTTTATCCTAAAGGATCAGGATGGAAGGTTATTCGATCTGAAGAATGTTCTCGGCAAAAAAAACCTGGTAATTTATTTCTATCCAAAAGACGACAGTCCGGGTTGTACGAAAGAAGCCTGCTATTTCCGGGATCAGTTTGATGTTTTCAAACAGGCCGATGCCATGATCATAGGCATCAGCGGGCAATCCGTGGCAAGTCATAAGGAGTTCGCCGAAAAATATCATTTATCCTTCACCCTTTTGAGCGATGAAGGAAATAAGGTACGTAAACTGTTCGGAGTTCCTGCCGGTCTTTTCGGCACTTTGCCAGGAAGAGTCACCTATATCGTAGATAAGAAGGGTACTGTTGTTTATGTTTTCAATTCTCAATCACAGCCCACGAAACACGTGGATGAGGCTCTCCGGATATTGAAGGAATTGAAGTAATCTTAATTCCCCAGGTCTTCGAAATTCATCATTCGGTGTTCCTTGTTCAGTGTTATTTATGGCAAAATAACACCGAACAAGGAACACCGAACATCGAAGGTCGAAGATCTATTATCCCGGGTTCGATATAAAATACATTTACTTCATTGGTATTAAACTTCTATGATTAATTTTAGATCCAAATAAAATTAATCATGAAACAGTCATTTGCTTTTTCCCTCCTCATCGTGACGGCCTTTCTGGCTCTTAGCTCTTGTCAAAGAACAAAACAACAGGAAGACCTCGCAATTTCCTCCCCTGACAATCTGATTCAATTAAAGGTAGGCGTTTCCGATTCTTTATCGGGTGCGCTTCAGTATTCAGTTAAATTTCATGGAAAAGATATAGTCTTGCCCTCCGGTATTGAGATCGATATGAAAGATGCAGAACCCTTCAAAACCAACCTGGAAATCGTTAATCTGGAGCGGAATGAGGTAAATGAAAAATGGGAACGGGTATGGGGAAAGCGGAAAACGGTTACCAACCATTACAATCAACTGACGCTGGAACTTCGCGAAACCGTCAGGCCACGCCGGCTGATCAATGTTCATTTCCGGGTTTATGATGACGCGATGGCGCTGCGTTATGAAATACCAATACAAAAGGGTCTTGATTCGCTTGTTATATCAAATGAAAAAACGGGCTTCCGGTTTACAGGCAATCACACTGTATGGGCCGCTTTTTGGAATACTTTTCACATGTCACAGGAAAAAGAATTTGTTCAATGCCGGCTGGGAGATATAAAAAAGGGGAATATCATCGGAACTCCCCTGCTCATAAAGGCAGGTGACAGTGCCTGGGTATCCCTGCTGGAAGCAAATGTGACGGACTGGGCCTGTTCGGGATTAATGGCAGATACAAGCCATGAAAACGCACTCGTTTCGAGGCCTTCCTGGTTGCCAAAAGATACTGCGGTGGTTGTGAGGACCGCTGATCAGCGGTATTCCCCATGGAAGGTGCTGATGATCGCGGACAAGCCGGGAAAACTGCTAGAGTCCGACATCCTGCAGAACCTGAATGAGCCTTGTGCCATCGAAGATGTATCGTGGATCAAACCCGGAGTATCCGCCTGGGACTGGTGGTGGTGCGGTAATTATGCACCGAAGGCCGGATTTAAGCTGGGTTCGAATACAGCGACCATGAAGTATTTCATCGATTTTGCATCCGAGATGGGCTGGCAATACCAGCTTGTTGACTGGCAGTGGTATGGCGAGCCCTTTAAGAAAGACGGCTCATTCAATACGGATGCCGATCTTACCAAGATGAATCCGGATATCAGTATACCCGAGCTGGTTGAATATGCTGCGGGGAAAAACATTAAAATAATTGTATGGTTACTGTGGGCAAACGTGGATAAACAAATGGAGGAAGCTTTTTCACAGTATGAGAAGTGGGGAGTGGCCGGTGTGAAAATCGATTTCATGGACAGAAATGACCAGGAGATGGTTCATTTTTATCACCGGGTTGCAAAAACTGCCGCCAAACATCACCTTGTTGTGGATTTTCATGGAGCTTATGTTCCTGACGGATTCAGCCGCACTTATCCAAACCTGATTACCCGGGAAGGCATCCTGGGAAATGAATACAATAAATGGAGCGACCGTGTGACGCCTCTGCATTGCCTTACCATTCCATTTACCCGTATGTTGGCCGGTGAAATGGATTTCACGCCGGGTGGATTCCTGAATGATCATCCTGCCGATTTCAAAGTTGTCGGAGGCGATGCCCCGGCTCCGCACGTGATGGGCACCCGATGTTTCCAGCTGGCCATGATGGTTGTATATGAAAGTGCCTTCGAGGTATTCTGTGAATCACCTGATAATGTGAGAAATCAGCCAGGCAGTGATTTTCTTAAAGGATTGCCATCCACCTGGGATGAGACCCGCGTTTTGGAAGGAATGCCCGGAGAATATATTGTCGTCGCCCGTAAGTCAGGAAATACATGGTATTTAGGTGGCATGAGCGTATTACCACGGCAGGTTTCAATTAGAACGGATTTTCTTGACAAGGATGAATATCGGGGTGTTAGCTGGAACGATGCGCCGGATGCGGCCAAAAATCCCCGAAAAGTCAGCCGGCAGGCATTTGATGCAGGGAAATCAACTTCCCTTGAATTTAGCATCGCCGCCAATGGCGGATTCACCGCTATTCTCCGTAAGGAGTAGTTGATAGTTGATGGTTGATAGTTGATTGAAAGTTTTTGGATAGTGGATTATGGATTCTGGATCTACCAGCACACCCTGTCCAAAATCCAGCATCCGGCATCCAGCTTATTTTTTATGGCTTTGCAATTTGAATTTTACCAAAATGTATGTAAATTAGTGAGCAATAAGGATTTCAACCATTACCCGTTTTTCAATGCGCATACGTTTCCTGCTCGCGGTTGTGGCAGGCTTATTGATTGGTTTTCCCGTTCTGTCGCAACCGGTTACAGCCTGGCAATCAGGCCTCATTGAATCGCTCCTTGAGTCAATCGAATCAAAGGGAGGGGAATTGGCTGATTATGAAACCTTGTTGCATGAACTTGAAAACCTGCAGCGAAACCCCCTGAATCTGAACAGCGCCAGCAAAGAGGATTTACAGCGGCTGCCTTTTCTAACCGACTTTCAGATAACAAGCCTATTGCAGTACAGAAAGGAAAATGGTAACCTGCTCAGTATTTATGAGCTCGGTGTTGTACACGGTTATACGGATGAGATTATTCGCATGATGCTGCCTTTTGTAACCATAGAGGATGAAAGAAAGGCGGCCTTGGATATCCGAAAATCAATGAAGCAGGCGAATCAGGAAATCACATTAAGGACTCAGCATGTTCTGGAAAAATCGGCAGGATATCTTTCTGGAGGTGCAGGTTCGGGACAATCCGGATATCCGGGCAATCCATGGCTGTACTATGCACGATATGTTTTTGAATCATCGCATCACATAAAAGCCGGGATAACAATGGAAAACGATCCGGGCGAGGAGTTCTTCAACGGGAACAATCCCCGGGGCTTCGATTTTTATTCCGCCCATGTTATGGTAAATGATATAGGCCCGCTGAAGACCTTCCTTGCCGGCGATTATCGGTTGCAATTTGGCCAGGGACTAACCCTGTGGAACGGCAGTGCTCCCGGAAAATCATCCCTGTCCATGAACATTGTCAAACGGCAGGAAGGAATCAAAGCATTCACCTCCGCCAGTGAAAATGATCTTTTCCGGGGAGTTGCCGCCACTGCGGCTGCCGGAAAATTCGTGTTCACACTATTTTATTCTTCCTCGAAAAAAGATGCAAACATCACGGATACTTTGGATTCGGGAGTTATATGTTTCTCTTCCTTCCAGGAGAGTGGCTATCACCGTACACCCGCTGAAATTACCGATGAAAAATCGGTAAGGGAAACCGCTTTTGGCGGGAACCTGCATTTCAGGAATAACTGGCTGAAACTGGGGACTACCCTTGTAAAATATGAACTCGACAGTTACCTGGAAAAGGGAACAAGTGCGGCAGATCTGTACGATTTTTGCGGAACCGGTCTTTTCAACTGGGGCATCGATTATACAGCCACACTGCCCAAGATTCAATTGTTTGGAGAAACGTCCCACGGTTACAGGGGTTGGGCAACGCTGAATGGTGTTCTGTTCAGCATGAACAAGTATGCCTCTTTATCCCTTCTTTACCGCAATTTTCAGCCTGCATTCTTTAGCATGCATGCGGCTGCCTTTTCCGAAGGTTCATCGAACAATAACGAAGAAGCGTTTTATACCGGAACAATCATCCATCCCTTCCCGCACTGGCAGGTATCGGCATATGCCGACCTTTACCGGTTTCCCTGGTTGCGGTACAGGGTAAATGCACCTTCTTCGGGAAGTGATTATTTGTTTCAGCTGGATTTTGCAGCCGGTAAAAAGACGGATATGTTTCTCCGGATGCATTACGAAGATAACCCGGAAAACGAAGTAACCTCTTCTTTGGTCATTCCCAGGGTGATTTCGATAAAAAGGACCGGTTTGAGGTATCACATTTCGTGGGAGCTTTCTTCAAAATTTAAATTCCAGGACAGGATTGAAGCTTCCTGGGTCAAACCGGACAACGCCGAAGCCGATAAAGGGATCATGATTTACCAGGATATCGAATGCCGGCCATTCCGATTGCCTGTTTCCTTTGCATTCAGGATTGCCTGGTTTAATACCGGTTCCTATGATTCACGAATTTATGCCTATGAGCAGGATCTGAGTTCGGGTTTTTCATTCGCCCCGCTTTATATGAGCGGTTACAGGACTTACATGCTGATCCGTTATGATATCAGCAGAAATTTGTCCTGTCGCTTCCGCATATCACAGATCAATTACTCGGGTAAGGAATCCATCAGCTCCGGCCTTGACAAATTGCAGGGTTCAGCACGCACAGAGGTAAAATTACAGCTGGCGGCCCGTTTTTGAGCTTTTCCCGACTTTCCTTACCCAATACCTCATAGTCTGACTGCCTGTCCGGACAATCCCTTTGTTTGTCTGTTTCTTTCAATGGTTTGTCGATTACAGCCTGAAGCCCTGATACAAATAGAAGAATTGATTGTTCCTTTGTAGGTATATTTTGATTTAACTATGACTGAAATGATACACAAAAAAATAAGGATACCGGTGAGGATAGTTCTCTTGTTTCTGATAGCCGCTGTTTACATTCCCGATTCAGGGGCCCAGACTCAAAGCTCGCCGGCCAGCACTTCCGGTCAGACAGCCGCCGGACATGCTCCGGGTCAACGGCCGGGACAGGCGCCGGGCCCATCTGCTACCCAGGGTAACGGCCTGGTAAAGGGAACAATCAGGGATTCTACTACGAGCGGAGGAATCGAGTATGCCACGGTAGGTTTATACCGTCAGAATGATTCAACCCTGGTTAATGGCATCATCACCGATCCTTCAGGTGCATTTATCCTGAAAGGGATTCCCGATGGCCAGTTTTATCTTGATGTGAATTTTATTGGTTATATTAAAAAAAGGATACATAACATTACCATCACCCCGCAGTCGTCCATGGTGGATATGGGCCCGATTCCCCTGCACCCGAATATTACGGAAATAGGTTCTGTTGAGATCGTGGCTCAGAGCAACCGGGTGGAATATAAAATCGACAAAAAAGTGGTGAATGTAAGTCAGGATATTGCCTCATCAGGAGGAACCCTCGTAAATGTCCTTGAAAATACGCCATCCGTACAGGTAGACGTGGAAGGCAATGTAACCCTGCGCGGCAGCGGCAATTTTCAATTGCTGATTGACGGCAAACCAAGTGTGATACAGGGCAGTGAAGGCCTTCAGCAAATACCCGCCAGTGCTGTTCAAAACCTGGAAATCATTACAAGCCCTTCGGCCAAATATGATCCCGACGGGAATGCCGGAATCATAAATATCATCATGAAAAAGCAAAAAAACCTGGGAATCGGCGGTGTGGTGAATGCTTCAATCGGTACGAGGGACAAGTATACGGGTGACTTTCTTCTGAATTTCAGACAAAAGAAAGTTAATTTATTTATAGGTGCCGAATATGCCAACCAGAAGTATTACAATAAAGGAGAAGGTGAAAGAAGAACTTATAGCCGTGATTCCCTTTCAAACGATATTCTTGCCACCACGTTTCAGCAAATGAATAGTGATGGAACTTTTACCCGAAAATCTCTTAACCTCAAGGGGGGATTTGATTATAACATGACGGAAACGAGCACATTATCGCTGTCAGCTGCAATGAATGACAGGTCATTTGAACGTAATTTTACCACGGAGAATCATTGGTACGATGAACCGTTCACCGTGGATTCCTTCTATCTGGATCAGTCAACAGGCGCTCATAAAAGCAGGTTTTACAATCTCAACCTCGATTATATGAAGAAATATGATGACAAGGGACACAGCCTGCAGGCGTCATTGTACTATACTACCGGTAAGGATGATGAGACAGAGGAAGAGGTGGTAACCGAAACAGATGGCAATTACATGGCCACAGGATCTGAACCCGTAAGGACCCGGTCACGGACAAACCAGCCGGAGTTCAACCTTCGTGCGGAACTCGATTATATTCGTCCAATTGGATCAGGCAAACTGGAAGCCGGCCTGCAATCGAGGTGGGACAAAGATGAGAGCGAATATATTTTTGAGGATTACCAGGTGGAAGGGAACGAATGGATCTACAATGATACAATCAGCAATTCACTGGATTACCTTGATGCTATTCAGAGCGGATATGCCTTGTTTAACGGGCCGCTGGGAAAATTTGAATACCAGGTGGGTTTAAGAGCCGAATATGATAACCGTAATCTGAAGCAGCTCACATCGAATGAATCGTTTACCTATGAAAAGTTCCATTTCTTTCCATCCTTTTATGTGGTACGCCAGCTTTCAGATGCACACAAGGTGCAATTTACCTATAGCAGGAGGATACAGCGGCCCCGTGAACGTGATCTTAATCCGTTCAAGGAATACAGGGGTTCGAACAATGTATTTTATGGGAACCCGGCGCTAACGCCCGAGTTTACAAACTCGTTCGAGTTGAATTATCAGTATACCTTTAAAAAGGGATTCATGTCGCTTGAAAGCTATTACAGGGGTACTACCGACAAGATCACGCGAATCAGCGGGGTAGATACCTTAAACGGGCAGCAGGTATTTATTAACACAAGCACAAATGCTGACGAGGATTATTCCCTTGGACTTGAATTGATGGCAAATTTAGATATCACAAAATGGTGGCAGCTGAATCTCACGGGCGACTTATATCATTACCAATTACAGGGGAAAGTGGAAGGAGAGGATGTCAGTTCCCATTCTACCACCTGGCGCACGAATTTCAACACCACATTTAAGCTGAAAGGCGACACCCGGTTGCAGATCATGGGAATATACAATGGCCCTTCCGTAACCCTGCAGGGCCAGCGTGACGGCTTCTTTGTGACAAATCTTGCTGTGAGGAAGGACTTTATGAAAAGGAAACTTACCGTTACCCTGAGTGCAAGGGACGTACTGGCAACCGGCAAATTTTCCTTCACATCGGAAGGAAATAATTTCTATACTCATAACAAATTTACCCGCGAAGCGCCTGTGGTTTTGCTTAACCTTACCTACCGCATAAATAATTATAAAGCGGCTGCAAAAAGAGGGAATGGCGACACGGAAGGAGATAGTGGCGGAATGGATATGGGTATGTAAAAATCTGATTTTTTCCCGACGAAAGCCGGGACAGGATTTGTTTAGGGTTAGTGACGGGGAGGGCGATTTATCGCCCTCCTTTTTTTACAACCGAATGGTTCCGAAGCCGTTGGTAACAACGCGAAATACAGGATAGTTCTTGGTTCTATACAAAAAATTGTTATTTTTGCAATACAACATGCCAGGGGGCGAAATACGGTACTAATAGCTAAAAATTGAAAAATGAAGACATTTTCAACGAACCAAATTAAGAACCTTTTGATTGTCGGTAATTCAGGATCAGGAAAAACCACATTGGCCGAGGCCATGCTTTTTGAGGGAGGCGTAATTGAACGCCGGGGTGATGTGGAAAGTAAAAATACTGTCTCCGATTTCAAGGAAATAGAGCAGAATAATACGAGCTCGGTTTTTTCATCCTTGTTATATACAATTTATAACGATCACAAAATTAATATGATCGATGCCCCCGGCCTGGATGATTTTGTAAATGGGGTTGCTTCTGCACTGGTAGTTACCGATGCCGCTTTGTTGCTTGTAAATGCTCAGAACGGCATAGAAGTGGGTGCTGAAATACATGGCCGGTATCTATCAAGGGCTAATAAGCCAATCATTTTTGTTGTGAACCAGGTGGATCATGAAAAAGCCAACTGGGAAAAGACCCTTGAATCCATTAAGGAAAGATTCGGAAGCAATGCTGTTGTAATACAATATCCTGTTCAGGCAGGCAGCGGATTCGATTCCGTGATTGATGTGCTTACAATGAAAATGTACAAATATGCCAAGGACGGGGGGAAGCCACAAATTCTGGATATTCCCGAGGATCAGAAGGATCAGGCCGACGAATTGCACAGTGCCCTGATTGAAAAAGCTGCTGAAAGCGATGAATCCCTGATGGAGCAGTTTTTTGCCAATGACTCGTTAACACCCGAGGAATTTCAAAAAGGGGTAAAAGCGGGATTGCTGCAACGGGGACTTTTCCCTATTTTTTGTGTTTCCGCTAAAAAGAACATGGGAGTGGGCCGCCTGCTGGAATTCATATCGCAGGTAGCGCCGAGTCCGAATGATGTTCCTGCCCCAATGGCCGGAAACAGGGAAGTAAAGTGCGATGTAGCCGGCCCTGCCACCTTGTTCGTTTATAAATCGGCGGTTGAAACGCATATCGGTGAGATCAACTATTTCAAGGTAATGGCGGGTGAGATTAAGGAAGGTATGGACCTTACCAACAATACCACACAGAATAAGGAAAGAATTGCACAGATATTTGTCGTGGCCGGAAAAACCCGTACAAAGGTGCCCAATATGCTGGCAGGAGATCTTGGCGCCACGGTGAAGCTGAAAGCTACCCGAACCAATCATACGCTTTCAATGGACACGAATATCAAATTCCCGTCCATCGAATTTCCCGAGCCGAAATACCGCACAGCCATAAGCCCGATTAATGAAGCGGATGATGAAAAGCTCGGTGAAGCCATGCAACGGATGAACTTTGAAGACCCGACAATCCAGATTGAATATTCAAAGGAATTGAAGCAGATTATTCTGTCGGGCCAGGGTGAATACCATCTGAATATTGTGAAATGGCATCTCGATAATATCTTTAAGATCGGCATTGAATTCCATGCGCCAAAAATTCCATACCGCGAAACCATTACCAAATTTGCCTATGCCGATTACAGGCACAAAAAGCAATCGGGTGGTGCCGGCCAGTTCGGTGAAGTTCACCTGATCGTGGAACCGCATAAGGAAGGCAATCCCGACCCAACCATGTTCCAGATTGACGGGAAGGATCAGAAAATATCCATCCGCGATAAGGAAGAAATTCCGCTGGCATGGGGTGGAAAGCTTGTATACTACAATTGTATTGTGGGCGGTTCCATCGATGCACGGTTCATTCCGGCCATATTAAAGGGAATCATGGAAAAGATCGAGGAAGGCCCGCTTACAGGCTCCTATACCCGGGATATCCGTGTATATGTCTATGACGGAAAGATGCACCCGGTTGACTCCAACGAAATCTCCTTCCGTCTTGCCGGTCGGAATGCCTTTAGCCAGGCTTTCAAAAAAGCAGGTCCCAAGATCATGGAGCCTGTTTACCAGGTGGATGTGCTGGTACCCGGTGACCGCATGGGGGATGTGATGAGCGACCTCCAGGGACGGCGTGCCATTGTGCAGGGTATGAGCTCCGAAGGCGGATTCCAGAAGATCACCGCAAAGGTTCCCCTTGCCGAGATGAACAAGTATTCCACCGCTCTTAGCTCCCTAACTGGAGGCCGGGCCATTTATTCGATGAAATTCCTCGATTACGAGCAGGTTCCAGGCAATGTTCAGGACGAGCTGCTGAAGGCATATGAAGCTGAGGAGAAGGAAGAATAGTGACGAGTGACAAGTGACAAGTGACAAGAAAAAACCCGGTGTTGAAAACACCGGGTTTTTAATTGGCAATCTACTAACTACTGTGAGAAGTCGCCTGCATCATCCGCATTTCGATGATCCGCAGGAGGTACATTTCAGGCAGCCTTCCTGGTAAATGAGACTATCGGAACCGCATGAAGTGCAGGTTTTGCCCTTTTTTGCCTTGGTATCATTCGGGATGTATTTACGCAGCGCACGTTCCACACCGTTTTTCCATGTATTGATTGTATCATTGTCGAGTTGCAGCGAAGAAATCAGGTTCACCACATTGATGATGGGCATGCCATGGCGGAGGACGCTTGAAAACAATTTGGCATAGTTCCAGTATTCTTTGTTAAACATGTGTGACAAGCCACCCAGCGTGTTGTTGTAGCCATATTTGTCGGTGTACTGGAAGTCATACCTTGAATTGCCGTCCGCATCCCTGTTTTTAATGATTTTTCCCTTAACGATGGATTTGGGAATCGGGAACATTTCATCGTCAACAATACCGGTGAAAATTTCATACGGTCGCTTGTCCTTGATCCCGATAAAGGCAATCCATTTTTCCTCGTTGTTGTTAAACCGGATGATTTCGGCATCCAGGACTTTGGGACGTTTATAGCGGTCGGCGTTATTTTCATCCGTTGTATCGCTTTCCTTTTCTTTATTGGAAAGGAGGACACCCGACCGGGAACCATCGCGGTAAACGGTTACCCCTTTGCAGCCACTTTGCCATGCGGTGATATACAATTGTCCCACAAGGTCTTCTGTAGCTGTTTCAGGAAGATTGATCGTAACGCTGATGGAATGATCGACCCATTTCTGTACCTCGCCCTGCATTTTCACCTTAGAAAGCCAGTCAACGTCATTCGAAGTGGCCTTGTAATAAGGAGATTTGGCGACTACTTCCTGCAGTTTTGCATCATCCATTGCCATTACTTCTTCCACATTCATCCCGTTCACCTCAAGCCAGGTAAGGAATTTATGATGGAATACATTGTATTCCTCCCAATTGTCGCCTACTTCATCGGTAAAGATCACGTTGCTGTTCGTGTCATTGGGATTAACTTTTTTCCGGCGCTTATAAACCGGAAGAAATACAGGCTCAATACCTGATGTGGTTTGGGTCATAAGGCTGGTAGTGCCTGTAGGTGCAATGGTAAGCAGGGCAATATTACGGCGGCCGTATTTCACCATATCCCGGTACATTTGCTCGTCTTCCGCTTTAAGTCGCAGGATAAAGGGATTCTCCTTTTCAAGATGGGCGTCGTAAATACTGAAAGCGCCACGCTCTTTGGCCACTTCAACGGATGACCGGTAGGCTTCAAGAGCAAGGGTTTTCTGAACTTCCACCGAAAAATCGACAGCATCATCACTTCCGTATCGCAAGCCAAGCGCCGCGAGCATATCGCCTTCCGCTGTAATACCGATGCCGGTGCGTCGGCCTTCTTCTGCCTTTACACGGATATTGTCCCAGAGCTTCCTTTCCACTCTTTTCAATTCCGGATCTTCCGGGTCTTTATTGATCTTGTCGAGAATGGCGTCAATTTTTTCCAACTCCAGGTCGATGATGTCATCCATCATCCGTTGGGCAACGTGAATATGCTTTCTGAATTTTTCGAAATCAAAAACGGCTTTTGGGGTGAAAGGCTCCTTTACATATCCGTAAAGGTTGATAGCAAGAAGCCTGCAGGAATCATACGGGCACAGTGGAATTTCGCCGCACGGGTTTGTGGAAACCGTTTTAAAGCCCTGTTCAGCATAACAATCAGGTACCGATTCGCGAATAATGGTATCCCAGAACAGTATGCCGGGTTCTGCCGATTTCCATGCATTGTGCACGATTTTTTCCCATAGTTTCCGGGCCTCAATGGTTCTTGTGAAAACCGGGCTTGTTGAGTCAACCGGGTAATGCTGCTCATAGGTTTCGTTGTTTACAACGGCCTTCATAAACTCATCGTTGATCCTGACGGAGATATTGGCCCCTGTAACCTTCCCTTTTGCCAGTTTGGCATCGATGAACATCTCGGAATCGGGATGCTTGATGGATATGCTGAGCATCAGCGCACCGCGTCTTCCGTCCTGGGCAACTTCGCGTGTAGAGTTCGAATATCTTTCCATAAAAGGCACAACACCGGTAGAGGTGAGTGCGCTATTCAGTACCGGCGTTCCTTTAGGCCGGATATGGGACAGGTCGTGACCCACGCCACCACGGCGTTTCATCAGCTGTACCTGTTCCTGGTCGATCTTCATGATCCCGCCGTATGAATCGGAAGGACCCGGGTTGCCGATGACAAAGCAATTCGACAGGGATGCGATCTGGAAATTATTACCGATACCGGTCATTGGACTCCCCTGGGGAACAATGTATTTGAAATCCTTCAATACGCCGTGGATTTCAAGCAGGCTGAGGGGGTTCGGATATTTTTGTTCAATACGTGCAATTTCCCGTGCGATTCTCCAATGCATCTGGTCAGGATCCTTTTCGTAGATCTTCCCGAAAGAATCCTTCAGCGCATACTTATTGATCCATACAGAAGCTGCCAGCTCATCTCCCTTGAAATACTCAAGGGTGCTTTTATAGGCTTCCTCATAGGTATAAGTCGTAACGCTCTTGTCATTTGCAATCGTTTTCACGTCGTCCTTGCTTTCTGTCGGTTTCAAAGTCAGATTCTTAATTTTAGTATCGTCAGCGTGCATCTGGGTATGTGTTTAAATCGTTGGGTATTCGCCTGATATGATTTTCCAGGCGTCTTAAGCTAGTACCTGCAAGTTAGTAAGAGAAACAGCCTAAGACAAATTTGGTTCCTCCGTTTTTATTAACATTCCCAGAGAGTTATTAACCCGGCCAGATAAGGAATTGAGCACCTGTATTTTGCTTTTCTCCCCTTACCTGCCCCTCTGAATATACAAAATCCATACCGGATTTTCATGTTAAAGTTTTAAAAAAGATATTAACGTATCAATTATAGTTGATGTATTTTTTGGATAAAAGCAGGTTCTTGTAACTGAATCAATTGGAATTTATTCCTTAACAGAGAACCTGGTTTAATCCGGTTATCTTTTGCAAAGATACGATGATTATGAGGATTTTACATTAAAATGTATGTCTTTCTTCGTAATTTTGGAAGGTTGAATATTTAAGGAATAAAATCTATTTAAATTAGGAAAAGTATGAAACTTGGAATGATCGGATTGGGAAGAATGGGAAGCAACATGGTAAAAAGGTTGCTCGGCAGTGGCCATGAATGTGTTGTATATGATCTCTCTCACGAGGCTGTTATTTATTTAGAGAAGGAAGGAGCCATTGGC
The DNA here is from genome assembly GCA_963752195.1 of uncultured Bacteroidales bacterium. Lineage (GTDB taxonomy): Bacteria > Bacteroidota > Bacteroidia > Bacteroidales > UBA10428 > UBA5072. The sequence continues at coordinate 1,240,737 of CAVVXI010000001.1, read as the reverse complement.
TCGTCGTCCCTGGCAGAATTCGTGGGTAAGCTTGAAAAACCCCGTACGGTTTGGCTGATGGTGCCGGCAGCGGTTGTCGACAGTACAATTACCTCACTTCTGGAGGTCATGGAAAATGAGGATATAATTATTGATGGCGGAAATTCGTATTACGTAGATGATATCCGCCGGGCAAAGGAGCTCAGGCAGGCCGGCCTGCATTACGTGGATGTAGGGGTCAGCGGGGGAGTGTGGGGTTACCAGAGAGGGTATTGTATGATGATCGGGGGTGAAAAGGAGATAGTGGGACATCTCGACCCGGTGTTTGCCACTCTTGCACCGGGGCGCGGAACTATTCAGCCCACACCCGGACGCGACAAGATGCCGGGAACGGCTGACCGCGGTTATTTGCATTGTGGCCCTAACGGGGCCGGACATTTTGTAAAAATGGTACATAACGGAATTGAATATGGACTAATGGCGGCATATGCAGAAGGAATGGGGGTTCTTGAATCCGCCAATATCGGAAAAGCAAAACATGATGTGGATTCAGAAACGACACCCCTCCGGTTTCCGCAAAATTACCAGTATGAATTCAACCTGGCCGACATTGCCGAGGTGTGGCGGCGTGGCAGTGTTATTTCATCCTGGCTTCTCGATTTAACAGCCACCGCGCTGACCGAAGATGTAAGCCTTAAGGGATTTGCAGGTCATGTATCAGATTCCGGCGAAGGAAGATGGACGATCAATGCGGCGATCGATGAGGCAGTGCCGGTTCCTGTTCTGACCACTGCGCTTTATGCCCGGTTTTATTCGCGGGGGGAATCGGATTACCAGGACAAACTGCTTTCGGCCATGCGGTTCCAGTTTGGCGGACATAATGAGAAAGCCGTGAAATAATTAAAAGGGCAAATCGAATGGAAGAGATCTCTGTGACTTAAAGCATGCTGAACATTTAAATCTCTGTGGACTCTGGGGTTGAGTTTTTGGGCATGGATTATTATGGCATTATAAGTCACTATATTTTGGCGTGGTAAAAACATTTATTTATCTTCGCAATCCTGTTCTTTAAATATAACGCCCGGATGGCGGAATAGGTAGACGCGCTGGTCTCAAAAACCAGTGGGATTTATCCCTTGCCGGTTCGATTCCGGCTCCGGGTACATTATAAACCCCTTAGTATGCAGATAGTAAGGGGTTTTCATTATAAGGATTTGCTATTTATCTGCCTTGCTACCAACCTGTAACTTATTTCTCAATTGTATGTTTATCAGGCATTAAATGGCTGGGTTACTTTATGAAAGGATTCAGATCACGACGCATGCTATGGGCGCTCCTGATAGCCCTTGTTTCTGATGCCCTCGGTTTCGGTATAGTATTTTTTCCCCCGTTGCAATGGATACTCGATGCAGTTACTGCAGCTGCACTGCTTATAGTTATGGGTTTTCGGTGGCCCTTGCTTATTGCCCTCGCCGTTGAAGCTATTCCTGCTTTTGAATTATTTCCTGCATGGACCCTTGTTGTTATCTCAATTGCCGCTACAGAAAACCGAAAATCCGGCTGATAAAACTATACATTGTTAATTGAGGAAGGAGGGCAAGAGCCAGGGCAATCGTAAATCGTAAACGTAATTCGTAATTCGTAAATCCAATCACTATCTTTGTACAAAATTCAGGAAGTGGAGAATGATCTGAAAACAAGGCAGCGGTTGCCGCATTGGATGAAAATGAAGCGTGCCCATGGAGAGAATTATTCCATGGTCAAAAATCTGGTCGTAAAGCAGAACCTGCATACCATCTGCACCAGCGGCAACTGTCCGAATATCGGCGAATGCTGGAGCCGGGGAACAGCTACCTTCATGATTCTTGGCAATATATGCACCCGCCGGTGCAAGTTCTGTTCGGTACCTACCGGCATCCCCCTGGCCGTTGACTGGATGGAACCGGCGAGACTTGCCGAATCAGTACGCACAATGGGAGTAAAGCATTGCGTGATCACCTCAGTCGACCGGGATGATCTTTCTGACCTGGGTGCCGGCCTATGGGCTGCTGCCATTCGGAAAGTGAAAGAAGTCAATCCCGAAACCACCATGGAGGTTCTGATCCCCGATTTCCAGGGACGGCGTGAACTGGTACAGATGATCATCGACGAAAAACCGGAAGTGATCTCACATAACGTGGAAACGGTAGAAAGGCTCAGCCGTCAGATACGCAGCAAGGCCAGGTATCATATAAGCCTCGATGTGCTTCATTATATATCAGGTTCCGGCATTACACCAAAATCAGGAATCATGCTTGGATTGGGTGAAACCGAAGCAGAGATCTATCAAACCATGGACGACCTTTTGACGGCAGGTGTAAAAGTGATGACAATTGGTCAGTATCTTAGCCCGACGGCAGACCATATGCCTGTTCACGAATACATAGCACCGGAAAAGTTTGAACTGTATCGTAAAGTGGGCATCAAAAAAGGCTTCGCCATTGTTGAAAGCAGTCCCCTGGTCCGTTCTTCCTATAATGCGGAAAAGCATATCCTTCGTTAGTTTACGAAATTCTTCGCAATTACGCTTAGCTCATTTTCTACATTTTGTGGAAATTTATCCCCTCAAAGCTTCCTTATTCCTCTTTTTCACCACGATTTCCTGCGGCATAGAAATTGAATATGCTAAGGCAGAGGCCGAATCCCATAATTTATTAACTAAATCGTTAAGTGATGGAAAACAAGGAAGAAATTGGACGCAGCCAAACGGACATGGAAAAGGGTGTAGACACGACTATGCTTTCCGACAGATACTCAGGTATTTCTGACAAGGCAAAAACTGCCATGGAAGATCCGAGAAATAAATATCCCAAGCCCCCCTTTAAAAGCCAGCAGCAGGAATGGCCCGGACTGTGCAGTAAAATGGATCCGGTTCCTGACCATGGCGAAAAAGGGTATAAAGGAACGGGACGGTTGAACGGACGCAAGGCACTTATCACAGGCGGGGATTCCGGTATAGGTCGGGCTGCTGCCATTGCCTATGCGCGCGAAGGGGCGGATGTGGCGATCAATTATTATCCTTCTGAAGAGCCGGATGCAAAAGAAGTAATTGAACTGATAAAAGCAGAAGGCAGGAAAGCAATTGCCATTCCCGGTGATATACGTGACGAGGAATTCTGTAAAAAACTGGTAGAGGAAGCGGTTAAGGGTCTGGATGGTATTGATATCCTTGTAAATAATGCCGGACGTCAGCAGGCCTGCGAATCCATTCTGGATTTAACCACGGAAGATTTTGATGCTACCATGAAGACTAATATATACGCACCTTTCTGGATCATTAAAGCCGCTCTGCCACATCTGAAGCCAGGATCAGTGATAATTGGCACTTCTTCAGAGCAGGCGTATGCCCCTTCGAAAGAGCTTTACGACTATGCACAGACAAAAGCTGCCACTACAAATTATGTTAAATCTCTTGCCAAGCAATTGGCGCCAAAGGGCATACTGGTAAACGGCGTTGCTCCGGGCCCTATCTGGACGCCTTTGCAAGTGAGCGGGGGCTCCACCCAGGAACATCTCGAGAAATTCGGTGGCAATACCCCAATGGGAAGACCGGGTCAGCCCGTTGAGCTGGCTTCGATTTATGTTCAACTGGCTGCAAGCGATGCAAGTTATGCCACCGGACAAATTTATGGTTCTTCCGGTGGGAAAGGTCAGCCTTAATATCAGACAAACCAACCCGCTTTCTTCCTTCATTTTTTTATTGTCTGCGAATGTTGTTATTTTGTTGAAGGATACATCAATCTTAAATTCATGCCCTGCAAAAAACTTTTGATCGTTTTATTTTTGATGAATGGAATATTTATTTCCGTTCTATCGCAGCAGTTATCCGATTCAGCAATATACAATACCGGAATTTACATACTCCGGAATTCGAAAACAGCCACAGATTATAAACAGGCGGCTGATTATTTTGAAGACCTTTCTGTTCGGAATCCATCTCATTGGGTGAGCCTGTATTATGCGGCCCTGAGTTATATCCATGCTTCACATCTTGTGAAGGAAGATAAGGATAAGGATGGGATGCTGGATCAGGCACAGCAGCTAATTGACAAAGCCTTTGAAAATAATCCGGATGAATCGGAAATGCTGGCACTGCAGGCATTTTTGTATCAATCAAGAATTGAAGTTAATCCCAAGATGAGGGGCATGACTTATTCCTCCAAAGCCGAAACGAGCCTGAAGAGGGCCACGGAAGTAAATGATAAAAATCCCCGTGCATGGTCCCTGCTGGGTTATAATTTATATTATACGCCTGCCTTTTTCGGAGGCGGTGCCGAAAAAGCCCTGCCGTTCTTTTTAAAGGCCCGGGATAAATACAAGGAATTTAAACCCCGGTTGCCCTTTTATCCCCATTGGGGAGAATCGGAAAACCAGCAGATGATTGCAGAATGCCGGAAACCGAAATGATTATTCATTGACTGCAGAACCTGTTTTCTACCGACAGAAAATCCCTGACGGGATTGAAGAATTTGCAGAACCGATTTTCTACCGACAGAAAATACCTAACGGGATTGAAGAATGGCAGAACGGATTTTCTACCGACATAAAATGCATACGTGGCAGAAGAACCGCAGAACTGCAGAACAACCGAACCGCAGAATTTTTCAATATCGGAAACAATCCACCCGGTGGTCATTTACCATCCCGATGGATTGCATAAACGCATAACAGATCGTTGAACCGGTAAAGCGAAAACCTTTTTTTTTCATGTCCTTGCTCATGGCATCGGAAACCGGTGAAGTTGCCGGAATAGCATCCCCGGCTTTCCATTGGTTGCGAATGATTTTTCCGTCTGAAAACTGCCATATATAGGAAGAAAACGAGTCCTTTTCCTTCATTTTCAGGATCAGCCTTGCGTTTTCGATGACAGCCGGAATTTTAAGCCGGTTTCGAATAATGCCTGCATTGAGCATCAGTTCATCCACTTTATTATCTGGAAAAGCGGCGACCTTATGGATATTAAAATGGTGAAATGCCTCAAGAAATGCATCTCTCTTTTTAAGTATCGTCAGCCAGCTCAGCCCCGCCTGGAAACAATCGAGCGACAACATTTCAAAAAGCCGGTCATCATCGTAAAGCGGAGAACCCCATTCATGGTCGTGATACGAGGCCAGCAACGGATGTGTTTGTGCCCAGCTGCACCTCAGTTTCCCATCCTTCACCACAATTTCTTTTTGCATATAAAGGGTCTATTCAGTTATAACAGCGGTTCCGCTGGCAGTAACCATCAGCATGCTACCATTGGTGCCTACGGTTTCATAATCAAGGTCCACTCCAACCACGGCTGTGGCACCCAAGCGCCTGGCATTTTCTTCCATCTCAACAAGTGCATTGTCTTTTGCCTCGCGCAATACTTGTTCGTAGGTACCTGAACGGCCTCCAACGATGTCGCGTATTCCGGCAAATATATCCTTAAACAGGTTTGCACCAATAATGGCTTCACCGGTAACTATACCCAGGTAGGATGTGATTTTTTTGTTTTCAAGGGTAGGAGTGGTTGATAAAATAAGGCTATGCATTGAATTATGAATTATGAATTATGAATTATGAATTATGAATTATGAATTATGAATTATGAATTATGAATTATGAATTATGAATTATGAATTATGAATTGGGAATCAGGAATGATGCAGCAAGTTATTCAATTTTTGGCGATTCAGAATGGTGATTTCCCTTCTTTTTGTGCGGATCATGCCTTCTTCTTCCATTCGTGCCAGTGTTCTCGCAAGGGACGGGCGTGTGACACCGAAAAAATCCGCCAGTTCAGTCTGTGATTGGTCGAGTGTAAAGGTCTGGTCATCCTTTGCCGAATGCATGAGAATATAGTTGGCAATTTTTTCCCGGATAGTTTTAAAGGATAAAAAGCGGATCTTGCCTGAAAGGAATTGTGCCCGGCTGGATATCGTGTTTAAATAATTTTTCAGAATGACTTCGCTGTTCTGAAGTAAAAAAATAAGGACATCGCGGGGAATGATCATAACGCTGGCCGCCGAATTGGCGATGATATCAACCGGGAAACGGTTTTCCTTTCCGAAGACAAAAGCTGCGGCCAGGGGACGGGGAGCGACAATATCTTCAATTTTTAATTTTTTTCCGGAGAAATCCGTCATTTCACCGCGCACCGATCCGCTGACAACAATAAAAAGATCATGGCATATGTCCTGGCTATGCGCCACATAAGAGTCGCGATCATATTCCTTCAGCCGGTATGGTTTGTTTTCGAAAAGCACATCCAGTTCTTTAACTCCCGTTCCCTGGAACAGTTGTGTCTTACACAATTCCGTAAATAATTCTTCCATAATTGCAGGCATTGTAACATAGGATACACAAAACAAGACAAGGTTAGTTTATTTTTATTTCAAAATTACGAAGCGAAATTTTAAAAAAGAGAATATATGGTACGTGAGATGGTAAAAATAGATGAATCGATGTGCAATGGTTGCGGGCTATGTATTCCAGGCTGCCACGAAGGCGCTCTTCAGATCATTGACGGCAAAGCAAGGCTGATCAGCGACCTGATGTGTGATGGCCTGGGTGCCTGCCTGGGACATTGTCCCCAGGGAGCAATAACCATTGAAAAAAGAGAGGCTGGCGCCTATGACGAAGCCAGTGTGGTTGCCCTGATGATACCCAAAGGAAAGAACACCCTCATAGCTCATTTGAAACATCTGAAAGAGCACCAGGAAATGGCTTATTTGAAGCAGGGGGTTAATTATCTGCGCGAGCATACGAAGGAACTTGGATTTTCTTTACAGGAAGTCATTGATGCGGTTCATGGAAATCATCCTCAGCCTGTAACGATTAGTCATCATCACGAACATGGTGGTGGATGTCCCGGCAGCAGGGCCGTTGAAATTGAGAGACCGGTGAAAAGGGAAGGAATGGCAATAGCTCCGGCAGAAGAAGCCGTGTCAGCGGATGAAGTCGCAGGTGCTTCGGAATTGCGCCAATGGCCGGTGCAGATGCATTTAATTAATCCCCAGGCTCCATATTACCGGGATGCCGATGTATTGATAGCAGCCGATTGCGTGGCGTACGCGATGGGTGATTTTCATTCCCGTTACCTGAAGGGCAAAAGCCTTGCCATTGCCTGTCCCAAACTGGATGCCAACACGGATGTTTACCTCAATAAGATCACCGCCATGATCGATTATGCCCATATCAATACAATTACGGTGATGATCATGCAGGTTCCCTGTTGCGGCGGATTGCTGCAGATTGTAAACAAGGCGGTTTCTGCGGCTCAGCGGAGAATTCCCGTGAAGCTGATGATGGTTTCGCTGGAGGGAGCCGTGATCAGGGAGGAGTGGCAATAGAAAATTATGAATTATAAATTATTAATTATGAATTGCGCGGATAGCAGGAATTATCATTCATTTCCATTGCTCGGAGCGCACATGGTATTGTAGAAGAATGCAGAAATTCCACCCCCTACCCCCGCCAGCGGGGGATAAGGGGAAATAAGGAACACCGAATTTTGAATTTCGAAGTTTTAAGCTATTTACAAAGAGCTGGTCCTTCCCGAGCCGGTTGAATGCGCATTGATCATGGGATTGCCCCTGTAAAGCACGCTGCCGCTTCCGGTTATGTTGGTTTCCAGTTCCTTCAGCACATATACCCTGGCCGAACCCGATCCGGTGATATGGACAGTCGCATTGGCTACCTGCAGTTCATCGGCTTTTATACTTCCCGAGCCTGTTATGGTTGCATCCATTTCAGCCTGGTTGTTTTCACCCGAAAGGTAAATATCTCCGGAACCGGTAATATTTGCCTTTAAAACCGGCACCTGGAGGGAACTTATCTTAACGTTGCCACTTCCACTGAGCATGATTTGCAATTCAGCGGCTTTGATGGGCGTCTGACTTTCCACACTTCCGGAACCACTCAGATCAATCTGCGTAATATCGGGCATAGTAATGTAAATTTTGATACGTCCCAGGTTATTCCAATGGCCCTCCCTGTTTTTCACTACCAGGGTATTTCCGTGGGTTTCGGTTTCGATATTCGCCATGGCGCCCTTGTCCGCTTCAACCTGAACAGATTGATGGTCGCCCTGGCTCAGGTACACATCCGCGGACATCGTTAATTTTAAGGCATTGAAAGCAGGCAGGTTCCTGGTTTCTTTTACTGTTTGTCCGGTGAGTATATCTGTTGCACAGGATAACCATACACTGCATCCAATGAGCAGAATAATAAAGGACTTTTTGTTCATTTTCCGGGTTTTCATAAAATTGAGTTTTTGTATTCAAATGAAGGACGAATAAATTTTTTTGCTGCTGCATGGAATTTATTTATCGGCCTAAGTGCTTTCAGCCAAAACAAATAAATACTATCTTTGTATCCCCTGATTAAATGATATAACTGCCTAATTTTTTTGCATTCCAGTAATGATAAACGAGGAGTCTGTAAAACCTTATGGTGAAAAGCAAGTTCAATTTGATCGCCGTTATTTAGAAATGGCCCGTATATGGTCCCAGAACTCCTATTGTAAACGCAGGCAGGTAGGGGCGCTGATCGTAAAGGAAAAGATGATCATCTCGGATGGTTATAATGGCACTCCGGTGGGGTTTGAAAATATATGTGAAGATGAGGATTTTAAAACAAAGCCCTATGTTCTTCATGCAGAGGCAAATGCAATCACAAAGGTTGCCAAATCCAACAACAGCAGTGACGGAGCAACCTTGTATATTACCACATCGCCGTGTATGGAATGCGCCAAACTGATTATTCAAAGCGGAATTCGCAGAGTGGTTTTTTGCGACAGGTACCATAAGCTCGACGGCGTTGAATTGTTAAAGAAAGCGGGAATTGAAGTTGAATATATTGAAATTTAAAATAACAGAAATGGAAATCAAAAATAAGGGTCTTGCCGTTTATATACCGATCATCCTGGCTATAGCCGTCATTCTCGGAATTTTTGTGGGGCGGTATTACAACGGGTCCAATGCTGAAAATAAATTTATCATTATTCCCAAGGCCAATAAACTTGATAATGTGATTAGTTACATAGAGAACGAATATGTGGATGAAGTATCTAAAAGTGATCTCATTGAAAAAGCAATTCCAAAAATTCTGGAAGAACTTGACCCGCATTCCCAATACATTCCTGCAGCAGAGCTTGAAAAAGTAAATGAGCCGCTTGAAGGCAATTTCAGCGGGATTGGCATTCAGTTTAACATTTTAAATGACACCCTGGTGGTCATTCAAACCATTGCGAACGGACCTTCTCAGAAAGTGGGCATACTGGCGGGCGACAGGATCACCAAGGTAAATGGTGAAATAGTGGCCGGTAAAAAGATGCCAAGTGATTCCATTGTAGGTCGTTTGCGCGGGCCCAAGGGGTCAGAGGTGCATGTGGATATTCTTCGGCGGAATGTGGAAAAACCGTTGGGTTTTGACATAGTGCGCGATAATATTCCGCTTTATAGCGTAGATGTCGCCTACATGATAAACGATGAGACCGGTTTTATTAAACTGAACAAGTTTTCAGCCACAACCGAAGATGAGTTCGTACAGGCCATTTCCCAACTCAAGGATAAGGGAATGAAAAAGCTGGTCCTTGATTTGAGGGAAAACGGGGGCGGATACATGAATGCAGCCATTTTTATTGCTGACCAGTTTTTAAGCGATAACGAACTCATTGTATACACAAAGGGAAAGGCGAGACAAAAGGTTGATTACAGAAGCACACCCGGGGGACTTTGCACAAATCTCAAGCTAACAATAATTATTGACGAAAATTCGGCGTCCGCCAGTGAAATCCTGGCTGGCGCAATCCAGGATAATGACAGGGGTACAATTGTGGGGCGGAGGTCATTCGGAAAGGGCCTGGTGCAGGAACAAAAGCCGTTATCTGACGGTTCTGCCCTGAGGCTTACAATAGCCCGGTATTACACTCCGACCGGACGCAGTATTCAAAAACCCTACAGTAAAAACATCAACGATTACTATGGCGATATAAATGCCCGGTACATTCACGGGGAATTACAGAACGCGGACAGCAACAAGTTTTCGGACTCTCTGAAATTCGTGACGCCCGGCGGTAAAATTGTATACGGCGGAGGCGGGATTATGCCGGACATCTTTGTCCCCATTGACACCCTCGGAGTATCCGAATATTATCTCGACATACGAAACCAGGGCCTGTTGTACAGGTTTTCGCTTAATTATTCCGATGACAACAGGAAGGCATTATCATTCCTTAAAACTCCGGAAGATTTCGTAAAATATCTCGACAAACAGGATGTATTGAGGAATTTTATTGTTTATGCCCAAAAGCAGGGGGTTAAGGAAAATCCGAAAGATATCAGGGCCTCAGAGAAGATATTGAAAGTTCAGCTGGATGCTTTTATTGCCAGAAATTTCCTGGATAATGGAGGATTCTTTCCGATTATCCAGGAAATTGACAATACCCTGCAAAAAGCTATCGAAACGCTTCAGTAAGCGTTAATTGCGCTTTCTTTTGGAGGAACGGGTGTATGTGGATGAATCATGTCGCCTGTATTCAGGAGCACGATCTGATGTATCATTACGCTTGTATCCACCTGTGCGTGCAAAAGAATCATTGCGCCTGTATTCCGGCGCTGAGGAAGTGGGACCTGATGTTTCAATTGATACAGGGTTGCCATCAAAAGAAGTGCCTTCCAGGTCTTTAACCACCTGGGTGGCTGATTCGCTGTCCACTTCAAAGAATGAAAAATTCCGGAGGATTTCAATTCTGCCAATTCCAATGCGCTTTCCGCGACTGTGACGATTAACCCATGCGATCAGCGAACCGGCATTCAATTCATGCTTATTGCCTATATTGATATGAAGTCTTGTAAAAGCAGCCGGATCGGAGTGCCTTGATCGTTCAGGCCGGTCGGATCTTTCGAATCGTTCAGATCTTTCTGACCGTTCACCGCTGCCTCTTCCGGAGGCGTTTAAATCCGGGGCATCTTTATAATATTCGAGAAAGCGGTTAAATTCAACCGAAATGAAATGCTTGATCAGTTCTTCGCGGCTAAGCCATTCCAGCTTTTTATAAATTACAGGAAGGTATTTTTCAATTTCATCATTAACTACGGTCTTCTCAACGGTATCTACGAGTTTAAAAAGTTGTTTTTCACAGATTTCCTTTCCGTCGGGAACCATTTTTCTTTCGAAGGTTTTTCTTGCCATCCGTTCCAGGTCTTTTACCCGGTTCAATTCGCGGGTATGAATTATGGAAACGGATACCCCGGCTTTGCCTGCACGGCCTGTTCTGCCACTGCGGTGAACATACACTTCAGGATCGTCCGGAAGATTATAGTTGATAATATGGGTCAGTTCCTGTACATCAAGTCCCCGTGCTGCAACATCTGTTGCAACAAGCAACTGCAGGTTTTTGATCCGGAATTTGTTCATCACATAATCGCGCTGAACCTGCGACAAATCGCCGTGCAGAGCATCGGCATTGTATCCGTCCTGCATCAGCTTGTCTGCTACTTCCTTGGTTTCGATCCGGGTACGGCAAAAAACAATACCATAAACGGACGGATTCATATCTACAATTCGTTTTAAGGCGAGATAACGGTCCTTTGCATGCACCATGTAATATTCATGTTTTACATTGTCGGCGCCTGCATTGCGCTTGCCCAGGGAAACTTCTTCCGGGGCATTCATGTACTTTCCTGCTATTTCAGCAATGCCTTTTGGCATTGTGGCAGAAAAAAGAAGAGTCTGCCTTTCTTTGGGAGTCTCGGCCAGTATGGCATCAAGATCCTCGGAAAAACCCATATTCAGCATTTCATCCGCTTCGTCGAGAACCACCCAGCGAATTGCGGACAGCTTTAATATTTTACGGCGAATAAGGTCCATAACCCTGCCAGGTGTTCCGATGATTACCTGTGGATTGTCTTTGACAGCCCGGATCTGTGTCAGAATGTTCGTTCCACCATAAACCGGTACAACCCGGAATCCGGGAATAAATTTGGAATATTTTACAAAATCAGCCGTTATCTGCATGCAAAGTTCCCGCGTAGGGCAAAGAACCAGCGTTTGCAATTGCTGCGATTTCATATCACTGAGTTGCAGCACCGGTAAACCAAAAGCCGCGGTTTTCCCTGTACCTGTCTGGGCCAGAACCACAAGGTCATTGGCCGAATTCAGAATGATCGGGATCGTTTTTAACTGAACAGGTGTTGGTGTGGTAAAACCTAATTCTTCAACTGCACGTAACAATTCGGGAGCAAGTCCCATTTCAAGGAATGTATCCATTTTTTTCTCCATTTCCAGTGATCCGGATTAAAATCCGCCGGAAAGAAGATTTTGCTCAGGACCAAAATTTTAAATATGATTAATAAATATAATTAATTGAAATTCAATAAAAATTTCAATTAACCGCGGCGAAGATAAGACTATTTTATATTATTCAACGTTTTTTATGAAATGATTATTAAATTCACTATATTAAGCAGTCATCTGTCCTATATACATATTGTACTGTTTTATAGCTTATTATATGTTATTTGAAAGTACGGAATATGAACAAAATTTGTAAGCAAATATTGATTGCAGCAGCCTGCCTGATGCTGTCAATGCAGGTTTTTCCCCAACAAAGGAAGCCTGCCGCGGCAACAAAGAAAAATGAACATGTTAAGGAGGAGGAGAAGAAGGCTTATCAAAAAGCACGAAAGAAAACGATAAAGCACAGGAGGGAAATCCAGACAGATGAAACACGCAAGCGGATGGAAGAGGCAGATAAACGGGCCCAGGCCTACAATAAACGGAATGACAGGAAGTGGTACCAGGATTTATTTAAGAAGAAAAAGCACCGGAAACGGTAATCGGTGGTCGGTGATCAGTAGAAGGAATTTGTTGTAGAGACAAGGCATTGCCTTGTCTCTATGATTTTAATTACCGGTAGGAATTCTGGCGATATCTATATGATTAAACAAAAATTCCAAATAAATTTTTTATTTTGAAAAGATTAGAATTATCACTAATTTAGTCTACTTATTTATTTGTAGGAATAAAATAGGATATTGTAATCCAATATTAAGTTAAGTATTTTTAAATCAAGGTATTAAAGAGTTCCGAGATCGTCGGAATTCTTTTTTTTATCGCTATATCAAACGCGGAGGTAGTTATGATAAAGGTTTCTTATATTACAGAAGATGGTTTCCATAGGCTTAAACATGAGCTCGATCATTTGATAAGCGTTGAAAGGCCTTCTATTTCCAAACAAATTGCAGAAGCGCGCGATAAAGGCGATCTGTCTGAAAATGCCGAATATGAAGCCGCCAAGGAAGCCCAGGGTATGCTTGAGATGAAGATATCCAAACTTCAGGATCTGATCGCCAGTTCACGGATAATGGACGGTTCAAAAATTGACACGGAACGGATCCAGATCATGAACCGGATAAAGATCCGGAATACAAAGAACAATGCAACCATGGAATACTTGATTGTTTCGGATAATGAAGCAGATCTGAAGCAGGGCAAAATTGCTGTGAGTACACCCATAGCCAAGGGTTTACTCGGTAAACGGGTTGGGGACCTGGTTGAGATAAAAGTACCATCCGGAGTTATACCTTTTGAAATTATAGAAATTTCGATCTGATAATCCTTAAATATCATGGCAACAATATTTAGCCGTATTATTCAGGGTGAAATTCCTTCCTATAAAATTGCGGAAGACAAAGATTACTATGCTTTCCTGGATATCAATCCACTGGCACTTGGGCATGTATTGGTAGTTCCCAAGCAGGAAACCGATTATATTTTTGACCTGGAGGATGGTCTGCTTGCCGGTATGGCCGTATTTTCAAAAAAGATTGCCCAGGCGATCGGGAAGGCGGTGCCCTGTAAAAAAGTAGGTGTTGCGGTGCTGGGGCTTGAAGTACCGCACGCCCATATACACCTGATTCCAATCAATGACCTGGGAGACATAAATTTCGGGAAACCGAAACTGAAGTTTACAGAGGAGGAGTTTAAGGCGGTGGCAAAAAAGATAACGGAATTTCTGTAAATTCTGCATATAAAGGGATACCACAAAATTACCACGGAGAACGCTGAGATATTAAGGCAAAATACGCCATAAGAGGCCACTGAGAGATCTCTTTGCATTCGATCAACCGGTTTCAAAAAACAGTTATATCTAATCTGCGAGACCCGCGAGATCTGCGAGAAAAAGAGCCCCGAAAACTCAGTTATTCAGCGAGATACGCTAAAATTTAAACGCAAAGCTCGAGGAGTTTTTTTATGCTTAACGCACTATAAGAGGACGCAAAGAAATCTCATTGCATTCGATTAAGCGTTTCAAAAAACAGTTATATCTAATCTGCGAGACCCGCGAGATCTGCGAGAAAAAGAGCCCCGAAAACTCAGTCATTCAGTGAGATACCCCAAAATTTAACCGCAAAGCTCGCGGAGTTTTTTTAGCTTAATGCGCTATAAAAGGGCACAGAGAAACCTCATTGCATTCGGTTAACCGTTTCAAATAACAGGTATATATTTTACTAAAGACTCGGCGGTATTATATACCATTCAATTTATCAGGCGGAGCCTGGCTCCATAATTTCGTCCAAGGCGGAGCCTTGTCCGAACAGGGACGTTAAGCTCTGAGTTCTCCATGAAGCACAGCGCCTCTGTTTTTCTATATCTATTTAGCAAACGTAATAAGGTAAAATCTACCCCTGTGCAACAAAAAGTATTCTCTGTGGTAATTTTTACGATTCTTATTTTACTTCCCGCTGATCCGCCCCGGGTTGTTTTTAATGAAGGCGTCCCAACCTGTTCCTTTGGTGGTGTTTGCGAGGGGATTATTTTCCTGGTAAAAATGGCACAGTGCTGCCGCCAATCCATCCGTCGCATCCAGGGTTCCAGGTTTCAGATCAATCTTCAGTATTTGCTGTAAAAAGCGGGCAATCTGCTCTTTCGAGGCATTGCCATATCCAGTTATGGATTGTTTGATTTTCCTTGGCGCATATTCGTATACGGGCACACACCTATAGAGTGCCGCGGAAATTGCCGCCCCCTGGGCCCGTCCAAGCTTCAGCATCGACTGTATGTTGTTCCCGTAAAAAGGAGATTCAATGGCCAGGGCTACGGGTTTATATTCATCGATCAGGCCCAGTGTGCGGTCAAAGATCCGTGCAATTTTTTCAAAATGATCCTTCACCTTCCGCTGGTCGAGCGACCCCATCACAATTAGCTTCGGTGTATTCGCACTGATGACAATTAAGGCATATCCCATGATGGTACTGCCAGGGTCGATACCCAGAATAACTGTATTATCCTTCACTTAATAGGCTTTCAGATATTGCCGGACACCTTTGTCGGGCCCTATGATCCTGATTTTCTCCATTTCTTTTCGCGTAGATTTCTGTTGTACGGCACCCGTATTTATATAATCCAGGATTGCCTTCAGGCTTTCCTCCTGCGGGTCGCCGAAATCCCTTGTCAGATCATCCCTGGCTTGCAGGTCGGGAGCAATTCCCCCGTAAAAATCGCCTTCATCGTTCGCGTTGGTGTATTTAAAGGTAACCGGTAGAACCACATAATCATAATTAATAAATTGCAAAGCGTACATGCCTACCGGTTTTCCGTGCGTGGTATCGCCTACAAGAACATCTGCATTACTGTAAGGTTTTACACCGTTGATGAGCAATTCACTGGCCGATGCCGTATTCCGGGTTCCGATGAAAAATATACGGTTTAAGGACAAACCGTTCGCATTCGCCGGCACATTCATGGTTGTATCCATATTTTGCAGGTTTTCATTGTGACGGAGATTGACAAACGTTTGATTGCTGTGGTTTTTCCCGATAAGCCATCCGGCAAAATATTCGGCTACATCAATGCTTCCCCCTCCATTATACCGCAAATCAACGATCATCTCGTTGACCCCTTCGGAAATGAAATTATTAAATACCTCATCGAGTTCAACTTTGGCGGTGTCGATAAAATCCTGAAATACCATGTAGCCGATTCGCGAGTTACCGTGGTCAATTATCTGCTGATGCACAACCGGGGTTATGGCAATCACTGATTTGGTGAGATTTAAGTCCACCGTGGTTCCATCATTTTTTATGAAGGTGATCGTGTTCTGACGACCGGCTACGGCAGGGCCCAGCAGGTCATAAGCATTGGCAGGTGTAGCATTGGTGCCATTGATCTTTGTTATGATCCAGCCTCTCCTGACACCCAGGTTATAGGCCTGGGTATTGCGGTATAAAAAGGCTATGCGAATTTTGCTGCTTGCATCCAGACCGAGCATAAATCCATGGCCGATCATTTCTCCTTCCACAAAATATTGCTGAAATTCCGTTTTTGTAAGTACCGTGCTCCACTTATCATACACGTTGTATCGCAGTGCATCCATACAATCGTTCGGAGTGGCATATGCAGATGGATCAAAGGAAGCCGGCAAGTGATCATTCCAAAGATATACCTCTTTCATCAGACTATAAATTGCTTCATTCACTGCTTTTGTCTCCGCACTGCCGCCATTGGAATCCTCTTTCCTGCATGAGAAAATGGAGATTGATCCCAGGAGGAGAAAAAGGAATGCCATATTCCGATTTTTCATAACGAATTCTGATTCTTAATTAATAACTTGTAAGTATACTATCTTTTAAAACATGATAAACGGGAAAAACCCGAAAATAATTTATGAAGGTTGTTTTTTAATTCGCTGAACCAGAATGCCTGCTATGATAAGACCCAAACCGATCAGAGACGTATAGTACAAATTTTCTTTCAGGATGGTATGGATGAAGAACAGGGAAAGAAATGGAGTCAGATAAATAAGATTGGAGATCTTGCCAGTGGATTCCGATAATTGAAGGGCTTTAAGCCAGAGTACGAAAGGGATGCCCATTTCAAAAAGGCCAATGTATACGGCAGGCAGCAAAGGTTTTGAGAATAGGTTGGACAGGTTGCGGGTGAGTGTTGCCAGGATAAAAACAAGCAGAAAGGAAATCAGGGAACTCAGAAACAATTTAATTACATCATCTCTTTTATCTTTTATGTTGATGATCCAGAAAAGCGACCATACGATGGAAGATGAAAAAGCAAGGGCGATTCCCAAAGGTTCCTTGATCCTGAAATGGAGCAGGTTTCCCTGGCTCGATAATACAACCACTCCTGCAAAGCTGATCAGAAGGGCGAAAAGTCCGGACAACCGGATGGGTTGTTTGAGCAATGGTGCGGAAAGGATCATCAGTACCACGGGCCAGATAAAATTGACTGGTTGTGCTATTTGGGCGGGTAAAATGCTATAAACCTTGAAAAGGATGAGGTAATAACCAAACGGATTTAAAACTGCCTGGGTGATGGAAAATCCAAGATCTTTTTTTGACATGGGAAACAACCGAACCCCGTCGCGACGAAAAAGAAGAATTATCCCATAAACGCCAAGAGAAACAACATTGGCAATCAGCAGCACCTGGATGTAATTAAGTTCACGCAAGGCGATCTTGAAAGCTGTAGCAACGGTTGACCACGATAAAACGGTCAGCAGGGCGAACAGGTAGGCTCTGGGCTGGTTTGTTTGCCCCATCCCTTAGCGGCGTCCGTCAATCAAAGTGAAACCGGTGTATTCCTGTAAAACAAGTGGAACATGGATGCCTTCTGCAGACTGGTTATTTTCGAGCAGGGCGGCTACAATTCTTGGAAGAGCCAGTGAACTGCCATTTAATGTATGGGCAAGCAACGGTTTCTTGCCCCCCTCTTCACGGAAGCGGAGTTTGAGGCGGTTGGCCTGGAATGATTCAAAGTTGGATACGGAACTCACTTCGAGCCACCTTTTCTGTGCAGCCGCATATACCTCAAAGTCATAGGTAAGTGCGGATGTAAAGCTCATATCCCCACCGCATAGTTTAATGATCCGGTATGGGAGTTCAAGCTTTTTAACCAGACTTTCCACATGGCTCACCATTTCCTCAAGCGTTTGATAGGATTTATCCGGATGCTGCACCTGTACAATTTCCACCTTGTCAAACTGGTGAAGACGGTTCAGTCCACGGACATCCTTGCCGTAGGAACCGGCTTCACGACGGAAGCAGGGGGTATAAGCCGTGTTTTTAATTGGCAATTCCGAAGCGTCCAGGATCACATCACGGTATATGTTGGTGACGGGTACCTCGGCCGTAGGGATCAGGTAAAAATTATCAAGCCCTACAAAATACATCTGGCTGTCTTTATCCGGAAGCTGGCCGGTTCCATATCCCGAGTCCTCGTTTACCATCAGCGGGGGCATAATTTCCAAATACCCTGCCTTAATATTTTCCTCCAGGAAGAAATTGATCAAAGCCCGCTGTAATCGTGCACCCTGACCTTTATAAACCGGAAAACCCGCGCCGGTAAGCTTGTTTCCCAATTCGAAATCGATAATATCGTATTTTTTTGCCAGGTCCCAGTGAGGGGCAGCATCCGGCAATAATGCTGGCATTGCGCCGCCTTTTCGGATCTCCAGGTTATCCTCGGCTGATTTGCCGGGAGGAACCGATGCATGCGGCAGATTGGGAAGTACAACCAGGATTTTATCAAGTTGTGATTCGGTATCATTTAGCTGAATTCCGAGTTCCTTAATTTCATCTTTTAAAAGGAAGGTTTTATTACGGGCGGCTTCCGCTTCCTCTTTCCGGTTTGTGCGGATAAGTTCCCCGATAGCCTTTGAAGTGGTATTGAGTTCAGCCTGCCTGCCATCCATATTGTTTTGTATGGATCGCCGGTTTTTATCGAGGAGTATTATTTCTTCAATGATATTGGAGGCATCAAAATTTTTTACCTGTAACCGGCGGATGACCTCGTCAGTGTTTTCACGGATCATATTAAGTGTAAGCATGCTGAAAAGTGGTTTGTACAAAAATAGAAAAATCCCCTGAACAATAAGCCGAAATGCGGTTTATGTGCAGGAGATCAATGCTTTTTTTGAAACCGGCCTTATTCGCTGGCGGATTCGCCGGAGGGAAGAATTGATACGTAAGAGCGGTCGTCTTTTTTACGCTGGTATTTAACTTCTCCCTCGCTCAGTGCATACAGGGTATGGTCCTTGCCCATTCCCACATGCAGGCCGGGATGATGAACCGTACCACGCTGCCGCACCAGAATGCTGCCTGCTTTTACGTGTTCGCCTCCGAAAATTTTGATGCCGAGCCGCTGGCTATGGGATTCACGTCCGTTTCTGGAACTACCGGCTCCTTTTTTATGTGCCATGGATTATTATCTTTTAATTGTTGTAGATCTTTATTTTGCCTTTTCCCCTTTGGCCTTTGCCGGTGCCTTTTTTGCGGCCGGTTTGGCTTTGGAATCATCTGCTTTTGGTGCAGCGGCCTTTTTTGGTTTTTCTTCGGATTTAGCTTTTGTTGCCGGTTTCTTTGCAGGGGCCGCTATAACGGCTGCTTCTTCTGTAACAACTACCGGTTCGCTGGCAACTTTCTCCTGTTTGGGATTGGGAACGGCTTTTTTCTTTTCAGTTCTTTTGGGAGCTCCGGATTCTGAAATGTCTTCAATCAATATCTGAGTGAAATCCTGCCGGTGACCATTCAGCTTTTGATATCCTTTTCTTCTTTTTTTCTTGAAAACAAGTACTTTATCGCCACGATTGTGGGAAAGAATTTGTGCAAGAACCACAGCATCAGGAAGGTAGGGTGCACCTACATTGGTTTTGTCATCCTGGCTGATGAGCAACACCTGGTCAAAGCTAACTTCGTCGCCAATGTCACCCGAAAGCCGGTGAACAAACACTTTTTTACCTTTTTCAACCTTGAATTGTTGTCCGGCTATACTTACTATTGCGTACATCGAATTTTAAATTACAGTTTTATTTTGGGTCTGCAAAAATATAAAAGTTTGCTTTAAGAACAAATTAAATCACCTAAATAATAATAAATAAATCATTTCTGCCCGTTCAGGGATACATAGAATCTCTCATGTATGAAGTGGAAAGAATGAAATCATTATATTTGTGTACTATTGTAAAATAATACCGGTAGGGCATAATGGAAAAAGTAAAGCTCAACGTATTGGGTATATCCTACAGTCAGACTCAGACGGGTGCTTATGCCCTGGTGCTGGCTGAGGAAAATGGAAGAAGAAGAATACCCATTATTGTCGGAGGTTTTGAAGCCCAGGCAATTGCAATCCAACTCGAAGGGCTGAAACCCCCAAGGCCCCTGACCCATGATCTTTTTTTGAATTTTTCACATACTTTCAATATTGATTTGTTGGAAGTTACCGTTTATAAACTCGAAGAAGGGGTGTTTTACTCCAAACTTACCTGTGATAACGGACAACGCATTATTGAAATTGATGCGCGAACCTCTGATGCCATTGCGCTGGCATTGCGTTTTAAGTGTCCAATCTACACAACCGAGGATATACTTAAAAAAGCAGGGATAATTCTGGATTTTGAAAAGGAAGCCGCTGTTCAACCCGGCGCAGAACCGGTAACCACAACCCGGAATATTCAGGTTTTGGATAGTTCTTTTATAGAAGAGATCAGAAAAAGTAATCTTCAGGAGCTGACGGATTTGCTTGAGGAAGCGGTTAAAGATGAAAACTATGAAAAGGCTTCTCTCATACGTGATGAAATTAACAGGAGGAGGAAGGAATAGGGGGTTTGGATTGACATTACATTTCACATTTCACGTATAGATAGCTATGAATACATCAAATAAAAAGGACATTGAAAGGATCATTCTCGATAATATCCCTTTCCTTGCCTGGCATAAAGATATTGAAGGAAAGTATATTATTGTAAATAAGGCATTTGCACAAGCTTATCATCTTTCTCCGGAAGAAATCATTGGCAAAACCGATTTCGACCTGTGCTCCTATGATAAAGCACTTGAATTTAAGCGAAACGACGAAGAGATAATCCGGTTGGGGAAAACCCAATTTGTTGAGCAGCTTGAGGAACTTTCAAAAGGCCCCACGCTGTTTGAAACGTATAAAACGCCCATTCGCGACGAGGAGGGAAACATCATTGGTATCAGTGGAATTTCCAGGGATATATCGCAAAGTTCCTGGATGGAAAAGACACTTCGTGATCGGGAAGAACAGTTCAGTGCACTCCTTCAGAATTCTTCCGATGCCATCAGCATCATTGATAGGAACGGGAAAATAACTTTTGAAAGCTCTGAAAAGAACAAAATTCTCGATTTCAGCAAGGATGAATTGCTAAAGAAACCCATCTTCGATACCGTACATCCCGATGATGTGGCGAGCATCAAAATGACATTCAGGGAAGCGCTTGCCAATCCCGGCCGTCAGATTAAAAAGGAATACAGGAGTCTGCACAAAAATAAAAGATGGATCTATGTAGAGAGTATTTTTTCAAATCAATTGAATAATCCTGCCATTAAGGGAGTTATCATAAATTCGCGCGATATTTCCGATCGGAAAATGGCGGAGCTGAAGGAACGGGTTTACCACGATAATCTTATCTTTTTGAGTAATTCAGCACTGGAATTGCTGAGCCTTTCATCAAAAGACCAGATTTATAAGTATATTCCTGAGAAACTGGGAACATTCCTCGAGAATGCCGTAGTAATTGTCACGTCATATAATCACGATGAAAACAGGATTATCGTGGAAAGTATTTCAGGACTGGAATCCTATGAGCAGAAAGTGGAGGAAATTATCGGCAAATCCCTCAAAAAGCTGTCTTTTTCCATGTATGCCATGCAGGATGTTATGGCACATGCGGGTATGGTGGTGACGTTGAAAGATGAAATGCTGGAAGCAGGGATGGGAATATTGAATATCGCACAGATCAACCAGATCAAAGAACAACTCAATATCCACAAAATATACAACATTATCCTTGCCCGGGATGAAAAACAACTGGGCAATATTACCATTCTCACACTGAACAAAAGCATTATCAAGTTCAAGCACATTCTTGAGACCTTTGTGCACCAGGTTTCTGTAGCTCTTCACAGGAGCCAGCTTGAATACGAACTGATCAAGGCCAAGGACAAAGCCGAAGAATCGGATAAATTAAAAACTGCATTCCTGGCCAATATGTCTCATGAGATACGGACCCCGATGAACGGTATCCTTGGATTTGCTGAAATGCTGAATGATAACACACTCAGTGCTGCCAACCGGAAAAAGTACCTTGAAATTATCAACAGCAATGGCAAGATGCTGATCAACCTTATAGATGACATCATCGATTTTGCCAAAATCGAATCCGACCAGGTTAATATTGTTCAGGACGATTTCTCCTTAAATAACCTGTTAAACCAGGTTGAATCCACTTTTCTTACCAGCCGGTTAAAGAGGGATAAATCAAAGATGCGGATCATTACAAAAAAATCATTTCCCGATGAGAAATCCTATATCCGCACCGATCCTATCCGGCTTCGGCAGATCCTGACCAACCTCGTCGGAAATGCGATAAAATTCACACATAAGGGATATATTGAATTCGGGTATAACCTTGAAAGCAGTAAATTCCTGTTGTTTTATGTAAAAGATACAGGCATTGGCATTGAAAAAGAAAAGCTCCAACTTATTTTCGAACGTTTTATGCAGGCCGATAGTTCACCTTCACGGAAATATGGAGGGTCGGGACTTGGACTGCCGATATCACGCGGACTGGTGGAATTGCTGGGAGGGAAAATGTGGGCCGAATCCACGCTTCACGAAGGATCCACTTTTTATTTCACGATCCCTTTCCTTCCGGTAATCCGGAAAATGGAGGAAAGAATCGAAAGCAAACATCCCCGGTCAAATTATCATTGGGAAGGTAAGCTTTTCCTTATCGCAGAGGACGATAAGTTCAGCTATAAATTCCTTGAAGGATTTCTGAAGCAGACACATGCCGATGTGATACGGGCTTCGGACGGAAAAGAAGCCGTGGAATTATGCAGGTCCAATAAGAATATCGATCTTGTTCTCATGGATATCCAGATGCCCGAAATGAATGGACTGGTTGCCACGGAAGAAATCAAAAAGTTCAACAATAATCTCCCTATCATTGCACAAACAGCCAATGCCATAAGTGAAGAACGGCAACGTTGTATCCAGGCCGGCTGCGATGATTTTATCACCAAACCGGTCAACATTACGGAGCTCTATGCGAAGATCGATAAATGGCTTTCGGTTGGAACTTCCACCTTCCCTGTTTGAAACGTGAACATGGTATTTCTGGTTGTAATCAGCTTGGCAATATTGGTATTATACATGCTTAAAATAGGCATGTACCGCCATTACTGGAATCAGTTTCCCGTTTTTGAAAAATTTGAAAAGGAACCTCCCATCGGAATCAGTGTTGTGGTGGCATTCAGGAATGAGGAGGAATCCCTGCCGCATCTGTTGTATTCATTAAAAAAGCAGGTATTTCCAACGGACTTAAGGGAGATCATCCTTGTCAACGATCATTCCCACGACCGCTCACTGCAAATCGCCGAAGATTTTGCGCGCATGCATTCCGGAATTTATTGTCTTAGCAATGAAGAAGGGGAAACCGGCAAAAAAGCCGCCTTACAGAAAGGAATGCTGCAGGCTGCATTCAGCCTTATTGCTATTACCGATGCGGACTGTACCATGGAAGACTCCTGGTTATCCTCCATTTCAGGGATTTGCAATCAGCAAAATGCGGATATGGTTGTCGGTTTGGTGGACATGGAAAAAAAACCCGGTTTCTTTAACCGTTTCCAGGAAATTGAATTTCTCAGTCTGGTTGCCTCAGGGGCCGCTGCTCTTTCAGGAGGCCGACCTATATACTGTAATGCGGCTAACCTGGCTTTTAAAAAGGATCTTTTCTTTTCCTTTAACGATCCCTTTTCAGTCTCTGTTCCGTCAGGGGATGATACACTTTTTATGCTTCGTGTTAAGGAAAACCCGGCTCGAAAGATTGTTCTGATGAAATCGGTGGCTGGCATAGTGACTACCGGCGGAGCAGGGAAAATGAGACAATTCTTTAACCAGCGGAGCCGGTGGGCTTCCAAGAGCAGATATTATACTGACCGGGATATCCTGTATACGGCCGGGCTGGTGCTGGGAGTATCGGTTGTTTTGCTTTTTGGCATTCTGGCGATGGCTTTCGGTCTGAACCTATGGTTGTTTCCGGCTCTTCTGACAGGCAAGAGCCTTATTGATTTTTTGTTTATGCAGGATTTCCTGCGATTCTATGCGAAGCGAATACACCCGGTACTTTTTATCCTGTTCGAAACTGTTTATCCGGTTTATATTGTAGTATCTGCCGGGATGGGGATATTCAACAGGTATAGGTGGAAGGGCAGGGATAATTCGGCTTAGGCGGGATAGTTCGGCTTAGGCGGGATAGTTCGGCTTAGGCGGGATAGTTCGGCTTAGGCTCAGCCTAAGCCGAGCACCGACGCCTAAGCCGATCGTGTGATATAGTTCGGCTTAGGCTCAGCCTAAGCCGAGCACCGAAGCCGAAGCCGATCGTCTAAACCAATCATTTATTAATTGCCAAGTTCGGATATGAACTTTATGCGCATGAGGCGAACTTCTTCTTCGGAATAGTTCTCTTCGCCCAATTCTTTTAATGCTGCCTCAACTGATTCGTTTTCAGCATCTTCCATAAAATAATCGTAAATATCCTGTTGATGGTCCTTGTCCATCACAGAATTAATATAGTAATCCACATTGATTCTTGTGCCTGAATTTACAATAGCTTCAATTTCGTCGAGAAGGGCAGACAAGTCGAGATTTTTCGCGGCAGCAATATCTTCAAAATCCATTTGACGGTCAATGCTCTGAATTATAAATACTTTCAGGTTGGATTTATTGATCACTGATTTGACCACCATATCCTGGGGCCGGATGATTTCTTTTTCGTCAACATAACTCTTAATGATTTTGATAAATTCACCTCCATAACGCTTGGCTTTTCCGGCTCCGACTCCCATTATATTCTGAAGTTCATCAAGGGTGACGGGATACTGGATGGCCATGTCTTCCAGGGAAGGATCCTGGAAAAGCACAAAAGGAGGAAGCGTAAGCTGTTTGGACATTTTTTTCCGAAGGCCTTTCAGTATGTTGAACAGTTCCTCATCCACCGTACCCGGGCGATCGGGGGCCGACGCGTTATCCTCTTCTTCATCGGTATCGGAATAATCATGGTCATCGGAAAGGGGAAACGGGTATGGGTTGATTAGGAAATCAAGGCCTTTGTCATCCATTTTCAGCAGACCGTAATTTTCAATGTCTTTCTGGATTAGTCGGGAGATAAGGGCCTGCCGGACCACCATACTCCAGAAATTGAAATCCTTATGCTTTCCGGCGCCGAAGCTTTCCAGCATTTGGTGATTGTAGGATTTCACTGCCGCCGTCTTGATCCCGGCCAGGATGCTGGCAATATGGTCGACCTTGAATTTTTCCCTCACCTCCAGGATTGTTTTGAGTACAAGGATGACATCGTCCTGTCCTTCAAACTGGGATTTGGGATGCAGGCAGTTATCGCAATTATCGCATTGTCCCGGCATTTCTTCTCCAAAGTAATTCAGCAGCTGGCGAGGCCTGCAGACGGAGGATTCAGCATAAGCCACTGTTTCAAGCAGAAGCTGTTTGCCAATTTCCTGTTCAGCGATAGGTTTACCCTGCATGAATTTCTCAAGTTTCTGAATGTCCTTGTAACTGTAAAAAGTGATGCATTTACCCTCGCCACCATCGCGGCCTGCCCGGCCAGTTTCCTGGTAATACCCCTCCAGGCTTTTTGGAATGTCGTAATGAATGACAAAGCGAACATCCGGCTTGTCAATACCCATGCCGAAGGCAATGGTAGCTACGATCACGTCAATTTCCTCCATCAGGAATTTATCCTGGTTTAGTGAACGGGTTGCAGAATCAAGCCCCGCATGATAGGGAAGAGCTTTAATCCCGTTGACCTGCAGCATTTCCGCCAGTTCTTCCACTTTTTTCCGGCTGAGACAATATATAATACCCGATTTGCCCAGATTATTACGGATATATTTAATGATCTCCCGGGTGACATTTTTTTTGGGCCTGATTTCATAATACAGGTTATGCCGGCGAAAGGAAGATTTGAAAATTGTAGCATCCAGCATGCCCAGGTTTTTTTGAATGTCGTGCTGAACCTTAGGGGTTGCTGTAGCGGTTAGTGCCATAATAGGAGCCGTACCTATTTCATTAATGATCGGGCGGATCCGGCGGTATTCAGGCCTGAAATCATGACCCCATTCCGAAATACAATGCGCTTCATCAATGGCATAAAAGGAGATATTCAGTTTTTTAAGGAATTGTATATTGTCTTCTTTGGTCAGCGATTCAGGGGCTACATAGAGAAGCTTTGTTTTGCCTTCCATGATATCATGTTTCACTTTGGCAATGGATGCCTTATTCAGTGAAGAATTCATAAAATGCGCCACTCCGTCTTCTTCGCTGAAACTGCGCATTGCATCTACCTGATTTTTCATCAGGGCAATAAGAGGTGAAATGATTATGGCAGTACCCGGAAGTATAAGGGCGGGAAGCTGATAACAAAGGGATTTCCCACCGCCCGTAGGCATTAAAACAAAGGTATCTTTCTTTGCCAGTACATTCCTTATGATAAGTTCCTGATTTCCTTTAAAACTGGTGAAACCAAAATGCTTCTTTAAAACGTCACTCAATGAAATCTCCACACCAACACTCATTTTTTAAAAAGGTTTAACAGCAGACGCCTGTCTGATGCCAATCTCAAAATATTAAATACATTTGTAAACTAAATTAATATTTTTTTTCTTATTTCGCTACGGCCTCTGGCCATTTTAAGTATAATTAACAATTAAATATTACCTCAAATATTTTTACAATGGAAGAAAAGGGGGAAATGACATTTTTACAACATCTTGAAGAGTTAAGGTGGCATATTATCAGGGCGGTATTGGCGATTGTGGCATTTAGTATTTTAGCATTTATCTCCAAATCATTCCTGTTTGATACAGTTTTGATGGCACCCAGCAACGAAAATTTCTGGACCAACCGGATGCTGTGTGAACTGGGTCATCGCGTAAATGCCCTCAGTCTGTGTATAAACCATACGCCCATGGAATTGCAGAATATCCAGGTTTCAGGCATGTTCATGGCCCATATAAAAATAAGTCTGATTGCCGGACTTGTGATGTCCTTTCCTTTTATTTTTTATGAGTTCTGGCGGTTTGTAAGGCCGGCCTTGTACCAGAATGAACAACGCCATACGACCGGGGCGATTTTTTACATCAGTTTTTTATTTCTCCTTGGCGTGGCATTTGGTTATTTTCTGGTTACGCCGTTATCCATTAATTTTCTGTATAATTATCATATCAGTGATGTAGTCAGAAATGTACCCACCCTTGGGTCCTATGTATCCTTGATTACATCGATTGTGCTTGCCAGCGGGTTGTTGTTTGAGCTGCCTGTGCTGGTTTATTTTTTGAGCAGGATTGGTCTGGTCACAGCTTCCTTCCTTAAACGTTACCGGAAACACGCCCTGATCGTGATCCTTTTGGTGGCGGGAATTATCACGCCTCCCGATATTTTCAGCCAGATCATGGTTTCGCTGCCCTTATTGCTTTTATATGAAGTAAGTATCGGTATATCAAAACGGGTTGAAAAGAAAAGGGATGCCCAGCTTCTTGCCGGCTAGAAATCAACAAATCAACAAATCAACAAATTTTAAATGAAACTGCGTACCGAGAGCCTGGTAAAACGATATCGAACACGAACTGTTGTCAAGGATGTTTCCTTCGAGGTGGAACAGGGTGAGATTGCCGGATTGCTGGGTCCCAACGGAGCGGGGAAGACCACTTCCTTTTATATGATTGTTGGACTTATCCAACCCAATGCAGGAAAGATATTTCTCGATGATAAGGAAATAACCCATGAGCCGGTATACAGCAGGGCAAAAATGGGAATCGGGTATCTTGCCCAGGAGGCCTCCGTATTTCGCAGGCTTAGTGTGGAGGATAATCTCCGTGCGGTGCTTGAAATGACACCACTTACCAAAGAAGAGCAGCGCTTCAGGGTAGAATCGTTGCTGAATGAATTCGGTTTGCAGAAGATTAGGAAGAGCCTGGGTATTCAACTTTCTGGCGGAGAGCGAAGAAGAACCGAAATAGCCCGTGCCCTGGCACTGAAACCGAATTTTATCCTCCTTGATGAACCTTTTGCCGGGGTGGATCCTATTGCGATTGAAGATATCCAGGAAATTGTGGCCAAGCTGAAGGACAAAAACATAGGTATCCTTATCACTGACCATAATGTACATGAAACCCTGTCCATTACCGATCGTGCCTATTTGCTTTTTGAGGGTGAGATCCTTAAGGCAGGAACTGCGAAAGAACTGGCGGATGATGAGCAGGTGAGACGCGTATATCTGGGAAAGAATTTTGAATTAAGGTAATTTGAAAATTTGAGAATTTGAAGATTTAAAAATGGGCGGAAGCGCCCAATGCACAACTTAAGACGCTATGGAATTCTTCACATTTTCAAATCATTACATTTTCAAATTTTCAAATTAGCTTCAAATCATCAAATCATCAATCTTTCACTCAATAAATTCATATGTCAAAGGTCTACTTCACCGATCTCCGCGCCAATCCTTCCCTGAACCTTCTGAAAAAATTTGAAATCCTGATTAAAAAGGCAGGGATCGACAAATTGGAATTTGACAGCAAAATAACTGCCCTGAAGATTCACTTTGGCGAACCTGGGAACCTGGCCTATATCAGGCCTAATTTTGCCGCTACCCTTGTGAGATACCTTAAAAAAAAGGGAGCCCGGCCCTTTCTGACGGATTCAAACACGCTTTATTCGGGCCACCGCTCGAATGCAATTGACCATCTGAAATCGGCTTACGAGAATGGGTTCAATCCCCTTGTTACAGATTGCCCCGTGATCATTGCCGATGGTCTGCGCGGGGCTGATTTTTCTGAAATACCGCTAAACCAGGCCCATTGCAAGACTGCCAAAATAGGAAAAGCCATTGTGGATGCCGATATTATCATTTCAATGACCCATTTTAAGGGACATGAAATGACCGGTTTTGGGGGAACGCTTAAAAATGTGGGCATGGGATGTGCGGCAGTTGGGGGGAAACTTGAAATGCATTCCACTTCGTCACCCCAGGTCGTTGCTGAAAATTGCACAGGATGCCGGGTATGTGAGAAAAACTGCGCTCATGGCGCTATTCTGGTGGGGACGGATAAAATTGCCCGGATAGACTATGAAACCTGTGTGGGTTGCGGCCAGTGTGTCGCCGTATGCCAGTACGATTCAGCCCAGGTAGTATGGGAAGGGGCATCGGAACTGGTTAATCGCAAAATTGCTGAATATACACTGGCAGTCCTAAAAGATAAACCTGCCTTTCATGTGAGCTTTATTATGAATGTCTCGCCCGACTGTGATTGCTGGAATTTTAATGATTATCCCCTGGTTTCCGACATCGGCATTGCCGCATCCTTTGATCCGGTTGCCCTCGACCAGGCATGTGCTGACCTTGTAAAAGCAGCTCCTTCTCTTACTAACAGCAAAATCGGCGATAAAAATTCGCAGGATCATCACCGGGGACAGGATAAATTTCATCTTGCCCATCCGAATGCTCATTGGGAGGCCGGACTTGACCATGCCGAAGAAATTGGCCTGGGTACCCGGAAATATGAGCTGATAAAAGTGTGAGAACAGAAGCAGCCAGCAGACCCTTCAAGTGGTCGAAGACCCTTGAAGTGGTCGTATAAGACAAAAGTCAGCAGCAGCAAGCAGGAGCAGAAAAAATAATCAATTATTTTCATGGAAATTAAAAAGTGGTATCTTTGCGCCACATTTTTAAACGCGGGTGTGGCGTAATTGGTAGCCGCGCAAGACTTAGGATCTTGTGCCGAAAGGCGTGGGGGTTCGAGTCCCTTCATCCGCACATATGGAATTATCCGGGTTTAACCGGAATTTCGAATGGAATTGTAAGGGACGAGAAGTTTATCCCGGTGATGCAGTTCTGCGAAATCCGCAGGATGAGCTAGAAATGCACAATCGGGGAGTCCCTTCATCCGCACATATGGAATTATCCGGGTTTAACCGGAATTTCGAATGGAATTGTAAGGGACGAGAAGTTTATCCCGGTGATGCAGTTCTGCGAAATCCGCAGGATGAGCTAGAAATGCACAATCGGGGAGTCCCTTCATCCGCACATAGGGAATTATCCGGTCATTTGGCAGGATTTCGTATTTAGCTTACCCTGTAGATATACCGGAATTCAGGAACGAATGAATTAATAAAAACAAATCTGATGAACATTAAAAAAGACAACCTTGACGAGTTAAATGCTGTGTTAACGATTAACGTTGAAAAGTCTGATTACGAAGAAAAAGTGGATCAGGTGCTGAAAGATTACCGCAAAAAAGCACGGATTGACGGATTCAGGCCGGGGAAAGTACCGCAGGGTCTTATCAATAAAATGTATCGAAAGCCCGTACTGGTTGAAGAAATAAATAAAATACTGGGAGAATCCCTGGGAAGATACCTGGTTGATGAAAAACTGAATATTCTCGGGGAACCTCTGCCAAGTGTTGATAAACCGGTTCAAATCGACTGGGACGCAGATGCGCAATTTGAATTTTCCTTCGATATTGGTATAGCGCCCGAAATCGATTTTTCCGTATCGGATAAGGACAAGATTGATTATTACCTGATCACAACCGATGAGGAAGAGATTGCCAAGCAGCGCGACCGCATCAGTTCAAGGTATGGCTCCTTCAAGGAAACGGATGATGCTGTTTCCGATAATGAAATGCTCAAGGCTGACCTGTCATGAGCTTGGACCGGACAATGAACCTGTTGACGGTATCCATGTTGAAGACGTCTCCATTTCACTCGAATTTGTAAAAGACGAAGAGAGCAAGAATAAGTTCATGGGACTGAAGGCCGGAGATACCCTGGACATTGATGTAAAGAAGGCTTTTGTAAATGAAACCGACCTGGCTGCCCTGTTAAAAATTGCCAAGGATAAGCTGCCTGAAACAGGGAGTAATTTCAGGGTAACAATTAAATCGGTTTCCCATTTTGAAAAGGCCGAGATCAACCAGGAACTTTTTGATAAGGTTTACGGCCCCGAGCAGGTAAAATCAATGGAAGAGTTTAACGCCAGAATTGACGGGGAATTAAAGTCTGCCTTTGAACGCAACAGCGATTACAAGTTCAGGATAGATGCAAAGGAATTTTACCTGGGAAAATTCAAACAGGAATTACCGGCAACATTTTTGAAACGCTGGCTCGTTTATACCAACCAGGGCAAGATGACCATGGAGCAGATTGAAAAGGATTTCGATTCTTTTGTTACCGATCTGAAATGGCAGCTGATCAAGGGCAAGGTTGCGCGGGAAAATGAAATGAAGATAGCAGAAGAGGAATTGGTTTCCCATACAAAAGATGTATTCCGGCAACAGTTCGTTCAGTATTATGGAATTGCTGACGTTCCGGATGATACGCTCGAAAAATATGCCAGGGAAAGCCTCGGCCGGGAAGAAGAAAGGAACCGATATATGGAGAGCCTGATGGAAAATAAAGTGTTTGAATTCATGCAAAAAACTGTAAAACTTGACACCAAAGAGGTAACTTTACAGGAATTTAACAAGATGTTTGAAAAGTAATTCCAGGTGATCATCAATTTTAAAAAATATGGATTTAATCAAAGATTTTAACAAATATGCAACCCGGCATCTGGGCATTAGCAGCCTTGATATGCACCGGTTCGCGTCTGTTACAAACCAAAGTTATATATCACCCACAATCATTGAGGAACGCCAGTTGAATGTTGCCCAGATGGATGTTTTTTCGCGGCTTATGATGGACCGGATCATCTTTCTTGGACTTCCGATCGACGATTTTGTGGCCAACGTAATCCAGGCACAATTGCTTTACCTTGATTCCGCAGACCCGGGGAAAGATATCCAGATTTATTTTAATACCCCGGGGGGTGCTGTTCATGCCGGCCTGGGCATTTATGACACGATGCAATTTATCACCTGTGATATTGCCACGATTTGTACCGGAATGGCTGCCTCCATGGGAGCTGTTTTGCTATGTGCCGGGGCAAAGGGTAAACGTTCCGCATTAAGGCATTCCCGTATCATGATCCATCAACCGATGGGCGGGGCACAGGGACAGGCAACAGATATTGAGATCACAGCCCGTGAGATCCTTAAATTAAGAGCCGAGTTGTACAGCATTATTGCTGATCATACCGGAAATCCCCTTGAAAAAGTGGAAAAAGACTCTGACCGCGATTACTGGATGACGTCAAAAGAAGCTCTTGAATATGGCATGATTGATGAGGTACTTGAAAGGACCCGGAAAAAATAGTTCGTGCAAACTAAATTTTTAGTAAATTTGTCCTGGATAATTCCGTTCTACTTTAAAATTTTCTCATGGATAAATGTTCCTTTTGTGGTCGCGACAAGCGGGATACCAACCTGCTGATAGCCGGAATTTCCGGGCATATCTGCGATAATTGCGTGGAACAGGCTTATGAAATCGTAAAGGAAGAAACGAAGAAAAGCTCGCAGTTTGATATAAATTCAATTAAGCTACTCAAACCCAAGGAAATAAAAAAATTCCTGGATTTGTATGTCATCGGACAGGAAGACGCTAAAAAAACAATATCCGTTTCTGTATACAATCATTACAAAAGGCTGATGCAAACCAGCCGGCATGATACAACAGATGACGTTGAAATTGAAAAGTCAAATATTATCCTGGTTGGGGAAACCGGGACAGGGAAAACGCTTCTGGCCCGCACCATTGCTAAATTACTGCACGTTCCCTTTACAATTGTCGATGCGACTGTTCTTACCGAAGCCGGTTATGTGGGCGAAGATATTGAAAGTATCCTCACCCGCCTGTTACAGGTAGCGGATTATAATACCGAAGCTGCAGAAAAAGGGATCGTCTTTATTGATGAAATTGACAAAATCGCCCGGAAGGGAGATAATCCGTCGATCACACGGGATGTATCCGGAGAAGGCGTGCAGCAGGGGTTGCTGAAGCTGCTGGAAGGTTCTGTTGTGAATGTTCCTCCGCAAGGGGGGCGTAAGCATCCCGATCAGAAGATGATACCCGTAGATACACGAAACATCCTGTTTATTTGCGGGGGCGCTTTTGAAGGCATTGAGCGTAAAATTGCCCAAAGGCTGAATACAAAGGTTGTTGGTTACAACTCTACAAGGCATTCCGACCGGATTGAACGCGACAATCTCATGCAGTATATTGCACCCCAGGATCTGCGAGCTTATGGGATGATCCCGGAGATCATCGGCAGGCTTCCCATACTTACCTTCCTTCAGCCACTCGACAGAAAAGCCCTGCGCAGTATTCTTACGGAACCGAAGAATTCGATCATCAAGCAGTATGTTAAGCTTTTCGAGATCGATAACATCAGTTTGCATTTTGATGATGAAGCGCTCGACTTCATTGTTGATAAGGCAGTTGAATTCAAACTGGGAGCCCGCGGCCTGCGGTCTATCTGCGAGGCTATTATGATGGAAGTGATGTTTGAACTTCCCTCCACTGAAGAAAGCGAACTCACCATTTCATGTGAATACGCCCGGTCAAAAGTTGAAAAGATTAACTTGCAGCGATTGAAAGCTGCCTGATATTTGTTTATATAAAAAACCTATCTTATCTTTGCTTACATAAAAATACAGAAATGACCAGAATTTATACAAATTGGTGGTGGTGGCACAATAATTATCTCATAACTCCGTGAGACCGTCTACCTATTGTATAAAGCAATAATATAGCAGCGGCCTGTCGTTCTCACGATGGGCCGTTTTGTTTTAATATGCACCAATAAGCAAACCATGAAAAAATATCGAATCAGAACCAGGACCAAGAAATTACTTGCCGATACGATTACCCCGGTGAGTATTTATCTGCGGATAAGGGATATTTATCCAAATTCACTGTTGCTTGAAAGTTCCGATTACCATGGCAACGAAAACAGCTACTCCTTTATTTGTGTGAAATCCATCGCCAGTTTTGAAATTAACAACGGAGTTGCAACGGAAACTTATCCGGATGGCAAAGTCGTAATAACCCCATTGTCCAATCCGTCTGCATTCAAAAACCGCTTTTCGGAATTTCTTAATTCCTATGTTCCGGAAGCAGAAAATGAAGAGGTTCCGGTAAACGGGCTGTTCGGTTACACCTCCTATGACGCCGTGCAATATTTTGAAAAGCTGAAATTCAGCGCCAGGGTAGTGGAAGCACACAAAATTCCCGAAATGCGCTATCATTTTTTCAGCTATATCATTGCCATCAATCATTTTCAAAATATCCTGCATATCATTGAAAACCAGGTAAACGGTGAAACGAGCGAGCTTGAAAAAATTGAGTCGTTGCTGAACAGCCGTAACCTGGCGATATATCCTTTTAAGCCGGTAGGGGGGGAAAAGTCAAACATTACAGATGATCAGTACAGGCAAATGGTTACCCGGGGCAAAGAACATTGTCACCGTGGTGATGTTTTCCAGATCGTAATGTCGCGGCAGTTCTCCCAGCAATTCAGCGGCGATGAATTTAACGTTTACAGGGCATTGCGATCCATAAACCCTTCACCTTACCTGTTTTATTTTGATTATGGCGACTACAAGATCTTCGGATCATCCCCGGAGGCCCAGCTCAAGATAAACAAGCGAAAAGCCTTTATCAACCCCATTGCCGGCACTTTTAAAAGAACAGGGGACGATGAAAAAGACAAGCTGCTGGCACAGCAACTTTCAACGGACCTGAAGGAAAATGCGGAGCATGTTATGCTTGTTGATCTGGCGCGCAATGACCTAAGCCGGCACGCTCAGAGCGTAAAGGTGGAAAGCTACCGTGAAGTTCAGTTCTATTCCCATGTGATTCATCTTGTATCGGCGGTTTCAGGAGAGCTGAACAAGGATTCAAACATTACGGATATGATGACAGCCACCTTTCCCGCCGGTACCCTGTCGGGTGCACCCAAATTCAAGGCAATGCAGCTGATTGACCTGTATGAAAACCAGAACCGGGGTTATTATGGAGGAGCCATCGGGTTTCTTGATTTTGAAGGAAGGTTTAATCATGCCATCATGATAAGAACCTTCCTGAGCAAGGGAAATACATTGTTTTACCAGGCAGGGGCCGGTATTGTGGCTATTTCGGATGAGGAAAGCGAACTGCAGGAAGTGAATAACAAACTCGGGGCGCTTAAAAAGGCCATTGTTATGGCAAAGGATATTGTTTAATCTGTGAAACAAGGATTATGAAAAAAATACTGGTTATCGATAATTATGATTCATTCACCTATAACCTGGTACATTATATAGGCCAGATTACCGGTGTGGCGCCCGATGTATTCCGGAACGATGAGATCAGCCTGCAGGATGTTGGCGCATATGATAAGATACTGCTTTCCCCCGGACCTGGGATCCCCATTGAAGCAGGGATCTGTCTTGATGTTATCAGACAGTACAGCCCGGTTAAAAGCATTCTTGGCATCTGCCTGGGAGTGCAGGCCATTGGAGAGGCATTTGGAGGCAAACTTATCAACCTGAGCCAGGTTTATCATGGATTGTCTACCTCCATTATTCTAACAGAAAAGGAGGAACCGCTTTTTAAGGGACTTCCCGCCACCATTAAAGGAGGCAGATACCATTCATGGGTGGTTGACAGGCATGACCTTCCACCCACTCTGGCCATTACCGCGCTCGATGAGGATGGGCTTATCATGGGACTCAGCCACCGGCAGTATGATGTGCGTGGCCTGCAGTTCCATCCGGAGTCGGTCCTGACTGAGCATGGGTTCGATATTATGCGGAACTGGGTGGAAATGTAAGTGAAAAACTAAAAGATAAAAACTAAAAGTGATGAAGAAGGTGACTAGTGACTGGTGACAAGTGACGATGACGCCCCCGGACTGCAAAACTGCAAAACTGCAAAACTGCAAAACTAACTAACAACTATCAACCAACAACTACGCAATGCGAAAGATACTGAACGAACTCTTTGAAAGCAAAACACTAACCCGGCAGGAAGCAGAGGAAGTACTTACTAAAATTGCCACTGGGGCTTATACGGAATCGGAAATAGCCGCTTTTCTTACGGTTTACCTGATGCGTAGCATAACAGTGGAAGAACTTTCGGGTTTCCGTGATGCATTGCTGAATCTTTGCATCCGGGTAGACCTGTCGGGTTTTGATACGATTGATGTATGCGGAACCGGGGGTGATGGGAAAGACACATTCAACATTTCCACCCTCTGTACTTTTGTACTTGCCGGTGCCGGCGCCTTCGTGGCAAAGCATGGTAATTACGGCGTATCTTCGTCGTGTGGTTCTTCCAATATCCTCGAATATTTCGGATACCGGTTTTCGACTGATCCGGATAAGCTGAGAAAAGAAATGGAACTAACAGGAGTTTGTTTTATTCATGCTCCCCTCTTTAACCCGGCCATGAAAAATGTGGCTCCTGTACGAAGGGCCCTTAAAATAAAAACATTTTTTAACATGCTGGGACCCATGGTTAATCCCTCTTTTCCCCGGAAGCAACTTGTGGGTGTTTACAGTCTTGAACTTGCGCGATTATATAATTACCTTTACCAGCAGTCGGATAAACAATATGCAATTGTGCACAGTCTGGATGGATATGATGAGATATCTCTTACCTCCGATTTCAAATTTATTCTGAATGGTGTGGAACAGATCGGAACACCCGGTTCATTCGGATTTGAAAAACTGCAGCCCTCTGACCTTGCCGGCGGGAAATCGATTCCCGAAGCAGCATCCGTCTTTTCCGATATACTGCAAGGAAAAGGAACTACAGCCCGGAATAATGTTGTATTGGCAAATACAGAACTTGCCCTGCGCTGTTATTATCCTCACCGGTCAATCGCTGAATGCAGGCAAATGGCTTCCGAATCGCTTTTTGAAGGAAAGGCTTATGCACGGTTTAAAAAATTAATCGATTTGCAATCATGACAATCCTGGATGAAATAGTCGCAAATAAAAGGTTAGAACTGGACATTGCCCGTGAACGCACCCCGATCAGGGTACTTGAAAACCGGAAAATATTTGACCGGCGTATATTGCGAATGAGCGATTTTATTGTTGATCCGTATAAAACAGGCATCATAGCTGAATTCAAAAGGAAATCGCCATCACGGGGAGTCATTAATAAGGACGCGACAATTGAAGAGGTAACAACGGGATATTTCCGTTCAGGGGCTTCGGCACTTTCAATTTTAACCGATCAAACCTATTTCGGCGGCAGCGAATCGGATCTGGTCCGGGCACGGGAGCTGAATTCAATTCCAATACTCCGGAAGGATTTTATTCTGGATGAATACCAGATCGTTGAAGCCAGGTCCATGGGTGCAGATGCCATCCTGCTTATTGCCGCGATTCTATCACCCAAAGAAGTTCTGCATCTTGCCAGGTTTGCCAGGTCGCTTGAAATGCAGGTACTGCTTGAGCTGCATGGAAGGCAGGAACTCGACAGGCTGTGTGAGTTTGTGGATATGGCAGGCATCAATAACCGCGACCTGAAAACATTTGAGGTAGACATGGAAGTATCCCTGGAACTGGCGGGTGAATTGCCTTCCGAATTCGTCCGGATATCGGAAAGCGGCATCACATCCCCTTTGGTAATTAAAAAGCTTAAAAATGCCGGATTCCAGGGATTTCTGATCGGGGAAAATTTCATGCGTGCACCGGATCCCGTCTTGGCATTCTCGGATTTTGTAAAATTAATTCTGGCGGATTATGAGCAGGGTTAAAGTATGCGGATTGAAAGATGCTTTGAATGCGAAACTTGTGGCTGAAGCCGGTGCAGACTATGCGGGATTCATTTTTTATCGCCGGTCAAAGCGGTTTGTTGGAGATAAACCACAAGAAGCCTTATTCGGAAATATACCCGTGCATGTTAAGAAGGTGGGTGTTTTTGTGAATGAGAAAGAAGAGAAGGTAATTGAAATTGTGCAGAAATATAACCTTAACCTTGTACAGCTGCATGGTGCGGAATCCTCCGGTTTTTGCGGTGAATTGAGGAAAAAAGGCATTGCTGTAATGAAGGCATTTGGGATCGGGGAGGATTTTGATTTCAACCGGCTGACAGATTTTAAAGACTCCTGTAATTTTTTCCTCTTTGATACCCAAACCATGCTATACGGAGGAAGCGGCGTGAAATTCCGGTGGGAAAGACTGGAAGAATATAAACTTAATGTTCCCTTTTTCCTGGGTGGAGGCATTGGTCCTTTTGATGTGCAAAAAGTCAGGAGCATCAGACATCCAGGATTCTTTGCGGCAGACATAAACAGCCGGTTTGAAACCTCACCGGGAGTGAAAGACATTGGCATCGTAAAAACTTTTATTCAGCATTTCAAAAATATCTGACATGAATTACAACGTGGATCCAAATGGCTATTACGGCGAGTTTGGAGGAACCTTCATTCCTGAGATGATGTATCCCAACATCGCGGAACTCAGGGAAAACTACCTTAATATATTGGAGGACAGATCATTTCAGGCAGAATTTCACTACCTTCTTGAGAATTATGCCGGTCGGCCCTCCCCCTTGTATTTTGCCAAAAGGATGTCGGTTTTTCATGGTACCCGCGTTTACCTTAAACGCGAAGATCTGAACCATACAGGAGCCCACAAGATCAATAATACCATTGGCCAGATACTTATTGCCAAACGCCTGGGAAAAACCCGGATCATTGCAGAAACCGGTGCCGGACAGCATGGGGTTGCAACGGCCACGGTATGTGCATTAATGGGACTGAAATGCCTGGTATACATGGGGAAGCTCGACATTGAACGCCAGGAGCCCAATGTACTCCGCATGAAAATGCTGGGAGCGGAAGTTATTCCCGTTGTCAGCGGGAATATGACGTTAAAGGATGCTACCAATGAAGCAATACGTGACTGGATTAACCACCCGACGGATACACATTATATTATCGGATCGGTTGTGGGCCCGCATCCCTATCCGGATCTGGTTGCCCGTTTACAATCGGTAATCAGCGAGGAGTTGAGGTGGCAACTGAGGGAACAAACCGGCACTTCGGATCCGGATTATATTATAGCTTGTGTTGGCGGTGGAAGCAATGCGGCTGGAGCTTTTTTTCATTACCTGGATAACCCGGCAGTTCAGCTAATTGCTGCGGAAGCCAGCGGCAAGGGAATCGATACCGGTGAATCAGCCGCGACAATGGTATTGGGGCATCCGGGAATTATTCATGGAAGCAGGACAATGCTCATGCAGGATGAGGACGGACAGATCACCGAGCCGTATTCCATTTCGGCAGGACTTGATTATCCGGGTATTGGACCGATGCATGCTTATTTGCACAAAACCGGAAGGGCTATTTTTGAGCACATAACGGACGGGGAGGCAGTGGAAGCAGCTTTCAGGTTAACCCGCCTGGAAGGCATAGTTCCTGCGCTGGAATCGGCCCATGCGCTGGCAGTTTTGAAAAAAAGAAAATTTAAAATGACGGATGTAATTGTCGTCAATGTTTCAGGACGGGGAGACAAAGATATGTCCACGTATATGCGTTATATGGATTCCTATAATTCCGAAGGGGATAAAACCATTTAAATAAAATAAAATCTCACATGAATCGCATCGATAACCTTTTCAAAACCAAATCCGGTCAAATCCTTTCTGTTTTTTTTACTGCCGGATATCCTGCATTGAATTCCACTGTTGATATCATAAAAGCACTGACAAGAGCAGGGGCTGATATGATAGAGATCGGTATGCCTTTTTCCGATCCCATGGCCGACGGGCCGGTGATACAGAAAAGCAGCGATGTTGCCCTGAAACAGGGGATGAACATGAACCTGTTGTTCAGCCAACTGAAAGATATACGCAGGGAAACAGACATTCCCCTGTTGTTGATGGGATATCTGAATCCGGTTATGCATTACGGTTTCGAAAAATTCTGCGAGGAATGCGAAAAAGCGGGAATCGATGGTGTCATCCTTCCTGATCTGCCGCTGGACGTTTTCCATGAAGGCTTCGGGCAGGCTTCGGGCAGGCAGGGGGGGGCTTCCCTGAAAGATTTGTTTGAAAGCCATAATCTGCATGTTGTATTTCTCATTTCACCGCAGACGCGCATGGAGCGCATAATTGAAATTGACCGTGCAAGCAGCGGGTTTTTATATATGGTCTCTTCCTCATCAACCACAGGAGCCAGGAATGGTTTTGATCCGTTACAGCAGGCTTATTTTGAGAGGATACGGAATATGAAACTGAAAAATCCCCGGCTAATCGGTTTCGGAATTTCAAATCATTCAGGTTTTTCAAATGCCTGCAAATATGCACAGGGAGCCATTATTGGGAGCGCTTTTGTGAATATGCTGGGAACAGCGGGGAATCTTGATTCTGCAATCACGGAATTTGTGAAAGGAATTAGGGGGAATTAGGGAGTTGAGAGTAGGAACAGACCCTTCAAGCGGTCGGATGAAAACAAATAAAAAAAACCTGCTGTAGCACTTGCCGACAGCAGGTTTAGACCTGGAAAAATTTTCGAGTAATCATGGTTTGGAGTTTATTTGGTTTCATCGGCCAGCATTAAAACGGATTCCTGATTTTCAGTTGATACGCTTTCAATTGAATCGTCTGCCCTGGGGGCTTTGAAAGCAACTGCAACTTCGGTGGAAGCGGCCAGCTCATCAAGTCCCTGGATGGCTTCTGCAACTTCTTCAGTTTCATTCACTGCAGGCGCTACATATTTAATGTTGGATTCGATCATTTCTGCCAGGGTGTTCAGATTTTCCATTTCAAGAGCTATTACTTCTTCTTCAATTGCCGGAGCTACATATTTTACCATTGTCTCCGTGCTTTCAGCCAAAGTATTCAATTCCTCGATGGCATAAAATACATCTTCCGATTCTTCAACTGCAGGTGCTGTAAATCTGACAGATTGCTCGGTGGCAGTCATCAGGTCATCCAGCTTACTTGCGGAAACCCTTGCTTCATTTTTAGCTGAACTGGCGAAAGTTCCGGTTGTCAAAACCATTCCGGCCACAATTGTCATTCCTAATTTTTTCAGGTTGCTGATGTTGGTTATTGTTTTCATTTTATTTCGTTTTTTAAATTGTTCGTTTGATACAGAAGATTACACATTCTGTGCCAAACTTTATAACATATTGTATATTAAATATATACATATATTTTTCGATCCATTTGCCTGAAGCAGGTTGTATCATTTTTAAATGCCGGGCTGTACGATTTCGTGCAAGGGCGTATCCGATACAGGTCTGATTGATCTGAAAGCCTTAATTAACAGGGATTTCATGTTATATACCGATATGTATAAATATGTTCGGTTGTCGGTGAAATGTGTACTGGGGTCGGTATGTGGTAACGGCATGCAGCATTTGGAAAACAGCCGCGGTTATCCCTGAAATTATTATTTTTACATATAATTCTGATTCTAATCCATGCCTTTGATCATCATTGCCCGTAAAATATCCTTCCGATACCGGATATCCCGAATGGGATCATTGTTAATGAGCTTTAATTAATACTGATTAAAAGTAACTGATATGAAAAGGATAATATTTCTACTTGCAATTGCAATCCTTCTTGCCTCATGTGCGAAGAAAACACAGGTATCTGACGCACAGTACCCGGTTCCAATCAGGGGAACCTGGAGGCTGATTTCCGGCACCCTCATTGAAAACGGGGATACAACTATAACAGGATACACCCAAAACGTATCTTTTATTAAAATAATTAACGATACTCATTTTGCTTTTTTACAACATGACCTGGGCAAGGGCAAAGATTCATCTGCCGTTTTTGTGGCAGGCGGCGGCCGTTATACACTTTCTGACAGCCTTTACACGGAGCACCTTGAATATTGCAGTGACAGGATGTGGGAAGGAAACGATTTTTCATTTGTGGTTACTGTAAGAAATGATTCCCTGATTCAAAAGGGCACTGAAAAAGTGGAAGATGCAGGCATAAACCGCTTGAATATTGAGTTATACGTAAGGGAAAAGTAATGTTTTGTCTTATTTATGGATGATTTTTTAAAAATGACTAATTTTGGTATTGACATGGTACGGAAACTGTTTCTCAAAACCTAAATCAGATAGATTATGAG
This sequence comes from uncultured Bacteroidales bacterium, assembly GCA_963752195.1. Classification (GTDB taxonomy): domain Bacteria; phylum Bacteroidota; class Bacteroidia; order Bacteroidales; family UBA10428; genus UBA5072. The sequence continues at coordinate 1,198,661 of CAVVXI010000001.1, read as the reverse complement.
ATGTACGAAATGTGGCGGGGAATTTAAAAAGGATAAGTTCAGGGGAGTTGAGATCGACCGGTGTTCAAATTGCAAAAGTATCTGGCTATCCAATGATGAACTTGAAGAATTGGAGGACACTGTTTGGTCTGATGATAATTCAAAAGGATCCCTGTTTTTGGGAACGCGGCCTTCCGCGATCAAGTGTCCGGTATGCGGTACCGAAATGAAAAAAATCAGTTACAGGTTCTATGACCTTGAAATTGAAGTATGTCCAAATTCGGATGGATTTTACCTCGATGCCCATGAAGAGGAACGAATGGTTGAGCTGTTAAAAAAGGATAAACAGGCGGACAGCAGGAAAACCAGGGAAGAGGATGACTGGGACCAGGTAGTAAGCCGTATGAAATCGAAGACGTTTTTCAATAAGGTTAAATCATATTTCGATAAAGATTGAGGATATAGAGCAAAGAACCTCCGGATTTTCAAATTTCCCGGAGGCCCTTAAAATCGTAAATCGTCAAACGTCAATCGTAAATCCTTCTTATCTCCTTCTTGACGAGCCGAAAGCTCCGGCGAGGATAGAACCGAGTACTCCTCTTACCAGGGTACGGCCAATTTCATTTCCTACCTGTCGGCTGAGACTGCGGCCTGCCGCTTTAGCCAGGTCACCAAATATATCTCCTGCACTGCCGGGGGCCGTCTTCTGTTGTTTTTGCTGCCTCAGCAATTCCTTCTGATCTGCAGCCGCCTTTTCAGCAGCATCCTCCTGGGCAAATTTCTTTTGTAATATTTCGAATGCCGATTCGCGGTCGATTTCCTTCTCATAAACACCATAAATAACGGATGAACGGATTATGCGATTCCTTTCTTCAGGCAATATGGGACCTATTTGAGATTGGGGAGGTACTATTTTAGCCCTTTCAACCATGGAGGGGATTCCTTTTTCATCGAGGAAGGAAACCAGGGCTTCGCCAACGCCCAGTTCAGTTATTACGTTTTCAATCCTGAATTTCGGATTGGCGCGGAAGGTTTCAGCTGCCGATCTCACAGCTTTCTGATCTTTTGGAGTGAAAGCACGCAAGGCATGTTGTACACGATTTCCCAGCTGACCCAGAACAGTCTCCGGAATATCGATCGGATTCTGGGTGACAAAATAAATTCCAACGCCTTTTGATCTGACCAGTCTGACCACCTGTTCAATTTTTTCAAGGAGTACTTTTGGAGCATCATTAAAAAGCAAATGTGCCTCATCAAAGAAAAAAACAAGTTTTGGTTTGTCAAGGTCCCCGGCCTCCGGCAATTGTTCGAAAAGTTCCGATAAAAGCCAGAGAAGAAAGGTGGAATAAAGTGCAGGGGAAAGCATTAATTTTTCCGAAGCAATGATGTTCATCACGCCTCTTCCTTTTTCATCAGTCTGGATAAAATCCATAATATCAAGAGCAGGCTCGGCAAAAAACCTGTCCGCTCCCTGTTCTTCGAGGAACAGCAGTCCCCGTTGAATAGAGCCTATGCTGGCAGACGACACGTTGCCATATTCATTTGTATATTCTACCCGGTGTTCTCCGACAAATTCAAGCATCTTGCGAAGATCTTTCAGATCAAGCAAAAGCAACCCTTTGTCATCGGCAATTCTAAAAACCAGGTTCAACACACCTGCCTGTACATCATTGAGATTTAAAAGGCGGCTCAGCAAAAGGGGGCCCATTTCAGAAATGGTTGTTCTCAGGGGATGACCCAGTTCGCCGAAAATATCCCAGAAGCAAACAGGAAACGCCAGGGGAGAGTGTCCTTCAAGTTTAAGTTCCTGAATTCGGGCTGTAACTTTGAGGTTTCCTCCTCCGGCTTTTGCAATGCCGGACAAATCTCCCTTTACATCTGCCAAAACAACCGGGACGCCAATGCTGCTGAAAGTCTCAGCCATGCTTTGGAGAGTGACGGTTTTTCCGGTTCCGGTGGCACCGGCAACAAGACCATGACGGTTTGACATTTTTGGGATCAGGTACAGGTCGATATCCGACTTTGCTATGAGAAGATTTCCATTGGGATCGATCATGGGATATTTTTTGAAATGTTGATTGGGGTAAAGATAGGAAAAAGGGATGATATGGGTGACTGGGGACTGGTGACTGGTGACCTGGAAAACAATTTGCTATTGTGCTAATGTGTTCATATGCTGGCGCCTGACTGCAAAACTGCATAACTGCAAAACTGCATAACTGCAAAACTGCACGACTGAAAACTGCATAACTGCAGTTCTGCAGAACTGCCTCGTTCCTGGCTAGTACCTGTAATGATCCGGTTTATATGGGCCTTCCACAGGGACTCCGAGATAATCGGCCTGTTGTTTTGAAAGACTGGTAAGTTTTACGCCAAGCTGTGAAAGGTGCAGACGCGCTACTTCTTCATCCAGTTTTTTACTTAGGCGATACACCCCAACAGCGTAATTGTTTTGCCACAGGTCAATTTGAGCCAGCGTCTGGTTCGTAAACGAATTGCTCATTACAAAAGACGGATGTCCGGTGGCGCAGCCGAGATTTACAAGACGGCCTTCAGCGAGGAGGAAAATTGCATTTCCGGCAGGAAATATATATTTATCCACCTGCGGTTTAATGTTAACATGTTTAATACCGGGCATGGTTACCAGCTGATCAACCTGGATCTCATTGTCGAAATGGCCTATGTTGCAAACAATGGCCTGGTCTTTCATCAGTTTCATATGCTCAAGTGTGATAACATCCTTGTTTCCGGTAGTGGTCACAAATATATTGCCTTCATTCACAGCCTCTTCCATAGTTGTAATTTCGAATCCTTCCATGGCAGCCTGCAATGCACAGATCGGGTCTATTTCCGTAATAAGTACACGGGCGCCATATGCACGCATTGAACGGGCACAACCTTTTCCAACATCGCCATAGCCTAGTACCACAACTACCTTGCCAGCAATCATTACATCGGTGGCGCGTTTAATTCCATCGGCCAGCGATTCACGGCAGCCATACAGGTTATCAAATTTACTTTTTGTAACTGAGTCATTGACGTTAATTGCGGGAATCAGCAATTCACCTTTTTCCATCATCTGGTAAAGACGGTGAACTCCGGTTGTTGTTTCTTCGGAAACTCCTTTCCAGGTTTTTGTATATCTGTGCCATCTGCCGTTGTCTTCGGCGAGAACTTTTTTCAGCAAGTCAAGAATTATTCCTTCTTCTTTGCTTGAGGGTATTTTGTCAAGTACAGAAGCATCATTCTCAGCTTTATATCCCATATGGATCAGCAGGGTGGCATCGCCGCCGTCATCAACGATCAGGTTAGGACCTTCGCCGTCAGGGAATGACAGCGCCTGTTCAGTACACCACCAGTATTCTTCCAGGCTTTCTCCTTTCCACGCAAAAACCGGAATGCCAGCCATGGCAATGGCTGCAGCGGCATGATCCTGTGTTGAGAAAATATTGCAGCTTGCCCAGCGGACATCGGCCCCCAGTTCTTTCAGGGTTTCGATCAAAACGGCTGTTTGAATTGTCATATGAAGTGAACCCGATATACGCGCACCTTTCAATGGTTTGGAGGCTGCGAATTTATTACGAATTGCCATTAAACCCGGCATTTCTTTTTCAGCGATTTCTATTTCCTTACGTCCGAATTCAGCCAGGCTAATATCTCCGACTTTGTAGGGAATCGTTTCTGCAGTTGTTTCTGTTTTCATATAGTATTAAAAAGTATGTAGTGTATAACTATTTTTTACCCGTATTTGTTCTCAGAAGTTTCAATACTTCTGTTTTATCTTGTGCTATTTGATCTCTCAATTCCCGGAGTGAATTGAATTTTATCTCATTGCGAAGCCAATCCTTAAAAATTATTTGTATCGGCTTATCGTAGATATCGGCATCAAAGTCGAAAATATTAACTTCGATGGTCCGTTCATGCTTTTCTGTTTCCACGGTCGGCCTAAAACCAATACTCAGCATACCCGTATATTCCTTTCCTTCCACTTTAACCTGTGCGGCGTAGATTCCGGTTCTGGGGACAAGCTTAAACGGTTCAAGCGGTCGTATATTGGCCGTGGGGAATCCTAATGTCCGTCCCAGTTTTTTGCCGTGAACTACTATGCCATTTAAAAAATAAGGATAGCCAAGCGCCTTGTTTGCTGCCGTTATTCTTCCTTCTTCCAGCATATTCCGGATACCTGACGAGCTGATCCGGATTTCGTCCCGAATGACAGGGTCAAGCCTTTCAGCATGAAAGTTATATTGTTTTGCGCTTTTCTGCAGGCTTTCAAATGTACCTTTCCTGTCTTTTCCAAAATGGTGATTGAAACCAACCACTACATGCCGTGCACCGATTTTGCCTATAATATAATCTTTTATAAAAAGGTCATAAGGTATGTTGGATAATTCTTTCGTAAAAGGAAGAATGAGTACCTTGTCAATTCCCTGGTTCGTGATCAATTCAATTTTTTCGTCAAGGGAAGTCAGCAATCGCAATTCCTTATTTTCGGGCTGCAATACAAACCTGGGATGTGGCCAGAGGGTAATGACCACCGATTCTCCTTCGTAATCCCCGGCGAGTTTCCGGATCTTTCGAAGAATTTCAACATGTCCCTGGTGCACCCCGTCAAATATGCCGATTGTGACAACCGGATTTCGGGCGGTAATTTGGGCTATGTCATTGTAAACCTTCAACTCCTTTTGATTTTACACAGGGTGGCAAAGTTAATATTTATCGTTCAATTAGGAAGGGATATGTGGAGGCATTGACAACTATATTGAGGGTTTAAATCAAAATTCCGCAAAATTAACCACAGAGTCCTCGGGAAGGTGTTCCTCCAACCTCAGAACAGATAACTTTGCAAAGAACTGATTAAACGAGGTACCCGGATTTTTAATGCGCAGCCCGCGGAGTTTATTCGTAAAGCGCGCCAGGATAGAGGTCGTTGAGAAATCTCATTGCATTCGATTAACAGCATTAAATTTAGATTTATCGAATCTCCGGGATCCAGGAAATCCGACAGAAGGAGTTTTCAGGAGGCCTGGCTTTAGGGAGGTGTCAGAGCTTAACGCATTGCGAGGCGCTTGCTTTTTCGAGGTCACAAAGTTTGGCGACCATAAAGTAATACAAAAATCTGCGAAATTGGATATGGTAATGAAGAGGATTAATTCATAAATTTAGTTCGGAATTGAAATGTCGGTTAAAATTCAATTCCATAATTTAATATTTTAAAAAAATGTCGATCAAACAACCCGGAATTGTTGAAAATGACCCCTGGCTTGCACCGTATGCTGAAATTATTTATCGGAGAAAGTTGAAGGTTTTCGAAAAGGAAAAGGAATTGGCTGGAGAGGATAAGAGCATATCGGATTTTGCCACGGGATATCTTTATTTTGGTCTGCATCGCACTTCACGGGGTTGGGTATTCCGTGAATGGGCACCCAATGCAACTGCCATGTTCCTTGTTGGAAATTTCAACGGGTGGAAGGATGGGAATGAATACAGGCTTAACCGGCTTGAAAATGACGTTTGGGAAATTGAGCTTAAGGAAGATCAGCTAAAACAAGGCGACCTGTTTAAGGTATCAGTTCATTGGAACGGCGGCAATGGCCACCGGCTGCCATCTTATGCACGACGGGTAATTCAGCAGCAGGATACCAAAATCTTTGATGCACAGGCCTGGGCTCCGAGTGATGATCATCAATGGAAACATTCTGCGGTAAATGCGTCAGGACGGCCTCCTTTCATTTATGAAGCCCATGTTGGCATGAGCACAGAACAGGAAAAGACGGGAACATTTGACGAATTCCGGCTTAATATTCTTCCCCGGATCAAAGCTGGCGGATACAACACAATACAGCTTATGGCCGTGCAGGAGCATCCGTATTATGGCTCATTTGGCTACCATGTTTCGAATTTTTTTGCTGTGTCTTCCCGTTTTGGGACACCTACGGAACTTAAACACCTGATCGATGAAGCCCATGGGATGGACATTGCCGTTATCATGGACCTTGTTCATTCTCATTCGGTTAAGAATGAGCTGGAAGGGCTTGGAAATTTCGACGGTTCCCCTTACCAGTATTTCCATTCAGGGCCGCGTCGGGAACATATTGCATGGGATTCGTTGTGTTTTGATTACGGAAAAAACGAGGTACTTCATTTTTTGCTTTCAAACTGCAAATTCTGGCTAGATGAATACCGTTTTGACGGTTTTCGTTTTGACGGAGTTACAAGCATGTTGTATTATGATCATGGTTTATCCCGGAACTTCACCAATTATGGCATGTATTATGACGGACAGGAAGATGAGGATGCCATAACTTATATAGCGCTGGCAAATAAGCTGATACATTCCGTTAATCCGAAGGCTATCACAATTGCAGAAGAAATGAGCGGAATGCCTGGACTTGCCTCTCCTTTAAATGACGGTGGTTATGGATTTAACTTCAGAATGGCAATGGGTGTGCCGGATTACTGGATAAAAATTATAAAGGAATTGCCGGATGAGGCCTGGAATGTATCCGAATTATACCATGAACTCACCAGTAAACGAAATGATGAAAAGACTATTTCCTATGCAGAATCACATGACCAGGCCTTGGTTGGAGATAAAACTCTGATATTCAGGTTGCTTGATAAAGAAATGTATCATTTTATGGACAAGGCTTCCCAAAACCTCATTGTAGACCGTGGCCTGGCCCTTCATAAAATGATCAGACTTTCCACCGCATCTACCGGCGGCGGGGGGTACCTGAATTTTATGGGCAATGAATTCGGACACCCCGAATGGATTGATTTCCCAAGGGAAGGCAATAACTGGTCTTATCAATATGCACGTAGGCAATGGAGCCTCGTGGATAACAAAGATCTTAAATATCAGTGGCTCGGTGATTTTGACCGGGATATGATCCATCTTCTGCAGGAAAATGACTTGTTGAATATCCCATGGTGCAGACTTTTGGCTGACAACAGGCCCGACCAGGTAATGGCCTATGAAAGGGGAGATTTTATATTTGTATTCAATTTCAACCCGTTCACCTCTTTCACAGATTATGGAATACAGATGCAACCCGGCAAATATCGCATTGTTTTGAATACAGATAATGTAAAGTATGGCGGAAAGGGACATGTAGATGAATCGTTCACGTATTTTGCCCAAGTTGGTATCAAATTAAATGACCCCCACTTCCTGAAAATGTATATCCCGTCAAGAACCGGTATGGTATTTAAAAAAATCCCGACACCGGGAGTTTATTAGTTCGGGTAATGTATTAGTTCATCATAGGCTCTGCCTAAGATGAGCATATGGCACCAGGCTGTGCCTGAATAACGCTCAGGCGGAGCCTGGCGACATAAATACGGCTTAGGCGGAGCCTAAGCCGAACAGCGGGAGCCTAAGCCGAACAGGGGAGCCTAAGCCGAACAGGAAACAGGTCCGAAAATAAAAAATGAGAGAAAAGCTTTTTGCTCATCTCTCATTTCTCATTACGCATCTCTTTTTATTCCTATCCGAGGTAAGTCTTTAATAACTTATTCTTTGACTTCTGGCGGAGGTGCTTAATTGCCTTTTCTTTTATCTGACGGGTACGTTCCCGTGAGATGCCGATGGTTTGGCCAATTTCTTCAAGAGACATAGGCTTTGTGCCGATGCCATAAAAAGCCCTGATGACATTGCTCTCTTTTTCAGGAAGCGTACTTAATGTGCGCTCAATTTCCTTGGCAAGGGATTCTTCGATCAATTTACTGTCAGTAGAGGGAGTATCATGACTGGGCAATACATCCAGCAAACTATTTTCTTCACCATCCTGAAACGGGGCATCAACAGACAAATGCCTGCCCGACAATTCCAGTGTACCTGCCACCTTTACTTCAGGGAGTTCAAGAATAGCAGCCACCTCTTCAGGAGAAGGTTCCCGTTCATGTTCCTGTTCCAGTTGTGAAAAGGCCCTGTTTATTTTATTCAGGGCGCCAATTTTATTCAGAGGGAGACGGACAATGCGCGATTGTTCTGCTAATGCCTGCAGAATACATTGCCGTATCCACCAAACTGCATAAGAAATAAATTTGAATCCTTTGGTTTCGTCAAACTTTTTGGCAGCTTTAATCAGTCCCAGATTACCTTCATTGATCAAATCAGGTAAACTTAACCCCTGGTGTTGATATTGTTTTGCAACCGAGACAACAAATCTTAAATTAGCCTTGGTCAGTTTCTCGAGAGCTTCCTGGTCCCCCATTTTTATTCTTTTCGCCAGTTCAACTTCTTCTTCCGGGGTTATTAATTCTTCCTTGCCAATATCGTGTAGGTATTTTTCGAGAGAATCACTGTTTCTGTTTGTTATGGACTTTGTTATTTTTAACTGCCTCATATTAACCTTTCGTTTTAATTAGAGCTAACGAATAATTTATCTAAATAACAAAAAAAGGATTGTTTTGTTGCAATCTAATTTCTTAAAAAATGCTAAATCACAATCCTTTTATTTTCTTTTGCTTGAAAATACGCTTTTTTCCGTTATTATCAAAATTTTATTTAATCTAATTAAACAAAAAACATGCCATGATCAGCCGTCCGCGACATTCTGTTTATTTTGCCGTCCTGCTGGCCATGGTGCTTTGGAGTTTCAGTTTTATCTGGTATAAACAGGTTTTCCAATATTACCGTCCGGTTACCGTAATTGTTCTCCGTCTTGTTATCGCCGTACCCCTCTTGTTTATATTATCGCTTGTGGCAGGTAAATTGCAGCGTATCCGGCGCAGTCACCTGAAATGGTTTCTTCTCCTGGGATTTTTCGAACCTTTCCTTTATTTTATGGGAGAATGCTACGGAATGCAGCTTGTTACTCCCAGCCTGGGCGCTATTATCATTTCGCTCATTCCGCTTATGGCTCCCATTCCGGCAAGGTATTTTTTCCGTGAAAAATTTTCCTTCTCAAATTATGTCGGGTTGTTTATCTCCCTTACAGGGTTGCTGCTGGTGGTAACCGGTGGCCGGAATGACAAACCGGCTGCCCTTGCCGGCGTGTTGCTTATGCTCCTGGCTGCTGTGTCTGCAGTTTGTCATTCGATCTTCGTACGTAAGCTTTCCGAATTTTACGGCTCATTCACTATTGTCACCTATCAGAGTACATTCGGACTGCTATATTTTATCCCGGTGTTTGCCCTGACGGATTTTCATCTGTTCATTCATCAGACCCACACTTTTGCTTCCCTTTTGCCCGTTATAAAGCTGGCTGTGTTTGCATCAACGCTTGCCTTTCTTTTGTTTGTATATTCAATAAAAAACCTGGGCATGGCAAGGACGAATGTATTTGTAAATCTCATCCCGGTTTTTACCGCCATTCTGTCATACTTTATACTGGATGAAAAATTCGGACTGACTAAAATTGCAGGAATTCTGGTTGTAGTGGCGGGATTAGTATTCAGTCAGGTTACTCACATGCGTCGTTTACATCAGGCAGGATGAAATAAGATTTTTCAACTAACTTTGCGCGTGATAAAAAGCAGTCATTTTATGAATAAAACCAGATCACTGATACAATACCCGCGAAAAATAATGTTCTCCTTGTTTCTGGCGTTATTGATTATTTTCAACGGATGTTCATCATCTCAACATTTTACCAAGGGAAAGCCGGGGCAAGTCCCCTGTCCCTGTGAGAAAAAAAGCAGCCGCAGATGATTCCCTTACGCGACACTATTCCTTCGCGCAGTATTCCAATTGTTAACTGGATGCTTATTTTCACAAATGTCTTTATCTTTATTTTTGAGGTATTTGTCCTGAACGGCCGCCAGGCCGAATCATTTATTTATACGTACGGTTTGGTTCCCGATAACATACGCCTGGCCGGATTAAATAACCTTCACGATCTCCGCACAGTTGTATTCAGGCCTTTTTTTACAAATATGTTCCTGCACGGCGGATGGGGCCATCTTATTGCGAATATGTGGATACTCTTCATTTTCGGGGATAACGTGGAGGACAGGATGGGCAAGGTCCGTTATTTCCTGTTTTACATACTGTGCGGGCTGATCGCCACGCTTACCCATTATACCCTGCACCGAAACTCGCCAATACCAGCCATTGGTGCATCCGGCGCTATATCCGGAATCATGGCTGCATATATGGTTATGTTCCCGAAAAGTACGATCATTTCCTTTATTCCCATTTTTATCATTCCGCTCTTTTTGCCTATTCCCGCCATGATATTTATAGGCATCTGGTTCCTGGGCCAACTGCTTAGTGGCACAACTTCACTCATGCTTTCAGATAACGCTACAGGAATTGCCTTCTGGGCTCACATTGGCGGTTTCCTGGGTGGATTATGGTTATACAGGTATTTTGATTCGCCTGGCAGAAAAGCGCACTATCAATAGATAATTCAATCACAGATTCTCAATTATGTCCAAACAGCCAAAAAAAAATAGATTTTTACCCGAGCCTGTGTTTCTATCCATGATATACAGGATAGGAGGGATGTATGTTTTGTTTGGCTTGTGCCGTTTGCTATTTGTCGTTTTTAACTACAGGTATTTTACATTCCCGGGGCCGGCTTATTTGTTCCAGTGGTTGTGGGGAGGTCTTGTATTTGACACTGTTGCAATTCTGTATCTGAATCTGTTGTATATTCTTCTGGCAACGGTTCCATTGCCATTCCGGTATAAAAAATGGTATGAGGCTATTCTTTCTGTTTTGTTCGTAGTAACCAATTCAGTCGGTTTGGCTGCCAATCTCACGGACGTGTTTTATTATCCATTTACATTGACGCGTACAACAGCCTCTGTGTTCAGGCAGTTCTCAAATGAATCGAACCTGGTTACCCTGTTTTCAAAATTCCTGGTTGACTACTGGTATGGCACTCTTATTTTTATTTTGCTGATTGCGGCTCTCGTGTACTTTACCAGAAAAACGCGGCCTAAAGGACCTTTGCCGCATTTCGGCCTCTTTTATTACGGGTATGGCCTGGTATTAATGGTTCTCACCTTTACGCTGTTCATCGGGGGTGTGAGGGGAGGTTATAAACACAGTACACGTCCCATTACCCTGAGCAACGCCGGGCAATATGTGCATGAACCTGCTGAAGTGAGTATCGTATTGAATACACCCTTCTGTATCCTGAAAACCCTTGGCATAAAAACATTTTCAAAGGTTGGGTATTTTACGCAGGAAAAGGCCGACAGCCTGTTTCCTGTTGTACATTATCCTGTTCAGAACGGAGAAATGAACAAAAAAAACGTAGTTATCATCGTTCTGGAAAGTTTCGGAAAAGAATTTGTTGGCTTTTTTAACGATGAGCCCGGCGGTCAATACAAAAGCTACACCCCATTTATCGACAGCCTTTGCGCGAAAAGCCTTACCTTTCGGTATAGCTATGCAAACGGCCGGAAATCAATCGATTTTATGCCGTCGGTTCTTGTCAGCATTCCATCTGTCATTGAACCGTATGTGCTTACCGAATGTTTCAATAATACCACGCGGAGTTTGCCTTATTTACTCGACAAGGAGGGTTATCACAGTTCTTTTTTCCATGGTGCCCCCAACGGGTCGATGGGATATCTGGCTTTTTCAAATCTTATTGGTATTCAGCAATATTTTGGGATGAATGAATACGGAAATAAAAGTGATTTTGATGGGTATTGGGCAATCTGGGATGAAGAGTTTTTCCAGTATTTTGCCCGAAAACTGTCCACATTTTCACAACCCTTTATTTCGACAGTTTTCAGCGCCACATCGCATCATCCTTTTGTGTTGCCTGAAAGATATACAGGAAAATTCCCAGAGGGGCCACATCCTATAAACCGCTGCATTGGCTATACGGATATGGCAGTACGTCGCTTCTTTGAAAATGCCTCAAAGCAGCCATGGTACAATAATACAATATTCGTCATTACGGCCGATCATTGCCAGTCTCAGCCGCAACGCGATGTTTACCTGTCATCCACCGGCTCGTTCGAGGTGCCTGTTATTTTCTATACGCCCGATGGCAGTCTTAAAGGCAAAGATCCAAGGCTTGTACAGCAGATCGACATCATGCCGGTTATTCTGGGACAGTTAAAATACAACAAGCCTTATTTTGCTTTCGGGAACGATGTGCTGCATGAAAAGGGAAATAACTGCGTTGTAAATTTTATCAATGGCACCTACCAGCTGTTTTACGGCGACCATGTGCTGATAGCCGATGACAAGGAGGTCAGAGGAATTTATAATTTCAAAACTGACCGGTTGCTGAAGAATAATTTAATGGGAAAGCAGAATGCCGCAGATGACACGTTGAAGTTAAAAATGAAAGCATTTATCCAGCAGTACAATAACCGGATGCTGGAGAATAGGATTAGTAATCGGTAATCGGTAATCGGTAATCGGTAATCGGTAATCGGTAAATGGAAAAGCGTTGTAGAGACAAGGCATTGCCTTGTCTCTGCAATATCCTGCATGTATCAAGATTTAGATGTGTTTTTGAAGAAAATTATTCTTTCGCTAAAAGAAATATTGAAATTACGGCCAGTACTATGCCAATCAATACTACAGGATGAGGGATAACGGCATATATCATAAGCGAAAGCAGAATGGTAATAATGGGGGCTACAGCATTGGTAAGCGGACTTACAACAATGGCTTTGCCGTATCTGAAGGCATATACAATGGTTAATGCCCCTATGGAATTGAGCATTTGAACACCAAATGCCAGGTAAGGACCTTTAAATCCCATGTAGATGGCTTTTGAATGATCCGTCATCATCCAGGCTATTGGAGAGAGCAAAAGGCCTGTGAGCATCATATAAAAGAATATGCTCTCGGCTTTCATAGTCTTATTGGCCAGTTTCATGAAAAATGCCTGCATGCCCCATGCTACAAATACGATTAGTGCGTAAACCAGCCATAAATATCCATAAGATTTCGGGCCCGGGGCCTGGTAAGAAAGCCAGGGAATGGCAATTACGGCGAGTAGGATTCCTATCCACCCGACTTTGGATGCCCTTTCCTTTAGCAATATTACCGAAATCAGAATAGTAATTACGGGGGACAAGGAAATAATCGGAAATATTAAGTACGCGGGTCCGTTGACGATTGCGCCGGTAAATAAAGCCAATTGTCCGCCCGCTCCAAGGAAACCGATAAGTAAACCAAGTACAACTGATTTGATATCATATTCAAGCTTCCAGCCAATAATTTTCAGTCCAACCAGGGCCGGAACTATCATGGTGGCTGACCAGACGATATAAATTAAGGTGCCCGGGAACCCCGCACTTTCAGAGACTTCAGTAAATGCCCCCCAAATTCCCCAAAATATTGTAGTAATTAAGGCATATACGAGCCACATTTTGTTTTTACCCATGTTGACAATTATTAGAAAGAGCCAGGCAGATTCCAGGCTCTTTCAATGTACATTATATCAAATAAATCGGATCAATTATTGCTTATTCATCATCACCGGAATTTTTTCGCTATACTCCGGCAATGGGGTTACCAGGTTGCCAACGTCTGACCAGTCAGAATTCATTATACTCATGGAAAATGACATGGCATCCGAATTAATTTTAAACACTTCTCTTGAAATTCCAAATTCCATTTTAATCGTATTGCCTTCTTTGGTTATGTAACCTGGTTTTATAGCATTTTCATCGTCAAAACCAACAAAGGGCCAACCCGGATCACCAACAACCAGATCAACTTTACTCGGAGCAAACCATCCTCCGTAAATACTTCCCTCACAGCCGTAATCAACGCCCATCTCCTTCATTGAAAAACCCGTTGCAACTGAATTGTCAACATCCATGTATACGCCAAAGATATGATCTGCCAAACCTGCATCTTCTGCAACTGAATCGAATTCAACATAGATGTAAATATAATTGGCATCATAATCGACTTTAGCAGTATCAATGGCCCCTTTGCCGGTAAGCAAAAAATCGGGATAAGTCACGCCGTTCCAATCGCTAAATGAACCATCATCGAGGTTGATCATGGAAGGCTTATCCACCTTTAAAACGGTGCGCATGCTGTAGCTATTGCCATTAACCGTACCGTTCATTGTAATTACATAATTCCCGATTGTAGCGTAGGTATATTCCACCGAATCACCCGAAACAACGGATGAACCATCGCCAAAATCCCATGAAATATTGGTTGCTCCCTGGGTAGCATTGGCGTAGGTAACGGTTAAACCGTCATAATAGGTTCTGAAATCAAGCGGAGGAGTTTCAGTCAAGGTGTATTCACCTTCTTTGCTGCATGACAGAATGAATAACATGATGACTGCAGCAAAATATACTTGTTTTATTTTGAAGTATTTCATATTTATAATTTTTATTCGTTTGGAATACATAGCTTGTTTGTGCTTATTTCACTCGAAGGTATTGGGTATATTACCCATGGATCGCTGGAATGAAAAAGAACACCGCCTGCATTCAGGCCAGGCTCAACTCCCGTGGGAATTCCATTATAAACATCCAGATGGAAGCCCCAGTAATTGCGCACGATGTCTTTTCCGTTTCTCAACAGGTCAAAAATTCGGTGACCTTCAAAAGCCAGTTCAATTCTTCTCTCCTTTAATACAACATCAACTATTTCATCGCCTGAAATCGATTCTTCCTTATACAAATAATCATCAATTGCTTCGTCTTCCGGAACCATCAACCTGTTAACGAGTATTTCATTTAAATCAGCAACTGCCGATGCGACATCCCCTTTTTTAGCATACGCTTCGGCCCTGTTCAGATAAACTTCTGCCAACCGGAACATTACGGGCGAGCTAAGCGTTGGTGAACCATCCTGCCCGGAAAATTTGCTGATATAGAACATATTAACCCCGTTTTTCACAACTCCCGCATCGGTAACAATATATTTCCAGCGCTGATCAATATCTGTCATGGCAGTTCCTGAACCCATATCGTCAAGGATTGAAACACTTGCTCCTTCTTCAGCCCAGCAGTTATTGCCGTTAAAGATCATCGAAGCAACCGAGCCATTCAATTGGTCATCGATTGGATTAAACGGCACCAGCCAGATACTTTCTGATCCGTTCTTGGCATTGGCAAAGAATTCAGGAAAACTTTCAGGAGATTCCAAACCAAACGCTCCGGAATTTATTAATTTATCGGAATACAGGATACAGCTATCCAACTCCCCTTTATATAAATAAACCCTTGACAGCATTGCCCATACAGAATAAATACTGGCATACCTGTGATTGTCGTTGTTTCTGTCGGCAGGCATCTCTTCACTCATTATGGATTCGGCCATTTTCAGGCTCCCGGTGATATAATTGTACGTTTCTTCAAGGGTAGCCCGGGCCTTGGGCATATTATCAGCCTTGTTCAAACGGATTATAACACCCGGTTCCATTTTATTGGCTTCGCTGTATGGTTTGGCAAAAAAACGCACCAGGTTGTGTGTGGCAAATGCCCTCATAAAATAGCTTTCGCCTTTTAACTGGTTGGTTGAAGGATCGTCGCCTTTAATATCGGCCATTGAAATTGCGACATTGGCGCCATATACTATTTTATATGACGATTCCCAGAATGCATTGATATTCGATTTTTCTGCCGCCCTATCCTTGAATCTGAAACTGTTAACCAGGTCGTCCTCTGTTTTATAGGCACAAACTATATCGTCGCTTGCAAAATCGCTCATTTGATAGTATTGGCGAATATAACAATTGTTTCCATCGGCCTCTTTGAGGATGGCATAAAATCCGTTTACCAGACTTGAAAGACCGTCGGAAGAAGTGGTTATCTGTTCGCTGGTTAAAGCATCCTGCGGAATAACCTCCAGATCACACTTTACCATGGACAATGCCAGGATCAGCAGCCCGAAATATTTTAGTATATTTTTCATCTTCATAATTTTATAGGGTTACAAACGTATTATCAATCCAAGCATATACTGCTTGTTGTTTGGATATTTAAACTCGGCATACCCGGGTAAATTACCAAAGCTCGGATCGATGGAGACTTCAGGATCCTGCCCCCAGAAATTGGTGAATGTGAGTATGTTGTCAGCTGAAAGAGATACCGTTAATCCATTTACTTTTATTTTCGACAGGATGCTTTGAGGCAAACTATAGGAAAGAGTGATATTTCTAAGTTTCAAAAAGCTTCCATTGTCAATGAAACGTGTGGATGGATCAAATGAATTGCGTGCATTTTGCGGCAGCGGTTTCGTTGCGACATCCCCCGGTTTTTGCCATAGTTTGTAGTCATCACGTGGCATCATCACATTGAATTGCGTTTCCTGCAAATCATGATCCACATATCTTCGGAAATAATTGAAAATCTTGTTTCCTGTAAGATAGGAGAAGTTAGCCCGAAGGGAAATTGCCCTGTACTTAAATTCTGTGGCGAAGCCACCCTGGAACTTAGGCATTGGGCTTCCGTATTCAATATATCGGGCATCCTGGTATTCATGGGTTGTTTGGCCATTTTTATCTATCCAAAGCACTGAACCATCTGCCGGATCAATCCCATAAAATTCTTTTGCATACCAGGTATATAATGAAGTTCCATTATGATAAATCTGAACCACTCCATATGAATTGGATGTCAATATGGTATCATTCCCAAATCCGGATAATTCATTTTTATTATACCCGATTTCGAAATCCACTGTCCACAAAACATCCCTGGTCTTAATTACTGAAGTACTGATACTCAATTCAACCCCGGTGTTCAGGTCTTTACCGATGTTTTGCCATTGGGTGCGGAAACCGCCTGAAGGAGGCAATGCCCGTTCCACCAATAAATCCTGGGTCATGTTTCTGTAAACATTTAATTCCAAATCAATCCGGTTAAATAATCCCAGTTCGAAACCGGCATTCAGCTGATCTGTTTGTTCCCAGGTAAGATCCGGATTTGCCATCTGGGTAGGAATGGCCGACGGTTGTCCATCGTATTGCGACGAAAAGCTGAACATTTCCATATAGCGGTATGGACCAATATCTTTCATACCGGTCTTACCCCAGCTTGCTTTTAATTTAAGGTTTGAAATAAGTGACCTGTTCTTTATAAAATCTTCGTTGCTGACCAACCAGGCGGCTGAAACACTCGGAAATTTAGCTGTCCTCTGGTTTGGAGCAAATTGCGAGGATTGATCTATTCTGTATGAGCCGGATAAGAAATACTTTCCATTGTAATTATAGTTCAACTGCGAAATAATGGATTGCATTACAGATTTTGTTGGTGTTCCGCTGATCAAATATTGTCCGGAAGCAACGGATGGTACGCTGAGTCCTTCCGGTATACCCATTCCGGAGCCAGAAATATAATCATCCATACCCGATTGGGCTTCAAAGCCTGCCAGGCCACTTATTGAATGAAATCCTTTTCCAAAACTGAATTTTAACAAATTGGTTGTTATTCCGCTATAGTTAAAATTATTTTGCGCACTGACGAACCCTGTTCCAAAATAAGTGAGGTTGTCTGCAGCCTTTGCATAATATGTTTTATCTGACGATGCATAGGCACTCAACCTGTTTGTGGTGGAAAAGGTTAACCAGTTGAGTATTTTAACACTCAAATCAATGTCGTAATCGAAATTAAATGTTTTGTTGCTCAACTCAGAGTTTTCTGCTGCCTGAATGGGGTTAATTTTGTCTTTCGACCAGATGTTTGATGCCGTTTTAAAACTTCTTGGATGGCCTTGGGCATCATACGGATCGTCCCATGGCATGCTCGTGTAGGCATAATAAATATTCATATAGTCATAGCCTATGTTCTTAGCACCGCTCAGGTTTATATTGTTTGTGAGAGAAACCTTGTCGGAAAATTTATACGTTGTATTTGCCCGGAGATTGACCCGCTTGAATTCGGTATTGATAAAAGTGCCTTTTTCATCGTAATAGCTGCCTCCGATGTAATATGAAAACTTTCCGGTACCCCCGGAAGATGATAAATAATAATTTTGTACAAATGCCTGCTTAAAGGTTTCGGCTAACCAATCGGTATTTACGTTTAGGAGCGAATCGGGTCGGGCTGCCCTGAATTTTCTGTCGTCCACAACATAATTTACCGGATCCCGGAAATATTCCCTGTGGTAATCGTACAAAGTTTTACTATCCATCATTTCAACATTGCCATGATCGGCATATCTAAGTCCTGTTACAGCCTTGAATTCAAATTGTGGCTTCTCGGATTTGGATTTTTTTGTCGTTACAATAACCACTCCGCCATTTGCCTGGGAACCGTACAATCCGGTAGCACCTGCATCTTTCAGCACAGTTATGGTTTCCACATCATTTGGATCAAAGGTGCCCCCAATAATACCGTCCACAACATACAGCGGCCCCTGCGGAGCGCTAAAAGAAGAAGTTCCGCGGATACGGATTTCGGAAGTAGAACCCGGCGCGCCCGAACTGTTGATAACCTGAATACCTGCCACTTTGCCTTGCAGCATACTTCCCACATCATTTGAAGTTATATCCATGAGCTTGTCTGAAGAAAGTGTAGTAACTGCACTTGTAATTTCACTTCTCTTTTTTGTGCCATAGCCCATTACTACTACTTCATCGAGGTTTATTATATCGGGGGAAAGTGCCAAATCGATTCTGCTGCTGGTCCCGGCTTCGACTTCCCTGGTTATATAGCCAATATAACTAAACACCAAAACCTCTTTTGGCGAAGGAACCGTAATTGTGAAATTCCCGTCTGCATCGGTTACAGTTCCTTTCGTAGTTCCCTTAATTAGTATATTTACTCCGGGAAGTGTTGTCCTATTCACTGAATCAGTAATCTGCCCGGAAATGGTTGTTTGTGCACCTAATTGCATGATTGATCCGGTTAAGATCAAAAGCAACACCAAGATTAGGTTTCTTTTAGTAATCTTTTTCATAGGCTAATTTTTAATCATAATTTTTAGTTAGGTTATTTATTGGGCATTATTTATTTTCAGGATATGCCATTAACAGGAGAAAATTTTCGAAAGCTGCTTCCATCTGAGGTTTGTCAGAAGAAATTTCGCCATACTCTTTCTTATTAAAATAATCGATCACCTTATATTGTCCCTGAGATAAACCTTTAAGGTGAATCATTCCTTTCCATTTGCTTGCAAAGAATGCATAGTATAACGTATCTGCTTTTTGAATTACATGGGTTTCGGGTTTATCGTATCCTATATCGTACAACTCTCCTAAGTAATTTCCTGTTGAAAGCATCTTCTGGTCATAAAGGGTTATCCATTTCTTCCAAAGGCGTTCATTTTCCGGTGTTAATACAAAAGGCCCTTCCGGCGCCAGGGGATTATCCTTCGGCCAGGTGAACTTTGATCCCGGAACACCGCCAACGCCTATGGTACTTGCGAAATCACGGGCGCTATCGCTTAGTTCCACATGGTCACCAAAATAGGCAGTATTCGGTGCAATGGCTTTATAGGTCTTAGCTTTCGAACGTATCTGCTTGCTGCTTACAGGATCTGATGACACAAACTGGTTGGTATAGGGTATATTGTAAAATGACATGGCATCGCCACACGGACAGAGTTCAATAATTGAGTGAGGTTTGATCTGCCTTGCTGTTTGATATATAAGCTTAAAGAATGCAGGTACACCCTCAGGGGCCTCTTCGGGGTTGGCTAAATTGTGTTTCCAGTTATAGTCGGGGGGACAGGCATTCAGATGTTGTCCATCAAGTTTTAACCCATCATAGTTCCAGTCTCCCATAAATTTTTCGACCATTGCTTTGGTATGGTCAAGTGTTCCTTTATATACCGGAGACATATAATAGCTATTCCACCAGGTAATATACTGTGGAGCTTCGTCAGCATTCAGAAGAATAATATCAGGGTTTTTGGCAAGTAGCTTGCTTTGAGGATCAACAGCAAGGGGAGCCCACCAAATCTGTGCTTTTAGACCATAGGCGTGAATTTTATCCACCAGGCTTCGCATCTGGGCATCGCCACCGGGAAACGTAGTAGAATTTACATCCCAATCGCCTTCAGCTTGCTGAAAACCATCGTCAATTCCAACCCATTTAAAACCCAGCTCTTTTACTTTTGGAAGTGTACCCAATACCTCTTCAACGGTGAAGTTGCGCATATAGCCCCAGGCACACCAGATAGGTTCAAATGCCGACGGTTCTGATTCGGGCAAAACAATCCCTTTTTTCTGCATGACCAGGCTGTACTGGCGTAAAGTGTGAAAATAATCACCCTGGTGAACACTTACAAAAGTTCCATCGGTTTTCAATGTATCGCCCGGATGCAATGTGTCGGCATGGGTGTATTCGTATTCAACACATATACTGGCAGAAGCCGATTTTTTTTCCATGTCAATGGGCAGGGATACCCGTTTTGGAACCATTTCGGTATGTCCAATGGCAATTCCTTCGTCTTTTCGCCAGAGATCAATAACCGGTATACCTCCGCCATAATCCGAATTATTCATTCCCAAAAAATTCTTCTTGTAAAAGCCGGGAGTTACTGGCAGTATCCAATCGGCACGTTCTGAGGTGGAACTGCCCTGGAACGACCAGAAATCAGGTGTGTCTTTCAGGGTGTTTACATTATAGGCATTGTTTATCCATTTGTTGACAATAACATCCTCCTTGCCTTTATTTATGTACCTGACATTATAGAATGCCCAGTCAGGAAATCCATCATACACGGTAATGCTTAAAATTTTAGAAATATTTTCAGGATAGCCGGAGCTTGACCCGGTGAATTCCCAACGGGTTCCCTTGCCGATTTTATCTTCAAAAGTTGTTTTTTGATTATCGGAAAGTTTAAAATTCTGAATAGTATTGTGCTTAGTTAGCAGGAATTCAGAGTTCTGAAAATCCCCCATCAACGGTTGAGCTCCTTCTTTAGTGGACGAAACAAGGGTTTGCATCAGGTAGTTAACTTCTACCTGCAATTTTCCACTTTCAATTTTAGTAATTTGCTTACTACAGGATGAACTGATCATAGCAATGCCAAAAAAGGAAAAGAGTATGCAAATAAGGTTATTTGTTGTTTTCATACTTTTGAATTTTTAATGCATTTTCCGAATAGAGTTTTTTTAGTATTATGTCGTTCAGGCCAAAAGCATAAAGAGGCCAATGGTAGTTGAACATGTCGGTTTCGTAGAAATGCTCGTCCCTGGATTCCAGTATGCGGAAAGTTACCTGGTACATGTTCTTATCCATCCCCATATCGGTTCCATAAAGCAGGCGATCCTGGTATTTTGCATAAAAATCGGACATGAACCTTGGTATCGTTGCTGTTTCGGCATACCGTGCAGCGATATCCATATAAAGATTTGGATATTTATCGAGTAAACTGCCAGCCTCATCCAGGTTATAGCAAAGATTAGCAAAGTGGCAGGCGATGAACAGGGTTTTTGGATTATCCCTCACTGCGTTTTCGAGAGATTGCATCAGTTGTGCGTGATTAAGCTTTCCATCTTTAATTTGCACATGCCACTCACTGGCATTCATCAGCCCGTCATTGGTTGAATCGACTGGTTCATACATCCACATATCTTCTGCAAAATGAACATTTACAGGCATATGAAGCTCAGCACATTTTTGAAGCAAGATTTTCATTCGCGGGTCATCCATATGCAATCCATACCCTTTTACCGGTCTTGAGTAGAGTTCTCCCCCACCTTTGTCTCCTAATTCTCCAACACCCTTCGCTCCCAATTTATAGCAGCGTTCCAGCTCTTTTACCGCTGCCGGGCCGAAACCGGGCTTATCGTATCCTGCGTAATCAAAACCACACCAAAGTTCAAAACGGTCTTTATGGGTTGAATAAGCCTCCAAAATTGAATCGAATTGATTTCCGGTGGCATAAGTCAGTATTATTGTTTTACTGATGTTCATTTCATCCATGGTCTTAACCCAGGCGTCTATTTCTTTAGCGTTTGCAGCATACGGATGAGAATGCATATCAATTACCGGGTATTTTGCATGTTCAGGAATTGTAACCGGAATATGATAAATGGATTTTGGGCGGTAATTTTTCAATAAAAGATGGTTCACATCCTGTTGACTATATGTCATTTGACAAACAGCAAAAACAACAATCAAACCTATTGGAATCGATTTCTTCATCATATCAGTCGTGTATTGAGTACATTTATTTTGTTCCGGATCAGTTCCACAACGCAGGCTGTTGCTTTCGGAAAAACAATGCGCAGATCAATTTCATCCGAATTGTTTAACTCCTGCTTAAGCTGTTTCATAAAGGTGTTCTTGGTCTCGGTTGCCAGGTTTATTTTCGCAATTCCGTGTTGAATGGCAAGCTGCAACGACCGGTCAGGAACTCCCGAACCTCCATGCAAGACCAGGGGAATATTAACAAGCTGATTAATCTCATCGAGCAGTTCGATTTCCAGTTTTGGTTGTTCTTTATAAAATCCATGTGCTGTGCCAACAGCGACTGCCAGTGCATCCACCCCGGTTGCATCCACGAATTGTTTTGCCTCTTTCGGCTGAGTAAATCCTTTTAATCCCTGGCTTTGGTTAAGCTTGGCAACATAGCCTAATTCAGCTTCAACATGAGCGCCATATTGCCGGGCCTTTTTTACTACCTCTCCTGTTATCCGGATGTTTTCAGCCAATGATTTTTCGCTGGCATCAATCATTACGGAGTGAAAGCCATTGTCCAAACATTTTTGCACGAGATCGATACTCCCGCCATGATCAAGATGCAGCCATGCCTGCACCCCAAAATCGGAAATTGCCTGAAATGCCATTTTAGCAGCCATTTCCAGCTGTATATAATTAATTGAACTTTCTGATAATTGTAGAATAATCGGGCTGTTTTCAAGCTTGGCTGCCAACAAAATCCCCTGCAAAGTTTCGAGATTATAAAAATTGGCTGCTAAAATTGCCTTCTTCAGCTGGTGAAACTCGATTAGTTTTTTTTGCAGATCCATTGTTTTCTTTTAATTATTTAGATTAAAAAGGGGGGTCGAAGTAACTTTCGATCAGGATACGTATTATGATAAGTCCATTTTTTTGTTAAACTTCTTTTCTATAGTTGTCTTTAAAGCCTCCAGTGTTTTAAATGCTCCCGTCCCACCTGCGGCTGTTGTATTTGCGGCACCCAAAAGAACCCCTAAGTCCAGGCAGGCCTCAAGAGGTTTCCGTTTTATGTACCTGGCGATAAAACCGGCATTAAAGCTGTCCCCGGCACCGATAGCATCCACTACATTTTCATTTAAATAAGCCGGCTTGTTCACGAGTTTTTCCTTATCCCACATAATTGCCCCTTTAGTACCATTTTTAACCACTACTATATTGCAAAAAGCTTTGATCCGGTTGATACCTTCTTCGATTGAACTGGTTGAGGTAAGTTTTTTGATTTCCGCATCGTTTGGCAGGAAAACATCCACATAGGGTAGCAGGGCACTTAAATTCAGATCCCATTTTTCTGTGGGATCGAATTGCGGATCAAGAGAGGTTGTCATTTTAAAGGATTTCGCCCGTTTGAACAATTGAATGATATCAGGCTTCAATCCTTCCTGTAAAAAGACGGAGCTTACATGCAA
This sequence comes from uncultured Bacteroidales bacterium, assembly GCA_963752195.1. GTDB lineage: Bacteria > Bacteroidota > Bacteroidia > Bacteroidales > UBA10428 > UBA5072. The sequence continues at coordinate 1,175,241 of CAVVXI010000001.1, read as the reverse complement.
ATGAGAAGCCGATTTCAGCAGATCGTCAGAAACATCCTGAATTTTTAAATCGCTCATGGCGCCCGGATATGTGACCATAGCGCGGTCGTTCCCAAAATTGAATGCAACTGTTATTCCGGTAAGGAAGGTTGCTGATCTCAATATATTATTAATATCCACTCCCGATTGTTTAAGCGCTGAACTTACAAAGGCGGCATACCCGTCGTATCCGACTTTGCCCAGAAAAGTAACGCTGGCACCTAACACACTTAAATTATTGGCAAAAATGGCAGAACTGCTCCCTAAGGTCTGCTTCATCTCTTTTGCGAAAACTTCTTTGCCAATTTCGGGGAATTTTTCGATTTTGTTAAGTATTAAATCGACATTAAGTTCCCCGACAACAAGCACATTGAATTTCTTATCTTCCATTTTATATATACTTAAAGGTTAAAGCAAATTGTTCAAACCGACCAGGTTGAATTTGTGGTAATATCTATCCATGGCTCTTTCGATATGCGACAGTAGAATTTCCTCAGCGTCAATGCCATGATTATTAACATGATTAAAGAGGATGTCCCGGGCAGCCAGTACATCTTCATTTTCCCAGATGTAACGGGCACAGGTTTTTATAAGCCATACCTGCCTTTGGTTTGAGTTTGCATAGAAATCCACATTGCTCTCGCTTTCATTCAGCCATTTCTTCCAGCGTTGTGAATCAATAACCGTTTTCCAGATCACTTCTTTAATATTCGATAATTCAGGTACCTGTTGTTCCTTAATAAGCGATTTTTCTATATCAGCCAGTTCCATTAATCCATCATATTCCCTTTCTGTAAATTCAGGTCCCACATTCGCTGCACCCATACCACACATTGGATAAAGTTCCGGATTTTCAACACCATCCGAATAATGGCCTTTAATAAAACTTCCATGCCTGGCGGCTGTTGCCGTTAATTCTTTTGCGACAACCGGATCAAATACCGTTGTATGAAGATCTGTGCCAACTTTACCGACTATAAAACAGGGCCATACATTTGAGAGCCTTTTTTCTGAAAGCCCTTTCTTTAACTGATGCAAAAAATGATTAAAAACCTCCATGTCAGCCAGGCCTCCATGCACCTCCTCGGTTCCTACTTCATAAGAAATGGGTTTCAATCCTTTTGATTCCCTGTATTTTTCGGTATGCCCGATGAGTTCAATTGTCCTTTCAACAACCACATCAATATTAATTATTTCTCCTTTTTTAAGTGTAATATCAATCGTAGGATCAACATGAATTAAATCATATCCGGCATCGACGGCTGCCTCAAATGACTTTTTAACCCAGTCCATTGATTTGCTCAAAGACCAGTTTTCAGTTTTATGAATATCCTTTAACCAGGGCCCCCCATGATCTACTGCAACTATTACAGGCCCTGTAAAGTGGATGATCCTGGCTTCATTTTGTATGGTTTCAATAAATTTCCGCTGGGTAAGATGGGTATAACCTCCGTCAGTATCTACCTGGTTCAGGGTGGCCGCAAATTTAACCGGACTGTCGTTTCGTTTTGCCGAACGCAATGCCGCACGTATTACGGCCATCGAGTTGGGACAAGCAGCAAAAATTGTCCGGCGCATTCCGGTTTCCTTTTCAAGCTCCTTTAACCGGCCCAGGATATAATCCATTAAGGGCTTTTTGTTTATTTCAGCTCTTTCGCGAAGTTGGGCATTCATTATGACAAGTATTATAATGGATAAATGTTTACGCCTTGTACTACCCGCGATATGGCCCCGCTTTCGGACGGTGAATCCGGTCGCAAACCGAGCTTAATTGATTTGAAAAATCCCAGCATCTGGGCCGGAATTACAGAACAAACGGCCAGTAAATCTTCATCCAGGGAATTTGCAACTCCCAATATAATTTCCCTGTCCAATGCAATGGAGGTACTGCGGCATTCCATTATACCCACTTCTATTAAAGCGTTTTTTCCTTTCTTCATAGCATGTACGAGATCATCTTCGTATTTGGAAACATAGGGTTGATTGGAAAACAGGTACATGACAAGCGCAGTATTGTCTACCACTGCTTTTGGACCGTGACGGAAACCTAAGAAAGAATCGGTTTTACATATAATCTTTCCATCGGTAAGCTCCTGCAGTTTTAATTGAGATTCTGTCGCAGTTCCAAACAGGGGCCCGGAACCTAAAAAAACGGCACGCTGAAAATTTAGTTCAGCTATGGATGAAATGAGATCTGTATATGAACCTACTATTTTTTCACCATACCTGCACAACAGATTTATTTTACTCTCAAATTCATGTAATACTTTTAGGCGTGTAATCAGTATTCCGGCCAAAAGCATACCTGTGAAACTGCTTGTCATGGCAAGACTTTGATCATTTGCTTCGGGCGGCAGGACGAAAACAAATTTGTCGAGTTTGGTTTGGTATTTTGCCAGTTCCCCCGCTTTATCACATGTGATTATCAGGTGGTGGCATTTTTTACATATCTGGTCTGCAAGGGCGACCGCCGCAACACTTTCCGGGCTATTCCCTGAACGGGCAAAGGAAACCATCAGGGTTGGAACTTCAGGATACAGGTAATCGAAAGGATGTGAAACCAAGTCGGTAGTGGAAATAGTGGAAGTAAATTTATTCCAGGAACGCTTAAAAGACCCTTGAAGAGATAACCCGATGAAGGCGCTGGTTCCTGCGCCTGTAAGGATAATGTGGAGGTTTTCATCCCTGAAAGCATTGTCTGTAAACTTCTGAATATGTGCTTTCTGGAGAAAAATTTCCTCATATATCTTCCACCATAACTGTGGCTGGTGATATATCTCAGTGGCAGTATGATAACCTCCGTTCTCCCTGAGTTCTTCAATAGCGTAATTCAATATTTTCATTTTGGAAGTATATAAAACTTTCGTTTCGTTTCGAAGTAAATATAGTGTCTTTTTTATCATTGCGAAAGGAAAATTTAAAAAAAATTCAGAAACGATTATTTTTCTATTTTTGTCTTATATTAAAGAGTAACTGCAATGTCAAAAAAAGAGATGAAGACTACTGTCGAAAGAAGAATGATCATAATGAATAAGCTCACCGACTCTCACCAGGTATATGTAAGTGAATTAAGTAATGAATTTGGGGTAAGTGAAGTCACTATCCGAAACGATTTAAAAAATCTCGAGAAGAATAAAATATTAATCCGTGCACGCGGAGGGGCGATGAAAATGGAACCGGTAGTAAGTTACGACCAGTTGCTTTGGGAGAAGGATAAAATTAACAGCCGCGAGAAGCATGGAATCGGTATAGCGGCCGCTGCACTCATTAAGGAATCGGATACCGTAATTATTGATTCGGGGACTACGACCATGGAGGTGGTAAAAAATATTTCACCAAAGATTACAAGTCTTACTATAATTACGAATGCGCTAAACATTGCCAACCAGGTAGCTTTAAACCAAAATATCAATCTGTATCATACCCGGGGGGAATCTTCGCAAAAATTCACTATCTCTTGTAGGTTCTCTTGCGGAAAAGAGCATAAAAAACTTTTACGTTGACAAAGTATTTATTGGTGTTGACGGATTTGATACCCAGCATGGAATTTCAACTCCAAATATTGATGAAGCCCATTTGAACCAGGTAATGATAGAAATAGCAAAAGAAGTAATTGTGGTGGCCGATTCCAGCAAATTTGCCCGAAGGAGTTTGGCCTTTATCTGCTCAATTGACAGAATTAATACCGTGGTTACCGACAATGGCATTCGTAGTATTGACAAAAAAATATTGGAGGATGCAGGGGTTAAGGTAATCATTGCATGATGGGTTCTGTTTTTGCATAACGCGGAACTCAAAATTAAAAATAGCCAGGTTAAGCCCAAACGAAGGTTGTAACGCGACACGGTTTTTCTCAGCAAAACTTTACCCCAATGGAGGCGCCTATGTTTTTCACATTCGTTGCAGCCTGACTAAATTCATCCTTCGCGTTGAGGTGTTCGAGCATTAATGGGACATCCTTTAGCCTGCTTAATTCGGACAGAAATACGCTGTAATCAAGTCCCCCGGTTCCCAATAATACTTCATCCAAATGAACGGTGAGTTCGGTACGTAAAAGTATATCCTTGGCATGACAACTCTTTATATAAGGGCCCAGTTTTGTAAAGCATTCCTTAATGAAAGCACCATTACTGTAATATCTTCGGGGGGAGTTGATCATGTTTACCGGGTCAAGATGCACTGCCAGTTGTTTCCGGTCAATGGCCTTTAAAAGATCGAGGTATGAATCGGGTGAATCAGGATAGGCCCAGGGCATCGCTTCCAGGGTAAAAAAAGTACGGACCGGCTTCACCTCATCAATGATTTCCCGGGTGGTTTGTACGATCAGGTCGAAGGTTTCTTCAGTCAGGTTTTCAGGATCCGGACCATCCCACTTATCACCGCGGGAGCCGCTGATGTTCACACAACAGCCCGCTCCGATAAGCTCTGCAAGGGCCAGGGAATCTTTACACTTCTTAAGAGCTTCTTTTCGTACCTGTTCATCCTTGCTGATGGGATTACTCCATGCTCCTACTTCGGAAATGATAATATTGGCGTCCCTGGCGGCTTTTTCAAAGGCCTTTACAGTAGCCTCGTCCGTTCCGGGTTCAACCGGACAATAAGCTGCGCTATACCCGGCGTCTTTCAGTTCAGTTATCCATTCATGCGGGTCTCCGTGATTGCCAAATATCGGGCCTCCGAGGCGTATGCAATGGGAATCGGTTCGCATGCAGGGGATCATTCCAAACTGATTTATTGCTACAAATGCAGCTGATCCGGTGAGAGATAAACGGGTAAAGCGACGGCGGGAGATTTTATTATTCATGACTTTCCGATTCTATTATTATTATTCCTCAATTATTGCCCTATATTTAGTTTCTTGCAACTACTTATTATCATCTGAAAAAAATCTTCCGATCTTTTTAATGATCTCCTTTTTTACTTCCGGTGGATCGATTATTCCTTCGTGTGAGTATACAATTTCTCCTCCGGGTGCGATCAGCATCGTATAGGGCAGGGCGCCCGACCAGTTTTTATCAACCGATTCAATGAGTTGATACTTATCCTCTCCTGAATAAAGAAAATTTTTTGTGGCTGCCTTCTTATCCTTCAAAAACTCCAGCACTTTTTCTTTTTTCTTAATCCCATCCGTGCTGATTGAAACAAATTCAAAATCCCGAGCCCCATACATGCGCTGCATTATTACAAAATCCGGAAATTCAATTACGCAAGGTCCGCACCAGGTTGCCCAAAAATTAACCAGCCGGTATTTATCCGTATTGTTAGCCAGCAATTCCTTTATCCCGTTTATATCCGTTTCCAAAACATCTACCGGTTTCTTGTTCCAGTCTTCATCCAGTTTATTTCTCCATTCAATTTTACCCGACCATTTAATGGAACAACCGAATGTTTTGGTTTTTTCAACAGGAACCGGTTTCCCGTCAAGCAAAGCCAGAAGGGCGTTACGGGTATCATGTTGAGTGGCTTTTTCATACGGATTTTCCATGTCATCTATACGACCGCAAAAGCGTAATTTTCGCTGACCATCAAAAATAAAAACATGCGGGGTGGTAGTCGGTCCGTAGGCTTTTGCCATTTCCTGCCTGTCACCGTCATACAAATAGGGCATTGGAAAATGCTTATCACTGGCGCGAATTTTCATTTCATCAAAACTGTCCCCAAGCTCACTATAGCCAATCTCCTCAAGACAAACAGCCCTGGGATCATTGGGTGAAACCAGCATAATTGCAACTCCCCGGGAGGAAAATTCGCCATGTAACTGCAGGACCCTGTCCTCATAGGCTTGTGCGGTGGGACAATGATCAGCCATGAACACGATCATTAAAATTTTCGATTCCTTGAAGCTTTCCAAAGTATAGGTTTTTCCATCCACGCCAGGCAATGAAAAGGCAGGTGCCAGGGCTCCGATTTCAAGGGTTTTTATATCCTCTGCCTTCAGATTGTGAAGATTTCCGTTCAACCCTGCAATTACGAACGAAAGAGCAAACAAGACCGGGTTTTTCATAAAAATGAATTTAATAAGGATTGCCAAAGAAAATTTAAAAAATAAAGCTAATGGATTATTTTAAGAATTTCACCCGGATTGAGACCGGAAGGTTGCATTTCTCATGAAAAATGATCTATATTTATTTGAGACAATTACTTTAGGAATTATATGCAGGGATATGATCAGGATCGATAAGAATTTTAAGCCGGCTGACCTTTCCGGGAAACTTGCCCGGTTATGGGAATTGTCTGCTCAAAAAATCCGCCTGATCGAAAAATATGCGGATGAATCGAAAGGTTCGCCGGTATATACCGTTGAGGGTAGATATGTTGCAAGGGGATGGACGGAATGGACCCAGGGCTTTCAGTTCGGTTCGGCAATCCTCCAGTTCGACGCCACCGGGGAGAGATCTTTCCTTGAAATGGCCAGGACGAATATCCTTGAGAAGATGGCCCCGCATATTTCCCACATTGGAGTTCATGATCACGGATTCAATAATGTGAGTACATATGGAAATCTGTTGCGTCTTATGTGCGAGGGTAAAATCCCCTTTAACACATGGGAAAAGGATTTTTATGAACTGGCCCTTAAAGTATCGGGTGCTGTGCAGGCATCCCGCTGGACAGCGCTGAACAGCGGCGGTTATATTTATTCATTCAACGGGCCTCACTCCTTGTTTGTAGATACGATCCGTACCTGCAGGGCCCTGATCATAAGTCACAGCCTGGGTCACAGCCTGTATGGTGAGGGAGATGCAAAAATCAACCTTCTTGAACGGGCTTTTCATCATATGCGCACCACGGCTCATTTCTGTGTATATTATGGAGAAGGCCGCGATGGATATGACATTAGGGGACGGACGGCTCATGAAAGTATTTTTAATGTCAGAGACGGCAGTTATCGCTGTCCCAATTCCCAGCAGGGATATTCGCCATTCAGTACATGGACACGTGGCCTGGCCTGGGCTATGTGCGGATTTTCAGAACTGCTGGAGTGGATCGGCTCCACTGCGGGAGACGGTATGCCGGAGTCCAGTGGTGATATTGCCACACATATGCTGAAGGCGGCAATGGCTGCCTGTGATTTTTATATTGACAATACCCCTGTTGACGGCGTCCCCTACTGGGATACCGGGGCGCCGGGTCTGTACAGGCTGGGAGAATACCTTGACAAGGCAGCTGATCCGTTCAATGCATATGAACCGGTGGACAGTTCAGCCGCTGCCATTGCATCACAGGGATTGATGCGGCTTGGCCATTTTCTTATGAAAAAGGGGGATGTCCCTGCCGGCACCCGCTACTGGCAGGCAGGACTAAAGGTACTCGACACATTGTTATCGGAGCCCTATCTAAGTGTTAATCCGCATCACCAGGGTCTTTTACTCCATAGCATTTATCACCGGCCCAACGGATGGGATTATATTCCCGAAGGCAGCAAAATTCCCATGGGTGAATCGGGCATGTGGGGGGATTATCATTTACGGGAAGCGTGTCTTTATTTGCAGAGGATCATAAACGAGGAAGCCTATTATACTTTTTTCAACTGTACCAAATGATTCCCGCGATGCTGAATGACCTGTCCAGATTGTGCCTTCACACAATAACAACCAAACCCTGGAATATTGAACAGGCTGCCGGTCATTATGCAGCCAGCGGAGTGAAAGGGATTACCGTTTGGCGGGATGCCCTCGACGGGAGAAACATTGAAAAAACAGGACGGATGCTTCGCGATCAGGGCCTTGCAATCGTTTCACTGTGCCGTGGCGGTTTTTTTGCGCACAAAGACAAGGTCAAAAGGATGGCTGCCCTGGAAGATAACCGGAGGGCCATTGACGAGGCAGTCGCATTGCGAACGAATATGATCGTACTGGTTTGTGGTGCGGATCCCAGCCAGCCGCTCGAAGATTCAAGGGCGCAAATTGAGGAGGGCATTGCCTCAATACTTCCGGATGCGGCCGCAGCCGGGGTAAAACTAGCCATAGAACCTCTGCATCCGATGTACGCTGACACGCGGTCAGCAATCAATACACTGGCGCAGGCGAATGACCTGGCGGGGAGGATAAAATCTCCCTGGTTGGGTATAGCCCTGGATGTATATCACCTCTGGTGGGATCCCTTCCTGGAAGTGGAAATAGAACGGTGTGGCCGGCAGGGTTGCCTTTTTGCCTTTCATGTATGCGACTGGAAGACGCCAACCGTTGATCTGCTGATGGACAGGGGGCTGATGGGGGAAGGTTGCATCCCGATAAGGAAAATAAGGAAGTGGGTAGAAAAAGCCGGATTTACAGGTTTTATTGAGGTGGAGATATTTTCAGATTTTTGGTGGAGCCTGGATCAAAATATTTTTCTTGCTAAAATTATAGAAGCTTATCAAAAAAACGTCTAAAATATAAGGGGTATGAAGGAACACAGGGTTGGAATTATCATGAATGGAGTCACAGGCAGGATGGGTACCAACCAGCACCTTGTGAGATCGATCGCCGCAATTGTAAGCCAGGGAGGAGTGCGCCTGGCGGCTGGTGAAACCATTATGCCGGATCCGATCCTTGTTGGCCGTGATATTCATAAACTTGAGGCACTTTGCAAGCTTACCGGCTTTCCTAAAATTTCCGTCGATTTGCATGAAACATTGAAAGATCCGGATTATTCGGTTTATTTCGATGCCCAGACCACGGGAAGAAGGGCTGAGGCGGTAAGGCTGGCGGTTGCTGCAGGAAAACATATTTACTGCGAAAAGCCGGTTGCAGTGAATACCCGGACTGCCATGGAACTCTCTGATTTGTGCAGGAAAGCAGGCGTAAAAAATGGGATTGTACAGGATAAACTGTGGCTGCCGGGGATGATTAAATTAAAGCGGTTGATACAACAGGGGTTTTTTGGAAAGATCCTTTCCGTACGCGGCGAATTCGGATACTGGGTTTTTGAGGGAGATTCAATTGCGCCCCAGAGACCTTCCTGGAATTACCGGAAAGAAGAGGATGGCGGAATCATCGTTGACATGCTCTGCCACTGGAGATACGTTCTTGACAATATATTTGGCCGTGTTAAAGCGGTTTCCTGCCTGGGAACCACGCATATCGCCGAACGGATTGACGAAGCAGGGAAACGGTATGCCTGCACGGCTGATGATGCGGCATATGCAACTTTTGAACTGGAAGGCGGTATTATTGCCCATTTTAATTCATCCTGGGCTACCCGGGTGCGCCGGGACGACCTGTTAACGCTTCAGGTGGATGGTACAAAAGGTTCCGCAGTAGCAGGATTACGTGACTGCTATACGCAGCATTACGGCAATACCCCCAGGCCGGTTTGGAATCCTGACCTGGTACAGCCTGAAAATTTCTATGATGGTTGGTCAAAAGTTCCCGAACAGGAAAATTATGACAATGCCTTCAAGGCACAATGGGAATTGTTTCTCCGTCATATTGTGAAAAATGAACCGTTTCCGTGGGATCTGCATGAGGGGGCCAAAGGTGTTCAGTTGGCGGAAAAGGGACTCGAAAGCTGGGCAAAGCGGTGCTGGATAGATATACCTGAAATTTAACATCCGTGCGTATGAAAAAGGTTGCACTGGTCACCGGAGGTAGTCGCGGAATTGGGTATGGCATTGTGAAACAACTTGCCATACAGGGATTTGATATTGCCCTGAACGGAGTCCGCCCTGAGGAATCCGTCGTTTCTGAACTGAAGACACTCAGGGCGACAGGAGCTGAAGTCCTTTATTGCCAGGGAGACATTTCTTCACGACCGGACCGTGAGAAAATACTGCTCCGCATACGGAACCATTTTGGCAGGCTGAACGTTCTTGTTAACAATGCCGGCATTGCACCCAAAGAGCGAAGCGATATTCTTTCCGCCAGTGAAGAAAGTTTCGACGAAGTGATATCCGTCAATCTGAAGGGCACTTACTTCCTGACACAGGAAGCCGCCAACTGGCTGATCCGTCAAAAAAATGCCGATAAGGAGTTTAGTGCATGCATTATAAATGTCACTTCCATATCATCAGCGGTGGCTTCCGTCAACCGCGGGGATTACTGTATTTCAAAAGCCGCACTGAGCATGGCTACCCAGCTGTTTGCCATCCGGCTGGGTGAATTTGATATCCCTGTTTATGAAATCAGACCCGGCATTATCCGTACCGATATGACTGAAGGTGTAAAAGACAAATATGACCGGCTCATTGAAGATGGACTTTGTGTTCAAAAGCGGTGGGGACTTCCCGGGGATGTGGCAAAAGTGGTCGGAGCCCTTGTATCGGACAGCTTCTCATATTCAACGGGACAGGTTATTATGGTGGATGGAGGGATGACGCTTCCCCGGTTGTAATCAGCGTTTTAAATATTTTGTTATGAAAACCTCAAGACGAAATTTTATTCAGCGGTCGATGGTCGCTTCGGCAGGAATTACCGCCGGGTTGAATGCCATGGGAATGGCAGGCAACCGAATCTTCAAACGCGGGGAACCTTTAAACAGGCTGGCAGGTAAAGAGCAGGAATTATTTCCAATAAGTATATTTTCGAAGCAACTTCAGTGGCTTGACTATGATGAAATGGCTGCAGTGGCAGCGGAAATGGGATTTGACGGAATTGACCTCACTGTAAGGCCCCAGGGACATGTTCTGCCTGAGAGAGTTGAAGACGATCTTCCTAAAGCACTGGAAGCCATTCAGAAAACGGGGTTGAAAGTTTATATGATCGCAACTTCAATCACCAGCGCTGATGATCCCTTTACGGAGAATATCCTGAAGACCGCCAGTTCGCTTGGCATACAGCATTATCGTACCGGATGGATGTTTTATGATGAATCGCGACCGGTTGAAGATACGATCAGCCTGATTCAGCAGCGAATGAGCGGGCTTGCAGAGCTCAATGAAAAGTATTCGATTTCAGGTGAATATCAAAACCATTCAGGAATTGGTGGATCGGGAATTTATTTCGGGGGATCCATCTGGGACCTTGCAGAGGTGTTAAAAAACCTGAATTCTCCATGGATGGGTTCGCAATATGATATTTACCATGCAACAGTGGAAGGTGCAAACGCATGGCCTGTTGGCCTGCAACTGATAAGCCCCTATATCAGGACACTTGATGTGAAAGATTTTCAATGGTCAAAAAAAGACGGCAAGTGGTCATCAGAGGGAGTGCCGCTGGGAGAAGGCATGGTCGATTATGCAAAATACTTTGGCCTTATCAGGAAGTACAACCTTAACTGCCCTCTTTCAATTCACTATGAATATCCGTTGGGAGGAGCCGAGAACGGGGCAAAGAAACTGAAAATGGAAAGGGAAACGGTTTTAGGCTATATGCGAAAGGACCTTGCAACCCTGAAAAAATACCTTTCAGAATCCGGACTGATCTGATTTTTGCGGAAGCAGGAGCACAGCAATTATTCCAATCACTCCAAGGATCATTAGGGCGGCAAATCCGTTGGCATAGCTTCCGCCTTTATCGCGCATCCAACCTACAAACATGGGGGAGAATGCTTCTCCCAAACCGTCAAATGTGAGGATGATACCCATGATACGACCCATAACTTTTACCCCGAACAATTCGGCGGCCATCAGGGGGATTATCATGTAATCCCCTCCAAGGCCGATCCCGAAAATGAAAGCAAAAAGATAGACAACTCCGGGTTTATCGGCCAGGTAAAGGAGCGGTATTGATCCCGCTACAAGGGTATAGATGAGGATCATGACCATCTTTTTTGATATCCTGTCTGCCAGCCAGCCCATCAGCAACCGTCCGATGATGCTGGCTGCCAGCACAAGTGAGATAATATTGGCGGATTGCTGCTGGGTGTAATTCAAATCAAGGCTGAAAAAAAGCTTCAGATTTTGGCTTGTGCCACTGACTGCCCCGATCGAACATACGCTGCCGATGAGCAGTAAATAGAATGGCCATCCCTTTAATATCCTGCTCAGGGCTATTTTTGGGGCTCCGGGTTTTGGATTTTCCTGCTTTCCGGGGGGGTTATCCTTCACAAACCAAACCATAGGGAAGGCAATGACGATCATCAGTATCCCAAGCATCATCATTGCCTGGTGCCATCCGAACTCGAGGTTAAGTTTTTTTGCGATTTGCGGCACGAGCATTCCTCCAATGCCAATGCCGAGGTAAGCAATCCCCATCGCCTTGCCACGCGCGCCTGTAAACCACCTGGATATCAGTACCTGGTTCGGCAGCGGACCGCCGCACATATATCCTACTGCATAGAACAAATAGAAAAAATAATATTGCCACAGCGATGTCACCCGGCTCAACCCGATCAATGCCAGGCCTCCCATGATGATGCCGGTAAGCATTACCCGCCTGGGTCCAAAACGGTCGATGACCCATCCGGCAAAGAATGCGAACATTCCGATAATCACCTTCCCGAAAGCATTTCCCGAGATTACAGTAGCACGCGACCATCCGAAATCCTGAACCCAGAAATCGTAAAAGAACGGAAGACCGTAAAAGGCAATTCCAACAATCGAAAACAAGCTGAGAAAGCCTGTCGCCGTGACCTTTATCTGTCCATAGCCGGGTCTTTCACTTTTCATCCAATGAAGGCCTCGTTATTTTTAGGAAATTCATGTACCGGTCCAGTCCGGTAATCCGGCTTGAAGGGAAAAAGTATAAAACCACCAGGGCAGCCAGTTCGATCAGGTTTTTATTCACTATCCAATAGCTTCCTTCAACCGGTATTGAAACAGAATAAAGGGCAAATGGGGGATAGGATATATAATACAGGAACAACAGCAGAATGCCCATTATCTTTGCCGGCCTGGCAAAAACACCCACGAACAGGCATATTCCGATAATGATCAGACCCCACATATTGGCCTGATCCACCCAGTAAAGCACAGTATGATTAGCCGCCATTGATTTCAGAACAGAAGAAAAAGGTCCCACTGAATTCAACAGGAAAAACTCGGAAGTCCATTCCCCGGGGGCATATAATTTTACAAGTCCTTCATACAAAAAATGCCATCCGATGAGAACCCGCAGAAAGGTTAAGACAGCGATCTGCCTTTTTGTATAAAGGAGGGGTGGGTGTTGATCTTTTTCCATAAAAGAAATGATTGAAAATAAATTAGTAATTCAGGAAAGGATTGCTTTTTCCTGCGCAGCGTCCCATCCGACAATTTTTCTTTCCTTCAGGGAAATATTAGCCAGAATGAAGGTGACCGCCTCCTCGAATCCCCTGTCGATATTGCAGCTGACAGCTGCATTGCCCCGGATGGCATCTATCCATTCCCTGACATGCAGGTAGGTTGTATCCAGGATTTTTCCTTCAATCATGGTCTTTCCAAAACCGCTTTTTATATAGGTGAGGGCTGTGGCTGAGGTCACAGCATCCACACGCGGATCCGGAAAATAGTTATACAAAGGTTTTGATGGATCGATTTCAATTTTCCTGTACATTTCTGACAAAGAATCTTTGTAGATATTCAAAGTGTTCTCAATTTCCATGGACGCATCGGATCCTAAAATGTTAATGCCCCTGAATTTGCTGTTTTTCAGGGTACAATCATAAGTCAGCGAAAGACCCCGTTCCGGGTAGTTGAAAATCACATTCAATACGTCGGGGATATCTCTGCGGTCTTTAAAATAGTATGTTCCCCCCAGGGCTGCTACGGATCCGGGGATGCCAACATGCAGGATCTGGTTGATGCAATCATAGTAATGGCTGAACTGATTGCCCGTGACACCCGAGCCAAATTCATCAAATCGCTGCCAGTTGAAATATTTATCCGGATCAAATTCCTGCCAGGGGGAATCGCCCAAAAACTCTTTCCAGTTAATTGTTTCAAGGGTGCCCCCCTTGTCGATTCCCCTGATCCATGCCCCGAAATCGTCATTCCGGTTTGTATAGGTTTCAACCATGGATATGGCGCCCAGCACATTTTTTTGCACCAGCTCTTCTGCTATCCTGTAACTCATCTGGTGACGGTTCTCGTGTCCGAGTTGAAAGACAACCCCGGAGGACCGTATCGTATCTCTGAGTCTTATAGCTTCCTCAATCGTGCGGGTCATTGGCTTTTCGAGGTAAATATGCAATCCGGCACGGGCTGCATCTGCTGCCATTTTAGCGTGCAGGTGGTCCGGAGTAGCAATAATTACAGCATCTATATCGCCGCTCGCATACATATCATGGTAAGTGGGATATATTTTAACCGGTTTTCTGATCCCTTTGCCAGGATGTATCTCATTTACGGATGCAGCAATTCCTTTTTCTGCGCGGGGTGCATATGTATCACAGATACCGGCGAATTCCACCTGCAGATCTTCCTGTTCAAGAAAGGAAAGTATTTCATCGTTGTATTTTCCATTCTCCGTATTTTTTTCAATCCATGAAGGATGTGCATACCCGAGAGCCCTCAGCAGATCAGGACCCCGCCAGCCATGCCCCACCAATCCAATACGCAAGGGTTTTGCGGATTGCTGCGGGTCCGGTCTTGTCACTCTTAAGTTCAGGGCGTCAATGTGATCGATACCCAGTTCTTTCAGGTAATCAGCCCTGTTTTTTTCCTGTTCTTTAAGAATATTTGATTTATGGGCAAAAGCAAAGTAACCGAGAAACGGAACAGTCGCAATGCCCTTTAAAAAATCTCTCCGGAAAAGGTTCTTCATATAAATTTATTGTATATCCATTTTCACATACCTTCTGCAGAAGTTCCTATGCCGCTGGCCGAAATTTGTCTCGGGGAGCCATCCGACATTGCCATAAAGCCGAAAAAAAGCAAAAGGACTTTCCTGGTTTTTAAAAACATTTTCATAAGCAGTTAGTTATAGTAACAGGGAAATAAAACAGGTAGTGAATTTTGTTGGGGATTAAAAATACGATTTATTTCGAAATTGCCATTTGTATTTTGCTCTTTTCAATCGGTATCGCGCTGACTCTATCCAGAACGCTGTGTGAACAAATCGTTTATTTGGCATACATCTTGAACTAAACACTCTCCACAAACAGGAGATTGACATGACATATCCGGAACTCAAATCCAAATACAACCAGGTTCTTGATTTTATCTCGAAAAGAAGGGTTAAGGACGCCCTTGACACAGTGAGGTATCTGTGTAATCACGGGCGCAACCTCGATCTGCGGACACGGCTGGAGGATCATACCCAAACGTATCTGAATATGCTCAAATATTCATTTGAATTATCCGACGATCCGCAGAAGGAGCTGGTTTACAACCGGCTAATTAAAGCGATCATCGGATTGGCAGATGATGTGAAAGAAGACATAATCCGATCCGGTAACCTGCTCAGTTATTATAAACTGAAAACTATACCGGAAGCCCGGTCAGAAGAAGCTTTTGCCGGTGTTAACCGCTTAATGGACAAGCTTTCGCTGATCAGGGAGTCAAAAGAAGGAGATGAACAAAACGAGGCTGCCCGTAACGTATATGTATCCACGGAATACAAGGAGGAGATCAATATGCTTTTCGGGATCATATGGCATTCTGATAAGCTGAAAGATACCGATATCAGCCTGTTGAAGAAGGTAAGCCAGACCGGAACCATTGCATGGTATGACAAATGCACCCTTGTCAGTGCTTTGACCTTATCATTAATCCGCCATTTTGACAGTAACAAAATTGACCTGCTTTTCAGTTTTTATGAAAGCGGGGAAATGCAGGTATGGCAGAGGGCCCTGGTTGGGTTGGTATTGGGACTGACATTTTTTGACAGGAGAATCCGGTATTACCCCGAGATCCTTTCAAGATTGCAGGCTTTGCAGGGAATGGGACCGGTGGATAAAAGCGTGGAGATCATCATTATTCAGTTTATCAAAGCAAGGGAAACCGAACGGATCACACGCAAGATCCAGCAGGATATCCTTCCCGAAATGATCCGGATGAAATCGAAGCTTGAAGAAAAACTTGATCTCGAAAACCTGCTGTCATCAAGCGATCCGGAAGAAAAAAATCCGGAATGGGAAACGTTTTTCAAGGAATCTCCGGATGTGTATGATAAACTGGAAGAGTTCACGAATCTTCAGCTTGAAGGTGCCGATGTGTTTCTGGGTGCATTTGCCATGCTGAAGCAATTTGACTTTTTTGATGAATTCAGAAATTGGTTTATGCCTTTCTACAAGGAAAATGAATATGTTTCCCGTACTTTCAGCGATGTAGGCGATGGTTTCGATGTGGGGCAATTTGCGGGGGGTATTGAACGGAGTACTTTTTTATGTAATTCCGACAAGTATTCGTTTTGTTTAAATGTCAGGCATATGCCTGCTTTTCAGAAATCAACTGTTATCGAATTGTTTAACATGGAACTGAAAGCCATGAATGAAATGACCCAGGATGACGATCTGATCCATTCCGATGCAAAAACCCGGGTGATCATAACTCAATATTTTCATGATTTGTACCGGTTTTATAAGCTGCATCCTTTAAAAAGCGAATTTGATGACATATTTAATCTGCCTTTACGCATTCATGAGGCCGGATTTTTCAACCTGTGGATTGATGATATGAGCATGCTGAGGAATATCGGGGAATTTTATTTTGAAAAAAACCACTATGCGGATGCCCGCATGATCTTTATGCAGATTGTAAACAAGAATCAGAATTATGAATTGTTTGAAAAAATAGGCTATTGTTATCAGCAGGAAGGGTATTATGATGAAGGCCTGGAATATTATCACCGGGCGGAGCTGCTTGAACGAAACAGGTTATGGCTGTTGACCCGTATTGCCTGGTGCTACCGGAAAACCGGGAAATATGACAAGGCTGTGGCCTATTATCATGAAGCGGAGAAACTGGAGCCTGAAAACCTGCAGGTGCAGGCCTGGCTGGGACATACCTTCATGGAAATGGAAAATTATGCCGAGGCCTTGAAATACTATTTTAAGGTTGAATACCTGCAGCCTGAAAACCATAAGGTACAGCGTCCTGTTTCATGGTGTTCCTTCATGCTGGGCAACATGGAGAATGCAAGAAAGTACCTTGAAAAGACAATGGGCAAAGAATCCACAAAAAACGATTATCTGAACCTGGGACATATTTATTGGTGCCTGCATGACAGGCAGAGGGCAATCGAAAATTACAGGAAGAGCATGCAGGCGGCCCATATGGATCAGGAATGGTTTGCCAGGGCCCTTATGGATGACAGCAAATACCTCATCGTTCATGGCATTCAGCTATTTGATATTCCGCTGATGGTGGATTATATACTTATGTCTGCAGGGGGGTAAAATGCACTTCAGGGTTATTCGTTCGTAGTTCGTCCCTGAAATTCGTCCATTTGCCGATTTTCATATTCAGGAATACTCCACTGGAATTACCTTTGAATCCACATTATAATAAATCCGCAATGAATATCACCATCCTCAATGGCAATACCGACGTTCAAAATCAGGAATTTGACAGATATCTTGATTTATATAAGGTGAAAATGCACAATACCGGGCATTACATAAGGACCTTTAACCTGAGGGATATGAATATTTCCGACTTACGGATATATGATCTTCCGGAGGAATTCGCTGCGAAGAAGGATTTTACGGATGATTTCCGGTATATATACAACAGCATGGAAGATACCGATCTCCTGATTATTGCCAGTCCCCTGGAACAGGGTTTTTTAACTGTTCTTACCAAAATGATCCTTGAAAGGCTCACAAAAGTTTTGCAGCCCGCTCAAAATAATACCCTTGCATGGGTTAACGGGAAGTCCGGCCATGAAAGACTGCCCCTGATGGGAATGATCCTGCAGAAAGAAGCGGATACAAGCGAACAGGATCTGCTGATCAACAAACTTTCCGGGGAACGCATTGCGGCCAATATCCATACGGTACTTGATTTCAGTATTACTACCGATACAGGCGTTTGCGAGGCAGTCTGCAAAACATTCCAGAGTATTGATTACAAATCCTACATTGAAAAAACATATACCGACCTGATTGCCGGATCCGCCTATCGTGATCAGTAATGCGGATTAACCTGTCTGACGCAAAATTTCGGGTGTTTGTCTATTTTATTTTGCAGACGGCGAATAATAACTAATTTTGAGATATGTCTACACTTTATCCCATGATGTAATTTCATTTTTTAGTTCTCTGCATGTTTAAAATATTTTTGCGGATATATTGTTTCCTGCTGCTGATCGTGTTTTTTGCCTCCACGGCTTTTTCCCAGGACCAGTCCGATGTTTTAATTTCCGGAAAATTCAACCGGATTCCTCTTGTTTCCTTTTTTGAAAAGATGGAAGCCGGGTATCCCGTAAAATTTTTCTATAAACCGGTTTGGTTTGAAAGCGATACCATTTCCGTAAACTTCGAAAATAAACCGCTCCGGGAAGCTGTCAGTTCAATACTATACGGAAAGCATTATACCTTCCGGCTCATCCAGGGAAATCAGGTGGTGATTCTTCCCGGCGACCAGGTTGCAATGCTGACAGGGGACATCTTTAATTACAGTTCTAACCAGGCATCCGATGAATCCTTTATCCTTGTGGGAAAACAGGAAGAATCGGGAAAACTTAAAATGGCGACTGTAACGGGCAGGGTTGAGGATGGGAAAACCGGTGAACCATTAATTGGTGCTGTAATTCAGGTGAATAATCTTCCGCAGGGAGTGGTGACAAACAGCGAAGGCAATTATAAGCTTGCCCTGGTTCCCGGCCTGTATACCCTGAATATATCAAGCGTGGGATATGAAAAAGCGATTTACAATCTAAAAATTCTGGGCCACGGTGCAATGAATTTTGAGTTATTCGATAAATCCATCGCCCTGGATGACATCATCATTTACGGTCAGCGGATAGACCGTAATGTCAGCAGCCACCAGATGAGCCTTGTGGAACTCGACTCAAGGTCCATCCGGCAGCTTCCTTCTGTTGCCGGTGGGAAGGATATATTAAAAGGACTTACCACAATGCCTGGCATAAAATCGATCGGTGAATTCAGTTCCGGCATAAATGTGAGAGGGGGTGGTGAAGATCAGAATCTCTACCTGATAAACGGAGCACCCCTGTTTAATACATCCCATGTGTTTGGTCTTTTTTCTGTTATCAATCCCGATGCGGTTGAAAAACTCTCTCTTTACAAGGGTCATATTCCCGCTTCCTTTGGAGAACGTGTTTCATCGGTGGTGGATATTCACACGGCAGAAGCGGCACCCTCAAAATTACGGATCAAGGGGGGTATCGGAACATATGACAGCCGCCTGATGGCCTATATTCCAATTATTAAGGATAAAGTTTTTATGGATTTAGGGGGCAGGACAAGTTATTCCAATTGGATACTGAAGACCACCAAAGATCAATATCTCCGCAATAGCCTGGCATCGTTTTATGATCTGAACGGTACCCTGCATGTAAATCTTGGCAAAAGCCGGATTATTTTGTCGGGATATGGAAGTCATGATGTTTTCCGGTTCGCGTCGGACGTTGAATATCAGTATGGAAGTGCGCTCGGATCATTGAACTGGAACTATATGTTCAATTCCAGCACCGGCATCGTATCTTACCTTATCATACAGTCACTATCAGGTTAAAAAGGATGAAATAAGCGATAAATTGAGCCAGAGCCGCCTGGAATCAGGAATTAACTACTATGGATTGAAATATCGTGTGAAATACAGTGGCATAAACCGGCATACCCTGGATGCCGGTTTCGGAATTATTAAATATGCCATAGGGCCGTTTGAGTTGAAACCGCTGCATGAAGTTTCCCTTGTTAGAAATGCATACATTCAGCAGGAACAAGCGTTTGAAGGGGCATTTTTTATTAACGATGAATATGTGATCAACAAATACCTGGTTGTGAATGCCGGCCTCCGTTTTTCGGGATATATGAAAACGGGTCCGGAAACGCTGCCTCTATATGCTTCCGGAATGACCCGCGATACTTCTTCCATTACAGGATACATTCAGTATAAAAAGAACGAACCTGTACAAACCTATTTTGGGTTTGAACCCCGGCTTTCTGCCCGCTTTCAGCTGAATGAGCATAGCTCTCTGAAAGTCAGCTATAACCGTAATGTTCAATATCTTTCCCTGGTCTCCTATTCTGCAGTCAGCACACCTGCCGATATCTGGAAGCTGGCCGATCCCTATGTAAAACCGATAACTGCCGATCAGACTGCCGTAGGATATTACCATAATTTTTTAAACAACAGCATCGAAACTTCGGTAGAATTATATTATAAGAGGCTTCTCCACGTGATTGAATACAAGGACGGAGCCAATTTTGAAATGAATCCTGACCTTGAAACGGTCTTGCTGGACGCTTCCGGTAAAAATTACGGGATTGAAATCCTGTTGAAGAAAAACAGCGGAAAACTGGATGGATGGATCAGTTATACTTATTCCAGGTCGTTGCGGAAAACCGATGGAATGTATTCTGAAGATGCGATCAATGACAACAGGTATTTTCCGTCATCGTATGACAGGCCCAACGATTTCAATACCGTAGCGAATTTTCATGTAAACAAACGGCTGCAGTTCTCGGCGAATTTCACCTATTGTACAGGCAGGCCTGTAACGTTGCCTGAATATAAATACCTTGAGGGCAATGAAGTGATCGTGTATTTTTCAGATAAGAACGCCTACCGTATTCCGGCTTATCACCGGCTTGACCTCACCGTTTCAATGGATGAAAGCCTTCGGATCAAGAAGAGATGGAAGGGAAGCTGGAGTTTTTCGTTGCTGAATGTATACGGCCGGAAAAATGCTTATACAATTTATTATAAAAAAGAAGTGCCAAGTCATGCGAATGATTTCAACCGGTACAGTCTGTACAAATTGTATCTTATCGGACAGCCGGTGCCTACCCTTTCCTATTCCTTTATTTTTTAAGGAGGTGAGAAATGATTAAACCGCGTTCCGTTGTAAAATATCTTCCCGTCTTGCTCGTTCTGCTTTTTTCATGCCGGGAGATTTATAATCCCGAAGAACTGGAAACAGGCAAAAGCATTCCTGTTATTCAAGGCAGGATAGTAAAAAATGAATCACCTTCGGTTGTTATATCCAGGGCTATGGATTATGAAAGTCAGGAACCTGATTACATCAGTGGAGCAGAGGTAATTGTTACCGATGATAAAGGGAATACGGTAACATTGACTGAAAGCACTCCCGGCCACTATTTCGATGCAATGAATGAAATGCCGGGTGAAACAGGAACCGGATATAAGCTGGAAGTAAAAACCGGGGGGGAGGAGTTTGTCTCGTCCATGGTTACAATTCCGGATGCGCCGGTTATAGATAGTTTGTATGCAGTTCAGGGAACAAAAGAATTTTATTCCTATAACGTGTACAACCAACCGGTATCCACAACATTTGAAGGACTTTATATAGAAACCAGTCTTACCGCCACGGGCGAGTCAACCGTGTATTACAGGTTTAATACAGCGGTTATCGAAGAATCAACCTGCGTGAAGTATCCGGGGACGATGCGTGCCACACCCATGTATCTCTGGGAGCCATCGACCCTGGACGGTATTTATTCAGTAGATTTTACGATAAAATCAGATAACAGGGAGGTCCGTCCGGAACATCCGAATGGTTTTCTGAAATATTTTGTTGGTGAGCCTGAAAGCGAGGATTATTCAACCAGGCACATATCCTGTTGGATAATTACGTTAAAGGTATATGCTATTCCTTTGGAGGTTTATAATTATTATAATTCCATCGGCAAACAGTTAAATTCGAATGATCAGATCTTCGCTCCCGTGCCGTCACAGATTAAGAGCAATATTCGTTGCACAACCAATCCCTTACAACTGGTTACAGGTGTATTTGAAGCCACTTCCTACATCACACTTTATAAGGCTTTTCGGTGGGTAAACAAGAATACATTTACATATAAAAACCTTGAATCATTCCCTGAAGGAATCAAAAAGGGGTTTCAAACTAATTATCCCCCGGAATTCTGGATAAGCTTTTAAGATGAAAATGAATGCCATAGAAGTAAATAAAGCAGGGAAGCCCGGGAGGATGAAGAATAGTTTTCTTTTCCTGTTCATTGCTATGACGCTGGCCGGAATTTCGGGTTGGACAAGTTCTTTATCCGGACAGGGAATCCGCTGGGGAAACGAAAAAGTATTTGTTCACACCAATAAGCCTGTGTATGTTGCCGGTGAAATGTTGAAATACCGGGTATATACCTTTGATACGGAATCCAGCCAACGTTGGCTCAAAAGCAAAATACTTTATTTTGTTCTCACCGATTACAAGGGTAATCCTGTGCTTCAATGGCGTATTGACCTGGAAAAGGAAAATATTGCGGGATCATACAGGTTGCCTGCCGATTTGCATGGAGGTGCTTATACATTGACCGCATATACGAACCGGATGAGGAATGACCCTGGTGAAACGCTTTGTAACCAGAACATAATTATATCGAGCCTGTCGCATGATTTCCCGGATACCCTGTTTGTCCCGGTTATACCAAGCCAGAAACCCTTTGGCCGGTTGTTTCGCGAAACCCCGAATCTTATCCTTGAAACCGGGAAAGAATATCCGGCAGGAGATACTGCTGAAATTTACGTGAGTCTGGGAAAAGAATTTGCAGCAGATACAGCCAGTGTTTCCCTTTCAGTATACCTGTCAGTTCCCCTGGCAAACACCGGGATAAATGATAGTTTGTTGCAAAATAAAGCTATTAGTAAACCATATGTATCTGCCGCGACAGGCATTGCTTACCCTCCCTTCCCGGTTGAGGATAAAAGCTATATGCTTTCAGGAACGGTCAAAAACCGGATCAGCCATGAGCCGGTAGCAGGCGGAAAGATAATCCTCGCAAGTGCTGACAGCTTGTTTCCGCATATCCTGTATTCAAGAACGGACTCAGAAGGAAGATTTGTCTTTTACCCGGGCCGGTGGTTTGACAACAGGGAATTGATTCTTCAAAACGCCGGTTCATCTTTAGAAGGAGGAATCGTATGGGAAATTGACAGCAAACTGCCGGTTATGTCCCTGCCGGTTATATCCTGCATTCCTGACAGGAATGAGATCAATTCACTTGCTGCTTTGAATGAAAGCTGGCTGATTGAAGCGATTTACGATGATCCTTTAAATACAGAAGCAGGAGAGGTAATTCCGGGGGGTGCCAATTATTTTGGTCCGCCTGACGTGGTGGTGAAGCCGGCAGACTTCACCGATCTTGTGAACCTAAAGGAAATAACCGAAAATTTGTTTCCTGGCGTGCGGTATGCGGTGAAAAACAATTCCTACACTTTTCAGATTTACAATGTGAAAACGGGGCAATGGATGAAATCGGATATGATCCTGTTGAATGGTGTTCCATTTTTTGATATGAATTTTATTTCCACACTGGGCACCAAAGATATCAGCCGGATAGAAATCATTTCGGGCAATTATATCCTGGGTGATCTCACGCTTGAGGGACTGGTTTCAATCTACACAAATGATCATAAAGTGCCGGCTGAATACCTGAAAAACAGGAGTTTTACCATTCAAAACAGGGTGGCTGCAACCAATAAACCGTCCGATAAAATGTTGACGCGGCTGGCACCTCAGGGCACTTCCCATGATCCCGATTTCAGGATGAATTTGTTGTGGGATCCTGTCCGGAATATTGCCGGTAAACAGAAACTTGAGATCCGGTTTCCTGTTTCGTTGTTAACCGGCACCTATGACATTGTTATTAATGGAATCACACGAAAGGGTTTGCTGTTAAGTGGCAAAGGTTCATTCGAAGTAAAATAACAGAAAGGCACATGCATAAATTCTTAATTCTCCTTTTCTTTATCCCGGCCATCAGACCTGCCCTTGCCCAGGCACCTGATTCCGGAAATTATGAAAATACACTGCGCAATGGATTGATGGGATTCGAATACAGGAACAGCGCCGACCAATACAAGGGCGACCAGTATTTTAACGCATGGTCCGACGGAGTCGTAAATCTGGCGAATGGAGATGTGATCTCCCATATCACGATACGGTACGACAAATACATGGATGAATTGCTCTGGTTAAGGGAAACCGACTTTAAAACGGGTGTTCTTGCAAAGGAAAGCATCAGCGGATTTATTATATTAAGCACGAAGACGGAATCCGCTGCTGAATTTATACACAAGAAGATAAAGCTGCCTTATAAGGCCGATTCTTCTGATGTATTCCTGCAGATTCTTGTCAGGGGAGACCTGCAATTATATGCCTGGCGAAAGGTTATTCAATCGGCAAATGATTTCACCCTGCTCGATGATACGCGCTATCTTTTATTTAACAGGGACTTATTTTATTTTATGGGGGGAGGAAGGCGGCAATTGATCAGGACCCCTTGCATTGATGAAGTCAGGATGAAAAAGGTACTTAAATCAAACAGGATACATCCGAATGGCACCGAAAGCAGCCTGATAAAAGTTATTGATCTCTATAACAAAAGCAAATAGCGAATTTCACATTTTGTTGCATTTTTATTTTTGATGGTGTAGTTTTATACTATCACAAATAAAAATTACCTATGAAAGCAAGCAATTCCTGTCTGCTTTGTTTTATTCCGCCCCACATTTATGAGAATATCCTTGAAACCGGTACTATCGATCAACGTCAGAAAGCGTTGAACGGGCTGATCGTTTCCGGTCAGATGCAGGGCAGGAGGCAGGCGCTGAGGCGGATCAGATTTCCGTTTCCTCATTCCCTGTTGCCGGAAAAGGAACGGTATGTTTACAGCAGTGAATTCGGAGCCGAACTTCCGGGAAAACTTAAGAGGAGTGAAGGAGGTCCGCCATCGGGGGATACGGCGGCAGATGAAGCCTATGACGGTGCAGGCGCAACCTTTGACCTGTTTTTGGAGCAATACGGCCGTAATTCAATTGATGGGGAAGGCATGCACCTGGTTTCTTCCGTACATTACCAGCAGGGATATGATAATGCTTTCTGGAACGGGGAACAAATGGTTTATGGCGACGGCGATGAGGATTTACCGGTGGATGAACGTCTTTTCAACCGGTTTACGATCGCGCTGGATGTTATCGGGCATGAGCTGACCCATGGGATTACCCAGTTTGAAGCGCAGCTTGTGTATTATGAACAGTCAGGCGCATTGAATGAATCATTTTCAGATGTTTTCGGCACATTGGTTAAACAGAAAAAACTGAACCAAACGGCAAATGAAGCCGATTGGCTGATTGGCGAAGGGTTGTTTACCTCCAACGTAGCAGGGAAGGCCATACGTTCCATGAAAGATCCGGGAAGCGCCTACGATGATCCGGTGCTGGGAAAAGATCCCCAGCCGGGTCATATGGAACAATACATAAAAACCACCTCGGATAACGGCGGAGTTCACCTCAATTCGGGAATTCCAAACAAGGCTTTCTATCTTACAGCCATTGAAATAGGAGGATATGCCTGGGAAAAAGCCGGCAAAATATGGTATGAGACACTCTGCAAAAAACTTAAGCCCGAATCTGATTTCCGCGACGCGGCCAAACTGACATACGCGGTAGCCGGAAAGCTTTATGGAAAGAACAGCCCGGAACAAAAAGCAGTGATGAACGGATGGAAGGGGGTTGGAATTTCTGTTAGTGAAAAACTAAAAGGTAAAAACTAAAAAGTAAAAACTAAAAGGTAAAAACTAAAAGGTAAAAACTAAAAGGTAAAAACTAAAAGGTAAAAAGTAAAAGTGAGGAAATCTGTGAAAAGTGAAAAACTAAAAGTGGAGGAAAATCATGGTACTTGTCATAATCTTATAATGAAGTGTTCTTACACTTTTCACTTTTAGTTTTTAGTTTTTCACTGATTAATCTTATAATGAAGTGTTCTTACACTTTTCACTTTTAGTTATTAGTTTTTCACTGATTAATCTTATAATGAAGTGTT
Organism: uncultured Bacteroidales bacterium; assembly: GCA_963752195.1. GTDB lineage: Bacteria > Bacteroidota > Bacteroidia > Bacteroidales > UBA10428 > UBA5072. The sequence goes on along the minus strand of CAVVXI010000001.1, from coordinate 1,149,457 downwards.
CTTACACTTTTAACTTTTAGTTTTTAGTTTTTCACTGATTAATCTTATAAGGAAGCGTTCTTACACTTTTCACTTTTAGTTATTAGTTTTTCACTGATTAATCTTATAAGGAAGCGTTCTTACACTTTTCACTTTTAGTTTTTAGTTTTTCACTAAAATAGATGATCTTGAACAATATTCTTACCATTCATTTCGAGCAGACCGGCGGATTCACAGGAATGACGATCAGCGTGGTACTCAACGATAAAATGCTGAGCCGGGATGAATATGAGCATGTTCATATACTGATTGAACACGCGGACTTTTTTGAACTGCAGGTAGACCCGAAAGGTCATCCTCTTCCCGATCAGCTTTTATACAGAATATCTGTTGAAACAGCTACCCGGAAACATACAATTTCAATTTATGATAACCAGGTGACCACGGAACTGCAGCCGCTGATACGATTTTTGAAGGGGAAAGCAAGGGCAGTGAAAAGTGAAAAGTGAAAAGTGAAAAAACTAAAAACGAAAAACGAAAAGTGTAAGGAAAATCATTGTACTTATGTTAATTTCATAAGGAAGTGTTCTTACACTTTTCACTATTAGTTATTAGTTATTCACTGATTAATCTTATAAGGAAGTGTTCTTACACTTTTAACTTTTAGTTATTAGTTTTTCACTGATTTTCAGCTTTACACCAGCAACTTCGTCGTAAGGTTAGTGATGCTGGTCTGAATGGAATCAAAAGGTTTTCCATCCCTGGTGCTGTCCTGTTCCACAAAGAAATATTTCATGCCTGCAATATCTTTTGCAGCGAGAATTTCCTTAAAATCGATGAGTCCGGCACCTACAGGGGCGAAATCATTGGTTTTCACTTCATAGAAGGGAGCTTCTTTGGTGTACATGTCTTTCATGTGGAAGAGCTGGAAACGGCCCGGGTATTTTTTGAACATTTCAACGGGATTTTGTCCTGCTTTAGTAGCCCAGAAAAGATCAAGCTCCATGGTCACCAGGTCCTTGTCGAGTTCCGGTAAAAAGATATCATAGTAAGGTACCTTTCCTTCCACTGTATCAAATTCGAAGTTATGATTATGATATCCAAACTGTATCCCGTTTTGTTTCATAATCTTTCCTACCTTATTCCATTCCGCCACCATTTTCTTATAGCTGTCGACGGTAGTTCGGGCTTCTTCCACCACCCATGGCTGCACGCAATATTTTACGCCCAGTTTGGCATGATCTTCGGCCATTTTGTTTGCATTGTCAAGGGTAATTCCGGCAGCTTCAACCTGCGTATGGCTGCTGATGACATCCATTCCCAGGTCGTTGACCATTTTTTTGAATTCCTGCGGTGCAAAGCCATAGAATTTGCCGTCGTCATATTTAGCCAGTTCAAGGTTTTTATAACCCAGGTCGGAAACTTTTTTTAAAGAACCGGCTACGTCTTTGTCCATAGCATCACGAATGGTATACAACTGAAGTCCGACGCCAAATCGTTTCAGGTCATCCCGCAGGGCTGAAAGAGATTTTGCGGATGACTGGCCTGAAATATTTGAAAGAGCAAATGCTCCCAGGGCACCAGCTGCAGTAACCCGTAAAAAATCCCTTCTTGAATGTGCTGTTTTCATAAAAGCAATATTTGATTTGAGTTTATAGTATGAAATGGATTGAGGATTAAAATTAGTTTAAATTTAGGAATAAGTGTATGGTTTTAGGATAATGTCATGCATACAATTGGAGTTGTAGAGACAAGGCATTGCCTTGTCTGTACGATTTACAGCATTTACAATATTGCCGTTCACTGCCGCCGCCACATATAACCATTTAGTGAAAAATGGAATTAATGAAGAAAAGAGAAAATATTTCCGGCACATGTTGCTTTTGATAAAAAAACATCTACCTTTGCAAGCCGAATTTAAAGAAAATATACAAATAAACGTACATGCCAACGATACAGCAATTAGTAAGAAAGGGCAGAGCCACTATCGAAGACAAGAGCAAGGCTCCGGCTTTGAATTCTTGTCCACAGAAGCGGGGCGTTTGTACCCGTGTTTACACAACAACGCCCAAGAAACCTAATTCAGCAATGCGGAAGGTGGCAAGGGTAAGGTTGCAGCATGGTATTGAAGTAACGGCTTACATTCCCGGAGAAGGTCACAACCTTCAGGAGCACTCGATTGTGATGATCAGGGGCGGCAGGGTAAAAGATTTACCCGGTGTTCGTTATCACATCATCCGTGGAGCGCTTGACACTTCCGGTGTGGAAGGCCGTAATCAACGCCGCTCGAAATACGGCACCAAGAAACCGAAAAGTAAATAGATTTTTGAATAGATAATAGAATGAGAAAGTCTAAGCCAAAAAAAAGAATCCTGTTACCGGATCCCAAGTACAATGATACGCTGGTAACCCGCTTTGTAAACAACATGATGACCCGGGGGAAAAAGAGTACAGCGTACGACGTATTTTACGAAGCGCTTGACCTGGTTGCAAAACGTGCAAAGGATACCGAAGCCTTACCGCTTGATATCTGGAAGAAAGCACTGGAAAACATTACACCTCAGGTTGAGGTGAAGAGTCGCCGGGTAGGCGGGGCCACATTTCAGGTACCTACCGAAATACGGCCTGATCGCAAGGTATCCATCAGCATGAAAAACCTTATCCTTTATTCGAAGAAGAGGGCAGGCAATTCAATGAGCGATAAGCTTGCTTCGGAAATACTGGCAGCCTTCAAAGAAGAAGGTGCAGCCTTTAAAAAGAAAGAAGATACACACAAAATGGCAGAAGCTAATAAGGCATTTGCGCATTTCAGGTTCTAACAGAGATATTTGACATTGCGGATTTAACCTATAGCTACACTAGCTGATAATTAGTGCTTTATGAATTTTGATTTGAATTATACCAGGAATATTGGCATTATGGCCCATATTGACGCCGGAAAGACTACCACTACCGAGCGCATCCTATTCTATACTGGTATGACTCACCGGATGGGAGAAGTGCACGATGGCACTGCTACGATGGACTGGATGGTGCAGGAACAGGAGAGAGGGATAACAATTACAGCCGCGTCGACAACCACGTTTTGGGATTACCAGGACAAAAATTACAAAATCAATCTGATCGATACTCCGGGACACGTTGACTTCACCGTAGAGGTGGAACGTTCCCTTCGTGTGCTGGATGGCGCAGTTGCGGTATTCTGTGCAGTGGGTGGTGTTCAGCCGCAGTCGGAGACTGTCTGGCGCCAGGCGGATAAATACAATGTACCCAGGCTGGCTTTCATCAATAAGATGGACCGGACCGGTGCAGATTTCTTTGGTGTGGTAAAGCAGATCAAGGATAAGCTGGGTTCCAACCCGGTGCCAATGCAAATTCCGATCGGTGCAGAGGACAATTTTACCGGACTGGTTGATTTGATCGAGCGCCGTGCCATTGTTTGGAAAGAGGATACAAATATTGGCATACGCTACGAGTATATCGACATACCCGAAGATATGGTCGAACTTGTTGAAGAATGGCGTGAAAAACTGATCGAAGCCGTTTGCGAACAGGACGACGATCTGCTGGAACGTTTCTTTGAAGACCGTGCTTCCATTACAGTAGAAGAATTTATGGCACATACACGCAAAGCCTTTATCAATCATAAGATTGTACCGGTATTGTGTGGAGCGGCCTTTAAAAATAAAGGCGTACAACGCCTGTTGGACGCAATTTGTGCGCTGCTTCCCAGTCCCCTTGATATTGCAGCCACCGAAGGAATAAATCCCGACACCGATAAGACTGAAGTTCGTAAAGCGGACGAAAATGAACCGTTGGCAGCACTTGCGTTCAAGATTGCCACGGATCCGTATGTGGGCCGGCTTACTTATCTTCGTGTTTATTCAGGGGCCATTGATGGCGGAATGCAGGTATTGAATCCCCGCACAGGTAAAAAGGAAAGAATCAACCGCTTATACCAGATGCATGCCAACAAGCAGAATGCGCGTGACCGCATTGAGGCCGGTGATATCTGTGGTGTTGTTGGTTTAAAGGATGTGGTAACCGGAGATACATTGTGTGATATCAAGCATCCCATTTCCCTTATGTCAATGACATTTCCCGATCCGGTTATCGGTGTCGCCATTGAGCCGAAAACACAGGCAGATGTTGACAAGCTGGGTGTGGCATTGAACAAGCTTGCCGAGGAAGATCCCACATTTAAGGTTAAAATAGATGAAGACTCCGGCCAGACCATTATCAGCGGCATGGGCGAACTTCACCTCGAAATATTACTCGACCGTTTGAAACGTGAATTCAACGTGGAATGTAACCAGGGCGCACCCCAGGTATCTTATAAGGAAGCGCTTAAAACAGTTGTCAAACACAGGGAGACATTTAAAAAGCAGACCGGTGGCCGCGGCAAATTCGCCGACATCGTGTTTGAAATGGCTCCGGCTGAACAGGGTACAATAGGTCTGACATTCAACAATGAAGTCAAAGGCGGAAATGTCCCGCGTGAATATATACCGTCTGTGGAAAAGGGTTTCAAAGAAGCCATGAAAAATGGTATCCTGGCCGGCTTCCCGATGGAAAACCTGCAGGTATCGCTCAGGGACGGATCGTTCCACCCTGTGGATTCAGATTCACTTGCCTTTGAAATTGCGGCTAAACAAGGATTCAAGCATGCTCTGAAAAAAGGCAAGGTTGTTCTCCTGGAGCCCGTGATGAGGATAGAAGTAGTTACTCCTGAAGAGTATATGGGAGATGTGATCGGCGATTTTAACCGCCGACGCGGACAGATCACGGGAATGGAATCCAGGATGGCAGCAAGGGTTATTCTTGCCAATGTGCCTCTGGCGGAAATGTTCGGTTATGTGACCGTGTTGCGTACCCTTTCATCAGGACGGGCAACATCCACCATGGAATTTTCGCATTATGAAGAAGTACCTCCGGCTTTGTCGCAAGAGGTTATTGAAAAGATTACCGGAACGAAAGTAATTGTATAATCGACTTTAAGACCAAATACATGAGCCAGAAGATTAGAATAAAGCTTAAATCGTACGATCACAACCTTGTAGACAAATCCGCCGAGAAGATCGTGAAGACGGTTAAATCTACCGGTGCTGTGGTAAGCGGCCCCATTCCTCTTCCTACACACAAAAGAATTTTCACCGTTCTTCGGTCGCCTTTTGTGAATAAGAAATCAAGAGAGCAGTTTCAACTTTCATCCCACAAGCGTTTGCTCGATATCTACAGTTCAACGCCCAAAACAATCGATGCATTGATGAAACTGGAGTTACCCAGCGGTGTTGAAGTTGAAATCAAAGTTTGAAACAATTAATTACCTTATAGATGCCTGGATTAATTGGAAAGAAGGTCGGAATGACCTCTATATTTGACGAGAAGGGAAACAATGTTCCCTGTACAATTCTCGAAGTAGGTCCGTGTGTTATTACACAGATCAAGACGGTGGAGAATGACGGCTACCAGTCTGTGCAGCTTTCATTCGGTGAAAAAAAGGAAAAGAACACCACAAAAGCCATGAAGGGACACTTCAAAAAGGCGAATACTACCCCCAAACACAAGGTAGTAGAGTTGAAAGGCTTTATCAAACATTGGAATGTTGGCGATGTGATTACGGTTGATTATTTCAACGATGATCCATGGCTTGATGTGACCTCTGTTTCCAAAGGAAAAGGTTTCCAGGGTGTTGTAAAACGCCACAGGTTCGGAGGAATCGGCGATTCAACCCATGGTCAGCACGACCGTTCCAGGGCGCCCGGATCATTGGGTGGTTCATCCTGGCCTTCAAGGGTTTTCAAAGGAATGAGAATGGCGGGTCAAACCGGTAATAAAAGCGTGAAAGTACTTAACCTTAAAGTGGTTAAGATTATTCCCGAGAATAACCTGCTGCTTTTGAAGGGATCAGTTCCCGGTGCCAAGGGATCCTATATTGTTATACAAAGCCCTGAAAAGGACGCTTAAATAAACTGCGAACGATGGAATTAACAGTCTTAAATACAGCAGGAAAGGAAACAGGCCGCAAGGTTGAGTTAGTGGATACCATATTTTCCATAGAGCCCAACGATCACGCCATTTACCTTGATGTAAAGCAATATCTTGCCAGCAAGCGCCAGGGAACGCACAAGTCGAAACAGCGGAATGAAATTACCGGCAGCACGCGCAAGATCAAGAAACAAAAAGGTACCGGCGGCGCACGTGCCGGTAGTATAAAGAATCCTTTATTCCATGGCGGAGGACGCGTATTCGGTCCGCAACCCCGGGATTACTGGTTCAAGCTGAACAAAAAAGTAAAAGTTCTGGCGCGCAAATCAGCGTTGAGCTATAAGGCAAAGAACAACGAGATCGTCGTCCTTGAGGACTTCACTCTCGAAACGGCCAAAACGAAGGATTACATAGCCCTTTTGAATAATCTTAAGTTAGATGACAAAAAGTCGCTCGTGGTCCTCAATGAACCGAATAAAAATATATATTTGTCGTCCCGGAATTTGACCGGCAGCAGAGTAGTAACTATTTCAGAATTAACGACTTACGATATCATGAATAGTTCTTCTCTTGTGTTTGTGGAGAGTTCGCTCGACAATATTCAGAAAAGTCTGTAACCTTCTAATAATTGAATAATGGATATTATTGTAAGGCCCGTTGTAACTGAAAAGATGAATGCCCAGGCCGATAGTCAGAAGTACGGCTTCATCGTCAATAAGAAGGCCAATAAAGTGCAGATTAAACAGGCCGTGGAGAATTTGTATGGCGTTACGGTTGAAGAGGTAAACACCATGTTTTATGCCGGAAAACGCAAATCAAGATTCACAAAAACCGGGTATGTATCCGGCAGGCAAAATGCTTTTAAGAAAGCAGTTGTTACCCTGCGAAAAGGAGAGATCATTGATTTTTATAGCAATATCTAATTTACTATTATGGCTGTAAGAAAATTAAAACCTGTAACCCCGGGTCAGCGACACAGAGTGGTTGGCACCTTTGATGAGATTACGAGCGCAACACCTGAAAAATCGTTGTTGAGACCGTTGCAGAAGAGCGGTGGACGAAATGGCGATGGTAAGATGACGATGCGGTATATTGGCGGTGGCCATAAACAGATGTACCGGATTATCGATTTTATCCGAAACAAAGATGGAATGCCGGCCAGGGTAAAGAGCATTGAATATGACCCAAACCGTTCAGCCCGTATAGCATTAGTGGTATATGAGGATGGTGAGAAGAGATATATTATAGCTCCCAGCGGATTAAAAGTTGGTCAGGCTGTGATGTCAGGTCAGGGAGTGGCACCGGAAGTCGGAAATTGCCTTGCTCTTGGTGAGATTCCTCTTGGAACGCTTGTTCATAACATTGAACTGCATCCCGGCAAGGGTGGTGCATTGGCAAGGAGCGCAGGTTCTTATGCCCAGCTTACCTCCCGCGACGGAAAGTATGCGATTGTCAAGTTGCCTTCGGGTGAAACAAGGATGATCCTTACCGCCTGCAGGGCAACGGTTGGAACCGTTTCCAACCCCGATCATGCCCTTGAGCGTTCCGGTAAAGCCGGCCGTTCACGCTGGCTGGGTCGCAGACCTAGAGTTCGCGGCGTGGTTATGAACCCGGTAGATCACCCGATGGGTGGTGGTGAAGGAAGAGCTTCCGGAGGTCATCCGAGATCAAGGAAGGGACTTTATGCAAAGGGCATGAAAACCAGGAGAAAGAAGAATCCAAGTACGAAGTTTATTGTTGAACGCAGGAAAAAATAATTGACTTAACATTATGAGCAGGTCATTAAAAAAAGGTCCTTTCATCGAATTCAAGCTTGAAAAGCGGGTAAGTGAGATGAATAAATCCGGGAAAAAATCAGTTGTGAAAACCTGGTCCAGGCGTTCAATAATCTCCCCCGAGTTTGTTGGCCATACCATCGCGGTACACAACGGGAACAAGTTCATCCCGGTTTATGTAACCGAGAACATGGTAGGACACCGTTTGGGCGAGTTTTCTCCGACCCGGACATTCAGGGGTCATGCAGGAAAATCAAAAGTTTAGATAAATCCATTAACATAAATACCAATGGGTGCACGTAAGCGTATATCAGCTGATAAAAGGAAAGAAGAGAACAAAAGCCGGGCTGTGGCCGAGTTGAACAATTGCCCCACCTCTCCGCGAAAGATGCGGTATGTGGTTGACATGATCAGGGGCATTGAAGTAAACCGGGCACTGGATATTCTCCGGTTCAGCACGAAAGAGCCTTCAAAAAGGATTGAAAAGCTTCTGCTTTCGGCCATTGCAAACTGGCAGAAAAAAAATGAGGATGTACGGATTGAAAAGTCCAATCTTTATGTAAAGGAAGTCCAGGTTGACGGCGGACGCATGCTGAAAAGACTTCGTCCGGCCCCCCAGGGAAGAGGATACAGGGTTAGAAAACGTTCGAACCATGTGACCATTTTGCTGGGCAGCAGGGAAGGTAATCAGGAACAAGTAGCAAGTAAAACAAACTAATATTAATGGGACAGAAAGTCAATCCTATAAGTAATCGCTTGGGAATCATCAAAGGTTGGGATTCCAACTGGTATGGTGGCAGAAACTATTCCGAAAAGCTGGTTGAAGATTTCAAGATCCGTGAGTACCTCACAGCACGGTTGGCCAAAGCCAGCATCTCGAAAATTGTGATCGAGCGTACGTTGAAACTCATTACTGTAACTGTAAATACGGCCCGGCCCGGTATTATTATCGGAAAAGGCGGACAGGAAGTGGACAAGCTGAAGGAAGAACTCAAGAAGATCACAAGCAAGGAAGTTCAGATCAACATCTTCGAAGTGAAGAGACCTGAATTGGATGCGATGATCGTTGCCAACAACATCGCCCGGCAGATTGAAGGTAAGGTATCTTACCGCCGTGCGATCAAGATGGCCATTGCTTCCACCATACGTATGGGCGCGGAAGGTATCAAGTGCCAGGTTTCAGGCAGATTGGGCGGAGCTGAAATGGCCCGTACGGAAATTATAAAGGAAGGAAGAATTCCCCTGCATACCTTCAGGGCAGATATTGACTATGCACTGGCTGAAGCGCTTACCAAGGTGGGACTCATCGGTGTTAAGGTTTGGATTTGCAAAGGCGAAATTTTTGGCCACCGTGATCTGGCTCCCAACATTGGTGCCAAATCCGCCAAGCCGAAACCAAATTTCAAAAAACGCAGAAAGTAAGTATAGCCTGCTATAAACGATAATGATATGTTACAACCGAAGAAAACAAAATTCAGGAGACAGCAAAAGGGCAGAATGAAGGGAAATGCCCAGCGTGGACATGACCTGGCATTCGGATCTTTTGGGATCAAGGCGCTGGATAAGTGCTGGATAACCGGAAGACAGATAGAAGCAGCCCGCCAGGCAGTTACCCGTCATATGAAACGTGAAGGTCAGATTTGGATCCGCATATTTCCCGATAAGCCTATTACCAAAAAGCCTGCCGAAGTTCGTATGGGTAAAGGGAAGGGTGCACCCGAAGGATTTGTGGCACCGGTTACTCCCGGCCGCATCCTGATCGAAGCAGATGGTGTTCCGTTTTCAGTAGCCAAGGAAGCATTGCGCCTGGCTGCACAAAAACTGCCCATACCTGTGAAGTTCATTGTGAAAAGGGATTTTGTAGATTTTAATATTTAAGTTCATGAAAACTACCGAGATCAGAGAATTGTCCGTCAAAGAGATTGCTGAACGGATTGAAAATGAGAAAGCTCTCAGTTTCAAGCAGAAAATGAACCATGCCATCTCTCCGCTGGATAATCCGCAGAAGATTAAAGAAACCCGGAGAAACATTGCCAGGATGGAAACCATACTTCGTCAGAAAAATAAAGAAGCCAAGTAAAAGGTTAAAAAAAGACCAATAATGGAAGAAACTAGAAATTTAAGAAAAGAAAGGGTCGGGATCGTAGTAAGCAACAAGATGGATAAAACCATCGTGGTGGCTGAAAAAAGAAAGGTGAAGCATGCCATTTATGGCAAGTTCATCAACAGAACTACGAAATTCATGGCGCATGATGACACAAACAACTGTAACATCGGTGATACTGTGAAAATCATGGAAACCCGTCCGATGAGTAAAAATAAGTCCTGGAGAGTAGTTGAAATCATCGAAAGAGCTAAATAACTATGATACAGCAAGAAAGCAGATTATCGGTTGCAGATAACAGCGGTGCAAAAGAAGTACTTTGTATCCGGGTACTTGGCGGAACTGCCAGGCGGTATGCTTCTGTTGGTGACAAAATTGTTGTGACCGTAAAGAACGCACTTCCTGCCAGCGAAGTAAAAAAAGGCACAGTCAGTAAGGCTGTCATTGTCAGGACCAAAAAGGAAATTCGCCGTGCAGACGGTTCTTATATCCGCTTTGACGACAATGCATGTGTACTGCTGACCAATACGGATGAGATCAGGGGAACCCGTATTTTCGGCCCGGTAGCAAGAGAGTTGCGTGACAAGTATATGAAGATTGTATCACTTGCGCCTGAAGTGCTATAATATAAAAAAACCAATTCAATGCAGAAGAAATTACATATCAAGAAAGGCGATACTGTTTTCGTGAACTCGGGCGAAAGCAAAGGCCAGCAGGGTCGTGTCCTTGAGGTGATCCGCAAAAATGACAGGGCCATTGTGGAAGGCGTTAACCTGGTAAGCAAATCTACCAAGCCGAATGCAAAGAGTCCACAGGGCGGCATCCTCAAAAAAGAGGCATCTGTGCACATTTCAAATCTGATGGTGGTTGATCCTTCCACAGGGAAACCTACGCGCATCGGACGCAAAGCTAACGGTGAAGGCCGGCTTGTAAGATATTCCAAAAAATCAGGAGAGGAGATTAAATAATGAGTTACGTACCTAATCTCAGAAAAAAATACCAGGAGGCGATTATCCCCGCACTCACTTCGGAGTTCAGCTACCACACGGTGATGCAGGTTCCCAAACTGGAAAAGATCGTTATCAACCAGGGAGTTGGTGCAGCAGTTTCTGACAAGAAAATTGTTGACGTAGCCCTCGAAGAGCTGACCATGATCTCCGGACAGAAATCAATTCAGACCATGTCGAAGAAGGACATATCCAATTTCAAGCTCCGGCGGAAGATGCCGATTGGCGTGAAAGTGACCCTCCGGCGGAATACAATGTATGAATTTCTTGACAGGCTTGTCAGTGTAGCCCTGCCGCGTATCCGCGACTTCAAGGGGATTAGCACGAAGTTCGACGGCCGGGGAAATTATACACTTGGGATTACAGAACAGATCATCTTCCCGGAAGTGGATATTGACAAGATCAGTAAGATCCTGGGAATGGAAATCACCTTCGTTACATCTGCAAATTCAGATGAAGAAGCATTTGCACTCCTGCGTGAATTCGGGTTACCATTTAAAAATATCAAAAAGAACTAGTTCATATGGCTAAAGAATCATTGAAGGCCCGCGAAGCAAAGCGTAAAAAGCTTGTTGAAAAATTTGCCGCAAAGAGGGCAAAATTAAAGGCTGAAGGAGATTTCCAGGAACTCAGCCGGATCCCCCGGAATTCAAGTCCCATCCGTTTGCACAACCGTTGCAAGCTGACCGGCAGACCCAAGGGATATATGCGTCAGTTTGGCGTAAGCAGGATTGTTTTCAGGGAGCTTGCTTCCAAGGGATTGATCCCCGGAGTTAAAAAAGCCAGCTGGTAATTAGAGGTGAATCAAGAGAAAAAATTAAGAAAATGACAGATCCGATAGCAGATTACTTAACCAGATTACGGAATGCAATTTCCGCCCGTCATAAAGTGGTAGAAATTCCTTCTTCGAATTTGAAAAGGAACTTAACCAAAATCTTATTTGATAAGGGTTATATTCTGAATTACAAATTCGTGGATGATGAAATACAGGGAACAATAAAGATTGCCCTGAAATACCATCCTGAAACCCGGCAACCTGCCATCCGTTCCCTGAAGCGGGTTAGTTCACCCGGCTTACGGAAATATGTAGGTCATGAAGACCTTCCCAGGGTTCTGAACGGACTGGGTATTGCCATCGTCTCCACATCCAAGGGTGTGATGACGGATAAAGAAGCCCGTAACCTGAGTGTAGGCGGCGAAGTATTGTGTTACGTTTATTAACGGAGGATAAGTAAATGTCACGAGTAGGAAAACTCCCGATCAAATTGCCACAGGGCGTAAGCCTGACGGTAAAACCCGATAACACCGTTACGGTGAAAGGTCCCAAAGGCGAACTTTTCCAGGCGGTTGATCCGGATATCAAAGTGGAAATCAATGGCGATGAAATCATCGTTGCAAGACCCACCGAGCAAAAAAGGCACAAAGCATTGCATGGCCTTTATCGCGCACTGATCAATAACATGGTGAATGGTGTATCCAACGGATATACAATTCAGCTTGAAGTGGTGGGCGTAGGATACAAGGCAGAAGCAAAAGGACAGATTCTCGAATTAAGTCTCGGCTATTCCCATGATATTCATTTCATGGTTCCGGTTGAAGTAAAACTGGAAACGAAGACGGAACGACGCAGCAATCCCATCATCACGCTTAACAGCAGCGATAAACAGCTTATAGGCCAGGTGGCAGCCAAGATCAGGTCATTCCGCGCACCGGAACCTTACAAAGGCAAGGGTATTAAATTTGTGGGCGAAGTACTGAGAAAGAAGGCGGGTAAATCGGCAACAGCCAAATAATATCAAAAATAACTGAAGTATGGCTTTGACTAAATTAGAACGAAGAAGCAGGATCAAAATGCGTATCCGCAAGGATATTTACGGAACAAAGGATGTTCCGAGATTGTCGGTGTTCAGAAGCAATAAGGGGATTTATGTCCAGTTTATTGACGATGACCAAGGAAAAACCCTGTTATCCGTTTCCTCACGCGATAAAGAAATTGCGGAGAAGACAGGGATAAATAAGATAGAACAGGCTAAACTGGTTGGAAAACTGGCTGCCGAAAAATCAAAAAGCAGCGGCATCCAGACAGTGGTTTTTGACCGTAATGGTTATTTATACCACGGTAGAGTCAAGGCTCTGGCTGAAGCGGTACGAGAAGGTGGACTTAAATTCTAATAAATTATGTCAAACGTAAGCATTCGAAGAGTAAAAACTACGGACCTTGATCTCAAAGATCGTCTGGTTAGTATACAACGTGTGACCAAGGTAACCAAGGGCGGTCGAACCTTCAGCTTTTCAGCCATTGTTGTGGTTGGCAACGAAGATGGTATTGTCGGATATGGCCTCGGTAAAGCAAACGAAGTAACCACCGCCATTGCCAAAGGTGTTGAAGATGCCAAGAAGAACCTGATAAAAGTTCCTGTTTTTAAAGGAACGATTCCCCACGAACAGCTTGCCAAATACGGCGGCGCACAGGTATTTCTCAAGCCTGCATCAAGCGGTACAGGTGTAAAAGCAGGAGGTGCTATGCGTGCAGTTCTTGAAAGTGTAGGCATACATGACGTACTTGCCAAGAGCAAGGGATCATCAAATCCGCATAACCTTGTCAAGGCTACATTCAATGCCTTGCTGCTCTTGCGTGACGCTTATACAATTGCACAACACCGCAATGTGAGCATTTCAAAGGTATTTAACGGTTAATGCTAGATTATATATTACCAATGGCTACAATTAAAATTACACAGGTAAGAAGCAGGATTCACTGCACCAAGAGACAAAAACTGAATCTTGATGCACTGGGACTGAAAAAAATGCATGCCACGGTGGAGCATGAAGCTACACCGCAGGTTTTGGGTATGGTAAATAAAGTAAGACATTTACTGGAAGTAACTGAAATTTAACTTTAAGATACTGAAATTATTATGGATCTGAGCAGTTTAAAACCCGCCAAGGGGTCGATTAAAAAAGAAAAACGCATCGGAAGGGGCCAGGGCTCCGGCAGAGGCGGAACTTCTACCAAAGGACATAAGGGCGGCCAGTCAAGAGCGGGCTACAAAACCAAGATGGGTTTTGAAGGAGGCCAGATGCCTCTGCAACGCAGGGTTCCCAAGTTCGGTTTTACAAATATCAACCGGAAAGAATACAAGGGCATTAACATTTCTACTTTGCAATCACTGGCCGAATCAAGAAGCCTGACTGTTATTAATGTGGATACTTTGTTGGAACATGGGTTGATCGCCAAAAAAGACCTTGTTAAAATTCTGGGCAATGGTAAACTCACATCCAAACTGGATGTGCAGGCCCATGCATTTTCAAAGTCGGCAAAAGCAGCTATTGAAGCTTTACAAGGAACGGCAACAATAATCTGAAATTCTCATGAAATCATTCATTCAGACTTTAAAGAATATTTATAAAATCGAGGAACTCCGTTCAAGGATCCTTTTTACCCTGATGATTATTCTCATCTATCGTCTCGGTTCCAAGGTCGTATTGCCCGGTGTTGATCCCACTGCGCTTGAGGCTTTTTCCGCTCGCACATCCCAGGGTGTTCTCGGTTTACTCGATATGTTTTCAGGAGGGGCTTTTTCCAAGGCATCTATTTTTGCCCTTGGTATTATGCCCTACATCTCAGCTTCCATTATTATCCAGTTGCTGACCATTGCGGTGCCTTATTTTCAGCGTATGCAGAAAGAGGGTGAAAGCGGCCGCAGAAAGATGAACCAGATTACACGATACCTTACTGTGCTGGTGCTTATATTGCAGGCCCCGGCTTACCTTACACAGATACCGGCGCAGGCCAAGATCATGGCTCCGTCACTTTTTCTTTTCTCGTCCATTATCATTCTTACCGCAGGCACCATATTCGTGATGTGGCTGGGTGAACGGATCACCGATAAGGGAATCGGAAACGGTATATCCCTGATCATTATGATCGGTATTATTGCAAGACTGCCTTTTGCACTTTCCACTGAACTTGCTCAACGGTTAAACGGACAGGGAGGACTCGTTGCTTTTCTGGTAGAAATCATATTCCTTTTCTTTGTGTTTGTGATGAGCATACTTCTTGTGCAGGGTACCCGGCGAATACCGGTGCAATATGCAAAACGCATTGTCGGCAATAAACAGTATGGCGGCGTAAGGCAGTACATTCCTCTGAAAGTGAATGCTGCCGGCGTAATGCCTATCATTTTTGCCCAGGCGATCATGTTCCTTCCATTATCTTTTGCACGCTACGGAACAGGCGGAGAGGCTATGTCAAGGTTTGTGGCTACCTTTTCGCGGTATACAAGTGTTTGGTATAATGTGACTTTTGCATTTTTGATCGTAGTTTTTACGTACTTTTACACTGCCATTATCATGAACCCTACACAAATGGCAGAAGATATGAAGAAAAACGGGGGTTTTATTCCCGGCGTTAAACCCGGAAAGAAAACATCGGAATTTATCGATTCGATCATGTCGAGGATCACATTGCCGGGATCATTGTTCCTTGCTTTGATAGCCATCATGCCTGCTTTTGCGCATTTGCTGGGTATCGAGCCGAATTTTTCCCAGTTCTTTGGGGGCACATCTTTGCTGATCCTTGTAGGTGTTGTGCTGGATACGTTACAGCAGATCGAGAGTCATTTGCTGATGCGGCATTATGACGGACTGATGAAATCAGGAAGAGTTAAAGGTAGGGCAGGCGGTTACGGCTCCTCTATTTAAAAATATAGATTGACGTTCTTTGATGATAACCTATAAAACAGCGGAAGAAATTGAATTACTAAGGGAAAGTAATTTACTGGTTTCCAAGGCATTAGCCGAAGTAGCCAAAAAAATTGCCCCTGGTATTTCAACGCTGGAACTTGATGCGATAGCCGAAGAATTTATCCGGGATAATGGTGCTGAACCGGGATTCCTGGGATACCACGGATACCCGAAAACACTGTGTACCTCGATAAATCAACAGGTTGTGCATGGAATTCCATCTTCCCACGTTTTGAAGGATGGAGACATTGTGTCGGTTGATTGTGGTGTGCTGCACCAGGGATACTTTGGTGACTCAGCCTATACTTTTGCTGTGGGAGCTGTCTCTGAAAGGATACGGTTGCTGTTGAACACAACCCGGGAGGCTTTGTACAAAGGTATTGAGCAGGCCACGGAAGGGAAACGGATCGGAGATATCGGCAATGCGGTTCAGGAACATTGTGAAAAACAACGATTCTCCGTAGTGCGGGAGATGGTGGGCCATGGCATCGGAAAAGGCCTTCACGAAGCGCCTGAGGTTCCGAATTATGGAAAAAGAGGGCATGGCGTGAGATTACAGCAGGGTATGGTTGTCTGCATCGAGCCTATGATCAACATGGGCAGGAGAGAGATAGTGCAGGACTCCGACGGCTGGACCATTCAAACGGCGGATAAGCTTCCTTCAGCTCATTTTGAGCTTTGCGTGGCAATTGGCAAGAATGGAGCAGACGTGCTTTCGACTTTTGATTACATTGAAGAAATTTATAAATTTTAAAAATTGAGCCGATCATTATATGTCTAAACAGCCTTCAATTGAACAGGATGGCGTAATTCGCGAAGCCCTTTCGAATGCTATGTTCCGGGTGGAACTGCAGAACGGGCACGTAATTACGGCACACATCTCCGGAAAAATGAGGATGCACTATATTAAGATCCTTCCCGGCGATAAAGTGAGGGTTGAAATGTCACCATATGATCTTACAAAAGGTAGAATTACATTCAGGTACAAATAATTGAACTGATCATCATGAAAGTAAAAGCATCCGTTAAAAAGCGCACAGACGACTGTAAAATAGTCCGCAGGAAAGGACGATTATACGTGATTAACAAAAAGAATCCGAAGTATAAACAGCGTCAGGGCTGATCATTGAAGTAAAATTTTAAATATAAATACAATTATGGCTAGAATCGTTGGTGTTGATTTACCAAAGAATAAGCGGGGCGAAATAGGCCTGACTTACATTTTCGGGTTAGGAAGGAGCAATGCCCAGAAAATTCTGGAAAAAGCAGGAGTTGACAGGGATGTGAAGGTTAAGGATTGGACTGATGATCAGGTAAGCATGATCAGGAAGATCATCAATGAAAATTTCAAGGTGGAAGGTGAACTGCGCTCCCAGGTACAGCTGAACATAAAACGCCTGATGGACATTGGATGCTACCGGGGAATCCGGCACAGGCTTGGACTTCCGACCAGGGGTCAGAGTACAAAGAACAATGCCCGTACCCGTAAAGGAAGACGTAAGACAGTTGCAAATAAAAAGAAGGCTACCAAATAAGGATTAAATTATGGCAAAGAAAGCTGGAGTTACAAAGAAGAAAGTTGTTAAGGTTGATCCTGTGGGTCAGGCACATGTACATGCTTCATTCAACAACATTATTATTTCAATCACCAATAGCCAGGGCCAGGTTATATCCTGGGCATCTGCGGGCAAGATGGGATTTAAAGGTTCAAAGAAAAACACGCCCTATGCCGCTCAGGTTGCAGCTTCCGAATGTGCTAAAACCGCATTTGATCTGGGTTTGCGCAAGGTGAAAGCCTTTGTAAAAGGGCCGGGTGCAGGAAGAGAATCCGCTATACGTACCATCCATACCGCGGGTATCGAGGTTACGGAAATTGTGGACGTTACGCCTTTACCCCACAATGGTTGCCGTGCTCCCGGAAGAAGAAGAGTATAACTACAATGAATATATAATCGAGATTTAAATTTAAATATCAACAATGGCACGATATACTGGACCTAAAACTAGAATAGCCAGAAAGTTCGGTGACGCAATTTACGGACCGGATAAAAATTACGATAAGAAAAATTATCCTCCCGGACAGCACGGAGCGAACAAAAAAAGAAGAAAGCTCTCGGAATACGGGATCCAGCTGCGCGAAAAACAGAAGGCCAAATACACCTATGGCATTTTGGAAAAGCAATTTGCAAATCTGTTTGCAAAGGCACAGCGCAGTAAAGGCGTAACCGGGGAAGTACTGCTTCAGTTACTTGAATCAAGGCTCGACAATGTAATGTTCCGGCTGGGAGTTTCACCCACCCGGTCTGGCGCCAGGCAGCTGGTTACACACCGGCATATTACGGTAAACGGACAGGTAGTAAATATCCCTTCGTTTTCAGTAAAACCCGGAGATGTTGTCGGCGTCCGTGAAAAATCAAAGTCGCTTGAAGTAATTCAAAACTCTCTGGGTTCACGCAGGGCGAATGTTTCGTGGTTGGAATGGGATTCCGCTTCCTTAAGCGGTAAATTCATCAACCGTCCTGAACGTGATCAGATTCCCGAAACAATCAAAGAACAATTGATCGTTGAATTGTATTCTAAATAAAGTAATTTTTAAAATATGGCCATATTAGCTTTTCAGAAGCCCGATAAGGTGATCATGATAGAATCGGACGATAAGTTCGGTAAATTCGAATTTCGTCCGCTTGAACCTGGTTATGGTATCTCCATTGGAAATGCCCTGCGCAGGATTTTGTTGTCATCACTCGAGGGTCATGCAATCACAGCTATCAAGATCGACGGTGTTGAACATGAATTCGGCACTCTAACCGGCGTTATTGAAGATGTAGTTGAGATTATCCTTAATCTTAAACAGATCCGTTTCAAAAAGTTGGTGGATGATGTGAATGATGAAAAGATCGTGGTTACCTTTTCGGACCAGACTGTTTTTAAAGCAGGGGATTTAAACCGTTTCCTAAGCAGTTTCGAGGTATTGAACCCCGAACTGATTATCTGTAACATGGAAAAAGATGTCGAAATCCATATGGAATTTCACGTCAACAAAGGCAGGGGATATGTTCCTGCTGAGGAAAACAAACCATTTGATGCCGAATTCGGATTGATACCCATCGATTCCATTTTCACACCGATAAAGAATGTGAAGTTTTCGGTTGAGAACTACAGGGTAGAACAAAAGACGGACTATGAAAAACTGTTAATTGAAATCCTCACCGATGGTTCCATACATCCAAAGGATGCGTTAAAGGAAGCCGCTAAGATCCTGATCTATCATTTCATGCTTTTCTCGGATGAAAAGATAACGCTGGATTCAGAAGAACGCGCAGCAAACGAAGAATTTGATGAAGAAGTTCTGCACATGCGTCAGTTGCTCAAAACCAAACTGGTAGACTTAGATCTGTCAGTTAGAGCCCTGAATTGCCTCAAGGCAGCTGAAGTGGAATCTTTAGGGGACCTTGTAAAATTCAATAAAAATGATTTATTGAAATTCAGAAATTTCGGAAAGAAATCACTTACTGAGCTTGATGAATTGCTTGAGACCATGAACCTGTCTTTTGGTATGGATATAGCAAAATACAAACTCGACAGGGATTAAAATTCAGAATGGAATATTTGTAAAATTTGAATTAATTACACGGATCACAATGCGACACAACGATAAGAACAATAATTTAGGACGGAAGAGCGCTCATCGAAAATCCATGTTGTCGAATATGGCTATTTCACTGATCATGAATAAGCGCATTAAAACAACGACAGCCAAGGCGAAAGCGTTGCGTGGATTTATTGAACCGATTCTCACTACATCAAAGGAGGATACGACGAATTCCCGTCGCCTGGTATTCAATTATCTGCAGGATAAACACGCGGTGACAGAACTTTTCCGGGAGGTATCCCCAAAGATTGCTGACCGTCAGGGTGGCTATACCCGCATACTCAAGCTGGGAACACGGCTTGGTGATGCCGCTGAAATCTGCTATATTGAATTGGTTGATTTCAATGAAGCCATGCTGGCAACAGCAGGTGCAGCTGAGACTAAAACCGGTAAACGCAGCCGCAGGGGTGCCAAAAAGAAAACCGAAGGCGAAGCTCCTAAAAAGGTAAAAGCAGAAGCAAAAGTTCCGGCAAAGGAGAAAAAAGCACCGGCAAAACCTGAAAATGCTGAGCCTGAAGCAGCAGCACCAGCTGAACCCGAGCCAAAGGAATAACAATATTTTTTATATTCGTTCATATTATCAGGGGATAAGGATTTTCAATATCTTTATCCCCTGTTAGTTTAGTGACAAGTGACGAGTGACGAGAGCCAAGATGGAAAAATCCTTTTAGGGATTGCCTGTAGGTAGAAGGGAGAGGCGAGCATTTCCGGAGCAGCTAGGACCCCGAAGGGTCAAATCTGAATAACCGTGGGTGCAACCCACGGACAAATCAGCAAATCATCCCGCCTTCGCTAAAGCTATGGCGGGCGAAGCAAATCAATAAATCATCAAATCAATAAATCAACAAATCAATAAATCAACAAATATTATGGGACAAATTGCACATGTTCATGCACGTGAAATACTCGATTCGAGGGGAAATCCAACCATCGAGGTAGAAGTAACACTTGAAAGCGGCTTTGTTGGCCGTGCCGCTGTTCCCTCGGGAGCATCCACCGGCGAAAACGAAGCCCTTGAATTACGTGACGGCGACAAAAAAAGATACCTTGGAAAGGGCGTTTTGAAAGCGGTTGACAATGTGAATAAGATTATAGCCAAGGAAGTTATCGGAATGAGCGCTTTTGACCAGGTAGCCATTGATAAAAAGATGATTGACCTCGATGGCACCAAAACCAAAAGCAAACTTGGAGCAAATGCCATTCTGGGCGTTTCCCTCGCGGTGGCCAAAGCTGCATCCTTGTTTCATGACCTGCCCCTTTACCGGTACATCGGAGGGATAAATGCAAAAGTATTGCCTGTTCCAATGATGAATATTATTAACGGCGGATCCCACAGCGATTCACCCATCGCTTTCCAGGAGTTTATGATCCGGCCCATTGGTGCTCCCAGTTTTCGTGAAGGTTTACGGATGGGCGCCGAGGTATTTCATTCGCTAAAGAAAGTTTTGAAGGAGCGCGGTCTTAGCACTGCTGTTGGAGATGAAGGCGGATTTGCTCCCACACTGAAGGGAACCGAAGATGCCCTGGAATCAATCATAACGGCAATCAAAGCCGCCGGATATAAACCGGGCCGTGCAGCAGACGGTGGGGATGTTTCAATTGCCCTTGACTGTGCCGCATCGGAATTTTATGTAAACGGAAAATACGATTATACCAAATTTGAAGGAAAAAGCGGTGTTGTAAGGTCTTCTGCCGAACAGGTTTCCTTCATTGAACAACTGGTGAACAAATACCCGATCGATTCTGTCGAGGACGGCATGTCGGAAAACGACTGGGATGGCTGGAAATTACTGACGGACAAACTGGGCAGCAAATGCCAGCTGGTTGGAGATGATGTTTTTGTTACCAATGTTGATTTCCTGAAAAAGGGAATTGACATGGGTTGCGCCAACTCCATCCTGATCAAGGTGAACCAGATCGGAAGTCTTACCGAAACCCTGGATGCTATTGAAATGGCTCACAGGGCAGGATATACGACAGTGACTTCCCACCGCTCGGGCGAAACCGAAGATGCAACGATCGCTGATATCGCTGTAGCTACAAATTCAGGACAAATTAAAACCGGTTCGCTGAGCCGTTCCGACCGGATGGCCAAATATAACCAGCTGCTTCGCATTGAGGAGGAACTGGGTCCCCTGGCAATTTACGGATATAAGAAGTAAGGAAGACATATATTTCCTTTACATAAACCTCCTGAGAAATCAGGGGGTTTTTTTATAACTGGTGACGGGTGACGGGTGACGGGTGACTGAAGTATTACCGGTAAAAACTCAATTACCGTTATTGTATTAGTGGATCACAACTTCTTGTTTCTATAATTAATGCTCTACGCACAATGAACAATATTCAAGGCTATCTGAAATTGCGGTTGCCGCCACTTTTAGTTTTTATCTTTTAGTTTTTACCTCTTCATTGTTCATCGTCCGTCCCTCGTCCCTCGTCCCTCGTCCCTCGTCCCTCGTCCCTCGTCCCTCGTCCCTCGTCCCTCGTCCCTCGTCCCTCGTCCCTCGTCCCTCGTCCCTCGTCCCTCGTCCCTCGTCCCTAATTTGGTGGTTTACTATTTTATATCTAACTTATTCCTCAAAAATCTAAACAACATTTCTCAAATACTGTTACCTATTTATGTTATGCCTTATAATTCATCATTTATAATTTATAATTCATAATTCATAATTCGTAATAATTTCTCACTCATAATTTTCATTATGCCCGGATTAAAAGAAACGCTCTATGAGAAAATTCAGGCCTGGCGGCCAAGAGTTAAAAACCTTCTCGACGAATATGGCGATGTAGTAGTGGATACCGTTACTATCAGCAAACTGATCGGTGGTATGCGAGATCTGAAATGCCTGGTCACCGATATCTCCTACCTCGATCCAAATGAAGGAATCCGTTATCGTGATTATACTCTCCCTGAACTGTTCAGCAAACTTCCTAAACCTAAAGGGTCTGAAATGCCTTATGTGGAAGGCATTATTTATCTTTTGCTGACGGGCGATCTTCCAACCGAAAGCAATATCGCCGATGTACTGGATGAGTTTAAGAAAAGGCATATTGTTCCCAACTATGTATATGATGTTATTGATGCTTTTCCGGGAGGAAGCCATCCGATGACCATATTTTCGACAGCCATCCTTACGATGCACCGCGAATCTTTCTTTAACCGGAAATATTTCAGCGGGCTCAATAAACTCGACTATTGGGAACCTACCTATGAGGATGCCATTGGACTTCTTGCAAAACTACCGGAAATCGGAGCCTACATTTATTCCAAGGTTTATAAGGGAGGCAAGAAAATAATTTCAGATCCCAATCTCGACATGGGTGCAAATTTTGCACAGATGATTGGAATCGGAAAACCTTATGATGACGTTTCACGCATGCATTTTATTCTGCACAGCGATCATGAAAGCGGAAACGTAAGTGCTCATACCGGCCATCTTGTAGCAAGTACCCTGTCGGATATTTACCTGTCCATTTCTTCAATGATCAACGGATTGGCGGGACCACTCCATGGACTTGCAAACCAGGAGGTATTGCGCTGGCTTCATGAGATTATGGAAAAAATGGGAGGTAAGGTGCCTACGGAAGGAGAAATGAAACAATTCGTCTGGGATCTGCTAAACAGCGGCCAGGTTATTCCGGGTTTCGGTCATGCTGTATTAAGGATTACTGACCCTCGTTACATGATACAGCGTGAATTTGCCCTTAAGTATATTTCCGATGATCCTATCTTTAAATATGTTGATATGCTGTACAGGATAGTACCTCCTATCCTTAAGGAACAGGGCAGGGCAAAGAATCCGTGGCCCAATGTGGATGCACACTCGGGAGTTATCCAATGGCATTACGGGGTAACGGAATATGATTTTTATACTGTATTGTTCGGAATTGGAAGGGCAATAGGTATATGTGCCAATATCATATGGGACAGGGCACTCGGTTATCCGCTCGAAAGGCCGAAATCGGTGACCACAGTAATGCTGGAAAGAATTGCGCGGGGAGAGAATCCCGGTGATGAATAATTTTAATTTTTACCATCATTTTGTTAGTTCGGATTATGTTGATTAAATTAGTTTGTTTTAATCAATGTAAACTGCGCTGCGGATGCCATATTACCGCTTTTATATCTTAATTTTCATATTACAGTTAATCAGGCCGTTGGAAGGTCAATCCTATCTTCCTCCTGAATTTGTTCCATTTGCAAATAGTGTATCCAAAAAGGAGGTTAACTCCCTGGTCTTCGATAATACCGGATACCTGTGGACCGCTACCCAGGCCGAACTCAACCGTTATGACGGATATAATTTTGTTCAGTTTCCGTTGCTGAAAAATAATCAGCGGTTACCAAATGACCAGCAGATCAGGACTATAAGAAAAGACATCCAGGGAAATCTTTGGATATTAGCGGGTGAAGGATTAAACCAGATGCTTTTAAACACTGGGGAAATCGCTTATTATCCCTTATACCGGCCTGACCAGAAGACTTCCGGAAAATTTATACCCCGGGATATATATCCCGTAAATGATGGCAGTGTATGGGTGCTTTCAGACAGCTTGCTGATATCTGTCAGTCCCGGCCGTGCGAACCAATATTATACCCTCCCGCAGCCTTTGCAGCAATCTGTTTTCGTCACAACCTGCCTAATGCCGGATATCAATGGCAACTTATGGATCGGTACAACGCAAGGAATCCTGTTTTTTGACCGTCAGCAACGTTCATTTACTGAATTTATGCAGCAGAGCGCCCAGGGTGTGATGACCGATCACAGGGTAAATTGTCTGTTTCTGGATGCTCAAAACACTTTATGGATTGGAACTGAAAATGGGCTTAACCGGTTCGACCAGGTGGATTATGATTTTGATGGTTATTTTCCGGCCGGTAAATCTTCAGGCCAGCAAGAAAACATGATCACTGACATAGGTCAGAATCCGGACGGTGTTCTGATCCTTGCTACTGCGGCCGGATTATTCTCTTACAATGAATCAAAGAATGTTTTTAGCCGAATTACACAGCCTGCCAATGGTGTCATCAAAACTTTTGCCATTGATGGAAACGGGGTAATCTGGGGAGGTGCTTCCGGCGGAATTGTGAAATTAAGAACATCAAGGCTCCCTTTGCGAAATTTTTCCACACACAGCGCCGGACTTACCCTTCCGGTTGACCGCATCACCGCCATATCGAACGGACCAGGCACTACAATATTTATCGGTTATGGGGATAATTCTTATGATGTATTTGACCCGGTGAATGTTACAAGAAGAAACTTCAAAACGCTTGATAACACTCTCATCAAGGGCTTCTATCCGTTTAATGAAACAGAATATATTGCACTTTCCGAACATGAACTTGAAATATTCAATCCCCTTCATCAAGGCAGGATAAAATTTTCTTCACGATATTCGTTTATAAAAAAAGACCTGCTGCTTCAAAAGACGTTGAATTGTATGCTATATGACGGACCGGTTCTCTGGATCGGGACTTCTGATGGTCTGCAGAAAGTGCGTTTGGATTCCGCAAAGCATACTGCCATTGAAAACTTGCATTATGATAACCAGCGCATTACCATAGGTCCTGTCTTTGACATAGAAAAGGATATAAATGGCAAGCTTTGGCTGGCCACCGCCCGCGGTCTGCTTTATTTTGACCCTGAGCATGGAAACTTCTATTTATTTACTCCCTATGATAAAACCTTTTTAAATACCGAACATAAAAAGGTTTATACCATAGTTCCTGAATCATCCCGGGTTTTTTTGATCGGAACTTCAATGGGTGTCTACCACTTTGAAATTTCTACACGTGAATTTACAGTGGCTTTGAATGATCCTGCTTTGCTTCGTGCTGAATTTAATGCCCTGGCCATTGATCACTCGGGTAATTTATGGATCTGTTCTGGTAATGGACTGTTTGTGTTGATCCACAATTCGGAATCCGTTTTGTTCTTTGATCAGCGGGAAGGACTTATGAGTTCGTCCTACACTTCCATATGCTCGGGAAAAAACGGCAAAATTTACCTGGGTGGCAATATGGGTTTATCCGAAATCAATCCGGATGCAATTCTGACTACAGAACAAAATTTTAAGGCCATAATTACAGGTTTCCGGTTCATAGAAGAGGAACCTCAAAATGAAAGGATCTATTATAACTTGTCTGACACTCTGGTTATACCCTGGAAAAGAAAGCCCGTGCGTATAGATGTTGCTTCGGCAAATCTTTCAAGACCGGAAATTAACAGGTACAGATATTCTCTTGAAAAGACAGGGGAGAAGGCCATCTGGCATTCCATGGGATCCCAGAATTACATTGTAATGGATCATCTCAATCCCGGTAAACATATATTTCGTGTTACGGGTACAGACGCTCTGACGGTGGGAAATAATCCGGTGACATCCCTGGTGATCCTGGTGGAGGGTCCAAAATGGAGGTCAAGAACGGCCTTGATAATTTATTTAATTATTGGTCTTCTGCTTGTCCTTCTTGTCTTCAGGTTAATAACCCGGCGGTTTTTTAACCTGAGCAGAGAAAACCAGGAACGTGAAATGTTTGCCCGCCAGATCATGCTGCAAAAAGAAGAACTTACCCTTAAAAACAAGAGCATTACGGACAGCATTAATTATGCAAAGCGCATTCAAACAGCCATGCTTCCCCCTTACCGTCTTTTCAAATCGGTTTTTCCATCCTCTTTTGTCTTGTATATGCCAAAGGACATTGTAAGCGGAGATTTTTATTGGATAAACAAACTGGGCGATAAAATATTTGTGGCGGCTGTGGATTGCACGGGGCATGGCGTTCCGGGTGCTTTCATGTCGATCATCGGATTTGAATTATTCCGGAAGATCACCAATATGGAAGGACTTTCAAGGCCGTCTGATATTCTGAATCGTCTCAACG
Organism: uncultured Bacteroidales bacterium; assembly: GCA_963752195.1. Taxonomy (GTDB): domain Bacteria; phylum Bacteroidota; class Bacteroidia; order Bacteroidales; family UBA10428; genus UBA5072. Next base: position 1,123,314 of record CAVVXI010000001.1, on the reverse strand, counting down.
AGGATTTTCACGTGATATTCAAGGACGTTGACAATGTGGTATTGCGCGATGGAATGGATGTGGCCTTTTGTTCAATTGACAAAAAAAACATGATCCTCGAGTTTGCAGGCGCTTTTAACCCGCTATACCTAATAAGGGATAACAAAATTACCGAGATAAAAGGCGACAGGTTTGCAATTGGACTGGATGAAACCAACTTTAAGGAACAAACCTTTAAGAACCATCTGATCCCAATTCAGCAGGGCGATATTATTTATATATTCTCTGATGGTTTTGCCGACCAGTTCGGCGGACCCGATGGCAAAAAATACAAATACCGCCGTTTCAGGCACCTGTTGCTTAATCTTCACCGCCTGCCCATGGACAAGCAACACGAGATACTTGAAAACAATGTTATGGAATGGCGTGGCCAGCAGGAGCAGGTGGATGATATACTGGTTATTGGGATAAAGATTGATTTTTAGAAAGTATAAATTATGAATTATAAATTATGAATGGCTGACGCGTCACTCATTCATAATTCATAATTCATAATTCATAATTCATAATTCATAATTCTCTTCAGTTTTCAAGAAGGGCTTTCATCTTATTCACCAGCACCTCTACCTGGAAAGGCTTGCTGATATAATCATTCATACCGGCGGCAAGGCAGGTTTCCTTATCGCCCGACAAGGCATTTGCAGTGATAGCGATGATGGGTGTCTGGGTGTTGGAGGTAGCCTCCAGTTCACGGATTTTCTTTGTGGCCACTATCCCGTTTATTACCGGCATTTGGATGTCCATAAGGATCAGATCATATTTTGAAGTGCCAAATTTGTCGAGAGCATCTTTGCCATTATTGGCAATATCGATATTTTTGACTATGTTTTTAAGGCTCAGAATGATGATCTTTTGATTTATTGCATTATCCTCAACCAGCAATATATTGGCATTTTTTAGCTCCACCCTCACCTTTGCCTGCACAAACTGGGCGGATTCCTTTTCCGATTCCGGTTTTTGTATGCCTACAGAGCCTTTTTTCAGAACAAATCCAAAAGTCAGTGTTGTTTCATCCTCTCCGGATACAATTTTAAATTCACCCCCGTGATATTCGATTATTTTTTTTGCTATAGTGAAGTCAATAAAATAATCCTCGGGTTGATAGGAGCCGTCCTTAATAAGATCCGTGCCTGCACGGGTGTAATAATTTCCATAATCATCCGATTCGAGCTGAAGCTGTGGACAATGTATTTCAAACAACAGAGTCGAGTAGGAATCATGGTCTTCGGTCACATCTATCCCGATAGTAATGAATAGTTTTCCGGTTGGATTAGCCTTTATGATGTTTTCAATAATATTTAAAAATATTTGCTTGACACGGATGGGGTCTCCAAGATAAGTTGTTCTGATTGCCCTTGAAACCTGGAGATTTATATCCAACCTGTCTTTATGCTGATCCCTGAATAATTTTAGTGTATTATCGATGGAAGAATGAAGGTCAAAATTTACCTGGCTGCTCAATTCTTTTTCAATTTTCACCTCTGAAACTTTCACGATGTTATTGACAACATTGATAAGATTAATAGTGGAAGCCAATATGGTATCAAACAGATCGCGGTGCTCAGAATCGAGTTTTGACTTGTTCACAAGGTTTGAAACAACCGTAAGATTATTAAGAGGAGTCCTGATCTGATGAGAAAGTTTTGACAGGAAATCATCCTTTTGCCGGGTTTCATTCTTGGATTCAATGATGCTTCGTTCCATAACATGATAATTATGGAAACGGAGATATTCATTGAGGTATACCAGGAGGTGCACTGCGGTATAAGCACCAACCAGTCTCACCGCATATGCGAAATTATACGGATGCAATGCGTGCAGCCGGGGTTGAAAAACGAGATAAAGTACCACCACCAGAAAAAACAGGAAGGATGCCACATTTCCCCTCCTGATTCCGAAAAGAGGTATGGAAAATATCGGAAAAAGCAGGATCCAGATGTGCCCGGTTCCTTCTGTCCCCCCGGTATGCAATAAATAAAGAAATGAAAAGGCGGTGATCAGGGTAAGAATTATTTTACTAAGCCTTTGTTTACGGGTGAAATGAAAGAAGGCAAGGGTGAGTATCAGGGCAAAGGAGGTGGAAAACAGAAAAAAGGACAGAGGGTTATTTCCGTCAGTTAATGCAATTATGGCAAAAAAAAGATTGATTGCAATTCCCGTAACATTAACAAAATAAACAATGAGCAATTTATTTACTACATCAAGATCGGCCTGAAGTTCGAGTTTTTTGGTTAATCGTTCAAGAAAAATGTATAATGGATTCATCAGGTTAAATTTGGAAGTTAATTGACTTTCCGGAATATCTTGATACCGAAGTTAAATATACTAAAATTTTTGCGAAATAAAGAGGGTCTGTTAAGCGATCCTTAAATTGACGAAGTCTTGGCTCGATTTTTGAAATCTTCTTTGACATGCGTACTTTTGTACATACGTTTTTTAATCGGTAAATGTTTCTTAAATTGTATTTATGCAAACAACCAAGAATTTTGGCCGGGTTGAGCCGGGATTGGTCATCAGAGCCATAATCCGGTATGCCGGATTGTGTATTTTCCTGTTATTATCCGGTATGGTGTTTCCGGTGTTTTCGCAGGATGATTCTTCCACCCTGGTTAAATATACCCCCGGTTTTAAATTTGAGGAAGGAGTTTTTTTAAACTTCGGGCAGGTAAAATTGAACCGGCCGATTTTAAAATCTCAGATCATCACTTCCATCCCCTATGATGATCCTGATTTTTATGATCTGATCCTCAAGGAGAAAAAAATTGATTTGTTTGATAACCTGGGTTCAAAGCAGGAAATCAGTACAAAAAATCTTTGGGGTTATTCGAGGAACGGAGTGCTTTATGTTAACGTAAACAATGATTATTACAGGATCACCATTGTCGGCAGCATCTGCCATTTTGTTGCCAGTCTGACCACTTACGACAATTATGGGAGCCCCTATTACAGCAGTTACGGGTATCCATACGGGGGATATCCTTATAGTCCCTATAGCCCGTATTCTTATGGAAACCAGGGTAATACTGAGTTGAAACAATACCTGCTTGATTTTAAAACCGGGAATATCCTTGAATACAATGTTAAAAGCATTGAAATTCTGCTCATGGCAGATCCGGAATTGCATGATGAATTTGCCGCTTTGAACGGCAAAAAACAAAAACAGATGAAGTTTTTATACCTGCGCAAGTTCAATGAAAGAAATCCACTATATTTCCCAAAAAATACGCTATAAGATGAATATCCGAAATTTTGCATTGTCTGTTTTCATACTGTTCTCAGTATTGACAAGTTACTCTCAAAGTGTGGTTCCCTCCAGGCAGGATATTGCCGCATTTTTTACAACCAAAACACTCGTTGTGCTTGAAGATAATCCCTTGATGGAATATAATTCCATTATTAAAAAGGTGATGGAGCAGGAGTGGAAGATTACAGAATATGATTTTATATCAAGCAAAGAATTTGATAAAAAACGGCTTGATCCCCAGTTTTCCTTTATCTATATGTCGAGGGTCACATTTGAAAAGGACAAGACGGATGCCGAATATCGCTTTTTGCAGTTATCCCTGGGCGGAGATTATTACAGGCTGAATGAAATGCCTGATATCGCTTCGGTTCCACTTGCCTATTATAATGTGGACGAAGACAGATATGCATATAAACTCGCCATCATACTTCGTTTTATGCAGAATCATGCCAGGCTGATCCGCGAACATCCGGAAATTGTATCACAAAATGTTTTCAAACATTATAATGAAAATATCCAGGAAATTAAGGATAAGACATTTTATGTGCTGAAAGAGGAGCTAGGACCGGATGTTAACACGGAAGCCAAAATCAAAAAAGTATATCCCTACAAGTTCAAGCTGGTAACTGCCGAGGAAATAGAGCAGGCAATCAAGGACAATGATCCCGATGTTGTTTTTTTACATAAGGTTGGACCTGAAGGCACAAAAATCGATGCCCGTTGCTATAATGTGATAATCGGGGCGGCTGATGCTAAATTTTATTATTTCGACTATCACAAGCTCAGCGATAAAAATCCCGACGGTTTTCTTTCGGGCGACTTTAAAAATCTGGTTAAATAACAGACCGAATTCAATTCTTCTCGTATAATAATTGAATGTACATACAACAAAATTTATTTAATTGTTGTATTTTCATTTTTTAAAGATTCTTCCGTACAATTTAACTGATTCACATTGAGAAACTTAACCAGGTTCACATTGCTGTTGTTTTTCACGGTGTTACCGGCCGTGAGCCGTGCACAGGACAATACAAAAGTGCAGTCACTGATTGCGGAGGCGGATGCCTGCATTAACAGGAATGAAATGGAAATGGCTTTGGATAAAACCAGGGAAGCCTTATTGCTGTCACCGGGGAGCATACCTGTTCTTCAAAAACAAATCAACATTCTTTTTCTCATGAAGAATGATAAGGAAGCGATGAAGGAGGCTGACGATGCAATTTCGAAGTATCCGGCCGAGGCTGATTTTTATTATATGAGGGGGGTTATCTACAATGCCAGGGAGAAATATGAAAGGGCACTTGACAATTTTGATCGTGCTATTGAATTAAAATCCCCCAATCTCTATAAATTTTATCTGGGAAGGGGAGTATCCCATCTGAACACGATGGAATACGATCTCGCCATTAGCGATTTTTCCTCCACAATTGAAATAAATGATACCGTTGCAGGAGCCTATCATGGCAGGGCTATGGTGAATTATGAATTGCATGATTATTCCGCCGCGGTTACTGATTTTCTGAAGACCCTTGATTATTCAAAAGGCAATTCAGCCTTGTATTTTAATTTGGGAATGTCGTATTACCGGCTGAATGAAAAATCAAATGCGTGTCCTTATTTTCACAAGGCATGCACACTCGGAAATACAAACGCATGCCGTATGGCCCTCATGGAATGCGCAAAGGCCATACCCACTGTTCCATAGTGCATCAGTCCTCTTCAAATTATGCTATCTTTGATTTTTCATTATCAGGATGGATCTTTCTGTTATCATAGTCAGCTATAATGTTAAGTATTTCCTGGAGCAGTGTTTGCATTCTGTAAAGAAAGCTTCGGAACATATTGCCTCGGAAATATATGTAGTTGACAATAATTCAGCTGATGGGTCGGTGCAGATGGTTGCCGAAAAATTTCCGGATGTTAAACTCATTGTCAATACGATTAACCTGGGCTTTGCCAAAGCCAATAACCAGGCTATACGTATTGCTTCCGGCAGGTATATCCTGCTGTTGAATCCCGACACACTTGTACAGGAAGATACATTTATCAGGTGCATCGGCCATATGGATCTGTTTTCCGATATCGGGTGCATGGGTGTCAAAATGATTGATGGTGCGGGCAATTTTCTGCCTGAATCGAAAAGGTCGCTCCCGACACCCCTTGTTGCATTTTACAAGATTTTTGGCTTTTCTTCCTTGTTCCCCCGGTCGAAAATTTTTGGGCGTTATCACCTTGGCTATCTGAACAAAGACAAGATACATGATGTGGATGTAATTTCAGGTGCCTTTATGCTACTGAGAAAAAGGGCCCTTGAAAAATCCGGACTGCTCGATGAAGTCTTTTTTATGTATGGAGAAGATATCGATATTTCTTACAGGATAAAACAATCCGGTTTCCGCAATGTATATTTTCCGATGACAACCATAATCCATTACAAGGGAGAAAGCACGAAAAAAGGCAGCATCAATTATGTGATCGTTTTCTATAATGCAATGATCCTTTTTGCCCAGAAGCATTTTGCCCGGAACACCGCACGGTATTATGCATTTTTCATACACACAGCCATATATTTCCGGGCGGGCCTTTCAATTTTGCAAAGATTTTTCAAGGGCATTGTCAATCCATTGCTGGATGCAGCCTTGATCTATGCCGGATATCTCACCATTATGCCCTTGTGGGAGATGCACTTGTTTGGGCAGTCAGGATCCTATCCTGACCTTTATATGAAAGTGGTGGTGCCATTTTATATCCTTGCCTGGATTTTATCCTTGTTCCTTTCAACAGGGTATGAAAAGTCGGTAAGGCTTTTCGACATGATCAAAGGACTAATTTTGGGGTCGCTCTTCATACTCCTTATCTATGCCTTGCTGCCAGAAACGTTCCGGTTTTCCCGGGCCCTTATTTTATTTGGGGCCGGATGGACCTTGCTGGCTACTGTTTTTAACCGGTTTGTGCTGGGCCTTCTTTTTCCGTCAAGTTTTGAGCTGGAAGCCTGGACACGGAAGAAACGGATCATTATCATCGGCAGCAAGAAGGAAGGCGACCGGGTGTTTTCAATTGTGCGACAGACCCAGGTGATCCCCGAACTTATTGGATATGTAGATCCGGTGGAAGGCCGGGTATTGCCTGGCTTCATTGGACACATCGGTCAGATTGATGACATTGTGCAGGTAAACAGGGCAGATGAACTTATCTTTTGTGCAGGCGATATAAGTTCTCAAAAAATTATTACTACCATGCTGAAATTTACGGATGCGGGTGTTGATTTTAAAATTGCCCCACCCGAAAGTTTGTCCGTAATAGGCAGTAATTCAAGTGATTCTATTGGAGATCTGTATGTGCTTCATTTTAATACCCTGTCAAGAAAGTTAAACCGGAGAAAAAAACGATTGGTAGACATTGCACTTTCTTTAATATTTATTGTTATAAGTCCCATACTCCTGCTTTTTGTGAAAGACCGTACAGGCTTTATCCGGAATATTTTCAGCGTGCTTACAGGAATCCATTCCTGGGTAGGATACTTCCGTTCAATCGGGGGAGATCATCCGGGGTTACCGGTTATCCGGCCCGGCGTTCTTACCCCCATGGATGGAAACAGGTATATGGGAAAGGAAGATGGGATGGCTGAAAAAATGAACCTTAATTATGCCAAGGATTTTCGGATTATAAACGATTTAAATATTATAGTAAAGAATTTCAGGGAATTAGGCCGGATTCCCAGCCGGCTTTAGTGTAAATGACAGTAAGGAATATGGATAAATTCAAGTTAACCCTTCCCGCAATGGGAGAAGGTATTATTGAAGCTACGATAACCCGTTGGCTTGTATCGCCGGGCGACAAGGTATTATTTGATCAGCCCTTGCTTGAAGTGGCAACTGATAAAGTTGATTCGGAGATTCCGTCTCCTGTGGAAGGCATCCTGTCCCGCCTTGTATATAATGAAGGGGAGATACCCAAGGTCGGTGAGGTAATCGCTATTATTGATACGGGCAACGGAGCGCCAGTTCCGGAAGGAAATTCGGATGACCAGGAGAATGGAGTATTGCCTGAAGAGATGTCGGACGAAGCTTTTATGAAGCAGATTGCCAATGGTGCAGAAAACATGGCACATGAGTCGCCGGTTCCCATGCACGGTGAACTGCTTGTTTCCCCTCTTGTGCGAATGCTGGCTCAGCAGCGGGGAATGGCTTCACATGAACTTAAGGAGATCAGGGGCACGGGGATGGATGGAAGGGTCACACGTGATGACATCAATGAATACCTGATTCACCGGAAGCACCATGAATCACTTGACAGGTTACTTTTGCCTCTTGAGCCGGCACCTGACAACCCGAAAGCAGGTGCACCCGAAATTTCAGCGGATCCGGAGGATGAAACAATTGAAATGGACCGTATGAGAAAGATCATCGCCGGCAATATGGTAAGGTCCAAGCGGGTGTCGCCGCACGTCACCTCTTTCCTTGAAGCCGATATTACGGCACTGGCTGATTGGCGCAACCGGCAAAAGGAATATTTCCTTGAAAAGGAACATGTGAAGTTAACTTTTACACCGATTTTCGTGGAGGCGGTGGCATTGGCCCTTAAGGAATTTCCACGGATCAACGTTTCCCTTGCCGGCGAAAACATTGTCATTCGCAAAAATATCAATATTGGCATAGCGACCGCTTTGCCAAACGGGAATCTGATCGTTCCGGTCATTAAAAACGCCGACAGGCAAAATCTTGGCGGGCTGGCCCGCAATATTACCGATCTCGCCGACAGGGCAAGAAAAAACTCGCTCCTGCTTCATGAGATCAGGGGAGGTACATTCACAATCACCAACATCGGCCAATATAATAACCTTACAGGTACTCCGATCATCAATCAGCCTGAATCGGCGATCCTGGCAATCGGCACCCTGATAAAAAAACCATGGGCTGTGCAAACTCCGGATGGCTATGGAATTGCAATAAGGGATATAACCATGCTTTCGTTGACCTACGATCACCGTGTAATTGACGGCGCCCTGGGTGGAGGCTTTCTCAGCCGTATTGCCTGGTATCTTGAACATTTTGATACCCGGCGGGAATTTTGAGAAAAATGCCCGGGAAAATATTTGGAGCGATATTCATAGATTACATTAAATTGTTAAATTTGTTAAGTTACACGTCTACCTATGAAAACTTCCAAAAAATTTCCCCTTTCCCTCTGCTTATTAAATTTCCTTGTTTTCCTTTCTGGCATTGCCTTTGGACAAGCAGAGGAAAAGTTCAAAAATGTGTTTGTTGAAGCTGAATCCTATTTTCTGTTTGAGGAATACAAGGATGCCCTCCCGTTATATCAAAAAATATTGCAATCCGATCCGGAAAATTTTAACATCAACTACAAAATCGGGATCTGCTATCTGAACGATATCTACCAGGTTCAAAAATCGCTGCCTTACCTTGAAAAAGCCGTAACTGGAATTGATGCCAATGCCCGGTCCAACAGCTTTAAAGAAAAAAAGGCCCCCCCTGAAGCGTATTATTACCTCGGAAATGCATACAGGACGAATAACAAGCTCAAGGAAGCCATAGCGGCGTATGAACAATTTAAACTTGTGCTTGATCCGCTTGTATACGATGCGGAATTGGTAGAAGAACAGATTAGTGCCTGCAAAGTGGCTGGTTTGCAGGAATCCAAGCCCATGTATTTTATATCTGCCAATTTAGGGGAACCCATTAATGGGCGCTTTGAAGAATCAAACCCGGTTGTCTCCGGCAATGAATCGGTTATAGCCTTTACCCGTAAATTGCAATTCTACGATGCGGTTTTTTGCAGTCGCAAGGTAAATGGAAAGTGGAGCGAACCGGAAAATCTTACAGAGGCGTTTGGCGTGGATGGAAATAGTTATACAACCGGTATTTCCTATAATGGGGATGAATTATTTGTTTATCGCAGTGATAATTTCGATGGAAATCTTTACGTAAGTAAATACAAGAATAATACCTGGTCGAAACTTCAAAAGCTGAATTCAAACATTAACACAAAATACTGGGAATCCCACGCGTCGATTTCAAAGGATGGAAAATCACTTTATTTTACAAGCAACCGGACCGGTGGTTACGGGGGGCTTGATATCTATAAATCCGAAAGAAAAGGTTCCGGGGAATGGGGACCCGCTCTGAATCTCGGACCTGTTATCAATTCAAAATACAACGAGGAAACTCCTGTTATCACATCGGATGGAAATACTCTTTATTTCAGTTCGATGGGCCATTATAATATGGGTGGATATGACATTTTTTACAGTACCCGGTACGACAACGGACAATGGTCAAAACCGATCAATGCCGGATATCCGTTGAATACAAGCGGCGATGATTTGTTTTTTACCCCGGTTGGGGAGGGAGCATTTGCTTATTATGCCAAATACAACAAAGAGGACAGCTACGGCCTGATGGATATTTATAAACTTGAAGTTTTTACGGATTTGCACCCGCGAAAGTTCATCCTCAATGGCATCTCACGTATAGAAGGGAAAGTCGGAACAGATTTCTCTAAATATACAGCTGTTCTTATAAATACCGCGACCGGCAAAATACTTGATCAGACCCGGCTTAATCCGGATGGAACCTATACCCTGAATGCCACTTCAGGTGAAATGGAACTGCAGGTTAACGGCAAGGGTATACAAAACTCAAGTGAGAAATTTCTAATTCCGATTAATAATCCGTCAAATGTTGTTTCGCATACTACCTTGCTCGCAGCGGCCGCGTCAGAAGTGCCCCCGGAAACAGTGGCGGCTCTCGCAGAAATTCCTGTCGCCGGACCTGAAATGATTATTGGCACTTTAAGCTATAATGTAACAACAAATCAATCCATTCCCATCCGAATGGATCTTGAAAAAGATACTAAGCTCACAGTTGAAAATTTCTTAAACGGTGAATTAAGAAATTCGGAAATTTTTCAAATTAAAAAGAAGAAATTCGTATACCTGCTTACCCCAAAGCCGGGGGCCAATCTGTTAAAATTCACGTTGACCGACATCAAGGGAAATACAACTGTTCGCGAAGTGTCTGTTATTTATACCCCTCCGGTACAAGCCGCAAATGAAAACGTACCGGAAGTGAAAAACGCCCTTGCTGACTCCGACCGTTATCTGGGTTTGGCAGCCCTCGCTGAAGGCAACCTGGCAAGATATCTCGATAGCCTGAATAAAGCGGGAACACACTTCAATTCCCTGGCCGACATGTATGATTTCCTGGTGGCTCATGCAGATGAAATCGGGTATACTCTTGCGGAGGTAGATGAATTAATGGTCAGATTTCTTGCGCAAAAAGACCTCAATTATTTCTATGATGAATTAAAGAAGGTTGCAGGTGACAGTCTCGCTAAATCCATGGAAAATCTGGATTTCAAAAAAAGCAACATTTATACATCCGAAGCCCTTCTGGATTACTTACTAAAAAGTTCCACCGGTCGTAATTATGGGAATGAGGCCTTGCGGGATGCATTGTATAAAATTGCCTCTGCAAATCACGATCCGAAGTCGCTTATAGAGCTGCTTGAATCTTATTCCACGGGCCAGCTTTCCGAAGTTCTGGGTGTGATGAAAAAGAACGCCGGATCCTATGCCAATACGCAGGCGGTAGCAGACTACCTGATCAGCAGCCTGGCAAAGAAAAGCTTTCCTGCTTCTGAACTTGAGGAAGCCTTGAAAAAAGCCGCTGCGGATCTGGATATGAATTTCCTTTACCAGAGTTTATTATTTATTTCCGGAGACAGCCTTCGTCAAACGCTTCTTGATCTTGACCTCAGGAAATCGGAAATCATCAGTTCGCTTCAATTGATCACCCATTTGTTCAATCAATCGGCACAGGGGGGATATACGAAAAGAGAGCTGATTAACAATATTGAAAAGATCAGGAAGGATCCTTATTTCTATGTTGATATGTTCAGGAAACTCCTGGCCGGAAAAGCAACGGGCAGTCTGAAAGTATTCCTTCAGGAAATGGACATCCGGGGATTGCAGATCAATACTTTCGAAGAACTCGTTGACTATTTGCTGAACCAGTCAAAATTCCATGACTTCAACAGGGAAATGGTATACCAGCTTCTGCTTGATATCATTGATGCGAAGAATATAAAAGAATTTGTTGACCTGATTCTTAAATATTGTGACGACAGAATTGCCGCAGCAATGCATGCAACCGATGTGACGCAGTTTTCAAAGCCATTCGAGGTAGTTCAGTATCTTCTTTCTGTTGCAGATGATTTTAATTACACAGAGAGAGATCTGATGCGACTCCTGCTAAAAATTCTCTTAAGGAAGGGTTCGCCGGGCATGCCGGAAGATAGCGGGGAGGGATGGTTCGCGTCGATTGACAGGCCTGCCCTTGTCGCATCACTTGTTATTGTTAATTCAATCGTCATCATCCTGCTTATCCTGTTTTTGGTGCGGAAAAAGCGTAAGAATGATGAAAACGGCAATACGGCATAGAATGAATTTTTCATATCCAACTTGCTCATGAGGATCATTTTCCTTTTCCTGGTTATTCTTTTTTCCGGTGATTTATTATGCCAGAAAATGGTTCCTACGCCTCAGGACCTGTATACGGAAGCCAATGAGTATATGCTGGCGGGTGATTACCAGGAGGCTTTGCCCGTTCTCCTAAACCTTGAATCAAGGGGATATTCGGGCGCGGGCATTCGTTATAAGATCGGTGAATGCTATCTGAATGGAAAGGGCTTAAAAACCCGTGCGATTCCCTTTCTGAAAGAAGCATCACAAAATATTTCGTCCTCCTTTACCGGTTTGGTACCCGATGAAACCATTGCTCCTGTAAAAACTTTACTTTACCTGGGTATTGCATACAGGCTGAACTATGATTTTGAAAAAGCGGTCGCCAGCTTTAATGATTACCTGCATGCTCTCGATGTAAGTGATACTGCCGGCAGGGCGCTCGCCAATTTTCACATTGACCGTTGCAGGAATGCCAGGGAACTCATGGCAGCACCTGCTCAATTCATTTGTGATACCTTGCCCGGATTCATCAATTCAACCGGTTCAAACTTTAATCCGGTAATTTCAGGAGATGAGAAGCAACTTTTTTATATGGATCAGCTGAAATTTTATGATGCCGTCATGCACTCTTCCCGGACTGATTCATCGTGGCTGGTTCCCGAGAATCTCACTCCTGTCATCCATTCCGACGGCGATCACCTTGTGACGGATATATCCGCTGATGGCAGCCTGATGTTGCTCACCCTGTCTGATGTATATATGAGGGGGGATATCTTTTCCAGCGGATACAATAACGGGCAGTGGAGTGAAATGCAAAAGCTGAATAACAACATAAATACGCGCTTTAATGAAACCCATGCGTCCCTGTCTCCCGATGGCAACATCCTGTATTTCACCAGTGACCGGCAGGGCGGTTACGGGGGCACAGATATTTATATTTCCCGGAAAAATTCACAGGGAGATTGGGGGAGTGCTGTAAATGCAGGTGCCGTGATAAATACACCTTTTAACGAAGAAACACCATTTCTGTCGCGGGATGGAAAATCCTTGTTTTTCAGTTCGCAGGGACATTATAACATGGGCGGATACGATGTATTCATCTGCAGGAGCGACGAAAAGGGGGGATGGCTTCCCCCGTTCAATATTGGTTACCCCCTGAATACTACAGATGATGATGTATTCTTTTTTCCTTTGAAATCGGATAAAATTGCCTATCAATCGCGTTTTCCTGTTAAATCAGTGCAAAGTGAAATTGTTCGTTACCAGATTGCTTCCTTCGGCAATCCTGCCCGTTTTACACTCACGGGAAAAGTGAATGTGCAGGGGGAGCCAGTTTCAAAACTCTTATTTTCAGTTACCGGAATTCCCCATGGGAAAAATCAGACCACGGATGTTAACGCGGATGGAACTTTTCATCAGAAAATTTCTGCAGGCAGTTATACCCTTGCCATTTTGGATGATGGCAGGGAATTGTGGCATAAAACCCTGGAGATACCCCCCTATTTTCCCCAGGATGTTCTTGTAATTCAGGCCGATGTTGAAATAATTCCGGCACTAAAAAAGGATACCCTGGTGGTGAGGGATATCCGTTTTGAATTTAATAAAAGCAATCCCGCTGAAACGGAAATCACAAATATCGATGACGTTGTCCGCATCCTCAATGCCTGTCCGGATGTTCATATCACATTGAACGGATATACGGATTCAAGGGGAGGAGAGGCCTATAACCTGAAATTGTCTTTCGCCAGGGCAAATGCCGTGGCCGGTTATCTTAATCAAAAAGGGGATTATTCAAAAAGAATTTCAGTAAATGCATTCGGCGAAAGTAATCCTGTTGCCCGAAATAAGACTCCCAATGGCAGCGATGAGCCTGAAGGCCGAAGGTATAACCGAAGGGTGGAATTAATCTTAAGCAATGTGCCTGTAAATGTAATTCTTATAAAGAAAAACGAAGTACCTGATGAACTGATATTCAGGTAGTTGTATTTAAGGCTTTTAATATTAGCGAACCTATGCTAGAATTATTAAATTTGCTAGTATAAAATTCCGGCGCATGAAAACTGTCCTGTTTCTTGTAGTTGCATTGATTCTTCCCCTTTCCACATTTGCCCAGGAAAAAGAGCAGGTCAATCTCAAAGAGTATTTTCTGGATGCTGAATATTTTTTTGCAGGTGAATCCTATGTAGATGCCTTATACGATTATCTTGAAATCTATAACAACGGATATGAAGACAATGCAAATATCAATTACAGGATCGGCATCTGTTATTTAAATATTCCCGGGCAGAAAGAAAAGGCAATCAATTACCTGCTTGAATCTCTTAAAAATGTATCCCCTAAATACAAGGAAAGCTCTCTCAAACAAACATTAGCCCCTGTTGATGCCTACCTCTACCTGGGGAATGCTTACCGTGTCAATAATCTTCTAAGCAAGGCCATTGAGTCCTATAATAAATACAAGGAGCTGGCCGGATCGCAAGGTGAATCAAAATTTGCGGATCAGCAGATACAAGCCTGTAATACGGCTATCCGTTACATGGAAAATCCATTGAAAGTGAGGATAACCGATCTTGGGGATTCAGTGAACGGAGAATCTTCTAATTTCAAAGCGGTGATATCCGGGGACGGACATACAATGGCCTATATGAATGAACTTCCGTTTTATAATGCCGTTTATATATCCCATTACAAGGACGGTTTTTGGACATCGCCCGTTAATATAACCCCGCAAATACAGTCCGATGGCGATCAGTATGTTTCTTCACTCTCGTATAACGGAAACACACTTTACCTTACCCGTGAAGACGCCTTCAACAGTGATATATATAAAAGTATCCTTCAGGACGGAAAATGGTCCAAATCGGAACCGCTCTCCGGTGAAGATATCAATACCAAATACTGGGAATCACATGCATCCATTTCGCATGACGGCAAAACACTGTATTTTACGAGCAATCGTAAAGGCGGATTTGGTGAGATGGATATTTATAAGACTTCGCTCCAGGATAATAATCAATGGGGCAAGCCGGTTAACCTGGGAAATGTTATTAATTCCGCATTAAATGAGGATACTCCATTTATTACAGACAACGACAGTGTTTTATATTTCAGTTCCCAGGGAAATGAAAACATGGGAGGTTATGATATTTTCAGGTCAAAAGCAGGGCCCGGCAATCAATGGTCTGTTCCGGAAAACCTGAAATATCCCATCAATACCACAGACGATAATCTTTTTTACTATCCCTGGCATAATGCCCGTATAATTTTTGCCTCGCTGATCCGCCCGGAGGGCTACGGAAAAGAAGACATCTATGCCATACAGCATGAAAATGACAAACCTTTTAGGGATTTGTACGCCGAATTGATTCAGCCATCTGCTGTGCCTATCGCCGGAACGGCTGCAGCAACTGCTACTGCAACAGTACCTGTAACATCGCCTGCGACCGTTGCCCCTGCCCCAAATGATGCGGCATCATCCACCGTTCCCGCTCATGCAGATTCCCAGGCAACTCCTTCTCCTGACGTTGCTCCCGCTGTCATTCCTCCGGCTGCTCATACCCCCCGTCAGATTGAGCTTACACCGGTATACTTTAATTTTGATAATTTCCTTCTTACCGCCGATGGCGAGGCACAATTGCAGAAAATATCCAGGCTGATGAAGGATTATCCTGCCATACGGGTCAGGTTGATCGGTCACGCCGATGCAAAGGGTCCCGCTGATTATAACCTTGTATTGTCGCAGAAAAGAGCACGTACCACTCTTCAGTATCTTTTAAACCTTGGAATTGAAGAAAGCCGGTTAAGTACAACCGGGTTGGGAGAAAAGAATTTTGTTGCCATTAATTCAAATCCGGATGGCACAGATAACCCTGAAGGGAGACAATTGAACCGGCGCGTTGAATATGAAATTACAGGTACAGATGATTCCGTACTAAAGATCATCATCCCACAAATACCCGAACATCTGAGATTCAAGAAATAAGACAATTATCGGAATATGCGGACATTCTCTTCTTTCATCATTTTATTTGTAATGCTCCTTCCGGCTTACAGTCAATCCCGCAATGAAATGATGGATTCCTTTAATGAAGGCCTGTATTTTTTCAATCGCGGTGATTATAAGGAGGCAGCCTTTTATTTCCGCAAGGTTGTGGACGTATATCCCGACAATGCAAACTACAATTTCAAACTCGGGGAATGCCAAATGAACCTTGCCGGAAGTGAGGCGCTGGCAATTCCCTGTTTTGAAAAGGCGGTCCGGCATATTGTTCCCAAAAAGAAATACAACAGGAAGGATTTTAATGAAACTTCGGCTCCTTTGTACGCGTGGTTTTACCTTGGCAATGTGTATCGCATTAATAACAGGCTTGACGATGCCATGAAAGCATACAGGACATTTGTGAATTCCCCGTTTTATTACGGAGATTATAACCAGGCCATTGTGGAAAATGAGATCAAAGCCTGCGAAAGGGCAAAAATAATTCAGGATAACCCGGTACCGGTTACAGAATTTAAACTGGATAGCACAATCAATACGGAAGCGGCGGAATTCAGTCCCGTAATTTCGCGGGATGAACGGATTCTTGTATTTGTGAGGAGGCTTAAGTTTTATGATGCCATTTACATTAGTGAAAGAACGGGAGATGGGTGGTCACAGCCCGTAAACCTAAATACTGCCCTTGGTTCAGATGGTGACATGTACCCCACATGTCTTTCTGCAGATGGGAATGAATTGTATCTTGTTAAGAACGGCGAAAACAAAGATATCTGGTTTTCCAGTCATTCAGAATCAGGATGGTCGAAGGCAACCCGGATGGATGACCGGATCAATACTGCCGCTGATGAAAGTTCAGCCTATGTTTCAGAGGATGGTAAATCGCTGTATTTTGCCAGTACACGAAAGGGAGGATATGGTGGAAGCGATCTGTATGTGTCCACACGCGACAACAGGAACGAATGGGGTAAGGCCCGCAATCTTGGTTTTGTTATCAATACTGCTTTTGATGAGGAAAGCCCCTGTGTGACCAATCATGATACAACCCTGTTCTTCAGTTCAAAGGGACACTTCAGTATGGGGGGATATGATATTTTCTATTCCAGTATTTCGGATAAAAAATGGAGTGAGCCGGTTAACCTTGGATTTCCGGTCAATAACACCGGGGATAATTTTGGTTACATCGCCCTGCAGGGAGGAAAAAAGGGATACTATTCCAAGTCAAATCCCATGGAGCGCGATGGGGAATCGGATATATTCAGGCTTGAGTTAAAATAGGGGAAAGGCAAATTCAATATGGCTGTAAAGGCAGACACCGAAATCATTTTGCGGGCACTGGAGCCAACGGATATTGATGCATTGTACAAGTGGGAGAACGATCCGGAGATATGGCATGTGAGCAATACATGTACACCTTATTCGAAATATTTACTTGAGAAATATATAGAAAACTCTCACCTGGATATATACCAGGTCAAGCAGCTTCGGCTGATGATCGATGTACGCGAAAAGGATAGCAAAGATCAACGATCCGTAGGAACAATTGATCTTTTTGAATTCGATCCTTACCATAACCGGGCCGGTGTTGGAATTTTGATCGGTGAAAAGTCAGACAGGAAAAAAGGATATGCCTTTATGGCATTGAAAAAATTCCTTGAATATAGTTTTCATACCTTGCAACTTCATCAGTTGTACTGTAATATTACCGAAGGAAACCGGGACAGCCTGAGGCTTTTTAAAAAATGCGGATTTTTAGTTACGGGCCGGAAAAAGGAATGGATCAAAACACCGGCTGAATATACGGATGAATATTTGCTTCAATTGATCAATCCGGGTGATCAGGCCGAGAGTTAAGCTTAATTAATGAAATTGTTACCAGAAAATGTGAAACAGATCGGGAGGGATTACAATGAAAAAATTATTCCATTTTGCACTGTTATTTCTTTTGCTTTCAGCAATTGGTCATGCGCAGGATGAATCATCACTCAGGCCTTATCTGAATTCGGACGATCTTTCAAAGCTCAGCAAAGCGGACCGGATAACGGCAGAGGCCGACAAGCAGATGTTGGTAGTTAAAAATCTGAACAACAAGATACAATCTTTGCAAAAGGGAACATCACGAAGTGCAAGGAAAATAAAACAGGAAATAAGATTATTGCAATCCGAAGCCTGGAAAAAGCATGTTCAGGCCTCTGCCAATTTTGAAAAAAGCAATAAAATCAAATATGGCATTTATAAAAAATACCTGAATCATTTCTGGAAAGAACATGAAGGGCAGGAGGCAAATTTTATCAATGCTAAAATGCTTGAAGAACAGGCCAGGGACAATTACTCACAGGCAGCGGTATACAGGAGGAATACACGGCACATGAACCTGGGAAACGTGAAGGTGGAAAAGCTTAGCGAGGCAAATAACCTTGAAGCATCAGCCATCAGGCGGCAGGTGGCCTCTCTTTCCGCATGCCTTGGATCTTCCGCCTCTGTTGTGTCAACTGTTAAGCCTGACAGTGTTCACAATACCCAAATTCCGGATACAACAACAAACCAGGAAGTTGCTGCTGCAGTCATAGTCCCGGCAGCCGTTGCTGTTGCCCCTGCCATTGTGCCTACCCAGGTGGTTCCTACGGAAAAGACTGAAATTATTCCTTCTGCAATGGATTCTTCTTTCAATAACCAGGTGTTATTTCGCATACAGATTGCGGCAAATAAGGTGCCATTTACGCAAGCGGATCTGAAAAGAATTTGCCCGGCTAACTACCCGGTTGAAATGGTCTCCGAATCAGGTTGGTATAAGTACCAGTTCATAGGGGTGCCCTTATATTCCGATGCATCGAGGATACTGAAGGAAGCCGCCGTAAAGGATGCCTTTGTTGTCGCTTATCGCAAAACCAGCAAACAGAATATTTCGGAAGCAATCAAAAACAACCGCGATCTCGAAAAAAGGATACAGGCAGAAGGAAAGAAAGGATTGATCGCCGAAATCCAATACCATGTTGAACTGGCTACTTCAAAGACCTTTATGAAACCCGAAGATGTGGCAAAATTATACAATGGACCGGAACCCGTCCTGATAATCATGGAAAATGGATTGTATGCTTACCATCTGAATGCGGGTTATTCACTCCAGGACGCTCTGGAACTGAAGCAAAATACCGCATTGAAGACGGCAGTCATAGTGGCTTATAAGAATGCAAAAAAAGCAGTGACGGGAAGTACGTTATAAAGGATGGATTTCAGCGAAATCAGGGATTTCCTGTAAAAATTTATATTGCCTGTAATCGGCGTTCATCTGGCAGCAATAGTGTTTCCGGCCATTACTGATCAGCAGGTAAGGAGCTTTATACAGCAAATTATAACGGCTTATCTGATCAAATGACTGCTGGCTGATTTCCACCGAGGGAGCTTTACATTCAATGATCATGAGAGGATCTCCCTTCCGGTCGAATACGAGGAGATCATAGCGGCGTTTTCTTTTCAGATGACTGAATCCCTTTTCAACAGCAATCAAAACAATCGGGAAATTCTTTGTTCCTGTCAGATACTTCACTACGTGCTGCCTGACCCATTCTTCCGGAGTGAGAAGAACGTATCTCCTGCGTATTTCATCAAAAATGTATTTTTTCTCTTTTTCCTGCTTTATCCTGAAGAAATATGTTGGTAAATTTAACGGGTCCATGAAGCTGAATTAATTCAGGTAAATTTACGCAATCCATCAAGATTAAAGTACCCGGTATGACTTTTGACGCAATTATGCCCGATTTAAAGGCAGGGAAATATAAACCTGTATATTTCCTCACCGGGGAGGAGCCCTATTTTATTGACCTTGTGACGGATTATCTCACGGAGCATGTTCTGACTGCAGAAGAAAAATCCTTTAACCAGCTTGTATTGTATGGCCGGGATACGGATATGAAAATGATTGTATCTTCAGCAAGACGTTATCCCATGATGGCCCAACGCCAGGTGATCATTGTCCGTGAGGCGCAGCAAATGAAAGACCTCGAGGGCCTGGATTCATACCTGGCTGCGCCTATGATGTCCACTGTGCTCGTATTTGCCTATAAATACAAGAAGGTGGATAAAAGAACAAAACTGGCTAAAATTCTGGTGGAAAACAGCGTTTTCCTTGAATCAAAAAAGATATACGAGGACAAAGTCCCCGCCTGGATTATGGGGTACCTGCGTGAAAGAGATTATAGCACAGATCAGAAGACAGCGACCCTGCTGGTGGATTTCCTGGGGAATGACCTCGGAAAGATCGGGAATGAACTTGATAAACTAATGCTTGTTGTACCATCGGGATCGAAAGTTATTACAGCAGGCCTTGTTGAAAAAAACATTGGCATCAGCAAGGACTATAATAATTTCGAATTAACAAAAGCATTGGCAACCGGTGACCTTGCAAAGGCAAACAGGATTGTGCTTTATTTCAGCCGGAATTCGAAAAACAATCCTTTTATCCTTACTTTGTCGGCGTTGTTTTATTATTTCACTAAAGTCCTCTTGTATCATGGGTTAACCGACAGAAGTCAGGAAAATGTTATGAAAGAACTGGGAATTCAATATTTTCATGTTAACGAGTACCTCCAGGCCGCCAACCGGTTTTCACCTGCCAAAACAAAAATGATCATTTCCTGGTTGAGGGAATATGATTTAAAGTCAAAGGGTGGAAGCATGGCCTCGGATGGTGACCTTTTAAGAGAATTGATATTTAAAATTACGCATTAATTATTTCTGTTAAGAAACACAGGCATGACTTATATTCTGATCGCTTTTACAGCCCTGATATCCATCACGGCTTTCTATAACCAGGAATGGTTTTCGAAATTGCAGTTCAATGCTTACCAGGTTTATCACCGGAAAGAAGTACACCGGTTGCTGACGCATGGATTTTTACATGCGAACTGGACACACCTTATTGTGAATATGCTTGTTTTGTATTTCTTCGGGCCAATCGTTGAGCATAAAATGCATGATATTCTAAGTGATGGGATGCAAAGCTGGTCCATGCTGGTATACCTGTTTTTTTACCTTGCCGCCATAGTGGTTGCAACCCTGGTTAGCCTTTACAAAAACAAGGACAACGTATGGTACAACTCCGTGGGTGCCTCCGGGGCAGTATCGGCTATCATCTTCTTTTTTATTTTCTTCTACCCGTGGGAGAAGATCTATTTTTACGGAATTCTTCCGGTCCCCGGAGTCATTATGGGAGTTCTCTACCTTATATACGGACATTATATGAGCAGAAGGGGGACCGATAATGTTAACCATGATGCCCATATCGTGGGTGCCCTTTTTGGTTTTATTTTCCCGCTGTTCATCAATTATCACCTGTTAAGGGTTTTTGTGACCCAGCTTTTGAGTTTTTAACCTGAATCCTGGCGGGATGAGTGCCATGGCAAAAGCAAAATATCTTTGTTTTAACGGGGAATTCCGGCTGGCTGCCGATCCTGTTTTGCATGCCGGCAACAGGGCTTTCCGGTTTGGGGATGCACTGTTTGAAAATATCCACGCATGGTCCACGGAAGCGCAATTCCTGGACAAACATTACAGCCGTTTGAGCACAGGCATGGCTGCACTTGGAATGGCTATGCCGGAGCGACTTACACTGCACGCGCTTTCCCGTCTCATTACCCAGTTGCTTAACCGGAATAAGTTTTTCGGGGGTGCGGGCATTCGGCTGACTGTTTTTCGCGAAGAAGGAGAAGATATATTACCGGGTAATCAAAGAGTTTCCTTTATCTTGGAAAGCTGGGCTCTCGACACCGGCAAATATGCCCTGAATGAAAAAGGGTACGTTATTGACGTCTGCCATGAATTCAGGCGGCCGACCGGAATTTTATCAGGGATAAAAGGAACAGGGTACCTGCCGAATATAATGACTGCCTTATTCTGTAAGGAACACACCCTTGATGAAGCAATCATGCTCAATGAATCGGGAAGGATAACCGGTTCATCAAGATCGAATATTTTCCTGGTCCGCGAATCTTCTCTTTTTACACCTGTATTAGGACAGGGTTGCATACCGGGTGTTATGCGTGAGGTGGTTATCAGAATGGCCATTGATGCGGGTTTACAGGTAAATGATCACAGCAGTCTGACCCCGGCCGTACTTGGAGATGCGGATGAAGTTTTCTTTACCAATGCGGTAGAGGGAATCCGTTGGACAGCGGCATACCGGCAACGCCGGTTTTATAAAAGGACAGCTCAAATGCTGATCCGAAGATTGAATGAAATGGTATTTGGCAGCGGGGAAGCCTAATTCATTTGCGGATTTTCCGGAAAATTGGACCACATCTGGTATTTTTTTCCCAGCCGGTTTAAAGTATGATTCCACACCTGTTTATTCATAGGTGACATAATCTCCCCGGCTGTAATTTCCGAAACCACCCATGCATTTTCAGCCAGTTCATCTTCAAGCTGATTGCTTTGCCAGCCACTGTAACCAAGGAAAAACCGGATGTTCCCGTTATGCAGGCTTCCTGATTCAAGAAGTCTTTTAATTACTTCAAATTCTCCGCCCCAATAAACATTATCAAGCACCTTAATACTCCCGGGAATGATATCGCCCAAAGTGTGCAAATAGTGAATTGTATTTGTCTGAACAGGTCCGCCTAACGCCACAATGGCATCAATTGGAGGAAAATCAGACATTATTTCATTCACTTTCATATTTACGGGCTTGTTCAAAACAAAACCCACCGTTCCCTCAGCTGAATATTCAGTAATCAATACGATGGACCTCTTAAAATAATTATCCATCAGAAAAGGTTCTGAAATCAGTATTCTGCCCTTTTGGGGCAGGAGGTTATTATCTGTTTGAAAGAAATCATAATGAAGTTGCATCCTTTTAAGTTTAACATCTGTTTAAGCAAATTTCATTCCATAATTGGGTTTGTTTTACAAAGTTAAACCGAAATCTTCGTCGTCTGAAAATATTTTTCCACAGGCAGCCTGAAAATGACAAAAATAATATTTTGATCAAGTCCGAAATATTATTTTCGCCCTGTATCCGGTATAACGGATGACGTTTAAAAAAATAAACATCCGGTTAATAAAATCACTACGTGAAATTCGAAGCTGAGATGTCTTATAAATGAGCAACAAATGTCATCATAGGAATTCTCAAGGTTTAATTTTAGGTTTATGTTTTAGGTTGGGGGCTGGTAAATCGGCCCCTCTTTTTTTGCGAACAATTGAAAATAAATGATGTTATTTAGCAGAATATAACATGTGCCTATGATGCTTACCGAAATCCGCAATGCGAAAAGTCTGAATTACCAGCAGTTTGTTAAGGAAGTTGTCAGTGATTACAAACTTGCGCTGCTCAGCCGGCAGCTTAGCCTCACCGGTCGAAAGGAAGTTCTGACAGGCAAAGCAAAATTCGGAATTTTCGGGGATGGCAAGGAAATAGTTCAGATCGCCTATGCCAAGCAATTTAAAGACGGTGACTGGAGATCGGGATATTATCGCGACCAGACATTTATGATGGCTTCCGGTTTGCTTACGGCCGAAGAATTCTTTTCCCAGCTATATGGAACCGCCGATGACAAGGTTTGTCCAGGCAATGCAGGACGGTCATTCAACAATCATTTTGCCACCCGGAATGTGGATCCGCATGGCGAATGGCTCGATCTCACCCGGCAGAAGAATTCCGCTTCCGATCTGTCACCAACGGCAGGACATATGCCGAGGCTTCTCGGTCTTGGCCTGGCTTCAAAACTGGTGAGGCAGCACCCGGAATACAACCGGTTTCCAGGTATCAGCAGGCATGGGAACGAGGTTGCATTTGGTATGATCGGTGATGCCAGTACCTCGGAAGGCCATTTTTTTGAAGTGATGAATGCGGCGGGAGTTCTGCAAATACCCATAGCTATAGCCGTTTACGATGACGGATACGGCATATCGGTCCCTACCAGTGTTCAGACCATCAAGGCAAATATATCGAATGCCCTGCGGGGATTTGAGAAGAATGGTGACAAAACGGGTATAATTATCCATGAAGCGTACGGTTGGGATTATCCGGGTTTGTGCCGCATGTTTGAAGAGGGGATCGGGAAATGCCGGGCCGAGCATGTCCCGGTACTTTTCCATATCCGTGAGCTTACCCAACCCCTGGGTCATTCGACATCCGGATCACAGGAACGCTACAAAACTCCCGAACGTTTGCAATGGGAAAAAGATCACGATTGCCTTCAGATGATGAAAGACTGGCTGCTTCGCCATGATATGGCCCGGGAAGATCAGCTGGCTGATATGGAGACAGAGGTTGCCGAAACAGTGGCCGGGGCAAGGGAGAAGGCATGGGCAATTTATCAGCAGGCCATCCGGAGGGAAAAATCAGATTTATTAAAGATCATTAAAAACAAAAGTTGTGTTTGCCGGAACGAAAATATCGACAAAATCAAGCTGTATACCAATAACCTGATCCATATCGAAAATCCGATCCGCAAAGACAATATCAGCACCGCAAAAAAAATACTAAGGCATGTATGTGCCGATTGTTCAAAGCGGGAATCCTTCAAGGACAACCTGATGAAATGGCTGAACACAAATTATGTAAGCGGGTATGAAAAATACAGTGCTTTCCTTTATAATGAAACGGATCATGCAGCACTGAATGTATCGGGAATTGCCCCTGCATATTCAAAGGAATCGCCGGAGATTACGGGGCGCGAAATACTGCGTGACAACTTTGATGCCCTGTTTTCAAAGTATCCATTGCTGCTTGCCTTTGGCGAAGACGTGGGGAAAATCGGAGGGGTCAATCAGACATATGAAGGATTGCAGGCCAAATATGGAAATCACCGGATTTTCGATACGGGCATCCGCGAGACTTCGATCATCGGGAAAGGAATTGGATTGGCATTGAGGGGATTCAGGCCGGTCGCTGAAATTCAATATTTCGATTACCTGTTGTATGCGTTGCAGACACTCAGTGATGACCTGGCCACCACACACTGGAGGACGGCCGGCGGCCAGTCGATCCCTCTGATCATCAGTACCCGGGGTCACCGGTTAGAAGGGATATGGCATTCCGGGTCGCCCCTGAGCATGGTAATCAATTCCATCCGTGGAATCTTCGTTTGTGTTCCCCGCAATATGACACAGGCAGCCGGTTTCTACAATACATTGCTTGAAGGCAGTGATCCTGCACTTGTGATTGAGCCGCTTAATGCATACAGGTTAAAGGAAATACGACCTGACAATATAGGCGAGTTCCGTGTTCCCCTGGGCAAACCGGAAGTGCTTGTCACGGGTACCCACGTTACGCTTGTGACCTATGGTTCCTGCGTGAGGATAGCCATGGATGCAGTGAAACAGCTGAGGGAATTTAATATTCATGTGGAGCTGATTGACGTGCAGACTTTGCTTCCTTTTGATATTGAAGAAACAATTGCATTGTCCATCCGCAAAACGAACCGGGTAGTATTTTTTGATGAAGATGTTCCGGGGGGAGCTACTGCATATATGATGCAGAAGGTGCTTGAAGAACAGGGTGCTTTCAAATACCTGGATTCGGAGCCCAGAACGCTGGCAGCCAGGGAACACAGACCGGCCTATTCAACTGACGGGGATTACTTTTCCAATCCGAATGCGGAAAATGTATTTGAAATAATATACGATGTAATGCACGAGGTTAATCCACGGCGCTATCCGCACCTGTATTAACTAAACCGCTCTTCAAGAAAACACTTTAGTTCTGCATATTCATGCAACACCGGAAATTCCGGGCAATCGTCGATTACATTCTGCGGAGGACGGAATAAAACTCCCAGGTCAGCTTCCTTCAACATATTGATGTCATTATAGGAATCACCGAAGGCAATCACATCGTAATTGAGATTTTTCAAAGCCTTAACAACCTCACGTTTTGCATTCTGCTGACGAAGCTGGTACCCGCTGATAATTCCATGGCTGTTCACCTCAAGGGAGTGGCAAAAAAGGGTGGGCCGTTCAAGCTGTTCCATCAGCGGATCGGCGAATTCAACGAATGTATCTGAAACCACAATAAATCGGGATACCCTCTTAAGCCAGTTGATCATTTCGAGCGCGCCGTGCATTGGTTTTATTGTGGCAATTACGCGCTGAATATCCAGGAGGGTCAGGTTGTTTTCCCTTAGGATCTTCAGCCTGTATTGCATCAGTTCATCGTAATCTTTCATATCGCGTGTTGTGAGCCGTAGTGCAGGTATCCCCGTTTTCTCAGCAACATTAATCCATACTTCGGGAACCCATACTCCTTCGAGATCAGAACAGACAGCGTACATTTTTTTCATAAGGAAATCAATTTCTCGGCCAAAATAGTCAAATTTTAGTAGCGGCTGACCAGGAACTCTTTAAAATGTGAATAATCATTTTGAATTGATTCAAAAAATTCTTCCAGGTGATCCAGACCTTCGAGACTTGGGGGAAGGGGCGGATCAACGTCCAACACTTTTTGTATCTGTTCCGGAAATTTGGCCGGATGGGCAGTTTCAAGGCAAATGGCAAGCTGACCGGGATTGTTATCGGATGGATGCTGGCTGAAATATTCCATCAGACCGGCCCAGCCGGCTGCACCGTGCGGTTCAGCCAATATGCCGTATTCATTATACAGCGTTTTAACCGTTTCAATCGTTTTTTTATCCGTAATGCTGTAGGCTGAAATTTCAGAATGCATTTTTTGTAAATCGGGTTCCCGGATAATGTTGCCGTTTTCATCCATGATGCCATTGTACAGGGATACAACACGCGCCATGTTACTCGGATGCCCCACGTTCATTGCACTGGAAACACAGTTGCGGGAAGGCTGCACCGTATGGTACTGACCTGTTTGCCAGTATACAGGTACTTCATCATTTTCGTTGGTGGCAATTACAAAATGTTTCACGGGCAAACCCATCGATTTGGCCAGAAGACCTCCCATCATGTTGCCAAAATTGCCGGAGGGTATGGCAAAAATAACCTGCTCAACAGGCGAAAGAGAAAGCTGCGACCAGGCGTAAAAGTAGTAGAACGACTGCGGGAGTAAACGGCCTATGTTGATTGAATTAGCGGAAGACAAATCAAGATACGCGAGCGAGGGATCCGAAAACGCCTGCTTAACAAGCGCCTGGCAATCATCGAATTTTCCGGTAAGTGATACAATTCGTATGTTGTGACGCAGTGTGGTCATCTGTTTTCTCTGCCGGGCAGTAACCTCATTCTGTGGGAACAGGATCACCACGTCAATGTTTTCAAGTCCGTAAAATGCATTGGCAATGGCGCTCCCTGTATCTCCTGAAGTCGCCGTGAGGATAAGCATCCTGCGGTTTTGTTTTTTCAGGAAATACTGCATCAACCTGCCCATCATGCGTGCCGCAAAATCTTTAAAGGATGCCGTGGGTCCCTGGTCGAGGCGCATCATATACCTGCGGCCGTTCACTTTTTCAAGCGGAACCGCAAAATTGTAAGCTTCCGTAACCATGGCCTGGAGGCTCGCATCATCCACTTCTCCCTGTAACAGGTTATGGGCTACTATAAATGCTATTTCAGCATACGTTTTGCCCGGCATGCTGCGGCGGATATCTTCATGGATCACAGGGATCCGTTCGGGCATGTATAAGCCCCTGTCCGGCGCCAGTCCTTTCAGCAATGCCTCTCCAAAAGTAGTTTTTTCCGCTTTTCCGTTCGTTGAATAATAATGTATCGCTTCTGCCATGCCTGTTCTTAATTCAATGAGTTAAGCTGTTCAAAATTTTCGGGTTTAAAATCCATAAGCGAAGCAATTTTCAAATCGGCAAAATCAAAACGTGTACCGGCAAAATCATGTTTATCAGGTACAGCCACCAGTTTCATTCTTGCCGCCTTGGCGGAGATTGCGCCATTAAAAGAATCTTCAAATGCGAGGCAATGCTCAGGTTCAACTTCGAGTCGCCGGGCTGCACCCAGGTATAGAGCGGGGTGGGGTTTGCCCACATCTTCGTTATCCGCGCAATTGATGATCCTGAAATGGTCTGACAGGCGGAACTTCTCAAGGGCAACTGTAATCAGCCTCAGTGGGGAAGCGGAAGCTACAGCTACCGGCAGATTTTTTTCTGTAAACATCTGCAGCACTTCCCGAAAGCCATCTTTCAGGTCCACCCTTTCGATAATAAGGTCATGCATTGCATCCATAATTTCCTTGTACAAAGCGAAACGGGTTTTATTGTTCCACTTATAAACGTCATACCAGTGCTGGATGGTATCCTGTGTATTGAGTCCGGTTGTCTGTCTGCAAAGTTCATCGTCAAGGTGAACTCCCACTGATTTGAAAATCCTTATTTCCGCCTCCATCCATAATGGTTCGGAGTCAATAATGATCCCGTCAAAATCAAAAATTACTGCTTTTATCATTTTTGAATTTCATTAAACATTGGCTACCCTGATAATGTCGGCAAATACTCCTGCGGCAGTGACGTCGGCCCCTGCCCCATAGCCCCTGATCACCATGGGTTGCTCGTGGTACCTGTGGGTTGTGATGAGGATGATATTATTGCTTCCTTCAAGCGGGTATGCCGGGTGAGTTATGCCTACTTCTTCAAGTACTATGCGGGCATTGCCATTTTCAAGCCTTGCAACAAAACGCAGCTTTTTATTTTCAAGGGTGAGTTGCTTGCGACGTTCCTCGAAAACTGCGTCCTGTTTGCGGATATTGATCCAGAAGTCATCCAGGGTACCGGAAAAACAGGTATCCGGAAGAAAAGGGATTATAGCAATCTGATCACTTTCAAAGGCATACCCGGCTTCCCGTGCAAGGATCAGGAGTTTCCGCCTTACATCCGCGCCACTCAGGTCAATCCGCGGATCGGGTTCGGAAAAACCGTTGTCCATGGCAAGCTGAACAGCCTGGCTAAGGGAAATATCCTCGCTGATTGTATTAAAGATAAAATTCAGGGTGCCCGATAAAACGGCTTCAAGCCGGATAATTTTGTCCCCGCTGCGGATAAGATCATTCAGCGTGCTGATTATAGGAAGGCCTGCCCCTACATTTGTTTCATACATGAACTTAACATTCTTTTCCCTGGCGGTTTTTTTTAGATCCTGGTATAGCGAATAGGCAGATGAACAGGCAACCTTATTGGCTGTTACAACGGAAACGAAGGAGTTGAGCACCTGTTTGTAGGTGAGGGAAATATCTGCATTTGCGGTGCAATCGACATACACGCTGTTCCTCAGGTTAAGATAATTCATCTTCTGGATGAAGAGTTCGATATCAGCCCTTTCGCCGTCTTTTTCAAGGGTTTCCCTGTAATTACCAAGGTCTATACCGTCGGGATTCATGATCATCAATTTTGACCTGCAGATGCCCACAACATTTATCTTCAGGTGATGCTCCCGCATCAGGGTCTCCTGCTGGTTCATGATCTGTTTAAGAAGGTTTCCGCCGACGGTACCTGCACCAATAATGTAAAGATGAAGGTCTTTATAATGCGACAGGAAAAACCCTTCATGGATCACATTCATTGCCTTGTGCAGGTTTTCCTTCTTTATGACGATCGAAATGTTTAATTCCGATGAACCTTGAGCTGTGGCGATTACACTGATTCCGTTCCTGCCCAAAGATGAAAACAGGTTGGCCGAAATTCCCGGGGTGTTTTTCATCTGCTCACCGACGATCGCGATGATGGACAATTCTTTTTCAACAATGATGTTCAGTTCGTTCCGCAATTTGATCTCCGGTTCAAATTCCTTTTCGAGGGCGGCGAGGGCCATGACTGAATCCCGCGGGTTTACGGCGAATGTGATGGAATATTCTGAAGAAGCCTGCGTAATGAGGATGATATTCACTTCCTGCCGGGCAAGCGACCCGAATACCCGGGAGGATATTCCCTTAACTCCTACCATACCGGCTCCCTGCAGGGTGATGAGGTCTATTTCGTCAATGGAGGATATGCCTTTAATAAGGGATGATTCCTGTATATGGGATTCTTTCGAAATCAGCGTGCCCCTGGCTCCCGGATTAAAGGTATTTTTAATGATGACTTGTATATTTTTCTGATAAACCGGCAGAATTGTCGGAGTATAAATGACTTCAGCACCGAAATGCGATAATTCCATGGCTTCGGAATAACTAAGGTAATCAATGGCCAACGCTTTTTTTACCTTTTTGGGATCAGCTGTCATAAAACCATCCACATCGGTCCATATTTCAAGCTTTTCCACATCCAGGGCGGCTGAAATAACGGCGGCCGTATAGTCGGAACCTCCACGACCCAGCGTAGTTGTATCGTTGTGCTCGTTGCTGCCAATAAAACCAGGTACTATACCTGTGCGCGTGAAATTGTTAAAAGCGGAACGGATCAGTCGGTTTGTGAGCGGAAAATTAATTCTTGCATTCCCGAAATGACTGTCGGTTTTAATCATGGATTTAACATCCATTACCTCGGAATTAGGAATTACATGGCTAATAATACAGGATGACATCAATTCCCCGAATCCCAGGATACGGTCCTGTACCTTTGGAGTAAGGTCATTTAAGAGATATACGCCATTGATGATATTGATCAGGTCTTTAAGATAAGCGCTGATTTTATCAAGCACTGTTTCCCTGGCCGGTTCATCAAACAAGCCCTTAACCGTTGCGATATGTCTTTTTTCAATTTCGTTAAATAGTCTGAAAAATGTCCTGTTGCGCTGAGCGGCTTGTCTGGATAATTCAAGCAGTAAATCGGTGATCTCATGAAAAGCGGAAACAACAACGATTACCTGTTCCGATTGTGATTCAATGATCTGCCGCACCCGTTGGATGTCGCCGGGGCTATTGGTTGAGGAGCCTCCGAATTTCAGTACTTTCATGACTGGTCTGATTAGGGAAACAAAACGCTAAAAATACTACAGAAATAGGGATAAAAAAAATTCTTAATTTTATTGAGTCTTGCCGTTGGATTAAGCCAACGGGAATTAATTTCTTTAAAATCAGAACATATTAAGAAGATGGATCCAGTTAGTAAAGATTTTGCTTTCAAAAGACTGATCAGCCAGCATATCGGAGGCACAGAACTTAAAAGTCCGGCAACCCTTGTTTCCCATATGGGTGCTATGCAGGCCCAGGATTTCAATATGGTAAAATGGGCAATTGGGGCGAGGTTGCCGGGAGTATCAGAAAAACAGGTTGAGGAGGCATTTAATTCAGGGGAGTTGATCCGTACACACCTGATGAGGCCTACCTGGCACATGATGGTCCCTGAGGATGTCAGCTGGCTTCTTGAATTAACGGCTCCCCGTATTAAAGCGGCGGCCCGGTCAAGACATAAGCAGCTGGAAATCGATGATCAGCTGGTGGCGAAAACCAATGCATTGATCGAAAAAGCGCTTGGTGGAAATAAACACATGACTCGCGATGAACTAATGGAAGTATTTGAAAATGCAGGGATTAAGGCCCGGAATGTACGATTATCCCACCTCATGTTTTGTGCCGAGCTGGATGGAATTGTATGCAGCGGTAAATTGCGGAACAAGGAACAAACTTATGCGTTGCTGCGCGAACGGGTGCCGGAAATAAAAAGTATTGATCGCGACGAAGCTCTCTCCCGGCTTGCGCAAAAATACTTCACAAGCCATTGTCCCGCCAGTGCACAGGATTTTTCCTGGTGGTCGGGTTTATCCCTTGGCGATTCCCGGCGGGCTATTGAAATGATAAAGCCGGGTTTTATTTCAGAGAAGGTGGGAGAGATCGCTTACTGGACTGCGGAATCTTTGGCACTGCATACGCCGGATAAAAAATCCGTGCATTTGCTGCCTGCTTTTGACGAATACATTATTGCATACCGCGACAGGAGTGCATCACTGGTTTTTGAGCATCATAAAAAAACGGTTTCCGACAATGGTATTTTCAGGCCGATTGTGGTGATAAACGGGTTGGTGAGAGGAGTGTGGAAGAGGACGATAAATAAAGAGAATGTCCGGATAGAACTAACTTTATTTCACCCTGTGAATAAAAGAGAGATGAAGGGAATTGAAAAGGCGGCTGAAAAATACGGGAATTTTTTAGGAAAGAAGATTGCCTTTAATTAGCTATTAATTGCCGCCAGCTTAAGCTGACGGCAAAAAATTATAGATGAGAAATAAACTATTTATCAAAAATTATCCGCGTCCCGGTAGGCATCCAAAAGCCTGATTTCCCCTTCCTTCCCTGAAAGGCTTTTGCCATGTTCCATGCATAAAACTCCCTGGTATCCTTTTTCATGAATATGTCTGAAGATATTCCGGAAATTGATTTCACCGGTCCCTGGTTCCTGACGGCCCGGATTATCTCCCAGGTGAAAAGCGCCTATTTCACTCCAGGCTGCGTCAATGTTGGGAATTATGTTGCCTTCCGTGATCTGCTGATGATAGATGTCATTCACCATTTTGCAGCAAGGACGATTCACAGCCCTGCATATCTGGTATGCCTGCGGAATCCCGTTGAGAAAGAGTCCGGGATGATCATGCAGCGTATTGAGGGGTTCAATGACAATCGTCAGTCCGGCCGGTTCAGCAATGTCACAGCATAACCGAAGGTTATCGATTACATTGGCAGTCTGGTAATCGCGATGAAGTCTTTCATCATAATGGCCGGGCACCATGAGCGCCCATTTAACCCCGGTTCTTTTCGACAGCTCAACGCCTTCATTCATTTTGGCAGTCAGCATCTGACGTACTTCCGGCGAACTGATCACAAAGGAAGTGACGGCAAAGTCGGCATACAGCACATAGGGTCCGAGTTCCATACCCAATTTTTGGACGAGGGCAGCGATCTTGTTTTGTTCTTCTACGGTGCGGCCGGGTAAGCCATTATCGAAAACAGCCCTGAATCCCATATCCGCGCAAAACGAAATATTGCTTAACGGATCCTTCCCTGCATGTTCCTGGAACATGTCAAGGTAAGGGGCATATTTCAATTTAAATGGTTTTTCAGCAGCGCTTATTCTGCGACGTTGACCCGATGACTGCCCGGCTGATGCAATTGCAGGCACCGCCAAAAAGGCAGTGCTTGCAGCAGCGGCATTTTTCAGGAAATTTCTTCGGCCTGATTTCATATCCGGTTCTTTAAGTGGTGGCAACAAATGCTTCTCCTGCAAGAGGTATGTCTTTTGACACATCAACAGGTCCCATGGCAAAGATCTTCGGTCCGAGTTTCAGGTCCGAGTTCATTATTTCTTCCATTGTCACTTCCTTGCCTGTATAAGCGGATATCCGGCCCATGATGGCAACAAGAGTAGACAGGGCTGTGGTTTCGGCCTCGTTGATCACAGTTCCCGTGCGGATAGCAGTAACAAGATCAATGTGTTCCTGCACATAAGGACTAATTTTTACCTCGGTGGCCGGAGTACCATCAGCAGCGGCAGGATATTCGAACTTCCACAGTTCTTTTCCCGTGGCATCCCAAATCGTATTCCTGCAATTGGAATATCCCTTGGTGCCATTGACCTGTTCGGAAACATTGTTCGCACATCCGTTGATCTGGCGGCACATGCTATGAGCATGCATCGCATTGTCATATACATAGTCAACACTGAAATTATCATACTGGTCACCGGTAACCCTGCGTACTCTTGATCCGAAGGCAACCGCCTTCACGGGTACCTTGCCGGTAAACCAGTGGATTACATCGAGATTATGTACATGCTGTTCAACAATATGGTCACCTGAAAGCCAGCTCCAGTTAACCCAGTTGCGGATCATATATTCCATTTCGCTCCAGTCTTTGTTCGGATCCCTGTGCCAAAGTTTGTCCTGGTTCCAGTAACAATTCGCGGAAACAATATCTCCGATCATGCCCTCAGCTACATTTTTGTAATTCGCTGCGTAATCACGCTGATGCCTGCGCTGTGTTCCGGTTACGGCACATAACTGCAAACCCTGTGCCTTGCGGGCCGTAGCAATTACCGAACGACCACCGACGGGATCAACGCAAACCGGTTTTTCCATGAACACATGCTTGCGGGCTTCCACAGCAGCCGCAAAATGTTCGGGCCTGAAATACGGGGGAGTAGCGAGAATCACCAGGTCCACGCCCGAATCGAGTACTTTCTGTACAGCATCAAAACCCAGAAAGCACTTTTCATCGGCTACTTCGGCCCCTTTTTGTTTTTTAAGTTCTTCCCGGCAGGAAGTAATCCTATCCTGGAACAGGTCGCCCAATGCGGTGATCTTAAGGTTAGGACCTGCACTGAGAAAATCAATGGCAGCACCCGTTCCCCTGCCTCCGCAACCGATCAGGCCCGCTTTCAGTTCCGGACCATCCGGTGCCTGGTCAAGGAAGGTTTGCGCTTTGACATCTTTTTTTCCTTTTTCAGATGAGCATCCGGTTATCAGCGTGGGGAAGGTAAGACTGGTCAAACCTGCAGCTGCCGTGGTGCCTAGAAAATTACGTCTCGAAATCCGGTAATTCTTCATAGGTAAATTATTATGGTTAATATTGAAAACTATTTTTTTCCTGAATTTTCATCGAATTCGCATACGACTCTGAAACCAACATAAAAGCAATCGGAATACCACCAGATGCTTTTTGGCATTTGGGGATCCGTGTGCAACCAGGCTTCCGTTTTGGTAAAATCACGGGCGGCACTTCTTACCCTCCCGGCAGCGTCCCTGTAAGAACCACCCCTGATAACCCTTTCCTGTCCCGATTCCGGTCCTTTTGGATTTACGATAATCCCGGAAGGATAATGACTGTAGGCGTCAGGCTGATACCAGTCACTACAGAATTCTGCCACATTGCCCGACATGTTTTTCAGATGCCAGGGATTGGCATTCACAAAGGAAGGTTCCTGCGTTTTTCCCGGACTGTTCCCGGCATACACGACAAAAGTATTGATCACTGCCGTGTCGTTTTTTGAGATTTTGGACATCAGTCCTGTTTTTTCAAATTTTCCCGGGTTACCGGCAAAGAAGTAAGGTGTTTGGGTCCCGGCCCGGCAGGCATACTCCCATTCCGCTTCAGTCGGTAGCCTGTAATGTTTTCCGGTAACTTTTGACAACCATTGGCAATAGGTTTCGGCGGCATGAAAACTGATGGATATTGCCGGCCTTGCTCCCTTGCCCCATCCCTTATCGGGCTGGCCATAGGGTGGAGTAGCCCCGCTGATGGCATCGGTTTTATTTTTTGAAAGGCGGCTTCCTTCCGTGTCCGTCGAACGTCCTTCGCCTGAAGTCTGTGCATAGAAAGCCAGGTATTCATCCCAGGTAACTTCGATCTCAGCCATATAAAAAGAATCCAGCCTTACCTGTCTCACGGGTCCTTCATCGGTTTTCCGGAGAGGTTCATTTTCGGGCGACCCCATATCGAAGGTGCCTCCTGGAATTGCAACCATATTGAACGCTACAATGGAACCGGGGATTTGTTCCTTGTATGAAGTAAATCCGGCCACCTGGGTAGCTGCGGTATATTTGGGACTGTTATTTGTAATTGTTTTGGTAAAATCAGTATTGCCGCTGTGAACATACCCTGCAATATAATGTCCGGCATCGAGGTGGCAGTTGATGCATTGAAGATCGGCGGGTTTGTTTTCACGGGTATAATAAAGATGAGCATCTTCCCCTTCCTTGCTCAGGCTTGGAGGGAAGAGATTCTCATGGCAGGAAAGGCAGGAAGATTCATACACATAGTTATGTGCATTTTCAAGACGGGACCTTTCATCCCAGTCAAATGACTTTGGATCCTTAGTCCATTTGCTCCATACGTCGCGTGCACCGGTTTTAATTTTGGCGGGAAGATATCCTTGTCCGTGTGGAGGAAGGTGACAATCAACACAATCGGTGTGATTACCCGATTTGGTAACGTAATGAACCGATTGTTTCCACGATACGGTTGCCTGTGGATGAATGTCATGACAGGAATTGCAATAGTCGTTGGTTGAAGTTCTTCTGACCAGAACAGAGCCGGTACCAAAAAACGCAAATCCAACGAAGATGCCAGGAAGAAACCATACCCAGAATTTTTTCATAATACCCGCCCCATAATGGTCTTAGTTGCGGTTTGAAGATATAAAAAAATCGGGGAAAACAAGTTGAAAATTTGAAAATTTGAAAATTTGAGGATTTGAGGATTTGAAAATGGGCTGACGCGGCTGATTGCAAAACTACAGGCTGCACGACTGCACAACTGCATGACCGCAAGATTGAATGATTTCGTCCTGCTACAATACAGTATGCGCTCCGCGCAATATCCGTCTTAATAACCGCAGAACTTAAATTTTCACGCTTTCAGCGACGATGGCTCTGTCCACCTTTTTGATCAGCCCCTGGAGCACAGTTCCAGGTCCTACTTCATAAAAGGCGGTAGCGCCGTCAGCAAGCATATTTTTAACCGATTGAGTCCATTTAACGGGAGCAGTCAGCTGCTTTTTCAGATTTTCGCGTATTACGGCAGGATCTTGTTCGGGCGAAGCAGTAACATTCTGGTATACAGGACACACGGGACGGCTGAAATCGGCCTGATCAATGGCTCTTTCCAGCTCAAGACGGGCCGGTTCCATCAGGGGAGAATGAAATGCCCCGCCCACAGGCAG
The DNA here is from genome assembly GCA_963752195.1 of uncultured Bacteroidales bacterium. Classification (GTDB taxonomy): domain Bacteria; phylum Bacteroidota; class Bacteroidia; order Bacteroidales; family UBA10428; genus UBA5072. The sequence goes on along the minus strand of CAVVXI010000001.1, from coordinate 1,087,057 downwards.
TTTAATGGCTCTTTTTGCACCTGCAAGGGTGAGTTGTTCGATGGCAGTGTCAATTCCTTCAATTGATCCTGAAATAACAATCTGGCCCGGACTGTTGTAATTGGCTGGTACAACAATCGAATTGATTCCGGCACAAACTTTTTCAACCAATTCATCTTCAAGGCCAAGAATAGCGGCCATAGTTGAAGGTTGAATTTCACAGGCCTTTTGCATAGCCAATGCTCGTTTTGAAACCAAAACCAGGCCGTTTTCAAACGACAGGGCTCCTGCTGCCACAAGGGCTGAGAATTCCCCGAGAGAATGTCCTGCTGCCATTTCCGGCTGAAAGTTCCTTCCCAGTACTTTTGCAAGAATAACGGAATGCAGAAAAATAGCAGGTTGAGTTACTTTGGTTTGTTTAAGGTCTTCGTCTGTACCGGCGAACATCAGGTCGGTAATACGAAATCCGAGTATATTATTTGCTTTTTCGAATAGTTCTTTTGCCTCAGGGTAGTTTTCATACAAATCCTTGCCCATACCTACAAACTGTGCCCCTTGTCCGGGAAAAACATATGCTTTCATATTTGTCGAAATTTATTTAGGCAACAAAAGTAGTGACTTCTGTTTTAAAACCAAATTTAAAGAAGTGACGAGTGACAGGTGACGAGTGACGAGTAAAAGCTGACGCTTCTGCAACTTGCACCTGTCAATACAATCTGCCAATGTCAGAGCCCGATTGCTCTATAACTGCAAGACTGCACAACAGCAAAACTGCATGACTTCTTCCTCGTCACTCGTCACTTGTCACTTGTCACTAGAACCGCCCTCCGGCGAGCATAACCAGGGTGCAATCGTGCACGATTTCAATATTGTAGCTTTCGAGGAATTCATCGAATTCAGGACTTTCAGTTCCCGGATTGAAAATCACTCTTTTTGGATGGAGGGAAAGAACATAATCGAAGATTTCTCCCTGGTGAAAGGGGGCCAGGTAAATTACCACTGTATGAACACCCACAATTTCGGGCTGACTGGTAACGATCGGCGTATCTTCGATCATGCCGGCGCGTTTGCCAATTGCAATTACCTCATGATCATACCGGATGAGCCGGCGGACAGCCTTGTTGGAAAATCTGTCGGGATTGGGACTAGCGCCAAGAACCACTACGAGACTCATATTATCCGGATATCAATACGACCGCATAGGCCGTCATTCCATTTTCCTTGCCCACAAATCCCATCTTTTCATTGGTTGTGGCTTTTACCGATACACGGTCAATGCTGGTTTTCATTACCGCGGAAAGATTTTCGATCATCTTCGGTATGTAATCTTTTATTTTGGGACGTTCAAGGCAGAGCGTCATATCAGCATTTCCCAGTTTGTATCCCTGGTTTTGCAGTAATTGCATGGTACGTTCAAGCAGGATGAGGCTACTGATATCTTTATATTCTCCGGAGGTATCGGGAAAGTGAAATCCAATGTCGCGCAAGTTGGCAGCTCCCAGGAGTGCGTCACAAAGGGCATGGATTAATACATCGCCATCCGAATGAGCAACTGAGCCTTTTTCATGCGGGATTTCAACCCCGCCGAGGATGAGTTTCCGTCCGGGGGCAAGGGGATGAACATCAAACCCAAACCCTACGCGGATGTTTGGTACGGATTCATCATTTTTCATTGAAGTTCAATCCCAGTGTAAATCGCATTGTATTGGCAAGGGGATTACTCCTCCCGGAGGTGGATATGAGATACGAAAAATCGATAAAAAACACGTTCAGTTTCATGCCAATTCCGCAGGCAAAATACTGGCGGTTTCCCTTATTCTCACTTTCATGGAAATAGCCGGCCCGAATGGCAAATTGTTTTCGATACCAGTATTCGAGCCCGGTGGAGATCATGATCTCGCTCATTTCTTCAGAAAAGCCATTCGGTGCATCATAGAAGGACTGGATCCAGCTCAGGGGAAGGGATGTAGGAATCGGCTTGCCATACTGCACTACCGGATTGCCATTCACATCCGTGCTGTCACCATAAATGGGAGGTGTGGGAACCAGCAATTTATTCAGGTCAATAGATGCGGTTAAGGAATTGTATTCGTCCAGATCGAGCGAATATCTGGCACCGATCCTCATATTTGCCGGAATGAATTGTTTATCGGATCCTTCTGTGTAAGAAATCTTGGTTCCGAGATTTGAAAAATTCACACCCCAGGCAAATTCCCCGCTATTTCTGCCAATGTCCATCGGGTGCTGGTAATAAAAGCCAAGGTCAGCGGCAAAGGATATGCCGGCGTTATAATCCTGCCCGGCAATGCTTCCGCCACCGGTAATGTCCGAACGGATAAATCTCAGGGTCAAGGCGCCGGAAAAATAATCGGAAAATAACCGGGAATACCCGGCATCGATTGAAAATTCATTGGGATTTGAACTGCGTACAAAACCGCCCTCCATATCCCTGAATATAACTTCGCCAAGGGAAAAGTACCGCAACGAAGCGCTGAGAACCTGTTTATCGTCAAAACGATAAAATCCCGTCAGGTAAAGCAAATTAATATCGTTAACAAGGGCTCTCAGCCAGGGAGTATAGGAAAGAGATGCGCCTGCTTTGCCATTAATAAAAGGATATTTTGCTGCGTTCCAATGCTGGGAATTCACATCCGGCGTGGTAGCAACTCCAAGATCACCCATGGCACCGGCCCGTGAGTCAGGAGCAATTGTTAAAAACGGAACCGTGGTCTGGATTGAATTTAAAGCACCCAGTAATTTTGTAGTTACCTGACCTGTCCCTGACCCCTGTGAAAAAACCGGGAAATACACACCTAATATATACAGAAAGCCAAGTGTTAATCTTCTTAAAATCATTAGCTTGAATTTTAATGGCACAAAGTTAAAATAATTATAATAAAATCAAATCAAATACGCTCGCACTGTTTGCCGTCCGGTTATGATGGTATACAAATAAACAGGATTAATCATTTTTTATTGTTTTATGACAACCAGTTTTTTGAAACTTTCGGCGTACCGTCCGTGATTATCGGTAATTCTTATGCGATAAGGATAAATTCCCTGGCGGAGCATATTCCCATTTGCATCTTTGAGGTCCCATTCCAGCGGTTCGGAACTGAATCCGCCGGCAAAAACGGTTTGCTGAATATCCGTTACCAGGCGTCCTTGTAAATCAAACACCTTTATGGACAGGACAAGCTCCTCGCCAGCCTTGTTATGATCGAATTTGAACCATGTGAAATCGCTGGCCGGGTTGGGATAGTTATAGACGTTTGAAAGTACGGGGTTATCTCCCGGAATAACCTGGAAATCGATTGTTTCTTCGGTAGAATTATTAAAAATGTCCCAGACCTTTACTGCAAGAGAATGCCATCCTTCCGAAAGATTAAACATCGGGTAGGAAAGTTTTCCCTTGCTGTAATCATCCAGATCGGATTGAAAATAATCATTCAGAATTACAGGTTCAGAAATTTTTCCGTCGATAACTCCGGTAATATCATGACCAATGCCATTTCCTACCGTATTTATACCGCTGGCATCTGAAATGGTGGCAAAAATGACCGGATTGGGATTGGTAATGCCCTTATCATTGAAATGGTCATCATTAAGGTATAAGGAAATATCAGGACCATCCGTATCCTGCGTGGCATTCAAATCGGTTCCCCCAATTATAAATTCGGTGAAATAGCCGTTGGCATCCTCCGTTGAATCTTCGGAATAATATACAATTTTCCCTTTTCCGAAACTATAGGTAATGTCTTTTGGTACCATGAAATCAAAAGAAAAATGACCGTTTTTAACGCTGGCCTTCCCTTTGAAAAGAAGATTTTCCTGAGTTTCAAACTGGAAAGGGTCACCCCCGTCATTGGAAAGAGTGGTCAGCTCTAAACTCTTATCGAAAACGGAAGGATAAATCGTGCCATTATAATTATCCATCGGTTGATTGCTGATATCGGTAAGATGACCTGAAATCCTGACATGTGAAAATGCTTTCAGCGTATCCATAACCTCGGTAACATCCATTCCGTTGAGCGAGTCGGTTTTGACTGAGTATTCCGGTACAGCCAGGGCGAGAGCGGGGTCTCCGAGAAGTATAAAGTTCAGTTTATTCCGTGAAATGCCCGAAGAGTCTTTGGTCATCCGGATAATATCGCCTAACCGGTAGTATTTCCCATCCTCATCGCGTTCAAAGGCAATATGATAGAATTTTGTGTTGAGATAATGATTTCGGTCGGAATACACAATCCGGGTGGTCGAAAGCAGGGCAATACTTCCTCCGTGTGGGTTAAGAAGTGAAGTTTCACCGGCAGAAGGACTTTGTATCAGGACGCCTTCATCGTCGATGACAAGATCGTCGAAACGGCTAAACTCACAGGTAGCGGTGACAAACAGGGGGAGATTAGCCGAATTGGTCAGTTTTTCAAGATCTTCCCGCATGAGAATCTGTTCTGCAGCCATTCCGCGTTCACCGCCGTGACCTGTGTAATTATAGATGAGAATGCCTTTTTGAATGTCATTGGTGATGATCCGATTCACTTCAGGATACCTGGCTCCTGTTGACGTGGCTACTTGTTTATAGGCATCGAGAAGTACTTTTTTCACCACGAACTGGGGATACTTTCCCCTAATCCAATCCGCAAGTCCGTTTGCCTGGCTCATATGGATATTTCCATTTTCATCATCCCCAACAAAAAGGATATTGTTGCGCCAGTCAAGCCGGTTTTTTGCTGTATTATAGCCAGCGATCTTGTGGTATAAGACCATGGCATCATTTTCATTATTGGCAGGCAGGCGTCCAACGCCCACGTCGAGCGAAAACTCTTCCATGGTTTCTGAACCGCCTTCCTGGTCACCCATAAATCCAAAAAAGTCATCTGAAACATAGGATGCAGATGCATTTAATGAATTGTCGGATTGGTAGGTAGGAATAAAGTTAGAGTTTCCCTTGTCACGGGATAGATTATCGTAGGAGCCGTCACCAAAAAGCAGAAGGTATTTTAGCCTGTCATGACTGCTTGTGGAACGGTCATACACCATTTTGGCAAAATCACGAATAGCACTTACATCACTGGCGCCGGATGAAAATTCATTGTAAATTTGATTGGAAATGACCACCTGAACCGTCATATTATCTTTTTGCTGATGGAACACGGCAATACTATCGGCCCATTTCCGAAACAGGGGATGAGTAACGATAAGCATTTGTGTTGGGCCAATACCGTGCAGATTCTGATTCGGTACATCTCCCAGATCGCCTGATACAGAGGTAGTAACCGGTTTCAGGAAATCAGCTGTGGGGTTTATCGCTACATATTGTTTTAATGAATCTGCATTATCGGTGAAGGAGAGTACGGAACCTACGAGCGAAGTCTGCACTTTTTTGATTTTTGAAAAATCAGATATATCCCACACCTGAATTGCATTGGTGCAATTTTCAATGGAATACCTGGCCACATTACCGTCGCCTGTAACCAGCTGATCCCTGAAAAACAGGGCATTTCCCACCATACTGAGTTTCCTTCGCACATTAACGGAAATATAATCGAGGAAACCTTCATCCGAACTTTCTACCTTATTATAGGTGACATTCACATTTACTTTATTGTCGCTTACCGAAAGACTAAACTGACCCGACTTCTGATTGGCATAAATTCCGGTAAAATCGCTCAGTCTTACGAAACTAACGGCAATGGATCCGATTATCTTATCGTTGTTGCGAAATATAAAGACCTTTGAATTGGCTGACCGGCTTACTGCATTGGCTTTAATCGTAACCGGTGATGAGGTAAGAAGGTTGTCAAAGGTAAAAGTGGTATCGAAAGCAGAATATTCTATCCGTTCCCCGTACCATTGCCGGCCGGACTTTAAAAAGTTGTACCTGTTCCTTTCGTGAAAATCATAATCGTTGAAGGAAGTGGAAGATACGTTAGGAGTTTCAGCCGGTGCCCCGGTTTCGGATATTCTTTTGCCCTCCCCTGCATCCGTTGTTATAAAATAATAGGCTGCATCACTGTAATAATTCACAGAATGTTCAAATATACCGGACTTGGTATTAAATTTCCATGTGACAGGTCCATGCCCATAGAATAAAACAAAATCGCCCGGTCCAAAAATACCGTCATTACCGTCCGACATGAATATTGAATTCTCAACAAGATCATCGTACCGGGGTTCAGCGTTCATCAAGGGAAGCATAGTGCCTCCGTTCCCAAAGATGCGAACCGACTGGGGATCGGAAAATCCCATGGATTTAAGGTCCTCAAAAGTCAGTTTATAAATGCCGTCGTGAAGTACTTTTATTTTATACCATTTTCCCGAACTCAATACGGATGATCCGGCGTGAAGTGTATTGGCGGAGGACTCCTCAGCCATTTGTGAAAGCCCATTTATCCCGGGAAGGAGCAATACTATGAGAACATAAAAAAGTGTCCGGGGGGTCATGCTGAAGGGTTAATGTAATTCAAGGGAACAGAAATAATCAGGTTAACAGGTAATAAAGCTAGTTAAGGAACGTTTCAAAAATACAATTATTATAATGTATTTCTAAAAACAATACAAGAATATTATAGTTTTACAAGTCTATAAATTTTTCAGGTGATCCGTAAAAAAACCTATTTGTTAATTGCGTTTATAATGCCGGTTATACAAGCCCTGGCGCAGGATTTCCATTTCTCCCAGTTTATGCAGACGATGGCTTATGTGAACCCTGCTTATGCTGCATTGCCTGAGATGGGTGAAGTTGGCCTTGCCTATCGCAATCAATGGCCCGGTATACCGGCGACTTTTGTCACCTACGGAGCCACAGTTGTAATTCCGGTAGAATCTCTGCATAGTGGTGTGGGCATCAGCTTTTTAAATGATATGCAGGGAAGCGGCGTTATTAACCGTACTTCGGCGAGCCTCCTTTATGGTTATATGTTGAAATTAAACAATCGTTGGAAAGTAGGAGCAGGAATCAACGCTTCGTATGTATTTAAAAAATTCAATGCTGATCAGCTTGTTTTCAGGTCGGATATTCTAAATGACCTGGGATACAGCTATGCACCGGTTAATTGGGTTAATTATAATAAGGGATATCCTGATTTCAGCATCGGATTTATTGCAAAAAACGATAAACATCTTTCATTCGGAGTGAGTGCCAGTCATATTACCAGGCCTGATGATTCGTTTAGTCAATTGGATAACAGCCGATTACCTGTAAAATATACCGCATTTGCCAGCGGAATGATTGAAATTAACAAGCAAAGGTCTGACAAAAGTCTGGTTCTTCAGCCTGCCGTATTTTTTTCACAGCAAAAGCAAAACCAGGAGCTGGTTTGGGGTACACAGTTTTTGTTGGGTAATGTTTTTCAATTGGGAGGCTGGTTCAGGCAGAATCTGTCCTTTCAGTTTGAATCATTCATTCTTTCAACAGGATTTTCCTGGGAACATTATACTATTTCCTATAGTTATGACGTTAATCTTAAAAAAATACAGTTTTTGTCAACAAAAATGGCAGCACATGAAGTAACCTTTTTATATCGCTTTAAGTATAATGATAAGAAAATCAAAAAAATTGAATGTCCTGCTTATTTATAGTTGATAATTCAGGCTAACAGGAAGTAAAATATTTATATTTTTGAAAATAAAAATTTAAGACAAATGAAAGTTAAGTTTTCTGCATTTCTGGCAATTCCAGCTGTTGCGCTTTTGCTTTTCGGTTGTTCAAAAGGCGGAAGCAATGTTTCGTCTACGACAGGATGGAATTATAATGATCCTGAGAATGGCGGGTTTGAGGTAGTAGGCGGCAGTGAGCAGGAAACAGGTCCAGGACTTGTTATGATCGAAGGCGGTACGTTTACTATGGGCCGCGTCGAACAGGATGTGAGCTATGATTGGAACAATATTCCGCGCAGGGTGACTGTCAGTTCATTTTACATGGATCAGACGGAAGTGAAAAATGTGGATTACCGTGAATACCTGCATTGGATAAGCAGGGTATTCGTAGATTATCCGCTTGTATATAAAAAAGCATTACCGGATACCCTGGTATGGAGAAGGCCGGTTGCCTATAATGAGCCTTATGTTCAGTATTATTTCAGGCATCCCTCATACAATGACTATCCTGTTGTAGGTGTCAGCTGGGTGCAGGCCAGTGATTACTGCTCCTGGAGAACCGACAGGGTAAACGAAGGCATTCTGATCCGCGAAGGCATTTTGAAGCCCGATCCGAACCAGGTAGCTGAGGAGAATTTCAATACGGAAGCTTACCTTGCCGGTCAGTTTGAAGGACTGGTAAATCAGAACCTGAAGAGTATTGATCCCAACCAGGAATACAGAAGAGTTATGGTTGAGGATGGTTTGTTGCTTCCCAAATACAGGCTCCCAACCGAAGCCGAATGGGAATATGCCGCTCTTGCCCTTATTGGAAACACTTATGAAGAAAGAGTTTATGAACGCAGAATATATCCCTGGGACGGCCATAACCTCAGAAATGATTCGAAATCAGACCGTGGGGAAATGCGTGCCAATTTTGTTCGCGGACGTGGTGACCTTATGGGTACTGCCGGCAACCTGAATGACAACGCCAGCATTCCGGGCCCTGTTGAATCCTTCTGGCCCAATGATTTCGGCCTCTATTGCATGGCAGGAAACGTAAACGAGTGGGTATTGGATGTTTACAGGCCATTGACATCAACCGACGTGGATGAGTTTAATCCTTTCCGTGGCAATGTATTCCAGACACTTGAAACCGATGAGGAAGGGAATGTTGCACAAAAAGACAGCCTTGGAAGACTCAAATACCGTGATGTAACGGAAGAAGAAGCCGTCAACAGGTGGAATTACAAGAAAGCCTATTACAAGAATTATAAGGACGGTGATTATGAATCAAGCGTAATTGAAGGAACCGAGTGGATCAACGATTCCAAAACACAGACGCCGAATTCTGACCGCATGTATTCTCAGAAAGAAGGTTATGAAACATCGCTGATCAGCGATAAATCAAGGGTATACAAAGGCGGATCATGGCGCGACAGGGCCTATTGGCTCAGTCCCGGAACCCGCAGGTTCCTTGATGAAGAACAATCAAGAGACGATCTTGGATTCCGTTGCGCCATGGTAAGAGTAGGCGGCCAGAATTCATCAAAGAAAAAATAGTCTGCGGAAATATTCCGAAACTCAGAAAACCCCCGCCAATGGCGGGGGTTTTTGCTATAATTGCATATGAAGACAGCGGAACTTTATAAACTGTACCAGGAAACCAGGCAGGTATCCACTGATTCCAGGAAAATTATCCCCGGAAGTATATTCTTTGCCTTAAAAGGTGAAAATTTCAATGGCAATCAATTTGCCCTACAGGCTATTGAAGAGGGAGCCCTTGCTGCCCTTGTGGATGAAGCGCCGGCTGTTCCTCATCGGGGCATATTCCGTGTTGATAATGTACTTACGGCATTGCAGCAGTTGGCAGCCTATCACCGGGTGCAAATGGGGATACCCGTTCTGGCCATTACAGGATCAAACGGAAAGACCACGACAAAGGAATTATGCAAGGCTATACTGTCCCGAAAATTCAATGTATATGCCACTACCGGCAATCTGAACAATCATATCGGTGTGCCACTTACCCTCCTTGCGATGAATGAAAAGGTGGAACTCGGCATTGTCGAAATGGGGGCCAATCATCCAGGCGAAATCAAAAATCTGTGTGCCATCGCTCATCCCGATATGGGAATCATTACCAATGTCGGCAAAGCACACCTCGAAGGATTTGGAAGTCTGGAAGGAGTTGCCAGGGCAAAAGGGGAGCTTTTTGAATACCTGATGACAAATCATAAAACCATATTTGTAAACAATGGAAATGAATATGTAAAAAAATTGATCCCTCCGGAATATCCTTCGGTGACACGTTATAATGGTGAAAGCGGTCCCCGGGTGATCAGCAAAAAAAGCAATCCCTTCCTTGAACTTGTAATCGAGGATGGCAGTAAGAGACTTGAGTTGAAAACCAATCTGTTAGGCGCCTTTAATGCCGAAAATGTACTGGCTGCCTATTGTGTAGGGAACCATCTCGGGGTAAATCCGGCAGATATTGCAGAAGCCATCGGATCTTACACACCCCGGAACAATCGTTCACAGTTCATTGAAAGCGGGAAGAACCGGTTATTTATGGATGCATACAATGCCAATCCCTCCAGTATGATTGCAGCGGTGGACGAATTTCTGCAGACGGCGGAGGATAATAAAATGCTTATACTGGGGGAAATGCGGGAGGTCGGTGATTCCTCTCTGACCGAACATAAGGCCTTATTGGATCATTTGAAGAAAAATGATATGCAGCAGGTTATATGCGTTGGAAAAGCGTTTGAGAAAGCGGTAAAAGGGACAGGATTTACCTATTTTGAGGCCGTGGAACAATTGATTGGCTACCTTGGCGAACATCCCTTAAAAGGGTTTTATATCCTGATTAAGGGGTCAAGGGCCAATCGGTTGGAAAAGCTGTTGGAGGTACTTTAAGGAAATACGTAAAATTTTAACCACGGAGTTTCTAATGTGCCAATAAAGGCAAAAAGAAGAGGCGCTTTGCTTCAGGGAGGGCGCAGAGATTTTAACGATCAAAAAGTATAAAACACGCCTTGCGGCGTGTTTATAATTTTAACGCGAAGCCCGCGGAGTTTATTCGCAAAGCGCGCCAAGATACTCGCAAGGTTAATCCGCAAAGCCCGCAAAATAATTGCGGTTGCCGCCACTTTTAGTTTTTATCTTTTAGTTTTTCACTAGTTCCTGCTCTACCTCTCCACCATAAACGGATACCTGTAGTTCACCGGGGGCACAAAAGTTTCCTTAATTGATCTTGGCGATAGCCAGCGGATCAGGTTCAGAAAGGAACCAGCCTTGTCATTTGTGCCGGATCCCCGGCTGCCTCCGAATGGTTGCTGACCAACAACTGCGCCGGTGGGTTTATCATTGATATAAAAATTTCCGGCGGCATTGACGAGTTTTTTGGCAGCCAGTTCAATAATCTCACGCTCACGGGCAAATATAGAACCGGTTAGGGCATAATTGGATGTTTTGTCACAGATATCCAGGGTTTCTGAAAATTTATTTGCCGGATAAACGTGCAATGACAGGATGGGACCGAAGAATTCTTCCTGCATCGCAAAATACATCGGGTCATCCGTATGCACCACTGTGGGTTCAATGAAATATCCGGTGCCCATATACGTTTTTCCGCCAGCAATGATTTTCGCCTTTTTCTCGCGTTTAATCCGATCAATGATCTTTTTCAGCCTGTGGAACGAGGATTCGTCAATTACGGCATTGATAAAGTTTGTAAAATCCTCGGGTCCGCCCATGGTAAAGGATGCCAGGTCTGCAAGCAGCATTTCCTTAACTGATGGCCACATCACATCCGGAATGTAAACCCTGGAAACAGCTGAACACTTCTGGCCCTGGTATTCGAATGCGCCCCGTGATATGGCAGTAACTACCTGGCCCGGATCGGCCGATTCATGTACCATCACAAAGTCCTTTCCCCCGGTTTCTCCTACAATGCGGGGATACGTGTGATAGTTGTAAATATTATCGCCAATGGTTTTCCAGATGCCCTGGAAAACCTCGGTTGAACCCGTGTAATGCAAACCGGCGAAGTAGGGATGGGTGAGTATTACCTTGCTGACAACAGGTCCCGGGGCAAACACCATGTTAATTACGCCATCGGGCAAACCGGCTTCACGCAAAACATCCATGATGACTTTGGCCGAATAAACCTGGGCTTTTGATGGTTTCCAGACCACCACATTTCCCAGGATAGCCGGCACTGTCGGAAGATTACCGGCAATAGACGTGAAATTGAATGGTGTGAGTGCAAATACAAATCCTTCCAGTGGTCTCCATTCTAACCGGTTCCAGACACCGGATGGCGAATACGGCTGAAACTTATACAGGTCAGTCATAAACTTTACATTGAAACGGAGAAAGTCAATTAATTCGCAGGCTGCATCAATTTCAGCCTGGAAAATATTCTTGCTCTGCCCAAGCATGGTGGCCGCATTGATTTTTAAACGATATGGACCCGAAAGCAAATCGGCGGCTTTTAGGAATACGGATGCCCTTTCCTCCCACGGCAGTGAGGCCCATGATTCCCTCACTTTAAGCGCGGCATCAATAGCCATTTTTACTTCTTTTTCACCTCCCTGGTGATATGCTCCCAGCAAATGCTGATGATCATGGGGAGGGTGAATCTCGATCAGTTCACCAGTTGTAACCTCTTTACCACCGATGAACATAGGAATTTCCGTGTAATTTTCACGGTATTCCCTGATCTGCTTTTTCAGTTCATCCCTCTCCCTGGTTCCCGGGGCATAACTTAATACAGGTTCGTTCTGTGGATCGGGCACGTTAAAAAATCCGGTTGCTAACATAGTTGTTTCCTTTTATGCAAAAATAGTGTACGCTGCAAAGTAAAAGTATGATATTTATTACATTTGATTTGATTGTATCAGCCACTTCCATATTGTTGATAAATCGTTCGATTACGCTCCGGGAATTTTGTATTTTTGGACGGAACATTGCACACACATGAGTTTATTGCATCGCGTCCAGGGTTTATCCCGATATCTTCACAGAATGGGGAAGGCATTTTACCATTCCAGATACGGGCACATGTTAAGAAATAAATATGTGCTTACCTCTGTGCTTTTTGTTTTGTGGATGCTTATGTTTGACCAGAACAACCTGAACGAACGCAGAAAAAACAATCGCGACTACAACCAGCTTCTCAGGGAACAGGAATATTTTCAGAAGAAAATTGAAGAAAACAGGAAACGCATACAGGAGCTCAAAACCAACAATGATAACCTTGAGAAATTTGCCAGGGAACAATATCTCATGAAAAAGGACAACGAGGATATTTTTATCATTGTGGATAATTGATTACCGCTGAAGGTTCTCGCTGATCTCGCAGATTTCGCAGATAGATATTTCTAAGATTGTTTTCGGGGCATTAGGTTCTCGCAGATCTCGCAGATTTCGCAGATTGGATTTATCTGATTTCCGAAACGGTTAATCGAATGCAATGAGATTTCTTTGCGTTGAAATTTTGGAAAAACAATTACTAACGTGATCTTTCCGTTTTTCTTAGGACGGTAAGCAATTCGATTTCAGAAGGATCGTTATCTGAGAATGAAATTCCTGCATCCCTAAGGAATATCGTTACCGCCTTTTTTACCGGAATCCGGGGATAATGCATGCTTGCATGGTTAATGGATTTAACGATGCGGAAGGCATCAAACCACCTGTAAAAACGATTGACAAATGCCTTTACCGACGCTGAATTAGAACGGATTTCCCGGATGGTATCCACCGCCGACTGATCCTTCAGAAAACTTTTCAGAGGTTCTCCAATTAAACCGAGCGTGGAAGCTGTTTCTTCATCCGTAAGCAAGAATAAATCCGGCATCCGGGCAAAAAATGTTTTCAGGTCATAAAAACACTCCGGTGCATAGGTCAGCAGGACGGAATCATCCGAAGCTATATATTTCTTCATGGCAGCCCCCGTTCCAAAAGGTACCCGGTCAGATTCCCTCGGAGAAGGAATTATGCAGGTACTGTTGATTTCCCTGAATTCACCCAGGGGAATTATTTTATGGAGGAAATAAAAATCTTCACCGGCCTTTTTCCGGTTCATTCCTCCCTCGCGTGCGTATGATTCTGCCCTAACGCCAAAACAGGATCCCACCGTGTGAAAGGCATGAGGAAACCCCGTGAAACGAATCATGAGATTCAGGTACCTTAGATGCATCTCATAGAGCGAGATACCCCGGTAAATTGATTCCGGATATTCCGTTCCCGACACGGGGTGTTCAAAGTAGATATTGATACCCCTGGTGAGGGGAAATGCATCAATTACTGATTCAATGGCTGTAAAATAATTTCTTTCACACCGGGAATCCGCATCAAAGGATAGAATAAAACCTGCCGGGCGATTAAGTGAATTGAACCTGAATAATGCCTGGTCCATTCCTGTCTTCCGCGCTAGTCCCACACCTGCATCCCGTTCCGGCATTTTCAGTTCTTCCATAAGAATATAGCGGAATTCCGGCCGGGAATGGGTATTCATCCATGTTCTTATCTCCAGGGCTGTTTCGAGGGTTTGCAGATAATCTGCAGGGTTTGCATTTGCGGCCAGATTGAGGACCACGATCACTTCAACATGCCCACCGGGGAGATGGCATTGATTAAGCGATTCGAGGGTTATGCGGAGGTCCGGTTCCCGGCATGCGGGAATAACCACGATAAAACGAAGCTGCCCTGATGGAGGTCCAGCAGGGCAGGGTATGAATCCCTTTTGTTTACTGAAATATAGATCAGCAAACGACATAAGGGTTATTTTTTGGCCTTCTTGGTTGCCTGGTAATTTTCATTGAGTCCTGTAACAATATTCTTGGTAATATCCAGGCTGTCATTGGCATAAAGTATGTTTCCGCCAAATGAGGTTCCCAAAACATATTTGTAATTAAGCTGGGAGCTGTTTTTCTTCAGGTATTCCATGATAGCATTGATCACCTGCCTGTTCATCACCGTTTGTTTTTCCTGGAGGTCCTGGCTGAGATCCTGCTGTAATTTTGCGAGATTCTGCTGTTTTCCATATAATTCCTGTTCGGCGGCCTGGGCTTCTGAACGGGTGATCAAACCGCGTTGTGCCTTATATTGATAATCGTTCACATCGTTCTGGTAGGCCTTTTGTTTGTTCTCAAATTCAGTTTGCGACGCCGTGAACTTGCTTTGCAGTTCTCCTGAAAGATCAGTGGCCATATCAAAATGACTGAGCACGGAATCGATCTGAACATAAAAAATACTGCCGCCGTTTGCCGATCCGGCAGGCAAACCATCAAACGAAGAATTCTTTTTCGGGGAACCAATGCCGGTAAAATACAACACATAAAGTGCAACCACAGCAATGGCAAGCACAATATTCAATATAAGCGGAAGTCTTTTCATTTTAAAGTTGTTTATGTTTACAGTTTAAGCTAGCAAATATAAATTTTATTGCTTTCCGGATACTATTTTAGGGTCAAAATCTTTAATTCGCTTTAAAATCCCTCCGGATTGGGGTGGTGTGAGTTCTATTAAAATTCCGGACAGGGAACCTCCCCTTTTTTGGTTCGCCGGGGAAGGGCAAATTTTACGCTCATGGATACCTCGTGTGAACCCAGGGCCTGGCCAATAAGGTTTGATACGGTAAGGTCATAGCTATAGCCGATGTTGAAATTGCGGGTTTTATATCCGACCAGCAGTATTAGCGCATCACCCCTTTGCGAATTGAACGGAGGAATTCCGCGATACCAGAGTCCGAGTACCAGCGGGTTCTTGAACCAGTAAACTCCCAGGTCGAGTTGATAATAAGGTCCCTGTTTTTTGAACAGGTAAGCCAGCGTCATAGTCTCTTCGGTTGGTTTTAAGAGCTTGCTTTTCTTCACTAGTTCTACGCCTCCGAACAGGGATATTTTCACAGGAACCTTGCTTTCTCCGGCATACAGTGACATATTCGGCTGCAGCAAATGATCTGCAGTTATGCCGGCCCACACTCTTTTAGTATAAACCAGCGTGGAAAGGGCAAGATCCACATCCCGTGTTTTTGCAAGGGGTTCCGGTTGTGTATTGGTTCCCCCGTTGTACATTACCTGTTCAATAAATTTCAGTTTATCCCAGGCAATTCCGTTTTCCCTGTAGGAAAAATGCAGTCCGGGGCGTATAAATATGGATTCGAGTACTTTGAAATTGTAGGAATATTGGACACCCACACTCAGGGTACCTAATTGTCCGCTTCCTGCAGCATCCTTGTATGCCAGTAATCCAAAGCCACTGTTAAAATGCGAAAAGTAATGGTCGTAAGAAAAGCTGTAGGTGGTAAATGTGGATGGAAGGTTTACCCACTGGTCCCTGTAATTGGCACATATACGGCTGCCTCCCGCGGCGCCGGCGAACGACGGCGCCAGGTAAAGCGGGTTTGAATAGAATTGCGAGAACTGGGGATCCTGGGCTAACGCTTTGGAGAATCCTGCGAGGACTAACAACAATATGTAAAACAGCTTTCGCATGAATTAAACTGGTGGATTGGATAGAATTCTTTAGTACGATATTTGTTAATATAGGTTATGATTCATCTGATTCAGTTCCCGCTTTGTTTTACCAGAACGGTTACATCACCGGCTTTCACGTAAGGTCTTCCGTTAGTAAATGTTGCAGTTACCCTCCAGATATACACATCCTGTTTCACGGGTAAATTTTTCATATATCCGTTCCAACCTTTGTTCACGTCGTCGCTTGTAAAAATGAGTTCACCCCATCGGTTGTAAATTTCAAGACGGTATTTTTCTATTCCTTCAGCTACCGGCCTGAAAATCCTCGGATCGGCCACACCCGGATTATACATTTCTTCCGCCGGATCATCGGGCACTATGGTGATCACATTCGGAAATTCGATACTGCCGCGTCCTTCAACCAGCACCGGAGTCTCATGGGTAAGGGTATCCAGGCAGCCTTCACCGCTTTCAGCGATGAGGGTAATATAAAAGGTGCCTGTTGACATGTATTCATGTTCCGGCTGAAAATCGGGACTTGTCTCTCCATCTCCGAACTCCCAGGTATAACTTATTCCGTCCTGCGTGGTGTTGAAGAATTTGATTGGAGTTCCCTCTTCGGTCTGACTTCCCAACCATGCATAATCGGGAGTGAAGGAAAAGTCGACCACGGGTTTTGGATAAACAGTTATCCGCTTATAATCCCAGTTTGTCCCTCCATCCCCTTCCACTGAAAGGCGCACGATATATTCCCCGGCAACATCATAGGAAAGAGAAGCCGGATGCGCTTGGGTGGAAGTATGTCCTTCATAACCAAAATCCCATTGGTAACGATCAGGATAATTATACTTTGTGCTGGCCGGAAAATTCACAGTCAGCGGGGTACATCCTGTAATATCCTGCCCCAGGTCCACTTTTGGCCTGGGTGGAGTGATCGTAACATAGTGCAATATGGTATCGGCACATTGCGTATTATTTTTGTTTGTGGCAATCAGACTAACCGGGATACGGTTCTCATTGGAAATATCACCCCAGATCCTGTAGTTCTGATTAAAAAATGCTTCACCGGAAGTCGATGAAGTTCCATCTCCAAAGTTCCATATGTAATTCCAGGCACCCTGGTTGACGGTAATGTTGTTCATAATGACGGTGGTAATGTCCGTTGATGTGTTAAAATCCTGTATCTGCGGCTCGGGGAGAAATTCAGCAAGCGGTTTGGGGTATACCACTATCTGTTGCATCGTATCATGCGAACAACCGTTTATAGATACTGCCTTAAACCGGATATCAAATGTTTTATTATCAGGGGATTCATTGATAAATCGGTAAAATGGATCTTCATAATTACTGAACACTTTGTCGTTGATAAACCAGTAATATTCATTCTGGTTGACGGCTGTTCCATCAAAAGTAACCGGCAAAGGATTGCAGCCATTCCATTCGGAGGCTGTAAAATTTGCCTTCACTTCCGGATATACACTTATCGACCTGGTTACGGTATCTGTACATGAAAAGGCAGTGGTTGCGATAAGGCTGATTGTATTTTCGCGGATCACCGAACCATCATTCGAAAAGGTCCTGACGGGATTCATCTCTGTGCTTGTTTCCCCATTATCAAAGTCCCACAGCCAGGTAAGATGGGTACCCTGCGAATTATTACCAAAAGGCACAATAAACGGCGGACAGTCAACCGACTTTGGAAAACTAAAATCAGCCAGTGGCTTCGGATGTACCACCAGGTCACGCGAGACGGAACTGTCACATCCATATTGTGATGTGGCAGTGAGTGTGATTGTATATTTCTGATCGTTGGTCCTGCTGTAATTTTTAAATTCATGCGTGGGAAGCTTGTCTATTGAACCGGAACCATCACCGAAATCCCAGTAATACGTTAAAGGTACCCCAGGTCTCGATCCATTCGTAAACAGCGTAGCCGAAGGAAAACAGTTTTCATCTTTATTCAGCGTAAAGGCGGCACGCACCTCAGGGTTAACCGTGATCTTTTCGGCCCAGGATGTATCGCATCCCTGGGCATTTGTGACAGTAAGTGTGATCGTATGTTTTTCGGGTGCCGAGTGTTTATTTAAATAGGTATAGTTGAATTTGGGATCGGCTTTTTCGCCATCCGGCGAGGCGGCATTCTGGTAAGTCCAGTTATAGTGATTTATTGCCCCCAACGAACCGGTGCGGTCTATCATGAAGGGTTCCATGGAACAGATAGCCGGCTTGTCAAGGGTAAACTTGGCGAAAATATAAGGATAAACACTCACGGTAATCAGTGTGTCATCAAAACATCCATAGGGTGAGGTAGCTTCCAGAACTACATGGTGCGGCCTGGTAATATTTGTTGTATTGCTGAATACATGTTCAGCGGGGGATGACAGGTTTGAATACCTTCCATCGTCAAAGTCCCAGAAGAACGAGGTTCCTGTAGTAATATTCGTGTGGTTGCTGAAATTCACCGGCAATGGCTGACATCCGGCTATGATATCGGGATGAAAACTGGCATGCAATTCGGGAAATACAGTTACAGTATCGCTTTTTGAGGCCTGGCAACCATGAACATTGCGGGTTTTCAGAACAATTGGGTATTTTACCGGAAGAGCAGACTGGTTCCGGTAAACAGGTATATCCGGATTCGCAAATGTGTGCATCACAAGGGAATCAACAGGATTGTATTTCCACACAAAATCGGTTATTCCTCCTGTTGAAAAATTGCTGATCTCTATTTTAAAAGGCGAACAACTATCAAGCCTGGCTATGGCAAAGTCGGCAGTCACCTTTGAATACACATTCACCGTATGGGTAATGCTGCTGTCGCAACCGGCCAGGTTCATTACAGTGAGATTTACGAAATACGTCGTATCTCCAGCGGTTGAGTTCTGATACATCCTGGGTGGCGGATTCTCACTTGCCGAATAAGTCTTGTCGCCGAAGTCCCATATATAATTCAGATTTTTCCCCTTGGAATTGTTTTTAAAAACAACGGTTAATGGATTACAGCCCTTGTTGGGACTGTCAAATCCAAATCCGGCAATCACCCGCGGAAAAAGGGAAACCGACCGCAAGGCAGAACTACTGCATCCCTCATTATTTTTTGCATTCAGGTGAATATAAAATGTAGTATCATTATCTGTATTGTTTTCATACTTGTGGAAAAGGGTATCCGGGTTAAAAGTTGTAAGCAGGCTTCCGTCACCCAGGTTCCAGTTAAACTCGTCCCCACCCTTTGAAATGTTTACAATCTCCACGTTCAAAGGAGAGCAGTTGTTGCTGTAATCAACTCCGAAGTTGGCTTTCACAAAGGGATGAACGGTTATCGGCACCTGTGCTGTATCTTTACAGTAATAATCTGATGCAACCACCAGGCTGACATTATAGATGGTGTCGTCATCGGTGCGGTTGAAGAAAAATTTAGTAAAAGGAAGAACAGATGAATCACTTTTCGATGTACCATTTCCAAAGTCCCAGGTATACATTATATTATACCCCGTTGAATTATTCGTAAACAAAACGTCGACGGAATCGCAGAGGGCATTTTTATCCGTAATGAAACCGGCGTTTACTTCCGGGTAAATGATAACCGTCCGTGGAGGTCCAGAATGGCTGCAGCCAAAACGGTTTGCAGCACTGAGAGCAATCTGAATGGTATCCGGTGCCGGATGATTTATATTTTTGTGGCTAAAAATGACAGGTGTTTTATTGGTTTTTTGCAGGGCACTGTCGAGATATGCTTTATGAACATCGGAAAATGACCAGTAGAAAGTGTCGACACCTATGGAGTTTTTGGGATTGAGAAAAAAAGCTGCCGGAGAGCACCTAAGCGTTGAATCAATTGTAAATGCGGAAAAGATATAGGGAAATACCCGGATATTTTTTACAGAAGATGTGTCATTGCAGCCATAAGGAGAAGTGGAAATCAGACTTACATGGAATGTGGTATCATTTAAACCGGGATTATTGTAAATATGGGAGACAAGCGTATCCACATCCGACGAGCCATCTCCAAAATTCCAAAGATAGGTATCGGTATTCCCCGAAGAAATACTTTTAAATCCTACATTGGAAGCATGGCAGACACTCGTATCCAAAGGATCGATAAATTTGAAATCTGAGGTCACCTGCGGAAAAACATGGATCGTATCCGAATAGAAATCATTACATCCCCCGTCGTTGCTTACTGTATAGGATATAATATGGTCTTCGGGCAGATTGGATGTGTTTTGATAAAAGTGATCCAGGTTAAAGGGGGAAGTGGATACCTGTAAGGGAGATCCGTCCCCAAGATCAAGAATATACCGTGAAGCACCCTTTGATGCATCCCTCATAGATACCGAAACAGGGGCGCATCCTTTGTCGCGATCGACAGTAATAAAGGCGCTTGGACTTTCAGGAATGATAACAAACACATACAAAGTTTGGGGTCCAAAACAAGGTGTTTGGATCTTAACAGTGAACACCTGGCTGAATCCGCCGTAAGGTGGCCGAAGGATTGGGTTCTGTGCATCGGGGTCATCAAGGTATTCCGAAGGACTCCAATGATAACTGATTCCTCCTTTAGCCTTTAATTCAATTGAATCAACCCCGCAAACCTGGAAAACGCTTCCCTGGTCTTCCACAGTGGCAGTGGCTTCCAGTTCATTATAGTCGGAAAAATACCCGTAAACGCATCCTCCACCTGAGTTCACCCCGTTAAAGTACCCCAGATGGAATACATTTTTCGTATTAAAAATACGGGTGACTGATCCGGTTGGGATTATGACATTACTCATCAGCTTATCCGCATCTTTTAAAACATACCAGCTGGATGTTCCGGCCTGTTCGAACTGGCTGGCACTGAGGAAATGTGTTGCCGGACCGCCATTGATCGAAATGTAGAAACTGTCGATAGCATCGGCTTTGGTCATCAAATTCAGGTAAAAGGCCTGGTTCTTTGACCGGGTGAAACTAACGGAAAGAGAACCGGTACATCCGTCTATCGTAGGTAAAATGGCATCACCGAGTTCATCCCCAAACCCTGCTATATGCAAAACATATACCGGTTGATCTGCTTTGATATGTATATAGTAATCCGTGGTAAGCATGTCGATGGCCAGCTGAAATCCGGCAGCATACGGGCCATAAGTGACAAAGGAGCCGTCACGTCTTGTCACTGTGATTTTTGTATTGGGTTTTGTTGTCAGTATATATGCTTTTTCATTATTTCCCGACCCTAAATCTCCAATCTTTCCCTTCATCACAATATATTCAAAGCCAATAACGGATTTCCCCTGTGCATTAACTGTTGGAATTGACTGGTCTCCTATGTAATCATAGGCACCCGATTTCTGCACGGAATCATCCCCCAATGTAACAGCCACCGGCTTGTTCGAAGTGATATGTGTGCCTACCAGACGGTCAGCAGCCAAAACACTTGGGACAGTACCCGTAGCCTTTGGGACAAGCATATAAGTCTGTCCTTTGTTCAGGTAAACATCGTATGTACCGGCCAGCATACCGTAGGCTTCTTTTAATAAAGTGATTGTTACTTTCGTATTATCTTCCGTGGCAACAATGATGATCTGGCTAAAAGCGGGATCGGTGCTTGAAAAAGTATGATTTGGCCATTTTGTTTGAAAGGGCGTCCAAAAATCTGTTCCCACCGCATTTTTCCCTTTCAGCGTATAAATAGCAGGGTTGTTTTGTTTCCTTTGGGTTTCATAGTAGACCGTAATTTCATGGTCAGAATGAATAAGCAAAGCGCTGTTGCTTTTTGCCATGTATTGATTATTGCTGAATTTCAGCACGGCGGCCTGGTTAAAATGCACATTTTGGGTCATTGAAACCGCAGGGTCAATTATTACCGTAATGGGTGCTATTTGCGGATTGTACGGTTGGGTAATTGTGACTGTCGTTATTCTATTTGCATCGGTGGCTGTAATGGTGAGGTCAGCGGTTAATGAATCAGCATGAAGAGTTGTTGAATAGGGAACCGCAAACCAGAATAACGTATCGGTTTGCGCCTTCACAAGGGAAGGCAAAATCAAGGAAACGATAATAACCAATAAACGCATTTTCATTAGGGTTGGCTTTGTGTTATTTTACGTCAAAATCGATCAAAGGTTGCTACCTCCGTCTATAATACAATTCCGTTTGTCATCGGAATGCGCGTTTTGGAAAAAAAATGAATTTATTATCCTGTCCTGATGTAACTGTTTCAATTTTGAGGCCCGTTAAGGAAAGGCGGTTTTTATAATCTTCACATAGATAATTGTTTAAGGGCAAGGGCTACCTGCAACCTAAACCAATCATATTACGTAAACATACCTGACTCAACCCAACAGTATGAAAAGAATCTACCTGGTAATCGCATTAATGCTAATTGTTAATTTTTCAAGCTCTTATGGACAAACAGTGCTCTTTTCCGAAGGCTTTGAATCGGGTGAAATACCCCTTAACTGGAAGCAGGAATTTGTAAAGGGTGCGATCAACTGGAAATATGAAAACGGCGGGTATACAACTTCTCCGGGAATTCCTAACAGCAGGAGGCCGATACATGCTCATGGCGGAAATATGAATGCCATGTTTCACTACCAGAGCATGAACAGTGAAGCCACGAAACTTATTACCAAAAAGATATCGGCCCTTGAATTTGCCGTGAAACCCGAGTTGCATTTTTACCACGCACAGGTAGATTGGATCCATCCACCAACCTACCATGATTATCTCCGTGTATATTACAAGAATGGCGCTGCCACAGCCTGGAAGCTACTCCAGTCATATACGGTGGCGGCAAATGATTGGGTGGAACGGATAATCCTTCTGCCTGAAAATGATCTTTCAGCCGATTATTACCTGGCTTTTGAAGGAGAGACAAAGTGGGGCTGGGGATCGTGCATTGACGACATTCAGATAATTGAAACCGGCATCAAACCAAAGGTTTTAAGTGAAATATCGACAGAACAAGCTACAGGCGTCCCTATCGGATCAGGATCAATTAATAACCCGGTTCTAAAAGTCAACCTCAAGGTGACAGGAAACTCGGGAACTTTCCCGCTTAACTCGGTGAAAATAAATTCTTTGAATACCAGTGATGAGGATATTGAAGCCGGAGGTGTAAAGCTTTTTCTTACCCGGGATGCTGAATTTAATGCCGATACCCCCGTAGGCACCGGGGTAAGTTTTGTATCGGGACAGGCTACGTTTACAAACCTGAATTATAGCCTTCCAACCGGATATTCTTTTTTATGGATCACTTTCGATATCAAGCATGATGCCGGCCATCGAAATCGTGTAGATGGAAAAATACCTGTTAATGGCATCAATATTAACGGACAAACTTATTTCGCCCAGGAAAAGTCACCCGCAGGTTACAGGTCAATCCTACGAACTCTGCAGTCTGATGATTTTGAGTCGGCTTTGAACTGGACACTCACCGGGGAATTCGAATATGGCATTCCGCAGGGATTGGGGGGGTCACAGGGAAATCCTGATCCGGACCAGGCCTTTAGCGGTTCGCATATTATCGGTACCGATCTCAGCGGATCAGGGGAATACCCGGGTGACTATGAGAAGAACCTGGAAAAGGATCAGTATAATGCCACCTCCGATACCTTTGATTTTACCTATTATAATGATTTGTCCCTCCGGTATATGCGCTTTTTGAATGTTGGCATCAATGATGAAGTTTCTATCGATGTGAGCACCGATGGCGGCAATACATGGAACGAAGCATGGACCAATATTGGCATGATACTCGATGACTCATGGAAATTGCATGAAATAGACATTACAGCCATGGCTGCACGCAAAAAGTATGTAAGGGTCAGGTACAATATCGGAACAACCAATGATTACTGGCAATTATCCGGATGGAATATTGATGACTTCAGCATTACCGGCAATTATGTTACAAAAGATGTTGGAGTAAGCCGGGTTATTTCTCCGGTCAATGGTTGCGGTCATACAAACAATGATTCCGTTACCGTAACAGTAAAGAATTATGGGGCAATGGATTCTTATGGACAGATTCCCCTGCAATATACACTTGGTAACATTACGGTGAAGGATACAATAAAACAGGTAATCCCGTTTGCCGACAGTGTCCAGTTTACATTTAAAAATAAGGCTGACCTCTCGGTCCCCGGAATATACAGCCTGAAAGTCAGTACAAAAATGAGCGGGGACGATGATGCCACCAACGATGAGTTCGTGAAATCACTTTATGTTCAGTCGACAATAAACATCGATCACACAGAAACATTCGAGACAAAAGGCGGATTGTGGATGCCGGTATCTCCCCGGCAGGCTAACTGGGAATGGGGAACACCGGGATTCGGGATTGTTGCCCATTCGGGCTCCCATGTGTGGATGACCGGGCTATTGGCCTATTACCCTGATCTTGATTCTTCGTTCATTGAAAGCGTATGTTACGGCAATCCAAGCCATGACAGGAAAATTCTGGAATTAAAATACTGGTTAAAATCCCAGAAATACAAAGATGGTGTATCGGTACAATATTCAACCGATAATGGCATTGTATGGGAACTGCTTGATACCCTCGTGAGCGGGTGGGAATGGTATAACGGATCTGTTCAGTCGATTCATTCACAGGGATGGTCAGGTAATTCCGAGCAATGGAAAACTGCACGGCAGATACTGCCGGGCAACCTTACGAATGCCTCATCCATGAAGTTCAGATTGGCCTTTGGCAGCGATGCCGACAGCAATGATATTGGCTTTGCCCTGGATGATTTTAGTGTATTGTCGGCACCACCAGATATCGGTATTTCCTCAATCGACTCTTTTGCCAATCGTTGCCAGTATCTTAATCCGCATAATGTGACAGTTACAATCCGAAATTATGGTCTTAACGCGGTTAAAAAGGAAAACCCGGTGATTGCAGGGTATGACTTTAACCATGTTCATATTGTAACGGATACATTCAGCCTGGTTACCGATCTTTTGCCCGGGCAATATGCAAAGCACACTTTCAGCATACCCGTAAACACCGATACCCCCGGGGATTATACCATCTCTGCGTTTACACTTATAGAGGATGACCCTTATTATTATGGGAAACCGAATGACACTCTTTCGGTGAATTTCGAAGTACTGGCAAGGCCTTTTACAATGTTAACCGATACGATCTCAACCCGTGAACCCGATACTGTATTCCTCCGGCCATTTTACAGTGATAATTATGATTATTTATGGAATGACCTGAATACGGACCCAGTTTATGATGTGGAAAGGGATGGCTGGTATCATTTGCTGGTTACCGATGCCAGGGGGAACGGCTGCACAGCCTATGATTCAAGTTATATTCAGCTGTTATTCAATGATATAGGTATTGAAGGCCTGGTTTCACCGACCAATGATTGCGGATTGAGCAAAAATGAAAATATTCATATCAGGATCCGCAATTTCGGTACTGACAGTATACCGTCGGGAATGAAAGTGGGATTGGGATATGTTTTGAATGGCAACGTTCCGGTGAGGGACACTCTTATTCTGTCGAAGCCATTGTATTCCAATAAAATGATTGACTATATTATGGAGGAAAGCACGGAAGATCTATCCGCGAAGGGCATTTACCAATTTAAAGTATTTGCTTCATTTAGCGGCGATACCATTCACCACAATGATACACTGAATAAAAATATTGAAATATACGGGCATCCTTTGGTTGACATAGGACCGGATAAAACAGTCAGTGCCTTGTCATATGTATTGGACGCCGGTCCGGGTTTTCTGAACTACATCTGGGATAATGAAGCAGGTACACAAACAAGGGAGATAGACCAATCGGGTACATATTGGGTTCGTGTAAAAGATGGGAACCAATGTGAAAACGCAGATACGGCTTTCATATGGTTAAAAATCCGCGATATCAGGCCCGATGGCTTTTCATCGCCAGTTTCTGACTGCCATTTTACATCCGGAGAAGCTGTTTCGATGCGCATTCTGAATTCAGGCACGGATACAGTGCCTGCAGGGCAGCCTATTGATGTTCAGTACCAGCTCAACGGGGATTCCCCGGTTACCGAATCATTTAATCTTTCTTTGCCCTTGTTTCCGGGAAGTTACGTCAATCATACCTTTGCGGGAGAAATTGATCTTTTGAACGAAGCAGACTATAATTTCGGGGTGGTAGCGGCAATGGCAAATGACATACGGAAAACCAACGATACTGCAGAATTGATAATTTATCGTTATCCCAAACCCGAAATTGATTTTGGTCTTGACGATGTAATAACTATTCAGGATATACAGTTAGCAATAGAAGCGGGTTACTCGCCATTTTATTCCTATGAATGGCAGGATGACTTTAATGAGCATTTATATACGGCTACTCACAGTGGAAATTACAATGTTACGGCAACGGATAACCGTACTTCCTGTTTTGACGGAGATACTGTCACCCTCTTCCTTATTTACAGCGATATAGGGATTACGTCTGCCAGTTTGCCTGACACGGGCTGTACAGGCAACTTTGATCTCATAAGTGTAAGGATACGGAACATGGGTACTTCCAACATAGGCAAAAATGTGCCCATATATGTCGCCTGTGATGTGAACGGTGAGCGGGTTTCAGTGGACACCCTTGTGCGTTCTTCCAATTTTGTCACCAATTCCAATATCGACCTTGTTCTTTCATCCCCTGTAACTATAAATCAAACAGGCGACTGCATGGTGACCTTTTATACCCTGTTTGCGGATGACATGAAATCATGGAATGACACCCTGGAATCCCCGTTCAATTCCCGGCCCAGCCCGGTAATTGACTTTGGTGACCAGGATGGTGCCCTGAATGTAGATCTGCCCCATTTACTGGATGCGGGAACCGGCAATAAAGCGTATGAATGGCAGGATGGGTCAACAAGCCAGGTACTAACTGTAACTGAAAAGGGGACCTATACGGTAACTGTAACCGGCCAAAATGATTGCCAGGCTGCCAGGACTGTCGAAATCAATCTTTCAACAGGTACTGGTGACAACCTGGCCATCGGGAATGATGTTTCGGTATACCCGAACCCGGGGAATGGATTGTTTTATGTGAAAATCAACACCGCCGTACAGGATGACCTTGTACTCAGGTTGATCAACATGCAGGGCCAGGCGGTATATATCCGTCGGTTTAAGACCACTTCAGCTGTTCCTGAAACTTTTAACGTGCAAAATTTATCCCGCGGATTGTATCATATTGTTATCGAAGGGGAGGGCCTGATTTATCAAGGCAAGATGATTATACAGTAGAGACAAGGCATTGCCTTGTCTCTACGAATTTTCTTCATTCACGGCATGATATATCTCATATTCATGCATGGGCTGTTATGACAATTGTCCTATTTTGAAGACACAAATGATGATAATTTTAGCCTTTTAACATTGCCTTGAAAGGTGAATTAAAATCATCACATAAAATGATAAACAGGTTGATTGTCGGACTTTTGCAGTATATGCCCAAAAATCTGGTTTGGATATTCAGCAAACGGTATATTGCAGGAGAAAAGCTGGAGGACGCAGTAAAGGTAACCCGGAAGTTCAACGCCATGGGTATTAAAGCCACGATGGATCTGTTGGGCGAGTTTCTGACAAGGGCCGAAAAGGTTGAATATTATAAGGCGGAATATATTAAACTTATTGAGGAGTCGGTAAAACAGGGACTCGACAATTCCTTCTCCGTTAAGCCAACCATGTTTGGCCTTCTTTTGGATCCGGTCATGTGCTATGAAAATATCCGGGAGATTGTTGCCAAAGCCGCGTCGCATGGCAGGTTTATTCGCATTGATATGGAAGATGCGCAATGTACGTCAATGGAGATTGACCTGTATAAGAAATTGCTGAATGAATTTCCGGATAATGTTGGGCTCGTTTTACAGGCCTACCTCAAGCGCACGCTTGATGATCTCAAGGACCTTGCCGAATTTGACAAGGGGAAAGGCAAGATCAATATACGCATTTGCAAGGGGATTTATAATGAGCCGGCCGAACTGGCTTTCAAGAATAAGGATGAGATCAACCGGAATTACCTGGTTGACCTGGAATTTATGCTCAGCCACAATATTTATGCAGCAATTGCCACACATGACAGGAAGCTGATCATGGGGGCTTATGAGCTTATCGGAAGGGACCATATCAGCAAAGACAGGTTTGAATTTCAGATGCTATACGGAGTCACACCTGAACTGCGTACTTCCATTGTTGATAAAGGGTTTACAATGAGGATGTATGTGCCTTACGGGAAGGATTGGTACAATTATTCCACCCGCCGGTTACGTGAAAATCCAATGATGATCCCGCACATAATCAAGGCTTTGTTTGTAAGGGGATAATCAGTTAATAACTAATAGTTAAAAACTAAAAGTTAAAAATCTACATGCCAGAAATGGTACAGGAAGAGTTTCAAACTTTTCACTTTTAGTTATTAGTTTTTAACTTAATAGAGCTGAATTACCTCCGAACTTCCCGATCGCACTTCAATCAATTTGTTTATTGTATAAAGGGTAAGCTTTGCATTTAAAGCGCGGAATACGATCCTGTATTTTCCGGGCTGCAATTGCATCGATTCATTTTTTGTTGTGGAATTAAGGTTACAGACCCAGTCTTCCTGCTTGTCATTTTTACGCAAATAAATGCTTCCGTAGCCGGTAGATGTGCGAAGTATGGTGATCATCCCCGGTCGCGGAATTTCCACGGTGGTGGTATTGCTTTGTTTAATATCCACGTCATGAATGCTGATCCGTGGCAATACGGGTATTTCAATATCATACTTCCCTACAATATATTTCTCCTCTTCGTACATTATTTGCATGTTGAGGGTATTCATGTCCCCGCTTTTTCTGACAATATATTGAATTCCCCTGTACTGCAACGGATCCGAAACCTTTACCAGTAAAGTTCCCTGAGGTGCGTCAGCAGCAATGATCGTATGCTTTCCGGGAAGGAGTTTAATGTTATCCACCTCAACGGGAGGCAGGGTATTTACCCGCATCCTGTAAACCGGAAGATGATCGAGGATAAGCGTGTCCGGGAGTCCGCGGTGATTGAGGGTATGAATGTAATTATACATAACCTTGCCTGAAAAACTGTCATAAAATGTAAGATTCACATTTGTTTCCGTTGGATTTCCATTTATATCAAGCAGGTTTACCTGGGCCGTTGTTGCATTTAGTGCCTGGGTAATAACAACCTTCATAATTTCCTCGAATTTTTCTTCATGCACCGCATTGTAGAACCGGCCGATGCAGTTAAAGGTCTGACTGAAATTTTCATCAATACCTATCCCAATAACAAAGGGTTTCAGGATGATGCCTTTCTTTTGAAGTTGCTGTGAAACGGCACAGGCGTCTCCATCGCAGGCTTCCACGCCGTCTGTAATGAGAATAATGATATTCCGGCAATCGTCACAACCGGAAGGAAAATCACTTCCTCCCATTTCAAGGGAATGGGCTATGGGAGTAGTTCCTTTTGGAATGACGTAGCGGAGCTTCTGCCGGATATTTGATGCATTGCCCGATGCAAATGGTACTTCAAGCCTCGTATCACTGCAATCCTGGGGAGGAACCGGGCTTCGATGCCCGTAAATCCGAAGTGCCATTTTTACATTGGGCACATGTTCAAGGCTGTCGATGATGCTAATAAGTACCCTTCGTGCAATGGCAATTTTGGTTTCCTTTTGCCATTTGACGGACATGCTCTGCGAAGCATCGAAAATAAAAAGGATCCTCGTTTCGGGGGCCTGATATTTCGGCGGATTGTTTTGTGCATGCATATTTTGCAGCACAGCTGTTGCCATTAAAGCTGTTATTAAAAGCAATAAAAGGCGCCTGTAAACTGGAAAATGGGTCATATTCCGGGATATAGAGAGAATCATTCCAATGTTATCTTAATAAAACGAGACAAATAATTCAAAAGTATGTTCATTCTTTCTTTCGGATCAAATGCCAGGCAAGTTTGACGATTTCCATGGCCAGCAAGGGGAAAGAAGAAATTACAAGAACAATTATCCAGTCGGCGCCCGTAAGGGACTGCGTTTTAAAAATTACCTGGAGGGCAGGAATGTAGACAACCGATATCTGAAGCACAAATGAAATTAATGTAGCCCATATCAGTTTTGTATTGGTAAAGAAGCCAAGGGTAAAAATGGAATCACGTGTGCTCCTGCAATTAAAGGAGTGAAACAACTGGCTGCAGGCAAGAACAATAAAACACGCAGTACGGGCTCTTTCAATGCCTTCCTTTTCAACGTAAAGTACAAGCCAGAATGCCAGCAGGCTGCAGAAGGCAATGAAAATACCCTGGGCTATGATCAAAATGCCCATCTGGCGTGTGACCACGGATTCGGTTTTCAAGCGGGGAGGAAGCTGCATAATTTTCTTGTTTACCGGATCCACGCCAAGGGCAAGTGCAGGCAGACCATCGGTTACCAGGTTGATCCAGAGGATCTGGATCGGCAGCAGGGGAACCGGAAGAAGCAGGAGGGAGGAGACAAACATTACAAGTATTTCTCCCACATTGCACGATAAAAGGTAATGAATAAATTTCCGGATGTTGTCAAATATACCGCGCCCTTCTTCTACAGCGGCAACAATAGATGCAAAATTGTCATCGGTGATAACCATTTCGGAAACTTCCTTGGTAACGTCAGTACCTGTGATACCCATGGCCACCCCGATATCAGCTTCCTTAAGCGCCGGTGCATCGTTCACACCGTCACCCGTCATGGCAACGATCTCTCCTTTGTCACGCCATGCTTTTACGATTCGCATCTTATGTTCAGGGGACACCCGGGCATAAACCACGGTTTTGTCTACATTTTGCCTGAATTCTTCATCAGTGAGCTGATCCAGTTCCTCACCTGTATAAGCCAGTGAGTCTTTTTCATAAAATCCCAGGTCCCGGGCGATTGCTACAGCGGTATTTTTGTGATCACCGGTGATCATCACGGAACGGATACCGGCACTTCGGCATTCCTGCATGGCTACTTTTACTTCCGGCCTGGGCGGGTCGATCATTGCGATCAATCCAAGGAAAGTCAGTTCGCTTTCAATGTCGGCAGCTTCGGGTTTTTCAGGAAGTGAATCCATTTCCCTGTAGGCTACCGCCAGTACGCGCATGGCTTTATCCGCCAGTCCGGCTGTTGCCTTCATAATTTCTTCCCTTGAAGTTTTGTCGAGGGGTTTAACATTCCGGTTTTCTTCAACAAAGGTACAGTTGGACAGCAGGATATCCGGCGCCCCTTTCACAAAGGCTACATGCCTTTCCCCTTTATGCCGGAGTATTGTCATTTGTTTGCGGTCGGAATCAAAAGGCAGCTCTTCGTGAAACGGGTATTTCTCCTCGAGTTCCTTTTTATGAAGGCCTGCTTTGGCAGCGGCAGTAAGCAGGGCACCTTCAGTTGGGTCACCGACAATGTGGTATCCGCCGGCATCGCTGGTCAGCCGCGCCCCGTTGCATAACACCGATCCGGTTAAAAGCCGGATGACGCCCGGGTAATCAGCCGGTTCAATCCTTTTGTCGTTATAATGGAAATTACCGGTCGGAGCATACCCGATTCCGGAAACCGTAATATATTTTCCGTCCTGGTAAAGCACCTGGACCGTCATTTCGTTTTTGGTAAGAGTTCCCGTTTTGTCCGAACAGATAACCGAGGTACAACCCAGTGTTTCCACAGAAGGTAACTTCCGGATAAGGCAATGCCGCTTTACCATACGTTGAACACCCAGGGCCAGCGCAATGGTGACTACAGCAGGAAGACCTTCGGGTATGGCAGCCACGGCCAGGCTGACTGCCGTGAGGAACAGGCTTAGCAATTCTTCTCCCCGCAGATAGCCCATCAGGAATATGATCCCTACAAGAAAGAATGAAATATAGACGATTATCTTTCCGAATTCTTCCAGCTTCTTTTGCAGGGGTGTGGTATTGTCTTCAATTCCCTGGATCAGGTCCGCTATTTTTCCCAATTCGGTTTTCATACCGGTGGATGTGATGATCGCGCGTCCTTTCCCCGAAACGACGGAAGTGCCAAGGTAGACCATATTTATCCGGTCAGCCAGCGGAGTGTCTTCTTTTTCAAGATGTCCGGTTATTTTGTCAACCGAGGTGGATTCACCGGTCAGGCTGGCTTCATGGGTTGAAAAATTGCCCGTGGCATATACAATCCGCCCGTCTGCAGGGATATGATCTCCCGCTTCGAGATCAATCAGATCGCCGGGAACGATTTGCTCCGAAGGGATAACTTGCTGCTGGCCGTCGCGGATAACCTTTGAATTCGGGGAAGCCATTTTCTTTAAAGCGGCCAGTGATTTTTCCGCCCTGTATTCCTGAATAAAGCCCAAAATTGCATTGATAATCACTATACAGAGGATGGCAAGTGCATCCACCCATTCCTGCAGAAAACCGGAAACAAGGGCAGCTACAATAAGCACCCAGATAATAAAATCCCTGAACTGGTCAAAGAATAAAGCGATGGGGGATCGTCCCGGTTTTTCAGCCAACTGGTTGGCTCCGTATTGCGAAAGTCTTTTTACAGCTACCCTTGAAAGAAGACCCTGGTTTATATCGGTAATCAGTTTTCCTGCAACATCTTCCTTTTGAATATTCCACCATTTTTCCATTTCAACCGGGGTTATTGTGAGTAGGTTTCGAATTTATCCAATTTCAGCGGAACATGCAATGTGAAGTTGCAACTTTGCCTGGCTTTTAGCGCTAAGCGAAGTTTACTCCTTATCGCTCGTGAGATAGTTGCAACTTCGCCTCTCATTTCATTGAGGCCTTTATTCCTGAAACAATTAGAGCATTTTCTATGTCCTCCTGGTTTTTTACCTTAATGGTGATGGCCCTGAGATTTCCATATCGTTTACCGGTTATAAAGTCGCTCTTGATATCATCTGGCAGACTGCTTTTTATAATCACCGGTTCTGCTTTATCACCGAAATAAAACGTGATCCTGAAGGTATCTTCAAGAACCCCGATCCAGAAAAGGGTCTTCTTTTTCAAGATTACACGGAACAGCCAATTCTTTCCGTCATTATAGTATCTCCATACTTCTTCTGAGGCAGGGTATGATTCACGGACAGAGTCAAGCAGCCTTTTCCAGTAAACACTGTTGTCGCCAATTATTGAAAAAATAAGG
This sequence comes from uncultured Bacteroidales bacterium, assembly GCA_963752195.1. Classification (GTDB taxonomy): domain Bacteria; phylum Bacteroidota; class Bacteroidia; order Bacteroidales; family UBA10428; genus UBA5072. The sequence goes on along the minus strand of CAVVXI010000001.1, from coordinate 1,053,898 downwards.
GACTCATCGGGATAAACCGCTTTATCGGTTAAAACAAGGGGTTCCATGGGTGAAGGGTTTATGGATTTATTTTTAATTTTCACATAAATTTAGCATTTTTGATTATAATCCTTATCGATGTATCAAAAAGACTATATCCTCCGAATGATTGAGATGCTTGGCGAATTAATCCGGGCCATTCTCGGGTTGATCATACGGGGTAACTATCAGCAGGCGGAGGAAAAGTTGAATGAAGCATATCTTACCTTTCTCAGAAAGGATGCTTCTTTTTTTCATTTGATCCCATTGGATAAATTAACCGCAACTCTTTTAACCGATCACAATTATACCCATGGTCATCTTGAGATACTGGCTGAGCTATTTTTTGCAGAAGCCAGGTTGCAGGACGCCAGGGGCAATGCTTCCGAAAGTCTTGTACTCTATGAAAAATCGCTTACCTTGTTTTCCTTTACAGATGAAAATTTCAAGACCTATTCGGAAGACAGAATTGAAAAAATGCAGAATATCAGAGACCGGATGTCAGACATTACGCAACACAAAAACGAGTAAAATGAAAAAAATCGCCCTGCTGCTGCTGTCCTTCTTCCTGATGAGTAACATACCTGTTGCTGATCCTGTGCATCAAAAACAAGTTAAAAAGAATGTCATTCTCGATGTGGACACTTCGGGAGACGATATAATGGCCATTCTTTATTTGCTTGCACAACCCGATGTGGATATTAAGGCAATCACTATCGTACATGGCGTATCCGATGTTGAGATGGGTACTGAGATCGTCCTGCGGATACTGACCCTCACCGGGCGGACGGATATTCCTGTTATTAAGGGGGCAGATTTTCCCATGGAAGGCAGCAATGCTTTTCCGTCCGGATGGCAGCCTCCGGTCGACCATCCGTTCGGTCTTGCCCTTCCCCCGCATAACCTGTTGCCTTTTCCGGGCAAAGCCGATGAGGGGATATCATCCCTCCTGAAAAAATACAAAGGCGATATCTCCGTTCTGGCGCTGGGACCGCTGACAAACATAGCACAAGCCTTTGTTAAGGAGCCGGAACTGGCGAATTATGCAAAAGAAATTTTTATTTCAGACGGTGCGGTATATGTAAAGGGTTCGATTCATAAGGAATATCCCGCTATTCAAAATACTGTGGCAGGATGGAATCTTTGGGTAGATGCAAAAGCAGCTGACCTTGTGTTTGGTTCTGCAGCCCGGATTACACTGATACCCCTCGACCTCACAGCGGTTCATGGACCGCATCCGATCCTGTTAAACTCAGGGGTGGTTCAAAATTACACCAGGGAAGCATCAGGTACGATTGGAAAATCGTTGTCTTCCATTTTCAACAACTGGATTGACTATTATCATCAGGATACCAAAATCAGCGGTACAGAGGAACAGGCACCTGTTTGGGACCTTGTGGCTGCTGAGATTTACTGCAATAATGATATTTGTACCGTATGGCAGCAACAATCCATTGAAATCAAAACCGGCAATCCCGACACGGATGGTCAGATTATAATCCTTCACGACCCGGCCCCCAATGTACGCATATGTTTGCGGGGGGATCCGGATCTATTCAGGCTAAATCTGATGAAAACCGCCGCTATGCATGGCAATGAACAATGAACAATGAATAATGAATAATGAACAATGAACAATGAAATCTTAATAATTTTCAAATGAAAAAAAACAAATCACTTCTTTACGGTATCTTCCTGGTTTTTGCTGTTGCCGTTATTTCCTGTGTTTCGTATAAGGGCAAGCCATTTCCCGGTGCACCTCAGGAGATTCCCGGCAGGGTGCAATGTGAATTCTATGACCTGGGAGGTGAAGGCATTTCCTTTCACGATACCGACAGCATCAACAGTGGCAGCGGAAGGCTGAATCCGGTAAACGGAAATCCACTTCATGAATTCAGAATTAACGAGGCTGTTGATGTCTCCTATACAAAGGCCGGAGATATAGACAATAACCCCTATAATAACGTAATGCCTGAAATGAATCAGTTGTATGTCGGGTGGACGGAGCCGGGAGAATGGATGAAATACAGTGTAAATGTTAAAGAAACAGGTGATTACACAATCGGACTGATGTATACAAGCAACAGGGGCGGAGATATTGAAGTGGTTGCCGCTGACAAAGTTTCAAGCGGACCCATGCCGGTTCAGGCAACATTCAAGGATGCAGATACCATTGCCTGGCGGCAATGGCATCATTGGAATAAGGCAGATATAGGAAAAATACACCTGAAGGCAGGCTTACAGGTGATTACATTAAAAACAGTGAAGAGCGGAAACATGAATTATGATTATCTGGAATTCAGGAACAGTGAACAATGAACAGTGAACAATAGTGAGAAACTAAAAACTAAAAACTAAAAACTAAAAACTAAAAAGTTTATGTGCTAATGTGCTAATGTGCTAATGTGTGCATGACTGCACGACTGCACGACTGCACGACTGCACGACTGCACGATTGCACGACTGCACGATTGCACGATTGCACGACTGCACGACTATTTTACATACATTCTCCTAAGGGATGATTCCGGAATTTCTTTCCGTTAACCGCAAAACCGCAGAACAAAAAGATCTTCTGTCCACCCCCTGCCACAGCCTGCGGGGGATATAGGTGCAGTCATCCAGCATCCAGCCTCAAGAAAATCAGATCCTTATCACTATTTTTCCCCGGTGTTTTCCGGTTTCAAAAAACCGGAATGCTTCGCGGGACTGGTTCATTTGAAAGGTTTTCTCAACGTAGGGATTCAGTTTTCCCTGTTTGAACAGCAATTCAATTTTCTCAAAATCCTCTGTTTTTGAGCGCATATTGCCCGACGTTAGAAGCTTTCCATGAATAATCCGGTTGTACAGGGTAATAAATGGTGCGGAAGGGCCAAACATCGTGGAAGTGTATATTCCATCTTTGTTCAGCATCCGCCGGGCATCTGCCTGTTTCATATGACCGTATGCATCCAGGATCACATCGTATTTCGTTTTCCAAACAGACAGGTCCGTCCTGGTATAATCAATTACCTGGTCAGCTCCTAATTTGCGTGCCAATTCCGTGTTTTTTGTGCTGCAGATGGCTGTTACCCTGGCTCCTGCAGAATGGGCGATCTGAACTGCAAAATGTCCTACACCGCCTGTGGCACCGTTTACAAGTACCGACTTGCCGGCCAGGATTCCTCCTTTCCGAAGGCTGTTTAAGGCTGTAAGCGATGCTCCCGGAAGAGCGGCGGCCTCTTCAAATGCCATTCCTTCGGGAAGTTTTCTTACCTGGCCCGGATCTGCCAGTACAAACTCTGCAAGCGCTCCCGGCTTCCTCAAGATAACGGAAACAAAGCCATAAACTTTATCACAGGGGTTAAATTCATTAATGTTTGAGCCTGTTTCCTTTACAATTCCCGCAAAGTCACTGCAAGGTATCTGAGGAAATTTTGAGCCGGATAGCTTTTTAAGGTTTCCTTTCAGGAATTTGTAATCCAGGGGATTAATCGAAACCGATTTCACCTGGATCAGCAACTGTTCCGGTCCCGGAACAGGTTCCGGAAGGTTTCCAACCTGCAGTAATTCAGGTCCCCCGTATGAATTATAGAAAACTGCCTTCATCGATCAGCTGACGACTTTGAAATTGAAGGCACCGTTTTGTTTGACATTCATGACACGCAGCCAGATGGGCAAAATCATTTCTGTCCCCCTCGCGCTTGTGATATCACCCAGGTCAATCAGGTTTTCTTCTTTCCAGCCAAACTGGTCCAGTAATTTCCGAACCTCCAGCTTTGCCTCCGGATTATTGCCACAAAGAAAATTATGATGATCACCGCTGCTTACCATGGAAGGATTTATCATTAATCCGCACCACATTGTATTGAGCGTTTTAACCACGTGACTTTGCGGAAATGCCTTCTGGATTTCTTCTCCGAGAGACGTTGTATTGCTTAATTCAGGCATGAGCAAAGGGGGCATTCCTCTTGTGAAATCAAGCGGATTGGCAATGTCAACAATTATTTTTCCATCCAGGTCTCCCGGATTGCCTGCCTTCAATGCCTCGAGCGATTTGCCGCCCTGCGTGGCATTAATAATTAACTGTCCAAAAGCAATTGCCTCCCTAAAAGTTGCAAGTTTAATGCCAGGATTGCTCTTTATCCATTCTCCGATTCCGGGGTTACCATACCCGTCTTTGGTGGTTTTGGATTTGGTTTCGGCCACGTTACGGGTTCCCATCACCACATTGTGTCCCAGTTCAAGCAATTTGGAAGACAGTGTCTGGCCGACAGTTCCTGTTCCTAATACAGCAATATTCATAATCCCTGTTTTTTAGTTAATACATGATGAATTAACAACTATTCTATTTAATAGTTGACAGGGAGAGATTAAAAGAAGCCTAACCCTAGTTAACTGACTTTTTCCTGCTGCGGCCCATACCCTTTCCACCAAGAAAGCCCCAGCCACCGCTTCCCAGGAGAAAGCCAAACGCATACCATGTGCCATTGTTATTTTGTGCATAAATCGTAACGTTATCTCTGAAGAGCATAGCAACAAAATCAACCGGGGCAATGATCCCATGCCATAAACCGCCCAGAAATCCATAAGTATTGCCAGTGAGGCAATCTTTTACATTTTCACTTTCGGCACAAGATGAAACCAGGACAAGTGCCATAAGAGCCAAAATGAATAAGGCTGAGTTTTTCAGATAGTTTGTTTTCATAGTTTTTATTTGGGTGGATAATATGCAAAAGCGTAATAAAACTTAAAGGACGAAACAAACAAGGGAATACCCATGGTGACATAGATAACAGAAAGGAATACCGGCGGAATTATTCCCGATTTACGAAGCGTTATTCCCGCCGTCACCATCAGTGCCATGAGAATGTAGCTTTTAAGGTTAAAAAATGAAAAAAGGCATGGTTTCTCCCGTTGTATTCCGGCTATCCGGTTTGTATGTTTTGATGAAATTTTAGAAAAAAGAAATCTGTAAAAAAGCATGCCTGATATTATACTGAAGGACAACCGGATCCATATCAAATAATCGTTATCCATGAAAAGGAGCAATCCCCTGAAGAGCAGCATGCTACCGGCGAAAGTCCAGGCCAGGGCTGAAAGAATATAAAGATACCTTCTGCCAATCCGGGGAGTAAGACTTTGTATCAAATGCGTTATTTTTTGTAAATTACAGTGAAGACCACAATAGCGATAATAATAACCAGTGAAATATAGGTAAACGGACTGGCAAAATTGAGTGTCCATCCCATGGATGGATTGCTTTTGGGCACAAGGATCCGGATATCTTTCCGGTTAAAATAAAACGGACCCTTCCAGTTGCGTGGATTATCTGTTATTGGATTGCGGATTTCCTTCTCGAATTTCATGGATTTATTCTTATTATAAATGACTGCTGAAATTACGATAAGTTATCCGAATTCTCCAAAAATCAAGCTAGATTTTAGCCCGTTGCGCGCATTGCTCTTTCATTTTTCACCTGCACCGGAGTAGCATCGGTCCATGATTTAAATGCCTTCCGGAAGGCGCTGGGTTCGGTATACCCTAATAATTCTGAAATCGTATTGATTTTGGCATTGGAGTTTTCAAGAAGGTTGACGGCAATTTCATTTTCAGGACTATGCTAAGGCTTCTGTATGTTTTTCCTTCCATCTGAATCATAGGATGACGAAGATGAAGTGAATGTGTTTACAAAACAAGGATCTCCTTTTTTGCGAAGCGTATGGAAAAGCGTATGGATAAGCGTAGTTTTTAAACTACGCTTATCCATCTTCTACTAAACTTATTCCATTTACTCAGGTTCATTTCTCCTTACTTTTTCGAGTCCTTCGTGGTAATTATGATTACTCCTTCGTAATCCTTATCGGTATATTTTTTCATCATTTTCTTATCTCTGATAACATCCACGCTTTCAATTTTATCAGGATCGAGAGATATCATGGCATCCTTTTCGGGATGCTTTACGCCGTCAATGATGACCAGTGTATTGGAAGGCACCTGGTCTGAAGATTTTACCGAATTAATATTTTTAGTGACAATCACCTTTTCAGAATGCATGACTTTGGTATTTACAAAGACATTCTCAAGCGTATCTTCATCCTCTGAAAGCATTATTTCCGGATGATCCTCGCTGATCACAAACATAACGTCCGAAGTATCGCCGTTCATATGCTTATTGTTGTAATACACGATTTTAGTACCCCGGGCGGTATCACCGATTACCTCAACATTGATCGTCTCATTCATAATGCTGTCAGGACCCTCCTGCTTATGGATGATTTTTATGGTCTTCGTTTTGATTGTATCTGCCAGGGAATTCATCGGATCGGAGCCATGGAAAAGACCAAAAGGGTTTAACGGCTTTGAAGGTGCGGCAGTCAAATTCTCCGGAACAAAGGCATTGATCACTGATGATATCAAAAAAAGAAATGCAGCCAGCGGCACCAGGGTCATTATCTTCAGATTTGACCTGCGGTTGAATTGGTTATTTAGCATCATTTTCATACGTTTTTTAATAAGTGAGTGGTTAAAACTGGAAGAAAGGCCGATGAGTTTATCTTCGGTAATTTGATTTATCAGGAGAGCCTGGTACCTGTGTTTGTCTATCCCGGTATTCAATGTCCCTTCATCTGCCAGGTATTCATGCACCAGCTGAATGGAATTTTTCATCATCCAGATCAGTGGGTTAAACCACATAACTGCCGTAAGCAGTTCAATCACGATCAGATCGAGCGAATGAAACTGGGATGCGTGAATTCTTTCGTGTATGATAATGTGTTCCAGGTCTTCTTTTTTGATTTTTCCCGGACTGATAAAAATCCAGTCGAAGAATGAAAAGGTATTCCTGAATTTGTGATCAAATAATAACACACAATCCTTTCTTTTTAATTTTTCTGATTTTATAAAATTGAAAGTCAAAATCATGAGCTGAAGCAATATCCGAAGAAGAAAAATTGCTGCAACTAACAAGTAAATGCCTGTCACCATGCCTGTCCAGTCCACATTCAGCGATGAAATTTCGGGAACATCGTTGACGGTATGGGAAGATTTAACAAGTTGGTCAAAATTGACAATCGCATGCTGTGTGTTCCTGAATTCAATTTTATAATGGCTTAGGGGCAATACGAGCGAAAGCAGAACGGATCCCATAAGGAAAATTCTCATTTGCCTGAAATTTGCTTCCTTTCTGTATATCAGTCTGTAAGCCGTATATAGAATGCTTAAACAGGCTGAGGAAAATAATATGTACTGAATTATTTGCATGTTACTGTTTTTTATTTTCTATTTCCTTTTCTAGCATTTCCTTTAATTCCTCCAATTCCCGGAGAGTGACATCCTTGTTTTTCACAAAGGAAGAAACCATCAGGTTCAGCGACCCGTTGAAAAGGCCCTTAAAAGTATCTTTTAAAAGATATTGTGCATATTCCTTTTTTGAAACAACCGCAAAATATACATGGGTTTTGCCAAAGGTTTTGTGTGAAACATACCCTTTTTTTTCAAGCACCTTGATTACTGTGGCCACCGTATTATAGGCAGGTTTGGGATCATCGAGGCTTTCGAGCACATCGCTGATGGCACCTTCCTTAATTTTCCACAAGGCTTTCAGAAGATCTTCCTGGGCTTTTGTAATTTCTTTCATATCCGGACCATTGAATTTTAATTCATTTCGGATACAAATATACTACAATAATATATTATATACTATAATTATAGTTAAAAATTCATAAAAATAGTTGAATGTTGATGGTTGATGGTTGATACCACTGGATGCAGGATGCAGTGGCTGATATTCCACGCTGGCCTTGCTTCGCACGCTAGCCTTGCTTCGCACGCTGCCGCCGAAGCTTCAGCGCAGGCATCCGAAGCGGCTACCCGAATGCGCAGCGGGGGTAGGGGGGTGGACTTTGCGTATTTTTTTCTACCGACAGATTATCCCTGCAGGATATCCCGACCTTCGAATCAGCCCCTACCCAGCAGGATCATTACTTCCTTCACCACGTTATCGGCGGTAAAGCCGAATTTTTCATCTAGCACTTTATAAGGGGCAGAGTAGCCAAAATGATCCAGTCCGAAAACACGTCCTTTTGAACCGGTGAGGCCCAACAGGTTAACCGGCAAACCTGCCGTGAGTCCGAATACAGGTATCCCTTCCGGAAGAATTTTCTGCTGGTATTCTGTTGGCTGTTGTCTGAACAGGCCCTCGGAAGGAGCGGAAACAACTCTGACTTTCAGTCCTGAAGCCTCCAGTTTTACTGCCCCCTCCATCTGTGTAGAGACTTCGGAACCATTGGCGATCAGGATGACATCCGGATCGTTGGCATCTTTGATAACATAAGCGCCCCGGGCGGCGCTGGCGGCATTTTCAAGTCGTGTAGAGCCCGTGAAGGCGGGCAGGGTAGGTACGTTTTGTCTTGTAAGCAGAAGGGCAGTGGGGGTTGTTGTGTTCTCAAGCGCAAGTTTCCATGCAATGGTTGTCTCGTGAACATCGGCCGGTCGCAAAACAAGCATGCTGCTGTGCCCATGATGATTTTTGAGTTGTTCCATAAGGCGGATCTGTGCCTCCTGTTCAACCGGCTGATGTGTGGGTCCATCCTCACCCACACGGAAGGCATCATGCGTCCAGACATATTTGACAGGCAGACCCATAAGGGCTGCCAGTCGGACTGCCGGTTTCATATAATCGGAAAAAACAAAAAAGGTTCCGCAGGCAACCACAACACCGCCATGCAATGCAATACCATTGGCAACAGATGCCATTGTGAGTTCAGCCACACCGGCCTGAAAGAAAGCACCACTGAAATCGCCTCTTGTAAATGCCTTGGTATATTTAAGGAAGCCATCCGTTTTATCGCTGTTCGATAAATCGGCAGAAGCGACAATCATGTTTTCAACATTTCTTGCGAGCCATCCCAATACATTGGCAGATGCGGCGCGCGTGGCGATATCATCCTTTTGGGCTACCTGTTCGGGATTCATTGCAGGTGCCTTGCCTGAAAAGAATGTGTTCAGCTTCTGAGCCAATGCAGGATTGGCAGCCTCCCATTTTTTTTCCTCCTCTTTCCGAGCCCTGGCATTGGCTGATTTTTTCTTCAGCACTTCTGCATAATACAGGGCTACCTCGGGAAAGATCACAAACGGGTCATCCGGATTCCCGGCCAGGTTGGCAATTGTTTTATCAAAGGAGGCACCCGATTCGCCCAACGGCATTCCATGTGTGGCTGTCTTCCTTTCAAAACTCTCCCCGTTGGCATCCAGGGCACCCTTGCCCATGATGGTTTTGCCAATGATGAGGGTAGGCCTTGCCTTTTCCTGGGATGCTTTCATGAGGCATGCCCTGATCTCATCCTGGTCATTGCCGTCAATTGTAATCACCTGCCAGCCCCAGGAGGTGTATTTCATGGCTGTGTCCTCCATAGTTACCGATGCCGTGGTTGTGGATAACTGGATGTCATTTGAATCGAAGAACATCACAAGGTTGTGCAATCCGAGGAAACCGGCTATTCTGCCTGCGCCCTGCGAAATCTCTTCCTGCACGCCTCCGTCGGAAATATAAGCATATGTTTTATGTGAAATGGTTTCACCAAAGCGTGCACACAAAAAACGTTCGGCAATGGCAGCGCCCACGGCCATTGTATGGCCCTGTCCCAGGGGGCCGGACGTATTTTCAATTCCTCTTTTCACATCCAGTTCCGGATGGCCGGGGGTATTGCTTCCCCATTGCCGGAAATTTTTCAGATCTTCCGTGGTAAAATTCCCTGTCAGTGTAAGTACTGAGTAAAGCATGGGCGACATGTGGCCCGGATCGAGAAAAAAGCGATCCCTGCTGCGCCAGGTCATGTCATCCGGATCCCAGTTCATAAATTCGGAAAAGAGGATGTTGATAAAATCGGCTCCGCCCATGGCGCCCCCGGGATGTCCGGACTTGGCTTTTTCAACCATTGCTGCCGATAAAATGCGAATATTGTCTGCTGCCCTGTTTACAATTTCTCTTTTCATGGTTTATATTTATGGTGACTGGTGACTGGTGACTGGTGACGGCTGACGCCACGGCTTTTGCTACAATAATTAATGCGCTGTGCGCATTTCGGAAAAAAAGAACCTGGAACCGAATTTCTCTACAATACCTTATGGCCTCCGGCCAATTGACACATTTGCAAAACTGCAAAACTGCAAAACTGCAAAACTCGTCAAAACTCACTACACCGACAAATATAAAATTAAAGTTTCTGTTAGCAACTTAAGTTTGAATAAAATCACATTGGAGTAAATGCAGAATATAATGTATTTTTGAAGCCGAATCAATTATTCCAATTCCAATGAGTCTTCAATGCGGTATTATCGGAATTGCCAATACAGGCAAAACCACCATCTTCAATTGCATGTCGAATGTAAAGGCTGAGACCTCCAATTTCGCTTTTACTTCGAGCAAATCGAACCTGGCGATCATTCACGTTCCCGACGTGCGTTTGTATGAACTCGAAAAACTGCAGCCTACGGAAAGAGTGGTTCATGCCACCGTGGAAGTAGTTGATATACCCGGGCTTACAAAAGGAGCCAACCAGGGAGAGGGAGTGGGCAATAAATTTCTGGGTGACATCCGGAATACGGATGCGCTGATCCATGTGCTTCGCTGTTTTGACGACGAAAACCTTCCCCATATTGACGGTTCGGTTGATCCGGTTCGGGATATTGAAAACATCGATTTTGAACTTCAGGTGAAAGATCTCGAAAGTGTGGAAAAGAAACTGCAGCGTTTTGAAAAGGTGGCCAAAGCAGGTGATAAGGAGGCAAGGCACGGAATTGAGGTATTGGGAAAGGTGAAGGGAAAACTGGAATCATTTGGCAACATCCGCGATCTCAAGCTCGATTCACTTGAACATAAATATGTGGATGATCTTTTTCTGCTTACCATGAAGCCGATGATGTTTGTGTGCAATGTGGACGATACTTCCGCTGTGAAAGGGAATAACTATGTGGAAAAAGTACGTGAGCATCTGAAAGACCGGAATGTGGAGATCCTTGTTATTGCCGCAAAACTGGAGGCTGAGATCGCTGATTTTGAAACAGAGGAGGACAAAATGATATTCCTGGCAGATGCCGGACTGCAGGAGCCCGGTGTCAACCGCATGATTCGTTCGGCATATTCCATGCTGAATCTCCTGTCATTCTTTACAATCGGCCCGGATGAAATACGGGCATGGACAATTCACAGGGGCATGACAGCCCCCCAGGCTGCAGGCGCAATACACAGCGACCTGGAACGCGGATTCATACGTGCCGAGGTAATTAAATACCACGACTTTGTTACACTTCGTTCAGAACATGCTTGCAAAGAAAAAGGTAAACTTATGGTGGAAGGCAAAAACTACGTTGTGGATGACGGGGATATTCTCCATATCCGGTTTAATGTGTAAAACCATTTCTGTAAATTTTACCTTCCGGGCGCTGAGATACGTCCTGATCTTCCTGGTTATGCTTGTGCCGGCCTTTCCGGTTTTTGCACAAAACAAGGCTGCCGCACACATTACCGATGCGTTTCAGATTCTCTCCGAACGGGGCGAAATTGAAATCCGGTTCATAAAGCCCGGTGATCTCCGTATGGAGATTCTAACCGGATTTCTCTCTATCGACAGGGTAATTTACGATACGGTATATGCCTATGCAAACAGCAGACAATTTGAAACCTTTCTGAAACAAAATATTTCTTTTGAGATCATCCCGGCAATCTCTTTAAGAAGAAATTATAAAATGCCGGAAACAAAAACCCTCAACTGGCGTGCACAATATCCTTCCTATCCACGGTACCTGATCCTGTTGGATTCTTTTGTCCTGCAATATCCCGATCTTTGCAGTTTAACAAATATTGCCACTACACCTAAAAATCATAAGTTACTGGCTATGCGAATTTCGGGTTCCGTTCGTTCTTCTTACAGAAAGCCGGTCGTTTTTCTCACCTCATCCATTCACGGAGATGAGCCTCTTGGATACGTCCTTTTGCTGAGGCTGATCGATACCCTTCTCAGCCAGTATGGAATGAATGCAGAAATTACAAAGCTTGCAGACAGTGTTGAAATATGGATAAATCCGCTGGGGAACCCCGATGGAACATTTTTTGACTCGGATTCAACAATATACGGAGCGACACGTTTTAATTCAAACCAGGTGGATCTGAACCGGAATTATCCTGATCCAGTGAAAGGGGAACATCCCGATTCCTATGCCTGGCAGCCGGAAACCGTCGCAATGATGAATTTTATGAATGTCATTCACCCGGTGCTTTCTGTCAATTTTCACGGCGGCTCCGAGGTTGTGAATTATCCGTGGGATTCATTCCGGCAGCTTCATCCGGATGATGGATGGTTTCGGATGATATCGAAACAGTGGGTTGATACTGCCCGGACCTATAGTTATCCCGGCTATATGACCGCCGAGAATAACGGGATTACGAATGGCTTTAGCTGGTATCCGGTATATGGCGGCAGGCAGGATTATGTCAATTATTTTCTCCGGGGTCGTGAGGTGACGATAGAAATGTCAGAGGATAAAATTCCCGGAGAAAATATCCTCGAAAATTACTGGAATTACAATTACCGGAGTATGTTACAGTATATTGAACAGGCATATACCGGAATTTCGGGTGTTGTCCGTGATTCGGTTACCCGGATGCCCTTGAAGGCCATGATAGCTATCCCCGGTCATGATAAGGACAATTCGCAGGTTTATTCCGATTCCAGCCAGGGTATCTATTTCAGACTTACAGGGGAAGGCAATTATCTCATTGAAGCATCAGCGCCCGGATATTTTTCAAAACAGATCAAGGTAATTGTGGAAAAGGGAGGGTTAACACGTGCCGACCTGTTCCTGTCTCCCCGGTCAGACCTTGTAATTTACCCGAATCCATTCACGGATATTTTGCGTATTAATATTTCCGAACCGGGAGGAAAACTTGACCTGCAATTTGTAGATTTGTCGGGTCGGAAGGCAAAGCACATAACAAAGACAATTCGGGCAGCCGGACAGCAGGAAATTCGCATAGAAGGGCTGGCACCAGGAATATATATTGTTGAAATTACTTACGGAAATCGCATAACCCGTGATACAATTTTGAAAATACGATAACTTTACTTTCTGAAAAAGGCATTGAACAAAATGAAATCCGGTATAATTTTTTTCCTGGTGATTATCCTGTGTAAAGCTTCCTTCGCACAGGATGTCAATGAAATGTTCTTTGATGAAGCCAATATCTCATTTAACAGAACACAACTGAAGGATACCAATACGGAGAACCGCAGTGGATTCGGACTGGGAGTCTACCATTCCTTTTTTGCCAGAAGCATGGTTAATTTGACTTTTGGCGTCGAATATAACCGTACCAGCCAGTTCAAAAAGAAAATGTATGAAGGTCATTATGCCCATTCAACGGATATTACGTATAACCTGAATATGATATCGTTTCCGGTAGGGGCAAGGTTGAATATCGGAAATAAGATAAAAGGGTTTGTCGAAGTGGGAGGATATGCCGACCTGATCATAAAATCCAAAAGCACAGGAATTCTACACACATATCTGCCGGATCAGACCGGACAGGTGGTTTACAAGGATACTCCTTTCGAAGAAAAGGCCGATTTATCCAATGTGATCGGTATGTATACCGGTTTAGGGGTGAGGATCCCCGTTTCTTTGTTTGAGTTGGTAATCAAGACAGATTACAAATATGGGTTTAACGAACTGTATTCAAACAGGGACGAAATTTATAACCGATATTGGCGAATAAGTGTGGGAATAAAACAAAAGCAAGGCAGGTAGTTGCAAATCCCATAAATCATCGAATTCATTTTAACGGCGGGGATAACTTTTTTTGTCTGCTGACAACAAAAATTTATCTTTGCCGTTCAAATGTTGAACTATTTTATTTGTATGCGATTTGTAAAGTATTTTTCTGTTGCTCTCCTGCCAGCCCTGTTTTTAAATCTATCCAACCTTTATTCCCAGAATATCAAGGCCATACCGCCTGAAAAGCCAAAGATCATTGTGGGGATCGTGGTGAGCCAGATGCGTTATGATTATATCCAGCGGTTTTGGGACAAGATGGACGATAACGGCATCAAATTGCTGGTAAACCGCGGAACAAGCTGTAAAAATGCGGGATTCAATTATCTCAATTCTGAAGAGGGTGTTGGTCATGCCAGCCTGGCTACCGGAACTACCCCGTCAGACCATGGGATAGTAGGAAAGGATTGGTACCTGTACCTTCAGGACAAAATTGAAAGCAGTATTGACGACCCGCAGCAGAAGGCGGTCGGAGGAGATGTCGACAACGGACATTATGGGCCTAAAAACCTGATGGTTACAACCTTTTCGGATGAACTCAGGATATCGAATAATTTCAAATCGAAAACTTATTCTGTTTCCCTGGATCCGGCACCCGGGATATTCTCTGTCGGGCAAACGGGAAAAGGGGCCTACTGGTTTGATAAACGCACCGGCAACTGGATTACCTGCACCTATTATGCCGATACTCTGCCAAAATGGGTGAATGAGTTTAACGGCAAGCGGTTTCCTGATATTTATCTGAAAGAAACATGGAGCACATTGTTGCCCCTGGATCAGTATACAGAGAGCTTGCCGGATAACAGCAAGTATGAAGCCGGTATAAAAGGGCAGAGTACTTTTCCCTATGTCCTGGCTGATTTGTCGGGTTCGAAAAAGAACAAGTTTGATTACGGGATGCTCGAAAAGGTACCCTATGGAAATACCTATACAAAGGACTTTGCCTCAACCCTGATAGTCAACGAGGAATTAGGCAAAGATGATTTTACCGATATATTGATGGTATGTTTCACAGCCAATGAAAATATTGGCAATTCGTTTGGTCCTAATTCGGTTGAGATGGAAGATGCATTCCTCCGCCTGGATAAAGAAATTGCTCAATTTCTGACTTTTCTCGATGAATATGTGGGAAAGGAAAATGCCCTCGTTTTTCTTACATCCGATCATGGTGTGGCGCAGGTTCCGGCATACCTGATGGACAACCATATACCGGTAGGATATTTCAACCAGACAGGTGCATCGTCGTTGCTTACGAGTGCTTTGAACAATACTTACGGGAGAGGGGACTGGATCAGGAATTACCATTCCGGACAGATTTACCTGAACCACACACTGATCGAAGATTCGAAAATATCGCTGAAGGGGATGCAGGATTATGTTGCCCAGTTCATGCTCCAGTTTTCGGGTGTTGCTAATACCGTTACGGCCAACACGCTTCAGACCACCAATTTTACGGACGGTATTTTCAAGAAGGTGCAAAACAGTTACAACCAGAAGCGTTCCGGGGATGTGATCATTAACCTGAAAGCCGGTTGGGTTGAAAAGAGCGATGCTGTAACCGCCGGCGCAACTGCTTATTCATACGATTCCCATATCCCCCTCATCTGGTATGGCTGGAAAATTGGCAGGGGCTCTATTTCACGCCCGGTGGATATAACGGATATAGCTCCTACCATCTCCACTTTTCTGAATACCACGTATCCTAATTCCTGCACAGGCAAACCTATATTTGAGTTGGTTCAGTAATTAAGCGCCTTGCGGCGCTTTTGAAATCTTAACGCAAAGTCCTCCAAGTTTTACGCTATGGACGCAAAGTTTAAATTCTTTGCGACATTTGCGGCACCTTTCGCGCTCTCCTATATAACTCTTTTTAATGGGATTATTTTCTCGCAGATCCCGCGAATCCCGCAAATTGAATATATCGGATTGATGAAACGGTTAATCGAATGCAATGAGATTTCTCAGCGACCTTTATCTTGGCGCGCTTTGCGAATTAACTCCGCGGGCTCCGCGTTAAAAATTTGGGGTATCTCGTTTATTCCTGCCACTAAAACGACAGTTGCATGCTAACGCGGATGCCGAATGGAACCACGTTGGCATTATCAAGGTAAGAAAAGCGCCACATCGCATCCACCCTGAAAAGTTTGAATATATTTTCAATCCCAACCCCGGCTTCATAATAAGGCACTGTTAATCCGGACAATCCTTCGGGGAATGCCATAACCGATTCATTCTTTTTCGCCAGGTTCCCATACAGTATATTGCCGCTGACAACCTCCCGCCAATGCAGTTTGCGCAACAAAGGGATCCTGTTAAAGAAAAACCCCTGGAAATGATGTTCAGCCCAAAGGCTGATATACTCATCACTGACAAATTCGTAATAATTCATCATATTAAATGACAACGGATCGTATGCATACGTTTCATTTCCTTCATGCAATTTTAACAGGGGATAGGGAAGGGTGCCAAAGATTTTTCCAAGGGTAACCCGGTAACGTAAAAATCCAAACGGATTTGTCTCCAGCTTATCCGAAATTCTTAACCGGAACTTAAAATATTCATATTTGCTGTCAAGAAACCCTTTCGGCCCATAGGTAAGATCAAGGTCAACAGCCGGGTATTGAGACCCCAGGCTGGTTCTTTCAAATTTACCCCAAAGGAATTTCTCCCTGTATGCAAAATGGGTACTCAGTGTAAATTCAGCGGATGACAGGGGAGTGCCTGAAATGGTATCGCCGCCTCCCTCGGTGTATTCAAAAGGAACATAAGGAGTAGGGTAAATTGTCTGGTAATTGAATTTAAACGTATTGGAAAATCCCAACGCCCATTCATGCTCATAATAGGCATTGAACTGATCTACCATGGTAAGCTTATAATTTGGATTCCGCCTCAGGATGGAGGTTAAATAATTGTCATCGAGAAAAGCATTTTCGCTTTTCCCCAGCTGCCGGATATCGTGGTAATAGGATACGGTGGCCGTTCGTCGTGGATTCGTATTAAACATATACGTCGTATACAGGCCATATTTTACCCTGTCATCCTTAAATCCATAGGCTACATGTCCGCCGATCATGATCTTCGTACTGAATTTATTGCTTGTACGGCCGCCCAGCCTGAGCCGCGGACCTTCAATCACATTGGAGCTGTAGGTTGTATAATACGGCCCGAATTCAAAGAGCCCTACCACAATATAATAGTTGGTGAGCATGGTGGTAATCAGGTCGAGGGTTTTATACATCGGGACCTTTTTTATGGAGTCCACCATCGTGTATATTTTGCTGTCTTCAAGGGTGAGGTCCTCCTTCCTGTTTTGCTGCCAGAACTGGTCATTTCTTTCTATCTTGTCCTCGGCAATATAAGTATCGGTGGTCATTTTTTTCACAGAATCCGGAACAGGCGCGTTAAAACGGATGCTATCATAAACTGCATTTTTTCTCACGAAGAACCCGTACGATTTTTCGGCCACGTTAAAATCGATAATCAGATCCTCCTTAGCCAGGAACCAGGTTGTGTCATTTACAAGGGTATATTCGTAGGTGGCGATCATATCCTTCAGCAGGTTCAGGTTGACGTCGTGGGAAATGCGCAACTCGAATTTTTTTATGGCGAACGAGGTATCAGCCACCCATAAATAGCCGTTAAATGTCCTGTCTTCCTTGCGTTTTGGCTTAAAGGCTATCTTATAACAGAATTTACCATCGATGTAGCTGCTATCCTCAAGGTAATATTTGTAGTATAGGCGGCCAATGTCGGCAATGGGACTTACAAAGCCGGGATCGAAGAATACGATAAAATTATCATAGATGTTTAATTGCTGGTACATCCGACCGGTAAACTGGGAGATGGTCTTATTTTCCACTCCGCTCACCTTAAAAGCCTGGATTACTTCCCTGTTCACCGGCGGATTCCTGGATTTGTATACTTTGGAGACTGTCTCGGATATAAGCAGGGGCAGATAATTTTTATTAAACACCTCTGATGAATCCATGTATTCAAAAACAAATCCAAAATCCTTCAGTATGGATTTTTTCTTCAGTTCATCCCCTACGTTGTTCAGATCAAGCCTCAGCTTTGTATAGGCATTATATTGATAGGAGGTAAGGCGGGCCGGATCATTTTGTTTCTTGTGATCATTGATTTTTTTAAGAATTCGGAAGGCAGGATTTTCTCCTGGTTTGACAATAATGGCTTCAAGGGCAATGCTCATAGGTGCCAGTTTCACATCCAGAACCTGTTCTTTTCCTTTGATTATGGGTTGGCGTACTATCTGGTAGCCCACGCTTGAAATAAGTAACGTATCACTGGCTTTTGTTGTAGACAGGTAAAATGATCCGTCGGTTTCACTGATGGTTCCTACCAGGCTGTGCTGAAAGCCGATGTTTACATAAGGTATGGCATCCCCAGTTTCAGCATCCGTCACCTTTCCTGAAATCACTGTTTTCTGGCCAAATGTTAATGTACCGTATAACAGCATTGTTAATATGAAGAAGAATAAACTCCTGAGAATCCTGACCATCTTACGTTAACTTCCTTTTGCAAAATTCAATTTAAGCCAAAAATACGCAATCATCGCGTGAAACCCAATGCAAGAATCGAACCAATCATCCGTTAAAACTCCCACCGGAAAGCGACAGTTGGATTAATCCGCCAGGGTTGAGGGCCAGAGGGAAAGTTCTTACTGATCTCCACTTCACTTCCGATTGCCAGCCGTGGACGGAGTAAATACCAGAATTGCGGCTCCGTTTGTATCACCACTTCTTTTTTTCCCGGCTCAATCCTCTTATCCTGTGTCCAGAAATCAATAAACCCGGAAATCAGTATCCTATTCCTGAAAAGCGGCTGAAACCACACCAGGGTAAGCTGAAAATCCGGAAAGCCATCCATTCCTTTTGGCATGCGAAACAGGGCCTGCGTTGTGATACTCACTTTTCCTATTTTGACCGGATAGCTGAATCCGGTAAGAAATACACTGTTATAGCTCGCAGCCCGCATCATTTCGCCGCTGTCTTTAAAGGCAGTAAATCCATCGTTGTATTCAAGATGAAAACCAATATTTTTCAGGGACGGATTCTTTTTCAACCAGGGGATATAAAAATCGCGTGAGATTTCCCAGTAAGTCGCCGACATGCTGCGGGGACTGCCGGGAAAATTAAAGTCAAGGTCAACAAACCAGTATGTGGATCCCAGGGTATCGGGACGGAACATTTCAAGGGTTGCGGTATAGAATTTGCGCTCTTTGCCTAAATCATAGTGTAATTGAAGATTCTGTGCTCCTAAATAAAAGGGGGTAAACGTCAAGAAAAGCGTCAATATTTTTCTCATCCTCATAATTTGTATCTTTGGCAAAGGTAAAAAGTTAATCACCAAATTAGCCGGATGAGATTATACAAACATCTGTTTTTCGATCTTGATAATACATTATGGGATTTCAGGGCCAATGCCCATGAGGCTTTCCGTGATATATTCACAGAACTTGATTTGTTCTCACGAATTCCCGATTTTCCGCAATTCCTGGTAGCATATGAGCAGTGCAACGAATTATTATGGTCAGAATACAGGAAGGGAAAGGTGAAAAAGGATATTATGCGGATTGAGCGTATGCACATGACATTCAAAGAAATGGGAGTTGATGATCCCGAACTGGCCCGTCATGTAGGGGAGATTTATTTACAAAGGGCACCCAAAAAGACCCATGTTTTTCCTGCCGTGCATGAAACACTTGAATATTTGTCAGCCCGCTATCAATTGCATATTCTTACCAACGGTTTTGCCGAAGTACAGGTTCAGAAAATAGATAATGCAGGATTAAAAAGCTTTTTCAAGAAGTTATTTATGGCTGAAATGGTAGGGTACCAGAAACCCGACAAGCGGTTTTTTGAATTCGCCATTAAATCCGTTCATGCTCATAAATCAGAAAGCCTGATGATAGGGGATGATCCCGATGCCGATATTGTCGGGGCTGCTCATGCGGGAATCGACCAGGTTTATTTCAACCATGGCGGAAAGGTGTGTTTTATACAGCCAACCTGGGAAATTAGGACGTTTGCAGAACTGAAATCCTTTCTATAAATATACCTGTTAATCTATTGTGGCATTAAGGCCCCTTTCGATCAATCCCTCCTTAAAAGGTTTAAGTATGCCGAAACTGCCCTTCTTCACATCACATTTGCCTTTATAATGTACCAGGTAGGTGCATTGTTCAGCCTGGGTAATCTCCATGTCACATACCTCTATCAGGCTGTCAATGACATAATCAAAAGAATGCACATCATCGTTATGCAGGATGAGAAACCGTCCTTCCGAGAGACCCTCATCGACCAGATCCTGCATTTCAGGTCTGCTGTTGCTATCTTGCTTTGGTTTCATATTAATACCTGCAATTACCGGTTATCAGCAATTGTTCTTCAAAATTACAAAATTTGGTTTGAAATAATCCTGATTCCTAAAATTTCATCCCCGCAAATTCTACTTCCTTTGCCTTTTCCGTAGAAATAAGATTCCCATCGAGATAGGCGACGATAAAGGCGTCAGGGAATCCGATTTTTTTTACCTGGCCAATTGCAGCGGTTACCCCGTTCAGGCTGTAAAACACACCGGCGTAATATTTAAGTACCGAAGAATTTTCAATTTGTTCATAGGTGACCGGACTGATCCCTCCAAAGGCTTCACTGGGCCTGGGTTTAGAAAAAGCCCCCAGTTGAATTCGATAAATCAGACCGGCATAAATTGCCAATCCTTTGGGAATAGGATTCGTTGGTCCGTAAGGGGATTTTGCTTCCACGGAGAATTCATCCTTTTTTACCGGATCAGCAACGGATTCAACTTCCATAGCAGGCATACCGGCCGATGCGAGTAAAGGGGCGATAGTATCAGGAGGAGAAAATTTACTTTCCACATCCTTCCGTTTTTTAGCTTCTGTAAATTTCCCATCTGCTTCCCGTTGTAACCTTTTCGCCTCCTTGTCCATACGAATGATTTCACTTATGAGCTGCTTTTTCATTTCATTATCCGGGGTTTCCTTTGCCAGAACTCGTTTATCGCGCACAATCCGTGCCAATGAATCCGATTGCAGCTGAAGGTTCAATGCTTCTGACAGGATTTTATTATACTCCCTCCTTGTAGTTACAGGAGCGGGTTTCTTTTTAACGTCATTCCCCGATGTGGACTCGCTGGCAGCCAATGCCGGGGCAGACTTTCTGTCCACCTTATCCATGAGCACAGCCGCCTTTTGTATTTCATCAATGGTAGTCAGCAGCACATCCGCCGTATCAGGGGATTGATGAATTTTGTAAAGAATGGTCCGTGATGGATCGGATTCCCGGTTTGAAATAAAAGAGGCAGTAAGCGAAAATACATCCGTAATATAGAAAAAGTCATCAAAAGGTGAATTTATTGGAAATCCGAGGTTTTCAGGGGTCGACCATGATTTGGTATTCCAGTTATAAACCGATTTAAATATATCGTATCCGCCCATGCTTGAGTGTCCTTTGGAACTGAAATAAAGCGTTGAATTAGGGGAATCAAAATAGGGATATTCTTCATCATAAGGTGTGTTGATAACTTTATCAAGCATCTCGGGTATTCCCCATGTTTCGTGATTAATATTTCTAACCCGGTATATTTGTTTTAACCCTTTCCGCTGCTTGTCATACCCTGATACATACACGTAATCATTCATTTCTGTATATACCGGCAGATACATCATCGGACGGTATTCTTCCCTGATATCGGTCTTGCTGCAAAATTCAACCGGTTTTTTTACCAGTTTCCCGGTGCCATTGATTTCAGCCACATTCTCCATCGCGCCCGGCGAAATTGGTTTTGCGTCAATAACCCTCAGGCTGCGGGCACTGTGAGTAATTTCAAGACCATTTTTCGCCATTTCAATAAGCCGGCTGACTTCGAGGGATTTGATGTCGGACGACTTGCCAAGAAGGGTAAACTTTGAATAGGCTTTTATGGCATCATCAAACAGGTAATTGTGATGTGCGAGAAGACCTGTATAATACCACGACAAAGGATTATAACCCGAGGAATTCACTAATCTCAGCATATTCAGCGCTTCTTCAGGATTATGGTTCAGCAGGGTAAGACTTACGCCGGCTCCATAAAGGTATTCAGGTTCCTTTGGAAAACGATACAGGAGATCGCGATAGACAGTAAGGGCTGAATCATATTTCCCCGTATTAAGAAACTGATTGGCACGGGTTTTCATACTGGAATAAATGCTATCCTGCGCTGACAGCCATCCACCTCCTGTAATTTCAATAAAAATGATGAATAGCAGTCCCAAAATTCTCTTCATAGAATATGTATTTATTTCAGGTGTGAAAATTACGAATTGTGGCGGTATTAGCCGAAAAGATTTTTAACAATTTACTCACAGTTTTAGATAATTGAAGTATATTCGCTGCTTAAATTTTAAATAACATGAACATGAAAAGTATGAGAATTTTATTTGTTTTTTCTTTAATAAGCCTATTCATAATTTCGGCCTGCAGTCAGGATAAAAAATATGCCTCGGTGAAATTGAAGACGAAGGAAGACACTGTAAGCTATTATCTTGGTTTGACCTATGGAAATGGGATCAAGCAGGCAAAAATCGATAGTTTATTCAATGCCGAAGCATTTCTGAAAGGTATTCACCAGGCTACCAAAGAAGATTCACTTCCGGTATCCTCTTTCATTATTCAAACCTATCTGAACACATATTTTACCGATCTGCAAAAAAATCAAATGAAAGAAAAATACAAAGAATATATTGCACAGAACAAGGCGTTTCTTGAAAACAATGCAAAAAAAGATAGCGTAAAAACAACTGCCAGTGGTTTGCAATATGTGATATTAAGAGAAGGAAACGGACCAAAACCTACCATTAATGACCGTATAAGGGTTCATTATACAGGTACACTGATTGATGGGACAGTTTTTGACAGTTCCTACAAACGCAACGAACCAGCCGAGTTCAATGTGGGCGAGGTTATTCCGGGTTGGACTGAAGCCATTCAGCTGATGAGCGTAGGTTCCAAATGGAGGGTTTTTATTCCTGAAAATCTTGCTTACGGTGCACAGGCACCCCAGGGCTCAGTAATTAAGCCTTATTCCACCCTTATTTTTGAAGTAGAATTACTGGCTATTCTTCCCCAGGACGGTAAGTAATCGGATTATTTTTCATAATAAAACCCGGGTTTTTAGCAACCCGGGTTTTTTTATGGTTTAGGAATCGGTAATCGGTAATCGGTAATCGGTAATCGGTAATCGGTAATCGGTAATCGGTAATATGTACCTGGTAATCAGTACATATAAATTTTTTGTGATTTTAATTCATAATTCATAATTCATAATTCATAATTCATAATTCATAATTCATAATTCATAATTCATAATTCATAATTCATAATTCATAATTCATAATTTATTATAATTATTTTAAAGATTCCCTGAATTTATTATTCAGAAAATAATCCAGCAACAGCAGCAATCCCGCGGAAGCCAGAATAATGGTCGCCAGCATAAGGGTATTGGTGGACATATTGAGGGAGAAATGAATATCATTTACAAAGGTCAAAGCAGGTTTAAAGCGGTCGAAAAGAGGGATATCGGTTGGTTTATCGGAGGCAACAGAATACAGGCTGACCACGGCCAGAGTTAAAAAACCAAGCAGGATAAAAATCCAGGTGCCTTTGCTTAAAAGCGGTTTGTAGGTGTTTGCTGCCTTTTGGCTGCTTAAATTTACCTGAGACATTACACGGGATGTGAAACCGGGGGATGTTTTCAGCAATCCCTCTTCGCGAACCAGACGTCCGATGGCATCATCTTTATCAAAAATTTCTTCCATAACTTTTATAGGTTAGTTATATACGGTTACCATGGTTTTTTCTATCAGTTCCTGTAGCCTCTTCCTGGCCCTGAAAAGCTTGATTTTCACGTTTGCCTTGCTTAGGCCGAGTATGCTGTGCAGGTCCTCCACACTTGATTCGTCAACATAATAAAGTGTCAGAAGAATGCGGTCCTCTTCGGGCATTTGCCGCATGGCCGATTCAAGCATTTTATACCTGTCCTCTTCTTCCTCGGCCTGGATCTCAATTGCATTTTCGGGAACCTTTACCTCTTCAAGGGATTGCCAGTGGAGTCTTTTCTGCCGGTGCCTCGATATGGCCGTATTATATATTATCCTGTACAGCCAGGTTGAAAACTTCGCTTTTTGCCTGAAGGATGAAAGATTCCGGAATGCCTTAACAAAAGCATCCTGCACTACTTCTTCCGCATCCTCGCGTTTTCCCAGGATCCGGTAGGCAATTGTAAATGCAAGATCCTTGTACCTGTCCACCAGCACAGCATATCCTGCATTATCGCCGTCCAGTATCCTTTCGATTAGTTGTGTGTCGTTGTGTTGCATCATGCTTTGTTTTGACGCACGAATTGTCAACCGGTTACAAATGTAGGAAATGAAACACTAAAAACTAAAAACTAAAAATTAAAAGTGGAGAACAATTAGATAATTTGAACTTTCTCATGACCGAAGGGAATAAAATTCGGTACAGCAAAATCAAAAAATCCTGCCGCCTTTGCTAAAGTTCCGGCGGGCGAAGCAATCAGCAAATCAACAAATCAACAAATCAAAAAATAAGTTTGTAACCGAAGTACAATCCTTGCGTCATAGATACAAATCGAATTTAAATTATCACTTAAAAATTACTGCCATGCATGAAGGATTTGTAGGTATTATGTTTTTTCTTACCTTTTTTGGTACCATTTTCGGAGTGTTGTACTTCTATTTTACAACCCGTAACCGCGAACGTCTTGCTCTAATTGAAAAAAATGCGGATCCTGCCTTATTCAGGATAGAGCCGACCAACGTATTCAAGAAATTCTCCATTAAGATTGGGATGTTGTTTGTGGGTGGAGGCTTTGGTGTGCTTGTAGGGAATATCCTCACCGTAAGTACACAGCTTGAAGAACCGGTGGCCTATATCTCCATGATTTTCATATTTGCCGGTGCCGGATTGATTCTTTCCTATTTTGTTGCCAGAAAGGTAGATTGATCAGATTCCTGATCAGGAGTCGGTAAAATCCCCGGCTCACATTCGTATCCTCCGGTTTTTCAAATCCGCAGGGACGCTGAATGTGAGCCGGGGTTTTTTATTAAATTTGCCGCACACCTGATTAATCAATTATGGAAAACGAACTGAAAGTACTTTTTGACATTCAAAAAATCTTGCAGCAGTGGGGCCTCAGTGCATCCCAGGCCTATACTTTCAATATTCTTTTTGGCATCTTCTTTATCATTTTTCTTGCTTTTCTCTCGGATGTGCTCACAAGGAGGGTAATTATCATAGTGCTTGGCCGCATAGCTGCCAAAACAAAAACGTTATGGGATGATATCCTCATGGAAAAGCGCGTGTTTCACAGGCTTTCCCATTTTGCTCCTGCGCTGGTTCTGTGGCACAGTGTAGGGTTTGTTTTGACACATTACCCTACTCTGATGACATTCACGCAGAAGGCCCTTACAATCTTTATGATCATTATTGTTCTCCTTGCCATAAATGCCTTCTTAAAAGCCCTGAACGAAATATACCAAACACTTTCGGCATCAAGGGGAGGAGGACGTTCTATTAAAGGATATACTCAGCTTGCGCAGATCATTTTCTTTTCATTGTGTATTATCCTCATTATTTCCATACTGTCCGGAACACCACCCGGGACATTGCTCACTGGTCTGGGAGCACTGGCAGCGGTGTTAATGCTGGTTTTCAAGGATACAATCCTTGGATTGGTTGCCGGGATACAACTATCGGCAAATGACATGCTGAGAATCGGGGATTGGATCACTGTGTCAAAATATGGTGCTGACGGAAACGTGATGGAGATTACACTGAATACCGTGAAGGTGAGAAATTTTGATAAAACCATCACAACCTTGCCAACCTATGTGCTGGTTTCCGATTCCTTTGTCAACTGGAGGGGAACCGATGAATTCAGTGCCAGGCGGTTCAAAAAGCACTTGAATATTGACATGAAAACAGTTGCATTTTGTAATGTCGAAATGCTTTCCCGGCTTAGCAATATCCGAACTTTGAAGGAATTCGCCGGGAAGTCCGGGACTTCACAGGAAAAAAAGGGAGATTCTGGAACGATGCTTCACGAAGGAGAAGTTACCAATCTAACCTTATTCAGAAAGTACCTTATTGGCCTTTTGAAGAATCATGCGGGAATCCATCAGAAACTACCCATGGTAGTGAGGCAACTGCAGTCGGCAGAATCCGGTATTCCAATCGAGATCATCGCATTCTGCCGCGGTACCGATTCCCTTGTGCACGAGGAATTGCAATCCGATCTTTTTGATCACCTGCTGGCAGTTTTACCTGAATTTGATCTTGGCATATTTCAGAACCCGACACACATCAACATTAAATAGCACTTCCGCCCCTTTCACCGGTCCGTATACGGATACAATCCTCAAGGGGGCTGATGAATATTTTGCCATCACCTACTTCTCCTTTTGAATTCGTCCTGGCCGATTTAATGATCGTATTCACTGTAATATCAACGAAGGCTTCGTTAACGGCAATTTCCAGTCTTACCTTAGGGATGAGGTTGGGTATAACAATGGCGCCACGGTAAATTTCTTCCCCCTGCTGTTGGCCGTGACCCGAAACACGGCTTACAGTGATGCGTGTTATTTCAGCCTCTATCAGGGCTTCCCGCACCTGGTCGAGTCTATTTTCGCGGATAATGGCTGTTATCAGTTTCATATAAATGTTTTTTTGGTTATTCAAAAATTACCGTGGATTAAGCATGCCATATCCCTGTTCACCATGATAATAGTGATCGAGTCCCTGCATTTCGGCCTCTGTGGAAGCCCTGAAACCAATCAGCTTGTTTACCAGGAATATAATGAGCAATGTTCCAATAGCGGCATATGCAACGGCTATTCCCACTGCCGTAGCCTGAACACCCAGTTGTTGCCACAAATTCCATGATCCGCCTGCTGCCGCTTCGGCTGCGCTTGCCATCCATGATTTACGAATGAAGAATACAAGAAGCAATGATCCGACCATTCCGCCGACACCATGAATACCGAATGCATCCAGGCTATCGTCATAACCCAGTTTGTTTTTTACCATGATAGCTGTATAGCATATCATTGCAGCTCCGATTCCCAGAGCCATAGCTCCTGCGGGCTGAACCACGCCGGCAGCCGGCGTAACGGCTACAAGGCCTGCCAGTATTCCGCTGGCAAATCCCAATGCGGTGGCTTTGCCCTGGTGAAGTGCTTCAATGAACATCCATGCCATTGCTCCAGCTGCAGCAGCAGCCTGAGTAGCTGTGAGTGCCTGTGCTGTAAGCAATCCGCTGCTGACACTGCTGCCTGCATTAAATCCAAACCAGCCTACCCACAATAATCCGGCACCCATCATCGTCATAACCAGGTTGCTGGGGGCCAGGGCGATCTTTGGATGTCCACGGCGGGATCCGAGATAGAGAGCTGCAACAAGTCCGCTTACCCCGGATGCGATATGAACCACAGTACCCCCGGCAAAATCGATAGCACCCATTGCACCCATGTTGAAAAGGAAACCATCGCTTGCCCAAACCCAGTGGCATAACGGATTATATACAAGCAATCCCCATAGGGCAATAAATATCACATAGCCTTTGAATGAGATCCTTTCAGCGAATGCACCGGCTATCAATGCCGGTGTAATAATGGCAAATTTTCCCTGGAACATGGAAAAGATATACTCGGGTACTCCGGCCGGAGTGATTGTCGTATCAATACCCTTCAAAAAGAAATAGTCATTGCTCCATCCGAACCATCCGCCCAGCACACTTGGTCCGAAACTCATGGAATAACCGACAGCTACCCATAAGACGGCCATTATGCCCATGGCAACAAAACTATGCATCATGGTTCCCAGCACATTTTTTGTTCTTACAAGCCCGCCGTAAAACATGGCGAGTCCGGGTACCATTAGCAATACAAGGGCAGTGGAAGTAAGCATCCATGCTGTGGTTCCTGTATCAACCACAGGTGCGGCATCTGCAGCTATCACAGAACCACCGGCAACGAGGAGAAGCAAACCGGTGACAACTGCATTTCTTTTGTATTGTCTTTTTATCATATCAGGGATTGTTTAATTTGCATTCAGCGATCAAAGATATATAAAAATCATAGTTATCGTAAAATAAATGCATAAATATTTTAACATACCATATAAAAATATGTGTTAATCTTTGTAAATAGTGAAAAATAGTTAGAAATACCCTATAAAACATATGGTATAAGCAAAAAAATGCAATAAATGAAAAATAGTAGGAATTTTGGTTTTTCCATGCAGAAATAAAAAAAGCTATCTCAAATGCGAGACAGCTATTCCCATAAAACCGGAGACATATTTATGCATTGATCCTCCATGAGCCGGCCGGCTATGGAGGTTAATCTTTAGAAATGATTATTTTTTGTGTAGAAATCCTGTTTCCTTTCCTTATTGTAACAGTATACATTCCGTCCGTAAGATCAGAAACACTGACGCCTGGGGCATTCTTAATTTCTTTCACAATACGGCCATCCATATTCCTGACGGTGAGGTCGGCATTCTTGGCATCCTTAACGTAGAGAAACGATTTGACAGGGTTAGGGTATACATTCAGGTTTTCATTAGCTCCTAAGGGCTTAACAGGTGAAGGACCACACATTCCCGGGTGTTTGATAGCCTGCAATGAAGCAGCCGGATCATAGTCGGTATTCGTCCAGACTAATGAGCCAATAGGCCAACAGTCACAATGAGAAGTCAGGTCAGCCGTATATGAAAAATCTTCGATCAGATCGCAGATTTTGGTTATGCCGGTAGCCGAATTTTCAGTCTCAACACCGGGAATGGTGCCCGGATCATGATCACCAAAATAATAGGCCGTATAATCAGCAGGAGCGGTGACATCCGGAACAGCCCAATTTGCCCTGTTCCACTGAATAAAAAGATTGGCAGCTGCCTGTGGCAGGGGATCTGTTGCAATACCCAGGTCAGCCATGGACATCGTATAGATGCTGTTGTTTTCTTCCCTGATATTTGGATAGTCTGCGACCAGAGCTTCTGTCCTTACATTTTGCCATATTGCAGGAACGTTTACAACTTTCCAAGGACCATTTCCAAAGCCACCCCAGGTAAGGTAGGAAGTAGGCGCATCCCCGAATACACCATCCACGATGCCGTTATAATATGCATCCAATACATCAGCGCTGTAGGTAACAACATTGTCTGCCACATAAATAATATAATCATCCGGATTATCAATATCTGCAGTCAGCGTATTATCATTTATCAGGAATTTAGGCTGTATGTTAAGATAGGATCTGATCGAATCCACACCGAAAATACCTTGCAATAATGCGTCCGGATCCTGTCCACCCGTAGCGACATTTTCATAATCTTCACCAACCATATTGGCATTTACAAAAAGGTTGTTTGTAAAATAGCATTCTCTCCAATATTGATTCAGGAAAGGGTATTTATGGTTGTTGATGATGGTGTTATGGTTGATGATCGCAACATCAATAACACTTTCCTGGCATAGAAAGAGCAAGCCGGCTCCGGTAAATGTATTGTTATCAATGACCAGCGAATCAATTGCATATTTACATTCAACAGCGCGGGCGCCCCACCACTGTGAAAAGTCATTCATATCGCGGAAATAGTTGCCCTGCAGAATAATTTTAGCTCCGGTTGTAACTTTCATATTAAAAACCGACAGAAAGCAATTTTCGATCAGGCAATCTTCAACATCCAGACGATGATTGTCTCCCTCAATGACAAAGGCATCTAATGGCACAACGCTGTCGGTCTGCATATTTTCATATTGAACATTCAAAAGGGTCAGACTACTGTTAAACACATTTTGTCCGATGGGAGTCTCATCCAGGGGTTTCTTTATAACGACAGGTTTTGCACCCCCTTTTTCGCCCCGGATGGTGATCACTCCACCGGGATTATTTACAAGGATCGGGCCGTGTTGATAATACACAGCATTAGCCTCCAATTCATAAATCTGATTGGGGTTAATCCTTTCGCCGTTTTCGGTTGTATCACCATTGATGGTTGCTTCGAGCAATCCGCCTTTGTCGGCGCCCCCTTCTATAACAGTAACATTTTGCTGGGCTATGAGACTACCTGCGAGCAACAGGCCTAAAAAAACAAATATGGGAATTTTCATAAGGAATGAGAATAAGGGTGGTCATTATCAAAGATATAACAATCTTTATTTTAAATGAAATTCTGGGGTAGGGAAATTTGGGTTCAATAAAAAAGAGGGTGCCCTGAACCGGAACACCCTCTTTCAATATGGGATAATGTACTTATGCGATTTTGCTTGCCCGTTTGCGCAGATTTTCACTGAGCAGCATTTTCCTGAGACGGATAAAATTGGGTGTAATTTCCACATATTCATCTTCCTGAATATATTCAAGGGCTTCTTCCAGGCTAAAACGTATAGGGGGGATGAGCTTTACTTTCTCATCGCTGCCCGATGCACGCATGTTGGTTAATTTTTTTGATCGGGTAACATTAACGACCAGGTCACCAGCCCGGCAATGTTCGCCAACCACCTGGCCGGCATAAACTTCTTCCTGCGAGTCCACGAAGAAACTGCCGCGGTCTCTTAATTTATCAATGGCATATGCATAAGCAACGCCTGTTTCCATGGCGATCAGCGATCCGTTGATCCTTCTTTCAATAGAACCTTTTAAAGGTTCGAAATCCTTGAAACGGTGAGACATCACGGCTTCACCGGCAGTGGCCGTAAGCAGGTTGCTCCGGAGTCCGATAATCCCGCGGGAAGGAATCTCGAATTCAAGATGAATCCGGTCACCGCGCCGTTCCATCATCAGCATTTGTCCGCGCCGTGCAGAGGCCATTTCAATTGCCTTTCCGGAGGATTCCTCTGGCAGGTCAATATACAATATTTCCATTGGCTCGCAGGGTTCCCCGCCGACCTGTTTAATGATCACCTGCGGCTGACCAACCTGCAGTTCATATCCTTCACGCCGCATGGTCTCAATGAGAATTGAAAGGTGTAATACCCCACGTCCGAAAACGACGAACGAATCAGCTGATCCTGTAGCTTCGATACGCAAGGCCAGATTTTTTTCCAGCTCTTTTTCCAGCCTGTCCTTCAGATGCCTTGAAGTAACAAACTTACCATCCTTGCCATAAAAAGGGGAGTCATTGATTGTAAACAGCATGCTCATGGTAGGTTCATCCACCGTGATGGAGTCCAATGCTTCCGGATCCTCATACTCAGCAACGGTATCCCCTATATTGAAGCCATCAATGCCTACCAGGGCGCAAATATCACCGCAGGTCACTATAGGCGTCTTTTTAAATGCAAGGCCTTCATATACTGAAAGTTCCTTTATTTTGGTACGGAATATGGTACCGTCTCTTTTTACTAGCGAAACGTTCATACCCTCCATAAGATCGCCCCGGTGTAATCTGCCAATGGCGATACGGCCCAGGTAATTGGAATATACAAGATTCGAGATCAGCATCTGGGGCGATCCACTGATGATCTTAGGCGGTGGAATATGGCGGATGATTGCTTCCAGCAAGGGTGTAATGTCATCGGTAGGTTTTTTCCAGTCATTTGACATCCATCCCTGTTTGGCAGAACCATACAGGGTAGGAAAGTTAAGCTGTTCATCCGTGCCGCCCAGGTTGAACATTAGCTCAAATACCTGTTCCTGAACTTCTTCCGGCCTGCAATTTGGCTTATCCACTTTGTTGATAACAACGATGGGTTTTAATCCCAGATTAAGGGCTTTTTGCAGGACAAAGCGGGTCTGTGGCATAGTGCCTTCAAATGCATCCACCAGCAACAATACCCCGTCAGCCATGTTCAGCACTCTTTCAACCTCGCCGCCGAAATCCGCGTGGCCGGGAGTATCTATAATGTTGATCTTTATATTGTTATAAATAACCGACACATTTTTTGCGAGAATGGTAATTCCCCGCTCTCGCTCCAGTTCGTTGCTGTCCATTACAAGTTCTCCGGGCGTTTCATAGTCCTTGTAGAACTTGGTTTGTAATAATATTTTGTCTACCAGAGTGGTCTTTCCGTGGTCAACGTGTGCAATAATAGCTATGTTTCGAATATCCTTCATGTAAGAAAAATTGGCCTGCAAAGGTAGGGAAAATATATTAGATATACGATGTACGATGTACGATTTACGATTGAATCACGCTGGGTTAATGGTGAGAATGCCCAAAATTTTAACGCAGAGCTCACGAAGATTTTTTCGCAAAGCGCGCTAAGAGAGGCCGCAGAGAACCTCATTGCATTCGGTTTAGCAATTCCACGGATAGATTACTGTCCCAAAGGGATGCCTATGGCACAGAACTTCAGAACTGCAAAACTGCAGAACTTCATCTATCGTATATCGTAAATCGTAAATATCTATTATTACCTTTGAGCGGTAAAATTTCAATCGTGTTGAGAAAAAAAAGTATTGACCAATGGGCGTTAGATTATTGGTTACTCCAGCGATATGCCAAGCTGCTATTCCGGCTCTTCTACCGGAAAATTGTTATCAATGACCTGAATAACATTCCAGCCAATCAACCAGTGATTCTTGCCCCAAATCATCAGAATGCGCTGATGGATGCATTGGCTATGGTTTGTGGAACCGAATTCCAGGTCGTTTTTCTTGCCCGTGCAGATATTTTTAAGAGCCGATTTCTTACCCGCATTCTTACTTTTATGAATATCATGCCCATTTATCGTATCCGGGACGGATATGAAAATGTAAAACGGAATGATGAGGTTTTTGTAAAAACCAACCAGGTTATGCACAATATGCACAATCCCCTTTGTCTTTTTCCGGAAGGAAATCACGGTGACAGAAGAAGGCTACGGGGCCTTGTAAAGGGTTTGTTCCGGATAGCTTTTATGGCACAGGAGGAATATGGAGACAAGCAGGGGATCGTGATCGTTCCCCTGGGAATTAATTACGGTCATTACCAGAATTTCAGGTCCACCTTGCTTATTAATTATGGAAAACCCATCCAGGTTGCCGAATATTATAACGTATATGCCGAAAATCCGGGATTGGCAATTAACCAGCTCAAGGAAAGATATGCGGCTGAGGTAACGAAATTAATGATCCATATTCAAACGGAAGAATATTACGCCACCTACATGATGCTCAGAACCATTTTCAACGATGAAATGAGAAACATTGCTGGGTATTTCCGATAATACATTAACCGGAAAATTCAGGGCGGATAAGGCCATGATTGAAATGCTTGATAATGAGCTGGAATCTGATCCTGACAATATCAAAAAGCTGGATGAATTGGTTTCGGAATATAAGACCGGACTCCGGAAAGCAACATTAAGGGATTGGGTATTAAAAAAGGAAAAATATTCATTGGCGCAACTTGCAGTGGCTACCTTGCTGAAATTGGTTTTCGTTCCTTTGTTTTTTGCCGGATTCATAAGTAATATTCCTCCTTACTGGTTTGCAGCATCAAAAGGGGCGAAAGTCAAGGATCCCCAGTTTCAAAGTTCCTTCAAATTTGTCATTGGCATGATTGCATTTCCAATATGGTACCTTGTAGCGGCGGGGTTGATTTATTTCATACCGGTGGAGTCATGGATTAGGATCTTTTTTATTCTGACTATGCCGTTAAGCGGTTTGTTTGCTTTCCATTATTTTATCAGTCTGAAAAAACTGCGGGCGCGCTTCCGATATACAAGGGGTGTAAAAAGGGGAGATAGGGATTTACTGAAACTGAAAAGACTGAGGAAAGAGATCCTGGGTATGATGTATGATCTTCTCAACCGTCAAAATACGAACCATGAAAATTGAAGGCAAAATTGCCTGGATCACGGGTGCTTCATCGGGTATCGGAGCCGCCCTTGCGACCGAACTTTTTGATCAGGGCGCTACGGTGATACTTTCTGCCCGTTCAGCCGCAAAACTGGAGGAAATAAAGAATCGTTTGGATCAAAAAGCTCCGGATCGCTGCCTTGTCATACCCTTTGATGTAACCAGTAAATTCTCTGTGCAGGAGGCTGTTGAGCAGGTAAAACAGATGAAAGGCAGGGTGGATATACTCATAAACAATGCGGGTGTGAGTCAGAGATCGTATGCCCTGAGCACTTCCTTAGAGGTAGACCGGAAATTATTTGAAGTGAATTTTTTTGGCGCTGTGTCTGTGACAAAGGGGATTGCCCCCCTGATGGTCAGTCAGGGTTCAGGTCATATTGTAGTGATCAGCAGCATGGCCGGCAAATACGGCTTTCGAATGCGATCTTCCTATTCAGCTTCCAAGCATGCATTGCAGGGTTATTTTGAAACTCTGCGGGCTGAATTAACCCAGGATAATGTGCAGGTAACAATTGTTTGCCCCGGGCGCATCAAAACCGACATATCCGTTCATTCCCTCACGGGGGATGGGAAAACATATGATATAATGGATAAGGGCCAGGCACAGGGATTCCGGTCGAAAAATGTGCCCGTATTATTGTGCGGTCCATCAGGCACAACCGCAAGGAAATTTTTATAGGTAAAAGAGAATTATTACTTTTGATCATCAAAAGGATTTGTCCCCCTTTGTACTACAAAATTGTCAGCACTGCCAGTCCAACCTGATTAAAACAGGGAAAAACTAATAACTAAAAGTGAAAAGTTTTAAATCTTAAATTTTAAATCTTAAATCTTAAAACGTAAAACTTAAAATTTGAAAGAGAAAATTATCAGCGGCATTCAACAGATTGGTATCGGTGTGCCCAACATGAAAGAGGCCTGGAAATGGTACAAAGAGAAATTCGGATTCGATATCCGGGTATTTGAGGAAGCAGCAATTGCCAAATACATGCTGCCATACACAGGAGGTCTGCCCCAAAAGCGTCATGCGGCTCTCGCCCTGAATCTTCAGGGGGGAGGCGGTTTTGAAATATGGCAGTATGTTGATCGCACTCCCCTGGCTCCTGCATTTCAAATTCAGCTGGGGGATATCGGAATTTTTGCCGGTAAAATTAAATGCCACAATGCAGCATTTACACATGAATTCCTGAAATCAAAGGGTGTTGAAATGCTTACTAATATTTTACGTGATCCGCGCGGCAAGGAGCATTTTTTTGTGAAGGACCCATATGGCAACATTTTTCAATTAGTTACCAGCACCACCTGGTTCAGAAACGAGAAGAAACCAACGGGAGCAGCTTACGGAGCAATTATTGGCGTGTCTGATATTGGCCGCTCGATAGAATTTTATAAAGGTATCCTTGGCTATGACCAGGTAATTTTTGATGAATCCACTGTATTTGGAGAATTTGCCGGTTTAGCCGGCGGCAACTGCAAATTCAGGAGGGTATTGCTGAGGCACAGTAAACCGAGGCTTGGGGCTTTTAGTCCCCTGTTCGGAACAAGCGAAATAGAACTTGTGCAGGTTCTCGACAGGGAACCGAAGCATATTTATCGTGATCGGTTTTGGGGTGATCTGGGATTCATCCATCTTTGTTTTGACATCAACGGTATGGACCTGTTACGGACCGAATGCAAGGATAAGGGATTTCCTTTCACAGTGGATGTGGATCATAGTTTTGATATGGGAGAGGCTGCCGGATCATTTGCCTATACAGAGGATCCGGATGGCACGCTGATTGAATTCGTGGAAACGCATAAGATTCCTATTCTCAAGAGCTTCGGTTGGTATCTCAATCTGCGGAACCGCAAACCTGAAAAGGCACTGCCTAACTGGTTGCTGCATGCGTTGAGATTTAGCAGGGCGAAGGATATTTAGGGGTAGTTAATAATGAATAATGAAGAGTGAAAAACTAAAAGATAAAAACTAAAAGTGAAGGAAGTGACCCCGAGGGGGTCAGATCTCAATAACCGTGGGTGCAACCCACGGAGTGAAAAACTAAAAGATAAAAACTAAAAGTGAAGGAAGTGACCCCGAGGGGGTCAGATCTCAATAACCGTGGGTGCAACCCACGGAGTGAAAAACTAAAAGATAAAAACTAAAAGTGAAGGAAGCGACCCCGAGGGGGTCAGATCTCAATAACCGTGGGTGCAACCCACGGAGTGAAAAACTAAAAGATAAAAACTAAAAGTGAAGGAAGTGACCCCGAGGGGGTCAGATCTCAATAACCGTGGGTGCAACCCACGGAGTGAAAAACTAAAAGATAAAAACCAAAAGTGAAGGAAGCGACCCCGAGGGGGTCAGATCTCAATAACCGTGGGTGCAACCCACGGAGTGAAAAACTAAAAGTGGCGGCAACCGCACTGGTGAAGAGGGGATAATCTTCAATCTTCAATATTCGGTGTTCCTTGTACGATATTATTTAACGCAAAATAACACCGAACACCGAACAACGGAGTCCGAATACCGAAGACATTCTCCCTAAACCCCTAAACCCCTAAACCCCTAAATTTTCGGAAGAGTCCAGGGCGCCCTGTATTCCGGTGTTATTAGCTTATTTGCAGCTTCACTGTTTGTAAAACGGTTATTTTTATCATCCCAAAGCAGAACGGGTTCACCAACACGGGCTGCAATATTTGGAATATGGGCATGCAGAGCCGCGGCACGTCCCAACTCCGGAGGACAAGCCGGTTGCTGTCTCGATTTGATACAATCTATGAAATTCTGAGCATGCTGTTTGTGCGATTCGGTTCCTTCAAGAAAGGCATATTCTTCTGCTTTCGCCTTTTTGGTTTCATTATCCCATTCGGGATATACATTGATTTTCGAACGATTTGCCACAATAGTGGCATTATCACCTATAAAGGCTAATCCATAGGACATATCGTACGGTCCCCTTTCCAGTCCTGCTGTCATATCCCAGTTAATTACATAATCACCTTTGGGATAGCTTACGGTCATGCTGTCGAAGGTTTCCCTGGCGCGTTTTTCAGGAAATGTATTGGCTGCATAAGCAAGCACCTTGTCGGGTGCCTGCACCAGGTCTTTTGCCCACAGACCCATATCCAGAAGATGAACGCCCCAGTCACTCATGAGTCCGCCTCCATAATCCCAGAAATGCCTCCATGATCCAT
The DNA here is from genome assembly GCA_963752195.1 of uncultured Bacteroidales bacterium. Classification (GTDB taxonomy): domain Bacteria; phylum Bacteroidota; class Bacteroidia; order Bacteroidales; family UBA10428; genus UBA5072. Next base: position 1,017,012 of record CAVVXI010000001.1, on the reverse strand, counting down.
GGAACCGGTTTTCATTGAAAGGCCTTTGAGGCGCCGGTCCGAGCCACATGTCATAATCAACACCGGCAGGAACGGCGGAATCCGGCACAATGGCCGGTCCGGTGCCATAGTCAAAATTTGCCCATATATTCACTTTACGCAGAGTTCCGATTTTACCCGATTTGATCAATTCCATGGCTTTCTGGAAAATAAAACCACTGCGTTGCTGCTGTCCCACCTGTACAATGCGGTTGTATTTCCGTGCAGCGCTTACCATGATATTGCATTCCGCAATTGTATTGGCCATGGGCTTTTCAACATATACATCTTTTCCGGCCTGCACTGCATTTACCATGATGAGGCAATGCCAGTGATCGGGCGTTCCGATAATAACAGCATCCAGATCTTTCAGTTCGAGCATTTTCCGGAAGTCGCTGAAAAGTTTCGGACGCTGACCATATTTTGCTGTGATTTCGGCAGCCCGCTTATTAAGCACGTTCTCATCCACATCGCACAAGGCGGTGCAATTGACGCCGGCAATATCCAGGTGGTTTTGCAAATCCCAGAATCCCATGCTGTTACATCCAATCAGGCCTATGTTGATCGTATCGGCTGCTGAAACTGATGACCATGCCGTGGAAGGCAATATTGATGCCAATCCGATACCGGCCGAGGTCAGGGCCGAGCGGTTAATAAATTTTCTGCGGTTCATTTGCAAGGTTTTTGTAAAATATTAAGCAATCATGCACGTGGATTAATCAAATTTACTAATTTAACTCATCAACAGAGACCAAATCTGTGTTTGATTTTAAACGATTTTAATTTAATTATTCATTTAAAAATTTATTCATGAGCAAGAATATTAACCGGCGTAAATTCCTCGGTAATTCCGCAACTGCGGTGGCTGCTTTCACAATTATACCGCGTCATGTGCTGGGAGGGAATGGGTTTTTGGCGGCCAGTGATCGCATCAACCTCGGCTATATCGGGGTTGGAAAACAAGTGTACACTCTGCTGAACGAAATTGGAAAGTGTAAAGAAACGGTGGCATTGGCCTGCTGTGATGTCGACCAGAAAAAGCTGGATCTTTTCCAGTCGGAGGCCAATAAAAATAACAAGGCAAAAAATATTCAGGCCAATGTGGATGCCTACAAGTATTACAGGGAACTTTTAACCCGGAAGGATATCGATGCCGTAGTCATTGCAACTCCCGATCACTGGCATGCACAGATTGCCATAGACGCTGCAAAAGCAGGCAAGGATATTTATTGCGAAAAGCCCATGGCGTTGACCATTGCCGAAGGGCGCGCCATGGTAAATGCCACCCGTAAGTACGACCGTGTATTTCAGACGGGAAGTATGCAGCGTTCATGGCGCGATTTCAGGCATGCAGTGGAATTGGTGAGAAACGGATATATCGGCGACATCAAGGAGGTGAATGTTCATGTGGGTGAACCCGTGAAACAATGCAGCCTTCCTGAATTGGATCCACCTGCGGAACTTGATTGGAATGAATGGGTAGGTCCATCGCTTTACCGAGGCTGGCATCCCGACCTCGCACCCAAATTCGGGGATGACAAGTGGGCCTGGTGGAGAGGATACCGCGATTTTGGCGGCGGACTGATCACCGACTGGGGAGCACATATGTTTGATATCGCCCAGTGGGGACTGGATATGGATGGATCGGGACCGGTTCATTTTATGCCACCTGAAGTTCCGGCTATAACCGGACTTTCGATGAAATATGAGAACGGGATCATTGTAAATCATAAAGACTGGGGTGAACATAATGCAGTTCAGTTTATCGGAACCGAAGGCCGTATTGAGGTCAGCCGTGATTTTTTAAGGACTTTTCCCAATGAAGCCCTGGCTAAGGCGGAACTGAAATCATCCGACAAGCGTGTTTATCACAGTGAGAATCATTACCAGGATTGGGTGGATGCCATAAAGAAAAGGACCAAACCGGTCGCCGACGTGGAGATCGGTCACCGGACCGCTTCGGTTTGCAATCTCGTCAACATCGCCTACCAATTGCAACGCCCGTTGCAATGGAATCCTTCCAAGGAGGAATTCATTAACGATGATTATGCCGGTTTGATGCGCACACGGCCATATCGCGGGAAATGGAATTTTAATAATTATTGAACCGGAATATCAATAAACCAAATATGCGAAGTCTGGTTTTACCGACCTGCCTTTTTTTATTTGCCAGTCTGCCCGGATGCCGAACACCTCATGCATCCGGTGCAGCTCTGCAGGATACTGTGCTTGTAAGCGATACAATTCAGTACCATGCCGTGCGGATTAACAGGACAGACGGGTCAATCCTTCCCTGGTACTCACCTGATCCGGCCACAGCCTATGACACGGTGCTTATGCTTGTCTGGAATTTCTGGAATACAATGGAGACCGATTCAAACGGGCTTAAGTACTACATGAATCACCAGGTCTGGAAGCCCGAACACGACAACCGCGGGTTGGGTGGAGACCAGATCAGTATGGCACTTTCCTCATGGTCGCTTTTGTATGCGTATACCGGGTTTCCCGCCATAATCGATAATATGGAATACATGGCCGGCACATACCTGGAAAGGTCTCTTTCCACATCCGAAGATGCATGGCCTGATATTCCCTATCCTTATAATACACGCATCCATTCCGGCATTTATGACGGCGATATGCGAAACGGGAAAAACATCACGCAACCCGATAAGGCAGGGACATTCGGATATGAACTTACTCGCCTGTATGAATTGACAGGGGATAAAAAATACCTGGATGCTGCTGTTAAAATTGCACATACACTCCTGGCACATGTGCAGCCGGGGGATGACAGGAAATCTCCCCTTCCTTTCAGGGTCAATGCAAAAACCGGTGAGACGGGGTCGCTTTTTGACAACCAGGGTTCAGGAAAAAGAATGGAGCCGGCATTGTATACGGCTAACTGGACAGGCACTTTGATGCTCTGTGAGGAATTGATCGGCGCTGGATCCGACGTCAAGAGAACAATATAAAAAGGCATTTGATACGATTCTTGGCTGGATGAAAACATACCCGCTAAAAACCAATAAGTGGGGTCCGTTCTTTGAAGATATTCCGGGATGGAGCGATACGCAGACCAACGCCATCACATTCGCTATGTTTATTCTTGAGCATCAGCATCTTTTTCCGCAATGGAAAGAAGAGGTAAAAGGGATTATTGACTGGACATACAGGGAACTCGGAAATCACGAATATGGCAAATATAAAGTGGTAGTTATGAATGAGCAAACGGTTTACCGCGTACCCGGCAACAGCCATTCTTCGCGCCAGGCTTCCGTTGAATTGAAGTATGCGGAAAGATCGGGAGATACCTCGTTTACCCGGAATGCGATCCGCACCCTTAACTGGGCTACCTATACGGTCGCTGATGACGGCCGTAACCGGTACATCCGTGATGACATATGGCTGACCGACGGCTATGGCGATTATGTGAGGCATTACCTGAGGGCGATGGCCGCCACACCTGAACTGGCGCCGTCAAATAAAAACAGGTTCCTGGGTACAAGTTCCCTGGTGACAAATATCCTCTACGAAAAGGACAGAATTAGCTACTCCACTTTTAAAGGTGCTTCGGATGTTTTGCGACTGACTTCAAAGCCGGATAAAATAACGGTTGACGGCAAGAATTTAGAAGAAGCTGCAGCAGTTGAAAAAGATAGTTATTCATGGAAACCATTATCGTCCGGAGGGGTACTGAGGTTAAGACATTCTGGTATGAAAGTGATCATTTATTTATAAAAACAATTAATAAACCCTGAAATGAAAAAAGCTTCTTTTTTATTGATCTTCCTGGCAGGATGTATGTTTTCTTTCGGCCAGGATAAAGACAGTATTGCGAATCAAACACTGCTGAAGCTGTATAAAGGTCTTCGTGTGGCGGACGTTTGTGATGGCATGGATATGGTAGGCCTGAAAGATGCAGGGTTGATGGATCCAAAAATCGCTCCGCTCTGGAAAGACATTCAAAATTACAAACACCAGTTTACGGGGATTGCTTTTACTGTCCGCTATGTTCCTACGATGAGGGTGCCTCATCCCGAAGAGTCTTCGGTTGAAGAATACAAGCAGTGGCGCGATGCCTGGTATACTACTATTTCCGGGGAACCTTTTATCAAAGACATCCGGCCCGGTGATGTGATCATTATTGATAATGCAAATGATGGTGATTGCGGCAGCACCGGATCAAACAACAGCATGATCTGGACGTCAAAGGGAGCTGTAGGTATCGTTTCGGCCGGTGGCGTCAGAGATGTGGATGAAATTGAAAAACAGCGTATCCCGGTATATATGGATTATTATAAAAGAGGCCGCGGTATTCGTCCGGGAAGAAATGAACTCGAATCCTATAACAAACCGGTAGTAGTGGGCGGTGTATTTATTCAGCCCGGTGATGTGATTGTGGCTGATGGTGACGGGGTTATTGTTGTCCCCCGTAAAATGGCTGTAAAAGTAGCCGATGCAGCACGAAAGGAATTGGATCTCGACAAGGATGCCCGGAGAAAATTATATGAGGAACTGGGGATCCCTTTCGATTTTACCGTAGAATAGCAGGATTCGGTTATTCGCCCTGCCAGGCCCATTCAATAGCCTGGAGGAGAAGTTTTCTGTAAACCGGACTCTGGAATGCCGGGGTGTCGTGACCGGACTGAATGGTTACCACCCTGGAATTCTCGTATTTATGTGACCAGCCAATTACGGGTGAACTTTCCGGATGGTCGGTTGTAAGAAGGACGGTCATACCCGGCTCTACATAAAATCCACCGTACACTTCATCAAACAGCTCAAAATCGGCAATCCCCTTCGTTACAGGATTCAGATTATCCTTAACCTTTATTGGAACGTTTACATCATGCCGGTATGTAGAGGGTAGAAAAGCAACTGCTTCCTCCATAAATGCATTTGTGTCAACTACACATGTATCATGGAAATATTTCCCTCCGACGAGGTGCATATATTCATTCCAATTGTCAAATGCACATATGCTGTGATGCAGCACAACAAGGGGTTTTCCCTTCCTGAAGCAGTCAATCATGTCGCTCTTCTGCTCCTCTGTGATGGTTTGCCACATATGGTAAAAGACAACGACATCGAATTCATTTCGTTTTTGAGGCGTGAACAGGGAAAAGGCGTCCGGGAAAGGAATTATTTTATAGGAGATGTTACCGGACAGGCTTTCGAACATCCCGGAAAAGGATGGCTGATCGTATTCATGTCCGCCGGTTACCACCAGCACCCGGATAGCAGCGGGTTGCTGAGATTTTGCATCCTTATAGCTAACCAGGGTAATGTTGTTTGACCGGACGATATTCATCACCTCTTTGCTTGTAAAAACCTTTGTCACTGCATCGCGGTCAGAAGCAACGTTTTCATAGCCCTTATGCCAGATGGCCTGCATTTCGGCAGTGTTCATCCCCGGATGTTCAACAAAAAAATACTTACCCGGCTTAAGGTTATCCAGCGTGTGAACGGTTGAGGCGATCCTTTGCGTTGCTGTGGTATCATTCCTGTTCCAAAGGGCAAGATGTTGGTAACCCAGTTCACCGGGATTAATATCCAGATCATATTCAACGGCAAGTTTTTTCACAAGGTCAGCAATTTCCGGGGCGCAACTTTGAAAGCCCATATGACAGTCAATATGGCTAACGCGGGGCACATATTTTTTTGCCATCTCAATCTGGGCACGCAACTCCTGTTCAAATTCATTTAGTTTCCAGGGGGCATCCTTAAGAGCTGTGTTTTGTGGAAAATCGGGTCTCTGCCAGACCATGGGATAAAAATAGCCGTCAATATCCGTGAGGCTGGGGCAGCAGGTGAGGGGACGCCATTTTATATCATTCCATTCGCTATTCATTACCAGGTGCACACCCACATCAAGTCCCGGATTCTCATTCAGCAACCGCACGGCTTCGGGAAACCAGGGTCCGGGAACCATCAGCTCAACCGACCGGACGATCCCGTTCCGGTAGGATTCGATACAGGCCAGATTGGCCGTATGCGAGGAACCGATATCATCGCCACGGACGAGGAGATTAATACCGGAATTGGCCTGTGGTAAAGCATGAAGCGGTAGAAACAGGAGTAAGAGTAAACCAAATGTTACGTTTCATAATTATTTACTTTTGCCACGTTGATGTAAAGGAATAATCACCCGGAACGGCTTCAAATACAGCATAATCATCGCGGTATTCAACAAATTTCAACCCATTAGAATGTTCAGCCGGACCGCCGTTTTCCGTCACCGGCATTTTGGCAAGGGAAGGCACATAGACCCTTGCCTTTGTATTAGCCGGGATGCTGACAATGAAGTAAAATTTTCTGCCATCTGTACGCCAGGCACTGACAATCCTGCCAACGATGGCATCATAATATCCGTTTGCCCAGGTAAGGTCGCCCGCCGGCTGCGGATGGATCTCGAATTGTGTGAATCCCGGAGCAGTTGCATTAATGCCGAGCAGGGATTTATAGAACCATTCCGAAATGGATCCAAACATCGGATGATTCTGAGAAGCGACGGTATCGGGATATTTCCAGCTTTCATAGAGTGTGGTGGCGCCGTTGGCCATCATATTGCCCCAGCCTGGAAAAGTACGCTGATTGGCTAATGTGTAGGCAACGTCGTTCCTGTTTTCTTCTCTCAGGAAATTGAGCATGAATTTGGTGCCAAATATTCCCGTTGACAGATGCCCTTTATGCTTAATGTAAATTTCACTGAGAAGACGGTCAACTGCAGCGTCTTTTTCACTTTCCGGTACAAGGTCATAATTAAATGCTATAACCTCGGCTCCCTGGGTTCCTGAGTCAAATATCCCGGTTCCGGGTTTAAGAAATGTTTTTATGATGGTTGCCTTGATTTCATCCGCCAGTTTTCCATACGTTAGTATATCAGCTTCCCTGTTGAGCAGTTCTGCAAACTCCTTAAGGATTATCACATGATGATAATAAAAGGCTGTAGCTGAAAGGGCCGTGGGTTTTGTATCAATACTCTCATGATCACCGATATCCTGTTGCACAATATGGCCCGGTGTAACGGAATGCATGAAATCCACCTGCCCTTTAAGTAACTGGTAATGTTTCTCCAGGGTAGACTGGTCGCCGTAATAATCATGAAGCACTTTCATGCCAAACGGAAATGCCAGCTGCCATCCCGGAGAACCGGTCTCGCCGCCCATGCCCGATTCATTTATTCCAACATTGGGTGCAATCTCAGGCATGCCGCCATTGGGACGGACATCGTTTGAAAAGTCCTGTACAACTTTCCTGTAAAAACTGCTCATATCGAAATTATAGCAAAACGCTTCAGCCGTTGTTACAATATCGGCTCCGTACCCCAGCTTTTCGCGCGCCGGACAGTCGCTTTGCACGCTGAAAACATTGCTCAGAAAGGTCCAGAGAGTTGCTTGCTGAACCTGGTTAAACATGGCATTCGAGCATTCAAAACTGCCGTTGACCTCCAGGTCGGCGTTCATACGGAGGCCCTCCAGGGAATTCAGATCCGGTGTGCCGGGATAACCACTGACTTCGATATACCTGAAACCTGAAAAAGAAAATTCAGGAGTAAAAACCTCTTCGCCATTCCCGCTAAGGATATAGGTATTGACCATCATGGGGTCATCCGGGCATCCGGGTCCGCCCTTCAGGTTCCACATCGACTTAAGTTGGGCGATGATGACAGTGAAGTAATTAAGCGTGCCATCCGGATGGATATCCTCGCCCCCTCTTAAGGTAACCTTTGTACCCGCAGGTCCGTGTACCTTAAGACGGGGTACGCCGGCGAAATTCTGGCCAAAATCAAAAAGAAAAATGCCGGGGGAGGGTTCAGTTATTTTAACAGGCTTAAGGATTTTGGTCGCCCTTACCGGGGGAATATAACGGGCAATCAGCTGTCCGCCGGGTCCCTGCGTGATCTGAGCTGCTTTCCATTGACCCTCTTTGAAACCCGCCACATTCCATCCCTTCTGTTCCAGCCGGGCATCATAGAGTTCACCCAGATAAACGCTGTTTTTAAGGACCGGGCCGTCTCCCGACTTCCACGAGTTATCCGTTACAATAGTTTCAATGGTTCCATCCGTGTAAGTGATCCGAAGCTGGGCCTTCAGGCAGGGCTTTCCGACGGTAAGATAATCACGAAAGTTCCATCGCTGAAACATTTTTATGGGCATCGGATTAAACCATCCATTGCCCAGCATTACACCCATGGCATTTTTGCCTTTATGCAGGTTAGAGGTTACATCGAAAGTATTATACATGACCTGCTTTGCAAACTGGGTCCAGGGCATATCAAGCATATGATCGCCAATCCGCTGTCCATTCAGGTAGGCTATCGAATAGCCGAGACCGGCAATATAAAGTCGAGCGGATTTGATTTCCTTTTTAATGGATATTTCCTTCCGAAGCAAGGGGTTGGGAATGTCTTTATAAAAATCTTCATCGTGAACGGGGAGGGGCTTCTGATCTGTAATCCATTTTGCTTTCCAGTCGGCGGTATTCATCATGGCAGTTTCAAACCAGGCAGGCTCGCTCCATTCGGATTCTGCCCCGTTTTGATCCCATACCCGTACTTTCCAGTAATAACGGGTAAATGAAACCAGGGGTTTACCTTTGTAAAGAATACCAAAAGTCTGCGGGGTTTCTACCTTGCCTGAATTCCAAATGTTGCCGGTTCCTGCTTTCAGTTTGTCCACATCATCGCTGACCAGGATCTCAAACGCCTTTTGAAAGGTACCACGCTCCTTTGACAGGATAATCCAGCTCAGCTCGGGAGAAGGATTGTCGAAGCCAAGAGGATTTGTGCGCAAATCTGCTTTAAGCTGATTTACTTCGGATTGACCCTTAACAGCCAGACAGATGGTCAGCAACAGTATAAATTGAAATGTTTTTTTCATTGTACTTAGAAATATGGAATTATTTCTTTATCGATTACCGGAATAGTTTAAACAGGACAACATCATGACCCGGAATTTCAATGATGGTATTCATATCTGTACTTCCTATGATCTGTTTTTTCCACAGGTCACGGATCTGAAATGTATGAATTAACTGAATATCTTTTTTGTCAATGGAAGGAGGCAGTTCAATTTTATGTGAATCTTCCCAGGTTGTGAGGGTAAGATTTTTCCAGTTAATCTCTATTTTTAATTTTTGATCATACCTGTTGAATACACAAAAAGCGTATTTGTCATTATCCAAGGGTTTGTAATACAATTCAATTTCTCCATAGTCCTTAATTTTGAATCCCTGGATGCCCATAACATCCTGGTCGATTTCAATTACTTCACGGTTGGTAAGGATTTCCAGTGTTGCCTTATCCATAGATGTGACATCATTTCCTGAAAACAGGGGTGCGGCAAGCATACACCACAGGCTGAAATGTGCCCGGTTTTCGTTTTCTGTCAATGCGCCATTTCCCACTTCCAGCATATCGGGATCATTCCAGTGGCCGGGACCGGCATATTTCTCCAGTCCCTGTTGCATATCGAGGTTAATGATCACGCCTCCCCCCCAGCATTTGCCCTCCTTGGCATCCGGTATATTCCAGTTTTCGCGGATATCGCCGGTTGTCCGCCAAAGATGACCAACATCAGAAGCCCATTCCCACGGTTTGCTCAGTCCCCATTCACACAGGCTGAAAACCAACGGGTGTCCGGCATTATAGAGGGCGTCGCGCATGAGTGTATAGGATTCCTTTGCATTCTGTCCGTCAGAATTGCACCAGTCCATTTTCAGAAAATCAATCCCCCAGCGCGCATAGGTCAGGGCATCCTGGTATTCATATCCGCGACTTCCGGGGCGCTCCTGGCAAGTTTTGCGGCCTGCACAGGTGTATAGGCCAAATCTTAATCCTTTTGCATGGATATATTCGGCGAGCGACTTCATGCCGGAAGGAAATCGTTCCGGATCAGCCAGGATAAAACCCAGGCTATCCCGGCCAATTTGCCAGCAATCGTCGATCACAATGTAATTGTACCCTGCCTCCTTCATTCCGTTTGAGATGATTGCATCGGCTGTTTCACGGATGATTTTCTCATTGATATCACATCCGAATCTGTTCCATGAGTTCCATCCCATCGGCGGGGTCATTGCCAGGTTGTCAAATTTCTGTGATTGAATGTGCAGGCACACCAGCAGGCAAGGCAGAATCAATAGTTTCTTCATTTATTCAAACGTTTCAGCCAGAGTTCCAGGCTGTTGGTCCATGAAGCAATATGCGCATTGCCGATACCCAGACCAAAACCATGTTCTCCTTCCGAAAGAATGTGAAGTTCCGCAGGGATATGCCTGTCACGGAGCGCTTTGTACATAAGCAAAGTGTTTTCCACAGGAACCGCTTTGTCATTGTCCGCATGAACAAAAAAAGCCGGCGGGGTGTCATCCTTTACCTGCAGTTCGTTTGAATAGAATTTTGCAAGGGCAGGATCAGCATCCTTTCCAAGCAATGCCTCCCGTGATCCGACGTGCATGCTTGAATCGGTAAAGGAAATTACCGGGTACATAAGGATCATGAAGTCGGGGCGGCAACTCTCCTTCTCTACCGGATCGGCGGCCGATTTGTCGCCATAATCAAAATGTGTTCCCAGGGTGGAGGCAAGGTGTCCGCCGGCGGAAAAGCCCATAATCCCTATCTTCGAAGGATTGACATTCCATTTGGATGCGTTATGCCTCACCAGCCGCAGGGCGCGCTGTGCGTCCATAAGGGGTACTTTGTAAGGTTCAATGCAGTTGCCATAGGTAGGCAAGCGGTATTTCAGCACAATAGCTGCTACCCCGATGGAATTCAGATAACGGGCTATATCGGTACCCTCCAGGTCATAAGCCAGCACCCAGTATCCGCCTCCCGGACAGATCACCACGGCCTGGCCGGTGGCAAAACGCTTGCTGGGAAGATAAACGGCGATGTCCGGAACCTGCACGTTGCTGATCAGTATTATATCCTTGATTTCTGTCTTTTCAATTCCCCCGTTATCTTTTGAATTGGGAATGGTCCCCGTGTAAAGGGGCATCCTGTATTCCTGGGCGGTAACAGCCATATTTAACATAACGAATAGGATCAGTACTGTTTTTTGTATTTTCTGTTTCATGGTTTTTGGGAGTTAATTTTTGCTTGCCCTGCTCATGGCCTCCAGGTTTGCAGGAGGGGTAAGCACTGTAATTTCGCAACCTGCGGCCAGCAAGTATTTCTGACCTATGTATTTATCCACAAGCATCTTTGACATCACATACACTTCGTTCTCTGTTTTATCCTGTACAAGAACCGGATTGATGTTGCCTCCAATGACAACATTGTTGCCCAGTATATTCCTGGCCTTATCGATATCCACCTGCCAGTCGAGGTCAACGATATCGGCATTCAGTTCGCTGAATGAACTGATTAAATGGGTTGTATCGCCGCAAATATGCAGTTTCACGGAGGCACCGCATTCATGTATAAATTTTATGAGTTCAACATGCCTGTCTTTAACATATTGATCATAGGTGGCCTTGTCTACCTGGGAACAAATGGCATCGCCAATACCGATCAGGTCACAGCCGGCTTCAACCTGGGCTTTGGCGAAGTTCTTTGCCGTTTTTATGCATTTGTCCATCAGGAGATTGGAGAAATCCGGATCTATCATGAGTTGCATCAGCATTTCACCCACCCCGGCCAGGTCACAAGCTTCTGCCAGGGGTCCCTCGATCCAGCCGCTAACCGGTACGGTTCCTTTTAATAATTTCTGAAAATATTCCGCTCCTTTGATCCTGTCGAGGGTACGAACACATTTATAAACATCCGGATCGGGCAGATTTTTTACATCGTCGATCGAATTTACAATGTGGGAAAGACATCTTGGAACCCCCTCATCAACGTATTCAATACCGGCACCGAAAGCCGATGTTTCCCGGTAAGGATCGGAAATCAGGCTTACCATGTCCATATCGAAATGCTCCATGGACTTAATATTGCTCTCTACCAATGTCTTATAATCAGATGCGAATTTCCCATAGGTCGTATTGTTGAACCGGGCAGCGAAGTGCATCAGTATCGGGCGAAAAAAAGTACCTGTACCGAGAGATTTTCCTTTTAAAAGCGCTTCATACCTTTGTTTCTTATTCATGGGGATATCATTTAAACGTAACGTTTTTTGAAAATTTCAGGGTTGCATCGAGATCTCCTGCGCTATTTATCTGCTTTCCATTCACCCTGAAATTATCAAACCGTATATTTTCTATCCCATGGGATTCATCATAACCCAGAAAAAGGGATGGAAGTGGAATGTCTTCGGTGACTGTAATATTTCTGAAAGTAATATCCCTGATTTGTCCTTTTTCTTTATCCTTTGAGTATTGGGAATCAAGGATCTTAAAATCGACCAGGATTCCCCGTGAATCCTCAACCCGTATATTTTCATAGAGAACATCCTTTACTACGGCCCGGTCTCCGTTGTGAATGGTAAAAGTTCCTTCGGGTCCTTCAACATGTATCAGGTCATTGTTTCGGAATACGACATCCTGAATGGTATCCGCCCGGGTTTCAAACCCGATTTCAAGTCCGTTTCCCCATTCCGCATTCCATAATACGCAATTGACAACCTGTACATCCCTGGTTGGAAGCTGGTTAAAGAAATCAGTATAATACGTGACGCCTGCCTTCAGGGCAATACAATCATCCTTGGTACGGATAAAGCAGCCATCTATTAATACGTGTTGGGACGATACGACATCAACACCGTCATCCCAGTCATTTCCGCTAACCACCTTTATGTTCCTGTATGTAATGTTTCTGGATTTGTTGCAGGGGGCAGTCCAGTGTTTGCTGTCATTTATTACTATACCCTCAACCGTGATATTGGAACAACGGTTTATTTCTATCATCCGTTCCTGTCCTTTCTCATATACACAGGCTCCGTCGAGAATGCCGTGTCCGTAAATACGAACGTTCTGAATGCTGTCAAGGAAAAAGGATCCCTTTACCACGGCGCCGCTTTCGATATATACAGTGTCATTGCTTTTTAGCGTAAGTCTTCCGATATGATGTACTTTTCCGCCTTCAAAGTAATGAACATGGGTACCACCCTTCAAGGGTGCCACCCTTGAAGGGTGGTTGGCGAAGATAAACAGCGGACGTTTCAGATTTTTGTTGATCTCTACGCTGAGGTTGCATGGGTTTGAAAGGGTGAAAATAACCTTTCCATCCACCACACGGGGTACTATATTCAGGCTTTTCGGCCGGATATCCACATCGTAGATTTTACCGGAGAATTCCACCTCCACTGTTGTTTCCCCGTCGATTTCAAAAATTGTATACCCGGCCACCCGGTTGTCATATACGAAGGATTCATTCCCATTCACTTTGACTTTAAAGTCATTTGCATACGAAAAATCCACAGGTGCAGGGAAGACGGTTGTTTGTGCGAACCCTGCCGAAGTGGCGTAAAACAATGAAATGAAGAATGCCGACCAATAGGCAGGCGTTTTTAAGCATACCATTTTCGCTCCCTTTTTATGTCGCTTTTCAATATATCACAGGCAATATTTACATCTTCCACCAGCTGAAAATCATACATACCGGCGCATACAAAGTCGGCCCCGTTTTCAAATGCATACCGGAATCCGTCCGCAGGCAGAATAGCCCCGGCAGCCATCACCTTAAAGGCAATAAAGGGCTGGGGAAGGGTTTTCATATAAGCGATGGTTTCATCCGGTTTGAAGCAGAACATGTTATCATGCCATTCCGCGTTTTTGGCTGACCAGTAATTATGATGATGCAGTGTTTTCATCCAGAAATCAGGGGTGAATCCAATATCGACGCAGGCTTTTACGGTTTCAATCTCATGGGCCCCGATGCCGGTAAGCAATCCGTTTTTCCGGATTAAGTCGAGCACCTTGGCAATTGCATCCGGCTTTCCGTTCTTCATATAATAATCGGCTGTTTCACCCTGGATATAGCAGGCGACTGCACCCGTATCAATGGCTCGTTTCACCTTGTCGAGGTATTCATTGAAATCCATAGGCGAAGCTCCCTTATCGTCATAATTCAACCCGGCACAATCCGAGATGAACTGGATCTTACCAATTCCTCTTTTCCAGTATTCATCAATAAGCGAACACAGGATCGGGTTTGTGAGGAGGGTATTGATGCCACATTTTTCTGCCAGCAAAAGCGTGGCAAAAATTTTCTCCTTCTGGTGATAGGCTTTAACCAGTTGTGATACATAAATGAGGTCACGCGAATGGGCCCATCCCGATAAAAGATTTCCTCCCAGAATGATGCGGCTGAAGGGAACATCCTTTATTTTGGCCATCGGCACCGTTTCCTTCAGTTCCTTCAGACTTGCCATATTGAAGGATTTGGCGCTGGCACCGGTTACGGCATCCACAAGATTTTTTTCTTCGTAACTTTCCCATAGTTTCTGTTTATGCAGGGCAAGGCCGAAAGCGCCCAACACAGGAAGAGAAGATAAGCCACGCAGCAATACTCTGCGGTCAAGCATTTTACTTAAATCAGGTTCTGGAGCTTTCTTGCCTGGTTGTATCTTTTCTCTCTTTTCCTCAGCACGGGTTGTTTCCTTTTTCCTGTAGAAAAAGTGATCAAGCCCGAAATATCTGCCGGTGGGAAACAGGCAAAGCACCAGTAAGGCAAAAAATTCAACCAGGTTCTTATCCACGATCAGGTAATTTCCTTCGTGCGGAACGCCGAAATCAAGACCGGTAAGAGGAGGGTTGGCAAGCCAGAATAAGGCGACAAGTGCCATTCCTGCAATTGAAGCCGCTCGGTCGAGCAGTCCAAGCATTAAACTGATCCCGATAACAATAAGAGTCCAGGTGACAACTCCGTCAGCAACAGCCAAAAGAGCTGCGTTACCTGCTATCCAGTGAAAAAATCCCGCAAAGATCCAGTTTGACAGGAGCAGAAAATCAGCTGACGTCCAGGAAGGGGTGAACAATTTTGAAATTCCTTCGAACAGAAAATGCCAGCCAATGGCAATTCTGAGCAGGGCAAGGGCATACACTTTGAAACCTGAAAACCGGGGAGTGAGAGTTGTGTCCATGGGAGTCTGTAATTGTTATTTATAAATGATTTTAACATTTGTAATCCTGGGCAAAGAAAGCGAAAAATCGGCATAAGCAGAATTTTCAACTTTTGACAGGGTATAATCAACCGGTGTGCCGTTTGCCTCAACCGTTGCAACTCCCTGGCAGTCCTTTGGAAGTAAAATATGGTTTTGAATCGAGTTGCCGCTGCCGGTGACCCTGATTCGAATTTCCTTTTTCTGTTCATTATGGATATAGTGGTAGGCAATATATCCTTTAGATGCGGCAAACTGAATTGTAACATCCACTGAGTCAGTGTGAGCTGATGTCCATCGCGGGGCGAGGCTTACCTGGTCAAAGGCGAGACCTGTGCTTTTAACGCCTGCCAGTCCTTCAACAAGGGCAGCCATCGCGTTGGATGCCGCCCAGTTATCGGGTCCGCCGAATGATTCTACGGGCGGTTTCACGTAATGAACACGGTCAGCCAGTGTAACCCCCAGCAAAGCATATATTCCCCCTTCGAGTGGTGCGCTGAAAATAAGTTTATCGATCTTTTTTGATGGATTCGGGTTGGTGACGGCAGCCCAGCAAACGCCCACCTTGGAGCTGCAGGGATTGGGACCCCACCAGGCAACTCCTGCATGTTCATTTTCAAGGCTGGAAAACCACCAGTTGGTTACATCTTTCCCTTTCATGAGATATTGGGATGCCTCGGTGCCGTCGGCATATTTAAATGTGATGGCCCCGGCAACGGTGCTGGGAATATTATCGGATGAGGAATGCAGGAGGTAAACAGTGACGGCTGTATCGCCAATGGGAACTTCCATTTGACGTGGCAATCCTGCCAGGGTGGATATACCGATTACCGATTTTCGCTGATTCTGGTCGGGGTCAATGACTTTGAAAGGAATGTGATTGAAAACCTGGTCCCCGACAGGAATGCCGCGCATATCATTCCCGGCGCGGGTTGTATTCATCCAGGGTACCGAACCTTTGCCGCCTTTGTCC
The DNA here is from genome assembly GCA_963752195.1 of uncultured Bacteroidales bacterium. Taxonomy (GTDB): domain Bacteria; phylum Bacteroidota; class Bacteroidia; order Bacteroidales; family UBA10428; genus UBA5072. The sequence continues at coordinate 1,000,977 of CAVVXI010000001.1, read as the reverse complement.
CAGAAGTCCATATTGGCCAATCCGGACAAGTCTATGTTTTTATAATGGGGCGGAGGAGGCGGGGGAGGAAAGGAACCGGTATAGGCGAACCAGATTCGGTTGCCATTTTCGATTCCGAGAGTGTATAATTTCCCCAGAATGTCCGAACCATAATCTTCATATCCATTTTCGTAAGCGCCCCTTGCCAATTCTCCGGCTGCATGTCCGGCGACCCCACCGTTCATGTATTGCCATTTCTGGTTATGATGGGTGAAGCCTTTTTCAAAGGGTGGATAAATTGAATACCATTCTCCGGGAGAACCGGCAGGAAGGTGTTTTTGCAATTCAAGATATGTGTTGATAATGGAAACATCCATATTATGGGGAAGTCCCCTGTTGACCGAATACATATTTCCCTGGGCGATCTGTGACTTTTCATCCACTCCAAGGTCTCTTTTCACCGAAGGATCCTCATCAATAAAGTGGGTATAAAATCGGCCATTCCAGGATAAGGTGTTAAGTCTTTCGAGAATTTCTTTGGCCCGCTGGCTGTAAACAGATGATTTCTCATTCATGCCGGCAACCTTCAGCATTTCGGAAAGCTGATTGCAGGCTTCGTAATAACCAGTGTTATCGCCAAAGAATATGCCGAATTTTGTTTTGCCGGGAACAACCAGCATGGTAGGACTAACGGGGGCATAGGGTGTATATTCATCATCCACCTGGAAATCCCATGAATCAATACAATACGGACGCTTAAGCAATTGGAACCGTTTGGACCATCGAACAGTATCTGTAACACAATAATCAAGGGCACGCATGGCACAATCGAGATTATTCTTCATCCAGCTGTTATCGCCGCTGGCTTTCCAGTGCTGGTACATCATGTTCACATAGTTGTATTCCACATGATTTTCAACCGGCTGTCTTACAAACCAGGCGTCCTTGTCTTTTTTAAAATAATGGATATCCGAATAGACAGTTTCATAGTAATGATAATCGTCATCCCCCTTGCGGACAAAACTCCAGATCATGCCGTTCGGCTGCTGGTTTTCACGGAGAAGATCAACAAGGCCGGCACCATCGGGACTGAAATACTGCATACCTTTCATCGTATTGTTATTATCCAATACCCATTCCACAAAATAGCGGTAGGTTTTTCCATTCCAGGTAATTTCAGATACCCCATCGGGATTATATACCAGCATGCCCCGGTGGAAAAGGCGGAACATCTCTCCTGCCTGCCCCCCGTCGTCAATGGAGGTTTCGGTTTGAACATTGAATTGTGCCGAATCAAGGACAATACCTTTGGAATTCAGCAGAAAGGCAGTATGGGTTCCGGTTGCGCCGGCAATGGGAACAGGTACGGATGTTTCAGCCTGTGAACGAAAATATTCCCTGCCTTTGGAATCCTTTACCAGAAGAGTGCCGGATTTCCGGCATACGATCATCACATTTTCCATCGGTTTGAATGTGGTGCCCGCTGACAAAACACGGATAACCGCATTCTGGGCTGACAATACGGAAGATGTAAAGAAAAGAAATATCAGAAATGCTGATATTGAAATTGAAAACCGGTTTTTCAAAAGCATGGTTATCTGTTTTTACTCAGTTTATGGCTTTAAATAATCAAATTTGCGACAGACTATAAAAAAAGCCTGAAATACGACCGAACTTAAGACCAATATAGAAAGATTTTGCCATAATTAAGTCCGGATCATGTCTTAGTTTTTTTTATCTGTCATTTTAATACCATACTGGCGATGATTCTTTAATCATCGCCAGCAATATTTTAAAATATAAAACCCTTTATTTAATACCCGTTATTCTGGGTAACATTGGAATTTGATGAGGTCTCATCCTGTGGAATCGGGAAAAGCAAATTCTTAGCTGCACCAAAAGAGGGATCAAAGTTTTCCTCATTTGTAATAATGCCCCAGCAGTCATCAACGATCTCGTTTTCAGGTTGTACAGGCACCCATGTGGTTACGTCTATCCAGCCTGCTTTTTGCCACCTGCGCATATCGGATAAACGATGATCCTCTTCGCCGCATAATTCCCGCATCCGTTCGTCCATGATTGCCTGCCTGTCTACGGTTGTCAGATCAGCCGGTACGCTTGATACAGTGCCGTCCGGGGATGATTTCCGCGCCCTGGCCCTTACATCGTTGACCTGCTGAAGGGCTTCATTTGAGTTGCCCGTTTCGAGGTATGCCTCGGCTACCAGTAATTTTACGTCAGCAAAGCGAAGGATTCGGGGATTGGTTGTTGTGGCCGCTGCACCATATCCGTTTTTGCCATAGGTATCCCGGGGCTGGAATTTCAGTCCTTTTTCATGGTCTGCGCTATCAAGGAAAATACCCGGGCGTTGATATTTATGGAATACGAATCCGGTTTTATAACTTCCTGCGAACCACATAAGATCCCTGTCGTATTTTTTCGTATACGTGGAGACAGAGTCCATGCATTCAACGAACCGGGGATCATTGGGATCGAATTTATGGATAAGCTTGGCGGTAGGAATCAGCGGTTGATTCCATGTCCAGAAAACGCCGCCACCCATATTGAAGAAAACAAAACAGGCTCCCTGGCGACCGATATTGCCGCCAAAATCATTGTCAAGCCATATAAGGTCCCCACTGGGGGCGTCACCAGCCTGGTATTCAAAAAGCGATTCCTTGTTGTTCTCGGTATTGCCGTCAAAATTATCGCCATATTTTACCTCATTAATTGAGGTAATACTTTGGTCGATCTTGTCAAAAGCGGCAATGGCATTTTCATAATCCTCGGTCCGGGTGCTTCCGTAATCAGCCCTTATCGTATAGAATTTCACGAGCATCCCTTCTACGCTGTTATAGGTCACCCTGCCCAGATTATCGCTGTTCCATGTTTTGGTATTTGCCAGCAGGGTTTCCGCTTTTTTCATATCTGAAATAGCAGTATCAAGGGCAGCCAAACCTGAAGATTCGGCAGAATAGATCAGGGGATCATCCACGGAAGTAATCCTTCGGGTGATGATCGGCGGTTTCCCGTAATTTTCAAACAGCTTGAAGAATGCATAGCCTCTCAGGAAATAGCATTCACCCTGGTGTACATCTTTAAGTCCGTCGGTTTTATAGAGGCCCTTGTTGTTTTCCGTAATATCAAGCATTGTATTTGCGCGGTTGATAAGGCGCATCAGCAGATTCCAGTATGCTGAATTGAGGCCATGTGAAGAATTGAAGCCTTTGAAATTGTCGATATCATTGTTACTTCCCCCTGCTTCCTGGGTAAATGCATCACTTGGTAAAAGATACAAAGGATACACGCAGGTCATGCCACCGAAGGAATATAAATCGGTCAGCTGTGCATATACTCCCCGGATTCCCCGGTCGAGTTTTTGTTCGTCAGTAAAGAATTGATCTTCCGGTTGCTTTGGAAAGTCAACATTTAAATTGTCTTTTGAACACGCCATAAAGAGCAGCAACATCAGAATGACATATAGTGTATGTTTTTGTTTTTTCATAATTGTGAATTTTAAACTCATAAATTTAATACGGTTAGAATCTGGCACTTAACCCAAAGTTGATGATATAAGGCATTTCGTCGGTACCGTCGGGATTCAGACCGGGCCAGGGAGTCATGGTCAGAATATTATTTCCGCTCACATACACTCTCAGATTGCTAACAGCATTTCCCACCATCTTGTATGCCTGTTTGGGAAGCGTATATCCAATTTGAATACTTTGAAGACGGAGATAGGAACGGCTTTTTTTGTTCCTGTCGGAACTTCTCAGGTTGTTGTTGGGATCCGCATAGACATTCCGTGGCAGCCACGAAGATCTGTTATCGTTTGTCCAGGCGTTTTTAGCGCTTTCAAGAGTTCCGTTGCTACGGGAACCCATGCCGGTGAGGCCGTCCCATTGGCCATATACACCCCCCACACCCGTCCATAAGGTGGAAAAATCAATTCCCTTATAGGCCAGGCCAAGGTCAATACCATAATAATAGGGAGCTATATTATTCCAGAGAAAGGTTTGGTCATAATTATCCAATTTACTGTCCGGCCCGGGAGTTTCATACTTATAGTCTCCGGTAGGGGCACCGTTAATATCCTGGTACCATGCATCCCCGGCAACCACATTTTGTCCCCGGCTATTATCAGTCACTGAAGCTTCGCGCTGATCCGCCTCATCCTGTGTCTGGTAAATTCCTCCGAATTTATATCCCCGCTGATATCCAATCGAATAACCTTCTTCCACCAAACCGGCAGCGGTTGTATACCGTAAATCCTTGTAGGTTTTCTCAACGATGTTTTTAACGGTGGTAAGATTGGCTCCTACGTTGTAATTAATTTCACCAACGGAACCCTGGTAGTTCAAAACCACTTCAATCCCTTTGTTCCTTACCTGTGCAAGGTTTACAAAGGGTGTGTTCTTATAGCCGAGGCTTGGTGGCAGACCAATCTGTTGAATGATCCCGTCGGTAAGCTTGTTATAATATTCAACCGAACCATTCAATTTGTTGCTGAACAGGGTAAAATCAAGTCCGAGGTTCGTGGTGGTTGTTTTTTCCCATGAAAGATCAGGGTTGGCCATATCCGTAATGGCAGCCCCGGGTCCGTAAATACCCATTCCATCGTTTGAATGTCCCCATGAATAGGCGGGATTCGGATTTACAATATAAGCCCAGGCCAGGTCGCGCACTTCCATGTTTCCGAGGGATCCCCAGGCTACCCGTAACCGGATATCGTTTATCATCGTGGTCTGAGGCATGAAGGATTCGTCGCTGATCCTCCAGGCGGCGGAAAAGCCCGGGAAGGTACCCCACTGATTTTCCTTTGAGAATTTTGAGCTTCCGTCGCGGCGTACCGTTACATCGAGGTAATACCTTGATTTATAATTGTAACTGAATCTTCCAAGATATCCCTGCAGGGCATTCCGGGCCACATCCGTTTGCACATTGGTATTTTTATCTTCCATATTGCCAATAAACCGGGGACCTTTGTCCTTTGTAGTCATGGCATATCCTGTGGCCAGGGAACTGTGAAAACGGTACTGCTGATCCATGGCATTAAACAGCAGATCAAAATGGTGCTCGCCAAAGGATTTTACGTAATTTACCGTGAATTCCTTTATAATGTTGACATTAGTGGCAATGTTGTTTGACAGGGAGCCGACCGAGTTGGGGTAAACAAGAACCTTGCTTTGTTCAGCGCCGTAGTTGAACTGCCATCCATCGTAATCCGTAAAATTCTCAGTGGTCCTGTTGTAATAATCCATGCTGACCGTACCTCTCAATTTCAGTCCACTGACGGGTTCTATTTCAAGATAAGAAGTTCCCATATTTCGCAATTCCCCGTAGGTATCATCCACGGTGGCCAATAGTCCGCGGGCGTTTGATTTCGGATCACTCGACCATTTGCCCGGGGTTCCTGTTATTCCGTCGGGATTCACGGATACGGAACTTGCATACCCGAGATATCCGTTTGGATCATAAACCGGCTGCCAGGGTGGCATTTGTGCCATATTAAGCAGGTTGAATCCTTCAACCGTATTGTCCCGGCCTTTCACATAGGCAAGACGATAATTCAATCCTACTCTCAGCCAGTTGTTAATCTCCGTTTTGAGGTTTGTTGCAAGGGAATATCTTTCGAGATTTTTTCCCAAAAGAACACCTTCGCTGTTTGCATAGCCACCGGACAGTGAATAGGCGGATTTTTCAGTTCCCCCGCTTAACCTTAGATTGTATTCCTGCGTAGGAGCGTTTTCATTGATAATCGCCTTTTGCCAGTTAACATCTGCCGGATTGTCGCCAATGTAATTCGGGGAGTCGGGATTCAGTTCGCTCCATTTTGTCTGGTCATTCCCGATCGATGAATTGGCGATATAGGCATCCTGTTTAAATTTGACAAGGTCGGGAGTAGACATAACGTCATAAATATGGGGGATTTTCTGGATGCCATACCGGGCGTTGAATTCAAGAACAGGTTTTTCGCCTTTCCTGCCCTGTTTTGTGGTAATCAGAATTACCCCGTTTGCTGCACGTACCCCGTATATTGCTGCTGCAGCTGCATCTTTCAAAACGGAAATGGATTCGATGTCATTGGGATCGATAAGCGTCATAATGTTAATATTTCCGCGCAGGGAACCGAACCTGCCATCAGCCAGCGCGTCCGCTCCGGCGCCGGTTTCTGTCACAGGAATTCCGTCAATGACATATAGCGGATCAGCAACTCCCCAGGTGTTTACACCCCTGATTCTCACAGTAGGTCTTGTAAGCGGGTCCCCGGTGGCTCCGGAAACCTGGACTCCTGCCATTCTACCCATCATGGAGTATTCTGCAGTGGAATTAACGCTTTTTGCTATGTCTTTCGAGTTTACCGTTGAAATCGAGGTGGTTACATCCTTTTTCATACGTGTTCCGTACCCGATAACCACTACTTCTTCGAGGCTCTGCACATCGGGGACAAGCAAAATATCAATGTTGGTTCTCCCTGCAACGTCTATTTTTTCAGAATTGTAGCCAACATACGAAAATAAAAGTACGGAACCGGAAGACGGAACAACGATTGTATAAGATCCATTGCCATCGGTCACAACTCCCTGTCTGGTTCCTTCCACCAGCACGTTGACCCCCGGAAGCGGCTCATTGTTTGAGCCATCGGAAACTATACCGGTTACTTTTATCTGCTGCTTATTTGTATTTATTGTGGTAAGCACGATAAGCCGGTCAAGTACCTGGTAAGAAATTTCAGTCCCCGCCAGCGCATCCTGTAAAACGGATGCCACGGTTCCGTGAGCCGAACCCAGTACCAGGTTCCTGTGTATATCAACCTGATCCGTCTTATAGAATATCCTGAAATCACTCTGGGTTTCAATTGCCTGGATCAAATCGGCCAGGGTGCCGGATTTAGATTCCAGTTTTAATGCCGCATCCTGACCCAGGCCTATGGCTGAGATCTGCAGGGTGGATAGGATTAATAACAAGGTCGTTAGTTTCATAATGAGGGTTAGTTTTTTTGCGTAATTGTTAAGGCAAAAATTACGCGGAAGTAATTTTTTTGTCATAAATTTGAATGGTTAAAGTTTGACTTGGTTATTGTTTTTTCGCGAAAGCAATAACGGTTAATACTATACTGATCGGGAAGTGTTCGCGCATTTTCCGATCTTTTGTTTTCTGCCAGGGCTAAATCATAGGCATATCAATTAGTTAATAATCAGGGTTATTTTCTCTTTATTACAATTTCTTCGTTTTTAACGGTATACACAATCGGAGTGGTCAGTTTTATTGCCTCCAAGTACCTCGTACACAGTTTCATTGTGAACGAATTTTCCGGTATACCGCTCATGTTTCAGCAGGTCATCCTCTATTCTTATTTTCATATTGAACCAGCGTTCCATTTTGATGCCGATGTCCTCGAAAGTTTCATCCGCAAATACGAGCATCTGATCCTTCCAGGAGGTAATAACTACCGTATTTACCTTATTCTCAATATTCAGGATTTTGATGGGCTTTAAATTTCCGTTTTCAGAGGGACGGCTGCTTTTCAGAACAGCCATTTGATTCGGCTTGATCAGTACAGGGTCGATGCCCTTTTCCCTGCTTTCTACTCTCACAAGGCCCCTGACTACCGTAGTCTGTGTCTTCAAATCTTCAGGATAAGCTTTCACATTAAAAGCAGTACCCAGAACTACAATGTGCACATCATGCGTGGTTACTGTGAATGTTGATTTTCCCCGTTTCTTAACGTCAAAGTAGGCTTCCCCCTTGAGGGTAACATCCCGGGAGTTTTGCCCGAATGCAACCGGATACCTGAACCGGCTTCCCGAGTTAATCCAAACGTGGGTGCCATCCGATAAAATAGCTTGTGCCTTTTCGCCTACAGGCACAATGATTTCATTGTATAAGATCTTTTGTGCCGGACTTTTCCGGTTCACGGAGATGGTCTGCCATATCCAGGTGAATGCTATGGCCAGGATGATTACTGAAGCAGCTCTCATCCAGGGGGAAGAGAAATTTATCCCTGAACCGCCTTCCTCCGGAATCTTATTAATTTCCTTCATTAATCTTTTCAGGGAATCGTTTTTGTCCACATCAATTTCTGTTTTTCTGTTTCCCGATAAAGTAATCAGGATGGTTTTGGCTTTCCTTACATCATCCGCCTTGTCCGGATTTTCAAGGATCCATTTGTTCCAGAAATCAACCGATTCCTTATTTGTCTCTTCTGCATATTCCCTGAACGACTCCTCCAACAGGAGATCTTCAAAATTTTTGTTCCATAACTCATTCATCCGTACACATGGTTTTATCATTCTTCCTGCTATATTCACGGAAAGAATTTCGATTTATACTCAGTTTCCAGGAAAATAATTAAATATTTTTATCCGAGGCGATCAAAACCGGAAATTGCCATCATGAACAGTTGCAGCAACATCAAATTCCGGAGCGACTGGAGGCCACGATGCAGGGTGTTGCGCACTGACTGGATGTTCATGTCCATAATGATGGCAATTGTATCAAAATCAAGTTCCTCAAAATATCGCAGATAGATTGCTTCCCGTTGGCGGGAAGACAGATTATTCAATGCTTCTGTAATCTTCCGCAGGTTTTCTTCTGACACCTGTTCGCGGATAATAAAATCTTCATGTGAATAGGTAATTTCAAAGGGATGTTCGAAATCACTTTCAATATGGATAACCGGATTTCGAAGTTCCAGGTTATCAAGCATATGATTCCGGAAAGATTTGAACAGGTAGGGTTTCAGGTTATCAACCGGCCGGAGGTTACGGCGGTTTTTCCACAATTGCAGGAATAAGTCCTGTATGCTGTCCTCAACCAGGTTTCTATTCCCGGCCAGTTTTAGTCCATAGCGATACAGATCGTCATGAAAAAGAAGGAAAATAGTCGCTATTGCCTCCTTATTTCCATCAAGGAAACTCTTCCAAAGGAGTTGATTTTCCTTCATTGAAGTATTACTTAAATGCAAATATATAATTTAATTGGCATTTGGTTCCTTGGTAAAATACTGCAGTTTGGAATCCATATGAATCGTTGTGATATTTGGTAATCTGAAGAGATTTAGATAATATTGAAAGCAATATTCGTTTGATTTAATAACAAATTAAGTAATTCTCACATTATGCCTGATCAAAAATTTTTCAAACGCCTTTTCATTACGGCATTAAGAATGGCCATCGGCTGGCATTTTTTTTATGAGGGACTTTCAAAAATATGGGCCGGTAACTGGACGGCTTCTTCCTATTTGATGAATACTTCCGGGTTCATGTCCGGTTTCTATCATTGGATCGCCGGCTCTCCATCTTTGCTTGCGGTGACCGATGTTCTCAACATGTATGGACTGCTGATAATAGGGCTGGCACTATTTACAGGGGCATTTATCCGGTATGCGACTGCGGGGGCTATCCTGTTGTTGGTGCTGTATTACTTTGCCTACCCGCCGTTCGGGATTTCCTTTGTAAATTCTACGGAAGGACATTTGTTCATTGTCGACAAGATATTCATTGAAGCCATGGCCTTGTTGTTTATCCTTATTTCGAAAGAGAAGGGATATTGTATCGACAACCTGATTGAGCTTTTAAGTCGTCATAAAAAAAATGAGGTTGCGGATGTTCCGGTGAATTCGTCCTCGCGACGGGAGGCATTGAAAAACCTGGTATCCCTTCCCATCATGGGTTTTATGGGGTGGGGCGCTGTCAGGAACATGCATGCCCTTGGAACGGATGTAATGTCAGGGGCTACCATACAGGTAAAACAATCGGCGCTGGGAGAATTAAAAGGCGTGCTGCCAAAGGGGAAAATCGGAAATCATGAGATCAGCCGGCTCATACTGGGCGGAAACCTGATCGGTGGCTGGGCCCATTCACGCGACCTGATTTATGTGCCCTCCCTTTTTAAGGCATACAATACGGAAAACAAAGTGTATGAAACGCTGATGCTGGCCGAAAAAGCAGGTATAAATACGATTAACATCGGATTTCCTTCAAATCCGCTGATCGCCAAATATAAAAAGATCACGGGAAGCAAGCTTAAAGTGATCTCCCAGGTAGGGCCCAATATGGATAAGAATGATTATTATGATTTCATTAACCAGGCTATAGATTTTGGGGTTGATATCATTCAGATACAGGGAAACTGGTGCGACTGGCTGGTAAGGGACAAGAAAATCGATGTGATCAGCAAGATGATGGATAAGATCAGGAGCCAGAAATATACAGCAGGACTGGCATCGCATTCGGTTGAATCCCTGATCGCCTGTGAGGAAGCCGGAATTATACCGGATTATTATATGAAAACCATGCACCACGACCAGTACTGGTCTGCCCATCCCCGTGAAAACCGTTTTCCGTTTGAGGTGGATGGCACCGAATATCTTGATCATAACCGGTTTCACAATAATATGTTCTGCCTTTTTCCGGAAAGAACTGTTGCATTTGTCAACCGTGCCAAGGTTCCTGTTATGGGATTCAAGGTGCTTGCTGCCGGTGCGCTGGAACCCAAGGATGGTTTCAAATGGGCTTTCGAAAATGGCGCTGATTTTATTTGTGTGGGGATGTTTGATTTCCAGATCGTGGAGGACGTGAATATTGCCATGGATACGATCAAGAATGTAGCAAGAACCCGGCCCTGGTACGGGTAACAATGAACAATGAACAATGAATCTTTAACCATGAAAGAATCTTCTTCAGCCACGAAGTGGCTACATCTCAATAACCGTGGGTGCAACCCACGGAAAAACCGTGGGTGCAACCCACGGAAAAACCGTGGGTGCAACCCACGGAAAAACCATGGGTGCAACCCACGGAAAACAATGAAAAATCTCATATCCTTTTCTCTTTTGATCCTGATCCTGGCAGGATGCAGTGGATCCGACAAAAAAACATTTATCCCTGCCGATGATCCGAATATCGCCTACATCGGACGTTTCGACAAGTCGGACCCGAAGAAGCCCGTATTCATGTATTCGGGATGCATGGTTCGTACCGTATTCAAGGGCACTTCCATTGCGCTTGTAATGAAAGACGACAGCTTACGGAACTGGTTCAACGTAATTATCGACGACAGCCTGTTTGTTATAAAAGCGGATCATAAGGACAGCCTTTATCAGCTGGCAAGCGGTTTGAAAAATTCACAGCATACCCTCGAAATCATCCGTCGCTCGGAATGGCATGGTGCAAATTCAACGATCATCGGATTTTATCTCGACAATCATAAGAAACTCGTTAAACCGGAAGTCAGTGACCGAAGGATAGAATTTATAGGAAATTCCTATACCTGCGGCTATGGCAACGAAGGAAAGAGCAGGGAAGAACATTTCAATTATGAGACAGAAAATAGCTACCTGGCTTTCGGACCGCTTACTGCCCGCGCTGTTAATGCCGAATACCAGATGGTTTGCAGGAGCGGGATTGGAATGACCCAGGGATACGGAGGAGGAAAAAGCTTCAATATGCCCCGCCTTTATGATGAAGTGACACTTGACAGCACAAAGAGATGGGACTATTCACAATCCCAGCCACAGCTTGTGATGATCGATCTTGGTGGGAATGACCTTTCGGCACCTCTTGATTCAGCAACTTTTGTGGACGCATATATTAAATTCGTGGACCGGGTAAGGAGCAATTACAGTGCAGCAAAAATAGTGTGCCTTGTTGGGCCTTTCCCCCCGGATGAAAAAACTCATATATGGCAGCATTATGTTCATGCCGTAGTTGATTCGGTTTCCAAAAGCGACAGCCAGGTATACTACTTCGAGTTCAGCCCAATCGAACTTCACGGAAGCGACTGGCATCCGAATGTTGCCGAACACCAGGCGCTGGCTGCGGATTTAATTCCGTATGTATCGAAATTAATGAATTGGTAGGAGGGGGTTCCTTCTTATTCGACATATTGGATTTTGTTCCATTATTCGTTAACTTTGTCGTATGCAGAATAAACGGCAATTAATATATTTCAGAAATTATTATTGGGATTTTTATAATGCACAGACTGAAAAAGTCAAAGATAAAATTGATTATGTTCTATTTCTGGTGACTGTTGCTGACAGGATACCAAAGAAGTTCTTTAATCAAATGACAGGATATGATGAATTATTTGAGATTAGGATTGAATTTGAAAGCAATATATTTAGGATCTTTTGCTGTTTTGATAAGGGGAATATAGTAGTATTATTTAATGGATTCCAAAAGAAAACACAAAAGACACCGAAGAAAGAGATTGAACTGGCCTTACGGATAAAGGAAGAGTATTTTGAGTATAAAAGGAGAGGGGACAAAAAATGAAAGACATAATGACATATGACCAACATCTCGATGAACGATATGGAAAGATTGGAACTGAAAGACGTGCGGAATTTGAAATAAAAGCAAAAGCCTTTGCCATTGGAGAGATATTAAGAGATGCACGGAAAGAAGCACAAATGACACAGGAAGAACTTGCAAGGAAGACAGGAACAAGAAAGAGTTTTATATCCCGTATAGAGAATGGTCATAGCGATATTCAACTATCAACACTTTACAGATTAGTTGAAATAGGTTTTGGGAAAAGAGTCAACCTATCAATAAGTTGATATATAATTATTTAACTAATCACAATTGTAAGTTATTCCGACGGATGGTAATTATATCCACCTGGTTTTTACTCTTCCGGGTTGTTAGAAAAACAACGCGATTGCCGAAAGGAACGTGGCGGCTACGATAAACCACCGGTAAGCGTTTTCCGGCATAAGTTTCACCACCTTTATACCTGCCAGGGCGCCCAGGGCAATGAATGGAAATAATATAAGGTTGAAGCCGAGGGTTTTAAGCGTGATATTATGCCAGCCCCATATCTGCAAGGGCAATTTAAACACATTGACAATAAAAAAGAACCATGCAGTTGTTCCGATGTACGTATTCTTTTGAAGGTTCATGGACAGCAGATACACACTCATGATCGGACCGGCAGCATTTCCGATCATGGTGGAAAATCCTCCCGTTATACCGAAAGGGCACGGCAAACCATACCTTATGAGGAACAGCATCCCCTTTCCGGGTTTTCCTGATCTCAAGCCAGATCATCACAATCAGGCTGGCTATAACCAGCATTCCTATCAGGTGCTTAAACTGAAGCGCCGAAATATTTTTGCCGGTGAACAATCCGGCCATTATACCTGCAAAGGCCCATGGCAATACCTTGATCAGCGTTTTCCAATGCGCACTGCGGTGGTAATAAACCACGCCAAATACATCAGCCATAACGAGCATCGGTAAAACCAGTCCGGAAGAAGGCATTCCTCCGAATATAAACGCCATGATGGGCACAACCAGTGTTCCCAAAGCATGAATTCCTGTTTTGGCCATGCCGATCATAAAAGCACACAGAACGGCCAGGATCCACATTGACAAACTTAAGTCCAAAGCGTTTTTATTTAATTGTATCCAGGATCAGAACCCAGTCGCATCCCCTGCCTGATTTAAGCCAGGCTAGTTCTTTTGACATTCCGGGAACATCAAAACTATGCTCACCGCTATTGGCGATTTCACCGATAGGGGTTATATCGCCATTCCGCGGATCGAACCAGGATGCCCGGATCTTCTCACCGGGAACAATTCCCATTTTTATACTCAGTTTATTACCGGTTGGAATATATACAAAAATGTGATTCTTACCCCTGATGGCACAGGCATAACTGTCACATTCTCCCTGACCCGCTGTGATGAGGGATTGGTCCGGAACCAGGTTTTGTATTGACCGGGATTCCATAAGTTTTTTCAAAAGGCCCATTTGAAAAGCCCCGGGTAAATCAAGGCCTTCCTGCCATGATGTTAGGGTTTTGGGTGAATGTCTTTTTCTTGTACTGTCCGTAAATTGCCATACCGGTTGGGCCCCATAGGTAAAACCGGCGGCACCTGAAAACACACTCCAGTAGGCGGCCAATCGCACATCCGTGGAAGTGAAATAGCCGTTGTCATCAATGACATAATTCACGCCATGTCCCTCATAGCAGGGTTCTCCATTAATTGTAGGCTTTGGATCAGGTAAATTCCAGTCGGCGAGGGTCTGCTTATAGCTCCGGACGTTATTGATTTCTGCATGGTAAGAGCCCCACATGTCAAAATCAATCCAGGGATCGTTGTGAAACCAGGTTGAGGATGAGTTAAAGCTATGATAGGTCATCAGCGTAGTTGAATAATCAGCCCTTCCGTCCAGGATTTTTTGTCCGTTTACTCCATCTGCAATTCCTTCAGCCATAGCTTGCCACAATTCAATGCCGGATGGACGTTCATCGGGCTGCCGGTCACCCCCCAGGATCCAGATGATGTTCGGATATTTTCCGAACCGGTCACCCAGGAACCAGCCATAATGATAAGCTTGTTCTTTTGTATTAAACAAAGGCTTATCCGTTCGCGGAACAACCCATTCTCCCCAGGAGGGAAGGATGGCGAGGTACATTTCCTTGCTTTCAGCCTCTTTTATTGCATAATCCACATGATCCCAAAAATCATATTCATCCTTTTTTTCCGGATCACTGCCAGGGGTTGTCATAGGCAATTCAGGATCTTCCCGCACAAATATGCTATCCCCATAGTAATTTACAGGCTTATCCATATGAATAAATTCACTGATAATAACTGTCTGGATCACATTAAAACCTTTTGCCCTTCTGTTTTCAAGATAAGATTCAATTTCTTCCCGGCTTAGCCGGTGAAGCATTTCCCATCCCGTATCGCCAAGCCAGAAAAATGGAGTCCCGTCCTTACATTCGATATAATGTGAATCGGATAGTGAAACCTGCAACCGCTGGGGCACCAGCCAGGGCTGGGCAAAAAGGGATGAAGAAAGCAGAAAAAATGCCAGGGGGAACAGGATTGATTTAAGCATCCGCGATGATCTTTTTGCACCGATCAGCCTGATCAACCCTGTCAGCCAGGCGGCGCTATGCGGTATCCAGTCCTCGTCGGTTAAAGAAAACGGGCCGTCATTTGCTTTTTTGGGTTCGGTATCATAAACAAATTGTTTCCCGGTTGAAAAACCGTTGCAGATCACCCCGCGGGTCTGAAACCAGGTACCGGCCCAACGTTTGCCCACACCGCACATCATACTTACCGGGAGTGCAACTCCGTCTGGAATGTCCGTGCTGTAAATTACGCAGGCTTTCAGATTTTCCTTTGTCATTCCGCCATTGAGTCCGGCCAGCCATTGGAGGTTGCCGTAAGCAATTTTCTTTAACCGGGGTTCATTGAACAGATCCGACAGTTCAAGGGCCAGGGCGGCCGTATAGCCATAAATGGCATTGGTCCCGTGAAAGGTTCCGCAAAACCATACAGGGCCCTCCTCTCCAAAAATACCCTGTGGCACGAGCAGAAAAGGATTTAATTCGCATGCCGGAATGAGGTATCCGTATGCAAAGTTGTGTAAGGTTTGTTTCCATTTTTCTGCGTCTTCATGGTCGGGCCATAAACGCAGCATTTCTACCAGCGGCACGAGATAATTCGGGTAAATACCACCGATATCGGCGCCAAACTGGTTGTTTACTATGCCATGGATCCACGATTTCTCACTGTGAGACATGGACGGATATTCGATAAAATGGCCGTAATATCCGTTTTCCGGTTTCTCAGCCTTAATCTGTCGCGCCATGATTTCTTCCGCATAATGAAGGGCCTGTTCTTTTGCATGGGGTTCGTCAGCGCTGTACTGTTCCAGGCTGGCCCAGCATAGGGATACGATATCACGGGTCTGCCATTCGTCTTTGGGAATCACAGCATTTTCGGGCAAACCACGCTGAAACCGGCTGAGTCCCAGGTCGCCAACTGGCCGTGCAGAGCCGGTAAGCCATTGAAATGCCTGTTGAGCTGCGGCCCGGTATATTTCTTTTTTTGACGAGAATGTGTCCGGCAACAGCCGGGCCGCCCTGCTTAAGGCAATTACAGCCTTAACGGCATCGTTGGGAAGAACATCTTTTTCATGGCCGAGCAGATCATGTGACATGGATCCGGCCGGAAATCCCAGTTCAAGGGCCTTTTTCTGTGACATCACCAGGTAATCGCATCCCACTTCCATCTGCCTGTAAATCCGGTTTTTCAGTGACTCTTCAATATGATCTGCCGATTTTTCCACCAGTTCGGAAATCGCAATGATCATGGCGCTTTGGGCGGGACTTTCAACCCACAGCGTACCGGCATCCTGCCAGCCGGCACCCACTTTCGTGAAATGTACCCGGCGTTCCAGCATATCGGCAGCAGCCAGTTCCACCGTGTTTTTCCAGAGAATATCCTTTTCGACTACCAATCCCGATTCCTTAAAAATAACATTTCCATTATCAACGATTTCAATAATCCATTTACCTTCTGGAATTCCATTGAATTCAGCGATCCACCAATGGCTTTTCCATATTTCACCCCAGTACTTGAGGGATGTTTCCTTGTTTATACCGGACAATGCCGGCATTAACCTGCAGGCCGCGTCGTCTGACAACAATTTTTTTTCAGGAAGCCTTATAATGATGCGAACGGGCAAATCGGGCAGATAGCCGATCTGTGAAAACAGTAGACCGGACAACCCCTCGGCAGGTCTGTAATTCGGGTGATGAAAAAACGGAAAAGTTTCATCGTTGAGCTGCTGATTAGAACTGCCCTGGGTACAGGAGGCTACGGAGGTTCCGATAACCAGTGTTCCTGTGGCCAAAGCTGAAGTTCTGACAAAATTGCGGCGTGTAAATTTTTTATCCATATATCCTCGGGCTACCCGTAATTTTTTTCATCGAAGTAACCCGAAGATAATAGAATAATGTCTTTTTAAATACCTGTCAGGGGATTTGTTTTATTGCGGATTCTTTTATCTTCCTGAGGCCTTTAACGGAAAGTCCCTGCCGGTATTGTGCGGGGCCCGGATCACAATTCCTGCCGAAAGAAAGTCTTACCGAATGCAGCCTAAAAATAAAATGTCACCGAAACAAGCAGTGATTTATTCCTGGATTCGGATTCATCCTTTGATACTTCGGTCAAGCCAAGGGAATATTTTAATCCGGCTTGCAACAGATGATTTCCGGCAGGAACCTGGATGCCTCCCCCGATGATCCATCCGAAATCATCGTTGTGTATGTTTTCAGCCGCTGGTGCCTCAGGCATCGCACCCTCTGTGGTTACCAGCGCATTTTCGGCGTATGTCTTGAAACCGGCATAGCCTCCCGTAAGTCCGTATAACCGGTAATTGCCGCCAAGTGCCACAGAACCTTCCGCCATCAGGGGAACAGTTAAATAGTTATATGTGCCGGTGACTTTTTCCTCTCCATTATTTACGTCCTGTTTACAGCGAAATCCTTTTTGTTCGTAGATAACTCCCGACTGAATACCCCATGAATCCGTGAAGTTATATTTAACCGCTAATCCACCGCCAAATCCGGTTTTCAAGGCATTGTTGTCATAGATGTTCCCAATCTCTGAAAGGGTGGCCACATTTAATCCGGTAGTAATTCCCAGGCGAAGCTTTTGTCCGAAAAACGGGAGGGCTGTCAGAAGCGACAGCGTCAGCATGGCAAAAATTTTTCTTTTCATTGTAAGTAAGAGTTAGATTAATTAATATGTATAAAGTTTAAAAATCAATTCAATTATAATACTCGTTTCGACTAAAAAGGTAGAATAGTCGAAAAAAGTTCAAAAAAATATTCATCGCATAATCCCGTAAAATAAAACATTCAGGAGTTCTTCCGTTTGCTGTTCTGCATTTTTGCGCTTATCCGACCAGAAGAGGGGAATTTCAAGTCCCTTCAGAGCAGTAACGACGGCAATGGCGGTGAGTTCCACATTTTCAATACGGAATTGGTTTTTATCGACCCCTTCTTCCAGAATTTCCTGTAACAATTTGATTTCCTCACGGTCATATTTCTTCCGTATCTTATTAATAAAATCAAGGTGACTGACTACCTCTGTCCTGATAGCATCATAGAAATTGGAAACCCGCCTGAAGGTTTTCATCCGGGTAAGTACATAGTTTCTCAGTTTCTCCTTCGGGTCTCCGGAGTTGGATATGGATTTTATCACCTCCCGTCGCAGCAGTTCCGCCTCCCGTTCAATGACCGCCTCATATATTTCTTCCTTGCTGGCAAAGTAATAATAGATTGAACTTTTTCCTTTACCCATTGAATGGGCGATTTCATCCATCGTTGCCTTACGGAATCCATATTTGCTGAAAATATTGCTGGCTGTAAGTACAATTTGTTCCCGAATATCGGTTTTATCAGATGTCATTGAAATATTCGACTAAAATAGTAAAATGTTCCAAAAATAGTATAAAAAAAATAGTGCACAAATTTTATCAGCATTTATCGTTTAAAAATAAAAAAAACGGGTTTTCAAACCTGTCTGTATATAATACGTCAATGCCCCGCCATAAGCGGGGCGGGGCATTGGTTCTTTTTAATGGTGTTACGAAATCTTAATTTCGCGCATGGGTTTTATCCTGGCTTCTTCTTTTTTGGGGATCAGGATTTGCAAAATACCATCCTTTTGAGTTGCCTTGATCTTTTCCGAATCAACTGTCATGGGAAGGGTAAATGAACGGTTGAATGAATAATAACTGAATTCTTTTCTCATATACTTTTGGTCTTTCTCTTCCGTTCTTTCTTCCTTCCCGGAGGAAACGGTCAGTACATTGTTTTCAAGGTTGATTTTGAAATCTTCCTTGTTGAGCCCCGGAGCAGCCACATCTATTCTGTATTCATCCGTATTTTCGACAATGTTGACTGCCGGAATGCTGTTCTGGGTTTCATTATCAAAAAACTTCGGAAACACTTCTCCGTTAAAGAATTCTTCCACCAGGCTCGGCCAGGCATTTCTTGATCTTAATGTAGGAAACATGGCTTAATCCTCCATACTTTAGTTTAACATTTGTTTATTGTTTACATAGTCGTTTTTTTCAAAAAAAATGCCATGGCAATTTCAGGACATAATGGCATATGTTAAATGAAACTACAGCGACATTATGACAGATATGGCCAAAATTTTAACACAGAGGGCTCAGAGTTTTCTTTTGTTCAGAGCGCTTTAAAAAGGGCACAGAGAATCTCATTGCATTCGATTTATCCGTGGATCCACGGTTATTCCGATCGCACCCTTCGGGCTTAGACCACGAAGTGGTCAGATCTTAATAACCGTGGGTAAAACCCACGGAAGCGGGAAAAACGGATTTGAAATATCCCGTTAGAGGTTATATATTTGGTTCTTTAATCTTCCATATGCGAAAATTTCATCTTTCTGTTTTGTGTTTGATTTACAGCATAAATTCTGCTTTCCCACAGGATTATTTTCAACAGGAAGTGAATTATCGCATAAGGGTTACCTTGAATGATTCAGCCCATTCATTATCTGGATTTGAAAATATTATTTATAAAAATAATTCCCCGCAAAGCCTTACCTGCCTTTATTTTCATTTATGGCCCAACGCTTACAAAAATGAATCTACTGCTTTTGCCCATCAGCAGATTATAAACGGCAATACCGATTTTCATTTTGCAGGTGCGGAAGAACATGGCTATATCGATTCCCTGGAATTCCGGATTAATGGCAGTATAGTCCAATGGGAATATTGCAGGGATTCAATCGATATTTGTCGCATTATGCTGAATGCACCATTGAGACCCTCTGACAGCATTGAAATTACCACACCTTTTTACGTAAAGATACCGGGCGCTTTTTCGCGATTTGGACATGTGGGTCAATCCTACCAGATCACCCAGTGGTATCCGAAGCCTGCAGTTTATGATCGCCTGGGATGGCATCAGATGCCTTATCTCGACCAGGGAGAATTTTACAGCGAATTTGGCGCTTATGACGTAAGCATCACTCTTCCGCAGGAATATGTTGTTGGGGCTACCGGAAATCTTGTCAGTGAAGAAGAGCACACCTGGCTTAAAAACAAAGCGGCTGGTAATGACAATACGCTTCCGTCAAGGTCCGCTAAAAAACAAAAGACGATACGGTATATTGAAAAAAATGTTCACGACTTTGCGTGGTTTGCGGATAAGACATATAAAGTTTCAAAAGGGGAAGTGATTCTGGCAAATGGCCACAGGATCACCACCTGGGCTATGTATCCAGAGAGTGAGTCCGCTTTATGGTCTGATGCTGTGGTATATATTAACGATGCCCTCAGTTATTATTCAAAATGGTACGGTAATTATCCGTATAACCAATGTTCCGCCGTTTATGGAAGAATTGAAGCCGGAGGTGCAATGGAGTATCCTACAATAACTGTTGTAGGCAGCACCTCATCTGCAACTATGCTTGAAAATTATATCATGCACGAGGTAGGTCACAACTGGTTTTATGGGATGCTCGGCTTCAATGAACGAAGATATCCATACCTCGATGAAGGTTTTAATACATTCAGCGAATTCAGGTACATGCGTACAAAGTACCCCGACCTGAAATTGTACCGCTTTATTTTTGACCATGCGGTTGCAGCAAAATGGATGAACTTTCATGACCGTCTTTATGGTTCATATTATTTTGACGGGTACCTCCTGTCCGCACGTACAAAGATGGATCAGCCCATGAACCTTACCAGTGCGGATTATACTTTATTCAATTATGGAGTTGTAGTGTATTTTAAATCTGCCCTTGCTTATAATTACCTGTTTGAATATTTGGGAGAGGCTGAATTTAATCGCATTATGCAAAATTTTTTCAGGGAATGGCATTACAGGCATCCGGGACCAGATGATCTCAGGCAGGCCTTTGAAAAGGGCAGTGGAAAAAATCTGTCGTGGTTTTTTACAGATATAGTAACCACTAAAAAAGCAATTGACTACTCTGTTCACAGGTATTCAAAAAACAAGGTTCTTGTCAAGAACAACGGGAAGATCTCCTCGCCCGTATATTTGTCTTCCATTTCCGGCAAGTTGAAATCATCTGCCTGGTATCCCGGTTTTTCAGGTAAGCAATGGCTCAGGGTGCCCGGTGAGCATCCGGATAAAATAAGCTTGTTTGATTCGATCTGGTTACCTGAACTTTATAGTAAAAACAATACAATTCGAACTCATGGGGTTTTTAAATGGGTAGAACCACTAAACCTTAACCTCATTCAAATACTTGAAAACCCTGCACGTACATCAATAGGAATTCTGCCTGCCCTGGGATGGAATAACTATAATAAAACCATGCTCGGATTGTTATTTTATAATCCCTTATTGCCTCAACAAACACTGGAATATCAGCTGATGCCTATGTTTGCAACAGGAAACCATGACCTGGCCGGAATCGGACGGTTTGCAGTGAATCTTTATCCTGATTATGCCATTTTTAGAGCGATTCAATACAGCCTGGATGTCAGGCGTTTCGGATATGCTTCGGAAAACGGCCATAGTCGAAACCGGGTGAAAGTTGATATGCTTGTTACGTTTAATAACAGGAAGCCGGTCAGTCAGATTACCAAATCCCTGAAGTTTTCCCTGATTTCAACGGATGAAAACAACCAGTACGATGAATTATTCAAAATATACTTTTTTGATATTGATGCCAATTATACAAACCGGAATGTCTTAAATCCGCACAATGTGAATTTGAATCTTGAAGTTAACAATGATTACATCAAGTCAGGAATTGAACTCAATTATGCGCATGCCTTAAGCTATGCAAAGGATGCCTTGCAGTTAAGGTTTTATGTATCTGCTTTTCTTGAGAAGGAAAGTGATTTTAGCCCTTACTATGATCTCAGGTTAAGCGGTGCGTCAGGACTGGAAGATTACAAATACGAGCATCTTTACCTGGGCAGGTATGAGAACATGGCAAATGAGGATCATGTACAATGGCTATCGCAACAATTTGTAGGCAATGGAGGAGGATTTGCATCCTATAATTCCTATGCTTCTTCCGACAAGTGGCTTACAACACTGGGCATTGTTTTCCGCATTCCGAAGGTGCCTGTTTGCCTTTTTGCCAATGGAGGAACCTATTCGGGTGCAGGCTCCAATGTGTGGCAGGTGGGAGAAAAGCAAATTTCGGATGACCGGTTCAATTATGAATTCGGAGGGATGATCCGGTTAGGAAATGTGCTGAAAATTTATTTCCCGGCGGTAGTTTCGTCGGGTTTTAAGGAGTTTAATGATGTCTATACGAGCAATTACTGGCAGAGAATACGGTACAGTATTGATTTCTCTGCGCTCAATCCGTTTAAAATAAAGAACCATTTATTTTGAGGAACTATAAATTAAATGGCCAAAAGTTTTAACGCAGAGGTTGCAAAGTTTTTTCGCAAAGCGCGCAAAGAGGATAGGTCGCAGAGAAACCTCATTGCATTCGGTTGTTGCTTAAATAACTTTGCGTTCATTGCGCAAGACTTAATGGCCTTTGCGTTTAATTCTTAAAAACGCCGCAAGGCGTTGACGACACTTATTTCAGTCCTTCCTGCAGCCAGCGGATGAATTTTTCAATATCCGGATCATAGGTATATCTGCCGGCTGTAAGTTCTTTGCCATCGGCATTCACAATGATATACAAAGGCAGGGCATTGGATGTAAACTTCCTGATCTGCAAATCCTGGTTCTTTTTGCCCAGAGTCTTTATCAGTTTTCCGTCCACCGGATTTTTGTACCACTCGCTTTCAGGCAGCTGAATTCTCTCATCTGTCAGCAGGTCAGCCAGGATGAACCGGGTAGAAAGCAACTCCATAACCCGGGGATCGGACCAGACTTCGGCATACATTTTTTTACAGTTTGAGCAGGTGTTACCCCCAAAATCAATAAGTACCGGTTTATTTTGTTGCCTGGCACACGCCAAAGCTTCATCATAATCAAAATATCCCTGTAGTCCGTTTGGAAGCGAAAGGATCTCGGAATATTTCGGTACGCTGCAAAGTGAAGAAGATGAATTCTGAGGCAGTGAAGATGTTGAAATGGCAGTTTTCACCGGTGGTGGAAGCAGGGTAGAGAGACCCTTCAGGTCAGCGCCGAACAGGCCGGTGAATAATACAAGGGCGAACGAAAAACTGGCAATAGCCAACAACAGGCCTGGAAACTTTAGCCCTGTACTCTCATTATCGTGTTCAAACCTGATCTTTCCCAGGAAATATAGTCCCATCAGTGCAAAAATAACAATCCACAAGCTAAGGTAAACCGGGCGGTTAAGAAGGTTCAGGTGATAGGACTGATCAATTTTACCCAGAAAATAGATGGCAAAAGCCAGCATGATAAAGGCAAAGAATATCTTAATTGAATTAAGCCATGCGCCTGATTTCGGAAGCTTTTTCAGCCAGGCGGGGAAAATGGCAAATAAAGTAAAGGGAAGTGCAAAAACAAGTGAAAATCCAGCCATACCAATAATGGGCTCAAGCACTTGTCCCTGGGATGCTTTGATCAGCAAACCGGCTACGATCGGCCCGGTACATGAAAAGGAAAGAATGGCCATGGCAAGGGCCATGAAGAAAGCTCCCGTATACCCGCCTTTATCCGCCTGTTGATCCACCTTATTGGCCAGTGATGATGGCAATATGATCTCGAACATACCAAAAAAGGACGCCGCCAGGGCAAGAAATATTAGAAAGAATACCGTATTTGTTGCCCAATGGGTAGTCACATTATTCACTGCATTGGGGTTTTTAAAAATGGCAACAAGTACTCCGATCAGTGTATATATAAGCACAATCGATAATCCAAAAACAAGTGCCTGCATGATTGCTGTCGTCCGGGATTTGGTTCCCCTTAAAAAGTATGAAACCGTCATTGGAATCATGGGATAAACACAGGGCGTCAGGAGTCCTCCCAAACCAGCCAGCATAGCAACAAGCAGCACGGCCCACAATGATTTTTTCTCCTGTAACGGGGTTGTCCCGGCTGATATTCCCATTGTGCTATCAGCAGGGGGGGCTTCTTTTTGCATTCCTACCGCCGAGTCCGTTGTTATAAACTTCTTTGGTTTCCCTATTGCCTCAACAGTGGAGGAATCTGCCGGAAGGGTGGCGGATTGGGTTTCCGGTATACCGGAACCGGACAAACGGAATGTAAAATCCTGGTCGCCCGGAATACATTGCATATCACTGCAGGTCATGTACTCAAGAGTTCCTTTGATGATAATGCTGTCGGCCCGGAGTTTCTTTATCCGTTGGGTAAAAGTGACTTCTTTGTTATGGAGTTCCAGCTTCATGTTGAAAACCTTGTCATCCACAATCTCCGGTTTTGGCGATTGGGTTGGTTTTCCTGTCACAGAGAAACCCGAAGGTTCTTCAAAATTTATTGAAAATGGAATAGGCCCGTTTTCCGGAATATTGATTCCATACATATGCCAGGGAGCCTTGATCGAAGCTTTAAAAACAAGATCAACGTAGGAAGCACCGGCATTTTTTACGGAAAAGCTCCATTTTACCGGTTTAATTACCTGCGTATTGGCCACATTCAGAAGGCTGAAGACAGCTACAACAAAAAGAAAGATTCTTTTCATGGGTAATGAAATTTTAACCGGTAACAGCTAGGATACTATCTCTTCACCTTTTGAATTAAACAAATGATATTCGAGAAAATCATAGGACGAAATAGAAACCACCTTCACGGGAACCTTGAATCGGAATCGCCATTTAATATAAAGAGGTATGAACCCTCGTTTAATAAAAGCGGAAACATATGGATGAAGCTTAAGAATCAGATGCTTATGGTGTTCTTTTTCAAGGATGGAAGCAATATGGCTTTCGAGTTTATCCACAAACAGGATGCTGGGTGAAATCTCACCGGTACCGTTGCATGTAGGGCATTTTTCAGTGGTGCTGATATGCATTTCCGGTCGTACGCGCTGACGGGTTATCTGCATAAGTCCAAACTTGCTGAGGGGCAAAATGCTGTGTTTTGCCCGGTCGTTTTCCATGCATGTTTTAAGTCTTTCGCTGACCTTTTGTTTGTGTTCACCCGACTGCATGTCGATGAAGTCCACGACAATTATTCCACCCATGTCTCTCAAACGGAGCTGCCGTGCAATTTCCTCGGCGGCTGCCAGGTTAGTTTCATAGGCGTTGGTTTCCTGGTTGGATACCGATTTTGAACGGTTGCCGCTGTTTACGTCAACGACGTGCAGGGCTTCTGTATGTTCAATAATTAAGTAGGCCCCATTTTTAAAGGAAACCGTTCTTCCAAACGATGATTTTATTTGTTTTTCAATTCCATAGGATTCAAAAATGGGGACTTTATCGCGGTGTAGCTTTACGATTTTTTCTTTCTCAGGAGCAATCGTGCTGATATAATCCTTGATTTCCCGGTAAAATGTTTCATCATCTACCGTAATGCTGTTGAAGGATACACTTAGCAAATCACGCAGAATAGCGGAAGTACGGTTGAGTTCGCTGATGAACAGGTAGGGGGGGTAACGCCCTTTAGCGCATCAAATGCCACTTCCCATTTACGGATCAGTCCCCTTAGTTCTATGTCGAGGTCTTTTACTTTTTTGCCTTCGGCCACGGTACGGACGATAATCCCGTAATTATGCGGTTTTATGCTTTGAATCAGCGTTTTAAGGCGATTTCTTTCCTCGGCGGACTGAATTTTCTGGGATACGGATACCTTATCATGAAAGGGCATCAGAACGAGGTTACGGCCGGCAATTGATATTTCAGAAGTAAGGCGGGGTCCTTTTGTTGAAATCGGTTCCTTGGCAATTTGTACAAGAACAAGCTGGCCGGGCACCAATACATCGGTAATGGTACCTTCCTTATCTATATCGTGTTCGCGTTTGAATTTCTGGAATGTAATGATCTTTCCTTTCCGGTTTAAGGTCATGTCCAGATACCGTAAAAGAGATCTTACCTGAGGTCCGAGATCCAGATAATGTAAAAAAGCGTCTTTCTCAAAACCTACGTCGACAAAGGCGGCATTCAGACCAGGCATCAGTTTTTTGACCTTGCCCAGGTAAATATCACCGACAGCAAACTGCGGGTTGCTTTTCTCTTTGTTTAATTCTACTAATTTCTTATCCTCTAAAAGAGCAATGTTGACATCGCTGGAAGATGTATCAATAATAAGTTCTTTGCTCACATTACGTAATGATTATAAATCAACATCGGAATTACGCAGTCCGCAAAACCTTTGCAATAAATGTAATAAACCTAAAGTAATCAGTGTCTACTTTAGGTTTATTTGCAGTTTATACTAAATAAATTACAGACTATCTGTTCTTTTTCTTATGCCTGTTTTTCCTCAAACGCTTTTTACGTTTATGGGTAGCCATTTTATGTCTCTTACGCTTCTTACCGCTTGGCATTATGCTTCAATTTTAAATGAGAACTTACTTTACACTTACTTTCACCTTATTCACAAAGGATTTTGCCGGTTTGAATGACGGAATGTTATGTGCAGGAATAATAAGTGTTGTGTTCTTTGAAATATTCCTTGCCGTCTTCTTTGCCCTTTTTTTAATAATGAAGCTACCAAATCCTCTAAGGTAGACATTCTTATTGGTATTCAGAGAATCTTTTACAGCTTCCATAAAAGCTTCAACTGTCTTCTGAACAGTGATTTTCTCAATCCCGGTTGTTTTGGAGATTTCGTTTACAATATCAGCTTTCGTCATTGTTAAAAATCTTTAATTATCAATAAATTAGACGTTTTCAAAAATTATGAGTTGCAAATATAAATCATTTACTTCGATAAATAAAATACTAATCCATTAATTTTGAAATCTTTTTATAAAAACGCAGAAATTCACCGGATGAAAGTTTCTTCTGAACTCCAGCAATGGTATGCAATTCACAAAAGGGACCTGCCGTGGCGGACTACAAAGGCTGCTTACCGGATCTGGCTTTCGGAAGTAATGCTTCAGCAAACGCGTGTAGCACAGGGTATTAACTATTATTTAAAATTTACGCTGAGGTATCCTGTGATCCAGGATATGGCAAATGCCCCCCTGGATGAGATACTTAAATTATGGCAGGGCCTGGGATATTATACAAGGGCCAGAAATATGCATGAAACCGCAAAATTTGTCGTAAATAACCTGAATGGACTGTTTCCCGACAGTTTTGAAGTTCTCGTAAAGCTCAAAGGAATCGGCAAATATACGGCGGCGGCGGTAGCTTCCATTTGCGGGCGTGAGCCGGTTGCGGTGGTTGATGGGAATGTGCTTCGTGTCCTGGCCCGGTATTACGGCATTCATGAACCCGTAAATTCGGTTCAGGGGCGACAGGTTTTTGAAGATCGGGCTTTCAGCATACTCGATCGGGAAAATCCGGGTATTCACAACCAGGCTGTGATGGAGCTCGGGGCGCTTGTTTGTCTGCCCCGTAATCCGGCGTGCGGTAACTGTCCGCTTCAAATGGAATGTGTAGCCTATAACCGGGGGATTATCGACCTTTTGCCTTTGAAATCGGATAAAAAGGCTCAAAAAATCCGATATTTCAACTACATTTTTCTGCATGACGGTATGCATACATGGCTGAATAAACGAACCGGCAAGGACATCTGGCATTCTCTCTATGAGTTTCCAATGATTGAAACAAGCGGTCCGGTTACCTGTGAGGAATTATCCTCTCTTCCTGAATGGAATGAACTTTTGGGTGGTGCGTCTGCAATCAGAATGAATGCAAAGCAACACAGATACAAACACCAGTTAAGTCATCAAACGCTTCATTGCGCCTTTTATATTGCCGAAGTCGGGGAACCTGCTGCTGGTTACAAAAAGTCCCTGCTTAAAACCGGAATCGACGATCTGGCCCTTTTTCCGGTACCCCGGATAATCGAGAAATATCTCTCTGATTTGAAACAGGAGGGAACTATATAATTTAGCATACTAATTTTTTGTATTTTTACCCGAATATTTAAAGTCAAGAAAATGTCGGTTAATAAAGTGATCCTCATCGGGAATGTTGGTAAAGATCCTGAAGTTCGTTACCTCGATAACAATCTCCCAATTTGTAAAATGTCTTTGGCAACCAGTGAAGTTTATAAAAATAAGGCAGGAGAAAAGGTAACCACCACGGAATGGCATAATGTTATATTGTGGAGAGGTCTTGCCGAAGTGGCGGAAAAGTATGTTAAAAAGGGATCCCAGGTATATATTGAGGGCCGATTACGCACTCGTTCATTTGAAGACAAGGATAAAATTAAAAGGTATACGACCGAAATCGTTGCCGATGTAATGCAACTGCTGGGAAAACGGACTGACGATTCTGGAGCCCATGGTCCGGCTATGGGTTCAGGAGAACAGCACTCAAATACCGGTCAGCAGCCAGATAACGAAAATGGCTCCCAGTTTCAGGGGAAGCCAGCCGAGGGGGCAGGACCAGAATCGAAGGATGACGATTTGCCCTTTTAATTTAATTAGATTGAAACTTATTTTTGATTGAGTTGGACGAAGAACCAAATCAGATAATCAATTCGGTTCTCGATTTAACCGTGAATCCGATTACCCTGAACTTGTTAATGGCGATAGTTGCCATTGTTGTTCTATTGGGTATATCCGCGCTGGTTTCAGGCGCCGAGGCCGCTTTTTTTTCTCTATCACCGGCTGAAGTGAATTCGATTCAGAATTCCCGAACCAAGACCAATAATGTCATTTCGCATTTGCTTGACATGCCGGAAAAGCTTCTGGCTACCATTCTCGTTGCGAACAGCCTGATAAACGTGTCAATTATCATAATTTCGGCATATGTTACAAATTCGCTGTTTGATTTTTCCCATGCACCACTCCTCGGATTCTTTGTGCAGGTTGTAGTAATTACCCTGGTAATTGTCTTTTTTTGTGAAATCCTGCCCAAAATTTATGCAATACGCTATTCACAAAAAGTGGTACGATTTATGGCCATTCCGCTGGATATATTTGAAAAATTGTGCAGGCCCGTGAATTTTCTGCTTATTAATACGTCTTCTTTCATACAAAAAAAATTTACCCGGCAGGGTAAGAATATTTCGATGGATGATCTTTCCAATGCACTCGATCTGACACAGCATGGCATAACCGACGAGAAGAAAATCCTGGAAGGGATTGTTAAATTTGGCAATATTGATGTCAGGGAAATCATGACGCCGAGAGTGGACATCCTGGGCATTGTTATACAGACTCCCTTTAAGAAACTGATCGCCCACGTGATCGATTCGGGATATTCCAGGATCCCTGTTTATAACCACGATCTGGATAACATAAAAGGGATACTCTATATTAAGGACTTGCTTCCTTTCCTGGGGAAGGCTGACTCATTCAACTGGCAATCACTTATGAGGCCACCCTATTATGTGCCGGAAACCAAAAAGATCAATGATCTGATGAAGGAATTCCAGACAAGCAAGATCCATATGGCGGTGGTTATTGATGAATATGGTGGAACCTCAGGCATTATAACGCTTGAGGATATCCTGGAAGAGATCGTAGGGGATATTTCAGACGAATCCGACAATGATGAAGTGTTCCATGTTCGCATTGATGAAAATAATTTCCTTTTCGAAGGAAAAATATTGTTGAACGATTTTTTCAAAGTATTGAATATCGATGAGGAAACTTTCGACGATGTGAAGGGCGAAGCGGAAACATTGGCCGGATTGATACTTGAGCTGAAGGGAGATCTTCCCCGAAAAAATGAGGTAATCTCATGCAAGGGATTTCTTTTTACCATAAAATCCGTGGATCAGCGACGGATTGGCCAGATACATGTAACACTCACAAATGGAAAATCAAAGTAAGAAACTAATATACAGGCGACTGCCGTTACCCGTATTATTCCTGTTCGCAACAGTGACCCTTCTGGCCTTTTTCATGGCAGGATGTCACAAAAGTTATACTCCGAAACCCAAAGCCTATTTCCGGATAGACTTTCCCGAAAAAAAGTATACCGTATATCACAGCGACTGCAATTACAGCTTTGAGTACCCGGTATATGCAGTCATTAAACCGTTTAAAGGTGCAGGCGCAGAGCCATGCTGGATTAATATTGAATTTCCGGGCTACAAAGGAAAAATCCATATTACATACAAACCCCTGAATCATGACCTGGGTAAATTTGTTGAAGATATTCATACACTGGCATATAAACACATAATCAAGGCTGACGACATCATTGAAAAGCCGGTTTCTTTTCCTGATCGCAAAGTATATGGTTTAATTTATGATATCAGGGGGAATACGGCTTCATCCCTTAGTTTTTACCTGACCGACAGCAGCCGGAATTTTTTAAGCGGCGCCCTGTATTTCAGTGTAATGCCCAATAAAGATTCCCTGGCACCGGTCATCCGGTTTTTTACCCGGGATATTGAACACCTGATTGAAACATTAGACTGGAATAATCAAAATTAAGAGATCCGCATGGCAATAATCATGAATGAACAATTAGAGTGTGGTTGCCAGTTGGCTATCTGGAAGATTACGGAAAATCTGGATAGCCTATTATCTTCCCTTACTCTTAATAAAAAGGAAAGGGAAACCCTTGACCGGTTCAGTCATGAACCCAGGAGGCTGGAGTGGTTAAGCGTAAGGGTGTTGTTAAATGAAATGACAGGCAAAGAACTGAATATTTTATACAATGGAAACCGCAAGCCATATATCAAAGGGAATTCTTATTACATCAGCATTTCACATTCGAGGGATCTCACTTCTATTTTGTTGAGCAGGGAGAAAAAGGTAGGGATTGATCTTGAATACATGTCGCACCGGATTGGCAATATTGCAAACAAGTTCATCAATGAAAATGATGTGATTACTGCCGATGAGGAACAGCGGAAGTACCATTTGTATATACATTGGTGCGCCAAGGAAGCTCTCTATAAAATATGTGACAAGCAGGATATTAATTTTCGGGAAAATCTTACAATTGAGCCGTTTGAACCCATGGAAAAGGGTGTATTGCTTGGACGTGTTCATAACAGCATGAGGAATGAGCCCTTTAGGATGAACTATTTCAGTTTGGGTAATTATGTTGTGGTTTGGTGTTGCAAATAATTTATTTTAAAAAGGTTTACGCGGACTATGTCATCATCCATATACAATAATCTCTTCCAGGAAAATAGAAAGATATTTGCCTTGCTTATCGATCCTGAAAATCAGGAGGAGGAAAAACTAATCCGCACACTTGAGGTTGCTTCACGGTCAAAAGTGGATATGATCCTTGTGGGGGGAAGCCTGACTTCACGCCCCGTTGACGAAGTGGTCATCACCATAAAGCGATTTGCCTCCTGTCCGGTCGTTTTGTTTCCGGGCAACCTGCTTCAACTGAGTGGCAGGGCGGATGGCATATTGTTACTTTCACTTCTCTCGGGAAGGAACCCGGAGTACCTGATCGGCAACCACGTGCTGGCATCACGGTTTCTAAAACGCTCGGGGATTGAGATTATTCCTACCGGTTACCTGCTGATTGACGGGCATCACCTGTCTTCAGTGGAATACGTAAGCAACACAAGACCAATCCCCTCAGAAAAAACGGATATTATCGTGGCCACTGCCCTTGCCGGTGAACAGCTGGGCCTCCGCCTCATTTACCTTGAAGCCGGGAGTGGTGCGGATATACGCGTAAGGGAAGAAATTGTATCCCAGGTTCGGAATACAATTGCAATTCCCCTGATCGTAGGAGGCGGAATAAAGACGCCTGCAGATATCAGGGCGCTTTATAAGGCTGGTGCAAATGCAGTTGTTGTAGGATCAGCCGTTGAAGATGATTACACCATTTTACCCGCACTGGCTGCGGTTCGGGATGAATTCTTCCATTAACGATATGTTGTAGAGACAAGGCATTGCCTTGTCTCTACGATACCCGTTCCAGAGATAAATCCGTTAATCCCCAAAATAATTCCTTTCATCAACATCGGGTGTGTGTTAACCTAAATATCAAAACATACTCTCTTCATCTTCGTTATAATTATCATGAAACAGCAATTGAAATTCTGATAATAAGATACGATCAGGAACTGATATAAAGATTTGCCCAAGTTGGTTTAGTTAGTAGTTTTGTTTAATGTGAAAAGGGCCGTCGGGAAGACGGCCTTTTTTTTTGTATTTTTGCTAAAGCAATACCAGATCAATGGAAATACCGGGAAAAGTAAGGATTGACAAATGGCTATGGGCTGTAAGGATCTATAAAACGAGGAGCCAGGCATCGGAAGCGTGTAAAATGGGGCGGATACTGATCAGTGGCATGGAAGTTAAACCGTCAAGGGAAATCAGAATGGGGGACATATTGTTTATCAGGAAACTACCTGTCATATATACCCTTCGCGTAATTGGCCTTGCAGAAAACCGTCTGCCCGCATCACGTGTAAAGGAATTTGCAGAGGACCTTACATCGCCTGAAGAATTGGAAAAACTGAAGATTAAGGATACGGCCTTTTTCAAACGTGACAGGGGTACAGGCCGGCCTACAAAAAAAGAGCGGAGATTATTGGATGATATTATAAATCAGTGACAAGGGACAAGTGACAAGGGACGAGTTTTCCTTGTCACTAGTCACTCGTCACTCGTCACTTTAACAAGATGCTGATAGCCCAGGAAAAAAGGAAGACCAACATGGCTGAATATATTCTCTACATGTGGCAGGTAGAGGATTTGATCAGGGCCCACCATTTCAATATGGATTTAATTGAAGAAAACCTGATATCGCAGTATTCACATACTGAAAAGGTGAAAAACGATATACGGGATTGGTATGCCAACCTGATGCTGATGATGTACCGTGAAGGTATACGGGAAAGGGGGCATCTCAGTTTTTTGAAAACACTCATAGCCGATATGAACGATTTTCATATCCGCCTGTTGAACGATCCGCATGAAAAGCTTTACAGCGACTTATATCATATGGCTTCAGCCAATATAGATGCCTTCCGGAGAAAGCTGGCTGATCCGCAGACCAGTGACATTGAAACCTGCATGAACGCATTGTATGGCCTATTGCTCCTTCGGTTGAAAAAACAAAAGGTGCACCGCGAAACGGAAGAGGCCATGTCAACATTCAGCCAGATGCTGGCGGTTCTTTCAAAAAGATACCTGGAAGCGGAGAGAGGGGAGAGGGAAATCTAGTGACAAGGGACAAGTGACGAGTGACAAGGAGAGGTGAGAAGTGAGAAATGAGAAGTGAGATTATAGCGGCGTCAGCGTCACTTGTCCCTCGTCCCTCGTCACTTCTCAGAGACCATTCTTTCCTCAATTACCCGGTTGCACAATTGCTTATAATACTCATCGGCATCCTTTTCCTGAAATTCAGTATGGGAACGGGCGGCCCATTCCTTTGCCTTGTCCATATCTCCCAATACCTCGTACCCGACGGCAATATTAAAAGCTGCACGGCCCGCATGTTTGCGTTTGCCGGTATTTACCACTTTGGTCCATTGCTCGATTGCATTTTTCCAGTCCCCTACTTCAGAATACCTGACACCGGCTCCCAGTTTCTTTTTTGGAGTATCAAAAAAATAGCGGGTTACCTGGTAATACGTCGGGGTGATCCTTTCACCGTAGGTAAATCCTGCTTCGTAACTTGCACGCTTGGTGGCTTCCACCTTATTGAGCATCGCATTGATGGCGCCCTGCAAGGTAGATGCTTCTCCGTTGAAATTCATCCTATGGGAAGTCTGGTATTCATCCAGAATGACCCTGTTTGCTGCATCATACAGCCGTATGCCCAAATTAATCACAGCTACGCCTGTGGCCCTGAACACCGGAAGGGTTACCATTTTTCCGCCTATATTCCTGGATTCAAGGGTCACCGGACTATTGGTAAGAATGAAATCCGTATCAAATATTTCTATAGAAAGAAGAGCATCAGTCTGGTTTTTGTTGCACAGCTCCGTTACAATATCCCAGTCGAGAGGAGCTGGAAAGGTGTTTTTTGTGCCGTTACTTGTGAATCTTTCTGCTGTACGAACTGTTATGAACCGTTTTGTTCCTGAACAGGCTTCAATAAATCCCTCGCCCAATTGAAATGCACCCTGTTCATCCGGGTGAAAGGCTTCCCCGGTCAGTATCTGCTCTGTTTTATTTTGCTTTGTATCTTCCTGTTTGGTCCTGTCAATTAGCGCAACGGATTGAATATAATCGGGAATTACAAGTTCCGAAGGTCTAACAAGGGTAAGCTTTACCCATGCTGAACTGCTGAGCACCAGGTAAGTTAACCCCATTATGAGAAACAGCTTCAATTTTTTCATGTGAATCAATTTTATTCCGTATACGTAAACCCGCCTAAAAATTTACATTTCGGCCCGGAAATTTGAATTTGAAATAAATATGCTATTTTTGTCGCAGGGGCGTTTAGCTCAGTTGGTTTAGAGCATTACCTTGACAGGGTAGGGGTCACTGGTTCGAATCCAGTAACGCCCACATTTTCCCCCGCCATTGGCGGGGGATTTTTTTTTCGTAATTTTATGTGAAATATTCCTTCGTTAAATAAACTAAACCTGATAATATGAAATGGCGTGGACGTGCGCAAAGCGGTAATATTGAGGACCGCAGGGGTATGGGGACTGGAAAGATGGTGGCCGGCGGAACGATAGGAACTATTGTAATTGCCCTGGTTGTGTGGCTTTTGGGCGGTGATCCTTCCGGATTGGTCGATTCGCTTCAGCCTGGCGAAAATCAGTCTGGGGCCGTTGATTCAACAGTCATAAGGGCAGAGGAAGAAACAGCCACATTTGCATCCGTTGTTTTAAAAGATACAGAGGACATCTGGTCGGAGATCTTCCGTATGAATGGTAAAACCTACCGGGAACCCACGCTGGTGTTGTTCAGCCAGGGAACGGAATCAGCCTGCGGAAGCAATTCTTCCGCAACGGGGCCATTCTATTGTCCGGGAGATGAAAAAGTATATATTGACCTTAGCTTTTTAAAGGAATTGCAGGATAAGCTCGGTGCCAACGGTGATTTTGCTATGGCCTATATTATTGCCCATGAGGTGGGGCATCACGTCCAAAAGCAACTCGGTATAACCGATAAAATGAATGCCCTCAGGGGCAGGATATCCGAGGAAGAATATAACCAGAACTCGGTGAGGCTTGAACTCCAGGCCGATTTCCTGGCCGGCGTATGGGCCCATTATGCCGATAAAACCAAAAATATCCTGGAAGAAGGTGACCTGGAGGAGGCAATGAATGCTGCGGAAGCAGTGGGCGATGACCGCATACAGATGAAAACTCAGGGTTATGTTGTACCCGATGCTTTCACCCACGGAACGGCGGCCCAGCGCAAAAAATGGTTCATGAAAGGGTATACTACAGGCGATATTAAGGAAGGCGATACCTTTACCACTTCAAATCTCTGAGGAATCCATTTTAGAAGTTACTTGTCGGAAAAGACCACAAGATATGTTGGAAAATCCAACAATCATTACTTTTCCTTAAATTTAAATCATTAATTTACAGAATGTTATATGTCTGGCACAATGTTCGCATGCTGACATAAACTTTGGGTATGTTTCAATATTTTAGATTTGCCTTCCGTCATCTATGGAAAAACAAGCTTTTTTCCATTATCAATATCGTAGGATTATCGCTGGGCCTTGCCTGCTGTTTTATCATACTGCTTCATGTTCGGTTCGAGAAAGGATTCGATCGCTTTCACACTAAAAAGGACAGGATAATCCGGGTGCTGCATGAGCATTATGCATACACACCCATCATTATGGCAACGGAGATGCCCGGATATTTTCCTGAAATTGAGAAGATCATTCGCATCGGGAAGTTTGACTGGTCAAAATTTTACGTGATAAAAGACAATCAATTCATTGAAGAAAAGGACCTGATGTTTTCTGATCCCGGATTTTTTGATGTATTTACGTTTCCTGTTCTTAATGGAAACCCCGATAAAGTTCTCCGTTCTCCGGACAGGATCCTGTTTTCTGAAAGTTCCGCCCTCCTTCATTTTGGAACCCTTGATGTGGTGGGCAGGACAATTTCCATGAGGGTTTTTAATTCGTCCTATACATTCACAATAGAAGGTGTTTTCCGGGACTTTCCAAAGCAATCGCATTTTCACGCGAATTATATGGTTTCCATGGAGTTCTTCCATAAAATTGAGGGGAATGATATGTTCACCAACTGGGGCGCCAATTCTGTTTTCACCTATATTCTTTTAAAGCGAACGGACGGAATGGACAGGATGGCAGCCAGGATGCAAGGATTCATAGATAAATGCGTTCCAAAAGAAAATGCAAAGAACCTGCATTATGAGCTCCAGCCTCTTTTACATATCCACCTCAATTACGAAAAGGTGCAGGCTGACATAGAAACCCAGGGAAGCATAACCCGCGTTACAATTTTTACATCCATTGCCATCCTTGTTCTGATCATTGCGGTGGTAAATTTCCTTTTGTTATCACTTGCTCTTTCCTATCAGCGCATCCGTGAATTCGGGATCCGGACCATCGCAGGAGCCAGGAGAAGTGACCTGGTATCGCTTGTCAGTGCAGAATTTCTCATCGTGTTTGTTATGGCCGTGCAGATAGCTCTTATGCTTGTGGAACTGGCTATTCCATTACTGGAATTGCGGATGAATTTCAAGGTTTACCATGGTGTTTTGTCAAATGCGCCGCTTCTTATCCTTTTTATGAGCCTGGTATTTCTTATTGGTTACCTGGCCAGCGTGTATATTGCCCTGAGTGTATCGCGTTTAAAGCCTGTGGAAGCTCTGAAGAATTTTTCTCAGGCCGGGAAAAGCAGCCTTACCATGCGAGGTATCCTTGTTATTTTCCAATTCTGTATAATGACATGCCTCTTGGTTTGCCTTATTGTAATGCATAAGCAGCAATGGCTGTTGCGAAACAAGGATCTGGGTTACAGAAAAGATTTACTTGTTACCTTGAATATTCCATTTAACGGGAAAAACAAATACAGGATACTTAGGGATGAAATACAGAAATTACCCGGTGTTGTCAGTGTATCGGGGGCAAACTATATACCTCCCGGAAACCAGTGGTGGATAATGTATATGACCGATCCATCCACCGGGAAAAAGATGGAATTGGAGCAAATTATGTGCGACTATGACCTGGTTGAAACATTGGGTATAAAAATGGTGGAGGGACGTACATTTTCACGGCAATATAGAACAGACACACTTGCTGTTCTAATCAACCAGTCGGGCTTGAAATTGATGGGTGCTCAAAATCCGCTTGAATCCGTTTTGTTCATGGGTGATAGCAATAATATCAGGACAAGAAGAGCCATTATCGGGGTTTTTGAGGATTTTCATATTCGCAGTCTCTATGAAAAAGTACAGCCCATGTTGCTTTTTTTAGCGCCGGATGCTTCTCAACAGATGGCCATCCGTTTTTCCTCAAATGATACAAAATCCACACTGAAAGCCATTGAAGAATTATGGCCGTCCGTTTTTCCCGAGGATCCGATCCAGTATTTATTTGTAGATGAGGCCCTGCGACAGTACTATCTGAAAGAGGACCAGGCACAATCACTGATCACCGTGTTTGCCTTTCTTTCCCTGGTCATTGCTTTGCTGGGATTATTCGGATTGTCTGCCTTTGCCCTGGAGCGCCGTACAAAAGAAACAGGCATCCGGAAGGTTAATGGTGCCAGTCCCCTGGATATTCTGTATGTGCTTACCCGGCAGTTTGCCCTGTGGATACTGATTGCTTTCATTGTTTCCGTGCCGGTTTCATGGTATGCCATGCACCGCTGGCTGCAGCATTTTGCATACCGCACGGAGATATCCTGGTGGATATTCCTGCTGGCATTTTCTATTTCAATATTGGTGGCAGGGATAACTATCTGCTGGAGAACATATCTTGCAGCAGTCAGGAATCCGGTGGATGCGTTGAGGTATGAGTGAGGGGTGAGGGGTGAGTTGGGATACTGTAAAAAGGCTGAAGCTATTAGCTGAAATGGATAATCGAATACAATGAGATTTCTTAGCGACCTTATTATAGCGCGCTAAGAAAAAAATAGCCTTCGTGCCCTTTGCGTTATAATTTTTGGCCATCTCTTACATACCTTTTTTTTCTCGCTGATCTCGTCTATCTTGCAGAAAATCTGAGTCTATTCTCTGAAACGGATAATCGAATGCAATGAAATTTCTGTGATGTTCGTGGTGATATTTTACTTGCAATCTTGTAATATTTAGCAGGCGGAGCCTGGCAACATATATTCGTCCAAGGCAGAGCCTTGTCCGAACGTGGGGTCCAAGGCAGAGCCTTGTCCGAACGTGGGGTCCAAGGCGGAGCCTTGTCCGAACGTGGGGTAATTATTCCCTGCGCCTAAACTTCAATTTTATGATTGATGTGATCCAGTAACCGGTTGCTGGATTCAGAACGGTGAATGATCAGCAGGGAAGGAAAATGGCTGAACGGCATATTCTTCTTGCTTTCAATAGCCTTCCAGTTAGTCTCGGAAACCATGATCAGATCCATGGATTTCAGAAATTCGGGATGCAAAATACTTCCCTGGATGGTTTCCATGGGTATGCCGGAATTCAGGAATACTGTCGAGGTGTCTTTATTTTCGAGTCCCCTGTGGTATGTATAAAACTTTCGTCCGCTCCTGTGGTTTAGCAGGGCAGCATAATCAAAAAGATAATCATCGCCATTTCCAAAATAGACAAGCAGAACCGACTTGATTTCATGGAAGTTCCGTTCGTTGAAGACCAGTACATCACAAGTTGCTTCACTGATTATTCGCTTTATAATCCCACCCAGTATATCTGAACTAAATATGTTTCTTGCACTTCCCATAACCAGGAAATCGGGTTTTTCAGTTTTGCAGGCTTGCAATATTTCGAATGATATTTCATTGGTATTCAGGTAGATCGTATGCAAAGAAAGATTATGTGTATCCGCCATTTTTTTGATAGGAGTAAAACTTTCCTTTTCGAAAACACGAGCGTCTTCCGGTGACAGATCAGTGCGCGGAGAAATATGAAGGGCTGTAAATGTGGTTTCTTTGTAAGCCTTGAAAACCAGTTGATGGACAAGGTTAAGCAAGATGCTTCCCATTTTAGGGTTAGCGAATGAAAGCATCACCTTAAAGGCTTTTTCTCCGGTAGCTTTTGTTTTACTTTCGGGATAGAAATAATTAACAACATTCAAACCCGGTCCTGTGATCAGTGTAGTTACCAGGGCCATGAGGATCAGCATGGCAAATATCTCGGGGCTCAATATCCCCAGGTCATAACCGATGTTCAGGACAATGAGTTCCATCAGACCCCGGGAATTCATCAATACACCTAATACCAATGAATTACGGCCATTAACTCCTACATACCTGGAAGCCAGGTAGGTTCCGGCAAATTTACTGATCATGGCGGTAAGAGTAATAAGAAGGCAGATCAGCCACAGGTGTGCCGAATTAAGTAGCCCGATCTCTGTCCGCAATCCTGTAGAAACAAAGAATAGAGGCAATAATATCACCAGGGAAACATCTTCTATTTTTTCAGTAAATACTCTTTTAAAATTCAAAAGTTCGGGCATTACTACCCCTGCCATAAACGCGCCAAATAATGAATTAATGCCAACAGCCTTTGCAATCAGGGAGGAAATGAGGATAACAAGGAAAACAAATGCCACAATTGGTTTGCTCATGGTTTCACGGCTCGAATAAATGGTTCCGATCCGATACATTAGTGGTTTGACCATAAAGAACATGAACAGTATATACAATATAGCATACCCGATCGTCATGAAGGAACTGACTATTCCTCCCGATTTGGCAATGGCGATTACAACCGCAAGAATACACCAGGCAATGACATCGCCAATAGCTGCAACTGAAATGGACATAATGCCCACCGGTGTTTTGGTGAGTTTATTTTCCTGAATAATTCTGGCAAGTATCGGGAATGCAGTAATGCTCATGGTAATTCCCATGAAAAGGGCAAATGAAAGATACTGATGATTCCTGGGTGGAAATTGATTAAAAAGGAAATAGGCCAGGATAATTCCGGATATGAAAGGAAGAATTATTCCTGATATACTGATAACCAGTGCCTTGTTGGCCGATTTTCGAAATGATTGTATATCAAGTTCCATTCCGATAATAAACATAAAAAAGATAAGTCCCAGCTGACTGAGATAACGCAGAAAATCAATCGATTTTTCCGGAAACAGGTATGCAGAGAAATCGGGGGCTATTGAACCAAGCACTGACGGCCCCAGAATTAGTCCGGCTACTATTTCGCCGATAACCAGAGGCTGGCCCATAGTTTGAAAAAGATAACCCATGATTCGTGCAACGATCATGATGGTTATCAATTGGAGAATAAATAAACCGGGAAATTCTAACAGCTTGTCGCTGAATAATTTAAAATGTGAAGCATATTCAAGGACTGAATTGACGGCGATATTCCCATCCAAAAATTCCCTGCTGATAATCTGTGCATGGCCCGTTGCCATAAATGTCACTATCATGCCCATTACCAGCAGCATCTTATGAAAGATGGAAACTTTGTACATTGCGGGCAAAAATTTTTGTTTTGAAAGTTATGTTAATCAAGGATCAACTTTCCTGTTCTTTAAAACTACCGGCATACCTTGTAAACACGCTGATTACAATAATACCGAGGAGGATCTGGGCACCGAGGACAATCCATATATACTCCGTGTGACCCCTGGATTCAAAGAAGCTGTAAAATCTTGAGGTATAGATCCACCCGCTGACAAGGCCTCCCAGGCCAATAGCCAAAAAGTTCGAACCGTTGTACAGGCCTGCTTTTTCCTTGGGAGCAAGCCACATAATATATTCCTGTATTCGGGGTGAACTGATCATTTCACCAAATGCAAACAGCAAAATTCCCAAAAAGACCCAGGCTGGGTTGCCAATTCCTGCAAGGCAGATGAAACCGAATCCTGCAGACATTACAAGTAAACCGAACAGAAAGGAGCCAACGGGTTTAAATCGCTCAAATCCCCAGGTTACGAGCACCTGAAACAGAATAATGGCATAGGCGGTATTGGAAATTGTTTCTCCAAGTACCCTTCGTGTACCGTCAACATCTCTTGAAAGAAAATTGGCTATATGTTGACCGAGTACAGCCTTAACATCCAGATAAAGGGCAGCGCCGTCGAGTGAGAACTCCACATATTTGGAGATCAGGTTATAAAAGGTCCAGAATGGCAGCCAGAAAAAGATCCCCAGAATTAGCAGGAAGAT
Organism: uncultured Bacteroidales bacterium; assembly: GCA_963752195.1. Classification (GTDB taxonomy): domain Bacteria; phylum Bacteroidota; class Bacteroidia; order Bacteroidales; family UBA10428; genus UBA5072. The sequence goes on along the minus strand of CAVVXI010000001.1, from coordinate 959,990 downwards.
TGCGAACTTTGTATCCGATAATGCTGTGCGCATATCCCTGAATTTCTTTTTCAGGGTTTCTCCTTCAATTGCCCGTGGGGGTTCCTTATAAAAGAGAAGAGTGACAATAAACATGACTCCGATCGCACAGGCCGCAATTATATACGCAGTTTTCCATGAAGTTGCACGGAAATGACCCAGGATCAGAGGGCCAAAAGTGGCGCCAATGTTGACCATGGCATAAAATATTCCAAATCCCAGCGTTCGGTTGGTTGCATCGGTGACCACACGTACGGTGCCGGAAACCAGCGGTTTGAAAATACCGGCGGCAAATCCGATGCAAAGCATTGTAAGGGCGATACCCGTAAAGGAATGTGTGAGGATCAGCAATAAAATAGAGGGGAGATAGGCAACATATGCGATGATTAGCATTTTCTTAAACCCGAACCGGTCTGCAAATGTTCCTGAAATAATAGGAACCGAATAGGATATTGCCAGAAAAAGACCCTGGATGATTCCCAGTTGTTGGGTTTTAAAGCCCAGCATCCCGAAATAGATGCTGAAACCCATATATATTCCATAATAGGCAAATCGTTCAAGGATTTCAACCGAGTTGGCAATCCAGAATACAGGAGGGAAGGGAGTTCGTTTTTTCATTGGCGCATTGATGGCCGGAAAGATAATAAAATAAACGGTTTCAAAAATCACCCCGTATTTTTCACATCAAGTTTGAAGCCTGTATTGTGAATATTTACTATGGATACGTCAGGATCAGTACCCAGCATCTTTCGGAGTTTGGTGATATAAACGTCCATGCTGCGGCCCATGAAATAATCATCTTCGCCCCATATTGTCTTTAAGGCGATGTCCCTTCTCAGAATCCTGTTCATATTCTGGCAAAGCAAATTGAGCAGTTCTGCCTCCCTTTTTGTAAGCCGCCGCTCATTGCCATCTGATATAAGTAAATGACTTGTATAATCGAAAGTGTGCAGACCAATCTTAAAGACAATATTCTGGTTAACCAGTTTGTTTTTAGATTGTGTGCGTCTCAGGACAGCGCTTATTCTAAGTGTTAATTCTTCCGTGCTGAAGGGTTTCGTAATGTAATCATCAGCTCCCAGTTTGAATCCCTTTATCCGGTCCTCCTTCAGTGATTTTGCCGTCATGAAAATGATCGGGGTTTCACAATCTGTTTTTCGAATTTCTTCTGCAACGGAAAAGCCGTCTACAAGGGGAAGCATTACATCGAGAAGGACAAGATTGTAGGATCCCTGTTTAAATTCATCAAGACCCTCCTGTCCGTTTTTGGCCAGGGAAACATTGTAATTCGACATTTCAAGATAATCGTGGATAACAGTGCCCAGGTTTCTGTCATCTTCAACGAGCAATATTTTGGCCTTAAGTGAAGTCATGGTGTCCTATAAACACCATTGATACCGCCTTTGTTCAATAGATAGAAAACAGATATTTAACGGTTATTGAACATGTTCATGGTCTTGTCCACACCGGTTGTCCCGAAGCTTCGGATGATCTCGTGGCATACCTGTATTTTTTCCTGTAGTACCAGGTTTTCCTCGGGTTTCCACTTACCTAGGACATAATCGATTTGCTTGCCGTAGGGAAACTCTCCCCCGATGCCAAAACGAAGCCTGGCGAATTCCATTGTTCCCAGAACTTCAATAATGCTTGTCAGTCCGTTATGACCTCCGTCGCTGCCCCGGGGACGCAACCGTATGGTACCAAATGGCAATGCCAGGTCATCCGACATTACAAGCAGGTTGGACAGTTCAATGGATTCTTTTTGAAGCCAGTAATTCACCGCTTTTCCGCTGAGGTTAACGTAGGTGGAAGGTTTCAGAAGTACAAAAGTGCGGCCTTTGAAACGATATTCCGCAACGCTGCCATACCGGTCCACGGTAAAAGAAATATTGGATGCACGCGCCAGTGCATCCAATATCATAAATCCTATGTTGTGACGGGTATCCTGGTATTCTTCACCCATGTTACCCAATCCGGCAACCAGGTATTTCAAAGCCTGTTCTGTTTATTTCTTTGGTTCAGCAGCAGCGGTTTCAGCAGCGGTAGCAGCGGCAGCGGCAGTGGCAGCAGTAGCAGCAGTAGCAGCAATGCTTTCAGCTCCTTCTTCCATGCCCTTGGCTATCCTCGATGAAACAACACCCACAACCAGGTTATGATGTGCTTCCATCACTTCAATCCTCTCGAATTTAATATCACCGGCCAGAATTGAATCGCCAATTTTCAAATCGGATATGTCAACTACAAGTGTATCCGGAAGATCCTTAATCATTCCTTTTACCTTAACATATTTTTTCCGTTGTCTGAGTTTTCCACCGGCACGGATACCTTCTGAATTCCCTGTAATTTCAACCGGAAGTTCGATCACGATCGGCTTGTTGGAATCAACTTCCACGAAATCGATGTGGTTAATTACATCGCTTACAGGGTGGAACTGGATTTCCTTCATTACAGACGGATGCACTTTGCCATCAAGATCAATATTTACCACATACACATGGTTTGTGTAAACGAGATTCTTAAAATCACTGATCAGTGCAGAAAAGTGATAATTCTCCTTGCCGCCATACATGACACAGGGAACCATTTTGTTCCTCCGGAGTATTTTGGCGTCTTTTTTTCCCAGACTGGTTCTGGGTGTACCTTTTAATTCGAATGATTTCATTTTAATAATAATTAAACAATTAATACGTGCTACCTGGAATCCCGCAAATGACCGGGTTCCCCATTACACCCTTGTTTAATGATAAACAGTGGTTTAAAAAGGAGGGCAAATATAATTATTAATTATGAATTATGAATTATGAATTATGAATTGTGCGTTCTTCGGTGTTCGGCGTTCGGTGTTCGATGTTCGATATTATTTTACGTAAAAAACACCGGCCCTGAAATAACAAATATTGAACTCCGAAGTGGCTAATCTAAGCCCCTAAGCCCCTAAGCCCCTATACAATAAAGTTCTTCGTAATCGACTTATACTTATACACCTTGTGAATTACATCGGCAAAAAGGTCCGCTATTGTCAGCACCTTAATTTTATCCGAGTGTCCGCGCAAGGGAATCGTATCAGTCACCACAACCTCGGTAATGCCTGATTTTTCAATTCTTTCGTAGGCAGGTCCGGATAAAACCGGGTGGGAACAAACTACCCTTACACTTGCAGCTCCTTCTTCAAGCATTAGCTTGGAAGCAAGGCAAACAGTGCCTGCCGTGTCAATCATGTCATCCACGATTACTATATTCTTATCCTTGATATCTCCAATGACCCTTATCTCTTCCACTACATTTGCTTTTTTCCTCACCTTGTAACAGATTACCATTTCGCAGTTCAGAAACCGGGAATAGGCATTTGCCCTCTTGGTACCTCCCATATCCGGTGCCGCAATTACAAGGTTATCAAGTGCCAGGTTTTTAATATAAGGAACGAAAAGGGTCGATCCATAGAGATGATCCACGGGTACATTAAAGAATCCCTGGATCTGATCCGCATGCAAATCCATTGTCATAACCCGGTCGGCACCTGCAACTGTCAGCAGATCGGCCACAAGTTTAGCTCCAATGCTGCATCTTGGACGGTCTTTCCTGTCCTGCCTGGCTAATCCCAGGTAAGGCATTACGGCTACAACCTGGTAAGCGGACGCACGTTTTGCGGCATCTATGAGCAGGAGAAGTTCCATCAGGTTATCTGACGGCGGGAAGGTTGACTGAACAATAAAAACAATACAGCCGCGCACGGATTCCTCAAAATAAGGTTGAAACTCACCATCGCTGAATTCCAGAACGGAAGTTTTTCCCAATTCGGTTCCATAACTTTTTGTGATTTTTTCTGCCAGGTAATGCGAAGCGCGGCCAGAGAAGAACTTTATAGGGGCTTTTATTTTCATGAAATCCTTATTTCGGGGTTAAAGCAGTGGTGCAAATGTAAAATTTAAATTATAAATTATGAATGATGAATTATGAAAACATCGTGTCATTCATAATTTATAATTCATCATTCATAATTCCTTGTCCCTCGTCCCTTGTCACTTGTCCTTTATTAAACGCCTTATTCGTTTTTTCAATAAATCGGAGAACTTCTCTTTCACCGGTTCGTTGCAGGGAAGAGGTGGTGAAAATCACCGGAAGCTCGTCCCATTGCTGAAGCAGCGTTTTCCTGTACGTCGCCAGATTGCTGGCGAGCATATCTTTCGATACCTTGTCTGTTTTTGTAAATATCAATCCGATTGGCAACTGATTTTCGCCGGCCCATGCAATGAATTCAAGATCGTTGTCGAGGGGGTGGTGTCTTGAATCGAGCAGAATGAAAAGGCATGCCAGGGTCTCACGGTTCACCAGGTAATCGCCGATCACAGGCAAAAAATTGCCTCTTGTTTTCCGGCCGGTCTTTGCATACCCATAACCGGGCAAATCAACAAGGTACCAGCTTTCATTGATCAGAAAATGATTGATAAGTTTCGTTTTACCGGGCGTGGAAGAGGTTTTTGCCATGTTTTTCACATTCAGCAAAAAATTCAGCAGGGATGATTTGCCAACATTCGACCGGCCGGCAAATGCATATTCCGGAAACCTGGCAGGGGGACAGGATTTCAGGTCGGGACTGCTTTTTATAAAACTAACGCTTTGAAGTTCCATCAGAAGATTTTGTCCAATATAGCATCTAAATTTCCTCTTGCGGGCAATCCATCAATATATATTTCCAACAATTTGGTTTCCCCCTCGGGCATAAGCTTCACTTTTTTGATTTCCGCAGGCAGTAAAATGGTGTCTCCGGTATTTAATTGTTCTTTGTCATTCGTATTGTAATTAATTGTGATCTTTCCTTTTATGCACATGTAAATGACAAAGGAATCGATTTCATGATATTCTCTTTCAACCGGTTTTGTCAGGTTATAATAATTTGTTGTAAAATACTGACAGGTCGCCAGCATATTTGGCTGGTCCGGTACTTTCGTGTAAGCAGTCTTGTATTGCGGATATACTTTAAAATCAATAGCCTCCAATGCCTTTTCTGTATGGAGTTCGCGGGGCTTACCTTTGTCGTCCACCCTGTCGAAATCATATATTCTGAGCGTAGCATCGGAGGTCTGCTGAATTTCAGCGAGTAAAATTCCTTTATCAATTGCATGAACACGACCAGGCGGAATAAAGAATACATCCCCGGCTTCCGTTTTTTCCTTATTGAGTATGGATAAAAGGGTTTTGTTGTTCAGGTGACTGGTATAGGCTTCTTTTGTAACAGATGCCTTAAAACCCACAATTATTTCGGACTCAGGTTCGGCCTGAATAATGTACCACATCTCCGTTTTTCCAAAAGAACCAAACTGATCCATGGCCAGTTTATCATCCGGATGTACCTGGATTGAAAGGATATCGTTTGCATCAATGAATTTAATGAGCAATGGGAATAGTGTTCCGAATTTTTCAAATACACTGTCGCCGACCAGGTCACCCATATACACTTCAATTAGTTCTTCCAGGCTGTTGCCTGCCAGGAATCCGTTTTTAACCTGCGAAACACTTCCGGGATATCCGCTTATCTCCCAGCTTTCACCAGCCTTGTCCGTTTTGGTTTTTTTATTCAGCACTGTTTTAAGCCGGGTACCGCCCCAGATTTTGTCCTTAATAATGGGCTTAAATTTTAGCGGGTATAAACGATTCATGTGGTTGAATTTATTTAAAGAGTTATTAGAGGCTTTCTCAAATGTATTAATCCCGGCGAAGTTATAACTATCTCACGAGCGATAGCGAGTAAACTTCGCCCAGCCCTCATTTAAATTGATTCGCAAAAATAGCGAATCTTATCACATCGTGGATTGAAAAATATCTTACATTCAAACCGTCAATTATAAAAGCCATATTTATGAGACCTTTCACATTTTCAGGTATTCTATTCCTATGTAGCTCCATCGTTTTACCCGTATCGGCTCAAAATCACGACAAAGCCCTGTTTCGCAACAGTGAGCCCGGTTTTTATCAAAACAGCATTTTGCGGGATGACCGGGAATTGAACAATAAGGTTGTCTCAACATTTGCCGTTACGCGGAATTTTATAGCGGACCAGTCAACGCTGGATCTTCCCAATAGAATCGATTTTTACAAAAATCAGTTCTGGCATAATCCTCCGATATCCCAGGGAAATACCGGCACATGCTGGTGCTTTTCCACCACTTCATTTCTTGAATCTGAAGCATACCGGCTTCATAAGGTCCAGGTGAAGGTTTCTGAGATTTATACCGTGTACTGGGAATACGTGGAGAAAGCAAGACGCTTTGTGGAGGAAAGAGGAAATTCACTTTTTGATGAAGGATCTGAGGCCAATGCCGTGTTGAGGATCTGGAAGAAATACGGGGTGGTTCCGGCGGATTCTTATACCGGACTTCTAAATGGAAGAAAATACCATAATCATGAAGCCATGGTAACTGAGATGAAAAGTTATCTTGAATCATTAAAATCCACATCTGCATGGGATGAAGAAAACGCATTGGCTACGATCAAATCCATCATGAATCACTATATGGGTATACCTCCTGCTGAAGTGACTGTAAATGGAAAGACGATGAGTCCTGCAGAATATCTTAAAAATGTCGTGCAGGTGAATCCGGATGATTATGTCGATATACTTTCCTACGAACAGGAGCCATTTTACAGGCAGGTCGAATATAAAGTTCCTGACAACTGGTGGCATAACACTGATTATTATAATGTACCCCTCGATGTATTTATGAGTGCGTTGAAAAATGCAGTCCGCAGTGGCTACAGCATGAGTATCGGGGGCGATGTTTCTGAAGCCGGACTCGACCGCAAAACGCAATGTGCGATTGTTCCCGATTTCGATATCCCCTCAGCTAATATCAATGATGATGCACGGCAGTTCCGGTTTTCGAACAACACAACCACCGATGACCATGGCATGCACCTGGTCGGCTACTATGTAAAGGATGGAAAGGACTGGTACCTGATCAAGGATTCCAGCGCAGGATCGAGGAATAACGATCCCAGCGCAAAGGAATTCGGATATTATTTCTTTTCAGAGGATTATGTGAAATTGAAAATGATGGATTTCCTTGTGCACAAAGATGCTGTAAAGGAAATCCTGCTAAAGACAAAATAATCAGGGAATGCGATTGAACAATACCGCATGCAAGTGCCGCCCAATCATTCATAATTCATAATTCATCATTCATAATTTCTTCCTCGTCAGTCCTTTTCGAATTTTTCATCCAGGATAATTTTCAATCCTTCAGGCTGTCTTTTCTTATCGAATACGAAGTTTCCCATCACAAGGTAATCCATTTCCGTGCGGACAAAGCAACGATAGGCTTCATCGGGTGTACATACGATGGGCTCTCCCCGCACGTTGAAGCTGGTATTTACCAGCACACTGCACCCGGTGAGTTTTTTAAATTCCTGCAAGAGAGTCCAGAATGGAAGATTGGATGCCCGGTTCACAGTCTGGAGCCGTGCAGAATAATCGACATGTGTAATGGCAGGCAGTTTTGACCTTACCTGGTATAGCCGGTCCATTATCCTGCTTTCACCGGATGCCGAAAGCTGGGGAATCTCGTCTTTTACCCTGGCTACAAGCATCATATAAGGCGAAGGCGCTTTAAGATCAAAATAATCCTGTGCATCTTCTTCCGAAACGGCAGGGGCAAAAGGGCGGAATCCTTCGCGGAATTTGATTTTCAGATTCATCCGTTTTTGCATTTCCGGGTTGCGGGCATCCCCCAGGATGCTGCGGTTTCCCAATGCACGCGGACCAAATTCCATTCTTCCCTGGAACCAGCCGACTACCTTGCCTGCATCAATATATTTGGCAACCTGCACAGCCAGGATTGGCATATCATTAATTATGTCGAATGCTGCTGAATATTGGTTGACCACTTTCAGGATATCCCTTTCCGAATATTCAGGTCCAAGGTATGCTCCCTGCATCCCGTCGGAAATACCAGGCACCCTTGGTTTATTGAGAAGTATATGCCATATTGCCATGGCCGCTCCCAGGGAACCTCCTGCATCCCCGGCTGCCGGCTGGATCCACATATTATCGAATATTGCGGCTTCCGCCAGTTTCCCGTTCGCCACGCAATTCAATGCCACCCCTCCGGCCAGTGTTATGTTTTTGCAACCTGTTAATTCCCGGGTTGTAAGGGCTAATTTCAAAATGATTTCCTCGGTCACCGATTGTATGGCCAAGGCCATGTTCATATAATCCTGGACTATTTCTCCCTCCGGATGTCGGGGAGGTATCCTGAAAAGCCTTTCCCATTTACGGTCATATGTCATCCTGAGCCCGGTGGCATATCGGAAATATTTCATGTTCAGCAGCAAAGAACCATCCTCCCTGATATCAGCAAGGTGTTCCTTTATTATTCTTATGAAATTTTTGGTCTGTTCCGAGACTGGGTTTCCGTATGGAGCAAGTCCCATAAGTTTGTATTCACCGCTGTTTACTTTAAAACCGCAATAATAGGTAAAGGCTGAATAAAGAAGTCCAACGGAATGGGGAAAATGCAATTCCTTCAACAGGGTAATTGTGTTATTCTTGCCGGCCGAGATTGTGGTGGTAGCCCATTCACCCACACCGTCCACCGTAAGGATTGCTGCCTCTTCAAAAGGCGACGGATAAAAAGCACTTGCCGCATGGGAAAGGTGGTGCTCTGTAAAATACAATTTAGCTTTTCCAAGACCCAGCGAAGCCAGTTCCCGGTTTAAAGTCCTTCGCATAAATAGTTTTTCCTTTATCCACACCGGCATGGCGGCAATAAAGCTAACCAGTCCTTTGGGTGCAAAAGCATGATAGGTTTCGAGAAGCCGCTCGAATTTTATAAAGGGCTTTTCATAAAAGGCAACCGCTGAAATTGAACCGGGATCGATATTTCCTTCCCTGATGACATATTTTATAGCGTTGGCGGGGAAAGATGCATCCTGCTTTTTACGGGTGAACCTTTCTTCCTGGGCAGCGGCAATTACACGGCCGTCGGCTATAAGGGCAGCGGCACTGTCATGATAATAGGCAGATATTCCGAGGATATAGGTTGTCAATTTTTCCTAGAATATGGAATAAATGAAAGGCGCCAGGGCCGATCCGCCGGCAAAAACAATCAATAATCCCAGGATCAGCAAAAGGGTGATCAAAGGCAGCAACCAGAATTTTTTTCTCGTTTTCATGAATCCCCAGAGTTCGCGAAGAAATTCCATATACAAAGGTTTTAGTAAGTCTGATTCAAATTGCCTGCACCGAATTTTATGTTCCTATCGGTAAAAACGGATGAGGTTGATTTTTTGAATTCTTTTAATCTTAGCCTGTCCGCACCTCCAAGCTTTCTGAATAGTGCCACAGGAATGATGATTAAAATAAAGATAGCTGAAAGAAGTACCCTGGAAGTAATAAATCCAAGCCAGTGGGATAGGTTGAACCAAAACCAGGCAAAAGGCCGGAAGACTTTGGGTACCGCAAGATCTGTCAACAGGATTACGGCAGCAATTTTATACCAGGGTCCGGTATGGGTGAACAGCCCGGACAAGACAAAAAGTAACCCTAGCACGATTCCTGCTTCCGCACATTGCTTATCAGAGATTTTGACCATAATCAAGGAAATGCTTGTTGGGAGTAAAAATAGTGTTTTGCACTCTATTTTATATCCCAGTGTGTAAAAATGTTTGACGAACCTGGATTATTTAAAGTCCTGTTTATTTGGGGCTTTCATGATATTAATTAATTATTAACAAAACATTATGTCCGTGTTTATCCGAGCATTCTGTTATGCAGCCTGGTTAATTATTTTACCGTCGCTTTGCCTTGCTCAAAATCCGGTAATAACTTCTATGTATACTGCGGATCCTTCGGCAATGCGGGAACCACTATGCTTTACGTGGCTATGTTTGATGAGGTCAACGAAGGGACTGCTATTTTCAAATGCAGCGATAATCCTCCTGTAAGCGATGTGGCAAAGTTCATCAACCTGGATGGAAAACCTTCGGATCTGTACCTGTGGCTTACAGGGGAAGCCGGTAAAATGCTCAGGGGAGAAATACCCTTAAGCTTCAGTCTTCCGGAAAGGAAATAAGTTCAATCAATTGCTCAGGCCGGGTGTTGCATTTTTAGCTATTTCAATATCTTTTGTCACATCGGGTCTGAGCAATTGCCAGTGAAACCGGAGGTGATCATTTTCCTTCCACGATTTGCCGTCCTGTTCGCTGTAGTGGACCAATGGCATATCGTTGTATAAGGGTCGCGTGATACTGATCACCTCATCCCAATATTTCAAAGCATTCTTGAGATATTTCACTGCCGCCTGTTTGTTTTCCTCGTCTCCTTGAGTCCGGTATGTTTGCAGGGCGACCCCGCCTTTCAGTTTTTCGGCAAAGTACAGTCCCAGGTTAGCCCAGGCTTTAACGTCGGCAACTTCCTGCAAAAGGGAACTGTTCCCTGAAGTACTGATATTTTTAACCAGATCCAGCGCTTTATTGCAGTCTTGTTCAAGCATTCGGGCAAGGACAGGGGGTGTAATTCTGCCGGAAGCGAAAGACATTCCTGACAAAGTTTTTTGTACATAATCGCGGATAGAAACATAATTGGTATCAAGCGGGGGTTGATTGATCTGCCGGTCGATTGAAACATATTCTTCCCGCAGGGTGGCTGTATTCAGCGCCATGAACCCTTCGCTATACAGCGTGAAATCCCAGCCGCAATCAAAGGATGATGCAAATCGAAGCGGTGTGCGGCTGGCCAGGGCATAGGCTTCCAGCAGGGTGCCGGCGTCTTTTCCGTAACGCTGAATAAATTGCTGGCGGAAGACTTCATCCGGGGTGGCAGGGTTATAAAGCAGTCTTCCCCATAACTTATAAAAAAGCCACTGCCGTTCAAAGGCATACTTCCAATTCACAATAGTTCCCGGTTTGGTAAAGTAATCCAGGGCAGGAATGTAAGTTTCCGAGCCAATCATGTAGCCTCCGACATAACCCGGGGTATTGGACGCAATATGCTGCCGGATAAAATCGGGAACACCCCAGCGGAGACAAAAGAAGTCCTCGTTCCGGGCGGTCCACACAATTTTATAACCTGCAGGTTCCGGCTTGAAATAAGTTCCGTAGAGCTTTCCGCCATGCACCTTGATCAGGGCAGGGGTGGAATGGGCATGTGACCAGTTGAATTTTAAGTCGGCCCAGACGGGACCCTCGATAAAATCCATGGTGGCTTCCTTTTCGATCCCTTTTCTCGTAATTTGTTCCATTTCCAGGCTGGTAGCTCCTGCCGAGCCTGTATTCCCGGAAAACGGAATCCGGTGGATGAGTTTTGAATTACGGTTTGCCAGGCGCATTCCCTCGATAATCGTTTCTCTTATCCAGTTTTCACGTTCCTGGGGAGTCATTCCTCCCATACCTTCGCCCAGGGTAAGTCCCATGCCGGAGAGTTCGGGATATTCCTCAAGAAGCTGGGTTACACATTCGCGGGTATAGCGTTTTATGATTTCTGATGTGTCCCCTTTCAGAAAAAAGTGATGTTCAAGGTTGTCCATGGCCACATTATGGGCTTTCGCAAATTCCGGACTCACAAAAATGTTAAAAGGCACCATATAGGTGTCGATTCCCCTTTCCCGGGCCATCCTGAAAATGCCATGAAACAGGTTTTGCCATACTTTCAGTTCCTTGTCGGAGAATGGACAGGCTTCCGGGAAATTTTTGGGCCTTATCATGTAAGGGTAAGGGTGAAGATTCCATAATGTCAGCGTGTTGAAACGGTTTTCAGCCATCATGTCGAGAAAAGCTTCCCAGTATTTGAGGTCGCTGCAGGTTTCCTGGTGTTGTTCCAGGCTGTAACTATGCCTGTATGTATCCCATGGCAGGTCGAACTTAATGGCACGGAATTGCAATTTGGGCGATTCGCTTTGTGCTTTGACATTTTGTAATGAGATGCCATGGCGTAGATTCTCAGCAAGAGAAAAACATCCGTATATAAGGCCGCTTCCATCGCCGCCTTTTATGGTTATTTGATTTCCGTCAGGTGAAATGGAATATGCTTCTCCAGGTAACGTGTCAGCCTCAATTATCAGTTTAATGGAATAATCTGCCTGTTGGCCCACTATTTTGTATTCTTCATCGCCAAGAGCCTTTGCCAGAATTTTGGCGGCATATTTCCCCTGGATGGAGGTTGTATCAAAGGATAAAGCAACTGTTTGAGAATTTGCAGCAAGCGATAAGCCTGCAACTAAAAATAAGAACCATGCCCGCACGATATACATTTTTTGAAGCTATTGGAAATAAAGATAGGAAAAATGTCTCTTCAATCTAAAAGTCAAAGGCAATGACTTGCTATTTTTTGAAATGCCTTGGGAACCTTGCGGTTAATTTCTTCAATAATTCCCCCAAATATTTTGCTTATCTCAAAATGAGAACATATATTTGCAATCCCTTCCAAAAAGGATAGGGAGCTTAGCTCAGTTGGTTCAGAGCATCCCGACAGGAAGTCGGGAGGGTCGCTGATCCGAATGAGACGAGAATCAAAAGAAAAGAATGGGAGCTTAGCTCAGTTGGTTCAGAGCATCTGCCTTACAAGCAGAGGGTCGCTGGTTCGAGCCCAGCAGTTCCCACAAGGGTTTGAAGTGATTCAAACCCTTTTCTTTTTTACCCCGGTTAAAACATAGTTAAAACGTCTTTCCGAATACCCTGTATTTTTTTCATAGGAATTTGACAAAAATTCAGACTACTCCCTCCTTCATTTCTGTCAAATATCAGCAAAGCTTTTTTGGACCTTCGTATCGTTTCTCAACTATTTATATAATAGCATTAAGTTCATTTTTCTGAAGTGCCTGGGCTAAACGCCTGCTGTCAACATGGTCGTTCTTATTCATTTTTTCTTTATTGGTAACCGGTAAATCAGCAGCATTGATGACTTGCGGCTTTCCACCCATGCTTCCCGATTCGTATTCTGGCACTTGGGACAATGACGGTTACGGCAGGAGTTATAACTGATGCGGATATGCCCGCACGGATCGCATTTGTCGACATGTCCGCCCAATGACGATGTCCGGCAACGCAGCAATGCACTCAAAGTACGCTTCACATATGAGTTGGGAGAATGCTTTTGATCAAACACTTCTCCAAACCGGTCAATTACCTGTGCCAGTTCAAATGCAGGCTTCAATGCTTTTTATACAACCTGTCCAGTGGGCTAAACAGGTTGCTTCGGTTGGGCTTTGCCACATGAAGGTACACCAGGGTGGTCTCAATGCGTTCATGACCCAGAAGTTCCTTGATGGTTACGATATCCATCCCGAACTCCAGCAAATGTGTGGCATAACTATGCCGGAGTGTGTGGCTTGCTTCCCGTGCACGCAAACCCTCAGAATACATCAACGACAGAAGAACACGGTGCGCAGCTCCAGGGCCTTGAACAATGCCTTGCACTCCTGGTAGTTCAGTACCACCGGCAGCCTATTATCGCGCTTGATACTGGGCAGTTGAACAATTTTATCGCTTAACCCCAGCAGACGGTAACAATAACGAAGTCCGTATACCATAAATTTAAAATCACTCAGCGATGGCGATTTACTTTGCCTGGCCAGTTGTGCCAGGTATTTGTTGAGTTCCTTCTCGGTGATGTGTTGAGGCAGCTTGCCGAAATGCAGACTTAGCTGGGCTAATTTCCTGGCGTAATTGTTCAGTGTACTCGGTGATTGTCCGGATAAGCGTACTTTGTCATCCAACTCCTGGTAAAGATTCCTGATGCCTCATACCTGATGAATAGCCTGTTCTACAATTGTGAACGACTTTTTTCGTAGCTTTGATTGTGTCTCCATATTAAAATGAATTTGTCGTGAACTCATTTAACAGGACTGACACAAAAATTGCTATCCCGCCCCTTTTTCAGGGGTGGGATTTAGTGCAACAAATGGTATAAATGGTTTGGCAGTCAGCGGTTTGCGTTAAATCGTTTTTTTAATTAAGGTTGTGGTAACTTGATAAGAAAGCGCTTTGAAATGCCAAACTATTCATACCATCAGACGTTGTGCACAATGGAAAATAAAAACAGTGAATAAATCGTGGGCTCTTATTTAGGATTTTGGATATTGACACTTCTGCTGGCTTTACTAATGGTAAGTGGGCTAGTATTCTTTGCATATTGGATTCTAAAAGGGTTCGGAAAACGAAAACTTGGAATAGTGCTTTCCATTATCGTAACTTTAATATTTTTGGCTCCAATTTTATCTTTTGTCTTAGAGGATTATTTGTTTTTCAAATCAGATGTAATCGAAAGATTAAAAGAACATAATCTAACATTACATGATAGTTTTAATCTTGAATCGAATGAAATATCTGGGATTAGAGATTATTATCAACGATTTGAATTACAAATAACTCCTGCAGATAAAGACAGATTGATAAAGGAATTTACAGAATCACCATTTTATAGATACAGTCTACCCGAAGAATTCGATTTTATAATAGATAAACCAAGGTATTCAAAAATAGATAAAGAATTCTTTGTAACCTACCAGTACGATTATAAACCGGTCATTATCCAATGATAGAAAAACCGACAGAATTTAATTTATTATTGGAAAAAGTGCTGGCAGGGATGAAATTAACAGATGCTAACTACATATGAATAATTATCAGGATAAAATAGACAAACAATTCGAATTTAATCAAGGGAAAAATCTCTTTTATAATGGGATAGTAGATTCATTAAGATTCAGCCCTGATACTTTAAAGGCAATTGAAAGGATAGATATAATTGATTCGGTTTCTGAAAATTTACTGGTTAATTATTTGACCAATAGAGCTATTCAAGAGTTTTGTAAGGTTAATCAATATTTCACTTTTGATAAACAAGCTCGATTGCTTTTAAGAAACCTTTATGTAGATTTATTTGCAAACATAAAAAGTCAAAAGACTTCAATTGATTCAATTGCAGAAAGGCATTATGAAAATTTAGTGAAATGGCTAAAGGAGTCAAATTCATTTGCAGAAAAGATTTATACTTCAAAAGGTGAAATAATAGAATCGGTAGCATGTTCAGAATATAGTACAGATTTGCAGATTGACATTTTACAGATTGATATTGACCAAATTGTCGAACCAGTTTTGGATATTGGGTGTGGCAAACAAGGAAGTTTGGTTTTGTTTTTATGTCAAAAAGGTATTGATGCCTATGGATTTGACAGATTTGCATTTGAACACTCAGTTCTTAGTAATTCAGATTGGTTTGAGTATAAATTTGAAAAGGAGAAATGGGGAACAATAATAAGTAATCTTGGATTTTCAAATCATTTTCAGCATCATCATTTTCGAAATGATGGAAATTATATTGACTATGCAAAAAAATACATGGACATTTTGAATTCTCTTAAAATTGGAGGGAATTTTCATTATGCTCCTGATTTGCCTTTTGTTGAACAGTATTTGGATATGGATAAATATCAAATGGCGAAGCGCAGAATTGGAAATTATGAATTTAACTCGACCAAAATAAAACGATTGAAATAATGCACAACGGTACAACACGCGGTATAAAAAATTGCCGGGACAGTAGGTTAATAGAGTGTTGTAATCTGCTTCAACTTTTGTAAAGTATGATAGGAAATCGCCCGTAATCGGCAACTTTTCATACCGCCAACATGGCAAATAAAAAAATGAGATACGCACATGGTAATGATCATATACACAACCGTTAGCCGCATCCCTCGAATCTGACTTCAGAACAATTCTTAAATTCAATGGTTTAATCTCGGGATAAGTTTTAATTTACTATCAAAATGAGAAAGCTGATATTTTTCATGCATGCATCCCTTGATGGCTTGGTGGCAGGACCAAATGGAGAAATGGACTGGATAAAAGTTGACGATGAATTATTCGACTTTGTGGGGACAATGACTGACCAGGCGGACTGTGCATTATATGGCCGTGTAACTTACCAGATGATGGAGAGTTATTGGCCAAATGCCGGAAAACAACCAAGTGCTTCCAAACACGAAATAGAACATTCAAGATGGTACAATAAAGTTTCAAAGATTGTTTTATCCAGGACTATTAAAGAAACTGGACTAAAAAACACAAAAGTCATAGGCGATAATATTTCGGAAACTATCAATAAAATAAAACAGCAGGAGGGTAAAAATATTCTAATTTTTGGAAGCCCTTCGGCTTCAAATTCACTTTTGAAAAAAGGACTAATTGATGAATTTTGGATTTTTGTAAATCCTATTTTGTTAGGCCAGGGTATTCCATTATTCAAGGATATAAGTGAACGTGTGAAATTGAGTCTGATTGAAACAAAGACTTTTGACATTGGCGTAATAGCGCTTCATTATGCAAAATTGCAAATGTGATTTGTATGACCAAATATTGATGAGTTACTTGGGTTATAATGCAGGCGGAGCCTGAAAACATATGGCAGACAAGGCGGAGCCTTGTCTGAACGGGGGCGGAGACTTGACTGAACAGAGCACTGCTTTTCCGAACAAAACATTTAGGGCATTGTTGGTAATTAACCTGGGTTGATAAAACATACTTCTTAAAACTAATAACTATGTCATATAATATTGGAACAAAAGATAAGCCCATGATGCTTAAAACACCTCCTATGACAAGTGAATATACCATGCATGTTGAGGAAAAAGAAGGCAAGGAGGTATTGGTATGTACAGTTGGAAAAACAATACTGTTTTATGATATAAGATGCATTGATGATCTGCATGGCATGTTGAAGGAATTCGGTGACTGGATGGAATTGGGAAGTGCCGATGAGCAAAAGCCTGCCAAAGAGGGAACTGTAGAAGCATGGGGAAGATCCGGGAAAAATCCGGTTCAAGGCTGGTATGGATTAAAGAAAGGCTTCAGGGGTCGGTTCGGTATGTATATACCGCCGCTTCTGGAAGCACTTGAATTGGCAGTAGTAACCCATGACCCCAAAGGCAATAAAATGAGGGCAAAATAAGCCATTCGAAGAGTCAGATCAAACTTTCCCCCTTGGTGTTTGTTATAACTATCTGAAATTGAGTATAACTATTTCAGTTGTTTGCAAATTGGATTTTAACTTAAAACCAATCGGTATGAGAACCCTGGGAATAATTGCCATAATTGTTGGAATATTAATGATTGTATTTACAAGCGTTAATTTCAAGACCAAAGAGAAAGTATTGGATATTGGCAAGGTTGAGGTTAATAAAACGGAAAACCACCGTGTCGGATGGCCTGTTTACACTGGCATTGCAGTTTGTGTAGTAGGGGTAGTAATACTCCTTGCAAATAAGAGGTCAGTATAAGTCTTAACCGCGGAAATCACAAGTTTTGCACAAGGACACGAAGTTTTTACTCAGTGAACCCGGTGTAAAGCTTTGAGGTTTCCGTGGTTTATATAAAATCAGAAAACCAGCTTGATTTTTTCCCCTGCTTTCAACTCAATTTCACGTGTTGTAGCTCCGGCAATCACCTTGCAGGCATTATCGGTTTTGCTTGTAATTACCGCGCTTTTTGCCTTGTGGTTTTCCCATATAATTGAAATTTCGAATCCACCCCGTGCGCATAGCCCGCTTACGGATCCTTTGTCCCATGCATCGGGCAGAGCAGGCAACAGTCTTAGCTCATTTCCATCCGATTGCAGAAGCATTTCGGCTACGGCAGCCGATCCACCGAAATTACCGTCAATCTGAAAGGGTGGATGTGCATCAAACAGGTTCGGATAGGTTCCGCCGCCACCTGAATAGTTGGGTTGTG
Organism: uncultured Bacteroidales bacterium; assembly: GCA_963752195.1. Lineage (GTDB taxonomy): Bacteria > Bacteroidota > Bacteroidia > Bacteroidales > UBA10428 > UBA5072. The sequence goes on along the minus strand of CAVVXI010000001.1, from coordinate 942,254 downwards.
CCCCATCAGGAGGCACAAATTTCAGGAGTTCCCTGTACATCTTATAAGCGTGATTTCCATCGTATAACCTTGCCCATAGGTTGATGCGCCATCCTTTTGACCAGCCTGTCGTCTCATCCCCTTTTATTTCCAGTGTTTTACGGCAGGCATTGGCCAGTTCGGGGGTGGAATCCGGGGTGATCTGGTGTCCCGGGAATAATCCGAACAGATGTGTCTGATGCCTGTGCTGCGGATCTTCATCGTTCCAGTCATAATACCATTCCTGCAAATTACCCTTGCTCCCGATTGTAAAAGGATGCAGGCGGCTTAACGCATCTTCGAGCTTAGCTCTGAAATCATACATCCGTATTTAATAACCGCGCGGCTGCTACGGCTTGTTGCATGCAGGCTCGGGTCATCGCCAGGTCGCCCGTGCCACCATAAAATGTAGCCCCATGGTAGCCCTCTGAATTTATGTATTTATTTTCCGGAGATGTGCAGGGTGACGTGATCAATTCCCCGTTTTTTTCAACAAGCCAGTCAAGGCAAAAGGCAGCCGCCCCGCGCATTAATTCATAGCCCTCATTTTTTAACCATGCTGTATCCTGTGTAAACAGATAATGTTCCCATAAATGCGTGCTTAACCAGGCACCCCCCATATACCAGTTGGCCCAAACCGGGTCGCCATGACCAAAATCCCCGACAGGGTTGCTCATCGCCCAGATATCCGAATTGTGACAGGCCATCCATCCGCCGGCTCCCAGGAATGTTTGAGCGGTAACCTTTCCGGTTTCGGAAATATTCTTTATAAAGGTCATCATGGGCATATGCATTTCCGACAGATTTGTGTTTTCTGCCAGCCAGTAATTTTCCTCCGCATTGATGTTGATGGTATAATTACTGCTCCAGGGCGGGCGTATGTATGGGTTCCAGATTCCCTGCAGATTCGCGGGAACACCAGGAGTTCTTGAACTGCTGATGAGTAGGTACCTTCCATATTGAAAATACAGAACCTCCAGATTTTTGTCTTCCTGTCCGGTTGCATATCGCATCAGCCGCTCATCGGTGGGCAGGTTTGGTGCGGTTGTATTTCCCAGATCCAGTTTAACCCGGTCGAAATAGGTATGAAAATCTGCCAGGTGCGCTGTTTTTAAATCGTCATAGGATTTTGGCAAGGCAGCCTGCATTTGTTTTCGCGCGATTTCTTCGTTGTTAAGGCCCTGCGTTACAGGATCCCTGTCAAAACCATTAAAGCTGGTAGAAACTGAAACAAGGATTGTTGCGGAAGTAGCATTTTTCAAGCCCAGGCTGCTGTCGCTTAAGGAAATATTTCCATCCGTATTCTTTATTTCCACCAGGGATGAAAAACGGGTTCCCCGGTCTTTATCGAAAACAATCGGATTGGGAACATCACCCAGGTAGTTGGGTTTTGATGCGACAGGGGCATAGCCGTTGGCATAGAGTTCCTTTCCTTTAGCCGCCGTGCCGTGGTTGAGCTGGCTTTCAAACCGTATGGCAAAATTCAGCGCTCCCTTTTTACTGGATGTCAGACGGACAACCATCACCTGGTCGGGATAGGAAACAAAATATTCTCTTGTATAAAATACCCCGTCTGCTTCAAAGCTTACCTTTGAAACCGCATTTGAAATGTTGAGCTCCCTGTAATAATTCCCCGGCTCACCGTTGTATTGAAAATCGATAATCAGGGTTCCCAGGGGCATGTATGCCTGGGAAAACTTTCCCTGCAATTTTTTCTGCAATTCGTCGGCCAGCTTATAATCTTCCTTATTCAAAGCCTCCCTGACAGCCGGTAAATTTTTATACGCCTCCGGATTCATATAGGGATCTACGGGTTCGCCGGACCAGAGTGTGGCGTCGTTCAGGTAAATTTTGTCCGACTCAATGCCTCCAAATACGGATGCCCCCATTTTACCATTTCCCAGTACAAGGGTTTCTTCAAAATATTTTGCCGGCTGCTTATACCACAGAATATCGGTTGCCTGGCCCGATGCATATATCGGATTGATAATCAGAAGTGCTAATAACAACAGGCTTTTACCGGCATCTGCAATTTTATAGATTTGAAACCTCATTTTGGTGGATTTAGGGTGAATTTACAGTTTAGATTTCTTAAAGGAAACCCTGTACAGACCCGATCCATGAGGGGGGATAACAGGTGCAAAACTTTCCGTGAATGTACCAAGGATTATGTTGTTCCACAGGTCTTTAATGGCACAGGGCCCTGCAATTCCCAATTGTGTGAGCTGAACAGCAATCGCCATTGAATCGGTGGCCGGGTCTTTTGCATTAAAAAGGGCAAGAAATTTATCGCCGGTTGCAGGATCATCCGCTGCCCATGCTATGAGGTCATCTTTTCTGAAAAGTTGCCTGTTGTTCAGGCTGTACTTGTTTACATAGAGAACTTCTTTGTTTGTAAGCAACGAAAGTGTAAATGCATCATTGCCTGGCAGATCGCCTCCAAACATCAGGGGCGAACGAAAAATTGAAAAAAGCGACATCACTGTGACCTGTTCATCTTTTGTCAGCTGGCACATCCTGTTGTCCCCCCTTTCTGCTCTTATGCCGATCCTTCCCAGCGGAAGCATATCGGCATCAGGAAAATGGCCGTTACCAATGTAGGGCGACCAGCGGTCACATATTTCGAAATGTTCTTTTACCTGGGGCCAGTTATCCCAAAAATCACCGACAATTCGCCACATATTTGCATGGTTCATAATATGCCGGGCATTTTCCAACGGGGTTTCCCCCGGGGAGGTGCTTAAAACGATGATTCGCCCGCAGTTGCCGATAGCCCTGCGGATCATTTCAATTTCACTGCGGTGATAAGGAACCGAAAGGTCGTCGATTTTGATAAAATCCACGCCCCACGAAGCATACAGCTTAAAAAGGGAATTGTAATATTCCTGTGCCCCGTCCCTTCCCGCGACAATTGTATACATATCCTTAAGCCAGGGGCATTGGCCTTCTGTGCTAAAAATGTCGGATGCAAGGGCTGTGCTTCCCAGTATGGGGGTGTTTTTCCTGACTGCTTCCACCGGTACCCCCCGCATGATATGAATGCCAAATTTCAATCCTTTGTTATGTATATAATCGGCCAGTGGTTTAAAGCCATTGCCGTTTATTGCAGAAGGAAAGCGTACCGGGCTGGGTAGAAATCTTCCATATTCATCCATTACATATTTGGCATCCTTCTCATTATAGCCGTGGGCCTTATCGTTTTCAACATACCAGCGGATATCGACAACAATGTATTCCCATCCTGATTTTTTGAGGTTCCGGGCCATATAATCCGCGTTGGATCTTACTTCTTTTTCAATAACTGTCGGCCCATAGCAATCCCAGCTGTTCCATCCCATTGGCGGTACAGGGGCCCAGTCAAGAAACTGCAGACTATCGGGAGGTTCCAATGCCGCAACATCCATGGAATAACACCCTAAAGAGAGGCCTAGGATGAAAGAAAAGAAGGTAGTTTTATAGTTCATGTTGAAAATTGAATTTGAAACAAATGGCTTCCTGGCCTGGCATTACTTTGGGTTTATTAATCACCAGCATGTCCGGTTTTTGTACCCATTTTATTTTTTCTGAACTACCCAGCAACTCCACGTTTATAATTTTCCCGGGGGAATATGCTTTCGTTCCCAAGGCATTAAAAATAATTTTATTTCCTGTCGGGACTTCCAGACAGAAAGCATAAACGGCAGAATCCTTCGATGTATAGCGAATGTCTTTTTCGGTATAAATAACCGGCTTCTGTTCTCCAAATGATCCTTCGGCGGCCACTGTCGGACCTTCTTCTGAAACAACCCAGGGCCGGGTTCCGTAAATGGCTTCCCCGTTGATTTTTAACCATGCACCAATGGCCAGAAGTACATTAACCTGCTCCGGCGAAATTGTACCATCCGGTTTTGGACCGATATTCAGTAACAGGTTTCCGTTTTTGCTGACTATATCGATAAGGGCATCCACAAGCTCGTTGGACGTCTTGTTCTCTTCATCGGATACCCATCCCCATGATTTTTTTCCTATGGAAGTATCTGTTTGCCACGGATATTTACGGGTTGCCTTGCTGCTTCCCCTTTCAATATCATACACGGCTACATTATCAGGATAAGCATTGTTCTTGTAATTTATCACCACTCCCTCTTTCCACTGCTCAGCCCTGTTATAATAATAGGCTGCAAATGTCTTGCGGTACGGTTCCATGGCTGGCTGTTCAATCCACCAGTCGAACCAGAACACCCGGGGTTTATATTTATCTACGAGCTCGCAGTTCCGCAACAGCCAGTCGTTCATGTATTCAATGCTGGGAGGTTCCTTTTCACTGCGTGCCGGTCCATAAAAATCAGCGTATGCCGGATCATTCACATCCGATTTTATAGTCCTCCCGTTATTCATGAAGAACCAGTGTTCAATTCGATGGGAAGATAATCCGAAGATCATACCCTGCTTCCTGACAGCCTCGGAAAGCTCACCGATGATATCCCGTTTTGGGCCCATATTCATTGCATTCCACTTTGACAGACTTGTATTGTACATGGCAAATCCGTCATGATGTTCGGCCACAGGGACAACATATCGCGCACCCGATTTTTTAAATATATCCGCCCATTGACCGGCATCAAAATTTTCCGCCCTAAACAGGGGGATAAAGTCCTTGTAGCCGAAGGTGTCGGGAGTTCCGAAGGCTTTTACATGATGTTGATAGTAATTCCGGCCCCAAACAATGGAATCTTTATACATCCACCTGGGATACCATTCACTACCGAATGCCGGAACCGAATACACACCCCAGTGGATAAAAATTCCGAATTTGGCATCCCTGAACCAGTCGGGACATTTATAAGCCGACAAGGATTCCCAGGTGGGCTGGTACGTTTGCGCCTGTCCTTTCCATGGAATGCAAGCTGTCAGTAGAAGAAAGAGAACTGTTTTTCAGGAAGAAACCCATAAAATTATGAATTATGAATTATGAATTATGAATGATGAATGATGAATTATCATTGAAATCAGGCCCAGTTTCCATCGTGATAATTGGGATTCATCCAGGGAAGGTTTTGATGATTGTAAAACGGGGTAAGCAGCAAGGCAATTTCCTTCATCCGGGTCTCCTCCATTGGTTTGAAATTGCGCAATATTTCGAGGTTTGATTTCACAACCTCCATGCTATCCATACCAAGCACAATCCCATCAGGTCCCTTAAGCGAAAGGGCATAACGAATCAGATCTTTCGGGTCAAGTTCTTTGACGGTTTCGCGGGGCCTCACCACCTTCATCAGCATCACTCCCATGCCCTTTGCTTTTGCAGCCGGAATGACCTGTTCCTGTCGTTGTTCTTTGTATCCACCATAGTGATTCATGGCCATCAGAAGGCTGTCGAATACACCCTTCTCAGCCATCATTTTCAGGGCGGCGGCTTCAGTATGTCCTGAAAAGCCTATAAATCGCGTTATACCCTGCTCCTTCAATCGGAGAAGTGTATCGATCATTTTTCCCTTTGCACTGATCGTTTCAACATCGGAAGGTGTCCGAACATCATGTATTTTCAGCATATCAAGGTGATCGGTTTTCAAGCGTTTCAGACTGGTTTCAATCTGGCGTTTTGCCTCATCCGGGTCGCGGCTTTCGACCTTTGTGGAAATGAATAACTCATCCCTCCTTGTTTTCACAACCTCACCCATACGTCCCTCGCTTGTAATGCCAAGTTTGGTATTTTCATATGATCCGGCGGTATCCCAGTAATACAGACCATTATCGAGGGCATAATTCAAAAGACGTACGGCATCTTCTGTTTTTTCAATGCTGCAAAACCGGCTTCCCAATCCACATGCTATTCGTGGAATCAGAACGCCTGTGTTACCGAGGGCAGCTGTTGGAAGTCCCTTTGCGTCATAATTTGTCTTCCGGTTTTTTGAGCGGTCAGTTGCCCAGGAAGGCAGCAGGCCCGAACCGGCCACCATTAAACCCGTTCCCAGTGTATTCCGGATAAATTTCCGGCGTGAGAGATCCGATTTTTCCATGTTTTTTCTTTTACAGGTTATTACCAAGTGTAATGAGCTTCTGTAGAATCAATAAAGGAAATGCCGGAATTTGTGCGAATGAGCATCCGGCGTTTTATCAGGCCAAATTAGTAAATATTTGGTTGGCAGTTTACATCACCCCGGGCATTTTTGCGAATTTCGTGGCATCTTCCAGGACCAGCACCCAGTCGTTATCAATGCCTGAAGTGGGTGGGGTAAAGGTTACAAACCCGGTATTATTGTATTCGCCTGCCGCTGTTGATTTGCCGTCACGCGGGTTGTACCACCAGGCATTGACCTTATTGCCTGAAATTTTTTTCATTGTTATGGTAACCGGTTGTCCTTTTGCCATGTAAGCCAACATGAATGATCCGTCATAGGCGACAGAGGACCTGATATGATTATCGTCCTGGAAATTTTTACCATATATGGCCGACTGATCAGGCTGCATTTTGGAGAAATCGCGGGATAAAAGCAAAGCCTTTACATGCCGGATCTGCTGGGCTCCGGGCCTGTCGAGCGACCCGCGCCAATCGAACAAACAGGGGATAACCACCTCGTCACCTTTTTTAAACATTTGCCAGATTGCGTTATTTCCGTAAGTATAGCCGGCGGCTCCTGACAGCAGGTCCCAATAGGCATGCACCCGTACATCATAATCGGTAAAAAATCCCTTTTGGAAGAATTCCCTTTTTTTAAGCAAATTGTTTGAATCGCAGATGTCCTTCAATACTTTCGCATTGCTCCAATCAAAAGTCCAGAACTCCATTGGAATATCCTCGTAAGCAGGTTCTGCTTCAACAGTCGGCTTAACCGGCAACAGGCTGTAATCGTACATGGCATTCTCATAAACTTTCTGGTAACGGTGGAAATGAGCGGTCTGGTACATATTAAAATCAATCCATTCTTCGTTGTGAAGCCAATAGCTTGAAGAATAAACCCCACGGGGGTGATAGGAAATCAAATGATTTCCATGGTCACCTGATTTGAGGCCTTCGGCCATGTTTTTCCATATTTGAAAGGCAGTATCACTGTCCACTGTTCTATCTCCGCCCAGTATCCATATAATGGGCTTGTCTTTGTACCTTTGTCCGAGAAATTCGCCATATTTCCGTGCGTTTTCGGGAGTAAATATTACCGGGCCTTTACCCCCGATAATATTGGGTACTTTATCGCCCCAGGTAGGCAGCATCCCAATAAAAAGACCCAATTCATCCGCTTTATTCACGATGAAATCAACATGCTCAAAATACTTCTCATTGGGTTGGGTCGGGTCGAAGTCAATAAGGGGTACCTCCCCATAAGCATTAGGAGTTCGCAATCCGTCCAGTTCAGCTAGAACAACGGCCTGTATAACAGTGAAACCCTTTTCTTTCCTGTTTTCGAGATACTCGGTAGCTTCCTCGCGATTTAATTTGTGAAAAAGTTCCCAGGCTGTGCAACCCAGGTATAGAAAAGGCTTACCGGTTTTATCCTCAAGGTATCGGCCGTTCTTGCTAACCCTTAGAAATTTACCATCCATTGTTGCATCATTCTTTTTGCACGACACAGCAAACAGAACGATTGCCAATAAAAAAAGCATTCCTCGTTTCATGATAAAAAAATTTTTAATGAACAAATATTATTTTCTGGCTTTGCCTTCGAACGTCGGTTTTGTTATTCATTCCTGTTCAGGTTATACATTTCGATCTCTTTCTTCACCGACAGCAACTCGTTGCCTTCTATAAAGGATATTTCGATATTGATTTTCGCGACTTCTCCTGGCTTGAGTTCCGCATGATAGTTTACCGAATTGTCAGTGTTGCCATTATGATCAAGGGCGCTTGAACCTGTTTCTATCCCCATTCCGTCCCAATTTCTTTTTAGCAGGGATTCCCCGTTTCTGAAGGTGAACTCTTTTGAACCCTTGCCTCCGCAACAGAACCATGTCTGAAAATAGGGCGTTTGAGTAGTGGTTACTGCAATCCCTGTTGAATCGGGATATACAAGCAGGGTAGTGACTACCTTATTGCCGTCTGCAGATTTTTTTTGCAATATTCCCTTATGGATAATGCCAGTCTCGGTCCGTATTTTTTCATCTGCAGCTCTATGCCATGTTTCAAAGTCATCGGGCAATTTATTACCACCCCTCTCACTCACAGACCGTGAGGGAACCAAATACCGGGCACCCTCCTCAGGTCTGAAGGTAATATGATAACCCCAATCGGGAATTAACTTGCGGTTACTGATATTCTCAATGGTGTCTTCAATTTTTATTTTGAAAGAACCTTTTGTAAGTACCAGTTTCCTGGTAACCCTGAATAATGCTTCACCCCTTTTGTACCAGGGTTTGTCAATATCTCCTTCGAATGTATGGTAATTAAAGCTGGCCCGGATGTTACAGGCATCGTTTTCAACTGAATATTGAATCTCGCTGACAGGGATGTTGGAGGTTTCGCCATGCAATAATTCAGGCTTCCCACCTTTGTCAACCGGCATTCCCCAATTTTTGAGACCATAAAACTCGATACCGGCAACTAATGTTTTAAGAAAAGTGAACCCTTTAGCCGGAATACCATTGATACAAACTTCATCTGACCACAGATCAATTGTTTCAGTATCCGGAATATTTGCAGGCGCTTCCCAGAAAACGGGCTTGCCCTTTATCCATGCCTGACCGAGCGATAAACCTTTTGATGGCAAAAGTTCAACTTCCACTTCAGGGGTTGAAATTCTGATGCGGATCGCATTTACAGGATCTTCAGGCAAGCGGACCATACGACAAGAGAATCCCCCATGCTTCAGAAATTCAATATTGCCGTCTTTAAAAAGGCTTTTAAGGTTAAAGCTGCATTGCATAAACCCCGAATTAAATAGTTGGCAAAGTGATTATTCGTTTGCTGGTATGTCTTTATTGGTGTTTGTATACATCCCAGCCAAGGTAATTATCAACAGCTTCTTCGATAGCTCCGGCGAATAGTCCCCGACTCATGGCAACATGGTGTTCAAATCCGTTTTTGCAGATGAATTTTAACAGTTGCTGCAGGTTTTCAACGCGTGAAACGGCTATACCTCCATCCATTCCGTAAGGATCGGCAGTAAACTCGCCTTCGCCAACATAAGCCTGTATAGTTCCCATCACATCATTGGTGGAAATACGGAAAAATGAAAATGGCCCGGCAGCTACCTTCCCTTTGATTGCGCCGAAAGTGTCTTCATGCCCAAGCACGGTACCGAGGATGTCGAGCGTTGAGATTTCGATATCGCTTTTCATAAAGCTTTTAGGATAGTTGCTACAATGTGTGCAAACGCACATGTTGCGATCGGTACCGAAGTTGTTGTTCCAGTCGAGCAGGGCAGGTGGATTTCCTGAAGCCAGCAGCAGGGCATACATAGAAACAACACCGGCAATATCCACCTCGCATGCACTGGGCATAAATTTTTCTCCCAGCATGCTCATGGTAAGACATGAAGCACATCCATAATTTTTCTGTATGGATTCCCAGCACTGTATTGCCGTTGCGTCAATGCCATTATCGTCGATCCATTTTTCAACGGCTACTCCAAACCGGGCTTGTCTGGCAATTTTATCTTCTTTAATTCGTGACGGTATTCTTCCGTATGCTTTTATCTCTTCAATTTTTTTAATTAGCTGCAGGTCGTTAGCAGCAATTTTTTCGGCTGCACCAAAAATTTCCGATAGATCTACCGGAAGAACAGTAATGCCGGATGCCTGTAATAGTTTTTCGCTTGCCCTCATGGTTTGGAAGGCACCCGGACGGCTGCCGATTGCCCCAATCCGGGCATTTGACAAGCCGTTTACAACACGGCAAACGCTTGCGAAATAGTTCAGGTCAGTATCAAATAAATCACTGTCAATTGGGTAGGTATGAAATGTTGTGTCGGTAAATGGAATGCCATATTGAACCAGGTTATTGCATACCGAAATTTTCCCGCAAAAAGCATCACGGCGGCTGTAAACATCAACTTTGTCGTTGTCGTCGTCGCAAGCCTGCACAAGTACAGGGACATTCAGTTTCGCCATGTTAATGGCATTTACCACACCCAGTTCATCCCCAAAGTTTGGGAGCACCACAATTATTCCGTCAATCTTATCCCTGTTGTCACTGAAAAATTTAGCGCACTTTTCGGCATCTTTCACCGTTTCGATATTACCGGTTGGTGTTTCTGAAGTCGGAAGGATCACATAGTCATAACCCAGTTTATCCATTTTTTTTAACACGGTTTCTCTGGCTTCGGCAGCCAATTTTGAGCTAAAGATGTTACGGGTCCCGACTATCAGCCCGAATGTCAATCTCTTCTTGAATGCCATAATGTATTGATTTTAAAATTTTTAAAATATAATATTTATTCTACAAAGCTCTTTTAACGGCATTTTTCCATCCCTCATAGAGTTTTTCAATATCCCTTTTTGCCATTTTTCCAGTGATATGATCGTCGCCGGTACGCAGGGAGCCTAATTCTTCCCGGTTTTTCCATATACCTGTGGATAAACCTGCTACCAGTGCCACACCCAATGCAGAAGCTTCGGGAATATTGCTCCGGTTGATATTTGCATGCAGTATATCGGCCTGAAACTGCATCAGGAAGTTATTTTTCACCGGTCCTCCGTCAACACGCAATTCTTTTAATTGAATACCGGATCGGGTAATCATCAGGTCGATCAGGTCTTTTACCTGGTAAGCAATGGCTTCGAGGGCCGCACGTACAATGTGGGCTTTTTTCGTTCCGCGGGTCATGCCGCAGATTATTGCCCTGGCTTCGTTATTCCAGTAGGGCGCTCCTAATCCGGCAAAGGCCGGAACAAAGTAAACCCCTTCGTTTGATGTAACTTGCTGTGCAATGACTTCGGTTTCCGATGCATTCTCAATTAATCGCAAATCATCCTGCAGCCATTTAATAGTTGCCCCTGTACAGTGAATATTTCCTTCAAATACATAGGTTACGGTGCCGTTGAGGCCATACCCCACAGATGTTACCAAACCATCAGGACATTCAAGCGGTAGGCTGCCAATATTCATCATTATTGAAGAGCCTGTGCCATAAGTTGCTTTTCCCATTCCGGGTTCAAAACAAAGCTGTCCGAAAAGGGCTGCGTGAGAGTCGCCTAAAACACCCGTAATAGGAATTTCGGTATTTAAGATCCCGTTAACGTTTGTTATACCAAAGGTTTCATCTGCAAATTTAACGGAAGGAGCCATACTCTCCGGAATGCCCAATTCTGCCATAATTTCTTTATCCCATTCGAGGGTATTTATATTGAAAAGCATCGTACGACTTGCATTCGAATAGTCGGTTGCATGTGTTTTGCCGTTTGTTAGTTTCCAAATTAACCAGCTGTCAATGGTACCGAAACGCAGATTACCTTTATCGGCTTTCTCCCTTGCTTCCGGAACATTTTCCAGGATCCAGCTAATCCCTGTTGCCGAAAAATAGGGATCAACAAGAAGTCCTGTTTTTTGGCGCACCACTTTGTTCCAACCCTTTTCAATAAGTTGTTTGCACCTGTCCGCTCCCCGGTTGCACTGCCATACCACGGCATTGTATACCGGCTTTCCGGTAGTGGAATCCCAGACCACTATTGTTTCGCGTTGATTGGTAATGGCAAGTGCAACAATTTTCTTTTCCGGATTGGAAAATGATAATTCCTTAATGGTAGCAACCGTATTGTTAAAAATCTCTTCCGGATCGTGTTCTACCCAACCCGGCTTTGGGTAAAACTGACCGTGTTCCTTCGATGCTTTAGCTGCAATTTGTGATTTGGAGTCGAATAGAACTGCTTTTGTGGCCGAGGTGCTTTGGTCTATGGAGAGAATATATCGCATTGGTTTACGGGATTTTTGTAATTCGTAATGCCATGAAAGGTTTTTGAGGTAGCTGCACCAGCGTTTTTCCCCTAAATTCCCCGGTAACCGGGGTAATGGTCATATTCCATGCATCGATGATTTCAATCCTGTATGTTGAATTTGCGGGTAAATTCACAATTTGACTTCGGGGTTGATCCATATTGTAATAAACCAGGTAAAACTCATCCTTATAACTGACTGCAGAATAAGGCATCCACCATTCAAAAATGCTTACCGGATCCAAAGAACCGGGAGAAGATTCGATGATTTGTCTCAGAAATTTAATCCTGTCCTGGCTATTGCCTTTCATCACACCACCTTTGGACCACCAAAGCACATCCGAGGACTTATCCGGCCATTGCAGCGGTTGCTCGGTCACATACGTATCACCATGTCCCACAAAGCCTCCGTTGGTTACCCCGCGCCAAAATTTGTTGACCATTTCTTCCGGCGTAAGATCTCCCCACGACCAGGGAATATTGCCTTCATAACGGCATTCATCAAAAATGACGGGTTTCTTGTACTTTTCCCTTAATTCTTTGGCCCTTTGGGTATCTTCATTTTGAATGCTGGCATGGGTGATGAGCGGATTGGTATGGTCGTACCAAACACTGCCGTTATGAATTCCTCTTAACCGGTTATATGGATCGTTGTCAGCGAACATTTTTATATAATGGTTCCAATCGTCCATCTTCTTTTCCTTCATAAAATCAAATTCGTTAGCCATGCTCCACCATACATTTTTGTATGCAGCAAATCGGGCAATGATATAATTAATGTAAAGGTCATCGGTCTTTCTGTCCATTTTACTGAAGCCCCAACGATCGTATGGATGAAATACAATTAAATCGGCTTCAATGCCGAGAGAATCAAGCTGGGCAATTCGTTTTTCAATGTTCTGAAAATAAGCCGGGTTAAAACGCGAGTAGTCCCATTCAGTCAAAGGCTTTCCCTCAAAAGGATAAAGCAATGGTTCATTTTTGTTCCAGTCGTAACTTTTTGGAAATATACACATGCGTATTTTGTTGAAGTATCCGTGAGAGAGAGTTTTCAGGGTTAATTGGGCAAGACTGTCTCCCTGGTGTACCCAGGCATAGCAAGTGGTACCAAATGAATAGTGAGGTTTTCCATCTGCATAGGCAAAATGGAAAGTATCTTTTACCATAACAGGGCCGTGATTCGCCGTTGAGGGATGAATACACAGAAATTTGCCTTTCTTCCCGTTCAATTTTTTCTGGTTGCTATGGGTTTCATATTCCCAGTTACCTTCGATATTTGGTGAAAAGCGGATTTTATATACTCCGTCACCATCGTAAAATCCCGCTACAGTTTTTACTTCATTGCCTAGAGAAAACCGGGCGCTCAGAGTAACATCAATAAAAGGATTACCTGTTTTATCGCCTTTCAATGTAATTTCAAATACTTTCCATTTTTCGCAGGATTGGGCAGGCAATAGAAGAGGGAAGAACAGAATCATCAGTAAAGCAAGAAGTTTTTTCATAGTTCAGAAATTTTTAGGATATTAAATTCATTTTAATGAACAGCTTATGTATGGTGACTATATTTATTTGTGAGTGAAATAGCTTCCTTTGCTATATTTTCTTTGCTTATGCCATAATATTCAAAAAGTTCATGTGAAGTTCCGTTTACCACATTCTCATCGGGGATCCCAATTATCTTAACCGGTACAGGATTGCTTTGAGAAACAACTTCGGCCACCGATGCACCCAATCCACCATAAATGCTATGTTCTTCAACAGTGATTATTTTGCCTGTTTCCAGTGCCGCTTTTTCAATCGCTTCGACGTCAAGCGGTTTTAAGGTATGCATATCAATAACCCGGGCATCAATTCCTTTTTCTTTTAATAATTTCCCGGCTTCGCAGCAGTGATAAACAGTTTCTCCGGTTCCGATAATTGTCAGGTCTTTCCCTTCCAAAAGGGTTATTGATTTTCCAATTTGGAATTGAACGGGCCTGTTTAAATAAACATCGGGAACAGCCCCACGGCCCATCCGCACATAAACCGGGTGAGGATAATCAGCCAATAAGCGCGTAAGTTCAATGGTTTGTTCCGCATCACATGGGAAAACGATGTGCAGGCCCGGAAAAGTACGCATAACGGCAATATCGTGCAAGCTATGGTGAGTGCTTCCCAATGCGCCATAACTCACTCCTCCGCTCACGCCGATTATTTTAACCGGGTTGTTTGAATAAGCGACATCTACTTTAATCTGTTCCAGGCTACGGGTAGAATAGAAACATGCAGGACCGCAAACAAAAGTTTTCTTACCGAAGGACGCCAAACCTGCCGCTACCCCAATCGCATTTTGCTCCGCAATGCCCACTTCAATGAATTGTTTTGGCAATTCGTCTGCAAACTGATCGAGTGTAACCGAACCCCTTGCATCGGAGGTGACTGCTATTATATTGCTGTCATTCTTTGCCAGCTCCAGCAAAGTAGCTGTAAATGCGTTTCTGCAGGGTCTTGATTTTTTGTCCGGTTGACTCATATAGTAAAACTAATATTTCAGATATTGTAAGGTTATCTATTCTAATTCTTTTATGGCCAGGGCAAACTGTTCTGCATTGGGTACACGGTGATGCCATTTTGACTGGTTTTCCATGAAGGAAATACCTTTGCCTTTTATTGTTTGGGCAATTACCAGGTGAGGTTTCCCTTTTTGTACCGGTATGGATTGAAAAATACTGTTCAACTGACCAATATTGTGTCCATCGCACGACAGGGTTATCCAGCCCAGACTTTCCCAACGTTCTTTTAATGGGTCAATGGCCATTACATCCTCGGTATTACCGCTTATTTGAAGATTGTTTCGATCGATGATGGCAACCAGGTTGTCGAGTTTATAATGGCTGGCCGACATAGCCGCTTCATAAACCGATCCTTCACCCTGTTCTCCATCGCCCATTAATACAAAGACCCGGCTTCCCTCATTTTCCATTCTGGCTGCCAGGGCCATTCCAACGCCTACAGACAGGCCATGACCCAAAGCCCCACTGCATAACTCAATGCCAGGTACCTTTACGGTAGGGTGCCCGGCAAGAATTGACCGGAATTTACCATAACTATTCAGCCATTCATCGGGTAAAAAACCCGCCTCGGCAAGCACACAATACAAACCTTCCACGGAATGGCCTTTACTTAAAATAAACCGGTCGCGATGTTTAAGTTTTGCGTCTTTGGGATCAACCCTTAAAACGGAAAAGTAGAGGCTTGTCAAAATGTCGACCGAGGAAAGTGATCCGCCTAAATGACCCCCTTTCGCACCATAAATAATCTCAAGAATACGTTTCCTGATATGTGTTGCCTTTTTATCAGGAAGACTCGCGCAAAGATTTGCCTGTTGTAACATCAATAATGAATTAGGCTTTTGCCGTTGTAATTAATACTAATCCTGCCAGGTATAAAATAAACATACTGAGCAGTATGCCATTGGTTCCTTTTGGAGCACCCCTGAACTCTTTCCACCAGAACGCCCCAAAGAATAGCGATAACAGGGGCTGCCTTGCTAAGCGCATATGAAATTGCCGGTCCGGCTGCTCCAACCGACATAAAACTGACCACCATTCCAAGCATCCAGAACGCCCCAAAGAATAGCGATAACAGGGGCTGCCTTGCTAAGCGCATATGAAATTGCCGGTCCGGCTGCTCCAACCGACATAAAACTGACCACCATTCCAAGCATCCAGATTGATCCGCCTAAAATTTCTATGAAATGGGTGGAAAGGGATCCTTTGAAATATTCACTCATTTTTACCTGTTTTCCTTCAACCGGGAAGGCCATGAAAATTGGATTAAAAAGGAATGTGCTCACGAATGCTCCAAAACTGGATTATAAGTTTTGCTGGTCGGGTAATCACCAATGTCATATCTTTTTTAGCTTTTTTGAAAATAATTGAAATCAAAAATAATCAATTATTGTAAAAAAGCAAAAATAAACGAAAATAAAAGAAAATAATAAAAAGATAATTATGTGTAACAGCGGTCCTGTATGATACTGGATTAAATAAAGACAACACCTATACTTCATTTGCAATGTGGTATTTTATATCGTGTTGTTTGAATATGGCCAGGTCGTTTTCGTTTACTTTCGAATCTGTAATTAGGTAATCAATTAGCGACAGAGCGCCCAGGCTTGCAAAGGAGTTTTTTCCAATTTTTGTTGAATCAGCTACAAGATAAACGGCATCCGCCGATTCAATCATTGCGCGTTTCACACATATATCGCTTATACTGGGATAAGTTAACCCTGATTTCAACGTAAAACCTGCCGTGGCCAGAAATAGCTTATCAACATGAAGGTTCTGGAAAAAATCGGCAGCCTTTTGTCCTGTCAGGGAAAGTGTTGGGGCCTTGAATTCTCCACCGGTTACAATCAGGTTAATACCGGGTTCACCTCCCAGGATAAAGGCGATATTCAGTGCATTGGTAATTACGGTAAGGTTCTTGAAGTTGTGAATCAGATTGGCAATTTCTGTAGTGGTTGAGCCGGAATCAAGTATTATGGTGTCGCCATCTTCAATCATATCAAGCGCAATTCGGGCTATTGCTTTTTTCTCGTTCAGGTTATTCTGATTATGGAGTTGGATGCTTTTAACTTGTTTGTCTACATTTTTCAGGTAGGCACCGCCGTGTTCCCTGATCAGAAAACCCTCGGCTTCAAGCTTTTCAAGATCCTGCCTGATAGTCACTTCGGTTACTTTTAGCAAGGTGCTTAATTTGGCCACTTTGATGTGCCCATCTTCTTTAATCATATCAAGAATGACTTCTCTTCGTTGATTTGCTAACATATCTTATTCATTATTTAAGTTGTATGTGCTGCACAGGCATCCGGTATGAAAAATTTGTTTTTATTCGATTTAATCATAAAAACACAAAAATACAAATATAAACGTAAATTCTTAACTTTGAATTTTTAATTATGACTGCCTTATTGATCTCCCGACAGGTGAAACAATCACCCGGATTTCGGAAAATCATATGTTGATAAATACCAGGTAGCAGAACCTCTTCCGCTCCATTGTAAATCATAAATCATAAATCGTAAATTTTTTTCTACCGACAGATTATCCCTGGCGGGATATCTGGAAATCAAGCTGTATGCGGTGCGGGCTGACTTGTCCCTTGTCCCTTGTCCCTCGTCCCTCGTCCCTATCAGTGTCTGCCCTTTCCGGCTTTGATCTTTGCACGAACCGGGGCTGATTCATCCGAAAGCAGGAATTCGTGGGTGGAATCCGGCAGGAAATCCAGAACTTCCTGCAGACGATCTTCCTTAATGGCTTGCCTTACCTTGGATGCACTGATGTAATTGGGTGTATCCGTTGCTGAATCGCCCGCCGATTTCCGTTCAATTTCTATCACGGATACGCCATAGCGGGGTAAAATAGCTTTCATGGCATTGTTATAGGCTTCCGTTGTTTTGCAGTAAACTTCGGTTCCTACATATCTTTTTTTGATATCCAGAGTTGGAACAATGTACCGGGCAAATATGGTGACATCCAGTTCGGCCTGTTTCTGCATTACGTCGTTCAGTTCCTCGCATTTGAGAAAATAGGAAGGAAAGATCGCTCCTGAAACCACATACATGCCGCCCCGCACCATGACTACATTTTTCAGGTGCCTGATCCCCTTTCGGATTAGTTCCCACCGGATGTTAAATGAAAAGGCCGATCTTTCTTCCTCCACAACAAACAGGTAAACGATCTCATTTTCGGCAGCGGCTTTTTCAATAAGAAACAGGTGGCCGTTTGTAAACGGATTGCAATTGACGACAATTCCGGCTATTTCACTTGATGTGGAAGGAACCGCAATAGTTTTGAGGTAATTCTGATACGTATAAATTGATTCAAAGCCAAACTCCAGAACAGTAAAAAGGGGCGGGGCAGTGGCTATTTCGTTGTAACCCAACCCCCTGAACCGGATCGAATTTTCGGGACGTGTAAAAACGAACGTATGCTTATAGATCTTCAGGAGCTTTTCAGTAAGTCCGGTAACAATCAGTGCGAAGGCCGTTGTATCCCGAAATTTGGGAGCCACGGCCACATACTTCAGGATCCGCCCATTGTGGGAACCGGTTCCCACCATCTCTCCTTTCAGGTTATGCACGATGAGTGTGCTTTCTACTTCCGACTTGTCGAAATCAAAACCAAGGGAGGTCAGAAAATCCTTTACCAGTTTAACGTCGAAAGGATTTTCAAGATCGATCGTTTCCTGCCTGAAATCTGTGTCTTCGAAAGTCATGATATCAAGGTTGGGAAATTAAGTAATCCATTGTCGGAACATTGAGTCATTAGTAAATATAAGTAAATACTTACTGCCAGCAAATCTGCCGAGCCACCCGGCGATATTTTCTCTTTCATGCAGAATTCCATCAGGGAATCCATATTTCCCGTTTCAAATGCCTCGCGTGAAAGTTCTTTGAACTGACTTAGAACTTTTTCGCTGCTGCGGAAGAGGATGTTGGTGTCGTTATTGTTTGCCGCGATGACAAGAAAAGAACGCAGCAATACCGGATCATTCAGCTCATGGTGTTTAAACAGTTCCGGCAGGCCAAAATCAAAAGCCAGGGGAAATCCGTTTTCCGCTTCCCCGCGAGCCCCGGCAAATTTCAGGCTGCGATATACCTGTTCACCATGAGTTGCGGAGGGTCGCCCGATGTCTTCCAGTTCCCTGTATGTTAAATCTTTGCAAATATCTTTAACGATTTTTCTGAATTTCTCTATTCCAAAAATATCTTCATGGGCAAAAAGGTATCCCGAAGTGAAAAGCGATAACCCCATCAGGAAAATAATTCCTTTCTGGGTATTTACCCCGCTTGTGCCGGCAAACATGGTCCTTTCCATTCGCAACCCGATATTCCGGATTGCCGGGAGCGCTTTTGTCATGTCGTTTTCGCCAAAGGAAAAACCAGCCCGTACCAGTTCATTAAAATAGCCCGAAATTGCCGCCGTTGAAATTATGAACGTACTGTAATTCATGTCTTTGTGAACTCCGTTGCTGAATTTATCCACCAGTCCCGGCTTCGGGGTAAGGGAAATTTCGCATAAAATGGATTGAAGAGCCAGGGAGGAAAGGGTCCTGCTGATCGATATTTCCCGTTGCTGCCGGCAATAGGCTTTCATTCTTCCAAACATGAAATCCTTCAATTCATCGGTATCATGTCTCATTTGTCGCCTGCAATGATCAGCCGGATATTCATTGCAATAAAAGCAGGGTTTGGATTTACCCGAAGGTACAGGCATTCCTGTGTTGTCAGTGACATCCACATCAATAAACCTACCCCAGGCATGGGACTGTTCAAAATCCTCACCGATTTTTTTTATTTCCACGGGAGAGATTTGCCCCGTGGAAAATGGAGCTATATAAAAATCACCCGCTTCATCCTGTTGGAGAACGGCTTCATTTTCATCCGGGCATAAAAGGCGGGCTGTGATGAAAATTTTTAAATCATCCAGGCAATAGAGGAAGAATCGATGGATGATCTCATTGCTTTTCGGGTAGCCCGGAATATTGAGACTGAGGCTTAATGAGGGGAGGTTGCGAAGGGAAAATCCTTTTCGCAGCAACGATCTTGCATCCCTTGCAGCCAAAATTTTCTGAAGCGGTCCTGTATCCATCCAATTAAAGATCCCAAACGATTAATTTACTTCTCCACAATCTGGCGGATGACGTCGATGATTGTTCCGTCCCTGTATTCAACAATTCCCACAATTTTATCCGTATAGATCAGGGGTCCCGGTATTCCGGTTATCTTGTCCACTTCAATTTCCAGGTCGTGAATATCCTTTATATTCAATCCGGCTTTTCGGAGGCTGGATTCAAGGTCTTTATACAACGGATTTACACATATCCCGCGTTCCGTAACCAGTACATGAACTGTTTCGCCGGGTGTCACAACTGTATGCACCCTTTTTTTTATAATCGGTATCCTTCCCCGGAAGGAAGGACACACTACGACAGTGAGCTTTGCGCCTGAGGCGGTATCGGAATGGCCGCCGGATGCTCCTCTCACATATCCTTCCGATCCTGTGATCACATTCACGTTGAATTCAACATCAATTTCAAGGGCCCCCAGCACAACTACATCGAGTTTATTTGTGATGCAGCCGCAATTGAAGGGATTGGCATACAGGGCAGCCGGAATTTCGATGTGCCGGCGGTTATTCAGCAGGGAATTGCTCACCACCGCATCAAAGGACTGCACATCAAAGATGGTTTCAAAAAGTCCCTCATTGAGCATGTCCACGCAATAGGAAGTGATGCCTCCAAGCATAAAGCTTCCCTTGATGGCTTTGGCTTTCATCTTGTCGCGGATGAATTTTGCAACCGCCAGAGATGCGCCGCCTGCCCCCACCTGGAATGAGAAGCCTGGTATAAAAAAGCCCGAATTTTCGATCACTTCGGCTGCCAGTTTGGCAATACGGAGGTCCATGGGCGAATTTGTGATACGTGTGGTGCCGGTAGCGATTTTTGACGGGTCACCGATGGAATCAACCAATACCACATGGTCAATAAAATTCTGGGAAATAGATAGCGGTATGCATGGGTATTCCACGAGGTTATCCGTTACCACCACAACCTGTTTCGCATAACGGGCATCAATCATGGCATAGCCGATGGAGCCAAAAGCCGAATTTCCATGGGTGCCGGTTGCATTGCCCTCAATATCGGCAGCAGAAGCGGCAATAACCGCGAGGTCAATCTGGATCTTGCCCGTATGGATTCCGCGTACGCGACCGCCATGCGACTGAATCACCACCGGAATATCCAGTATGCCCCGTGCGATAGCCTGTCCAAGCTGGCTCCTGATGCCGGAGGAATATATGCGGGTTATTGTTCCGTCTTTAAAATAGGGAAGAATTGGATCATGACATTCATTTAATGAGGAAGAAGCCAGTGTAATCTGCCTTATCCCCATTTCATGAAGGATGTTGAGGGTTTTCACGAGCAGGTTATCTCCATTCCTCAGGTGATGGTGGAAGGATACCGTCATCCCGTTTCGGGGATTGCTTCTGACGATCGCCTCCTCCAGCGAACTGCACAACTTGCTCTGGTGAGGCAGATAGGCCTTGTTCGGGGCGGGAATGGTGGGTTCATCCATCCATCCCTTGCGAAGTTTTGTCAATGCACCCTGGAAAGGTTCAAGGTCTCCTATGCCTGCAATATATTCAGGGATATCTCTGCCCAGACTGTTTAACATACTATTCAATTAATCGTGTGGATCATTTGTATTCTTAATTTCAACATTCGCCAGTTTCAGAATGTATTCGGCCCGGCTGACAATGGGGGCATCGATCATTTTGCCGTCAATGGCAAAAACCCCGATCCCTGCCGCTGCATTGGCCCTGAACTCCTTCACTATCCTGAATGCTTTCCGGATCTCCTCCTCGGTAGGCGTATAAACCTCATGTACAATATCGATCTGCCGCGGATTGATCACCGCCTTGCCGGTAAATCCTATTTTTTTGGCATACTCGGTTTCCAGGCGCAGCCCTGCTTCATCATTTACATCCGGGAAAATTGTGTCGAGCACGTCGATATGACTGGCTTTAGCAGCCATAACAATCCTCTTGCGGGCGAAATCAATCCCTGCTCCGTCGGGTGTATAGATAATATTCATATCCGCTGTCAGATCCTGTCCGCCTACGGTAATTGCATCTATCCGGATAAATTTGCTGGCGATCTCAAATACATTCTGAACTCCCATGGCAGTTTCAATCATAGCATGAATGGTCATCCTGTTGTGCGGAAGCCCGTGCCTTTCTTCTATCTCTTCCACAATACGCAGCAGATTGATCACCTCCAGTGCCGATTCGGTTTTAGGGTAGCGGATGGCGGATGGCTGCAAGGGGACAATCTCCTCCAGGTCCCTTAAACCAAAGGGAGTGCTGAGATGGTTTACCCGCACACATACCTCCGTATCGTAAAAATCGACTGCCTTAATCATATTTCTTACAAGTATGCGGGCTGAATCTTTCTGGCCCACTGCCACAGCGTCTTCCAGGTCCAGCAATATGCTGTCGGCCCCATAAATGCCGCCCTGCTGGATCATTGCCGGATTGTTCCCGGGAATGTACAGCATCGTCCTTCTTTTCCTGTATTTCTTCATTTTGCCGGGGTAATTGTATTTTCGTGTTCACCCAGCGACCGCCGTATGGCGGTTTCCAACCGGGCTTTGATTGTTGGTTCAAGAGCACCCTTGTCTTTTGCAATGAGATGGATATCTGTCATTTCAAATTGGTCGAGCATTTCAACCACTATTTTCCGGAAGCTCTCGCCATACTGGTGAAAGACAGTGGAAGTCAGTTCAATCTTTCGTCCGCTGTTTTCCGGCAAAGGCTCAATGAGAAATATCACATCGCTTGATTCAAAAGTTCCTGATTGTGCTGATATCGTTGGTTTCATGGACGAGTTGCCGTTAATTACCTGAATATAAACTGATATGAACCCTCGACTTTCATCGATACAGGCGTAAGAACAATACGGTAAAGATCCGTCTTCCAAACATACCCATCCTCCGGCCTGATCGTCACCTGCAGGATCTGCACATCAAGGTCCCTGGCAGGATATTGAAAAATCATTTCCCGGCCGGTTTTATACATTCCGTTTTCCAAAAGAACAATCGTACCGTCTTCCTTGATTTTCGGTTTCAAGCAAGTGAGAAAATTCCAGCATGTAGTACCTTTCAGCTCCTTTAATTTGAATGAATCGGTAACGGAAATCTGGTTACCCCGTTCAAATTCAACTGTACGTCTCCATTTTTCTATTGAGGCATCCTTCGGGTAACAACCCGCCATGCCCAGGGAAAAACGCACCCTGGCATCATCTGAAAGATAATCCGGATGATCAGCGGCATAATTTCGCCCTGCTTCCTGCATAAAACCATTAATAGTAGGAAGGTTGTGGAATTGGGACTGCATGGACCAGATCGTGTATCTCTCGTTGCTGAAGGTTTTGGCCGTATAAGCCCCTACGCCGGCATCAATGATAACCGGCTGTCCGTCATAATACACCATGAAATTTCCAACGTCATTGTGATTATGGCTTTCCGCATTGTGGCCTCCCTTGGCGGCCAGGAATAATCCGGACGGCGATCCGTCTTTTGTTCTGGCTGACACTACCTGTATATCGGGAAGCCAGGTATCCCTTAACCCGGGCCAGGCTTTTTCGGCCGAAATAATTTTCTGAAGTCCAAACAACTGCGGCAAACTTCTTCCGGGACTCTGCAGGCGGTTTGCCACGGAGAATTTTTGTGTGAAATAGAGCTGGGCGCCGAACGCACTCAATACCGGATCGTTAATGCGCTGGCCGTAGTTAAACACGAGGAAGGCGTCAGGCTGTATCTGAGCGGGAGCATCTGCAAAGTTGATATACCAGGGAACGTTGATATAGGCTTTATAGATGAAACCGCCTATATTTTTTATAAGCGGATCGTTGTAATAATTGATCTTTCCATCGCTGGCAGAAAACAGGGTTTCAAGACAATCAAACAGGGATCCCCCGGCTCTTCCCCAATATCCCGGTCCCTCATCACAGCCTCCGTCGGCCGGATAACCATTTGTAAAACTATCGAGGCAACGCATGGCTTTGGCAATCGTTTTAACTTCACTTTCCCGGGTATCTGAAACTAGCAGTGCGGAAGCAAATATGTTAGACAGGATCCACGGATTCCAGTTATTAACGGTTTGTCCCTGCAATCCCATCCATCCGTAATCCTCTTTTTCAAGGAAAGGCAGTAAAACCCTGGATTGAACTTCATCGCGAAGGCGTTTCTCAAGTAATGGAGAAGACCTGGCCAGTTCGCTCCCGAAAAGATAATTTGTAAAGGCCAGCATGGCGGCGGTTTCAGCAGCAAAAAGGTCAACCACGGGTTGGGAAGGATCCGGTACTCCCTTTGCCTGTCCGATGTGTGCCGGAAGGCACCACGATGATTCCTCGCAAAGAGCCCATACTCCATTCAGGATATCATCCGTGAACCTCCCCTTCCCCTCCATGCATTCAGCCGTTAGAACCTGAAGCAGCTGGGAACGCCGGCCAAAATATATCTTTTCATACCGGTTGCGGTTACCGTCGCGAACGAAACCCAGGTATTCGGTAAGAGGAAGAAAATCATAGGGTTTACCGATCAGTTTTTCGGCATCGTGAATAACATTTTCACAAATATCGCCCGGAAGAGAGTTCCAGCCCGCTCTGTCAGCATACACGGGAAACGGCTGCCATCGCTCTACAATGGCTTTATCAAGGGTAGCTTCATTCCATTTCGGGGTAAACAGGTTACGTTGTGAAAAAAGGTTGGCGGCAAACAGCATGCAGCCTGATACTAGGATTGCTCTTTTCATATAGTTGGAATATGCACATAAAATTAATCATTTCATCCATTTCCATTCATGACAACTGACATAACAAAACCACCAATTAGTCAATTAATACAACCAGGATGAATCTTTACACCGTGTTCGGCGTAAAAAGAATAAATATTGTATATCGCAAATTTTCAGAAAAAGGTAAGATAAATTGATTAGAGCCCCTGACCATAGGAACATAAAACGCTGTATTGTACTTTTTCCTGCAGTATTCGTCTGTTTCTGCCTGACCTTAGGTCTGCAGGCACAGACAACATATACCAGATTTGAACACCTTACAATAAATGACGGTTTATCGAGTAACCGTATCCGCTGCATTTACAGGGACAGCAAAGACTATCTCTGGATGGGAACTGATGTGGGACTTGACAAATTCGACAGTTACCAGGTTAAGAGATACAGGCACGGGGATAAAACATTCGGTGCCATAAGCAATGACATTTTAACATGCATATACGAAGACAGTTATAAAAAACTCTGGTTTGGAACCTATAATGGCTTGAATTTATATGACAGGGAAAAGGATAATTTCAGGGTATTCAAAAATGATCCTGCAGATGAAAATAGCTTAAGCAGCAATTGTATTACCGGAATCGCAGAAGACAAGGAAAATAATCTCTGGACAATTACAGACGGAAACTGCCTCAATAAATACCTGCCGGCTACACAAACATTTGTTCGTTACCCGTTTGAAAAAGGAAAAAATTATTTGAATCCCCGCCCTTCTAAAATGATCGGCGTTGACTCGAAGGGATTTATCTGGATTGTTTCTCTTACAGGGGGAATACGCCGTTTTGATCCCAATACAGGCCAGTTTACATTATTTGAGGATCCGTCTGTGGATTTTGGAAACAATTATTATAAAAGTATTTTCATTGATCATGAGGATAAAATCTGGATTTCAACCGATGGAAACGGGTTCTTCTCATTTGACCCTGTAACTGAAAAGTTTGAACATTTTGGTTCCCTGGCCGATGGCAGGGGGACCAATCAGAGCATAGTACTTGATATTCTTCCGGAAGACGACCGTTATTTGTTGCTTGCAGTGGATCAGGGAGGGATTAACCGCTTCGATAAGAAGACTAAAACCTTCGAATATATCCAATACGATGAAACGAAAGAAAATGGACTGAATAACAATGGAATATGGTGTTTATACAAAGACAGGGAAGGCATTATTTGGATAGGAACCTCCGGGGGAGGACTCAATTATTATAATCCAAAAAAAGAAAGGTTTAACCTTTTTGTCCATAATGGCAATAATCCAAAGTCGCTCTCCTACAATTTTACCGGTTGCTTTTGCGAGGATCATTCAGGATGTATCTGGATTGGCACGGATGGTGGTGGAGTAAATGTGTATGATCCTGCCACCGGAAATTTCACTTTATTCAAGCATGATCCGTCCAACCCCAATAGCATCAGCGGGAATGTGATCAGGGGAATTGCAGAGGACAGGGATCACAATATGTGGATTGGAACCTGGGATGCGGGGCTGAACAAATATGACCGGAAAACCGGCCGGTTTGTTCATTATATGCCCAATTCAAAGGATTCGTCCAGCATATCGGGCAAAACTATTTATAAGCTTTCCCAGGACCATAACGGCATTCTGTGGATAAGCATTTATAATACGGGTATCGATTTGTTCGATGTAAAAAAAGGGGTAGTGAAACGATTCAGATCGAGGTCCGGGCAGCATAAATCAATCAGCGGTGACAACAGCTGGTTCTTTTTTGAGGACCACGAGAACAAGATGTGGGTATGTACTCAGAATGGACTTAATCTCTATGATAGCCTTTCCGGCACGTTTAAAGTGTTTTATTTTCCGGATAATGATATTGGAGCTTTTTATAAAGACAGGAGCGGAAATCTATGGGTTGGCACCAATACAAAAGGAATGTTCCGGTGCGACAGTGAAGGCCGGATTATTAGCTCATACGATATAACGAACGGGCTGCCCAACAACAGAATTCATGCGATAACCGAAGATAACCAGGGTAACCTCTGGATTTCAAGCAACAGCGGGATAAGCCGCTTTGAAAGATCCGCCGGCAAATTCCGGAATTATTCAAAAGAGGATGGACTGCAGGGCGACCAGTTTTACCAGCAGTCATTCTTAAAAACACGTAAAGGGGAAATATACTTTGGCGGTTACAACGGATTCAATTCATTTAACCCCGACAGCATGGAGGACAACCGGTTTATTCCCCCTGTTTACATTACCGATTTAACGATATTCAATAAACCGGTTATATATGCCGGGCCGGGAGCTCAATTTCCCAAGCATATCAGCGAGGAAAAGGAATTAAAACTGAACTGGAGACAATCGGTTTTCTCTCTTTCCTTCGCCGCCATCAATTATAACCATCCGAAGAAAAATCAATACAAGTATATCATGGAAGGATTCGAGACGGAATGGAATAGCACCGACGCTTCCCGGCGATATGTCACCTATACCAATCTCGACCCGGGTACATATTATTTTAAGGTGAAGGCAACGAACAACGATGGTATATGGAATGAAAATGAAACCTCTTTGCGGATAATAATATTACCGCCCTGGTGGGCAACCTGGTGGTTCAGGTCTATAGCCTTTTCCCTGGCAGCCTTCATCCTGGCGTTTTTCTTTTATTCGCGGATGAACCGGCTGAAGAATCAAAAAATAAGGCTTGAAGAGCTTGTAGCCATAAAGACCTCGGAGCTGATGCAGAAACAGGAGATGATCCTGCAGCAGGACGAAAGTCTGAAAGAAAACAACAAAAAACTGACGATCCTTAATGCCACCAAGGATAAATTCTTTTCCATAATTGCCCATGATTTGAAGAATCCTTTCAATTCGATCCTGGGTTTTTCGGAATTGCTTATCGAGGATTTCAAGGAATTGACAGATGCAAAGAAACTTGAATTCATTGAAACAATTCATGATTCATCACGAAGGATATACGTATTGCTTGAAAATCTTTTGGAATGGGCCAGCACCCAAACCGGAAACATACGTTTTCACCCTGAGGTTGTTGACATGGAGGAGGTATTTGATACGAATTATGCCCTGATCAAAGAAAAATTTGAAGAAAAGACAATCAGGTTCAGCAAGGATTTACCCGTAAATGCCAAAGTATTCGCTGATTACAACATGATCAGTACAGTTGTTCGGAATTTAATGGGCAATGCCGTAAAATTTACCGAAAAAGGGGAGATAAAGGCCGTCATAAAGCCGGAAAACAATCACCTCGAAATAAGTATTTCCGATTCAGGGTCAGGAATTCCGGCAAAGATCAGGGAACGTATATTCGAAATTGATCACAAAAAATCCACTACCGGTACACGGGGTGAGAAGGGAAGCGGACTCGGGTTATTGATCTGCAAGGAATTCATATTGAAAAACGGGGGTGAAATATCCGTTACCAGCGAAGAGGGTAAGGGGACGACATTTACGTTTACCATACCCCGGAGCCAGGATTAGACCCTTCAAGGGTGGCACCCTTCAAGGGTGGCACCCTTGAAGGGTATAGAAAAATAATTTAAGATCATATTTTCATTTTTTATCGAAAACACCCGGAATCCTTTTTCCTTTAATAAATCGATTACAGGGGCGGGGATGAACGGTGTGGTGACTTCAAGGATTTCGCCGGATCCGAGCTTGTTTGACAGTGCGAGGATTTCCTGCAATGGGCTGCCCCCTGAGCTGATCACAGGGGAAGCATCGAAACGGAGGCTGATTTTGGTGTTGTCAAACCAATCCGGTTCTGTCTTCACAAGATACATTTCCCCGCCATTTTCATCCGTCACTTCGTTCTGTCCGGCTTCCTTTCTCAGACGGTTCACCAACTCATCGGTTTTAAGGCCACCTACCGCGGCTGCCTGCTGAAGGGTAGCAATCCGGGCCACCGTTTTTCGCAGGATGGGATTTTTCAGTTTGGCAAAAGCCGGCGATAATTCAAGCAAAATTTCCTCGAGCTGCGGATATGCATCCAGCAGTTCTCCAACTTTAGTTCTTGGTGTTATGATCAGGTTAGCGGAAGTCATTCCTTTTCTTTTTTATTATAGGACAGAAGCCGTTGCTCTCCTTCGAGTTTGCGGAGGTGGGTAAGATCCTGGGTTATCTCCACTGTACCCAGGTATTCACCATCGCTCCCACGAAGAGCAAAGTATTCGATGTAAATGAACCGCCCCTGCATATTGATCCAGAAAGCAGCACTGTTTTCCCTGGCGCTTTTGAAATCGGCCAGTATTTGTTCCACAACATGCACACTTGACGGCGGATGGCACATACGAACATCTCTTCCCAGGATAGCCCTGTTGCGGGTGAAAATACGTTCGGCACCCAGGCTGAAAAATTTGACTTTGTCATTCCTGTCTACGAAAGTGATATCAAGGGGCAGCGATTTAAAGAGAGCCTCCAGTTCATTGATATCATAACTCCCGGTAGACAGCTGAATCGAATTCTTCGTATTGTAGACCACTTCGCCCGCGATAAATCCATCCGGTTTCCAGGAAACCTGCGGATCATAGAGGCAGTACCCGAATTCCATGGTCTGCTGATCGATAGCATACCAGTCCGCATCGGTAAGCTTATCCATACACATGGGAAACAGGATCTCTTCTTCTTTCATGATCATATCCGGAATGCCGCGAATGGCAGGGTCCAAAACAAGTTCTGCAGCTGTCCTGGCTTCGTCGGCGCTTATTACATCCGGCGCTGATACGATCTCGAGAGCGGCCTTTAGTTTCTCCCTGACTTCATCATGCTTGGCCCACATCACTTTCGGGGGGCCCGTGATTTCGTATCTTTCCAGGAACGGGAACAGCAGGTATTCTTTCCGTTTATAATGCTTGTCAACGTCCATCAGTTCATTGAAACGTGCATGTAGCTTCAGAAAGAGTTCCTTAACCTGTCCGTCTTTTATATACGAAACCTGGCCCAGCAACAGGTCGGTGGCAGCCACGACTTTTTCGAGTTCCCGGTTTTCTTTCCTGAACGTATCCACCGGATGCCCTGGCGGAATTGATTTTGCACCGGATTGATCAATATGACCTTCCAGCACCATGGTATGCAGGTCGCAGAATTGCAGCACTTCTTCTTCGGGCAGACCCTCGGAGATCAATTCCTGTTCCACTTCCACCACTTCATCATAGGGAATGTTCTTCAGCAATTCCACCAGCCTTTTACGCACCAGGTCAGGTGCTTCACCCGCATGAAGCTGCAGGATCATATGTTTGAGCAATTCTTTTCTTTTTTGGGAGTTGTTGATTAATTCACTCATGCTATCAATGTTTTTGGTTTAAATTTTTCTGCCATCGTCTGTATGGTTTCATCCGACAACAACTGCTGGATGGCATTCCGAATGGGAGCATACTGTTCATGCAACGGACACGGATTGTCGGCATCACAATGTTTTAATCCAAAGCTGCAGCCTTTAAACGTTTTATCCCCTTCAATGGCTTTTACAATTTCCCTTATAGGAAGTGAAGCCTGGTCTTTTTCAAAATAGAATCCTCCGCCTTTTCCTTTCTGAGATTGCAGAAAGCCATGCCTTACCATACGCTGCAGGATTTTGGCAGTGTAGAAAGTGGGCGCTTCGATTTCCCGTGTTATTTCGACAATGCCAGGCCAACGGCCGAGCGTATTTTGCGACTGAATATAAACCAGGGCCCTGAGGGCATATTCTGTTTCTTTGTTAAACATGAAAATGTGGATATTGGTCAGACAAAAATAGGAAAAATAATTTAAATTACAAAAAGACCTTTTTGTCTTTTAATAAAATAAATATATATATTTGTCCCATGATATTAAAACAAAATAGCCATGATACAAAATTCATATGAGAACGCCTTGCTCGGAGAGCTGGTAACGGAGGACTTCAGGGTAGCCGAGGTATTTAAGCATGCAGGGATCGACTTTTGCTGCGGCGGAAAGAAAACGCTTGAACAGGCATGCAGGGAAAAAAACATTGATCTGAAATCCATTAAGGACGAGTTGCAGGCCATCGGGCAGTCACCTGCCCTTTCGAATGTAAATTTCAAGGACTGGGAGCCGGGTTTCCTGGCGGATTATATTATCAATACCCACCATAAATATGTTCTTAAAACTTTGCCTGACCTGGGTTATTACACCAAAAAAATCGCTTCAGTACATGGTGAAAATCATCCCGAACTTGTGGAAGTTGCGAAGCTCTTTGAGGAAATCAGCCGCGAGCTTCAGCAGCATCTTCAAAAAGAGGAAGAAGTTTTGTTTCCGGCCATTAAATCGGCAGTTCAAAACAATACGTATGAATTGCAGTCCATCATTAACTCGGAAATTGCCCGGATGAGCAAGGAACATGAATTTGCCGGCGGGGCAATGGATAAAATAAATGAACTAACTGACGGCTATATGGTTCCACAAGATGGGTGCAATTCCTACCAGGTAGCCTTTAAAATGCTGAAGCAATTTGAAGATGATCTGCACATTCATGTTCATCTCGAAAATAACATTCTGTATCCGAAAGCCTTAAATCTCTGACTCATTAATCTTCTTAACGTGATGTCTTACCAAATAAATAAAAGCCGATGAAAACACGAAAACTATGGTGGGGTTTTATTGCCGTAATGGCAATCTCATTTGCCGTTTTGCTTTATTTTGGACGGGAAATATACCGGCAGGCTCCCCCGGTTCCTCTCAAAGTTGTCACCACGGATGGCACGGTTATTTTTACCGGACAGGAAATAAAGGACGGCCAAAACGTCTGGCAATCCATGGGCGGACAGGAAATGGGCACGGTGTGGGGTCATGGTGCTTATCTTGCTCCCGACTGGAGTGCCGACTGGCTTCATAAAGAATCCGTTTCGATTCTTGAAAAGCTTTCCATGAAAACCTACAGTCTTCCGTACGATCAACTTACGGATGAAAACAAGGCTTCCTTGAAAATCACCTTGCAAAGGGAATTACGGACCAACACCTATGACCCTGCGACACATGTTTTAACCATTTCTCCGATTAGGGCGGCGGCAATTGCCGAGAACAGCCGGTATTATTCCGGTTTGTTCACGAATGACCCGCAATATGACAATTTACGGAAGGCATACAGTGTTCCGGAAAATTCCCTTAAGACGCCGGAGCGTGTGCATATGCTGAATGCGTTTTTTTTCTGGACGTCCTGGGCATGCGTGACGCAACGACCCGGACAACTGATAACATATACGAACAATTGGCCTTCAGAAGAACTGGTAGCGAACCGGCCGACCGGGTCCCTGCTTTTATGGACCGGTTTCAGCGTGATACTCCTTCTTGCCGGTATTGGCTGGATGGCCTGGTATTATGCCAAAAAGAGGGATGAACCGGCAGAAACTATTCCGGCTTCATTTCCCCTGCTCAACGAGATGCAAACTCCTTCACAGAAAGCCACGGTCAAGTATTTCTGGATTGTATCTGCGCTCCTGCTTGTGCAGGTGCTGATGGGTGTAATTACTGCCCACTACAGTGTGGAAGGCCAGGCGTTTTATGGAATTCCCCTGTCGCAGTGGTTTCCCTATTCGGTTTCACGAACCTGGCATATACAGATTGCCATTTTCTGGATAGCCACATCTTGGCTCGCAACCGGATTATATTATGCGCCCGCCATATCGGGTGTGGAACCCAAATTTCAACGTCTGGGCGTGAATTTCCTGTTCATAGCGTTGCTGATCATCGTAGTCGGATCTCTCCTGGGTCAATGGATGGGCATCATGCAGAAACTCGGGCTGGTCCAGAATTTTTGGTTCGGTCACCAGGGATATGAATATGTCGATCTGGGCCGTTTCTGGCAGATCTTCCTGCTCGTAGGGCTTGTCATTTGGTTATTGCTCATGGGCAGGGCTATCTGGCCGGCGCTGAAGCAGAAATCGGAAAGCCGCAGTCTGCTTGCTTTATTCCTGGTTTCGACCATCGCTATAGCTGCATTTTATGGGGCCGGACTAATGTGGGGACGCCAGACAAATCTTGCCATAGCCGAATACTGGCGGTGGTGGGTAGTACACCTGTGGGTTGAAGGATTTTTCGAGGTTTTTGCTGCGGTAGTTATGGCTTTCCTTTTCGTAAGGCTTGGACTCGTCAAAGCGCATTCTGCCACAACGGCGGTGTTATTTGCCACTATCGTCTTTCTTTCAGGCGGTATTTTGGGTACGTTCCATCACCTTTATTTTACAGGAACGCCTACGGCCATCCTGGCACTTGGCGCCACATTCAGTGCGCTGGAGGTAGTGCCGCTAGTGTTGCTGGGCTTTGAAGCATACGATAATCGCAAGCTAAGCCAGAATAAAGGATGGATCAGTGCATATAAATGGCCGGTATACTGTTTTATTGCGGTTGCCTTCTGGAACCTTGTGGGTGCCGGCATATTTGGGTTTCTTATTAATCCTCCCATCGCACTTTACTATATGCAGGGACTGAACACGACCCAGGTTCACGGGCACACCGCCTTGTTCGGGGTTTATGGGATGCTGGGAATAGGTCTGATGCTTTTTGTACTCCGGGATATGAATAAAGGGGCCGAATGGAAAGACAGGTGGATAAAAGTGGCTTTCTGGTGCATCAATATCGGACTTGCCGCCATGGTGCTGATCAGCGTACTTCCGGTAGGATTGGCACAAACAGTGGCCAGTGTTCAGCACGGCCTCTGGTATGCACGGTCGGCTGATTTCATGCAACAACCGAACCTGGTTACCTTCCGGTGGCTGCGTGTGATAGGCGATACTATTTTTGCAATCGGAACACTTTCGCTGGCCTGGTTTATCTTTGGACTGGCGGGAGGATGGAGCATTAAGAAGAAATGAACAATTAATAATGAACAATTAATAATTGAAGAAAATAATAAAGGCGCAGGCTGGAGCCTGCGCCTAACTGCTAAGTTGTTACAGGCTGGAGCCTGCGCCTAACTGCTAAGTTGTTACAGGCTGGAGCCTGCGCCTAACTGCTAAGTTGTTACAAGCTGGAGCCTGCGCCTAACTTTAAGCCTGCAATATTTAATGAGATAGAATTGAATTTGCCGCGCCATAAATGGCGCGGACATATTCTATTTATTTGTTAGCATCGGATTTTCATACATGATCTTCTGATTCAGCTCAAAATCATAGAGAGTGAGGATTCTGAGCCTGTAATAGGATTCCCAGTATGTTTCAATGGCAGAAATGTAATCTCTTTTGGCGCTCTCTCGTTCGGAAAGTGAAATATTCAGATCGGTTATGCTTATTTCGCCGCTTTGGAATTTTTTTATAGAGATCTGGTAACCATTATCCGCAACTTTATCGGCTTCACTGGCCGTTTTCAGCTGATCGCGCAAAAGTCCGAACTGTTCAACCTGTACAACAACCCCTCTTTCAAAATCGGAGATATCTTTTTCAACATCGTACAACACAAGCTCGCGCTGGGATTCGGCCAGTTTTACCGCCGACGATGACCGTCCCCAGTCAAGAATGGGTATGCTCATGGATAGCCTGATAGCCCTTTGCTTTTCAGGATTATTGTATATATCCCCATAAGTGGGTGCACTGTTGGAAACGCCATAACTTCCAACCAAAGTGGCGCTCAGCCCGGTATTCCTTTTGGCTTTCGTCAGGTCCCTGTCGGCTTCAATCAGCCTTCTTTTGTAATAGGGTGTTTCCTTCCGGTTGGTTCTTGCCTCTTCCAGGGCTTTATCCGGATTAATTGAATACAGCGTCATGTCAAGGGGCACAATCAGATCAATTTTTTGTTCCTGGTCGAGGTTGATATAGGATTTCAACTCGAAGTCGGCATTTTTCAGATCCATACGCGCTTTGTTTAAAGCCTTTTGAGCGTTAAGAACCGAAAGCTGGATACGGGAGAAATCATTTTCGGATATTTTGCCCAGTACCCTTTTAGTTTCGGCAATCCGGAGATTGTTATTGCTGTTTTTCAGATTATTTTCCGCCAGGTTGTAGCTAGTTTGAATCTGCAGGTATTTAAAGAAGTATTTGGTTGCCTGAAGGGCGATCTGTTCTACAGATTCAACAAATTGTTTTTGGGATTCCTCGTATACAAGCGGTTCTGTTTTCCTTGACCATTTCATGTAATTATAGGCAAAAACCGGCTGGTACAGACCGATCTGAAATGGAGTTCCGGAATATTCCACTGAATTTTTAATATAATCCTGGATGTAAAACAGGTTGGTGGCAGCATAAATGGAAGTTCCTGTTTGCGGTATCGATTGGCTCAGTGAAAGTTGGGAGGATGCCTGGATCTGAGAGACCTGTTTGAACTCAATGCTGCCATCGGGTTGCTGAACGGGAGTCGTACTGTGTGTGTAATTGGGCAAATCCCCGTTCAGAGTAAGCTGTGGCCTGAAACTAGTGCGGAAATTCTTCCAGCGCCAGAAGTAATTTACATTTGTATTCTGAACATATTTCATGGAAGCCGACTGCCTTATGGCCAGATCGACCACATTTTTTAAGCTCAGGGAAACTTTTATTGAATCATTTCCCCCGGCGAAAGACTGCAAACTCAAAAATCCCAGAAACAAGGAAATACAGATCGTCCTCTTCATCATCCCATCAGTTTATAAATCCTCAAAATCAATTTCTTTTTTATGCCTGAAAAGCGATACGTCAGAAATGATAACCCTGTCGCCGGCCTGCAATCCGCTGAGCACTTCAATATATTCCGTACCGGTCAGTCCGGTTGTAATACTTTGCCGAACCGCCTTTCCTGATTTGATTACAAACACATCCTGGCGCTGGCTCCTGCTGAAGGCCGGTCCCTGTTCGATACGAAGCACACTGTCTTTCTGTTGTATAACAAGCATGATGGCAACCTCCATGTTCGGCATTAACTTTGGATACTGGCTGTAATCCAGAAAAACATCAAAATCGATTTTCTTATCTTTTATGACCGGCGATACATTTCCGATTTTTCCCTTCAGTCGCAGGCGATCGATTATCGCATATACATCGCCTCCTGTTTTTACATCATCAAGGTAGCGGTTTTCCACGGAGGCAATAATCTTGAAAGTGGAAAGATCAGACATTTTCACAAGGAGTTTATCCCTGTCGACCTTTTCTCCGGCGTTGGCATAGATTCCTAAAATTATGCCATCGGAAGGCGCTTTTACAACAAGCCGTTTGAGCAGGTCAAGCTTAGCCTCGAGTTCCTTGTTTTTAATGTCCATCTGGAGTTGCAATCCTTTTTCTTCGGCTTCGAGTTGTTTTAGGCGGATTGAATTTTTCTCCAGGGTCATTTTCAGGTCCTTTTCAGCCAGCACAAGCTCCTGTTTGGTTTGCTCAGCCAGTGCAGGTGAAATTCCTCCTACCTTCAGCAACTGTTCCTGGTCAAGTATTTCCGTTTTCAGGGATGTAATTTTCAGATTTTTTACATCGGCATTATAATCCAGATCAACACGAATGCTCCTTGCATTCAGCCTGTTTCTCTGCAGATCGTTTTCCATCACTTCAAGCACATCTTTCAGATTTGCAATTTCCAGGTTAAGGTTTTTCGGATCAAGCGTCAGAATAGTGGTTCCTTTTGATACTCGGCTTCCGGGGGCCTGGGAAATGCTGGATACGATACTGGCTGAAGGACTGAGAAGCAAAACCTCATTTTCGGGATTCACAATTCCCGTGGCAGGTACAGAAGTGTAAACCTTTCCAAATCCGGCTACTGAAGTTCTGTAATTTCCTGGTTTTAATGAAGGCGGGTGTAAATACCTGTAAACGGAATAACTTATTATTGGAAGTGCTATGAGGATCAGGACAATTGGAACAAGACGTTTCTTTACCATTTTCAAAGTATGTGAATTCCTTTCAAGAATTGACTTAAAGGACAAATTTAACAAGGCAAACGACTAAATCAAAAATATTATTTCAAATCACCTACGATTTTTCTTCCGTGAAATTCTTGGGAAGGGATTATCCTTCGCAAGGAATCCAGATTATCAGAAGTGACCTTTCCGGCGGTTAGGATGGTAAGACTTCCGGTAGTGGACAGAATCAGCTTTTTCAGCATGACGGATCCTTCCAACGCTGTGGGTGCGCCACCGGAAGTTAGCACCCTGTGTATGCCGGTACCTTTTAGTTTTTGTATTTCCTTTTCGATGTCCCCTGTTTCATCAATTGCCTTGTGAAAGGTGATTTGCAGGGAACCTGCCTCCCGGACCAGGCGCCGCAGGACCGGCAAATCTATTTCCCCCGAAGCTGTCAGCGCGCCCGTGGCAATGCCGTCGGCTCCTGCCTTTTTGCATATCCGTATATCTTCAACCATCGAATCCACTTCAAGGGAAGAATAGACAAAATTGCCGCCCCTGGGCCGGATCATGACAATTACAGGTATATCGAGGTGTTTTCTGCAAGTTACGATGGTGCCATAGGAGGGAGTCGTTCCGCCAGCTGCCAGGTTTTCGCAAAGTTCAATCCGGTCGGCCCCGCGTTCCCTGGCAAGGAGAGCCTCGGAAAGATTTTCAACACAGGCTTCGAGAATCATATCGAATAATGAATAATGAAAAATGAATAATGAACCATGGAAAACGGATAAATACTAAAAGGGGAAAATTATGTGCTAATATGCCAATATGCTAGTGCTAAGGGGCTAATTTATTCTGTATCCATAAAGACCACGAAGTGGTCATATCTCAATAACCGTGGGTGCCAAACCATGGCAAAAATCATCCCTCTTTTGCTGAAGCTGCTGCTGCTAAAGTTAGTGACAGGTAATCCGCGACCAAAAAGTTGCTACCGGTGATAACAACCAGGTCATCAGGGCCGGTTTTGCCTTTTATCTTAGTCCACGCTTCGTTTACTCCAGGGAACGAGGATCCGTTTATTCCAACCGCCCGTGCCTTTGATTCAAGTTCTTTTTCATCCATTGTTCTTGGAACCGAAAGCCGGGTAAAATAGTAATCAGCCTCTTTGGGCAAAAGCAATAACATGCTCTCAACATCCTTGTCGTTTACAAAACCGATGATCATGTGAAGCTTTTCGTGCGGCGTTTCTGCAATCTGCTGAACCACCTGCTTCACACCTTCTGCGTTGTGGGCCGTATCTACCACGGTAACCGGTTCATGCCCCGTGATCTGCCATCTTCCTGCCAGTCCAGTATTCCGGATCACGTTTTTAATCCCCGAATAGATCACTTTTTCTTCCAGGTTAAATCCGACCTGTTTCAGCTGGTCTAAAGCGGATAACAATGTTGCCGTATTCCTTCGCTGGTAATGCCCTAACAAGCCACATTTGAGATTGGGATAGGGAAGGGTTCCGTTTTTCCGGACTTTAAAAACCTGGTACCCTTCCGATGAATTAAAACTTGAATCGATATGATATTGCATATCGGCTACCACCAGGGGTGCCTTAAGTTCTTCCGCACGGTGTATGAATACAGGCAGCGTTTCAGGATTACTTTCCCCAATAACTACCGGCGTGCGCCGTTTAATTATTCCGGCTTTTTCAGTTGCAATTTTTTCCAATGTATCTCCCAGAATTTCAGTGTGATCCTTGCTGATATTCGTAATTACGGAAAGCACCGGGTTTATAATGTTGGTCGCATCAAGCCGGCCTCCCAGTCCCACTTCAATAACCGCAATATCTATACGGCTCCGCACAAAATAATTGAATGCCATAAATACGGATATTTCAAAAAATGAAGGGTTGAAGGTGCGGAAGTAACCAATATTGTCTTCTACAAAATCGGTAATAAATTTGCGGCCGATCAGCTTGCCATTCACCTTGATCCTTTCCCTGAAATCAAGCAGGTGAGGGGAGGTGTATAATCCAACTTTATACCCGGCATCCTGCAACACCGATGCCAGCATATGCGAAACCGACCCTTTGCCATTGGTGCCCCCTACATGGATTGAAGGAAAGTGCTGCTGGGGACTTTTGAAATATTCATCCAGCCGTTGGGAATTTTCTAAACCTGAGCGGTATGCGGATGGACCCAGCTTCTGAAACATCGGCAATTGTTCAACCAAATAATCCAAAGTATCCTGATAATTCATCTTAAAAATTGCTTTATGACCATAATCTGACCAGAGCTATAAGTACATCCATTGTTATGTTGATAAGTATTTATAAACCCTGACTGGTTTTCATGAAAAATGAGATAAAATTAAAATGTCAATTGTTGTCCATACAATGCAAAAATAGTAATATATGGCAAGTAAAAAGAAAATCTTCGTTCTCGATACAAACGTTCTGTTGCATGACTACCGTTGTATCTACAATTTTCAGGAAAACAACGTAATAATACCTATAACAGTACTGGAGGAACTGGACCACTTTAAAAAAGGAAACGATATCATTAACTATCATGCCAGGGAGTTTACCCGGGAACTGGACAGGCTTTCGGGGGACACTTTGTTTAATGGCGGCGTATCTCTGGGAAAGGGCCTTGGCAAGTTGAGCATTGAAACGGGCAAGCCATTTACGGGATTAATACAGGCTTCGTTTCCCGACAATACGCCCGATCACCGTATACTGGCCATAGCAGAGCATGTTTTCCGAAATAATCCCGACAAGAATGTAATTTTTATAAGTAAGGATATAAACCTGCGAATGAAGGCCAAATCGATTGGCATTATGGCGCAGGACTATGAAAATGATAAGGTTCGCAACATAGATGAAATCTACAAAAGTGTTAGCACGATCGAAAACCTGGATGACAGGCTGATCATGAAAATGTACGATAACCCGGATGGTATTCCGGTTACGGATTTCAAGCTGCCCGTGAACCCGGTCGCCAACCAGTATTTTATTTTCAAGGGAAGCAATTCGAGCGCCCTGGCGCATTATGACCCAAAAACAAGCATGATAAACCGGGTAATCAAGCAGAAAACGTATGGCATCGAACCACGCAACGCAGAACAGACTTTCGCACTTGATGCGTTGTTGCGCGATGAAGTACAGCTTGTTACGCTTACCGGGAAGGCAGGGACGGGAAAAACCCTGCTTGCGCTGGCGTCAGCCTTGCAACAAAGGCAAAAGTATACCCAGATATTCCTGGCCCGGCCCATTGTTCCGCTTTCAAACCGGGATATCGGCTTTTTGCCTGGCGATATAAAGGAAAAAATAGGACCTTACATGCTGCCGCTGTTCGATAACCTGGATGTCATTAAAAATAAATTTACGCTGAGCAGCAAGGAATTCCTCAAAATAGAGGAAATGCTGAAAACTGAAAAACTGATCATAACACCCCTGGCCTATATCCGGGGAAGAAGTCTTTCAAGGATATTTTTCATAGTGGATGAAGCACAGAATCTGACTCCGCACGAGGTGAAAACCATCATTACCCGTGCAGGCGAGGATACCAAGATGGTCTTTACGGGAGATATTGAACAGATTGATTCACCTTATCTCGATGAAAAATCGAACGGGTTAAGCTATCTCACGGAAAAAATGAATGGCCAGGATTTGTTCGCACATGTAAACCTTGTAAAGGGAGAACGGAGTTACCTTGCAGAATTGGCCAGTCATTTGCTGTAAACCTTTTTTCAGGTGGCGGATTGTATTAAATTTGTCCCGGTTATAATCTGAGATTATGAAGAAGAATAAAGTGTTGCATATTGTGAGACACGCGAAATCGAGCTGGGAAAACGACGGAATTGCCGATATCGACCGAACGTTGAAGCCAAAGGGCATTCGTAACGCCTATGAAACGGCCCGTAAAATAAAGCTGATCAATAATTTACCTGATATTATAGTATCAAGTCCGGCGGACAGGGCTTTGCATACAGCCATTATTTTTGCCCGCGTATTTGAATACCCGATGGGAAACCTTCGGATCAATGATGTTCTCTATGAATTTTCAAAGGATCATATTCTTGATTTTATCAGGGATTTCGATAACACCAAGAATTCGTTGATGATCTTCGGTCATAATCCCGACGTTACAAACCTTGTAAATTATTTTATCAAGAAGGCGATAACCGAGATTCCAACCTCAGGAGTGACCACTCTATTGTTCACGTGTGACACCTGGAAGAGTATTGCACCGGAAAACATGGACAAGCATTTATTTTATTTTCCAAGCAAGGAAGAATAAACAGGTAACCTGAACAAATACCAAACCAAGGATAATGAAGAAGTTTCCAAAATTAATTCACCGGGAGATCAGCTGGCTTTCCTTTAATGAAAGAGTATTGCAGGAGGCACAGGACCAGGGTGTTCCCCTCATTGAACGTTTTAAGTTCCTGGGAATTTTTTCAAACAACCTGGATGAGTTCTTTAAGGTTCGCGTGGCAACCATCAAACGGATGATTGACTACCAGGAAGGCAGCAAAAAAATTGAAGGTGAAAAGCCCAAGAAGCTCATGGCGATGATCCAGAAAAATGTGCTTCAGCTTCAGAATAAATTCGAATACACCTACCACAATATCCTGAATGAACTTGAACGGAGAGGCATTCATATAATCAATGAGCTTGAACTGAATCTTCAGCAGGCAGAATTTGTGAAACGATATTTCGACGAGCATGTATTCCCAGTTCTCTCTCCGATTATCCTCAGCAACATTGAGAAATTCCCCTATCTTAAGGATAAGTCGATTTATCTTGCTGTTAAACTGGGTGGTTCGGGACCGGGTGTTAAAACCGATCATGCCCTGATAGAGATCCCTACCAATGTGCTGCCACGGTTCCTGGTGCTTCCTTCCGATTCAGAAAAAAAATTTGTTATACTTCTTGAGGATGTGATCCGGTATTCCCTTGATGATGTTTTTTCGCTTTTTAACTTCGATAATTTCGAGTCCTGGATCATCAAACTTACCCGTGATGCGGAACTCGATATGGACAACGATATTTCAAAAAGTTTCCTGGAGGTTATTTCACGAGGACTGAACAGCCGTAAAACCGGACAGCCAGTGAGGTTTGTCTTTGACAATTCCATTTCAAAAGAATTGCTGGATCTTATTGTCAATAAATTAAACCTGGATGAGGATAATAACCTGATCCCCGGCGGACGATATCATAATTTCAAAGATTTTATGAATTTTCCCAACCTGGAAGGAGAAGATCTTTTTTATACAAAGGAACCGGCATTGCCCCATCCATTGATCAAAAAGCACAAAAGCATACTTGATGTTATGGCGAAAAGGGATTTCATGCTGCATGTGCCTTACCAGGATTTTAATATTTTTATCAGGCTTTTGCAGGAGGCTTCAATTGATCCGCGTGTTTCGGAGCTATCCCTTACGGTGTACCGTGTATCACGGAATTCAAAAGTGATCAATGCGCTCATTAACGCAGCCCGTAATGGAAAGAAGGTAACTGTTGTCATTGAACTGCAGGCACGCTTCGATGAGGAATCCAATATTTACTGGGCCCGGAAACTCGAAGAGGTAGGGGCAAGAGTCATCTTTGGTATTCCCGGACTGAAAGTTCATGCTAAACTGCTCATCATTGTTAGAAAGGAAGGCAGGAAATCGGTGAATTATGCCTGTATCAGCACCGGTAATTTCCATGAAGGGAATGCAACCGTTTATTCCGACCTTTTCCTGTTTACAGCGGATTCACGTATAACTTCTGATGTAAAAAGGGTTTTTAGCTTCTTCGAAAATTCATACAGGAACTATACCTACCGGTATATCATAAAATCGCCCCTTAACCTTAGGCGCAAAATGTACCAGCTCATCGACAATGAGATCAAAAATGCCAGAGCAGGAAAGGACGCCTACGTCATTTTGAAGCTTAACAGCCTGGTGGATAATGAAATCATCTATAAGCTTTACCAGGCGAATGATGCCGGTGTGAAAATAAAGCTTATCGTGCGGGGAATCTGCTCACTGATCCCAGGTGTTCCCGGCCTGAGTGAAAATGTTCAAGCAATCAGCATTGTAGACAAATACCTTGAACATTCAAGGGTGCTGATTTTCTGCAACGGGGGAGACGAGCAATACTACATCACCTCAGCCGACTGGATGACAAGAAATCTCGACCGTCGTATTGAAGTGGCTTGTCCCATTTTCGACAAATATGTTCAGCGGGAGATCAGGGAT
This sequence comes from uncultured Bacteroidales bacterium, assembly GCA_963752195.1. Lineage (GTDB taxonomy): Bacteria > Bacteroidota > Bacteroidia > Bacteroidales > UBA10428 > UBA5072. The sequence goes on along the minus strand of CAVVXI010000001.1, from coordinate 900,064 downwards.
ATGATTGAAATGCAGCTTAAGGATAATGTTAAGGCCCGGGTGATTAATCCCACCCAGGATAATGAATATGTTTCAGCCAACGGAGAAGAAAGGATACGCTCGCAGTTTGAATTGTATCATTATTATAAGAATAAATGGCAGACATCAAAATAAAGGATCCCGGAAACAGTAAATCAGAATACGACAAATGAATTACGAAGCACTTTGCAAAGCCACCGTTGAAATTGCGATCGAGGCCGGATCCTATATTTTTGGCCGGATCAATCAACTTGCCCCCGGTTCAATTGAAGTTAAGGGAAGGCACAATTTTGTAACCGAGGTGGATAAGGCGGCAGAGATTATGATCATTAACCGGCTGAAAGACCTCGTGCCAGGAGCTGGATTCATTGCCGAGGAAGGAACTACCGTTACAAAGGGAGATGTATTTAATTGGATTATTGATCCCCTGGATGGCACCACCAATTTTATCCATGGAGCTCCGCCTGTAGCGGTCAGCATAGCGCTGGTTGAAAATAACATCCCCGTGGTGGGGGTGATCTATGAAATTTGGATGAAAGAGGCCTTTTATGCCTGGAAGGACAGTAAGTCGTGGCTCAATGGAAAAGAGATCCATGTTTCCAAAACCCCCGATATAAAGGATTCTTTGATTGCAACCGGTTTTCCATATCATAATTTCGAACGGATGAAGGGCTTCATGGAGACCATTAATTACTTTTTCAACCATACCCATGGTGTCCGTCGCCTGGGATCTGCAGCGACCGATCTGGCGTATGTGGCATGCGGGCGTTTTGACGGTTTTTATGAATACAATTTGAGCCCCTGGGATGTGGCTGCCGGTGTGCTGATCGTCAACCAGGCCGGGGGTAGGGTAACCGATTTCAGCGGGGGCGATAATTTTATTTTCGGCCGTGAAATTGTTGCCGGAAATAAAGATATCTTTGAAGGCTTCCTGCAGGATGTTGGAAGGTATATGAACCTGTAATCCCTTTTCCTAAATGCGGTCTCTTGGGTACTATCTTTTATTTGGTTTTACCTGGTTTATTTCACTCATCCCTTTCTGGCTGATTTACCGGATTTCTGATTTGCTTTACTTCGTCAATTTTTACCTGATCCGCTACCGGAAAAAGGTGGTTTATAATAACCTGCGGCTTTCTTTTCCTGAAAAAGATGAAAAAGAACTTGACCGGATAGCCAGGGCTTTTTACAGGCATTTCAGCGATTTTCTTGTTGAATCGATTAAATGCATCAGCATGACAAAACGTCAACACGCCAAACGATTCAGTTATCAGAATATAGAAATCATCCGGCAGCTTGAAGCTGAAAACAGGGATTTTGCACTTGTTTCGGCTCATTATAACAACTGGGAATGGATGATTTTCTTTCCGTCGCAAATGATCCATAAGTTTCTCGCCATTTACAGGCCTTTGCAAAATAAAATTGTAGACAGGCTTTCAAGGCGGATCCGTGGCCGCGATAATCCGGCTCTCGTTCCCATGGAACATGTATTCCGTGAAGCCCTGAATTACAGGTCAGCCAATAAGAGGTACTGCATCTGGTTCCTGGCGGATCAGCGTCCTCCGCGTTCAAACCGGTTCTGGACAACCTTTCTTAACCAGGAAGTTTCCTTTTTTGAAGGTGTGGAGAAACTGTCACGAAAGCTTGGGCTGGCCGTTGTTTTCCTGGATATCCGGAAGACAAGGCGGGGCCATTATGAGGCACGGCTTGTGAAGTTGTTTGATAATGCCGCGCAAACCGCTGAAAATGAGGTGATGCTCAGTTGCATTCGCGAAATTGAAAAAGAAATTATGGGTACACCGGAATTCTGGCTTTGGTCACACAACCGGTTCAAACATAAACGCCCTGAACTGGTTAAACTCCAAACGCCATGATCCGCATCGCCGTTGTTATATTAAACTGGAATGGATTGCATCATTTGAAACGATTCCTTCCAGCCATTTGCCAGCATTCCGATGCGATTGGTACGAAGGTCATTGTTGTGGATAATGGGTCAACCGATGATTCGGTGGAATACGTCAGGAAGACACTGCCTGAGGTTGAACTAATCACTTTTTCGGAAAACCTGGGGTTTGCACCCGGTTATTATAAGGCCCTTAAACAAATAGATGCTCAGTATTTTGTGCTGCTAAATTCCGATGTGGAAGTGACGCCCGGATGGCTTGAGCCATTGGTGGCTGCCATGGATGCCGATATCAACCTGGGCGCATGCATGCCAAAAATGCGTGATTACCATCGAAGGGAATATTTTGAATATGCAGGGGCAGCCGGCGGATATATTGATTTTTTAGGTTACCCGTTTTGCCGGGGGCGACTTTTGAGCAGTGTGGAAAAGGATTTGGGACAATATGATGATGACAAATCCATTTTTTGGGCTACCGGAGCCTGTATGTTCGTAAGGTCTGTGGCGTATTCCAGGGCAGGCGGACTCGACAGTGATTTCTTTGCCCATATGGAGGAGATTGATCTCTGCTGGCGGATGAGAAGAATCGGGTATACTGTGCAGGCCATTCCTGAATCCATTGTTTATCATATCGGGGGAGGCACACTTCCAAACAACAATCCGCACAAATTATACCTCAATTATCGCAACAACCTATACCTATTATTCAAGAATCTTCCGGCGGCCAAGCTGGTCCCGGTGGTGCTTACCCGGATGATACTTGACGGTTTGTCGGCAATGGCCTATCTGTTTTCAGGGTCCTTCGCCTTTTTTAAGGCAGTAATCAAGGCACACCTGGTTTTTTATTTGAATTTACCCGCGCTGGTAAGGAAACGCATCGCGCTCAAGGGTACTATCGGGAAGGCTCACATAAAGGAAATATACCCGGGCAGCATTCTCGTAAAATTCTTCATTGGAAAAATTCGTTCATTCAGCGAACTGAAGTGGTAGTGGTTCTATCCGTGGGTTGCACCCACGGTTATTGAGATTACGCCCTTCGGGCGATAAGATAGGACAGTCGGCTATCCGTGGGTTGCACCCACGGTTATTGAGATTACGCCCTTCGGGCGATAAGACAGGACAGTCGGCTATCCGTGGGTTGCACCCACGGTTATTGAGATTACGCCCTTCGGGCGGAAGTCTCCCGGCCCGAAGGGCCATATCTGAATAACCGTGGGTAAAACCCACGGAAGCGAGATCTGCAAAATATCACTTTTGTGACTTTATTTCGAACATTCCATCCAGCTGGGCGCGGACAGTAAGGGCCATGGAGAAGTCCACATTATCCGGAAGGAAGTGAAAAGAGAATTGGAATAATCCCTGTATATGTGATTTTGAAACCTTGTAAAAAACATCGGCCCTTGAATAGGAAGTGGACTTGTAAAATCCATCTCCGGATATGATTTTCTGACTGTCGCCCCTGTAAATGGTGCCGCGTATTCCGAACCCTTTATAGATGGCCTCCGCTTCGGTCAGCCAGCCTGAAGCAAACTGCATGTCATACACTCCGCGAAGGCGGTCATAAGAGCCAAGATATCCTGTGGAAAAGGCAAGCGTATCAAATCCTGTAACCGGGGAAAGATCAAGTCCTACCATAATGGCATACCCGCCGTTGTCTTCCAGGTGCTGGTCAGGAGGTGCATCAATGACATGTGCCACATGGCTCATAATGGCATGATGCTGGTATGTGAACAGGCCGGCTTTTGCATGTCCTGAAAAACCCAGCATAAACCTTTCCCTTGTCTCATACGATTGCCGTCCCTGCCAGTCGAGCCATATATTATGACTGAAATTTTCAGAGCGGTAATCGAGCAATATCCCTTCAATATTAGGCCTGTAGTACTGAAAGGTATCGATCATCAGCGCCATGGGCATATTTAAGAGACCTAACCGCGGGAATGCACCCAGGTAAAAGTCGAGATACTTCGTTTTGCTGTTATAATACAGGGTAAAATCGGGGGGGATTAGCTCTCCCTTGCTTCCGAATTCATACAGGTAATCGATGCCGGTCATCACCTTCTTATTTTCAAAAGCAAATCCCATTTCCGCATTAATTCTCGATCCGAATATGGTTTGATCGTTCACATAGGGATTGAAATATTCCCGGTTATCCATGAAGCCGAAATAGCCAGCCTTATACAGGATTGCCTGTGCCTGTGAAACAGCAGACAGGATAAGCAGAAAAAATATTGTAAGCGCTGTTTTTCGGGAACCTGCCATGTCAGAATCAATTGGAATAAGCCAAATGTAGCATATAATCCAGGATGAGTGTTATTGAAAACCTGAAAAAAGTAAGGTATTTACTTGAAATTTATCATAGTAAGGCATGTTTTTTTTATTCAACTTTAGTTTTTCTTAATATAAGGATCATGGAAGTAAATAAAGTATTACAGGATCTTGAGCGCCGTCATCCGGGCGAAATAGAATATCTCCAGGCTGTACATGAAGTGCTGGAATCTATCAGGGAGGTTTATAATCAAAATCCCCAGTTTGAAAAAGCTTCAATCATTGAAAGATTGGTTGAACCCGACCGCGTATTGACTTTTAAGATTCCCTGGATGGATGATGAAGGGAATGTACATGTGAATCTCGGTTACCGGGTACAATTTAACAACGCCCTCGGACCTTACAAGGGTGGCTTGCGTTTCCACCCCAGTGTTAATCTCAGTATTTTGAAATTCCTGGGATTTGAACAGATTTTTAAAAATAGTCTGACTACTCTACCAATCGGCGGGGGCAAGGGCGGATCTGATTTCCAGCCAAAAGGCAAGTCGAATGCTGAGATCATGCGTTTCTGCCAGGCATTCATGCTTGAATTATGGCATGTGATAGGACCCGAAACGGATGTGCCTGCAGGCGATATCGGTGTCGGCGGCCGTGAAATAGGTTTCCTTTATGGCGCTTATAAAAAACTCACCAACAGCTATACCGGTGTTCTTACGGGCAAAGGTGTCAACTGGGGAGGAAGCCTGATCCGTCCCGAGGCAACAGGTTTTGGCGCGGTGTATTTTGCCCGGGAAATGGTAGGCACCCGTAAACAAACACTGGAAGGGAAACGGGCTGCAGTTTCAGGATTTGGAAATGTGGCCTGGGGAGCGGTTAAGAAGCTGAATGAATTGGGGGCTAAGGTTATCACGTTATCCGGACCCGATGGATATGTCTATGATGAAGAAGGCATATGGGGCAAAAAGATCGATTATATGCTTGAACTCAGGGCTTCCAATGATGATATCATTGAACCTTATGCACGTGAATTTAAGAGTGCAGTTTTTGTAAAAGATAAACATCCATGGGATGTGAAATGTGACATTGCCATGCCTTGCGCCACGCAGAATGAACTGGACGAACAGGATGCTTATACCCTGGTAAAAAATGGATGTATGTGCGTATGTGAAGGGGCCAATATGCCTTCCACTCCTGAGGCGATAGAAATAATCCAGAAAAACGGACTGCTGTTTGCCCCGGGAAAGGCCGCCAATGCAGGCGGAGTGGGAGTGTCGGGACTGGAAATGACGCAAAATGCAATGAAATTACGCTGGCCGGCTGAAGAGGTTGATAAACGACTGCATGAAATCATGAATGCCATTCACGAATCATGTGTGCGTTATGGAAAGCGGGCTGATGGCTATGTTGACTATGTTAAGGGTGCAAATATCGCGGGATTCCTGAAGGTGGCCAATTCGATGCTCGATCACGGGGTTATTTAGGCTATAGGCTGTTAGGCTGGATACTGGATACTGGATACTGGATATACCGGCATCCAGTATCGAGTATCGAGTATGCAGTATCTTCGATCAGATAATATGGTAGCTTTCCGGCTGGAGTAAATCCTTTGAAGTAAATGTGGCCAGCCTTACAATTTTGGCCGCCGAACGAAAGGCAGGTGGCAGTATCATTTTTGCATCCTCTTTGGTTGGTACATCGGCCACTATCCATGCTTTGTGTTCTCCGTCAAGACATCCCCAGTCGGCATGGGTAAGAAAATGTGAGCCGGTTTGCAAAAATATCTGTATAGCCTGATCGCAGGATGCTTTATCCGCTCCATGAGGTACTTCAATCAGAAATTTTGCCATTTTCAATTCCTCCTGATTATATTAATTTAAACATATTCGCAAACTGCTATAACAATTTTCTTCCATTATAGTTATACAAACACATGGATTAATGTGATATAACTTATGGAAAAGGAACTTAGATCAACCATCCGGGAGTTTATCCTGTCGGGGATAAATGAATCTCCCGTAGAATTTCATCCCGATCCGTTCTGGCAGAATCTGAAAAAAACGGGAACCGAATTGTGGCTCGATACAGGGGATATTGAAGAGGCATCGAAAATCTGGACTTCTGAGATGACGGCCCTTACAACCAACAATTCCCTGTTGAATAAAGAAATTCAGAAAGGAATATACGATGATCTTATTCTTCGTGCCCGGGATATTTTAAAAGACCTGCCGCGCAAGCAGCAGGTTATAGAAATTGCTTTTATACTCAATGCCCATCATGGTATGCGGCTGTCGCAAAAATTCAATGCAAACGTGAGTGTCGAACTCCATACGGATACCGCCAATGACCTGGAAGCCATTATTAAATATGGCAGGCGGTATGCCGAGATCAATCCCGACCGGTTTTTTGTCAAGGTGCCCTACACAGCCACCGGGTTGCTGGGTGCCCGGAGCCTTCATGAAATGGGAGTTCGTGTTAATTTCACCCTTGAATTCAGTGCACGGCAGAATCTTTTTGCAACCGCCATTGCACAGCCTGATTATTTGAATGTTTTTCTTGGAAGGATCGGGGCCTATATTAAGGAAAACGGACTTGGCAGCGGTGAGGGAGCAGGGGAGCGGACAGTGATTTCCACCTACGGATGGGTGAAAAAAATGGACCAGCAATATGGTCTGTCCACCAAGCTTATAGCCGCCAGTTTGCGCAACGCATCACAGCTTGAAAGCCTTGCCGGTACCGATGTTTTTACAATGCCGGTAAAGGTGGCACAGGAAGGCCGGTCTACTCTTTCGGGAAATTTCACCTCGCGGCTTAAGGAAGTGTATTCCGTGGATATCACTAAACAGGCCGAGGGCATATTTATGGAAAAATGCTGGGATGTCAGTGAAAAGGAACTTATGCTTGTGAGAGATATGGTGGATGAACTTCCCTGTTCAGGTGAAGCCTTGATTGATCAAGCCCGGAAAGCAGGATGTGGAGATATGTTTCCGAACCTGAGCCAGGCTGACCGGGACCAGATAAGCAAAGACGGAAAGATTCCCAGGCACGAACACTGGGAACGAAGGATCAAGTCAGGCGAAATTGCCGTTGATACATTGCTGAATATCGCCGGGCTGGCCAGTTTTGCACATGACCAGGCCCAGCTCGACCAGCATATAGAATCTATTATTTCACGGTAGGCAATTGCATTTTGTCCACATTCCAACCACTCACCTGAACTACGGGACCGGGATTACTGTATCTTGCCGGGATCTTTACCTCTACGGAAATTGACTCACCCGGCGCCAGAGTAATATAATTAGCGCTCCACAGGGACGGGGAGATTTCCTCCTTACCCTGCATCAGCTGCAGCCTTACAAAGAAAGCCACTTTATCGGAAGGGTTGGAAATTTTTATTGTCCAACCGGTTTGCGGATCTCTCTTTATGATTGTCGCTTCTACTTTTGTTCGGGGCATTTCCATCAACGGTTTAAAATTGTTTTTGGGATCCAGCCAGTAGGTATTTCTTGAAATTTCTTTTCCCGAGTTATCCTTCAGTTTAAGCAGCACGAAGCGGATGTCCTTTGCCGGCTTTAAAATTTCCGCAAGGGAAAGAACCGGTTTTGTATCTTCCGCGGCCAGGTCTAACGATGCGGTCTTTTGAAATAATGATTCCGAATTCAGGGAATATACGGCCATATCAGCGGTCAGTCCTGTTAACGGCTTATGATACCGGTTTACAATGGTTGCAACCGAATCATTGAGATTTAGCTGAATGTGAAGGGGGTCGCAGGATTTTTGCATAAAATAATACCCGGCATTGGGCATCAGGTACCAGTCATATATTTGCCATATTACACTGGGAAAAGCTGCGTTCAGTTTCCAGAGCATAACACCGCCGCTTTCCTTCAGTCTGAACTGGGCTGCTTCAAAAATTGCCTGGTAGCCCATGGCGTTCATCAGCTGCATTTTGTCGGAAAATTCTTCCATGCTGACCGGACTGCCAAATCGTTTCAGCATATCGTTGTAATAATTGTCGTACCGGCCGTTTCCTGTGGCAGCATCATGATATCCCCATGAATCATTCATCGGGAAGGGTGCACTGGTATCCCAAATTAGATCCGGAATGATTTTAATAAGCGTATTGTAAGGAGGTTGTGATGGAATTCCGGTTTCATCCTTAAAGGACCAGTCAGGCCTGTTTTGAGCCATCTTATAGTATTCATGCGGATCAAGCCACTGGTAAGGCCCGCCGCTATATACACCCGACGCCTTATCATCGGGCCAGGAACCTTTCCATCCTTTGGGCAGTTTGGCAAAGCCTGACGAACTGGGAATAAATGGCCTGGTTCCATCCAGTGAAATAAGGCTGTCCCGCATGGCATCATACAAATCCTTTCGGTTATGACCTTCATTGCCGCCAGTCCAGAGCAGGAGGCTGGGATGGTTGCGGATCCGGTAAATTGTACTGGCCATATTGGCTTTGAAAACATTGCCTTCGAGCGGGATAGTCCGGCGATCCTTTGAATTCTCCCTGGGTGTCTCCGGTGACCCAGAAATCCGACCATACCATCAGTCCATACCGGTCGGCCAGGTCAAAAAACACATCCGGCGGAGTGATTCCTCCTCCCCAGATCCGCAGAAGGTTTACATTGGCATTCCTGCAAAGTCTTAGTTCATCGTCGTAGCGTGTCGAATCGGTATTCAGCATCATGTCGGGCACCCAGGCACCCCCCAGGAGGTAAACCCGCTGACCGTTGACATAAAAATCGCGATGAAAGCTCTGGTTTGTCTGTACTGTTTTTGAACTTACCGTGCGAATTCCGAATACCACGGTTGACCTGTCTGTAACGCCGGCAGGGGTTACAAACTCTGCATCCAGCCGGTAAAGGTCGGGACGGCCGTAATGGATCGGCCACCACAGGTGGGGATTGGATATCAGCAGTTGGCTGAAGGTGTTGCTGTTTAATTCTACCTTGCCGTGATAACCTGAATTAAGCGTTATTTCTTTTGAAAATTGGATAGATTCCCCTTCGAAGTTTTCGGGTTTGATCCGGATGGACAGTTTCCCCTTTGTTTTGGCGCCGGTGAGATTATGAACAATAAAGCTGAGCGTGAGCCGGGCTTTGCTTGTGTCGGGAAGATCGGGCAGTTCCGTGATCACATGGGGTTTGCTGATTGTCACTCCCCCGGTTGTTCTAAGAAAAACAGGTTGCCAGATCCCCATGTTCCGGTCCCTGACGGGAGGAAGCCAATCCCAACCCACCGAACATAACATGGTGACATTTTTGCCGATATCGCCAGTAGGACCTCCGTTTTCATAAAAATCGCCGAGCGCTTTAAGCTGCTCCCGGGCGGGCAATCCGGGGTAATCGAGCGGATAGATCTTCACAGCAACGGCATTCAGTTCTCCGGCTTTCACCAGGTTGGTGATATCGAGAAAATATTCTGCAAACATGCCGGCCATTTGCGTAGAATCGGCAACCGGATGCCCGTTTACCCATACCGCGGCCCTATAGTTAATTCCCTTGAATATCAGCTGAAATCGCTGTCCCTTGTCGCCTGCGGGTACTGAAAAAGTAGTTCTGTACCAGTACGGATTTTTCCAAGGATTTGAAACATTCGGAATATGGCTGTATTTGGCAAGGTCGTATTGTAAATTAAAACTATCGGATGCATCCGGAATCAGCATATTGTTCATTCCCGAATAAGGGTCGGGATATACCCTGTTCGCCACAAGTGCCGTAAGCACAGTGGAGGGCACTTTTGCCGGAAACCAGTAAACCGGGGAATGATAGGAGGGCATTGACAATTGTTCACCCGATGCACTTATAACAAGGCTTGACTGAAGGTCAAAATCAGATAACTGTACCTGTTTTATATTTTCAGTCTGGCCAAAGAGTGCAGATGTTATCAGTATGGCCGAAAGCAGAAGAGTAGTTCTGGACGTCATGTTAAATTTCATTTGCGGCTAAAATTAGCCAAAGTTAACATGAATGCCAAACTACCCTTCCTGACTTAACAGTTCTAATGCAAAACAACCGGTTATTCTTTTTCTACTTCCTTCAATTTCTGGTCAAGCTGTTCTGAACTATCCTTATCACGCGAACCCTGGTCATCATTCATGAGTTGAAGGGGCTCAGCCGGTTCAGGCAAGGCCGGATTCTCAATTGCAGGTTTTTCCGGAACATGCACATCGGCCGGAGGGACAGGCGGAGGAGCAGGCGGTTCAGGATAAGCCTCCATGGAAGGATGTCGATGTTTCATATGCATACCACTATCCATTCTCATCAGATGATATTGTTCCATATCTCTTTTCATATTCTCATGACGGATTTTTTCAAACTGCATTCCCTCCCCTGACAATCGCATATTATCCTGCGATCTCCTCATGTCATCCTGCGATCGGCGGATATTATCTTCCATGGCATGACGCTGTATATCCATGGCTCTTCGCTGTTCATCGAATTCCCGCTCATGCCTGAGCTTAAATTCCCGTACCTGGTCTTCCGTCATGAAATGTCTTGCATTTTCCTCTGACAACAGGGTCATATCATGACTTCTCATTTTACCACCGGCCTTCATAAACTCTTCCTGTGCTTTTTTAAGTTCAAGCTGGGCCTTTTGCATTTCAAGCCGGGCTTTTTCAAGCTTACGGCTGGCTTCCATCATTTCTTTCTGCTTTTTGCTGTCCTCCTTATCTGCCGTGATATTTTCGTGTTTCCTGGTTTTGGATGTATCCGCAGTAACCTGCATACGCCCCGGCTTAACCGTAAAAAATTCCGCAAAACTTTTTTTGGTTTCCGGGTTACTTGCCGAAGCAATTGTTATGGCAGCAATTCCTAGAGTAATAAATAAAAGAAATATCGTCGCCACGCGGAATACCGGCGCATGCCTTTTTTCGGTTTTGAGCAATCGCCTGACTCTTCCTAATAGTCGTTTTGACCGTCCAAGGAGGGCGTTGACCGGAACTTGTCCGTCTGTATTCATTTCTTGTATCATAGTGAGCGCTTTTATATAATTAATCGGATTGGGAAATGTTTTCATTACAAAATCATCGCAACAGTTTTCACGTTCGCGGTTGATCCCAGCCGAGAAAAACCAGGCCGCCGGATGAAAAAATAAGATTTGTGAAACGATAGTCTGGATGATCATCACCATATGATCATACCGCCGGATATGGGCCAGTTCATGGACCAAAATGGCTTCCACCTGTTCGGTGTTTAATCCCGAAAGGATGGCAGCAGGTACAATTATACACGGTTTAAAAATCCCAATGACCATTGGGCTGATTTGCCGGGCCGATATCCTTAAACTCAGGGAAGCCGGCATTATCAGCTTTCTTTTTATTTTTTCAAACAATGCCAGCAAGGCTTTATCGGGAAGGAAAATTTCTTTCTTCATTATGTTTTGGGAAAGATAAAATCCTCCCGCCATCCGGATCAGCATAAAAAGAAAACCCAATGTCCATCCCACAGCCAGGGCGGGATACAGAGGTTCAAGAAATTGGTTGAAAGGGGTTGTATAATTGGCAGTTCGAAGGGCAATTGTGGAAATATTTATCAAGCCATGCACCTGGGAATATACCATGGTCAATGGTTTTATGGCAGACAACATATTGTGGTGATAAAGTATATACCAGGTGGAAAGGAACGCTGCAAGCAGCAAAAAATGACCTGATAGCAGCAATGCATACCGAAGCCTTGCATTTGAACGGCCTGCCAGGGAAAGGGCAAATAATACCATCACAAGGATGACCAGTCCCTCCCATATGGAATGGACCAGAGCCATTCCCAAAGATCGAATCAGTTCATTATTGATTTCCATTGTGGCCGTTTTTTTGTTCTTTTTCAAGGCTGTCAATCAAGGCCTTTATTTCGTCGAGTTCTTCGGGTGTTGCCTTATGATTGCCAAGTGCCTGCAAAACCATTTTCATGGCAGAGCCGCCAAAGGCCGCATTGGCAACCCTGTCAATCAGCGCATTCCGTGCAGTACCTGCCTGGATCAAAGGCCTGTAAATGTGAGTCCTGCCGTCCATATCGCGATCCAGCAACCCTTTTTCTGTCATGATCTGCATCATTTTAAGGGTTGTGGTATATCCCACGTTTTTCCCCTTGTATTCCAATTCCTCATTCACCTGGCGTACAGTGGCAGTCCCTGTTTTCCAGAGAATTTCGAGTATTTCGAGCTCAGAGTCGGTTGTTTTTAGCGTTGCCATATTTATTTTTTTTTTGATACCCACCCTTCGAGGGTACCACCCTTCGAGGGTGGTACCCTCGAAGGGTGGGTACGATAATCTTCGTACAAAGATATACGAAGAGTTTCGTAAATGCAAGAGGTGAGATTAAAAAAAATGTTAAATTTTATGCAGGCAAAATGAGCTAAATCACTGAAAAAATGAAACATTTTCCTTACGGGAACAGTAACCTATAATACCATAAAGTGGTCGATGGGTTCAACCATTGGTTTATTCATTCATGATTCGTTTACAATGAAAATATCTTTTTCGAATTTTCTTGTCAGTTTCCTCTTTCTCATCTCGCAAAATCTATTTTCACAAACCGACTCCCTGGCAGCAAAAACAGCCAGTGAATTGATTAACAAGGCGATTGAATATCATGATAACGGGGATTATTTAACCTCACTTCAGTTACTGCAAAAGATCAGTCCCTGTGATCCCCAATATGCCCGTGCCTGTTATGAAATGGGTCTTAGCTATTATTACGATGGCAACGCTGAAGAAGCGCTTGCCAAGTGCAGAGAAGCTGAGTTTCTGCATTACGAAGAGCCTGGCGTTTATAGTTTACAGGGAAGCATTTATGACGACCAGGGAAAACCACTGGAAGGAATAGCAATTTTAGCAGAAGGATTGCAGAGATGGCCTTACAATACAAATCTGTTGTACAACCTGGGTGTCTGTTATTTGAATGCCGGCAATCTTCAGAAAGCAGAAGAAGTTTTAATAAAGGGTTTACGGATTAATCCGTTTCATGCAAAAAGTCATATGGCCCTGGCACAAGTCAATTATGCCATGGGCAGAATTGCGCAGTCATACCTTGCATACAACATGGCTATTTTAATTTCTCCGGGACTGAAAAACCTGAAGGAATTCGACAATGCAATTACCGGACGGATGGAACTTGTGCCCCGCTCATACCTTTATCCCTACCCTTCGGGATATAACCACAGTCAATGGGACAAACTCACAGGCCTTCTTCAGGCGGAGTTTGCCTTTAAGGATGATTTTGAATATCCCTACGATGTGAATTACACCATATCAAAACAATCATACATCTTATTGACCAACCTTCAGTTCCTCAAATCAGATACTTCTTTTTACAACAGTTGCTACACAAGATTTTACACCGATATGATCCGATCGGGTAATCTTGAATTATACCTGCATTTCTGCCTGAAAAATACGGACAGTGAAAAGGTAGGCACCTGGCTTAAGAATAACACTGCAAAGGTGAATTCCTTTATAAGACATTCACAGGATCTTATTACCACCTGCAGAAAAAGTGCCTTTTCCATCGAAAAACAGGAAATGGATATCTCTTTTTATCACTACAATGAAGAAGGCAATCTGATATCTATCGGAAATTCCCAAAGGGATGAGAATAGCGGTGAATTCATTTTGCTCAATGAAGAAGGTGGAGTCATGGAGAAGGGGAATTATGCGAATGGCAAAATTGAAGGTGAGTGGTTAATCCTGTGGCCCAATGGTGCCATAAAACAACAACTTTCCTTCCATGCCGGATTGCTTGACGGACCCAGCTGTACCTTTTATCCGAATGGCGCCCGATCCGGCTTTTATCCAATGAAAGCAGGCCATAAGGATGGGAAAGTTGAGGAATATACATCTTCCGGGAAGCTGATTTCAGTTAATACATACATTGACAGCGTACAGAACGGCAAAGTGATATTCAATAGTTTCCAGAATCAGTTCACCAGGGAGTTTAGTTACAGGAATGATACTATTGAGGGTTCATATACTGAGAAATGGTATAACGGGCAGCCAAAGAAAACAGTCAATTATGTGCAGGGTGACTATGAAGGGAAATATTCCACCTGGTATATCAATGGCAATCCTGAAACCGTGTATAATTACCGGCACGGCGTTAAAACCGGTGGTTACTCAAGGTATTTTTTTAATGGGGCACAGAATGATAAAGGCGAATATGACAGCGAAGGAAACCTGACGGGAGAATATAATGCATTCGATCGGGAAGGCAACGTGGTTTCTGTACAGAAAGTTTTTACGAAAGGTCTGCTTAATGGCGCAAGCACTGAGTATTTTCCCGGAGGTATGATTCAGATGCTGCGTATTTATGAGCAGGATACCCTGAAAAGGATTGAGTCTTTTGATTCGAAGGGAAATTCGCTTTATGTGGGTGAAGAATCAGGGAAAGAGGTATATTCAAAAAGTTACTATGCGGACGGAACACTCCGGAAAGAAGGCAACCTGTTGAATGACGAATACCAGGGATCCTGGAAAAAATACAATCCCCTGGGATTATTGATGGAAGATTTTAATTATATCGATGGATTGCTTTCGGGACCTCAAAGAACATATTATGCAAATGGCAGTGTAAAAGAGGAGTATGCCTGCGACAGCAATAATATCACAGGAATTTACAAAAAATACAGGATCAACGGCCGTCCTGAAATTATTGGACACTATAACAAAGCGGGCCGCAACGGGGAATGGCTGACCTATTATTCAAATGACACTCTTGAAAGCCGGTCATTTTATGTGGATGACATGCAGGCTGGCCGGCAATTTAATTATGAACCCGATGGAAAGATTTCGACCGTGGACATATTCAACAACAGCGGTGAAAATATCCGATCCATTGTTTACGATCACCTGGGCGAAATTAAAGCAGATGTGGATCATGAATGGGGATCCGTTGTTTCTGAAATCTGTTATCCGGGAGGTCGGATAAAATCCATAACCAGCTATGCCGATAATCTTCTGAACGGTACCCAAACCTCTTTTTTTCCGGACGGAAATCTAGCCAGCCAGTCATTTTATCTTTATGGTAAACGCGACAGCATTTTCAGAACTTATGACCATCATGGGAATCTGACACATGAGTTTCAATATCTTTTTGGAGAACTCAACGGCCGGGGAAAATGGTACGAGGAGGGTAAACTGGTCTATACAGCAGATTTTGAAAACGGGCTCTACCAGGGGAAATGCACAGGTTATTATCCAAACGGAAATATCTCCCGCGAATTAAACTTCAGCAACGATGAACGGGAGGGTTATGCCGATTATTTCGCACCGGATGGGAATTTCATGTACCGGCTTAAATATATTGATGGCACGCTGGTAAGTTATTCCTATAAAGATAAAACAGGCAACATATTGCCCGATGTTGCTATTGACAGGAACACAATGCAGGTAGAAGCCTATTATCCGAATGGCAAAACGGCTGCCCGGTTCGGACTAAGGAACGGTCTTTACCAGGGACAATTCCGATCATTCTATATCACGGGAATTCCTATGCGGGAATGCTTCTATGATAATAATGAATCGACCGGGCTTGAAAATTTCTATTTTCCTTCCGGTAAGTTGAAGGAAAAAATCCATTATATCAATGACGACCGTTCAGGACCCTACTGCCTGTATTACGATAACGGCAGGAAGCAGCTTGAAGGAAATTACGTTGCCAACAACCGCGATGGCGAATGGCATGCCTATGACAGAGAGGGAACGGAAACTGAAATTTTACTATACATTAACGGAGAGATCAATGAAATTACCACTAAATAAAATATTATACCTTGCAGGGATTGGAATCGCATTCCAATTTACGGGGATTGGCCTACATGCAGAATCCCTTTCATCAATTACCGACCTTCAGCAAAAATATCCCAGGCAGGCGGTCATTGTAAGTCAGAAGAAACTTGATGTCGATATCCGGATGGTCAACGGTATTCCGGTTATCAGCATGGACAGTTATAAAGAATTAACGGTTCTTAGCGAAAATGTGACATTTCTTTCCGATTCAAAGGAATATTTCAGCAGTCATCTTGAAATGAAGAAGCTGCAAGCCTACAGCCTTATTCCGGAGCATGGTACATATAAAAAGCTGCCTGTTCAGACTTTTAAAAAATCGATGGAGATTGATGGAAGTGTTTTTTATGATGATCAGTATGCCTACGGCTTTACATTTCCTTCTGTAATGAAGGGTGCCAGGCTTATCACGAAATATACTGCTTCTACAGGATCGGTCTATATGCCGGTAATGTTTGACTTTGGGGGCTCCGTACCATCCGAGAACATGATCATTACAGTCACCTGTCCGAAGTCGGTAAAATTAAGTTTTAAGCTATTCGGAAAGGATACCAGCCTTGTCGATTTTAAACAAAAATCCAAAGGTAACCGGATGGTTTACGAATGGAAGGCTTCCAATGCAAAATGTTATGACAAGGACAGTGAAGCTCCCGGTTTGCGGTATTTTCTGCCCCATCTGATCATTCAGATGGCGGGATACACCGTGAATAATGTATATACACCGGTAATAGGATCGCTCAGGGATTTATATGCCTTTAATTATTCCAATGTGTCCGGTCTTCAGACTGCACCCTCCACGGACATCAAGGCACTTGCCGATTCGATCACCGGTCAGTCTGCCGACAGTCGCGAAAAAGTAAGGTCCATCTTTAAATGGGTGCAGAAGAACATTAAGTATATTGCCATTGAAGATGGGGATAACGGATTTGTTCCCAGGGATGCTTCGCTTGTCCTCAAACGCCGGTATGGCGATTGCAAGGATAAGACCAGCATACTGGTATCCATGATCAGGTCCCAGGGGCTGAGGGCAAGTTTTGCATGGATCGGGTCAAGGCATTTGCCTTATAAATATTCCGAATTCGCTTCCCTGGTGGATGATGACCATATGATCGCCGTTTGGTGGGACGAGCATGATGAACCCGTCATCCTCGACGGAACTACCTATAGTCACAGCATGGAAAATGTTCCTACTTTCATCCAGGGCAAGGAATGCCTGATCGAAAAAGGAAAGGATGAATACTTTCTGTATACGATTCCGGTTGCATCCCCTGTACATAATGCCATATATGATTCCCTTTCTATTTCCTTGCACGGAGATACTATACGGGGAAGGGGGTTTGCACGTTTTGAAGGCGAGTCAAAGGCGGATATTATTTATGAATTTGAGGGAAAAGACAGTTCATTGTGGAAAGAAATTGTTATGAGACATCTCCCCATGGCCAGCAATAAAATTAATATCCGGGAGGTGAAAACTTCAAATATTTATGATATTGATGCGCCCTTCATTATTGAATATGATTTCAAACTGCCTGATTATCTGGTTAAAACCAAGCAGAATACATATATTAATTTATATCTCGACAGGTATCTTCAAAAACTGAACATTCGCGAAGACCGGTGGATGCCCCTGGAATCGGAAATGACACTTGACCATTCCTTCGTTTGTTCAATGCAGGTTCCCGGTGGATTGAAAATAGATCAGCTGCCGGATGGTTCCGATTACGTGCATCCCGGATTCAGTTTTAAGGAAAAATATTCGGGGAATGAGGATAGGATCATATTGCGTTCCAAGGTTACCATTGATTTCCAGGTTATCGACGGCTCCGATCTGCATGCATTCCGTGAGATGCTATCCATGCTGAACCACAATTATTCCAGGACTCTTCCCCTGGAAAAATCAGAGACATTATGAAGCAAATATTAATTGTTATTTTCATATTCTCCTGTTTATGGCTTTCCGGACAGTCCCCTGAATATTCGGGGTATAACTGGACCACCTTTCCGGCTGCGAAGGAAATCGATTCGGTAAAGGCGGTGAATGGTTCTGTGATCACCCTGGAACGCCGGATTACCGATGTTTATGCCAATAAGGAAAATATTTTTGAGGAGATCAGCATATTTCACCGCAAGATACGGGTAACGACACATGAAGCCGTTAACGATTATAACAAAATATATGTTCCGGTAAGCAATGTAATTGAAATCCTTGATATCAGGGCGCGGTTTATTTCTCCCGAGGGTAAAATAACGGAATTGCCAAAAACCAGTATTCACCAGGTGGAAAATCTTGAAAATAAAGGGGATTTTAAGACTTTTGCCATTGAGGGCGCTGAAACCGGGGGCGAAATAGAGTATTACTATAAGCTCCGCAAAAAATACGGCCCATATGGAACACAGGTTATGCAGGGTGAACAACCCAGGACCAATGTGCAGATCATATTTGTATATCCCTCAAAAATAGAATATCTTATAAAAGGTTATAATGGATTTCCGGCGTTTTCGAACAGAACCGATACGATGACAGGAAAAACATATTCAGAAGCTGATATTGCCGTTATCCCTTCGCTGCTGAAGGAAAAATATGCTGACTATAGAGCCAGTCTCATGCGGTATGAATTCACCCTGGCATACAACAATTACAACAGCCTGCTCAGGACTTATTCTTTCAGTAAAATTTCTGCCAATATTTTTGGAAATGTATATGCGCTCAGCAAAAGTGATAAGACCACCGTTAAATCGGTTATCAAAAGATTGAAATTGGGAGGACTTGACAGCCGTCAGAAAGCCAGGATAATCGAAAACTGGGTAAAAAGCGAGATCGCCGTGTCAGAAGAGTTAACGGCCATGCCCGACCTTGCAGAGATGATTAAATTAAAGCAAACCACGAAATCGGGGGCGCTTAGGTTAATGGTCGCTCTTTTGAATGAGGCTGGTTTGAATTTTGAAGTGGTGGGTACCTGTGATAAGAATGAGCGGATTTTTGATCCTGATTTTAATGGATTTAATTTTCTTGAGGATTACCTGATCTATTTTCCTGAGTTGAATGAATTCATCCAGCCCGATAACCTTGTTTACCGGCTGGGAATCAATCCTTCCTCATACCAGGGATCCTTCGGTTTATTCCTGCATCCGCTGAATTACGGAGAAAAGCAAAAAACACTGGCTTATGAAGTCCGCCAGTTACCAGTTGATCCTTACGATAAAAATGCCGATACAATGATTGTAAACCTTTCCCTGAACCTATCGGAATTGAATCTGGATGCCAGTATCTACCGGGTATTTTATGGTGAATGGGCGGCATCCATTCAATCATTCTGGGGCTTCATAAATGAAGAGAGGCATAAGACTATGATCAGCGAAATATTCAATATGGGAAACCAGAATACAACAATCAATTCGTACAAAATTTCTCATGAACATCAATCCGATATCGCTGTGAATCCTTTGAAGTGGAATGTGGAACTTACCGCGCATTCACTTGTGGAGCAGGCGGGGAATGATCTCATTGTTAAGATAGGGGAGACAATTGGTGAACAATCCGAGTTATACCAGGAAACCAAACGAAATCTCCCGATTGCAGTGAGTGAAATGCATAATTATTACCGTAAATTGATATTTAATATCCCTTCAGGATATAGTATATCAAACCTGGCAGATCTCAATATGAACGTGGAGATGCAGAACAATGGAAAAGTAAGTTGCTGTTTTACATCCTGGTACGAAGTGTCAGGGAATAAGCTTATTGTATACTCCCGTGAGTATTATAAGGAAAAAGGGTATCCGGCTGGCCTTTTCGAAGATTTCAGAAAAGTGATCAATGCTGCTGCTGACTTCAATAAAAAAACAATAATCCTTACGAAGGGTTAAACAGAAAACCCCCGTCATGGAACCCGTTTATTTTTCAAATACCGAAAGTTTAAGAAAATGGTTTGAAGAAAACCATCTTAATTCAAACGAATTGGTAGTTGGCTTCTATAAAACGGGAACAAAAAGGAAAACGATAACATGGAGCCAATCCGTGGATGAAGCACTTTGTTTTGGATGGATCGATGGTATCCGGAGGTCAGTAGATGAAGAGCGTTACTGCATCCGGTTTACACCAAGAAAACCCGGCAGTAACTGGAGTGCAATAAATATCGAAAAAATGGAAAACCTGATCCGTGCGGGCAGAATGACAGATGCGGGACTTGCTGCCTTTTCAAAAAGAAAAGACAGCAAGTCAAGAGTATACAGTTATGAAACGGACAAAGAATTCCATTTGACAGGGGAAATGACAGATGAATTCATGAAAAACCCGTCCGCCTGGGAGTATTTTCAATCCCAGTCCCCTTCCTACCGTAAAGTGACAATTCGTTGGGTTCTTGGCGCAAAACAAGAGTCTACCCGGGAAAAAAGACTGGCTGAGTTAATATCTTCATCCGCTGCCGGAGACTGGATAAAAGCCATGCGGTGGGGGAAGAAGAAGTGACAAGGGACGAGGGACGAGTGACAAGAAGTTTTGCAGTCATGCAGTCATGCAGTTTTGCAGTCATGCAGCCCTTCGTATCAGGGAATTAATCTTCAATATTGGGTGTTCGGTGTTCCTTGTTCGATATTGTTTTTACAATCACCTTATTCCACCTTTATTTCTATTGCTCCCTTGTTCAGATTTCCAGAGGTAACATTCATGGTAATGGTTCCCGCCTTTGAAAACGGGCGAACAATGGCCAGGGCCCTTCCCCTGTATGTTTTTACAGATGTGCTTCCTACGCTTTCCATGTCATACGGACAGGCATTGCCGCTTCCGGCAAGCTCACCGCTTCCTGAAACAGAAAGATTTACTGCCAGGTTTGCATCTGTAACGAGCTGGCCGAATTCATCCACCACTTCAATGGTTACGAAGCTGAGGTCATTGCGGTCAGCACGGATTGGGTTGCGGTCTGCCGTTAGTCTTATGGCGGCAGGATCTCCGGTTGTTCTCAGGGATTTTGCAGCTGTCTCTTTTCCGTTTTTCAGGGCAACCGCTTTAAGCTCGCCGGGTTCATAGGGTACTTCAAAGACGGCTTTGAGTTTAGTGGCAGCAGATACTTCCTGTTTGCCGATCACTCGCCCGTTCAGTTCAAGTTGTACAGAGTCTGCATCTGAGTAAACGGATACCTGCAAAGGTTTATCTTCATTTCCGTTCCAGTTCCAGCCCGGATATTCATCATACCATCCCCAGCGGCTTATTACTTCTGTCTTTCCCTCAGGAACCGGGGCATGTACGTTTATTTCAAGATGACTATTTCCCCAGATCACATCCTTGTATATCATCTGCGGCTTTTTATAGCCGGTAATGTCAATATCGCCGCACCAGGCATTGAACCAGGGCCAGGTCATGGCAAATACATCCTTGTCTTTCGGTGTAAGATACTGGGTGTGCCCGATACCAGTTTCACCGAGGTAATCCATTCCTGTCCATACAAAATCACCGATCACCCAGGAGTCATTCACAACTTTTGTCCAGTTTTCATAAGCTTCAATCGGAAAGGATTCAGTTCCCATCATGATCCTTTGCGGAAATTCTTTATGATCACCCTCGTATTTTGCCAACATGTAATTATAGCCTCCTGCTGTGAGCAGTTCAAAAGCAGGCGCACTAGCTTCCCATTTTACGCCTGGATGTTCCCAGAAATCACAAATGGCATTTGTTATGAACCGGGTTGTATCCATCGTGCGGATAAGGGATATAAGGGATTTGGCAATACGCAACCCGCTTGTATCAGCTCTTTCGGGAATTTCATTTCCGATACTCCAGAAAACTACGGAGGGATGGTTTCGGTCGCGCAGGATCATGGCTTCCAAATCCTTTTGCCACCAGTCTTTGAAGAAGAGGTGATAATCCTGCGGATTTTTGGGTTTTTCCCAGATGTCAAATGCCTCATCAATCACAATCATGCCGAGCCTGTCGCAGGCATCCAGAAAGGCTTCGGATGGGGGGTTATGACTGGTGCGAATGGCATTGAACCCGTTGGCTTTCATTATCTCCACGCGCCTTTCTTCAGCCCTGTTAAAGGCAGCCGAACCCAGCAAACCGTTGTCGTGATGCATGCAGGCACCTTTAAGCTCAACGGGTTTTCCGTTCAGCAAAAATCCCTTTTCTGCGGAAGCTTCAAGGGTACGTATACCGAAGGGTACGTTATGCTGATCGGTTATTTTTCCATTTACTTCAATTGAAATTTCCGCCGTATACATTTGAGGAGTTTCCAATGACCAAAGTATCGGTTTCGAAATTTTAACTGATTGGGTTTGTTTCAATTGGTTTCTTGATTTAACAACGGCTGTATTTACTGCCTGTCCGGCATATTTCTTATCCGGTCCCAGGATTCTCGTATAAATTTTGACCTCTTTATCGTTCATTCCGTCATTTTGTGCGGTGACGTCAAGGTGGATGCCGGCAAGGGTATCTGCGACCAGGACGGAGGAAACCTGTGCGCCCCAGACTGCTATATGCACCGGTTCTGTCAGAATAAGCTTCACATTCCGGTAGATGCCTGACCCTGAATACCAGCGGCTGTTTCGCCCTTTATTTTCAACTTTCACGGCAATGATATTTTCTTTTCCGGCAGGGTTAAGCAATGAGGTGATATCAAACCAGAAAGGAGTATATCCATAGGTATGGTTTCCGGCTTTTTTCCCGTTTACCCAAACAGTGGATTCCATATAAACGCCATCAAAACTTATTAAAACCGTTTTTCCCCCGGTTTTGCCGTTAAGGGTGAAGTGTTTCCTGTACCATCCGGTTCCGCCAATGGTGTAACCCGTGGCGGTAGCTCCCGGACTTTTCCTGGAAAATGGTCCTATGCGGCCTGTATCTTTTGATGGAAGGATGCTCCAGTCGTGGGGAAGATCGATATTTTGCCAGTGTGAATCGTCAAATCCAATGGCTTCCTGTCCTGAGCCGGCACTGTCCAGCACAAACTTCCAACCCGTGTTAAAGGATTGGTCCCGATCAGCGGAATTAAATTGTTTCGAGGTTTTGCATCCTGATAAAGAAATAAAAGACGCAAGGAGAACCACGCAAAATGTACTTTGGGAAAGTCGGTTCATGAAAATCGAATTTAGAATTGGGAAATATACAATAAAGTTAAATTACTTTTATACTTCTATTCCGATAAACCTGCGCAGGACAAATCCGACACCGAAGCTAAGCGCAGCCACACTCAGACTTAGCAGGGCCATTTCAGTAAATCGCCTTATGAAATTTTCGTCCTTTACTATGGAGTAGTAATAGTTAAAACCGGCGATTATAAGTACCGCAGTGCACAGGGTTATGGACAATGAAAGATAGACATTGTGCAATATTAGAAAGGGAAGAATAAGGAGTGCGACCGTGAATATATAAGCAATTCCGGTATACAGGGAGGCAGTAGCGGCATGCTTGCCCGCATCTTCGGATTTGGTGGACAGGTATTCCGATGCAGCCATTGAAAATGCCGCCGCAATGCCGGTTATAGAACCCGTAAGGGCAATAAGGGATGGATTCTGAAGGGCGAATGTCAGTCCGGCCAATGCACCGGTAAGCTCAACGAGGGCATCATTCAGTCCCAGCACTACCGATCCCATGTAATGAAGACGGTCCTCTTTAATCATGCCGATCAATTCAGATTCGTGGATCTCTTCGTCGCGGATGATGGGCAGGATCTCCTGGATATGGGCAAGTTCTGCATAGGAGTTCTGTGCCTTTGATTCATTTTTCTCCATGAGCTTAATGGCAAAAGTAGGACCAAGAAGCCAGGCAAGCAATGTATATTTGATTACTTCCATCCTGTCAACCCCGGTATCCACGCCGGAAAGCTTCTTAAAAATGCGGTAATGCGACATTTCATCCCGTGCAATCCTGTAGAGGATATCTTTATTTTCTGCTTTTTGTCTGCGAGCAATAATATTGTAAAGAGTATAACCTGTAATTTCCTGTTTTTGAAACCTGAGGATCAATTCCTGCTGTTCTTTTGTCGTTATCATAGAGAGTAATTATTTCCCTGTTTTTAGAGGAAGGTATCCAATCAGCCGGTCATACCGGGCGCGGCTGTCGTGAAGATAAACATAAATTTCGTAGTCGTTTCCCGTTTCATAAAAACTTCCTTCAAATACCTCATCATCCGTCTTTCCTGTTTGAGGGTCCACAGTGCAATATGAATAATCATATAATCCCTGTTTCAGCAACAATGTGCACTCATAATAGCCCTTTTCATCATTGAAATGCATTTTGGCGGCCGGGGAAGCGGCCCATCCGGTAAGTTCACCGGTCACATATACATCTTCAGGTACAGGATATGGTTCTGTCAAAGCGAAATGGACAAATATGTAATCTGCTTCAATGTGTTTATTCCGGGCTTTTTCCTGGTCAATAAAATATTGTCCGTTTAAATCCGCCTTGCTGAAATACGGATTTCCATCCCTGCTCCTGTCAGGTTTCAGGAATACGTGATAAGAGGGATTTTGAAAATCAATGGCTGCCATATTCTCGGTCTGATATTTCATACTTTTCAGATCAAGAGTCCGAAATTCATTGCCGGCTTTAAATATGCCCTCATCGAGTCCGTCAAATTCAATTTTTCCATTCAGAATGGCTGACGGTTTCATATTCCGGATGCTGTTGTTATCGCGACCATTCTGACGGATGACCACAACGAAATCCTTCAGCGGATCCTGCACTGTCAATCCCGAATAATCCATGCTGAATACAACCTGCTGCGACGTTTCGCTGAGTTCCCCACCGGTGGGTTGCTTAACACGGCCTGTCAACCTCACTTCTTTATCAACCACATAAAAACGATGTGTAAGGATAACCTTTTCCGGATCGTCGGCCTCATAAACGACAAGGGCATAATTTCCGCTCAGCAAAGGGGAGCAATCCTCTTCCGGAAATTCCAGCCTGTAATGGATGTAATCAAAAGTAGTGTTGTATGAGGGATCTGATTCACGGATTGTTCCTTCTCCAAGGCCTGACAGGTATTCCTGCTTCTGAAGGTCAGATTCTTTCCAGGCCGCATCACAATGAACCATCGTATATCCATAATTGTGAGGATCCGTGGTTAAATCATCAAAAATCAATTCAAGATGCTGTTCTGAGCCCAGTTCAAGGACAGGGAAGGAAAACTCCCAGGTTGTGCTTCTCACCTTAATCGTGTGTATTTTGTCTGAGAAGACCTCATTCTTATAAAAACCGGGTTCTGCAGTTCTGCGGTTCTGCGGTTCTGCGGTCATGGGGTTCACTTCTTTGTCTGATTGCACGTCGGCAAACAGCAAAGGAGTTGAAACGAGAAAAAAAACTATTGATAAAAAAGCAGATAGAAACATTTTCATTTTGAATTTCAAGCACATTCAAATTTACCTATTTTTGTTCTTCAAAAAACATGCAATTATGGCTTCTCCCCGTAAATTCAAAAAAATCCACCTTCAGCTGATCATACTTGCTGGTATCCTCCTCGTTGTTTATCTCCTCAGTCATTCGCGCCGGAAAGGGGAATATATGTGGGTTGCCGGATTTACGCAGGGAACAACATACCACATTACCTATGAAAGCAAAAAGTCAGAAGATCTTAAAACATCAATTGATTCCCTTCTGGCCGATTTCGATAAATCATTATCCACTTACCTTCCTAACTCCCTGATCACGAGGTTTAATAAAAATGTTCCAGGGATACATGCGGACAAAAAATTCACGGATGTATTCCTGAAATCATATGAGGTATATAAAAAAACCGATGGTGCATTTGACATAACCGTAGCCCCCATTGTGAATGCCCTTGGATTTGGAACTACGGATACATTGAATGTGGACAGCACGATGATTGACAGCCTGCTGCATTACGTAGGCATGGACAAGGTGAAACTGCAGGGGGATACACTGGTGAAAACCGACAGTCATATTACCCTCGATGTGAATGCATTAGCGCAGGGTTATTCGGTTGACGTTGTTGTAAATTACCTTGAAAGCAGGAAAATCAGGAATTACATGGTTGAAATTGGCGGAGAGATCCGTGCCAGGGGAAAAAATGATCAGGGAGAATATTGGCGAATAGGTATTGATAAGCCTGTAGATGGCAATTATATACCGGGCACCGATCTGCAATCTATTGTGAAGTTGAATGACCGTGCATTGGCGACCTCGGGAAATTACAGAAAATTTTACGAGAAAAACGGGATCAAATTTGTGCATACAATCAATCCTAAAACAGGATACCCTGTGATATCAAATCTGCTGAGCGCCACGGTGGTTGCACAGGATTGCATCACTGCCGATGCCTATGCGACTGCTTTTATGGTAATGGGAACGGATCGTTCCATAAAGTTTCTGGATAAAAACAGGTTTTTGGATGCTTACCTGATCTATTCCGATGAAAAGGGCAATTATAAGGTGTATTTCACGAAGGGGTTAAAGAAATTTATTGTGGAATGAAAGAAAGTTTATGCAGTTCTGCAGTTTTGCAGTTCTGCAGTTTAAGAATCTGCATCGCGAAAGCCTCGAAGAGGCGGAAAAAGTCAATTTCCACAAATTGCATCCTGGTAATTCACATCCCAGCAATGCCATAAGGATTCATAATAGATCCTGCCCTCGTGGGATGTGGTATTATAATCTATCTCAAAGGTCTTGTCATCCGGGGAATTGTAAATGTCATAAAAAGCGTCATAAGCATTATCTTTCCGGATCCCGTATTTAATAAAGCTGTCCTTGTAATCAGCTGCAGGATAAACATTTGTATATTGAATATCAAATGTTTTATTTTCATAATCCTGATGCCAGCTAATACCCAGGCAGGTCGTATTGCTTTCTGCATTATCCTGAATAGTCCATTGTCCTTCGGTTCTCTGCAAGTTAAAGGTTCCGGTATACCATACAAAATCCTGGAATCCTCCGTCTTTTGAAATGTGCATTTCCATATTGACCGCATCATTTTCAATGAAAGCAAAGAGGTTGGCAGTGTAGGTGGTATCCTGAACTACAACCTGGTATGTCCATTCAAAAGTATTGTTATCCAGTCTCTGTGCGGGATGGTGAAAGGCTTCGGCGTACGATGCGACCGGCACAGCAAGGTAAGTGGTCAATACCGAATTCCAATAACCGGTGGCAAGGGCAGCGGCCAGGAAATTTGTATAGGAACCGGTCGCTTTTCCGGTTGAAGCAAAATCGCTTATCTGAATTGAAAAAGAAGATAGCGGCGGCAGTTCAGGGGCGGACGATTTCTTATCTTTTTCACAGGCAAGTATTATAACGGTGAAAAATACCAGGATACCGGTAACATAAATGATCATTTTGCTATACATATAACCTGTGATTTTAAGTGTAGAAATATATACGAAAACCCTGGTTTGTAGTTGTTCAAAAAAGCAGGATTTCGTGTTAAAAAAGAAAGATTTTTTTAGGATTATTTAAAAATGAAATTCCGGATAGTCTTCAGGAATTCATCCGGTTGCTCGGCATGCACCCAGTGACCGGCTCTCTCAATTTCAACAAGCTCGGCATGAGGAAAAAGGTGCTTTATCCTGTTGAATTCTTCATTTCTCAGGTAACCCGAGTTTTTTCCTTTTATAAACATCAGGGGGAAAACAGGAAGTTCATCGGGCCGGGTATTTTCGGATGGTAATACTGAAGCATAAATTTCGGCAAGATGTTCCTGTAAAACAGGAAGATTTATTGTCCAATAAAATAAACCCCTGCTGTTTCTTTTCAGGTTCTTAAGCAGAAATTGCCTGACAGGTTCCGAGCGAATCTGTTCCGCAAGCGTATTGTCTGCATCCTGGCGGCCTTTGAGCGTTTCCGGTTTAAGCATCATCAGGCTCCGCATGATTTGCTCGTGTGATATAACCTCTGGTGCCGATGTTTCGTCATATCCAAAAGGAGAAATGTCCACAACGATCATTTTTTCCACCTTTTCGGGATATTTCAGTCCAAATGCAAGGGCGGCTTTGCCTCCCATGGAATGTCCCAGTATGATTGCGCGGCTGAGGCTGTGTTGAATAAAGAAATCGTTAAGGTCATCCGATAACGCATTATAGTTATGGTTTGGCAGATGAGGCGAATTCCCGTGATTGCGCTGATCGGGGATGAATACTTCGAATTGGTCAGCCAAAGACCGTCCAATTGTGTACCAGTTATCGGACGATCCGTATAATCCATGCAAAATGACAATAGGATTCCCGGCTCCCAGTCGTCTGTAAAAAAAATCCATCAGGAGATCTGATCAAGATAGAGATGAATAGTCTTTTCCAGTCCGAAATACAGGGCATCCGAAATCAGTGCATGCCCGATGGATACTTCCAGCAAACCGGGAATATTGTCTTTGAAATACCGAAGGTTTTGAAGACTCAGATCATGGCCTGCATTGAGTTCAAGTTTTAACTCACCGGCCTTTTGGGCGGCCCGGATATAGGGAGCAATTGCCTTTGCCCTGTCGGAGGTATATTTACTTGCATATGGTTCGGTATATAATTCAATTCGGTTTGTTCCTGTGGCTGCAGCCCGTTCTATCTGTTCCTGGTCGGGATCAATAAACAGGGAAGTGCGGATCCCATTGTGCTGCAATTCACTTACCACATCGCGGAGAAAGCGCTCATACTTGATTACATTCCATCCCTGGTTTGAAGTAATGACCTCATGGGAATCAGGAACCAGGGTGGCCTGGCTGGGTTTTATCTCCAGCACCAGGTCGAGAAAGCGCTGGGATGGATAACCTTCTATATTGAATTCGGTTGTAATAACGGGTTTTATATCCCTCACATCCTGGTATCGGATGTGCCTCTCGTCGGGACGAGGATGTACTGTAATTCCCTGGGCTCCAAACTTCTGGCAATATATGGCGGCCTCTTTGACATTGGGTACATTCCCCCCCCGTGCATTGCGGATTGTCGCAATTTTATTGATATTGACACTCAGTTTGGTCATAAATTACGGGTTTGCATATTATCTAAATAACAGCTAATTTTGTACGTTGCTTTCTGCAGCAAATTTAGCAGGTTTTATAAATACCTTGGCAATGCTGGCAAAAGATTTGATATCAGATGTGATACCGGCTCTGCGTACTTCTGATAGCGGTCAGAAGGCCCTTTACTGGATGGATATTTTCAGGATATCGCATTTGCCTATTGTAAACAATGAAGATTTTCTTGGGCTTATTTCTGATAAGGATATATATGATTACAATATGGCCGAGGAACCGCTTGGAAATCATAATCTTTCCCTATTCAGTCCCTATGTAACCGAGTACCAGCATGTATATGAGGTTATTGAACTGGCTTCCCGGCTTAGTTTATCCATTGTTCCGGTACTTTCTATCAACAGCCATTACAAAGGGGTTATTACCCAGAATGATCTGATCCATTATTTCGCTGATTTTTCCGCACTCAAGGAACCCGGGGCTATCATCATTCTTGAAATGAGCATTCATGATTATTCCCTTTCACAGATATCACAGATTGTAGAAAGCAATGATGCAAAGATCCTGAGTTTATATATCAGTTCGCATTCATCTTCCACACGGCTCGAACTCACATTAAAGATCAACCGCAGCGATCTGACTTCCATAATTCAAACATTTACCCGCTATAATTATACCATTCAAAGTACCTTCATGGACCACGATGATATGGATAGTTTGTATGAGAACCGGTACGATATGTTTATGAAGTATTTGAGCATATGAGGATTGCTGTTTACGGGAAAACATTCAACGTGGGATTCAGGCCCTTCATAACTGAAATGTTGGATGTGCTCGCTGAACACAATACCCACCTGGTAGTTTACAAGCCCTTTTACGATTTTATCTGCTGTGAAACCTGCAAAGAATATAAGGTTGACCAGGTATTTACCGGACCGGAAGATTTTGATACATCCTGTGATATTATGGTTAGCATTGGCGGAGATGGCACATTCCTCGAGTCAATTCCGTTTGTCATTCGTCACAGCATGCCGATCATCGGCATTAATTCGGGGAGACTTGGTTTCTTATCGAATATTTCAAAGGAAAATATACGCGATGCCTTCGATAACATCCTGGAACGGCATTATGGCTTTGAATACCGGCCGCTCATCGAATTTTCAAGTCACCCCAACCTGTTCCAGGGAATGAATTTTGCATTGAACGATATTACGATCAAAGGCGATTCCACGATGGTCAATATTGATGCGCACATTAACCAGGAGTTTTTAAATACATACTGGACTGACGGGCTGATCATCAGCACACCTACCGGCTCCACCGCATATTCGCTCAGTGTGGGTGGACCGGTCATGGTGCCGGGCACCGGAAGCCTTATCATTGCGCCCATCGCCCCCCATAATCTCACTGTACGTCCACTTGTCGTTCCCGATTCGAGTTTGATCAGTCTAAAGGTTCACAGCCGGAGCGGAAAATTCATTCTCACAGCAGACAACCGGACAATCATAATGGACACGAATGAAGAATTTGAAATCAGTAAGTCGGATTACACCCTGAAGCTCCTTAAGCTTCCCAATACCAGCTTTTACGCTACTTTGAGGGATAAGCTGAAATGGGGGGAGGATGTGAGGAATTAATCAGGGACGAGGGACGAGGGACGAGGGACGAGGGACGAGGGACGAGGGACAAGGGACGAGGGACCAGGGACAGGGACGAGGGACAAGGGACGAGGGACGGGTGACTGGTGACGCTGACGCGGCTGACTGCACGACTGCAAGACTGCACGACTGCAAGACTGCACGACTGCACGACTCCTTCTTCAATACCGTATGCACGTCGGGCAATCGTAAATCGTAAATCGTAAATCGTATATTCCTTTTTGTGATTACCGGTCACTGAATACTGATTACCGATTACCGGTAACCTTCTCCTCCGGAATGTTTTTCAGATGTTCCCGGGTATCGTTTGCGAACCGGGAGAGTTTGTACTGATCAAAATCTTTTAATCCGATCAGGGTGCTATCCTTTTCATACAGGCCGACAGGAATTATATAGAATGCCGACCTTCCGGCGAGGTCCCTGCGATAGACCCAGGAGGGTGTATAGCTGTATTTTGAAATGCGGGTTCCTGAGGAAGTTTTAAGCAAGTCAAGGTTAAACATGATCCCCCCGTCCTTATATTGAGCCCGCTGATTTGACACATAATTGCCGAGGGAATACACCACAATTCCCGTAACAGCAGAATCCGTCCCGAAAACCAACTCTACCGGTTGAACTACATGCGGATGGGAACCTATAATCACATCGGCGCCCTGACTTAATATGAAAGAAGCGAGTTTTTTCTGTTGAACATTTGCCAACCGCTCGTATTCCAAGCCCCAGTGAATGGTAACAATAATATAATCGGGAGAAGATTGTTTTGCCTTGGTCAAATCCTGTCTTATTATGGATGTATCTATCCGGTTTATGATGTAAGGAGGGGCTATTTCCAAGCCGTTTGTGCCATAGGTATAATTAAGCAGTGCAATTCGGATATTGTTCTTTTCCAGCATAAGCGGGTAATGCAACCTACGGTCAGTGGAATCATAAAAAGTACCGGTATGAGGTATATTCAGAGAATCAAGAATTTTTAGCGTTCTTTTAAATCCTGCTGCACCACGGTCGAGTGCATGATTGTTTGCCTGTATCAACACATCAAAGCCGGCATCTTTGGCAGCGAGGGCCAATGCATCCGGACTCGAAAACTGGGGATAGCCGGTGAAAGGAGGACCCGCCAGGGTAACCTCCAGGTTGGCAATGGCTATGTCGGCTTGTTCGATCACCGGTTTTACAAACCGGAATGTGGATTCATAATTATAGGTTCCGCTGGATGTATCCCAGGCCCCTGTAATCTGTTCATTGTGTCCCATAATATCTCCTGCAAACAGAAGGCTGACGTGTGACGAGTCCCCTGTCTGTGAAATTGCTTTCCAGGAGATTGGGATCGACAAGAATAGGATAAAAAAGATATTCTTCAACTGAATTTCATTTAAGGTTAGAAATTGCAGAGACAAGGCTTTATTGTCTCTACAATTTATTTCTTAATACCGATTACCGATTACCGATTACCGAATACCGATTACCGAATACCGATACCGATTACCGAATACCGATTACCGATACCGATACCGAATACCGATTACCGAATACCGATTACCGAATACCGCTTACCGATTACCGATTACCGCATACCGCATACCGATTACCGAATACCGAATACCGCTTACCAGCCCCCTGAGGCACCGCCGCCGCCAAAACTGCCACCGCCGCCACCACCAAAGCCTCCTCCAAATCCGCCGCCGCCGAAGGAGCCGCTGCCCGAGGAAAAACTACCCCATCCGCTTCCCGAACGGGTGCCAGCCCCCAGCAATAGCCAGGGTAGTATGGATGAACCGCGTCTACCAAAGGTTCGCCTTCTGTTTCCGAAGATCCTGGAAAATATAAAAAACAGCATTATGACAATAAAAATGGCTGCAGAGGGAATTTTGCCCTGATCACCTCCTTTTTTCATGTAATTGTCTGCTGTAAATTCTCCCCGTGTAAGCGACATGAGCACATTGGTAGCCGAATCAAGGCCCGCATAATATTTGCCTTCCCGGAAATCCGGAATGATCACTTTTTCGATAATTCTTTTCGCAATAGCATCCGGAACAGCACCTTCCAGCCCATAACCCGTTTGAATTGTGATTCCGTGCTGGTGGTTTTTCGGGCTGATAAGAATTATAAGGCCATTGTCCTTTCCTTTTTGACCGATACCCCATTTTTCAGCCAGTCTATCTGCAAATTCTTCGATCGGGTAATCCTGAAGATCGTCATACGTAACCACATAAATTTGGGTCGACGTTTGATTATTAAAATCCAGGAGTTTGTTATTGAGGGAAATTTGCTGATCCTGGCTTAAAAAACCGGTGAAATCGTTGACGAGCCGCAATGGTACCATTGGTTCCGGAAGTTTCTGGCTGCTCACTCTTGCAGTGATACTCATGATCAGCAGAAGAGCGGATATATATCTGGTTTTTTTTATCATATTATTCATCCTTACCAAATGAAATTTCATTGGGAAGTTCATTCGTATCCCCGGTCATATAAGGAAAGTGCTTCTTCAGTTGTTCGCCGGTCATAAGGATCCCCTTCGAAAGGCCTTCTCCGAATTCGGAATTTTTGAAATGACCTTCTATAACCGAACGGATCTCATCCCAGAAAGTTGGAGGCACAACCTTGTTGATACCGGCATCGCCGATCACGGCAAACTGCCTTTTCTTCACGGCGAGGTAAAACAAAACCCCATTCCGGAGCGCCGTTTTGTGCATGCCCAAACGGGCAAAAACTGTCGCTGCCCGATCAAGCAAAGCCCCCTCGTAAGATATTTCGACATGTACCCTGATCTCACCCGAGGTATTCAATTCAGCCGCTTCGATGGACTGCATAATTCGTTTCCGTTCTTCGGGCGTAAATAAATCAGATGCACGCATAATTAACAGTATTAAAATTGAACTTTTGGAGCTACCTGTGATCCTGCTTCGGCCTGGAAATAAGGCCTTTCCTTGAAGCCCATTATACCTGCATACAAAACTGTCGGAAATCTTTTAAGTGCGGTATTATAGGTGGTGGCAGTCTCATTGAATTTACGTCTTTCCACGGCAATCCGGTTTTCAGTTCCTTCAAGCTGTGACTGCAATTCAAGAAAATTCTGATTTGCTTTCAGATCGGGATACGCTTCTGCCACTGCCAGCAATCGCGAAAGAGCAGAACTGACTTCACCCTGGGCAGCCTGAAATCTTTTCAAATCCTCCTCTGTCATATTGGCAGCATCAATGGTCACAGAAGTGGCTTTTGACCTGGCTTCGGTCACCTGGGTGAACGTTTCCTGTTCATGGGTGGCATACCCTTTTACTGTGTTTACAAGATTAGGAATCAGGTCAGCACGTCGCTGATATACGTTTTCAACGTTTGACCAATCCCTGTTCACCTGTTCACGCATGGTAACCAGGTTGTTATAACCATTGCAACCCTTGAAAATGAAAATAACCAGGATAAATGCAATGACAATCAATACAATTCGGCCAGTTTTCATAAGGTATTTTTTTTAGGTTTGTTTCCAACTTATTCTGATGGTATCACGTACATAGGTTACCAATCTTCATGCCGAAAATAATACAATCCATTGGATTTGGCATAATTTTGGTATGAAATTACGTAAATCATAAAATTCTGGTATCATGAAACATTACTTACATACCGCGGGACGCAAGCTGTATTTACTCGCATTTATTATTCCTTTCCTGTTTACCTGGTCATGTGAAACAATCGACACATTGACAGGCGGGGCAGCTACTGTATCAAAACTGGAAGGGGAATGGACCTGCGATGAGCAAAGCGAAATTTTCAAAGCTACTTCTGAAGTGTATACGGTTACCCTGTCCGCGGATGCTGACGACGAATCCGGAGTGATCATCGATAATTTCTACGGGCTTAACGCAAGTGCAAAAGCGCATATATCAGGGATGACCCTTAACATCCCCAATCAGGATGTAGAAGGAGGATTTTCTGTTTTAGGTTCGGGAACGATTTCATCCAATTACGAAAAAATCAATCTCTCCTACACTGTCGATGATGGAAGTGGAACCGTGGATCATGTGACAGCTGTGTATACGAAAAATTAAGGTGTTCAATGATCGGTAAACAGTGATCGGTAAATTGAAAAATAATGTAGAGACAAGGCATTGCCTTGTCTCTTCGATTTCCATCCCTTAACGAAATCAACCCTAATCGTCTTTCTATTCCCTGAAATCCCTTATTGTTTGCAGAACCCGGATCCGTATTTCCTCTGTGCGGGGATTTAATTCCGCGCCGGTAAAATTTCCACGATCAGCATCAATGCGCTCAAATACCATAAGATATAAATTGAATATGATGAGCAGGCTGAGGCGGTATCTTGGTTCAAGCAATGGCCATATATTCCGGATCACCTGGTATGTTTGATCCCTGTATTTTTCAGCAAGAGTATAATATTCTCTTATCATCTGCCTGAAACCTTCTTGAATGTCTGCCCCTCGCGCCATTGCATATAGATCTTCCGTAGTAAGTCCATTCCGGCTTATGCTTTCATCTGCAAAATAGTTCAGGTTATTGAGCTGATCTTTCTGAAAATCACGGATAATGTGAACCAGGTAACTGAAAATTGCACAAGGGGTGGCTGCGGATCGAACATCAAATCCGGGTTCCTTATATCCATGCCCGTTTTTTGTCAAGCCGCTCAGATGCACAAAAATAGAAGCCGGGGCAACCGATGCGCCTTGTGAATATTCAATGAAATCATCCACAGTGCGAAAGCCCACATGGTCAATATCATATATCATTGATTTTGCAAAAGCTTCCAGCGGCCAAACCGGAATCATGAAAGGAATGAATTGTATCGAGCAGCTCATCTCCCTGTGAATCCGGGATTTTTGATTCATGGGCTCTTGCTATCCAGGCATTGACACTTTCCATGAATTGATTTCTTTCGCCTTCCGCAATGGTTTTATGCACTGATTTATGGCAATCAATCAGGTCATCAATAGCACGCATATATTTATAGCAGGTTCGTGCTGCATTGTACCGCTCCTCATCCCAGAAAGCTGCGGCGATAAGGATATTGGGATGATCAATAATCTTTTCGAAATCAATTGTATTGAAAATGGAAAGGTATTGGTCATTCATGATGAAATTCTTTTATAATGCGTTCTGAAGTGAGCTGAGCTGAAAGCAATACAAGCGGGATGCCGCTGCCCGGATGAGTACTTCCACCGGCAAAATACAAGTTTTTATAGCGGTTATGACGGTTATGGGGCCTGAAATATCCCATCTGGAATATGTTATGGCCCAGGCTTCCAAAGGTTGCCCCTTTTGAGAGGTTGAAAAGGTTTTTCCAGGTTTGAGGCAGATAGCAAATCTCAAATTTAATATGATCTTCAATATCCGTCATGCCAATTTGTTTCAGCCGCGATATGATCGATTCCCGTGCTTTGTTTTTAAGTTCATTCCAGTTATGATCGTACTTTTCACTGTAATGGCCCGAGGGTATAATAATGGATATTGAATCTTGTCCGGCCGGTGCAGCCTTTGGATCTGACCTTACCGGTGCGTGCACGTAAAAGCTGGGATGATCGGAAATCGACTGTTCTTTAAAAATTTTGTCGAGGTTGTTCTCGTAATCCCCTGATAAGAACACATTATGGTGACTGAATTGGGGATAAATCTTGTCAAGACCCCAGTGAATAACAATAGCCGAGCAGGAATACCGTAGTTTTTCGATGCGTTTTGAACTTCGCTTATCCGGAAGCAGTTCCCGGTAAACATAGGGCAGATCAGCATTGGCAACTACCAGCCCGGCGCTCACGGTCTCACCATTCTGTAATACCACGCTCTTTACATGATCTCCCCCCGTTTGAATTTTAGCCACCGGCATATTAAAAATAAAACGGGCTCCGGCTTCTGTGGCGAGTGACATCATTTTTTCGGTAATACTGTACATACCTCCCGCGGGAAAAAGCGAACCTTCTGTCAGTTCAGCTGCCGGAAGCATGGCGAAAAGCGCGGGTGCCTTGTACGGATTCTGTCCCACATATATGTTCTGAAAGGAGAAGGCTTTCTGCAGATTTTTATTTTTAAAATAGCGCCTCACCAGGGTCATATGCTTCATATACGTCTTCAGTCGCAATAAAAGCAGTGCATTGCCAGGCGTGATAAAATTCCATATCCGGTAAAAATTCCGTCCTAGCAAATGATCCATTGATAATTCGAAAAGCCTGTATCCGGTCTTGATCAGCTTCTGTGATTTTTCATAACTTCCCTTTTCCACCCGTTCAAGTTCCTCTTTCAAAACCGATTTGTCGGTAGAAAAACAGAGGGAAGTTCCATCGCCGAAATGCATTGTATAAAGGGTGGACAGAGGCGTTGATTCGAAGCATTCGTCAATAGTAAGTCCAAGTGATTTGAATACTTTCCGGTAAATCTCAGGCATCAGGAAAATTGTAGCCCCAAGATCAAACCGGTGACCATCGCGAAGAATCTGCCCGCAACGGCCGCCCGGGAATGAGTTTTTCTCATATACGGTCACATCAAAACCTTTCCGGGCAAGGTAAATGGCAGTAGTAATACCGGCAATACCGGCACCAATGATAACCGCTGTTTTATCCTTTTTCATGAAACCAGTGAGCGTGACCCTATTTAGTTCCCGAAAATATATATTTTATTATTTCGGGGATGTCCCGGAGTTTTATTTATATTCGGTCTTGATAAGGATGTGTTTTGCTGAAACGCAATCCCTGAATGGATTTTTGTCGTACCTCGTCACATCTTTTCTACCCACAGGGAATCCTACCGGATTCTTTATATTCTGCAATTTTTTCTCTAACTTGTACAAGGTTTTAATTCCTTAATACAATTGAGATATGAATGCAACGAGCCATATTTCAGATAAGACTGCCGTTATTGGCGCTATTCGAAAGATACTTGTACCTGTTGATTATTCCGAATGTTCGAAATTTGCCTGCCGGTATGCCTTAAAAATTGCTTGTAAGACAGGGGCCGAAATCAAATTTTTTCATTCCTATTATTCCCCGGCCTTTGACCTTATTGAACTGGCAGGTGCTGTTCAAACCCAGAGTCAGCTTCGCGAAGAGGTGACTACCAATCTCGAGGAAACGGAAAGGGTGACCATTGAAAGTTTTATCCGGCAGATGAAAGATTATATTGCCGAATGCGGTATGCCGATCCACTGTGTTCAGTTATGATATTACTCCCGGCGTTCCTGAAGACGAGATCATCCGGTTCAGCCAGGAATTTGAACCCGACCTTGTTGTAATGGGTACCCATGGAAAGGGAACCGGGGTTAGTGCCATAATTGGCAGTGTTACAGCCGCCGTCATCAACCGGATATCTTTTCCCATTATTGCCGTACCCGAACAATATATTTTTGTTGGTGAGAAAAATGTAAAAAATGTCTTGTATGTGACTGATTTTGATGAATCTGATTTTCTCTCTCTCAAAAAGCTGTTGAATATTACCGAACAGCTCGATCTGGATATTCATTGTGCCCATATCGGGGAAAATCCCAAAGCCTGGGACCAGGTGAAAATGGATGGGTTGATGGCTTATTTTAGCAAAGCCTATGGCAAAACGCAGGTTACCTATAGCTTTATCAATCAAAAAAATTTACTGGAGGACCTGGATAACCTGGTTCGCGAAAAAAACATCAACATTCTTTCCCTGACTTCTCATCGCCGAAACCTGATTGATAAGCTGTTCAAGCCAAACCTCGCAAAAAAGCTTTTTTATCACAGCGGGATTCCGCTGTTGGTTTTTCACTCTTAAGGGCTGATAATATGCATCCGCTGCGCGGAAAATTGGGGGATATTGTTTTTCCTTTCTACCGTTATAAATCCGCTATGCGGAAAATTAACGGATATTGAAAATCTTCTACAATAATGCGGGCTTATATACTACAGCCCGGTTTGTTTTGCCGTCAATCTCTATCTTAAGTGGTTTCGTGAATTTCACGTGCCTGAGAAATTCGGTTTCTGTTATGGCAGGCTGTGAATTGAGATAATCGACCTGGTAAATGCCATCATTCATGAAGGGATTTACAGTGAGGTAGCCTACGCCAAAGCTTGTGAGATTGTGAAAGAAATGGGTTCCCTGGCTGGGATCCACGCGGAAATGTTCAAGTCCCGATTCCACAATTATGCGGGCCTGAGAGATCTGCGCCCATTTGATAGGTATGCCAAGCCACGGATCACTGGATCCCCATCGTCCTGGGCCAACAAGCATATATGCATGTTGTGACTGAACAAACCTGTCGTTTATTTTCTCCAGTTCACGAGCAATCTTAAGGCTTTCGGCCGGCCGAAAAGCCTCCGGTTTTACATATACCACATCGGCAATCTGGTTATAAACTCCATTGCCCAGCGCCTTCTCTGAATATATTATTACCTCATCATGATTAATGTTATCGATCCTGAAATTCAGGCTTTGCTCATTGATTACGATCGGCCGTATCTGGAGGAGATTAAACAAAACAGGACTTTCCGGCTCAACATTGAGGTCAACGGCGAACTCAATTTCGACGGGGTTATTCATTGCCTTTTGACCTAACCGGAGGAGATTATCCAGAATTTCCGCAAGCGGAAACCGGTCATGGTTTAAAATATGGGAGAAAGTGATAACCTTCTTGCCCGGGGAATCATAGTCATCAACGATCGTCTGGTTTTCAATATCGTATACCGAGGCTACCGCGCGCAGGGTATCATCCTTCACTGCATCCTGTATGCTGAGCCGCAGAAGGTTGATTGTATCATCGGGAGAGGGTACAAAGCTCTCGGGGTTCATATCAAGGGCGTAAAAATATTTCTGGGTGGATTTAATGGCCAGATCGGGATTTGACAACTGGATAATTTTATGGGGATATTTTGGAGAAAAACGAAGTCCTGTTCCACCTTCCGCAATCAGTTTTCCCAATCCGAAACCGATTGTAGCAATTCCATCCGTAGTTTTTTCCGGACTGATCGGATAAAAATTGATGGAACGGGCTACTCCTGAAATGGAAGGATAAAACCGGTCACCGTATTGCCTTCCACAAACTTCCTGGATGATAATTCCCATTTTTTCCTCATCGATGAGATTAGAGGTGGCCATAGCATAAGCCTTGCTTGATTTGAAAAATACGGAGGCATATACGCATTTGATGGCATTTTCAAGCATCCGGATAGCCAGGGCTTTGACCGGGACAATGGGAATCATATAGGTGTTGTATATTCCGGCAAATGGCTGGTAATAAGAATCTTCGAGCTTGCTTGATGATCTTATCGCAATGGGGTGCCGGGCCTGCAGAATAATCGTGCCCAGGTCCTGGTAAATATGTTCCGGCAGCCTTGCATTGACAAAGGTGTTCAATATTTCCTCATCGCTTTGGCCCGATACTGCCAGGGAATACAGGTCATTTTCCTGCATGAACTCTTCAAAGACTTCTGTACTCAGTACAACCGTATGTGGTATTGAAATCGTCACATTCGGAAATTTTCCAAAGAACAGATCTTTTTTCAGAAAGCTGTCGAAGAAGGCGAGTCCCCTTGCTTTACCGCCAATAGATCCTTCTCCGATACGCGAAAAGCCGACATATTCATCATACAAATGCCTGTCGAATTCGGCAATTACTCCCTTGGCTTTGCTTGTCCTGAAACTTGATATGGCTTTATACATGTATTTCCTGACATCAAGAAGACTCTTGAAATCCTCGAGTTTCGCCGGTTTAAAAATCTGGGCTATGGGAAATAAGGCCCGGGCATTAAGCCACTTGGAAATATCGTCACGCAGGGTATGGTAGGTGAGGATATTATCAGGAACGGTCATAATCATCTGCTGCAGATCGCGAAGATTTGCAGCCACACAGTATTCCACCTCCGTTTCCGGGTCTCTGAAAACAAATTCACCAAATCCGAAATTCCGGACGATGTAATCTTTCAGATCGTTGGAAAGGTTTTTTGAGTGTTTGTGCAAGAATCCGGCATTCAGTTCATTGGCATACGTCTGATTGGTGAGGTCGGATGATTGAAGCAGAAAGGGAATATTTTTGTCTTCCGATTTCACCAGGCGGCAAAGGTCAACTCCACCCCGGAATTTGGGATCTTTCCGGTTGGATGTCATTTTAAAACTGACATCCGAAATGATCCCCATGATGTTGCTTTTGTATTTCCTGTAGGTATTCAGGGCATCCTCATAATTCTGGGCCAGCAATATTTTTGGTCTTCCCCGCCGTCGAAGCATTTTCTGGTGTTCATTTAATGCCTCTTTCATGAATTCCATGGATTGTTCAAGTACCACCTTATACAAAACGGGCAAAAAGGAGGATATGAACCGGACGGAATCTTCAATGAGAAGAATGGATTGCACACCCACCTCCTGGATATCGAATTCCGCATTCATACGGTCTTCGATCAGTTTGATAATTGCCAGAAGCAAATCGCTGTTTCCCAGCCAGCAAAACACATAATCGATCGCTGTAAGATCTTCATTTTCAAGTTTAAGGGATACCTCCCTTGAAAAATGCGTTAAAACAACGATCGGAATTTTCGGATGGTTTTCCTTCAATTGCCGGGCGAGTTCAAAAGTGTCGACATCGCCGATACTTAACATCTCAATGACAAGATCTATCCGGTCTTCCTCGAGTATTTTCAATGCATTCCTGGCGGAATCGGCATGTAAGAATACCGGGGGATATCGCAGGTTCAGGGAAACGTACTCATTAAATATCTGTTCATCAATACGTCCATCCTCTTCGAGCATGTAGAAATCATAACTGCTGCAAATCACCAATACCTTCCGGATACGATTTTGCATCAGGAGGTTAAAGGATGTATCTGAGAAATAGTAGGTTTCAATTCGACTTTCTTCCACTCGCTTTGACATATTCAGAAGTAATAGTGTGGATGAAATTTAGTCAAAAAAACCTTTGGATAAGTGATGTAGTTATTCGAGGTTGAACGTGTTGCCACTTACAAGGAGATCATCCATGCACAGGACCTTTGATTTTGACCGGATGGTCTTAATCTGGTCATACAGCATTTCCTCATAGACAGTGCTCTGGCATGCCTTTATCACGCCGGTGGCGATGGGGAATTCAGGCAACGTCATTCTTGCAAGCATATAATGCCGTGTATCGTCGGGGTTCACGGCATCGTGAATGAGTATATCTTCCTGACGGATGCCGTTTTCGCCTATTTTCACCACTTTAAACCGGGCTCCTTCCTGGATAAGTCCGAATTCCTTATTTTTTCCAAAGAGCATTGGCTTTCCATGCACAAGATGCAACTGGTGTTCTTCGCGTAATTCCTTGCTTGTAATTTCGGCATGGATGTCATCATTGAAGATCACACAATTCTGGAGAACTTCCACAAGGGACGTGCCCTTATGGCGGGCAGCCTGAATAAACACATCTTTCATCAGTTCCAGGTCATTGTCCACAACCCTGGCAAAGAAATTCCCCTGGGCACCCATTGCAAGCTCACCCGGAAGAAACGGATTTTCAATGGTTCCGTCAGGCGAAGATTTTGTAATACTTCCTTTTGGGGTGGTGGGGGAATATTGGCCTTTGGTCAATCCATAAATCTTATTGTTGAAAAGCAGGATGTTGATGTCCAGATTCCTTCTGAGGAGGTGAATAAAATGGTTTCCTCCAATGGCCATTGAATCGCCGTCGCCTGTGACCAGCCATACGCTAAGTTCAGGATTAGCCAGTTTGATGCCTGTGGCGATGGCCGCCCCACGGCCATGCAGGCCATGGAATCCATAAGTATGTATATAGTAGGGGAACCGGGATGAACAACCAATTCCCGAAACAAAAACAACTTTTTCCTTCGGTACCCCGGTTTCGGGAAGTGCACGCTGAACAGCTGCAAGTACGGCATGTCCGCCACATCCGGGACACCAGCGGGCTGCCTGGCTCATTTTAAAATCCTGTATCGTTGGGATGCATACGTTTTCCATAATTCCTAATATTCTTTTTGGTTCAATATCTCATTAAACTTTTGCTTCAACTCCGCAATCATGAAGGGCAATCCTTGTAACTTATTAAATTGGAGATAATTAAATTGGGGCAGCTTGCTTCGGAGGTAACCTGAAAATTGTCCCAGGTTCAGTTCACAGACCAGTATTTTGTTGAATTGTGAAAAAATTTCATCTGTATTCCTCGGCAGGGGATTGATGTAATTGAACTGTGCCAGGCTGATACTTTTGCCTTCTTCCTGCATTTCCGTAACGGCAGTATACAGGGCTCCGTATGTTCCACCCCAGCCAACAACCAGGAGGTCACCTTTTGAGGCGCCAGATATTGTCTGCCTGGGAATATCATCGGCCACACGGGCTATCTTTTCCGAGCGGTAGATTGTCATTTTCTCATGGTTGATCGGATCGTACGAAATTTCTCCGGTTATGTCAGATTTCTCGAGTCCGCCCACATGATGTCTGAGCCCTTCCTGACCGGGTAGCGCCCAAGAGCGGACGAGAGTGCGGGCATCGCGTTTATAAGGTTTGTATTCGCAGTCATTATCTTCAACAAGCGGTGGATGAATTTCAGGCAGATCCTTCATGGAGGGTATTTTCCATAATTCAGAGCCATTTGCCAGGTAACCGTCTGAGAGAAGGATAACCGGGGTCATATGTTCCAGGGCGATACGCGAAGCTTCGAATGCATAGTCGAAACAATTGGCCGGAGTAGAGGAGGCCATTACCACCACCGGGCTCTCTCCATGGCGTCCGTAAAGCGCCTGGAAAAGGTCGGACTGTTCCGTTTTTGTCGGTAATCCTGTGGATGGACCACCGCGCTGGACATCCACAACCACAAGTGGCAGTTCCGTGATAACAGCCAGTCCTATGCCTTCACTTTTAAGGGAAAGACCGGGCCCAGAGGTGGAAGTTGCTCCAAGACACCCCGCAAACGAGGCGCCGATAGCTGAGCATACACCGGCAATTTCATCTTCTGCCTGGAAAACAACGGCACCCAACTTTTTCATCTTCGTAAGTTCCTGCAAAATTTCAGTAGCAGGAGTAATGGGGTAGGAACCCAGGAAGAGTTTCCTGCCCGCTTTTTCTGCAGCAGCGAGAAGTCCCCAGGCTGCGGCGATATTGCCAGTGATATTCCTGTAAAGGCCAGGCCCTTTTTCCGCCGGATTTACCTGGTAAGTTGACTCGATCGCTTCAACCGTTTCGGCATAGTTATAGCCTACACGTAATACGGCCAGATTGGGCGCGATGAGTTCCGGCTTATTTTTAAAACGTTCCTTCAGAAAGGATTCCCCTATTTTGATATCCCTGTTAAACAGCCAGAATAACAGCCCGGCAACAAACTGATTCTTGGTTTTATCAGCAGTTTTTGCATCCAGGCCAAATTGTTTGACCACATCCCGGGTCATTTCGGTGATGGGTGCTTTTACAATATTAAACCCAACGAGGGATCCGTCTTCCAGCGGATCTTCGATAAAATCTGCCAGTTTATAATGTCTTGAATCAAAATTGCCGATATCCACTATGATTGTTGCACCCGGTTTAATCCATCTCATATTGGCTTTTAAAGCAGCCGGATTCATTGCAATCAGCACATCAGCCAGATCACCGGGAGTGGTTACTCCCTTCGCCCCGATATGCACCTGAAACCCCGAAACACCGGCGACGGTTCCCTGTGGAGCTCTTATTTCCGCCGGATAATCGGGAAAGGTGGCAAGATCATTTCCAATAAATGCTGAAGTATCCGAAAATTGTGTCCCGGTGAGTTGCATGCCATCACCGGAATCTCCGGCAAATTTCACCACTACCTCATCCCTTTCAATAATTTTTACACTCTTCTTCATGTCATAAACCGATTTTTA
Organism: uncultured Bacteroidales bacterium; assembly: GCA_963752195.1. Classification (GTDB taxonomy): domain Bacteria; phylum Bacteroidota; class Bacteroidia; order Bacteroidales; family UBA10428; genus UBA5072. Next base: position 855,761 of record CAVVXI010000001.1, on the reverse strand, counting down.
CTGTATGCAATACTAACAAATTAGTCATAATCTTTTTATGATTAAAACCTGTAAACCGGGGTTTCATGATAAAAATCAGGTGATTTAGCCTTCTTGTTACCTTTCAGCGGCGCGCCTATTTATAATATATTTAGAATGGCGAATAATTAAAGTTAATGTAAATATTGCAGGCAGTGTGTTAATTTTGGCATAAGATAATTTTCAATACTATGGCATTAATTAAATCAGTACGTGGTTTTACCCCCCAGTTAGGTAAGAGCTGTTACCTGGCCGAAACCGCTGTAATCATAGGCGATGTAATAGCTGGTGATCAATGCAGTTTTTGGTTCGGGGTGGTCATCAGGGGGGACGTAAATTCAATCCGTATCGGTAATAAGGTTAACATACAGGATGGAAGTGTATTGCATTGTCTTTACCAGCGTTCGGTCATAGAAATAGGTGATAACGTTTCGATTGCTCACAATGCGGTTATACATGGTGCAAAAATCAGAAATAATGTGATCATTGGAATCGGTGCCGTTATCCTCGATAATGCCATTGTCGGTGAAAATTCAATCATAGCTGCCGGTTCCGTTGTTTTGACAGATACCGTCGTTGAACCGGGCAGCATTTATGCCGGAGTGCCAGCAAAACGGGTGAAAGATGTAGATCCTGTACAAACTGCCGATATGATCAACCGAATCGCAAACGATTATATCATGTATGCGGGATGGTTTAAGAAGTGACGAGGGACGAGGGACAAGGGACGAGGGACGAAGGACAAGTGACTAGTGACAAGGGACAAGTGACAAGTGACAAGTGACAAGTGACGAGGCGGATGTCCATTTCAGCATTGACTGCACGACCCCAAAACTGCAAAACTGCAAAACTGCAAAACTGCAAAACTGCAAAACTGCAAAACTGCAAAACTGCAAAACTAATTATCAGCTAAACTCATTTCCACAAATTCACCTTTTCGAGTTTTATATTCTCTTCAAAGAACAATTTGGATATTATCTGGAAATAATCCGTGAAATCGGAAACCAGGAACCGGTGCTCAGGTTTAGCCAGCTGACTGAGTTGCTGATTTTCGATCAGCAGATTTCTCAGGTGATTCGCCACGATCCGGGAGGAATCGATGACGTCCACCTCAAAATTATAATACTTGCTGATTTGATTTTTTATGATGGGATAATGGGTACAGCCAAGGATAAGAGCATCAATATGACCCAGTTCTGGCTTGGAAAGATAACTTCGGATAATGGCATTGCTGATATCGTCAAAAATAAAACCTTCCTCGATCATGGGTACAAGCATGGGCGTGGCGAGCGATGCCACCGATAAATGGGGGTTTTTACCAATGATCTTGCTTACATAGGTACCGCTGTTGATGGTACCTTTGGTTCCAATAACGCCGATGTGCTTATAAGGCGAATGGAGTGCCACATGTTCAACCACGGGATTGATCACATCCACCACCATCGCGCTGCTTCCAGTTTCCTTAACTATTGCCTCATAGGCATTTGCCGATGCGGTATTGCATGCTATTACAATTACTTTGCAGTTTTGTTCGAGGAGGAATCGGGTAATCCGGGTGGAATAGTCAATTATGGTTTCTCTTGATTTATCTCCATAGGGCAAATGGGCGGTATCGCCAAAATAGATTAGTTTTTCGCCGGGTAAGACCTGCCGGATGGCATTGGCAACGGTCAATCCTCCGACGCCCGAATCAAATACGCCAATTGGCCTGTCAGAATTATTTTGCATGATATTGTTTGGATATGCCGGTTCAAAAATAATCAGAAAATCGGCATAAAATAAAAAGACCTGGCGGATTTTATCCGCCAGGTCATTTTATACCATTAAAATGGATCGATGTCTTATTTTAAACCAAGTTTGGCTTTAACCATAGAGAGGATATCCTGGGAATCGGGGGAAGTATAAACCAGGGCGCCGCCGGCAGTGTCGAAGATATAGGTAAATCCATTTTCTGCTGCCACGTCATTAACCGCTTTAACGGCTTTATCCTGAATGGGTTTAAAAAGATTCGCCCGTTGATTGCCAAGATCCTGTTCTGCTTGTTGTTGGAATGTCTGTATTCTTTCCTGAAGCGAACGAAGTTCATCTTCCTTGGTTTTGAGGATCAGTTCGCTGCTGGATGGTTCCTGGGTAAGTTTATTATAGTCTTCATATTTCTTATTAAACTCAACCTGAAGCTGTTCCAGGGTAGTTTGCATCATATTTTTAGCAACTTCCAGTTTCTTCTGTGCGCTGTCACTTTCAGGCATTGCTAAAAATAGTTCCTGGCTGTTGATATGGCCAAGCTTTATTGTTGTTTGTCCGAATATATTGCCACTAAATAGCGTAATACCAGCCAATGACATTAATAAAAATAGTTTTTTCATGAGAATAGTTTTTTTAAGCAGCACAAAAATAAACATTTAATTTTTATATCCTAATTTTTGAAGTACTTCATCGCTGATGTCATACCTGGGATTGGTGTACACCATTGTTGCCCCGCTGGAGCTGTCAAAAATAACAGCATATCCGCCTTCGGTCGCGAGGTCTTTAATTGCTTTATAAATATCATCCTGGATAGGCTGTATGAGTTCCTGTCTTTTTTTGAATAAGGCTCCTTCCTGTCCAAAATAGTTTTTTTGAAGTTCTTTCGCTTCCTTTTCCTTATTAACGATCATGTCTTCGCGCTGTTTGCGCATGTCTTCCGAAAGCAGCACTCTTTCGGCCTGGTAATCTTTATACATTTTATCAATCTCGGTATATTTTCCCTCTATTTCTTTTTGCCATTCCTCGGAGAATTTATCGAGTTGTGTCTGAGCCGATTTATAATTGGGAATGTGATTTAAAATATACTCTGTATCTACCAAAGCATATTTTTGAGCTATTGCAAATCCTAAAGGAAGCAGCAATCCGGCAAGAAGGATGAATATTCTTTTCATAAGAATTATTTTTTAAATTGATTCAAAGGATCTTTCCTGGTTCTTATAGCAAAATCAATACCAAATTATTTAGAACTGCTGTCCCATTGTGAAATGGAATTCACCCTTATGGCGCCCGCGCCTGATTTCATCGGCGGGCGTGTCCATGGAATTTGGCAGGTCAAATCCATATCCCCAATCAATTCCCAGCATACCGAACATGGGAAGGAAGGCCCTCAATCCAATGCCGGCTGATCGTTTGATCATAAAGGGATTAAATTGGTCAATTGATTGCCAGCAGTTGCCACCTTCAAGAAAGGCCAGTCCGAAAATAGTTGCTGATGGATTCAAGGAGAAGGGATATCTCATTTCCAGGGTATATTTTACATAAACATTTCCGTTATCAATCCGCACATTCCCTCCATTCCTTTGCACTACCGACTGGGGCGTCAGTGTGCCGTCGGCATATCCCCGCAGGGCTACGATATCGGTACCGTATAAATTATATCCCATCATACCACTACCTCCCACATTGAATTTTTCAAAAGGGGAAGGTCCTATTTCAGGGTTAAAATAGCCGAGGTACCCGAATTCTGATTTTGCAGAAAGGACCAGGTTTCCAACCAGACTTGTATACCATGCCGAGTTGAAAGTCCATTTATGGTATTCAATAAATTTATATTTATTTGTATTTTCCTGGTTTGCAACCTCCGTTGCAGTGTATATATCCAGTTGATCTTCGGTGAGACTTGGATATCGGGATGACATGTCCTCGCGCACTGACATTTCCTCGGCATCGGATAGTTTATAAAAATCTTTTGGCATGAACAGGGAATAGGGCGGGGTTATTTTAAGCGAGAGGCTGAATGCTGATCCACGACGTGGATAGATCATCTGGTCCTGGGAACTTCTGGAAAGGGAAATATTAAAATCAATAATATTCGAAACGCCATCATTGATAATGAAATTGCTGCCCCACTGATGCAGAAAATACTTTTGCAATCCTACCGCCGTATAAAGAACAAAGTAGTCATCAGGCCAGCTCAGGCGTCGACCCAGGCCAATAGAGGCGCCCAGCACCTTAAAATAGGCATCCTTGGCAAGTCCGCTTGAAATACGCTGATTTGTAAAGCTTTTAGTGACAGTATAATAAAATGAAGTTGAAAAACTGTTTGGTTTCTTACCGCCAAACCAGGGTTCAACAAACGACAGGTTATATGCCTGGTAATACCTTCCGTTTGATTGGGCGCGAACTGAAAGTGTCTGGCCATCACCGGTGGGAATAGGCCTCCATGCTTTCAGGTCAAGCAAATTGCGGGCTGAAAAATTGGAAAAACGAAGGCCGATTGTACCCACAAATCCATAGCCCCCCCAGCCGCCGGAAACTTCGAGCTGGTCGTTTGATCGCTCCTCCAATGAATATTCAATATCAACCGTTCCATCGGCAATATTCGGAATCGGGTTCGGGGAGATATTTTCAGGGTTAAAGTGCCCCATGGCAGCCAGTTCTCTGACTGAGCGCACAATATTGGTCTTACTGAAGAGGTCACCGGGTATCGTCCTGATTTCTCTTCGGATTACATGCTCATTCGTTTTCGTATTGCCTTTGATAATGATGCGGTTGATTGTGGCCTGGTTTCCTTCCGTGATCCTCATTTCCAGATCAATAGAATCTCCTTCTATAGTGGCTTCCACAGGATCTACCCCAAAAAACAGGTAACCCTCATCCATATACTGGGAAGTTACGGCATCATCATCGGTCTGGAGGCGTTTTTCAATGTGCGACTGGTCATATACATCGCCCTTTTTCATATTCAGTACCCGAGATAACGCCTGAGAAGTATATTTCGTATTACCCACCCATTTTATACTGCGGATGTAATATTTAATTCCTTCATCAACGGTTAACTCAAGTCCTATTCTTTTTTTATCGATGGGTACCAATTTTGCCGAAACGATTTGGGCATCGCGATACCCGTTCTTATTATAAAACTCGATCAGGTGTTTTTTATCCTCTTTGTATTGCGCATCGACATATTTGGATGGCTTAAAGAAGTTAATGCTCTTTTGTTTGGTCTTTTTCAGCGTTTTGCGTAATTGAGCATCTTTAAACGCGTTATTCCCGATAAAATCAATATCCTGAATTTTAACTTTTTTGCCCTTATCGATATTAATATCAAGGGAAACTTTGTTTCCGGCCGAGGTATCCGCCTTTTGGATCATCTCAACCTTGCAGTTAAAGAAACCCTTATCCAGGAAATGTTTTTTTATGATAGTTTCTGTATTGTTCAGCACATTTTCCGTTATCTGGTTACCTGGTTTGAGCTTGATTTTTTCGGTAACATCTTTTGTGTCATTTTTATTGAGGCCATGCACTGCGATATGCGACAATCTCGGACGTTCAGTCAAATGAATGTCAAGGGATACAGATCGCCCTTCAATTTTGGTGGCAGAAATCTTAACATCTGAAAACAATCCCAGGTCCCAGAATTTGTCAATTGCCGCGGTGATTTTCTCCCCGGGAATTGTTATCTGTTCCCCGATAGCAAGTCCGGAAATATTAACAAGATAAGTAGTTTGCAGAAATTTTACACCCGACACGGTTATATCCACAATCGTAAAATCCCGTGGCTTTTCATAGTCGAAGTACCCGACTACAAGGGAGTCCGGAGATTGTGCTGAAAGATGCAGTGTGACTGAGAATAGAAAAAAGGCTATAAGGGTGTTTTTCATCCGTGATTATCTGTTTACATTGATGTTATTGTTGATCTGGTCGGCAGTTTTACCAAAACGTCTTTCCCTGCACTGATAACTTACGATAGCTTCATACAAATGTTCTCTCCTGAAATCCGGCCAAAGTGTTTCCGTAAAATACAGTTCGGTGTAAGCGATCTGCCAGAGCAGAAAATTGCTGATCCGGAATTCGCCGCTTGTCCTGATCAATAATTCCGGATCAGGTATTCCCGCTGTATCCAGATACTTTTCAAATACCTGGTCAATATCCTTTGCTTCGATCCGGGAGGATTGAATGTCTGCAACCAGTTCCTTAACGGCATGAAGAATTTCCCAGCGGGCTCCATAGCTCAGGGCAAGGACAAGTTTCAGTCCGGTATTTTTTGCAGTTGTCTCAAGCGCATTTTTGAGTTGTTCCTGCACTCCGGCGGGAAGGCTGGAAGTATTACCGATCGTCAGCAGGCGGACATTATTGGTTGTTAGTGTTTTCGTTTCAGAATTGATTGTAGATACAAGCAGCGCCATCAGGGCGTCAATTTCCATTTTGGGCCTTTTCCAGTTTTCGGTTGAAAAGGCATACATGGTGAGATACTCAACTCCAAGTTCTGCCGCCGCCTCCACGGTGTCCCTGACTGCATCAATGGCATTTCTGTGTCCGAAAATACGCTGGTTCCCGCGCTTTTGCGCCCACCGACCGTTCCCATCCATGATGATGGCAATGTGGCGGGGGAGTTTATCTTTATGTATCCTGTCTTTTAGGACTGCGGTCATTTTCATCATTTATAAGCGGGACATTCAGCGGCAAAATTAAAAAACTTATAGGTAATAAAAATACCTATAAAGGAATACCAGTCATTATTATGTATTACCGATTGCACGCCGGACGGATTTTCAATTCCGTCGATCCGGTCATTGAATGTTTTCCGGAAAGACCATTCAGCGCCAGCCGTTACTTTTTCCGATATATTCATTTTTATTCCAAGACCAAAAGGTAAGCCAACCAGGTTAGTTGCTGAACGATCGGTAGTCAGTATGAGTGCTGCTGCAATTCCGGTTGAAATATAGGGCGTAAAGGCGTGGTCGGCCACATTGGGTGTATAGGGCATAAAATTATATTCAACCTGCAAACTCATATCAAGAAGGGAAGTATTGAACGAAGCGGGAGTCGCCGGCCGGTCGGGATGCAATTGATCCGGGAAATCCAGATCATTTCCTGAAAGTTGGGCATAATAGGCGTTCGCACGCACGGCTACACGTGAGTGTATATTATAACGGTAAAAACCTCCCAGCGATAGGGCGGGTCGGTAAAAATGGCGGTTTGGATTGATGTCGCCCATATAGTAAGAGGTTCCTGCAAAAATGCCAACATTGGCATTCTTTTGTGAATACACGGAAACAGAGCCGATCAACAGGACCCCTGTAAAAGAAACCAGCAGGTACTTATACATTGATTAAAGGGTATATGGGAAACAAACGCAAAGTAATGGAATTTTAGCGCTTATAATCATAAATATTCTTAAAAAAACAGAAAAAACAAAAAGTACGGGGAGATTAAAAGGGATCAGAATCGTGCGCGTTTCCAGTTTTTGTCCATAAAAATGGGCAATCCTCTTCTTGAAGTAGCAATGCGGTATGACAGGTTGAATGTAGATATCCAGTAAACATCGGGGCGTTGTGAAGAGGGTGATTTGAATCCATCGAGGAAATCGGAAAACGTCTGGCGGTATCCGATTTCATAACCGAAAATCCATTTATCGCTGATAATATATTTGAATCCCACACCGATCGGAATGCCCATGGTCACCCCCATGTTGTCCTTGTATTTATCCCCGGGCCTGGTTTCATCCAGTTCGAGATGAGGTTTAAACACGGTAGCCCCCAAACCTGCGAATAAATAGGCTCCAAAGGAGGAATAATCATTGATCATGCCCCGCCTGTTGAACATAGCAGCGGATCGAAGACGGCGCTGTTCCGGTAAAAAATAAAATTCATAATTTCCGCTGAATTCCAGAAGTTGGGTTGTTGAGGAAAATCCTCTTTGCTCATTTCTGGAACCTGCATAATCAGTAGTCTTACTGTAACCGTAAATTAAGGATACTTTAGCAGTACTTTTGGGTGTGATGCGATAACGGAGTCCCGCATACAGGGATGGCCTGGTGCTGCGAAATGTAATATCCTGGATAAACAAAATGCTTGAGGCATTCGGATTTCCGCCCAGATCACTGTAAACGTTGGTGGTACCAATACCCAGTATACCTTCGATCCGTTTTAGTTTCCACTGTTGTGCATTTGCTGTAAAAAAACAACAAATAAGAAATACGACTGCCGTGCAACGTCTTACCATCTTGCAAATGGGTTTAAACAAAGATAGTAAAATACGTTTCACTTGGGAGAGATATTGTTAAAAATCTCCCAATTTGGATAATGAGCCAGTGTATGTTGAAAGAGAGGATTTTTGTACTTATTTTTCTTCGTCTACGAGGTCTAAATCGATGAGAATACGTCCGCAATATTCACAAACAATGATTTTTTTACGCGAGCGGATGTCGAGCTGGCGCTGGGGCGGTATCTGGTTAAAGCAGCCTCCGCAGGCATCACGTTCAACCGAAACTACTGCCAGTCCGTTTCTTGCGTTCTTTCTGATTTTCTTGTAGGCTGTCAGCAATCTTTCTTCAATAATCTGCTCATATTCCTGTCGTTTTTTCAACAGGTTTTCTTCTTCCTTCTGGGTATCCGAGGTAATGTCTTCCAGTTCGGATTTTTTCATTTGAAGATCACTTTTTCTTTCTTCCAGATTTTTTTTGGATTCGTCAATATATTCTGTTTTTTCCTTTGCCTGGGCTACGAATTCTTTGATCCTTTTTTCGCTTAATTCGATTTCAAGTGTTTGGTATTCAATTTCTTTTGACAGTGAATCAAATTCCCTGTTATTCCTTACATTATTTTGTTGTTCCTCGTATTTTTTAATCAGGGCTTTGGAATTCACCATATCATTCTTTTTGCTTGACATAGCGGAGTCAAAGCTTTTGATCTCTTCCTGCAGTTTTTCAATGCGTGTTTCCAAACCTGCGATCTCATCTTCAAGATCCTGTACTTCAAGCGGTAATTCACCCCTTAAAGTCCTGATCTTGTCTATTTCAGAATTTATTTTCTGAAGTTTGTATAAGGCCCTGAGCTTTTCTTCGATCGTGAGTTCTGCTACTTCTACTGTTTGTTTTTTAACTTCTGCCATACCTTAAAGATAAGTAATACAATTGGTATTGATTCTTGAAAAATGGACTGCAAAATTAGGTAAATTTTTCGTAAGAAGCTCATAAAATATCTCAATTGTGAACTGCTCACTTTCATAATGTCCGATATCTGCGATTATGATGCGGCCATCTGCTTCAAAAAACTGGTGGTATTTCACATCGCCTGTTATAAAAACATCCGCGTGGGCAGTCATGGCGGCCCCTGCAAGAAATGCCCCGCTGCCTCCGCACACCGCCACTTTTTTCACTTCTTTGTTTAAAAAAGGACTGCACCGGATCGTCCGGCAATGAAAAATATCTTTCACATGCTGAAAGAACTCCTTCTCAGCCATTGGCTGGCTCATTTCCCCAATCATTCCGGAACCGGCCGATTCAAACGAATTTTCAATTCTGTAAATATCGTAAGCTACTTCTTCATAAGGATGGGCTGAAAGAAGCGCTTGCAGGACGTGCCTCTGCAGGTATGCCGGAAAAACAGTTTCGATCCGGGTTTCTTTTTCAAGATGAAATTTATTGAGCTCGCCGGTGTAGGGATGTGTTCCGGGCAATGCCCTGAAACTGCCCTGGCCGCCAGAATTAAAACTGCACCGGTCATATTGCCCGATGTGTCCCGCACCTGCATTGAACAAGGCATTTCTGACTGTTTCTTCATGGTCGGCAGGCACAAAGGTCACCAGCTTTCGCAGCAGGCCTTCTTTAGGTACCAGGATTTCCGGGTGAAGCAGGTTCAGTTTCTCACATATTTTCCGATTTACGCCGGGGAGAATGTTATCGAGATTGGTATGGGCACTATACAGGGCTATGTTATTCCGGACAGCCGCCAGGATTATCTTTTCTTCCACGGATATGCCGGTGAGTTGTTTAAGTGGATGGAACAGGACCGGATGATGGGAAATGATCAGGTTCGCCCCGAGCCGGACAGCTTCCGTCATTATTTCTTCAGTAACATCTATGCAAAGCAGGGCTGCATTTACCTTCATTCCGGCATCCCCCACGGCCAGGCCGGAATTATCATAGTTCTCCTGCAATGCAAGAGGCGCATAGGTTTCAATTACCGAAACAATTTCAGCAAGTTTCATTTGCCATTTACAGTGTGGATTAAGAACGTTGGATTTGAAAGCAGCAAAATCCGGTCAAAGTGAATCTTTAATTTCAAGCAGGAGCGATTTGATTTCAGTCAGTGTTTTTATTACCTCAAAATTGTTTGTGGCATCATCCTTATTCTCTTTCAACTTTTTTCGGGCACCCTGCAAAGTAAGACCCTTTTCTTTCACGAGGTGAAAAATAAGCCTGAAATTGTCAATATCCTGAACGGTGAAAAACCGGTTGCCTTTTTTGTTCTTTTTTGGTTTTATAATATCAAACTCTTTTTCCCAGAAACGGATCAGAGAGGGCTTGACCTGGAACATTTCAGCCACCTCGCCAATGGAATAATAAAGTTTTTCAACTTTTTTCTCTTTGTAGGGCATGTTGAGAGGTTAGAATGAACTTTCTAAGATAGGTATAAATTTCGAAATAGCAAATTAGGGGTTTAGGGGCTTAGGGGTTTAGGGGTTTAGGGACAATCGAGCTCAAAATGAAAAAACCTCCAGGTTTCAGAATACCTCGAGGTTTACTTTATATAATCTCCAAAAATCACAAAAACAAATTAACCGACTTATCTAAGCCCCTAAGTCCCTAAGCCCCTAAGTCCCTAAGTCCCTAAGCCCCTAATCAAAAGATTGTCCCGGACGCATGGATATGTCAATCATGCGGTCATACTCATCCGCAGTAAGATCGTTAAAGAAGTAGTTAATGGGATTGACCTTTTCACCGTTGTGCACAACTTCATAATGAAGGTGAGGTGCAGTGGAAAGTCCGGTACTGCCTACAAAACCGATCACATCCCCGCGTTTGACTTTCTGACCTTGTTTTACATTAAAGGAAGTCATGTGACCGTAAATAGTTTTAGTTCCATATCCGTGGTTAATGACGATGGAATTGCCATAACCGCGAAGGCTTCGGTCAACTTTCTCCACCACGCCATCGCCGGTAACATAAATTTCGGTACCTGTAGGAGCTGTGAAGTCAATGCCGTAATGGAATTTTCTGATTTTATAAATTGGATGGATCCTGTATCCCCATCCCGAGGCTGTTCTTTCGAGATCCTTATTGGCTATTGGCTGAATGGCAGGTATTGAGCTTAGCATTTTTTCCTTGTCGACGGCCATTTTTACGAGATCATCATAGGATTTCGACTGTATGACAACCTTGCTTTTTAAAATGTCAAGTCGCCTGGCAGTTTGAAGGACCATTTTGGAATTCTCCATTTTTTCCAGTTCCTTATACCGGCTTGATCCGCCGAATCCGGCTTTTCTCACCGAGTAATTCAAGGGTTCCGCTTCAAAAATAGTGCGGTAAATATTGTCATCCCTGTTTTGCATATCGGCCAGCACCTTGTCGATATTATCCAGCTGCTTATTAAATTGTTCAATTACAATGTTCCTTTCGCTGATCTGCCTTTTAAGGCCTTTTTCTTCGGGGGAATCAAAAGCAAAGGAATACAGAAAATAGCCAATCAGCGCATTCAGCATGAAAACGAAAAAATAAGCCAATCCCTTCAGGGTATTTTGCTTCAGTGTAGATTCTACCTTGTAGTATTTAAGGGATTCCGGATTAAATTTATATTTTATCCTGGCCATGAGAGTGAAATTTTAATTTAAGTCGGTTTTCGTTTTATTTGACGCCATTTTTAAGATCCTTTGATATTCTTCTACTGTCAAACTGTTATCAAAATAAAAAGACGGATTGACCGGTTTATTTTCGTAAAGTACTTCATAGTGAAGGTGTGGTCCGGTTGCCCTGCCGGATTCGCCTACTTTTCCAATTAATTGTCCACGTTTGACCTTCTGTCCTTCGTTGATCAGAATCCGGCTCAGATGCGCATATCTCGACCCGTAACCAAACCCGTGATCAATAAAAATTTCGTTACCATAACCTATACGTGATTCTTTTACAAGAGTTACAGTTCCATCGCCGGTTGCATATACATTTTTACCTGTTGCCGCAACGAAATCAAGGCCCCTGTGAACTTCCACCTGTTCAAGGAACGGATCGGCCCTTAAGCCAAAGTTCGAACTGATCATAATGAGGTCTTTCTGGGAGATAGGCTTTATTGCTGGCAGGTGCGATAATTCTTTCTGATGTTCAAGCGCTTTTCGATAGACGGTTTCATAGGAACCTGTCTGGATCTGTAATTGTGAATTAAGCATTGTAATAAGGCTTCCCAGGGAATCGCTAACCTCATCATTATAGGCAACCGGGTAATGGGGAACATACCCCCCCGTTCCTGCTTCCCTAATATTCTCTGAAAGTGTGTCGATCTGAAGGATGGAACGGTATGCATTATCCTTGGGAAAATGGTCTTTATGGAGGATTGAGCTGAATTGATGTCCTTTGGCGAGCAAACTATGCATTTGCTGATTAAGGGAAAACAACCGATGTTCGAGTAGAATCGACTCCGCAGATCCCAAAGCGCGGTTAAGAATAAAACCAACCGAGAGTGTAACTATCATAGATATAATGATATATATGATAAATTCACCTGCTCTGGTCTTCCTGTCACTTTTAATTTCCTCGAACGTTAAGGTAGCCGGATCAAAATGATATTTCTTCTTTCTAAAAATCAAGCAAATGCAACTATTTAATTATTAATTAAGTACGCAAACAACAAATCTATGGGAAAAAAACTAATTTTACAAATCATTTTCGATAAGAAATGTTAAATCCCAAAATGTAAGTTACTCAAATTTTTAGAAGGTTTCACATGAATTCTGCTATCATCCGTCAAAAATTCCTCGATTTTTTCAGTGCCAGGGGCCATGAAATTGTAGCCTCGGCACCCATGGTAATAAAAGATGATCCTACCCTTATGTTCACAAATGCCGGAATGAATCAGTTCAAGGATATTTTTCTTGATAATGCCCCGGTTAAATATCCGAGAATTGCCAATTCCCAAAAGTGCCTTCGGGTTTCAGGCAAGCATAATGATCTGGAAGAAGTGGGCCACGATGGGTATCATCATACCATGTTTGAGATGCTTGGAAACTGGTCTTTTGGCGACTATTTTAAAAAGGAAGCCATCACCTGGGCCTGGGATTTCCTGGCGGGAGAAATGAAAATACCGGCTGACAGAATGTATGTCACCGTATTTGAAGGAAGTGAGGAAGATCATATCACCCTTGATCAGGAAGCCTTTAATCTCTGGAAATTATTTCTGGATGAAAAACATATTTTAACAGGTTCAAAAAAGGACAACTTTTGGGAAATGGGAGATTCCGGCCCCTGCGGCCCCTGCTCTGAAGTACATGTGGACCTCAGGACGGATATGGAACGCAAAAAACTGGATGGCAGGGAACTTGTCAACAAAGGGGATCCTCGCGTAATTGAAATATGGAACCTTGTATTTATTCAGTATAACCGGAAAAATTCCGGGGAACTGGTACTTCTGCCTAAAAAGCATGTTGACACCGGTATGGGATTTGAACGGTTATGCATGGTTCTTCAGCATAAGACCTCCAATTACGATACCGATATTTTCCAGCCTGTTATCCAGGAAATTGCTTCCCTAACGGGTGTTAAATACGGAGATTCAGAGAAAACCGACATTGCCATGCGGGTTATCTCGGATCATCTACGGGCAATTGCCTTTGCCATCGCTGACGGTCAGCTTCCCTCGAATGCCAAAGCCGGATATGTCATCCGGCGGATCCTTCGGCGTGCCGTACGTTATAATTATACCTTCCTGGAGCAAAATAAACCTCTGATATTTAAGCTGGTTTCCGTGCTGGTTGGTAGTATGGGAACTGCATTTCCCGAGCTTGTTTCCCGGCAGAATCTTATTGAACGTGTTATTTTTGAAGAGGAACAATCTTTTTTGCATACATTGGAAAGTGGCGATAAGCGATTGAAAGAAAGCATTGTTCACATGAAAAAGCAAAAGAGCACGGTGCTCGGCGGAAAAATTGCCTTTGAATTATATGACACCTATGGATTTCCGCTTGACCTTACCGAACTTATCCTGAAAGAAAATGGTTTTACCGTAAACAACACTGAATTTGACCAGGAAATGGACGCACAGCGAAAAAGGTCAAAATCGGCTGCCGTCGTTGAATCGGATGACTGGGTAATCGTAAGGCCTGATGCCGAAAGGAACGAATTCATCGGTTATGACAGCCTCAGTGCGCGGGTTCATATTTGCAGGTACCGAAAGGTAACCTCCCGTGATAAAACGGTGTTTCACCTTGTATTCGATCAAACGCCATTCTATGCCGAAAGCGGAGGCCAGGTAGGAGATGTGGGATTATTGAAATCTGATAAAGAACAAATAAAGATATTAAATACTTTAAAGGAACATGGACTTGTCATTCATGTTACCGATAAACTGCCGGATGACCCCTCCGGGGAATTTGAAGCGTTAGTATCCGCTGCACCCCGATCGGAAACGGCAAGGAATCATACCGCCACCCATCTTCTGCATCATGCTTTACGAGAAGTGTTGGGCAAACATGTTGAACAGAAAGGTTCGCTTGTGAATCCGGATTATTTACGTTTTGATTTCTCCCATTTTCAAAAAATGACGGATGAGGAACTGGCAGAGGTTGAAAAAAGAGTGAATCATGAAATAGCCGAGGGGATCGCAAAAAATGAAAAAAGGGGCTTGCCTATGGAGGAAGCCCGAAAGCTGGGAGCCATGGCTCTTTTTGGTGAAAAATACGGCGATTCGGTGCGGGTGATCCAGTTTGGCAATTCAATTGAATTGTGCGGGGGAACGCATGTGGAGGTTACAAGCCAGATTGGTTTGTTTAAAATTATTTCCGAAGGCTCTATTGCATCGGGCATCAGGCGTATTGAGGCAATTACCGGAGAAAAAGCTCTTGCCTGGTACCAGGCAAAGGAAAAAATGCTGAGGCAGATCGAGGAAATGCTCAACAAGCCACAGGATGTTATTAAGGCCATAACTTCCCTTCTGGACGAAAAAACAAACCTTCTTAAACAGGTTGATCTGTACGAAAAGGAACTTGTACAGACGTTTAAGACGGAATTGCTGAAAAATGTTCAGAAAGTTGGGGATATTAGTCTGGTTTCACTTAAAGCCGACGAACGTATCGATCATGCGGGAATTATTCGCGAAGCCGCATTCCAGCTTAGGGGGGAAATAGATGAACTTGTGCTGATCGTGGGTGCCGTTTTCAATGGTAAACCTCACCTGGCTGTTATGGTTTCTGAAAAGCTGACCGGGAGCAGAAAGCTCAATGCAAACGAGATTGTAAAAGCTGCTGCAAAGGAATTCAACGGCGGTGGCGGCGGACAACCCTTCTTTGCCACAGCAGGCGGCAAGGATGCCGGCAAGCTTGAGCCGGCTATGAACAAGGCGTTTGAATTAGTTTTACAGGCCATCTGAATAAACGTACCAAATATTGCTTTATGAAATACCGAATATTCCCTGGAGCGCTGGTGGCTTTGCTGTTCCTGGTGTCGTGCAGTAAATTACCCGTTCGCAGCCGTGAAAGTTTTAACAATAACTGGAAATTTTACGCCGGTGATACAACGGGAGCCGAAAAAACTAATTTCATTGAAACCGGTTGGAGGTCGCTGGACCTTCCACATGACTGGAGCATAGAAGGCAAATTTGACAGGAATAATCCGGCTACCCCTGGCGGAGGCGCTTTACCCGGCGGTATTGCATGGTACAGAAAAACATTCGAAATGCCTGCCGCTGCTAAGGGCAAAAAGGTATTTATCGACTTTGACGGCATATACCGCAATGCGGAGGTATGGATCAATGGTCATTATCTGGGTTTGAGACCGAATGGTTACATTTCATACCGTTATGACCTCACACCCTATCTTGCCTATGATCATGAAAAAAACGTGATTGCAGTTAGGGTGGATAATTCAAAACAGCCTAATTCAAGATGGTATTCGGGTTCCGGAATATACAGGAATGTTTGGCTGGTTACCACAAACAATTTGCATATAGATCTTTGGGGCACTTATATCACAACTCCCGGCGTAAATAAGGATTCTGCGTCCGTAAAGATCATCAGTACAATAATGAACGAGGGTTCGCAGGGAGAAAATTTTGAGCTAAGAACCACCTTGTTTGCCAATGACTCTTCAAAAGCAGGTTTCGCATCAAAAACATGGAAACTTGAACCCAACTCGAAGGGCGAAATATCGCAGGAAATAGTTATTTCCCATCCCCGACTATGGTCGGTTGACCACCCGGTTTCCTACAGTGCTGTCACCCAGATTTATAAAAAGAATAAGCTTATTGATGAATACATAACTCCTTTCGGTGTGCGTTATTTTTCGTTTGATGCCGATTCGGGCTTTTCCCTGAATGGAAAGACAATGAAGATTTATGGCGTATGTGATCATCACGATCTGGGTGCCCTGGGATCTGCCCTTAATATACGGGCCCTTGAGAGACAGCTTGATATGTTGAAAGCTATGGGATGCAATGGTATCCGTACGTCGCATAACCCACCTGCACCTGAATTGCTTGATTTGTGCGACCGGATGGGTTTCATTGTCATTGATGAGGCGTTTGATATGTGGAAGAAACCCAAGAACCCCTATGATTACCACCTCGACTGGGATAAGTGGCATGTAAAAGACCTGAGTGATCAGCTTTTACGCGACAGGAACCACCCTTCAGTTTTTGTCTGGAGTATAGGAAACGAAATACGGGAACAATCGTATTTTCCTGACGGAAGAGGATATCCTGCCGATAGTTCCGGTATTGCCATAACACGCGAGCTGGCTGGCATTGTACATAAGCTCGATCCTTCCCGGCCGGTTATTGCAGCACTCGACCAGGTTGAAGGAAATACAAATGCCGTGATCCAATCCGGGGCACTTGACATAATCGGTTACAATTACAGGCATCTTGTATGGAAAGATGTTCATAAAAAATGGGCCAAAAAGCCTTTTATGGCCACTGAGGCAGCATCTGCCTTTGAATCAAGAGGAGATTACCATATGCCATCCGATAAGATCCTTCGGGCAGGGATGGGTGATCAGAATCTTTTCCCTGACTTTACGGCTTCATCCTATGATAATTATTCGGCTGTTTGGGCTTCCACACATGAAGAATCCCTGAAGGAATTCTTCCGGCTTCCCTACGTGGCAGGTACGTTTATCTGGACAGGCTGGGATTACATCGGTGAGCCCACTCCTTACGGGTGGCCTGCTCGAAGTTCCTATTTCGGAATCATCGATCTTGCCGGCTTTCCCAAGGATGCTTATTATCTCTATCAAAGCGTCTGGACAAATAAGCCGGTGTTGCATATATTTCCGCATTGGAACTGGAAAAACGGACAGGTAATTGATGTATGGGCCTATTATAATAATGCGGATGAGGTGGAATTGTTCCTGAATGACCGGTCGCTCGGGATTAGAAAAAAGGGGAAAGATGACATGCATGTAATGTGGAGGACAATTTTTGAGCCCGGCAAAATAACGGCTGTTTCGCGTAAAAATGGCAAAACCGTGCTCACCCGGGAAATCAAAACTGCGGGAGAGCCTTTTAATATAGAGCTGTCGGCTGACAGGAAATCAATGCATAAAGATGGAAAAGATATTACCTTTATTACCGTAAGAATTCTTGATGATGAGGGCAACCTGGTGCCGTATGCCACTAACCTGGTTAAATTCAAATGTACGGGGGAGGGATTTATTGCCGGCGTCGATAACGGCTTTCAGGCAAGCCTGGAGCCTTTTAAGGCCAATTCAAGAAAGGCCTATAACGGAATGTGCCTTGTAATAGTGCAGTCAAACGCCCGGAGTGGCAAAGTAAAAATAACGGCAACATCCGAAGGTTTAAAAGAAGCATCTGTAGAAATCGATGTAGATTAGGTAATTTTTTATAAATTCAAGGTTTATTCCTTTTATCAAAGAGAATAGAAACAAAATATCAAATACAAAACCTAATAAACAACTATCACATGAAAACCGTAAAATTTATTTCTCTTTCAATCATTACTCTGTTTGCAGTGCAAACACTTTCAGCCCAGACGGCTGACGAAATTGTGGCAAAATACATTGACGCCATAGGAGGGAAAGACCAGATCACCAAGGTCAGTTCAATGTACACCGAAGGTTCGCTTGATGCGATGGGCAGTACCGGAACAATCAAGCATACCCTGCTGGCCGGCAAAGGTTCAAAAGCCGAAATCGATGTTCAGGGGACTTCCGTTGTAATGTGTATAACCGACAGCGCCGGATGGTCAATCAATCCGATGACGGGCAATTACAATGCCGAATACATGGCTCCCCAGCAATACAATGCATCCAAAGATGAAATATACCTGGATGGAGCTTTTGCCGATTATGCGAATAAAGGATACACGCTTGTAATGGACGGCCAACAGACTATTGGTGCGATCAATGCTAACAAGATACTGGTGACGTCTCCTGACAGTATTACTACCCAGTATTTCTTTGATCCTGAAACCGGTTATCTCGTTCAGCTGGTTCAAACCAGCAATATGGGGGGCCAGACAATGGAAATTACAGTCGGACTCTCAGATTACAGGACAACGGATGCGGGTATTGCATTACCTTATAAAATCGAGACCAATTACGGAGGTCAGTTCTTTGTAACTGAAAGTGTGAACAAAGTTGAGTTTAATCAACCGGTTGATACTGCAATTTTTGTAAAACCGTAAACTGATCTCGCGGATCTCGCGGATAATATTGAGTTCCTTCGGGGTCTTTCTCCGTGGATTACCCGCGGATTTCGCAGAGTTTATATGTGTTTGCGGTGGCTTTTTTTCTCGCATGAGCTGCAATTCTTTGCCCGGCTAGACTCTGAGAGCCTTCGGGTGCCACTTCTCCGCGACCTCTTTAAGCCTGGTAAACACAACCTTAATTTTACCTCTGTGGTAAAATATTGGGATGCACTTCAGTTAAATCGATCTTGCGTTATCCATCAGATATTTCTCGGCCTCTGTATTCCAGAGGCCGTTTGTTTTTCCGATTAAAAATGCCAGTTTACCGAACATCGGATCCGCTTTCCCTTTCTCAGCAAAATCGGAAAGCGCCGTCAGGGGCATTGAAATATTCGTATAGATCAGTTTTTTTCCACCCGGGATATCCGGCAGGTGTTTCGTTGTTTCGATTACTGCATCCAGTCCGCCAATGTGGGTAATCAGTCCGGCCGGATCAAGGTTTCCCGACATCAGGGTCAGCGCCTCTTCCATATCGTCTTTATTGCCTCCGCTGGTTCCAACTATGTGTGTAAAATTATAATGTACATTATAAAAATTAAAAGCGGAACTGAATTGCGGGTCGGAGGGACCGGCGAAGAAGTTAAGGCAGCCGTCAAATGCCAGGATAGAATCGCCCTGTGAGATAACACCCGGCACCGGGGCAAATACAAATACATCATTATACCCTTTGCTATCCGTAAAATCAAGCAGACTTTTCACCGGATCATCCTGATTTTTTGTATTGACATAATGAAGCAGAATGCCATTCTTCAGGGCTTTTTCAGGGGAAAAAAGGCTGGCTGCCCGGTCGAGCCTGCTTTGATCAATATCCGTAACCACCATGACGGATGGTTTGCGATCGGTGCGGTTTATCACATAATTGATGGCTGCCAGACCCATAGGACCGACCCCGGCCAGCAAGGCCATATTTCCTCCGTCCACGATTTCCATTTGGTGCACATAGGAACCCGGACGGGTATGGTAATTGGCATGCATGGCGCCGATAACACACGAAAGTGGCTCTGCAAGTGCGCCGGGGTAATACCCGGGACCGTTATAGGGCAAAAGGCAATCCAGTTCCATCACTTCATTGGGAATAATGATATAGGTGGCATCTCCGCCGATATACCGGTAAGAATAGCCGGGCGCTGAGAGTATACCGACCGGTCCTTCGGGATAATTAATAGCAGGCTGTATTGAAAATTTCATGCCGGATTCAAACCGTTCCTTCCATTTGCTTCCTGCTTTTACGATCTCACCGCTGAATTCATGACCTATGATTGTGGGATTTATGTGTACATCCTTTGGGATCCTTTTATGATCCGTCCCCTGTTTAGTGGCTTTATAGGATGACATGCAGATGCTGTCGCAGATAACATGGGCCAGGATCTCATCCTCCCGGATTTCCGGCAGTTCAAACTCATCGAGCCTCAGATCATCCTTTCCGTATATGCGTATTGCCTTTGTTTTCATAATAAACAGATAAAAACTAAAAAATAAAAATGTTTAAAAGGGATAACATCATAGAGACAAGGCACTGCCTTGTCTCTACAATTCAAATTTCCAGAATTGCAAAACTCTCCTAACTAACTAAGCATTTCCTGTCCCCCTGTAACCGGAACTGCCTGTCCGGTTTCATACTCCTGGTCAATCACGTAATAAATAGCCTTCATCACATCTTCCACCCTGCAGCCGCGTCCTGCGGGAACCTGTTGTTCATACCTGGCTTTTACATCTTCAATTGTCTTTGCTCCCGGAACCTTGCCTGTTCTCAGGTACTGAACAAACAACCCGCTTTCAGGATCACTCCAGAGTGGACCTTCAAAGAAATTCCCGGGGCAAATTGAGTTTACTTTTATATTGAAGGGCATAAGCTCAAGCGCAAAGGATTGCGTAAGTCCGATTCCGCCAAATTTTCCTCCCGAATAGGCAAAGTTCCTGTTACTTCCTTTTAGCCCTGATTTGGAGTTAATTTGAATAATATCAGTGAAATATCCCGGCCTTATAGACGATTGCAGTTTCATCACAGCTGAAGCGAATTTTACGCAAAGAAAATAAGCGTTGTAATTTACCCGGGTCATCAGATCAAAAGTCTCCGGGCTCATTTCCTCCAATCCGCCTGCGCGCAAGATTCCTGCATTACTTATGAATACGTCAATACCGCCAAAATTCCTCGCCGTTTCCGCAATGAGGTTTTCCACGGATGAAGCATTGGAAACATCAGTCTTTACAAAGATCGCTTTCCCTTTATTATTATTCTGGGTAAGCTTTGCAGCCAGTTTATTTCCTTGCGCCTCATTCAGATCGGCAATGACGATATTTGCTCCTTCGCTCATCATATGAGTCGCTATTCCGGCTCCAAATCCCTGCGCAGCACCGGTTACAACAACGATCTTATTTTCTGACCTCCGTTTTGAGGAGGCTGATTTCGAGATCTGTCTTCTGTAATTTTCCACCTCCCAGTTATCGATAAAGGAGATATCCCTCTCACTCATGAAATGAGGTCCGCCAAAATTGTCCGACAGGTAACTGATTTTCATCCAGTCTTCAAAAACATCGTGCATAATTTCGGCTGATTTCCAGGAGTCTTCAAAGGCAATAATCCCGTATCCTTTCAATCCGGCCATTTTGGGCATATAGCCGTATTTACTAAAATAGGCGTCCACCTTTGTGAGGCACTCATCAATGATAGCTTCCGGTTCGTCGTGTTCAAGGTATATTGCCCTTGCCTTGCAATAGACGATCTGGTCGGGAATGAAGGGAAGGGCAACCCTGCCGAAGCTTTCCCGGTCTTTCAGAAACAGTTGTGCCAGCGGATTATTTCTTATTGTTGCTATTTTCATATTTTCCTTCGAAAGGATCATGCGGAGTGCAGGTAATATCTCCACTATCCTTGATGGAATTTCCAATACATCCGTATCCGGTAATTGTTTCAGATGACTGCGTATTGTTGCATCGATTTTCTTATATTTTTCCATGATTTCCCCAATGGTCCCGGCGGAGACAAACACCCCGTGGTTTTGCAGGAAAATGATCTGCGGATCGTTCGCATGGGCTTTTCGCCATTCCCAAAGAAGATCCCTTATCCTGGCAAACAGAATATAACCCGGATCTGCCCAGGGGATATATAACGCCCCTTCGCCAAACAACAAACGGATAGTTTCCTCAGCCTTGTTTGCGCAGGTAATGGCATTTACAAGGGTGGGGTGGGTATGTACTACAAAAGGATAATTAATGATCTCATGCATGGAGGTTTCAACGGATGGACGTACGGTGATTCCCTCATGACAAGCCCTGTAAAGATCAGCCTTTACTTCGGCCTCCCGTTTGTCTGTTTCTCCGCTGTATTTTTTTGTATACATTTCCTGGAGCAGGTTCCTGTGAAGCCGGGCGAATCCTGAGATCGTAATATTCTGCAGGGAGGTTCCGCTTGCCTTTACCCAGATATCCGTGTCATTTTTATAAGAGGTGTTTCCGCCTCCTGCAATCACATATTCCTTATCCGCACCAAAGTGCTGTGAAACAGTGATAAGATCAGAAAGATGTTTTTCAGTCATATCAGGATGTATAAGTTCTATTCGTATAATGTATGACAGCACTTCCAAGTGAGATCAGTTCGAATTTCCGGGTAATATCAGGCAATCCCTTTTCATCGATATATCCCGGTAAGCCCTTTGCTCTCAGGTATTGATGCGCAGCAACAACACAGGCTCCTTCATAAGAAATACGGCTGATATAGCTGTTTAAGTGCTTTTTGTCGCGCGTGTCACAGGTGAGGGGGATCATTTCAGGAGTATTGTGCTCAGTGCCCAGGAGAATGACAAAGTCCTTTTTCTGAAAAAACTCAACAAAACGCTGAAGATGAGTAGCATCGTTTCTGCCGGGAATTAGTTCGATGCAATTTATATTCCTTTGAACCAGTTGATTATAAAGTTCTTCCGGATCTCGTTCGTATTCTGTGTATGCTCCATTTTTGTCATCCAGTAAAACGGGGTAGCAAGGGATACCTCCCGCAGAAAGAATAATTTCGATTACCTCCTCCAGGCTCATAAATGCATTTTCATCTTCTTCAACAAAGGCCTTGCCTCCTGATTTCAGCAAATTGCCCCTGATCTCATTATCAATTGCCGGTATATCGGACAGACCGGATTTCGGTTCTTTACCGTCAAATATCCGGGTCAAAAATGCTTTGCGTTGCCTCTCCTCCATAAATTTTTCAAATATTGCCACTCGTATCGCTTTGGCAATATGTCTTTCCCTTACAAGTTCCCGGGCAAAATTCCGCCGGATGTCATCATAATTAAGCCGGATGCCTGCCTGTATGTTAGCAAACCACTGGTTGCATTTTTCGATCATATCTTTAACCTGTTCCTGGCTTTCGCTCACTACGTGACCGAGTTTTTCAGCTATACGGCTTTCAACTGTAAATGGATAATCCAGTCCTTTTCCGCTGAAATAGCAGCGGCCGGGATTATTCGGATCGTTGATCCGGATGCCATTCTGCTGTTCCTGTTTTAGCAGGCAAATGAATTCAATGTTAAAAAGAGGGAAAATGTGGTTTTTCAAAGCTTCGCTACAGAAAGGCTCATAGCCGTCAGCAACAAAAAAATCATTAATACCCACAGCTGCAATTTTTTCCCGTTGTGCCATGTCAAAAATCTGGGCGATGTTTTCAAATGCGCTGAAGGAATAAGGTGTATGCACATGACTGTTTACGCTGGGTATGTCACCAGCGGGAGCCATTTTTAACAGTGTCCGGATATCGGGATATGCGGAAAGAAAATTTGTTGTCATTTTAATGTTACTGGTTACTTGTTAGATTCGCCGTGGGTTGCACCCACCCGTGGGTTTCACCCACGGTTATTGAAATATGGCCTCTTCGAGGCCGTCAGAACTGCAGAACTGCAGAACTGCAGAACTCCTTTCCTCACACCCCCAGCCGGCTCCTTTTCATCTGTGTTTCAACCGACCAATCGGAAGAAACTTTATGGTCCTTTAGCGGGATAATTCTTTCATGTATAGCGTCCAGGATCCATTCCGCCTGTGGAAAGAAATATTCTTCCATTTCATAAGCCGGGGTAATCCAGTTGCGGGATCCAACCACTACCGGTGGCGCATCGAGATCATCAAATCCCATTTCAGCTATATTGGATGCCACATCACGCAGATAAGAGCCCCGTGCGCAGGCATCGCTGGCAAGCACAATGCGGCCGGTCTTCTTCACGGATCCGAGAACGAGATCATAGTTAAACGGAACCAGGCTGCGTGCATCAATTATCTCCGAGGAAATTCCGTAATCTTTCTGCAGTTTTTCAGCTGCTTTCAAGGCCACATATAAGGTTGAACCGATAGTAAGAATTGTGATATCCGTTCCTTTGCGCTTTATATCGGGTTCCCCGATAGGGATCTCATAATAGCCTTCGGGCACGCCTTCTTCATGGAATTGTTCTCCCACATCATAGATCCGCTGGCTTTCGAAGAAGACAACCGGATCGGTTCCCTGGAGCGCACTGTTCATCAACCCTTTGGCATCATACGGGGTCGTTGGAAATACTACTTTAATACCCGGTACGTGAGCTATCAGCGAAGACCAGTCCTGTGAATGCTGTGCACCGTATTTTGATCCCACTGAAACGCGGATAACAACCGGCATTTTGATCAGGTTTCCGCTCATGGCCTGCCATTTTGGCAACTGGTTAAATAATTCATCCCCGCATCGTCCGATGAAATCGCAATACATGATCTCGGCAATTACCCGGCCTCCTGCCATACCATATCCAATGGCAGTTCCTACAATTGCTCCTTCGGCTATCGGTGAATTGAACAGGCGATGATAAGGCATGGCTTCGGTAAGTCCGCGGTACACGGCAAATGCCCCTCCCCAGTCGCGGTTTTCCTCGCCATAGGCCACGAGGGTCGGATCTTTATAAAAGCGGTCAATCACTGCTTCGAATATGCCATCCCTGAGCTGGAACAATTTGGCTTTCGATACAGGCTGGCCTTTATTATCGAGATAGAACCTCTGTTTTGTTTTCAGACTTTTTACCCTGGGATTTTCTTCCAGGGGAATGAGTGATTCCGGCTGGCGGTCATCCAGCGCATCCGCAGATCCGTTGGAGAACATCAGTTCCGCTATGGCATCCGGGTTCATGGAAAGATTTAGCCGGGGAGAAAGATTATCGTCGATGGCCAGTTTTAAAATACCGGAGATTTCCTCAATGATATTTTGTTTAATGGAGTCAAGGAATGCAGAGGCCGCAATACCCGCTTCCTTCAGGGTATTTCCATAGGAAATTATTGAATCTACATTCTGCCAGGCTTCCACTTCTTCCTTGCTTCTGTAAGAGGATGCATCGGAAGGAGAATGGCCGCTAAACCGGTAGGTGAGCGTGTCAAGAAGCACCGGACCTTTTTTGGCGATTAAAATAGCCTTTTTGCGTGCAAAGGCATCTATTACAGCCAGCGGGTTGTAACCGTCCACCCTTTCGGCGTGCATCATTTCTGCATTTACACCGGCCCCGAGACGGGCTACCATGCCATATCCCATGGTTTCTCCGCAGGTCTGTCCACCCATACCGTACTGGTTGTTCATGCAGTTGAAAATGATGGGCAAACCGCCACGGTAAGCATCTTCCCAGAGCCGGGTATACTGGTCCATGGTGGCAAATGATATTCCTTCCCAAACCGGACCGCAAGCCATGGAGGCATCGCCGATGTTACAAACCACGATCCCTGATTTGCCATTCACTTTTTTAAAGAGGGCTGCCCCTACTGAAATGTCGCCTGAGCCCCCCACAATTGCATTATTGGGATAAACGCCGAAAGGCGTAAAAAAGGCATGCATGGATCCGCCGAGGCCCTTGTTAAAACCGTTTTCACGGGCAAAAATTTCTGCCAGCGTACCATAAAGCAGGAAACGGATCGCCAGTTCCTTTACAGATCCTTTATGATCTCTTTCAACAACGGCTAAGATTTTACCTCCGAAATAATTCTTCATAACCTCCATGAGCGCATTTTCCGAAAGCTGGTGGATGGCTGAAAGCCCTTTTGCAAGAATCTCTCCATGACTGCGGTGTGAGCCAAAAATAAGGTCATCCACGGTAAGGGAATAAGCCATCCCTACGGCAGAGGCCTCCTGTCCCATAGATAGATGCGCCGGGCCCGGATGGTTATAGGCAATGCCCCTGTATTCATTTTTAATCTTTATATCATTGATCATATTCTCGAATTCCCTGATGATGACCATATCGCGGTAAATTCGAATAAAATCGTCTGTTGAGAAATTCTTTTTCTCATCGGCAATGCTCCTGTTATATTGGTTTACCGGGATAGTACCGAATGTAATTTTTCCCGGCTTCCGGATATCTTTTGGATCGATGAATTGACTCTTAGGCATGGTAATAGTTAATAGTTAAAAACTAAAAGTGAAAAGTGGAAGAACGGCTTTAAAAACTTTCATTGAAATTCTCGATCTGGTTCTTGATCTCTCTCAGGAACAGGGTAGCGGGTCCGCCGTCAACCGCCCTGTGATCATAGGTAAGCGACAAACCGATAACCGGGATGAAGCCGAATATTCCATTCCCCAGATCGGCCGGCCGGTGTATGATCGTATTAACACCCAGGATGGCCACCTGCGGAAGATTGATTATGGGAGTAAACATTTCGACGCCATAATTCCCGAGATTCGAAACAGTGAATGATGCAGATGTGCTGGCCAGCATTTCGGGATTCACATTTCCTTTACGGCATTGGTCCGCCACCTCACGTAAACGGGTTGAAAGCCCTTTGAGTGAAAAATCATTCGCATTCTGAACAGACGGTACCATGAGTCCCCGGGGAGTGTCAACGGCCAATCCAAGATGCACCTTTTTAAATTCACGGAGACTTGTACCTGTAAAGTGACAGTTGATTTGAGGAAATAACTCGAGGGCCCGGATCACCGAATAGCAAATCATATCATTCAACGTGATGTTCGTGGTCCCGCCTTTATCGAGCTCCGCCTTTACCTGGTTTCGAAGGACGAGCAGCTTGCGCACATCGGCTGACATGTGGTGGGTGAGCTGTGCAGAAGAGCTAATTGATTCATGCATAGCCCGGGCAATGAGCTTTCGTACGTTGGATAGTTTTTTCTCCTCAAATTCACCAATGGGGGCCGCTCCCTGGAATTCCCTTAAGGACAAAGAATCCGCACCACCGCGTGGCTCAGCGGGTTGGTCGGCCGTGGCAGAAAAAGCTGCCATGCCTTGTATTTGCCCATTGGCATTTACGAGATCCCGGACAATGATCCTTCCATTTGGTCCGGTACCATGCAATAAGGCGGGGTTCAATCCCATTTTTGAGGCCATGGCTTTTGCCCTTGGAGAGATCCTTATCCGCTGATCCTTCCCTGCCCGGGATGATTTGATATCAATGAAGGAACCGGCATCCGGCATTTCGGTTGATTCGGTACTTTTGGAAGTAATACTGATGTGGCCTTCCAGTCTGAAAGGATTCACATCTTCACCGGAATTCCCGATAACAGCAATATTGGATAAAACTGGAACTTCCTCTCCGGCTTCAGCAAAAATTTCAAGTAAAATTCCGTCAGTGGTGGCTTCTCCATCAAACGAAGCCTTGTCGGTTTCATAAGAAAAAAGGAGATCACCTGTTTTTACAGGATCGCCTTTCTTTTTAAACCATTCAGTGATGATGCAAGTTTCAACGGATTGGCCCTGTCGGGGCATAATAACAGCAACAGCCATAATTGTTTTTTTTGTGATGTAGGATTCTATTACAAGTTAAAAAAAAGGATATGTGGTCCAACTTCCTGGTAAAATCTTTGTATCAAACTTGTAAACATATGTCAAATTAAATCATTATATTTGCAGCGCTAAATAATTGTACGAATTACATATATGCAAAGTTATTATTTAAACTTGTAATTACAAGTTATTTTATTTATTTTTTATAATGAGCAATTCAATTCCGCAATACAGGCAGCTTTATGAGATCCTGAGAAAACAGATCATGGACGGTGTATACAGGCCTGGTGATCTGCTACCTTCAGAAAACGACCTTTGCAGGCAGCACCGGATAACGAGGCCCACAGTGAGGCATGCGCTCGACACCATGTTGAATGAGGGAATGATTCGAAAGCACAAGGGAAAGGGAAGCATTGTAAATGGTCCGCCCATTGGAATTGGGATTTTATCTATTTCAGGAACCACTTCGGCATTGGGCAAGCACAACCTCAAGACAAGAATATTATCCAAGCCGGTCATTATGCAATGGCCGGAAGATTTTATGTTTCCATTGAATGATGATTTTCGTCGTTCAGGTTGCATTTACATTGAACGGCTCAGGCTGGTAAATGATATACCGGTTTTTTATGATTTGAATTACCTCCCGAATATCAATCTTCCCCGTTTCACCAACCGGAAATTTGAAGACCAGTCCCTTTTTGACTTACTCCGCAGGGCGTTTCAGATAGAGGTGAAAAGTGGAGAACAGCGGATCAGGGCCGTACGCGCAGATGATAAAATCTCAGGGTTCCTCCAGGTATCCGCAGGGTCATCCGGTATTGCATCTCCAGCGCAAGTTAATCACCAACCGGGCGGGGTTTTATTTCTTTTCGTCGATTTATTGCAATACCGAGGAGCATGCGTTGTACGGAACATTTTAGAGGCGGGGGCAACCATTCATAATTCATAATTCATAATTCATAATTCATAATTCATCATTCTCTTCCTATTTCAGCTCAATCAAAAACTCCGTCAAATTCTGTTCGGCAGTGATTCCGAATTTTTTCCTCAGGCGGTAACGGGCTGCTTCAATACCGCGCACCGTAATATTCAGCAGAGAGGCAATTTCCTTTGTCGACAAGTTTAGCCTGATAAAGGCGCACAGTTTCAGGTCGTGTGGGGTCATTTCGGGATATTTGCTTTTTATGTGCCTGAAAAAGTTCTCGTGGATCATATCGAAATTTTGCTGAAATATTTCCCAGTCGTCGTCACTGCTGATATTCTCATTAATCATCCGGATGAGATGATCCGCATATTTGTTTGGATACTGGTTTCCGAGCTTCTTTTTCTGATTTTCCACTTCGGCTTTTATTTGCAGTAACATCTCGTTCTTACGGATAATGGCCATTGTAGAACTGGCCAATTCTTTGCTTTTGTGCCTTAGTTCAGCTTCGAGCTTCTCATTTTTCAATACAGTGATCTTTTGTTCCCGCCGCTCCAGCTTTTCATGTTGCAATTTTACCTGTTCCAGGCGGATGGCCTCGTTTTGTTTCCTTACATGTTTTTTGATGCCTTTCCATGCAATAAATGCGGTAATACAGATAATCAGAAAATAGAAAAGGTAAGCCACTTTGGACAGGTAAAGGGGAGGACGTACGATAAAATAATATTCCGTTGTTCCAAGTCCCCGGCTGTTTTCATCCAGAGCTGTAACCGAGAGCTGGTACTGCCCTGCTTCGAGATAATAGGTAATCTGCGGTCGGGTTATTGTTTCCGTCAGAATTTCATGATGACCATTTAGCATGCAACGCATTGTGATTTCCCGGTTGGAGTAATCGGGATAGGCAAAATTGAATGTTATTCGCCTGAATATATAAGGGATAATTGCTTTTGACCGGGGCGATGTCATCACCGGCAGTAATTGGCTGTTTCTTACAGAAGAAGCCTTTACCTGCCTTATCATTAAGGGGGGCATAAATGACCTCGCTACCGTCCTGCCTGATTTTTGGTAGATGGCAAGGCCGTTTTCCAGGCAAAAAAGATATTTATTATCCTCCAGTGTGGCAATGTATTCATTGTCGTCAATCATACTGTTTTTCAATAATGAAAAAGGAAGGATGTCAAGCATGATAAGGGTATCATGGTCTGCTTTTACGAGGGCGTATTTGCCTTTTTTAATGAGCCAGTATTCATCATTCCCCGCCGGAATTATCTTATGCGATCCGGCGAATTCACCGGCCATAGAGTTCAGCCATGTATAAGGGACCATCTTTTCCTTCAGATCATCATAGGTAAAAAACCCGCTGCCCGTGCAAAATATCACACGGCCACCGATTTTGGCCACATTGATCTTGTAATCCGATGGCAAACCGTCTTTTTGTCCGAATGTTTTTATTTCAGCCACTTCCGTAAGATCATTGTTTAGTCTGACCCTGTATAGACCTTTAATAAAGTTGGATGCCCACATATATCCCAGGTGATCCACTTCAATGTATCGCACCGGGTGAGAGAAACTTTTAATGCTATGGCTGTAGGTCCATTTTCCATCCTTATCTTTATTATAAATGACAAGCCAGCCATATGTGCTTTGTATAAGGTAATTCCTTCCCGCCGGATACAATGGGCATTATGGATGTGCCCCCTGTTATGGGAGAAAGCGGAACCACATGATCTTTCTCAATCCGGAAGGTTCCTTCATTATGTCCGCATAATAACTGGCCATCCTCATTGGCAAGTTGCCAAACCTGACCTTGTGTGCCAGCCAGGAGACGGAAAGTATTGCTTTTTTCATCAAGTCGGAATGCTCCCTGGTTGGTGCCTATATAAAGCGAATTATTAAATTTAATAGCAGTATATACAAGCTCAATATTTTTGGAGGCGGCTGAAACATAACGGAAGGATGAATTAATGCCAACCAGGGCAAGACCCTGGTCTAGGGCCGCCCAGATATTATTCTGAACGTCCGTGTATAAATACAGGACTGTATTCGTGGGAAGGGCATAATCCTTATTAAAATGCCATAGCAATTTCCCTTTCTTGTTAATCGCTACCAATCCGCTCCCGATTGTCCCAAAGCATAATACAGAATCCGTTGCAACAGTGGCACAATTTATTTGTCCGTTAATAAGAATATTGTCAGCCTCTGTTTTCCAGGGAGTAAACCGGTTCTTGCTGATTTCATACAAGTACAGACCCTTCGATGAAGTACCAAGCAGAACGCTATCAGGTTCCAACTGTACAACAGCCCGGATCAATGCATTTTTCATCACCTGGCTTCCCGGGATAAAAACCAGGCTGTCATGAACCATTTTAAATAAACCCGACTGCATACCCTGGGCAAGTATTCCCTGTGGCGTTTTAAGGAAGAAAAGTATGGCTTCCGGCGGACTATAGTGGATTACCCGGTTGCCATCATAAATAAAATAAGAGCCAAACGATTGGAAATAAACTTTTTCATCAAGAATAATGATTCGCCAGATCTCATCATTATTAAAATGATAATCTTTCAGTTTATTGGAAAGTGAATGGTAGGTAAGATTGCCATCATTGCCGGATTCCCAGTATCCGAATTCTTCATACGAACCCGTATAGATACGATCGTTACTATCGATGGCAACAGACCGGAGTCCAAGGCGGTTCGACATCCGGAACAGATGCCACGTATTGGCATCATATTGCAGCAGCCCGGCCGTATTTGCAAAATACATAATCCCTTTTGAATCCTGGGCAATATTCCAGTTCTGTCTTTCCGCATCATAATCAGCTTTTGAATAACTGGTGACCGGGGGAACTATATTATAATCTGCAGCCTGGAGTGTAGCATGTAAGAGAAAAGCCAGGATTAGGGATCCGCTAATTCTTTGCATAGGAATGATTGATCGGGTATTTCAAAAATACAAAATAAGGATGAGACAAAAAAACCCCGCCGTTGGCGGGGTTTCCCCTTCGTTGGCGGGGTTTCCCCGCCATGGCGGGGCAAGGGTAATTGCAGAGACAAGGCATTGCCTTGTCTCTACGATTTTAGGGTATTAAAAATTACACCCTATTCTTTTACAATTTTCTTAATTCCGGTTTTCCCATTCTTGTCATAGATTGTAACCATATAAATGCCCTTTGACAGGGAAGAAACATTCATACTGGTTGTTTCTCCTGATATATTCTTTGATACGAGCATCTGCTGTCCCACCATGTTTGAAATGACAATGCGGTCAACATCTTTCAGGTTCTCAAAATACAAGGTAGATTTTACAGGGTTGGGGAACAAGGAAACGTTCAATGATTCAGGCTGTTTTATTCCAGTCGGTTCACCTCCTCCTGTGGGGCTGGATACGATATCATCAATATACATCACCATATCTGCGTCCAGGCCAACCGGATCAATAAAGTCGGGTAAAACAGCAATAGTCGGGTATGTACCGGTAGCATCGGGATAATAGAAAACCATTTGTTCCCATCCATCCGTAACGGTCTGCGGTGCAGTTGATTCGAATTCAAAGGATGTCGGATCGGTTGTGCCACCTTCAATTTTAAATTTTACTGGAGCTGATACGTGGTTTCCAGACTTTCATGAGAATATATTTGTTCTCGGTCATATCCAAGTGGCTCCGGCAGTG
This sequence comes from uncultured Bacteroidales bacterium, assembly GCA_963752195.1. GTDB lineage: Bacteria > Bacteroidota > Bacteroidia > Bacteroidales > UBA10428 > UBA5072. The sequence goes on along the minus strand of CAVVXI010000001.1, from coordinate 823,774 downwards.
CACTGAAGAATCCAGCCCATGGATCGCCGGCTGCAGAACGTGCAAACCTCAATACCTTGGCGCTGGGATTGACATCATCGGGCATCGGATTAGGAACAATTTTCAGACTATCGTTCGGATAATCGCTGTTTGAAAGCTGGTTCAGGGGGATTGACTGGAAATCCTCAATGACCATCGTGTCACCGCCAACGAGCTGTTTTCTTAGCACAATATTATCTATATAAATATTGATATTCTCATCAAGACCAACAGGATCCATCATATCAAGCAGCATGGCAATACCTGAATACTCACCCGTTGCATCCGGAAACTGAAAATTCAAATGTTCCCACTCATCCACTTTAGTTTGCGGGGCCAGGGATTCAAGTTCAAAAGATGCAGGATTCAGTTGTACCGCCTTCTATTTTGAATTTTACCATGGAGATCCTGGGTTTCATCACGTCAACCGAAAAATATTTATAGTCGGTGAGGTCAATATTTGCGTCGAGACGGCTCCAGAATCCGGCCCATACATCACCATCCTTGGATCTGCACAAATTTCATAACCCGCGTGCTGGAATCAACGTCATTTTTAGCCGGGTTATCAACAACATACACACTATCGTTCGGCAGGGGTTCATCAGAAAGACCATTCAATGTAATCAGTTCAAAATCTTCGATTACTTTCTGTGCATTGAGCCATGGTACCATGGCAAGAACACAAGTTAAAGTCAGTAGAATTTTTTTCATGATTGTTTAGTTTATTAGTTTTTACTTGGTATTTAGTTAAACAATTTTCCTTTCTCAGTCATCCGTAGTAAAACAAATGACCTGTTTGTTTGGTTGGATTTGATATGTTTTTAAATCACCTCCTTTTTTAAAGTTAGAACCTCAGTTATTGAATTATCAATTTAATTGTTTGTGAATCTTTATTTTCTATTTTAAGTTTCAGAAGGTAAATTCCCGGTGCTTCATTCCGTTTGATCATTTCGATCCGTTGTTTACCTTCTTTAAATAAATGTTATCTGCCAAGACTGAAACGGTCCTGCCTGAAAGATCCTGCAGGTATAGAGATTGCATGCCCCGGTTGTTTCAGGTAAAACTCCACGGTACAATTTTGCCGCATTGGATTTGGCATGGCGATCATCCTGAAGTCAGGATTAACGGAATTAACACCGGTGGTCAGGTCATCAACAAAACCGATATCATCCAGTGCCTGCTGGATTTCTGCATTTGCCATGAAATTATTCCATAGAAGCTGCGACCGGTAATTTTCGATCATATCGATTATGGGTCCCTGGTCAATGGCCAGGTATGAATCGGCATACCAGTTGCGTTGCTGATTGAATGCATCATAAAAGCCCATGGGGCCCCAGATTTTCTTTCCCAGGTTACGGTACAGATATTTCAGGGCATTAATGGATTCTTCCGGCGTATAAGGCATGGATGACAGGGACGCCGAAGGTGTAATGGTACCGTTATCTCTTCCGGAAACCGGTTCGTGCGCCATATATCCATCGGGGTCATCGCTGGCGGTCAGGCCCCAGCAGTTTTCACCATAACCGGTATAATTCAATGGGTTGTCAATACAATAAGCACGGTTTATGAGGGTATGGTTGCGATTGTTTATGAAATAGTTCGCGTAATCATCTTTTTTATGCCGGGGATCGAAGCCCAGGAATGAATAATGGGCAAAGAAAAGCGGTCCCCCTTTGTCCCACCCAACATCCAGTTTATACCCATAAAAAGTTTTTCCGTTCACATAATTCGGATTTCCTGCCCAGCCGGTGTTCCACATACTGGCCGGAACACCATGGGTTGGAGAGGCAATGGCAAGTATATAGATAATGGCGGCTTCATTCCATCCCCTGATTTGCATATTGATGGCCCAGTTATTATCGGGCGACCAATGCCAGTAAAGGACATTGGAATTATTCTGGCGGTACCAGTCCCATTCCACCCCTTCCCACAGATCCGTTATTTTTTGAACCAGTTCCAGTTCAGCCGGTGAACCCAGGTTAAAATAGGTACGGGCTGCCAGCAGGCCCTGGACCAGGAACGCCGTTTCAACCAGGTCACCGCCGTTATCCTGGGGACTGAAAGGAATGACATGGCCTGTATTTCCGTCAATCCAATGGGGCCATGCTCCATGAAAACGATCTGCATTTTCAAGGAAGGTGAGTATTTTCTGCATGCGGGCGATTCCCTGGTCACGAGTAATGAAGCCGCGTTCAATACCAACCAGCATGGCCATGATCCCGAATCCTGAACCCCCTGATGTCACCGTATTTCCTGACGTATTTCGTTCCCTGGCCATTCCGGATGCCGGATCGGCAAAATCCCAGAAATACCGGAATGTGTATTGCTGTACCATGTCAAGCAGTTCGTTATCGCTGAAAACACGGGTGTTGGCTTCGACGGTGTCAGAAGGAACCGAAGTTTCGCCGGCTCCGTTGAGGGCCATGATCCGGTAATTAAGAGATAAAGTAGAACCCAGGTCTGCCACATGATCAATGAACAGGGTATCCTCCTTTCCTGCAATACCTACATTTGCAAAGGAATTTGTGTTGCCGGCAGACCGTTGAATGGAATAACCTGTAAGATAAGCTTCCGGATTCGGATGCCACCGGAGTTCAACATGACTGTCGAAACCTTTCGCAGTGAAACCTTCCGGACGCGATGCCTGGGGAGATGTTCCGCTTCCGGCAAATACCCTCATGTTGTCGATCAGCAGGGTATGCTGAATAGCGTCATTCGTATTTTGAGCGAAACCGATCGTTTTTATTTTTGTAAAATCAACCGGGTCACCGGCACCAAGAAAAAGAGACATGGGAATTTTAACCCGGATCCACTGGCCTGGAGGAAGATTGTTGCACCATTTTGAAAACAGGTGCTTTGTTGTCTTCACATTGTTGATATCCTCCATAAAAATGCGCGGCAGATTTACAGAGTCAAGCCCTTCAACGGAGTATAGCCAGAATTGCAGGGTGTCTGTGGAACTGATATTTTTTTCTGTCCAGTCGGTTCCTGCGGCAATAGCTACCCAGCTTCCGCCTGTCATGGATTTCCATTTAAGGCGAAGACTATTCACACCCTGCGCCGGCTCAATCACCGATTCCACGGGGAATTTGCGCAAGTCAGCCCCTTTTCTTTCCAGTTCACTGGGAGCCGTCAATTCCATCCAGCTGAAATCATAGTAATCTGCCGAGGGACTGTCCTGGAAATAAAGATATACCTGGGCGTTGCCAGTGAAACTCATTAAAAGGAACACGAACCAGGGCAGGAGTATTTTTATCATAGTTGATAGTTGATAGTTGTTAGTTGTTAGTCGTGCAGTTTTGCAGTTTTGCAGTTTTGCAGTTTTGCAGTTTTGCAGTTTTGCAGTTTTGCAGTTTTGCAGTTTTGCAGTTTTGCAGTTTTGCAGTTTTGCAGTTTTGCAGTTTTGCAGTCTTGCAGTTTTGCAGTCTTGCAGTCAGTCGTCACTCAGTCACTCGTCACTCGTCACTCTTCTTCATCACTTTTCGTTTTTATCTTTTAGTTATTCATTATTCATTGTTCATTGTTCACTTCTTCAAATAGGGACTCTGGAAACCCAGGTTCTTCAAACCGTTCTGAACCTCCGGACAACTCATAAACAATTTCCATAGCAAACCGGTCCTGTAATTTTCAATCATGCCAATGATGGGTCCCTGGTCAATAGCCAGGAAAGAGCCGGCATACCAGTTTTTCGATTCATTAAAGGCATCGATGAACCCATACTCACCCCATAATTTATCTCCCATATCATCATAAAAATGCCTGAGTGCCTGCATGGAATATTCGGGTGTATATGGAAAAGAAGACAAAGCCGCTGTTGGTGAAATGGTGCCCAGGTCATTGGCGGGGGAATGTGCATTGTATCCGTTATAAGTATCGCTTGCAGTTAATCCCCAGCAATTGGCGCCATATCCCTTGAATTTTTTCGGATTTGCAACACAGTACTTGTAATTGATCAGGGTATGGTTTACATTTTGTTCCCAATAATCGGCATACTGATCCTTTAATCCATGCGGATCAAGTCCGAGAAAACTGTAATGGGCAAAAAACAGCGGCCCGACATAATCAAATCCCAGCGGGGCTTTGATGCCGAAATATTCCTTCCCGTTGAAAAAGTGGTTGCTCTGCGCCCAGCAATTATGATATACGGAGGCATTGATGGGATAGCGGGGAGAGGAAGCAGCCATTACATAAGTGATGAGGCATTCGTTCCATCCCCTGATCTCGAAATTCATTGCCCATCCGTTATTCGGGCTCCAGTGCCAGTATAGCAGGTCAAGGCCTCCCCGGGTATGCCAGTTCCATTCCGCCTCGTTCCATAAAGTGTTGATCCGGTTCCGGAGTTCTTCTTCTTTTGGATTATTGGCGTTAAAATATTGCCGTGCGCACAGCAGTCCTTCAAAAAGATAGGAAGTTTCAACCAGGTCGGCTCCGTCATCTTTCCGGCTGAAAGGAATGGTTACCCCGGTTTCCCCGTTAAGCCAGTGAGGGAAAATACCGTGATAGCTATTGGCCCGGTCCAGAAACTGAACCATTTTCAACAGGCGGTCCACCGCCTGTTCGCGCGTAATCCATTTACGGTTGGTGGCCACTACAATGGCCATCACGCCGAAACCGGTCCCGCCGGTCGTAACCACTTCATGGCCGTAATTATAGGCCTCATTGCTTCTTTCCCTTGCAAGACCGCTCACCGGGTGGGCAAAATCCCAGAAATATCGGAATGTCTGTTTCTGCACCAGGTCAAGCAATGCACTATCCGGCAGGTTTTTAGGCCTGTCTGTGCCTGCCGGTTTTTGGGCGCCGGCAGGACAGGCGGATAGCGCTAGGCAAAGCAGGAAATAACATAAAGTTTTCATGGTCAGTATCCCGGGTTTTGGGTGTATTTGCCCTGGCTTGCATCAATTTCAGGTTGAGGAATAGGAAACAATTCATTTTTTCCGTCAACAAATTCCTTTCCCTGGGCGCGCAGGACTTCGCCTGCGCGACCCTGGCTGACAAGGTCAAAGAACCGGTCGTGTTCCATTCGCCAATTCCACACGTCTTTCTTTCCATATAGCATTTCGCAGGTCAGCCTGGTTTGATGCTGGCGTATCTCCCAGCCCGGCCCTGTGCCTTACCGCATTAAGTGAAGTTTGTGCCTTGGATGTATTCCCCAGTTCATTTGCAGCTTCCGCATTCAGGAGGTATATTTCACCCATCCGGAGGATCCTTACATTTTTGTTTGATTCCCAGTCATCCCCGCTAAAGGATTCATTCTTTTTGCTGACATAGGCTTTGTAATTGTACCTGTCATTTGAAACGCTGGTCTGAATTATTGCTCCATCCCATAAAGTGTCCCCCTTATGCATAATGGTGGCTTTTCTGCGGAGGTCACCCGGTTCATACGCATTTTCAAGATCTGCTGATGGAGTATTGAATCCCCAACCAGCCATAGCGCTTGAATTCCATCCGGATATTTAACATTTCCTCTCGCACCTTCTGTGCTTGCGGCATATCCCTGTACACCTGCATTTGGATTATATACCTCTTCCCTGGATTTCAAAAAGTGATTCCATGCTGTTTTCTCCTACTTCCCGCCAGATTGTGGCATAATCAGGAACCAACCCATATGTTCCTACACTGCCGTTAATGATCTGATCAGTGAGATCTTGTACTTCCTGCCATTTTTTAAGATACATGTCTACCTTGGCGAGAAGTCCCATAGCAGCTCCCTTGGTAGCCCTTCCCATATCTTCAGGGGGATATTGATCCACGGTGGGTAAGATTATTCATTGCCATGGTTCAGATCGCTGACAATCAAATTATATACGTCAGCTTTCGGAGCCCTGGTGGCAGCTTTCAGTATATCAGCAGGATTATCTGCATCTATAAGGCCATCGATAAGAGGAACATCGCCATAGCACCGAACTAGATTAAAATAGTAATATGCACGAAGGAAACTGGCTTCTCCGATCAATCTGGTTTTTAAAGCGGGCATCAATATCATAAATTGGGAACATTGGCAATGGCCTGGTTGCATGCGGGATATCCCATTGAAATTGCCAGCCCATACTTCCGCAACAGATAAACTGGTGGATGAATAAGTGATGTCGTCCATCTGATCTTTATCAGTTCCAAGGTCTCCAGGATCGCTTCCCTTATCGGCATCATCAGAAGTAATACTTGACATGCCTATCCATGAGAAAGTGGTTTCATTGCCACTGAAGAAGGGAATTATAACAACTATTTACAAATGCTACGGCATTTGCATGGATCCATGAAATGTAGAGTCCTGTGTGATCAATCGATCTTCAGGTGCAGGATCAAGCCAGCTATCACTGCATGGATGAAAGGTATAATAGCAGAAAACCAGCCAATACCAGGATGAGTTATATTTTGAGTTTTCATTGTTCAGTGTTTTAATGGTTAGAAAGAAAAATTAACGCCAACCATGTAGGTTGAAAATACCGGGTAGATTCCCAGTTCGATACCTCCATTGGTAGCCCTGTCTCCTGGCAATTCAGTGGTGAAATCCACTATATTTCTTGACAATCAGAGGATTCTGGGCTGATGCAAATATTCTGAAACGCGAAATCCCAGAACCCCATTTCCCAGAATTGAAGGTATATCCGAGAGTAACATTGTTAATTCTGAAAAAATCTCCTGATTCGACAAAATAGGTTGAAGGAGCAGGAATGGCGTTTGATGCGCGAGGTTGTGTTCCAGTGGTGTTATCCGGAGTCCATCGGTTTTCTGCCCTGGCCTGTTCAATATTGTCATTACCAAACCTAACTGCTTTTTTACCATTGAAAATTTTATTTCCCGCATTGCCGTAACAGTCAACCGAAAGATCGATTTGTTTCCATCCCATCCCCATATTAATGCCATAATATGTCTTTGGCTGATAAGAACCTACAAAAATACGATCGCGTTCATCAAGGATATTGTCTCCGTTGACATCTGCCAACTTAAGATCTCCTGGTTTTGTGCCCGTAAGATGAGGTGTGGCACTAATTTCGTCCGGAGTTTGATAAATTCCTTCTGTTTTATATACCCAGAAGCTTCCTATGGGCTGGTCTACGACTGTATAAGTTGTGATGTTTCCATTACCGAGGCCGCCATCTTTCAGTTGAAGTCCGCCCCTGACCTTTTCTACATTATTCTGATTAAATGTAATGTTGAATCCAATATGATAATTGAGTGAATTGCTGAAGTTCTGTTTCCAGTTCATCACAATTTCAACACCCTTGTTTCTGACATCGGCAGCCTGTGATGTTACCTTCTGATCTGCGTCTCCGGCTGCTGAGTTTAAGCTCACCGGTACGTAAGCCTTTGTTAATTTGGTGTACCAGCCGATTTCACCCTCCAACCTGTTTTTTAAAACACCGAATTCCAGACCTACATCAATTCCGGTGGTGGGCTCCCATGTTACTGTTGCATCTTTAATTTGATCAAAAGTCAGTCCCTGTAATAAAGGATACGAATTTCCACCAAAATTATAACCACCGGTATGGGTTACATCAGTGAGCACGCCTTCACCATAACTCAGATTATCATTACCGACCTTCCCGTAACTGCCCCTTACTTTGAGTGCGTCAAATACATTTAGATTTTCAATGAAGCCTTCACGGCTTAATATCCAGGAAGCACCTACAGAATAAAAGGTTCCCCATTTCTGATCGGGAGGGAAAACGCTTGATCCGTCCCGCCTCAAAACACCGCTCAGATTATATTTGTTGTTATATGTATATGTTAACCGGCTATAGAAAGATGCGCGCTGTTTTATATAACCATTTTCATAATTTGTTGATGTACTTTCATCACCCTGGTCGAGATACCAAAGATTAGGCTGGTTAGGAACATTCTGCCTTGAGCCACCTGCTTTGCTGCCCTTATCATGTTCTGCCGAGTAACCAATTGTTATTTTTATTTCATGTTTCTCGGCTAAAATATTCTGTATAAGTAGCATTGTTATCAAATATATAATATAGGCTTGATCTGTTGAATTTAGTTAATGAGGAAATAGATGTCTGTTGTGTGCTGCTAACTTCATATTTTGGTACATAATCCGTACTCTCCAGTTCAGGACGGTTAAAATTTATGCTGCTTCTCAGGCTGAGTCCTTCAATCGGTTTCAGTTCAAGGTAAGCATTACCTTGCAGCCTGTATTCCTTTTCGAAATTATTTGAATAGTTTATTCGTGCAACCGGATTGGAAACACTAAGCCCCTTTACATACCCATAAGTACCATCTGGATTGTAAACAGGGGCTGTCGAACCAATACGGTATGCATCGGCAAAGACGTCATTTGGTTTTTTATTATTGTATGAATAAGAAAAATTAAGGGTGTGGCCAAAAGTTATGTACTTGTTTATTCTATAATCATTACTGTTTCTCAAAACCAAACGGTTAAAGTAGTTTCCTATTAAAATCCCTTCATCGGTAAAATAATTGGCGCTGAAATAGTAGGAGGTTTTTTCAGTTCCACCGCCAATACTCATGCTGTAGTTCTGAACCGTTCCCTTCCGGGTAATGGCATCAAACCAATCCGTATTGTATTTTAATGTATCAACGTTGAACATGGCAGGCTGGCCATCATATCCCCTGGCTTCATTTGTATATTGTGCATATGTAGTTGCATCTGCCATTTTTACTTTGGATGTCAGGTTCCTAAAGCCGACATAAGCATCAAAATTGACATTCATTTTGCCTATTCTTCCAGCTTTGGTGGTAACCAGGATAACGCCGTTCGCAGCACGGCTACCATAAATTGCCTGGGATGCTGCATCTTTTAGAACCACCATACTTTCAATATCATTTGAATTGATGTTGGAGATGTCGGACTTTTCATCTAAAATGACACCGTCAACAACATATACCGGATTTGGATCAGCTAACACAGTATTGGTACCTCTTACACGAACCTGTGATTGAGAGCCCAGTTCTCCTGTGGACATGACCTAACATACCGGCTGTTTTTCCCTGTAAGCCCTGCACCGCATTCATTACAGGTTGCTTAGTGATTTCCTCATTGGAAACACTGCGCCACCGAGCCAACAACCTGGCTTCTTTTTGCAGTGCCGTATCCGATTACAACCACCTTTTCCAGTTGCTGTACATCGGGCTGCATGGTTACATCAATCACTGTCGAGGGGCCGACGATAACCTCCTGGCTTGCCATCCCCACGTAGCTGAATAGAAGAGTTGAACCTGCAGGTACATTTTGGAGGGTGTATTTACCTTCGGCATCAGTTACAGTGCCCTGGGTGGTGCCTTTAATCTGCACCGTGGCCATTGGCAAAGGAGAATTATCCTCTCCGCTGATGATGGTACCCGAAACAGCAGTTCCCTGCTGTGCCGATGCGCCAATGGAAATAACAAGCATGAAAAGCGCAAGCGCGCCTTTAATGAGTAGTTTGTTTTTCATATGGTAAGGTTTATTTGATTTTCTATGGTAAACTTAGTGCAGAATGCACTCGAACCCAATCAAATAGCCACCACAACGCTACTGCGAAAAGTTATTGTGAAAAAATGGGGGTACGTTTTTAATACTTCATGTGAGAGAAATATTGACGTAGAATATTGAAAAACAGAATAATATAGTGCAGTTAATTTTATAATTTTAGATATTTCGAAATAATATGGAACAAGCCTGTCCCGATCCACCGGGAGAACACCGGAACAATGAAGAATGAAAAATGAACAATGAAGAATGAACAATAGTGAAAAGGACTAAAAGATAAAAACTAAAAGTGGCTGACGCAGCTTAGCACCCACGTATATTGAGATCTGTCGCCATCAGGGTCGACTGGACCCATTCTCACTTTTAACTTTTACTTTTTAGTTTTTACTGTTCTATGTTCATTATTCATATTTAAGTGCTTCCACCGGGTTAACGCGGGCTACTTTGAGCGATTGATATACTACCACTGAAATGGCAATGGCCAGTCCGATGCAAGAGGACAACAGGAAAGTTAAAAAATGCATTGTCGTCTGGTATGCGAAGTTCTGCAGCCACTTTTGCATGAAATAATATACGACCGGCCAGGCAATCAGGGAGGAAATAGTGATCAGTATAATAATTTCACGTGGACAATAAACGGAGGATTACCGGCACGGATGCCCCATGCACTTTCCGGATCCCGATTTCCTTGGTCCGTTTTTCAGCCGTAAACGCACTGAGTCCCAATAATCCCAGGCAGGCCACAAAGACAGCCAAAATTGAAAATATGGTAAAGACTTTTCCTGCGCGAATTTCAGAATGGTATAACTTATTGAAATTCTCATCAATGAATACGTATTCAAATGCCTGTCCGGGCATAAACTCATTCCAGGTTTTTTCTACTTCCTTTACAGAATTCTGAATGTCGCCTTTTACCCGCACCAGTGTATAGGCATTCTGTTTATCGGTGTTCAGTTCTATGAGCATCGGCTGGATCTTTTCCTTAAAAGATTTGTAATACACATCCTTGAATACGCCAATGATCTCATGGACATCCTGTCCGCCATTTCTATTGGGGGTTGTAAGCATTGTGCCGATAGGTTCCTTAACACCCAGGAATTTGATTGCACTTTCATTGATGAGTACGGCTTTTTGATCGGTAGGATACTCCCGGGAAAAATTCCTGCCCGAAAGGATCTTAATACCAAGCAGCGAAAGAAAATCATAATCGCCCTGGATAATTTCGAATTGATACATCTTATTCAGTGAATCTCCCTGTATCTGGTACGTCGAACCATAATAACCTTCCCCGGGGAAAGTCCAGGAGCGGCTGGCCTGTACCACTTCCGGAAGTTTCAAAACCTTTTCACGGAATGTTTCTGCCTGGTCGGAAAGGTCCCCCGTATTTTTAACCACCAGCACATTTTCCTTGTTAAATCCCAGGTCTTTGCTGCGGATAAATTTTAACTGGGAAGCAACTACAAATGTGCTGATGAGGAGTATGATCGTAATTGAAAACTGCACAATTACAAGGACAGATCTAAGCCTGATATTGCCCATACCCCTGTTAAACTTGGCTTTCAGAATTTCTGCAGGCTTAAAGGAAGACAGGTAAAATGCGGGGTATATTCCTGCCAGGAACCCGATGAACAGGGTAACTGAAAGCAAGGTGGGTATGATATACCAATGGCTCAGATAACCCAGGGCTAAATCCTTCCCGGTAAATTGATTGAAGGAAGGAAGCACCAGTTCAACCAGTGTGAGGGAAATAATCATGGCTACCACCGTAATAACCAGTGATTCGGATAAGAACTGGGAGATCAGTTGGGAACGCGATGATCCTACAACCTTTTTGATTCCTACTTCCTTTGACCGATGCGAAAATTTAGCTGTAGAAAGGTTTACGAAATTTATGCAGGCAATAAATAAAAGAAAAATGGCCACGATCGAAAAGAAATAGATGTATACCCTGTCCGTTCCTTCGTCAAATCCTAACAGGTACCGCGTATTAAAATGAAGTTCATTCAAGGGCTGAAGCGTAAACTGGAATACATTTCCCAGGGCTTCAAATTCCTTATAACTATTCACTTTGATAGGAATTAACATCTGGATCTGGGGCAGAACGAATTTGTCCATCAATCCCTCGAATTTGGCCTCCAATTTTTTGTAGTTATAGTCTTTTTGAAGGACAATATAGGTTTCAAGCATTTGCGAAAGCCAGAAATCACTCTTGCTTAAGTCAAGGGAATTGAAAGAGGCCAGGTAGTCAAACCTGAAATGGGTATTTACAGGAACTTCCTTAATAACCCCGGTTACCTGGTAAACCTTGTCGTTATTCAGAATGATGTTTTTTCCCATGGGATCATTTTCGCCAAAGAGCTTTTCTGCCATGGCTGATGTAATAATCACTGAAAATGGTTTTTGAAGTGCTGTTTTTGGATTTCCCTCAATAAGCGGGAAATTGAAAATTTCAAGAAAATTAGGATCGGCAAAATAAAATCGCTTTTCATGATAGGTAACATTTTCATAACTCACCTTCTGATCAAAAGGATAATAATATCTTACGGCATCTTCCACTTCAGGATATTCCTCTTTCGTAACCCGGGCCTGTGGAGGGGCCGTGACAGCCATTGACATTTCTTTTCCTTCCAGCTTTGCATAACAGTTTATGCGGTAGATTCGATCCGCCTTGCCGTGGAATTTGTCATAACTTAATTCATGTTGAACATACAAAAGGATTAAAATGCTGCCGGCAATTCCCAGCGAAAGTCCAAGAACATTGAGAATGAAGTAGGCTTTGTCCCTTATTGTATTTCTCAGTGTAATTAAAAAGAAGTTTTTCAGCATGGCGTTTATTTTAGATCGGAATATCCCAACATTGTGCCAAAACATTAAATACTTAAATATCAATGATATGATTATTTTACCTTCTGAAATGTGTGCAATTTTTTCACAGGGATGAAACATTTTTGTTCTATATTTGAATAGGGAGGACAAGGCGGAGCCTTGTCGGAACGGGTGATAATTGGATAGAACGGACAAGGCGGAGCCTTGTCCTAGCGTGGATAGAAGGACAAGGCGGAGCCTTGTCCTAACGTGGATAGGAAGGACAAGGCGGAGCCTTGTCCTAACGTGGATAGAATGGACAAGGCAGAGCCTTGTCCTAACGTGAGCCTTGTCCTAACGTAACGTTGTAAAAGAGTCAATTAAATGAAAAAAAAAGGGAAAATCCTGGTCGTTGATGACAATGAAGAAATACTGGTGGCCTTGCGGCTGTTCCTTCTCAATCATTTTGAGCTGGTGACCACTGAAAAAAATCCGGAAATGATCGTTGCCCGGATGCAAAAAGACAGTTTTGATGTGATCATCCTCGATATGAATTTTAAAGCAGGGATCAACACCGGAAATGAAGGACTTTTCTGGCTAAAAAAAATACTAGAGATCGATAAGGCTGTCTCCGTTGTATTTATTACAGCCTATGCCGGAATTGAACTGGCCGTAAATGCCATAAAGCAGGGGGCTGTTGATTTTATTGAAAAGCCCTGGGATGATGACAAAATGCTGGCCACAGTGCTAAAAGCCTTTGAAGTAAGACGTTCGAAACAGGAGATAAACCGGTTGCGTGACAAGCAGGAGCACCTGATTGAAAACATCGACCACCAGTATGATTTTTTTACCGGCAAGGCCCCTTCAATGGAAAACGTTATACAGGACCATTGATAAAGTGGCTGCCACGGATGCCAATATTCTGATATTGGGAGAAAACGGCACCGGCAAGGAAATAATTGCCCGGGAGATCCACCGGCGATCGGGGCGTTCAAAGGAGGTATTCGTAGAGGTTGACCTGGGTTCTTTGAGTTCCACCTTGTTTGAAAGCGAGTTATTCGGTCATGTAAAAGGAGCTTTTACTGATGCCCGTGAAGACAGGCCGGGCCGTTTCGAAATTGCTTCCGGCGGAACCCTTTTCCTTGACGAAATTGGCAACCTTCCTGCATCCCTGCAGTCGAAACTTCTCAGCACACTCCAGGGCAGGGAGGTGACCCGACTGGGTTCCAACCGGCCCGTGCAGGTGGACATCCGCCTGATTTCCGCCACCAACCGTCCGGTTTATGAGTTGATAGGCCAGGGGCTTTTCCGCGAGGACCTGTTGTACCGGATCAATACAATTCAGATAGAACTCCCGCCCTTAAGGGACCGAAAGGAAGATATACCCGGATTGCTCGATTTTTTTCTCACGAAGTATCTTCTTAAATACGGCAAACCCGAATTCAGGATTGAAAAACCGGCTATGGAAAAGCTGTTGAAGTATGGCTGGCCCGGCAACATCCGGGAATTGCAGCACCTGACCGAAAAAGCAGTGATCATGGGAGAAGGCGGCACACTGACCACCGAAGATTTTTTCATGGGGTCCAGGATCCGTGCGGGTGATGTAAATCGGGAAACGCTCAACCTGGAACAACTGGAGAAAGAAGCTATCAACAGGTCTATTGATAAGAACGGGGGTAATATTTCCCGGGCTGTCAAAGATCTTGGCATCTCAAGAAGGGCCTTTTATTATAAAATAAAGAAGTATGGTATTTAAACGTTTTACCATACGGGTAATCGTTTTGGTGCTGTTCATATCCCTTTCGGGAATGGCCGTAATATGGTCGTTCAGTAAGCCTGACCTTTCAATAGCCCGGTTTACATTTGTTGCTATATGGATATTATTAATTGTCAGTCTGATTACCTATGTTACCCATACAAATCGCACGCTGAAGGCATTCTTCGATTCCCTGCGGTATATCGACACGGTTAAAAAAAACAGTGGAAAAGGAAGATCCTTTGAAGAACTGAATAAATTATACCAGGAAATTGCAGGTATCATACACCAGGTTGAACTGGAAAGGGAAACCGACCGGCAGTATTTCAGGTACCTTGTTGATCATTCTACAGCAGGGATCCTGTCCTTTAACGAATCCGGCGAAATTGAAATTATCAACCAATCGGCCAAACGAATATTAAAAATGCGACAGGTAAGAAATATTTCTGCTCTCAGTGCCATTTCTCCCGACCTGCCCATTCTGCTGAATACGTTAAAATCGGGACAGCAGAAACTGCTCAAGCTCATTGTGGACAACGAGGTGGTTGGATTATCGGTAAGGCTGGCGGAATACACGATCAGCGGCCGCAAGATACGGCTTGTGTCACTTCAGAATATCCGGAACGAACTCGAGGAGGAGGAACTGGATGCATGGCAAAAGTTGATCCGGGTGCTGACCCATGAAATCATGAATTCAATTACCCCCGTCAATTCCCTGACAAACACAATCATCCGGATGCTGGAGACGGATGGCAGGCCGAAACTACCGGCTGAGCTCGATGAGGATACCCTGGCAAACGCTTTGGAGGGACTGCATTCCATTGAAAAAAGGAACAAGGGGCTTATCGGGTTTGTGCAATCTTACAGGAGTCTGACCCGAATTCAGAAGCCCATATTCACCAGGGTGGATATCGGAGCCATGTTTAATAATATCGTCCGCCTTGTAAAAGATGAATTTGAGGCAGCCCATATCCATTTGTTCCTTTCCGTTAATCCCGCCGGCCTGTCCGTAGATGCGGATGAAAAATTGCTGGAACAGGTTATGATCAACCTGATCAATAATTCAAAGCATGCCCTGTCGGAAACGGCAAATCCCGAAATTCATCTTTCGGCAAAAGCCGATCACGATATGGCCTTCATTGAAATAAAGGACAACGGATCAGGCATTTCCCGGGAGATGATGGGAAATATTTTTATTCCTTTCTTTACAACCCGTGCGGAAGGGTCTGGCATTGGCCTGAGCCTGAGCCGGCAAATTATGCGCCTGCATGGCGGAAATATTTCAGTGAAATCGCAGCCCGGTATTGAGACCCTATTTACACTGAAACTTCCCCTTTGATGAAGCTATGTTTCGTTATATTTGCCGTTCAAAATTTACATCATGCGCGGAGCGAAACAAAAACCTTTACTTGAAAATTTACTGATCACGGATATAGCGGCTGAAGGCAAAGCCATTGCCAGGCTTGATGGCATGATCGTTTTTGTTTCGGAATGTGTTCCCGGCGACATTGTGGATGTGCAGGTCATACGGAAGCGGAAGCGTTATATGGAAGGGTACCCGGTAAAGTTTCATTCCTATTCGCAAAACCGTTCCGAGCCCTTTTGCAGTCACTTTGGACTGTGCGGGGGATGCAAGTGGCAGCACCTGCCCTATGCCGATCAATTGAGAAGCAAGCAGCAGTGGGTGGCCGACAGCATGGAGCGGATCGGAAAGGTGGAGGTAAGTCTGATCAGCCCGATCCTGGGCTCGGAAAAGCTTACAGAGTACAGGAACAAACTTGAATTTACTTTTTCACACAGCCGGTGGCTTACAAACCAGGAAATTCAATCCGGTCATCAGAATATTGAACGAAGGGCAGTGGGATTTCATATTCCGGGCAAGTTTGATAAGGTACTTGACATTGAACATTGTTATCTGCAGCCCGAACCATCCAACCTGATCCGGAATTTTGTACGAAAATATGCCCTGGAACATAACCTCGATTTTTTTGACATTGTGCGAAAGGAGGGCTTGCTGAGAAATCTTACGATCCGGAATAACCTGTCAGGTGAGGTGATGGCGATTTTTTCCTTTTACAGGGATGACCGTGAAGACATCGAAAAACTGTTGAATGCGGTGGCATCGGAATTCCCGCAGATTACTTCGCTCATGTATGTAATCAATCCCAAGGCAAATGATACGTTGAATGACCTGGAAGTCATGCTTTTCAAGGGCAAGGATCATCTGATCGAATCAATGGAAAACCTGCAATTCAGGATATCTCCGAAATCGTTTTTTCAGACCAATACCACCCAGGCATTCCGCCTGTATTCCCTGGCCCGTGAGTTTGCATCCTTAACGGGAAAGGAAATCGTGTATGATCTTTACACCGGTACCGGGACCATTGCTTTGTTCATCGCTTCTCAATGCAAGAAAGTGATTGGTATAGAGTATGTTCCGGAGGCCATTGAGGATGCTGACCGGAATGCGGAAATAAATCATATTACCAATACCTCATTTTTTACAGGGGATATACGGGGTCTGCTGAATGAATCATTTTTTGTCCGTCACGGGCATCCGGATGTATTGATCACAGACCCGCCCAGGACCGGGATGCATGAAGATGTGGTGAAAGCTATCCTGCTGGCCGCCCCGTCACGAATTGTCTATGTAAGCTGTAATCCGGCTACGCAGGCAAGGGATATTCAGCTTTTAAGTGAGCAATATGAAGTGACACGGTGTCAGCCAGTGGATATGTTTCCGTACACACATCATGTTGAGAATGTAGCTTTGCTGACAAAAAGAAGTACATAATGTTTATATATTTCTTAAAAATTATCAATTGCATTTTGTAATTTGGTGTAAATCATTTGAAAGCGTATGGGTAATTTCTTTCATGGCGTATTTCAGACATTTTTCCTTATCGGTTATGTGATTCTGTATATTGTTACAATACTGATTCTGCAGCCTTTCAGATACCACAGGCGTCGTCTGAAATCAACCATTTTATTGAAAATGAGTTATCTTCTTTACCTGGCATCCTTTCTGGCTTTTACGTACCTACTTCTGTTCGGCAAAAAAGAAATTGCGGAATCGGAAAAGCCCTATGATACCTTATTTAATATACATTTCCTTTTCTTTCTGACTTCTACGATTATTCCGAATGTTGGGATCATGCTGCGGCGGAAGATCAGGAAAAACAGGGTGGATTATAACGTCCTGGTTGCCATCATAAACCTGATCTATTTCTTTTACCTGCTTTTCCTCTGCGTAACCCATAAATGGGCACTCATGTAGACTATCTTTCCTGGCAGGCATTGACCAGCCGGAGGGCCTTTTCAAGTTTTTCTTCAAACGGCATTTCCCCTTCGAGCCAATGAATGCGTGCGCCTTCCTTTTCCATTTTCCGGAACCAGGTGCGCTGTCTTTTGGCAAACTGATGAATAGCGGTGTTCAGCAGGCTGAACATTTCCTCATATTTTAAATCGCCCGAAAAATATTGAGCTATAAATTTATATTCCAGGCCATAATAAACCAGCGTTTCAACCGCAATACCTGATTCAAGCAACTGCCGCACTTCATCTATCATGCCCTGCTGCAAGCGGTTGCGCAGCCGAATAGTGATCCTTTCTCGTTCGGTGTTTCTTTGATAGAGTATTCCAATAAATAAAGGGTTTACGAGGGGCAGATCATTTGCAATATCCGGATTAAGCTGTCTGAAAGTTGCAATTTCAATGGCCCGGATCGCCCGTTCTGCATTATCTGTGTCCGAAGTATTGTGGAGTTCTTTTAAGGAAGCAAGGATCCGGTTCAGTTCATCCTGACTTTTACCCTGCAAACTGTGTCGTAATTCTTCGTTAATCGGTACGTCGATCAGTCTATAACCCTTTACAGCCGCATCAATGTACATTCCGGAACCACCGCACAGCACAGGCATTTTCCCGCGCGATTGCGTATCGGTAAAGGCTTTAAAGAAGTCGCGCTGGTATTCGAAAACACTGTACTTGTATCCCGGTTCCGCAATGTCAATCAGATGTGCCGGCACTGGAATGCCATTCACGATATAATCTTCATAGTCCTTCCCGGTTCCCAGGTTCATGGTCCGGTATACCTGCCTTGAATCCGCACTGATGATTTCACCATCAATCCGGCTTGCCAGGTGTGCGGCCAGGGAAGTTTTGCCGCTGGCGGTCGGGCCAATTACGGCTATCAGGTTACAGGCTTCTGTCATTGGCAAATTCAGGGGAGCTAATATATGGAAAATCGGATAAAATAGACTTATTTTGCAGGCAACCACCATACCGGAATGACGGAGATTAATATAAAGAATAAAAAAGCCTGGCACGACTATGAGATCATCGACAAGTTTGTGGCAGGTATGCATGCTGACAGGCACCGAGATCAAGTCAATCCGCGCCGGAAAGGCCACCCTTGTTGATTCATACTGTTATTTTAACCAGGGAGAATTGTATGTGAAAGGCATGCATGTGGCCGAGTATGATTTTGGCTCTATCTATAATCATTTTCCCAAGCGCGACAGGAAACTGCTGCTTACCCACCGGGAATTACGAAAACTGGAAAAAACCGTTCGTGAAAAAGGATTGACGATTATTGCCCTGCGTATTTTTATTGCAAAAAGCAGCTATGCCAAGCTCGAAATAGCGCTGGCCCGCGGTAAAAAGGAATATGACAAGCGGGAGGACCTGAAGAAAAAGGATACCCAGCGGGAGATGGACAGGGTGATGAAACATTAAAGAGGGATTAAACATTAATAAATATATCAATCTTCGAAATCCGCGAAAATCTGCGAGGAGAAACCTCATTGCATTCGGTTGACCGTCACAGAAAAAGATATATTCAATCTGCGGGATTCGCGGGATTTGCGAGCGCCTGAAATTGCACAGGCTATTGGGAGAAAAAGAAGGAATTCAGTTCGTAAATATCTCCCGCAGTCAGTTTTGATTCAAAATCAAAATAACGGTCAATTTCTTTCAGCATCTCATCAAAGGAAATATACTTATCGTTGTCCGTATCTATCGGTTTGAATTTATCCGGGATAGGAACATTCCCGTGTTTGCGGCCTGCATAGGAATCGGGGCGGCGGATGTAAAAATCAATTTCATTGTGATTCACAGCCATTGACTGATCTAGTTTGGCAATCAGGGCTTCTTCGGTGATTTCAACCCCGTCATCGTTTATCCAGGCGCCGGTCCGGCTGTAAGGCTCTTTGTCGAGATAATCATCCACCCCGTCTTTATCCGAATCGATCGGGCATCCGGTAGAATCAGTTGAAACGCCAAGCGGTGTGCCCGGGCATTGGTCCCATCCGTCCATCCAGCCATCATTGTCTTCATCGCCAAATAGCATGGGATCAAATTCCATATCCCTGAATAATCTTTCAATTTTCAGGGTTTTAGCCGAGGAAAAAAGGTCGAGGTGGAAAGAAACATAGGTGTAATTGAACATGTCATTTCCTTTGCTTCCGATGCGGCCGCTTGTATTTTTCGAACTCACGTGATCCACAACATCCGAAAAGGAGTAGCAAAAAGAATTCCCCAAACGGATCATCATCCGGTCCGACACCTGCATGTCGATTCCAAAGTCAAAAGGAATTACGAAGGCATATTGGGAATATTGGCCAAGTCCAAAATCATGCTGTCTCAAAGGTGTTTCATAGGAAAAATCACGGCTCATCAGGTGTGTCACATCCGGGTCACCGGCAGCCTCCGATACGCTGCGGATAGTTCCATCCGACCAGTAATGATAGGGTGCTTCAACATTTAATCTTGAATCCGGATCATAATAATGGCCGATGCTGTCTGTCCGGGAATTAAACAGCATGGTTGATATGCCCAGGGATACAAATGGGTGGATCTTCCTGTTTTTCTTTTTATACAGATTGTCGAAATTATAATTTACGTCGATTCCGAAATTGTAAATGGAAGTCTGGAAATTGAAGTTATGTTGCAGATTTGAATACGACCTTTCATTGCCATTGATTGTTCCTCCCATAAAGAAAAAGTCCGCTTTAAGGATCCGTTTATTGTCAACGAAGGTGGATAAGTTTATTTTATATCCCAATGTGCCAAGGGTGGGAGTGTAGTATGTGTTATGGATATCGCCGAAATAATTCAGAACGCCGACTCCAAATCCCACCACGGGTTTATAAACGGGATTGATATTTTCCACTTCCTCCGTCAGCAAATCATCGAGCTCACCTTCCTGGGCCTTAACGATCATGCCCAAGGGCAGCAGAATGGCCAATAACAGCCATATCCTGACTGACCGGGCGAAAGATGAGATATCTGAATTCATTGAAACCAGTGTTGTTCCGTTACCATGAGAGCTTCCTGCACCGTGATCCGCTGACCATTGTTATAGGCTGTGACAAAGGCATCTTTCACCGGAGTAGTATTCCATATATGGATCCTGTAATCGCGTGCTTCTTTGTAAACCGGGAATGAGCCAACCGAATATTTCTGCCAGCCGTTTAATCGTTCAATCCGTACTTGCTTTTCAATCTTCATTCTTTTGAAATACCGGTTAATATTTACCGGGTTGTGTCCGGCTGCCAGCTGAATCCGGTAATAAACTCCCTGTTCCTGCTCAAGGAGCATCGTCATTTCTTTTGTTTCATTTCTAAAGTGCGGTGGTTTACGGCGGGAGGATTTATTCCCGGTTTTCGCTGCATCATTGCCTTGTTTTTCAACTCCCGCTGTTAATTCGGTTCCCATTGCAAGCTGGCCGTAAGGTTCCGGTGCAGGTTCAGTTCTGATTTGAGCCACCAGCTCCCGGACATCGTTTTCGGAAAGGGAAGCAAGCTGTACGTCGCGTTCATTTACAGGCACGCTGATGGACCTGTCATCCACAAGGTAAGAAAAAGCACCTTGAACTGCCGGCTCAGAAAGTTTTGCCTTGTTACGGGGAATAAGCCTGTAGGATACCATAAAATAAGGATCCAAGGGGAGATTCATCCATAAAAATTTGACCTTCTGTGATTTAAAAGTAAAAATGGCATCTTTGGGGTCAAGGGCAACCGCGATATAACCGTCGGGTACATCCTCTTCGATTTTGGCAAAGTTGCGGGTGGATTCTTTATTAACAAGAAGATTAACAATATACTCCCCGTCTTTTCCCGGGTATGGCTTCTGCCGGATTACAGTAATATTCCTGTTTTCTGATCCGTTGGGAACATTGACAGGGGCATACATCTTTTCATAATCGTTTATATCCACTATGAGGGAAGGGTCTACCTTGGGCGAGGGAAGAATGCTGACGGTTACTGCATTAATGTCAATAAATTTTCTTTCGTTGTTGTCGATGTATGAAAACTTGCCGGAAAGTGTAAAATCGCCTTTCAGTCTTTCATCTACTTTAACCCGGTAGCTTACCGTGATCTCCTCATTTTTAGGGACCCTGAGCCAGATAAGGCGAACCCGCTTATCTGTGAAGGTGAAATCGGCATTCGATGACTGGTCGGATACAGCAGAAAGACCTGCGGGTATATTTTGCTGGAAACGTGAAAATCCATCCAGATCGCCCTTATTCAATGTTATCCTGACCTCAAATTCTGACCCTGCATTGACCTGAGCCGGAACGTCCATCTTTACCGACACATTGCCTGGAAACATCTGCAAAGTCAGAATTACCAGCATATTCAGTAAAGGAACAAACAGTCTGATCATTCAATGGAATTTTATGAAAAATAAAAATAATGATTCCTCAATTTATATTCAACTTATTTATCAACAAGTTCCGTAACATCCGTTTTACCAGGTAATTAACATACCTAATAACGGCTGTTCCGTTATCAGAAGTTGGGACTCAGCAGATATTTGCTGTAAAAATCATTGATGTGTTTTACTGCTTCATCCGCTGTGTCCACCACAGTAAAAAGCTCCATATCTTCCATGCTAATATTTTTTTCTTCATCGAGCATCACATTTTTAACCCAGGTGATCAATCCTTCCCAATATTTTCTACCGACAAGGACAATCGGGAATTTTCCGATTTTTTCTGTCTGTATGAGGGTCAGTGCCTCAAACAGCTCGTCAAAAGTTCCAAAACCACCCGGAAGCACCACAAATCCCTGGGCAAACTTGATAAACATTACCTTACGGACAAAAAAATGATCAAAAGTTATAAGTTTATCGGAATCAATGAATAAATTGGGTTCCTGTTCGAAAGGCAGGTCAATGTTTATGCCAACAGACCGGCCTTTTCCTCTTTTGGCGCCAAGGTTGCCGGCTTCCATAATTCCGGGGCCGCCGCCGGTAATTATGCCATATCCCAACTGGGTAAGCTTAAAAGCAATTTCTTCCGCCAGTTTATAAAATTTGGTTCCCGGCTCAGTGCGTGCGGATCCGAAAATTGATACACAGGGACCAATGCGTGCCAATTTCTCAAAGCCTTCCACGAATTCAGACATGATCTTGAATATTCTCCAGCTGTCTGATGTTTGTATTTCCTGCCAGTCTCTTTTCTTAAAGGCATCCAGTATTTTTTCTTCGCTATTGGTCATATATTCAAAAACATTGAGAATTTACTACTATACGTTCACATTGCAAGGAAGTTTCATATTAGGCTATTAGGCTTTTAGGCTACTAGGCTTCTAGGCTATTAGGGTCGACATGTCTTCGAAATTCGATATTCGGTGTTCTCCCGATAAATCGGGACAGGCTTTGTTCGGTGTTATTTTACGTCAAATAATAATGAACAAGGAACACCGAACGCCGAACACCGAAGACATTCCCCAACTGATAACTGCATAACTACATAATTTCATTCTACCGATAGTCAATCCCTGACGGGATTATTCCTGGTAGTCCCTGTGACGGGATATTCCTGCCGTCCCGGGTCCCCAATCCCTGACAGGATTATTCCTGCTTGTCACTAGTCACTAGTCACTCGTCCCTAATTAAGTTCTTGTTTCAGATATTCCGCTGTGTAACTCCGTTTATTATTCGCGACAACCTCCGGGGTACCGGTGCAGATAACTTCACCGCCACGGGCTCCTCCCTCAGGTCCCATATCAATAAGGTGATCCGCTACCTTTATGACATCCATGTTATGTTCGATCACTACAATCGTGTTTCCCTTGTCTACCAGCATGTTCAAAACCTCGAGCAATACACGGACATCTTCAAAATGGAGTCCCGTTGTTGGTTCATCCAAAATATACAGTGTTTTTCCTGTATCTTTTTTCGAAAGTTCGGCAGCCAGTTTGATCCGTTGTGATTCTCCTCCCGACAGCGTTGTGGATGGCTGGCCAAGGGTAATATATCCCAGACCTACAAGGTCGATTGTATGTAATTTATGCCGGATGGTCGGTATTCCGGCAAAGAATTCAACAGCCTGGCTGATTGTCATATCCAGCACATCGCTGATGTTTTTTCCCTTATACTGAACTTCAAGTGTCTCGCGGTTGTACCTTTTGCCGTTGCATTCGTTACAATGTACATACACATCGGGCAGGAAATTCATTTCAATCGTTTGCAGCCCCGCGCCCTGGCATGTTTCACACCGCCCACCGCGGACATTGAACGAAAAACGGCCGGCCTTGTAGCCCCGGATCTTTGATTCCCTCGTTTGTTCAAACAATTTCCTGATATCGGCGAAAACACCAGTGTATGTGGCCGGATTGGAGCGGGGTGTGCGGCCGATGGCGGACTGGTCCACTTCAATTACCTTGTCGATATATTCCAGTCCGATGATATCTTTATAGGGCAGTGGTTCCATCAGGGAACGGTAGAAATGGTGACTCAGGATAGGAAAAAGTGTATCATAAATAGCCGAAGATTTTCCGCTTCCCGAAACCCCGGTTATGCAGATAAATTTACCCAGCGGCAGTTCTATGTCCACTTCCTTCAGGTTGTTTCCTGTGGCTCCTTTTAATGTCAGCGTTTTGCCATTGCCTGCCCGGCGTGCTACCGGAACAGGAATTGATTTCAGGTCGTTCAGATACTGGGCTGTCAGGGAACATCCCTTCATGATATCAACCGGCTTGCCGGTTGCACAAACTTCTCCCCCGTGCCGGCCGGCAAAGGGCCCCAGATCAACCACATAATCGGCACTCAGGATCATCTGCTTATCATGTTCCACCACGATCACAGAATTGCCCGTGTCGCGCAGTTCCTTAAGGGATTCGATGAGGCGTTGATTGTCGCGCTGGTGCAGCCCGATGCTGGGTTCATCCAGAATATACAGTACATTCACCAGTTGCGACCCGATTTGCGTAGCTAACCGGATACGCTGGCTCTCCCCCCCTGAGAGGCTGCCTGCACTGCGATTCAGGGAAAGGTATTCGAGTCCCACATCCAGCAAAAAGCGGATCCTGTTTTTCAGTTCTTTTATAATTTCCGTTGCAATTGCCGCTTGCTTCGGATTAAGATGATTTTCCAGGTCGGCCAGCCAGGTAAATAATTCAGAGATGTCCATAGCTGACAGATCGGCAATATTTTTATCGTGCATGAAAAAATACAGGGATTCTTTTTTCAGGCGGGCACCATGGCATTCGGGACAGATAATTTTCTGGATATACTGATCCGTCCATTTTTCCTCATCTTTGGCATTCCCGGCTCCGGCATGGTTTGTAAGATAGTTGATTACCCCTTCAAAGCTAAGGAAATAGTTGGTGGTAAAGCCAAGCGGGGTATTTTCAAGTTTAAAGGTTTCTTCCGACCCGTAAAGGATCACATTCAAGCCATCTTCGGGGATATCCTGAACCGGGGTATTCAGCGTGAACTTATATTTCGCTGCGATGGCCTCGAGTTGCCAGAATATTAAAATATTCCGGTAGGGGCCGAGGGGGAGGATGGCTCCCTTTTTTATACTGAGGCCGGGATCAGGAATAATTTTGTTGATGTCTATCTGGTTAATGGTTCCGAGCCCGTTGCAGCGTGGGCATGAGCCTTGGGGGGAGTTGAAGGAGAAAGTATGCGGTGCGGGTTCGTTATATGAAATACCGGTTGTCGGACACATCAGCAATCGGCTGAAGTAGCGCGGTTCCTTTTTATTGGCATCGAGCACCATAATGATGCCTTTGCCATGCTGCATGGCCAGGGCGAGTGAACTCTTCAGCCTGGATTTGTCGTCAGCAGTTACCACCATTTTGTCAATCACAAGCTCAATAAAATGCGCTTTATACCGGTCGAGTTTCAGCCCGTGTTTTATTTCAATCAGTTCACCGTCAACCCGAACGTTCAGAAATCCTTTCCGGCGGATTTGTTCAAAAACTTCCTTGTAATGTCCTTTCCTTCCCTTTACAAGGGGAGCCAGCATATATATTTTCTGATTTTCGTATTTTTCAATGATCAGGTTAATGATCTGCTCATCGGTATACTTCACCATAAGTTCGCCGGTGTTATAGGAATAAGCCAGGGATGCCCTGGCATATAGCAGGCGGAGAAAATCATAAATCTCGGTTATGGTGCCTACTGTGGAGCGCGGATTTTTGCTAGTGGTTTTTTGTTCAATGGCGATTACGGGGCTCAATCCGGTAATTTTGTCCACATCGGGCCTTTCCATATTTCCAAGGAATTGCCTGGCATAAGCCGACAGGGTTTCCATGTACCGCCGCTGGCCTTCGGCGTAAATGGTATCAAATGCCAGGGAGGACTTTCCGCTGCCACTAAGTCCGGTAATTACAGTCAGCTGATTTCGGGGAATGGTGACATCTATATTTTTGAGATTATGGACCTTTGCACCAAGAACTTTTATTTCGCCAGTTTCGAGCGCTGTGTTGTTTATCTTTTTTGTCAATTTTCTTCTCCGGATCTTTCAGGGTTAAGGTTGTTTGAGAATTCTTTCACCCTCATTTGGAATATTGATACTATATACTTTGTGTGTCTGATCAGGCAGCGCATTCTGGCGAAGCCAGGGATTAAACTGCTTGATGATCTTATAATTTGTCGACTGGCTGAGGGCGAACAGGGCTATGTTTGATATGGCAGTATCCACTTTTACCTGATGTGTTGAAATAACGGGGTAATAATCTTCTTCCTCCAAATGAAAGCCATATTTATCAGGATCTTCCGTAATGAGCTTGTGGGCGATCAGCCTGAAAACATATCTTGCTGTTTCCTCATTCAGCAGCAGGTCATAATAATTGTTCGTATTCTGCTTGGCTATCTGGTTGTCGAGGCCCTTCCGTCCTACGTTATAGGTGGCAGCAGCCATGGTCCAGTTTCCATATTTTGCATAAGATTCAAGAAGGTATTTACACGCCGCTTCAGTTGATTTTTCAAGATTATACCGTTCGTCAACATTATCATTTACTTCAAGACCATATTCCCTGGCAGTACCATCGAGCAATTGCCATACACCTGCAGCTTTAGCCGGGGAAACAGCATTTTCGAATCCGCTTTCTGCCATGCTAAGGTACTTGAAATCATCCGGAACGCCATATTTTTTAAGTACGGGTTCAATTATCCTGAAATATCTTCTTGATTTCTTGAGCACCATCAATGTTCTGGATTGCCAGTATCCATTCACAAGCAATTCGC
This sequence comes from uncultured Bacteroidales bacterium, assembly GCA_963752195.1. Taxonomy (GTDB): domain Bacteria; phylum Bacteroidota; class Bacteroidia; order Bacteroidales; family UBA10428; genus UBA5072. The sequence goes on along the minus strand of CAVVXI010000001.1, from coordinate 797,273 downwards.
GGTCGAGGCTTTCACGGGTATCAAAGTTATCGAGGGGAACTGTTTCCCCTGCAAATTCAAGTTTTTCAGGTAAACTGAACGCTTTGTTCAACGAGGGTAACCGGGTAGGTACAGCATCGCTTGCCGTTTTATTGGTGAACCCCTGCATTGTAATTAAAACTCCGGCAAGTAAGAAGGCGCCTGTAAAGTACAGTGCCGGATGACTAAATGAAAATCTTCCTTTCGACATATTAATCCTCTACGTTTTGTTAGACGCCTAAGTCTACGAAATTTTACAAAGTTAGTTAAAATGAAAGCGAGTTTTTTTTCACCAAATAATTTTTTAACAAATGTAACACACGATCCATTTTTGGCGTAATAAGCAAAGCCGTTAAACATCAGTCAAAAGGAAACATTATGCGAAGTATTACAATCAATGATAAAATGCAAATTACAGAGGGTGATGACTCCATTTTTCGCTATGTAGCGATTAATAATTGTACTCTCGACATGGATACACTGGAAAAAATGACTGAGATTGGAGATGCATGGTGTGGCAAGAGATTATGCGGTAACCTGATTGATATCCGGAATATGCTTTTTATAGATTCCAAAACCCGGTCCTACGCAGCAGCGCAATACAGGGAACATGTTGCCGGCACGGCCATCGTGCTTGAATCAAAAATTTCCAGCTATTTTGCCAACGTATACCTGAAATTCAGCCAGCCAAAAACTCCTACGCGTCTTTTCACAAAGGAAAGCGAAGCGGTGGAATGGTTGCTTGAACAAATGCGTGACCATACTACCTCAATGTATAACTGAGCCCGGCGAACAATCCAAATGAGTAAGGGTGGACGTTAAATCTCTGGTCTATTGGATTCAGATAATACCTGAAGCGGGGTTCCAGGCTAATGGACAGGCGGTCGAGGAGTGGATAGTCAAAACCCAGTCCAACGGACCCCTGGTAATTTACCTTGTTAATATCCCTAGTAGTTCCAAAGGATTCAACATTCCCGTTTTGTTTCAGCTGAACTCCGTTATTTACAAGGAAATTCGTAATAATGCCCCCCAAAAAGCTGAAACCGAGTTTACGATCAATGATCTTATATTTGACAGTGACCGGTAGTTCCAGGTAATCAAAGTACTGTATGGCTGTAATATCTCCTTCTGTTATTTGCGTGGTTCCCGGACTGAATACGGCGTATCCGCTGAAATTGTGAAAATCTGACTTGTTTCCATTTGTTGTTGTTATAACGCTTTCATAGCGGCTTGTGTTATTATTGTCAGGCTGAATTGTGCCTGTTGAATTTGGAATGGACAGGTACGTCAGGTTTGCTTTGTCAACATATGCAATCTGGTCGAGCGAAACTGCATCCGCGTTGTTCTTTTCCTGGCCGTACCTTGAATAATACAGGCCTGTTTGCACCGAGAAACGGCGGCCGGCTTTATAACCAACGCGTAAACCTCCGGCAAGGGCAATCAATCCCTGTTCGGAATTGTTCATGTTCTTTATGGCACTTTGGTCGAGGTAACCTGATTCGATTTTACGGTAAGAATAAAGCGGGGCTACTTCACTTCCAAGTATCCAGCGGTTATCTTTGGTTTCTTCGGTTGGCACGTCATCATAATTGCCTGCAATCAAAGCGGCTGTCTGTTCCTGTAGTTCTTGCTGTGAGAGCCGGTGATAGCCAAGCCGGTGAGGCAAAGGAACCGGAAGCAGGGATGTTTCGCGCATGTATAAAGGGGAAAGACCAGGGGTGATGTAGACGGATTTCGCACTGCTTTCGAGAGCAGTAACAGAGGTTATTGCGGTATTATTTGTGATGCCGGCAGGTTGATTGTTCACCAAAGAGGGTTCTTCTTTTTGAATTCCGGAATTACCAGCGGAGGAAAGAGATTGTCGACCAGGGTTATCTGTATTTGCATGTGTGGAAAGTGCATTCCCCGTTTTTTCAGAAACGCGGGTTTTCGAAACGACAGCCACTGTTTTCAGATTAAACGATCTGTTTACGAAGTGATAGCCTAATCCCAGCGAAGCCAGCAAAGTCATGCCGGCAGCTATGCGTAAAACCAGGTAGATTAATTTCCTGCGCTTTTTGCCTTCAAGTCTGGAGGCAATCTTATCCCACAACCGATCATCCGGCGTTTCTTCATAAACCGACAGACGTTCCCTGAAAAACCGGTCTGTATTTTCAATATTACTATCCATAATTCAGGATGTTTGTATCGATTTTAAATAATGTTTATTCACTTTTTCCTGCAGAATCATCCGTGCACGCGACAGGTTTGATTTGGAAGTTCCTTCTGTGATATTTAACATTTCACCGATTTCTTTATGCGAATATCCTTCAAGTGCATACAGGTTAAATACCAGTCTATACCGTGGGGTGAGCCCCTGGATTATGTTCAGGAGTTCTTTAACCTCTATATTGCTGGTTACGTCAATTTCCTGTTCCTGATCTGCACCGGAATTGTCCTGTAAAGAAACAGTCTGAAAATGCAACCTGTATTTTTCCAGTGCCGTATTCACCATAACTCTTCTTATCCAACCTTCAAAAGCCCCTTTAAAACTGAACTGGTGAATTTTTTCAAAGACTTTTATAAATCCTTCCTGCATAATATCTTCTGCATCATGATGGTTTCCAGCATATCGTAAGCAAATGCCAAACATTTTCGCTTTGAACATTTCATACAAATCGCGCTGAGCCACGGGATTTCCTTCCTGGCAGCCAAGTACTGTTTTATGTAGACGGTCGACCAAATACAAAGTATTAGCACTTAAAATTAAGGTTAAAATCCCGATTTTATCCTTTTTATGCGCCATTTATATGATGCGAAAGCGATACAAAAGGTTGCGTGGGAGCAGTTATTTATATTGTGTTCATTATCGGACAATTCCTGTATCATAACGGTACAATTTCGAGAGATGCTTTTTCGTTATTCATTCACTTTAATGTTATGATTATCATCGGGAATTTCCTAAACGGCATAATATTTGTCTGTCAAACAGTTTACTAACCTGTTTATCCATGATAACACTGAATAATCTGCATAAATCGTACATAACGGGTGCCAATTCTTTGCATGTGCTTAAGGGAATCAGCCTTGAGATTGAAGATGGTGAAATGGTTTCCATTATGGGCGCTTCGGGATCCGGAAAATCAACCCTTTTGAATGTATTGGGTATACTTGACAATTATGATGAAGGGGAATATTACCTGAATGGGATGCTCATTCGCGATATCAGTGAAACCAAGGCAGCCCAGTTGAGAAACCATACAATTGGATTTGTTTTCCAGAGCTTCAACCTGATCTCATTTAAAAATGCGCTGGAGAATGTGGCCCTTCCTTTGTATTACCAGGGAGTGGCGCGGCGCAAGCGCAACCAGATTGCAATGGAATATCTTGACAGGGTTGGTCTGAAAGACTGGTGGACCCATTTGCCCAGTGAATTGTCGGGTGGCCAGAAGCAGCGTATTGCAATTGCCCGGTCGCTGATCAGCAAGCCGAAAGTTATTCTGGCGGATGAGCCAACCGGCGCACTTGACTCAGTTACATCCTTTGAGGTAATGGATCTGCTGCAGGAGATCAATGACGAAGGGATAACGATCATCATTGTAACCCACGAGCACGATATATCTCTTCGCACCCAGCGGTCCATCAAACTCAAGGACGGTGTGATTGACGATATTATTTATCACAATACAGCTTTGAAGGCAGCTTCATCTTTCTAAAAACATAAATATGTTTGATATAGATAAATGGCAGGAGATCTTCAGCACAATTGACAAAAACCGGATGAGGACGTTTCTTACCGGCTTTAGCGTTGCCTGGGGAATATTTATGCTGATCATATTGCTCGGATCGGGCAAAGGGCTGCAAAATGGGATCAGCAGCCAATTCAAACGTGACGCGGTAAACCAGATCATGTTCGGAGCCGGTGCAACCAGCAAGCCTTATAACGGTCTGAAAGCCGGAAGACAGATCAAATTTGACAATGAGGATTATGAGTTCTTAAAGAATAATGTTAAGGGGGTAGAAGAGGTAACCGGAAGATATTTCATGTGGCAGAACCGGGTTATTTCCTACAAAAAAGAGTATGGCGTTTTTGATTTGATCGCTTGTCATCCCGATAACCTGGAATTGGAAAATGCCGGTATCAAAGAAGGACGTTACCTGAATGAAATTGATATACAAAAGAAAAGAAAAGTAGCTGTTATTGGTGAGCCGGTTCAGCAGGGACTTTTTAAAAATGGAAAGGATCCAATTGGAGAATACATTAAAATAAATAACATTTCATTCCAGGTAGTGGGAGTTTTTACGGATCCAAGCGAGCGTGACAGAACCCGGGCCTATATTCCCATTAGCACGGCACAAATGATTTCAGGCGGAGGGAACCAGATCCATAACTTTGCCATCACGAGCAACCTGAGTGCTGCAGAAAGTGAAAACCTGGAAAAAACATTACGGGCCAGCTTTGCAAAACGGCATAATTTTGATAAAGAAGACCAGAATGCCATGTGGATGTGGAATACGCTCAAGGAATATAAAAAATTCTTAAATCTTTTTCTTGGTATCCAGATATTTGTCTCGATCATTGGGGGATTTACAATTATTGCCGGGATAGTAGGGGTGAGTAACATAATGATCATTGTTGTAAACGAACGGACAAAGGAAATTGGAATCCGCAAGGCGATTGGGGCAACACCCTATTCAATTGTTGGTATGATCCTTTTCGAAGCAGTTCTCATAACCAGCCTGGCAGGATATATCGGTCTGATCCTGGGGGTTGGATTGCTTTCCCTGATCTCCTCCGTTTTGCCGCAAAACGATTTCTTTCTCAATCCGTCGGTGGACTTTACAGTAGCTATAGTGTCCACTCTTGTGCTGATCCTGGCTGGATCGCTGGCCGGGTTGATGCCTGCCCTTCGGGCCGCACGGATCAGGCCTGTTTTAGCTTTGCGCGATGAATAAAAACCAATAAATATGTTTGACAGAGACAGGTGGGAAGAAATTTACGCTACGCTGCGGGGAAACAAACTGCGTACATTCATGACTGCATTCGGCGTATTCTGGGGTATCTTCATGCTCGTGGTGATGATGGGCGCCGGTAATGGACTTCAAAATTCAGTTTTTGATGGTTTCCAGGATTTTGCCACCAATAGTTCCTTTATGTGGACAAGACAAACAACAATTCCATACAAGGGTTTGCCCCGTGGAAGACAATGGATGTATAACAATGCAGATATGAAAGCATTGCGTGAAAACATACCGGAAATCGACTTGCTGGCACCCCGCCTGCAACCCTGGTCGGGTAACGGCGACAACAATGTGGTACGTGGATTGAAATCTGCTGCTTACGATATATTCGGCGATTATCCCGATTTTTTCCGTATAGATCCGGTAACCATGTTAAAGGGCCGTGAAGTGAACAACATAGATATTATTGATAAACGGAAGGTAGCTGTCATAGGCAACAGGGTGCGGGACGAGCTTTTTAACAAAAATGAGGAACCGATCGGGCAATATATTCGCATCCGTGGGGTATATTTCCAGGTTGTCGGAGTATTCGAACCAAGGAACAAAAACATGAGTTTCGGAGGTGATAAGGAAAAGTCGATTTTTCTGCCGTTTACCTCGCTTCAGATAGCCTATAATATGGGAGATGAGGTACATTTTTTTGCAGTAACCGGAAAAAACAACATCCCGGTTTCCGTTGTAGAGAAAAAATGCATGGCCCTCATTGGAGAACGCCACAAAATTGCTCCCGAAGATGAACAAGCCTTTGGTCACTTTAACCTCGAGGAGCAGTTCAAAAAAATGAAGGGTTTATTCACGGGTATCAGCACCCTGATATGGCTGGTTGGCATCGGAACGTTGTTTGCCGGGGTAATCGGTGTAAGCAATATAATGCTGATCGTTGTAAAAGAAAGAACAAAAGAGATCGGTATACAACGCTCCATCGGAGCATCTCCCTGGAAAGTTATCAGCCAGATCATCATGGAATCTGTTGTGCTGACTTCCTTTTCAGGTATGATCGGACTTGTATTCGGGGTTATGCTCCTCGAATTTGTAAATTACCAGATGGTCAGTTCGGGAGCCAATACGGATATGTTTAAAAATCCGGGCATTGATTTTAATATTGCCCTCACGGCCCTTGTGGTACTCATATTTTCAGGTATGCTGGCGGGACTGATCCCGGCGCGCAAAGCAGTGAGCATTCGTCCTGTTGAAGCTTTACGTGCCGATTAAAAAATTGAAGAAATTAACCATTCAAATCAATACTAAAAATGAAAAAAGTTTTAAAAATCGGGTTGCTTGTCCTGGTAATTTGCTCAATCTTCGGTACCATGATTTACCTTTATCAAAAATCAAAAAAGAAACCGGTGGTCTATGAAGTTAAATCCCCATTCATATCCAACATCGTTAAGAAAACCGTTGCCACAGGTTCAGTTGTTCCAAGGAAAGAAATTCTGATCAAGCCCCAGGTATCGGGCATTATTGAAGAATTATACATACTAGCCGGCAACCATGTCAAAAAAGGCGATCTTATTGCACGGGTGAAGATAATACCCAATATGGTTGAATTGAACAATGCTGAATCCAGGCTTACCAAAGCAAAGATCAATTTTGAGGATGCGAAGACAGTCTATGAACGCCAGAAAAAGGTATACGAGCAGGGCGTGATTCCACAGGCTGAATTCCAACAGTATAAACTTACTTACATGAATGCGATGGAAGAGCAGGAAAGCGCAGAATCCAATCTTCAGCTGATCAAGGAAGGGGTTTCAAAAAAACAGGGCGGTGTAACAAATACCCTTATCCGTTCTACAATTGAAGGGATGGTTCTTGACGTACCTGTTGAAGTAGGGAATTCAGTTATTGAAGCCAATAATTTCAATGAAGGCACCACCATTGCCAGCGTGGCGGATATGGGAGAGATGATTTTTAAAGGAAAAGTGGATGAAACGGAAGTAGGCAAGCTAAAACTGGGTATGCCGCTTATCCTTTCAATCGGGGCCATTGAAGATGAAAAATTTGATGCTTCCCTTGAATATGTGGCTCCAAAAGGGAAAGAGGAAAACGGTGCTATCCAGTTTGAGATAAAGGCCAACGTTAAACTGAAAAACAATAATTTCATCCGAGCCGGTTACAGCGCCAATGCAGATATTGTGCTCGACCGCAGGGACAGTGTGATGGTGATCCCCGAAAGCCTGATCCAGTTTGAAAAAAGCGGTGATTCTGCATTCGTGGAGGTGGAAAAACAACCACAGATCTTCGATAAGCAATATATTAAAACCGGATTGTCAGACGGTGTAAATATTGAGATCAAGGATGGCATCAAGAAAGAGGATAAGATTAAAGGTGCCCGGATTGAAGATAAACCGGCTCCGAAGAAAGAGGGGGCACAGGGGTAAAAAAAAAGTTCTGCAGTTCTGCAGTTCTGCAGTTCTGCAGTTCATTGCACGGAGGGCATAGGGTTTTGTAGGATTTACGATTTATGATTGGGGCATTAAGATTGCCCGGGTCCACCTCAACACCCCCGCAAGAAGGGATATCGCTATCTTTAATTTGTTTGTAAATTGGTTATTTTAAGTGTATTATAGGTAATCCCTCAACCCCTGCCAAAACAGGGGTTGTTTTTTCCCCTTATATAATAATTTTAATTTATTTAACAAAATTATTAACATAAATTGTAACAAAATTGTTGAAAACCCTGTTAATAAGTAGTAGATTTACTTCGATTAATTTTATATGCAATTGTTAACTTAACGTAGGAATAATTATCAAACGGAATGATAAGGTATTCTTGTTGAGTTCTTAATTAGCGCATCATTTATTAATTGAGGTAATTTTACAGGCAATCTACTAACTAAAACCTTATTAATATGCTTGATGTAAAATACAACATTAAGAGTCTCATTTCAAGCATTTATGAATGCCAGAAAAAGATCATTATCAATCGTCGATTCATTCGGGAACTTGAATCAGAGGGAAATGATACAAACAAGCTGCGGGGAGAAATTTCCGATCTTGAACGGAAAATCAGTGAGTTTCAAAAGGAGCTGAGAAAAAGGTATCAATTCTCTTTCTAATTGCTGTTTAATCTGAACGCTATAGCCAAAAACCACTCCGAAAAGAGTGGTTTTTGATTTTCAGGTCAATTGAGGTCTAATCATATTTGGGCTTAATGAACCACCAGTCGTGCAATGAAAAGCTCAGCACGATGGAATGGTATCGTTCCCTGATAAGTCCGTTGTTCGTGGAACCTCTTACAGCGCTATTGTAGGATACATTTACAGTGGTTTTATTTTTTATGAACGGTATTCCCAATCCCACGGAAAATCCGGTTTCATCAATGGTTTTTTTATTGATCTCCACATAATATCCTTCACGGTAGACCCCGGCGCGGTATGCTATCCTGCCCATAAAGCCGAATTCATTCATGCGACCGGGTATATATTCCACACCCAGCCTGTAGGAATTTGTATTCACATAACTGAATTCCGTGTTCGTAGATTGGGCATTTGCCGCCTCCCAGTTACGAAACATATAGTCGGCATTGATGGTTAATTTATTTGCGAGGTCATATGAAATACCGCCGCCGATATACAAGGGAAAATCGAAAGTACCTTCCTGGGTTATTTTATCTTCAAAAATTTGTCCGTTGGATTGTGATATTTGCAGATTTTCTTTAAAGTTCAATTTATGAGTATTTCCAAATACGCCCCCTATGGACAGGCTGGACTCTTTGGTAAGATTAAAGAAATATTGAAAACCGAAATCAACCAGTACCTTATTCAGATGGGCTGTTTTATTCGATATGATCAAGCTTGAAATCGGATTATAGGAAACTGTTTCAGAAGAAGTAATCGTTCCAAAAACATAGGACGTTGTAACCCCAAGGCTAAGATGATTGAAAAGTACATATGCGTTGTCAAAATAAAACTGGGTAAGGCCACCCGAACCGGTGAGATCCGCTGAAAACAGATCCGTTGTGCCATTTACATACTTTGTGGCCGTTATCTTATATCCTACTGTGCTGAATGGCACAATGCCAAGTCCGCCTGTCCAGTTTTTTGCAATCTTGAATCCCATGGCTACATTTTTTATATTAAAATCGTTGCCACGCTGGGTATTATAACTGGTTTCATATTTAACTATATCAGCACCCAGGCCAAAATCAAAAAAGAAAGAGATGCTATCCATCTTATGATAGGAAGCCGGATTCAGGTTATTCAGGTAATGATCCGAAGCGTTGCCAATACCTGTTTTGCCCATGCCCAGATTCCGGCTTAAACCCTTCGGGTTGATCTCGCCAACACCAAAGATAGAATAGGGTAAATGAGTGCGTACCTGTGCAGAAGCATTCAATGCAAAAAAAAGAAGGAAAAAATGAACGAAGAATCTTCTCATGGAAACTTTTTTACTAGTAATTCATATAATATATTTTCAGGGTCACTTTGCTTTCGCTATTGATCTGGCTGCCCAGCACCAGCCTGTCAGCAGTAGTATATATTTCATTAGCTGCAATAGTGACAAGCAGACGCGGGAACATCGTCTGTTGCTTCCATGATTTTTGTCTGGATAAAATTAGTTACATCAAAGGTATACCGGGTGTCCTCCTGGTATACCTGGTCAATTACAAGACTTCCAATAAGCGGGCTTCCGGAACTCACATTGAAAATAACAGATCCAAACCGGTTAAGGTTATCCGAAGCATATAGCCCTATTCTTTCCGGCAGGTGGATTGTCTTGTAGGTATTTCTGGCAGGTTCGAGAATTAGTTCAGCTTTGAGAATCTGGATATTGTCATGAACCAGCAACAGGTTTTTAAGATACGGTATTTCAAGGCGGGTAACAATACCTGTTCCTGCCTGGCTATAAGTCTGTTTCTCATTCAGTCTGGCAGGCACCTTTTCTTTCTGATTTTTGGGAAGACTGATTACAGGATTCGAGATTTCATAATGGTTAAACTGGGTAACGGTAAACCCAAAAATGGCAAAATCGCGATGATCTGAAATGTTTGTAAAATCAACATAATGGTAATACAAACGCATGGCAGGAGTAGATACAGAGGTGCTAAAACCCAAAATGGCCTTATCTCCGGCATCACTCTGTATTGTCAATCCTTTAAAAAACAGCAACCAGTTAGCTAATTCCTGACTTCGTTCATCCTTGTCAAGGAAAAGTTGAAGCAATTCATTTCCAAGTTCATCGCTCAGGCGGATTGAAAGCGTATCATGATAATTTGGGCGGGGCTTAAAAGTCAGGGACCCGAGTGGTTCCGCAAAATAATTGAATCTGGATGTATTATAAAGATAATTGTCCTCACGCGTCTTAAGCGTTTCCTGCAATCTATGCACATGCAAAGTTAAGGGAACGAGTGTGTCACCCGTACTGTAATTATTATCTACCATGACAAGCGTGAGGGAATCAAAAACAGCGGAGGAGGGAACTGTGCGCGTACCCGGTAAAGTGACTGTAAAATAGCTTGATGCGGAAATATCTCCGATTTCAGGATCGTGGTAGTTCCCTACAGTGACTGAACCACCATCCGACAAACCCGACGTTCGCAATGAATCGAGCTTTATGGTATAACTATTTACAGTAAGGGTGTCAATGTAACTCAGGGTAGTCCTAACATCAACATACTTGCCTCCGATATCGAAAGATTGATTATCCGGGCTACAGGATAAAAAAATGAGCAGAATCAGAATACCTAAATACTTTGTCATGTATACTTTTCGTTTAAACTAAGCAAAGTAAATCACCATGAAGGGGATTTACAAAAAAAAAGAAATAATAAAATCGGCTGGATGCGAAAGTATTTTAATTTAGTAGATAAAAATAACAATTTCATCTTTAGATTTGCAAACTGTATCTAAAACATTTAAATAATCCTTTCAGCATCTCTATGTTCGCTGAATCCGGCCGAAAGTTAAAAAATATTAATAAATTGAAACTAACATCAATTAAACGGTAAAATCTTGAAAAAAGCATTTATATTCATCACGATTTTTTAATGCAATAGAAAATAAATTTTAATCAAATGAAAATTTACGGAAATCATCTCGCAATTAGCGTATTAACAGTAGTTTTATTGGCAACTTCAATTTCCTGCAAAAAACCATCCTCTGCAGTTCTTGTTGGAAACTGGATTGAACAATCCGATTTTGAAGGAGTTGCAAGAAGCAGTGCAACAGCTTTTTCTATTAACGATATTGGATATATTGGTTTGGGATATGACGGTGAGGAACGGCTAAAGGATTTTTGGGCATATGATCCGGGTCGTAACAGCTGGACGCAGGTTGCTTCCTTCGCCGGTTCCGCGCGAAATTCAGCATCGGGTTTTGCAGCCGCCGGAAAAGGGTTTGTCGGCTTTGGTTATAATGGAGAGTCCAAATTGAATGATTTGTGGCAATTTGATCCGTCTATGAACAGATGGGATTCTGTAAATTCCATGGATGGCCCCTCTCCACGTTATGGTGCCGTTGCCTTTTCCATTAATGATATCGGATATTTCGGAACAGGGTACGATGGAAATTATCTGAAGGATTTCTGGGCCTTTGACCCTTATACCTATACATGGACACAGAAAACCAGTTATGGGGGTTCAAAGAGAAGGGATGCAGTAGGCTTTGTAATCGATGGCAAGGGATATATTTGTACAGGCATCAACAATGGAACTTATGAAAAGGAATTTTATATGTATGACCCGGTTGCTGATACATGGACTGCCAAACGGAAGATATTTAATTCCAGTGATGAGTCCTATGATAATGATTATGCCATCGTGAGAAGTAATGCGGTTGCCTTTGTTATTGGCAACAAAGCATATGTTACTCTTGGAACGAATTCAAGTCTCAGAAAAGATACATGGGAATATGATCCGGCAACCGATTTATGGGATCAAAAAACCGATTTTGAAGGATCAAGCCGTTCTGATGCTGTAGCCTTTTCAATTGCCGGCCGTGGATTTGTAACCACCGGAAAAAGTAATACTTACCAGTTTGACGATATTTGGGAATTTTTACCTGATGCAGATTATAACAAAGAAGATTAGACATTTCAGGTTATTGTTGCTATTCGCAGCGATAGCCGTTCTATCTTTTATTGCATACCGGGTTTATTTTAACCCATCGACAGAAACCCTGAATGTGAAAACGTTCAGGGTTTCCGGTGGATGGGGATACCAGGTTTATGTACACCATAAATTATTTATTGATCAGCCTTTTATACCGGTTATTCAGGGCAGAAAGCCATTCCCTGACCGGAAGTCAGCTCTTCGGGCGGCAAGAACGGTGAAAGCAAAAATACGGCAAGGCCAAAGACCGATACTTACAATGGACGATATTTTAAAGACTGGGGTCGATAGCCTGGGAAATGGTAATTAGGCTATCAGGCTGTAGGCCATTAGGCTATTAGGAGGAATGTCTTAGGTATTCGGTGATCGGTGATCGGTGTTCGGTGTTCGGTGTTCGGTGATCGGTGATCGGTGATCGGTGTTCGGTGTTCGGTGTTTTTTTGACGTAAAATAACACTGAACAAGGAACACCGAATTTCGAACTTCGAAGATCACTAACAGCCTACAGATACAGCCTAAATATGAATCACTTCCCCATAAGCGGCGGCAGCGGCTTCCATCACCGCTTCCGACATAGTGGGGTGAGGGTGGATCGACTTAATGATTTCATGGCCCGTTGTTTCCAGTTTCTTGGCCGTTACAATTTCGGCTATCATTTCAGTTACATTATCGCCAATGAAGTGGGCTCCAAGTAATTCACCGTATTTTGAATCGAAGATCAATTTTACAAAACCTTCTTTGTTGCCCGTAGCACTTGCCTTTCCTGATGCGGTATACGGAAATTTGCCAACTTTGATGTCATAACCGGCTTCCTTTGCAGCTTTTTCGGTATATCCCACCGATGCAATTTCGGGGGAAGTATAGGTACACCCGGGAATATTCTTGTAATTAATAGGTTCAGGATCTTTGCCGGCAATTTTTTCCACGCAAAGAATACCTTCCGCGGATGCAACATGTGCCAGTGCCTGACCGGGGATAATATCCCCTATGGCATAAATGCCTTTCACGTTGGTCCTGTAAAATTCATCTACCTTGATTTTACCCTTCTCCGTTTCAACGCCCAGATTTTCAAGTCCAAGATCTTCGAGGTTGGATGTTATGCCAACAGCGGAAAGTACTATTTCAGCCTCCCTTTTTTCAACACCCTTGGGTGTTTTGATTGTTACCTGGCAAACTTTGCCGGTGGTATCAACCGATTCAACGGAAGAGGAGGTCATCACTTCCATTCCCGCCTTTTTAAATGATCTTTCGAGTTGTTTTGACACTTCTTCATCCTCCACGGGTACAATTAAAGGAAGGAATTCAACGAGGGTTACTTTCGTGCCAATGGAGTTGTAAAAGTGGGCGAATTCACTTCCGATGGCGCCTGAGCCAACCACAACCATGGATTGTGGTTTAGTTTTCAGGGTCATTGCTTCACGGTATCCGATAATTTTTTTTCCGTCCTGTTTCAGATTCGGCAATTCCTTTGACCTTGCCCCGGTGGCAATAATAATATGTTTGGCGGTAATTTTTGTTTCTTTTCCGTCTTTGTCAGTAACAGAAACAGTCTGGTTATCCAAAAGGCGTCCATAACCGGGGATGTGGTCTATTTTGTTTTTCCTGAAAAGAAACTGAACTCCCTTACTCATTCCTTCGGCGACACCCCGGCTGCGTTCAACCATTTTTTGCAAATCGGCCTGTGCAGAGGCGTCAAATGCAATACCGTAATCGGACGCATGGTTCATATAATTCAAAACCTGGGCACTTTTCAGCAGGGCCTTGGTAGGTATGCAACCCCAGTTCAGACAAATGCCTCCGATTTCCGCTTTTTCCACTACACCTGTTTTTAATCCCAATTGTGATGCACGAATGGCCGCTACATAGCCACCCGGTCCGCTGCCAATTATAACAAGATCATAGTTCATTTTCTTTTCTTTTAATTTTCATTAAAACAAATCTTACTGTTTTTTCCGAATTGCAAAAATACTCTTTTTTTTTCGAACCCCATATCGCCTTATCTGCGCCGGTAATTAAACCGTATCCAATGTCGTTTAAAGTATTTTTCCATGAGTGCTTTTGCCGGGGTAAAAGGGGTTAATTCACCCATAAGCACCCGTGCCTCCTGGCTTTTTAGCATCTTTTGGATCCGGCGGTCGTGGTAAAAACTGTCTTTCAGGTTTTGATTAATGGTTTCATACATCCAGTATAAAGACTGGTCAAGCCGCTTTCTTTCGAAATAGCCCCTTTGCTGCATCAAAGTTTTATGCTCCTGTATTGTATCCCAGATTTCCTGAATGCCCATGTGAGTTCTGGAGGAACAGGTCATAACCTTTGGTATCCAGCCTGTATCCGAAGGAGGAAACAGATGTATGGCATTGGAATATTCCGCCTTCGCTCTTTCAGTTTTTGCAATATTTTCCCCATCAGCTTTTGTGATAGCAATAGCGTCAGCCATTTCCATGATGCCCCTTTTTATACCTTGCAATTCGTCGCCAGCGCCAGCCAGCATGAGCAAAAGGAAGAAATCCACCATGGAATGTACAGCGGTTTCGCTTTGACCAACGCCAACCGTTTCAATAAAGATGGTGTCAAAGCCTGCCGCCTCGCATAAAATGATCGTTTCCCGTGTTTTCCGTGCCACTCCTCCAAGGGATCCTGCCGAGGGGGAGGGCCTGATGAAGACGTCCGCTGCAACGGATAGTTCTTCCATTCGTGTTTTATCCCCCAATATACTTCCCTTGCTGCGTTCGCTGCTTGGGTCGATTGCCAGTACAGCCAGTTTCCGGTTATGGCGGATCAGGTGCAAGCCCAGGGACTCAATAAAAGTGCTTTTCCCTACTCCCGGAACACCGGTGATTCCAACACGGAGCGAATGACCTGACCAGGGAAGGCATTTTTCAATGATTTCCTGCGCAAGTTCCGTATGGTGGGGTAACGAGCTTTCGGTCAGTGTAATGGCCTGACTTAATACGGTTCTGTTTCCCGAAAGTATACCGTCAAGAAATTCTATTGCTGTTGGTTGTTTTCGTTTTTTTTGCTTGAATATTTTAATTGCTTCCTCGTTTATATCCGGAGGCTGAGCAATGCCAGTACTGACACTGAGGTTACTTTTGTAAGATGGGCCTTTCATCAGGCGGTTTTCAAAATTTGATTTTTACCGGTCTATTTTTTTTGAGCGACAATACCGTTCAGCCAGAGTACTGTTTTCGATCTTTTCGGATCGTTGGTGATCACCGTTATGGCTTTTTTCTGATTGCCTTCGCGGCCCGCCGGATTGAACACCGCTTTTATCTCTGTGGTTTCTCCGGGTGCAATCGTTGTTTTTGAAGGCACTACAGCAGTGCAGCCGCAGCTTGCCCCAACTTTTCGTATATACAGGTTCGATTTGCCGGTATTCGTCAGGTTAAAAATATGTTCGATAACTTTATCCTGACTTATGGTGCCGAAATCGTAGGTAATCTTGTCGAAATCAACTACCGGGGCAAGGGCCAGATCTTCGGCCGTCAATGCCTGGAAGTCCTCCTTTATATTTGCCGTTATACTGATACGATTTCGCGGTACTGATTTTCCATTGATCAGAAGGTCAATCCGGTCAACTGTATAATCCCAGTTAGTTTGAAGCGAAGAATTGTATTCCAGATCTATGCGCCCTTCCTGTTGCGGACCCAATATACCAGGTTCCATTTTCACACGAATAAACGGAGGCAATTGCCTGAAACTTAAATTCACCGTTGTGTCATGCGAGGTATTCATCACCTTTATGCTGAATTTTCCTGAAGCGCCTTTATAAATTTCTCCAAAGGCTGCGTAGATAGTTTCCAACCTTACAGCACCAATTGAAAAATGGTAAACATCTTCTAATTTTTCAGCGGGAATAACAACCCCTTTGATGGCAAGGGTAACAACGGGAAGATTCGCATTGCTGTTTATCTGGATTGTTTTACTGAAGGAGCCTGGCCTGTTCTTTGGATTGAATGTTACCCGGATGTATCCGTTTTTGCCGGGCAAAATGGGTTCTTTTGACCATTCTGAGGTTGTACATCCGCAGGATGCGGTGACATTGTTCAGAATTAGCGGAACCTTGCCTGTATTCGTAAATCGGAAGTCATGTTCAACCGATCCGGCTGATTCGAGGAATGTGCCTAAGTCATATTCCTTTTGTTGGAAAGAGATATCCGGTTTTAATTCCTGGCCTTTAAGATAGAAATGGAATAAGAGAGAAAATAAAACGCAGAAAGAAATAATTTTTCTCATGGGAATCAATGGAGTTAAAAGCATAGGATGATCAAAGTTAAAAATTTATATGTTATTTGCCAGAAGGCACTATGGTTTCAAGCAAAGATAATGACGGTTTGTTTTTTGTATCATTGCAAAAAGTTCTAATGGCCCAACTTGTACTTACCGGTGATGGCTCACATACCTTGTTCATCCCGGAGTTGAACGAACACTATCATTCAACCTTTGGTGCATTGACAGAATCGTACCATATATTTATCCGGAGCGGACTGGATTCTTTTACAAACAGAGGTGAAATTACTGTATTTGAAAATGGATTCGGGACCGGGCTGAATGCGCTTCTTACTGCATTAAGCGCAATTCGCAAGGGAATTAAGATATGGTATTTTGCACTCGAAAAATATCCTGTTGATCCCGGGCTTATAACACAACTAAATTATCCTGAACTTTTATCGGAAAAAGAGAATGACGCCGAAAGAATCTTTTCATCTATCCATGAAGCCTCGTGGAATGAGATGATTGAAATCGATCCCTGTTTTCACCTGAAAAAAATGAAGGGAGATATGTGCCGTTTTATTCCGGATTCAGAGTATGACCTTGTGTATTATGATGCCTTTGCACCGGAGAAGCAACCTGAGATGTGGACGGGCGAAATTATGGAACGCCTGGTATCAGCAATGAAGCCCGGTGGAATCTTCACTACCTATTGTGTAAAAGGATCTGTGAAACGGATACTGAAGGATTGCGGACTGACGCTGGAAAAATTGCCGGGCCCTCCGGGAAAGAGGGAAATTTTGAGAGGAACTTTGGAGAAGTGAGAAGTGAGTAGGGAGTAAGGAGTCCCTTAGCATTTAACAATTTTGCCCCAAAATAAATAACTGAAATGGAAAATGCGAGCAAAGCGAGCATTCATCTGCGAAATCTGCGGAATCTGCGCGAGAAATTTTGGATTTTATTGCTTTGCAGAGATTGTGTAAAAGTTTTAACGCTAAGGCCACAAAGGAATACGCAAAATTCGCAAAGTTGTATTTTGAGGCGCTTTGCTTTTATGAGGACGCAGAGATTAGCGACCCTGTTTTTGAGCCTTTACTTCAGCCATTTAGAATTTTGTTACATAAGAGTAAGGAGTAGGGAATAAAGAATAACAATAGCAACTTGGAAGTTATACTGGATACTGCTGGATGTTCGCATCAACTGATTGGGGTACGGCGTCCTCCGCTGGCGGGGGCAGGGGGTGGACTATGCGGAAATTCCTACAAAAATTGAACATCTATGATGTTCCAGGTTCGGGCAATGAACTGCAAAACTGCAAAACTGCAGAACCGTAAAACTACCTCTTGCCACAAATAATTAAACCCCAAAGATTTATATCCTTTGGGGTTTAATTTATATTTTGAATCCGAAGAATTATTTGCTTGCTATTTCGTCGGAAACAGTCAGTCTTTTTCTTCCCTTCGCACGCCGGCTGGACAATACTTTACGTCCGTTCGCTGTGGACATTCTTTCCCTGAATCCGTGTTTGTTACGCCTCTTTCTGTTGGAGGGCTGATATGTTCTTTTCATTGCTGCGCTTTTTTATGAATGCTGATAAAATCGGAATGCAAAGGTAAAAAATTTTATTTTTCATCCAAATAAAATGGAAGTGAAAAAATAAAATCTAAAAACTAAAAGTGAAAGGATCCAAATATTTCTCAAAAGGGATTTTTGGGGTCGTTCATCAATCATTTTTCTACCAATATAAAATCCCTACGGGATTCTTGCGTCATTTATAGTTGATCTTCATTTCTACCGATATAAAATCCCTACGGGATTCTTGCGTCATTTGTGGTCGATCTTCATTTCTACCGATATAAAATCCCTACGGGATTCTTGCGTCATTTGTGGTCGATCTTCATTTCTACCAATATAAAATCCCGACGGGATTATTTTTGCTTGTCACTAGTCACCAGTCACTAGTCACTGATTTTCGCAGGACGTACGGAAATAGGTAAATCCATTATCAGGGCAGCCCTCATACCCTGAATATAAATTATAAAAAGTAAACCAGTGCGATTCCGGAATTGTAATTTCCTGCCATGAAGTGGTCCCTGCCAGCCTGATCCCTTCTTTTTTTTCGTTTGCAATGCTGAACGGCATGGTAAAACCATCTTCAACATCAGTCCACCGGAATTTCATAAGGATGCTGTCATTTACATGTTTATAGACATATGTCAGAACAGGAAGCTGTGTATCGAAAAGAAACTTATCGAAAAATGGAGTATAGTCCGTTCCTGTATATTCATTTACAAAACTTATAAAATCGTAGGAGTTCACGGTTTGGTAACGATACTTCATCCAAAAATCATGGATGATGCCAAAAAATACCGAGTCATTGTTGACTGTGCACCTAAGGCAGTGAAGCATCATGGCTCCTTTGGTATAAACATCGTTGCTTGCAAAAGTATTTTCGTTTACGTTGCGGTTCTGCACCATTGGCCAGACATTGAAGATATACTTGCTTTTTTCAGACAATTCATACATGTATTCTTCTTTGCCAAACCGGTTTTCAATGAACATTAGTTCGGCATAAGTGGCGAATCCCTCATGGATCCATATATCGGCCATATCAGCGGCGGTAACTGAATTTCCCCACCATTCATGCGCCGCTTCATGAACAATGATATAATCAAATATATTATTCCTGTATTCAGAGCCCGTATTCTTGCCGAATCCATTTCCATACGCTATGGCCGACTGGTGCTCCATTCCCTCGTAAGGAGATTCCACAAGTCCGAATCCGTCACGCTTGAACGGATAAGGTCCAAAGGCCTTATCATAAAAGCCGATTACGTCGCGGGTTTGCTTGAAATGATCCTTTGCTTCATCCAGGTTATAATCCAGAACATTGTAATCCAACCGGACCGTATCTGTGGCATCCATTACCGTATCGGTGAATGCTACATATTTTCCAACATAGAAAGTTACATTGTAATTGTTGATCGGGTAACTGACAAACCAGGAAAATCGATCATTGTGCGAATCCACGGGGGTCATTTTCCGGAGGTTTCCGTTTGACACTGCCTGGTAACCTTTTGGTATTGTAAGGTTTATCAGCATGGAATCGGGTTTATCGCTCAGATGGTCCTTGCAAGGCCACCAGCTGCTGGCACCCAGGTGCTCACAGGCCACACCCAGCCAGAGATCCTTGTTCTTATCATGTTGCCATACAAATCCTCCGTCCCATGGAGGATTCGGCGCATTGATCGGTTTTCCCCTGTAGGAGATCCGTATAACCTGGTCAGTTCCGGGTGTTAGTGTTTCCGGAAAATCAATGAACAGTGCATTATACTCCCGTCTATAGGGCAGTGTGATTCCTTTCCATAAAATGCCTGTAACTGCGTATATATCAAATAAATCTACCTGAATAGCTTTGGTAGGTTCTTTCACATGAAAATAGATTGAATTGCTTCCCTGGATCTTTTTACCTTTGGGTATGATCTTCACATCGAGGTCATAAAAGTACACATCAAAACAGGTTCGTTCCGGCCTGAGCATGCCTCTCAGCGTATCTGCCCTCGTATATTTTGGCCTGTAGCCCAATTCAGGATATACTTTCTCGTCTTTATAAAACTGTTTAAGTAACAGATCACGAACATATTTGGGGTCGCAAAGAAAATTAACAAACTGTTTATTTTCATTCGATCCGGCTGCCCGCGCGAGGTTCAGGTCTTCACATGCCTTATCGATATCACCCATATTGAGTCTTGCGATACCCCGGTTATATAATCCGTTGGCAAAGCCGGGAATGACTTTCAGGAGTGCATTCATATCTTCTATTACACCAATATAATCCGTTTTTTCGAACCGATTTAAGCTTCGTTGCCAGATTGAGTCCGGGGTTTGTGCCTGTATTGGAATTGCAGACAAAAAAAGGATACTGAACCAGATTTTATTCATTCTCGGATTTATTGATTTTGTGAAATTCGCTTTTAGCTGAACAAGCTTACGGGTTGTATGAGCTTTGGTTTAAAATATTCATATAGTTCTTTTCTGCCATCAACACAGGTAACGTTACATCTTTATTTTTAGCCATATAGGAAGCAACAATTCTGTAACCAATCCATACAGCGGCCCTGGCAGGAGATTCGCGCCCAAAATCTTTTGTATATGGACCTTCGAGTATAAATTTATCAATGGTAAAACGGTCGGTGTTAAATAAAAATTTTTTCTCGATGAGTTCCGTCCACATGGCTTTCTCGTTTTCAACGCAATATTCAAGGTTCTTTGCAGAAAATCCAAAATTGATTGTGTCGGGCTGATCGGGAAGCATTGCTTGTGAAAAATAGAGCAATCTGCCCCGATAGATCATATTTGAAGCCAGGTTATTTACGGAATCATAATATGGAAACTCGGTTTCTCCCCAGAATGTAATGCAGTCGGATGCCAGCTTTTCAGGGTACATATTCGCGATCAGGTAATTATAGATCCCTGCTTCACGATACAAAGGCTCTTTGGTTCCAAGGTATTTATCCAGTCCCATGCCAATAAGGCTGTCGCCGGTAATTGCTGACTGGTTAAAACCGGATACATAGGTAATGATGCGAGGAAGCGGTTTTTCGGGGAAGTAATAGCGATAGTGTTTAAATGCATCTTCCAGGTTTGCCCTGAAACCATCCTCATCGGGATAAACTTCCATACTTCGCTTATAGATCAGGTAATTGGTATGATCGGTGGCAAATAAGTTGAGCCTGCGGGCAAAAGCCGGATCGTTGATATTTCCAAGTTTCACAATGTAACTGAAGTATTGGAGAAAAGGGCCATATCTTTTCTGCCATACCGGAATGGAGTCATTCAATGAAGAGGGATCAGCTAAAAAAAGATTTTGTTCAAATCGGTATATAGGCAAGCTAACTTGAATATTATTCACATTCACATGCAGGTTATCCTGTTTGCAGGATGTGATCAACCCTGCAAGGATCAGGATAAGTAGGGGGAATATCTTCATTGGATGATTAAATTTGTCAGGTACTTTTGTCCGATTTCCTCATTTACACCGAATTGCCCGAACGGTCAAAAATAAGCGCAAATTTAGGATTGACAAAATATTTATTTCCAAACTTAAGTAACTTTGCTGTGATTTATTAAAATGTCTGAAAAAGTGAAAAAGCTATTCATATTGTTTGTGTTAGGATGCGGAACAGCCGCATTTGCCCAATCGCCGGTTAGGCTTGGCGCACATATTGACCCGGTATTTTCCTGGTTTTCAACAAAGACTTCGCAAATTCAAAAGGACGGGGCAAGGCTCGGATATAACGGTGGTCTCATCGTGGAATATTATTTCGCGCCCAATTATGCTTTAGTTACCGGACTTAATCTCACGCAAATAGGCGGCAATCTTTTATATAAGGAGCCGGTGGATATCACCACCGGAGAAGGTGATCATGTACCGGTGCCGGCAGGTACAACCGTTGCTTTTAATGTGAATTACCTTACAATTCCCATGGCACTTAAACTCAAATCGAACCAGATCGGGTATTTTACTTATTTCGCGGAGATGGGATTTTCTCCCCAGGTAAATATTGGTTCAAGGGCTTCTTCGGAAGGGAATGCACTGCATAAGGATAACGTTTCCAAAGAGATTAATGCTTTTAATGTATCCTTCTTTTTTGGGGGCGGTATAGAATATAATATTGGTGGACAGACCTCCCTTGTAGGGGGTATTTTCTTCAACAACGGATTTATTGATATATTATCTTCAGATCGTCATAATGGTCAGTTAAATTTCGTGAACATCCGGTTTGGTGTTATGTTTTGAATTTTTTCACATGAAAATCGCCCTCTCTCAGCTGAATTTTACCATTGGAGCATTTGATGAAAATGTAAACAAGATAGTAACGGCAATACGCAAAGCCAGGCAGGAAAAAGCCGGTATGGTGGTTTTTTCGGAACTTGCGATATGTGGCTATCCCCCGTTGGATCTTCTGGAACACCGTAGTTTTATTGAAAAATGCGAGGAGTCCGTATTGAAAATTGCGGCGGAATGCATTGATATTGCTGCCATTGTCGGCGGACCATCAGTTAACTGCAATCCTTCGGGAAAAAATCTGTATAATTCGGCCTTTCTCCTGGCTGACGGAGCAGTGCAAAAAGTATTTAACAAAACCCTGTTGCCCACATATGATATCTTCGATGAATACCGGTATTTTGAACAGAATACTGATTTCAGTCTGGTAAGATACAAAGGATATAACATTGCTGTTACTATTTGTGAAGATCTCTGGTTCCGGCAGCCTATTCTTACCGGATTCGGAAAAAACTGGCTGTATTCGGTCTGCCCGATGGATATGCTTTCCGGATTGCGTCCCGACTTTGTGATCAATCTGTCCGCATCTCCTTTTTCATACAACCAGGAAAGGATAAAATCGGAGATACTTATTGATAATGCCCGGCAGTACGGGCTGCCCATTTATTATGTAAATCAGGTGGGCGCACATGCCGAGCTTATTTTTGACGGTGGTTCCATGGCAGTGGATGTCCGGGGCAGGATAAAGAGAATGAAACTTTTTGAGGAGGATTTCCGGGTTATGGATACGGATGATGTATCGGAAGGGAATGGTTTTACCGAATATAAACCCGGAAATAATGACATAGAGATGATTCATGATGCCCTTGTGCTCGGCATCAGGGATTACTTTGGCAAGATGTGTCTTTCTTCGGCGGTGCTGGGATTGTCGGGAGGGATAGATTCAGCCGTTACCCTGGCCCTGGCAAGTGAAGCCCTGGGTGCTTCGGCCATGAGGGTGCTTCTGATGCCTTCACAATATTCCTCGGACCACTCGGTTAATGATGCCGTTAAACTGGCTGAAAAGCTGGGTGTCCGGTATGATGTGGTGGATATACGTTCGATATATGCCGCATTTACCGTATCGCTGGCGAATTTATTTAAAGGCAGGCAGCCTGATCTGAGTGAAGAAAACATCCAGGCGCGTATCCGCGGCAATCTGCTTATGGCTGTTTCAAACAAATTTGGAAATATACTTCTTAACACATCCAACAAAAGCGAAGCGGCGGTGGGATATGGCACGTTATATGGTGATATGAGCGGTGGGTTGTCGGTGCTGGGTGACGTATATAAAACGGATGTATACCGCCTGGCGGCCTATATAAACCGAAATGAAGAGATCATTCCGGTGAATACCATTACCAAGCCGCCGTCGGCTGAGTTAAGGCCTGATCAGAAGGACTCTGATTCACTGCCCGAATATGATATCCTGGACAAAATATTATTCAATTACATTGAACTTAAAAAATCAGCTTCGGAGATCATTCAGCTTGGGTTGGATGAACCGGTTGTGGTTAAGACGATCAAGATGGTAAATCAGAATGAATACAAAAGGTACCAGACGCCGCCGATTCTTCGTATTTCATCCAAGGCATTCGGATCAGGGAGAAAGATGCCGCTGGTTGCGAGATATTTATGAGTAGGGACGAGGGACCAGTGACAAGGGACAAGCGGGAGGGATCTTTTCACCCCGTGGGTTGGCACCCACGGTTATTGAGATTTGACCCCTTCGGGGTCGGTTTCACTTTTCACTTTTAGTTTTTATCTTTTAGTTTTTCCCTGGTCACTTCTTCGGCACCGCCAGCTTCATCTCCGCGTTTAATTTTAATTCATCATTGTCCAGCAGCCATTGCAGCACTTCGATCACCTTGTCACGGTGAACGGCAACCCTTTCGAACAACTCATCCGGAGAAAGAGGTTCAAGATTGAGCACAGCCAGAATTTCCTCCCGGATGAGGTTAAATTCTTCCTGCCTCAATACGGATTCTTTTTTAATCCTGCAAATATCGCATTCACCGCAGGGTTCTGAGCCGGGTTCGCCAAAATATTCCAGCAGGGTTTGGCTTCTGCATTTATCTGTGGAGGCTGCATATTGCAGCATGGATTTGCTGCGTTCGGTATATCGTTCCCTTCTTGTCTGGAAATTTTCCCTTGAAATGTAAATTGATTTTTCATCCAGCCGTTCTTCAAAGAAAATGACCATGGGTGATCGCTTTTGAGGGATATAGCTTATAACTCCCAGTGTAACCAGTTTATTAAGGTATTGTTTTACGATCTCCAGGTCAACATTGGCTCTTTTGGCAAGCTGAATTTCATCAATGGCCGTATATTCCGTAAAGATGCCTGTATAGGAGCGCAGAATGAGTTTGATAAAGGCATCGAACAGTGAATTGGAAACCTGGAAACGGTAAAGATCGTCCCGGTTAAGGATGAATTTAATTCTGCTGGGATTGTTAATTTCTTCCGTTAACTCAATATATCCTTCCAGTTGAAGAATCTTCAGACTGCTGAAAGAAGTAAACGGTGAAAGGCGGTATGTACGGGCAAATTCACTGTGATTAAAATCAAAGGACATTCCCTTTCCTCCTCCTACCGGGATTTGCAGAAAGTTTCCCAAAGCGGAATATGTACTTTTGATCGTTTGCATATCCGGGAAATTGGCAATTATGCGTTGATTTACAGTTAGAATATCGGATGCGGAATAAAGAAGGATGGCAAACGCTTTTCTGCCATCCCGGCCTGCCCGGCCCGCCTCCTGAAAATAGGCTTCGGGTGAATCCGGCAGATCCACATGTATGACAAACCTCACATCTGCCTTATCGATGCCCATGCCAAACGCATTGGTAGCAATAATTACCCGTATTTTGCCCGAGGTCCAGTTTTGTTGTACCTCGTTCCTTACGGAATGTTCCAGGCCGGCATTATAATAAGACGCAGAAATGCCTTCCCTGGTCATCGTTTTTGCGATCTCAATACTTTTTCTTCTGCTCCTCACATATACAATGCCGCTTCCCTTAAGCCTTTTAACCATATCCAGCACATCGCGGTCTTTATTTTCGGTGGTTTTAACCGCATAAATGAGATTTGGCCTTCTGAAGCTGGATTTCAGTAGGTTTTTTGTTTTAAACTGCAATTTAAGCTGAATGTCCTCAATTACAGGGCGGGTGGCAGTTGCGGTAATGGCCAGTACAGGTACCTGCGGATGGAATTGCCTGAGATCCGAGATCCGGAGGTAGGAAGGTCTGAAATCATAACCCCATTGGGAAATACAATGTGCCTCATCCACGGTAATCAGGTTAACCGGCATATCCAGAAACCGGGTCTTGAATATTTCGGTTGAAAGCCTTTCAGGTGAGACGTATAGAAACTTGTACCCTCCATAAAGGCAGTTGTTGAGTGCGATGTCGATTTCATCGCGCGTGCATCCGGAATGAATTGCTACCGCTTTTATTTCAAGTCTTTTCAGGTTTTCCACCTGGTCCTTCATAAGGGCAATCAGCGGAGTAACAACCAGGCATACGCCGGGCATGGTCATGGCTGGTACCTGAAAAGTAAGTGATTTTCCTCCGCCGGTAGGCATAAGTCCCAATGTATCTTTTCCGGCAAGTACTGAACGGATGATTTCTTCCTGCAGTGGCCTGAAGGAGTTGAATCCCCAGTATTTCCTAAGGGTATCGTGATAGTCGGACATCAACCCCGCTTAATTGTATTTTTCAAACCAATATTACTTCTTTTTTTGTAATTTCGCACCATTTATAAATACTGCCATGACACAACTCGCCAATAAAATCATCTTTGAAGCATTGACGTTTGATGATGTCCTTTTGGTTCCCAGTTTTTCAGAGGTACTTCCAAAAGAGGTGGATATTACGAGTCAGCTTACGAGGAATATAAGGCTTAATGCGCCCATAGTATCTGCAGCAATGGATACTGTAACGGAATCCACCCTGGCGATTGCCATGGCACGTGAGGGGGGAATCGGGGTCATTCATAAAAATATGAGTGTTGAGGAACAGGCCAAGCAGGTGAAAACGGTAAAAAGGGCTGAAAACGGGATGATTTATGATCCCATTACAATAAGGCCCAGTGCCAATGTGGGAGATGCACTGAACCTGATGAAAGAATACAAGATCGGTGGAATTCCTGTAGTGGATGGTCAGCATAAACTGGTAGGCATAGTTACAAACCGTGATTTGCGGTTTGAACATGATCCGGGGCGGCCGATAATTGAAATAATGACGAAGGAAAACCTGGTCACAACAAGTCAGCAGACAACACTTGAGATGGCTGCGGATATACTTCAGAATTACAAGATCGAAAAACTTCCGGTGGTTGATGAAAATTACAAGCTGATCGGACTTATCACCTATAAGGATATTACAAAAGCCAGGGACAGGCCAAATGCGTGCAAGGATACCATGGGAAGATTGCGGGTAGCGGCTGCTGTGGGTGTTACAAATGACACACTGGATCGAATTGAAGCGCTGGTAAAATCCGATGTGGATGCCATAGTTATTGATACCGCTCATGGTCATTCCTTGCGGGTTATTGAACTGCTGAAAGAGGCTAAAAAGAAATTCAGTGGACTGGATATCATCGTTGGAAACATTGCCACTGCAGAAGCTGCTCTCGACCTGGTAAATGCTGGTGCAGACGGGGTTAAGGTAGGGATCGGACCCGGTTCCATATGTACCACGCGAGTCATAGCGGGAGTAGGAGTTCCTCAGCTTTCTGCGATATTCAATGTGGCAGGAGTGCTTAAAAATACGGATGTACCCGTAATTGCTGATGGGGGAATCCGCTATTCGGGAGATATCGTGAAAGCGATCGCAGCAGGAGCCAGTTCAATTATGGCCGGTTCATTATTCGCCGGAGTGGAAGAGTCACCCGGGGAAACCATCATCTATAACGGCAGAAAATATAAGTCATACCGGGGCATGGGTTCCATTGAAGCCATGCAGCAGGGCTCAAAAGAACGTTATTTCCAGGATGCGGAAGATGATGCATTAAAGCTTGTCCCCGAAGGAATTGTAGCCCAGGTGCCCTTTAAGGGTTCACTTTCGGAAGTGGTATACCAGATGATCGGGGGGCTCAGGGCAGGCATGGGATATTGCGGAGCAGCAAACATTACCGGACTAATGAATGCCCGGTTTGTCAGGGTAACCACATCAGGGGTCACGGAAAGCCACCCGCATGATGTTAATATTACCCGAGAAGCGCCTAATTACAGTAGATAATTTACATACAATTACATTTATTTTCATTATGAAAAAATTCAGGAATCTTGCATTTTTGCTTGTCTTTTTGCCTCTCACCGTCTGGTCCCAGGATGAGGTATTGCTTACCATCGGAAATCAACCGGTAAAGCGTTCAGAATTTGAGAGGATTTATCATAAGAACAACAAGGTTGACGGATACGAACAGAAGTCAGTTGAGGATTACCTTGAGTTGTTTATTAACTTCAAGCTTAAAGTTCTTGAGGCTGAAAATCAGGGCTATGATACTCTCCGCTCGTTTGTAAACGAATTGGCAGGATATAGAAACCAGCTGGCAAAGCCCTATTTGCAAAACAGGACAATCATTGAAAGCCAGGTTAAGGAAGCCTATGATCATACCATCAATGAGGTTCTTGCCAGTCATATAATGGTTAAGTTGCCCACAAATCCCTCTCCGGCCGATACCTTAAGTGCGTACAAAAAAATTACGGACATCCGAAAACGGATATTAGCCGGTGAGTCCTTTGAAAAGGTCGCCCGTGAGGTATCCGATGATCCGTCATCAAAAGAAAACGGGGGACTGCTCGGATGGTTTTCCGCCTTTATGATGGTTTATCCATTCGAAAATGCTGCCTATCATACTCCGGTTGGAACCGTTTCACTGCCTGTGCGTACTAAATACGGGTATCACCTTATTAAGGTAAATGCCATCAGACCTACCCTGGGAGATATAAAACTGGCACACATAATGACCCGTGCACCTAAAAGTGAAAGTCCGGATAAAATTGCCGAGGCTAAGGATAAAATCTTCAAATATTATGACATGCTCCAAAACGGTGCTTCATGGGTGGAAATTGCCCGCGACTATTCGGAGGATGCCGGCACTGCAAAAGCAGGGGGCCAGATGCGCTGGCTTAAATCAGGGCAGTTGCCTCCTGACCTGGAAGAAAAGGTATATGCGCTCAAGGACAGCCTGGACTATACAGTTCCTCTCCAATCGGATTATGGATGGCACATTTTTCAGTTACAGCAAAAGCATCCTGTAGCTACTTTTGAAAAAATGAAAAATCAGCTGGAGGAGAGAATTTCGGGAGATGACCGCGGTAAAATTGCCGAGCAAAGCAAACTTGCAGAAATTATGAATGAAACAGGATTTGTTAAGTACAACGAAAATATTGATGCCCTTGCCCTGGTCATGGACAGCACTTTATATTATGGCATGTGGAATCCTGCGCCGGCCGGTGATCTGATTGAACCGGTTTTTGCTATTAACGGGAAAGAATATACACAAAAAGACCTGGCTGCATATATTATCAGAACCAGGCGTTACCCGAATGCGTTATCGCTTCAACAGATTGTCAGGACAAAATGTGACGAATTTATCAGTAGAGAACTTCTTGCTTATGAAAGCAGCCACCTTGAACAAAAATACCCTGAATTCAGGTACCTGATGGATGAGTATCATGATGGTATCCTTCTTTTCAATATTACCGACGACATGGTATGGAGCAAGGCGGTAAAGGATTCAGCCGGATTGAAGGCATATTTTGCACAACACCAGAATGAGTATAAGTGGAACGAGCGCGCAGATGTATCGGTCTATACTTTGAGAGATGCGGGTATATTGAGCAATGTAAAAAAGCTTGCATCCAAAAGATCCTCAAAAAAATGGTCATCTGCAGAATTTATTAAGATGGTATGTCCGAACGATTCAGTTCCCTGCCTGACTGTAACCGACGGACGATATGAAAAGGGCGATTCGGCGGTTACCGGAAGAATCACCTGGAAGAAAGGTTCACAGATAGTAAGTGATCAGGGAAAGAAACTTGTGTATGTAAATTCAATACTTCCGCCAATGCCTAAATCCCTCGATGAAATTCGCGGGCAGGCAATAGCGGATTATCAAAATTTTCTTGACCAGCAATGGATCGCCGAATTAAGGGCAAAATATCCGGTAACTATAAACCAGGAAGTACTGAAAAATGTCCGGTAAACATGAAATAAACGTGAACCTTGTAATAAATCTGATTTTTTCTTTTTTATTAATAGGTTGTGCAAAGCCGACGGACAAAGTGGCTGAAAAGCCACTGGCCCGTGTGCTGGATCATTATCTGTATCAATCCGACGTGTCAGGATTTGTTCCGGCAGGAATTCGTGGTGCGGATAGTGTTGCGATGGTTCAGGATTTTAAGGAAAGATGGGTTAGAAATCAGTTGTTATTAAATAAGGCCGAATTGAACCTTACCGATGAAGAAAAAAACGTGGAACAGCAGATTGAAAATTACCGAAGTTCACTGTTGATCTATGCTTACGAGCAAAGTTATATCCGGCAGCATCTTGACACAGTGGTTACACAGTCGGAAATTGAAAATTTCTATAAGGAAAACCAGTCAAATTTTATTTTGAACGGATCTCTTATAAAAGGGGTATTTATTAAAATTCCAGTTAAGGCTCCGGATGTGAATAAAGTCAAACAATGGTACCGTTCGGATAACCCGGAAAGCATTAAGAGTCTGGAAGCCTATTGTTATAAACATGCAACCGTATATGACCATTTTAATGACGGCTGGGTGAAGCTTAACGAAGTATTGCCCATGATCCCTGCGGTATCCGGTAATTCGGAGGCCTCGATCCTTTCAAAAAAGTATATAGAGGCAAGGGATACAGCATTTCTATATTTTTTAAATGCAAAAGAAATTGCCTTGTCAGGTACTGTTTCACCCCTTGAAATCGTTAAGAATGATATTGAAAGCATTATTCTTAATAAGCGAAAAATTAATCTGATCAATGAATTAGAATCCAATATTTATACGGATGCCCAAAACCGGGATCACTTTACAATTTATCAATAAACCAACGAAATGCGCCATTATTTCTTAATTTTTCTTTCCGTATTTATCAGCCTGCAGAATCTTTCAGCTCAAATCAAGATTATTGATGAGGTTGTCGGTGTAGTGGGAGACAAACGCATTCTGTATTCCGATATTGAACAAAACTACCTGCAGCAGAAGGCCCAGGGTGAAAAAGTAAATTCAGACACCAAATGTTCAATCCTTGAAAATATGCTGATACAGAAGCTTTTGCTTAACCAGGCAGAAATTGACAGTTTGGAAGTTACCGAGTCCCAGGTAGATCAGGAACTTGACTCGCGTATGAAATATTTTATTAATGCAATCGGTTCACAGGAAAAGCTGGAAGAGTACTTTAAGAAAACGACCCTTGAAATCAAGGAGGATTTTCGCGACGAGATCAGGGATGGCTTGCTTACCGGCAGGATGAGGCAAAAGATCACAGAAGGGTTATCCGTTACCCCTTCCGAGGTAAGATCCTATTTTAAGTCGGTTCCCCAGGACAGTCTCCCGTTCATCAATTCAGAAGTAGAGTATAACCAGATTCTGATGTATCCGCGGTCGAATGAAAAGGCGATCATTGAAGTGAGGGAGAAACTCCTCAACATCCGGGAAAGGATCATGAACGGGGAAAGTTTTGCCACATTGGCAGTTGTTTACTCCGAAGATCCCCAGTCAGCTGTGAAAGGTGGTGATATCGGGTGGATGGCCAAAAACGAACTGGAACCTGAATATGCAAAAGCTGCATTTATGCTGAAAAAGGGACAGATTTCAAAAATTGTGGAAACTGCTTTCGGATTTCATATCATTCAATTGCTTGAAAGGACGGAAGACAGGGTTCACACAAGGCATATACTAATTCGCCCGGTCATTGAACCGGATGAAAAGCGCCATATTATTGCCCGTCTCGACAGTGTGATCCGGATGGTAAGGCTGGATTCCGTAAAATTTGATGTAGCCGCCATGAGATGGAGTGAAGATGCGGATACAAAGCTAAACGGGGGGCAGGCTGTAAATCCGTATAAAGGCGGGACATTCTGGGGTATGGATGAGTTTCGTCCAAATGAATTAAGCATCATCAACAGCCTGAAGGTCGGGGAGATTTCCGAACCCTATGAATCAATGGACAGCAAAGGTAAAACGGCATATAAAGTGATCTGGCTGAAAAAACGGACGAATCCGCATGTGGGCAATCTGAAAGAAGATTATAATCTTTTTAAAGACAGGGCAGCACAGGTTAAACAGAATAAGCTCGTAAATGAGTGGGTCGAAGAGAAGATTAAGACGACCTATATTAAAATTGCTGATAAGTATAAAAGTTGTCCCTATGAAATGCATGGATGGCTTAAAAATTAAGTTATCCATCTGCTGGCTGCTCCTGTTGACTGCAGGAGTCCTTCACTCACAGGTGCCCAAAAAGGTGGAGCACCATGAGAATATTATGGAGTTTGACAGGAACATTGCCGGAGGAGCGTACCGTCTTATCGGGAATGTTGAGTTTAAACATGAAGGAGCGTTGATGTATTGCGACAGCGCCTATTTTTATGCCGATATCAATTCATTGGATGCATTCAGCCACGTTCATATTATACAAGGCGATACAGTTGATCTTTTTGGAGACTTTCTGCATTATGAAGGAAATACAAGGATTGCACAGATAAGGCAGAACGTTAAGCTGCTAGGTAAGAATACACAACTGGTCACCCGGGCTCTTGATTTCGATTTAGGCAGGAATGTTGGTTTTTATCAAAATCATGCAGACATTGAAAGTGGTGAAAACAAGCTAAGAAGCCGTCAGGGATATTATTATTCAAGAGAACAGATGTATTATTTCAGGGATTCCGTTGTCCTCCTGAATCCTGATTACACCATCTATTCCGATACACTGCAGTACAGGACAACCACCAAAGTGGCTTATTTTTTCGGGCCGACCCGCATCGTTGGCGACAGCAGTTACATTTATTGTGAAAAGGGATGGTATAATACAGAAACCAATAAGTCCATGTTAAAACAAAAGGCATGGGTCAGAAACAAGAAACAGACAATTCGTGGCGACAGTTTGTACTATGAAAGAGAATCAACGTATGGGGAGGGATTTAGCAATATTGAAGTACTGGATGAAGAGCAGAACATTATTCTGCGTGGCAACCATGCTTTCATAAACCAGCTTGAGAACCGGGCTCTTCTTACTGACAGTGCCATGTTTATCTATATTATGGAGGATGATTCGGCCTTCGTGCATGCGGATACATTGCGCACGATGGCTGATTCTGCCGGGCACCGCCTGCTGAAAGGATATCATAATGTGCGGCTGTTTAAATCGAACTTACAGGGTATTTGCGATTCATTGTTCTATACAACGGAGGATTCAATATTGCGGTTGTATAAAAAACCTGTACTCTGGTCAGGGCTAAACCAGCTTTCCTCAGATTATATTGAAATATGGACGAAGAACAGGGAAATCGACCAGTTGCATATGCAACAGCTAGCCTTTATGATCAACCGCGAAGATTCGTCAAAATTCAACCAGATAAAAGGAAAGAGAATGATTTGTCATTTTCGGCACAATCAGCTGTACCGGATTGATGTAAACGGGAATGGACAAACGGTATATTATGCCAGGGATAAGGATAATCTGATCGGTGTTAATGTTGCGCAAAGCAGTGACCTGGTAATTACGGTAAAGGATAATAAACCAGATAATATCCTTTTTTTAACCAAGCCATCGGCAACACTATATCCGATAGGACTGGCACCAAAAGAAGAATTGATATTGAAAGATTTTAAATGGAACGAATCTTTACGACCCGTAAACAGATTGGATATTTTCAGAAAATATTAATATTCATCTTCATTAAAGAAGAAATCATCTTTGCTGGGATAATCCGGCCACAAGTCTTCAATGCTTTCGTAGATTTCCCCTTCGTCTTCAATTTCCTGTAAGTTTTCTATAACTTCTAGGGGTGCACCCGAGCGAATGGCAAAATCGATCAACTCTTCCTTGCTGGCTGGCCAGGGTGCATCTTCAAGTTTGGATGCTAATTCGAGTGTCCAATACATATGGGTGTAACTTTAATGAGATCTTATTTAAAAAATTGTGCAAATATAAAAAATTATACAAGAATTACAATTCCGGTTTCCAGGGGATATCAATTAATCCAAAATCACGCAAAACCTTACGCGAGAGCACAAAAAGATAATCCGACAGCCGGTTCATGTATTTTAGTACGGTATCCGGCACAAAAAGTTCGGCAGATAATCGTATTATTTCTCTTTCTGCCCTGCGGCAAACTGTTCGTGCAATGTGACACTGTGAGGTTATCGGGTGACCTCCAGGTAATATGAATGAATTCAGGGGTTCAAGGGTCAATTCCATTTCGTCGATGAATTCTTCCAGTTTTTTTATATCTTCATTCCGGAGTTCAGGGATCTTTACAGGGCAATCCTCACAGTCTGCAGCTAAAATTGCAGTACAGGTCATGAGCCTTTCTTCAATCCACAAAAGACAATTTTTCATATCCTTGTCGTTTATCATATCCCGCAGCAGCGAAATATGAGCTATTACTTCATCTACTGACCCGTAGGCTTCAATTCGTGCATGTGTTTTTGAAACAGGAGTACCTCCAACCAACGTAGTTTTTCCTTTATCTCCTGTTCGGGTGTATATTTTCATTTTTGATGATAACTGAAAATGTAACACGGAAGATAACACATTGTTTTTAACCGCAACGCAGAAAGAGATTAAAGTTTATAGGAAAGTCCGAATAAAAAATTGAACCGCTGTGCAGGATACTGGCTCCAAACGAAATAACTTCTGTCAGCCACGTTGTACAATTCTGCAAAGATGGTAAGGGCCTTTGAATAGTTGTAGTTCACCTTCAGGTTAAGATCGCCGAAGGGTTTGAGCTTTTCCCTGCCTTCCGGCAAATAAATATTTTTCACCCATCGGTTGCCTATAAAGGTTAATCCTCCCTGAACCATAATATTTTTGCCAAACAGGTAAGATGCTTCCAGCGCTATTCTGAAATCGGGTTTATGCCATGGCTTTTCCTCGGCCAGCATAGAGTAATCGAAATATTTCCCGTCGAGTGAAATATCCAGTTTTTGCGATGGCTGAATGACAAGTTGTCCGTGATAGGTTACCAGGTCCACTTCATCATACACGGCATTGAATTTATTTTGGAGCAGTTCGCCTTCGCTGGTGTCATTCACGAAAAAGTGCATGTTTTTAAAGAGGGTATACGAAACATCGGCCCTGAATCTGACTGCGGAACTAATGCTTCCCTTTAACCCGCCATAAGCGATAATATTACTGCTGGTGCCCTTCAGGTTCAGGCCGGGAATAATGAAGGTATTTTCATCAAAAAGGTCCATGTAAGAATTCTTTTGATATTCACCGCTTAAACCGATAAAAGGCACAAGAACTTTTTCAATGATTATAATATCCAGAGAAGCATGGGGAAAGAAGTAGAAATTGGTTATGTCTCCAATATCCGCAACGGTTTCAAATCCCAATAAAAATTTCCAGTCTTTGCTGCGTTTGCTTATCCAGGGACTGAACCGGAATACGGTATTGGAAACTGAATCAAATGTGGCCTTCGTATTTGAATAATCGAGTGACATATCGAGGCCTCCCATTAAACCATGGAAATTTTTATTTAGCCCTCCTTCGATGCGGAACCTGTTTTCATTGTTTTTAAGCTTATCCCAGAAATAGTCATAATGCAGGTCCAGATTGTAATTCAAATGCGAGGAATCGGTGTATGTGGAGGCGAGCCCTATATCCAGTCCTGCCGTATAGGCCCGCATCTTCAGGCTGTCTTTATCGAGGTCAGGCAAGGAATCCAAATAGAGGCTTGTATTATATCCGTAATAGTTGAATCCATGATGGTCGAAACGAAGATCACCCGTGAGTTTCATTTTCGGATATATGCTGCGGCCATAGAGATTGACATTATTGAGACCGTATCCGGCGGGCACCTTCTGGTCATTGGCAAGCCTTATCTTACCCGCGGATGATTTATGGTAAAGATAGAGGCCATAGGCATATTGTTTTGATCTGACATTGCTGATATTCAATTCGGCAAGTGTGGTGGCATAATTCCCGACTCCTACCTTTAACCAGCTGTTATAAATTTTAGGGAGAGAAGTAGCCACAGTTTTTGCCGGTTTAATCAGATCAGGAGTGAAAGCATTATCAAGTTTTTTTGGTGCAATTGAATAATCGAAATGTGGAATTGAAGTTTCCACCTGGGTATTCTGGGGGAGGAAATTGAACTTTACAGCGTCAGAAAGGGTGGGTTCATACGGCCGTACCACATAAACTTCTTTATTAAGGTCCTGTGCCGAAACACCCATGTTTATTATCAGCAGCATCAAACCCGGGAACAGGGAATACAGGACGATTGTTTTCTTTCTCAACATATTGAAGGTATTATCAATGTTTTATAAATTTTAATTCTTTTCATCACCGATTACTGATCACCGATTACCGATTACCGATTACCGACCACCGATTACCGATTACCGATTACCGACAACCGGTTACTTCATCTGAATCTCGTCTTCCTCATCTTCGACCTTTGGCTTACCGGTCTTCGCCTGGCTATCCGTGAGCTGTTTCTTCTTTGTCTTAGCCTCATCCAATATCCCATCATCCGTTTTCTGGTAATAATCGATCAGGCTTTGCAAAGTTTGTATGGCCTGGAAGTCATCACCCTTATCCCTGAAGATATCTGACCACAGCAGGAAGCTTTTGGCCATCCAGTATTGATGTGGAGTGCTTTTGTCTGCAAAGTCGGAAATCTCCTTTTCTGCATTTTGCAATTCCTTGCGCTGATAATAAATTTCAGCTACCCTGAATTTGGATTCTGCTCCCTCCTCACTTTTCACTTCTTTTGCCACTTTCTTAAATTCATCCAGGGCAAGAACCTGCCTGTCCCTGGCAAGAAGAGCCTTTGCCTTGGCAAACCGGGTTTCCCGTTCCATCTCCGGAGATAATTTTTCCGTAAGCAATATTTTGTCCGCAAGGTCAGTCACCTTATCATATTGTTCAAGCAATAAATAGCACTTGAGCATTCCCATGCGTGCTTCCAGAAGATTGCTTTTTACTTCGGCAACCTCTTCCAGTTTGCTGTAATATTCGGCGGCCTTCTGATAATTTTTCTGCCTGAGTTCGATACGGGAGGCACCCAGAAGGGCGGGTTCAGTGAACCGGCTACGGGGCCTGTCAATGACATAATTAAAGGATTGAAGCGCTTCTTCATTTTCATTGGCCCTGTAATTGCAATCTCCCTTGTAGAAATTTGCGTTGATCAGGAACCGTCCATCCGGATGTTTTTGGATATAATTACTTAAGCTTTGCAAAGCTTTGGCATAATCACCGCTCATATAAATCCTTTCGGCGGCCAGGTAACTGAGCGAATCCTGTTCAATAAGATCGGCAGAGGAAAGCACGCCCATGCCTTTTACAAAGGAATAATACGTATCCACATCGTTCATGTCGACATATACATTCTTCAGTCCGATAAGAGCATTTTCAGCCTCGGTGGTACCGGGATAATCATTGATAACCTGTTTATAACACTGGATTGCTTCATTGTTGCGGTTCGAATTAAAGTAGATCAGCCCCATGCCAACCAGGGCCTTCTTTACATAGCTGCTTTTGGGATAATCCGTAACTACCTTTTTATAAGCCGCCAGGGCTTTGTCGGTTTGATTCAGTTTGACATAACTTTCTGCCATCTGGAACATGACATCAGCCTTTAGGGTGGAATTCGGATTTGTGGTGATAATTTTATTCAACGTGCTGATCTTTTCGATGTTCTTTCCCGATACACCCAGGGCAAGGGCTTTCTGGAAAAGTGCATAATCTGTGTTTCCTTTTCCGTTATTAATTGCCATGTCATAATAGGAAACTGCTTTGGCATAATCAAGTTGTACAAAAGAGCAGTCACCCAGCCGGTTATAGGCGTCTGTTACAATTTCGGGCTGTTTGCTGTATCCTGTGGCAGTGAAACGATTAAACCAGATGGCCGCGTCGGGATATTGATGCAGGCTGAAATAGCAATAGCCAAGGTTATACAGGGCGGGTGCATACTCATCGAATTTTGAGACCCCGGTCTGTGAAATAAAGCCTGCATAATTGTCAATTGCCTTCCGGTAGTCCGAGGATCTGTAATAAGCCTCTCCTTTCCAATAAAGGCTTAAAGCATATAATTTCTGGTCGAATGTACCATATCGGGTGGAAGACGTAAGGAGACCGATTGCCTCCGAAAAATTACCGTTGCTGATCAATTCGAGTCCCCTGTAATAGGAAATTTTCTGGTAGGCCTTTTTGATTTCATTGTTCTTGTCTCTTATTTTATCGATAGAAGCCAGGGCCAGGGTATAGTTTTTTGCATTCAGGTAGGCCATCACAAGAAAGTTGTTGGCCTCATCGCTTCGTTTGGAATTCGGATACTTATCCAGGTATTCGTTCAGAGCCTGAACGGCTTCGTTAAACGGTGAATAGTCAAGCTCATAGGTCAGTAACGCACTGTTAAACAAGGAATTTTCCTGGATTTCCGGATCATAATCCATTTTAGCCGCGGATGAAAATGCCATCCGGGCTTTATTTTTCTCGTTCAGTTTTAACTGGCAATCCGCCAGGTGGTAAAGGGCATTCTGGCTAAGGGCGGATTCAGTTCCCGTAATTTGTCCAAAAAGGGTTGCAGCTTTGGCATAATCTTTTGTCTTATAATACGCATAAGCCAGGCCGTATTTATCTTGGCGGCTGGCCGAGGTGGTTGAGGCCATGTATTTTTCAAGATATGGAATCGCTTCTTCATACAAGCCAAGTTCAGCATAGGATTCCCCCACGATCCTCGATACCTCTGGCGCTCTTTTTTCCGTTGCATTCACCATCAGGTTGGGGCCATACTTCACCACCTCGTCGTATTTTTTCTGTTTATAGTAGATCTGGGTGAGATAGTAAGGGACTATGGGTCCGAAATTGGGATCGTCTTTCAGGCGAAGGAAACCTTCCAGTGCGGTTTCGTAATTTCCCTGGGTATAATTGATATGGGAATAATAATACAAGGCAGGGGTAGTGTATTTTGTGTCGAGATCCTTGATCTGGTTAAAGGCATATCTTGCCTTTTCAAAATTTTCATCCAGGAAATAGCAGTACCCGCTTTTAAAGTAGTATTCCGACTGCTCATCACGGCTTAAACGTGAAGTTTCAACCTGGGCATAGTAATCAAGCGCTTTATTATAACTTTTGCGTTGATAAAAATAACCGGCAAGGTTGAAAATCGCCTCGTTTTTCCGTGGATTTTCGGGGTTTCTTGCCAGGAAATTCAGAGTCCGGCTCTCCGCATCGTTGTTAAATAACTTAACCGATGACATGGCGGAATAGAATTCGCTGTTGGATACAAAGTCGGAATTTTCATTGCCATGATCTTTCAGGTAATGGTCGAAATACTCCTGTGCTGCGCTGTATTTGCCATTGTTATATAACTCCAGGCCCTGCCTGTACTGGGCTTCCGCATTCGTATTATAGTCGGTTTGCTGAGCAGTCAGAAACGCACTGATGGATAGTGCAACCAACATATTTACAAGGTGTTTCAGATTCATTTGTATGTGTTTTCAGGCTAAAATTACTGATTAATAACGTATAAATACCCCCGCTTATTCTATTTAAATTAACAGATGGTTGTTAATTATGGAACTGCAATTTTGATTTTTAATCCGTATTTTTGAGAATTACTATTAAATCTTGCCGAAACACATGGATGAAGAATCAACACCTGTACCCGAAGAGATAACGCCAATACTCCAGGAAACAGCAACATTGCCGGTTGAAAACGTAGTTGTCTTTGCGAATGCTTCAATATTCCAGGAAGATCACCTGGTCATGGCGGGTGTTAATTTTTCCCTGGCCCGTGGAGAGTTTGTCTACCTTATCGGCCGGGTGGGGAGTGGAAAATCCAGTCTCATTAAAACCATTACAGCGGAGCTGCCGTTAAAAGAAGGATCTGTAAGCGCAGTAGGTTTTAAGCTTGAAAATCTCCGGTCAAAGCAAATTCCCTCGCTAAGGCGAAAACTTGGGATTGTTTTCCAGGATTTCCAATTGCTGATCGACCGGACTGTATATGATAACCTGTATTTTGTACTGCATGCCACCGGTTGGAAAGACAGGACACTGATCGATGAGCGGATCATGCAGGTATTGGCGAAGGTTGAGCTACAAAACAAAGGGTACAAAATGCCTCATCAATTATCGGGTGGTGAGCAGCAGCGAGTGGTAATTGCAAGGGCATTGCTTAATGACCCGGAATTAATTCTTGCCGATGAACCTACCGGAAATCTTGATCCTGAAACTTCGGAGGGCATAATGAATATTCTAAGGGAGATCAGTGCAAGTGGTTGTTCTGTGCTGATGGCAACACACAATTATACCCTGCTTCAAAAATACCCTGCCCGAACTATAAAATGTCAGGATGGCAATCTGGTGGAGATACGGGAAACGGATGAAATCGATTTCTCAGCATTGGATTGAGGGACGAGAAGTTTTGAAGTTTTGCTGTGGGGACAGATCGCGGACTGTCATTGCAAGTATTTGAATTAAAGTCCACCCTCTGCCTGAGCGGTGAATTCGTCCCCATAATTTGTGTCGTGGATTCTTGAATCGTGAAACCTTTCGGCAATTCATAAACGGAATCGTATATAATATATCATTTCCTATACCAATAATTTTCACTCTCATGAAAACAATAATTGTTTTTTTACTGATTCTTTCCTTGATGCCAATAAAGGGACAGAACAATGGTGATTGCAAGGTTTTAGTCCCTGAACTTGATGGGGCTTACGAGGGCGGATGCAGAGACGGTCTGGCACAGGGTAAAGGCACGGCCAGCGGTACGGATGCTTACTCCGGAGGTTTCAGGAAAGGATATCCCAATGGGAAGGGAACCTATACCTGGGCTTCGGGAAACGTATATAAGGGTGAGTGGAACATGGGCAAGCGTGAGGGGAACGGCGTTTTCACCGGCAAATTCCACGGTAAGGATACCGTCATGTCAGGGGTTTGGAAGAATGATGACTTCATGGGATCAAAACCTTTGCCTCCGAAAGTCTCTGTAAGTTATAATGTTGTAAGTACATCCTTTAATCGCACC
Source organism: uncultured Bacteroidales bacterium (assembly GCA_963752195.1). GTDB lineage: Bacteria > Bacteroidota > Bacteroidia > Bacteroidales > UBA10428 > UBA5072. Next base: position 756,942 of record CAVVXI010000001.1, on the reverse strand, counting down.
GGGGAAGGAAAAAAAATAACCATATCCTTTTACCAGAATGGGATTACCAATTTTATCGAATCTCTTGATGTTACCTGTAACAGCGGAAATGAGGTTCAATCCGGAAACTATACCAATATTTGGGATATCAGTTTTCCTTTCAAATGCAAGATCAATTACCGGTCATGGAATAGTCTCAGAACCCAGATCTATGATTGTATACTTGAATTTGAAATTACCCAGCCAGGCAGCTGGGATTTGAGGGTGGGGAATTAAAGTTTTGCAGTTTTGCAGTTTTGCAGTCTGGTGATTTTTTGCACGGAGCGTACAAGATATTGCAGAAAGAAACGTCAGGCAGGCTAGTCGCCCTTGTCTCCGGAATGACAGTCATAGCCGGAACGATTGAATTATAAATCCAAAATAGTAACTTGCAATCGCAATCGATAAATCAACAAATCAGCAAATCAACAAATAATCAGATGCCTTCTGTTTGCATGATATCCTCCCTGCATGGATTATACGATGACAGGATTTATTGGAAGGAGGCTCTGTCCTTAAAAAATCACGGGTACCAGGTTACACACATCGGCATTGGTGAGGAAGACATGGATTTTATATCGGTGCATGGCATAAGGCTTATTTCGGTAAGGAAGAATCGATATTTTCGGAATCCCTACCTTGACATTCTCTATTGCAGACTCACATTCCGGCCGAACATATATCGGAAAATACTGGCTGTTTGCAATTCCCTCAAAGCCGATGTTTATCATTTTCACGATTTGCAAATCAATAAAATTGGGACAGAGCTTTGCAAATTGCCACATAAGCCAAAGGTAGTTTATGATGTTCATGAGGATTATGCCGCCTCTTACCTTTCGGGATATGAAGATGCTGGTGCTTTAAGGATTTTTGTCAGCATCTACACCTTTTTTTTACGACGTTGGGAACTCTCCAGAGCCGTGGCCTATGATTTTATAATTGCGGCTTATGTTGCAATCGAAAATGTATTCAAAAGCCGGATTTCCGAAAATAAGGTGAAGATCATCATGAATTATACCACCCTGTCACCGGTTATTGATGTTTCAAAAACAGGGCGGAGTATTGATGCCTTGTATTGCGGGTTGATCAATAAATTCAGAGGTGCCATGGAAATACTGGCAGCAGCGGAATTATTGAAGAAGAGTATGCCCGGAATACGTATCCTGTTTCTCGGGCCCATTCCGGATCCCGAACTGAGAAAACAAATGGAACATTTTATCAATGAAAAATTGTTGCACGAAAACATAATTTTGAAGGATGCAATTCCATACGAAGAATTAGATCATTATTTCAGGATCAGTAAAATAGGCTTGGGTATTTTTATGCCAACCCGCATTTTTTTTACTGCAGTCCAGATTAAAACTTTTGAATACATGGTTTATGGGTTGCCTGTAGTTTGCAGTAATTTTGGCAACATTAACAAGTATATAGTGGAAAATAACTGTGGCATTCCTGTTGACCCGAAATCTCCCGTTGAAATAGCAGATGCTGTGTATAAATTGCTAAATGAAAGGACTCTTTATCTTGAAATGGCAAAAAATGGAATAAAGGCTGTCCGGAACAAATACCACTGGAAATACGAGGAAGAGAAATTACTTGAAATTTATAGGGTGTTACTTAAAGATAAATTAAAATCAGATGCAGGTTAAAAGGCAGACAGGTGACTTCCTGATCTATCTCACCGGATCAGTGGTCGTGGCCATTGTTGCCATAATCAAACTTCCTGTTTTTACGAGCCATTTTACGCCTGCCGAGTTTGGAGTATTCACCCTGGTATCCATTACCTATACCTATTTGTCGATTACCCTGTATGGCTGGATTACTTCCTGCCTTTACAGGTATTATCATGAATTCACCGAAAAAGGCGAGGAGGGAGATTTATACAGCAACATCGCCGTTCTGTTTATTTTTTCCAGCCTGCTGTTGTTTATGATGTCCCTGGTGTGGTATCTTATTGAAGGTAACTCTGACATTGGAAGGCTTGTTGCACTGGCGTTTGGTTATCTATTCACCAATCAGCTGTTCAACATGTTTCTTGTAATTTATAAAATCGAAGGCAAAGCCTTTCATTATAATTTTTATCAAATCGCTCAATCCGTATTTTCCCTGTTACTTATCTTGCTGATGATCTTTTATACCTCCCTGGGGATACAAGTGCTGTTTACGGGACAAATTATCATAAGCCTGGTATTGCTTGTAATATTGTTTATTCAAAACCAGGGAATCGTGAATAAACTAAGATTCAATAGGATATCCCGGGAACTCATCCGTAAACTCATCCGGTACGGATCAGTAGGCCTGGTTAGTTCCGCCGGTATTTTTATTCTGATTTCTTCTGACCGGTATATTATCGCTCTCTTTGACAGCAACAGTCATGTTGGAATTTACAACCAGGTATACCAGGTGGGGCAGGTTAGTGTTTATTTTCTTGTCACAGTGTTTTTCAATACGATCACCCCCGGCTTCAATAAATTGCTGACCGGGTTTACGAAGGAAAAAGAAAAGCAGTTGATGAATTATGTGTATGCTTTTTTGTTGCTTGTTTTGCCCTTGACATTTTATGTTTCCATATTCGCCCGGCAGGTTGCGGAATTTTTGTTAGGGAAGGAGTTCAGGCAAGGTTTTCCCATGATACCATGGATTGTGATCAGTTCCTTTCTGTATGGGCTTACCCTTTTTAATGAAACCAAAATGAAATTTGAGCATCGATTCAGGCCGGTTTTATGGGGTATTCTAATAGCCTGTATTTTGAATATAGCGCTTAATTTCCTGTTGGTGCCATTGTGGGGTTATTCCTGGGCTGCCGTCTCCACTTTTCTAGCCTACCTGTTCCTTTACTTCTATTATTATTTCAGGGATGATTTTCCTTATCTGCGTGACAGGGGACTTATCAGGATTGCAGGCATCAGTTTAACCATCCTTTTGGCAGAAATGGCAATTGACATATTGATCAGGAAGGTTTTTTCGATGGACCTTAATAAATGGCTTACAATGTTGGAGGGAGCTGTTTTTCTGGGCATATATGCGGGGCTGGTAATGCGATTCAAATTAATCCCGGATCAAAAAATCATAACGACCGATATAATTTAAATTGCCATCATTGATTCCACAATAACGTATGCGGTCCGCGCAACGGCACAACGCGAATTCCATCCACACAATCGCAAATCGTAATTCCTGCAATACCTTATGCCCTCCGGGCAATCGTAAATCGTAAGTCTTAAAAAAAGCCATAGGGTAAAAACCGGGTATCAGGTCTTAAATACAGAAAAGCTTTTCAGACGATATTAAAAACACAAAAAGAAACTAAAGTTCCCAACAATAAATACATATCAATCATGAAAACAAGAGTAACAAATGTGAGTAAGGGCCTGGCTATGATGCTGCTGATTTTCACAATCACCGCAATGCAAGCCAAAGGTTCATTTCTCAGCCATTCAAAGGCTGGCAAGGATACAACTTTTCGCACATTTACCGGTAAGGTAATTGATGTCACAACAAAAAAGCCAATTGAATTTGCCAACGTTTATCTTCTGGGAAGCAGTCTGGGCACTGTTACAAATGCCGAGGGCGAATTTGTTCTGAAGGTCCCGGTAACTGAATTGACCCGCAAAGTGGGTTTTTCCTATCTTGGGTACCAGAATATTGTTCTTTCACTGGCAGAAATGAAAGAAAAGGATAATGTGGTTAGGATGGAAACCACGGCAGTATCCCTGGATGCGGTTGTTATCAGAACAGACGATCCGCTCGATTTACTAAGTATGGCTTTCAGGAATATCCATGAGAACTACAAGAGTGATCCGGAAATGCTTATTGGTTTTTACAGGGAAACTGTAAAACAAAACAAGAGTTATGTTGCGGTAGCGGAAGCAGTTCTGGATGTATACAAATCCTCTTACAACAGCATGATGGATAATGACAGGGTACAGATTTACAAGGGAAGGAAAAGCCAGGACGTGAAAAAGATGGATACACTGATGTTCAAATTGCAGGGTGGTCCCAGGACAAGCTTTTTACTCGATGTTGTAAAGAATCCCGGTGAATTATTATCAGAGGATTATCTTCAAAACTATAATTTCAGATTTGCCGGCTTTGCAACCATTGATGGAAGAGACAATTATGTGATCGAATTTGATCAGAAGGAAAATGTAGAATTGCCGCTGTATAAAGGGCGTATCTATCTTGATACCAAAAACATGGCCTTTTCCCGCCTGGAATTTTCCCTGAGTGACAAAGCACTTGTACTTGCCAGCAGTGATCTCGTTCGCAAAAAACCCATGGATCTGAGAGTTGACGTTCTCGGTGCTGATTACCTGGTTAACTACAGGGTTCTGAATGACAAATGGTACCTGAATCATGTAAGATCAGAACTTACCTTCCGTTGCAACTGGAAAAAGAAACGTTACAATTCAACCTACACTACAGCTCTCGAAATGGCAGTAACTGACAGGGATACGATAAACATAAACAAGTCGAGATACAAAGATCAGTCAAAACAAACGGATATATTCGCCGACAAAGTTAATTCGTACAAGGATGAGAATTACTGGGGAGAATACAATTATATAAAACCCGATGAATCAATTGAATCGGTCATCAACAAGCTAAACAGGAAACTTAAATGGAAAGCGATCGGAGAAAACTAATTCAAATATGATCATCATCCCCCTGTGCTGCCAGCTTTCCCAGAGGCAAAGTGGAACAGGGGGTTGATTTATTTAAAAGCAAAACATGGAAAATAAAAATGGTATTTGTAGATTTACGATCCTTGAAAAGATGATAAAATCCAGGTATCAATGAGTGTGCAGGCTGAAACGGTAACGATGGGCCAGATCTCGCTCGGAAATCTGAAAGCCTATGAAATGTTGTTCAGGCAATATTACCAGATGCTTTGCAGCTATTCCCTGAAGTTTGTCGGCGATCCGGACGTATCCGAAGAAATTGTGCAGGATCTTTTTTATACACTTTGGGAAAAGAGAATGGAATTGCAGATCAATACTTCGGTGAAATCGTACCTGTTTTCGGCAGTGCATAACCGGTGTCTTAAGTTCATTGAACACCGCAACGTTGAACAGAAATACAGGAATTATTACATCCAGCATGAGTCGGAAATTGACAGTGAACCGTTTGATTCTGCCAATGTGAGTGAGATACAGCAGATCATCAATCAAACGCTGAATTCACTTCCCGACAGGTGCGGTATAATATTCAGGCTGAATCGTTTTGAAGGACTTAAATACCATGAAATCGCAAATAAGTTAAGTATCTCTGTGAAAACAGTGGAAGCCAATATGGGCAAGGCTCTTAAAATATTGCGGAAGAATTTGAAAGATTTTGTAGAAGTTGCATAATTCAACACGATATGTTCACCAGGAATAAAATAAATTGGAGCCTGCTGGCCAAGTATCTTGCAGGAGAAACCAATCAGAAAGAAATAACCGCCGTGGAAAAATGGCTGGCATTGAGCGCGAAAAATCGTGCGGAGTTTGGAAAATTAAGATCAGACTGGAAGATAATGGAAAGTATGAAACAATTTGATGTGGATAATGCATGGAAAAAGCTCCATGGCCGGATTCTGGAAAATGAAGAACCTGTTCTTACAAGCCATATGAAAGGCGTTGAAATGAAAGGTCATATTGCATGGAGAATTCCGCTCCGGATTGCTGCGTCCCTTTTAATCCTGGTTGCACTGGGTATTTCCATTGTTATTGCTGTAGGCAGATACCAGAAGGTGACAATCACAACGTCTGCAAACGATAAGCTAAAGACGGTAACCCTTCCGGATGGCTCTACGGTGACGATGAATTCCCGTACAACCCTGAGCTACATGAAACATTTCAAGGGAAATACCAGGGATGTTGAGCTTTCCGGGGAAGCCTTCTTTGAAGTTACACCGGACAGATCAAAGCCATTTGTTATTCAGGCTGATGAGGCTGCCATAAAGGTTGTCGGTACTTCATTCAATGTGGATACCAAAAGCAGTCCATCCACTGTGGAAGTATATGTTGCCAGCGGCATTGTGGAAGTGTACAAACCGGAAAGCAAAAATAACAGTGTATTTCTTCATCCCGGTGAAATGGGAACAGTTTCAAAGAACATCATTCACAGCAAAAAGGCGAGCAATGAAAATGCCATTGCCTGGAAAACGGGCAGAATGGATTTTCGCGATATTCCGTTGTCGCAGGCAGTTGAGATGCTTAATAAGATGTACCGGGTGAATATTATCTGTAACGAACCCGGATTGGTGAATACGAAAGTAGGAGGAAGATACCAGTATCCGGATGAACCTTTGGATACAATCTTAACAATTCTTTGCCAACAAAACTTTCTAAAAATTGAAAAATCCGGTGACAAGATTTATCTTTCGAAATAAATAGGTTGAAATTCCTGTTTTATTTCGGAAAATGTCAGTCAACCGGCAAAATATATTCCTTACCCAAACATCCGCGATCCTTACGGATAAAAAAACGTATAGTAAAACCTGCCGGAAATTCCGTTGCAGGTTTTATCTCATTGTAATTCTCGGCCTGGCGGCTTTCCCTATTTTATCGGCCCAGGATTCGCTTTTATTTCATCAAATTGTCCTTCCGGATACAACTTGTTCGGTAAATGAGGCTATGCAACTGATAGAAGGAGAGACACAACTTTCCTTTTCATATAACACGGACATCATAAATAAAAAGAAGATCATTTCGCTGCATAGCGGTAAGGATGAACTGATCCATATCCTCGATCAGATCTTTGATGATCCCCAGTTGAAGTTCAGCATTATTGGCCGGCATATTGTAATTTATAAGGTGGAAAAAACCCTGTCGGCAAATCCGGAAAAACCGAAGGATTCCATTTCTTTTTTTGAGATCAGGGGAAGAGTGCTTGACAAAACGGACAAACAGCCTCTGCCATATACAAGCATTTATATTTCCGGCAAAGCCATTGGCACCGTCACAAACGATAACGGGCAATTCCTGTTAAAGCTTCCTTCAAAATACTTTACGGATTCGCTGATTGTCTCCTGTATAGGATATAAGCGGATCAAAGCGCCGGTTTCCTCCTTTCTTGGTGATGTCAGGGATTACCTGTTAAAGCCGGATGTGATCTCCATTCAGGAAGTGATCATCCGGAAAATCAGTCCGGTTAATTTGTTGCAGACCGCCACCGAATCAGTATCCGAAAACTATCCCGGTAAGCCTGCTATCCTCACTTCTTTTTACAGGGAAATTGTTAAAAAGGGAAATCGATATATGATGGTTTCCGAAGCTATTCTTGAAAATTTTAAACCGGGTTATGGCAGGGCGGCCGCTTCTGACCAGGTGAAAATTTTGAAGGGAAGAAAAAGTCAGGCCCCGGCTTCAAGAGACACGGTGATACTAAAATTGAAAGCAGGCTTAAATACAATGCTTTTGCTGGATGTGGTGAAAAACATGCCGGATTTTCTGACAGGTGAAAATACGATGGATTACGAATACAAAATGGCGGATATTGTAGTAGATAATGGCAGAGAACAATATGCAATTGAGTTTTCCCCGAAAAGAGGAGCTGAAAATATTTTTTACAAAGGAAGGATACTGCTTGATGTGAGAAGTCTGGCTTTTACATGGATCGAATTTAATGTTGATGCTGAAAAGCTGGAGGCAGCTACGAACAATTTTATCGTTAAGAAGCCTCCCTATTTAAAAGTGAAGGTGCTGAATGCGGAATATAAAGTTGCTTTTCGGCGGACCGGGGGCAAATATTATCTGCATATGATTGAATGTCAAACAGAATTCAGGATAAAAGATAGACACCAGCTTTCGGGAACAATCTATCGTACAGGTTTGGAAATGGCGGTTACGGAAATTGATACGGTCAACGTTTCCCGGTTCAGATCAAGGGAAACTGCCCGATTGAATGAGTTTTTCACTGAACAGCTGGGTACTTATGATGAGTCATTCTGGGGGGAGTATAATTTCATCAGTCCGGAAGAATCGCTGGAAGATGCTTTGGTAAAGCTGGGAAAAAAGAAGACTAATGAATAATGAACAATAGTTAAAAGCTAAAAGATAAAAACTAAAAGTGGAAAACAATTTGCTAATATGCTAATGTGCTCATGTGGTAATATGCTAATGTGCTATTCTAATGTGGGCAATGTGGTAATGTGCTGGTTTGTAGATTTTGTGACTACCAGACTGCAAGACTGCAAAACTGCATGACTGCAGAACTTCTCAACTTCATTCATAATTCATAATTCTTAATTTCTTATTTTTGCCTATCTTTAAATCAAATAAAGGCAGATCATGGAAGATATTAGGGATGCGAACACAAAAGAATTCATCAACACCGCATCTGATTTCTGCAGTTTAATGGAACAGGCTCAAAGGATGCGTACAGGTGAATTATTCAGCCAGTTGCAGCAAATATTACCGGTTATTTATGCGAAAAGCGCAAAATTATCCAAGCCAAAGTATTGTTTTGAGGAAGAACCAAAACGATTCGTTGGTGAGGAAGAGTATGCCCGTGTGCACGATGCGGTTCAGCAAAAAATTGAATTATATTTTGGTATAACACAGATGTCTCCCGGTACAGGCACCAGTCAGTATGAGATCATGAGTTTCAGCATGGCTGAGGGATTTGCAGACCTGTATGAGCAGTTGAAAAACTGCGTTAAACTGTATAATGTGGAAATACCGCAGGCCATGAATGATGCGATCTGGCTTTATTACGACAGTTTTATCAAAAGCCTGGGTTTAAAGTTAATTGAAAGTCTCAGATCACTTCACCAGCTCCTGTACAGTAAAAGTACCGAGGGGTCACGTGCAATACAGGATAATGATTTTGAGCTGAATAGGGACGAGGAGGAACCCTGGTATTCCGATGATCAGGAGGAGGTATATGGAGATGATGAATGAAAATGGCTACTTCAAAGCCGTTGAAGATGAATACATAAAATCCCTCCCACCCGGTAGTTTTTCAGGAACTATTTGCGTCGTTGATAATTACGGTATTCTGAATGAGGTGCAGGATGCCCTGATTGGTGTTCCGGTTCTTGGTTTTGATACGGAAACCAAGCCATCTTTTAAAAAAGGACGGTTTCACCAGGTAGCCCTTTTACAGATATCCACCCCTGACAAGGCCTTTCTTTTTCGACTAAACAAGATTTCCCTGCCAAAATTTATAATTGATATCATGGAGGATCCTTCCGTTGTGAAAGTCGGTGTAGCCATTAAAGATGACCTGAATGCACTGATGAAACTAGCGCCTTTTAAACCGCAGGGATTTATTGATCTTCAACAATTCGTTAAACAATTTGGCATTGAGGACAACGGGTTAAAAAAACTTGTGGCCAATATCCTGGGATTCCGGATATCCAAGCGTTTTCAGACATCAAACTGGGAGCTGGAAGTATTGGGACCGGAACAACAGTGTTATGCAGCCACCGACGCCTGGGTATGCCAGCAAATCTATATTTCTCTCATAAATAACTTAGTGAATTAATGGAGGCTTTTAGTCGTGTTATCCTGAAACCAGGGAAGGAACAATCAATTAAGCGTTTGCATCCCTGGATCTTTTCAGGAGCCATAAAGAAGATTGAAAGCAAGCCGGCGGAGGGTGATACAGTGGAAATATTCTCCAATACAGGGGAGTACCTGGCTACCGGACATTACCAGATCGGATCCATTGCGGTGAGGATATATTCTTTTTACCAGGTTACCCCCGATTTTGATTTCTGGACAAAGAAGTTTAAGGCCGCATGGGATTTGCGACAAACACTGGGATTGACAGATAATACAGACACCAATGTCTACAGGCTGGTGAACGGTGAAGGGGATGGCATGCCTGGTTTTATTGTCGATTATTATAACGGCATCGTGGTAATGCAAATGCATTCCGTTGGAATGTATCTTCTCAGGGAGCAACTTGCTGAGGTGATAAAGGCACTGTATGGTGACAAATTGATTTCCATATACGATAAAAGTGAAAGTACGATTCCTGTTAAGGCAGGCCTGGGAATTAAAAACAAGTTCATTTATGGCGAACAGTCGGTTATTGAGATCATGGAAAACGGATGCCGCTTTTCGATCGATGTAATTTCCGGACAAAAAACCGGGTTTTTTATTGACCAGCGGGAGAATCGCGAGCTTCTTACCCGATACTGTAAAGGGAAGGATGTGCTTAACATGTTCTGCTATACCGGCGGTTTCTCGATTTATGCCCTGCACGGAGGCGCTGCTTCGGTTGATTCCGTTGATAGTTCGGCGCAGGCAATTGAACTTACCAAACAGAACGTCAGCCTGAATCCCGAAGCGGGGGGTACACATAAGACGGTATCATCGGACGCATTTTCCTTTTTGAATGACATTGCTGATAAATACGATGTGATCATACTTGATCCGCCTGCATTTGCAAAGCATACGGATGCGCTGGACAATGCCCTGATGGCTTATAAACGACTGAATGCCAAGGCCATCGAACAAATCCGGCCGGGCGGGATCATTTTCACGTTTTCGTGTTCGCAGGTCGTAAACAGGGATAATTTCAGGCGGTCGGTTTTTGTTGCCGCAGCCAATACAGGGCGTAATGTTCGGATTCTGCACCAGTTGATGCAGCCACCGGATCACCCGGTAAGCATTTATCATCCGGAAGGGGAGTATCTCAAGGGACTTGTGCTGGAGGTGGAGTAACCAATTTTTCTGGTTAGTAATCAACTTCGAACTTCATCATTCGGTGTTCTCCGATGGATCGGGAGAACACCGAACGCCGAATTTTGAGGATTGAAAATACTGGATGAGATTGGACATCATTTGGAACTGCTTTTTCTACAATAATTGATCCTCTCCGAGGATCTTATGCAAGCGGAACATCTTTCTACAATAATTGATCCTCTCGAGGATCTTATGCAAGCGGAACATCTTTCTACAATAATTGATCCTCTACGAGGATCTTATGCAAGCGGAACATCTTTCTAAAATATTTGATCATCTACGATGATGGGAAACAAGGTTTATTGGCGATAGCGTGAGAGACGATTTCCACTTGTCCCTCGTCCCTCGTCGCTCGTCACTTCTTTACCAGTTCACCTTTTTCATAAGTGCCGCTCTGGCTTGTGCCATTAGCCCAGGTATATTTACCCTGGCCCTGGAACAGGTTATCTTTGAAGTAGCCGGTATATTTGTCGCCGCTTGGATAGAAGTAAATGCCATACCCATTTTGCACTCCCTGCAGCCATGCCCCGATATATTTTGAGCCATCAGACCAAATATACGTGCCCTGTCCCTGAAATTTATCGTTCACCCACATACCGTCATAGGAGCTGCCATCATTTCCTTTCAACATGCCGCGGCCTTCACGCAGACCATTCACAAAGCCGCCCTCATAAGAAAACCCGTTGGAGTATCGATAGGTTCCCTTTCCATTTTCACAATTCCCAAATACGCATCCCTGTTTATCCTGGGAATATGCCATTAAGGGCAGAAAGAAAATCAGGCAAAGAATGGATCTTATCATTTCATTTATTATTAAAATTGTAAATGCTTTTACGCATGATTTTATTTATCAGTTACATCAAACCGTAAATTTCATAACCCGCAATGACTCATACGATGAAAACACCAAACCATAAAATACCGGATGTATTCTGGATTGTCCTTATCGCAGTTCTCTCGTTTGTATTGCACATAGCAACCTATAACACCCTCGGTTTTCATCGTGATGAATTGCTTTACCTCGCCCTGGGCAGGCATCTGGCAGCAGGGTACTGGTCAAATCCGCCCCTGATCGGATTTATCAGTTATCTATCGCAGCTTTTACCGGGAGACACCCTTTTTGCGTTGCGCTTATTTCCTGCCGCTGCCGGCGCACTCCTGGTTGTCATAACCGGATTGATGACGCGGGAAATGGGCGGCAAAAAATTTGCCCAGGTTTTGGCAAGTATCTCCCTGGCAGTGTCGCTTCTTTTCATGCGTGCCTTTTCAATGTTCCAGCCCGTGTGTTTCGACATTCTTTTCTGGTCCCTTATCCTGTATTTCTTTTTGCGGTACGTTAACAGCCAGAAGCCGGTTTATCTTATCCTTGTAGGACTTGCCTTTGGTTTTGGCTTACTGAATAAATACATGGTCATTTTTCTGGCAGCCGGACTGGCCCTTGCAGTTATACCTACTATTTACAGAAAATTATGGATTAACAGGTATGCATGGCTGGCCGTGCTCATTGCCATTCTTGTACTCATGCCGAACCTAATATGGCAGTATTTACATGATTTTCCCGTTTTGGAACATATGAAGGAGCTTAAGGAAACCCAGCTGGTGAATGTGAGACGAATGAATATTATCGTTGATCAGCTTCTGATGTTTACGGTCAGCGCCGTTGTTTGGGTGGCAGGTCTGATATGGCTGATCCGATCGGGAAACGCTAAAAAATTCAGGGTATTCGGGTATACCTATGTGGCAATATTGCTGATCTTTTTGATCTTGCGCGGGAAGAGCTACTATATGGCGGGTTTGTACCCGGTACTATTCGCCGCCGGGGGTGTTTCCTGGGAGGGATCTTTAAAGAGGAATGTTTCGCAGATTCTCTTTATCATAATTCTCATTTTGCTTACGATTCCCCTTTTGCCAGGGGCAATTCCATTTATGCCGGTTCCCCGGCTGGTCTCATATTTCAGCAAAGTTCCCGCTAAAATGGGCGGGGAGGCGCTTGTTCGCTGGGAAGATGGCAGGATGCACCCTTTGCCCCAGGATTATGCGGATATGTTAGGCTGGGATGAATTGGGATCTATTATGATAAAGGCCTGTGATACAATCCAGGATAAGAATCGGCTAATGATTTACTGCGAAAATTACGGACAGGCAGGAGCGGTGGATTTATGCGGAAGATGTCACGGACTTCCTGAATCGGTGAGTTTTTCCGACGCTTACCGATTGTGGATACCGGATACAATCAGCAGGAAAAAAGATATTTTCATGTATGTAAACGATGAACTGGGCGGTGATGTGGATTCACTGTTTGCAAACATCATTGTTGCCGGGAGAATTAAAAATCCGTACGCCAGGGAATTTGGAACAACGGTGTATATGTGTCGCCAGCCAAGGAGGGATTTTGCGCAATTTTGGAAGATGAGGGTTCAGGAAGTGAAGAATGAACAATGAAGACTAGTGACTAGTGACTAGTGACGCTGACGCTGATACAGTTGTCGTAATTGACTGCATGACTGCATGATTGCATGATGCTGCATGACTGCATGACTGGGACATGCCGGTTGGGACCGGGGTATGACCCCCGTCATGCAGGCGGAACGCGATAATTTTATTCCCTGCGGTCATGAAATAGTTCAAATTTTCACATCTTCAATTCATTTTCGAAAACTTTCCGGTGGTCCCAGGTAGCTTGGTTTTACGCCTCCTGTATTAACGACAATCTTTTGCAGCACCAATCCCGGATCTACCATCCATATTTTTAGGGTATGATACCCAGGCTTGCTAATGGAGTGGAAACTGGATCCTTTTCTTGAATTATCGCTGACACATTGTTCCCAATCGGTATTGCCGTTTCTGGCGTCATAATCGCGGGGAATAAGCGTAATAACCTTCGGCTCTTCATCGTCAAAACTGATCGCATATCGAACATCACGGTGGGGCATGAAGTTCAGGGAAGGTGCAAAAACCGGATTTACTTCCATATCGCCCGAAGTAAATAAAAACATTCGGTACTCAAGGCAGGGGGCATTTATTCCGGGTACCACGGAATCATAAGCCGTGGCATAGGCGCGCATACCGGAAAGGGTATGCCCGTAATCCTCAATTCTTTTCCACCCGCTTTGACGTGCGCCATCAGTCTTCTTTGTATAATGTTCAGCTTCCATGGAAACATATCCGTTGTTTTCCACGAAACCCTCCACTTCTGTGAGAGAAGGGTCTGTTGGATTATTGACATTCACATTCACCCGTACTTCCTCTGAAGCCCCCGAAATGACCAACATTCCATTTGTCTTTCCTTTCGGCATTTTTTCCCAGTCAATGCTGATCCATATGCGTTTGTCGGGGTTTGCGATTCCCTGTTTTTCACTGATATTTAACCATTTGTTTTTGGTTGCTATGCGAAATGAAAATCCCCCTTCGCCCTTATTGAAAATTTCGACATACCGTGATTGCCTGTTAAAAGCATCAAATTCCGGGAAAGTTGCCTGTTCGGTTTCTTTGGGCCAGGATTTGTCCGATCCCTCAATTCCGACACCCATCACGGGCTTATCAAAGGGCTTTGCCTGTTTTAGTTCAATTGCTTCGAGGTTGTTTTGCGGAGGATCTCTCCAACCTGTATAGCCCAGGTGTGGCTGATCCATGAAGTGTTTCCACTTTCCTCCGGCATAAACGTTGTTATAGTAAGCCATTAAACTGGTATCTTCCTGAAACAGCATCCTTGTTCTCAGTGCCATAACGTTTGCACTTGTTCTGCCCTGCTTAAAATAGAGTTGATTTTTGCCTGCAGAAACATACAAATCATTAACCAAAGCACTGGCTTTAGTTGGAAAAAGCACCAGCTGGTAGAAGGCATCCCGTTTGTTTTCAGGCATAACTTTATATATTTCTTCAGCACGTGCAGCCAAAAGCTGGAAATTGCCCACGACATTTTCAGCTTCACGATAATTTACCAGGCTGTATGTATCCGGAGCCAGAAGTTCAGGCTTTCGACGGCCGTTGTATTTGGAATACTTTGAAATGATATCACCAATCTCCTGGGAGTAGGCTTCGCCAAACTGTTCAGCTGACCACATGCGGGTGTATTCTTCAAGATTGTCATGTGTAAGGCTGTCTGCATACCATGCCAGGTTAAGGAAGAATTCAAGGGGAAATTCATAGCCTTTCAGGTGCCCGACATTTACAATCCATATCCGGTCGGCACCATACTGTCGGGCAAGCGACATCTGGTCCCAGATTTTGGGAATTGGATTGCTGTTGATCCATTGGTAACTGCGGGGGCCGCCATGGTAATCGAAGTGGTAATAAATTCCTGCGCCGCCGGCCCTGTTTAATTCATTTTTTGTTGGCAGCCGGCGGACATTGCCCCAGTTATCCTCAGCCCATAAAAGGGTAACATCATCCGGTACACGCATTCCTGCCTTATAATAGTCGAGCACTTCTTTGTAAAGGCACCACATTTGGGGTATACGGGTCACATCCTGGTTAATTTCACCGGCAATTATAGCGCGCTGAACATTCACGATTTCCTCAAGGAGACTGCGGTTCGCATCCGGGCCGCCGGGGGCCATTTCGGTATCATCGGCACCACGGAGGCCCAGCGTGATAATGCTTTCATACGGTTTATTCCTGCGTATTCCTTCTCTCCAGAACTGCCGCAGAGTATCCCCGTGTTTCAGGTAGTTCCAGCTGCCCAAAGTGGCCTGGTAACGCCGGTCCCATTCCTTTTGTGCACGAAGCATGGGCTCCTGGTGCGATGTGCCCATCACTATGCCGTATTCATCCGCCAGGCGCGGATTAAGGGAATCATCCTCATTGAAGGCGTTATTCCACATGGCAGGCCAGAGGTAATTCCCTTTCAGCCGGAGGATCAGTTCAAACACCCTTGTATAAAATTCATGATTGTAATTGGCCACGCCGTTTGGAATTGGAGGATTATCTCCCGGAGGTATTGTTCCGAATTTCGCATAAATCCAGTTGGTAAGATCAGGGGCTTCATCATTCAGGAAAATCCCCCGGTACTTCACTGACGGTGGGCCATTGGAATATATACCTCTTTTAATGCATAATACATCCCGGTGTTCGGGGGTAACATCAGCCCACCAGTACCAGGGGGAAACTCCAATTTTTTTTGAGAGTTCATAGATTCCATAAATAGTACCTCTCTTGTCGCTTCCTGCAATTACAAGGGCTTCATCAACACCGGGGAATGGATCTTTGATGACCTGAATGGTGAAGGTTTCCCATTTTCCGTTGATGTCTGAAGTCAGGAGTCCTGAATTTACGAGATTATCAATTATAGGACTACCCATAGTGCCGGCGATGAGAATTTTTCTCTGCCGGGGAACCGTATCTATATATAGCGTGGGATTTCTATTTGTAACGACTTTTATGTCACGCTGCAAATCTTTAAAGGCCCTTATGGCACCGGGA
Source organism: uncultured Bacteroidales bacterium (assembly GCA_963752195.1). GTDB lineage: Bacteria > Bacteroidota > Bacteroidia > Bacteroidales > UBA10428 > UBA5072. The sequence continues at coordinate 740,824 of CAVVXI010000001.1, read as the reverse complement.
AAATCAGTGGAACTGATCACCATCGGCGCTGATCCGCGAGGGGAAGAAATACAAAATCCATCCAGAGTGTCACTTGTAATAACCCATTCTTTTGATACAGTATCCAATGGGTTGTGCAACCTTTGTGATTCCGCGTCTGCATGTGATTTGCCGATGAAAGGAATTAACAGAAGGGGAAGGCAAATTTTAAGGAATGTTTTATCCTGCATTTTAATTTATTGTAATTCCTAAATTAAGCTTTTTTGTTCTTAATTTGCGTAATATTCAACAGAATGGAAAATAAACTTACTCAAAAAACGGCTATCATTACAGGAGGTGGTTCTGGTTTGGGTTTTGCGATAGCTCATAAATTTACTGAGCAGAAGATTCATACTATCCTTATTGGAAGGGATGAATCCAGGTTAAAAGAAGCATGCCGGAATCTGGGCCCTCTTGCCGGTTATGTTCCTTTTGATCTTACGAGGCTTGACGAAATACCCGAAACAGTCGGTTCCATAGTTGAAAAGCACGGCCCTGTTGATATTCTTGTAAACAACGCGGGAATTCATTTAAAAAAAGCCTTGCTGGATGTGACAAACGAGGATTTCCAGCGCGTTTTATTAACCAACCAGACATCGGTTTTCGCTTTCACCCGTGAAGTAGCAGGGCACATGAAGAATAGGGGCCGCGGATGCATTCTGAACATTAGTTCCATGGCAGCGAGATATGGGATACCGCAAGTGATTGCCTATACGGCCTCAAAATCCGCCATTGAGGGCATGACCCGGGCCATGGCTGTTGAGTTGTCCCCCTTTGGAATACGGGTTAATTGCATTGCCCCGGGGTTTATCCGCACCAACATGTCTTCAACTGCGCTTGATAATGATCCGGAACGGATGCATAAAGTTCTTTCCCGCACACCGATGGGTCGCCTGGGCGAACCGGTTGAGGTGGCTGAGGCAGCGTGGTTTCTTGTATCAGATGCCGCCGCCTATATAAGCGGCGTAATTCTGCCTGTTGACGGGGGAAATTCAATTGGCTTTTAATGAATGGTTACTTCATTTTAATACTTTACCGCCGTGAAAATTACAAATGCCAAAGTGATTGTTTGCAGTCCCGGGAGAAATTTTGTCACCCTTAAAATATTTACCGACGAGGGAATATATGGGTTGGGGGATGCCACCCTCAACGGGATGGAAAAGGCAGTTGTTTCTTTTCTTGAAAACTACTGCATTCCGGCCTTGATCGGCCAGGATCCGCGGAATACGGAAGACATCTGGCATTATTTTTATCGCGGTATTTACTGGAAAAGAGGTTCAGTAAGCATGGCGGCCATATCGGCGATTGATATGGCCTTGTGGGATATCAAGGGTAAGATGCTGAACACGCCGCTTTATAATCTTATAGGCGGCAAAAGTCGTGACCGGGTGCTCGTATATGCCCATGTAAACGGTCATGATCTGAATGAAACAATTGAAAAAGCGCAAAGTGCCACTGAGGCTGGGTACGAGGCAATCCGGATTCAGTGTGGAATTCCTGGGATTACCCATGCCTATGGCGTTTCAAAAGATTCCGGGTTTTACGAACCGGCCGAAAAGGGGTTGCCCCCTGTACAGCATTGGGATACCTCAAAATACCTGAATTTTGTACCTCATCTGTTTGAAAAAATACGAGCTGCTGTCGGTGATTCAATTCACCTGTTGCATGATGTCCACCACCGATGTACCCCGGTTGAGGCAGCCCGACTGGCGCATGAGCTTGATCCATATCATTTGTTCTGGCTCGAGGACCCGGTCTCCGGCGAGTTACAGGAAGGTCTTCGCCTGATCAGGCAGCATTCGCATACTCCCATTGCGATAGGTGAGGTATTTAATACCGGGTATGATTATACAACGCTGATAACGGAACAACTGATTGATTTTATACGGATGCCGGTGTCGCACGGGGGCGGGATCACCCATTTGCAGAAAGTGATGGCGATGTCCTCGTTTTACCATATTCAAACCGGGTTCCACGGTGCTACCGATCTCTCTCCGGTAAGCCTTGCAGCCTCCCTGCATTTCGATGTGGCCGTTAATAATTTTGGAATCCAGGAGCATATGCCGCACAGTGATATTGTGAACGAAGTATTCAAAGTTAATTATCATCTTCACAAGGGATATCTTTATATCAATGACAACCCGGGTATTGGAGTTGATATTGATGAAGAAAGCGCTGCCCGGTTTCCTTATGCCAAGGCGTCCTTACCGGTCAACCGAAAATCGGACGGGACCATGTTTTACTGGTAAGGAAACGGCCGATATCCCTCGCTGGCGGGGGTAGGGGGGGTAGACAGAATATCCTCTTCCTACCCATAGGCAATCCCTCACGGGATTTTTCCTTCTCGTCCCTTGTCCCTCGTCCCTCGTCACCTTTTAAAAAGCCTCAGGATCCAGGGTAGATTATTTTTTAAAATTGCGGGATAAGTTGATTCCTTAGCGCCAAAACCGGAATTGAAATAAGCGATACCGGGAATATTTGAACCTTCGAAATCGAAGATCAGGCCTGATTCTGCTTTTAGTCTTATTTCATGATCAATTAAGAGGTAGATTGCGAGTTGTTTCTTGCCTTCCGGAGTGGATGCGGAAACAGGAAGCGTATAACGGCCGGATGATTCGATAAACCAGCCTGCTGCCAGCAGATTCCCGTTCAGATCATAAGCTCCCAATATTTTGCCCGTTCCATTACGAAGTGTTTGGTCTATAATCTTTTGCATTTTTTCATAGAAATTTTTCTTTACAGCGGCCAGTTTTTCATTCAGGCAGTTTTGAATAAAATTGACAAAAACGAATGCATCCGGACCCGGTTTAACAGATAAATCACTACTTGTCACCTTGCTTATATTTCTACGGAAACTCTTATGATAGCTGGCAAATAGTTTATCATACGAAGGCGATAAATCCAGCGTATAGTTTTTTTTTAGCCTTGGCTGAAAATCCTTGCAATTCAAATAATTTTGAGAATTAAGATTGATATCAATGTATTTGAATCGTTCAGGGATTGCGGCCAAAAAATCACAGGTCTGTTTGGGATTGATTTCCTTTGGCGAAAAAACACCCAGTTGTTGCGTAAAAAAAGGTTGATATAAATAGGGTATGCCAAATTTCCGGTTCCATGTCAGAGGCATAACGGCTTCATAATCACCCATTATAAGTGCATCCCACCGGGGCTCAACAACGTCAAGCCACCAGGAAAGGGCGTAGGGCATCCTGTTCATGGAATTTGTGATACATGCATCCCATTTTTGCTTGTCGATAGAAGGGTGGAGGGTGTAGCGGATCATTTTAGTTGGAGGTTGATGGTTGCCCGTGGGTTGCACCCACGGTTATTGAGATCTGACCCCTTCGGGGCCGTTTTTCATTTTCACTTTTATCTTTTAGTTTTTCACTATTCACTTTTCATTGTTCATTGTTCATTGTTAATTGTCGAACCATACCCTCGAACACCTTCCGCCATCCCTTCCATATTCCTTGCTCTGAGAGGGATTCGTTATGCCAAAGGCTCGTGAATGTTCCTTCAACCTGTTTCACCTGCTGGATAAGATTTATAATTCGATCAATGCCTTCACCGGGAGTAAGCGAAAGGTATTGCTGTAATGTCACATCCATTACGGCAAAAGGAAAAAGCATGAGTTCTGTCGAGTTCTCGGAAGCCAGGTCATAGAAATAAAACGGTGAACTTGTGCCCGCCCGGAATCCAGGATAGGAAGCATATCCCATTGAGTAATCCTCCTTTATTCCCATTTCAATGAGACGGCGGTATGTCATCGGTAAAGTAAGGATCAGAAAATGCTGGCGGCTGATTGATGGAAGTTCTCCCAGGATGGAAAAATATCTTTTGTATTCAACCGGAAGCAGCCGGCTATGTTCATTTGATCGGAAGGACGGATGGATACCGGTTCTATGGTCTTTCCGGATATTCTGAACCAGGTCTTTAAAGGCTTTCTTATTCCAGGCAAAATTTGGATCTTTCCGGTCATAATCGCCCAATAAAAAAAAGAAGACCGAGCTGAAATTGTATATTAATTCCATGTTCCGTATATACTCATAGTTATCAAACGGATCCTGTAAAATACCTCTGAGCACGGATGTCCTTAGCCGGTAGTCGGAATAACGCCCCTGCAAAAGGGACTTCAGGCTTCCTGCTATATTCCGGGCAGGTCCTTTATACAGGAAAGCCCATGGATTGTCGATGTCAAACGTTGAGATAAAATGGAATTTTCCTTTCGGAAATACAAGTTGGGGGAATTTTTGTCGTATTAATATTTTAAAAAGCAGGAGCCATTGATCAATCACCGGCTCTTCAAGGAACCCATTGCGGAAGGCGAGGCCCTGGTCTGCCTCAAAACGCCCGTAGGAATCCGGGATAAAGGGAAGATATTCCTCGTATCGTGACAGCAGAAAAAAACAGGCAGAGAACAAATCAAACGGTAAATCGAATCCCGCAGGGGCGGGAAAAATGTACATTTGTCCTTCCTGTCGGAAATGCGCAGTTTCCTTCTGACTGATGCCTGTTTCGAACATCAGGCCGTTTGAGAAAACAGTAAAATATCCCTCAACAGCTTGTGAGCCATAATTCAGGATGATCTGCCCTGAAGAAATTTCGGTTTTTGTGAACTGATCTGCCGGAATTATTTTAACATCCACTTGCAGGCGGGATGAAATAAATTCGCATATATATTCCAACCGGTTTGAAAGGGCAGGACTTATAAGGATTATTTCCGATGCTGATGGCATAGTTTCAGAAATCAAGCGTTACAAGGGTTATTCCCGCTCCGCCCCTTTCCACATGTTCATCACGGCAGGACTGCACAATATCAAGCGAATTGAGATATTCGCGAACCATGTTTTTCAGGATACCGTTTCCCTTGCCATGTAGGATCCTAAGTTCCGAAACCCCGACAACGGTGGCATCATCAACAAGTCGCCTTACCAGGTCCACCGCTTCCTCACCGCGTTTGCCACGAATATCGATATCCGGTTTGAAATTGAGTTTTCGCTGGCTTAAGCTCCAGTCGAAACGGGCTGGTCTGGTTGAATTGCGTGAAGAGCCGGGTCTCCTGGCTTCCTGTTTTTCAAGATTTGAGAGTTTTACCGAGGTGATCATGCTTTCGCCATAAGTAACCAGGGCATTCTCCCCGTTTATTTCCAGGACATCACCCTGCATACCGAGGCTTTTAATAATCACCTCATCGCCGGCCGTGATCACCTTGTTTTCACCGGACTGGACCGGCGTCTCTGTCATAAAAGGTTCACGCCTGAGCTTCCTTACCTGTTTATGCACCTCACCGATCTTTCCTTCGAGTTTTAATTCACCCGGCATGCTTTCATCCGGAATACCTTTACGGTATTCTTCCAGTCCTTTTCTTGCTTCCTTTGTCTGATCCTTGTCCGCCTGGGTTTCGCGAATTACCCGGATGGTTTTTTCAATTTCTTTATTAACATTTGACAAAAGATCAGCGGCTTCTTTGCGGGCTGTTTCCAGGATTTCTTTCCGCATGTTTTTGGTTTGTCCGAGTTCCGTTTCATACTGTTCAAGCATAGAAGCAAGTCGTTTTTCTGAAACCTTGATCCGGTCCCGTTTCTCTTCCCAATACCGTTTATCGCGAAGGATTTCCCTTAGATGCCTGTCGAAATTAACATGGTCTTCACCCACATTCGCCGATGCCTTGTCGAGGATATCGGCCGGAAGTCCGATTTGCCTGGCAATATCAATTGCAAAAGAACTTCCCGGTTTTCCTATTTCAAGTTTGAAAAGGGGTTTCATTTTACCTGAATCGAAAAGCATAGCGCCATTAATCAATCCTTCTGCTCCTGAGGCATAATGTTTGAGGTTTGAATAGTGGGTGGTGATCACCCCGTATGTTTTCTTCGTGTTAAGCGATTCAAGGATGGCTTCGGCTATGGCGCCCCCGATATGGGGTTCTGTTCCCGTACCAAATTCATCGATCAGGATCAGGCTTGATGGCGAAGCATGGCGCAAGAAGTTTTTCATATTCAGAATATGGGAACTGTAGGTGCTGAGGTCATTTTCAATGGATTGCTCATCACCGATATCGAGCAGGATATCGCTAAAAACTCCGACTTCCGAGCTTTCCACCATAGGGATCAGCAACCCGCATTGCAGCATGTACTGGAGAAGTCCCGTTGTTTTCAGGCATACCGATTTTCCTCCAGCATTGGGACCTGAGATGAGGAGGATACGATTCTTTTCATCAAGGCAAAGATCAAGGGGCACTACCACCTTTCCTTCTTTTTTAAGATGCAGGAGGAGCAGCGGATGGATAGCCTGTTTCCAGCGGATTCCGGGGCTGTCGACAAGTGCCGGCAAGCCTGCATCGATTTTTATGGCAAATAGAGCCTTGGCACGGATGAAATCAATCATACCAAGAAAATCATAAGTTGCCAGAAGGTCATCAATATAGGGCCGTATGGAATCTGTAAAGCCGATCAATATTTTGACGATTTCCCGGGTTTCGGCGATTTCAAGTTCCCTTATCTCGTTATTCATTTCAACCACCTCTGCCGGTTCCACGTAGGCAGTCCGGCCTGTTGCCGATTCGTCGTGCACGATGCCGCTGATCTTCCTTTTGTTAGCTGCAGGCACGGGAATTACCGGCCGTCCATTTCGTATCGACAGTGTTGTGTCCTTCTCAATGAAACCATCATCCATTGCTTTTTTCAATAGACTTTGTATTTTTTTGCCTGCCGATGCCTGTTTCTGAACAATATCGCCGCGAATCCTCCGCAATTCAGGAGAGGCATTATCCCTGATCCGGCCTTGTTTTGTCAGGATGGCATCCATGCGCTCATCCACATAACTGTAATATTTTATGTTACCCGCCAGCTTTTTCAGAAGCGGGTATTTTTCATGAGGGGTATTTTTAAAAAACCGGAGAATTCCCTTGATGGTTTCCAGAGAGCGCCTGAGGTCATACACTTCTTCAGTTAAAAGGTAAGTGCCTTCAATTCGTGCTTTTTTTAAACCCGGGGTCAGATCATGAAAATTGTCGGTCGGAAAGTTTTCCTCAAAAACACAGATATGTTTGAATTCTGCAGTTTGACCCAATATCTCTTTCAGGACAATAGAATTAGTAATAAACCGGATTTCATCCACTTTTTGCCGGCCGGGAGGGAACAGGCACTGGTCTTTAACCAGTTCCCTTACCTGGTCAAATCCGGTTTTAATTTCGAAATTGGATGGATATATCAAGTTTGTATAGATATGTGATACAAAAATAACTGAAAATAGAAGCGATTCATGCGTGTAAAAAACAAATTCCTCTTTTTGGTTGTTAATGAGGTAAAATTTAAAATATCTCACAATGCATATGCACCCAAAAAATCAGGCAGGCAAGAACAGCATTATTCGAAATTTGCAGTCGACGCCGCCTGCCGTTGAAACAATCGCAATGAGAAAGATTTACAGATTGCATGAAATCAGATATTTAACAGAGGATACATACGTAATACGTTTTGATCGCAACGGTATGCCTTTTCGGGCCGGACAACACATCACCCTGGGAATACCCGGCAACAACCAGGTTCGTGAATATTCGATTTACAGCACGGAGCAGGATAATGCCCTGGAGGTTTTAATAAAAGAAGTGGAAACAGGGGCAGTCTCTAAACAATTAAGCAAGTTGATACCGGGTGAATTGCTTGAAGTGGACGGACCTTTCGGATATTTTACGGTAGACGAGAAACTTGTTGCTGACACAGAATATCTTTTTATAGCCACAGGTACGGGAATAGCGCCTTTTCACAGCCTGGCGGGTTCAATACCCGGACTGAACTATACCCTTCTTCATGGTGTACGGTTTGGGAAAGAAGCTTATGAATCCTTTGCCTTCCCCGGCGACCGCCACATACTCTGTACCAGTCGCGACAGCGGGGGAGATTTTCATGGTCGCGTAACCGATTACCTTAAGCAAAAAGAGCTGAAAATAGATACAATGGTATATCTTTGCGGAAATTGTGACATGATTTATGATGTCTACGATTTACTGACTTCACGCGGGTTTCCATCGGGAAACATCAAGACGGAAGTCTATTTCTGAGGATTTATTATTGATGTATCGATGAAATATCATATTTTGACGCTTGGCTGCCAGATGAATAAATCCGACAGCGAACGCGTTCGTACCATGATCGAGGGGATGGGTTACCAGTGGACCGATGAGGAAGAAGAGGCAAGCCTTCTTGGCATTTTGGCCTGTTCGGTACGGCAAAAATCAATTGACAAGGTATATTCCCGTATTGCACGTTGGAACAAAAGGAAAAACAGGCAAAACCTGTTGACTTTTGTTTCCGGATGTATTTTACCGGCCGATAAAGTTAAGTTTCTAAAACTTTTCGACCTTGTATTCACGATGAGTGAACTTCCTGATTTTCCGGATATGATAAGGCAGTACGGAGTAATCACTCCAGTGGCGGTAGGTAGTGGCAGAAGGCAAAAGGCGGCAGGCGGGTGGCAGGTGGCAGGAGGCAGTGTGCAGGAAGCTGGTGGCAAGGTTTTGAGACCGGAAACCGGAATACGGGATTTCTGGAAACTGCAACCATCCTATCTATCGGAATTTGAGGCGTATATTCCCATCCAGAATGGTTGTGACAAATTCTGCACCTTTTGCGCGGTACCCTATACGAGGGGAAGGGAGATATCCCGGCCTTCAGGAGAAATCATGGAGGAGTTAAAACAGCTTGTGGACAAAGGGTATAAATCCATCACACTTCTTGGCCAGAATGTAAATTCATACGGACTCGATAAAAATGGGGCTGAGATCAGTTTTCCGCGATTGCTTAAGCAGATCGGTGAATTTGGAAGGATATCAGGGCATGAATTCTGGGTTTATTTTACATCCCCCCACCCACGGGATATGAATGATGAGGTGCTTGAAGCAATTGCAGAATATGACTGTCTGGCCAAGCAGATACATCTTCCCCTTCAATCGGGCGACAACAAGGTGCTGATCCGGATGAACCGGAAACACTCCATGGCCGATTATTCCCGTATCATTGATTCCATTCAAAGATTACTTCCTCAGGCAACCCTATTTACGGATATTATCGTAGGATTTACGGGTGAAACGGAAGAGCAATTCGAAAATACCCGAAAGGCAATGGAGACCATTCATTTTAATATGGCCTATATTGCCATTTATTCGCCCCGTCCGGGAGCTGCCAGTTCCCGCTGGGAGGATGATATTCCCATGGCGGTAAAAAAGCAACGCCTGCATATTTTAACAGAGGAACTTACAAAACATACCCTGCCGTATAACCAGTCACTGGTTGGAAAGAAACTAAAGATACTGGTTACAGGCTATGACCGCAAGCCAGGATATATGTCAGGACTTACGGAAGGTCGTATTGTGGTCAGGTTTGCAGCGGAAGAAACTGTTCTTCCAGGCGGTTTTGTATGGCTTCAGGTCACGGGTGCAGCCCCCTATTCAATTGAAGGTGACCTGGTAAGCCAGGAAAGTCCATCCCTTGTATCGTTATGAAAAGAAGAGTGGCATTTAAAACACTGGGTTGCAGGCTGAACCAGTTTGAAACCGATTCGGTGCTGACCGATTTCTATAAAACCGGCTATGACATTGTGCCGTTTAACGAGCCTGCCGATGTATATGTTGTTAATACATGTACCGTTACAAACTCGGGGGATCATAAATCGCGTAGTGCGATCAGCCAGGCGGTTCATGGAAAAGAGGGTTCCCTTGTAGTGGTTACAGGATGCATGGCGGAAAGCCAGAAGGAATATCTTGAAAACCGAGGTGATGTGGCATACGTGGTGAATAATAAAAACAAAGCCAGCATTCTGCCGCTCGTTGAGGCACATTTTAACCATGAGATCCATGCTCCGGGATTGCTTAAGGAGGATATATTCGGTTTTACCGTAGCTGAAAAAAGTTTTCACACACGGAGCATGATCAAGATCCAGGACGGATGTGATAATTTCTGCACCTTTTGCATTGTACCGATGGTCCGGGGCAGGGCGGTCAGCCGTCCCGGAAAGGATATCCTGGCAAACATCCGGAAGGTCATTGATTTGGGATATAAGGAAATAGTGCTCACAGGAGTGAACATCAGCCGTTATAACCAGGATGGACTTACATTTACCGGGTTACTTGAAAAAATAGTATCGCTTGAAGGAGACTTCAGGGTACGGATTTCATCCATTGAACCCGAGGGATTTAGCAAACAGCTTTATGACCTGTTTTCGCATGAAAAATTATGTCCCCATTTGCATTTATGCCTTCAAAGCGGGTCGGACCGGATTCTCATGCAGATGCGGCGTGTGTATACGCTTCCTTTATATATGACTATTGTAGATCAGCTAAGGTACCGGTTTCCGCTATTCAATTTTACAACCGACATTATGGTGGGATTTCCAGGCGAAACCGAAGAGGATTTTGAAGAAACCTGCAAAGTAATACGTGAAGTGGGCTTCAGCCATGTTCATACGTTCAGGTATTCCATAAGGGAAGGTACACGTGCGGCCCGAATGGAGGGGCAGATCCCTTCAAAAATCAAAAATGAACGAAGCACAGCAGTCAGGAATCTTGCTTCTGCCAATAAACTAAATTACAGAAGGCATTTTGAAGGATTAACGCAAACGGTACTTGTAGAAAACATTACGGATGGAAAGGCAAGGGGATATGGTGAAAACTATGTACCCGTGGAATTTGCAAACACGCAACCGGCGAAAAACTACTTCCAAACTATTACCGTAAAGAGTATTGCTTCAGCAGGCAAGGATTATTTGTTAATTGGAGAATGAATTATGAATGATGAATTATGAATGATGAATTATGAATGATGAATTATGAATGATGAATTATGAATGATGAATTATGAATTATGAATTATGAATTATGAATTATGAATGATGAATTATGAATTATTACACAAAAACTAGCCCCTAAACCCCTAAACCCCTAAACCCCTAAACCCCTAATAAAATAAACTTCTCTTTTTAACAATTGTTTCTGTTGAACAAAGCAGCAGCAATGGTTTTTTCACGTAATTATGCACAGAAATGTTTTGATTACTGATACAATTGTTTTAAGTCCTTATGAAATTAACTTTTACCATCCTGGTCCTGCTTGTTGCGACCCTTCTTTCTGCCCAGGAGAAAAAAACCACGGAAGCTCTTTATATTTCTACACCTCTCACGATTGATGGTATATTGGATGAACCGGTTTATGCACAGGCAAAGGCAGCGGTTGATTTTCTGCAGATACAGCCTTATAATGGAAAGCCCTCATTTCAACCAACCGAAGTCCGCATTTTTTATGATCAGACCGCCATTTACGTAGGTGCTATGATGTATGACAGTGCTCCCGACAGCATATATAATTTTTTTTCGGAAAGAGATAATATCGGCAGTTCGGATTACTTCGGAATATATTTTGATCCTTATAACCAGGGGCAGCTGGCCTATGGTTTTTTCATAACGCCGGCCGGAGTGCAGACCGATCTGAAGGCCATCAAGGCGGAATACGATAACGAATATGAGAACTGGAATGCAGTGTGGCAGAGCAAAACACGGGTTACTGACAAAGGGTGGATCGTAGAAATGCGGATACCCTATTCAGCGCTTCGTTTTCCTGAAAAGGGCGGGGGGACCTGGGGACTCAATATATTCAGGAATATCCGGAGGTATAATTCCAATAATTCATGGAATTTTCTGAACCGGGAGGTATCCGGTTTTATTCACCAGGAAGGGCAGCTTACCGGAATCAAGGATATCAGACCCCCGGTGAGGCTTTCTTTAAGTCCATATGCAGCTGCCTATACGGAATTCAAAGGAGATGGATCATCGCCCGAGTATACCTACAAGGGAGGAATGGATCTGAAATATGGCATCAGTGAGAGTTTTACGCTGGACATGATGCTTATTCCTGATTTCGGCCAAATACAATCCGATGACAAGCAGTTGAATCTGTCGCCCTATGAAATATATTACGACGAGAAACGACAGTTTTTTACAGAAGGTACTGAGCTTTTCCAGCGTGCCGATGTGTTTTATTCCCGTCGTATTGGTTCTACCCCTTTCTATTCCGAAAAACCGGAAGAAGAATTGGTTGCGGCCGAGAAGGTCATCTATAATCCCACTGAGACGCAATTAATAAATGCCACAAAAGTATCCGGGCGTACTCCTTCGGGATGGGGACTCGGGATGCTGAATGCCATTTCGGTTCCGTCTTTTGCTAAAGTGAGAGACAGCATAACCGGGGTGGAGCGAAAAATAGAGGTGCAGCCCTATTCAAACTATAATGTTGCCGTAATTGATAAATCACTGAAAAACAATTCGTATTTCAGCCTGATTAACACCAATATGACCCTCTTTAATGATCCGTTCAGGGCAAATGTTACCGCAACAGATTTCCAGATTAGGAATAAGAAGAAGACCTTTGCAATAAAAGGAAAAGGAGGTATAAGTACGCGAAATGAAAACGGCAAGGAAACGGGTTTTTTCAGCGGGTTAAGTGTTGACAAGAACAGCGGGAAATTGCTTTACGGTATTTCTGAATTGATCCACTCCGATAAATACAATCCAAATGACCTGGGATACCTGCAACGCAACAATGACATGGTTACAGAGTCATACATCAATTACAATATAATAGAACCCTTTGGCATATTCAGGGAAATGCATTTGAACGCATGGTGGGATCATATCCGGATGTACAAGCACAATGTTTTGTTTGGCAATCAGGTTGGATTCAATTATTATTCTTTATTTAAGAATAATTACGCCATGGAGCTGAATCTTTCTTTTAATGCCAATGAACATGACTATTATGAACCCCGGGTTGAGGGACAGTATTACCTGTCATCTTACCGGTATCGTGCCAATGTGTGGTTGAGCACTGACCGGCGAAAACCTGTAAATGTGAACATGGACCTGGGCATGACCCGGGTGCCGGAAACCGATGAATATCGGAACGACGGGGATGTAAATTTGAATATAAGGTTAGGAAGACGATGTCAGTTGTATTATGGATTCATGTTTGAAAACCTCATGAATGACCGGGGATATGTTGACAAGACCGACAGTGAGGATACGATCTATTTTGCCCGCCGTGACGTGAGAACAATTGAAAATACCATACGGGCTTCTTATTCCTTTACGAATAACGCAAGCCTGAGTTTGCGTATCAGGCATTACTGGTCCGGCGCAGATAACAAAGAATATTTCCAGCTTCAGGAAGATGGTTCACTGGCACCGGATCCGGATTATTTGCAGAACCAGGATCAAAACTACAATGCCTTTAACGTGGATATGATCTTTCGGTGGATTTTTGCACCAGGGTCGGAATTTACATTGTCATGGAAGAATTCAATTTATACGGATGGAGAAGATGTAAACCCGGATTATTTTGACAATCTGAGTAATACATGGCATTCGGACCAGATCAACAGCCTATCTGTTAAGATTTTGTATTATATTGATTACAATTCGTTGAGGAAGAAAAAAAGCTGAAGAGGGACGAGGGACAAGGGACGAGGGACGAGGGACTGGCAGAAAAAATCCCGTTAGGGGATCACCGTCCACCCCCTACACCGCCAGCGGGGGACACGGTCCCATAACAGCCACAGCCTAATAGCCTAACAGTCTACAGCCTATCTACACCATATCAATCTCGGAGGATTTCAGCAACTGCCGAATGGATTTTACATCAATGGCAATGCCAATGCCGCTGCCGGCACCTTTATATATTTCACCTGCCAGTTGAAGAATTTGTTTTTGCCACGCGATAAGCACCTGTATAGGATCAACACCAGATACTTCAAATTCGCCCAAAGCTTTTTCGAGGCTTTTTATATTGGTATTGCTGATCTCGGTTAATTTTTCGTAGGATTTATTCTTTCTATCCAGTTTATACCCTATTATCCCTAATACTTCACTTGTTTTCAGATCGATCAGGGGGCTGCCGGAGTTTCCCCAAATTGTAGAACCGTCGAACTGCAGATACCGGGTGGTGTTGCGGTGAAAGACTGTGGAAAGAATTCCCGATTTTAGGGTGAGACTGGGATTGTCATATTGAAAACCAACCAATGCCAGGGCCTGGCCGATATAAACATGCCTGTTGACAGCCAATTGAAGGGAGGGAATCGAATCGAAAGTGAGATCGGCTGGTGATATTACGGCAAAACCGGTGATTTCCTGATCGTAGGAAGTAATAATGCGTTCCTGAAAATCATGCATGGAAAGCCGTTCAAAAGCGGTTGTGGTATGACCATCTTCCTTTACAAACCTGATTTCAACAAATTCAGCTTTGTTATGGATACGATTGATCATATCGTGGGATAAAATATAATCACCTGCTTTGAAACCAGTTACCGATATAATTTCAATATCGTTTTCGTTGAGAAAACGTATTGAACACACCGAGGAATGACTATTTTTCCAGACATTTTTGTATAAACTCACCATTGCACACTTGTAAGGATCAATTGTGACTACAAAAGAAGCAAAAATTTAAATTCCTTGTGCTATGATGACGGATTATTTATGGAAGTGTGAAATTAAGGGGCACTTTAATGTAAAAAACCGGGGATTGACCGATCCCCGGTTTTTAACCCTAACCATTAAACCTAAAATCAAAAAAACTCTGAAAAAACTACTTAACCTAATTTTAACCTTTAATTATTAACCCTCTTATTCCTTAACGAAAATCATGCCATAGATGTTTCAGCGGCCTGAGATTTTTAGAAATTTTAAGAATAATTTTATGATAGTCCCCTTAAAATCGCAGCGTAACCCCTGCCATAAAATTTATTCCTGCCTGGGGGTAATAGTAAGGGGAATTATAATATACATATCCATTTGATTCATATTTTACATTGAAGACGTTGTTGACAAGTAAAGTCAATTCGATCTGTCCAAATTTTTGTTTGGATAATAAATAACCGATACGCAAATCATTAAGGATATAGTCATTTAAAGAAAGATCATCATTCCCGGTATTGTCCAGATATTGTCTGCCGACAAATTTTAATTGCCAGTCAAATTCAAGGCTTTTAACAGGAAACAAACGAAGCTGTGCAGCGCCCACAATACGGGGAGAAAATGAAATATCCACGTGATCAAATTCAGTAACACCTCCCAGGGAATCCTCGGCTGTATAATTTGTTTTGCTGCTCATCAGTGAAATGTTTCCGTTCAGTTCCAAATGGGAGTTTAATTTGTACCCTCCGGAAAGCTCAATTCCCGTTCGATAACTTTTACCTGTATTTTTACGGACATATTGGCCATCATGGTTAATTTCACCTGTCAATACCAGCTGGTTATGGTAATTCATAAGGAAGTAATTGACTGCATAACTTAAGATTGTATTGGATCTTCTTAAACCCAGTTCGAAATTGCCCAGCGTTTCCGGTTCCGGTTTTTCACCGGGTGCAGCATCGGTATAGTCATCGCGAATGGGTTCCCTGTGGGCTATCCCATAGGATGCATATAGTGACCCTGCCCTGGTTGAATAACTTAGGCCGAGTTTGGGATTAAAAAAATGAAAAGTTTCATTTATCGCAACGTTATTCAGATCGCTTTCAATTCCGTGAGTTCTATATATGATCTGGCGATACTGTGCATCACCATATAGTGTCAGATCTTTTACAGGAGACCAGCCGGCCTTTAGAAATACATTAAAATCTGTTTTGTAACCGGTATTATCGTAATATGCATCTCCCGGTCGGGTTCCGGAAGCATATTCCGCCCAAATTATTTCTCCGTAATGCCGGGCGTTGGCATATTTATTCCAGGCCCCTCCCAGTATAAATTCCGTTTTATCGTGTTTGCTGCGAACCGACCAGGTGGCACCGTAATAGTGATTATCGAGCCACCGTCTTCGGATGAGGTCGGTTTGAGTAAGAGTATCGTGGTAATAATAGCGATAAGTGCTGTTTTGAAAAATACTGTCCTTTCCGAAATAGTGGTTTGGTAGGCCATAATCCGAAAAATTCTGGTCCTGTGCATACTCTTCGTAGTATCCCCGGCCATAGGTATAGTGACCGGAAACGTTTACGTTCACCGACTTCGACAGTTGATGAGAGATATGGAGCTGGTAGTGATTCTGTTTATAGTTATCTGTTTGATTTTTATAGAACCACAAATCTCCGTCATCGCTAAAAACTGCCCCCGCCCAGTTAAAAGTCCTGTCAGTTTTCAAAGTGGCGGCGTCAATACCATACCAAGCCTGGTAGGTTTTTTCATTTCCGCCAAAAACCACCGCTTTGACGAGCGTTTTATCGCTAGTGTAACCACCCTGCATGAAAAATGAATTCAGCTTTGAAGAAGCACGGTCGATATATCCATCTGAGCCGATGGTGGATCCACGGCCTTCAAAATACCAGTGATTTTTGAGCAACCCGGTGCCTGCCTCGAAAGTTGTCCGGTAAGTGCCGAATGATCCTGCAGCGGCACTGATTATAGCGGAAGGTTTTGATTGGATTGTATTCGTTTCAAGGTTCATGGATGCCCCAAAAGCGCCGGCCCCGTTTGTAGAAGATCCAACTCCCCGCTGTAATTGCAGGGAATTCACCGAACTGGCAAAATCGGGAATATCCACCCAATAGACAGCGTGGGATTCCGGATCGTTGAGCGGAATACCATTAATGGTAACATTGATGCGGGTAATATCGCTGCCGCGGATCCTCAGACCTGTATATCCCACACCGGTGCCGGCGTCTGAAGTGGCAACCACAGAAGGTTCATTGGAGAGAAGATAGGGCAGATCCTGTGCCAGGTTTTGCCGTTCGATTTCTTCCTTTCCGATTGTGGAAAAAGTGGTAGGTGTGTTCTGTGAAGCACGTACCGCTGAGATGATGACAGCATCAGTAACAAAAGCTGACACCTGCAAGGCAATATCCAGATGTTGATCACCGGAAATATTAACCGAATCCTGCTTAGCTTCATAACCCACAAAGCTTGCCATTAAAAGATAATTGCCAGGTTTAATCCCGGAAAACTGAAAATGGCCCTCGTTATCCGTCACTGTCCGGAAATACGTGTCTCGAAGAATGACATGAGCCCCGGCCAGAGGCTGATGTGAATTGTCCGTCACTGTTCCCCTAAGGGAGTACTGTGCATGAGTCTGCGCGGACAGGCAGACAAATACAAGCAATGTGATTACCTGCTTCATCATGATTTTTATAATGTTTATGATACCGAGGCAACGATTTTCATTGCCACCAAATCCCTTCGCCGGCATTACCCGGATCAGGTTCTAAGGGTATGATCTCAGCCCGATTTGTTAAGGCACCCCCTTAGTGAAATACAATTGCAAAAGTAATATTTTTCTTTTATTGAAGCAACATAGTATGCACCGGTTTCAGGAAGAGGTAAGGTTTGAAGTGGAAATAATACTATTTTTGTGCCGATTGCAAACCCCGATGAATTCCAATTATGAATCTGACCCTTGACCATTCAATATTTAAAACAATTTCGGATACGTTGAATGACATGAACCTTAAAGGGTATGTCATTGGAGGATATGTGCGTGACCTGCTGCTTGGGCGTCAGTCGAAAGATATCGATATTGTAGTATTGGGAAGCGGCATTGACCTGGCCCGGGGGGTTGCAAAAAATGCCGGAAGAATAGGGAAAATCACGGTATACCGTACGTTTGGAACAGCGCTTCTGAAAATAAACGACATGGATGTTGAATTTGTAGGGGCCCGCAAGGAATCATACCGGTCGGATTCACGCAACCCGGTTGTGGAAGACGGAACGTTGGCGGATGATCAGAACCGGAGGGATTTCACGATTAATTCCATGAGCATTTCACTGAACAAAGAGGATTTTGGTGCGTTGCAGGATCCCTTTAACGGCCTGTCTGATCTGAAAGCCAGGATTATTCGCACACCGTTGAATCCGGATGTAACTTATTCCGATGATCCCTTACGGATGTTGAGAGCCATACGGTTTGCTGCTCAACTTGGGTTCGAAATCGAGCCTCTTTCCCTGGCTGCCATTCGGCACAACCGGGAAAGAATAAACATCATTACAAAGGAACGGATCATTGATGAGATCAACAAAATGATCATGTCACCGCAGCCTTCCATGGGATTTCTCCTTATGGAAGAGTGCGGTTTGCTTGAGTTAGTATTTCCTGAACTGGACAAGATGAAAGGTGTGACTGTAAAGGAAAAGCAAGGGCATAAGGATAACTTCAGGCATACCCTGCAGGTACTGGACAAGATATCGCAAAAAACCGATAACCTTTGGCTTCGCTGGGCAGCCCTGATGCATGATATTGCAAAGCCTGCCACACGTAAATTCATTAAAGGGCATGGTTGGACATTTCACGGGCATGAATTTTTAGGGGCAAAATGGACCCCGGAAATATTCAGGCGTATGCATCTGCCTCTCGGGGCGTCAATGAAATATGTACAGAAGCTTGTTCTGCTTCATCTCAGGCCTATTGCACTGGTGGAGGAAGAAGTTACAGATTCGGCGGTTCGAAGGTTGTTGTTTGAAGCGGGTGATGATATTGAAGATTTAATGATGCTTTGCGAGGCCGACATTACCTCCAAGAACGATGCGAAAGTAAAGGAATTCCTTGCCAACTTTCAAATGGTGAGGAGCAAGCTGAAAGAAATAGAGGAGAAAGATGCGGTCCGTAATTTTCAGCCTCCGGTGGATGGCGAGCTGATCATGAAGACGTTCAACATAGGTCCCTGCCGTGAAGTAGGCCTTATCAAGGTAGCCATTAAGGATGCCATCCTTGAAGGCACTATTCATAACGATTTCAGTGAGGCCTTTGATTTAATGCTGAAGAAGGGCAAGGAACTGGGATTGAAGAAAGTGACGAGTGACGAGTGACGAGTGACGCTGGCGCCGCTGATTGCACTTGCTACAATAATTGAACTTCTACGAAGTTCTCTCCCTAAAGGATTTTTCCTGCTTGTCACTTGTCACTAGTCCCTCGTCACTAATCCAACAGCGCCATGATCTCCTGCTGATCCCCGGCTTTAAGTGGGTTGTTGCTATTGACGAAGACATCGGCAAGCTGTGATTTTTTTTCCTGCAGCAGATGGATTTTTTCCTCGATTGTATCTTTTGCTATGAAACGGTACACAAACACCTTCTTTTTCTGTCCCATGCGATGTGCACGGCTCATCGCCTGTTCTTCCACTGCAGGATTCCACCAGGGATCCAGGATAAATACATAATCAGCCGAAGTGAGATTAAGTCCGAATCCACCCGCCTTTATCGAAATAAAGAAAAGATGGATATTCTTATTATTCTGGAATTTTTCAATAATGGCTTCCCTCTGCTGTTGCGGAACTTCACCGGTGAGCAGGACATACTGAATGTTGTTCTTATCGCAATATGCGGTATACAGGTCAAGGTGTTTCACGAAGGATGAAAAGATGAGTGCCTTATGACCTTCTGCGATCAGGTTCAGGATATTGTCAATGATCACATCCTGTTTACCGGAATCCTCGACATATTGGGTACTGATGAGAGCGGGATGGTTTGCTGCCTGCCGGAGTTTTGTCAGCGATTGCAGGATCATGAAGGACGATTTCTCCATTCCCTGGTGCCGGATGTTATCAAGGATAAGATTCCGGACCTTTGATTTTTCAGTTTCATAAAAAGCCAGTTGGGATTCCGACATTTCGCAATAGATGATCTGCTGGGTGAGGGCGGGTAATTCGCTGGCTACTTCTTTTTTAGTACGTCGCAGGACAAACGGTTTAATCAGCGTTTGCAGGATGTGTGTTTGTTTCTGATCGCGTCCTTTTTCAATAGGAGTGACAAATTGATTGCGGAAGAATTCAAAATTGCCCAGCAGGCCGGGATTCAGGAAGTTCATCTGCGCCCAAAGGTCGCTGAGGGAGTTTTCAATCGGGGTACCTGTAAGCACCAGCCTGTGCCTGGCCGTAAGGCTGATCACGGCCTTGTACGTCTTCGAATGCGGGTTTTTGATCACCTGGCTTTCATCCAGGATCATATATAGGAAGTCGTAGCTTTTAAGGGCTTCCAGGTCATTCCGGATAAGCCCGTAAGACGTGATAATCAGATCGTACTTATCGTAGTACTGGTTGAAAGTTTTGCGGTTTTGACCGCCGTAATAACCCGTTTTAAGATGTGGTGCGAATTTACCGGCTTCGTTGATCCAGTTATGTACAAGAGTGGAGGGAACAATAACAAGAGATGGTTTGGCTTTAACATCCGCAGCCGAAGCAGAGCTGAAAATGGTGAGCTGACGCTCGTAAACCGAGTCAATAGGGCCAAGTTGTCTGTTTTTTTCTTCATTTACCACATGCTGAATAAGGGTGAGTGTCTGCAATGTTTTGCCAAGGCCCATGTCATCGGCGAGGCACCCTCCGAATTCATTGGTATATAATTTGAACATCCAGCCAAAGCCTTTTTTCTGGTAATCCCTGAGTTCCGCAGTGATCTGGCAGGGAATCTGCTGATCCTGCAATGCGGTATTATCGAGCCATTTCTTCAGTTTTCCGGCATAAGAACCATCGATACCCTGGAGACTTTCTTTAAGCAGGGGGAAGTGTTGTTTTTCAAGGGACAGCTGGTCCTGCGTTTCGCGGGCAAAAGTAAACAGGTCCTTAAAGCGGGCGAACCATTCTTCAGGAAGAACCGCTATTCTTCCATCGGGAAGTTCGTATTCACGACGTCCCGTTAAAATATGGTTCCTGAAACGGATAAACGGGATTTCTGATCCTTGTATTTGAACAACAGCATGAATATCGAACCAGTCGCTGATATTTTCGGTGACCTTCAGCTTCAATTCCATTTTCTGAAGGTAATAGCGGTTGACCGGAAGGGATTGTGACACTTCAACGCCAAGCTTCCTGAGTTCATCCATATTGAAATTGAGCCAGCTCACCAGGTCATAGGTCAGGAGTATATTCTCGGATTTATTGACCCTGAAAGGCAGGAATGAGGAAGAATCGAGATTCGCAAGTCCGGTTTCAAGTAAGGAGGAGATAATCCGGTTCTCGAATTCATAATCCCGGTTTAATCGCTGAAACTCGACAGACTCATTGGCATGGGTGAGCGTAACCAGCAATTCCGATTTTCTATTGGCAAGGTATGAAGCTTTGTCCTGGTAATTGAACCGAAGCATAAACACTGGCATTCCCGCAAGGGTTGTTTCAAGCGACAGAACCGGGGTTGGCTGCAGGTGCTGATCCACAATGTTGAAACCCGTGGCATTTACCCTGTATTTACGTATCACGGGTTTGGCAAAAGATTCGAGGAATTTATTTTCTGTTTCCCGCCGGATGCAAATGGTAGATCTTTTAAAGAAAGGCAGGAGTTTCTTGCCATCGATATCGTCGAACTGGAAAAGATTATTGTTAATAATGAGGCAGCATGGATCATTCACGAGGATGAATCCCGGCTGTCCTGTAAGCCGGATGTTTTGGTCACCGATGCTTACGCTGAGGAAGTATTGAAGGTCTTCGGGAGTACGGATGAAATTGAATACCGCGTTAGCCGTTTCGTCATGAAGAAGGATGCGGTCGGTTTCGTAAATATTGTTTTTTTGTTTTTTTGAATAGATAGGTATGTCGCTTCCCGAAAGGACCTCTATGCAGCGGAGCAGCCGTTTTTCTATATAAGGCCTGAGCTGCCGGTCGAGAAGGGTTTCATCCACAGAAGCAAGGAAGTCCTGGGCGCTGATTTTCTTTTTTGTAAATACCTTGAGCAGTTGGTTGTCGTTGTATTCTTCAATTATGCGGATGATTTTGATATGTTCCGGGGAAAGCTGGGATTCGTATTGGAGAAGGTTCGCCAGGGACAGTCGTTCGGTAACCGAATAATATTCCCGGTTATTGCTGTGCAATATAATGACCGGGTTGAACAGAGGGCCCAGGACACGGTGAGTCGTTAGGGTTAGAGCAAATTTTCCTTTCATACCACAAAAATGAATAAAAGAATGCGTTTAAAAAATAATATTTGTCTGGTTTTACATTATTTGGAGCAGATATTTTTGTTACGCTCTATTCTTTAGCATTTAGGACCATTCAGAGTCATAAATATCGGATCTGGCAGGATGCGAGGGAACCGACAGATACTGTACCCCCTTACAGTTGACAAAAATGCAAATCCACCCAAACAAAAAAATCCTTCTGAGGACACCGTATTATCAATTATGTTACATTTATAATAGAAACGATGCAAACTGCACGGGCATTGATTTCGTATAATAAATTACCTGGCGAATCTTCAATTCAGGGAAAATAACAGATAATCTGTATATTATCTAAACTGAAAATGGGACTGGGAGGCACGAAGTGTGCGAAAAGGCAAGGTAGGTTCAATAAAGCGAATGTTCAATTTGTAATTTCCAATCCAACAAAATGAGTTATTATTTTATTGTTCGGATTAATATTATTGATCCTGTGGAATATCAGAGATACATTGATAAGGCAGGGGAGATATTTAAGCGATACAAGGGCGAATACCTGGTAGTGGATGACGAGCCGGTAGTTTTAGAAGGAAGTTGGGATTATGGCCGGACAGTAGTGATTCAGTTTGGAAGCCGAAAGGATTTTTGGGATTGGTATTATTCAGAAGATTATCAGCAGATATTAAAATACAGGCTTGAGGCAGCCGAATGCAGTGCAATTCTGGCAAAAGGACTGGACAATTCTTGATTGGGGGGAGGAATTGAATATTTTTTCAGGTTACTATTCAGTTTTAAACCAAAACTTCACTAAATTTACGATAGGAAATACAGAATGGATTGAAAATAGCGCAAAAACATAAATAGCTGCGTATAAATCCCTTTATTTCCGTTTATATGCAATCAATTATGGCCCGAAGGATTACAGTTATACCTGCCATACATCGAAACAGACCGGTGTTAAAACTGAATTTTCCTTATGACAAAGACCTTGTGGAATTAATAAGGGCAATTCCGGGAGTATTGTGGAGCAATGCGATGAGATGCTGGCATATTCCGGATACTGCAAAATCCTTAGCCGTTCTGCATAAAATTGAAGGAATTGAACTTCTGGTTGAAGGAAGAAGCATGTTGCCTCAAATTAAAGATGGGGAAGGGGAGTTGCGGTTGCTTGTAATCCGGTATACAAAAGGGAGGATAAAATTGATTTTTAAATATGATGCCCGGTTAATTGCGTTGATCAAGACCATTCCGTTTTACTATTATGATATGGAAGGGCAATGGTGGACGTTGCCGCATTTAGAGAGTATACTGAATGATTTGAAGAAATACTGTTCAGAAAACTCAATAAAACTCGAATATCGGGATGAATGGGTAAATCAGAAAGTAGTATTAAGGAAGAAAATAACCGGTTATGAGAGTGTAGTTTGTCCATCTCAGTTTGAAGAGAAATTAAAAACAATGCGGTATAGTAAAAGCACGGTACGAAATTACTGCAGTGCCTTAAAGGAATTTATTCATTTTAACAAGGGGAAGCAAATTGACCAGTTAAAGCCGGAGGACATTGAAAAATTTCTTTTATATATAACAGAAGACCGGAATGTATCCACTTCTTATCATAACATAAGCATCTGTGCCATAAAGTTTTATTATGAAAAGGTTTTACATCGGGCCCAGTTAACATTTCAGATCAGCAGGCCGCGGCGGGAGAAAATACTACCTGAAGTATTAGCTGAGGAGGACATTCGGCAGATTTTGTCGGTGATAGATAATCTTAAGCACAAGTGCATATTAATGACTATTTATTCGGGAGGGTTAAGAATGAAGTAGTAGGATTAAGAATAAGCGACATTGATTCTGCGAGGATGATGATATTTATAAAAGGGGCGAAAGGAAACAAGGACAGGTATACAATTCTGTCAAAAGAGCTTTTGAGATGGTTAAGGGAGTATTACAAAAAAGAGAAGCCGGTGAAGTGGTTATTTGAAGGTGTGACAGGGGGGCAGTACAGTATGAGAAGTGTGCAGAACATAATGAAAGAAGCGGTAGAGAAAGCCGGAATAAAAAAGCATGCAACCGTTCATACATTAAGGCATTCCTTTGCCACCCACATGTTAGAAAACGGAACCGATTTAAGGTACATTCAGAATTTGCTTGGGCACAACTCCTCCAAAACCACCGAAATTTACACCCATATAACCACGAAAGGAATAGAACAATTGACCAGTCCCTTTGACCGCCTGGGCTTGGGTTTTGATGAGCACAAGCCTACAAAATAGATAATATATAAGCCAACGTTCGCGTGTATGAGCAGTTGCGTTGCCAAAGAGATTCTGTATCTAGATACACCAGAGTACCCCAAAGTGATACTGCTTGCAACTTGATGCCAAGCAATTGATTATACACGCTTTTGGGATCAGTTGTATTTATTTTTTTCTTAAATCA
This sequence comes from uncultured Bacteroidales bacterium, assembly GCA_963752195.1. Lineage (GTDB taxonomy): Bacteria > Bacteroidota > Bacteroidia > Bacteroidales > UBA10428 > UBA5072. The sequence goes on along the minus strand of CAVVXI010000001.1, from coordinate 716,478 downwards.
ATTATCTTTTCGGAAGGATCTCGTCTACAATCCCAAATCATGACAATAAGGACCAACTTTTCAAAAACCTCATAAATGATTTGATAATCGCCAGTAAGGAGAGCCCGGATGGCTGGATCTTCTGTTTGTTTTCCAAGAAAAGGATTCTTTCTCAATAACTTTATGCTCGCATTAATTTTGGTATTCAACTTCTTACTGAATATTGAATTCCCATTTCTTTGAAGATAAAACTCGAGAATATCGACTAAATCTAGTCTGGCTTCTAAGGTCCATTCTATTTTGACCCTAACCATTGATCTATTTCTTTTTGTACAGCTTCGTGGGAAAGAGTTTGTCCTTTATTTAATTGCTCTCTTCCAAGGCGAACTCTTTCCTTTTGATATTCGGACAGTTTGTATATTTCACCTTCTGCCTTTGAATCCACAAGCGTTTTTATAGCCTTAAGAAAAGACACATCATCTATATGAGATAATTGATCTATAATCCTTTGTCTAAGCTCAATTGTACCCATCACATTTAGATTTCTGTAAAATTACAAAATTTTCTTGTTAGCTTAATCTTTGTATAGAGTTTAACAATTGATCCCAAACTGTTTTTAGCAGCAATTCGTATAAACGGTAGTTGGCTGCAATCAATAAATAAATAAAGAATATGAAAAAAAGGTATATGGATTTATTAGTATTGCTTTTTGCATGTATTTTTGTTCTTTGTTCTTGTCATTCAAAAAGCAACTTAGCGTTGCGAAAAAAAATTATAGTGAAATTTTGTTTGATTCATTATCTGGGAATCAATTCCAATTAGATACCACGAAAATCATTATTACAGCCATAAATTCTAATAATGATACTATTTGGAAAACTGATCCATGGAAAGATAATAATTTAGAAGAATACAGATATAAAAGACCAATAATCATTTATTTTAGGCTCGTAAAAAGTGAACGAACTGACAACAAAGAAATTATTTGGATTGCATACAACAGCACTCAATTTGGTTTTGTTGATAAGGAAACAGGTAAGTTCTCTTGGCAAGGAAACGACTAAAATTTAATTTGACTGCAGCCAACAGCGTGTATAATCAATTGCTTGGCATCAAGTTGCGAGCAGTATCACTTTGGCATGCTGCCGTGTATCTGGATACTGAATCTCTTTGGCAACGCAAATGATCATACACGCGAACGTTAGCGGTCATGCTATGAGATGCAAAAACAAACAGGATGGTTGAAATTCAAGAATAATAAACAAATTAAAATGAGAATACATTTCATTATTACTTTGACAATTTTGACTGTAACGGCAGTTTGTGGACAAAATTTTGAAGGTACAATCACTTATAAAAATACGTACAAGAGCAAAATGCCAAATCTAACTGACCAACAGTTTACATCCATGATGGGTGATACACAAGTTTACGTTATTAAAGGTAGCAATTATAAGTCAAGGTTTAATGGAAAATATTATTTCTGGCAACTTTACATCAACGAGGACAATAAACTATACAGTAAAACGTCAAACTCCGAGACAATTTATTGGCATGATGGAAGTGTAAATACTGACAGTGTTATTAAAGTTGAGGTAAATAAAGGAGTGACAGAAATACTCGGTTACAAGTGTGATGAAGCAGTTCTGACCTGTAAAAGTGGCGTTCAGAAATATTACTACAATTCCAAACTTGGTGTGGACATATCGCTTTACGCGAAACATTTGTTTGGAAACTGGTATGATTATTTAAAAGTGGCAAAAGCATTACCTATAAAATCTGTTATTGAAAATCAACACTTTATATTTATGAGTATTGCGACAGAAATAAAGGAAACGCATATTGACGATCAAGAATTTAAACTTCCTGAAAATACAAAGACAGCCAAAAGTCCTTACTAGTTGATATAAATGTATGACAAATGAAAAAAAGCACGAACCGCTAACAGCGTGTATAATCAATTGCTTGGCATCAAGTTGCGAACAGCTTCACTTTGGCTAACACTGGTTTATCTAGATACAGAATCACTTTGGCAACGCAAATGATCATACACGCGAACGTTGTAAATAATTTTTAATGTCAGACTGTTTAGCGCGCTTTAAGCCGGTGAAATGATTTTTTTATTAGCAAGGTAAAAAGGCTGACGCACCTGGATGTTTAGGAATTACTGATGATCTATGAATGAAAGTTGAACCATAACACCAATGAATAGCAGTTCGGCTTCGAAAAATTATTAAACTATTTACAACAACGTGTATAATCAATTGCTTGGCATCAAGTCGCGAATTTTATCACTTTGGGTTGCACCGGTGTATCTCGATACAGAATCTCTTTGGCAGCGCAACTGATCATACACGCAACGTTGTGTGGGATTATAAAAGACAGAAACGTTATTGCAGAATATACCAAGAATTGGTACTTTTGATAAAAACTTTTTGTTATGGATAAAAACACATCGATATCATTAGGGAGTTATTTTGATAAGTTTGTCCGAGGACGGATTTCTGCAGGACGATATAGGAATGCAAGCGAAGTAATTCGCGCAGGATTAAGACTTCTAGAGGAAGAGGAAAATAGAATGATTGCCTTAAGGGATGCTATTCAAGAAGGAATAGATAGTGGGATTGCTCATGATTTTAATCCTGAAAAGCATTTACAAATCTTGAAAGCCGAAAAGAATGGCAAAATTTGAGCTGACTAAAAAAGCTGTTGAAGATTTGGCGGAAATTTGGAATTATACTTATGAAAATTGGTCAGAAAACCAAGCAGATAAATATTATCAATTACTTATAGATAGTTTTAAGGAAATAGCAGGTAATCCAAGCATTGGCAAAAATTATCATGAAATAGCAGAAAACTTAAAAGGATTTAAAGTTGGCAGACATATAGTTTTCTTTCGAGAGATGGAAAGTCCCAAAGTTGAAATAATAAGGATTCTTCACGAACAAATGGATTTAAAAAATAGGATTATTGAAAAATAACCCCACACAACAGCGTGTATAATCAATTGCTTGGCATCAAGTTGCAATCACTATCACTTTGGGTTGCACCGGTGTATCTGGATACAGAATCACTCTGGCAGCGCAAATGATCATACACGCGAACGTTGTGCCAAATTTTTTAATAGTGGACTTTTTAACGCAACTAATTCGACATTTTCCGTTCAAAGAAGAACACGGTAAAATGTAATTCATTATCCAGATAGCTTTTTGGAATTTAATTAAAAGAGAAAATACATTAATGGCTGACGCACCTGAGTTTTGGATTTACAGCAGAGCATTGGATAGCGACTGTTACCATATTGCCATTTAATATCATTTGAGCCTTGAATATTTATAAAACTTTGCACAACATCGTGTATAATCAATTGCTTGGCATCAAGTTGCGGTCATTATCACTTTGTGGTACTTTAGTGTATCTAGAAACAGAATTACTCTGGCAGCGCAACTGATCATACACGGGGCGTTGTGCCAAATTTTTTAATAGTGGACTTTTTAACGCAACTAATTCGACATTTTCCGTTCAAAGAAGAACACGGTAAAATGTAATTCATTATCCAGATAGCTTTTTGGAATTTAATTAAAAGAGAAAATACATTAATGGCTGACGCACCTGAGTTTTGGATTTACAGCAGAGCATTGGATAGCGACTGTTACCATATTGCCATTTAATATCATTTGAGCCTTGAATATTTATAAAACTTTGCACAACATCGTGTATAATCAATTGCTTGGCATCAAGTTGCGGTCATTATCACTTTGTGGTACTTTAGTGTATCTAGAAACAGAATTACTCTGGCAGCGCAACTGATCATACACGGGGCGTTAGCAGTCATAATTAAATATCACCATATGAGCAAATTAGCGATGATGTTTTTCGTTCTTATATTAGTTTCCTGTAATAACAAAAAAGAAAAAATAGAAATCGAAAAATTCATTTGGATTGAACATAATCAGAATTGGATTTGGAATCCGAATGACTTAGAAGCCAGATATTTTATCGAGTATGTTGATAGTTTTAATCAAATTATGTTTTCGAAAACCAATTTAGATAACAATCATACGGATTATTTTAAAAGTGTTTCACCAGATTCATTAAGAGGATTGATCATTGAAAATTTGTATGGTAAGAATTTTCCAGTGTGCTTTCAGAAAAATTTTGATGGTAGTACTTATGATGGAGATGATTATTGCATTATTTATAAATTCAGAAACGATTCCGAACATATTATCAATTATATGCCATACTCTATTCCTGATAGTTTAAGGCACTTCACAACTTTTATTGAGAATCTATTGAATATTTCTACTTATAACACGTCTGATTCATTTGACAGGATTAGCATTTTAAATAAATATAGGAATATAATAATACCATGTTTCCCTCTTGCTCCACCTCCTGCCCAAGGGGAAAATCAAGTAAAATATACTGCCCCAAATATTGTGGATACAATTGTGAAATAATAATATTACGACTGCTAACAGCGTGTATAATCAATTGCTTGGCATCAAGTTGCGAACATTATCACTTTGAGGTACTTTTGGTGTATCTAGATACAGAATCAATTTGGCAACGCAAATGATCATACACGCGAACGTTGTGCACCATTTTTAAAAAACAGACATTCATTATCACGATTTATGAAACAGATTTTTAATGTCCTTCTTTTCATTCTCTTGAGCTCAAATATTTCATACTCTCAAAATGATACAATTAGAGCTTACCATAAAGGAGAAGATTTTCGACCACAGCTGAAGGTTAAATATCCAGTTTATGCCATTGAGCATGAAATTTCGGGAGTAGTTGAATATAAATTTCATATCAGTATGAATGGTTGTTTAGATTCTCTGTTAATTATAAACAGTCCGGACGAGGTGCTAAGTAGGGAGGTTAAAAGGGTAATTTTGTCCCTTAAATGTGATTGGACGCCAACTAATTCATGGATCTTTGATCAATTCATTTTTAACTTTCAATAATATAATAAAACGGTGCACAACAGCGTGTATAATCAATTGCTTGGCATCAAGTTGCAAACAGCATCACTTTGGCTTACACTAGTGTATCTAGATACAGAATCACTTTGACAACGCAAATGATCATACACGCGAACGTTGGCGGTAATTTTGAAAAGAAGATGAAAGTGATATTGAAAATATTTTTGGTTTTGATTTGTAGTCAAGGTTTCTCTCAGAGTCAAATTAAAACAGACACACTTGAATTATGGACTCTCTTTACAAGCGGGGATTTTTTAAATGAAAATGCTCATCGTTTAACTGTACAAAATTGGCCATTTAATTATGTTTCTAAAGCGGGCGATACTTTTGATGATGAGCTTAAACGAGAATGTAACAAAACATAATGAAGAGCTATGGAAAATCCTTATTCAACAAGGGTATAAAGATCCTGAAAAAAACTACTATGAACAATACGAGAAGGAGCGTGCTAGGATTGAATTAGCGCAGAAACTAATTATAAATGATTCAAGATTTAAGCAGTTAGCTGAACGGCTTAAAGCAACGCATCGCTTGAATTACACAAGGTTGGTAAAAGCTAGTGATGAACTTTACGTATTTGAAATTTTTAGTTATGATATAAATAATTTATCAAAAGATAAACAATTTGAGCTTAGGCTAATGGCAAACATAATAACTCAGAAAGTCAAAAAAAGATAATAAAACTACCGCCAACAGCGTGTATAATCAATTGCTTGTAATCAAGTTGCAAACAGCATCACTTTGGGGTGCTTTGGTGTATCTAGATACAGAATCACTTTGTAAACGCAAATGATCATACACGCGAACGTTGTAAATAATTTTTAATGTCAGACTGTTTAGTGCGCTTTAAACCGGAAAAATGTTTTTCTTATTTAGCAAAGTAAAAAGGCTGTCGCACCTTGATCAAAATAAAAAGGCTGACGCACCAGGATGTTTAGGATTAACTGATGATCTATTAATGAAAGTTGAGCCATAATACCAATGAATAACAGTTCAACTTCGAAATATTATAAAACTATTTACAACAGCGTGTATAATCAATTGCTTGGCATCAAGCTGCGAGCAGTATCACTTTGTGTTGCTCGGGTGTATCTCGATACAGAATCACTTTGGAAACGCAAATGATCATACACGCGAACGTTAGCGGCCATATTTAAACAAGCACAAAAAAAATTGCTATGGTATTCCTTAATATGATAATTGGATTAGGTCCCTTTCTTATTTGGTCAATTGGAATTGTTATAATCATTTTCATTGAAGGTATATTCCTAAGTAGATATCTTGATAATGTTTGGTTTAATAAGAAAATATTAAGAGTAGTAGCAATTTCAAACTTAATAACCCTAATACTAGGTTTAATAAATGTGTTAAACTTCATTTGGGAAAAAACCTTTGCTTTGCTAACATTAAATATTAACATAGAACAATCTCAGCAACCTTACTTCAGAGGAGGTATTGAGATTTTCGTAACATTTTGTGTTTCATTTATTGTTGAATCACTTATTAATACATTTTTTCTTAAAACTGATTACAAAATAAGGCGCTTAGAAATTGGTACATTATTTTCAAATCTTATTACTTATATTATTATAACTGGTTTAATTATTGGATTTATCTAAATATGAATAATACGTCCGCTAACAGCGTGTATAATCAATTGCTTGGCATCAAGTTGCGAATATTATCACTTTGGGATACTTAGGTGTATCTAGATACAGAATCCCTTTGGCAACGCAAATGATCATACACGCGGACGTTGTGCCAAATTTTTTAATAGTGGACTTTTTAACGCAACTAATTCGACATTTTCCGTTCAAAGAAGAACACGGTAAAATGTAATTCATTATCCAGATAGCTTTTTGGAATTTAATTAAAAGAGAAAATACATTAATGGCTGACGCACCTGAGTTTTGGATTTACAGCAGAGCATTGGATAGCGACTGTTACCATATTGCCATTTAATATCATTTGAGCCTTGAATATTTATAAAACTTTGCACAACATCGTGTATAATCAATTGCTTGGCATCAAGTTGCGGTCATTATCACTTTGTGGTACTTTAGTGTATCTAGAAACAGAATTACTCTGGCAGCGCAACTGATCATACACGGGGCGTTGTAGCACATTTTAAGAGACCCTCCGAGTAGATGGTAAAATATAAATATCCCAAATTGGGAAATTAGGCAAAATTTTTATAAATTTGCAACATGAGAATTATTGCATTTAGAGCTTTAAGAGAATTTTTTGAAAAGCCCGAGTATGCTGATTCAGAGGCTTCTTTGCGGGCATGGTATCATGATGCAAAGACAGCCGAATGGAAAAGTTCGAATGATTTAAAACAACAATACAAGAATGCCAGTATTGTTGGTGAAGGGAAGAGTTGTCTTTAATATTAAGGGCAATACCTATAGATTGGTCGTTGCGATTGATTATGATTTTCAAGTGATTTTTATAAGGTTTATCGGGACTCATAACCAGTACGACAAGATAGATGTTAAAACGATTTAATTATGGAAATTAGACCTATAAAAACAGAGCAGGATTACAATGACTCAATTAAAAGGATTGAGGAATTGTGGGGGGCAAAAAAGGATACTCCACAGGGTGATGAATTAGATTTACTTGTAACATTAGCGGAATCTTATGAGATGAAGCATTATCCGATTGCTCCACCAGATCCTGTGGATGCGATTAAATTTCGTATGGAACAAATGGACATGACTAAAGCGGATATGGTTAAATATTTAGGCAGTCAAAGTCGAGTGAGTGAAGTATTAAATAGAAAAAGAAAATTGACTCTTAATATGGTAAAATCCTTGTACAAAGGATTAAGGATTCCTGCTTAGATATTATTGGCCTAAAAAATAATTAAAACGTGCTACAACAGCGTGTATAATCAATTGCTTGGCATCAAGTTGCGAACAGTATCACTTTGGCGTTCTTTGGTGTATCTAGATACAGAATCACTTTGGCAACGCAAATGATCATACACGCGGACGTTGTAGTCAATGCAAAAAAAATGAAAAAGATTATTGCAGCTAGCTTAATACTATTTAACTCTCTTATGGTATTTTGTCAGCCTAGTGAATGTGGATGCTATCAGGGAATCGGTTCCGAAAAAAATGATACGCCGATATTAATTGCCACATTTAACAAGGGTCACGTCCTATCTGTTTGCGGATTCTTAAACAAAAGTGTTTCAACGAATGAGGTAGAATTATCTGAATTCAATGTTTTCAATTGTAATACCGGAGGATCATTGGTTGAATTTGGAGCATTGGAAAATTGCATTGTGAGATTTGAAAATTCGGTTTTAACAATTGACAAACTGAGTCTTTTACCGGCGGGAGATAATTGGAAATGGAAATACATTATCGTTGGAACACAACAACTATTTGAAAAAGGAAATGATATCGTCGTAACTGCATTAATACCGAATTTTAAAATGGTTGAAATACCGCAAAATAGAATTAATTCTTTTTTTAAAGAGATTGAATTATTAAAGGGCAAAGGATATAATGATGCGTTTGAAGAAATTATTGGCAAACTTGAGATATTATCTCTGGACAAAAATATTCAAGCATATAATATTCTTATGGATTTTGATAAATATTTCGGCTTCAAAATTAATGGAGCAACAAGGGAGCAATTGGATGAAGCTATATCGACAATTAATTTTGTAACTAATAGGAATATGCACTGACTACAACAGCGTGTATAATCAATTGCTTGGCATCAGTTGCGAGCATTATCACTTTGGTTTGCACTGGTGTATCTCGATACATAATCACTTTGGCAGCGCAACTGATCATACACGCGGACGTTGTAAATAATTTTTAATGTCAGACTTTTTAGCGCGCTTTAAGCCTGAAAAAATATTTTTAATAGCAAAGTAAAAAGGCTGACGCACCTGGATGTTTAGGATTTACAGATGATCTCTGAATGAAAGTTGAGCCATAACACCAATGAATAGCAGTTAGGCTTCGAAAGATTTATAAAACTATTTACAACATCGTGTATAATCAATTGCTTGGTAGTGGTTTGCGAACAGTATCACTTTGGGTTGCACCGGTGTATCTCGATACAGAATCTCTTTGGCAACGCAACTGATCATACACGCAACGTTAGCGATAATTGGTAAATCGATCCAGAGACAAAAATCTTTGAGGAAAATGGCTAAATTTGTTTTATGTCAAGGAAGGAAATAAATAATATTATTTTGGATAGCCTGAGAACCTATAATCCGTTACTAATTGGGCTTTTTGGATCCTATGCTCGTAAGCAAAATACCAAGAGTAGTGATATAGATATATTAGTTCGTTTTCAAAATGGTATATCTCTTCTGCAATTGCTGCATATTGAAAATGAATTATCTGATAAACTTGGTATAAAGGTAGACTTGATAACTGAGGGAGCTATTGCAAACGAACGAATCAAAGATAATATTCAAAGCGATCTTCAAATCATATTCCAGGCATGAAGGATGATTTTGTCTACATCGATCATATCTTGTTGTGCATTGGGAAGATTTTGGATTATACTAAGGAGGTTTCACAATCAGAATTCGACAGGAACGATTTAATTCAAGATGCAGTAATTAGAAATATTGAGATTATTGGTGAAGCCTCGAAGAAAATCTCAAAAGATTTAAAATCATCTTATCATGAGATTCCATGGAGAGAAATTTCTGGAATGAGAGATAAGTTGATACATGATTACATGGGGGTTGATAAAGGAGTTGTATGGAAAACAATTAAAGAGGATATTCCTTTCATTCAATCATTAATGCAAAAAATCGAAAGATAAATCCAACTATCGCTAACAGCGTGTATAATCAATTGCTTGTCATCAAGTTGCGAATAATATCTCTTTGGGCTGCACTTGTGTGTCTGGATACAATATCACTTTGGCAACGCAACTGATCATACACGCGAACGTTGGCTGCAACCGTAAATGGCATCCAACAACAATAGATAATTCATGAAGAAGATTATGATCAAGATTGGTATTTTCTTTATTATTATTTTGCTATTCCTGGTAATTTTGCTTGAATGCTCACAGGGTTTGATGCCTTTTGGATTATTTTTTGTTTCTTTATTAGTGTTTGTTTCTGGAGCTTTAAGTAGATTCTTAATTGGTACTTTTAAATATCAAAGATTATTGCAAGTATGTAAAGTTCTACTGTTTACTGGCCTTATTAGTTTGGCCCTTTCATATATGATCATTCGTATTCAAAGTATAGTTTCTTCAAAAAATGCAAACCTATTAATTACAGGGATCGAAGCATTTAAAAAGGATCAAGGTATATATCCTGATAGTCTAGAATCACTTATGCCACAATATTTTAAAAACCTACCAAAAGCCTGGATAGGTATTATACCTAAAGATTTTCTATATGAAAGCGCAAATACTCTTGGACATAGATCTAAATATGACTATAAACTTAAAAACGTTGAAAGCTATTTCTTAGTAGGTTATTGCGAATACATTGGCGTTGAGAATTTTTATTACAGCAATGAAAAAATTTGGCACCACGATGATTGAATTTAAGACGGCAGCAGCCAACAGCGTGTATAATCAATTGCTTGGCATCAAGTTGCGAATATTATCACTTTTGGGTGCACCAGTGTATCTCGATACAGAATCTCTTTGGCAACGCAAATGATCATACACGCGAACGTTGGAGGTAATGGTTCATACGGATATATAAAAGCTCTGTTGAATTTTCGTATCTTTGAATGATTGGTGAAATTTATGATAGATTTGAAACAAATATTGGTTTATTTATCTGCCAATAAGGATAGATTAAGAAGTGAATACCATCTTGTTCGTATTGGAGTTTTTGGATCCATTTCAAGAGGGGATCATCATAATAAGAGCGATGTTGATTTGATTGTGGAATTTGAGGAAGGAACATCAGATCTCTTTAACATAAAGCAAAAGCTAAAAGCCGAGATTCAAGCAAAATTTAATATACCTGTAGATATTTGCAGAGAAAAGTATATTAAACCAATTTTCAAAGAGCTGATATTATCAGAGGCTAAATATGCATAAACCTTCTCACAAAGACTTCAGTTGCATAATGAATATGCTTGATTCCATTACAAGAATTCAGGATTATTCTGCAAATTTCAAAGATGCTGATGATTTCTACGCTGATTCAAAATCCTTTGATGCTTCAATGATGAATTTTATAATTATTGGTGAAATGGCGGAAAAGTTATCAGAGAATTTGTTAAATGAAACGGCAAAGGATATTGATTGGCTAAAAGTTAGAGGATTTAGAAATATTATAGCTCATAATTACTTCGGAATAGATGCAGAGGAAGTTTGGCAGATAATTAAAGGAAGTCTAATTAAGCTCAAAAATGATCTTGAGAATTTAGTCAAGTAAATACCACTACCTCCAACAGCGTGTATAATCAATTGCTTGGCATCAAGTTGCGAATAATTTCTCTTTGGTGTGCTTTAGTGTATCTCGATACAGAATCACTTTGTTTACGCAACTGCTCATACACGCAACGTTGTATGCTATTTTAAATGACAGAATCTACATAGATGCAAAAGAATTTCCAGATATTAATTGATTATTAATGAAAGTGCTATTCAAGATTGCATCAATTATTAGCATTTTAATATGTATTCCTCTTATTGCAAATTATGGATGGAGAGCATACTCCACTATAATCAAACAATCAGGTTTATACGGTGATATGCACATGTATTATGACCTTTCATATTTCCAATACTCAATGTATACAATTCTTGTGACTGTGTTTGGATTAGGTTATATTGGATTTCTTTCTATTTATGTGATTAAGAATGATCAAACAAGACTTAAATGGACTATATTGACTTTTCTTATATTCATTGGCGCAGTTATTCTTTTTGAGGAGCTAAAATTTGTAGGGAAACCTTAATAAAAACAGCATACAACAGCGTGTATAATCAATTGCTTGGCATCAAGTTGCTTACAGTATCATTTTGGGTTGCACCGGTGTATCTCGATACAGAATCACTTTGGCAGCGCAAATGATCATACACGCGGACGTTGGCAGCAATGTTATAAAACAAAATGACAATCAGATCTTTATATATTCCGATTTCAATATATATTGTGGTTCCAATATTTGGGATCATCTATTATATTGTTTTAACCGGAAGAATGAGAAAACTTCATGGTGAAAAGGCTCCAATTATTGAACTATTTGTTTCTTTCTTCACATACGGAGGACTATTGACTGCGATTTTAACTGAAATTTTCTGGGAATGGTCAGGACTAGCATCATTAGGATCTTTCTATTTGGTTTTCATCGCTCCTTTTTTAATGGCTTATATTGGATTCAGATTGAGAAATCTTAGGAAGCAATCAAATTATTTTAAATGGATTTTTTACAGTTCAGTATCATATACCATAATAATACCACTAACGATTATTGTAATTGGTATTATTGAATTTTTCATAGATTTATAATAAACACTGCTGCCAACAGCGTGTATAATCAATTGCTTTGACATCAAGTTGCGAGCAATATCACTTTGGGGCACTATGGTGTAACTAGATACGGAATCACTTTGGCAACGCAAATGATCATACACGCGAACGTTGTGCCAAATTTTTTAATAGTGGACTTTTTAACGCAACTAATTCGACATTTTCCGTTCAAAGAAGAACACGGTAAAATGTAATTCATTATCCAGATAGCTTTTTGGAATTTAATTAAAAGAGAAAATACATTAATGGCTGACGCACCTGAGTTTTGGATTTACAGCAGAGCATTGGATAGCGACTGTTACCATATTGCCATTTAATATCATTTGAGCCTTGAATATTTATAAAACTTTGCACAACATCGTGTATAATCAATTGCTTGGCATCAAGTTGCGGTCATTATCACTTTGTGGTACTTTAGTGTATCTAGAAACAGAATTACTCTGGCAGCGCAACTGATCATACACGGGGCGTTGTGTGTCATTTTATGAAATACACAGAGAAACCAGTAAAAAATTAAACCCCGATTTCTATGAAATGTTATAACCATCCAGATGTAGATGCAATTGGAATATGTAAAAACTGTAACAAGGGATTATGTAAGGACTGTTTAACCGAACTCGAAAACGGAATTGCATGCACCGCAACGTGTATTGAAGAGGTTAAACAAATTAATTCTCTTATAAATAGAAATAAGCAATCATATAATTCTGCTGCAGGCATGCACATGAGAAATGCTTTGATATACGGTGGAATGGGACTTGTATTTATCTTTTTTGGCCTCAATACAGAAGGACTAACAGGATTTCTTTCAATTATTGGACTATTTTTCCTTGTTGGAGCTGGATTCAGTTATTTTAACGCAAATAAGATTAAAAAGGATAATAAAAACGCCACACAACAGCGTGTATAAGCAATTGCTTGGCAGTGGGTTGCAAACAGTATCACTTTGGCATACCATGGTGTATCTTGATACAGAATCACTTTGGCAGCGCAACTGCTCATACACGCGAACGTTGTAAATAATTTTTAATGTCAGACTTTTTAGCGCGCTTTAAGCCTGAAAAAATATTTTTAATAGCAAAGTAAAAAGGCTGACGCACCTGGATGTTTAGGATTTACAGATGATCTCTGAATGAAAGTTGAGCCATAACACCAATGAATAGCAGTGTATCCGACCGGCGAACTGCTTATTTGAAGGTAAGCTAATTTAAAGTAATTTTTGAGCAGGGATAAGATTTTCAATTTGTTTGGCAGGATAATCCGGGATGATTTCCAGTGCGTTTTTGAGCCAGGCAAACGGTTCCACATCCCTGATCTTACAGGTTGCAAGCAGGGAGTAAATAATGGCAGCTTTGGTTGCGCCCTCATGTGAACCTGCAAACAAGTAATTCTTTCTTCCTAATGCCACTGGTCTGAATACTGTTCTCGATGAGATTATTGTCAATTTGGAAACGTCCATCTTCAGTGTATTTCTTTAACCGGGGCCAAAGCGATAGTGTATAATTGATAGCGATTCCAATGGCGCTTTTGGGTAGGATTACAGGCGCCTGGTCCAGCAGCCATTCTTCAAATTCCTTCAGTATGCCAGATGCGATATTCTGGCGCAGATTTTTTATCTGGTGATATGACATATGATTTTCCCTTGCCTCTCTTTCAATATCATATAAGCATCTTATAAATGACAATGCCTTTTCAGATCGTTCCCGATCATTGTCTTTTGCATGCTCGAACTTACGCCTGGCATGGGCAAGACAGGCCAAATGGGTTATTTTGCCGGGAGGGCCCAGATCCGCATAGGCACTATATCCATCGCTTTGCAGGTAACCCGTAAAATCCTTGAGAAAGTTTTTTGGTCCTTCCCTTCCCCGGCTCTGCCGGTAATCAAAACATACCAGTTTATTTACAGGGTCATAATAGACCCAGTGATATCCCCTGTGGGTTGATCCGGGTTTATCCTCGGAAAGCACCGGTATGGGAGTTTCATCGGCCATGAGGTAATCTGTAAGAAGCATTTTCTTTTTTATGGCTTCATAAACCGGGGTAAGCCAGTTTTCAATTGCCCCGTTTGCCCACCCTCCGATTGTGGAGTCAGGAATATGCAGGTTCTGGCGTTTAAATATCTTACTCTGGCGATAATAAGGCAGATGATCAGTGAACTTACTAACCAAAATATGGGCTATCATCGATGCACCGGCATTGCCCTTGGGAACCGGCAGTGATGGGAGGTCGGCTATGACTATGCGGGTCGATTCATCGGTTGATTCTACAATGTATTTGGGACGGATGATCCGGCGTACATATATATTGGCAGCTTCATATTCCAGGATTTCTGTCACGGCTTCTCCTATCTTCTTTGATCCTTCTGGCAGGTTTTCAGGCTCTATGACTTCTTCCTTGCGGGGAAGATGTGAGGGCAGTTCTGCACGTAAGGGGTGTTTCTTTTCTTCAGGCTCAGGTTTTGTGCGGGTATAAGTGATTTCTTCCTGCTTCTTCTCCTGGACATCGGCTGTGGGCAACTCAAACAGGGTGCTTTGCAAAGGATCTGGCGATATGAACCTCTCGCTTTTAGAACCATATATTAAACGTTTAAGCTCAGCAAGCTGATGTTTCAGCCATTCTATCTCCGATTGTTGTTCCTGCAATGTGGATTTTTGATCCAAAAACTGCTGGTATTCCGCCTTCGATATGGTGATCATTTCCTCGCCTTGCATGATGCAAATATACATTATGAAAGCCTTGATTTTATTGCTATTTACGCTAATATTTTCAACAAAAAATGTTGCTAAAAACGTCGCTTTTTTCTTGCATTTTTCATGGAAAAACCAGTGATCATCATTGCCAACTGGCCATATTCCAGGGGCAGGGATATTCCGGGTTTTTTCGCCTCGGGTAATTCAAAAGTACCTTGCTCAAGTCTTTTAAAGAACAAAACAAAACCACCCGGTTCCCAGCGCAGCATTTTGATTCGGTTACGGGGTTTATTGATAAAAATGAACAGATCCCCACTGCGCGGATCCTCTTTCAAGCGGCTGCTGACAATCCCACTGAGAGAGTCAAATCCCATCCGCATGTCGGTAGATTCCAGGTAGAGAAAATACCGGGGTGCGGTTATCGAAAACATGACCCCTACAGATTAACCAGTGACTTAACAACCGGTATCGGTGTATTTGAAGAAATTTTAAGCTCAACCCCGCTTGGATAATAAAGAATAAATTCCTGATCCAGGCGAAAATCATTGATCTGAACAAATCCGCCGGACAAGTTATCTCGTTTCTTTCTCTTATAAAGCCAGTATTTGAATGTGTGAACTGATAAATTGTTCGCCTCGGCGTATTTGACCTGTGTCAGGCCTGATTCTGGCCATCTGTTAACCAGTTCCAACATCATTATACTTCTTTCCTGTGGGCTCATATCCTTTTTGCCCCAAAGATCACACGCAAAAATTAACTATGAAAGATGCTCATGCCCGGATGGATACGCTCATCTAGTAAGGATACAATGAAAGAATATTCTGATTTAGCCATAAAAGAATTCATGAATAGGCCTATATATTCAACTTTGACCCTTCACATACTTGATTCAATTCCTAATGAAAAACTGGAGCAAACCATAATTGATAACATTTATAATAAAATAGAAGACGAAGATTCACATGAAAAGAAATATAGTATAATAACCTCATTGTCTAAAGGCAGACAAGCAATATTTTCTACTTCTGGCCTTGAAGCTGAAGTAGACAATGGGGGATTTAATCAGTATTTTTTCAACTTTTCTTCAAGCGGTCAATTTGCTGAAGAAGCTAGGGATGGCTTTAAGCTCATTGGTGCAAATAAATATTCTGAGTTGACGCAAAAGGCAATTGTATTATTCATGAAAAATGCAAAGCAATTAAGCAAGTTTAATGATGGTACACTTGAAAGTTTTAGCAAATCATATGCAAATAATCCACTAAATGATTTGGATACTGAATTTTATGATCTTTCTAAAATTGAGAATTTATCAAAATTAAGGATTAAGTATATTAGAGCGCATAGACTAGAGTTCATTGATAAATAGACAAACGTGGATTAAATATGCCAGCCGCTAACAGCGTGTATAATCAATTGCTTGGCAGTGGGTTGCAGGCAGTATCACTTTTGGTCGCACAGGTATATCTGGATACAGTATCTCTTTGGCAACGCAAATGATCATACACGCGAACGTTGTAAGCAATTTTTATACACAGAAACACAGTTACATAGAAATAACTAAATTTGCATAAAGATTTGAAAATGAATAGGGCAATAATCAATAAGATATCTCAATATTTTCATACCCAACCAATTGAAAAGGCTTGGATATTTGGTTCTTATGCCCGTTCTGAAGAGGATTCGAAAAGTGATATAGACATATTGGTAAACTTTGTTCCAGGAGAGAAGATTACTTTATTTAGGTATGTTCATATGGTCAATGAGCTCCAAACTTTGACTGGCAAAAAGATTGATCTTGTTGAGGATGGCCAGTTAAAGAAGTTTGCTGAAAAAAGTGTCGAAACTGAAAAGGTCTTAATCTATGAGAGAAAAGCCAAAGGATAACGAAAGGCTTCTTCATATGCTTGAGGCCATAGATAACATATTCGAATTCGTAGCTGATAAAACATTTGAGTCCTATAAGAAAGATAAGATTTTACGGTTTGCTATAATTAAAAATTTGGAAATTATCGGTGAAGCAGCCTATTTGCTAACTAAAGACTTTAAGACCAGCAACGATTCAATTCAATGGAATGACTTAATTGGCATGCGACATATCCTTGTTCATGGATATTATGAGATTAAAGATGAAATTATTTGGGCAACGATCGAGACTGACCTTACTCCTCTCAAAACAAAACTTCAACGGCTAATTAAATAAAACTGCTTACAACAGCGTGTATAATCAATTGCTTGGCATCAAGTTGCGAACAGTATCACTTTGGGTTGCTTTTGTGTATCTAGATACAGATCACTTTGGCAACGCAAATGATCATACACGCGGACGTTGTAAATAATTTTTATGTCAGACTGTTTAGCGCGCTTTAAGCCGGTAGGATGATTTTTTTTATGAGCAAATGTAAAAAGGCTGACGCTCCTGGATGTTTAGGATTTACAGATGATCTATGTATGAAAGTTGAGCCATAATACCAATGAATAGCAGTTCGGCTTCGAAAGATTTATAAAACTATTTACAACAGCGTGTATAATCAATTGCTTGGCATCAACTTGCGAGCCATATCACTTTTTGCTGCACTGGTGTATCTCGATACTGAATCACTTTTGCAACGCAAATGATCATACACGCGAACGTTGGGTGCAAACTTTAGTGAAGCACGCAACGAAAACGTGGTTAATATCATCTGAATGGAAATAGTTAGAATAAATGAAAAAATCAATTTATTTTCAATTTCTTACAATATTTAGTTTAATTTTCACGGTTTTAAGTTGTGAAAAAGATAAACCAAGTCCACCATTATCAGGCACTTGGATTGAGTTCACAGACCGGCATGATACAATTGATTTTGAAAGTTGGAGTTCAGAGGATGTTTTTTTTCTAAGACGTGGCTATGAATTTCAGAATGGATATCTTTTACCGATTCATGGTTCAGGAGCTTATAGGTATAAGCTAAACTCAGATATAATAAAGATTAATAATATGTTATGGAATTGCATATGTTATCCTTCATATTATTTTCAGATGGATGCAGATAATAATCGATTTATAATAGGTAATTTTTTTGATACCACATTAACTGAAAAACAACATATAACATTTATTCGACTTAAATAAGTCTGCACCCAACAGCGTGTATAATCAATTGCTTGGCATCAAGTTGCGAACAGCATCACTTTGGGGTACTTTGGTTTATCTAGATACAGAATCTCTTTGGCAGCGCAAATGATCATACACGCGGACGTTGGCAACAATTCCCCCTGAATCGGAGATACTGATTACTCAGGCTAACGTTAACAGTGCCTCGAATGTAATTCCTGCTATATTTGGAATGACCCTTTGCAAGGCCGATTTTAGAACTGATGCTTTTAAGCTCGACGTCAATTCTGGTTGGAATGTAAAAAAGCCTTTGGTGAGTTAGAGGCTCAATACCAAAGGCTTGTGATGATTACAATGGTGGCTCCAAAAATGGAGACCCCGATTAGAATAATCTCTGACATCAAAGATACATTTCCTTAGGGTCTTTTTTATTCATTCTAAAAAATTATAGCAGTGAGAAAAAAGAAAATGAACCTGGAAATAGTAAATCCCAATGCGGCGGGGATTGATGTTGGTAGTCGCTCGCACTTTGTAGCAAAAGGACAACAAACTGATGATGTGCGAGAGTTTGGAGTATGTGCCTCAGATCACGAGGAGCTAATATCATGGTTAAAAAAGTATGGGATCAAAACCATTGCAATGGAGTCAACAGGCAGCTATTGGCAGAATCTATTTTCGGCACTTCAAGGAGCTGGTTTTGAGGTTCTCCTAGCCAATGGAAAATTCACGAAAAATATCAAGGGGAAAAAGACGGATGTCCAGGACTGTCAATGGATCCAGAAGCTTCATTCCTTAGGACTATTAAGTGGAAGTTTCTTGCCTGATGAGACTACGGAGCATTTACGAACGCTGTGTCGGCACAGGAGTAATTTAATGGATATGGCAGCGTCAACATCAAAAAAGATGCAGAAATACCTGCGGTTAATGAATTTACGGTTAGATATCGTTGTAAAGGATGTTTGCGGACTTACCGGTTTACAAATAATAGAAGCGATTTGCCAGGGAGAAAGTGATAGTAAAGTTCTTGCTTCATTCCGACATGGCAATTGCCGGAAAACAGAAAGCGAAATATCAAAGGCCCTTCAGAGCAATGGACGAAAAGATTACTTATTTGCTTTACAGCAGGAATATCAGATATACAATGAACTACAGGAGAAGATCATACATTGTGAACATAAAATTAAAGAACAGCTAGAGAGTACCTTAAAAGATCAACGGCAAACAGAAAAGCTAAAAACAACAGATAAAATACATAAAAGGATAAACAAGAATGCCCCAAAGTCTATTGATCTGAATCAAGTTGCCTTTAAATATTTTGGGGGCGTTGACCTAATGGATGTAGAAGGATTAAGCCATAGTACCATATTGACCATGATGAGTGAGGTAGGTCCCCGAGGATTATTTAAGTTTCCTACAGGAAACCATTTTGCGTCCTGGTTAAGATTGGCACCAAACAATAAGATATCCGGAGGTAAAATTCTGTCGAGCAGAATACCGAAAGGCAGCAATCGACTAAAAACTGCATTACGGCTTGCAGCAAACTGCATTGGAAATATGAAAGGGGCCAATCTGCACAATTTCTTTATCCGGATTTGCATTAGAAAGGGGCGAACAGCTGCAATAACTGCAACTGCAAGAAAACTGGCTATAATAATTTGGAACATGGTCGTAAAAAAGATGCCTTACAATCCACCAAACCAATATGAATTTCTGGATCAGAAAAGAAAAAGGAAGATTTTGGAAATGCGAAAACTTATTCTCAAATTAGATATTAAACCCGCAGAAATCGGTTTTGTAACTTCTTGAATATTATTACATTTATGAAAACGTTAGTTAGAATTGGTAAATCGATCCAGAGACAAAAATCTTTGAGGAAAATGGCTAAATTTGTTTTATGTCAAGGAAGGAAATAAATAATATTATTTTGGATAGCCTGAGAACCTATAATCCGTTACTAATTGGGCTTTTTGGATCCTATGCTCGTAAGCAAAATACCAAGAGTAGTGATATAGATATATTAGTTCGTTTTCAAAATGGTATATCTCTTCTGCAATTGCTGCATATTGAAAATGAATTATCTGATAAACTTGGTATAAAGGTAGACTTGATAACTGAGGGAGCTATTGCAAACGAACGAATCAAAGATAATATTCAAAGCGATCTTCAAATCATATTCCAGGCATGAAGGATGATTTTGTCTACATCGATCATATCTTGTTGTGCATTGGGAAGATTTTGGATTATACTAAGGAGGTTTCACAATCAGAATTCGACAGGAACGATTTAATTCAAGATGCAGTAATTAGAAATATTGAGATTATTGGTGAAGCCTCGAAGAAAATCTCAAAAGATTTAAAATCATCTTATCATGAGATTCCATGGAGAGAAATTTCTGGAATGAGAGATAAGTTGATACATGATTACATGGGGGTTGATAAAGGAGTTGTATGGAAAACAATTAAAGAGGATATTCCTTTCATTCAATCATTAATGCAAAAAATCGAAAGATAAATCCAACTATCGCTAACAGCGTGTATAATCAATTGCTTGTCATCAAGTTGCGAATAATATCTCTTTGGGCTGCACTTGTGTATCTGGATACAATATCACTTTGGCAACGCAACTGATCATACACGCGAACGTTGGGTGCAAACTTTAATGCAGCACGCAACTAAAACTTGGCTCATATCATCTGAAAGGAAATAGTTAGAATTATGAAAAATTCAATGATTTTCCAATTGCCTATAATATTTATTTTTATTTTCACGATTTCAAGTTGTGAAGAAGATAAAATAAGCTCCAATTTATCAGGCACATGGATTGAGTTTTCAAACAGAAAAGATACAATTGATTTTGAAAGTTGGAGTTCAGAGGATGTCTTTTTTCTAAGACGTGGCTATGAATTTCGGAATGGAAATGTGTTACCAATTCATGGTTCAGGAGTTTTTAGGTATAAGTTAAGTTCAGACACAATAATGATAAATAATATGTTATGGAATTGCATTTGTTATCCTTCTTATTATTTTCAATTGGATGCAGATAATCAGAGATTTATAATAGGTAATTTTTTTGATACAACATTAATTGCGGCACAGCATATAACATTTATTCGGATTAAATAAGTCTGCACCCAACAGCGTGTATAATCAATTGCTTGGCATCAAGTTGCGAATTTTATCACTTTGGGTTGCACTGGTGTATCTCGATACAGAATCCTTTTGGAAGCGCAACTGATCATACACGCGAACGTTGGGACAATTCCCCCTGAATCGGAGATACTGATTACTCAGGCTAACGTTAACAGTGCCTCGAATGTAATTCCTGCTATATTTGGAATGACCCTTTGCAAGGCCGATTTTAGAACTGATGCTTTTAAGCTCGACGTCAATTCTGGTTGGAATGTAAAAAAGCCTTTGGTGAGTTAGAGGCTCAATACCAAAGGCTTGTGATGATTACAATGGTGGCTCCAAAAATGGAGACCCCGATTAGAATAATCTCTGACATCAAAGATACATTTCCTTAGGGTCTTTTTTATTCATTCTAAAAAATTATAGCAGTGAGAAAAAAGAAAATGAACCTGGAAATAGTAAATCCCAATGCGGCGGGGATTGATGTTGGTAGTCGCTCGCACTTTGTAGCAAAAGGACAACAAACTGATGATGTGCGAGAGTTTGGAGTATGTGCCTCAGATCACGAGGAGCTAATATCATGGTTAAAAAAGTATGGGATCAAAACCATTGCAATGGAGTCAACAGGCAGCTATTGGCAGAATCTATTTTCGGCACTTCAAGGAGCTGGTTTTGAGGTTCTCCTAGCCAATGGAAAATTCACGAAAAATATCAAGGGGAAAAAGACGGATGTCCAGGACTGTCAATGGATCCAGAAGCTTCATTCCTTAGGACTATTAAGTGGAAGTTTCTTGCCTGATGAGACTACGGAGCATTTACGAACGCTGTGTCGGCACAGGAGTAATTTAATGGATATGGCAGCGTCAACATCAAAAAAGATGCAGAAATACCTGCGGTTAATGAATTTACGGTTAGATATCGTTGTAAAGGATGTTTGCGGACTTACCGGTTTACAAATAATAGAAGCGATTTGCCAGGGAGAAAGTGATAGTAAAGTTCTTGCTTCATTCCGACATGGCAATTGCCGGAAAACAGAAAGCGAAATATCAAAGGCCCTTCAGAGCAATGGACGAAAAGATTACTTATTTGCTTTACAGCAGGAATATCAGATATACAATGAACTACAGGAGAAGATCATACATTGTGAACATAAAATTAAAGAACAGCTAGAGAGTACCTTAAAAGATCAACGGCAAACAGAAAAGCTAAAAACAACAGATAAAATACATAAAAGGATAAACAAGAATGCCCCAAAGTCTATTGATCTGAATCAAGTTGCCTTTAAATATTTTGGGGGCGTTGACCTAATGGATGTAGAAGGATTAAGCCATAGTACCATATTGACCATGATGAGTGAGGTAGGTCCCCGAGGATTATTTAAGTTTCCTACAGGAAACCATTTTGCGTCCTGGTTAAGATTGGCACCAAACAATAAGATATCCGGAGGTAAAATTCTGTCGAGCAGAATACCGAAAGGCAGCAATCGACTAAAAACTGCATTACGGCTTGCAGCAAATTGCATTGGAAATATGAAAGGGGCCAATCTGCACAATTTCTTTATCCGGATTTGCATTAGAAAGGGGCGAACAGCTGCAATAACTGCAACTGCAAGAAAACTGGCTATAATTATTTGGAACATGGTCGTAAAAAAGATGCCTTACAATCCACCAAACCAATATGAATTTCTCGATCAGAAAAGAAAAAGGAAGATTTTGGAAATGCGAAAACTTATTCTCAAATTAGATATTAAACCCACAGAAATCGGTTTTGTAACTTCTTGAATATTATTACATTTATGAAA
Source organism: uncultured Bacteroidales bacterium (assembly GCA_963752195.1). GTDB lineage: Bacteria > Bacteroidota > Bacteroidia > Bacteroidales > UBA10428 > UBA5072. The sequence continues at coordinate 693,297 of CAVVXI010000001.1, read as the reverse complement.
ACGTTGGTACAATGCTAAAATTACCCATTGAAACGATGATTCGTTTTTTGTATATTTGTCATATGAACCTGATTGATAAAAATATAAATGCTATAAAGGAGCTCTGTGATAGACACAAAGTGAAAGAACTATATATTTTTGGTTCATTACTGACCAATAAATTCCATGAATCGAGTGATGTGGATTTGTTGATCCAATTTGGTAAGGTTGATTTAATGGATTACTTTGATAATTACATGGATCTAAAGGAAGAGCTTGAATCACTATTAAACCGGCCAATTGATTTAGTTGAAGATCAGGCAATAAAAAATCCTATATTCCGAAAAATTGTAGACCGCGAAAAGAAACTTGTCTATGAACGAAAGAGTGCTTAAATGCCTATATGACGTCAAACTGGCTATTGATGAAATTGATTCTTATTTTGTCCAGACAACAAAGACATTTGAAATCTATAAAAGTGATATCAAGTTGAAGAGGGCGATTGAAAGGAATTTGGAAATTATTGGTGAGGCAATGAACAGGATACTCAAGGAAGATCCGCAATTTCAAATTGAGAATGCAAAACGAATAATAGGGTTAAGAAATCAGATTATTCACGGATACGATAATGTATCTGATGAGAACATCTGGGGAATATTAGTAAACCACCTTCCCAAGCTAAAAGGCGAAATTCAAGAACTTATCAAATAATAAGCACTGTACCCAACAGCGTGTATAATCAATTGCTTGGCAGTGCGTTGCGTATTTTATCACTTTGGGGTACTTTGGTGTATCTCGATACAGAATCACTTTGTTAGCGCAAATGATCATACACGCGAACGTTGGCGGTAATACAAAATAAATCATACGATATCAAATACATATGAAACAACTTAAAAAGTTAATAAGATCTTTAATAATTCTTTCGACATTAATTCTTTTGATCGTGGTAGTTGCTAATGTTGTTGTTTTCAAGAAGAGTAAAAGATATTTATATGAAAAGGTTACCAATGTTCCCAAATGCTATACAGCTATTGTCTTAGGAGCAAAAGTCTCAACACAAGGTATCCCTTCAGACTATTTGCAGGACCGCTTAGATATGGCAATCGAGCTATATCGCAATAAAAAGATAACACGTTTTTTATTAAGCGGTGATCATGGACAGACCTCGTATGATGAGGTAAATAATATGAAGGCCTATCTGATTGGTCATGGAATTAATACTGTAGACATTTTTCTTGATCATGCGGGTTTTGACACCTACAGTACTATGGTTAGAGCCAGGAAGATATTTCAGGTAAAGGATGCTATTATTGTAACACAGGAATTTCATTTGCCACGTTCTGTCTATATTGCGCGAAGTAAAGGTATTGAGGCATATGGGATAAAAGCTGACAAAAGGAAATATGCTGCAATGAAAAGCATAAAGTTAAGAGAAATGTTAGCCAAAGTAAAAGCTTTTACTGAAGTGACTATTAATATGAAACCAAAATATCTTGGTGATCAAATACCAATTACAGGAGACAGCAGTTTAAGCTATGATTAATAATGTACTACCGCCAACAGCGTGTATAATCAATTGCTTGGCATCAAGTTTCGAGCAGTATCACTTTGGCGTACTATGGTGTATCTAGATACAGCATCTCTTTGGCAACGCAAATGATCATACACGCGAACGTTGTGCACAATTTTATGAAACAGATACTTACGATATTCTTCCTATTTTTAGGTTTCTATTCCTACTCTCAGAAAATGAGTGAAAAACCTTTGGGTCCAAGTAATGATATCAATCAGACCTGTGATTATAAACGATTTCAGGTGCAAAAATTATGAAAAACAATTTCATTTTCCGCTCCTGATGGTAAGAATATTATAGATATTACAACTGAACTTCAATTAAGCAATGATCCAGACCCATTTTGGCAACATGTTTCCATAAGAGACGAAACAATAACTAAGCCAATCCTACCAGGTAATATTTATTATGTATCCTTTTATGAAAAACCGCAAGTTATCTGGTTGAATGAAGATTCTGTAATTCTAAAATTCAAAGGAAATGCGGGTCAGTCATTTAAACGGAGTGATTTAAAATCAAAACAAATTAATGGAATATACATTACTGCAATTATAGAAAATGTAGAATAATAACACTGCCTACAACAGCGTGTATAATCAATTGCTTGGCATCAAGTTGCGTATTTTATCACTTTGGCGTACATTGGTGTATCTAGATACAGAATCACTTTGGCAACGCAAATGATCATACACGCGAACGTTAGCGGCAAGCATTTGATTCGGCATTGAAATAATTTAGTTATGATAAAACATATAGTTTTAATAACAATGTTTTCTACTCTTTTCAATATTTTCGGCTGCAAAGGGCAATCAGATAAAGACAGCTCATCTAGTAAGGATACAATGAAAGAATATTCTGATTTAGCCATAAAAGAATTCATGAATAGGCCTATATATTCAACTTTGACCCTTCACATACTTGATTCAATTCCTAATGAAAAACTGGAGCAAACCATAATTGATAACATTTATACTAAAATAGAAGACGAAGATTCACATGAAAAGAAATATAGTATAATAACCTCATTGTCTAAAGGCAGACAAGCAATATTTTCTACTTCTGGCCTTGAAGCTGAAGTAGACAATGGGGGATTTAATCAGTATTTTTTCAACTTTTCTTCAAGCGGTCAATTTGCTGAAGAAGCTAGGGATGGCTTTAAGCTCATTGGTGCAAATAAATATTCTGAGTTGACGCAAAAGGCAATTGTATTATTCATGAAAAATGCAAAGCAATTAAGCAAGTTTAATGATGGTACACTTGAAAGTTTTAGCAAATCATATGCAAATAATCCACTAAATGATTTGGATACTGAATTTTATGATCTTTCTAAAATTGAGAATTTATCAAAATTAAGGATTAAGTATATTAGAGCGCATAGACTAGAGTTCATTGATAAATAGACAAACGTGGATTAAATATGCCAGCCGCTAACAGCGTGTATAATCAATTGCTTGGCAGTGGGTTGCAGGCAGTATCACTTTTGGTCGCACAGGTATATCTGGATACAGTATCTCTTTGGCAACGCAAATGATCATACACGCGAACGTTGGGTACCATTTATAATAAAACCACGATTCAGTATTAAAGATTAATTAATGAAATGGAAGAAAATCTAAAAACCGAGAATGAACCAATAATGTACCTTAATAAGGAGGGAATAAGGTATTTAAGCGCTTCACGGAAATGGACGTTATTTATTTCTGGTTTGTTTGCCCTTTTGTTAGTAGTTAATATTTTTAATATAGTTCAAACTCTAATCAAGAGTCTATCTAATCCAAGAATTACATTTATTAATTCCTCCCTAATAATGACTTTGGCTTTCTGTTCAATTTATTGTATTATAATATTTTATCTTTCTCGATATTCTTTTTTTATAAAGAAAGCAATAAATACAAATAATAATCAAGCGTTAGTTAAAGCAAACAAAAACCTGAAAAATTATTTTGCATTTTTAGGTATCTTTCTCAGTATTTTATTAGTTTTTTATTTATTCATTTTCATTGGAAATCTAATAAAACCAGGTTTTATTGAAACTCTACACAATGTTAAATAAACGGTACCCAACAGCGTGTATAATCAATTGCTTGGCATCAAGTCGCAAACAGTATCACTTTGTGTGGCACTGGTGTATCTGGATGCAGAATCACTTTGTCTACGCAAATGATCATACACGCGAACGTTGTACACAAGCTTAAAATAAACTCAGATGATACCAATTCATATAAGCGTTCGAGGAGTAATTTTTGCCACTGCAATAGTTGCAATCCTTGGAATTTTAGTAATCAGAAATAATTCAAAAGCAAAGTCTGATTATAAAATCTCAAAAGGCAAAATAGAATTTTTAGAAAAGAAGTTTCAAAATCTACCTAATAGAGATTTTGGTAAATTTCGTTATTTAAAAATAGAATCATATCCTTATTTGTTTGAGATTTATGAACCAAATAGAGAAAAGACAAAATTTACCATTGATGATCTAAAAAGAGGTGATCTAATTGACATTTATTATTATGAAACCTCTGACACACGCACCTCTGGAATTAATCGTTTTGCTCAATTCATTGATCGAAATAGCGAACCTTATTTCATAAGAAATGGATTTCAAAAGCAACTTGGATACATAATTTTGATATTGGTACTTCTCATAAATATTTTGGCATTAATATTTTGGAGAAAAGGAAAACTTAATTGGTAGATGAAAATAAAGCCTGTGTACAACAGCGTGTATAATCAATTGCTTGGCATCAAGTTGCAAGCAGTATCACTTTGTGGTGCGTTTGTGTATCTAGATACAGAATCACTTTGGCAACGCAAATGATCATACACGCGACCGTTGTGCACAATGCAAAAAAAATAAAACCAAATGAAAACAATTTATAGATTACTAATTTTTAGCTTTCTAGTATTAGTTACTTTTTTAATATCGGAGCAATATAATAGTTTTATAATGCTTCCAATTACAACTTTCATAATTTGCTTAATTCAAATCATTGAGTTTTATATATATAATTTGAAATTAAAAAAAGGAGAGATTTTGAAATTTGGAAATGCTAAATTATCAATTGTGAATAGGGTTCTTGGAATTATTGGTGGATTAGCTTTAATATCTCTGGGATACTTCTTTCTGGAAAGTGAATTTGCTTATAAAGGTATTAATGGCACAATGTTTCTTGGTTTTTATATTTTCATACTTGGACTAACGGATACATCTAACTTTTCATATCTTTTCAAAGGATCTGCATTTGTCTTTACTGACTATTTTACGAAATCACTTATAAAGTATGAAAAAGTTGAACAATTAGTCATAGGGAAAGATTTCATTGCATTTATTCATAATGGAATCAAAAAAGGCAACGAGATTTTACCGAATGACAAACTAAAGATTAATTCATTGATAAATTATCTCAAACCAAGATTAAAAGAGAAATTAACTATCGAAATATAATGCACAGTGCACAACAGTGTGTATAATCAATTGCTTGGCATCAAGTTGCGAATTTTATCTCTTTGGGTTTCATTTGTGTATCTAGATACGATATCACTTTGGCAACGCAAATGATCATACACGCGAACGTTGTGCATAATGCTAAAATATTCCAGAGGAAATTGAATTAAATGCTTGGTAAAAGTTATCTAATTAGCTAACTTTGTCTCATGAATGAAAAGGTTATCAGGAACATTTTTTACTACAGAAATTATTACCTGGATTTTTTCAATAGCTTGGATAATGAAGTTAAGAAGAAATTTAACTGGACATTAAAATTAATAGCAACTGTAGAAAGAGTTCCTGCTAAGTATTTCAAGCACATAGAAAATTCTTCCGGACTTTATGAAGTTCGCGTTGAATATGGCGGCAATATATTTAGGGTTTTCAGTTTCTTTGATAAAGGTAAAATGGTGATTCTGATAAATGGATTTCAGAAAAAATCTAACCAAACTCCACAAAAAGAAATTGAGAAAGCCGAAAAACTTAAAAGACAATACTACGATGAAAAAGACAACAAATAAGAACCTGACCTCTCTGGCTGACCATATAGATATGCAATATGGAAAAAGAGGTGCTCCTGAAAGAGAGAAATTTGAAGAGGGATTTGAAGCCTTCAAACTTGGTGCAATGATTCAAGAACTTAGGAGAGAAAATGGTATGACCCAGGAACAGCTTGCGGTAAAATGCGGGACAACGAAAACATATATTTCGCGTATCGAAAACAATGCTTCAGATATAAGACTCTCGACCTTGATGAGAATAATAAAAGAGGGATTTGGAAGGCAACTTAGGCTAAACCTGGATATTCAATAAGCACTATGCACAACAGCGTGTATAATCAATTGCTTGGCAGTAAGTTGCAAGCATTATCACTTTGGCGTGCTTTGGTGTATCTAGATACAGAATCACTTTGGCGGCGCAAATGATCATACACGCGAACGTTGTAAATAATTTTTAATGTCAGACTGTTTAGCGCGCTTTAAGCCGGTGAAATGATTTTTTTATTAGCAAGGTTAAAAGGCTAACGCACCTAGATGTTTAGGATTTACAGATGATCTCTGAATGAAAGTTGAGCCATAACACCAATGAATAGCAGTTAGGCTTCGAAAGATTTATAAAACTATTTACAACATCGTGTATAATCAATTGCTTGGTAGTGGTTTGCGAACAGTATCACTTTGGGTTGCACCGGTGTATCTCGATACAGAATCTCTTTGGCAACGCAACTGATCATACACGCAACGTTGTAAATAATTTTCAAAGTCAGACTGCTTAGTGCGCTTTAAACCGGAAAAATGTTTTTCTTATTTAGCAAAGTAAAAAGGCTGTCGCACCTTGATCAAAATAAAAAGGCTGACGCACCAGGATGTTTAGGATTAACTGATGATCTATTAATGAAAGTTGAGCCATAATACCAATGAATAACAGTTCAACTTCGAAATATTATAAAACTTTTTACAACAGCGTGTATAATCAATTGCTTGGCATCAAGCTGCGAGCAGTATCACTTTGTGTTGCTCGGGTGTATCTAGATACAGAATCACTTTGGAAACGCAAATGATCATACACGCGTACGTTAGCAAAAATTACAGAAGCTACACGCAGACAAAATGTTTTAAATTTTAGATTTTGTATCTTCGCATTAAATAACATTGATATGACAGCTATAGAATTGAAGACGGTGCTTATCAGGAGGATATCTGAGATCAATGATGTCTCATTTCTAAAGGCTATTAAGACGATTCTTGATTCAAAGACTGATAAAGAGATACTTACCCTGAATGCAAAACAAAAAGAAGAGATCATAGCATCTCAGAAAGAAATTGAGGAAGGGTTGTTTATTGAGCATGATGAGCTGAATAAAGAAGTTTCAACATGGCTAAACGCAAAATAGTTTGGTCGCATCGAGCAAGGATCAAGTTGTATGATATTTTAAATTTCTACAATAAGAGAAATCAAAGTAATTCTTATTCAAACAAACTCTATAAAAGACTTACAAAAGAAATAATATTGCTTAAAAAGCATCCTGATCTTGGCATTACTACAGAGATAGAAACAGTAAGAGGTTTGATTATTGGCGATTATATTATTTTTTATCAGGTCACCGAAACAATGATTATCGTTCATAATGTTTGGGACGGCCGCCGAAATCCAGAAGATTTAAAGATTTTATAAATGTAACTTTTGCTAACAGCGTGTATAATCAATTGCTTGGCATCAAGTTGCGTATTTTATCACTTTGGCGTACATTGGTGTATCTAGATACAGAATCACTTTGGCAACGCAAATGATCATACACGCGAACGTTGTGTGCAAGCTTTAATCAACAACGCAACCAATTGTAGAAAATAGTCATCTATTTATTTAAATCGTTATGTTTTGAAAAGATTAATGGGACGATATCTGTTTGTTTTATCATTGGGATTATTTTGGAACAATTGTTCCAATAATGAATCAACAGTGGATGACATAACTATTGATTTTTCTACAGGACTTAACAGCCAAATTTATTATGGTCAAGGAGATTGTATGCCTATTGTCGGAGGGTCAAATAAAAAATATAGTAAATTTTCTGGTAAAGGTTATATTGTAAATAAAAGAGACTATGACAATTTGATAAAGATAAATGCAAATTGTAATTGTGACATTACATCAAAAATTGATTCTTTGAAAAGCAAAAGCATAAATATAAATATACTTGGCGGTCAATTGATTATGGAGTTGCAACCTGATTCATTCATTATCATGATTGATGCAGAATATATTTTTGCCAATGACAATATCATATACATTACGAATGATTCTATTGTGAATACCACATTTTACTTTTTTAACTGCACTTCATTTTAAATAAGCCAGCACACAACAGCGTGTATAATCAATTGCTTGGCATCAAGTTGCAATCATTATCACTTTGGGTTGCACTGGTGTATCTTGATACAGAATCACTTTGGAGACGCAAATGATCATACACGCGAACGTTGTAAATAATTTTTAATGTCAGACTGTTTAGTGCGCTTTAAACCGGAAAAATGTTTTTCTTATTTAGCAAAGTAAAAAGGCTGTCGCACCTTGATCAAAATAAAAAGGCTGACGCACCAGGATGTTTAGGATTAACTGATGATCTATTAATGAAAGTTGAGCCATAATACCAATGAATAACAGTTCAACTTCGAAATATTATAAAACTATTTACAACAGCGTGTATAATCAATTGCTTGGCATCAAGCTGCGAGCAGTATCACTTTGTGTTGCTCGGGTGTATCTAGATACAGAATCACTTTGGAAACGCAAATGATCATACACGCGTACGTTGGAAACAATGCCAAGATGACCAAACAAAACATGAATAACCTAGCTATTTTTCTGACTACCTTATTTTTCTTAACCAGTTGTTCAGATATTGGAAAATCTAATATTGAATCATCAGTTAAGAATGATTCTGTTATTTCAGAAAATGATGATAATTCAATTCATAATAAAAATGTAGATACATTAATTTCAAGGAAATGTGATTTTAATACTCTTCTGTCAATACGCAAAAGCCTGGAAAATCTGAATAAATCGCAAATTCGAGATCTTTTATTTGCTATTGATACCACTTGTGTTAATGATGTTGAGTTTGGAGAATTTAGCAATGAACTATTGTTTATGGTCCTGGAAAAGGAACCCGAATTATTCATTTCTGAGTTTCAAGAGAATATTGGCAAAATTGATACGGCATATATCCTTTTAGAATTAAGTAGGCCCGTTAACGACGGCATATACATTAATCAAATTTTAGTAAAGGTGGAAAATGCTAATATTGAAAATCCAACTAAGGACAGAATAATAGAAATATTAAGAAAAATAGAATAGGCACAGTTTCCAACAGCGATAAGCCTAAAAAGACCCACGAAGAAATAAAAGAGTTTTGTTAACTTTGAATGATGAATCGAAATGAGCTAACATATAGAGTGAAAGAATCAGTAAGATCCTTAGATCCTGAAGCAAAGGTAATTTTATTTGGTTCGAAGGCCAGGGGTGATTCAAGAACAACTTCTGATTGGGACTTCCTCATACTAGCATCGACAAACCCGAGTGAAAAGTTTAAAAAAGACATCAGGGATAAATTGTTAGATACTGAATTAGAAGCAGGCGAAGTAATAAGCACTATTGTTTTCTCACAGAGAAAGTGGAATGATTATCAAATAACCCCATTATATAAAAACATTATTAAAGACGGTATTGAATTATGAGCTATCAGAAAGATGATCTGATCAGATACCGACTTGAAAAATCAGCTATTACTTTCAACGAGGCAAAATCTCTTGCGGAAAGTGGTTATTGGGGTGGGTGTGCAAACCGCTTGTATTATTCTTGTTTTTATTGTGTGATTGCTTTATTGGCAAAAGATGATGTTATGGCTTCGACACACAATGGCGTAAGGACAGAATTTTTCCGACGTTATATAAAAACCGAGACATTGGATAGAAAGTATAGTAGTCTTTATACTGAATTAATGAGTAAGTGTCAAGAAAGCGACTATGACGATTTTCTCGAATTTAAGCAAGAAGATATACTTCCTCTGATAAATGAGGTAGACAAATTCCTAAATACTTTAAGAGAATTAATAGATAAGCAATAAGGCCTATCGCTAACAGCGTGTATAATCAATTGCTTGTCAGTGCGTTGCTTGCTGTATCACTTTGGGTTACTCTGGTGTATCTCGATACAGAATCTCTTTGGCAGCGCAAATGATCATACACGCGAACGTTAGCAACAAGCTTTAAACTCCCTTAAGAGGACGACTTATCGATAAATTAAATGTCGTATCTTTGATTTATGGTAGTAAAAGATGAAATATTAAAAAAGGCAAATGATTTTAATTCCTTGTGTCATAGTCACAAGGTAAAATCTTTATATGCCTTTGGTTCATCGACAAACGAAAGTTTTAATTCGGAAAATAGCGATATTGACCTACTTGTTGAAATAGAGGATTTGGATCCAATTGAACGAGGAGAGAAGTTAATGTCGTTTTGGGATCTATTGGAGAGGTTCTTCAATAGGAAAGTTGATTTGTTAACAGAATCCTCATTGCGAAATCCATTTCTGAAAAAAAGTATTGACTCAACCAAGATACTTATCTATGACGGATCAAGGCAAAAAATACTTATCTGATATATTTCGAGCTATTGAGCTGATTGAATCATTTACTAAAGAGATATCATCATTTGAAAATTTTCAGCAGGATTTAAAAACGCAGAGTGCGGTAGAAAGACAGTTAGGTATAATTGGTTATAACACCGTTCCTAAATGATACCACTAAACAGAAGAAAATGATACCACTTGTTTATGTTAATTCATTGATTCTTGTTAAGCAACAGTTTGACGGAATGAATTGAAAGCACAAGACTTTTCCTATAAAAATACAACCCGCAGGGTGGAGATTTTTATAGGAAAACCCAGAGGGCTTGGTCTTGTGTTTTCAAATCATGAAGGCTAGATTTGCTTTACAGGAAACAATGAATTTCCTAATTATGAATTATTTACTGATTTCAGTTGCCACAAGCACAGTAATAATTCACCGGAATTGCGAGAAATCCATTATTTTTAATATTTTGATTATTAGCAATATAACTTTTGAAAAGAACAAAAATTGGTATCGTTTATTACCGGTAAGTGGTATCAGTTTAAACCGTCGTTAAAATAATTGGGGAGGCAATCAATAAATTTGAAAAGCTGTTTCCAGAAATCAATCTGGATAATGCTAGAAAAATAGTTGGTTTGCGTAATCGATTAATTCATAGTTATGATACCATAGATACCAGCATAATTTGGGCAATCATAAAGAATCATTTAACTCCACTGAAAGTCGAAGTATTAAAATTAAACAGATAATATAAGCCTTTTGCTAACAGCGTGCATAATCAATTGCTTGGCATCAAGTTGCAAACAGCATCACTTTGCCCTACATTGGTGTATCTAGATACAGAATCTCTTTGGCAGCGCAAATGATCATACACGCGAACGTTAGGCAACATTAATAAAGATCCATGAGACTGCTTCGGTTAAAAAATAAAATGTCTATTCCTATCGAGGATACATATGATATCTACACCATAAGATTGAAAACTATTGATTTTCTAACATCGCATCATTATGTAACTCGACTAACCGATGAGAAAATAGAATTTAAGCTTAAAAATTCTTTCATTTCTTCAGGTAATCCTGGTTACGGATGGGCATTTAACTTAATGAGAGATGGCAATATAATTATTGACAAACAATTGAAATCAATTGAGGTCGCTTGGATGGTTAAACTTGAAATATTGTATTTTATAGCATTTTGTTTATCAATTATTTCCGGAGCTTTCACTTTTTTATTTTTTAGATCTCAAATTGATGCATGTATAGTTGTTTCACTAGTCGTTTTTGTGCTTTTACTCATACTTGGCGTATTATTTTTAAACGAAAAAATAAAAGCGATAATATTAAAATGTATATATTATAATCAAAATTAACTTAACGTTGCCCAACAGCGTGTATAATCAATTGCTTGGCATCAAGTTGCAATCATTATCACTTTGGGTTGCACTGGTGTATCTTGATACAGAATCTCTTTGGCAGCGCAAATGATCATACACGCGAACGTTGGCAACAATTTCAAATGATTCCTAGAGAAGTAATTAGCATTACCTTTAAGATTTGTACCTTTGTTCAAAATTGATTTGTATGCCGACGATTTCGATGTTTTTCGGAATAATTATCAGAATGTATTATGCTCCTGGAGAGCACAATCCTCCTCATATCCATGGATATTACCAAGATAATACGGTTGTAATTGGGATTCATGATTGTGAAATACTTGGAGGTCAAGTACCTGCTCGGCAATTGCGCTTAATAGAGGCATGGATTGAGATTCATCGAGATGAATTACTAGCCAATTGGGAATTATGTCAAAACGGTGAAAAGCCATTCCAGATAGAACCTTTAAAATAGTCAGTTATGTATTTAGCAATTAAGAACGTAAAACCCCAAGATAATTATCTGCTGCATTTAACTTTTGCAAATGGAGAAAAACGTCAATTTGATATGAAGCCATATCTCGATATTGGTATTTTTAAGGAGTTAAAAGATCCAATACTATTCAAAACAGTAAAGACAAGTTTTGATTCTATAGAATGGGCTAATGAAGCAGATTTTGATCCTGAAGTTCTATATCAAAAAAGCCAACCAATAGAATAAAATATAAACTGTTGCCAACAGCGTGTATAATCAATTGCTTGGCATCAAGTTGCAATCATTATCACTTTGGGTTGCACTGGTGTATCTTGATACAGAATCACTTTGGAGACGCAAATGATCATACACGCGGACGTTGGTGGCAATTTAAAATGATACATACATGAGCTATCAATTTAATATAAAAATTAAAAATCTCATACCAATTGTGCTATTTACCTTGATTTTGGGATGTAAATTTAGATCAGACATTGAGCCTAAAATAATATATAGTGGATATTATATACCAGTTGAGGGTGGTAGGATTAATATCAAACTGGATAGTATTACACCCTTGAACAAATTAATCTTTCGTTTGAAGGTGGATAATAAGCTATATGAGACAAACAAGGGGTACTTGATAGGTTTTAATGATCTGATGTTTTCAATTGCTATTCACTCAACTAAAGCAATTCAACCATTATTGAATTTTATAGATACAACAGAATCCATTGATGCAAAAATGGGGGCTATCTACACATTATATTTAATTGGGATTGATTGTAAGGTTGAATGGCAATATGATGATTGTGTAAATGTTCACGCTAGAGAAGCACTATTAAAGCTACTTGCTAAGGAGGATGGCTTGCAAGAGGAAATAATGTTGTTACTTATTCGTGATCCTAGAGAAAGGGATGTACCAAGACTTTTTAATATATTGGATTCATTAAAATCTGATTGTTGGCCAATTACAAACGGATTATTACGGTATGATCTAAAGAATATACCAGTGAAACAGAACATACCCGATAGTTTAAATTCAATGAGAATAATTATTCCTGAACAAATGAAATCCACACAAAATGAATTATTTATTGAGATATTCTTAAAGTTTGCTCAGAAGTATAGGGATTTTATTTGCGTCGAGGATACATTATACCATTATGATTTTTATAACTTGTATTACGGTATTGATGATAATGAAGTTTATATACGATATTTAACGAATAACAAACTATGGGTTGGACATGGCATGATAGGCACTAATTATAACTACTACTATTCAGATGGCAAAATTCATTTTTGTTCTGCATCAACATCCAAGAAACGTTGGCTTGATTGGTGGGATTCTCAGAGCATTGCCTATAAAGATTCATTAGCAAATGGGAATAAGAAGATAATTGTCAATAGATTATAATAAACTGCCACCAACAGCGTGTATAATCAATTGCTTGTCATCAAACTGCGAGCATTATCACTTTGGGTTGCCCTGGTGTATCTAGTGTTAAGTTAAATGTATTATGACGTATTTTTTTATATATTTGTAAAAAAATTGCAAATATGTACCATTATACTATTAAGTTGACAAAGGACGAAGTTGAGGAACTTTTGGGCATCATAAATAAAGGCTCCCATACTTCGCAAACTTTCCGGACAGCGTATATTTTATTGAATTGCGATGTTGGCGCATATTCAGAAAAGGTGACAAATGAACAGATCAGTAAAGTACTCAAAGTTGGGATGCGCACAATAGACCGGATTAAGAAAAAATTCATAGAAGAAGGTCTGGAGAAGTGTTTGGAGAGGCGCCCTACCCAGCGTATATATGAAACAAAAGTGGATGGTGACCTGGAAGCCAAATTAGTCAAGCTATGTTGCAGTGAGCCTCCTGGAGGCCATGCCAAATGGTCCCTTCGTTTATTGGCTGACAAGATGGTTGAATTTAAATTTGTTGAAAGCATTTCACATGTAACCATTAGAAACATTCTAAAAAAAACGAACTTAAACCTTGGAAAGTAAAAGGCTGGGTAATTCCACCCGAAAAAAACAGTGAATTTGTAGCCAATATGGAAATGGTATTAGATGTTTACAAAAGGCCTTATGACAATGATTATCCTGTAGTATGTATGGATGAATCTCCAAAGCAGCTAATCCAGGATGGACGAAAGACATTAGCTATGAAACCAGGACAGCTAGCCAGAATAGATTATGAATATATACGCAATGGTGTGGTAAATGTATTTATGGCAAATGAACCATTAAAAGGAAACCGATTAGTGGAAGTTACTGAATTCAAAACGAAAAAAGACTGGGCATTATTTGTTAAAAGAATTGCTGATGAGCTATATCCTGAAGCAAAAAGAATTATACTGATAATGGATAATTTTAAAACACATGACCCATCCGCTTTGCTGAAATTGAATTACATGTTTTAAATGGACAATGCTTAAACCGCCATATACCAACAATTGAAAAAGTAAAGGAAGAAGTTGATGCCTGGCAGTCAGATCGAAACAACAAAGGATCCAAAATAAACTGGCAGTTTACTAACAAAGACGCAAGGGTGAAACTAAAAAGACTTTATCCGTCAATTCATGCTTAACATAACACTAGATACAGAATCCCTTTGGCAGCGCAAATGATCATACACGCGAACGTTGTGTGCAAGTTATAATGAACCCATGATGAAACTACTTGCTAAACAAATAAGAGAAATTGCTCAGCTGTTAGAAGCTGGTATGAAAGTCTTTCTTAACAGAGAAACTCTTGAATATAGGTCAATCCTTGACTGGGATGACATGGTTGATCCTGAACCCTGGGAAGAGGAAATGGAAAAGATTGACACTGAATGGGCTGATTATATAGTCATAAGTAAAATGGAATCTAGAGATGCTTTTCGGATTATGGAAGATTTTCTATACGAAGTTGATGATCAAAAACAAAGGGAGAATCTAATAAAAATTCTGGGAAGGAGAAGTCCTTTTGCAAACTTTAAGGCTGAAATAGAATCATCCGATTACAGGCAAAAATGGTTCGATTTTCGGACAAAAAATTTTGAGGATCATGTGAGAGAACAACTCGACGATGAAAATATAAAATATGAATAATTAACCTGCACACAACAGCGTGTATAATCAATTGCTTGGCATCAAGCTGCAAATAGCATCACTTTGTGGTGCTCTGGTGTATCTAGATACAGAATCACTTTGTAAACGCAAATGATCATACACGCGAACGTTGTGCGCAATGCTGGAGCGACAGTGCTAAAATTGAAAATTAAGATATGATTTTAAACTATGTTCACTGGAATCCTGACCCTGAGTTAATAAATATTTTTGGATTCTCACTTCGATACTATGGATTACTCTTTGTAAGTGGATTACTTCTTTGTGTCTATATTTTAGGCTGGATTTATAAAAGAGAAAAAATTCCATCTGAGAATCTTGAAAAATTAACAATTTATGGGATGATTGGAATAATAGCAGGGGCACGATTAGGACACTGTTTATTTTATGAGCCATCTTATTATTTATCACATCCTTTAGAGATGATGCTTCCAATTACCTTTCCTCCTGACGGAGGGATAAAGTTTACTGGATATCAAGGATTAGCAAGTCATGGTGGTGTACTCGGATTACTGATTGCATTATATTTCTATTCTCGAAAGACAAAACACTCAATGATTGACACGATTGATTTGATAGCGGTTGTCTCAGGATTGAGCTTTGGATTTATCAGACTTGGCAATTTTATGAATTCTGAAATAATTGGCATGCCAACAACAAAACCTTGGGGTGTGATTTTTGAGAGAGTAGATAACCTACCTAGACACCCAGCTCAATTGTATGAAGCGATTTCCTACTTTATCATTTTTGTGTTTATGATGATTCTTTACAAAAAAAGGAGAGATAGGCTTAAAAACGGATTCTTTTTTGGGCTTGGTTCTGTTTTATTTTTTACAGCCAGATTTGTAATTGAATTTGTAAAGGAAGACCAAGTTGGATTTGAAGAAGGAATGACTTTTAATATGGGACAACTTTTGAGCCTTCCTTATATTGCAGTAGGGATAGGATTTATAATATACGGATTATGGAAAACAAAAAAGCTCAGTGCACAACAAATGGTATAAATAGTTTGGCAGTCAGCGGTTTGCGTTAAATCGTTCTTTTAATTAAGGTTGTGGTAACCTGATAAGAAAGCGCTTTGAAATGCCAAACTATTCATGCCATCAGACGTTGTAAACAATGCTAAAATCATCGAAAGAAAACATTGCTCAAAAGTAAATTATTATTTACCTTTGAATGTAATTTCAGAGAAACTTTCAGATGAAATGTTCTGAGCTTTATAGACTTTTAATTAAGGATGGGTGGTATCCAATATCTCAAAGCGGTTCACATGTAAAGATGAAACATAATTTAAAGATCGGGACAATTATATTTCCTAATCATGGAAGCCAGGAAGTCGGTAAAGGTTTGGAAAAGAAGATAAAAAGAGATGCAGGGATTAAATGAGATGGATATGAAAACAACAAGAAGAAAAATAGATATGATAGTCGAAATAACAGATACTGGTTTCTCAGCCTATTCTGATGACTATCCAATTTTTACAACGGGGAGAACAATTACAGAATTAATGGACAATGCTTATGAAGCAACAAATCTGTACTTCGAGGATGAGAAAATTCAAATCTCCCATGAGAATCTGAAATTTGAAATTGATTTCAAGCAGTTTTTCCAGTATTACAAAGTCCTTAACTCAAAGTTTTTAGCAGATAAAATTGGAATGAATCCTACGTTATTGTCTCAATATGTTCAGGGACATAAAAAGCCGTCCGAAGCACAGACTGAAAAAATCCTTACAGGAATTCATCAGATAGGCAAAGAATTATCAGAGATTAATTTAATATACAAGAAATAGCATAATCACTGTTTACAACAGCGTGTATAATCAATTGCTTGGCATCATGTTGCGAGCAGTATCCCTTTGGGTTGCACTTATAGAACAGTTTTTACTCTCAATATTAATCTATTCCAAATCAGACAGATTAATAACTGCTGCAATACCAAAAATCTATTCCACGAAAGGCATTATCAGAATAAAAGAATTAACTGATAGATTATATATCAGCCAGGATGCCTTTGAGAAACGCTTTAGAAAAGCTGTTGGAACAACACCAAAACTATTCTCTTCTATTGTGAGAATGAATTCAATCATCCGCTATAAACAAAAAAATCAATCCTTTAACGATATTTCCTTTGATGGCGGATATTTTGACCAACCCCATTTCAATAAAGATTTTAAACTTTTTACAGGACAAACACCAACAGATTTTTTTAGATCTGCTTCTTTTTGGTAAATCAATGATTTTTTACAATGATTTGGTTTCTGAGGTACCGAATTTTACATAAATAAAATTCAACAATATGAAATCAATATTCAAATCAGGGTTCTTCCTATGTGGAGCCTTACTTTTAGCTGAGTTTTCGTTCTCACAAGTAAAAAAAAATCATTCATTAACCGAATCAAAAAACATAGTAAAAATGGACACATTAAAAATTCAAATTGAAAACAAAGAAGCTATTCGTAACCTTTACGAAAACATTCTTAATAAAAGAAAATTTGAACAACTTAACGCATTAATTTCAGAGGAATATACAAATATTCAAGGAGGAAAAGGAGTAGAGGGATTTCAAAAACAAATCCTTGAACTAATTAAGGCATTTCCTGATGCTCAATGGAAAGTGGAAGAAATTATTGCAGAAGGCAATAAGGTGATTGTTAAACAAAAAATTCAAGGAACACATATAGAACAATTCCAAAATATTGCCCCTACTGGTAAAACTACTACAAATGAAGGAATTGGTATATATGAATTTAAAAATGGGAAAATAATCCACCACCAAATTCAGACAGACCGTTTAGGCTTTTTGCAACAATTAGGAGTTTTACCTATCGACATTTCTGCGTTATCACAAAAGAAAGAAAATGAAAAATCAGTGTGCTTTGTTGACAAATTTTTTGTTCCTAAAAATTCTATCGAAGAGTTTACCCAAAGGATGAGCTATAACAGGAATTTTATTAAAAGTCTTTCTGGTTTCATTAAAGACGACGTATATGAACAAAAAGATAATGAGGGCAATCTGACTATAATAACAGTTGCAGTCTGGCAAAGTCAAGAAAACTTAAACAATGCAAAAATTGCTGTTCAAGCAGAATACAAAAGAATTGACTTCAATCCTGTTGAATTCTATCAACGTTTAAACATTAAAATGGAAAGAGGACTTTATACATTCTACCGTGAAGAATAAATGTCAGCCACTAACAGCGGGCACATTTAATTGCCGGACTGTGGGTTGCGAAAGTTGGAGCTTTTAATCGAACTTAGCTTTACAGGACAAAGACGCGCTTTGCATATCGGCAACATAAATCTGCCCGCAAACGTTAGCGGTCATTCCCCCTGAATCGGAGATACTGATTTCTCAAGCTAACTTTTTGGTGACAAAATTTGTAAAAATGTAAAAAAAGATTTTATAACCAATTGAATATAAACTGTTTTACCAAAACGTTAGTTAGAATTGTAAAACGACACCAAGACAAAATAATAAATGACATTAGAACAATATCCAAAGGTTTATTTATACAGACGAATAGTTCAAGCAAAACTTTTCATTGACAGCAACTACGCAGGCAATTTAGACCTTGAAAATATCGCGGACGAAGCATATTTTTCAAAATTCCATTTTATTCGACTTTTTAAAAAAATCTACGGCAAGACACCACATCAATACCTGACAGCTGTAAGAATTGAAAAAGCCATGAAGTTATTACAGACAGATACCCCTGTTTCTGAAGTTTGTTATTCTGTTGGCTTTGAAAGTTTAAGTTCGTTCAGCGGACTATTCAAACGAATTGTAGGTTTGACACCATCACTTTATTTATCGCAACAGAAGTTTGTGAAAGAACAAATATTTAAAAACCCTCTTAAATTCATTCCCAATTGTTTCGCAGACAAAAACGGTTGGACAAAAAAGAGCAATTTTCAAGAAATGAAGTAGTAAGGCGTTTTAGAATTTTGTCGCCTAACTATTAAATAAAAAATAAAATGACAAACAAAGTAACAAAATCAATTAGCATTAATGCTCCAGTTGAAAAAATTTGGGAAGCACTCACAAATCCGCAAATCATTAAAACTTATTTGTTTGGAAGTGAAGTAACTACGGACTGGAAAGAAGGAAGCCATATCACTTTTAAAGGCAACTGGCATGGAACACCCTACACTGACAAAGGCAGAGTATTGAAAGTTGAACCGAACAAATTGTTGCAATACACTTATTGGAGCAGTCAGTTGGGTTTACCAGACCAACCTGAAAATTACACTATCACAACTTATGAGTTGAAAAAGGATGGTGCTAAAATATTACTTACTGCATCGCAGGACAACCTTGCACCACAGCCACAACAAGTTCACGACTATGCTCCAACTTATTGGGAAAATATATTGAAGACACTTAAACAAATGTTAGAAAAATAATCAAAAAATAAAATGATTACAAAACTAAATCATGTAAGCATCTTTGTTCTTAATCAGGACAGTGCTTTCGAGTTTTACGTAAACAAACTCAATTTTAAAGTTCACACAGATGCACCAATGGGGCCAAATATGCGTTGGTTGACTGTTTGTCCACCTGAACAACCCGACTTGGAAATTTCATTAATGGCAATTACCGAAGGGAATATGATGTTTACCAAAGAAACGGCTGGACAAATGAGAGAACTTGTAAAAAAGGGAACTTTCGGTTTTGGTGTTTTTGAGTGTAATGACATTTATGCTACTTATGAAGAATTGAAAAGCAAAGGAGTTGAGTTTACTAAAGCACCGAAAGAAGAATTTTACGGAATCGAAGCTTTATTAAAAGACGACTCTGGTAACTGGTTTTCGTTAGGACAGAAGAAATAACAACGAACCGCTAACAGCGGGCTTGACGAAATAACGGGTTCAGTGGGTATATAAACATTTTGCAAAAAATTAACTTTGTGCTGTGGGAAAGTGAAGTACTCCGAATACCGCCACTTCGCAAGCCCGCGGACCGTTAGCGGTCATTGTACAGATACACCCAACAACTCATAAAGTTCTCGACGACCTTTTGAGGTTGCCACTAACTCTCTTGAAAATTCAACTTTTTTAAACCACTTTCTTTCAAACATTTTGTTTAAAAATTCTGCACCAAGCTGACCAGCCAAGTGTGGACGACGTTCAGACCAATCAAGACATTGACGAGTTACAGGGCGTCGATTATTAATAAAGCCTTCTTTTGATATATTAAAAAACTGAAACCATTCCCAGCCTTTTTCAGAAACTAAATAGCCGTTCTTTGACTTAATTAAATAACCTTTTGTTTCTAATGTTTCAACAATTTTAACACCAATAAAACCTGCTAAATGGTCGTAACAAGTTCTACAATATTTTACACCATTCTTATCGTGTTCTTTCTTTCCCAATATAGTAGCACTAGTGTTTGCTAGATTTGCCAACCCTTCAACGGCATAAGCAACTTCTGAATTTGAAAGTGAATAATACCTATGCCGCCCTTGAATTTCAACTTTAACTATTTCTGCTTCAAGTAATTTTGACAAATGATTACTTGCAGAAGTAGGCGAAGTATCTGCAACAATAGACAACTCACTTGCAGTATATGCTCTACCATCAAGCAAATTCCAAAGCATTTTTGCCCTCGTAGGTTCACATATCAAAGCGGAAATTGAAACAAATTTATCTTCTACATTCATAGTTCATTCTTAAATGAAATGTAAAAGTAATAATTGTATTTCCTTTGTAAAAACAAAAAAGGAAAAAATGCAAGACATAGAAATTTTATTAAAGAACAAGCCAGGTGCGTTGGCTTTATTGGGTGAAACACTAGGCAAAAATAAAATCAGCCTTGAAGGTGGCGGAGTATTCCAAAATGGAGAAATATCAATTGCTCATTTCTTAGTGGAAGAAGCAGAGAGAGCGAAAGTAGAATTAGCAAAGGTTCAAATTAAAGTTGTGAAAATAAATAATGTGATTATCCAAAAACTGCGTCAGGACGTTGCAGGACAGTTAGGAATGTTTTGCAGACGAATGGAAGAAGCTAACGTAAATATTTTAGTACAGTACAGCGACCATTCTAATCAATTAATTGTAGTTGTGGACGACTATGAAAAAGGTAAAAAAGTATCGGAGGAATGGATTAAAGAATGGTGGAGTTAAATAATTAAAAAATAACTTTATGAACGGACAACATAATTACAACTTGACAGTTAAGTGGACGGGCAACACAGGAACAGGGACTTCAAATTATAAAGAATTTGAAAGAAGTCATTCTATTTTTGTTGCCAATAAAACTGAAATTTTGGGTTCTTCTGATCCAGCATTTCGTGGCGACAAAACAAAACATAATCCAGAAGACCTATTGTTAGCATCTATTTCATCTTGCCATATGCTCTGGTATTTACATTTATGTGCTGTGGCAGGCATTATCGTAACAAACTATATTGACAATGCAACAGGAATAATGATTGAAACTGCAAACGGCGGTGGAAAATTTACAGAAGCAACTTTAAACCCAATAGTTACCATAACAGATATTTCAATGAAAGAAAAAGCGAATGAACTTCATAAGAAAGCAAACGAGTTATGTTTTATTGCGAGCTCATTAAATTTTCCTGTTTACCACAAACCAACTTGTACAACAACCTGACCGAGGGGAACAACGAACCGCTAACACGCGGTATAAAAAATTGCCGGTTCAGTAGGTTATTCAAGGGTTGTAGCCCGCCCCAACTTTTGTGTAACTTGAAAGGAAATCGCCCGCAAACGGCAACTTTTCATACCGCCACCGTTAGCAATAATGCAGAATAACGTACACGACGTGATTCATCTTGATAAAGCAAGGCTTTTTTCGTAAATTTACTCTGTGAAAAAGCGGGACAAAATAGAACTTGATTTTGAGGTTGATGAATTAAAAAATTCGATAAGAAACGTCATTTCTGGCGATAGTTTCCAGACTGATATTACAAGGATTGCAAAGCCTGACTTAAAAACTATTTCTCAGAAGAATGGTGGCTTTTTGATTGGAAACTTGAGTTAAAGTCTCCTGAAAGAGATGTTTATAAGCTTACAATCGTAAATAACCAATCAATCATTCAAGGTTTGATAAGTTTGGAAGTTAAATCAGACCATGTTTATATGCATCTTGTTGAAAGTGCACCATTTAATAAGGGAAAAACTAAGATATATTCAGGAGTACCTGGAAATCTGGTCGCTTTAGCCTGTAAACTTTCATTTCAACGAGGGCCTGAAGGAAATGTTGCTTTGATATCAAAAACTCAATTAATTGACCATTATATTGAAAGCCTCGGAGCAATGCTCTTCGGCGGAAGATTAATGATAATTGATACTAATGCAGCATTAAAGCTTATGAACCGATATTTCTCAAATTTAGCGCTATGAAAACAAAGAAGACGGAAATGGATGTTGATTTTATTGGGCTGCAGGGTTCAGCATTAACAAAGGATGAAGAGATGAAGATTAGTGAGTTTATTCGTTTAGCCAAACTAAAAAAGGCGAAAACCACATCCAAGAAAAAAATCACCATATAGTGTAGTGCACTATTGCTAACAGCGTGTATAATCAATTGCTTGTCATCAAGTTGCGCGCATTATCACTTTGGGTCGAACTGGTGTATCTGGATACAGAATCACTTTGGCAACGCAAATGATCAAACACGCAAGCGTTGGAGTGAATTTTAAGATCTACTCTAGAGAGCGATTTGAATAATCAAATACAATAGTTATCTTTGACGTTAGTAATGTAATAAGTCAGTATGATTTTATATTTTGGTTCTAAGGATACAGAAAAAATATGGAATGGTGAAAGAGTAAAAGGAATGCCAGCGGAAATTCAGCAGGTGGGAGGAGAAAGTTGAGGATGTTAAATAACTCACAAAATCTGGGTGATATAAAGATTCCTCCCTCCAACAGACTTGAAAAACTGTCCGGAATAATGAAAGATTTACATAGTATTAGAATCAATGATCAGTGGAGAATAGTATTCAAGTGGGAAAATAACCATGCAAGTGAAGTTGAAATAATTGATTATCATAAGTGAGATATGAAAAAATTAGAAAATATACATCCAGGTGAAGTTTTGATGGAAGAATTCCTTCTTCCAATGGAGATTACAGCATATAGGTTATCAAAAGATCTGGATATTCCACAAACCCGTATATCTCAGATTCTTAAAGGTAAAAGGAGAATCACGGCAGATACTGCCCTAAGATTGAGTTCTTATTTTGGAAATTCTGCAAAATTCTGGCTCGGATTGCAGAATGATTATGACATAGAAGAAGAGCAACGAATAAATGAGGGAGCATTTAAACGGATACAATTAGTCAAAACATCAAAAAATAAAAACTCACTCCAAAAGCATGTATAATCAATTGCTTGGCATCATGTAGCAAGCAATATCACTTTAGGTTGCGCTGGTGTATCTAGATACAGAATCACTTTGGCAACGCAACTGCTCATACACGCGAACGTTGTGTGGGATTATAAAAGCCAGTAACACTATTGCAAAATATACCAAAAATTGGTACTTTTGGTTTAAAATTTTATGTTATGGATAAAAACACTTCAATATCATTGGGAAGCTATTTTGATAAGTTTGTTCGAGGACGGATTTCTGCCGGACGATATAGGAATGCAAGTGAAGTAATTCGCGCAGGATTAAGGCTTCTTGAGGAAGAGGAAAATAGAATGATTGCCTTAAGAGATGCTATTCAAGAAGGTATAGAAAGTGGGATTGCTCATGATTTCAATCCTGAAAAACATTTACAAATCTTGAAAGCAGAAAAGAATGGCAAAATTTGAGCTTACTAAAAAAGCTGTTGAAGATTTGGCGGATATTTGGAATTATACATATGAAAATTGGTCAGAAAACCAGGCAGATAAATATTATCAATTACTTATGGATAGTTTTAAGGAAATAGCAGGTAATCCAAACATTGGCAAAAATTATCATGGAATAGCAGAAAACTTAAGAGGATTTAAAGTTGGCAGACATATAGTTTTCTTTCAAAAGATAGAGAGTCCCAAAGTTGAAATAATAAGAATTCTTCACGAACAAATGGATTTAAAGGATAGGATTATTGAAAAATAACCCCACACAACAGCGTGTATAATCAATTGCTTGGCATCAAGGTGCAAACATTATCACTTTGGCTTACTTTGGTGTATCTAGATACAGAATCACTTTGGCAACGCAATGATCATACACGCGAACGTTGGAAACAATGCGAAAAAAACCAGAAAATATTTGTTCCCATAATGGGAATTATACTTATATTTGCATCTCACAATATTTGAATGGATAGAATATTTGCAAAAAGTACATTGAGGGATTTCTGGGAAAAATATCCAGTTGCTGAACAGTATTTGAAGACCTGGTATGATACCGCAATGAGTTCTGATTGGAAATCTCCCAAAGATGTAAAACAGACATACGCAAATGCAAGTATATTGAAAAACAGCAGAGTTGTTTTTAATATTAAGGGAAATGCGTACAGATTGGTAACAAAATTTAATTTTGAAAAACAATGGATATTTATCAGATTCATTGGATCTCATAAGGAGTATGATAATATTGATGCAAACACGATTTAAAGGAAGAGAATATGAATATTAAACCTATAAAAACAGAAGCTGATTATAAGCTTGCCTTAAAAAGACTTGAAGAGATCTTTGATGCACCAATAGGCACCCTTGAAAGTGACGAAGCTGATATTATTGGCTTGATGGTCGATGAATATGAAAGGAAATATTATCCAATTGAAGCTCCGGATCCAATTGAAGCGATCAAGATAAGAATGGAAGAACTACATTTAAAACAGGTAGATTTAATTGATGTAATGGGAGGCAAGAATAGGGTTTCGGAGGTTCTAAATCGAAAAAGAAAATTGACAATTGAGATGATACGTAATCTTGCAAAACGATTAAACCTATCACCTGATTTATTAATAAGCGATTATCAGCTCGCTAGATAAAACGCACAGTTTCCAACAGCGTGTATAATCAATTGCCTGGCATCAAGTTGCGAACAGTATCACTTTGGCTTACCTTGGTGTATCTCGATACAAAATCACTTTGTAAACGCAAATGATCCTATACGCGAACGTTGTGCCTCATGCAAAAAGACACACTGCGAAGAAGTTAAAATAAAATAGAATGAATATTTAGCATTATTTTGCAAATTCCTAACACTTAAAATTAAACAGGAACAAATTTTTATACTATGAAACTCTTTACAAACTTTATTTTCATTTTTTTAATTGCAGGCGGATTATGTTTGACAGGATGTAACCTGAAAACTAACCAAGATCAAAAACCAGTTGTTAAAACTACCTATGGCGCAATTTCAGGCAGTATTGACGATGGCATATTTATATTCAAAGGAATTCCATATGCCAGGGCCGAAAGATTTATGCCTCCGCAGGATCCTGATGCCTGGGATGGAATTCTTGAATGTAAAAACTTTGGGCCGGTAGCCAAACAAATAGTGCCCTGGTATCCGGATTCCATTCAAAACGAAAAAGCACTCTTTAGTGTAAATGTTTGGACCCGGGGAATTATGGATGGCAAAAAGCGTCCGGTAATGCTCTGGTTGCATGGCGGTGGTTTTCATGTTGGCGCCAGCAACGACCCGATGACATATGGAAAAGCTTTGGCAAAAAAAGGGGATGTGGTGATCGTATCTGTAAATCACCGATTGAATATTCTTGGCTTTCTTGATTTGTCGGCTTGCGGCGTAAAATATTCCCAATCGGCAAATGTTGGCATGCTCGACATTGTGAAAGCCCTGGAATGGATCAAAAGTAATATTGAAAATTTTGGAGGCAACCCCTCCGATGTAACCATTTTCGGTGAATCAGGAGGTGGCGGAAAAGTTGGTACGCTCATGTGTATGCCAGCGGCAAAAGGTTTGTTTCACAAGGCAATCATTCAAAGTGGTACGTTGCTAAATGTAATGACTAAGGAAAAATCGCAAGCCCTTGGTTTAGCTGTACTTGAAAATTTAGGGCTTACAGCTTACGATGTAGAAAAGCTGGATACTGTCCCTTACCTGAATCTTGTAAAAGCAGGAAATGATGCAATAGCAAAAATTTCTGGTCCAAGAACACCTGGATCGCCAACAATGTTTGGCTTTGCACCTTCTACCGACGGTGTTGTTTTGCTCCAGCAACCTTTCAGCCCCGGTTTTGCCGATATTTCAAAAGATATACCCCTGATGATGGGTACCACACTCAATGAACTGATGAGAACAGTTTATGCCGAAAAGGACCTGACCATGGAACAGGCAAAAGAACGGTTGGCAAAAGAATATGGTGACAGAACCAATCAATACATTGAGCTATTCGCAAAGTCATATCCTGATTATACACCTCAGGATCTTCTTTCTATTGATAATGTTTTCAGACCTTTTACGATAAGAACAGCAGATGCAAGGGCTATCCAGGGAAATGCACCATTATATGTTTATTTTTTAGCGTGGAAAAGTCCTGCTGACAGTGCATCAAAAGGTTCATTTCATGGGTTGGACATTCCGTTGGCATTCAATAATGTTGATTTGAGACCAGACTGGACAGGCAATTCAGAAGAAGCCTGGAAATTAGCTGACAAAATGAGCTCTGCATGGCTAAACTTTGCAAAAACAGGTAATCCTAATGTAGAGGGTGTGCTGCCTAAGTGGGAACCTTATACTGCGAATACTGGTGTCACAATGTATTTTGATAATGAATGCAGAATTGTAAATAATCACGACAGAGAATTGATGCATTTCATTAAACCTATTGAATAGTCGTTAGTGTCATTCATGAATTAAAAAATGCACCACGGCGCAACATAGCATATTGGTAATTGCGAAGGAAGTTGTAATTTTAAACATTCTGCCCAATATTAAGGTTTGCAAGGAGGGATGGCGACGAAGCAAGCAATACGCCACTGTACATATGAGAAACCGTTGTGAACAATGCAAGAAAAAACCGGCAAAGAATATTCTTGATTTATATATAAATGGTATATACCTTTGTGGTTTAAATATACTGAAATGAAAACTGTGTCATTAAAAATAGACGATTCGGTTTTTAGGGAAACTGAAAAAATTCTGAGTAGGATTAAAGTGCCAAGAAACCGATATATAAATGAAGCTATCGACTTTTATAATCGGATAAAGAAACGCCAGATTATAGAGCATAAACTAAAAATGGAATCCGAGCTAGTTAAAAAAGATTCTTTAAGGGTTCTCAAGGATTTTGAAAAAATAGATTATGCAGATGAAGCAATTTGAGATCTGGATAGCAGATCTAAATCCACAAATAGGTACTGAGCCTGGAAAGACTCGACCAGTAATGATTATTCAATCCAATTTGTTAAATAAAATTCCTCACCCTTCCACAATTATTTGCCCGTTAACCACTTATGTGGAGAAGGATGCAGAGATTTTAAGAGTGCATCTAAAAAAAGGCATGGCGAATCTTCATGAGACCTGTGACATCATGATTGATCAAGTAAGGGCTATAGATAACAAACGGCTAGTAAAAAGGGTAGGCGAGTTGCCCCAGGAATTAATTAGTCAGATTAAGGAAAATCTTTCAATAGTCCTTGATTTAGAATAATTGCGTGTATAATCAATTGCTTGGCATCAGGTTGCGAAAAGCATCACTTTGGCAAGCATTGGTGAATCCAGATACAGAATCACTTTGTAAACGTAAATGATCATATACACGAACGTCGCCATTTTAAATCAAATATTAGAACGGGATAGAAATTCAAAATGAAAAAAATAAATAATTTATTATTATTTGGCTTACTATCAATCTCGTGTTTAGCCTTCTCACAAGAGATAAAAAAACAGGAAATTACGAATGTAGTAGCAAAAATTTCTTCACTAGTAAAAGAAAATTACGTTTTCGAGGATAAAGGAAAATCTATTTCGGAGGGATTGCTTTTAGCGCAAAAACAAGGAAAATTTGACAATATAAAAATTTGGCAAACTTTCGCCGATAGTTTAACTGTAACTTTAAGAAATTTAAGCAACGACAAACATCTTTTTGTTAAGAATGATTCTAAAACTGTGAAAGAATTGATAGCATGGGAAAACAACACAAATGACGAGAATGAAGATGATATGGATGAAGAACCATCGATATCCGACAAAGCATCAGAAGCGAAAAATTTCGGTTTTCGCGAAGTTAAAATTCTTGACAAAAACATTGGTTATATAAAACTTACCGAAATTAATTCTTCAAATAAAGCTTTGACCACATTATACACTTCTATGCGATTTATATCCCACACTAATGCCTTAATAATTGATTTAAGAGATAATGGAGGTGGTGGTGGAAATGTTGTTTCTGCTATACTCGCATATTTTTTACCCAATGATGTAACTCTTTTAGAAACTAAAAATAGAACAGGAGAGACCTCAATTGGTAAAACCGTATCCTGGTTGACAGAAGAAAAATACGACAAACCTGTTTACATAATAATAAACTCAAAAACCGGATCTGCAGCGGAGATGATTGCTTTTTGCTTACAATATAAGAATAGGTCGAAAATTGTTGGTCAACCCTCTGCAGGAGCTGCAAATATGACTGAGTGGTATGTTGTTAGTAACAATTTATACGTCTCGGTTTCAGTCGAATCTCCTACTATTCCAGGCACTCAAATATCATGGGAGACAACAGGTGTAATTCCTGATTTTAGGGTGGACGCAGGAAATGAAATTGATTATATTTTGGAGATTTTGAATCAATGAGAAAGCCAATTGACTCAAAACTGGGAGCATGATATGATTAAGTTCTTATAACCAAATAAATCTACGGCCAACATTTTGTATATTTATCGACAGGGGTGTGCTAAATGTCAAATTTTGTAGCCTGCGTAAACTGGATAGCGACTGGGCAGGAAATTACTAAGCAGGCTATCACTACTCATACAATTTATCGTTTGAGTAAATAATTGATACCCTTGACTTGATTGCAGAGGTTGCAGCTTTGGAATTCGGATTTGTCAAAACGGGCACCTTTATGAATTCAGAAATTTTCGGAATTCCGAAAACAAAATTTTAACCAGGGAAGAATATGGAAAAAAATTGTATCTGTTCAGGCAAATCTGAATACCAATTGAAATTGCTTATCATTATCGTTTTAATACATGTTCCTTTATTCCTTTTCCCGTTAAAAACATTTGCTGACTGCAATAACAATTTTATCGGCCTGGAAATAGCCCGTGCGTACCTGCAAAAAAATCCCTACATCATTGCTTTTTACAGCAGTATTGAGGGTCAATCTTCTTATTTATTTAAGGTCGAAAAGGTATACATGGAAGGCGAACAAATGACTGTTTCAGGACCGGTGATACTGATCTGGAATGAAAATTCCTACCGGCAGCGAACATACCATCTTCCTGACTCCGGACAGATTTTTACCGATGAGCTATGTGGTAATTATCATTTTGGATATTACAGACCCATGAGAGCAGCTTTCCCGCTTCAAGAACTCTTAACTCCAACAGGTGGTATATATAATTATAATTCGGGCTTTTGGTCTTTTCCTGAACCTGAAGTTATATTCAAAGGCGAAAAAGGGTATGATGAATGGTTTAACCAATCGCCAGCAAAAGATTATTGTATGTGGTGGTATGAAAATGCAAGCCTGGGTTCACCTGTGCTGCATGAACTTATTGATAGTGTGCTTTCCATTCCCGAAGGTGGTTGTAAAATTCCTCCGGAAGTTTACATTGACCATAATTTTTGTCCAGGAGAAGGATGTACATATGGTGAATGGAAAACTTCCAAGGCTCTTGCAATTTATGAAGCTCCAAATAGTTCGAAAAAATTGGGAGAAATAGCTGCAGGAGAATCATTCACAGCCATTACGGGAGACGTATATGTTAAACCGGCGAAAATGATCGTTTCGGAATTACTTGAGGTTTATGATTCAATCGGTTCTATCATTCTTGAACCCGGACGAACATATTATACCTTAACTAACATAGGCGAAGGGCATTCAAAAGTATGGATTAACGGAAGAATTATGATTTCTTCCGATTCACCGTTTAATTCCTCTGAAAAATGGTGGGTTAAAATCAAAACAAAGAATGGCAAAAAAGGATGGATATTATATCCTGACAGTGGTTGCATAACAGGTTCTGATTATCTCGGATGATTTGTGCACAAAAGGCATCAACAAAAACACCAATCGCAGAATATCATAGACTTTTTTTTATTAAACTTGCAACAGCTAAAACATTCATACGTTAGCTTTTGACACAGTTTGGGGACACAGTTTTAGAAAGCTTAAATAAGGGACTTATTGACACATTAGTCCAAACGTATTTTTTAGCCGGACCTTATTGCTGGCAAACAAAGAAAAATAAGTATGGCTTGGTTAAATGGATTCTTCACAATAATGCCATGGTAGTTGTTACAGACAATTTTTGTACCTTCCATAACCGGGAATTGAAGATTGATTTTTTCAATGGGGGTTATGGATTGTCGCGGAAAAAGAAACTTAAAGCAATTGCAGGCACATTCCGATTAATCCCTTATTAATTATGAGTCAAACTAACATACCCTTCCAGGTAATTGATTGGACAAAAGTTCCCAGAATGGAGCACCAAGGAGAAACCGGAATTGCCTGCTGGCAAACTCTTGAATTTGGGGGTACCCGGATAAGAATAGTTGAGTACACTAAAGGGTATATAGCCGATCACTGGTGTAAGAAAGGACACATAGTTCATTGCCTTGAAGGAGATTTCACCAGCGAGTCAGAAGGGGGCGGGCATTTAGAATTGTCGAAAGGGATGACATACATTGTATCTGACGAAATGAGTTCCCATCGCTCAACAACGATGAATGGTGTCAAACTTTTGATTATTGACGGGGATTTTTTAAAGTCTCCGAACGAATAGGATTAAGCGTTATTCGTTTTTTTTCTTGTTGCAGGTGAACAAATCCTTGTGTAACTTTGATCTTTATATGAAAACAAATTGATAATAACCTGTTATTGATGTTTTTATGATTAAGGTTGCTATTAACGGATTTGGCCGGATCGGACGTCTGACCTTCCGTGAATTGATGAAAAGCAGGAATGTGGAAGTTGTTGCCATAAACGACTTAAGTTCTCCGTCAATGCTGGCCTACCTGCTAAAATATGATTCCATACAGGGTACATTTAATGCAGATATTAGCTATAACGACAAAGAGCTTATTGTGGATGACAAGCGTATTTCGGTGCATGCCGAGCCGATTCCGCAGAATCTGCCCTGGGCAGAACACCGGGTTGATCTTGTCCTTGAATGTACCGGCATTTTCGAATCCAGGGAAAAGGCTTCAGCCCATTTCACGGCAGGAGCAAAGAAAGTAATTATCTCAGCACCCTCGGGCAAAGATGTGAAAACCATTGTCTTTAATGTAAATCATAGCATCCTTCAAAAAGAGGATCAACTTGTCAGTTGTGCTTCCTGTACAACCAACTGTCTGGCGCCTATGGCTAAAGTTCTGCATGATAAATTTGAAATTATCACCGGACAAATGACCACCATCCATGCATATACCAATTCACAACCTTTAATGGATACACCTGACCCAAAGGTTAATTTCCGAAAATCACGTGCCGCTGCCGTTAATATTGTTCCATATACTACAGGTGCAGCCAAAGCGATAGGCCTTGTAATTCCGGAGCTCAATGGTAAGCTTGATGGTTCTTCTCAACGTGTTCCGGTTCAATCAGGCTCTGTCGTTGAGTTATTTACGATTCTGCGGAAAATGGTAAGCGTGGATGAAATTAATGCTGCTATGAAATCGGCTTCAAATGAGTCTTTTGGTTACAATGAGGACCAGATAGTTTCCAGTGATGTGATTGGTATGAGTTTCGGTTCGCTTTTCGATTCAACACAAACCAGAGTGGTTACCGCCGATGAAAAACAACTGGTAAAAACGGTGGCCTGGTACGATAATGAAATGTCTTTCGTTTCCCAAATGGTACGAACGGTTGAGTATTTCGGGACATTGTAGAATGTCTTTACACAATACGGCGGGTTCCAAGCCTGAGGAATTGATTTTTGGAAGTGTGCCTGCATACGGCAATGGCCGAAACGACAGGCCAAGCTAACTAGTTGTGCTTTGCAAAATAATATACGAGGAAACATGAATTGCCCAAGATGCAGTATTGAACTGACGAATAAGACCATATTGGATTTTAAATATTTTTTAAATATTGATTATTGTATTTCCTGTGGCGGAATTTGGCTGGATAATGAAGAACTTACGAGACTTGAAAAAACGATTGACCCTGTATTTTTTGAAGTCAGGCATTTACCAGACAAGAAGTTACAGATGGAGACACTAAAATGTCCGTCGTGCGATAATTCTCCGGTACTTCAAAAGGCTCAGCATGAGCGGGATAAACATGTAATTATTGATCATTGCCTGGTTTGCAAAGGCGTTTGGCTTGATACTGGAGAAATAGAAGCCATTCGACAAGAGAACTGGATATTGATAACGGGTAAGTTTTTTAAGTGGTTGCTATCGAATGAAAATAACTAATTGGTTATATTAGTTCAATAATTTTTTATTCCTTATTCCAATGATATGATGAAGAAAATATTGCTTTTTGTTTTTGGGATGCTTACAGTAACCGGAATTTCTGCGAAAGAATTTCATGTGGCAAAATCGGGAAATAATAATAATACAGGATCACTGGCGAATCCATTCCTCACAATTTCCCGGGCAGTGGAATTTGCCATGCCGGGAGATACCATTACCGTTCATGCCGGAATTTATCGCGAATGGGTGAACCCGCTAAGGGGAGGGGATAGCGATTTGAAAAGGATCGTTTACAGGGCTGCCCCGGGGGAAAAGGCTGAGATACGTGGATCCGAGGTAATCAATGACTGGAAAAAGGAAAAGAACGGCTTGTGGAAAGTAACTCTTCCCAACAAATTTTTCGGTGATTATAATCCCTACAAAGATTCAATTTACGGCGACTGGTTCAATAATCACGGCTGGCTGCATCACACCGGTGAAGTTTTCCTCAATGGAAAGTCTCTCTATGAGAAGGAAACCCTGGAAAAAGTATTAGCTCCTGTTGCTGATTCACTGGCAATCGATAAAGAAGGTTCCACGTACACCTGGTTTTGTGAAAGCAATTCTGATTTCACAACCATTTGGGCTAATTTTCATAAATACGACCCGAACCATGAGCTGGTTGAGATCAGCTGCCGCAGGACTTGTTTCTACCCAGAGAAAGAAGAGATCAATTATATTACCATCAGCGGGTTTGTAATCAGCCAGGCTGCCACTCAATGGGCTGCTCCTACAGCTGAACAGATCGGTATGGTTTCGACGCACTGGTGCAAGGGATGGATCATAGAAAACAACATTATCAGCGATTCAAAATGCTCCGGTATAACCCTGGGCAAGGAACGTGGCAGCGGGCATAATGTGTGGTCGGCGGATAAGGGGAATGTTTACAATGACGGGAATATTCATTATATCGAAGTGGTTTTCAGGGTACTTCGTCATGGTTGGAACAAGGAACATGTCGGTTCCCATATCATCAGGAACAATACCATTTACAATTGTGAACAGACCGGCATCTGTGGCAGCATGGGAGCGGTCTTCAGTTTGGTGGAAAATAACCTTATCTATAACATTTGGGTAAAAAGGCAATTCAGTGGAGCGGAAATTGCCGGCATAAAATTTCATGCCGCTGTGGATGCTGTTATTAGGCATAACCGTATACACGATACCGGACGGGGCATTTGGCTGGATTGGATGACACAGGGTACCCGGGTTTCCGGAAATCTCTTCTACAAGAATGACCTCGAGGATTTATTTATTGAGGTTAGTCACGGACCCTTTACCGTCGATAACAATATTTTTCTGTCGCCCGTTTCGATCAGATCACAATCCGAAGGCGGTGCCTTCATTCATAATCTGATTACCGGGTATGTGATGACCTGGCCTGATCTGAACCGGTTTACCCCCTATTTCCTGGCTCATTCGACGGATATTGCCGGGTTAACCACGGTCATGGGAGGTGATGACAGGTTTTATAACAACATCATTGTCGGGGGGAAGGGTGTATCGGATAGTAAATATGGCCTGGGAACCTACAATAATTCAAAGCTGCCGGTATGGATCGACGGAAACATATATTTTAACCATGCAAATCCTTCAACCCGGGATATAAATTTCAAGAGCTTCGCGGAATTAGATCCCGGTGTCCGGTTAATTGAAGAAAACGGGAGTGGCAGTTTGAACCTGACCCTTGACCCTGCATTCTTTGATTATAAAGTAAAGCTACTTTCCAGCGAAATGCTGGGTAAGGCTAAAATCCCCAAAACAGCCTATGAGAATGCGGATGGTACTCGATTGATACTGGACGAAGATTATTTTGGCTATAAAAGGTCACCTGAAGCAAATATAGCAGGGCCCTTCTTTAATTTGAATCCCGGAAATTCAAAACTGAAACTGTGGTAAAATGAATCACCTTGCCTTCTCAATATCCCGGGCACGTAGAGAATGGTGGATAAATGATAATTCAATAAAAAATATTGATGCATCCGGCCGGAGTTCCGGTTAATGAGGTCAGCAGATTAATTAAAGCAAAATAAATTTAAACCGGGAAATATTATGAAAGCAATTGTATATGCAAAGTATGGCCCACCGGAGGTTTTGCAACTGATTGAGGTGGATAAGCCTGTCCCCAAAGATAATGAGATACTGATAAAGGTATATGCAACAACAGTTACATCGGGCGACTCGCGTTTGCGAAAGGCAGATCCATTTGCTGTAAGATTTTTCAACGGTTTTACCGGTCCTAAAAAGGTAACAATACTCGGGAATGAGCTGGCTGGAAAAATCGAAGCTGTGGGTAAAGATGTAAAACTGTTCAGAACAGGGGAGGATGTATTTGGTCAGACAGGCCTGAATCTGGGTGCCAACGCTGAGTATATATGTTTGCCTGAAGATGGGTCACTGGCTTTGAAACCGGTAAATTTAACGTATGAGGAAGCGGCCTCTCTTTCTTTCGGAGGAAGCACATCCCTGCATTTTCTTAGAAAAGCAAATATCGAAAAGAATCAGAAAGTGCTCATTTATGGTGCTTCAGGCAGCCTGGGAACCTCAGCCATTCAACTTGCCAAATATTTTGGGGCAGAAGTCACTGCTTTATGCAGCACTGCGAATATAGAACTCGTGAGATCATTGGGTGCCGATAAAGTGATTGATTACACAAAAGAAGACTTTACAAAAAATGGAAAAACCTACGATATTATTTATGATACGATAGGCAAAAGTCCCTTTTCAGGCTGTATAAAATCACTAAAGAAAAAAGGAGTATACCTTCGGGCTGTTCACATGTCATTGGTTCCGGTTGTGAGAGGTCTCCTGACTTCGATGCTGGGCGGTAAAAAGGTAATTGGCGGAATCGCTACCGAACGGAAGGAAAATATCATTTTTCTTAAGGAACTTGTTGAATCCGGAAAATTAATACCGGTAATTGACAGGGTGTTTCCATTTGAGAAGACTGCTGAAGCTCATAGACTTGTCGACATGGGACATAAAAAAGGAAATGTGGTGATCACAGTACAAAAATAAAAACATTATAGTTTTATAGATTGGATCTCCAAAATCAATATCATGAAAAATAAATCTTCGTGTTCTCTTTTTCCGGGGATTCTCTTTGCCTTTTATTGTTTGCCGTTTTTTGGACAAGCTCAGCAAAACACAAAGGATATTCCCATTCGTATTTCCGAAAATGTTGAATTGATCAGGATTTCTGAGAATGCCTATATTCATATTTCATACTCCTATTTGCCCTCCTATGGCCGGGTTGCCTCGAATGGACTGATTTTCGTTAATGGAAAGGAGGCCTTTCTGTTTGATACCCCCATGACAGATTCATTAACAACGGATCTGGTTTCTTACATCAGGGATAAGATGGGATTGAAAATTGCCGGCTTTGTTCCCAATCATTGGCATGCCGACTGCATGGGAGGGTTGGGATATTTGCAGAGTGAGAATATTGAATCGTATGCCAATGCAATGACAAATGATTTTGCCAGGTCAAACAACCTGCCTGTTCCCCGACACGGTTTTAAGGACTCAATAGTATTGCATCTCGGAAATAAATTGATCAATTGTTACTATTTGGGAGCGGCACATTCTTTGGATAACATTGTTGTCTGGATCCCATCGGAGAGGATTTTATTCCCGGGTTGCATGGTCAAAAGCATTCATTCAGGAAATCTGGGAAACACGGCTGACGGCAACCTATCTGCTTATGCGGGAACCATTGATGCACTGATCAGGAAGTTTCCAACAGCCAGCATTGTCATCCCGGGACATGGACAATATGGAGGTCTGGAATTGCTTTATCATACCAGGGAATTAGCGGCTGCATTACCCAAAGACAATGAAAACAGGAGAGAGTTATGGCTGAACTATATGGACAAGATCGCACGGCCTGTAATTTCCAACCTGGCCTCTGATGAGCTAAGAATTAGAATGCCGGTAATGTTGTCAAAATCCAGTGATAATCCGGAACAGAGGAAATCAGTCGCCTATCTTGAAGCTTTTGCGCGCACCTTAAGTGGCATAGCCCCCTGGCTTAATGGCGAGGGCGGATCCGCTAAAGAGATCGTCCTGCGCAATCAATATAGGGAGTGGGTTCTGCAGGGGATAGCCAATGCTGTGGATTCATCCAGAAATGATTACATGGTCTGGACTGGCGGTCAGCCACTCGTTGATGCCTCTTTTCTTGCCCTGGCCCTGATCAGATGCCCCTGGTTATGGGATCATTTGAATAGTATGCTTCACCAACGGATAGTTGAGCTTCTCCGATCAACACGCACCACAATCCCCGTATATTCCAACTGGATTCTTTTCCCGGGAATGATCGAGGCGTTCTTCTGCAAATATGGCCAGTCCTATGATCCTGTTCGGATTGAATATGGCATTCGGGAGTTTTCACAGCAATGGTATGTAGGCGACGGAATGTTTTCTGATGGTACGCATTTCGTTTTGGATTATTATAATAGCTATGTAATCCAGCCTTACCTGCTGAATATTATTGATGCGGTAAATCCGGTGGATGAATCTTTTAAATGGTTCATTCCAAAACTGAACGAGATTACCTCCAGATATGCAGAATTGCAGGAACGTTCCATCAATGCGGATGGAAGCTTTCCTGTTTTCGGAAGATCGATTGTTTACAGAAGTGGCGCTTTTCATCTTTTGGCGGAGATGGCACTTCGGCACAAACTGCCTGAAACTCTCACTCCGGCCCAGGTGAGATGTGCATTAACAGAAGTGATCCTCAAAACCATTGATGCTCCGCAGACTTTTACCGGGGACGGCTGGCTGAATATCGGACTACATGGTAATCAACCCGGCCTGGCAGATTTTTATATCAATACGGGCAGTTTGTATTTGTGTACTGCAGTTTTTCTGCCCCTGGGTTTGCCCCCATCGGATCCTTTCTGGAATGATCCCGATGCTCCCTGGACTTCCAAAAAAATATGGAATGGCATGGATGTTCCGGCTGACCATAGTCTGCTGAAATAGAAAAATTAAAAGATAAAAGAGAAAAGTTCAGAACAACCAGGGATCATACATTGTTTTATCTTTCAGATGATAACCGACAAGTTAATCGAATATCCTGATTTAGTGCGCTAACTTTATATTGAATTTATGCGATAGGCAAAGTCGGGACATAGAAAAAATCGGTGTAGGAGAGATTGATTTTATCAATAAAACGTAATAAGATGAAAGACAGCGATAAGATTATCCGAATATATACAGGATCTGAAATTACAGTAAACCTGTTGAATGAGGAGTTGGAGAAAGTCGGTATTATTGGAATTATTCAAAATGAGTTTGAATCCGGAACTTCTGCCGGAATAGCCGGTGACCCCTCTGCCATTGATTTATATATCCAGGAATCAGACCTGAAGAAGGCTAAACCGATCATAGTCGATTTCCTGAAAATTAATAAAATGTAGATGAATGATGAGGCATCCATATTTGAATTTTGCAGGGACTTGGTAATCAAATGAAGTATTGTATTTGAATTAGAAGCCGGTAAATGAAATCAATCAGAATCATACTTGCCGTAATGTCGGCTATACTCATCGTTCTTATTCTCATTTATATGAATTACAACGATTTATCCTGGTCAGCCAATAGAAATAGTTATTTGGGACTGGCAGCCTGCCTGTTAAACATTTGGGCTCTTGTTTTTTTAATAAAGGAGAGGGAGTAAGAGTTATGCAGTTTTGCAGTTTTGCAGTTTTGCAGTTTTGCAGTTTTGCAGTTTTGCAGTTTTGCAGTTTTGATATTCCATCAGGAGTAGCAAGTTGGTAAAAAAGGAATAGGCAATATCCACCCTTCACGGTATCCCTGGGGAGTTGTTAATTTAATATGGTTCAAATGAAAAAATATATTGGCTGTTCAGGATTCTATTATAATCACTGGAAAGGGCCCTTTTATCCGAAAAACCTTTCCAAATCAAAATGGCTGCCATTTTATGCAGAACATTTTAATACAGTTGAATTGAACAATACTTTTTACAGGATGCCTGAAGAACGGGCGGTAAAAAACTGGTATGCCATGACACCGGAAAATTTTGTTTTTGCAGTAAAAGGATACCGTTTTATCAGTCATTTGAAAAAACTTACTGTAGATGCCGACTTAACCCAAAATCTAGAACAGGTATATCGCTTTGCCGGGTTTCTAAAGGACAAAATGGGCCCGGTTTTATGGCAATTGCCGGGTGGGTTTACCGTAAACGTTCCGAAACTCGACAAATTCTGTTCAGTATTAAGTTCGCATTTTCGGTATGTGTTTGAATTCCGCAATGAAACATGGTTTACCCCGAGTGTATATGATGTTCTGGAAAAATACAAAATCGGCTTATGCGTTGTTTCCGGACCGGGCAAAATTCCCGAAGTGGTTAAAGCCACGTCAACGACTGCGTATATACGATTTCACGGGAAAGGATCTTGGTATAGCGATAATTACAGCAAAGAGGACCTTGAATCATGGAAAAAAAGGCTGGATGCATTAAAAGTGAATGAATTGTATGCCTACTTTAATAACGACGTGCATGCCTATGCCATTGCCAATGGTCAGTATTTTTCCTCACTTTATTCAAAATAAAATAATGTTATGAAAACAGGTATTTCCCCCTGGCTATCCGTTCGTGGCAGTCAAGCAGCCGTAGCCTTTTACAAATCCGCTTTTGGAGCAGTGGAAGTATTCCGGCTCGAAGCACCGGATGGTGCACTGGTTGCCAGGTTATCCATCCAGGATGCCGAATTCTGGGTGAGCGAGGAATCTCCTGAAAATGGTAATTATAGTCCGGAATCGCTAGGCGGGGGTACTGTAAGAATGATCATAACTGTTAACGATCCTGATTCTTTGTTTTCAATGGCTCTAAAGGCAGGATCCACGGAGGTTTCTCCCATGAACGAAGAACATGGCTGGAGATCAGGCCGACTGGCAGATCCTTTCGGCCACCACTGGGAAATTGGCCGGGCACTTTAGTCAAAAACATCTTGAATAATCGGTGTTTTTTTATATAATTTGGGAGAACTTAAAACTACCAAAGCGATGAAAACAGCCGAATTAAAACCTATTGTTGCCGACAGGAATCTGATCGCCTATTGCGGATTATACTGCGGGGCTTGTCGCTCATACCTCAAGGGAAGTTGTCCCGGCTGCAGGGATAACGTTAAAGCAACCTGGTGCAAAATCAGGCAATGCTGCCAGGAAAAAAAGCTTGCCAGTTGTGCTGATTGCTCTGCAATTAAGCTGCAAGACTGCAATAAGTACAATACATTTATATCTAAAGTCATCGGAGTAATTCTTAATTCGAACCGTACGGCCTGCATTCACCGAATTGAAGAAATAGGGTATGAGCGGTTTGCCATCGAAATGACAGAAAATAATAAGCAGACAATAAGGCGTAAATAAGCCTGCATTGTTATATTAAAAATGACGTTATGTATATACCGAAATATTATAAAGTCGATAGCCTTGAAGAGGTAAAGGATTATATCCATGCCAATGGCTTTGCCATGTTAATCAGCCAGGTTGAGGGCAGGCTCTGGGCTACCCATGTTCCTCTAATTCTGGATACAGATCAGCAGGGAAAAGATATTCTTACGGGGCATATGTCAAAGGCCAATAAGCAGTGGAAAAACTTTAAACCTGATGATGAGGTGCTGGCTGTTTTCATGGGCCCTCATTCCTATATTTCTCCTTCCTGGTATGATCATGAAAATGTTCCTACCTGGAACTATATCGCCGTTCATGTATATGGACGATTTCGCCTTGTGGAAGGCGAGTTGTTGATTCAACAGTTAAGTCAAATGGTGGATAAGTATGAAGCCGGTTTAGAAAATCCGGTAAGCCTTAACAAAATATCAAAAGAATATCTTGAGCAGGACCTAAAAGGTCTCATCGGTTTTGAAATACAAATAACAGAGATCCAGGCTGCCGCTAAATTATCTCAAAACAGGGATGAAAAAAATTATGAAAGAATTCTTGCAGGCCTTTTGCAAAAAGGAGATCATGATTCCGTTATAATGGCCGAATTGATGAAAAAGAAAAAGAAGCCTGTTAATAAAGACGGTAATTTTTTACTTTGATGATCGAATTGCCAGCAACCTGTTGTTTTCATTCAGGCATCTTTTCATGTTCCTGTGAAATTCGTTTATTGCAATTTTATGAAAATAGGGATACAGGTAGCGATCGCGGAAAAAAGATCCGCTTTTGAATGCCGTTTCATGTATAATTTCGGTATATCCTTTTTTGGTAGGCCGGAAA
Organism: uncultured Bacteroidales bacterium; assembly: GCA_963752195.1. Taxonomy (GTDB): domain Bacteria; phylum Bacteroidota; class Bacteroidia; order Bacteroidales; family UBA10428; genus UBA5072. The sequence goes on along the minus strand of CAVVXI010000001.1, from coordinate 652,341 downwards.
AGGATTGTTTGTTCTCCCTGTGATTTCCCCCCCTTCAGATAACTGAATGTAATTGATTTATGGGTGCTGTCGATATTGATGATCTCAAGTCCCACAGCCAGATTATACAATCCTTTCATAATTCTCAGGTTCACATAAAATACCTGGCCGGTGTCGATGCCCGCGTAGTATTTATCATTATTGTACATAATTGTATTCTGGTACTTTGACAACAGCAGGCCAAACGATATCATACTGCCATTCCAGGATTCAGCAGGACTCGTTGTCTGATAGGTGTTCCAGACTTTTTCCGGCAATTCCTTCAGATAATAAACGGATTCAAGCATGTGATAGCCCTTCAAATCCTGACCTTCATGGTAGGTGGATCGAATTTCCCTGAAATAGTGGATGTTCTCATCCTTAAATTGTGAATTAACGAGTGTCCTGATTTTTCTTTGTGGGATCCTGTTCATGTCGATTCGACTGGAAGCATCCTGGGATTGGGCAATCCATGCGCCCATGAGTAAAACGAAAGAGAACCAAAATTTCATCAGCAATGTATTTCATCTTTATACAGCAAATTGGTTTGACTGGTTACTGTAAATGAAAAGTATTTGTGAATATATCATGTTTATGTAAATGAATAGCAGCAGAACCGCAAAAATGTGAATAATAAAGATGGAATATCCGTTCAGCCGGTATCTGAAAACCACCTATCCGATCCAGAAGAGACAGATTCTTTTAAAACGCCCTCGTCCCCGCCAGTCCAACTGGATAAACTTGAATAGAACCGTCAATACCGCCGTGTATACATCTATTGCCTGATATTGTATTTGATTGCCGGACTTCAGATTTTTAGCGATATGTTCAATTCAACGGAAGGCATTCGATTTCTATTTTTCTGCCTGAAAATTTATTTTTTCCGTAAAACTTGCCCGCCTGTTTTGTCCGTTTTCGGACATCCTTTTTCAAAGGCGTTCATATTTCTAAAAATATCAATCCAGATAACAAATGGTATAAAAAACAGATAATCAATAATATGTAAAGTTTGGTATGAATTGTGTTAAAACATTCCCGGATCCGAACAACAAAAACCAGGAATTTTAAACACAAAAACAAACCATAAAACATGAAAAGATTTTTCAAGAAAATAGCAACGGCAGGATTTTGGCTGGCAAGCCTCATGGCGCTGCCTGGTTTCGCTGTTTATGCCGAAACCGATAATGGTTCAATTACAGGAATTATTGTTGATGACAGCACTACCGCACCCGTATCGTACGCTTCGGTGGCTCTCCTGAATGCTGCAGATTCAAGTTTATTAAACGGAATGATCACAAACGATCAGGGTAAATTCTTGTTTAATGACCTGCCATATGGAAAGTACAATCTGAAAGTCACTTTTGTTGGTTATAAACCGGTTGTGATCAAAGATCTGGAAGTTTCCAGGCAAAATAAAACCATTGATCTGCAGAACTTAAAGATACAGGAAGATTATAAAAAACTTGAGGAAGCCGTTATCGTGGGTCAGCGGTTAAAAGGGGAAGAAAAAATTGACCGTACAGTTTTTACGATTAATGATGATGTAAGGAAGGCATCAACAACCGCGCTGGACGCATTGAAGCACATACCTGCCGTAACCGTAGATTTTCAGAACAACGTCACTCTTGAAGGCAGCAGCAACATTCAGTTCTATGTTGACGGCATTCTCCGGAACAAGGAATATGTGGCCCAAATCAAGCCTGATCAGATTGATAAGGTAGAATTGATCACGAATCCCGGCGTTAAATATGATGCCGACATATCGGGTGTTATTAACATCATTCTCAAAAAGGAGAAAAGGTCAGGTGTAAGCGGGTCTGTAAAAATCCCAATTCCTCATCCTACAAAAATTGTAGCTGAACCCGCTGCCAATATTGAATATGGAAATCAGAAATTTAGAGTTTACGTTGGCGATCAGCTTCATTTTGAACATTTTAACGGCAAAGAAATTATAACCACAAAAGTAGATAACGGAATATCAACACCCTACTACTTTGAAAAGAACGGTGAAGGCGCTAACAGCTGGCAGAACAATTACATGAATTATGGAGCTGACTGGTTCATCAATGATAAGACCTCCCTGAATTTCCTGGGTGAGTGGAGAACCTGGAAAGGTGTAAATGATGATTATAAATCGATAAGCCAGATGCATACCGATGACGTGCTTACGCAGTATTTAAAGACAGACAGGAATTCACTGAACAGAAGCGACAACTATTATTTTTCACTGTATTTCGTGAGGAAGTTCAACAAGGAAGGAAATGAAATAAAAGCTGAGGCATATTACAATACGGAAAGCGGGAAGGACAAAAACGAGTATATGGAATATTATATGGATCCTGCAGACATTGAGACCGTAAACAGCGTGGTCGACCGTTCGGATTTAACCGAGAATATGCGCAAAAATGCGGAAATAAAACTGGATGGGACCTTTATGTTGAAGAACATTAAAAATGAAGTCGGCGCAAGAACATATGGCTCATGGATGGGGAATGAATTTACGAACACATCCACTATTGAAGATGTGGAGAATCAGTCAGTAGAAAAATTTAACTCACGTGAAACGCGCCAGACGGCTTACTATAATCTGTCAGGTAAGGTTAAAAAAATGTCATGGCAGGCCGGTGTCAGGGGAGAATATACCTGGCTTGACATTGATTCTAAAACCACATCCGACTATGCTGTTCTGTTGCCGCAGTTGAGCGTTAGCCAGGGCCTGGCAAAGGATCAAACCCTGAAACTAACCTATCGCAAGCAGATTTACAGGCCTTCAGCAAGCGACATGAATCCGTTTGAAGTATGGACTGATTCACTGCACATGCGGACAGGAAATCCTGATCTTGAACCGGCCATTGAAAATAAGATCGAGTTCAGCTATTCCAAAAACTTCAAATCGAACTATATTTCTCCCAAGGCATATTTCCGCTATACAAATAACGGCATACAGGATGTAACCACCGTTTCGGACAAAGGAGTAACTGTGATCACCCAGGATAATATGGGTAAGAATATTGAATACGGAGTTGGAATAAGTGGTGCCTTCCAGATACTGAAACACTGGAGATTCAACGCCAATGTTGATGTTTTCAACCGCGTGTATCATACAGATGAAGCTGTTGCTGGTCACAGTGAGGAAGAAATGTTTAGCTATCGTTTTAACTTCAGCAACATAGTAACCCTGCCGAAGGATTTCACCCTGTTCATGTTCGCCAATTATGGAAGTCCGAACATCAGCTATCAGCGCGAATTCTCACGTGACATGCTGTACCTGTTCGGTGCAGAAAAGAAATTCAATGACAAGTTAAGCATGGATGTATTTTACAATCCGTTCATCAAGGATTTCAAATACAGCAAAGTAATTACCACGACCCCTGGCTACAGAGAAACATGGGAAGGTCATGTAGATGCCGGCCAGTTGTTCTGTTTCTCGATAACCTACAGTTTCAACAAAGGATCCAAAATCAACAAGATTGACAGGTCGGTTGAATACGAGAGGAGCTCAGGTAAAGGCGGTCTTTAAAGAGTTTTAACCACCCTTCAAGGGTACCACCCTTGAAGGGTACCACCCTTGAAGGGTGTATTGAGTAGTTCCCGGGTTGGCTTGGCTGGTCAGACTCGGGGACTTTTTTTGTATGGTTATTTGAAATTGCGCTGGCGGACGATCTCGAAAAACAAAACAGAAGCAGCAGCGCTTACATTCAGCGATTGGATGGAGCCGTACATGGGGATTTTTACCAGTACATCCGCTATTTTTAAAAGTTTAGGGTCAATTCCGGTATCTTCTGCTCCCAGTATGAGGGCGATCGGTTTATTGAAATCCGCGGTATAAATGAAATCTTCTGCTTTTTCCGTGGCTGCCACAAGCTGAAATCCACTATCGCGTAAATACTTAGCTGCATCCTCAAGGGAATTTACCCGGCACACAGGAATGTTATTCAATGCTCCGGCTGATGTTTTAATGGCATCTGCATTTATTTGTGCGGATCCTTTTGATGGAACAATCAATGCATCCATACCCGAACATTCCGCGCTGCGTGCCAGGGCACCCAGGTTACGGACATCCGTGATGCTGTCAAGCAACACCAGCACGGGTAATTTTCCCTGGTCAAAAAGCATGGGTACCAGCTTGTCGAGTTCCGTATATTCCAATTCGGAAACAAGAGCTATTATGCCCTGGTGGTTACCACCGGTAAGACGGTTTAATTTCTCCAGTGGCACATACTGAAATGGAATGTTCTGATCCTTCAGGGCAGGGAATAACCCGGGAAGTGTTTCACTTTTGAATCCCTGTTTGATCAGAACCTTGTCGATTGGTTTACCCGAACGGATGGCTTCATTCACCGGGTGTATACCAAAAATAATACCTGATTTGGATTTCACGGTTTCTGTTTAGTCGATAAGAAAGATATTGCCCTTGCGCCAAGTGTCCACTGCTTTTCGCCAGTAAGTGTCATAGGTATCGGACCGTTGAAGTATATAATTTTCATTCGTATAACCAGAGGGCACATAATCGAAGGTGAAAGTAACGGTAGTGTTGTAATTATTTTTGTAGTAAATCCACTTCTCCTGTGCGGGGGTAACCTTAACCTGCTGGGGCGGGCCGTAGATAATAAAAATCATTCCCCTGTCGGTTTTCCACCCCGGTTTATAGGAAGTAAAGAAAAAATTAGAAAAAAACACCCTGTTGTAATATACTTTAATCAGTTCACGTGCCTTATCCACATTACCGGCTTTGTCTATCCAAAAATTATCAACAGCCAGTTTCTGATTGGTTGATTTTTTAAGTGCCTCATACTCGGGGGTGGTGGTAAGGTAAGCAAGGGGTTGTATCATTTGATCAACTTCCTGGATCTTTGGGTAGGTTATTCCAAAATTAAACACTGTGAGACCTTCGGCGCGGGAGCTATCGAGCTTGAACTGGTAAACGCCTTCATAATTCAGGATATAGTTTAATCCCTTCCTGAAGGGCAATACCCATAGACTGTCCGGTTTGGCCGGAAGCTCCTTGTTTTTGCCTTCTGCGAAAGAAGGTCTTGGCAAAGGCAATTCACCGCCGTAATAATTTACATAGACCTTATCATAGTGCGAATCGGGGTAGTCAATTTTAAACAATGCCCTTCCGATAACATGCGGTGAAAATACCGGCACATTGTTTTGCGGTTCGGTTACGAGGAAGTTCTGTCCGGAGTAATCGGATGTTCTGTCAACATATTCATACGTAATATTTTCCTCATTTCTTACCACATCCTTGGCAAGGATCATTAACTGGTATAATTTTCCTTTTTGGGTATTCAGGTTAATCTGGGTTATGAACCTTTTATCCGCATTTTCACGTGCAAAATTGTATTTTATCATTCCTGAATCGGCCACAACCGGTTTTTCAGGATCTTCAATGTCAGAGAGCACATAGGTCAGTTTTACCTGGGCCATGATCTTATTGGGCTCAATCGTTCCGGAATAAAGAAGCTCTACCGGAAATATTTTCACAAGGAGGAGGGTAGTGACAGGGGAATTATGGTATATGGTATAAGCCGGATGAAACTTGGTATTTGTCGGATTGTACATCTTCGACAAATTAACAACGGATGGTTTAACTGTTGAACTTTTTTTAGGAGCGAAACATGCAACAGGAAGCAAAAAAACCAATATAAGCAACCAGTATGGTCTTGTTTTCATTGTTTCGCTGTTAATCATCTTACGTAAAAATACTTAAATTCTTTTACTTTTATATTCTTCCAGTTCTTTGTGAAGCTGTTCCCATTGACTCATTTGCTCTTTCAGCATGGTATGCAGGGAAGTGTATGCAGAATAAAATTCAGGAGTCATCAATGCGTCGAGATCACCTTCGGGATTCGCAATTTTTGCCTCATATTCTGCAATTTCCTTCTCAATTTCGCTGATCTTTTGTTCCGCTTTTTCAATACGGGTTTCCAACTTTCTTATGTCCCGGTCGTATTCTTTTTTGTTCAGAAACGCCTGCTTGTTGCTTGTTTCCTCTTTTACAGCAAAGGATGAAGACGACAGGGTTGCCTTTCTTTCAAGATCAGCCATGGAGGCAAGTTTTTTCCGGGAAAGAAATTCGTAAATCCCGCCAATATGCTCCCTGATCTTATGTTTTTCAAATTCATACACTTTGGTAACCAGGCCATCGAGAAATTCCCTGTCATGGGAAACCGCAATAAGTGTGCCATCGTAATTCAACAAGGCCTTTTTCAGGATATCTTTTGAACGCATGTCGAGGTGATTTGTCGGTTCATCCAGAATAAGAAGGTTACAGGGTTCCAGCAGTAATTTGGCCATGGCAAGCCGCGACCGTTCGCCACCTGACAAAACCTTCACTTTCTTATCCACATCTTCACCTCCGAACAGAAATGCACCCAATATGTCCCTAATTTTTGAACGTACATCTCCAACAGCCACCTCATCAAGCGTTTCGAGCACAGTTTTATTGCCTTCCAGCAATTCATCCTGGTTCTGGGCGAAATAACCGATTTTCACATTGTGGCCCGGTTTCAGATGTCCTTCATAGGGCAACTCGCCGATAATGATTTTCGACAAAGTGGTTTTGCCTTCGCCATTCCTGCCCACAAAGGCAACCCGTTCACCACGGTGAATGGTAACGTCTACATGGTCCAGCACCTTATGAAAGCCATAGCTCATCGATAAGCCGCGGATTTCAAGTGCAACGCTTCCTGAACGGGGAGATGTCGGAAATTTTATGTTAATGGAAGAGGTGTCTTCCTCATCAATTTCAATGATATCGAGTTTTTCCAGCATTTTAATACGCGACTGTACCTGAACCGACTTGGTAGCCTTGTAGCGGAAACGGTTGATAAAATCCTGGGTTTCATCAATGAGTTTCTGTTGGTTTTTATATGCCGCAGTTTGCTGTTCGCGTCGTTCTTTCCTCAATTCGACATACCTGGAATAGGCCACACGGTAATCGTAGATTTTACCTTTTGATATTTCTACCGTCCGGTCCGTTATTCTGTCCAGGAAGACCCGGTCATGGGATATCATCACAACTGCGCCGTGATAATCATGCAGAAAATCCTCAAGCCATTGTATAGATTCAATATCAAGGTGATTGGTAGGCTCATCGAGAAGGATTACATCCGGCATTTTTAATAATATTTTTGCCAGTTCAATCCGCATTCTCCAGCCACCGCTGAATTCCCGGGTATGCCGGGCAAAGTCGGTCCTTGTGAAACCAAGTCCCATCAATACCTGTTCGATTTTCTGATCACGGTTGCTCCCCTCAAGCAAATGGAAGCGTTCCGTTTTTTCTGACAGCTGATCGATCAGATCGAGATAATCGTCGGAATCGTAATCGGTTCGCGTGGTTAATTCCTCGTTCAGTTTTTTAATTTCCTGTTCAAGGACGAGAATTTCATCAAAGGCGCTGCCGGCTTCGTCGAAAAGCGATTTGTCATCGATCACGATCATTTGCTGGGGAAGGTAGCCGAGCCGTATGGCAGGAGGCACGATCACCCTGCCTTCATCAGGTTGCTGGATACCGATGAATACTTTGAGCAGTGTAGTTTTTCCGGCACCATTTCGGCCAACAAGGCCAATTTTATCCCGGCTGTTTACCAGGAAAGAAATATCCCTGAATAAAAAGAATCCCCCAAACGACACACTAAGATGATCAACTGAAATCATTTCTTGCTGATAAAAAATATTTGGTGGCAAAAGTAGTGAAAAAAGCGGGACTGGTGACCGGTGACTAGTGACAAGGATGAATAATCCTGTCAGGGAATGCCTATCGGTAGAAAAAGAGGGGACATCTGACAAAGATGAAAAATCCCTTTAGGCCCATCGGTAGAATACGTTCAGAAATCCAAATATTGAAACAGAAGCTCTTTTGTTTTTTCAGCGTTTTCAAACAAAATCGTTTTAAATCCCAATGATTCGCCGGCTTTTATATTCTCTTCTTTATCATCAATAAAGATTACATCCTCATTTTGCACATCCATCTTTTTTACGGCGGTTAAAAAAATATCCCTGTCGGGTTTTCTCATCTTCATTTCTATTGACAGAAATTTAAGCTGAAACGGTTCATACAATCCCATTGCAGAATTTACATCGGATATTTCAATTTCAGTATTTGTAAGGCAGGCTGTAGTATATTTTAAATTCAATTTTTTTACCAGATCAAACATTGAAGCGTTAATATGGTATCCTTTTTTGTAGATATCAATGTGCATTTTTAAAAGAACCTTTGAATCAAAACGACTGCCAAACCGGCTCTCATAAAAATCAACTATTTTCAACCGACCGGTAAATAGTTCGGGCAGGGCTTGGTGCCAAAGAGCCATCATTTCATTTTTGGAAATTCCAAGATAGCCTGCAATCCCTTCATTTAAAAGCATTGTATTATCAGGGACAAAAATCCCGCCGAGGTCAAAGAGAAAACATTTCTTCTTATTCATGCCCCTAATTTACTATACGTTTTTTTAATAATCGCTTCAAACTCCTGCAGGGAACTTTCAAAAATCCTGGGTAATCCCTTCAAGAGTAAAGGAAAACACATTTGAAGGATTTCCAAGCGTTTCCAACCTCACACCATACAAGCCTGCTTCATTTTCAGGATACATTTCATGATAATATGTCTGGGGATAAAAACGGCAATAAATGGTACCTGTATAATCCTTGAGGGAATTGTGATTCACATTCCACCACAACCAGTTTCCCTGGAATAAATTATTCCCGGAACCGGGATACAATTCGGCAATAAAGCTATGGTCAAATTTTTTACTGCTGACGTCCGGCGATTTGCTGAAGAAACAATTGACAAAAATGGGAGAGTTAAGGATAAGCTTGCTCGCTTCAACCACTTCTACGTTATAATAAAGTACCTCTCCCTTATAAGCAAGACTATCAATAACGTATTTATATTCAGGGATTTCATTTAACGTCTGGCTGGTCACTGTGGGAACCGGGTCTCCTGCATGGCTAAGCTGAAAATCCAGCACACTTTCTACATAGTTTTCTTTTATCAGATGAATCCTATAATCGCCAAATGGCACACCTTCAAATGAATATTGTCCGCCCGCATCGGTTGTTCTCATCAAAAAAGTAGCTTCGTTGCTGAGTTCTACCTGTACATCCGATCTGTCAGATATTGAGTAACCATATCCATCGAGGATTGACACTGAACCATTTATATCTCCAGTGACGACAGGCTCCTTATCATCATTTTTACAGGCAGACAATGAAATTACCGCTGCAAACAACCAAACAAATAAAAGTTTCTTTTCCATATATGCTGTTTATTAAGTGATTGACCTCTTTGAATTAAATATTCTCACCTGCTGCTTGTTATGGCAAATTGCAGGGGCAACTAAAGTTTTCACTGCCTGTCCACCAGGTTTACTCCATGAAAATAGAACATAAGTATATCGATATAGGAATATCCGACGCGTGCCATTTCAATGGCGCCTTCCTGGCACAATCCCACACCGTGGCCGTACCCATGGCCATGAAGGATCATTGAACCGCTGGTTTCTTCAAGGGTAAAAAAGGAAGATTTCAATTTAAAATCATCGCGTAAAATAGACAAGGAAACCTTTTGCGTTTTGGGGTACAGGTATTTTTGCCGCCCTGCACCATTTATTGCCTGAATGTATTTTGATCCCGCGGGCACTCCATGGCTGGAAAGATAATTGTTCCAGTCGGCCAGTGAAATTGTTCTGGTCCAGTTTCGCTGGGAAGATTTTGCACAAAACGGATCATGCACAGAAAGCAGGTAAGGCAGATCCTTGTTCCATGCCATGGATGCACTGCAGGTTATTCCCCCGCAATTGGCATGGTAGGCTGTCATAATGGGATTGCCGTCATCATCCACCAGTATTTTATTTGCCGTGTGATTTACCGCATCGTAAATTAACCTGTTCATGTGGCTTTTGCCTTTAAATGCCTGGCAATGGACCCCATCGCATAGGTTAAATCCCCGGGTTGCATGACGGGTGAAATTTTTAATGGCAAAGGTTCGGGTTAGTACCGCCTGTGCCTTGTAATATTCTATACCGGCATTTGATCCTCCTTCGGCTTCCACGGTTCCCGGAATATATTTTTCAAGATCAAGGATGTTGATCATCAGGAGCGACCCATCTTCAGGAGCAATGGAAAGGTAATCCTCTGATTCTTTTGACGGCAGGGACGGATAAACCGGTTTTACCTGGAATACATTGTCAGTGGAAACGCCTTTGAATTCAAGTTTCATAAAAGTGCCCCAGGATTGGAGCGTATCGCTGACTATCATTCCGGAACCTGACAGTTCAATGTGCAGCATGGTGGATCTTCTTACGACTGCAACCCGGCGTCCATCACCCGACAATATGTATTCCCCCTCCACTACGGAAAACACAACGGACTGCACGTTAGCCCCATAAAAAAGGCCAACGCGGATATCAGCGGCATGAAGGAATCCGGAAACCATCAACATGATGGCCAAAATGAGGAATGATATCCAATAACGCATTTCTGATTAATTTTGATTGAGAATGGAGTAAATTCTGCCGGCCACCCTTGATGCCACTCCCGGTTTTCCGAGAATTCGGCGCAATTCATCAAAATTTTGCAGCATAGCGGCATGGTAATTTGCATCATTCAGCAAAAGATCAAGTTCGGTTTTTATATCGGATGCAAGGTTGTCCTGAAGCAGTTCCTTCACTGCAGGCATATCAAGAATGAGATTAACCAGCGAGAAGTATTTAATTTTCACCAGGAAATTACCGATAAAGAAGGTAATAGCCCCGGTTTTATAAACGACCACTTCCGGCACGTTCAGCAGTGCTGTTTCGAGTGTGGCCGTACCGGATGTAACCACCGCTGCCTCCGAATTCAACAGCAATTCATACGTCTGGTCATAGATAATGTGTACATTCCGGTTAGCGGTAAAGGTTTCATAATAGGATGGCTGAATGGAGGGCGCCCCGGCAATGACAAACTGGTAATCAGGATAGGATTCAGCCGCTGCCAGCATTTCAGGAAGCAAATGCAATATCTCCTGCTTTCTGCTTCCGGCCAGCAGGGCGATGATGGGTTTTTGGCCAAGCTCGTTTTTTTTGCGAAAGTCTCCGTTTTTGGAATACCCCGACTTAAAATTTTCAATGCTGTCCATTACCGGGTTTCCGTAATACTCTGCGTCCACCTGGTATTGCTTGTAAAAATCAACTTCAAACGGCATCAGCACAAACATTTTCTGCACGTATTTCTGTACCGATTTTACGCGCCATTTAGCCCACGCCCACAGTTTTGGAGAAATATAATAGATCACCCTGATGCCGTGTTCCGCAGCAAATTTTGCCATGGGAAGGTTAAATCCTGAATAATCCACCAGGATGAGAACATCCGGGCTGTATTTCAAAATATCGGCACGGCAAAGTCTTTTGTTTTTCCGGATCACCGGGTACTTTTTCACTACATCGAATCCCATCAGTGCCATTTCGCGGTAGTGAATGAACAGTGAGGCTCCTGCTTCCATCATTTTATCCCCGCCAAAACATCTGAATTCAGCTTTTGGATCTACAGTCCGCAGCGCGGTAATGAGGTTGGCAGCATGCATGTCCCCCGAAGCCTCCCCGGCAATGAGATAATACTTCATATGAACATGTAGATTAATTTGATAGCGAATATAGCGATCGTAAGGCCCACGGTCGTCCCCAATATCCCTTTGGAAGCCTGCATCCAGTTCAGGCCGTTAAATACAAAAAACAACAGCAGGTTTGGCAGGATGCAATGGCTGATGATTACAGGTATAATATTGGCAATAACAAGGTGGTGGGAGAACAGGGTAAAACGAATATCCTGGATTTTTGCAAAGTATAAAAGGAAATAAACGATCACAGGCATCACAAATCCGGAAATTATTCCTGTAGCCAGGGTATCTAACTTTTTTAACCGGGAAAAATTAAAATCAATCATGGTATCGACATTTGAAAAAGCTGTTCATTACGAATTATTCAGGCAAAGTCCATTCATGAAGGGACTTCAGGGTATCATAGCAGGTAAGGTCGATTTTCTGCGGTACAATGGATACATACTGATGTTCGAGTGCCCATTCGTCCGTATCCGTGGCCTCCGGTTCGGTATTGTAAAAATTGCCGGTAAGCCAGAAGTAATTTCTCCCCATCGGATCCACCCGTTTATCAAATTCTTCTTTCCAGTAACCCCTGTTCTGCCTGCACATGCGGATACCTGCCAGGCTATCCTGCGGGCCATTGGGAATATTGACATTCAGGCATACCGAAACAGGGATCCCCTTCTTCATTACCGTCGCGATAATGAGGCCGGCATAATATTTGGCAGCGGTAAAATCCGCATCATAATCGAGGTTTAGCAGCGAAAATCCGATCGAGGGAACTTCATTGATGCATCCTTCCAGCACAGCGCCCATTGTTCCGGAATAAAACACACTTGATGAAGCGTTCGATCCGTGATTAATGCCGGAAACAAGAAGATCGGGTTTATCGGTCATCAGGTGGTTGAATGCCATCTTAACACAGTCCACGGGGGTGCCATAGCATTTGTAGATCAGCAGATCCTGCTCTTCCAGCACTTTTTCTATACGTAAAGGGACTTTCACAGTGATGGCATGAGACATGCCGGAATGCGGATCAGCCGGCGCAACGACAAGTACCCTTCCCAAAGGTCTGACCACCTCGATCAGGGATTTTATTCCTTTGGCTTCTACTCCATCGTCGTTGGTAACCAGAAACAGGGGTCTTTTCACTTTATCAGGCATGAATTTTTAGATAAAGGGCAAAGATAAGGAAAAGTGACTAGCGACTAGTGACTAGTGACAAGTTAGTTGTTAGATGTTAGTTGTTAGTTGTTAGCAGGGAGATTTAAAATTACTATTTTTGTTTTTTTATAATTTATCCCATGAATATTTCCTATAGTTGGCTTAAGCAGTATATTGATATCAATCTTAGTCCGGCAGAAGTAGCCAAGGTTCTGACCAGCATCGGGCTCGAGGTGGAAGGAATTGAATCGGTTGAAAAAATAAAAGGCGGCCTGGAAGGATTTGTGATCGGCGAGGTTAAAACCTGCCATAAGCATCCTGACGCCGATAAATTGTCGGTTACCACGGTGGATATTGGTCAGGAAGAGCTGCTGAATATTGTTTGCGGGGCACCCAATGTTGCCGCCGGCCAGCGTGTGGTGGTAGCCACCATTGGCACCACGGTATACAAGGGAGAAGAGAGTTTTGTGATTAAAAAAGCAAAAATCCGCGGTGTTGAATCGCAGGGAATGATCTGTGCCGAGGATGAGACGGGAATGGGAAACGGGCATGAGGGCATAATGGTTTTGCCGGGTACAGCGGCCGTGGGCACACCAGCCCGCACGTATTTCAAGGCAGAACCGGAAACCCTGTTTGTTATCGGGCTTACTCCAAACAGGATTGACAGTGCATCTCACCTGGGAGTGGCCCGGGACCTTGCGGCCTATCTGAAAAAGGACAGGAATATATCTGTTATTAAACCATCCGTAGAAGCATTTACCGTGGAAAACGAAAGTTACCCGGTTGAGGTGATCATTGAAAATACCAGGTCATGCCGAAGGTATGCCGGAGTAAGTGTAAGCGGTGTTAAAGTGGCTGCTTCACCCGCATGGCTGCAGAACAGGCTTGTTTCCATCGGTATGCACCCGGTAAACAACGTTGTGGACGTTACGAATTTTGTGCTGCATGAACTGGGTCAGCCGTTGCATGCATTCGACGCAGACCAGCTAAAAGGAAGAAAGATCATCGTCAGGAATATGCCAGAAGGAACACCCTTTGTAACCCTTGATGGCATTGAACGAAAGCTGTCAGCTTCTGATCTTATGATTTGTGACGGGGAACGGCCGGTGGCCATCGGAGGTGTATTTGGGGGACTTCACTCCGGCGTTGCAGACACCACGGAAAATATATTCATTGAAAGTGCTTATTTTGATCCGGTATCAGTGCGGATCACTGCAAAACGACATAACCTCAGTACCGACGCCTCCTTCCGTTTTGAAAGAGGGATCGATCCTGAAATGACGATAGTAGCCCTCAAGCGGTGTGCACTGCTTATAAATGAAGTCGCCGGCGGCACCATATCATCTCCTGTCGTTGATGTGTATCCTTCTCCCATTCACCCGGTAAGAGTTCTTGCCACCTATGCCAATATTGACAGGCTCATCGGTAAAAAAATCAATCGTGCCCTGCTCAGATCGATCCTGATTTCACTGGATTTCAAGGTATTGGCGGAAAATGAAGAAGGTTTCGACCTGGAAGTCCCATCCTACAGGGTAGACGTCACCCGGGAGGCGGATGTCATTGAAGAGATATTGAGAATTTACGGTTATAATAATGTGGAAGTCAGTGAGACCCTTCACGCAAGCCTTTCATACAGTCCCCGTCCGGATCGGGACAAACTGGTCGATCTTGTCTCGGAATTCCTTGTTGGCAACGGATTCAATGAAATCATGTGCAATTCACTGACAAGCGCTGCCTATTATGAATCCCTGGCAACCTACCCGGCAAGCAACCTGGTACGGATTAAAAATCCATTGAGCAATGAACTCGATGCCATGAGGCAGACCCTTCTGTTTGGCGGGCTCGAGACAATTCAATATAATGCCAACCGCCAGCATCCTGATCTCAGGCTGTTTGAAACGGGCAATTGTTATTCCTATCATGGCGACAGGGGAACCCGTAATCCGCTTGAGAAATACCATGAAGAATTTATCCTGAGTCTGTTTATGACCGGAAAGCGCTCGGAACCGAATTGGACAACGCGGGACGAACCGGTAACCTTTTATTTGCTAAAAGCCTGTCTTGAAAATCTCTTTATTAAAATGGGCCTCGAAGTGAGCACATTGCAGGTAAATGCCTTATCAGCAAAAGATGATGTATATACGACAGGCCTTGCCTACCAAAGAAATAACCTGCCAATTGCTGAAATAGCGCTTGTAAAGCAATCGCTGTTAAAAGATTTTGACCTGCGAAACGAAGTTTTTTATGCGGAAATATACTGGGATAACATGATGAAGGTACGGGGAGACCATAAGGTAAAGCATAAGGAACTGCCGAAATTTCCGGAAGTGAGAAGGGATCTTTCCCTTCTGCTGGATAAAGCAGTGACATTTGATCAGATCAGGGACATTGCTTTAAGAACGGAAAGAAAGTTGCTTACCCGCATTAATCTGTTTGACATATATGAAGGGGAACGGATTGAAAAAGATAAAAAATCTTATGCTGTCAGCTTTATCCTCCGGGATGCGGATGCCACATTAACGGATGAACGGATTGAACGGATAATGAACAAACTGATGGAGGCATATCAGAAAGAGCTGAAAGCGGAAATACGGTAAACCATGAAAAGGATTGAACTCATCAGGGGAGATATTACACAAGTTGAAGCAGATGCGATTGTAAATGCCGCCAACTCTTCTCTTTTGGGTGGCGGAGGTGTGGACGGCGCTATTCACAGGGCTGCCGGTCCCGACCTTCTTGAGGCATGCCGGAAATTAAACGGGTGTCCCACCGGGGAAGCCAGAATTACCGAGGGCTTCAACCTGAAAGCAAAATATGTGATCCATACGGTAGGCCCGGTATGGCAGGGGGGGAGCGCCAACGAGGAGGCTTTACTGGGGAAATGCTACCTAAACTGCCTGCAACTGGCTGCTTTGCACCCTATAAAAACGGTGGCTTTTCCAAACGTAAGCACAGGAATTTATGGATTTCCAAAAGATAAGGCAGCGGAAATCGCTGTGTATTCTGTAAAAAAATGGCAGGAATCCCATCTCGAACCAGAAAAGGTAATTTTTGTTGTTTTTGATGAGGTAAATGCTAAAATCTATAATAAAATACTGGATTGAAAAACCTGGTTATATCCATAACCTTATTTTTACTGGGAACCACAGCATCCAACTCCCAGTGCTTCAAATATAACACTGCATTCCAAACGGGAGAGCGACTTACATACAATGTCATGTATAATTGGGGATTTATCTGGATCGGCGCCGGAGATGTCGTCTTCAGTGTGAAAGAGACCAGTTTTCGAGGCAGGACTGTTTATTCCCTTGATGCCCATGGCAGCAGCTACAGTTCCTACGACTGGTTTTTTAAAGTGCGCGACAGTTTCCAGGCCTACCTTGATAAAGAAACTTTGCAGCCGTTATGGCATCTGAGAAATACAAGCGAAGGTAATTTTAACACATACGAGGAATATCATTTTGATTACAATAAAAACCTGATCTACTCCGCTACACAGAATACCAAAAAACCATACAACAGGGATACCCTTAAAATTGAGCGTTGCACATTTGATCTGCTGAGCATGGCTTATTTTGCCAGAAATTTTGATTTCACGGGACTGTCGGCAGGAAAAAAGATTCCGGTGACCGTGTTGCTTGATAACGAGATCTATCATTTATATGTTAAGTACATTGGAAAAGAATTGCTGAAAATAAAAGACGGAGAGAAATACAATACTATCAAGTTTTCCATCCAGCTTGTGGAAGGAACAGTTTTTAAAGCCGGAGAAGATCTCATCGTATGGGCTACCGATGATAAAAACCACATACCTGTGATGGTTGAAGCGAAAATACTGGTAGGTTCTGTCAAGGCGCTTCTTCATTCGAGCGAAAACCTGAGGAACATATCCACTGCCCTGGTTAAATAATTTCTGTATATGAAATGGATTCTCATTGCCTTCCTGTCATTCCCTGTGCCTTCCCTGCTTCTTTTCGCACAACCGGACAACCCTGCGGTAAGAACTCTTAAAAAACACAGTGCCCCGGTGAAAGCCCTGGCATATAGTGCAAACGGAGAAATATTGGCTACTGGCGGCGATGATAAAAATATTTATTTTTGGAACCCAAAGACAGGGGAACTGATTGGCGTTATCAAGAATTTTTTCAATGTAAAAGCTTTGCAGTTCACACCCGATAACCTGGTTCTGGCAGCCTGCGGTTCCGACATCAGGCTGATGGACATGCAAGGCAAGCTCATCCGGACTTTCAGCGGATATACCACCGATGTATGGAGCATGGATTATAATTCTTTGTCGCATAAGGTGATTGCCGGGTCGTATGCAAAATCGATCAAAGTATGGAATTATGACGACGCATCGGTATTGTTTACCCTTTTAGGGCACGAAAAAAGTTGTCTTCCGGTGGCCCTGAATGCAACCGGTGATAAGGCTGTCAGCGGATCTCTTGACAAGTCCGTGCGGTTATGGGATTTAAATGCCGGGGAGCAACTGGCAAAACTTGAAATACACTCTGAAAATATATTTGCAGTGGCTTTTCATCCTTCGGGAAAATATGTTCTGTCCGCCTCTGCAGATAAAACAATCCGGTTATGGAACCTTGAAAGCGGGAAAGTGGTAAGGACTTACAAGGGACATAAGGCAAATATTTTCGATGTACGGTTCAGCGCTGACGGAAGATGTTTCCTTAGTTGCGCCGCGGACAAAACGATCATTCTTTGGGAAACGGCAACCGGCAAAATTCTGAATACATTTAACGGTCATGGTGCATATGTGAATGCCATCCGGTTCAATCCGGATGGACAAAGCTTTGCTTCCGCATCCGATGATCAGACAGTAAGAATATGGCTTTTGGAAAAGAAGTATTTTGCAAATGCCTATTTTGAGAAGGAAATAGAGGAAGCCAGGCAGGCTTCCCCGCTTTTTGCCCCCCGTAAACCGGAGGAATCAAAGCAGGACTATGCCAGCCGGGAGGTGGAAGCCGGGAAATTCCTCGACAGTTTATATGATGTGTATTATGAAAAATACCTTCAGTTGCCAGGGTTAAATAATCCGGAGGGTATTCAAAAAACTGAATGACAATGAAAAAAACCAAGAAGATTGCGCTGGTAGCGCATGACAACCAGAAAAGTGTTACAGGTATTCTGTAATCGGTGATCGGTGAATTGAAATAAATTGCAGAGACAAGGCATTGCCTTGTCTCTATGAATTTCTGCCATGTGCAATCATTTATAGAAATAGGGATCCAGAACACTCACCTCTATGACATTATCCACCGGAAGTCCGTTTGCTTTAGCCGATTTCCGGATGGCTGCCTCTGAGGGTGCATCATAAATACAAAATGATTTCTTTTTGTCTTTTGTTACATAGGAGTGTACCCAGGTAACATTGTCTTCTGCGTTGTTGGAGACTACTGAAAGGCACATCTTGCTTCCTTCTTCATTCATCGGGACTATTAATCCGGAGGGGAAAGTTCTTTCCACAAGAAATCTTTTCATTACTATTCCATTACCAGCCATTTTTTTGTCCTGTGAGAAGAGGTTTATGCTGCCAGTCATAATCATTAACGTGGCGATCAAAATTGTCAACGATGCTTTTTTCATGATGTTTATTTTTAATGGTTTGTATGGATCAAAGATATTTCCACCTTTCCGAAAAGGGAATAGGAAAAATCCAATGACCGGTACTATTCGGTACCACCTGACCATTAAATTACAATGCTGGGATAATGCAGGAAACCTTATCTACAGGGAATTTTACAGGTTATTGCACTTAAATAACTTCCATTCATGCGAATAAGTGATAAAATTCGTTCAGGAACAGGTAAAATTCAATCACAGGAGCGGTTCAAGCGACAAGCGAATTCAGGGTTTTTAAGAAATCGGCAGGAATAATATTGAACCTTTTCTTAAAACACCGGGTGAAATAGGAAGGATTTGTGAAGCTCAATTCGTATGCAGTCTCAGAAATATTTTTGTTTTGTTTTTGCATCATGTTCAGCGCATGAACGAGTTTTATTTCCTTTAATAAATCATTGGGAGAGAGACCGGTAAGGCTCACGGAATTGCGATAAAGGCTTGATGTTGAAATCCCTAACTGGCTGCACAATTTGTCTATGCTTAAATCCGGCTCGAATAGGGCATTTTGAATAGAATCTAATAATTTACTCAGAAAGGTGTCTTCATGGATATTAATGATCCGGATGGATTTGGAACCATTGTACAAGCGGGATGCGTTACCCTTGTATTGTTCCTTAATCCCCGATGATATAAATATTCGGTTTGATTCTGAAATGAAACTGTATCTTTTTGCCTTTGCAACGGTGTCGCCAAATAGTTTATTATTTCCTGAAACCGGATATCCTGAGCTTAAACCGATCTTTATTTCCACTTTGGGAAGATTATAACATGCATTCTGAAACAGGATAGAATTTCGTAAATAAATTGCACAATCTATAGCATTCGTAGCGGATACGAATGATATCAGAAAATCCTCCTGGTTTTCCACCATACGGCCGGTATGGAGTTGTATGGATTCCTGTATCTGTGAATTAAAATTCTTAATTACCTGGCTGGCGATGGCCTTCCCGTATAAACTTTCAAATAAAACGCGGTCTTTGAGATCAGCAATAAGCAGGTACCGGAATGCCGGATCATTAATGATCATCTGATTGGAAGCACCAACCATGCTTGAGGTTTCAGGATCATTTATCCGGCCTAAAAATGATTTTACCAAATTTCTGTCCACCTCGATGATATCATGGGGAATAAGACCGTGAGCTTTGTGATGTAATTCACTGACAATTTGTTTATTGGGAGAATCAATTAAACAAAATACATTTCCGCGTTCCTCATCAGCCCAATAGGTAATACAAATACAACCATAATCTTTCTGAAATTCCAGGTCCTTCAGGTGTGCTTCTGCAGCGTCACTCAAAGTAAGTCCCGGCATGTTATGTCGATCCATATATAATGGCATATGATTCCTGTTCGTGTATACTTTAGTACTTACGAACAATTAAAAAAACAAATGGTTTTAGAATATCAATTCAACAAACCTTCCAAAAACGATTTATTTTCGGAAGTGAGATTTCCCTTTCTTGATTTCAACTCAAGGGAAAGATCGGTTCCTTTATCACCCAGGTGTTTGCGCATATTTTTAAACATACTGCCGGTAGCCAGTTTATAGGTGGTAAACAGCACAGCTTTCTTTCCTTTCAACGAGGAAAGACCGTGTGCAAAATCATTCCATGTCTTTTCAGGATGTTGGAGAAACAGCATCAGGCCTGCAGTCCAGCAACCCATAAATACCATATCGGCCTGGTCTGCCAGGCCATCCTGGTAATCTGCAACAGGAAGAATGGTTGTACTTACTCCTTTTTCCGAAAGATACCGGCCAATTTCTTCGGCATATTTTTTTGTAACGCCGGTTTTGCTTTGATAGACAATTAGTGCTTTTTTCATTTGAGAGCGGCTAAGGCATTCTTCATACGTTTCATGGCCTCCACGAGTTTTTCATCGGAGGTGGCAAAGGATATGCGGATACAGTTCTCATCACCGAAAGCTTCGCCCGGAACTGTGGCTATGTGGGCTTCTTCGAGGAGATAAAGGCAAAGATCATTGGAGTTTTCAATCTTTTTTCCGTTAATGGATTTCCCGAAATAGGCATTAACCTGGGGAAATACATAGAAGGCACCATCAGGATCATAAACCTTCAGGTGGGGAATATCACGTACCAGTTTAACAACGAGGTCTTTTCTTCTTTTAAAGGCATTGTTCATTTCGCCGACACACGCTTGGTCACCCGTAAGGGCTGCGGTTGCCGCTTTCTGGGAAATAGTAGTGGCGCCGGTGGTAGTCTGGCCCTGCAGTTTGTCGCAAGCCTTGATCAGCCACAGGGGAGCTCCCATGTATCCGATTCTCCATCCGGTCATTGCATAGGCTTTTGAAACGCCGTTGATGACGACAGTTCGGTCTTTCATATCCGCAAACTGGGCGATGGTCTCGTGGCCCCCGATAAAATTGATGTGCTCATAGATCTCATCCGAAATTACAATGATGCGGGGGTGTTTTGCAAGCACGTCTGCGAGAGCCCGTAATTCTTTTCCCGAGTATACGGCTCCGGTTGGATTGGAGGGAGAGCATAACAGCAGTGCCTTGGTTTTTGGAGTGATGGCTGCGGTAAGCTGTTCGGGAGTAATCTTGAAATTATTGTCGAATCGTGCGCTGATCACAACAGGTACACCTTCGCAAACCTTCACGAGTTCGAGGTAACTTACCCAAAAAGGAGCCGGGATAATAACCTCATCGCCCTTATCGATCATACTCATGAGGGCATTGGCCAGCGAGTGTTTGGCTCCGCAAGAAACCAGCACCTGCTCGGGCGGATAATCGAGGTTATTTTCTTTTTTAAATTTTTCCGAGATCGCTTTTTTGAGATCGGGAAAACCGGCAACAGGAGGATAAAACGAAAAGTTATCATCAATGGCTTTTTTGGCAGCGGCTTTAATGTGATCGGGAGTGAAAAAATCGGGCTCACCCACACTCAGGTTAATTACATTGATGCCTTTTGCTGTCAGATCCCTGCTTTTCTGGTTCATGGCGATAGTAGCCGACGGGGATAAGCTATTGACCCTGTTTGATATGCTTTCCATATTGTATATTCTCGTTATTAAGAAGGTTACTTAATTATGATATCGAATTATCAACTTTTAGTTTTTAACTTTTACTTTTTATCTGGTATGGTTTTCCGGAGGTAAAAATAAACTATTCGCCATAAATTCGTTAATATTACGATAGGTTATTTTTAAACATTGACAGCATGGATCAGACCCTTGAAATTCTCAAATACCTGCTTCCCGCCCTGGTGGTATTTCTCACAACATTCTACATGGTCAGGAAGTATTTCGATGAAGAAGACAAAAGGCGGAAGCAACAGCAATATGCCAATAACCAGGGCATAACCACGCCACTCCGGCTCCAGGCGTATGAACGGGCCATCCTTTTTCTTGAAAGAATTTCACCTGAAAACCTGATTATGCGTGTCAACCGCTCCGGATTCACATGTCAGCAGCTTCAGTCGGAATTGCTGAACGCCATCCGGTCGGAATACGAACACAATTTGTCACAGCAATTGTATTTATCACAGGGAGCGTGGGAGATGCTGAAGAATGCAAGAGGCCGGACCATCCAGTTCATAAACCTTGTGTCGGAAAAGCTGCCGAAAGATGCTCCATCCATTAATCTCAGCCGTGCGATCCTTGAAAATATTGTCGACCAGGAAAAAATACCGGCCGGCGATGCCATTGTATTTATAAAGAAGGAGTTTGAGCAGCTGTTTAAGTAGTGACAAGTGACAAGTGACAAGTGACAAGCAGGAAGAATCCCGTAGGTCCTACCCGATTAGAAAATAAGAATGAACCCGGAACGCCTTTTTTCAGTATAATACCATTTACAAAAACATATGAAAAAATCCCAACTCCTCTTATTAATTGGCCTCCTGTTCGTTCAAACCTCATTACACTGCCAAACCCGAATTGCCGTCAGCAAAACTTCGGACAGCTATGAAACATGGCTTAGATCTGCTGAGGCTACAGTGCAGGCTGTAAACATGTACGGTTTAAAAGTGGATTCCGCCCTTCAGGTTCTGGCCGGCTGTTCCGGGTTATTGCTGACCGGTGGTGAAGATGTTTTTCCTGATTACTACGGTAAACCGGAGGAAATTACGCTGTGTGAAGAAATTGACAGGTACAGGGATTCCCTTGAGTTAGCTCTTATCAAAAAGGCCATTGGAATGAAAATGCCCATATTCGGAATTTGCCGCGGCGAACAAATCCTGAATGTCGCCACCGGCGGAAAGTTGATAGCCGACATACCTACGGAAACAGATACTACGGTCATTCACCGTTGCCCGGAAGAAGCGGAAGAATGTCTTCATTATATTAATATAGATCCCAAAACCCTTTTGTATCAGATCACCGGAACACAGACCGGAATCGTCAATACTTATCACCACCAGGCTGTTGAGAAAACCGGACCGGGAATGAAAATCACGGCGGTAGCAGAAGATGGTGTGGCCGAAGCCATTGAAAGAGAACATGCCCAGCAGGGTTCATTTATGATGGGCGTGCAATGGCACCCGGAGCGTCTGACCCAGTCTCCCGACCTTGCACTTCCCCTGGCAGAGTATTTTCTTGAGAAGGCAAATGAATACGGTAATCGGTAATCGGTGATCGGTAATCGGTGATCGGTAATCGGTGATCGGTAATCGGTGATCGGTAATCGGTGATCGGTAATCAGTGATCAGTATTTGGTGGTCGGTGAGGTGTATATATTGAAATTTAGAACTGAAATAATAAGAAAAAACAGGTGAAGGTCATCACTTTGATTTTAACTATTGCAGGGTCATTCTTACTGACTACGGGTCTTTTTTCGCAGGATCGCAATTTTTACATTTATCTTTGTTTTGGACAGTCTAATATGCAGGGCCAGGGGGCAATTGAGACACAGGATAAAATAGTAAACAGTCGATTTAAGGTATTTCAGGCCCAGGATTGTTCCAATCTGAACAGACAAAAAGCAACCTGGTACACAGCCGTCCCTCCTACATGCCAATGTAATTCACTCCTGTCTCCTGCCGATTATTTTGGAAGAACGATGGTTGCAAATCTGCCCGATAGTATCACCATAGGCATTTTTAATGTTTCGATCGGAGGCTGCGATATCCGGCTTTTTGACAGGGATATTTACTCAAATTATGATTCAACTTATAAAGAAAGCTGGTTTACTTCTTTAGTAGCATCTTATAATTGGAATCCGTACCAATATCTTACCAATCTTGCAAAGTTGGCTCAGAAAGATGGTGTAATCAAGGGTATTCTTCTCCACCAGGGAGAAACAAATACAGGAGACGCTAACTGGGTATTCTACGTGAAAAAAATATACAATGACTTGTTGACGGATCTTGCATTAAACGCGGATTCTGTACCCTTACTGGCCGGCGAAGTTTTGTCTGCCCCGGGCAATTGCTGTTCAAGTATGAATCAAATAATCAGCAGCTTACCAGATATTATTCCAACAGCTCATGTAATATCTTCGAGCGGATGCACCGGGCAGGACCAGGCCCATTTTGACTCACCCGGTTACAGAAAATTGGGCACACGTTTTGCCGTACAAATGCTTTCATTAATGGGATACGAATCCGTTTGTGAGGGAGATGAAAGCGGCGCAGTAGATTCTAATCTGACCCCTGGACCCAGCCCCTAAACCCCTAAGCCCCTAAATAATACCTTACCATAGGACGGTTTTGCGAAGTATGGTCAACGATCTTAAACCCGGCTTTTTCAAATGCACTGAAAAGGCCTATCCATCCGAAAGAATCTGCAAGAGGCACCTTTGTTGGAATAGTGGGATACGCCTCAATAATGCCAATTTTCTTTTGCCGTGCATATTGAATTACCCCCTTTAATAATTCAACCGTTACTCCCTGCCGCCTGAAATCCTTATGGACGAAAAAGCAAGGGATGGACCAAACCGGCAACTGATCAATCCGCTTATGAACCCTGGAGCGCTCCAGTTTGATGAAATCCTCGCGCGGGGCAAAGGCACACCAGGCAATAGCCTGACCCTGATAGACTGCCAGCAAACCAACGGGTTTGTTGTACCATACCAGGTCTTTCAGTGCCTCTTTGTTTCCATCATCTGTTTTTCCCTCCAGAAAATCCGATTTACTGAGACGGTAGTACATGCACCAGCAGTTTCCACAAGCTCCCCTGGGGCCGAACAATTCCAAAAGACCGGGCCAGTTGTTACGGGTTACGGGTTCGAATTTCAGCGCAGAAAGGAATTCTTTATCGGGAGGATTGCGTTTCATGAAACAAATTTAGGGAATTTACGATTTTGGATTTACGATTTACGATTGGATTCATAAAAAAAACCCGCAGAAGCCCGCGGGGTTTATTTGGGATTTTTATGGCATTTGTCGTTGATCTTCTTTCTACCGATAGTCAATCGCTACGCGATTTCTCCTTGTCCCTCGTCACTCGTCACTCGTCACTATCAGAGCAGTTCAATGCTTCTTTTCACAAAGGTGTTCAGGTCTTCTCCTTTCAGCATGTTATTGGAAAGTAGGGCGATATCAATCAACTGCCGTACAATTTTATTTTCTTTGCCAAAGCTGGTCAGTATCTCTTCCTGTTTATCCTTGAATTCCCTGATTTTCCCTTCCAGTTCGGTGCGCCTGTCTTTATCAGCCTGTAGAATTTCCTCGTCCTTTTTATCCTTCAGATTTTTGTCGAGTTCCGCTTTGGTTTCCTCGATCGGTTTCAGTTTTTCGCTGTATTTATCCAGTTCCTTGCGGCACTTCTTTTCCTTGGCTTCTTCTATCCGTGAAACCAGCGGATGATTTGAGTTAATGACCACATTGTACTGGCTGGGCAGCTCCCCATAAAAGCTCATAGGTCCGCCAAGCTGTGACATATCCTTCATACGGCGCATGAATTCCATCTGGGTGATCAGCACAGGCTGATCGGTTTCTGCCAGACTTTCAAACTGGATTGAATAATTGCCTTTTGATTCAGGAAGCTGGCTCTGGAATACAGGTTTAAGTTCATTCTGTTGTGCCGGAGTAAGTTTGGATTCGCGGGCTTCATCCTTCTGGATAATTTTGTCAATAACGTCGGCATCAACCCGGACAAAATGGCTGTCTTTGAATTTTGTTTCTGCCTGGTTGATGAAATGCATGTCAAGATAACCGTCCATTACCAGTACATCGTATCCCCTGTTCTTTGCTGTTTCAATAAAGCTGAACTGGGCGGGTACATCGGTAGTATAAAGGTAAACGAGGGTTTTGTTCTTATCTTTCTGATTGGCTTCAATCAGTTTTTCATATTCCCCGAACGTAAAGTACTTGCCTTCCGTATTTTTAAGAAGGGCGAATTTTGCAGCCTGATCGTAGAATTTTTCATCAGAGATCATACCGTATGTCATGAATAACTTCAGGTCATCCCATTTTTTTTCAAATTCCGGTCGGTCATTCTTGAAAATATCCTGAAGCCTGTCGGCTACCTTTTTCGTAATGTGGCTTGAAATTTTCTTCACATTGGAATCACTTTGCAGGTAGCTTCGCGAAACGTTCAATGGAATATCCGGGGAATCCAGGACACCATGGAGCAAGGTTAAAAATTCGGGTACAATTCCCTCCACGGAATCGGTTACAAAAACCTGGTTGCTATAGAGCTGGATTTTATTTTTCTGTATTTCGAAATTGCTCTTGATCTTAGGAAAATAAAGGATCCCGGTGAGATTGAACGGATAATCCACATTCAGGTGAATGTTGAATAATGGATCCTCTGCCATTGGATAGAGCTCATGGTAAAAGGCTTTGTAATCTTCTTCCTTAACGTCGGCAGGTTTTTTGGTCCAGAGGGGTGTGGTATTGTTGATGAGGTTATCCTCTTCTGTTTCCACGGATTTTCCGTCTTTCCATTCTGTCTTTTTGCCAAAGGCTATCTGAACCGGGAGGAAACGGCAGTATTTCTTCAGAATGCCATCGATTCTTGAATCTTCAAGGAATTCTTCCGATTCCTTATCGATATGAAGGATAATATCTGTTCCTCTTTCCTTGTCCTTTGTAACTTCAAGGGAATAATCAGGCGTGCCGTCACATTCCCATTTCACGGCCGGACTGTCTTCCTGTTGTGATTTTGTAATAATCTCAACCTTTTCAGAAACCATAAAGGATGAATAAAAACCAAGGCCAAAATGACCGATAATATTATTTGCCTGGTTTTTATATTTCGTAAGGAAATCTTCTGCGCTTGAAAAGGCGATCTGGTTTATATACTGGTCCACTTCAGCTTCCGTCATTCCAATTCCGCGGTCAGAAATGGTCAGTGTTTTTTTCTTTTTATCAAGCTTGATGCGGACGGTAAGGTCCCCCAGCTCACCCTTGAAGTCCCCCATGTTGGCAAGGGTTTTCAGTTTTTGGGTCGCATCCACCGCGTTGGAGACAAGCTCTCTTAAAAATATCTCATGGTCGGAGTACAGGAACTTCTTAATGATGGGGAAAATGTTTTCAGTAGTTACTCCAATTTTACCTTTTTGCATTTCTATATCGTTTTAGGTTTGACATTGTTTTGTTGGGCCTATTCAAAGAGTGTGCCGTGTTGTAAAAACTGACAAATAGGCATTTTTGGTTAAGTCATGAAGTCATGAAGTCATGCTGCGCATGGTTCTGAAGTTCTGAAGTTCTGCGGTTCGGCGGTTCTGCAGTTCTGCGGTTCTGTGGCCGTGGGCTGCACCCACGGTTATTGAGATTTGACCACTTCGTGGTCCTTCCTCCCTTCTTCCTGGTCGCTGCTCCCTACTCATTTCTCCTCTCTCATCTCTCTTCCTACCAATTCCTCACATCCACTTTCTCCACCAATTCCCATCTTCCTTTTTCAAACCGGAGTCCGTCGTAGGATAAATCAGGGCCGTAGAAAGAGTAATTTCCGGTATAGGATGAGTTGGGTGGTGCCAGGTGATCAAAGATGATCATCTTCATTTCACGGTTCCATTTAAGGCTCATTTTTACCTTGGCGGAATATTGAAAAATAACGCGGGTTAAAAGTTTATCATGGTAATGGAAAATGGATTTTCCGAAAACAGGAGTAATGCTTTGATCGAAGTAAAGCACATCGGCAATTTTGCACGATAAGAACAGGTCCTGGTTGTCGAGACCAAGCAGCGTATAATAAACATTTCCAGCGTCCTTTGTTTCCACAATTTCATATACCAGCATGCCATACCACCGGTCAGCCGAAAGGACACTTTGGGAGGCATCCGTCATACCGGCGCTTTTGTCGTCAAGAAATACCTGTTTGATTTCGCCTTTTTTGTTTGTTTTGTATTGCAGGTAGCCGAAATAAGTATTGGTTCCATCCGCCCAGGGCAGGTTCCAGGTATAAATCCTGATCCGGGTATCCGTTGACATGATCTTGCCCATGCTGGTAAGATGGGTGAACGGGTATTCCATCGACCCTTGTATTTGCAAGGTGACCCCCATTAAAAGGACAATGCTGTCATTGATCTGTTTTTTGTCCGCATCCGCAGGAGAGGCAGCCATTCGGGTGAACATCCGGCCAATCCGGATTTCTGCAAGAGACAGGGTTTCTGTAGTTCCGGCAGCTTGAACAGAGATGATGTGGAAACTGCAGGCCAAAAAAACAGCTAAAGCTTTATGAATTATGAATGATGAATTATGAATGATAAATTATGAATTATGAATTATGAATTATGAATTATGAATTATGAATTAATTTTTATTATTAATTAGGAATAGGGTTGCACGCTTCAAAGCAGGCAACAGATTTTGTGAACCAGCAGGCGCGAAAAGTAAATAACGTTTACTTAATGATGAGGTTAATATCTTTCAGCAGTTTGTCCTTGTATGATTTTCCGATGGGAATTGATTTTGAGCCCTCCTGGGTTTTGATGATGACAGCGTTATCTTCAATTATATTGATGCGGCTTGTATTGACAATAAAGGATCGGTGGACACGTGTGAATTTATTGGTCGGAAGTTTCTGTTCAACAGCCTTCATTGTAAAGTGAATCGTGAACTTCTCGTTAAATGTGTTGAAAATCACGTAATTTTCAAGAGCCTCCACCCACAGGATATCTTCATATTTCAAACGAACGAGCGCCGAATTCTTTTTTATAAAAATCTCGTTGTCTTTGGTGTCCACCTTGGTCTTAAACCGTACATTTGCCTTGTTGATGGCCTTAAAGAACCTGCTGTATGAGATGGGTTTCAGCAGATAATCCGTTACGTCGTAATTAAATGCATCGAGTGCATATTTTTCCTTCGATGAGATGATGATGATCTGGGGAGGATTGGTCAGGGTCTCAAGAAAATCGATCCCACTCATTTCAGGCATCTCAATGT
The DNA here is from genome assembly GCA_963752195.1 of uncultured Bacteroidales bacterium. Classification (GTDB taxonomy): domain Bacteria; phylum Bacteroidota; class Bacteroidia; order Bacteroidales; family UBA10428; genus UBA5072. The sequence goes on along the minus strand of CAVVXI010000001.1, from coordinate 623,650 downwards.
CGAGGAAAATGAGGTCGATATCCTCTTCTCCGTTAAAAACATTTATGGCATCCACTGCATTTTCGTAAGAAGCAAGGAGCCTTAGCTGATCAGTACGGGATATGAATTCTTCGATGATCCTTCTGGACATCAGGTCATCGTCAATGATTATACAATTCATATTACGGTTATTTCACACATGAAAAAAAGTAGGGTCAATTAATCGATCAAATATATAAAAAAAAATGATTTATAGGATATCAGGGTCTGAATTAGAAATATTGCTTTTCGTATTGAGTTTAGGATCATCAAGGAAGGCCTGTTCAATTTGCCCGGATTTTTTGATTGTTTTTTTCAGCCAGGAAAGCATAATATCCTGTTTTTCATCCTCTTGGAGCCGCCAGGAAAGTGTCGATCTCCGCAGACTGCTGGTCAGGTGATGAATGCATATTGCCGCGGATACCGAAATGTTCAGGCTTTCTGTAAATCCTACCATGGGAACCTGGATAAATTCGTCTGCCAGGCTGACAGCAACCCGGGAGAGGCCTTCAAGTTCGGAGCCGAAGACCAGGGCAGTTTTGCCTTTCGACAGGTCAAAGTCCTCCAGTTTGCAGTCGTTTTTATGCGGCATAGCGGCCACAACGCGATAGCCTTCTTTTTTAAGGGCCGTAAGGGCTGCTGTTGTATTATCTCCAGGCTGGTTATGCCGTTTCAGTGTAAGCCATTTATAAGACCCCAGGGCAACATCCGGATTAATGCGGTAGGCATTGCGATTTTCGATTATATGCAAGTCCTGTACCCCGAAGCATTCGCATGAGCGCAATACGGCACTGGCATTATGGGGCTGGAAGATATCTTCAAGCACAACAGTAAGGTAACGGGTGCGGTTTTCGAGCCGGGATTCAAATAATTTCAACCGCCTTTCGGTTACAAACTGTTGAAGGTACTGGATCAGCTTGTCTTTCATTGTTGTGTGGCAAAAAAAAGGGAGCAATCATGCTCCCTTCATAGCTGTTACAGCTGATTTATTTTACAACATCGGCCAAGTCGCTACCTGCTTTAAATTTTACAACTTTTTTGGCAGGAATTTTAATTTCCTTACCTGATTGCGGATTTCTGCCAGTTCTTGCACTTCTCTTTGAAACGGAGAATGAGCCAAAGCCAACGAGAGCAACACGGTCAGCTTTTTTCAGGGCCGTAGTGGTAGCTTTAATAAAAGCATCGAGTGCTTTTTTGGCATCTGCTTTGGTTAAACCTGCATTAGCTGCAATGGCATCGATTAATTGTGCTTTGTTCATAACAAAAATTTTTAGGGTTAGTAATTTAATTCAAATTTCTTACACAAATATAGACTATTTCTGATGTTTAGCAAATCTCCCGTCAAAATTTCGGGGTTGTCAGGTTGCTAAATTGTTAATAACTATGCCAGTGTTTAAACAATTTCCAGAAGCAAATGTGAAGTGTTAGTTTAAGTTAAACAGTATAATTATCACATATTCAGATAATAGATTCAATATTTGATTTTTTGAATTGAAAAACTCCCTGTGAGCAAAGATTTTCGTCAAATTGTTGAAATTTTTTCCAATGATAGCAAGGTATGTAGAGAATTTTACCCTAAAAACCATGATTTTTACGCGGGTGAAGGCCCTTTTTATCCCTTTTTCTTTCGGGAAGCTCTGGCTTTGTTGTTAAAGTTCAGGCATAGATCAACCCAGTAATTGAATTCTTTTTCAGTTTTCATTCCGCTTTCATCGATCAGCACGTATCCGATCATGGGTCTTCCTGTAAAGTCCATCGTCCGGCAGCCATTCATTTCAACAGCCGAGTTATGAAAACCTGGGTCAATGCGGCACATCATCTCGTCCTTGATCACACCTATGCACATTTTGCCGTTATACATGAAGGTAAGGCCTCCCATCATTTTCTTTTCCTCTATATTGTGGAGGCCGGCGAGTCTTTCCCGGATCCGGTCCGCCAGTTTTTCATTATAAGCCATAATCAATTAATTTCAAGCATAATTTCCGCGAAATTTCCTTACGTAGGAACAATCTTCCCCTTAATGAGTTGCAGCAAAGGTAAAAAACATCTTTGACGCCTTGGGTGTTATAATTGCATGTAACCTGCCTGGCTTGTTTGCCGGCAAAATGATCCGCAGTGAATTTAAATCAGGGTCGGGAAAAGATTTATAACCTGCTTTTTTATATCTTGTTAAAATATTCGAATTGCATTTTTACCTGAAATAACCTGGAGTATGAACCTTCGATATTTACTCACTTCTGCAGCACTGATCGGATCAAATTTCATGACGAATGCGTCTGATACACCTGCCGGGAAACAACCTGATCGCAAACCGCGGAATATTATTTTCATTCTTTCTGACGATCATCGGTACGATTACATGGGATTTATGAAAAAGATTCCCTGGCTTGAGACTCCTTCCATGGATAGAATGGCCAGGGAGGGCGGTTTTGTCAGGAATGCCTTTGTCACCACCTCCCTTTGCTCTCCAAGCCGTGCTTCCATATTAACGGGTATGTATTCCCACAGTCATAAGGTTGTTGACAATTCCGCACCGTTGCCCGCTGGTCTTACTTTCTTCCCTCAGTACCTTCAGAAAGCAGGGTATAATACGGCTTTTTTTGGCAAATGGCACATGGGCAATGACACGGGAGATCCGCAACCCGGTTTTGATCATTGGGAAGGATTCAGGGGCCAGGGTGAATATTGGAATCCAAAGATTAACATAAATGGAAAGTGGGTACAGTATGAGGACAGTACCTATGTAACTGATTTAATCACAATGCATGCCATTCAGTATATGAAGGATCAACCCAGGGATAAACCATTTTTTGTTTACCTGTCGCATAAGGGAGTACACGATAATTTCAGTCCCGCCAAACGTCACAGGGGATCGTATGCGGATAAGGAACTTGTATTGCCACCGTCATTTAATATACCCAAATACGGAATAACTGCCCTTCCCAGTATTGATCCGGTCACTGGCAAAGCTGCCGCGGGGAAAGACTATTATGGACTGGAGATGATGCCTGACTGGGTCAAGAACCAGCGGGAGAGCTGGCATGGCGTTGATTATTCATACCATGGCCGCCCGTGGGACGTCCAGGTTCGAAACTATTGTGAGACGTTGCGCTCGGTGGATGAAAGTATCGGTGCCATACTGGATTATCTTAAAGAGGCCGGACTTGATGAAAATACCCTGGTCATTTATATGGGGGATAACGGATTTGCCTGGGGTGAACATGGCTTGATCGATAAAAGGCAGTTTTATGAGGAATCTGTGCGTGTTCCTATGCTGGTGAGATGCCCGGCATTAATTAAAGGAGGAACAGTGATTGATAACCTGGTGCAGAATGTTGACATAGCGCCAACCATTATGGATTACGCCGGATTGGCTCCGGCCGGGCAAATGGTGGGTTATTCCTTCCTTCCTCTTCTGAACGGGGTTAACATACCCTGGCGGTCGCAGATTTTTTATGAATATTACTGGGAATATGATTTTCCCCAGACGCCGACCATGCACGGTGTTCGCACGGACCGTTACAAGTATATCCGTTATCATGGTGTATGGGACACCAACGAGTTTTACGATTTGCAGGAGGATCCCGGTGAAACCACCAACCTGATCGCATCACCGGTCCACCAGGAGTTGATCAAACAAATGAACAAAGCCCTGTATGATTGGCTGGAATCGACGGATGGAATGAGCATCCCCCTGAAGCGCACGGAACGACCTCATTTTGATCATCGCAACCAGGGAAATTATTAAAATTCGAATGAGCGCTGGTAAAAGTTTTATTTGTTTTCCGGTAAGTTAAAACGACATTTTGGATGCGTTAGGAAAATGCAGGTTTTAATGCCATATAAAACTGGAAATAAAAAACAGAAGGAATGAAAGCGACAATTTTATTTAAGGAATTCTTTAATAGCGAAAAAGCCGGTGGATTTATACTGATCGGTTGCACGATTTTGTCATTGATACTTGCAAATTCATCTTTTGGCCCACACTATCAGCATTTTTGGCACACTCAGCTTTCAGGACATAGCATTGAATCCTGGATTAATGACGGCTTAATGGCGATTTTCTTTTTGCTGGTCGGTTTGGAATTGGAAAGAGAAATTTATAAAGGCGAACTATCTAACGTAAAAGACGCATTATTTCCGGCGTTTGGAGCATTGGGCGGCATATTGGTTCCGGCAGGTCTGTTCCTGGTTTTCAACTTTGGAAAAGCAACACAATCGGGTGCAGGAATTCCAATGGCAACAGACATTGCTTTTGCATTAGGAATCCTATCCTTATTGGGCAACCGGGTACCCACTTCATTAAAAATTTTCCTGACAGCCTTAGCCGTTATTGATGACTTAGGAGCAATATTGATCATTGCTGTTTTCTATACCAAAACAATACTTTGGATTAAACTATTTATTGCATTAGGAATTTTCACCTTGCTACTTCTGTTCAACCGGCTAAAAGTCAGGAATTTACTTCCTTATTTGCTAGGCGGAGCAGCAATGTGGTATTTTATGCTGAATTCAGGAATACACGCCACAATAGCAGGAGTTTTATTGGCCTTTGCTGTTCCGTTCGGTACGGGAGACGAAAAATCACCTTCCTACATTTTGCAGCACTTTTTGCACAAACCGGTTGCATTCATTATTTTACCTTTTTTTGCCTTAGCCAATACCTCCATAATACTCAGTTCAGATATTGGTCAGGTATTAACACAGAATTACAGTTTGGGAATTGCTTTGGGACTTATTGCAGGCAAGCCCCTGGGCATTTTTATGTTGAGTTTTTTAGCGGTTTCTATCGGACTTTGCAAACTTCCGGAGGATCTTAGTTGGAAATCAATCATTGGCGTTGGATTTCTGGGCGGAATTGGATTCACCATGTCAATTTTCATAACGCTTCTTGCATTTGATAATGAAACAATCATTAACAATGCAAAATTTGTCATACTCATCTCATCCCTGATAGCAGGCTTAATTGGGTACTGGAGTCTGAGATTGACTTTAAAAGCGAGGAACCAGGAATGAATAAGAGGAATTTCACCCTGATTCCTGAGTAAAATCTAAAAGGGGCATGGAATCCCCAAATCCATGATTATGACAAATAACCTTGAATTATTGCATTCTAATTCTTATTTTTAAAAACCCAATATCATCGAAAACTAAACTCAATCTCTCATGAAAACCACAATTTATCTAATGGTCATGATATTCTTCATGACATTTTCGGTACAGGCACAAATAGATGTTAAAGGCAAAATAAAGAGTGCCACTCTCAACAGGGCAAATCAAAAGACGGACGAGGCCATTGACAAAGGGCTCGATGAAGCAGAAGAGGGAGTAGAAAAAGCCGTCACAAAAGATACGAAAAAGGAAGATAGTGAGGAGGCTGAGGCGGAGGATAACGATGAATCCCAACCCGAGGCTGAAGCAGAAAATGATGATAAACCTGGGAAAGAAAGTGTTAAAAAGGATGAGGCTCCAAAGCTTGAATCCTATTCAAAATATGATTTTGTACCCGGTGAGAGGGTTATCTTTTACGAAGATTTCAGCCAGGATGCCATTGGCGATTTTCCAGCCCTATGGAATACCAATGGATCTGCCGAAGTGGTGACAACCAATCTCTTTCCCGGCCAGTGGATGAAATTCTCAACCGATGAATCCATATGGACAGACCAGTTGCTGGCGCTTCCTGAAAATTATACAATTGAATTCGATGTTGTGCCTACAAACGGCGAAGACGAGGATAACATGAAAGGATATGTGTTCCGGATGATTCAATCCGTCAATCTTAATTCGATTGACGCAGGATCTGTTCCCGGCAAAGCCGGTTTTATGTTTTATGTAAGGTATTACGGTACTTCTTCCTACAGGGCTTATACAAACGGCAGTGGAGACGACGACAACCTGGATATCAGCGGCCAGAAGGACGGGGATATGTATAAGCAAATTAAAGATCATAAATATCATATGGCCATATGGGTTCAGAAATCACGTCTCAGGCTGTATATGGATGAAAAAAAATTGTATGACCTGCCCAAAGCGTTTCCATTTGCCACGGCTAAAATGGACAGGATTCGATTTGAGGAAGGCGCTGCCATGGTGAGCAATATCAGAATCGCGGTTGGTAACCCCGATATGCGCAACAAGCTGCTTACCGAAGGAAAGCTGGTAAGCTATGGAATTTATTTTGATGTGAACAAGGACGTTGTCAAACCGGAATCCTATGGCACACTAAAGATGATCGCCAGTGTGCTGACAGAAAATCCGGATGTTAAGATAAAGATCGTAGGTCACACGGACAGTGACGGAGCTGACGCAGCGAACCTGGATCTGTCAAAACGGCGTGGAGCATCTGTAAAAGCTGAGCTGGTAAAATCGTTTGCCATTGATGCATCCCGGATCGAAACCGATGGAAAAGGGGAAACCGTCCCTATTGCTGCCAACGATACCCCGGCAAACAAAGCGCTTAACAGGAGGGTGGAGTTTATTAAGTTGTAAGCAATTAGAAAAAATACTTGTATTTTCAATTCTGCATATTTTTTGCGAAGGTTTCTGGAATGAAACCTTCGCTTTTTTTTTTGAATCTGGAACATGTGAATGATGTAATTCGCCAAAATAATTATATAACACTTTCAAGATTAGGGTAATCTATCTTTATGGCCGAACCGGGAGGAAACAAAATGAGCAGTAAGCAATCTCAAACGGAGAAAACCAATCTCGAACGTATCTATTTGGAATTTAGTACTTTTATATATTTAAACTATACAAAATGAAAACAAAAAAGAAATTTGAAATCGGGGTAAAAAGTTTTCTTATAGGAACCTTTATTATAATGATGATATTTTCAATGGCTTCCTGTTCAACAAAAGCACTTTTTTTAACCTCATCGGTTGTTCCGGCAGCAAAGGGGTTCGTAAAGGTAAAAACAGACAAGAATAACAACTACGTTATTCAGGTGGAAATATCAAATCTGGCAGGAGTGGAAAGACTGCAGCCAGCAAAGCAAACTTATGTAGTTTGGATGGTCACAGACCAGGAAGTTACAAAAAACATAGGACGCTTAAACAGTTCAAAAAATTTAAAGGCATCTTTTGAAACGGTATCTTCCTTTAAGCCGATCAAAATATTTATAACAGCCGAAGAGGATGAAAGTATGCAATATCCGGGTGAACAGGTGGTTTTAACAACAAGTGCGTTTACAAATAACCAGAAAACGAATTTGTAAAAGATGCCCGGCAAATGCAATTCGCCGGTGAAATAATTCCTGCAATTTAAAACTTATATAGGATGAACGGAATGAATCACAGTTTTGGAATGGGATCCGGCTATATCTGGATCATCGGTATTATCATTCTGATAGTTGTTATCTGGCTGGCAATTAAATTTATGAGCCGAAGCGATAATCAAAAAACACCCATTGATAAGTCACCGATGGATATATTAAATGAAAGATATGCCAGGGGTGAAATCAGCAAGCAGGAGTATCAGGAAAAAAGGAAGGCAATTTTATAATTCCATGAATCTCCGGTTCAAGTTTAACCTGGAATATATGCTAAAAATATAACTTTTTTTAACAATTGTGTACTGCATATTTTCTGGAGTACGCCATAACTTAGTTTCCTGGAATTTTCCCGTCCTGATCTATAAATTCTACTGCAAGAATTTAAATATTGCTGATCTTAAGTAATGGCAAATGAAAAAAACAGATGCACCCCTAATTGGAATTAATCTTGATGACTTCCCGGACAAACTGGTTAAACTCATAATCGGGTTATTGGATGATAAAGATTATCCGGATAAACATAATGCAAGAATTGCTCTTGTGAAATTGGGTAAACCCATCATTCCATACATGCATCGACTTTTATCTTCCGAAGACAGCGTGATTCGAATGGAGGCCGCTAAGGTAGTTGAGCAAATAGCAGATAGGAGATCAATACGTTTATTAATTGGTTTGCTTGAGGACAAGGAAATCGGTATCCGGTGGATAGCGGCAGAGGGTCTGATAAATATCGGCAGGTCAAGCATATTGCCCTTGCTTCGGTCCGTTCGCGATAGCAAAAATCCTGTTTTTCTTTACAGGGGTGCTCATCATGTTTTGAATGGTCTCCTGAATGAAGAAGAGAAGAAAAATCTGGAAACCTTATTGCTCAGTCTGGATAATTATCATCAATTGGGTGGTACTTCTCCTGCATTGGCTTCAAAAGCTTTAAAAACCGTATTTAAGCGAATCGCTTAGTTATCCTGCACCCAATGGTTTTGGCGGGTGTAAATGCCATAAAACTAATTTAAAACCCATGAATACAATTATTGTACCCCTGGATTTCTCAAATGAGTCATTAACCGGATTGGATTTTTCAATCATGCTGGCAAATAAAACGGGAGCGAATATCCAACTGGTTCATGTTATTGAGAATAATATTGATATCAGTAATGAATCTTCTGGCGAGGAGTATCAAAAGGCAAAAATGAAATTTGAAAATATAATTCAAAAATGCGAAGAGAAAGGCAATTCAAGCTATTCCTTGCATTACGAAATAAAAGAGGGTAAGGTGTTTAAGGAAATTACAAATCTTGCTGAAACTTACGAAAATGCCCTGATAGTGCTTTCAACACATGGGAAATCTGGTTTTGAAGAATTGTTCATCGGGGGGAACGCATACAAAATAACTTCCCATTCAAAGAATCCTGTGATTACTGTCAGAAAAAGCAAAGTAGTCACAAATCTTGACAGAATAGTGTTACCGCTGGATATTACTTTTCAAACACGGGAGAAAGTTCCTTATACAGTGAAGTTAGCAAAGCTCTTTAATTCAGAAATTCATGTGCTTGGTGTCAGACTCTCCAATATTAAGAGTATTGAAAAGAAACTTCATCAATACGTGCAACAGGTGGTTTCTTACATCGACAATGAAAAAATTCCATGTAAGGTTGAACATCTGCAAGGGAATAATCTCACGGATCTTACACTTGATTATTCACGGTCGGTTGATGCCGACTTGATATCTATAATGACGGAACAGGAAAAGAGTATTTCAAACTTATTGCTGGGCAATTATGCCCATCAAATGATAAACAAAGCACGTATACCTGTTTTATCATTCCCTAATTATCGATTGCGCGTTATAACAGACGATATCTGGGATCTGGGTGCATTTAATGCCTGAGGAGGTCTTGATTCTCTTGCAGATGACGCACCTGGTATGCGCTGGTCATGGAACCAATATGCCGATGATGAATGGCGGCAGCCGGATCCTCAATCTTCTTTTCTCAACACAGGCAGCTTATGCAGCACCTATAATAATGATGTCACAAAACCGGCAAAATGAACGATACAGGATGCATGCCGAACAGGATTACAGAACGAATAAAGAAGCAAAACAAGAAATAGAAGCTTCACATTTTCGATCCGGTTAAAACAGGAATACCAGTGATTGCAAGGAATGCTTGATCGGACTTACAAATTTCCAACTTAATCAATCCTATAGTGTATGTAAAAATAAAAGCATTATCTTTATTTTTCCAGAATAAAGTAAGATATTTCATGTGAAAAAATTTGAATCAGAAGTTCGCCTTGCCCGTGAAATGACCACCCTTGATGCAACGCTGATCGGGGTAGGAGCCATGATCGGAGCGGGGATATTCGTTTTGATCGGTATTGCAGCAGGAGTTGCAGGTCCGGCATTAATCCTTACTTTCCTTCTGAATGGCATGATCGCCTTGCTTACCGCGATGTCCTATGCCGAGCTTGGTTCCTGTTTTCATGATGCCGGCGGAGGATATTTATGGGTAAAGGAGGGATTGCCAAAATGGAATGGCTTTATCTCGGGATGGATGAGCTGGTTCGCACATGCCGTCGCCTGCAGCTTGTATGCCCTGGGATTTGGGGCTTATTTTGAACATGTGTTGCATGAATTTTCACTGACCATACCCCAATGGGGCTTTTTCTCTCCCCAAAAAATACTTGCGGCATCCGTAGCCATTCTTTTTGCTTATGTAAATTTTAAAGGCGCTTCAGAAACCAGTAAAATAGGCAACCTGGTTACAATCACCAAGATCATTATTTTAGCGATCTTCATTGGATTCGGAATTGAACTCATTCTTCGTCACGGAGATTGGCGGACAACTTTCAGCCCCTTCCTGCCGCATGGCTATAGCGGGGTTTTTAAGGCTATGGGACTGACCTTTATTGCCTTTCAGGGGTTCGAAGTGATTGCCCAAAGCTCGGAGGAGATTAAAAATCCAAAAAAGAACATTCCGCGAGCCGTCTTTCTTTCCCTTTTAATTGTGGTTCCCATCTATCTCATGGTGGCTTTTGTAGCCATAGGAACGGTAAATCCTCCGGCCGGCATCACCCCCTGGGATTACCTGGCCCAGCAAAAAGAAACTGCCCTGGTGAATGTAGCCAGAAATTTTTTTGTCGGTGGCGGAGTTTTAATCCTGATAGGCGGTCTGATCTCCACAATTTCGGCCATGAATGCAACCATTTATTCTTCTTCGCGGGTTGCTTTTGCGATGGGGCGGGACCGTAATTTCCCGGGATTTTTCAGCCAGATACATGCTAAAAATCAAACACCGCATTGGAGCATCCTTATCTCCCTTGTGATAATCATTATAATGGCTGTTTCATTGCCTATTGAAGATGTAGCCAGTGCGGCCGATATTATGTTTCTTCTGCTCTTTCTGCAGGTTAACCTGGCCATGATCAGATTAAGGAAAAAACGGGCCGATCTTGACCGGGGTTATCATGTCCCGCTCTATCCATACCTCACCGTTCTTGGTATTTTGATGCTGCTGTTTCCTGGCTGTTTACATGTTCAATTACAGTTTGACGGCCTGGATAGTTACTATTATCTGGGTTGGACTGGGATTGTTGGTTTACAGGTTTTATGCTTTCCACCGGGAAATTGAACATATAAGAAAAGTCGCCACTCTTGACAGGATCGTCAAAAAGGATTATACAATACTTGTCTGCTTATCACTTTCCGATAATGTAAGAAGTATGTCAGACATTACTTTTGCAATAGCCAGGAAGCACAATGCCGAACATAATTTTTCTGCACGTTGTTGAACAAAGTGAAGATAAAAAGCTGCAGGAAGGCTACACGATACAAGCCAGGCAAATGCACTTCTTAGCCAGGCGCAAGCCCTTTCCGAGAAGGCGGGTCTTATTGCAAGATCAATTATCAAGGTTTCACACAGGATATCTTCCGGGATTGTGGATACTGCATTGGAAGAGAACTGTAATTTCATCGTAACCGGTCGCAATAAAAGAAGCAGTTTCATATCCCGGTTTTTCTCTTCCGCCATTGACCTTGTTTTGCAGAAAACAACCCTTGAAGTCGCCATTTTACATGGGGAAATCAATCCCGGAAAAATCAGGAAAATACTTATTCCGTATAGCGGAGATGTTCACACCCGGCTCGCCATTGAAATATCTCCTGCATTGATTGCACATTTTAATGCAGTTATTACTATAGGTGTTGTCATTAGTCCCCAGACTAATGAACTCAAAAGATCGATGATAACTGACCAGATAAAAAAAGTTCTGGCCGATGATAATCTTAAAGCCAGTATTGAAATGATAGCCGACCCGGATATTCTTCACGGAATATTAAGATTGGCTAAAAATGCAGACCTGATGGTGATGGGGGGTAAATCCGGAGAATTCATTGAATTGCTTTTTTCCAAGTCCCTGGCCAGGGAAATCACCGAACAGGTCAGTTGTCCTGTATTGTGGTTAAAAGAATACGAGGAAAGAGAGTCTTTTATTAGTTCTCTTTTCAAATCACAGGAAAAATAACGAAGACCCATGGAAACAAAAATTCAGAATCAATTTATTAGCCTTGCCGATAACATACTTGCTTTTTTACCTAATTTAATCGGCGGGATACTACTTCTTGCTTTAGGATGGGTGGTTGGCTGGGTCATAAAGAAGATACTGGTTCAGCTATCCATCGTTATCAGGGTAGACCGGTTTATTAAAGGCTCAAGATATGAAACAGACTTTTCAAAAGCGGATGTTCGATACAGCCTCTATAATTTAATCGGGAATATCGGTTTTCTGATTATTTTTCTGATATTTCTTGACAATGCGCTACTTGCGTGGAAGTTAAATATTTTATCGGACCTGTTGAGCAAGGGGATCCTTTTTTTACCCAATATCATTGTTGCCCTGGTAATCTTTGGCGCCGGATGGCTGCTGTCTTCATGGGTTCAGATTTCAGTTCTTAAAACATTGCACCGTGAAGAAATCCCAAGGGCTTCGCTCATCTCAAGGTTTATTAAAAGTATCCTTTTAGTGTTCTTTTCTGCCATTTCACTGGTTGAGCTTGATGTGGCCCGGGAAATCATCATCATCGGATTTGCCACCATTTTTATAACGTTAGGAGCCATTGCCATTGTCATAACCGCTATAGGCAGCAGGAATTTTCTGAAAAAACTGGAGACTTCAATCAAGGAAGATAAATCAGAATCATAGACAGGCGGGTTTTCAGTTAAAGCTCAGTCTGGAAAAGCAACTGCTTGCGATAATAGGTGAAAAGCGAAGATTTTGAAACCATGCCGATATACCGGTTACGGTGGTCTATTACCGGAAGGTTCCAGGCGTTTGACAACTCAAACTTATCCATCACCTGTTCCATTCTGTCGTCAATATTTATTACCCTGGCTGTATGGGTCATGATTTCTTTAATAATAATCACCTTATAATTGTCCGCCTGGAATATCATTTTTCGGATGTCATTCAGTTGAACGATCCCAAAGAAATGCCTTTCTTTGTCCACCACGGGGAAAATATTTCGCTTTGAACGGATAAAAACATTTACCAGATCTCCGAGGGTTGCTTCGGGATCAATTGTCAGCAAGTCTTTTTCAAGAACCTTATTCAGGTTTATCCGCATAAGGAGGGATTCATCGCCGGGAAGTGAATCAGGCTTTTCTTTGCCAAACTTAAGCAGGTTAAATTCACGGTCGTAAGCCGTCATAATATCTGCAAAAGTCAGGGTACCTAAAACAAAATCAGGATTTTCGAAATCGTCGACCACCACCAGTTCATCAACATGGTTTTTTATCATTAATCGCTGGGCCTTTTCAATTGTATCGTTGGGGTTCACCTTAAGATTTTGCTGCTGCAGAATATCCTCCGCGGTTTTAACGGAATGATCAGGATTCTGAACGAGCCTGACCAGGTCCTTCAAATAAAAAGTACCGACAAGGTGTTTGTCTGTATTGATCACCGGAAATAATTCCTGGGAAGTATTTTTCAGGTTTGCAAGTATATTTTCAATTGGAGTGTCGTGGCGGAAAATTTTCAGTTTGGTTGATTTTACATAAGAATTCTTAACCGTAATGGTTCTGAAGATGTTATGGGAATATTCCCCGAAATGAGCCTGGGAATATATTTTCCCGGTAACCTGGTTCTGGTAAATGCTCCATTTAAGGGCAATAAGAAAGGATAGGGTGCAAACCCACATGCTGGGCATTAGCAGTTCATAGTTACCTGTAAGTTCACTGACCATGATGATGGTGGAAATGGGGGTATTGGCTGCCGCTGCAAAAAATCCTGCCATGCCCACAATGGCAAAAGTTGAAGGATAAAGAGCAAAACCAGGGAAAACAAAATGCAGCAAATAGCCTATCGCAGCGCCCAATGATCCTCCAATTACCATGGAAGGCCCAAAGACCCCAGCGCTTCCTCCGGATCCGATGGTTAATGATGTGGCCAGTATCTTTCCCGCCGCTACAAGTAAAATTATACCAAGGCCAATATTTGCAACGCCATTTTGGACGATCTCCTGTAAAATTCCGTATCCCCCGCCCATTATGTCAATGATATACTTCCGGTCGCCTGTAATTTCAATCAACAGCAAAACCAGGCTACCTGTCATAAGTCCGCCAATAAAAGGTTTCAGATACCTGGGGAATTTCCAGCTGTCAAAAATCCTTTTTATCCCATAGAATGATTTAATAAATAACAAAGCGGCAAAAGCAAGAATTATGGCTTCAATTGTATAGGGTATCAGTTCCATTGGGTTAGAAAACCCATGCTGACCGGTATCTGAAAAAATATGATCCCAACCGAAGGGGATAGAATAAACGGAGAATGCAATTATGGAAGAGACAGCAGCAGGCAACAGCACTTCCGCTTCTATTTCAGCAGAAGAATACAAAACTTCCGCTGCAAATATGGCACCGGCCAGGGGAGCACGGAAAATGCTTCCAATTCCCGCACCTATTCCGGCGGCCAAAAGCCATCTCCGGGTTCTTGCATCGAAATTTAACCGTGTGGCAAGGTAACTCCCGATACCTGCGCCAATCTGGGCGATGGGACCTTCCCTGCCACCGGAGCCCCCTGTGCCTATTGTAATTACGGATGCGATCAGTTTTACTATAGGAGTGGAAGGTCTGATTATTCCCCTTTTGCGGTGAAAAGCCTTAATGGCCTCATCCGTTCCGTGACCCTCTGCATCCGGCGCAAAGCGGTATATGAGCAATCCGGCTATCAATCCGCCAATGGCAGGCAAAGCAACAACCAGGTAGGGATTAAACTGACCCGGCGTAAATTGAAGAGCCTGGTGTTCCCCCCCGGGGGCCATGGGCTGCAACCCCATCAGATGGAAAATGGAGAAATCTTTAACAAGCATTAGCAGGTATTGGAACAAAATGGCGCCCAGGCCGCTGATAACTCCTACAATGGATCCAAGTAAAAGCCACCTTCCTGCGTATCGGAAATTAAACTGCCTTTTAAGTGAATTCCAGTTGAATAATTTCATAAGAAAATCCTTGTTTATGAATAGTGTCCGGGTAATTATCCTTTCACCCCATATATAACCACCCATTTATTTAACAACCAAGCTTCACTTATGTAAATGTATAAAAAGATTTTCTTTTATTATGGCAGGGAATAATCTGGCAGGCGGGCGTTAAGGTGGATGAGTTGGTGCGGTTATGACAGGCATCCCCGCAAACCCGATATACAATAAATACAGGCCGGGGGTCGGTATTTTGCCGAAGTTTATTACATTTGATCAGCAACAGAAGAGGGTAAAAGGACGCTGCAAAATCCGACCCACAGGAAACCACATTTTTTAAATGAAGAATATAATTATTCTGGCATTTCTTGCCCTTCGTTTCTCCTGTTCCTTTGGACAGGATTACAGGGAAGCTATTGATGAACTGGAAAAAACCCTCGATAAAAAGGATATATATCTGGAACAAAAAAAAGTATCTATCCAAAAGAAAAAGGAGACACTGCATGTTTTTGAAACTTCGAACGATCTGAGGAAACAGGTTTTAGTGAGTCTTGAACTGGTTTACGAATACCAGTCGTTTGTTTACGACTCAGCCCAGTATTATGTTAACGAGGCAAAGAGAATTGCTTACCAGATAAATGACCCGTCACTGATCTCCCGCATTAAAATCAGGGAGGGATTTGTGCTTCTGTCCTCTGGACTTTTCAAGGAAGCATTTGATACACTTTATTCGGTAAATCCGGTTTTTTTAAACGATTCCTTAAAAAGCATGCTTTATTCCACGCTGGCACGTGCCTATTATGATATTGCCGATTATGTCCGCGATCCTGTTTTCAGGCCGGAATATATATCCCGGGGGAATACCTATAACGACAGCGCTTTGCGTTTCGCAAGGCCAAATACAAATGAATTCTGGGCGATACAAAGCCTTCAGCGCATTAAAGAGTCGGATTGGAGTGGCGCAAAGCAAATATTTGAATACTGGATTAACAACTACAATCTTCCCAGGCACCAGTATGCCATAGCCACCTCAAGCCTGGGGTATATTTACCAGATGACCGGATTTCCCGACCAGGCCATAAAATATTTTGCCCTGGCCGCCATTGCGGATGTTAAAACGGCTACCATGGAAACTGTGGCCCTGCGTAACCTTGCAAACTTATTCTATGCGAAAGGGGAGGAAAGGCGGGCTTACGAGTATATAATTGAAGCATTGGACCAGGCATCTTATTATAATGCCCGGCACAGGCAACTGGAGATCGGACAAATCCTGCCGATTATTGAAAGAGACCGGATGAATACGATTAAAAAACAACGGGATAGAATTATCGTTTTCTCCTATTTCATTTCAGTTTTATTCGTTGCATTGATCATTGCGCTTGTCGTGATCCTGATTTCCTTCAGGAGACTCAATATTGCACGGCTTACCATCAGGGAGTCAAATGAGAAACTGATTGAGGCAGATAAAATCAAGGATGAATATATTGCCGATTTCTTCAACCAGAATTCAGAATATATTGAAAAGATAGAAAACCTGCAAAAATGGTTCAACCGGATGGTTGCAACAAAACAATTCGAAGCGCTCAGGAAACTCCCCGAACACATAAATATCCAGAATGAAAGGGATATCCTGTATGAACGTTTTGACAGGATGTTCCTGAAGTTGTTTCCCAATTTTGTGGAAGAGTTTAATAAACTCCTGGTTGAGGGCGAACAAATTCAGTTAAAGGACGATCAGCTAATGAATATGGATTTACGGATTTATGCCTTGATCCGTTTGGGGATCCACGACAATGAAAAAATAGCCAGTTTCCTAAACTACTCTGTCAATACAGTTTATACGTACAAGACCAAAATCAAAGGCAAGGCCGGCGGTTCACCGGATCAGTTCAAACAGAAAGTGATGGAAATAAAATCGATTTGAAGAAAGTGACAAGGGACAAGGGACAAGGGACAAGGGACAAGGGACAAGTGACAAGGGACGAGGAAGGTGACTGGCATTTTTTCATTCTGTAAGCAACCTTTTTTCCAGAAATATTATCTTCTTGCTGATTAAAACACTGAAATATATGAAGTCTAATGGATTGGGTCTGATAATTTCCTTATCTGTATTGATTGTTGCTTTTTCATGCAAAATAGATAATGAAGTATTAGGTAAGACGGTTCAACCATTGCATGCATTTCTGATAGTGGTTTATGCATAGTTACTTTGGATGGAATTTTAAAAGTATTCCCCGATATCCAAAGCAATGGATTTTATGAATGGTCATTTGATTCCAAAGAAATTATTTATGAGAAGTTTGTTTCGAATTCTACTTCACAAATTTTTGGGTATAACATAATGCAAGACAAGGAATCGCAGATTACCAATATCAGTAAATTTAATTATGAACCAAAATGCAATCCGGTTAAGAATGAGATTTTATTTACTTCGTCGCGTGCTGATTATGGCAGCGACCTTGTTATTGCTAATCAAGATGGTTCAGAACCAGGGGTGATCCTGCATACAACCCGAATTTCATCCCCTTGCTGGTCGCCACAGGGAGATAGGATCGTCTTTATAACAGCTAATTCCGATGTGGTTGTAATAGACAGGGATGGTAAAAACTATAAAATAATAAACGAGATACCCGGAGCCTGCATGCAACCTGTATGGTCTGCTGATGGAAATTACATTTTATATTACAGGGCAATTTTTTATATGTAAGGCTGCAGGACTGCATAATTTTTTTCCGTCACTGTCACTCGTCACTCGTCACTCGTCACTTGTCACTATATATACCTTCATAGCCTGGTTTTCATCCCATCTTACGATATACAATCCCGTCTTCGGTCTGTACACGATGGCAGGGTCTGTAAAAACCATAGCCTGGAATATTTTTTCTCCCAGCAGGTTATAAACCGACACATTTTTATTCTGAAGCCCTGAAATATAGAGGTTCCCGTCATGCGACAACAACCGGACATCCGGTAATTCATTGTTTGGAATAATGGCTGTAAAATTACAGTTTTCCTCGAATGAAAAGGCAGGGGGGGTTGTATTGGTGCTGGTGGCAGCCCCGATACGATCGTAAAGAATGTTACAATAAGCCCCGTTTCCCTTTGGGTTAAAATAATAGATGCCATACCGCCCGGTACCGTCAATGTTTATATCTTTCAGAACCAGGTTTTTTATGTAGCGTGAACCGCTGCCAATAAAGATGGCGTCATTTTTAGAGTCGTAAAGATCGATGTTATAGTATCTTAATATTCACCAGGTCATATTGGTTGCTGCTGTTTATATGCAACGCTCCCTGCTGGTTCCCCCACAAATCTCCGCTTACACCAACCGTTCCGGCTGCCACACCGCCTTTATAAACCGAGATATCATGGAATTCGCTGTATCCGTCGTTGCTGAATGGCATTCCCGGAAAATCGCATGTAACACGAAACCCGGCTTCCATCGGGTCACGTATGACAATATTATAGGCCTTGTTCTGTTTGCCCCCGAAAAATCCCAAGCGCCGATGCACGCCAGTTATTTTCGCTGGTACTGTAACGAAAAACGATATTCTCGCACAACCCATCCCCGCGCGACCAGGAAGCCATATCGTCATCGCCGTTGTTGCGGTAACTGCAGTGTTCCACCACGGAATTCGTGCATCCATAGGCCAGGTTCATCCCGTCGGCATAGTTGTTCCGGAACCGGCAGTGCTGAATGTTCAGGTTATCCGCGCGTTCAATCCATCCGCCACATTCGAAATGCTCGATCCACAGGTTTTTAATCAGCGGAATTCGAGCCAAAGCTGCCCATCAGGCCTTTGCCTACCTGGTAAACCGGATCATTGTTGTAATAGCGTTTATTATTGATTGTATTGAGGTAAAGACCCTCCAGTGTGATGTTGCTGCTATAGGTTTCAATCCCGCGTTTATTATAGGTGCTTCTGTCATCGGACGAAGCGGTGAAATAGATTTCAGTATGCCACATCCCGGCACCGATTATCTTTGTTCCGTTTCCATCAATCACTATGCGGCCGTCAACCTCGTATTTTCCTTCGGGTATGTAGATCGTCTTGCCCGGGTTTTGCGCTATAAAAGCCGGGAGCTTGCCATATTCCGGGGTATAAAGTACTTTATTTTCATCCGGAACGGATTCAAAAGTCAAGGCTTCCGGGATTTTTTCAAGTTCCACAAAATCGATGGTATAGGGCCTGCCGTTGTCGTCGGTCTTAACCAGCCGGAAGGTTGAATTTTCCGGAATCACACCATCCAGTTTAAAATGCATTTCATCGAAACGCATTCTCGGAAATTTGAGATTTTCGTCGGGGATATTGTCGGGATACTTGCTTCCGGACTTTAAAATATACTGCCAGGCCCAGAACGAAGAGAGTGCCAGGGATTGCACGGAATCCCCGTCAACATATAATACCAGGTTTCCTGTGCTTCCCTTTCCTTCCATATCATCCGGCAGGGAAAACCGGATCGTCAATCCGTCCGCGGCCTTTTCGTTTGTCCATTCCACATAGGAGCCTTTCGCAGTCAGATTCACCGCAGACTGACCGGAAGCTTCGCACTGCACAGTACGCTGATCGTAGGCAGGTTCCAGGATGACCCCGTCCGTTGTACATTTTTCCTGTTCGGCTTCATATCGTAAATAAGCACGGTCATAATAACCCCTCTCTTTTGCATCATCGGTGAACGGGATGCTTTGTGCGCTGATTCCGGATAGGCAAAACCAGGTAAAAACCAGAATAAACAGATTTTTTTGTGTCATAGGAAACTTCGTTTATTGGTATTACAGGTGAAACTACAAATTGATTTTGGATTTTCTATTTCGGCACCCTTCCGGGAACCCGTTTCAGGGGCTTTCTGAAGCAAAAACAGTCGATTGTAATCTATATATTTTGAACGGAAAAAGTTAGTAAAATGCAGATATACAGATTTGTATAAAAATAATTCATCTATATAAATCGTAAATTCCCGGTTTCGCCTGGTAACTCTCTTTACATTTGTTCCATTGTAAAACCAAAACGCTACACTATGAAAAAATCTAGACTCTTCTTTATGATTTCCTTCTTGATGTTTGCTGCTTTCACCCAGGCGCAAAACACGCTGAATAACCCAAAAGACGAAGACGGGTATTATATCGTTAAATGGGATTGTTCACAGAATACCTTTGCTGCTTCAAACGATATCGAAGCGGACGAAACGTTCACCTTTGCCGTGGATGTCACCGGAACTGCATGGGAAGACTGGCTGAAAGAAACTCCCACACATGAGGGAGCAACACGTGCGCTTGCCATCAACAAATGGACAAACTGGGGAGATGTCAGCGGTGGAACCAACCGCTTAAAACAGATTGACCAGAACATCTTCGCTGCAACCTGGAATATTTCACAAATAGCTACTTCAGAGGAATTGATTACAAAATCAGTTACTGTTGACTCCGTAGTATACATTACCGGACAGGTATTTGGCTATGAATTTACAGAAGATAATCCGGGTGCAGGATGGTGGTTGTGGCCTGAATCAATATCGGAAGGAACTGCTATCGATCCGGGAACAGGTGCCATATTCAGAACCCTTCCCTATACAGGTACTAAAACCAGTGATGAATTCTACAGTGATGATTATGAGGGCGGACTGTTTTTTTCAAATAACACGCCGGAGAAAGGATATACGCTTCCTTGTGCGGGCATAACGCCAGCCATCGAACCCAACGTGCTTAATAACCCAAAAGACGCAGACGGTTATTATATCGTTAAGTGGGATTGTGAGCAGAATGACTTTGCCGCTTCAAACGATATTGAAGCAGATGAAACATTCACTTTTGCTGTTGATGTTACCGGAACTCACTGGGAAGCCTGGTTAAAAGAAACTCCCACAGATGAAGGTGCCACACGTGCCCTTGCTATCAACAAATGGACAAACTGGGGAGATGTCAGTGGAGGAACCAACCGCTTACAACAGATTGACGAGAATATTTTTGGTGCAACCTGGAATATTGCACAAATGGCCACTGCTGGGGATTTGATTACTAAATCAGTAACGGTTGACTCCGTTGTATACATTTATGGACAGGTTTTTGGCTATGAATTTACAGAAGATAACCCGGGCGCAGGATGGTGGATGTGGCCTGAGACATACCGGAAGGAACTGCAATCGATCCGGGAACCGGTGCCATATTCAGAACCCTTCCTTATACAGGTGAAAAAACCAGCGCTGAATTCTATAGTGATGATTATGTAGGCGGATTGTTTTTTCAAATAACACGCCGGAGAAAGGATACACAGTGCCCTGTCCCGAGCTTATCCCAAGCGTATGTTCCTGATGTAACCGGAACAGATGCAGAGGTCATTGGTCATGAATATTATAATATCATGGGCCAGAGACTTCCGGATGAACCTACTAACGGATTTTATATTCGACAAAGTGCTGAAGGCAGATGGAACTTTTGATGTGATCAAAAAGTTCTATCTCCGGGAACAATAATCATGTTTTTTTAACGAAAAGCGAAGTAGGCATGTTTCGCTTTTCCTTCCTTTTCCTTAAAACTCAAATTGCCTTACAACTAATTTTATGAAACAACTGAAGTCAATTGTTTCCCGCTTTGTTATTGTTTTATGCCTGCTTTCGGGCGCCCAGGGCTTATGCCCAGCAAAATAAAATCATTACAGGAAATGTTGTCGACAACAATAGCGTTACTATTGAAGGCGCAACAGTCTCCCTATTCAGTCTCGGGTAAAATTATTGGGGGAATAGTAACCGATAAGAACGGGAATTTCAAATTTGCCTGCACCCTTAGGGAGTATCCTGAAAGTCTCTTTCATAGGATACAAACCTTACCAGGAAACAGTCACAGGAGAAAAAGTATATATAATGTAATATTGGCAGAAGATGTCAAGTCCCTGGATGAAGTGGTGGTTGTTGGGTATGGAACGCAGAAAAGATCGGAATTAACAGGTTCAATTTCTTCGGTAAGTGCAAAGATAGTGAAGGATTTTTCATCCAAAAGCCTTGCAGAATCCCTAAGCGGTATGGCTGCAGGTGTCATGGTAACGAAAAGTGAGGGAACGCCGGGAGGTGAAGCAGATATTATTATCCGTGGTGCAGGTTCCCTGAATGGTATGGCTCCGTTGTATGTTGTTGACGGGGTGCCGCAGGATGCCGGATTTAGCTTTAATATGCGGGATGTTGAGCTTCCGTCGAGATACTGAAAGATGCCGGTTCCGCAGCTATTTATGGTTCAAGGGCTGCAGGAGGAGTGATCCTGATCACTACCCAGCGCGGCAAGAGCGGAGAAAAAACCTACAATTAATTTCAACGCCCGCTTTGGTGTGCGGAATATTAACACCGACATCGAACTATTGAATACAAAAGACTGGATACGGGCCCGCGATGCTTTCGGAACCACAAAGACGCTGGATGTTCTCGGGGTGACAAGCATCGATGACCTGCCCAATACCGACTGGATGGATGTGATGTTCGGAACAGGGATTGAACAGGAATACAACTTTCTCCGTCGCATCAAGTTCGGAAGCAACCACATTTCTTTCTTTCCGCCGGTTACCTTGGAGAAAAAGGGGTTTACCTGGATACACGGGCCGATCGTTTTTCTTTTCAGAAACAATATTGATTATAAATTTAATAAACATATTGACCATTGGTGAATCGATTTATGGAAGTTCAGTAAAAACCAACCCCGCAACCACTTCCTCCATTTATAATCATACCATTCCATTCAGGACCGTGCCGGTTTCCCCGGTCTATGATGAGAGACGGGAATTTTGCCATGACAAATGAAAAAGTGGGCAGCGGGCCAAACTTTGCCGCGACTGGAAGATGCATTTCATGTTTTCAATGACAATAACTATTACCTGAATGCACAGGCATATCTCAATATCAATTTTTTCGAGGGACTGGATCTGAAAATTACCGGATCCGGAGAATTTACGGGATTCTCAAAAAATACATTTTACCGAATTCCGTGATTTTGGTCCGGTACAGGTGACCCCACAACGCCTGGAAGCCTATGCAGGCACTATGCAAGAACCTGATGTTTAACTCGGTACTCACCTATGAAAAAAAGATTAACAATCATAATTTCAAGGTAATGGCTGGTACTGAATTCTGGAAACTTGACGGATATAACCTGAGGGTCACTGCCTATGACTTTCTCCATCCCGGTTGCCCAATCCATTGCCCTTATCCTCTGCCGGTCCCACCAAAGATGCCTTTGATAATTTACCTGTTGAACGCCGGGGCTCATATTTCGGGCGTATTAACTATAGTTACCTTGGAAAATACCTGCTAACTGCTAATTTCCGTGCTGATGCTTCCGACCGTTTTGTGGGCAAGAATCGCTGGGGTTACTTCCCTTCCGATCAATGCCGGATGGAGGATCAGTGAAGAAGAGTTTATTGAAAAGCATTTGACAGGAAGCTGGCTGGATGATGCCAAAATCCGTGCCAGCTGGGGGTTACTGGGAAACGATGTCAGTGTCCCGCAGTTTATGTATCCAGTCCACCTGGTCGGGAACGGGGATCAGCCATTCGTTTGACGGAACCTCCACGCAACAGGCCGGATACTGGCTGGCGGTTTTCGGAAATCAAAATCTGAAATGGGAAGAAATCGACCCAGATCGATGCTGGGTTTGGACCTGTATCTTCTTTAGAAACCGGCTGACGTTCTACTACGATTATTATAACCGGCAGACAAGAGATATGCTTTACCGGGGCGATCTGCCCCTGTCGGCAGGAATGAGCTATTATTTCAGCAGTGATGACCCGGCCAATACAGTACCGGTATATTTCAATGCCGGACTGGTGGAAAACCTGGGCCATGAAATTTACGATCGGCTGGAAAAACAAAAAGCGCAAACTTTTTTACAGCATAACTGCCAATGCATCCTTTAACTCCAACCTGGTAAAACAGGTCGGGGATGAACCGGGTGCAACACCTATCGATGAGGGCCTGGACAATGCCTGGAATTTAATGACACGTACGCAGGACGGCCATCCCATGAGTATGTTTTATGGATATGAAGTCATCGGCATTTTCCAGAACCAGGAACAGGTTGAATGCAATATAATCAGTCAGCCCTGAATGCATGGAGGGCGGCATAATCCCGATCATACCAGCTTTGATCCGGAAACCGGCCAGCCCTTAAACCTGGATGGACAGCCCATAGGCATTTACTATCAGAAAATGCAAACAGGAGTAGGCGATCTGATATTTGATGATAACGGAGAAGGCAGGGTTACCCCGCTTTCACGTAAGTTTATTGGGAATCCCGTGGCCCAAAATGATCCTGGGATGAATATCAACCTGGAATATAAAAGGTTTGACCTGAGTGCGGTTTTCCAGGGAGCGTTTGGTTTTGAGATTATGAACCTGGTAAAACCCTATACCCAGATGTTTAGTTCTGACAATACAACGGCCGAGATCTTCAACACATCCTGTTTCGGTATCGATAATGATAAAGTCACTGATCTTCCGCGTGTGGGATATGTGGATGAAAATGGTTCATTTATTGGCGACGGGGCAGCCAATAAAAACTATTCAACCGTGTCGGGCTACATGGTAGAAAAAGGCGATTACCTCAAGCTAAAAAACCTGTCCCTGGGCTATAATCTTCCTGAAACCTTACCAGCCAGAAAGCCGGGATGAAAAAGCACGCTTATATGTCAGCATTCAAAATGTATTTACCATGACAGGATATATCGGGCATCGATCCGGAGATTGGCGGCAGTGTGCTTATGCGGGGAATCGACCATCAGAATCGCTACCTGCCGTCCCGTCTTATTTCTTTTGGAATTGATCTGACTTTCTAGTATAGACAGTAAATGAAAAAATTACATCATTATGAAAAATGCACTGAAAATATATACTCCTGATAGTAATTGATCTATGTCATTTGCGGGTTGTAACGATTTCTTTGATATTTCGAACCCGCAAACTTTATCAACCGATAATTTTCCGGCAACCCTTGAACAGGTAGATCTTGTCCTGACTTCGAGTTATGCAGGGCCATACGGCATCGGACTTTATTCATTTTACTGGTTTCCCATGGGTATTTATTTGTTCGATCATACGACCAATACCTATGGTTCCTATGATGAACGCGGTACCCAGCATGGATAATTACACCGACCTGAACAGCCGGTATACCACTCAAATGTATGTCGACATTTGCAAATGGGCGAACCTGTCAACCACGGCAATCGAGGCAATTGATTACTATGAGGAAACCTATGCAAATGACAGATGAATCGGAAGCAGCTCGGTTATATGCGTGGACAGGCTCTTTTCAACCGTGCCCTGGCCTACTGGCATGCCCAGCTGTTTTTTGAAATTGATCCTGATGGCTGGGGTTTCCCGATCTTTGATGTGGTGGCCACCGATCTGGAGGGCATGAAAAGAGCAACGGGCTACGGTTACCGATACATGGAATTTGTTATCAACTGACCTCGAAACAGCCATCCCCCTGCTGACGGGTCATCATGATAAATACCGGGCATCTGAATGGGCTGCAAAAGGGTTACTGGCAAAAGTTTATATGCAGTCGCTTTATATCTTCCCTGAAAACAAGGACAAAGCTAAAGGCCCTCATGGAAGATATTATTCATAACAGTGGTAAACAACTGGTAACTCCCTGAAATTTATCAGGATATGTTTTATGGGAATGAAGCGAATGAATTCAACTCCGAATCATTGTATGAACTCAGTATGACCACAAACTGGAATCAGAACGGTCCATGGGCAGGGTACACCACCGGCAGCGGTATGCCCATGGTGATGGCCCCCTGGTATATGGATCTGAATATCCGTTTCAGGCCAGGTGTGGAAGGAGCCGTTGATCCCTTGACCAGGGACACTGGATGTGATTACTTCGAAAAAAAGCAGCGAGTGGGGAAATAATTTCATTCATGATGCCAATATAAAACGCTTTGGATTCTCATGGTATTGGTGGAGATACTGTGCCCAGAAGAACACTGAATCCGGATTTATAATTCTGCATCTGCCCCGTTCAACTGATAATTACCCTTACCAGACCCAGGATCCGGATTACCGCGATAAAGTGCCTCAGCCTGAAAAATAACAAGGACCTTGTGGATCCACGTTTAATGCTCTGTGCAGGACAACCATACGTGGATGAATATATCGATGACAAAGGGAATACCACCTATTACGACCGGTCACTGGAGGTCAATAACCGGCCTGATCTGCTTACCTGGCAACACCGGAAATTCACAAATATCAGGGGCGTTGAAATGGGACCTGAACCGTATGGGAAAAACCAGAGCAGCGATGCCAATTATCCCATTATCAGGTTGGCAGATATTTATCTGCTCTATGCCGAACTGATTAAAGATGACGATCCGTCCCTGGCCCTTGAATATATTAATAAAGTTCACAGAAGGGCATATGGTTATTCACCCGATTCCCCCAGCCCTTATGATTATACAAGCCTGAATGACCGTACCAAAACATGTCGACGAGAATGATCATCTGGCACACGATGTCCTTGAAGTATGAACGCTGGGCAGAGTTATTTGCCGAAGGACAGTGGTGGTGGGATGTCAGAAGATGGAAGATCGGCCCGGCGGAGCACGATTATTACATGGAAACACAGGCACGGCGACATCACCTGGAAGGGCGATGAATCATATGTTCAGCCTATTCCGCAATTGGAACTGGAAAGAAACGCAAATATTCAGCAATCCGCCGGATATCCGGGTTTATGAAAAGAGGTATCGGTGATCGGAATCGATAATGGTATCGGTAATGGTAATCGGTAATCGGTAATCGGTGTCGGTAATCGGAGATTGGTTCGGTGGTCGGTAATCGGTGGTCGGTAATCGGTAACGGTAACGATTTTCTGCTAATCGGTACAGAAAGGAAAAATGCGAGCAAAGCGTGCATGAATCTGCGATATAAACCCCATTGATTTCAGCAAGATCAGCGAGTGCGAAGAAAATGGCTTAAGTTATATAACAATATCGAATGTAGAATCATAGTAAATGAAAAACAGTTTTTCTGCTCTTCAGCCTATCCTGTTGATTATTTCAGCTTTTTTTTCCTCCTGCAGCAACCATGACATTGCAGGTATCTTCACCTGACAAAACAATTAAGTCAGCTTCACCCTGGTCGACGGCAAACCACAATACATGCTCACCAAAAATGGGAAACAGTGATTGAATCCTTCAGCGATGGGATTCAGAGATCATGCATCAGACGGATCAACCTTACACGCTATAAATTGCTTTCGCACAGAAACGATTCGGCAAATGAAAGCTGGGAACAGCCCTGGGGGGAATTCAATACATCGAAGACAGGCATAATGAGCTCATTGTGCATTTAAAGGAAAACGGTGGGAAAAAAAGCTTAATGGACATCCATTTCCGGGTTTTTGACGATGGAGTGGGTTTCAGGTATTCCTTTCCGAAACAAAACGGCCTCGATTCGGTGGTAATCACTCGATGAACTTACCCAGTTCACCTTTCCGGAAGACCACCAGGTTTGGTGGATCCCGGTACATTCGGAGAACAGTTACTATGAAAGTCTGTACCGTAAAAACCACATCAGCGAGACCGATACGATTAACACCCCGGCCATTTTTGAAACGGCAGACGGACTGTACCTGGCAATTCATGAGGCCAATCTTACCGATTTTGCTTCCATGACCTTACGGAAATCCGGTCCGAAACAATATGTCAGTCGAGCTTGTACCCTGGTCGAACGGGATAAAGGTATATGCAAAAACACCCTTTGTAAGTCCCTGGAGAACGCTCATCATCGGTGAAAAACCCGGGGACCTCGTTACATCCACACTTATGCTCAACCTGAATGATCCCTGCAAGCTTGACGATATTTCGTGGATAAGCCTACCAAATACGTTGGGATCTGGTGGGGGATGCACCTTGAATAATATACATGGGCCCAGGGGCCAAAGCATGGTGCCACCACAGAAAATGCAATGAAGTATATTGATTTTGCCAGTGAAAACGGGTTTGGCGGTGTGCTGGTGGAAGGCTGGAATGAAGGTTGGGATGGCAACTGGTCCGAGGATGGTACAAAGTTTAGTTTCACAAAAAGTTATCCTGATTTTGACCTTGGAAAGATCACCATCCTATGCCGCTATGAAAAATGTGCGTTTGACCGGTCATAACGAAACCGGCGGGGCAGTGGCCAATTACGAAAACCAGATGGAGGATGCCTTTGCAATGTATCATCAATACGGGGTGAATACCGTGAAAACAGGCTATGTGAATAAATACCTCGACGGCAAGGAATGGCATGATGGCCAGTTTGGCGTTCGGCACTACCGGAAAGTAGTGGAGACAGCGGCAAAATACCGTATCATGATCGACAACCATGAACCGGTTAAAGGAACCGGATTGCAACGCACATTTCCGAACTTTATGACACAGGAAGGAGGCCGGGGGCAGGAATAGGATGCATGGTCCACGGACGGGGGAAATCCTCCTTCCCATACGACAATACTTCCTTTTACAAGGATGCTGGCCGGACCCTTTGATTTTACACCCGGCACCTTTGATTTTGATTACATTGTAGTTAAAGGCACCCGTGTTAATACCACGCTGGCCAAACAGCTGGCACTGTATGTGATCATTTTCAGTCCCCTGCAGATGGCTTCCGATTTGCCTGAAAACTATGCAGGCAACCCTGCTTTTGAATTTATCAAAAAAGTTCCCTGCACCTGGTCCGATACAAAGGTGCTGAACGCAGAAATCGGAAAGTATGTCACCATGGCCCGAAAAGACCGAAACAGCGAAGAGTGGTATATCGGCAGCATCACCGACGAAAATGCGCGGAACCTTGAGATAAACCTCTCCTTCCTTGACGACAGCCTGGACTACCGGGCCGAAATTTATGCGGACGGCGAACAGGCGGATTACAAAACCAACCCCTATCCCGTTGCTATTTCCACGCAGGCGGTAAACTCAAAGATGCAACTCGGTTTGAAACTTGCAGCAGGAGGTGGAACCGCCATACGCCTGGTACCCGTGAGGTAGGGTAAAGAAGAAAGAAACGGATTGTCGTAATTACTGCGGAACCTTTGATTCATGGCGATAATCACCCGGTTTTAAAATGCCTGGCGCCATATTTTGCGTTCAGTCATTATCTGAATATTCGATAAAGTGAAAATTTGCCTTTTTTAGTAATTCTGCAAATATCTTTCCCGATTCAAGAATATCCTGATCGGTATGTTCGAAATACCAATTTATATTCAGAACTTTTATCTCCTTATTATCATCAAGAACCTTAAGTAATTCAAGGATGTTTTTAGCGGATGAGCTATTGATATATTCCAGATCAATATCCAGTCTTATTGCCTTCGAATTGACATGTCTTGCCCATTCTATCAAGGGAACATAGAAGTTTTTTACACTATCTGTCAGGGAACGGCCTTTAATTTTCATTATGCCATTAATTGAGAAATCAACGGCCGGCGTGTTATTGGTTTGTTCAATTATAATATTTTTCATACCGTATTGGATTGATTTTCAAAATAATTGTACGCATAAATTAAATTTTGTACAGAAAATAATGATGAATAAATCAAAATGATTGACCGCTGATAACCAGACTGTGATAACAATACATAATACTACATTGACCGGGAAGGGATTTAGTGGCTTTTTTATAAACCCGGTGAAACAGGTATTCTATAAATAAGGTATTTTTATATATTTAGACAGAGTTAAATCTTATTCAACAGGGCTTCGGATTTCCTCCAACTTTTTGATATTTAACATGGCATCTACCAATGAAATAGAAATTAGCCTTAAGAATCTTCAGGAAGAAAATGAAGTCTGCGATTGCGTCTTTCTGAAGCTGAAATAAAACCCAGAGCTACTTAACTGCAGAGAAATATGCAATTATTATTTTTGACCTTTGCAACCCTATGGGGTTTTAATTGTCATTATGGTCAATATACATAACCCAAAGGACAAATGACAAAACTATTAATTGATTAAAATGAACCTGAAAATCCTTCTGCCAGCCCTTCTTATTATTAGCCTGACTATGCTGTATCCCGCCAGGGGAAACGGGGAAACCGCGCCGAAATACACCATCAGCGGTTACCTCAAAAATGCCGATGATGGTGAAATGCTTATCGGCGCAACCGTTTACATCGAGGATACAAAAACGGGCACATCGGCCAATGCTTATGGCTTCTATTCCCTGAGCCTGCCGGCAGGTCAGTATACCATTTTATACAGCTACATTGGTTACGTGTCCCAGAAAAAAACTTTTGACCTGAAATCAGATATTTCAATGAACATTGAATTGGTCCCCGAACAAAAAACGATCGGCGAAGTCGTGATCAAAGCGGAAAAGGTGGACGCCAACGTGAAAAAGGCTGAAATGAGCGTGGCAAAACTCGACATGGTCACCATCAAGAAAATACCTGCACTCATGGGCGAGGTAGACCTGGTGAAAGTCATCCAGATGCTTCCGGGTGTTGTGCCTACCAGTGAAGGTACCTCCGGTTTCAGCGTAAGGGGAGGAGGGAATGATCAAAACCTGGTCATTCTTGATGAAGCCACTGTATATAACGCATCCCACCTGATGGGTTTCTTTTCGGTGTTTAACAACGATGCGATCCGCGATGTAAAACTTTACAAGGGGGATATCCCGGCAAACTATGGGGGAAGGCTCTCATCTGTACTTGACGTAAGGATGAAGGAAGGGAACAATAAAAAGATATCCCTCACAGGGGGTATTGGATTGATCTCCAGTCGCCTTACCGTTGAAGGGCCCATTGGCAATGAAAAAACATCTTTTCTCATTTCCGGACGCCGGTCCTATGCTGATCTATTTTTTGTAGCCTCTAAGGATACAGGATTGAAGAACAGCAAAATGTACTTTTATGACCTGAACCTGAAACTTAATCACGAGCTAAATAAAAACAACAGGCTTTACCTTTCCGCCTATCTTGGAAGGGACAAATTCGGACAGAAGGGGTTATCGGATTTTAGTTTTGGAAACCAGACAGTTACCCTGCGCTGGAACCATCTTTTTTCGAATCAGCTTTTCTCCAATCTTTCTGCGGTGAGGGCCAAGTATGATTATGCGCTGATGTCTGACGGTGCAGGTACCAAATACGTATGGAATTCCGGACTGCTGGATTATACCCTCAAACTGGATTTCAATTACTTTCCAAATCCCAGAAATGAAATAAAATTCGGGGCTTCGACAATCTATCATGATATAAAACCCTGCGATGCCTGGATGGAAAACGAAGGAAGCAAGATAACCGTTCCCTTCCCAAAAAATTATGAACTTGAGTATGCTCTTTATGTTTCAAATCAACAAAAGATAGGTGACCATCTTACGCTGAAGTACGGTTTACGGTATTCCATCTTTCAGAATTTGGGTAAAACTACCGTGTACAACTACGATTCAGGGTATGAAGTTACTGATACATTGTATTATAAAAGCGGCGAGATATATCACTCCTATCATGGATTCGAACCCCGGTTTGGTTTGAACTATGTGTTGAACGAAAGATCATCGGTGAAGGCCAGTTATTCAAGAACCATCCAGTATATGCAACTGGCCTCCAATTCAAATGGCGGAATGCCTCTTGATGTGTGGTTCCCGGCAAGTCCGAATATAAAACCCCAGAAAGCGGATCAGTTTTCTGTCGGATATTTCAGGAATTTGAAAGACAACAATATTGAAACATCTGTGGAGGTTTTCTACAAGAAAATGTACAATGTCATTGATTTTAAAGACCATGCCGAATTACTCATGAATCCGAGGATGGAAGGCGAAATCAGGACAGGAAACGCAGAGGCATATGGTACCGAGTTCCTGGTAAGGAAAAACGAAGGAAAAATCACCGGCTGGATAAGTTACACCTTATCGAAGGCTACAAGGAATATTCCCGAGATCAATAATGGCAATACTTACAACTCACCCTATGATAAACCCCATACCGTGAATGTTGTGCTGAACTACCAGGCATCCGCGCGTTCCCAGTTTGCTGTATCCTGGGTATATGCGACAGGATCGCCCATGACGGCTCCAGTAGGAAGTTTCGAATATGGCAATTCAGTGAATAAGATATATGCAGACCGGAACGGATACAGGATGAGGGATTACCACCGGTTGGATATTTCCTATACGCTGGCGGGAAAGGAAAAACCGGGAAGAGTGTGGCAGGGGGAATGGA
Source organism: uncultured Bacteroidales bacterium (assembly GCA_963752195.1). GTDB lineage: Bacteria > Bacteroidota > Bacteroidia > Bacteroidales > UBA10428 > UBA5072. The sequence continues at coordinate 591,700 of CAVVXI010000001.1, read as the reverse complement.
ATTTTTCAGTATACAATGTATATGGACGGCATAATGACTGGATAATCAATTTTACACCGGATGAAAAGGATCCCTCCAAAGTTGTCGCAACGAGATGGTATCTTCCCTTTGTAATTTTCCCAAGCGTTACTTACAACTTTAAATTCTAGAACATTGACTATGAAAACAACGAATCTGTCAGCATATCTTTCCTTTCTTATACTCATGGGCGCTGCCTGTACGGAAGAAATACAAATGCCGCTGGAAAGCACCTATGTCAGGCTGGTGGTAGACGGTGGAATCAATACGGACACCACGGTTCACAGGGTAAGACTTTCCCGGTCCGGCGATGCACTGAATGAAAAGCCCGGGAATGTCATTTCGGATGCGATCGTAACGATTACGGACGGCTCCGAAACCTTTAACCTGGCGGAAAACACAGCCAACCCCGGCGTGTATGAAACCGACTCCACCGTTTTTGGATTAGAGGGTAAGACCTATACCCTGAATATTTCCAACGTGGATGTAAACAATGACGGAACAATGGAAGAATATTCCGCAAGTTCTCATATTCCCCGTATCAATCCGATTGATTCGATCCAGGTAAAATATGAAGGAATCGACCGCTTTGACAAAGGATGGCTGATCAATCTTTTTGCCCTTGAAATCGGGGGCGGACGGAACTTCTATTTACTGAAAGCCTGGAAAAATGGGGTCCTCCTCACCGATAGCACTTCTGAATACACAAGTTTCGCAGATAATACGGGGTTTGAAGGACAGTATTATGACGGCTTCACTGTTTACTACCTGGATTACAATAAGCTTGATGAGCGGCTTGTAAAGGGGGATGTGGTAACGCTTGAGATGGATGGAATCACAGGAGAATATAAAGATTTCCTGCAGGCCTTTATCACGGAATATCAGCCCAAAATACCTCTGTTCAGCGGCCCCTCAGCCAATATACCCACCAATGTAATGCCTTCTGACAAGGCAGTCGGATTCTTCAATGCATATTCATGCAAGAGGAGCAGTACGGTGTATGAAGGGGATTAGGAAGCTTTAACCTTCAACTGCAACTTCAAATCCGCCGTATGTAAAACGCTGCATATCGAATGGCATCGAAAAATCCTTGGCATCTTTATATTTTTCGTTCATCTCGTCCATTACCTTTTTGTTTACCTCGTCCCGATGCTTTTTTGATTCAAATACAATAAAAGAAAACCAGACATTTTCACCGGGCTTGGAGTTTGCCAGCTTTGTGAATTCAATTGGTTTTCCGCCACCGGAATCGCGGGTGATTAAATCATCCCCCTTGCATTCAAAGTAAGAAAGCGCTCCATGCTTCATCCATGAATCTCTTCCTTCTTCTGCCATTTTCGTATATTCGGCTTCTTTGTTTTCCGGTACTACCAGGACAAATCCATCTACATATTTTGCCATAACAATATTCTCCTTTTATTTAGTTGGATGTTTGAGCTAAGAATTGGTTCTTACGATAAAGTAGAAAAAGCATAAAATTGTTCAAATGAAATTTTAATGCTTTAATTTGATGTTAGCAGAGCCCTCCGGCCAAAATGGATTTGGAATATTTGTTATCGGGTCATTGTATTCTGATTATTTGGCAACAACTTCATATATCCTGAAATTATTGAACCATCCCTTCGGTAAATTAAGGTAATATTTCTATATTCAAGGATTATTCCGGACAATTGTAAGCCGATGGAACCTCAAGTCGTCTCAAATTAAACTTTGCACTATGGTTCTGAATTATCTGTTGACCGCACTTAGGAATATAATCAGGTACAAGAGTTTTACTATACTGAATATTCTCGGTTTATCACTTACTATGTCAGTCTGTATGCTGATCATTGTGGTGGTGATGGATCAATACTCATACGACAGCCATTATGCAAAAAAGGACAGGATTTATCGCGTAGAAAGTATTGATAGTCTTAGCAGGATATCCCTCAACCGGTTTGCTTCAACAACTTATCCCCTGGCAGATGAGCTGAAGAATAAGGTTGCCGGAATTGAGGAGACAGCCTTATTCAATAATTCGTTTAACGGCGAGGCTGTATCAGGAGAAGCCCGCATTGGTATAAAAGCTTTGTATGCCAATTCAGCGGTGTTTAAGGTTTTCAATTTTGAACTGTTGAAAGGCAATGTTGAAAAAATTCTGGATGATCCTTTTAAAATTGTATTACAGGAGGAAGTGGCAAAAAAATTCTTCGGGAAAGAAGATCCACTGGGAAAAACCTTACAAATCGACAGCATTGGTGATTTTATAGTTGCAGGAGTTCTTAAAAAAAGCAATAAGAAATCACATATTCAGTTTGAAGCACTTGTATCTGCCAGTACGCTGGAGTCTTTTGAGAGAATTCGAAAGGCAGAAAAAATCACGGCCTCAGATTGGAATAATTTTTATAATACATTTCTGTATGTTCAGCTGTCGCAAAATACCGCTGAGAAAGATATTCAACATGCTCTTGAAACCATTAACCATGAGAAATACCCTTATAGGGATAAAGTAAATGTTTCATTTGCTTTGCAGCCCTTGTCCAAAATTGTTCCCGGACCTTTGCGCGCAAATGAAATGGGCTTCTTTCTGTGGAATGTAATGGTTTATTTTCTTGCCGGAATGGCGTTGGTATTAATTATTCTGGCGGCTTTTAATTATACAAGTCTTTCAATTGCCAGGTCTTTGCTACGTGCAAAGGAAGTTGGTATTCGCAAAACTTTAGGCGCCACCCGTGGCAAAATTATAGTCCAGTTTTTGCTTGAAGCAGTGATCATATCACTCCTGGCACTTGTTATTTCAGTGATACTTCTTCAATTCCTGCTACCCGGATTTACAGGTATGAAAATGATGTCAATGCTGGAAATACGCCCGCAACAAAACTACATGGTTTACATCCTGTTTTTTATATTTGCCTTGATTACAGGATTACTTGCGGGCATAGTGCCGGCTTTATTTATTTCTGCCTTCAATCCGCTGAGTGTTTTAAAAGGAATACTCAATATTAAGCTTTTCAGCGGGGTAACGTTTCGAAAGATTCTACTGGTAATCCAGTTTTCATTCTCGATGATTTTCATCATAACGATTCTTTTGTTATTCAGGCAAATGAATTATATGGTCAATGCACAAATGGGTTTTGACCGTGAGCTGGTGTTTACAATGAAATTGCAAAGACAGGATATAAGCAGGGTAAGGGATGCATTCAGACGGTTACCGGAGATCACGCAACTTTCAGCAACTTCGCATAGGCCTGGTGAGGGAAATGTTTGGGATGTCCGAATCCGGCTGAATAAGGAGGATGAAAAAGTCGAGGGCCATTTCTTTTCTGTTGATGAAAATTATATTCCGGCAATGGGCCTTACTTTGTTAGCCGGAAAGAACTTTCCTTCCGAAATGAACCCGGATCGGGAGAAGTTCGTGATCGTAAATGAATTTACGACTCATCAGTTTAAGCTTGGCACCCCGTCAGAGGCCATTGGCAAATATCTGATCCTCGATGATTCCACATTCGTGCAAGTGATCGGCGTTGTAAAGGATTATAAATATGCCGCCCTGTTCTTCAATCTGAAATCCATGATACTAAGGGTCAATCCAAAACAATATAACCTGGCTGTGTTCAGGATCAGTTCACCTGATTTAAAGGGAACTGTCGAAAAAATGAAAAAAGAGTGGAAAAAGATTGATCCTGCCCATGAAATGGAAGGCGATTTTCTGGACGGCAGTATTAAAGAGTTCTATTCAATATTTAGTGATGTTATATATACTATAGGATATGCGTGCTTTCTTGTGATCATTATTTCCTGTCTCGGGCTGCTGGGAATGGCAACTTTCAGCACACAAACGAAGATCAGGGAAATTGCCATACGGAAAGCCCATGGGGCTATGCCGTTAAACATATTGTTCCAGATTTCAAAATCCTACATATTGTTATTGATCATTGCCTCAGTTATTGCAGCTCCTCTTGCTTATCTGCTTAACAATATATGGTTTCAATTTATGGTTGACCATGTCAGCTTTGGAGCCGGAACATTGTTTTTTGGCATTTTATTCGTCGTCTTTGTTGGTTTGCTTACAATCGGATCCCAAACCATAAGGGCATCGAAAACGAATCCTGCTGAGATGCTTAAATTTGAATAATTCCGGAAGTATCAGGATTGGATTGATTGATTAAGTGCCCAGGAAATAAAAGCCATTGATGCAATAAAAGCCTGGCTTAAGAAGAACAACGCTTCTTTCGGTGTTGAAAAAGTTTACATGCTCTACCTTGATATGATTTCCAAAGCCGGCTTAAGCCTGGAAGAAGCTGCTAAAGAAGCCATATCTCGTTGCAGCCTGATAGCCATCCTGGTTAAAGTATCATAGAAGATACTTTATGCTTGTTTTAAAATTAAATAAAGTATATATTTACAAATAATATCATATATGATACTGAACTTAATTTTTAAATATGACAAACCATGAGATCATAAAATTAATAAAAGAAAGAAAAGATATTTTAAGTATAAACCAGGAATATCTTGCAGAACTTGCGGAAGTTGGAATTGCTACATTAAAAAGACTTGAAAGTGGCAAGGGAAACATAACATTAGATAATCTTCGGAAGATTGCCGATGTATTAGGGTTTGAAATAAAGCTCGAATTAAAAAATCCTGATAAATGAGAAAAGCCGAAATCTATAGAAACGATATTTTAGCAGGCACATTAACCGAGACCGAAGGTGGCGCCTATGTTTTCACATATGATTCCACGTATTTTAATGATAAAACAAAACCCGGAATAAGCCTGACATTACCCAAGATACAATCCGAATATACCTCAAAACATTTATTTCCATTTTTCTATAACATGTTATCTGAAGGAACAAATAGAGAGGTTCAATCAAAGCAACTCAAAATAGATGAACATGATTTTTTTGGGCTGTTATTAGCCACAGCACAGTATGATACCATTGGGGCAATAACCGTTAAGCAAATTAAATAGGAAACCCGATTATGGAAATAAAAAACTGTCCAGGACTATTAGTGGTGGGCTTTTCAGAATATAGCCCACTATTTCTCAGAAGAATGTTTAAGGGAAGAAAGGTCAGTCACATCCTACCTTATAATGCTCCTGAAATTGATGAGGAAGATCAAAAGAAGTTTATGCAGAATAGAAAAAGAATTTCTATTTCCGGAGTGCAGGAAAAATATTCAGTTATACTTGAAAAAAATAACCTTCGGCTTACAGAAGAAAATGAGCAGGGGGCATATATACTCAAACCCAAACCCGGCGGGTTACAAAAAACAGCTATGGCTCCTGCAAATGAACATGTAACCATGCAAATTGCCAGGCAGGTTTATCATATCGCAACAGCAGAAAACGGATTGGTTTTCTTTAGCAATGAGGAACCGGCATATCTTACAAAACGATTTGATGTAGCGGATAATGGTAATAAATTGGGAAAAGAAGATTTTGCGTCATTGGCGGGTAAAACAGAAGAAAATGCAGGTCATAATTTTAAGTATGATTATTCTTATGAAGCAATAGCAGAACTTATAAAGAAGTATGTGGGAGCCTGGAAAATTGAAATTGAAAAATTTTACAGCCTGGTAGTTTTCAACTTTTTATTTTCAAATGGGGACGCTCACCTTAAGAATTTCAGCTTACTTGAAACAAAGAATGGCGATTATATCCTAAGTCCGGCATACGACCTGTTGGACACCCGGATTCATGTCGAAGAAGAAGGGTTTTTTGCTTTGAGCGATGAATTATATAAAGAATGGCACTGGTCAGATTGCAGGATAAAAAATGCTTCACACCATCCATGTAAAGAAGATTTTCTTGAATTCGGGAATAAAATTGGTATACGTGAGAGCAGAGTTAATAAATTGCTTGAACTTTTTTTACTAAAACAAAAGGGAGTTGAAGATTTAGTAAAAAAATCATTCCTTGATGAGGATACAAAAACACAGTACTTAAATCATTATGCTGAAAGATTAGCGATGTTAAACTCAATTTGAAATAGTCTAAAATGATACTTTAAAAATTAACCTCCAACCTTCCAATCCCCGTACCCACAAAAAAAATTTGCTCCTTTCATTGGCAAAAAGGATTAGATCATTTCTGCTTTTGTCCTGATAACATGTACTCTTATTAACCATGCAAACCAGAGGGTATTTGCCGTTTACTGAAGGATGCCGGTTTCGTTCGCCAAAACCTTTATGTCAGGAAAACCCATCAGCTTCAGGATAAAATAGTTTGCCGCTGCCTCACCCGGATCATCGGCAAAACAAACCAGTTCCGCATATCTTGGTATGCCTGCTTCTGACAGCACGCTGAATAACATTTATTCCCTGGCCAGGGATAAAAGTGACCTGGCGCCGGAATCAATTTTGAGGTTGTCGAAGATCCTCCGGTTTATGCTGTACGAAACGGGAAGTGAATACATATCCATCGACCAGGAAATAAAAATCATGAGTGATTATATTTCCCTGGAGACACTGCGATTTGATGATTCGCTGCTCGTTAATTTCAATCATGATATTGAAGATATGAAACAGGCCGTTCCGCCCCTTTTGATGATCCCCCTGGTGGAAAATGCTTTTAAACACGGCGTATCTGAAACAAGGGGAAATCCTTTTATTGACATACACATATCGGTGAAAAGACAACAATTGTCATTTACAGTCAGAAATTCAACAGGGGCTATGGGAACAGACCTGCTTCAAGGTAAAGGGGTAAAGGAAAACATAGGATTGACAAACCTGAGGCGCCAGCTGGAATTACTTTACCAGGAATTCAATCTTACTGTTTTGCCAGGTCCGGACGAATTCAAAGCCATACTGAATATTAATCTTGCACAGCCATGTCTAAGTTAAAATGCATTATCGTAGAGGATGAACCTTTGGCTGCAAAGGTATTGACGGATTATATCTCGATGGTGCCATTCCTTGAATTGCAGCAGGTATTCAAGGACGCGATCCTGGCAACCGAATTCCTGAGGGACCATGAGACAGATCTGATTCTGCTGGATATACACCTGCCAAAGCTGAAGGGCATGGCCTTTTTGAAAACGCTGGTGCATCCCCCTGCAGTTATTATCACTTCAGCATATCCGCAATATGCGCTGGAAGGATTCAATCAGAATGTGACAGACTACCTGTTGAAGCCGATTGATTTTGAACGGTTCCTGGTTGCCGTAAACAAGGTGAAAGCTGTAAATCCCGGACCGAAGGGTATCGAGAAATCCTTTGCATCCTTATACAATTCCTTCATCTCGTCCATTGCCTATTAGCAGTGTTGTGAATTCAATGCGGATGAGTTCATAAAATCAACCGGTTGGTAAAATAATACGTGAAATTTTGTTTCATTATCCTTTATCTTTCGTATAACTTGAACTTAGCAGGATTGAAACCACCCACAACCTAATTCATGACTTTATAAAGTCTTTAAAAAAACAAAATGACAAAAAAATCTCTTTTCTTTTTACTTGGTGTTTTAATATCAGGTTTATCTGCCTTTGCACAGAATACTTACTATCGCGATGCTGATATGGATACTTATGGAAATCCAGGCATTACAGTTTCCGCCGGTTCCGCACCTGCAGGATATGTCAGTGTTTCCGGTGATTGCAATGATGGCAATGCTGCAGTGCATCCTGGTGCTTCTGAAGTATGTGATGGTTTGGATAATGATTGTGATGGAAGTGTTGACGAATCAGGACATACCCTATTTTATCGGGACGCTGATGGAGACGGATTTGGAAATATATACCCGACCGTTACCGCTTGCTTTGCACCAGCCGGATATGTGAGCATCCCCGGTGATTGTAATGATTCAGATAATACAATTTATCCCGGGGCTGTTGAAATTGAGGGAGATGAAATTGACCAAAACTGTGACAATAGCATAGCTTGTTTTGTGGATGCTGATAACGACGGCTACAGAACCACGTCTATCATTACCAGTAACGACTGCGACTGCACGGACGATGGTGAAGCAATGCCTTCTGATCCGGCTGGAGATTGTAATGACGGTAATGCTGCAATACACCCTGGCATTTCCGAAATATGTGATGGTCTGGATAATGATTGTGATGGATCTGTTGACGAATCCGCCAATACTATCTTCTATCGTGATGTCGATGGAGACGGATATGGAAATATAAACCTGACCGTTTCTGCATGCCCTGCTCCAGCCGGATATGTGAGCGTCGCCGGTGATTGCAATGATTCAGATAATACAATTTATCCCGGTGCTGCTGAAATTCCGGGAGATGAAATTGACCAGAATTGTGATGGTACCGAAATATGTTACCAAGATGTTGATGACGACGGCTACAGAACCACATCTACCATTGCCAGTGCTGACTGCGACTGCGCAGACAGTGGTGAAGCCAATGCTTCTGAGCCAACTGGTGATTGCGATGATGCCAATGCTGTAATAAACCCTGGCGTTTTCGAAGTGTGTGATGGTGTGGATAATGATTGTGATGGAGATGTTGATGAGTCAGTCGCTACAATATACTACCTTGATGCTGATGGAGATGGATATGGAAATGTAAACCTGACCGTTTCCGGTTGCTCTTCGCCTGCCAATTATGTGAGCATCTCCGGTGATTGTGATGATTCAGATAATACAATTTATCCCGGTGCGGCTGAAATCCCGGGAGATGAAATTGACCAGAATTGTGATGGCTCCGAAACATGTTACGCAGATGCTGATAACGACGGTTACAGAACCACATCTACCATTGCCAGTGCTGACTGCGACTGCATAGACGATGGGGAAGCAAAAGCTTCCGAACCAACAGGTGATTGCAACGATTCCGATGGTTCTGTCCATCCCGGTGCCGAAGAAACATGCGATGGAAATGACAATGATTGCGATGGGATATCACATCAGGGTACAGAAAACGCAATCACAGAAAATGCCTGTAACAGCTATACTGCACCCGATGGAGCTGTATACACCACAACGGGTATTAAAACAGCCGTCATTCCTAATGCTTCCGGATGCGATAGTTTAATTACAATTGACCTGACAATAAATTCAATTGATATTACCGTAACACAGAATTCCAGCATTTTGACAGCCATTGCAACTCCGGCTTCCTATAAATGGCTTGATTGCAACAACAATTACAGTGCAATAGCCAATGAAAGCAATCAAACATTTACAGCAGATGTCAGCGGAAATTATGCTGTTGAGATCCTGCAAAATGACTGCATTGATACCTCAATGTGTTACACTGTAAGTATAATTAGCACTATTGAAAATACATTTGATAAAAGCCTCGTTGTTTATCCTAACCCCTCCAATGGATTTGTTTACATTAACCTTGGAGCGAATTTTCAGATAATCGGGATCGAGGTTAAAGATGTGAACGGCAGGATACTTAAGAAATCCTTGTTTAAGAACAGACAGTTTCTGGATTTTGAACTGGATGAACCAGCCGGGATTTATTTTATTACTGTTACATCAGAAAATAAGAGTGCAATTATGAAACTGGTAAAGAAATAGTTTAGAATACTTCTTCAGTGCATATCATGTTACCATACATGGTAAGTATTATTAACTTGTTATATGGGTATATGTAAAGTTTATAAAAAAAGCAGTTCCTATGCCTTTCTCCGATTCCATCCTTATTCTACCACCCATTAATTCTACAAGTCCCTTGGCAATTGATAAACCCAATCCACTTCCTTCCCTTCACAACGACTTCTGTATTAAAACTGCCTCCCTGGAGATACCAGTCTGTATACGATAAAATTTCAATTTTATTCTGCAAGTTATAATTGTCAAACTCTGGCACTGCTCTTTCCAATGCATGTGTGGCTATATTTACATCAATAGGATCTGCACTGAAACACGATCAATTGAGAATATACTAAGCGTACTTACAGTATGATATTTAACAACTTTTTAACGTTTTTGTTCCGCACCAATAAATTTGCTACTTTCATGAGATCGCTGACTTGACGACATACCTGATTATTGGAAAAAATGAGATACAACAAAACTTTAATTCATAATTAAATCCTGGCAGAGATGAAAAGTTTTATTAGGCAAAAAACACAAAAACTATTTTTCAGAAAGGGAAGTCATACTTTAATAATGATACCGATCATTTCAATCGTGTTTCTGATATTTCCGGAAAATATACATGCGCAGATTAAAACGAGTTATTTGTTACCGGACGGAGAGGAATATGTGAGCTGGGAAGTTCCGGTTACGTATTCGAAAACCTATTATGTTGATAGGGGCAATCCGAATGCTTCCGATAACAATGAGGGAACGCAGGACCGGCCTTTCCTCACGATCAGCAAAGCTGCCGAAGTGCTTCTGCCCGGCGAACGTGTGGTCATCAATTCAGGAGTTTACCGCGAACAGGTCAGACCCAAGCGGGGCGGAAGCGCTGCCGGCAGGCTGATCAGTTACGAGGCTGCCCCGGGAGCCAACGTGGTGGTTAAGGGTTCGGTACTCGCATCCGGAGATAATTGGAAGCCATCTTCGGGTTACAGGATGGGGGAGGAAGCCCCGGGAGTTCAACCGGCAATTTATCAGTACGATCTTGAAGGCATTGATTTCAGAGGATATAATCCCTTCGGGATGGCGAATTTAATGCATAATAACAGGTCGTATTTTCCCTGGAATAACCCGGATCAGATCAAGCCTCATTTTTTAAGGCGTGGGATGATTTTTGCCGATGGTCGTAAATTGAAACAAGTTGAATATATTTCTGATCTTGAAACCTGCGAAGACGGCTTTTGGGTTGAAGAAGACGGATTAATAGTTCATGTCAGGCTGAAAGGACAATGCCAATCCGGGTGATCATGCTATAGAATTTGTCATACAGGAACGGGTGTTTGCTCCCAAAGACCGATTCCTTGGTTATATCCGGATTAAGGGAATTACATTCGAGCATGGAGCCGGCGGATTTCCAATTCCGCAAAGGGGACTTGTTTCTACCAACCGGGGGAATCACTGGATCATAGAAGATTGTATTATCCGGCATGCAAACTCCACGGCACTTGATATAGGCGGAGAATGCTGGACAGCCGACAGTCCTGCTGTTCCGGTGGGTAGTTCCATCATTCGTCGTACACAAATTATGGATGCCGGAGTTTGCGGTATTTCCGGAGTAAATGCAGTAAACACCCTGATAGAGTCATGTCTTATAGAAAAAATCGGGTGGCAGAATGTGGAGCGTACCTGGGAAAGTGCAGGAATAAAAATACACGGTACCCGGAATAATGTAATTGCCAACTGCGTGATTCGTGATATTTCTTACGCGCCGGGGATCTGGTTCGATTACGAGTGCAATAATTCGCGCATTACAAACAACCTGATCATGAACGTTACATTCTCCGTGCGCGGCGGAGTATATATAGAGGCCTCACCGAAATCAGGGAATATGGTAGACCATAACATTATATGGGGTACCACGAATGCTGTGCCGAGAGATCTTAATGATGACGGCGGAAATGGTATTATTGTCGATGGAAGCGATGAAGGAATTTTTGCCCATAATCTTATCGGAATGTGTGAAAATGCAGGGATTATGACACGTAATGCGGAATGGCGGATTGTAGCCGGAAGCGGTGGTACATCCCGATGGAATCATGTCGAAAACAATCTCTTTTACAATTGCACAAAAGCAATCGATTTTTCAAGCAGTGATAATTTTGCAGAAGGAAACCTCTATGGAAGGACAGAGAATGACGGCGCTGTACGAAACCGGATTTATTATCCTGAAAAACTTGAGCCGGATGTAGCCGCATGGCAACGGTATTTTGGATTTGATAAAACCGGGGGTTATGTGAAAGTGGATGTCAGGATCAATTCAACCGACATGACAATGACCTGGTCGTCAGAAGGGGATGTTGCCAATATTGCAACCGGAACTCATTATAAAACCGATTATTTCAAAAATTCTGCAGCAAAAAATCGAAAAGCCGGACCTTTTATCAATTTCCCCGGAAAATGATAAAACTATAAATATTGATCCCCGGGCAAAACCTTGAATACATTAAAAAAATAATACCATGTACAGAAGAAATTTCATTAGAAATTCAGGAATGGCAATCACAGGTTTGGGATTGTCCGGGTTGGCTATGCCGGGCGTATTTGCCCGGGATTCATCTGAAAAGGAAATTGAAAAACAACATACGCAAAAGGCAGATACTTCATTAAAAGAAAAACTGCTGCTCGACACCGATATCGGCAGCGATATTGACGATTCCTTATGTCTAGCCTATTTGTTGTGCCAGGAACAATGTGAGATTTTAGGTATTACAACGGTATCCGGGGAATCCGTAAACAGGGCCAAATTGGCAAGTGCCTTATTAAAAGCCGCAGGCAGGGATGACATTCCTGTTTATCCGGGAGTAGAGCAGCCCCTGCTCAATCCACAAAAACAGCCTGCAGCACAGCAGGTCCGGTATCTGTCGAAATGGCCTCATGAAACAAAATTTCCGGAAGGACAGGCCATCGAATTTATGCGTCGCACCATCCGGGAAAACCCCGATGAAATAACACTGCTTGGGGTCGGACCTTTAACAAACATCGCACTGCTTTTTGCAACAGATCCGGAAATACCTGCACTTTTAAAAAGACTGGTCATTATGTGCGGCGTATTTGCATACAAATACCAGGGAGAATCCTGTCTTTCCGAATGGAATGCACGCTGTGATCCTCATGCGACAGCCATGGTCTATAATGCGCCGGTTAAAAATATCGTCTCTGTCGGACTGGATGTTACGGGCCAGGTAGTCATGGAAAAAGATGAAATAATCAAACGGTTCAACACTGATATCCTGAAAGTCGTACTGGATTTTTCAGGGGTATTGGATAATACGCGTAAATCGATTGTTTTCCATGATCCGCTTGCTGCTGCGGTAATCTTTAAAAGAGAAATATGCGATTTCAAAAGAGGCAATGTGGAAGTGGAGACCGGGAACAACCGGTTGGAAGGACTAACGTATTGGAAAGAGGATGCGAACGGAAAAAATGATGTCGCGTTTGGGGTAAACAAGGCAATGTTTCTCGATCATTTTTTCGGAACGATAACAGGATAGTTATAAACCATGGTACAAAATTCTTATCATCTATGAAAAAAATATTTATCCTGTTCATTTGCTGTATTTTACTTATTTTATTCAGTGCAACAGCGCAGAAAATTTTCACTTTACCGGAATCTTATAACCCCGTATGGACAACCCAAAGCAAAGACGCATCAGAGTCGATGCCCTGTGGTGGCGGAAGTATTGGCCTTAATGTATGGGTAGAGAACAACAATTTACTTATCTATATTTCTAAAAGCGATGCATTCGAAGAAAACAACACCTTAAACAAGCTGGGGCGTTTACGAATTTCCATTTCGCCAAACCCTTTTGAAAATGCCGGATTCAGGCAAGAGTTGAAACTGAACGATGGTTACATTAACATTAGCTTACTTAAAGGTTCAGAAAAGACGGAATTAAAAATTTGGGTCGATGTGTTTCGCCCGGTAGTGCATGTGGATATGGAAAGCTCCATTGCACGCACGCTTACCGCAACGTACGAAAGCTGGCGTTTTACTACATTCAGACTCCGCAAGGGTGAAGATTTTCAGGGTTCCAACAAATCATCGCCTTTCGACACCGTTTACATGTATAAAGATTCTATAAGCTTTCAGAACAACAATCTTTTATTCTTCCACAGAAACGGTGATTATACAATATTCGATGTGAATGTGAAGTTGCAGGGACTCGACAGTATTAAACCAAAGTTGTTCAATCCGTTAAAAAACAATACATACGGCGGGTTAATGCTTGGCGCTGATATGATTCCTGCGGGAAATACGCTGGGGAAATATGTCGATACCGACTATAAAGGATGGTCGTTGAAAAGCAAAAAAGCTGTTCATAAGCAGAACATTGAACTAATTCTCTTCACTCGCCAGACGGAAAGCATTAACGAATGGAAAGACGGACTGGACAAGGTGGTAGCCGATGCCAGGGCAAATTCGAAAACAGCACACAGGGTGACCATCGATTGGTGGCATCAGTTCTGGAATCGCAGTCATATAGTTATTAATCCGGCAAAACCCGATCCGGCAGGCAAACCCTGGCAGGTTGGCCGGAACTACCAGCTTTTCCGGTATATGTTGGGCTGCAATGCCTATGGAACATATCCTACTAAATTTAACGGAGGTTTATTCACATACGACCCGGTATTTACCGACAAGGAAAAGCATTTCACCCCCGACTTCCGCAATTGGGGCGGAGGCACAATGACTGCTCAAAATCAGCGCCTGGTATATTTCCCGATGCTCAAAAGCGGAGATATGGACATGATGAAACCTCAATTCGATTTTTATGAAAGAATGCGTCGCAATACAGAGCTTCGCAGCGAATATTACTGGGGACATAAAGGAGCAGGATTTACCGAACAAATTGAAAACTATGGATTAAGCAATCCGGCCGAATACGGTTGGAATCGTCCTGCATATTACGATAAAGGCAATGATTACAATCCCTGGCTCGAATATCTTTGGGATACTTCGCTTGAATTTTGCTTTATGATTCTCGAAACCCAGAGATACATCAACAAAGACATTACAGAGTATATCCCGCTTATCGAAAGCTGTCTTACTTTTTACAATGAGCACTATCGTTATTTGGCCCGGATGAGAGGAACACAAGAGCTCACTGACGAAGGAAAGCTTATCCTTTACCCATCGTCCGGCGCTGAAACCTACAAAATGGCTTATAATTCAACCTCTACAATTACAGCGCTGAAAACTGTAGTAACTCATTTGCTGGCATTGCCTGAAAATTATTTAACTGCAGATAAACGAGAATATTGGAAGAGTTTTTTGTCTTGCCTCCCCGATATTACCTATACTCAGTACAATGGTCATGTTACCATTGCTCCCGCGCAATCGTACGAGCGAATTCAGAATGTTGAATCGCCCCAGCTGTATCCTGTCTTTCCATGGGATATGTTTGGTGTTGGTAAACCGGGCCTGGACACAGCTGTAAATACGTGGAAATATGATCCCCTGGTTTATAAATTCAAGAGTTATATAGGTTGGAAACAAGATGTTATTTGGGCTGCACGCCTGGGCATTACAGAGGATGCCAAAGATCTGATCGTGAAAAAGCTGGGTGACAGTGATCGTCGTTTCCCTGCATTCTGGGGCCCAGGATTCGATTGGACACCCGACAACAATTGGGGTGGCAGCGGAATGATCGGACTCCAGGAAATGGTAATGCAAACCACTGACGATAAGATTTACATTTTGCCAGCATGGCCATCGGACTGGGATGTGGATTTCAAACTTAATGCACCCAAAAGCACCACGGTTGAGTGCGTTGTTATAAATGGCAAGATTGAAAAGCTTACGGTAACCCCCGCAGAACGACAGAAAGATGTGGTGGTTTTATTTAAATAAAAGAAACGAACACTAAACAGGCGTTCTCTAAAAGAAGCCTTTATACAGAATTTCAGGAGCCAGGGGTCGGTTCAAATGTTATATGTTGCTTCTTTGTTTTTGCAGGATTGTATTCTTACCAACGGCATAAGCATATAAGGCTGAAGGAATAAAATGTAATTTCATTTTATCCATTTCCCTGTTTCCACTCTTATCCAAAGTGGTTACCAAAGCAGATTTCAGATTATTGGTCTGGCAAAAACTCATTAATGATTTCAATTCTCCGGCATTTTCCAAGGATCGATTACTCCATTTTATTTCCAGGGCCCAGAGTGGTTTAAAATCCTGGGGTGAAAGCCCAACCATGTCAACTTCTCCCTGGAATCTGCCGGCTGTCCATCTGGCATACCAAGGCTCAAACCATTCTCGTTGCAGCCATTGGGCATAGATTGCAGTTTCAACCATTGCACCCATCAATTTATCAGTTGCCTGTAAGGGAGTGAACAAAGCACTTCTAAGCGAGGGGTTTGTCAGGTATATTTTAAAATAATTCGCTCTGTGGAATTTTTTTGCATTGTTATCAATCCTGTGAACAATCTTTATTAAAAAAGCCGCTTCGAGATATTGGATATATTTTTTAATTGTGTTTTTTTCAACTCCACCGGACGATTGACTCAATGCCTCCAAAGAAAACTCTTGACCAGAATTATAGGCTATGCTTGTAAAAAGTGAATTTAATTCCTGTACATCCTGAATGCCATATAGACTTGGCAGATCCCTGAGCAAAACCTTGTCAATTATATCCGATTTAATAAACCGGGATGGATTAACCTGCATTTTTTCAGAAAAAATAATTTCAGGGTAACCCCCATAGTTGATATATTTCAAAAAATGTTCGTTCAACACGGCAATATTGGTTGATTCAAAGAACTGGGCAGTATTTCCGTCCCAGTCAATTTTGGCAGGGATGATGAGATGTTGCAGTTTCAATAAATGAATATACTCATTGAAGGTCAGTGGAGGAAGCATAATATCTGTAAACCTGCCTGCTCCGCTTTCGTTGCTTTTTAATTTAAGCGCTGCAGCAGCTGATCCGCTTGCCACAAATTTCACATGGGGATAGCTGTCTACAAGCGATTTTAAATGAACCTCCCAATCTTTCAGGTATTGAATCTCATCAAAAAAAACGTACCAGCCTTTGGGTTCAGTTTTACCTGTAGCTTTTATACAAGTCTTGAAAAGTTGCTCAAGTGGCATTTTATTAAAAAAAGGATTCTCAACGGATACATAAGCAATCAGATGAGGGGATACTCCGGATTTTAATAATGAATCAATGGAATGATATATCATGACCGTTTTTCCGACCCGCCTGGGTCCCATAAGGATCACAGCCCTTCTGACTGATATATCTTTTACCAGGGGGTAAAACAATTCAAAGTAGAGTCGTTTCTGCATACCAGAGTAGTCCTCGTCAACCGCTCCTGTTGCCCACCATGGATTTTCCTGCCTGAGCCTGTCAAGTACTTGTTCTTCCGTTAAAGGAATTAACGTCATTACATTCTATTTTAACACAAAAGTAAATATAAAATTATTATAATAATCTTATTTATGCATAATATGATAATTTAAACCAGATTGCTTCAATTTTTGAACTTATTATACAGTATTAGCTTATTTATGGTTGCGTGATCCGGGGGGTGAGATCTCTGCAAAGTTTGTAAATCCCGCCCATCGCTTCTTTCATTGGTCTAACTTCCTTGAGACTTTTTTTAAAAACCCAAATGAAAAATCCGTTGACGGAGCAAAATAAATGTTTCTCGATCCTTTATTCGGAACGATAACAGGGTAGTAAATTCACGAATTCTGTTTATTTTATCGAAATATGGTCTATTATTGGGTTCCGGATTAATTTCAGCTGATTTATTAATTATTTGATTTATTCTTAAAGATTTAATAAACTGAAAACGAAGCATATGCCACAACTTTTTATGACTGAACAGTGCAACCTACCTGCCTTTTTTGAGACCATTTCCAGGGAAGAGGTACAGGATTGCTGCGATTCCAGTGTATACCACCGCGGCAGGAAGTATTTCGAAGATGGCCGTGTGGCTGATGCATCCTATAATATTGACAAAACCCGACTTAAAACGCTGGTCATAGGCAGTTCTGAATACACAGTGACCCTTAACCTTCAAAACGGCCAAATCGAGGGCTCGTGTACATGTCCATACGGAGGTACCTGCAAACATGTTATTGCTTCCTTGTTATATGCTATCTACGAAAAATCGGAAATGGATATCATTCCGGATGCAAAAAATCCGGGAATAAATACGGATCAGTATCTCCAATCTCTTTCAAAAAATGAGCTCATTGCCCTGGTAAAAAAATTTGCACCGGAACAGTTTTGGATTGAAATAAAAAATAAGTTCTCGGATAACTCAACCGCTCAGGCAGCTTTTAGAAAAGTAGAACGTGCCGTTCAAAAGTTATTTAACGACCGTGTTTATTTGCATAGCCCCGGAGATTTCGAAACAGCATTGGACAAAGAAATAGTGAAATTATCGGGGCTTGAGAAACACCTTAAAATTGAAATTGAAAATTTACTTTTTTACATCATAGGAGAAGTGGAGAATGCCTTTGACGAAGGCTATTTATATGACGATTATAGTGACTCCAGCTACGAACCATCTGAAGAATTTAATGAATTTGTCGCCAGTTTTGCAAAAAGCCTGGATTATGAAGGAAAAACAGCTTTTCTGATCAGGCTCGATTCTCTGCTGGCAGGGCAATCCTACACTACTTATGAAAGTTTGCGCGGGCTTTCACAATCGGTTTTTACAGATGATGACCTTCCAGCACTTAAAGGCCTGCTTATGAACGGTTATAAAAAAATTTCGCAACAGTTAATTGAGAATTATTACAAGCAGGTAAATTCCCTGCTTACCCGACAGGAAAAGGAGCTTATCCTAAACGAAATAAAAAATAATGACAGCAAATGGATAATTGAGCTGGCAAGCCTGTATGCTTCCGGTGAATCAGGAAATAAAAGCCATTGATGCAATAAAAGCCTGGCTTAAGAAGAACAACGCTTCTTTCGGTGTTGAAAAAGTTTACATACTCTACCTTGATATGATTTCCAAAGCCGGCTTAAGCCTGGAAGAGGCTGCTAAAGAAGCCATATCTCGTTGTTCAACCTGCTCGATGATGCAAAAAATAGCAACTTTGGTAAGAAATGAATTGCCGGATTATGAACGGATACTTGAGAAAAAAGCGGCCGGGCAATTACTTGAATACCTCGAAAATAACAATAGGTTGCCGGAGGCCCTGGAGTTGATAAATCGAAGTAATAGCATTTGGAATACACAGGTATTCAACTTCTTTAAAAAATATAAAAAGAATTTTCCTTCAGAAGCTGAAAAATATTTCTGCAATGAGCTTATCAAGAATCTGGAATACACCGGAAATAATAATTATTATATCGTTGCTGACATTCTTCAGCAAATAAAGCAGATTAACAGGTCATTGGCCAATGAATACCTTGAAGATATCCGGATCAATTATAAACGCAGGCGCAGCCTGATCGCTATTTTGGCTAAGATTTAAGGAAAAAAGGTTCAACCATAGTTACCATTTTGGTAACTTTTAATTATCTTTGTCGTTAACATAAATTATAAAGTGAGAGTAATTGCTAAAAAGATACTTAGAAAATTCTGGGTGCAAAAAACTGATGCTGAAGGCCAACTTAAAACATGGTATAAGGAAGCTTCCAAGGCTAAGTGGACTTCACCCGGTGATATAAAGTCAGAGTATCCAAAAGCAAGTATTCTAAAAAGTGGTAGGGTAGTATTTAATATATGTGGAAACAAGTATAGATTGGTTGTACAAATAAACTATTTAAGAGGGTGGGTTTTTATTAGATTTATTGGTAACCATAGCGAGTATGATATGATTGATGCTGATAAAATATAGTAGAGATGGAAATAAAGGTAATTAAAACAGAAAAAGAATATAATCAAGCACTGAAGAGACTTGAAGTTATATTTGATGCACCTATTGATTCTCAGGAGGGTGATGAGGCCGAACTGTTGAGTATTTTGATCGAAAAATATGAAGACGAACATTATTCTATAGAATCTCCTGACCCAATAGAGGCTATAAAATTTCGTATGGAGCAATTGGATATGAGTAATCAAGATCTGGCGGAAGTGATAGGATACAAAAGCAGGGTTTCGGAGATATTTAATCACAAAAGAAAACTTACTCTCAAAATGATTAGAAGTCTTCATAAGAAACTCAAAATTCCTTATGACTCTTTAATGGCAGAATAATAATGCACTTTAGGTAACACTTGCAAAGTTTGAAAAACCCAACCGCTACTTCGCATCGGCGGTCTTTTACTAAATGGGGATTACTCGCTGCGCTCGTGATCCCTGGGGGGGATCCCTGCAAAGTTTTAAAATCCCTACCGTCGCTTCGCGCCGGCGGTCTTTTACGAAAAAAGGCAGGACTTCAAGCGAGCTTGAGTTTTGCAATATGAAAGAAATACATTATTAAAGGATTTGAGGGATTACTGCGTGATCCCCGGGGGGAGATCCTTGCAAAAGTTTGGAAAACCCTACCATCGCTTCGCGATGGCGGTCTTTTACACAAAAGGCAGGACTTCAAGGAAGCTTGAGTCCTGCCTTTTGTGTAAAATCCCGGGGCTGCGCCCTGGGATTTCCAAACTTTTGCGGAGGAAGAGGGATTCGAACCCCCGGTTCCGTGTAAACAGAACAACGGTTTTCAAGACCGCCGCATTCGACCGCTCTGCCATTCC
The DNA here is from genome assembly GCA_963752195.1 of uncultured Bacteroidales bacterium. Taxonomy (GTDB): domain Bacteria; phylum Bacteroidota; class Bacteroidia; order Bacteroidales; family UBA10428; genus UBA5072. The sequence goes on along the minus strand of CAVVXI010000001.1, from coordinate 571,492 downwards.
TCCTTAGCGCCGCAAAAATATACTTTTTTTTCGGGTTTACAAAAGGTATATGACGTTCTCACTTTGCCCCCGTTACCGGCAATGAAAAACTGAATGTTGCTCCTTTGTCAATGTTTCCTTCCGCCCACACTTCTCCGCCATGTCTCAGAATGATCCGCTGTATGATGGCCAGTCCGACTCCGATTCCTTCAAATTCCGTTTCTTTATGCAGCCGCTGAAATACACCAAACAGCTTATTGACGAATTTCTGGTCAAATCCAACGCCATTGTCTTTTATGCTGTATACTTGCTTGCCATCTTTCACACGACAGGTAATTTGAATCTCGGCTTTTTCCTTCCGGGATGAGAATTTCACCGCATTGGAAAGAAGGTTTATCCATACCTGCCGGATAAGACTTTCATCACAGTAAGCCGTTCCAATTTCTTCAATGCTGAAATCGATTCTGTTCCGGGTTTCCGGTGTGGTGATTTCATCATACACTGAATTAACCACCTTTTTCATATCCACAGCGGATTTGTTCACTTCTTTACGCCCCAGTCTTGAAAAAGCCAGAAGATCATCGACAAGAATCCCTAAACGCTTTGTATTTTCTCGTATTAACCTGCAATAACGAATTGCTTCGGGATCAAGAGTGGTACTGAATTCATCCATCAAAATGGTCGTAAAGGCAGATACCCCCCGCAACGGTGCCCGCAGATCATGCGAAATGGTATAGGTAAATGCTTCCAGTTCTTTGTTGGCCTCAAGCAGCTGGGCCGTTCTCTCATCCACACGGGTCTCAAGTTCATTATAGAGCTGGATGCTTTCAAGGGCAATACCCGCGGCATCCGCCAGGGTCTGAATTAACCGCATTTCATTTTCTGTCGGCACATGCTTTTCCGCCCAATAATTCCCGATTACTCCAATGGGTGAACCGGAACGGATGGGAACCATGTACAGACTTTTTACAAAAGTGGATTTGTACAGTTCGGTATTTATCCTGTGATCTGAATAGATGTCTTCAATAACAACCTGCTGATTGTTTACCATTGCCCATCCGCTGATGCAGCCATCAATGGGAAATCTCTCGTCTTTCCACAACGGTTCTATGGCATCCGAATCCGAATAGTAACACATATCCGCTTCTCGCAAAATCAGGGTTACCCCGTCCGAATCGATTAATTTTCGGGAGGAATCTTTTATAACCTCCTGAATAGCCTTAATATTACGGGCAGCAGCGAGATCTTTCACGGCATTGATCAGTCTGTTTAACTGGTTATTCAGCTTCGTAATTTCTTCACGCGACTTTTTACTTTCCGTAACATCCCGGATGATCATGCATGTTTTATTCTCCCCGTTTACATCCAGGAAAATGGCTGACGTTACTTCCGTTTCAAAACGGATACCCCCTTTTTTGATAAATGACAATTCCCCTTTTGTTCTCTTGTTCTTAGCCCTGTCCTGCAATAAGACAGGTAACCGCGGATCATCCAGATCAACAAGTCCATTTCTTCCACGATCCTTTATTTCCTGTTCCGTATAACCAAACATGGAGCATGCGGTAGGATTGGCGGCATAGATTGCACCCTCCGGCATAGTCAGCATGATGGCGTCGGGACTGTTTTCAAAAAAGGCCCTGTATCGTGCTTCACTTTCCCTCACTATTTCTTCCGAATTTTTACTCTGGCTGATATCAATCAATACGCCGATCATTCTTGTAATCTCACCTTTGTTGTTGATTTCAACGGATTCCCCCATAATATTTAACCAGCAATAAGATCCATCGTGGCGTTTTATACGGAATTCCAGGTTGATATTGGGCTCATTCAGCCGGCGGATACGGTCCAGTTTGCCAGCCAGGATTTGCCGGTCATCGGGATGAATTCTTTCTCCCCAGAGCGCCCGGTTTTGTTGAACGGTTTCCGGTTCATAGCCCAGCAGATTATAAAAAGTCGGGGACAGATACCATGTTTCCCTTGTCTTATCCCAATCCCAAATAGAAACATGGGTTGATTCCAGGGCAATCCTTAACCTTTCTTCACTCTCATACAATGATTTCAGCCTCGCCCGCTCTTCCGACTGGTCCCAGAATACCAAGACCACACCCATAATTTCGCCTCTCAGGTTTTTTATCGGGGATGCACTTTCGGCTATTGGAATTTTAATACCCTTCTTTGGATGGAGCAGGGAAAAGTTCGAAGTTCGCCGGACCACTCCATCCTTTAAAACCTTATCCACCAGGTTTTCAATTTTATCCCCTGTATTTTCCTTGATCGTAATATACACCTCGTGCACGCGGTGATCAAGTGCCTCCTGTTCTTTCCAGCCCGTCAGTTTTTCGGCTACGGGATTCATATGGATGACCTTGCCGGAATTGTCGCTTGTTATAACTGCATCCGCTATACTATAGAGTGTTGTCCTGAACAAGGCCTCAGTGTCCTTCAACCTGGACGTATTCGTCTTGTTATCCTCCTCAATCAACAATATTTTACCGACGAACAGGGATATTATGGGGTAAATGCCTATAACCGTAAATGTTATCAATTTATAGGCCTGCAAAACATATTTTCCCGGCAAGGTAAACACCAGGCCAAGCATCAGAATATGAGTCAGCAATCCGAAAAGGTAAAGATTTAATCCCGATAGCCTGAAGGTTGCTTTGATCCTTCTTGAATAGAAATAATAACCTGTAAGAAATGAAATAAGGATTACCAGGACTCCCATCAGCGTGCCGGATCCGCCAAGATAAATCCTGTAAATAATAGAAAACAGGGAAGCAATAATTCCTGTTAAGGGTCCAAAAAACAAGGAACTTAAACTGATTAAAATTGACCTGCCATCAAAGAAGATACCTTCCTTAAAAACAAACGGATGATACATCCCTATGCATACGATGCTGCCAAATATTATCCCCTGAAAAATTTTTCCTGAAATAAGTGATTTGTCAATTTTCGTATTGAGAAACACAGAAATAACAGAAAAAGTAACAATCAGCGACAGCTTATAAGCCAATTCAATTATGATCATTGAACAATATAGAATATATTCATACTCAAGAAATTCTCAAATAAGGTAAATATCAGGCCAGGTAGAATTATGAATCGTGGTATTGAAAAGCAGATAGAAATCTTGGGAATCAAATATATATAAAAGTTTATTCAAACGGATATCGAACTCTAATTTAGATGCGGTATAAGCAAGGGATGAAGAATTGTCTCCTGATTTCAGGAGGTGCGGGTTTCAGGGGCTTTTTACTCTCTCCCTTCATTTCCATGGTTGGTTGCGTAAGGCTGGCACAGGGGCTTTCTTCTCTTTTCCTGTAACAAATCCTTTGGGATGTACCGATAGGCAATCGCTACGCGATTTTGGGAGGGGGTGACGATTTCATTTCTACCGGGAGATAATCGCTACGCGATTTGGGGAGGGATTACGATTCCATTTCACCCGGGAGGTAATCGCTACGCGATATGGGGAGGGATTATGATTCCGTTTCTACCGGGAGGTAATCGCTACGCGATTTGGGGAGGGGGTATGATTCTTGCTACAATAATTCATGCCTACGAGCTTGGGGAAATAATATTGCATTTCTACCGGGAGGTAATCGCTACGCGATTTAAAACCGTATAGTATAATTTACTTTGAGGCGGGCTTCGTAATCGGGCTGGTTAAATCGATCGTACGGATCCATATGCGGGGAATTCCAAACGAAGAATATCTCTTTGCCCGGCCGGATGATCCATTGAAAACGCGATTGCCATCCGATCGTTTCGGTCTGGTTGTCGTATTGTGCAAAACTGTAAAGCGACAAATTGGGACTGAACAACAGGTTCAGGTTGAACCGGTAGATCTGTGCGACTACCTGTTCCCCATCGATGTGTATGTATTTCCGGTCGGATTCCAGGCCCACGTAAACGGGAACAAACACCTTATACCCTACCTGCATGATCCAGTCGGTTCGTGTACCCGAATAAAAGCTCCCGGTTCCAACCTGCATGGCGGCCCAGAATTTTCTCCTTTTGGCGGAGATAAGCTGCAACGAATGGTTCCAAAAGGGATAGTCGCCTGCATTAATTGTATATTTTTCAAACAGGTCAAAATCCTCCTGGAGCGATTCAAACTGAAACGAGGAGGATAACGCAATGATATCACCGCTCAGAAAATCGATTTCCCCGTAATTGAGTTTTATTTCTGCACTCTGCAATGAATTCAGGGCCCGATCGCTGATAAACATATAGGAGAACCCTGTTTTAACCTGGAGTATGCCTTTTATTTTCGGGCGCGGGCCAAGACGAAAGCTTCCATAAAAATTCCGGATATCACTGCGCGGGACAAATCCCAGTCCGGCCACAAAGTTCTCGCCCACCTGCAAATAACCGATCCTGAAGTTCACCAGGTCGTTCGGGTAGTTCAGTTCAGTGCCAAAGGAAACGTCGTCATGGGTGAGTCCGGTTGTAAACGACTTCATGGCGTACATATTCAGGACAATATTTTTATTGTCGTTAAACGTTGAACTGGCCAACCGGAGGTCAAGGCCAGCCAGCCCGTTATCGTCCCCCGAAAGCGCATTCCCGTGTGTTCCGATCACGCCGATGGAGGATTGTTTGCCAAAGTTGCGGGTGACCCGGCCAATCGTATAGCCCGGATTGTCCCATTCGTTGTCATCCTTGATATGGATGAATCCAAGGTTCCATTTTCCTGCCTGTCCCGTAAACTTTCCCCCATATTTTACGGCAATGGGATCTCCATCGGGATTGAGTCCTATCCGCCGTGAAAAAAACGGAATCACCTGCGTGTTCTGTGGATTTTCCGCATCCCCGTTGATGCCGAAATTGAAATAGTTCGATCCGTCGAGGAAAAAATCCCTTTTCTCGGGAAAAAACAGGCTGAACCGGGTGAGGTTGATCTGTTTCTATCCACCTCGGTCTGGGCAAAATCTGTATTTATGGTAAGCGCGGCCTTAAGGGATGGAGTGATCTGGTAAAATGCATCAAGGCCCGCATCGATCAATGCTTTCGGATCTTCGTCCGGCAGTTTGCTTACCCCGGTGGTCACATAGGGGATCAGGTCAAGTCCGATTCCCTGTGTTATGTTCGTCAACCCGGTAATTCTTCCGGCGTCGGAAATTTGAAACCGGTCGGCATCCAGCGTGGTAGCCGGCCAGTACGATACCTCCGATTTCTTTTTGATATTCCGGATCAGCTTCAGTCCCCAGGTATCCTGGCCCTTCTTGAATGCCAGCGTTTTAAAAGGTATGATCAGTTCTGCCTCCCAGCCTTGTTCGGTGATCCGGGCCTTGCCATCCCAGAGGCCATCCCAGGATTTGTTAAACCCTTTTCCGTTTTCACTTATCAGGGCATCCCCTATGCTTCCCCGGGGACCGATCTGGAACCAGTATCCATTCCTCCCGTCGAGGTATGTATCCAGGAGGATTTGCACCCTGTCGTCATCGCCGAGACTGACATCACGGGCCATTTCTTTTGCCGTTATGCCACCCGGGGGCGCTTCGCAGCGGATGCCTATATACAGGTTGTTTTCGTCGAACAGGAAAAGAAATTCCGTTTTTTCGGTTCCCGGTTCCCCTGTCCTGGGTTCGCGCTGAATCAGCTCGTTGATCAGGGACGCTTTATTCCATATTCCTTCCCGCACATATCCATCGAGATCCGGCACGGTATCGGTAAAAGTGGCCTTGATTTGCGGCTGGGCGTGGATTAGCCCCGGAGTGCAAAAGAGAAGAACCAGGCAAACGAAAAAGCAGCGTATCATCAGATAAATTTGGTGCATGAAGATAGATAAAATGTTTTTCCGATTACGAGGGCGTCGTTTGTTTTCTTTCTTTCTACCGATGGGCAATCCCTGACGGGATTTTTCCGTGTTATGGCATTGCTTTTATTTCTTTCTACCGATAGTAAATCCCTGGCGGGATTTTTCCGTGTGATAGCATGTCTTTTCTTTCTACCGATGGGCAATCCCTGGCGGGATTATTCTTCCTTGTCACTAGTCACTAGTCCCTTGTCACTTTTTCTACCGATGGGTAATCCTTGAAGGGATTAAAAATTATTACAATTAATAAGAATTTTTGATGAAATTTGATCTGATTCTTAATCATCAAACCTATGAAAAGAAATTCGGTATCGCTGAGTTGTATCCTTTTGATTGCGTGTGCTTTATCAATAAGTGCCCAGTCAAATTATAAAATCGACAGAAAAATAAGTCTGCCAGGAAACGGATTTTGGGATTACATTGCTGTGGATGAAATAAACGGGAGGATCTACCAATCCCATAATTCAATGGCACAGGTGGTAGATATCAAAACAGGCCAGCTGATCGGTACCATTCCGGATACCAAAGGGGTTCACGGTATTGCGCTGGCTCACGACCTGAATAAGGGATTTACAAGCAATGGACGTGATTCATCGGTCACCGTATTTAATATGAAGACGCTTGAAGTTTTGGCAAAAATCCGGGTAACCGGACAAAACCCTGACGCCATACTCTATGATGCTTTTTCAAAACGTGTCTTCACCGGAAATGGCAGAAGCCGGAATTTTACTGTCATCGATGCTGTGAATAATTCAGTGGCAGGAACTATCCGGCTTTCAGGCAAACCGGAAGCCATCGTTACCGATGGAAACGGAAAGATTTATGTAAATATTGAGACGGCAAACCTGATTGAAGTAATTGATGCCAGTACCATGAAGGTAATCAGCCATTGGCCCATCGGTGCGGGTCAGGAACCCTCGGGACTGGCCTATGACCCTGAAAACCGCCGCCTGTTCAGTGTTTGTTCGAATAAACTGATGATGGTTGTGGATGCCGTTTCGGGAAAAGTGATCACCAGCCTGCCGATCGGGGAGGGCTGTGACGGTGCTGCCTTTGATCCTCAATATAAGCGGGTCTATGCTTCCAACGGAGAAGGCACCCTCACGGTTGTGCAGGTATTAAATGCGAATAGTTTCAAGGTAATTGAAACGGTGCCGACACAGCGTGGCGCCAGAACGATTGCACTGGATAAAACTTCGCATCACATCTATTTGCCAACGGCGGAATTTGAACCGGCGCCGGAGGACTCGAAGGATCGCCCGGCTATTAAGGCGGGGACGTTTGCCATACTTGATGTGGAAACTGTGAAGTAGTGACGAGTGACGAGTGACGAGTGACAAGGAAGAATAATCCTGTTAGGGATTGACTACCGGTAGAAGAGGGACGATGTGACAGTGACAAGGAAGAAAAACCCTTTAGGGTTTGCCTATTGGTAGAAAGAAATGAAAATAATTATCATAACAAAAAATTATTTAAAATAATAGCAATGAGGAGAATACAGATATTGTTGTTGGGTTTCTTTTTCTTTCAGGGATTGAATGCCCAGCAACAGGATCTGGATTATTTTGTGAACCAGGGTCTTCGCAACAGCCCGCTGCTAAAAGATTATCAGAACCGGCTGAGATTGGCCCAAATCGATAGCCTGCGCTTAAAAGCGATTCTGGGCCTCCAGGTAAATGCCACCAGCACGGATTCCTATGCACCGGTGATCAACGGCTGGGGATATGACGAGGTGAAGACCGACATCGCCAATGTGAGTGTCCTGGCCGGGATGACTAAGGAAATCATTGGAAACGATCATCTGAAAAACAAGTACCAGGCGGTGAGTCTGCAGAACCGTTCCACCTCCATCCAGGGCAGCCTGTCGGAAAAGGATTTGAAAAAATCAATTATTTCCCAGTATATCCTGGTTTATGGCGACCAGCAGCAACAGGCATTGAATTCGGATGTCATTGCCGTTCTCCGAAAAGAGGAGCAGATCGTTAAAAAACTTACCGAAAACGGCGTTTATAAACAAACCGAATATTTGTCCCTTTTGGTGAACCTTCGCCAGCAGGAAATCCATGCCCGGCAGTCGGTCATCCGGAGCAAGACGGATCTTGAAATACTCTTTGCCCTTTGCGGGATTGACGATACCACCTACCTCACTCTTCCGGAACCGGCATTGAATGTTATTCCTCCCGGCGGATTGCATAATACGCTGCTATACAGGCAATTTGAACTGGATAGTTTGAAACTGGCGAATGCTGACCGCCAGATAAGCTTTGACTACCGGCCTAAATTATCGGTTTATGCCGATGGAGGTTACCTTTCGTCTCTGAGTTACATGCCCTGGAAAAATTTTGGCCTGAGCGCAGGACTCAGTCTGGTTATACCCATATATAACGGCGGGCAAAAGAAGATGGAACATGATCAGATCGCCATTGCCGAGGATACCCGCTCTCCTACCGGAATTATTTCAACAGCCAGTACAGGCAGCAAATCAACAGTCTCATGAATCAGATGGCTTCACAGGATCCGCTGATCAGCCAGTGCGAGGAACAAATGTCGTATGCCAAAGACATTGATCGATGCAAACCGCGACCTGCTCAGAACCGGGGATATATCTATTACGGATTATCTGTTATCCGTCAGTAATTTCATCAATGCAAGAAACCTGTTGATTGATACCATGCTCACACGATATAATCTTATCAATGAAATTAATTACTGGAGCCAAAAATAAACTCCTCATCCTATGAAGAACCCCAACGCCCTCTATTTCCTTATCTTAATACTGATGGCATCCTTCATTCCGCGCCCGATGGCCGGCATCGACCATAATAGCGAAAGCGGCACCCCGGTCACTGTTACGCATGCTGACTACTGGCAATCTCACGGATTCCATCCTGCTGAATGCAACTTCGCGGTTCCTGCTTAAAACTTCGGTGAAATCAGATGTCAACGGATACCTGCAGAAGGTGGAATATTCAGCTGGGACAGAAAGTAAGCCGGGGAGAGGAACTATTTGTAATACGGTCCAAGGAATCCGAACACCTGGGAAATACGATCAGCAAGCTGGATACATCCTTTCATTTCAGCGGGCTGGTTCATATAAAATCCCCGGCGCCGGGTTATGTGACTGAACTGGCCTACCAGGACGGCGATTATGTACAGGACAATGAAGTGCTGGCCACGATCAGCGACCTGGGGAGCCTGGTTTTCCTCCTTGAATTGCCCTATGAATTAACGCCCTGGCTGGCAGAAAATAAGACCGTCGACCTTGTCCTGCCCGATGGCAAAAAGTACAAGGGAACTGTAAATTCCTCCCTGCCTAGTGTGGATCCGGTGTCACAAACCCAATCCTATGTAATCCGGGTTCCGGGCATTTCATCCATCCCCGAAAACCTGGTAGCCACGGTGCGGTTCAGGAAAACATCCCGGACAAACGCCGTCATTTTACCCAAAGAGGCGGTATTGAGCGATGAAACGCAATCGGATTTCTGGATCATGAAACTGATCGATTCCACAACGGCCGTGAAAATTCCGGTAACCATCGGATTGGTCACATCGGGCCAGGTAGAAATAACGTGCGCCTCATCTCCAGCCTGCGGATGAAATCCTGGTGACCGGAAATTACGGATTACCGGATACGGCCAAAGTAATCATCGAGAAAAGAAACTGACATGAACCGGTTTTTTCTTGCCTATAAAAATCCACTTACCCTGGCCATAGTGCTGATAATTCTGGCAGGTACACTGGCATACAATAAACTGCAAACCTCGCTTTTCCCCGAGATCACATTTCCAAAGATCAAGGTGATTGCCGAAGCCGGTGAACAGCCGGTAGACCAGATGATGCTGTCGGTTACGCGGCCGTTGGAACTGGCCATTAAAAAGGTTCCTGAGCTGCAGACCATCCGGAGTGCCACCAGCAGGGGAAGCTGTGAGATTTCGGCATTTATGGACTGGAATGCAGACATTGATCTGAGCCAGCAACGGATCGAGTCAAAAATAAACGAGATCCGGAATGTTCTGCCCCCGGAAGTGGAGATCACAGTGGAAAGAATGAATCCATCCATACTGCCCGTCATCGGATATACCCTTGAGGGTACCGGCCGTTCCCCCATTGATCTGAAATACATCGCCAACATACACAATCAAGCCGTTTTTATCGCAGGTGGAAGGAGTATCCGAGATACGGATTATCGGCGGCAAGGAAAAGGAATTCTGGGTTGAGCTGGACCAGGCAAAAATGAGCGCACTGGGACTTACACCGCAGCAGATCAGCCAGGCCTTGTCGGAGAGTGATTTCATAAAATCGAATGGCTTCCTGGCGGACTACCGGATGATGTACCTTACGGTAACCGACATGATGCTGAAGGACAAGGATCAGTTGGAGAAACTGGTTATCCGGAATAACGGGAAAAGAATTGTTACCTTAAAAGACATTTCCCGGGTTGGAGTGAAGGAAGCAAAGGAATATGTGAGAATAAACGCGAATGGAAAGCAGGGAATCCTCATTGCCGTGGTCAAACAACCCAATGCAAACCTGATCGGGCTGTCGGACCGGATGAGCGCCAAAATCCTGGATTTACAGAAAATTCTTCCCCGGGGGATTGATATCAGGCCCTATTATATACAGGCCGATTTCGTGGAGGACACAGTGCACAGTGTGCGGGAGGCGATGTGGATCGGACTGCTGCTGGCGATCATCGTCGTCATCCTGTTTCTCCGTTCCTGGAAGGCTTCCGCTGCACTGTTGCTGACCATACCGGTAACCCTCCTCCTGACACTTATCGTTATCTATGCCACCGGGGGTTCACTGAATATTATGACGCTTGGCGCGATAGCCGCCGCGATCGGGTTGGTCATTGATGATGCCATCGTAGTGGTTGAACAGATACACCGGACGCACGAGGAAAATCCCGAAGAAACCTCTTCCGCTTTGATTTCAAAAGCGATCCGTTACCTGTTCCCGGCCATGGTGGGATCCTCGCTGAGTACAATCGTAATCTTCCTTCCTTTTGTGTTAATGACAGGCGTGGCAGGCGCCTATTTCAAGATCATGACCAACACGATGATCATCACCCTTGTATGTTCTTTCCTGGTTTCCTGGATTTTTCTACCCGTGATATACATCCTGCTGAGCAGGAAAGACGGAATACATGCGACGGCTGTAGTCCATACTGTCACAAGCCAGCGGTGGGTGCGGTATTTTATTACACGACCCTGGTTGAGCCTGGTTTTTACCGGATTGCTTGTTGTTTCCATTTTTGTTCTTCTGCCGCGACTGGAAACGGGATTCCTGCCTGAAATGGACGAGGGATCCATTGTGCTCGACTATTTGTCACCTTCCGGCACCTCGCTCGAGGAAACCGATCGCATCCTGAAGGAAGTGGAAAAAATTATTGTCCGTATTCCGGAAGTGGCAACGTATTCAAGAAGGACAGGGACAGAAATGGGATTTTTTATAACAGAGCCTAACAGCGGGGATTACCTGATACAGCTTAAAAAGAACCGTCAACGATCCACCGAAGAAGTAATCGAGGATATCAGGTCGCGGGTAGAAGCCACCCAGCCGGCATTGCAGATCGATTTTGGCCAGGTATTCGGGGATATGCTGGGTGACCTGATGGCGTCCGTGCAGCCGGTGGAAGTAAAAATTTTCGGGACAGACCGCAAACAGCTGGAGGAATTTTCGAGGCATGTATCTGAAATTGTGAGCGGGGTGGATGGCACTGCGGATGTATTTGACGGCATTATCATTACGGGTCCCTATGTCAGCGTGGAACCTGATGCGACAAACCTGGCAAGGTTCGGCATGACACCGGCGGACCTGCAATACCAGGTAAAAACGTCGATTGAAGGGAATATCATTGGCTCCATAAACGAAAAAGAGCAGTTCACCCCGGTACGGATGATTTACCCGCGCATCGGGAAAGGCCGGGGTGGAGACATTGAAAAACCTCCGGATATTCCTTCCCGACGGCGGGCTAAAGTCCATTGATGAACTTGCCGGCATCCGCATTATCGCGGGTGATCCGGAGATACAACGCGAAAATCTGCAGAATATGGGCGTTGTAACTGCCCGCCTTAATGGGCGCGACCTGGGCAGTGTAATGGCAGATATCCAAAAAAGAATGTCGAAGGAAATCATTCTTCCTCCCGGGTATTCGGTTGTATATGGAGGTGCATATGCCGAACAGCAAAAATCCTTTAATGAATTGCTGATTATCCTGATTTCTGCCTGTTTGCTGGTTTTTTGCGTGATCCTGACTTTGTACAAGGATTTTCGGGTGGCAGTTGTGATCCTGTTTATCGCCATCCTGGGTATATCCGGGTGCGTGCTTTCACTTTATATAACGGGAACGCCGCTGAACGTGGGAAGTTATACCGGCCTGATCATGATTGTGGGGATCATTGGGGAGAATGCAATATTCACCCTGCTGCAATACAGGGAGGCAAGAATTGCAATGGATAGGGATGACTCGATCGTTTACGCCATATCCACCCGGCTGCGTCCCAAGCTGATGACTGCCATTGGCGCAATTATATCCCTCATGCCCCTTGCCATCGGAATCGGCACAGGCGCACAGCTTCACCGCCCCCTGGCCATTGCCATCATCGGTGGCTTTATTATTGCGGTTCCGCTGTTGCTTGTAGTTTTGCCGTCTCTTTTGAGATTGATTGGAAGAAAATTATAAATTATGAATTATGAATTATGAATTATGAATTATGAATTATGAATTATGAATTATGAATGATGAATTGCCCGGAGGCCATAAGCTATTGTAGAGAAATGCTATTCCCGTAAAGTATCATTTAACGGCAACAATCAAATCACTATCTTTGGCAGGATTTGGGATATTCCTGGTTTTACGGAAATTGAACGATATATTTACCATGACGGATGTACTCTACAGGAAGGCATTCTACCTCAGCCTTTTCACCATATTTTACAACATAGTTGAGGGGCTGGTTTCAATTGCCCTTGGCTACTCGGATGAAACTCTTACCCTGTTTGGCTTTGGTGCCGACAGTTTCATTGAAGTGATCTCGGGCATAGGAATTGCGGTGATGATCATCCGTATCCGCAATCACCCGGAAAGTGCTGTCAGCGAGTTTGAAACAAAAGCGCTTAAAGTCACCGGTGCAGCTTTCTATTTACTGGCAGTTAGTCTGGCTGCCGGAATCGTAGTGAACATCGCAAAGCATCATAAACCGGAGACTACCCTCTGGGGTATCGTAATTTCGTTGGTTTCCATACTGGTTATGACCTGGCTGATGCTTTCCAAGAAAAAGACAGGCAAGGAGCTGAATTCCGAACCCGTTCTGGCGGATGCCAATTGCACCAAGGTCTGTATTTACATGTCGGTAGTGCTCCTCGCCTCAAGCCTGATCTATGAATTCACGGGATTTGCCTACGCTGATGCGATGGGAGCGGCAGGATTGATCTATTTTTCGATTTCCGAGGGAAAAGAGGCCTTTGAAAAAGCAAAGGGAAAACAATGTTCCTGCGGACATTGCGAAGATGAATAAAGAATTACCTTCCTTCGACCGTTACACCCAATTCTTCAAGTTCAGCTACCTGTTTTGCGGGAACTTTCGTGCCGGACAGATCCACATATTCGAGCCGGCCAAGTTCCATTAACGGGGATACGTCCTTTATTGCATTGTTGGAAAGATCAACTATCCGCAGGTTCAACAGATGAGACAGGGTATCGATATCCTCCAGGCGGTTATCGGCCAGGTTGACTTCCTCCAACAGCGTCAGTGGCCATAGGGGGGCCAGATCATGGATCAAATTCCCGGAAAGGTCGAGGATCTTCACATGTATGCAGAACTGGATCCCTTCAAGATCGTTAATATCCGAACCCGAAAGTTCAAATTCCTCCTGGTTTTCGAGATACCAGGTCGGAAATTCGGTCTTAGTCTTGCCATACATTCTTATCTTAACCGCATCATAAAAATTCATATGGGAATTCTCACGGGGGCGCCGGGTTGTTTTTTCCTGCGCATTGGCCGACTGTTCATTGACGATTGTAAAGCCATCGGACTGAATATCCCATTCATAAACCGGGGAATAATCAATATCCTCGAAACTGGTGAGCGTATTGGAAATTTCCTCAATGCGGTTTAACAGCAGGATGTGGGAATACGTCAGCAGCCCGTCGTAATCATTAGCAGCGGCAAGGCGGTTGATCTCATTCCTGTGATAGTCACCCCGGTCGGGGTGATACAGCATCATCAGCCGGGGAAAATACCGGGCTTCCGGATCTATCGTGAAATCCATCGTTTCACTGATCATCGTGGCGATTTGTTTCAGGGTGCCGTATTGCCGGTTCTTATACAGATGGATCAGGGTCACGGTGATCTTGTTCAAATTCTGATTTGACCATGCCTCTGTAAGCTTGCTATATAATTCCTGAACCTTCATCGCGTAAAGATATCCCATCTTTTGTTTTCCCGCAAAGCCATAGTCTTATTTTCTCGCAAAGTACTTGGGAAGGGTTCCCCCTCCAACCTCAGAACAGATAACTTTGTGAAAAATTGAATAAACGAGATACCCCAAATTTTTAACGCAGAGCCCGCGGAGTTAATTCGCAATGCGCGCCAAGATAAAGGTCGCTGAGAAATCTCATTGCATTCGATTAACAGCTTTAAAATTTAGATTATCTGATCTCCAGGATCCCTAAAATCCGACAGATAATGAGAGTATTAATAAAAAGAGTTATATAGGAGGAGCAAAGGCAAAGCCTGCTTTTTTACCGCAATTGCGCGGGAGACGAAAAGATTGAATATGTGCAGGAAAGGATTTAACCGAAACGGGTTTTTATTGTTAATACTATAATCCTTAAAAATAGAATTTATGAAAACAGCGGGAATTTTTAGTGCAATTTTTGTCATGTTAACCTTTTCAATTGCCGGCTATGGTCAGCAAAAATCATATTTCAATCCGGACCAGATTGATATTAAATACACAAAGTATGTACTCGATAATGGCCTGACGCTGGTTGTGCATGAGGATCATAAAGCGCCTATAGTTGCCGTAAATGTATGGTATCATGTGGGATCAAAAAATGAAAAGCCCGGGCGTACAGGTTTTGCGCATCTTTTTGAGCACCTGATGTTCAACGGAAGTGAGAATTTCAATAACGATTATTTCCAGGCGCTGGAAGGCATTGGAGCCACCGATCTGAATGGAACGACAAACAATGACCGCACGTGCTATTTCCAGAATGTACCCACCTCAGCCCTTGACCAGGTTTTGTTTCTTGAAAGCGACCGGATGGGGCACCTGCTGGGAGCCATTGACCAGGCGAGGCTCGACGAACAAAGAGGGGTTGTGCAGAATGAAAAAAGACAGAATGAAAATGAGCCCTATGGCCGGGAAGACGAGATTATCACGCAATCCACCTTCCCGAAAGGACATCCGTATTCCTGGACTGTTATCGGGTCAATGGAGGACCTGAACGCGGCCAGCCTGGATGATGTAAAAGATTGGTTCAAAACATATTATGGCCCGTCAAATGCGGTTTTGAGCATCGCCGGCGATATTAAGCCCGAAGAAGTGCTGGCCAAAGTGAAAAAATATTTCGGGGATATTCCTCCCGGACCATCGCTGGTTAGGCCTGAAGTGAATGTAGCCCGGAGAACAGAAAATACGCGGGGATATTACGAAGATCATGTACCGGAAGCCAAAATATCCATGGTATGGAATGTTCCGCAAAGGGGATCAAAAGATGAGACCCTGCTTGACCTGGCAACTGACGTGTTGTCGGTTGGTAAAACATCCCGGTTATACAAAAAGCTGATGTATGAGGATCAATCGGTGAGCAGCGTAAGCGCATTCATGGATCCGCGTGAGATTAGTTCCAACCTGTATGTGCAAGCCACTGTCAAACAAGGAAAATCAGCCGAAGAAGTTGAAAAGTCAATTGACGCTATTCTGAGTGAGTTCCTTGAAAAAGGACCTACCCAGGATGAGCTTGACCGGGTTCGTTCCAATTATTTCTCCAATTTTCTGAAGGGTATTGAGCGGATCGGCGGATTTGGCGGCAAATCGGATATCCTGGCCTCCAACATGGTGTACGGAGGTTCGCCGGATTATTACAAGACCATACTTAAATATGTATCGGACGCAACGGTTGCCGATATGCAAAAAGTTTGCCGTGACTGGCTGAGTACCGGTAAATATGTGCTTGTCTGCAAACCTTTTCCATCGCTGAAATCTGATCCACAGGGAGTGGACAGGAGCAAACTTCCCGAATTAACAGCCACAGCTCCTTCTTCCTTCCCCGATCTTCAGAAAGCGACCCTTAAAAACGGCCTCAAAGTGATCCTTGCCGCACGCAAGGGAGTGCCCACCATAGTTGGCAAACTGGTGGTCAATGCCGGTTATTCCACCGATGCCCTGTCGAAAGCCGGTATGGCCAGTCTGGCCATGGATATGCTCGATGAGGGGACAAAATCAATGAATACACTGCAGATCAGCGAAAGGATGCAGTTGCTGGGTGCCACAATCAATGCCGGTTCCGACCTCGATGCATCGTATGTCAATTTCACCACCCTGCAGCAAACGTTTGACCCTACTCTTGATCTTTTTGCCGATATATTGCTGAATCCGTCGTTCCCGCAGAAGGAATTCGACAGGCTGAAAAAGGAGCATCTCGATCGTATAGACCAGGAAAAATCACAGCCGATCGGTATAGCTTTACGGGTGTTCCCAAAAATTCTCTACGGTCAGGGTACAGCCTATGGTAATCCGATTCGTGGTGCAGGTTACGAAAGTACGGTCAAATCAATAACTCCCGAAGAAATCCGGAAATTTTACGAAACCTGGATCAAGCCGAATAATGCCACCCTAATTGTAGTAGGCGATTTGCAGATGGCCGATCTGGTTGCCAAACTGGAAAGCAAGCTGGCCGGGTGGAAGAAAGCAGAAGTTCCAAAGAACAACCTTCCTGTTGTAAAAAGCGTTCCCGGCAAGAAGATCTATGTTATTGACAGGCCGGAATCACAGCAGTCGTTTATTATTGCGGCGTATGTAACCGTTCCTTACGGCGATGTTTCTCAACCTGCCCTTACAGCCTTGAATAATATCCTGGGCGGAGACTTTGTTTCCCGGCTGAATATGAATCTTCGCGAAGATAAGCACTGGTCATACGGATCGGGTTCGCTGGTTTGGGATGCCAGGGGGCAAAGGCCTTTCCTTGCCTATGTTTCGGTTCAATCCGACAAAACAAAAGAATCCATCGAGGAAATGGAAAAGGAGCTTACTTCCATCATAGGCGATAAACCGGTAACCAAAGAGGAATTTGAACGTGACCAGCGGAACATGATACTGCAGCTGCCCGGTATGTGGGAAACCAACAATGCAGTGGCCAACTCCATCGTGGAAGAAGTAAAATTCAACCTCGGAGATGACTATTACAAAACCTATGATGCAAAAGTGAGGAAGCTTACCCGCGATGAGCTGGAGCAGATTGGCAAGAAGGTAGTAAAGCCTGAACTGGCCAATTGGTTTGTTGTCGGGGATAAGTCAAAGATCATGGAAGGCCTGAAACAATTGAATTACGAAATTGTGGAAGTGGATGCCGACGGGAATCTGGTGAAATAAGTTCTGCGGTTCTGCACCGTATCCCGGAGGGATAGCCTATAGGTAGAAAAGCATGGAGAAGATCCACCCCTGGCCCCCTCCGGGAGAGCGGCAACTCACCGGCTGTGGAGCCGGCAGGGATATCCGCCCTTTCACGGGCCGGACATAAATAATTAACTATTATTTACGTTAAATAACTGCAAAAATAGTTGCATAACTGCAAAACTAGTTGTATATTTGTTTCAGAAAATTACCTGAAACATGAAAAAACTAACAAATGCAGAGGAAGAAGTTATGCAGATCCTTTGGGGCCTTGGACAAGGATTTGTAAAAGATGTAATTGACAGAATGCCGGATCCGAAGCCCCCGTACAATACGGTATCGACTGTGATCCGTGTGTTGGAAAAAAAGGAATTTATTTCCCACCGGCAATATGGAAATACCTATGAGTATTTTCCGGTTGTGACACGGGATGAGTATGCCAAACATCACTTCAACGGGTTCCTGGCAGATTATTTCAACAATTCCTTTCCAAAAATGGCCGCCTTTTTCGCAAGGGAGAATAATCTTTCCATCAAGGAACTGGAAGAGATCATGAAGCTGACCGAGGAGGAACTGAAAAAATCAAAAGGCAAAGTCAATGAATAACTATATTGAATATACTGTGAAAGCAGGGATTGCTCTTGCAGTGCTTTACCTGTTCTACTGGCTCGTTATGAGAAAGGATACTCATTTTTACCTGAACCGGCTTGTGCTTTTATTTTCAGTAATCGTATCCCTTCTGATTCCCTCCATCGGGATGGTACAGGAAAGTATTCCTTCCGCCTTTAAAAATATTCCCGCCCTCATAATTGATTTTGGCAAGGCAATACCTTCTGCCACGATTTCGTCAAATGCCACTGCCGATGCCAATCTTTCCGGGATAAATTACCCGAATATCCTGTTTATCCTTTACCTAACCGGTGCAGCGATTGTTTTCGGCCGCCTGGTTTACCAGGCCATATTTCTGCATGCCGTAACCCGTCTGTCAAAAAAGACAGAATACAAGGGTTATACAATAGTGTATATGAATAACGACATGACGCCTTTTTCCTATTTCAAACGGATTTTTATTCCGGCCGGCCTGGCGGATGAGGCCTCCTTCGACAGCATTATTGAGCATGAAAAATCGCATTTGTCGCAGGGCCATTACATTGACCTGTTTATAGTAGAGATCATGACAGTTTTGCAATGGTTTAATCCTGTGATGTGGTTCTATGAAAAATCGATAAAAGAAGTACATGAATACCTGGCTGATGATGCCGTTGTGAGCGGGAACAGCGACCGGGGAAAATATCAGGCCCTCATGGTTAACCAGGCCATAGGGGGTCCTGTGTTTATTTTAACCAATCAATTCAATCAATCACTCATTAAAAAAAGGATTATAATGATGAAAAAGATGAAAACATCGCAATGGGCAAAATTCAAAGCTTTGTTGATTTTGCCTTTGATTGCCGGTTTAATGCTGGCATTTGCAAACCCTTCCCCGAAAATGGCGGATACAGCGGGGGGAAATGAAAAGACGGTTTCCGGAAACCTTACCGACCGGCAGACCGGAAGCGTTTTACCCGGAACCGCAGTGGTAATAAAAGGTACAAACATTGGTACCGTGGCCGACAAGCAAGGCAATTATTCCATCAAGGTGGCTGACGAAAAAGCTACCCTTGTATTTTCGCATATGGGGTACAAAACCCAGGAGATTCCGATTGCAAAGAATGCAATAATCAATGTAGAGTTGGAAGTTGATGCCATGGTCATGGTGGTTGATTTCAACAAAGAGAACAACGTAAATGTGAATGTCAGTCCAAATGCGCAGAACAATGCGGACAATAATAAGGATATATATAAGGTTGTTGAGGAATTACCCTCTTATACCGGAGGGACTGAAGCGCTTCAAAAATTCCTGGAAGCCAATATCCGTTACCCGGAGGATGCTAAAAAGGCAGGTATTGAAGGAAAGGTATATGTGAATTTTGTTGTCAATGCTGAAGGACGGATAAGGGAAGCTAAAGTTATGCGGAGTGTCAGTCCTCTTCTCGAAACGGAAGCATTGAGACTGACGAATTCAATGAAGGAATGGAAACCGGGTTCCCATAACGGTGAAAAGCTGAGCATGGCAGTTACTATGCCTATTGAATTTAAGCTTAAATAGGCATTGAATACCAACCCTCCCGACAAGGGTGGGGGGACCCCGTCGGGGTGGTCTCCCTGTTATTCAACCGTTATATTAAAATGAATTTCAATATCTGAATCCAAAGGATTTCCATCTTTCGTCGCCGCAGTCCAGAGGGAGCTTTGCGCAATAACCTTCTTCAGATCCGCAGCGATAGCGTCAGGAACATTTTGATTTATTCGAATATTACTGATCGTACCATTTGCATGGACGGTTAGTTCGACAGTTACTTTGTGTTTGCCCCGATATTCCTTGTATGCCGTATAGTCAAGCCGGTCGTTCACCCATTTTTTGAAAGATCTTAACGATCCACCCGGCGGGATTGGTTTAGACAATTCGGGGAGTGTTGATTTTTTATATAATTCATCGGATTCACTGTCCGAACGGGAACTGACCTGAACCCCGGCGGCCTTTCCCTGCAGGGTTTGTACACCCCGTATGGCTATTGTAGGCTCAGGCTCTTTTTTTAAGGGTGTTTCATATTTTAAGGGTGTTTCAGGGTTTTTCATCTTTTTATCGGCATAATCAATCACAGTAATTTCATCCTGGGCCAATAAATCTTCGTTTACAAAGACTGTATCCATTTGTGCGTAAGCTGGTTCGGCCTCCTCAGCGATTGCTTCGGGTTTGCTGATTGGCTTTTTTCTCTTCAATTCTACCGGTTTAACTTTTTGAATTGACTCAACCGGTGCAGATTGAACTTCCATTAAGGGTGCCGACGGGACAGCTGATTTTGGCTTTTCAACATTTACCTCATTCGTAAGCATGTTCGCGGAAGGTGTTCGGAAAACCATGTAAAGAAGTCCGGTTAATCCGGCCAGCAAAAGGATGCCGGCTGCAAGACGGAAAAACATCCCCAGATCCCGCTTTTTATGCTGACTTAAACTGCTCTGCAACCGGTTGTCGATTTTATCCATGTCAGCCTGTAATTCTGTAGCTGACAGCTGACTTAATCCTTCAAAGGCTTCTTCATCAAAAGCATCGTGCATCATTTCCTTTTCAAGGTCGTGACGTTGTCTGTCTGAAAGCAATCCCTTCAGGTAAGCCAAAATATGTTCATATTTTTTTTCAGTCGGCATTTTTCAATTCGGCTTTTGATTCGAGGCAGATCTTCAGGTTACGCTTGCCATTCTGAATATAGCTCTTCACCTTTTCTTCCCCAATATTCAACCCGGTGGCTATTTCTTTGTAGCATTGCTGCTGGTAATAAAACAATTCAACACAACGACGCTGTTCTTCCTTTAATTGTTCCATGCAAATTTTAAGGCGCTCCTGGATATTCTCATCCGTTTCTTCTTCAATAGGGTGCACTACCGCTGTGGATTCCATAAAAACCGCTGATGTAATTTCCGGATGGCGGTTCTTTTCCTTTGTATTCTTTCTGAGTTGCATCAGGCAATGGTTGCGGCTTACAGTATACAACCAGCCTTTAAAATTCTGTATTTCAAATCGGGGAATATCCTTAATCAGAACCTCAAAAATCTGCATCACCGCATCCTGGCTGTCATCGCGATTTTTAAAATACTTCATGCACACACCATATACAAGATACATATACCGCTTATACAGGACGCCCAGGATCTCCAGGTCCGGTTTTTCCCTGAACAGCCGGACAAGCTCTTCATCGGAACGATTTATATATGTATTTGAGGAAACTGATTTCAAAAGTTTAATATTAGACCTGTCATTGTCCGCAGTACCTGGCAAAGTCGAACAAATTCCGTTCCAGGCCGGAAGACGTTTAAATGTAAGAAAAAATAGGAAGAAATTTCAAAAGCAGTGCCTGTTAACAGGTGAAGTTTTTCGGACATAAAAAAACCGGTGAATATCTTCACCGGTCAGGCACTACGTATATGTTGGGTTGAACTGTTTCCTTATTCGGTTATGGAAGCGGGGGTATATTTTACCAACTGCTCAATTTGTTCATTCAGGCTGTCGAGGTATTCAACGGCAACTGCTACATCAAAATCTTCGCTTACCGACGGTGAAACATAGGCAGCGTCCTTTGCTACGGAGCTGAACATGTCATCGAGCTTCAATTCGGCAACAAATGCTTCAAAAGCTTCGGATTTTTCCGATAAAGCCGGAGCAGTAAATGCTACACTTTTTTCAATGCTGTTGTTGAATATGGCAAGTTCGTTCGAAGCGGCCTGGATTTCGTTCATTTCTGAAGCGGTGTTTTTACCGTTTGCTGCCTGCATCGGCATCAGGGAAGCGAAGAGGAAGGTTACGGAAGCAAAAGTTGCTTTTGCGATCTGGTTTAAGTTCTTTGAAGTTTTCATGGCTGGTTATTTTATTTTTTGGTTTTTCTTGTCTGTTTGAATACTCAATTTACATTAACTGTGCCAAAGTTTATAAATATATGAAATACAATATATTAAAATGAATTGTGTGTTTATTTTCATCGACGGTATCCGTTTCCATACGAACACTGTTGTTCGAAAACGAACACCCGATATAATAACCGCTTATCTTTTTTCAGAAATATTTTTATGGAATTTATAACCAGGTGGCACCTTATCCTAAAAAGTATTTCACTTAAAACTACGATTATGAAAAAGGTAAGTCTGATCATTAGTCTGGTCATGTTAGTGGTCTTCGGATCCTATGCCAGAACCATCACAGGAATTGTCCGGGACAAAAGCGGAAATCCGTTAAAGGGAGTTACCATTATATTAAAGGGAACTTCCACCGGCGTTAATTCCGATGCCAATGGCACTTTTGCCATAAATGTACCTGACGGGAATATCACGTTAGTATGCACCTTGAAAGGTTATGCCAGGCAGGAAGTTAAGGCCGGTACCGAAAAGATTACCATTATAATGCAACAGGAAGTCGTAATGAAGAAAATAGTCCCGCCTGAAAAAGACAAGGCTATCGTAAATAATCCGGCCCCTGAAATCCAGTCGGAAATGGTTACAGACTGCCTGCAAGGAAAGGCTGCAGGAATATGTATCCGGGGAATAAGATCCGAAAAGGCTTACAGTGCATCGTCATACTATCAGCCTGTCCCGGATTACAATACCGAAGGATATTCTACTATCCATGAAAACGGGTATAAAAATCCGTTAAATGATCCTCTTTCCACTTTTTCAATTGATGTGGATGCGGCGTCATACAGCAATGTCAGGAGGTTTATTACGGAAGGTCAGAAGCCTGTACCCGATGCAGTCCGCATCGAAGAAATGATCAATTATTTCGATTATGATTACCCGCAACCGCAGGATGGGAGTCCCTTCGCTATAGTTCATGAATTGGGGGTTTGCCCGTGGAATAAGGAAAATCTTTTGTTGCACATTGGTCTGCAGGGGGAAAAAATGGCAAACAGCGAAGTGCCTCCGTCCAACCTTGTTTTCCTGCTTGATGTGTCCGGCTCCATGAATCAGGCCAATAAACTGCCCCTCCTGGTGAAAGCCATGAAAATGCTCACCGGGCAATTGCGGGCAAAGGACAGGGTAGCCATCGTGGTGTATGCCGGCAGCAGCGGGTTGGTATTGCCATCAACACCCGGAAGTCAGAAGGAGAAAATCTTTTCAGCGCTGGATCGTTTACAGGCAGGCGGGTCGACAGCCGGATCAGCCGGATTAAAACTGGCTTATGAAGTTGCAGAGCAGAATTTTATGGAAGACGGCAATAACCGGATTATCCTGGCCACGGACGGCGACTTTAATGTAGGCCCTTCGAGCAATGCCGAAATGGAAAGGATGATTGAAAAATTCAGGGACAAAGGAATTTTTATATCGGTTTGCGGTTTTGGAATGGGCAATTATAAAGATGATAAAATGGAGATCATTGCCGACAAGGGAAACGGCAACTACTCCTATATCGATAACCTGATGGAAGCAAAGAAAGTTTTCATCAATGAATTCAGCAGTACCTTATATACTATTGCCAAGGATGTGAAAATTCAGATCGAATTCAATCCTTCCATTGTAAAGGAATACCGGTTAGTGGGTTATGAAAACCGGTTATTGAACGAAGAAGATTTTGAAAACGATAAAAAGGATGCCGGGGAAATGGGCGCGGGGCATACAGTGACCGCTTTGTATGAGATTGTCACAACCACCAGGCATACTGATTATGTAAGAAGACTGAAATATCAGCCGACCGAAGTTATTCCGGAAGTTCCCCAGACCGGCGAACTGGCAACGATTAAATTCAGGTATAAAAAACCGGATGGGGACAAAAGCATTCTGATCACAGAGGTGATACCCCAACTGGTTCAGCCGGTTTCCGGGACTTCCGATAATTTCCGGTTTTCAGCTGCCGTGGCCAGTTTCGGAATGCTTCTCCGCAATTCTGAATTCAAGGGAACCGCCAATTACAACCAGGTTCTCACCCTTGCCCGCGGTTCAAAGGGCAACGACAGGGATGGTTACAGGGCGGAATTTATTCGGTTGGTGGAATTATCTGATAATAATGATTTAATGTCGGATAACGAAAAATAATGCTGGAAATGGTTGTCGTAGAGACAAGGCATTGCCTTGTCTCTACGATTACCATTTTTTTAATTATTTATGTTCATCAATTTTGCGATTATTTATTTTTTAATTAATTTTATTACAATATGTTATGTGTAAAATTGTAATTTCCCTTGGGAAAATTTAATAATAAATACAGAATTCAATCTATTCGTTTACAAAATTGGAATTATGGTTGGGATGGGGTTTACTTTATAACCATTTGCACAAAAAATCGCATTTCGTTTTTTGGAAATATAGAAGGCGGAAAATTGAAATTGTCTGAAATTGGTTTATTGGCAAAGAAATTTTGGATGGAAATACCTGATCATTTTTCATTTGTATCATTGGATGCATTCTGCATCATGCCCAATCATATTCATGGGATTTTGGTTTTTAATAAAAATGAAAGAAAGGATAATATCCGCATAAGCGACAAATCCCCGGGTCAATTACGTTATCAGAATCAGGGTAAAAATACGGTATCTTCTGTTATTGGTTCCTACAAATCTGTTGTATCGAAATATGCACATGATAATATTGCATCTTTTAAATGGCAGGATCGGTTTTATGATCTTTTAATTCAGGATAACGATTCACTGCGCAGAATATGTCATTACATACAAAACAATGTCGCCAATTGGGAAGCGGATGAATTCTATAAATGAATTTCAGTCAGCAAAGAAATTTCGTTTTTACTACCTTTATATTCTTAAGTAAATATTAATTCATGCTTCACCTCAACCGGGTACATCATATTGCCATTATTTGCCACGATTATGAAAGATCGAAGGATTTCTATACCCGTATTCTGGGTTTGTCAATTATCCGGGAGACCTTTCGGGCAGAAAGAAATTCCTTTAAACTCGACCTGGCATTGAACGGGGAATTTGCAGTGGAATTGTTTTCAATCCCGGGCAGTCCGGTCCGGCCAT
Source organism: uncultured Bacteroidales bacterium (assembly GCA_963752195.1). GTDB lineage: Bacteria > Bacteroidota > Bacteroidia > Bacteroidales > UBA10428 > UBA5072. Next base: position 546,505 of record CAVVXI010000001.1, on the reverse strand, counting down.
CCTATCCCGAGGCCCTCGGATTGCGCCACCTGGCATTTGAAGCGGAAAGCATTGCGGAAATATGTACATATTTAAATGAACAGCGGATTAAATTCGAACCTGTACGGGTAGATTCACTCACCGGAAAACAATTTACCTTTATAGCGGATCCGGATGGATTGCCCATTGAATTCTATGAGAAATGATCGACGTAACCCTTTTTATCCAGCCATTTCCCATACCCTGGGAAAATTTATCGGCACAGCAGCCATGGCAAATTGCTGCCGGCCTGGAAGACATTCTCCTGAAATACCTGCCTCACCTTGGCAAGGATTTCAACATCCATAATAACCAGGCAATTCACCATTCAGCCCGTATCGAACCGGGGGTGATTCTGAAGGATGCCGTTATCATCGGTGCCGATTGTTTTTTAGCCTCAGGAGCTTATCTTAGAGGAGGAGTGATATTGGGGGATAAAGTTACACTTGGACCCGGATGCGAGATAAAATCAAGCCTTATCTCCTCAGGAACCAACATTGCCCATTTCAATTATATTGGAAACAGCCTGATCGGAAACAATGTGAATTTTGAGGCAGGTTCGGTTATCGCCAACTATTACAATGAAAGGGATAACAAGCGTATATTTATTAATATTAACAACGAATTGCTCGATACCGGGCTTGATAAATTCGGTGCACTGGTGGGAGACAATTCCAGGATCGGGGCCAATGCCGTACTTTCCCCGGGAACGATACTGAGACCGGGATCTATTGTGCAGCGACTTGAACTGATTGAGCAATTTAAAGATTTGAAGAAAAAACATCTGTAAGATGAATTGTGCGGTTATTCTTGATATGGACGGTGTGATCATTGACAGCAATCCTTTTCACCGGATGGCCTGGACCGAATTTTTTGAAAGGCACGGTGTTGCTGTAACCGAGACCATGTTTAAGGATGTTATTTTCGGAACAACGGGTGACCAGGCGATCCGGACCATATTACAGCCGCCTGAACTTACCGCGGAGCAATTATCCCTTTACACCGGGGAAATTGATACCTTATACCGGAGTATAATTTCGGGAAGTGAACAGATTTTTCCCGTCAGCGGCCTGTACAATTTTCTTGATTTTATTAAAGAGATCGGTTTCAAGATTGCACTGGCTACATCTGCGCCACCGGAAAACATCTGCCTCATTCTGGAGCGGCTTGGAATTACGGAATATTTTGATGTGATCATGGACAAGACCCACGTAACCCATGGAAAACCCGATCCGGAAGTGTATTTGAAAACCGTGGGGAATCTGAATATCGACAACGATTACTGCATTGTATTTGAAGATTCAATATCGGGTGTGCGCTCTGCCGTTAAGGCAGGCCTGCGGGTAATCGGTGTTACCACCAGTCATACGGCTGAAGAACTATCGAATGCCGGCACCTGTTATAATATCAATGATTTCAATGATGCTTCGCTTCCGGCAATGCTCGCTACAATATCAGCGTATTAAAAGAACCGGCAGGCAGCGGAATGGTATAGTCCTTTAAGTTAACCCGTATTTTAACCGTGTTGTCGGTTTCAAGGGGATTGAAAAGAATCAATACGATATGTTCCTTCTCTCTGAATGCCAAACAATTGGGATTATCAACGGGCACATAATGAGCGCCTTTGTTTACATATGCAGCCAGGTGCTTCATCAGGTAAAATTCTGGATTGTACACCACTTCGCCGGTTTTTCGGTTAATGCTGATCATCGAATTCTGTTTCCATCCCCACTGGCTTTTCCCGGTTTCATCCAGCACCATATTCCAGTACATGTAGGCATTGGCTCCATTGCTGAAATAATGCCGCATGAGTTCCCAGGTATGACGGGCCGCTTTCCAGTCGTTTGAACCATCCCCGCATTCGGTTTCGGTTTGCATCAATAGGAGTTGTGGATACTTTTTGTGAACAAGCGGAATGGCATCCTTTCCTGCCCACTGAAAACCTACACCCTTGATGTATTTTTTCGCAGCAGCGTTCTGAAGAATTGTGTCTACTCTTTCAATCTGCGGACGTTCGACGGTTCCCATGAAAATGGCTGTTTTCAGCGGTGCATTCTCCAATTGCGGACCAAGATAACTGCCAATGAATCGGGCCATATCCTCAGGCCTCCATATGCAGGAGGGAAAAACCTGGCATGAATTAAGCTCGTTTTGCGGATGAACGGCATATACAGGAATACCCTGGGCAGCGTAAGCTTCAATGAATTTTTGAAAGTATAGTGCGTATGCCTTTAACACCTTGTCTTCCATCCGGAATTGCGTGGTCATTTCAATTCCCTGCCTGTTATCGGGCAAATCATTGAATTCCTTGCTTGCAGAGCAGGCATAGTGATTGTTGGTTTTCATCCATGATGGAGGGCACCAGGGAGATGCCCATATCTGCAGGTGAGGGTTGATGTCCAGGGCGGTTTTAATATAAGGGATCAGCCGCTCCTCATCGCGGCCGATGGAAAAATGTTTCATTTCATAATCACCGGGGGTTTCGTCATAACTGTACCAGTCGACTGAATAATCGTTTGCACCTATTGGCATTCTGCAAAGAGTGAAACGGCATCCGTTTATCGTGTCAAAGAGAGCGGACATAATTTTATCCTGTTCCTGCTTTGGCAAAGTCTGAAGCGCTTCCCATCCAAGTTCGTTAAAACATCCTCCCAAACCGGTAATTACCTGTTCAACTTTCTGTGGATCGATAAATATATCGGGAGTTTCTGATGATTGCGGGGTTACGCTCACCTGAACGGATTGTTTCTGCCAGTTGCCGGAAGGAGAACTGCTTGTTATCTCAATGACCTCTTTCTGGCCGCAGGACAACATTCCAATCAAAACGAAAGGCAGGAGCGATCTGCTTATAGAAAAAGTTAAATATTTTGACATGGCAAATGCGATTGAATGAACCATAAATATAGAAAGATAAATATGAATTATGAATTATGAATTATGAATTATGAATTATGAATTATGAATTATGAATTATGAATTATGAATTATGAATTATGAATTATGAATTATGAATTATGAATTATGAATTAAGTGATATTATGAATCTATTAATGAATTATGAATGGGACTGAAACCCTTCAAGCGGTCGAAGATCCTTGAAGCGGTGTTCCATGTATATCTATTAATGAATTATGAATGGGACTGCAACCCTTCAAGCGGTCGAAGACCCTTGAAGCGGTGTTCCATGTAAATCTATTAATGAATTATGAATGGGACTGAAACCCTTCAAGCGGTCGAAGACCCTTGAAGCGGTGTTCCATGTAAATCTATTAAAGAAATAAGGACAAGGAATGATTTGGAATCGTAAATCGTAAATTGTATATCATAAATATTTTTTACTAATTTAGATTGCGCAAAAATGCGCCGCCCTTATGACAATGACTTCCAAAGAAAGACTGAAGGCTACGCTTGAACACACCGCTCCTGACCGCATTGCAATTGATTTCGGAGCAACTCCCGTCACAGGCATACATGTTCTCATCGTTCAGAAATTAAGAGAATATTACGGACTGGAAAAAATACCGGTTAAAGTTACGGAACCATACCAGATGCTGGGGGAAATTGATCCGGAGCTGATGGATATTCTCGGTGTGGATGTTATAGGATTAAATCCACGCACAAATATTATCGGTTTTGAAAGCAACAACTGGAAGGAATTCAGGATGTGGTGGGGCCAGGAAGTACTGGTTCCCGGGAATTTCAACACCAGGACCCTTGCGGGAGGCGATCTTTTGCTGTTTCCCGAAGGGGATATGACCGTGCCTCCTTCTGCCCGTATGCCATCAACCGGCTATTTCTTTGATACGCTCATCCGGCAGGAACCCTTTGATGAAGCCACCCTGAACGTGGATGACAACCTCGAAGAATTTGCACCTCTTTCTGCTGTTGATATTGATTACTGGACCCGCCAGGTTGAAATGGCGAAAAAAAGCGATCGTGGTATTGTAGCCAATTTCGGTGGCACGGCGCTTGGCGACATAGCCCTTGTTCCTGCGCCTTTTATGAAGCATCCCCGGGGAATCCGCGATATCCAGGAATGGTACATGAGTACATTGATGCGGCCCGATTTTATCAAGGAAGTTTTTGAGCGGCAGACCGACATAGCCGTTGAAAATTTAAAGAAATTATTCCGTATTGCAGGGAATGTGGTGGATGTGATTTACCTGTGCGGCAACGATTTTGGTACCCAGCAGTCGACTTTCTGTGATCCGGAGGGTTTCCGGGAATTTTATATGCCCTATTACCGGAAAATGAATGACTGGATACACGCCAATACCGGATGGAAAGTATTTAAGCACTCCTGCGGGGCGGTAGAAACTCTGCTACCCGTATTTATTGAGGCCGGATTCGATATCCTTAATCCCGTTCAGATAAGCGCCGCGGGAATGAATCCTGAAAAACTCAAGGAAAAATACGGCCGAAAGCTTGTTTTCTGGGGCGGTGGTGTGGATACACAAAAGGTGCTGGCGTTTGGATCTCCGGCTGATGTTAAAAAGCAGGTAAGGGAACTTTGTTCTGTCTTTTCCGCGGAGGGCGGTTTTGTATTTAATACCGTCCATAATATTCAGGCCAACGTCCCGGTTGAGAACGTGGCTGCCATGATTGATACGCTCAGGTTTGAAAATCACTAAAATGAATCATAATGACGGATATTCAAATTCAGCAGGTCAGTGATACACTGAAATCCCATCGTTTTGACTTTAGCGAGCTTACGCTCGAATCAGGCCTTATTGATGATTATATTGGGTTTGCACCGGGTGCGGCTCCCGACCCTTTTCCATTGATTATCCGGGAAATTATGGAAGAATCGGGAAAACTGGTCCGGCCGGAAGGGGGATATGCTTTGTATAGCAATATCAACGTTGACAGGGAAAATAAAATGACGATCATTGGTGATGTGGAGTTTGACACCAAAAGTATTGTAACCCGGCATATGGATAGATCCGGCATAATTGCCGTGTTCGCCTGTACCGCCGGGGCGGAGATATCCGCACTCGCCTCGGAATACAATAAGAACGGCCATACGGTTCATGCCTACATTGCGGATTCTTTGGGATCCATCATGGTGGAACGTGCAATGGATTTGATACAGGAACAATTGAAAACGGGAATGGAGGAAAAAGGATTAAGGATTACCAACCGGTATAGTCCCGGTTACTGTGGCTGGGAGATAAAAGAGCAGGAAAAGCTTTTCAGCCTGTTGCCGGACCATTTTTGCGGAATAAGTTTGACGGATTCGATGCTGATGAAACCCATCAAGTCGGTTAGCGGCATTATCGGCATTGGTAAAGAAGTTATTTATGATCATTATACATGCAATTACTGTAAGGATATTAATTGCCTTTACCGCAGAAAAAGGTAAAGTGACATAACATTGACATTTTCCGATTGTTTTTATTCATACTAAACCCATTGGCTATGAGTATCCAGAAAAAAAATGACAGAAACGTTTCCTCCCTGATCACAAGTCCCCGGCGCGAATTCCTGCGCAAGGGCGCTTTTATCGGAACCCTCGCCGGCATGTCCGGATTGAGCCTGATCTCATCGTGCAAGGAAGAAAAAGAAGAAGAAGAAATTTCTCCTGCTGAAGATCTGATGCGCGAACATGGAGTGCTGAACCGCATCATATTGATTTATGAAAACTGCAGGACTAAACTTGCCAATAATGAAGACCTGCAACTCGACGCACTGCGGAATTCCGCCGGTTTGATCCGATCTTTTATCGAGGATTACCACGAAAAACTGGAAGAAAAATATCTGTTTCCCCGCTTCGTAAATGCGAATAAGCTTGTAGACCTGGTGCAGACACTTTATGTTCAGCATCATGCCGGAAGGATTCTCACGGATCAGATCTTGAATATCGCGAATGCAGAATCGTTGAAGAATCCGGACAATCCGGTTAAACTGATCAATCTGCTCGATACGTTCAACCGGATGTACCGCGTTCATGAAGCCCGGGAGGACACTGTGCTATTTCCTGTGCTTAGAAAGATCGTAAGCCGGAATGAATACGATTCCCTGGGAGAAGATTTTGAAGACCAGGAACATAAATTGTTTGGCGCTGAAGGGTTCGAAGGGGTGGTGGATAAAGTAGCCACCATCGAAAAACAGCTTGGGATTTATGATATTTCTTCTTTTACGCCAGCCGTTTAGCATATAAATTAAGGAGAGGCAAATTGAAAGATCGTTCCAAAAGCACAATAAGTGTGCATGAAGGCCAGATGGCCGATGAATTCAGGGGAATTAACACGCCTGTTTTCACATCCACAGCCTATGGTTACCTCGATACGGATGACCGGCTGTACCCCCGGTATTTCAACATACCCAACCAAAAAGTCATTATCCAAAAACTGGCTGCACTTGAAAAAGCTGAAAACGGACTTGTTTTTTCATCCGGTATGGCCGCCGTAAGCACAACCTTGTTCAGTCTCATGAACAAGGGCGATCATTGTATATTTCAAAATGGCCTTTATGGCGGGTCGCTGCATTTTGCGAATGAGGAATTCAACCGGTTTGGCCTGGAATATACTGTTCTTAAGAACAATGATCCCGGATCCTTCCAGGCTGCCATGCGGCCGAATACAAAAGTCATTTATATAGAATCGCCGTCAAATCCCTTGCTATCCATTGTCGATCTCGAAGCCGTCGCCAGGTTATGCCATAAGAATAACTGTATTTCCGTGATAGACAATACATTCGCCTCACCTGTTAATCAAAATCCCCTTGAATTTGGCATCGATGTTGTCCTTCACAGCGCAACGAAATACCTGGGAGGACACAGTGATATTACCGCCGGTGCTGTTTTGTCAAATAACAACCTTATAAAGCGAATTACCCAATCGGCATTGAGTTTTGGAGGGAGCCTGAATGCCTTCATGTGCTACTTGCTTGAAAGAAGTATTAAAACGTTAACCATCCGGGTGGAAAGGCAAAACCAGAATGCAGGACTCCTGGCTGATTTTCTGAATGGGAGGCCTGAAATTGATGCGGTGTATTACCCGGGATTATCGGGTCACCCAGGTCATGAGATTGCCAAGCGACAGATGAAAGGCTTTGGCGGTATGCTTTCATTCGAATTGAAAAATAAGGATATAATCACTTTCCAGAAGCGCCTTCAACTGATTAAACCTGCCATGAGCCTGGGTGGCATTGAATCTACAATTTGTGCTCCCGTGACCACCTCACACCGCCTTGTATCAAAAAAGGAACGGGAAGATGAAGGGATCCGCGATAATTTATTGAGATTGTCTGTGGGAATTGAGGATTCAAACGATTTAATCGGGGATCTGGAGCAGGCTTTGCATAATTAGGCAGCAGTTTTTCCGTTTATTTTTCCTGGTTAATCCATTCGAATATGAAAATCGGTTATTCCTTTCGAACAACATGTTTGTTGTTAACGATACTGGCCTTAGCCGCCTGCCAGAAAAACGAGGGTGACGGCGGAGGGACCCTGGCAGTAATCGTAACTTCGGTAGTTGATGTGATCACCCCGGTTTCGGCCACATGCAGCGGAAATATTACTGCAAGCGGGAATTCAGCCCCCACCGAACGAGGCGTGTGCTGGGGCGAGGAGCCTACACCGGATATAACGGACAATAAAACCTCGGATGGATCGGGTACCGGTGAATTTTCCTTCCTGATGACAGGATTATCCCCTCAAACAACATACTATGCCAGGGCATATGCGACAAACAAAGCAGGCACAGCGTACGGCGATGAATTAGTATTTACAACGCCGGAAGATCATTCAGGGGAAACCGGCACAGTTACCGATGTTGACGGAAATATATACCAGACTATTGGTATAGGTTCTCAATTCTGGACTGCAGAAAACCTGAAAACTACCCGCTTTAACGATGGAACCGCTATTCCCCAGGTAACGGATAACTCAACATGGCAGTCACTTGCGGGAGCCGGTTATTGCTGGTATAACAATGATGAGGCTAACAAAGAAGCCTACGGTGCCCTGTATAACTGGTTTGTGGTTGTCTCTTCCAAATTATCCCCTTCCGGATGGCATGTTTCTTCCGATGCGGAATGGACAATCCTCGAAACATTCCTTGGCGGATTAGCTGTGACAGGCGGTAAACTCAAGGAAACAGGTACGGATCACTGGTTAACCCCCAACTCCGGGGCTACAAATGAAACAGGATTTACAGCTGTCCCCGGAGGAAGGAGGTCCAGGGACGGAAGCTTTGATCAACAGGGTGAGAATGCGAATATATGGACTAATTCCACCGCATCCAACCTGGCCGCATGGTACCGGAGTATGAATTATAGCAATACGGCTATTGCCCGGACAGATACATCCGTGAACTTCGGATTTTCAGTGAGACTTGTGAAGGATTGATGGATTTATTGATTTGTTAATTGGATTCGTCCGCCAAAGCTTTTGTGAAGGCGGGTTGATTTGAAGAATGTGTCCTTCTGCCGTGAGGCTATCCCTGCGGGATATCGGAACTGCAGAATTCAGAACAAATTCTAATTCGCTATGAACGGAGCTTTGCGGATAAACTCCTCGCTCCTTAGCTGATCAACAAGAAACCGGGCCAGATCGGTGGCGCTGATTCGAATACCGGGTGAATCAGAAAGGCTGGTTTTTACCTTCCCGGAAACATCGGTGAGCTTTATCATGGGGCAACGGACGATCGTCCACCGGGCATGGCTGTTTTTCACAAGTTCATAATCCTTTTGCCTGTCGGCAATTACGGCAGATGCAAACCATTTCATCATTGCTACAAGAGATCGCGTAATTATCCCTTTATTATCCCCCGGTGCATCAATTCCTAACCCCGCTATTTCAATGAACCGGTGAATATTCATCCCGCTCATGGCTTTCAAAATATGACCGGCTGCCAGGCTGCAAGTATCCGGCTCGTTTCGGGAAGGACCCAACGTGCTGATTACGGCATCGCAACCTGACACAAGTTCATTTATGGATTCATACTTCCTGGCGTTTCCACGGACAACTTCAAGAAGCGGACCGGAAAGTTCCATTTTTTGTGGATCGCGGGCCAGCGCTCTTACAAAATAACCCTGGCGGATGAGTTCCCTTACAAGATACTTTCCGGCGTTTCCTGTTCCTCCTAAAACGGCTATTTTTTTGTGCACGATTGACATAATTTGAATATAATTGTTTCCTTATAGAGATTATAGCTCAAATATATACCATCAGTACAATCTAAAAAAAGGAATATGGATATTGATATTCAATACGCCCGCGAGGCGAACCTTAACCCGGAAGAATTTATACAGGTACTGAATGATTCCACGCTGGGGGAAAGAAGACCCGTTGATAACCGTGAAAGGATCGTTAAGATGTGCAATCATTCAAACCTGATCCTTACAGCAAGGCATAACGGAAAGCTGGTTGGCATAGCCCGAAGTCTTACAGATTTTGCGTACTGCACTTATCTCTCCGACCTGGCGGTAAGTGAAGAATACCAAAAAAAAGGAATTGGGAAAGAATTGATAAGGAGGGTGAGGGAGGCTGTGCCTGAAGCCCACCTCATCCTCCTTGCTGCACCGAAGGCGGTTAATTACTATCCGAAAATCGGAATGACACGTCATGAAGCAGCTTACGTGCTAAAAAGCAGTTGATCCCTGAATTTCAAGGTTATTGTTTTTCCATCATCATGGGATTTTTATCCGTATTCCAGGTTTCAACCTTAATTTTCAGCGATCCATCCGGTTGTTTTTCCCAAAGAGTCAGGTATTTACCTGAATCATCAATCGGGTTTGCCATTCCCGGAACTGTGGCATTCATTTTGTAAGTACCTATTTCGGAAACCACATCGCCATAGGTGTTAACCATGACGGTGTTAAATTCCATGGAATTGACTTTCATGCCGGAGGACATCATCTCATCGTTGGATTTTTTTATGGCGTCGATGCCCTTTACCATTTCGCCATAATTGGGAAGGGAAACGGCATCCTTGGCGTAAAATCCCAATGTTGCCTGGGTGTTGCCCTCCATCATGGCTTTAGCCATTTCCTTGTTCATTTTGACGATCTTTTCACGCACTTCGTCATTGGTTTGAGAAATTGCAGAAATTGAAAACAGGGTCACCATTACTATGGCAATCCCTGACCGGACAAATAGTGTTTTCATATGCGCATGTTTAAAGGTTAAGGAATTAAAAATCAGTTAAAATAATATGAGTTTTTAAGTAAACAAACCATCGCATATTTTGATCAAAAATTCGGCGGATTTTGAAATTTTAAGTATTTTGCATATGTATAAACCAAACCTAATTTCACCATTCATGGCTTTAGAGTATAACGATTGTATTGATTTCGCCAATGAAAATAAAATCTGTTTTCTGGCAACCCTCGAAGGGGATCAACCCAGGGTGAGGGCACTTGGTTTTTGGTTTGCTGACGAAACGGGATTTTATTTCCAGACCGGGGATATGAAATCGATGTATCTGCAGTTAAAGGAACATCCAAAAACCGAAGTCTGTTTTTATAAGCATGATGGATCAATTGGTTCAATGATGCGGATTGCAGGAGAAGTAGAATTTTTGCAGGACCTTGCGCTCAAGGAAAAAGTGCTCCGTGAACGGCCTTTTTTGAGGACATTCGGGTTGACCGTTAATAACCCCGGACTCATCATCTTCAGGATTGCTCATGGCAAGGCGCATTTTTGGACCATGGAAAACAATTTGAAGCCGAAGCATATTATCTGTTTTTAAGGGACAAGGGACAAGGGACAAGGGACAAGGGACAAGGGACAAGGGACAAGGGACAAGGGACAAGGGACAAAATAAACAAACGCCGGAGAGGATTCTTTTAAATTAAAGGTTTCTCGTCTCTCGTCTCTCGTTTCTCGTCTCTCGTCTCTCGTCTCTCGTCCCTCGTCTCTCGTCTCTCAGATCTTCCTGTTCCGGAGGCGGAGGCTGTTCGAAACCACGGATACGGAACTTAGAGCCATGGCAGCGGCGGCGATCATTGGATTCAGCATAAACCCCCATAGCGGATAGAGTATTCCGGCTGCAATGGGAATCCCGATAAGGTTATAAATAAAGGCCCAGAAAAGATTCTGGTTGATTGTTTTCACAGTGAATTTTGATAGCCGGATGGCTTTTGCGATCTGTCGCAAGTCAGAAGAGATCAGTGTCATTCCGGCTACATCCATTGCGATATCAGAGCCTCTGCCCATAGCGATGCTTACATCCGCCTGAACCAGCGCCTGGGAATCATTGATCCCGTCACCCACCATGGCAACGATCTTTTTTTCTTTCTGTAATTTTTCTATAAATTCAGATTTGCCTGCCGGAAGCAAATTCGCCGAGAAGGATGAGATCCCGGTGGTTTCTGCTACATCGCGGGCAGTTTGCAGATTGTCACCCGTGAGCATATGCACTTCGATACCCATTTTCTGAATGTCCCTAATCGCTTCAGTCGCAGTTTCCTTAATCTGATCCGCCAGGGAAACAACCGCCAGCAGGGTGGAATCCATGGCAAAGTAAATACGCGATTGTGCCTGAAGCCTATCTTTGTTGTCTTCGCTTTGGTCCATTGTGGGCAAAACCACGGACATGTTTTCCATGAGTTTAATATTTCCGGCCAGGTATGTTTTGTTCCCGAATATTCCCCTGACTCCCAGTCCGGGAAGATTTTCGAATGAAATTCCCGAATCAGAACCGGGGGATACCCGACTCAAATGTTGTGTTACCGCTTCCGCCAGGGGATGTGAAGAATGTTTTTCCAGTCCCATTAAAATATCTGCCGCCTGCTGTTGATCTCCGGCGGGAATATACCATTGGATCCCCTTAACGACCGGTTTGCCCTCGGTAATGGTACCTGTCTTATCGAGAACAAGGGCATTGATCCTGTGAATCGTCTCCAGGCTTTCGGCATCCCTGATGAGTATGCCGTTCTGGGCACCTTTGCCCATCCCTACCATAATAGCAGTTGGTGTAGCCAGTCCAAGCGCACAGGGGCAAGCGATGACAAGTACAGTCACCATGGCCAGAAGGGCATGCGACAGGGGATTATTTCCGCCAAAGATCATCCACAGGGCAAAACTGAGTACAGAGATGCCAATCACCACCGGGACAAAAATTCCGGCGATGCGGTCAACCGTTTTTTGAACCGGCGCTTTGCTACCCTGCGCCTGCCGCACGGTTTCTATAATCCGGGAAAGCATGGTTTCGGATCCTACCTGGCGGGCCGTAAGAAGAAAGCTGCCGTTCAGGTTGATCGTGCCCGCATATACCTTGTCGCCCGGACCTCTTTCAGCGGGGATTGACTCGCCCGTCATTGAACTTTCGTCAATTGATGAATTACCGGAAAGAATTTCTCCGTCCACAGGAACCCGGTCCCCCGGTCTTACCCTGATCGTATCCCCGTGTTTCAGGAGGCTAATATCGGTAACCATTTCCTGGCCACTGTCGTCTACCCTGATTACAGTTGAAGCCTGCATACCCATCAGTTTCTTAATAGCCGATGAGGTACCGGCTTTTGCCCTTTCTTCAAGCAACTTGCCAACGAGAATAAAGGCTATGACAGCGGCTGCCGCTTCATAATAAACATGTGGATGAAGTCCCCGTGCATGCCAGAATTGGGGGAAGAAGGTATTAAATACGCTGAACAGGAAGGCGATGCCTGTGCTCATGGCGACCAGCGTATCCATATTTGAATTGCCCTGCCGGGCCTGTTTAAAGGCATTGACAAAAAAATCCGCACCCGACCAGGCGATCACGGGAAGAGTAAGGGTAAGCATGACCAGGTTAGCATAGGGCATGTTCATAAAAAACATTGAAAGAATGATTACCGGGAGAGCCAGGACAATTGCAAAAACGGTTTTCGCCCTTAGCTTTTTATAGCGTGCCTGTTCGTCTTCAGCTACCCTGGCGGCAGGTTCTTCTTCCACGATGAGGTCATAACCTATTGTCCGTACAGCCGATTGCAGTGTCAGTGCATCTGCAGAATCCTTTGTTTCGTATTCAATGCGGGCAGTAGAATCGGCGAAATTCACGGAAACATTGGCAATGCCCGGCTGTTTTTTCAGGGCCTTTTCCACGTTTAGCGCACAATTGGCACAATGCAGACCGGTTACAGGATATATCTTTATCATAATGCGGCAATATTATGAAGCAAAAATAAACAGGGCGCTACCTTTTCATGTTATATAATTTCTATTTTTGTTTATAACATTTCTTTCTGCCCGTGTAAGCCAATTACGAAATCAAATCCTTTATTTGATTACAAAACCTCTTTTATGAAAACAAGGATACACATCCTCCTTTTATTCTCAACCCTATTATTTTCAGGATGCTTTAATATTCCGCAGGATGAATACAACCTCAATACCGAACGCAAACGGAAGGTAATATTACAGGAGAAAAAAACGTACACTTTTGAAAAAGACCAGTTGTTTGTTTCCAATGAATTTGAGGGAGCCCGTTTAATTGATTTTTATCCCAACAAGGACAATAGTTATACTGCTGTTTTTGAACCTGAAAATCTCACCGCCTTTACACCGTGGTTTGCATTTAAAATATGGTCGCCAAAGGAACAAAATATCACAATCCATGTGATTTCGAGAACCGTTGATTTTCATCTGCTTCGAATGATCAGTCCCAAAGTTCGGGATCTCCTGGAGAAATTCCGCCCGATGATCAGCAATGACCGGTTAACATGGAAATACATGGATCGTGTCAATCTGAATAAAAAGAACCACAGGTATATCTTTTCACTGACGATGCACGTAAATCCGAATCCACAATGGATTTCTGCCCAGGAATTAATTACTTCTTCTGATTACCAGGAATGGACGGCTAAGCTAAAGGAACATTCATTTATTACCGACAGTATAATAGGGCGGTCAGTAGAAGGAAGGCCCATCCGGGAAATTGACATTACGGAGTCGAAAGGGGACCCGGAACTGGTAATCATTACGGGTCGGCAACATCCGTCGGAAGTAGCCGGATATTTTTCGATGAAGGCATTTGTGGAAAGGATTGCCGGCAATTCGGACCTGGCGGTGGCCTTCAGGAAAAAATTCAAACTGATCGTATTTCCACTGTTAAACCCCGACGGGGTGGACAAGGGATTTGGCCGCTGCAATGCAAATGGCATAAATCTTAACCGCGACTGGAAACGGTTTATGCAACCGGAGACCCATGCTGTTAAGGATAGGGTAGAGGATCTGTTGCGCCGTCATGCCGGGAAAGTCAAATTTTTTATCGATTTTCATTCCGCAGAAAAGGACCTGTTTTATGTAATTCCCGTGGATAAGCTCCTGAAAAAGGATTTTGGGGATGAAAAACGGAGAAGGAGGGAAAAAGGCAATGCATTAATCCATACCTGGATTTCCAGGATACAGTCAAAATTCCCGGACAAGGAATTTGAAATTTCCTATCAGAGTTCCCGTGAAAAGGCGGGTGCCACGGATGACTGGATGTTCCTCGACCATGATGTGCCGGCCCTGACCTGGGAAACAGGTTTCCTGACCGACCGGCGTTTGATCAGGGGAATTGCGGATTCGGCGACCGTGGAACTAACGAAGCTTCTGCTGGAACAGGAGGGAATGGATATCAGTGAAAAACTAAAAGGGAAAAACTAATAGTGGCGGCGACCCCTAGGTTAGAGAATAATGAACAATGAACAATGAACATTGCAAATCAGTGAAAAACTAAAAGGGAAAAACTAATAGTGGCGGCGACCCCAAGGTTAGAGAATATTGAACAATGAACAATGAACATTGCAAATCAGGGAAAAACTAAAAGGGAAAAACTAATAGTGGCGGCGACCCCTAGGTTAGAGAATAATGAACAATGAACAATGAACATTGCAAATCAGTGAAAAACTAAAAGATAAAAGCTAAAAGTGGCGACAAACCGCAAGTTTAGAGAATAATGAACAATGAACAATGAACATTGCAAATCAGTGAAAAACTAAAAGATAAAAGCTAATAGTGGCGGCAACCCGCTAGGTTTAGAGAATAATGAACAATGAACAGTGAACAATGCAAATCAGTGAAAAACTAAAAGATAAAAGCTAAAAGTGGCGGCAACCGCAAGTTTAGAGAATAATGAACAATGAACAATGAAGAATTCCTAAAATATTCAAATTTTCAAGTCATTCCATTTTCAAATCAGATCGATTGGTTTTCGCTTATTCTCTTTCAGTTGTTTGAAATAACTGGGGGTGAGGCCGGTTACCTTTCGGAACTGTCCGGATAGATGGGCCACACTGCTGTATCCTAAGGAATCAGCTATTTCACTTAATGTAAGTTCGTTATAAACCAGTAATTCTTTAACCCGTTCAATTTTCTGGTTAATGATATATTTTTCAATTGTAGTCCCTTCCACTTCCGAAAAGAGATGGCTGAGGTAATTGTATTCCTTGTTTAACTTTGAAGCAATATAATCGGAATAATTCTGGTGCATCTGTCCATTTCCATGATGGATCAGCTGAATCACAAGAAGTTTGATTTTTTCGATCAGCTTGCTCTTGCTGTCGTCAATGAGTTCAAAACCAAGCTGATCGAGGTTGTTTTTGAACAAAATCAATTCATCTCCTGAAAGATCTTCTTTCAGCTCAACTTCTCCCAGCTGTACCTGAACCGGTTCAAAGCCCAACTTTTGCAGTTCACTTTTTACGACCATGATGCAACGGTTACAGACCATATTGCGGATATAGAGATGCATGGTAAGTATATTAATTGTCGTTAGCCGTGAGACTAACGACAATTATGGCAGTTTGTTTATTTGGAGGTTAATTCTTCAGAACAAGCGGGCTGCCCGTGATTTCCAATTCCGCTGCAACCTGTTGTCCTTTGGGGACATTATTACCGGGCTGCTGTCCCCCGGTATAGATAATGTATTTTCCGGGTTCAACAATCCTGTTGTAATCTTTATCAATGGCAGTGAAGCCATCGGATTTCAGTAAAACTTCCACTTTTTTGGTTTCCCCTGCTTTGAGAAATACCTTTTTAAATCCTGCCAGCGCAATTTCCGGAACGGGGGTTGCGGCGGCCTTATTGGAAATATACACCTCAACCACTTCTTCGCCGTCCGTTTTTCCTGAATTGGTTACGTCAACCGACAGGTTGACTTCTTTCCCGGCCTCTACCTTTGCAGGAACCTGGAGGTTTGCATAGGTGAAAGTCGTGTAACTCAGGCCGTAACCAAAGCCCCACAGGGGATCGCCTTTGAAATAGCGGTAAGTGCGGCCTTCCATTTTATAATCCTTAAAATCGGGAAGGTCATTCACCGATCGGTAGAATGTCACCGGAAGGCGGCCTGAAGGATTGAATTGTCCGAAAAGCATGCGGGTAAGGGCATCGCCTGTAGTTTCACCCGGATAGAATGCCTGTACAATGGCCGGAAGATTTTCAGCTTCCCAGTTCAGGGAAAGGGCGCTTCCGCTAAAATTGACGTATACAATGGGCTTTCCGGTTTTTTGAAGTTCCTTCAGCAAATCTTCCTGTACACTCGGCAGGTCAAGGCTTGTGCGGTCCCCGTGTGAGAAACCTTCAATAACCAGTGGCATTTCCTCTCCTTCAAGGTTGGAGGATATCCCGCCGCAGAAAATGACTACATCTGCCTTCATGGCTGCATCCAGGGCTTCCTTCCGGTAATCCTTCGTGATTTCGACCCACGATAACCGGGCGGATTGTTCAACCATATTCTCACTCCAGTTGGGTATGGTGGCAAATTCGGCGATTAGGTCGTACGTCTTCCCTTTTTCAAGTACTATGCCGGTATTGGGGACCGGCTGACCATTTATCTGAAGAACAACATTTCCACCGAAAATGTATTTTCCCGTGGCAGTTGGTTTCAAAATCCCGGTCCATCTTACCGAGAACTCAGCTTCCACCTGTTTGGTCACCGGCGAACGAAGCCAGTAGAAATTGATCAGGCTGTCGACCTTCACTATTTTGGGAGTTCCCTTGAATTGGTAATTGTCGAAATATTCGGCATGCAATCCTTTTACGAGCTTTCCTTTTTCGGTATGATAATAGTTTTTATATCCAATGGCTTCCATGTTGGTAAATACGCCGGGAACAATGGGACATCCCGGGGAATACAGCACATTGGCCGTTCCCATTTTAGCGCGAAGTGCGTCAAGCGGTGTAATGGGGT
This sequence comes from uncultured Bacteroidales bacterium, assembly GCA_963752195.1. Taxonomy (GTDB): domain Bacteria; phylum Bacteroidota; class Bacteroidia; order Bacteroidales; family UBA10428; genus UBA5072. The sequence goes on along the minus strand of CAVVXI010000001.1, from coordinate 529,391 downwards.
GGATCGGATTCCCATTGTAGTTTCCTATAAGAATGGCATAGTTGTCAGCATTGGGACCAATCAACGCAATCTTTTTTACATTGCGAAGCGGAAGTATCCCGGTATTTTTTAACAGTACAAGTGATTTTTCAGCTGTCTCGCGCGATAGGGCCAGGTGCTCTTTGGAACCCACTACTGAGAAGGGAATTTTCGTATAAGGAACCATGTCATCGGGATCAAACATGCCCAATTTGAACCTTGCGGTGAACAGTCTTTCGAGGGATGTATTCAGATCTTTTTCATTCAGAACACCCGCATTGATGGCAGAATCCAGGTTATTTACAAGGAACCCCCGGCTCATCTCACAGTTGAGATCGGTACCGGAAGCCACAGACCATCCCCAGGCCCGGGTTGAATTTGTCACCACATGGTGTGCTCCCTGGGTATAAAAGTCGGATATGGCCCCGCAATCGGATGTGATATATCCGCTGAATCCGAATTCTTCCCGCAGGATCTTTCCCAGAAGCAGGTCGGAACCACAGCAGGGTTTGTCGCGAAAGCGATTGTACGCGCACATTACCGATTGAACATCGGCCTCTTCCACTGCGGCCCGGAATGCCGGCAGGTAGGTATCATACAGGTCACGGTCGTTCACAAAAATATTGTCCGTGTGACGCGAATATTCGGGACCGCTATGAACTGCATAGTGTTTTGCCGTAGCCACTGTTTTCAGGTATTTCGGATCATTCCCCTGGAGTCCTTTAATAAAATTAACAGCAATCCGGCCTGTAAGGAAAGGATCTTCGCCATATGTTTCCTGGCCTCTTCCCCAACGGGGATCCCGAAAAATGTTGATATTGGGAGTCCAGAATGTCAGCCCTGTATAAATGCTTCTAACATTGTTGCTCAAAAAATATTGATGCTTTGCCCTTGCCTCATCGGAAATAGCCGTAGCTACCCTGAAAATCAGATCTTCATCAAAAGTGGCTGCCAGTCCGATTGCCTGGGGAAATACAGTTGCCTTGCCTGCCCTGGCAACCCCATGAAGACATTCGTTCCAATAATCATAAGATGGAACACCGAGCCGGGGTATTGCATCCGCATGGCTGAAAAACTGGGTAACCTTTTCATCCAGTGTCATCCGTGAAACCAGGTCATGTACACGTTTATCCACGGAAAGCCCCGGATTTTGAAACGGATATTGATAAGTTGCCTGGCAAAACGTACCTGTCGATAGGGTTAGCATGCAAAGTACAATGACAAAGTATGATTTTCTCATGATGTTATTTTAATTATCGTTTATCTCTCAATAATAGCAAAAAATATCGAAACCCAACATATAAATATATACCTGAAATTCTTATGATTGATGTTTATTTTCATAACTTAGTTGACGATGTGCTTTTTGAATTCAGGGATTTTCCTTTTTTGAATATCAAAATTGAAATATGAGGAAACTGGCCTACCTGTGGAAAGGGATATCATTTAACGGAACACAGCGTATTCCTGAAAGCGAAAGGAGATCGGTTATTTTTCTCAACAGGATCAATTTCTTAATCATCCTGGTATCACTTCTCGGTTTTACCGGTACCATCCTGGTTTATTGTGTGATACAGGGGGGCAAGCCGGGCATTGGGGCGCTCCGGCTGCTTTTAATGCTTGTTTCCGGACTATTCTCATTCCTGCTTACCCGCTTTGATCGCAGTTATTTTGCAAAAATAATCACTTCAGTTGTACCCCTGCTTTTGTTGATCGTTTTACCCACTGTTATGGGTGACGTAGCCATCGAGTATTACTATTATTATCCATCGGCGGCAACGGCCTCCGCAATGATACCGATCCTGCTGTTCCCAAAAAGGGAGGATCAGCCTGCCTTGCTCATCCTGCTGCTTTTTTGTTTCCTGATGACAGTTTCTTCGGATAATTTGCTTTCTTATTTTTCTGTCACCGGAAAAACCCCTGTCATGTTTGCCGGCCGCTATTTTTTTTATAAACTGGCCCAGATCTTATTGTTCGTTTTTATTGTTTCCATCGTTTATACACTTAAAAGCCTCAACTTAAAATACGAATCCATATTAATTGAACAAAATGAACGGTTATCCGCACAGAAGGAAGAATTGACAACGCAGTCGGAGGAATTATTGGGATTGAACGAAGAGCTAAACCTGGCGAACAGCTATTTTGCCAATGCAAATAAGGAACTTGAAACTTATAAAAACAAGCTTGAAGAACTTGTTGAACATCGCACACTGGCACTAACGGACAGCGAAGCAAGATTCAGGAATATTTTTGAAAATGCCAACGATGCCATATTCATCATGAAAGGATGAATTCATACATCGACTGCAATTTCAAAACAACTGAAATTTTCGGATATACGAAGGATCAGATTATCGGTAAATCCGCCTATGAACTCTCCCCCGATCTGCAATACGACGGAAGTCCGTCAAAGGATCTTGCGCATAAGAAAATCGATGCCGTTTTGGAACGGTAAAGGGCAGCGGTTTGAATGGCTTCACTGCAAGTCAGATGGCGCTCTGTTTGATGCGGAAGTTTCGCTCAACACCATAAAATTTAAGGATCAGATTCTATTGCTGGCTATGGTTCGTGATATTACAGAACGGAAAAGAATAGAAAATGAATTGAAGGAAAACAAAGAACGCCTGCAGTATTTTGTTGATTCGCTAACCGATTGGATCTATTCTGTTAAACTGAACGGAGATACCATTTTAAATGTCAGTAACAGTGAAGGATCGCTGGCCCTTACGGGATATACGCCGTTGGAATTGCAGGCATTTCCCAATATGGGTGATAAATTTGTTTACAAGGAGGACCGGAGCACCTTCGTTCAATACATGAAAACAATATTTGCAGGTGGAAAGGCGTTGCCAATGGAGCACAGGCTGTGTCATCGTGACGGAACAATCAAATGGGTAAGGAATATATCCCTGCCCCAGTTTGATGAACTGGGACACGTTGTGCGGGTTGACGGCCTGATCACGGATATCACGGATCGCAAACTTGCCGAGGAATCCCTGATCACCTCCCTGAGGAAAGAAGAGCAACGGGTGATGGAAGCCGTTATTCATTCCGAAGAAAACGAGCGCAGCCGGATTGCCCAGGATCTGCACGATGGATTGGGCCCGGTTCTATCCACAATTAAACTCTATTTCCAGGTATATAAGGATACTAAAGATGAATCCAAAAAAACGATACTCGCCGAAAAACTTACCGGTACTATTCAGGAAGCCATCAGGGAAGTATCGGAGATTTCCCATAATATCAGCCCGCATGTTTTCAGGAATTATGGCTTTTATGCTGCTTTAAGACAGTTTGTTCACCGGATTGCGCTTACAAATGTGATAACAATCGACCTGGATTGTACCACTGAACCCGGGCTTACGCAGAATGCAGGCATCATGTTATACAGGGCAGTTTGTGAACTCATCAGCAATTCACTTAAGCACGCCTCCTGCAATATAATATCGGTGGTGATTCGCAAAGAAGGGGATTTTGTAATTACAGATTATAGCGATGACGGCAAAGGGTTTGATGTATCCGCTGGTGCCGGAACCAAAGGCAAGGGATCGGGACTGGTTAACATAATGAACCGCCTCAACGCACTGAAAGGAAGTGCAGAATTAACGAGCAAAAATGGCGAGGGAATGCAGGCATGTCTTAAAATACCAGTTTAACATACAATATGACCGGGATTATTCATATTGCAATCGTTGATGATCATGAATTGTTCAGGGATGGACTGAGGATGTTGCTTCAGCATATCAATCCCTCCTTTGAAATTTATGAAGCCTGCAATGGAGCGGAGTTTCTGAAGATGCTGAAATCCCGGGTCCCGGATCTTGTGCTCATGGACATCAACATGCCGGTATTAAGCGGGCGTGAAACCGTAACCAGGGCGCTCGAGGCATGCCCTGATTTAAAGATCATTGCCGTAACCATGTACGGAGAAGAGATGTATTACCTGCAAATGATCGAATCGGGGGTGAAAGGGATCATACTTAAAAAGTCGGGTAAGCAGGAATTGAAAACAGCAATACAGGAAGTGCTGGAGGGTGGTAATTTTTTCTCGCAGGAAATACTTAAAAAAATGGCCATCCGCCTGAACCGCAAAAACTCGGAAAAATACAATGACCTTACGGAAAGGGAATTTGAAATACTGGTTAATATATGCAATGGACTTACCAATAATGAAATAGCTGCCAGGTTATTTATTAGTCCGAAAACCATCGAGGTACATAAGTCCAATATTTTCAAAAAGACAAATGTGAGAAATTCGGCACAGCTGGTGATATATGCCATCAAAAAAGGGTTAATAGAAATCTAGGGGTTTTTCCTTATAAATTTTACGGGCATTCCCTCGCAACATTATGTTAACACCCGGTAAAGCGGGACGGTTTAAAAAGTAATTTTAACCCTTTAACATAAATTGTGCGGAGGTAAGAATGTGCGTGATTGAATCTGATGTAAACCATGAAGTTAGAACAGCTTTGAATGCAATAATGGGATTTGCCCAAATCCTGTATTCCGATAGCAACACGAAAGAGGAGATAAGATCGTATGCGCGCATCATTTGCCAGCAATCCGAAAACCTCCTGGATATATTCAATGAATTGCAGAGAACCTTTGGTGTTAGTACTCATGATGGCACATTGCCAGGAGTTAAAAATAGAATTTGCAAATGATCCGGACGGACAAAATACAACTCATTGTGGTTGATGACAATCCGATATTCCTGGAAGCAATTACCACCTATCTTTCAAAACAGGATCAGTACGAAATTGTGGCGGCATTTACATCCGGCCCCGCCCTTCTTGAAGTAATTGATAATTATGATCCCGACCTGATCCTCCTGGATATTGAAATGCCCTGGCTGAATGGTATGGAAACTGCAAAACGCCTCAGTTCGCACGGAATAAAACCGAAGTTGATTGCCATTACCATGTATTATGATGGCATTTATATCAAAAAACTAATAGAAGCCGGGTTTATGGGATTTGTGAACAAAAACAATGTATCTGAAAATTTAATACAGGTCATTGAGAAGGTTTTGGATGGCGAACTTGCATTTCCGGAAACAGAAAAGTTTTAGGCTGACAGAAATTGAGTGAAAAACTAAAAGATAAAAACTAAAAGTGGCGGCAACCGCACCTTTTTTGCCGCTCATTCGCATCCGTGTGTTTTATCCACGGTTATTGAGGTCAGGCCACTTCGTAGCCAGGAGTTTGCGCAAATATAGAGTCGTTAATCTCAGCGATCTTGATAAAGCAAACGCCTCAAAAAACTTGGCGCGCTTTGCGAATTAACTCCGCGAGCTCTGCGTTAAAAATTTGGGGTATCTCGTTTATTCAATTCTTTGTAAAGTTATCTGTTCTGAGGTTGGAGGGATACCCTCCCGTGGACTTTGCGTTTAAAACATACATGCGCCAAAGGCGCAAATTACGCCTTCGATTCCATGTACTCATTCTCGATCGTTTCCAGTGATTTGCCCCTGGTTTCGGGTAGTTTCAGCCATATGAACACAAATCCTGCAGCACAGATTACAGCATATGCCCAAAAGGCGACAGCGTCGCCATACTTCTTTCTCGATAACCGGAAAGGTGGAAACAAGAACAAAATATGCAGACCATAGAAAAATGACAGCCACAGAAATGGCTTTGCCCCTGACATTGTTCGGGAATATCTCGGAAATCAGCACCCAGGTGAGGGGGCCCAGGGTAACTGCAAAGGTTCCTGTTGCAAGAAAAATAAACAGGGGCAGCGCATTTCCGTCTTTATGGAATAACAGGTAACCGATAACGATATACAGCAGCGACAATATTCCGTAGCCGCCCATCATCAGGGGTCGTCTTCCGAATTTATCTACCAGCGACATGGCGATCAGTGTAAACAAAAGGTTGATCAGGCTGATCCAAACTGCCTGCAGCAGCTGTTCCGATGAATTGGCCCCGATGCTTTTAAAAATATTGGTCGTATAGTTGAGAACCACATTAATGCCACAGAACTGTTGAAAAACAGCAAGTCCGATCCCCACCGCCATTAACGGCAGCATTGCTTTTGTAAACAGTCCGCGCAGGTTTGTCTTTACTTCATTTGTCAACGTATCACGAATTGCTGAAACGGTGCTTTCGATAAATTCATTATCTCCCACACGGCCCAGAACTTTCCGGGCTTCTTTTTCCTTGCCCATGCGCAGAAGAAACCTCGGGCTTTCAGGGAGAATCATCACACCCGCCAAAAACAGGAAGGAAGGAACTGTGCCGAGTCCGAACATCCATCTCCACGACTCCGGCCCGTTATTTCGCAGCTGGTAATTTTCGAAATGTGTTATGACCTGGCCCAGCACAATGGTTAGCTGGTTAATCGCCACCAGGCGGCCCCTGACTTCAGCCGGGGCTATCTCTGCAATAAACATCGGCGAAAGCATGGACGCCATTCCTACTCCGATTCCTGCAAAAAACCGTGAGGAGATGAACCACGATAAAGACGGGGCAAGTCCCATGCAAACCGATGAAACAAAAAAGATGGATGCCGCAGTAAATAAGCCGGGCTTCCTGCCGTATTTATCAGCAACCCTGCCTGCAATCACACAACCGACTATACAACCAAGCGCAAGTGTTCCGGTCGTAATCCCTTCCCAGAATGCATCCAGGCCAAATTGATCCCTGAGAAAGGGTAGTCCCCCTGTAATGACTGCTATATCAAATCCAAAAAGGTATCCGCCCATTGCCGTAACAAAGGATGTAATCAACAGAAATCGCCAGTTGTATTTTCGGTTTTCCATCATGATTGGTTTTCATAAAACTAACATTATATTTGTTTGGTACATGCACATAACCGCAACAATAAATATCAAACCATGAAAAACTTTACCTGGAAACCGAAACTGATCGTTTTAACATTTGCCCTGTTCTTTGCAGGCACCTGCCTTCAGGCTTCTGTAGTATCGTGGCAGAAGGTGGATGACGGCATACAGTTTACCCTGGATACAGGCCTTATGAAGGTGAAGGTATGCAGCGAAAACGTGATCGAGATCAAGTATACAACACTACCCCTGTTCCTGGATAAACAGTCACTTGTGGTGGTAAATCCCTGGAACACTGTTCCTGCATTTACCGTCACTGAAAATACAGGTGAAGTCATTGTCACTACAGCCAGCGTAAAGGTAATTGTCAATAAGCAGACGAATTCGGTTAAGTTTACTGACCTGGACGGCAGGACAATCCTCAGTGAGGATCAGGATCATAATAAATCCATGACCCCCGCTACAATTGCAGGCATACCGGTATACAACTGCGAATCAAAATTTGATTCCCCCATGCGGGAGGCATTGTACGGATTGGGCTGTCATCCGGAAGATTCATTATCCATCAACTACAAAGGGCGTAACCAGGATCTGCTGATCCGTTACATGACCGGTGCCATACCGGTTCTTCTTTCCACAAGCGGTTACGGTCTTTTATGGGATAATTATTCTCCGTCAAAATTTTACGGTGCCGAGGAGAACAATACCAAAATTAAATACACATCAGAAAGTGGCAACATGGTGGATTATTATTTTTTTTACGGTCCTGAATTTGACCGCATCATTGCATCCTTTCGTGATGCCACAGGGGAAGCGCCGATGTTTCCGAAATGGTCCTTTGGCTTGTTCCAGTCACAGGACAGGTACAAGAGCCAGGCTGAGGTTTTATCCGTAAAGGACAAATACCGGAACGGCAGGATACCGGTTGACTGCATTGTTCAGGACTGGTTTTACTGGGAGCCGGATGTAATCGGATCGCATGTTATGTGGCCCGAAAGGTATCCCGATCCGAAGGCTATGGTAGATGAACTGCACAAAGCAAACATACATGCTATGATATCGATATGGCCTGTTTTTTCAAAAGGGACGAATACCTTCAGCCAGATGGCACATTCCGGCGGAATGACGGATATTCTGTGGGACAATGTAATGACCCATTTAATGGACAGCTATTACGATGCCCACAATCCGCAGGCACGAGCCCTTTACTGGCAGCAGGCAAAAGACAGTCTGATCCGAGCGCTATGGCTGGGATGCCTGGTGGGTTGACCAGTGTGAACCGGATAATGGAAATGAAATTGATGCCCGGCGCCAGGCCAATTTTGCCATTGGCCGTGGAATTGATTATTTTAATACCTATGCCCTGATGCACTCCACAGGCTTATACACCTACTGGAGAAGGGACATTGAAAACAAAAGGGCCTTTTTCCTGATTCGCCAGGCATTTGCGGGTCAACAGCGGAATGCCGCTACGTTGTGGTCGTCGGATATCAGTTGCACCTGGAATGCCTACCGTAATCAAATTCCCCAGGGAATCAATTCATGTGCATCCGGAATCCCTTTCTGGACGTCCGATATCGGCGGGTATCATTACCACTGGCAGGCACCTGACTGGTCTGCTCCGATTAACCGTGAGCTGTTCACCCGCTGGTTCCAGTTCGGAACATTCAGTCCCATCTTCCGAATTCATGGAAAAGGAGAAAGAGCCTTGTTCTCCGATAACTGGGATGCACCCACCAAGGCCATCCTTTTAAAATATGATAATCTGCGCTATCGCCTGTTGCCTTACATCTATTCGCTATCCTGGAAGGTTACCAGTGAGGGGTATACGATCATGCGGTCGCTCGCTTTTGATTTCCGGACAGATGGGAACATCCAATCGATTCCCGATCAGTACATGTTTGGCCCCGCATTTCTTGTAAATCCGGTTACCACGCGTTTATACAGTGTTCCCGACAGCAAGAACATCAAGAAAACAAGGAAGGTATATTTGCCCAAGTCAGCCGGCTGGTATGATTTCTGGACTGGAAAACTTATTGACGGGGGGCAGACAATCGATGCTTCCGCGCCTATTGAAACGATTCCCCTGTATGTTAAAGCGGGTTCTATCGTACCCATGGGTCCCTACCTGCAGTATGCCACGGAGAAAGCGGCTGATCCACTGGAAATCAGGGTTTATGCGGGTAACAATGCTGAATTCAGCCTGTATGAAGATGAGAACGACACGTACAACTATGAAAAAGGAAAATATTCCATTATTCCGATGGCATGGAATGAAGCTGAAAAATCGCTTACCATCGGGGCTAGAAAAGGCGATTTTGACGGTATGTTAAAGGATCGTACTTTCCGGATTGTTTGGGTGAGTTCGAAGAACGGCACCGGGGTGGAGCCGGCTAAACAGGCTGTTGAAATTGCTTATTCAGGGAAAGAAGTAATAATTAAAAAATAACCTGATGAAAAGGGTCCTCTTTATTGTTTCCATACTGGTTTATGGATTGATATCCAATATATATCCGCAAGATCGCCAAACCGTGGTGATCCATGCGGGTAATCCCATTGCCGACATTCAGCCTACCTTATGGGGATTGTTTTTTGAGGATATCAATTTTGCAGCGGACGGTGGACTGTATGCGGAGATGATAAAGAACCGTTCATTTGAATTTGATTCCCCTTTCATGGGCTGGAAAACAACGACAAACGACAACTCCGCCGGCAGTATCCTTATATTAAATGACGAGCAGGAAGTCAATTCGCATTATGTGAGGTTACAGAAATATGCCGGCGATACACCTTATGGAATTATTAATGAGGGATTCAGGGGCATTGGTGTACAGGCAGGAGATTCTTGTGTTTTTTCCGTTTCAGCCAGGTTATGCACGAATGAAAAAGCACGATTACGGGTTGAATTGATCGATTCCACGGGTAAAATCCTGGGACATACCGGCATAGAGGTGAACAGCAGGGATTGGAAAAGCTATAAAACAACCTTTACTGCTGTTGCTTCAAATGCTAAAGCACGGCTATCGGTATGCCTCGCAAGTAAGGGTGAAGTGGATATCGACATGGTGTCCTTATTTCCACAAGCCACCTGGAAAAACCGCCCGAACGGCCTCCGAAAGGACCTTGTTCAGCTTCTGGCCGATATGAAACCGGGATTTATAAGGTTTCCGGGCGGATGTATCGTGGAGGGACGCACGCTTCCTAACAGGTATCAATGGAAAAACACCCTGGGCGATCCGGCAGATCGCAAGCTGATTATCAACCGGTGGAATACCGAATTTGCGCACCGGCTGACACCGGATTATTTCCAGTCGTTCGGGCTGGGATTTTACGAATATTTTCTGCTTGCCGAGGACATTGGTGCACAGCCCTTGCCCATTATGAATTGCGGTATGGCGTGCCAGTATAATTCATCGGAATTGGTTCCTATGGAATACATTGATCCATATATCCAGGATGTTCTTGACCTGATTGAATTTGCAAACGGTCCGGTTACAAGCAAGTGGGGCAAGGTACGTTCAGAAATGGGACATCCCCTGTCCTTCAATCTTAAAATGATCGGAATCGGGAATGAACAATGGGGTCCGCAATATATTGAACGGTACGCCGCTTTTTCAGCCATCCTAAAAAAGAAATATCCCGAAATCAAGCTTGTTTCGGGTTCTGGTCCCGCTCCGGATGGTCCCTTGTTCGACTTCTCATGGTCGGAATTGCGAAAGCTCGATGCAGACCTGGTTGATGAGCATTATTACCGGAGTCCGGATTGGTTCCGGCAAAACGCTGCCCGGTATGATAAATATGACCGGAAGGGGCCCAAAGTTTTTGCCGGTGAATATGCTGCCCATACTACATTAACCAATGTTGCCGGGAACAAAAACAACTGGGAATCCGCGCTGGCTGAGGCTGCGTTCATGACCGGACTGGAGCGCAATGCAGATGTTGTATACATGGCGTCGTATGCTCCCTTGTTTGCCAACATTGAGGGATGGCAATGGAGCCCTGATCTTATATGGTTTGATAATTTAAAATCCTATGGAACCCCGAATTATTATGTCCAGAAAATGTTTTCCACGAACAGGGGGACAACGGTTGTTCCGGCTCTCCGGAATGGTGCTGCTGTCAGCGGACAGGACAGTTTGTATATCACTTCATGCCTGGATAAAGAAACACATGAAATCATCCTTAAAATGGTGAATACTTCCTCAAAGCCGGTGACCCTCGATTTTTCCATTGAGGGCTTGAATTCCCTTGAGAAAAATGCCATTGAGCAGGTACTTGCCAGCCGGGATCCCAAAATGGTCAATTCGCTGAAATCCCCGTTGGCTTTAACACCTGTCCGGAAGAACTTTACCCTGAAAGGAAAAAAATTCGGAATAACCCTCGATGCATTTTCTTTTTCAATCCTTAAAGTTTCATACAAATAATTTATGAAAGCGGTTCTGATTCTCGACTGTGGTGCTACAAACGTAAAGGCGTGTCTTGTGGATACAGCGGGAAAGATCATCGCTTCCCATTCCCTTGCGAATGAAACTGTGCCTGATCCTGATTATGCGGGGGGACTGATATGGGATATCGATGCGATCTGGGAAAAAATGTCGGTTTGCAGCCGGAAAATCTGCAGTGGGACTAGGGAATACGGAAATAGTTGCTGTTACGGTAACCACATTTGGAGTAGACGGAGCGGCCGTGAAAAAAGACGGGACGCCCTGTTATCCCGTGATCTCATGGCAATGCAGCCGGACGGGGGAAGTGGAGAAAAATGCGGGCAGGTACTTTGACCCGGAATGGCTTTATGCGATTTCGGGACTTCAATCCTATCCTTTCAATACAATTTATAAGCTGATCTGGCTGCGCGAGAATAGGCCCGACGTATTGGAATCAATGGATTTTTATGCCCTGATGCCTTCCCTGGTTCTTCATAGATTGACAGGCCGGTTTGTTACCGATGCCACCATGGCGGGAACATCCATGCTTACCGATCTTAAAAAAAGAGCCTTTTCCAATGAAATTCTGCAACCGCTCGGTTTAGATACATCGATATTTCCGCCCCTGGTTGAACCGGGAACTATCATTGGAGGGATAACTGAAAGGGCCGCTGCATCGCTTGGCATTCAAACCGGCGTGGCTGTTGTAGCTGCCGGGCATGATACCCAGTTTGCTTTGGTCGGTTCCGGCGCAGGCGTTAACCAACCAGTACTGAGCTCGGGCACCTGGGAAGTGCTTATGGTAAGAACTCCGGTGGAAGCCTTCCAGGTACCACAAAGAGGATCCGGGATAACAATTGAACTCGACAGCAGGACCGGATTGGTGAATCCCGGTGTTCAATGGGTTGCTTCCGGAGTCCTGGAATGGATTGGCCGTTTGCTATATCCGGATATTGAAGAGACCAGCGCAAAATACAACACCATGATCACGCGAAGCGGGTGAAATTTTGCCGGGATGTGAGGGGTAACTGTCATACCGGAATTATTTCCGGGAGGATATTCAGGAAATAAAGGAGAATATAATCCGGATTTTCACATGAAACCGGGAGGGCTCACATTTACAGGGCTACACTGGAGGCTCTGTGCTTTTATGCGAGGAACGGACTTGAGAAATTGGAACAGGCCGGAAAATATAAGGCAGAAAACCTGATTTGCGTCGGAGGAGGATCAAAAAACAGGCTATGGAATCAGATTCGTGCAGATGTTTTAGGTATTCCGGTGAGGGCGCTCGATATGAAAGAGACCACCGCTCTTGGCGCTGCGTTGATGGCCTTTGTTGCCACCGGAGTTTACAAATCGGTTGAAGAGGCATTCAGCGCAACCGAAAACCGGTATGAAGAATACATTCCCGGCAAGGATTCTGAAAAATACGGCCAATTGTATGAAATCTACAGGAATACAGTTTTTAATTAGTGTATATACTTAAATTTGCAGAAGAAGAAATTACGATTTACGATTTGTCGAAGCATATATTTTTTAATGAAATAATCGGGATCAATGAGGATATTGATTGTAGAGGATGAGCCAAAGGTAGCTTCATTTATAAAAAGTGGCCTCCACGAGAACAATTATGAAGCGGAGACTATTCATGACGGATTATTAGCGGAAAATCTAGCAAAGGAAACCGACTTTAACCTGTATATCCTGGATCTTATCATTCCCGGGATTGGCGGATTGGAATTGTGCAAGAGGCTGAAAAAACAAAATCCCGATATCCCCGTGCTTATGCTCACCGCTTTGGGTACAACGGATGACAAAATAAACGGTTTTGATGCCGGGGCCGATGATTACCTGGTTAAGCCATTTGAATTCAGGGAATTGCTCGCCCGGGTAAAGGTTTTGTTAAAAAAGAGCGGACTTACCAATGCCCCCGCTAACAAGCTTGTGCATGAAGATCTGGAACTTGACCTTGACCGGAAGCTGGCTCGAAGGGGAGACCGGAATATTGAACTCACCGCCAAGGAATTTACCCTGCTTGAATATTTCATGAGAAACACGGGTCGGGTATTATCGCGCAACGATATTGCCGAAAAAGTGTGGGATGTCAGTTTTGATTTCGGATCAAACATTGTTGACGTGTATGTGAATTTTCTTCGAAAGAAAATCGATAAGGGTTTCGATAACAAGCTGATCCATACCAAAGTTGGGTTTGGCTATGTTTTTGGAGAAATATAGCATGCAAATCAGAACCAGGTTAACATTTCAGTTTCTCCTGTCAGGAGGAGCCGTAATGATCATCGCATCTCTTGCCATATTTTATGCTTCGGTTGGCTTTCGCCAGGATGATTTCTATAACCGGCTGAGAGATAAGGCCCGGAATACAGCCAAACTTTTCCTGATCGTCCATGAAATGGATGTTGCCCTTGTAAACAATATCCAGAATGAAAATCCGGTTAAATTTCACAACGAGAGGATTATTATCCTCGGTTCAGGAAATAAAATAATTTACAGTACGGATGCCGATAAGGCAATTGATTTAAAGAAAGAAATTATAGACAAGGTACGGACGGGGGCGGAGGTGCATTATATGCAGGAACCCTTTGAAGTGCTGGGTACAATGTATGCGGCAGGCAATGACCGTTATGTTGTGATCGCAGCAGCGACGGATACTGAAGGCTCCATATACCTTTCAAAATTAAGGATCATTTTATTCGCCGTCTGTTTAATCAGCCTGCTGCTGTTTTTTATTACGGGCTGGCTTTATTCGGGAAGGGCATTGAAGCCGATCTCGGATATGGTTAAAAAAGTAGAGGAAATTACAATTACAAGCCTCCATTTACGGATATACGAAGGCAATGGAACCGACGAAATCGGACGGCTGGCAAAAACCTTCAACAATATGCTTGAACGCCTTGAAACCGCTTTTGCGGTTCAAAAGGTATTTATAGCAAACGCCTCCCATGAATTGAGAACGCCGTTAACTTCCATCAATGGTCAACTCGAAGTGCTGATGATGAAAGATCGTTCCACGGAAGAATATAAAAGCGCCCTGGGTTCGGTTCTTGATGATATACGGTCGCTCATTGACCTGTCAAACCGGTTATTGCTTATCGCGCGTACGAGCGCCGAGGGGCCGGTGAATTTTAATCATAAGATCCGGATCGACGAGATTCTCTGGGATGTGCAGGAAGAAATGCTCCGGTTCAATTCTCATTATCAAATACACATTTCAATTGATCCTTCCCTTGACTATGACCAGATGTTGGTGGCCGGGGATGAGTCATTATTAAAGGTAGCCGTTTCCAATATTATTGATAATGCCTGTAAATATTCAGAAGATCACAAAGTGCTTGTCAGCTTGCAGTACGTCGAAAACCAGATTGGCGTTATCTTCGGGGACAGGGGTATTGGCATTTCGCGGGAAGATATTTCCCGTATCTATGAGCCTTTTTACCGGGGTAAAAACGCACTGACCTTAAAAGGCACTGGTATCGGACTTTCCCTGGTTAACCAGATCATTAAAAATCACAACGGCCTGCTTACGGTAACCTCTGAATTGAATGCCGGGACTACCGTAACTATTTTACTTCCCGGCAACTAAAAAAATTGGTTAAGAGATGGCATTCTTAGAGACAAGGCATTGCCTTGTCTCTACAATATCTGCATATGGAATTTAATCCCCTTTTAATATCATTTTAATCGCTTTTTAATACCGGCAACATACATTGTCGCTGTGTGCAAACCCTGATCAATGAAACCTGACAAATTATGCCTTCTTTTGCTCATCCTGTTTATGCCTTCCTGTAAAAACGGGCATAAATCCGGTGATGCTTCCCAGGCGTCTTCGGTTTCAGTACCACCGGCCAATAAAGAATATTTCCAGGAAATAAGCAAGGAGATTGGAATTGATTTTGTTCATTCGATCGGGGACAATGATTTGAGCAATATCATAGAATCGGTTGGGGGTGGTGCCGCTTTCCTGGATTATGACCAGGATGGGTATATAGATCTCTATGTTTGCAGCGGGACTTACCTGAAGGGATTTAATCACCCTGACAAACAGTCCGGATCATCGGGAAACCGGCTGTATCATAACAAACAGGATGGCACTTTTGAAGATGTTACCGCTAATGCGGGTGTGGACGGTGACGGAGCCTACAGCATGGGAATTACAATCGGAGATTATAACAACGATGGCTATCCCGATATTTATGTATGCAATTACGGTCCCAATATTCTATACAAGAACAATGGCAACGGAACATTCACCGATGTTTCAAAAAAGGCAACGATAGAAGGAAATGAATGCAGCGTGGGAGCGGTATGGATGGACTATGACAATGACGGGTTGCTGGATCTGTTTGTAGGCAATTACCTGTATTTTGATCCGGAATTTAAATATCCTGAAGCATCCGACGGGTTTCCGGCTCCCGATGCCTATGACAGCCAGCCCGATTTGTTATACCATAACGAGGGAAATGACGTTTTCACGGATAATACCGCCGCCATGGGAATTTCGGATACGAACGGCCGGGCCATGGGTGTTGGTGCTGTTGATTATGATGATGATGGCTTTGTGGATATATATGTGACCAACGATCACACGCTGAATTACCTTTTCCATAATGAAGGCGGAAAAAAATTCGTGGATGTGGGCACACCATCAGGAACGGCTTTCAGCAAGGCCGGCGAGGCTACGATCAGCATGTCGGTTGACTTTGCCGATTACAATGGGGATGGGCTGATGGATATTTTCAAATCAGACGATTCCTATTGTTCACTGTACAAAAACCTGGGAAACGGAATATTTTCGGATGAAGCAAACTTTGCCGGCATATCAATGGCTGCAGCACAGTTTGTTGGGTGGTCCTCCTCCTTTGTTGACTATGATAATGACGGGGATGAGGATATATTTAAAACAAACGGAGCGCTTAAACATTTGTATGGGCACCAGGATCAGTTATTTGAAAATACCGGGGGAGGCAAATTCAAAGATGTCTCGGCAGAACGGGGTGAATATTTTAGCCGGGAATTTGTAGGCCGGGGCGCTTGTCTGGGTGACTATGACAATGACGGCGACTTTGATATTTACATTGTGAATCTGAACAATGAAGGTAAGTTCCTAAGAAATAACAAGGGGAATGAAAATAACTGGCTGCAGCTGAAACTGGTGGGACAAACCAGTAATCGCGACGGAATAGGAGCCAGGGTGAGAGTAACGTCAGGCGGCAAAATACAAACCTCCCAGAAGAGAAGCACCACCGGTTACCTTTCCCAAAATGATCCGCGGATGCATTTTGGACTTGGAAAAAGCAACCAGGCCGATAAAATTGAAATCAGGTGGCCTTCGGGAAAGTCGCAGGTACTTCAGCATATTCCCGCTAACCAGGTAATTACAATTAAGGAACCATAGATAAAAACAGAATGAACCCTAAATAAACCCTAAATGCACTCTCATTACAAAAAAACACAAACCAAAGGCATTCCCCTCGAATGCAGGATGATTGTTTTCCTGTTCCTTTTTATTTTAACACTTGCAGGATGCAAACAGGCAAACAAAAAGTCCCCGGATTCTTCGCAAAAGCTAAATGCTTCCCTGCCGGCCTCCAATAATGAGTATTTCCAGGAAATTGAAAAAGAGTCGGGCCTTAATTTCAAACATTCAATCGGCGATGATGATTTGAACAATATCATCGAATCCGTTGGCGGCGGGGCTGCTTTTCTCGATTATGACAAAGACGGCTACATTGACATTTTCGTATGCAGCGGTACCTGGATAAAAGGATTCAGCAAGAGAGAGCAGCCGGCTGAAGCCGCTACAAATCATCTCTACCGGAACCTGGGAGACGGCACTTTTAAAGATGTTACAGAAAAGGCAGGCGTTGGCGGTTCCTGGTATACCATGGGAGTATCCGTAGGGGATTATAACAATGACGGTTTCCCCGATCTTTACCTGAGCAATTTTAACGGCAATGTTTTGTTGAAAAACAAAGGGAATGGCACTTTTTCAGATGTTTCGAAACGGGCCAGTGTATCCGGGGGAAATGAAGCCACCGTGGGCGCTGTATGGCTTGACTATGACAACGACGGGTACCTGGATCTTTATGTTGGAAACTATCTTGAATTTGATCCAAACTATAAATACTACTACGCACCTGACGGATTTCCGGGTCCGATGGCATATGACGCCCAGCCGGATGTGCTGTATCACAACAAGGGTGACGGAACATTTGAAGACGTAACCAGCGCTATGGGAATTACCGATAAAGATGGACGGGCCATGGGAGTGGGCGCTGCCGACTATGACGGGGATGGTTATATGGATATTTTTGTTGCCAATGACCATACACTCAATTATCTATGGCATAATGAAAAGGGCAGGCGTTTCGTCGACCTCGGCACCCTTTCAGGGACCGCATTCAGCCAGGCTGGTGAAGCTACGGTAAGCATGTCGGTTGACTTTGCGGATTTCAACAGTGACGGACTGATGGATCTGTTTGTTTCCGATGATTCCTATTGCTCGCTGTATGAGAATCTGAACAACGGTGTTTTTGCAGAGAAAGGGAATGCTTCGGGTATTTCCACAGCTGCCGCTCAATTTGTGGGATGGTCGTCTTCCTTTTTGGATTATGACAATGACGGGGACCAGGATATATTCAAAACAAATGGTGCGCTAAAACATCTTTACGGCCAGGAAGATCAGCTTTTTGAAAACGAAGGCGGCGGAAAATTCAAGGATGTATCTCTTGAAAGAGGTGGGTATTTTCAGAAAGAGCTTGTCGGAAGGGGTGCCTGCGTTGGAGATTATGATAACGACGGGGATCCCGACATATTCATCGTCAATCTGAATGACAAAGCTGTTTTCCTGCGGAATAACCGGGGAAATGAAAACAACTGGTTAATCCTTAATTTGGTTGGAACATCCAGCAACCGCGATGCGATCGGAGCCATTGTGAAAGTAACCGCTGATTCACTGGTTCAGACAATACAGAAAAGAAGCACCACAGGATATCTTTCGCAAAATGATCCGAGGGTTCTTTTTGGGATGGCAAAGCACGAAATGGCAAATTTTATTGAAATCAAATGGCCATCCGGAAAAACCCAGAAACTGGAAAATATTAAGTGCAACCAGATTCTCGAAATCAGAGAACCACAATAGTTTTACAGCCATGCTAAAGAAGGCAACCAGTTTTCTCAGTTCAATACTGTTAATGAGTATGGCGGGATATCTTGCGTTCTCCTGCAAGGAGAGTCCGGCAGGGGACTTGATCCTTGTTACGGAAAAGATAGCTTCATCTCCCGAATGCAGAATTTCATCCCTTAACCTCGAAAATCCCTCCGGTACTTATCAGATACTTACGGATAGTTTCTATTCAGCCCGTGCACCCAGGATATCTTATGACGGCAGGTTTATGCTTTTCAACGGAAAACGTAAAAAAAGCGATTCATGGCAGATATGGGAGATGGAACTGGAAAGCTCTGTTTCCCGGCAAATCACTTCCAGTTCGGAAAACTGCACTGACCCCGTTTATCTGCCCGGTGACAGGATAGCCTACAGCAAGGCCCCGGCAAAGGATACTCTTGGAGCAGGAACCGCTTTGTTTACCTGTAATTTGCAGGGTACCGATGTCAGGCAGATCACTTTTCATCCGCATAATGATTTTGCTGCCACAGTGCTAAAGGATGGCCGCATTCTTGCTTTCAGCAACCAGGTGTATCCTGCAAGAGAGCGGCCTGTGTTGTTTGTGTTGCGTCCTGATGGCACAAAAGGCGACCTTTTTTTTAATGACAATCCGGGAAGAAACATAACAGGCAGCGTATGGGAAACGGCGGACGGGCTCATTTACTTTATCGATTCCGATACTCTCCACCCCAATAATGGACAGGTTGCTATCATTCATCAGAACAGTCCTTTTCATACATACGCCCGGCTGACATCCAACACAGGTGACTTTGAGAGTGTTTTTCCGACGTCTGCCGGTAAATTGCTGGTTTCCTACCGGAACAATGTCAATGAGACGTATGCGCTATATGAATGTGACCCAAAAACCGGCCTCTTGGGTAAACCAATTTACAGTGATCCGGCATGCAACCTCGTTGATGTGGTGGCTGCGGAAGCAAGTGCACGTCCCCGGTTGCTTCCCAGTGAAGTGGATATGGAGGTAAAAACCGGTTTGCTGATGTGCCAGGATATCAATTTTACCGACCTGTTGAATACCCGGTCGCCCTCACGTAAAAAAGCCACACAGATAGAAGTGCTTGGAATTAATGCCTCATTCGGAAAGGTGAAGGTTGAGGAGGACGGTTCTTTTTATCTGAAAGCCATTGCAGATATCCCCGTTCGAATTCAAACCCTGGATGAAAAGGGAAATATTGTGGGCGGACCCGGTGCATGGATATGGCTGCGCCCCAATGAAAGAAGAGGATGCATCGGCTGCCATGAAGACCATGAACTGGCTCCTGAAAACAGAGTTGCTTTTGCTGTTAAGAAACCACCGGTTATGATACCTGTCCACATCAAAACAATCGATGAGAAGGACATTGAATTGGAATAGTATGAAAAAACGCGTAAAAATATTAGTGATTTTCAGTGGTGCAATTCTCTTTGCATTTATTCTTTCATTTCCGTTGCATAAATGGGCCAGGGGCCATGTGAATTACATGACCGCTACACAGGATCATCCCCTGAACTGTATTTCATGTCATCTCTATGTACAGAATAACCGGGTAACTGCACGTCTGATCACACGCGAATATGTATCCCCGTTTAACCTTGAGGTTTCCCCTGACGGAAAACGGTTATATGTTGTCGCCCAGGATGCTGATATGTTGCTGGTTGTGGATGCGGAAAAAAAAGTAATCCTGAGAAAGATTGGCGTTGGAAGGCATCCTCATAGCATTGTTCTCGGTAAGAAGGAGGAGATAGCTTATGTGAGTAACCAGTGGTCCGACAACGTGTCCGTTATTGATCTGGCTTCCTCCAAAGTAACCGGCACCCTTAAAACCGGGAACGGACCGGCCGGATTGTCCTTATCCGCCGATGGACGTTTTCTCTTTGCTGTAAATTCCTTTTCCTCCGATATTTCTATCCTTGACCTGCAGACCGGAGAGGAAAACAACAGGCTGTCGGCCGGCAATAATCCCACGGGAATCCAAATGTCACCTGACGGAGGGCTGATGTATGTCACCAGCCGGAGGGCAATTATCAAACCTTACGGTGAACCGGTTTACAGCGAATTAACCTGTGTGGATGCCGAAACACACCGTGTGGCAGAACACAAAAACATCCGCTCGGCCTATATGATGGAAAATGCCGCCTTTACTCCATCCGGTGACCTGGCGATGGTAACCCTGATACGGCCGAAAAATAACATACCCACCCTTCAGGTTGACAGGGGTTGGATGATGACTGAAGGGATTGGTGTTATTGAGCAGGTCGCCGACGGCCGCACCGTACAACTGCTGCTCGATGAACCCAATTCCTATTATGCCGACCCGTTCGATATTGTAATAACTCCGGATGGCAAAAAGGGTTTTATTTCCAATTCCGGCGTCAACTGTATTTCTGTGATCAGCATCGATACTGTACGGTCCATCGTAAAATCAGCTACACCGGCTATGCTGGAGCAAATGGCCAATCACCTGGGCCTTAGCGGCCGGTTCGTGATAAAAAGGATTTCCACCGGCGCAAATCCCAAGGGGCTTGCTCTTTCGCCCGACGGTTCAACTTTATATGTGGCCGAGCACCTTGAAGACAGAATTCGTGCGATCAGTACCTCCACCATGGAAACGCTGTATACTATCGATTTGGGAGGTCCCCGGCGAATTACCGAATTACGGAAAGGGCGCAGACTTTTCAATAATGCCGGACGCACGTTTCAAAATCAATATTCCTGTTACACCTGCCATCCCGACGCCCATGAAGATGGTCTGATCTATAACATGGCATCAAAAGACATGGGACGCAATATCACGAATACAATGTCGCTGCGGAATGTGGGTGATACTCCGCCCTATAAATGGACAGGCAAAAACCAGTCGGTTTACAAGCAGGACGGGATGCGGTTTTCAACGGTGCTTACAAGAACTGAAGCGTTCAGCTATGAGGATCTGGATGCCATCGTCGCCTATATCATGAGAGGTATTCCCAATCCTCCCAATCTTCAGTATAATCCCGCCGGGGAATTGACCGAAGCACAGCTGCGGGGAAAGATGATTTTTGAGCGCACAAAGGATATTAACGGCGATGAAATTGCCCCGCTCAACCGATGTGTTACCTGCCATCCGGCGCCTTACTATACAAATAAACAGATGACCTATGTAGCTACGCTGGCAAAATCGGATGATTCTACGTATTTCGATACTCCCGGACTTTATAATCTTTTTGCTTCGGCGCCGTATCTGCATGACGGGCGGGCGGTCACCCTGGAGGAAATATGGACTAAATACGGAAAGACCGAGCAGCATGGTATTGTCAACGACCTCACTAAAAATGATCTGAATGACCTTGTCGATTATTTAAAATCGTTGAGGGACCCTTTGTATGATCAGGCAACAAAAAAGAAACAATCTTCGCATTCCGAACAAAACTAATTACTGAAAAATGGAAAAAAAGCCAAACAACCGATATTTTAGATATGCCCTGATCTTTCTTGTTCTGGCAGGGATTTTTTCAACCGGACTGTACTTTATACGGAAAGGAAACAATCTCATGGATGAGGGCGGGGATAATTCGGCAGCAGCCGGAACAGGCAGTTCCCATGAAAGTGAAAATGCCCCGGCAGGAAAAGAATCGGAGGCAATGCCGGTATACGGCCACTGGAGGAATTATACCATGAAGGATGGCCTGCCTTCGGATCATGCCTATACGGTGAGAATAGACGGGGACCGTGTGTTGGTTGGCACCCATGACGGACTGGCGGAATATAAAAACGGGAAATGGAAAACCTATACCACAAAGGATGGCCTCGCCCATAACGGGGTAGTGTCCATTGATGTGAACAAGCAAACCGGGGATGTTTGGATTGGCACCCTTGGTGGACTCACCCGCTGGTCCACCGGCAAATTTGAAACCTTCACGCAGTTAAACAGCGGATTGCCCAATGACCTGGTGTACTGCGTGTATTGCGACGGGAAAGACGTATGGGTAGCTACAGGCGGTGGAGCGGGACTATATGACACATATACAAAGCAATGGGAGATATTCACGGAAAAAAATGCGCCGATGCATGAGCCGTGGACCTATGGAGTTTCTGCCGGTGATGGCAAAGTATACATTGCTGCCTGGGGAGGCGGTGTGATTGAATACAATTCAAAAACGAAACACTTCAGGGATTATATTGATCCGGACGGTTATATGGAAATTGACCTTCAGCCCAACGACGGTGTCGTACATGATATCACCACAGCCACTGCCTACGGAAACGGCATCTTATGGGTATCCACCTATTTCGGCATCAGCCGGTATGACGGGAAGAACTGGACCGGTTATTTTGATCATGACAGCGGTCTTGCCAGTAATTTCATAAATTTCGTAAGGACGGATGGTTCCGTGGTGTTTATATGCAGCGACAAGGGCTTAAGCAGCTTTAACGGGAAAACCTGGGTTACATACAAAAAAAACGACAAGGATGCGAACGGAAAGGCCATTGTGACGAATGGTAAATCAGTGAAAGAAATACCCATGAGCCCGTGCATTGCCCATAATTATATTATCGGGGCGGATGCCAAAGATGGCATCCTTTGGGTAGCCACTGAAAAAGGAGTAAGTCGCGGAGAATTGATAAAGTAGGAAGAAAACAGGAACTAACTATAAAAATCAAATAAAATGGATATTAACGGAACAATTAAGACAAGTCCCTTATTGATAGACCTTTCAAAACTTACTGAAGGCGAGAGAATTGAGATGAAACAGCTGGGGATTTTAACAGATGACAGCCAGGTACAGGATTACAAATTTCCTTCCATACATGCCAGTCGCCCGCCGGTTGAAAAATTTGCCGTTCATGCGCCGCAGGTGCTTAATGAGGCATATAACTACCAGAAGCCATCCTCCTTTTCGAGGGCTTTGCGCCTGGAACTGGGCGGTTATAAAATTCTGATCGTATCCGGAACAGCCAGCGTAAATGAGGAAGGGAAAGCGGAATATATCGGCGACTTTAAAGCCCAGTTATGGAGAACATTTCGCAACCTTACCAACCTGTTGACGGCCGAATCCATGTCGTGGCATGATGTAGTGCGGACGACCTGTTACCTTCGGGATATTGAACGCGACTACGTTGAATTCAATAAAATAAGAACCTCATTCTATAACTGGCTTCAGCTTGATCCGCTCCCTGCCAGCACCGGGATACAGGTAAGGCTCTGCTGGGAATCCCTGCTGGTGGAAATTGAAATGTATGCTATTGCCAAAATAAATTAAACACAAATTATGAAACCCGAAATCAGGATTTTGGTGGCCCTTTTGCTGGTTGTACTCCTTGTCCCACAATGGGGCTATGGCCAGGAAAAGATCAGGAACTACGGGAATGTTCCGGATGAATTGTTCCCTTACGACAAATACCAGAAGGCTTATATATATCATTTTATCAAGCCCATGGAATTTTACGGAGCCGGCAGGGAAGATCCGGCCCCCCAAGGTCTCAAAGAAGTCAGGATCGGATTTCTCGGCCCGCTCAGTGGTTCGGTCATGGTACCCCAGGGTAAGCAAATGCTGCAGGGAGCCACTTTGGCCATTGAAGAAGCCAATAAAAAGGGAGGATACCGGGGTATCCCCTATAAGATAATGATCCACAATGATGTGGGTTTATGGGGAGCGGCTGCCAATGAGGTAGTTAAGATGGACGACGAAAAGGTATGGGCCTGGCTGGGTTCAATTGACGACATTGTTTCCCATGTGGCCATCCGTGCTACCCTGAAACTTGAAATACCGATGGTATGTACCGGCGATCCCGATCCCACGTTTACTGAAACTGCTATTCCCTGGGTTATCCGCGTAATCAGTGATGACCGGCAAAGCAGCTATGCCTTATCGAATTACATTTACAACAAGGATAAACATACGCGGGTTGCAGTGATCAGGGCGAATAACCGGTACGGCCGGGTTGGAATACTCCATTTCATGCATTCCGCAAATCACTTTGGCCATCCCGTGATCATCGAGGAACGGTTTAACGAGGGTGAAACCGTTTTTACCGATCAGTTGACCCACATAAAAGGAACATCTCCTGACGCGATTGTGATCTGGGGAAATGCAAAAGAATCGGGACTGATCCTTCAGCAGATCCGTAAGATGGGGATGAAGCAGCCTGTATATGGATCCGACAGGATGGTTAATCCGGTATTTTTATATACTGCAGGCAACGATGCGAACGGGGTGCTTTCTACGTGCCAGTACAATCCCAGGGCGGATAATGCTAAACTGAAAGCATTTCAGGCATCCTATACCAAACGGTTCGGAATTGAGCCGGATGTATTTGCAGCCCATGCTTACGATGGAATGAATCTGATCATCGATGCCACACAAAAAGCCGGTTTAAACAGGGTATTGATCCGCGACGTCCTTACTGATATGAAAACATTCCAGGGGTATGAGGGAGTTACCGGCAAAATTATTCTTGATGCCTCATGGAATGACGTGAGCCCGATTTTTATGGCCCGCGTCAACAACGGAAAATTTGAATTTTTCCCAACCTTGCCATTAACTCCGACCCAGCGGACAGACAAGCCGATAGCAAGTACAAACGATAATAAAGCTGGATATTAATTTGAAAGGGAACCATTAATGGAAACAAATCCATGCATAGTACCGGTTGAAATTGGATTTTCCATACCAAACAAGGTAAACCGGCTGACTAAACCAGGGGGCACGCTGGTAAATATCCGAGGAGTCGTTGCCGGCGGCCGCGACCTGGTGATCATTGCGGGTCCCTGCGCTGTGGAAAACCGCGAGCAGTTGAACCAGTCCGCTGATGCCGTTCACCTGGCGGGTGCAAAAGTATTGCGTGGCGGTGCTTTCAAACCCCGCACATCACCCTATAAATTCCAGGGACTGGGTGAAGAAGGCCTTATCCTGCTGCGGGAGGCGAGCAAGAGAACCGGATTGCCGGTGGTTACAGAAGTGATGGACACCCGGCAGGTTGAGCTGGTAGCTGAATATGCCGATATGATTCAGATCGGATCCCGCAACATGCAGAATTATCCTCTTTTAAAAGAAGTGGGCATGTTGCATAAGCCCATATTGCTGAAGCGCGGCATGATGGCTACCATTGAGGAATTCCTGATGGCTGCGGAATATATCCTGAGCCAGGGAAACGAGCAGGTCATCCTTTGTGAGCGCGGTATCCGCACTTTTGAAACTTCCACCCGCAATACGCTTGACCTCAGTGCAGTGCCTGTTCTGAAACGTCACAGCCATCTTCCGGTTATTATCGACCCGAGCCATGGAACCGGCCACCGCTGGATGGTGCCCGCTATGGCCAGGGCTGCAGTTGCCGTAGGCGCCGACGGGTTGATTGTGGAAGTACACTGCAATCCCGAAGCAGCATTGTGCGATGGTCAGCAATCGCTTAGTCCGGAAGAATTTTCCCTCATGATGAACGATCTGAAAAAAATTGCTGTGGCGGTTGGCAGGGATATATGAAAAGAGGTTTTTCATTTTTTATTCTCTTCGTTTTTGTTGCTTTAACCCGGGTCATGCCACAAGCGCCGGGTACTGTAAAGATCGGAATGCTGGTTCCGGAAGAAAAATCGAAATCCGCCAGGCAGGGTGCCGAACTGGCGGTATATGAGGCCAATGCAAAGGGCGGTTACCAGGGTCAGCCTTTCCGGCTTGTGGTCCGGTCCATGGAAGGTCCATGGGGAACCGGTTCGAAAGAAGCCGTCAACCTGATCTTTGATGATGAGGTTACTGCCATTATAGGTTCCCACGACGGCAGAAATGCGCACCTGGTGGAACAGGTTACAACCAAAACACGCATTGTTTTCCTGTCGGCCTGGGCCTCTGATCCGACACTTTCACAGGCTTTTGTTCCCTGGTACTACAGTTGTGTTCCCAATGATCTGCAACAGGCGGATGCATTGATTCAAACAGTCTATTCCAAAACCCCGGATGTAAGGATAGCCGCCCTTTTCCTCGACGATTACGATTCCAGGTTTAGTCTTGAAAGCTTTGTTAAAAGAGCCGGTGCATCAGGGAAGCCTGAGCCGCTCCGGTTGCTGTATAATCCTGCATCCCGGAATGAATCTGCCCTGCTTGACCGCATCAGCAAAGCAGGGATCAATTGTATCCTGCTCTTTGGAAAAGAGTCATTGTTCAGAAAGCTGATCCATCAAATCAATATGCGGAAATTGAAACTTTCGATTTATGGATCGCTATCCTGGTTAGGGGATGACCAATCGACGGAGGCGATAGATCCTGCTATAAATGTGATACGGATACCTGCAGGAAATTGGCCCTCGGCAAAGTTCAGCGCATTCAGCAAAGCCTACAGGGTTAAATACGGCACTGCCCCCAATGCACTTGCCTCTTATGCTTACGATGGCATGAATGTGCTCATCCAGGCTATTAAAAATGCCGGCACGGAAAGGGAAGACATTCAAAAATATCTATCTGTACTGCATTTTGAGGGTGTTACCGGATCCATCCGGTTTGACAGCAAGGGAAACCGGACAGGTATTCCTGAAGTGATGAAAATATTAAACGGACTTCCGGAGACAGTAACCGCAGATTAGTTTAATTTAGCTTTCGTCCTTTTATGAAATCAGCCCAAAAGACTAACAATATGCAAACAAAAAAAAGCGGTTTACCATCTGGATTACAGCTGATTAAATTTTACCGGCTGGGTTTGTTCATCTTATTCGCTTTGTGTATTTCCGGTTGCCAGAACAAAGAAGAAAAAAACAAGAAAAAGGCCCAGGAACTCATGACTACCCAAACCCTGGGAATTGCCTACCTCGAAGAATTTAAGCTGGACGAAGCGGAAAAAGAATTTTTGAAATACATCAAACTTTCGCCGCAGGAGAAACTGGGATATGCCAACCTGGGCCTTACATACCTGAGAAGTGGCAAATACGATGAGGCAAAAAAACAGCTTTCAAAAGCCATAAAAATTGATCCGAAAGATCCCGACATCCGCCTGATCCTTGCCACCGTTTACCAGATGAATGATGAACGCGAACTTGCCATCCGTGAATTGAAGGAAGCACTCACTTTTGCACCCGACCATATCAAATCGCTCTATTACCTTTCCGAATTATATGCACAGTCATCCGATGAAGAATCAAACCGCCAGCGGGAAAATAGCCTGCTGGCTCTTATAAAAAATGCACCCGGAAACATCGTTCCGAGGCTGAACATCATTGAAATATACATACGCAATAAGGAAACCGACAAAGCCATTGAAGAACTGGAGACCATTCACAGGCAATTCCCGGAATTCCCCAAAGAGGCAGTCGGTTATTATTCCAATACATTATCACTGCTGAAAAAGAACGATACCGAAAATGCAATAACCCAGTTTATCATTTTCCATAATTACCTGAAAGTGACTTCTCCATACCAGGCTGGAATTATGGACCTGAAGGGACCAGGGGGGTCTCTTATCGGTTTTCCGCTGATTTCATTTGACAAGCAGATGGCTTCTGCAACCCCTGAAAACGGTTCTCTGCTGGAGGTAATCAGATTCAACAACGTAACAGTATCCGCCGGGTTGAACCTGGTTCCTGCAGGAAAGCCGGCCCATGCGGATGTCATGGATTATGACGGGGACGGGGACATCGATTTGTATGTGGAATGCATGGACACAGTCACTTCCAAATCGCGGCATTTTCTGTTGAACAACGAGCTGGGAAGGTTTAAGGATGTATCATCGGAGGCGGGAATCAGGCATGCCGACGACGGAAAAACGGCTGTATTTGCGGATTATGACAATGATGGGTTTCCTGATTTGTATGTGAGCAGCGACAAAGGTGACCTTTTATATAAAAATTCCGGAAAGGGTTCGTTTGATGATGTTACCTCAAAATCTGCCCTTAACGGGAAATCAGCCATTGGCAAAGCCCTGTTTTTTGATGCGGACCATGACGGGGACCTGGATCTTTTTGAAGCCGGCTCAACCGGGAATTTTTTGTTCCGGAATAACGGTGACGGTACATTTACAGAACAGGGTCAGAAAATGGGTCTGGCAGGCACCGGCCTGAACAGCAGGGATGCCGCGTTCGGGGATTTTGACGACGACGGGGACATTGACCTGATCGTAATCAATGAAAATGGAAATAATATCCTGTACTCAAATGAAAGACAGGGAATGTTTAAGGACGTAACTGAAAAAAGCGGATTAAAAAACGCGGGTTCGGAATCAGTTGCGGTAGGGGATTATAACAACGACGGGTTCCTTGACCTGTTCATTTGCCCGGCTGCAGCGGGCACTCCGGCGTTATACCGGAATACCGGGAACGGAACTTTCGAACCGGTGAAAAACGTTGCGGCTGTTTTTTCAGCCATGGGCAAAGTGCGGATCAACGATGCGGTGTTTTTTGATTTTGACAATGACGGATACCTCGACCTGATCATGGGAGGAAAATCCACCGGTACAAGAGGGCTTTTTCTTTATCATAACGATGGAAAAGGGAGCTTTAACGATGTTTCAACCCTGTTACCTGATGAACCCGGTTCTGTCAATGAACTGAAAATATTCGATTATAACGATGACGGTGACCTCGATGTGGTGGTTGCCGGAGCCAACGGTGGTTTGTTTCTTCTCCGTAATGACGGGGGTAATCTGAACCATTATGTAAATATGAAACTTGTCGGGTTGCGGGCCGGAAGCGCCAAAAACAACCATTTTGGAATCGGAGCCAAGGTGGAAATGAGGGCCGGGGACCTTTACCAGACCCAGGTTGTAACCGATCCGAATGTTCATTTCGGACTGGGTGGGCGCACAAAGGCAGATGTAATCCGCATCACATGGACCAACGGGGTTCCCCAGAATATATTCCTGCCGGGTGCGGACCAATCACTCATTGAATCGCAAACCCTGAAGGGCTCATGTCCTTTTTTATACACCTGGAACGGGGAAAAATTCGAATTTGCCAAGGATATCCTGTGGCGGAGCGGTCTCGGTATGCCACTCGGCATCATGGGAGGAAATACTGCCTATGCATTTGCCGATGCATCGGATGACTATATAAAGATTCCGGGTGACCGGCTGAAACCGGAGCAGGGACTTTATAGCCTGAAAATCACCTCTGAATTGTGGGAAACCATATATTTCGACAAGCTTCAGCTGGTAGTTGTAGATCACCCTGATTCGGTGGATATATATGTTCCGGAGCAATTTTCGCCTCCCCCTTTTCCCGGCGAAAAAATGTACCAGGTAAAGAAAAAAATTATACCCGTTACAGCCAGGGATGGCCAGGGCAATGATGTGCTGCCCCTGATCACTTCAAAGGATGATCGGTACATTGGCGGGTTTATCCCCGGAAAATACCAGGGAGTCACTGAAATGCATGAGCTGATCCTGGATGCCGGGTACGTTCAAACCGACAATCTTTACCTGTTCCTGAATGGATGGATCTTTCCCACCGATGCAAGCATCAATGTAGCCATTTCCCAATCGCAGGCTGTAAACGTATCAATGCCTGTCATCCAGGTTATCGGTACAAACGGGGAATGGAAGTCCGTGAAAGCCAACCCCGGATTTCCAATGGGTAAGGATAAGACGGTTATCGTTGATCTGTCG
Organism: uncultured Bacteroidales bacterium; assembly: GCA_963752195.1. Lineage (GTDB taxonomy): Bacteria > Bacteroidota > Bacteroidia > Bacteroidales > UBA10428 > UBA5072. The sequence continues at coordinate 499,425 of CAVVXI010000001.1, read as the reverse complement.
GGACTGATGAAAACGGCTGACCATCGTATTCGCATCCTTACGAATATGGAAATATACTGGGACCAGGTTTTTTTCTCTGACAGTCGGGGTGAGGCACCGGTTGTTTCGAACGTACTTGACCCTGTTTCTGCCGACCTGCATTACCGGGGATTTTCGGAGGAATTCAGAAAGGGAGGACGTTATGGTCCCCATTGGTTTGATTATTCAAAGGTAAACCGGGATGCCAAATGGCGTGATCTTTCCGGAGATTATACACGGTATGGAAATGTGCTTCCCCTGCTGACCGAAGCCGACAGTAAATACATCATCAGCAATGCAGGGGATGAAACTTCCGTTGCTTTTTCGGAAAAAGGACTTCCCCCTTTACCCAAAGGCTGGAAGAGAGATTTTCTGATCCATTGCGTTGGCTGGGTAAAAGACGGCGATATTAATACCGCCTTCGGTAAAACGGTGTTGCCACTGCCATTTCATGGCATGAAATCGTACCCTCCTTCAAAGGATGACATTTATCCCGTGGATGCGGACCACCAGCAGTATCTCAGGGAATATAATACGAGGAAGGTTGATGGCACTCTGAAGAAATTATGAATTATGAATTATGAATTATGAATGAGACTGAAACCCTTCAAGTGGTCGAAGACCCTTGAAGCGGTGTGCCATGAATTATTTAATGATGAATTATGAATTATGAATTATGAATTATGAATTATGAATGTATGAAGTGTATGAATGAGACTGAAACCCTTCAAGTGGTCGAAGACCCTTGAAGCGGTGTAATGAACGACAATGAATGTATGAGTTACAATGCCAGCACGAAGTGCTCTGAATTTGAATAACCCCCGGTGTAACCGGGGGAACCCCCCCGGTGTAACCGGGGAAAACCCCCGGTGTAACCGGGGGAAAACCCCGGGTGTAACCGGGGGCAACGTAAAACAGATATGAAAAGAAATACATCAAATCGAAAATATACCCCCTGTATTGTAATCCTAATCCTGGCCTGTCAGCTTTCCCCGGCCCAGAAAAGCCAGGTCATCTTTACCGATATCACCGCCAAAGCCGGGATCGATTTTCGGTATAATTTCGGCGATTATTCCTATAAGAACCTGCTGGAAAGCAGCGGCGGCGGGATCACCGTATTTGATTACAACAATGACCGGCTGATGGATATATTCCTGATGAATGGCACATACCTCCCGGGAATATCGGATGAAAACGGAAAGGTTTTCAAAAATTCATCGAATAAACTGTATAAAAACAATGGCAACGGCACCTTTACCGATGTCACCGACCAGGCCGGGCTGGGAGGCGCCTTCTGGAGCATGGCAGCCGGTGCAGTTGACCTGGACAAGGATGGATTCCAGGACCTTTATTTACTTAACTACGGCCCCAATGTTTTCTATCACAACAATGGCAACGGCTCGTTTAAAGATATTACAGGCTCCCTCGGGCTGGCAGGTCCGGATAAGCTGAACGGCTTCGTTAAATGGAGCATTGGCGTTTCATTCTGGGATTATAATCGCGATGGCCGGCTGGATGCCATGGTCGGGAATTTCCTTGCCTTTGATCCGGCCTATTTCACCCCTTCATCACCCGATATGATGCCTAGTCCTTCCGAATATAAAGGCCAGGCTTCTCTTTTATATGAACAGCAGGGAGATGGCAAATTCAAGGATGTTACGAAGGAAAAGGGACTGTATTTTCCCGACTCAAAATGCATGGGACTGACGGTTTTTGATTTTGATGATGACGGCGATGCGGACATATTCCAGGCCAATGATCACCAGCTGAATTTTATATTCAGAAACGATAAGGGAACATATAAGGAAGTCGCTGTATCTTCCGGCCTGGCAGCTAACAGTGAGGGCAAAGGTACCGGATCAATGAATGCCTCCCTTGGAGATGTGGATGGCGACGGGTTGGTTGACATAATGGTTACGGACCTGGATTATGGAGCTCTCTATAAAAACAAAGGGAATGGCGTGTATACGGATATTACTGTAAAAAGCGGTATTGAAAGCGCCATGTCGGGTAAAAACAGCTGGGGTGCCTCATTTCTGGATTATGACAATGATGGCGACCTGGATATCATTGCCGCAAATGGAAACGCGGAGGAACTTGTTTTGCAGTTTCCTCTTTTGCTTGAGAATGACGGGAAAGGGCATTTCAGCAACGTGGGGAAAGTCCACGGTGATTATTTTTTAACCCGTCGGTCGGGCAGGGGATTGGCAGTGACCGATTTCGACAACGACGGCGATGTGGATGTGGTTGTTTCACATGTCGATCTACCCGGAATTCCTGTGCTTTTGCGTAACGACGGAGGTAACCATAATCATTGGTTTGGAATTACCCTGAAGGGGAAAGATGGACCTGCAGCCGCCATTGCTGCTAAAGTGATCGTCACGGTGAAAGGGGAAAGGCAGGTATATATAAATCAATGGACCACAAGTTATTTGTCCAATAATGATCCGCGCATACATATCGGACTGGGAGCAAACCAACAGGTGGATCAGATGGAAATAAGATGGTCGGACGGCAGGAAGGAATTTTATAAGAATATTGCCGGTGACCGGTATTATACAATTGTTGAGGGTAAGGGTATTTTTCTAAAGTGAAGATTTGTAGATTTGACTTTCTGTAATTAAGCAAACCATTTAAAACTTAAATATGAATAGCCAATATGTTGAGAGGGTTGTAGACCTGACCGATCCATCGCGGAATGTAATTTATAATATGTCACATGAAGAGGCGGTAGGTATCCTGAAAACCGGCAATGCAGATGCCATCCGGAAAATTGACGGGCAATTTGCCCTCATTTCGGTGGATGGCAAGACCATCCGGATGGCCAGGTCAATTGGCCGGCCACTGCGTTATTTTATTGCAAAAAAAGCAATCGGTCCCATCCTTGTGATTGCCGAAAGGATAGATAGTATCTTTCATTTTCTTAAAAAAGAAGGTCTTGATGATCAGTTTCATCCTTCATACACCCGTATGGCGCCGGCTCATTATATTACCAAAATTGAGCTGCTTGGCTGTCCGGATCCTAACCCTGAATACAGCCGGTTTTTTACTCCCGGCAGGAATAAACTTGCGGCTGATCCGGAAATGATTGGCAGAAAATACATGGAAGCATTGTATCTCGAAATCAAAAAATGGCTGAAATACCGTGCAAAAACCGGACCTGTCGGTGTAACTTTTTCGGCAGGCATTGACAGCGGTTCCGTATTTCTTCTGACCTACCAGGCACTTAAGGACCTGGGCGAAAGTCCATCACGGCTGAAAGCCTTTACTTTGTCCGTGGATGGTGACGGGGCTGACCTGGTGCAGGCAAGGAAATTCCTTGAATCACTTAACCTTGAAATGTTCCTGGAGCCGGTAGAAATCAGCAGCACGGCGCTCGACTGGAAAAAGACGGTTAAGATCACAGAGGATTATAAAACGCTGGATATACAGTCTGCTACAATGAACTATGCACTCCTGCAGGGAATACGGTCACGTTACCCGGAATGGAAGTATGTTATTGACGGCGATGGCGGCGATGAAAATCTGAAAGATTATCCCATCGAGGAAAATCCGGAACTTACGATCCGCAGTGTACTGAATAATCTAATGCTTTATCATGAAGGATGGGGTGTTGAATCGATCAAACATTCCCTCACCTATTCGGGCGGATTGAGCCGTGGATATATGCGCACCTGTGCGCCTGCCACTGAGCTTGGTTTTGAAGGATTCAGTCCATATACCCTGCCCAACGTGATTGAAATTTCGGAAGGTATTCCTTATATTGCCATGACAGACTGGGACCATAGAAAGCTGTATGATCTGAAGGGGAAGATCGTATCCCTTGGAGTGAAAGCCATAACACGTATGGAAATGCCGGTATTCCAGAAAAGGCGCTTTCAGCACGGGGCGACATCCGAGCGTGCGTTTAATACACTTTTCCCGGCCAAAGAAATCGCGTACAGAAAAGAGTTCCTTTCCGCGTATGATGAAAAATCCTGAACAAGGGATTACAGACGGTTGGATCCTATCCACCCGGGGAGGCAGGAATTCAGTTGACCCGTTAAAACCCTATGGTTGGCTGGTTGAAAAAGAGTATTCTTCTTCGGGCCGCATCGAGGATACGGGCATTATCTTTCTTACCAATCACGAATGCGGGTACCATTGCCTGATGTGTGACCTGTGGAAGAATACTACCGTTTTCACAGTTCCGGCAGGCTCTGTTCCCAGCCAGATTGAATTCGCACTGAGCCGGATGGCGCCGGTGAAGCATCTCAAATTATACAACAGTGGCAGTTTTTTTGATGAACGGGCCATCCCTGAGAGGGAGTACGGGGAGATTGCCCGGTTATTATCCGGCTTCGAAACAGTAATCGTCGAAAGTCATCCACGGCTGGTAAATGAAAAATGTCTTCGCTTCAGGGACATGCTTGAGCCTGAGTTACAGGTTGCCATGGGTTTGGAAACCGTACATCCTGAAATACTGCGGAAACTGAACAAAAGAATGACCCTGGAAGATTTTGAAAATACGGTTAAGTTTCTTTCGCGTAACAAGATACAATCAAGAGCGTTTGTTTTATTGCGACCGCCTTTCATGACTGAGCCGGAAGGGATCTGGTGGGCCGAACGCTCAATTGACTTTGCGTTTAAGGCAGGGGTTGAATGTTGCACTGTAATTCCGGTAAGGCCGGGGAACGGGGCTATGGACAAGCTTATGGAAGAGGGCTCATTTACTCCTCCGCGCATTCAATCGCTGGAGGCTGTACTTGAATATGGCATCGGACTGAAGGCGGGAAGGGTTTTCGCAGATACATGGGATATTGAACAGTTTTCTGACTGCGATGAATGCCTGGTAAACAGAAGGGACAGGCTGATGCAGATGAATCTGGAACAGGAGGTGGGGGAGAGGGTGGAATGTATTTGCGGATAGGGCGGCTTAGGCTGGAGCCTAAGCCGAACGGCGGAAACGGATAGGGCGGCTTAGGCTGGAGCCTAAGCCGAACGGCGGAAACGGATAGGGCGGCTTAGGCTGGAGCCTAAGCCGAACGGCGGAAACGGATAGGGCGGCTTAGGCTGGAGCCTAAGCCGAACGGAGAAACGGATAGGGCGGCTTAGGCTGGAGCCTAAGCCGAACATAGCGGCTTAGGCGGAGCCTAAGCCGAACGCAGGCCTAAGCCGAACGCAGTTGGGCTGAACGGGTTATTTGGTTTGTTTGTAGAGTTGAAGATTACCGTTGTTGACGGTAACGATAACATACGGGTTGCCATTTATGGAAAGAGGGGCAATATGCCGGGAGTCTCCTTTTACTACCAGACCGCTGTGAGCAGGCATCATCACATCAAATTTTCCGTCTTTGGTTCCCAATAAACACCATCCGTAGGCAGCGTCATACCGTCCATAGGAAGGTCTCACGGCATAATCATTCCCAACCAGGGCCAGATCCATTATTCCATCCCCGTTAAAATCCCGGGCTAAAATATCCCGCACAGGGGAAAACTGGGCTTCCGCAGGAAGGCTGACCCGGGTGAAACCACCTTTTCCATTGTTCAGAAACAGGCTGGATTCAAATAATACTGCTTTTTTAAGGGTAGATTGCTGCAATGCCTTTTTTTCAAAAATGTCTTTTGTCTTTTTCCCTCCGAAATCGGCATAATGCGGATACTTCTTGCCAAGGTAGGGCATTTGAGCGGACAACTCATCCAGGGAGGATACAGGATAACTATTTCCGTTCTGGAAAGAGCATATGATCGGGTCCAGGGTACCGTTATTATCAAAGTCGTTTAGGTACATTTCAACGGGTTCCGAAACGGATGCCTTTAATATGGAATTAAGTCCCAGGTTCCCGCAAATCAGGTCCGGATCGCCATCCCTGTCAACATCTGCCACGGTGATGCAGTTCCACCACCCGGAAGTTTCAGCCAGTCCGGCAACAGCGGTTGCATCTGTAAAATGGCCTTTGTCATTTCTGAACACCGATATATTCATCCATTCACCGGTTGCCACAAGATCCGGGTCGCCGTCCCCGTCAAAATCCACCCAGGCTGCATCCGTTACCATACCCATGTTTTTCAGTTCATCCATTCCGGAACCGGTAACATCCTCAAAATGCCCATGTCCATCATTCCGGAGAAGATATTGCACCGGTGACAATCCATAGGAACCGGGAACGGACCGGGATCCCAGAAACAGGTCCAGGTCACCGTCGCCGTCGAAATCACAGGGTCGCACACACGATCCGTTATGCGACAGGTTTGGTAAAATGCCCTTGCTGAATTCTCCCTTCCCGTTATTGATCAGCAGCAAATCCGACAGGAGGGAATTGCCGGCTGTTATCATGTTGCCGCCCCTAACGATGTAAAGGTCCGGATCACCGTCACCATCCGCATCAAAGAAAACAGCATCCACGTCGTCGGCGTAACTTTTTACGAGTAACTGGGGCACATCAAGGGATTTGAATGTGCCCTTGTTTTGCTGGATAAAAATCATGGCTGCCTGTCCCCGGGCACCACCAACAAAAATATCATCCCTGCCGTCGCCATTCACATCCGCAATCGCCAGGGGAGGGCCCTCTGCCGAAAGACTATGGGGAATCAGTTTTTCACGTGTGAAATCCGTATATCCATCTTCTTCATGTTTGAACTTCAGTCCTGCAATTTCAGTAAGCGCAAACAGCTTTTTTGTCTTATTTTCTGTTCTTTCTGTATCAGGTGGTTTGGCCGCATCCTCTATTTTTAACGAGATAATCTGATCCACAGGGACATTTCGCCGGATCTCTTCTGACAGGTCAGGCCAGCGAACCCGTAATGAATCAATCCGGGTTGTTTGTCCCAACCCGAAATGCAGTAAATCGGAGGTTGCAGACAAGAATCCCCTTGTGGCAAATTGTTCAGCGATCTGTTTTTGATCCCCGCAATAAATTGTAACGCGGGCGCCTGTGCCACGGGTATTGAGCCCCTTCCCCTTTAAAACCACAGACAGGAAATGGTTGTTCAGGCTGCCGGTAGCATTATTCCTGTAAAGAAATGCCTTTTCATTGATATTATTGACTACCAGATCCAGGTCCCCGTCGTTATCAAGGTCCGCATAGGTGGAACCATTCGAAAAGGAAGGTACATTAAAGCCCCATGCGTCGTTCCTGGCCGTGAAGGAAAGATCCTTATTGTTCCTGAAGATATAATTGGCTTTCGGATACAACGGCATTTTCTCATACAGCTCCTTATCGGGAACTCCGCCTTTGTCGGGCGCCAGGGCAAACTGCCCTCCTTTGGTCAGAAACCGCACATAATCCAGATCATTGGCTCTTCGATAAATACCATTTGTAATAAACAGATCTTTCCAACCGTCATTATCCACATCACAAAATAAAGGGGACCAGCTCCAGTCAGTGGAGTAAATCCCCGCCTGCACCCCTATTTCGCTGAACAGCCCACCCCCCAGGTTAAGCTGCAGTGTATTGCGCACATATTGGTAATTATAGCCGTATCTCCGTTTTAGCTCAAAAAGTTCATATTCATCTTCTCCGCCGGATTGTTTTCGGATTTTTTCTTCGTCCGGCATCATGTCCAGCACAATGATATCCAAAAGGCCGTCGTTGTTAATATCTCCAACATCATTGCCCATGGACGACCGGCTTGTGTGCCCGATCATTTCTGTCAATCGCTCTGAAAACGTACCATTGCCGTTGTTAATGTACAGGTAATCATTTTCGTGGAAATCATTCGATATATAAATATCGGGAAAACCGTCGTTGCTGATATCACAGATATTTATACCCAATCCGTAGCCAATCTGACTGCTGTATATACCCGACTGGCGTGTAACATCATGGAAAATCCGCTTACCCCCTTCTTCATCGTTCCTGAATAGCCGGTCACCTGCGAGCGAATCATGTTCCAGGCGAAGGGTAATACTGCCATAGCTGCGGGAAGTATGAACCGAATGGTTTAACAGGTACATGTCCAGGTCCCCGTCCAAATCGTAATCAAAAAATGCAGCCTGGGTGGAATAACCCTGGAAATCAAGGCCATATTCCTTTGCTTCTTCACTAAAGGTCAGGTTTCCCTCATTAATGAACAATTGATTCCGGCCGGCCAGGGATTTATATTTTCCAACCTGGCATACATAGATATCCAGCAATCCATCGCCGTTCACATCGGCCATGGTAACGCCGGTTTTCCAATCCCCTTTTCCGGCAACGCCGGCAGCATCCGTTATATCCTCAAATTTAAAATTGCCCTTATTCAGGTAAAGTTTGTTGGACGACTGGTTGGCGGTAAAATACAAATCAGCCAGGCCGTCGTTATTGATGTCCCCGGCGGCTACACCTGCACCGTTATTGAAATACAGATATTGTATGATATTAAATTGATCGTTTTCTGTAAGTTGGTTATTAAAGTCCACATGGCTGGCGGAAGGGGACACCAGCGAAAACAAAGGAGCGCCTCCTTTTTCAGCAGGTCTGCATGAATAACCGAAGAACAATATTAGCAATATGAGGGCTGAGTTTTTCATAACAAATGCCACTATCCGGATTTTAATCAGCGGATTCAATTCCAAGATAAATCTCTGCCTTCCAGTCCAGTTCATTTCCCCCTGTATGCGGATCATTCAGATATACTTCAATCAGTTTATGATTGCTGCGGTATCCCAGTTTTTTGGCCTCTTCCGCTAAATTGTGCCAGGCAATATCTGTAATACTGTAGTTTCCGTGAAAATCGGTTTTTACCGCATCCATGCTTTCAACTGTCATGAATTTAATTTTGGGGTGTTCGGGTATAGCACCGCTTAAACTCACAGGAAAGCAAAAGTCAAAGCAGATGGAATCCTTGTCTTCATTCCAGTCATGTATAACCAGGAAAGGAGGGCCATCCAATTTGAGGTTATTCTGCCTGACAAATTGATTCAATTCGGAAACATAGGTTATCATGGCGCTTGCTTTACCCCTGATCGTGCTTTTTAAATTCATATACACACAGGATTTTTTCGCAAACTGATGATGACCGGTAAATTCATAGTGAAACGTTTTCAACATTAACTCCATCCGGGTTCGTATGTCGAGCAGGTTGCCCCTGACATCCTTCCTGAAATCGGGTGTTTATAAGGGGCGCCGTTAAACGGTTATATATTTTCCGCCCGGGATCTGAGACACTTACCCTGACAAGGGTAACCGAATCCTTTAACTGTTTGAATTCCCAGTTAAAAATCAACGTTGTATCGTTTATGGTTATTTTTTGAGAAATGCTCCGCACAGGGGTTTTATTCAAAACGTCAAATTTTGCGTTTGAATTTTTTCGATTCCAGATATCCCAGTTCAGAATATGAAAATAAGCCACATCCGGCGTGGTTTTCACTGTAAAATGGGCCTGGTAATCACCCGGCCGCGTAAGCAGGAATGTAATACCCCCCCAACCAGGGCCAGAAGCAGGACCAAAACAACAGAAAGAAATATCTTTTTCACAAATAAATAAAATTTAAAAAAATGAAAGAAAGGAGCGTCAGTTTTTGATTTTATACCATAATAAAGAATCGTTGTTTGGTGCCGCCAGCAAATACTCTTCCTTATTGACGGTTATCGTAGTTATTCTTCTTATTTCTTTCCCGCTGAAATTCAACCCGGTCTCCAATCCGTCCAATATCCTGCCATCCCCTGAAAGCAGGGTTCCCGTGCCCGACATGAACCGGCCATGGTACTGGGTAACACCGGCAAAATTGGGAGCGGTAAGAATGTCTTTTTTGCCATCGCCGTTGAAATCATCCACTAAAAACCGGTTAATCGGAGATATTTGAAATGCTTCGTCAAGCGGCATAAAACTGAAGTTTTCCCCGTTATTCCTCAGGTACCCCGAGGCAAGTGTTGATACTTCGAGTAACGATGCCCTGTCAAGAGCCTCTTTTCCAAAAACCTGTTCCATGGTTTTACCGGCAAAATCATGATAGGAGCGGAATTGTTTCCTGGTTTTATCTCCCATGAGCCTGTCAATTTCATCCTTTGAATTAACCGGAAAATACTTCCCGGTTTTTTCCAATGCAATGAGAGTTTCTGCCTGTCCATCCTCATTGAAATCATCAACATACATTTTCAGGGGAAACTTTTTAGATGCATGAAATTTACTGTTTAACCCCCAGTTACCTAAAAGATAATCCATTTTTCCATCTTTATTCACATCTGCAGGCTGAATGGTTCTCCATAATCCCGAACTGCTTTCCGGAAAATATTTTTCAGTGACATTGACAAAGGTTCCTTTTTCGTTTAAAAAGAACTGTGGAGGCATCCATTCTCCAACCAGGATCAGGCCGATGCTTTTATCCCTGTTGAAAGACGTCCAAACCGCATCGGTGATCATGCCGGCATTTTTTAATGCCGGTTGGTTGCTTATTGAGAATTTGCCATGTCCGTCATTTACCAGAAGCCATGAATTCGGGCTTTCTCCAAAACGGTTAGGGACGGCTCTACCGCCCACAAAAATATCTGTATCTCCATCGTTATCGAAATCCGCCATCCGCACAACAGAACCATTTTCAAAGTAATCCGGTACAGCCTGATCGTTTTTGGTAAAATGGCCCTTCCCGTCGTTTGTATATATACGGTCTTTTAAATCCGTCCTTTTACCGAAGAATTCACCGCCGGCAGATACTACAAACAAGTCGGGATCGCCGTCCCCGTCAAGGTCACCGAACTGTGCATCCACATCTTCCGCATTCCTGTCGGCAATAAAATCAGGAGTTTCCATGAAGGAGAATCCGTTCTTTGCCCTGGATAAATAGCCGGCCCGGATTGAATCTCGCCCCGCCCAGGTATACATCCTGCAAACCGTCACCGTTAACATCGCCAATTGCCAGGGCCGGACCTTCGGTCGAGATTTTATAAGGCATGAATTTTTTCAGGGTGAAATCTTCGAATCTGTTTTCCTCATGCGCTTCAGCAATGATTTTTGAAAGATCAGGGGTATCAAACCATTTTTCAGGAACAGGGGTTATTCGTGCCCAGTTGAACTGTTTTGCGTCTTCAGAGGGACTAATATTCAGGGTACAGTTTACACCTACCTGCCCGTATTTCTGACTTGAATTATCAGGCCATATAATTATCAGTGAATCAATAATTTTTGAAGTGCCTACACCGAAATGGAGGATAGGTTCTACCGAAGACTGGAATCCGCGGGTACAGTTTAACTGGCGTGTTTGCAGTTTATCGTGGTCATAAAGCAAAACCTTGGTTCCGATACCAAATCTGTTTTCATTTCTGTAATTGAACCTGATTTTCAAATAGTTGTATGCATTGCTGTTTTTATTCCTGTAAATGACAGGAGAGGTGCCAAAGTTATTGACTATCAAATCAAGATCTCCGTCATTATCGAGGTCGGCATAGGCTGAGCCGTTGGATGTTAATGTATCGATGGGTATCCATTCACCTGACCTGTTTGTGAAATGTTTCCCATCCCCCCGGAATATATAATTGTGTACCGTACCGGAAGGCATCTCATTAATAGCTTCTTCGTCCACCAGGCGGGTTTTGTTCAGTTTTTCCCGGACCTGTTTATTGGAAATGAATTTGATGTAATCAAGATCATTGGGTCTTTGATGGATGCCTGTTGTAATAAACAGATCAATAATACCATCCTGATCCAGGTCAGCGAACAGGGGAGACCAGCTCCAATCGGTAGCAGCGACCCCCATGATGAAAGCTCTTTCAGAGAAAACTTTACCGGCCAGGTTAACCTGAAGCATATTGCGCATATACTGGGGATAGTAATCCATCCTGGCGTACATCGGCTGTAAATCAGAAGGATCGTTATTGAGGGAAGCCTTCAGTATTTTTTCTTCTTCAGGCAAAGCATCCACCGTGATGATATCCGCAAAGCCATCCGCATTTATGTCTGCAATGTCATTGCCTCTTGAGGAACGGCTGATCATGCTGAAATGCTCCTTCAGCTGCTCCGAAAAAGTACCATCACCGTTGTTGATATAATAGTAATCGTCTTCGTTGGAATCATTCCCGACATAAATGTCATCCCACCCGTCATTGTTAAAATCGGCAATTCCAAGTCCAAGTCCACAACCGGCAGGGCCATCGTGAATTCCGGCCTTTTCACTGACATCAACAAAATGTCCGCCCACGTTTTCCATCAACCGGTCGCCTGATTCATAGTTACGCTGAACAGGCCCGGCGGCCGGTCCGTACATTACGTTGAAATGAACCGCCTGATTGAGGAGGTACATGTCAAGGTCGCCATCTTTATCATAGTCGAAGAAAGCGGCTGATCCCGAATAGGTGTCAAAATCCAGTCCATATTTTTTTGCTTCTTCCTTAAAAGTTCCATCTCCCTGGTTAATGAAGAGTTCATTCCTTCCGTCAAAACCACAGACACCCACAACTGCCAAAACGTAAATATCCAGCAACCCATCGCCATTCACATCAGCCATTACCGAACCGGTATTCCAATCCGCATGTCCGGCAACGCCGGCTTGTTCAGTGATATTTTTGAATTTCAGGTTACCCTGGTTCAGATACAGGGCATTCTTCTGCTGGTTAGCGGTAAAGAAGAGATCGGGCAAGGAATCATTATTGATATCGCCAACGGAAACCCCGCCGCCATTATAGAAATAGGGATAATCCAAAATATTGGCATCCTCGCTGCCCACCACCTTATTGACAAAATCAATACCCGATTCCGAGGACAGCACCATGTCAAATTGCCGTTTATCCTTCCGGCTGCATGCAACGAGGGCTACAAACGATGCCAGAAAACACAACAGATTACTTGCTGACCTTATATAGTTTTGACCTTTCATCGTTGATTCCCAGTATTAAATATTTTTGATCTTTTATCTTGATTTCTTTGATGCTTTTAACAACTCCGAGGCCAGTTGTCCCGATTGGCTCAGGTTTTAAAAAGCCACCGGCACTTCCGCGTAATATATGGGCAAAGCCCGCATCAAGTCTGCCGAACTGTGGTTTATAATTGAAATTATTTTCTCCCAGAACAATATCTGTATAGTTGTCACCATCCAGGTCCGATGTAAGGATCACATTTACACAGGTAAATTGAATTTCCTTTGGCAGCACTTCAATCTTATACTGGTTTCCGCCCTGGTTGTAGGCCAGGACACTTTCAGAAATCGTAACCTTTTTGAGCAGGGAATTTTTAAGGATATTTTCCGGTATCAGCTCATAAATGGATTTTGTGGCATAATCGGCAAATTTCAGGTCATTCTTCAGCAGGGTAGGCAGTTGGGCGGAGAGTTCTCTTTTTAGGGTGATGGGTTTATCCTTTCCTTCAATAAACCGGGTGAATATGGGTTCGATGCTGCCGTTGTTGTCAAAATCATTCACAAACATTTTTACCGGTGCATCTTTGCTTGCTTTAATATACATGTTGTCGCCACGGTTGCCAAGTACCATGTCCATATCCCCGTCATTGTCCAAATCGGCAACTGACACCGCATTCCACCATCCGGAAAGGGAGTCCAGCGATGTAGCGACCGGGTTTAGCCTTCTTCCTGAATTAAGATATACAACCGGAGCCATCCATTGTCCAACAACTACAAGGTCCTTCAAACCATCCCTGTCCATATCCTGCCACACAGCATCCGTTACCATCCCCATATCGCGGAATTTAAAGGCTTTGGCTTCCGTGATGTCCTTAAATTTTCCATGCCCGTCGTTTTCGAGCAGGTAATGTTTGGGGTTAATGCCATATATTCGCGAAACACTTAAGCTGCCTATAAACAGGTCAATATCACCGTCTTTGTCGAAATCGTATGGCGCCACCACGGACGTATTATACCTGAAATCAGGAATACCCTCTTCGGCTTTTTTGAATGAGCCTTTCCCATTATTGATATAAAGCCGGTCTTTAAGCAATTCGGATTCCGGCGCTTTATCATTTCCTCCCGAACCTACGTACAGATCGGCATCGCCATCTCCATCCGCATCAAAAAAGCGGACGGCCGTGTCCTCGTATTTTTTGTCTTTTTCGAAGCAATCATTTGTTTGAGCAATCATCTGACCCCCGGCGGACTGCAGATATATTTGTCCCGGGCTATCCGTAGCTCCGCCGATAAATACGTCATCACGACCATCGTTGTTCAGGTCAGCCACATCCATTGCAGGCCCTTCCCGCGACAACATCCGGGCAATTAGGCCTTCATATTCAAAATCGATATATGGATTCTCTTTATGCGGTTTAAAGGGCGAATCAACCACTTTTCCAACTGCCGGTTCACTGATTTTCTTAATGTTTTCCTTTTTTGAGGCGTCTTTAATGTCGAATGTTATCAGCTGATCAGCCGGGACATCCTTAAGAACTTGTGATTTGCGGTCGGGCCAGATTACCTTAACGGAATCAACCTTTGTTGCCTTGCCAAGGCCGAAATTCAAAACAGGATCGACAGAAGACTGAAAGCCTCTCGACGGAACAAGCTCCTGTTTATGAGGCTTACCGTTGAAATAAACATACACAACACCTCCTATGGCAAAGGCATTTTTTCCTTCCCCTTTCAACCGTGCTTTCAGATAATGATTGCCGGTTATTTCATTGGAATTATTCTTATAAACCAGGCAGGGCTGGTTAACATTGTTGACGATCAAATCAAGGTCGCCGTCATTATCAAGGTCACCATATGCCGAACCATTTGAAAAACCCGGGATATCAAGTCCCCATTCGGTACTTTTGTTTGTGAAGGTTAAATCGCCATTGTTTCTGAAGCCATAATTCGGAATAGGATTGCTGGGCATTTTACTGAAAATCGAGTCGACCTCTTCCTTTATGCCGGATATGATCATTTTCTGAACAATTTTATTAGAGAAATACTCAATAAAATCCTGGTCAGTCAGATCCTGGTAAATTCCATTGGTTACAAAAATATCGAGATACCCGTCGTTGTCCATGTCGAATATCAGCGGTCCCCAGCTCCAGTCGGTAGCCGCCACACCACTGTAAAAAGCGATTTCGGAAAAAGTTTCATGCCCATTGTTTAATTGCAGCGTATTTTGCAGAAACTGGTGGTAAAAATCGCGTTCCACCTTAAGGTTGTAAATATCGAATGTTTCAAAATCGGTGGTGTTTTTCAATCGTGTATCCCCTTCCGGCAGCATATCGATAACGCATATATCGGACAGGCCGTCATTATTAATATCGGCCATATCTGCCCCCATGGAGGACAAGGTTATATGACCCATACAATCTTTTATTTTTTCTTTAAATGTTCCATCCCCGTTATTGATATATAAATAATCGCGTTCGTAAAAATCATTCGACACATATATATCGGGCAACATATCCTGGTTAATATCCCCAACCGTTATGCCCATTCCAAATGCGATCAGGCTGCCGTAAATACCGGCTTCCTCACTCACGTCCCTGAATTTGCCATTGTCGTTCCTGAGCAATTTGTCGCCTCCTCCTTTCAGGTATTCAGGAACGTCCCAGTTCTGGCTTCTCACATCACGCATGTTTGAAAACCCGAGGCTGTTTGCCGGAATGAAGCTGTTATTCAGGATAAAAACATCCAGGTCACCATCCCCGTCATAATCAAAAAAGGCTGCATGGGTAGTAAGGCCGTTGTCTGCCAGTCCGTATTCTTCCGCTTTTTCAGAAAAAGTAAGGTCACCGTTGTTGATAAACAGTTCGTTTTTCCGGTTATCCTCCAGGCCGGTTCCTGCATTGCAGACATAGATATCCAGCAAGCCATCGCCATTGATATCAACCATTACAACACCGGTAGACCAATCGTGCGTTCCGGCCGTTCCTGAACTGGCCGTTATATCTTTAAATTTAAAATTACCCTGGTTCAAAAACAATTTGTTTTTCTCCATATTGGACGTCAGGTAAACATCCGCCAAACCATCGTTATTGATATCTCCGATCCCAACTCCTCCGCCGTTGTAGAAATTGCGGTAGAGAAATACATTCAGGTTTCTCTCATTGGTTAATTTATTGGTGAAACTGATACCGCTCTCTTCAGAAGGTATCAACCGGAACAAAGTGTCCTTGCGGACGTTGACCTTTTTATCATTCTGACAACCGGGAATCAATAAGGCAATGAGAAATGAAAGTATTATAATCCTGTGCATAAAGTATCCGTGTATGATTGAAGGGTTGAATTTAGCCTCAATTAATTAATTTTAAAAATAAAAAAAGCCAGAGTGCAGTGCATTCTGGCCTTTGATAAGTGTAGCGTACGATAGTCCTACAGGACTATCTGTAGTTTATTTAGTATCCCGGATTTTGTACCAGACTTGGATTAGCAACAATCTGGGCTGACGGGAAGGGGAACAACAGGTATTTTGGATCGTCCGTTTTATCTTTATTTTCCCAGGGCTCCAGGAATTTACCAAAACGAACAAGGTCAGTGCGTCTCCATCCTTCCACGTATAATTCACGGGCTCTTTCTGCCAATAAGGATGTTGCATCGATGGATGTCAGGGCTGAGGCTCCGCGAATGGTTCTCACCTGGTTAACAATCTCTACGGCAGCGTTATTATCACCCTTGCGCATAAGTGCTTCGGCCTTGGTTAATAATATATCGGCATACCTGAAGAATGGAAAATCATTTCCCGGTACATCTTCAGCAGTCATGTCAGGAATGAATTTTATAACACGGACACCACTGACTTCAAGCAGATCACCAGAAACAATAATCGGACTTTCAAGTGTAAAGGATAATGGATGACCCTGGCGATCCTGCAGCGCTTCACCAGCAGCATTATACTGCTGTCCATAAAGCAAGCCGGCTGTTAAACCAGTCTGTTCTTTTAAGGTTGCTAAAGTATCGCTTCTGCGCATATCGCCATCCTCAAAAGAATTATAGAAATCGGCAAGGGTGGTAAATCCGTTCCATCCACCCGGAGTCTGGTTGTAATGCAAACCTGACATCCAGGTTCCGCGCATGCTGTTTGATTGAACACCAGCCCTGTTGTTGGTACAGAAAATTATTTCCTTGGAGTTTTCACCGTTATCGGAAGTGAAGTTATTGAAATAGTTTGCCTCCAGTTCGAATTTACCGGAATTGATGATGGCATCACAGTTTTCGATAACCTTGTCCATATCGGCGGCGCTGAATGTGAACGTCAGGCGATCTGCACTTTCAAAAACTGCCTTATTCATGTATGCCTTGGCTAACAGTGCATTGGCAGCAGCTTTGGTGGCTACCCACGGTTCAGCATCAGCGGGCAGGGCTCCAATAATGGATTCCAGCTCAGTGATCACATAATTAATGGCTTCCGAACTACTCATAACAGCGGGTATGTCGGCAAGAGGTGCCCCCGGTTCACGCATTGGGACCTGTCCCCATCCGTCGCAAATCCAGAATACATAAAATGCTCTGACGAAACGGGCCTCAGCGGCCTGCTGCGCACTTGGATTGAACTGGAGAATGTCAATGGCTGAGAATAGGCCGGAATTCAATCGGTTAAAGTAATCGCGTAAATTTACGTGATCGGCATCCCAGGTATGCTGAAACAAAGCACGCCATGCGCCGTTATCATCCCAGTCACCTCCACGTGTAGGAGCAAGCCAAAGATCCGATACATGTTCGGGCATGTTCACATCACCACCCCCGTTAAAATTCAGGAGGGAGTTGTAAACTTCAGTAAGTAAGGCTGAAACATCGGTTGTTTCACCTGCGGTAGCTTCTTCTACCTGTTTTAATGTTAACCGGTCTTCTAATTTCTCATCCAGATCTGAACATGCAAATCCAAAGGTGATGAGCGCAATTACAACCGGAATTTTTATCTTAAAATTTTTCATAATGTAAATTTCTATTTTAGATTATAATGATACACTAAGTCCGAATGTAAATGTTCTGGCAGAGGGATATGGTGTATACTCAATTCCATAAGAGGGTACGCCGCTAATGTTTTTGTCCACATTAACCTCGGGATCAAATC
This sequence comes from uncultured Bacteroidales bacterium, assembly GCA_963752195.1. Lineage (GTDB taxonomy): Bacteria > Bacteroidota > Bacteroidia > Bacteroidales > UBA10428 > UBA5072. The sequence continues at coordinate 481,541 of CAVVXI010000001.1, read as the reverse complement.
CGGTAAAATCGGTGATCACAAACAAATTCTGACCTGTTAGAGAGAAACGCATTGATTTAAAGAACAAAGGCGCTTTTTTCAATGAATAACTTAACGACAGGTTGTTCAGGCGTAAATAATCACCTTTCTCAAGGTACCGGGTGGAAGCTTTAAGGGCGTTGTCCTTGTTTTCCCCTGGCAGCGTGTAAGTTGGTGATGTATTTCTTCCTTTGGAAGGATTACCTACAACGAGAACACTTGTTGCTGTATTATTATATATGTACTGGCCATATGCACCATTCATGTTAACCAACAGATCCCAGTTTTTCCAGGTCAGATTGGCAACCAGGCCTAGGATCGTTTTTGGATTCGGATCCTGCAGATATTGTTTCTCATCACTGTAAACACCGAGGCCATTAGCATCCAGACCCTTGAATTCCAGCATATAAAATACATTAAGAGGCTGGTTGCTGACGAAACGTTGGGATGGGGTATTTGTGATCCCCTGTCCGTGCAACATACCGGTTTCAACAACACCGCTGAAATTTTTCAGTTCGTTTTGCAGGAAACTGACATTACCGCCTAAAGTGAAGGTAAGGTCGCTCTTTTTAAGGATCACTGCATTCAGACCAAATTCAATACCTTTATTGGTGACATCGGCATCCAGGTTTGTCCATCTTCTGGCACCTGAAGGTCCGGGCATTGCAGCTTCCGCGTTAAAAAGAAGGTCAACGGTATTTTTGTTGAAATATTCGATTACCCCGGTGAGTCTGTTATCGAGTAATGCAAAATCGATACCTGCGTTAAGTGTGGTTGATGTTTCCCATTTCAGGTCGGGATTATCATACTGTGACCGGGTCAGACCGTCACGGGTAATCTCATACTGGGCCTGTGCTGCACCGGCAGGGAATTCCTGGTTGCCTGTCTGGCCCCAACCTACGCGAACTTTCAAATCACTGAAAATTTCAGGAATGAAACTTTCTTCTGAAATACGGTAAGCCAAAGCAAAGGATGGGAAATAACCGTATTTATTGTTGGTACCGAACTTGCTTGAACCATCGGCACGAAGAGTGGCAGTCACCAGGAATTTGTCAAACATGTTTACATTTACCCTGCCAAAGTAGGACTGTAATTCAGTCGTCGGATTTCTGTATGAGGAAATATTTCTGTTAGCCTGTGATATTGACTGCATCTGGTCAATGTAAGAAACCTGGTTGTATTCAAAATCCCGTCCTGACATCTGACTCCCCTGGCGATCCAGTTTCTGGTAGGAATAACCAACCAGTCCCGTGAGGCTGAAAGCATCGCTGAAGGCCTTATTATAGGTTAAAGTATGTTCAATCAGCATATTGTTGGTGGACAGGTCGTTTATGCTGGCATATCCCCTGTCGATGATATCGGTACGATTCAATAAACTCGAAAGTGAACTTTGTCTTTCTGAGCTTGAACGGTCAATACCAAAGTTTACTTTATAATCCAAACCTTCAAAAAGAGTTAATGTAGCTGAAATGTTCCCCAGGAACCTGCCTGTTTTGGCACCATCCTTAATATAATCCAGCATAGCCAGGGGGTTGGAATCACTCATGGAGAACTGATCGTAGGTTCCATCAGAAAGGTATAATGGCCGTGTTGGGTTCCATACAAGGGCTGCACCCATGAGACTGCCTTCGAAACCGGCACTTGTTGAAATAGGAGCATATTTGTCATCAACATAGGATGCGATAATACCGCTGTTGATTTTCAATTTGTGTTTGAAAAAATCCTGCGATACATTGAGGTTGGCACTGTACTTTTTCTGACCGCTTTCCTTGATGATACCCTCGGAGTTCTGAGCTCCCAGTGAAAGGCGATATTTCATATTTTCATTACCGCCTCTGAAAGCCAGGTTGTGGTCCATCAGAAAACTGTTTTGCAGAATTGCGTCCAGAGCGTCAACACTACCTCCCTGGTCCTGTGTAGGAGCAATGGCGGCAAATTCCTGGGCATTATAAAGCTTTATTTTGTGTGCAATTTTTCCGGTTCCGAAAGAAGCGTCATAATCAACGCTGTTTCCGCCTGATGAACCCTGTTTGGTTGTAATCAGAATTACACCGTTTGCTCCGCGTGAACCGTAAATTGCCGTTGCAGAAGCATCCTTGAGGATGTCAATGTTTGCAATATCAGAGGAATTGATGAAATTCAAAGGGTTACGTGCACTTGAATTCCCAATGGTCTGAAGGTCGGCGTCTGCTGTAGTATTTCCCCCTGAAAGAGGAACACCGTCTACCACGATAAGCGGATCATTACCTGCCCTTACAGATGAATTACCACGAATACGGATTGTGGAATTTGCACCCGGGTCACCGCTGCTGTTGGTGATCATAACGCCGGGAGCCTTACCAGCGATTAACTGGGAAGGATTGTCAACAAAACCTTTGTTGAAATCATCTGATTTTAAATTGGTGACAGCACCCGTAATGTCTTTTTTCCTCTGTGTTCCATAACCGATGACGACAACTTCACTCAATGAAGTATAATCCGGAACAAGGACTATATCAATCGTAGTCTGATCACCCACAGTTACACTCTGATTTGCATAACTTACGAATGAGTAAACAAGCACTGCCTGAGGACCCGGAACCGAAATACTGTAATTTCCGTCTGCATCTGTAATCGTTCCCTTTAAGGTTCCCTCGAGTAAAATATTAACACCCGGGAGTGGTCCCTCAGCTTCTGATGTAACTTTTCCTTTTATCGTCCTTTCCTGAGCATTGGCTATGCCAATGGCAAAGCCCATAAGAAGAAGTATTAACAGACTTCCCCTTTGTAAAATTAATGAATGTCGCAATGTTCCCATAATTTGTTCTTTTAGGTTAGCTAATGGTTAACTAAATTAGTTCGGGTTAATAGATTAAAATAAGATTAAAATTAGCATTAATAAATATGCCGTGCAAGTGATTTTAACATTTTAGGCCTTAAAATTAGGAGAAAAGTTTTAAACATGATTTATATCAGCACCCCTGCCATCGGGCAATTCGGTCAATGTTACTTAGGTCATTCTGGGGTTTTTCTATACCGTACATTGTACAATAACACATCTGTTTATTGACTTTTATCTTACATTAACAGGATAAATGTCACTATTGTATTAATTACAATAAGTAAAACCATTTAAAAACAACGTCTGCCGGGCGAAAGAAATAACAAACGTTTGCGGTAAAATAGGGACAAGGGACAAGGGACAAGGGACAAGGGACAAGGGACAAGGGACAAGGGACAAGGGACAAGGGACAAGGGACAAGGAAAAAATCCCAGCGGGATTTGCCTTAGGTAGAAAAGTAAGGCCTATAATCCACTCTCTGCCCCCTTCAGCGGGGTATATCGTCACCAGCCACCAGTCACCACTAAAACTTTGCAGCTATATCATTCAATGAAACGCCGAATATTTTTTCAGTAATGCTGCTTAATTCCGCCTCGGTTCCTGTAAAATGGAAGATCCGCTGGCTGTGCGTCATTTTTTCCCCGGGCTTAAGGCCGGCAGCCGGCGAAGAACTTTCCAGTTCATAAAAGGGTCCCATTTGTGTGCCATCTTCCACCGGACCATCATTATAAGCATTGATGGCATCTCCGGAAAAGGGATCCTTCTGGATTTCCCATTTGGAATTCACGTAATTGCTTCTTTCTTTTGGAAGATCGCACCATAGCAGGGTGAGTGCACTTCGGTGGCATCATAGCTGCCTGAAAATTCAGAGGCCCTTTGGGGAGGTATGCCGATCTTGCTCCTGAATTTCCCATCCGCTTTAAAATAGATAATCCCTTTTTCAACAAGGAGACGATCGGAAGGCACCTTACCAAAGTAGTCATCATGAACGATCGTTCCCTGTTTATTTTCCGCATCAATAATATAAGGTATGAAAATGGTGACTTCAGGGGAAGGGTTTAACATGGAAAGCATCCAGACGGATAACATTCCCGTTTCGCGGGTCCATGCATGGTTTCCAAGGTTACTCAATACATTGTCCGTTTGATAGGCCACGCTTTTTACGGAACCGGGCAAATCCATTCCCAGCGATTTGCCGGTGGCTTTATGGTCAAGCAGGTTAATCTTCCGTTCAATACCGATATTAAAAAGGGTACCGGAATAATTAACAACACTGAATTCCTTTCTGAAGCTTGCCTGGGTATTACTCTTTGAAACCAGGTCAAATCCCACGGTATCCAGTTCAGCCGGCACAAACCAGTTGCTGAATTCCTGTTTCACACCCTTTGCAAAATAAATGGAAAACTGCCCTCCTTCAGGTCCCAGCCATAATCTTTCTTCTCCACCGTAAGCATTGATGTGGGGTGTGTTTTTGCCGGATGATATCAGCTTGTAATTGATCCAGCCGAAGCTGAAACCATCTTTGCCGCTGGTGGTACTCGTCATCACCCGTGCCTGCCAGCCGGGGATAATAACTACCTGGGCCTGCCCCAGGCTGTCAGACAACAATATGGTTTCCTTATACCGGTTTAGGAAATCCAGGTCGCGTCCAAAGGTACCGGATACAGAATCGTTTGTTTTCATTGTTGCGGTTTTTTGAGGTTTACTTTTGCAGGAGGCTGCCAGGCAAATCAATAATGCCGGAAGAAGAAGATATTTCAAAGTATCCGGCAGGTGGATTTTATTAACTTTCATTTCAGGATGATTTTAATTACTGTATCGGTTTGGTCAGGAAGGGTGAAGGTCATGTATGTAGGCCTGTTTACATTCACATAAAACAGATCTTTTGCATCGTTGCCCCACCATCCTTTTTCAGTCGGAAGTTCTGCGCCCGTTGAAAGCAGATACGCCTTTGGTGTTTTGTCGGATATTCCTTTTATGCTGATATGGCCAATGGAAGGATACATCCAGTGGGCATACAGGATATTTCCGTTTCTTGTATATTTTCCCCATTCGGGCCGGTCGAATCCTGCCATTCCACAACCATAAATGCTCTGGCTGTTTTTATCCATCCATTTGCCCACCTCCGTGAGTATCCGGATGCTTTCGGCCGGAATATTTCCCCGTGCGTCGGGCCCGACATTCAGCAGCATATTCCCGTTTTTGCTTACACAGTTTACCAGGGCATGGACAATCATTTGCGGGGATTTCCAGTCTTTGTCCCCTTCAAAATAGCCCCAGTTGTTGTTCAGGGTGAGGCAGGTCTCCCAGGGAATCGGATTGCCAAATTTGTCGATAATGGCTTCTTCCGGAATTCCCTGCTCCGGAGTTTCAAAATCACCATACCTGCTGATCACTCTACCCGTTGTTTTAGTGCCTTCGTTAACATTCAGACGGTTATCTACTATAATGTCCGGCTGGTATTTATGAACCATGTCGAGCAATTCTTTTGCCTTCCATTTATCCCCGCTGTATTCATCGAAAGAATAATCAAACCACATGATATCCAGTTTGCCGTAATTTTTGACCAGTTCCTCCACCTGCCCGTGCATATAGGTAAGGTAATTGTCCCAGTTAAAAGTGCGCCTGGCATATTCCTTGTCGTCGCGTTGGGGATGGTTTCCAACATTCGGATAATCAGGATGATGCCAGTCTATAAGGGAATAATACAATCCTACCTTTAAGCCCTCGGCACGAAATGCATCCAGGAACTCCCTGACAACGTCGCGTCCGCCAAAACGTTTACTAACCTTATAATCGGTGAGTTTACTGTCAAACATGCAAAATCCGTCGTGGTGTTTTGCCGTGAGCACGGCATATTTCATCCCGGCAGCTTTGGCAATTTTCGCCCATTTTTTTGCATCGAAATCCACCGGGTTGAATTCATCAACGTATTGCTGATACTGTTCCGTCGTTAACCTTTCGTTCGATTTCACCCATTCGCCGCGGGCAGCAACAGCATAAGCGCCAAAATGGATAAACATGCCAAACCGGGCATCGCGCCACCATTCGGTCCGCTGCATAAGTTTTGCATAGGCATCGGCATATTCAGGGGAAGGCTTTTCCTGGGCGTTTGTTATTGACATGTTTATTATTAAGAGTAAGGTGGCAATTAGTATTTTTTTCATAATTATATGATATTGGTTAAAAGTCGTGCAGTCGTGCAGTCGTGCAGTCGTGCAGTCGTGCAGTCGTGCAGTCGTGCAGTCGTGCAGTCGAGCGTTTCGTTTACAGATTCAACTTTGCGAATTTTGCGTATTCCTTTGTGGCCTTAGCGTTAAAACTTTTACACAATCTCTGCAGAGCAATAAAATCCAAAATTTCTCTCGCAGATTCCGCAGATTTCGCAGATGAATGCTCGCTTTGCTCGCATTTTCCATTTCAGTTATTTATTTTGGGGCAAAATTGTTAAATACTGAGAGACCCCTTACTCCTTACTCCTTACTCCCTACTCATCTCTCACCTTTCATCTCTTGTCCCTGGTCCCTGGTACCTTGTCACTTATACAGGGGCCCATAAGCCTGGCATGCCCTGAAATCAGATCCTTCGGGATCCATTCCGAATGCACCCCACGCACTTGGGCGGAAAATATTCTTCTCTTCCACATTATGCATGCAAACCGGAATGCGAAGCATGGATGCCAGGGTGATCAGGTCAGCCCCGATATGACCAAAGCTGAATGCTCCGTGGTTGGCTCCCCAGTTGTACATCACGGAATATACATCGGCAAAAGGACCTTTGCCTGTGACACGGGGAACAAACCAGGTAGTGGGCCAGGTTTTATCCGTTCGTTCATCCAGAAGTTTATGGATGCCGGCAGGAATTTCCGCCGTCCATCCTTCGGCGATCTGAAGAACAGGGCCGATTCCTTTAACAAGGTTAATTCTCGACATGGTCACCGGCATTCCGCCGCGCGTCAGGAAATTGGAAGAATAGCCTCCGCCCCTGAAATAGCCCTGTGATGCGGGGTACCACGTTGTCGAATCAAGGCATTTCTTTACCTCGGCTTCGGATATTTTCCAGTATGGCTTCATGGAGGGCGCATTATCCTGCATCATCTGGCCGCTTCCATCGAGGGAGGCAGAACCTGAATTGATCAGGTGGATCATTCCGTTTGCCGCAATACCGGTCAGGCTTTTTCCGGTTACCCTTTTCACTGCATCCGCGCTCCAGTATGTACGCACGTCGGCAAACACCTGGGGGGTGTTGCTGAGCAGGTGGCCGAAAAGCATGGCAACTCCATTCAGACTGTCGTTTTCTGTTGCCACAACAAAGGCCTGGCGGATGCCATTCCAGTCAAAAGATGAATTGAGAATAGCTTCTGAAAAATCGCCGTTGGGCATATGATCGGTCCATTGACGTTGTCCCTGGAAGCCAGCGGCAATGGCGTTATGGCCCTGCGCTTCTTCTCCAAATCCCATTTTGGCAAGAACCGGGTTCCCGATCATCATATCCCGCATGATCAGGGTCATTTTAACCACGTATTCCCAGATCTCGTCTTTCCGGGTGCGGTTTAATTGCGCTGCCGGCTCATTCTGGTCGGCGCCTTCCTTGCAATTGGCCTTTGTCCAGGCCATTGCTTTTGCGAATTCATCCTTGTCATAGATACCGCCGTTCACACGCCGGATAATTTCCGACATGTCGGCATATTCGTTTCGCATTCCCAGGAAACCCTGGAAAAAGTCGGCATCCACGATGGATCCGGCAATACCCATGGAAACTGAACCGATGGACAGGTATGATTTGCCCCGCATGGTGGCCACGGCCAATCCCGCCTTTGCAAATCGCAGAAGTTTGCTTTTTACGTCTTCCGGAATGCTTGTATCGCTTGAATCCTGTACATCATGACCATAAATACTGAAGGCCGGCAGGCCTTTCTGGTTATGTCCGGCCAATGCTGCGGCAAGGTATACGGCTCCCGGGCGCTCAGTACCATTAAATCCCCAGATTGCCTTTGGGAGGGCTGGGTTCATGTCAATGGTTTCGCTGCCATAGCACCAGCATGGAGTAACCGTAAGCGACACACCGACACCTTCTTTTTCAAATTTAGCGGCACAAAGGGCGGCTTCGGCGACACCGCCTATACACGAGTCAGCAATCACACATTCAACCGAACTGCCATCCGCATGGCGCAGTTCGGCAGAAATGAGGGTTACAACGCGTTTTGCCATTCCCATGGTCTGGTCTTCGAGTGATTCACGCACTCCGCCAAGACGACCATCGATCACGGGACGGATTCCAACCTTGGGCAAGGCACCTTTTAGTCTGTTCATATTTTAGTTGTTAGTTGTTAGTTGTTTTCCGTGGGTTTCACCCACGGTTATTGAGATATGACCCTTTCGGGGTCGTCATTCATAATTCATAATTCATCATTCATAATTCATCATTCATAATTCATAATTACATCACAGGGAGCCGCGTACAATCATCCGTGCCGGAATAATCTCCCGCACGTCCTTCCTTGTTTTCACATATTCCGAGGCTTTTGATCCCATAAGGGCAAAGTCGGTGGAAATAACGGTGATCCCGTTTTCAATAATTTCATACATAGGCGTGTCGTTATAGCCAATCAATCCCACGTCGCTGCCAATTTTCAGGTTTGCAATCCGGCATTGCTTTACCATGCTTACAAGATCTTTTTGCTGTATAACCAGGTAGGCAGTTTGTTTTGCAGGACCGTTTTCCGGCATTGATTTTAAAATTTCAGTGTTCATGACAAAATCACGGGAAAGCTTCCTTACGTACCTTGCCAGTATCCGGGGATGTTCGGATTCATCCGGCAGAACAAGAACGAGTCTTTTGTATTTTTTGAGCAGGAAGATGTTTTTTACCATGCATTCATAAACCGATTTTCCGAAATCCTGGCAGATAAAAGGGAAATTACTTTTGTCAAAATCCCCCAGATCCAAAAGCAGCAGTTTGCCGGGATCAATCCGGCGGATCGATTCATGCAGGAACTTGTTGTTGAAATTCATGATCACATAATGATTATAACGCCCCAGGCTGTCATTGATCACGGTTTCAAACAAATGTTCATTGTAAAAATGAAAAACAAGGTCAACCTTATAATTCTTCGGAAGACTGCTGACAAAGGCGTTATAAAGCACATCCTTAAAAGGACTGTAAACATCGAGCATCAGCAGAACCTTATTGGTAACATTCATCACATGATAGGATTTAGCCGGTGTAGAACCGATAATACCATGCAATTTCAATTCACGGTAAGCTTTGAATACGGTATCACGTGAAAGGCTGTACTGTTTGCTCAGCTGGTTGACAGAGGGCAGTGGCTGGCCTGGCTTGTATTTTCCCTGGCTGATTGCAGTGCTCAGCGCGTCCACAAGATGACGTACCTTGGTAGCGCTGAAAGACTTGCTAAAATGCAATTCAGGGAATTCCATTCGCCTTTGATCTTTTCCGAAGGTTAAATAACTATACTGTCCTGCACTGTGCTGATACAAATTTAGAAAGTTTTTGCGGATCGCAAAATTTTTTCCCCGGAATCTGTCTTCTTAAATGATTACATTATGATCGTCAGGCCGGGGGGGCATATTTCTGTGCGAACAAATATTTTTTTTCCATGTTCCTGAATTGACATATGCACTTTGATTTTATGACGAAAATTCTCATTCTTTTTGCCCATCCGCGGTATGAAAATTCCCTTGTGCATCAGCATCTCATGCTGGCGGCACGGCAGGTGAAGGGAGTAACCTTTCACGACTTATATGAGCTTTATCCCGATTTTGATATTCAAATAGAGCATGAACAGGAATTGCTTATCAGCCATGATCTGATCATATTGCAACATCCTTTTTACTGGTATAGCTGTCCTCCTCTTCTGAAACAGTGGATCGACCTTGTACTTGAGCATGGATGGGCCTATGGAAGAGAAGGGGAATCGCTCAGGGGAAAAAAAATGTTCAATGCCATCAGCACGGGTGGCAGGCAGGAGGCCTACGCGAAAGGAGGATTCAATCGCTTTACGATTGAGCAATTCCTGGCGCCTTTCGAACAGACGGCCCGGCTTTGCAACATTGATTATTATCCTCCCTTTGTTGTACACGGTACGCATATGGCTACCCGCTCCGATATCGAAACCGCTGCAGAAAACTACAGAAAGCTGCTTGAGGTACTGGTGTCAGGTCAATTCCAGGATTCTGATATAATGAAGCTGACCTATTTAAACGAACTAATCTTTTTAAAAAATGGATCATGAATTTTTCTCACGGGCCTTTGTTTACCTGGCTGCTGCTGTAATGATCGTTCCCCTGGCCAAAAGGCTGGGTTTGGGTTCAGTGCTGGGGTACCTGTTGGCTGGTATTATCATCGGTCCTTTTGTGTTAGGCCTTGTTGGCAGGGAAGGACAGGATATTATGCACGTGGCCGAGTTCGGGGTTGTCATGATGCTTTTCCTGATTGGACTTGAACTTGAACCTTCGCGGTTATGGCGTTTACGCTCTTCGATCCTGGGTCTGGGAGGTCTCCAGGTATTGGGTACTTCCCTTCTGCTGACCCTTCCCGGCATTTTGCTCGGATTGTCGTGGAATGTTGCCCTGGCCATTGGAATGATCCTTTCCTTATCATCCACGGCTATTGTTTTGCAAACCATGACAGAGAAGGGCCTGATGCAATCCACGGCGGGTCAGAATTCATTTTCGGTACTGTTGTTCCAGGATCTGGCTGTAATCCCGATTCTTGCCATTTTGCCTCTTTTGTCAATTCATCCGGGGGTTCATCCCCCTTCAGAAATGGAGATGGGATGGATTGAGCAATTGCCGGGATGGGCCAAAACCCTGGCCGTATTGTTTGCGGTAGTTGTGGTGGTCTTCACGGGAAGGATACTTGTACGTCCCTTGTTACGGTATGTTGCTGCAACCCGACTTCGAGAATTATTTACAGCTACCGCCCTGCTGCTTGTGGTGGGTACCACCGCACTGATGTATTCGGTTGGATTAAGTCCTGCGCTCGGAACATTCCTGGGAGGGGTGGTGCTTGCCAACAGTGAATACAGGCATGAACTCGAAAGCGATATCGAACCGTTCAAAGGGCTTTTGCTGGGACTGTTTTTCATAGCGGTAGGATCTTCCATAAATTTCAGGATGATCATGGAATCACCCGGACTGATCCTTGCCCTTGTTGCCAGCGTCATGGTGTTAAAAACGATTGTGCTGTTTGTGTTGGCCCGGATTTTTAAATTGGGAACCGACCAGGGTCTGGTATTTGCAGTAGCGCTTTCACAGGTTGGCGAATTTGCCTTTGTGTTGCTGACCTTTGCCCGGCAGCAGCAGATCATGGACGAAAAAATGACGGGAATACTGATGGCTGTTGTCGCTCTTACCATGGCCCTTACGCCGCTGATGATCATTTTAAATGAAAGGCTTATCCTGCCGCATGCCGGTACCGTTGAAGAGGGAGAGCGAAAGGAACCCGATAAGATAGAGGAAAAAAATCCCGTGATCATAGCCGGATTTGGACGATACGGAAACATCGTCGGACGGTTTTTAAAAGCGAATGGAATTGTGTCCACAGTTCTTGAAATAGACAGTGACAGGGTTGAGTTGTTGCGAAAGCTGGGACTTAAGGCCTATTATGGCGATGCTACCCGCGATGACCTGCTGCGGGCTGCCGGGGCAGAAGATGCCAAACTTATTGTTATCGCCCTTGACAGTCCCGAAAAATGCATTGAACTCGTTGAAACCGTTAAAAAGCATTTCCAGCACCTGCATGTTCTTGTGCGGGCCCAGGACCGGCCGGATGCTTATGAGCTCATGGATGCGGGGGTATTACACCTTTACAGGGAAACCTTCGACAGTTCACTTCGCATGGGGATAGATGCCCTCCAGTTATTGGGACGCCGTTCATACCAGGCTCACAGGGCCGCCATGATCTTCCGGAAACATGATGACAGTGCATTGAAACATCTTTCGGCTATTCGCGATGACCGAAAGCAATATATAAACCTGGCAAGGGAGAAAATTGAAGAGCTCGAAAAATTTATAGAGGCTGACATTCGGAATAAAAACCTGGATCGGGATGCAGGCTGGGACGTCGAAAGCCTGAAAGAGGAATTCAAGCAGCTGTAAGAAACCGGGCTCACCAGTTTAAACAAGCCTCCGGAGCCTCGCTTAAGTCGTTCACAACCCAATCGGCCCCATTAAATTCACTGGCCGGAAAGCTCGATGTCAGGGCAAGGCATTTGCATCCTGCAGCTTTGCCTGCTTTCATTCCGCTGATGGCATCTTCCACAACGAGGCAATGGGAAGGGTCAAGACCAAGCTTATGAGCTGCGAACAGGTATATTTCAGGATGTGGCTTTTTGTTTTTTACTTCGAGACCGTTCACAAGAACATCAAACAGCCTCTCCGATAATCCGGTTTCCCTGAGGTTGATCCGCATCTTCACCTCATCAGCACTGGTGGCGACAGCCAGCTTCAGTTTCTTTTCCCTGCATTTTTCAATGAACTGCCTTACCCCCGGTAACGGTTGCAGATGACCATGTGAAATCTCCCTGTAAATCGTATAGGTCCGGGCTTTATCTTTTTCGGTGTCGAAAGGAATTCCATATTTTTCAGCTACTCCTCCCAAAAAGCGGTTTTCTCCCATGCCGGTAAACGGTTTGAAATCGGATTCCTTTACTTCAAATCCTTTTTCTTTAAACATCATGATTCCTGCGCGGGTTATGAATTCCTCGGAATCGAGAAGAACGCCATCCATGTCGAATAATACACCCTGTATCATAGATTTACGATTTACGATTTTCGATTTACGAATATCGTAAATTACTGCAAAAAAAAATCCCGCTAATTTGCAGGATTTTTTACAAGGGTTTCGGTTGTTTATTTGGTATCCCATTTAATATTGAAGAAATCGAATACATTCGGAATGGTCCTTTTGTTCAGAGCCAGGTAGAGATCTTTACCCTTGTACACATTGTACTGATCTACCGTAGTTCCCAGGTCTTCATCGAAGGTGGTGGTCCGATAGAGACTCAGACCGTCCCTTACCTTCATCAACTCCATGAATTGAGTTTGACCCGTCGGTTTTCCATTCCGGTAAACCATTTTTCTGTTAAAGACCATTCCGTCAGAAGAATAAGCATCGATCTGATTCAGTGCCATGGTCATTTTCTCACCATTGTCGAGCTTGATACGGGCTTTTGAAATCCCAATATTTACCTTATCACAGCTTATCCTGTCTTTTCCTGCTACAACCCATGAATCCGAAGATTCAGCTGCCATGACTGCTATGGAGAACAGGGTTCCCGAAATTAAAATTGCTAACTTTTTCATGATTTTTCCTCCAGATTAATTATTTGTTGATTTGTTGATTTGTTGATTTTTGATTTGTTGATTTGTTGATTTAATTATTGATTGTTTATTTATTTAAACACTGATTTACTTTGTTTTCCATTTTTTTGCATATTTATTCCATATACATGGGTGTTCAATAACTTCCACGTTCACTTTTTTACTATGTGAAATGTTTTGTTTTTCGCTTGCAATCTTCTGATACCGATCAAGACAGACTGCAGGTTTTTGTTTTTATGGATATAACGATGATAATATCCTCTTTTTTATGTCTGTATTTAAATTACGTATAATTGTGTTCGTTATGCATATTTCATCAATCATGCCACAAGATGTAATGTTAAGATATACAATGATATATCGAAATTCTTGTATCGTTTTATATTTAAAAAAGTGAACGGGAATGAACTTTGAATGTCCGGAAATGAACAATTTTTCCTGCCTTTTCGCCAATCTCACTTTTGCCGGGGCTTTTTTTCTCGCTGATCTCGCTGATGTCGCAGAGTTTTTTCTCGCAGATCTCGCAGATTTCGCAGATAGGATATTTCTGTTTTTGAAACGGTTAACCGAATGCAATGAGGTTTCTCCGTGCCCTTTCTATAGCGCGTCAAGCTCAAAATACCTCCGTGTTCTTTGCGTTAAAATTTTTGACCATCTCCCCCTGCTCCAATTGCTCTCTTGCAGATCTCGCAGATTTCGCAGATAGGATATTTCTGTTTTTGAAACGGTTAACCGAATGCAATGAGGTTTCTCCGCGCCCTTACTAAAGCGCGCTAAACACAAAAAACCTCCGAGGACTTTGCGTTAAAATTTTTGACCATCTCCCCCTGCTCCAATTGCTCTCTCGCAGATCTCGCAGATTTTTTTCTCGCAGGCGAAGCCTGGCAACATAAAGTCGTCCAAGGCGGAGCCTTGTCCGAACGCGGCGCAGTATATATTGGTTTTCATGAAATGTAGCTTATAAATTGTCCGAGATCGCGAAAGCCAGCAACGTATTTGCCACCAACCATCGCACAAAGACATGCCCCGAAGGCAGCCTCTTCGCAGTTTTTTGGTATCACCATTTTGTGGCCGAACCGGTCTTCCATGATTTGGCACAGAAGGTTATTCATTCTGACAGCATTCCCTGATCCGATTATTCTTTCAATCCTGTACCGGTTACTTTCCGGTATTTGTTCAAAAAAGCCGAGCAGCTCATTGCAGATTCCGTTTAAAAAACCGAAGATGAGATTGACGGGCATAAAATTATCAGCAGAAATATTCCGGATGGATCCTCTTTTTTCCGGATTCATTCGTGTACCCCTGAAAAGGACCTCCACCTCCATTGAATCATTTTGATTTTCCCTTGTATATTCAAGGGAGTTAAATGCTTTATAAAAATCGATTTCATTGCCGGGTTGTGTGCAAAACATATTAATTATTTCATCATAAAAATTCTTCAGAACAACAAGGGAATACCCCCCGCACAAGGCAGAACCGACAAGAATATAGCCCCCGCCCGGGAATGGCCTTGATTCAAGGCTATCATTCTTCAGGTATTGTTCTGTGTAAATTGAAACCTGGCTGCTTGTGCCAATATTGATCAGAACCGACTTTTCAATGTCGTTAACGGCGCCCAGAAAGCTGGCCTGATTGTCACCGATGGCATTGCATACATATACCTGATCAGTGTAATATCCGGCAATCTGGCCTGAAGGAATTATATCGGGAAGGATTTCAAAAGAAATGGACAATTTATCCATTGCTGTCCGGTCAAAACCGGGATGCAGTAAATTATAAAAACCGAGGCTGGCAGCATTCGAATGATCAATCACAGGAACTTTGTTTTTGGCCAGCCTCATTACCACATAATCCATAATGGTGCAAATCTTTCGCGCACCAGCGGGGACCAGGTTGTTTATTGAATTATAGAAATGAGTTACCAATCCAAACCCTGTGGCCAGGGCATAACCCGTTGAAACTGCCAGGTAGTTTGCATAACTGAGGCCATCTTTATACAATGCATCCCCCCTTCCGTCCTGCCAGGTATAAAGCGGACCCAATGCATTTCCGTCCTTCCCAACGTAAAGGATGCCATGCATTTGTCCGGTTATACCAATACCCCTGATATCTTCAGAACCTTCAAGAAACTCATCCAGAATTTCATGCACTATTGCAAAAATAACAAGGGGATCCTGGATATCTTCCCATGTATTTTCCGACTCCAGCCGTGACGTATTTTTTTTAGTAACCGACCTGAGGTTCCTGGTATCCGGATCAAAGATTATCCCGCTGATTGTACTCGTCCCAATATCGATTCCGATAAATTGTAACCCCATTTTCCAAGCGCTTAAATCCAAGTTCCAAAAAACAGCTTATTCAAAGGCCCTTTTTATTTTATGCCCAGGTCTTTCTGAATTTGTTCCAGGGTTTTTCCTTTTGTCTCGGGCATTAGCTTCCAGGCAAAGATCAGCTGCAAAAACATCATCACGCTGAAAAACATAAATGCTTTTCCCGGTCCGAATGCGGGAGTATTTGTAATGATCGGGAACGTCCAGGATACAACAGCAGCAAGAAACCAATGGGTAAAGCTTCCCAGCGCCTGTCCCTTGGAACGCACTGCATTGGGGAAGATCTCAGAAATGAATACCCAGATGATCGTACCCTGCGACATTGCAAAAAATATCTGGTTGCCCACAAGGAACCACATTACCGAAGAACCGTCGAATTTGTTCATGAAAAAAGCCCTGGCGATCATGCCCAGGAAAAAGGTAAGCCCGAATGAACCGAGAATTAAAAGCGATCTTCTTCCGAAACGGTCGATAATTGACATGGCTATCATCGTAAAAATCAGGTTGGTGCCGCCAATGACAGCTGACTGCAACAATGAGGAGTTCACGCCAAGTCCGGTCATTTCGAATATTCGGGGTGCATAATACATAATGGCGTTTATGCCCGATAGCTGGTTAAAGGCAGCGAGCAATACAGCGTAAAGGATCGGCTTTGAATATTTTTTGCTGAAAAGCCTTTCCACAGGGGAGTCGGCATGAATATTGAGCGATTCTACGATATCCTTTATTTCAGCATCTATTTCCACCCTGCCGCACAAGGCAAGAACTTCCTTTGCCCGGCTGATACGGTTGTGTTTAACAAGCCAACGGGGGCTGTCGGGAATCAGAAATATCAGCCCGAAGAAGATAAACGCAGGTGCAGCTACTATTCCCAGCATCCAGCGCCACGCATTTTCACCGATGCCTGCAAGCAGGTAATTTGAGAGAAAAGCCAAAAATATTCCGAAGACCACGTTGAATTGAAACAGGGCAACCAGTCTGCCACGGATATTTGCCGGGGCAATTTCGGCAATATACATGGGACCGATCACTGAGGAAGCACCTATCGCAAGTCCTCCTAAAAACCGTGAAGTTACCAGTATAAGCCAGCTGGGAGCTAAAGCGCAGCCAAGTGATGATAGTCCGTATAGAAGTGCAATAAAGAGCAATACCTTTTTGCGGCCATATATCTCTGACGGCCATCCTGCCGAGAAGGATCCAACAACGGTTCCTATCAGTGCGATGGCCACAGTAAATCCGTGCCAGGCATTGGTTAACTGGTATAATTGCTGAATGGCTTTTTCCGCGCCGGAAATTACAGCTGTATCAAGGCCAAAAAGGAATCCTCCCATCGCCACAATAAGCGCATATCCAATTACTTTACGGTTACTTTTCATATTTTCTTAAAGGATTTATAAAAGATTATGATCGTATAAATTTCAACAAGTTCAATAATGAATTCAGTTTTCAACATAAGCGGGATTACCTGAATTTCGTGGATTCGCGCATGATCAGTTTGCCCGTGAGGTGAATATTCACGGCTGCCTGATTGGGATTGGATATCCGGCTTAATATCATTTCATAACTGTTTCTCACAATATCGAGAAGCGGTTGCCTGTATGAAGTAAGGGGCACCTGGAGGTGCTTTGCATATTTCATATCATCAAAACCCGCAATCAGGGTATCGGTTGCAACCGTTTTTCCCAACTTGTTAAGCGTGGACATCAGTATGGCTGCCGTGGAATCATTTGCGCACAATACACCTGTTTTTTTGGGTATTATTTTCATCTTGCCCACAAGTTCCGCGTCCGACGGCTCACCTGTTATAATATTGTCATAACTGAAATTCACACCCGCGTCAAAACAGGCCGATCTGCATCCTGCAATCCGTATATTAACACTGCTGGCTGAATCCTTCCGGTGGAAAAAGTAAATTTTCTCACAACCTGTTTTCATCAAATGTTCTGTCATGATATAACCTGCATGAAAATTGTCGATTCCGACTATATCGTATTTGCTTCGGTTTGGAAAGGTAGCAATATCCCTGTCAATCAAAACAAGGGGAATATTTTTTGAATCAAAGATTTTACAGATTGTTTCATTGAGGTGAACAGCCTTCTGGGTCCTCTCCAGGGGTGAGAAAAAGACACCGTCCACTTTTTTATCGATGTACGACTGGCAAATCTGCATGGCAATGTTCTGCCTCATTTCTGCATTGTTTGCTATCGTACCGTCCCACAGGCAATTAAAATCCTTTTCCTTTTCCAATATTAAAAACTGGTCGTTTATAATGCCAAAAATTTCAGATTCACCTGAACCCGGCAATAAAAGTCCAAAAGTAAACCGTTTTTTATCTTTATTGAATACAACCGTTGTTCCATAACCCGGACGCTTTTTAACAAACCCTTCATTTTGTAAAGCATTGTAAACTTTCGCAATGGTTGGACGGGAAACCTTCATCGATTCTGCCAATTCCTTTTCGGGCAGCAATAAACTGCCAAACGGCAGCTTTCCACTTACAATTTCCCTGCGGAATTTCTCAATGGTATCATGAAACAGATTTTTTGAAGCCATGGTTTGGAAAAAGGATAAATAACATTTATATTACATAAACAACATTATTTAAACAAATGTAATGATAATTTAGGCGATATGCAAAAGCTAACGGAAAAGATTGTCAAAAATTCTCAGGGAATAACAAGGTATTATCTTATAATTATCAACAGGTTATTAACCTGGAAAATATGAACCGGCTTGCTACCATATTCTTTTTAGGTTATAGAATTCCGCATTTCTTAAAACAACATTTCCTCCTGATGAGAATACACTGAGGCGGGAGAAATTTTCAGTCGGAAAAACAAGATTTGTCATCACAAGCCGGCCGTTATCAACAAAAAGTTCCACTGAAGAGGCGTCCACAAAAACATGAAAATGTACTTGTTCCCCGGCGCTATAGGGTGCTCTTGCAACGCCGGCAAAAAGTTCCGAGAAACCGGATAGTCCCGCGGCAGTGCGGTCAACAAACAATTGTTTGCTGAATCTTGAATAGCCAATAACCAGCTTTTGATGTACGTTGTTTTCAAGGACAATGCCCATTGAATCCGCCTGATTGTCCGTTACGGAAAAATCGAATAACAACTCGCAGCGGTTCAGCGTAATGCTATCCGGTACAATTTCTCTTTTACCGGTCTTTCCCTGTTTTTCCGCGTAAATCTGTTTTTTTTCACTTCGAAGGGATTTAAGTTCTTTAGCAGGAACCGAAACGAGGAGGTAATCATTATCCCGGTGTACCAGACTTAATTCACGGGGAATGGTCATTGCGCTGCGCCATACCTCGGTCGGAACTACTGTAGCGTATTGCCAGTTGCTCATCCATCCCAGGAATAACCTTCGGCCGTCACTTTCCGGAATATTTGACCAGGTAACCCCTGCATAATTGTCGCGTCCCCAATCCACCCAACGGATATCCTTGTTTTCTTTCACAAAATGCGTTCCGTCGAAATTTCCGACAAAATATTGTGTGGCTGAACCTCCGTTTGGTCCCCCCGGATTGATGCTCACAAGCATTACCCACTTCATTTCACCGGTGTCTTTTACCTTTATCCTGAAAAGATCGGGACATTCCCATACTCCTCCGTGGGCGCCTATTCCTTGTCCGAATTCACTTAGAAATGTCCATTCGGTTAAATCAGGAGATGAATATAAATGAACACGGTCCTGTACGGCAAGGATCATGATCCATTTACCCGATTCATCATGCCAGAATACTTTAGGATCCCTGAAATCACGAATCCCGGGATTTTTCAATACCGGATTTTGTGTGTACTTGGTCCATGTTCTGCCTTTGTCTGTGCTGAAGGCCATACCCTGATTCTGAAACGTCAGACTGCCTTTTTTTTCACCTACCGGATCGTGATAGGTGAAAAGGGCCACCAGGGGTGGGTTTTCAAGAGTTCCGAACCGCGAGGTGTTCTTTATATCGGCCACGGCACTGCCCGAAAAAATGTACCCCAGGGAATCCGGGGAAAGTGCAACCGGCAAATGCTTCCAGTATACCATATCGGTGCTTACCGCATGTCCCCAATGCATTGGTCCCCATACGTTGCTGTCAGGAAAATACTGGTAAAACAGGTGATATTCCCCTTCAAACCAAACCATTCCATTCGGATCATTCATCCAATGGGCCTCCGGGGAGAAATGAAACTGAGGCCTGTATGTTTCCTGGTAATAGTTAACAGGGATATCCGTTTTTTTTCCCGATGATTTGCAGCTCAAAAGGGATGCCTGGAATAGCAGTGCGGCAGCCAGGGCGAATAGTGATAAACCTGCATTTTTCATTTATTGGAAATTAGTTACCGTTCATTTTAGAAAGTGCGTGGAATCCCGGATGATCATTTTCCCGGTTAAATTAAGGTTCACGGGTACCTGGTTCGGATTGGCAATTCTTCTCAGCATCATTGAAAAACTGTTTCTTACAATATCCATTAATGGCTGCCGGTAGGTTGTAAGCGGCACCTGCAAAACCTTTGCATATTTCATATCATCAAACCCTGCGATCAGCAAATCCATCCGGACAATTTTGCCCAACTTGTATAACGCCGACATCAGCACGGCCGCCGTAGAATCGTTTGCACATAAAATGCCCGTTTTTTTGGAGATAATCCTGATTGTGGATACAAGTTCACCGTCAGACGGCTCACCGATGATGACGTGCTCGTTATTGAATGCAATGCCTGCATCAAAACATGCCATGCGACAGCCGGCCGCCCTGCTGTCAACGGTACTGGCGGAATCTTTCCTGTGAAAAAAATATATTTTTTCACATCCTTCCCTGATCATGTGTTCGGTAAGTATATATCCTGCCTGGAAATTATCGATACCCACTATATCATAACCGCTCCGGTTGGGGAAATGGGTGATATCCCTATCCATGAGGACTATAGGTATATGATTCAAATCGAACATTTTACAGATCGTCTCATTTAAATTATGCGCATGGTGGGTCCTTTCAAGGGGTGAAAAAAACACCCCATCCACTTTTTTTTCAATATAAGACTGGCAGATTTTAACAACTATATTTTGCCTCATTTCGGCATTGTTGGCAATGGTTCCATCCCACAGAAAGGTTGAATTGTTTTCTTTTTCAAGAACCAGGAACTGATCATTGACAATGCTGAAGATTTCTGTTTCGCCCGATCCGGGCAGCAAAAGGCCAAAAGTGAAGCGCTTTTTCTCCTTGTTGAAGACAATCTGGGTGCCGGATCCGGGCCTTTTTTTTACCAGGCCTTCACTTTGCAGGGCGTTGTAAACCTTTGCAATAGTTGGCCGCGAAACCTGCATTTCATCTGCGAGTTGTTTTTCGGGAGGAAGCAAAGAGCCAAAGGGCAGTCTGCCACTCAGGATTTCCTTTCTGTATTTTTCAATGGTCTCACGGAATAAATTTTTAGAAGCCATTCTTTCAGATAAATAAGTGACATTTAGATTACATGCATACTTTGTGCTGTAACAAATGTAATTATTATTAATGTTATATGCAAAAATCGCAGGGATAACAGGTTGAAATCGCTATCTTTATTATTTATTTCGAATGATTAATACTAATGGAAATGATACAGCCGACCCTTTTAGAAGGTAATTTTAAAGGTATCCAGCACCTGGGAGTACCGGTTACCAATCTCGAAACTTCTGTAAATTTCTATGTGCGGCTTGGGTTTAACAGGATTCTATCTTCCGTTGTGGAGGTTCCTGAAGAAAATGACCGTGAATTAGTGGCTTTCATGGAACAGAAGGGTATCGTAATCGAATTATACCAGGTAACCCTTCGGGCGAGGAAGGAATTAGTCACGCGCAAGGACGGCCACGTGGATCATATTGCCTTTGATGTGGCAGATGTGGAAAAAGCGTATGCCGACCTGAAGGAAGCCAATTTTGATATGGTGCAGGACAAACCCGTATTTCTGAACTTCTGGGAACGGGGCTGTAAATACTTTGCCATCCGGGGTCCCGACAACGAAAAACTCGAATTTAACCAGATCCTTTAGTCTGTTCCGTTCGGCAATTTCACATTCTGTATTTTGGGAATCCTTACTTTGTACCTGGAATTGTGGTCCCGGGAATTGCCTGCGGAAAAGAAATCGCAGAAATGAACCTGCCGGGGCTCTGTGTGAAAAGTAATTATTTTCAATTTCATTTTCCCCGTATGTTTCCAAAAATGTGCATTTGCGGTTTTATTCCAAAAAATGTATATTTTTATGTCCATGAATTAAAATTCCTTTATGTCTCAATCTACTCCACTTGTTAAAAAGGAATACCTGTTTCCTTTTCTTCTTGTAACCGGACTGTTCCTTTTCTGGGGAATTCCCAGCAACATGAACGACATATTGATCAAACAGTTCATGAAGTCGTTCGAGCTTACAAGGCTTAAGGCAGGTTTGATACAGTCAGCCTTTTATATGGGTTATTTTATACTCGCCATACCTGCTGCGTTGATCATGCGCCGCTTCGGGTATAAGACCGGGCTGGTGATCGGGTTAATGTTATTCAGCACCGGTGCCATTCTATTCTGGCCGGCTGCCATCGTCGGAAAATACGGCATGTTTTTGTTTGCCTTGTTTGTGATTGCTTCCGGCGCATCGTTCCTTGAAACGGGGGCCAACCCGTTTATTGCCACGCTGGGTGACCCGGAAACGTCGGAAAAACGGTTGAATTTCTCCCAGGCGTTTAATCCGCTGGGGGCTGTAACAGGAGTGGGAATCGGGACTATTTTTATTTTTTCGGGGGTTGAGCACGGTGAGGAGAAAATAGCCGTGATGAAAGCTGCCGGAACCTATGAAGCCTATCTGCACAGTGAAACGTTGCGAGTCATAACTCCCTATGTAGTGCTTGGAGTTGTCATTTTCATCTGGGGACTTGCTGATATTAGCCACTAAATTCCCCGAACCTCATGCAGACGATGTTTTAGCTAAAAACAGCAAAGGGAGTATCAAGGATCTTTTTAAATATCCGCATTTCTACAAGGGTGTTCTGGCGCAGTTTTGTTACGTGGGAGCACAGGTAGGCACATGGAGTTATTTCATACTGTACATACAGGATTATACGCATGTAGGGGAGAAGCTGGCGGGTACTTTTTTAATCCTTACCCTGGTTGCTTTTGCGGTAGGGCGCTTTTTTGCCACATATCTGATGAATTATTTCAAACCCGTGAAACTCATGCGCAATTATGGATTTATCAACATTACGCTTGTATTGATCTCTATTTTTCTTCCGGGTTGGATCGGAGTGTATGCTATCCTGTTTACAAGCTTCTTCATGTCGCTTATGTTTCCTACCATATTTGCACTCGGGATTAAAGGTCTGGGTGAAAAGACAAAACTGGCCGGTTCGCTGATGGTCATGTCCATTATCGGAGGGGCTGTATTTACTCCCTTTATGGGTATCATTTCAGAATACAGCATGGCCCTTGCCATGGTGGTTCCCCTGGTGTGCTATATGGTAGTAACCTGGTATGCTGCTTCAGGAGCGAAGATAGGGACTGGGGACTAGGGACAAGAGACAAGAGGAATAATCCCGTCTGGGATTTACTAGCGGTAGAAAGGGGATAGCCCGATCCCCCCCTTGCCCCCTCCACGGGGGAAATTTTCCAGAACGGGCGACTGCACAACTGTACGGCTTTTCGAAATAATTACTTTAAAAAATATAAATTTCAGGCACTCATGAAAAGAAGATCCTTCCTCACCTCCGCCACTTTGGCAATTCCCTTGTTAACCACAGGAATAGGTAAAGTGTCATCCTTTAGCAATACAACAGCTTTGAGTGCTTCAAAAGACGGGGTATCAATAGATCCGCTCTTAGTTCAGGCCATGATTGCCATGTTGTGCATGCAACGTGCCGCATGGGAACAGGGTACTGCTTCGCAGGCCCTGATTGCCATCGGGAGGAAGGACCTTGCGGTTTTGTTTGCGAAGGATGCCATGGTGAGACAGACCCGGGAAGGCCGGCTTGGTATTCTGGGTGATGATCCGGGAGTCACCGATCCTGCTTCAAGCGGAGAAGCGGTGATGCTTGCATGGAGGGAAACAGGGGAAGAAAAATACAAGAAGGCCGCTGATGATATGTATCAGTATCTGAAAAACAAAGCTCCTAGAACCACGGATGGCATCCTGCATCATGTTACTTATGCCAAACAGGTTTGGAGCGATGCATCCTTTATGGCACCCCCGTTTCTTGCCCTGATGGGTGATTTTGAAGAATCGGTAAAGCAGATCGAAGGATTCAGGAAATACCTGATGGATAAGGAAAGGAAGGCGTATTACCATATCTGGGACGAGGAGAAAAATGAATTTGCACGGAAAAAACTATGGGGTGGCGGAAATGGGTGGACGGCTGCCGGAATCGCAAAAATTATCAATCTTCTTCCAGACTCAAGAAAGGACCTGAAGGACAAAATGATTGGGTATGGAAAAGAGGTGATTGATGGTTGTCTGCAGTTTATGCGTCCCGACGGACTTTATCATGATGTGATCGATGACAGCAACACCTTTGTAGAGACAAACCTTTCGCAGATGCTGTCATTCGCCATTTATACGGGTTTAAAGGCAGGCTGGCTCGATAATTCCTACAGGCATAAGGCTGATATGATGAGACAGGCAGCGCGGGCGACAGTGGATAACTACGGGATCGTGCAGGGTGCCTGCGGTTCGCCCAACTTTGACAGATCAGGCACCTCCACTGAGGCACAGTCGTTTTTCCTCATGATGGAAAGTGCTTATTCTCTATTGTAATTTAATATATTCAAATTGCGGATACCCGGATACGCCGAGATGATCGTAACTGATGAACCGCAACTTGTAATAATGATCCTCGAACGTGTGAAAGATATAACTGTAGTTGGTTTTTATTTTATAGGTAGCCGAACCACTTGAAATATTCACGTTGGGCACTTTCCAGCGATAACCCGGAATATCGCGCTGACGGATAAAATCATAACCGGGTATCATACCCGCATTTATGCTGTTGAATGGTGTTACAGAATCCAAAACAGCTGAAGTATAACCTGCATTTAGATAGGATCCGCCAACAGGGTAGGGTATGGTTACGCCAAAATTGGTGGCCAGATCATAGTAAGGGGCAAAGGCCAGATCCCATATTTCCTTGTTCGGTTCTGTATTTACCTGCAGTTTGGAATCAAAATTAAAATATACATACGTTGCAGAATCGTTTTTTACGATCTGAATGGTGTCTGTTTCGGCAGATAGTTCTTCCCGGTATATAAACCGGTAGGAAGTATCATCCACGGAAATAAAGACAATCTCTTTTATTTTTTTGAACTTTCCGTTTTCATTATGCCCCAAGAGGTAAACATGGTTTGTATAGATATTGCCGCCGGGTGAAAGGGTCACCCAGTTGCCTACAGCTGTTGAATCAGGAAAAGCAGGCGGAATGTCATACAGGCCGTCAACCTGGTTTGGCATGATTGTCAAACTGTTCAGAACAGTCTGGTCAGTATTGTATATGAACCAGTTGTCACCCGAATTGGTAACGATATGCCAGCCCTCTGCAGTGCATTCAAAGCCAATCTGCCAGGTATGGCTTGCAACGGATGCGATTACAGTATCCTTTTCAAAATCAAAATAGCTTGTGTTCAATTGTACGGGATCAGGAATGGTTGTAATCACACCATCATAGGGTTTCAACCTTTCATCCTCCTTAAAGCATGAAGTGAGAATAACAAGGATCAAAAAGATGGATATGATTATTCTGGGCATGATGTTTATAATTTTGAAAACCTGTATCTCAGTGCGAAAAAGAATGTGCGCCCGTATCCAGCGGCGCCCCCACCTTCCGAAGTGCTGTGGGGATCAATGCTGCCAAAGGAATTTACAAGTTTTACATTCAGGATATTTTTAAAGCCTGCGGAAATATTCAGTTTGTCCTCCAGAAGATCCTTGGTTAGTGTCAGATCAAGGGTATGATATCCTGCCATGTATTGTTGTGAAGTACCTTCGAGCTGACCGTTTGCATCATAATTTCCGGCAAAATCGAGGTATGAATCTGTATACTTATAAAAAACTGCGATTTGCGATTTATATTTTTCAATTCTGTAAACTGCCGATGCCACCCAGTCGGTGGAATACACAAAGTGGCTGCGGTCCTCAAACAGTGACCTCCCGGTACGAATAGCCCCGGCGTTCAACTCGATGGATGGGGAATACCGGTAACCGATCTTGAATTCGGCGCCTTTGGTTTTGTATAAGCCCTTGTCTACATTGAAATACATTCCGTATCCCGGGTGCAACAGATCAACAGCCAGTTGAATGGCATTGTCGATGGCATTATAGAACATATCGAGCTGCATATTCACGGCATGCCGGTTCATCGTATTATCATATCCCAGGGACACACTTGCATTGTTTGCCGTTTCTGCTTTCAGATCCGGATTTCCGAAAATATGGTGGTTGTTGTCAATGAATTCAAGGTAAAGCTGTTTGAGGGAAGGTGCCCTGAAACCTTTGGCATAGGATGCCCTTAAAGCAAAATGATCCGGCACGTATTTTACATTGAAAGCATAGATCAGGGGCGCCTTGAAATTTGAATTGTACATAACCCGTATACCGGGCTGGATGCTAATTACAGGCAGGGGCCGGTATATGAAATTCATGAACCCGGAAACATCCGAAATATATTGATATCCGGAGGTCCGCTTGCCCGAGGCGGATTCATAGTTCATATCAAAGCCTGTCTGGTACTCATACTTCTTTCCCGGAATGTTGGAAACAAATCCCCGGGCAGAGAACATATGAAAGGTAGTTGTATCGTTCATTTCGGAACCCGGGTGCATCGTCTTTTCAAGCCTCACCAGGTCGTTGATGTAAGTGATCTTTCGTTTCTGGTAATAGGAATATCCGGCCTGCAGGTTCAGGATAAAATCATCGTTGAAGGTATTGGAAAAACTGGCACGGTTGTTCCAACGGGTGGTGTAATGATATCCGTCCAGGGCGATAACGGTGGAATCATCCGGTGCAGGAACACCAAGGTCACGGAGTTCTTCATGGAGGTAATCGGAATTGTAGCCTGCCACCAGGTTTTTCTTTTTATATTGATAGGAGAGTCCGCCAAGATACTGCAACTTAGGCTTCCATATCTGAAATCGTGCGGTATCAACAGGTCCCCATCCGGAAAAGAAATTTCTGGCGCCATTGACAGAAAAAGTATTGTGCCCCGAATGTGCCGAATAGTTGAGGTTTGCATTATAGGTGCCAATGGTCTCATAATAAGTTCCTGCCTGCACCTGGTATTTCTTGCCGGAATAGTCGGAAGTAATTATGTTAATAGCCCCTGCCAGTGCACTGCTCCCATAAACTACGGACATGGGACCTTCAATTATTTCAATGTGATCAGCATTGTTTAACGTAAGCTGACCGAGATCAATCTGATCCCCCATCCGGCCTGTAACCGGCATGCCATCGATCAGTATTTTTACATATTCGCCTGAAAGTCCCCGTATGCGTATAAAATCACCCAGCACCCCCTCGGAACGGTATTGAAAGCTCAGGTCATTCTTCATCAGGTCACCCAAATTGGAAGCAGCCTTCAACTGAAATTGCCGGTTGTCAATAACCCGGATCTTATAAATTGATTTATCCACCGGCTGCGGCCTGAACTGCCCGGTTACCACCACCTGGTCGAGCTGGTAATAATCCGGCGATAAATCAATAATATGGCTTTCGGTTGTCCGTATCGTATCTGAAAGGTTTTTGTAGCCTACACATGTAATTTCAATAATGGACGGTAAGGTGGTTTTGAGAACAACCTCACCCTTTGTATCACTGATTTGCTTATCCACAACAGGGCCATTCATTTGCCTGAATGTTACATACGCATATTCCACCGGCATGCCGCTGATTTTATCCTTCACCCGGATGACCACCGGCTGGGAATAGGAAACCTGAAATGTAAAGGCAAAGAACGAAAAGACAATCAGGCAGGCAAACCAATGGCCAGCCGGCTTTGAAATTTCTTTTCGTCCTTTGCTGCTGTCTGCCCGGCAGACAATATTTGATATTTTGTGAAGCATGCCCTTTTAAGAGGGATTATTCGACTGTTTTTACCTTCATGGTCAATTTGCCGGCTACTTGTCCGTCATAACCGGTGAAATACAACTGGTATTTCTTACCGTCCACTGACTTCACGAAATAGCTTACACTGTCGGCAATGTAAGTAGTATGAGATACCGGATCATTTACTTTCCAATCCCATCCGATAACATCTGCTGTGGCCACATATCCGTCCTGTGACTGGGTGTCCACTGCCTTTTCAGCCGATACACCGGTAACTTTGGCAACGGTCACCTCCGGATTTATCAATACGCCCATAACCGGGTAATTCATAAATGAACCGGGTCCGGTTGGAATTTGTATCACGTAACGTGTAAACAGGAGATCCCATTCGTTCATGTTGGGTTCAATTTCAACAGCCTCATGATTCATAAGCGAATAATGGATGAAATTCATCGTGTTCTCATAAGCAGCTGTTGACAGGGTATCAATAACCTCATTGGAACCGTCCATATTCGCTGTACGGATGACATTGCCTGAATTGGCTCCCAGTTTGACCCGAATCATCAATTTCATAAGGCTCTGGTCTGCAAACCTGATAATGTAAATCGAATCCCCGCCTACGTTGTGATCCGTGTCCTTGTGGTACGTTCCCCATCCATAATTTGGCCATGCTGAGGCATTGAGGTTAAATGCACCGATTGTCCAATCCGATTTATTATTAAAGCGGGGTTTTAAACCGGTAATGCTGTTTGCATTTACAGATTCCCAGGCATTCGTATCACCTACACAATACAATTCAAGACCTTTCGCCTCGTTGACCAAAATGGTTGCTGTCTGCAGGGGTACAGAAAAAGCGATATCCCAGTCATTGTGGTCAATTGTATTCATTTCCCCGTTGGCCAGGCTGTAATATACATCTGAACCCTGGTTGGATTCCATATTTATTGTGACTTCTGTAAACGTGTCCGGATTATTATTTTTATCGTCCTTACATGCGGCCATAGCCAGCATAAGAAATAACGGTACAATTATTTGTTTTTTCATGATCTTATATTAATATAATGAATAGAATACAAGGGAATTAACCTCTTGCAGAACAATTTGAAAATAAGAAGGTATTTTAAGAGACCAGGGGAGGGCCTCTGAAGAGGAAGGAGTATGGTTCTGCCGAAGGCAAAGGAGGCGAGACAGTTCGGATGCTGAGATGCCGGATCAGCCAGGTTGATCGGGAGAAAGGAGAATCCAGGGGCACATCCCCGGCGGTTTCGTTATGGGATTGCTTAACGGAATCATAGTGATAGCAATTGAGATAATGATTATCACCCTCAATGGATATCACTTTTGAAGAAGCGATTTCTTTGTCGGATTGTTTGTGAAGTATAGCCGCAATCTTGTCGCCAAAGCTTAGGATCATAAAGGTCCATATCAGCGAAAGATATACCACGTAGGGGATGACAGAATTAAAACCTCCTATAAAAAACATGGTTGGATTACTGTTTTAATAGAACAAAGGTATGAATAATCACTGTAATATTTTTATTCCCTTGCAGGAAGTTCAATTGTGAATGTAGTCCCCTGCTTTTCATTCGACCGGAAATATACGCGGCCTTTAAGGTAGTTTTCCCCGAACAGTTTCATGCTGTATGTTCCCAAGCCACGTCCGGCTCCCTTGGTGGAAAAGGAACGCTGAAATATCTGCAGTCGCACATCTTCAGGTATCGTACCGGCGTTATTGACACTGAATATTGCTTTTCCGGCTTTTAGGGAACAGCTGATTTTAATTTGTGATTTTTCCGGACTGGCTTCGGCTGCATTTTTTGCCATATTGAGCAATATTCTTTTTAAAAGCGCAGAATCGGTCTTAAACCTAAAATCGGTGCAATCACTGCAAATTTCAAGATTCCTGCTTTTAATCAGCGGATTAAAGGCAATCTGTTTCCTGACGGAATCAACAATATCGAAGGCTGAATACTCCCGTATATTAACGATGAGATTGGCTTTTTCGGCTGCTTTAAGAAATCTCTGAATTTGGATATCTTCCACAACCAATTCTCCAATTGTATCAAGTACGTCGATATATTCATCCAACTCAGGCTGCCGGTTTTCCGATTTAAGGATCTGAACAATACCGGTCAACCCTCCCAGGCGGTTCAGGATATCATGAAAAAAGACATTTTCAAGCATCTGGTTCCTTTTTTCACTGCTGATATCCAAGAGGTTCATGAGCGTGTATCGGTCCCCTGACAGGATTATAGGACTGCAATTAACCTGGAAATCATGAAATACAAGCATGCCGTCACGGGTAGTTGTAATCCTGCAATCACGGGTTATTGATTTTCCTTTGACCTGCGATTCCTTAATTGTATTGTTAATGCCGCAATACCGGCATGCATCGGCCAGACCGCAGCCATTGTTTTCCGTGCTGTGGATACAGTGCATGACATCTCCGGGCCGGTCCCCGAAAGTCTGCTCAAGCCTTTCCAATCCGGCTGCCCCAACAAGTTGTTTATTGGAAAGAACTATCTGGCGTTCCGCGTTCAGAACGACACTAACATGTGGATAGGAATTGATGATTTGCTGAATAGTTTGCAAATTGTCAGGAGTTGAATCGCCATTCAGTAATTTAGAATACGAAGTATCGGGAAATTTTATATTATCGTCTGAACTTTCTGTCCGCTCCATAGATGCTGTAAAAAATTAACCCGTAGTGAGTAAAGGATAATAATATGCGAATATACTAAAAATTGACAAACTTACCGTGACTATTGATGAAACGCCAAAAATACTGGATAAAGAACCCGCTCTAAAAACAAACAAACAACCAATTTTGTTTTGGAATTTTTTTGGTAAATTAATTTTCGAGCCGGATTAATAAAAAAAAGCATCCTTTTTTCCATGTAGTTTACATTTAAGCTTGCCAAATAAAACATATTTAGTGCATCTTTTAAATGAATTCATTAAATATTTCATTAGATTCATATCTTTACGGCAAATATTAAATCAAAATAATTATGGAAGAAGTAAGTTTGATTGATTCTTTGGCTGAACTATTGAATATGCCTGAAAAATGGATGATTCAGGATGATGAGGGAAACCTCCATGAATTGTCTTCAGGGACTAAAGGTGTTCCGGTTATGGTTACCGCAAAATATGAAATATACAGGTTATATTTCGGGAAGGAAAGGATCAATGCCTCTCACATGGCAAAGCTGGATGAAATACATACCCTATTGATGCAATTTATCTGGAGCAATTTTCCACATAAAACAAAACTGGAAGCCCAGGAAGAAATGGGATCGATTTTGGAAAAATACAATCTTAAAAAGATCAAAAAAAGAACAAAAAAATAGCCGCAGATACTCCGGATATTTGCAGGTTCCGCTATAGGAAACATATAATTTCCGGCTTTCCGCCTGGGAGACCGGCATAATGCCGGTTCTTTCCTGGTCAGCAACCGTTGGGATGTATAATCCATTTTCTCACCTGCAGATCAATCCGCACTACAGAGAAAAGCGATTGGCAAATGAGGCAAATGAATAGATCAGCCGGATTTAATTAGTCCCTTTTTCGGACCCAGGCTTCGATACGGGTAAGTAAACACCCTGTCCTGTGCCTAGGCGCTTCCGGGACAGATCGACATACGATCTGAACATTTTCTACCGTACGCAACATGTTTTCATAAACATTGTTATTAATACTATAATCCTGGCATTTAGCGCTATCCAAACTCAATTGGCAAGGGGACAAATAAAATGAAACTCAAAGCATTTCTTTTAAGAAAAGTCAATGATAACCGTACCTTTCTGATCCGGTTCATTGTAGGATTGATTTTTTTATCGGAAGGAGTTCAGAAATACCTGTTTCCTGAATTAGTGGGGACAGCAAGATTTGAAAAAATCGGATTTTCCGATCCCGCTTTCTGGGCTTATTTTACAGGTGCATTCGAGATTCTTTGCGGGATTTTTGTATTGCTGGGATGGTTTACACGCATGGCTTCCATTCCCTTATTAATAATTATGGTAACAGCATTTATAACCACTAAATGGCCTATTCTTACAGACAAGGGCATCTGGTCCTTTGCCCATGAGTACCGGACGGATTTTGCAATGACCTTCCTATTGATCTGGCTGTTGATATACGGAGCAGGAAAAAGGCCGAATGAAAGTGGCGAATGAAATAGGGGGAGGGCTGCAATCGCATAAGATAATCATAAATCACAAAAAATGTGAATTTTAATTATAAATAGTGATTTTGTGTCCGATTGCTCGGAATATCGTCTTATCTTCACCAACTGACAAAAATGTCGGTTGTTAAAATGTATAAAATGAAAAACGAATCAGAAATTGAAATTTGGAACGAGCTTAAAAGAGAACTTAAACAACGGTATCCTATACTGACCAATGCAGACCTGCATTGGAGAAACAGTTCTCAGAGTGAACTTCTGCATATGATTGCAGACAAATTAGGAAAATCAAACAGGGAATTGATCGAAGAATTCCAGATCAACGCTTATTAGTGTTGATACCCTAAAGCCCACCTTTACCCTTCAGAATATTTTTTCAGTTCTATATACGGTTATCTGCTTTCAAGGCAATCAGGTATTGTCTGAAATTGTATATTTGCAACCGGTTTTGGCATTGATGCCTTAACTGGGTTGCAAAACTTTTGTATTCAGGAGAGATGCCGGAGTGGTCGATCGGGGCAGTCTCGAAAACTGTTGAACCCTTCGGGGTTCCGAGGGTTCGAATCCCTCTCTCTCCGCCAAACGCCTGAGCAGGCAAAAGCAAAACCCCGCAAAACCTTGATTTTACGGGGTTTTTTAATTTGCTCCAAAGTGGAAA
Source organism: uncultured Bacteroidales bacterium (assembly GCA_963752195.1). Taxonomy (GTDB): domain Bacteria; phylum Bacteroidota; class Bacteroidia; order Bacteroidales; family UBA10428; genus UBA5072. The sequence goes on along the minus strand of CAVVXI010000001.1, from coordinate 449,150 downwards.
AAACGGTCATATTGACCACCCTCTGCCGGTTTTGAAAGACCACCCTTCGCCGGGTGGAAAGACCACCCCCGAAGTTAACATCCTTTTTTACCTCATTTATATCATAATTAGCGGGGTGCTTTTACAAAGTTATTTTTTTAGTCCATATCTGCAATTGAAGAGTTCGATTTATTGTTTCTTTTCCGCATAGATTCCCCAACAAGTTCAATGCGATGTGCCTGATGGACAATGCGATCGAGGATTGAATCAGCCAGGGTATTTTCGCCAATTGTTTCGTGCCAATTCATTACTGGTAATTGCGATGTAATGATGGTAGATCGTTTGCCATGGCGATCTTCAATGATTTCCATAAGCGATGAACGGCTTTGATTATCGAAGGGTTGTATGCCAAAATCATCAAGTATTAACAAATCCTGTCTTTCAATGCGGGCTAATTCCTTGATATAGGATCCATCCGCTTTTGACATTTTCAGTTTTGCAAATAGCTTGGTTGTATTGGCATATAAAACCTTATAACCAAGTATGCAAGCCTGGTTACCGATGGCTGACCCTAGGAAACTCTTGCCGATGCCCGTACAGCCTGTGATAATGATAATTTCAGACTTATCAATAAAGTTGCAGTCGGCAAAACGCATAATCTGGTTTTTATCCAGGTTACGATCCGTATCAAAGTCAAGATGCTCCAGATTTGCTTTGTAACGAAAGCGGGCTTGATTGATGTGCCGTTCAATGCGACGGTTGTTGCGATGATCCCATTCTGATTCAACCAGGAAGGCTACCATCTCATCTGCTGTCATGCTGGCCATCCGGCCATCTTCCAGGGTGGTTTTAAAGGCTGTTGCCATACCGAGGAAGTTCATTTGTTTTAGGTACTGTAAGGTTTTTTCATTCATAAATTTTTATATTTAAAGGTTCATTAAAAGGAAGAAGCCGGCCACGCTGGAACCGTGGCTGGCTTTAATAAAAATTGAGTGATTATTTATAATAGTCTCCTCCGCGAACATTGCCATGTCCGGGCATTTTTTTGTCATCCGCTTCCATATCAAAAAGTTCCTGGTCCAGGTGTTTTTCCAGGATCATGCGGATGGCATTGTAACTGAAGTCGCCAAAGTGCAATGCCCTTTGGCAGGCACGGTTTAATCGTTCACCACCGGCCCTGGTAGCGTAGCTGAGAATGCCCTGACAGGTTTTATAGGCTTGTTCGGGATGCTGCCTGATCTCAAGAATACGGGCAATATAATCCCTTGTTTCGGATCCAATAAAAGTTGCCCGCTGGATGAACTTCTCAGGGGTCCAGTCGCTTTTAAACTGGTGTTTTGATGCCAGGTGATCTTCATTGGTTGTATATCCGTAAAGCTTATAATTGCGCCCGTGCGTCGCTATACAATCATAACGATAATAAACTTCTACCCGGTCCTGGCTGTAGAGAATAGTAACCTTCTTTCCCATATAGCGATAGGGAACGCTGTAATAATGCTTGTCTTCCGCCAGGCAAACATGGTTGTTCTTCATCACCGTAACTACTTTCTTTCGCTTGGCATGGTACCGATAGGAAGGCAGGGGCTGCAATTCTGATTTCTCTATTTCATCGAACAATTGCCTCCGGCTGTATGGCCGGCCGCTTAATGGCTTGCAGTTATGCGCTTCAAGGGCTGCCCAAATGGATGTGTTGAGATCAGCCAGAGAAAAGTAGGTATGTGGCTTTACGATGCTGAAAATAGTGCGGTAGATGATCTTGACCGCCCCTTCGACAAGCGCTTTGTGCTTGGGTTTATAGGGTCCCGCCGGGAGGGCCGTCATATGGTAATGTTCCACAAAATCACGGAACATCTCATTGAGCGTTGGCTCATACCGGTCGCTTTTAATTACAGCAGATTTAAGGTTGTCCGTTACTATCGCCTGGGGCATTCCGCCAAAATAATGCAGGGCATTCTCGCAGGAACCGATAAAATCCTCTTTTCTCTGCGTCATCGAGGCCTCAACATAAGTCAATTGACTTGCTCCCAGTATAGCCACAAATACCTCCACCGGGACTATCTCTCCTGTTGTCTGGTCTATATAAGAGAGCTTATCCCCGGTATAATCAACATACATCTTGTCACCACTCTTATGCTCCAGATGCATCGTTGAGTTAACCTTCTTAGTCCACTCGTTATAATACAGTTTAAACTGCGTAACCCGATACCCATCCGGGTGCTTTTCAAAGTACTGCTTCCATAGCTTTTCCCGTGTCTCTCCTTTACGTTTGAGGGCCTTTTCAACATCGGGAAAACAGGCCATGAGATCTGCTTTACGCTGATCCGTATCCGCTTCAAAACGGGCCGACGAAAATAGCTCTTCAAGCTGTGTGTCAGAGAGTTTGTCAAGCTCCTCCAGCGTCTTTCCCATAAGGGTAAATTGCCGGATATACTTCTTTACCGTATTCCGTGTCGCTCCTGTGCGAACACTGATCGATTTTTTACTTACACCCAGGGTGTACATTTTTAAAATTGTTCTTACTTTACTCATAATAATTAAATTGTTAGACATTTGTGATAGGTATTGTATAATACCCTCAACGTTAATCATTCAACCCAATTAATTATGATAATAAGGCAATTTGGGAAAGGGTGGTCTCTTGGTCCGGCGAAGGGGGGTCAATTTGCGCCGGCGGAGGGTGGTCAGTTTAGTCCGGCGAGGGGGTGGTCATTTTGCTCCGGCGAGAGGTGGTCATTTTGGCCGTTTTTTCCAGCACTACCCTTTGAAAGATTTTCAATAAGATCAGATTGAACTTCAACACTTAGTTTTTTCACTTATTTTGATTATTAATTAATCATTTTTTCTGATTAATAAATTAATTAAAAATAACAATATTCATAGTATGTTTTTAATAATAATGGGAACCAATCATAGTCTCAATGCTAAGTGATTCACTCTTAAGTCCTAAAAGCTGACTGCATCAACTCCCTGTCTTGATTTGACAGTCCCAGATTCTTGGCAACTTCATTCCATTTCCCGACCATGGCAGTCATATCCTTCCTTATTTTATTAGCATTTGACTCAGATAATTTAAAATATGGTGCAATCAGCATAACAAGATCCGGATCCAGCGAGTTGTCATTTTCAGATATGTTCAATTTCAAACCGGTCCCGCTTTCGTTCGGATTCATATCATAAGCCGGTGACAATCTCCATCCACCCGACGTGAGAATGAATCCATGATTCCGCAGGTGGTCGTCGGTGTTAGAAACAAGTACATTAAATAATATCCTTCTCCAAAGTTGTTCAAGATCATTTGTTGATTTCGGGCTATATTTGCTAATGAACTCAACCATTTCAAGGTAACTGATCCCTTCATGAAAATCATCTCCATCATTATGGCCGAGCAGGGTCATTGCAGAAGCGAAGTGAATTCTTCTACCCTCCGAGGTGCGGTCGAATCTCTTGGACAAATACGTATGGTGCTTGCCTGTAAGCTGTAGAATCCTTGTTTCCGGAACGGATATTTTGCATGCTTCTGCCAACCGATGCAACACCATTTCCCAAGCACCTGTATCTTTGATATCGCTTCTGCTGGGAAACTTGGCAATCCATAATCTATTCTTTTCATCCAATACACTTGCTTTGGGTCTTGCACCTCCAAGCGAGGAACCGGGATCAACCAACATGGATAACCATTTCGTGTATTGAGGATCCTCCATTACATCCTCTCTTTCCATTTGCAGGCTTGCATATTCAAGATCACGCAACGAAGTCCAGGGTGGAGAGGCAAATTCCCGCTGATCATTCAGAAAGGCTCCTTGCTCTTCGAGTCTAAATCGCAAGCCACCCATTCTGTGGCCATCATAAACTCCCAACAGATAATCGGATTCAAACAAGTTGTTTTCTTTTCGACCTTCTTTCCTTGCAAATAGAGCTTCCCTCCTGCGCATCAGCAATCTTCCCCATCGATCTGGCGAGGAGTCCAGAAAAATTCCAAAGTTTTGCTTTTCTTCAGGCAGGTATTGTTTTCCTTTGTAAAAGCCAAGGTTTGGATCAAGGTACAGAGCATAAACAGAACCAATCCATTCGTCCTCATATTCAAAGGAAAAAATTTCTTTTCCCCTGACATGTTGCACAAAAAGTTTTCCCAAAGGCCGCATGAAATCCAGTCCATCCCAGTCGGCATATACCAGGATTACTTTCTCATTATTATTTGCCATTGTTTATCAGCTTATTTTTTGGCGCCCGACGTTTAACAATAAGATTGGCATCCTGAATTTTCCTACCCAAAGGATCTTCACTCGCCAGTTTTTCCAGGTCTTTTTCCATTCCAAGCACAAATAGCACCTGCAAATAATTTCCGATGGATACAACGGGTGAACCTTTTTCAATTTTGTAAAGCGTCATCCTTACAATTCCTGCCCTTTCAGAGAGTTGTTCCGCACTCAATTTTCGCCGAAGTCGGGCAAGCCGGATGTTCTCACCCACTAAGGCGAGAATTCTCTTATTTTTCGGTAATATTATTTTATCAATGCTCATATAATGTATAGTATAATCCACAAATATAATGCATTTTGTACATTATACGATACATTACATGAATTTTTCCATATAATTATCCGATTGACATTTCAGTCCCAGATTCTGTAATTGCAATTTCGCTGAAAGATGATTCGACAATATCAATTTCTTCATTAGTAAGACCATAAAGCTGGTAGATTAATTGGTCTATTTCTGTTTCGAGATAAGAGATATTAGAATTTGAATTTTGCTTTTTTAGGTCAAGAATGTTTATGACTAAATCTTCTAAATTCATGCTTGCAAGGAATTCTTTTGGAATGGGGAGATTTCTGAATTCTTCTAATCGAATCTTAGGGAAAAGTTCATCAAATTCATTCTTCTCATATTTAAATAACCAAACAATTAATTTAGATGCAAGAACACCAAGGATGGAATATAGCTCTAATCTCTACGGGGTAAGTTCCCCGAAGCTCTGCTTCGCATAAAAGATTAATTTTGTTATGTGAGTGAATATATCCATAAGAGTCATAACGTATCAGTATTGCTGTATCATTTTGTATGTCCGGCAAAATATCGTCGGGTAGTTTTCTCCGAGGCAGTCGATCAAAGTTTGAAAGAGATTTGTCTTGAAATATCGAAGCGATATGAAATAACATTCATTGAGATAGGAACGGATAAGGATCATGTTCATTTTTTGATACAAAGCATACCAATGATGAGTCCGACACGAATAATTCAGGCAGTAAAAAGTATCACAGCAAAAGAAATTTTCAAACTTCATCCGGAAGTAAAGGCAAAACTTTGGGGTGGAGAGTTTTGGACAAAGGGATTTTATGTTAATACAGTTGGTCGTCATGGAGATGAAAATACCATACAAGCATATGTGAAATCAGAAGGAACAGAAAAAGAATATAAAAGGATACATCATCAGCAATTGTCTTTGTTTTGATACCTCGTCAGCTCTGCTGCGAGGTAGTTCATTTACATATTAGCTCTAATATTAACCAAAAACCCAACCAAACTATGCCTTACAAAACTTTGAAAATTTTTACTGTTATTCTTCTAACAGTTCTTTTCCTTTCCACTTGTGAAAAAGAGAATTTACCCTCCATTGCCAATCAAAGTAATGAATCTTATATAAAGGGTTCTATTTCTAATGAAGATGCTGGCATATTTGCAATTAATTTTATGAAAAATAATAGCAAATTAAAAGCTACTCTATCCGTAAATAGTACAAAAGAATTTAAGCTTCCGTTTAAAAGTCGGAAACTATACATGGTTAATTTAGATCCTGATGGATTTGTTTTAATTTCTGATAATATGCAAGATATGCCAGTATTTTGCATTTTCGGAAACGGGAGATTTCAATTACACGGACTGGAAAGATTTACCTCCGGGAGTAAAAGAATGGTGTTCTGAGTTCATTCTTAACAATTATCAATTAGAAAAAGATACCGTCCTTCAGAAATTGAATCAAATAAAATCCAAATGGGAAAGCTATTTACCTAAAGTCAAAAGCACGGAAATTATTGACCCAGATGATTGTGTTTCTCATTTTCTTGGACATTCCCATGATGAATGGACATCAACCGTGTTAACTACTTCGTGGGATCAAGGTGTACCTTATAATAATGGCGTACCTGTATGTGGAAGCACTGGTAAACATGATCCTGCTGGCTGTGTGGCTGTAGCAATGGGTCAGGTTATGAAACATTGGAATCGCCCAAGTTATTTTAGTTGGTCACTTATGCCAAATTACCTAACTACATCTTCACCAAGTAGTAATATCTTTGCTGTTTCCAGTTTACTATTGGATATCGGTTTACATGTTAATATGAATTATGGTTGTGATGGATCAGGTGCGTCGACAGAAAAGGCAACAGCTATTCTTGGTAATTTTTATGGTTACAGTAATGCTATCACACATGCCTACTGGCATATTGATGATATTCGTCAAAATATTCAGAATGGATATCCTGTAATTGCAGGTGGATATCGGACTCGAACAACAGTTCTTGGAATTGATTTCTATACTAACGGACATACATGGGTTATCGATGGTTTGAAAGCTGATTATGATAATTTTGAAGTAGTATGCTATTCTGGAGGAGGAGTACCGCTAACAAGCTATGATACAAGAAATTATATTGAGACCTATCATATAAATTGGGGATGGGGTAATTATCATGGCGAAAATATATGGTACAGTAGTAACAACTTAAACACACCGTATAATATATCAGATAGAAATTACCAATGGAATAAAGATATGATTGTCAACATTCATCCTTAAATTAGTTATTTATGAAAACAATAGTATACATTTTAGTGCTGTTAAGTATCTGCGCTTGCGGCAAAGACAAAAATGAGGATATCTGCGCAGGAGCTAACTTCATTTTTGTAAATGACTCTGGAGAAGATATTCTTAGTTCATCATCCCCAAATCATTTGGATATTTCTGAATTAAAGGTTTTTGCCGAAGATTCAACCAATAGATTGAATTTTATAGAACAAACTGATGATGGTAACGTGGTTGGAATAGGAGTGTATGGATTAAAAGGTATGGAAGGTGGAAATACCTTTGTCAAGTTTGGAAACATTACTACTGATACAATATATGCTGAATTTAAGGAAAAAGGAAGTAGTGCTTTTATAAGCAAACTATACTACAATGGAAAATTAATAGATAGCAACTCAGGTGTTACTGAATGTAATGATACAGTATTCATAATTAAGGTAAAAAAAGAATAAGGATAAGATTTTAGTATTTAATATAAGGTGCTGCCCAGATCGGGAAGCACCTTTTTTTGTTAAACTGCATATATTGGAAAAATCGGTCATATTGACCACCTTTCGCCGGAAATAACTTATTTTTTCAAATAACATATTATCCATTCTTTTAAACATCCAATTGAGTGGTCAATAATTTCCGACCTGTGCTGGTCAATGGCCCCGTTTTTTCCATTTTGATTGATGTAATTGGTTCATCTTTCCTGATTTTTAGTTGGTATACCAAAAATCAGATTATTACTTGAGAACTTTGGGTAATGCCCTCGAGGGCATTATCCCAGAGTTCTCAATCCATAAATCAATCAGAAATTAACCAGAAATGCTGCATTCTTACTTACCAAAATATTGCATTCTTATTTACCGAAATGCTGCATTCTTATTTACCGAAAACTTGCATTGTTATTTACCGAATAATTCAGGCAATAAAAAGTATCACAGCAAAAGAAATTTTCAAGCTTCATCCGGAAGTAAAGGCGAAACTTTGGGGTGGAGAGTTTTGGACAAAGGGATTTTATGTTAATACAGTTGGTCGTCATGGTGACGAAAATACTATACAAGCATATGTGAAATCACAAGGAACAGAAAAGGTATATAAAAGAATACATAATCAGCAATTGTCTTTGTTTTGATGCCTTGTCAGCTCTGCTGCGAGGTAGTTCATTTTGTACCTAAAAATTTGTCAAAGTTTTGGGGGATTAATAGGATGATCACAATAATCGGCACATTGAGAGAAAAATATGTAACGCACGCTTTCACTACAATTAAATTTTGAAATAATCCGATTCATATTATATTATTTGTATCTTATTTAAAAACTCTAACTTAGAACCTATTAAACGGTTTGTTCTCGTAATTATTAGATAGACGCAACCAATTATAATAATTTTACGTCAATTAGAAAAACATAGCATTGTATTCAGAATTAGTGTCTTTTTTAAAGATTTTAGTTTTTAGAAGAAAAATTTAAAAATCAAAAAATGGCGATTATGAAAAATATTAGTTCAATTTTATGCATTATGGTTTCATTAATTACTCTAATTTGCAGTTGTGGTTTAAATTCTGAAACCAATGAAACTCCATTGACAAATCCAATTAGTGGTGGTTGTGATACCTGTAAAGTCATTAAGACTTTAGATAATCAGAGGGGATTTATATCCTATGATTCAGTAAACGACCTTTTTGCTATTAGAATACCAGTAGAAGGGACTATTGATGAACTTGAAGTGGGCATAATTACAAATATGGCTGATGACTTAAAAGAGGAAGTAATGAATTTTGATTATTCAAATGGAACTGTTGAAGTTGTTTTTAGTGGTGAATTTAAGGAGTTTAATAATGATTCATTTATTGGACCCGTAGGAACTACATATTACTATTTACAGTTATCCTATTTAAAAATCACTAATACAACTAAAGAATGAAAACTAAATTACACTTTTTTCTATTAATAATTCTTTGTAATATATCATATCTAAATGTCTTATCTCAAGTCTATTATGACAATTGGCCAATAACACGGACTACAAATGATAGAACAATTGAAAATTTCTACAGACCAGATAAGTCCAGATTTTGTAGTCCTAGGAACAATTTGGAATCATAGAATTATTACTTATTTTTTTCAAAATGGTACTGCGGATATAGCAGACCAAAATGAAAGACAGGCCATTCGTAATGGTTTCGCTTATTGGGCTGCTCAAACAGATTTACTATTTCTTGAAGTTTGCAATGCGAATGCTGCAGATATTGTTATTCTTTGGGCTACCTTTGCCCATGGAGATCATGGAAGTCCAACTGACCCATGTACAGGAGGTGCTTGCGATTTTGATGGACCTAATGGAATTTTAGCTCATACATTTAATCCGGATGTCCCGACATTAGGTAATATTGCTGGTGACGTTCATTTCGATGACAGCGAAACATGGACGTTAGATACAAGAGCTAATAATGTTCAACCCATAGATCTAGAAACAGTTGCAGCGCATGAAATAGGTCATGCATTAGGTTTAGATCATACTACAGTCTCTGGTTCTCTCATGCTCGCAGCTTATAATGGATCACATAGATTTTGGGTCAAGATGATATAAATGGTATAAGGAGTCTATATGGTAATCGAGGTTCGTATTCTTTTATAAGTGGTCCTCCATTAGTATGTTCCTCTGGTTTAAATTTTACATTAAATTATCTACCACCAAGTTGTACATTTACTTGGACATATAGTACTAATAATCTTCAATTTGTATCCAATGGTTCGAATTACATTACATTAAAAGCAATTGGAAATGGTACAGGATGGGTTGCAGCGACTATTAATTCTGGTTGTGGTACTTTAACAGTTCCACAATTTACTGTACCCGTAGGAACTCAAACACCTAGTTCAATAGAAATTCAAATGGATGCACCGCCGTACAGATTTACTGCTTCTACCTTTGCACCTACGGCTACTTCATATAATTGGTATAAGAACCAAGTTTTACAGGGTTCTCATGATGATGTGGCCATTTTCACACGAACATCTCCTTATTGTGGTCATTCATATCTAGTGCAAGCGGAAGCCATAAATGCTTGCGGGACCTCTGCAAGACGAAATAAAACGGTTATTGAACCTGCTTGTGGAAAAAGCCTTGTAATTTCACCTAATCCTGCTTCTGATTTTGTGGAGATTGAAATTATTTCAGACGCAAATGTGGAGATTAACTCATTTGCAGAATTTAATATCAGCATAACTGATATTTATGGATTAAAGGTATATAACGATTTAATTAAGTCATCAGGTAAATTTAATATTTCGGTTTCCAATCTTAATGAGGGTTCATATATTCTTACTTTGATAAATGGAAAAGACGTATTACAAGCGACAATTATTATAAAACATTAATATATAAAGAGACCGTTGAAACAATTGAATATCTGCTTCGAGAATTCGAATCAGCTAACATAGTCATTATTTATTGATGACATTTCCAAGGTAATTTATTTGACATTACCGACATAATCTAAAAGGGTGTCTCAAAAGTCGAGACACCCTTTTAGATTATGCGTTTTAACCGCCTTATTACCTGCAAATCGGAATGCATTGCCTAATTCATGCTCAATGCGAATTAACTGGTTGAATTTCTCAATGCGTTCACTCCGGCAGCCGCTCCCTATTTTCAAGTGTCCTGTGCTTACAGCCACCGTCAATTCGGCAATAAAACTGTTGGGGGTTTCACCACTCCGATGCGAAACAAGGGTGTTGTATTGTAAGCATTTGGCCATACTTTTGATAATAGTGGAAAACGCGGGCATATTGACCATTTATTCGCAGTGTAAAGTGACCACATGATCGCGGATTAAAGTAACCACTCCTTTTTATACCTTCCTGACATAATTTTTAACCTGGTCGTTTGGTTATAAGCATTCGGTGTACTAGGGGTTGATAATGGCTTAAATTACACCTATCTTACAATACAAATTCTATTCTTCTTATTCCGGTCCAAACTGAGCCACTATTCCGGAGCAAAGTGAGCCACTTTTGAAAGAGAGTAATCCGGAGTATAGTGTACAATTTTATTAGTATTGGAGTTCTTTGAAGTTTTGTAGAAAAGTGCTCAGATATTCCAGCTTTATCCAGCGATTTCCAACTTTTATTGGATTTCCAATGGAGTTTTCTGGGCTTTTTGGACTGCCTTCCAGTTGTGAGGTAAGAGTTCTGCCAGATCCCGACTGTAATCAATGTTATAATAGGGTATTCTTGTCAGCACATCCTTCAGACAGTCTCGTGGATTTACGTCTGCAGTACAGCAACACCCAAGCAGGGAGTGCATGATTGCGTCTCTGCTGCATCATGATTGCCGCAGAACAGGTAATTTTTTCTTCCCAGCCAAAGGTTTGAGGGTATTTTCCACCAGGTTATTATCGATTAGATAACGACCATCAAGATGATACCTCGATAACCGCTGAAAGAGCAAATAAGAATAAGTTAATGCCTTGCTCATTCTGCCTCCGGGTAAAGCTTCGGGCATGTAATTTACAATCCATTTTTTAAAAGCACACATAACGGGATATGCCAGTCTTGATCGAAGCGTAGCCCGGTCTTCATAGCTTAGACACTGATCCTCTGCCATTGTTTCTACTCGGTAAATCATCCCGATTTGTTCCAGCGCATATTCAGATCCGGATTTATGTTCGCTCAAAGCATCGGAGAATTTCCTTCTTGCATTGTCTTAACCCCCAAAATAAAAATGGGATTGCAGAAATTGAATCCGAAGATGATAAGCTGAGGGATAATTTACTTCTTATGCAGTTATCTATAAATAAATGCTGGTTAGCCATTCAAAATAAACCTTACTGTAAGCAAGTTACTTTACTTTGCATATTACGAATTTGCCCAAAAGCCTTTCTTATGGGGATACAATTATATAAGAGAAAATTACTTGATTATTCAGAGAATTATTATCTTCGCTATAGAGAAAATGAGTGCATTTTAGCGAGGTGCTAATTCGGTGGACTTGCTTTTCTTGTAAAGGCTAATAAAAAGAATATAAGCGTATTGGGAGGTTAAATTCGAATCCCTCTCTCTCCGCAACAGAAATTTAATTCCGCGGCGCAGCCCGGTATTTTGCAAAAACGGCAGGACTCAAGCTCGCTTGAAGTCCTGCCGTTTTTGCAAAATACCGCCGGCGCGAAGCGACGGGCGGGATTAAATTTCTGTTGCAGGGATCCCCCTCAACGGGATCACGCAGTAATCCCGTTTTGCAAAATACCGCCGGCTCGAAGCGACGGGCAAAATACCGCCGGCTCGAAGCGACGGGCAAAATACCGCCGGCTCGAAGCGACGGGCAAAATACCGCCGGCGCGAAGCGACGGGCGGGATACCGCCGGCTCGAAGCGACGGGCGGGATTAAATATCTGTTGCAGGGACCCCCCTCAACGGGATCACGCAGTAATCCCGTTTTGCAAAATACCGCCGGCTCGAAGCGACGGGCGGGATTAAATATCTGTTGCAGGGATCCCCCTCAACGGGATCACGCAGTAATCCCGATTTTGCAAAATACCGCCGGCTCGAAGCGACGGGCGGGATTAAATTTCTGTTGCAGGGATCCCCCTCAACGGGATCACGCAGTAATCCCGTTTTGCAAAATACCGCCGGCGCGAAGCGACGGGCGGGATACCCCCGGGCAGGCGGATCTGAATTTATTTATTAGAAACATCGTTGAGCGATACCCTGGATATTTCAGGTCCGGAAGCATACGAGATACTCCCTTCGTCTTCTGCAGTTATGAAGATTTCTTCCGGGTTGAAAGGGGTTGTCGTATTTAAAGCAGCTTTTTCGGCATTTTTATTTATCAGCTGTCCCAGGTTTTTTGTGCCGTTCTGAGCTGTGGTTATCCACACCACATAAACTTTTTTGGGAGGATTAAGCCTGTCGGGACTTGAAAGGTTTTCTGCTGCCACTGAAATTGTGTAATTTCCATTCTTATCCTTGTGTTTACTGGCTTTTATGCTCGCGGCAGGTGTAATATCCGAAACCGGAAACTTCACAGAGCTTGCACAGGATGATATAAAGAATATGCCAATGAATAGTGTCAATATGGTTTTCATAAGATTCAGTTTAATTAATTTTTCTTTATTAATACCTTAATAGTCAAATGATATTCCATAAACGGCATTAAAATATTATTTAACATTATTTTAAGGAAATTGACTAACCGTTCAATGAGGCTGTCTGAACACCTGAAGCATTATTACGGTAAGAAAATTGCACGACTTATGATTCAAATATTGAAGCATTGGATAACAAAAAAAAGCTTTCGGGTGAACGAAACAGATTGCTCGCCCATATTATCAGGCTAAGCGAAACACCTTTATTTATACTTGCCCTTATATGGCTTGCCCTTTTAATCGCTGAGCTGCTCGATAAATCCAATCCGTTTCTAACCACTGCAGGTGTTGTTATCTGGATAATTTTTATCGTCGATTTTTTATTGAAATTCATTATTGCCACATCCAAACTCAAATTTTTAAGAAAAAATATTCTCACGATTATTTCCCTGATTGTTCCTGCGTTCCGAATTCTGAGGTTTATCAGAATTTTCAGATATATAAGGCTGACAAAAGGTTTAAGACTGGTGAAACTGGTCGGAAGCTTTAACCGGGGCATGCGATCACTCGCCAGTACATTACAAAAGCGGGCAGTTTTCTATGTATTTATTCTTTCGGGTATCGTGGTGGTGTTGGGAGCCGCCGGTTTGTATGCCTTCGAAAAAGATGTGAATGAAGGTTTTAAAACCTTTGGAAGTTCCCTCTGGTGGACGGCAATGCTCGTTATGAGCATGGGTACGGAAAACTGGCCTAAAACGGATGAAGGACGTTTATTGACAATACTGATTGCACTATATGGATTAGCCGTTTTTGGTTATATAACAGCAACCATAGCGACATTTTTTATTGGAAAAGACAGGGAAGATCCTCCGAAGAATTTGAAAGATTCCCAATTTGAAGAACTTAAAAAGGACATTCTTTCGCTGAAGCGAGAAATCTCAAAAAACCAGTCAGATCGAAATTCAAATGAGGGAAGCAATGGATAAAATTCCATTCCCATAAATGGTTATCGTTGAATTATTTCCTCAAAATTGAGAATATAATTACCCAGTATGGTAATTATTTAAGCAATTAAATAAGGCACTCCTGCTTTTTACTCACGAAGAATGAAAGTAAAAACATTACTGCAAATTACAAGGAAAGCTGATGAGTTGTCTTCAGGATTAAAAAAGTTTTGGATTTTGGAAGTTTGCCGGAACATTAAAAAATGAAATTAAACAGGTATCCGACCATCAAAATACCTATCGCGACTATTCCCACGAATACGAATATCAACGGCATTTTTAGCACTTTTTTAAGGATGATCATTTCCGGGAGGGAAAGGCCAATCACTGCCATCATAAAAGCAAGCGATGTACCGATAGAAGCCCCCTTTTCAATTAATACCGAAACAATTGGGATTATTCCGGCAGCATTGGAATAGAGTGGAATCCCAATTAATATGGAGAGGGGTACGCTATACCATGCAGATTTGCCCATCAGCGAAGCCATAAAATTTTCGGGAACATAGCCATGCACGGCGGCGCCAACGGCAATACCCATGGCAACATAAATCCAGACTTTCCCGACAATTTCTTTTACAGCGGCATAGCCAAACTTCAGGCGGTCGGTAAAAGTGATTTTTTCTACAATTGATCCGGCATCTCCGAATTTGGTTTTATACACCCAGTCAGCTACCCATTTTTCCAGTTTCAGCTTTCCGATCACCCAGCCGGCAACAATGGCAATGGTAAGTCCAGTGCCAACATAAATAAGTGCCGTCTTCCATCCAAAAAGTCCAAAAAGCAGGATCACGGCCACTTCATTTATCATGGGAGCCGCAATCAGAAATGAAAACGTTATACCCAGCGGAACACCTGATTCCACAAATCCTAAAAACAGGGGGATCGCTGAACAGGAACAAAAAGGTGTTACCACTCCCAGCATGGAAGCCATAATGTTTCCTGTAAATGTGGATTTTCCCTCCAGCATTTTTCGGGTCCGCTCGGGTGAAAACCAGGAACGTATTATTCCCACAAAAAAAATGATCAATGTGAGCAGAAGCAATACCTTCGGTAATTCAAAAATGAAAAATCGCAATGCTTCTGTAAAGCGGTTTCCCTTTTCCAGGTGCAATCCGGATTGAATAAACCAATCCGTTAACGGTTTGAGGTAATGATAAATAATGATCCATACAGATAACAGCATCAAGACAGGCCCAATTCTCTTTCTCTCCTTCATAGTCTATTTATAATTCGTAAAAAGCCGAACAAAAAATGCAAAAAAACTTCAGGAATATACCCTGATGACATAAAAAATTCCCACCAGGATAAATAACACTGCAATGATTCGTCGGAACCAGGTTTCAAAAGATTTCACTTTCCTGTAAAACTCTCCCATTCCTGATACAGCGTAAGCAAGCACCCAGGCAAAAATGATCACGGGTATTCCGGTAGCAATGGCAAAAATTACCGGCAGATAAAGACCCGAAGCGCTGGCAACTGAAATAGGCACCAGCATCCCGAAGAAAAGTACCCCGCTGTATGGGCAGAATGCCAATGCGAATACAAGTCCCAAAATCAGGGCATCGTAATAACGCCACCGTGTTTTATACTGCATTTTAGAGGTTAGCCGGCTCATACCCGGAAAATTAATTTTGAGGACATCAAGCATGAAAAGCCCTATTATAATCAGCAGTGGCCCAATGAATTTTTCGCCATAGCGTTGAAAAAAACCGGAAAATTTAAACTGGTCCGCTCCCAGGAACAGGATCAATGCAATACCTGTATAGGTAATGGCGCGACCCAGCGTATAAAGCAAACCGTTTATAAAAACCCTGTTCCTGTTTTCAATATCCTTGCTTATAAATCCAATGGCCGTGATGTTGGTGGCAAGAGGGCATGGACTGATGGCAGTCATAAGGCCAAGGGCCAAAGCTGTTAGCCATGGCACATTGCTGTTTTCTAATATACCGGTCAGAAATTCGTTCACGGGGAAATCATTTCAGCAATCCATCTACTTTTGCCTTAATAACGGCCTTTAGTTTTTCAGGCTGGTTGACAGCATACATAAAACCTTCATTTGTAATATCAATTTTCTTTTCGCCTTTTACAAGCAATAGGGATTGTCCGTTTACACCAAGTTTATCCCCTGTGAGCTTTCCTTCAGATTCATCCAGGTTAACCGCTTTGAAACTCACTTTCCCCGATTTGATCAGTTCGGGATATAACGATTCTATGTCAGCTTTGGCCTGTGCTTCAACAGTTCTACAGGTTACGCACCGGGCATTGAAATGAAAATAATACGCTTCAACCTTACTGGATGAACCGGAGTTTGATGCTTTGTTGGATTGTGCATTACAGGTTATTAACGGTAAAAGCATCGCAAATGCGAGCAAGAGTCTGGTCGTTCTCATACTTACTTCTTATTTTTAATTAAAATTTCAATTATTTCAGCATGTGATGGCACGCGTCCGCTTAGAATGATCTTTTCATCCACAACCAGGGCAGGTGTGCTCATAACACCGTAGTTCATGATTTTCATGATGTCTTCGACTTTTTCAATGTCAGCGGCCAGTCCGATTTCTGTAACCGCATCACGGGTTAATTTCTCCAGGGTCTTGCATTTTGAGCAACCGGTACCTAAAATTTTAATGTTCATCCTTTGGTTTTTTTAGTTCGTGATTCGTAAAAATACGAACGCAAAATAGCAAAAAAAAGTTACATTTCGAATATCTTTTTAACTAATTGTTTAGCTTCCTCCCAATTGGTCCGGTTTAAACAATACTTTATTTTCGGGGCCTCAATTTCACCCTGGATCAATCCGGCTTCCTTCAGTTCCTTCAGGTGCTGTGACAACGTGGATTTAGCAATAGGAAGAACATCCGTAAGATCACCGCTATAACAGCAGGCCTGTTTTGATAACAGTTCAAGCACATACATCCTTACGGGATGTCCCATAGCTTTTGCATAACGGGCGGCTTTTTTCTGCTGATCGGTGATAACCTGTAAAGTTGTCATATGTTCGTCAAATACCGAACAAAGATAAACAAAAAATTATTCTTCTGAACATATTATTAAATTTTGTTTCGTTTTCATGGATTATCAATTGCATTCCGGTCTTCCATCCGCTTAGAAAAGAATATTACGGGATAAGATGGAAATTATTAAGTCAATTAAATGCCAATATTCTGACTTTACGGCAAAAATTGCAGATGAACGTGGCTGTATTCAGTTTGAACAGTAGGAAGAGGCGGTTGCAAAAGACACAAACCCGGGTCAATATGTGAAACAACGGATTTATTATCTTCTGCAACAGCCTGCTTCTGATTGCTTAATTTTTCAATACGGTTTTGAGCAAGGTTTCCTTGTCAATTTCTTTCGTACAGAAAAACCAATCGTAGCATTTAATGTCTTCCTTGCCTTCCATGCGTTCTTTGGCAACACCACATGACCCGGCAGGGGGAACGATCACGTCATCACCCGGATTCCAGTCGGCCGGTGTGGCAATTGAAAATGCATCCGCAGTTTGCATGGCAATTAATGCCCGGTAAAGTTCATCGAAATTGCGGCCCAGGCTTAAAGGATAATAAATAATGGCCCGGATAATTCCCTTTGGGTCAATAAAGAATACGGCCCTGACTGCCTTTGTGGTGCTCTCTCCCGGCTGAATCATACCGTATTTTTTAGCCACCTCCATGGTGATATCTTCAATTAATGGAAATTTTACTTCCATTTCTTTCATTCCTTTATATTCAATCTTGTCTTTGATGGTTCGCAGCCAGGCAATGTGACTGTAAAGCCCGTCAACAGACAGACCTACCAGTTTGCAATTTGCTTGTGCGAATTTGCCTTCCAGCTTTGCAAAGGTCATGAACTCCGATGTGCATACCGGCGTAAAATCTGCAGGATGACTGAAAAGAATTACCCAGTTCTCTTTATAATCAGATGGGAAATTAATTGGACCCTGTGTGGTGACAGCTTTAAATGCGGGGGCCAGATCGCCGATTCTTGGCATTGAGATAATTTGATTTTCTTCCATTTTATTTGTTTTAATTGTTCATAATAAATTATTCTGTTGGTCTACCGGCTGCAATGGTTTTGCTTCTCTCTATGGATTGAAGTGCCAGGTAATTATCGCCAAATTTTGCGAGATTTTCCATTTCTTTATCGTATTGGTCATAATGACGTTCTTCATCATCCACCAAAGTCTCAAAAATCTTTTTTGAGGCAGAATCGGCATTCTTTGAACACTCATTAGCCCATTCGTTATAATCCTTAACGCTTCCTGTTTCCATACCCGACGCCATTTCAAGCATCTTTTGAACATCGTGAATTTTCTGAACTTCTTGTGAAGCCTTCATTTCAACCTCACCTTTCAAAAAAAGTACTCTTTCGGCAAGCTTTTCAATATGCATCATTTCTTCAATCGCGGTGCGTTTGAACAGGTTGGACAATAAATCATAACCCAGGTCATCGCAATGAAAATGGAAATACATGTACTGGTGAACGGCAGATAGTTCATCTGCAATGGCGTTGTTCAATAATTCAATGCTCTTTTCTTTCATGTTATGTATGTTATTATTTTTATAATTCAATCATTCCGTAAAGATTAAGGCAGGTCAAACCGGTCAAGGTTCATTACTTTATTCCATACCTCCACAAAATCCCTGACAAATTTTTCCTGGGCATCATAGCTTCCGTATACTTCGGCTAAGGCCCTGAGTTCTGAATTAGAGCCAAAAACAAGATCAGCGCGGGTCCCCGTCCATTTAAGTTCACCTGTTTTGCGATCCCGTCCTTCAAATATCTCGCTTTTCTCAGAGACCGGCGCCCACACCGTACCCATGTCGAGCAGGTTTACAAAGAAATCGTTGGTAAGCGTTTCAGGACGTTTCGTGAAAACACCGTGCTTCGAGTTGTCGGAGTTGGTGTTTAACACACGCATACCGCCAAGAAGGACTGTCATTTCAGGGGCGGAAAGCGTGAGCAGTTGCGCTCTGTCAACCAGCAGTTCTTCAGTGGGTATGGAAAACTTCGTTTTCAAATAGTTACGAAACCCATCGGCTGAAGGCTCCATTACGGCCATCGCTTCCACGTCGGTTTGCTCCTGCGATGCATCCATTCGCCCAGCGGTGAAAGGTACGTTAATAGCAAGGCCCGTGTCTTTTGCAGCCTTTTCAACACCCGCACAACCGGCCAATACAATAAGGTCTGCCAGGGAGACTTTTTTGCCTCCGGATTGGGCGCTGTTGAATTCTTTTTGGATCCTTTCCAGCGTTTCGAGAACTTTTTTCAGATGGGGAGGATTATTAACAGCCCAGTCCTTTTGCGGAGCAAGACGGATGCGGGCGCCATTCGCGCCGCCACGCTTATCGGATCCGCGGAAAGTAGAAGCTGAAGCCCAGGCAGTAGACACCAGTTGGGATACCGATAATCCGGAACCCAATACCTTTGCTTTTAAAGATTCAATATCCTTCTCGTCAATCAATGGATGATCCACGGCAGGTATCGGATCCTGCCAGATCAGTTCTTCTGAAGGCACTTCCGGCCCCAGGTAACGTGAACGAGGTCCCATATCCCGGTGGGTGAGCTTAAACCATGCACGGGCAAACGCATCGGCAAATTCAAGCGGATGTTCATAAAAGCGCCTGGAAATTTTTTCATAAACAGGATCCAGGCGCAGGGAAAGGTCTGTTGTCAGCATCGTTGGAACGTGCTTTTTTGAAGGATCGTGGGCGTCAGGCATAACCGCACCCATATTTTTTGCGATCCACTGATGCGCACCTGCCGGGCTTTTTGTCAGTTCCCATTCGCATTTGAACAGATTTTCGAAAAAGTAATAGCTCCATTTGACAGGTGTTTGCGTCCATGTAACCTCCAGCCCACTGGTGATTGTGTCGCCGGCTTTCCCTGAGCCATATGCACTTCTCCAGCCAAGGCCCTGTTCTTCGATGCCTGCAGCTTCCGGTTCGGACCCAACAAGCTTCGCATCCCCGGCTCCATGCGTCTTGCCAAAGGTATGACCGCCGGCAATGAGGGCTACGGTCTCTTCATCATTCATGGCCATACGGGCAAATGTCACACGGATATCATGAGCCGCTGCAACAGGATCCGGATTTCCGTCCGGTCCTTCAGGATTAACATAGATCAGACCCATCTGTACAGCGGCAAGCGGATTATCCAGCTTTCGGGAATGTATATCTCCATCTGCATCATCGTCGGAAACGAGGACGGCACCTTCTTTCAGTACCCCTTCCGATCCGTGTGCATAACGGATATCCCCACCGAGCCATTTGTTTTCGGAGCCCCAGTAAATATCCTCTTCAGGTTCCCAAACATCCGGGCGGCCGCCGCCGAAACCGAAGGTTTTAAATCCCATGGATTCAAGAGCTACATTCCCCGCAAGGATCATCAGGTCAGCCCAGGATATTTTCCTTCCGTATTTTTGCTTGATGGGCCAGAGTAATCGTCTTGCCTTGTCGAGGTTGACATTATCGGGCCAGCTGTTAAGCGGGGCAAAGCGCTGTTGTCCGGCCCCGGCACCCCCGCGGCCATCCCCTGTGCGATATGTACCTGCGCTGTGCCAGGCCATGCGGATGAACAGCGGTCCATAATGGCCGAAATCGGCAGGCCACCAATCCTGTGAGTCGGTCATCAGTTTGTGCAGGTCCTTTTTCAGGGCGTTAAAATCCAGACTTTTAAATTCTTCAGCATAATTAAATGCCTTACCCATAGGATTTGAAAGGGGTGAGTGTTGCCTGAGTACGTTTAATTTCAACTGATCAGGCCACCAGTCACGGTTTTTAGTACCGCTGGCACCAACACCGTGGTGTGAAGTTGCCCCGGTGACAGGACATTTGCTTCCGTTGTTTGAATTATTTTCCATTGGTAATATATATTTATATAGTAGTGATCATTTACTGTTCGGGTTTTCAAATCTTTTTATCGTATTGTTTGTCCGAATCATTGTCATTTTTTGTCTTTAAACTTTCCAATTACCTGCAATTTTATGTCCTCAATTTCAAAGTCAGGAATTCCCTTCTTTTGAAAGTAGTTACCGATCAATTCATTGAGTTCGGAATCAAAATAGTCTTCAATCCGGTCAGATTCAACAGAATAGAGATGATGGTGCTTTTCTATGATGGCCTCATATCTCATAATATCCTTATCGGTTTTTACCTTAAGTATCAATTTATTTTCGATCATCGCATCAAGCACCTTGTATACTGTGGCAGTGGCAATGTTTGGATGGTTTTTACGGATATAGTCAAAAATGTTTTCAGCAGTTGGATGATTGTTGAGCTTAATAATGGCTTCGAGAATGGCCATCCTCTGGGGGGTTACTTTAAGGCCCTTCTCTGCCAGTTTATTTCGTATATCACTGACTTTCATAGCTAATTGTTCTCTAATGAGAATTATTCTCATTTACTAGTGAACAAATTTAAGGCAATTTTACAAAAGAAGCAAATCGTGGCGGCTTATTTTTTTAAATAATCGACAACATCCGCGAAAAAGATTCGGTGCGGGGGAGATGGCCAAAAATTTTAACGCGCGCCAAGATAGAGATCGCGGAGAAATCTCATTGCATTCGGTTAACCGTTTTAAAAACCAGGTATATTACTCTGCGAATCACCGAAAATCTGCGGGAAAAACATTGCGCCATTGCAGTTTGCGAAAAAAATGTCTGCGAGATCACCGGGATCAGCGAGAGAACAGTCGGGAGCAGATTGCCCAAAGTTTTACTTCGAGAAAAGTTTGCCAATACCGAGAAAAATGGCTACCCATATCAGTCCCTTGACCAGGAAAAACAGGAAACCGATAATCCCGATCCTTTTGATCCATTTCCTGAGCTTTTGCATTACCGGGCTATTACATCGTATGTTTTAAATGTGCTGTGCATGGGAGGTGCTTTTCCCTCGGCACGCGCTTTTTTAATATCTTCAAAACCCCGCCTGTGACCCTCTAAAAATTCTGCAGAGTGGGCCCAATGCTGAAATCCCTCCTCTGAATCCCAATGACTGATAATCAGGTAATCCCCTTTGTTATCTCTGGGCCTGAGCACTTCCATATGACGGAAACCAGGAACCCGGTCAATCGCTTTTGCCCGTGAGCCAAAGAGCATCTCAAACCGTTCCCTGTATTGTTCTGTGCAGGTTATATAATTTATGGCTACAAACATTTCAAAATGATTAAGTTTCTGGCAGAACTGAATCCGTTAGGTTCAGTGGTTATCCAAAATTAGGACAGCAGTGTGTGCAAATCAATACCTATCTTTTGGTATTTCCGAAATTCACCCTATTTCATATTTCATGATCCTGTATCAACTAATTGCCTATCCCGGAGATTCAAAATTTGTAGCTTATCCCAAATTGAAAGTTCCGTGGATTACCAGGTGTGTAACACAATTCGGTGACACTGTTTTTCTCTCCTTTAAGTCGGGTTTCAGTTGCAAACTGCGCTTCATTCCAGTCGCTGTTTAGAAGGTTTTCGCCATAAATTGAAAATGTAAGTTGCCTGTAATTGTATGCAATGCTTGCAAGCAATAGGGTATGTCCGGGGGCTACTATTGAATTATCCTCATTTGCGGGTCTGTCGCTGAGATGCCTGAAGCGTATTGAGCCGCTAAAACCATGGTCACGTATGACGTTTATTCCACCAGTGACTGTGAGTGCAGGGGCCAGGGGAACAAAGTTCTGGCCTTCCGGAAGATTTTTAATTGTGGCCTTGGCCGCTGAAACATCCAGATCGGACCAAAGCCATGAAAATATCGATAATCGTGCCTCAAGATCCATCCCGGTTCGTTGGGTCGGGGCGCTTAGTTCGGTCATTCCGCCATCGCCACTGTACACAAATTCTTTATCAAGATAAAGATACCATCCCGAGACTGAAAAATGCAGTTTATCGGATAATTTGGCCTTTAACCCTATTTCACCGGCTGTTGCCTTAGGCAAGGTACCCGTATTGCGCATTTCGGGATCAAAATTGTATTTAATTAACCTGTTATTTATGTCACTGTTGCCCAGGCCTTCATTTTTCCATGCGTTGGAAATCTCGGCAACCTTCGTGCCAATTACTGCATCCCGTGCATCATTGGAATGGAAGCCCTGCCCGAAATTGAAAAATACTTCCAGGTTTCTGGCAGGCGAAATTATTACATTTACTTTGGGACTGAATACCGATTGCGAAGAATACCCTGATCCGTGGGGCAGTCCGTTATTGATGGAATCGAGAGCAGAACCTGCCTTATCGTCTTTTGAAAATGTGAAATAGTCCTGCCTTAAGCCCCATATCAACCGGACTTTCGGAGCGAACACAAATTCCTGTTGGAACCAGACATTCAGGTTTTGCTCATCAATATCGTCATAGGTAAAATTGTTCATTCGCACGCGGTTCGGACTGTGCCATAGTTGAATATCAACTAAATCGCCCCGGTAGCCCCCGCCGATGCTGTTGACCTGATTAAGGCCTAACCACGATGTGTTAAATTTGTAGCTTGCATTTAATCCCTGCATGATCCTGTGCTCATTCTGTTCAATCATATCACCGTTCACCGTATCATTCAGGAAATAGGTGAAATTGGAAAACAGCTTAAAATTATATTGGGTGAAATAAGCCTTTAGCTCAAATTCGTTGCCGCTGGAAGACAGGAACCTGTAACTTCCATTGATGTTTTTTCGGTTGGTGACCCCGCCTTCCATGTCATCCAGAGCGCCGAACCTGCTAATGAGACCTTGCTTCACGGCTCTGTCAGGTATCTGCCCCGAGGCCTGCCAACCGGTGGAAAAGGCGCCTGCAGAGAACGTTAATTTGCTGTTGGATGTTAATTGGAAAAAGTATTTGCCAAAAATATTCATTCGTTGAAATTTTTCGGGATTTTCAAAAGGTCCATCCGTATGATGATATTGCATGGCCAGATATCCGTTCTGTTCCATTCCTCCATTATCGGGCTGGATCAATACGGTATATTTCTGGGTATTAAATTGACCCGCTTCCACTTTAACGAGGTTGCTTTCAAGGACATCCCTGGTTTTGAAGTTTACCGCACCTGCAGTGTAAAAATCACCCATCCGGGCAAGGTATGGACCCTTGTATACTTCCATTTCTTCCACTGTTTCGGAAATAAGAAAATGCAGGTCGGCATACCCCTGGCCGTGTGCATGGGTGACCATATTTACAGGCATTCCGTCGACATTAACCGATATATCTGTGCCGTGATCGCAGTCGAAACCGCGAAGGAAAATTTGTTCGGCCTTGCCTCCGCCCTGGTGCTGGGCAATAAACAGTCCGGGAACCATAAGTAACATATCCTGCGAGGTTCGAAATGGCTTTAATTGCATATCCAGGGTCCTGATTTCCTTAGATGAAGCAGCTGATATCGGTCTCATGCCCAGTACTGCAACTTCTCCTATCGAAGTAACTGACTCTTCCAGCTGAATTTTAAGTGTATCTGTACGGTTCTCCTTAATTTCTACTTTTTGAATGACTGTCTGATACCCGATAAATGAAAAGATTATGTCATATGTGCCAATCTGTATGTTTTTCAGTGTAAAGCTTCCATTGATGTCGGTTGTTGTGCCAATTAAGGAACTTTTAATCTGAACGTTTACGCCAATTAAAGGGTTTCCGTTTTTTAAATCAGTGACGGTGCCGGTAACATTTCCGGCATTATGAGCCTGAACGTGCAAGGCGATAATTGAGAAAAAAAGAATAAAGTTTGTTTTCATATGGCAGTTTGATTTATCACGGAATTGAAATTTCTCATAATCGTAATACTAATTATATAAATCGTGTTACTATAAGGACAAAAAAAAGACTATTCCGCCCGGCTCATTACCAGTTTTCCATGGATAATGCCTTTGATGCCAATTAATTTATCGGATAATTCAGTCAGCCTGCCGGCCAGACCTTTCACGGCAATTATTTCAAGGCAATGATCATGGCTCAGATGAAAATGCTGTGTGGAGAGGATTACATCAAAATACTCGTGCTGAATATCGTTTGATTTGTTGGTCACATTTCCCTTGTGATGATCGTAAAGCAGGATAACAGCTCCTGCTACCATGTGATTGCATAGCCATTTTTGTTCAGCAATGTTTTTTTCCACAAGGTGGCGTATAGCCCGTGAGCGATTGGGAAAGTTATTATCAATTACAAAATTGTCCAGGGCTTTGAGAATGTCTTCATCAATGCCTACCCCAAATCGTACCAATGACATCGTGCTATGAATTGTATGAAACGTAACACAAATTTAAAAATTTTTGTCATATCCGGAGAGAAATTCATTCTTTTTTTGATAAATGCCATGTTGTTTTACAGAGTTTGTATCCGGTATTACTGTTTTTTCTTATGAAACAGGCCTTTTAACTTTTCCTTAATTTTGCTTGTCCCCGAAGTATCCTTTTCGTCACCGATCAGGTAGGCATAAGGTTTCAGGCCTTCGATATTGTCAAAAATAATTTTTACCATACCCAGCAGAGGAAGGAAAAGGATTACCCCGGCAATTCCCCATAATATTCCGCCAACCACCAGAATAAAGATCGTAAAAAAAGGATTGATGTTCACATTTTTGCCTACAACCAGGGGTGAAATCACATAATTGTCAAATGCCTGGGCGAGTGTAATTACTGCGATAACTCCCAATGCAGGCCAGAAGGAATTTTCTGTGATTAAAGCCATTATAAAAGGAAAAAAACCACCAAGGAAGGTACCGATATAGGGTACGAATGTTACAATTGCAGCAATGGCGGAAAGCAGAATCGCGTTTTTAATGCCGATTATCAAAAATCCAATTGCATAGAATACAGCAAGCAATACGATTGAAATGGTCCGTCCCATCATATATTGCTGGGCTATTCCACTGATATTCTGAATTATTTCTTTAACCTCCTCTTGTTGTTCATTTCTGAACAGCATTACAAAAAAGTTCTCGTATTTTTCGCGTTTGAAAAGAAACAATATCATAAAGATAAGAACCAGGATAAGTCCGCCAAGAAAAGAAGCAAATCCCGACACCATGCCTGTAAAAAATTTACCGGCATTTTCCATAATGCCTTTAACCTGGTCCTTAGCTGCTGCAATCTGCTTTTTATCGCTGATACCAAAAGTATTCCGGACAAACTCCTGAAGTTTGTCAATAAGGGATTCAATCTTAGTTTGCATCTGGGGCAAATCCCCTGTCAGAGCCGTAATCTGGGTGATTATAAGCGCCACAATTGCGGAAAGGACGACAAGAATAATCAGAACGGACAATGTAGTAGAAACCCCGCGTGACATACCCCAGCTTTCAAATTTATTCGATGCCGGCGTCATCAGCATGGCGAGGAATATAGAAAACATCAGAAGTATTAAAATTTCGCGGCCAAAATAAAGGATGATTGTTACCAGGATAATAAAAAACAGAAAATTGTTAATTCTTCCCAGTGATGTAGATTTAATCATTTCTAAGGCATTGGCAAATTAAAATTAACGCATGAATTGCAAATAACCGTTACATTATTTTTGCCATCTGTTGTAAAATTTTCACTGACTGGAATTTATCTTTTGTTATGAATATACTTCATTTTTCAATTCACGGATGTTCCGGGTCCATCATGCTGGCTTTGCCTTCCAGCTGTGCAGCCGCATCTACGCTGAAAGCACCCTGGGTTACTACTTCCTCTCCTTCGGTCAAGCCATCTGTTATAACATAACTGTTCCCCAACATGGGGCCCAGTCCCACCTCCCGCATTTTGAAGACCGGTTCGCCGGTGTCTGTTTGTTTTACATAAACTATGGAGCGTGTGCCGGTCCAAAGTATGGCTGACCTGGGAATTACAAGCATGTTTTTGTATTCATCCAGCCGGGCCTTCACTATTCCGGTTACGAACATCTCCGGCTTTAATTTTCCGGATTGATTTGATGTTTCAATCCTTACCCTGGCCACCCGGTTTACGGGATCAATGACCGGATCAATAAAGGAGATATTTCCTGAAAACTTTTCCCCCGGCAATGCCTGTACGGTAAACTCAAGTTTATCCCCTTTTTGCAGGAACTGCAGGTCATTCTCGTAGGCATCAAACAGTACCCATACTTTCGACAAATTGACTACATCAAACAATACGGTTCCCTGGTTAACATAATCTCCGTTATTAACCCGCCTGGCAGTTATAATTCCGGAATAATCGGATTCAATTTCCAAATTGCTTGTTATTTCTCCCGATTTCTCCATTGAATTGATTTGTGATTCAGAGAGCCGCCACTGATGAAGCCTCTCTTTTGCAGCCTCATATATTTCCGGCTGTTCCCTTTTTGATTTTGCGGCTTCCAGTAATTCCTGCTGTGCAGTGATGATTTCAGGAGAGTAAAGGATGGCAAGGGTTTGTCCCTTGTGAATGACTTCCCCCGTGTAATTTACGAGCAGTTTCTCAATTCTTCCCGAAATATGGGCTACCTGGCTTTTCAGAAGCCGTTCATCCGGCTGCACCTTACCATACAGCCTGACTTCCTTCACAGGATTCTTGCTGGTAACAACCGATGTTTGCACATTGGCCAGTTGAGCCGCATCCTCTGTCAGGTAAACTGCAGCGGAATCAAATTTTACATCAATCTCATTCAGCGGAACGAGATCCATTCCACAGATCGGACATTTGCCGGGCTCATGCATTCGAATCTGCGGATGCATGGCGCAGGTCCAGATTGTTTCCTTCTTCTTTTCCTCCGTGTTCGCATTTTGAACGATTGCTTTTTTTGGTGAATGAAAAAACAGCCATCCAAGAAATATTCCGCCAATTATAAGGGCAGCATAACGGAAGTAACGATTTGAAAAAACCTTTTTCATTTTTTTGAATTATTATTGTTCGAATGCCATCAATCGTTTAAGCCATGCAATTGCCGTATTATAATCAGCCAGTGCCTCTGTTTCTTTATAATCATAGTCGAGCGTTTGCTGGCGTATGCGCAATATATCCGTAAGTCCGGAATCGGAAACTGTAAATCGCCGGATCATGATATCGAGGGACTTCCGGGCCAGCAAACTTTGGTTGCTATAGAGATCAATTCTTCGCTGTGCATCCTGGTATAGCTGAACTGCCTGGTAATATTCCGTTTTCAGGTTATTTGCCGATGCCGAATAGTTTTGTTCGGTTGCGGTTTTTTGCAAGCCGGCTTCCGTTTGCATAGCCCTGTATTTCCGCCGGTAGATCGGCAGGGTAAGTGTAACCATCGGCATGATCATATCCTTTCCGTTCATTTCGGAGGTTACCATTTCATTTTTATTAATGACAGAGTAATTCACTCCCAAACCGATCATCGGGTAACCCATGCGGGTCACCATTCTTTTTCTTGAATCGAGCGATTGTTGTTGGTATTCAAGCATCCCCAGCACAGGGTTGTTGGCAAGCATGCTGTCGGAAACTGCGCCCAGCGATAGTCCGAGGCTATCAGCAATAAGAGTATCGGGCAAAGCTACCGCCGAATCCGGTTGCCTGTTCAGGTAACTGTTGAATTGAGAAATAAGGGTGTTCTGTTGATTCTTTAATAATGCAATATTATTCTCAAGGTCACCTTTTTCAATTTGTATGCGGTACAGATCAGCCAGCGATGTATTGCCGGAAACCGGATCCATTGAACTGGCGGAGGACATTTGACTGGTAGCAACGGCTGAATTGTTTCCCATGCTGCCCGCGGTACTTCCCATTCCCTGTGAGGCAGCAGATGAAGATGATGCCACTGCAGGGCCGTTATTGCCCGCAGATGTCGGACCGATACCTGTTGTTGGGGCAGTCCGGAATTTAACCATGGCGATTCTTTCGATAGTCTTCATTATCTCGATGTTCTTTTGAGAAATGAGGATGTTCTGATGAATCTTGTATAAATTAAACCAGGTACGCTGAACCTCAAAGAACACCTGCAATTTGGCATCCCTGAACAATTCGTATTTTGCATTGGCCACCAGGCTCATCTCATCCTTTGCGGCCCTGAGCGTTCCAAACCATGGAAACATCTGCATCAGCCGCAGGTCAGCAACCTGGTATCCGCTGAGAATTTCCATGGGACTGAGAAAAACGCCCATGCTCAATTCGGGGTCGGGCAGACTGCCAGCCTGTGGTATTTTTTGCAGCGCAGCCTGGTATTCGGTATACTTCTGCAGCACAGTGGGATTGTTTTTGGCGGCTTCCGACAGGTAAAACAGGAGGCTGTCCTGGGATTTGCCTGCCAGTGAAAAAAGTAAGCCTGCTATAAGAAGTACTGTTTTCATAATCAGATTTTGTTGGCCGTGGGTTGCACCCACGGTTATTGATATTTGCCCCTTCGGGGCTGTTTAACGAATCTATAATCCGCGGGCGTTGCCCACTGCATTGTTCATTGTTCATTTTCCTACAATACCGTATGCGCTCCGCGCAATTCATAATTCATAATTGATAATTCATAATTTTCTTAACCGCCCGCTCCCTCCACATAGACTGGAACAGAGGCACTACAAAAACAGTCATCACCTGTATGATCATGCCGCCGAATGTGGGAATAGCCATTGGAACCATAATGTCTGCCCCTTTTCCGGTGGATGTGAGCACGGGCAGAAGCGCAATGACCGCCACTGCAGTTGTCATCATGGCCGGACGAACGCGTTTCCGTCCGGCAGTGACCACTGCCTCACGCACTTCCTGCACCGTGGAAGGATGCCGCTGCTCAAACACCTGGTGAATATAGGTTCCCATAATGACACCGTCATTCGTGGCAATTCCGAACAGTGCGATAAAGCCAACCCACACTGCCACACTGAGATTTACCGGGTGCATCTGGAACATATCTCTCATGTTTATTCCCGCAACCTGGAAATTCAGGAACCATCCCTGTCCGTATAACCATAACATCAGAAAACCTCCCGAAAACGCGACAAACACTCCGGAAAAATGAATAAGAGAAGCGGTAACCGTTTGAAACTGGAAATAGAGCAATAGCAGGATCAGCATAAGGCTGATGGGAATCACAACAGCCAGTCTTTTCGTCGCTCTAACCTGGTGTTCGTAGTTGCCGGCAAATTTGTAGGATACACCCGGGGGCAGGGTAATCGCTCCCGCAGCAATTTGCCGGTTCAGAATTTTTGCTGCTTCATCCACTACGTCCACCTCCGCCTTGCCTTCCTGCTTGTCGAAAATCACATAACCCACCAGGAAGGTGTTTTCGCTTTTTATCATTTGTGCGCCCCGGGTATACTGAATGTCGGCGATTTCTCCCAGGGGGATCTGAACGCCATTCATGGCGGGAACAAGGATTCGCTTTATATCTTCAGGGTTGTCACGAAGCTCACGTGCATAACGCACGCGTATGGGAAAACGCTCCCGCCCTTCTACAGAGTTGCTTAATGTCATGCCTCCGACCGCAACCTGCAATATTTCCTGCACATCGCTGATAATCATACCATAACGAGCCATGGCTTCGCGATTTAGTTTGATTTCAATATAGGGCGCACCTACAGCACGGTCATAAAATACGGAGGAAGCCTTTATTGAAGGTACTTTTTTGAGCGCCTGTTCAAACAGCAGTCCCCCTTTTTCGATGCTTTCCAGGTCGGGGCCGTACACCTTAAGTCCCATCGGTGCCCGCATGCCCGTTGACAGCATGATCAGGCGGGTTTCTATCGGCTGTAGCTTCGGGGCGGAGGTGAGTCCGGGAATATTGGTCACTTTCACGATTTCATTCCAAATATCCAGGGGCCTCTTTATTTGTGGCCTCCACTGCCGGAAATATTCCCCGTTTTTATCGGGAATAAGACTGTCTGAAGGAAATATTTTAAAGTTTTCCTTTTCAGGATTATATTTTCCCCCGTTTTTCAGGAGATAGCTTCCATCCCGATCAACCCTGAATTGCATCCGGTGACCATTTTCATCCAGGATATATTCCGGCCGGTAATTGATCGTATTCTCAAACATCTGGACCGGAGCTGGGTCGAGAGCTGAATTTACACGGCCCCATTTTCCCACTGCAATTTCCACTTCAGGGATGGCATTAAGGCGTTTATCCAGTGTTTCGACATATTCCAGGTTTTTTTCAATGCCCGAGTGGGGCATACTGGTCGGCATCAGCAGGAAGGATCCTTCATTAAGGGAAGGCATGAACTCTTTGCCGATACCCGGGAAGGTTCTGACGGCACCCTGCCAGGCATTTGTGTGAAAAACCTTTTCAAAACCCAGCCATACCAGTATCCCGAAGAAAAGCGTAAAACCCGGGATCAGCAGGAATTTCCATTTGTTGATAAGGCACCAGCGAAGAATGGGTTCATAAAAATGGACCATGATCATCAGTACGGAAAGGATCACTGCAATGATGGCAGAGACAAAAATATAATTGATGAATACGCTGTTATGCGCACCCAGGGGTAGCCATTCTGCAGAAAGGTAGTAGACGGCTACTAAAACAGTGATGGCGATATTGATATAGTTGGGAAATTCTTTCCGCTGTTCCGGCCACCTGTAATCAAGAAGGTTATTGATGCCTAAGGCAACCAGGGCCAGTGCGGGCCAGGTTTGCCAGAAAACAAGAAAGAAAATTCCGGCTACAATCAGGATACCGTTCCAGATCTTCCGGATCTTCTTCGTATCGAACCGGATATTGAAGAATATGTGTACAAGTGTAGGCAGTACCACAATGCCCAGCATAAAAGCAGATAACAAAGCAAATGTCTTTGTAAAGGCAAGGGGTCGGAACAGCTTTCCTTCCGCGGCCTGCATCGCAAATACAGGCAGAAAGCTTACAATGGTGGTGGCGATGGAAGTTACCACTGCAGCCCTGACCTCGGTAGTAGCCTGGTAAATTACATCCAGTAATTTTTTCCCCCTGATACCCTTATTCTCCGGCATCTCCAAATGCCGGAGGATATTCTCCACATCCACAATGCCAATGTCCACCATAACTCCAATGGCGATGGCAATTCCCGAAAGGGCAACAATATTTGCATCCACGCCGAACAGGCGCATCAGGATAAAGGTCATCAGAACACCAACAGGCAGCAGTCCGGCTACAATCAAGGAAGCCCGCAAATTGAGAACCAGGATGATGATTACAATTATGCTGATGAGAATTTCGTGGGAAAGCGCAGATTCCAGGGTCCCTACCGTTTCCTTTATCAGTCCGGTCCTGTCGTAGAATGGTATAATGGTCACCTTTGAAAGGGTACCATCGGGCATTGTTTTTTGGGGAAGGCCGGTATTAATTTCCTTTATCTTATCCTTTAAATTCGTAATCACATCCAGGGGATTGGAACCATACCGGGCCACTACGACACCACCGACGGCTTCCGAACCGGATTTGTCAAGACCTCCCCTTCGTGTGGCCGGACCAAAGGCAACATGGGCAACATCCTTAATGCGCACGGGGACATTGTTCCTTACAGCAATCACGGAAAGTTCCAGGTCATCCAGGTTTTTGACATACCCCAATCCACGGATAATATACTCTACCTTATTGAGTTCTATGGTTTCCGCACCGATGTCGAGGTTGCTCTTGCGCACAGCATTCATGACATCCATCACTGAAACATTAAAGGCCTTCAGGGCTTCAGGGTTCAGGTCAACCTGGTATTCTTTTATAAAGCCGCCAACGGAGGCCACTTCGGATACTCCTTCAGCCGTGGTAAGCCCGTATTTAACATAAAAATCCTGGATACTTCTTAGTTCCTGTGGGTTCCATCCACCGTTCGGCCTTCCGTTCTCAGGGTTTCTCCCTTCAAGGGTATACCAGAAAATCTGTCCCAGAGCCGTGGCATCGGGCCCAAGGGAGGGCTGAATACCCGCGGGCAAAGTACCCGCGGGCAGGGAATTAAGTTTCTCAAGAATTCTCGAACGGCTCCAGTAAAATTCAACATTGTCCTTGAAAATGATATAAATAAAGGACATTCCAAACATGGAAGTGCTTCGGATGGATCGAACACCGGGAATACCAAGCAAGGCAGTGGTGAGCGGATACGTCACCTGGTCCTGGATATCCTTCGGTGACCGTCCCATCCATTCCGTTGCAACAATTTGCTGGTTCTCCCCGATATCGGGTATCGCATCCACCGGCACCGGGTCACGGGGGAAAAATCCGGTATTCCAGTTAAAGGGGGCAAATACAATCCCGCAAACCACAAAAGTGATGAGGAACAGGAATGTAATCAACCGGTTTTCGAGAAAAAACCTTACCAGCCTGTTGAAAAACATACTATTGAATTTAAAAAGCTTTCAATTCAAGATAATCAGACTTATTTACGGTTTTCTGAAGCACCTTTTGCAGCAGTTCCGTTCCGGTCATACAGACAGCAGGAAGGCAGGCTTTTATAGGCTGCATCGGTGGCTTTGAATTTTTCGGTATCATAACCAACTGCTGCGATACTTTTCTGAACTGCATCACTTGTAACCTTGGAAGGATTATAGGCAAGCGTCAGTATTTTCGAATCTTTATTCCATTCGGCTTTGGTAACGCCTTCCAATTTGGCGGCTTTCTCGATTTTTGATTTGCATAGCTCACAATTGCCCGATACCTTGATCGTTTCGGTTTTGGAAGATGCCTTTGGTGCAGTCTGTGCAAAAGTGAACACACTGGCGCTTACTGCTAACATAGCCGTAGCAATGAATTTAATAGTTTTCATCTGTAAAGAATTAAGGAATTAAAAAATTGAATATTGCAAATAAGAAATAGCCACAATCAGGTATAGTTATACCCTTGCGCTAATTTTGCGGTATGAAAGAATACTCAAATGCGGAAAACACAAATGTCGGCCATGCGCACAGCATTGGCCGTGTAGCAGTTGGGGGGACTGAAATTTGTGCGATTTGACAGGGATAAAATGCCGGATTGAAAGGCAAATCCTTCAGGAACAAAATACTCATGAAGAACTTTTTGTGTCAAATCTTTAAAATGGCAGGCTGAAGGAGAATAGTCGCTATCGGTTTTATACACGGCAAGTTCGTCATCACAGCAATGCCTGGATAATTGCGTTTCTGCGGTATTATCTGAATGGTGACCGGAGATCATACCACAGGTAGCTTCCTCACCTGAAAGGGAAACCCTGGTAGCTGCGATTTTACCGCCACAGTAATGCGTGGCAATTGTAAAATGCATTCCCGAAGCCAGGATCAGTAAAGCAAGCGGTATTGTAAAAAGCTTTTTCATTAATCGTATTAACGCAAAAACCAACGGATTGTTGACCAAATATAACCCGCTATTTATTATTAATACAATTATTTATGTTAAAATATGTCAACACGCCATTTCCCCTGCATTTTTCTTGGCTGACAGCAGGTTGTAAGCTCCTTTGATAACAATTGCCGTTTTCATATCAAATCCTTCCGGAAGCATTATTTCGGTAAATCCGGAAGATGAGGCTCCCTTTTTAACCTCAATCATCCGGTATTCAATAAATGGCTTACCTTCTTCTTCCTTCTGTTTTTCAAAAACAAAAATATAATCCTTGTCATCAAAGCTTACGATGGCATCCGAAGGCAGGGTAGTAACTGTTTTTCCTGTTTCTTCAACATTGGCGTTCACGTACATTCCGGGCAGCACATTCTTGCAGTGTCCAGCCACAGCGGCATAAACCAGGAGTGTTTTGTCATTGGTAACCGACTTTCCGGTTTGCGTAACGATTGCATCGTGTTCTTCCGTTTCGTTGTTGATGAGAAATTTTAATTTCTGGCCGGCAGAAACTTTATCGGCATCTTTTTCAAACAGCGTGAGTTCAAGAAACAATTTATCGCTGTTGATGATTTCAAACAACACATCCGTTGGGGCAACGTATTTGCCAATATTAATATTTACCGATTTGAGATATCCTTTTATCGGGGAAACCAGGTTTATGGTGCTGGTAATGTTATCTTCCCTTACCTGGTCTGGGTCCATCCCGATAAGCATTAACTTTTGCTCCAGCGATTTTACCATCGCGACAAGATTCTTGTATTCCACGGTTACCTGTTGAACATTTTGTTTTGAATAAACATCATTGTTGTATAAGTCCGTATGTCGTTCGTATTCTCCTTTTGCATATACAAGCTTGTTTTTTGCTTCCAGGTAATTTTGCTGGATATCCACAAAATCCTGGTTTTCTATCAAGGCCAGTGTTTGCCCTTTATTAACGGCATTTCCCGGAAGGAGCGTGGTATGTTTAATAAATCCTCCCAGGGGCATGCATACGCTGGCCGTGCTTTGAGGTGCCACCGTGACAATTCCGTTAACCCTTATGGTATTTCCAATTGACCGTATTACAACCGAGCCGGTTTCGATGCCTGCCAGTCTAATCTGATCATCGCGCATTTCCACGATATCTTCCGGAAGAACTTCCATTATTTCGGCTTCCGGTTTATTTTCCCGGTTACAGGATGCTAAAAACAGCATGAATCCTGTGAAAACTAGTGATAAATAATATCTTACACTTTTCATCTTTCCTGGTATTAAAATATTTTTCCTGTTATATATTCAATTGATATTATCGTTTGGTTATAACTGTTCAGCGCATCAAGGTAATTTTGCCTTATGGCCAGCGCCCTGTTCAGATTCAGTACATAATCGAGATAATCCATGTCCCCGGCACGATAGGCTCTGGTTGACTGTTCAATAATTAGCCCGGCTTCGGGAAGTGCCTGTTTTTCGTAATATTCAATGCTCACGGTGTATTTTTTAAACTCGTCGAGTGCCGACTGGTAATTTCCTTCGACCGATCTTGAATAGTTCTCGGCATCCGTGCGGGCAATTTTTTCACTGATCTTTGCTGCTTTTGACTTTGAAGCATATGGGCCAAACCACAGAGGAATGGATATCCCTGCCTGCACTCCCTGGAACCGGAAGTCCGGTCCAAATTCCCGGGGCACACCGTTCACATCCTGGGTACCGATAAGGGTCTGGTTAAAATAGCCGACACTTAAGTCGGGCAGCATTTGACTTTTCTCCAGCTTTTTAGCGATATGCGAAACCTCAACCTGCTGCTGTACATAGCCCAGCAAGGGACTTTGATAGGGAGATGCTGTATCCGTGAGAAATGAAGCATCAATTTTATGCAAGTCAGTTTCCGAGGGGATAAATTCGGTGCTGCAATTCAGCAAAACCATGAGTTTCCGGCTATATGTGCCTACATCTGATGATACCTGGAAAAGCTGATTGCGGATATCCAGGCTTTGTGAGCGTGCCGTGATCATTTCGAGCCTGTTGGTTTCTCCGGCCAGTGCCCTTAATTCAGCTGCCCGCAGGAAACCGCCAAAAAGACTGTCCTGGTATGATAGCAGTTTTTGTTTTCCCCGAAGGTAAACGTAATGCCAGTATACCTGTTTCACCTGTGATGCAAGTTCGAGCCGGGCAATTTTGTACTGCCACTCACTGCTGGCCACATTGGCACTGGCAAGTTTGTACCGGTACAGATAAACGGTGGGGAACTCCAATGATTGAGATACCGTAAAGCTGTTGTCGTTCGTAAAAGAATTGAACTGTCCGTATTCCGCATCAATTTCAGTTTTTGGCAAATTTATGGCCGAGCCTTTCAGGGCTTTATTCCGGTCAACGGAAAAGGCTGCTGATTTAATCGACAGACTGCTGTCGAGGGCAATCCGGATGGCTTCGCTTATGGTGATGGATTTCTGCTGTGCATTTATGGTATTCGAAACCGGAAGGATTCCCACTAACAGGAAAAGAATCAGTCTTTTTTTAGGTCCTTTGATCCGGGGGATGCTGAATTTTCGCGATGAAAAAACGATATAGAATACCGGAAGAACAATTAGTGTGAGCAGGGTGGCGGTGATAAGGCCCCCAATGACTACCGTTGCAAGGGGTCTCTGAACTTCCGCCCCCGCAGATGTGGATAATGCCATTGGAAGGAATCCAAGGGATGCCACGGCGGCGGTCATAATTACAGGCCGCAACCGGGTATGCAACCCTTTCAGCACCCGTTCGGTTATATCGGATAAACCTTCTTTTTCAAGGCGGTTAAATTCGGCAATCAGTACAATTCCATTGAGCACGGCAACGCCAAACAGGGCAATGAATCCAACACCTGCAGAAATG
The DNA here is from genome assembly GCA_963752195.1 of uncultured Bacteroidales bacterium. GTDB lineage: Bacteria > Bacteroidota > Bacteroidia > Bacteroidales > UBA10428 > UBA5072. The sequence continues at coordinate 412,314 of CAVVXI010000001.1, read as the reverse complement.
GAAAAATTCATTCCACGCAGCCATAATGCCAGGATGCCTCCTATCGCTGACATAGGTACTGCTGTAAAAATAAGAAGCGACTGCTTTACAGAATGAAATGTAAAAATCAGCAAGATGAAAATCAGGAACAGGGCGACCGGCACAGCTATGGAAAGTCTTTTACGTGCTGCTTCCAGGTTTTTAAACTGTCCCCCGTATGAGACATAATACCCGGCAGGAAGCTTTGTCGATTCATCAACCTGAGTCTTTACCTCTTTGATCACACTTTGAATATCCCGATGGCGAACATTAAAGCCAATTGTGATCCTCCGTTTTGTATCTTCCCTTGACACCTGGGCAGGACCGGATTTTATGGCAATGCCGGCAATTTGTTCAAACGGTACCTGGTGGCCATCCGGAAGTGATACAGTGAGGTTTCGTATATCATCCAGATTTTGCCGGTAATCCTTATCCAGCCTCACAACAAGGCCAAACCGCTTCTCCTGGTCGAATACCACTCCCGCCTGGCTTCCTGCAAAAGCTGTACGGAGTATGGTGTTCACATCCTTCACGGTGATTCCATATTGAGCAAGGCGGTCGCGGTTGTATTCAACCTGCATCTGTGCCAATCCGGTTACTTTTTCTACGTTAATGTCTTCCACACCTGAAATTTGCTGAATCGTTTTTTCAACTTCCGCAGCTTTTGTTACCAGAATAGCCAGGTCATCGCCAAATATTTTTATGGCAATGTCCTGTTTCGAACCGCTCATTAATTCATTAAACCGCATCTGTATAGGTTGCTGGAACTCGAATTTGACACCTGCAAGCGGTATGAGCTTTTCTTCCATTTTTTCAATCAATTCTTCGCGGGTTCTGGCAGATATCCATTCATTCTTATCTTTAAGAGTAATGATGTAATCGCCGGTTTCCATCGGTGTAGGATCAGTGGGAATTTCTCCGGCTCCAATTTTACATACGGTATGTTTGATTTCAGGGAAGTTCTGAAGCAATATTTTGTTTGCCTTTATTACCTGGTCGATTGTATTTGTAAGGGAACCTCCCTGCAGGGTAATCACACCGGCTGCCAGGTCTCCTTCCTCAAGCTGCGGAATAAATTCACCTCCCAGGCGGCTGAATATCAAAATACTGATTACGAAAAGCAGAATGGCAGATATCGAAATCAGCAGTTTATTTTTCAAGGAAAAAGCAATGACAGGATCAAAAATGTTTCGGATCCGGTCAATCAATCGATCGGAAAAATTAGGCTTATGGGTTGTTTTTTTACTCAGGAAAAGGGATGAAGCCATGGGAACATAAGTGAGAGAAAGAATGGCAGCCCCCAGAAGTGCAAACGTTACAACCTGGGCCATAGGCCGGAACATCTTTCCTTCAATACCCACCAGGGCCATAATCGGAAGGTAAACAATGAGAATAATGATCTGACCGAAAGTTGCAGAGCTCATCATTGTTTTCGCCGAATCATATACGTTTTCATCCATCTGTTGCTGGGTCAGCCTTTCTATGTCCTGGTGATGATGCCTGTTTAATGAGATCCGGTGTACCACACTTTCCACAATGATCACGGCTCCGTCTACAATAAGCCCGAAGTCAATTGCGCCCAGGCTCATCAGGTTTCCTGAAACGCCAAAAAGATTCATCAGTGAGATGGCAAACAACATGGAAAGCGGAATTACCGAAGCAACAATAAGGCCGGCTCTCATATTGCCGAGCAGCAGGACGAGGATGAAGATAACGATCAAAGCACCTTCTACCAGGTTCCGGGAAACCGTGCCGATGGCCCGGCCCACAAGTTCCGACCTGACAAGGAAAGGTTCAATGGTTACCGGGCCGGGCAATGATTTCTGAATTGATTCTATCCGGGTTTTGACATTTTCAATAACCTCATGGCCATTTGAGCCTTTCAGCATCATAACCACGCCTCCTACTGCCTCGGATGTGTCTACGACAAAAGCACCATATCTTGTAGCACTTCCAAACTGAACTGTGGCAACATCGCGGATTAATACCGGCATTCCCGAAACCGTGTTTTTAACCACAATTTTTTCGATGTCCCCGATTGTCTTAACTAGTCCAATGCCTCGGATAAAATAAGCGGTTGGATTTTTGTCGATATAAGCACTCCCCGTATTTTCATTGTTGTTTTCAAGAGCAGAAAATATATCTGCCAGGGAAAGTTTCATGGCCCGGAGTTGCTCCGGGTTGACGGCTATTTCATATTGCCTGACAAATCCGCCATAACTGTTGATGTCAGCAACACCAGGCGTCCCAAGCATTTCACGGCGGACTATCCAATCCTGGATTGTCCGGAGTTCCATCGGGTCAAATTCTTTTTCATATCCCTTTTTAACAACCAGGCGGTATTGAAATATTTCCCCGAGCCCGGTAGAAACGGGAGCAAGGGAGATTTGGGCAAGGCCTTCGGGAATGACTTCCTCGGCCTCTTTAATGCGCTCGTTGAGTTGCTGCCGGGCCCAGTAAACGTCCACCCCATCCTGAAACACAACAGTAATTACCGACAAACCCAACCGGGAAATGGATCGCAACTCAATAATATCGGGAATATTAGCCACTGCCACTTCGATAGGCGCTGTAATAAAGCTTTCCACTTCCTGAACCGCAAGAGACGGTGCAAGTGAAATCACCTGAACCTGGTTATTGGTAATATCGGGAATAGCATCTACCGGTAAAATGGTGAGGGAGTAGGTTCCCCATCCAATCAACGCCAAAATGAATAATCCAACGATGAATTTATTCTTAATTGAAAAATGAATAATACGTTCAATCATACAGCATATACCTTAAATAGTGAATACAAGTTTACCAACGCAGTTTATTGCCTGAGACTATAAACCACCGGTTAGCGAAAGGTTGTATTAACTGATTTTTGGAGGTTGCCAGATTGTGGAAAACGGCGAAGAAACGTAAAAAGTGGTGTAACAGCAGCTATAATCCTGCTGTAAGGGATGGGAATTTATTTGAATGACGAAATCGGTGCTTATAATGGGAGATACACAACAACCGCAGGCACAAAAAGGCGAGCAAAGGTCATTATCGTTGTGATGATGAGTATCTGAACCGGCAAATAATTCAGTATTGCCGTTTTGCTCACCTGTGTATGCGTCAATGCACGGAATAGCAGAGAGCGCAAGCACATAAATGACTAATATGAATGTTGAAAGTTTCATTGGCATATTCACGACAAATGTAAAAAAAACTTCATTCACTCAACCTTGAAGCAACCGCTAATTGTCAATCCATTATTGCACTAATTTTACGTTTTGGTTTATGTACAGTGCACAATGGTCAAAATCAACCGTCTGTTCATCATAAGAATTAATCCAATTAGCAATACAAACGTATATTCATATATAAATACAAGTTATGAATAACCTGATAATTGAATCAACAATAAATACACCGACAATTAAATTCGGTACCGATGGCAGATTGTTGATGGAAGGCCGGTCATTGCCGGAAAATGTTGCCAAATTTTACCAGCCGGTCGTGGAATGGTGTGCCATGCTTTCTGCAGAGGTAGTTAAAATGGACATAAATCTTGAATACATTAACAGTGCTTCAGCCAAAAAAATTCTTGAACTGCTTAAGGTTCTGGATTCAAACAATAAAATTAAAGAGTTTATTGTAATCTGGCATTATGAAAAGGATGATGAGGATGTACTTGAAAACGGACAGATTTTTGAAGAGTTGTTAAGAAAGGCGGTATTCAGGTACCAGGAGTATTCGGAGGAATGAACAATGAACAACTAAAAACTAAAAACTAAAAACTAAAAACTTAAAGTGAGGAAGAAAGTGACAAGTGACAAGTGACAAGTGACGAGTGACGCTGACGCGGCTGACTCCACGACTGCACGACTGCACGACTGCACGACTGCACGACTGCAAAACTGCAAAACTGCAAAACTGCAAAACTCTTTTTTCTACCACAGCTAATCCCTGAAGGGATTCTTCTTCCTCGTCCCTCGTCCCTCGTCCCTTGTCACTTCTTCTTCGGCTGCAACCCAAATGTAAATCCCGCTTTCACCTGTTCTATCAGCTCGGGAAGTATATCCTGGTATTCGCCGACAATCCCAAAATCCGCATGATTGAAAATATTAGCCTTGGGATTATGATCTATGGCAACTACTTTTCCTGCCTCTTTCATTCCGGCGATATGTTGAATTGCACCTGAAATGCCCACAGCAACATATACTTTAGGGCGGATTGTTTTTCCCGTCTGACCTACCTGGCGCGGATATTCTGTAACTCCCTCGTCAACGACGGGACGGCTGCAGGCCCATTCGGCATTTATGCCTTTTTCAATCAGGGAATCAGCCAGGGCTTTTATCAGGCCCAAACTGTCGTTTGTTGTTCCTCTGCCCCCGGAGATAATGATATCCGCATCAAAAAGGTTTTGCAGTCCTCCTTCACCCCGAACGGTTTTCAGGATCTCAACCACAAAATCCTTTTCATTCAATGCGGGTTTGAATACCGAGACAATTCCCTTACGGCCTTCCGACCGTTTAGGTACTTCAAATGTACCCGCCCGGGCAGTAGAGACCTGTGGACAAACAAACCCCAGAATTGTGGCAAGTTTGCTTTCCCCGTATGTCGGCCGGCGGGATTCCAGGATGGGAGTGTAAATTACTTTTTCTTTTTTGTCGATATATTCGCCAATCTCAAGTCCGGTGCAATCTGCAGTGACCCCGCTGCTTGTTTTCATTCCCACCCGGGGGGCCAGTTCCCTGCCGGAAGTTGTGGCGGCAAAAAGGGAGATTTCAGGTTTCCTTTCTCTGATGACCTGAGCAAATATCGAAGAAAAGGGAAGGACGAGATATTCTTCGAGTTTCTCATCTTCCACAAGAATGACTTCATCTGAACCATGCTCGATCAGGGTTTGGGCCAGATGCTGAACATTTTTCCCAATTATGAGTGTCATAATTTTCGTGTCGTCTCCCAGCTGATTGGCCAGATTCCGGGCAGGTGTAAGCAATTCCAGTGATGGCCGCGAAATATTTCCATTGGTAACTTCAGCCCAGGTAAGAATTCCGGAGGAACCATCCCTGAAGTCTTTCAGTGGAAATTCAGGCCGATCGGTTTCTTTTTTTACGGCATCTTCCTTTTTTCCCAGAACATTTCCTCCCTTTTTAAAATTAGCGATCAGGCTTTCCACGAGCGCTGCTTCACTGTGGCCCTGCGACAGGGTAATGGGGGGGCGTTCACTAACGATGTTTACTACCTTTGCTACAATTGTAGGTGATCCATCAATTCCGATTTTTTCGGTTCCCAATCCGATGTCGGCAATACCGAAGGTGGTAATATTCAGGTTACGGGCCCTGATAGCACCGCTCAAGGAAGGTTTGCGCGGAGGTATTCCGGTAGGAGTAAGGGATATGACGCATGGTACCGGGAGTTTCATCATCTGGTATCCGCCTTCAATGATCCTTTTTGCAACCACATACCCCTTGCCATCCATCTTAACGCTTTCAACGAAAGTAGCCTGGGGTATTCCGATGCTTTCAGCAACCTGAGAGGGTACATGAGCCGTATCGCCGTCACTGGTCTGACGGCCGGCTAAAATGATAAACGGGTCTTTTGAGTCTTTTGTAAAGCCCAGGTGCCTGAGCATGGTGGAAATGGCCAGTCCGGTTGCATACGTATCACTGCCACCCAGTTTTCGGTCGGATAACAGGTAAGCTTCGTCGTAACCCATTGAAACGGCAGTTCTCAGTGATGTTTCAAAGGAGCCGGGCCCCATGGAACAGACGATCAGCCTGGCTCCCGGATTTTGTTTTCTGAGCTGCAATCCGGCTTCGAGTCCAAACTGGCAATCTATATTGATAATTGATTTTGCTTTTGTGCGATCCATCAGTCCATCTTCTCCCATCCTCATTTCGCTGGGCAGGGGAACCTGTTTTATTAAACTTATTATTGTTAAAGGCATTGTTGCGATTTCTTTAAATGTTACATATTTTGAAATTCGGGTCCGTTGCCGCCATTGGGCACAACCCAGGTAACTCCGTCTCCCGGTGATTTTATATCACAAGTCTTACAATGCATGCAGTTTTCGGCATGTATGCGGAGTTCCTTTTCCCCGTTTTTGTTAACATGCAATTCGTATACTTCAGAAGAACAGAAGAATTGTTCGGGGGCACCATACTCTTCGATATTCACGTTATTGAAATTCTTCGGGTTATTGAGGTGCAGATGCACCACTTGCTGTTCATCATGGTACACACCCGAAAAATATACATTGGTTGCCTTGTCGAATGTCAATATCTTGTCAAATTCAAGTTTTCCCTTAAACCGTTCCTTAAAGGGCTTCTTTTTATATTCGCTCAGTTTCTGCGTGGATATAGAATCCGCGTGCGATCTCAACCTACCTGAAAAACCTGCGCCGCCTGTTATAAGCTGGGTGCCGAACAGGATACCCCCGGCAATTAATCCTTTCTCAAATCCCTGGCGGAAATTTCGCACCGGATACATTTCCCTGTAAATAAAACTGTTGTTTACCAGTGTTTCATAATGCTGCAGGCTTTTTTCAGATGTATCACCCGCTGCCAGGGCTTTGGCTGTCGCTTGTGCAGCAAGTATTCCGGATTTGACAGCCAGGTGGACGCCCTTTAATGCAGGCATGGTAAGCATTCCTGCGCTGTCACCCACAATCAGGGCATTGTCGACATACAATTTTGGAATGGCATAATAGCCTCCTTCAGGAAGAGTTTTGGCGCCATATTCTACCATCTTTCCGCCTTTCAGGATACGGGAAACGAATGAATTGGTCTTCCATACCTGGAACGCATCATGCACATCAAACGAGGGATCTTTATAGTCAAGTCCCACCACCAGACCCACAGCTACTTTATTGTCGTTCAATCCGTAAATGAATCCACCGCCAAACTCATCCATATTCAGCGGATAACCCATGGTATGATATATCTCGCCCGGCTCAATACGACCGGCCGGAATTGTCCATAATTCCTTTACCCCGAGGGAATATACCTGTTCGTTCCGGTCTGCGGAGAGGTTAAATTTTTTAATCAGCATTTTAGCCAGACTGCCCCGTGTTCCTTCGGCAAAAATGGTGATCCGCGCATCTACACAGGTTCCCGGCTGGAAGTTTTCCAGCTGATTCCCGTGATGATCAACACCTGTATCTTTTGTTTTGGCCCCGCTGACTTTTCCGTCTTTATATAAAATTTCATCCACCGCAAATCCGGTATAGATTTCCACCCCTTTTTCCTGCGCTTTTGTTGCCAGGTATTTGCAAAGTTGTCCCACGGAAGCCGTGTAGTTTCCGATATTGTTCATATATGGGACATGAAACGGCATTTTTATGGAGCCATTCTCTGTCAGCCAGACAGTACTGTCCTTTATTACCTTTGCATTGAAGGGAATTTCGGAAAATTCCACATCGGGCAGCAGTTCCCTGAAAACATCGGATTTGATAACCGCACCCGACAATATATGGCTGCCTACAGAACTGCCCTTTTCGATCAGCAATATCCGGTGGGTCTGGCCATTTTGTTTTAATGTATCGGCTAAATGTATCGCGGTGGCTAAACCCGAGGGTCCGCCCCCGATGATCAAAACATCTGTTGATACCCTATCAACACTATCCATTATTAAGTTCTCCTATATTATTGTAATGTGTATTCTGCAAATGAATGGGTCAAAATTACATTTAAGAATTGAGAAAATATTCAATAATCCGCAATTTAGCGACTCTGTAAACAAAGAGCAATGTGATTTATCATTAATTATTTCGGTAAATTATAGGCTTATAAACATATAAATGGAATATATAGTATTTTAAGCATATAAATGTATTGTATAGGTTAAAATGCCAATAGAATAGTTTAAATTTGGAGGAAAATTCCGTCGCATGAAAAAGGCCGTGATCTCAGGTGATATAGTAGCCTCCACAAGTTTAACAAATGAGGGAAAAACGTACATCGAGGAAAAACTGAATAAATTACTCGAAGATTTACGCGTAAAATTTCAACTGTTTGGAAGGATGATCAAAGGCGATTATCTCGAATGCATGGTTCCCGAACCGCAAGAATCCCTCCGGATAGCCCTGATCATTAAGGCCTACATTAAATCTATTTCAGCGGATGAAATATTGTCGAGTGACGATAGCCGGTTCAGGTTCTTTAAAATTCATGGTATACGGCTGGCCATAGGCTATGGAGAATTAACGCGATTTGAGCCGTCGAGGGGAATAATCGATGGCGAGGCTATTTATCTTTCCGGAAGGCGGATTAATGAAGAATTAACCTACAATAAGGAAAGGATTGTCATTAAAAACACCCTGTTTTTTGTTTCCGCTGATGAGGAACTGAACAAAGAATTCGAGTCTCTCCTGTCCCTGATCGATGTTTTGATGTCAAAAGCCACGGCCAAACAGTGTGAAGTATTATACATGAAGCTGATGAACCTGAATGAAGAAGCGATAGCACAAAGAATGAAAATTGCACAACCGGTGGTAAATCAACATTCTACGAGTATTGGATGGAATGCTATTGAGAAAGCGGTGATCCGGTACAGTGAAGTAATTAAAACAATCCAGGACCATGAAAACTGAACATCTGCTGATCCTTCAATTTATAGCCCACCTGCTGACAGATTATACCTTTCAGTCTCCATTAAAGGCTCTTGAAAAAAATGAACAGGGTTTCAGGAGTAAATTCCTTAAATGGCATATTTTACTGGCGTTTATATTGTCATGGGTACTTTCATTCCAATGGTTGTTTGTCGCGGGGGCCCTTATAATCTCCTTAAGCCATTGGCTTATAGACGGATTAAAGATATACCTGAATAAAAGCCTGCGCCTTGGTAAATATGCCTTCTTTATTGACCAGGGAATGCACCTGGTTGTGATTGCCCTTGTTGTCCTTCTTTATCAGCGCTTTTTCTACACGGAACCCATAATTGAAATTCCATCCTCTTCTTCAGTCCCCGCCATTATTGCCGTGTTTTTGTTCTGCTCAAAACCGGCCAACATTCTTGTGAAAGAAATGCTGGGTGTTTTTGATATCAGGGTAAGAAAAACCGGCACCGAAGAAACAGATTTGCCAAATGCCGGTAAACTTATCGGCATTGTGGAAAGATGGCTGATTGTGGTTTTTATTCTGATCAGCCAGTTTGAAGCAATTGGATTTTTGCTGGCTGCCAAATCGATCATGCGTTTTAAAAGCGATGAATCGTTAAAGACGGAATATTTGCTGACCGGAACCCTTCTTAGTTTCGCAATAGCCATTGGTGCCGGACTTCTTGTATTTCATTTTATTTACGGCATTTGAATGGGCCAACCAGAAACTGCTGCCGATATCCAGGATAGGGGTCAGCCGGATTATCGCCGGCAATCACAACCGGATTGTTGATATTTTCACAAGGTATAAAACTGATCTTTTGGAATTTCCAGGTAAAAAGTTGAGCCTTTACCCGGCAAACTTTCAGCATGTACCTGCCCGTTCATTTTGACCATCGCCTTGCTGACCATCGCAAGTCCTATGCCTGTCCCGGGAAAATCCTCCACTCTTTGCAACCGCTGAAAAATTTCAAAAATTTTGTCATGGTATTTCATGTCAAACCCAATGCCATTGTCCTGGACACTGATGATCCACAGCATATCTTTTTCTTCAACGGCAATTTGAATCAGTGGATTTTCCCTGGCGCGGGTAAATTTTATTGCATTTTCAATGAGGTTTCGAATTGCGATTGTAAGTCCCCTTGAGTCTGCAATAATTTCAATGTCAGGTGATTTAATATTTACGGTAAACTTTCCATTTTCCAGGTCCGCATTAAATACAGATAAGACAGACCGGACCAAATCATGGATTTTTATTCTTTCCAGGCTCAGTTGAGTGCGTTCAAGTCGTGAATAATTCAAAAGGTCATCGATAAGCTGGTTCATCTGAAGGGTCGACTGTCTGATTATTTCAATAAATTTCCGGGCCTCCTCGTTCAGGTTTGGTTTGTATATATCCGAAAGTAATTTGCTGTACCCATCAATACCGCGAAGGGGGGCTTTAAGGTCGTGTGATACCGAATACGTAAAAGTTTCCAGTTCTTTATTGGCCGCTTTGAGCTGGGCAGTGCGTTCCTCAACTTTTATTTCCAGGCCGGCATTGAGTTTAAAGATTTCCTCCTGTGCCAATTTTCTCAGCGTTATGTCTTCAATCATTGCCAAAGCATAAAATGACTGTTCTTTTTCGCTGTATATCCTTGTCAGTGCCAGGGCGGCCCAGACCTCACTGCCATCCTTTTTCAGGTATCGTTTCTCCGTGATGTATTTATTAATTTTTCCATTCTGCAGGTCAATAACCGATTCTCTGTCCTTGTCGCGATCGTTGGCATGGGTAATTTCCATAAAAGTTAATCCGATCAACTCCTCCCTGGTGAAGCCAAGCATATTACAAAACGCTTTGTTCGCGTTAAAAATTCTTCCGGTATTCATGATGGCCATAACCATGCCCAGCGGCCCTTCCTCAAAAATCTTGCGGAAGCGTTCTTCGCTTTCCCGGGTGGCTTTATCCTGTTCCTTTTGTTCTATTTTATGGAGCGTCATTTCTACAATCAGCCGGGTCATGTTCAGCAAAAAATCCATTACCTGTTTAACCTTTTCCGCATTGACAACCGGTACCTTTTCGAGCGCCCCCAGGTAATCGTTTTTATCAAACCCATATGTTTCAGCCTGTTTTTCAAACAGCAAACGGTCTGGTTCTTCCAGGAAGAATTGTCCGGTAAACAGGTTAGCAATGTGTTCTCCATTAATTGTTAAAGGTACAGCAACATCAACCAGGCCGTTAAAACATTTGTAGAAATGATATTTTTCACCAGCGGCCATTTTTCCGGCTAATATTGTGTCGCTGATTGTGCACCTTTTTAAAGTTTCAGGGTTGATACGGTGAAATTCAGTGCAAATTTGTCTCCAGCCTGATTTGGATAATACATTTCCTTCAAGGTCGAGGATAGCCGTTACAAATCCGGTTGATGCATTGAACCCGTCCAGAAGGGCATCAACTTTTGCGAAATCGATTATATCAAGAATCCGGGACTTCATTGATTCAGGTTTAATGTCCATAAAACCGGTATTGAATGGCATATACCGTGCAGAAGATTCTCGAATAAAACAGATTATTAAATGTAAGCAAATTAATTGTCATTGTAAAGCGTCCGGGTTCTCTCCATGAGTATTTCTGTCCTAAATAACTTAGCTTTACAATAAACTTATCAAAGATGGCAGATTTTCACATCAATAAGGTTCCTACTTTTTCCTTGTTCCAGCATGAGAATTGCGAAGCGATGGAAGAGAAAGTCTGGAAGGCCTCAGCAAAAATCCCGGTTGGCGTTTTGATTCCCGCCCTTTTCAGGGATCTATCCAGCGCAGCCATGCATCATATAATTGAAGTGCTCGAAGGTACCGAATTCGTCCGTAAAGTTTATATTTCACTTGACCAGGCTGATGCGAACGAATATCGGCAGGCAAAGGAAATTGTTCGTCCCCTGGGCGACAAAGGGATGCTGATATGGAACGATAAGCCGCAGGTGGCAGCTGTTATAAACCGTATTGAAAAGCAGCTTCCGCTTGGCGTGCGTGGAAAGGGCAGGGCAGTGTGGACTTGTCTCGGATACATCATAGGTAAAGGTGAAGTTTCTGCGATTGCCTTTCATGACGCTGATATTGTAACGTATGACCGGGATTTCCTGACCCGGCTTCTGTTCCCCCTTATGTATATGCGGTTTCAATTTGTAAAGGGATATTATGTGCGGTATGATAAGAAACTTTTTGGAAGAGTCACCCGCTTATTTTATTTTCCCCTGGTTCGTACGCTGAAAGACATGTTCGGAAGCACTGAATTTCTCGATTACATGGGTGATTTCCGCTACCCCCTGTCCGGAGAATTTGCCACATACACCAGCCAGGCGCGCATGATACAGTTTCCCTCCGATTGGGGAATCGAGGTGGGGTTGTTGGGAGAGATTTACCGGCTCGTCCGGGAATCAAGGATATGCCAGATTGAGCTTACGGGCCGTTACGATCATAAACATCAGCAGGTGGGTTCTCTAAATGAAAAAGGACTTTTTAAAATGGCGTCGGATATTGCCCGTACTTTTTTCACGCATCTAGCCAGCAACGGTGTATCGTTGAATACAGAGATATTCCGTACCATCAGGCTTACCTACCTGAAGCATGCAAGGGAAATGGTTGGCATGTATGAATCGCTTGCTGAAATGTATGAGAGAAGAATAACATTCGATTTTCATGAAGAGCTAAAAACGGTGGAACTGTTTGCCGGAGCCATTGATTCCGGTGTGGTTGATTTTTGTGACCAGCATTACGGGTCACCGCTCATTCCCGACTGGAAAAGGGTGGAATCGGCCATTGATGGTATTCTTCCTGATCTTCTCAGGGCCGTTGAGGCGGAATGAACCAGGCTTTCATCCGGGCTGTCCGTTTATCGTAATAGAGTTTCATGGCGGTAATCATCATATAAATGTAGTAATCCGAAATAAAGATGCGTTGCAGCAGTCCGTGCCGTGAATAGAACCATTGCAGTCCCGGCAGGATGAAATGTGAAAGAAGGAACACGGAAAAGGACAGCAACCCGGTGATGCAAACAAATACAAGGTATCGGTTCATTAGGGGTTGATTATCCTTCCGGTATTTTCGCAGGAGAATTAAAGGAGATATAACAAGGGCCAGCGTTCCAATGCCCCCGATTACATTGTGCATAATCCCTGTCGGAGTCAAATGTCCCAAAATCCGGTTGCCCGGAAAAACTCCCGACCCGATTTCTTCCCCCACCGCGTAGATCCCAAAAAGCCAGGCCGAAAGAGCGTGTGGCCGGGTTCGTAACTCTTCACTGAAGTAAAAGGCAACGGCAAAAAGCAATAATATCAATCCGGCAAGGATCCACCATCCTGATACAAGCCTGGCAACCGGGCTGCCAAGGGCTCCCAATGCACTTATCGGCTGCAGGGTAGCGTTAAATCCGGGATAATACCTTGAAAAGATGTTAATTGCTATAATATCTCCAAGGCAGGCGGTCAGACAGGTTACCAGGGCTATTTTCGGCCATATCAGAGCTTTTCTCATATGCATCACGGTTTGATAACCTTTGATAATACTGCCGGTACCTGGATCAGATCATAATCATTATCATAAACCAGGTATTTGTTGTACCACACAGGGTCATACTTATCCTTAAATTCCCGCAATCCTTTGTACTGCGAAAAGGAACGGATCTTTTCATAGGCAAATTTCATCGACTTTTCCCTGAAGGAATGGGCATCATTTATTCCCGACATGGGGGCAAAACCCAGGTTTATAAACCTGTATTGCTTTAATTTAAGGTAGTTGAATGTTTCAATAAGGATAAAATCCATGATCCCGTTCGGTGCATCGGCTGTTTTACGAATCAGGTCATATGTGCTTTCCGAAGGGGCGTAATCCGGCACAATATTCAGAAATGCAATTACCTTTTCTTCCGGGTTTTCCACTGTAATTATGGTTTGTTGTTTGAGTTGCTGCCAGTCAAACAATCCCTGTGAAAAAACGATCTCATGCCTTTCGGTATAATCGAGCCATTCATCCGAAACCGATTGAAGTTTCTGTAAAATCCCATCTTTGACAGGGGGAACATGTACTGTCGATCTGAATCCGCGGTCTTTTATCTTGTTAATGGCATTCCGGAGGGATTTCCGGTTTCCGCCTTCGAGGGAAAAAGTTTCCAGGTTCACAACGGCCTCCTGCCCGATAAACATGCTTTTTTTTCCTTTATCATAGTATAACGAAAGGTTTTCCTCAGGAACACGGTAGTAAATGCACTTGAGACTGTTCTCATAGCAGTAGGTATCAAATAGGGAAATGCATTTCTTCAGGTCTGCATCGCTACCGGCGACCGGATTTTCGAGAATGACCGCATAACTGCCGGTTATGCGGTAAGAAATGAAAGCGTCTGTCCCTTCTGCAATGAAAATCATTTTATCAGGATAGATCTTGAAATAATCGAGGCTTGATTTACCATAACGATCAAGGAGTGCGGCGGCCTGCTTCAATTCCTCATCCGATGCATTTCCCCTGTAAACATAAGGTCTGACCAAAGTATATAACAGGAAACCCATGGAAAGGAAACCACCGATATTAATGGACAGGATAAACCCCCTTCCGAATGAGGTATGTGGAATCGTAAGAGAATTTCCTACCAGGAAAAAGCCGGCAAGAGTGCTTTGTATGGATTGAACCAGGTTGAAATTTGCATTAAAATGATTTTTGTCGAGCAGAAAAAATCCAATGGTTCCGTATATCAGGAGGGCTGCAACGCTGATCAGGGAAGTCTGCACACCTACATAGCGCAAACGGGGGTGACTCTTAATATTATATTCCCGGTGAGTGAAAAGGAGTGTGACAATAATGAGCAATGCTACCGTAGCCTCCTCATAATCAATAGCCTTGGTAATGTGACCTACAAAAGAAACTATACTGAGGATGAGTGCCAGCCACCACGTGGAGCGAAGTCCTTTCAGCATGAAAGCAGCCGTGATAAGCAGGAAGAAACCCGCCGTCAATACAAAATAGTTCGAAACATGAATGACATCGAGCAGCAGATAATGTTGCAGCCGTTCTACCCGCCATTGAATTGCCGGTGTCAGCGCGGAAATAATATTGATAATTCCCAGGATCAGCAGCAAAATTGCCGGGACCACCCGCATCAACAGTTTATTGATCTGCATGAGAAAGCTTATAACGCCCGATACCAGGGGAAGCCAGAATTCAAAAAACCGGTAAAGAAAGGTAATCGAAATTGATTCAACATTTGAAAAGCCAAACCTTACAAGGATAAGGCTCATAGAAACCTCAATGGCACCAAGTCCGCGCAAAAAAGGGCTGACCATCATAAAGATAACCGAGATAATATAGCCCAGCGTCGCCGCGTACAACGAGGGATGAATATGCAGGGCCTTCATGGCAACATACACATGAAAGATACCTGTAAATTCAATCACCAGGGAGATCAGTACGGTCATCAAAAATTTACCCCTGAGGACCTTGCTGCTTCGAAGGTCCTCAATGATAAATTCAAGCGACGGGGAAATGATTCAGCACAAATCGGTAAAAACGTTTTTTTATAGTGAGAAGCCTGTACATCATCCAAAGCAAGGCGGTGACCAGAACGAGCGCAACCAACGCCAGCCAGTCGCTTGCGCTTGAATTTCCTTTCAGCAGGAGTAACACAAACACAGGGATGGCAACCAGGATGACGGACAATATGCCCACAAAGGCATAAATAGTGGATGCATAATGGATCTGAGTGCGGGAAATACCTTTTTTTTCGAGAGGACCGGTAAAAAAAGCAAGTGAAGAAACCCCGCCGGCCGGTAAAAATACGCTGATCAGGTTTCTCTTAAGGAAAAGGCTGATCGTATCCCTTAATTTTACTTTGCATTGAATTGAAGTAAAAGAGGCCACATACATTAAACCCTGCAGCACTATATACAATCCCGTTAGGAAAATGCCCATGACCACCCACTGCCATTGCGATGTCAGCAGTGTGGATTTTACCTCAACCAGTTCAGCCCGTTCATGTTTAAGAAACCATATGCCCAGGGCAAAAAACAATGCTGTGAGGAAAAACTGTGCAATCAGCTTGCTGTTTTCGCGGACAAAAGGAAGGCTCTTTTCCTTGAAAAGGCTGTAAAAAAACGACCTTATCCTGGTGATTACCATATAACCAAAAGAGATTGTAAAACGATAATTACACGTTAAATTTAGTGAAAGTGTAACTATCGGGCAAGAACCTGGTTCACCGGATTGTCATAACAAATGTTAATTAAAACAATGAATCGTTATCTTTAGGAATATTTTCAATGGATGAGCTGGTTTTATCTTTTTATCGCGGGAATTTTTGAAGTCGGGTGGCCGTTGGGATTTAAGCTTTCCCAAACCACCGATCAAAAGTTTTTATGGATTGGTTTCGCTGTATTATCCATGGCCCTTAGCGGTTTATTTTTATGGATGGCTCAAAGAAATATTCCCATTGGTTCTGCCTATGCAATATGGACGGGCATAGGCGCAACAGGAACGCTTGTAATAGGCATCGTTTTTTTTAATGACCCGGCCGGCTTTCTCAGGTTATTCTTTGCTTCCCTCATCATTGTGGGCACAATAGGTCTGAAAATCACCGCGTAGCCAGCTCCTGCTGCCTGCTTTTGAGGGCCAATGATGTGGCGATAAGCATTAGTGTGAGTACCGTAAGAAAAAGAAAGGAATGATGAAATCCATCCATTTTATCACCACCTGTGGCAATAACTCCAATAAGGATGGATCCCACGATCTGACCGGTGTTAATGAAAATTGTCACCATTCCCTGCGATGTTGCTCTTTCTGAAGCAGATACTTCGTTCAGTGCCACGTATCTTAGCGAAGATCCCACAAGCGCCGACAAACCGAACCCATACAGTATTCCGGCCAGATAGAACATCCAGGTTTCGTCGATGATGCGGCTTACAAGGAATAGTCCTGCCGATGCAAATACAAGTCCCGCAATGATCACGATCCGTGATCCGATTTTGTCAATCAGCCTGCCCCAGAGCGGAGCACCAATGGCGATTGCAATTACGCTTGGGATAAGCATAAAGCTTGCCCGGGAACTGTTCACTTTAAATGCGGTAACCGCCATATCGGGAATGAAAACAAAGGATGCCTGGAAGATGCCTGTACCTGTTGCAATCAGGAGTATAAGCAAAAGCTGACGGTTTTCAAAATAGGTCATGTTAACAACCGGATCAGCAGCCCGTTTTTCTGAACGGATAAGGAGTATAAAAAGGATAATTGAGCCCAGGGACAATCCAATAAAGTAGGATGATTTGATACTCTGAAGCATGCTTACAGGGGATATGCCATACAAGGTAAAAGCGAAGACAAAAAGAAAGGTGCTCAACAAAATAATTCCTTTCCAATCTATTGGATTATGGGACTTTGACACCTTTCCCGGTAAAATAGACAGACTTTTTATGATAACGAACAAGGCAATAGGCAGGTTAATCAGAAACAGGTAATTCCAGGGCAGAAATTTCAGTATCACCCCGGCAATTACCGGCCCAATGATAAAGGCTATGCCAAAAACGGAACCGATCATACCCAGGGCTCTTCCTCTCTTGTCGGGCGGAAATATATCTCCGATCACTGCGGAAGCAACCGGAAAAATGCCGCTCGATCCGAACCCCTGTACAGCCCTTCCGGCCAATAGAAATGCATAGCTGTCAGAAATCGCCACAATCAGGGAACCAAGGGCAAAAATGGCGATTGAAATTACATACATGATCCGGCGGCCATACCGGTCTGATAATTTGGCCATTAATGAAATACCCGATAAGTTAAACAGCACGTAAATTGAAAATATCCAGGCGAGGGCTTTTTTATCCATGCTGATGGTATGCTCAATTGAAGGAATGGCCGGTCCTACGATTGAAATATCCAATGCACCCATTAGCACACCTATAAATAACACGAGTAATATACTGCTTCTTTTTTTTCTCCAGTTTCCATTTTTTGCTATTTTTCATTACTGATGCAACCTAATCATGAGAAAAATGTTCATTGATGGCAATGAAGATGTTTTTGCGGATTGTATATTCATCGTTTGCATGAATCAACTTTGTTCCGTCGGCATTGTTTCATTTTTCGAACCTATTGAACTTAAAACGGAGTTTTATGAAATATAATCAGCTTGGAAAAACAGGAGTACTGGTCTCCGAAATTTGCTTTGGCACAATGACCTTTGGCGGCAGAGGATATTGGAAAGCCATTGGCGAGCAAACCCAGGAGGAGGCCAGTCAACTGCTAAAGACGGCTTTGGATAAGGGAATTAATTTCATCGATACGGCGAATGCCTATTCGGAAGGTCTGGCAGAAACCTTGCTCGGCCAGGCGTTAAAAGATATGGGGATCAACAGGCAGCAGATAGTGCTGGCAACCAAGGTCCGCGGACGGATGGGAGATGGAGTCAACCAGGTTGGACTTTCCCGATTGCATATTGCCGATGCCGTAAGCGACAGCCTTCAGCGGTTAGGCACTGACCATATTGATCTCCTGTATATTCACGGGGTTGACCAGTTCACCCCTCTGGATGAAACCATGCGGGGTCTTGAAGATGTTGTGAGGCAAGGAAAGGTCCGTTACCTGGGCATCAGTAATCATGCCGCCTGGATGGTAATGAAGGCCAATGGAATTGCGGATAAAATGGGCTGGACGAAATTTGCAGCCCTGCAAAACTTCTACAGCATTGCCAGTCGCGATGTGGAACGCGAAATAGTTCCACTGGCCCTGGCGGAAGGAATGTCTCTTATGCCGTGGAGCCCGCTGGCAGGTGGTTTCCTGTCGGGAAAATATACGCGCTCAGTCGATAAGGCCGGGGATAGCCGAAGGGATACCTTCGATTTCCCGCCGGTAAACAAGGAGAAAGCCTTCGACATTATCGACCTTATGCTTGCCATTGGCAAAGATCACCAGGTTTCAGCCGCACAGGTGGCGCTGGCGTGGCTATTGAAAAAACCGGGTGTGACAAGTATCATTATTGGGGCAAAGAATACGGAGCAATTGCTGGATAATATCGCCTCAACGGAGCTGGAGCTTTCCGAAACGGATTTTAGTCAACTTGAATCCGCCAGTTCGCTGGTCACGGAGTATCCTGCCTGGATGATTGAAAGACAGGGGCAGGGGAGAAAGCCGGACTGACGATCAGCTGGCTTCCCCAAGTACCACTTCGATCGTTTTTTTAACACCCTTCTTCAGAATATCGAGTTCGACCGATTTGCCAATGAACTTTTCATTCAGTTGCAGGTACAGCTCGTCGACAGATCCCACAGGAATGCTGTTAATTCCCACGATCACATCGCCTGTGCTCAACTGGGCATTGTGCGCGCTTCTTTCAGGCAGTATCTGCCGTATCAGTATGCCCCTGTTCAGAACAAGATGATTATAGTTGATGACACGCTGCGGAAGGACGATGGTGTGCCCGGCAATTCCGAGGCTTGACCGGCGTACTTTGCCTGCAGTGATGAGTTTTCCCACCACATATTCTGCAACGCTCGAACCTACCGCAAAGCAGAGGCCCTGCGCTGAAGAGATCACGGCCGTATTAATCCCTACCACCTCCCCGGCAGTATTGATCAACGGACCTCCGGAATTACCCGGATTCAGGGCTGCGTCGGTTTGAATAACGCCGTCGATCAGACGGCCGGCATAGCTGTACATCGAACGTCCTAAAGCGCTAACAACGCCAGATGTAACTGTAAACTGGAATCCAAACGGATTTCCGATGGCAATGACAAGCTGGCCAACCTTCAGCTTCCTGGAATTTCCAAAAGCGGCATGCTGAAAATTAAGGCCATAAATCCGGATTACGGCAATATCGGTTGACGGATCTTCACCGATGCGGTTTGCCTGGTAAGATGTTCCATCCGGAAGGTTTACTTCCATTTCGTGCGCACCATTTACTACATGGCTGTTGGTTACAACAAATCCCTCCGGAGAAATCAGGAAACCCGAACCGGTGGCAGCAGGACCCTGTCCGTCGCGACGACGGGTGTCTGGCTTGCTTATATTGATCTGCACCACAGAAGGGCTTACCCTTTCCACTGCATTTATGATGGTCGTTGAATACGGATCCATAAATTCCTGAGAATCGGATTCATCCCTTGATGAATCACCCTTTGACACCCCATTTAATTTTAAATTGTCCGTGTCGAATATATCCACTAATCTTCCCATAGCTCCTCCTCTTAATTGTGTTGATATTGCCTGCCAAAATCGGACCAAAATGTCCGAAATGACAGAATGGCATGGGAACCCAATAGCTGCTATTAACCTTTTTTTTTCCCCATTACTTTGCTATTTTTGCATTCCGGGAAACAATACTTATTCGTTTGAAAACATTAGGAATTTTTATTTTACTGTTCACCTGCATAATGATTTCCGCACAGATGCAACCTGTGGAAGTGAAGCGGACGCAGGAAAAGACAATCGTTAATGGCAAAGTTTATTACATCCACACGATTTTGAAGGGACAGACCCTGTATTCCATCAGCAGGGCATATGAAGTTAGTCAGGATGAAATAATACGCGATAACCCGGGTATCGATCCTGCCGCTTTAAAGGAAGGACAAGTACTGCGGATACCGGAAGCAGGGAGCAGCCAGAACATTGCTTATCCGCAGAATAAGGAAGATTTCGTCGATCATAAAGTTAAAAGAGGCCAGACCGTTTATTCACTGGCAAAGAAATATGATGTGGAGGAAGATATTATTTACCGGTATAATCCCTGGGCAAGGGCTGGAATAAAACCGGGACAGACAATCTGGATCCCAAAGCCCAAAAAGGTTCAGATAAGTACCGTGGATGAAATAAGCGGATTCCGTTATCACACCGTAAAAGAGCAGGAAACGCTTTATTCTATATCCGTAATTTATGGGCTGTCCGTTTCTGATATTATAGATAACAACGATTTTCTCAGGGATGGGCTAAAAGCAGGCCAGGTTTTGAAGATACCCGCTGCTCCTGAAAGAAGCCGGGAATTGGTTAAGGCCGATTCGGCACCTGCGGAAATTCCCTGTATTCCAACGAGCGATGATCAGGCAATTTATAATGTAGCCTTGTTGCTCCCGTTCTTTTCGCAGTATCTCAATGAAGAATTTGGCACACCCAACGACACTGTTGCCGAGGAAGGAACATATGTGCCTTCACAGCGTCAACAGGGGCTTCGTGGAAAAAGCTTCGCCGAATTTTATGAAGGTTTCCTGCTGGCTGTTGATTCCATGAAAAACATGGGATTCTCGGTTAACCTGCATGTTTTCGATACCGAACGGGATACGATGAAAATAAAAAGAATCGTTCGTGACCTTTCTCTTATCCAACCTGATCTGATCATTGGACCTGTATACGGTGAGGATGTGCGTATTGCCGGACGCCTGGCCAAATTCAAGGATATCAACCTTGTTTCTCCGCTTTCAACCCGAGGTTCCCTGGTAGGTCATAATTCAAGAATAATTCAGGTCATACCTTCCAAAGAAGCTGAATACAGAGGCCTCGCAAATTATCTGAGCACAATAAATAAAGGCAGGCTGGTGGTCTTACAGGGAACAGACAGCATTTCGAGGCGGGGTTCATGGCTGTTAAGAAAATACCTTCAGGAGCGTATGCCTGTGGATGCAAGCAATACCCCGCTGGTTATGCAAAACTATAAGCTAAATGACAGTTTGCTCACCAACCTCACCGGGATACTTACCCAGCAGGATGATAATATCGTGATCGTATTCTCTGAAAGCGAACCGGATGTCAGCCGCCTGATGACCAGGTTATATATGATGTCAAGCCTTTATCCCATACAGGTATATGGCATGCCTTCCTGGCAGATGTGGAAAACCATTGAGTTGAATTATTTTCATCATCTTCAACTTCATTTGATCAGCCCGTTTTATATTGATTACAACAAAGCTGAAGTGAAGCAATTCCTTGAAAAATGCCGGATGAAATACGGTTATGAACCTTATGAGACCAGTGCCTTGGGTTATAATTTCTGTATGCTGGGTTATGACCTGGGTTATTATTTTCTGTCGGCGTTACGGCAATATGGAAAGAACTTCAGCCAATGCCTGAGCAGTATGGAAACAAACCTCCTGCTATCTCCATACCGGTTTGCGCGGGTAGGCGAGGGAGGCTATATGAACCAGGGATTCAATATGATCCGGTATAATCCGGATTTCACGATCACTACTGAAATTCTCGGGGAGGTAAAATAGTTTTGCAGTTTTGCAGTTTTGCAGTTTTGCAGTTTTGCAGTTTTGCAGTTTTGCAGTTTTGCAGTTTTGCAGTTTTGCAGTTTTGCAGTTTTGCAGTTTTGCAGTTTTGCAGTTTTGCAGTTTTGCAGTTTTGCAGTTTTGAATGCAGTCGTGCAGTCAGCCGCGTCAACGTCACTCGTCACTTGTCACTCGTCACTTTCTTCCTCACTTTTAGTTTTTAGTTTTTAGTTTTTAGTTGTTCATTGTTCATTATTCCTTGTTCACTCCCTTAATAAACCTCCCCACATCAAACTTGCGATCGCAGCCTTTGCGGTTCATGTACCTGATTTTTCCGAAGATTTCCCTTTCTCCCCAGGCCCTGTCATGCACTCCGCCAATACTCCAGGCACAGCCTGTGTATCCATTAGGGTCACGTCCATCGAGCTGGTATTTGTCATTCAGACAGATGGCAATTTGAAGGGCATCTTTTTCATTTCCGGTCCATTCCAGGATTTTTTTGCCCCAATACATCCGTAAATATCCGTGCATGGTTCCCTTCAACACCATCCGTTTTTGCGCTGCATTCCATAATTCATCATGGGTGCGGTAATTTTCCAATTCTTCGGGGGAATAGACAAATTCACGTTTGTCTGTCCTGTGTTCAGAGAGTGTTTTCCTTGCCCAGGGCGGAAAGCCTTCCGGCTGGTCATAGAGCGGATTGTAGAAGCAGAAATTATCAGAAAGTTCTTTCCGTATGATCAGTTCTTCGAGAAAAGCATCCGTGTTTTCATCACGGGGTAAATTCCGGGTAATTTCCAGAGCCATCCGCTGAGCGGAAATATGACCAAAATGAAGGTAGGGCGAAAGTCCCGATGTTCCTGATCCATTGGGATCGTTCCTGGCGGCAGCATATTTTTCCAGCTTTTGCTCCATAAAATTGCCAAATAGAATTGCCGCTGCATTCTCTCCGGGGGTTAGCCAGTCAACGGGCCTAACATTGTGATTTGTTTGCACGGTAATGGCTACGACTTCCCAGTTAATGCGGTGAGTGTGAAAGGTTCCATGCTGCTTTACAAGCGGGGAATAATCATCCATAAATTCAGGCAGCAGTCTTCCGATCTTTGGCCGTATGGTAGATGCTCCGTATTCGGCTTTATCGGAGGCCAGCCAGCAGGGTACAATATTATGGGCATCTACTTCGTCTACCGGTATTTCAATTTGTTCCATTACTTTTTCTTTCCATTCTCTTTTAATCTTCAATGGATCAAAATCCACAACAAGCCGGCTAACCCTGTGCTGGTTAATAAAAACAGGCATTGTTTCCGCCGGATTACCCATTACAATGTAAAAAGGGATATTCAGTTGCATCAGTTGTTCTTCCACTTTTTTCAAGCCTTTGAACATGAAATCATACTGGCGCCATGTTGATCCGAGAAAGTCCACTGACAAAGCGAAAGCCACAATGACAGACTGGTCTTCATTTTCAGCTGTTTCTACAGCATAAGTGAGGGCCCAGTTGTCATATACCCGCTGATCCCGGCTCATCCAGTACAGTACATGACCCGCTTTCTCAAGGCCTTTTTTAAGGCTGCGCACACGTTTGAGACTAACCACTTTTTAAGGTTTGAGTTGTTTCGCTGCCGCGGAATCGAGATACCAGTCCATATCCCCGTTTACAGGTCTTATGTAAAAAGCCGGGTAATGGATTGCCTCCGGTTCTTTCCTTATTATCTGCCTGATAATGCCGCTCTTGTTTTCTCCTGTTACCAGAAAACTGATCCTGCGGGCATTCCTGATTAAGGGGCCGGTAATTGTAATCCGGGACTGACCCGACCGGGGATGATGCGCTACCGCGCAAAGGTCGGGACTCTCAAGCAATTCAAGCCGGCCAGGGAATATCGAGGCAATATGACCATCTTCTCCCATACCCAGGAAGATCCAATCGAAAACCGGAATGCCTGTTTGTTCCTGAAACACCATCCGGATCTCATTTTCATACCGCAAAGCTTCTTTTTCGGGATCGTCTTCTCCATGAATGCGGTGAACCTGGTTTTTTGGAAGGTTCAGCGCTTTCAGCAGGGAATGGTTTGTCATTCCGTAATTGCTCTCGTGATGATCTGGCGGAACGCACCGCTCGTCTACCCAGAAGATATGGATCCGGCTCCAGTCTGTTGCGGTGGCTTGATTTTTCTGTCTTGCGGCCAGTTTCTGAAAAAACATTTCCGGGGTTGTACCCCCTGAAAATGCAAGGAAGATCGGTTTTTTAAACCGGTTAAGCTCTGCAATATAATTTCGGAAAATGTCACAAATGGCATCTGACATTTCATTCTGCGTTGTAAAGGAAAAGAGGGCCATGACCTGTTATTTAAAGTTCACAATAAACGCCATCATCGGAAAGGTTTTTGCATGGATACCTCCAGGTCATGGAGGTATCTTCAATAAGGTCATCTGCCTGTTGCGGACCCCAGGTGCCGGCCGGATAACCATACATCGGGAAATCCCGATTTTTTTCCCATTCAATTAAAATCGGATCAACGATGCTCCACGATTGCTCAATGGCATCGCCCCTTGAAAAAAGAGTGGCATCACCCTGCATACAGTCGAGCAATAACCGTTGGTATGCTTCGGGAATTTTCCCATTCGCAAGGCTGTCATAATGAAAATCCATATTTACATCCTGAACATTAAATCCTGCCCCGGGCACTTTCATGCCAAACTTCAGGAGGATCCCTTCATCTGGCTGTATACGGATCACCAGCTGATTGTCGGAATTAAAGCCATCATCATTAAAGCAAAACAGCGTATGCGGCGAAGGTTTAAAATGAACAACGAGTTCAGTAACCCTCGTTGGCAAACGTTTTCCTGTGCGTATATAAAAAGGAACCCCGCCCCAGCGCCAGTTGTCTATAAATAACTTAAGAGCTACATATGTTTCGGTTCTTGAATCAGGAGAAACTCCCTTTTCTTCCCTGTAGGCTGTGTATTTAGTGGACCTTATCGAGGATCCGGTATACTGTCCGCGGATTACCTGTGACTGGAGGTCGCGGATGCTGACAGGCCTTATAGACTGCAGTACTTTCAGTGTTTCATTTCGTATGGAAAGGGAATCTATTTGGGTAGGAGGTTCCATAGCCATAAGAGACAAGAGCTGCAACAAATGGTTTTGCACCATGTCACGCAGCGCCCCCGATTTTTCATAATAGCCGCCCCGGTTTTCAACACCAATGCTTTCTGCTGAAGTTATTTCCACATGATGCACATAATTCCGGTTCCAGAGTGGTTCGAAAATGCCGTTTGAAAACCGGGTTACCATAACATTCTGAACGGTTTCCTTGCCCAGGTAATGATCTATCCTGTAAATCTGATCTTCCCCAAAACAGCTGAGCAATTGTGCATTTAAATGTTTTGCGGTTTTGAGGTTAAAACCGAAAGGTTTTTCCACGATTATCCTTCGCCAGCCTTTTTCGCTATGACTCAGGCCCTGCAGGCTGAGGTTCCTGGCGATTACTTCAGAAAGATCAGGAGGCGTGGCAAGATAAAATATACAATTGCCATCCGTGTGATAGGTCTGTTCAAGGGTTGAAATCATTTCACCTACCGCTGCATAGGCTCCGCTATCTGAAGTTTCAATCGGCAGGTAATGCAGCAAACCGGTAAATCCATCGATTGCCTTGTTAGGTGCATCCTCCGCCTTCATTTGTTCCGATAAGGCGGATTTCATGTTATCACGAAACGATTCGGAAGTTAACGCGGTACGGCTCACGCCCAGAATGGCAAATTTTTCGGGCAGCAGATGCTCCCTGTAAAGTTCAAAAAGGGCAGGAACCAGTTTACGTTTTGTTAGATCGCCCGAGGCGCCGAATATAACCAATAATTGATTTTCCACCCTTTTCGAATTAACCGTATAAAATCTTTTATAAAATTACAAAATTTAGTTAATTATGCATTTAAAGAAATGCATCATCAATGAAGCTAAAACTGAGCGTATTTCTGTTTTTGGCACTTGCCTGGAAGGTGGTGGAAGCCCAGGAAGAAAATGTTTCCGACACAAATCCATCAAAGGATGAGCAGCTTCTTATTGCCGCAGATGGCGGCGATACAGCAAAAGTGCTTAATCTGATCAAGCAGGGAGCCGACGTAGATGCCAAAACATGGGAGGGAGTGACTGCACTGATGTATGCCACGCAGAATGCTGATCTTCCCATGCTGAAGGTTCTGATTCGGTGCGGTGCTGATCCGGATCTGAAACCGCTCAATGGAAATACCGCCCTGCTTGCATCCATCCTCAATGGAACGCCGGATGTGACTGAATTCTTAATCCGCAATGGCGCCAGTGTGGATCTTGGGGACAATAACGATGTTACGCCCCTTATGTATGCCATAAAGGTGGATAGCTTTTATATCCCCGATCTGTTGCTGTATTATGGGACGGACATTGATGCGAAAAGCAAGGAGGGAACGGACGCCCTGATGCTGGCTTCGCTGGAGGGCAGAACCGCCATAGCCGGAGAACTGATCGCCTCGGGCGCTGATGTGAACAACGTGGACAATTTGGGCAATACAGCACTTCACTTTGCATCCAGGGCAGGTAATGCCGATATTATGGAAATGCTTATTGCGGCCGGAGCCGCTGTGGAAGCCAGAACCCGGTATGGTTATACTCCTTTGTCGGTGGCGGTAGTAAAGGGCAATTATGAAGCTGCCCGTTTACTGATCGGAGCCGGTGCGGATGTGAACAGCCCGGTCAGCAATTCACTGAATCCATTAACGATTGCACGTGAAAATCATTTTGATTCCCTGGCCGTCATGCTGCAGAATAACGGCGCAAAAATCATTCTCTGGCCCTGGTTTTATCAGGCAACGCTGGGCGGTGTTTTTATGTTCAACGGCACGGATATGTTTACGGGTGTTGATGTAGGCCTGAGCGATAAGAAATACAATCTTTGGGTATCCTTTGGTTATAAGATCCGGCCCAAATCCATTCGGGTGCTGGTACCCGCTGAAGAAAACAACTTTTATCAATACCGCGAACTGAGACAAATTGTTTCCGGTTCGCTGGATAAGGCGTTCTTTTTGAAAAGCAAAAATCCAAAGGTTCAGATGGGCCTTGTGGCCGGTATTGAAGGCGCTGTCACTTTTGCCGGCTACCAGGGATCGGGACTTCATCCAAGGGCTGAATATTTGTTTAGTCCACATGCAGGAGCGGTATACCAATCCGGCAAATTGCGCTTCAGAATCGATTATGCCTATATGGATCTGCATCTGGCGGAAATGGGCGGTCATTGGTGCAGTCTCTCCATGGAACTGCTTATTAACAGAAAAAAAGGTACACTAAGGCAAACACCGGTAACAGGAATTTAAAACCAATTTTATGCGTTGTCTCTTTTTGCTTTCTATATGCCTTGTTTTCCTTTCCTGCAAGGAAAAATTATTTACCGGAGACGTGAATTGCTCCGAATGCTACACTCCGAAGCCCGACAGTGCATATATGACCCTCAGGTTTACCATCAACGCGGATTTTAAGGAGATTCCCTTTATTCTTTACCGCGGTGATTTTGAGAATAATCAAATCGACTGGGTTGATACCTCGCGTACTGCCACAAAAGACATTTGGGTTCGGACGGATATGAAATACTCCGTAAAAGCAAAATACAAAAAAGGAGATAAAACCCTATATGCCATCGGCAAGGGAAGGGTGAAAGTCCTGCTCGTTACGGATGCATGCGACGGGGATTGTTATGTGATTAAGGATGAAGCGGTGGATCTTGAAATCAGGGACCTGTTTATTGATTTCTGAGAGTTACTGGAGCATCGTGATATCAACTACCGAATAACCCGGTTTTTTATCCTGGTATCGAATCAGGATATCATAAAAGGCAGTCTTGTTGCACATAAAACCAATATTTTCAAAATACTTGTCGTTTATTGTATTGGTCAGCAGCAGCTTGTCAGCATCGAGCAATTCAAATACAGCCTTTCCGACATAATTATCACGGTGATTGGTAATTTTAAACTTATAGGAAGTACCCTTATTCAGTTTAATGGTCATGAAATATTCATTTTCATAATCCTTTTCACTCACATGGGAGAGTTTGAATTCGAGCTGCTTAATAAATATTTCTTTTTGCTGTGCAGAAGCAGAATATGCATTAAAGAGCAACAGAATGGCAAAAGTATATAATACCGTATGCTTCATAATCCTGATGGTATTTTCCTATTTGTTCCGGGTGTCATCTCAAAATTATACAATCATACGAAAGAACAGCAAAAAGAGTTATACCACTTTTAAACATTACAGGGAGGCTATTCTGAGATTTGCAGCGTCAGGGACTTTGGTACCCAGGGATTCATTTAGACTTCCCTGCCGGTAACCTTCCAGGTCAAGTGATACATAGTGATAGCCAAGGTCCTTCATTTTGGCAAGTACCTGCGTGCGCAGCGAATCATCGGTAAAGAGTTTAATCTGGGACGGAGAAACTTCTATCCGGATGCTGCTCTTTTCATGCCGGGCCCTGATGTTTTTAAACCCGAGATCGGACAGGAAATTTTCAGCTGCATCCACCATCTGCAATTTTTTAAGATCGATATTTTCGCCGTACGGAAAACGCGATGAAAGGCAGGCGAGGGCATCTTTATTCCAGGTAGGTAGTCCCAACTGGAGGGAAAGATCCCTGATTTCCGATTTGGTCAGGCCGGCATCCTGGAGGGGACTCCGGATATCTTTTTCGTGAAGCGCTTTTTTGCCGGGACGGTGATCCGACAGATCGTCCATATTGGATCCGTCAACCATATTTTTAAAATCTCCGGCGGCAATATATTCAGCGATCCGGGAGAAAAGTTCATGTTTGCAGAAATAACAGCGGTCAACCGGGTTGTTTTTAAATCGCGGATCATCGGCTTCCTTTGTATGAATTATCTCCACTTTTACCCCTATTGAACCGGCCGTTTCAAGGGCACGGTTGTATTCCCGCGAAGGGTAAGTGGGCGAAATAGCCAGGATGGCCATTACATTTCCGGTTCCAAGCGTATCAGCAGCCACCTTCAGTAGAAACGCACTGTCCACTCCACCTGAATAGGCTACCACTACTTTCTCCATACCGCGAAGAATGCCTTTAAGATTTTCCAGTTTGTCTGCAGTCGTCATCATCATCAATTTGAAAAGAAGGTAAAGTTAATCATAAGTAAGGAAAAAAAGATATGTATGTATTATTTTAACTTGGAACAGCCGCGGATCCGGAATATTTCACAGGACTGCAACGATGATTTCTGAATTAATCGGTTTAAATTAGTAGCCTAAAAAAAGTACACTATGCAGCATGTTAATTGGGGAATCGTTGGCTGTGGCAGTGTCACGGAGCTAAAAAGCGGACCTGCCTTTGGAAAAATCGACGGATCACAGGTAGTTGCCGTCATGAGGCGTGACGGCCAAAAAGCCAGGGACTATGCTTTCAGGCATAAGATACCGAGATGGTACGATAATGCTGATTCGCTGATATACGATGCCGATGTTAATGCAGTTTATGTAGCCACGCCACCTTCAAGTCATGCCATGTATGCGATCAAGGCTATGCAGGCCGGGAAACCGGTATACGTGGAAAAGCCGATGGCAGCCGTTTATTCGGATTGTGTGGCCATGAATGAAGTGTCGGCACGCACGGGTATGCCCCTGTATGTGGCATATTACAGGAGATTTCTTCCTTATTTTCAGAAAGTAAAGGAAGTGTTGGACCACGGTGAACTGGGCAGAATTCTCTTTGTCCAGGTCGACTTGCATCTTCCTCCACGAGTGGAAGATCTTGATCCTGATGATCTTCCCTGGAGAATAAATGCCGGCATTGCCGGTGCCGGATATTTTTATGACCTGGCATGCCACCAGTTGGATCTGTTTGAATGGTATTTTGGCCTGGCAAAAAAAGTGGAGGGACGGTGCTATAACCGGGCAGGACTGTACAATGCCGAGGATGTGGTGTTTGCAAATATTTTATATGAATCCGGCGTTCCGCTTTCTGGCAGCTGGTGCTTTGTGACCGAGCATATGGTACAAAAGGATACTATAACAATTTACGGAACCAAGGCTTCTCTTGAATTTTCCACCTTCGGTTTTTCGCCTATCCGGCTGATCAGGCCAGGCATGATTGATGAAAATCTTCCGCCAAATCCTGAAAATATTCAGTACTGGCTTATCCGGAATATGGTGGAAGAACTTCAGGGCAAGCGGCAAAACAATTGTAATGGAGAAAGTGCAATGAGGACGAACAAAACAATGGATATTATTCTGGGGAAAAAATAATGAAAATCGTTGCCGATGATAAGATTCCATATCTAAGAGGCGTTCTCGAGCCTTTTGCTGATGTGGATTATATTCCGGGAGAAAAGATTTCAAAGGAAACCGTTCAGCATGCGGATGCTATTTTAACCCGTACTCGCACCCGGTGTAACGAAAAACTGCTGGATGGGAGCCGGGTACAATTTATCGGAACTGCCACCATAGGCTTTGATCATATCGATACTAAATACTGTGAAGATCACGGGATAGTGTGGAAAAACGCGCCCGGCTGCAATGCCGGTTCAGTCTGCCAGTACGTTGCAAGTGCCCTGGCATATCTCGCTGGTAAGAATGATTTTTCGCTGCAAAACCGGGTTTTGGGTGTTGTAGGAGTTGGCCATGTGGGAAACAAGGTAGTGCAGATCGCGGAAATGCTCGGTATGCAGGTTTATCTTTGCGATCCTCCAAGAGTAAGGCAGGAAGGAGCCTGCGGTTTTATTTCCCTGGAGGGTATACTCAGAGAATGCGATATTATTACCTTTCATGTCCCCCTGAACCCGGACGGTGAATACAAAACCCGGCACATGATTGATGAGGACCTGATCAGAAGAATGAAGCCAGGGATCTTTATCATTAACACCTCCCGCGGAGAAATAGCAGACGGCCAGGCGGTTAAAACAGCCCTGGAGAGAAAAAGACTGTCGGGGGCAGTACTCGATGTATGGGAAAATGAGCCTTTTATTGATGAGGATCTGCTTTCAAAATGTGATATAGGCACACCTCATATTGCAGGATATTCTGCAGATGGCAAAGCGAAAGGAACCACCATGATCATCAGGGAATTAAGCCGTTTTTTCAACCTTGGACTGGAAGATTGGGAGCCACTTGAACTGGAAATGCCCGCGAATAATCTGATCCGGGTTGATTGCCTCCACCGGGATGAGGATTTTATACTTTCGGAAATATTCAGGGCTACCTATTCCATAAAGGAGGATGATCGCCGGCTGCGTGAATCACCCGAGGATTTTGAAAAGCAAAGGGGAAATTATCCGGTGAGGCGTGAATTCAAAGCCTATTCGCTTGAACTGGTGAATGGCTGGGAGAAGCTAAAAAGAAATTGCAGAAAACTGGGCTTTAAAGTGATTTAAACTTTCAAAACATAGATTATGAATTCTTTAGCAGATATTGGCCTGATCGGATTGGCTGTCATGGGTGAAAACCTGATACTCAACATGGAAAGCAAAGGTTTTACTGTTGCGGTTTTCAACCGTTCTGTGGAAAAGGTGGATTCGTTCCTGCAAGGCCGGGGAAAAGGCAGAAAATTCATTGGTGCGCACAGCATGGAAGAGTTTGTACATTCAGTAAAAAAACCCAGAAAGCTAATGATGCTTGTGAAAGCCGGACAGGCTGTGGATGATCTTATGGAGCAGATGATTCCCTTCCTCGATAAGGGAGACATAATGATTGACGGTGGCAATTCTTATTTTCCCGATACGATAAGACGAACAAATTATGCCGAAGAAAAAGGATTCCTGTATATCGGCACAGGAGTTTCAGGGGGGGAAGACGGTGCATTGAAGGGACCCTCCATTATGCCCGGTGGCTCGAACAAGGCATGGGAAGAAGTAAAACCGGTATTCCAGGCTATTGCAGCAAAAGTTGCCGATGGAACGCCCTGTTGCGACTGGGTGGGAGAAGACGGTGCCGGCCATTTTGTTAAAATGGTGCACAATGGGATTGAATATGGTGACATGCAGCTCATCAGCGAATGTTACCATATTTTACGTGATATGTGCGGCATGAATTGCAAGGAAATGCACGATGTTTTTGCAGAATGGAACAAAGGCGATCTGGATAGCTACCTGATTGAGATCACCCGGGATATACTTGCCTATAAAGATAGTCATGGAGAATATCTTGTGGAGAAGATCCTGGATGCTGCCGGTCAGAAAGGTACCGGAAAATGGACCGGCATTGAAGCGCTTGAACTGGGTATCCCCCTTACGCTGATCGTTGAAGCCGTATTTGCCCGTGCTTTGTCGGCTATGAAGGATGAACGTGTGAAAGCTTCCAGGATACTTGCAAGGAAATCGCATGATTTTAAGGCTGACCGGAAGGCCTTTGTAAACGACCTTGGAAATGCGTTGTATGGCGCCAAGATCGTATCCTATGCCCAGGGATATGCCCTGATGCATGCGGCTGCAAAAGAATATAGCTGGAATCTGAACTATGGCGGAATTGCCCTTATGTGGCGTGGAGGTTGCATTATCCGTTCTGCCTTTCTCAGCAAAATCAGTGATGCATACAGCCAGGATCCTGCATTGCAAAATTTGTTACTGGTTCCCTATTTTGCGAACAAAGTAATGGTGGCCCAGGAAGGATGGAGAAGGGTCGTTTCCGAGGCTGTATTGCATGGAATTCCTGTACCGGCTTTGTCGGCAGCCCTGGCTTATTTCGACGGTTACCGGTGTGCCCGGCTACCGGCTAATTTGCTCCAGGCCCAGCGCGATTTTTTCGGTGCCCATACGTATGAACGCATTGACAAACCAAGGGGAATGTTTTACCATACAAACTGGACCGGCCGGGGAGGGGATACTTCGTCTTCCTCCTATAATGTATGAGATTTCAAACGAACTCAGCCTTTTTTTCATATCTTTGTACGGATTGATGATTTGATGATTTGATGAATTGAAGATTTGAAAATGAAGCGAAGAAGGTGCGGTTGCCGCCACTTTTAGTTTTTATCTTTTAGTTTTTCACTCTTCATTGTTCATTGTTCATTGTTCATTGAAATTACTGGGGCTGTTCTGGCTTTGACAGCAAGACAATTGGTAAGCCAGCATGCCGGGCTAAGCATAGCATCCCGTTAACTGCAGTGCAAACTATCAAATGGCGAAGCAAATTACGCGCTCGCTGCCTAATCGAAGTTTAGTAGATAAGGCAATATTCAGGTACCAGGTACCTGGACGGGCTGTTCCTCCATTGCCCTGCCGTACGGCGGTGGATCAAGGGACACATCAAAGGTAAGGCTGGTCTGGTAGTCACCCCTGCAACCAGATGAGATTAAAAGGGGATAAGATTCAGGTAGGCCGTCCGGTGCCAGCCTGAATACGAAAACCAACATCGGACTAAGCATGTAGAAACCTTATGGGTTGCTTGTTTGGACCCGGGTTCGACTCCCGGCAGCTCCACAGCGAGGAGTTCTGCAGTTCTGCATTTTTGCAGTTCTGCAGTTCTACGTCGTGGGTATATTCTTTACCCTTTACCCCCCTCTCATTTCTCGCCCCTCATTTCTCATTTCGAACAATACAGTTCCTCCGTTGTTTGTTGTCTCCGCTCTAATGCGGAGAAACATACCATGAAGAAAAATACAATCCTTTTAATATTCTTTGCAGCTGCACTGACATTATTTTCAACTATATCCTTCGGTCAACAGGACAGTATAAGAATGCCCTCTCAAAGCGAGCAATTAAACAATCAAAAGGCGCAGGATGAGGCTAAAATACAGGACCTGAAAGATAACAGAAATACTGCCAGGGAAGTAGCCAGGGACGCCCAGGAGACAGAACGTGATGCAGAAACTTCGTCCAAGGAATCCAAAAGCGCTTTGAAAGCGGAAAAAAAGGCACAAAAGTCACGTAAAAAGGCAGATGAACAAATCAGAAAGGCCGAAAAAGCAAAGATAGAATCCGACAAGAACCAGTGATTCTTGTTTAGCAGGGTATACGCTCCATGAAATCGTAAATCGTAAATCGTAAATTCCCCTTTGTCCCTAACTTAGGTAATTTCCAAGTATCTTCATAAAAAAGATATGCGAAACCGGTTTCGAAATGTAGTGGTCGAATCCTGCTTCCACTGCATCTTCCCGGTTTTCTGACTTGGCATAGGCAGTTTGGGCAATGACCGGTAACCGGGGTCTCATTTTTTTTATCAGCCGGGTAGCTGTGTATCCGTCCATTTCAGGCATTTTTATATCCATCAGTACGAGTGAGATTTCAGGATGGAGTCTGACAAATTCAACGGCTTCCTTTCCATCCCAGGCATGAAGGATCTGCACTTTAGTCTTGTTAAGGATCTCTTCAATATAGGAAAAATTAAACATTTCATCTTCTGCTACAAGGATCGTATGATGATTCCAACGGTTATTCAATATTTCCTCGTGCAGGGTTTCGATGATTTCGCCGGGAGCGGTGCACCGTATGTAGGGAATAGTAAATGAAAAGGAGGATCCCTTCATCGGTTCAGATTCCACCGATATTGTGCCCCCCAGTTTTTCAACCAGTGCCTTTGAAATCGACAACCCGAGTCCATTTCCTCCGTAATTCCGTGTTGATCCTGTTTCGACCTGGCGAAAAGGCTTAAAAATTATGGAACGTTCATCTGCGGATACTCCGATACCGGTATCGATCACATAAAAGCGTAAATCATCTTCCCCGGTTTCATATCCAAATTGAATCTTACCCTCCGATGTGAATTTTATTGCATTATTCAAAAGGTTGCATAGGATTTGTTTCAGGCGATTTTCATCGGTTATCGTATAAAAATCTCCTTTGTAATCGCCCAGAAAAGATAATTCCAGATTTTTCAATTCCGCCTGTCTTGAAAATAACTGGTATAATTCCCGCATTACCTTATTGATGTTTATTGTATCCGGTGATATTGAGATCTGGTCGGCTTCAATTTTTGATATCTCCAGAATATCATCAATAATAGTAAGCAGCTGTTGTCCGCTTGAGTCAATAATATCCACATATTCACCCGTTTTTTCCCGGCTTTCGGATACATCTCTGAGCAACCCTGAAAAACCAAGGATGGCATTCAGGGGAGTGCGGATCTCGTGACTCATGTTAGCAAGAAAAGCAGATTTAAGCCTGTCAGATTCCTCGGCCTTATTTTTGGCAAGGGTCAATTCTGAATTCATTTTCTGAATACGGTTAAAGCTTTCGGTAAGTTCCTCATTCAATGCAAGATATTCGTTATTCAGCACGTGAAATTCCGAATTCTGCCTGATGAGATTCTGTTCGCTTTCCTTTAGTTCAAATTCAATTTGTTTGCGGATTGTAATA
Organism: uncultured Bacteroidales bacterium; assembly: GCA_963752195.1. Taxonomy (GTDB): domain Bacteria; phylum Bacteroidota; class Bacteroidia; order Bacteroidales; family UBA10428; genus UBA5072. The sequence continues at coordinate 377,199 of CAVVXI010000001.1, read as the reverse complement.
TCATGCTTCAGCCCAACGAGCCCTGAAATCTTTCCATGTTCATTGTGTATGGGAATTTTAGTGGTCAGCAACCATCGGCGGTTTCCCTTTCCATCTGTAAATTCCTCCTCACGGTTAATGATCGGAATTCCGGTTTTAACAACCGCAAGATCCTGGGTATAGCCCCGGTTTCCATTTTCGTTCATGAAAATATCCAGGTCTGTTTTCCCGATTAACTGCGACTCGCTTGTATAGCCCATAAAATCAACGCTTGATTTATTGGCAACAATGATGCGGCAGTCGCTGTCCTTTACGTAAATAAAATCGGGTAAATTATCGATAAGCGTCCTGAGCAGGATGCGTTCAAACTGAATGGCATCCTCTGCCTGACGCTTCAGGCGCCGGGATTCGGCTTCGCGCAATTCACGCTCGAATGCAGGGATCAACCGGTAAAGGCTGTTTTTCATTATATAATCGCTGGCTCCGGCTTTCATTGCAGCCACGGCCGTTTCCTCGCCAATCGTACCCGAAATAAGAATAAAAGGGATATCCTTTCCTGATTTTTTTAACTCGTCAAGGGCTTCAAGTCCCGAAAATCGGGGCATGGCGAAGTCGGATATAATTAAGTCCCAGTTTTTATTCTCAAGGGCCTGTACAAGTGCCTCCCGGGTTTCAATTCGTTCATATTCAATGGTAAACCCGGCCCTGGTCAGTGCATCAATTTCCAATATCGTATCGTCCTCATTATCTTCAATAATAAGAACCCGGATCGGACTCTTCATACTTATTCGTTATTTGAGGGTAATTCATTGAGGACTAACCAATAAAGTCCCAATTGTTTTATAGCTTCTGAGAATTGTTCAAAATCCACGGGTTTTCGGATATAGCTGTTGGCCCCCAGCCGGTAGCTTTTGATAATATCCATCTCTTCCCTTGAGGATGTAAGGACCACAACAGGCAAAAACATGGTTTCCTGAGTGGATCTGATTTGTTGAAGTACTTCAAGCCCGTCAACCTTGGGCAATTTCAGATCAAGCAATATCAGCTGGGGGAGAATTTTTATATCACGGTCCCTGTAATTCCCTTTTCCGAATAAGTAATCAAGGGCTTCTTCCCCATCCCTCGCAACAACGATATTATTCATTATTTTATTGTCCCGGAACGCCATCATAGTTAGCAGTTCATCATCCGGATTGTCTTCTATCAATAATATGCTTCTTTCGTTATTTCTCATGCCGATCCTTATAATGTAAAAAAGAATGCCGCTCCCTGGTTCACTTCTGACTCTGCCCAGATAGTGCCATGATGCCTCCTGATAATCCGCTTTACGGTGGCCAGTCCGATGCCTGTTCCCTCAAATTCCGATGCGCTGTGCAATCGTTGAAAGGCACCAAAAAGCTTGTTCACATACCGCATATCAAAGCCAACTCCATTATCGCGGATAAAATAGATTGTTTTGTTATCTCTTCTGAAAGAGGAAAACTCAATTTTTGCATCTCTTGTATTTGTTGTATACTTCCATGCATTGTCCAGTAAGTTTTGAAGGGCGATCTGCATTAAGCTGCGATCGGCTTTGTCGACCAAACCCGGCTGAATGATAATGGTAACTTTTCTGTCGGGCATGGAAGATTTCAGATCTGTGACAATGGATTCGGCAATGGAAGACAGATCAGTGGAAGTGAGGTTCATTTCGATCCTCGACAGGCGGGCAAGTTTGAGAAGGTCATCGATCAGCTGTCCCATCTTCTGACTGGCATTGATCACCCGGGAAAAATAGTCTTTTCCCTGTTCATCCAGGAGGTGCCCGTAATCTTTCAGGATCTTATTGCTGAATCCATCGATGCTTCTCAGGGGAGCCCTAAGGTCGTGTGATACGGAATATGAAAATGATTCCAGTTCCTTGTTGCTCTCTTCCAATTCCCAGGTTCGCTTGCTTACCCTTGATTCGAGATCTTTGTTCATCTCGTTAAGCTCCATGTAAAGCTTTTCCAACTCTGCCGTACGTTCCAGCACAAGATGTTCAAGGTTTTCATTGAGTTTTTTAATTTCCTCCCGGGTTTCAACCTGCTTGCTGATATCACGGATTGCTGCAATCACATTCAATCCATCCTCCTCTGAAACTTTTAGCGGACTCAGGCTGACCTCCACGGGAAATTCAGTGCCGTCTTTTCGCCTTCCGAACAATTCCATGCCCACCCCCATAGCCCTTACCTTTGGATTTTCAATGTAACCGTCTCTGTATTGGGTATGTTTCGGGCGAAATCGTTCAGGTATTAAAAACTCGACCTTATTGCCGATGATCTCACTGCGTGGAAATCCGAAAAGCTTTTCAGTTTGAGCGTTGATAATAATAATGGTACCCTCTGAATTTGTGATCACCATGGCGTCAGGAGCGGATTCGAGAAGCCCCTTGAACCAGAATTCAGATTTTGAATGGCCACCCGGTTTATTTGTTTTTACCGGTGGACCCGATGCATTAAATACTTTACTTAAAAGATGGGTTATCTGTCCCATATTCAAAACACTTAGTCAACACAATTCCCGCTCTAAAATATTTTACCGGAACGAACACATGCAAATAACAAATGAATCCATATCAACCTAATCAGATTCATCACTAAAACTTCAATTTTCAAAAATAGGAAATAAAGATAATTTTATTGCCATTAACTATTTTAATTTATTCCAAATAAAAATAAGAGCGACTTAAAAATTTAACCACGGAGTTAATGAGTATTTTTTGAGGCGCTTTGTTTAGCTGAGTACACAGAGAGACTAACGACAATTTTTTTGGGTTCCGCCTTGCGGCGTATCCTATTTTTTAACGCAAAGTCCGCCGAGTGTTTTCGCAAAGATCTCAAAGCTTTATTTAAGGCGCGTTGCTTCAGGAAGATCACAGAGAATTTAACGACCCATCCTAAAGCCTACATCCTACTGCCTCGCGTTTTTAAGTTCATGGATAGTTTTCAGCGGGTCGGGTGAATGAAAAACAGTGGTTCCGGTCACCAGGATATCTGCACCGGCTTCAAACAATCTGCCGGCGTTGTTCACGTCAATACCCCCGTCAACCTCTATCAGGGCACTTGAACCGGAGGATACGATAAGGCTTTTTGTTTTTCGGATTTTTTCGTACGATGTCTCTATGAATTCCTGTCCGCCGAATCCCGGATTAACCGACATGATAAGGACCAGGTCGGTAAAAGTGATAATTTCCTCGAGGGAAGCGACAGGGGTGTGCGGATTCAGGGCCACTCCTGCTTTCATGCCAAGTTCACGGATCTCCTGCACAGCCCTGTGAAGGTGTATACAGGCCTCCATGTGCACAGTAAGCCAGTCTGCACCCGCATCTTTAAATTTTTCAAAGTATTTTTCCGGTTGAACAATCATAAGATGAAGGTCAAGCGGTTTTTTCGAAATTTTTTTGACAGCCCTTATCACAGGCATCCCAAATGAAATATTGGGTACAAACTGCCCGTCCATGATATCCAGGTGAAGGAAACCTGCTTCGCTGTCATTCACCAGTTCAACAGCCTGCTGCAAATTGGCAAAATTTGCTGCAAGCAACGACGGTGCAATATATCTACCCATGGTTTTATCCGAATTTATAAGAAACAAAATTAGAAAAAACTTTCTAACCAAGGTAGGTCTTTAGCAGTTTACAGCGGGTAGCGTTTTTCAGGCGTTTTATGGCTTTTTCTTTGATTTGTCTTACCCGTTCGCGGGTGAGATTAAATTCTTCTCCTATTTCCTCCAGTGTATACTGGTATTTATTGTTCAATCCAAAATAAAGGCGGATAATATTCGCTTCCCGATAAGTAAGGATAGAAAGCACCCGTTCAATTTCCTTGCGCAGGGAATCGGTGAGCAGGCCTTTGTCGGGACTTGTTGCATCCTTGCTGAGCAGCACATCATACAAAGTAATTTCCTCATCATCCTTAAGGGGTGCATCCATTGAAACATGGCGGCTGGCGCTTTTCATGGCTTCTTTCACTTCTGAAGGAGCCATTTCAAGAATGTCGGCAATTTCCTGCACAGAAGGTTCCCGTTCGAACAGTTGCTCCAGATCTGAAAACGTTTTATTGATTTTGTTGATGGAGCCGATTTTGTTCAGGGGCAACCTGACAATCCTTGACTGTTCAGCCAGTGCCTGCAGGATTGATTGACGAATCCACCATACAGCATAGGATATAAATTTGAATCCCCTTGTTTCGTCAAACCGTTGTGCCGCTTTGATCAATCCAACATTGCCTTCGTTAATAAGGTCGGGTAAACTCAGTCCCTGGTTCTGATATTGTTTGGAAACTGAAACAACAAAACGAAGGTTAGCCTTGATGAGTTTATTCAGGGCATCCTCATCCCCTTTACGGATTTTTTTTGCCAGACTTACCTCTTCTTCCGCGGAGATAAGTTCAACTTTACCAATTTCGTGAAGATATTTGTCGAGGGATGGGGTTTCACGATTGGTAACCTGTTTGACAATCTTTAATTGTCTCATTCGTTTGTATGGTATAGGTAACTAAAGATAGATTATTTTTTGTATAATCCGAAAGAAAAATATTTTATCTTTTGCTTTGCTGTTTGTTATGAATTGCTTAATATTGCACAAGAAATCCCTTTTAAAATTCCATCTTAGCTTAATTACAGTACCTTTATTATACCTGGTATGGTATTTATCTGCAAGCGTAATATATAGTTTCATGCGATTTTATATTCTTTTTAAATAAATTTTCACCCTTTATTATGTATGATATTTTAGAGCTTAATAAGAAATTATTGCCCGAGCTCAAGGAGATTGCAAAGCAATTAAACGTTAAAAAAGCCGACGTGCTAAGAAAACAGGATCTGATTTATAAGATTCTGGATGAACAGGCAATTATGGCCACCGATTCCAAAAAGACAGACAAAAAACCGGAAGGACCGTACATTCCGGAGCACAAAAGGCGGGGCCGCCGGCCCAGGAGACAGGAAAACGACAGACCTGACCTGATTCAGGATAACAAAGCTGAAAACAAACCGGAAGTACGGGCTGATGTTCCGTTTGATGAACCAAAACCAGCACAGCTCCCATTCCAACTCAATAAACCACGTGAAGGAGGTAATTTTTTCAACAGACCGAGTAACAATAACAATAACAATAACGATAATAAAAGACGGCACGAGGATTTCCGGAAAAAAAGAGATTTTGCCAAGCCCGATGACAGGGAAAATGCAAGAACAAGAGAGGAATTGCTGGATAAGACGATAGAAATGATTGACGAGGAAAAATTAGTGAAGAACCAGGATTATGAAGAGGTTATTCCAAACGAGATAGAAGCAGAAGATAACGTTAGTGCCGAAGTACTTCCCGAAAAAGACCAGATGATTTCCGCTCCCCAGGAGCAAAAACCAAGATGGGAAAACCAACAGCGGGTTCCTTTTGAAAGAAAGCCCGTACAGGATAAACCTACTGAATTTGATGGAATTATTACCTGCCAGGGTGTACTTGAAATCATGCCCGATGGTTATGGTTTCCTTCGTTCATCGGATTATAATTACCTTAATTCACCGGATGACATCTATGTTTCCCAATCCCAGATTAAACTGTTTGGATTAAAAACAGGGGATACGGTTACAGGAACAATCCGACCCCCGAAAGAAGGTGAAAAGTATTTTCCGCTGATTAAGGTAATTGAGATAAACGGAAGAAATCCCGATTATATACGTGACCGTGTTCCGTTCGATTATCTGACCCCGCTTTTCCCAAATGAAAAATTCACGCTCATCAAGCCCGGCGAAAAAACGAACATGTCTGTCCGTGTAGTGGATATGTTCTCTCCCATTGGCAAGGGACAGCGTGGTTTGATCGTGGCTCAGCCCAAAACGGGCAAAACCATATTGCTGCAGGATATTGCCAACGCCATTGCACTTAATCATCCCGAAGTATATCTCATTATCCTGCTTATCGATGAGCGGCCTGAGGAGGTAACTGAAATGGCCAGGAATGTAAGGGGCGAAGTAGTATCTTCCACATTCGACGAACCAGCCGAACGGCATGTAAGAGTAGCCAACATAGTCATTGAAAAGGCAAAACGCCTCGTCGAATGCGGACACGATGTTGTCATTCTGCTCGACTCCATTACACGCCTGGCACGCGCATTCAATACGATTGCCCCGGCGTCGGGTAAGGTACTTTCCGGTGGTGTTGACTCCAATGCGCTTCAAAAACCAAAACGGTTCTTTGGTGCGGCCCGAAACATTGAAAACGGGGGATCACTCACGATCATTGCAACAGCCCTGACCGATACCGGGTCGAAAATGGACGAAGTGATTTTTGAGGAATTCAAGGGTACCGGCAACATGGAGCTGCAACTCGACCGCAAGCTTTCAAACCGCAGGATATATCCTTCCATTGATATTACCGCATCAAGTACAAGACGCGAAGATCTTTTGCTCGACAGGAATTTCCTGAATAAAATATGGGTATTGAGAAAATACCTTACCGATATGAACCCTGTGGAAGCTATGGAGTTCCTGCGTGAACGACTGGCCAAGACCGAGACGAACGAAGAGTTTCTTATTTCAATGAACGGCGAATAATTTGCCTGCCGGTAAAACCTTATCCCGGCATTATCGTACACAAAAACGCAAACCAGCGTTGTCATTCAAAGCTAAGCGTAGTCTTCAGACTACGCTTAACGCAACTACGCTTAACGTTTGCAACCACACCTGACATTGCAACTGCCCGAAGCCATACAAATGCCTGACCCTGTTGACTTTCTGGATTATTTAAAATGAAAATGAATAAGGGAGATTCTGTGAATTAAATAGCAGAAACTCTTTGATTTATTGTATTTTTGTCCTTTATTTTAAAAAAATAATACGTAATATATTAATTATAAGAGAGTTAAGATGAGTACGACTAAGAATTTTGTAACTTGTGACGGTAATTACGCTGCTGCTCACGTTGCCTATATGTTCAGTGAAGTTGCAGCTATTTATCCCATTACCCCTTCCTCAACCATGGCAGAATATGTTGACGAATGGGCTGCCAATGGAAAGAAAAATATTTTCGGGGAAGAGGTAAAGCTGGTCGAAATGCAGTCGGAAGCCGGTGCTGCAGGTGCATTGCACGGTGCCCTGCAATCGGGTACGCTTGGTACAACATTCACTGCTTCACAGGGTTTGCTTCTGATGATTCCCAATATGTACAAAATTGCCGGGGAATTGCTTCCTGCCGTTCTTCATGTTTCTGCACGCAGTCTGGCCGCTCAGGCGCTGTCCATTTTTGGCGATCACAGTGATGTGATGAGTACAAGGCAAACCGGCTTTGCCATGATGGCTACCGGCAGTGTCCAGGAGATCATGGATCTTGCTGCAGTGGCGCATCTTACAGCTATCAAATCACGTGTTCCTTTTCTCCATTTTTTCGATGGTTTCAGAACTTCAGCTGAAGTGCAGAAAATCGAAGTGCTGGCCATGGAGGATCTTGCTAAATTACTTGATTATAAAGCATTGCAGGAATTCCGCGATCGCGCTTTGAATCCTGATCATCCTGTAACCCGTGGTACTGCTCAGAATCCTGACGTATATTTCCAGAGCAGGGAAGCCGCCAATTCATTTTATGATGTGATTCCCGACATGGTTGCAGATTGCATGAAAGAAATGACCCGGCTTACCGGCAGGGATTATGCTCCCTTCCAGTATTTTGGAGCTCCCGACGCGGAACACATTGTTGTGGCCATGGGATCGGTCACCGAAACCACCCGCGAGGTTGTGGATTATCTGAATGCCAGGGGGGGTAAGACGGGTATTGTTGTTGTTCATTTATACCGTCCCTTCTCAACAAAGCATTTAATGAGTGTTGTTCCGGCCTCTGTGAAAAAAATCACAGTACTTGACCGTACGAAAGAACCCGGCGCGAATGGCGACCCCCTTTACCTCGATATAAAGGAGGTATTTTATGGCATGCCGAATCCTCCCCAGGTCATTGGCGGCCGTTATGGTCTAAGTTCGAAGGATACCACTCCCATACAGATAATTACCGTATTTGAAAACATGCAGCTGGCCGAGCCGAAAATGCATTTTCTTCTTGGCATTGAAGATGACGTGACCCATCAGTCACTTCCGATCAAACCGGAAATAAGCATTTCGGACAAGGGAACATACGAAGCAAAATTTTATGGCCTGGGTTCGGATGGTACTGTCGGAGCAAATAAAAATTCCATCAAGATCATCGGCGATTCAACGGATAAGTATGCCCAGGCGTATTTCGCCTATGATTCGAAAAAATCAGGCGGAGTAACCACTTCTCACCTTCGTTTTGGCAATAAGCCGATTCGTTCACCTTACCTTGTTGGGACTCCTGATTTTGTCGCATGCCATGTTCCCTCTTATCTCGAGAAATATGAAATGCTACGAGGTATTAAAGTGGGTGGCACTTTCCTGCTGAACAGCCTTTGGGATGCCGAAGAAACAAAAGACAGGCTTCCGGATAGCGTGAAAAAGATTCTTGCTGAAAAGAATATTCAGTTCTATATCATTAATGCCACAAAGATTGCATCGGAGATAGGTCTTGGAAACAGGACAAATTCAATCATGCAGGCGGCCTTTTTTAAGATTGCCAATGTAATTCCTTTCGAGGATGCACGTTCGCAGATGAAGAAAGCCATTATCAAGTCTTTTGGGCGAAAAGGCGAGGAAATTGTCAATATGAATATTACTGCTGTTGATCGCGGCGCTGCAGTGGAAAAAGTTGAGGTGCCCAAAGAATGGTCCAAACTGCAACCCAAAGCGAAAGCAGATACTCGCAATATTCCCGATTTTATTAAGAATGTCGTTGAACCGATGAACCGCCTGATGGGCGATGATCTCAAGGTCAGTGCTTTTAAGGGAAGGGAAGACGGCACGTTTCCTTCCGGTACAACGCAATATGAAAAACGCGGTATTGCGGTCAATGTTCCGGAATGGATTTCCGAAAACTGCATCCAGTGTAACCAGTGTTCCTTTGTTTGTCCTCACGCCTGCATCCGGCCTTTCCTGCTTAATGGCACCGAAATGGAGGGAGCTGACGGAATGGTTACTCTTAAACCACTGGGGAAGGGATTTGAAGGATTGCAATACCGGATACAGGTAAGTCCGCTCGATTGTACAGGCTGCGGCGTTTGTGCCGAAGTTTGTCCGTCGAAGGAAAAGGCTCTTGTTATGAAACCGCTTGAATCCCAGTCGGACGAAATCGGCCATTGGGAATATATGGCAGCCAAGGTTTCGTACAAAGATCAACTGGTTGAGACCGACAAATCAGTTAAGAATTCACAATTTGCCCGTCCGTTATTTGAGTTTTCAGGAGCGTGCGGTGGTTGTGGTGAAACACCTTATATCAAGCTGGTTACCCAGTTATTTGGCGATCGTATGATCGTTGCCAATGCAACCGGTTGTTCTTCAATTTACGGAGGTTCGGCTCCTTCTACCCCCTATTGCACAAATAGCGAAGGCAAAGGACCGGCCTGGGGGAATTCCCTGTTTGAAGACAATGCCGAATATGGATTGGGTCTTGCTATTGGCGCTGAAAAACTGAGATCAAGGATTGACCGCAAAATGAATGAATGCATTGCGCTTAATCCCGGCCTTGCCGATTACACAATTGAGGCCTTTAAAGAATGGCTCGTATCAAAAACGGATGTTCGTGCTTCGAAAGCGTCTTCCCTTAAAGTAGTGAAGGCGTTGGCCACTGAAAAAAGTCCGGTTGCAAAAGAAATCCTCGAATTGCAGCAATACCTGATTAAAAAATCGGTCTGGATTTTCGGCGGAGACGGCTGGGCATATGATATCGGTTACGGCGGTCTCGATCACGTACTTGCATCCGGCGAAAATGTGAACGTACTCGTTATGGATACCGAAGTCTATTCAAATACAGGCGGACAGGCTTCCAAATCTACTCCGATCGGTGCTGTGGCTAAATTTGCCGCATCCGGAAAAAGAGTAAGGAAAAAGGACCTTGGTGCAATGGCCATGACCTATGGTTATGTTTATGTTGCCCAGGTTGCCATGGGAGCGAGTCAGAATCAGTACCTGAAAGCGTTGAGGGAAGCTGAGGCCTATCCTGGACCTTCACTTATCATTGCCTATTCGCCCTGTATTAATCATGGATTGAGACACGGAATGGATAAATCACAGGAAGAGCAGAAACTTGCTGTTGAATCGGGTTACTGGCATTTGTATCGCTATAATCCGCTTCTGGAAAAAGAGGGAAAGAATCCCTTCGAACTCGATTCAAAAGAGCCGGAATGGAGCAAATTCCAGGATTTTCTCAACAGTGAAGTAAGATATACTTCTCTAAAGAAAGCTTTTCCGAAAGAAGCCACCGAATTGTTTGTTGCAGCGGAAGAGAATGCCCTGTGGCGATATAACAGTTACAAGCGTCTTGCCTCCCTGGATTTTTCAAAATTGGAAAAATAGGATAACCTTATACATAATCAGGGTTGTAGAGACAAGGCATTGCCTTGTCTCTACTATTTTATACCTTTGCATAAAATTCGCTTAATATTGGGAAGAATAGTTTCAATCGATTTTGGACAAAAAAGAACCGGGATAGCTGTTACGGATCCATTACAGATTATAGCCAACAGTTTAACCACAGTTCCCTCAGGGGAGGTAATTTCCTTTCTTATGGATTATGCTGTGAAAGAAAAAGTGGATTCATTTGTAGTCGGATACCCGCGGCAAATGAACAATTCCCTTTCAGAATCTGTTCGATATATTGATCCTTTTATCCATCGGCTTAAAAAAGCTTTTCCGCACACGGAAGTGTTCCTTGTGGATGAACGCTTCACTTCCAAAATGGCTGTGCAAACAATGATCATGGGCGGGGTAAAGAAAAAAGCCAGGCAAAACAAGGCACTTGTTGATTCGATTAGTGCAACGATCATTTTGCAGTCATTCCTCGAATCAAGGCAGAATTCAGTGAAAAACTAAAAGATAAAAACTAAAAGTGGCGGCAACCGCACCTGCAGATACTTATAAACCAGGGAAAAACTAAAAGATAAAAACTAAAAGTGGCGGCAACCGCACCTGCAGATACTTATAAACCAGGGAAAAACTAAAAGATAAAAACTAAAAGTGGCGGCAACCGCACTTGCAGAATACTTATAAACCAGTGAAAAACTAAAAGATAAAAACTAAAAGTGGCAGCAACCGCACTTGCAGATACTTATAAACCAGGGAAAAACTAAAAGATAAAAGTGAAAAGTCCGAATCGTCCAACTTTTAACTATTAACTATTAATTTTTAACTAACAAATGATTCAACCGATTGTAGTATATGGTTCACCCGTTCTCAGATTAGTGGCTAGGGAAATCGATGTTGATTATCCTAATCTGAAACAATTTCTGGATGATATGTTTGAAACCATGTATAAGGCAGATGGGATGGGACTTGCAGCACCACAGGTAGGCAAATCCATTCGTATATTCGTTGTAGACGGTACCTCACTTGAGGAAGATGAACCGGATATGAAGGATTTCAAAAAAGCTTTTATTAATCCTAAAATTATTGAATTGGATGGCGAATCCGTGGTGATGAACGAAGGTTGCCTTAGCCTTCCCAAACTACGTGAAGATGTTAACCGGCATAACAAGGTGAAGATCCGTTATTACGATGAAAATTTCAACCTCATTGAGGAAGAATATAATGGGTTGAAGGCCAGAGTTATTCAACATGAATACGACCACCTTGAGGGCGTTTTGTTTATCGACAGGATCCCGCCACTCAGAAGAAAATTGCTAAAGGGGAAATTGAATGACATCACCAAGTTAAGGGTGGATGTACATTATAAGATTAAATTACAGAAATAGGGAGATCATGCACCGAGGCGGAGCCTCGGCGAAACGTGCACAGATAATTGCACCGAGGCGGAGCCTCGGCGAAAAGTGTACAGATAATTTTGCACCGAGGCGGAGCCTCGGCGCAACGATTTGACGCAACGATTTGGCGCAACGATTTGACGCAACGATTTGACGCAACGATCTGGCAGTGTTTTATACTACGTGCTTCTTGAAGATCTGATCTGATTTCAGCAGCAGGTCAATATACTGGGCACGTTTGTAAATGAATGGGTCGTTTGTATTTTTATGCGAAAGCTTGCCACGGAAAGCTTCCAGGTTCATGTAATTCTTTGATTCCATCCAGGTTTGCAGATCGCGCAGGATAGTAGCAATATACTCGATCTTGTTTTTATAAACCGTGCTTACTACCTGCACGCAATCAGCACCGGCCAGGATCATTTTAATCACATCCGCACCGGAGAAAACTCCTGTATTGCTGCAAATGGAAGCATTTATGGTTCCATACAACAGGCCGGCAAAACGAAGGCTCAATTTATTATCATCCGGAGTGCTCAGGTTGAAGGGCGAAAAATGCTGTTCTTTTTCGATATCGATATCGGGCTGGAAAAGTCGGTTAAACAACACAAATCCATCCACGCCGAGTTTGTCCATCTGGGATACAATATTCAAAGGATTGGCATAGAAAGGACTTAACTTAACACTTATGGGCAGTTTTACTTTCGGTTTTACCGACCTGATGATCTCCAACTGTTGATTATTTACATCCCGGCCATCGGTTTGTGTATCCCGAGGAATATAAAAAAAGTTGAATTCAAGGGCATCTACACCGGTTTGTTCCAGCTGACGGGCATAATCAATCCATGATTCGGTATATATCGCATTTAAACTGGCAATGACAGGAATTCCCAGGGTCTCTTTCACCTTTCTCAGATTGACAAGATGTTCTTCCGGGCCGGCATGTTCAATACTGGGGAAAAGTTTTACCATCTCCGCATTTCGTTCATTGTATTCCTCCAGCTGATCATCAAGCTGGGCGGATTCGAGTTGAATTTGTTCTTCGAAAAGAGATTTATATACAATGGCTGATGCTCCAGCCTCTTCAGCTCTTTTCAGATTATCGAGTTTGGTTACGAGATTGCTGGCTCCGAGGATAACAGGATTTTTTAAATCAAGTCCCAGATATTTTGTCTTAAGATCAACCATGATATGCTTTTTATTAGGTTTTTTTATTTGATTATTGCCTGTGGAAGCCGCAAATTTATGAATTTAATTCATTAAAAAAATTGTATTGCTGTCCAATTTCAAGTTATAAATCTGAATTTGAAATTTGCTAAAAAATTGGTATTTTTAATGGCATTGCCAGCCAAATGCCGTTATTGCCAATATTGCGAAAAAGTCCGTTTTCCCGGCTTATTGTTTTATATGCTTTTGGAATTGCCATTACGGATTGCATCGGGAATTTTTTCCCGCCTGATAAAGCTATCCTGTTTATTTTATTGATCCTGTGGCTTTTTTTATCGGGCATTGTACATCTCCCCGGGAATCTCAATACAGCTTGGATAGCCGGCTCGTTGGCGGCCCTGCTTATTTTTTTATGCGGAATATGGGCGGCAGAAATTGATATTAAACGTGAAAAGCAAGCGGGCTTCCTTCCGGAAACCTCAATGCCTTACCGGCTTCTCATTATTGATGTACCAGAATCAAACGGAAATTCAGTAAAAGCCATTGCCCGGGTCCTTGAAGTCAGAAGTCGGGAGGGATGGATTAAGCAGAACCTGAAAGTACTGCTTTTTGTTGCGTATGATTCGGTCCGTATGCCCCGGCCCGGATGTGTTCTGCACCTGAATGCCGCCTTAAAGTGTATACCTCCTCCGGCAAATCCGGATGAATTCAATTACAGGCGATACCTTGCCACCCGGCATATTTACAGGCAGGCCTTTATTAAGCCATTGCAGGACGCCTATTTACCGGGCCGGTTGGTAACTCCCCGAATTCGGGCTTGCCTTATGAGAAACCAGCTTTTGCAGCTTTTCCAAAACCTGAATCTTGAACCGCGTTACCTGGGACTTGTGTCGGCCCTCACCCTGGGTTACAGGGAAGATGTTGACGCTACCACAAAGAAGTCTTTCACCCGGGCGGGTGTTATGCATATTATGGCCCTGTCCGGTTTCAATGTGGGAATCATAGCACTGGTTCTCGGTTTTGTATTGGGGATTTTTGGCAGGAACCCTGCCGGTAAATATTCCAAAACAGTGATCATCCTTTTATTTCTTTGGCTTTTCGCTCTGATAACAGGACTTTCCCCATCCGTTACGAGGGCAACGGTGATGATCAGTTTTGTAATGACAGGACGTTTATTTCACCGACGGGTAAACACATACAATATCTTGTTCGTTTCTGCTTTCCTGCTTTTAACTTTCAATCCGGGAATGATTTCAGACGTGAGTTTTCAGCTTTCATTTGCAGCTGTTTTGGGAATATTGGCTTACCAACCTGTATTAAAGGATCTGGTTGTTTTTAAAAACTCCCTGGCAAATAAGATCTGGCAATTATTCACGCTTTCGTGTGCAGCCCAGCTGGCCACCTTTCCATTAACACTGTTCTATTTTCATCAGTTTCCTGTATATTTCTGGTTAACCAATTTGTATGTGGTTCCCCTGGTTTCCGTTATCCTGTGTGTGGCCGGCGGTTACCTGGCGATGGTGTGGCTTAAACCGTTTGCCCTCGTGGCAGGTAAGGTCCTTGCTCTTTTGCTTAAAATATTGCTGGTTTCTGTAAATGCAGTGGAAAAGCTGCCTGCTTCAGTGATAGGGGATGTATACATAAACGGTATGCAGACGATCCTTCTTATGCTGGTGATTTTCTTTCTGGCCGTTTTTCTTGCCTTCAGATCCGCAAAATGGGTACCGGTGCTGTTGCTTCTGATGATACAGTTTGAGGGAATACAGCTCAGGCATATAAAGCATTTAAACGAACAGCAAACAGCACTGATATCATCTGTGAGGGGAAAGACCGGTATAACCTTTGTCAGTGGCAGGAAAGCACTGCTCCTGATTAACGCGGACAATCTTCCGGGGTTAAACGATCTTAATTATTCCTTCGGCAATTATTGGATCAAACACGGTGTAAAGCCGCTTGTGATTTCACTGGATCGTCTATCGCCGGAAATATGCAACGGTATTTTCATGCCGGACCTGTATTTCCGGCGGCAATGGAGAGGGGACAACATACTTGTCTCCTTCCATGAACAGCGGATGGTGCTTCTTCGGGATGACCGGTTTTACAAATTCACTTCAAAAAATTCTTTGCAGGCGGACTTTCTTATTATTTCCGGAAAATTGTCGCTTGATCCTGAAAGGGTTGCACGGGAAATCAAAACCAAAATGGTGATCCTGGATGGATCTGTAAAAAGTTATAAAGCAGCTGAATGGAAAAAGGAATGTAAAAAAAGGGGAATTGCCTGTTTTGTGATTCCCGAGCAGGGTGCATTCAGGATAGAACGATGACCGGAATTATTCGCTAGATTTCCAAATGGCCTATTCCCTGCCTTATTACTACAGGGATATCGCCGGTACAATCAATGACAGTAGAGGGGATATTGTTACCATAATCGCCATGAATTACGGCGTCTACAAGATTTTTATAATGGTCATGTATTAATTCCGGGTCAGTCGTATAATCAATCAACTGGTCTTCATCGTGTATGGAAGTGGTTAAAACGGCGTTGCCAAGTTCCCTTACAATTTCAAGTATTATTTTGTTGTCGGGTACACGGATCCCGATCGTTTTCTTCCGGTTCCTGAATATACGGGGAACATTGCTGCCCGCCTCAAGAATAAAGGTATAGGGCCCGGGAAGATATTGTTTCATCAGTTTAAAGGTAGCGTTGTTCACGTGTTTTGCATAATCCGTCAGATGGCTCAGATTATGACAGATAAAAGAAAAATTAGCTTTTTCAAGATTAATGCCCTTAATCCGGGCCACCCGTTCCACTGCCTTATGATTGAAGACGTCGCATCCCAGTCCATACACTGTGTCGGTCGGAAATATAACAATACCGCCTTCCCGCAGGATTTCAACCGCTTTTTGGATTTGCCGCTGCCCCGGTGTTTCAGGATGTATTTTAAGTAACATGGTGGCAAAGATAGGAAAAATAGGGACGAGGGACTGGAATGAACAATGAACAATGAACAATGAACAATGAACAATGAACAATGCAGTGAAAAACTAAAAGATAAAAACTAAAAGTGAGGAAGAAAGTGACGAGTGACAAGTGACGAGTGACGCTGACGCGGCTGATTGCACGACTGCAAAACTGCAAAACTGCATACTCAAAACTGCAAAACTGCATGACTGCAACGAACTGCAAAACTGCAAAACTGCAAAACTGCAAAACTGCAAAACTGCAAAACTGCAAAACTGCATGACTGCAGAACAAACTAATATGTTTCGTATGTGTATTTCGTAAGTACCTTGTACTTGGTGGCGGGGTACCACGTATCGGTTGATGAGCATAGTCCCCGGGCATCATAAGCATAGGAAATGCTGTTAAATTCCTCGTTGCTCTTTCTTCTCCAGCTTATTTCCTTTATATTATTCATGGAATCATACGTATAGCTCTTCTTGACAAATTTTGCAGAGCCCGGATTTTCTTCGTTGATCTCCACAAGGTCGCCATTGGCATTGTAAACGTAGCAGGTTTTCAAAGTAACCTTATCCAACTTGTATTTTGCTTCTTCCGTCAGATTTTTATTGTCGTCATAATTATAGGTTTTTTTCTCGAGCTCACTTTGGTTGATGCCGTATACAGCTTCTTCCACAAGGTTCTTCCTTTCATCATACCGAAGAACCAGCTTAGATAAAAGAACCCCTGTTCCATTGAATATTGATACGTTTGTTGCTGCCCCGTTCCTGCTGAAATCTCTTTTCTCGGTAAGAATTGAATTTTTCATATAGCGGATCTCTGTGAGATTCCCCTTATCATCGTATTTGTAAGCATTCGTGAAATGTTCCACCCCGTCATATCCTGATTCTTCGTATACAAGGTTTTTTTCATTGTATTTCGAAATCTTCTGGTAGGCGGCCTGTGAAGCAGTGTTGCCTGAATACCTAGAATATTCGGTTTTATTGCCGTGGGAATCATACTTGTATTTTTCGATATTGACAATGGTACCTTTTGGGTTAAAGGTGGTCACCTGGGCAATATTTCCTTTGGAATCATATTGTGTCACGGAGGTTTTTATTCCTGTTTTCCCTGTTTTTGTTCCTTTGTAGGGATAATCCCAGCTTACCTGATTCTTCACCTGGTTTTGCGTGATTATTTTTGCTGATCTGTTCTCATCCGTTGACTGTGGACAGGCATGAAGAAAAACAAACAAAATGGCCAGTATTAAGCTTATCCTCATCGTTTCAAAAATTGCATTTTAATATTAGCAGTATGGTTTAAGGGATTAAAAGTAAAAGCGTTTACGATTGTATTGTGGTAAGGTTTCATACAGGCAGTCTAAAATGCTGTGGGAAAATGCTATTTTTGTTCCCCAATTGAATTGAACATGAATTTTTCTTCATCCGTTCCTGCCCGTCGTCTTCTACTCGGGTCAGGCCTGTTTCTTGTTATTCTCCTGGCAGGGTTTTCCGTAAGGGGTTTTGTCCTGCGCAAAGTTTTAGCATCTTTCGCGGTGCGGATGAAGGCACATCATTACCTGGTGCATTGGGAAGGTGCAAAATTTCAGGGTGTCAAATCAGTTTTTATCCGGGATATTTATATTCAGAATGAAGATAATGCAAACGAAATTTATGTTGATTCACTGAAATTGAATGTGCGGATATTGCCCCTGCTTATTAAAAATATCCGGCTAAAGGAATTGGATTGCCGAAAAATTTCGGTCCGGTATCTGGCGGAGGGAAAGGATACACTGGTTGTCACACCCATTCCAAAGGACACCACGGGAGGAATATTCGAACGGCTTGCAGGCAAGAACCTTTCCGATTTTGCCAGCAGGAACATTCACCGCTTTTTCAGCTATGTTCCCTCAAAAACCAGGATTCAGCTGTTTGAGACCCGCTTATTCTATGGCGGTAAAACAACGGTGATTGGTTTCCGGAATCTGGATATTTTGCATAGCAGGGTGACGGGTATGCTTTTGTTATCGTCCAAAAACTCCACTGCAGAAATTTCTATAAACGGCCATTTTAAAAAATCATCCTACCTGGCGGAAATAACACTTGTGAATGCGGGTGACAGCATGCTCCCGCTTCCGGTACTGAACGATAAATATGGCATCAATACGGGATTTGATACGGTAAACATCTTATTGGACATGTCGGATAATTCACGCAGGATGGTAAATCTTTCCGGGAACTTTAATTTTTCAGGACTTCAGCTGGGAGGTGAACGCATCTCGTCATCGAGCATTAAGATCAGCCATTTCAATTCATCCTTTCTTATTCATGTGGGGGAGAAGTATGTTGAACTGGATAGCTCAACCCGGGCAATCCTGAATAAAATAGCGATCCGACCCTACCTGCAGGTGCAAATGTTGGCAAAGCCATATGTACAGTTTAAGATGTTGCCTGTGACATGGAACGCCGGTGACTTTTTCAGTTCACTGCCCGAGGGCATGTTTACAAGCGTAAATGGATTGAAAGCCAGCGGCACTCTTCATTATTTTCTGAATTTCTCCGTTGACATGGCGGCTCCCGACAGCCTGGAATTTTCAACTGAGCTTACCTCCGAAAATTTCAGGATACTTTCCTACGGGGCAGATGACTATCGTAAAATGAACGGTAGTTTTTACCATGAAGTCTATGAGAAGGGGAAGCGGAAAGCAGCCTTTATTGTTGGGTCCGACAATCCCGAATTTGTTCCTTTTGACGAAATATCTCCTTTTCTGAGGGCTGCAGTGATGACATCGGAAGATGGCGCTTTTTTCTTCCATAACGGATTTAATCCCGGGGCATTTCGAGAATCCATCGTCACAAATATTAAAGAAAACCGGTTTGCAAGGGGTGGCAGTACAATTTCAATGCAGCTGGTAAAGAATGTGTTTCTTACTCGTAATAAGACCATAGCCCGAAAGGTAGAGGAAGCCCTCATTGTTTGGCTGATAGAAAACCAGAACCTGGTGCCCAAAAAGCGGATGTATGAGGTTTATCTGAATCTGATAGAGTGGGGACCGGGCATCTACGGCATAAGGCAGGCCAGCATCGTTTTATTTCAATAAAGCGCCCGGGGATCTGAATCTCCAGGAAAGCATTTACCTGGCCAGCATTGTTCCGCATCCCAAGTTGTTCAGGTATACCTTTGAAGTGAACGGGGTGCCGAAATCCTTTTTCGGAAATTACTTCCGCCG
Source organism: uncultured Bacteroidales bacterium (assembly GCA_963752195.1). GTDB lineage: Bacteria > Bacteroidota > Bacteroidia > Bacteroidales > UBA10428 > UBA5072. Next base: position 358,049 of record CAVVXI010000001.1, on the reverse strand, counting down.
GATGGAACAACTCATGGTGAAAAAGCAGTTCATACAGCCCGGGGATACCACCGGGGTAAATCCATCCGTGTATCTTACCGGAGTGGCTGCAGAATCATTGGCAGTGAAGGAAATAAAGCGTGAAGAGGATTTGATCCTGCAGCAGTTGGAGATCATTCCGGCCATTGTGGAATGAAACAGGGGTTGTTGATGATCATTTTAGGATTAAATGTGTTCTTTACTAAATTGAAGTTCTATTCTTTATAAATAAAATAACAAGACTATGACATTTGATTTGGAATTGATCAAGAGCGTTTACCTATCGTTTGCTCAACGAGTAGATGCAGCCCGTAAACTGATCAATCGACCTTTGACGCTTACTGAAAAGATATTGTTTGCGCACCTGGCGGAAGATTACCGGGATAGATCTTTTGAAAGGGGAAAAGATTATGTCAATTTTCTACCCGACAGGGTGGCAATGCAGGACGCAACGGCTCAAATGGCGTTGCTTCAATTTATGCAGGCAGGAAGGAAAAAAGTAGCCGTTCCTTCCACTGTACACTGCGACCATCTGATCCTGGCCCGGGAGGGGGCTGATTCTGACCTGGCCACTGCCCGGAACACCAATCGTGAAGTATATGATTTCCTGTCCTCGGTATCGGATAAATATGGGATAGGATTCTGGAAGCCCGGTGCCGGCATTATTCACCAGGTTCTTCTTGAAAATTATGTTTTTCCCGGCGGCATGATGATCGGTACCGATTCACATACGGTAAATGCAGGTGGTTTGGGAATGATAGCCATCGGCGTGGGTGGTGCGGATGCCTGCGATGTAATGGCCGGACTGCCTTGGGAAATGCGCCTTCCGCGGTTAATCGGCATTCATTTAACCGGAAAACTCAGTGGATGGGTATCCGCAAAAGATGTCATACTCAAGGTGGCCGGAATTCTCACCGTAAAGGGCGGTACCGGTTGCATACTTGAATACTTTGGCGAAGGAGCAACCTCCATATCATGTACAGGAAAGGGAACCATTTGCAACATGGGTGCTGAAATCGGTGCAACAACCTCCGTTTTTGCCTATGACGGCAAAATGGAAGTTTATCTTCGCGGAACTGACCGCAACGATGTTGCTGATGCCGCCGGGCAGATGAAGGCATACCTGACAGCGGATGAAGATGTATATAAAAATCCTGCCCGGTATTTTGATCAGGTGATCGAAATTAATCTTTCAGAACTCGAGCCTCACATTAACGGTCCTTTCACCCCTGATCTGGCCACCCCTATATCACAATTCGCTTCCCTTGTAAAAGAAAAAGGATGGCCTGAAAAACTGGAAGTAGGACTTATCGGTTCCTGCACAAATTCTTCCTATGAAGATCTTACAAGAGCAGCATCGATTGCCCGGCAAGCCATCCGGAAAAAGCTTAAGACTCGTTCATCTTTTACCATAACTCCCGGTTCGGAACAGGTACGGTTCACCGCGGAACGCGACGGGTTGCTCAATACCTTTGAAGAGATGGGCGGAGTTGTCCTTGCCAATGCCTGTGGGCCCTGTATCGGGCAATGGGCGAGGTATGGCGCGGAAAAACAGGAACGTAATTCCATCATGACCTCCTTTAACAGGAACTTTGCCAAGCGGAACGACGGGAATCCCAACACCCATGGATTTGTTGCATCACCTGAAGTAGTGACTGCTTATTCAATTGCAGGAACCCTGTTGTTTAATCCGCTTACCGATACCCTCACCAATGAAGAAGGGATGTCAGTTAAGCTCGATGAGCCCACAGGGGCAGAAATGCCTGAAAAAGGATTTGATGTTAAGGACAGCGGTTACCAAAAACCCGCCGAGGACGGAAGCGGCATTGAGGTACTTGTAGATCCAAACAGCGACAGGCTGCAATTGTTAAAACCATTTGAGCCCTGGAACGGAAGGGACCTTGTCAATCTAAGACTGCTGATCAAAGCACGGGGCAAGTGCACAACGGATCATATCTCAATGGCGGGACCATGGTTAAAATACAGGGGCCATCTTGATAATATTTCAAATAACATGCTCATTGGTGCTGTCAATTATTTTAACGATAAAACAAACGCCGTAAAAAATCATATTACCGGTCATTATGATGAGGTCCCCCATACGGCAAGAATGTACAAAGCCCAGGGAATCGGTACGGTGATTGTGGGAGACGAAAACTACGGCGAAGGTTCTTCCCGTGAACATGCAGCTATGGAACCCCGGCATCTGGGCGTGAAAGTGGTTCTTGTTCGTTCTTATGCCCGTATTCATGAGGCAAACCTGAAGAAACAGGGTATGCTGGCGCTGACCTTTATGGATAAGGCGGATTATGAAAAAATACTTGAGGATGATTTGCTGGATGTATCGGGACTGGCAAGCTTTATGCCGGGAAAGCCTTTGATTATCCGGTTGAGGCATGCGGATGGCAGCATCGAGGAAATATTTGCAACCCATACCTATAACGAAAGCCAGATAGGCTGGTTTAAAGCGGGTTCAGCACTGAACCTTATCCGGCAACATCAACAATAGCATGCAACAGATCTTATATAGCACTATGAAAAAATATTTATCTTAGCGTCTATTATTAACCATGATCCCCGATCAATTTTGAAAAACCTTTCACTTTTCAGGCCGATTCCAAAAGGAGATAAGAAAACGATCCGGGGATGGGTGATGTATGACTGGGCCAATTCAGTTTATCAACTTACCATCGGCTCAACTATTTTCCCTATTTATTACAATGCTGTTACCCGGCATGGAACTGATTATACCGTAAATTTCTTCGGGTACAAGGCGATTAACACGGTGCTGTATTCCTGGGCAATAGCGGCTTCTTATCTTGTTGTAGCCCTGTTTTCCCCCTTATTTTCCTCAATTGCCGATTATACGGGCCTGCGCAAACGGTTCATGCTAATTTTTACCTGGATTGGAGCCCTGTCTTGCGGATTCCTTTTTTTCTTCAATAAAAATACGGTTGAACTTGGACTCATTGCTTTTACACTGGCCACAATCGGTTATGGAGGAAGCCTGGTTTTTTACAATTCCTTTCTTCCCGTAATTGCCGAACCGGCTGATCAGGACAGGATAAGTGCCCGCGGATATTCAATGGGATACCTGGGCGGTGTGGTGTTGCTTATTTTTAACCTGGTTTTTGTTCTTTTTCCCGGTTTATTCGGGATTACAGATGATACCTTTGCGCCAAGGCTTGCTTTTTTGACAGTATTTCTCTGGTGGATCGGGTTTTCCCAGATCACTTTCCGGCGTTTGCCCCGCTATACCTTTGGTAACCGGGTTAAAGGCGGAAATGTTATTCTTAAAGGTTACCAGGAGCTGCGGACTGTCTTTAACCAGGTAATGAAAATGAATCAGCTTAAGGTATACCTGGCCGGTTTTTTCTTTACCACTATGGGACTTCTTACCGTAATGTTTATGGCCGCCACGTATGCCACCAAGGAACTTGGATTGGCGGATTCCGTGCTTATACCAACCATATTGCTGATCCAGTTGGTTGGCATGCTCGGTGCCTGGCTTTTTGCCCGCATATCCGGACGGTATGGCAATATAAGAGCTCTCATTCTATCCATCATTATCTGGATACTGGTATGTATCGTTGTGTACTTTATAACCAATGCCCTGGGTTTTATATTAGTCGCCATTGTGGTGGGACTGGTCATGGGTGGAACCCAATCGCTTGCCCGTTCAACATACTCCAAAATGCTGCCTGAAACCCGTGATCATACGTCATTCTTCAGTTTTTATGATGTAATGGAAAAAATCGCTACGGTTGGAGGCACGTTCAGCTTTGGTATCATAGAAGCCATAACGGGAAGCATGCGCTTTTCCGTGCTGGCGATCATTGTTTTTTTTATTATCGGGCTTATCTTTATGCTGGTTCTGCTTAGAAAGCAAAACCTTGCCTGAAAAAGAGATTTATCCGTTCTGATTGATGCAGCCAAAATACCTGATCATTATTGCCGGACCGACCGCTGTCGGGAAAACAGATATGGCTATCCGGCTTGCAAAACATTTTAGCACGGAAATTATCAACGCAGATTCGCGGCAGGTATACCGTGAAATGAAAATTGGAACAGCCGCTCCGGCGCCTGTACAACTTGCCCAGGTAAGACATCACCTGGTTGGCCACAAATCCATTCATCAGGTTTATAATGCCAGTCTTTTTGAAATGGAGGCTATCGGAATTCTCCATAGTCTTTTTATTCAGCATGAGGTAGTAATAATGACAGGAGGCAGTGGAATGTATATCAAGGCTGTATGCCATGGCATAGATGATATCCCTTCGGTTGATCCTGCTATACGGGACAGACTGCAAAATGAATATCTTGAAACCGGACTTGGCGGTATTCAAAACCGGTTGTTAACCTCCGATCCTGTTTACTATAAAAAAGTGGATCTTAATAATCCCAATCGCATACTGAAAGCCCTGGAAATTTCAGAAATGACGGGAAGGCCTTATTCGACTTTCCTGACAGGCGCTGCCAAAGAAAGGAATTTTCATCCTGTATGGATCGTCCTTGATGTTCCAAGAGAAGAATTGCATGCCAACATAAACAGGCGTGTGGATTCCATGATGGCAGAAGGTTTGCCTTGTGAAGCGCGGGGACTTTATCCGTTTCGTGCGCTGAATGCTCTGAATACAGTGGGGTATAAAGAATTATTCGATTATTTTGAAGACAAATATTCCTTTGATGAGGCAGTACAAAAAATTAAAAACCATACAAGACAGTATGCGCGAAGGCAACTAACCTGGTTCAGGAAGCAGAAAGAGACAAAGTGGTTTCTGCCTGACAGGGATGATTTGATCTTGTCTTTCATTAACGAAACCAGGTTTCACCATGAAAACTCCTGAAATTAAGCAATTCAATCTTAGAGTGTATGGCCTTATTATACAGGATGGATATATTTTGCTTAGCGATGAATTTGTGCATGATATGAAAATGACAAAGTTTCCGGGCGGCGGATTATACTTTGGTGAAGGTCCGGCCGATTGCCTTAAACGGGAAGCAATTGAAGAATTTGGGCAGGAAATTGAAATCCTTGATCATTATTATACAACTCATTTTTTTCAGCAGGCTTTATTTTATAAGGATCAGCAATTAATCAGCATTTATTACCTGGCACGATTTCCGGATGCACCTCGTTTCAAGATTTCTGAAATTCCATTTGATTTTCCTGCTATGATAAATGAAAGTCAATCTTTCAGGTGGGCCAAGATCTTCAATCTGACCGGGAGCGATCTTAGTTTTCCTGTTGACAGGTTTGTACTTGACATGCTTAAATCAAATACAAGACCACTATATTGAACCAACCTTATTTTATCTTGTTGTAATTTCTGACAAGTATCCGATGTCTCTTTTCTAATGGCTTGAAATTTGTAAAAGATGATTCATTTTGATATAGAAAATGTTATATATATATTTACATTCATCATGACAACCAATTAGTATAAACCTATTAAATTGAAATTTTATGAATTTAGTTGCCATTAAAAGAGTTACAGGGCTTTTTCTGATTTTTGCAGGTTTACAAGTTAGTCTGTTTGCCCAGGAAAAAAATGATGCGATAAATGCTTTCAATGAAGGTGTTGATTTAATGAAAACCGATCCCGCAAGTGCCATCCCATCTTTTGAAAATTGTATCAAAATTTGTGAGCAAATTGGAGATTCAGCACAAGACATTAAGGATAAAGCAATAAGGGTATTGCCTGATTTATATTATCAAAAGGCATCTGATCTTTTGCTTGTTGACAGGAAGATTCCGGAATCGCTTTCTGCATCCAAAAAGGCTTTGGAAGTAGCAAAAAAATATGACGATACCCTTGCTGCTGACAATATACAAAAGATTATGATACAGGCATATTCGGCCAGAGGTGCTGAATCAGCTTCAACAAATCCGGAGAAAGCCATCATGGATTATGACAGCGTACTGGCTATTAATCCTCATCACCAGCCTTCGCTTTATAATAAAGCTTTGATTTACAGGAAAAACAACAATGTTGATCAGTTTGGAGAAACAATTGATAAATACATTGATGAACTGAGTCCCGATGAGGATCAGCAAAAGATAGACCAGGCCAATAAAATTGCACTCGATTTCTTCCGTCTCGCAGGCGGAAAGGCAAATCAGGCCAATAAAACTACGGAAGCGCTCAGCCTGTTAAACAAATCACTTAAGTATGGTACCGATAAGAATGTATATTACCATTTTGCCAATATCTATAACAAACAAAAAAAATACTCGGACGCTGCGGTAAATGCGCAGAAAGGTCTGGATTTGGAAACCGGAACACCGGAAGCCAAAGCAAAGTTTTACTTTGAACTGGGATTAGCCCAGAAGGGAAAGGGAGATATTGCTGCCGCCTGTGAATCTTTCACAAGCGCAGCTTTTGGGCAGTTTGTCGCTCCCGCAAAAGCGGAAAAAACAAATCTCAAATGCAAATAAATGGTACACAAGAGGTTACCCCGGTGTTATGCCGGGGTAACAATTGATACCTGTGCCATATATTTATCCACATCCTTAATGACCAGTTTTTTCGACTTGTAGGCTATGTACATGTCGGGTCTCACAAGGTAACATCCTTCTTTGCCAATACCAAGCCGCTTATAGAGAGGCAGCGTATCCTTATTCAAGGGTATGTGCTGCATGCTCAGCCATTTCTCCCGGTGCCTGACATAATCCCGAAATTCAGGAGGAACGGGCTCCCTGGAAAAAATAAAAAGATGAAAAAAGGCTCCTTTCACCAGATCCTGTAAATTCACTTCATTCCCCTTAAAATTAAAAAGATAATAAGGGAGCCGGTCCCCCGCCCGGGGCGCATGTAATCTGAACATAACCGGGGAAATTTTGGCGGACAATTTGCTGCGCCGGTAATTAATTCCGATTTCGGAAATTCCGTTAAAAAGATATCGAGAAATTATTCTTTTCTTTTCCAGTGCCGGAAAGAATAATTTAAGCAAAAAAGGGGCCAGTTGAAGCCGTATTTTTTTATCCATTTTATGGTCGCTGGTCACAATACGGAATAAATAATCCGTTGATTTTATGAGATTTCTGGCCAGGGGCTGACGTTCCCTTTGATAGGACTGCAGAAGGGAATCATTCGAATGACCCTTCAGGACCATCGCAATTTTCCAGGCCAGGTTATACGCATCCTGCATTCCTGTATTCATGCCCTGGGCTCCGACGGGACTGAAGACATGCGCGGCGTCGCCGATCATAAAACAACGCTTGTATTTGAATGCCCCGGCATACTGCTGATGTGAATGAAATATGGAAAACCATTCAGGCTCGTGTAATTTAATTTTAAGGTGGTTTCGTGCTGCAAAATCCGGTTCAATATCCGAAAATTTTATTTCCCTATTTGACGAGAGATTATGGGGTATGGTTCCGTCAACTCTCCATCTTCCACCGATGAGCGGGAATATTCCTATGCTTGATTTCCCGGTAAAAGAAAAATATATTTCATCTTTTGGAAGATCAAAATCTGCTTTTCCATCATAAACAAAAAGCGACAATTGATACGTTTTTCCGGAGAAGGGGATTTTCAGATGGTCCCTGATAAAACTGTGGCTACCATCGGCTGCAATAATATATTTTGACTTAATGACGATGCTATTCTCATCCGGTGATTTTACAATATTCGTGCATCCTTCTTCGTATTGGGAAAAACCGGTCAATTCTGTTTTTCTTTCAACCGTATGACCATAAGACAGGAGAAAATTTTCCAGCAATTGCTCCGTTTTAGATTGCTCCAACATGAGCAACCCGGGAAACCGGGTCTGATCACTTCCCATTTTTTTCAGAAAAAGGCTTAGCGGTTTTGACCCGTTAAAAACGACATTTATCTTATTAGCCAGTATCCCCTGGCTGATTGCCTTGTCTGCAATTCCCATCTGGTCAAAAATCTCAAGGCTTCGGGCATGAAGGATTAATGCCCCGGATCCCGTCTGATGGTGTTCATGTTTATCAATAATACGGAACGGAATCTTTCTGAGGGCGAGCTGGCATGCCATCATCAATCCCGGGGGGCCCGCACCTACAATCAGCACCTGAGTTTTGGATGTAACTTTTCCCACGAAAAATAAGGTATTTACAAAGGAACAATACAGGATTAAAGAAGTGCGATAACAAGGAAACGGAATGCCCATTTACGCTGAATTGAATAATTCCATACTTGTTGTTCGCTGATGAGCTTATCCAGCTCCTTCTCCCTGAAACCGCGAAGCACAGAAACCGGACCATCATGCCGGGCCAGTTTTGACCCGTTCAGGACCGTGGTAAATATTCTCACCGCAAACCAGGCGAGCGGGGTTCGCTGCAGATCATTAATGATAAATCCCACCCTCACATTAGCTTTCATCAGACATATGAGTTCGGATAATTCGGCATCCGTTAAATGATGACAGAACAGGGAGCAATGAATAATATCCACATTCCCGGCTGATAACAGAAAGGTTTTGTAATCACTTACTACCCCGGTTATTTCAGAATATCCTTTGCACTTTTGGTTCAAATATTCAATGGCATCTTTATTATTGTCAATCCCTGTCAGCTTGACCTTATAGCCTTTCGACCTTGCCCAGCGGGCAATGTATTTGAGGGATTCCCCGCTTCCACATCCGAGATCGGCAATATGATAAACCCTGTCTTTTAATCGTACGAGCTGCCTGATTCCCTGGAGGGTAATTGCATGGCCTCCAAGTCTCCGGTTCAGGAAGTCAAGTTCAAGCAAATTTCGTATTAAGAGCTTCCTGGAAATAACTGGATTGTCCATTAATTCCTTTTGGTGTGACCGGTATTTAAATTCAGGAGACATAGGTCAGTAAAGCTGAATCAAGGGTAAGTCCCGGACCAAAACCAATTGAAAAAACATGTTCTCCTTCCGCGGGTTGACTCTTTACGATCTCATTCAGAACAAACAAAACAGTGGGAGAGGACATATTGCCGTATTCGTTTAATACGTGGAAGGAATATTGAAGATTATCATCCGTGAGCTGCAATTTCTTTTTTAACTGGTCGAGTATTTTTTTACCTCCCGGATGGATAGCCCATTTGTCAATCATTTTTGGGATAAAATGAAGTTTATCGCAGGCCTTTTGCATAAATTCCCCGGCTATACTGCCAATATACCCGGGTAAATCGGCATCAAGTATCATTTCAAAGTTTACAGGCGTAATATTCCATGCCATTAAATCCCTGGCCTTGTCAAATAAAACCGAATAGAATCCATTTATTGTCAATCCTTTAAAATGATTATCCTTAACGAAGGAATCCGAAACAACAATGGCTGCAGCAGCTCCGTCTCCGAAAATTGTGTTCGACAGAAGATTATCATTGTTATTTTTGGGTTGAAAATGCAACGTACACAGTTCCGTGCAGACGATCATAATTCTTGCATTTTCGTCAGCCCGGGCGATCAGGTCAGCCATTTTTAAGGCATGGAAAGCTGCATTGCATCCCAGGAAATTAACGGCGGTTCTGAAAATATCATGGGGAAGGCCCAGTTTGACTATCAATTCCGTATCCATTCCGGGAGAATACAAACCGGTGCAGGTTACTGTAATAAGATGGGTAAATTTGAATTCAGCGATGGTAAGCCCAAGTTTATCCATTGCATTTTCGATGGCCTGTACCGATAACGGAAGTGCATTTTCTTTAAAGACATTTAACCGGTCTTCCACTTTTGGGATTTCCATGTGGCGTTTGAAAAGCCGGCGTTCACCATCAATTCCCATAAAATCTGGCAGTGAGGAATGCCGTTGCCCAATCCCACTACGCGAAAAAAGAATATTTAGCTTTCTTGATGCGGTTTCATCCCCATAGGCATCCTGCATAAAATCAAGGATTTTAGTTTGACTCACCCTAAACCGGGGCACGGCCGTTCCGATGGATATAATTCTGCTCATTTAATTAAAACCAGGCCCACAGGTGATTGAAAACCAGAACTGCGAAATACAGGTTCATACAGCATGAATTGATTATATTCATGCGCATGGTATTTTCGAAATTCGCACAGGCGGAATTGTGTCTTACCTGATTAAACCACTGAGCAAGGGCCAGAACTACAGGAAAAATGAAGATCGCGAAAAGAAAAATTTCCATTTTCAGATTATTTTGATTTAAATAGTAAAAAAGCAAAAGCGTTGCCAGCGTAAACAGGGCCGATGAGAACAGAAAAGTGCCGGTATAACCAAGTTTGTAACTTATCGAAATTACGCCATCGTTTTTATCCGCTTCATGCTGGTAAATCTGGGTGAGCGGGTAGGCGCTTCCCAGGAAAAGGCTTGACAGAAGCATACAGATCATATTGTTTACGGTGAAGAAACCGGAAGGTGAAAAAGGTGAAATGGCGGAGGCAGAAATAAGGTAAACAAAACCACCCTGAAAAATGAACACGGTCAAAAAGCCAACTAACGGATATTTCTTAAGGCGGATCCTGCGGTAGCTGTATGCCCGTGACATGACAACGAAAACAAGAACAAACAGGGAGAAATACACCGAGATAAAAAGGCCGGCTAAAATGCCGATAATATCGAAGGCGAGGGTCACATAAAATAGATTCCTGGTAACCTTCGGCGGATGCTTCAACCCTCCGATGCTGGTTTCATCCCGGTCCTGGTAACTGTTGTATCCGTTGCTTGCCGGGAAAATAAGCCCATGTAATATCAGAAAAGCCAGAATTGTTTTTCCCCATTGAATATGGCCGGCCTGGCTCAAAGCAAATAAAAATACGGGCAGTAAAAAGAAAGAAAAAGGTAAACGAAGGTGTTTAACAGTACTTGTATCCAACCATCGCAGATAACGTGGCTTTCCCATAATTTCCCAAATAACCGGTTTATAAATTTTCACCTGGGAGACGGAATTTTACAAGTAACATAATAGTTCCAAAAAAGGTTAACAATCAGTTAGAGCGTATTGTTTAGTTTTCTCGCAGATCTCGTAAATGATGCAGATTTATTTCTCGCGGATTTCGCGGATTTCGCAGATTGGATATATCAGTTTATAAGACTGTAAATCGAAGGAAATGAGATTTCTGGGATATTTGTGGTGATATATTAACGCAGTTATCATTTGCAGGCGGAGCCTGGCAACATAGAATCGTCCAAGGCAGAGCCTTGTACGAACGGGGCACAAAAAACCTCCGCACGCTCAGCTTTAAAATTTTTGGCCATCTCCCCCTGTTCCAATTGTTCTCTCGCAGATCTCGTTGATCTCGCTGTCAGAGTTGCGACAATTCACGAAAAAGCTCTTTTTGCTTTGCAGTAAGGTTGGTGGGTATTTTTACGAGATACGTAATATAGAGATCCCCGAATTGTCCTTTACTCCTGTAAACCGGAAACCCCTTATTTTTAAGTTTCACATTTGTACCGTTCTGTGTTTCCGGTTGTACCTTCACTTTAACTTTTCCGTTCAGTGTATTTACTGTGATTTCACCTCCCAGTACCGCCGTGTATAAGTCAAGTTCGACGTTGGTATACAGGTTATTTCCCTGTCGCCTGAAACGGGGGTGGTCAGCAATTCTGAAAGTAATATACAGGTCCCCGTTCGCTGCACCGTTAATTCCGGGGCCGCCGTGACCCGTAATCTTAATTGTTTGTCCGTTTTCAATACCTGCAGGAATGGTTATCCGTATATTTTTGTTATTAACCGTCAGGGTTTGCTGGTGTGTTTCATATGCCTGGGCCAGATCAAGCTGCAATTGAGCAGTATAATCTTCACCCTTGATCTTCATTTGACGGCTCCGGGTCCTTGTTTCAAATCCGCCGCCAAACATCGATTCAAAAAAATCAGAGAATCCATCAAAATCCTGTGTTTCAGAATATCTTCGTCCCCTTCTTCCGGATGACTGTTCCTGGTATTGTCCCGCATTTTTATACTGTTCTGCATGCTGCCAGTCTTTTCCGTGCTGGTCATATTTTTTACGCTTTTCCGGGTCGCTTAATACTTCATGCGCTTCATTTACCTGCTGAAAATTAGCCTTGGCATTCTTGTCGTTGGGATTAAGGTCGGGATGATATTTGCGTGCCAGTTTACGGAAAGCATTCTTGATCTCCTGCTGGGAAGCATTTTTTTCAAGTCCAAGAACCTTATAATAATCAATAAACATCAGCGAAAATATTTGGGATCGGTGGAATAAATTTCATCAAAAACAAAATTAGGAATCATTTTTATATTTTGCGATCGTCATTCGTGCAATCAGGAAACTAACTGTGGATTCGGCTCCCTGGTTAATATTTACATGCATTTCTTCCAATCCGTCATAACAACCTCCTGTACATGGATTATACACGATATGGTGCAGCCGGTTATTGCCCAGAAACCAGTTAAAGGCTATATTCATCTTTCTGAGATACTCATTATCATAAAAAGCATCGTAAAAACTGTCCAGTGCTAATATGGTATAGGCTACATCGATTGGTTGTTCCCCATGTTCAGCTTGTTCTCCTCCTTTTGTGAGCCAGCTTTTGTTCGAGATGACTTTAATTTCATTTTCAGTGAATGTTTTTGACAACAGGAAATCAAAACTTTGCCGGGCAATGTTTTTGTACTGCATGTCTCCGGTCATTTTCCAGGCCAGTAAAATGGATTCCGGCAAAACACCGTTGGCATAGGTAAGGTAACTTTCATACCATTGCCATTCCGCTGATGATTCGTGTTTATACATTTCTACTAGCCTGTTGGCAAGCTTAATGGCGGTGGATTTGTACTGTTCCGATTTATTTTGGGAATAAGCATAATACAATCCTTTAATTACAAAGGCCATTGAACGAGAAGAGGTGATGCTTTGCAAATGGGTGAGAGATTTGTTTAGGATATTCACTGCAATGGTGATCAACTTTGCGGGCAACTCTCTTCTTTTTGAAATCACAAATCCCAATGCCCATATAGCTCTGCCGTTAGCGTCATCCAGGTTAGTCTGGTTGTGTTCCGTAAATTCCTTGTTTTTATCCGCATAATTCAGGAAGTTTCCTCCCGGTTGCTGGCAAAATTTAATAAAGTTGAGATACTTGCGCGCAAGAGCCAGGTCAGTAAAGATCCCCGACAATTCATAATGCAAACATGCGGCAATCAGGGCCCTGGCATTATCATCCAGGGTATACCCCGATTCCATATCCGGGTGATTTTTGTTGGCAAATTGCACAATGCCTGTTTCCGTAGTCATGTTTTGAAGATGTCTTAAGCTTAGCGGCGGCAGATTGTAATTCAATGCAATTTTTACAGAGGGCACTTTTTCAAAAACCAGTGCATGTCCGATCGCCGAATTTTCCCATGTTGTGGAAGTTATTTTTTGCAATGAGTTTGTGCTGATCCTTAATCGTAGGTCCTCATCGTTTATAAGCTTGATAACCGCAGATTCGAGCTGATTTGAGTTCCCGAAGTCAATAATTAATCCGCTGTTATCGCCGAGAACCTCCCTGGCATGGGGAATGGGAGTGGAGATGATCGCACATCCGCAGCTCATGGCATAGGAAAAGGTGCCGCTCACTGCCTGGTTGGGATCATTGCTTGAAAAAATGTAAATATCTGTAAGCTGCAAATATTCAAGTAATTCAGAAAGTGATAAGTATTGATTAATAAATTTTACATGCTCTGCCAGGCCATATGATTTTACCAGGGATTCCAGGCTTTCCCTGTAATTTTCTCCTTCATTTTTCACAACTTCGGGATGCGTTTTGCCGATTATCAGAAAGAGGGTCTCTGGGTTTGATTTAACAATGGCTGGCAGTGCACTGAGTGTGGTTTCTATATTCTTGCCTGAACTGAGCAGGCCAAATGTGCTGAGTATTTTTCTTCCTGCAAATCCGTATTTTTCTTTGAGTGAATCCCTGTTTAAGTAAGGTACCAGGTGAGTGCCATGGGCAATCACGCTGATCTTTCGCTCAGATATTCCATAATCATTTTTCAGAATATCAGCTGCATTGTTGGTCATTACAATAATTGACTTTGCAATGGATGCCATGCTAATGACTTCCTTTTTCAGTTTGTCGTCCGGATGTGGAAGCACAGTATGAAACTCAATTACAACCGGCTTGCTGAGTTCATACATGAATTGCTGGAAAGCTTCTGACTGGTTGTGAAAAAACCCGAACTCATGCTGAATAACCACCATGTTAATCTTTGTGTTTTCATTTATCAGGCGGGCAAGACGTGAATATTCCCATGAATTGGATGTATTTAACCGGAATTTAACCTCCGGCGGATAATGGAAACCCGATTGGCTTGATTCAAGTGCACAAACATGAATTGAAAAAGAATTCCCGAATTTCTCGGTCATTGCCCGGATCAAGTCCTGGGAATAGGTTGCAATTCCACAAACCCTGGGCGGAAAGGAACATATAAATAATATTTCAGGGATAATTGTTTCAACAGCCAGTGCCTTGGTTTGTATCGTGGAATTAGTGTCACCGGCAAGGCTGGTTCTTATATATTGGTGCAAGTCTGCAGATTTAGCCAGGGATCGCTTGCTTATATCATTTTTCATTTTTTCCGCGTATTTAGTTCTTTTAATAAGGCAGAAATACTCAGGGAGGCGCAAGCTATCCGCTCATCAGCAGCACCGTAATATATATACAGTCTGTCACCAAATAAACTGGTGCCGGTCGGAAAGACTACGTTGTTCACTTCGCCAAAGCATTCCCAGTCAAATTCAGGCGAAAATAATGGATAAGGCAGGCGGGTAATTTCTTTTACGGGATTTTTCAGATCGAGCAATGCAGCGCATGCAGAATAGATCCTTCCCTTTGTTTTTTCATGTACTCCATGATAAATGAATAACCATCCGGATTCTGTTTCTATAGGCGGGCAGCCTCCTCCGATGTATGCGGATTCATGATCATATACAGGATCCATTACAATATGCTCCTGAATATTAAGAATATATTCATCCCAAAAACCAGGGGTCAGGTCATCCAGGCTGTCAACTGAAACAATCTGAATGCCGGGCCGGATACGGTGAAAGAAAGTCAGCTTCTCCCCGATTTTTCTTGGGAAGAAGATGACATTCTTATCCCAGAGCAGCATTTTTTTTTCAGGATCGAGTTTCTGGTAGTAAAATTTTTGATTTTTATAATAGTTCTCATTGATTTTGCCGGCCGGTTCCGCTAAAAAGATAAACTCTGCGTACGTGATAAGTGGAACAACCATTCCTCTTTTTGTAAAACGGAGGAGGTCCGTGGAGGTGGCTACCGCACCCCGGGCGCTTATGCCATCATACCCGGTATAAGACATATAATATGTATCTTCAATTTTCACTATCCGGGGATCTTCCACACCCCTTGATTCATATTCGAATTCCGGCATCATGAGAGGTTGCTTCCAGCGTTCCACAACGGTTAAGGGACCATCGAGCCTGCAATATCCGATTGTAGAATTGTTTCCCTTGCGTACCGCTCTGTAAAACAAATGAATTATGTTTCCTTCCTGGTATACAGCCGGATTTAATACCCCATCATTTTCAAATCCGATATGGGTTTTTTCAAGGATAATGCCTTCTTTTTTTACCTCAACCATGGTTTATATCTAAACAGCAGCCGGCTGTTTCTTTGGTTTTACCTCTGATCTCTTTTCACTTTGTTCCCTGCCAGGGATTAGATTCGCCCGCAGGAACCAGGCCATCTTTTCATGATTTTCCATTAATCCGGTTATAAAATCACTCGAACCGGCATCATGGAACTTATCCGCAAATTTTTCAATATTCTCCCGCAAATGCATGATAATCGTTTCATGGTCTTCCAGCAGTTCATGAATAAATCCCTGGCTATCGTTCTTTTCTCGATTCATTTCAGAAAGGCGTGTAAGCTCTAAAAAGGAAGTTAATGAACCGGGAGTATAATGGCCTAAAACCCGGATACGTTCCGCAACACTGTCAATAATTTCATCGAGCTGTTCATAGTGGGCTTCAAACAATTTGTGCTTCTCATAAAAATCTTTGCTTTCCAGATTCCAATGTGCATTTTTTGTTTTAGCGCTTAGAACATACTCATCAGCGAGAATTTTTGACAACTCATCAGCTACTGATTGCTTGTTTTGTTCCGATATACCAATGTTTGCTTTCATTTTTTAGATTTTTAAACAGTTTCACTTTACTTAAAACAATAATGGAGTTTATTTGATAAAAATTTCAGCTAATTTGTAAAGGTCTGTTCCTTCACACTAAAAAGTATTATACAACTTTCTAAAAGAATTGTATTATTCACACTTTATTTAATGCGGCCGGGTTCTCTCACGGCATGTTCCGAAGGAGCCACTTCACCATAGAATTCATCCGAATATACTTTTGTGAATTCTGCCCCGAATAATACGATCATGGAGGTATAGGAGGTCCACAATAAAATGAGTATTACAGACCCTGCGGCACCATATGTAGTGCCGGGATGTGCTTTGCCGAAATAAAGACCCAGCGCGGCCTTTCCGATTACAAATAGGAGAGAGGTTACAAGGGCACCAATCCATACGGCCGACCACTTGATATTTGCATCCGGCAAAAACTTATACATCAAAGCGAACACAACGGTGATAATAGCCAGCGAAAAGGCAAAATTGAAGATCTGCAAGATCACAAGCAGCGATTCCGACAATGCTTCAATCCAATTACCCAGGGCTGACAACAGGGAGGAAATAAGAAGTGATATGAGCATCAGAAAGGCAATAGAGAGAATGAGACCAAAAGAAAATAATCTTGTTCTCACAAATCTCCAGATTCCGGATCGGTTGGGTACCGTCTTGACTTCCCAAATAATATTCAAAATTTTCTGAAATGCCACAAAAATACCGACGGCGCCAATTATGATCACCAGGATACCTACAACAGATGCCAGAACTGAATCCTTTGCCCGGGAAGCCACCGAGATCATCTGCTGAACCTGGTCCGCGGTGTTCTCACCCAGGGCGTTGGCAATTTCCTGGTGTAACCGTCCGCTAACCATATTGGCATCAAAAAAATAGCCTACCAGTGTAATGACCATTACCAACAATCCCGGTAAGGCGAAAATCGCACTGTAAGCCACTGCGGCACCTTGAAGAAAAGGATTATGATCATTCCATTTTTTGAAGGTGGTTTTTAATAATGCCGGCAGCCTTCGGATAAAATTCTTTTTCATAATCAATGCGTAAGACGGTATAAGTATCTTTTCACGGGTGATTTATCTGCTAATTCGTTCATCTCCTGGTATGCATCCCGTAATTGTTTAGGAATGTCTCCGTCATAGTTGATTTTATAAAACGAGAATCCGTCGAAAGGGACCGCAACTTCACTTTTGTTAATTTTAATGCGTTTTTCAATATTCTCTTCACTAAAATACGATCTGAATTTTGCTTCCCTGTTTTTTTGCAGGGTAGCATACTGTTTATCCACTACCTTTTCCGTTTGTTTGAGCACCTGAACACTATCCAGGCCCTTATTACCTGCCCACAAAGGCTTTGCATTTATCCTGGATTGAAAAGAGGGATGTCGTATCCACTTGCTTGTTGAGGTAGTGCAAAAATCCGGATTCCTTCACCGACATTTTATCCACCTCAACAGAATCATCATCGCTGAAGGATGATGCCTCTTTTTTATGTGTGTCAAGAAAATATTTCTTTTTGGCGGCATAAAACAGGATGTATTCCTTTTCTTTGTCCTCATAATTAACCGGTGTGACAGTTATGGATGCTTCGGGATTATCTTTGAGAAAATCCTTCACTTTCTTTAAAAACCTTTCCTGTTGTGCGCTTAATGTGGTCTGCCGCGGCATCCATTTTACAGCCAGAAACTTTTCAAGTTCGTTGTTCACATGATCTACCTGAACCACATACGGTAGGGAGACAGGCTTTATAAAAATATTCGCCAGGGCGTCCGTCACCACATCCCAAAGATTGAATTTCGGATCATTCAAGTCCCCGTTAATTGGAATTTTATAATTCACGAGATTGTCTCTTTCGCGTACAAAGTGGAGAATGAGTGGCAGGGGAAGTTTTTTCTCCTCACGTTTGGTCATGTTCCTGGTCAAATGGGGATCATTTATCAGAATATGGTTCTCGCTCTTTAGGTTTCCATTTCTCACTTTCCAATTTCCATTGAATTCTAACGTTCCCCGATCCAACGGAAAGGAAGTGTAGGTAATCACATACGGATTAAACATGGCCAGAGGCAACCGGGAAATTTTATAATTCATATCGAAGTCATCCGTATCACGGGGATTGATGCGGATATCAACCGATACGTCGCCATAAGGTTCAAGCCCGGTATTCAATTGAATATCAACCTTCTTTTTGTCCTTGTCAATGGAATCCACCACAAAATTGAAAGGATTTGCGGCTAACGTGAATTTTTCATCCAATGAGTAATCCCTGAAATTCAGATTGCCCTCATAGATTCCCAGTTTCTTTATACTGTAATCGCTTTTGAAGAAATTATGAGAAAGCAGCTTTATATAATTTGCCATTTCAATGATGAGATTAAACTTTTCATCCTGTTCCTGTACAGCATTTTTCACCCCTGCCTCTTTCTTGCCGAACATCCGTTGAATATTGTCGAGATAGTCGTATTTTTCATAGGTAAAATAAGGCTTAAGAAGGATAAGGGAGTCGAAAGCATATACAAGTCCTTTGGGACTAAGCTGATCTATGCCTATTGTAAGTTTGCTGAAAGAGGCATAATCTTTTTCTAAAGATTTTCCAAAATGAAAATCATTCAAAAAAACAATTCCTTTTGCATTAATGTCTTGTTTATCTTTCAGGTTTCCGGTGACATTCAGATTCGCATCAAGGTTTGCCCTGAATGTTCCAAAGCTTGCCATATCGCGCATATATTGCTGAATAAACCGGAGATCAAATTTTTTAACATCAATATTCAACCGGTAGCTAAGTTCATCCATTTTCAAGGTGCAATCCCCGTTCATTGAACCGGAGGACGGTCCGGAAAGGAAAGAAAACTTTACATTCACGCTGTCTGAATTCCATTTCATTCCTTTGCTTTCAATGTTTACCTGGCGGATAAAATATTTAACGGGAATGGACTGTTCCCAGTAATGGAATTCACCGTTTGTAATTTTTATGTTCCGTATATTAAAATGGCTCGGTGCTTTTGGAAGGGTGTCAAGCGTGTCTTTTGAGGAAAATTTCTGAAGGAGGTCATCAAAATTTGATTTCTTTTTATCCATGATCACCCATGCAACCGGAGAATTCAATGATACCCGTGTGATTTCATAGGTTTTACTGAGCAATTTCAGCATATTCACATTTACAGCAAGATCTTTGACAGAGAAGAAAATTCGGCTTCCTTCTTTTTCGTATATCTTAAGATTCCTTAAATGTATTTTGCCTGCAAAAGGATTTAAATACACAAATCCCACCTGAACCTGGCGCCCAAGAAATCTTTCATCGTATTTTTGAATTACGTATTTTGCAATGGGTGAAATCAGCACGATCACCAGCAGTGCAAACCCAATAATGGATATTAGTGTGATTAAGATGCCTTTTTTTACCTTGCGTCTTATCATCAGAACATAGTAAATTACAAAGTTGGTATACATTCCCATCAGGAATGTTACACAATTTTTGTAAAAAGTTGTATCCTTCACACACTGTGAGAGATGTATTATTTGTAATCCGCGATTTTTGGTTTGGATATATCAAAGTTTAAAAAACCATAGCTATTGGTTTTATAAGCGTTCGCCTTGAAAATATTATATCCGTTTCCGGGTATATAAGGATAGTATGTTAGTGAGATCTGAAATGTGTTGAACAGGAGATATTCGTTTCTAATCAGAAGTCCAATCCCCAGCAGCGTATAAAGCCGGCTGCCGCTGAAGCCTGCGGATTCGGTTCCGGTCAGGCCGAAAGAAGCAAACAGGTAAGGGGCAAAATGAAATCCCGCAAGATTCCAGGGAGCGTAGCTCTGGGTTTGCAAGGCAAGCACCAGCAGGTGCTGCGCCGGAAAATCCGTTTCGCCGAACCCTTTCATAAGATCGCCAAAAGACAGATTATCAGAAGGCAATCGCTTGATACCGAAAACCAGGGTAGGACGTACAAACTGTCTTAATTTCCAATTGCCAACATTGAGCAGCCGGGTATAATAGTTTATCCGGGCCATAATCACTTCCTGTTGCAGGCTTCCCCTGCTGATGAAGGTTCCATAATCGAGGTGGGCACTCAGGTAGCCGAATCTGAAATAATTGCCCCAGGCTGCCTTCAGACCAAAGTACATCCTGTCCTTATGCTGATCAGCGTATCCCACAGTTAATCCGATTACACGTCCCAGGGGCACATCTTCTATCTTTCCGTAACTGAATATGTATCTGTCTTTCGCGTAGCTTCGGGAAGAAATGCCAAGACCAGCGAAGTAAATATTTTCATTGTTAAAAATTCCAAGTCCCTCAGCTTCCTGAATTTCCCGGGGATACCGGATGCGGAGGGCTCTTATAGAAAAAATGAGGTTTGTGGTGCGATCCTGTGCCAGGCGACCCCTGAATAGTTGCCATGCCCTGGCGGCCCATAAATCCTGGATGTTAGTCCTGGCCGACAGGTAGCGTAAGGTGTCCGTGGCAATGTAGCTCTGGGCTGTAATCAGTTGACCAACAAATATACCTCCGGCCCATTTCGTCAATGGCGAATAAAACTCCCTGGCAAATTCAAC
Source organism: uncultured Bacteroidales bacterium (assembly GCA_963752195.1). Classification (GTDB taxonomy): domain Bacteria; phylum Bacteroidota; class Bacteroidia; order Bacteroidales; family UBA10428; genus UBA5072. The sequence goes on along the minus strand of CAVVXI010000001.1, from coordinate 337,422 downwards.
ACTCCGGATCAGCGCGTTATTACCGGAGAAGATATAAGGAAGGTTTGAACTGATTGTAGAATAATAAGATCGGGAAAATTTATTTTCCTTAATGAGTGAGTTTACATCCGTGAATAAAAACTGTATTCGCAGGCTGATATAAGTATTTCTGATATTTGGCACCAGGTAACTTATTTTTGTGGCATTCTTGCCGGTAACACGGTCAAAATGGGAATTGCCCTGGAAAGTAGCTCCGAGACCGACCAGGTTGTTATCTGTAAAACCAAAGTCGGCCGAAGTTTTTGATATCTGAAATGCAGGAACAAGACTCCAAACATCCTGAACGCGGATATATACATCCACTGAATCGGATTTTTTTGAAACCGGCACTGCTCTGAAACTCACCGCCTGTACATATCTTTGTGCGCGAATCAGCCGTTCCGATTCTTTAACCAGCAGCGAGTCGTACGGCTTATTCACTTTAAAAAGCAACAAGTTTTTAATAATGATTTCCTGGGTTTTAATATGCAGGGTATTTCCCGATTTCATGAGAAACCCATTGGGATGTTTCGAAGTATCCCTGACATTGTATCCGAATGGATCAAGTGTGGTGATATTGATTTCGCGCACAATTTTTCCTTCTACTTTTGCCCTGGGCTTTGCTTTTTTTATAGAGCGTTTGCCTGCCTCCCTGGGCGCTTTCTCATTCAGGGGTTTAAAAAGGAGGGAATGAATAATCCGTGTAAATTTGTTTTTATTTGAAAGATCCTCAATGGCTTTGTATTTTAGCGAATCTTCAACAGTACGTAAAGTATCCTGGAGGGGAGGAACTGAATCAGTCGCCACTTTCTCCTGAGCGCTCGATCGCCCGCATAAATACAGGGACAGAAATAGAATTGCCAGTAACCGGTACATATGCGACAGATTTCACTGTTTATCTTCTTTTGATTAATTCTCTTCTTTATTTTCCGTGTTTTTAGGGTCTTGTTTTTCTTTCTCCTCGCTGGCTTCTTTTTTCTCTTTTTCTTTCTTTTTAAAATAGCCTCTTAGCAGGAAATTGTGTTTGGCTGCTTCCATATTTTCATCAAGACCCTTGGTGCCCTTCTTGAGATTGATAATCATCTGGCTGATATTTTCAGAAATGGTAGAATCCTCGATAAGGCGTGCCAGCGTTCCATTTCCGTTATTGATCTTAAACATGATTTCCGCCACCTGTCCCGATATGACCTGAAGATTATCTGCCGTTACAGAAAGACTTGCAATAATGGCATCCGTTTCAACGGGTTCCACTGAATGGAGGAAACTCCCCGATTTGACAAAGTGCGCATTGGCACTGCCCTGGGTTATGACAAGGATACGTGAGCCGATGATCCCTTCTGAGCCGATGGTTGCCAGGCAATCAGTTTTTATAAACGGTTGCACACTTCGTTTGATGATCATATCAACCTGAATAGTGGAATCATTGATGATGTGAATATTATCCACCGTTCCTACATTGATGCCTGAAAACCGGATGTTGTTGCCTACCTGCAATCCGCTTACATTCCTGAAGTTTGCCTTTAATTCTATAACCGGATCAAAAATGTGCTTTTGTCTTCCGATAAGAAAAATCGCCAATACAAAAAGGATAAAACCTGCAGTAATAAACAGGCCTAACCGTATCATGAATTTGGGTGAATGGGTATCCATATTTTATATATTATCTGAAGAAAGATTTAATCAGGGGATCGTTTGAAATCTGGAAATCTTGGGGTTTTCCTTCCTTGTAGATTTTACCTTCATACAGGAGGATTATTCTGTCGGCGATGGCTTTTGCACAATCAATGTCGTGCGTAATAATAATGGAAGATGTTTTATATTTTTTTTGTACATCATTGATTAATGTGCTGATTTCATTTGAAGTGATCGGATCGAGTCCGGTTGTCGGTTCATCATACAGCATGATTTTCGGGTCAACTATGATTGTTCTTGCCAGGCTGATCCTTTTTCGCATTCCTCCGGATAATTGCGAGGGCATTTTGTGCAGGGAATCTGAAAGCCCCACATTGTCGAGTACCTCGCTTATTTTTAGGTTTATTTCCTTTCGGGTCAGGTTTCTTTTAATTCTTGCGAGCGGGAATTCAAGGTTTTGCCTTACCGACATGGAATCATACAAAGCACCGCTCTGGAAAAGAAATCCGATTTTCTTTCGAAGATCACCAAGTTCTTTTCTGTTAAGTCGGGATAACTGTTTTCCAAGGACGATTATATTTCCGGCATCCGGATTCAGCAATCGGACCATGCATTTTATGAGTACCGATTTTCCCGAACCGGATCTGCCCATTATTACCAGGTTTTCTCCTTTCCGGAGGTTTAATGAGATCCCCGTCAATACTTCCTGCTGTTCAAAGCCCTTTACCAGGTCATGAATTTCGATCATGTGGCGGAAACCAGGCTCATCTTCTGATCTGCGGGTATTATTTTGGACAGATTGTTTCATTGTAGAATATCCGTTATCTGAACAGCGATCACATCCACTATAATGACCAGCAGGGAAGAGAGTACAACGGCGGAATTGGCGGCAGTGCCGACGCTTTCGGTGCCTCTGCCGGCTGAATACCCTTTATAGCATCCGATAATTCCGATGACAGCCCCAAAAATGAAAGTTTTTATCAGGGCCGGGAAGAAATCCATGAAATCGATTGAGCCAAAAGCCTGGGAAATAAATAAAACCAGGTTTACGCTTCCCTTTATATTTACCCCTAACCAGCTTCCGAAGAGGCCAAAGCCATCTGCAAAGATTACCAGTACAGGGAGAACCAGGGTGGTAGCCAGTACACGGGTAACAAAAAGATACTTCACCGGATTTGTAGCAGAAACCTCCATTGCATCAATTTGTTCCGTAACCTTCATGGAGCCAATTTCTGCACCTATTCCTGAACCGATTTTGCCCGCACAAATCAATGCGGTTATCATGGGGCCTATTTCCCGAATAATTGATATAGCCACCATACCCGGAAGCCACGTTTCAGCCCCGAATTCAGCAAGGGCCGGCCGGGATTGAATTGTCATAACAATGCCCATTATAAATCCTGAAACGGAGATAAGGGATAGGGATTTGTTTCCCAGTCGAAAACACTGACGCAGAAATTCCTTTAATTCAAAACCTCCTGCAAATGTCTCCCGGGCTATTTCTGTAACAAACAAGGCAACGTTGCCTACCCTGATCAGAAAATTATTCGCTTTTTCCGCATTTGCATATGTCTTTCTTGTCAGTTTAATGGATTGCCCTGACGCAAAACCTGATGCTTTCTTTATGGGAATCCGCTTTTTCATAGAGAATTCCTGTATACATGGATTTCCTTAATCATTTTTCTTTTTTTTACGCGTGGGAAATTTGATCATGCCAATTGTCGGAATATCATCACCCAGCAGGAAGCCCCACGGTTTCAATTGTTCAATATGGTCCAAAATGAGTTTTATAATGGCTGTAAGCGGAATGGACAGGAACATTCCCGGAATTCCCCAAAGTGCGCCAAAGGCAAGAACGGTGATAATCGAAACCAGGGCATTGATCTTTACCCGGGACGCGACGATCATCGGAACGATGTAATTATTGTCAATCAATTGTATGAAATAATATATGCCGAGCACATACAGTGGATACCAGGGTGAGGACTTGGTAATCAATGCAATAATCATGGGGATGGCAACTGCAACAATTCCTCCGAGGTAGGGTATTACATTCAGAAGGGCGCCGATAATGCCGATAAGTATAGCGTATTGAATGCCAAGGGCTAATAAACCAATGGAATTTAATATGGCGATCAACACCGCTTCAATGATCAGCCCGAGAAGATATCGCTGGATGACCGTCTTAATCTGCTGTATAATTTCGCTCATCTGGGGCTGATTTTTTGTACCGAAAACCCTGAACAAAAATTCCAATAAGAGGGGTTGATAAAAAAGAAGCATAAAGATGTACACAGGTATCAAGATCAGTAAAAACATGCTGTTACCTACACTTATCAGGGTATGACCGATGGATGGTACATCAATTAGTTCATCCTTTGCCTGGCTGATCCAGGCATTTATTTTACGGGGGCTTGTATCAAAATACCCGGATGCCCAGGAGGTAATTTTGTTCAGCAGATCCGTAAATTTTTCCACCAGCTTTGGCCAGGCTTCCCCAAACTTACTTGCCTGGGAAGCAATGAAAATTCCGACGGATGTCACAATGGCAAAAGCGAGAATTAATGTGATGAAAATCGCAAATATCCTGTTGATTTTAAGCTTTTGAAAAAAAAGGACAACCGGATGAAGCAGAATGGCGAAGATCAGGGAAAAAATAAGAGGGACGACGATGGCTTGTGTATAAAACAAAATCCACGTAAGAACAAAAAGACCAATTAAGATGATTGTAACCTTTGCATAAAAGGGTGGCTTAAGTTCTTTATCTGTTCCGTTAGTTGTAGTGATAGGACTCGTACGAATTTTTTTTAGTGAAAACTCGTTTAACAATAGTTTGGCCAAGGGTTTGTAGCAAATGAGGCTTTGCAACTACCGCCGTAATTCCCATTTGCAATACATTACCAAGGATCCTGCGAAATGGCTTGCCTGTTGTACCGGCTACTATTTTTTTTGAAAAATAGCCCGCACCTAAACCGAATATAGCCCCAATAATTTTTGACTTCAGATTTGGTGAGCTCCTTACTTCATTAAAAGTATGGCGGATGATGTTGAAAGGACTCAGGTTTTCCTTTATTATATTGAATTGTTCCTTTATGAGCTTGCCCTGTTCAATTTTTTTTATTTCAAGGTTGGCAATAGCCTCCTTTAGCATTACAACGGAATTAATATTCTCCATGGATCTTTATTTAAGCATATTGTGAATGATCATGTCTGCAAATGTTTTTTTCAATCCTTTATGCATAAAGAAATAAGCGATAAGTCCCAATAGACCATAAAATGCAGCAACAACAAAAAAGCCATACCAAATTCTGCCCAAAACAGCCCCGAGCCAAAATGCCACACCTATACTCGCCATTAAAAAAAATGTCAGATAAGCGATGACCGCCGTTATCCTCGAAATAACAGTGGCTGCCAAATCAGAGGCCCTATCAAGCCCTTTCAGTTTTATCAGTTCTATGTTTGTTTTGCCATATTCTTCCACGCTGTCGAGAAGCGACGAAAGAATGTTTTCTTTTTCGTCCATATCCTGCATTTTATAGTCCGGGCCCATATTTTTAAAAAGTAAAAGTTATATTGCTTAACGACAATCTGGTATTTCGCTGACCCTTTATAGCATCTTCAGAGGTCAGCAAAAACGCAGATTCTTCCAATGAATCAAACTGGTATTTCGTCTTTTCATTTAACATCAGCAACTCACCTTTTCCAAGGATGACTGATTCATTGCGGATACTGAATCTCAATTTCCCTTCCAGTACATGGTAGGTAATAGTATCATTTAATTGAACCGACTTTATTTCAGTTCCCGCTGGTAACAAAGTAAGTACGACATTTTTAACCGGACTTTTTAAAAGAACCATTGTACTGAGTTCTTTCTTTGACCAGGAAGGATCCTGTTTCAGTGTTTCAATTAAAGAGGGAATATCGAAATTCATGCCTAAATGGATTTTGATATATCCAGGTTAATACAAAACAACACGGGTCGTAAAAAAGTTTATTACTTCATTTTTTCAGCCGCATTGCCCACCTTTTCCTCAGCGAATTCTGAAGCGCCTTCTTTTACTCTTTCAATCCGTTCGGAGACACTTTCCAGAAAATCCTGAAATTTCATTTTCAGATCCTCAACATAATCATCGCTTTTCTGGGCAATATTTCTGCGGGTTACTGAACCTTTTTCGGGTGCAAACAATACTCCCAGCAAAGCTCCTGCGGCTACTCCAGCCAGCAGACCTAAAACAACTCTTCCTGAACTCATAATGAATTATTATTAAATAGTGAATAAAAAAATTAAAATCAGGCAGGCGCAACCGGTTTTCCCGATTTGCCTGCCTTTTTGGTATCAGACGGGTCTGTTTCCCCCAATGATTCTGAATAGTACAGCAATGACTGCTAACACCAGAAGCACATGGATAATTCCACCGGCATGAAATCCAACGAATCCTATCAGCCATGCTATGACCAATATTACCGCTATGATATACAGCAAACTACTCATTTGGATTGGTTTTATTAGTTAAATAACTCAAATACAGATTAATATATAGATTTAATCGATTTTAATCCACATTGTCTTTTGTCATATCCTGCAGTGAATTTCCTATTTCATTCATGTCGTGGTTAAATTCGCGCTTAAAGGAAGCCCACTTCTCACTGCTGTCGTCATTGAATTCATCAAGCCTTTTCTGAAGATCTTCATTTTTACGTTCCAGCTCCGAGATTTTGGTTTCATATTTATCCCTCGTAGATTTTTTCCCATTGGCAATCTTTTGCCGGAATTCATCTATTTTCCGATTGTTCTCACTGATCGAGGTTTGAGCATCGATCTTGAACTGCCGGACGGAATCCCTCACAGCCTGATTAAGATCCTGTTTGGCTTCGACAACATCTTCCTGTTCTTTTAACAATTTATCTTCCTTATTGTTAATTTTTGACGAAGACTGGTTGCAGGAATTAAGCACACTTGCTGCTATAAATCCTGCCAGGGTCAGTATTAAAATAGGTTTGTTCATTTTTTTACGTTTAAATTATCAATACAAAGTTGATTATCTTTGGTTTGGAATGTGTTACACAATAATAAAATTGTGTTGTATCTTTCACACTTTCATATAAAATCTTATCAGAATAAGAAGGTAAGCCTTACATAAGCGCCATTGGTTTTACGGTTGGCAGAAACCACAACATTATAAGTATCGCTGCCAGACTTATCAGCATCCATTTTCACAAAGCCGTAGAATCCACGGTATCCGAGATCCAGCCGTACATTGTGTCCTTCGTCAAGAGCAAATTCAAGGCCAGCTCCAAAAGCAGCTCCTATATCCCCTTTTTTGGCAGCCACTGTAGCAGATGTTGTTCCGGTACCCGATGAATTAATGTCTGAACCCACGTTTATTCCGAACTGGGGTCCGACCACGGCATTCAGATTTAGCCTGGCAGTTTTATTTGTATTCAGGGAAAGCATTACCGGTATATCAAGGTATTTGATTTTTACCTCGTTGCTCACACTCTGATCTTTGTATTTCTGAGTGGCCTGGTAATAATCAACTTCACCCTGAACGCCTACATGCGGACTGAAATTAATAGCTAACATTCCACCAAAGCCATGCGCCATCGTTACGGACCCTTTTATAACATCCCCGTTTTCCGAATTAAAGTCGAGGGAGTAAAAAGTGGGCATATATTGAATACCCAATTCAACCATCCGCAAATCGGGATATCCGGCATTCATTCTCAATGCACCGGTTTTAATCTCCGGTTTTTTCTTAGGATCATTATCCGACGCTTTTACGGCAGATAAGAACAGAGTTGTTGATAACAACACAATCACTATGCTGACCATATTTGTCTTTGTTTTCATTTTTTAAAATTTTATGGTTTTTGAATAAGTAAGATGATCTTTTCGTCTTTTTCGGTTATAATCAAAATTTCTCGTAACAGATCATTCTTTGATTTCCGTTTTTAGTTAATTAATCACCGGACAAAGTTCGTGAACATCGGGTGGGAATGCATTACATAATTATAAAAGAGTGTTATACGATTCACACTTTTTGGATCCTTCTATGAAGCATGCAACTTAATGAAAGTTAAAAAAATGGACATAAAAGTTATAAAGTGTAAGTAAAAATGTGATTTGTCTTGCATTTCGGTAAATTATCAAGGGGAATAGCATTACCTATTAAATAATTGTCTTAATTTTGTTGCCGATATGAATTATACTTAACAAAGCAAAAGATATGTGCGGCATTATTGGAGTTTTTGATTTAAAGACAAGCACACGCGAGCTAAGGCCTAAACTGCTTGAGATGTCGAAAAAAGTTCGTCACAGGGGGCCCGACTGGTCGGGAATATATTGCGGTGATAAGGCGATTATTACACATGAGCGGCTATCCATCGTTGATCCTGCTTCGGGTGGACAGCCCCTATACAGCAAAGACAGGAAACTTGTTCTGGGCGTTAACGGGGAAATTTACAACCATCAGTCCATCCGAGAGCGGTACAAGGATTCCTATGATTTTCAGACATTCTCCGATTGTGAGGTTATTCTTGCTCTTTATCGCGATAAAGGCAAGGATTTTCTTGAGGATCTTAATGGTATCTTTGCTTTTGTTTTGTATGATGAGGATACGGACAGTTATATGGTAGCGCGCGATCATATTGGTATTATTCCTTTGTACATGGGATGGGATGTATACGGCAATTATTATTTTGCCTCAGAGCTCAAGGCTCTTGAAGGAACCTGCAATAAAATTGAGGTATTTCCTCCCGGCCACTATTTCTTCAGCGGGGATGGAGAGGTAAAAAAATGGTATTTACGCGACTGGATGTCCTATGATGCGGTGAAAGATAATAAATCCAATGTGGACGAACTGCGCGATGCACTTGAAAGTGCAGTTCACCGGCAGCTGATGTCAGATGTGCCATACGGTGTATTGTTGTCAGGTGGACTTGACAGTTCCATTATCTCCGCCATAGCCCGTAAATACGCTGCACACCGCATCGAAACAAATGACGAAAAAGATGCATGGTGGCCCACATTGCATTCTTTTGCGGTTGGGCTTGAAGGATCTCCCGACCTTATTGCGGCGAAAAAGGTTGCAGAACACATCGGTACTGTTCATCATGAGATTCATTTTACAGTGCAGGAGGGACTGGATGCCTTGCGCGATGTAATTTATTATCTTGAAACCTATGATGTGACAACCGTCAGGGCTTCGACTCCCATGTACTTAATGGCCAGGGTAATAAAATCAATGGGAGTTAAAATGGTCTTATCGGGAGAAGGAGCTGATGAGATATTCGGGGGTTACCTGTATTTCCATAAGGCACCGAATGCGAAGGAATTTCATGAAGAAACAATCCGAAAGCTGAACAAACTTTACCTGTATGACTGTCTTCGTGCGAATAAATCACTTGCAGCATGGGGTGTGGAAGGCAGAGTTCCCTTTCTTGACAAGGAATTTATGGATGTTGCCATGCGGCTGAATCCGGAAGATAAGATGGCCAAAAATGGAAAAATGGAAAAATGGATCCTGCGAAAAACATTTGAGGACTATCTTCCCGAAAGTGTTGCATGGCGGCAGAAAGAGCAGTTTTCGGATGGAGTGGGGTATGGATGGATCGACATGTTAAAAAAGATTACAACTGCGGCAGTTACCGATGAAATGCTGGATACTGCCCGGTTCCGGTTTCCTGTCAATACGCCCAGGAACAAGGAAGAATACTATTACCGTTCTATATTCAGCGAGCATTTTCCTTCTGAATCTGCTGCCGCCTGCGTGCCTTCGGTTCCTTCGGTGGCTTGCAGCACTGCGGAAGCCCTTGCTTGGGATGAATCTTTCCGGAACCAGAATGATCCTTCCGGTCGCGCAGTGAAAAGCGTTCATGAACAAGCCTATAAGGAATAGAAGCAAAAATCGGTTTAAATTTGTATTTTCACGTTTACTTTAAACCGGTTTGATGAATAATCTATGCAGGCAGTAATTCTTGCCGGGGGCAAGGGCACCCGACTGGGGGAGATGACCCTTGACATTCCGAAACCCATGTTGCTGGTCCGGGATAAACCCTTATTGCATCACCAGGTTGATCTCCTGGCAAAATACGGGGTGAAGGATATAATTATTCTTGTCAGTTACCTGAAAGCTCCGGTTATAAATTACTTTGGAGACGGTTCCCGGTTCGGAGTCACTATTACATATTATGAAGAAATTACGCCCCTTGGTACTGTTGGAGGAATCAAGGAAATTGAAAAATGGATCACGGGGGACTTCATTGTATTTTACGGGGATGTGATGATCAATATGGACCTTTCCAGGCTGATTGCTTTTCACCAGTTAAAGTACAGTGATTGTACACTGGTTCTGCATCCGAATGATCATCCCTACGACAGTGACCTTGTGGAAATTAATTCATCGGGCCGGGTCATCGCCTTTCATTCCAAACCTCATGATCCTCAACAATCCTATCACAACCTTGTAAATGCCGGCGTTTATGTGCTTACACCCAAAATTTTTTCCTTTCTTGAAAAGGGTCGTAAAGCGGATTTTGGACATGATATTTTTCCCCATGTTATCAGTCAGCTGTCAATGTTCGGATACAAAACCACTGAATACCTCAAAGATATGGGTACGCCCGATCGACTGGAAAAGGTCAGGCAGGATCTTGAATCGGGCCGCATAAGGAGCAGCAGTTACGAATTTCCGCAGAAAGCGGTATTTCTCGACCGGGATGGCGTTTTAAACGTGGAAAGAAGCTATATCAGCAAACCGGAAGAACTTGAATTATTTGAATTCACACCCGCTGCGGTTCGTAAAATTAACCAGTCGGGTTACCTGTCCATCGTTGTTACAAACCAGAGTGCCATTGCGCGTAATCTCTGTACCGAGGAGGATATTCGTTCCATTCATCGAAGTATGGAAACAATTCTCGGTCAGCACAAGGCATGGCTGGATGGAATTTATTACTGTCCCCATCATCCCGACAAAGGGTTTCCCGAAGAAAATCCCAAATACAAAATAGAATGTGATTGTCGTAAACCACGGACAGGCATGTTCAGAAAGGCAGCGGAAGATTTCAATATCAGCACCGGAGATTCCTATATGATCGGGGATTCGGAACGGGATATCCAGGCTGGAATAAATGCCGGATGTACAACCGTGGGGGTAAGAACGGGATATGGCATTAAGAAAATCAGGGTTTTTCCCGATTATATGTTCAACAACCTGGCAGAAGCCGTTGATTTTATTGTTGATGATCCCCTTCGTTTGTGGTTTGATAAAATCTTCACCAGGTTCAGGCAATTTAAAGAGCGCCGGCCGTGGGTGATATTAATCGGCGGCAATGCACGTACGGGTAAAAGCACATTGGCTTCCTATCTTCGGCTTGCTTTCGAAAAGAAAGGCCAGGCTACCCTCACCGTTTCCCTGGATACCTGGCTTTTACCCGAATCCGGTCGGAAAGAAGGTATGGATGTGTATGAACGCTTTCAACTGCCAAACATTGAAACCGATCTCAAAAAGCTAATGGCCGGGGATACCTTGTATAAAGCTACCTATGTAAATCATCCGGAACGAAATGCCCTTCCGCTTATTCTCAATCCCCAGGGAGTTCGTGTAATTCTGGTAGAAGGAGTTGTTGCACTCAGTTCGCCGGCTATACGTGAGGTGGCTGATCTCAGGCTTTTTACAACGTTAGACCATGATGTATTTATGAAGCGGATGGAGGAGTATTATGTCTGGCGCGAAAGATCGCTGGCGGACATTGCGCTGCTTGTTGAAAAAAGAAAAACCGATGAATATCAATTGATAGAAAAAGAAAGTAAATTCGCTGACATGATCATAAATGCACAAGGCTCATGATAATCACGCGTACACCCTTCCGGATCAGTTTTGTAGGGGGTGGCTCTGACATGGAAACTTTTTACTCCCGGTCTCAAGGCGCAGTGTTAAGCACCAGTATCAACAAATACATGTACATTTCCTCGCATAAGTTTTTTTTTCCCGGACAGATCAGGGTGAAATATTCCGAAACAGAAACCGTAAATCATCTTGAGGAACTTAAGCATCCCCTGCTGCGTGAATCCATGCGAAAAACAGGGATCACCGGAGGCATTGAAATCAGTTCAATTGCTGATATCCCTTCCGGAACCGGAATGGGTTCCTCTTCTTCCTTTACCGTCGGTTTGCTCCACTGCCTGTATGCAGTGAAAAGACAATATGTGTCACACGAACAACTGGCAAGGGAAGCAAGCGAAATAGAAATCGATATACTGGGGGAACCTATTGGAAAGCAGGATCAATATGCCGCGGCTTTCGGAGGGTTGAATATCATTCATTTCAACTCCAATGGATCGGTTCTTGTGGAACCCCTGTATATCAGGAATGAAATATATAAAGCATTGCAGGATAACCTTTTGATGTTTTATGTGGGCAACCAGCGCAAGGCTTCGGATATATTAACGGAACAAAAAAAGAACGCATCCCAGGATGAGAAATTCGGCATTCTCAAGTCCATGGTATCCCTTGTTTTTAATATGAGGGACTGCCTGTTCAGTGAAAACCTGGCTGATGTGGGTCCGTTGCTTCATGAAAACTGGATTTTAAAACAAAAACTGGCTTCACAGATCAGCAACACTGCGATAAATGACATTTATAATGCCGGTATGAACGCCGGGGCCACGGGTGGGAAGTTATTAGGCGCAGGGGGCGGGGGCTTCATGCTTTTTTATTGTGAAAAGGAAAAGCAATCCCGTCTGGTTGAAAACCTGAAACCGCTGGAACCATTTCCATTTGCATTTGAACGCGAAGGATCGAAACTTATATATTTTGCGGATGAAGAATTCTGAATTCAGCGATTATTTTAAACGCCTGTCACAAACGCTCGACGAGGTGGATACAGATTCAATTGAAAAACTGGCAGGCTTGCTAATGCAGGCCAGGGAGCATGGGAATACTGTTTTCATATTCGGAAACGGTGGCAGCGGGGCAACAGCATCGCACGTAACCGGCGATTTTCTGAAAGGTATATCGTACCAGCTTGACAAACGTTTCAGGGTTCAGTGCCTGAATGACAATGATTCCGGGATGATGGCAATTTCCAATGACCTGTCGTATGAGGAGATATTTATTGAGCAGTTAAAGGCGTTCTTAAGAAAAGAGGATATAGTCATTGGCATTTCAGGGAGTGGCAATTCAGCCAATGTGGTAAAGGCTATGCAATATGCAAAGACACAGGGTGCAAAAACTGTTGCTTTTTGCGGTTATAAGGGCGGGAAAATCAAAGAACTGGCGGAGCTTGTGATCCATGCTCCGGTGCAGGATATGGAGATCACAGAGGATGTGCATATTATTATATTTCATTCCCTTAAGCAGTCCCTGATGCGCCGCCTGAAAGGGGATGACTTTTCAATGGGTAAAACGTACGATGAACGGGTGAAGTAGGGAGAGGAGTTTTGCAGTTTTGCAGTTTTGCAGTTTTGCAGTTTTGCAGTTTTGCAGTATGGAGCCTTCAGTGTTCGATATTCAGTGTTCTCCCGATAAATCGGGACAAGCTTTGTTCGATATTATTTTTCGTAAAAAAACACTGAACATCGAACACCCAACGCCGAACGCCGAAGACTTTCCAGCCTACAGCCTACACCCTACAGCCTACACCCTACAGCCTAACTGCCTTTCGTAATCTCCGGTTTTTCACTCTCCTTTGTGCTTCCGAAAACGAACCGCATAAAGATGGCCTTTAACATACCGCTTCCGTATCCCAGAAGCATAACCAGCGCGGCATAGGCGCTCATCAATCCTATTGTCAGATTATGGTATTGAACAGATGCATCAATACATATGGCGATTGCATAAACAACAATCGATAAGGTCCAAATAGTGAAAATCAGTTTCGAAAACAAGCTTAGAATTAATCCACCCAGTATATATAAAACGAACAGTGAGGGCAAGAGATGGACGGGTTTTAAGGCATTTCCATGGATCTTCTGAAGATCAATTCTTCCACTGCCGAACGAGAATACCTGTCTGAAAAATTTATAAAATGTAGAACGGCGTTTATGATATACATAGGCATTCTCAATAAGTGCAGAGGAATATCCCTTTTTTTTCAACCGCATGCTTAAATCGATATCTTCCGATACCTTTAAACCGCTGAATCCGTTCAAATCATTAAAAACCTGTCTTTTTATCCCCATATTGAAGCTGCGCGGCTGATATTGCCCAACATGACTTTTCCTTCCCCTGATGCCGCCAGTGGTAAAGAAAGATGTCATGGCATAACTGATCGCCTTTTGTACAGAATTGAAATTTTCATTTGCTTTATCCGGACCGCCGTATGCATCCATTGGATGGACAAGCAGAAATTTGAGCACTTCGGTAAAATAGTGAGGAGGTATCACACAATCTGAATCAAAGAAAACTATGAAATCGCCTTTTGCATTTTCTACTCCCCAATTTCTGGATTCGCTGATTCCCAATCCTTTTTTATACAGATAAATTAAGGACAGTTTGCCTTGAAATTTCTGAATTAATTTTCCGACTGAATCGTCAAGGCTTCCATCGGCAATAATTACTTCGAAATTTTTATCCTGCTGTTCCATAAGGCTGGTTAACAGTTCATTAACCTCATCCGTGCGGGAAAATGTTGGAACAACTATGGAGAAGTACATTTTTATTTTGCCCTTTTATGTCTCTTTTTCTACAATACCGTAGGCGCTTCAATCGTAAATCGTAAATCGTAAATCGTAATTCCCTGCCGTGGATGTTCTCCCTTGTCCCTCGTCCCTGCCTAAATTTCCTTTTCAATATGATACACGTTCCGGTCGGCTGAAGTGCGTGAGATGAGTTCTCCGAGGAATCCGGCCATAAAGAGCAGTGTACCGATGATCATGGCGGTAAGTCCGATGTAGAAATAGGGGCTCTGGGTTACCAGCTTTGCAGGAATGTGCCGCGCTACCCTGATAAGTTTATCAATCCCCAGAAATGCAGCCATACCAGAGCCAACAAGGAACATCACTGTTCCCATCGTTCCAAAAAAATGCATGGGCCGCCTTCCAAAACGAGAAATAAAGGAAATGGTCAACAAGTCGAGATAACCGTTGATAAATCGTTCGAGGCCGAATTTAGTGACTCCGAACTGTCGTTTCCTGTGCTGGACTATCTTTTCGCCAATGGCCTTAAAACCGGCTTTCTTGGCAATAAAGGGAATATAGCGGTGCATTTCTCCATACACTTCGATTGATTTCACCACCTCGCGCCGGTATGCCTTTAAACCGCAATTGAAGTCGTGAATGTTTATGCCGCTAAACCGGCGGGCAGTCCAATTATATAACCTGCTGGGCAGGTTCTTTGTAAGCGTATTATCGTATCTTTTTTTCTTCCATCCTGAGATCAGGTCATAACCTTCACGGATCATGGCATAGAGGCCGGGTATCTCATCCGGACTATCCTGCAGGTCTGCATCCATGGTAATTACCACATCGCCCCTTGAGGCCTGAAATGCACAATGCAGCGCAGCAGATTTACCATAATTTCGCCTGAACTTTATGCCCCGAATGGCAGGATTATCTTTGGCGATTTCTTCGATAACCTGCCAGGACCCGTCATTGCTGCCATCATCCACAAGAATGACTTCGTAGGTAAATTTATGATCGTCCATTACCTGCCTGATCCATTTCAGAAGTTCAGGAAGTGATTCTGCTTCATTGAACAGGGGTACAACTACGGAGATGTTGGGTGCAGTCATGTGAATTGTTCCTTTAAGCGAAGGGGTTCGGGTCCTTTTTCAGAAACGCCGAAGTAATGAGCGAAAAGACAAATCCAAACAATGAAAAAACAAATACACCAGCTGGCAGAGACCATATTGCCGTCATGGATTCACGTGATCTGTCAAGCATTTCATCCATCTGGTCAGCTGGGAAGAACCGGCTGTTCTGAAATTGTTCCTCCATGATGGCCATATATTTTTCAATCAAACCCGGATCGATATACCGCAGCATAATGAAATTAAAGAATATAGTAATGATTCCGACAAATACGGAAATGATCAGTCCAAACATCAGCGCCTTGCCATATTTGATATAACCCCCCAGTACCTTGTCGCGATATGCTTTTGTTCCTAAATAAATACCACCGATAAGGACAATGT
This sequence comes from uncultured Bacteroidales bacterium, assembly GCA_963752195.1. Classification (GTDB taxonomy): domain Bacteria; phylum Bacteroidota; class Bacteroidia; order Bacteroidales; family UBA10428; genus UBA5072. The sequence continues at coordinate 321,639 of CAVVXI010000001.1, read as the reverse complement.
ATTGAATTAACCCCATGCCCTTATTGAATGTCAATCCGGTAAGATACAATAAAACACTATATACTACCAGGATAAGGCCAATAATTGCGCCATACGTCATGGCATGTTTTAGCGGGTTGGAATTTTTATCTTCCATTTTCACTGAATTTAAAATGAATATAGACAAATATAGGTTTTTTCATCAATCCGTTTAATAAAAAAACCGGGCAAGCTTATCATATCGCACCGCTACAACCGCCTACCCTTGCTTCCTTCCGGACCTGGGGGGATTCAGCAGGAGCTGGCCGTATGAGACTTACCCGGCGGTGCAAAACTATTAACTTTTATGATATATACAAAGGAAATATTAATAGTGACAAGTGACGAGTGACGAGTGACGAGTGCTGACGCCTCTCCAGTCACCAGTTCCTCCATTCATCATTCATCATTCATCATTCATAATTTCCCCCCTGGTGCCTGAACGAGTTCCACAAGCACTCCTTCACTGCAAATCGGAAACTCTTCATTGCCTTTGGGATGAATAAAGCAAACATCATATCCCGAGGCTCCTTTGCGAATTCCCCCCGGGGTAAATCGGACTCCCTGGGCTGTCAGCCACTCAACCGCTTTTGGCAGATCATCGATCCACAACCCGATGTGATTGAGCTTCGGATCGTGAACCCGGGGTGACTTTTCCGCATTCACCGGTTGCATGATATCAATTTCAACCGCGTGGGCACCGCTGCCTGCACGAAGGATGTCTTCATCCACATTCTCCCGTTCACTTGTATATGTCCCGGTTTTTTCGAGTCCCATAATATCAATCCAGAATTTCTGAAGTTTTTCCTTTGATTCATTGCCAATGGCAATCTGTTGTATACCCAATACCTTAAATGGTCGCATAAATGATAGATTTTTTCGGACACGAAAATAGCTATAAAATTTCTTACATTTGGCTGCCGTTTTTACCTATGAAAAAAATTATTCCCCTCTTTATAAACATTGTACCGCGTCCGTGGCTTATTAGAATAAGCCTTGTCTTTATGCGGTTTGCCGCCGTTTTTTATCGGGGCGACAGGGTTGAATGCCCGGTATGCGGGGGAACCTTTCGGAAATTATTGCCCTACGGCTATAACAAGGTGCGTAAAAATGTACTTTGTCCGAAATGTCTTTCCCTTGAACGTCATCGGCTGATGTGGCTATACCTGAAAAACAGGACGGATTTTTTCATTAAGCCCCTTAAAGTATTGCATGTAGCTCCGGAACAGTGTTTTTATAAAATCTTCCGGAAAATGCCGAACCTGACGTATATAACGGCAGATTTGGAATCTCCCCTGGCAGATGTCAGGCTTGATATCCAAAGTATGCCTTTTGCCGATGGCGAATTTGATATGATCATTTGCAATCATGTTTTGGAACATGTACCTGATGACCGGAAGGCGATCGGAGAAATATTCAGGGTACTGAAGAAGGGAGGATCTGCGATTCTCCAGGTACCTGCAAATTATTCGATGGAACACACCTATGAAGATGCTTCTATTACAACTGCTGCCGGGCGTGAAAAACACTTCAGGCAAAAAGACCATTACAGGTTGTATGGCACCGATTACCTTCAGCGAGTGGGTGAAGCCGGTTTCAAAATTCCGGGAAAGAATTACCTGGATGAATTGACCCCGGTGGAAAAGGAACGGTACAGGTTACCTGAAAAAGAATATATGTTTGGATATATCAAAATATGAATTATGAATTATGAATTATGAATTATGAATTATGAATTATGAATTATGAATTATGAATTATGAATTATGAATTATGAATTATGAATTATGAATTATGAATTATGAATTATGAATTATGAATTATGAATGAGGAATGAGGAATTATGAATTTGGAATGAATTTTTTTGAAATCACCGGCCTTCATGAAAACATTTCTACAATCTTTGGTATTTGCACTGTTTGAGATGCCTGAAACAATTCCTAATTTATAATTAATCATTTATAATTTTTATTTTTTAGAAAACGCTTTTTTTTTATTCACTTTATTCTATATATTTGCCCAAAATAAAAACATGAGAAATATCATGATTAGCGTGAACCTTTCTATTCTTGTATTGGTGCTTAGCCAAACAAGTTGAGAATGGTTTACTCTATACCCAAGATACCGAGCCATTCTTTAGTAAGAGTGGCTTTTTTGATTTAATACGTATTTAACCGGTTATATGCCTGAAAAACTATGAAGATAAAATTAAGGAGCGCCGCCACGACAGAAGGTCGCCGCATGGCAGGAGCGCGCAGCTTATGGCGTGCTGCCGGAATGAAGGAGGAACAAATGGGTAAGCCCATTATTGCCGTGGTAAATTCATTCACGCAGTTTGTTCCGGGCCATACCCATCTTCATGAAATCGGTCAGGAAGTGAAGGCAATCATTGAAAAAGAAGGATGTTATGCCGCGGAATTCAATACAATTGCCATTGATGATGGAATTGCCATGGGCCATGATGGTATGCTCTATTCACTGCCTTCACGCGACCTGATTGCCGACAGCGTGGAATACATGATCAATGCCCATAAGGTGGATGGCATGATCTGCATCAGCAACTGCGACAAGATCACTCCCGGCATGCTTCTGGCTGCCATGCGCCTGAATATTCCCACCGTTTTTGTTTCAGGGGGTCCGATGGAAGCGGGTACAGTGGGCACTAAGAAATACGATCTCGTGGATACCATGGTGATGGCCGCCGATGATAACATTTCCGAAGAAGAATTGCGGATTGTGGAAAGGGAATCCTGTCCGACCTGCGGTTCATGTTCCGGGATGTTCACCGCCAATTCCATGAACTGCCTGAATGAAGCCATCGGCTTAGCCCTTCCGGGGAATGGTACTATTGTGGCAACCCACAAAAACCGCAAGGCTCTGTTCGAAAAAGCAGCCCGTCAGATCGTGATCCTTACCAAAAAATATTATGAAGAAGGAGATGCTTCTGTTCTTCCCCGGTCTATTGCTACCCGTACCGCCTTCATGAATGCGATGGCGCTTGATATCGCCATGGGAGGATCAACCAACACAGTACTGCACTTGCTGGCAATTGCCCGTGAGGCGGAAGTTGATTTTAAAATGAAAGATATTGACCAGTTATCCCGTAAAATTCCGGTTTTGTGCAAGGTGGCTCCCAGTTCATCCTATCACGTAGAGGATGTGAACCGGGCGGGAGGTATCCTCGCCATCATGGGCGAACTGGAAAAAGGAGGATTGGTGGACAAGTCAGCACGGCGCGTGGATTTGCTGACACTTGGCGAAGCCATTGTCCAGTATGATCTGGAAAGAGAATCTGTGGATCCGGAGGCTAAAAGCATATATGCCAGCGCTCCCGCCGGAATTAAAAACCTGAAGATGGGCAGCCAGGGGGTGATGTTTAAGGAACCGGATCTCGATCGCGAAAACGGATGCATCCGCAACATAGACCACGCCTATTTCAAGGATGGCGGATTGGCTATATTGTATGGCAACATTGCCCGGGACGGTTCTGTGGTGAAAACTGCAGGTGTTGACCCCTCTATTTTCAAATTTAAAGGAACTGCCCGTGTTTTCGAATCACAGGATGATGCCTGCGATGGGATACTGGAAGGGAAAGTAAAATCAGGAGATGTGGTGGTGATCCGTTATGAAGGTCCGAGAGGGGGACCGGGTATGCAGGAAATGCTCTATCCTACTTCGTATATCAAGTCAAAAGGATTGGGCAAGGATTGCGCCCTGTTTACCGACGGCCGTTTTTCAGGAGGCACATCCGGATTGTCCATCGGGCATGTATCGCCGGAAGCGGCTGCCGGTGGCGAAATCGCACTTGTAATGGATGGAGATACTATCGAAATCGATATACCCGCCCGGAGTGTCAATGTGGTGCTCCCTCCGGGGGAGCTTGATAAACGCAGACAGAAACAGGCAAAGGAAGGCTATAAGCCAGCCAGCCGAAACCGGCAGATTTCCAAAGCACTTCAGGCCTATGCCAGCATGGTCACATCCGCTGACACGGGCGCTGTCAGAGAACTTAAGTAATCCCGGTTTGTTGAGAAAACTCTTGATCCAATAATTTAATAACGGTATTAATTTTCTTGTATGAAAGCGACAAAAGAAAATACAGAAGAAACCCTGGATATTCCCAAAACAATACGTGTAACAGGGGCTGAAGCTATTATGCTGAGCCTTATCAATGAAGGTGTTACTACCATTTTCGGATATCCGGGCGGGGCTATTATGCCCGCGTATGATGCACTGATGAATTACCCCGACCAGTTAAGACATATCCTTACACGGCATGAACAGGGCGCCATCCATGCGGCCCAGGGTTATGCAAGGGTTACCGGACAGGTAGGAGTGTGCATGGCAACATCCGGCCCGGGGGCAACCAACCTTATTACCGGGATTGCCGATGCGCAGATTGATTCAACGCCGGTGGTATGCATTACGGGACAGGTATCTGCCGGGCTTCTCGGGACAGATGCTTTCCAGGAAACGGATGTGATCGGCATTTCCATGCCAGTGACTAAATGGAATTACCTTGTTACAAAAGCTGAAGAGATCCCATCGATAATGGCCCAGGCTTTTTATCTTGCCAGGACCGGCCGGCCCGGTCCTGTTCTTATAGATATAACAAAAAATGCACAGTTTGGCATGCTTGATTTTGAATACCATAAATGTACGAAGATCAGGAGTTACGTTCCCAAACCGAAAATAGATATGGACCCGATCCGGGAAGCTGCTGCCCTCATCAACAAAGCAAAAAAACCATATGTGCTTGTAGGCCAGGGCGTCATTCTTGGTGAGGCAGAACAGGAATTCCTGACCTTTATCGAAAAAGCAGGTATTCCTACGGCCTGGACAATTCTCGGGGCCTGTGCATTGCCCCGCAAGCACCCTTTAAATGTGGGTATGCTCGGTATGCACGGAAATTATTCCACGAATCGAAAGACGAATGAGTGCGACCTGCTGATTGGCATCGGCATGCGATTCGATGACAGGGTTACCGGTGATGTAAAAACATATGCAAGGCAGGCGACGATTATCCATATGGAAATCGATGATGCTGAAATCAGCAAGGTCATAAAGGCGGATGTTGCCGTTCACGGTGATGTAAAGGACACACTTCCCCTTCTGACTGATTTGATCAGCAAGCGAAGCCATGATGAGTGGATCAATGAATTCCATGAAACGGATAAGATTGAATACGAAAAGGTCATCAGCAAGGACCTGTTCCCTCAAAAGCCCGGATTGACAATGGGTGAGGTTCTCCAGATTATCAATGAAAAAACAAAAGGTGACGCCATAGCGGTCACCGATGTCGGCCAGCACCAGATGGTGGCATCCAGATACTTTAACTATAAGAATAAACGCAGCTTTGTTACTTCCGGGGGCCTGGGAACAATGGGTTTCGGACTTCCTGCCGCACATGGAGCGAAGATCGGGGCCCCGGACAAACAGGTTATTCTTTTTGTCGGGGACGGCGGACTGCAAATGACAATCCAGGAACTGGGTACCATTAACCAAACACAAGCCGCTGTAAAAATTGTATTGATGAACAACAAATATCTTGGAATGGTACGGCAATGGCAGCAAATGTTTTTTGAAAAAAGATATTCAGAAACATATTTGCTGAACCCTGACTTCATTAAGGTGGCAGAAGGGTTCGGGATTAAGGGTCAGAAGGTCCTTGAACGGCCCCAGTTAGCTTCAGCCATACAGGAAATGCTGGATTACAAGGGACCTTATCTGCTTGAAGTCTCCATTGAAAAAGAAGATAATGTATTCCCGATGGTGCCTACAGGCGCATCGGTATCAGAAGTAATTCTTGAACCTAAACTGTAATTGTTATGTCAGACGGAAAAAAACTGAACGGCAGTACCGGAGATGGAAAACAAACGTATACCATCTCTGCCTTTTCAGAAAATCATATTGGATTATTAAACCGGATCACCATTATATTTACCCGGAGGCAGGTGAACATCGAAAGTCTGACAGTTTCAGGCTCGGCATTGCCCGGTATCCATAAGTTTACCATTGTGGTTCACGACACACCGGAAAAAGTGGAAAAAGTGGTTCGTCAGATTGAAAAACTCGTGGAAGTACTGAAAGCCTTCAGTCATTCTGAAGAAGAGGTGATCCACCAGGAAATTGCCCTGTACAAAGTTCCCACCAAAACGCTGTTGGACGGGAACATAATTGAGGAGACCATCCGCGCATACCATGCTCGGATACTGGAGGTAAGGCCAGAATATACGGTCATTGAACTAACCGGTCATAAAGAAGAAACACAGGCTCTTTTCGATGTCCTGAACAATTATGGCCTTTTGCAGTTTACAAGATCGGGACGGATTGCCGTGACAAAATCAAATAAAGAACTGTTCACCAGCTATTTACAACAAGCCGGTGATAACACGATCGAATATGCTTAATCATTTAATCAATTAATAATTATTACATTATGGCAAAAATTAATTTTGGAGGTGTAGTTGAGGATGTTATTACACGGGAAGAATTTCCGCTGAAAAAAGCACAGGAAATTCTGAAAAACGAGGTTGTAGCTGTTATCGGATACGGTGTTCAGGGACCTGCACAGGCAATGAACATGAAAGAAAACGGCATCAACGTGATCATCGGCCAGGCTCCTGAGTTCAAATCGGACTGGGATAAGGCAGTAAAAGATGGTTGGGTACCCGGCAAAACATTGTTCCCGATTGAGGAAGCGGCTAGCAAGGGTACCATTATTCAATACCTGGTGTCAGATGCTGCTCAGCGCACAATTTGGCCCATTCTGAAACCCTGCCTGAAAAAGGGGGATGCGCTTTATTTTTCACATGGATTTTCGATTACCTATAAGGAACAAACAGGGGTTATACCTCCGGCTGATGTGGATGTTATTCTTGTAGCTCCCAAGGGCTCCGGAACCAGTGTAAGGCGCAATTTCCTGGCCGGTGCCGGGATCAATTCAAGCTTTGCCGTTTTCCAGGATGCAACGGGCCGTGCATTTGAACGTACAGTCGCAATCGGGATTGCCATTGGTTCAGGTTACCTTTTCCCTACTACCTTCGAAAGTGAAGTATACAGCGATCTCACCGGTGAACGGGGAGTGCTTATGGGAGCACTGGCAGGCATTATGGATGCCCAGTACCAGGTCCTGCGCAAACACGGACACAGCCCCAGTGAAGCTTTCAATGAAACCGTGGAAGAGCTGACCCAAAGCCTCATCCGCCTGGTGGATGAAAACGGAATGGACTGGATGTATTCCAATTGCAGTGCAACAGCACAGCGGGGTGCACTCGACTGGAGGCCGAAGTTCAAAGATGCTACCCTTCCCGTTTTCAACGAATTGTACGATAGAGTGAAGACCGGCGCTGAAACAAAACGTGTTCTTGAATCTACCGGAAGTTCCAATTATAAGGAATTGCTTGAAATCGAACTCAAGGAACTCCGTGAATCCGAGATGTGGCAGGCTGGTCAGCAGGTACGGAATTTACGGCCGAAACTGAAATAGGGACAAGGGACAAGGGACAAGGGACAAGGGACAAGGGACAAGCAAATCCAATCGGGTTTAACTTGTCACTTGTCACTTGTCACTTGTCACTTGTCACTCGTCACTTGTCTCTCGTCACTTGTCTCTCGTCACTCGTCACTTGTCACTTTTTTTTCTTGCCAAAAGAACCCGACATTGAATACAAAAGGTTCATACTGAGCCTTATACCACCAGCCATTATCCTTTTTTTCATCTGGCTTGTATTTATATACCAGGTTGCCGATGGTCTTGATCTTTACTATTTTGGGATATTTCCACGGCGATTTAGCGGTCTGATTGGCATTTTCACATGCCCTTTCGTTCATGCCAATTTTAATCACCTGATAAACAACACAATTCCCTTTTTTTTTCTCCTCACTGCAATCTTCTATTTTTACCAGAAAGTCGCCTGGCGTGTTGTTTTATTTTCATGGCTGGTTACCGGAGTCCTTGTATGGCTCCTCGCCCGACCTGCCTATCATGTTGGGGTAAGCGGACAAATCTATTGCTTTGCATCGTTTCTCTTTTTCAGCGGCATCGTCCGCAAAAATATTAACATGCTTGCTATCTCCCTTCTTGTAATCTTCGTTTATGGAAGCATGGTATGGGGCATTTTCCCCTACCGGCCTGATATGTCATTTGAATCCCACCTGATGGGATTAATAGTAGGCGCAGTGCTGGCCGTGAATTACCGGCATGAAGGTCCCCAGCCAACATTGCTTATGAATGACATGGGGGATGAGGATGAGGAAGAGGATGAGGATGAGGAAGTTTCCACTACCTTTCCGGAAATTAAAGAGTAAATAATTTTCATTAGAAACATGTTTTTCAAAAAGGCAGTCGATCATTAGAATAATTACTTCAATCCTGAGAGACAATTTGGTGCTACGACTGGTAACTATCAACTTAACCGATAGATGCAATCAACGTTGCATTTATTGTGAAGTGGGCAGAGACTCAGGCTTGCAGGGCAAATTCGAATTAGACATCAAGGATATAAAATACCAAAACCCGCATTGTATGGCGGAGAGCATTTTTATAAAGGGAGCAGGATTTTAACAGCTTGAATCATCAAATATCCCTTCAAAAATAGAACAGCGCTAGCCAGAATAATTCCCATTCTCAGCAGTCGATTACGATAACAATTCATACCAGAAGAATCCGTTTCCGGCAAGCTTGCACTTTCGTGGATTTATATACAAATCACTTTTGCATATATCCGGTCTTATAGAATTCTTCTAACGGGTAGTTATTTGGAAACGTTGCTGTTTTTAGTTGGCTGATTTTCCAATTAATACACTATTTACTTGACAAAGCGCTGAAAATTTTGTGTATTTAATTTGTATACAATTTAAATAGCCAAATTGGATTTTACTGCATTAAATAGTTGAATTTCACAATATTAAATTCAACTAAATTTAAAATAATATGAAGAGAGTATTGACTGTTTGCATGATTTTCATGGCCGTACTAGCCATGGAAGCACAAACCGTTGCCGTTGTTGATTACATGAAAGTACCGGCCAACGGAAGCACTGATTATCTTGCCATTGAAAAACGATGGAAAGACCTGCATCAAAACAGGGTAGATGCAGGACAAATTTTAGGTTGGGAACTGTATGCCGTGCGAAATACAGGGACCAATTCACCTTATAATTTTACCACGGTAACGATTTATGAAAACTTCTCAAAAACCGAAAACTTTGCTACGGATGATGATTTTAAAAAGGCTTTCGGAGAAAAACTGGATGATTTAATGAAGAAAACAGATGCATCCAGAAATCTGGTAAACTCGGAATCTTATTTCCTGGCTGTAGGGATTCCATCCGACGTTCCGGATAAATACATTGTCGTAAATTCAATCCAAACCGACAATGTGGATAATTACGTTAAAATGGAAAAAGTAGGTTACATGCCCATGCATGAAGAAGCCAAAAAACTGGGCCAGAAAAATTCCTGGGGAATCTGGACACGCTGGCCAAATTCTGACAACGATATTCAAGCGGTTGCCGTGGATGGATACAGCAAATTTGCAGATATTACCGGCGGGGACTATGGCAAAATCCTTGAGAATATATTGCCCTCAAAAAAAGCAAGCGATTCTTATGATATGATGGATGAGATTGGTAAGACCGATCAGGTTCGTAAAATCGTAAAATCGGAAATATGGGATCTTTTGGATGGTACTACTCCGAAGAAAAATTAATTTTTCATGTACGTTAATTTAAAGGTCGGCCTTTTGGCCGGCCTTTTTTTTCACAACTCAACAACTCAACAAATAAAAAGGCCCTCCTGTTTCCGGAAGGGCCTTGTCTCGCATTATATTGATAATTAATTGCAATTGATACTTTACTCGGGATGCCTAAGCAACGCCATGTAAAGCGACTCTCACAAAAATAAAAAAAATATGAAGAAGGCTTTGTTCATAAAATGACAATGTATCAAGTACAAATATAAGTCAAGTATGCCTGTTTAGTCGATGTGCGGGCTATTTTGATTTTGTTTGAAACTGTTCTATCTAAGTTGCATATTACCAGCTATTTAAATTGCTAATTATTTGAAATCCAATTTGAAGGATATTTATTGAAGCGCGGTTTAATGCATTGTATGTCCACAGGTTTCTGTCCGGATCGTTTTGCCTATCTGAATTTTATCTTGAACGCGGCAAAAAAGCTCATTTTAATGAGAAGCAATCCATGCCTGAACCGGTTTATTTGCGTTGAGCCGTAAAGCCGGTCTTTGTAGCGTACGATTATTTCAGTGATTTCCAGGTTTAGTTTTGCGGCACCAAAAATCAAATCGAAATCACCGAAAGGATCAAAGTCACCAAAATAGGCCCTGTTCTTTTTTATTTTTTCGTAATCCGATTTAAACAATACCTTGGTTCCGCATAACGTATCTTTTAAACGTTGATCCAGCAAGTACGAAAAAAACAAACTGAAAAACTTATTTCCCAGTAAATTCAAAAATCGCATGGCATCCTTTTCCATGGGATATACCAGGCGGCATCCATTGATGAAATCACCCTTGCCTTCTGCAATTGCATTGTAGAACTTGGGCAAATCTTCGGGGGGTGTGGTGAGATCGGCATCCAGAATCATTAAAATGTCTCCTGATGCCTTATCAAATCCTTCCCTTACAGCATTTCCCTTTCCTTTTTCAGATTGCTTCAGTACGTGAATGTCCTGTCCGGATTCTCGTTTTTCACCCTGACAATTTCCTCATACGTACCATCGGAAGAATGTCCCTCAATGAATACCAGTTCCTGGGATTTGCCGAAGGGAGGTATCCTGTCTATGGCACTCTGAATATTTCCTTTTTCATTTCGGGCGGGAATTATAATGGAAACTGACAAATCAGATCCTTTGATATGCATGGGTTTGGCGGTTAAAATATTCACCAGCCCAAGGTTATTAATCAATGGCAGATTGACAATGAACTTATTGAAAACAAAATTCAAAACAGGAAAATAGAAAGGAAGTAAAATTTTCTGAACATCAGTGATAACCTGAAAGCCTTCCAGTTCAAGGACGTTAACAATATCATTGTATGACAGCCAGTTTGAATTGGGAGATTTTTCTTTCAGTCCCATTTTTTCAACTGTTTTCAACAGAGGCTCCCATAAAAAATTGTAGTTTGAAATAACAATCCGGGTGCCGGGATGACAGAATCTTTTCAGATTGTAAATCACTTTCTGTACATCCCAAAGAACATGCAGCAAATCCGATAAAATAATGTAATCAAATTTTTGTGCGTGCAGATACAACTCAACTTCCTGGTTTATTTCTTCGGCATCTGAATGAATAAAAGCCAAATGTGGATGGGTTTTGTTCCGCATACATCAATAACTCCTTTGAAAAATCGATGCCAACCCCGGTATCCGGTTTAACCGCAGCCAGCAAATCACCGGTACCACATCCTAATTCCAACACACGGGAACCTTCGGGAATGATGAATGAAAAATATTGTTCGAGGGATTTATGGTAAAAACGATTGCGTTTATTCCACTTCAATCTTTTGTGAGCAGTTTGATCAAAATATTCTTTAATGGCTTGTTTGGATGTCATCTAATCTCAGTTATTTGTCCTTGAATCTTTAATCTCATTTGCTATATTTGTGCTTTTCAGCTAATAGAAACAAACATACTAACTTTTCATAAATTCAGGGCAATATTAATTTTACAATATGGGATCGCCTGGTAAAAACAGTTCAAGTAGCAAACAACTCAGCAAGGTTCAACAAACCAAAAAATCAAATCCGGAAAAAAACAGTAAAAAACCGAAACAGCCAGTTCAGGAGTCCGCCCGGGAAAAACTCGACAGATGGATTGAACCCCGTCTTAATCTCGTTTTTTACATGGCATTGTTTTTAACGATTTTTTTTGGCGCATTTTTGTTTGAGCTTAAAATAAGTACAGGAGGAGACGATTCACATTACATTGAAATGGCGAATGATTTTATTAAGGGTCATTCGTTTCCCACATGGCATGGGCCGTTATATCCCATTTTTCTTAGCCTTCCCATGCTGATTTTTGGCGTAAAGGTTTTTGCCTTAAAAATGTTCTCTTTTGGTTTCATTATCGCTCACCTGGTGTTTTTTTATCTTGCCTTTAAACGGAGTGTATCTCCTGCGATATTGGCTTTGGTAATGCTCATTATATCCGTTAATTCTTCTATTCTTTATTTTTCAAGCCAAACATACAGTGAAGCGATGTTCATGTTCCTGCAATCGCTTGTTATATTCCTTTTTGTTAAAACCTATCTTGCCTTCAAGGATCACGAAAAGTTTAACTTTAAAATTCAGGTTGTTCCCTGGTTCGTGCTTGGATTTTTTGTTTTCCTCATGAGTATTACAAGGGATATCGGCATTATGATAATAGTTGCCCTTGTATTTGTGTTGCTTACGGAAAAGAAATGGCAGGCCTCCCTTATTGTGGTAGCCTCCTATGCGATTTTTTTAATTCCCTTCAAGGTATATAAGACCTTAGTATGGCATACCGGTTCTCAAAGGCCATTTTCGGAAATATTGATGAAAAATCCGTATAGTCCGGCCGATGGTTTTGAAGATTTTTCAGGCATGGTGGTCCGTATTTTTGAAAATTCGAGGCTCTATTTTTCCAAGCATTTTATGATTGTTTTGGGATTGCATGATCCGGTTTCCATCGAAAAAAGCTGGATAGTAACCGGAATAGTAATCCTATTGTTTCTTACATCTCTCATTTTTGCTTTTAGGAAAAGCAAAGTATTGTTGTTTATAGCAATTTATCTGTTGGCTGCCATATCAGCCACCTTTTTTGCCCTGCAGCAAACCTGGGACCAGATGCGCCTGATTATAATTTATGTTCCTATGCTTCTGTTATTGCTTGCCTGGGGAATGCAGCAAATTTCTGAAAGAAAGGGGTTGGCGTTTTTGTCGGTTTTGCTGCCTTTCCTCCTTGTATTTATCTTTTTCAAAACCCTGGGCCATACAATCGAAAAAACAAAGATAAACCAGAAAGTACTTTCGAAAAATCTGTCGGGAAACATGTATTATGGCTTTACGCCGGATTGGCAGAATTATCTTCTGATGAGCAAATGGGTTGGGGAACATATTCCTGATACAGCTGTGGTGGCTTCAAGAAAACCTTCTATGTCGTTCATTTACAGCAATGGCAGAGATTTTTATGGGATGTACCGTTTTCCCTCCTATGAACCCGGGATATTGGTTAACGGAATAAGAGCCCGGATCGGTGACATGCTTGTGATTCCGAATGCCGAATTCGATAACAATTTCCCCCCTGCTGTAAAAATGTCTTTGAAACAGGCTGCTGTTGGTTACGTTGCGGAAGGAAATACAATTTATGGATTATATGAAATGAAGGAACCCATGGGGTCATTTTTGAAAAAAGCATCGGATGATTTTAAGGTTTCCTCCTTTACAACGGATTCCTTGCTGACCCGGGTTAAGGTTTCGCATCTGAATTGTTTTGCCGTTTCCCCCGATTCGCTGATTAATACACTCAAAAGAAACAGGGTAAGTTATATCATCGTCGCCAGTTTGAGGGCCAATCCGAACATGAATACAGGCAATATCATAAACAACATTCAGCGTTATTTGTATTTCGTAGAGCAAAAATATCCGGGGATACTCACACTTGTCCACCAGATAGGGGATAACGCCGGTGAACCTTCCTGGTTATACAGGGTGGATTATAATACATACCATTTGTGAAAAGTGCGGATCAATGGAAAATTACCCTTGTAGGCGCGGGGAATGTAGCCTGGCATATGGGAATGGCATTATCGCGGAAAGGGTATTCTATAAGCAGGGTACTTGATCGTACCGCCTCCTTCTCAAAACAACTGGCAGAAGAACTGAACGCTGAATCATCCGGTATTCCGGAAGATGGAATCGCAGATTCAGATGCCTGCCTGATCTGTATTTCGGATGATGCAATTGCAGTTGTCATTGACAGGTTAAAGCCGGGTAATTGCCTGCTGATGCATACTTCAGGCAGTGTTCCCCTGGATGTATTCAAAGAGAAAGCCGTCAATTATGGTGTTTTATATCCCCTGCAAACATTTACCCGGGGCCGCTTACTCGATTACAGGCGGATTCCCTTCCTTACAGAGGCAAATACCCCTGAAAATCTGGTTCTTATTAACCAAATTGCCTCTTCTGTTTCAGACAGTGTGACGGAGGCGGATTCAGCCCGGCGGCTTTATATTCACCTGGCTGCTATTTTTGCCTCCAATTTTTCAAACCACATGTTTGTGCTGGCTGAAAAAATTGCCCTTGAATACAAATTGCCTTTTGAACTGCTTAAGCCCCTGATTGCCGAAACTACGGCAAAAGCGCTGGATTTGTCTCCGCACAATGCGCAAACGGGACCCGCTTCGAGAGGCAATAAAAAGGTCATTGAAAGGCATCTTGAACTATTGAAAAAAGATCCCCGGCTTCAGGAATTGTATGGAATAATATCGAAGAGCATTGGGGGATTGGAACACCCAACATCAAACTCCGAAGACAAATGACTGCAAGACTGCAAGACTGCAAGACTGCAAGACTGCAAGACTGCAAGAGACTATTTCTTTTCCAGTAAAACAAGCGTTTCAAGGTGATGCGTATGGGGCAGCATGTCAAATGACTGGATACGGACAATCTTGTATTTTTCACTCAGTTGTTTCAGGTCAAAAGCCAGGGAAACCGGATTGCAACTTAAATATAGAATGTTTTTTGCGCCGGAGCCATTGATGGTTTTTTTGATCTCGATCAGCGTGCCTGACCTGGGGGGGTCAAGGACAATGAGGTCCGGTTTGCCATGGGAATCAAGAAAAAGGGGCGTGAATGTTTCGAGTATATCCCCGGTAATAAACTCTGTATTTTTAATGTCATTCAGGATTGCATTTTCGATAGCATCTGTTATTGCAAGGGAAGATCCTTCAATTCCGATAACCTGACCGGCTTTGGCGGATAGAAAAAGTGCCAGCGTGCCCACTCCTGTATACAGATCATAGACTTTTTCGTACCCTTTTAAATTGCACCAGTTCCGGGCAGTTACAAAAATGTTTTCAGCTTGTCTTACATTGGGCTGAAAGAATGAAGAGGCGTGAACACGGAATATTATTCCGTCAATTTTCTCTTTAATGTATGGAACCGTACCGCCAAAGGAAATGATATTTCCCTGATGCTGGCTGTGTTCAGGAGAAAGATGAATGGTATAATTCAGGGAAATGATCTTCGGAAATGCTGCCATCAGCCTTTCGAATAAAAGATCTCTCGGGCCTGCATCGTCATGAACCATACCTACTGTAACCAGGAATTCACCGGATGAATTTACCCGGAGGGAAAGGCTTCTGAGGAACCCGGTTTTGTTTTCATTGTCATAAAATTCCATTCCTTCATCCAGGGCAACTTTTTCAATAAAACTGCAAATTTCACGGGATGGATCCGCTTGCAGCCAGCAAGTGCGAATGGCATTCACTTTTCGGGGCTCACCGGCGGGATGAAATCCCAGGCCGGGCTTTCTGGGCCCATCCTCGTGTTTCGCGGGGTATGCAGTCGAACTGAAGCTATATTCCATCCGGTGCCTGAAATATTTAGTTTCAGGAGAAGCGATTACCGTTGGCAGCGGAGGATGGATTATCCCGTACTTTTCCAATGCGTTGGCAAGGATCTGTCTTTTTAGTTCCAGTTGCCAGGTATAATCAATATGTTGCCAGGTACATCCGCCACAGGTTGAATAATGCTCACAAAAGGGAATCGTCCGGTAAGGTGATGGTTCGCAGATACTTTCTGTTTTTCCTGACGGAAAACCCTTCTTGTTCCTTTCCAGTGTATACGTTACGGTTTCTCCGGGTATGCCGTAATCAAGATATACGTTTTTGTTTCCTGCCAAACCTACACTGCGGCCTGACGAATGAATACCGCCAAGGATCAGCGGACCGCGAATCATTTTTTGCTGTTTCACTCCCCGGATAATTTACCTCAAATATAGCAAGCCTGTCGAGCCTTTTCGCAATTCATAATTCATAATTCATAATTCATAATTCTTTTCTACATTTACGATTCTTAAGAAATTTCCCATGCCCAAAAAAGTACTTGTAATATACTATTCGCAAACAGGACAATTGCGGGAGATAGTTAATTCTGTCATTGCTCCGTTGAAAGCGAGCAGTGAAGTTACCCTCACGATCGAGGAGATTAAGCCTGTTACCCCATTTCCCTATCCGTGGACATCCGATGAATTTTTTCAGGCAATGCCGGAATCCGTAAGGGGTATTTCCTGTGAGCTCCACCCTTTGTCACTGAACGGGCAGGAGGCTTTCGACCTGGTTATCATTGCATGGCAACCCTGGTACCTTTCGCCTTCAATCCCCATCCACTCTTTTTTTCAGCATGAAACGGCCAAAAAATTGTTGGCGGGCAAACCGGTTATCACCCTTATCGGCAGCCGAAACATGTGGATTATGGCGCATGAAAGAATAAGGGAATATCTTAAATCGTTGCAGGCAAAACCAGTGGGTAAAATTGTTTTATTCGACAGGGCTCCCAATCTACTCGGTGTAATTTCAATCATCCGTTGGCTGTTAACGGGCAGCAAAGAAAGGTATTTAGGGATAATACCGGCTGCCGGGGTTTCTGACGAAGACATAAAAAATTCATCAAAATTTGGAGAGATCATCCTGAATTCAATACGGAACAATGACCTGGAGCAGCTTCAGTCCTCCCTGGTAAAAGCCGGAGCTGTTGATGTGCTGCCTTCCCTGGTTATGCTTGAAAAGAGAGGAAAGATTTTTTTCAGGTTATGGGCGGCCTTCATTCTTAAAAAGGGCGACTATGGTGATCCGGCCCGAATCATGCGTGTCAGGCTCTTCAAATATTATCTTCTGATCGTACTGTATGTGGTGTCTCCCTTTGCAAGCTTTTTGTATTTCATACTTAAACCTTTCCGGAAGAAGGAAATAAGAAGGCAAGTTTCTTTATACCAATCGAACTAGGCTGATATAATTGTTTTTTTTAGTTTTGTTCTTTTATTTTAAAGTTCAGGCCGCGAAAACATATATTATTTATTTTTTTATGTCCAACGAAGTATTTATTACAGGAATCACAACCTATTTACCGAATAATCCGGTTTCAAATGATGAAATGGAGGATTACCTGGGAATGATCAACAACCTGCCATCCAAGGCAAGAAGAATTGTATTGCGAAACAACGGAATCACGCGTCGCTATTATTCATTTGAAAAGGGCGGCAGGCCAACGCATAATTGTGCTGAACTGGCTGCGGAATCAGTGAAGATGCTGTTTCCTCTCCACATAAAGAAGGAAGAAGTTCAACTTCTGGCCTGCGGCACAGCATCACCCGACCAGATTATGCCATCGCACGCTTCCATGGTCCATGGATTGCTCGATATACCTGCCATCGAAATAGCCTCATTTGCCGGATCGTGTTGCGCCAGCATGCAGGCGTTGAAATTTGCGTATTTGTCTGTTTTGTCTGGTAATACCAAAAATGCGGTTTGCACTGCTTCTGAGATTCTCGCACAATGGATGCAGGCCAAGTATTTTGAAAAGGAAAATGAAAACGAAAGCAAATTGAAAGAAAATCCATTGCTTGCTTTTGAAAAGGAATTTCTTCGCTGGATGCTTTCTGATGGTGCAGGAGCCGTTCTTTTGCAGTCTGAACCATCCGGTAAATCTCCCTTGAAGGTGGAATGGATTGAAATACGGTCGTATGCCAATACGATGGAAACCTGCATGTATTCGGGCGCTGAAAAAAACGCGGAAGGTAGGGTCGATGGCTGGGTGCGGTTTGAAGCGGAAGATTGGCTGAATAAATCTATTTTTTCACTGAAACAGGATACCCGGATGCTGGGCAGCAATATTGTTAAGCTGGGAGGGCAGTTTCTTAAAGATATCCTTGAACAGAAAAAATTGGATATCAGTACGGTAGATTATTTCCTGCCTCATCTTTCTTCTGAATATTTCAGGGAACAAATTTTTAACGAATTAAAAATATTGGATATTGACATTCCAAAAGAAAAATGGTTTACCAATCTTTCCACTGTCGGGAATGTTGCCTCAGTTTCATTTATTTTAATGCTGGATGGATTGATGCGGACTCACGGGCTTAAATCCGGTCAGAAGATACTGATACAGGTACCTGAGAGTGCAAGGTTTACCTATGCTTATGCGTTGTTAACGGTTTGTTGAAACTACAGGCGTATGAAATTCGATGAAGTTCCCCAGGATGAAGCCTTTCTGCAGGAAGGCAAAATCCGCGACCTTTGTTATGTTGTAGACAAGGACGGGCATTATACCAGTGCCCTGAGTAAGGGATGGGCACCTAAAAACGAAGCGATTAAGCTGGCATGGAATCAGATATACGATCATGCCGAAGAAACGCGTCTCCTCGTAATGGAGGGGAAATTGAGCCCTATCGCCCTGTACATGGAACTGAACATAATGGACCTGACAATACTGGCCAATTATATGGATTTGCCGAGATGGAAGGTCAGGAGGCATCTCAAAATGAAGGGTTTCAAAAAACTTAACACGGACATGCTCTCAAAATATGCGGAAGCGTTGAACATTACAGCCAGTGAATTAGTTGATATAGAAAGAATAAGGGGAATTGTAATTGCACATGAAGATTGATTTTCAACATAACCAGGCTGCGCATTGTGAAAATGGTGTAACCTCCAACCTGCTTAAGTTTTATGGAATTTCCCTCAGCGAGCCCATGATTTTTGGAATGGGATCCGGGTATTTCTTCTCCCATATGCCGTTTATAAAATTGAATGGTATGGCGGTCACCTCTTTCAGGGTTTGGCCCGGCTGGATTTTTAAACGAGTTACCCATCGCCTCGGCATTCAGGTAAGGCGGAAAAAATATACAAACCCCGAAAAGGCCATGCAGGAGCTGGACGAGCTTCTGGCCATTGGTAAGCCCGTTGGCATGCTGGTGGGAGTCTTTCATCTTCCCTATTTTCCAAGGGAATACCGTTTTCATTTCAACGCTCATAATATTACTGTTTTTGGAAAGGAGGGCGACCGCTACCTGGTCAGTGACCCTGTAATGGAAAACATAGAAACACTTTCTTATGAAGAATTGAAAAAAGTACGTTTCGCCCGTGGAACTTATCCTCCGCACGGCAGAATGTATTTCATCGATCATGTTCCGGAAACGCCGGATCTCCGCCCCGCCATAATAAAAGGCATCCGCAAAACAGCCAGTGATATGCTTACAATACCCCTGCCCATGTTTGGCATTGATGGCATCCGGTACCTGGCTAAAAACCTCCGTAAATGGCCTGAAAAGATGGGGGACAAAGAAGCGGCACTGAACCTGGCCCAGGTGATCCGCATGCTGGAAGAAATCGGTACCGGGGGCGCCGGTTTCCGATTCATCTATGCCGCATTTTTACAGGAATGTGCTGAAAAGCTCAATCAGCCTTTATTGAACGAAACTTCCGTTGAAATGACTGCAATTGGCGATGCCTGGCGTAATTTTGCATGGCAGGCTGCCCGGTGTTTCAAAAACAGGGATAAGGAATCAATTACTTACGATTCACTGGCCGACTTGTTGCTAGACATAGCGGGACAGGAGGAAAAAGTTTTCAGCAAACTCAGGACTATAAATCTATGATCAACCAGAAACCGGCAATAGATATCCGAAACCTTACCAAGTATTACCGGGGGAATGAAAAACCCGCTATAGCCGGGGTAACATTAAGTATCCCGGAAGGCCATATATTTGGTTTGCTTGGTCCCAATGGTGCAGGAAAGACAACCATGATCCGCATATTATGCGGATTGCTGGCACCCACAACAGGTGAAATCACCATTGGCGGTTTTTCCCTGAAAAATGATCTTGCACAAATTAGAAAAATCATAGGTGTGGTGCCGCAGGAAATTGCCCTTTACCAAACACTTACTGCCCGTGAAAATCTTTCTGTCTATGGGGGAATTTCCGGCCTTAGGGGTGACAAGCTAAAAAAAAGGATCGATGAACAGCTTCACAGATTTGGCCTTGAAAAAAGCAAAAATATGCAGGTGGGAAGATTTTCGGGGGGTATGAAAAGGAGGCTTAACCTGATTGTTGGTTTGATGCATGAGCCCCATATTTTATTCCTCGATGAACCTACCGTTGGAGTGGATGTGCAGTCGAAAAATGGAATTATCGAAAGCCTGTTCGACATAAACCGGGCTGGTACAACCATCATCTACACATCCCATTACCTGGAGGAAGCTGAAAATCTCTGTTCCTCCCTGGCCATCCTTGATGAGGGAAGGATTATAGCCAAGGGAAGCTTGGATGAGATCAGAAAAGAAAACAATTCCGAAGCAAAGCTGGAAGATATTTTCCTCCAGCTGACTGGAAAAAGCTTGAGGGACTGACTATGCGAATCCTTTTTAAACTGGCTTATAAAGATTACCTGGTGATCATCAGGGACAGGGGAGGCCTTGCCATGCTGTTCATCATGCCTTTGGCGCTGGTCCTTATTATGACCAGTTTGCAGGACACGACCTTCAGGGCCATTAACGAAAGCGGCATCAAAATGGTAATCCTCAATGGAGACAAAGATTCTCTTGGCCTTGCCATCGAGCAGGAGATCATACGGTCCAATTTTTTTGCTGTTCAGCATGAGGTGGACCATAAGACACCTACGGAAAAATCGATCCGGGAGGCAGTGGCTGCCGGTAAATTCCAGATAGGCATGATCATTCCCGCCGGTGCAACACAGCATATCCGGGACCAGGTTAAAAATAGCGTGGCCGGATTATTCTCCGGGGTTTCAACGAAACTTCCGAAAAGCGATTCGCTGATAATCAAATTGTTCGTGGATCCTGCAACGAAAAATTCAATGCGCTCCACCCTGCAGGGATCGATCCGTGAATATGCGGCACAGGTTGAGTCGCGTATCACCCTGAATGAACTTACCCGTGAGATTAACAGCCACCTGATGGTGCCTGTTGCAAATCTTAACCGGATGAAAAGGGAAACTGTTTTTTACAAAGAGGAATATGTAACCCACGGAGATAAAAATGTGATCCCGAATTCAGCGCAACATAACGTTCCGGCATGGACGCTTTTTGCCATGTTCTTTATTGTAATCCCTTTTGCCAGTGCAATGATCAAGGAGAAAGAAGATGGCAGCCTGTCGAGATTGCTTACCATGCCCGGCTCCTATACAACCATTATGATCAGCAAGATCCTTGTTTACCTTGTGGTATGTTACCTCCAGTTCATATCCATCATGATGATGGGCGTTTACCTGTTCCCTGTATTCGGATTGCCGGCGTTGGTTGTTGCCGGTAAAATGACAAGCCTGACAGCAATGGCTTTTGCGGCTGCCCTTGCGGCCATAGGATACGGAATAGCTGTGGGTACTCTTGCCCATACTCACCAGCAGGCCGCCATATTTGGTTCTATTTCGGTGGTAATTCTTGCTGCGGTGGGAGGCATATGGGTTCCCATTTTTATGATGCCACCCTTCTTCAGGGCCTTTAGTGCGGCTTCACCCATGAATTGGGGACTAAACGCTTTTTATGATATCCTGGTTAGGAATGCCAGTCTGTCCAATGTATGGCATTATGGAGTGTGGATGGTGCTTTTTTCGCTGTTTTGTGTTTTGGTGGCATTGATTTATCAAAAGTTCAGGAAGGAATTTGCATAGCTTAACAATTTATGGATCCACATCTGAACCTTTAAATAATGAATGAAAAAGTCAGGACAGCCAGGCTGTCCATTATTTCAAACAGCAGCCTCATCGTGATGAAACTGTTGGCGGGTATATTCAGCGGTTCCGTCAGTATTATTTCAGAAGCCATACATTCCGGCATGGACCTGCTGGCTTCTGTAATTGCGTTTGTATCTGTTAAAGTGTCGGATACCCCGCCCGACAAGGAACACCCATATGGTCACGGGAAAGTGGAAAATGTTTCGGGAGTAATCGAAGCCGTACTGATTTTTATAGCCGCCGGATGGATTATTTATAAAGCCGTTCAAAAAATAATTAAACCTGAGCCTATCGGGAATATCGAAGTGGGTGTTGCTGTCATGGCGGTTTCCGGTTTTGTCAACTACCTCGTGTCAGCAAGATTGTACAAAGTGTCAAAAAAAACCGATTCCATAGCCCTGGAAGCCGATGCCCTGCATTTAAAAACGGATGTTTATACATCGTTGGGAGTGTCGGCCGGATTGCTGTTAATATGGATAACAGGCTGGAAATTCCTCGATCCGTTAGTCGCTATCACTGTTGCGCTGCTCATCGTGAAAGAATCGTATTCCCTGCTTAAGGAGGCCTATTCTCCCTTGCTTGATTCTTCGCTGTCAAAGGAGGAAAACGACATAATCGGGGATGTGATCACCCGCAAAGGTTTTTCCTTTCATAACCTGAGGTCACGCAAATCGGGACAATACAGATTTGCGGATGTGCATCTTGAAATGCCTGAAAACATGATGCTTAAAGATGTACATGGTATTTGCGATGAAATCGAAGGGGAGATAAAGAAAAAAATCAACCACATAGAAATTCAAATACACGTTGAACCAAACCACCAGAATTTATAACTTGCGGACTCATTTTTGATACGTATTTTTGAAATAAATGTAAACCAACCGGTATCATTCTTGTTAAGCATAAGGCCGGTATGTAACTGATAATTATGGAAGAACTTATTGTACAGCTTAAAAGTGATATCATTGAAGCCCTCTCGTTGGAAGATGTCGTACCCGGTGATTTTGACGCTGATACTCCCTTATTCGTGGAGGGCCTGGGTTTGGATTCCATCGATGCATTGGAACTGATCCTGCTTATGGAAAGAAAATACGGGGTAAAGATTGAGGATCCGAAAGAACGCAGAAACGTCTTGCGCAATGTACGAGCTATGGCAGAATGTATTACAGTACACAGAAATAACCTTAATTAATGAGTCAAAGGGTTTTTGTTACCGGAATGGGCATCGTCTCGGCTATCGGGAATGGCACCGGAGCAACCCTTACTTCACTAAAAAACCGTACTTCAGGAATAGGGAAACTTTCCCTGTTTGAATCCGTGCATGGTCATATCCCCGTGGCAGAGGTCAGACTCAGCCACGCGCAACTGGCTGAACGGGCAGAAATAGGTGCAAATAGCACCCTTTACAGCAGGAATTCATTGCTTGCCCTTGTGGCGGCAAAGGAAGCCATTGATTCATCCGGATGGGACAGGAACGCGAATCTTAAATCCGGCGCTGTTATGGCCACTACGGTGGGAGGAATGGATTTGAACGAACAATATTACATGTCACTATTGAAGGATGATTTGCATAAAGATATCATCATGACGCTGGATAGCGGGGATTGTACGGAGAAAGTTGCTTTCATGGCAGGTATCCGGCATCATGTAACGACCATATCTACCGCATGCTCTTCATCGGCAAATTCAATTATGCTGGGTGCAAGGCTTATAAAAAATGGCCGATTGCAGCGCGCTCTTGCAGGTGGCACGGATGCCCTTACGCGATTTACATTAAATGGTTTTTTTTCGCTTGAAATATTATCTTTAACGGGCTGCCGCCCATTCGACAAAAACCGAAATGGCCTTACCATCGGTGAGGGGGCTGCCGTTCTTATCCTTGAATCGGAAGAGGTGGCTGATCCGGCAAGGATCATTTGCGAGATAACCGGGTATGCAAATGCCAACGAAGCTTTTCATGCCACGGCCTCTTCTTCCGATGGCCTGGGAGCCTACCTGGCCATGTCGGGTGCCCTGGAAACGGCTTCTCTCAACGCAACGGACATCAGTTATATAAATGCACACGGTACAGGTACGGGGATCAATGATTTGTCGGAGGGGCGTGCCATAGAAAAGATCTTCGGATCAAAAATTCCTGCAGTAAGTTCCACCAAAGCATTTACCGGCCACACCCTGGGGGCAGCCGGTGCAGTGGAAGCCGTTTTTTCGGTACTTGCACTTCAAAATCAGATGCTATTGCCCGCACTGAATTTTTCCGAGGCGATGGATGAACTGCACTTTGAACCGGTGACCGAGCCTGCTTCCGCAAATCTGAAACACGTCATGTCCAATTCATTTGGTTTCGGAGGTAACAATACATCCCTAATCTTTTCAAAGGTTTAGTATGAAAGCCTGCATAACCTCCACCGGGATAATTTCACCACAGGAAACCCATAATAGTTTGGATTTCCCTGCTTCTGTGCGGGAAGAGATTGGCAACAGGTTATTATGCATAGAACCTGATTATAAAGTACTGATTAATCCCTTGCAGCTGCGCCGCATGCCCCGCATACTGAAAATGGGACTGGCGGCGGCCCGGTTGTGCATCAGCCGCAGCGGCGGATTCAATCCCGATGCCATTATTGTTGGCACCGGCCTCGGATGCCTGGATAACCTGGAGAAATTCCTTCTCGAAATTCTCAATAACAACGAGCATATTACAAGCGTTCTGCCCTTCATTAATTCCACCCATAATGCCGTAGCAGCTCATATCGCCATGCTTTTGCAGAATCATGGCTATAACCTGACGTATTGCCATCGTGGACTTTCGTTTGAAAGCGCCCTGGAAGATGCGCTCATGCACCTGGAGGAAAAAAAAGCCAGTCATATACTGCTTGGCGGTATAGACGAGAGTACCCTTGACTTTATGCAACTTCATTCCTACCTGGGATACTGGAAGAAACCCGTCAGTAACCTTTTACTGCGGGAAGACAAATCGACCGGCTCAATCGCAGGCGAAGGATCCGCTTTTTTCATGTTATCCTCGGTTCCGTCGGTTGACCATCCTGTAATCGTTGATGGTGTGCATACTTTTATCTCCCCCGATAGGGCAGATGAAACGGACATCATTCCTGAAATGGACCTGTTTCTGAAACATCATGAAACGGACAAGGAAGAGATCAGCCTTTTTTTAACCGGAATGAACGGCGATATAGATTTTGACACGATATACACTAAACTGGGTCAGAATTATTTTTCAGACACAACCGGTCTGGCGTGGTACAAACACCTTTGCGGTGAATATTATACTTCCTCCTCTTTTGCCCTTTGGCTTGCGTCCGTAATCCTTGAGACACAAACCATTCCGAAAGTTACCGAGATCATCCCGCCTGCAAAAAGAAATATCAATAAAATATTGATATACAATCATACCCGCAACTGCGAACATGCGTTCATCCTGCTAAGCCATGGGAAAATTTGATGTGGTTATTATTGGTGCCGGGCTGGGCGGATTGCTGTGCGGACATATTCTCAGCAGGGAAGGATTCAGCGTTTGTATTATTGAGAAGAACCGCAAACCGGGTGGCTCATTGCAGACATTCGGACGCAAAGGCTGTATTTTCAACACAGGGTTGAATTACACGGAAAGTCTTGATAAAGGTCAGATTCTGGACCAGTATTTCAGGTATTTTGGCCTGGCCGACAAGGTTTCCTTCCAAAGGCTGAATGCAGATGGATTTGAAAGGATCAGTTTTAAGGACGGAGAATACCGGTTTGCCATGGGGCAGGCAGATTTTGTGGAAACCCTCGCCGCCGGCTTTCCCGGTGAAAGAAAGGGCCTTGAAGAATATGCACGCAGGATCAATGATGTTTGCCGTGCGATTCCCCTGTATTCTTTGCAGGAGGAACAGCTAAGCCTGATTGGAAATCACGATCTGAGCACAGGGGCCGCAGATTATATCAATTCGGTCATAGCAAATCCAAGGCTTCGCAATATTCTGGCCGGTAATAACCTTTTGTATGCAGGACATAAGCAAAAAACGCCCCTTTTTATCCATGCACTGATCAATCATTCCTTTATTGAAAGTGCCTGGCGTGTAATGGATGGCAGCCACCAGATCGTCAGTGTTCTCATCCATAACATAAAATCTTCAGGGGGGGCGGTAATGCTGGGTTCGAAAGCTTTTAAATTTAAAGGGGATAAGAACTCCGTAACCGGAATACAACTTGAAAACGGCGATTATATCGAAGGAAAATACTTTGTTGCCGCCGTACATCCCGATCAGATACTGGATATGACTGAACCGGGTATGCTGAGAAAAGCCTATTCAACAAGGATAAGGAGCCTGGACAGCACTATGGGTATGTTCACCGTTTACATCGTTTTTAAGAAGCACTCCTTTCCTTATATGAATTATAACTTTTATCATTATAATCAGGATAACGTATGGATTGCATCGGATTATAACCGGGATAAGTGGCCTCAGAATTACTTGTTTATGAATACTGCGACCAGCGGGTCGGAAATCTTCGCAGAAAGCGGCTCCATAATAACGTATATGGACTACGCTGAATTGAGTAAATGGGAGCATACCTTCACCGGTGACCGCGGGGACGAATACAATGCATTTAAACAGGCAAGAGCTGAAAAACTTCTGGATGCCGTGGAGAAACAATTTCCGGGTATCCGTAATTCCATAGCTGCCATGTACACCTCCACGCCGCTTACCTGGAGGGATTATACCGGAACCCGTGAAGGGTCTGCCTATGGAATACTGAAAGATCATAACCGCCCCCTGGAATCCATTGTGATGCCCAGGACAAAAATTCAAAATCTTTTTCTTACAGGTCAGAACACCAATGTTCACGGGATATTGGGAGTAACGATCAGCTCAATTGTTACATGCGCGGAACTTATCGACATCCGGAGTCTGGTTCGTAAGATCAGAATGGCTTAAATTTGTGATAAACTGGGACAAGCGGATGAAGTTCGATATAGTTATTATTGGCAGCGGCCTGAGTGGTTTACAATGTGCCTACATTCTAAGCAAAGAGGGTTTCAGGGTTTGCCTTGTTGAAAAACAAAAAATTCTGGGAGGCTGCCTGCAGACCTTTTCAAGATGCGGAACCGTATTCGATACCGGCATGCATTATATCGGAGGATTGGATGAAGGCCAGGTATTGCATAAGTTCTTTACCTATTTTGACCTGAACAAAAGGTTAAAGCTGAAACGCCTTGATGAGGAGGGATATGATGTGGTGCGATACATGGGTGGGGAATACAGATTCGCCATGGGATATGACCGGTTTACGGATACTTTTCTGAAGCATTTTCCGGGCGAGGGCAAGGCACTTGAAAATTACGTTTCCAAGTTAAAGGAGATCAATAAATCGGTCGACATTTATAATGTCCGTGATTTTAAAGACACCAATGCAGAATATTTCAAATATTTCTCCATAGGAATCGACAATTATCTCGATTCGATCACGTCAAACAAGGTGTTGAAAAACGTACTGGTGGGAATGGCACCCCTTTATGCAGGGATTAAAGATAAGTCACCCCTTTACATTCACATGATGATCCATTCTTCGTATATCGAAGGAGCTTACCGGTTTATTGACGGGGGATACCAGCTCAGCCATTTCCTTCGCGATTCCATCCTGTCCTTCGGGGGTACCATCATGGCAAATGCAGAAGTTACCCACATCAATACCGACAAAAACAGGATAACCGACGTGATGATCAACGATGAAGAACATCTGCAGGCAGATAATTTTATTTCTGCCATCCATCCAAAAACGCTTCTGAAATTACTGGATGATAATGCTTTTAAGCCCGCCTACCGAAACCGTATCTTTGACAACGAGGAAACTTATGGCATGTTTTCATTATACCTGGCCATGAAAGATAATTCATTCCCCTATATCAATCACAATTATTACAATTACAATACGGACGACATATGGGGTGCAAACAATTACACTGAAGAATCATGGCCTGAAGGGTATATGATCCATTTTTCACCGGTCTCAAAAGATGAAACCCATACAAATGCCATAATTGTAAACGCTGTGATGAAGTGGAGCGAAATGCTGCCCTGGATCCATACGCGCGTTGAAAACCGGGGCAATGATTACAAAGAATTCAAACAAAAAAAAGGGGAGAAATTATTAGCTTTGCTGGAGAAGGATTTCCCGGGTATAAGGGCTGCCACCAAATTCTGGTACAGCTCCACGCCACTTACATACCGCGATTACACGGGAACCTGGGAAGGATCGGTTTATGGCTTGCTGAAAGATTACACGAACCCTATGAAATCAATGCTGTTGCCCCGGACGAGAATAGAAAATCTGTTGCTTACAGGGCAAAGCACAAGCATACATGGTGTTGTGGGAGTGACAATCGGCGCATTCCTTACCTGTTCGGAACTGTTGGGCAAACAATATTTAATTGATAAGATTCGCAATGCAGGGTAAAAGCAAGAATCGCTTCAGGAAGTTTGTTATGAGGTTCACCCTGGGATTCCTCCTCGTAATTTTAATTCTTGTTGCCTATTTTCTGATTATAGCCATTGATCATCCGCCGAAAGTGGTTGATTTGAGCAGCCTGAATGTTCAAAGACTTCATCCTTCGCCGGATACTTATATCTATGGCCGCAACTGGCTGAGGAAAAGCGAAAGCGGCCTGTGGGAAGCATATGTTGAAGGCAAACCTTTTGAAAGAGGCGTGGCGTTCGGAAAGCTTACAAAAGAACTCCTTTATTACCAGGAAACTTCTTTTGTTGAACAGATCCGTGAACTGGTGCCTTCGGATTCCTACCTGAAAGTGCTGAAATATTTCATCGCTTTTTTTAACCGCAACCTCGATACAAGCATACCCGAAGAATACCGGTATGAGATATACGGCACTTCCTTTTCCTGCAGTCCCGAATATGATTTCATCGGTTCGGGGTACCAGCGACAGTTAAATTACCATGCCGCTCATGATATTGGCCATGCACTGCAAGGACTGAATATGGTTGCCTGCACTTCCTTTTCGGTTTGGCAAAACAGCTCTGCCGATTCTTCCCTCCTGGTTGCCCGGAATTTTGATTTTTACATGGGAGAAAAATTCGCGGAGAACAAGATTGTTTGTTTTGTCAATCCTGCCTCGGGGCATAAATTTATGATGGTTACATGGGCTGACCTGATCGGTGTAGTTTCTGGCATGAATGACAAGGGACTGACGGTTACCCTGAATGCCGCCAAATCAACGATACCGCACCAGGCTGCCACCCCTGTAACCCTTCTGGCCAGGGAAATACTGCAATATGCCTCCAATATTGAAGAGGCTTACGCAATTTCCAAAAAGAGAAAACTTTTTGTTTCCGAATCCATCATGATCGGATCAGCCCATGACGGGAAAACTGCCATTATTGAGAAATCGCCCGACCGCAGTGATCTGGTCTTTCCTGATACCACACTGATCATCTGCTCCAATCATTACCAGGGAAAAGCATTTGCACGGGATGAAAATAATCTTGAGAACATCCGCGGCACCGATAGCTATTCCAGGTATTTGAGGGTTGAGGAACTGTTGTCGGAACATAAGCCATCGGATATAAATGATATGGTACGGATTTTGCGTGATCAGCGCGGATTGGGCAATAAAGACGTTGGCATGGGAAACCAGTTGTCGGTTAACCAGCTCATTGCCCATCATTCTGTGGTTTTTAAGCCCGACAGTCTTCTTGTGTGGGTTTCAGCCGGACCATGGCAGGAGGGAAAATTTATAGGTTATGACCTTAAAAAAGTATTTAATCTGGATGTTTCCCAAATAGCGGAAAATAAAGAAATTTACACTGCATCACGCACAATTCCGGCCGATACTTTTTTAAATTCGGAGAAATACAGGCAATTCAGGCAATATCAAAACATGTCGAAGCAATTGACCCTTTTAAGAAAAAATAAAAGACCTCTTCCGGAGAACTTTGACCAGAGTTACCGGGCGACCAATCCCTCGCTTTATCTGACTTACGTTCACCTGGGGCAATATTACGAGGCTGTTGGTATATTTGACAAGGCATTATCGTGTTACAATAATGCGATTTCCTGTGCATTGCCAGGTTTGGATGAGAAAAAGAAACTACAGGAAAAAGCAGCTGAATTGCATAAAAAAACGGACCATGGCATATCCCGGAATTGAATTTAAAAGCAAAACTGAAATTGGATTGTTCCAGAACGGGGAACTGCATAAATTACTGGAATACCTCTCGGCAAAATCCAGCTTTTACGGACGGTTATTCCGCAACAATAATATTGATATAAGCAAAATTGAAAGCATTTCGGATCTTTCCCGGATACCACCTACAACCAAGGAGGATCTGCAATTAAAGGGCGGGGATTTTATCTGCGTGGAAAAGAACAGGATCATTGATTACATTACGACATCAGGCACCCTGGGCGAACCGGTGACGTTTGCGATGACCGAGGATGACCTGAACCGTCTGGCCTATAATGAATGCCAGGGATTTAAATGCGCAACCTGCACCCGCGATGAAGTATTCCAGTTAATGACCACAATGGACCGCAGGTTTATGGCCGGACTTGCCTATTTCATGGGATCACGCATGTTGCAGGCTGCCATGATCAGGGTTGGGAACGGAATCCCGGAATTGCAGTGGGATTCCATACGGCGTTTTTCTCCTACCGCCCTGGTTGCAGTTCCGTCTTTTTTGCTAAATATCATCGATTACGCGGAAAAGCATGGCATTAATCACCACGACTCAAGCGTGAAGAAAGTGATTTGCATTGGCGATTCCATACGAAATACCGATTTCAGTTCCAATACACTGGGAAAGAAAATCTCCGAACGCTGGCCTGAAATTAAGCTGTATTCAACCTACGCTTCAACAGAGATGGCAACTTCATTTACAGAATGCGAATTCGGACTCGGTGGCCACCATCATCCCGATCTGATCATCGTTGAATTCCTGGATGAAGCGGATAACCCGGTGAGGCCCGGGGAACCGGGCGAAGTTACCATTACAACGCTTGGCGTGGAAGGAATGCCGTTGCTCCGGTTTAAAACAGGTGACATTTGCATTTCACATGAAGAACCATGCCAGTGCGGAAGAAACTCGATCAGGCTGGGACCTGTGATCGGCCGGAAAAAACAAATGATCAAGTACAAAGGCACTACTTTATACCCTCCCGCTTTGTATGATATTCTGGATAATATAGACCAGATCAAAAATTATGTGGTTGAAATTTATACCAATCAGATCGGCACCGACGAAATCCTGATAAGGGTAGGAGCCGAAAACCATTCCGAAGCATTTGAGAAATCGATCAAAGATCATTTCAGGGCCAAGCTGAGGGTAGCGCCTTCCATTTCATTTGAAACCGTGGATTATATCAGCAGTATGCAACTGCCCGCCATGAGCAGGAAACCCATTAAATTAATCGACCGGAGGGAGAGTAACTGAAACTAACCAATACTTAAACATATGAAAACAAAATCCTTACTTACCGTTGTTTTGATCTTTTCTTTCTTTTCAGGTGCAGTTCAGGCACAGGATAAGAAAAAAGCCGTAGCCGAAAAAAGCATTACCTGGTTTGGGGTGGATTTCACACTGGCCCGGTTTACTCTCGTCACGGAGGATCCAGCTGCAATCGTCAGCACTTCGCTTAAAGCCATCAACACCCTGATCCTGGCCGAACCGGATAAATATGATCTGAAAAAATTCTTTTCAAAATCCGAGGTGACATCCGATGTGGATATGGTAAACGAACGAAACAGTAAAATTGATCCCACACTTCTGGTTGTCCCTGATAAATATACAATTGCTCCTGAAGACGTGAAGAAGCTTATCAGCAGTTATGATACAAAGGGTAAAACGGGAATGGGTCTTGTGTTCGTGGCAGAAAACCTTAATAAAGTGGAACAGATGGGGAGCTATTATGTCGTATTCTTTGACATGGCCAGCAAGGAAATAATTGATTCGGAGCGCCGGGTTGGTAAAGCTTCCGGCATTGGCTTCCGCAATTATTGGGCAGGCTCGGTATTCTCAGTTATGAAAGTCTGGTTAAAATAAGCCCGTAATTCGTTTTTAAAATTAAGTTTGTCCCGGTTTCAGGGATTAGCTATATTAGCTCCCCATTCATGCCAGGGTTATGATGGGGAGTATTTCATTTCATATTTCAGTCATTAGCAATGAATCAAACTGAATTAAATTGCCGCACGGAGATCAGGATAAGGTTTAGCGAGGTGGATTCAATGGGGGTGGTATGGCATGGCAATTATATCCGCTACTTTG
This sequence comes from uncultured Bacteroidales bacterium, assembly GCA_963752195.1. Taxonomy (GTDB): domain Bacteria; phylum Bacteroidota; class Bacteroidia; order Bacteroidales; family UBA10428; genus UBA5072. The sequence continues at coordinate 289,613 of CAVVXI010000001.1, read as the reverse complement.
AAGATGGCCGGGAATCCTTTGGCAACCTGTTTGGAATCAACTACCTCGATTTTTATCGCGAAAATGTGGTAATACCCCTGGTTAAGGTGAACTGCGATTTCAAAAAACCACTGGTATACGGGGATATCGCTATTGTTGAAACACGATTTGTAAATTGCGCAGCCGCGAAACTTCAGTACGACTATACCATTTATAAGAATAATACGGGTGAAATTGCCGCCACCGGTTCAACCATCCAGGTGTTTCTTACACCGGATATGGAGCTTATGCTTGATTTTCCGCCCTTTTTCCGGGAATGGAGGAAGAAACATGGTTTGGAGAATGAACAATGAATAACTAAAAACTAAAAACTAAAAACTAAAAACTAAAAGTGAGGAAGAAAGTGACGAGTGACAAGTGACGAGTGACGCTGACGCGGCTGACTGCACGACCGCACGACTGCCTGATTGCAGACTGCAAAACTGCAAAACTGCAAAACTGCAAAACTGCAAAACTGCAAAACTGCAAAACTGCAAAACTGAAAACTGCAAAACTGATTACTGATTACCGCAAAACTGATTACCGATTACTGATTACCGATTACCGATTACCGATTACCGATTACCGAATACCGAATACCGAACACCGATTACCGAATACCGAACACCAATCACCAATTACCGAACACCGATTACCGACTGTAGACCATGAACGACGTATATATCGTATCCGATAATATCATCACCTCCCTGGGTTTTTCTACCGGGGTGAATTTTCAACATATGCTCGCAGGGGAGTCCGGCATCCGGCAATGGAATGACCTGTCCCTTGCTCCCGCAACCTTCTGGGCTTCGCGGGTGGATGACGGCCGGTTAAAAGATAATTTCGCTTCCTATGCAGATCCTGCTGATTACAGCCGTTTTGAACAGATGGTCATTTGTTCGGCAAAGGAAGCGCTCAGCCATACCGCCCTTGATTTCTCGGATGATAAAACGCTTTTTATCCTGTCAACCACCAAGGGAAATATCGATCTGTTAAATAAAAAGGTAACCGGGGGAAAATCCGAAAATTCTGTTTATTTGTGGCACACGGCTTCGAAAATCCGGCAATTCCTGGGTCTGTTCAACATGCCCCTGGTTGTTTCCAACGCCTGTATTTCGGGATTAATGGCAATCATTGTGGGTGCAAGATTTATACGTTCCGGCAGGTACGAGAAAGTAATCGTAACCGGCGCCGACCTCGTCACTGAATTTGTGTTATCCGGTTTCAACTCTTTTCTTTCCCTGAGTAACGGCCCCTGTAAACCTTTTGATAAAAACCGCCAGGGATTATCTCTCGGCGAAGGGGCCGGTACTATTATCCTTACTTCCGCTGACCATGCAAGTAATACACCGGGTCAGATCAGGATAGGCTATGGTTTTTCAAGCAACGATGCCAACCATATCTCCGGTCCGTCCAGAACCGGTGAGGGTTTGTACTTGGCCATCCGCAAAACGCTGGATAAAAATAAATCCAACGTGGATTATATTTCCGCCCATGGAACAGCTACCCCGTTTAACGATGAAATGGAATCGGTAGCCATTACTCGCGCAAACCTGCAGGATATTCCCGTGAACAGTTTCAAAGGATACTGGGGACACACATTGGGTGCAGCAGGGGTTATTGAATCAATAGCAGGCGTTCATTCCCTGATCAGCAACCGGCTTGTCAGCACCATGGGGTTTTCCGAGGCAGGTACCACCCATCCACTCGCAGTCATCGACACCAACAGGGATGTTAATCTTAACTCGTGTCTTAAAATTGCTTCCGGATTCGGCGGTTGTAATGCCGCAGTATTATTCTATAAAGGATGAAAGAGAAATATATCATCAGCGATTATTGCATCATTCGGAACAACCGGATCATCCTCAACGGGGAGATTTTATATTCCGGTAATCACAATTCACCAGGTGAATTGCTTGTAGCTGCCTATCGTTTTTTTGCGATCAGCTATCCCAAATTCTTTAAAATGGACAATTTGTGCAAACTCGGGTTCCTCGCCACCGAATTGCTGTTTAAAGAGAAGAGCATTCATGAAATTTACCGTGGGGATGAAGTCGGAATCCTGCTTTCAAACGCCGGTTCTTCAATCGATACCGACCGGAATCATCAGAAATCCATTACCAATAAAAATGCGTATTTTCCCAGCCCGTCTGTTTTTGTCTATACCCTTGCCAATATTGTCATAGGTGAAATTTGCATTCGGCACAAGTTATCCGGAGAAAGTTTTTTTCTGATTGAAAAGGATTTTAATGCGATGCAATTATATGATCAGGTTAAGCAATGGCTTGATGAAGAAATTGTTGGCTGCTGTTTAACAGGATGGGTTGAATTTGACGACTGCGACTATCAAGCGGTAGTGTATTTCATTCAAAAAACATCGGCCCTTCAGGATGGAATTGCTATTTTTGCTCCGGAAAAATTGAATGACATTTACATGATGGAAAAATAAGATATGGAAGCGCTCATAGCCAAATTAAAGAACGAAATTATCGATGTGCTGAATCTCAGCGAAATGACCCCTGAAAGTATTAATGAGGATGAACCTCTTTTTGTTGAGGGCCTTGGATTGGATTCTATTGATGCCCTGGAACTTATCGTTCTTCTGGAAAGAAATTACGGATTAAAGCTTGTTACTGCCGAAGAAGGGAAAACCGTCCTTAAATCGGTAAGAACAATGGCCGAGTTTATCAGGAAAAATAACAAGGGTTAATCGTTTTTTATTTTGCCGAAACGGGTTTTTGTCACTGGAATTGGAATCATCTCCGCCATAGGGAATGATACCCGGGAAGTGCAGGATTCACTTCTAAATCTGCAATCAGGCATCGGCAATCTCACCGGCATTGAATCTGTATATAAAAATGAGATTCCTGTTGCAGAAATCAAAGCTTCTAACAATGAACTTCTGCCCCTGGCAAATCCCGCAAAAAATTGTCCTCATACACGTACTGCTCTTTTGGGACTCATAGCAGCCAGCCAGGCGATCCGGCAATCCAATATTGAATCGCTCAGCGACAGCAGAACCGGGCTCATTTCCGGTACTACAGTTGGTGGAATGGATCTGAGCGAGAAATTTTACAAACGTTTCCTGGGTGATCATTCGAAGGGACGACTGAGAAATATTTACGGCCACGATTGCGGGGATAGCACGGAAACATTGGCCCGAACGCTTGGTATCGGTGGATTTATATCTACTATCAATACTGCCTGTTCTTCTTCTGCCAATGCCATTATGTTGGCAGCCAGGATGATCCGTCACGGATTGCTCGACAGGGCAATAGCCGGCGGTACGGATGCCCTGACCCTTTTTACATTGAACGGTTTCAACAGTCTCATGATACTGGATCGTGAACCCTGCCGCCCCATGGATGAAACCCGAAATGGTTTGAACCTGGGTGAAGGATCCGGTTTCCTGGTTCTCGAATCGGAAGAGATGTGGAAGAAATCGGGGAAACCGATCCTTGGTGAGGTCAGCGGATTCGGCAATGCATGCGATGCCCATCATCAGACTGCCTCATCACCCGAAGGAAACGGCGCCTTCCTGTCGATGAAGCTTGCCCTTGACTCGGCCGGGCTTACCCCGGGGGATATCGATTATATCAATGCCCACGGGACAGGCACAAAAAACAATGATCTTTCCGAAGGTATAGCCGTGGAACGTATCTTCGGTTCAAAGGTACCGGCAATCAGTTCCACGAAATCCTATACGGGTCATACTCTGGGTGCAGCCGGGGCCATCGAGGCAGTTATAAGCATCCTGGCACTGACCAACGGAACCGTTTATCCCAGCCTTCGCTTTGTAAAACAGATGAATGAATTGAACTTTATTCCTGTCACCGGATTACAAACTAATGCGCCCATCCGGCATGTTATGTCCAATTCCTTTGGATTTGGAGGCAATAATTCAACGCTGATATTCTCCCGCGTATGAAAGCCTATATTAATAGCATGGCAATAGTGTCGCCGCAGAAGACTTTTAACCAGGATTTTCCGATGGACATTGTACGGTACCCGGATGCTGAATTTCTTAAATGCATCGAACCGGTTTACAAAGATTTTATCGATCCCATGGTTTCGCGACGCATGAGCCGGATCGTAAAAACCGGGGTATGCGCGGCGTTGAATTGCCTGCGCACTTCAGGCGTTGAACAGCCGGACGCAATTGTCGCCGGAACCGGACTGGGATGCCTTGAGGATACCGAAAAATTTCTTGCATCAATTTATTCGCTTCAGGAACACCTGCTTAATCCAACGCCTTTTATTAACAGTACTCATAATACGATTGCCGGTGCAATTGCCCTGGCCATAAAATGCCATGGCTATAACGCCACTTATACGCACCGCGGATTTTCTTTTGAAAGCGCTTTGCTTGATGCATTGATGCTTGCAGATGAAAATCCGGATGCCATTTTGCTGGCAGGCGCTTTTGATGAAATCACAGCCAATTCCTACGACATTACCAAACGGCTCGGACTATGGGAAAACTCCGTTCCCGGAGAGGGGGTTGCTTTTTTTATGCTTTCGGGCAGAAAACAGCCACAAAGTATGGCACAACTCACGGCGTTGCACACCCTTTTTAACCCGGAAAAGAGAAGTGACATGGAAAAGGAAATGCAGTTTTTCATATCCGGTGCCGGTTTATCCATACAGGATATTGACCTGGTGGTGATGGGAATGAACGGAGATCCTTTATCTGATGCCTGGTATGATCACCTCGCAAAGGGAATGTTTTATCAGAAACCGAGGGCGGGGTTTAAACATCTTTGCGGTGAATACGATACAGCTTCTTCTTTTGCTCTTTGGCTGGCCGTACAAATGATTCATAAACAACATGTTCCGGATTGGGCCAGTGCAAATAAGCATAAACCGGGAAAACTAAAAAATATACTTATTTATAATCATCTGCGAGGAGTTAATCATTCGTTCTATCTTCTGTCTGCATGTTAAATTACCGAAATACAATCATCGTGTTCCTGATTGTGCTTACCGGGCTCATCCTTGCGGATATTTTCCTGAGCGTTCATCCGGGATGGTATGTTGGCATGGGAATTGTATTTCTTTTGTTGCTTATTGCCGGCTCTGTTTTTATAAGACTGGGATTTTATATAAACACATTTTGTGCCGGTGACAAGAAATCAGAAAAAGGTGGCCTTTTCCTTTGATGACGGTCCTGATTCAGAGATTACACCTGCAATCCTCGACCTGCTTAAAGACCAGGGCATAAAAGCCGCCTTTTTTGTAATCGGAAACAAGCTGGACGATAACATGGAAATCATCCGGAGAATTGACAGGGAAGAACATATCCTGGGAGGACATAGTTTTTCGCATCACTTTTTTTTCGATCTGTTTCCTGCCCGTCGATTGAAAATGGAATTAAAAAAAACGGAAGAAAGGATATGGCAAATGACAGGTAAAAAAATGAAACTGTTCCGCCCTCCCTATGGTGTCACGAATCCTCACCTGGCCCGGGTAATCCGGAAACTGGGATACCTTGTAATCGGGTGGAGCCTGAAATCAAAAGACACGGTTACCCCGGATCCCAGTGTGATGCTTAACAGGCTGAAAAAAAATGTTAAAAGCGGGGACCTGGTACTTTTTCATGATACAAAACCTGTTTTATTGCAAGCACTTCCATCTTTTATAACCTTTCTGCAATCGGAAAAATATCAGATCGTACGACCCGATCAACTGCTCAATCTGAAGGCCTATGAATAATTATTTAAAGTTTCTGGCGGGATTTTTACTTATGGTCCTTGCATTGCCAATCCTGGCTCAAACACCGGCAACCCCTATGAAGGACGTCGCCGGATTCAGACAAAAGCTGATTTCTGTAACGGCAGGAATAAAAACAATTGAAAGCGATTTCACACAGGAAAAGAAATTGAGCATTTTGTCCAATACACTGGTGTCAAAAGGGCATTTCTGCTTTCGAAGGGAGAACAACATCCGATGGGAATATCTTCAGCCCTATAAATACCTCATAATCATAAGCCAGGATAAGATCTATATTAAAGAAGAAAATGATCAGAAGCAATATGATATTCAATCGAACAAGATGTTCCAGGAAATGAACCGGTTTATCAGTGGCTGCATCCAGGGAGATATTCTGAAAAATGACAAGGATTATAAGATCGGGTATTTTGAAGATAGCCGATATTATTTTGTGACCCTTGTTCCCGTGGCCGAAAAAATGCGTCAGATGCTGAATGAAATACAAATATGGTTTGACCGTACCGACCTCACCGTAGCCCGTATTCGTATGATGGAATCGGGTGGGGATTATACAAGGATCGATTTTGTGAATAAAAAACTGAATACCGATATTCCTCTTGAAAAATTCAGTTTTAAATAATTCCTCCGCCGGAAAAATGAAATCGACACATTGCGGTAGTCTGTGTCCAATCCGAAAGGGCATTATATTCCTATGGCTGCCGATGTTCCTGCTTAGCCTCAACGGTTGTTCATTCGGACTGCTGAAAGGTTATGACACATCGGCAAGGCCATCCATTGCACCGGTCTCCTGGTTCAAAACAGATTCGGATCACCTGCTGATGAATACTACGATCGATGTGATGAAAAATCATTTCAGCGGGTTGATGGTGATCAAATCGCAGCCTGAAGAACGGTTCAGGGTGGTATTTATAACTGAAACCGGACTGAAAATATTCGATATGGAATTTGTTCCGGGGATGCCGGTTAAAGTGTATTATTTTATGGAAGCGCTGAACAAAAAGATACTGGTCAGAACACTTTCGGCGGATTTAAAGTTGCTCCTGGTCCTGCCGGAAGAAGATAAAAAAAAGACTGTTTATGAAAGTGTTTCCGGACTTAAGATGATTAAATACAAGGATAAAGGGGTAAGAACCTATTATGAGTTTTCTCCATTGACAGGTAAACCGGTTAAAGCTTTTCAAACATCTGGGATTTCCAGAAAAGTAAGGATTGATTATTACAGCAATGAAGGAGTAAAAATCGATTCGGCAAAAATTGTCCATTATCATGTCAATCTCAGGATTGGCATGCATCTTATCAATGAAAACCCGACGGATGCTAGTAAATAAATTATATAAGGTCAGGAGCCTGTCTTCGAATCCGGACGGATCCGGATTACAGGCAGAGATTGAACTCTACCCGGATCACCCTGTTTTCGGAGGTCATTTCCCCGGAAACCCGATATTACCCGGGGTTTGTACTGTTCAAATCATCAAGGAATTACTGGAACAATCGCTTCAGAAATCATTGAGAATGACAAAAGCCGGAAGTATTAAATACCTGGGATTTGTAAATCCCGTTTCCATGCCTAAACTGACATTCCGGCTCCAGGTAAAAACAATGGAGTCATCTCATATTTCCTGTTCGGCTACCGTTTCAGCGATTGAACAAACAGTATGCAGTTTTAAAGGGGAATATATCTTCGTGAATTTATAACGAATAGCGCTAAGCATAGTCTCCAGACGACGCTAAACGTTCAAATGCCTTTTCCCTGTGATGGATTGGATTACCCACTTGCCTGACTGCGCGGCGGGTGGAATTCCGCCGCCGGGGAACATCCACTGGCCAATCATATAGAACCCTTTCAATCCGGGAATTTTATTGGGAAGTGTTTTTTTGATCATGTTTCCTGTTGGAAGAAAACCTTCGTAAGCGCCCTTCCAGACTCCCGTGTATTTTACCAGAGTTTTCGGGGTGGAAACATCGATCACTTCTATTTTATCGCTTGCCCCGGGATAATGGCTTTCAAGTATAGCGACTGCCTTTTCACAGATCAGCGCCTTTAATTTTTTGTATTCCTCGTCACGGATGTGTTCCCAATTTTCCCAGGCGCTGTCAAACCTTACGAGTATGGTGGTTTTACCTTGTGGTGCCAGCGTGGGATCCGCAACAGACTGGTTCAGCAAAGAATAACCGTGTTTTACTTCCAGGCTGCCGATCCTGAAATTGTCTTTCAGGCAGGTTGTGACAACGGTTTCTGCAGCCAGCCTATCATTCACACCAAAGGCAACTTGCACAAAAGGAATAAATACATCCCACTTTGAATACGCTTCTTTTAGCTTTGGAGAAAGGTACTTTCCTTCAAGCAGATGATAAAGGGTACTATATCCATCTGCTGCACCGATGATGTAATCAGCCTTAAAAACCGTGCCATCAGTCAGCTCTATGCCGGTGGCACGATTGTCTTCAACCCGGATTTTTTTCACCTGTTTGCTGAGCAACAAGTCACCTCCAAGCGACTTATACCTGTCGGCCATCCTGAGCGACATAGAAAGGGATCCGCCGACGAGGTAACCGGCATTTTTTGCATGGAACCATCCCAGCATCATAACAATCACAAGGGCTGAAAAATTGGTTTCTCCATAAAGCCGGTTCAGAAAATAATTCAGTTTAGGGTTTTTAAAATCAAGGCTTTTAAAATACTCTTTTGCAGAAACCTTGCTGAACCGGCCAAGGAGAAACAGCAATTTTCTCATTTTAAGCAAAGCCTTAAAATAATCCGTAAACTTGCGAAGATCGGGAGCAACGGCGAAGGGTACAAACCCGGCGCCCATTTTCATTTGGCGGCACATTTTCCGGATGCCTTTTTCATCTTCGGGAGCAAGGGAGACAAGGTATTCCTGCCAACTGTCAATATTGGTATACACAATAAAATCGCCCCATTTGTCGTCCTTTACCAGGGTGTGAATTTCACCGTCCACTATTTCTACAGTGTCATTAATGACATTGGTTTCCTTCCATATATCATGAAATACTGAAGAGCGGGTTCCGATCAGCCAATGGAGGCAATAGTCAAACCGGTATCCCTTGCGGTCCCATGCCGTACATTGTCCGCCGGGAACTGCATTCATCTCGAAGATGCGGGTATCGAATCCGTTTAGCTGTCCGTAAATTCCGGCAGATAAACCGGCTACGCCGCCGCCGATGATGATAATTTTCTTTTTTTCCAATTCAGGTTATTTTCCCAGTATACGCATCTCACATTCAGCCAGTAACCGGTTCTCCTGGTATACGCGACCGGCAATAATCGTATATCCGACAATTTCATTTTCAACGACTATTTCAGATTCAATAAGGCTGTTGATCTTCGGCAGTTCATGAATGACAAGGTTTTTGATGGCACCAATATATCCTTCGCTGATATTTCTGTTGATTGTCTTATTTTTAAAACCTGTATATGCGGCTGCAGTTTGTGCAATGAATTCCACCAGTCCCGGTTCCGCCAGCACCCCGTTTTCACAGAAAAGATTTGATTTCTGGATATACAATTGTCCCCGTCCTGATTTTTCATCAGCGGCAATCAGCGCATCAATCATTTTCATGGGAGGTCGTTGCGGGATAAGGTCGAGTATATCAAAGCCGGAAGGTATCATCTTTTTTTTGTTTTTGGGTATTTTTTAAAATGTCCGGGGACATCCTTTTCCCAGAAATTATAATAATTAAACCATTGTTGCGGGTATTTCCTGAGTTTTTGTTCAATTTGGCCGGTATAATCCTGAATAATATTCCTCAGCATTTCATCGCGTCCGGCCATGTTTCCCTGTTGCAGGTAATACCTGGGCGGTGTGGCATAAAAATGGTAGTGTGAATTTCTTTCCTTCATGGCAAATACAAACGAAACCGGAATTCCGTATTTCATGGCGAGGTAAAAAGGGCCGGAAGGAAACCGTGCTTTTTCTCCCAGAAAATCAATTTCCAGGGTTTTGCTGCCCTCCAAAAACCTGTCCCCGTGTATACAAAGAATTTCCTTGTTCTCGAGGGCCGTGTTTATCTCATAAACATGGGCATTGTCTTCCCGAATGGCAATTACATGAAAGCTTTTTCGGGTCAGCGAGGAAAAGTAGTTTTTGATTTGCTGGTATTCGGCATCCAGCATGATAATATGCACACGGGTGTTAAGCCTTTCCAGCATATGGCCTGCCATTTCAAAATTACCAAGGTGAGCGCTGATCAGCAGACAACCTGTATTGCCTGCAGCCATTTCCCGAAGGTAGTTTTCCCCGTCGAATTCAAAAGTGAATTTTGACCTGAAACCGGCGAGGGACGCCGTTTTATCGAGCAATACCTGGCCGAAGGTGAAATAATTCCTGTAAACAAAAAGTGCGGATTTGAAGAAGCCAAATTTCAACCGGCGGCGATATACCTGGTATATATTTCGAAACGAGAGAAGGAGAAAACAGAAAGTAATAGAGGGCAACAAAGCGCAGGAGAAAATAAGCCGGCCTAAGGCCGAAATTTTTCAATAAGGCTACAAAGATTTTATAACCCAGTAGGTTCCCGCGAGATTGCCCTTTCCATGAAGCCACCTTAGGCTAATTCTTATTGATTGTAGAAAAAATGTAATCGTATAAATCTCCAAGTGTTCTGATTGCCGTCATTTCTTCTCCTTTCAGCGTTATGCCGAATTCTTTCTGCACAATTACAGCAATATCTACAAAATCAAGACTTTCAAGGCCCAAGTCATCCTTCAGATGGGCGCCCGGATTTATCTTGTTTTCGTCAATTTCAAATTCTTCGATCAGAAAATTATTAATGATCCGTGTTATGTCCTCTTTCGTCATATGATTATGCTGAAATTTTACAATTTGAATTTTTTAATGATCAGACTTGAATTGGTACCGCCAAATCCAAAGGAATTGGAAAGAAAAGTATTTATTTCCATGGGAATGGTTTTGTTGGCAATATTCAGTTTGGCCGAGTATTCATCCGGTTCTTCAAAATTAATGTTGGGTGCTACAAATGAATTCTCCATCATGATCATGGAATAAACAATTTCACTGGCACCTGCCATCCACATTTCATGCCCTGTCATCGATTTGGTGGAAGTGACAACAGGCTTATTTTCGCTGAACAGGAAATCGAGCGCTCTTGCTTCGTTCTGGTCCCCGATTGGCGTTGAAGTGGCATGTGCATTTATATAATCAATATCACGGGGAGTTATGCCGGCATTTTTCATGGCCATGGATATCGCGCGTATGGGACCATCAACATCAGGAACGGAAATATGTTTTCCATCCGATGAAAAACCATAGCCTATTACTTCGGCCAGAATTGGGGCTCCACGTTTCAGCGCATGATCCAGACTTTCGAGTATGACAGTTGCAGCTCCTCCGCTGGGTACAAGTCCATCCCGGTGTTTATCAAAAGGTTTGGAGGCCGCAGCAGGGTTTTGTTCCATCTTTGAAAAAGCACCCAATGCGTCAAAACTTCCCACACAGAAGAGGTTAATTTCCTGGGATCCGCCACAGATAATATGATCCTGGTAACCATGTGCAATAAGGGTGTAGCCCATTCCGATAGCATGAGAACCGCTTGCGCAGGCTCCGCTCAGGGTAAAGTTCACCCCGCGCAGATGGAAGATCACAGAAAGATTCATTGTTACAGAGGAGTTCATCGACTGAAATACGGCTCCTGAGCCAACCATACTGGTATCTCGCTTTTCACGGATGATATCGGCACTTTGAATGACGGAAGGAGTGGAACTGTCATTCCCAAAAATGACCCCCACTTCGTTGTTGTCGAAATATTCCGGTTCCAGTCCGGCATTCCTGATGGCCTCAAGCGTTGAGATATAGGCATATTCTGCATGATCGGGCATGCAAACCCGTGAACGACGGTCAAGTAAACCTTTTAACTGCGGACGTTCAACTTTTCCGGTAAGTCCTGACTGATATCCATACAATTTTCTTTCAGGATCAAGAATGATCCCGGAGACACCCTTAAACAACGATTCCTTAACCTCCTGCAGGTTGCTGCCTATGGATGAATAAATGCCAGACCCGGTGATAACTACCCTGTTCATAGAAGTGCTTAGATACAATTATACATATTAAGTATATAATCCTCCGTTTACTGAAATGACTTCTCCTGTAATATAGGATGCCTGATCGGAAGCCAGAAAACATACGGCTGCCGCCACTTCATCGGGCGATCCAAAACGGTTTAAGGGAATCATATTCTTCAATTCATTTTCATTCAGATCGTTTGTCATATCCGTCCGGATAAATCCGGGCGCCACTGCATTTACAGTTACCTTTTTTTTGCCAATCTCCTGGGCCAGTGCTTTTGTGGCCCCGATAATGCCTGCTTTTGCTGCCGAATAATTGATCTGTCCGGGCAATCCTTTTATACCTGAAAGTGAAACCACATTAACAATGCGGCCATATTTATTCACCAGCATATCCTTCAGCAAAAAACGGGTGGTATAAAAAAAACCATTCAGATTCGTATCAACAACATCCTGCCATACCTGATTCTCCATCCAGATCATCAGCGCATCTTTACGGATGCCTGCATTGTTTACCAGTACTTCGATATATGCATCCGGGTTTTTTGCTTTCCATGCTGCCAGTTCCTTTTCAACAGATACAAAATCAGCTACATCGAAAGGAATCAGTGTGCTATCACCCCCGGCCTGCCGAATCAATTCCTGCGTTGAAAGCGCTTCCTGCTTCCGGGATTTATAATTGATCAGTACATGGTATCCCATGCCGGAGAGACGGATACATACCGCCCTGCCAATTCCTCTTGATCCGCCCGTAACAAGTGCATACTTCATTATAATTCAAGCAATTGAAATATTTTAACTTATTTTAACAAATAGCTCGCAAAGGTACTCTTTAATTCTTTTAATTTCTAAATATTTTATCGTATCCTCCTTGAATTTCGGAACAATTCCGCGCAGCTCGCGGAACAGATGAGCAGTAGCAGAAGACATTCTGGGTTCAATGTTGAGGAAATCGATTGCCTGGACAATTGTGATCATTTCGATAGCCAGAACCTGGTATGTGTTGTCGATTACCTTGCGGGCAAACTGGGCTGAATTGGTACCCATGCTCACAATGTCCTGGTTGTCGTTGTTGTTTGAAATGCTGTGAAGATAATTTGGAAAGGACAGCGTTTGATTCTCCGCTACAGTGGATGTGGCAGTAAACTGTGCCCCCTGCATCCCGAAATTTACACCGAGTTTACCAAGGTTGACAAAGGGAGGCAATTTGCTGTTCAGCTTATCATTCATCAGGTAATTGATCTGCCGTTCCAAAAGCATAGACAATTTGGAGATCGCGATTTTCAGCTTGTCCATTTCAAGGGATATATAATCCCCATGAAAATTGCCGCCATGAAAGATATTGCCATTTACAAAATCAATGACGGGATTATCACTCGCGGAATTTGCTTCATTAACAAGCACTTTTTCAGTATATTCAATAGTGTCGAGAATCGGACCGAGGATTTGAGGAACACACCGGATGGAATAATATTCCTGAACCTTATCGGCGATCACATATTTTTCCTTGTTTTTATCGTTGAAAAAATGATCTTCTCTTTTGCGGATCAGTTTGCTATCGTGCAAAATATTTCTTTCCAGTTCTGCAATCCTGTTTTGTCCCGGATGAAGTTTAACCTCGTTCAGTTCTTTTGAGAAATAATCGTCAAACGACCTCACAATCTCATTAATCATCGTAGCGGCCAACAGCGACCAGTTCACGAGGTTCCTGGCATGGAGAAGGTTTACAATCCCGGTGCCGGTCATAAAGCTGGTGCCATTGATTAAGGACAATCCCTCGCGCAGGTGAACGGAAACCGGTTTAAGTCCGTTTTCTTCAAATACCCGGGCCGTCGGCAATATATTCCCTTCAAAAATTACCTCTCCTTCGCCTATGAGTACCAGCGCGATATGGGCAAGCTGAACAAGATCCCCGCTTGCGCCTACACCCCCGTGTTCGGGTACAAGCGGGATAATGTTTTTATTAACAAGGTCCTTGATAAGCTCCACCACTTCGGGATGTATACCCGAGCATCCCCGTGAAAAATTGCTCAACAGGGTGATCATGGCTGCCCGCACATACAGTGGATTCACCGGATCACCGCATCCGGCAGCATGACTGCGGATAGCGTTATACTGAAGTTTGATACGGTCAGTATCGTCAATTTTATACTGCGCCATGGGGCCAAGGCCCGTATTTATCCCGTAAATGATCTTATCCTGGTGGAAAGTCTCCAGAAAGGAGAAACTCTTCCTGATCCTTTCCTGGGCCGGATCAGCAATTGATACTGTGTCTCCCTCAAACAATATTTTTTTGTAATCTTCGGGTGTTATTTGCCGCTCACCAATTTTGAACATCTTAGCACAAATGAGTAGTTTATATGAAAATTAAAAGGGTAATGGAAGCAAGTAGTTACAGTTTTATGAAAAAGTGGCTGCAAAGTAATAAAAATTTACTTATTCTTTCTACCCGTTTTTTGTGTTTATTAAATTATGTAATTTCATCCCTCGCAAAATGTTACCCTAACAAATCCAACGGCCATGACTTATAGGGATAATCATATCATTCCATCCTCCGATTGACCGCAATTAAAATTATATTTGCATCAAATCTGCTTTTCAGTTAAGAATTAAGATCAGAAAGGGATAAGGGCCGAAATGAACTGGTGCGTTGTGATTCCAACCTACAATAATGAGAAGACCCTGGAAACGGTTGTGCAGGATGTGCTGGGCATTACAGGAAATGTAATTGTTGTAAACGACGGATCGACCGATTCTACCCCTGCAATACTCCGGAAATTTGAAAAGATAAAGGTGGTCAGCTATCCCCAAAACCAGGGGAAAGGGTACGCGCTGAAAAAGGGATTTGAGGTTGCCTTAAAGGAAGGGTTTGATTATGCGGTCACACTGGATTCCGATGGACAGCATTATGCCAAAGATATTCCTGCTTTTATTGAGAAATCACTTGAGCAACCTGATTCCCTTATCGTGGGCAGCCGCCGGTTACCTGCAGAAAGGATGAGGCAGGGAAGCGGTTTTGCAAACCGTTTCTCCAATTTCTGGTTTAAATTCATTGCCGGCACAACACTTCCGGATACACAAAGCGGTTTTCGGCTTTATCCCTTGCAAAAGCTGAAAGACATACATTTTTACACGAGGAGGTATGAATTTGAATTGGAAGTTCTTGTCAGATCGGCGTGGAGAGGTATTCCGGTGACCAGCATTCCAATCAGTGTTTTCTATCCTTCCCTGGGAGAAAGGATAAGCCATTACAGGCCTGTCAAGGATTTTTTACGCATCAGTCTCCTCTATACCGTATTTTTTTTCGTTGTCGTCTTTTATATAAAACCATTCTCCTTTCTTAAGTATCTGAAAAAAGAAAATATAAAAGGGTTTTACAGCCGACACATTTTGAATAGCAATGACTCTAACGGGAAAATTACATTATCCGTTATGCTTGGGGTTTTTATGGGCATCGCCCCTATCTGGGGATACCAGTTGATAACTGCCATTTTTCTTGCATACGTGTTGCGGTTGAATAAGATCCTTGTAATCGTGTCGGCACAGATCAGTATTCCTCCCATGATACCCTTAATCCTGTATTTCAGTTTTGTCACGGGAAGCATTATTCTTGGAAATGGCACGAACCTGGAACTTGTGTCTCCGGTGACCCTTGCGTTTGTCAAAAGGAATCTGTTTCAATATATCGTTGGCAGCCTCACCCTGGCGCTAATCCTTTCCCTTTTTTTCGGATTGATCATGTATTCTTTTATGAGGCTGATCCGCAAAAACAGGGTTAAAAAGTAAACCGACAGATGGAAGTAATTTTTCTGACCCTGTACCGTTTTTTCAATTCAAAGAGATTGTTGTTCTTTGTCTTTGTGTTGCTTGTTGTATTGACGGGTATCTATTTTGCGTCCAGGATGACCCTGGAGGAGGATATTTCCAAATCCATGCCCGGCGAAAATGACGAGATTGCCCTGGTGATCAATCATTCGAGACTTACGAACAAGCTGATTATCCCGGTTTTCCTTCGGGATACCACTGCCAAACCTGATCCGGACAGGCTTGTTGCTTTTGCCAACCGGCTGACAGATTCCCTCAAAAATGCGGAATTTGCCTCTTTTTTAGCCACATCCGCCTTTTCAGTAAGCGATACAGCCATAGAGGATATGATGGCCCTGTTTTATGAAAATATTCCCCTGTTTCTTACGGACGATGATTACGTAAAAATTGACAGCCTGCTTATGCCGGATAATGTGGACCGGTCACTTCAGAAAAATTTACGGACACTCACTTCTCCGACAGGTTTTGCCCTTAAGAAGTATATTCTGCAGGATCCTTTGGGAATAGGTGGACTGGCACTTATCAAGCTAAGGCAATTCCAGATTGAAGAAGGATTTGATATTCTCAACGGATATATTTTCACCCGCGACAGGAAAATGTTGCTTATCATAACCGATCCTGCCAATCCGCCCAGTGAAACACGTAAAAATGCTCTTTTCTTTACTAAACTGGATAAGCTGCTGAACGAACTTACAACCGGTGAAAACAGCGGGATAAAAGCTGAATATTACGGAGCTTCGGCAGTGGCGGTTGGCAATGCGGAACAAATTAAATCAGATATCAAGCTCACCATATCCGTTTCAATAATCATCATTCTTTTGTTTGTCGGCTGGTTTTTCAGGAAAGCCAGCATCCCTTTCATCAGTTTTCTACCCGCTGTATTTGGCGGAATCGGAGCGCTGGCCATAATTTTTCTTATAAAGGGAAACATGTCAACCATAGCATTGGGAATAGGCTCGGTTTTGCTTGGGATCATCGTGGATTATGCCCTTTATTTCTACAGCTTATATAAAACCAAATATTCAATTGAAGCGGTTATCCGTGATCTGGGCATTTCAATTATCCTGTGTTCCCTTACTTCTGCCATTGCCTTCTTCAGCCTGCTGTTTGTAAAATCGGAGGTCCTGAGAGATCTTGGGCTTTTTGCCGGGTTGAGCATTCTGGGAAGCGCTCTGTTTTCACTTATCATCCTACCTCACCTGGTGAAACTGAAAAAACCGGGTGACAAGGAAAGGGCTAATCCGGTAATTAAAATATCCTCCTATTCGTATGAGTCAAACCGGATGTTGATCCTTGTTATCCTCATCATTACCGTTTTCTTTCTTTTCACTCGGAAGGCAGGATTCGAGACGGATATGTACTCGATCAATTATCTTTCTCCAAAGATGAAGGAGGCCGAGAAAGACCTGAATAAGATCAATGACCTTTCTTTAAAATCGGTTTATATTGTTTCAACGGGTAAAAATATGGATCAGGCGCTCGCTGCCAATGCCAGGGTGAAAGTCAGACTCGACTCGCTGAAAAACGCTCATATAGTGAGTAAATTTTCAAACGCAGGAAGCATTCTCATCAGCGATTCCATTCAGCGCGAAAGAATTGAACGCTGGAAAAAATACTGGACTTATGAAAGGCGGTCGGAAATTGAAAGTCTCCTTGCAAAAACAGGCGCTGAATATGGTTTTAACCGGCAGGCTTTTGTGCCCTTTAACCAATTTATCACCTCGGATTTTCGTCCCCTGGATATCAGCCGGTTCAGTTCCGTCCGGAGTCTATTCCTGAATGATATGATCACCGAAATGCCGGATTTGACTATGATTATATCGATTGTAAAGATGAAAAATGTCAACCGGCACCAGGTATATGCAAGCTTTTCCGAACGCAAAGGGATCCTTGTAATTGACAGGCAAGAGATTACCTCCGGATTTGTCGAGAGCGTCCGAAAGGATTTTGACCTCCTTGTAAAATTATGCCTCATCTTCGTTACCCTTACTTTAATTCTTTCGTTTGGACGGATTGAAACAGGTCTTATTGCCGCGGTGCCTATGTTTCTAAGCTGGCTGTGGATGCTTGGTTTTATGGGAGTTTTTGATATAAAATTCAACATTATAAATATAATCGTATCCACCTTTGTCTTTGGTTTAGGGGTGGATTACTGCATTCTGATGATGCGTGGCCTCCTGCTTGAATACCGGTACGGTCGCAGGGAAATGACATCCTATCGCACATCTGTTTTTCTATCAGGCTTCACTACGATTGTGGGTGTAGGTGTTTTGATTCTGGCCCGCCATCCTTCTCTTCATTCTATCGCGCTTATCTCCGTGGTTGGTTTGCTATCGGTGATACTGGTTTCCTATACCCTGGAGCCCTTGTTATTCAAATACCTGGTAACTAAAAAGAAGGCCCGGCGGGTTTTGCCGGTCACTCTTATGGATATTCTTGCCACAATTGGGGTCTTTAGCATATTTGTGGGTGGAAGCCTGCTGCTGAACCTGGTCCTGTTGCTTGTTATCATCCTGCCCTTTTCCACAGCAAAAAAGAAACTGTTCATGCACAGAGCCATGGCTTTTTGCTGCAAGCTGCCGGTATATGCCATGGTGCATATACGGAAAACGGTAATTAATAATCCGGGCGAGGATTTCAGGAAGCCGGCGCTCATCATCAGCAATCACCAGTCGCATATTGACCTCCTCCTGCTGCTGATGCTTAATCCCCGCATCATCGTGATCACTACAAAATGGGTGTGGAATAACCCAATATATGCCCTTGTGATCCGATACCTTGAATTTTATCCAACCTTGGATGGCTATGAAAAAATTACCGGAAAGCTCAGGGCGAGTGTCAGCCAGGGATATTCGGTGCTTGTTTTTCCCGAAGGAAGCCGCTCAGCGGATCAAAGCATAAACAGGTTCCATAAGGGAGCCTTTGTTATTGCGCATAATCTAGGGCTTGATATATTGCCTGTATTTATCCATGGAGCAGGGGATTGCATGACAAAGGGCGAAAATCACCTGAGAGGGGGGGCGGTTACGGTTAAGATATATCCCCGGATTGCTCCGGGAGATTCACTGTATGGAAAGGACTATCATGAACAAACCAAAAATATGCTGACCTTCTACAGGCAGGAGTGGATGAGAATCCGGGAGGAACTTGAAACACCGGCGTATTTCCGGAAGAAACTGATCCGGAATTATATTTATAAGGGCCCCCTGCTTGAATGGTATACACGGATTAAGCTGAGACTTGAAAACAATTACAGCGTTTATGATAAATACATTCCACGAAAAGCTAAAATTGTGGATATAGGCTGTGGCTATGGTTATCTTGCCTATTTACTCAGCTTTACTTCCCATGAACGGCAAATTCTGGGTATTGACTACGATGCGGAAAAAATAGAACTCGCAAATCATTGCATTTCCAAAAATGACAGGGTCACCTTTAAAGCGGCGGATGCCTCTACCTGTGAATTTGATAAATGCGATGTTTTTATACTCAATGATATGCTTCATTATATGCCGGAAGAGAACCAAAAGGAATTGCTGCGGCGATGCCTTTCGGCACTGAACGAAAGGGGGGTCGTCATGATCAGGGATGCAGATAAAGATCTTGATAAAAGGCACCTGGGAACGCGGTATACCGAATTCTTTTCCACCCGTTCGGGTTTTAATAAAGCGACCAATAACCGTCTCTATTTCTTTTCCGGCAGCAGGATAAGGGAAATTGCCCGTGAAAATGAACTTCAGCTTGAAGTGGTGGATAATACAAAACTTACTTCAAATATATTATATGTGCTTCGGAAACCGTATTAGCGTGTGGTTGATAAAAATATAATAAATTGCTTTCTGAATTGGTAAATTAGTATCCTGTTTCCAAAACCAAAATTATCTCATTATGAAAAAAATTGCTTTGTTTTCTTTTGTGATGTTGCTTATTTCAGGAGCTTGCCTGAATGCCCAAAAAATGGTGGTAAAAAGCGGGGCTATCGATTTTTTGAAAAATCAAAAGACCTTGCTCGTAAAATATGATTACAGCAATATGGCTGTAGGAAAATATGATAAAGAGGCAGATTATATCGATGCCAAGGTAAAGGAGGGAAATGATGCGGAGCCCGGCAAAGGAGACAAATGGAAGGAAGACTGGTTTAGCAAAAGAACTTCGGCGTATGAACCGAGTTTCGAGGAGTTATTTAATAAAGGGCTTGAAAAAAACGGTCTTTCCTGCAGTAAGACCGCCACAGATGCCGAATATTCAATGACCGTCCATACGACATTAACGGATGTCGGATATTTTATCGGCATCTCTTCCAAACCATCGTACATCAATGCCGAGATCACATTTACCAAGATTGCTACCAATGAGGTGGCAGCTGTTATAACTGTGGAGAAAGTGCCGGGTGTTGGCGGCATTAAAGAATCCTATGCCAAATTGGGTAAGTCGCTGGCAGCTATGATCTCAAAGAAATTTTAATTGAATTTTGAATAAGGATTGATTATTTACTTCTGATTGCCGTCGGCTTAAGCCGACGGTAATTGAATTTTTTCAATACAGTGTTACCCTTATTTGCAATCTAAAAATCGGATATTATGGAATTCCTGAGCTCCCCTTATTTTACATACATTTTGTTGCCGCTGTCCATATTCTGCCTTCGTATCTGCGATGTTACACTGGATACTATGCGAATAATCTTCATGACGAAGGGTTTCAAAAACCTGGCTCCCATTATTGGATTTTTCGAGATCCTCATCTGGATAGTGGCCATAAGCCGTACCATGCAAAATCTGAATAACAACTGGTTGTGCTATATTGCCTATGCAGGTGGATTTGCAACTGGCAATTATGTGGGAATGCTACTCGACGAAAAGCTCGCCATTGGTCACGAGATCATAAGGGTTATTGCCAAAATCAATTCAGGGGATATTACCGGCAGTCTGAGGTCTTCGGGATATGGCGTTACTACCGTTAATGCAAGGGGAATGGAAGGAGATGTGGAGATACTGTATGTTGTGGTAAACCGCAAAAACCTGAAGAGTGCCATCGAAATCATACAGAAGCAAAACCCATTTGCCTTTTTTACAATCGAAAATGTGCATTTTGTGAACCGGTCGGTAGATAAGAATATTATCACGGGTGGTTCACGGGGAGTGAGGATATTTCCTTTTGCCAAATGGTGAAGAGGTGAACATAATTTCGGACAAGGCGGAGCCTTGTCCGAACAGGGAGGGACAAGGCGGAGCCTTGTCCGAACAGGGAGGGACAAGGCGGAGCCTTGTCCGAACAAGGAGGGACAAGGCGGAGCCTTGTCCGAACAAGGCGGGACAAGGCGGAGCCTTGTCCGAACAAGGAGCCTTGTCCGAACCAGGCGGAGCCTTGTCCGAACCGGGCTGCTATTTGAAAAGAATATAGGCTCCGAATCCGATCATGATAATTCCAGAGGTAATCTTTATTCCCCGTAATACACGGGCATTTAATATATGGCTTAGCCGGTAGGCAAAATACGCCTTGGTTATATCCAGGATGGCTACAACAGTCATTATCGTAGCAAAATATACAAATGCCTGCCTGCCTGTTAATTTGAAATGGGTCAGCGCCACGGCGACACTTCCCAGCCAGAAAATAATCACCCCGGGATTGAGCAGATTTATAAAAAAGCCGTTGAGAAAAAGTTTAAGTGCCTTGTTATTTTGCGGATTCAGATGATGTTCCTCTGTTTGCCTTCCCAAAAGGTAATTAATACCAAATCCTATGAATGCCAGTGCTCCTATTATGTTAAAATAGAAATTATGGATCAAAACCCGGTTTATGGCAGCGGTAAAAAAATAAACCGTAACGATTATGAGGGAATCGCATGACAGTACTCCCAGGTCAAACCAGAGTGCCGCCTTAAAACCACGGGTCATACTTGTTTCGATCAGCATAAAAAATGTTGCGCCGACAAAAATGCTGAGCAGCAGTCCCGTGATAAGTCCTTCCAGAATTATGCCCATGCGCTATTTGTATTGTTTTACGAATTCATCCCATTCGCAATAGGAACCGCCAATCACACGGGGAAATTTATGTTGTCCTCCTTCCTTGCCTTTCAATTTCAGCCAGTCATAGAAGGCTTTCGCCGGAAGAATTTCAACAAGCACATCCCTGAGAGCGGCTTTGCGTTCAACCGCGTAATCGTCGTTTAGCGTTGACAGGGTTTCATCCAGCAGGCGCTTCAATTCGGGAACATTCTCAATCTGCTGGTCTGTTCCAATATACCATTTATGCGCGAAAAATTTCTGGTATGGAATTCCTGCCACTGTAAATTCCTTGATATCGATATTCAGCTTTTCAGAAATTTCACTGATTGCCCGTGTCATATTATCCACACTGAGATGTTCACCGCAAAGGCTAAGAAAGTGCTTGGTACGGCCTGTAATTACTATCTCAAAATCCTTTACGGAGGTAAAGCGGATTGTATCTCCTATCAGGTATCTCCAGGCGCCGGCACAAGTGCTGATGAGAATAGCATAATTCTCATCTTCCTTTACCTGGTCGAGCAACAATACCTTGGGATTTTCAATCAGCTTGCCATCGGCTTTGAAATTATCAGTATTAAAAGGAACAAACTCAAAAAAAATACCGCTGTCGAGCACCAGTTGCATTGAATGATCCTGTTTGCGTTGATAGGCAAGAAATCCTTCCGACGCCAGGTAAGTTTCGAGGTAAAACATCTCACGGCCCATCAGTTTTTCGAAACTCTTCTTGTACGGAGCAAAATTGACGCCACCATGGGTATATACCCTGAAATTTGGCCACAGGTCGTGAATGGTGTTTAATCCATAATATTCAATGATCCTTTCCAGTAAAATCTGCACCCATGCCGGAACCCCCGATATACCACCAATATCCCAATCGCATGCCTTTTTAACGATCCTATCGATTTTGGTATTCCAGTCCTTTTCCTTTGCAATGACCCCTGGTTTATAAAAACGGTTGAACCAGAATGGCAAACGGCTGGCCATGATACCACTCAGGTCGCCTTCGAAATATTTTTCCATTTTTACAAGGGTGGTGCTGCCGCCAAGCATCAGCACACTTTTCTCGAAGTAGTACGGCGGAAGATCCAATTCAGCCAGCGATAAAAGCTGCCTGATTCCTACACGCCTGATTGACCGGATCATATCCCGGGTTAGGGGCACTCTCTTGCTTGCATCATTGGATGTTCCGGATGTCAGGCCGAAAAACCTGACTTTTCCGGGCCAGGTCACATCTTCCTTGCCCTCCAGCAATTTATACCAATAGTCGCTGAATATTTTTTCATAATCGTAAACAGGCACTATTTGTTGAAATCGCTTCAGAAAATCAGGAAAAGAAATCATTTCGGCAAAATGATGCTGCATGCCGAATTCTGTATATTTTGCCTTATCAATGAGCTGGCGGAGAGTTATCTCCTGAACATCGAAGCTCATCTGTTTTTTTTCAAGATTGTCCTTTTTCTTCCTGATAACCTCTTGAAGAATACTTCCTACAATAGCCATAGAATCTTATGTGGATTTTGAAAAGTGGAAACAAAAATAATTAATAATACTTATGGATGTTCACTGCAATCAATAATCTTGGTTTTCACCGGTGTGAACGCACATGCCACAGGTGAACCGCTTTTTCACCTGCTTCGATCCTTACCGCAAGTATATTCCTGCGATGCGGAAGCTGACAGGTGGCATAGGGGGTAAATGCACAGGGAGGATTATAGGCTTTGTTAAAATCGATAATGACTTTATTATTCGCATCCGGGGCAGGAATGTCAAGAAAACGGCCGCCATCATATGTTTCTTCTCCATTTGTCATGTCTCCGAATACAATCGACAACCCGCTCTCTTCAGCAGTCGGAAATAATTTGTATTTTTTGCCGTTCATCCTGAAAATAAGAACCCCGGGAATAATGTTTTCAGCATCCATACCAATCACCGTATGCACAACCTGTTTCTCAGGAACACTAAAGGGTTCAAATTCTGCATCCACCCTGTATTTTTCATCGGTTTCAAAGGAGGGAACATGATCCAGACTATCACGCATCGTGCTTTCATAATCACGCAACCTTAGCCCGAAACGATCACCCCTTTTAATAATACTCCATGCATATCGGCCCAGGATCATACGCGTGGGCTTTCCGGTCATGTCATCTATCAGTTTTACATGGGATGCAGGCAGACTGTCGACAAGCACGGGCTGAACCGTTTCCTTCAGATATACTGTGCTGTCTTTTAACTCCAGGATGCCAATAAAGGGAGGCGCATATTTTGGGAAGATTAATGTGTTGGAAGTATCCGAGCCAAAAGTATTTGATCCTTCCTTTAACCAATACAGGCCGGCAAGCCCGAGCCATCCGTTTTTATCTTTCAGCCTGGCGAGCCGTTCACTGCGCCATCGATCTACTTCCTTTACATAGGCATCGCTGTCAATGGGTGGCTGCCTGCGGCAGGAGGAAAATAAAACTAAAAGGGTAAATATGATAAATTCAATTTTTTTCATTTTCTAAATTCATTAAACTGATTTTGCATTCATTAACCGGTTCCAAAACTTCGACATTCGAAATTCGGTGTTCAATGTTCAGTGTTGTTTTACCTAAAATAATTTCGAACAAAGCCTGTCCCGATCCATCGGGAGAACACTGAACACCGAATAACGAATGAAAACCTCACGGAATTCAGCGAATACCCTTGATCCACGTCTCCAGCACTCTTGACCCGGGAATAGAATCCTCCTGCACCGTCATAATATCCCTGTCAAGAACCACAAAATCCGCATCTTTGCCGGGTTCGAGACTGCCCCGTTTTTTTTCTCCGAAGGAGGACCTGGCAGCCCATATGGTCATGGCCCTCAGGGCCTGATCCCGGGTAAGCGACTGTTCCATATGGTATCCGCCGGAGGGCATCCCTTTCAGGTCTTTACGGGCAACGGCAGCATAAAAACCATAAACCGGGTTGACAGATTCCACAGGGAAATCACTTCCATTGGGAATCCAGCCGTTTTGCTCCAGCAGTGACCGGTATGCGTAGGCATAACGGATACGCACCGGACCCAGGCGGTCTTCTGCCCAGTACATGTCGGATGTGGCATGCGAAGTTTGCACACTCGGAATTATGGCATAGCGTTTAAACATCTCAAGGTCGGCCGGATCCACAACCTGTGCGTGTTCTATCCGCCACCGGCGGTTATTGTTTTCAGGCAGAATGGATGCATATATTCCAAGTACCAGACTTACTGCGGAATCACCAATACAATGTGTATTCACCTGGTATCCTTTATCGTATGCCATGCGGCAAATTTTCTCCAGGTATTCAGCCCCGGCGACCTGCAATCCCTGGCTGGAAGGATCATCGCTATAGGGTTCTTTCAGCAGGGCGCCCCGTGACCCGAGAGCCCCGTCTGCAAAAAGCTTTATCGACCGCACCGTAAGCCGGTCGGTTAGGTAAATTCCTTTATCAATATAAAAACCGATATTTTCCTTTGATGGATTAAGCATTGCATTTATGTGGATGCGCAGGGTATGTTTTTTCTGTAATGAATCGATAAGTTCCACGATTTCCTTGTCGAGTCCCGCATCACCCACAGAGGTTAGTCCTGCGGAAAAACAGCGTTGCTGTGCCTTCAGAAGAGCCTGTATTTTTTCATCGGCATAGACAGGGGGAATCCGTTTTTCCGCAAGGGACATGGCATTATCAATAAGGATCCCGGTGGGCCCATGGGCATCACACAGGATTTTCCCTCCTTCAACGCGGGTGTCTTTGTTTATGCCGGACAGCTCAATAGCTTTTGAATTAACCCAGGCGGCATGACCGTCAATTCTTACAAGGTAAACCGGTTTGTCCGGAAACAAAGAATCAAGCAATTCCCGGTTCGGAAATTTTTTGTCTTCCCAGTCGTTCTGGTCCCATCCCCGTCCAATGATCCATTCGCCTGAAATTGATCCGGCATGCTGCACAAGCCGTTCCGCAATTTCTCCTGTGGAGGTGGTCCCGGATAAATCAACCTGCCGCAGGGTGAGACCATAATTATAGAAATGGCAATGGGGATCAATGAATCCCGGAAATACAGTTTTCCCTTCCAGATCAATTTCCTTCCGGCATCTGAATTGTTTGCGCAAGTCCACTTCCTTGCCCGTACCCATCACATGTCCGTCATGGATCACCATGGCGCTTACAACATCTGCCTGGTCATTCACAGTATAAATTTTGCCGTTGAATAACAGGAGGTCAGCCTCTTTCTGGCAGCTTGCAGTCATAACCAGTGCCATAATGCAAAATAGCAGGGTCCATCGCATAAATCCATATATTGGATATCAGAGCTCAAATATAACGATTAACACCCAATGATGATTTCGTATATGGAACAATATCATTTTTTACAGGGTTTAATTGTTTTATCTTTTCTGCTTACTGAAAAAGAGAATTATGAGCAAACTGGCTGTAGTCGCTTTAGGAGGAAATGCCCTTCAAAGAGACAATCAAAGAGGAACTATTGAAGAGCAGGAAAAGAATACGTTTAAAACCCTGGAGAACCTTATTTTTCTCCTTGCCGATGGGTACGATCTTGTTATAACCCATGGCAATGGGCCGCAGGTAGGAGATGCCTTGCAGCGGAATGATGCAGGGGAACTTACCTACGGGATACCGCAGATGCCTCTGGACATCTGTGTTGCTGGCACCCAGGGTGAAATCGGTTATATGATTGAAAGGATACTCTTGAACGCTTTGCATAAACATGGGATAAAGAAAAACGTAGTCAGTCTGATAAGCCAGGTTATTGTTGACAGAAAAGGAAAATCATTTCACAACATGGTTAAACGTGTGGGAAGAATGTATCCGCAAGAAATGGCAGACAGGCTCAGCAAAGAAAAAGGCTGGATGTTCAAGGAAGAAATTAAATCCGGGGGTGGATTCCGGAGGGTTGTCGCCTCTCCGGATCCAATTGGCGTGGTAAACAGCAATATTATAAAGCAGCTGGTATCAGAAGGTAATATTGTGATCGCCGGGGGAGGTGGCGGCATTCCCGTATATATTGACAGCAAGGGGAATTACCGGCCTGTAGAAGCTGTCATTGATAAAGATATGGCTTCAGCCCTTCTGGCTGTGATCATTCAGGCGGATGAATTTTATATCCTTACCGATGTGCCGTACGTTTACCTGAATTACAAGAAACCGGACCAGAAAATTGCAGAATTCATCACCCGTGATCAGGCCCGTCATTATATCGAAATGGGAATGTTTGGGGAAGGAAGCATGCTTCCTAAAATGGAGGCAGCCCTTTATTTTGTTGAGCATGGAGGGAAAAAAAGTGTGATCACCGAAGCTACCAAACTCGAGAATAAAAAATTCGGTTCAAGAATCACGATGGACTAATAACAGTCGGGCGACGTGTCCGCGTCGCCCGACTCATGAAGAAATAACCTTTCTAACCCTACCAACATCAGGAATGGAGAATCCCTACTTACATTCATCCGTTCCTAATTATAAGACCTTCATCTGTTCAAAAACCCTACCTGATAAATCAAAAAAAATTGCCCTCGAAGTGAAATTGTTGAAAACCTTCGGATTATTAACAACATCCGCATAGGCTCTGTCGTTATTTTTACGGAATTTAAAGCCCTTTATGAGACGATCCTTTCTTTTGCTCCTGATCCATGTGTTTTTTTGCGTATCCTGGTCCCAATCAGGCGGAAAAATGACCCGCCTGCAATATTTCGAAAGGTTTCACGAAATGGCGATTGATGAAATGCACCGCAGCGGCGTGCCTGCCAGCGTTACCCTGGCACAGGGGGCGCTGGAGTCAGCTGACGGCAACAGTACCCTCGCACGTGAGGCCAATAATCACTTCGGGATAAAATGCCATAATGACTGGACAGGAAAAAAGGTATTCCAGGATGATGATGCGAAAGGGGAGTGTTTCAGAAAATATTCGTCGGCGGAAGATTCCTATCGGGATCATACCGATTACCTGAAATCAAAATCGAGGTATTCTTTTCTTTTTGAACTCAAACTTACCGATTACAAAGGGTGGGCGAAAGGCCTGAAAAAAGCAGGATATGCCACTAATCCGAAATATGCAGACCAGCTCATCAAAATAATTGAAGATTTTAAACTTTACCGCTATGATGATATGGTCATTCCGCAAAAAACAGCGCGTAGAAAATCGAGGCATACCAATGAAAAGGTGTCGATGCGCCAAGTGATGGAAACAAACCGGGTAAAATTTGTCCGTGCTGTTGCTGGTGATACATATGCTAAAATTACGGCAGAATTGGGTAAACTCGACTGGGAAATACCCGAATACAATGACGGGTCCATGGGGGATTCGATCATCCCGGGTCAGGTTGTTTATATCCAGCCAAAAAGAAATCGGGCTCAGCCGGGCGACAATCAGCATGTTTTTAAAACTGGCGAAACAATGCGTATGGTTTCGCAACTTTATGCCATCAAACTTGAGAGCCTTTATAAGATGAATAATCTTAAGCCGGGCACACAGCCAGATCCAGGTACCGTGCTTCAATTAAGGAAAGCAGTAAAAAAAGGTGCGAAACAGTTTGAATCAAGAGAAAAAATAAGGGGCGGTGATGAGGAAGAGGATTTTAAAATTGACCTGAACCTGGAATAATCCCCAATTACAGAAATCTGCAACCGGCAGCGGAAAAACCATGCAGGAATTCGCGAATACTCAATTGCCTCTTCCCTTCAATCTGGATGCGTTCAATGGAAAGCATTCCCTCACCGGTGGAAACATGTAAATAATTCCGGTTATCGGTAACCAGGGTCCCCGGAACTTCTGCCTTTGAATCATTTATCAGCCGGGCATAGAAAATTTTAACTTTCATTATATTTCCTTCCGCCGTCATTAACTCACTCCAGGCGGCAGGATGGGGACTCAGCCCGCGGATAAAATTGTAAAGGGGAATGGCATTCCTGTTCCAGTCAATCCTGCAATCTGTTTTGAAAAGTTTGGGAGCAGAACGAAGCGGAACATTTTCCAATGAATGCTGCTCAATTGAGCCGGTCTTTCGCGAGGCAATTCCTTCTATTGTTTTCAAAACCAGCCCGGCTCCGATGACCATCAGCCTGTCATGTACTTCCCCTGCTGTTTCTTCCGGAGATATGGGAATCTCCTCCTGCAATATTATCGAACCCTTGTCAATTTCATGATTCAGAAAGAAAGTGGTTACCCCGGTCGTTGTTTCCCCGTTCATTACGGCCCAGTTTATGGGAGCGGCTCCCCTGTATTGGGGCAGGAGGGATGCGTGAAGATTAAAGGTGCCGAGCGGAGGCATGCTCCAAACTTCTTCCGGTAGCATCCGAAAGGCCACGATCACCTGGAGATCCGCATTCCAGTTTCGAAGGGATTGAAGGAATTCCGGGTCCTTTAATTTCAGGGGCTGCAATACCGGGATTTTATTTTCGAGCGCAAAAATTTTCACGGGTGAAGAGCGGAATTGAAGTCCCCTTCCGGATGGTTTGTCCGGTGAGGTAACCACCCCCTTTACCGGGTAACCCGCCCCGGTAATGGCCTTTAATGATTCAACCGCAAATTCGGGTGTACCCATGAATACAATCCCCGGGCCTGAATATGCCATGCTCACTCTTCGTTAGCGATTTTGAAGTCTTTATCCTCCAGGAGGTCGAGCAAATGACCCATTTTGTTCTTCTTGGTCTTAAGATAAAACTCATTGTGTTCATTCGGAGGAATATTGAGAGGTATGTTATTTATGATCGTAATTCCATATCCTTCCAATCCTGCTCTTTTAACCGGATTATTGGTTATGAGGTTTATTTTGCCTAAGCCCAGTTCATGGAGGATGCTGGCACCTACGCCATAATCGCGTTCATCTTCTTCAAAACCCAGGTCAAGATTGGCCTCAACAGTATCACGTCCCTTTTCCTGCAAATTATAAGCCCTGATCTTGTTAAAGAGTCCAATTCCCCTTCCTTCCTGGTTCAGGTATATGATAACTCCCTGGCCGGCAGATTCGATCATCTTCATGGCGGCGTGCAGCTGCGATCCGCAGTCGCACCGGTAGGACCCGAAAATATCTCCCGTCATGCACGATGAATGCACCCTCACCATTACCGGTTCATCCCTGTTCCAGGTACCCTTTATCAATGCCAGGTGTTCAAGCCGGTTTGATTTCTGAATAAACGGAATGACGGTGAAAGTGCCGTATTTTGTAGGAAGCTTTGCCTTTTCACCGCGTATGACCAGGCTTTCCTGCTCAAGCATATAGGCGATAAGGCTTTTTATTGTGATGATCTTCAGTTTGTGTTTTTTTGCCATGGTGATCAGCTCTGGCAGACGGGCCATAGATCCGTCATCATTCATGATCTCTACCAGTGCACCGCCGGGTTTCAATCCTGCCAGGCGTGCAAGGTCAATAGCTGCCTCTGTATGGCCTGGTCTGCGCAGCACACCCTTTGCTTTTGCTTTCAGAGGAAAAATATGTCCGGGACGACCCAGGTCCTCAGGTCTTGTATTCGGATCGACCAGCGCCCGGATTGTTTTTGCCCTGTCACTGGCTGAAATGCCAGTTGTACATCCCTGGCCCAATAAATCCACAGATACGGTGAATGGGGTGGCATGAAAAGACGTGTTGCTTCTCACCATCAATTCCAGTTCCAGTTGTTCGCATCTTTTTTCAGGTATCGGAGCACAAATAAGGCCCCGGCCGTAGGTAGCCATAAAATTTACTATTTCCGGCGTGATCAGTTCAGCCGCACAGATAAAATCTCCTTCATTTTCCCGGTCTTCATCATCCACAACAATCACAACCTTTCCTGTTCTTATATCGTCAAGAGCATCTTTGATTGTGTTTAATTCCATTAGGATGTTATTTTTTACTTTACCAGGCATAGGCGTTATTTCTAAAATATAGGACAGATGGCAAAATTACAAATTGTAACCGGAACTGTGGCCGGATATCACGAATTAATCAATTTTCAGGAACATATGCAATGAAAATAATCAGCTTCGCCTGGCTTTCTGCCAATTAACGGAATATTTCCCTGTAATGAAGTGGCAAATGCCCACTACAACAGCATAGTTCATGACAAGAAGGTAATAGGGTGCGAAAATTGTTTTTAACCGCAATCTTACGTTATGAAGCAATGCCCCGGCGATCACAAGCAGGTAATAGATGCATTGAAGCACAAAAAAAACGAGGTAGAAGTCGGGTCTACCCTGTTTGAAAAGAATAGCCAGGTTCAGAAAAAAGACAAGGGGAAAACAGAAGGGGACAAGGGTCCACCGGAGTACCTTGTGCGAGATGTATTTAAACGACAATAGTCCATGCTTGAGAGGGTTTAGCAGGGAAGTCATCCGGAACAGCGTTTGCATGCCACCGGTGGCAATCCTCACTTTTCGTTTCATTTCCTCATTCACCGAAATCGATGCTGTTTCAATACCCCAGGCTTCCGGCGCATACTTCACATGGTAACCCTTGCAGGCAATCTGCAGGGATATTGTAAAATCGTCGAGCAGGGTATCCTCCGAAACAGGCTCAAACAAATCGCGCCGGATGGCGAATAATTCGCCGACAGCGCCTACGGCCGATCCGGTTTCCGACTCAAGCCATTTTATCAGCGATTCATATTTCCAGTAAAGGCCTTCTCCGGCTCCCACCGCTTTATCAACCAGGGAATTGCTTATTCTTTTTTCACCTGCTACACATCCCACACGGCCATCCGCAAAAAAACGAACCATTTCCCGAATGGCATTCGGGTTCATCATGGTATTGGCGTCGGTAAATATCACATAAGGTGTTGTTGTAAGCAAGATTCCCCGGTTCATGGCATGTATTTTCCCACGGCGTTCTGCCTGATGAAATACGGTAATTTCTTCATAACGGGACAATGATTCAAGGCTTGCATCATTTGATCCGTCTGTGATCCATATGACCTTTAATTTATCCGCAGGATAATTCAGCGCCCGGATATTCTGCATCTTCCGGTTAATGAAATCATCTTCATTATAGGCAGGTATAAAGAGTGTAACCACCGGCTCAAAAAGAATTTCCCGGGTCGCCGTTTTTTTTGAAACCATGCGGTGCAGGCTGGCAAGCAAAAACAACACAACAGTATATCCCAGGTATGTATAAACCACAAGGCTGAGAAAAATCCAGAACAATAAGTACAGCATCATTCAGTGTGTGTTTTGTAAAATGTGGCAAGATCGGCTGTAACCTTCATGTTGTCGAAATTTTGCCGGACGAATGACAAAGCATTTGTTCCGATTTTAATGTAAAAGTCAGGAAATTTCAGCAAACGGTCAATATGATCCACAAATTCAGGGGAGGAATGGCCGATCAGGATGTTCTTATCATGAACCGTATTCAATCCTTCTGCACCGATGGAAGTAGTTACCACAGGTTTTCCATGGTTCATTGCCTCGATGATCTTTACACGCATGCCGCCTCCTGAAAAACAGGGCGAAATCAAAACACCGTGTTCCCGCATAAATTGCTGAGCATCTGCGATTTCACCATGAAAGACAACACCATTTCCCCGTATTTTATGCACCAGCCAACCGGGTGCATTTCTGCCGGCAACATGAAACGCAACGGCCGGATAGAGCAATTTAACCTTTGGAAATACATGGTTGATAAACCAGAGCAAGCCTTCCTGGTTTGGCTTCCAATCGAGAGATCCCAGGAAAAATAACGAAGAATTGGGCTTAATGGAAACGGGCTCTGTAAAGTCATAACCATCCAATGTAGCCGGACAAACGAAGGCCGGTTTCACATTTCCCATGCGGTTAAATTCTTTCCTGTCTCTTTCCGTTATCGGAACCAGGAGATCGTACCGGTTAACAGCTGACTGTTCGAATGTATGGAGGCGCCGTGCAAGCAAATTGAAATAGGATTTCTTCAGGATATTCTTTTCCGTTTGCGATATTCTTTTCCATATTTCCTGTTCAATATTGTGCGCACGAAGGGCAATCTTTGCCTTGCTATAATGGTGTATGGTTTCCGCATACGGCATCAGGTAAAGTCCTTCCAGCTGTACAATATCAAAAGGTGCGGATTGCAAAACCTGCACCAGCTCTTTTTCAAAAGCCGGGGATAGGAATCTTTCCGCGTTATACGGTAAATTCGAAAATGCAATGTTTTTCAAAAGGCGCCCTGTCCGCACAGACGTATCCACTTCCACCGTATGCAATTGTACCATGGAAGAGAGGATTTTCCTATCCTCCCCGCTGAGATTATGTTTGGGTGTGCACATGGTAAGCAGCGTCACCTGGTGCCCAAGCCGGCTCAGGGACCGCATAAGGCTGTAACTGGCAATAGTACCCCCGTCATGTGCGGGATAAGGCGGCTTGTTACATACCTGCAGAATATTCATCATGCATATTCTAATTCGGTTTTGATGGCGGAGCTGTTCAGCAGATTCACCATTCCCAATGCCAGTTCATGTATAAGTTGAAGGCTTCTTTTCATTCGCTGAACTTTAATCCAGGTAATTAAAAAGATTACAATCGCTACGGGAAAAAGGATCAGTGAACCCCATTTGATAAAAGGTTTACCCAGGAAATTATGGACTAACCGGCCATTTAGAAAGGGAAATTCAGAAAGCCGCTTATGAAAATAGGGTACCCGGAACCATTGGCTTAAGATTATTCTGTCAATCAAACTGTTATAGTGCACGCCAAACTCAATCAGATTAGTATACCCTTTATTGGAAAAGATCTTCCGGGCAAGACTAAGTGCACTGATTTCCTTTCGGAGTAAAACTCCGCATTGGACAGCCTGCCGGCTAATGGAAATAAATTCATCCTGCAATTCTGTACGGGGAATATCGATGATCTCAAATTTACCGGTAAGATGGGCCTTTCTGTCCAGGAGAACGCTTTTGCGCAATCCCAGCCTATCACGAACCCAGTTGATATACGATTCAAAATTCAGGATTGCGGAATCATTCGTTGCTTCATAGGTAAGGAACACACCTGCCACAATCAGAATCCACGAAGACATCCACATCCCGCTGAAGGCGCTGAGAACACTTTCACGAACAAATTTTTCACCTGTAAGAGACATAATATAATAAAGGATGAAAAGGAGTGTTGAAATTACAGTGGGCATGCCCAATCCTCCTTTGCGGATAATGGCCCCCAGGGGTGCCCCGATAAACAAAAATATCAGGCATGCCAACGAAAGCGTAAATTTCCGGTGCCATTCAATCTCGTGTCGCCGAAGATATCGCATTTCATATTTAAGGTTGGCAGTTACACTTACCACCAGGTACTGGTTCATGGAAGTATAATTGAGGGCAGTTCTGACTATGGCTGTTTTTTGAGCTGTCGCGAAGGAATTAAAAAGACTGTCAAAATTATGCACCTTAACCGCGGGTATGGCATTTCTTAACGAATCATCCGAATCAACACGCGGTTTTTTTACGGCAGAAGGTGCCCGCCTGGGATTGAAGTGACGCGCCGAGTCGGTCCGGTTATCCGCCAACCTTTGTTTACCCGACATCGAAACGTTTGCATTACGCGCTAATTCAGGATTCATTTGAACCGTAGTAGTAAAAGGGGAAGTGCTGAAGTTCAGACTTTTCCTGGAGTTCATCCGGAAAAAATTGTTCTTTATGATGGTATTGTAAAATTGCCTGCTGCGCATATCCAGACCCTCTTGCAGGGAATCTACCGCCTTATTCAGCTGGTTGAGGTTGAGCATACTGTAAGAATTCCGGAAAATGCTTTCATCTGAACGCATGAGCTCAAAACCCGACATTTCAATGATGATACGTTGTTCACCGAATTTGTCCATTTCGTGCGGAAATCTACGGTCTTTTTTCCTCCTCTTTTCATCCATTTCCTGGTACTTATACCCGCTCCACAGCGTAACAACAAGATTCCTTCTGTCGGCCGTCATCTTCATTCTGCCGGAATCAGCAATAATGACGACCACGTTCCCTTTATGGGAGGAATGGTCATATATTTTTATATCGTACATCATGTTCGTATTAGCGTCTTTATGATTTACGCGAATACTGTAATTAGCAATGCCGTTGTAAAATACACCATCCGTTATCTGAACACCCGGTTGCTGGTTCCTTACATCATACAAAAGCGATTTCATTTTGAGATTCGTGACCGGAAGCACATTATTCGCAAATACAAAGGCGCCCACCGATATAAAGAAAACAAGGATAATGAGCGGGAACATAATGCGTCGAAGCGATATCCCGGAGGACTTCATGGCGGTCAGCTCATAGAATTCGCCCATGTTACCAAAAGTCATAAGGGAAGACAGAAGAATGGCCAGTGGAAGTGCAAGGGGGACCAGACTGGAAGCTGCGTAAAGCATCAGTTCACCGATTATCCTGAATTCAAGTCCCTTTCCAACCAATTCATCGATATAACGCCACAAAAACTGCATGAGCAGAAGGAACAGCACAATGAAGAAGGTCATTACAAAAGGACCCAGAAAGGAGGATATTACCAGCCGATGCAGCCGCTTCACAATATTTTGCGATAAATGGTCAATGGTAGAAACTACCGCACAAAGCTAAAATATTTTTACTACCTGAAAAAGTTCTTTACAGGCCTATGACATGCCTGAGTTTGGATATCTGTGAATTCCAGAGTTCCACAGTACTTTCTTTTTCATCGTCTTCCGTAAAATCCGTGATTATCAAAGCTGTGTCCCCCGTTATTTCATCTGTGTTGATGCGGAATTCAAACCATTGGGAATCCGGATCATCTTCGTCAATCCACCTGAATCGAACATATTTGTTTTCTTTTCTCTGGATGACCTCCGCGCGCTGTTCTGTATCCTCCCAAAAAAAAGAAAGAAAACTTCCATTAATATTCACATTATCGGCAAACCATTCCGAAAGTCCCCCAGCTGTGCTTAACCGCGGAAATAAAACCTTTGGAGATGAATTGAGCGTATATTCAAGCACTATTTTTTTCTTCATGTAATATCTCGGGTAGGTTAATTAGCAGGTGCGTGATTACTGATTTTTTGCAATATACAAATAATTGGGAAGGATTGCAAGGGAAAAGAAGTTTTGCAGTTTTGCAGTTTTGCAGTTTTGCAGTTTTGCAGTTTTGCAGTTTTGCAGTTTTGCAGTTTTGCAGTTTTGCAGTTTTGCAGTTCAGATTAGACAAAGGCAGATGATCTTTCCTTAAAAAAGAGGGACAGCCCCCGAATAAGATAAAATACGTTAAGATTGCCTCTCGTTAGAAAAGATAATCTACCCCGGATTACAAAAAAATCCAGTAGGCCTGTCGGTAGAAAATTCATCAATCTCCTTCCCCTGCATCTTCCAGCGGGGGACATGCTAAATAGGCTTTATTATTTCCCTAATTATTTTTTCAAATTCCGTCACAGCCTGCTCCCATGAACGGGCATGCAACTGATATCGGGATGCTGCTGCACAAAGGGAAGCATACTTGTTAGGATCATCTAAAAGCGACCGGATGGCATCTGTAAGCTCTTCCGCTTTACCGGCTTTTACCAGGATTCCCATACCGTCAGGTACAGTGCGTGGAATATTTCCTGCACGTGTAGTTAACACGGGTACTCCATGAGCAAGGGATTCCGTAAGAGCCATTCCATAGGATTCGAACAGGCTGGGCATCACAAACAGATCCGCATTCAGGAAAAGTGCAGTTATTTCGTCGCGCGTGGCGATTCCGTGCAGGATAACCCGTGTTTCCAAATGGAATTGCTTAATAAGGGAATTTATTCTGTTTGAATATTCCTTGTCGCGATCTTTATCTCCATATAAATGCAGGGTCCAGGTTCTGGCAGTTAACCCGGATAGTGAGCATATCAATATATCCTGCGCTTTGATGGGTGAAAAATTTGCAATGCATAACAGTTCCGAAGGTACCGGCTTATAGTGAGTTTTCTGAGGAAACGGATCTGTACCGGGTTCCACAATCCGGATATTCGCCGGATTCACTCCGGCCTTGCAAAGCAGATCATGCGTAAATTGCCCCGTAACAATCAGTCGCTTCATTTGATGAAGCGCCATAAGTTCTTCACCTGACAGCTTTCCAGTTCCGCCTGGCACGAATTTGTAGCTTGCCGGCAGGTGAATGAGTCCCACAAATATAAACCTGTTGCTGAATTCACGCACCGGCATTTGAAGCCTGGCCAATACAAGACTGTCAATGAGGATACAAGATCCAACGGTTAATTTTTCAAAATAAAATCTGCAGATCCTTCCAAGGTCCGATTCATTTTTCCACGGCCAGTCATACCCGAAAATGTTCACGGAATATCCCTTTTGTTCCAGTCCCTCAATCATCCGCAGGTTATACAGGTAACCTCCGGTGAGAGATTGTATATCACCCATGATAATCAGATGAATTGTCATGGGGCGCGATTAACGGGTGAACAGCCGGGCATAGATATCCCCGGATTTGCGGACGGTATAGGTTCTTATTGTGTTGATCATGGAGTGCGTATTTAAATTGGATTTTGAATTGAACCGGTATGCGCACCGATATCGAAACACAGCTCTCCGGGTTTAATGAATTCATTGTAAAACCGAACCATCCTTTTCCGGTTAAATGGTTTATAATCATAGATCAGACGGCTTTTGAACCTACCGATACTTCGTCTTATTGATCTCTCCCCATTCATCCTGTCAGTCCTCGTTGTAAGATGCCCAGGCAATGTGCGACTCTCCGAGCGTTACGCCTATTTTGCCGGTAAAAACACCTGCAGTTTTTGCCTTTATTCCATCATGAATGTATCGGGCCAGGTATTCGGTAGTCGTTAATTGTCCCTTAAATTCCGGCAATTCATCCAGGTTTTTATATCGGAACCGGTCAAGTACAGTGCGCAGGACATCCGCTGCTGTGGCAATATTTATGACTATATTGTCGGGTTCAATGGAAGGCCTGGAGAAAGTGATATCCACTACATAAGTGGCTCCATGGAGCGATTGTGCGGGTCCAAATTCCGGATGGTCAAAAGAATGAGCAATCATAATATGGTCCCTGATCTTAACGGAATACATAGCAATGGTTTTGTTAATATTGAAATACAACTGAAATATCGTTTACAAGGCCATAGCGTATCTGGTTAAAAATACCAGGGGCCTCCCCGAATGGAATCCTGTTTTCCACCATCCTGTCAAAGCGTTTGTCCTTCAGAAGGTCGAATACAAGGTTTTTTCTTCGCTGCACGTCCCACCGGTTCATCTTTTGTGAAGGAATTTGCGACACCTGCGATACAACTAACCTTTTGCGCTGTGTATGAAAGGTTTCACCAAGCATAAGGGTTACTGATCTTTTACCATAAAAACTTACCTCCGTCACCTGGCTTTCATTCCCCGTATGATCGATGCAATATTGCAGGGCCTTTTCGTCCCCGGTTGTATGCAGGGCGACATCAAAGACTTTTCCGTTTTCATCCTGCCTTTCGGCTACTTCAAAGCACATCTCCCTGGCTATCTGTTTCCGGTATTCGTTTTTTTCCAGGACGGTGACTTTTACACCGGGAATGCCGGAAGCCAGGAGCGCAATGATTGCTCCCACCAGGCCAAACCCGGCAACAAGTACAGAATCTCCAAGCGAAATGCCGCTATCCCATATGGCATTGACAGCTGTCTCTACCTGGCTTGCAAGAACAGCCCTCTGAGCCGGAATGTCGTTGGGTATTACAGATACCGAAGCGGTGCTGACCCACAATTTATCCTGGTGAGGGTGCATCAGGTGAACTGTTTTTCCTTCATATCCGGACGGGCCTTTTAATACGATTCCGGTAAGTGAATATCCATATTTGCAGGGTAGGGCGAAGGTACCTTCCATGTAGGGAACGGCCATCTGGTCCCATGTTGTGGCCGGCATAAGTGCAGAGGCAACAATTCTTTCAGTTCCCAGGCTGACCAGTGAATAAAGCGATTGAACCAGCAGCATTTGATCATTCCTGTCGGGTATTTCCTGCTCAAGAATTGCTGAAGCATCGGAGGAAGTATGCCACAATGCATGCGTCTTCATTCCTGCACTTGTTTAATGCATCCCCTGATCAACATACCCTCACCCATAGGTATATATTTGCAGTTTTGAAGGCTGATGGCATCTTCAACCCTGGCGATGCCCTGGAAATCAATCGATATTCCTGAACCTATGATGACCGGTGAAATATAGAAATTGATAATATCGGCCGCCTTTGCCCTTATAAAGGCAGAAATGGTAAAAGCACCTCCTTCCACATAAACCGAACAGATGCCTTTCCTGTACAGCTGGCTAAGAATGTCCTCCGGCTCAATGTGCCCGGAATGACTGTCCATTATCACTGATTCGATGCCTTTTCGCTCCTGCATCTGCCGGGTAACAAGGTGAATAATGCGATCCCTGCTTTCCAGGACACTCGAAAAATAGTCGGCTGAATTTCCGACGATCACTTTCACGGGATTCGGTCCCTTCACATACCTTACAGTGAGCGCAGGTCTATCGTTAAGCAAGGTATTTGCTCCAATCAGGATGGCATCCGATAAGGCCCTCATCCGGTGAACATAGATCAGGTTTTCTGTATTGCTTATCCACCGCGAATTATGATTCAGCGTTGCCATGCGGCCGTCAATGCTCTGCGCGAGGTGCACGACCGAAACAGCCCTTTTCATTCTATATGCATACACCGGCATTACACACAGGGAAATGAACGTACTGAGGAATTCAATTGCCGGAAGGTTAAGCTGACCTGTCTGCAACACTTCAACCCGCAATTCATTGTCAACAAATAAAACAGCCACCCTCTTTCCGGGATTGGCTGTCTTTTTCAGCGACAGAACCAGCGCATACTTATCGGGACTTATTTTCGGGATCGTATTTTCAAATATCTCAAAGCCAGACTTATCGTAAACAGCTGTGACCAGTTCAGTTGCTGACGGATGCTGAACAAACTGCTTTCTGAATCCGAGCAATATGTTCCACAATATATCCTGTTGAATGATCAAAGTATTAGGCTTTATTATATATACAATCCAACTTCCATACTGTTTAATAATCGATTCACTATTTTGAACTGAACCCCTGTTTAGCGCCTAGTGCCGGAACGAAACCTGATTTTGGCTTTATTTCTTTTTCTGAATTTTCTTTTTTTTCTGCCGGGTTATCTCATCAATGCAGGTTAATCAACGTTGTTTGTAAGCCTTATTCTTGAATTTCTGTTTCAGTCGGTGTAACCCAAATACTCCTGTTTTGCGCCTCCTGCCTCATCATCCTTTCTTTTATCTATTCTTTTTTCGGTGTTGTTTTTCAAGGTAGGGATGTTTGATTTTTTTTGTATTTTTACGCAATTTCTGCGCACTTATAGAGAGTTCCTTCCATGCTTGAAATATTAAATAAGCCATATCCATTTCGTGAAGATCTGAAGTTTAATACAAAGGTTATTTTTTTTATCAGTATCGGTATTTTCGTTTTCCTATGGTTATTCCAGCCTTTCGATATCGATTCCCTTGATACAAAAAAGAAGTATTATCTTATCATTGGCTTCGCAATCATCACCTTTCTTACCCTCAGTATATACCTGTTATTTATTCCGAGCCTCTTTCCGAAAAAGTTCTCTTCGGCCGTATGGACGGTTAAAAAGGAAATTGGCTGGAATACCTGGATTTTGTTTACGATCCTGGTTGGTTATTTCTTTTTTACCAATTCACTGGATATAATGAAATTCAATTTTTACATGGTGATTAAAATGGTTCTTACTGCCATTCTTCCCATCACGGTTATGATCATTATTAACCACAATAAGATGCTGCGCACCAATGTTAAGAAGGCAGACGAATTAAACAGGCAATTGAAGGAGCACAAACAGAACCAGGAGAAGGTGATCAATTTTAAATCGGAATATCAAAAAGACAGCCTGGCCATAAAGATCAGTACCCTGCTGATCATTCGTTCCGCCGACAATTATATCGAAGTGTTCTGGAAAGACGGCGACTCAATCAAAAACCAGATGGTGCGGGGAAGCATGACAATGGCGGAAGAAGTGGTGAAAGAATATAAGTTCATCTTCAAATGCCATCGTTCATACATGGTAAATATCAATTATATCGACCGGTTTGAAGGGAATTCCCAGGGTTATAAGCTTTTCTTTGAAAACGTAGGTTTTCCGATTCCGGTTTCAAAGAACCTGGTCGGCAAACTGCAGGAATTAATTTAACATCACTTTAACTTTTTAGGCATTTCGCCCCTAAATCTTCTGTTTTCGTCCCTAAAATTGAATTTGAACCCTATAATTGTTCAATCATCCCTATTATTTTATTTCCGGCATCCATGCAGGTAATTTCGTCGTTTAATATATCAAACTTTTAGAGCATGATGGATGCATTGAGGATTGGAGATATCGAAGTCAGACTTCCTATTATTCAGGGAGGAATGGGCGTGGCTATTTCATTGGCGGGACTGGCATCAGCTGTTGCCAACGAAGGAGGGATAGGCATCATTTCTGCTGCGGCAATCGGAATGAATGAACCTGATTATATTAAAAATTCAAGGGAGGCAAATAAAAGAGGCCTCCAGAAAGAGATCAGAAAGGCAAGAAGTCTTACCAACGGAGTAATTGGTGTGAATATCATGATGGCCTTGACTGATCACGAATCGCTTATTAAAATTGCGGTAGAAGAAGGGGTTGACCTGATTGTACTTGGAGCCGGACTGCCTTTAAAAATACCCGCCATGCTTGCGGAAGCAGGTCTTGCCAATCGGCATACAAAACTGGCGGTTAAAGTATCATCTGCCAAGGCTGCCAAACTTATATTTCAATACTGGGCCAACAAGTACCAGTTGATTCCTG
Organism: uncultured Bacteroidales bacterium; assembly: GCA_963752195.1. Classification (GTDB taxonomy): domain Bacteria; phylum Bacteroidota; class Bacteroidia; order Bacteroidales; family UBA10428; genus UBA5072. The sequence goes on along the minus strand of CAVVXI010000001.1, from coordinate 248,226 downwards.
ATGCAGTGGTTGTGGAAGGACCTATGGCAGGCGGACACCTTGGATTCAAGAAGGAAGAGCTTACGGGCCCGATGGTGCCCCTTCGTAAATTGATTGAAGAAACTGTCAGCACGGTGCGGGTTTTCGAGCAGCAGTTCGAAAAATCAGTACCCGTTATCGCAGCCGGTGGAATATATACCGGGAAAGATATGTTTGAAATTATGCAAGCCGGGGCAAAAGGAGTAAAATTAGGTACTCGGTTTGTAACGACTTATGAATGTGATGCTTCTCTGGAATTTAAAGAGGCATATATCAATTGCAATAAAGAAGACATTACAATAATTGACAGTCCGGTCGGTTTACCCGGACGAGCGGTGAAGAATGACTTCATCAAACAGATTGAGCTTGGGAACACAAAGCCGTTTAAGTGTACATGGCATTGCCTTAGTTCATGCAATTTCAGGGAAGCGCCATATTGCATTGCCCAGGCGCTGTTTAACTCTGCCCGTGGCAAAATGTCGGAGGGATTCGCCTTTTCAGGCACCAACGCATACCTCGCCAAAAAAATCCAGCATGTTTCCGAAGTATTTAGTGAACTGGTTTCGGAATATATCTCCGAATCCGCCATTTATCAGCTTACACAATCTAAACGCGAACTTGTTCTAATTGCCGGATAATTAATTTTCAATTTATTAATTGCGAACAGGTTGATGTGCAACCTGGCGCAAAATTTAATGCAGTATGAATAACACCAATGAAAATAAAGTTGATGATCGTTCGTGGGAGAAAATCATTATGAAATATAACCGGCCGGATTTACGAAAAAGCATTTGGCAAATCGTGAATTCGTTCGTCCCTTATGGAATAGTTTTTTACCTGATGATACTGAGTCTGCAGTATTCTTACTGGCTGACTCTTTTGCTGGCAATTCCGGCATCCGGTTTTCTGATCCGGTTGTTCATTATATTCCACGATTGTGGGCATGGTTCTTTTTTTAAATCGAAGAAGACAAACGACATAGTGGGCAAGATTTTAGGAATATTTGTATTCACCCCCTATTCTCACTGGCATAACAACCACAGGATACACCATGCCACCTCGGGTGACCTTGATAAGAGGGGAATAGGAGATGTATGGACACTCACGGTTAATGAATACATGGCCTTATCGAAAAGAAAGAAGCTGTTTTACCGTTTATATCGCAATCCTCTCCTGATGTTTACATTTGGTTCGGTTTACCTGGTATTGTTAAGGAACCGGTTAACGCACGGTGGAATGACGGCAGAAGGAAAGAAGAATGTATACGTTACCAACATCGGATTATTGATATTGGCCGCCATTTTCGGCTTCACCATCGGGCTGAAAGCGTTTTTAATGATCCAGCTGCCAATCATTATTTTTGCCCATACGGCAGGGTTATGGTTGTTCTATGTGCAGCACCAGTTTGATGATGTCTATTGGGATCATACGCAGGATTGGGGTTATGCCACCGCCGCCGTTGAAGGCAGTTCATTTCTGAAACTGCCGGTTATTTTCCAGTGGTTTACCGGGAACATCGGTTTTCATCATGTTCATCACCTGAGCTCGAGAATCCCCAACTATAACCTGGCCCGCTGTCATTACGAGAATGAATTCTTCAGGCGGATCAAACCGCTTACTTTCTGGGCCAGCTTCAGGACGCTGAACCTGAGATTATGGGATGAAACAGCCAGGCGCATGATCAGTTTTAAGAAACTGGCGCTTATCCGGTCGTAGGAATGTTAAGGATTTCCAGGGTGTCTTTTCGTAAAAACAATTAACTTTAAAAGAAAAGACGCCATGAAATTTCCCGGGTTAATCGTTGTTATTATTCTCGCCATTACAATTCAGGGTTGCAACAAGACCCCTGATTTTCTGAAAAGCAAGACTCAACAGGTTGCGGTTATAAAACCTCCCTATCTTGAAAAACAAGGGACTGCCACGAGGCTTGTTGTAAAAGGAAAACCTTTTTTGCTTATTTCAGGGGAGCTGCATAACTCCACATGTGGAGGTTTTGAAAGCATGAAACCTGTATGGCAAAAGCTCGCCAAAAAAAATCTAAATTCCGTAATTGCCTCTGTTTCATGGGAACTTGTTGAGCCGGAACAGGGCAAATTTAACTTTGCGCTGGTCGACAGCATGATAATGGGCGCCCGGAAGGCTGACCTGAAATTGGTGCTTATCTGGTTTGCCAGTTGGAAAAATGCCAGTTCGGTATACATTCCTTCGTGGGTGAAAAAAGAGTATTCAACATATCCGCGGGCAAAAGATGAACACGGCAAAACCCTGGAAATATTATCCACTTTTGGCAATGCATCCCGGGAAGCGGATTGCGCCGCATTTGCGGCGTTGATGAGGCACATCCGGGAAATTGATGCCATAAAGCAAACCGTGGTGATGATGCAGGTTGAAAATGAAGTTGGATTGCTCGATCACCTGGGCAAAACCCCGGGGAATGCCAGGCGCGATTTCAGCGCATCCGCAAATGCTGCGTATAACGGACCCGTTCCCAATGAACTGATCAAATACCTTTCAAACCATAAAGACAGCTTATTCCCTGAACTGGGCAAGGTGTGGCAAAATAATGGAAGCAAAACCTCCGGAACATGGGAAGAAGTGTTTGGAAAAAGTGAATTCAAACCCGCACCGGAGGACTGGCAGTTTTATTCGTATTATACCGAGGAGCTTTTCTCAGCCTGGAATTATGCCAGCTATATCCAAAAGGTAGTTTCAGCAGGGAAAAAAGAATATGACCTTCCCATGTATGTAAATGCATGGCTTAAACAACCTTCTACTTACTGGCCGGGTAGATATCCGTCAGGCGGTCCGCTTCCCCAGGTAATGGACATATGGAGAGCAGCGGCCCCGTCAATTGATTTTATCGCACCCGATATCTATACGGATGAATTTCCGTGGGTTTGCAAAGAGTTTACCCGAAACGGTAATCCCCTGTTTATTCCTGAAATTCAAAGGGGAGATATGGCAGCCATGAGGGCTTTTTATGCGTTTGGTGAATTTGATGCCGGCTGTTTCGCACCTTTTGGTATTGATCATGAACTTCAGGAAGGCCGGGTTGATCCGCTGGATGAGACTTACAAGGTACTCAGAAACATGTCCGCTATAATCCTCCGCCACCAGGGCAAAGGGACCATGCATGGCATGCTTGTCACTGCAGATTCTGCCAGCAGCCGGACGGATATGGGAAATTTCGGTATTGAAGCCCGCCTTGCCGGAAATCAAAAGGCGGGTGGAGGAATTATTATCAAGACCGGGCCACAGGAATTTATTGTTGCCGGAAAAGCCCTTGATGTATTTTTCTCTTCTTATCTCGATTCGATGCGTGTTGGTATAGATGTGGTGGATGAAGGAATTTTCGCAGGTGAAAAATGGGTGCCGGCGAAAAGGCTCAACGGGGATGAAGTACATGCCAGCACATGGTCGGGTACCGGTCTGAAGCTTCCGGAGGACAGGGTTAGTATTCAGAAAATATCACTCTACCTGTATAAATAAACTATACAAGGAAATTGATAAATTCGTCGAGCTGACGGTCAAATTTCTGGGCTGTTTCAGTACCCAATTCCTTCAGGGCTGCCAGATTTTCGGCGGATGCATCATCTATTTCTGAACTAACGGTGACAGGCAATTCAGTGCTGATCCTTAGATACTGGGCCGGCGCTTTTACAGCATTATAAATCTCGTTCAACTGGTAGTCGACTACTTCGGAAACCCCTGACATCATAATATTGATCAGCGGCTTTATCCAGCTTACCATTCCCCAGTCCTTTGCCTGGCTGTATTCGTATGTTTTCTTTTCATACCCTGTGCCAAGGGAAAGAATTGCCATCTGTGCGGCTGTAACATTGAACTTGTGATGTACTTCGGCATAAGCACAAATGGCAGGATTATTAACAAATACGCCACCGTCAATCAGGGGATAGCGGATGCCTGTTAACGATCGGATGTCGGCGCATTCGAAATAGGTAGGAGCTGCAGATGTGGCGCGGGCTACATCCTTAACATAAAAATCCCAGCCCTCTTTCACTACAGCATCATGAGAGGTAAAGAAGTGAGCCTGCCTCCTTTGTATATCATAGGAACTGATCAGGCAGGGCTTTAACAGCTGGCTTAATTTCAGCTCATCGAAATAGTCAAACAGTGTTTTTTCCAATTCGCCGGTCGGGTATTTTTCGTCAAGGGTGCCACCCGCTGTCCTTACTTTATGAAAAAAAGGGATACTGAAAATTTCATCTCCCCGGTCGAGGTAAAGATTAACTACTTCGCGGGCTGTAAAACGGGGACGGGACGGATTTTCAGGATCGGGACAGAGCAATGCGCAGGCGAGGATTCCACCTGTACTTGTTCCGGCGATCAGATCAAAAAAATCGGCAATTTTCGCGTTGGCATCCCCTGTCTTTGCCCTTAGTTTGTCTTCGAGTATAACCAGTACCTGGCCCGGAATAATTCCCCTAATTCCACCCCCGTCGAGGGAAAGAATACGTGTAAGTTTCTTTTTGATTTTTGCCATAGGAGAGTTGTCTGCATTTTTTATTTTTCGGATTTCTTCAGGGCAAAAGCAATATATTGATCGCCCGATTTTGTCCCCATCTTACCACCGCCGCAGGCGATTACCACGAATTCTCTTCCACCGGCCTCATATACACTGGGTGTTGCATATCCGCCTGCAGGAAGTTTGTATTTCCATAGTTCTTTTCCCGATCGAATATCAAAAGCCCTGAAGTATTCGTCTTTTGAAGCACCGATAAATAAAACTCCGCCAGCCGTAATGACCGGTCCGCCGTAATTCTCTGTACCTGTCTGCGGTATGCCTTTAGCCGTCAGTTCAGGGAGCTCACCCAAAGGTACCTGCCAGAGGATCGATCCTTTGTTCAGGTCAATGGCTGATAGAGTTCCCCATGGCGGTTTGATAGCCGGGTATCCATTTTTGTCGAGAAACCGGTTATACCCGGTATGTGTATAGGGAACAGCCACAGGGTCATTTTCCTTTTCTACGGCCGGCGATTGAGGTTGCGTATTTTGGCGGAGCAGAAAGGAGGCCAGTGCCTTCTTTTCACTTTCTTTCAGATATTTGTAAGAGGGCATGGTTCCCCGCCCGGAATTGATCAGTTCGATCAGGGACTTGCTGTTGTATTTTTTTGAAACGGACAGCAGGGAAGGATAGGTTCCTGTAGGATCACCCTGCAGGCCTGCACCATGACATATCACACAATTTACCTGGTAAAGATACTGGCCTGTCCCGGCATTGTTCAATGCATTTTTATCCAATTCCACCATTTTCAATATCCAGGGCATGATATTGGCGTTTACATATAAAACCGAATGTACCGGATCAACGGCAGCGCCACCCCATTCCGCACCGCCGTCAAATCCGGGAAAAATAACAGTTCCCTGTGTGCTGGGCGGAATAAAAAGGTTACCCGTCCGGGTACCTTTCAGAATACCCGACACATACTCGTGGGATTCCGGGCTGATTTTGGTTACACTGTTCAGGGTAAAAATCTGCGGAATAAAAGGGGGAGGTTCAACCGGAACCGGCTGTGTTGGCCAGGCTGTTTCATCCTTCAGATCGGATGGCGGAAAAGGCTGTTCTTCAACAGGATAAAGCGGTTTCCCGTTTTCCCGGTCAAGCAGGAATACAAAACCCGACTTTGTGATCTGGGCCAGCGCATCCCTTCTTTTTCCATTCAGTGTAACAGACAGCAGATTTGGCGGAGCCGGAAGATCCCTGTCCCAAAGATCATGATGTACCGTTTGATAATGCCATATCCTTTTGCCTGTATTTGCATCCAGCGCCAGTATGCAGTTTGCAAACAGGTTGGCTCCTTTTCTGTTACCTCCCCAAAAATCAAAGGAGGCGGAACCGGTAGGCACATACACGATACCCCTTTCTTCGTCAAGGCTCATTCCTGCCCATGAGTTTGCGCCTCCTGCAGTCTGCCAGGCCCCGTCAGGCCATGTATCATACCCGTATTCACCCGGTTTGGGAATGGTATTAAATATCCACTTCAGCTTTCCGTTGGTAATGTCAAAAGCACGGATAGAGCCGGGTGCTCCGCCGGCATTTTCCGAAACCCGGGATCCGATGATCAGCAAATTATGATATACAACTCCCGGCGTTGTTGCCACCACATACAGGTCAGCCGATCTTTTTCCCAAACCCTCCTTCAGGGAAACCCTGCCATGGTCGCCAAAAGTCTGGATCCTCAAGCCGGTATTTGCATTCAGTGCATACAGGTAGGCCCCCGATGTAAACAGTATTCTTTTGTCCTCTCCCTCTTTCCAGAAACTCACACCACGGTTTACATTTCTTGCGAACCTGTCAAGCGGGTCAGGATCAAATTCCCAGATGCGTTCCCCGGTTACAGCATTTAAAGCGAACACCTTTATTTTAGGGGATGTTCCATAGAGTATGCCATCCACAATAAGCGGATTACACTGGATCTGGCTGTGATTATCCGAAATGTCGTCACCGGAATGATATGCCCAGGCCAATTCAAGGTCCCCGATGTTATGGCTGTTTATTTCCGTAAGTGTGGAATAATGGCTCGAGTAATGATCACCAAGATATACGGTCCAGTCTTTTCCTGCGCCAATTTTTCCTTTCGGCTTTGAACATCCTGCAAAACCATAAAGAATAACAACCGTAAGCAAGATCGCTAAACGCGGCATAATTTTATCGGGCATGCATTGTTTCTTATTATAACAAATTTAGCCAGAAAAGATTTATTGTATTGGTTTTTAATGCACAATAGCGTATTCATCTTTATCTCGTAAAATCAAATATCGGGAAACTCCCTGGGAAATGATTTTGTTGTATAGTTCAAGCTGGTTCACGGATCGGAAAGCAATAGAAGAATTATTTAATATCTTTGTCAATAACTATCTAAACGTTTATCGCCATGAAATTTACCCGCGATGATTACAACAAACGGATCATCGATACCGAAGGTAAAATACCCAATGATGAACCCGTTTTCCTGCTAAGGGCACAGGATGTGTATGCCCCGTCAACTTTACGATTTTATGCAAAGCTTCTGGAGGAAGACGGAAATAAAGATATGGCGGATGAATTGCGGCTTCATGCCCGGCAGATGCTTATCTGGCAAAAATCGGTGAGGGTTCATAAACCCGATAAATAAAGACTGCCTTTTTTGTCCTAGGTGGCATCAACCTTCCCCGATGCGGAATCTTCCTTGCGCAGGGTTGTAATGTCCCTGTCAAACAAATACAGGCTTTCGTTTCCAAGTAATTTCAGCTTATCCAGTATGGTACGTGCATTTCTTTCTTCTTCAATTTGCTCATTTACATACCATTGAACCCAATGGTTCGTGGTATAGTCCTTTTCAGCTATTGTAACGGCTACAATTTCGCTGATGGCAGCCGTAATATGCTGTTCATGGGAATATACCTGTTCAAACATTTTTTTTACATCCGTATAGGTTACAGGAGGTTGTTTAAAAGTCGGAATAATTGCATGGCCGCCGCTGTCGTTAATATAATGAAGCAACTTGAGCATATGCCTGTGCTCTTCTTCTGCCTGTGCATAGAGCCATTTTGAAATTCCCTCATACCCTTCGGATTCGGCCCAGGAAGCCATTGCCAGATACAGATTGGAAGAAAACCCTTCTTTTTCAACCTGCGCATTTAAAATATCCTGTACATTTTTGTGTAGCATAATGGATGAAATTTAGTTGTTAAACATAAAATTACACCATTTAGTTCAAAGAAATGAGTTATTATAATTTCTAACAAAAAGGGCTTACAAACGCTGTTTTACCTGAATTACCGTGGTCATCGTAACTTTTGATTTTATTGAATTTGAAATTAAACAGGCCGCTTCTGATTTTTGCAGTATCCTTTCCGCCTTTTCCCTGTCCTCTTCATGAACAATTGTAACTACCGGTTCCAAAAATATTTCCGAAACCATCATTTTCCCTTCCACTTTTTCCAGTTTTCCTTTGGCGCCGCATTGAAAATGGGTGTATTCAAGTTTTGAATTTTCGGCTATCGATAGGAAGGTTGTCATGAGACAACTGCTGACCGCTGCGGTGAACAAGTGCTCCGGCGACCAGATACCCGGAATTCCGTTGGGAAATTGAGGCGGTGTCGCTACTTCTATGTTGTTGTTATCTTCTTTCAGGGGATTTTCCAGTTCAGGTGAACTGAGCATACCTTTGCGAGCCTGAGTCCAGGTTATATCTACATTATAAAAGTGCTCATCCATTATTATCAAGTTTTTAATTTTTATTCTAAATTCTATCCTGCAAAAATATGCATAAAACAATTAAATCACAATAGTATCACTAATTTGGGGGCAGTGGGAGCAGGCGGAGCCTGGCACCATAAATTCGTCCAAGGCGGAGCCTTGTCCGAACGTGGGAGCCTGGCACCATAAATTCGTCCAAAGCGGAGCCTTGTCCGAACGTGGGCACCATAAATTCGTCCAAGGCGGAGCCTTGTCCGAACGTGGGAGCCTGGCACCATAAATTCGTCCAAAGCGGAGCCTTCGGTTAGATTCATACCCGGCAATGCTATATTTAAAAATGTTTTTTGATAATGTTCCGGATGATCTCTTCGGTAAGCGGTTTAGATAAAAATGCCGATACACAATCATATTTCAGCGACCGGGTCATGTCTTCGGGATTACAAGAGGTGGACAGCATAATTAGGATCCGGTTCTGCAATTCTGTTTCAAGGTTAAGGAATTCGTGAAGAAATTCCCATCCGTTCATGATGGGCATATTGATATCAAGAAAAATAAGATCAGGCAGAGCCGGGTGATTATTCTTGTTCAGATTTAGGTATTCCAGGGCTTCAAGTCCCGTAATTTTTTCAATGATGAGATAACCCGGATTAACTTTTTTAATTTCCCGCACATGAAAGTAGTTATCTCCCGGATTGTCATCAACAAGCATGATTACTCTCAGTTCCCTGGTCATACTGTTAAGTTAGGTATTGTAAAGTTAAAGGTAACGCCCTGATCTGGGTTAGATTCCACCCATATTCGTCCCTGGTGTAAATCTATTATTTTCTTACAGACGGTGAGACCGATACCTTTGCCTTCAAATTCACTTTCATCCGAATGCAACCGTTGAAACATATTGAAAAGTTTCCCAAAATGGCTGGGCGAAATCCCGATTCCATTATCGCTTACAGAAAATTTCCAGGCATCAGGGATTTTTTCCGAATTTACCCGGATTACCGGTTTTCGATCTGGTTTATGAAATTTAATAGCATTCCCGATGAGATTTAAAAACACCTGGTGGATTTCAATTTCGTAGGCATTTATTATGGGCATTTCAGAAACTTGAATTTCAGCGCCGGTAGATTTTATTGCAACGTCAAGATCGGAAATTGCATTGTCAATTAATTCTTTAAAATTCACCAAACGAAGTTTTTTGTTAATGCCCAGCCGTGAATAATCAGAAAGGGCATTAATCAGGGCATATATCCTTTTGGCCGAGTCTTTAATTATATCCAGGTATTTATGGGCATTCTCATCGATTATCCTTGAATATTCTTCCTCATATATCTGAATGAAATTGTAAATCGTACGAACAGGTTGTTGAAGTTCATGTGAAGAAATATAGGCAAACTGTTTAAGTTCCTCGTTATGAAATGAAAATTCCTCCAGTTGTTTATATGCGGTTGTTAATTCCTCTATTTTTTTCTGAAGTTCATCTTCAGCCTTTCTTTTTTGTGTAATGTCGATGATGGACAGCAGGCATCGCTCCCCTTCCTCGATAACATGACCTGTAAGGTAAACATAGGATGGGTCAGAATTATCGATTATCAGGGTTACCTCGCATGTTTCGGCTGTCTTCTTCGTAAATACCTCCTGAAGGAATTTATTGAAGTCAGCATAGCTGTCAGGTGTAATAAAGCTTTTAAACTTAAGATTCACCAGGTTTTTTCTTTCCCTTCCCAGCATAACGGCTCCATTCAGGTTTAGTTCCCGGATACTGCCTTCTTTAGAAAGGGTAAAATAGGCTGTTGGCGCAAAATCATATAATTCTCTGTATTTTTCGGAAGCGGCAGCGGCAAGCTGTTCTTTGGCGAGAATAAGTTCTTCATTTTGCATTTCAAGCTCAATCTGGTGAACCTGCAATTCATGAACAAGACGTCGTATTTCATTTTCAGACGAATTGGCATTGACCTTCAGTGCCCTGTTCTTTAGCTGAGTTTCTGCCTTTCTGCGCAGCTCATCCGATATATTATTGCGTTTTTTCAAGATTTATATAAATTGTGTTCCTTGAGTAATTTGATGGTTTCCTTTAATTCAGATTCCAGGTGCTTCGCCATCGAGTTTTCAATAAAGGTAATTACAAGCCCATCGATTCGGTCATCCAGGGTACGATACGGCATAATTCTTACAATAAACCAACGTTTATCGATTGTTTCAACCTCTTTTTCTTTAAAAAGAAGGGTCCGCAGAACATCCCTGGAATCTGCATCAATATTGGAATACTTGAGATCCGATCCCATTTCTGTAAAAGGCCGCCCGATATCCGTCGGACGAAGTTTAATCAATTTGGTCATGTGATCGGTATATCTGCGGATATTCAGTTCCCGGTCGAGAAATAAAGTGGCAATATCTGTGCTGTTCAGCAGGTTTTTCATATCATTATTGGCATCCATAAACTCGGTCACCTTGGTTTGAAGTTCCATGTTCACGGTTTGCAATTCTTCATTCAGACTTTGCATTTCTTCTTTTGAAGTGGTGAGTTCTTCATTTGTGGATTGAAGCTCTTCGTTGGTAGACTGCAGTTCCTCGTTGGTGGACCTCAGTTCTTCCTGTGATGTCTGCATTTCCTCTTGTGTACTCTGCAATTCTTCCCTTGTTTTCGTGAGCTCAATTTCATATTGTGTTGATTTGATGGATTTTTGGCCCTTTTTTTGTTTTGCAATGCTTACTTCAGGAGGATGATCAACGTCGGTAAAAATAATTATAATAGTTCCTTTGAATTCATCCGGTTTTTCCGTAGATCTCACCGTGATATTTACATACTGTGTGCCCCCGTTTGTGCCGACTATAATATTTTTTACAACAACCGGTTCAAAATTTAGCTTTGCTTTCCGGATGGCACCAAGCAATTCAGAACGCAAACCTTCACGGGCCATTGCATAAATATTCATATTTGCCTTTCCCGCTGCCGGTTCGAGGTATTTTCCCGTTTTGCCGGTGATGTATAAGATATCCCCGTCCAGGTTGATGAGGACACTTGCGGGGGCATAATTCTGCAGAATCAGCTGATCGGAAAACGACTGAATATTCATAGCCGGTTTCTGACGGGAATTCTCATCCGAAATCCTTTTTACCGGCGGAGCAATGGATTTTGGAAAATCAATTCTTTCAATGTCTCTTGCAGCATCAGTTCGCTTGTAAATTTTTAATTTACTGTCAACCGGTACGAAAAGTCTTTCGCGGGTTGTCACATTTTCCGCAGTCCCTAAAACCAGCAAAGCACCTTCAATCATGCTGTAATAAAACACATTCATGAGTTTTTTTTGCAGGTCGGGTTCCATATAAATAAATACATTCCTGCAGGAAATCAAATCGAGTTTGGAAAACGGGGGATCTTTGATGACACTATGGTGGGCAAAGACAATCATTTCACGAATGGCGGGATTGACAAAATAATTTGTGCCATTGGTGGTAAAGTATTTTGCCAATCGTTCGGGTGAAACATCTGCGAAAATATTTGAATTAAAGACCCCTCTTCTTGCCAATTCAATGGCATCTTTATCAAGATCAGTGGCAAAAATCTGGAAACTGAGGTTCTTATTATGGCTGATCTTTTCATATACTTCTTTAAATGTGATCGCCAGTGAATAGGCTTCCTCACCTGTTGAACACCCGGCTATCCATGCTCTTAGAACAGAACCATCCGTTAGTTTATCAAGCAACGGCGGCAGAATATCTTCTTTTAATTTATTCCATACCTCATGGTCACGAAAAAAACAGGTTACACTGATCAGCAATTCTTTAAAGAGTATTTCAATTTCCTGGGGATTCTCCTGCAAAAACCGGACATAGGATGAAATTTTATTTATCTGATGAACACTCATCCTTCTTTCAATCCGCCTGTAAAGAGTATTCTTTTTGTAAAGAGAAAAGTCATGTCCCGTTTGTGACCGTAGCAGGATAATTGCTTTTTCAAGATTCGTTTTATTCCTTTCTTCGGCAGTTGAGATTAAAGTAACAGTCGGACTATAATTGAGGATATCAATAAGCTTGCCGGGCAATTCGTTGGCGGGTGCTATAATATCAACGGTGACCGCATCAATGGCACTGGTGGGCATACCATTAAATTTGGCTGAATTTGGATCCTGTACGAGTACAATACCATTGTGTTCCTTAATTGCTTTTAATCCCAGGCTTCCATCAGAACCCATGCCCGAAAGGATAACACCAATGCTGTTTTCCTGGCAATCATCCGCCAGGGAACGGAAAAATATATCAATGGGTAACCGCAGTCCTCTTGATTCAGTGGGTTCGAATAAGTGGAGATGTCCATTGAGCATAGACATACTTTTGTTAGGAGGTATAACATAAATATGATCTGGCTGCACCCGGAGATTGTCGGTTGCCTGAATTACCTTAAGATCAGTGTTCCGTTGCAGTAGTTCGGGCATTACCCCGTTGTGATTCGGATCAAGGTGCTGAATGATGACTAACGCCATTCCCGAACCGGCAGGTAAATGGGACAGGAATTGTTCGAGTGCTTCCAATCCGCCGGCGGAAGCACCAATTCCAACAATAGGAAAATTTCCATTTTTTGAAATCAGCTTACGAGGCTTATAAATGACGCCAATTTCCTTGTTTTTTTTATTTTTTATCTTTTTTTGCATAAATCATCCTGTTCTGAATTTCACTGCCATCTTATATAATCCATACTAAAAATTACTAAATTTTTGGATATTGGCGTAAACTTATGACTGAATTTAATGATTTTTTCTAAAAGAAATCCACTCCAGGAATTGTGTATCGTAATTGGGTGAGTTTAAAAGGTAAACTATGCAGTATCAAAATTGTTCGGAAGGATAAAATCTAATTCCTCATTTTTCTCGCTGTTTTCGCTTAAACATTAAAAACGCGGAAGGCGTAACCGGTAAAAATTGATCCGTTAAACCACTCTGTGCTCTCAAAAAAAGCAAAACGCTTCTTAGTTCCCCGTTATCTTCGTGGTAAATCTTTTCCGGCAATCCGTGGCAGAATGGCATCCAGGCAAATGCCAAGACATTCATCAATCGAATACTTTACCGTATCAATCACCAGATCCGGATTTTCCGGAATTTCATACGGTGAACCGATTCCGGTGAAATTGGGTATTTCCCCCTTTCGGGCTGATTTGTATAAACCTTTTGGATCCCGCGATTCACATACTTCGAGAGATGCCTTGATATATATTTCGATGAAATTTTCGCTTCCAATAACCTGTTTCGCCATTTTCCGCATTAACAGGGTCGGACTAATAAAGCTGGCAATGCATATCACCCCGCATTCAACAAATAGCCTGGATATTTCGGCGACCCGCCGTATATTTTCATGCCTGTCCTGATCAGAAAAACCAAGATTGGAATTAATCCCTGTCCTCAATTGATCCCCGTCAAGGATCTTTGTCAGGAAGCCTTTTTCAAACAATGCTTTTTCAAGTCCGGAAGCCAGTGTGGTTTTACCTGCTCCTGACAGGCCTGTCAGCCAGATGACTACCGATTTCTGTTTTAACAAACCTTCTTTTTCTGATCGCGAAACCATAATTAAATTATTGCTTGTGAGTTATTTATTGGAACCTGGCTGTTTGCTTTCTTTCTTTTTATCCGCTGGTTTTAAATTTTCAACCAGGAATAGGTCGTCCGACAATCCCTGGTCAAATTTCACATCCTGCAGCAGTATTTTAGTTTTATGGTTTTTTTCATAATCTGTCATTGTAATTTCCGAGGCATTCCAATAATCACCCACCTTTTCATACTTATAGTCCGCTTCTTTGAATTTTTTATCCAGCCGGTTGAAAAACTCCATGCTTACCGGGTATCCATGTGCTTTATCCACTTTTACGAAAATCTTTGAATAATTTGATTTACTTGATTTTGGCACCAGCTTGAGCAGATATATATTACCTTCCGAAGACAACAGGGTAGGGGTATATCTGTCAGAATACGGTGTATTGTTCATATCCTCATAAGAGAAATCTGTGCCGGTAAACGACTGGTCTTTTGCCAGCATGGATATTTTTTTTGGATTTGCGAAAGCCGGCATGTAAAGCCACATTACGTCATTCGACAGGGAAAGAGTGGCAATACCTGCCTGTGATTCGGGCTTTGTGTACCTGTAAAGTTTTTTGTCGCGTCCCTTTTGCAGCATTGAGGCCTCCCTGACTTTTTCCTTGCCCGATTTATCGGTAAGTATAATGGTAACCTTACCCTGCTTATCCTTGGGTGAGAAAATGATCTTATCCATTTTCGCAAGAATGGAAGCAGCATCCTGGGCCTGTACCCCGCTTATACTCCAAACCAAGGCTAAAACCAATAACAGGTTTTTATATTTACTCGTTTTCATCGTTTAAATCATTAAAGTTCCTGAATAATATTGTTACTATCCGGTTTAACACCATCCTTATGCGCCAGTATAAGAATCACCGGCAAAAAAGTCAGTGCTCCCAACCCCGATCCCACCATGCTCAGAAATATCAGCAAACCGAAATATTGCAAAGGCACCATCTCAGAAAAAAGAAGGATCAGGAAACCTGCCGACACGGAAATTACATTGATCGCAATCGCTTTGCCGCTTATCCCGATTGTGTTTTCCAAAGCCTGGTAAACGGTGCTGCCGTTCCTCAGCGATTTATTGAAGTGGTTAATCACATGAATTGAATAATCGATCCCTATACCCATCGCAATACTGGCCACGAGCACAGTAGCAATGTTCAGGGGAATTCCCGTATACCCCATCAGTCCAAAAAGTATAATAATCGCCGATAGGATTGGAATTGAAGCATAAATGCCTGCCGGGAAGGAACGCAACAAAGCACTTACAATTATAATTACAAATATAAGGGCAACTGCAAGGCTACCGAGCTGGCTGTAGATGAGGCTCCTGTCCATTGTAACATCAATAAAGGGCATACCCGTGATTTCAATCTTGCAATCCGCTGTAGAATTCTCCCGGATGAATTTCTTCATGTAATTTTCAAATTCGATTTTATCCTTATTCTCAGGCGATAAAAATTTGGAAATAATGATGGCTTCACCCTGTTCTTCGGATACATATTTTTGCATATTTTCGTTTCCTTCGAGCAAAAACCACAATTGTTCCACTTTGTCCTGGTCATCCGGAATTTTTCTGCCTTCGCCCAGGGCTGCATTTATATCGAGTATCAGATCGGCCACGGACTGTGTATAGGCTACACCCGGACTTTTTTTCATATAATCCTCCGTTCGGAGCATGGTTTTGAGTAATTCGGGACTTTTTATATCGCCTTTAAACAACACGAAAATAGGGCGGGTTCCTCCGAATTTCGAAGTCATGATGTCCTCTGCCACCCGCGTAGGGTTCCCCTTGCGGAAATAATTCCGTATATCCACGTTCCTTTTGATCAGAAAAATACCTCCTGCATTAACAAGGACAAGGATGATCCAAACGGTCAAAATCGCTTTCGAATGAGTAAATAACAGATTTTGCAAGGGGATCAGAAAATATCTGGAAAAAAAGGACCTGTTGTTCCGGTTATCTTTGTCCTCGGGTATCTTACTTTTCCATCCAAAGGCAGAAACCATTGCCGGCACAAAAAACAGCGAAAGAACCACGGCTATAAGCGTTCCAAGAGCTGTATACATTCCAAAATCCCGGATCATTGTAAGATAGGACCCGAATATGAAAGATACAAATCCGGCAACGGTGGTCAGTGCGGCAAGAATAACAGGGATAAAAACGGAGGTCAGTGCCACGATGATGGCTTGATTCAGATTATCTTTTACCTGGTCTATCCGGTTCAGCACATGGATGGCATAGGCGGTGCTCACCGCCAGCAATACGATTGGGATATTATTAGACACCATGCTCATTTCTGCACCGGTAACGGACATTATGCCTATAACCCATATGATGGCAATGATGGCGGTTAGCATGGGCAGCACCATGCCCCTGAACGAGCGGAAGCCAATGAAAAGTACCAGGGCGATCAATACAAGGGCAATGGGAAGTAACCGGGTCAGATCGGCTGAGATCAGGCGGGCGATCGATGTGATCATCATGGGTGATCCTGCGTAATAGATATGTTCGGGCAGATGAAGGGATTCGGTTTTCTGTTTTACTGTGTTCGCCAATTCCTGTATATTGGCATTGTCATAAAGAGAGAAAATGAGGATGGTGGTGGTGCCGTCTTCTGAAACAATGACTCCCTTGTACATTTCCTTTGAAAATACTTTGGCTTTTAACCGGGCAAACTCTTCCGGCGAATCGGGCAGAGCATTTTCATCAATCAGTTTGCCGATGTCCATGCCGCTGTCGCCCTCCTTGATATCCATAATATTTGTAAGGCTTGTTACAGAAGAAATACCTTCAATTTGTTCAAGGGTGTCAGTTAATTGTTGTACATGTTTGATCACCGCGGCTGTAAATATATTTTCCGATTCGAGGATGATCATACCCATTTTATTTCCACCAAACTGTGCACCGATCTTTTTCAGTAAAACGGCGTTAGGATCTGTATCGGGCAAAGAACTGATGACATCGGAATTTATCCTGATGTTGGGTATCTGCCAGGCCAGTAAGACGGTTGTTACTAATACGAATAGGATAATCAGCCATTTGATCTTCAAAACTGCATTAAACAATTTTTCCATCCGTCAGGTATTTAAGAAATCGGTTACAGAACATTAAAATAGTATTTTATTTCGCTTCCAAAGGACGGGTTATTTGATACTCCAGTTTCGTTAATATATCCCCCGCATAACTATTAACAAGATGGTACGTTTCCGGTTCAATGGGGTATGGCTGACGTCCTTCAGGTTTGTTCCTGCTCAGATAAGACTCTATCCGTGGCAGTGCTTCCTCCAGACCGGGCATGTTAAATTTGCAGTAGATATCCCGGATCATTTCTACTGGCTGTTTTTTGAAATCTTCATACCGGATTTCCAGGAGATTTTCGGGTGGAATTGTCCCCTTGACTTTCAAATATTCATGCAATGCATCTTTATACAGCCTGGCAAAATATTCACGCGGTATTCCGTCTTCAAGGTGTTGCAGTTCAGAGCCGGGAAGAACTTCATTTGCAAAGCGATAAAAAGATTCCACAACGGAATAAGGATTCCTGTAGATAAAAATGAAGCGCGCTTCCGGATATAGTTCCCGGATGGTTTTTATCCTGAACAGGTTGCACGGATTCTTGGAAGTGAACCTGATACCGCTGGTATTCCTCATAGCCTTATAGGAAAGAGACAAGTATTTTTTTTTCCAGAACTTTCGTTCAATTTCCGGAAGATTCTCAAATTCAAGTTCCTTTTTATAGATATCGTTGCAGTCCTTCGGGAAGTAGAATATTTTGTATATGCTCCGCGGTTGGAGGCTCATCATGGCAAAATCTTCTTCCTGCGGAAAGTCCATGTCCATTGCATATCCATCAAAGGGCCTGTTCTTTGGCAGGATAGCATTGGTGAATTTTTTAAGCCAGGTTTTTTGTGTGAGAACCAGATTTGGGAAAACACCCTGGAACGTAGTGACATATCCTGCCCTTTTATCCTGGCACAACATGCTGTGTAAAAGTGTTGTGCCGCTTCTCCAGAATCCAATGACAAATACGGGAGGTTCTTTAGCAACTACATTCTTTAACATCTTTTTTTCAACCATCCGTTCCACTATGTTCATCACTTCAAAAACCAGGGATATGAGAAATGAAACGAGAAATTTCGGATAGTAGCGCAAATCAATACGATGCCCTTTAATTACCCGTAAAATGTTTGCAGGTGTACTGCCGATGAGTATGGAAACAGGAAATTTAAAGGGTCGGTTACGGACGCTCATAGGGATTTGAAGAATTTAGTAATGAGGAATTAACTCATTGATTCTGCAAAGATATAAAAGTTAGTTTTTAGAATATTAATTGCGGATGGCTTAAGCCTACTGAAATAAAAATTTATTTCATTGAGAGATCATTATTGTGCCTGAAGATAGAGAAATATATTATCAATCCATTAATTGTTAGGATATTATTGAACAGATACCTATTTTTGCATCATAATTTAAAAATAATATAAAAATGGCAAAGGAAAATCTTCTGAATTCGATCGCGGAATTACTCAACATGCAGGAACAATGGATGGTTAAGGATGATGATGGTGAACTGCATCACCTCGAAGAAGGAATTAAGGGAACTCCTGTTCTTGTATCTGCAAAAAATGAAATTTACAGGCTTTATTTCGGGAAGGAAAGGATCAACGCGAATGACTTTAAAATGCTGGATGAAGTACATTCTGACCTGATGCGGTTTATCTGGGAAAATTTCGCACATAAGATCAAGACCGAAAGCCAGAATGAACTTGCCTACATCATTGAAAAGTACCAGTTGAAAAAAATCAAGACCCGCGCAAAAAAATAATTTGCAAGGGCTTGGTCTTCATTGGGATTTTGAATTAAATGTTAAAGAATTTGGTTGAGAAGTTCAAAACAATACATTTGTCATTGTTTCATAGAACTATTCCCATGAATATCTCCGAATTTAACAGCCTTCCTCTCCAGGATAAGCAAAAATTCATCTTTGGTGAAAAATCCGTCCGGCTAATATCTTTCCGGCATTATGAAGACCAGAAATCAACCTTGTTTGATTGCGGAAGTTTCTTTGCTGAAATCTATTTTCTTTCTCAGGAGAGAAAAGTCACAAAAATCCAAGGCATAAGATTGGACGATAAGGCAATAGATATTTACATCGACCAGATGACAAAACGGAAATAAAAGAGTTGACAAGGGATTATAAACATTTTAGGGCAATTGAGGAATTTTAGTATTATTTTTGTATTCAACTCAAATTAATACTAAACCTTAATTAGCCTTATGATGAAAATATTGAGAGTCAACACGCTGGCAATATTATTTGCCACTTTTGCCGTATTAACCTCATGTAAGGACAAGTCAGATGACGAGGGATCCACGTTTGTTGGTAATTATACCATCAGCAGCGCTGAAATTGCGGACCCGATTTCACTGGATGTAAACGAATCCCCTCAGCCCATTGTCATTCCTGTAGGTACTCCTATCACAGTGCAGATACAGGCAGCTTTGCTAAGTTCGGTGGAATGTCAGTCAGCAGGGAATGCCTACGTTGAATTGAGGAAAGATAATTCCATATTCATGAGTTGCGCCGGTGAGAATGAATTTAATGCCGGATTGTGGGAAGAAAAGAATGATTCCACACTGGTCCTGAACATGAACAATCAGGCCATTCCATCTTCCCCCGATGGCTTTGAATTAACAGTGGAAGGAATTGAAAAAACATCCGCCGGCATGAGCGGCAAAACAAGTGTTCCCCTGCCCAAGGTAATGATAGCAGCAATGCTTCCTCCCGGTTTAACGCTGGCTGCTTCAACTCCCGACATTATCCCTGTGATTTTTACAATTGCCTTTGACAAGAAATAAAAGGTAAAATAGCCATTATTAAAACCACTGATGCTTAGTCAGTGGTTTTTTTTCGGCCTGCGTATCCTAAAATATCCTCATAAATGAGACTCACATAATACAGCCCGCCAATCTGGGGACTGCCAAAACTGGTCGAATAATAATGGTTCAGGAGATTTGAAGCGCCTGCTTTAAACAGTACCTTTATTGCGGTGACCTTATAGGAAACATGCGCATCGAGCGTCATTATGGCAGGAATTTCCCCGGCGCCGAAACCGGATTCCCACATGAAACTGTTTTGCCAGTGAAAATTGACATTAAAGCCGATATTCCGGATTATTTCGTTGTGACCAATGGAAAGATTGGCTCTATAGTCGGGTGTGTTAAACCGTGTTTCCACTCCCGGTTCTTCGATATCTTCAAGTAATTTGTCATAGGCAACGTTACCCCTGAACATTATGCCGTTTGGTAATTTATAATCCAGACCCATTGCCCAGCCTATGGAAGAAACCGGCTGACTTGTGGTAAAATAAGTCTGATACAATTGATCCGTTTCGGTGCCGGCGTCGGCAGCCAATTGAGCCACCAGTTGAACAGCTTCGAAGCCTTTGTATTTATTATAATACACATACGTATCCATAAAAAGTTTCTTTCCAAAAACCAGTCCCTTATACCCTAGTTCTGTTGAGGTAACTTTTTCCGGACTTAAGCCAGGCAGAACAATAGGCCCGTTTTCAGTAATCGGTTTATCCTTTACAGGATTTCTACCTGACAATGGATAGAGGGGGATTGTATTAAATCCGTATTTGTTCTGCACTTCCGGCATTCCGCCGATGGTTCGGAATATGCCTGCGTTTATGTCTACCCACTGGTCAGAAGCAGAAGGAAAGCGATAGGCTGTCTGAAATGTACCCCGGATGCTGTGTTCTTTTCTTTTATCGAGAAAATAGATCAGGGAAACCCTTGGCGTATACTGTGCTTCGAAAAATTGATTCTTATCATACCGGAAGGCGCCGGTGACTCTTAAACGATCGCTCAGGAGGTTTTTATTGATCTGTATAAATGTGCCAAACTGGTTAATGTTTATCGGATGTCCCGGTGTATCGTTATAAATTGTACCGTGGCTGTTAACGGAGTGAAATCTTTCGGAAAGTCCGACCTGCACCTCCATAAAGCCAATGAGACGGGTAAAATTATACATTCCCTCAACCTGTGCCATTTTGCTGGCATCAAACACGGATGCACCGCCGTCGGCGATGGAAGTTGAAGAAATCTTCCCCAGTATCTGGTCAAATTCAGCGGTTCCTTTAATCGGGAAGGAAGGTTTTGATGCATCGAACACAGTCCCTGTTTTAGGGTCGCGGTTATCAGCCACCAGTCGGGCAAACTTGTGTGCTCTTCCCATATCTCCCGATAACAGTGCGGTTTGAGTATATGCTGACAGATAATCGGCAAACCAATCCTGTGATGGTTTCCATTCCTCATTCATCCTTAATGCTGCTCCTCCCAGGTCGAAGGAAGATCCTGAGTTTTCAATAACACCCCAGGCCCGCACGTAATAGTTGGGATTATTCACTTCTGCTTTTCCGGAAAGGATGTTGAAATCCCTGGCTGCAAAACGGTTTTGAGCTGTATAAACACTGGTTCCCTGGGCATAGTTTGCCTGAACCACAGCCCGGGTCCGGTCAGTGATAAAATAGTGCAAGGCGGCAGCCAGCCTCAGGTTTTCAGTTTTATCATCCGCCAGGTCCTTTTCAAGCCACCCCGTGCGTGTGACCATCTGGTCGGGGAAGTAGGGCATCGCCTTGCTGACAAGTGCTTCATATTCCGGGGTTCCCTGGGCAATACCCTGCGATTCAGCAATTCCGTTAATTACCTGCGGGGCCACTTCCTTTAAATTCAATGACACCAGGGATTCGTCCCCATATACGTTCACCCCGTCATATCCCGGATTTGTCAGTCGGGTTAACGAGGAATTATTCAAGTCGCCGCGATCCCTTACATCGCCCGCCTGCCAGTCTGTGGCTGACAGGTAAGAACCCACAATCTTGAAGGCAAACCGGTCATTGAAAGCTTTGGCGTACCGGATATTAACATCATACATCGGGGTAGGATTATCCACCACGGTGCTTCCTATATTCATTATACCCGTCTGAACCGAAACCGACAGGCCCTGGTATGAAAAGGGATCCCGGCTTGTCATTACGAGTGTTCCATTCATGCCCCCTGGCCCATAGAGTGCAGAAGAGGCACCGATCACCATTTCCAGGCTTTCAATGTCGAGTTGCGATAAGCCAAATATGTTACCGGCTGAAAAGCTTAAGCCCGGAGAAATATTTTCAACGCCATCAATAATCTGGTTCATGCGATAGTTCGTATAATCATTGAATCCCCTGGCATTTGGCAGGCGGAAGGTCAGTCCGTGCACATTCATGTCCACCCCTTTTAACTGGTATAAGCCATCGTAAAAATTAGCCGTGGAAATCTGCTGGATATCCTTTAGATTCATTTTTTCAATGCTTACCGGGGATCTTAATATATTTTCCTCCATGCGGCTGGCGGATATAACCACTTCCTGGCCAAGATACGGCTGCTCCGTCATTTTAATCTCAAGAGGTTTTCCCGCTGCCTGAACCTTTATTTCCTGTGCTTCATATCCAACAAATGAAAATCGCAGAATAAACGGTGGGGCAGTCTTGGTTTTCAGTGTGAAGTCTCCATCATAACCGCTCACTGTACCATGAACATCACCCTTAATGATGATGTTAACACCTATCATGGATTCACCTGATTTGGAATCCGTTACTTTCCCCTTGATTTCATAACCCTGGGCTGATACCGTACAGGATATGAATATGCAAACAAGTACTGAAAGCAGGTAAAGTACGATTTTCATAAATTTTTTTATTTCTCCCTACTATTTTGAAATGCCATGATTCCACTTTCCGATCTCCCGCTATTCAGTCATGGAATTCAAAAATAACCATTTAAATTGAAAAGTGTTTAATCCATTGCGATAGCTGCCGGAATAACTTCCATTGGGCAAATGCTGTTTTCATGTAGGTTTCATCCAGTTCCGGGGGTTTAGTTTCGCTGATTTTCAATTCACCCTCGGTTATTGAGATGCAACCCTTTCGGGGTCTCTGTCGTTATCTTTTATAATTTTGGATTCTATGAAGTGTGTTCCGATATTTTTAATATTAATACTTGGTATATGCGCTGCTTGTGAAAAGGAGAAAAAGGGCATAAGGATTAATCCGGATGATTCACTTTCCTTCAAGGGACTGTTTGCCACTTCTGCCTATTATGGGGCAGTTAATCTGACAATAGATAAAGGATCCTATGTTTTTAACAATAGTCTTCCCAATGGCGTTGGCGCAGGCAAACTTATCGCCAAAGATGACATTCTTGAATTCAGGGATACACTAAACTTGCCTATTCTTCATGTATACGGGTATGTCTTTGTTCCAAGGGGAGATTACTATTACCGGTTTGACGGCAACAAGCTGGAAATGCAGCGATATATGTTTGGCGGAAAAATCAGGTTCCAGTTGTTCCTAAGCCCCTAAGCCCCTAAGCCCCTAACGGCATAGTGAACATGAAGCGGCTTCCCGAGCCGGGATTACTTTCTACCCAAATTGTACCCCCGTGTTTTTCAATGAAATCCTTGCATAATAGTAAACCCAGTCCTGTTCCCTCTTCCCGTGCGGTACCTTTTGTCGTCACAACCTGGCTGATGTCAAACAACTTTCCCAGGTTTTCAGGATTTATGCCAATCCCGTTGTCTTCAACGGTTATTTTTATTTTTGAATGATTTTGTTCGGCACTTATCTTTATAATACCCCTGGGATTTGTGAATTTTACTGCATTAAATATCAGGTTCCTTAAAATTGTCCTTATCATGTTTGCATCGGCTAAAATGCTGATGTGGGCAGTTTTTGAATAATCAATCTTTATGTTTTTAGCATTTGCATTCGAAATAAGAACCTCAACGGTTTCGCCGCAAACCTCGTCAAGTTGAAGATTTTGTGGCTCAAAGGGCAGGCTTCCCTGTTGTGATCTTGCCCACATTAATATGTCTTCCAATAATTTATATGTATTGGTCGCTGACTTGTTAATGCCAACGGCAAACTTCTGAATTTTCTCCGAATCCAGGGTTTTTATCTTCCTCACCAATACATCTGACATTCCAAGGAGGATGTTGAACGGGCTGATGAGATCATGTCCAAGAATGGCCAGAAACCGGTCTTTGCTCAGATTTAATTCCTTTAATTCTGTATTTAGTTTCAATATCAGATCTTCAGCATTTTTTCTCCGGGTTATATCGCTGTTTCTCCCCCTTCTTCCGATATGAACGCCGTTGTCGTCGAAAATGGGCTGACATACATGGTCAATCCAGCGAACTTCACCCCAACGTGTTATAATCCTGAAATCTATTCCATCACATGAATAGTCTTTGTGGATAGGGTCCATATGATGCAGGTACTTGTCAACATCATCCGGATGGATTATTTCCGTAATTAAATCCGGATTATCGGTAAAGTCGGAAGGTCTGTAGCCTGAAATCCGCTCGCAGGAAGGTGAATTGTATTTAAATTTATGACCCTCGGTAATCCAGAATTCCCAGTCATAATTGTAATCGGCAATTGTACGGTATTTTATATCACTTTCTTTTAAAGCCTGTTCTGATTTTTTTCGTTCTGTAATATCCCGGCAACTTCCATAGATAAGGCCATTCGGTAACAGAACCGCGTTAAGGTCGGTTGAAACGAATTTGCCGTCTTTCATTGTCAGATCTATTTCTACAGAGGCCTTTCCTTCGGTTAATATTTGATTGAATATCTTAAAATGCTCCTCCAGATCCCAGGGAGGGGAAAGATCAGCGATTGTTTTGTTTTTGAATTCTTCTGAAGAATAACCAATCATTCGGGAGGCTGCCATATTTGTATACTGATACTGCCCTTTTTGATCCGTAATATAAATGGCATCGGCGGAATTCTCCATTATTGAACGGAATTTTTCCTCGCTGTCTTTAAGTTTTTGTTCAGCATTCAGCAACTGGGTACCAATAATTTTTGAGATTCTATAAAAAATAATTCCGGTAATAATCGCTAAAAAAATTAATCCGATTGCTACGGAAAGAGTTAGATTTTTATGTATCAGGGGAAAATTGGTAATTACAAATCCCTGGAATATAATAATTAAGATCACAACGGGCAAAAACGATCTTAACAGCAGTCGCGTTACCTTATTGCTTGCGAAGAGATTAAAAGTCCAGAATTTAGAATCATATGTTCTCAAGAGTGTAAGACTGAACAAGTAAAAACTTATTACGCTTGGCAATGACACTGGAATTATCTTTCCGCCATATAAAAGAGGAGCCTTATACAGGTATCCGATTAACAAAACGGAAGAGATCGAAAAGGCCAGAAGTGAGAAAGTTCCCCCCAGGTATTTAAAATAATTTGAGTTTTCCTGATCGATTCCCCAAATACCAATGCATATAAAAATATATAAGAGGGAGGAAATGGGAGACATGCGGCCCATTAATAATTCGCCAAATCTCGCCGGGTTTTTAAGAAAGGCATTTTCAATATCCCATGTAAGTGCATAATAGTATTGCAGGAAAATAGTAATACAAAACAAAGTCAGAATTGCGATAATGGCATCCGAACCTTTTCTTACAGCCCGGTTATCACTGAATTTAAGTTTCAGGATGTAAAGAGTACTTAACAGGATAAGAAGGGTAATGTTGGAAGGAGCTATCGGTATATAATTTAAAGAATAGGAAGCAAATATCATATGTCCAGCCAGCCAGCCATACAAACTGACCAGGGCTATGACCTGGATAAAATAAAGGAAGAGTTCTCTTTTATGGATAATCTGAATGATTTTTGATCTTAACATATTCCCAAACATTCTTTCCCGGAGGGTAAAGTGATTGACCTGAATTAAAAAGCGTTTTTGGGCGGGGTTTTGGATGTGGAATCTTTATATACGGACGTAGGCCAATTATGTTATACTTTTCTGTATTCGGGCATGCGTTTCAGTGCCTGGCGATACGCTGTAACAGGCATATTAATCCATGATCCGCCATGCAGCCTTTACCCCGGGATAATACCCAACCGATTTCGGCCCTGTAAATTGCAGATAGGGCGAATAGACATTCTTTCACGGGTTTTAGTACCATCGGTATGATAAAGCCATCTGACATAGATCAGGAAAACCTTTTTTATCGGCAGCATTGTACCGGGCAATGGCCGGGGTGGTAATCAGACCTGCCGACAGAATCCAATTCAATACCATAACCTATGTATTTGAACATTAATAATCTATAAGAGATCAGATGCAATAATGACAAATAGAACAGGGATTAAAATTTCAAATAGTTGCATTTATCCAAGGATGGATTGCTGTAAAATATAGGCCAGTAATCCGGCAAAGAATCCGGCCAAGGCAAGCAGGCTGATTTTCTTAAGATACCAGAAAAAGCTGATCTTTTCAATTCCCATCACGGCTACCCCGGCTGCAGAGCCAATTATTATGGCACTTCCCCCCGTACCGGCAGCCAGCGCCAGAAATTCCCAGAAAGGATCATCAACAGGGAACATTTCCATGCTGAACATTCCCTGTGCGGCTGCCACAAGCGGTACATTGTCAATAACAGCGGAAAACATGCCCAGCAAGGTGCCTGTGATGTACATATTTTTTATATGCAGGGTAATATAATCTGCCAGTTCATTCAGTGCACCGGTTGCCTGAAGTGCAGAAACAGCAAGCAGGATACCAAGGAAAAATAATACGCTGGACGTGTCAATTTTCTGCAGGGCACGGGCAACCGAGAACCTGATTCGATCCTCCGGATGTTTTTTGAGATGAAGCAGGCTGCTGATGATCCACATAATACCCAGCGCAAACAGCATCCCCATGAAGGGCGGCATATGGGTCAGTGTTTTGAACACCGGAACAAATATAAGCAAGCCTATTCCTGAGAAAAGCACAATATTGTTTTCCGACGGGCTTTTCCGGGAATCGGAGTTAGGCTTACGTTCAATTTTCTGGCCCCTGAATTTAAAAACGAGAAACAGCAAAGGAATAACCATTACCACCACACTTGGAATGAAGGTTTTTACCACGATGTTTCCCGCTGTTACCTGGCCTCCGATCCATAGCATGGTAGTGGTTACATCCCCTATGGGCGACCAGGCGCCTCCGGCGTTGGCTGCAATTATGATCATGGAAGCAAACCACAGGCGGTCCTCTTTTTCAGACAATAACTTTCTACACAAGGAAGTCATCACAATAGAGGTGGTGAGATTATCCAAAATGGCTGAAAGGAAAAAAGTAATAACGCTGATCAGAACAAGTATCCGCGTTTTTGATAAGGTGCGGATCAGTTCCGTTATCAATCTGAACCCATCATGAGAATCCACTACTTCAACTATGGTCATGGCACCCATCAAAAAGAAAATTATACCGGAAATTTCACCCAGGTGAAAAATCAATAATTCCTCCGCTTCTTTCTGCGCATGTTGACCAAGGTAAAACAACAGCCAGCATATTACGCCTGTGATAAGGGCCATGGCAGCCTTATCAATTTTAATAGCATGTTCGAAGGCAATCAGAACATAACCAATTATAAATACCAGTGTGATAGCTATTATCATAGATGAATGGATATTTTATAAAAATAAACAAAACAATTTACTGTATTGTTGAAAGTACTGGTTATATTTGCATACCAAACGGTCGGTTTATTATGGGCGATACGAAAGAACATATTCTTAAAACTTCTCTCCTGCTGTTTATGCAAAAGAGCTACCGCGATGTGACTATGCGTGAGATAGTGGAAAAAACCGGACTTTCGAAGGGGGCTTTTTATCATTATTTTGTGAGCAAAGAAGAGCTGTTTAAGGAAATTGCCGGCATTTTCCTTAACATGGGAGCCGTGAATTATTCATCTTTCAGCAGGGTTTCATTGAAGGAATTTTACAATCAATATATTGAATTTCTCGATAAGTCACTGGTTGAAATGAGCAGCATGGTTGCGGCTGCAAATGATGCGTCTTTTAATTTAAATTTCTTTCTCATCCTTTTTGAAGCCGTAGGCCGTTTCCCGGAATTTCTTAAAACGGAACTGGAATTTCACAGAAAAGATGTGGAAGCATGGAAAAGTATTATTTCTGTTGCCAGGAGCAGGGGCGAAATTAAAAGTGTTTCATCCGACGAGGAAATAGTGGAGCTGTTTTTGTATTGCACTGATGGCGTATTCCTTCGGTACATTAATAACGACAAACCATCCGGCTACAAAGAATTTTTATCCAAAGCGTACGATGTCCTTTATAATAATCTGACAGCTTGACTTTCTTAATCGATGACAAACCGAATGTTCGCCGTGCAAAACCTCGAAAAGGATGGATGAGATAATAAAGACCGAAAAACTTACCAAGGAATATAAGGATGTTCTGGCCGTTTCCGAAGTATCCCTTAACGTCCGCAAAGGAGAGATTTATGGATTTCTGGGCCTAAACGGGGCAGGTAAAACCACAACCATCCGGATGCTTCTGGGGATGATCAACCCCACGAAGGGAATTGCAGTCATAAACGGGAAAAAGGTTGACTCCGGCAATACGGAATTGTGGAAAGAAATTGGCTACCTGGTTGAGATTCCCTATTCATATCCTGATCTTACAGTATTAGAGAATCTTGAAATTGTCCGGCGTCTTCGATGTCTTAGCGGCCGGGATTGTGTAAACGCTGTCATGGACAAACTCAGGATAACACAATATGCAAACCGGAAGGCCAAAGCACTTTCCCTTGGCAATGCACAGCGGTTGGGACTGGCGAAGGCATTAATTCATAATCCGGACATACTGATCCTTGACGAGCCATCGAACGGCCTTGATCCCGAAGGAATTTTTGAAATACGGGAATTGCTGACCGACCTTGCCGGCAATCACGGAAAAACCATATTCATTTCAAGTCATATCCTCGGTGAGATATCGCGTTTTGCAACCCGGATCGGCATAATTCATGAAGGCGTCCTCATGCAGGAAATAAATACACAGTTGCTGGAACAGCTTTGCAACAAACGATTATTGATCAACACTCTCGATAACCGGAAGGCAAAGTCGGTTTTAATGCAAAATGGAATAATTTCTACGGATACAACCGATAACATGCTTGAGATTCAGAATAAGTCATCCATTGATCATCCGGAGATTCTGGCAACCTTGCTGGTTAACAACCAGGTCCCACCTTTTCTTTTAAATGTTGTGGAAGAAGACCTGGAATCCTATTTTTTAAGAACGATAGCAGAAAAAAGAATCAGGTATGAATAATATCGCCGCAGCGGTGTATGCAGAGTTTTTAAAAGCCCGCAAATCAAGGATCCTGCCGGTAACTCTTATCGTATTTACTATCATTCCCTGCATGATGGGGCTGATGATGTTTGTAGCACGTAATCCTGAAATAGCCGGCAAATTGGGAATGATAGGCACAAAGGCAAAAATATTCGGGGAAAATGACTGGCAGGGATATTTTTCCCTCCTTTTACAGGTAATGGCCACAATCAGCCTTATCGGTTTTGGCTTTGTTACAAGCTGGGTCTTTGGACGTGAGCATACGGACCGTACGATGAAGGATTTGCTCGCACTGCCAATTCCCAGGTCCAGAATTGTATTGGCTAAATTCGCGATTATTTTCCTGTGGTGTATTCTTCTCGCTTTTATATTGTATGCCGTAAGCCTGTTGTTTGGCCTGTTAATTCATATGCCCGGCTGGTCGGCAATTTCCTTTAAACACTTCTCCCTTTGTTTTCTATTTACTTCCCTGCTGACTTTAATGTTATGTTCACCGGTATCCTATCTTGCCGGGACAACGACAGGCATTATTGCTCCCCTGGGATTTATTATTGTCACAATGATCCTGGCGCAGTTTGTCGGGCTTATTGGCCTTGGACCTTATTTTCCATGGGCGATACCCGGTTTGTTTTCCGTGTCAACAGATGCAGAGGGACTGCAGCTTCGGGTTGTCAGTTATATTATCCTTATTGTTACATTTATAACTGGTTACCGGGCGACTGTCAGATGGTGGAAATTTGCCGATCATCATTAATATTTACCTATCCGGATTCCCTTTTTTGTCTTCAATACTCTTTCCATCATTCTGTGCTAAGGCCGAATAAGAAATCCCCAAATCCGGATAGGTTTTGGGGATTGCAGGTCGCCGCAGGAGACTTTATTTTGCTGTAGTAATAACTATATTCCTGAATTCAATCGGGCCATGATCACCCTGCAGCAACATTGGACCGGGTTCGGCTTCCCTGCTGTCCAATGCACCCCCGGTAATGCCGGGAATGATGGCGTCGCAGATTACGGTTTTCCCGTTTGCCTCCAGGGTGACGCGCCTGCCAATAAGGGTTATGTCATACGTTTGCCATTCTCCGGGTTCCTTCGCTACATTTTCATTGGGAGTAAGAAAACCATAAATCCCTCCGAGCAGTATGGACGAGGGTTCCTCGCCATGACTGTCAATGATCTGCAGTTCATATCTACCGCGCAGGTAAACACCGCTGTTGCTTCCAGCCGGATAACGGAACTCTATGTGCAATTTGAAATCCTGGAATTTTTCTTTGGTCAGGAGGTTTGAACCGGATTTTGGGCTTTTCAGAACACCGTTTTCAACTATCCACTGGTTATTGGGCTGTTGCGATTCCCAACCATCCAGGCTGTTTTCTTTCAGCAATTTTACGGGTTCATTCCAAACCGGCGGTTTTTCTCTTACAAGGGTAGGGGCCCTTTCACCCGTAAAGGAATGTTTCTGGCCATTGGGAAGGGTTATTGTCCCGGTTAATTTATCATTTTCAAGGGTTGCTTCAAATACAAGGTCGTTTTGTCCGAACTCCCACTGGGGAGGAATACTGAAATTGATCTTCTGTCCGTCCACGTTCACCCTTGAAATCGGCCTGGCGCTGCCTGCATCGGAAACGAAATGTCCAACTAGGGTTTTAATTCCCGAGAGCTTCACTTCCAGCCAGGAGGGGACTGTGTGGTCATTCCCCATGTCTACCGTAAGATCCCAGTGCCCTATGATAGCGGGCTGTTTAAATGTCTGGGCTGCAAGCCCGTTAAAAAGGAAGGTCAGAATAAAAAGTACAGCAAGAAATTTGAAACTGTTTACCTCGCGCGATGCAGTTAATTTTTTATTTTTCATTTGTCAGGTTATAATTTTGAATGATTTCAAAAATAGGTCTTTTTATGCAAAGGACAAATTGCACTTTATTAATAATCAATTGTGTATTTATTCCAGATCTGTTGTCCTGATTTGCACTTGAAACCTACGGATCTTATTTCTTATTTTGCTCCTGATTTTTATATGCCGCCGAGAGGATATTCAGCGTTGAGGTATCACTTATATAAACAGAATTAAGTCCCTGTGCTTCTCCAAAAGGATCGCCCAGGAAAGCACCGGCATCATCCATTACTTTTTCCCATGAGGTTGGTTGACCGTAACCTCCGAATGCCCATACATTCACACCGGCCAGCGGTGAATTGATGCTGTCAGTAAAGATTTTCAGAACGGATTTAAAATATTGATTCCTGGCATTCACCGGTGTATAGGGCATTGTCCTGGTTGAATCCCTGTCCAGGCCAAATTCCTCCATGGTTATCGGTTTTCCAAGCTTTCGCGCCATAGCAATATGATGGCTCATATATTCGCCGGCATTGTTAACGGAACGGGGAAGCGTAGAATCAATACGGTTTGCATCAAACCAGCCCCAGTTTTTAGCCCACAGGTGAAATGTCGCGTAATCGATGGAAGGATCATCCATAGTTCTAAGGAAGTACTCATCATTCTGAATACATCCGATAGTTCCCTCCGAGCCTGTTGTTACAAGGTGGTTCGGGTCGACAGAATGTATCCAGGCCGATGTTTTATGATTCCAGGCAATAAAATCTTCAATGTTCTTCTCACCATCCGGGCCATCTGGTCCCGGCCTGGGTTCGTTTGCCAATTCCCAGGCCATAATGGCAGGGTCATTTTTATAAATTAACTCGCTGTATGTATTCTTTCGGTTAACAAGCATTTTGATATAATCGTGAAAAAGCTCATTTGCCCCGTCATCGGCATAAAACCGGGCACTGTATTTCATCATTTTTCTAAAGTCGCCGTCCGAATCGTTAATGCTGTCCCCATGGCTCCAGTTCATATATTGAGCCATACCTCCCGACCACTGCCAGTAATTGTTAAGGTAAATGACCGCATACATTTTACGTTTCCCCATTTCGGCAAGCACAAAATCAAGCCCTTTCAGCAGGCTTTCATTATAAGAGCCGGGAGCGGACTGGAAGGCGACCGGTAAAGACCGGTTAAAAGGGGATTTTTCAGAACCGCCAAGGATCCTTAGATTGTCAAATCCATACGTTTTAAGGGTATCAAGCTCGTTCAGCAGCCTTGCCTTTCCTTCTTCTGTTGTTCCCAGGTAACAGGCATACCAGAGGTTAAATCCTATAAAACGGTAGGGTTGGTTATCTACATAAAACCGAGTTCCTTTTACAGATACAAACGCGTTTTTTGAAGATGAATTACATCCTGTCAAAACGGATAGAATCAGTGCGAATAGAAAGATTTTTCTCATTTTTTATTTATATACAGATCTGAATTTTTGCTTGTCAGCCCTAAAATATAAATAAAATACTGTTTTTTAGGCACCAGTAGTAAAAATTATACCGGGTAGGCTGGTATTTTTAATTTTTCAGTTTTCCTTTCATGGACGTAAATATTCCCGTTTTTCCGCGGGAATGGTCATAAATCAATATTTCCTCCAACCGTGGATCAATTTTACGGTAACCCGGTACCATCATAGCTGCTGAAACAAAACCATGTGCTTTCAGGCTGTATCAGCCCGGGAAGTCAGACCCGGGTATCTGTTCGGATGAATATTGTTGATCGTTAGTCCTGCACTTCTTTTCGGATGGAAACAACCTGTTTGATGAATTCGGATACTTTTGTATCGTTGTACATTCCGTAGGCATCCGTGAGCGTACCGCGTTCGCCGGTGCGTGTGCTGATGGCATAAAGGATGGCGCTGTCCTCGGGGTCTGATTCTCCCTCAAAACGGTAAAAATCGACGATTTCAACCTCATCCGGAAAATATATGTTTTCCGATTCCAGCGAAATCAATCCGTTATCCCGCGCCTGGAACTGGGTGGTAAACCCAAGCCGGTTTAGTTTGTTGGTACAGGCCACCAGGGTCTTCAGATCTTCTTTTTCGACAGGTAAATTCATGGCTTTACTATTTATCATCATGGATTTTTTCAATTGATAAATCCAACAAAGATGCAGAATGAAGCCTTGAAATGTGTTACATAATTTAGTGAAAAAGTTTCACTTTTTCATAAGGTGATTTAGCGTGTTTTTTTCCGGAAGTTTGCTACAATACCGGATGCACTCCATGCAACGGAATTCCAAAACCGCAGAACATCAGAACCGCAAAACCGCAAAACTAAGTTTATGACGCCGGGCTCATCCAGATCAGCTGCTTGTCAATATTATCAGCCAACCGGTAGGTTTTAATATGATTGCTTATGGTCTCACCCAGGATTTCAATCTTATTTAAATCAGCCATGCCCTGGCCAGTCTGAAAGCAGTAGTTGAGATAACCGACTTTATTAAAGTCAATACCCATCAGTTCAAGGGCCACGCGGTCGGCGGCCACCCAGTCCGTACTGGCAACACAAACCCTATGGTCAACCGGGGTTCCCTGGGTCGGTCCATTTCCTTCCATGCCTTCGAATCCGTCAATGACGGCGAGATGTGGATGGAGCCGGGGTGCCAGATCATACAGATTGAAGTTGATTCCTCTGAATCCGCCTCCATGAACAATTGGCTTGTCGGTTTTCAGGCCTTCTTTATGTTTGGGTCCCCAGGAAAACCCGGGATCTTTGATAGGAGCTCCAAACACGATATTCTTCAGGGAAAGTGTGGCGAGTGTCCGGTCATGGGTCTTCATCCTGGCTACCGATACAATATAGGAACCGGGATTGAGAAGTATGCTGGAAAACCTCACAGGATGCGGTCTGAAATCCTTTTCATCAAACACATTGATTATTTCCGATCCTTCCTGGTCGAGGTCAACGAATTTTATGGGGTATTTATTGGCGAGCCTCATATATCCGTAATTGCTGAACCCATCCATGGATGGTCCGTCGGCGGCCGACTCAGCAATTATTACATTGTCAAGTTTATGGATGGATTTAAGAAATTCAAGAACACCTTCAAGGGTATCCACGTGCGTGGAACTTAAAGGAATGCTTACTGAAACATTGTTTGGCTTAAGAACCACACGCCGGTTACCAATGGCTTGCATGATTTGCTTTGAATAGGGTTGAAGGGCACGGAATGCAAGATCAGCCCGATTATTACCCGTAGTTAAGGCTACACTTGAAGAAAAGGCTTCCTTATTGTGGTAAACAGGGATATTTTTGATTGCTGCAAACGTGTTTGTTGAACTAAGAAAAGAAACGGCTACTCCTCCCAGTACAGACGTTCTTAAGAAATTCCGGCGATTCATTGCATTCATAGAGGTAGATTGTTAAATGAATATTTTAGAAGGACAAATTATATATATTTTTCCATATAATAAAATTGCATTGAACAATTGCATGGTTTTTTTACTTCGATTGCAAAAACTTCAGAATTGATTGGTTATATTGTTAACTTTCTTTGAAGTTTTAATTGGATTAAATATATTCAGGGTCTAATAAATTAATTTGCTACAATGAAAAAAACGGTAATAGTCATTTCTGTATTCATTTTGGTCGGAATTTTTGCCAAGGGTCAAAATGTTAGTTCCTCCCGTGCATATATGCTGGCCCTCACAGCGGAATGGAAAGGGGAACGGTTTGATGACGGGCGGCCCAAGGTTCCTGATGCGTTCCTGCAAAGGTTGAAAAGCATATCCATAGAGGAAGCCTGGGGAGTACTTCGTAATAAAGGGTTTCAGAACCAGTTTGAAGGGGACTGGACAATTATTCATCCCGACAGCGTGATGACCGGGCGTGTGGTCACCGCCCAATACATGCCGTTACGACCGGATCTTGAGAAACAGGTTAAGGAACAGGGCAAAATTGAAAACAAAGCACAGCAGGGTGGAACCAATTCATGGCCCATTGACGCCCTTGTTGAAGGGGATGTGTATGTTGCCGATTCCTATGGAAAAATAGCGGATGGTACCCTCATTGGTGATAATCTGGGCAATTCCATTTATGCCAGGTCGAAAAGGGGAGTTATCTTCTACGGGGCTGTGAGAGATGTGGAAGGATTAAGCGAAATTGAAGGCTTCAATGGCTGGATTAAAGGGTCGGATCCTTCCTATATTCAGCAGATGATGCTGACATCAATCAATGCCCCAATACGGGTAGGGCGGGCGACCGTGTTGCCGGGCGATGTTGTCCTTGCAAAAAAATACGGGGTGATTTTCATTCCGGCTTATCTTGTAGAAGACCTGGTTTTGACATCGGAGGTCACTGCTCTTCGCGATGAATTCGGACACCAGCGTCTCCGTGAAAAGAAATACCTGGCCGGACAAATCGACAGCGAATGGTCATCTGAAATTAAGAAGGATTTCCTCGACTGGTTGAATAACTATCCGGGTAAACTGCCCATGACAAAAGCCGAACTTGACAACTATCTGAAAGAACGTAATTACTAAAAAACCTTTAGCACATGAAAACCATTATACAACAGATTGCCGAAAAGAACAGGCAGAAAGAAAAAAGCGACAATAGCCGGCGCAGTTTCCTTAAAAAAACAGCTCTGGGTGGAGTTGCCCTGGGTGGATTCATGACAATGTCCATTGAGGATACGATTGCTGAAACCACTTCGAAAGTGCAGCGTTCATCCAGCCCGTCCGATCTGAAAATTACGGATTTGCGGGTTGCTGTTCTGGCTGTCAGCGGACGCAAGGCTCTTATACGGATAGATACGAACCAGGGCATTTATGGTCTTGGCGAAGTCAGGGACGGGGCGGATGAACGGTATGCCCTGATGCTCAAAAGCCGTATACTTGGACTTAATCCCTGTAACGTTGAGATGTTATTCAAGATAATCAGACAGTTTGGATTCCATGGTCGCCAGGGAGGCGGTGTTTGTGCTGTTGAAATGGCACTCTGGGATTTGTGCGGCAAGGCGTATGGAGTTCCCTGCTGGCAGCTGCTTGGCGGCAGGTACCGTGACAAGATCCGGTTATATGCGGATACCCCCGGTGTTGATGATCCGGAGGGTTTTGCAGAAAAATTAAAAAAGCGTGTTGACGTACAGGGATTCACATGGTTGAAAATGGACCTGGGAATACACCTTGTAGCTGCAACGGAAGGAAATATTATTAATAAAAAATTCTGGGGTGGTATGGAACAATACAACCTCAGGGAATATATGGGTTACGGGAATACCCTTCATCCTTTTTCACAGGTTCAGATCACTGAAAAAGGCCTGGATGCGTTGGCAAACTATGTGGATACCATTCGAAGTGCTGTAGGTTATGAAATTCCCCTGTCTTCCGATCATTTTGGTCATTTCGATGTAAATAATTCAATCCGTTTTGGCCGCGCAATGGAAAAGTTCAGGCTGGCCTGGCTTGAAGACATGGTTCCCTGGTTTTATACCGATCAATGGAAAACAGTCAGCGATGCCCTGGAAACGCCCACTTGTACCGGCGAAGACATTTATATGCTTAAAGATGGATTCAAACCCCTGATTGATGCACGGGCAGTCGATATCATACATCCCGACCTCGGCACCTCCGGCGGTCTGCTGGAAACCAAACGGATCGGCGATTATGCTGAAGAGGGCGGTGTGGCTATGGCTATGCATATGGCAGGGTCACCGGTGTGCTTTATGGCCAATGTTCATTGTGCAGCGGCTACACAAAATTTTCTGGCCCTTGAACATCATTCTGTAGATGTGCCCTATTGGGAAAACCTGGTGAAGATGACAGGTTCACAACCGATGATCACCAAGGGTTTTGGTAATGTTCCCCTTGACTCGCCCGGATTGGGAATTGAACTTAATGAAGATGAAGTGAAGAAACACCTTGACCCCAAAAGCAAAGGTTATTTTGAGCCGACTCCGGAGTGGAATGACAAAGTTTCCCACGACAGGCTGTGGAGTTAGGGATTTGTTGATTTGTTGATTTGATGATTTGATGATTTTCAGGAACATAAAGTCACCAGTCACAAGTCACCAGTCACGAGTCACCAGTCACGAGTCACCAGTTTGAGATTTAATAACCTCACATTTTTATATTTTGAAACGGAGAAATATTTCTAAAATAGCATTGATCCTGGCCGGGCTATGCCTTATTACTGCCCTGTCAATGGTTGTTGGCGGTGTTATTCCAAAGTCGGGTCCCCCTTTCATAGGATTCTTCCTCTTCCTTGCCATCGGAGTGAGAGGATTTGAAAAGGCGAAAGGTTTATCCTATACCATATGGATTTTCATGGCCGTTACAGCTTCCATGTTTTATCCCCAGCATTTTACTTCCGCTGGAACTTTTCAGTTTAAAACGCTTATTGTTCCTCTCCTTCAGATCATCATGTTCGGCATGGGATCGCAAATGAGTTTGAACGATTTTACGGGAGTCATTAAAATGCCGAAAGGAGTATTTATAGGTGTGGGATCGCATTATATTATTATGCCCCTTGTGGGATTTGGAATTGCCAGCATTTTTAATTTTTCACCCGAGATCAAGGCCGGAATTATCCTCATCGGATGCGTTCCGAGCGGGCTCGCTTCTAATGTGATGTCGTATATTGCCGGGGCAAATCTTGCCCTGGCCGTTACAATCGGGGCCATATCCACTTTGCTCTCTCCTTTTGTCACTCCTTTTCTCATGAAGTTCCTCGGCGGGCAGTTTATTGAGGTGAGTTTCTGGAGTATGATGCTGGATATTCTCAACATGATAATCCTTCCGATTGTGGCCGGGTTTATCTTCAACCTGTTCTCAGCCGGGAAAGAAGGGAAGAAGCAGAAATTAATCCAGTTATTCGGCTACTTTATCATCATCCTGCTTACAAACCTGGTATACATGAAATCGAAGCATACCGATGTGTCGGGATTTCTGCTTGCCTTTGCAAAATCGATGGGTTGGTTCTTTTTCCTTCCGGCTGCCGGTGCAGTTTTGCTCAGGCGACTTCTTAAAGGAAACCTCGTATGGATGGGAAAGGTCCTTTCTCTTGTATCCATGGTTGGCATTGCCGTTATCATTACCATAATTACGGCAACGGGACGTGACAGCCTGTTAAAGGTGGGCGCCCTGTTAATTATAACAAGTCTTCTTCATAATGTCGCCGGTTATATACTTGGATATTCCGTATCCTGGGTTTCCGGCATGGCTGAAAAGGACCGCCGGACGGTTGCCTTTGAGGTGGGCATGCAAAATGGCGGATTGGCATCCGGACTTGCCCTGCAAATGGGAAAAATTGCCACAGTAGGATTGGCACCTGCAATATTCGGACCCCTGATGAACATTACAGGTTCTGTTTTGGCCAGCTGGTGGAGGGGAAAACCTGCTGAAGATATACCGTTGTAAATGATGGTTTTGAAATATACACGAGCATCAGTCGGGCTAAAACGTCTGGAGACAGTATACACTGTTCTGTCAACGGGGAAATGGTGAAGAAATTCAGTCGAGGCCACCCTGGTGGAAACAGGCCAGAAAGTCTCCCTCCAGGATACGTTATCCCATGCCACGAATCACGCTGTGTTTAAAAAAGTATGATGAAGTATATCTTGAAGTGTTGGAAAAAGGCACTGAATTCAGAAGGAAAGCAAAGGGATATGGCATCGGAAGTGGAAATTCAATTCCGGAATACATTCCCACCGATGGGTTCAAAGCCGTGGTGGATGCCGTAAAGGAAATTAGAAAAAGAGAATTAAAATAAATTTTTAAAACCGGATATCATGAAAATTAAACTATTCTTCCTTGCTATTGTCCTTTTATCAGCCCTGACAATGAAGGGACAAGCTCCCGACAATTGTGTTACCCGGGTAATACTCACTTCCTACTCTGAAAAGGCTTACTCGTCTGAGCCTGTAACTGATGAGCAACTTGATCTGATCCTGAAATGCGGCATCAAGGCTCCGAGCTCCAGAAATAAGCAACCCTGGAGGTTTACGGTAATCAGGGATGAAGCCACGATGAAGGAAGCAATTGCCAATGTAGTTCCCGGAAATGTGCTGGTTATTGTTTCGGGGATCGAATCAGCGGAAGGCACACCCGATTTCGATTGCGGTCTGGCTACGGAAAGCATGTTTATGGCAGCACATGGTCTTGGCCTGGGTGCACGCATATACGGAAGTCCTGCCGGCAATATCAATTCAAAGAAGGAACTTTTTCAGATCCCTTCAGGGTATAAAGCCGTGGTTGTGCTGCGGATCGGCAATATTGACGAAAGCGTAGATGCCGTTTCAGGAGCCACCTCCCGAAACAGCCAGGAAGAGATTGTTAATTATAGAAAATAGGGTCAGGAAGCTAATTTGCCGGCTGTCCTTCCTTATGACAGTCAATACAGGCAACAAAATGGACATTGTTTTTGCTTGTTTTGTCTTTGAAAGTAGTATTCATTGTCTCCACATCCAGCTTACAGTTTGAAATCGCAGGATGACAGCTTTTACAGGAAGCAACCGCTGAATTTGAATGCGGATCGTGGCATGCGAGGCAGCCAATTCCCTCATGAACTCCGCGCGGGGTGCGATCGTCATTTGTCCCGTTCATATTAAAAGCATTGGGAGAATGGCACTGAAAACACAACTTCTGATTCGGATCCTGTGAAATGCTGACCGGCATTGAATTATGAGTGATATGTGGCGTAGCCAGCGAAGTAACCGGATATCGTGTTTGATCGCGCCGGAAATAAAACGTGGTAAATGTTTTGGACATCCTTGAATAATGCAGGGAGGCAGGTGAGGTGAGATTTTGCCTCATTGAGGGGTAGCCACTCTGGTGAACCTGGTGGCAGGCCAAACAGGGAATTGCGGGACGATCGGCCAGGTGGACGTCTTTAAGTTTCCAGGGACCTATAGTATCCCAGGGCCCGGCTATATCGCGCGCAGTACCTTTATCAAAAAACATACCATGGCACCGCAGGCAATCTTCCTGAATTGGTTCCGCTTTGTTGTGTACGGGATTTAAAAATATCTCGGCATAGTTCATGGCATGCCCGCCGGAATTCCATTTGGCATATTCGGTTTGATGACAACCAATGCATCTTTGCATAACCTCTAAAAGTTGCTCTTCGGAGATTTTAACTTCTTCGGGCTTGTTTTTGCGGATATGGTTAAAAACCATCCCTCCCTTTTCCTTCAGACTATGCAGACCTTCACTGAGAGCGGTGCCATGGCATTCTTTACAGGCAATATCCCGGTGTGCCGACCCGGCCCACAGGTCAACCGAATGCGAAATTTCGTGACAGCTGGCGCAGGTATTTGTTGGTGAAGCTGCGTTCCAGCGCGAGTAAAAAACGATAAAAGCCACAACGAGCAGCAGGAAAACCGAACTAATTATTATTATCTTTTTCATTGGAATTCACATACGTTAAAATTCAAAATCAGAAACCGGAAAACCAGTTCGGCTATTTCATTTTTGTGCCCTTCCAGTTTGCCAAAATATGGCTTCCTACCCAATAACCCAGACTAAGTATTGTCAGAGCGGGATTGTAACCACCGTTGTTCACATGCAGGCTGCCATCGGCAATGAAGATATTGTCGATTTCATGCAACTGACCGTATCTATTGGTCACCGAAGTTTTCGGGTCATTGCCCATACGGCAGGTACCGCTTTGATGCTGGCTGGGAGTGCTCTGCTTGCCGGGAGCCGACTTCCAGGTATATACAGCACCGGCTTCCTTCAACCAGGCCTCGCATTTTTCGGCAAGAACCTGTCCGACTTTCACATCGTTATCATGCCGGAGCCCACTGATGCGGACAACGGGTATTCCCCAAAAATCCCTGACCACAGGGTCTACTTCAACCTTTTTATCAAATACGGGCATTTCCTGTACCGGTCCATGAATAGCAATATGTTTTTTAAAATTTAGTTTCTGAAAATCTTTATGCTCCTTTCCCCATCCTTTGCTTCCGGAAGGGCGAATGGATGTAAACTGATAGGGCATACGGATAAATTCATTGCATAATACGCCGCCACCAATAATATCTGGTAACCGGTGGTTAAAATCATTTACAGCGATGCACGCACCCGGTCCGACATCGTCATACACTTCATCTTCAAAAAGGCCATAAGCCCCTGTATAGGCATGATCCTGGAAATTTCTGCCAACCCATCCGTTATTATTGCCAGCTCCATTTGGAAATAATTTTGATTTTGAATTCAGGAGGAGCCTGGCAGTTTCGCTGGCCGAAGCAGACACTACCACCAGGTCGGCGGTTTGGACCTGAAGCCTGTTACTTTCATCAAAGTATTTTACTCCTTTGGCTTTTCCTTTATCATCAACTATTAATTCACTTACCATACAGTTAATCCGGAGTTCGCAATTTCCGGTTTTTAATGCAACAGGGATGACAGTATTCTGGGTGCCTGCCTTGGCTCCTACGGGACAGGCAAATCCCACACATGTTCTCATGCGTATGCAGGCTGCACGGTTGTTATAAGGCACCGAATTTCGAAGCATGGGGATTGGGAACGGATGCAGGCCCATTTTTTTTGCCGCTTTTTCCAGGATGATCCCTTCCCGGTTATATGAAAAGGCGGGCATAGGATAAGGATTTTTTCTCGGCGGAACATAAGGATCATTGGTAGGATCTCCGGATACTCCCAGTTCATATTCCGCTTTCTCATAAAAGGGTTCCAGTTCATCATAGCTCATGGGCCAGTCATCCAATGTGCTTCCCGGTAAAATGCCATATTTGGTTTTTAATTGAAAATCCGCAGGCTGAAATCGCCAGGCCATGGCTCCATAAGAGACTGTTCCGCTGCCAACGCACGCTGCATTATTTCCATAACTCCAGTCGTTAGGGAAAACTTTTTTCCATCCATTTTTTCCATCAGAACTCATTCTCCAGTTACGCTCGTTATCAGGACCATAGCCGCATTTCAGAGGAAAAGTCCGTTGAGAAGTCAGTTCATCATCCCCGTGTTCATCGTAAGTATGCCATCTTCCCCGTTCAAAAAGAACCACGGAAAGGCCGCCGGTGGCAAGTTCCTTAGCCACCACTCCGCCGCCGGCACCTGCGCCGATCACAATCGCATTCACATGTTT
This sequence comes from uncultured Bacteroidales bacterium, assembly GCA_963752195.1. Classification (GTDB taxonomy): domain Bacteria; phylum Bacteroidota; class Bacteroidia; order Bacteroidales; family UBA10428; genus UBA5072. The sequence continues at coordinate 206,325 of CAVVXI010000001.1, read as the reverse complement.
ATTTGCCATTTTCGGGGTATTTAGGATTGTATTTGCGCCAGCTTAAATCATTGTACCTGTTTTGTCCGATTACATTGGGATAGTCAAGTCCAAGCATACGATAGCTTATGTATTCCTTATTTCCACCATGGATCGGAGTTCCATAAAAGCCTTGCATGGAATGCTGCCTGAGCAATTCAAAAAAGTCAGCAGACGGGTGGCTTTTCCAGTATTCCCCGGAGAATTGCCCCTTTTCCATTTTTTCAAGTATAGCTGTCTGTTCTTCGAAAGGAAGCTCTTCGAATTTTTTGCCCTTCATCGCAATGGTCGTTTTTTGAAAAGCAGAAAGCCCTTCACGATAGGTAAGCTGTAGGTGTTTGTAATACGACACAAGTTGTTTATCGATATAATTGGAAACATTGGCCCATTGTCCGCCCGGGAAATCATCCGTTGGAATAATCTGTTCAGCAATGGCATCCAACTGGGTAATTTCTTCTTCATCGAGATAGCGCCACTGGCTTATTTTGCTCCTGCAAGCCGTATTAAAGGAGATAAGCATCACAGCGGTACCTCCTGCAAACAGCCTTACAAATTCCCTCCGTGAAAAAGACTGGTTTTTCATTTAATCAGAAATTAAGATGGATTCGAATGTAGCATAAATTGGAAAACGTGGTGCTCAAACAGGCAAATAATTGTATTGCTAATTTTCAGATGCAGGATGATTGATATCTTTTCCGCATTTTAATTTATTTCAAGTAAGCTGACGCCTAATGGATGGGTTGTAACAAGTATGAACGAGCATTTGAAAAAGGTTCAAATTTCAGTCGGTTTATTGATGAACCCATGTTTTTAGACGACCAACCGTTTAACCTGATTCGTAAATTGGTATATAATTAGTCGCCGTTTGATTCGCTTTTTTGTCAGTTCATCAAGTAATTGGGAGTGCCGGAATCAGGAGTACGGTTATTATATACATTTGTTGCTTAAACTTGAACTCGCAAACTCATGATCAACCTTCGCAAAATTATTTCGCTGGGTATTTTAAGCTTTTCATTGTCAGCTTTCTCTGCCGAATTCCTTGTTATGAACCAGGTTGTTACTTTTGATAATACAAGTAATGGCTTCTTTTTTGAATACAATACAAACAAAGGACCTTCCAACTGGGTTTCCCCGGATAATTTCAGGGACGGCCAGTTTTATTTCCGTTATGAAATTGTAAGCCAGCCGGGAGATAAGACAAATTACATATCTTTTGACATATGGGGGGATTTTAATGGCACCACCTATTCAGAAAGTGCGGCACCTATAAGTGATGCTTTGAACGGGCCCGGATCTGTATCCACCTTCCAGTCGAGTCCGTCAACCTGGTTCCCTCATCCGGTATCAGGCCCTGTGAATTTTAGCAATCGCGGTACATTCTGGAGATGGGGTGTTGTTCATTGGTTTTCAAAAAGCCCAAATTACGTACTGGCCCCTTTGCATTACTCGAACGATCCTGAATCATGGGCGGCGTGGGCAAATAATTATTTATGGCTGCCTTTGCAGGTAAAAGTAACTATTGTTGCCGTTTCCCAGGGATCCACATTTTCGGGATGGAATAGCTACCTGGCCCCTGAAAATCGTCAGCCTACACCCACCTATGGAATCGACTATGTAAATGAACTCACGAATAAGACAGTTCCGTCAACCGATGAGTATTCCGGTAATTCCGATATGTCAGGCGCTGTTAACGGTACCGGACAGAAATTGGCTCTTACTCCCGGTCATGATCTCTATTTCAGAACCAAAGCCAGCGGTGAAACCCTGGCCTCCTATATCCAAAGCCTGGATGTTCCCGGAAATCCATCTGCACCCACTTTCACATATGATGCGACCAATCAGCGGACATCCGCTACCGTTTCAAGTGCCTATGAATATTCCGGTTCATCGGATATGAGCGGTGCAGTCACAGGAAACGACACCTATGTGAGCTTTGCTGCGGGAACAACGAAATATTTCAGGAAGAAAGCTACCGGATCCGCCTTTAAATCAAATATACAGGCATTGACCGGAACTTCGGCCCCCCCCCCACAGGCAGCCCCGAATTTGTAATCCTGAACGAAACCATTGACTATCCAAACACTACAGATAACAATGGATTCTATTTTTTCTACTATAATTCATCGATGCCATCCAATTGGCTGACCCCCTATGACTTTTACAACGGCCAGGTTTATACCCGTTATGAAATTATTAGCCAGGCATCGAGTACTCCGGTAGCTCTTCAGTTTGGTATATGGCAAAAATTGCCGCCGACAACCGGACATCTTTATGAAACCATGGCTGAGCAAAGAGTACTGAATGGGCCGGGATCGGTGGCGATAAATAATAGCAGTCCTAAAGACTGGTGGACATTGGATGGCGGAGTCGATTATACCAAAATGGACCAGGTATGGCATTTTGGGATCAATCCCTGGAAAACGGAGCCCGCACAACAGATCCGACAGGAAAATGCAACTATCTGGGACAGCCGATTTACATATTGGTTTCCCATGAAGGTAAAAGTGACAGTTGTTGCTGTTGCAGCCGGTCATACTTTTTCAGGATGGAATAATTATGTTATACCTACGGAAACCAAGCAACCCACACCTACCTATGGAATCGATTATGCCGGTGAACGCACCAATAAAACTGTTCCTTCTACCGATGAATATTCCTATAACTCAAATATGTCTGGATCGGTAAGCGGCACAGGTCAGGCGCTGACGATAACTCCAGGCCAGGATGTATACTTCCGTACAAAGGCCGGCAGTGGATTAACCGCGTCCGACATCCAGCATCTTGGCGTACCTGCAAGGCCTTCTGCACCATCCTATTCAATTGACTATACCAATGAACTTACGGTGGAGAATGTAAACAGCAGTGTTCAGTATTCCACATCTTCCTCTTTTAGCGGTGCAATCAACGGAGCAGGAGCGAGGGTATTATTAACTCCGGGCCAGGATTTATACTTCAGGCTAAAATCCGGTTCAGGTGCCTTTGCTTCAGGTAGTTTTAATCTGGATGTGCCAAATCGGCCGGAAACACCGGCAATAACCATTGATTATTCCAATGAGGTTACGTCGTCTATTGCAAGCTCAATGGATTATTCACAGAATGCCGGCCTTTCGCCATGCACTTCCGGTGCAAACCAATCTGTGCCCCTAACCCCGGGAACCAATCTGTACATTCGTGTAAGGGCCACTTCTTCGCAATTCACTTCCAACAAACAAATACTGGAAATACCGGTCAGACCCGACATTCCTTCCTTTGGTTACGATTTTGCGGAAGAGAAAACCTCAACTGTTGTTCCGGATGCCTATGAATATTCGGATAACCCTGATATGGTATCCGCCACAACCGGAACCGGTGTTGCAGTGCCCGTAACTCCGGGGTCACCTGCTTATTTCCGCCTGAAGGCAACATCCTCCCACTTTGCCTCCGGCGTGCAGGAATTGAATATTCCAGGAAGACCTGTAATAAGTTCAGCTGTAGGCGATATTTTTACGGATGATTTCTTTACGGCAACCATTGATTTTAATGGTGACGCCACAGGTTTTGATGCCGCAGATATAGAGGCCACCAATGCAACGGTAGTTGTCACAGAACCGCTTACAATTGCAATTGAACCCCTCGCACCAGGCGAAATAACGGTTCGGGTAAAAGCCAATGCAATTCTGGCAGGCAATTTTGCTTCGGAAATATTGACTACTTCTTACGAAGAAATCATTTCGTCCATCCCTGAAACGTCTGATCTGAAAGGATCAATTCTGTTGTATCCGGCTCCGGTGGTAACTTTGCTCAGTGTTGAAGCTGGAAGTAACCTTATTCTTCCGGTGGAGATTACCCTTATGGATGATCAGGGTGCCGTTATCCGTCAGGAAAAAATGGTATCGGACAAGATTACTATTGATATGAACGCAGTTCCTGCAGGTATGTATATTGTGAAAGCAATCGATTCTAACGGAAATGTTGCCACCGGCAAAATAATTAAGCAATAATTAACTTTCCCGTCTGGCTTAAAGATGTTTGGGAACCCTAGCCGAATGCATATAAATTCAAAAATGGCCGTTATTCACATAACGGCCATTTAACGTTTTTTTAACGTACTAATATCGGTCAATATTTTTTTTAATGACCTGGTATTTATTATTTATTGTTTTTATATTAACACTACCACTTAATAATTTGAAAATTAGAAGAATAGATTTCTAAATCTTCCCCACCTCTTATTTTCTTCCAAATTAAAACATACGCTTCCCCTGGGGTTTTTATTGGTATATATTTGATCAATTATAAACCAAAAACACACTTATATGCAATCTTTAATTATAAAAACCGGTATTTGCCTCACCCTTTTTCAGGCAATTTTATGTTTTCAAACAGTAAATGGGCAGTCCCCGAGGGATTATTTCAATATCACTTATGAAAACAATTTTAACGATGATCAAACGGGAGATTATCTTTTACGGGATTTTTATTCTGATTTTAGAAATGGCGGTGGCAGCAGACAAAGTACTTTGGATATTCTAAGTGAGTCTGGCAGTCATAACAAATTCATGAGGGGTTATTTTCCAAAAGGACAAAGCGGACCATACACAAGTGGTTGGTCGTGGTATACTCCTGTCTCGGGAACGATAACTGAGCTGTATTTTTCCTATGATATTCGTTTTAAACCCGGATTTCAATGGATTCTGGGAGGTAAAATCCCGGGCCTTTTTGGTGGGACCGTCAACTCAGGTACCTATATTAAACCCACGGATGGGTTTTCTGTAAGGCCTATGTGGTTATATGGAAAGCTTGTCTTTTATGTATATCATCACGATATGAAATCTATTTATGGAGATACCTATACTTGTGAGAATTTCAGTTTTGTTACAGGAACCTGGTATAACATAACAATGCGGGTTGTTTTGAACAGCGTTGGATCCAATAATGGCATACTGGAGGGTTTCGTTAACGGAAAACTCGTTCTTCAGAAACACAACTTTAAATTCCGGACCAGTTCGAGCATAACAATCGACAATTTATACATGTGCTCCTTCTATGGAGGAAGTGGTTCAGAATACAACGCCACGCGGGATGAATGGATTGACACGGATAATTATATCGCCTATTCCTATAGCAGCAAAGCGCCTAATGTTCCCAGGGGAAATTCATTAAGCTCACCTACGGCTATCTTGCTGCACCCCAATTTTGGCAATTCGGGAGGTTCAGTAGCCCCCCCTGTAACTCCGCCTGAGGCGGCTCCCTCAACAGGGGCACCCACAGCTCCGACAACTTTGATAAATACGGTGAAAACCACGTCATTGATTACCCTGCAATGGATTGACAGATCGAGCAATGAGACGGGATTTAGTATTTTCAGGTCAGGGTATCCGGATAAATCATTTACTGAGATCGGGAGGGTCGGAGCAAATGTAAATTCGTATACAATCAGTTCCCTGCCTTCGATGACAAGGTATTTTTATAAGGTTCGGGCATATAATGGCTCGGGCGCCTCTTCCTTTACTTCAACTATCGGAGTTACTACACTGACACAAAGAAGCCTTTCCACAAAAAGTACTCAGAGTAATGAAGCAAATGAGGAAAATTCGCCTGATAATTCCCAGCATTTAGCTCTCGAAGTATTTCCAAATCCTATTACAGAATCGGCAACCATAAGAATCACACCCGGGAATAATCCGACAAATTCGGATATCATTGTCCGGCTTGTTGATTTAGCGGGCAATGAATTCTTACGGGAAAGTTTCGACAATTCATCGGGAATAATCACTGTCAGCCGCGACTTCAGCATGTATCCGAAGGGCGCTTATCTTTTGCAGCTTATTTCAGGCAAGACGATAAAAACAGAAAAAATCATTCTGCAATAAATTCAAGGAATGCATTTTTTAATCTCAGGAATAGCTTGAGAGATTAAGGGTTTGGAGAATGTGTAAAACAGAAGCTTATTTTTGCCCAGATTCTGTTTGCAATATTCTCCATTCCTTTATCAGAAGGATGAGCACCCACGATCGTGTTTTCAAACCCGTCCATGGCTGTATTTTTCTTATCCTTATACAGATCGGATAACGGAACAAAAATATAGCCTTCGTGCAGACTCAAATTCTCGATCTGGGCATCAATATATACATTGGGCCAAAAACTACCGGTACAACATACTACAACCCCGGTATCTTTTCTCAAATAATTGATCAGCTCAAACAGATAAGCATCAAAGCCATACTGGTTGGCATACGAATCATTCACGTTCTCGCCAAGTCTGATAATGATAAGGTCAGCTCCAAAATCCTTATAGGATTTAAAACCCAGGGTATCGAATGTCCAAAATCTCTTTTCAAAACTAAGAGCTATATTTCCATATTCCAATACGACTTGCTTATTATAATTGCGGCATTTTCCGATAAGCAAATGAACATAGTCGTTTTTTACACTTGAAGCGGCCATCCCCCAATTTCCATACCAACCTAAAGAAGCATCCGGATCATGCTGGGTTATGCTGTTCCCTAAAATCAGTACTTTATTAATCCGGACAAATCCCGAGTCGCCCTTATCTTTTTGACAGGATGAAAAAAGGCCTGCTACAATTCCAGCAATTAAAAAGAAAATCCACAATGCATTCTTTTTCTCCGGCATATGCGATAAATTTCCCATGTAAAACAACTGCTATCTTATATATTCTATCTGTGCGATCTGTAATCCGAAGCGGGAACATCCGCATTAATCCCTGATACAACGAACAGAAAGTCCTGCACGGCCATTATAATTACTATCTACTGCCTTGGCATTCGTATTAATCACATAAACAAAATTTGGCCGGCCGGGCGTGAACTCATCGCTGCACCAGAAATTGCAGGATAGACCAAGATAAAGGTATGAACCATTTAAATCGCGGATTCCACCCGGTAAGGCAGTAAACCCGGATCCGTTGGTAGCACCGGTATTTGGACTGGTCCAGTGGCTGAATGTGGTTTCCTTCATTTCGCCCCCGGCCACATCTGAGCCTCCCAGATAATCAATGAGCTCCTTGAATTCCGAACTGTCGGGCACATGCCAGCCCTTGGGTGCAATATTTCTATCATCGGTGACCGCTTTCCAATTATAGAGCACGCCATACACACCTGATGAATCGGAGTTATTGTATATACAATACCCTTCTGTATTAAGATTTGCCCAATCCGATTTTTCGGTTACCAATTGAATGGCATCGCCGTTTCGGTATTTTGTTACTTTTAGGTTTTCAACCATCCAGACCTGGTTACCGATGACCACGGTGTGATATATATTACCGTCGATATCTGTAACGGTTTTTGGATCCTCTTTATCTTTCTTACAACTTGTTGCAAGAAATCCAAGAAGCACAAACAAAATTGTGAAATGCGATATAACTGCTCTTGATTCCATAATTCAAATATTTATAGATATATGTATTTTGATTAAGCATATTTGATTTTTAAATAAACAGTTATTGAATCTACCGGTACCGATCTGTCAACCCGAATAGACAACACTCAAACTTGCGGTTTTGTTGCAGGGATAAGAATGTTTATATCTCCGGAATGTTAAACAGAGCGCATGTTCAAGGGAATGAAGGAATTGATATATCCGCGGAAATCCGGTACTATTGAACATCAATTACAAAATCACCTTTTTCCCTTACCGGAAGCTGTATTGTCCATTCATCATAGCGGGTATAGGGCTGCCTGATCTTTATTTTCCTTCCGGCCAAACAATCTTCTTTATCCGGAACAAGGCGAATCAGAATTTTATTCAGTTCATTCCAGGCCGGAAGTTCTTTTCCCGTGGATTTATCCTTTCCAAGAACTTTGCTGTAACTGTATTTTACATGTATTTCCCTTTTGCTGGAAATAAAGGATTTAACGTGCAGGTCAAATACGCCATAGGCTGTGGGAAAGTGGATAAGGTTGATTTCTTTTCCCTCGCTCAGCCATTCACCGGGAATGGAAGAAAGGAAGAAAACACCTCCGTTTGGAAGGCCATTTTCGTCCTTCATCTCATCAACAAGGCTTTTCCTCATGAGCAGCAGTCCTTCTCCTGCACCAGCCCCCAGGGGTTCTGTAAACGAGATATTTCCCCTGAGATAGCGATCTGCACTGTACATCCCAAAATTCCACGGTGCTTCCCTTACAGCGCGCTCGTATTCTCCCCGGTCAAGGCGTTCGGGAAAGAATCCGGATACCTCCGGAACCGTATGTCCGTTTCTGCTGGAAGCAAGGACCATATAGGATTCCAAAGCGGTTAGCGCTTTAATTCTGTTTAGAATATCCGTCTTGGATCTTTCCAGCAGCTCATTTATATATCCAAGGGCATATACTGCATCGAGACCGGTATAGAAGCGGGGCAATCCCGCAAAATGGCCGCCGTGACATTCCAGATAATCCGTAATCAATTCGCTTGGAAGCTCCGGATCTTTGTATTTTAGAATTTCAAGATCCAGAAAAAGCGGGGCGAAAAGATTCCAGTAATTGCCCAGTTTTTCATCGGTCAGCCGCAGATAGGGACCTTCATTATTTCCTGCCTTATGATTTAATTCCAGGGCCAAAGGTAAAAAGGGAGGAGTTGTTTCTTTATCCAGCACTTCAATCATTACTTCCTTCAGGCGTTTTTTAAAATCACCCGCTTCCCTATAAAAATCATTGGCAGCGGGTTTCAGTTCATCCAGTTTTGATTGCCTGAAAATGTCAGCGGTTTCTGTCAGGCCCTTTAAGCAGGTTGCACTTGAATAAAGACTATAAGCGGGGGTGGAAACATCGCCTCCGTAAATATGTGCCGGCAATAGACCCCTGCCGGTCGGGGTGCGATTATCTTCTTCTTCTTTTCTGGCATTCTGGGTCCAATAACCGTTTGCAACCAGGGTGGGAGAGATGCTCCGCAGCCAATCCCGGTCACCTGTCAGACGGGCAATGGAAGCCGCATACCATGCGCTGAGCCCATTCCTGTATTGATGATGATAATTGCTTTTGTCAAGGTTTTCTTTGGAAAGAAGTATTTCGGCCTGGCGTTTTGACTCTTCCGCTTTCCCCCATTGGGCCAGGGCTACTGCCGCCCAGCCTTCTTCCACTCCAAAATAGGCCTTATAAAAATAGGCACCGTAGCTTAGCTGTTCCTTTCCATTAATTTGTATTTGCGTTATAGAACACACCTGGGTAAGCCATGAATCAATTTTTTCCTGCCATTCCTGTGACGGGAGATCTGCACGCGAAGCACCGGTCAGCACACCATTCCATTTCCCTTCGAATTTTTCACGGGCTTTCTGAATATCAGCGCCTGTGATGGATTCTGAGGGATTAGCAGTCCGGATCTGTGGTGTGGATAAGAAAAGTTCAGAATCCGTATCAAATTCAAGGAGAACTTCGGAAACACCATTCTGCAAAATTCGGATCGGAACACTGGAGCGCATAACCACGGAACCTGTTTCATCCGTAAGTACCTGTTTATTTTTTAAAACCGGATTTGAATCCATCGTAAAGAAAGGAACAGGGGTACGGGGTTTTGAAGGATCGTCCCAATAATGGGCGTTCGGCCTTTTTCCATATCCAACAACTAATTTTACGGCTTTTTTTGGATCCATTGTTTTCAGATGCACAAAAATCTGGGGAACTCCGTCCATTTCTTCCGAAAATAAACTTTGTGTAATTTTTACTTCTGTGCTGTCGGTGTAATAATAAATCCATTCTATAATTAACAGGGGAAGCAGGCGTCCATTTTCATTTACATAAAATTTCGTTTTCGCCGATAAGGGAGCCGGTCTGATTATCCTGTTTCCCAACTGCAATGCCGGTGCGAACCAGTGGTCATTGCCGGACCAGGTGACAAACCATTGCCCGTTCTGGTATGCAAACCCCGGATCGGGATCATTTATTCCCGATAAAAGCATTTTCTGGTAATCAAGGGGAAATGCTTTTGATTCAAGTTCTTTCCAGCTTATCTCCTGTGGGGAAGTCTTTTTTAGAATATCCATAACAGGGTCCGTCAGGCATTCCTGCTGTTTTTTGATCTCTGCAGGAGAAAAATTGATCTCTTGTATGTGAGAAGGCAGCGATTCCCCGAAATTTCCGGATTCAACCAAGGCAAAGCTCCGGTCATCATTTCCTTTAATTATTGCTGATTCCCTGACCCGTATAATCTGGTCCCAGAATAAATCCCTGTCCCTTTCTCCGTTTACTCCTCCTGTTCTTTTTACCCTGAACCGGTAGGCAGTTCCCTTTTTATATAATTTTGGGGGTATCGACCAGGGAACTGCCTTAAGTTCTTGAAATAGACCAATGGTTACGGGTAAACCGGTAAGAATTGAATTTTTATCCGCGATTTTTTCCCAGTGACCCGATTCTTTTCTTTCAATAATAACCGAGTCAGGTTCAAAGGAATGATTTCCGAAAAGAAGAAAAAAAACTCCGTTTGGATTAGCGGTATCCGAAAGTTCAATTATTCCTTCCCCTGATACAAGTTCAACAGGATAAAGCCATTGTTCATTGCCCGTTCCCGCTTTTATTTGAAATTCAGGGGTAAATAATACAATAATGAAAAAAAGGGGCTTTACAAACGGAATCATTTTTTTCATTCGGTTTATTTTTTCAACATTCAGGATAGGAATCCCGGGTATATACAAATTTAGTTAATTCCCTTGTGCCCGTCATTCTAATTGTGGAATTAGCGAAGGTTGGCAAAATTTAAACGGATGAAGATTATTTCCATCGGAATCATTCTTTAAATTGAAGAATTTCCTTATTTTAACCTTTAAGTCTAATCGTATTTAAAATGAAAAAATCTCTTTTACTTATCCTGTGCGGTATGCTGTTTGTCAGGTTAGTACATTGCCAAACCGGTTTTACCGAAAATTTCAACGACGGGAACATCACAGGCTGGAACGGATCGGCGGATTACAGCCTTACGAATGTGGGTAACGAATTAAAAGTAAACGTTCGTAAAACTTCAACCTGGAGCAGCTTTTCTTTCAGTTTCGACACGACGGATATTTCTTCCAATCCCTATGTACGGATGCGGATTAAGTCCGATGTTGACATCAACCTGAATTTTTTCATCAATACCGACCAGAGTTATGGAAATGACGGCATACCCCGTGAAATTATCCATTCTGACGGTTACACCGAATATATATTCGATTTCTCACAGGGCCGGCCGGCTGACCTTGTCGGAGCCTATATCCTGAGTTTTGTTTGCAATCCGGGCGGGGCAAAAGGTTGTAATGCCACTCTTTATATCGATGATATCCGAATTGGTACGGATGCTCCCGCTATTCCGTCCATTAGCAGGATCCCTGACCAGTTTCATGGAATTAATCCGGGCCGGAATTGCGATTCCTTTTTGGGGCGTAAAAGATATGGTAACGGGTGCCAATCCCATCACCATAACTGCAAGCAGTTCCAATACGAGCCTGATACCTGATCCGCTGGTTTATTATACATCCCCAAACACGTTCGACACGCTTATTTACACACCGGCGGCGAACAAGACCGGAACTGCTGTTATTACTATAACTGTATCCGGGAATTCCCCGGAGAATAATGTCATGCAATTTAACGTCACCGTGGAAGCGAATAAAGCTCCTAAGATTGACCAGATAGCCGACCTGAATGTGCAAAGCGGTGTGGTTACAGCCATTTCATTTTCCGGACTTGACGATGGTGATCCCTATGCCAGTCAATACTTAACCATCACAGCGGTCAGCTCTAACAATGCAATCTTACCGAACCCGGTTATTGAATATTCCCAGGGTGATTTCGGCGGAACAGTGAGGTTGAACCCTGCCGCAGGCCAAACGGGCGTGGCAACAGTAACCATTAACGTTCAGGATAATGGCGGCATTTTAGCCGGAGGAAATGACACCCAAACCATGCAGTTTGATGTAAATGTTTACTCTGAGGTTAACAATACTCCTGCTCTCAATGAACTGATCGACATGTCAATTTTAGAGGACGACCCGGAACAGGTCGTCAGCCTTCGGGGAATTACCGATGGCGACGAAGGTGTTGCACAAGGCTTGACCATAACCGCTGAGAGTTCCAATCCATCGCTGATACCCGATCCCACTGTTATTTATGCGCCAGGAGCCGCATCTGGTGAACTGCATTTCACCCCGGTTGCCGGAAACACAGGGAATGCAACTATTACGGTCGTCCTTGCCGATGACGGGGGTAATGCCTCGAATAACGGGAACGCTAACGCAAGTTACACTTTCGAAGTGGAAGTAAGAGGTAAACCGATTGCCGGCTGGGAGGATGAATTCAACGACGGGGTCCTTGGACCGCAATGGCCTTCTGACTGGAGTGACGGAGAAGGTGCACACCTTTGCCTCGAGCACGACGGTTATATGGAAATACAGGTGGATAAATCCAGGACGGGAAATGTATGGGCGGGTTTGTGGTTCGACATCCCTACCGAGATCGATATGAGCAATAATCCCTACATCAGCATAGTAATGCGGACTGCCGAAGCGCCGAAGGAAATGTTGATCTTTCTTTGGGATGCCTTTGACCACTACAATACAGGTTCTACGATCAGGAAAACCGTGACGGGCGAATTTACGGAATACTTTTTTGATTATTCAAAACCGGCGGATCAGCTGCAGGGCGATGGAACACCCCTTGATATGTCAAGGATCAAAGCGCTGCTGATCAATTTTGAACCCGGCAGAATGTTTACCGGTCATTTTTATTTCGACGATTTCAGGGTTGGGGATAAAGCACACCGCCAGGCGATAACACCGACCGTTACCATGGCTGTTCTTCCCGATTTGGCGATACCGCAGGACGCTCCTCTCCAGGAGGTGAAAATTTCAAACCTATCGGATGGCGCTAGCGGATCCAACACAGTAACTGTAAATGCGGTAAGCAACAACACGGCCCTTATTCCCAACCCAACGGCCGGCCCGGTAACCGATGGCATTGCTACCCTTACTTTTAATCCGGTCGCCGGCCAGGCAGGTACCGCAACCGTAACTGTGACCGGCACCGCCAATGGGTCAACCAATATTTTCAGAAGCTTTAAGGTGATCGTATCGGCACTGGATGCAGCCTCTGCCGCCGATGTCACTATCGACCTGAACACCACCTACCAGGAAATAGACGGATTTGGCGCTTTCATGGGCTCGGGTGAGACCGACCCGGATACGATCATCAGCCTGGCAAAAGATATCGGCATGTCGATGGCCCGGTTCGGTCTTATCGGAGGGGGTTTCGAAGAAGTGAATGACAACCCTGACCCCTATGTCCTTAATTTTGACGGGTTCAGGCCGGATGCGCTTTCCCTGTCGAACATGCGCCGGATTGCACCGTTTGTGGATAAATTTATCCTCACTGTCTGGAGTCCTGCCGGCTGGATGAAATTCAACAAATGGGAAGACGGGGTGGAATCCTGGTCTGTGAATAATAAGCTCGATCCCCGTTATTACCAGGAATATGCTGAGGAGGTTGTTGCACTCATCCGGATTGTAAAACGCGAAACCGGGAAAGACATTTATGCTATCGGTTTGCAGAACGAACCCCAGTTTAATGAACCGTACCCTTCATGCCAGGTAAATGAAGCAGAATTCAGGGATATAATTAAAGTTGTTGGACACCGTCTTGAGACCGAAGGTCTTGGCGAAGTAAAATTGTACTGGGCCGAAGCCCTGCCTGCCCAGAATTCAGTCCATTGGTATATAAATGCTGTAAAAGCCGATCCGGTTGCCGAAGGCTATGCCGATATAGTGGCAATTCACAATTACGATGCTGACGGGGCCAGTGTGGGCGGAGCAGGTTGCGATTACTGGCAGGATATATACACATGGGCACAGTCTGGCGGCAGTCATTACAAAACCTGGATGACAGAAACCTCGGGCCATGCCGATAATTGGAATGGCGCAATGACGCTGGCCGGCAATATTTTTAATGCGCTCGGTTGCGGAAATACAAGTGCCTGGTTGTTCTGGAGTTTTTCAGTCGATCCCGGCACTGCAACAGAAGGCCTTGTCGTGGGCAACCGTCCGTCATCCCGCTATTATGTATCAAAGCAGTTTTACAGATTTATTCGCCCGGGAGCCGTTCGTGTATCTGCCACTTCTGAAGGAATTCCGGCATTGGCATTTAAAGACAACAATGCAAATACAGTTACGGTTATCCTTTTTAACAACACCGCACAGGCTCAAGCTGTTGAAATTAAGGGAACAGGACTTCCGACAACCTGGGAATCATACACAACTTCCAATGGACGTAACTGCGAAAAGGGATCCGGCGTTGCGGAAGATGGATTCATTATTGTTCCGCCTTCCAGCGTTACAACGCTTACCGGTAATGTTATGAACCCGGCGCCCACCCTTGATAACCTGGCTAACAGGGTTATCCCTGTGAACTCAGGCGAACAAACTGTACAACTAAGCGGCATCAGCGATGGCGTTGGCTTCGATCAGAACATTGTAATAGAAGCTTCCAGCAGCAATACAGGCCTGATCCCAACTCCTGCAGTGAGCTATGAAAACGGTCAGTCCACAGGAACTTTAACTTTTACCCCGGCGGCCGATATGACGGGCACTGCAAACATAACGGTCACCTTAACCGATGATGGCGAACCCGTTGGAATCCGTTCCAGAATCTTTTCCGTTTCGATAAATACACCGACAGGCATAAATGGCAACCTGGCGGATGAAATCAGCCTATGGCCTAATCCGGTGAAGGAAACGCTCAGTGTGAATACCTCCGGTAACATCTTCTCGGCTTATTCCATCCTTTCGGCACAAGGAAAGGTATTAGAGGGCGGGCCGGTGGAAAACCGGCAGTTCGATATAAATACCTCCGGTTTGTCGGATGGGGTTTATATTCTCTTACTCACGGGGAATTCTCAAAACGTTTCTTTAAAGTTTGTAAAATAAAGGAATTTGTATCTTTTAAAAATCCATCCCATGAAATCACAAAAAAACCTCGGTAAACCGATGGTATTTCAGCCAGGTGGAATTCATCCGCGACGGGAATAATTCAATTACCGGTTGCAAAGTTGGGAACGGCCGTGTAAGGAACCTTAAATTCGCGAAAGTGATGGATTCGTCCAATTAGAATAGAGCAATTATTGTTACATTTGATGTTCTATCCTGAATGCAGCCCCCTATTCAGCCTGAAACGCTAACACATAGATTATGAAAACATTGAAAATATTCTTATTCATCCTTTGCATAGCATCCTTTGCAAAGGTTTCTGCTGTAGATCCGGCAAACCCCAATGCCAATGACAGTGTGAAAAAAATACTGAATTACTTTGCCACATTAACACTCAGGACTGATCACCGGCTGGTCTCCGGACAATTTATCGGATGGAGCGGGGGAATCAATAATGCAATGATCACCGAAATATATAATAGTACCGGAAAATATATTGGAATTGTAGGTTCTGATTATTGCGATTGGTCACAGGGTCAGGTAGTAAAATATAATTCAACGAATCCTGCATTGATAAAAGCCTGGAAAGCAGGTTCTCTCATCGCACTCCAGGTGCACATGACCAATCCGGCAAACCCGCTTGGTGAGGGTCTCAGGGACACAGGTGTGGATCTTAATGACCTGCTCGTTTCGGGTACAGATACGTATACACGGTGGTTTGCGGAACTGGATACCATCGCCAAAGGGCTTGGTCAGTTGCAGGATAGCGGCGTAGTCGTTATGTTCCGTCCGTTTCATGAGATGAACGGAAACTGGTTTTGGTGGGGTGCCAAGGATAAAACCAAATTTAAAGCGGTATGGATACAAATGTTTGATTACTTTACAAATACAAAGCATTTGAATAATCTGCTCTGGGTGTATGGTCCGAACATGGGCACAAATACTGCGAGCTATTATCCGGGTGATGAATATGTGGATATCACCGGTCTTGACGCCTATACAAGCACTGTTAATGCTGCAGGGATCACTGGATATGCTTCTTTGGTCAATTTAGGCAAGCCTTTTGGATTTACCGAATACGGGCCTGAAAATGCCTCAAATCCTTCCGGCACTTTTGATTACCGGATATTCATAAACGGTATGAAAACCTATTTTCCCAAAGCCTGCTTTTTCATGACCTGGAACGATAATTGGAGCCTGGCGACAAATACCCATGTACAGGATGCTTTATCAGACCATTATGTGGCCAACCGAAATGACCTTAATTTCGATGACCTGCCTTCATCTGTGAGGTCTGAAAATTCATTCCAGGATATTAAAGCCTACCCGAATCCATTAGGCAGGAGCAATAGCCTGATTCTTCAATTAAAGGGAATGGCGGAAGGAGATGATTTAAAGGTAAATGTATTTGATCCGGCAGGTAAGCAAATTACACAGCAAACATTTCGATACGCGAACGACGGCACGTATGAGCTAAAAAGCGCAAAGACACTTCAGCCGGGCAATTACCTTTTGTTAGTGGAATCACGGACAAAGTCTTCAACAATGCAATTTACAGTAAAATAAAAATAGTATGCCATCCGGCGTTTACCTTTGCTTCGTTTAATGGTATTTATGAAAAAGTTGCTGTCGGGGGAGGCGTTCGCTGTATTAAGGGTAAAGGATTTCAGGCTGTATTTGCTGTTGCGTATCTTCCTCACCATGGGTACGCTCATGCAGTCAGTAATCGTAGGATGGCAGATATATGACATCACACATAATGTCTTGTGGCTGGGTTTCATCGGGCTTGCCGAGGTAGTGCCGCAGGTCTGCATATCCCTATTTGCGGGTCATTTTGTAGATATATGGAACCGGAAGTGGATTGCTGCCTCTACCATTGTTATCCTTATCGTGGGAGCAATTTTCCTTCTGGTGTACAGTATCCGGATTGATTATTTTTCATCGCATTTTGGGATATATCCTGTTTTTATCGCCATATTCCTCACCGGCTTGTCGAGGGGCATAATGTCGCCTACTCTTGTAGCCATGATGGGTCAGCTCGTGCCGAGAAACCTGTATGCCAATGCAGCCACCTGGAACAGCGCAAACTGGCAGGTTGCGGCTATGCTTGGCCCTGCAATCGGAGGGTTGATCTATGGATACATGGGTATTATTCCGGCCTATTCAATCGTTCTCGCTTTCTATGTTTTTTCTTTTTCCATGATCCTGTTTGTAAAAATTTCAAGGAACGAGGTTGTGAATGCCGGGGAAGGAATATTTATACGAATAAGATCCGGTATCCGGTTCGTCTTTAACACACCGGAGCTCCTTGGGGCATTTGCCCTCGATATGTTTGCCGTTTTGTTCGGGGGTGCAGTGGCCATGCTGCCCGTTTTTGCTTCCGACATTTTAAAAACCGGACCGGAGGGACTGGGGATCCTTCGTGCCTGCCCTGCAGCCGGGGCCATGTTAACAGCTGTAGTCCTGATGTTCCGCCCCCCGGTTAAGGATACGGGCAGGGTACTCTTCATTGCCGTAACAGGATTTGGCCTTTGCATGATCTGTTTTGCCCTGTCAAAAAATATTATTTTGTCTGCGACGGTCCTTGTCCTGAGCGGGGCGTTCGATAACATCAGCGTAGTCATCCGGGGTACCATACTGCAGTTGTTTACGCCTGATCATATGCGCGGGCGGGTGGCATCTGTAAACAGCATATTTATCGGGTCATCCAATGAACTTGGGGCCTTTGAATCGGGTGTTGCCGCCAAATTAATGGGACTGGTCCCTTCGGTGATCTTTGGCGGCTGTATGACCCTGGCCGTGGTTATTACTACCCTGAAAGTCAATAAACCCCTGGCCCGGTTATCGTTGAAACACAGAATGTAATATACGGTTACACTGGCGCAAAAACTATGTGATCCATTTTGAAATGCACCTTTTGATGGTTTCTGGAAAGTGCATCCGGTGAAGGCGTACAATTGATATTCTATTCTTACCAAAAAAATGGTTAAGATTCATTGACGCCGGGTAACTTCTTCGGTTATTATTTGTATTTTTAAAATAATTAATTTTCATTATTAACTACTTGGTATATGGCGAAGATCCTGGTACTTGGTGCAGGCATTTCGGGTCATACGACCGCAGCATTTCTCAAAAAGAAACTGGGCACGGCGCACCAGGTTATTGTTGTAAGTCCTTCAGCATACTATCAATGGGTTCCATCCAATATCTGGGTTGGTGTCGGAAAAATGACAATAGAACAGGTGAGGTTTAAACTTCGACCCGTTTATGACAAGTGGAAAATTGATTTCCGGCAGGCAAAAGCCACCGCCGTTTATCCCGAAGGTGGCGGCGGGTCAGACAGGCCCTATGTGGCCATCGAATATACCGAAGAATCCCGCAAGGGAGAAATTGAAAATATAGATTATGATTACCTTGTAAATGCCACAGGCCCCAAATTGAATTTTGAGGCAACGGAAGGACTTGGACCTGCAAAATACACTCATTCGGTATGCTCCTGTGATCATGCAGCGGATACATGGAAGGCGTTGGAAGATTGTTTCGTACGAATGGAAAAAGGGGAGAGGCTCCGGTTCCTGATTGGCACCGGGCACCCGACGGCAACCTGCCAGGGCGCTGCATTTGAATACGCACTGAATGTGGCACACCAGATCAGGGAACGAAATCTGCAGGATAAGGCTGAAATTACATGGATTTCGAATGAATATGAACTCGGCGATTTTGGAATGGGAGGAGCTTTTATCAAGCGGGGAGGCTATATAACACCAACCAAAGTGTTCAGTGAATCAATTTTTGCAGAGTACGGAATCCGGTGGATCAAACGGGCCGGAGTTACCAGGGTGGAAAAGGGGATTGTAAATTATGAAACCCTGGACGGAGAAATGAAATCCATTGGATTCGATTTCGCCATGCTTATTCCGGCCTTTGCAGGAGTCGGGTTAAAGGCGTTCAATAAATCCGGAGAAGACATCACGAACCAATTATTTGCGCCCAACGGTTTCATGAAAGTGGACGCAGATTATTCCGCAAAGGCATTTGAGGACTGGTCTGTGGAGGATTGGCCGGCAACTTATCAAAATCCCGTTTTCTCCAATATTTTTGCTACGGGTATAGCGTTTGCACCTCCGCACCAGATATCCAAACCAATGAAGAGCCCGAACGGGACATTAATTACACCTGCTCCGCCCCGGACCGGAATGCCTTCGGGAGTGATTGGCAAAATAGTAGCCCTGAATCTGATCGATCGGATTAAATCAGGGCGGACTGAATTCAGGCACAAAGCATCCATGGGAAAAATGGGAGCAGCCTGTGTGGTTTCTGCCGGGTATGGAATGTTAAAAGGCAATGCGGCTACCATGACGGTTTACCCGATTGTTCCGGATTGGCAGAAATACCCGCAATGGGGCCGCGATATACGCTATACAGTTGGAGAAGCTGGATTAGCCGGTCACTGGATCAAGATCTTCCTGCATTATATGTTTATACATAAGGCAAAAGGCTATCCTTTCTGGTGGTTAATTCCGGAATAAATTCATTGTGCTGTCAAACCAAAATTCAAAGAAATGGCAAAAAATATTGTACGGGGATACTATGATGAATCCTATCCGCCATTACCAACCAAAACCACGAGATTCTGGCGCAGGAACCTGTTATGGCAGGCTTTCCGCTTCATTATACTTAATCTGAAGATGATGCGCATTATTGTTGGGGGGCATTCCTGAACATCCTGCCTTTACCTTGCATTTTTCGTGAAATATAATCACCAAAAAACTGTAAACTCATGGAAACGAATTCTGAAGCCAAATTACTTCGGATTTTTATCAGTTCTACAGATAAATTCAGGCACAAACCACTCTATGAAGTGATCGTGTTTGCCGCAAAACGTTATGGACTTTCAGGAGCAACTGTTTTAAAAGGTGTTATGGGCTTTGGAGCCAGCAGCGTGATCAGTTCCACGAAATTATGGGAGCTAACCGAAAAACTTCCCATGGTAATTGAGATAGTTGACGACTCAGAAAAGATAGATAAGTTTGCGGAAACAATTTTGCCCTATTTCGAGAAAATCCGGTACGGCGGAATGATAACTGTGGAAAAAGCCATCATCGTGCTGCACAAAAAAGGAACAAAAAAGAATTTTTAGGCAAAGCTTTCATTTGCGCAGCGAAGCTGGCCCGGCATTAATCCGGGCCTTTCCCGCAACAGAATATACTCTCCGGAACGCTGATAGATGACCGGAAAACAGATTTGAAGAGGTTAATAATCAAGAGTGATAATCCTTCCCTTTGTAAAATTGAAAAATTTATCCTTCTGCGCAACCTGAACACCCTCCATTAAATCTTCCGGGGTAAAACCGGCAATTTTTAAACAAGTGGGACAGGCGTATATTCCAACCTTCTGGCCGGCTAATTGCTTAATATAAGTCTGAAATGTTTCGAAATCGGCAAATTTCATATCCTTTGCCGTTTTTACCAATAGTTCAACCGCATGAATGTCCATATAAATCAGCACATCTTTGTCCTTTGCCATCATCGTTGCCATTTTTAAAGGCATCAATACACGGTGAGGATCGTTGTAACTTTCCGTAATGTGTATAAATACTCCATCCCTGACGGAATCCAAAGTTGTGATTGCAGGTTTTTCAGACGGCGTTTCCTGCAAGGGTTTAGGGCTTTGATTGCATGATAAAATCATAAATCCGGCAAGCAAGAAAAATAGGATGTTTTTCATTTTAAAAATTGTTTGGTGAGGGTACTAAAAAATATGGATTGAAAAAAATAATACTCCTGTGATGCTTCTAAAAATAAGCAATTAATACCATAATTCAAAGGATCTTACCAGATTTTCTCCTGGCCTTTTAGAACATATTATTGGGCTATCGGTTTCTAAAGACAGGATGATAACTACAATATTGATACTTTTTCTGGGAGCCTTGTTTGCAGGATTTATAGGATCTCTTACCGGCCTGGGCGGAGGAGTTATCGTTGTTCCGCTTATGACCCTGGCTTTTGGAGTGGACATACGCTATGCCATAGGCACCTCATTAATATCTGTAATTGCAACCTCCTCCGGTGCTGCTTCGGCTTATATTAAAGAAGGCCTTTTGAATATTCGAATCGGAATGTTCCTTGAGATAGCAACCACCCTGGGAGCCATTGCCGGTGCTGCCATTGCAGTTTTTGCCCCTACCCATGCAATTGCCGTAATCTTTGGCTTAGTGTTGATTTATTCCGCAATAAATTCCTTCAGAAAAAGAAATGATATAACAGATGCAGGCCTTGATAATCCTTTGAAATCGACCTGGCTGGTGAAGTTGCTGAGAGCGGAAGGTTCTTATACGATCGGCCGTGATGTGAAATATTACAAACTGCAAAACGTGGGAGGAGGATTCCTGGTTATGTCTCTGGCGGGTATCTTATCAGGCCTGCTGGGAATTGGTTCCGGGGCATTAAAAGTCATTGCCATGGACACCATCATGAAAATACCCTTCAAGGTCTCCACCTCCACAAGCAATTTTATGATTGGGGTTACAGCCGCTGCAAGTGCGGGCATTTACCTGAGCCGGGGTTACATCGACCCTGTATTGTCAATGCCTGTGATGATTGGAGTTTTGGCAGGTTCGCTTGCAGGTGCAAGGATCCTTATCAAGTCAAGGACTAAATCAATCCGGATTGTTTTTGCCCTTGTTATTGCGGTTTTAGCCATTGAGATGATCTATAACGGACTTATGAAAAATATCTGACATGACGAAACAATCATGGAACGATGACCAAATGAGAAGTGTTATGGGTTCATTGTTACGCGTGGGTGTGGTATCTTCCGCCCTGATTGTATTATTTGGCGGAATTTTGTTTTTCTATCAGCATCCCGGTGAAACCTTTGATTTTGCTATTTTCAGGGATGAGCCGGCAAGATTAAAACATATCCATACCATCATAAAAGAAACATTCGAATTAAAAAGCAGGGCCGTCATTCAAACCGGTATTTTACTGCTTATCGCTACGCCCCTGGCAAGGGTTCTTTTCTCCTTGTTGGGATTTCTTGCCGGGAAAGACTGGACGTATGTGGCAATAACCTTTATTGTTCTTACCATTCTGGCGTTAAGCCTTTTTAAACTGTGACTGAATGCTTCCGGATCGGAATTCCAATTTCTGCCAATACGATTTCAGGCGGATATGAATTCATTTGACCGTTATTGAAACTTATCCGATAAAAAATTATTGGTGATATTAAAAAGATTTAAGTGATATTTAAGCGATTTATCAAAATGCTTTTTGTATTTTTACCGCTCGATTAATTAACAACTGAAATTTATGGAGAATAATACCGCAGAAAATTCAAAGAACTTCATCAGCAAAGAGTTCTTTAAATCCTGGTCGTTCTGGAAACCTTTCTTAGGGGTATTAATTGGGGGACTGGCCGGGTTTCTGTATTATCACTTTGTAGGATGCAATTCCGGTACCTGTGCCATCACCAGCAATCCATATAAAAGCGCGATATTCGGAGGTCTTTTTGGCTTTTTGATGATGAACAGTCCTTGCAGTAAAGGAAGATGTTAGAAAATTCTTCTAAGCGCCGGTGGTCGCTTTTTTTATTTGAATCCTTTTACTTTTTTTTGGATATCAGGTAAAAAATAAAAAGAGCAGTCAATGACAGCAAGGTGATTCCTGTGTAACAATATGTGGAGCAGAAAAACCTGTTGTCGGCGTGACAAAGACCCGCAATACACCCGAACAATACCATAATTAACCAGTCCGCGAAAAGCAACGCCGGTACGATTAATAGCCATTTAAAGATTGTTGTTCTCATATTATTGTATTTTTATCAATAATTAAGGTCAATTCACTTTCCTTTTATCGAAATGGAGAAACGATGACAAAACAAAGTTAATCTTTTTATATTAATTATAAGCAAATGATCATTATATTTGTAACGCACATATGTTCATAATATGTCAAGACCAAAACGCATACGGAGAATGAATCAGCCTCCTCATTTCAGGGGATTCAAACCTATTGGAATATCTGATGAAAGTCATCCTGTTGTTATGAATTATGAAGAATATGAAGCAATCCGGTTAAGTGATTTTGAACTCCTGGGGCAGGTGGAATCCTCTGAAAAAATGGGTGTTTCGCGACCTACCTTTGCCAGGATCTATGAAAGCGCAAGGCGTAAAGTAGCGCAGGCCTTTGTTCAGGGTAAGTCCATCGTTTTCGAAGGAGGCAAGGTATATTTTGACAGTGAATGGTATTCATGTAACCATTGCGGTTGCTGGTTTAATCAGCTTGAAAAAGAGAAAGAAGTTACTGAATGCGCATTATGCGGTTCCTCTGATGTGGAACAATACAAAGAGCATACGCAGCTAACATTTAAGAATTGTTAAAGTATGAAGGTAGTTATCACATCAACAGGAAATAGTCCGGATTCAAAATTGGATTGCCGGTTTGGCCGATGTTCCTATTTTGTTATTTTTGACACACTCACCCATGGTATGGAAATACTGCCCAATCCATATAAAGAGGCTGAAGAGGGTGCTGGTACCGACTCTGTCAAATTGCTTGCATCAAAAGGGGCAGGGAAAATTATATCGGGTGAATTCGGGATTAAAATTAAGCCGCTGCTCGACAGCCTGAAAATTCAAATGATTATATTGAAAAATGAGGAAAGATCCGTTCAGGATATTATTAATATGCTAAACCATTAAAAATTATTCCATGATAAAAATAGCAATTCCCACCAGCGGTAACCTGGTAGACAATCATTTTGGACATTGTGAGATGTATACTGTAATTTCTGCAGATGATAACCATAATATCACAGCAACAGAAATTCTGCCTTCTCCGCAAGGATGTGGATGCAAATCCAATATTGCCGGTATTTTTCAAAAGATCGGGGTTAAAGTTATGTTAGCCGGAGGTATCGGGGAAGGCGCGATTCAGGTTCTCAACCGCCACGATATCGAAGTTATAAGGGGGTGTTCAGGGGATGTGAACGTCCTTGCAGAAAAATACCTGCAGGGTATTTTGACAGATTCAGGTGTTTCCTGCGCACAACATGAGCATCATCAGGTAGACGGTAACTCCTGTAATCATTAAGTAAATTTTGCAACCTGGATAAAAATTCGATGAATATAGACGAACAGAAAAAATTATACTCCGACGCCGATATAAATGCGATGCGAATTGCCGAGGAAGCAAGATTGCCGGGTAAAAACCGGGTGGAGGAAATTATAAATTTTGCCCGGTTGTCGGGCGTTAAACGCATTGGTATAGCAAATTGCATAGGATTAAATAAAGAAGCCGGGAAGTTGAAAGAGCGACTTGAGGGCGAATTTGAGGTATATATGGCCGACTGTAAAATCGGAAAAATTCAGTCCGGCGAGCTGCTGAACGACGAATCCAGGGGTGTGTCGTGCAACCCTGCCGGACAGGCTGAATTCCTGCATGAAAACAATACAGGGCTTAACATATCCTTTGGATTATGCATGGGGCACGACATTATTTTCAATCGTAAGTCAGCAGCCCCGGTAACCACCCTGATTGTAAAGGACCGGCAGCATAAGCACAATCCCTTCAAGGAATTTGAGTGATCAGGTAGCGGATTTATTCATTTCAGCCACAATTTGTTCCGCTGTTTTTGATGCATTGGGGAGGACGTTAGGCGGACACTTGCCGGTTATGGCAGCCACCTGGAAGCGCCTGCACCGTTTCCTTCCGGCTTCACCTGCTTCACAATAGAGTCTCCTGTAAACTTCCGTGTATTCAGTACCTTTCAGAATACCATTAAAAATCGGGCATCCCGGCGTTTTTGGACAAAGATTCGTTTCCATCGATCCATGGGTTGTGGTTTGGAAAAACAATTATCACGAATATATACTGAATATCATTTAATTAAGTTTCATTTTTTTGTTGCAAAAGTTGATTCTTATTCACCTAATTTCACACTGCTGGAAATCATTTTTGCAAAATACATGGCAAATGAGCGGTACAGAAAGTGAGTCCATTTACCAAAAGGTACAATTAGCACTGCCCATTGTACAAGAATCGTCAAATGAAACAAATACATCCAGGTGTTATTTGCAATACTATTTGTATCAATCATTAAACGAACAACAAAAGCGGTTGACCCCATCAGAAACAGCCATATTACAAAGAACCAATCGGAGGGTTGTGAAAATTTGCTTGCTTCCTTCTTTTTTCTGATACGATTGATTACAAAGTCAGCCGTAACGAGGAACACCAGTATACTTTCCACGTATCCGAGAATAATTACAAAGATATTTTCTGTTGAAAACCAATCCAGCACCACCGTTGTGAAAAGCAAAGCCAGATAGCCGACCACAAGCACAAGGTGTTCAAACCACCTGAATCGATTATCATCGCAGCGCAATGCTCTCTTTTGAGTGAACATGTGAATTATTAACTCCCAAAATGCGGTAACATAACTTAGAGCAGGAACCTTAATTTTTGGTTTAAGTATGGTATACCACCACATCCGAATAATATTGGGGAAAAGAATTAGGGCAAAAACGATAAGGATGGCCCATAATTCGAATCGATGTCCGGAATGCATGATTGCCGGCAGGTAATAATGCTCATATGCGGCAAATCCAATGACTCCTGTCGCAGTTAACAGTAACGCGATTATAGTAAGGGGTAGTGAACGATACAATAAACCGGATAACCGGGTCCAGTCATATTTTGAGGAAAGCCATCTTCTCAGTGACATCATCAATTCACCGGGATTTGCCGTTTGCGGGCAATGGGATGAACATTCACCGCAATAATAGCAGAGCCACGGTTTAAGTGAAGATTTGAGATCCTCCTCAAATCCTAAAACACTCAATCGCACCATTTCCCTGGGGAATGAATCTTCTTCGGTGGAAAGGGAACACACAGCCGTGCAATTGCCGCAGTTATAACATGCATTAAAATCGTATGCTCCGAAATTTTTTAATTCCTTTCCGAATTCAGGATTAACTGCAGCCACTATTTTTTAAGTTTATAAGTGAAATATTCATCCATATCATCAATCGTACCGGTTTGTACAAAACCGTACTTTACAAGCGTCATTAAATAATAAACCACCTCGTATTGTGGCATTTGAAGTTTCTCTGTTAATTCCTTAACGGTCATCTCACCCTCACGTAAAGCAAGGAGTATGGCATTTTTAATTTTGATAAATTGTTTAAGGTTATCTTTTGCCGCTTGTGAAACTTCCCGTTTTTCTCTTAAATATTTAAAAGTTTTCCCTTTTTCAACTTCCATATTCCATTGTATTATTGGTACATTCAATTTTCTTGCAAATTTCATCAGCTTGCTGCCAAGGCATCAATCATGCTTTCAATCTCCTTATTAGAATAAGCTGTTAAATCAATTGCATCCGTGGGACACACCGGTAAACACATGCCACATCCTTTGCATACCGAGTTGTTCATAACAGCATAATCCCTGGTTCCGCTCTTCTCCATTTTAATGGCATCAAAAGGACAGGATTCCGCGCAGGCACCGCACCATGTGCAATTCTCCCTGTCTATTTGCGCGATAATGGGTTCGAGGGCAATTTCCCCTTTATTGACATAGGAAAACGATTTTGCAGCTGCAGAAAGCGCCGAATTTACTGACTCCGAAATGTTTTTTGGTCCCTGGCATGTTCCGCAAATGGTAATACCGTCAATAACGGTTTCCACCGGGCGTAATTTCATATGGATCTCATTAAAGAATCCGTCCCTGCCTTTGGGCAGTTTAAATAGCGAGCCGACGGAATTGTCGGCCCTGGGGACCATTCCGGTTATCAGAACGACCAGGTCTGCAGCAACTGAAATTTCTCTTTTTCCGCTGAGTATATCCTTGATCCGAACCACAGTTTTATCCTGTTCGCGAAACACAAGGGGCGGATCTTCTTCATATGACTGAAAGTATATATCTCCTTTTTTCAAGGAATCAGCATACAATATTTCCTGTTTTCCGTATGTCCTGATCCCTCTTGTGAAATGGTAATTATGAAGGTTTTCAAATTTGCTCTTTGCCTGGATGGATGTATGAATAGCGGATGTGCAGCAATACCGGGAACAATATTTGTTTTCTCCCTGGTTCTGCCGGCTTCCGACGCAATAGATCCAGGCGATATTTTTCACTTCTTTCTCTTTAAAAATCAATTTTTTCTCGTTTAGCTCAAGAATTTCTTTGAATTGGGGCAGTGTTATTACATTATCAAACTGAGCATAGCCGAATTCGCCCTCCCGGGGTGTATAAGAGTCAAACCCGGTGGCCATGAGCACTGAGCCCACATTTATTTCAATGATTTCTTCTTTTTTTGACAGACCGCCATTTTCCCCGGGTGTTATTTTTATTTTCAGTTTGAAATCGCCAATACTTCCTGCATTTGAAATAACTTCTGCCCCTGTGTACAAAGTTAAATTATCACGATCGAACGCATCTTTTTGCAGCCGGGTGATCAGCTCTTTGCCGGACTGGCCGGTTATAAACAATTCATCCCATGCTGCAACCCTGCCGCCGATGAAGTGTTCTCTTTCTATGAGTGTTACGGGACATCCCATATTCGAAAGTTCAATCGCCGCCCTTAACCCGGCAATGCCCCCTCCAATAACGGCAACATGCTTTTTTGAAGAGATTATAAATGGTTCAAGGGATTGTGCAAGGCGAACTTTAGCTATGGCCGATTTGACAATGTGAATTGCTTTTTCAGTTGCCCCAGCCTTATCATCCGAATGTGCCCATGATGCTTGTTCACGTATATTTGCATGGATATAATTATACTTGTTTAAGCCGGCTCTTTCCGTCACTGCCCTGAAGGTGAGGAGGTGAAGCTTTGGAGAACAGGATGCCACCACTACTCCATCCAGGCTGTTTTTTCGGATATCGTCAACCATTTCCTTCTGGTTGGCATCTCCACAGGCGAACAGCGTAGTCTTTGAAAGTGAAACGCCGGCATCATTTTCAATGGACTCTCTTACTTTTTCAACATCCACATAATCGGAAATGTTACCTCCGCAATGGCATATATATACGCCGATCTTTTTGTTCATTGTTTGCTTATTATATAACTCATGGCTTCGGATGATGCAGATCCTGCCGAAAGGATTGAGTCAGGAATATCCATCGGCCCGGTTGCCGTGCCGGCGACAAAAACTCCTTCAATGCTGGTTTTGGCGGGACTCGTAAGCGGATCTGCCTGGTAAAGAAAATTAAACGGATCAAGTTTTAACTTTTCGTCCGGAAACAAAACTGCACTGTCGGTATTGGGAAGAACGCCAACCGACAATATTACCATATCATGTTCAGCCTCCTTCACAATACTTTCATTAATGTCTTCATAGCGTAACACAAGGTTTCCGTTTTCTTTTTCTGTAATCCTTCCTATCTTGCCTTTTATAAAATTAACACCCATTCCTTTTGCCTGCTCGTAAAATTCTTCAAAACCCTTTCCGAACGACCGGATGTTTAAATAATATATAGTCACATCAGCCATTGGAAGCGACCCCATTAACAATTGGGCCTGTTTTATCGAATACATGCAGCATATCTGCGAACAAACAGGATTTCCAACCGAAGCATCTCTTGACCCTGTACAGAGCACATAGGCAATCTTGTCAGGAACCTTACCGTCACCCGGCCGCAAAATGGTATTAAACGGTCGGGTAGGGGCCAGTTGCCGCTCCATTTGCATGGAGGTAAGTACGTTTTTATAAATACCGTAGCCATACCGGGATATCTTAATCGGATCAAACAGGTTAAAACCGGTGGCAATAACAACTGTTTTGACCTGAATATGGTAGAGCAATGTCTCCTGCGTAAAATCGATGCAATTTGTCGGACAGGCTTTTTCGCATGCGCCGCATAAAGTGCAGTTTTCAATGTCAATGGCAGCAACCCTTGGACTGGCAATGCTAAACGGAATAAAAGCTGCTTTTCGACCTACCAGGTTATGCTGATATTGATCGGGAACTACCACGGGGCAGGCCTGTTCGCATAACTGGCAACCGGTGCAATCTTCAGCTATAATATAACGCGGGGATACAGATACATCCGCTTCAAAGCTGTTTTCAGCCGTTTTTTCAATTTTACTTACTCTGCTTCCCGTAAAGATTGTTATCCCGGGATGCCTGGATATCTCTGAAACTTTTGGTGTGGTTATGCAGGCTGAACAATCCAACGTAGGAAAGACCTTGCTCAGTAGAATCATTTTACCCCCCAGGGAAAGATCTTTTTCAATGAGCAATACTTTGAATCCATTGTTGGCTAAATTCAATGAAGCTTCTCCGCCTGCTATGCCACCACCAATAACAAGTGCATCAAACGAGGCATTGGTTATTTTTCCCTGCATATCTGACTATTGGTATTTTTAAGTAAATATTCGTTGAAGCTTTTCATCTGTTTTACAAACGATTCGCTGCAAACCGAACAAATTGCCGCCATCCGGAGTCGAGCGGGTTCAATCTGCTGTTCTTTCATCATTTCATGTGTGCGGTTTACCACTTTGCCGGTTTTTTCAGTACAGGATTCCCCATACGGACAGTCACTCCCGTCGGCGGCTATAAATACGCCATCAAATCCCTGTTCGAAGGCATGCAGGATCCATTTTGATTTTACCCCGCTGGAACAGGGAATTGAAATAGCATATACCGTTGGCGGGTAATGCAGTTTAAGTAATCCCGCCATATCAATGGCAGGATCCGATATTTTCTCGGTTGAAAAAACCAGGATTTTGGCACTTTTCATGTATAATCCCGCTTTTGACACTTATTTTTTCTTCATAAAAACCCTGAAGAAACCATTCTCTTCAATGGTTCCAAGGTATTCATGGCCTTGTTTGGTGCACCATTTTGGTATATCAACCTTGGTCCCTTCATCGGCCGACAATACTTCCATGATATCCCCGGCATTTATTGTACCGATTGCTTTTTTGGCTTCGAGGAGGGGTCCCGGACAGGCTGTTCCCCTTGCATCAACTGATTTTGCCACAGCTGCGCTTTTCAATTCTGTTGTAGTCATATGTGCAGATTTTTCAATGTTGAAATTTATTTCTAACTAATTCTAAATAAACAATTGGAGGCTGCTTTCATTGGCTTCTGCAACAAAAGTCGTAGCGCCGGCATACCGCAAATTTGGATAATCGATCATTTCTTCCCTTTTAAATCCCATTAGGTTCATTGACATTTCACAAACTGTTATTTCAATTCCCATCGAGGCAGCTTCCAGGAACATCTGGTCAAGTGAGAGAACTCCCTGTTTTTTCATCAGGTATTTTATCATCAGCGGCCCCATTCCCGCCATATTCATGTTCGACAATTTCAGCTTGTTTTTACCGCGCGGTAACATGAAACCAAACATTTTGGATATAATGTCTTTATCCCTTCCTGTTTTTTGTTTATCCCTGAGAGCTGAAAGTGACCAGAACGAGAAAAACAATTTTACTTTCGTATCAAGTGCCGCAGAAGCAAGTGAAATGACCATTGCCGCCAATATTTTATCCATATCACCCGATACGATCGCTATTGAAAGTTGATCCTTTCTTGAATTTTCCAGTTTTTCGATCTTTATATTAAGTGTACCAATTTGTTGCCGGAGAAGACTAATCTCATCAATGAAATCCTGTTGCATTTTATAATCTTTCGTTTTTAAATGTTCAGTGAAATACTAATAGGTCAGAACGGCTTTAGCGGATAATACCTCGGTAACTACGGTTCCGGCAGCTATAAGGTGTGATCCGTTAATTAATTCTTCCTCTTTAATGTGTCTTTCCCTGATGCAAGGTGAACACAGAAGCAAATTGCCACCCAGCTCGATGAAAGTATCAATTAATTGTTTCAAAGGCATCAAACCGGGGGCATTGACGTTTTCAGCCACTCCTGTTTTTGCCAGCAGTACAGAGGATGCCTGAAGTATGACAGATACTTTGACATCGGTAGCCTGCGCTGCCGTGGCCACAACAAACGGCAAGGTTGCCTTTTCCTGGTTTTCAGGACCTGTTGTGCTGATAATCACAAGTTTTTCCATTTCTTCCATGACATTTATTTTTTTATTGTTATTTAATTCACAAAGTAATGCATAACTTCTTTCCAATATGCATTTCAGGATGTGAAGCTGGTTATACTAATTTGTGATATGCATCACATGTTGCTATCTTTGCCATATGAAAAACGAATGCAGGCTGTGCGCCATAAAATCGAAAGCGGCTTTAAAATTGAGCGATGTAGAAATTGAAGGTCTGTCTTTGAATTGTGCTCTGGTGAATTTCTCTAAAGGGGATTCCCTGATAAAGCAGGGCACGTTCTCTACCAATGTAGCGTATTTGCGGACCGGCCTGGCTAAGGTGCATATCGCAGGGCCTTACCATGAACAGATAGTCAGAATTGTAAAAGCGCCCTGTTACCTTGGATTGCCAACAACTTTCGGCGATAAAATAAATCAATATTCAGTCACGGCCATTGAAGATGCAGAGGTCTGCTTTATAGATGTCACGGAATTCCGTTATTTATTAAAAGCCAATCCTGATTTTGCATATGAAATTATGATTGATCTTTGCAAAAATGAATTGGAGGTGTTTTACCGGTGTGCAAATCGAACGCAAAAACAAATGCGGGGGAAAATAGCCGATGTGTTGCTTGAGCTTTCTGATCATATTTATAATTCCAATTTCTTTTCGATCCCCATCACACAGGAAGAATTCGGGAACCTCGTGGATTCGAGCCGGGAAAGTGTAAGCCGGGTAATTACCGAATTTGAGAAAGACGGGATTATACGCTATTCCGGAAAACAGATGGAAATATTAAATAAAAATATGCTGATGACAATAAGTGCTAACGGGTAATCATTATTCATCCTCTCCGGCTTATTTCTTCCAGCGCTTTAAAATTAATGAGCACAATATCCTTTTCATGCAGCTCAATCAATCTGTCCTTTTCAAAAGACTTAAGCAGTTTCACAGCACTCTCGGTGGAAATCCCGGCAAAATCCGCAACATCTTTTCGTGAAAGCAACTGGAAAATCTCAGCATTTTCACTCTTCAAGCCTTCGAGGTATAATAAGGTGTCAGCCATCCGCCCGTTCATTTGTTTGTACATAAGGTTCCGGACCGTTGTGAAAAGGTCCGTGTTTTGTTCGCAGTAGCGTTTAATGATACTATATCCGAAAATGCCATTCTGTTTCACCACCTTGGCTATGGCGTCCTTCTCAACCAGGAATACCTGGCAATCGGTTAGCGCAATGGAGGAATAATTAAAAGAGTTTTTTGTAAAAACAGCTGAAAGCCCGACAAATTCGCCTGGCCTGATAATCCGCAGGTTGAAATTTTTCGTACCGTCGCCTTCCAGGTATTGTTTTGCCAGTCCGTTTATAATGAATAATATGTAGGAAGCATAAGCACCCTGTTTGGTGAGGTTGTCACCTTTGCGAAAAAGTACCTGCGTTTTGCTGGCCCTTACCAATATAACTTCTTCCGGAGAAAGCATCTGAAAGCAGGGGGCCTGGATGTCGCAAATAAAATCCTGGTCGGTCTCGAGAATAGTTTTCATTCAATGATTCATGTAAGTGGGTATAAAGTTAGTCTAATTCAAGAAAAAAGTTGTCCAATATCAACCTGCAAGTTGTGGCGCTGGTTCCCTAAATCCTGTAATGCTAAGATTCGGCAATGTAACTTTGTATCATAAACAATAAAACTAAAAAGCCATGTTATACACCAATTTAAAACACCTCGAATCAGCTGCAGAACATCAGAAGGCGATCGGCGAGAATGAAAATGTAATGGTAATCTGTGGCCGTATGGGTCCAATGTGTATCCCGGTCTACGGCATCGCAGAGGAACTTGAAAGTGAATATAAGCATGTAACTTTCTTCGATATGGAGTTTGATAACCCCGAATCACATATAATCCGTAACTTACCCGAAGTAAAAGGATTTATGGGCATTCCGTTCACCATTTATTATAAAAACGGCAAAGTGGTACAAGCTACTTCGAGCATTCAAACCAGGGACCAGGTAAAGGCCATCCTCGACAAGGAATTTGCCGTAACTGTAAATGCATAACCTGATGAGCGCCAATAACCATTATGATGTGATTGTGATTGGGGCCGGGCCTGCAGGTCTCACTGCAGGCATATATCTTTCAAGGGCAAGGTTGAGAACGCTTATCATCAACGAAGGAACAGTGGGCGGTCAGCTGGTGCTTACACACGAAATTGCAAACTACCCCGGGGTGGAAAGCATCAGCGGTTACCAGCTTGCCGGTATTATGAAAAAGCAGGCTTTGTCATTCGGATGTGAAATTAAATCGAATGTCTCAATCCGGCAGATTGAAACGGAAGGGGAATTGAAAAAGCTGATTCTATCTGATGGTAATTCATATAGTTCCGAAAGCATGATACTTACCCCCGGTGGCAGATCACGCACCCTGGGCGTGCCCGGAGAAGATATCTTCAAAGGCAGGGGAATCTCTTATTGCGCTACCTGTGACGGTGATTTTTTTACCGGTAAAGAAATCGTTGTGGTCGGAGGCGGAAACTCCGCATTGGAAGAAGCGGTTTCATTGACGAAATACGCTTCAAAAGTAACTATAGTGCACCAGTTTGATCAATTTCAGGCTTTCGAACATGCTGTAAATGAAGCACAAAACCATCCCAAAATACATTTAATAATGGGATCGGCCATCACTGCTTTTTATGGAAGTGAAAACCTTGAAAGAGTGGATATCAAAGATCTGAAAACAGGCGGTACCCGGAATTTTAAAACCGACGGGGCTTTTATCTTCATTGGATATGTTCCGAATACGGAATTTCTCAAGGGGAAGGTAAATCTTAACCAATGGGGCGAGATTGTAATTAAGGCCGACATGTCCACAGACAGGGAAGGGATTTTCGCCGCCGGCGACAGTACGGCCAAACGTTACAGGCAGGTCACAACCGCGGTAGGGGATGGAACCGTGGCCGCTTTGGCGGCCTCGAATTATCTGCACGAATTAAAAGCCAGAAGACAACAATTAATAATGATCTGATATGCATACAACCTTTATCGTTACAGGCATTGTGGTAGCCGTTATAATATTCCTTTTTTATAACGCCCGTGCGCGGATGAAAAACATACCCCTGGTGGCTGACCATCAGAAAATACTGACACTGACAGAAACAAATTTTCAGCATCAGACAAAAAATAAGGTGATGCTGGTAGATTTTTGGGCAAGCTGGTGCGCGCCCTGCCGTGTGATGGCGCCGGTGCTGAATGACGTGGCCGACAGCCTGACAGGTAATTTACACGTTGGAAAAGTAAATATTGAACATCATCAGTCCCTTGCTCAAAAATTTAAAGTCAGGAGCATACCTACCTTCATTCTTTTTAAGAACGGGATTGAGGTAAAGCGGTTTGTAGGTATGAAAGACAGGGAATTTCTTGTTCAACAGATCAAAAACGTAAAATAACAATTTGCGATGAAATTTATTATTCGATCAATTTAATTCACTAACAATTCAGCAACATGAAAAAAAACGTAGGCAGCATTGACAAGGTTGTCAGGATACTGATGGCCCTGGTAGTTATTGTTCTTTACTTTACAAATGTAATCTCGGGCACGGTGGCAATTTTATTGTTGATATTATCGGCCATTCTTATCCTTACAAGCCTGATCAGTTTTTGCCCAATCTATTGGCCTTTTGGCATCAATACAGACAAAAAAAAGGTATAAGCAGTTAAAAAGAGTGCAAATCAAAGGTTGCACTCTTTCTTTTTTTATTGAATATCTGGTAAAAGCAAGCCTGTATACACGTTTTTTTTAAAATCTTATTTTTTTAAATTCCTCTTTCATTCGGACCAGATCGTTTATCCAGTCCTCAATGTCATTTTCATGCTCCAGCTCTTCATTTAAGATTGTTGTCACCATCGCATGTGTCGTATGGTCCTGCCCGTTCGTAAAGTCAGCTATCTCTTTATAACGCTGAATAGCGCATCTTTCGCCCTTTAGGTTTTGCTCCAGTATTATCTCTACATAAGGATCGGATGGAGCATCATATGTACAACGGCTTAGTAGGGGCCATTCCAATGGACTGAGCACCGGCGTTCCCCCCAATTGGATAATCCGGTCTACGATAAACACGGCATGATTTAACTCCTGGGTTGCATGAAGTAACAATTCAGGTTCTATTTCACTGCGCATGGGTCCCTCCATGAGCCTTGCCCCAATCCAGTACTGATAATATGCCAGCCATTCTTCAGCAAGGGCTGCATTTAGCATGTCAATTAACCTTTTAACGTCAAGCGACAAAATGTTCACAGCTTGTTTTCCCATAGTCTATGATTTTATTAATACCTGTTATTGATTAACAAATTTACCTATTTTCATAATAATAAGCAAATGATCATTATCTTTGTTATGGTCATATGCTCTTAAATGAATAAATCAGGACCTTGGAAAATAAACATTAAATACTAATAATATGAAGGTTGCCATCACTTCAACAGGAAATAGTCCGGATTCAAAACTGGATAGCCGTTTTGGCCGCTGTTCCTATTTTGTGGTTTTCGATACCGAAAACCAGGCTACAGAATTTATTCCAAATCCGAACAAGGAAAATATTGAAGGAGCAGGACCGGCATCTGTGCAATTGGTAGCATCAAAGGGTGCTAAAAAGGTGGTTTCAGGCGAATTCGGAACAAAGGTGAAATCGCTGTTCGACAGTTTGCAGATACAATTGATTGTGTTAATTGATGCCGATAAAAAGATCAGTGAGATTATTGAATTATTGAATCACAAAAATTAAGAATATGGCACAAATGAATGGAAAGGGACCCGAAAATAAGGGTCCGGGAACCGGAAGAGGTTTAGGTCGCTGTCGCAAAATTTCGGCAAGCGAAATGGATGCTAAACTTGGAAATGGCAGTGGATTGCGGCGAAAGGCCGGCGGGGGAGAAGGGAAGGGTAAACGCTTAAGAAGCGGTTTAATTTCAATTAAAAAAAATAAATAGTATGAAAATCATTTTTGCAATTCCTTTGGAAAACGGACA
The DNA here is from genome assembly GCA_963752195.1 of uncultured Bacteroidales bacterium. GTDB lineage: Bacteria > Bacteroidota > Bacteroidia > Bacteroidales > UBA10428 > UBA5072. The sequence goes on along the minus strand of CAVVXI010000001.1, from coordinate 170,433 downwards.
GCTATGCTCACATTTTGGCCATTGCCAACAATTTGCCATAGTTGATGTTGAGAATAATGCTATTGTGGGGGAAAAGCTGATTACCCCGCCTCCCCACGAACCCGGGCTGTTACCCAAATGGTTGGCTGAACGGTGTGTAACGCATGTAATTGCCGGGGGCATGGGACAACGTGCACTTGATTTATTTTCAACACAAAATATTAAAGTTATCACGGGTGCAGAGCCAAAAAGCTCTGAAGAATTGGTTTCAGATTGGTTGAAAAGTGCATTGGTTACCGGAAACAATGCTTGCGATCATTGATAAATGAAAATTGCCATAGCGAGCGGTAAAGGCGGTACAGGTAAGACCCTTGTATCCACTAATCTTTTTTGGTCGGCACAGCAGGCCGGGATACCGGTAACATTAGTGGATTGTGATGCAGAAGAACCCAATGTTGCTGTGTTTATTGTGGCCGAGGTAATGTGTACCTCGGATGTCATACAGAACATTCCCTTAATTGATGTAAATAAGTGTCTGTTCTGTGGCAAATGCTACGATTATTGTAATTATCACGCAATCGTGTATTTGCCTCCGGCACGATTTATTCAGATTGTGGAAGAATTGTGCCACGATTGCGGCGCCTGTCTGAAGGCATGTGAATACGGGGCTATCTCCGAAAAAGAGAAAAAGCTTGGAGAAATTAGGACCATGAATGTAAAAAATTCTTCGAAGATAATTGAAGGTTGTGCTGAACTGGGGGGCTACTCACCTGTACCGGTTATCAAACAATCCATTAAAGCGCTGAACGGAGAAACACTGGCCATAATGGACTCACCTCCGGGAATTTCTTGTCCGTTCATAACAACCGTTGCAAAAGCTGATTACGTGGTACTGGTGACCGAACCAACCCCTTTTGGACTAAATGATCTGAAATTATCGGTTGCCACGCTGAAACACCTTGGAAAGCCTTTCGGTGTTATCATTAATCGGGCCGGACTTGGCAATGAGGAGATTTATAACTGGCTGGAAAAAAGTCACATACCCTTACTTATGGAAATACCTTTTGACAGGGAAATTGCCCGTATATATTCCGAAGGCCTCCTTCTCGCTGAAGAACAGACATCCTATTGTCATCAGTTTCTAAATCTGTTGAACAGAATCAAGTATTTCACAGCATGAAAGAGATAGCTATCATAAGCGGTAAAGGTGGTACCGGAAAAACCAGTCTGAGCGCTGCATTTGCAACAATCAACGGCAATGTGGTGGTTGCCGATTGTGACGTGGATGCAGCTAACCTTTACATTATATTGCAGCCTGAAAATTACAGGGAGGAGATATTTGTATCAGGCCAAAAAGCCATGATCAACAAGGACATTTGTACCAATTGCGGGATTTGTATGGATTACTGCCGTTTCGATGCTATTTTCCGGGAGAATGGACTGGTTTCAATTTCTGAAACTGCCTGCGATGGTTGTATGCTTTGCATGAGGGTTTGTCCGAATAAAGCAATTTATAAGGTGCCCAGTAACAAAAGCCGCTGGTTTGCCGGTACTTTTCGGAATGGCCTGATGGTACATGCCAGGTTAGAGCCCGGAGAAGAAAATTCGGGCAAGCTGGTAGGCGCGGTCCGTAAACATGCCCGGGAAATTGCCGCTGAAAAGGGATGGGAGTCAATTATCATCGATGGCCCCCCTGGACTGGGATGCCCCGTAATTTCATCTCTGACAGGCATCAAAAAGGCCATTATTGTTACTGAGCCTTCGCAATCAGGTTTTCACGACATGAAACGAATACTTTCAGTAGTTGACAGCTTCAAAGTGAAATCATATGTGGTCATAAACAAGTATGACCTGAACAATGATATAGCCTGCCAGATTGAGGGCTGGTGTTTTGAACGGAAAATATCCGTTGCGGGCAAGATTCCTTTTGATGCCGGCGTTGTGGAAGCCATGCTGAATTGCAAAAGCATTATTGAATGGTTGCCTCAATCTGAAGTGAGTAAAGAAATAAGAAATATCTGGAAAAAAGTTAATAGCGATGAATAACCAAAATGAATTTGTAAAAACAAAGCTGCCCGAAATTAAGAATATCATTATTGTTGCTTCGTATTTCCTTTTTGGTCAGGGTGGAGGCGAAACATTATCCAAATCATTTGAGTTGCCTTTACTGGCCCGCATTCCTATAGACGAAAATATTTGTGCAAGCTGCGATGAGGGAATGCTTCATGAATTATTTAACAATAAAGCGGTAAAATACGGATTCGATGATCTTCTAAAAGGTATTGTAAACGGTAAAGAAGCAGTTGCCAGATGAAATCAATAATTATGAAAAAATTACTTCAGGGAGTTTATTGTATTCTCATTATCTTGCTTGTACTGGCTTTAAGCGATTGTGCATCTCAGCGTACACATCATAAAGCCATTCCATGCCCTTGTGAAAACCAAAGTAAAAAATAAGCGTCATGATAGAACACGAATACAGTTTCAGGATAATGTATCCTGACACGGATCAGATGGGGACGGTACACCATTCAAATTATGCGAAATATTATGAAACCGCAAGGTGGGAGTTGTTTCGCAGCCTCGGGGTAACCTACAGATCGGTTGAAGAAGCCGGATATATGTTGCCGGTGATCCGAATGAGCACCAAATTTCTAAAACCAATTCATTACGATGATTTGCTAATAATCAAAACTACTCTTAAGACCATGAGAGGTGCCAGGATATGGTTTACCTATAAACTGTACAATGCAAATCATGTATTGATAAATGAAGCTGAAACCGATCTGGCCTTTGTAAACAGGGATAGCTGGAAGCCATGTATTGCTCCGGATTTTGTTGTGAAAGCCCTTAACTTGAGCAAAAGACCTGTGTTTATTGATGTCTGAAATTGTATATCAACCATTGGAATAGTTCATTCGCCATTTAAAAAACCGGAAGGAACGCCAACACAACCAGTTGCTGGTAAAGCTACAGATACAGTCATTGAAAATAGTTGAACTTTAAAATGATATCGAAGAATATGAAAAAAACAGATGTATTGATTATCGGAGGCAGCGCAGCCGGGATGGTGGCAGCATTAACCGGCAAAACTGCCTGGCCGGAGAAAAGCTTTATACTTGTAAAAAAGCAAAAAGAAATGATGGTTCCCTGTGGAATCCCTTATATTTTTGGCACACTTGAAAGCAGCCAGCAAAATATAATGCCTGTGGATAATATGCTTGAAAAAGCAGGTATCGAATCCATTGTAAACAAAGTGGTATCTGTGGATACAGAGAAAAAGACCGCTTTGCTGGATGACGGAGAACAAATTGGTTTTGAAAAACTGGTGATTGCCACGGGGTCAACTCCTGTTAAACCAAAATGGCTTAAAGGTGCCGAACTTGGAAATGTATTCCTGATCCCAAAGGATAAGGGCTATCTTGATACAATGAATGCCAGGCTGGAGAAATGCAAAAAGATAGTTGTAATTGGCGCCGGTTTCATTGGGGTTGAGTTTTCTGATGAATTGAGGAAGCGGGGACACGAGGTTACTTTGGTGGAAAAATTGCCGGGTATCTTAAGCCTTGCTTTTGATGAGGAGCTTTCATCACGTATAGCCGCTATTTTAACAAACCGGGATGTAAAAATCATTACCAATAATGGGGTGAATGAAATACTGGGCGACAGCAAGGTATCCCGGGTAAGACTTGAGAATGGGGAGATCATACCGGCCCACGCAGTGATTCTTTCCATGGGGTACAGGCCAAGTACGGAACTGGCAAAAAAATCGGGGATTTTTATTGATGAGAGCGGTTTTATTGCAGTGGATGAGTACATGCGAACCCACATACCTGACATTTTTGCCGTAGGGGATTGCGCACAAAAGCGTGATTTCGTAACCCGTCGCCGTGTTCCTACGATGCTCGCATCAACAGCTTGCGCTGAAGCCAGGGTGGCAGGTATCAATCTTTTTAATATAAATGTAGTGAAGACCTTTAGCGGCACTATCGGAATTTACTCAACTGCCATCGGGGAGACAGGCTTTGGTACTGCGGGATTGACTGAAAGCCGGGCAATTGAAGAAGGCATAGCCATACTTTCCGGTGTTTTCGAGGGAGTTGACCGACATCCCGGCAATTTGCCCGATGCCCATAAACAACTGGTGAAGCTGATCGCTGCCAAGTATTCGGGGGTGATCATTGGTGGTGAAGTAATTGGCGGACTTAGCGCCGGGGAATTAACCAATGTTATCGGCCTGATAATCGAAAACAGGATGACCGTAAATTCATTGCTTACTTCACAAATCGGCACACATCCTTGCCTGACTGCATCCCCGGCCGGTTATCCATTAATCAAAGCGGCTGAAATAATAGCCGCAAAGATGAGACAGTTCTAAGTGGAGGCCGATTTGGTTGAACCATTCAGACACGGCAAGTTAACTATGCATGAAATGAAAGTCTTCCGGTATGCGGATTATAACCCTTATTGAAAACCTTGTTTATAAACAGAACCTTGTAGCTGAACATGGCCTGTCATATTATATCGAAACCGGGCAAAAGAAAATCCTTTTCGATACCGGACAGAGTAACAATTTTCTGAATAATGCCAAAACACTGGGCATTGATATATCAGATATTGACGCGGTGATTATTAGTCATGGTCATTATGATCATATAGGGGGACTTTACCCATTTTTGAAAGTGAATCACAAAGCGAAAGTATATATTAAAAAAGAGGCTTTCTATCTTAAATTCAATGGTACGGAGAGGTTTATCGGAATAGGGTACGATTCTTATTTATTAGAAGGAAGAATTACTTATGTAACCGGGATTACTGAGATTGACAGGAATGTTTTTATCATGCCGGATATATCAATAAATAATCCTGTGGATACTAATTTCCACAATTTCAAAGTCAGTACAAGCCATGGATTTGAAAACGATGAGTTTAATGATGAAGTTTTTCTGGCTATCGTTAAAAACAGGGAGTTATCGATATTAAGCAGCTGTTCTCACCGGGGAATAACCAATATTATCGATGCAGCCGTAAACCATTTCAGTTTACCTGTAAACAGGGTCATAGGGGGCTTTCATATCAGGAATTGCGGGGCTGGTCAAATGAAAGCAATTATGATGTGCCTTGATCGATTCTCAGTTAAGTCAATAGGTGTTTGCCATTGTACAGGTGTTGAGAAATATGCAGAATTGGTGTGCAGCCTCGGACAAAGGGTATTTTATAACCACACAGGTTATACGATTGATGTTATTTAGAAAGATCTTCCGATTCATTGTTTAACCGGGTAATTTTATCGGAGTCACATCTCCTGCATTGTTTAATTGGTTTCAGTGCAGACATGGTTTCATGGCAATCCTGGCACTTGTACCAAAAATCATGGGTGACAAAGGTTCCACCCTGGATAATAATAGCTTTCCCTTCAATAAAAGCTTTTGCAATACATTTACGGGCTTTATCATATAACCGTGTAAAAGTCGGGCGTGATATATTCATTCTTACAGCGGCTTCTTCCTGAGTGAGGTTCTCGTAATCGGCAAGCCTGATGGCCTCAAATTCTTCATACAATAAAATAACCGATTCCAATTCACGCATGGGAATACCGAATGGCTTATATCCTTCCATAGGTGGAAGCATACTAATCCTTCTGTGTCTCCTTCGATTCGGCATTTTTTTTACAAAGTAACCTTAAATAGCTTAACTTAAATAATTTCAATTGAAATGAAAACTTCTGACATAAAATATTTTTCCATTATGATTTAGCCCTTTTATCAAGCCTTGGGATACCAGGGAATTAATCACACTATCGTCGGTATTAGAAAGCTATATTATTAATTCCCAAGCTTTTACCTAATCTCCGCGATGGTATTGGTCCAAATGCAATCATAGCGTGTTAATCCTGTATACAATTTAGCAAATCTCAGGATCAGCCATTGTCATTCGCCAATTCTTCCAATCTTTTCTCAAGTGTTTGCTGAGAGTGTCTGAGAACATCAATCTGTAATTTTAAAAGTTGAATCTCATCATCCTTTTTCATTGATGACATCCAGTTTAACCCCCTGGAGCTCCCCGAATTTGTATTGTCAATACACATACCCTGGTACTTGCCCCTTCTCCGGCCCATGCCTCTTCCATGGCCTGCTCCCCTTTGCTTTCCTTCACCAAATCCTTTTGCATAACTCGGGGTGCTGTGTCCCGAGCAATACCCTAATGATTTTCCGGTTCTGGAACCTTGTCCCATTGGTCCGGTGCAGTCTCCCTGTGGCATAATTTATTAATTTTTATTATTTGTTATAAAGTTTGTCCGGTTTGGACAATTTTCAAGACAACAAATATATGACTTTAAATGAACATAAGTTCATTTTATGTCAATTAATTATACTGAAAAAAATTCAAACTCCGAATTGTAGTAAAATCAAGCCAACCATAAGTCCGATCAGCAGATTAATGAGCTTCACCTTAATAAAATCTTTGCGCGATTCAGCCAATAACGGCAACATGCCGTGGCCATCCTGTACAATTGAGCTTGCAAGCAGGATGCTGAATGGAAGCAGATTTTGTGCAAACAATGTAACAAATATCATATGGGGACCTGATTCGGGTATGATGCCAATTAAAACAGCTATGAGCAGGATTAAGCAGGTATTGTTTTTTAACAGGTTGGCCAGCATCAGGTTTGATTCCACAAAATGCAACACAATGAATGCTCCCCAGGTCCATAAAAAAATCCGCAACAAATGTTTTTTAAGAATATGATCATACAGATGTTCTTTTAAAAAATGGTCAGGCACCGTGATGAATACAAATAAGAGAAACAGCCCCCCGATTAAAAAAGTTATTTTCTTCCAATCCCAATTAACTGATCCAATCACTCCTCCTGTCAGAAGAATCATGAATAAAGTCACAAGTACCAGGAAAACCGCCCTTTCAAACGACATTCCCTGCAATTGGGGGATAATGATTTCTTTTGAGAAACATCTGCACTTTTCAGGACTGTGAACTAAAAATGCATGTTCGCTAATAACCTTGTCTTTCTTACTGAATTTGTGTACCAGCCATCCAGCGGTAACAGCTATTACAAGCAGAATGATATTTAATAGAAGTGCTTTTCCTGGGAAAAGGGCAAACATCACGAAGGCTTCATCACCCGATGTGGCTATCATGACAGTTACCAGTGCAGCAAGTCCCATCATCCGGTGGGTGTAAAGCGATACCACCGTGAATGCCCCCAGGCAACCGGGTGTTATGCCCAGCAGGGCGGCCACAAAAATTTGCATGAAAGGCGATTGACGGAGTTTATCGGACCATTCGTTTTTGCTCTGTATATTGATATATTCGATGAGAATCATCATCATCAGCACAAAAACTGTAATCATTAATGATTGGCTGAGCGTGGAAATAAGCATTGCGTTAACCATACATGCGAATGAAAAATGGAATGTAAAATTAAAAAAGAAACCGTAAACGAACGTATGTGCATTTAATATGTTAGACTTATTTCATGAAATTATCAATAAGTTAATGCAGTTCAATAAAAATGTTGTCCAAATTCAATTTCCGGGTTGTTGCAACCGGAACGATAATCTTAAGTTCCTGGTGTATTCGGGGTAAATTTGCAGGATTAAAATAAAACGTGGTGCCAGGCTCCTCGATTACAGTCTGAAAACTTTGATCCGAACAGATTCTTTTAATAATGAAAAAAATTGTGATATTGGGAGGCGGATTTGCAGGCATTCAGGCTGCCATAGAACTCCAGAAAACCGGAATGTTTAAGGTAACATTGGTTTCAGACAGGGATTTTCTATATTTATATCCTGTTTCAATCTGGGTTCCTGTGCACACTGCGGAGTTTGAGGATGTCAAGGTGCCCCTGGTTGAAATACAGAAAAAATATCCGTTCGAAGTGATCATTGAACCGGTTACTGAAATTCATGCCAAAGAATATCAAATAATATGCAATGGAAACACAATTAATTATGATTATCTGGTGGTTGCCTTTGGTGCAGACAAAATCAGGCATAATGGAATAGAAAATACCTTGTCGATTTGCGGAAAACCACAAATTGCACTTTCGATCCGCGAAGGACTTGATCAGCTGGTAGAACAGGGCAAAGGCAGGATAGCTGTTGGCTTTGGAGGCAATCCCGGAGATCTGTCTGCTGTTCGGGGCGGCCCTGCGTTCGAATTGATGTTCAATATCCATCACATGCTCGTCAGGAAAAAAATGAGACAGAATTTTGACCTCACTTTCTTTGCACCGATGGAGGAACCGGGTTCCAAAATGGGCAGGAATTCCTTTGCCATGTTAAACAAAATGCTCAACAGGTTTAAGATTGAAAAGAAGTTCGGTAAAAAGATCTCCGGGTTTGAAAATAAATCCGTTATTTTTGAAGATGAGTCGACACTGAATGCTGACCTGATCCTGTTCATCCCTGCCTCGGCAGGTAACAGTATCCTCCATTCCAGCGACTTACCGTTGACTGATGCCGGTTTTATCAAAATTGATAATCATTGTAAGGTTCATGGATTTGATGATGTTTATGCAATTGGCGATATTGCTGCCATCGAAGGGCCTGAATGGGTTGCAAAACAGGGTCATATTGCCGAATTAATGGGCCGGAATGCCGCATTCAATATAATCGAAACTGAAAAAGGCACGAACAGGAAAAAGGGATATCAGCATATGTTAAGTATTTTATGCGTCATGGATACCGGGAATGGAGCTGCATTTGTATTTCGAAACAATACAAGATCCTTTATTATTCCGATGCCGGTTGTAGGGCATTGGATGAAAAAAGGGTGGGGCACTTATTCAAAAATGACCAAGATTGGCAGATTTCCACGTTTGCCCGGCTTGTAAAAAACGGATTGAAAATTGGCAATATAAAAATTATAAATGAGATGGATAAAACCCATTGGTATGATGGTTGGTTCTATGATCGGATTATTGCACCAAACCAGGACAGTTTTTTTAAAGAAATTAATAATCTCATTAAGGAAAAATCCAGTATAATCGATGTGGGCTGCGGTACAGGGCGGCTGGCCTTTACCCTGGCTGATAATAGCAGATCCGTTTTGGGCATTGATTTATCAATACGAAATATTAAAAGGGCTCAATTGAATTTATTGAATCGGCCAAACCATAAAATTTTTTTTCAACATGGCAGCATTTCTGATATATTCAGGGAACAACAAATTCATTTTGATTATGCAGTTATGACCTATGTTATCCATGAAGTGGATGAAGATGAGAGAATTAAACTTCTCAATGAAATATCGCTGGTTACTGATATGATTATAATAGGCGATTATCTTGCGCCAAAATCTCAAGCTTTTGGCGGCCACTTAACCGAGGCTATTGAATTTATGGCAGGCAGGGAGCATTATAAAAATTATAAAACCTATATGGAACGGGGCGGCCTTTATTATTTGGCAGAGAGTGCAGGGTTAAAAATTATGAGTGACCAAAAATATCAATCATATAATCATATAATTACATTAACAAAATAACGACCTTGACCACATCAGTTTTATCCTGTTAAAAATTATGACCATGAATGCTTTAATTCTATTTGCAGGCTTTTTATTCGGTGCAATTCTGCAGTACGCCAATTTAAACCGGTACAATGTGATTAGCGGAATGGCTACTCTTGAAAACCTTACTGTTGCAAAGGCCATTGCAGTTGCTATAGGAACCGGCGCAATAATCCTGGCCGCTGAGACGGGCATGGGACTGGCAACCTATCATTTGAAGCCCCTGTTATTCGGAGGAATTGCATTAGGAGGTGTTATATTTGGTGCGGGAATGGCCATTTTGGGGTACTGTCCCGGAACACTTGCGGTTTCACTTGGTGAAGGCTCAGTGGATGCTCTGACCGGCATTTTGGGAGCATTGGCAGGTGGATTCATCTATACAATAACATTACCTTTTATTCATGGGATCCTGGGACCCGACCTGGGCACTTTTTCCTTGTTCTCTCTGGTGGGACAATACAAATTCATATTCTACATCCTGAGCATTATGACAGGTATTGGTTTTATCGGAATTGGCTTTTGGTTGCATAAGAAAGATCAGGCAAAAAATTACAAATGGCTGTATGCCGGCATCGCACTGGCTGTCCTGAATTCAATTGTGCTTTTATCGTCTTTTGCCAACCGTCCGATCGGGGCTTCAACAGCTTATCCTTATGTAGCAGATTTGATATCCGGCACAACTCAGAATAGCTACTTTGCCAAAATTCAGGACCCGGGGCACTGGGAAGTTCTGCTTTTAGCCGGTGCGTTTATCTCGGGTCTTGTGATATCTGTAATTCGAAAGGAGTTCAGGCTTACCCTCATTCACAGCAACTGGGAAAAATATAAAGGAAAATCAGTGTCCAAAAGGCTATTCTGGTCATTTGCCGGCGGATTCATCCTGATATTCGGTGCAAGAATGGCAGGCGGCTGTACAAGCGGACATATACTTTCAGGCGGGATGCAGCTTTCTGCAAGCAGTTTGTCCTTTGCCGTTTTCGTTTTTGCAGGCTTGCTTATAACCGGGAAGTATTTCTATCAAAAAACGAGCTAAACAGGTACTATAAATAAGACAGATATGCAGGGAAATTTTAATTCGATCATTCAGGACAGCAAACCTGTGATCGTTGATTTTCACGCCCTCTGGTGCGGCCCATGTAAAGTGCAGTCTCCTGTTTTAAAGGAGATTGCGGACGAACTTGGAAATCGGATCCGCGTTATCAAAATTGATGTTGATCAGAACAGGGAAATAGCCGGACGGTTTAATATACAGGGTGTTCCGACACTGATGATCTTTATGGGCGGTGAAATTAAGTATAAACAAGCCGGGGTTCACACGAAGACCCAACTGATGAATGTTATCACCAATTTATTAAAATGAAAAGTCAGTCTGGATAAGGCTAATTTAAAATTCAATGTTATTTTTGAATTATAATAAATCTTGTCAAAAGGGAAAAATTGATCATGCAGCAAAAAGAGCCTGTTTCTTTTACTGATTTATTTCTTTCTTTCTTTTGGATCGGATTAACCGCCTTTGGGGGTCTGGCCATGACTGCCCACATCAGAAAAAGTATTGTATTTAAGAAAAAATGGATTGACGGAGATACTTTTGACGCGGGCCTTGCTTTATGCCAGGTCATTCCCGGCGCCATAGTGATGCAGCTGGTAGCCTATATCGGATTGAAATTAAGGGGAATCCGGGGAGCCTTGGTAAGTTTCATTGCTTTTGGATTTCCTGCCTTTCTAATTATGTTCATCCTTTCTGTTATTTACAAACACACCAAAAACTTATCCGCTGTAGAATGGATACTGGGTAATTTGCGCGTGCTCATTGTGGCCATTATGGCCAATGCTGTTTTTATATTCGGAAAAAAGAATTTTCGGTTTGTGAATGACTGGATTATTGCGATCATAGCGGCAGGATTATTCTTTGTTAAATTACACCCTGCACTGGTATTGTTAACTGCCGGATTCCTGGGACTTTTTCTTTCAAGAAAGGAAAGCATTCCATCCCGGGAAATTGTCAAAACAAGAACCCTCAGTTTTTTTCTCCTTTCCTTGCTCCTGGTCGCCCTCATTTTTGGGACCCTTTTCTTTGTAAATATAAGGTACTTCAGATTGGCAACCATTATGCTGCATGTGGATGTTTTTTCCTTTGGCGGGGGACTGGCGGCTATGCCGGTTATGTACCATGAATTGGTTGATGTATTCGGGTGGTTTGACCAAAAAACCTTTATGGATGGTATTATCCTTGGACAGGTAACACCAGGCTCCATTATTATTTCAGCCGCCTTTTTTGGATATATGCACCTGGGTATTACAGGAAGCATATTTGCCACAATTTGCATATTTACCCCATCGTTCTTAATTTTGATGGGCATTATTCCTTTTTTTGATAAATTAAGGACATACCCCCAATTCAACAGGGTAATTAACGGAATATTATGTTCTTTTGTGGGCTTACTGGCGGTTATTACCTATCATTTTATTATTGATGTTCACTGGACTGTTCCTGGCGTGATCATAACAGTCCTGTTTTTTGTATTGATGATACGCAAAGCTGCTTAAATCGAATAATCAATCGAGTTCTTTTGCAATGGCAATCGCGGCGATTGTTCCATCCGCTACGGCGGTAGTTATCTGCCTGTATTTTTTGCTTATTACGTCACCAACGGCATAAACTCCGGAAAGATTGGTCCTCATATCTTCATCGGTTTTAATGTAGCCCCATTTGTCGAGTTCGAGTTTTCCCCTGAACAAATCGATATTGGATTGAAATCCGATAAAAATGAATACCCCGTCGCTTTGCAGTCTTGTTATCTCCTTTGTTTTGAGGTTCTCAACCTCCGTAATTATTTTGTCGCCGTCTTTAATAAAAGCCCGTGGCTCGTATTCGAAAAGTACATTTACTTTGGGATTGGCAAGCAGCCTTTCCTGTGCCTGTTTATTGGCGGTAAGTCTATCGAACTGGTGAACCATGGTAATCTTGCTGGTAAACCTTGCAATAAATTCCGATTCCTCAACCGCTGAATTTCCGCCACCGATTACAACCACTTCCTTGTCGACAAAATACTTTGCGTCGCAGGTAGCGCAATAGGAAATGCCTCTGCCTTTTAATTCTTTTTCACCGGGTGCTCCTGTAAGATTGGGCGATGTACCCGTGGCGATGATGATCCGTTTTGCCCTTAGCGTTTCGAATTCATCGATTACCACTTCTTTTTTGACGAGGTCAACTTTGGTTACATCCACAGCAACTTTATAAACGGTTCCACAAAGCTTGGTTTGTTCGCTCATATTGTGCGAAAGCATGTATCCAGCCTGGGGTTCAATGAAACCGGGATAATTTGAAACTTCGTGGGTGGTTGATACATGGCCTCCGGGCAGGGCAATGTCCACCATAACCGTATTGACTTTTGCCTGGCACAGGTATAGTCCGGCGGTCAGGCCACCCGGTCCGGCTCCCAGAATGATGACATCGTATTCCGAAACCACCGGTTTGATCTGTGACTTGATGGCTTTTGCCTTTTCAGGGCTGATCATGCTGTCGAGCTGCCCGATAATATCACTGCGTTTTACCGCTCCGGATAATCTTTGGGCAACTTCTTGTCCCTTATCAAAAAATAAAAGTGTTGGGGAAGATTTGACAGACAGCTTATCTGCCAATTCCCGGTTTTGCTGCCGGAATACTTTCAGAAATTTTATATCCTTTCCGTACAGCTTTGCCAATCCTTCAAATTTTGGAGCTAATGCCTCGCAGGGGGGGCATTCGGATGAAAAGAAATCGACTACTACTTTTCCGCCTGACAAAACTTCACTTTCAAATTCTGATGAGGATATTTCTTTCATAAGGGTATATTTTATTGCAATTCATTCGTTGTTGACGAATGCTCTTATTGATTATAATCAAATTGACTATGGAATTTACAAAAAATCTGCTATTTTCCCTGCGTGTTCAGTAAATTAATTTTTCAATAGTACGTCCTTAATGGCTTGGTCAAAGGATGGACGCGGGAGCGCTCCCATAGCAGCCTGGGGTTGTCCGGTCATGGGCACAAACAGCAAAGTGGGGATGCTTGAAATTCCAAATGCAGCCGCTAATTCCTGTTCACTTTCAGTATCCACTTTATAAACGATCAATTTTCCCTGGTAATCCTTTGCAATTTCCTGGAGGATCGGAGCTACCATTTTGCAGGGGCCACACCAATCAGCATAGAAGTCGATTATTGCAGGAAGCTCGCCGGAATATTTCCACTCCTTGTTTATAGTATAGTTAAATACCTTGTCCTTAAATTCTTCCGTAGTTAAATGCACTACATTGCTTACCGTTGTTTCCATATTAATTTGTCTTTAAATATTTATGGTACAAAGATACAAAATTCAATTCATTAAATCGCTATAATGACACTAAAATAAATCGCGTAAATATCACTATTTTTTTAGTGTTCCTTAAACATTACTAAAAATTCAGCATGGTCGGCGTTAATAACCCGGTTCTCCTGTAAAAATTAAAAGCCTGACATTTAACCTGTAAAACGCTTAAAAATAGGAGGCAAAGCCTAATTCAAGAAGCTCTTTAACAGGCCGGCAATCGCTTGAGCAGATATTGCCTGTTTTATTTTTGGCTATGGCTCCGCATCCACCACCACAGGCCAATTGCAGACTGCATTCTTTGCATTCAGGAATGGCGGTTACATCACGGTTGGCCCATTCGTTTATTTTGTTTTCATCCGAACTGACATCGGGATAATACGTCCCCAGTGCTTCATCCGCTTTTCCAACCGTTGCCGTGCATGGATAAATGTGACCTGTATAATCAAACGCCCATTCGGCTTTACAGGCAGGGCACGAATCGAATAACGGGTCAGGCAATCCCCCCGTATCAGCAAGAAACTTTGAAATTGAATAGGCAGGTTTGTAGAATTCGGCAATATGAGGTGCCTGTTCAATCAACTCGTATAATTTCTCATACAGGGATACCCTGTTAAAGAGTTTATCAGGAGCGGACTGGCAGTGATGCAGTTCATAATTTCGCCCGATCTGGGTTTTGAAATATGGGCTTGCCGTCCAGCCTTTGTCAATGGCAAAACGGGCCAATTCCGACAAATTGCCGATGTTTTCCCTGTCGATAACCATGCGCAGGTTAACTGTAATTTTATGGGCGATGCAAACATCAATGCCCTGCACGATCTTTTCGAATGTGCCGTTACCTCCCTTTAAGGAACCGTCGAGCATTATGTACATTTGAAGTTCCATCCAGTGTGATCTGAATTTCCCGGATGGATGCCTCCTTCAGGATTTCGATATATTCAACCAGTGTATATCCGTTTGTAACAACGCAAATGTCAATTTGTGATGTCCGGGCCTGTTTTAATATAGCGGAGATATGTTCTTTTTGCCTGGTGGAATTCAGCAGAGGTTCGCCGCCAAACAGGGTAATATACTTTCGTTTTCCGGCAAACCGGGTTTGAATATAGCTGAAAAATGAATCAATGATTTTGGAATTTAGCTGACCCTCAGAGGGGGCATATTCATCCTGGTAACAGTATGAACAGGCAAAATTGCAACTGTAATTCGGAACGAAAAACAGCTGGATTTCTTCCTCATCACGCTCGTCAATAAAATCGAGATATTTATTCCGGTATAACTTGTCTTCTTCCTCTTTTTCAATCATATAGCCCTTTTCGGCTAACTCATTCATAAAATCAGGATCGGCTGAAATCTCGTTATTCCTCACTTTCATGATCTTTTCCGCATCAGCCGGACTTACGATGTCAGCATTACCGGAAAGGATGTTGACAATAAAGAAATTTTCCGAATCCTTTATTTTAGAAAATATATTGTGTTTGGAGAATATCATTTTTATGGGTAAAGAACTTTAAAACTACAAGATCAGGGAATAAAAGAAAGAACCAGGACAGAATGATGATTCCTGTTCCTGGTTCTCATTAAATCAATCGTGGCAACCCGACACAATCTTGGATGTTTTAGCACAACATTGCGTAACTTTTGCCTTGGTTTTAACCGCTTTTTTTCTGATCAAACTTGTCATATTGAATAAATTATTTAGGAATTATTAAACAAATAGAATTTCACTGATAATTGGAACTTTATTTATATTTTGAATCAGGAACATGCATCGCAATGTTTTTTGCCGGTTATTGTCCAGCTGGCCACCTTAATCATCCCTTTTTCATACGGGGCAGATTCTTCAATAACGTTAACTGTTGAAAAACCGGCAGTTTCCAGATGTTTCAAATACTCATCACGTGTAACAGATCCTGCCCAGCATTCGGCAATGGCCACAGGGTCGTTTTTATATTCTTCAGGTACCGGATTCGTGGAATATATATCGCTTATAACAAAGCGTCCGCCCTTTTTCAGGATCCGGTGAATCTCATTCCACACAGCCTGTTTGTCAGAA
Organism: uncultured Bacteroidales bacterium; assembly: GCA_963752195.1. Taxonomy (GTDB): domain Bacteria; phylum Bacteroidota; class Bacteroidia; order Bacteroidales; family UBA10428; genus UBA5072. The sequence continues at coordinate 154,526 of CAVVXI010000001.1, read as the reverse complement.
GCGTGATTGATCGTGCAATTGGAGATAACAAGATCGGCAATGTGATCATCGAGCAAAATTTTCTCCAGGTTGCTATGGATGAACTTTGCATTTGTTATGCCCAGCCGTTCTGCTGTGCCGGATGCTTTTTCGATCATTCCTTCCGAAATGTCAATGCCAAATACCATGCCGTTTTTTCCCACTGCTTCGGCAAGCCTGATAACATCAGTCCCACGTCCGCTGCCCAAATCAACACATATTTCATCGGGCCGGGCTTCTGCATAATTCAGGGCTCCTCCGCAGGAGAGACAACAATCGGATTTTGCCAGTTCGCTGTATCTTTTATTTATTTCAACTAAGCTCATAGGGTTAAATTATAAAACGTTTTCAAATAAACCATCATGCTATGAAAACTTTCTTGGGTTTATAAAATTACGATTGATAAACCAGGCTGCAATTATAAAAAGAATAAATTTATAAATCACTATAATAACACTTAAATCTTTTCAGTATCACTAATTTTTTTTATCTTTGTACAAGAAATATTGGATTATGAGTAGAATTTTTAATGAGGGATTAAGTCCGGAACAGCTTGAAGAGATGTTTCACAGCGATGAAAAATGCCTGGAATTTTTGTCCGGACTTAAATGGGCAAATGGTTTTACTTGTAAGAAATGCGGGAATAGTAATTCATGTGCGGGTAAGGAACCTTTTTCAAGACGGTGCACCAAATGCAAGTCAAAGGAAACCGCAACCAACGGCACCATCTTTCATGGGGTTAAATTTCCCATAAGCAAGGCATTTTACATTGCCTATAACGTATGCAAAGGGGCAAAAGATATTTCGTCATACGAATTTGGCCGGCGCTTGTCCCTCCGCCAGATGACGTGCTGGAATTTCAAAACAAAAATTGAACATGCGCTGGTGGGGATGGATTCTTTGTCTGACAAAGAACGAAGCTCGATTGAAAAGATACTGACAAGTTGATATTCGATACTGCAAATGCCAGCTTCCATACCCGCCCGTTCATGATAAACCTTGCCTGTCGTAGTAAAGTTTTCCGGTCAGAAGGCATTTATCAAATCCGGATAAATACTTTGTTTTTATACAGCCAATAGCAAAGATACCACAGGGATGCCCACACGCCTGCGCATGTAACCATTTCAACCGTGAGTTCACTTCCACGGAAAAAAATTAATTTACTGAACGGATGAATGATTCTTGCAATCAAACCTGCCCCGCCTATTGAAAAAAACATGTAAATAAACAGGCTGTTCATTCCCACGATTACAAACATTTTCGATCCGCGGATGAACAGTTTTCTTATATCAATCAGCCAGTAACAGAAACAAAGTGACAGGATAGCCCATCCTCCGCTTGCAAAGACAAAGGAAGATGTTGCAATTTTCTTGATAATGGGTGTAATATTCAGGAAATCCAGGGAATATCCGATAACCAGTGATGCAACGCCTGCAACCAGCAATAACTGCATTTTTTTTAAGGATGTCTTGTTGCTCATCAGCAGCTTTCCGCAAAGAACACCCCACACCGTATGCGCCGTTGTGGAAACAAAATTCAAGGTTGCCCATTCACTTGCTTTGTCTACTCCTTCAATCTTGTTATTAAACCAGGCACCCAGGTTCTCGAAATTTACCCAGGGATGGTTAAATCCATCCACAGGGAAAAACCGGTATGCAAGATCTATCATTAAAAGAATGACCAGTGTGAATATCAATTGAAAGCGGAAGCTCTTATTCCGTATCAGGAACGCTATAAGGTAAGTCACGGAAAGTTGTGCCAAAACGTTCTGGAACCTGAAAACCAAATGCCCTGCATCTACAAAATACAAGGTCCAGCCAAGGAACAGCAATAAAAAGGAACGTTTAAAGGCATGAAGAAGTATGGTTCTCCGGCTGTCTCCTTTTTTTATTCTGTTGGCGACGGCAAAAGGAATGGCAACACCCACAATAAACATAAAAAAGGGCTGGATCAAATCCCAGAAATGCAATCCATGCCATTCATGATGGCTGAACTGATTTCCCATGAATTGCATTAAACCGCCGTTATATTTACCAAACTGTTCATAAATTCCTGAGGCTTCACCAGCCAGCATGAACATGGTAAATCCACGGAAGAAATCTACCGATAGTATCCTGTCCTGAAGCGTAACACCCCTGATTTCTGAAATATTCATTCTATGGGAAATTATAATGTAATAGATAAAATCATTTTCCAAATTACTATTTATTTTTTAATCAGCTTTAGATATAGCCTTTTTTATAGTGCGTCTCCATAGCCGGATCTATCCGTTGGACCTGCGATACCCCTGAGATCACCTGAATTGGCCAAACCTTGAATATGAACCCAAACAAATTTTGGTTGTTTTTAATATTGGCAGCCCTATGTTAAATGTTCCTTACAACCAAACCCAATGAGAGCCACACGCCTGAATCACTCAATTTCAGCTTCTCAAAGATTTTTGAATTTAACGAAGATTCTTCCTTTTGCCATGGCGATTTTTCCCATAAATGCCATGTCTCAGGACGGCCCCCTTACTCCAACCGGTTTCATTCACCGGTCAGAGATCATGCTCATCTATGATGAGATATACCAGGGAAAAACCGCAACAATTAATGAACAGGGCCTTAAGCTCAGAAAGGATTATGAGGCGGCTGATATAAAGGAATCCCTGTCACCGCGTGAAAAAAGTACATGTGCATGCGGCAGTTATGATAACCGCCATATCGATGCCATCAGCGGTGATTTTAACGGGGATGAAACTGCGGAATACCTGTATACATCTTCAGGGGAAAACGATTCATTAAGAGTAACCCTTGTATCCGTCGATTCGGCATTAAAATCGATGGGGCGGACAGATTATAGAATTAACGGCACCAGTGTTGCAGGTAAGAACCTCGTCTGGGGTGATGTCAATGGAGATCATTTGGCCGAATTTGCCCTGGCTTACAAGGAATTTGGCAGTCAAACAATTAAAATCGGCATTTTTGCAATCAATGCGGACCTCAGCATAATGCCGTTGGATGTAATTGATGATATTACCGTAAAGGACTTGTTAACCCTTGATTTTGGAGATTTTGACGGGGATAAAAACGATGAACTTGTTGTGGGATTTCATTCGGATGTACCTTCAGAGAATTATTACCTTAAAGTATATGACTTCGGCAACAATTCTGAGCTAATACCGGAGAAACTGACCCCGTTAAACCTGCCGCAAAACAGCAACGGTAATTGCACGGCTGCGTTAATGGCAATTGATTATGACGGTGATGAAAAAGATGAAATTGTTATTGCTTTTGGCCGTAATGAATCGGATAATCCGAACAATGACGACACTTACATTTATACCGGCGATGTATCGGATGATAATGCCACCGCCGACGTTGACGTGCTGGAAAAAATCAACCTTTTTCACAGCAGGGAATTTCCGACCGGCTTTCAAACGGTGAATGCGGCGTGCTGTTATTAAAATCGGGTGATTTAAACGGGGATGGCAGAAAGGACATAATCCTGGCCACTTCGAACGGAATAAGGATATATAATGTTAAGGCAGACAACATTCCTGAAGATCAATTGGATCGGTCCTTAGCCGCAAGTCATCAGGATGAGGCACAGGATGCTGCACCCAATTTTCTTGAAGTGGCGGATATGACCGGTGACGGCAAGGATGAGGTAATCACGGCGGATCATTTCCGGAGCCTGGAACCTGATGGTACCCAATACTTCACTTTGAATGTGTATCAGTATGATAGTGTTTTTGGAGAGAAACGTATTTCGTATCTCACAAATTTTGAAAAAATTGATAAAAATATTACCCTTGGAACGGGGGGAGCTTACGGAAGGCATTATGCCCTTGTGGCGGCTGATTTTGATGGGGAAATTTTCCGGTTGGGAGATTACACCAGCTATTCCTGCTGGCAAAATGTGGTGACACCCGTCTCCGTGCTGAATACTCCGCCTGTGCATATAGACTACCTGAATGGTTCGGTCAGAGATATCAGCAGCTGTTTTGGCCAAAATACCTGTGAAAGCAGCATCCAGAAACTGGAGTCGAATACGAATGCGTCATCCTTTTCCATCCGGGCCAGTCATTCCGGTGACTGGGGTTATGTGCCAAAAGTGGATTACCTGGGACTGGATATCGGAAAACTTTTTGGCGGCGACCTTGAACAGGTGAATACAACGCATACAAGTATTTCTGAATCAAAAGAAAGTTTTGTTTTCCAAACTTCTTCCATGGATGAACATCGCAGCAGTGATGATGCAATACTTACAACGATTTGCAATTATCAGAAGTGGGAATATCCGTTGTTTGGCAGGAACGATGAATTTCTTGGCAACATAGTCGTTGTGAAGACGGATGTTGATAAAAATGAGAAATGGATTAACGGAAAAGATATCCTGGATATTTCCGGGTTGCTGCAATTGCATGAACAGGGCAATCTGCTTTCGTACCGGAAGTTTCAGGATGATACGGTCAGCCTCAGAAAAGTAGTGCCCGACATACGGCAAATCATATCCGTTGCCAGCGATCACACGCTCGATAACAATTCATCGTTTGAGGAAAGTATTTCCTGGAGCAAAAATTTTGAAAAATCGAATATTTCAAAAACCAATACGACGGAGGTGAACCCATCCACCGGAGTGGATTTTTATGGGATTCACTATTTTGACCTGCACGATGAGTCTACTGCGCAGGATGAAACCATTGAAACGCAAAAATTCGAGGTGGGAGAAAGTTTCGGGCTGAAGTTGCAGGGAAATGATTTGCAGGGCGACATATATACATACTCGGTAAGGCCGTTTTATTACTGGTCAACGAACGGAGCCCTGGTTGTGGATTATATGGTTGACTTGAGCGAGGGCACATTTTGGAAGGACAATTTCAGCGTTCAGGACCCGGGATTTCTTTTTCCTAACCGGCTTGATTCCCTTAAGGTGAAATCGGAAGAATCCAAAATCACCGATATGGATGAATACATCAAAACACCCTCTGTTTATCTCGACCCAACCGTTCCAAACACAGGGGATACGGTAATTATTACCGCTTTAATTCATAATTTCAGTTTAAGCCCAACCACATCTCCTGTGAGCGTGAGTTTCTTCCTGGGTGATCCCGGCGCTGGCGGCACACTATTGCAGGATGTCAATGGCAATACCCTTTTTTCAACCCAGGATATCATTGGAGATCAGAATTATACAAGGGTAAAAATGAAATGGATATCGAATTTCAGTCCCGGCGACCGTGTTTACTGTATGATCGACCCCGGAAACAGCCTTGAAGAAATCAGGAAGGACAACAACCTGGGATGGACTCCCGTACAACGGTTTGCACCCGGTTGTTCAATTATATCGGGTATTGAAAATCATCGTTATCCTCCCGTCCTCGATGATCATTTTCTTAAAATATATCCCAACCCTGCCAAAGGAGTAATTTACTTCAGTTATTCCGGTCCCTCATTTCTTGAAGGAAGGATCAGCCTTGTTGATGTAAACGGGGTTACCCTGAAAACCATTCCTGTTCAGGATGTTTCCTCATTGTCATCTTTAAATATCAGCACAGACGGTTTGCAATCGGGATCGTACCTTGTAATACTGACTACGAAAAATTATGTGCAGCATACCCGGCTTGTAATTTATTAAGGTGAAAAGAAGGAAAGCAGATTCATCATTTTTTTTTATGACAGGGAGGTCTAACTTTGTATATTTTAAATTGAATTACAATGGAAGAAATCTTTAAAGAATGGTTCGCCCGTATATTGCCCTGGTTATTGGCGCACGGCATAAAGATACTGGTTATTGCCATTGGAGCCTTTATTCTTAATAAAGTAGTGAGTAAAATAATTATCAGGGCAGTACGGATTGCAGTGGTACCTGACAGATCCCAACCCCCGGAAGCTGAAATAAAAAGGGAAAATACACTTATCCGGATATTTAACGGGGTACTTGCCGTGGTTATCATTACCCTTGCCTTACTTATGATAATGAAGGAAGGGGGTATCGATATAGGGCCAATTCTTGCCGGTGCCGGAATTGTGGGTCTGGCTGTTGGATTTGGAGGTCAATACCTTATTCGGGATATAATCTCGGGATTGTTTATTATCCTGGAAAACCAGTACAGGATTGGGGATGTAGTTAACATTAACGGCACCGGGGGCCTGGTGGAAGATATCACATTGAGAATGACCACGCTCCGTGATCTTGACGGCACGGTCCACCACATCCCGCACGGGGAAATTAAACAGGTATCCAATCTTAGTAAAAAGTTTGCACGGGTAAACCTCAATATCGGGATATCCTACAGTTCAAACCTTGAACACGTCATTGAGGTGATTAATAAAACAGGGAATGACCTTGCCAAGGATCCGAAATTTAAAGATTCCATTATTACACCGCCCAATTTTTTAAGGGTGGATGATTTTGCCGATTCTGCCATCACCGTGAAAATCCTGGGTGACACTCAACCGCTTAAGCAATGGGAAATCAGCGGAGAGTTGCGCAAACGCCTGAAGATCGCATTTGATAAAGAAGGCATCGAGATACCGTTTCCGCAGCGCGTACTGCATAATGTCGATCATGAAAAGAAATCCTGATCCTCATCATGAGGCACAACCCTCTTTAATCCTGCGGAATACCGGATAAATACAGGCTGAAATCCCGGCCGGTACCGGGAGAAAAACCGGTCATTTCTGGCATTTGTCAACCGGGGAGGTTATCTTTACGAAACATCCGTGCCGGTGTTAATAATAGTTCAAACATTATGCCTGATGAAAACCTATTTCAAAGATTAGTAATTGTTGCCTATCGGCTGCCCTTCAAATTTACCCGGACGAAGGATGGACTCAGAGCGGTGCAAAATTCGGGAGGGCTTGTTTCTGCAATCCTTTCGCTGGCTGAAAGTTTTAAAAAGCGGGACAATAATCAAATCAGCAGCAAAATTGTGTGGAGTGGAATGGGTGATTCTGTGACGTATACGATTGGTTCAGAAAAATGGGAAAACGAATATTTTGACATTCTTCCTGTTAATATTCCAGTGGGTTTGAATGAATTGTTTTATGGCGGTTTTTGTAACGATTTGATCTGGCCCTTATTTCATTACTTTTCTCCATACAGTACCTTTAACAGCAGCTATTTTGAGGCCTGTAAAGAAGCGAATGCGCTGTTTTGCGATGAGATTGTTAAACATACAAAACCGGGTGATTTTATCTGGATCCATGATTATCATCTATTGCTCTTACCTGAAATGATCCGGGAAAGAATTCCGGATGCAACCATCGGATTCTTTTTGCATATCCCTTTTCCTTCCTATGAAATTTTCAGGTTATTACCGCGCCCCTGGCGGGAGAGCATAATTAAAGGAATGCTTGGCGCAGATTTAATTGGTTTTCATACACATGATTATACGCAGCATTTCCTTAAATCAGTTAAGCGAACAACCGGTTTCGAATGCCGTCAGAACGTAATTGTCAGTTCCCATAAATTGGTAAAGGCAGACGCCTTTCCTATAGGAATTGATTTTAACAAGTTTCATGATGCCTGTATGAATAACCTTGTAATAAGGGAAAAACAAAAGATAAGGAATAGCATATCGGAGCAAAAGCTCATTTTCTCCGTTGACCGGCTTGATTATTCAAAAGGGATCATATCACGGTTGTCAGGGTATGAAACTTTTCTTGATGTATACCCTGAATGGCGGTCAAAGGTAGTCTTCAATATGGTAGTTGTTCCCTCCCGCGACAATATTGAAAAATACAAGGAGTTGAAAATTGAAATAGAATCCATGGTAGGACGTATCAACGGTAAATACAGCTCATTATCCTGGCGACCGATAATTTATCAATACAGATCACTTTCTTTCAATGAGCTCATTGCCTTATACGATATCAGTGATGTGGGCTTAATTACTCCCTTGCGCGATGGAATGAACCTTGTTGCCAAGGAATATATTGCATGTCAAAGCGAGAACAAAGGCGTACTTATCCTGAGTGAAATGGCCGGCTCTGCTGCTGAACTCAACGAGGCACTGATTATTAACCCTACTGATAACAACGAAATAGCCGACGCTATCCTTATGGCACTTGAAATGCCACCCGGTGAAAAACAAACAAGGATTGGAAAAATGCAAAATCGACTTGCCAGCTATGATGTGTTCACCTGGGCTTATGATTTTTTTAACCAGACAAACGATATAAAAATGCAACAGGGAATGATGAGTGTGAAATTTATAAGCGACCCCATCGCTGAGAAGATAAACGCTGCCTATGAAAAGGCAAATCACAGGATAGTGTTCCTGGATTATGACGGTACATTGGTTGCCTTTTCCAAATATCCTGAAATGGCAGTAATTGATGAAAATACCCTCGAAATTGTAAAAAAGCTCACGTATGACCCTAAAAACCAGATAGTAATTATCAGCGGCAGGGGTAGTGACTTTCTTGAAAAGCAATTCAGGGACGTCCACGTAACTCTTGTCGCCGAGCATGGGTATTTTGTAAAGAAGGCGGGGGAAACATGGAAATCCACAATTAATGCGGATGTTCAATGGAAAGAATCGGTCATGCCTATTTTAAAGGAGTACGTTAACCGGTGTAACGGCACTTTCATCGAAGAAAAAACCGGAAGCCTGGCCTGGCATTACCGGAATGCCGACTCCGATTTCGCCCAATTACGCCTTCATGAATTAAGGGATGACCTTGCTGAAATTATACGCTATAAAACGGATTTTGAGATACTGGAAGGAAATAAGGTTCTGGAAGTCAAAAGCGGCAAGTATGATAAAGGACAAGCAGCGGCTGCATTAATTGCGGATGATAACTACGATTTCATTCTAGCAGCCGGAGATGACAATACAGATGAATTCCTGTTCAGAGCATTGCCTGATTCCGCATTCAGCATCCGGGTAGGTTTGAGTCCGTCCTTTGCAAGGTACAATATACCTGACACAACGCATCTTATAAAATTGCTGGAGCTTTTTTGTTCAGGCGGTTCCTATATTCGGGTTTGATATAGTTGTCCCCACATTCTTTAAATAAACTTTTCCTTTTGGAATTTGTTAAAAGAATAGTGTTGGCGTGGATGTAAAGTGGTCTGGAACGAAGTATACATGACCTGTTTTAAAAGGCAATATGAAAAAGATTCACAATCCTGAAACCGGAATTAATCTGAATGAATCACCCGATAGTATTCTCCAGAAGATTACCGGACTTCTGGAAGACAACAGTCTTCCTGATATTCATAACCGGATAGCGTCCCTTGGCAATTTAGGCAAAAGCATCATCCCCCAGTTGCATGAGATTTTGTGTTCTGATAACGGGCATATTCGTCTGGAGGCGGTAAAGGTTGTTAAGTACATTGCGGACAAAAGGTCAATTCCCATTTTGATTTACCTGCTTGACGATAGCGAAACCAGCATCCGGTGGGTTGCAGCAGAAGCATTGGTAAATATTGGCAGATCAAGTATTTTGCCCTTATTGAGATCTATCCGTGACAGAAGAAATCCCACTTTTCTTTACAGGGGCGCACATCATGTCTTGAATATTCTCCTGTACGCTGACGAAAAGGAAAAAATTCAGCCCCTGTTGCAAAGTCTTGACAACCACCATCAGCTGGGCGGAATTTCGCCCGTACTTGCCTTAAATGCAATGGAAACATTGTTTAATCGCAAAGCATAGCTTCTCAGGCTGAATTTTCCCGGTCTCTGTATGATTCAACGATGGTCATTTGCATCCACGATCTTTGCAAAACAACTTATCCTGTTTTGTTGTAAAATTATATTTTCACGATATAATTAAAATCAATAAGTTTGTTTGAATCAATAATATGGACTTATTAAGAATTTTCAGGCTGTTTTACCTTTTGGGGGCGGGGTATGCTTTATTTTTTTGCATGCTGATATTTTCAAAAAGGAAGAAAATCCAGGCAGATAAAATTCTTGGGATCTGGCTAATCGTTTTAGCCGCTCAGTTAATTATCCCTTTCCTATACCTGACAAATCTTAATATTTATTACAAGTATGCAGGAATTGAAATCGTGTTTTTTATATTTCACCCTGTCTTCCTCTATTTCTATATAAAATTTATGATTGGCAAAATTCCAAAACCCAGGAATTTAATATACACCATTATACCTATTATAATATTGGAAATAGCGGGGTTATCCTTTTTCAGGTACCCTTCATACGAGAGGCTTGATTTCATTAAAGGAAAAATGCTGCTTCCTTCCGTATTCTATCCCTTTTTCATATTGGTGATCGCTTATTTTTATTTCTATGCTGCTTTAAGTTACAGAGAGTTAAAGGTATATAAAAATACCGTGCTCCAGGTTTATTCCTATAGGGAGAATGTAGATCTCTTATGGTTACGACGGTTGGTGCTCCTGTTTTCATTAATTATCATCATTGTATTTCCTGTTTCCCTGGTTTCTTATTTTTATTTTCATTCCATTGTATTTGCAGATTATTTATTTTATCTGGCCCTTGTGTTTTTTATTTTTTTTCTTGGTTTTTGGGGATATCAGCAGGGAGAGATATTCAGTCACAATGGCGGAGTAATCATGACGCATGAAACAGCCAATGAAAAATCCCAGTCCATTTCATCGGAAACACAGGTTCTTTTCAAGCAAAAGGCAAATGAACTAAAGAAAGTAATGATCACCTCCAAACCTTTTCTGAATCCAACGCTTACGATCCACGATCTGGCACAAAACATTCAGATTCCTTCGCATCAGCTTTCAAAAATAATTTACCTTGAGTTTCATTGCAATTTTTTCGAATTTGTAAATTCATATCGTATTCAGGAATTTAAGCATAAAGCACATTCCAGGGAATTCAGAAACTTGACGATCCTGGGTATTGCGCTCGAGTGTGGTTTTAATTCCAAATCTTCCTTTAACAGGATCTTTAAGGAGTCAACCGGTATCACCCCCGGTGACTTTTTGAAGCATCACCGTCCATGATCTTAAGTATGATTTAATTGGGACAACTAAATTATTTCCGGTAATTTCAATAACTTGTTGTTAAATCTGTCCCAATTTTTAAAATTGGGACGATGAGCGCTGATTTATAGCTTTATTTTGCCTTGAAATGAATATACCATGAAAATAAACCATTTTTTGGCAGTTTTATTTGTCGTGTATTTTTTGGCTTTTTTTAATTGTCAGACCAATTCCCAGACCTTATCGGCAAAAGATATTGTTAAAAGAGCGGATGAAAAAGGACGCGGACAAACCAGCCAGGGAACGATGACTTTGACCATTATCCGACCCACATGGACCCGGAGCATTACGATGAAATCATGGACAAAGGGTACTGATTATTCGTTAATTTATATTTCTTCACCGGCAAAGGAAAAGGGCCAGGTTTTTTTGAAACGGCACGATGATATGTGGAATTGGATGCCTTCTATCGAGAGACTGATAAAAATTCCACCGTCCATGATGATGCAATCCTGGATGGGTTCGGATTACACCAACGATGATCTGGTTAAAGAATCATCCATCGTTGTGGATTACACGCAGAAAATACTGGGAAATGAAATGATCAGGGACCAGGAATGCTATAAGATTGAGCTCATTCCTCTGGAGGATGCTCCTGTAACCTGGGGCAAAATTATTACCTGGATTTCGGTGAAAGGGTTTGATCAGTTAAAGACCGAATTTTATGATGAAGATATGAACCTGATCAACAGGATGAATGCCTATGACATTAAAAAAATGGGGGACAGGGAAATCCCAACCCGGTTAGAGATAGAACCTGTAAATAAAAAAGGCAATAAAACCATTTTGGAATTAAGCCGGATGGAATTTAACAAACCTATATCCGAAAGTTTTTTCTCACAGCAGAATATGAAATCCATTAACTAAAACCGGGTTTTCATGAAGGAATACATCAAACTTGCCTGGCGTAATTTATGGCGCAATAAGAGACGAACTTTTATTACAACCGCCTCCATATTTTTTGGGGTTGTATTGTCCTCCTTGATGAGTTCCATGCAGGAGGGCTCTTATGCTCAATACATCAAAACAATAGTCAATTTTTATTCAGGATATATTCAGGTTCATCAAAAGGGCTATTGGAACGATAAGGTAATCAATAATTCTTTTGAATACAGAACTCTCAAATCCGGGCTTTCACAGGTAAGGGGAATAACCGGATCCACCCCCCGTTTGGAAAATTATGCCCTCGCATCTGCGGAGGAAATTACAAAAGGCGTTATGGTAATCGGAATATCTCCCGGTGAGGAAGACCGGATAACGAATCTCTCCAGGAGAATTGTCAGCGGAAACTACCTGGTTGCAGGGGATAAGGGGGTTGTTTTGGGAAGCGAACTTGCCAGTTACCTGAAGCTTGGTGTCAATGACACCCTCGTTTTGTTAAGCCAGGGATATCATGGAGTCAGCGCAGCAGGTGTTTATCCTGTCCGTGGAATTATTAAACAGCCATCGCCTGAGCTGGACAGGACCGTGGTTTATATGGATATTGCCAATTGCCAGGAATTTTATTCTGCCGAAGACAGGCTTACCTCCATGGTGATTATGGTTAAAAACAGCAAGGAAGTGGAGCCGGTAAAAAAGGAGATGATGGAAAAATTAAGCGATGATTTTGAGGTGATGGACTGGAAAGAAATAAACGACATCCTGATTAAGCAGATTGAAAGCGACCGTGCTTCCGGAATGATTATCAAGGGGGTGCTGTATATGGTTATCGCATTTGGCATATTCGGCACGATAATGATGATGACCGCCGAGCGCAGGAAAGAATTCGGCGTGCTGGTGGCGATCGGTATGCAAAAATACAAACTTGGCTATATCCTGCTGCTGGAAACAATAATGCTCGGGCTGGTGGGAGTCATTGCCGGAATTATGGCAAGCCTTCCCATTACCTGGTATTTTATGTTTCACCCGATTCCGTTTTCGGGACAGGCGGCTGAAACTATGTCGCAAATGGGATTTGAACCGGTTATGTCATTTTCCATGACACCCTCCGTATTCTACAATCAGGCCATCACAATTTTAATTTTCACGATAGTCATCGGGATATATCCAGTCATTAATATCAGCAGACTAATGATCAGTAAGGCATTGCGTAGTTAACCTAAAAATATCATGTTATGATCTCTTCTTTTGCCTGGCGTAATCTTTGGCGAAACAAACTGAGAAGCTCCATCATCATTGCCGCTATAACCCTGGGGATCTTCGCAGGTATTTTTCTGATTTCCTTTACAAACGGAATGGTCAATGATCGAATTCAATCCATCATAGGCACTGAAATGTCGCACATTCAGATCCACAAACCCGGTTTTCTTGATAATGACCAATTTAACCTCCTGATGTCAAATGCCGATAGCATTGTTAAAATTGTAAGGGAAACTCCGGGTGTTAAAGCTGCAAGCAAAAGGGTTATTATCAGTTCAATGGTTGCATCGGCTGAAACAGGATCCGCTGTGAGAATTACCGGGATTGACCCTGAAAACGAACGGAGGGTGACACTACTCAGCTCAAAAATAATAGAAGGAAAATATCTCGGCGAAAAGGGGAAAAATCCCATTGTCATCAGTGAACGACTGGCTCAAAAATTAAAAGTCGGTTTAAAAAACAAAATAATAATCACGGTTCAGGATATCAATAAGGATATAACAGCCGGTGCGTTCAGAATTTCGGGCATTTACCGCACCGACAATGGGATGTTTGATGAAGCAAATGTATTTGTAAGAATTAATGATATATGCCGGCTAACCGGACTGAAAAGCCAGGATGCACATGAGATTGCCATCTTGTTGGAGAATAACGACAAAACTGCGGAAGCGGAAAAGGTCATTGCCGGAAATTTTCCAGATCTTGATGTAAAAGACTGGCAACTTCTCAGTCCTGAAGCTGGATATCTTGTTAGTGCCATGAATCAATACATGTACCTTTTTATCATCATTATACTGCTGGCTTTGTGTTTTGGGATAATCAACACCATGCTTATGGTTATCATGGAACGGGTTAGGGAACTGGGAATGCTGATGGCTATTGGAATGAACAGGTTAAGGGTTTTCACCATGATCATGCTCGAAACAGTTTATCTTTCGCTGACCGGTGGAATTACGGGTATAATAATTGGGTATTTAATTTCGAAGTATCTGGGCCGTACAGGCGTTAACCTCTTTTTTTGGAAAGATGCCTTCGCAGAAATAGGGTACTCCTCCCTTGTATATCCTGTTATCGATTCCAAAACCATGCTGGTTACAAGCCTTATGGTGATCATGGCAGGTATTATTTCATCGCTTTATCCGGCATATAAGGCATTAAAGCTCAATCCGTCGGAAGCAATCAGAACTAAATAATTATGAATGATGAATTATGAATGATGAATTATGAATGATGAATGTGATGAATGATGAATGATGAGGTAAAAAATTTGTGAAATGAATATAATAGAAATCAGGGATTTGTATAAAGTATACGATGAAGAATCGCTGCCGGTACATGCGGTGAACGGCATTAATCTAAACATTGAAACTGGTGAATTTACTGCAATTGTGGGTCCCTCCGGTTCAGGGAAAACCACTTTGCTTAATATTCTGGGGGGCCTCGATGATCCGACCAGGGGGGATGTATTTATTGACGGTGTAAGAATAAATGGACTCACGAGCCGGCAAAAGACAGATTTCAGGATGCGAAATATCGGATTTGTCTTTCAGGCATACAACCTTATCCCTGTATTTACAGCCAGGGAAAATGTGGAATTTATCATGCACCTGCAGGGATGGTCCAATGAAGCAAGAAACGAAAGAACCGTTGAATTGCTGAATGAGGTGGGCCTGGGAGACAGGATGGATAGCCGTCCCAACAAGTTGTCCGGCGGACAGCAGCAACGTGTTGCCGTGGCAAGGGCATTGGCATCGAAGCCAAAATTCATTCTTGCCGATGAGCCAACTGCCAATCTCGATTCAAAATCAACCGAAAATCTCCTTGAAATAATGGAAAAACTAAACCGGGAAGAAAACATAACTTTCATTTTCTCCACACATGACCAACGGGTTGTAAACAAAGCAAAACGGGTAATTACAATTCAGGATGGAATTGTTGTTTCAGATGTTAAAGCCTAGTCTGAACCGGTGGTTGTCCTTCAGCTTGATCCTTCTTTCTGACTTCACCTTTGGACAGGATACCCTTTCAAAAAACGGGTCAGTAAACGGATATCTGTCTGTGATGCCCTCATTTACCTATCAGCGTTCAAATGACAGCTGGTTATTTGATAACTTAATTCACAACCGGCTTAACTTCAACTGGCACAATTCATCAAATACCTTAAATACCTCATTGGAATTGAGAAACCGGATTATCATGGGAGAAACGGTTAAAACCAATCCGTATTACCCTGAACTTATAGAACAGGATGACGGATCAGTGGAGTTGTCAAAAAACATATTAACGGGCGATTCCTATGTATTTAATGTCAGAATCGACAGGGCTTATATCGATTATATAAACAATAAATTTCAGTTGCGAATTGGCAGGCAGCGGATCAACTGGGGACAATGCTTTACCTGGAATCCCAATGACCTCTTCAATGTGTCTTCGTTTTATGATTTTGATTATATAGAAAAACCCGGATGCGATGCCATCCGGATGCAATACTTCACCAGCAGCACTTCAACCCTGGAAATGGCCGTCAAGCTGGATAATAATTATAAAATCACGTCCGCCGCCCTATACCGTTTCAATAAATGGAATTATGATATCCAGTTTTTGGGCGGATTATTTAACGAAGAGGATTATGTCCTTGGCGCTGGCTGGTCAGGGAATATCAGGTCGGCATCCTTCAGGGGAGAGTTTTCCTATTTTCAACCCGTAAAGAATTTCGGAGATACCACGGGTTTATTGGTTGCCTCCATAGGAAGCGAATATACATTTAGAAATTCATCGACGGTTCAGTTCGAAATATTGTATAACCAGAATAAAAATTCAGGCATGAGTAATTTTGCCGATTACTATACGATGACCCTGTCGGCAAAAAACCTGTCTTTTTCCGAATTTTCGCTGATGCTGCAGGGAAGCTACCTGATTACCCCTCTTTTCAATTTCACGCTTGGCAGTGCTTTATTTTCCGAATCCCCGGGGTACGTTTATAAGCCCGTCATTATCCTATTCTTTAACAAACAATATGGATCTGTCGCTCATCATACAATCTTTCAATGGCCAGCTTGAAAAGGGATATACCGAAAATTTTCTTTTTGGCTTTTTGCGGTTTAAATGGAACTTTTGAAAGAACACCGTACAGGTAACTGGTGACAATCCGTTATTACCCGGCTTCTCAATCTGTATCATTTGATGCGGACGTTCCGCTTACTAACTCCACACTTATCCTGTTCGACATGCAGGGTAGGGAAGTAATGAAACAGGCAGTCGATAATAACGTACCTGTTTCAATAAAGGGAATAGTCAAAGGTTTATATATGTTCCGGATCACTGATGATGGAATTATTTACACCGGAAAACTAATCATCGAGTAATCGTATTTATTTTCCGATCAACCCGCGATCTTCAAGCATCGGTTTTATGTCAGGCTGATGACCCCGGAAATCGTAAAACATTTTATCATAGTCTTCCGTATTACCGCGTGAAAGGATCATATCACGGAATCGCTGTCCGTTTTCCCTTGTCATTCCGCCATTTTCCTTAAACCATACATAAGCATCGTCATCCAGCATTTCAGTCCATAAATATGCATAATAACCGGCTGCATATCCATTGCCCCAAATATGAAGAAAGTAAGAGGAACGGTAACGGGGAGGAACCTGCGCAAGATTCAGGTTAGTGCGTTTCAGCGCTTCAGCTTCAAAAGCGTCAACAGATTTTATCGAATCACCGGCATGAATTGTATGCCATTCCATATCAAGATCCGCTGCAGCCAGTAATTCTGTGAGCATATATCCCTGGTTGAACTGCTGTGATTTGACAATCATGTTCACCAGTTTCTGTGGCATGGGTTCGTGAGTTTTGTAATGCAGGGCATAATGTTGCAGAATTTTAGGTTCCAAAGCCCAATGCTCATTAAATTGCGATGGAAACTCCACAAAATCGCGCGCTACATTGGTCCCTGACAAACTGGGATATGTCTGATCGGCAAACATTCCATGCAGGGCATGGCCGAATTCGTGGAAAATAGTGGTCACATCATCAAAACTGATCAGTGCGGGCTCACCAGGCGCAGGTTTAGTAAAGTTGAAAACATTGTAAATAACCGGTTTTGTACCCATTAGTTTTGATTGATCCACCACATTGCTCATCCAGGCACCGCCTGATTTGTTGTCGCGTTTGAAAAAGTCACAGTAATACAGGCCAAGTTCGCTGCTGTCTTTGTCGTATACGGTATAAACCCGCATATCCTCGTTGTACACCGGGATATCTGTCCTTCGTTTGAACGTGAATCCGTAAAGCTGGTTGGCAGCATAAAAAATACCATTCTCCAGTACGTTGAACGCTTCAAAATAAGGTTTTATCATATCTTCATCCAGATCGTAACGTGCTTTACGCACTTTTTCAGCATAATAGTTCCAATCCCATGGTTCCAGTTGGAATCCGCCATTTTCTTTATTAATGACAGCCTGGAGATCTGCCGCCTCATTTCGTGCTTTGGCTGTAGCAGCGGGAATAAGTTTCTTAAGGAAGGATTGAACCGTCTCCGGAGTTTTGGCCATCTGATCCTGCAGATTCCAAGCCGCATAACTCGGAAATCCAATGAGAGATGCTTTTTCGGCGCGTATTTCAGCCAGTCGCACAATAGTCGTGCGGGTATCATTGGCTCCTCCTTTTTCAGCACGGTTTACCGAGGCCTCAAATAATTTATGCCGTGTGTCCCTGTTCTCAAGGGATTGCAAAGCAGGCTGCTGGGTGGTGTTCTGCAAAGGAAGCATCCATTTACCTTTTTTACCGGCAGTTTCAGCATTCTTTGCTGCAGAATTCAGGGCCCCTTCCGACAGACCTTTAGAGTTTTTCGGCGTCGTCGGTGAAAAAAGCGCCCTCTTTGGCGGCAGCCAGCAATTGGTTCGTAAATTTGGCACCAAGTCCTGCTTCCTCTTCATTCAACTTTTTTAGCTTCGATTTATCCTCGGCGGATAAATTGGCACCTGCCCGTAAAAACTGTTTATTATAATATTCGAGCAATCGGGCTGATTCCTTATCCAGACCGAGCTGATCTTTCTTTTCATAAATTTTTTTAAATCTTTCAAAAAGGGCATTGTTCAGATAAACAGCATCCTGTATAGATGCCAGTTTTGGAGCAATTTCTTCGCTCAGCTTTTGCAACACCGAATCCGTGTTTGCTCCCGAAAGCATATTGAATACCCCGTTAACCCGGCGAAGGAGCTCGCCGCTTTTTTCAAGAGCCACCAGTGTATTTTCAAATGTGGGATCCTCCTGATTATTGGCAATACTGTCAATTTCTGCCAATTGCACCCTGATCCCTTCTTCAAAAGCAGGTGAAAAGTCACTGTTCCTGATTTTTGTAAAATCAGGCGCCTGGAATGGCAAGGTACTGGCCTTCATAAATGGATTGGAGGATAGATCCGTTTTCTGTTCTGCTTTCCGGTTGCAGGATGATAAACACAGCAGGAGGAAGCCCATTGTCAATACGATTGATGTTTTCATTCTTTTATATATTATTTCATTTTGGTTTTTCAGCTGTGGAATGTACTACGATTTACTGATAAGAACAATGGTATTATGTCATTGTTTAGGCATGCGAATTCAATGTATTGAAATTAAAATGCGGGGAAACCTGCAAAAGGGCCCTTCAAATGTCCTGCAGCCCATCCAGCACCTCCACTGCGAAATCCGACAGGGATGGATCGCGTGCACCCATTAATAAAATAGAATCCCCTGGCTTGACCATTTCCCATAGTGCGGCGGGCAAAGCCGACCGGTCGTTCAACAATAATGCATTCCTGCCGGCCTTTTGAATGGCATTAATTACAACCTCCGGTCCGATGTCTCTGTTTACGGTTCCACCGGCATAATACACATCCGACATTATAAAAGAATCTTCCTTTCTTAACACACCGCTTACTTTTTCTGCAAGTTCCTTGTGCATAAACCGCAAGGGACCGAATCCATGTGGCTGGAACCAGGCGAACACACGGGCGCTGATCAGTTGACAGGCTTTAATGGCAGCCTCCACTTCTGACGGGTTATGTGCGAAATCATCAATTACGGAAATTCCGTTTTTTTGTCCCACCAGTTGAGTTCTCCTGTAAATCCCCGTATAACTTTCAAGAGCCTTGGCCGAACCGGCCACGGAAATACCCGTTGCTCCTGCCACAGCTACAGCCGCCATGGCATTCTCCATATTATGCCTGCCCGGAACGGGGATGGTAAAGGGGACGTCGTTTACAGTGAATTTAATTTGAAATCCGTGCTGGTCAAAATCCTTTCCATTGAAACCCACATCAGCTCCGGTTCCAAAATCATTTTTTAAATTTCGGGATAGTTTGCGTGTTAATTCATGGTCGTTGTTTACAATAAAAGTTCCGTGTGTGTGCTCCCTGAAGGTGGAAAACAATTGCATGAGTTCGTCAAACTCCTTATGATCCCTGTCGATGTTAAGCAATACACTTATTTCAGGGTAATAATCCACAATCGAGCCATCTGATTCATCCGATTCGATAACCAGCCAGTTGCTTTTTCCAACCCAGGCATTTCCGGGAAGCCCCTGTTTCTGTAATGAAGTCAAACCTGCGCCGGTCATCAGTGACGGGGAATACCCGTTTTCCTGCAATATGTGAAATATCATTGCCGTAGTTGTCGATTTCCCTGAAGTACCGCCCACTGCAATCGTTTTTGCGTCCTTTGATATGGCTGCAAGCAATTCAGACCGCTTCATCACAGGAATTCCCAATTCTTTTGCTTTTCGGTACTCGACGTTATTCTCTTCGATTGCCGTGGAAACAACCACCAGCTGTGTATCCGTGGTAATTCCTGATCCGTCCTGTGAATAACAATTTATCCCGAGCCTTTCAAACTGCTCCTGGATCTGCATTTTATCACCGGCGCAGAACAACCGGTCGGATCCGGCTACCCGGAAGCCGTTACCCTTCATGTACTGGGCAATAGCACTCATGCCGGTTCCGGCGATCCCTATAAAGAAGTAATTTTTATAATTATTAACATTCATCCAATGGCGGTTTTGCGTTGCCAGCGGTAAAATTAACAATCCTGCAGAATTGTTTCATTTTATCCCTTCTGTTTTATCAACGCTTCAATTTACTTTTGTTACCGCTAATTTTTCATACAACAGGAAGCCGCCAATTTCTTTCAGCGGGATTTTTATATTTTTTTGGACAATAAAATATACTCATTTTCTTTAAAACCCGATTTATTATCCGCCGGTTCATTAAATGCCATTACTTCAACTTCGAAACCGGCAACGGATAACCTGCTTTTTAATCCTTCCACAGAGTATATCCTCACATGATCGGCCTGCCCAAAATGTTTTAGTCTTTGTTCAGGATCTTTTATTAATGGATTCTCATAGATATCCCCTTCCCTGAACGGAGTTTGAATCAGGCAGGCGCCACCGGTTTTCAGAACCCGGTAAAGTTCCGTCATTGCGCCGGCATCATTTTCAATATGTTCTAAAATGTGATAGCAGATCACCAGATCAATGCTGTTATCAGCAAGATCAATATGGGTAATATCAAAATGGTAATCCGCCAGAAATTCATCCGAAAAATCTGAACTTAAATAAGCAATATCCTTAGTGCTCTTTAAAATCCGGTAAAGGCTCCGCGAAGGCGAGAAATCAAGGATGGTGTGGCCCGCGGTTAATAAGCCTTTTTGCAAAACATCATATAACCTTCTATTTCTGGCCAGGCTGCCACAACGCGGACAAAGCATATCTCCATCGTGTATCGGAATGAAAGTTCTCAGGCCTCTTTGGCAAATATTGCAGTAATATTTTCTGCCCCGGTAAAAAAGGGAGTAAATGCTTCTAAGCCTGTTTTCATGCTTATACAGGAAGCTTCTGGGCGCCAGGGCCTTAATAGATTGCTTTAACCGGGTATACATTAAGGAGAAATAAAAGGGGATTAAAGGCTGTTCAGGTTTTCAAAAATGCCTGCGTAAATGTAGATATTATAGTTTTGATAACAAACTGACAGCGATTTCTGCTGATTGAATTTCGCAAGGCTAAAACAATGAGAGGCTTTGGTGTTTCACTGGCCGAAAATGCATCAAATATTATTGATGCATATGCAAAAAGCTTCCCCGGAAAAAAGCCCATCGAAATATTATCAATGGCATTAAGCAACAGGCTGCAAACGATTACAACAGCCAATGCAAAGACACAGCAGCAGGCACCTGTATATCTCGCCTGGTTCGGATGGAATACGCCTCTCTTTGATGGCAGGTTGAGGGCTTTCCATACCATGGATATCGGTTTCTGGTTTTATAATACGGATGTACAGATATCTCACACAGGAGGGGGCGAAAGACCAAGGAAACTGGCCGTAAAAATGTCGGATGCACTTGTGCAATTCATGAAAACCGGGAATCCTGAAGGTGCCGGACTCCCTGAATGGCCAAGGTACAAGGCGGCAAACGGAGAAACCATGATCCTTGATGATCAGTGCGGGGTAATGAACGATCCCGACAGGGAAGCCAGAAAGACATTGACTGCATAACCTCAGCCCTGGAAACGATTGTCGACGGGTACTTTTACATGATGGTAAAAAACCCCCTGACTCCCCCGTAAGGATTTATAAAATCACCCTTATAGCGTGGAATTAAATGGATGTGGACATGAAAAACCGTTTGTCCCGCTGCTTCATTTATATTAATTCCTACATTAAAACCATCGGGATGATATTTATCTGATAAGACAGTTTTCAGTTCATTGACCGTTTTCCAGCATGAAACCTGTTCCTCCGGGGAAAGATCAAAATAACCGGCACAATGCCGCCTGGGAATAATAAGAGTATGTCCTTTGGTCAAGGGAAACAGGTCAGACATGCAATACACATCCTGATTTTCAATTAGGATTTCCCTATCCGCACTTACATTGCAAAAAGGGCAGTCTGAATGTTCATTTTTTTCTAAACTATCCATTCTTTATCTATTAATTCCAATAATATAAATTTTTCATGCAAGGTTACAGGGAATAGAAAACCGCCTGAAATATAGTAATTTCAGGCGGTTTTTCGAGGTTCGCAATTGTGATCGGAATCCAATCAGGGATTAATGCAGCCTGATTGATTATTGACATCCGGAAGTTTATTTCAGGAGCGTCATTTTTTTGGTCACCCTGTAACTTCCGGTTGAAAGTGTATAAAAGTAGATTCCCCCTGCCTCATTATCAGCGTTCCAAATGGCTGAATAGGCACCGGGCTGCAGGTTCTCGTCCATTAAAACGGCGACCTGTTTCCCGTGTATGTCAAATACTCTCATGGATGCCCTTGTGGCTTTGTTGATAGAGAATCTTATTTCAGTCGAATTATGGAACGGATTTGGGAAATTCTGATCCAGCTGGATATCTGATGAATTTCCGGCATGATCCGGCACTCCGGTTGCCTGTTCAACCATAACAACCGGGCAGTTCACGTTGGCCACCCCGGCTGCCAGGATGTTGGCTGCCTGTACGGATTGCAGATCGTGTACATTGTCAAAATCAGCATTGTCGTATACACTGACCCACCACAGGGGTGAATAGCTTTCATCGTCGGGCAGGGTAGCAGTTACGTTATGTGTTCTTCCTGTTTCAGATTCCGTCACAAAACCTGATCCCGGTCCCCCGCCTTCCTCATCCGGGTTGATATTAAACGTCACATAGATCGGTGAGGTCGGAACCATATCCGACTCATTGGTCATAAGTGCTTTTTCTGAAAAGTTAAAATAGTAGACGACCATTCCCCTGTACCAGCCAAGGGTTAGCTCCGGACTTTCAGTTTCCAGGCGCAGACTGGCAGTGGAACCTTCGGGTACCACCGGGCAATTAACCAGGGTTGTGGTTTCTTCGATCGAATATGCCGAATCCATGATCTGGGCATAACCAGTCACCGTATTGGCCACATAATCCATCGGCACGGTGACCTTCTGAACTTCCCAGAAATCATTGTAATCCGCTTCACCCGGGATATCGTCGATAATGTTCATCTGGCCTTCCACAGGACTTGACTCACCTTCGCGGAACAACACATAGATCGGAGCAGGTGTGGTGGGCTGCACATCGAAGTTGTAATAGGCGATCATTTCTCCCAGTGGTCCGAGTCCTTTGGTGATGAAGGGCCCCATATCGAAATCGACAGGCTCGTTGGCACCGGGCAGTCCGTTTGTGTCATTTCTGACCATCAGGTGGCCCGCTTCCATGCTGAAACGATCGATTGATGCAAACTCGGCCACTATCGGGCAGTTTACGTTAGCCACACCCGATGCCAGGATGTTGGCCGCTTCTGCGGATGCCAGATCGTGAACACTGTCATAATCTGCATTATCGTATACACTTACCCACCAAAGGGGCGAATAACTATCATCGTCGGGCAATGTGGCCGTTACGTTGTGGGTTCTACCGGTAGCCATATCCGTTACAAATCCGGATCCCGGTCCGCCGCCTTCCTGGTCGGGGTTGGTGTTAAATGTCACATATATCGGAGATGTTGGAACCATATCCGATTCATCGGTCATCAGGGCTTTTTCGAAGAAATTAAAGTAATACACGACCATTCCCCGGTACCAGCCTCGGGTTAGCTCCGGACTTTCACCTCCCTTACGCCATTTGGCAGTAGAACCTTGCGGTACCACCGGGCAATTGACCAGGGTTGTCGTTTCTTCGATAGTGTAAGCGGAATCCATAATCTGGGCATAGCTGGTGACGGTATTTGCCACATAATCCATGGGAACAGTTACCTTCTGGACCTCCCAGAAGTCGTTGTAATCCATATCCCCCGGGATATCGTCGATAATGTTCAATTGACCTTCCACCGGGTTTGATTCTCCTTCACGAAACAACACGTATATAGGAGCTGGTGTCGTTGACTGCACGTCGAAATTGTAGTAGGCGATCAACTCGCCATTGGGCCCATGACCTTTAGTTATGAAAGGTTCCACATCGAAATCGACAGGCTCGTTGGGACCGGGCAATCCGTTGGTTTCATCTCTCACCATAAGATGACCGGCCTCCATGCTGAAACGGTCAATACTGACAACCTGCGCTGTATCAGGATCAGCCTGGGCGTTCACAATAGCTGTAATACCAAGGAATGGCATCAGCATCGATAGGGTAAAGGTTATTTTTTTCATAGTACTAACATTTAATAAAACGATGTTTTAGTTTGTGCTATAATTGTCTTGTAAAATTCCAGAATAAGTGTCACGCAAAAGTCACGGAAGGATCATATTTAGATCACATTTTCCTGCTCTTTTGCATAGTTTATGCACCGGTAACCAGGGAGGTTATCCGCATTGGTGGCGATTTGCAGAATCGCGGGTATCTCGTGAACATTTGCGATTACATAACAATTTGAATACATTTCATTTGTAAATTGTTACACCCTTTAGCAATTTCTTCAACTCTATACATATCACATGAAAAAACGTCCTATTGCTGTCATAATCGTATCCATCCTGTTTGTTCTGGCAGGGATTACCGGATTCGCCTATCACTTAAAAGAATACTTCGATCCCGGTTTTAACCGGCTTGAAATTATATGGGTATTGATTGTGAGAGTTCTTGCCGTGTTTTGCGGAATCCTGCTGTTTTATGGCATAAACTGGGCCCGGTGGCTTGCCGTGATTTGGTTAATTTACCATATCATTCTCAGCTTTTTTCATTCCGCATCCGAAGTGATCATGCATACGATATTGCTGATAGTGGTTGCCGTTCTTCTATTCCATCCTAAATCTGCCGCGTATTTCAAACAAAAAGGGCATGATCAAGGATTCCAGGCATGATTGCATCATCTGAATTTCCATCCTGACAGTCAATTTATGGATGTCTGCAAAGATTATCTGCGGGTTGATCAATATTTTATTGACATCATTTCCTTGATTGATTACATTTATTTTCACGAACGGCCTGGTCAATTTCTTACTGCGGGAAATCAAACCTGAAAAGGTGATATATAACCTACCTGTCATGAAAAATAACCCCTTCAGCCTGCCTCAGATTTTGAGGATCCTATTTGTGATTGTATTCATGGTTTTAACTTTCATTCATGTTCAGGGTCAGAAAATAGTTCGAACGGAATATAATGCGTTAGTCCTGGAATACGATCCTTATCTCGGATCGTCGCAGAATAACCAAAAAGTTTCTGAGTATTTTCGATTCCGGAATGTCGATACGCTTTGTAAGGAATATATAAAAGCTTTATGGGTTGCTTCGGGTGGAACCGTAAAATGGAATGTAGTACAAAAAATTACTTTAAATGAATTCCCACCGGATACCGATCCCGAGGTGACTTTTACTCCTGAAAATTATGTTCTGCTTATTAATCAGGGTTATGATGTCGGAACTTACTATCGTGCAGATTATAGGGGTATTATTAATGACGAACGATTTAATATTGTGGAGAAAGTTGAATCCGGAGCTATTGATGCCGTTTGGATTTTTGCCCCTCATCACACCGGTTTTTGGGAAACAGCGATGGCAGGAAATGATGCGTATTGGATAAACGGAGGACCAATCACTGGGATAAATTGCTCAAAAAGATTTGTTGTGTATGGTTTTGGCAGGGAATCACATCAAAATGCAGGATTTATGTTGGAGAATACGGCCCATATGATTGAAAATATTATGTTGAACAGAATTGGGAGTTCCTGGCCCCGAAAATGGGAATATCCGGTGTGGAATACATATGATCTCGCAGGAACAAACAGGTCTGCACAACTTGTTAAAATGAACGATTGGCAACGATTTATATTGACCGATGCCCACAATTATTCGCCTGGATTTACCTCCACGGGTAATGCGCAGGTCGGTACCGCCCATTTTCCTCCGGGAGCAATAAGAAATTATGGCTTTTTTCCGAATAACCTGTCTTTTAACAGCAATAGCACACATTGGAATGATGGCAATTGGGGATATGGTAATCCGGGATATAGTATTCCTAATACAAATTATGCTAAATCAATCTATTGTGAAGGCATAGTCCCGATCATTACTTCTGACTTTTTATTTGAAGGGGATATCCATTTATCGGGCAATACTGCCGGTTCAAGCGCCGGATTTCTATTCAGGACATCAGAATACAGTTACGGAACTGACAAATGTAAAGGTTATTATTTAGGCCTGGATGCGACTACGGGTAGGATTATACTCGCTAAAATCAATAACCAGTACATTCCTTTAAAGTCCTCTTCCTATCCTATTGAAATAAACAAAAAATACCGCGTGAAAATTTTTGCAATCGGCCCTGATATTTCTGTTTATATAAATCAATCCGTTGTTCCGGATCTGACATTTAAAGACTCAACCTTCATTACCGGCGGAATCGGTATGTGCGTGTATAATTCCGGGGCTAATTATGATAATTTCTATGTGAATTCCTATGTAAATACATTTGAAAAGTGTTGGTACAATTATCCTGATTTGAGTGGAGAAGCAACCCGTATGAATGCAAAGGATTGGAATGAAGACAATGAGCAATGGTATTATTGGTGGTGCGAACATATTCCAAAAAATTCAGGAGTTCACAATGATATCGACATTTTAACGAATGATGGAACGAAAGGAATACTTAATTCGTGGTGGCCGTATATTTTTGATATCAACCAGTTTGATTCCCCATCCTATGGAGAAACGCAGGTTATTTTCCCTGAAAATTATGAAGACTGGACACCGCCTTCGATAC
This sequence comes from uncultured Bacteroidales bacterium, assembly GCA_963752195.1. GTDB lineage: Bacteria > Bacteroidota > Bacteroidia > Bacteroidales > UBA10428 > UBA5072. Next base: position 127,707 of record CAVVXI010000001.1, on the reverse strand, counting down.
CGGATCATTTATATGCAGGTAAAGCCTCAAGGAATACTATTTCAATATACTGGAATAGCTGTCATGATAATATAGGCGTTACCCGATATGAGGTTTATAGAAATGACTCACTTATTCAGACTACCCCGCTTACATCCTATGTGGATAATGGTTATTTCACGGATTCCTTGTACAAGTACACGATTAAAGCCCGTGATGGGTCCGGAAATGTATCAGAGGGGAAGACATTGTCTGTTAAAGTTAGTCCATATCAATCGATTGTAAAAAATGGATCCTTTGAGGAAGGTTTCGGTAATGTTGTTTTTGAATGGACTTATAATGCCTGGCACCCTAATGACGGGTTTCATTATTGGGATTCAACAGGATCCGGAATGAACAGTTCCAGGGCTATCTGTATTGAAAACAGAAATGGAAACGATACCCGCTGGATACAGAATATTGAGGGTTTAAAACCCGGGAAACCGTATTTGTTAAGAGGATATATAAAAGGTGAGAATATTACAGGTGAGCCTGATAAATCAGGGATTGGTGCAAATTTTGTTATTGCGGACCTTTGGTATCAATCGCCCTATTTAACCGGAACTTTTAATTGGACTCCTGTTGAACTTGCCTTTACTTCTCCGCCATCCGGTGAAGTTGATATATGGTGTCACTGGCCCAATGGCATCAAGGGTAAAGCATGGTTTGATAATATCTCAATAATTCCGTCTAAACCTACGGTGATGGCATCAAATTTAAGTTTCGACAATGTTACTGATTCATCGGCAAAAATACTTTTTAAACAAGGAAATGGGGATAAAAGAGCAATTTTCATTTCTGTGGCCGGATCCGGCAATCCAATGCTTACAGATGGAAAATTTTATTCTCCGGATGAAACTTTTGGAAAAGGTGAACAAGTGGAATCGGGTTGGTTTTGTGTGGGAAACGGGAGTTTTCCAAATAATGAGCTATTTGTGTCTGGGCTTACAGGCGGCACATGTTACACAGTAATTGTGATAGAATATAATGGAGATCCCGGAACGGAAAGTTATTTACTTGGAACAACAGAAAATAATCCGCAGATTTTTACAACCCAAAAAAGAAACCAGAATATCTCTATTGAGCTTAGTGATCATATTGTATATGGTGACACAGATGTACTTATTCAGGCCACATCAAACTCAGGGTTGCCGGTTCAATTTACTTCAGGGGACGAAAGTATTGTTTCAATTACCGATGGAAAATTACAAATTATCAATGCAGGATCTTGTACGTTATTCGCCAATCAGCCAGGAAACGTAAATTTTAATGCAGCCGGGGAAATTGCTTACCTGCTGGAGATACATAAAGCTGTCCTTGTGGCCCGGGCAGACAATAAGTTGCGTAAATACAGGGAGCCCAATCCTGATCTTACAATTTCTTTTGAAGGGTTTGTGTCAGGTGACACTCTTTCTGATTTAAGTGAATTACCCTCAATCTATACTACCGCTACCCTGGAAAGTAATGCAGGAAATTATCCGATATTATTAACAGGTGGAATTGATAACAACTATGTAATAGAGACTATTGAAGGAACCCTGTCCATTGCAAAAGCCGATCAGACTATTATGCTTAATGACATTGCCCCGAAAACATACGGTGATGAAGATTTTGCTCCCGGCGGAATTGCTTTATCCGGCCTTGCTGTTTCCTATAAGACAGATCACCCGGATGTAGCTGTTGTAATGGATAGCATGGTTCATATTGTTGGTGCAGGTCAATGCATTCTCACTGCCGTTCAGAAAGGGGATTCCAATTACACATGTTCACCTGAAATTGCCAGGAGCATCATTATTAACAAAGCAGTATTAAATGTAAAGGCTTTGGGTATTGTTCGAAATGTCGGTGAGGATAACCCTGTTTTTGATTTGGATTATAAAGGGTTTATCGGCAGCGATGACACCAGCTCAATAACAATTAAACCGATAATACTATGTAGGGCAAACGTCTCCAGTCCGGTTGGCACCTATGATATTATTCCTTCAGGAGGGGATGCAAAAAATTATGAGTTCATTTATGAAAATGGGAAACTAATAATTATTGATGCAACCGGGATCCATGAATCAGTGCCTAATGAAATTCTAATTTATCCGAATCCTTTTAACTCAATGTTAGAAATACGTTCGGATCAGCAAAAACCATACAAAGTAAAAATATGCGATCTATATGGACGTACGATCATGGATATGATTTTAAACGGTGAATCGCTGAATTGTGAGCAATTACCAAGTGGTATTTATTTCTTAATTATTGATAATCATACGTTTAAATTAATAAAGGAACAATAGCCCATTTTACAGGTTCCGACGCGTTTTCCCGATTATGGGTATCAACCTCACAGGTTACCCTATGGATGCTCATGCTTCCGGTATTCCCTTTTCAGTTGGGCGGATGCTTCGGAATTATCCATTATTTCGTGCTTCTTCTGATCCCATTTGACGATTGAACCGGTGTTGTATGCGATCATCGCAAGCTGAACAGTTGCCGTGGATTTAAATGCATCTTCGGGATCACAGGTGATCAGTGTCTTATCCTTGTTCCTGACAGCCTGCAGAAAATTGGCCACGTGATCCTCCTGCATCTGAGGGGTAGGGATATCCATATCTTCACGTTTACTGTCCTTTCCCGCCGGAAAGATCACCACCTTTGAATCCTGCGCAAACAGGGTGCCTTTATCACCATGGAAATATATTCCGTTGCTGAATTCGGCTGTTGCATCCCCGTTGCCCCATAACCTGTGCTGCCATATCACCGGTGCTTTTTTGAAATTCAGGTTGGCTGTAAGCGTATCGGGCGTAGTGATCTGGTCTTTCAACGCGTAAATTCCGCCCCTGGCAATGAATTCATCAGGCATCTCCTCATCCATAATTTTCCGGATGATGTCAATATGATGGATCCCCCAATCAACCAGGTGCCCGTTCCCGTATTCCTTTTCAAGACGCCAGGCCATATGACCGATACTGGGGCGATAATCGAGCTTTGGGGCTGGACCGCACCACTCCTCCCAGTCGAGACTTGCCGGGGGATCCTGAACCGTGGTTTCCTTCAATACAGGGTTGAAATTTATCTGTGCCACCACCTGGTGCAAGTTCCCAATCCGTCCGCTGTTTATAAATTCTTTCGCTTTTTTAAATGCATTGCTTTGCCTGCGCTGAAACCCAACCTGCACAATATTGCCGGCTTTATTTGCGGCATCCACCATGGCCAGGCCTTCCATCACGTCATACGACAGCGGCTTCTCGCAATAAATATCGAATCCTTTCTTGCAGGCAGCGATAAACTGGAGCGCATGCCAATGCGGCATAGTGCCGATGAAGATCACTTCAAGGTTTTTCTGATCAAGCAATTCAGGGTAATATTTGAACGTTTTCGGGCGGGTTCCCTGGAGCTTTTCAAGTTCATCGGCGCTGCTATTGAGGTGATCCGAATCGACATCGCAAACCGCGGCAATTTCGACACCTCCGGCTTTAAGCGCGGCACGGGAAATAACCATGCCATACCATCCGGCACCGATAAGGCCAATTTTGATTTTCCTTTCCTGGAAAACAGAAGGCAAGTAAACAGATGAAACTAAGGCAGTGGTGCCTATGCCGGATACCTTCAGGAAATCTCTTCTTTTCATGGTCGGGATTTTTTATTTATGGGGCGTATTATTTCTACAAAACAGGTTATCGAATAAATGCATTTTCATCGCCAAAGTGATTAAATGACCAAATTTATAAAATTCAGTCATTGAACCTAATTTATTCAGTTACGAATCAGGTAAGTCATTGCCGGAATTTTCCTTTTCACATTACAAAATGAAAGAGCAATTATTGCGAATAAAACCACTTTAAGAGATTGTTCATATAATTAATTTCAGGTGATGATATTTGCAATTCATTTTTTGTAATAATCAAAAGAGTACACCTATGTCACCATTTTGGCATCAAAAACAGAATCCGGAAATTGGCAACGCAAATGAATTTCCGGGAAATTTTCCAGGGGAAATAAGGGTCAATTTCATAATTACTTTAATGAGTTTGGTATATTTTAGTTTAGAAGAATTAAATTACGAAAAGTATTGGATAATCCTGAGTTGTCATAAAGCATTTTTAACATGAATATAAATGGAAAGCATTTTGAGACTATCAGCATAACTGGCGGAAGGGTACCTGTTGTTCAGGTCATTGACCAGACCTTGCTGCCGTTCAGATTTGAAATGAAGCAACTTTATACGGTAAAGGATGTATATTCCGCCATCTGTGATATGACGATCAGGGGGGCCCCCCTCATAGGCGCCACAGCAGCCGCAGGAATGTATCTTTCTTTGGTTGGGTACAGGGGGGAATCAAATATTGATGGGTTTATCCAGGAGACGGCCCGGTTCCTTGCATCGTCGAGGCCTACGGCTGTCAATCTCACCTGGTCGTTGAACGCTATGGTAAATGAAATAAAGAAAGGAAATTCACTGGCTGATAAAATCAAAATAGCAAAAAAGACAGCACAGGATATAATTGACCGGGAACGCGAAAATTGCCATAGAATTGGGGAGACAGGCCTGCCTGTTATTGAAGAGATTGCCCGGATAAAGAATGGCAAACAGGTGAATATTTTAACCCATTGCAATGCCGGATGGCTTGCCTGTATTGACTATGGCACTGCGACAGCTCCTATATACCTGGCTCATGACAAGGGCATTAACATTCATGTTTGGGTGGATGAAACTCGGCCCCGTAACCAGGGATCCAGGCTGACCGCATGGGAGCTTCAGCAACACGGCGTGCCGTGTACCATTATTGCCGACAATACGGGCGGACACCTGATGCAGCACGGGATGGTTGATATGGTCATTGTTGGCTGTGACCGTGCTACAACGAACGGGGATGTGGCCAATAAAATCGGAACTTACCTTAAAGCCCTGGCTGCCAAGGACAACAATGTTCCTTTTTATGTTGCTCTGCCTTCATCTTCTTTCGACTGGACCATCGCAGATGGCATAAATGAAATTGTAATCGAGGAGCGTGGTGCAGAAGAGATCAAGTATATGCAGGGACTTTATAAGGAAGAAATGATCAGTATGTTAATTACTGACATGAACAGTAAAGCGGCTAACTATGCGTTTGATGTTACTCCTGCCCGTCTGATTACCGGATTAATAACAGAAAAGGGAATTTGCAAGGCCGAAAGGGAAAGTATTTTGAACCTTATTCCAGATAAAAAAAGCTGAAAAGAAATTCTGTTTGAATAAAACCAAATGATTATGGGGGAAGGTTATATTAAATTCAAGTGCCTGCTCAGTGAAGAAATTTCCGGTCTTTCTGATGCGAATTACCGTTTGTTGAATAAATGGAGGAACAAACTATATCAATTGGGTCTGATAGGCTGTTACCCCGGAGGCATAGGGTACGGAAACATTAGCATCCGGTCGGGAGAGGGGTTCATGATTACGGGTACTGCCACAGGATGCAGGGAAAAATTATTTAAGGATGATTATGTAAGGGTTAATCACTATGATATCGTCAATAATGAAATCCGTTGTATAGGAAAAATAAGAGCTTCGGCTGAATCACTTACTCATGCAGCAGTATATGAGGCCAGGTCTGAAACCAGGGCTGTTATACATATCCACAGCCTTGAACTATGGGAGAAGTACTCGGGGGTTTTACCTACATCGCCATATACAGCAGAATACGGGACGCCTGAAATTGCCCTGGCCGTTAGAAACCTTTGTTTGAATGAAAGGCTCACAAATAATGAAGTTATCATTATGGGTGGCCATAAAGAGGGGATCATTGCTTATGGAAACAACCTTGACGATGCCGGGAACAAGATACTGGCCATGCTGAGGGATTACCCCGGGTAACATCGTATCTTGTATGATGCATTGTGTGAAAAATATATTTGCAGTATACGGCTTCACTGTCATTAATCTTATTGTACATGAATTGCCCCGCGCATCGGTTTACTTCTTTAATACTTTCAATATCTCATTGCTGTTCGAATGCGTTACTTCAATAAAATACATTCCTGGTGCTAATTCAGATAGATCTATTTGCAACAATTCATTATCTGATGCAGGTTTCATGATATTAACTATGCGCCCGGCAGTAGTCATTAATTTAATTGTTTTTATGGGTAGAGTGCTGTTACTTTGTTGAAACCATAAAATTCCATCAGTTGGATTAGGAAATATTTTTATATGAGTATTGGAAGGCCCGGTTTCATCAATATTAACAGCCAAACGCCATGGATAATCTTCAGGTAATCCATTAATTATTCCATTTGATTTCATAATGAGACTATATGAACCAGAAACAAATCCAGTGGTATCATTTATAAAAAATACCGAATTTAAAGGTATCCCAATCGTATCATAACTTTCCCATGAATCGCCACCATTCCTGGTTTTTGATATAAAAAACGAGGTTGATCCTTCCGGAATATAAGAATCAGGAGCCCCTGCTGCATATCCTGATGTATTAGAAATGAAGTGCATTGACATTATCGAGTTATAATTATCCGTAACCTGAGCTTCATTCCAGGTATCGCCTCCATTAATTGTTTTTAGTATTATACCTGACGATGTGCCAATAAAACCTGTGTCTTGATTTAAGAATTGAATTGTAGTAAGTGAATAGGGAAATGTCTTTATTGTATCCCACGTTAATCCGGAATTGTATGTTTTGAGTAAAAAATCGTCAAATAAATTTGTCGTATTATTCTGTGTTCTGCCTTCCCCAATTGCATATCCGGTTTTCATGGTTGGGAAACTCAAACCTTGTATACTTCCGTATTGATAGCCAAATTTATTTATGCTCCAGGCCGTATCCCAGGAATTACCAGAATTTATGGATCGGTAAATTCCATCGGATCCCGCAACTATTCCAGAATCACTGTTAAAGAACCAGATTGAATTTAATTGTTTCTTGTTAAAACTATTTATGGAATCCCATGTATCCCCATTATCAATAGATTTAATTATTTTACCAGTGATATTCTGAATAGTTCCCATACAATAATCACCAATTGCAAAGATTAAGGAATCAGTGACAAACTGAAAATCTTTCACATTGATTTGGGTTTTAATATCTATAACATTCCAGGTTTCACCAAAATCAACACTTTTTAATATTTCAGACTTATCACCCATAAATAATCCAAAAGAATCATTTTTGAATTTTATGATGTTATCATACTGATAATCAGATTCATCGAGATGCTTAATAGTCCATTGAGAATTTGCTTCAGTGATAAATCCAATTAAAAAAAAGATAAATAATAAAAGATTTGGTTTCATATCGAGGATTTGGTTGTTTGGTACTGCTATTTATCCATTATGCGTATTAATGCCCCGAAGGTGACAATATCATAAATTTACAATTTAATCCATTTGCAGGTTCAATAATATCCCGTCATTTTACCTGAAGTCCTGTTCTTTCAAAAATCAAAGACGGCTCGCATGGGTGCAAAGGAGTTAAGTTGCTTTGGAAATAAGGATTAATTAAATTTGTAAAAAAAATTTCCATGCCAAAAATATTTGAGTATTTAGGAATTTTAATTTTTTTCTATTCGAATGAACACGAGCCAATACATGTAAATTTGAAGGTTTCGAGAGCAAAGCTGAATTTTATATCGTGGATGGCAAGATCGTTGAAATCAAAATCAAACCAATCAGAGGATTTAGACCATTAACAGATAGTAAACTTAAGGATTTTAAAGTATTTTTAGAAAACTATGCAGAAAAGATTGTACAAAAATGGATTGATTATTTTGTATATCATAAGGACATTGAATTTGAAAGAATAAATACCCGGATTAAATGAGAATAACTGAAGAATATACTGATTTCCAATACGAATTAATTGAAATTATATCAGCGAAATATATTGGCGATTTTGCCATTAGAGTTTTTTTTAGTGATGGATCAAATCGATTGATAGATTTTAAACCCTTTCTTGAATCCTCGTTACATCCTTCGATTCGTAAATACATGGACGAAAAGAAGTTTAATGAGTTCATAATTGTTGAAGGTAATTTGAATTGGAATGATTATGATTTAATATTTCCTATTGACGATATATATAACGGGAAATTATAAACAGCAATCCCGTGATCGGGAATTGAGATTCCAATCCCGAGCCCATGTTTCATGATGTAACCTTTTTACGGATTTAAAGAGTAACATCATAAGGGCAAATATGCTTGATAGATTGGAGGATATTAACCTTGTAACTGCCTCATTTTCTAGTAGCGAGACCATGTGATACCGGCCCGGGCGAGCATAACATTCATTAAGAAGCGGGCAATGCTTCCATTTCGGAACAAAACAAAATTCTTTTCCATAAATTGATTGAGTCGCCATTGTATCATAAAAATATTTGTATCTTGATACTGTGTTGCTCTGGCAGGGCAACTGATCTGTCAAATTCCAATCACAGAATCCAAAACTACCAGTGGATATACTGCGGTTACCTATTTGTTGACAATTACGCTTAAATTCCTGGACGCAAAGGAGATAAAATCCAGTAAATTGCCGCCGGTGGTATGGCAGGGATCAATAAATCAAATATCGGGTGATGAATTAACGATTATTAAAGAATGCCCCCGGATCTTTGAAATTATGCTTCATCAATTTCCACAGGTTTCGATCGAGACTCCTGGTAATTTTCTATGTCCAAGCTATTTTTATACCGGAATTTTATACAATAAGAATGATATCAGGACCATAACTGATGTGGTACCAGGCTCACCTGCCTCTAAGGCGGGCATTTTGAACGGTGATGTTATCATTGGAATTAATGGGAACAAAATTCCGTCCAGCTATGCAACATGTGTTAAATATCAATATGTAAACGCTGTCCAATACGATTATGAGAGAGAGTACGCGGAAAATATTAAATATGCTGAAAGAGTCGGGTACGGATTAAAATATTTAGTCTATTTTCCTTATTTGGAAAACAGGTCTGTTGCATTTATTGTTAATCGTGCAGGCAAAAAACTAAGTTTTGACATTATCCCCGAAACCAGGCAATTATTTAAAATATTTCAATAGCCACATGATCACTTGCCTTTTGCCTGCATAACCCTTTTGGCTTCTTCAAACAGCGATTTAGATGCCTGATCTGCGGTTCCTGTGTTTGATCGTACCGGGATATATATCTCTGTTTTTCGTTGAAATCAAAATCAAACCAATCGGAGGATTTAGACCCTTAAACCCAAACTTCTTGCGGAAACGGTTTTGACGGGATCAAAAATGCGGTATGCAAGCAGTTTAAGGCGATCATTCAGAAGAAACCATACCAACGCATATCCCCAGACAAACAGGGCCCAGCCCCAGCCGAGAGGGGTCATAAACAGCCCGTAAACTGCGATCAGGGTCGCTATGATTTGTGTTCCGAGTACCGCCACCCATAAAATTTTTGCGGGGCGTATGGACCAGAACGGGCCCCGCGTACGTGTCAGGAATATCGTCAGATGCCCGGCCACCGAAAGCTTTAGATACATCAGCGTTTGGATGTGCAGACGGTCGAGATGAAATACACGTTCACCGAGATAAAACAAGGCAAAAGCGGAGACAACTCCGATGACACCAAGTACTGAAGATATCCCAAGCACCATCCGCATGTTCCAGGCTTCAGGCTGATTTTTGTAATGAACGTTGTCATAGGCAATTGACAATATGGCGCCGTCATTGAGTAAGGCCAGCATGACGATCATGACTGCCGTCACAGGGTAAAAGTTAAACACCAGGATTGATAATGTCATAAATAACAGTACCCGGAGCGTTTCAGCGATCCGGTAGATTGCATAGCTGTTCATGCGCTGGAAAATTTTCCGGCTCTCCTTGATTGCATCAATAATCACCGACAGACCGGGAGTCAAGAGAACGATGGCTGCTGCTTCGCGTGCGGCATCTGTGGCGTCAGAAACCGCGATGCCGCAGTCGGCTTTCTTCAGAGCGGGGGCATCATTTACGCCATCGCCTGTCATACCTACAATGTGACCCCGTTTTTGCAGTACATCCACTATATGAAACTTGTGTTCCGGAAAGACCTGGGCAAAGCCATCCGCTTTTTCGATGGATTTAGCCACCTCAGCGTTCTCCTTATGCTTTGAATCGCCCAGCCCGGAGGCATCCAGGATATTTTCGCCCATATCCAGTTTTTTGGCAGTTTCTTTGGCAATAGCCAGTGCATCGCCAGTGACCATCTTAATCTTGACTCCCATCGCGAGGGCGGTCTTGATGGTGGCCTTAGCATCTTCCCGTGGTGGATCGAACAAGGGTAAAACGCCGATAAATAGCCATTTACCATCTCCCTCAGCACGGGCAACACCCAATGAACGGAAACCTCGGGCTGCAAATTCATTCACTGCTTTGTCTACCAATGACTTCACCTTTCCGGCGTTGTCAGTTAAATTTAATATAACCTGCGGTGCGCCCTTTGTTACCTTGAATGTTTTTCCATCTTTTGCTTTTATAGTAGCTTCCGTACGTTTATGGACAGGGTCGAACGGCTTGAAATGCACTACATCATAGTCTTTTAATGCATCCTTTTCTTTCAGACCACCCAGAATAGCCAGATCAATAGTATCATTATTTTCAGCACGAGATGACAAGGCACCGTTCAGGATAACCTGATCAGCAGAAATATTATTAATGCAGAACGGCTCTCCAAGTGTAAGCTTATTCTGTGTCAAAGTACCTGTTTTATCTGCACACAGAATATCTACTCCAGCCAATTCCTCTATTGCTACCAGCTTACTTACAATAGCCTCTTTTTTGGCCAGAAGACGGGCACCTACGGCCATCGTCACGGACAGCACAGTCGGCATGGCAACTGGAATTGCAGCCACAGTTAACACCAGGGCAAACTGCAGGGTTGTGAGGATTTTGTCACCGCGGAAAATTGCAACGGTTATAATCACGGATACAAGAGCCACAGCCAAAATAATCAGGTAATTGCCGATCTTTAAAACGGCCTTTTGAAAATGGCTTACCGTGTGCGCCTCCTGAACCAATTGAGCTGTTTTTCCGAAATATGTATTAGCCCCTGTGGCATATACCATGGCTCCGATTTCTCCCTGCCTGATGATCGAACCGGAAAACACGGCTTCGCCAGTCTGGCGCCCGGCAGGCAGCGATTCACCTGTTAAAGCGGACTGATCCACTTCAACCGGATCACCTTCCAGCAATCGGGAATCGGCAGGCACTATATCACCCAGGCGCAACCGTATTACATCGCCCGGAACCAATTCACGAGCTGCCGGTGTGATCCACTTCCCGTCACGCAGTACACGGGCCTTGACAGCCAGCTTGGCCTTTAGGGCCTCAATGGCATTGCCGGCCTCGTGTTCTTCCCAGAAACCGACCACGCCGTTGGCAACAAGCAAGAGGAGGATGATGAAAAAATCCGGCCAGTGCCTGGCCACTGCTGAAAGGACCACAGCCACTTCAATCATCCACGGGATAGGACCCCAGAAATAAGTCAGGAATTTCAGGAACGGATTGATTTTCTTTTCTTCGATCTCGTTGGGCCCATATTGGATCAATCGTTTTTCTGCCTCGCCCTGTGTTAAGCCTTCAGGTGAAGAGCCAAGTTTTATTTGCAGCTCCGGCATGGGAATGGATTTCAATTCATTCATGGTAACAGCTTCTGATCCTTTGGCCTTCGGCTCGTCAGTAACTGATTCTGTTTTTTCTTCATATCGTTTTTATTCACTTTTCAGTAATCCATTTTTTTGCTTCTCCCAATTCAGTATTCTTAAATATTCGAAGCTCACACGACAGCATATGACCGAAGAATTTTGCAAAAGTATTGATCATCTCCTGATCGGAGACCAGAGCGATCCTGTCCCAGGCAGATAAATGTCTCATTCCCATTTTTGCATCATCAAGCATTGCGCTGAGATCAAATCCGGTAAACCCGCTTCCGAGATCATAGATCATCCTGATTTTTTTGTGTTCTTTCAGTTTTTTTTCTATAGCAGGAATTAAAACAGTTTCATAATCTGTTCCGGTTATTTTTCCTTCCGCGGAAACTCCCAGAACATTGTCCGGTAAACCATTTAATAGCTTTAACATTTAATTGAGTTTTTCGTTATTGATTGTAAGGTATTTATGTTTGAAAATTTTCTAATTTGTCAAAATTATTTTTAATGCTTTTTCTTTTGAAGCATGTTCAAAAGTGTCATAGGCCTGGATGATCTGTTCCAATTTGAACCGGTGCGTAATGAGTTTTTTAGGATCAAGTTTTCCAGACTGAACATTTTTAAAGAGCATCGGCGTTGAATAGGTATCCACAAGACCTGTTGTAATTGTAATATTTTTTGACCATAATGTTTCAAGGTGCAGAATTGCGCTTTTCCCATGAACGCCAACATTGGCAATATGACCGCCTGCATCAATAATTTCCTGGCATAATTCAAAGGTTTCCGGCACGCCCACTGCCTCAATAGCTACATCAACCCCTTTGTCATCTGTCAGTTTCATTATTTTTTTAACTGCATTTTCATTTCCACTGTTTATAATATGGGTTGCACCAAAAGATTTTGCAACTATAAGGCGATTATCATCCAGATCAACCATAATAATTTCCGAAGGGGAATAAAATTGGGCTGTCAGTAATGCAGCCATACCGACAGGACCCGCCCCGACAATAGCAATTGTATCTCCTGGTTTTACTTTTCCATTCAATACCCCACATTCAAAACCGGTTGGAAGTATATCACTTAACATTACAAGGGCTTCTTCATCGGCATCTGCCGGAAGTGGATAGAGACTGTTGTCAGCATAAGGAATCCTTACATACTCAGCTTGGGTACCGTCAATTAAGTTACCTAATATCCATCCTCCGTCTACACAGTGAGAATACATTGCCCGTTTGCAATATTCGCACTTGCCACATGAAGTTATACAGGATATCAGAACATGGTCTCCTTTTTTAAATCGGGTTACAGAACTTCCTGCTTCCTCAATGATACCAATTCCTTCATGTCCCAGGATTCTGCCATCGGTAACAGTCGGGACATCTCCTTTCATAATATGTAAATCCGTTCCGCATATGGTGGTTTTCAGAACTTTTAGCACGGCATCTGAAGGTTCCAGAATTACGGGTTTTGGTTTTTCTTCCCAGGATTTCTTTCCCGGACTATGGTAAACTAATGCTTTCATTTTCTAACATTTTGAGTATGTGTATGTTTTTGCTTAATCACACCTTTGCATCGGGATTATCCGCGATTCCTCCGGGCGGCAGAATATCAGGCAAATCAAGACGTGCAACGCCAATCCGGTTGTCAGCCATTCCATAATAGATGTCAAATCGGTCTGGCAAACCAAGATCGTCACGCCGGTCGATGCCGGTGGGAAACACTACATTATCAACGGATGTTTCACCACCTAACCTGACAGAAAACCCGGGAATTTGCTTATCAAGAAAGTCTTTCATCTTCTTTCTCTTTGCAAAATCAGGATCCCATTTTTCTTTTTCTTTATTTGGAGCTTGCTGTCTGTATAAATTGCCGATTTTTGATTTATGAGATATTTATTTATTACTGACATAGCGTTTTATAAGATTTGTTGTGGAGCTATCATGAATAAGCCGGGAATTTGCTCCATCCTCAAGTTCCGGAATGATTCGTGCAGCAAGCGCTTTTCCCAGTTCAACTCCCCATTGGTCAAATGAGTCAATGTTCCATATGGCGCCTTGGGTGAAGACGCTGTGTTCATATAGTGCAACAAGCTTTCCCAGCGCCTCAGGAGTCAACCGATCGAGAAGGATCGTACTTGACGGACGGTTGCCTTCGAACGTCCGGTGTGGCACGAGCCATGCCAGGTGTGCCCTCTGCCTTAACTTCGTCAGGTGTTTTGCCAAAGGCAAGTGCCTCAGCCTGGGCAAACACGTTGGCCATAAGCAAGTCGTGATGGCGTCCAAGCGGGTTGAGGGGATGAACAAATCCAATAAAGTCACAGGGGATGATCCGGGTCCCCTGATGGATCATTTGGTAGAAAGAATGCTGACCGTTAGTGCCTGGCTCGCCCCAGTAGATTGGCCCGGTTTGGATAACCATCTCAGTTCCATCCAGCGTGACGTGTTTTCCATTGCTCTCCATCGTTAATTGCTGTAGGTAAGCCGGAAATCGTTTTAGATATTGTTCATAGGGAAGGACCGCCACAGTCGGTGAACCCAGGAAGTTATTGTTCCAGATGCCAAGGAGCCCCATTAGCACTGGAAGGTTGCTCCTGAAAGGAGCGGTCCGAAAGTGCTCATCCATCTGGTGGAAACCATCAAGCATGGATCGGAAATTTTCAGGACCGATGGCGATCATTGTGGAGAGCCCAATGGCTGAATCCATTGAGTACCTTCCCCCGACCCAATCCCAAAACTCGAACATATTTACGGGGTCGATACCGAACTTCTACAACTTCCTCAACGTTGGTAGAGACTGCAACAAAATGGCTCGCAACAGCAGTTGGATTCTTCAGAGACTTGAGTACCCAGTCACGGGCACTGTGGCCGTTGGTCATCGTCTCGAGGGTTGTAAAAGTCTTCGATGAAATGATAAAAAGTGTTTCTTCAGGATCAAGGTCGAATGTGGCTTCGGCGAAGTCTGTGCCGTCAACATTGGAAATAAAGCGAAAAGTGAGGTTTCGCTGGCTGTAATACCGCAATGCCTCATAAGCCATAACAGGGCCCAGGTCAGACCCACCGATACCAATATTGATGATATTACGGATCGGTTTACCCGTATGGCCTTTCCATGCTCCACTTCGAATACGGTTGGAAAATTCTGCCATCTTGTCGAGCACAACATGTACCTGGGGCACTACATCCTTTCCCTCCACTTCTATGGATTGTCCTTTGGGGGCACGTAATGCAACGTGCAGGACAGCCCTTTTTTCAGTGACATTGATCTTCTCTCCGCTGAACATGGCATTGATATGATCCCGCAGGCCTGACTCCCCGGCTAGCTGCATAAGGAGGTTAATGGTATCGTCGGTTATGAGGTGCTTCGAATAATCAAAATAGATTCCGACGTCTTCGATCACCATGCGCTCACCGCGTGTAACGTCGTCTGCAAAGAGCTTCCTTAGTTGAAGCTGCCGAACCTTTGAGGAATGTGCCTCCAGGGACTTCCATGCCGGGAGTGCCGTGACTGAAGTGTTTCTCTTTATCATCTTTCTGTCCTTTCCATTTTATCATTATATTCACCGCGGCGTGCAGCCCGGTTACAATTTGCCCGATGATAAAGTGCCTGTTGTGCCGCTGACACATTGGACTCCTCACCGTGCCAGATCTCCAGAGCCGGTTGCTGTATCGCGCGGGCAAACGAAAACGCAAGCGCCCAGGGTAATCGCGACTTAAATCTGACATTCATCGCACTCAGACGTGCTGAAGCCAGTTCACCGGATTGTCCTCCTGACAGAAAGGCAATTCCGGGAACTGCAGCGGGGACGGCTCGCAAAAGACATTTTACCGTTGCATCGGCTACATCGTTAACAGATTCCTGCTCAGGGCAGGCCAATCCGGGAAGCACCATATTGGGTTTCAGGATCATACCTTCCAGTATAACACGCTGGAGGTAAAGCTGTCTGAAAACAGTTTGCAAAACTTCCTCTGTTACTTCAAAGCACTGTTCAAGAGTATGTTGTCCTGTCATAAGCACTTCAGGTTCAACAATAGGGACCATCCCTGCTTCCTGGCATAAGGCAGCATAACGGGCCAGTGCATGTGCATTTGCCTCTATACAACCACGGCTGGGAATTCCTTTATCTATGGCAATCACTGCCCTCCACTTGGCAAAACGGGCGCCATTTGAAAATATTCCCGAAGTCGGTCTCGCAATCCATCCAGACCCTCGGTAATTTTCTCTCCAGGGTGACCGGCCAGATCTTTTGCGCCGGCATCAACTTTGATCCCGGGGATGATTCCCAAATCGGAGATAGCTTTAATGAATAAAGTCCCGTCTTTTTTCTTCTGCCTGATCGTTTCGTCGTAGAGGATAAGACCACTAATACATTCACCCAGACCAGGTGTTGTTATAATCATTTCCCGATAGGAACGCCGGAATTCCTCTGTTTGAGGAATCCCTGCCGCTGCAAATCTTTTATTGCAGGTTGGATTACTTTCATCCATCGCCAACAGACCTTTGTCATTGGCTACCAATGATTTTGCAGTTTTTATAATCTCTTTTAAATTCATCTTTTGTACCTGCCAAATTATAACGAAAATCAATCTAGTTCTTTACGCACATGTGCCAGGCGGTTATCAAACCGTGTTTTGTCGTGCGGGGACTCAATGGTGCGTTCGGCCAATTCGGCGATCCATTGCGCTTGTTCACGGAGCACCTGCCGCCGGACAGGGCTTGCCGTCATACTGCTATGGTTTGAATTGAGTCAAGCATCTGTATCATGATGGCAACATTACCGTTAGCGCTTCCCCGAATTTGATTAAACGATTCGGCCACCAGGCTCTCAAAGGTCGGTCCGATGGCTATCATCCTCAGTTCTCCGTCCTCATAGCGGTACGGTGAAGGGATTCCCCGACTGGCCAACCGTGCCAGTATCGCCGTTAGATAATTCAGGCACATCACAGCTGTTGTGGTGTCGTTGATACCGGGTGAGAGCGCGCGCAATGCCATATCCACGATCTGCCTGATGCCGAATGCACAGTCCTGATATACAGTGCGGTGCCGATCTATACTGTAGGCCGCCTGCAGGGCTGCGATGATATCTTTTTCGAGCGGGCCCTCCAGAGTGAGTGAGGCAAGTGTTTCGTTTTGTACCACAAAATGGCCGATGCCGATTTCCATCCGCACGACGGTCTTGTGCTTCCGCGCTAAACTCAAAAGCGCTGCATTATCCACGCTTTGGATGTAACCATTCCTCCTTGCGGGAACGGCCTGCCAGTTTCGCTCCGTCAGGGGAACGCCTGTCTGATTCTCCTGACTATCTATCTGGCTCATGTCCAATTTTCTCCGGAAAGAGCGGTCGATGGCCGTTATAGTTTCATCGGCCACATCGGCAATAATGGTCGAAGCCTGAATGGAAGCAGCTATGTGATGAATGAAGAAAATGAGAACGACCAATGCCACATCATCGCCAGTACCATGGCGAAAAAAACGGCCAGGCTTGGAACAAATCCACCCTCATCGCCGCTGCGAATGGTGCGCAATACGATCAGGCAATAGGCGAAAACGCCGCTGAAGACTCCCAGTACGACCTGAGTAACGCGGTCACCCATGAAGTTTCTCAGGATACGCGAGGTGTATTGGCTCGATGCCAGCGCCAGAGCCACCAGGGTCATCGAAAATGTGACCCCCACAACGGTCATCATCGAGCCGGCAATCGTGGACAACATCTGGCGCGAGCCTTCCGCACTGGCACCAAACAGACGCGGCCAGCGAGCCAGCCATTGCGAGTTCGCGGCGAAATGCATTTGAACCAATGCCATCGCGAGGGCGATGCTGAATGCAAGAATCAGCGAAGGCACAAACCAAAAGCTTGACCGCAGATTGCTCCAGAGTTGTTTTAGCTTATTCACTGGTTATCTCCATTTATATTTCAGTAATTAGTTCAGGATCTGTATGTTTCATTCCGAAAATTACACGATGGCCTGTACCACTGATCAATGAAAAATAAACCTGCTTTTCAAGCCAATCCAGCAGAAAATTAGCCACTGATTTATAATCTGAGACCTTAATCCTTATATTGCCCTTTTTATTCTTTGTCAGGTCATTGAAATCCAGGCCAGTCCCTTTCATTCCAATCCGATCAATCTTTCCATGTAGAATTCGTTTTAACCGTCCATCCATTCGATACATAGCGAATTTGATGCTCGACGAACCACTTTTAACAGCCAGAACGCTTAGGTGAGCTTTTTTTATGGATAACTTATTTTTCATTGATTCACCTTCACAGCAGGCTTTATTCTTTTAAAGCCTTCATTATTGATTTTACCGAGCCTTCACTTTCAAGAATTACTTTGCTGTTCGTTATCATTTTATTATCTGATTCAATTTTAAAAGTGAGATGGAGCTTGTAACGCACTTTGTTACCTTTTGTAAGCAAATCCCAAAGTGTTTTACTCACTTCTTTAATCGAAATTGTTATCGGGATTGTCAGGTCGGCAATACTTTTTGCTTTAATATCAATTTTACCGGGAATTATTCCCTTAATCCATTGATTATCTTCAATGGCAACCTCATAAGCTATGCTGTCAGCTTTTAACGAATATGCATTTTGATTATTTATTGAAACGAGCAACTGAACAATTGCTCTTGAGAAATTCAGTGAATCTATTTCGAAATGCTCTGCTTTTACTTCCGGAATATAGATCCTCGGAATAAATCTTTTAATATCAACTTTGAATTGTTTATTAAAAAATATATGTGTAAAGAAAGATCCCTGAAAATGAAATTCAACAGAATCCAAATTTTGTCGCTCATTTTCTTTCATGACTGAAGAAATCGAATCATTAAAAATTGTGATTGGAAGTGCTATCCGACTGACGGCATTTCTTTTCAATGAAATTGTTTTTTTGTAATGATCTTTCAATATCTGGGTAGAATCGATAAAAATCCTGTATAGCAAACTATCTATAGTGAAGGACAATGGAAGTTGATTTTTGATATCCACACTTACCATCATTTCTGATTTCTGAGAGGTAAGTGAGGTTATGTTCAACTCCGACAGTTCCAGTCGTGGTAATAAAAATGTTTTATTTGGATCCTTATCATGCATATAGTTCATATATCGCCAGATAAAAAACGAGGCAATTATGGCTATGAACAAAAATAAAAGTGTTAGTATAATTTTCTTTAACATATATTATGAGCTTTTCAAACTTCTAAAGCTTTAATCCAAGTAAAGACAATTCCAAACGTGCATGCAAGTCTTTCGCCGTCTCTAAAATAGCCTTTGCAAAATCGCCTTCTTTTACAATAGTTTGAATGGTTTCATCACCAAGGTGGATTTTTACTTTATTGAGAAAATGAATTGTTGCATTTTTAAGACCGTCCACATCACTTATATGCGACCAATCAATATTACTGAAACCCAAAAAACCAACTATGGGTGAATATTCAAGGGCAGAATAATAGGTTGAATCTGCAATTACATGAAGCAATATCACTTCAGCGCTCATGGTTCTTGCTAATGAAAATCCTTCCTCCGCCACCTTTTGTGAGGTAGGATCATAATCCAGAGCTATCAAAACTTTTTTTTTCGGATTTGGTTTCATTTCGTTTTGGCTAATTTATTTTAACTCCTAATATACATAGTCCTACAAGGACTTTCCTGGTTTGGTGCTTTGGTTCCAGGTGCGGCTGTTTATTTGTTTACCCGTTAATACCTGACTTTCAAGGCAATGTCTCCCAACGTATTCATTTCGTCCTGGTCTGTATATATAACTCGTCCTTTTTTTGAAATTACTTCCCAGGCGATTTGGCTGGTAATATCGTCTATAACGTTAGGTTGTGTAACGTCTTCCACTAAATCGAATGAAAACTCATTGTTCATTTTTACAGCCTGGCTAAAACTATTATGGACAATTAATAAATCTCCCTTGCCTTCTTTTACCGCTCTATAAATACCAGGCAAGTCAGTAATTACTTTGCTTTGCCCAATTGCTTCTTTCATTTCATTAATGACCGCTATATGGTGTTGTTTTTGCTTTTCCTTTATGATTTCCCAGGCCTGGGCGGAAATTTGATGATTGGCTATATGATTATAATCGATATTGCTATATCCCAGGTATATATTGGGTTTATCGGCAATTTGCATTAGTCGGCTGTAATTATCCTCGGTACAAATAACCACACAATTTAGCCTGGTCTGATTATTGATATTTACCACTGCTTTGTCCACTTTATTCAGAAATTCGCGGATCATATTATCATGCGCTTTTGGATCACTTATTTTCAGTGGTTCTGTATGGAAATGTGGATTTTCTGCAATTGGAAAATCGTCATTTTGAAATTCCGCAACAATAAAATCATTTAATGCTTCAAATAACATAACACCACTCTGGGACAGAAGCAGAATTAAATAATCTTCGCTTCTATTATATTCTTTTATTAACGAATGAATAGCGAAAGTGTCAGAAATATATACTTTATTCTCTTTTACCTTCCATATCGATTTAATAATTTCTTTCGTTTTGTTTGAAAGGTAAATTTGAAGACTTTCCAGGTTATGGTTAACGTCTATTTCAAACGGTATTTGTTCTAATTTTTCAATTAAAGGAGCGATAGTTTTCTTTTCAAACTCAGCCTTAAGCCTTGTTTCAGCTTCCTTGCATAAATTTTTCAGCCTTATGATATCCTGAGAATTGTCAGGATGTGTCCTGTGTGTGTTCATTGTAATTGTTACACAGGGTTTGCTTATTTCAGTGGTAAGTATTTCTAATTTTTCTTTTTTCATTTTTCTTTAATTAAGATGGTGCTTTTGTAACATGCAAACTTTTTCAAATCAACCTTCTTTTTGTTTTTTTACCAAAGGTATAATACCTGCCATCTCGCCAATAATATTTACAAGTTCGGTTCCTGTTGGAATGACAATTTTGGCATTGTTCCCAAGTGATACTTCAAGTGCCTCCAACTTCCTCAATAATTGAGCATTTCCGATAAAATATTTATCAGCCGCTTCATTTACCAGTTTAATGGCCTCGGCGTCACCTTCGGCATGCAATATTTTCGACTGCTTAAAACCCTCAGCTTCTTTAATTTTGGCGCGTTTAATACCATCTGCGACCGTTTCAGCAGCAGTAGCTGAATCGATGGCTGCTATTTTTTCATTTTCAGCTTTTACCACTTTATTCATGGTCTCCTGCACATCTCTTGGCGGGTCAATTTCTTTCAACTCAGTGCGCACAATTTCAATACCCCAGCTTTTGGTTTCATCGTGCAATGTTCTGTAGAGTTCTGAATTAATTTTCCCACGTTCGCTATTGGCAGATTTTAGCGTGAGTGTTCCGATAATATTGCGCAAGGTGGTGCGTGCAAGGTTAACTATTTGCCATTGAAAATTATTAACATTATAGATGGAACCTTTAACGCTCTCTTCATTGGCTATAACCCTGAAATAAACCTGGGCATCTACGCTCGCATTGAGGTTATCGTTGGTTATAATTTCCTGCGGATCGGCATTTACCATCTGCTCGGTTACATTTACCATATACAACCTGTCGATGACCGGGATAATCCAGTGAAAACCGGGATTGGCCAGTTTTTTATATTTTCCTAACCTTTCAATTAAGCCTCGTTGAGTGGGGCGCACAATTCTGATTCCAATGAGAAATAGGATTGCAACAGGGATAATTAAATACAAATAGTTCATTTTATTTTCCTTTATTTTACAGAGTTTCAGGTATTTTTCAATAGTATTATGTGGTGGAATGACAAAGGTCAGGACCTCTAACTAGATAAGCATTACATAACTATTGGTAAGAATTACATAATTCACATATTTTTACAAAAGTAAAAATACGGTATGGCATTCATTTTGAATAAGTTGAATTAATTTATTGACCTTTCAGCTATCCTGCACCTGGAAAATTTTGCAGTCACAATCGACAATGAAAGCTGATCCGAAAACATACCTGCTTAGGTACCTTTGGACAGGGTGGATCCTTAAATGTTACCCAAAATGAACATGTACAGGCGTGTTCCTTGAAACAAATGGCAATTTAAGTGTTATTGGTAGTAAATAAGATACGAAAAATGACTCATTTTAAGGATTATTGGAAGATTATCAAAGATGCAGGCGCCGGATTTTCAAAGCATAAAATTTTGAGATTAAGCGCTTCCCTTTGTTTCTACACCATGTTTTCCATTGGCCCCATTTTATTGCTGGTAATTTATATTTCAGGTTTGTTTTGGGGGCAGAAAGCTGCAGAGGGTAATGTTTACATTCAAATCAGCGGATTTATTGGCGAACAGCCAGCCAAACAGATCCAGGAACTCATTAAAAACGCCACCATTACAAACAGCGACTTAATGGCCGTAATAAGTATTGTAATCCTGATATTTACTGCAACAACTGCTTTCAACGAAATGCACGATTCCATAAACACCATATGGAATTTAAGAATTAAAAAAGGCCGCGGATTCCGACAGATGCTCAAAGTACGTCTTATCTCTTTTTGCCTGATTGGTGGTATCGGTTTGCTTTTCCTTGTATTTCTGTTCGTAAGCGGTTTATTCGAAGGATTTATGCATAAAATTAAAGAGATGTTCCCGAATTTCTCTGTTACCCTGTTTTATTTGCTCGACATCATGATCTTATTGCTGATAGTTGCTATTCTGTTTGCAGCTATTTATAAGTTTTTACCCGATGCCCATATCAGATGGAGCGATGTGGCAGCCGGAGCCTTGTTTGCTTCAGTTCTTTTTTTGATCGGGAAGTTTGGATTTACACTCTTTATCAAGCACAGTAACCTGAGGAGTTCGTTTGGGTCGGCGGGTTCGTTTGTGGTTTTGTTAATGTGGATCTATTATTCCTCAATCATGCTCTACTTTGGAGCCGAAATTGCCAAAGCATATGCCTTAAAATTTGGGGATGAAATAGTTCCGAAAGATTATGCTATAATGGTAAAAGTAATCCAGATTGAGAGCAACGAAAAAAGTGTACAGCAAAATGAGAAATCAACAGAATCCACAGAAAAAGAAATGGAAAAGCAAAGTAAAATTAAAGCCAAAACATAAACTCAGACTTACGCAGCAGTTAAGAAGCTTTTTATTGTCCATTTGGCATTCCTACAGGTACTCCTTATCGAAAAATAATCCGGATTTTAACATTAGAAAGAATTCGGCCTAATGCCGTATATACCTGGTCTTAAATATCTCTCCATAATTATATATATATGAAACTCATTTTAGTGATTATCTCACTTACGATGCTGATCATCATACCGGCCCATTCTCAATCAAAGAAAGAACTCTATGCAATTATTGTCAGGCTGCTTTGGATCAAAGGTTAATATCAGCCAACAGATATATAACTCAACTTGAGGCGCATGTCGCAGAATTCAAAACAGCGGGACAAAAATCCACAACTTCAGAAAGGTTTCCGCCGGACGCTGTCAAGCAAAAACCGCAAAGGGAAATCGGGCCAAGCAGGCAACCGTGGCACTTTGTTTCGGACGAACGGTACGAATAGAGAAAACCGGGGTGGACCGGTACTGATGATGTTAGTTCGGAGGACTGGAAGAGGCAGGAATTCTCTGATTTGCGCACATCGTCTTCCCATCCTGCGACGATAATACGTATCTTATATCAGTTGAATTTAATTTATTGCAGGTTAAGATAATTTTATCACCTGCTAAATTGAGGAATATAACAAATTCAGGCTTTTGTAATCTGCCAAGCGGACGGCCGGTATTCCGGCAAGATATTGCTACCAGGAATTTATCACTTATTTTAAAACAACAACTTTCAACTGGCGGTGTTGTTTTGAAATACTTCATAAGCTGATATAAATATGATGAAGAAATATTTACTTCGAATGGACAATGTCGGCATAGTTGTTGAATCCCTTGATGATGCTATCTCTTTTTTCACGGAGATGGGACTGAAACTTGAAGGACGTGCCACCATCGAAGGAGAATGGGCTGGTCGCGTTACAGGACTGGGCTCTCAGTGCGTAGAAATTGCCATGATGGTCACTCCGGATGGCCACAGCCGACTCGAGATTTCGAGATTTCTCACTCCGCCTCCTATCTCAGATCATCGAATTGCCCCAGTGAACGCCTTGGGTTATCTTCGCGTCATGTTCACCGTTGAAGACATAGGCGAGATGGTATCCAGGCTCAGCAAGCATGGCGCCCAGCTCGTTGGAGAAGTGGTTCAGTACGAGGACACGTATAAGCTTTGCTATATCCGCGGACCCGAAGGGATCCTAATCGGTTTGGCGGAGCAACTCGGGAATAAATGAGTAATGGCTGTTTTAGGAAATACCAGACGATGTAATTTGCCGTCAAAAGAAAAAATTAAATAATAAGGTACGCAATATGGACAAAAACAAATAAGGCTTCCGGTAATATCTAACCTAGGCCAATAACATTTTGTATTAATTATCGAAAAATAGCAAGACAATGGGTCAATCAACCAGAAACTCAAAAGTTATAAAGGCAACAGCAGAAACAATTTATAAAGCTTTTACAAGTCCTTCAGCTTTGGAAACATGGCAGGTCCCGGGCGATATGACTGCCAAAGTCCACCATTTTGACCTTAGGATTGGCGGTGGATATCAAATGTCCTTATACTATCCTGATAGCGAAACGGAAATGAAAGGGAAAACAAAAGGAAAAGAGGATAAGTTTACTGCCCGGTTTATTGAGCTCGTTCCAAACAAAAAAATAGTGCAGGCTGTGAACTTTGAATCTCCTGATCCCGAATTTTCTGTGGAGATGATTATGGAAGTAACTTTAGAACCTGTTGACAAGGAGACAAGGGTAACATTCTATTTTAAAGACATTCCTAAAGGCATTAAACCTGAAGACAATGAAGCAGGAACAATTTCATCCTTGAACAAATTAGCCGAATATGTTGGACATAAAACGGACTGATCTCACCATTCTGAAAAGTTCCTCCGGCAACCTGGTTGTATCATCATGCGACAGGTATACAACCCCTAAAGGAGCCATGTTTAAGACTGCTACTCAATTTAAACATTATAACCATGACGTGGACAGCTATCGACCTGCTTGAAAAAGTACTGGAATTCACGGCTATGATTTTATAGCTTAACATAAATTCTTTTTAACCCTGAATACTTAAAATTCATACAATCTCCTCTGATCAATCCATTATGCCGGGTTGAATTAAATTGAACTGTAGCGAAAAAACCATCAAAATCTTTTAATTTGGGGTTTGCATTTTCAATTCCAACCCATTCCTGAAATTTTTCTTCTGGCTTTTCGGTAATATGTTTTACTATTGACCAACATATATTACCTTGTTTGTCCCTGAACCATATTTGAGGATTAACTTCCAGTAAATCGCAATATGAAAGTACTGATATACCTTCTTTTTCTAAACCGTTTCGAACAATTTGTATTGCGAAATTCTGTAACTCCCAATTTGACATTTTGATTTCCACTTCATTTCCAATGTTTTCAGGAATTACTTCAATTCCTGTCCTGATATTGCAAAGATTCCACTCATTGTTAATTGGAATCATTTCCAGGTCTTGGGATTGTTGTGAATATTCTGTATTAATTAACCTATGAAACGATTTACGTTGTTTTCTTTTCATTTTCAATCTGAATACACAGGGAATTATATTATTCTTTTCTGTTGCTTTAACTAATCTCTCAATTTGGTTTTTAGTCATTGAGGTTTGATCCTCGTCTATCAATTCAATTATAACTGAAAAGACAGCATTCTTATAAGCAAAAGTTATGGGATCAAATGATGGATACGTTAGTTCTGATTTTATCCATTTAAAACTGTTATAACTTACATCAGGGATTCCTGTATTAAGCTTCCTGAATTGTTCCTGTAATTGACAACCTGCAATTTTTCTGGCTTTCAGAAATAGTTCAGAAGGTTCCGGTCTGTCAATTTCATATTGCAAATTTCCGTATCTGGACATATTCTCTTATTTTTTATGAAATTCCTGAACTGATTCACCACACACTGTTTACGAGTAATCAGCATATAGGTATTTAAGTGAAGGCCTTAAGAATCTCTCTTCGCGGCGGGTTATATACGATATTTTCTGCGGTTCGGTTCTGGATTTTATAGAAATGATGATGAAAAGGAAGGAAAAACATTTTTCACATAAAATCACTCTGTGCATCCGAATGTATATCCAAAATTAAAAACAGTTAAGCTAATTCAAATCCGATTTTGTGTATTCTTGCGTTGCATCCCGAACCGCGCTTGGATTCAAAGGTGTATGCATTGAACCTCTAATATAAACCTGACATTCCTGTACAGTATCATTCTCAAAGAAATATATCTTGGGTTTTTAAGAAGGAGGTTTACAACCTGGCGTTTCAACGTAGTCAATACCCAAAAAAACACGTCCCCATCCGTTGCAATTTTAGCTTGTTCCTTGCTGATAATCGACACCGGGAACAAACCGTAAAACAGGAAGTGTTAAAATGTAGTTTGCAAGTAACTTTGTATACAGTTAATCGTCTGCAAAGTATAGCTTAATTCATATAAGACAAAAGCAAAATTGATTTGTCTTTCGCCATTTTTTGACAGTTACCGAATTTCATAAGTATGGAGGGTAAACCCATTTTATAAATATTGGAGGATTAATGAATTAAATATGAACTCCACCAGAAACTTCAATTCGTTGTGCATTTACCCACTTCGCATCTTCACTGCACAGGAAAGCCACTACACTTCCTATGTCATCAGGTAAACCCACCCTGCCTAATGATGTAATACTTGCAATCATATTGTTTATTTCTTTGCTGTCTCTTACAGAACCACCTGCAAAATCAGTTTCTATAGCACCAGGCGCTACGGTGTTTACTCGTATTCTTCTACTGCCCAATTCCAGAGCTTGATATCTAGTTAAACTTTCAATTGCAGCTTTCATTATTGCATAAGCTGAATAGTTATTGTTACTAAAGCGGGCCAAGCCCGAAGATATATTAATAATGCTACCGCCATCAGACAGGATAGGTAGCATCTTTTGCGTCAAGAAAAATGCAGACTTTAGGTGAATGTTTACCATATCATCAAATTGCTCTTCAGTAGTACTATCAAAGGGAGCATAAAGCCCCGTACCTGCATTATTCACTAAAGAGTGAATTTGATTTGTGCCAAAATCACTTGTCAATTTTTCTTTTACCTGGCTTATAAAAGCATCATAACCACTGCTTTTAGCTACATCAAGTTGTAAAGCAATGGCTTTCTTTCCAACTGCTTTAACATCATCCACCACTTTATTGGCTGCTACATTGTTACTGTTGTAAGTGATGATAACATCAAAATTTTTCTTGGCCAATTGTATCGCCATGTCTCTACCTAGTCCACGACTACCACCAGTTACCAATGCTACTTTGTTTGAATTGCTTGTCATTTTATTTACCTTTTAAGTTGAGATACAAAGGTCAGACTTTAAGCAAATAAAATGCTTGTAAATAGCAATCCACTATTTGCAAATTTCAATCAATTCCGATATTTCAAAGGGGAAAGGGTTGTTCGCTTTTTAAAGAAGTTAGAAAAATGGGCTACTTCATCAAACCCCAAAGCAAAAGCAATTTCAGATACATTCCATTGCGTTTGTTTTAGTAATATTTTGGCTTCTTCTGCTATTCTGCCATTAACAATTTCTGTGGTGGTTCTGCCAGTAGTTTCTTTTAACACTTTATTAAGGTGATTGATATGTATGCCCAAAGTATTGGCAAAATCAATAGGCGTTTTGAGTTGTATTACTTGTGCATCACTTTCAATAGGGAACTGCCTTTCCAATAATTCTATAAACAATGAAGAAATTCTACTGGCTGCATTGGTAGTAGCATCGGTACTTTTCATTGGTTTTAATTTCTGTCCGGTGTGTATCAGTTCCAATACATAATTACGCAACAAATCGTACTTAAATGCATAGTCAGAAGACAGTTCTGCGTCCATTTTCTTAAATATCACTTCCATTTCAGGATATTGTTCATCATTTAACTGATATACAAAATCACTATTAGGCTGATAAATTGGCAATTCATCAATAAGCAAACCTGTTTTTGATTTTGATAAAAAATCTTTAGTAAACACACAAAAAAATCCAGACTGCTCTTTGTTTTGTGGTGTATATCTGTAAGGAATTCTAGGTGTTGCAAACAATACTCCTTGTTTTTCTATGAGAACTGTTTTGTCAGCATACTCTACAAGATTTTTACCTTTAATCAAACTTATTTTGTAATACAACCTTCGGTTGTAAGTCATTTCAGACTTTTTGTTTCCGCTATAATAAAACTTTGCCGTATCAAATACATTAAAATGACCTAATTCAGTATTGCCTTTACTATCTAAAAAGTAATCAAGCTCACAATTACTATTGGCAAAAATATCTTTATAGAACTCTCTTATTTTTACGTTTTCCATGATTGTAAAATTCAAACAATAACAAAGGTAGTGATTAATTAGTGTTTTAAAACCGTTGAGTTTAATTTCTGGATCATAAATAATTCCAAATTTTAAATTCAGAACCTTATACAAGGATTCCCGAATGGCCTCAAAGCTATAAAATCTATGAAAATGGATAAGAGGACTTGAATGATTGGAAAAAACGGCAAGGGGTGGTCAATATCACTGATTTTTCCACATTAGCAGCAATGATAGACCAAAAGGTTACAGCTAATTGAAAACAAACACTTTTGTATTATCTTCGATTAGGATCATTGGCGGAAATGTCAACGTTTTCTTTCCCTGAGGATGAAATTCGTCCAAATATATGCTTCCCTTCAGTACGCTTAATATGGCTTTGTCTTTTTCCACCCGGCAGGTGCCCCAGGCATAGCCATTACTCCAGAAATAGATTCCCGGTTGAGAGGTAAACGATATGCTTTTTTCTATTGCAGAATAACGAAATCCGGAAAGTGCAATTACTGAAGCCCAGCTTGCCATTGCCCGGGCATAGTGGTGACCGCATTCGGGTTCGTCAAAAGGATTTCGTTTGTACCCATCAAAACGGGCGCGGATACTGCTGATACATTTCTGACCTTCCAGGATTTGACCTTCGTAAATCATAGCCACTGCTGCGGCATATTCGAATCCGGTCATGGACTCGGCAAAATAGGGGAACGGCACTTTCAGCCGTCCGTTCGGCCAGCTTGCCATGATAAGGCCGCTTTCCCTGCCCATAACATACGATCTCATGTTATTGAATCGGGAGGAAAAATCGGCTACATAATTGTATTTCATTACCGAATTCAACTCTACATCCCTCATTGTGCACGCCAGGCTGCCAAAAAGAAAGGGTGTTGCCACTTCATAATTCCAAACATGGGTGCACGAGCCATAACAGGATCCAAAATCGTCCATCACCCCTTCCCAGCCCATCATGTGCCCGCTTTTAATCCTGAAAACAGTCTGGGATCGCAGCGTACTTAAATTGAACAGTGCGGATTCTTTTACAACCTCAGGTAAGGATGAAGAAAGAAACGCATTCAGGAAAAGCCTGGTCTTTTCTTTCAATTCGGAAATCCGGGGAATAATTTTATTAGCAGCATCCCAGGCATTTACATATTTTGTGCAGTAATAATTGCCGACCACTTCATCTGACCATGCATACCTGTTAGGGAAATACCAGGTGATAAAGAACCGGAATACTAAAGTACCCCGGGGATCAATTTTTTTCTTCACGGCCAGGGAAGCCATGGGATCATTGTCGTATGAGACAGATTTATCCGTTAAGTTCCCATCGCTGCTGAAGTCATCCCAGAAATCGAGTGTGGCTCTTTCCCAGTTGTTGGCTTCCGAGGAGCGACGGTAGCTTATCCCGGACTTATCATCCGTGGTCAATGCAATGGATCCATAGGCTGCATCGGTTTTAGCAACATTGTTGGAATACATATAAATTCCGCAAATTGTATCATTCTGCCTGAAAATATTCTGATTATTCCTGGCACCGTCGGGGATAAAGTCACCCTTCCAGTCCCGATGGTACTTACTGCCATCATTTCCGATAAAATTGCGGATGGTTCCGCAAACAGATACTTCGAGCGATTTATCTGTCATGTTGGTGACCTCGTATTCCAGCACGGCAACTGGCAATCCGCTGGCATCCGCATCGCCGGGTATCAGGGGATTAAATCCTGTAATTTTCACCTTCACCGGCATGCTGCTGTCGGAAAGGTTTACTATCCCTACTGGGTATGAGGCGTCGAAACTGGCCCTGGCAAATCGGGGGAATCCATGCTGATTTACAGGTCTGCCTTCATAATGCATAAATTCGGAAGAATGAACCGGACCAATTAAAGCACGGGTAACCGGGGACTCCCCGTATGGTTTAACATAAATAGAGAAAAAGGGAGCATTGTTCCCTTTCGTAACCGTACTAAATCCTTTGGCTGGTTTATTCATGATTTCCCAATCGCGTAGTTCGCCGCGTCCTCCTAATGAAACGGTACCCGTTCCGATGCCTCCCAGTGGAAGGGCTATGTTGAGCAGATGATCCTGATCATAATGCTTTAATATGGGCCATTCGGCTTGCTGGGGGCGAACAGTAACATATATGAACAGGAAACTGATGCAAAGGCATATTTTTTTCACAAATTAAAGAATTGTTATCATTTGTTTTTCGGAACGATTTCCTTGTTGAATAGTAATTGAAAGCTTACCGGCATCGAATTTCCAGTCTCTTGTTTTTTTGTTATTAACCCATACCTGCCGGGGT
This sequence comes from uncultured Bacteroidales bacterium, assembly GCA_963752195.1. GTDB lineage: Bacteria > Bacteroidota > Bacteroidia > Bacteroidales > UBA10428 > UBA5072. Next base: position 97,355 of record CAVVXI010000001.1, on the reverse strand, counting down.
TTTCCCTGAAAATAAAATTCGAGCAGGTAGGTTCGTGTACCGGACATGCCTTTATAAGTTCCATTTACAGGATGGATGTGGAAATGAATTGCCTTGCCAGATTGATCGCAGTCAAAGCGCGTAGCAGCAATTTGCCCGTTTTCATAACCAAAGGATATTCCATCATCTTCCAATAATTCATAGGAATTTTGCTTATCAGGATATACTTTCACAATGAGCGTGTCAGGCAGCTGTGCACCTGTGTACTGTGTCGGTTTTTGGCATGGAATTATCGCACCTGTTTTGATAAATAACGGACCTCCCCTGTTCTCAGGCACCTGGCAATTAATCCACTGTTTTCCGGTATATGTTGTGCCCGTCCAGTAATCGATCCAGCTGCCTTCGGGTAAACGGATGGAATTTGTAAAAGCTCCTACCAGCAGGCTTTCACCGAACATATACTGTTGCAGCGTACCGGTTAATAAGCTATCTTCAGGATAGGCCAGGGCCATGGGCCATACAATCGGCTGACCGGTTATTGAACTGTTAACAGCACTGGAATAAATATAAGGAAGCAGGCTATACCGCAATTGTGCATAAAACCGGAACAGCATCTTATCGTGCTCATTATAATACCAGGGATGTAACAACCAGGCCCAGCTGTTTACCTGCACCCAGGGTGTAAAAAAAGCATAATGTATACCCGGTCCTTTAATTGCAACATCCTCCAGTGCATCGACGGCTACATTGCTGTTTCCGGTAAAACTCTGATTTATGATATCATATAAACTTTTTATATTTCCTCCGTTATCTCCCACTGTGGCTGCACCCCAGTGCTGTGATCCTGCATACCCGCCACAATAATGATGAAAGGACCGCATCCCGGTATGTTCGCGAAATGTCCTATACATCTGCTTTTGCAGTAACACCTGGTTAAGATTGTGCATCTCGGCATCGGTTTTGCCGTTATAATATTTCATGGCAGGATGCTCATCAAGGGTCCTGCCGGGATCAAGTTTAAATCCGGCTATTCCCTGGTCCACGAATTTGTTCAGATGTGGAAACCAATGTTCCATACCTGATGATGTCTGCCCCGACCGGACTGAAAGATTATCCTCTTCTTCAATGGTCAGATCATGATCTGCACAAAGCCATAAAACCGTCTTAAATCCCAGGTCATTCATTCGGCTGATGAACAAATTTGTTGCCTTGGGATTCGCAGGGTCATTCATCCATTCATAGCTTGCCTGGAATCGGTCGGTGTTCCATTCTTTTTGGGTTGAAAAATCATAGGTTTTCTTCATCCATTGCGGTTCCAGCCAATAGATATCGCAGGGTATCTGTTCTTTTCTGAATCGAAGTGCATTATCGAGCACATTAAATTGATTTTCGAGAATATTGCTGCCAAAAGCCAGGCCATAAGCCCACCTGGGAAGTAAATAGGGTTTACCGGTAAGGGTGGTATACTGCTCAATTACGTCCACCATATTGTCTCCCAGCATCAGATAAAAATCAATCTCCTCTGCTGTGGTATACAGGAAGAGTTTATCAGGATTGTACCTGCCGACATCAAAATAATTTTTCAAGGTAGTGTTATTGAAGATCCCCCATCCTGCGGAACTCATCAGAAAGGGCATGGGAGCTTCCGATTTTTGATAGCTTGCCCAGATTTTCAAAGCAGATCCCCGATGCTGAATATGATCCCGGCTGGCACTTCCGGCGCCATAAAACCGTTCATTTTTATTCAGTGAAATCTCAATTACGGAAGAATTATAAGGGTCTGTGATCTCTACATTTTCATTTTTAGTACCTGACCAGGCAGTGTCACCGATAATGCCGCCGCCTGATTTGGACTTCCCGAAATAATTTTCAAGCGACTGGCTCAGATCAGTATACAACAAATCCTTGTGACCGATGAATCTTATGCTGTTGATAATTGTATTCCCCTTTACATCTTTTACCAGTAGTTCTCCGGTAACCTGATTAAAGACTAATTGAAATTGGGCTGTCTGGATGATTTGGTTACCATTTTCATTCTTAGATTGAACTTCTGCATCAGGCCAATCGACCTTTAAAATGCCGTAGCGCTCCATCAGGCTTTGCGAAAAAGATCCGTTAGCAGAATGTAAATGAATAATTTCGTTGCTGCAAACTTCAATTTGTATAGTGTAATTGTCGTGAAGACTGAAGGTGAAGATATTTCCGGAAGAAGGCTGAGCATTTAGCAATAGGCAACATCCGATACCTGCCAGCGTTGTTATTAATCTTTTCATTTAGTTGGATTTAGGGAGATATCATACTATTTTGCTGTCAGTTTCAAAAGTTGCACTCCATGTCTGGATATAGAGGTATTATATACATCTTCAAATTCACCGATATTTTTTTGACGCCATATGTCGCGAAGTATATGTTTTCCTTTGAAACCAAGATCCACCAGGGAGACAACTACTTGTTCCGTTGAAGCTCCCAGATTGAAAATACCAATGGCCTTGCTTCCATCAGCCAGATCCTTTGCCCAAATCTGAATATTACCGGACTTATAAACCGGAACAGCTTGTTTACCCAGCGGATCCTGATCCAAAGCGAGAACTTCGTCATTAGTCAGCAGATTTAAGGTAAAATCGTCAAGTCGGGTAAGATCACAGCCCAATAGCAATGGTGCTGAAAGCAAGCACCATAAACTGATGTGAGTATATTGTTCATTAGGGGTCAATCTTGACGGACGTAAATTTGGCCCCCAGCCAAGCCACCCAACAATAAGCATATCCGGATCATTCCAATGTCCGGGACCTGCATAGGCAGAATGTTGAATCTGCGAAAAACCAATTTCCTGAAGAACTTCCCACATATCGGTTATATCGCCGGTAGTTCGCCAGAGGTTACCTCCTACCTCCGTACCCCATTCCCAAACATCACCTGCACCATACTGGCAAAGACTATACACAATATCACGACCGGCATTTTCCAAACCTTCCTTCATTAACAAATAGGGCTTTTTCAACTCGGGAAGCGACGCATCTTTAGCTATGGCAGCATAGGAGCACCAATCATACTTTAAATAGTCAATACCCCATTCTGCATATGTTCTGGCATCCTGAATTTCGTGTCGAAAAGATCCGGTATATCTGCCACAGGTAAGGGGACCGGGTGATGAGTATATACCAAATTTTAGTCCCTTTTGATGCAGGCTATCTCCCAAAACCTTCATATTAACAAATTTTTCATTTGGAATTATTTCCCCGTTTGTATCTCTACCACCTTGCCAGCCATCGTCAATATTTATGAAGGACCATCCATGATTAACAAGGCCCTTTTCTACAAATGCCTTTGCACTTTGCAGAACCCTGGTTTCGTCAATACTTAACCCCCAGCAATTCCAACTGTTCCACCCCATAGGCGGAGTAAGCATGATTTGATCGCCAACCTTAATAGTTAGTTTAGTTTTTGCCTCTCCAAAATCATTTCTGGCAACAAGGGTAACTTCATATTCTCCGGGTAAGGCAACCTTTCCGGTAAGGATTCCCTTTTCTTTATCCAGATACACACCGGGAGGTAAATTTTTTGCATCGAAAAAAATTGGACGCTTTCCTGTAACCGGAATGGTAAAAAGTAAAAAATGTCCAGGACGTACACCGACAATTCTGGCTCCATTAATAGCAGGAATCTGAGAAAGTTGCGGGGTAAGAATATACGGTAATTCTTCAGTATCGTATATTACTAATTGAGAATCAAAGTGTCTGAAAGTAAAGTTTATGCGCGATGACTCGTTGCTTACTTTTAGCGAAACAGGGAATTCCAGGATTTCACCGGGTAGTAATTCGAGGGTAGAATCTGTGATATTTTTTGTGAACCCGTTAATATCAATTTCAACATCAAGGGAAAGGTTTCCTTTAATAATGAATTTAGATGTATTTCGAATAAAAAAAGTTTTTTTTAAGAAATTGTTCCCGAACTTATAATAATCAGTGACCTTATCGATATTAAAATACTGAGATAAGTTAACCATACTTATGTAAGGAATTCCGGCGTATAATCCGCCACCGCCGCCCTGGTCAAATACGCGTATGGCAATTATATTTTCCTGGTCCCAATGAATATTAGGATCGCTGGCTGAAATAATATATTTTCTTTCAGGAAGATAAAAACCATTTCCGATACGGAAGGCGGAATCAGCGGTTCTATGCCCGGTATTATTCTGGCCAATAAAATTGCCGTTCAGATAAAACTGATCATCGTCATCTACCTTTCCAATTATAAATTGAAGACTGTCCTTTAGGAAAGCCGATTCTTTAAGAGATGAGGGAATTACGACCCTGATCCGATACCAGCCGAATCCGTCATAATCAGCATAGCCCTGGTTTTCCCACGATTGTGCAATTGAAACAGGGTTCCACTCTGAATCGTCATAATCTGGTCCGGACCATGATAAATCATCGCCCGCTTTGAATTTCCATCCCTTTTCAAGCGCTATCTCTTGTGCAGCTGTGTTTGTTTCTGACTTAATCAGAAAAATAATTAATACAAACAGAATATAGAATTTCATAGATTTAAATGAGTGTTGTGCATTAAGAATCAGGACAGGCATCTGTTCGATGCCTGTCCCATATTCCAAATAAAATGCAAAATATCCGTTTATTATAAGCCTCCGTAACCCGGATTCTGAACCAATGAGAGGTTTCTGCCCAATTCGGTCCTCATGAGGGGAAAGAAATAGGATTTATCATTCCAGCTCCTCGTTTCAAGCACAATAGGTTTATAAACAGGTGTTGACCATTTCTCTCCGGTGGCAGGATTTTTGAAATAACCTGAAATTTCAGTTCCATCAGGTACGGAATAGGTAACTTCTACTCCATGCATGGCATGATAAGCGTCCGGACCTATCATCCATCTTCTTACATCAAAAAAGCGATGATTTTCAAATGCCAATTCTATCCGACGTTCATTTCTGTATCTGGCAAGTAACTCAGCCCCCGTTACAGTTGCATCCAAAGCAGGTTGTCCTGCCCTTGTGCGCACTTTATTAATGTAGGTCCTGGCTTCATTTTCTTCACCCAATGCAATACAGGCTTCGGCATAATTCAGGAGAATCTCAGCAAACCTGAAGTAACGGAATGGAATCCACTGGTTGGCCGAAGTATTATTAATATCAATAACCGTAGGATCGAGGAATTTCCGCATATTATATCCCGTATAGGAACAATTTACAGCATTTGAAGCATTTCCATTCCTGTTATCAAGTCCTGCATATAAAAGCGCATCACCCGCCATATTTTTAATTTGCCCGGTTTGATACACATTAAATGGATCTTTGGATACATAAGCGGTCGGACGCATTATCCAGTTTGCACCTTCGTACAAAACGCTGGCATAAAGACGTGCATCACGATTTGAATAGGGTGCGGCGGCATGCATAGGGTTGTTCCAGTCGAACCTGCTACCGTCGTTCATTTCATAATCGTCAATCAGATCACCTATGGGAGTGGTTGTACCCCATCCGTTCCATCCGCCTCCGGCCCAAACCTGCTGGGGTTGACCGGCATCCCAGGATTCATTGGAATTAGGACCAAAACGCTGATATAAAATATCTTCCGATGTCATGTCCTTGGTAACGAAGTATTCTGCAATATTTTCCGCAACCGAATCCCCGTCTGCCGGGGATGCTTTATACAACTCGTAAATTCCAAGGTCCATCACTGCTTTGGCTGCATTCCTGGCAGAAGTCCAAAGCGCGTTCCTATCTCCTCCTGTATATCCCAGCAATTCGGGGTAGGCATAGCCAGGAGCATAGGAAGACATAGTTTGATGCAAATCACTTGCAGCATATAGAAGCACTCTCGACTTTAGGGCCAAGGCAGCCCCTTTTGTGGCACGTCCGATATTATCCTCATTATTGGACGGTAGGGAGCCATCCCAATTTAAAGGCAATATGTTTGCTGCTGAATCAAGCTGGGTTATTATAAAATCAATGCAGTTTTCATACGTATCCCGCTGCATATCGATTTTATCCGTAGGTTCAAAGACCTTCTCAACAATGGGTACACCTCCATACAAACTGGTAAGATAATGATAGGCAAGAGCCCTGACAAAAAATGCCTCACCTTTCAGTCTTCTTTTAAGATTGCTTTCATTGGGATTCATAGCAGGAATATTATCAACATTGGAAAGCAGAAGATTTGTTTGTCTAACCACCTGGTACAATTCATCCCAATTGTACCTTCGTGTATTGGCCATTTGCCATGTATAATACCATCCGGTTATGCCGTTTTCAGTGATGCCGGAATTACAAAAGGTGAGAATATCGCTGGTATAGTAGATTGACTGTGCTTCGTCCACGTAGTCGGCCATGGTAACAAAACTGAACGGGAAAGCCCAGATATTCCGGTACATGGAATTGACAGCAGATTCCGAAAGCGCGAGATTTGAATAAACTGCTGCATCGGTATAATTACCCAGCGGGTTTCTTTCAACGAAATCCTCATCCATCTTACAGGAATAAGATATAAGGAATAAAGACAAGGCTGTGATTATATATGATTTATATTTCATAATGCAAATGATTTAAAAAGTTAAGGTTAGGCCGGCATTTAAAACCCGTACAATCGGATATGCCTGTCCAAGGTTGTTGGCAATCTCAGGATCAAAGCCAAGTTTGTTGCTTATCTCCGAAAAAGTTAACAGGTTAGAACCGCTTATATACAAGCGTAAATTTTCAATCCGCAAACGTTTTACGAGTTTATCAGGCAGACTGCAGCCTATTTCAAGATTTTTCAGCCTGATATAATCATTGCTATAGAGGTAAAAAGTGCTTGGATTGGGATAAGCAAAATATTCGCTGCCATTGTGGGCCCTGGGAATCGAGGCGCCTTTGTTTTCAGGTGTCCAGCGATTTTCACATAAGTATTTATAAACATTGCCTGCTTCGCCACTTTCCTTACGGATGTTAAGAAGCTCGCCGCCGGTAGCTCCCTGAATCAGAAATGACAAATCAAAAATTTTGTACCGGAGGCTCACATTAAAGCCTGCAATAAAATTGGGGTATGCATTTTTATCACTTCTCACCCTGTCCTTGGCATCAATGGTACCGCTATGGTCAACATCCTTAAACTTCAGATCGCCTGGCCGGGGCGAGGTAGTGAGACTATTAACCGGACTGTTCGCGATATCGGCTTCATCCTGGTAAATTCCCGTTGCCACATAGTACAAATTATCGCCGGTAACACCGGGATTATTTCCTATTACACGACCGGTAGCCTTTTGATAATCGAGAACAGACGGATCTTCGTCCATAAACAATACCCGGCTCTTATTATAGCTCGCATTTGCCGAAACAATCACATCAAAGTCACCATGCCTGTTGGAATAGGTTATATCGCCTTCTATACCTTTCACTTCAACTTCTCCAAGATTGGTATAAGGAGGGTTGCTTATGCCTGACATGGCCGGAAGTGAAGCAAATTGTCTCCATAGAATGTCGGACCTTGTATTATGGAAATAATCAGCATTAATCGAGATTTTATTCCCTAATAACTGCATCTCGAAGCCAACGTCGGTTTGTGTCGCTCTTTCCCAGGTTACATCAGGATTTCCTACGGTTGATTCTGTGAGGTAGAGATTTTCGATGCCAGTATCCGTGCCTGTAATAAAGGAATTTCTGGTATCGACATTATACGTATAGGATGAAAGGTACTGATAATCACTGATGCGATCATTACCGGTTTGTCCCCAGGAGCCTTTAATCTTGAAATTGGTAATAGAGGTAATATTGTTTTTCCAGAAATCTTCTTCAGAAATCCGCCATCCTCCGGATACCCCGGGAAAGAAACCAAACTGATGACCTTTGGCAAATTTGGAGGAACCATCATAACGCCACACAAATTCTAACAGGTACTTTTGGCTAAAATTATAGTTAATACGGCCGAAATAATTCAGACGTGCAGAATGATAAGCCATGCCGGTATTTTGTGCACCGGATGTATTACCCACGTTTAGTTGTTCAAGTGCGGTGGAACTGTATCCAATCCTTGAACCTCCAACGTTTTCAAGGTTGTAGGTATTCCTTTCATGTCCGAACAATATCTTGAAATCATGATTGTGAATCTGGAATCCATAATTAATCAAGGTATTCCATGTTATAGTCTGGCTGTTTTGCATATATTCTGCCAGTTGTGTTTCCGGTCCCCTGATATCGGGATTTAATACAGGTATGCCGCCTGCATCTATTGTTGTACCGTCCCAATAATACAAGGTCCAGGGCTTTTGCCATCGTTTGCCGTGCTCATCAATCTTATCAATCGAAAAATTTCCGGATACACTCAACCCTTTAACCCAGGGAATATTAATGTTCAGGCGGGTATTGCTTTCGAGGTTAAACAGTTTGTTCCTGGTATAGCCGGCGTCAGTAGTTGTAATTACAGCAGGATTATATCCCTTTTCAATATCCGGGCCGGGCTTTCCGTTAGGCCAGTAAGCATTCATCGTGGGTTTCGATCGGAGCAGGAATCGCCACAGATCATCAGTAGTGCTGAGTGAGGCTCCATTCCTGTTTTCCTGCCGGCCGGCGACATCAAATGATAAACTGATGTTTTTGGTCAACTGCCCGTCAAGATTTGCGCGAACATTATTTTGTTCATAATTAACGGCACTTCTTTTATAATTTCCATCCTGGTACCGATGCCCCATGGAAACGAAATATTTCATATTTTCCGAACCACCCGAAACTGTAACGTTTTGGTTATTCTGGGCCGACCAGGGTTTGATCACCTCCTCAAAAAAGTTTGTATTTGGATGTCCCCAGGGATCTGTACCATTGCCATATAAAGCGATATCGTCTTGTGTATATTGCAAGGGGAGATTTTGATATTCCAGAATTTCGTTCACATAGGTGGCGTATTCCGAAGCATTAGTCATTTTTGGAAGTACGGTGGGTTGGTTCATACCCTGGTTGATATTAACAGATACCCTTGTCTTTCCTTCTTTTCCGCGCTTTGTAGTAATTAGGATCACGCCGTTTGCGGCCTGAGCTCCGTAAATGGCAGCTGAAGCATCTTTCAAAATCGTTACACTCTCAATATCATTCGGATCAATGCGATCTATTGAACGGCCGGCTATCCCATCAATTACAAACAAGGGAGAATTATTACCCAACGAATTCTGACCGCGGATAAGCAGGGATGTCCCGTCCTGACCCGGTTCGCCACTGCGCTGAACCCCAACCAGACCAGTAAACCTTCCAACCAGGCTGTTTGATACATTCGTGACCGGTGCTTTTATTAATACCTCACCCTTTGCAGAACTGATGGCACCGGTTGCAGTAGTTTTTTTCTGAGTGCCATAGCCAACCACAACTACTTCTTCAAGCTTTGTGATATCGGGTATAAGTGCAATAGGAATATTGCTTTGTCCATTAACCGGTATAGTTTCTGTAATGTACCCGATAAAGGAAATTAGTAATACTGAATTTGCATTTGGAATATCCAGGGCAAATTTCCCATCTACATCGGTAATCACACCAGTAGTGGTGCCTTCTATAACAACATTAGCACCAATAATGGGTTCACCGGTTGAGCCATCCGTTACCTTGCCTGTAACCGTATGCACCTGGAACGTTTCATTTGTAGCAATTACAATCAGGTTATTGTCAAGTGTGCGGTATGAATTTCCCGACTTTTGCAATATAACTTTCAGAACCTGATCAAGATTAGCATCGGTCAGATTCACGGTGACAAATTTGTTTTCAAGAATTTCGTCACGATATAAAAACTTGATTTTGCTTTGGGATTCTATCGCGGAAAGTATCTGCTTAATAGCTACATTCTCTTCATTAAATGTAAATTTCTCTTTCTGGCCGTAACTCACAGCGCTTATGGAAATCAAATTCACAGTTAATAATAAGGTTAGGATTTTCATGATTAATAGTATTTTTTTTGAGGGGAAAATGAACCTTTTCCAATCAAACTTTAATTGTTTTTTCATAAATTTGTAATCGTTAATAGTTTAGTAAATTTTTAACACAAGCTTGAAGCGGGGGATGTTGAGACCATTCCCCGTTTTTTTTACTTTTTTACTTCATAGGCACGTAGCAGATTAGTTTGACGATAGGGTTATTTGTAAATGATAATTTTATTTTTTTCGATGGAATAATGGAACGGAGTAATAATCCGCAATGCCTCCAGTGCCTGTTCGATAGTTTCCGTATCAAATTTCCCCGTTAGGCGGCTATCATTTAATTCGGGAAAATTGTTTTCTATTTTTATATTAAACCATCTTTCAAGCTTGGGAACCAGATTACCGAATTGTTCATTGTTAAATACAAGGTTGTTATCCTTCCACGCTGTATAAAGCTCTGTTTTGATTTCCCCCTGAACCTGTATGGTTTCCCTTTCCAATTTATTAACCTCTGTTTTTTGATCAGCGGATTCTCTTTCAGCTGTCAAGGACTTTTTATAAAAAATTGCCTTTTGGTTTGGTTTGAGAACAGTTAATGTTTTAAATTCATTTTTAGAACTTCCGGATTTGACCAGGATCTGAACTGAACCTGAAACCAGCGTAGTCTCGATGGTTTTCTCTTCAGGATAACTCTTCACATTAAATACCGTGCCCAGCACACGGATGGCAATTCCGGAGGTCTGTACCAGAAAGGGATGACGCGGGTCCTTCTTTACATCAAAAAATGCTTCTCCTTCAATGTAAACCTTCCGGTCATTTTCGAAATCTGAGCTGTATTTCAAAAGGCTGCCTGAGTTCAGGTTAACAACTGAACCGTCCGGCAAAACAATGCGCGATTTTGATCCATATTCAACCGAAATTTCATTCATTCGGGAAACGCCGTGCTGTATTGATTTTTGCCTGAAAAATAAACTATTGCCCATCCAGAACATGCCCAGGGCGAGTATAAACACTGCAGCATATTTCAAAAATGATCTAATGCCAACCCGATAAGGATTTACCTTTTCAATGTTTAAGTCAGGCGCTTTAACCCCATTATATAACCGGGAATGTATTTTTTCAAGCATTGCTTCTGAAGATGCCATTCCATCATAAGGTTGTGCACTTTCCCATGCATCTTTAAGATATTCATCCAGTTGAAGTTCTGGGTTTTTCAAAAAATGCAACAGCTCACCCAATTCTTCAGGTGTTATGGAGTTTTCTTTGAGTTTAAATAACAGCTGTGTTATTTTTGATTTATTATTCATTGTTCTTGTTGTGTTTATTGTATTAAATCGGGAAGAAAAGTTCCGTGAAGAAGAAGATCATTTTTTTATAAAAATTTTCGCATCAATGGCCGGATATAATCCAGAGCATTCCGGATTTGAGTGTCGACGGTATTTTCAGAAATATTTAGAACTTCAGCAATTTGCTTATAGGAAAGGCCTTCATTCCGACTTAATAAAAATATTTCTTTTCGTTTGGGGGGAAGCGAGTCAATTATTTTTTGTAAGGTGTTGTTTATTTCTTTATAATACAATTGATCTTCCAGATCACATTCGTAATCAACAAAAGTGTTTTCAATTTTTATATCCAGTGCCTTTCGAAACGCTTTTCGTTTTATCGCATTATAAAGATGATGACGTGCAATGGAAAATATATAAGTCTCAATTGGCCTCTCTTCATCAATAATGTGCCTGTTCTCCCAGATTGCCAGAAAGACCGTTTGTCCTATTTCTTCAGATTCTTCTTTGGAACCGGTAACTTGATAACAAAACCCAAGAACCTTATCGTGATATCGTGTGAAAAGGGTATCAAAAGCCTTCACATCAGATTCCCTAAGCAACAGTATAAGTTTTTTTTCATCTGCAACCTTCATAAACCGGAAGCTTTAACCACCCACAACAGGAATAGTCTAAAAAGTAAACAAACTGTTTGTTGACTTTCAAATTTTTGAGCGTCAACATTAACCTTCGGAAACCGGTCAATAATGCATTGGATAACCTGATACTTGATTATGCAGGATATTCTACATCAAAAATAATATAAAAAACGAGTATCCATAACGGCATCAAAAAAAGTATGAAGAATCACTCCATGTTGAATAAATTAGCCATTAGTCTCATTTCATTGCCCGTTCATTTGCAAATTGTAGCGACTCCGTAACAGGAGGCTTTATTTTTACTGTCGTAATCGTCCATCTTATGAATAAGGTCAGCAATAGCAACATCTGGTGTAATAAATCCTACAGTCATGCTCTCAATTGACATTGAAAACCATAAAGAAATCTTTATTGCAGGTCCGTTGAAGAACTATTTTCTATAGCACAAATTTGGCATCGATATTTTTTTATGATATCTTGTCAGGCTAAATAATGTCTTTTGTTATGAAACTGCGATCCGGTATATTCTGCGTCAACCTTATTATTTCTTTCATAATATTCTTATCTGGGAATTCCTATGCCCAGACAAGCGAAAAATACAACATTCAGGGAAATTGGCTTGGGGAATGACTTATATTTAGAAGTTAATGAACTCAGACTTTCGATTTTTGGATTACAACATCTTCTCCGTCAGGCACAGCATCAATTTATCAGAGTTGGCAATTGTCAAACGTATGCTCATGGCACAGCTGTGAAAATCAGTGCAGGTGGCCACTTCGTAGAAAGATGAAACGTTAATCGAACCTGGCATGTAAGATATTAATTATTTTATGACTATCGGTAATCTTTAACAATGTTTTGTAATTTATAGTATACACAGGCTATTAATAACCTGTCAAACAATTCTTCACCAAAATATCTTCTGTTTACTTTATAGCAAAATTCATCCAGATAATTTTGAACATATTTCTTTGATACCATGTGATGTGCGCCTAATAATGTCCGTTTTGCATTACTTATCATCGTATGAACCCAAGGCAACACTTTTCCAGCATCAGTGGGCTTTACCAGTCTGGGCAATATGACACCAAACATTATCCTTCACCTTTGAATAGCTACTATAATTATCTGTCTTCACAACTGAATCAGGGCTAATGTTTTCCTTTACCTTTTGTTCAACGGTTTGACTTTTCAGATTATCGACTACCAGCATCCTGACATACCTGAATTTAGTTGGCTTATTGTGCTTTTTCCTGGTATTAAAATCATGGATCGTGGAAGCCATTACCATAACAGTGCTCTGTTTCTGACTTCCCCTGCCACGTTTCCTTTTTTCATCCTTATCTTCCTTTTCTTTTTCTGTATCAACGCTTTCAAAAAAGCCTTCATCAAGTTCAACTATTTTATTAATCGCATAATTTCGATCTCTCAGGCCCATGGTTGTCCTTAATTTCTGTAACATATACCAAATAGGTTCATAGAACTTGTGCCCTATTTGTCGCTGTAGTTCAAGTGCCGAAAATGTTTTCTTTGTCCCTGTCAGTAAGTGCATCGCAATAAACCAATATCTGAAAGATAATTTACTGGCTTGCATTACGGTCCCACTTCGAAGTGTTGTCCTGGTTTTACATGCTTTGCATTGATATTGCTCTATGGTAGCCTGCCAATAATGATCTTTGCCACCACATTTTCTGCACGTAACACCTTCTTTGTCTCGGATCTCTTTGAATTTCTTCCTGCACGAGGCTTCGTCGGGAAAGCTCTCTATGAAATTGATTAGATTCATGTCATTTTTGTTTCCAATAAGATAATTCTTTTGTTTATCTTTTCCGACACTCATAAATTATTTTAGCATGACCAGCAAGATGGGAGACAAATTCTGGAAGTATATGAGGAAATAGCTTTATTTGAACTGGATAAAACGTTGGATCAGATTATCGCTGCCATCAAATACTCACTCCAGAAAAAGGGATATATAAAAAAATAATTTTCCTAAAGCCGGGATTTAAACACAGCTATTTCAGTTTAACGAACCTATTCTCAGGGGGGATTTCAGGAAAGATATCCCGGTTGTGCATGTAATGATTGAAATACCTGTCCCCGGAGCCTGCAGTTACTCAGATAAGAGGCAGGGAGAGAACCCGGTTGAATCGCACCGGGAATATTTCAAGGAAAAGGCAGTGATCTTCTGTGAAAAAATGAGACCAGGCACCTATGTGTTTAATATTCATCTTTTACCCCGGTTTACCGGCAATTATTATGTAAACCCCGCCCAGGTTTCACTGATGTATATACCCGTGGTCAATGCAAACACGGATGAAAAAAGTGAGGGTGAAGGAATGAGCATGCCTGCATATATTTATTTTACTCCTATTTTATAGCTTAACATAAATTCTTTTTAAACCTGAATACTTAAAATTCAAACAATGACTGTATTTAAGAAAAAGATAGTAAATTCATCCTGTTCTTTACATACAGATATTCACATAGCGCGTCATTAATGTTTCAAAATATGTCATTACGGAACATATTTACCTTCCTCTTTTTTTGTACCCTCCCATTCAGCAGTTATGCCCAACGTGGCTATTATGAAGGAAAAGGTTTTAAATCGATGGGCGTAAAAATAGCCGACAAAGGGGATAAATTGAATTCACGGATTTGCCAGGTAAAAAAAGGAAAGACGGAGCTTCGCCTGACACCCTATGATATTGATGAATATGGATTCAGTGACGGCAGGGTATACGTTTCCAAAAATGTCCGGATTTCCGATTCCATTTATCGCGTTTTCCTGTTGCGGCTTTCTACAGGGAAACAGACTCTTTATTACCAGCGCGAAAACAACATTAAAACATTTTATATAGCGAAAGACAGTACGCAATGGATTGAATTGCCGGAAAATAAAGATGCCCCTGACAGTAGTTATTTCAGGGACCGGCTAGCCGGCATTACCGCTGATTGTCCCGGAGTTGCTGACGACATCCGGGTGGTGAGTTATAACAAATCCTCCATGCAGAAGTTATTCCGGATTTACAACCAGTGTAAACCCAAACCGTTACCCTTTCTTAAGCTGGGGGTACTTGCCGGTTTCGGATGGACAACCCTGGATCCGTCAATGCTGCACAATGATCAACTGGATGAATTCTTTTTCGGCTACGAGAGCAGGTTTGTATTCGGACTATTTGCCGATATGCCACTTTTCATGAGTGATTTTTCAATGCACCTTGAGCTCACTTATAATAAATACGCGTTAACCTATTCCGAAATTATCGCCGACCGCGATTATGATTTTGTCGCCAATGTTTATTCCGTGGGAATGCCACTGCTGTTGCGATATTCATATCCTTCCGTAAAATTAAGGCCTTATGTAAATGCCGGCGGTTACCTGGGCTGGAATTTCAAAAATGAAAATAACCTGTGGGAGGCCACTGTTGACCATAATCTGATAGAAATAGCGGACGGAAGTGACAATTCGCTCATTGCAGCATTTATGGGAGGTCCTTCCATAGGCTGCGGGTTAGAATACAAACTCGACTTCAGGAGACGTATTTTTATTGATTGCCGGTTTTACAGGCTGTATGGATTGTCTGATCCGAAGTCCATGATTTTCTCCGAATTCCTTGTAACAACAGGGATAAACTTCTGAAAAATGCACATTTTATGAGGATTTTTCATGTAGCTTTTGTCGCCCTTCCCCTGCTATTCTCCGGTTGTAAAAAAGAGGAACCCGAGATAAGCACTATTGAAATTGTCTCTGTTCAAAAGGTTGCCCTGTGCACTTTTGAAGTGGTCATCATTTCAGAGATCCACGACATGGGACTGAATCCTGTAGTCACGTTTGAAGATCTGACGGAATCCTCCGTCGAGGAAGTGGTTTTCACACCGGACCTGATGAGAAATTACCGGCAGACGGATACCTTCCTGTATACCATCAAAAAACTGAACCACAATTTCAGGGTCAGGGCCATGCTGATGAAGGGCAATAAACCGGTGACAACAAGCGAAGCAGTAATCAATTCAAAGCCTGTATCTTTTGATGCCTCCATCTGGCCGGATAGCCGGTTTGCCGATCCTGCACAGAACATTGCCCTCAAATTGAGCAATAATCAGCATTTTTCGCTTATCATAGATTATACCAGCTACTACCCGGTAAAATCAGTTGAAGTAAAACTGAACAGGTCTATTCCCCTTCTGCATGATATTTATCCCCGGTATTTTTCGGGGAACGGTTCACAAGCGGGAGGGTGGGTTTACCTGAACGATCAGGTGAGCGAAGGGATTTATGATGTTTACCTGTATATTGACAGCTTAGAATTCAAGGCCAAAGAGCGCATCGAAGTCATGAAAGATCACTGGACGCTGATCAATTCCACTTTTCCCGGTTCTGAAAAATACGAATACAGCACCTATACGGATGAAGATAACCTGTACCTCACGGGTGGCCGGTATTCTTCTTTTTACGACTGGATACCGAAGGTGTGGAAATATAACTTCACCCTCGATGAATGGTACGCCCTCAATGACTTCCCGGTTCAAAACAATGAAATATTCAGCGCAAGCATGGGATACCAGGGTGCATGGTATGTGGCATCGGCCGATGGCAGTAAAAACGATTCCACGGTTCTATGGAAATACGACCTGTCACACGACTCCTGGCAACGGGTCACTACCTGCCCCGGAAAAGGGGATCACCCTGCATGCTTTATGCTGCTGGGAAAGTTTTTTGCGGGCGGTGGAAGATCTGGCCAGGATGTGTCCACAACAACATGTTATGATTTCTGGTCCTATGACCTGTCCACCCGAAAATGGAGCCGGCTCAGGGACCTCCCGATTGACAATCCCTATCCTTACATGATCTCCTGCACGGCCGGAAACCTGGCGTATGTGTATTCGTTTGACAATAAGTTCCGGAGTTATGATCCCGCAACAGATACCTGGTCGCTGATGAGTACTTTTCCGGGTCCCTACAGGTACCGGGCCAACCTGGCGTCCCTTGGTAATAAAATATACCTTGCCGGATCAGAAGATTACAACGGTCTTTCTCTTTCTGATTGCTGGGCTTATGATATCCAGGCCAAAACATGGGAACTGGAATCATTTATCCCTTCATGGAGCATTACAGGGTTTGTCGTCTCCTTTCAAAACTGCCTGGTTACAGGGCTGGGTTATTCCGGCCTGAACGACCCGAAACTTTACCGTCTCACACCATGAAAAAAACACTTTCACTGACTCTTTTTTTCCTGGCGCTTTCCGTCAGCTGTAAGAAAGATGCTGAGGTACTTCCCAAATTCTATCCTTATGTAATCACGGCTGAACCGGTGGTTACACCGGGGGGCGTTACCTTTTCCGCCGACATCCTGCAACCTGGGGATGGCAAAATTGTGCAGTACGGATTTGTATGGAGCAACGACTTCGGAAAACCTACCATCAGCAGCGACAATAAAATATTCAGTGCCGATCCCGGAAAGGGAACCTATTCCTATGAAGTCACCGGCGGACTGATCAAAGGTGCTAGCTATGCGGTGAGGGCTTATGTGGTGACCGATGAATTCGAGGTTTATGGAAACGCAAGGTACTTCGAGTGCCAGGGAAGTTCCCCGCCTCAAATTGCAGGTTTCAGTCCTGAATCCGGCCCGATAGGTACCCGGGTGGTCATTGAAGGAAAAAATTTCGCAGTATCAGGATCCGGGAATATGGTAAAAATAGGGGGTATAAGGGCCGTTGTGGATTCTGTGACGGACGACAGGCTCTATGTAAAAGTTCCGGAAGTCATGGAATCCTCAGATTTGCCGATATCCCTCGAAGTGGCCGAAATGAAAGTGTTGACTGAAAAACCGTTTAGCGTATGGTATCCCTGGAAGAAAATGAAGGATTTCAATGGCGGGTATAACGGGATCACCGGTTTTTCAGTAGGTGGCAAGGCTTTTATCGGGCTGGGATACGGCCATACGGAACTCTGGGAATATGATCCGGCAACGGAGTATTTTGTCCGGAAAAGGGATTTTCCCCATGGGCTCGATGTGGAACCGAAATGCTTTACTTCCGGAAACAAGGGATATGCAATTATCAGCAATGGATCAAACAACTATCCGGGCATCAGCACAATAACCGAACTATGGGAGTACGACCCTGACTTGGACCGGTGGACCCGGAAAGCCGATTTTCCGGGACTGAACCGTAGTGCGGCGACGGCTTTCAGCATTGGCAGCAAGGGATATTTTGCAGCAGGCCACTATGTTGATCCCTATGGGTACTGGTACTACCTCAAAGATATGTGGGAATATGACCCGTCAACGGATAAATGGACAAGAAAAAAGGATTTCCCGGGCAGCGACCGGCAACTTGCCTATGCATTTTCGATCGGTACCAATGGATACATGGGTATCGGAGCAACGGGATGGCCGCAAATGAGCATGTACAAATATGATGCGATCAGCGACACCTGGACAGGTATAGGAGATTACCCGGGCACCGGCTTTATTTATATAAACGGTTTTGTCCTCAACAACAAGGGCTACCTGGGAATGGGAGGAGACAACAGCGGCCACTCGTTCGCGGATTTCTGGGAATTTGACCCTTCCGGAAACACATGGAAGAAAATGAACTCCTGTCCTGCGGAAATGCAAGCCTGTGTAGCTTTTTCCCTAAACAACAAGGGATATATCGGATTCGGGCTGCAGTACTTCCAGGACGATCCGGATTACCGGAATACTCTTTACGAATTTGATCCGGCTAAAAATTGAAAAAAAATGAGAAATCCGATGCGATACCTTCTTCGTATTACTTTCATGGATTTTCATTCAGGGTTTGGGGCTATGAATAATCATCATGTCAATATATTTAAGCCCCAATATCTCAAGAGATTTATCTATGGATGTGACCGCTTGGCTGTAAGACTTTATTTCAGCAGCAAGTTTTGTGGTTACAAATATTTCTTCTTGCCGCTCCGCAAGCTCTGATACCTTCCCCAACACCTCTTTCATTCTGGTATGCCTGGGCTGTATCAATATGCCGGTAACCGAGTTTAACAGCATCCTTTACTGCCTGTGCGGCATCTTTATCAATAATGAACCATGTTCCAAGTCCTAATTAGGAATCTGAACTCCATTAGAAAGCGTAAAATTTTCATTTAATATCATACTTATTTCTCCTATTATAAATCCTTTGCTTTAAAAATTAAAGTTTCCTTCCATTTTAAAAATTCCGGTATTCTGCATCAGAAACAGCTTCTTTCCATTCTACAATACCTTTTTCAGTATTGGGTATAATGTAAATGTGCGACATACTGCTGTCAGCAGATGCTCCATGCCAGTGAGGAACATTAGGAGGGCATTTTACAACATCTCCTTTCCTGATAATTTCAATGGGTTGTCCTTTTATCTGGTGGTACCCTACGCCGGAAGTTATAATGAGTATCTGGCCACCTGGGTGTAAATGCCAGTTTGATCTTGCCCCGGCTTCAAAGAATACTTCTCCGGCTATGGTGGTTAAGACTGAATCATTATCCACCATTCCTGTTACCCACACCTTTCCGGTGAAATGTTCAGGCGGCCCCGGTTGTCCTTTTCTGTGCTGAAAATTGTCAGCAGTATTCATGTTTTCATTACACCCGGCTACCAGCAGATTTACAGCTAATATTGGGGGTAATATTCTGATTAATTGCTTTAAGTTCATCTGCTTTGTTTTAAAATAATTTTACTGATTTTCAATAGCCTCACATGGTGTGATCCTTACAGTAGCTGTGCTATAAGTCTTTCCATCGCTGCGGAACGGAGAAATATGCAAATCATCTGTTCCGGCAATCTTTTGAATTTCTTCTTTTGTCCATGTTGCCATTTCTTTTCTAGTCCTTTTCATCATATCAGTTTTAAGTTAGAAGATCTCAAATTTGCCTTATCACTTTTGCCGGAATTCCTGCTACAAGGGTATTGTCAGGTACAACTTTGTTTACTACTGCACCCGCTGCTATAACGGAATTTTCACCTACGGTCACACCTGGCAGAATTGTTACACCTGCTCCAATCCAGGAATTTCGTTTAATCACAATAGGTTTAGCTATTAGCTTCTTGCGTTCTGCCGGATCCAGCGGGTGACTTTCTGTTATAAGATTCACTTTAGGCCCTATCAATACATCATCTTCAATGGTTATTCCCCCCATGTCAAGAAATGAACAGGCCGCATTTATAAAAACATTTTTACCAATGCGTGTAAAAATCCCCAGATTGATGTAAAACGGTGCAAAAACTGTTGTGCTTGCGTCAATTTGGATTCGGATTATCTCACCAAGTAACTTCCGTATATGATCAGGATCGGCAGATGCGTTAAGTTCTGTCGATAATTTCATTGTCCGTGAAACAACTTCGAGCTGTTTTGCCAAATACCGCATAAACGATTCCACGATCTGTGTTTCACCGGTCTTGTATAGCATTGAAATATTTCGTGCTGGACCTCATAAAATCCGCTTTCGATATCTTTCATCCATAGTCAGTTTTATGGAAAAATTCACAATACAATTTTGGGTAAAAACCAATTTTACTTTCGAAGCTCTTTTTCGGTCAAATTCTCTCTGTTTAGGGTCAATTATTTGAGCTACTTATATGATCAATGGGTTTTATCAGTTTCTCAATTTGCACCATTGAAATTCTGACTTAATTGAGTATGAACTCCGCTATGATCACAATCTGGCCCTCGAATAAACTTTGCACCCTTAATCTGCAAAATCGCTCTCAACCACAACCTTTTTGTTACTTCAGCATCATTTGGGGTTTACGCCATATTTAAAATATTTTAAATCCTCATGTTCAATGTGTTGTATTTTTATGAAGAAGGCACATTAGTTTTTCAATATTGGAATTACGGGTTTATAGTGTTGCAAGGAGAAAAGAAAAAGGGTATAGGACAGGCGCTTATTTTTCATCCCGACTTAAATCTGGGACCGCTTGCAGGAATTAAGGATTGATCACTTCTTTCTCCTATCAGGTGTGTAACGTTGCATCTTTCAACCTTTGAAAATCGATTGTTCAATAATTGCCTAAAAGCTGATAATAAGGCCTTGATCATCGCTAGAAGCACAAGTAAACTGATCGTTTCTTATATCTACGATTTTTGAATCATCTGCTAATAGTCTGTTCATCCCAGGTTATCCTCTGAAGTCATACAGATGAATTCCATTATTTTTCCAAGAAGGTCGATTGCTGTCCACATCATGTTTAAATGGTTTATTTATTATTGAGTTCCTGGGAAACCAAAGTGGATTTGGAAGGGACAAAGTTAGGAGGGTATTATTGTGTAAATGTCCGACTTTTCTACGTCATATTTCTAAATAATCAAACCTGATCTGTTATTAAATAGAATTATCTAAAATCGAGGGAAATATGTAATTGCCAAGTATTGAACTCATTCAGCACTGACTATATATGCTTATGAAATAGATGTTAATGGTTGCTTGTAATTAGAAATTTCCAATCGTCAAGAAAAATCAAAAAGGACTCCAGCATCGGACTCCAGCGAATTTAAAATGAAAAAGCCAGTCAATTTGACTGGCTAATTATTTGATTATCAGTGTAGCGAGAGCATGTGAATTATCTAACCGGAAAATTCTTCTGGACATATCAAAAGTGTTGGAATATTTGAGATAAGTTGTTTTAGATATCGGGATTACTTAAACTTGTATAAAAGCCTCAATGGCCAAAAAATTTGAATAAGGATATTGAATTTGAAAGAATTAAACAAACCATTAAAGGAAGAGGATATGTTAGGAGAATTTTTATCAAACAAAAAAAACAAAAAAACGCTTTGGATTATTTTGGTGCTTTGTGTTTTTTTAATTGTTGCAGGGCTAATTTTTTCTCAAATAAATAAAATATAATGAAAAAGAAGTTTTGGGAAATCTTTAGGATAGTTTGGTTTAGCCTGGTGCTTATTTTCTTTATTTGGAATTGGACTACATTCCAATCTCACAATCTTCCCAAGGACACATTTTTAAATTCAGACATTGTTTCTGTTATAGAGACAAATGATGAAATCACTTTTTACTATAAGATTAACCAAATACCCTTTTTCATTAATACAAGGTGATCTGCTGATTTATGTTGTCACAACCAGCAGCAGGACAATGTGGAATTTTTGACCTGGTGAAGAATCTTTTGCATCCTGGATAAGCTGATGAGTAAACCCCATTTCAATGCAGGCATATGTCATAGAAAATCCGGAGAATAATCAGTAGCTTGGTTACACATTAACCAATCTAAAAATTAACCGGATGAAACTAAAAAACGCTTTGTCAGCCATCCCGATGCTGTTGATTGCATTGATGATGGGCTGTGAAAAAGACATGGTTACCGATCCTGTAGCCGGTCGCGATGACGGGAGTTACCTGCTGTTAAAGGCAGCTCCTGCGGGTTCTCCTGTGGCCACCCATGGCCAGGTATATGTTTCAGGTAGGTATATGAAGGACAAGAATAACGCAACCATGAACCTGCGGGGTCAGAGCTTCGGCTGGAGCAGCTGGTGGCCCCAGTACTGGAATGCGAACGTGGTAAGCTGGCTGACCAGCGACTTTAAGGTGGATATTGTACGGGCAGCTATGGGCGTGGATGCTTCACCGGGCTATCTGACGGGGGATATGACCAATCAGAAAAACCTGGTAAAAACAGTTGTCAATGCGGCCATTGCCAGCGGCATTTATGTAATTATCGACTGGCATTGCGAAGCGACCCACCAGGCGGAAGCCGTTACATTTTTCAGGGAAATGGCCCAGACATACGGGAGCAATCCGAATGTGATCTATGAAATACTCAATGAGCCCACCACCCAGACCTGGGCCCAGGTGAAGACCTATGCCGCGGCTGTTATTGCCGCCATCCGGCAGTATGACCCGGACAATATCATCGTGGTGGGTTGCCCGCAATGGGACCAGGTGATCCGGCAGGTAGCCGACGCTCCCCTCACCGGGTACACCAACATTATGTATACCGTTCACTTTTATGCCGCATCGCACGGCCAGTGGCTGAGGGACGACTGTGCCTATGCCATGGGTAAGAATATCCCCGTTTTTGTTACCGAGTGCAGCGGGATGGACGCTTCCGGCAGCGGCACGATCAACTATACCGAATGGGAAGCCTGGTTTTCCTTTATGGAAAGCAACAGCATCAGCTGGTGCAACTGGTCCGTCTCGGACAAGGCCGGGGAATCGTGTTCCATCCTGCTCCCGGGTGCCCCGGCAAACGGTGGATGGACATCGGCCCAGTTGAATGAATCGGGCAATTATATCCGCACCAAGCTGCGCAGTTTTGCCAGCACAACGCCACCCCCGGCCGTAACCCTGCCCGGTACGGTACAGGCAGAAAGCTATTCCGCCATGAGCGGCATCCAGACGGAAACCTGCTCGGAAGGCGGCCTGAACGTGGGTTATATTGAAAGCGGCGACTGGATGGATTACCTGGTGAATCCATCATCCACCGGAAACTACACCATCAGCCTGAGGGTGGCCAGTACAGGGACCACGGGAGCCTGCCAGGTCAAGTACGGCAGCACCGTTTTAGCAACCGTCACCATCCCGAACACCGGCGGATGGCAGACCTGGACAACCGTAACCACAACCGTTAACCTCACAGCCGGAAGCCAGACCCTCCGGTTACAGGCATCCGGCACAGGCTGGAATATCAACTGGTGGAGCGCAGCGACCAATACGATGACCAATAAACTCCTGAACCCCGGGTTTGAGACCACCTCTAACTGGACGATCGAAAACCCTCCGTTCTCCCGGTCAACGGTGGACAAGCGTTCCGGTACCTATTCCCTGAGGCTCGTGGGTACCACATCCTGGAAGAATTCATACCAGGCGGTAAGCGTTTCCCCCAACACGGCCTATGCATTCAGTGTATACATAAAAGGTACCGCCAAAGTATATATGGCTGTATACAAAGCCGACTGGTCAGGCACGGTTGCCTCCGCCACGCAAACCCCGACATCGAGCTGGGTTAAATATACTGTAAGCTTTAACAGCGGCAGCAACTCTCAGCTCATCTTCGATCTGCAGGATGCCGGCAGCGGGACAAGCTATATTGATGATGGGACGGTGCAATAGTACCCTTTAAATAAATCCTAGAGTTAATTAAAAAGAGACCTCCCTTGCAGAAGGTCTCTTTTTTTGTCATCTTTTTTATCACTATTTTCCTGTTTTCCGTGATTCTGCCACGCCCATATTCACTTTAACGTGTATATCAGTGACTTATCATAGAACTTGCACAACGACGTGAAAAGTTTGTTAGGGTTGATACCAATCGTGTTTTATCAAACTTTTTGGACAATCTTGCATACCTTATTAAAGAAGAAGTGCAGAAATAAAATTTGATGATTTGCCGGAAGTATTTGCTGATGAAACCCGACCTACCCAATTATTTAATATTAAGTCCCAGTATTTTGATATGATTTTCGAAATATTCAACGATTAATGCCCAAAGAACAATTTGATGGTATTGGGATTGGACTTGCTATTAGTAAAAGTATAGAGGATAACATATAAAAATATGACATGATTAGACAGTCACATATTTAATAAAACAGTTGATTTCAGGGAATACCTGTTTTTCCTGCAAAATTGAAAATTGCACCTATTATTCATATGTTGTACCTGTTTTTCCTATATTTGCATTATCGTTTGAAGTAATTGTTCTTCCGGTTTACGATACCACATAGAATATTCACTTTGAACTGCGGTTACGGGACAAACAGCATCAGCACGGCGAACAGTGGCAGGTGCTGCTTCTGATAATCCCCAATGGAGTACTTTGCCTTCTTTTATTAATCCGGTGAGCGTTTCTGCAACCACTTCAATGGGGACGTTCGGATCAACACGATGCTGATAATAGAGATCTATATGATCCGTGCGAAGTCTTTTTAATGAGCCTTCCACTGCTTTAATGATAGTTTCCGGGCGACTGGAAAGACTAACAGGCCGATTGTTCGGATCCATCCTGACATTTTCCAGGTCATAGCCAAACTTTGTTGCAATAACTATTTGGTCCCGAACGGCTGAGGTCGGGTTTGGGAATTTTCTTCGTAGCGAGATCATGTGAAATATCTAACCGGAGGATATATCTGGATATGTGTAAAGTAATTGAATATATGAATATTACAGTGAAAATAGATAATTATTAATAAAATCTTAGGTCTATTACTTAATAAACTATCTGTAATGAAAATAGCCTTTATAAATAAAGTAAATTAGTTTCTTGCCATAATCAGGTTTTAATTATTTGAAGAATTTTTTTAATAATTTCCGAATGTTGTTTTTAAACCGGGTAATAAGACTTTGATTCATTTCCGGCAAGCTTACCTGTGGTTTGAAATCTGTATTATTTATTGGGCTGTTTTCCTCTGATTGAAGATTTATTAGAGTTGCCTCGGTTTTTAACTTTAAAAGTTCATTCTCACTGCCATCTGAGTTTTTGGCATTCCATTTCAAATCACTTGTTGTTCCGTTAGTAGAAATCTCAGTTAATGCTCTCACTGATTCCATGAAACCTTCCAGCATAACCTCATCTTTTCCTTCTTCTTCTATAACACCGGTAAAAACAGATTTTTTGAAATCCAGCAAATAAAGAATTCGGTGTTCTATTGAATTTTTAGAAATAAAATTGTAAACGCTTACTTGTTTTTTTTGCCCTATCCTGAATATTCTCCCTACCCTTTGCTCAAGCACTGCAGGGTTCCACGGCAAATCGAGATTAATAAGGACATTGGCGCTTTGAAGGTTAACACCTACCCCCCCTGCATCGGTAGATAGAAAGATTTTTAATTCTAAGTCTTCCTGAAATTTATCTATTATTCTCTTTCGGTCTTTTGCAGGTAAATCCCCATTCAGGTATTCGTAGGGTATATTTAATTTATGCAGGAGAGGGATGACCAGCTCAAACATTCTTTTCCACTGACTAAAGATCACAATTTTGTTCTCTTTGTCTTCAAGTAAATCTCCAAGTAAATCGGACAATTCTCTTATCTTGTTATTATGGTCTGCTCTCCGGTTTAGAATATATGTCGAGTCACAGACCATGCGCATGCAATTCAGGCTTGTCAATAATTGCTGCCTTTCCTCTTCCGATAAAAAGCCAAGGCGTATCCACTTATGAACCAATTTGCTGACCACATCGTAATAGCTCTCATGATCTGCAATCTGTTCCTTTGTCATGTCAACAAAATAATTCTTGTCGACCCTTCCCTGAAGCTGATCGGCAATCTCTTTTTTTGTTCGCCTCAGGAGTATATCGCCGATTGTTTTATTAATAGTCCTGAGATTTTTATAGCCTTTGAGTTTGCCTTTTTCATCCAGTATCTGGTGCTCATCAAGAAACCGGAATAATGGACCGAGTTTATAACGGTCGATATATTCTACAATGGAGTGCAAATCGTCAATCCGGTTTTCCAATGGAGTTCCGGTAAGAACTATGGCATATTCCGAAAATATTTTCTTTACCGATTGTGCTGTTTGTGTTTTCCAGTTTTTAATGCGTTGAGCCTCATCTATGATAATAAGGTCCGCTTTACAATTGGCAATTAATTCCAGGTCACTCCGGCAGACTCCATAGCTGATGATTTTATAAAGGCATTGGGACTCATACAAATCTTTGCGTGTATGAATCAAACCCTCGACAACAACGGCCTGCCTGTCTGTAAATTTTTCAATTTCTCTTTTCCATTGGAATTTCAGGGAAGTCGGACAGATGATCAGAACACTTTTAACATTCAAATACCGCACGAAAATTTCCGTAGCAGCAATTGCCTGTATGGTTTTTCCGAGGCCCATATCGTCAGCCAGCAGTATCCTGCCAGTTTCTATTATTCTTTTTACACCCTCTTTCTGGTAAGTGTAAAGGCCGGCACGTATCAATCCTTCGAAAATTTTGCTTTTCGTACCATCATGAAAAATATCTTTGGCAATCTTTCTTCGTAAAAGGTCCCTTTTATTTTTTTCCATCAGGTCAAAGACATCGGGATATATTCTGATTCCAGGATCAGTGCTTGCTGCAAAATCAATAAACGAATGAAGGTTTTCCAGCATTCCGGATTTAAGGTAACCATCAGGATTAAAGTATAGTTCTTCATTTTCATACAAGGTAACCCCGTCATGCTTTTTTAATTTCACCTTCCTTTCCCTGCCATAATGAATACTGATTGAAGAATACTCCGGATTGAAAGGTTTAGAAAAATATTTCCGGTATTTTTTAAATTTTGAAAAATAGAATAATACATATTCAATATGCTTGCAAGTTCCCAGGGCATTTATCATAAAATCGGGACAGGAACAGTAGTTATAACTTTTTACATTGTCCCGGATTGAAACCTTATATGTCTTTCCTGAAGAAGGGTTAAAAATTTTAAAATCTGAAAAAACCGGGTGCGTTCCAATATTGGTGATCCTGAACTTCTGGTCCCTGGCAAACTGTCTTCGAAGTTCAAATTGCCATTCATCAATGGTCATCTCGTCCGGCTTCCTTGTATATGTAATTTTCCTCTCTGTCATTGCTGTTTTTCTCCAAAGTTAAAGATGTAATTAAATTCTATAAATTCATCCTTCGATCTTTTGTTCACAGAATATCAACATGTCAATCCGAATCCGGGTAAGTGTTATCGCATTGGTAATTAGTGATACAGCCTTGACTCATTTCATAAGCAGTTGCCTTTCCGGCATTGAAATATAAGACATCGTTGGATCATTGAAACCTCGTCAGTTTCAGAGCTATGTCATTTTCCTCACGTGAGTATCAACCGGTTATATGGTTATCTTTTTATCTTATTACTATATCTAAAAACATATAACTTATGCTTATTGACAGAATTTATATGCAAATACATATAATTTAACTTCATATATCAAGATTATATGCAAAAACATATAATTTAGTTACATTTGCTTAAATTTATATCTAAATGCATATAATGAAAAATTTAGCAAAATTTGTAAAAGAACGCAGAAGGGAAGTTAAATTAACCCAGGAAGAATTCGCAGAAAGGGCAGGAGTTGCCTTAACTGTGATTAGAAAAATTGAACAGGGCAAAACTAACCTTGGAATGGACAAAGTTAACCTCGTGTTGAAAATGTTTGGACATGAATTAGCGCCAGTACAAAGCAAAGAAATATCAGAATGAGAAGTGGACAGGTTTATTATAAAGACAAACTGGCAGGGATTCTTACTGAAACCAATGAAGGTGATTATATTTTTCAGTATGAGGAAAATTATATAAAAGAACATTCAAATGAGTTTATCACATTTACAATGCCTGTTATGGAGGAACCATTCATAGATAAACGATTGTTCCCTTTTTTTGATGGATTGATCCCCGAAGGATGGTTGTTGAACATAGCTTCCAAAAACTGGAAAATTAATACCAATGACAGGATGGGTTTACTATTAGCTTGTTGTCAAAATTGTATTGGTGCTGTAAGTGTTATACCAATTCAAAAGGAAAATGGGAAAGAATAGATGTCTATATTGTTATGAAGCATTGAATGAAGTCGAGGATTTTCACGTAAAATGCTCACAAGCATTTTTTGGGACTTCAAAACCACCTGAAATTCCATATGCACTAAATCAAATGGCTGAACTAGCCAAAGATGTTGTAGAGCGAAGTGTGGCAGTTCCCGGGGTCCAGCCAAAATTATCATTGTCTTTAATAAAAAAAACCAGAGCAAGCACAGATACACGCCTAACCGTTGTGGGAGCTCTTGGTGGAAATTTTATCCTTAAACCTCCAACGGAAAATTATCCGGAGATGCCTGAGAATGAGCATGTGACCATGCGTATTGCCGAAGCATTTAATATAAAAGTAGTTCCTTCAAGTTTGATTCGACTGGCTTCAGGCGAATTATCATTTATTACTAAACGAATCGACAGGTATGACAATGGAGAAAAAATTCATATGCTGGATATGTTTCAGATTACTGAAGCATATGATAAGTATAAAAGTTCAATGGAAAAAGTGGGAAAAGCATTACATACATACTCTGAAAACACTTTACTTGATAAAATTTTATTTTTTGAATTATCACTTTTTTGTTTTTTAACTGGGAATAATGATATGCATCTCAAAAATTTTTCAATGATAAAGAATCCAACGAATTGGGTATTAGCACCTGCATATGATTTATTAAATGTATCAATAATTTTACCTAAAGACACGGAAGAAATAGCCTTAACCTTGGAAGGAAAAAGGAAAAAATTAAATAAAGGGAATTTTGAAGGACTAGGTAAATCACTCGGTTTGACTGATAAACAAATTGATAATGCATTCAAACGTATGACAATTAATAAGCCACATTCATTAGAATGGATTGATAAATCCTTTTTGTCAAAAGATATGAAAAATGCCTATAAAGAGATAATTGAGTCCAGATATAAACAGATAAAATAAATATCATAGTTGAGAATAACCGAAGAATATACTGATTTTGAATACGAATCAAATGAAATTAAATCAGCAAAATATATAGGTGATTTTGCCATTAGGGTTTTTTTTAATGATGGTTCAAATCGCCTGTTAGATTTTAAGCCCTTTCTTGAATCTTCGTTACATCCATCGATTCGTAAATACTTAGACGAAAAGAAGTTTAATGAGTTCATAATTGTTGAAGGTAACTTGAATTGGAATGATTATGATTTAATATTCCCTATTGACGATTTATATAACGGGAAAATATAAACAGCTATCCCTTGACGGGAATTGCTTGCGTGATTTATCGTTGGGGGAAGCTTTACGAAGAAAATCCCAAACTTCCTGCGGTAGGTAAGGAATTACTGCGTGATTCCTCGTTGGGGGAAGCTTTACGAAGAAAATCCCCAAACTTCCTGCGGAAGTTTTTTTTGTTTGTCCTCCGGCCCAATCTCATGCAGGAAGCATGATTTGGGCCGAAGCCCAAACAAAGAACCCGGCTGAGGCCGGGTTTGGGGATTTTCTTCGTAGCGAGAACAAGTGAAATATCTAACCGCAGGCTTATTCATGATTTCTCCAAAATAGTTGAAATTCTGGATTTTAAGAAAACTGGTTCACTTATATCCAGGATACAAATGACTCTTTAATATTTCAGTTCTTTCAACCGGGAAATTGCATTTTGATTCTCAGCATTCAAGGAAAGGGATTTTTCAAAGCTTTCAATCGCTTTTTGTTTATTTCCCATAAACAAATATGCCTCAGCCAGACTATCAAATAAATTTGCTGAATTCGGATAAATTGTGGTGGCAAACAAAAAAATCCTTATTCCATTTTCTGATGTTTGGGGATTGAATACAAGCTGCAAGCCAAGATTATTGAGTTTATCTTCGGCTAATTTCAATGTAGGCATATCATGCAGAAGTTTGCTATATAAACCTTCAAGATTCACATATTTATTTTTCCTTGCCATATCATTAAAATCCTCAAAGCTGTAAGGTTTAGCTACAGGCTTTTTTTCTTTCCGGGAAATTAACCCGGTCTTAATACCATTTTTCCCTGGTTCATTTTCCAGAAATTGCAGTGATTTGCTGTTATTCATTAAATAGGCATCCAGGAAGTTAAGAGTGTAAATGGAGAGCCATTTATAAGACTCCATAATTTCAAAATCACTTTTGTCCTGTCGGTCATCCCTTGTCTGAAAAAGCACTCCCAGTGTGCTGAAATATGAATGGGTGAGGTTATTAAATTTCAGGCTGTAAGCATTGCTATATTTAAGACTATCATAGAACTCAAAATTGTAATTTAATTCAGGGCTTAGGTTGTCCTCTTTTAAAACTTGTTCGGGAATATCCTTTTGTGCCATATGAATAAATGGAACATTCACTTTTTCTATGTTTTCAAATGATGATTTTTTTAAAGTGGCATATTGATATTTAATCGCTCCATCCAAACTTATAATGGCCTTTATATTGCTGTTCCTCATTTGCAACAAGACGTTTGACAAACCGCCGAAACTAAAACCCATTGTTGCAATTTTGTTCCTATCGGTATTCGTATATTTTAATGCTTCCTGAATTAAAAACTCCAGGTCCCGGGTTTGTGTTTCAATATCCTTTACCGATCCACCTTCCAGGAAACGGTTTTCAGTACCCCTTCCGGGACTTGATATTATGATATATCCGTGGCTGGCCAGATATTCACAAAGTGCAAAATTTTCTATAGATGATGCCTGGTAGCTTGGTGCATAAATAATAGCGGGATATTCGCCACCGGCAAATTGGATGTTGTGGAAAGCAGCTGTTTGTTCTTTAAGGTGAACCTGATTATCAGGTGTATTTGGATAGTAAAACCAGTTCAGGATTTGTTCATCAGGCAGATATTCCCATTCCTCTTCCTGAGTAAGGATTTTCATATATTCCAACACGGTCATTATTTTATTGTTTTCGGGTTGACCGGTTGAGGGATACCACATGCTTACCGGGATTGGTCTTGGAATACTTTGATTGGTCCAGTCGAATATTCTTTTGTACGTTCTTGTACTATCGGAAACAAGATAGTGACGGAAACCGACACTGTATTTCCCGTTTTCTAAAGCAATATTTTTTAAGGAAACCTGGCCAAAAAGTAAATTTGTATGACAGAGCAATAAGGCCATCCATATTTTAAGTCCCATAATCTGGTGATTAACGCAATGTTTTTCAGAATAAAATATTTTCGAAAATGTAATTTAACAATTCTAACAATCCTGAGTTCATAAAAGGCATAAAATGTTTATTTAGGAAGTTTTTGATTTGTAATCCGATACCTTGTCATGACCCAGGTTTAATCTATTTTATGAGTCTTTCCCTTCTCCATTAATCCAGCGATAAACTTTGTGAAATCCGTTATATTCTGTTCAACACTAGCTTTTTCTAAGCATGTCATATATTCATTTCGTTTCTCTAACGGAACAACAATCCATGGATACCCACCCGAAGCGAGCATAACGTTCATTAAGAAGCGGGCAATACGTCCATTCCCGTCCATATAAGGGTGAATATAGACAAATATAAAGTGACCCAGAATAACCCGAACAGAGTACTCTTTTTCTTCCTTTAACAAATCAAACAATATAGGCATTACATCCCGAACCGCGCTTGGATTCAAAGGTGTATGCATTGAACCTTTAATATAAACCTGATCATTCCTGTACCCGGCAAGATCTGCAGGTTTTAATATTCCAACTGTCACACTCGGTGCAAATAATTCCCTATACCAGGTACCAAGATCGTCATTAGCAACTTCGCCCGGATTTTTTCCATTGAGAACCGCTTTAATGCTTTCTTTGACTTTTTGAAATGCCTGATAATAGCCTCGTGCGGCCATGGCATCCCGTTGATCTCTGTCGGCTTTGTTACGGTCGGGATTCCAATTTCCACTACGAACCTTGTCAATAAGTTCAAGCGTTACACGATATCCTTCTATTGATAATGAATTATAGGCATCAGTTGCATATATTTCGTCAACTTGTTTTAGATATTCTGCCTTATCTTCGGCAGGTTCCATTCCCTTAGGAAAATAGGCAATCACCATTTGTCGCATAGATTGCCACATAAGTCTGATACGATTTGCATAGGGAGAGGTATCGCGACTGTTTAATATCACCTGAAGTTTTGTTTGAAACGGATCATCTTCCCTGATATCATAACCCGCACTTTTCATAGTATTGATAATGTCATCAGCGATCTTATCCTTCCCAATATTTCGGAATGCACCTGCCAGACGTCCTGCCACAACACTTTTCCCACCATCAAGAAGTTTTGAAAGTACATCTGAAGCATCTTTAACCATGGCCAAACAGGTTCGGGCATCAATTGGGTGACGGATAAAGAAGTCAGTTGATACGGCAATAAGTCCCGATATCAGTGAATAAGACTGAACCTCGCCGATTTCAATGCGGTCATTAACAGATGGAATTTCCACTTTTGAATCAAATACAGAGCAGCCAAGTATGAGATTTATGCGATTGTTTGAAGCCTTAGGTGAACGGATAAGCAGTTGCTTTGGCACGGTTGTATTGCCACTATGCAACGAAAGGGACTGTTCGGGTGATAAACACCATTCTTTATCAAAACGAGAATCGATATAGGAAGCAATGAAGTTCCAAAAAGACACATACCAGGAAGTTGTATCTCCCTCTTTTTCATCAGGACGCCGTGAAATGTACCAACCTTTTATTACTTCAAATATAAATCCGTTATCCTTCAAACGCTCTCTATGCGTTCTGGATAAATCATCGGCCTTAATAATTGCTATGCCTCTGTCATTTTGAAGTTTTTGCAGTTCTGCCAGGGATTCTGCTAGTTTTTCTGCTGGGGTTGCCATTGCGATTTACTTTATATGCGTAATAATTCGTTTTAGTATTTTTTAGTTTATAGTGTTGTACTCTTTTAAGTATATTGTGCTGTGTTAAATTAAGTTTATTAGGCTGTATGATATTAAGTATATTTTGTAAAAATATTTAATTTCAGCTAATTAAAAACAGAAAGCAATATAAAATATTTTCTTTTTTGATGTAAATATATATGCCTGCCTTATTAAGAAGGAGGTTTTTAGTGAGAAGCGGGAATTACTTACGTGATTCCTCGTTGGGGGAAGCTTTACAAAGAAAATCCCAAACTCCCTGCGGGAGTCTTATTTTGTTTGACCCCAGTCCCAATCTCATGCAGGTACTCCATATCGAAAAATAATCGAGATTTTAACATTAGAATATAACCTAATACCGTATATACCTCGTCTTAAATATCGCACCATAATTTACATATATGAAACTTATTTTAGTGATTATCTCACTTACGATGCTGGTCATCATACCAGCCCATTCTCAATTCGCAGAATCCAAAACAGCAGCACAAAAATCCACAACTTCAGAAAAGGTTTCCGCCGGACGGTGTCAAGCAAAAACCGCAAAAGGAACTCAGTGTTCTCGAATGTCAGATGCTGGATCCGCTTATTGCTGGCAACACAAAGCCACAGTTAAGTCCAGTCCCAATGCGAAATCTCAGGGATCTACCACCACCGGGGACCATACAATACATATTGGGCCACGCAGTGGAAAGTATTATATTAATAGTCACGGAAATAAAACTTATGTAAAATAATATCACTATGCTCAAACAAGTCTTATTCTCTACAATACTTTTTCTACTTCCAACAGAAGACTATCAGGCAAAGGTTATTGGAGTTACAGATGGAGATACCATTGTTGTGCTTGATAACAATAATATTCATATAAAAGTCAGACTGGAGGGTATTGACTGCCCGGAGTCACATCAAGAGTTCGGTGATCGGGCCAAGCAAGCAACCGTGGCACTTTGTTTCGGACGAACTGTTCGAATAGAGAAAACCGGGGTGGACCGGTACGGGCGAACGCTAGCATTTGTTTATGTCGGGGATATATGCGTGAATAAGGAATTGCTCCGTCAGGGAATGGCATGGCATTATAAACAGTATAATAAGGATCCTGGATTGGCAAAACTGGAAATAGATGCAAAGGAGAAGAATATATGTTTATGGTCTCAACCAAATCCTGTACCACCTTGGGAATGGAGAAAATCACATTAAATTATTAACCAGAATAAAATAATTTTCATGAGAAATCTAATTAACATTATTGGTTCATCATAATAATTCGTACCTGACACATGCAGAGCATGAATTTTTAGTATGAAGAAATCAAAATCCCTTATCCATAGGCCTTTCTTTTAAGCACCTTGATTTTGTTATTGAAACCCTCAAGCTTTCCAGTGGATATACGATGCTTATACCAGTTTAAATCCCAGTATAATGCATCATTAATGTTTTGTAAACTCCCTGAATTTCACCAGCTGTGTTTCATATGCTTTTTTAACCCATGATGCCAGAAAATTCCATGCTTTATCAGCATCCTCTTGCAACCAAAGTAATTTTAGTTCTTCCTTCAGATAATAAGCAGCAGCGAGCGGTTGGTTAACAGCCAGTGCTTCTCGAAGTCTTTCGGCAGCTGTTTTTGAGAGATTATCTTGATTTTTAAGCAATAACCACCTTGTACCTTGCATCAATGACCGTTTATTATATTGTGTTTCATCTCTAAAAAGATCTCGTCTTATCTCATCAAGTTTCTGATTGAGAATTTTAATGATATGAAAATGATCAAACACAATATCCGCTTCGGGGCAGTTCTCGATCACACTTCCGATGTAAGCCGGCCACATATCCATCGCAATAGCTTTGATCTGTGCACCAGATCTCCTGACTCGTTGCCAGAACTCATCAAGACTCTCCTTACTGCGATCTTTGCCGACAAAAAGAACACGGCCAGAATCAAGATCCAGTACAACAGTCATATAAGTATGTCCTTTGAGTACAGCAAATTCATCAATGGCAATGCGAGTTACTCCATCAAGAAATGGCTTTGAATAATGCTTCTGCAGATATTGCTTTTCAATATTCTTAATAGTATTCCAGTTCATTTTTACTTATATGCCACATCCTCAATGGTCATGCCTCGCAATAGATCTAAAACGTATCTTCGGAATCTATGGGTAAAGCTTTTTTTTCGTCGGCAAATTGGATACGTTCCTGCCGGATTACACCGCAGTCTTTACATTCTAATCTTTGTATCCGTGCATTTAATAATACTGGCTTTAATGTTATGGGCACTGTTCTGAACATACGCGTCACAAAGCCTTTTTTGATCACATGATGGCTGCCGCAATTACTGCATTGCAGCTTGTCTTCCTTGGTCTGTATATAAAAGATGATTTTGCCTTCCTTATACTCAGTCTTTAGATACTCCTGGGTGTTTAACCCAAAAGCATGGCTTAATAAACTGTTCGACATTTTTGCCATTAAGGTACGAAATCCCTATCTTAGGTACGCATCTTTATGATGAACCAACTTATATTACAGGAGTTAACCATTTTACTAGAGGAAAAGCAGAAATCATAACAGGACATTCAGGTCAGGAAATTATTATGAAAAATTACGAAGATCAGAAAGTCTTTGATAGTGTATATATGGGTTTCCGAATGATGAAGTTAACTGATAATGGACTTCAGACTATATAATAAGAAATAAACCAGACCACATTTCTGATGATGCAGTTTGTACTAATTTTAAATTAAACTATTACTATCTTATTTCTACACACTTAGAAGTTACTTTATCTTTTAAGACCCCAAATTCGGTTAACAGGAAAAGAAAAAAGTTAACCGAATAGAATTTTCTACGTATCCAATTGACCTTTCTGACTTCAGCCTAAATTAGATTAAGCATTTAATAAAACTTGAATTATACATTTAAGTTATATGAAAATTTGCATATTGGGACTTGTAAATTAGAAAATATATATTGCATAATGGACAGGAAAGAATTAAGTAACCGTTTGAAGAGGATTGATTCTGTTAAAGTGACTATTATTGATGATTCAACGCAACTTTTAGTTGAAACTGATCTGAGTAACTATACTATTAACATAGAATGTGAAGAAGTTTTAAATGCATCGTTCATTACTTCACCGATGAACGAAAATTGTTTGCAAATATTCTATTCAGACGGAGGTGGAATAATTGTAACACCAAACGATTTTGTATTCAATGTAGAACAGTCAGGATTAGTTCGGGTAGGCGACTTGCCACCAATGTGTTCAATTAGGGAAATGGTATTAGGATTTGAAAACTATAAGAAAAATCCAACACCGTCAGATAACATGGATAACAATTTTGGGCTTTTCTTCCTTCACTATTACATAGTAAAAAGTGCAATTGCGAGAGGATTCGAGATTAATTTTTTTAATGATCTTATAACCATTGGTGAAGAAAATGGATTTCTAGAACCAGGGAAAAATAAATAACAAAAGGAATCTTTTAGCATATTTAAATAACCTACGATTCAACTGCAAACAAATAATCGACATTGAGCCTTTTTAAGGCCTGTAGTTTTTAAGTATCAATCTATTATGAATAATTCGAATCTTATGAAGAAAATTTTATTTTTTCTATGCCTATCAATTTTCGTTTTTGACTTGCATTGTCAGGATAAGCATGCATTAGTAAATGAGATAACGAATTTACCAGCAATTATAAATGCAAAAGAAGTTACTTACTATGGACTTGATTTCTCACTATTAAAGTTCATAAGCCCAAGTAATTCCTATAAAGATCAAGCAATTAAAGAACAATATTTAGGTGCATGGTTAGTATTTTTTCAAGAAGGTATACCAGAAAAATATTTGGGTAATATGTTGAAATTCAAGGAAGAAGAATTTGTTTATAACCAATATTCTGTTCAAAGCAGAATAGATTCGATTTCAAAGGATTGGATTGTTGTAACTCCCTTAACCATATCAAAAGAGCAAGTGATTAAAATCGTTAAGTCCTACAGTTTGCCAGAAAATGATGGTTTGGGATTTGTAATACATCCTGTTATGTTTGATGAGATTTCAAAAGAGGTATATTGCTTCTTCACTTTTTTTAATATTAAGACAAAGGAAATATATTGGATTGTTGAAACAAAAGACAAAGGCATGGGTCCAGGATTAAAAAAGACTTATGGTTATGGCATGATCAATGCGACCCACAAATATTTAAATGAAGTATACAGAAAAGGCCTTAAAAGATAAATAGTTATTCCTGCTTAGCGATTTCCAATTGATCAAGTAAAATCAAAAAGGACTCCAGCATCGGACTCCACAATTTTAAAATGAAAAAGCCATCAATTTGACTGGCTAATTACTTGATTATCAGTGTAGCGAGATCGGGAATTGAACCCGAGACCTCATGATTATGAATCATGCGCTCTAACCAACTGAGCTACCTCGCCATCCTGTTTCTGAACAATTTCTCTGGTAAGTGCAACCGTATATTGGTCAGGGACGCAAAGATATAATTTTTAATATAAAAAATGTTAAGCAAAAAGTATTACTCTTTTCTATTCACAAATAAAACTCTGATTCCCGTCCTGATCCCGCTAATATCCGTAAAAGGGGTGCACAATGCCAATCTGCTACCAAAGTTAATAAGTGAGTTTACGGATAATTCCGTGACCAATACAGAAAAGTAAGCCTTATTTTTAATATCAAACCCAAAGCTCAATTGATCCGCCATAATCCCAATCCGGTTTGATTGGAAATGCAAATCCCGAGATATCTGTATCTCCGCAGACAGAATGGATTCCTGTGACTAACGGATATAATCAGATATTGCAGGATTGTTTCGGCGTCGAAAATATACAGGGATTTCAATCAGGTTTATATTCTACATGACGTTGGAAATAGTAAGTTATCACTTGTTTCCGTTACTTTAAACTGATGATGTGTATATTTTATACCTTTGCAACCTCGAATACCGCGTTATCGTTAACCGTGTTGTTTTAGTCTGTTCCATAACAACGTTTTCTGAAATAACTTACAATGCCAACTGAATCAGAAAGAATTTGTGGAAAACCGGGCTCCGTGTTCATCACTGATATAAATAAATATCATATTTACCAATCGGGGCAATATTTAGCCCTGTACTAAAATTATGATGTATAGTTTCTACGTTTCTTGCGCAAATGATGAAACAGTCAGGAAAACAAGAAAGAAAGATAGAAATAACAGTTTAAGCTCCGTCGCCATGTTAGATAATTTCGGAACTTATTTTCTAGCGGAGGAATTACAGTATCCGATTCTCAATTTATTAAGTTCAGATGAAACAAAGATATAATTTTTGGGTTAATTAGAAAAAAAAGTTGCAATTGCTGCTTTGTTTTATGGCTAAAATCAAACAATGATTGTTATTTGATTTTATACGGCTGTCTGTTACCTTAATCTTATACCATGGAAACAACCCGAATTGAACAGGAAAAAATTGATCAGCTGCTTTACGAGATCAATAATTTGAATGGCGGTCCATATGCCGGCATCAGCTGGGAGGCTCTCCGTAAATTCAACTCTTACGAGGAGGGGACACAATTCAAAATGGTCCCCGACGATATGGAACTTACCCAGCTATATGCCGCTCTTGCAGTGTATTCAAAAAATGCGATGGAATACGCCCATCAACACCCTGAACAGGAGGAGGAACAATTAATGGATGTCTTTTCCCTTGTAAATCTTGAGGAGACAGCCCGTTTCCGGAATAATGCTTTTCCTTATACGGATCCAGGATTTTCCCATAAGGATGATCTTGCTTTTTTTCCCGGTGACCTGGCTCAAAAGGCTTCGGAAGGAAATCTGTCCATACAAGGTCTCGATAATGATAAGATCCGGCATGAATGGACGGTTAAAACCGGGAAAAGGATCTTTCTGCGTTTCCTGTTTGAATTCGGTCAGAAAATAAAGGATCATGTTTGTGAATATTATTCTTCCCATGAAAAAGAATCGAAAGACCTGGTGAAGGAAATTAACAGAATTCTGCTCGTCAGGGCGGGCTTGTTTACGGAAAGTATATGGATTCCGATTGCCGGGTTTATTGCGGTATTGCTGGTGAAAAAGGGACTGGATAAGTTTTGCGGGGGGGAGATGGTGTGAGGATTGGGATAAGGAGGAGCCTGGGGGGATATATGCGGCAGAGGATATATGCGGCATAGGCTGGAGCCTATGCCGAACGTGGGCAGAGGATAAATGCGGCATAGGCGGAGCCTATGCCGAACATGGAAAGGCTGGAGCCTATGCCGAACGTGGGCAGAGGATATATGCGGCATAGGCGGAGCCTATGCCGAACATGGGCCTATGCCGAACGTTTACCACTTGAACATATTTAATTAGAAAAAATAGGGGAGGACGCAACGATTTTTGTATATTTAGCATCTGAACAGCATAACTTTCAAAATGATGCATTTAAAATGGATCGTTCTTTCATGCTTTGTTAGTTCTGTCTTCTTTTCCACTGTTGCCCAGGATACGCATAACAATTATATTGCAGTTGACTGGGGTTTCAGCTTTTTTAACGGCAAACCTACCGATATAGATCAAATCCGCGGTGGTGTGGCTTCCTTTTATGCAGAGAATTCCAAAAAAGGACTGGCATGCGTTTCCTTCAGAGGCATTACCAGTGTTAAATTTGAGACCTTCCGGCTGAACGGAAGAATCAGTCTTGGCACCGGACTACGGTACTCTGAGTACGTTCAGAGCTATGGCAAATGGGACCTTATCACGGAAGGAGCTAATTACTTTTATTATTTGTACCGGCAGGATGACCAGAATACTTATTATGCCCGGTTAAAAAGTATTGTACAAACTTCGGGATATCTTGGAATTCCCATTGAATTTAGCTTTTCGCCACTTGTAAACCAACACTACACGAAATTTTACATGAAAATGGGCGCTGAAATTAATTTTCGCCTGGGTACTCATACAAATATCAATTTTAGATCGGAGAGTTCAGAAGGTCTGGAATACGAGGTGGCCCAGGAAGTTTCAAGACCCTCTGTCATCGGCCTGTCGATCTATAATTGCGTGGGTATCCGGGCTGGCATTCCCGGAAAGCCTACATTCAGCGTTGAATTGCTCATTCCTTTCCTAAATATGAACCCGGTCTCGGCCGGATTGCTGACAAATGGGTTTGGAGCCGGTATTCAATTTTGTTATTATGTGCCTCTTAAAGTAAAAAACCAATGAAAATAGGCAATTTAACAGGGTTTCTGTTGGCTTGTATTCTCATTGGAAGCTGCGAAGACGACAGCGACCTCCACAGGACAATTTTTATCCGTGACAAAATCTTCCGCGATCTGCCGCAGTATTCGGAATGGGGTTACAATACTTTTGGCGCCTATATAAATGATGAGGTTTTTATTTCCGGTGACTATTTTTGGGATCCTGCCAGCATATCGTTCGAAAATTCAAATATGATCCTTTCTTTCCATGGGGAAAAAATTAGCTTAGAAAAGGATACAACTAATATGGTTCTGAGTTTTAGCATACCACGTAACGTGCCTCACGATGGACAATATTTGCTTGCTTTGAATAACACCTTGATTGATTTGGTAACCTCTTCTGTCCAGGTTTATGTTCAGTTTGAATCAGCCAATTACCCTGTTTCTGTGAATAACGGGGAACTGCACTTTACCAGGGTGCAGAACCTGATTGTGGATGAAACTCCCGAAGAAACAATCCTTTCCGGCACTTTTGAATTTGAAGGGATGATGAATGGAAATCCTGTGAGTGTAACGCACGGAAGATTTGATGTGGGGGTGCGTAATTATTAGTTATGCAGTTTTGCAGTTTTGCAGTTTTGCAGTTTTGCAGTTTTGCAGTTTTGCAGTTTTGCAGTATGCAGTCTGCAGTCTTGCAGTTTGCAGTTATGCAGTTGTGCGGTCGTGCGGTCGTGCAATTACGCGCTTGTAATGGATTTACGGGATTGGCATTATCGTATCTGAATATTCCTTGCACATTCATTCCTGTCGGTATTATCTTTGCCTTATGGTTAAAAGCAATTTGGACAGGCTTATCCAGCTGGCGGATGACGTATTTGACATCAAGCATGACCCGGATCAGCTCAATGTCAATCAAAAGGTGCTTCAACGATTGGAAAAGATGCACTCTTCAACTGTTTCAGAAGAGATCCAGGGTAACGGCCCGGTGGCTTGGATGTTGGTGATCCCTACAACCCTGGAACTGATGAATCGCTTTCTCAAGGGCGAAATTTCTGAAAAGGAACTTTTCAAACTCACCCCCCTGAATATAGCATACGAGGCATTATACCTCTGTTCAGCACTCGTCCTGGAAGAATACAGGAGAAAGGGGATAACGAAGCGGCTGGCCCTGGAAGCAATTAACAACATACGTAAGGATCACCCGCTGAAAGCTTTGTTTGTGTGGCCGTTTACAAAGGACGGAGATTTGGCCGCGGAAAGGATAGCGGAATTGGCGGGGTTGAGCCTGTTTAAGAGAAAGTGAGAGGTGACTTGTTCTGAAATAAGTTTACAGAAAAAGATTGCCTAAAATCCACCCCCTGCCCCCGCCAGCGGGGGATTTGCCCTACTGCAATAATTTCTCAGGGATTTTATCGATGGATGAGATTTGAAGGTTGCGGATAAACATTTCAGCTCCTTCTGACTCAAACTGGATCTTTCCCTTTGTCAGGGGAACTTCTTTTCCTCCCTCAAGCTGTCGCGAATTACGAAGAATCATGTTGACCACCCCATTGATCATATGAACGCTGGTACTCCCAACACAATATAAATCGATTGTATTCCATTCCCCGGTTGGTTTCTCGGCATCCGGATATTTAATACAATTTCTGCCCAAAGGACTAGCGGTACTGAAGGTATGGGATTCCCCATCC
This sequence comes from uncultured Bacteroidales bacterium, assembly GCA_963752195.1. Classification (GTDB taxonomy): domain Bacteria; phylum Bacteroidota; class Bacteroidia; order Bacteroidales; family UBA10428; genus UBA5072. The sequence goes on along the minus strand of CAVVXI010000001.1, from coordinate 55,358 downwards.
TTGCTGTAGACAAATGAACTGTCCTTTTGCATCTTCGAATTCACATCAAAAACAGCACCGGCACAGGCCCAGTAATCTCCGCAATCGCCTTCCTCAATCTGGTATTCGTGCGAACGCATCCAGAATCCGCCATCGGCGCCCTGGGGTCCAACAGCATGATACATCAGCCCGCCGTCCCTTTTGTCTGCCTTCCTGGGCGGCCACTGCAGGTTTCCCCATTTAAACTCGAACTGCAAATGATAATTTTCAAATTCCTGAAGTGTATTTATTCCGCCGAATTGTTCCCCGGATATCCGGATAACCTTGCCGCCATCCACTTCTGCCACGCTGAACACATCCAGGGGATCCAGGTTAAGACCGACAGGAACTGTGTCCCATTTATCCGAAAGTGTGTCGTATTTTGGTCCAAGATAGGTTTCCCATCCTGTAAGATCTTGGCCATTAAAAAGTTGTTGCCATTTTTCGTTACCGGATTTACTGTTCTTGCATCCGGATACCGTAAACAGGGTAGTGATCAGGAGGAGCAGGGTTGCAGTTCGCATAAAGAAGGATTTAATGAATTAAGCTGTCGCAGGGATAGCAGAAGCTAATTTACGTTTTTTTAGTCATAAACGGAAAATCATTATGGGATATAAGGAGAAGTGGCTCTGTGAAGTGGTAGCGGGGTGGATGTAAGATTTACCTTTCTACCGGGAGGCAATCCCTAAAGGGATTTGTACGTGGTCTGAGGGAATTCTCCTTTTCTACCGGGACGCAATCCCTAAAGGGATTTGTACGTGGTCCGAGGGAATTCTCCTTTTCTACCGGGACGCAATCCCTAAAGGGATTTGTACGTGGTCTGAGGGAATTCTCCTTTTCTACCGGGAGGCAATCCCTAAAGGGATTTGTACGTGGTCTGAGGGAATTCTCCTTTTCTACCGGGAGGCAATCCCTAAAGGGATTTGTACGTGGTCTGAGGGAATTCTCCTTTTCTACCGGGAGGCAATCCCTAAAGGGATTTGTACGTCGGTCTGAGGGAATTCTCCTTTTCTACCGGGAGGCAATCCCTAAGGGATTTGTACGTGGTCTGAGGGAGTCCTCCTTTTCTATCAACAGTAAATCGCTACGGGATTCATTCATGCTTAAGAGTCTCCGCCGGGTTGGTATTCATAGCCCGGATGGTCTGGTAGGAGATGGAAACAAAGGCTACCACCAGCGTGATTAAGGCTGCCAGTCCAAAAATCCACGCATCCAGATCTGTATGGTAACTGTAGTTTTTCAGGAAACGGGATAGCAGGTACCAGGCAACCGGCATAGAGACAGCCGTGGCTATTGCAAGGAGTACCAGGAACTGCCGGGTGAAAAGATTGAATATGGTTGCCGGAGGTGCACCCAGCGCCTTACGGATGCCTACTTCGCGGGTTTTTTGTTCCACAGTAAACGTGGCCATGCCGAACAGGCCGATGGACGCAATAAGAATGGCAAGAACGGCAAAGTAATTCATGAGCGTTTTCATCCTTTGTTCTGTTCTGTATATGTTGTCAAAATCTTGATCGACAAAGTGATAGTCGAACGGAAACATAGGCATAATCTGTTTCCAGGCCTTTTCCAAATTTTTCATGGTTCCGGGCAGATTGCCCGGATTGATCCTGATGTACATGAAATTCCAAAATTGCGGTCCCCACATGGATATAGCCAGCGGTTCAATTTTATTGTGCAATGACTGGAAATTAAAGTCCCTCATGACGCCCACAACATTTCCGGTGGAGCCGAATTTCAGCCGGGCTCCGACCGCATTTTCCATGCCCATAACTTTTTCCATCTGTTCATTGATGAGAAAATTGGCAAGTGTATCGTGTTGCGTATCAGAAGGGTAATTTTTTGAAAAAGAACGGCCGGCTTTCATTTCGATTCCCATGGTCTCCACGTAATCGAAATCTACACCACTCATGCTGACAAGGATATCGGCATCTGCTGGCTTTCCTTCCCAGGATGCATTGTCGGAATTGCTTCCGATTTGCTGCGGCTGGTCGGAACTGGCGGTTATGTATTTTACCGAAGGTTCACGCAGCAGTTCCTCTTTGATCATCGGGTATGAATTTTTCAGATCGCCTCTCAGCTGGAGGTAAATCAGGTTTTCCTTGTCATATCCGAGTTTCTGGCTTTGCATGAGCTGCAATTGCCTGTAAATGACTATGGTTCCGGTGATCAGGATGATGCTCAGCGCAAATTGAATTGTCACGGAAACCCTGCGGAAGGTACTTCCTGTAGATCCTGTGCTGAATGTTCCCTTAAGCGTATTGATGGGTTTGAACCCTGAAAGAACCAGGGCAGGGTATGTGCCCGCCATAATACCGGTGAAAAAAGTAATTCCCAGCATACCACACAGAAATCGTAACGTGAGCAGGTTTCCCAGGTGAAATGCCTTGCCCGATATCAGGTTGAAGGGCTCAATAAGTAGGGCAACAAGCCCAAATGCAATAATCATTGAGAGAAATGCCATCAGCAGCGATTCGCCGAAAAACTGGAAAAGTACATTGTTTCTGTGTGCCCCGTTCACTTTTCGCAAACCGATTTCCTTGGCTCTCGAAACAGACCTGGCGGTACTCAGGTTCATGAAGTTGATGCAGGCAATGATAAGTACCAGCAGGGCAATGGAGGAGAATATCCATACATTGAGAATTGCGCCGGGTTTATTGCCAAAGCCCCATCGACTGTATAAATGCACGCGTGTCAGAGGTTCCAAAACAAAATCGGTGGTACTTTGCGGATTGTGCTGCCGGACTATTTTCGTCAATTTGGAGTTCACATTTCCAATCTCAACATTCGGCTTTAATTCCACATAAGTGGTTATCGAATTATTTCCCCAGTTATCCGAATACCATTGTGATTTTTTCATATAATCGAACGGGATGAGAAAATCAACACTTATAGAACTGTTGTAAGGCATTTTCTTCATTACACCCGTTACCTGGAAGACTTCTTTTGCATTGGCCATCAATGTTTTGCCAATTGGATTCTCCGTTCCGAAATACTTCGAGGCCATCTCATCGCTTATGACAATGGATCCGGGTTCTGTGAGTACTTTTTCAGGATCTCCGGTAATCAGGTCAAAGGAAAACATCCCGAAAAACGTGGTATCCACTGCGTATACTTTTCCCTCGTAGAAGGATTTTTCGTTGCGTGTAAACAAGAAACTACCCGGTGAAGTGATCCGGCAAGCCTCTCTGATCTCCGGAATCTGGTCGCGCCAAACGGGTCCCGAAGGCCAGGGGGTTACCTGAACATGGTAAGCCCCGTTGCTGTAATACTGGTCTTCTTCAACCCGATAAAGGCGGTCGGCTTTTTTGTGAAACTTGTCGAAATCAATTTCATCCGTCACCCACAGAAAGATCATCATTGTACAGGCCAGTCCAAGCGACAGCCCCGCCAGGTTCATGGAGGATACGGACAAATGCCGTACGATATTCCGGAACGCGATAACCAGGTAATTTCTGAACATGATAAGTGCTTGTATTTATTTTGATTTACGTACAAATATATCGCCGCTGATGGTTTCCAGGTTAACCGGAACACCCCCGTTGTTGATTTTATGCTTTACCACAACAGGAAACGAATTTTCCGAACGTGAAGCATTGATATCAAGGTCTGTATATAAAGTGCCGCTAATGGTTTTCATTTCCAGGTCTGCCTGCCGGTTATTCGCCAGGGCCAGGTCGATAAAACCGCTGATCGTTTTTGCCTTGATCTCAGTGGTGACTCCGTCAATCATGATATCCCCGTTTATCGTCTCAATGGAAAAGACTGTTTTTTCAGGAATGAATAATTCCCAGGTAATTTCAGAGTGCAAGCAGCAATTTTTCTTGTTTTTGAGATAATCCTCCTCGAACTTGGCCTTTATATTGACATCCGTCCCGGAATCATCAAATTTGACAATATAGGCTTCGTTATCTGCATTGTCGTTTATGTTTATCAATGCTTTTGCATATACTTCAGGCTTATTCCATGTATGGACCCGTATGGAATCGGCGATCTGAATATTGAGGACCAGTTTTTCCTTTCCGGAAAAATTAATGTGCTTCTCGATTGTTTTCTGGGACATGGCATGGGACACGAATACCCAGCTTATTATGAACAGGATTGTGCTTTTCATATACTTAAAGATATAAATTATTTGTATCGAAATGATTGATGGATAGTTGAGCTCAGGCTGGAGCCTGAGCTCAGCGTGGGATAGTTGAGCGCAGGCTGGAGCCTGAGCTCAGCGACAGACTACGCTCAGGTTCAGCGCAGGCTCTGCCTGCGATGCGCTATTTTTTTACGCTCCCTTTCTCAGGTATATATTTCCGCTAACTGTCACAATGTTGAATTTCGCACCACCGCCATTTAATTTGGTATTCAGCTCATTGCCGCCAATCTGGTTCATGTCTTTTGACTTATTGCTAAAGTCAAAATCGGAATACATCCGGCCGGATACGGCGCTCATTTTCACATCAGCTGCCGTGCTGGCAGGAAGCGTAATGTCTATTTCACCACTGATGGAGTTGATTGAAAAGGTTTTACCGGCTGCCAGGTTGCTGAATGTCACTTCAATATCTCCACTGATCGTGGAAAGCACAAGCGGGCCGGTGACACCCTTCAGAATAATGGAATGACAGCTTTGGATTTCAATTTCATTTTTCATGCCGGTTATATAAATGTCATTGTTGTACTGACATTCGCTTTGTACCTCAATTGACATGTTTTCAGGTACCTTTACAGTGTATTCCCTGCTGTTGGTGAAGGGAAGCAGGCAGGTGACCGATATCTCGTTTCCCATTTTCTCAACAGACAGTCCAACCCCTGTATTGTCAATACCTCCGCCATACACAGGTTTCAGTCCTTTTGCACGTTCCGGGACTGTTGTTTCCTCACCGCCGACAGGAGAAAATACGATCTCATTCCCTGAATAAGCCTCGATTTTGAGATCTCCTGAGAAGGATCTCAGGCTGAGCTTGCTGCTTTTTGCATTTTCAACATTTACTTTGTATTCCTGGGCTGATAGGGAGCCTGCCACAAGGAGAGCCAACAGGGATGCTGGTAAAATTATTTTCGTTTTCATTTTTTTAAATAATATAAGTTTAGTAAACACACAGGCAAACCCGGTATTCGCCTTTTCTGCATATTGAATTCAATTGTTTTGCATGCTTGATCAGAGCAATATTTTAAGTCCTTTTTGCGCAACGTCTTTCACCTCCTTCATGGCCTTTTCATCGGACATGATCTTTTGGATAGGCTTAATTGCGCTGCTTTCTTTCTTTTCAACCAGGATGTTCATAAGAACAATCTGGATAATTGGTTCGGTCTGCCTGGAAAGCGATGCCACCAGGGAATCACGCACTGATTTCCGGTCGGCATACTTTGCCAGTGAATATGCTGCCGCCATCCGCACATTAATATTCTTGTCGTTGTTCAAAGTTTCAGTGAGGGCATTGAGCACTTTAATATCCGGTGCAGGAATATCATCGGTATAATTGACTGCCTGTATGCGCTGGCTTGGGGATTCCTGCTTAAGCATGTTCAGCATCATCAGTTCTTTCATCGACTGCATTTCTGTTTTCAGGCTGGCCACCTGCTCGCCTTCGTGCTGACGGCTTAAAACAAAATGGATTGTTAATCCGATAAATGTGCCCGCCAGGATTAAAGCAATGGCAGCCGCAATTTTCAGCCACGGCGAAGATTTGCGGATTGAAAGCGGCGACAGGGATTTATTTTGATTTCCCTGTGCCTGCTTGTTCATTTCCCCGTGCAGCATGTGGTAGAAATTAATGCGCAACGAATCATCCGGTTGCTCCATTTCGGTGGAATCCACTTTTTGAAGCATCTGTTGAAAATCCTTTAGTTCATCCAGGCATCTTTCGCACGTTTCCAGGTGTTTCTCCACTTCCCCGCGATGTGCTTTGTCAAGCGAATTATCGAGGTAATCGATCATGGCCTGTTCTACATCTTCACATTTCATTGCAGTTAATTTATGTCAGTTTGAAGTAATGTTCCCTTAATTGTTTTATAGCCCGGTGTACCTGCACTTTTATGGCAGGGACAGACAGATTGCGGATTGAGGATATTTCTTCATATTTCAGTCCCTGGAACCTGCTAAGAACCAGGATTTCTTTCTGCTCGGGCGTAAGTCGCGCCAATGCCCTGTCAAGTTTTTCAAATTCCTCCTCATTAAATCCTTCTTTCTCCTCTGCCTTATCCTCATTGTATTTATCCACCTGTATAAAGCGTTCTGTTGATTTTTGCTGCAGTTTGCAGAAATCAATATGTATGTTCCGTGCCAGCTGGTATATCCATGATTTGAAGCTGTGATCTTCCTTGAATGTATGCCTGTATTTGAGGATCCTGTAGAAGAGGTTTTGCGTCAGATCCTGGCTTACAGACCGGTCGAAAGTAAGTTTGAGCATAAAATTATACAGCCTCACGTGATATCGCTCAAAAAGAATTGACAATTCGGCCAGGTTCCCTTCCTTAACCCGCTTCATGATTATTTCGTCGGATAGATCAGCCACGTTGATTAATTAATTGCTTTCTATAATGGTTACCATCGAAAGGTACAATGGTTACATGGTTTTTCCAGAAAATTTTTTTGGCAAAGAAGGGAGAGGTAGTTATGGGGAGGGTATATAGGCTATTAGGCTGTCAGGCTGTAGGCCGGTATCGCCCCGCTGGCCTTGCTTCGCCGAAGCTTGCGAAGGCGCAGCGGGGGTAGGAGGTGGACTTCTCGGTAATTCTACGAACTCTGAATGTCTGACTCTGCGCAATGACTCTAAAAACGATACGTAAGTGAAAGTCCCTGTCCTCCGGGAACTTTCACAATGCCGAGGGAAAGATTATCCAACTGTTTGCTGAATCTCGTGGCTTTTTTCTTCGCAATGTGGCTCATCGTCAGACCTCCCGCCAGCAGACCCATGCCCAGCGACAGAAAAACCATGCTTTGCACCGCCTGCTGATCGTATTTTTGCTGATCCGGAATACCATTTACGGAGGAATTGTGCCAGTAAGAATCCGGTAAAGTGGCCAGCAAAATTGAACCGGCCAGAAAGGATCCGCCGCCAAAACCGGTCAGCGCAAGTCCCATATTATGCATACGGGTATAGGCATATATTTTTTCTTTATAGAATTGATTTTTTTCTTCCTGCCCCATCACTGAATTCAATGCCAGAACCATGAAAATGAAGAGTAACCCGATATTTTTTTTCATAGCTTTCAAAATTTAAGCCGTTTTATGAAATGGGTTGGATTTTGATTTCGGAGGGGCTTAGGGGTTTAGTGGCTTAGGGGTTTAGTGGCTTAGGGGCTTAGGGGCTTAGGGGTTTAGGGGCTTCACTAGTCACTAGTCACTAAATTGATCACTCCGAAGGATGACGGAATATGAAAATCGGGTTGGTCAGAATCGGGTTTTACCCAGCTTATCCAGGAGAAGCCGGATTGAGGATCCCGAACTTTCAGGCATTCGCCGCGGAACAATCCTGCCTGCAATTCATTGTTATCTAAAAGGGCAAGGTCCCTGAGTGATGCCAGTGTAATTGATCCTTCTACAATGTAACCTGATTCAATTTGAGCGGATTCTACTTTAAGCTGATTGTTACCCGGCCATTGCCATTCATATTCAAATATACGATAAAAAGAAGCCCTGTAATCGAGAACCCTGCCAAGAGCATCAATTTCGAGGCAATAATATGGATCCAGCCTGTCGTTGCGACGGAAAAAAATTTCGACCCTGTCGGAATCCAGTACTTCCATCTTATGGTTCTCTGCCAAATAAGTCCTGACAAGGATGGACTCAACATCAAACCTGAAATAAAACCGATCATCATCCCACAATGCCCGAAAGGACATACCCGGAGCGGGCAGATCCGACCATGGATAGCTAAAACCGTTTAGAACCTGTGCATCATCCCAATCCAGGGAATGCTTTATTTTTATGGCTGAATAAGTTTCCAGTGCTTTAATTTTGAATTATTACGAACTATAGTGTTGTAAAAGACGATCTTTTCCGCTGTGCGGGATGTGCTCCGCACAAAAAACTAAATTCCCAGCCAGAAACTCATTTTCACCATGAACACATTCGTCGGGGCTCCGCCAAAGAGGTCGTTTACATTTTCGCTGAGCGAGGAATAATATACATCATCGCGGCTGTGCTGATTATTCTCCCATACAAGGTAAATGGTTGACCCGGGGCGGTATTCCCAACGTGCGACAAGGTTGGATCGAAATTCCCTGAAGCTAAAATCCGGGTTATTGAATGAATAGTTATCTGATCCATCGGTTACATGATAGGAATTTGTAGCCTGGTCAAAGCTGATTTCCGATTCAGTGAATGAATGGTACCTGTCATTGATGTCATCCGCACTGGCATTGAGGGTCTTCTTGAAATCGGAATATATTCCGGTTGAGATGAACGGACTGCCATAGTACTGGATGGAAATATCCGGTGTTATATTGTAATTAAGGCGAAGTGTAACGTTATACGTTTGTTGTTTGATATGAGCCATAATATATTGCATATCCGTTTCAGCCTGTTTTTGGGCAACATAAATAAAATTGTCGATGTTGTGATCATAACCGAACTGGCTGGAAATATAAAAATGATTTCCGAGCCTGAAGCTCAGGGATGGTTTTATAACGTACCGGCGCGAAACACCATCTGTACTCAGGGAACTAATATTATTGACGCCAAAGATCACCCGGTCGGATTTATTTGTGTTAAATGAGATGTTGTTGTCCCAGTAAGGGGAAAGCCGGAAAGCCGGTCCGCCCCGCAGCAGCCGGGTGGATAATTCAGCTATTGTATAGGATTCTGTCATGGACAGGTCCCAGCGATTGGCAAACTGCGTTGTAAATACAGCGTTTACTTCATTGTGGGTGCTCACTCCGCCGTAATTCCATGCATTCATCTGTCCGAGGGTAACTGTGTAATTTCGAAGGATCCCGCGGGGTTCTGTCTGCCTGATCCCGAGCTTGGTGAGATTCTGCACCAGGTCGGCCATCAGCAGGTAGCCCACATCATTCAGGTCAAAACCGGGCGACCACCAGCTGACTTTTTCCGAAAAAATAAAGCGTTTGTTGCCAAGACGTCCGGCACTCAGGTAGCCGCCGGTGCCTGAAAGCGATCTGCGGCTGCTGTCAACTCCAAGATATCCTGACGCGTCCGGTCGCTGGTAATAGTGCAGGGCATTTCGCTGCAGACTGACCATGGCTTCTTCTTTTCCGTTGATATGGCTCATAATCCCCTTAAAATCAAGAAAATATTCCCTGTCGCGGGAATATTGCAGAAGGTCAATGCCTGCGGTCAATGCATTCTTATTCAGGTATTCGAGATGGGGAATATCAGAAAACCGGTTCGTTGAGGTAAACATAGTGCCGAACTGGGTATTGCCTTTGTTGGCAATTTTTTGAATGCGGGCCACAAGAAAATTGGTAAGGGGCTCTACCACAGGGTTGGTCTCCACCCCGTCGGTGGTGACCTTTGCCGTTTCTTTTTGTGTTGTACTTTGAAGGATCCCGACGGATACTCCGTTGCGTGTGGTTCCTGTCAGCTTGATCGCATTGAGGATGTTTGTAAATTCGGGTTCTTTTGAAAAAGATGATACATTGTCCACTTCAGGGGAATAGGAAGGGGCATGCCCGATTCTCCGGGAATAGAACATCATGTTATTGTCGGGAGAAAAATCAAAAATGTGCTTTCCTTCCAGGAAGAAAGGTCTTTTCTCATCGTAGAACGTCTCGAATGCAGTAAGATTCATAACCGAAGGGTCCGCTTCGATCTGGCCAAAATCGGGATTAATTGTTACATCCATTGTAAAATCTCCAACCCCTATTTTACTGTCGATTCCCACATTTCCATTCCACCGGGCCCCTTTCGAATAGGGGTTTCCCTCAATCTGGGGCTCCAGCGTCATTTTGGAGGCTGCATAAGGAAGAAATTCGATGAGTCTTGGTTTTCGGATTTCCTGCAGCCCGTACATGGTGCCAAATGAATAAACATGGCCGCTGTTTTTTCGGGGAATAAGGCTCCACTGGTCTGTTTCCTGGATTCGTCGGACAATACGACGAACATGGAGGCCCCATATCATTCCGGTGTCGCTCTGGTTATAACGAAGCTGGTTAAGGGGGATCCTGAATTCGACGGTCCAGGAAGAATCATTTACCGATGTTTTTCCTTCCCATACGGCATTCCAGTTGAGATTGACAGTCAGGTTATCTGTAACGATCAGGTCCGTTTTATTTCCCCCGGCATTGATATTGAATTCAGCAGCAGCCCGGCTGTCGTGATAGGAATCAAAGGCCACGCTGATCAGGTCGCCGATGGAATTGTCATCGCGGTTTCCGACGAAGCGGTTGATTTTGTCCGGTTCCGGATCCCAGGCCCGCAGGGCAAAATAGATATTTCTATCATCGAATAGTATTTTGATCCGGGTTGGGTAGGTGGGCTGAGCCCTCTCGACCGGTGTATTCTGAAGAAAATTTTGCGACCAGTTGCCCTCGGTTTTCCAGCATTCATCATTGAGCTTACCATCAATCAACGGGGGAGCACCCTTCAATTTCACTGTATGATAGGACCGTTTATAGGCCTGGCTGAACGGGATAAGTGTGTCAGCGCTCTGCGCTGTGGAAGGGGGATTGGAGAATGCAAGCAACAGGAGTAATATGAAGGCTGATCTCATCAGGAAGAATTATAGAATATCGTAAAGGGTATAAAATTAGATAAGTTTGGCAAAGAATCCGTCGTAAAGGTGGATTTTTGAAGGGATTGAATATACCAGGGGCAGATGGTCATTCAATCGGGCAGTCGTGACGTCATGAGTCTTGCCTCAACAACCGGTTACTCATCCGGATTTCCGAATACGGTTAAAAAGATCTTATCCATTGCCGATTTTGAAGAGATCAGTTCGTCAATTTTGCCATAATTGCCATTTGTAGCCCATGCCAGCGTAGTGTTACTGTCTTCAAAATAAAGCATCGTGGCAAAATACCCAATGGCATCCCCGCTATGAAAATAGGCATTTCCATAAGGCGTTTCGATTTTGAATATTCCAAGTCCATAGGATAAGGGATAGAATTCGGGATCGGGATTTTTTGGCGACCTCCAGGTAAGCATTTCCTTCAGTGACCTTGAGGAAATGAGTTCGCCATTGAATAATGCCCTCATAAACAACGAGAGATCATGTACGTTGGAAATCAGGCCGCCATCGGCTGTATAATAATCCCACCCGCTGTAATGTGTACTTTCAATCAGTTGCAGTTTGCTGTAAAAATCAATATAACCACGGATAATATTTTCAGGCACCGGGTTTTCCGCAGCAAATTGTGTTGACTCAAGATGGAGCGGCTCAAATATTCGGGTCTTAAATGCCTGGTAGAAGGGTTCACCCGTTATTTTTTCAATGATCATTCCCAACAATACATAATTGGTATTTGAATACCCCACATCTTCACCGCATTTGAACATAGCCGGCTTATTATAGGCATATTGCAGCAGATCATCCGGACGCCAGACACGCGTAAGGTCATTAACGGAAGCAGTCTGGAATTTCAGGCTTTGGATGTAATTATAAATTCCGCTGGAATGATTTAACAATTGCCGGATGGTGCTTTGCCTGGCGTTGTTAAGCTTATTAACTAAATCTGAAGGCAGGTATTTCTCGATTTTATCATCCAGGGATAAACGTCCTTCTTCTGCGAGCATCAGGATTGTGACAGCGGTGAGAGTTTTAACTGTGCTTCCGGTGCGGGTTATATTACATGGTTTCAGCCCTATGTTGCCGGCAATATCGGCCATTCCTGAAGCACCAAGCCATTCCCCGTCTTCCGGATTATAAACCGAAAGCATAATCCCCGGTACACCGGATGTTGAAATATTGTCAAGTAATCCCTGATATTTTGTATTCATGGGATTCTGTTGGCTTGAATCTGCAAAGGCGAATGAACATGCGTATACATCGGGTGAACCCGGTTCACTTTTTGTGCAACCGAAGCAGGCAAGAAACAAAAACAGGAGGGAATATATCTTGCTGCTATTCATTGTTCTTATGATTTTCAAACGGATAAAACTGTATTCCCAATTGGGTGGTCACATGGCTCATTAAAGGGATAAAACCCGGGGAAAAGGGATATTCGATCCACGACTCATAGCAAAAGAAAATTTTCGGAGATTGTGTATTGTCAGGTTGCAGGTAATAGTTCAGGGATAAACCTAAGGATGGCATAATGCGGGCATTTCCTGAATCCCTGTGCTTAAAATAGGATCCGTTTTCAAGTTTGTACTCTTCCTGCGTGGTAAAGGTATGCAGATAGCCCAGTCCCAGGCTGCCCGAAACAGCTAATCCCGATGAATGACGGTATTCAAAGCCCAGGGAAGGCTTAACATATATGCCTTGTGCAAAAGACTTATGGTAATAGTAACCAATGTGCAATGCAAGAAATAACCGGGTATTCGTATACTGTTTTAAGCCGGTTTCGGTACCAAATTGAATTCCCGGATGAATAGGGGTAGTAATGAATCGCGTATAAGGGATGGCCGTACTTTCATTTAAAAAAGAAACAGAAACAGGTTGCGAAAAGGCAAGGGATGGGCTGAATAATAAAATACAGAATATCAGGATGGGCTTTACCATTTTTGCCATGATTAATTTTTGATTTTTAGTCAGGTTATTCAAAAGTAAGCAAAGTTTTGCAGTTTTGCAGTTTTGCAGTTTTGCAGTCGTGCAGTTTTGCAGTTTTGCAGTTTTGCAGTTTTGCAGTTTTGCAGTTTGCAGTTTTGCAGTTTTGCAGTTTTGCAGTTTTGCAATCATGCAGTTTTGCAGTTATGCAGTTATGCCGTTCTGTGTTCTGCGGTTCGGTCCCTAAGCCCCTAAGCCCCTAAGCCCCTAAGCCCCTAAGCCCCCATTTTCAAAATATTCTTACCTTTACAACCAGGTAACTTCGAATTACAATTCACTCTTTCACAATGACAACACTCGAACAATACGGATGGAACGAATTTTTCAGCCAGTATTTACAGAATGGGAATAAGGACTTTGTTACAGGCAGGGTTATTTCGGTAAAAGGATTCAAGTATCACCTGATGCTTGAAAGCGGTGAAACAGAAGCGGAATTGTCGGGGAAACTGTTGTTTGGAACAGACCATGAATTGCTGCCCAAAGTGGGAGATTGGGTATTCTGCCTGAAGTATGATACAATAGGATATATCACAGAAGTGTATCCAAGGATCAACCGGTTGGCCCGGAAAAACCCGGGCAATACCTCGGAAAAGCAAATACTTGCCGCCAATATTGATTATGCACTCATCGTGCAGGGGCTCGATCGTGATTTTAACCTGATGCGTCTTGACCGGTATATGGTGCAAATTTTGGCAAACGGCATCATCCCGATTATTGTATTGAACAAATCCGATCTGGTATCCGACCTGGATGTATACCGCAAAGAAATTTCCAGGCTTGGAAAGGATTGTCCCGTATACTTCTGTAGCACGTACGATGGTTCCGGACTGGCCGGATTACTTACAGAAGTGCTTCTTCCGGCAAAAACATTTATCATGGTGGGCTCATCCGGCGTTGGCAAAAGTTCACTTCTGAATTCGTTCAGGGAAACGGCGGCCCGGCCTACCGGCCCCTTAAGTACTTCCACCCAACAAAGGGATGCATGTGACCACCACCCGTGACCTGTTCCGGCTTTCCAATGGCAGTCTGATTATTGATACACCGGGCATGCGGGAATTCGGGATTGCGCTGGATGACGGCCTTCAGGCAGACGGTTTGTTTCCTTCCCTTGATGAATTTGCACGCAAATGCCGGTATGCGGATTGCAGCCATACCAACGAGGAAGGATGTGCCGTAATTGAGGCGTTTGAAAACGGGACGCTGGATCCGGCGGTTTATAATAGTTATATCAAGCTGATGAAAGAACAAAGACGGTTTGAGATCAAAGCCGGGGACGCGAAAAGGATGGGCAAGCAGTTTGGCAAGATGGTCCGCGAGGCTAAGGATTTCAGAAACCGGTACAAGTATTAAGTTCTGCGGTTCTGCAGTTCTGCAGTTCTGCGCTTCCTGAATCAGACCTCACAGAGTCCGGAGAACGTCATAATTTAATAACTTGCCTGCCTTCATGCAGTTTAATTGTATGTCCATTCCATACAAATACTCCATCGGTCTTTCCAGGGAGTGTGATGGTCCCGGAAACCGCTATCCCGTTGAAATTTAGATCCATGGTAAGACTTCCGGCCGGATGGGGCATTGAGCTTTTCAAACTGGTCAGTTTCCCCGGTGAAGGGGCTATCTCTACCGACCGGAATCCCGGAGTTAGCGGGCGTATACCGCATACAAGGGACAGAAAATGATAACATGGACTTGCGCTCCAGGCATGGCAATCCGATCGGTCTTCATAATCATCTTCGCGAAAAGTTGTCAGGCCTAATTTCAGCATTTCCTCCCAGGGTTGCAGCCGGCTTAGATATTCGTTTCCAAATCCGCTTTCACGAAGCGCTTCAAAAAGGTAAAATTTATAATAGGTCGTTGTTTGAATCAGGCTGGTATCCTTAAGTATCCGGGTCATTAATGATTGTTTGGAAGAAGCCGGCACCAAATCACAGAGGATGGCAAAAATATTTGTATGCTGTGAGAATACGTTCTTTTCAGGAGTGTCTGAGAACAGCCCCTTTTGTGAATCATAACATTCTCTTTTCACAGCTTTTCCTAATTTAATATAGAGTTTCCTGTATCTGGCCGCCTCTTCTTTTTGTCCAAAATGTTCCATAAGGATCTCAGCCCTCTTTAGGGCATATACATAATTGAGTGTGATCAGGGCGGATGAGCCGGTATCAACCCCGGCAGGCGCCCCAACCTGGAACCCCGGTGTCCAGTCTGTGAAGTTGAACCATTCCAGTGGACCCAGCAGGTCATTGGTTCCCAGCCTTTGCTCAAACCATTCCAGCACACTCCGGATCCCCGGAAGAAATTGCCGCAGGAACTCATCATCCTTGCTGTACATGTAATAATCATGCAGCATATCGATCCAATAGAGAGAGAAGGGTGGGGTTATCTGGGGAATATAGGAAGGTCCCCGCGCCAGGGTAAGGCCTTCAGGAATCCTCGATTCATCAGCCAGTTTCAGGGCATTACGGATGAGTCTTTCATCCCCGGTGAGATAAAAAGAGATCAGGGCCTGGATGCGCGTATCACCCAGGTATTGTAATTGTTCATAATAGGGGCAATCCATGTACGTTTCATTGGCGCAAAGTCTGGCTGTATTCCAGCCGGTATTCCAGATTTGAGTGAGTCCGGGATCCGGCGTCTGAAATTTGGCCTTCAATTCAAAAGGATAGGCCGTAAATATTCCGTTAAGGTCATTGATTTCCAGGGGTTCCCCTGCAGTAATTACCTGAAGTTGCAGGTATCGCCATGTGCGCATCCATAGAGTAGTGAATACACAACTGTCCTGTCCGCCCGGCAGAAAAATATCATGATACCCAATGATATTCTTGTTTTCAGTTTGGGCTCGGTTACCTTTCCGGCCTTCCAGGTCATACAATGATTCAGCATATGTGATCTTAATACTGGAGCCGAGTCCGCCGGATACATACAGTCGCGGATAAGCTGTCTTCAAAGTTTGCTGGTCAAATAAAACTACCAGTGTATCATTGGGCCTCACCCGGTACGAAAAAGGTGATGCTTCGCGAATTCCGGGTTTGCAATCTGAATGGTTTGACCGTACAATCACCGGAATGGAAAAAGGTGTTTCTTCCATCGGAGGAATTGTCCTGGGAACCAGATTCCAGGGAACGCCGTGCATATATCCCCGGCCCGTGCCCCGGATTACTTTCAAAGCATCGGACCAGCTGCTGTCGTTATAAGACGGTTCTTCCCACCCCCGGGGAAACAATTTTCCGTCAACGCTGTCGCAGGGCCCGGCAACATAATATCCCTTTACCATGCCTTGTGTTACCGGAATGGGATTGTACGCTTCATTTTTCAATACCTTCCAGTTGCTACCGGTATTGAGAATCGACCCGAAAGGTGGCTCTGCCTGAAGGATGAACGCTGTCTGGCTTGAAAACTGTGCTACCGGCCTGTATACACCCAGGTTAAATACCTGGGCCGCTACCAGGTTTCTGCCTTTTTTCAGAAAGGGAGCAATATCGTATTTTTCATATCGCCAGTAAGTGGTGCTTCCACGTGCCGGGCCCATACCGGCCGGTTTCCCGTTAATCAAAAGGCGGTACCTGTTATCGGCAGATACATAAATAATGAGACTGTCAGGGATTTCGTTCACCTCAAAACTCTTTCGGAAATGAAAAACTCCATAATCAAGTCGGGATTCAGTAAGGGTGGGTTATCCACCATGCCTCCCAGATATGGCGTTCGTGATCCCAGTCGGTGTTGATCCGCTGCGATGATTCCTGGGCATTTCCGGCAATCACATCCAGAAGAAAACAATACAGCAGTACGTATTTTAAAAAAGTGATTTTCATTCTGATTTCAGGACTTTATATTCCAAATAAACAAAATAAGCCAAATTATCCTGATAAACCATATCCCGAACGTAAATACCCATAATGACAAAACCTGCCAGGTATTCAGAGCCTGGCAGGTTTTATCGTTTTGTCATACGATTAACGTATAAGGTTCATTCTTTTTGAATCTGTGAAATTGCCTGCTTTTAAGCGGATCACATATAATCCACTGGGCAGTGTTTCATTGTAAAAATCCGCTTGGTAATTTCCGGGAGATTGATATTCATTTACAAGGGATTTTATTTTATTACCCAGAATATCGTAAATCTCAAGGGTAACCTTACTTGATACCGGGATTTGCCAGCTAATAGTAGTTACCGTGGTAAATGGGTTCGGGTAATTCTGGTTCAGTATAAAACCAGGCTGCGATCCGTTAAGGTCCTTGACTGCAGTAGACAATGAAACCTGGCTATTCCAAAATCCGCTTGTTACCCGGTTATCTTCCGCAGTGCTAAGACCGGCGAAATTTTGTCCAACAGAAGAAACAACGGAATTTTCAGACGAATTCAGCATACCGCCTCCGCCGGTAAAAGCAAACCAGTTAATTTGCTCGTCCTGGGCCATCAAAGGGATTATCCGCAAGAAACCTGCGCTTGCGAATATTAAAAATCTGATAAATATATGTTTCATGGTCTTATTTTATTTGATGACGATTTGCCGCGGAGCTATTTCCCTCTGTTTCGGCATTTTAGCGGGAACAGGGGTTAGAACTGTCTCCTGTTTGTCGACTTTTAATTTCTTTGAAACAGGCATGTTAAATAATTCGGGATTAATGTATGTGCCTTTCTCCGCGGCCGGTTTGTTCTCTTCAACAGGAATCCTGTTCTTGTCCGCATAGGCATCGTGCCTGATGCCAGTGACCTGCCATGATATTTTTACCTGTGGTTTATCCGTTTTGATCTTAAACTGGTTGTTTTTTACTTCCTCAAGAATCCAGGCCTGAGCCTGTTGGCCAATGGCGGTCAGCTGATACCGGAAATCCTTGTTGAGGGCTTCAAACCAATCAGGGAGGATAACAACCGCCTCTCCTTTGCCGTCAGTCGTAGCCACTCCATCATAAACATTTTTCATATCCGGAGATTCAACAAATGAATGAGACAAGTACTTATTGGCTGGATCCAGGGGATGATCAATCTTGAATGAGCCGGCGCTCTTTGTGAGAGTTCCGTAAACCTGCAGATTTCCAAAGACCCCAACCCGGCCATTAAAAAGACCAGCCCAGGAAACATCATTCTTTCCTCCATTATCTCCCCGTACGCCTTGCGAATCCTGGGTTCCACTTGCATTGCCCTGTACTCCGACCCATCCCTGGCCCAGTACGCCTCCATTCGTAGCTGAAACTCCATAGACACCCAATCCGCTCGAAGAATTTCCATATATAGCATGGTTGGAAATTGAGACGCCATAAATTGCCATCCCGCTTGATGATGTTCCATAAATGGCCGTTCCGGTAGGGCTCTCTCCAACTATACCGGTACCACCGCCTGCATTTACTCCCCATAATCCAGGCCCCGCCGAATTCCGCCCATATACTCCGGCTACCGTGTTTCCGTAGGCAATTCCTTCCACTCCATTGCCGTTTGAATTCAGTGCTTCCCCATGTATTGCTGCACTTCCTGAATTCGTCGTTCCATATACAGCAATACCAACAGGATTATATCCATAAACGGCGTAACCATCCGGACTGAAAGCATTACCTACAACCCCAATTGAACCGCCGGTTTCTGAAGTTGCAACGCCCACTGAAGCATAACCTGTTGTTGAAATACCCAGGATGCCATTGCCATCGCCCTTATTATTTACATTCATCACGTAGTCAGGAAAATCAAGCGAATCTGTGACTACAAGTGGCGTAATTAAATCAGAAGCTTTTCCTGAGGATATGCTGTATGCTACGGAATTGAATGCAATTCGCGGAGAGAGTTCCCCGGACTCACCCGGACTGATTCCCAACCAATACGGGCTATTGAACATAACGGTATCAGGGAAAGGATCCGTATCGCCTAATGCTGTAAAAAACAGGCCTTTTTCAACCGGTAAGGATTTTGTTTCCGACCAGATTGCTTCACCGCCTTCTGCACTTTTATACAGGCTGAAGGTAAAAGAATAGTCACCGTCGGGCTTGACATGGCCTGAGCCATCAGTATAAATTCCCTGGTATGAAATTGTCCGGGGTATTTGTGCAGAAGAAATTGTTAATACGAGTAAAAAACTAATTCCGAATAAAATAAGTTTGCCATTAAGGCAACGTAGGTAAGTTTTTATCATGATTTTGGCTGATTTAGTGAATACAATTGAGAAAATTGATATTCACTTTAACAAGCCTTTAACGTTATTGTTTACCTAACACCCTTACATACTTCACGATATATTCTTCCTTTAACTTCGCCTTATACTGCATGATGTACCGGGGATGCTCAAGGGTAATTATTTCTTCGAAAAAATGATATTCCTTGTTTAATTTCCGGAGAAAAACCTCGTTCTTGCCAATCCCAAGGCAGTAACAAACAGAAGTGTCAACGCCAAAGCCGATCTGCTTTTTTAACGTTTCCAGGATGAAAGGATAAGCGATCCGTTCCAATTCCTTTGTATCGTAGTAATTGAAATTGACAGGTCTTTCATGCTTCCCTTCCCTGGTAAAGCCCAGTGGACAAATAGCGCTTAGGAAATAGCGGGAATAAAATTCACTGACACCGCCGTATGCACCGATCATTTCATAAATAAAGGCCGAGGAAGGCTCATGGGTCCGAAACGCAGTGAAAGGGATGCCGCAATTTTCATTTAAGCGTTTGGTATCTGTAAAGGGTATGCCTGTTGATCCGGCACCGAAACGGCCGGGATTAATGCCCAGAATAAGCCTTCTTTCCTTATCGTCGGAAAAGAATTTCGTGTAAAATTCGGATGCAAGCTCCCTCACTGTTGCGCTTTCGCGAAACGGATCCATGATTCGGATTCCTGGCGGAAGAATTCCCTTAAATTCAAGGTTGCTGTTAAATTCAATAACTTTCCGGGCAAATGTCATTTTAAGAAATGTCAAATCGGGTTCAATTTACTGCAATACTCAAAGATAAACAGATAGAGAATAAATTCTGGCCTATAAAATTAAACTTCTCCTGTTAAATTTGGATATATTTACTTTATCTCTAAATTTATAACAATGACTGTTCATTTTTCTTCCGCACGCTTTAAATTTGTAATTCTCCTGCTGCTTTGCCTGGCATCAGTTAATATTATTGTTATGGGACAGAATAATTCGGTAAACTATGATGAGTCGGCTGTTCCTGCCTATTCCCTTCCGGATCCCCTGCTATTTTCAAATGGAAACAAAGTTAAGGATACAGCGGATTGGATTAACAAACGAAGAACTGAGATCCTGTCGCTTTTTGAAACGGAAATGTATGGCAAAACACCGGGCAGGAAACTCCCCGTTCATTACACGGTTGTTTCGCTTGATACTGCGGCGTTGAATGGACTGGCTATACGCAAAGAGATCAGGATTGAATATACTTCCGAACCGGGAGCCCCTTCTTTGTTATTGCTTTTATACTTGCCAAAAAGTGAAAAACCGTCCCCTGTATTCCTGGGCCTCAATTTCAACGGAAATCATACGATTATCAATGATCCGGGAATTTCAGTTTCAAAGGCCTGGGAAGCAGCATCACATGCTCGCGGAGAAGATTCAATGAGATGGCCCGTCAAAAATATTGTGAGCCATGGATTTGGCCTGGCCACCATCTATTACGGCGATATTGCGGAAGATGAAAATAATGGATTCAAGAATGGAATTCAACCCGTATTTTATGCTCCCGGCCAGACAGCACCCGGGCCGGATGAATGGGGTGCAATCGGTGCCTGGGCATGGGGTTTGAGTCGTGCCATGGATTATCTTGAACAGGACAAATCCGTCGATTCTAAAAAGGTTGCTGTTTTCGGGCATTCGCGTTTAGGGAAGGCTGCTTTGTGGGCTGGAGTGCAGGATAAACGTTTTGCGATTGTAGTATCCAACAATTCCGGATGCGGCGGTGCGGCCTTGTCGAAACGTGCATTCGGCGAAACGGTTGAAACCATCAATAATGCATTTCCTCATTGGTTTTGCGGAAATTTCAAAAAATACAACAACAGGGAAGGTGAGCTTCCCATGGATCAGCATATGCTCATAGCACTTATTGCACCACGGCCTGCTTATGTCACCAGCGCCGTCGACGACCGTTGGGCTGATCCGAAGGGAGAATTCCTTGCAGCGCTCTATGCCAATCCTGTTTATCACCTTTTTGGAAAAGAAGGTTTACCGGTATCGGTAATGCCCCCCCTGAACAATCCGGTTATGGGCACCCTCGGCTATCATATCCGCACCGGGGGACATGGGATCACTTATTATGACTGGGATCAATTTATTGAATTTGCAAAGAAGAGCTTTTGAACGAATTAAAAGCTAAAAGCTAAAACTAAAAACTTAAAGCCTGCAAGACCATAAGGCTGCAAGACTTACTGATTTTAAGACATTCGGGCTATTAACTAAAATTATGAGTACAAAAAGAATCGGGCTGGTAGGCGGACTGGGACCTGAAGCCACCCTGGAATACTACAGGGGGATAATCGATATTTTTAAAAGCACGGATACATCCCTCAACTACCCCGAAATCATCATTTATAGTGTGAATATGGCGGAACTCATAGGCATGATGAACCGCAAGGAATATGACAAGGTAGTTGATTACCTTCTACGGGTCATTGATTCACTTAAGAAAGCCGGTGCCGACTTTGCTGCCATGAGCGCGAATACCCCGCATTTGGTTTTTGATTACCTTGTAAAAAAGTCTCCCTTGGCACTGATCAGTATTGTTGAGGCAGCATGCGATGAAACCCAAAGGCTTGGATTAAAAAAACCCGGTTTAGTGGGTACCAAATTTACAATGTCAGGAACTTTTTACCAGGATGTTTTCGAAAGAAGAGGTATTCCTGTCGCCCTTCCCAACGAACAGGATATGAAAGTCATCAACGAAAAATTATTTTCCGAGATTGAACTGGGTATTTTTAAAGAGGAAACCCGGCAATTACTCATCCGGATAATTGAAAAAATGGTTCATGAGCAGAAAATCGACTGCCTGATACTGGGATGTACCGAATTTCCGCTTATCCTGACAGAACTTAGTTATGCAGGTATTCCCATGCTGAATACAACAAAAATTCATGTGGAAGCAATTGTAAAGCATTGCAGGAGTTAGACCCTTCGAGGGTGGTACCCTTCAAGGGTGGCACCCTCGAAGGGTGCCACCCTCGAAGGGTGAGGGTTTATTCCTTAATAAACCGTGATTGAAGCGCATTCTTTCCTTCACCTATGCTCAGGATGTAGACGCCGGGTTTAAGGGCGGATACATTGAGTGAAACCTCCGTATTTCCGGGTGCAAGGATCTTTGTCATCAGCAGGGCTCCTGTTTGACTGAATATCCTGATATTTCCCGTCATTTCGGTACTCTTGTCCGCTCTGATCGTAAGCACATCCCTTACCGGATTTGGATATGTCGAGAATCCAAGCTTATTAAGATCAGGAAGTGCGGTTGCTGTCGTATCCGTAGATAATTGAATATCTGTATATTCGTTATGCAGGGTAAAGTTAACCGTGGTATCCCCAAGCAGAGTCACCAATGGAATTCTCCAGGCGTGATCAACAGGCGGTGCATCATACATGCCATTCATGTTGTAATCATGGTAGATATCCAGCATGTAACTGCTATCCGGCCGAATGTTAAAGGAATATACCGAGAAGGCGCTATCCATTACCATGGGTACGCTTACACTGTCAATAAAATCGAGGGATGTATAATCCCGCAGGTAAACATCCAATTGTTTATCAATAAGTGAATCCGCACCACTTAAATTAACTGTCAGTTTATACATCCAGTTAAGATTGGTGAAATTGGTGTTATGGACAAACGGAATTGTTGTGTCTCCTTTAACACTGTCCACCGTTATTCTCCAGGCATGGTCCCCGGGAGGATCGTCATATTTTCCGTTCATATTCAAATCAGCCCAAAAATCAATAATGTATGAACTGTCAACCATTATTGTATCAAAGGTTACATCAAACCGGGCTGTATCAACCATCATTTTCCGTCTTTCAATTTCCCAGCCGTTTTTGCTTTTTAATGCCAGGTAGAGATTTTGACCAACATGCGGGGTAAAACTGCTGAAGGCAATCGTCAGGCTTTTATTCTGCATTTCTTCCATAGGCCAGGCGATATCGGTAAAATCAGTATTATGAATAAATGTTATCATCGTATCCCCCTCAATGGAGTCTAATGCAATTCTCCAGGCATGATCGGCTCCCGGAGGATCATATTGACCGTTGTTATTGTGATCGGCCCAGAAATCGAGGTGATACGACTGGCCGGTCATAAGGCCACCGAGTTTAACTACAAAATCAGCGGAGTTAACCATCAAGGTTTTTCTGCTAACTTCCATACTGTCTAACGTATCAACTACCCTCAGGTATAGATTTTCGCCAATATGAGGAGTCATGCTCATAAAGTTGACGGTTAAGGTATCCTGAGCGCGTGCATTAACAAAAGTTAATGATAACAAGCACGCCATAATAAATGGAAAGTAGGTTTTTTTCATAACGTTTTCTATTTTGATTGGAAAATTGAAACAATGCAAAATGCAAGAAAGTCTTTATAGATCACCTTTTTAACTCACATTTAACAATCTTTTGGGGCGTTTCGGCCTTGCAGGCAGCGAAGATTTGACGGGCTTAATCCTTGTTTTTAAATTCCTGTAAAGATCTGCCGGTAGTACTTTTGAAGAATTTGCTGAAGTGCGACGGGTCATTAAAACCCAATCCGAATCCGATTTCCTTAAAACTCCGGCTGGTAAATAAACTGAGCCTTCGTGCTTCCAGAACCAGGCGATTCTGGATGTATTCCTTTGCCGATTGGCCAATGGAGGTTTTTATTACTTCATTCAGGTACCCCGGTGTAACATTCAGCGCGGAAGCGTAATCCTTAACCTGGTGCCATTCCGAATAATGGCTTTCAACCAGGTCTTTAAAACTCCGGACCAGGGTCCGTCCGACTTCAATATTCTGGGGATTGCTCTCAGGAAGAATTGTGCAGCTCGTATTGCATTCAATCATGAACAATTTCAGGTAGGCACCCAATGTTTCCATACGCAATTTTTCTGATGACTGAAATGCCTCTACCATGTTATTACAGAACATATGCAGATGTTCTTTTATGGGATTGCTGACCGGAAGAGGCGGGGTATCGTCACAGCTTTTGAAAAGACGCAGATTGGCAATGAAATCCCGCTGTATGCTGAATTCTTCCAGGAATTCACAGGTAAATCGTATCAGGTACCCGGTAACCGGGGTTTCGATACCTACCTGGTGAACCTGTTCGGGACTGACGAAGAAAATATGATCGGGCTGAATGGCGTATTCCCGGAAATCGATCATGTGTTTTCCCGAACCGGAAAGTGGCCAGATCACGGTAAAATAGTTGTGCCGGTGCGGTTCTTCGGAATAACTGCCGTTTGCACCGTTCAGGCTTTCAATAGTCTGAATGACAAAGGAAGCCGGTTGCCCGTCAAACACCAGGTCGACACTTTCAATTTCCGAATTCATCCTGCAAAGTTAGCAAATCCCGCATTTGTACATGTGATCCCCCGATTTTTCCATTTACCGGCGAAACCTGTTGCTTTATCTTTGTATTGTAATTTAAAACCAAAATATCATGACAACAACAGACAAAACAAAATGGTTGATCGACCCTGCCCATACACAGATACAGTTCAAGGTTAAGCATCTTGTTATTTCCACAGTTACCGGAAGCTTTGAGAAATTTGAAGGAGGGATGTATTCAAGCCGCGAAGATTTTACGGATGCCGAGGTATGGTTTTCAGCAGATGTATCGGGTGTGAACACAAATGCACCCGACCGCGATACACATCTGAAGTCGGCGGATTTCTTTGATGCAGCCAATCATCCCAGGCTTACTTTTAAATCTACCGGCATTCAAAAGTCAGGCGGAGACAAATATAAGCTTACGGGCGATCTCACCATCAGGGGAAATACCCATCCGCTGGAGCTTGACGTGGAATACGGCGGACTTATGAAAGATCCCTGGGGAAATATCAAGGTTGGCTTTGAACTAACCGGGCGGTTGAACCGTAAGGAGTACGGCCTGAACTGGAGTGCCATTACCGAAGCGGGCGGGCTGGTTGCAGGCGATGAAGTTAAATTATTAATGAATGTTGAATTAAGCCGTCAGTAAAAGGAGATAAAAAAATGAAGACGATTCTGCACCGGGCAGGGACCCGCGGGCATGCCAGCCATGGATGGCTTGAAAGTTACCATACATTTAGCTTTGCAGATTATTTCGATCCGGGGCGCATTCATTTTGGCGCCCTGAGGGTACTGAATGATGATAATGTGGCAGGGGGAAAGGGTTTTGGAAAACATCCCCACGATAATATGGAGATCGTTACCATCATGCTGGAGGGTGAATTGCGGCATGGCGATAGCATGGGGCACAGCGAAGTTTTAAGAAAAGATGAAGTGCAGGCTATGTCTGCCGGAACAGGGATTTTCCATTCCGAAGTGAATAATTTGCAGGATCAGCCTGCAAAATTACTTCAGATATGGGTATTTCCGGAAAGAAAAAATATAATCCCCCGCTATGAACAAAGGGCTTTTAGTCCGGAGGACAGGAAAAACAAGTGGCAATTGCTTGTGGGTCCCAATCCTCCGGATGGAGCCCTCGACATCAGTCAGCAATCGTGGTTCTCCCGGATTGACCTTGACAAGGGAGGGCAGGTTGATTATACCTTGCATAACAGGGAAAACGGGGTTTATTTTTTCATGATCAGCGGACATATAACGGTTGACAATGACCTTAATCTGGATTCCCGTGATGGTGTGGGTGTATCCGAAACAGAAACGGTAAATCTCCGTGCCGGTGAGAAATCGGAAGTTCTGGCGATTGAAGTGCCTATGATGGAATAGAAGAAGTTCTGCAGTTCTGCGGTTCTGCAGTTCTGCAGTTCTGCGGTTCTGCAGTTATCAAATCGGACCTGACAGATTCCGAAGGATTTCTCAGAGTCGGATTCGTTAGTCTTGCAGTCCTGCAGTCTTGCAGTCGATTTCGTTTCCATCCAGTATCCAGCATCCGGCATCTTCTTTCCATTACTAATTACTACTTTTACAGGCATAATCCTAATTCAAATACCCATGCCTGGAAAAAAAGCCTTTGTAAAAACCACGGAACAGCCTTCCGAATATCATCATCTGGAGGAAATGAGCATTCATGAACTTCTAGCCAGCATAAACAAGGAGGACAAGAATATTCCCCTGGCAGTAGAAAAGGCAATTCCCCAGATCGAGGCGCTGGTGGAAGCCATTGTGGATTGCATGCTTGCAGGAGGCCGCCTTTTTTATGTGGGAGCCGGAACAAGCGGACGGCTTGGCATCCTCGATGCCAGTGAATGTCCTCCCACCTATGGTGTAGATCAGGGCCTTGTAATCGGTTTGATCGCGGGAGGAGATACGGCCATCCGGAAAGCAGTGGAGCATGCGGAGGACGATATAAATCAATGTTGGAAAGACCTGCAGTCGTATTATATTCAGAACAGCGATGTTGTGGTCGGAATTGCCGCCAGCGGAACAACTCCCTATGTGGTCGGTGGGGTTGCCAGTTGCAGGAAACATGGGATAATTACGGGTTGCATTACTTGTAATATGGGCTCATCCCTTGCAACCTGTGTGGATTTCCCGGTAGAAGTGGATGCCGGTCCGGAGTTTGTTACGGGGAGTACCCGGATGAAATGCGGAACTGTGCAAAAATTGATCCTGAATATGATCTCTACCTCAGTGATGATCCGGTTGGGAAGAGTAGAGGATAATAAAATGGTGAACATGCAACTTACAAATAACAAATTGATAGACAGAGGTACCCGAATGGTAATGGATCAACTGAATATATCCGATTATGAAGAAGCGAAGTCCCTGCTGATGAAGAGCGGGAGTGTGAAGAAGGCTTCTTTTAGGGACAAGGGATAAGGGACAAGGGACAAGGGACGAGTCAATCATTAAATCGCGGAGGCGGAATTGATCACCGGGTTGGCATAGATCCTCAGAAGAATATCCAGATTTTCCGGCGTGTTCAGGTTCAGGGAAGATAATTCCCTGTTCACATATTGATCAAATGCAACTTCATCCGCTTCCGAATAAAACCTGGAATATAACTTATTCTTGTTCAGCCTGTCAACTGCAATATAATTGTTCGGCCAGAGCCTGTAATTCCTGTAAATTTCACCATCCATCAGTGTCGCCAGCGTATTGACCTTGTCATTGAATACGGTTGTCTCCCCGGTTTCCTTTAAAAATGTATTTACCGGGTGGCAAATTGAAAGATGAATCCGTCCTTTCTGGCTTGTAATACCCGTAAGTATACTCATGAAATCCTCATTGGGGGCTTTCTGGTATACCAGACCCTTTGAAACCGCATTGGTTTCCTTCACCTTAAGGGCACAACACGGTTCATATTCATAAGAAATCGACAGTGGCACAATATTCAATTCCGAGAAAGATTCAGCGAAGGACTTGCACCCGCTTATGTTGAACATTTTCAGCAACCCGGTTTCCGTTTTGTCGTTTCCGTCTTTGGTTCGTCCGTTTCTCTGGGCAATCCAGGCAGATGTCCTTTTTTCTGTAATTGTATGGCGAATATAGGCGGAAAGAGTCTGCGAGTTCCGGAACATTTCCATGCGGTTACCGCCACGATAAACGGTAAACATCCGGTTTATTTTCCCGAAGTCAACAATAAAGGGATTTGACATCAGGTTACTGCCAAAAGTGATCTCAGAACTCAGATGACCGTTATCGAAAAGCAAAACCTGAAGAATGGCGGAATCCAGGACAATGTCGCGATGATTTGAAACAAAAAGGTAAGGCGTACCGGGGACGAGCAAATCAAAACCACTGTAGGACAAGCCCTTTGAAGTTTTTTTTACAATAGAATTGACAAGCGGATGCATGAACTGCCTTTGAAAATCAATGGCCGAATGAATCGCTTTCAGTTCGTTAATGATGTCCTCTTTTTTTCTTTCCGGAAAGATATATTCAAGAACCTTACTGAATTCAGGTACCCTTACGAGGCGATGAAGCGCAGGATTTATCTCATTATCGTTATATGGGCGGATATCTTCAAAATCCTGATCTGTATCCATAAATCTCAGATTTTGATAAGCATTTATTCAATTTCTTTTTTGAGGGCGATCATCTTTATGGCCGTTATTGCCGCTTCGTCTCCTTTGTTGCCGTGTTTTCCGCCGGCTCTTTCGCGGGCTTGCTGTAAATCATTTGTGGTCAGAACACCAAAAATTACAGGGATCTTATACATTATATTGAGCTGGGTTATACCCTGGGCAACACCCTGGCATATGAAATCAAAATGCCGCGTTTCTCCCTGGATCACGCACCCCAGGCAAATGACCGCGTCAAAATCCTCGCTTTCGGCCAGCAGCTGTGCTCCCAAAGTTAATTCAAAACTTCCGGGAACATGCTTTACCAGGATGTTTTCAGCGGAGGCACCGTGTTTCATCAGCGTGGTAAGCGCTGCATCACACATGCCATGGGTTATCTCATGATTCCAGTCGGAAACAACAATGCCGAATTTCATTTCACCGGCATCGGGCACCCTGTTTGGGTCATAACTGGATAAATTCTTTAATGCGGTGGACATAGCGTTATAAAATGAAAAAAGTATCAACAAATACCTTCATTGATACTTTTAAGTTTTTCGTTTGGAATTACTGCATTTTTATTTTCAGCGCGGTAATATATTTTTCAGCTACTTTTCCCTCCTGTGATTCAGGGTAGTTCTTCTTGATATTTTCGTATGCTTTAAGGGCCTTGTCGTAATTCTTGAGTTCCTCGTAGACGATGGCTGCCTTCTTCAGATAAATAGGCGAGGTGAATTCATTTTTTTTACGCTGTCCGGCTTTCATATAATAAGAAGCGGCTTTCTCATTGTCGTTCAGTTCGGCATAGCAATCGCCGATAGCACCCATAGCAACCGAACCGACCAATATGTCGTCGGCATCGAATTTTTCCAGGTTTTTGATGGCTTCTTCAAATTGGCCGCTCTTCATCTGGCTTACGCCGGCATAATAATGGGCGAGGTTAGCTGCCTTGGTAAAACCGTATTCATCGATGATATCAAGAAAGCCAAAATTTGCACCGTCACCGTTTAAAGCCAGTTTGAAAGAATCTTTTTCAAAATACTGTTCCGCAACGTACATGGCAGACTGAGCTTCACGATTGGTGGGTTCAAGATAAAACTTTTTATAACCCAGGTATCCGCCCACCACAACAACAATGGCCAGGATAATGATTGTAAGGCTTTTTTGATTCTCTTCAATGTACTGTTCGGTGCGACTTAGTGCGTTCTCAACGGTTTGAAATCCAGCGCCGCTTTCTTCAATTTTTTTGCTCATTTCTGCTTCTTTTTTTTTCGGACAGATCGCAAATGTAATTTTTTTTATTATTTGTTCTAGAAGAAACCGCACATTTTATTTTCGAATCGGGCAATTTGACCTTTTTTTATTTATTTAAGCAGATGGTCCGTCATAAGTGCCATAATTTGTAACACTACCGCAAGTTCTTCCGTTAATAAGTTTTAAGATCAGCATTAACATCCATTGAAATGAGTATAAAGGAAGAAATGACCAAAGTTGAATCACCCGGGAAATCAATACGGTTTACAGAACGGCTGAAATCCCTGAGTGTGCGCTGGAAGATAAGGATTGCCTACTGGGCCGGGATCATTCTGACGGCCTCTCTGGTCATCATTATGGTGCACCTGTTTCAGCGCAGGGAGGCTATTCATCATGCCTACGACAAGGTTAACCTTTTGCGGAGCGTTAAAACAAAATTGGCGGAGACATGGTTTGAACGACTGGCTGATAATATTACCAATATGGCTTCCGATGAGAAAACACTTGAGGTTCAAGGCCAACTTACTGAATCTTTCCTGAATATTGAAAATGATAATTATTCAACCCAGGGTGCTGAAACACCGGATAAAATCAGATCCCTGCTGGAAGGTTACTATACAACTGAAGTAATTCCGGTACTTGAAAACAAAACAGGCAGGAATGTGACTTTGAGATCTGTTTTGCCTGTGGATAATAAACAAATAATCTTTCAATACCTGTATATCGCGGCCAATACAAAGCCAACCGGCTCAAAACTCGGCATGAACAAGGCGCCGGATGAAAGCTCATACAGCACATTGCATGCCCTGGTTCAGCCGGGCATGGTAAAATTTGCCAGGGAAACAGGAATCTCGGATATCTTTTTTGTGGATTACAAAACCGGTTATGTAGTTTACTCACTTCAAAAAAATCCCGATTTTGCAACAAGCCTTTATGATGGTCCTTATCATAATACCGGACTCGGCATGGCATTTAAGGCGGCCATAGGTCTGCCACAGGGATCGTACCAGATTACTGACGAATCTTTATATGCCGGGGCCTTACTGAAACCCGCACTTTTTATTTCAGCTCCCTTGTTTGTGGGAAATGAGATTAAAGGAGCCGTTATTTTGTCTGTTAATATATCTTCCCTTGATCGATTGCTGGCCATGGACAAAGATGACGAAGCCAATATTCCGGGGTTGAAATCTTTTTTTGTCGGTCCGGATCTGCTTTATAGAAATGATGATCCATCCCTGTCTCTTGAGTCAAAAAAATATATCCGTCGTTTAAAACGTCAAGCCGATGATGGCACCACTTATACACAGGTAGAAAAACTCAATACAACAGCTATGATACAGCGGGTGAATTCGCTTGCGTTCGCCGATGGTATAGCTGGGAAGGAAAAGCTTGGAGAATATCGTACCGAAACGGGTGAACAGGTACTGAGCTCCTATGGACCGGTTGCCATTCCCGGATTAAAATGGATGCTTGTAAGCCAGCTTGACAAATTCCAGGCTTTGAGGCCTGTAAGAAGCCAGGTCGGGTATCTGATTATCATTTCATTTATTCTGGCCCTTTTGGGTTATATCTTTGTGCATATTGTAAGTGACAGACTGGCGGTTCGTCTTGCCGAGCTGGGAGGATTTCTGCAGAAGGGAATTCATTCCGGGAAAAGTGCTGTTCTTCTGAAATCATCGCAGGATGAAATTGAAACAGCTGTTTCGGCGGCTCAACTGCTAAAAGAAAGAATTTATGATGCATCGAATTACACGGATCAGTTAGGGAGCGGAAATCTGGATGCTCAACTGACATTGGACGATGAAGAAGATAAGCTGGGTTCATCCCTGAACAATCTTAAAAATATTCTTGTCAACAGGCGTGAAGAGGAAGTTACACGTATCAGGGAAGATGAAATAAGGAACTGGTCAACCCATGGAGTTGCCCTGTTTAATGATATCTTAAGGATGGACAACGACAACCTGGAAAAACTTTGTCTGAATATCATCCGCAATATTATTCAATACTTGTCGGCCAACCAGGGCGGTATTTTTCTTCTGGATAAAGAGGAAGAATCCGACTTTCTTAACCTGGTTGCAGCCTATGCCTTTGACAGGCAGAAGTTCCTTAAAAAAAGAATTCGGGTGGGAGAAGGCCTGGCAGGCACATGTGCCCTTGAAAAGAAAACCGTTCTGCTGGGGAAAATTCCGGACAACTATATGGAAATCACATCCGGACTGGGCGGTGCAAAACCCTCATGCCTATTGATTGTGCCGCTGAAAAAAGAGGAAGAAGTGCTGGGTGTAATGGAAATTGCCTCGTTCAATCCATTTAAGCCCCATGAAGTGGAGTTTGTCGAAAAAGTTGCCGAAAGCATTGCGTCTGCCCTTATTACTGTAAGATTGCATTTGCAGACATCCCAATACCTTGAGCGGTTCCAGCAGCAGTCTGAAGAAATGAAAGCGCAGGATGAAGAATTGCGGCAGAACATTGAAGAATTGCAGGCTACGCATGAGCAGATGGAGCGGATGAAATCAGAGGAAGATGCGCGCAATCAAAAAATGATGAAGGAAATAGAAGACCAGCGAAAACTTCTTCTGCAAATACTGGATCAGATTCCGGGCAAAATTTTTCTGAAAGATCATAACGGTGTTATGCTTTTGTTAAACAGTGCGGTGGCCAAGGTTTATGGAAAGACAGTTGAGGAATTAATTGGTACTACTGATTTTGATAACCATTCGCCAGAAGATGCAAGGGTTTACAGGGAAAAAGAACTGGAAATACTGGCAAACGGTGCCGAAACGTACATCCAGGAGGAATCAATTACGGGAGAGAACAAGTTCCTGAAAACAACCAAGATGCCTTTCTATATTCCATCTCTCGACAAGGTGGGTTTGCTGGGAATCCAGTTGGATGTTACCGATGTTAAGCAGAAAGAGCTCGAAGCAGTTAGTCTGTCAGAGGAAATTAAAGCCCACGATGAAGAGTTGCGTCAGAACATTGAGGAGTTGCATGCTACCCAGGAGCAAATGGAGCGGATGAAGACCGAAGAGGATGCCCGTAATAAAAAGAGGATCCAAGAAATGGAGGATCAGCGAAAACTTTTGATCAGCATATTGAATGAAATTCCGGAAAAGATATTTCTGAAAGATGACAAGGGCAGATTTATCATAGCCAACAATTTGGTTGCTGCCAATTACAATCGCCCGGTGGAAGAAATACTGGGGAAATCAGATTTTGATTTTTATCCACGCGAGGAAGCCGAGAAATATTTCCAGACAGAACAGGAAATCATTCGTGCAGGCAAAACACAATCGTTTGAAGAAGGGGATGTGGAAAGGTATGATAAATTGGTGGTAAGGTCAATTAAGAAGCCTTTTTATGTAGAGCACCTGGGCATCACCGGGTTATTTGGGGTTCAGTTCGATATTTCCGATATTAAGCGGAAAGAGTTCGAAGCAGTAAAAATGGCGGAGGAAATAACGAATAAACAGGAAGAAATCGAACGATATGCAGCGGAAATGCAAAAAGAAAAAGCATTGCTGGATGCACTTTTGAATAACGTTCCGGAACATATATACTTTAAGGATAAGGAAAGCAAATTCCTGCGGTTTAGTAAATCGATGTTGAAGCTATTCGGATTGCAAAAGGCAGAAGATCTAACGGGTAAATCGGATTTCGATTTCTTTGACGATGCACATGCAAGACCGGCATATGATGGGGAGCAGGAAATTATCCGAACCGGAAAAGCCATCATTGACCTGGAGGAGAGGGAAGTGATGGACGATGGACGGGTCAACTGGGTTAATACTACCAAAATGCCGCTTAGAAATGTTCACGGTGAGATAATCGGCACCTTTGGAATAAGCAAAGATATATCGAAGTTGAAAAAGCTGGAAGAAGAAGCCAATAAGAAAATGAAAAATGAAAAGTGAACAATGAATAACACAGCGGGGTCAAAATGAGAGGAAAGAAAAATTCCGGAGGCTGTGGGTAGAAAAGAGATAAGATCCACCCCCGTGCCTCAGTCAGCGGGGGACACCCCCTCAAAACGAAATTTACGATTTGTGATTTACGATTTACGATAAAATGCTCCAAATCCTGGCAGACCTCAAACCTGCCAGGATTTTTCTTTATAACGGTTAAAGGAATGCGATTTTTGTTATTTTTGCATCGCCTTCCGAAGCCTTTTGGCGAGGAAGAGATATCAACCGGTTCCGTAGCTCAGTTGGATAGAGCAACAGCCTTCTAAGCTGTGGGTCGCGCGTTCGAATCGCGCCGGAATCACAACCCCCTCAATCACGAGGGGGTATTTTATGTCAGTAACTCTCAAATGCCCTGTTTAAGGGCTAAATAATTTTGTTGTGGCAAATGTATGACGTGCAACATGCATTGTAATTCTTTCGAAATACCACAAGCATCTCCGATTGGTTTCAGGTATTCTTTCATCTTCTGATTGCTCATGTAGGGCAATAGCTTGCCCTTCTTAAATCCTGCATACTTCTTAATGATCGCCTGGGCTTGTGGTAATAGCATAATGGTAGCCGGTTCCGTAGTTTTAACACGGTTGATTTTTAACATTTGTTCTTTCCCTTCCTGTACTACATTTATCGGCGTTAGCTTGGCGGCATCCTGATCTGCCAGGCCGGTATAACAGGAAAACAAAAACAGTTCCCGGATCATTCTCCTCCGTGGATTATTTGTATAAGGCTCATTCACCAATTTGTCCAGTTCTTCTTCTTTCAGATATTTTCGATCTGTCCTCCAGTCTCGCTCGGTTTTAAATTTAAAATAGGGATTATCGTTAAATTGCATATGACCGGCTGAGATTACCTTGTTAATATAGACCTTCATCATCTTATGATGATTGTATTTCGGTAGACATTCTAATTCCCTTATTCGCCAGACAGTTGTCTAATGCGATAATATTAAGATAGGTCAGGTCGGCGAAATTTACATTCTTACCAAATTCCTGTAATTTGACTACCATCCCTTCGTGATGATCTTTTGTCCCTTTTCGTATATCTGTCCTTTGAGCAATTGTTCTTGACATGAAATCAACAAAGCTCTTTCGGTTGTAACCTTCCTGCACAGCATCAAAAATTGATAAGTCAAATACCCTGCGGCTGTTACGCACCTCATACTTCCTGTCCACTAACTCGGACAATTTGTTCTTCAAAAAAAACATTATAATCCAAAGCCTTGTCGTGCCTCACTACCTTGCCATCTTTCCACAGGTCTTTTGTTAGTTAAGTATACCGGAACAGTGGCAGATGTCCGAATTGTCATGCAGACCGCTTTAATGTTCACCAAACAGATAATAAAGGATACACTTAGAGGCAATGGTGTCAGTATAATTCTATGCCATAACCATCCGTCCGGAAACCTGTCACCGAGTGAGGCTGATATTTCCATTACCCGTAAAGTGAAGGAGGCAGCAGCATTGTTTGATATTGCAGTGCTGGATCACCTGATTATTACCAGCGGTGGCGGATTTTATTCTTTTGCAGATGAAGGGATTATTTGAATTGTTTTTTTTCCTCCAAACATAATTCACCTTTTTTACGTACTACTTATAGTTCTGACCTGTAAGTTTAAATTAAAAAGCGATTTAGGTTTTATATGCTATTTCGAAAATGGTCGATTCCAATACTCGAAATAGTTCACTACGAATAGGTTCAGAATAATCCAACCCAACCGGAAAAATAGTTAAAATTCACTGCCTTCTTTAATTCGACTTCCGATTATTATATGAACCCCTAATATCGGAGCTGCTTAAATTTGAGGACTTTGATTAAATTATTGTTACTGTCGGGATAAGATTTATAAATAATTTTCTGTGGTCATTTTAACTGGTAGCTTGGTGAAGCAGAAATAGGCTTATATATTGAATATTTTCATTTGTGATTTAATGGGGAATCTTCGAATATTTAAATTCAGGATATGAAAGATTTATTGAAAATATTATTTCTTGAGGATGTCATTTCAGATGCAGAATTAATCTGGCGGGAAATAACTAAAAATCATATAGCTTTTGCAAAGTTGCTCGTGGATACCAGGCAAGATTATATGGAGGGTCTGTTAAACTTCGATCCTGATATTATTATTGCAGATTTCAAACTCCCAAGTTTTGATGGTATTTCAGCCCTCAAACTTCGCAATGAAAATACTCCTTTTATTCCATTTATTCTAGTTACAGGAACCATGAATGAAGAGGTGGCAGTAGAATGTATGAAGGCAGG
This sequence comes from uncultured Bacteroidales bacterium, assembly GCA_963752195.1. Lineage (GTDB taxonomy): Bacteria > Bacteroidota > Bacteroidia > Bacteroidales > UBA10428 > UBA5072. The sequence continues at coordinate 20,117 of CAVVXI010000001.1, read as the reverse complement.
TGCTGATGATTATATTCTGAAGGAAAATCTTTCACGTTTGGGGCCAGCTATAATTAATTCAGTCAACAAATTTGAGTATTTAAAACATAAGTTAGATTCTGAAAAAGCACTTCGTGAAAGTGAGGAAAGATTCCGTGTTCTTTATGATGAGTCGGTCGCCGGTCTTTATAGAACAAATATGCAGGGCGAGATCCTGATGGCAAATAAAGCTTTGATTAAGTTGCTTGGTTTTCAGAATTTTGAGGAATTGGCGTCCAGAAACCTAAATGAAACTGGGTATAGCCCTTGCTATCAAAGGAATACATTCATTGATCAAATGGAAAACGATGGGGAAGTAAAAAACCTGAAAGCTATTTGGTTAAATAAAGATGGCAGGGAAATCCTTGTAAAAGAAAGTGCAAAGGCAATACGTAATTCTGAAGGTAAGATTATTTTCTATGATGGTGTTGTTGAGGATATTACGGAACAAAATAAACTGGAAGTGAACCTGGGTCAATCAAAGAGACTAATTGATGGTATACTCAATGCGATTCCGGCAAGGGTTTTCTGGAAGGACGTAGACCTGGTTTACTTGGGCTGTAATTCTAATATTTGCTAAGGATGCCGGATTTGATGAGTCTAGCGACATTATGGGAAAAGATGATTATCAGCTGTTCCGGCGCGAATATGCAGATCAATTTCGCAATGATGATTGGGAAATAATGAAGTCTGGGAAACCCAAGTTGAATATCGAGGAATCCCAATCTACTCCCGATGGAAAAACCATCACCGTAATAACAAATAAAGTCCCTCTATTTAATGATAATGGAAAGATCACTGGTGTTTTAGGAACATATATCGACATCACTCAACGTAAACAGGCAGAAAAGGAGGTTTTAAAAAGCGAAGCACGTTTTAGAAGCTATTTTAATTCATCGATAGTAGGCATCTCTATAACTTCTCCGTCAAAAGGTTGGATTGAAGTAAATAAGCATCTTTGTGATTTGCTTGGATATACCAGAGTGGAACTCCTTCGGACCACCTGGTCCCAGTTAACCCACCCAGACGATCTTCATCTTGATTGCGAACAATTTGATCGTGTTTTGAAAGGAGAAATCAATGCCTATAAAATAGATAAGAGATTTATTTGTAAAAATGGAAAAATTATCTGGACAAGCATGTCTGTTCGTTGTGTAAGACTTGCTGATGGCGGTGTTGATTATTTATAGCATTAATATTTGATATCTCGGACCGCAAAAAAGCTGAAGAAAAAATTATTTCCGAACGCAGTTTGCTCCGGATATTGATTGATAATTTGCCTGTAAGAATTTTTGTAAAGGATCTTAAAGGCTGCAGAATAATTGCGAACAATGCAGAGGTAGAATATTTTGGATTCGATAAAGAAGTGTCAGTTGTGGGAAAAACGGATGCTGACCTGATTTACGGAAAGACTGGTGAACGTGGCCTCGCAGAAGACCTAAAGGTGATATCATCTGGCATCCCCATTTTCAATTCTGAAGAATCTTTTGTTGATAAAAATGGTGTTAAAAGGTGGCTATTAACTTCCAAGATTCCTCTTTTTGACGTTGATGGAAAAGCAACCAGTTTGGTTGGTATTGGGCATGATATAACCGAAAGAAAGAAAAATGAAACCGAATTGATTCAGGCTAAAGAAAAAGCTGAGGAAGCCGATAAACTAAAAACGGCTTTTCTTAATAATATATCGCACGAAATCCGTACTCCCTTAAATGCTATTGTTGGATTTGCAACCATTTTAGGAAAATCTGAAGTTGCACCTGAAAAGAAAAAGGTATTTGTGGATATCATTTCTGCAAGCAACGATCAATTGCTGTCCATCATTTCCGGAATACTAAGCATAGCATCCTTAGAAGCCGGCAGGAAAAGATATAATGAGGAAGAAACTGATATAAATAAGTTACTATTGAGTGTATATGACCAGTTATTGATCACACATTGATCTTCTGATGTTGTTTTCAGTTATCAAACTTCCTTAACTGATACAATGGCTATTGTATGTACGATTCGGTGAAGTTGACGCAAATCCTCATTAATTTGGTGGGAAATGCATTGAAATTTACACAAAAAGGAAAAGTAAGTTTTGGTTATACAGTGTCTGAAAATACGCTTCAAATTTTTTGTCCAGGATACCGGCATTGGAATTGCTATGAGATGAAAGAACTGATTTTTGAACGATTCAGGCAGGTAGATTGTTCACCCACAAGAAAATACGGAGGTGCCGGCCTTGGACTTTCCATTTCTAAAGGCTATGTCGAACTGTCTGGGAGGTGAAATTATGGTAAACTCGGAGCTTGGAAAAGGTTCTGTTTTCAACTTTACATTACCATACAAACCGGTTACGCAAGGTCCAAGTATTAAGAAATCCCGGCGATTGGATTTTGAGATTATTATACCTCAAGGAAAAACTATACTGGTTGCAGAAGATGAAAACAATAATTTCTTTCTGATTAACGAAATTTTAAAGGACTTGCAAATAAAAGTCTTCAGGGCTGTCAACTGGATTGAAGCATTGGATTTTTGCACTTCAAAGAAACCTTCCCGATCTGATATCTAATGGATATAAAAATGCCTGAGATGGACGGAATTGAAGCAACTTTAAAAATTAAAGGACTCTTTCCCAAGTTACCGATTATTGCCTTAACTGCCTATGCCTTTGGAAGAAGAAAAAAAGAAAATACTCTTGTCAGGGTGTGATGCATACATTCAAAAACCCCTTAACGTCGATTATTGTTGAATAACCTTGCAAAATTTCTTGCAGATTGAAGAAGATTTTGTTACCATTCAATCCCATTCTATAATTGCATTGAAATAAAGTATACAAGTTTTCACTAATTTCAATTTTCAATAGCATCTGGTTTTTTTTCGGCCTGATAATATCTTTATTACAACTAAATGAAATATTTCTCAATAATATATTTTAGCGTACTTTCTGTAAGAGGCTTAGGAAAAATTCGGAAACACACGATGGACAGTAAGATTCTATTTTCACTTTATCATTTGGATTTTCGGTTGCTGAAAGTACAATTAGAATTCGGTCTTGAGATCGTATTCAAATTTTGAAAATTCTTCTAAGAATTCCCATCCATCCATGCAAGGCATGATTAAATCCAGAAAAATCAATTCAGGAAGAATATTGGTATTCCGATTATTTTCTAAATAATTCAAGGCCTCATGAGCCATGGTTTTCTCAATAATAACCAGATTAGGATTGACTTTTTGTAATTCTAAGGAATGTAGCAAAATATCTCCAAAATTGTCATCGATCAACAAAACACTTCTCAATTGTTTTCTCATTGTAACACATATTAAGTCTATGAAATGAGCATAGCTTAAAGGTATGGTATATTTATTCTCCTTACTATATTATGTTAAAATAAGGTGCTTTGTCGCTTTCAGGGTCATGTGCCGTATCTTAGCCACGGTGTTCCCAGCTTTCCGCTCAATACTGACCATCCCTTTGTAATTCTATATATTATTCTGGATGAAAAACCTGATTTATAATAAACAGGTTTTTCTTTATGAATTACCTTCTAACCCTTCGTTCCTGGTAATATCATCTTCTGCTAAAGCTGATATTTATTGATTGCTTCCAGAACACTTTTTACAAAAGTTTGTCCTGATCATAATTCCAGGGTATCAATACATAATCTGTAATTATTGTTGTGTTATTATTAGATTGTCCTATCGACTGCCATTTTATTCATTGTATTATTAGGATTCTTCAATCGATATAGGAACTTATCAGATATAGAAATTTTTCATTGTTTAGCGGTTTGGAAATAAAATTATCAAATCCGGCTTCTTTGCAATTAAATAAATCTTCTTCCATTGCATAAGCGGTCTGAGCTATTATTGGAAGATCCTGACGCAGCATCTTCATTTGTTTCATTATGGTTACTCCATTTTCATCTGGAAGCCTGAGGTCCATTAATACTAAATTAAGTTCTGCAAGCTTTTCATAATAGGACTTTGCTTCTTTTCCGGTTGTGGCAACATATAAAAGAATACCTGTAGGAGTTAATAAATGTTTCATTAATTTCAAACTATGTTCATCGTCTTCAACAATTAATATTTTTTTAGTCGCCCATTGGTTAGTATATGATTTCTTTTTACTTGTAATTGAAGGTATGTTAATTACTGAGGATTCGTATTGAATCGTAAAAATAAATTTACTCCCTTGTCCAATCGATGATTCAACATTTATATCACCCCCTAATAATTCCACATTTCCCTTGCAAATAGCTAATCCTAACCCTGTCCCTCCAAGGTGCTTTTGTATATGAGAATTTACCTGACTGAACATTTCAAAAATCATCTTTTGATCCTTAGGATCAATACCTACTCCGGTATCTGAAACGAAACATTCCAGTTTATTATCATTATGAGATATATAACCGAAATGGATATCACCCTTATTGGTAAATTTTATGGCATTATCGAGCAGATTGGTAAATATTTGACGGAATTTCAAAATATCTGTCGTGAATATAAACTTACTTGCATTTTTTGGCTTGTGGCAAACCAATTGAATATCCTTTTTGTCAAACTGTTGCAATTTGTTTTCATACATCAAAAATAGTTCATCAAGAAAATTACCTAATTGGACACTCTCGGGGAATAGGGTTACAGTGTTTGAATCAATTTTTGAAATATAAAGAATATCATTGATAAGGGTTAAAAGATCATTTGATCTGTCTGATAATTATTCGACAATATTCCTTGCTTGAAGTGTTGATTTCTTTTTCTTCCAATAATTCTGCAAATCCAATGATTGCATTCATAGGAGTCCGGATTTCATGACTCATATTGGCTAAAAAAGATGACTTTAGAAGATTTGATTCATTCGCCTTTCTTGTTGATATCTCCAGCTCATTATTGACTTCTTTTAATTTTTCGTTGAATCTTTTAAGTTCTTCAAAATGAATAAGACGTTTATTTGTCCATAAAATATATAGCCCTAAAATTGTTGCAATCATTATAATAAGTGCCAATATAAAAATTAATGTCCCAATTGTTCTTACGCTGGTATTAATTTCATCCAGGTCAAATTTGACTATAATGTTCCATTTAGTATCAGGAACGAATTTTGCAACTGCTAATACTTTCTTACCTCTATAATCAATTCCCGTATAAACAGTATCATATTGATTGAATGCCCTCGCTGCCGGTAATTTTTCCGTATAACGGGCAATTTAAACCTTAAGGCCGAATTTTTCTTAAAGCGTAATTCATTTAAAAACAAAACATTTTTTCCATCGTTTGAAAATAAAAGTACCTCTCCTGTTTTGCCTTTATTTGGAAGGGATTGAATTTGATCGTAGAGGCCCTTATATGGATCTATCATAAGCTCTAATAGGGCTATTTTTTCGGATGACAGTTTGGTCTTTAAGATAAGCGGAACAAAAATACTGAGGTGAATTGAGTTATTTGTCTGATCTAATATTAGATCACTAATCTGAATGCTATCTGATTTAATGGCTTGTAAAAATGCAGAATCAGTTATTTCCGCTGAAGCTAACTTTTTAGGTGGTATTTCGAAAATACTTCTTTGTGTTTTAGAATTCAATTATTCTTATCCGATCATAAAAATGATTTGGCCTGACTGGGGCCAAATAATTGAGCGTTAGCTTGAGTCAAATTGTGAGAAACCATATTATCCATGATGGACTCAATAAATGATTGATTACCATAGTAAAGTTGGGCATCAATGGCACAAACTCAGGCCGTTTTCACCGTCCAGAACGTAGCTGAGACCCACCTGACGCAGATTATGGCGGCCCTGTTTGTTATGCCCGCGTTGAGCCAGTTCATTGCGCGTGTTGTTGCTGGCGATATAGGTGTAGAAGTTGGTCGTATCGTAGGCGAGCAGTCGTCGGCTCACCATCTGCTTTCCTTTCCACAAATCCAGCAAACGCAGTTGGGCGCGATCCAGCGGATCGTCGTCGGTTGCCAGTGGATCCAGGTGTTCGGGCAGAATCTTTTCAAAAGCGTCCCAGAAGGCTTGCGAGGTGAAGCGTTCCGGCGGAATTCCCCAGAGCGAATGCAGGATGGTTCGCCGTACCAATCGGCCACCTCCGGTCTTGGGCCCGGGTTGACAGATGCGGTGGATGGCGGCCAGCAATAGATAACGGGCGGGCGAAGGGCCGGATCGGGATGCGGGCCAGAGCGCCTCCAACACGCCAAACAGGCCGGTTTGCTCGGCGGCGAGCCACAGAGCACCGGGCAAGCCGAAGTCGCGCGAGGCGGCGGATAGAGGGACTGGGGACGTGCGGTCCTTGACGAGGGCGGCGACCTTGTCGGCAGTGCCGAGATAGGCCTGGTGGACGATGCGGGGCTTGCCATCGACGCGGGCACTTTCGACGACGTAGTAGTAGAGCTGCTTGCCCTTCTTCTTGGCGACGAGAGAGGCCATACAGGGTAATACAAGTATACGCCGATATCCTGCGGCGGGTCAATAGGCATGAGAACATTTTGCTATAGAAATGTTCTATATAGGGTAATACAAAAACTGATCGGAAAGGGCCGCTATCCGCACTGTATGGAAGGAGTTCCCGGAAAACCTGGCGCGCTACTGGTGGCTTATCAGTAAACTCCCGCTAGGATCGACTGGGTGGCGGTCTCCATGCGAGCTCATGCTCACCAAAACCACAGCGCCCAGTGTGATGGTACACGCCACGAGCAGCGCACAGACTATCGAGATTTTCTTACCAACGGTCATTTGAGATGTCATTTGAATCTTTTCCCCTCAAGAACCTTTTCACTTTCACTGCACCAGTGCCTTCAGCGCGTGCAGATCCTGGCTAGTCAACACCCGGTCGATCTCCAGCAGGATTTTCACTTTGCCCTTCACCTTGGCCATGCCCAGCAGATAGGGCGTGGCCGTGCCATCGCCGAAGTCCGGCGTGTCCTCGATGTCGGCCGCCGCCAGGTTGAGCACCTCGGCCACGCCGTCCACCACGATGCCCATCAATATGGGCCCCGCCTCGCCTCTCACCTGGACCACGATGATGCAGGTCCGCTGCGCGTACTCCTGCTCCGGCAGGCCGAACTTGAGCCGCAGATCCACTACCGGAATTACCTTCCCGCGCAAGTTGATCACGCCCTTGACGTGGGCTGGCGTCTGCGGCACCGCCGTGATGTCCTGGATGCCCATGATTTCCCGCACCTTCAGAACCCGAATCCCGAATTCTTCCCGGCCCAGATGAAAAACCAGGTACTTGCCGCCACGATCTTCGCCCTTGTTGAGGGCCGTGGCCGGTTCTCTTTCTAAAACAACTGTCGATTCCATGCTGCTCCTTTCAGAACTTTCCTCTCTGGCCGCGGCTTTCGCACAGGGGGCGATTCTTCGCGCGCCTGCCATCAGGCTGTCTGCGGTACCGCGTATGGCCCGGAAATGCGAATTCGGCGGCGGGCGGCACTGGATCTGCAACCAGCCTCCCTGTTACGGATCTTATGGCACCAACAATGAACGAGTGTCCGATCCTTCCTGGAGCAATAGCCAGCGGTTGGCTTGGTCGTCGAAGTGACCCGACTTTTGCCGGGTAAGGGTAACTCCGTTCAAACGACGTGTGCCCAGCTCTTGACGTCGTTAGATGCTGACCGCTGGAGTCCGTACTCACGCCCCCAGCCCACTCACGCCGCTCGACGGTAATAGTAGTTCAGCGTTCCACCCAATCGCTGTCGTCGTCTCACCGGGCCAGTGTTCCCGAGCACGTCCGGCTCTGGGAGGATCAGCTGATTTCCCAGGCCTTGATGGTTGCGTTCGTGTAGATAATGGCGAACGAATTCCTGAGCTGCCTTTCGCAGAGACCGTTCTCCAAATAGGATCAACTGCTGGAGGCAGGATTCCTTTATGGTCCTGACAAATCTCTCCGCGTGAGCGTTCAAATTCGGCGATCGCGGCGGTAGCTTCACCGATTTCACACCGACGCCCGCCAGCATCTGTATCAAATCTCCGGTGAACAACGGATCTCGATCCCAGATCAGATAGCGCTTTCCGTTCAAGATCCCCATCTCTCACTATCGGTCAGGTTTCTGCCGATCTGCTCCATCCAAAGCTGATTCGCTTTTGTCGTGATGCCCGCGATCTCGACCTTGCGCGTGGATAGCTCGATGAAGAACAACACCAGGGTTAATCCTGTTTTTCCAGTCCGCGCCGGGTCCACACCTCCACGGTAAAGAAATCGGCGGCGACGATCAGTTCTGTTAGTGCCGACATTGAACGGACCGCCGTTTTGCCGATTTTGTAGGCAGAGGGAAGGCGAGCGTCGCTGGGGAGGCACACGTCGGCGACCGCGCGGTCGCACAGACTGCGTGTCTCTCGGTCGAGTAAGGGCACCCAAGATTGGTGATCAGGCGATAGGCGACCCTCCCGCGCCGTCAGCAGGAGCAGGAACTGTGGAAGACCGGAGTGTTTGGTGTCCGGCCGGACCGATTCGATCACGAGGTAGAGTTTGTCGGCGCTGTTGACCTTGCCCGCTACGCAGTAGGCCACGTCGGGCCGGATGAGCTGGGCTTTGGTGAAGTCATGGAGCCGGTAAACGCGCTGCGTGTCGAGGTCCCGCAACAGGAACACCGCACACGATCGGGTATTCCGTCCGCGAGAGCAGGAACAGATGATTGGCGCTGAAGTTGAACATGGATGGAACCGAAGGAGCGGAGGGAGCCGAAGCCCTCCGCCCATTGGCAGCGCCGTTGAGGGGTTAGCCCGGCGGACTCCTCCGTTCGGGGTATCGCACAGCGCGGCGCCTGATCGGAGCCGGAGGAACTGAACTACTCTTCCGGCGGAGTGGAGTTCTTGCTGGCTTTGCGCAGGCTGTCGCCGCCCAGCAGGAAGATTTCGGAGTTCTCGACCAGCCGGTCGGCGATCGCCGTCGCGATGGTCGTGTTGAAGAGGATGTTGCCCCAGTCGGAGAACGGTGTGTTCGTGGTTATGATCGTGGATCGCTTCTGGCTGTGGCGCGTCGAGATGACCTGATAGAAGAGATTCGAGGTTTGCTGATCGAGCGAGAGATAGCCCAGCTCGTCGACGATCAAAAGTGTGGGCTCAGTATAGATCTTGAGCTTGCGCACCAACGAGTGATCGACCTGCGAAGCCAGCAGATGATTCAGCATGTCCATGGCTGTCGTGAACAGGACGCGCTGATTCGCCTGGCAAGCTTTCCATCCGATGACTCGGGCGAGGAATGTTTTGCCCACCCCGGGATTGCCGATCAGCACGAAGTTCGTGCCCTGATGCAAAAAGGTGAGATCGAGCAGACGCAGGATGCGGTTCTTTGCCTGGACTCGGCTTTTGTGATGGTGAAAGTGAAATGCGTCGATGCTGGGCTGAGTCTGCAGGCGGGAGCACTTGAAGCGGCGTTCGATGGCGCGGCCGTTGCGGGCTTCCAGTTCCATATCGGCGAGCCACTCGAGCGTAGCGGCAGACGCTGAGGTTTCTGGCAGCGGCTTCAGCGATCGTCGTCTCCATCTCGCGGCTCATCACTTTCAGATTCAGTTGCTGCAGTTTCTGTTCGAGAGGCGTCATCGCGGTCCTTTCCGGATTCGAGAATGAAGGCGTCGTATTCCAGCAGAGAGATCGGATCGGTAACGAGTTCGTTCAAGCGCGGATCGCGCAGCCGGAGCGGCGGTTGGGGACGGCGTGGAGAACTGCTGTTGGCGCAGGATGTTGGCAACATAATCAGCACCGAAAGCGCGAGCCGCCGCGGCTTTCTCGATGGCGCCGGCCACGTCCTCCGGGCCGTACTGCCGCATCAGTTCGAGCAGTTCCGAGATCTGCCGGCCCAGTGAACGGTCCGTGTCGGCCATGTCGCGGAGATACGCCTCCACGAGAGCGCGCGAACACAAGCCATCCAGCGAATCGAGCAGCCGTTGCTGCGCCTGCGAGCGGCGCGCCGCCGGCCGCTCCTCGGCGAGTATCTTTTCGAAACGATCAGCCCCGAACGTCTGGCCGCGGCGCCACGATCGCGCATAGCTGACGACTTCCTCGACGCGATTATAGATGGTGACGGAACCGGAATCGGCCTTGATCGTAAGCCGCCGGCCAACGTAACGGTGAGGCACGCAGTAGCGATTGGCATCGAACTGAAGCCGGAGATCCTTGTGAACGAGCGCTTCGATGGAGTCGCGGTAATCGTAAGGAATGACCGGCAACGGGCGCAGGGCTTCCGGTTGGAAGCGATCGAGCGGGCGCTCGCGCGTCTCGCGATGCAGGCGTTGATTGGCGACTTCGGCCAGCCACTGCCGCGCCTGGCGATTCACATCATGCAGATCGGTGAACTCACGCAGCGGCCAGAAGTTCTGACGAAGATAGCCGATGGCGCGTTCGACTTTTCCTTTTTCCCATCCGCTGGCCGGATTGCAGGCGTGCGGGAAGAAGCCATATTCGCGGGCGAAGCCAAGAAAGCGGGGAAGAAAGCGGACGAGGCGGCCGTCATGTTCGGCAACGGCCGTCGCCAGATTGTCATAGGCGATCTCACGCGCCATGCCACCCAGCGCAGTAAATGCGTGAATATGACAACGGGCGAAGGTCTCGAAGCTCTGGCTATGCGTGAACTCGACATAGAGCATGCGGCTGTGCGCATCGACCAGCGCGAAAGCATAGAGTTTGCGGGTGTCCCCTGAATAACTGAGTGCGCCGAAGTGGCCCCAATCGACTTCGAAGCGTTCTCCGGCGAGAGGCTCCATACGAACGAAGGCGCGCTTGGGCGCCAGTTGTGGCCGGACTTTGCGCACGTATTCCTGCAGGATGCTGGAGCCACCGCTATAGCCAAGTGGACGCAAACGCTGTTCGATGACGGCAGCAGTGACGTTGGGGTCCTTCTCCAGCCACTCGGTGATGTTGCCCTTGAAGGGATCGAGTTTGCTGAGACGCTGGCGTTTCACCGGACCCTGCGCCGGCGCATCCAGATATTTCCGGATCGTCTTCCAGCCCATGTTCAGATGGCGCTCGATTTTGCGGATGGGCCAGTGCTCGGACCAGTAAAGCCGGTGCAGGTCGTTGATCTGATCGGTAGTCAGCATCGCCTCGCTTCTTTATGCAGCAGACGGGCGGTGGAACCAGAAGGTTGTTGTTTGCAAGACACCGGCGCTGACAGCGAGCTTGGTGGAAGTGCTTCAATCACCCACACTTGCGCGGGAGCTGAGTTGTTGTTTGCAAGATGAGCGACTCCGGACCCGACGAGCCAAATCTGCGCTGCGGAATGCTTTAGGTCCAGAGCTGGGGTGTTGTTTGCAAGATGGCGCAAGCGCCGTTTCCCATCCCGAACCTTCTGTCGCTGGCGGTTGTGCTCCGTAGCGGCGGGATGCTTCTCGCGATACCGTTTCCAGTAATCGGGATTGCGCGCTCGCCATTTGCGCGGGCTGTCCGGGCATACCTCACGGTATACGGGATCGGCGGCGATCTTCGGCCTGTGATAATCAGTGCGGCGCCGTCGCTGGCACTCCGGCGCACCGCACACCTCCTGGCGAGGCTGGAACTTCGAGGCCTGGAAGCTCTTCCGGCAATAGCGGCAACGCCGTTCATCCATATAGATGGCGTTGTCTCACCCCCGGCGTTCGGCGCCGCCCCAGAATTAGAAACTGATGTAGAGTGACTACCGCGTCCCCGCTCATGGTGCGGTCATTGCGGTCGGTGAAACCGGCAGAAATGCGGGCGTTTTATTCCGGTGCTGACATACCGTCGTCTGGTCGGCGCGTTTGAGCGGATCTTCGGCGCGACAACTATTCTTCGGTACGCGACAGCTCTCGCGGTAGAGAGCCACGATGATCCAGCGAAGCCGCTTCAATTTCATGCGTGAGGCGCAAATCTGGTATAGCCGGGAACACCCTGATCCAGCGCACGTTGTCCGCCGAATTTTGAGAACGTCATCGTGCTCAGTGACGAGTTCTACCAAGAAACTGATCGCGCACCCAGTACCAAACGAGCATTTTGAGGCCATCAAGGTACTGGCCGCCTCACCGGCAGTGTTGGACCTCTTCATGTGGCTGTCCTATCGATGCTTCACAGCCAAGGTCACGGAGTCGATACCGCTGTTAGGTGACTTCGGGCTGGCTGCCCAGATCGGCACAAGGGAGTACTCGCGCCCGCGGCGGTTCCGCGCAATGGTCGAACAATGGCTCGGAGCGATTCGGGCACTCTAGCCCAGAATGTCCGGCCCGACTTTCGTTGGATGGACAAGCAATCACTGTCAGCCATGCTGTAGCAGTCCTTCCGACCCAAAGTGCTTAGGGGATGGGCTCTAGCTTCAGCCAGAGACCCGCCGGAAACGTAAAGCGTTCATGCTTGTCAGAAAACATGCTATACTTCTGACAGGGATGGAAGCACTCGCAACAGCCGTGATCAATCACTTTGGCAAAGCGGCCGAAGGGGTGCCTGTGGCAGCGAAGGAACTTCTGCATCTTGGAACCCGTGCGGCCGTGGACCAAACGCTTTCCCGTTTGGTTCGGAAAGGGAGTCTCATGCGCGTGAGTCGCGGACTCTACGTTCGTCCGATCAAGGGGCGCTTTGGCGTTCGGCCCCCCGAGCCGGCCACTCTCGGTGCAGGCCATTGTTGAACAACGCGGCGAGAGCGCGGTTCCCCACGGCGCGGCAGCGGCCAACGAGTTGGGGTTGACGACGCAAGTTCCGGTTCGCGAGGTGTACTTGACCTCCGGTCCAACACGGAAGTCGAAACTGGGCAATCAGCTGGTCGAGCTCCGTCATGCTCCTTCCTGGCAGTTGGCACTTCCGGGACGAAAGGCAGGCGCGCTGATTCGAGCGTTGGCTTGGCTAGGGCCCGAGCAAGCGAGTCATGCGATCGAGGCCGTGCGCGGCAGACTGCCTGAATCGGAACGTAACGCGGTCGTTGAAATGCGCCGGATGTTGCCCACCTGGATGGCGCAGCAGGTGAGCCGGCTCGCGTCCCATGCCTGATGCGTTTCTAAGTCTGTCCGCGGCGGACCGGCGCGAAGCGCTGGCCGTAGCCGCTGCGGCTTTAGGACGCCCGCTACACTTGCTGGACAAAGACGTCTGGCTCGTCTGGCTACTTGACGTCCTGTTCCGTTCGCCCTTCGGCAACCACCTCGTATTCAAAGGCGGCTCGTCGCTGTCGAAGGGATACCAGATCATCAGCCGGTTCTCTGAGGACGTGGACCTTACTTATGATATCCGCGTGCTGGCCCCGGATCTCTCCGGTTCGGCGCTCGACCCACTGCCGGCGACGCGCAGCCCCGAGAAGCGCTGGACCGAAGAGATACGCTCGCGCCTGCCGGTCTGGATCGCCGAACAGATCATACCGCTGATCTCCGCTTCGCTTACGGATCACGATCTGCCAGCAACGCTTTCAGGGGAGGGCGAAAAACTGTTGCTTGAGTACGCGCCGTTGGCGGCGGGATCGGGCTACGTGCGTCCAGTTGTCATGCTCGAGTTTGGCGCTCGCTCAACGGGCGAGCCGTGGGAATCTCGAACGATTACCTGCGATGCAGCGCCGAGCGTCGCGGGGTCGTCTTTCCTTCGGCCACCGCCAGGGTCATGCGACCAGAGCGGACGTTCTGGGAGAAGGCCACTGCCGTTGACGCTTCTGCGAACAGGCGAGTTTCGTGGAGGGGAACGCTTTTCGCGGCACTGGCATGATTTGACTCGGCTGGACCGGGCAGGCATGGCAGATGCCGCGATTGCAGATCGGGCGCTCGCTCTTGCCGTTGCCAGACACAAGTCGATGTTCTTCCCTGAAAAGGCTTCCGCCGGAGACTTGATCGACTACGTCGCCGCGGTGTCCGGCGGACTACGACTGGTTCCGAGTGACAAGCCGCTGGCGAGCCTTTCCCTCGACTACGCGAGAATGCTGGACGATGGCTTGTTGATGACCGACACCGAATCGTTTGAGACGTTGCTTGAACAATGCCGGGACTTGGAGGCCCGAGCCAACAAAGTGAAATGAGCGACTCACGGCGCGTCGACGACGCCTCATCCGGACCTGACTGCGAGGTGCGAGCGGCTGGAGCGAGAATTGATCGCCTCCGGTCGCTGCTCGACCTGCACGGCATTGCAATCCCGCCCGCCGAGTTGAGCCCGCCCAAAGTACCACCCCTAATTTCGCGCCTCAAGACTCCCGAGAAGATCGCTCCCTTTCGGTCCCTTGTTCCGTGGCCGCGAGGATGTGTACGCGAGGCGCTGGGAAAGTCCCGACGGCCGCAGTGGCTACGCGCCAAATGCGGAGTTCACACCGGCATCATCTGTAACTCCGCGGTACTCCTCTTTAGTGCAGCCCTGGGCGCCGCCCAGCCCTCGAGTACCGGACCGGACGCGTGCAGTATTTTATCCAGGCAGGATGTGCAACACGCTCTGAAAATCTGGGTGGGTGATGGACGACCGAGAGTCAGAACTGAGAACGTAACTAGTTGTTCGTTTCCTACCAGGGACGGTGAGGTCTCGCTCATTCTCCGCCGCAACGTCCAGCGGGTTTGGATCGAAGAGCAGGAGCGAAGGATGAACGGGGCTGGGGAGTCGAGCCGGTTCGGCCGGTGGCCGGTCTGGGAGACCAAGCCTACCGGCTGGACATTGGCGAGGCCGGCGCACTCCTTTGCGTCTTCCAGGGACAATACTACGTCCAGACTACTGTGCTTCATGCCGTGGACGCCCACACCGCATTACAAGCTGCGACCCAATTGGTAAGAACGGTCCTGCCCAGACTGGTTCCGCCAACCTCCTCCGGCCGTTACTCCCGATCGTCTGGCAAAAAGCGACTGGCCCGCGCGACAGGCGCTCATCTCGGCGCGCAACGGTCGCCGTGATTCCGTAGTTTCCGCGTCTCCGAACCGTAACCATTTACTCGAACGACGGTTTCCGACTTCGTCGCGAGGTCTAGTCCTGCGCCTCCTACTCCACCGTCTCCTGCGTCCACTACGTGTCGTATTTCGATTTCTGGCGCGGTAAACAGACCATCAAATCCACTCCCGCCCAGACCCCCCAGCCCGAGTTAGTCCAAATCGATTCCGCCGATTAACGACAATCCGCTGGCCGCCAGTCCCCAAACAGCATAAAATGTCCGGATGCGGAAAACGGTCGCAATTCTCGGTGGAGGCGTCGCCGGCCTCAGCGCGGCGCATGAACTCGCCGAGCGCGGCTTCAAAGTGCACGTCTACGAGCGCAAGCCGGTACTGGGCGGCAAGGCGCGCAGCATCCCCGTGCCGAACTCCGGCGCAGAGGCGGACGCCGCCCCTCCCCGGCGAACACGGCTTCCGCTTCTTCCCGGGATTCTACAAGCATGTCACCGACACCATGCGCCGCACGCCGTACGGCGCCCACGGCAACGTCTTCGACAATCTCAGCGTCGCCACGCGCATGCTGCTGGCGCGCGCCGGGCAGACCGAAATTACCTGGATTGCCCGCTGCCCCGCCAACCTCGAAGACTTCCGCGTCTTCCTGCATGGAACTGCTCACCCCGTTCGGCGTCCCGCTCGACGAACTGAGCTTCTTCGTCAGCCGCGCTGCTGACCGTCGCCACCAGTTGCGCGGAACGGCGCCTCGCCGAATACGAAAACATCCCATGGTGGGACTTCATCGCCGCGCCGCGCATGTCGAAAGCCTATCAGGCATACCTGGGCCAGGGAGTGACGCGCTCCCTGGTCGCCATGCGCGCCGAGGAGAGCAGCACGCGCACCGTCGGCACCACGCAATTGCAGTTGCTGTACGGCCTCATCTCTCCCGACGGCGTTTTCGACCGCCTGCTGTCCGGTCCCACCAACGACGTCTGGATCCACCCCTGGACCGAATACCTCGACAAACTCGGCGTCGAATTCCACTCCGATGCGCGGGTCAGCGAAATCTCAGACCGAGGGCGCGCGGGTCACCGGCGTCACAGTGGAGAATCCCAGCGGGCGCTCCCCGTCACCGCCGATTTCTATATCGCGGCCTTGCCCGTGGAAGTCATGGCGACGCTGATCAACGACGACATTGAAACACGCCGCGCCCTCGCTCGCCAACCTGGACAAATTCAAGACCCGCTGGATGAACGGCATTCAGTTCTATCTCTCCAAGGACGAGCCGCTCGTGAACGGCCACGCCATCTATCTCGATTCGCCGTGGGCGCTGACCTCCATCTCCCAGCGGCAGTTCTGGACCGAAGTCGACCTGTCCCAGTATCGGCGACGGCACGGTCGCGGGGCATCCTCTCCGTCGATATTTCGGATTGGGAAGCGCCCGGCGTGGTGTTCGGCAAGCCCGCGCGGGAATGCAGCGCGGAGGAGATCAAGGAAGAGGTCTGGACGCAACTCAAACAGCACCTGAACGACAGCGGGGCCACGCTGATCGACGATGCAAACCTGGTGGCTTGGTTCCTCGATCCCGACATCGAATTTCCCAACCCGGGCGAGGCCACCAATGCCGAGCCGCTGCTGATCAACACCGCCGGCTCGCTGCAATACCGGCCGGAAGCACAGGTGGAACTGGAGAATTTCTTTCTGGCTTCCGACTACGTCCGCACCTACACCGACATCGCCTGCATGGAAGCGGCCAACGAGGCCGCGCGCCGGGCCGTGAATTGCCTGCTGCTGGCGTCCGGCTCCACCGCCTCCGCCGGCGCAGCTCTGGCCCCTGGAGGAGCCGGATTTCCTCAAGCCGCTTCAGGAAATCGACCGCATCCGCTTCAAGCTCGGTCTGCCCCACCACCTCGCCCTGGTCTCGCAACTCGTGCAGTAAGCATTACTGGACAATATCGTCCAGGTCGAAATAATGCTCGGGAAAAATCACTGCATCCAGGTCCGTGCGCCCTATGTCGCAGGCCTGCCGGAAATGTACTTCCGTCTTCTCGATGCTCAACGCAAAATTGGGCTGGATCTCCGCCGAGATCGGGATCACCTGGTATCTCTTGTGCTTCGCAAATTCCTTCTTGAACCGCCCCAGGTGTGGGGATCCCGGCTGCGGAGTCATCCGGTGCATCCGGCTCACAATGATCATCTTCGGAGCTTCTACCTTCGATCCCAGCCGGCGAGCCGTGTTCAGCGGGTTTGAAGAGATATGAATCGTGTAACCCGGATCCTCGCCCACAATATCGCCTTCGATGATCGAAATCCTCAGCTCTTCAAACTCATCCACCGCGCCCAACCGCTCCCGCCATCCGGAAAAAATCCGATTCCCGGCGCGTATGTCGGTGAAGACGATCCCCAGACGCGGCATTTCCCTTCCCGATTCGTCATGCAGAAACGCCGTTCCTAACCACCCGGCGGCATTCCACGAATCGACATCGATCAGAGTCTGAATAAATACATCGGCCATAACTCACCCTCACCGCCGCCGGAATCGCGCTAACTCCCGCTTGATATCCGGCCGGAATTCGTGCCAGTAACTCTTCAAAACATAACTCGATAGCACTATCGCCGTCCCCACCCAAACATTTTGCGTGTCCGTGGTCCACGGATGCCACCTCTGCGTCACCCAAGTGGTTCCCAGCGCCGCCGCAATCCGTGGAAAGGCTAACTCGTCCCCGCCCCGGCCCTTCACAAAAACGGAATGATACAGCGCCAGCCGCAGCCGCCGCCCCATTGCTTCCTCGCCCGAGGTCTTAAACGTCTCGTCCTGCTGCAGCGCCGCGCCTACCCCGAACTCGATCGAGCGTTGCAGCGTATTCCGGATCAGCGCCGCCTCCACACGGTTCGAAAAACGCTCGCTCCCCTCACCCCACTCCGGCCGCTGGCTCAACATCGCCCGCGCCGATCCCGAAAACGCCGCGCCCGCCAATGCACTCACGCCAAACGTCCCGCGGTAATACGCGCGAAAATGCGCCCCTAAGTCGTACGCCGGCGGGGGAATGTTGGCCGCCCCCTGCCGCTTCATCAATCCCCGGTACACCTCGTACTCCGACGTCCGCCCAAACGTCAGCCGGTTCCTTACCACCTCGCCAAAATGCCCAATCGGATTGCGCGGCCCGTGCAGGTCGAAATGAATCCGCGTCTCCCGTGTGCCGTCCGGCCGCGGTACCGAAACAACGTGCATCCCCGGACTCGCCAACTCCCGGCAGCTTGTGCTCGACGCCGCATGCCGGTGCGCCAGCCGGAATAACATCCGGTCCTGCTCCCATTTGAGCGGATGCTCCTGGCATACCTTCAGCAGCGCCTCGCCGCCTTCTGCGATCCTCAGCGTGCGCGTATGATGAAACGCACCCGGCACCAGGTCGCCTATGTCGCCCTGAGTCAGCCTATATTGCAAATTGGTAACTAAAGTATTGGGTTGGGCGTAAGACGATGTCCAGCTTACCGCCACACAGAGACACGCGTGTGAGAGTTTCAGTGAGTTCCTGATTTCAACCGGCTCTTATTGGCTCCGCCCCCGGAGCGCCCGAAACAACGCCCGCCAGCAGACCAACATCTGTCAATGGTGGGAGAAGTATTTCACACCTGCCTCGCAATGTCCAGCATCGACGTTTCTCTTGACATGTGACCATTTGGTCACGTATCCTGAACTCGTGCCCGATGATGATCGTGTGTTCAAGGCACTTGCAGACCCCACCCGCCGCTTCCTGCTCGACCTGCTCTTTGCGCGCGACGGCCGCACGCTCACGGAGTTGGAGTCCGAGTTGGAGTCCGGGTTTAAGATGACACGCTTCGGAGTCATGAAGCATCTGCGAGTCCTCGAAGCCGCGGGACTCATCACCGCACGCCGGTCGGGCCGTGAAAAACTCCACTATCTCAACCCCGTCCCGATCCGGCTCATTCACGACCGTTGGATCGACAAATATACCGAGCACCACACCGCGGCACTCGCGGAACTCAAAAATCAACTGGAGAAAAAGAAATGACCACCACGGACAAGAGCACAGCTACCCAGGTCTATCGCGTGTACATCCAAGCCACACCCGAAGCCATCTGGCAAGCCATCACCGACCCCGAATGGAACCACAAATACGGCTACTCCTGCCGGGCCGAATATGAACTCCGCCCCGGAGGCGCTACCGAACTCATGCCAATCAGGCGATGAAGGATCACAACGCACCCGACGTCATCATCGACGGCGAAGTCCTCGAATCGGATCCGCCGCGCAAACTCGTCCAAACCTGGCGCGCACTCTGGGATCCCGCCATCGCCGCCGAAGGCTTTAAGCGCCTCACGTGGGAAATCGAACCCGGACCCGGCGGCGTCTGCACCCTCACGGTCACCCACGAACTCGAAGGCGCCCCCCAAACCGCCGCACTCGTCTCCGGTCAAATCCCCAACACCGGCGGTGGCTGGAGTTTCATCCTCAGCGATCTCAAGACGCTGCTCGAAACCGGCAAGGCTTTCGCCGGCTGACACCCGCCCCGGGCGGAGACGCGAGTTCCCGCGTCTCCGCCTTCCCTCAGAGAGGAAATCCCAATGAGTATCGTAGTGTTCGGATTGCGCCAGTGTGTGCTCTCTCCGGCACCGATGATCAACGCACTAACATCAGTTTGCGTTCTCAGGCGATGATTCCCCGATCAAGGATACCCGCTCCGTCGGCGTTCCGCCTCCATCTCGGCCTTTGCGTCCTCAAGAGAGCTGGTCGCCTTGTCCAAGGCATCCAGAGCATCGGCAAGGGCGCTCCATCATTTCCGCGAAATGCCCCAAGTTGAGCCTCAGATCTCGGAAGCACGAGTGCGCCTTCTTCTGACCGCCTGTAACGGGCTTGCAGTGTCACAAAACAGCAGCGCAATATCCTGCCGGTACAGGAGCGTGATCGGATAGACCACGCACTCCTGATCGCGATGCTGCTCGATGACATCTTTCGACCAGCAGCCGCGCGCCGCGCCGATATCCCTCCGTGTAGCCATGATCGGAATCACCCCAACTCGAATTTAGGAGCGTGGTGTCCTTCCAGGTTTAACTTGGAAATGTTTGCTAAGGCTGATACAGTGCGATTAAGAGGAGCGCTAGCGGCTATGCCGACCCGTAACGTAAACCTGACCGACGAACTGGACCGCTTCGTACTGGCAAAGGTCGAAAGCGGCCGATACGAGAACGCGAGCGACGTCGTCCGGGCGGCGCTGCGCATCCTGGAACGCGAAGACCAGGAACAAGAGGCCAAGCTGATCGCGTTGAGAGCCGCCATCGACGCCGGCGATGCAAGCGGTGTTGCAGAGGGCGATCCATTTGCCCGCGTCCGCGAGCAA